>NZ_FNZM01000028.1 GCF_900109265.1 Paraburkholderia tropica
TTCTCCAGAAAGAGAGCCGGGGTTCTGGCGTTTGGGCGTGGGAAATACGCGTGCCCTGGGCAGAAAAAAGCCGCCTCAAGGGCGGCTTTTTTGTTTCCACACGACACAGCAAACTACGCAGAAGAACTACTTCTGCGCGAGAAATTTCGTCGCCAATTGCACCCAATACGACGAGCCGACCGGCAACAACTGGTCGTTGAAATCGTAGCTCGCGTTGTGCAGCATGCACGGACCTGCGCCGTGTCCAGACTCGCGATGTCCGCCGTCGCCGTTACCGAGAAACGCGTAGCAGCCCGGCTTTTCCAGCAGCATGAACGAGAAGTCTTCGGCGCCCATCGTCGGTTCCACGCTCGCGTCGACGCGAGCCGCGCCCACCACTTCGCGCATCACCTCGGCGGCAAATTGCGTTTCCGCGCTGCTGTTCACGGTGGGCGGATAATTGCGATGGAATGTGATCTCGACCGAGCAGTCGTACGCATCGGCCGTGCTCTCGGCGATCTTGCGCAGTCTCGACTCGATCAGATCAAGCGTTTCCGTCGTGAAGGTGCGCACCGTGCCCGCAATCCACGCCGTATTCGGCACCACGTTCACGGCATCGCCCGCATGAATCTGCGTGATCGACAGCACAGCGGTATCCAGCGGCTTCTTGTTGCGCGTGATGATGCTTTGCAGCCCGTTGGCGATCTGCACTGCGGTGAACACCGGATCGCGCCCGTTGTGCGGCAGGGCGGCATGCGAGCCCACGCCTTTGATTTCGATTCGGAATTCGTTGCTCGACGCCATGATCGGCCCTTCGGTCACGCCGAAGACACCAGCGGGCATGCCAGGCCAGTTATGAATGCCGAATACGGCATCGACGGGAAAGCGCGTGAAAAGACCATCGTCGATCATCGCCTTCGCGCCCGCGCCGCCTTCCTCGGCGGGCTGAAAGATGAAGACAATGGTGCCGTCGAATGTGCCATGCCGGGCGAGATATTGCGCGGCGCCCAGCAGCATGGCCGTATGTCCGTCGTGGCCGCACGCGTGCATCTTGCCGTCGTTGCGCGAGCGATGATCGAAGGTGTTCAGTTCCTGAATCGGCAGCGCGTCCATATCGGCGCGCAGGCCGATCGAGCGTGCGCCGTTGCCGCGTTTGAGCACGCCGACCACGCCCGTCTTGCCCAGACCGCGATGCACCTCGATACCCCATTCGGCCAGTTTCGACGCCACGAGATCGGCGGTCTGGCTTTCTTCGTAGCGCAGTTCCGGATGGGCATGGATCGTTCGTCGTAAGCCCTGGATTTCGCCTTGGGCGGCCTGGATTTCCGGGATCAGTTTCATGGCGGGCAGTGCTCGAAAAGTGGGCGCCCGGCGATCAGGCCGGGTCTAGACGAACCATTCTACGCCGAAGCTTTTTTTTCGCGCTCCAGCCCCCGGCGCATGGCGGTTGGGTGCGCTGCGCATAATAAAATCGCAGTACTGACACCTTGCCGCACCCACGGAATCTCTCATGAACGCCCGAGCCGACTTTGCCCGCGCCGTCTGTCCCCACGACTGCCCCGACACCTGCGCGATGCGCGTGACCGTCGAGAACGGCAAGGCGATCAAGGTGAGCGGCGACCCCGATCACGCGCCGACGCAAGGCGTGCTCTGCACGAAGGTCACGCGCTACGCCGAACGCGTGCACCATCCGAAGCGTCTGACGCAGCCGATGAAGCGCGTCGGCGCCAAGGGAGAAGGGCGTTTCGAGCCGATTACCTGGGACGAGGCCTGCGCCATCGCGGCCGAGCGGCTCGGCGAGATCGCGCAGCGCGCGCCTGAGGCGATCCTGCCGTACAGCTATGCGGGCACGATGGGGCTCGTGCAAGGCGACAGCATCGCGCAACGCTTCTTCCACAAGCTCGGTGCGTCGCGGCTCGATCGCGCGATCTGCGCGGCGGCCGGCGCGGCGGGCCTGCGCTACACGTATGGCTCGAGCCTCGGCATGCTCACCGAGCACTTCGCGGAAAGCGAAGTCATCCTGATCTGGGGCGCGAATCCGATCGCGTCGAATCTGCACTTCTGGACCCGCGCGCAGGAAGCGAAGCGCAACGGCGCGAAGCTGATCGCGATCGACCCGTATCGCTCGCTGACCGCCGAGAAGTGTCATCAGCACATCGCGCTGAAGCCCGGCACCGACGGCGCACTCGCGCTCGGCATGATGCACGTGTTGATCACCGAAGACCGGCTCGATCACGACTACATCGCCGCGCACACGCACGGCTACGAGCCCCTGAAAGCGCGCGCGCTGACTTACACGCCGGCCCGCGTCGCGCAGATTTGCGGCATCGAGGAACAGACCATCGTCGATCTCGCGCGCCTTTATGCGTCGACGCGCAAGGTCGCGATCCGCATGAACTACGGTCTGCAACGCGTACGCGGCGGCGGCAACGCGGTGCGTGCGATCGCCTGTCTGCCCGCGCTCACCGGTGCGTGGCGCGAGCGTTCCGGCGGCGTGCTGCTGTCGTCGTCGGGTTGGGCACCGGTCGATGCTCACGCGCTGCAGCGTCCCGACCTGATCCCGGGTTGGCCGAAGCATCAGCCGCGCATCGTCAACATGAACCAGATCGGCGACGCGCTCACGCATGCGGGCGACACCGCGTTCGGTCCGAAGATCGAAGCGGTCGTGGTCTACAACTCGAATCCCGTTGCCGTCGCGCCGGACTCCGCGAAGGTGGCGACCGGCTTCGCGCGCGACGACCTGTTCACGATCGTGCTCGAACAGTTCCAGACCGATACCGCCGATTACGCCGATCTGTTGCTGCCCGCGACCACGCAGCTCGAACACCTCGACGTGCATAAGTCCTACGGCCACACGCACGTGATGGCGAATCTGCCTGCAATCGCGCCGGTGGGCGAGGCGCGTCCGAACACGGAAATTTTCCGCTCGATTGCGCGCGCGATGGGCCTGACCGAGCCCGCGCTGTTCGAGAGTGACGAAGAGGTGGCGTCGCGTGCATTCGACTGGCGCGATCCGGCCTTCGACGGCGCGAACTGGGACACGCTCAAGCAGAACGCGTGGATCAAGCTGAATATTGCCGATGCGCCGTTCGCGCACGGCGGCTTCCGCACGCCGACGGGCAAGTGCGAGTTCTACAGCGAAGCGCTCGCGCAAGCGGGCCTCGACCCGCTGCCCGACTATCTGCCGCCGCACGAATCGGCCGACGGTGCGCCCGAACTCGCGGCGCGTTATCCGCTGGCGATGATCTCGCCGCCCGCGCGCAATTTCCTCAACAGCACCTTCGTGAACGTCGAGAGCCTGCGCGCCACCGAAGGCGAACCGCACATCGATCTCAATCCCGCCGACGCCGCCCTGCGCAATATCGTCGACGGCGATCAGGTTCGCGTCTTCAACGATCGCGGCTCGATGCGTGCGCGCGCACGCGTGTCCGAACGCGCGCGCGAAGGTCTCGTGGTCGGCTTGTCGATCTGGTGGAAGAAGCTCGCGCCCGACGGTCGCAACGCCAACGAGGTGACGAGCCAGGCGCTTACCGACCTCGGCAATTCGGCGACGTTCTACGACTGCCTCGTCGAAGTCGAACGCGCGTAAACCCTGGCCGAAAGGGTTGGAGGGCGCTTTCTAACTCGCTGATTCCCGTAAGAAAAACACGGTCGCCGTGCTACGATCCATTTTTTAGCACGACCATTCGAAAATATAGAGGAGGAGACGCCGCATGGAAAAGGTCTGGCTGAAATCGTACCCGCCGGGCGTGCCCGCCGAGATCGACGCGAGCCAATACGCGTCCATCACGGCGCTGCTCACGGAGAGTTTCAACGCGAATCGCGCGAAGCCCGCGTTCGCCTGCATGGGCAAGGCCATCACCTACGGACAGCTCGACGAGCTGTCGAAGCGGCTCGCCGCCTGGTTCCAGTCGCGCGGCATCGCGCCCGGCGCGCGCATCGCCATCATGATGCCCAACGTGCTGCAATATCCGGTCGCGCTCGCCGCGATCCTGCGCGCGGGCTACGTGGTCGTGAACGTCAATCCGCTTTACACGCCGCGCGAGCTCGAGCATCAGCTCAAGGACAGCGGCGCCGAAGCGATCATCATCCTCGAGAACTTCGCCAACACGCTCCAGGCCGTGATCGCGCAAACGCGCGTGAAGCACGTCGTGGTCGCGTCGATGGGCGATCTGCTCGGCGCGGCGAAGGGCTTCATCGTCAATTTCGTCGTGCGCCGCGTGAAGAAGATGGTGCCCGCGTGGAGTCTGCCCGGTCACGTGCCGTTCAAGGCCGCGCTCGCGGCCGGCGCGCGCCAGAGCTTCAAGCCCGTCGAGCAGAAGCCCGACGACGTCGCCTTCCTTCAATACACGGGCGGCACGACCGGCGTATCGAAGGGCGCGACGCTGCTGCACCGCAATCTGATCGCCAACGTCCTGCAGTCGGCGGCGTGGACCGAGCCCGCGCTCGCGCGTCTGCCGGCCGGCGTGCAGCCGGTCACGGTCGCGGCGCTGCCGCTCTATCACGTGTTCGCGCTCACCGTCTGCGGCTTGCTGACGATGCGCACGGGCGGCCTCGCGATCCTGATTCCGAATCCGCGCGACATCGCGGGCATGATCAAGGAACTGCACGGCTATTCGATTACGACGTTCCCGGCGGTCAACACGCTCTATAACGCGATTCTCAATCATCCCGATTTCGACAAGCTCGACTTCTCGCATCTGCTGGTCGCGAACGGCGGCGGCATGGCGGTGCAGGAAGCGGTTGCGAAGCGCTGGTACGAGCGCACGCAAACGCCGATTGTCGAAGGTTATGGGTTGTCCGAAACATCGCCGAGCGTGACCTGCAACCCGACCACGGCCACCGAGTACACGGGCACGATCGGGCTGCCGCTGCCGTCCACCGAAATCTCGATTCGCGACGACGACGGCAACGAACTGCCGATCGGCGAAGCGGGCGAGATCTGCATTCGCGGACCGCAGGTGATGGCGGGTTACTGGCAGCGTCCGGAAGAAACGGCGAAGGTCATGACCGCCGACGGCTACTTCAAGTCGGGCGACGTCGGCGTGATGAATACGCGTGGCTATATCAAGCTCGTCGACCGCAAGAAGGACATGATTCTGGTGTCGGGCTTCAACGTTTATCCGAACGAAGTCGAGGACGTGGTCGCGAAGCTGCCGGGCGTGTTCGAAGTGGCGGCCGTGGGCGTGCCCGATCAGCATTCGGGCGAAGCGGTGAAGCTCTATATCGTCAAGAAGGATCCGGCGCTCACCGACAAGGACGTGTTCGACTACTGCAAGACGCAGCTCACGGGCTACAAGCGTCCGAAGCTCATCGAGTTCCGCAACGATCTGCCGAAGAGCAACGTCGGCAAGATCCTGCGTCGCGAATTGCGGGACACGCGCGTGTCGTAACAGCGCGGCGCTCGCAGCGTTCGTGAAAAAAGCCTGCCCGAAAGGGCGGGCTTTTTTTATGCGCCGCATCAAAGAAAAAAGGCGCCCGCGGGCGCCTTCGAGACTACTACGGCTGTTCTTCTTAGAACTTGTGACGGATGCCGACGCGGGCCGTGAACTGGTTCTGGTTCGACGAACCCGACAGGCCGTTGATGCCAGCCGTCGCGTCGACCACCTGACCTGCGTAGTTCAGCGTTTCGCCCAGCGCATGCTGGTACACGCCGATCACGTAGACGTCGGTGCGCTTCGACAGGAAGTAGTCGACGCCGACTGCGCCCTGGTGGTACTGGGCACGCGAAGCGCCGTTGATCGACGCGCCGCGCGTGTAGTCGTACGCCGCGCCAACCAGCAGAGCCGGCGTGAGCTGGTACTTGAAGTTCACTTCGGCGTTGTTGAACGTCGCCGACTGGCCGCGGTAACCGGCGATCGCTGCGTTCGAGTACGACGAGCCGAGGTTCGCGAAGCGGATGTTCGAATACGTCAGGCCGAACGTTGCTGCGCCGAACGTGTACGCGCCGCCCGCACCGATCACCTGGTACGTGTTGGCCGAAGCGAAGCCCGCGTAGACCGGCGAGCTCACGGCGTAGCCCGAAGCCGCGACGCCCGTGTTCGCAGCGATCGTGCCGCCGTTGTTGAACAGGCCGCCCGAGGCTGCCGGCGTGCGCGCGTTCAAATAGGCGAGGCCGAGGGCCAGCGGGCCGTTGTTGTAGCCTGCGCCCAGCGACCAGATCTGGTTGTGGGTGAAGTCGCCCGCCGTGCCGCCGAAGCTGTACGTGCCGCCAAACGTCAGGCCAGCGTAGTTCGCGCTGGTGAACTTGATCGTGTTGTTGGTGCGGTACGCGTTGTTGAAGTTGTCGATGTCGCCCGGGTGAGCCGCGATGTAGCCGCCCCACTGGTCGCCCGCTTCGAGCGGACCGACGTAGTCGACGACGGAGTCGTACTGACGACCCAGCGTGACCGTGCCGATCTGCGTGTTGCTCAGGCCGACGTAGGCTTGACGACCGAACATCAGGCCGCCTTGACCGAGCTTGCCGTTGTTCACGTCGAAACCGTTTTCGAGCACGAAGACCGCCTTCAGACCGCCGCCCAGATCCTCAGCGCCGCGCAGGCCGAAACGGCTGCCCTGCAGCACGCCGCTCGAGAGGTTGTACAGGTGCTTGCCGCCCGAGTTCGTGTTGATGTTGAAACCTTCGTCGATGATGCCGTACAGCGTGACACTGCTCTGTGCGTGAGCAACGCCCGCGAACGCGCCCAGCGCAGCAAGCGCGAGAAGCGACTTCTTCATTGAATGATCTCCAGTATTTTGCGAATCTTTTATGCGTCTTTTTACAAGGCCGATTCTTATGTAGTGCGATGTGTCGTGCTGTGGCCTTGCGTGTCTAACTTCGCGAGAAGTTGCACGTAATGTAACAAAAGGGTTAGGGGTGACAAAGGAAAAGGCAGGACGCTCCTAAGTACCTGTTTCGTTTACACAACATGGTCTAGAATATGCGCCGGGTATCGGCGCTGCCCCTGATTGACGGCGCGGCGAGAGTTCCTGTAGTGCTTTTTTAACGGCCGGTCGGTCGGCGAATGCGAGATGCTTATCAGACGCATTTCGCGCCAGGTCGTCGGCGCTCGGGGTCGTGTTTTGGCTGTGCTTTTGCCGTGCTGTTTGCAGTGCGCGAGGAGGGAGGTTGGATGACGCTTGACGAGTTGATTACCGAATTCGATCGGGGCCTGCGCTCGATCACTGGTGTGTCGCGCATGTCGCGGCCCATCCCTCAGCCTTCCCCCGAATCGGCCGCGGCACGCACGCGCGCGCAAGACGTCGCACTCGCGGCCGGCGACGAATCCGAAGTCGCTGGCGTGGCGGCGGTCGGCACCGCGCCCGGCGAGCTCACGGCCGCCGAGCGTTCGCACGCGGCGGGCCTCATGCGCGTGAATCACGTGGGCGAAGTTTGCGCGCAGGCGCTTTATCAGGCGCAGAAGATCGCCACGCGCTCGCCGTCGCTGAAGGCTGCCTTCGAGCACGCCGCGCAGGAAGAGGAAGATCACCTCGCCTGGACCGCGCGCCGTCTGGAAGCGCTCGATTCGCGTCCGAGCCTGCTCAATCCGCTCTGGTACGCGGGCGCGCTCGCGATCGGCTTCGCGGCGGGCCGTCTGGGCGACCGGGTCAGTCTCGGCTTCATGGCCGAAACCGAACGCCAGGTCGAACATCACCTGGACAGCCACCTCGACGCCTTGCCGCCCGCCGACCTCGAATCGCGCGCCATCGTCGAACAGATGCGCACCGACGAGATCGCCCACGCGCGCTCGGCCACCGACCTCGGCGGCATCGAATTGCCGCTGCCGATGCGCTCGCTCATGCGCGCCGCGTCGAAAGTCATGACGCGCACGGCCTACTACATCTAGTGATTTTGCGCGGGCAGGTGGGAGACGCCCGCCCGCGCGATTACCGCCCCTTTAGCGCATTTAGCCTTTCGCTTTAATCCCCGCCAACGCCCCGCACCACCGCGATTTTCACCGCCTATTTCACGTATCACCTTCACAACCTGCGTTAGCTCATTCATTCATAACGGTTTTTGGCTTTGCGCCTGACTTGAACAAGTGCCGCTAAGTCCTTGTTCTAGCGGATAAATTTCGTCAAAAAACGCGCCAGCCACCTTGACCCTCGTTGGGCCTTCCTCTAAAGTGGGAGACAGTGTGAGAAAGTGTATTTTTGTGTGATTCCAGATACGTATTCGGGTAAATTTCCTGAGATTTAGACGGGCGGCGATCGGCGCCGCGTGAGGGGGAGCAAATTGTTCCAGGGGGCGTCGGCGCTGACACTCGATGCGAAAGGACGGATGTCGATTCCGTCTCGCTATCGGGACGCGCTGCAACAACAGGCAGAAGGCCGGGTGACGATCACCAAGCACCCGGACGGCTGCCTGTTGCTATTTCCGCGCCCTGAATGGGAAGTCTTCCGCGCGAAAGTCGCCGCATTGCCGATGGACGCCCACTGGTGGCGCCGCATTTTTCTCGGTAATGCGTCCGACGTCGACCTCGACAGCGCGGGTCGCGTGCTCGTCTCTCCCGAATTACGTCTCGCAGCTGGTATGGAAAAGGAAGTCATGCTGCTCGGCATGGGTAGTCATTTTGAGTTGTGGGATGCGCAAACCTACGCCGCGAAGGAACAGGCGGCGATGGCCCAAGGCATGCCCGACGCCTTGAAGAATTTCACGTTCTGATCGCGGTTTAAAACGCTATGGCATCTGCGATGGGACAAGGATTGCAGCATCGCACGGTGCTGCTCGATGAAGCGGTCGATGCGCTCGTGACGCGCGCGGACGGCGTCTATGTGGACGGCACGTTCGGTCGCGGCGGGCACAGTCGCGCGGTTCTCGGCCGGCTTTCCGAAGCCGGGCGCCTGATCGCGTTCGACAAGGACCCGCTGGCGATCGCCACGGCCGAACAGGTCGGCGACGCGCGGTTCTCGATCGTGCACGAGAGTTTTGCTTCACTGCGCGACGCGATGGCGGAGCGCGGGGTAGGGCGTGTGTCGGGGATTTTGCTGGACCTGGGCGTGTCGTCGCCGCAAATCGACGACCCGGAGCGCGGTTTCAGTTTCCGCGCCAATGGTCCGCTCGACATGCGGATGGACCCGACGCGCGGCGAGTCCGCCGCTGACTGGCTCGCGCGGGCCACGTTGCAGGAACTGACGGAGGTGATTCGAGATTATGGGGAAGAACGGTTTGCTTTTCAGATTGCAAAGGCGCTTGTTGCTCGCCGGGCAGAGTCCGACCGTCTCGGGCCTCTCGACAGCACGGGCGAGCTTGCCCAAATCGTGGCTAACGCCGTCAAAACCCGTGAGAAGGGTAAGGACCCGGCAACCCGCACCTTTCAAGCTATACGGATTCACGTCAATCAAGAGCTTGCGGAGCTGCAGGTCGTTCTAGAAGCAGCGCTGGCGTTGCTGGAGCAGGGAGGGCGGCTCGTGGTCATCAGCTTCCATTCGCTGGAAGACCGAATCGTGAAGCGGTTCATGCAGGCGCACGCCACCGCGCCCGCGATCGATCGCCGCTTGCCGATCCGCGCCGTCGACCTGCCCAGCCCGCCGTTGAAGCTGCTCGGCCGCGTGTTCGCGAGCGACGAGGAAGTCGCCGCGAATCCGCGCGCCCGCTCGGCCGTGATGCGCATCGCGGAGCGCGTCACGCCATGAACCGCCTGAACATCTTCCTGCTGATCGTCGTCATGGGTTGCGCGTTGTCGGTCGTCAACGCCACCAATCAGCAGCGTCAGATCTTCATTCAGTTGCAACGCGCGCAGTCGCAGGAGCGTCAGCTCCAGCAGGACTACGCGCAACTTCAGTATCAGCAGAGCGCGCTGTCCAGAACGTCGCGCGTCGAACAGATCGCTACCGATTCGCTCAAGATGCAGCCCGTGACGACCGGACGCACGCAATACCTGACGCTCGCACCGGGCGCGGCCACCGCTGTGGACGCGCCCGTGCCCACGTCCGCGCCGGCGCAGGGCGCGGCGGCGGCCAACCGTCGCGGAGGCGCGCGATGAAAAAGGGCAACAGCCGCAAGAGCGTCGCCTTCACCGCGAATCCCATTCTCTCCGTGCGCCTGCCCATGTGGCGCTCGAAGCTCGTCGTCTTCATGCTGTTCATGGCGTTCGTCGCGCTCGCCGCGCGCGCGTTCTGGATCCAGGGACCGGGCAACGCCTTCTATCAGAAGCAGGGCGAAAGCCGCTATCAGCGCACCATCGAACTGCCCGCCACGCGCGGCAAGATTCTCGACCGCAACGGCCTCGTGCTCGCCACGAGTCTGCCCGTGCGCGCGATCTGGGCGATTCCCGAAGCCGTGCCCGACGACCTCGGCGCCGACAAGCTCGCGCAGCTCGGCAAACTGCTCGGCATGACGCAGCAGGAACTGCGCAAGAAGCTTTCCGAAGACAAGACCTTCGTCTATGTGAAGCGCCAGGTGCCGCTCGACATCGCGCAGCAGATTACGGCGCTCGACATCCCCGGCATTTATCAGCGCAACGAATACAAACGTTTTTATCCGGAAGGCGACGTCACGGCCCACCTGATCGGCTTCACCAATGTGGAAGACGAAGGGCAGGAAGGCGTCGAGCTGTCCGATCAGAAAATTCTTGCCGGCATGCCCGGCATTCGTCACGTCATCAAGGACCGGATGGGCCACATCGTCGAAGACGTCGACGAAACGGTCGTGCCCCACGATGGTACGGACGTCGAACTGTCGATCGACAGCAAGATTCAATACATCGCCTATTCGAACCTGAAGGCGGCGGTGGAGAAGTTCAAGGCCAAGGCCGGCGCGGCGATGGTGGTGGACGTGCGCACGGGCGAAGTGCTCGCGCTCGTGAATTACCCCACGTACAACCCGAACGACCGCTCGCACCTCACGGGCGAGCAGTTGCGCAACCGCATTCTCACCGACGTGTTCGAGCCGGGCTCGATCATGAAGCCGTTCACGGTGTCGCTGGCCCTCGATCTGCACCGCGTCTCGCCGACTACACTGGTGGATACGGGTGCGGGCCACTTCACGCTCGACGGCGCGACCATCACCGACGACGCCGGGTTCGGCGTGCTGACGGTGGGCGGCGTGATCCAGAAGTCGTCGAACATCGGCGCGACCAAGATCGCGATGACGCTCCGGCCCGAAGAAATGTGGAACATGTACACCAGCATCGGTCTCGGGCAAGCGCCGAAGGTCGGGTTCCCCGGCGCGGCGCCGGGCCGGCTGCGTCCGTGGAAAAGCTGGCGCCGCATCGAGCAGGCCACCATGTCGTACGGTTATGGCCTTTCGGTGTCGCTGTTCCAGCTTGCGCGCGCGTACACGGCCATCGCGCACGACGGCCAGATTCTGCCGGTGTCGATCTTCCGTCATCCCGGCGACGACCAGCCCGTGGTCGGCACGCAGGTGTTTGCGCCCACCACCGCGCGCGAAGTGCGCACGATGCTCGAGAGCGTGGTGTCGAAGGACGGCACCTCGCCCGACGCGGCGGTGCCTGGCTATCGCGTGGGCGGCAAGTCCGGCACGGCGTACAAGCACGGCCCGCACGGCTACGACCATTCGAAGTACCGCGCGTCGTTCGTCGGCATGGCGCCGATGCCGAACCCGCGCATCGTGGTGGCGGTGACGGTCGACGAGCCGACGGCGGGTAGCCACTTCGGCGGCGCGGTGTCGGGGCCGGTGTTCTCGGGCATCGTCGGCGACACCTTGCGCTCGCTCAACGTCCCGCCGGATATGCCGGTCAAGCAGCTCGTGGTCTCGGATGATAGCGCCTCCGCGCCGGCCGCCGCGAACGCGCCCGCCGGTCCCACGAAGCGCGTCGCGAGTGCGGCGCCTGTCCTGAAAACCCCTGTCGGCGCGCATCACATGACCGTCGCCGACAACGCGAAAAACCGTCCCGGAGTCGTCCGATGAGCGCCACGCGCAATCAGCATCCCGCGCACCGGCAGATCGCGGACGCGCTCGCCTGGCTGCGCGCGCGCATCGCGCCCGCCGCCAATCTGCACGCCGACACGCGTTCGCTCCAGCCGGGCGACGTGTTCCTCGCTTACGCCGTCGAAGGCGCGGACAACCGTCCGCACATCGAAAGCGCGCTTGCGCGCGGCGCGGCGGCGGTCGTCTATCAGCCGGAAGGCTATGCAGGCACGTTCGACTTCTCGCAGGCGCAAAACGCGCTCGCCGTGCCGCAGCTCGACGTGGTCGCGGGCGAGATCGCGAGCGGCTGGTATGGCGATCCGAGTGACGCGATGCTCGTGGTCGGCGTGACCGGCACGAACGGCAAGACTTCGTGCAGCCAGTGGATCGCTTCGGCGCTCACGGCCATCGGCCAGAAGTGCGCGATCGTCGGCACGCTCGGCAGCGGCTTTGTCGGCCAGCTCGTGCACACCGGTTTCACGACGCCCGACGCGCCGCAACTGCAGCGCTCGCTCGCGCAATTGCAGCAATTGGGTGCGAAGGCGGTTGCGATGGAAGTGTCGTCGCACGCGCTGCATCAGGGGCGCGTGAACGGCACGTCTTTCGACATCGCCGTGTTCACGAATCTGACGCAGGATCATCTCGACTATCACCGCACCTTCGAGGCGTATGAAGCCGCGAAGGCGCGTCTGTTCGCGTGGCCTGGTCTGCGCGCGGCGGTCATCAACGCCGACGACGCAGCGGGCCGCCGCCTGATCGCCGCCACGCGCGGCACGGCGCGCACGATCGCGTACGGCGTGGAAACGCCCGCTGCCGATGCGCCGGCCGCCGACGCCTGGCTGCGCGCCACGAACGTGCGCGCGACCGCCACGGGCACCGCGTTCCATCTGGAAACGTCGGACTGGGGCGAAGCGAACGTCGAAGTGCAGACGCTCGGTCTCTTCAACGTCAGCAATCTGCTCGGCGTGCTCGGCGCGCTGCTGGCGGCGAACGTGCCGCTTCTCGCGGCGCTCAACGAAATCGCGAAGCTGCAGCCGGTGAACGGCCGCATGGAGCGTCTCGGCGGCCGCACCGATCACGACGAGCCGCTCGTGGTGATCGACTACGCGCACACGCCCGACGCGCTCGAAAAGACGCTCGACGCGCTGCGCCCGATCGCCGCGGCGCGCGGCGGCCAGCTGATCTGCATGTTCGGCTGCGGCGGCGACCGCGACGCCACCAAGCGTCCGCTGATGGGCGCGATCGCCGAGCGTCTCGCCGATCAGGTCGTGGTGACGAGCGACAACCCGCGCAGCGAATCGCCCACGGCGATCATCGACCAGATCGTCGGTGGCATGCGCGAGGCCGCGAAGGCGCGCCGCATCGAGGACCGCGCGAGCGCGATCCTGCAGGCGGTGCGCGGCGCGGCGAAGGAAGACGTCATCGTGCTGGCCGGCAAGGGGCACGAGGCAACTCAGGAAATCATGGGCAAGAAGCGCGCGTTCTCCGACCAGGACCACGCGCGCCTTGCGCTCGCAGCCCGACCGACTTCCGATCGGCATGGGCGCGGAGGCGGTGAATGACAATGCTTTCCCTGCGCGAAGCGGCAGCGCTGATTCCCGGTGCGAGTGTTCTCGGCGACGAGAACGCCACGTTTGCGCGCATCTCGACCGACAGCCGCACGACCGGTCCCGGCGATCTTTTCGTCGCACTCAAGGGCGACCGCTTCGACGCGCACGACTTCCTGCCCGAAGTGGCTGGCCGTCACGTGAGCGCGGCGCTCGTGTCGCGCAGCCCCGGCGACTGGCGCATTCCGGCGCTGCGCGTGGACGATACGCGCACGGCGCTGGGCGCGCTCGCACTCGGCTGGCGGCGTCGCTTCACGCTGCCGCTCGTCGCGGTCACGGGCAGCAACGGCAAGACCACGGTCAAGGAAATGATCGCGTCGATCTTCGCGGCGGCCGTCGGCGCCGAAGCGCGTCTCGCGACCGCGGGCAATCTGAACAACGACATCGGCGTGCCGCTCACGCTGCTGCGTCTGAATGCCTCGCACAAGCTGGCGGTAGTCGAGCTGGGCATGAATCATCCGGGCGAAACCGAGCTGCTCGCGAAATTCGCGGAGCCGACCGTCGCCGTGGTGAACAACGCGCAGCGCGAGCATCAGGAGTTCATGGCGACGGTGGAAGCCGTCGCGCTCGAGCACGCGAGCGTGATTCACGCGCTCAAGCCCGAAGGCACGGCCGTGTTTCCCGCCGACGACGCTTACGCAGGCATCTGGCGCGTGGCGGCCACCGGCTCGAAAATTCTCGATTTCGCGCTGCATACCGATGAACGCGCGGTCGATGCCGCGGTCACAGGCAAGCTGGTGAATGCGTCGCGGCTCGCGATCGCGACGCCCGACGGCCATCTCGAAGTGGAATTGCAGGTGCTCGGCGCGCACAACGCGCACAACGCACTCGCCGCTACGGCGGCGGCGCTCGCGGCGGGCGTGTCGTTCGACGCGATTCAGCGCGGCCTCGAAGCGTTCGAGCCCGTGAAGGGCCGTCTGCAGGTCAAGCGCGCGGCGCTCGGCGAACTCGCGGGCGCCGTCGTGATCGACGACACCTACAACGCGAATCCCGATTCCGTGCGCGCGGCCATCGACGTACTGGCGGCGCAGGCCGCGCCGCGCGTGCTCGTGCTCGGCGACATGGGCGAAGTCGGCGACGACGGCCCGGCGTTCCACCGCGAGGTGGGCGCTTACGCGAAAGAGCGCGGCATCGATGCGCTTTATACGCTCGGCGACGCGGCGCGCGACATCACGGCGGCATTCGGCGCAGGCGCGCTGCACGCCGCCGACGCGAACGCGCTCGTGAGCGCACTCGCTGGCGCGGGCTACGGCCCGGGCGCCACGATCCTCGTGAAAGGCTCGCGCTTCATGCAGATGGAGCGCGTGGTGGCCGCACTCACGAATCCGCAAACCCCTGCACCGGACGCAGCGTCCGGCGCGCACTGAAATACGAAGGAATACAAGGCATGCTACTGGCGCTGGCGCAATGGCTGCAGAATGACGCAAGCTTCTTGCGCGTGTTCAGTTATCTGACGTTCCGTGCGGTGATGGCGACCATCACCGCAATGGGTATTGGTTTGTTCTTCGGACCGTACGTGATCCGCAAGCTCACGGCCATGAAGGTCGGTCAGGCGGTGCGCAAGGACGGCCCGCAGACTCACCTCGTGAAGTCGGGCACGCCCACGATGGGCGGCGTGCTGATTCTCATCGGCATTGCGGTGTCCACGCTGCTGTGGGGCGATCTCACGAACCGCTTCATCTGGATCGTGATGCTGGTGACGTTCGGCTTCGGCGCGATCGGCTGGGTCGACGACTATCGCAAGGTCGTCTACAAGGATCCGCGCGGCATGTCCTCGCGCGAGAAGTATTTCTGGCAGTCGGTGATCGGCCTGTTCGCGGCGGTGTATCTCGCGTTCAGCGTGTCCGAAGCGAGCAACGTGCGCGTGTTCGACCTCTTCATGGCGTGGGTGCGCAGCGGCCTCTCCATGGGCTTGCCCGCGCGCGCCGACCTGTTGCTGCCGTTCCTCAAGTCGATCAGCTATCCGCTCGGCGTGTGGGGCTTCATCGCACTCACGTATTTCGTGATCGTCGGCGCGAGCAACGCCGTGAATCTGACCGACGGCCTCGACGGCCTCGTGATCATGCCGGTCGTGCTCGTGGGCGCGTCGCTCGGCGTGTTCGCCTACGTGATGGGCAGCTCGGTCTACTCGAAATACCTGCTGTTCCCGCACATCGCGGGCGCGGGCGAACTGCTGATCTTCTGCTCGGCGATGGGCGGGGCAGGGCTCGCGTTCCTCTGGTTCAACACGTATCCCGCGCAGGTGTTCATGGGCGATGTGGGCGCGCTCGCGCTCGGCGGCGCGCTCGGCACGGTGGCGGTGATCGTGCGTCAGGAAATCGTGCTCTTCATCATGGGCGGCATTTTCGTCGCGGAAACGCTCTCCGTGATGTTGCAGGTCACCTGGTTCAAGTACACGAAGAAGCGTTATGGCGAAGGCCGCCGCATCTTCAAGATGGCGCCGCTGCATCACCATTTCGAGCTGTCCGGCTGGAAAGAGACGCAAGTGGTCGTGCGCTTCTGGGTCATTACGCTGATGCTGTGTCTGATCGGTCTGTCGACGCTCAAGCTGCGCTGATCCGCAGCCGCGCGAAGCAACAGTCTTTGGTCATCGGGTTGGTCCTCGGGTTGGTCCTTTAGGTCACTTAGGAAAGCAAGCAATGTTTGGCGAGAAGTTTCGGGATCGGCAAAAGCCGATGGTGCTCGTGCTGGGACTTGGCGAATCGGGTCTCGCGATGGCGCGCTGGTGCGTGCGGCATGGTTGCCGCCTGCGTCTTGCCGACACGCGTGAAACGCCGCCGGGACTCGCCACGCTCGCGCCCGAACTCGCCGCGCGCAATCTCGAGACCGACTTCGTCGGCGGACCGTTCACGCCCGCGCTGCTCGACGGCGTGGAGCTGGTCGCCATCAGCCCGGGCCTGTCGCCGCTGGCGGAAGACCTCGTGCCGCTGATCGCCGCCGCGCGCGAACGCGGTATCGATGTGTGGGGCGAACTCGAACTGTTCGCGCAGGCGCTGCGCCATCTCGGCGAAAGCGGCTATCACCCAAAGGTGCTGGCGATCACCGGCACGAACGGCAAGACCACCACCACGAGCCTCACCGGCCTGCTGTGCGAACGCGCGGGCAAGACGGTCGCGGTGGCGGGCAACATCAGCCCGGCGATGCTCGACAAGCTCACCGAGGCAATCGACAACACCGCGCTGCCGGATGTGTGGGTGCTCGAACTTTCGAGCTTCCAGCTGGAAACGGCGCATACGTTTGCGCCCGACGCGGCCGCGATCCTCAACATCACGCAGGACCACCTCGACTGGCACGGCGGGCTCGACGCCTACGCGGCTGCGAAGGGCCGCATCTTCGGCGCGCAGACCACGCGCGTGCTGAACCGCGAGGACGCGCGCGTGATGTCGCTCGCGAACGCGGAGCAGGTCGGCGAAGCGAAGGTCGTGACCTTCGGCGTGAACGAACCGCAACGCGCGGGCGACCTCGGCGTGCAGCGCGAGAACGGCATGCTCTGGCTCGTCCAGGCACACGATCTCGACGCGAGCGACGAACCGGTTTCGCCGCGCCGCCGCAAGCAGCAGGAAGCGGCGCCCGTGAATCTCGCGATGAAGCGCCTGATGCCCGCCGACGCGCTGCGCATCCGCGGTCTGCACAACGCGGCGAATGCGCTCGCGGCCTTCGCGCTTGCCCGTGCGATCGACCTCGCGCCCGCGCGTCTGCTGCACGGTCTGCGTGAATATCGCGGCGAGCCGCATCGCGTCGAACTGATCGCCTCGATCGACGGCATCGATTTCGTCGACGACAGCAAGGGCACCAACGTCGGCGCGACGGTCGCGGCGCTCGACGGCCTCGCGCAACGCGCGGTGCTGATCGCGGGCGGCGACGGCAAGGGCCAGGACTTCGACCCGCTGGCCGCGCCCGTGGAGCGCTGGTGCCGCGCGGTCATGCTGATCGGCCGCGACGCGCCCAGGATTCGCGCCGCGCTGGAAAACACCGGCGTCGCGCTCAGCGACCACGCCACGCTCGAAGACGCCACGCGTGCGGCCACGACGCTCGCCGAACCGGGCGACGTCGTGCTGCTGTCGCCGGCGTGCGCGAGCTTCGACATGTTCAAGGGCTACGCCCATCGCGCGGCCGTGTTCCACGACACCGTGGAAGCCATCGCCGCAGAACGGGGGACGATGATATGAGCTGGTCCGAACGATTCGGCGGGCGGCTGTCGCGCGAAGCGAGCGGCGGTGCAACGGACGGCGCGCGCGGCGCAGGCGGCGCCAACGGCGCGCGCACGAGCGGCATTTCGAGCGTCGTCAACGGCGTGCGTCCGGCGCGCTCGCGCATGCTCGACTACGACCACTCGCTGCTGTGGGCCGTGATCGCGCTGCTCGGTCTCGGCGTGGTGATGGTCTATTCGGCCTCGATCGCCATGCCTGATTCGCCGAAGTACGCGTCGTACCGCGACTGGGCGTTTCTCGCGCGTCACATCGTGTCGCTCGTGGTCGCCACGGTCGCGGCGCTGATCGCGTTCCGCATTCCGGTTTCCGTCTGGGAGCGTTACGCGCCCAAGCTCTTTCTGATCGCGCTGGGCATGCTCGTCGTGGTGCTGATTCCGCACATCGGCAAGGGCGTGAACGGCGCGCGCCGCTGGATTCCGCTCGGCATCACCAACATGCAGCCGTCGGAAATCATGAAGCTCGCGGTGACGATCTACGCCGCGAACTACACGGTGCGCAAGCAGGAATACATGCACAGTTTCGCCAAGGGCTTCTTGCCGATGGCGTTCGCCGTGGGCGTGGTGGGCGCGTTGCTGCTGCTCGAGCCGGACATGGGCGCGTTCATGGTGATCGCGGCGATCGCGATGGGCGTGCTGTTCCTCGGCGGCGTGAACGGCAAGCTGTTCGGCGGCCTCGTGGCCACGGCGGTCGGCACCTTCACGCTGCTCGTGTGGGCGTCGCCGTGGCGTCGCGAGCGGATCTTCGCGTACCTCGATCCGTGGGACGACCGTTACGCGCAGGGCAAGGCGTATCAGCTCACGCACTCGCTGATCGCGTTCGGCCGCGGCGAATGGTTCGGCGTGGGCCTCGGCGGCAGCGTCGAAAAGCTCAACTATCTGCCCGAAGCGCACACCGACTTCATTCTCGCCGTGATCGGCGAGGAACTCGGTTTCGTCGGCGTGCTGGTCGTGATCCTGCTGTTCTACTGGATCGTGCGGCGCTCGTTCGAGATCGGCCGCCAGGCGCTCGCGCTCGACCGCACCTTCGCCGGTCTGGTCGCGAAGGGGCTCGGCGTGTGGTTCGGCGCGCAGGCCTTCATCAACATGGGCGTGAACCTCGGCTTGCTGCCGACCAAGGGGCTCACGCTGCCGCTCGTGAGCTACGGCGGCTCGGGCATTTTGCTGAACTGCATCGCGGTGGCGCTGCTGCTGCGCGTCGATTACGAGAACCGGGTTTTGATGCGCGGAGGCAAGGTATGACCGCAGCAACGCGCACGCTCATGGTGATGGCCGGCGGCACCGGGGGACACGTGTTCCCGGGGCTCGCCGTCGCGCATCGCATGGAGCAGTGGGGCTGGCGCGTGGTGTGGCTCGGCAACCCCGCGGGTATGGAAGCGACGCTCGTGCCGAAGCACGGCATCACGATGGAATACGTGCGTTTCGGCGGCGTGCGCGGCAAGGGCATCAAGACCAAGCTGATGCTGCCGCTGAACCTGCTGCGCGCCTGCACGCAAAGTCTCGCGGCGCTGCGCCGCGTGAAGCCCGACGTCGTGCTCGGCATGGGCGGCTACATCACGTTCCCGGCGGGCGTGATGAGCGCGCTCTCGGGCCGTCCGCTCGTGCTGCACGAACAGAACTCCATCGCGGGCCTCGCGAACAAGGTGCTCGCGAAACTCGCGAAGCGCGTGCTCGTGGCGTTCCCCGGCGCGCTGCCGCACGCCGAGTGGACCGGCAATCCGATCCGCGAGGAACTCGAACACGTCGTGCAGCCGAAGGACCGTTACGCGCAGCGCAGCGGTCCGCTGCGCGTGCTCGTCGTGGGCGGCAGTCTCGGCGCGGCGGCGCTCAACGAAGTCGTGCCGCGCGCGCTGTCGATGCTCGCGCCGGGCGAGCGTCCGCAGGTCGTGCATCAGGCGGGCGCGAAGCATATCGACGCGCTGCGCCAGAACTATCTCGACGCCGGTATCGAGCCGGGCGAAGCGGCGCAACTCGTGCCGTTCATCGACGACATGGCCAGCGCCTATGAGCGCGCGGATCTCGTGATCTGCCGTTCGGGCGCGATGACCGTGGCCGAGATCGCGGCGGTGGGCGTGGCGGCGCTGTTCGTGCCGTTCCCCTACGCGGTCGACGACCACCAGACCACCAACGCGGCGTTCCTCGCGGAGCAGGGCGCGGCGCGCGTGGTGCAGCAGAGCGAGCTCTCGGCAGAGGCGCTCGCGGATTGGCTCAAGCAACAAACCAGAGAATCGCTGGCGGAAATGGCAGAGCGCGCTCGCGCGCTCGCGAAACCCGACGCCGCCGATCAGGTCGCGCGCATCTGCGCGGCCGTGGCGGGCGTAAGCGCGGGAGGAAAGCAATGAAACACATCGTCAAACACATCCATTTCGTCGGCATCGGCGGCGCGGGCATGAGCGGCATCGCCGAAGTGCTCGTCAACCTCGGCTATCACGTGAGCGGCTCGGACCTCGCGAAGAACGCGGTCACCGACCGCCTCGCCGCGCTCGGCGCGCGCATCGCGATCGGCCACGACGCAGAGAACATCGAAGGCGCCAACGCCGTGGTCGTCTCCACGGCCGTGCGCAGCGACAACCCCGAAGTGCTGGCCGCGCGCCATCGCCGCATTCCCATCGTGCCGCGCGCCGTGATGCTCGCGGAACTCATGCGCCTCAAGCAGGGCATCGCGATCGCGGGCACGCACGGCAAGACCACGACCACCTCGCTGGTCGCGAGCGTGCTGGCGGCGGGCGGGCTCGACCCGACCTTCGTGATCGGCGGCCGTCTGAACAGCGCGGGCGCGAATGCGCGTCTGGGCACGGGCGACTTCATCGTCGCGGAAGCCGACGAGTCGGACGCCTCGTTCCTGAATCTCTTCCCGGTGATCGAAGTCATCACGAACATCGACGCCGATCACATGGACACCTACGGGCACGACTTCGCGCGCCTGAAGCAGGCGTTCATCGAATTCACGCATCGCCTGCCGTTCTACGGCATCGCGGTGCTGTGCGTCGACGACCCGAACGTGAAGGAAATTCTGCCGTTCGTCTCGAAGCCGATCATCCGTTACGGCTTCGCGCCGGACGCCCAGGTGCGCGCGGTGAACGTGGTGCCGCGCGACGGCAAGATGTATTTCACGGCGATGCGCGAAGATGCGCCGTCGCTCGACATCGTGCTGAACCTGCCGGGCGATCACAACGTGCAAAACGCGCTCGCGGCCATTGCGATCGCGACCGAGCTCGAAGTGAAGGATGAATACATCCAGAGCGCGCTGGCCGAATTCAACGGCGTGGGCCGTCGTTTTCAGCGCTACGGCGAAATTCCGGTCAACGGCGGCGGTACTTACACGTTGATCGACGACTACGGCCACCATCCGGTCGAAATGGCGGCGACAATTGCGGCCGCGCGCGGCGCGTTTCCGGGCCGCCGTCTCGTGCTGGCGTTCCAGCCGCACCGCTACACGCGTACGCGCGATTGCTTCGAAGACTTCGTGCGCGTGCTGTCGACGACCGACGCGCTCGTGCTCACCGACGTCTACGCGGCCGGCGAAGCGCCGATCGTCGCGGCCGACGGCCGGGCGCTCGCGCGCGCGATCCGCGTGGCGGGCAAGGTCGAGCCGGTGTTTATCGAAACGGTGGATGAGATGCCGGACGCGCTGGCCGCGGTGGTCCGCGACGGCGATGTGGTGATTACGATGGGCGCGGGTTCGATCGGCGGCGTGCCGGGCCGGATCGCGCAACAGGAACAAAAGGCGTGAGCGACATGAGCAGTATCGATACCCAATACGAGAAGATCGACCCGAAGCAGTTTGGCAAGGTGGCCGTGCTGCTCGGCGGCGTGTCCGCCGAGCGCGAGGTGTCGCTCAAGTCGGGCTCGCTCGTGCTGCAGGCGCTGCAAAGCGCCGGCATCGACGCGCATGCGTTCGATCCGTCCGAGCGTCCGCTGTCGGCGCTCAAGGAAGAAGGCTTCGTGCGCGCGTTCAACGCGCTGCATGGCGGCTACGGCGAGAACGGCCAGATCCAGGGCGCGCTCGACTTCTACGGCATTCGTTATACGGGCACGGGCGTGCTCGGTTCGGCGCTCGGTCTCGACAAATTCCGCAGCAAGCTCGTGTGGCAGCAACTGGGCATTCCCACGCCGGCGTTCGAAGCCGTGCTGCGCGGCGACGACTTCGCGGCGCGCGCGCCGCAGATCGTCGCGAAGCTCGGTCTGCCGCTGTTCGTGAAGCCCGCGAGCGAAGGGTCGAGCGTGGCCGTCATCAAGGTGAAGCAGGCCGCCGAACTCGTGCCGGCGCTCGAGGAAGCCGCGAAGCACGACAAGATCGTGCTGGTGGAAAAGAGCATCGAAGGCGGCGGCGAGTACACCGCGTGCATCGCGGGCGACCTCGATCTGCCGATCATCAAGATCGTGCCGGCCGGCGAGTTCTACGACTACGACGCGAAGTACATCCTCGACACGACGCAGTATCTGATCCCGTGCGGCGTCGCGCCGGAGAAGGAAGCGGAACTGAAGAAGCTCGCGCGCCGCGCGTTCGACGTGCTCGGCTGCACCGACTGGGGCCGCGCCGACTTCATGATGGACCGCGCAGGCAACCCGTATTTCCTCGAAGTGAACACGGCGCCCGGCATGACCGATCACTCGCTGCCGCCGAAGGCCGCGCGTTCGGTGGGCATCGAGTATCCGGAGCTCGTGGTGCGCGTGCTGGCACTCACGCTGAAAGATTGAACCCTTAATTAATCTCTGACCGACGAATTGCAGTCCGTGCATTGAATCGACAATCTCGACATGTGGAATAACGTACGCCAGCTCAACCTTGCCGCCAACGCGTTGCACGCGCTGCTCGCGCTCGCGCTTCTGGCGGCTGGCTGCTACTGGCTCGTGCAGCGTCCGAACTTCGCGCTGCGCGAGATCCGCATCGAGGGCGACACCGAGCACATCAACGCGCCGACGGTGCGCGCGAGCGTGGTCGGCCGGCTCAAGGGCAACTTCTTCACCGTCGATCTCGATACCGCGCGCGCCGCGTTCGAGCAGATGCCGTGGGTGCGCCATGCGAGCGTGCGCCGCGTCTGGCCGAATGCGCTGGCGGTGTCGCTCGAGGAGTACAAGCCGCTCGGCACGTGGGGCAGCGATCAGCTCGTGAGCACCGACGGCGAACTGTTCACCGCGAACCAGGGCGAGCTCGACGAAGACCTGCCCGCGTTCGACGGTCCCGACGGCACCGCGCCCGAAGTGGTCGCGCGCTATCGCGATCTGCAGAAGTGGTTCGCGCCGCTTGGCATCGAGCCCGACGAAGTCACGCTGTCGTCGCGCTACGCGTGGACAGTGAAGCTGTCGAACGGCATGGAAGTGGAGCTGGGCCGCGAGCGCAACGCCGACACGCTCGGCGAGCGCGCGCATCGCCTCATCGCCGCGTGGTCGGCGGTCACGCAACGCTGGGGGAAAGACATCGAGTATGCGGACTTGCGCTATCCGAACGGTTTCGCGATTCGGGCCGCCGGCATGCGGTTCATCAACGACACGCCGGGCCCCGGCAAGAAGTAACAGCACATCACACGCAACGAGCACGATATGAGTAAAGACTATAAGGATCTGCTGGTCAGCCTCGACATCGGGACGTCGAAGGTGGTGGCCGTCGTCGCCGAATTGAAGGGCGAAGGCCACTACGAGGTGATCGGCCTCGGCCAGAGCGAATCGAAAGGTCTCAAGAAGGGCGTGGTGGTGAACATCGAGGCCACGGTGCAGTCTATCCAGCGTGCGCTCGAAGAAGCGGAACTCATGGCCGACTGCAAGATCACTAATGTGTTCACCGGCATCGCAGGCAGCCATATCCGCAGCTTCAACTCGAGCGGCATGGTCGCCATCAAGGAGAAGGAAGTCACGCAGACCGATGTGGCGCGCGTGATCGAAACCGCGAAGGCGATCAACATTCCGACCGATCAGCAGGTGCTGCATATCCTCACGCAGGAATTCATCATCGACGGTCAGGAAGATGTGCGCGAGCCGATCGGCATGAGCGGCATCCGCCTCGAAGTGAAGGTGCATATCGTCACGGGCGCGGTGAGCGCGGCGCAGAACATCGTGAAGTGCGTGCGCCGCTGCGGCCTCGAAGTGAACGACCTGATCCTGCAACCGCTGGCGTCGTCGCTGGCGGTGCTCACCGACGACGAGAAGGAACTCGGCGTGGTGCTGGTGGACGTGGGCGGCGGCACGACGGACATCGCGATCTTCAGCGAAGGCGCGATCCGTCACACGGCGGTGATTCCGATCGCCGGCGACCAGGTGACGAGCGACATCGCGATGGCGCTGCGCACGCCCACGCCGGACGCGGAAGACATCAAGGTGAGCTACGGCATCGCGAAGCAGGCGCTCGCCGATCCGGACGAGATGATCGAAGTGCCGGGTCTGGGCGAGCGCGGTCCGCGCACGCTGTCGCGCCAGGCGCTGGCGGCCGTGATCGAGCCGCGCGTCGAAGAACTGTTCTCGCTCGTGCAGCAGGTCGTGCGCGAGTCGGGTTACGAAGAACTGCTGAGCTCGGGCGTCGTCCTCACGGGCGGCGCGGCGATGATGCCGGGCATGGTCGAGCTGGGCGAAGACATCTTTTTGAAGCCGGTGCGCATTGGCGTGCCGGAGTACGCGGGCGGTCTCGCCGACGTCGTGCGCAATCCGCGCTATTCGACGGCGATGGGACTGCTGGCGGAAGGCCGCGCGCAGCGTATGCGCGGCCGCAAGGTAGCGGTGCAGTCGGGATCGATGGGCCAGGTCTTCACGCGTATGAAGGACTGGTTCCTCGGCAACTTCTGATACCGCGCCGACAGGTTGAAGCAGCTAACGCAGCAACAAGGGTTAAAGCAGAGACCGATAGCGCTGGTGACGGCGGCTGGCGCGCAGTGGAGGGTTGCCCGACTCTCCCTGAATAACTGCCGAGGAGCGGAATCTTTTTCTTGACGGAGGCAACATGGAATTCCAGATGCTGGAAACGGAAACCAACGGCACCATCATCAAGGTGGTGGGCGTCGGTGGCGCTGGCGGCAATGCCGTTCAGCACATGATCAACCGCGGCGTGCAAGGCGTCGACTTCATCGTGATGAACACGGACGCCCAGGCGCTCTCGCGTTCGCGCGCGCCGGCCGTGATCCAGCTGGGCAGCACGGGTCTGGGCGCGGGTGCGAAGCCGGAAATGGGCCGCGCCGCCGCTGAAGAAGCACGCGAACGCATCGCCGACGCACTGCGCGGCGCGCACATGGTGTTCATCACCGCCGGCATGGGCGGCGGCACGGGTACGGGTGCAGCGCCCGTGGTCGCGCAGATCGCCAAGGAAATGGGCATTCTCACGGTCGGTGTCGTGAGCAAGCCGTTTGAATTCGAAGGTGGCAAGCGCATGCGTGTGGCGGAAGCCGGCTCGCAGCAACTGGAGGATCACGTCGACTCGCTGATCGTCGTCCTGAACGACAAGCTGTTCGACGTGATGGGCGATGACGCCGAGATGGACAAGTGCTTCCAGTGCGCGGACGACGTTCTGAACAACGCAGTTGCGGGCATCGCCGAAATCATCAACGTCGACGGTCTGGTGAACGTCGACTTTGAAGACGTGAAGACGGTGATGGGCGAGCAGGGCAAGGCGATGATGGGCACGGCCACGGTGGCCGGCGTCGATCGCGCGCGTCTGGCCGCGGAACAGGCGGTCGCAAGCCCGCTGCTCGAAGGCGTCGATCTGTCGGGCGCGCGTGGCGTGCTGGTCAACATCACGTCGAGCCGTTCGCTGCGTCTTTCGGAAACGCGTGAAGTCATGAACACCATCAAGAGCTACGCGGCGGAAGACGCCACGGTGATCTTCGGTGCCGTGTACGACGACGCGATGGGCGACGCGCTGCGCGTGACGGTGGTGGCAACGGGCCTCGGCCGCGCTGCCGCATCGAAGCAGCAAGCCGCACCGATGACGTTGCTGCGCACGGGCACGGACAACCATCCGGTTGCCGCCGCGCCGCATTCGTACGCACCGCCGCCCAACACCGCCGACTACGGCGCGCTCGACACGCCGGCTGTGTGGCGTACGTCGCGCGACACCGCGGCTTCGCACGTGCAGGCGCTGCAGGAAAAGGGCGTCGACACGTACGACATCCCGGCGTTCCTGCGCAAGCAGGCGGACTAAGGCGGACTGCGCACTGCTCAGATCCGGCTGCGGCGTGGCGCATTGGGTTGCGCCCCGCCCGCGGACGGTCAGGCAGGCTGCAAGTCGCGAGAAGACGGGAAAGAACGCGCAACGCCGCATCCCTGTGGATGCCCGGCTGGGACGCTTGCCCGCTGCGTTTGGACGCACCGTGCGAAGTTGCCCGGATTCCGGCCGACGTTGTCAGGCGCGTCGCCAGCACGCATTTCCTATGCGTGAAGCGGGCGCCGGCGGCTTTTTCGGTCCATCGCGACCGGGCGTATGATGGCCCGATGCAGCGTGCCGACGTGCCTTGCGCATCGATGTGAAGGACGAGTCATGATCAAACAGGGTGAAACGCTGCCCGATGCGACCCTCTTCGAGTTCATCGAAGACGAGCGCGCGGGCTGCACGCTGGGGCCTAACAGCTTCGGCGTGCGCGAGCAGACGGCGGGCAAGCGCGTGGTGATCTTCGGATTGCCCGGCGCTTTCACGCCCACCTGCTCGGCGAAGCACGTACCGGGTTATGTCGAACAGTTCGACGCGCTGCGCGCGGCGGGCGTCGACGAAATCTGGTGTGTGTCCGTCAACGACGCGTTCGTGATGGGCGCGTGGGGGCGCGATCAGCGGACCTCGGGCAAGGTACGCATGATGGCCGACGGCAGCGCGGCGTTCACCCGTGCGCTCGGTCTGGAGCAGGATTTGTCGGCGCGTGGCATGGGCATTCGGTCCCAGCGCTACGCCATGGTGATCGACGACGGCGTGGTCAAGACGCTGAACGTCGAAGCGCCCGGCAAATTCGAAGTCAGCGATGCCGCAAGCATCCTGGCTGCGCTGAGCCCCGCATGAACGCGTTCGCCGTCCCAGCGTTGCCCTTGCGCAACGGGCCGGCACCGTAAATGTGACGGGCGATTACCTCAAGCCGTGCGGGCCGATGGCCGGGAACGCCTCCGTTCCGGTCATCGGCCCGTCGTCCATCCCGACAGCTCCCGTCAGAGTAACAACGGGAAACAGATTGTCACGCCCGGGACGACGACGGTTTCTGCATACTTGGAGTATAATTCGGGCTATGAGTTAAAAAATCCCGATTGGGATTTTCAATGAGTAGAACACTATGTTGAAGCAGCGAACCATCAAATCGATCGTGAAGACGGTCGGCATCGGCCTTCATTCGGGCCGCAAGGTCGACCTGACGCTCCGCCCGGCGGCGCCGGACACGGGCATCGTGTTTTCGCGCGTGGATTTGCCGACCCCCGTCGACATCCCCGCTTCGGCGATGTCGATCGGCGACACGCGCCTTGCCTCCGTGCTGCAGAAAGACGGCGCGCGCGTTTCGACGGTCGAGCATCTGATGTCGGCCTGCGCGGGTCTTGGGATCGACAATCTCTACGTCGACGTCACGGCTGAAGAGATTCCGATCATGGACGGCAGCGCTTCGTCGTTCGTGTTCCTGATCCAGTCGGCGGGCATCGAAGAGCAGAACGCACCGAAGAAGTTCATCAAGGTGAAGAAGACCGTGGAAGTGCGCGACGGCGACAAGTTCGCGCGTCTCGACCCGTTCTTCGGCTTCAAGCTCAAGTTCACCATCGACTTCCGCCACCCGGCCGTCGACAAGACCGGTCAGGCGCTCGAAGTCGACTTCGCGAACACTTCGTACGTGCGTGAAATCGCGCGTGCACGCACGTTCGGCTTCGCGCACGAAGTCGAAATGATGCGTGAGCTGGGCCTCGCGCGCGGCGGCAGCATGGACAATGCGATCGTGCTCGACGAATACCGCATCCTGAACAACGACGGCCTGCGCTACGACGACGAATTCGTGAAGCACAAGATGCTCGACGCGATCGGCGATCTGTACGTGGTCGGTCATCCGCTGCTGGCGGCGTACGACGCGTACAAGTCGGGTCACGGCCTGAACAACGCGCTGCTGCGCGAACTGCTGGCACACGAAGACGCCTACGAGATCGTCACGTTCGACGACACGCAGAAGGCGCCGCGCGGCTTCGGTTACGAGGCGCAGACGGCGTTTGCCTGAATTTCGGCGCTGATATTCGGCGCAGATTGTGCAGATATGAAAAAGGGTGGCGATATGCCACCCTTTTTGTTTTTCACGCCGATATTCCGTGCCTGCGGCGACGCGTCGCGGAGCGCCTGGCGTCTAGCGCCGCCGGAGATGCCGCGCCGCCATCTTCGCGAGCGCTTCCTGCAGCGGCGAGGGCGGCAGCGTCTCGCTGAGCGTGGCGAGCGCGGCGGCGCCGACCGGCGTCATGCGCGCCTGCTTCGGCTGCGGCGGCTCCTTCACCGCTTGCGGACGCACGCGGATGCGCACGCCGTCGATCGGCCAGCCGCGCGCCTGCAGGTCGGCGACGAGTCGCGGCTCCAGATGGCGCAGGCGCGCCGCGAGCGCGTTATGCGCGGCGAACAGCGCGAGCTTGCCGTCCTTGATAAAGCCGGGTTCGATGCTCGTCGCGAGGTAATCGGGCAGCAGCGCGCCCAGATCGCGCTGGATCGCCGCGATCTGCTCGACGCCCGCACGCAGCGGCGCGAACGCGTCGGTGCGGCTCAGCACTTCGGTGAGCAGCTGCGGCGCACGCGGCGCGCCGGACTTGCGCGATCCGCCGGGGCTGCGTGCAGCGCCGGTCGCGCGCGGGGCGCCAGGCCTTGAAATCGGCGAGAAACGGCTCATGTGGCAGGAATGGGAGCGCGCGCGGGTTGCGCGGCAATGTCGTGATTGTAGCTTGCGCGCTTTCCCTCCACGCGTCTCGTGGAGTGGCCGCCACGCGTCGCGCGCCGCTGCGGGGGCGCGTCAGCGCGGGCAGGGCGGCTGCACCGGTCACTGAGCCGACACAGGCGGTGTCAAGGGTGCGTGCTAAAATGCCCGATTCGAATCCACCAATTTGGGCTTAAGCCGCCGAGGTCTTTCCGATCCGGGTGCGTGGCGCGAGTCGTATGCAAACCTGGCGCAATCCGGGCGCACACGAGCCGCGCAGGAATCCCGGCCGAAGCCGCGACGCAGACACCGATCCGATGACCACCGGTTTCTTACAGAAAATCTTTGGCAGCCGCAATCAGCGCCTGATCAAGCAATATCAGAAGACGGTCGCGGCGATCAACGCGCTCGAACCGACGATCGAGCAGTACACCGACGAGCAACTGCGCGCCAAGACCACCGAATTCCGGGAGCGCGTCGCCAAGGGCACGTCGCTCGACGAACTCCTGCCCGAAGCGTTCGCCGTCTGCCGTGAGGCCAGCAAGCGCGTGCTGAAGATGCGTCACTTCGACGTGCAGCTGATCGGCGGCATGGTACTGCACTACGGCAAGATCGCCGAAATGCGCACGGGCGAGGGCAAGACGCTCGTCGCCACGCTGCCGGTGTACCTCAATGCGCTCTCGGGCCGCGGCGTGCACGTCGTCACGGTGAACGACTACCTCGCCCAGCGCGACGCCGAGTGGATGGCGCGTCTCTATAACTTCCTCGGTCTTTCTGTCGGCATCAATCTGTCGCAGATGGATCACGGCATGAAGCAGGAAGCCTATAACGCCGACATCACCTACGGTACGAACAACGAGTTCGGCTTCGACTACCTGCGCGACAACATGGTCTACGAGACCGAAGCGCGCGTGCAGCGTGCGCTGAATTTCGCCGTGGTCGACGAAGTGGACTCGATCCTGATCGACGAAGCGCGTACGCCGCTGATCATCTCGGGTCAGGCCGAAGATCACACCGAACTCTACGTGCGCATGAACGCGCTGCCGCCGCTGCTCGAACGCCAGATCGGCGAAGAGAAGGCGGACGGCACGGGCGTCGAAAAGCCGGGCGACTACACGCTCGACGAAAAGGCGCGTCAGGTGTTCCTCACGGAATCGGGCCACGAAAAGGCCGAGCGCATGCTCGCCGAGTGGGGCCTGATCGGCGAGGGCGAAAGCCTCTATGCGCCGCAGAACATCACGCTGATGCACCACGTGTACGCCGCGCTGCGCGCGCACACGCTGTTCTTCAAGGATCAGCACTACGTCGTGCAGAACGGCGAAGTCGTGATCGTCGACGAATTCACGGGCCGTCTGATGGCCGGCCGCCGCTGGTCGGACGGGCTGCATCAGGCCGTCGAAGCGAAGGAACACGTCAAGATCCAGAGCGAGAACCAGACGCTCGCGTCGATCACGTTCCAGAACTACTTCCGCATGTACGCCAAGCTCTCGGGCATGACGGGTACGGCGGACACCGAAGCGTACGAATTCAACGAGATCTACGGTCTCGAAACGGTCGTGGTGCCGACCAACCGCGTGCCGAAGCGGATCGACAAGCAGGATCAGATCTACAAGACGGCCAAGGAGCGCTACGACGCCGTGATTCGCGACATCCGCGAATGCTACGAGCGTGGCCAGCCGGTGCTGGTCGGCACGACCTCGATCGAAAACTCGGAACTGCTCTCGCATCTGCTCACGCAGGCGGGTCTGCCGCACGACGTGCTCAACGCCAAGCAGCACGGCCGTGAAGCCGCGATCGTCGCCGAAGCCGGCCGTCCGAAGCGCATCACCATCGCCACCAACATGGCAGGCCGCGGCACCGACATCGTGCTGGGCGGCAATGCCGAGAAGCAGGCAGCGTTCATCGAGGCCGACGAGGCGATTCCGGCCGACGAAAAGGCGCGCCGCATCCAGCAGCTGCACGACGAATGGCAGACGCTGCACGATCAGGTGAAGGCCGCGGGCGGTCTGCACATCATCGGCACCGAGCGTCACGAGTCGCGCCGTATCGACAACCAGCTGCGCGGCCGTGCGGGCCGTCAGGGCGATCCGGGTTCGTCGCGCTTCTATCTCTCGCTCGAAGATCCGCTGCTGCGCATTTTCGCGGGCGACCGCGTGCGCGCGATCATGGACCGCCTGAAGATGCCGGAAGGCGAGGCGATTGAGGCAGGCATCGTCACGCGCTCGATCGAGTCGGCGCAGCGCAAGGTCGAAGCGCGCAACTTCGACATCCGCAAGCAGCTGCTCGAATACGACGACGTCTCGAACGACCAGCGCAAGGTGATCTACCAGCAGCGCAACGAACTGCTCGAAGCGCACGACATCACCGAAACCATCGGCGCGATGCGACATGGCGTGATCACCGAGATCGTGCGTCAGTTCGTGCCGGCGGGCAGCATCGAAGAGCAGTGGGACGTGCCCGAGCTCGAGGAAGTGCTGCGCAACGAATGGCAGCTCGACCTCGCGATCCAGGAAATGATCAACGAGTCGTCGTCGATCGATGCGGACGAGATTCTCGAAGCCGTGCTCGCTGCCGCCGACGAGGCGTACGAGCAGAAGGTCGCGCTCGTGGGCCGTGAATCGTTCAGCGGGTTCGAGCGCTCGGTCATGCTGCAGACGCTCGACCGCAGCTGGCGCGAGCACCTCGCGGCGCTCGACCATCTGCGTCAGGGCATCCATCTGCGCGGCTATGCGCAGAAGAACCCGAAGCAGGAATACAAGCGCGAAGCGTTCGAACTGTTCGCCGCGATGCTCGACGCCGTGAAGACGGAAGTCACGCGCATCGTGATGAACGTGCAGATCCAGTCGCAGGAGCAACTCGAAGACGCCGCCGAGCAGATGGAAGAGCAGGGCGGCCATCTGGAGAACGTCGAGTTCCGTCATGCCGAATTCGCGGAAGCGGGCGAAGGCGTGCCGGCAGCCGCTCCGGTCGCGGCGGACGCCGCCGCGGCGATGGTCGGCGCGGCCATGAGCCACGAAGCGCTACTCGGCGCGGACGGCGTGCCGAAGGTCGGCCGCAACGACCCGTGCCCGTGCGGCAGCGGCAAGAAGTACAAGCAGTGCCACGGCAAGATCGCGTGATGCGGCGTGGCGCACCCGTCGCGCGAGTTGCACGACGGGCGCGCCGCCTGCTTCATGACGTGCTTGCGCGTTGATTCCGGTGGCCCGCTCGCCAAGGCGGGCCTTGCGTTATGAATTCCCGATGCCGGCCCGGCCTTCAGGCGCCGCGGCCGGCATTGCCTTTTCGACAGGTCGCCCTCATGGCTGTCAATTTCCCCTCGATCGATCCTGCCCAACTTCATCCGGTCGCCGGCGTGACGCTCGGCTGGGCCGAAGCGCATATCCGTAAGCCCAACCGCAAGGACTTGCTGGTGATTTCCGTCGATGAAAGCGCGAGCGTGTCGGGCGTGTTCACGCTCAACCGCTTCTGCGCCGCGCCGGTCACGGTGTGCCGCGAGCATCTCGCGAACGTGCGCGCGGGCGGCAAGGGGATCCGCGCGCTCGTGATCAACACGGGCAACGCGAACGCGGGCACGGGCGAGCCGGGCATGGCGAACACGCGCGCAACCTGCGACGCGCTCGCGAAGCTGGCGGGCATCGAACCGTCGCAAGTGCTGCCGTTCTCGACCGGTGTGATTCTCGAACCGCTGCCGATCGACCGCCTCGTGGCCGGTCTGCCCGCCGCGCTCGCGAACCGCAAGGCCGACAACTGGTACGACGCCGCCCAGGCGATCATGACGACCGACACGCTGCCGAAGGCCGTGTCGCGCCAGATCGACGTCGACGGCCACACGATCACCTTCACGGGCATCAGCAAGGGCGCGGGCATGATCAAGCCGAACATGGCGACCATGCTCGGCTTCCTCGCGTTCGACGCGAACGTCGCGCAGCCGGTGCTCGACGAACTCGTGAAGTACGTGGCCGACCGCTCGTTCAACTGCGTCACGATCGACGGCGACACCTCGACCAACGACTCGTTCATCCTGATCGCCTCGGGCCAATCGAGCCTGCCTGCGATCACGTCGACGGATTCGCCCGCGTACGCCGCGCTGCGCGACGCCGTCACGGAAGTCTCGCAGACGCTCTCGCAACTGATCGTGCGCGACGGCGAAGGCGCGACCAAGTTCATGACGATCCAGGTGGAAGGCGGCAAGGACGTCGCCGAATGCCGCCAGATCGCCTACGCAATCGGCCACTCGCCGCTCGTGAAGACGGCGTTCTACGCCTCGGACCCCAACCTCGGCCGCATCCTGGCCGCGATCGGCTACGCGGGCGTGACGGATCTCGACGTCGGCAAGATCGACCTCTATCTCGACGACGTGCTCGTCGCGAAGGCGGGCGGCCGCAATCCGGACTACCAGGAAGAAGACGGCCAGCGCGTCATGAAGAAGAGCGAAATTCTGATCCGCGTGGTGCTCGGCCGCGGTAACGCCGAAGCCACGGTCTGGACCTGCGACCTCTCGCACGACTACGTGAGCATCAACGCCGATTACCGTTCCTGATCTCCGTTTCCGATCACTTTACGCACCACGCAATGGACAAGCTCGAACAGTTTCTGACCCGCGCCGAAGCGCTGCTCGGCCGCCTCGAAGCCGTGCTGCCGCCGGCGACGCCCGAAGTCGACTGGAACTCGGCGGTTGCGTTCCGCTGGCGCAAGCGCCAGGGCCGCGGCTTCCTGCAGCCCGTGCCGGCGATCTCGACGATCGCGCTCGACGACCTGCAGAACATCGACCGCCAGAAGGACCTCATCGACCGCAACACGCGCCAGTTCGTGCAGAAGAAACCCGCGAACAACGTGCTGCTGACGGGCGCGCGCGGCACCGGCAAGTCGTCGCTGATCAAGGCCTGCCTGAACGCCTACGCGCAGGACGGCCTGCGCCTGATCGAAGTCGACAAGGACGACCTGCACGACCTCGGCGATATCGTCGATCTGATCTCGACGCGTCCCGAGCGCTTCATCGTATTCTGCGACGATCTCTCGTTCGAAGACGGCGAATCGGGCTACAAGGCGCTCAAGGTGGCGCTCGACGGTTCGGTGGCCGCGCAGTCGGACAACGTGCTGATCTACGCGACCTCGAATCGCCGCCATCTGCTGCCCGAGTACATGAGCGACAACGAGACCTACAAGCACATGCCCGACGGTGAGATTCATCCGGGTGAAGTGGTGGAGGAGAAAATTTCGCTGTCGGAGCGTTTCGGGCTGTGGGTCAGCTTCTATCCGTTCAAGCAGGACGACTATCTGACGATCGTCGGCCACTGGCTGCGTCACTTCGAATGCAGCGATGCCGAAGTGGAATCGGCGCGCGGCGACGCGCTCGTCTGGGCGCTGGAGCGCGGTTCGCGCTCGGGCCGCGTGGCGTGGCAATTCGCGCGCGACTGGTCGGGCAAGAAGGCGCAAGAGGCATGAGCGAGCAAGGCAAGGACGGCGCGCAGAATCCGCCGGCGCGCCCTGTCACCGAGGTGGCCGTGGGCGTGCTGGTGCAGCCGGACGGGCGCTATCTGCTGGCGCAGCGTCCCGAGGGCAAGCCTTATGCGGGCTACTGGGAATTCCCGGGCGGCAAGCTGGAAAAGGGCGAGTCGGTCGAAGCCGCGCTGGCGCGCGAACTGCACGAGGAACTGGGTATCGACGTGAAGGCGTGCCATCGCTGGCATACGCTCGAACACGATTATCCGCATGCCTACGTGCGGCTCTACTTCTGCAAGGTCACCGAGTGGACCGGCGAGCCGCATGGCCGCGAAGGTCAGGCGTTCGTCTGGCAGTCGCTGCCGGCCAGCGTCGAGCCGCTGCTGCCCGCCACCATTCCGGTGCTGGAGTGGCTCGCAGCGGAGTAAGCTGAGCGCGACGCCGTAAAGACAAAAGCCGCTGTGCGACGAGCACTGCGGCTTTTTTTCATTCGGGCGGGACCGGACGGGGCGCGCTTATTGACGCGTATCCGTGGGCGGCGCTTCGTCGTCCGGCGGCGTGTCTTCTTCATTGCCGCCGATCCGGTACTTTTCGGCGGCCCACGCGCCCAGATCCATCTGCTTGCAGCGTTCGGAGCAGAAAGGGCGGAAGCGGTTTTCCGGCACCCAGCGGACATCTTTGCCGCAGGTCGGACATTTCACGACAGTGGTCATTCGGTCGAACGTTCAGTAGCTGTGCGCCGCCGTCGGGCGGCGCGGTTGGCAAGTGGCTGGCCCTGGCCGCGCTTTACAGGCTGCAGAGCGTGAGCTGGAACGGCACGTCCTGATCGACGGCGCGCGGACGCAGATCGCCGTCCTGCACCGTGAAGCGCACCCACAGCATATATTTGTTGGCGCTCGCTTCGGGGATCACGCGCAAATCCGGTGCCACGCGCACCTGCATCAGTTGATACGTGCGGCCCGAGAGCATCTGCTGATAGCTGCCCTGCATGGCCATGACCTTCGACGCCTGGCCCGATTCGCGCGCGAGACGCAGCACGATGCTCGCCGCGTCGCGCAGCGGCAGCAGCGGCGTGACCCATTTGGCGATGTCCTGGCGGCGCTGGTCGGCGTGCAGTTGTTGCCACGCGTAGTACGACGGCAGGTCGAATTTGCAGGTGCCGCCCGGAATGATCGCGCGGCTGCGAATGCTCGTGAGCCATTCGTTGTCCGCGAGATGCTGGCCGGTCTTGCCCTGCATCTGCGTGAGGCCCGCGAGCGTCTGCTCGATTTCGCCGAGGACGGATTCGAGCGCGTTCTGTTCGATGCCGGGATTGCCGCGGAACGGAGCGAGCGTTTGACGCTGTCGCTCGAGTTCCTTCATCAGGTCCGATTTGAGGTCAGCGCGGCCTGCGACTTCCGCGATTTCGAACAGCGTCGTGAGCGCGACGTGATGTTCCCTCGGGTCTTCCTGCGTCAGGAAAAACGTGAAGCGCTCGAACAGGTCCTCAAGGCGCAGCAGCGTCCGGATTCGCTCGTTGAAGGGATACTCGTAAAGAATCAAGCGCGCTCGCCTCGGGCGTGGTCGGTGAAGGATTTGCAGGACATTCTAATGCCGTGGGACTGCTGTCGCAATCGCATGCGGCCCGCGATTGCTTCACACGCTATTCCGGCTGCGTGCCAGGGATGTGTCGCGCGGTGTTTGAACTGCGCTTGAACTGTATTCGAGCCGCTATTCACGCGCGTTCAAACGCATTTAAACGCATTCGAGCGCATTCGAGCGCGCCAGAAGCACTCTTGCGCTTTGTTGCGGCGCGCTTTTAAACGGCGTGTCTGCTATCGCGCGGCGTTTTGCGCACCCGCAAGCGCGAGATAGCGCTGATGCAGTATTTCGACATCCTGCGCGAGCGCCTCGAGCTTGGCGCCGTCGTTGACGATCACATCGTCGGCGGCCGCGAGGCGCGCTTCGCGCGTGGCCTGGCGCGCGATGATCGCCTGCACCTGTTCGCGGCTGAAGCCGTTGCGGCGCATCACGCGCCCGATTTGCGTTTCCACGCTGCAATCCACGACGAGTACGCGCGCGACGCGCGATTTCCACGCGCCCGATTCGACGAGGAGCGGCACGACCACGATCACATACGGACCGTTCGCCTCGCGCGTCTCGCGCTCCGTTTCCGCGCGGATCAGCGGATGCGTGATGGCTTCGAGGCGCTTGCGCGCGGTTTCGTCGCTGAATACGAGAGCGCGCATGCGTGCGCGATCCATCGAGCCATCGGCGGCGACGAATTCGGGGCCGAATTGCGCGGCGATCGGCGCCATGGCTAGACCGCCCGGCGCGGTGATGCGATGCGCGATCACGTCGGTATCGACGAGCGGCACGCCGCGCGCCGCAAACAGGTCGGCGACCGTGGACTTGCCGCTGCCGATGCCGCCCGTCAGTCCGAGCGTGAAAGGCTCGCGCGTTGCGCCCGATGTTGTGCCAGTCATTGCGCCCGTTATGGTCATCGATCAGATCCCCCAGGCGAAAGCGGCGTACAGCGGCGTGCCCGCGAACAACGTGACGAGCGCGCCCGCCGCGAGATAAGGGCCGAACGGCAGCGGTTCCTCGAAACGCATACGCCCGCTCGCCGTGGCGACGAGGCCGACGATCGCGCCGGCTACCGCCGCGATCACGACGATCTGCGGCAGCGCGCTCCAGCCGAGCCATGCGCCGAGCGCCGCGAGCAGTTTAAAGTCGCCGTGCCCCATGCCTTCGACGCCGCGCAGCAGCCGGAACAGCCAGTAGACGCACCAGAGCGCGAGATAACCGGCGACCGCGCCGATCACGGCGGCGTGCAGATCGGTGAAGGTCTCCGCGAGATTAACGAGCAGTCCGGCCCAGACGAGCGGCAGCGTGAGCGCGTCGGGCAGCAACTGATGTTCCAGGTCGATGGCGCTCATGGCGATCAGCGACGCGCACAGCACGAACGCCGCAAGCGCCTTGCCCGAGGGCCCGAAGGCGAGCAGCGCCGCGGCGGCACACGCGGCGCTGGCGATCTCGATGGCCGGATAGCGAGCGCTCACACGCGCGTGACAATGCGAACAGCGCCCACGCAACGCGAGCCAACTGACGAGCGGAATGTTTTCCCATGCGCGCAGGACGTGGCCGCAATGCGGGCACGCGCTGCGCGGCAGCCAGAGGTTGTAGCGCGCGGGCAGACCGTCGTCGGCGAACAGTTCGCCGGAGGGTTCGGCATGGCCGAGTGCGTCGGCCGCGTCGGCGCGCCAGGCGCGCTCGAGCATGATCGGCAAACGGTGGATCACGACATTCAGGAAACTGCCGACAACGAGGCCGATGACGATCGCGAAGCCCGTCAGCACGCCCGGCGGCAACAGCGCGAGGGCGGCGGTGAAGGGCAGCGCGGACGACGCTGCATCGGCGGAAGCAAGGGAAACGGGCATGAGCGGGGAATCGTAATCTGGCAGCGATGCTACACCACGTTGCCCAGTTGAATGATGGGAAGATACATCGCGACGACGAGGCCGCCGACCAGCGCGCCGAGCACGACGATCACGAGCGGTTCGCACAGGCTCGCGACGAGCGCGATTCTTTCGTCCACCTGACGGTCGGCGAGCGCGGCGACGTCGAGCAGCATGGCGTCGAGCGCGCCCGACTCTTCGGCGACCGCGACCGGCTGGATCACGTCGAGCGGAAAGCAGCCCGCCGCGCGCATCGCGGCGGCGAGCCGTTCGCCGTGACGCAGCCGCGCGCTGATGCCGGCGCTCGCGTGGTCGAAGAAGGCATTGCCGCTTGCGTGCGTGAGGGAGTCGAAGGCGTCGGCGAGCGGCGTGCCGGCGGCGAGCAGGGTGCCGAGCGCGCGGCTCCAGCGCGCCGCGCACAACGTAGTGAGCAGCGCGCCGACGAACGGCACCGCGAGCACGACGCGACCGAACGCGAGACGCGCGGCTTCGGAGCGCCGCAGCAGCGCATGTGCGCCGAATACGCCTGCGCAGGCACACGCCGCAGCCGGTAAGCTCCAGCGCGCGGCGGCGGCCGAAAGCATCAGCACGAACTGCGTGGGTGCGGGCAGCGCGGCGCCGAAACCGTCGAAGATCTGCTTGAACGTCGGCACGACCCAGATCAGCAGCGCGGCGGTGATGGCGATGGCGAACAGCAGCACGGCGACGGGATAGGTGAGCGCCGCGCGCACTTTCGCGCGTTGCGCCGCGCCGCGTTCGCGGTCGTCGGCGATGCGCGCGAGCACGGCCGCGAGCGCTCCCGACGCTTCGCCCACGGCGACGAGCTGGCAATACAGTTGGCCGAAACGCGCCGGATGCCGCGCAAGCGAATCGGCGAAACGCGTGCCCGCGAGAATGTCGCGCGCGAGCGCGGCGGCGATGCGCGGCATGCCGTGCGGCCCCGGTGATTGGGCGAGCAAGTCGAGCGCGCCCGCGAGCGGCAAGCCCGCGCGCAGCAGACTCGCGAGCTGACGCGTGAAGCGCGTGACGTCGGCATGATTCGCGCGCGGCTGCGGCGCGGGGCCGCGCCGCACAATGGCGGTCGCGGTGATGCGGTCGTGCTTGAGCTTGAGACGCACGGCGGGTGCGTCGAACGCGATCAACGCGCCGCGCCGGGGCGATCCGTTTGCATCGAGTCCGCGCCAGGCGAAGCGCGAATCCGTTGCTGACGACACGGCGTGGCGGGCGTTCATGGCGTATCCGTGGCGGCCAGCGCTTCGGCGAGACTCGTGGTGCCGTCGCGCACGCGTGCGAGCGCGGCGTCGCGCAAGGTGGCGACGCTTTCTGCGCGCGCCTGATGGGCGATCTCGTGCGCGCTGCGCTTCCCCACAATCATCTCGCGCATGGACGCGCTCACCGGCATGACTTCGTGTATGCCCACTCGCCCGCGATAACCGATGCCGTGGCACGCCTCGCAACCGCGCGCCGCGAATACGGATGAAGGCGATGACAAACTCGATGCGCGCGCATCGACTTCGAGACCGGCCGCGCGCAACGCCGCCTCGGACTCGTTCGACGGCACGCGGCATTGCGGACACAACCGCCGCACGAGTCGCTGCGCGGTGACGAGGCGCAGCGCGGCGGCGAGGTTGTACGGTTCCACGCCGATGTCGATCAGTCGTGCGACCGCGGCGGGCGCGTCGTTCGTGTGCAGCGTGGACAGCACGAGGTGGCCGGTTTGTGCCGCTTTCACGGCGACGCCGGCGGTCTCCTCGTCGCGAATCTCGCCGATCATGATGACGTCCGGGTCCTGACGCAGCAACGCGCGCAACGCGAGTGCGAACGTGAGCCCGGCTTTCTCGCGCACGTTGACCTGATTGATGCCCGCGAGCTGAATTTCGGCGGGATCTTCCACCGAGCAGAGATTGCGCGAAGCGTCGTTCAGCCGTTGCAGGAAGCAGTAGAGCGACAGCGTTTTCCCGCTGCCTGTGGGACCCGTGACCAGCACGAGCCCGTGCGGTGCGGCGATGGCCGCGCCGAGCGTGTGCTGCTGTGTGTCGTCGAGGCCGAGCGCGGCGAGCGAGAGATCGGCGGGCAGCGCTTCGAGCCGCCGCAGCACGAGTTTTTCACCGTGCAGCGTGGGCAGCGAATTCACGCGATAGTCTTCGGCCGACGCGTGTTGCGCAAGCGGAGCGAGCCGCAGCCTGCCATCCTGGGGAATGCGCCGCTCGGCGATGTCCATGCGCGCGAGCACTTTCACCCGCGTGACGAACGCGTCGCGCAGATGCACGGGCGGTCTGGCGATCTCGTGCAGCACGCCGTCGATGCGTACGCGAATGCGCCAGCCCTGTTCGAGCGGCTCGACATGCAGGTCGGAGGCGTTGCGCCGCGCGGCTTCGCGCAGCGTGTCGGCGAGCAGACGTACGGCTGGGGCGTCGTCGAGCGAGGCGGCCGGCGACGGCGTGTTCAGCGACGCGCGCGCGTTGCCGCTGCCACCGCCGCCGTTGGATAGGCCCTCGGCGGCCAGTGCGTGCGAACCGTTAGAACTGCGCGAACGATGAGGAATGGAAAACATCGAGAGCCGGCCCGAAGCCGCCGTGAGCGTGACGGCTTCATGATCGGCTGGCGCGGCTGCGCGCGCCACTCGGCCAAACGGCTAACGTCTAGTGGCCGGGCAGGAGCTTCTTCGCCTTGCCGAGCGTGCTCGCGAGGCCCTTGCCGGATTTGGCGCCGGGCTTGAAGAGCTTGACGGTGCGCACCGACTGGTCGTCGCTGCGCAGCACTTCGAGTTTGATGTCGCCGATCTGCAGGCACACGTCGCCGTCGGGAATCTCCTCGAGCATTTCGAGGATCAGGCCGTTGAGCGTCTTCGGGCCGTCCGTCGGCAGCTTGATCTGCAGCCAGCGGTTGAGTTCGCGCAGCGGCATGCTGCCCGGCACGATGCACTCGCCTTCGTCGTTCCAGCCGCCGCGTCCGGTGCCGCTGCGCGGCATGGTCGTGGTGAACTCGCCGATCAGCTCCTCGATGATGTCTTCCGGCGTGACGAGTCCTTCGAGTTCGCCGTACTCGTTTACGACTAGCGCGATGCGATGACGGCTTTCCTGGAAGTACTGAAGTTGCTGGAACACGGCGGTGCCGGTGGGCACGAAGTACGGTTCGGTGAGCAGTTCGCGCAGCGTCTCGCGCTCGAAATCCTGGTTATGTAGCGCGGCGAGCGTCTTGCGCACGTGCAGCACGCCGAGCACGCGATCGATGTCGCCTTGATAGACGATCAGCTTGTTGTGATAGCAGGTTTCGAGCTGATGCAGGATGTCTTCGAGCGGCGCGTCGTAGTCGAGCGCTTCGATGCGCCGGCGCGGAATCATCACGTCGTCGACGGTGATGTTTTCGAGATCGAACAGATTCAGCAGGATGCTGCGGTGTTTGGTCGGCATGAAACTGCCTGACTCGAGCACGATGGTGCGCAGTTCCTCGGTCGAGAGACGCTGGTCGCGCGCTTTGTGCGTGTTGATGTGCAGCACGCGCAGGATGGTGTTCGCGAAGCCGTTCACGAACCAGATCAGCGGCTTGGTCACGCGCATGAGCGGTGCAATCAGCAGGCTCGCGGGCAGCGCGATCTTCTCGGGAAAGGCGGCGCCGACGATCTTCGGCGTGATTTCCGCGAACACGATGATGAGAAACGCGACCATGCCGGTCGCCACCGAGAGCACCAGATTGTCGTGGCCGAACGTGTGCAGCGCGATCGAGGTGGTGAGCACCGGAATGATCGTGTTGAACAGATTGTTGCCGATCAGGATGACCGAGAGCAGCAGGTCAGTGCGCGCGAGCAGCTTCTGGGTGGTCTTCGCGCCGAGTGCGCCGTGGTTCGCGAGGTATTTGAGCCGATGGCGGTTGAGCGCCATCATCGCCGTTTCGGAGATGGAGAAGAAGCTGGAGCAGATGAGCAGGACGAAAACGGCGCAAATCTGCGCCCATAAGGGAAGGTGGTCCACGCTTGGAGACAGTGAGGGGAGCGGATGAGGGAAACTATAACAGAGGGTGCGCGCGCCAAATTCGCACGGGGCGGGCGCTGGATGCCACGTTGGCCATCGGGATAAGACGGCCCGCGCTGGACGCGGCAGTCAGGCGCGATGCGACCATGCACGATGTATGGACGAAAAAAAACCGCACAACGTTGTGTGCGGTTTTTTTTGAAATTCTGGTCGGGGTGAGAGGATTCGAACCTCCGGCCTCTACGTCCCGAACGTAGCGCTCTACCAGGCTAAGCTACACCCCGAATTTTTACTGCCAGAACTCTCTGAGCTGCTTTGTCTTGTTCAAGACTGGCGCGTCGTCGAGTAAGAACATAATTCTAGCAGGCTATCTTTGTAATTGGAAGAGGGAAATGACGAAATTGCATCTGCGGCTGCTTGAGCCTCTGCTTTCGCGCATTGCAGCGTGTGGTCGAGCGCGCCCGAGCGCGTGATGGCCGCGAAGATTTCGTCGAAGCGCGTGGTGCCGCCTTGCTCGATGGCTTCGCGCGCGAGTGCCGCTTCCGATGCGGTGCCGTGTTCGATCAGCCAGATCAGCGGCAGGGTGGGTTTGCCTTCGCGCAAGTCGTCGCCGGCGTTCTTGCCCATCGATTCGGGCGTGCCCGTGTAGTCGAGCCAGTCGTCCATGATCTGGAATGCCGTGCCGATGCGCCGACCATATTCCGCTGCCGCTTCTTCCGTACGCGCGTCGGCGCCCGAGAGCACCGCGCCCAGTTGCGCCGCCGCTTCGAACAGCTTCGCCGTCTTGTAGCGGATCACCTGCATGTAGCGCGTGGTGTCCACGTCGGCATCATGCATGTTCAGGAGTTGCAGTACTTCCCCTTCGGAAATGATCGTGGTGGCCTGCGAGAGGATTTCCATCACGCGCATCTTGCCCACGCCCACCATCATCTCGAACGAGCGCGAATACAGATAGTCGCCAACCAGCACGCTCGCCGCGTTGCCGAACAGCGCATTGGCCGTCTGGCGGCCGCGTCGCAGGTCCGATTCGTCGACTACATCGTCGTGCAGCAGCGTGGCCGTGTGGATGAACTCGACCACTGCCGCGAGCGTATGCCGCTGCGGACCGCGGTCGCCGAGCGCGCCGGCCACGAGCAGCAGCAGCGCCGGACGCAGCCGCTTGCCGCCCGCACTGATGATGTACTCGGAGATCTGGTTGATCAGCATCACCTCGGACGCCAGACTCTGCCGGATGACACGGTTTACCTGCTCCATGTCGCTGGCAATGGGGGCAAGCAGGGTGGCTGCGCTGGGGGAGGGGGTGGCAGTGGACGACATGATGGCAAATAGGGGTAGTGCCGCGGATTATAAGGCGAATCGGCAAGATGCCGGACGCTCCCCTGCCGTCCGGCCAGGGATTTGACCGCGCTTTCGTCGATGCTTCCCTCTATTCGGTCCGCGCGCGGCGGCACGCCCGGGCGAGGCCGGCGGCTGTCGCAAACGGCGCTCAGACAAGGCTGGAGCGGCTCACGCGGGTTTCCGGCGGCCTGTCAATGCGTGCGTCAAACCTTTTGACCGTGCAGCTAACTCTATGTATAATCTAGGGTTTCGGGCGCGCAGTGCGTCTGAAAAGATATTTTAGAGTGAGGTTCTCAATGTACGCGGTCATAAAAACCGGCGGCAAGCAGTACAAGGTTGCTGTTGGCGAAAAACTTAAAGTAGAACAGATACCGGCTGACATTGACGCAGAAATCACGCTCGACCAGGTTCTCGCAGTGGGCGAAGGCGAATCGATTAAGTTCGGTACGCCGCTGGTCAGTGGGGCTGTCGTCAAGGCCACCGTCGTGTCGCAAGGTCGTCACGCAAAAGTGACCATCTTCAAGATGCGTCGCCGTAAGCACTACCAGAAGCATGGCGGCCACCGCCAGAACTACACCGAACTGCGCATCGACGCGATCAACGCGTAAGCGCACGACGGTTAAGGAGCAAATAAATGGCACACAAAAAGGCAGGCGGGTCGTCACGTAACGGCCGCGACTCAGAGTCGAAACGACTTGGCGTTAAGGTGTTCGGCGGCCAGGCTATCCTCGCAGGCGGCATCATCGTTCGCCAGCGCGGTACGCGTATGCACCCGGGCCTGAACGTCGGCATTGGCAAGGACCACACGCTCTTCGCGCTGGTCGACGGCCACGTCGCGTTCACGACCAAGGGCGCTGCGAACAAGCACACGGTCAACGTCGTTCCGGCAGCGGCCTAAGTTCTAGTCCGCTCGCAATCGACGCAAGGAAGGCCCCGCGAAGTTTGCGGGGCCTTTTGTTTATCTGTTGATTTATCTGGGTTCCGATCCAGATCGCCAATCCGCCCATGGCGGACGTGACTGGCGCCTGTCGGTTTGCACTGGCCATTCGGCCAGGTGGGCAAGTACGGCGACGGCGCGCACAATACGTTGGCAAAATAACGACACTCACCGAGTACGGGACGGAGTAACGCATGAAGTTCATTGACGAAGCGAAGATCGAAGTCATCGCCGGCGATGGGGGCGATGGCAGCGCGTCGATGCGGCGCGAGAAGTTCGTCCCGTTCGGCGGGCCGGACGGCGGCGACGGCGGGCGAGGCGGCAGCGTCTACGCCGTCGGCGACCGCAATATCAATACGCTGATCGACTACCGCTATACGAAGAAGCACCTCGCGCGCAACGGCGAAAACGGCCGCGGCGCCGACTGCTACGGCAAGGGCGGCGACGACATCACGCTGCGCATGCCGGTCGGCACGGTGATCAGCGACATGGACACGGGCGAGCTGATCGCCGACCTCACCGAGCACGACCAGCACGTCATGGTCGCGAAGGGCGGCGCGGGCGGCCTCGGCAACCTGCATTTCAAGTCGTCCACGAACCGCGCGCCGCGTCAGAAGACCGACGGCAAGCCCGGCGAGCGCCGCATGCTCAAGCTCGAGCTGAAGGTGCTGGCCGACGTCGGCCTGCTCGGCATGCCGAACGCGGGCAAGTCCACGTTCATTTCCTCGGTCTCGAATGCGAAGCCGAAGATCGCCGACTACCCCTTCACCACGCTCGCGCCGAACCTCGGCGTGGTGCGCGTGGGTCCGAGCAAGAGCTTCGTGATCGCCGACATTCCGGGCCTGATCGAAGGCGCGGCAGAAGGCGCGGGCCTCGGTCACCAGTTCCTGCGCCATCTGCAGCGCACGAACCTGCTGCTGCATCTTGTCGACATGGCGCCGTTCGACGAGGGCGTCGACCCGGTTGCGGAGGCGAAGGCCATCGTCGAGGAACTGCGCAAGTACGACGAAACGCTGTACGACAAGCCGCGCTGGCTCGTGCTCAACAAGCTCGACATGGTGCCGGAAGACGAGCGCGCTGCGCGCATCGCCGACTTCGTGGAGCGTTTTGAGTGGAAGGGCCCGGTGTTCGAGATTTCGGCACTCACGGGTCAGGGCTGCGAGAATCTTTGCTACGCGATCTACGACTACGTCTCCGAGCATTCGGATGCGCGTCGCGCCGAGGAAGCGGAAGATCTCGCCTCCGACGTGCGCTTCCGCGGCGGCGAGGGCGGAGCGCCCGAAGCCGGGCAGCCGCAGGAGTAATTCGCGGTCGTTCGCAATATTTGCAGTATCAGCAGCATCGCAGTTCACGCCGGCGCGCAACCCGTGCCGGCTGCTTCACGCGTCATCAAGTCAATTGGGAGACCGCGCAGCATGCGTTCCGTCATCGCCGATTCCCGGCGTCTGGTAGTGAAAGTCGGTTCGAGCCTCGTCACCAACGACGGCCGTGGGCTCGATCATGCGGCCATCGGCCGTTGGGCCGCGCAGATCGCGGCCCTGCGCGCGCAGGGCAAGGAAGTCGTGCTCGTCAGTTCGGGCGCGATTGCCGAGGGCATGCAACGCCTCGGCTGGAGCAAGCGACCGCGTGAGATCGACGAACTGCAGGCAGCGGCGGCGGTCGGGCAGATGGGGCTCGCGCAGGTCTACGAAAGCCGTTTCTCCGAACACGACATCCGCACGGCGCAGATCCTGCTCACGCACGCCGACCTCGCCGACCGCGAGCGCTATCTGAACGCGCGTTCCACGCTGCTCACGCTGCTGCGTCTGGGCGTGGTGCCGATCATCAACGAGAACGACACCGTGGTCACCGACGAAATCAAGTTCGGCGACAACGACACGCTGGGCGCGCTCGTGGCGAACCTGATCGAAGGCGACGCCCTCGTCATCCTCACCGATCAGAGCGGTCTCTATACGGCCGATCCGCGTAAGGACCCGACTGCCACGCTCGTGCAGGAAGCCGACGCGGGCAAGCCCGAACTCGAAGCGATGGCGGGCGGCGCGGGGTCGAGCATCGGCCGAGGCGGCATGCTCACCAAGATCCTGGCGGCCAAGCGCGCGGCGCACAGCGGCGCGAACACGGTGATCGCGAGCGGTCGCGAGGAACAGGTGCTGGTGCGGCTCGCCGCGGGCGAGGCGATCGGCACGCAACTCATCGCACGTACTGCGCGCATGGCCGCACGCAAGCAATGGATGGCCGACCACCTGCAGGTGCGCGGCCATGTGGTGATCGACGACGGCGCGACGCAGAAGCTCACTGCCGACGGCAAGAGCCTGCTGCCCATCGGCGTGACCGATGTGCAAGGTGCGTTCGCGCGCGGCGAGGTCATCGCGTGTCTGAACGGCGAAGGCCGCGAGGTCGCACGCGGGCTCACGAATTACAGCAGCGCTGAGACCAAGCTCATCCAGCGCCATGCGAGCACCGAGATCGAAAGCGTGCTGGGCTACATGCTCGAACCCGAACTGATCCATCGCGACAATCTCGTGCTGGTCTGAGCGCCGGGCTACGTCAGGACGCAAAAAAGCCGCAGCGGTCGTCGACCGTTGCGGCTTTTTCTTTGTGCCGCCGTTTGACGAGGCGCGCGATCAGCGCACGAGCGTCGACTGCGTGCGGCCGAAGCGGATGTTCTCGATGATGGTCGAGGCCTTGCCGATCGGCATCTTGTTCGCGCAGAAGTAGTCCTGATACAGCGCCGAGTGATACGCGTTGAGCGTGCCATTCTCGATGCGCGACCAGTCGTTCGCAACGGTCTGATCCCAGCCGTTGTGGTCGGCGTTCAGGCTCGCGTAGAGGCGCCACTCGTAGGTGTCGCAGCGAATGCCTTCGTAGTTGATGTTGCGCGCGCCGCCCGGGCTCGTGATGACGATGGCGTAGCGCACCACGCCGTCGCTGCCCACGCTGAGCGAGGCCGGATCGACGGCGAATTTGAGCTGCGTGTTGTTCGACACGTCGAACGGCAGCAACTGCGTGCCTGCCTGCGGCAGCGCCGGCAGGCTTTCGACCTTGTTCTCCTGCCAGGTGCCTTTGCGGTCGAGCAGATACGTGAACGCGCTGTCGTCCTTGTTGGTGGGGGCGGAACTGCCGCAACCGGCCAGCAGGACGCTACTTGCGGCCGCAGCGCACGCTGCGGCAAGAGCAATTCGTTTCAAATTGGTTTTCCTTCGATGCTCCGGCGCTGGGCGCACGAATGCGCGGCGCCGCGAATGCGGACCGGCCGAAGTCGCGCCGCGTATTCGCATACGCAGCGCGGACGAGGCCGCTCCGGGCGTTCAGTGCGCCGCCACGAGACGTAACCTGGCTGACTCGTGTTACTCGTGCTCGTCCGGCGCAGGCTCGATCATACTCCCCGCCGTACCGCAGTCGCTTTCCAGCACCGTGCGCACTTCGACCACCTCGCCCTCGATGAACGCGGGTTCGATCTGCACCGCCTGGGCGTGCGCCGACGTTACGATGCGCGGATAGCGCACCTCATGCCCATGCCCGTGCGAACCGGCGCTGCGTTCCACGCGCGGCGCCGCAGGCCGCCGCAGAAAACGCGAAAGCTCGGTCAGCGCCAGTTGATAGACGTCGCGCTTGAACTCGATGACCGCTTCGAGCGGCACCCAGTACTCGTTCCAGCGCCACGCATCGAACTCGGGATGCTCCGTTGCCCGCAGGCAGATATCGCAGTCGCGCCCGACCATGCGCAGCAGAAACCAGATCTGTTTCTGACCGCGATAATGGCCGCGCACTTCGCGCTTGATGAACTTGTCCGGCACCTCATAACGCAACCAGTCGCGCGTGCGACCGACGATCTTGACGTGCTCCGGATGCAAACCGGTTTCTTCGTGCAACTCCCGAAACATTGCCTGCATGGGGGTTTCACCATACTTGATGCCCCCTTGCGGAAACTGCCAGGAATGTTCGCGAACCCGCTTGCCCCAAAACACCTCGTTTCGCGCGTTCAAGAGGATGATGCCGACGTTCGGGCGAAACCCCTCACGATCCAGCATACAACCACCTTCGAATCCTTTAAAATTGCTTTGATTATAAACAGATAACGGTCCTCACGCACCCGACGGCCAGAATATCGGACCGATTTGCCGCGTATGCGCAAAAGCGCCCGGCGGCGCGATCGGCGCCGGACCTGGCGGGCGTCATCGGTGCGGCGCACGGCGTGTTGTCATAATGGCGGTTTCCTGAACTCCACCGTTGGTCTCTCTTCGGGCGGTCCGCACTGGCCGCCGCTTTTGGAAAATCTGAATGAAAGCCTCCCGTTTCTTTATCGGCACCCTGAAGGAAGCGCCGGCTGACGCCGAAATCGTCAGCCACAAGTTGATGGTCCGCGCGGGCATGATCCGTCGCGTCGCGGGCGGCATCTACAACTATCTGCCGATCGGTCTGCGCTCGATCCGCAAGGTCGAGCAGATCGTGCGCGAGGAAATGAACCGCGCGGGCGCCATCGAACTGCTGATGCCGGCGGTGCAGCCGGCCGAACTGTGGCAGGAATCGGGTCGCTGGGAACAATACGGGCCAGAACTGCTGCGTTTCAAGGATCGCAAGCAGAGCGATTTCGTGATGGGGCCGACGCACGAGGAAGTCGTCACCGACATCGCGCGCAATCAGATCAAGAGCTATCGCCAGCTGCCGGTGAACTTCTACCAGGTGCAGACGAAGTTCCGCGACGAAATCCGTCCCCGTTTCGGCGTGATGCGCGGCCGCGAATTCATCATGAAGGACGCGTACTCGTTCGATAAGGACGTCGACGGCCTGAAGCTCTCGTACCAGAAGATGTACGACGCCTACGTGCGCATCTTCACGCGCCTCGGTCTCGATTTCCGCGCGGTCGTGGCCGACAACGGCTCGATCGGCGGCAGCGGCTCGCACGAATTCCACGTGATCGCGGAAACCGGCGAAGACGACATCGCCTACTGCCCGAGCTCGGAATTCGCCGCGAACGTCGAAGCCACCGACGCGCTGCCGCTGATCGCCACGCGCGGCGCGGCAAGCGAAGCGCTCACGAAGACCTCGACGCCCGGCGCGGCGAAGTGCGAGGCCGTGGCCGAACTGCTCGGCATCCCGCTCGAACGCACCATCAAGTCGATCGTGCTGGCCACGGACAACGAAGGCGCCGAACCCACCGAACCCACCATCTGGCTGCTGATGCTGCGCGGCGACCACTCGCTCAACGAGATCAAGGTCGGCAAGCTCGAAGGCCTGAAGGGTTTCCGCTTCGCGACCGAAGCCGAGATCGTCGAGTGGTTCGGCACGCCGCCGGGCTACCTCGGTCCGCTCAACACGAAGAAGCCCGTGAAGGTGGTCGCCGACTCGACGGTCGCGAACATGAGCGACTTCGTCGTGGGTTCGAACGAAGTGGACTTCCACACCACGGGCGTGAACTGGGGCCGCGATCTGCCGGAGCCGGTCGTCGCCGACATCCGCAACGTGCAGAAGGGCGATCCGTCGCCGGACGGCAAGGGCGTGCTCGACATCTGCCGCGGCATCGAAGTGGGCCACGTGTTCCAGCTCGGCACCAAGTACTCGGAAGCGATGAGCGCCACGTACCTCGCCGAAAACGGCAAGCCCGCGCCGATGCAGATGGGCTGCTACGGCATCGGCATCACGCGTATCCTGGGCGCCGCGATCGAGCAGAACTTCGACGACAAGGGCATCATCTGGCCGGAATCGATCGCTCCGTTCCAGGTGGTCGTGTGCCCGATGGGCCTGGACCGCAGCGAACTCGTGCGCGAGCACGCCGAGCGCGTCTACAACGAGCTGGTCGCGGCTGGCGTGGACGTGATTCTCGACGACCGCGGCGAGCGTCCGGGCGTGATGTTCGCCGACTGGGAGCTGATCGGCGTGCCGCATCGTCTCGTGATCGGCGATCGTGGTCTGAAGGACGGCAAGATCGAGTATCAAGGCCGCCGCGACACCGAAGCGACGCTGCTGCCGGCCGAAGAAGCCGCGCAGACGGTGGCGCAGAAGATCGCCGCCGCGCTGGCAGTGTGATGCGCGTCGTTTCTCGTCTCGGCTAAAGGAGCGCCGCGAGCGTGGAATACAGTTTCCTGTCCGCGACGGTCCTGCTGCTGCTGATCACCGATCCGCTCGGCAACATTCCGCTCTTCATCGGCTGTCTGCGCGGTGTGGCGCGGGAGCGCCGGGCGATCGTGATCCTGCGCGAAGTCGCGATCGCGTTCGTGATCCTGCTTGTGTTCATGGTGGCCGGCAACGGCTTCCTGCGCATGATGGGGCTCACGGACACGTCGCTGCGCATCGGCGGCGGCATCGTGCTGTTCCTGATCGCGCTGCGCATGATCTTTCCGCATCCGGGCGGTCCGTTCGGCGCGGGCGACAAGGGCGGCGAGCCGCTCATCGTGCCGCTTGCGATTCCCGCGCTCGCGGGACCGTCGGCGCTCGCCACGGTCATGCTGCTCACGTCGCAGGCGCCGGGCAAACTGTTCGAGTGGATCGGCGCGCTGATCGTGACGATGGCGATCTGCGCGATCGTGCTGGTGCTCGCCGAGCGCATCCAGCAATTGCTCGGCGAGCGCGTGGTGACGGCCTTCGAGCGCCTGATGGGCCTCGTGCTCGTGGCGATTTCGGTGGAGATGATTCTCGCGGGCATCGCCGCGTTCGTGCATCACCTCTGACGCCGCGCGCAGGCGTCGACGCAAACAAAAAAGCCGCTTCGTTCGAAGCGGCTTTTTTTATCGGCTCGTGCCTGACTTACGCGCCTTCGGTCAGCGCGCGAATCGTCGGCAGATTGCGCCAGTAACCCTTGGCGTCCATGCCGCAGCCGAACACGTAGCGGTCCGGCACCGAAAAGCCGCAGTAGTCCGGATGCAGCGGCTTGGCCTTCGGAATGATCTTCTCGCACAGCACGGCCGAGAGGAAACGCTTCGCGCCCATGTCCATGATGCGGTCGCGGATCGCGGCCATGGTCTCGCCTTCATCGAGGATGTCGTCGAGCACGATCACGACGCGGTCCTTCACCGACTCGCGCGGCGCCACGCGCCACTGCATTTCCGCGCTGCCCTTGATGGCGTTGCGGTAGCGGGTGAGGTGGATGTAGTCGAATTCGAGCGGGAAGTCGAGGTGCGGCAGCAGCATGCCGGTGAATACGGCCGCGCCGCCCATCACCGACAGCACGAGCGGGAAGTCCTCGCTGATATCGGCGCGAATGGCTTCGGCCATCCGGCCGATCGACGCATTGACATCGCTCTCCGAAACGATCTCTTCGGAGTGGCGGAAAATATGGAGGGCTTCTTCGCGATTCATGACTCTGGCGGGGCAGTGGCTGTAGCTATTCAGTGTGGAAAATAACGACGACGCGCGCTACAGCAAAAACCCGCGCTACCATGTCCAGCTCGCGCGCCGCGTCGTGTTGGGCCGCACGCGCAATGCGCCGCGCGGCCCGCCAATCAGGTCGATTCGATCAGCGCATGCCGGGCATCATGCCCTTCATGCCGCGCATCATCTTCTGCAGATTGCCGCCCTTCAACTTCTTCATCATGGTGCGCATCTGGTCGTACTGGTTCAGCAGGCGATTGACTTCCTGAACCTGCACGCCCGCGCCCGCAGCGATGCGGCGCTTGCGCGTGGCCTTGATCAGATCCGGCTTGGCGCGTTCCTGCGCGGTCATCGAATTGATGATGCCTTCCATGCGGCGCATCTGCTTTTCGGCGACGCCCATGTCGGCGCCCGACGCGGCCTGCTGGAATTGCGCGGGCAGCTTGTCCATGAGCGACGACAGGCCGCCCATCTTCTTCATCTGCGAGAGCTGCGCACGGAAATCGTTCAGGTCGAAGTCGCCGCCCTTCTTGACCTTGTCGGCGAGCTTCTGCGCGGCTTGCACGTCCACGCCGCGCTGCGCTTCCTCGACGAGGGCGAGAATGTCGCCCATGCCGAGAATACGGTTGGCCATGCGGTCGGGGTGGAACACTTCCAGACCGTCGAGCTTTTCCGCGACGCCGACGAACTTGATCGGCTTGCCGGTGATGTGGCGCACGGAAAGCGCCGCGCCGCCGCGCGAGTCGCCGTCGAGCTTGGTGAGCACGACGCCGGTGAGCGGCAGGGCGTCGTTGAACGCCTTCGCGGTGTTGACCGCGTCCTGACCGAGCATGGCGTCGACGACGAACAGCGTTTCAGCGGGCTTGAGCGAGCTGTGCAGCGCGCTGATCTCGTTCATCATCGCCTCGTCGATACCGAGGCGGCCGGCCGTGTCGACGAGCAGCACGTCGTGATAATGGCGCTTGGCCCAGTCGACCGCGGCAGCAGCGATCTCGACGGGCTTCTGATCCGGCTGCGAGGGGAAGAAGTCGGCGCCGACCTGTTCCGTCACCGTCTTCAGCTGCGCGATAGCAGCGGGGCGGTAAACGTCGCACGAAACGGTCAGGACCTTCTTTTTGTACTTCTCGCGCAGCAGCTTGGCGAGCTTGCCGGTCGTGGTGGTTTTACCCGCGCCCTGCAAGCCGGCCATGAGGATGACGGCGGGCGGCGTGACGTTCAGGTTCAGCTCGGCGGCCTTGCCTTCGTAGTCGCCGCCGATCACGGCGGTCAGCTCGCGCTGCACCACGCCGACGAGCGCCTGGCCCGGCGACAGGCTGCTGATCACTTCCTCGCCGAGCGCCTTTTCCTTCACCTTGGCGATGAATTCGCGCACGACGGGCAGCGCCACGTCCGCTTCCAGCAGCGCGAGACGCACCTCGCGCAGCATGTCCTGCGTATTGGCTTCGGTCAGCCGGGCTTCGCCGCGCAGCGTCTTGACGACGCGCGCCATCCGTTGAGTAAGATTGTCGAGCATGGGGAGGCGGTGAGCAGTGCGGCTCCCGAACGTCGCGCGTGGCACGGGAATGCGGCAAATTGCCGGGTTCCGTCGCCGCTTTGTTACGCTGCGTCGTGGAAAGGGGGCCTATAGTAAACTTCGAACATGGATATTGTACTGTATGCCCTCACCGTGCTCCTGTACGGCGGATTGTGTGCCGCCGACTGGCATGCACTGCGGCGCGCCGGCGCGCCGCCGCTCCTCGGCAGCGTGCCGCCGGTTCCGGTCGCGCTCGGCCCGCGCGACGCCGGCGAACCGGGCGCGCGCCCGCGCAGCTTCGGCGCGCTGTCGCGCTCGCTGCTGTTCGTCGCGCTCGCGGCGCACGGCGTGCTGCTGCACATGACGATCTTCCCCGCCCACGAGATGATCTTCGGCTTCGCGTTCGCGTTGTCGGCGATGTTCTGGCTCGGCGCGGTGATCTACTGGATCGAGAGCTTTTTCTTCGCGCTCGACGGCCTGCGTCTCCTGCTGCTGCCGCTCGCGGCCGTCGCCGCCATCCTGCCGCTCGTGTTCGGCGGCGTGCGCGTGCTGCCTTACGCCGCGGCGCCGATGTTCAAGCTGCATTTCGTCATCGCCAACGTCGCTTACGGGCTGTTCGCGATCGCCGCGCTGCACGCCGTGCTGATGCTCGCCGTCGAGCGTCGTCTGCACGCGCTCAAGGGCGCGGGCTTCCAGCGCAACGCCGGCAACAAAGGCGGCGGCTGGCTGTCGAACTGGATCGAGACGCTGCCGCCGCTGCTCACAATGGAGAAGCTGCTGTTCCGTCTGATCGGCGCGGGCTTCGTGCTGCTCACGGCCACGCTCGTTTCGGGCATCGTGTTCAGCGAGCAGTTGATCGACCGTCCGCTGTCGCTCGATCACAAGACGGTGTTCGCGTTCCTGTCGTGGCTGATGTTCGGCGCGCTGCTCACCGCGCGCAAGATTTCCGGCTGGCGCGGACGCTCGGCGCTGCGCTGGGTGATCGCGTCGTTCGTCGCGCTGTTGCTCGCGTATGTGGGCAGCCGTTTTGTGTTCGAGGTGCTGCTGCATCGGCCGGTCGTTTGATCGCGGCCGAGGTGCTTCAATGCGCTTCGATGTGTTCCGTTGTGTTTTCGTTGCCGCGCCTGTCCGTTATTGCACGCGAAATGCACGCGATTTGCACGCGAGTCGTGCACGGAGCGGCGCACTGAAACCAGACTGATTCCATGAGACAGATTTTTCTTCTGATTCTGCTGTTCGTCGTCGGGCAGTGGTTCGTCAAGGCGCTGCGCCGTGCGCAGACGCAATCGCCGCAGTCACGCACGGGCGCCGATCCGCGTCAGACGGGTCCGTTCGGCACGCAAGGCACGAACGGCGCGCAAGGTTCGAACGGTGCCGCTGGCGCCGCGGGTGCCAGGCGTGCGAACGGCCAGGGTGCGTTGCCCGAGCCGATGGTGCGTTGCGCCGAGTGCGGCGTGCACGCGCCGCGCAGCGAGTCGGTGAATGTGGGCGCGCAGTCGTTCTGCAGCGCCGAACACGCGCGTGTCTACGACGCGCGCAAGTCCGGCCAGGACCGCGCGGCGCGATGAGTCGTCACGCGCAGTCTGCGGCTTCGTCTGTGTTCTCGATCGATGCGCAAGGTTGGGCCGATGGCGCGCAGCGCCTGCCGTCGCCGAATTTCGAAGCGCGTCCGGACGGCGCGACGCCGACGCTCATCGTCGTGCATAACATCAGTCTGCCGCCCGACACGTTCGGTGGCCCCGAGATCGCCGACCTGTTCCTCAATCGCCTCGATTGCGACGCGCATCCGTACTTCGATACGCATCTGCGCGGCGTGCGGGTCTCGGCGCATTTCGTGATTCATCGTAACGGCACGCTCGAGCAATTCGTCTCGTGCGACGAGCGCGCGTGGCACGCGGGACTTTCCAGCTTCTTCGGCCGCGAGCGCTGCAACGACTTCTCGATCGGCATCGAACTCGAAGGCAGCGACACGCAGCCGTTCGAACCCGCGCAATACGCCACGCTCGCGCCGCTCGTGCGCGCGATCGCGGCGCGCTATCCGATCGACGCGCTCGCCGGGCACTCGGACATCGCGCCGGGCCGCAAGACCGATCCCGGTCCGCATTTCGACTGGGCGCGTTTGCAGCGCGAGACGCAACTGGGCGACGCGTTCTTTCCCTATCTGCACGCGCGGACCTGACGCGTCACCGGCGACCAGGACGTTGTCAGCGTCGTCTTGACGCACCAAAGCGCAACTAACCAGGAAGTGCCGGCGATGCGCTAACCGCTGCTTCGCGTACGGACTTTCTGGCGTGGAGAAAAGCGCGTTTCGCCCGAATGCCCGCGCCGTCTGGGCTTCGCGCCAGAGCCTCCTTTGTCAATACACCCGCCGTGAAATTTAGCCGTTGCACGTCCGGCAAGTTCCACTATACTTCGTACCCGAAGCACGGCTTTACACCATATGTTGTGTTGTTCCGCGGCGCCCCGCTCTCCGAGCACGGCGCCGCACGCATTAGCGGCATAGGAAAAGAACTTTGTGCGGTGCAGTCGGGCGAGAACCGGCGCACCGGCTGTAATCGAGAGAAAAGGTACAGCCAATGATCGCGGCATCCACGATGAAGACCGTAACGCTCTGTGGTTCATCAGCATTGCCGCATCCGGCAGCCTCGCCAGGCTGGCTTTTTGTCTCCGCCCATTCGTCCGCGCACACGGGGGCGCGGCGCCCGTATTAATTCGCGAAATCCTTCGCATATTTCCAGGACCAGGAGCTTTGCACATGCAAACGACCGATAACGTCTCGACCCGGTATGAAGGCGCGCCCGCCGCGCACACGCTGGGTGGTCAGCCGCAGGACGGCCAGGCCAGCGCGACGCAGTTCGCCGACCACAAGATCATTCGCCGTAACGGCAGTGTCGTGGGCTTCGAGCCGTCGAAGATCGCCATCGCGATGACCAAGGCGTTCCTGGCCGTCAATGGCGGGCAGGGCGCGGCGTCGGCGCGTGTTCGCGAACTCGTCGAACAGCTCACGCAGAACGTGGTGCGCGCGCTGGTGCGCAGCCGCCCGAACGGCGGCACGTTCCACATCGAAGACATTCAGGATCAGGTCGAACTCGCGCTGATGCGCGGCGGCGAGCACAACGTCGCGCGCGCCTACGTGCTGTATCGCGAGAAGCGCAACCAGGAACGCGCGCACGCGCCGGAAACGGCAGCGCCCGCAGCGCCTGGCATCAACGTCACCGACAACGGCGTGACGCGTCCGCTCGACATGCACGCACTGCGCGCGCTGATCGTCTCGTCCTGCGAAGGTCTGGGCGACGCCGTGAACGCCGACCCGATCGTCGCGGAAACGGTGAAGAACCTGTACGACGGCGTGCCGATGACGCAGGTCTACGACTCCGCCATCCTGGCCGCACGCACGATGATCGAAAAGGACCCGGCGTACAGCCAGGTCACGTCGCGCATTCTGCTGCACACGATCCGTCGCGAAATTCTGGAAGAAGAAGTCACGCAAGCCGAAATGGCCGTGCGTTACGCCGACTACTTCCCGCAGTTCATCAAGCGCGGCGTCGAAGCCGGCCTGCTCGACGACAAGCTCCAGCAGTTCGACCTCAAGCGTCTGGGCAACGCGCTGAACGCGAACCGCGATCTGCAGTTCGGCTACCTCGGCCTGCAGACGCTGTACGACCGCTACTTCCTGCACGTGCACGGCACGCGCATCGAAATGCCGCAGGCATTCTTCATGCGCGTCGCGATGGGCCTGTCGCTCAACGAGATCGACCGTGAAGCGCGCGCGATCGAGTTCTACAACGTGCTCTCGTCGTTCGACTTCATGTCGTCGACGCCGACGCTGTTCAACTCGGGCACGCACCGCTCGCAGCTCTCGTCGTGCTACCTGACGACGGTCGCCGACGACCTCGACGGCATCTACGAAGCGCTGAAGGACAACGCGCTGCTCTCGAAGTTCGCGGGCGGTCTGGGCAACGACTGGACGCGCGTGCGTGCACTCGGTTCGCACATCAAGGGCACGAACGGCAAGTCGCAAGGCGTGGTCCCGTTCCTGAAGGTCGTGAACGACACGGCCGTCGCGGTGAACCAGGGCGGCAAGCGCAAGGGCGCGGTCTGCGCGTACCTGGAATCGTGGCACCTGGACATCGAAGAATTCCTCGAGCTGCGCAAGAACACCGGCGACGATCGCCGCCGCACCCACGACATGAACACGGCGAACTGGATTCCCGATCTGTTCATGAAGCGCGTGATGGAAGGCGGTGACTGGACGCTGTTCTCGCCGTCGACCTGCCCGGATCTGCACGACCTGTTCGGCGCGGAATTCGAAAAGGCTTACGTCGCTTACGAAGAGAAGGCCGCACGCGGCGAGATCAAGCTGTTCAAGAAGCTGCCGGCTGCGCAACTGTGGCGCAAGATGCTGGGCATGCTGTTTGAAACGGGCCACCCGTGGATCACGTTCAAGGATCCGTGCAACGTCCGTTCGCCGCAGCAGCACGTGGGCGTCGTCCACTCGTCGAACCTGTGCACGGAAATCACGCTGAACACCAGCGACAGCGAAATCGCCGTCTGTAACCTGGGCTCGGTGAACCTCGTCGCGCACATGATCGAACAGGCCGACGGCACGTTCGCGCTCGACCACGAGAAGCTCAAGCGCACCATCAGCGTCGCAATGCGCATGCTCGACAACGTCATCGACATCAACTACTACGCGGTGTCGAAGGCGCGCAACTCGAACCTGAAGCACCGTCCGGTGGGCATGGGCATCATGGGCTTCCAGGACTGCCTGCACGTTCTGCGCACGCCGTTTGCTTCCCAGGAAGCCGTGGAGTTCGCCGACCGCTCGATGGAAGCCGTCTGCTACTACGCGTACTGGGCGTCGACGGAGCTGGCAGCCGAGCGCGGCCGCTACTCGACCTACCGCGGCTCGCTGTGGGATCGCGGCATCCTCCCGCAAGACACGCTCAAGCTGCTCGAGGAAGCACGCGGCGGTTACGTCGAAGTCGACACGAGCGAATCGATGGACTGGACGTCGCTGCGCGAGCGCATCGCGACGCACGGCATGCGCAATTCGAACTGCATCGCGATCGCGCCGACCGCGACGATCTCGAACATCATTGGCGTGTCGCCGTGTATCGAGCCGACGTTCCAGAACCTCTACGTGAAGTCGAACCTCTCGGGCGAATTCACGGTGGTGAACGACTACCTCGTGCGTGACCTGAAGTCGCGCGGCCTGTGGGACGAAGTCATGGTCGCCGACCTGAAGTACTTCGACGGCATGCTCTCGCGCATCGACCGTGTGCCGGCCGACCTGCGCGCGGTCTACGCGACGGCGTTCGAAGTCGATCCGACGTGGCTCGTCGAAGCGGCGTCGCGTCGTCAGAAGTGGATCGACCAGGCGCAGTCGCTGAACATCTTCATGGCGGGCGCATCGGGCAAGAAGCTCGACGAGATCTACAAGCTCGCATGGGTGCGCGGCCTGAAGACGACGTACTACCTGCGCACGATGGCGGCGACGCACGTCGAGAAGTCGACGGTTGCGCACGGCGCGCTGAACGCAGTGCCGACGGGCGGTTCGAACGGCGGCGGTGCAGCAGGCGGCGCGAACGGCGGTGCGGGTTTCGGCGCGGCCGGCGGCAACGGCGGTTCGACGGTGATGCAGGCGGCAGCGCCTGAAGCCGCTGTCGAAGCGGCGCCCGAAGCAGAAGGTCCGGTGTGCATGATGCGTCCGGGCGATGCGGGCTTCGAAGAGTGCGAGGCTTGCCAGTAAGCGCGATGTGCGTGGCGGCAGCGCAACGGTGCTGCCACGCGTCACGCGTCACACGCAGTGCATCGACGGAATAAGTCGGCGGCGTGCAGCGAGTACAGACAGTAAACAGTAGTCGATGCCGCCGTCGATGCAAGTCGATACAGATAGAAGATGCAGACGCGGCGCGCGCAATGCGCGTCGCCAGGTTCAGGCGGTGGAAAAAAGGCTTCAGGATTCCCTGGGGTTTCGCCTGAACGCGAAACAGGTCGCGCGAGCCAGAACGCAGCGCGCGGCGCAGCGAACGACAGATCCACGCAGGCAGCGATGCCCGCAACGCAGTTGCAGGTCTGTCGAAGCAGCAGCGAGCGAGTCGTGAAGCACGTTCGCAGCACGCAGTCGAAAGCATCGTGAACACGATGCGAAGCGCGCGCGGCGAACCACGTTTTCACACACGCTCTCGATGTCGCGAAGACCCTCGAAGCCAATCGCGCGTGCGATGTTCGAGCGACGAATACGCGATGCATCCGCACCGCTCACACGCCGCGATCGACACGATGCGATGACAAAGTGTTGTATCGAGGTCGCAACGCGAATCGAAAACAGGATTTTTCGTGTGCGAACCCTTTTATCGCGCATGAAAAGATGGTACAAACCGTTCTAAATTGATGGTGACATTTATGCTCAACTGGGATGACGAGAACACGGCCGTAACTCCGTCGAGCGGTGCGCAGCAGAACGCAATGCGCAACCCCGCTGGCCTGGCTGTCTCTGTTCCTGAAGCGCAGTCCGCACTGCACTTCACTCCTCAGTCTTCTTCGGCGACCAACATCTTCTCCGCCGACTTCGCAGTCGCACCGCCGCCGCAGGCGCCGGTCTCGACCGAAGCCCGCGTGAATGTCGCCGACAAGCGCATCATCAACGGTCAGACCGACGTGAATCAGTTGGTCCCGTTCAAGTACAAGTGGGCTTGGGAAAAGTACCTGGCCGGTTGTGCGAATCACTGGATGCCGCAGGAAGTGAACATGTCGCGCGACATCGCCCTGTGGAAAGACCCGAATGGTCTGACCGAGGACGAGCGCCGCATCGTGAAGCGCAACCTCGGCTTCTTCGTGACTGCCGACTCCCTCGCCGCCAACAACATCGTGCTCGGTACCTACCGGCACATCACGGCGCCCGAATGCCGCCAGTTCCTGCTGCGCCAGGCGTTCGAAGAGGCAATCCACACGCACGCGTACCAGTACATCGTCGAATCGCTCGGTCTGGACGAAGGCGAGATCTTCAATGCGTACCACGAGGTCAAGTCGATCCGCGACAAGGACGAGTTCCTGATCCCGTTCATCACCACGCTGACGGATCCCGCGTTCACGACGGGTACGCTCGAATCCGACCAGACGCTGCTCAAGTCGCTGATCGTGTTCGCCTGCATCATGGAAGGTCTGTTCTTCTATGTGGGCTTCACGCAGATTCTCGCGCTCGGCCGTCAGAACAAGATGACCGGCGCCGCCGAGCAATATCAGTACATCCTGCGCGACGAGTCGATGCACTGCAACTTCGGCATCGACCTGATCAACCAGATCAAGCTCGAGAACCCGCAGCTGTGGACGCCGGCGTTCCGCGCGGAGATCACTGAACTGTTCAAGCAGGCAGTCGAACTCGAATACCGCTACGCAGAAGACACCATGCCGCGCGGCGTGCTGGGCCTGAACGCATCCATGTTCAAGAGCTATCTGCGCTTCATCTGCAATCGCCGTTGCCAGCAGATCGGTCTGGACGCGCTTTTCCCGAACGAAGAGAACCCGTTCCCGTGGATGAGCGAAATGATCGATTTGAAGAAGGAACGCAACTTCTTCGAGACGCGCGTGATCGAATATCAGACGGGTGGTGCGTTGTCCTGGGAGTAATCCGGGCGCACTGCGGCAGTCAGTCTATTGGGGTGGCCGGAGGCCTCGTGCGAGGCCTCGACCGGCATGATGATTAGGAGCAGGAACGCCTGATGCAAAGCGTGCCCGGAGCCCTGGCGGCTCAACTACGTGCAAGGCACTTTGCGAACCCTTCAGAGGGATGGGCAAACTTCCCCCCGGAAAACGGCGTGGGCCATGTGGCCGGCGCCTTCAACGAACGTTGCCCGGTGTCGGTAGCCGACGCCGGAAAGACTTGGCGCACTGTGTTTTTCAGCACGGTGCGCCTTACCGCATTCATTAGCGTAAGCGCGCGGGATCAGCGTACGCCGATGAATAGCCCGCTTCGAAGCGTGCGCCCTGAGAAGCGTTCGCGGGAAGCGGGTTTTGACGAAGGGTGTAGTTTGAACTGACTCTCATCTGAACCTGAAGGAGAAAAAAATGGCAACTGCCAAGAAGAAGCCGGCGGCCAAGAAAGCCGCAGTGAAGAAGGTTGCAGCCAAGAAGGCAGCACCGGCGAAGAAGGCCGCAGTGAAGAAGGTTGCGGTCAAGAAGGTTGCAGCCAAGAAAGTCGCCGTGAAGAAGGTTGCTGCGAAGAAGGCAGCACCGGCGAAGAAGGCCGCAGCGAAGAAGGTTGCAGCCAAGAAGGTCGCTGTGAAGAAGGTTGCTGCGAAGAAGGCAGCGCCGGCGAAGAAGGCCGCAGCGAAGAAGGTCGCAACGAAGAAGGTTGCAGCCAAGAAAGTCGCCGTGAAGAAGGTTGCTGCGAAGAAGGCAGCACCGGCGAAGAAGGCCGCAGCGAAGAAGGTTGCAGCCAAGAAAGTCGCGGTGAAGAAGGTCGCAGCGAAGAAGGCTGTTGCCAAGAAGGCGCCGGCGAAGAAGGCCGCTGCCAAGAAGGCTGCGCCTGCGAAGAAGGCTGCTGCCAAGAAGGCTGCGCCTGCCAAGAAGGCTGCGCCTGCGAAGAAGGCTGCCGCGAAGAAGGCTGCCAAGAAGGCGCCTGCGAAGGCTGCCGCTGCTGCGCCTGCTGCGCAACCGGCTGCGCCCGCTGCAACCGTGAAGACGGCACTGAACCCGGCAGCGGCCTGGCCGTTCCCGACGGGCAGCCGTCCGTAAGCAGTAGTACGAGTCGAAGCGCGCGCGGGTCAGCAAGAACGCGCGCTTCGTTGATCGAGCGCCGCCGTGTAGTTCGTGCGTTTTGCACGATCGCCGGCGGCGAGCAAGACTCGATCCCGATCCCGTCGACGGAACATTCGCGACGGGATTTTTTTCGTCCGCGTTTTTTGCGGATGGCGTCGCGGTGCTGCGTTTCGCACGCGCATGAAAAAAGGCGCATGCACAGGGGAGCACATGCGCCTGAGGTTCCGCAACGAGCACAAGGCATCGTGCGGTACAGGGGAAACCGGTCAATCAGTCCGTGTTCGGACTGGCGCGCGGTGCGCGCCGAACAACTGAAGCCTTAGTGCGTCACGCGCGTCACGCCGCCGCTCGAGAGCAGGCGCACACGGTCGCCGGCCTGGAAGATCTCGCCCGTGGCCGACTGCGTGATGGCGCGATAGTCGCCGTTATCCAGACGGACGGTGATCTCGAGGCCATTGTGCATGGCCACGCCGTTTTCGACCGCATTGCCGGCCACCGCGCCCGCGATGCCGCCAATGATGCCCGTGACGATCGAGCCACGACCGCCGCCGATCGCGCTGCCGGCCACGGCGCCAAGCGCGCCGCCGCCGACTGCGCCCAGACCGCTGGGCTGGCCATTGTTCGAGCTGATCTTCACGGCGCGTACGCTTTCCACCGTGGCCATGCGCACCGTGGATTCGCGCTGCGCCTGCGAGGCAGTGTAGACGTCGGCGGAACTGCTGTTATACGCACAACCCGTCATGGCGAGCGAACCCGCGACCATGGCGGCCACAATCAGACGACTTGTTGTTCTCATTTCCCGTAGCTCCAATGAGCGCCGCCCTCGCGGCGCCCGACTTCATTGCGGCAGTTCGTAGCCGAATGCTGCCTTGAAACGTTCGTTGATCTGCGCCCGCGTGGGCGCGTAGTTCTGCGGCCCCTGGTGTTCGATCTTGAGCGCGCCCATCAGGCTCGCGAGACGTCCGGTGGTCGCCCAGCCGAGCTTGTTCTCGATGCCGTAGAGGAGGCCGCCGCGGAACGCGTCGCCGCAACCGGTCGGATCGAGTACCTGCTGCGCCTGCACCGGAGGAATTTCTTCGATGCTGCCGCCGTGGTAGATCTGCGAGCCGTGTTCGCCGCGCGTGACGATCAGCGCGTCGACTTTGCTGGCGATCTCTTCGAACGACCAGCCAGTGCGATGACTCACAAGGTTAGCTTCGTAGTCGTTGACCGCAACATAGGTCGCAAGTTCAATCGCGCGACGCAGCGACGCACCATCGAACAGCGGCAGGCCCTGGCCCGGATCAAAGACAAACGGGATGCCTGCCTTGGCGAATTGCTCGACGTGCTGGACCATGCCGTCGAAGCCGTCCGGCGCGACGATGCCGAGCTTGACGCCCGGCGCCTCGTCGGCGCGGTTCAAATGCGATTGCATCATCGCGCCCGGGTGGAACGCGGTGATCTGGTTGTTCTCGAGGTCGGTGGTGATCATCGCCTGCGCCGACCACGTGTCGGGCAGCACGCGCACGTGCGCCTTGTTCAGGCCGAGCGTGTCGAGGCGGTCGATATACGGTTGCGCGTCGGCGCCGCCGAGCGTCGCCATGATGCGCGCGTCGCCGCCCAGCAGGTGCAGCGAGTAGGCGATGTTGCCCGCGCAGCCGCCGAATTCGCGCCGCATCGTCGGCACGAGGAAGCTCACGTTCAGGATATGCACCTGCTCGGGCAGGATGTGCTCCCGGAAGCGACCTTCGAAGGTCATGATGTTGTCGTAGGCGAGCGAGCCGCAGATCAGCGTAGCCAAGGCGGGAATTCCTGTAGTGCGTGGTGTGGAAGGGGCGGCGCGCTTGCAGGTGATTGCACGTCATCGGACGTCATCGCACGTTAAGGCGCGTGCTTGCCTGACGTCGCGCCGCGGCCCGGACTTCGCGGCCGGCGCGCGCAGCGTCCCGACACATCGGGATCGCGCTGCGCGCACGGCGCGCTCAGGCTCGCGGCAGGCCCGTCACGGGCGCGCCGCCGCCGGGGGTTACTTCAGTGCGGCGAGCGCGGCGTCGTAGTTCGGCTCGTTCTTGATTTCGCTGACGCGCTCGGCGTAGACGACATTGTCGTTCGCGTCGAGCACGACCACGGCGCGCGCCGTGAGGCCGGTCAGCGGGCCGCTCGTGACGTCCACGCCGTAGGCTTGCGCGAATTCGTGGCCGCGGAACGTCGACGCCGTGACGACGTTTTCGATGCCTTCGGTCGTGCAGAAGCGCGTGGCGGCGAACGGCAGGTCGCCCGAGATCACGAGCACTGCGGTGTTGTCGAGCTTCGCGGCGGCTTCGTTGAACTTGCGCGTGGAGGTGGCGCAGGTCGGCGTGTCGAGGCTCGGGACGATGTTCAGCACCTTGCGCTTGCCGGCGAAGTCGGCGAGCGAGACGGGCTTCAGATCCTTGCCGACGAGCGAGAACGCCGGGGCCTTCTGGCCGGGCGCCGGGAACGTGCCGGCGACGTCGATCGGGTTACCGCCTAGCGTGACTTGACTCATGATGTGCTCTCCGGATTTTGACTGTAGTGGTGAGTGGCGCGTCCGGCTGGACCGGACGCAAGGTGCGCGCGCCCGCGCGAAGGGCAGGCGCTGACGCGTGAATTACGGGTAGAAAATTTCGATGCGGAAATTCGATGCGACGACATTGCCGGTATCGAGCCGCACGATCATGGTCTGCGTGCTGTGCGCGGGCAGACCGGCTTCGATGCGCGTACCCGGCGCGGCATAATCCTGCGGCCACAGCACGCGCCGCAAGACGACGTTGTTCTGGCGATCGAGCAGCGTGAGTTCGAGCGCGGGGTAGGCGAGCGCAATCCCGAAGCGGTTGCGCAGCGGAACCTTCAGTTCGAGATGATGCGGGTCGTCCACCTGACGCAGATCGGACTGCTGCACTTCGAGGCCGTCGATGTCGCGCGGCGGGCTGATGCGGCAGCCGAGCTGCGCACAGGCCTGCTGATAGAGCGGCTGCGAAGCGGGGAAGTACACCATCACGCTTTCGCGCTGCCACCAGAGCAATTGCGCGGCGAGCCCGACGAGCAGCAGGAGCGCGACCAGTGCGCCGACGATGCGCCAGCCGATGCGGCGCGGCGGATGCGCGGGCGCTTCGCGCGTGACGGCGAACGGCTCGCTGCCGTCGCGCGGTTCGAGCGCGGAGAAGGCGGGCGCGGCAGCGGCGCCGGCGGCGCCAGCCGGTTCGGCGCGCGCGGACAGCGACGGTTCGGGATCGGCGGCGAACGGCGCGGCGGCTGCCGGGGTGCGGGATGCAAGCGAAGGCTCGACAGGCTCGCCTGTCGCCGCCGCTGCGGCCGGAGCGGACGCGGCCAGTCCGGGTTCGACGCGCGTCCAGCGCGTGGCTGGCGGGAACGGTTCGGCAGTGTCCGGCGTGGGAGCGGGCGTAGGAGCAGAAGTTGAAGCAGGCTGAGCCGGTTGCTCGGGCGCGAACTCGCGCGCCAGAGACGGCTCGCTGCTTTCGCTCGCGTGCTTCAGTTCGACACCGGGCGTGACGCCGAGCGTCGCGCCGGGCGCAATGCCGGGACGCGGCAGATTCTGCGCGGTGTACTGAAGATTCGGATCGATGCGGCTATCGGGGCGCGGCGCCCACGGATTCCAGCCCGGATTGGCGAAGTCGGGCGCGGGCTGCGCAGCGGCGTCTTGCGCGGCGAAGTTCGCGGCAGACGCGTCTGTTTGCGTCCATTCCTGCGGATGCGGTTGATCGTGCTGAACGTGCGGCGCCGGTTCGCTCACGGGCGCTGGGGCTTGATGAGCGGATTGCGAGGCGGCCGGTGAGGTCGGCTGTGAAGCGGTTTGCGAACCCGCCGCAGCAACCGCAGCCGCAGCCTGCGCCGAACCCGGCGAAGCCAGACTCGCGGCGATATCGGCGGCAACGGGAACGGCCTGCGAGAAATCGCCGTTTTCAGGCACCTCGTAAAGGCTGCCCGATGCGTCGAACGCTTCCTGGCAATGGCCGCAGCGCACGAGGCCGCGACGCGCGGCGAGGTGTGCGGGCTGGATTCGGAAGACGGTTTCGCAGAAGGGACAGCGCGTTGCCAGGAGCATGAGTGCCGTGGAACCGGAAGGTTGGCGATACCCGCCATTCTACTGGCAATCCACGGAGCCCTACGACTCCTGGCTATGCGCCTGGGGCACGATCAGGCGCGATGCGCCCGGACCCGCCCCGATCGGTGCGTCATGCGCGGCGCGTGCCGGCGAGACACACCCAGCCTTCGTGCTCGCGCCAGACCGAGATGTCGATCCAGCGCTCGTACACCTGCGCGACTTCCTCGGCTTGACGCGCGAGGATGCCCGAGAGCGCGAGACGGCCGCCCGGCTTCACGCGCGACGAGAGCATCGACGCCATCAGCTTGAGCGGATTCGAAAGGATGTTGGCCACGACGATGTCGAACTCGCCCGCCTTCAGGTCGTCGGGCAGGCCATAGGTCACGTCCGCGCGATTGCGTTCACTGTTATGGCGCGCCGACTCGACCGCTTGCGGATCGATGTCGATGCCGATCACCGGATTCGCGCCGCACTTCTGCGCGAGGATCGCGAGAATGCCCGAGCCGCAGCCGTAGTCGAGCAGCGAGTTGCCCGGCTGCACGTGCTGCTCCAGCCACTCCATGCACAGACGCGTGGTGGGGTGGCTGCCGGTGCCGAACGCGAGGCCCGGATCGAGTTCGAGCACGAGCGCGTCCGGATCGGGCGCGTCGTGCCACGACGGCACGACCCAGATGCGCTGGCCGATCTGGATCGGATCGAACTGCGACTGCGTGAGCCGCACCCAATCCTGTTCCTCGACTTCGCGCAGCGCGAACTTCGGCAGCGCGGCCAGACCCAGCTCGTTCGACGCGGCCGCGAGCAGCACCGCGGGATCCTGATCGTCGGCGATCAGCGCGATCACGCGCGAATGCTGCCACGCGGTGCGCTCGGGCGTGAGACCCGGCTCGCCGAAGAGCGGCTGCTCGTCGGGCGTGTCGGCGTCGGCGTCTTCCACCGACACCGAGAGGGCGCCAAGCTCGAGCAGCGCGTCGGAGAGTTCCTCCGCGCGGTCGCGCTCAAGCTCGACGATCAGTTCCCGGTAGCTCATGAATTACGCTTCGTCCTTCTTCACCGACTGACGCTCGGCCAGGCGGCTTTCGAGGTAGTGAATGCTCGTGCCGCCTTCGACGAACTTGGCGTCGAGCATCAGCTCGCGGTGCAGCGGAATGTTGGTCGAGATGCCTTCCACGACCATTTCCGACAGCGCGATACGCATACGCTGGATCGCCTGCTCGCGCGTCGCGCCGTAGGTGATCAGCTTGCCGATCATCGAATCATAGTTCGGCGGCACGAAATAGCCATTGTAGGCATGCGAATCGACGCGCACGCCAGGTCCGCCCGGCATGTGCCACGAGGTCAGACGGCCCGGCGACGGCGTGAACTTGAACGGATCTTCCGCGTTGATACGGCACTCGATCGAGTGGCCCTTCAACTGGATGTCGCGCTGGCGGAACGCGAGCTTCTCTCCGGCGGCGATGCGGATCTGTTCCTGCACGATGTCGATGCCGGTGATCTGCTCGGTGACCGGGTGCTCGACCTGCACGCGCGTGTTCATTTCGATGAAGTAGAACTCGCCGTTTTCGTACAGGAATTCGAACGTGCCCGCGCCGAGGTAGCCCATCTTCTTGCAGGCGTCGGCGCAACGGTCGCCGATGCGGTCGAGCAGGCGGCGCGCGATGCCCGGCGCCGGCGCTTCCTCGATCACCTTCTGGTGGCGGCGCTGCATCGAGCAGTCGCGCTCACCGAGCCACACGGCGTTCTTGAACGAATCGGAGAGCACCTGAATCTCGATGTGACGCGGATTCTCGAGGTACTTCTCCATGTAGACCTGCGGGTTGCCGAAGGCGCGGCCCGCTTCTTCGCGCGTCATGTTGACCGCGTTCACGAGCGCCGCTTCCGTGTGCACGACGCGCATGCCGCGACCGCCGCCGCCGCCCGAAGCCTTGATGATGACCGGGTAGCCGATCGTGCGCGCGATCTTCACGATTTCTTTCGGATCGTCCGGCAGCGCGCCTTCCGAGCCCGGCACGCACGGCACGCCAGTCTTGATCATGGTCTGCTTCGCCGTGACCTTGTCGCCCATCATGCGGATGGTTTCCGGACGCGGACCGATGAAGGTGAAGCCCGATTGCTCGACGCGCTCGGCGAAGTCGGCGTTTTCCGAGAGGAAGCCGTAGCCGGGGTGGATCGCTTCGGCGTCGGTGACTTCGGCCGCGCTGATGAGCGCCGGCATGTTCAGATAGCTCAGGTTCGAAGGCGCCGGGCCGATGCAGACCGCCTCGTCGGCGAGCTTCACGTACTTGGCTTCCTTGTCGGCTTCCGAATAGACGACGACCGTCTTGACGCCGAGTTCGCGGCACGCGCGCTGGATGCGGAGCGCGATTTCGCCACGATTGGCAATGAGGATTTTTTCAAACATGGTGGGTATTCGACTCATCAATGGGCGCCGCAGGACGAAGCGAGCGGGCTGCCTTCGAGTATCGGTCGCGCTGGCGCCGCGTGGCGGCGTTCTGTCTGCCTGTCTGGCAGCGAACGCGCGGCGGCGGCGCTGGCGGAAGGGCGCTCGCGCGGCGGATGTGGTCTTTGTCGACCCGATGCCGCGCGGCGCGCCGGCCGTTCTTGCGTTGGACGCGCTTACGCGACCACGAAGAGCGGCTGGCCGTATTCGACTGCCTGGCCGTTCTCGACGAGGATTTCCTTGACCACGCCGGCGACGTCCGACTCGATCTCGTTGAGCAGCTTCATCGCTTCGATGATGCACAGCGTCTGGCCTTCCTTGACCGTGTCGCCAACCTGCACGAACGGATCGGCGCCCGGCGACGGCGCGCGGTAGAACGTGCCGACCATCGGCGACGTCACCACGTGGCCTTGCGGCACGACCGGCGCGGCAGCGGCGGCGGGCGCAGCGGCTTCACCGACGTGGGCCGGCGCGGCGGGCGCGCCCATGGCCGGCGCTGCGAATTGCGCGGTCGGCTGCACGTAAACCGGCGGCGCGTTCTTGACGATGCGCACCTTGCCTTCGCCCTCGGTCACTTCGAGCTCCGAGATGCCCGATTCGGAGACGAGGTCGATCAGAGTCTTCAGCTTACGTAGATCCATGGTGCAGCCCCTTTGCTTTGAATACGTGAGGTGCCGGGGCGCAAGCGTCCCGGCACGGGATTGGTGTTGTCTTTCAGAGTGCGTCGGTCATCCGGCGCAGGAATCAGGCCGCGGGCCTGGCAGCGAGCCGGTCCAGCGCGTACTCGAGCGCGTAGAGATAACCCTTCCAGCCGAGGCCGCAGATCACGCCTTCGGCCTGGTCGGAAAAATACGAGTGATGCCGGAAGGCTTCGCGGCGATGCACGTTCGACAGATGAATCTCGACGAACGGGATGGCGACGCCTGCCAGCGCATCCCGGATGGCCACGCTGGTGTGCGTGTACGCAGCCGGGTTGATCAGGATGAAATCCGTTTGTTCCGTGCGGGCGGCCTGAATGCGGTCCACCAGCGCGCCTTCGTGGTTGCTCTGGAACGTGGCCAGCTCCACGCCGGCGTCGGCGGCACGGTCGGCGAGCGCCTGATCGATCTGTGGCAGCGTCACGCGCCCATAGACCTCCGGTTCCCGGGTGCCGAGAAGATTGAGGTTGGGGCCGTGCAGAACCAGCAGTCGCGTCATGGTCGCTTCTTTTTCCGTGGAATTGCGCGAACTTTAGCGCCGATTAGAGAAATTTGTCTAGTTTTCCAAACGGCTGATATGCCCCTCTGTTCGCTGAATTGCCGGCGTGAGGGTTGAACTTCGGCTAAATACGCCAATTTTCCCGGCAAATTGTGCCGTACGGCCGTTAAGCTCAGGTCAATTCTTCGCGCGCGTCAAAGTGCGTCGAGCGTGCGCCGAAGTTCGTCCGGTTTGATTTGGCCTAATTTTGTCGCACGAACGGCGCCGTTGGCGTCGATTACCACCGTGTAAGGAAGGCCGCCGGCGTTGTTGCCGAACGCGCGCGCCACGTCCGCGCCGCCGAATCCGGCGATGTAAATCGGGTAGGCCACCGGCACTTTCTTGAGGAAAGTCTTGATGTTCGCCGCCGAATCGACGCCGAGGCCGACGAACTGAATGCCCTTCTTCGCGTACTCGCGGTGCAGCGCCGACAGCTCCGGCATCTCCTCGACGCACGGACCGCACCACGACGCCCAGAAGTTGACCACGATCGGGTGGCCCTTATAGATGGAGAGCGACTGCGGCTTGCCGTCGGGCGTGGTCACGGCCGCCGACCAGAGCTGGTCGACCGCGTTCTGCTTGCCCGTGATCGACGCCGCGTCGGCGACTCCGGCGTTGCCGCCGCTCGCATAATGCCCCGCCAGAATGCCGCCCCCGGCTGCCACCGCCGCGACTGCGACGCCGGCCAGAATCCGTTTCGTGTTCATTGCTGCGCTCAAGCTCACTATGAATCAGGTGGTGGAGGTCGCGCCGCTCTCGTCGATCAGCGCCTGGAGTGCCCGCGCGTCCGCGCGCGGCAGACGCCCGCGCGGATCGGCGCGCACGGCGCCACGCAGGTCGTCGGTATTGTAGAGCGCGAGATGAATGCCGACCGGTTCCTCATCGCGCGATGGCTTCCAGAGGAAGCTCAGCGTCTCCACATAGCCGCGTGCGGCGAAGTGGCGCGTTTCCGAAACGTCGTATTGCACGTTCGCGTTCAGGAGCCAGATCGCGACATCTTTCGCGTTGTCGCAAAAGATCTGCAAATGGATGTCGGAGTGCTCGCCCGCCGTGCCGTTCAGCACCGCGCCGGTCAGGAACGGATTGAAGCGCGCGAGCCGCAGCATCCAGTCGAGCGCGATTTCGCGCAGCCGCCGCAGCACCGCCGGCTGGCTTTCTCCCATGAAAAGGGCCTGATATTCGCGGATTTCTTCCTCGATCTGATCGTTGTCGGGGAGCCAGGCGCCTTCGATGCGCGCGTCCCCCGCCACCTGCCGCGCGGCCTTGCGCTTGGCGGTGGCGTAATCGAGGCCATCTTCGGCGATCATCCGTGCTGCCGCGATGGCGATTTCCTCGCGCACGCGCTGGGGATCGAAATGTGATCTGCGAACCATGCGCCCATCATACTAGAGAACGTCGCGCGCTCCCGGCGGCGGCCGCGCGGCGATGCGGCGGTGCAGCAGGACCCGGCGCCGCTACGCACATGCCGGTACAGCCGCGCCGGTACGCCCACGCCGGTACGCCCGCCCCGGCGAAAAAGCCGCAGGCGCTCGGGTACAATAGCGTTCTTTGCTCCGGCGGCCAGGCGCCGCCGTCCTGCTTTCCCCATCCCTGTAACCCTTTCACGACGCCCACGCGGCGCGACAGGCTTATGCACATCCATATCCTCGGCATCTGCGGCACGTTCATGGGCGGTCTCGCCGTGCTCGCGCGCAGCGCGGGTCATACGGTCACCGGCTGCGACGCGGGTGTGTACCCGCCGATGAGCACGCAGCTCGAAGCGCAGGGTATCCGCCTGATCGAGGGTTATGACGCGAGCCAGACCGAGCTCAATCCCGACCTGTACGTGATCGGCAACGTAGTCTCGCGCGGCAATCCGCTGATGGAGGAGATCCTCAATCGCGGCCTGCCGTACACGTCCGGCCCGCAGTGGCTCGGCGAGCACGTGCTGCGCGACAAGTGGGTGCTCGCGGTGGCGGGCACGCACGGCAAGACCACTACGAGTTCGATGCTCGCGTGGCTGCTCGAAGACTCGGGCCTGAATCCCGGCTTCCTGATCGGCGGCGTGCCGCTGAACTTCGGCATCTCGGCGCGTCTGACCGATTCGAGCTTCTTCGTGATCGAAGCCGACGAATACGACACGGCCTTCTTCGACAAGCGCTCGAAGTTCGTCCATTACCGTCCGCGCACCGCGGTGCTGAACAATCTCGAATTCGATCACGCCGATATCTTCCCCGATCTCGCCGCCATCGAGACGCAGTTCCACCATCTCGTGCGCACGATTCCGGGCGTGGGCCGCGTGGTCTCGAACGGCCGCAGCGAGGCGCTCGACCGCGTGCTCGCGCGCGGCGTCTGGAGCGACGTGGAGCGTTTCGGCGTCGACGGCGGCTGGCAGGCGCTGCCGGCCGAAGAAGGCGTGACGGTCGACGAGCGCTTCGCCGTCTATCACCACAGCGAACGCGTGGGCGTGGTCGACTGGCAGATCCAGGGCGAGCACAATCGCCAGAACGCACTTGCGGCGATCGCCGCCGCGCGCAGCGTCGGCGTGCCGCCCGCGCAGGCCGCCCAGTCGCTGTCGTCGTTCCGCAACGTGAAGCGCCGCATGGAAGTGCGCGGCAGCGTCGACGGCGTGACCGTCTACGACGACTTCGCGCACCATCCCACGGCGATCGAAACGACCGTCGCCGGGCTGCGCACGCGCGTGGGCCGCGACAACACGCGCATCCTCGCGGTGCTCGAGCCGCGCTCGAACACCATGAAGCTCGGCGTGATGAAGGCGCAATTGCCCGGCAGTCTCGCCGACGCCGACCTCGTGTTCGGCTACGGCGCGCCCGCCGGCAAGGACGCGCTCGGCTGGGATCTCGCGGGCGCGCTCGCGCCGCTCGGCGAGAAGGCGCAAGCGTTCCACGACCTCGACGCGCTGGTGAAGGCGGTCGTGGCGGCCGTGCGCCCCGGCGACCAGATATTGGTGATGAGCAACGGCGGCTTCGGCGGCGTGCATCAAAAGCTGCTCGACGCGCTTTCGGCGAAAGCCGGCCGGAGCGCGGCGTGATCGTCTATCTGCACGGCTTTCGCTCGTCGCCGCAATCGTTCAAGGCGCGCCTGCTGGCGGCGCGTCTCGCCGAACTGGGCCGCGCGGACGAATGGCTGTGCCCGACGCTGCCGGTCTCGCCGGACGAAACGATCGAACTGGTTGAACGCGAGATCGCGCAGAACGCCCGGCCGGGCGAGCGCATCACGCTGCTCGGCAGCTCGCTGGGCGGTTTTTTCGCCACGCAGCTTGCCGAAAAGCACGGCTGGCGCGCCGTGCTGCTGAATCCGGCCGTGGTGCCGGATCGCGATCTGTCGAAGTATCTCGGCGAACAGCCGTTGTGGCACGGCGGCGGCAGCATCGTCGTCGAGCCGCGCCATCTGCAGGAACTGCGCGCCCTGGCGGTTGCGCACATCACCCGGCCCGAGCGTTACTATCTGATCGCCGCGACCGGCGACGAAGTGCTCGATTACCGCGAGATGCTCGCGCACTATCCGGGTGTGCAGACGCATCTGATCGAAGGCAGCGATCACGGGATCAGCGAATTCGCCGATTACGTCGACGAAGTGATCCGTTTCTGCGACGCGCCTTGAGCGTCGTCTTTCGTTCGCGCCGCGCGCGCGAACGCCTATATGTATACAGCACCGTCTGGGCGCGCCGCGCCCGCGGTCGAAGCAAGTCAGACGAGAGTGTTGAGTGAACGTTTTCTTTGAGGAATCGGGCAGTTTCAAGGCCGGCAGCGTGCTGTCGAAGCAGGGCGATGCGTTTCAGGTCGAGTTGCCGGGCGGACGCCGCGCGAAGGTGCGCGCCAAGGACGTGCTGATCGAGTTCGAGAAGCCCGCCGCTGCGGATCTGTTGGAGCAGGCGGACGCCGCCGCACAGGAAATCGATCTCGATTTCCTGTGGGAATGCGCGCCGGCCGAGGAATTCACCTACACCACGCTCGCGAGCGAGTACTTCGGCGAAACCTACGGCCCGGTCGAGCGCGCCGCGCTGGTGCTGCGTCTGCACGGCTCGCCCGTGTACTTCCGCCGCAAGGGCCGCGGCCAGTATCAGCGCGCGCCCGAAGAGCAGCTCAAGATGGCGCTCGCGTCGCTCGAACGCAAGCGTCAGCAGGCGCTCGTTCAGGCCGGCTACGAAGACGAACTGAAGGCGGGCCGTCTGCCCGAGGCGCTCAAGGACAAGGCGCTCGGCCTGCTCACGAAGCCGGACAAGAACACCATCGAGTACAAGGCGCTCGAAGCGGCCGCCGCCGCGCGTGGCATTTCCATGCCGCGCCTGATGCTCGAATGCGGCGGCATCGCTTCGCCGCGCGCGCTGCACGAAGCGCGTTTCCTCGCTGAATTCTTCCCGCACGGCACGGGCTTCCCGCCGGTCGCGGTCGGCGCGCTGCCCGACTGGCTGCCGGACGCGGTCGAGCAGGTGCAGGCCTTCTCGATCGACGACGTCACCACGACCGAAATCGACGACGCGTTCTCCATCGAGCATCTGGCCGACGGCCGCGTGCGCATCGGTATCCACATCGCGGCGCCGGCGCTCGGCATCGCGCGCGGCGACACGGCGGACGCCATCGCGCGCACGCGTCTGTCGACGGTCTACATGCCCGGCGACAAGATCACCATGCTGCCCGACGATTTCGTCGACGCCTTCACGCTCAAGGAAGGCGGCATGCGCCCGGCGCTGTCGCTTTACTGCCTCGTGAACCGCGAGACGCAGGAAATCGTGGCGACCGAAACGCGCGCCGAGCGCGTGTTCGTGAAGAGCAACCTGCGTCACAACACGCTCGACGAAGTGGTGACGGAAGAAACGCTCGCGGCGGGCACGGGCGAATATCCGCACAAGGACGACATCGCCGTGCTGTGGCCGTTCGCGCAGGCGCTGTTCGAGAAGCGCCAGGCCGCGCGCGCCGGTTACGGCCTGCGCCGCGAAGTGCAGCGCAACACCGACTACAACTTCTACGTGGAAGGCGAGCACGTCAACATCACGCCGCGCCGCCGCGGCTCCCCGCTCGACATGATCGTCGCGGAACTGGCGATTCTCGCCAACTCCACGTGGGGCGCGTTCCTCAACGATCACGGCGTGCCGGGCATCTACCGCACGCAGCGCGCGTTTGGCGCGCCCACGGGGCCGAAGCGCACGCGCATGCAGACCAACGCCGCGCCGCACGAAGGCCTCGGCGTCGCACAGTACGCGTGGAGCACGTCGCCGCTGCGCCGTTACGTCGACCTCGTGAACCAGTGGCAGTTGCTCGCGTGCGTGGAGCACGGCGTGGCCGCCAAGCTGGTCGCGCCGTTCAAGCCCAAGGACGCCGACCTGTTCGCCGTCGTGCAGGGCTTCGACGAAACCTACACGGCCTATGCCGATCACCAGCGCCGCATGGAGTACTTCTGGTGCCTGCGCTGGCTCCAGCAGGAAATGCGCGGTGACGGCGGCGTCGAGCCGCGTCGCGAATTCCCGGCGACGGTCGTCAAGGACGACCTCGTGCGCTTCGAGGAAGTGCCGCTGCTGATGCACGTGCCCGCGCTCGGCGTGCACGCGCGCGGCACGCGTCTGATGATGGAAGTGATGTCGATCGACGAGCTGACCATCGAGGCGTCCGTGCGCATGCTGCGCGTGCTCGACGCACCGGTCGTGACGAGCGGCGAGCAGCCCGAGGAAGAGTCGGGCGACGACGAAGAGCTGATCGAAGCCGCCGACGACTCCGCGCAGAGCGAAGCGGAAGCGCTCGCCGAATCCGATGCAGCGGAAGGCGCGAGCGACGCCGCAACCGATGCGCAGGAAGACGCGGGCGAGCAGCAAGCAGAACAGCAGGCAGAACAGCACGAGACGGAGCCGCGCGCATGAGCGCCGATCAGACGCAATCGCAATCGCAAACGCCGACGCAGCATCGCGACCGCTATGCGGTCGTCGGCAATCCGGTGGCGCACAGCAAATCGCCGGCGATCCACGCGCAATTCGCGCAGGAGACCGGCGAAGCCGTCGACTACGACCGGCTGCTCGCGCCGCTCGACGGTTTCGTCGAGCATGTGCAGGCGTTTCGCGCAGCGGGCGGGCGCGGTCTGAATGTGACCGTGCCGTTCAAGCTCGAAGCGCACGCGCTCGCGCATCGTCTGTCGCCGCGTGCGGCGGCGGCGGGCGCGGTGAATACGCTGCGCTTCGACGAAGACGGCATTTTCGGCGACAACACCGATGGTTTCGGTCTCGTTCGCGACATCGAGGCGAATCTGGGCGTGTCGCTCAAGGGCGCGCGCGTGCTGCTGCTCGGCGCGGGCGGCGCGGCGCGCGGCGTCGTGCTGCCGATGCTCGAATGCCTGCCGCGCGAGATCACCATCGTCAATCGCACGGCGCACAAGGCGCATGCGCTGATCGAGCAGTTCGCGGGCTCGGCGCAGACGTTCGGCTGCCTCATCAACGGCGGCGGTCCGCACGCGGTCGATCCGAAACCCTACGACGTAATCGTGAACGCGACGGCGGGCAGTCTCGACGCCGCGCTGCCCGAATGCGACGATCGTGCGTTCGGCACGGCGACGCTCGCGTACGACATGATGTACGGCGCCCAGCCGACGGTCTTCATGCGTCACGCCGAATCGCTCGGCGCGCGTGCCTCGGACGGTCTGGGCATGCTGGTCGAGCAGGCCGCCGAATCGTTCTTCGTGTGGCGCGGCGTGCGTCCCACGGGCGCGCCGGTGCTCGCCGCACTGCGCGCGCAGATCGCGGCGCAAGCGGCGCAGGCCTGACAACAGCAGCAGCGGTCACGGGAGACGCGATCCATGCGCACAGCGGCGGCAAACCGGCGGGTGCAGCGCGCGCCAGACCGAGTCGGCGCGCTGCGCTGGATCGTCTATGCGGCGCTGGTGTTCGGCGTCGCGTGGATCGCGCTGCAGTTCTACTATTTCGCGCAGATCGCCGCGTGGAATGTCGTCGATCCGCAGTCGACGGCGTTCATGCGCACCGATGCGGCCGGCCTCGCCGCCGATCGTCCGAACCTCGACATCCAGCATCAGTGGGTGCCGTACGATCAGATCTCGCGCAACCTCAAGCGCGCGATCATCGCGTCCGAGGACGCCAACTTCGTCAATAACAACGGCTACGAAACCGACGCCATCCTGCAGGCGTGGGAGCGCAACAAGAAGCGCGGCCACATCGTGCGCGGCGGATCGACAATCACGCAGCAACTCGCGCGCAACCTCTTTCTGTCGCGCGAGAAAAGCTATATCCGCAAAGGCCAGGAACTCATCATCACGTGGATGCTGGAGACGCTGCTCGACAAGGAGCGCATCTTCGAGATCTATCTGAATTCGGTGGAGTGGGGCAACGGCGTCTACGGCGCGCAGGCGGCGGCGCGCTACTACTACCGCACGACGGCGGCGAAGCTCACGCCGTGGCAGTCGGCGCGGCTCGCGGTCATGCTGCCGCGTCCCAAGTATTTCGACGAACATCGCAATTCGGCTTATCTTTCGCAGCGCGCGGGCGTGATCGCGCGGCGCATGGGCGCGGCGGAGCTGCCGCCGTCGCAGCAATAGCGATCGCTTCGTTCACCGATCCTCGCGGATAAAAACAAAGCGCCGGTCTTGCCGGCGCTTTGTGCTTTCCATGACGTGCGAACTGCGTGCTAACTGCGCGCAAACCGCGCTTATTGACGCGCCAGTCGCGCGTTGTCCGGCATCGGCATGTTGAAGTTGGTGCGAAACGGATTGATGTCGAGTCCGCCGCGTCGCGTGTAGCGCGCGTAGACCGCGAGACGATCCGGTTTGCACTCGCGCAGGATGTCCATGAAGATGCGCTCGGCGCATTGCTCGTGGAAGCCCGTGTGATTGCGGAACGAGATGATGTAGCGCAGCAGCCCGGCCTGATCGATCTGCGGCCCGACGTAGTGAATCTGCACGCTGCCCCAGTCGGGCTGGCCGGTCACCGGGCAGTTCGACTTCAGCAGATTGGAGACCAGCGTTTCCTCAACCGGCGACTCGTCGAGCGCGGCCTTCAGCAGGGTGGCGTCCGGGTGATAGATCTCGGCGTCCAGGTCGAGGCGGTCGATCGAGAGACCGTCGAATTCCTCGAACGGAATCTTGCCGAACGCGCCCGGCTGATCGAGCTTCACCGACACCGATGCGCCGCACGCCGCCGATACGTCGCGCTTGAGCACGTCGCGCACGTCGTCGGCGGACTCGAATTTGGTCTGCGCGAACGAGCCCAGATAGAGCTTGAACGACTTCGATTCGACGATGTTCGGCGAATCGGCGGGAATGAAGAAGGTGGCGATGGCGATCTGCGGCTTGCCGCGCGCATTGAGCCACGACAGCTCGTACGCGTTCCAGATATCGGTGCCGAAGAAGGGCAGTTGCGCGCCGATGCCGATCTGTTCACGCGCGCCCACACGCGGGATCGGGAACAGCAGCTTGGCGTCGTATTGCTCGGTGTAGCTGGAAGCCTTGCCGAGCGGCGATTGTTCGGGAGTCATGATGCGCTGGTTTCGGTAATGACGCCGGGCGCGCCCTTGAGGGACGCCGCGCCGGCGGGATTCGCCACGCCGCTCGCCACATGTCCGGTCGCCGTGACCGAACGGGCCGATTCGCAATGGCGGATCTGGTCGTCGAAGAAAAAATCAGGTTCGAACTCGCGCAGGAACGGGCCTTTGTCGAGTCCGCCGAGGAACATCGCTTCGTCGATTTCGATGTTCCAGGCCATCAGTGTGCGGATCGCGCGTTCGTGCGCGGGCGCCGATCGCGCCGTGACGAGCGCGGTGCGGATGCGCATTTTCGCGTTCGCGTCGGCGAGATTCTGCAGCCGGTGCAGCGCTTCGAGCAGCGGCTTGAGCGGACCTTGCGCAAGCGGCAGCTCGCGATTGTCCCGTTCGTGGCTCACGAACGCGCCCAGGCCGTCGCGCTGGAAGATCTGCTCGGCTTCGTCGGAAAACAGCACCGCATCGCCGTCGAACGCGACGCGTATTTCCTGCGCGTTGCGTTCCGCCATTGTCGCCGAATTTGCGCCGGTCGGTGGGAACACGCGCGCGGCCGGAAAGCCCGCGTCGAGCGCGCCGCGCACGTCGTCGGGATTCGCGGAGAGAAACAGCGACGCGTTCAGCGGCTTGAGGTAATGCCAGGGCTCGCGGCCGCGCGTGAACACGCCGCGCTGAATGTCGAGGCCGTGCTCGCGGCACGAGTTGAAGGTGCGCAAGCCGCTGATCGGATCGCTGCGCGAGAGGATCACGACTTCCACGTGATGCGCGCCGTTGTTCAGCGCGAGCAGCTTGCGGATCAGCGCGAACGCCACGCCGGGCCGCGCGGGCACGTGCAGGCGCTCGCGCTGCAGCGTCTCGTAGGCATGCAGGTCGCCGGCTTCGTACACGCCGTTCTCTTCCTCGAAATCGAACAGCGCACGTGACGAGATCGCGACGACCAGCTTGTCAGTGAGCGAAACGGCCATGATCGTCGGCCTTTACGAGAGAAACAACCGATACGCCGGATTCTGCGTCTCTTCGTAATGCGGATAGCCGAGCGTGGCGAGGAAGCGGCGGAACTCCGCGTCTTCCGCCGCCGGCACCTGAATCCCGACCAGAATCGAGCTGTAATCCGCGCCCTGATTGCGGTAGTGGAACAGGCTGATGTTCCAGTTCGGCGCCATCGACGAGAGGAAGCGCATCAGCGCACCCGGGCGCTCCGGAAACTCGAAACGGAACAGGCGCTCGTCGTGCGCGAGCGGCGAACGGCCGCCGACCATGTAGCGGATGTGCTGCTTCGAGAGTTCGTCGCCGGTGAGATCGACGCACGGAAAACCGTGCTCGACGAAGGTCTGCGCGATCTGCCGCGATTCGCCGCGATTGCGGATCTGCACGCC
>NZ_FNZM01000039.1 GCF_900109265.1 Paraburkholderia tropica
GCGCCGAACAGCGCCTTGACGCGGTCGATCGCGAGCTGCTCGACGATATCGACGTTTTCGCAGCCGCCGTAATAACGCTTACCGGGATAGCCTTCGGCGTATTTGTTGGTGAGCTGCGAACCCTGCGCGGCCATGACGGCGGGCGAGGTGTAGTTTTCCGACGCGATGAGCTCGATGTGCTCTTCCTGGCGGCGGTTCTCGAGTTCGATCGCGGCGAAGAGTTCGGGATCGACGTTGGCGATGGAAACGGCGCGTTTGAACATGGTTTTCCAGTTTCGGTTTGACGAGGCAGCCGCGAAATCGGGCGGTGTATCGGCTCTCAGGTTCCAGCGTGGTGTTGATTGCCCCAGGCCGTGCAGCTATTTAAGAACATGCGCGCCGGGCGCGATAGAACGATTGCGACAAGCCGCAGGGATGGGTTTCAGGCTTCGCACATTGCGCTATCGAGCGCATGCGGACGCGTGGTGCGATAAGCGCCCGGCGACGCGTCGAATTCCTTGCGAAACTCGCGCCCGAGATGCGAGGCGTCCGAGAATCCGCACGACATGGCGATATCGGCAACCGTGCGGTCGGAGCCGGTCAGCATCCACGCGGCCATGCGCACGCGCATCTGGCGGCCGTAGACATTGGGCGATTTGCCGGTCTCGGCAACGAACAGCCGCTCGAGCTGGCGCACGGAGGTGTCGACGCGCCGCGCCAGTTCGGTCAGCGAGAGCGGATTCGCGATGTGCTGTTCCATGATGAGAATCGCGCGGCGCACCTTCGGATGCGAAGCGGGATCGAGACCCGGCGGATAGGGTTGGGGCGCGTTGCCGCGCTGCGCATCGTCGACGATCAGGATGCGCTGGGCTTTCTGCACGATCGCCGCGTCGAGATGCCGTAAAAGAATCGCGGCGGCCACGTCGATCGACGCGCGACCGCCCGAGCAGGTGATGCGCGCGCGATCGATCACGAACAGACGGTCGGCGATCAGGTTCGATTCGGGAATCGCGGGAAAGCGCTCGACGAAATCCCAATAGTGAAACCAGCTCACGCAGATCCGGTAGCCGTCCATCACGCCCGCGCGGGCGAGCGCGAATGCGCCCGTGCAGATGCCGACCAGCGTGGCGCCGCTCGCGGCGGCGGCGCGAATGAAGCGATGCGTCGCCTCGCTGGCCGAGGGCCCGGAATGCAGCAGACCGCCCACCACCAACAGGTAATCGAACGTGCCGGCTTCGTCGAAGGTCGTCCACGGCGTGACCTGAATGCCGCAACTGGCGCGAATGGGCGCGAGCGATTCGGCGACGATGGTCCACGAGCAGCGCACGGGGCGGCTCATATCGCCGTCGTCGCTCGCGAGGCGCAGCAGATCGACGAATCCCGAGAACGCGGTCAGCGTGAAATTCGGCAGCAGGACAATGCCGAATCGAATCGGCTGACGCGTTTCGGAATGAAGAGGGGCGATCGGGTGAGACATGGAAAACCGGAGTTAAACGCCGCGATTCAGTGCGGCTGCATCGCGTCGTGCTCGACGGCGACGACGTTGCGGGCCGTGCGTGCGCGCAGTCCGAACGTGACGTAATAGAGTACGCCGGGCACGAGCAGGCTCGGAATCCAGCTCACATCCGCGCCGATGAGTTTCGCGAAGTAGCTGTGATAGAACGAGAGGTCCATGAATGGCAGCGTGCTGGCGAATCCGGCGCAGTAGATTGCGATGGTCTTGTAGTTGAAAGTGCCGTAGTGGCCGCGCGCGTCGTACATGTCTTTCACGCTGTATGCGCCGCGGCGCACGAGGTAGTAATCGACGAGATTGATCGAACTCCAGGGCACCAGCACGTAAATCTGCGCGTTGAGAATATCGGCGAAATAGTCGGAGAAATGATATTGCGTGGCGATTGCGATCCACGTCGAAACGGCGAAAAGCAGAAACAGCACGACGAATTTGGTGGAGCGGCGAATGCGCGTCATGCTGCGAAAGCCGCTGAAAATCGTCACCGACGACATATACGCGCTATACAGGCTCAATACGTTGAAAACGAGTACGCCGAGCACGATTACAATGAGCGCCGGGCGCGCCCAGCCGCCGAACAACGCGGCGATGGCCGTGCCGGGATCGTTGACCACGGAAGTCGATACCGTGGCGAGCACCGCGCCCAACACCATCACGGCGAGCGAGCCGAGCAGGCCGCCCAGATAGGTGTACCAGAACGTGTCGCGCGTGCGCACGCTGTCCGGCAGATAGCGCGAATAGTCCGCGACGTAAGGGCCGAAACCGAGCGTCCACGAAGCCGCTTGCGCGACCACGAGATTGAAAGCGCCCACGGAAAAGCCGTGTTTCGCGGTTTGCAGCGTGACGTGCACGTGCGGCGAGAAAACCAGAATCAGCGCGGTGGCCGCGAAGACGAGAATCGACAGCACCGTCATGGTCGCGCCAAAGCGGTGAATCAATTCATAGCCGATATAGCTGATCACGAACGTCAACGCGCCGAATACGATAATCGCGGCATTGTCGGACATCGGGTAAATCGACTTGATCGATTCGCGCATCACTACGCCGTCGGCGGCGACGAACAGCACATAGGCGAGCGTCACGATCACGAGCGGCAATGCCGCGCCATACACGCCGAATTGCGCGCGGCTCTGGATCATCTGCGGAATGCCCAGATGCGGCCCTTGCGCGGAATGCGCCGCCATGAAAATCGTGCCGATCACATTGCCTACGACGAGCGCGACGAGCGTCCACGCGAGACTCATGCCCGCGACGATGCCCAGCGTGCCGACCACCAGTGCGGTCACCTGCATGTTGGCGCTGAACCAGATCGTAAACAGCCGCTTGGGCGTGCCGTAACGCTCGCCATGCGGAATAAATTCGATGCTGCGATTTTCGACATCCATGACGGGGTCTCCCTCCGGGTTGACCGTCACGCGTGCGTGCATGGCGCGCGTGACGGTGTGATGCGCCCACTCTAGGAGAGGCTTTTTTTGGCCACTATCGGATATCGGCAACCCAGGGTCGATACGGAACGCGGGGCGCGGCGCGGAGAATCAGAGCGCGGAAAAACCGTTGTCCACGAAGAGATGTGCGCCATTCACAAAACTCGATTCGTCAGACGCAAGAAAGAGCGCGGCGGCGGCCACTTCGGACGGTTCGCAGAGTCGGCCCTGTTGCTGCGCGATCGAGTTTTCCGACACATCGACGCCCATCGCGCGCAATTGATCGATTTCGCGAATTCCGTGCGGCGTGCGAATGAAACCCGGCGCTATGGCGTTGCAGCGGATGCCGCGTTCGCGATATTCGATCGCGATCGCGCGCGCGAACATATGGCAGGCGCCCTTGGTGGTGTCGTACAGCACTTCGCCGGGCGTCGCGCACACGGCGGAAATCGACGACGTGCAAATGATCGTGCCCGCCGCTTTTTCCAGCATTTGCGGCAGGACCGCCTGCGTCATCAGATACATGCTTTTGACGTTGACGGCCATGAGCCAGTCCCATTCGTCTTCTTCGATATCGAGGAATGGTTTGACGATCAGGGTGCCCGCGTGATTGAACAGCACGTCGGCGGGGCCGAAGGTTTCGCGCGCGGCGGCAACGGCACGCGCGACGTCCTGTTTGCGCGCGACATCGGCGCCAAAACCGGCGGCGCTCAAACCTTCGTCGCGCAGTATCGAGGCGAGCGTTTCGGCGGCGTCGCCGTCACGGTCGATGATCGCGACGCGCGCACCCTGCCGCGCGAACAGCGTCGAAGCGGCCGCGCCGCATCCTCCCGCACCGCCACTGATGATGGCGACCTTGCCGGCGAGCCGGCCGTCGAGTCGAGCGTTCATGATTCGTTATCCTGTGTTGCATGGCGCATGAGCGCGCCAAGGGCCAGTCGGCGCGACCGCTCGAAAGCGGCGCGGCGTGCGCATCGCAGATTAGATTTCGGCTGAACGCGTGACTATCGGATTTCGGCAATCGCGGGTTTTCCCCGGTTTTTGCAGGGCATTTTGACGCGCGAGGGTTTTCGCTAGAATGGACCGGATAGTGAATGAGTGAATTCCGAGTTCCGAGCCTGATGCGTATGCGCACCGATTCCCGTCTTCTCGCAGATCAGCCCGAGCGCGCCGTCCAGGCGATGCGTTCGGTCGCGTTTTGCGCCTTCACGGACGTGGATGAACAGGCCCGCATTTTCAGTGGCTGGGATCTCGATTACACGCAGATTTCGCGCGGCGCGTTCAGCGGCTCGTCGTCCATTGCGTCGATAGGCGGCGTGCGCGTGCTGGTCGAGCATCTCGACAAGGTCATTCTTCAGCGCGGCTCGGTGCCCGCGGGGAGGATTGCGATTGCGGTGCCGCTCGAACTCGACGGCCATGCGCGCATGTGCGGACACGCAAGCGGTCGCGACAGCCTGCACGTATTTTCGAGCGTTGAGGAATTCGAATTCTTTTCGCCCGATCATCACGTGCTTGCGAACGTCGAAATTCATGTCGATGAAATCGACAGCGACGCGTTGCGTGTATTTGCGGGCTCGCTTGCCAAAACCGATATGGCGCCCGTCGTGCCGATGAGCGAAGCCACGGCGCAGCGTTTTCGCGACGTGCTGCGCCACGCGCTGTCGATCACCGTGACGCAGACCGGGCGCGAGCGTGCGATGGCGTTGCAGGGCGCGGTGTTGTCGCTGTTGTCGGAGGTGCTGGAACACGGCGCACGCGATCAAACGCGCAGCGTTGCGCCGCATGCGAGCCATGCGGCGCTGGTCGCGGCCACGCAGCGGTGTCTCGAAGTGGCCGAAACCTGCCCGCTGTCGATCGCGGAGTTGTGCGGCCAGCTAGGCGTGAGCCGCAGAACGATTCAGTACGCGTTTCAGCATGTGCTCGATCTGAATCCCGTGGCGTATCTGCGCGCGGTTCGGCTCAATCACGTGCGCCGCGCATTGCGCAGCGGCGATTCGGTCACGGCGGCGGCCACGAAATGGGGCTTTCTGCATCTCGGCAGTTTCGCGCAGGACTATCGCACCATGTTCGGCGAACTGCCTTCGGAGACGGTGCGCCGTTGCCGGCGTGCGAGCGTTTGAATGTCGCGAGGTTTGAATCACCCGTGGATCACGCTTGATTCAGGCGCAATTCATTCAGGCAAAACTCAGCGGCACATCCAGCCCTTCCGGAATCGCATAGTCGGTCATATGACGGCGCGACAATTCCCAATGCGCTCTCACGAGTTCGCCCGCGCGTTCGGTATCGCGGCGCTCGATCGCGTCGATGATTTCATCGTGCTGATCCGCTGCCTGATGCATCTCGTGCTGCATGTTTTCAGTGGCGGGGTAGCGATAAAAGGTCTTGCCCAGACGCGCGTGATCGATCAGCAGGCGGCGCAGGCTGGGCATCAGATAGTCGTTCTGCGCCATCGTGCCGATTTCGAGGTGGAACTGGTCGTTGTAGAGCACCCGGTTTTCCACGTCGTGCGCGTCGATGGCCTGGCGGAAATGCTTCTGGATGGCGCGCAGTTTCGCGATGTCGGCGGCGGTGGCGTTGGCCGCCGCGAGTTGCGTCGTCGCGACGTAAATGAGCGGTGCGGCCAGAAAGAAACTGCGCAGCGAGTGATAGTTCATCGACGACACTCGCGCCGCGCGATTGGCTTCCAGCTCGATATACCCCTCGGCCGCCATCTGGCGCATCAGTTCGCGCACGGGCGGGCGTGAGAGGCCGAATTCCTCGCACAGCGCCAGTTCGTCCACCACGGCGCCCGGCTTCAGTTCCATGCTGACGATGCGGCGGCGCAGGGTTTCGGCTAAAACCGCCTTGCGGTCGATGGGGGCGTTGCTGTCGATCTGGAACTCGTCGGGGCTCGATTTCATGGGGATTCTCTGTCTACCTTTTGTGTACTATAAAGCGACGGACAGAAAATCTCCAGATGACGCCTCGGGCGCGGTTTGCGCGAGGCGTGCTCCGCGGCCGGTCAAACGCGCTCCCCAATTCGCTTTTCTACGGCTTCGGCTTCGTTCGCGGCGGCCTTGCGCGCGGCCTTTCCCGGTCGGCGAGGGCGCGTGGCGATCCAGCACAGAATCGATCCCGCGCAGACCATCAAGGCGCCGTGCCAGAACGCGTCGGAGAGCGGCGCGTGCAGCAGCGTGGCGGCCAGGGCGGCGGAAATCACCGGAATGAAATACGACGCGCCCGCGAGCACCGTGGCGTTGCCATGCAGAATGCCGATGTTCCAGGCCGCGTAGCCGAAGCCCATCGCCGCCGCGGCCAGGAACAGATAGATCAGCGCGGGCGTGTCGAAGTGCATCGCGCCGCCGCCTTCTAGCGCGAATTTGAGCCACAGCACCGCCGAAACGAGCATGAAGAACGGCGTCACGCCGTTCTTGCCGTTCGCGATGCGCGCCGTCACCGTGCAGTACGCAGCCCAGATCAGCGCGCCGCTGAACGCGAGGCCGTAGCTCAGCGGGTTGTCCTTGACGTTGCCGAGCATGCCCGCGAGGTCGATGCCGCGATCACCGCCCAGCACCCAGCCGATGCCGAGCATCGAGAGCACGAAACCGGGCACGACGAGCAGATTGGCCTTCTGCTTGTTGAAGACGATGGCCGAGATCAGCGTGAAGGTCGGCCACAGATAATTGACCATGCCGACTTCGATCGCCTGCCGGCCGTTATCGGCATAACCGATCGAGAGCGAAAGGCACAGTTCGTAGGCGACGAATAGCAGACTTCCCCAGATCAGATAATTTCGCGGAAATTGCCTGAGATTGGGGAAGCCGACCGTCAACGCGAGAAAGACGGACGCCACCGTGTACATCATGGCGGCGCCGCCGGTCGCGCCCAGACTTTCGCTGACCCCGCGAATCAGGGCGACGATCGACGCCCACAACATGATTGCGACGAGCCCGATCAGCGTGGCCGTATCCTTTTTCATACCTCGAATCTGCCTTGATAATTCATATTCCCCACGCGCGCGCCATGGCCGGCAGCGCAAGTCCGGCCACGGCGAGCACGCCGAATGCACCTGACCGGTCAAGCGTCAGGCGGGTGCAGGCATTCACGCGGGCGTATCGATCCAGATCGTCTTGATCTCGGTGTATTGATCGTGCGCCCAGATGGACTTGTCCCGGCCGCCGAAACCCGACTCCTTGTAGCCGCCGAACGGTGTCGTGATGTCGCCTTCGCCGAAGCAGTTGACGGTCACGACGCCCGCGCGGATCTCGCGCGACAGGCGGATCGCGTGGTTCAGGTTGCTGGTGTAGACCGAAGCGGCGAGGCCATAGACCGAGTCGTTCGCGAGCGCGATGGCTTCGTCGAGGTCCGTGAACGTCGTGACGGCGAGCACCGGTCCGAAGATCTCTTCCTGGAACAGGCGGCTCGTCGAACTCACGCCGTCGACCACGGTCGGCTCGACGAAGATGCCGCGCTCCGTGTCGCCGCCGAAGGCCACGCGCAGTTGCTCCGTCTGCGCCTGCACGAGATACGAGCGGACCTTCTCGAAGTGCGACTGGCTGACCATCGCGCCGATGCGGTGTTCGGGATCGAGCGGATCGCCCATCTTCCATTCGCGCATCTGCACGCCGATGCGTTCGAGCAGCGCGTCCTTGATGTCGGCATGCACGATCAGGCGCGAGGACGCCGAGCAGTTTTCGCCCATGTTCCAGAACGCGCCGTTGACGACGTGCTGCGCAACGGTATCGAGATCGTCGGCGTCCTTGAGCACCACGGCCGGATTTTTGCCGCCGCACTCTAACACAATCCGCTTCAGATTGGACTCGGCCGCATAGTGCAGGAAGCGCCGGCCCGTGGCGGTGGAGCCTGTGAAGCTCACCATGTCGACGTCCATGTGCAGGCCCAGCGGCTCGCCCACTTCCTGGCCGCCGCCCGGCAGCACGTTGAAAACGCCCGCCGGCACGCCCGCTTCGTGCGCGAGTTCGGCCACGCGCAGCGCCGTGAGCGTGGTTTCCTTCGCGGGCTTCACGACGATCGAGCAACCGGCGGCCAGCGACGGACCGATCTTCCACGCGAGCATCAGCAGCGGGAAATTCCACGGCAACACGAGACCGACCACGCCGATCGGCTCGCGCACGACCAGCGAGAGCGCGCCCGATCCGACCGGCGCGGTGGAGTCGTAGATCTTGTCGATCAGCTCGGCGTGCCAGCGAATCGTATGAATCGTTTCGGGCACGTCGGTGTTCTGGCACTCGCGAATGGGCTTGCCGCTGTCGAGGCTTTCCATCGTCGCGAGTTCGTGCGCGTTTGCTTCGAGCAGATCGGCGAACTTCAGCAGAATCGACTTGCGTTGCGAGGGCGGCAGCTTGCGCCAGCGGCCGTCGCGATACGCCGCGCGGGCGCTGGCCACGGCGCGATCGACGTCGGCGGCGTTGCAGGCGGCGATGTGCGCGAGCACCTCGTTCGTGGCCGGGTTCGTGGTGGCGAACGTCGCGCCCGACACCGAAGGCTGGAATGCGCCGTCGATGAACGCCTCGGTCGGCAAGGTCAGCCGCGCGGCCAGCGCGGCGTATTCCTGAGCGGAAAGCAGATCGGCCATCAGCCCTGGCCTCCGGTCACGGCCGCCACTTCGCGCTTGAGCGCCGTGACGATGGTGTGCAGGCGCTGCTTCTCGTCGTCATTGAGACCCTTGAGCGGCGCGCGCACGCCGCCACTGCGCAAGCCGATGATTTCGCAGCCGTGCTTGATCGACTGCACGAACTTGCCTTCTTCGAGGAAGTCCATCAGCGGCAGCATCGCGGACATGATGCGGCGGCCCTTGTTGAAATCGTTTTCCACGGCGCACGCCTGGTACAGCGCGATGTGCTCGGCGGGCAAGAAGTTCGAACCGGCGCAGACCCAGCTGCGCGCGCCCCATGCGAAGAATTCCAGCGCCTGATCGTCCCAGCCGCACGACACGGACAGAGTCGGAAACTCGCGCGCCAGCATGTGCAGTTGACCCGTCTGGCCCGAGCTTTCCTTGATCGCGACGAAGTTCTTCGAAGCCTTCGTGACGATCTCGAAGAATTCGCGGCCCATCGAAACGCTCATGCGGCCGGGGTAGTTGTACAGCATGATCGGCAGGTCGGCGGCGCGGTCGATGGCGAGCGCGTGCTCGGCGTTTTCCTGCTCGGTCGGCAGCGCATAGGGCGGCGAGCCGACCAGAATCGCATCGGCCTTGATCGCCTTCGCGGCCTTCGCGTATTCGACCGAATCTTCCGTGCGCACGGCGCCCGTGCCGATGATCAGCGCGGTGCGCGAGCCGATCACTTCCTTCGCGAGCTTGCCGAGATCGAAGCGTTCCTGCGCGGTGTGCGCGTAGTACTCGCCCGTCGAGCCGCCGATGATGATGCCGTGCACGCCCGCGGCAATCAGCGATTCGAGCACTTCGGCAAAGGCTTTGTTGTCGATCTGTCCGGCGGCGTCGAGGGGCGTGATGGCCGGGGTGTAGATGCCTTCGAATTTCATGATGACTGTTTCCGTGAAGATTGAAATGAGGGAGCGTCGGATCGACGGGTTCAGTGATTGAGCGAAGCGGCTTCCTGCAGGCTCAGCGAACGCGTTTCAGGCGCGAGCGCAAGCGAGGCAGCAAGACCGACGAAGGACACGGCCGCGGCCGCATACATGGTGTTGCCGATGCCGATGCTGTTGAGCGCGATCGGCACGAGCCAGGTGCCGATCGCCGCGCCGATGCGCGAGAGCGATGCGCCCATGCCTACCGCGAAGGCGCGGATATCGGTCGGGAAAATTTCGTTGGGGTAGACGAGTTGCAGCACCTGAGCGCCGCCGATCAGCACCGCATAGGCGCCGAACAGCACGAGAATCAGAATGGCCGAGCCGTTCGAGCACGCGCCGAGCGCGAGCAGCGCGAGCGCCGACCACAGGAAGCTGTGGATCACCATCGCGCGGCGGCCCAGCACGTTGATGACGCGCGTGGCGATGATGCAGCCGACCACGAACAGCAGCGTGATGGCGACCGAGCCGAGCGATTCCCAGCGGCCGGTCAGATTGAGCGCTTCGAGCACGCGCGGCGCGAACGAATAGACCGCGAACACGGGAATCACCGAGCAGCTCCAGAACAGCGTGACGAACAACATGCGCTTGCCGTAGCCGGAATGCAGCAGCGACCACAGCGAGATCTTCTTTTCGGCCTTTTCTTCAGGCAGATTGTTCAGCGAAAAATCGGGACCGTAGACCTTCTTGATGATCGCTTCGGCTTCGGCCTTGCGTCCCTTGCTGAGCAGCCAGCGCGGCGACTCGGGCGTGCCGATGCGCACGACGAACAGCACGATGCCGATCACGGCGGGACTCGCGAGCACCCAGCGCCACGCATCGTGCGCGCCGCTGCTCAGAATCAGATTGCCGACGATATACGCGAGCGCCGCGCCGAGGAACCAGATGATCGTCAGCAAGGCGAGACGCGGGCCGCGATATTTGCGCGGCATGAATTCGACCAGCAGCGAACCGGCCACCGGATATTCGATCCCCACGCCGATGCCGATCAGGAAGCGCAGGAAGAACAGCGCCTCGCCGGATTGCACCCAAAGCTGTGCGAGCGAGCAGACGAAGAAGATAACGGGCCCGAAAAAATAGGGCTTCTGGCGACCCAGGCGGTCGGACAGCCAGCCGCCCGCGAAGCCGCCCACGAAGATGCCAATCAGCGCCGAAGCGGCCACCATGCCTTCCCAGAAACTGGTCAGACCGAGCGCCGAGGAAAACTGCACCATCGCCACGCCGATGATGCTCAGGACATAGCCATCCATGAGCCAGCCGCCGCTCGAACGGATGGTCAGCAACTGATGGAATCCATTGAGCGGAACGTCCTCGATGGATACGTGATTGTTCGACATTGCCAGTCTCCTTCCATGAAAAGGGACGCAATGATTCGTTATACGAATCATGTCTGTCGCGTCCTGTGCTTCGTATAAGGTGCGATCGGTCTATATGCTGATTTGCCGGTTTATCGCGTTGCTTCGCGGTCGATATGCGAATCTGGATGCAAATCAGGCTTCGAGTCCTGCCTTGCGCTGTCCCCACCAGAGTGTTGCGTTCACGCCCACCGAGAGGAACGGCTCGGGCGGCGCCTTGTTGGGGCCGGACGTGTCGAGCAGGAAATTCGTCAGTTCATTGGGCTTGCCCGCGAGCCAGTCGGCGAGCAGCGTGCCCGTGACCGTGCCGCGCGTGATGCCGAGTCCGTTGCAGCACAGCGCGCCGTAGACGTTCGGCGCGAGTTGCCCGAAAAAGCCCTTGTGATTCTGCGAAAGCGCGAGCGAACCACTCCAGGTGTACTCGAAATCGACCTGCGGCAACATCGGGAAACGCCGTTCGAACGACAGGCGATGACGTTGCGCGAAGCGGTCGAGGCATTGCTCTCTGGGGCGGCCGTCGGGATTGAACGAGAAACTGTTGCGCACGAGGATGCGGTTGTCGTGCGTGCGGCGCAGCGTGCTGCCGAACGGGTCGGCGGGAATCACGCCCCAGACCGGCTTGCCGCCGAGTTCGGCCTGCTCCGCGGCGGTCAGCGGCCGCGTGAGGCTCGCGTAGAGAAACACCGGCAACATCGTGCGCGCGAGGAAGCCGAAGCGCATGCCGAACGCGTTGTTGGCGAGCACCAGTTTGTCGGCCACGATGCGGCCGTTGCGATGCGCGAGCACGATCTTCTCGCCGTAATCGACGTCGGTGATCGCGGTGCCTTCGTAGAGCGTGACGTTGGGCGGCAGGCAATCGGCGAGACCCTTGACGAGACCCGACGGCTGCACGAGCACCGTGCCCGGCGTGAACAGCGCCTTGCGATAAAACGACGTGCCGATATGTTCGGGCAGCGCCGCGCCGTCGATCACCTGATACGGCTGACCCAGTTTGTCGAGACCTCGGCGATACGCGTCGAGCACGGCCACGCCGCGTTCTTCCACGGCCGCCTGGTATTTGCCGGACGCGGTCATATGGCAGTCGATGCCGTGCTCGTCGACCAGATCGCGCAGGATGGTCTGGCCGAGCAGGTTGAGCTTGAGCGTGGTGCGGGCGGTGTCGATGTCGCCGATGTAATCGTCCGCGCCGATGTCGTGCGGCAGGTCGATCGCGAAACCGGCATTGCGCCCCGAGGTGCCGAAGCCGACCTCCTGGGCGTCGATCAGCACGATTTCGTCGTCGGGGAAATTCAGGGCGAGCTGCCGGGCGGCGGCGAGGCCGGTGAAACCGGCGCCGATGATCGCCCAGCGAGCCTGCGATTCTCCCGTGTGGCCAGGCCTGGGCGTGCGTGCGCGACTCGTGTGATACCAGCCACACATCTTGTCGTCCGCGGGGAGCGAGGTAACCGTTTGCATTGCTAATTCCAATATCGCTTTTGAAACCCACTGCACCTTCGGGTGATCGCGCACCGGATGCATGCGCTGCCCCCTCGGGGCCGTACAGCGCGACGGCGTCTTCCAGACCATCGGTTGGATTCTGTATTCCGTCGTCCAACATTGCTGTATACAAATTGTAGACGCAGTATAGGTTTGAATAAGACTGAACCAGAATAAGGGTTTACGCGCTGAGATTACGCATCGCCGGCGAGACGGTACGCGCCTGTATCGGGCAAGGGTTTTCCCTTGGACTGAGCGGCGAAAGAGGGTGGCAAGGCAGGCCAGGCGAGGCGGCGAGCGCAAGCCGCGGGTGGGGGCGCACTGTCGCGACCGTTATAGGGACGGTCGGAACGGTTCTATATCCGGCGTTATTGGCTCGGGATCATGAAGGCGATCAAAGGCAATGGCCTGACGATGTCCCCGACAAAAACACGGAGGAGGAAGACAGATGCGACAGATTGATAGGCAAGCCGGTTTGATCGATGGCGCGCCCGCGGGTTACGCGGAACCTGGCCGCAGCGCTGGCGCGAGTTCCGGGTCGCACCGGCTCTCCGATGGGCTCAAGCAGCGGCATGTGGTGATGCTGTCGATCGGCGGCAGCATCGGCGCGGGGCTGTTCGTCGGTTCGGGCCACGCGATTGCGGAAGCGGGGCCCGCCGCCGTGCTGGCCTATGTGTTCGGCAGCCTGCTGGTCGTAACGGTGATGCGCATGCTCGGCGAGATGGCGTGTGCGATGCCCGACTCCGGCTCGTTCTCCACCTATGCCGACAAGGCGATCGGCTCGTGGGCCGGTTTCACGATCGGCTGGATGTACTGGTGGTTCTGGGTGCTCGTCGTGCCGCTCGAAGCGACGGCCGCCGCGCACATTCTGAACGGCTGGGTGCCCGACGTGCCGGTCTGGCAGATCTCGGTGCTCGTGACGGCCGCGCTCACGGTCGCGAACCTCGCGAGCGTCAAGAATTACGGCGAACTGGAGTTCTGGTTTGCGATCATCAAGGTGGCCGGCATTCTGCTGTTTATCGGCTGCGGGATTGCGGCGATCGCGGGGCTGATGCCGTCCGTCCACCTCACGCCGTGGCACACGCTGACCGGTCATGGCGGATTCATGCCGCGCGGCATGGCGCCGATCGTCGGTGCGTTGCTGACGACGATGTTCACGTTCCTCGGCACTGAAGTGGTGACGATCGCTGCGGCGGAATCGGAAAATCCCGCGCGGGAAATCGGCCGCGCGATTACCTCGGTGGTCTGGCGCATTTCGCTGTTCTATATCGGCTCGGTGCTCGTCATCATTTGCACGGTGCCCTGGAACGACGCCGATCTGACGGGTCTCGGCGCGTATCAGGCCGTGCTGCGCAGCTTCCATATTCCGTACGCGCGACTCATTACCGACGGCCTCATTCTGGTCGCGGTCGGCAGCTGCCTGAACTCAGCGCTGTATACGGCATCGCGCATGATGTATTCGCTCGGCCGGCGCGAGCAGGCGCCGCGCTTCGTCACGCGCACGACCGCGAGCGGCGTGCCGGCGCGCGCCGTGATGGCGTCGAGCCTCGTGGCGTTCGTGGCGTGCGGGGCGAATTATCTTGCGCCGAAATATGTCTTCGACGCCTTGCTCTCGACGACCGGCGCGATCGCGCTGCTGGTCTACCTCGTGATTGCCGTGAGCCAGTTGCGTCTGCGCCAGCAACTCGTGTCCGCCGGGCCGTTGAAGGTGCGGATGTGGCTGCACCCCTTCCTGGGCGTGCTGGTCGTTGCGTTGATCTGCGGCGCCTTCGTGGTGATGGTGCTCAGCGAAGATCACCGCGGCGAAGTGATCGCCACGTTGGGGTGTTGCGTGGCGCTCGCGGCGGTGGGTTATCTGCGTCAGCGGCGCGCTTGAACCACGACGTCCTCGCCCGTTTGCGTGCGCGGGCGAGGGCGTCGAATGCGTCTTGCGATGTCGCGTGATTGCGCGTTCAACGATCGGATTGCAGCGCCGGCAGTTCGTCGTAGCGTTTCAGGCGGTAAATGAGGAACGAAATCACCCACGCAAAAATAAACACGCCGATGATGACGAAGCCGAGGTTGTTGAAATTGTCGTTGAGGCTGCCGATCACGTTCCAGAAGCCGCCCTTGAGGTCGAAGTGATCGGCGAGCAGACCGAGTGTTTCGATACCGCCGATGAGCACCGCGACCGCGACGGAAACGAGCGTGATCGTGAGGTTGTAATAGAGCTTGCGGATGGGGCGCACGAAGGCCCAGTCGTAGGCGCCGAGCATCAGGATGCCGTCGGTCGTATCGACGAGCGACATGCCCGCCGCGAACAGCACCGGAAACACGAGCACCACGCCCATCGACACGCCTTGCGCCGCCTGGCTCGCGGAAATGCCCAGCAGGCTCACTTCGGTCGCGGTGTCGAAACCGAGCCCGAACAGAAAGCCGAGCGGCAGCATCCACAGCGGTCGAGACACGAGGCGAAACAGCGGGCGGAACAGGCGCGAAAGCAGGCCGCGGCTGTTCAACAGCAGATCGAGGTCGTCGTTGTCGTAGCGCTCGCCGCGCCGGACCTTGCCGAACGCGCGCCACACGCCGCGCAGAATGACGATGTTCATCGCGGCGATCAGAAACAGAAACAGCGCGGAGACGCTCGTCGAAATGACCCCGCCGATATCCTTCCACGCCTCGAAGCGGCTTTCGAGCGCCGCCGCCGTCGCCGCGACGGCAATCGCCACGAGCAGCACCACGGCCGAGTGACCGAGCGCGAAAAAGAAACCTACGGAAACCGGACGCCGGCCGTCCTGCATCAGCTTGCGGGTGACGTTGTCGATGGCGGCGATATGGTCGGCGTCGACGGCATGACGCAAGCCGAAACCATAGGCGAGCAGGCCGGTGCCGAGCAGCAGCGGCTGCGCGTGAAAGGCGATGAACGCCCAGATCCACGCGCCGATATTGAAGACCGCGAGCACGGCGTAAATGCCGGCGACGCGACGGCGAAGGGTTCCCGGCGCAGCGGCCGGTTCGAGAGCGATGGACATGTGACAGATCCTGAGGTCGGGGCTGTCCTGCAACGAAGCACCGCGCGAAGCGGTGGTTTGCGCATTGGGACACCCCGCCCGTTGCGGCTGCATGGACCTCGGTCGATGGCAGGTCTCCTGGCTTGCGGGTCACGGTTCTCATGCCCGCCTTCCCGGTTTCCCAGTGGCGCCGAATGGCACGAACTCGCCGCTTACAGTTGCGGGGGCAGCCGCAGACTCGACGCAAGGCGTCGTCACTGCGTTCCCTTTTGATCCCGTCGCCGGGAACCATCAGCCCGCAAGCGTAATGGGCGGACGGCCCAGACGTCAATTGCACACGAGAAAAAAGCCTGGATTCGATGGCGAGGTATTCGATGGCGTGCGCTTGCGCTTGCGGTTGCCATTGCCGGTACGTCAGGCTTCGCGCCCGGCCCTGTCGATCATCCATTGCCCGAAGGCCACGACGGCTTCGTCGCGCGCGCGATCGGCGTTCATTACCAGCGTGTAGTCGGGTGCGCGCCATCCCGGCGCGGCAATCGGGCAGACGAGCCGCCCGGCGGCGATGTCCCGAGCAATCAGCGGCAGCGACGCGAGCGCGACGCCCAGGCCTTCTACCGCGCTCGCCAGCTGGAGATAGGTGTGGTCGAGTTCGATTTCACGGTGCGGCTGTAGATCAGCGGCGCCCGCCTCGCGCAGCCAGCTCGCCCATGCGGACCGCGTGGTGCTCGAATGCAGCAACGTGTGGTGGCGCAGGTCCGCCGCTTCCCGAATCGGATGCCGATGCAGAAGCGCCGGGCTGCACGCGGGTAGCCGCACGTCGGCCATCAGCGCACGGGAGATCACACCGTCGCCGGTTTCCGGCCCCGCGCGCACGCCGATATCGAACGCGTGGCCGATGTAGCGCAATTTGCGCGAGGTCGTGGACAGCCGCAGATCGATCTCGGGATAGCGGCTGCGGAAATCTTCCAGACGCGGCAGCAGCCATCCCAGTGCGAAACTGGGCTGCACATTCACGCGCACGATGCCCGACACGCGAACCGGCACATCATGGTGGCGCAAGCGACTTGCCGCCGTGGCGAGCCGCTCGAATGTGCTGCTCACGTCGCCGAGCAGCGCGGCGCCTTCGTCGGTCAGGACCACGCCGCGCGCACGCCGCTCGAACAGCGGCACGCCGAACCAGTCCTCCAGCAGACGGATCTGCTTGCCGACCGCCCAGTGCGTGACGTGCAGGCTCGCCGCCGCCGCGGTCAGGCTGCCGTGCTGCGCGACCGCCTCGAAATAGCGGAGCGCATTGAGTGGCGGAAGCTTTTCGCCGCTTCCTGACGTGTTTCTGGTTCGCGTCATGATGTGACTTTAATTCTCATCTGCGGCGATATTAACTCATTTGATATAAGCTGCCGCCGAACCTACGATTGTCACAATTGTGGCGATCCAGTCCGCGAATTCCCGGTTATTTCTGTCAGCATTCATGCATCGAGGGGCACATGCGCTTCAACTTGTTTTCCGTGTCAGCAGCATTGTCGTCGTCATACCGGACGGATGCCGGCATGCGCTTGCGTGAATGGCGTCAGCCATGACGGGGTATCTGCTGGTTCTGGTCGTCGGCGTGATGGCGGGAACGCTCAGCGGCGTCATCGGCACCGGTTCGTCGATGATGCTGATGCCGCTGCTCGTCTTCTTTTTCGGGCCGCAACAAGCCGTGCCGATCATGGCGATCGGCGCCGTCTTGGGCAACCTCGGCAGGGTCTGCGCCTGGCGAAGCGAGATCGACTGGAAGGCGTTCGGCGCGTATTGCTCGACGGCCGTGCCAGGCGCGGCGCTGGGTGTGCATACGCTGCTGGCGCTGCCCGCGCATTTCGTCGACGTCGCGCTCGGCGTGTTCTTTATCGCCATGATCCCCACGCGTCGCTGGCTCGCGCATCGCGCGGTGAAGATCAAGCTCTGGCAACTGGCGCTGATCGGCGGTCCGGTGGGGTTTCTCACGGGCATCGTCGTCTCGACCGGTCCGATCACCGTGCCGGTGTTCACGTCCTACGGCCTTGAACGCGGAGCGTTTCTTGCCACGGAAGCCGCCGGATCGCTGGCCGTTTACGCGACCAAGATCGTGGCGTTCAAGACGTTCGGCGCGCTGCCGCTGAGCGTGTGGAGCAAAGGGCTGATCGTTGGCGCGGCGTTGATGTCGGGATCGTTCTTCGCGAGAAGCCTGGTCATCCGCATGAAACCGTCGACGTTCCGGTGGCTTGTCGACGGCTTGATGCTGGCGTCCGGCAGTTCGCTGTTGTGGGCGGCGGCGATGCGGTAGCGGGGATAACGTGCGCCGCGGGTTGTGTTATCTGCCCCCGCGTGGCTCGACTCAACGCGATAACTGGACGGGCTTTCACCGCGATCTTCGGCGGCTGCATCGTCTACGCGCGTTCGTCGATCTCGCGGTTCAGCATCTTGTCGATTAAATTCTCGTTTGACGATGGAAGGATAGCGCGCATGAACTCGCCAATCTGTGCAGTGCTTGTGTACGTGCCGGATGTGCCCGCAGCATTGGACTGGTATCAGTCCGCGTTTCGAGGCGCTGTGCGTCGCTCGCTTGAAGCGTTCAATCTGACTTACCTCGAATTCAATGGCGTCAGACTCGAAATCGTTCCTGCCGATGCGAAACTCTCGGCGGGATCGGCGGGTACGGTTGTCTACTGGAGCGTCGATGACTTCGACGAAGCGTTACGGCATTTCCTGCGCGTCGGCGCCACGCTTTATCGAGGGCCCGCACATGTGGAAGACGGCAAGCAGATGTGCATGCTGCGCGACCCCTGGGCCAATTGCATCGGCCTATACGGCTAGGTCGAACTCCCCGTTCAACTTGAACCGCTAGCAAAATCCGTCACCGCCTCGCGGCTTTTCAAACACACCTTGTTTCACGAACGGGAATCCCGCGCAAGCGTCCTGCCCATGACTGCCGAGCCGATATTCAGGTTGACGGCATGCGTGACGTTTTTTGAGGGTTATACGACCTTTGAGTCAATCCGCCTCGGTTCCATAATTTGCGCAGACACCACGCCGGCACACGAGCACCAACGTGATGACGTTCAGTGCTTTCGGCGTGGTCAAACTCGAGCAAAGAAAGGAACTGAACATGAGGCTCAAAAACAAGTCAGCGTTGATTACGGGCGGCACCAGCGGCATTGGTCTCGCGACCGCGAAGCTTTTTATTGCAGAAGGCGCGCGCGTAGCGGTGACAGGCCGCGACGAGACCGTATTCGATCGCGTGAAGGCCGAGCTTGGCGAGCATGCGCTGGTGCTCAAAGGCGATGTGCGGTCGATCGACGACATGCGGGCGATTGCCGCCGAGATGAAAGCGCAGTTCGGCGGCCTGGATATCGTGTTTGCCAACGCCGGTTGGGCGTTCCCTTCCGCGCTCAACGATATCGACGAAAAGCTTTACAGCGAGATCATGGATATCAACGTGAAGGGCGTGGTGTTCACGCTTCAAGCGGTGCTGCCGGATTTACATGAAGGATCGTCAGTCATCCTGAACACATCGTTCGTCGCGCAGACCGGTAAGCACGGTATTTCGTTGACCGCCGCGGCGAAAGCGGCGGTACGATCGCTCGCCCGTAGCTGGTCTTATGAGTTCCTCGACCGGAAAATCCGTTTCAACGCCATCGCGCCCGGTGCGATCGACACGCCGTTGATCAGCCGATGGGGCATGTCCGAGGAATGGGTTCGCGACCGCAAAGCGGAGTTTGCCGAAGCCATTCCCGCAGGCCACCTGGGTCGCGCGGAGGACATTGCCTACGCTGCGCTCTATCTCGCCAGCGACGAATCGGCCTATGTCATTGGCACCGAATTGATTGTCGACGGCGGCGCTTCGCAGCTTTAAGTCCGCCCCTCGCGATTAAAGCGCTTCCGGCTCGCCCATACCTCGATCCCACGTCCACCACGCTTTCACGGTGTGGTGGCTTTCAATCCGGCCCAACCAGGTTGTGCACACGGAGGGGCCGACGCGCAAGGAGAATCATCTTGACCGACAGTAGTGAAAACAAGGCCGCGGACAAATCGCTGAGCGGGGCAGGTCGTTCGCGCCGCGACATGCTGAAGTTCGGCAGCATCGCCACGCTGGGCGCCGTGCTCGGTGGAGGCGCGTTGCTCGGCCACGCGACGCCTGTTTCTGCGCAGGCAGCCGGCAAGGCCGAACTCGCGCCCAGTGATCCGCTCAACATTTTGATTGTCAATTACGACGGCGGCACGCTGCTCGATTTTGCCGGGCCTAGCGAGATTTTTCATCGTCTGCCGAATACGAACGTTCGCTACGCGAGTCTGAATGGCGGCAACGTGACGCTCGAATTCGGCGTCGTGTATGGCAACACGGAACGACTGGCCGATATCGACAAGACCGATCTGATTCTGGTTCCCGGCGGCTCCAATTTAAGCGCGCCGATGCAGCCGGATTATCAGGCGCAGATCAGGCGTCTGGCGGAAAGCGCCAAACACGTGACGTCGGTGTGCAACGGGTCGCTGGTGCTCGCCGCCACCGGCATTCTCAATGGCAAGCGAAGCGCCTGCCATTGGGCTTTCGTCAACAAGCTCTCCGAGTATGGCGCGATTCCCGTGCCGGATCGTTTCGTGGAAGACGATAACGGCCGCTTCATGAGCGGCGGCGGCGTAACGGCAGGTATCGATTTCGCGCTTCGCGTCGCGGCGAAACTGCGCGGTCAGCAAGCTGCCGAATTCACGCAGCTCGTGATCGAATACGATCCCGCGCCGCCGTTCCATTCGGGGCATCCGCGAGATGCACGGCCCGAAATTGTCGCGATGGTGGACAAACAACTGCCCGGTGCGTCCCGTGGACTCGCCCGTATTCCGGGCGTTCGCTGAAATGCGCGGCCTCGTTCGCACACACGCAACGCCTTCGATTCCCACTCCGATTGGACATTCTTCAATGCAACAGATTCGTCGATACGCTGCCGCCGTTGCAGCCTGCTTGACCTTGTGCGCGTTTGCCGCGCCGGCAATGGCTGCCGGCACGCAGCCGCAAACCGAAGCCGCCATCAAAGCCGAGAACGCGCGATGGGCCGATGCCTTCGCACGCGGCGATTATGAGGCGATAGGTCATCTTTATACGCATGAGGGCGCGCTCTTGCCGCCTGGCGGCGACAGAGTGACGGGCGGCGATGCAATTACCGCGTACTTCGTGAAAGCGTATGCTGCGAAAAAACCGGGCGCCGTATCGTTCAGCCATTACGAGTTCTACGGCAATGAGCAGGCGGTAACGGAAGTTTCGGATGCGGAAGTCCGCGACCATGACGGCGAGCTTACCTATCGCGGCAAGCAGATTCTCATTTTCCTGAAGGAAAACGGTGCGTGGAAATTGCAGCGCGACATGTGGAATGATTACGCCGCGCAGCCATCGAATGGAAATTGAGCGTCTGCTGATTTAAAAGTATGACGCCATATCAGCGCGTGCTGTTCATTCGGCTCTCGCGCCGGATCGCCTGCGGCGGGTGGCCATGCAGTTTGATGAAAGCCCTCCGCATCCGCTCCGGATCGGTGAATCCCACGGCCAGCGCAATTTGCTCGATCGGTTCGCTGCCATCTTGAAGGCGCAATCGCGCCGCTTCGACACGCAAACGTTCGACCGCTTTCGCAGGCGTTTCTCCGGTTTCGCGGCGAAATGCGCGTCCAAATTGCCGTGGACTTAAATTGGCGGCATCGGCGAGTCGCTCCACAGGCAGCGCTTCCGCCAGATGTTCGCGTGCGAAGTTCAGCGCAATGCGGATGCGATCCGATTCCGGCTCCATCTGCGACATGGCGGAGAATTGCGATTGGCCGCCCGGTCGACGATACGGCACGACCAGCAGCCTGGACACCGCACGCGCGACGTCCGCGCCCATGTCGCGCTCGATCAGTCCGAGCGCCAGGTCGATTCCGGAGGCAATGCCCGCCGATGTCCAGACGTGGCCGTCCACGATATAGATGCTGTCGCCTTCGACGCGCGTGCGAGGGAAGCGCGATTGCAGCAACGCGGAATATCGCCAGTGCGTCGTGGCTTTTAAACCATCCAGCAAGCCGGTTTCCGCAAGCAGAAAGGCGCCGGTGCAGACGCTCGCGACTCGCGACGCCTTCGCGCCCAATTTCTTCGCCGCTGCGATATTTTCCGGTAACTGCATGGGCTCGATATCGCCGCCGACGAAAACGACGGTGTCGAACCTGCGCCTGCCGACAGGGCGCGTCTCGATGGCAAGACCCGTATTGCCGCGAACCGGGCCGCCCGACTGTGAGATGACTTGCAGATCGTACGGCGTATGGCCCGCGGCGGCGGCCACCTGATTGAATGCCGATAGCGGGCCGCCGAGATCGAGCGCGTCGTGGCCGCTGCAAACAAAGAATCCAATGCGATGCATGGTGCAGTCGTCAGCCGGATAGGAGGGGAAGTCTTATTTTACGGAAATCCCTCGAATTGCGCCTGACGGCTGCCGGCCCGGAATAGCGCAACCGGTCCGGCTCAAGCCGAGCGTTAGAGGCCGTTCGATGCGAAGGCCGCGTACGCGTCGCCCGCACCGGACGAGCTCTCGTTTTTGATCACCACATAGCGGCCATAGAAGAACGGCATGCCGAAATCCATGCCGCTATCGACCAGTCCGTACACGGCGATATCGTCGAACGCATAGACGCCGCTGGTGCTCAGCAGCGACACGACGTTGCCGACCTTGAACGAGCCGGTATACGAGCCGCTGGAATCGCTTGCGCCGCTGTTCGGCGTGAACGTCACGGACTCGGTCTGGACCGACGAGGGGCAATAGTAGTCGCTATTGGAACCCGTGCAGCGCGTCAGCGTACTGTCCTGGAAGTACAGGAAGTTCGTGCCCGAATCGATGAAGCTGCTCTGGTTGGCGGTGCCGCCATACGTCGCCTTGAATTCGAAGCTCGTGTCGAGCGGAATGCGATCGGCCGAGTCCAGCGTGTTGTTCGTCTGCGTGCCGACGCCGAAGTAAAGCGTACCGGTCGCGAGCGCCTGACCGCTATCCGACACGCTCGGCATCGAGAGGACAATGCCGTTGTTGTCGCTGCTCAGCATGCTGACCGGGTTCGTCACCTGCTGGCTCAGCGGCACGGCGCTCGACGTCGAGCAGCTCGAACCGGTTGCACACGCGTAGTACAGCGGATAGGCACTGGTGGCGCAGGTCGAGCCGCAATCGCGGATCTGCCCCTGCACGCCCAGAATGCCGTTCGCGCCCATCTCGGTGGTCGAACCCATGTCCGAGCCGGTGCCGGTGCACGCGGACGGCGCCGAACCGGCATCGGAATCGCCGATCACCTCGACCGGCACGCTCGAAGCGGTTTTGCTTCCCATCGTCACATCGGCGAGACGCAGCGAGCCCCACGTATAGCCGCTGACGAACTGGCCGCATTCGTCGATGTAATTACCCGACGACGCCAGTTGCTCGCGCGTCATGCCGGCGAGCGTCGTGGCGCTCAGCGACGAAGCCAGCACGCGCAGACCGGTCGATCCGGTATCCAGCAGGACGTGATCGATCGTGTCGCAAGTGGTGGTGCCGGGCGCGCAAACGGTCACCGTGACGAACGGTTGGTTCGGATAGGAGCCGAGGCTTTTCTGCACGATGACGGTCAGCGAGTTGCTGCTGCTCGACGAACTGGTGTTGTTCGACGAATTCGCAGAACCGGTCGTCGTCGATGTGCTGTCGCTCGACGAACCGCCGCCGCCGCACGCCGCCAGCGCGAGCAGCAGGGCGTACGCAGCGACCTGGGTGACCGGGCGGCGCGGCAACAACCGGAACGTGCGCGATACGTGGCCGGCGGAGAAGCGATGCGCGAGCAGCGCGAGACCGCAGGCGAGCACCGCGAGAGAAGACATTGTCGTCATGACTGGACAGTGGCGAGAAAAACGAGTGCGAAAGAAAGCGTAAGGGAGTGCAAGAGAGCCCATCGGCGCCGCGCGGCTTCGCATGAAGCCCGCGCGGAAGCGAGGCGGGCGTTACTGGATCACCGACGTGCTGACGCCGGTCGGCAGCAGCGACGGCAGCCAGGCCCGGCCGCGGAAGTGTCGTTGATGGCCTTGCACCTGCACGACGAAATCATCGGTGCTGATATTCACGCCACCGCTGCGCGTGCGGTCGGTCTGATTCTGCAGCGCGCTCACGTATTCGGAGAAGATCGTGCTGCCCATGAAGCTGCGCAGATCGGGCATGAAGGGACCGTCCCACGCCAGGGCGAACACGGTGCCGTCGACGTTCAGGTATTCGCGTTCGGTGATGCCGTTTGTGAGCGTCGATTCGCGCACGGTATAGGCGGTCGACGTGCTCGTTGCCGACGTGCTGCTCGTCGCCTTCAACGACACGGCGCTCGACGCCTGGGCGCTGGTCGCGGGCAGTGTCGGCGGCCCGCCGAGTTCGGCATGCGCACCGATGCAGCACGCGCTGCCCGCGACGAGTACGAGAGCATGGACAGCGGAGCGCGCCATGGCAGAGGCGCGGGCAGGAATGACGGCGGAGACATCCGCCACACGACGCAAGCTATTCACGAAGCAATCTCCTGCGTCTGTGCGAGGCAGCCGGCGGTGCCTGTCTGAAACGGCATTGCTTCGTCATTCGGGTATTGGCCGCGCAGAGAATCCGTGGCGTTTTCCATTCTTCGTTGTTCCTCTTGATCTGCAAGGTCGGTGTCGCGTGCAAGCTGATCCCACACGACGTGTCTGCAATGTTAACGGACATGCTGCGAGGAACTTGAGTCTTCGCGATGGCGTGCCGTGCGGTCGTTCATCGTGATGGGCGGTCTCGCAGATGTCGCTCTCGTGACACCTGGAAAGCCGCAAAAAAAGCTGATACCGTCGAATGCATGCCATCCCGGCAAGCGGGTTATGTCATCTGCATACTTGAGTGTCAGCCATGGATGAATTGCTTGAACGTCTTTCGCAAAAGGTGGCCGCCGCACAGAGCCTGGAAGGTTTGGTGCGCCCGTTGCTCGAAATGCTGGGGACAATGACCGGACTCGAATCGACGTATCTGACGTCGATCGATTTCAGCCGCGAAGTGCAGACCGTGCTTTATTCGCGCAATGAAGGACGCACGCAGGTGCTCGAAGGCTTGCAGGTCCAATGGTTCGACACTTTGTGCAAACGCAGTCTGGAAAGCGGGCAGCGTGTTGTCAGCAACGTCAAGGAAATCTGGGGCGATTCGCGCGCGGCCGCCGAGCTGGATATCCGGACTTATGCGAGTGCGCCGGTCTGCGCCGAAAGCGGCGCCGTGATCGGCACGCTATGCGGTATTAGCCGGGAAAGTCTGGAAATCAATTCGCGTGCGCGTAGCGCGTTGAATGTGTTTGCGAAACTGATTTCGGAACATATCGAGCGCGAGCGATTGATCGAACAATTGACGCTTGCTAACGAGCATCTCTCTCAGCGCGCGCTTACCGACGATGCGACGGCGTTGCCGAATCGGCGCGCATTGCAGGAAGCGCTTGGGCGTTTGCTGGCGAATTCGTCGACGGATGGTTCATATGTGGCGCTGTGCATCGTCGACCTGGAGGGCTTTTACGCGCTGAATGACCGGCATGGCTATGCAGTCGGCGAACAGCTTCTGCGCACCAGCGGCGAACGGATGCTGGCGGCGAGTTCAGACGACGGTCAGCTTGCGCATATTGGCGCCGGACGTTTTGCGTTTGCGGGCGCATTGCCGTCCGATTTTGCACAGGCTTCCGCACAAGCCGAGGCGATTGCGCAGCGCTTGTCCGAGGCGGCGGTCGGCGACTATATTTTGGCGAACGTGACAATGCATTATCAGAATGCATTGGCGGGCGGCGTCGCGGTTCGCTTCGTGACGGTCGCGCAGGCGCTCGATCAGGCCGATCAGTTGATGCTGCGGCTCAAGCGGAATCGCGGCGGGGAAAGGCAGGGCGCATCGGATGTGCAAGATGCGCCTGCCTTGCCTGCGCGACTTCGACAGGCAACGCAGGCGTAACGCGACCTTACATCAGAACTTATGGCGAATGCCGACGATCACCATCGACTGACTATCGGTGCCGCTGCGGCCGTATGAACCGATCGACGCCACTGCCGTCTGCAGCGTGCCGTCGGCTTTGCGTTGCGTGCCGCTTGCATGTTGATAGCCGGCAAGCGCATACACGTCGGTGCGCTTCGACAGGTTGTAGTCCGCGCCGAGACTGATTTCGTTGTAGGTCGCAGACGTATCGCCACCCGCCTTCACGAATTCATAGCCAACACCCGCGAGCAGCGCCGGCGTAAAGTGATAAGCGAGAAACGCTTTGCCGATGTTGTAGTGCTGCGTGCCCGAGAAATTGGAAGCCGCGTCGCTCTGATATTGCACGTTGCTGTACGACGCGCCGATCAGCAGCGAACCCAGCGCATATTGGGCCGCCGCCGACGCGACGCCCATTGCCTTCGCCGACTGATATCCCTGATTGATCGGGCTGACGAACAGCGAATCGCCGCTGCTGGTCCAGGACGTGCGCGTGGCACCCGACGACGGTTCGTTGGTCAACCGCATGTACATAGCCGCCAGATTCACCGGGCCATTCGCGTACGACACGCCGCCCGAATAGGTGTAGCCCTGACCTGTCTGGCCCGCGAGGCCGCTGAAACCGTAGACCAGTTCGACCTGCACGCCTCGCCAGTTCGGGCTGAGGTATTTGATCGAATTGTTGACGCGCATGTCGTTGTCGTTGTTGTCGAGATCGCCCGGCGTTGTAAACATCGTGCTGAAGTAATTGTCGCCGGTGATTGCCTGAATCATGTCGACAGACGCTTCGTATTGACGACCCGCCGTGAGCGTGCCCCAGTCCGCGCTGCTCAGGCCCACGTACGCGCGTCGGCCGAACAGACGCGATCCCTGACCGGCCGCGCCGGTATTCATGTTGAAGCCGCTCTCGAGCTGGAACACGGTTTTCAGACCGCCGCCGAGATCCTCCGAACCTTTCAGCCCCCAACGGCTGCCGCTCAGATTGCCGCTCGACATCGCCACGGCATTCTTGCTGCCGCTGGCGTGGTTGATGTACGCGATACCCGTATCGGCGACGCCATAGAGCGTCACGCTGTTCTGCGCATGAGCGAAACTTGCGCCAGCGAGAAGCGCGACGGAGAAACCAGCGCCAAACGTATTGCGGGTGGACTTATTCATTTGCGAGCTCCAGGTGGTAGCGTGTGGTTAAAAGTTCGTAGTCCGGATTGATCGGAAATCAGCGAGCGGAAAAGCGTTGCGGACGATCGGCATTTCCGCGCTGGGGCGGTTCAATTCAGGCGTTCAATTGGAGCACGCGAAAACCGGGGCTTTGTTCTGTATAAAATGCGCAGAAACGCGATAAATGTGATTTCGTGCCGCGATACGGCATAGGCTGCCGTTTTCGCCATAAAGGGGCGGCCTGCACAGTCGTGAATGGACTTGCGGACGACATGCACTTTCCCGGTGATCGTCGCGAACATGACAAAAGAAAAATCCCCAGCAGTTGGCCCGCTGGGGATCGTGATGCGTCGTCCTTGAAACTCAATAGCCGAAGTCGGCGGCGTAGACGTGTTCCAGTGCTTGTCCCGCCTGGTCGGCCAGAATCGCCTTGACGACCTGGCGCGCCTTGCTCTCGCGCGACACGGCCGAAGCGATGTGCGAACTCAGCCACAGTTTCGGGTGTTGCCACAGCGGATCGTTCGGCGTTAGCGGTTCGGGGTCGAACACGTCGAGAAACGCGCTGTGCAGATGTCCGCTATCGAGGCTGGCCACCACGGCCTGAATATCGACCTGAGGCGCACGGCCCACGTTGATCAACGATGCGCCACGCGGCAGCGCGGCCAGAAAGCGGCGGTCGATCAGATTGCGTGTGGCCGCCGTATCGGGCAGCAGATTGACGACGATATCTGCATTCGCCACGCACGCGTGCAGGCCGTCATCGCCGGCAAAGCTTTCGCACTGCGCAATCTGTTTGGGCGTGCGCGACCAGCCTCTGACGCGAAAGCCATTGGCCGCAAGGCGCAGCGCGCACGCGACGCCCAGATTGCCCAGACCGAGAATCGCCACGGTGGTCTCGCTTGCACGCCGACCGACGAGACTTTCGTCCCAGCGGCGCGCCGTTTGTGCGTCGCGCAGCGCGGGAAAGTCGCGCACGATGGCATAGGTGCACGCCGTGACGAAGTCGGCCATGCGCTCGCCGGTTTCGGGCGTCACCATCCGGACGATCGGCAGATGCGCGGGCACCGAAGGATCGCGCGTAATGTGGTCCACGCCCGCTGCGCTGCTCAGGATGACACGCAGCGCGGGAAATTGCGCGAGCCGTCCGGGCGTCGGCTCCCAAACCATCGCGTACTCGACCCTGGCGGGATCGAGCTCGGGATCGTCCCAACCGACGATTTCCAGTTCGGGCAACAGCGACCGGTAGAGCGATCGCCATTCCGGCATTGCTGCCGGGCCGCCCGATTTGACGACCATTAGCATGAGCAGGTCCTTTCGAAATGCGCCTGAGTTCGATCGTGAATCAGGCGTCAGCCTTTAATAACACGTTGCGCGGCGCAAGCGTAGTCTTAGCGGACTTTCGCCGATACCTTCGTCACCGCATTGCGCAGGATCGTCAGCGCTTCATTGACGATCGCATCGCTCACGGTCAGCGGCGCGAGCAGACGCAACGTATTGCGGTGCACGCCGCATTTGATCACCAGCAGACCGTCTTCACGGCATTGATCGATGACGGCCTGGGCGAAGTCGGCGTCGGGCTGGAACGGGTCGCTGTTGCGCACGAATTCGAGCGCGGCCATTGGGCCGAGACCCCGCACCGTGCCGATCGCCGCGTGGTCGCGCGCGATCTGTTCAAGACCGGCGTGAAGCTTCGCGCCGAGCGCGCGGCCCTTCGCCAGCAACTGTTCTTCTTCGAACAC
>NZ_FNZM01000050.1 GCF_900109265.1 Paraburkholderia tropica
ATTGAAAGTGTCTACATGAACGCCCCCCTTTGCGCCAGGTCTCCAAGGTGTTGACGAACAGGATGGGCTGCAGCTCTACATTCGTACATGGACTCCCGCCTATGAGCAAGATCGGTTCGCACTTTGAAGGTCATGACTGCGTCCGTACATTCGGCTTTTAATGTGCTTGCTGCCGCACGAGCCATCATGGAAATTTGCGCGCTTGCTCCTCATCGGCCTTGTGGCTTCGTACAGCAGCCGTCGGATGTATCAGGATCTGCAAGCGCCGGTCCGACCGGTTCGCCATGCTTGCCGCTTCTTGCGCAATCGTGAAAGAAATAAAACCGTACTCTGCTGCTCGCTGGGTGTTACGCCACCCTGAAACTATCATTGCTTGTCAATATTGCCCACGCGATACGTGCTGTCTTGTTCGCCAGAGCGATCGCCGCGACGCTCACGTGGCGACGTTGCATGACTGCCTTGATCCAGCGACTGTGTCGATCATCGTGGCGTTTCACGAAGTGCATCACCGCACGGGCGCCCTGTACGAAGAGGGTACGGAGATACGTGTCGCCTCGCTTTGTGATGCCGCCAAGCTTGGTTTTGCCGCCACTGGACCTTTGCATCGGCGTCAGCCCCAACCAAGCTGCAAACTGTCGACCATTTTTGAACTGTGCCGGATCACCGACGCTGCTCACGATCGCGGTCGCGATTACCGGTCCGATACCGGGGACAGTGGCAAGCCGCTGGCAAGCTTCATTGCGTTTGAAGACTTCAGCAAGCTCGGCAGCGAGTTTATCGAGCCATTGCTGCAAAGCCTCCAGTTGCTCGAGATACATGGATCCAAGGCGCCTCAGCACGGATGTTATCCGGGCATCTGGGTCGTTGACTAACGCAACCACGCCATTTCGCAGCTGCGAAATCCCTACCGGGAAAACCACACCCTCTTCGGCAAACATGCTCCGGATCTGATTCGATTTCGCTGTTCGCTCCTGGATGAGCCGTTCGCGCATTCGATGAACTGACTGCAGCGATTGCTGTTGAGCACTCTTGATCGCAACGAAATGGATGCCTGGGCGTGTCACCGCCGCGCAGATCGCCGCCGCGTCATTCGCGTCGTTCTTGCCACCCACGAGAAACGGCTTCACGTACTGAGTCGGTAGCAATCGCACGGTATGTCCCAACAACGTGAGCTCACGAGCCCAGTAATGGGATCCATGACACGCCTCGATACCAATTAGACTGGATTCCAGTTTTGCGAAGAACTTCAACACGTCAGGTCGCCGAAGTTTCCGCTGAATAACTGTTTTTCCATGGCGGTCGACGCCATGCACCTGAAAGACATTTTTCGCGATATCCAGACCGACGGTAAGCGTAGGCATGACGTTCTCCCGGGAAGTGGCGTCGTCCAGTTTCGCCCCAGAGGGGGCGGGAGTCCATACCATCAGCCTTGTTGCAGCCTGATTCGCTGCGGGCCCCTATGAAATCCGCAGACTCACGCCTCATTCACCGCGCGAGCTTGTTAAGCTCAGACACTTTTTCAGGCTTTGTGAGTCCCAGGTCCTACCTGTCTTGTCATCACACTCGAATGCCGCCGCAACTTTTGACGTTCCATCCCTTTCGGTACAACCTGCGCCAGAGCAGAGAAATCAGGCTGCTTTAACGCTTTCGTAGTTCATCCGGTAAGGCCGTTGATGCGCCAGCATTGCCCAGATTATTCGGGCAAGCTTGTTAGCCATCGCCACGATGACTACGTTTAACGGACGCCGCTCTTTCATCTGCACTACCCATGGACCTGGCTCCTTCACGCGATAGACAATGCTCCTAGCGCCGTGGACGAGCAAAGTCCTGAGATAGGTGTCACCTCGCTTACTTATTCCCTGCAGCTCGACTTTTCCTCCAGAACCCGTCTGTTTCGGTACGAGACCGAGCCACGCAGCGAACTCGCGGCCGGATCTGAACGCTTTGGCATGCCCCATCGTAGCCACCGCAGCGGTTGCTGTTAGCACACCTACGCCCGGAATTGCCGAAATTGCTTTAGCAGACTGGTCATCCTTCATCCACACGTGCAAACGGCGCTCGATCTGACAGATCTGCCGGTCCAGGTTATCCAGACCCTTCCATTGTTCACGCAACGTCTCGATCAAGATCGCTGGCAAGCGTCGCGACAACCTTTCCAGAACTCCCACGATCGATTTGTCCAACGCCGCCCGACCGACGCCCATCACCTCGCCGTATTCAGTGAGCAATCCACGGAGGCTGTTGATCTGCATCGTTCGGAACTTCACTAGTTGCTGCCGCATACGATGCAATGCGAGCACTGCCTGCTGGGCCTCGGTCTTTACAGCGACTTCCTTGCTCGCTATCTGCGCCGCCATCCAGATGGCGCGTGCATCGGCCGCGTCGTTCTTGTTTCGGATGTTGAACGCCTTGACGAATTTCGCTGGCATCAACTTCACCTGGTGGCCCATTTCGATCAAACGCCGCGCCCAGTGTTGGGATCCGCTGCAGGATTCCATCCCGATGAGACAAGGCTTGCGATTCGCGAAATATTCGAGAAACGCAGCTCGCTTGATAGGTCTGTTCACGATCTCGCCGGTTTCCGGATCCACCCAATGCACCTGCATTACGTTCTTTGCGATGTCCACACCCACGATCGTATGCGTCATGATGGATCCTCCGGCAGAGTTGACCAATATGAACACCGAATTCTATTCCGTAGCGGCCGCCGGCCATTGACGTGCTGCCGACGCGACACATCGCGATGGGTGGGAGGCGTTCATATCATTCATCCAAGGTCGCGCTTTGCCGCGCGCCGTCGCACTGTGACAGTGACAGATTTATTGCGGTCTACGGTACGCGAAATCGAGGCATGGTCAACCAATTCATGCGCAGCTTTGCCGTGCGTCAGGCGCACGCGTCGCGGTCCATGCTGCTGATGGCACCCGGCTGGGTGCGTACCGAATTGGGCGGGCCCGAAGGGCGATTGTCGATCGAGGAAAGCGTTCCAGGCGTCGTGGATGTGCTTCTGGCCAAGCTGGGGCGTCCTGGCCTTGAGTATCTGGATTATCGTGGCCGGACCGTTCGATGGTAACGGTTGCAGTTTTGGCTAAGCGCCACAATCAGGCGCTCATCGCGCTCGCTCGACGACGCTGCGACGTGCTGTTCGCCATGCTGCGCGACGGTACCCTCTACCAACCAAAATCCGGCCCTACCGCTTGACGAATCACATAGGGGCCCCCCCTTTATCAAGGGCCGGCTCGCGGCGCTGCGGCACACTCGGCGCCGCCTAGCTAGCGCCGTCCGAGATGGGGGTCAGCAAGCATCTGATTAGAAAGAATATTTATATCGGGGCGAAACGCAAAGCCTCACCAGGTCTCGCGCAGGCTAACCGGAAAATTGCGCGAATATCAAAGGGATACCTGCCTCGAAGTTCGCGTCAGCTCGCGCTCCACCAGCAGGCGTCGGAACTTCAGCAGCATGGTGGCATCGGGTACGTTCTCGCGCGCCAGGTCGGTGCCCGCGAACGCGCGCATCGCGATACTGTCGTACAGCGCTTCCTCAAGGCCTTCGTCTGACAAGCCGTACCACTGTTGAAGAAAGTAGATCCGCAGCATCGGCTCCAGCCCGGCCGGCCGGCGCCCCCGTTCGCCTTTCGGGTAGTACGGCCCGATCGCCGACAGCAAGCGCAGACGCCTGGTCACTCGCTTCTTGCCCAGGCTTTCTGCTTCTGCAAAACCGATCTGCCACTTCATGATCGTGGGACCGTTCCGTGAGCCTCTATCTGCAACGTCCTCGGCCTCTTCAGCGATGCTCGTCGAGCAGAATTGATCCGTGTTTCCTTAGCGGAATTTCGACTCGGCCCTATTATGAATGTCGAGTATCTCCGGATTCCGTTTCCGGCTCAAAAATTACGAAAATCACCCCTATTTCTTACAGAATATACGCGGTCAATTTTATCGTCATAAATTAATAATGCCATCCCGCATTGCCTTCCGTTGTTGGAGGTCGTAGAATGAACGGGACCTTAGTTGTACCGAGTTGTTCCATATTATATGCCCGGCGTTCGGCCGGGCTTTTTTTGGAACATTCGTTAGGCGTGGCAAGCTCACGCTGTAAAGTTCACAACGTGGAGTACGTCCCGACAGGTGATTGCAGCAAGACGAAGTCGAACTTCTGCAATAGCTTAAATATTGGAACAGCGGTGGCCACATACAAGGAACTGCTCGCGCAACGTGAGCAACTGGACGCAGAAATTGCTCGAAGAAGATCGCAGGAGCGGATTGCGGTTATAGCAGAGATACTACGGAAAATTGCCGACTACCACGTTGATCTGCACGACCTTTCTGGCGGCACACTTGGAGGCGCCGCGAAAGGGCGAAAGGACACGGCACGTCCTGCAAAGTATCGGGATCCGCGCTCTGGGAAGGAATGGTCAGGTCGAGGGAAACCGCCTAACTGGATTAGATACGCCGAAGATCGAAAGAAATTCGAAGTAAAGACGTAAAGTGAGGAATTTTGCTGGCTCAATTTTCGTCAGCCTGACGTTGGCGTGTCTCTTTGCGGCGATTTTTCTTCGGTTTTATTCCCGGTTGCCGTGGACATGGCGCTTGGCTTCGGCAATTGCCGCGTTATCTTTCGCCAGCGTAGCTTTGGTTGGCCTGAACCTTTCGATCAGTGTATTTTGACGGCAATGAGCTCCTTAATTGGCCCGATATCGAGTTTCGCACTGGCGAGCTCCTTGCGCAGCCGGCTGTTCTCTGCCTCCAGCTCGCTGATCGGGCGCGTAACACGTACAGCGCTCACATCACGACTACTCGTCTCGACACCCCCTTCGGAACCGCGGCTACGCCGGCTCCAGTTCCCTAACGTCGCCACGGGCACCCCGAGCCTGCGCGCAGCTTCATGCTGCCCGACTGTTTCGGCAAGCCGGATAGCCTCACCCTTGAACTCGTTCGTGTATTGCAGCTTCGGCACTGACTTCTCTGACATGCAATCCTCCGTACAAACAGGATCTATGGTCCCCTCCGTTTTTGCAACCCTGACTTGATTTTGTGGTTGGCCTGCTCGAATCTATTCGGCGTCTTTAATGAGGAAACTTCCTCGCGCCACGATGAGAGTCGCACCCAACGATCCTAAGAAATTAATCGGCCTTGGGGCCTATCCTGTTTTCAGGTTATTCGTCGGGTCGGATTGCCGTTCACGTCATCAAACTTCAGTCGTCGCAAAACCAGGTGGGCATGTCGCTAGAACAAAATTCACTGTTGGCACGGAGTCACGAGTCAGGGGAACACGATTACGCCATGCACGTTGAACATGGTGATGCGTTGCGACCGCCCATGCAGTACGCGCCAGCTTGTTCGCAAGCGCACAGGCCACGACGTTCGAGTGTCGTCGTGTGAGCATGCCCCGCACCCAATCCGCCATTGACCCGCTGCGTCGGTCCAGTCGTCGCATATACGCTCTTGCCATTGCACCAGCAAGCGTCGCAAATTCTTGTCTCCTCGCTTACTGATTCCCAAGAGGGTACTCCTTCCCCCAGTGAGGTTCCCTCGGTTTTTCGCCTTCCAGAGGCCCCGGGTTATGCAGCCGCATCCCTTGTCCGCTGAGCCTCAAGCCAGTCTTGCATGAACTGGGTTGGCGACATGAAGCCGAGCGATGAATGACGACGACTACGGTTATAAAACACTTCGATGTATTCGAACAAGTCCGCGACGGCTTCGCGGTGCGTGCGATACCTCGTGCCATGCACGCGCTCGTTCTTCAGGCTGTTGAAGAAGCTTTCCGTCGGCGCGTTATCCCAGCAACTGCCTTTGCGGCTCATCGAGCAGCGCATGCAGTACGTATTCAGTTTGTGTTGATTTGCACGGAATCCTGACCCACCGGGGATGCGGACAAAATCTTGGACTACTTTGGAGGTAGTCCATGTATTCATACGCAGACCGCGTTCGGGCGGCCGAGCTGTACCTGAAACTCGGGAAGCGCATCAAGGCGACAATCCGCCAGTTGGGTTACCCGACGAAGAATTCTCTCAAGGCGTGGTGCGCGGAATTCGAGAAGTGTGGCGATCTGCAGAGAGAGTACGTTCGCGTAAAGCCGAAGTACTCCGAAGAACAGAAGAACTCAGCACTCGAGCACTACGTCAATCACGGGCGCTGCTTCAGTTTCACGCTCAGGGCATTAGGCTATCCCTGTCGCCAGATACTGACGGCGTGGGTTCGCGAGCGCTATCCGGAAACAAAGAAACGCGTGATTGGCAAGGCAGGCCGAGCGGCCGTGTCATTGGCTTCCAGGCAGGTCGCGGTGTACGAACTGTGTACACGGTGTCAACGTCGGACTTAATTTCCTCAGAATCGTCGAAGTAAATTTCCCCACCCTGTGTATTTGCGGTGATCAGCCGCTGAATGGATCAGGTGAGCTCTTTCGGGGGCGACCCGGGCGTCGGTTAGCAGGTTCGACCGGTGCCGGGTTTAGGGCGGATGGTCGGTTGCGCAGGTGGTCAGGCAGGAGATCGGCATGCTCCCGCAGCCGGTACGACGAACCTTCAATCTGGACAACAATCGCGTGATGCAGCAACCTGTCGAGCAGCGCCGCTGCGACGACGGTGTCGCCGAAGACCTCGCCCCATTCGCCGAAGCTGCGATTGGACGTGAGGACGATGGCGCAGCGCTCGTAACACGCGTTGACGAGCTGGAAGAACAAGTTGCCCCCGTTGGAGCCGATCGGCAGATAGCCGATCTCGTCAACGATGAGCAGACTGTTGCGCGCAAGAAAGCGCACACGCTGGGCGAGGTTGCCTTCGCGTTCGGCCTTCGCCATCGAATTGACGATTTCTGCCAGTGAGCCGAAGTACACGCTCTTGCCCGCACGCACCGCTTCGACACCTAGCGCAATGGAGAGGTGTGATTTGCCAGTTCCTGGCGGCCCGAGGAAGTGGACCGTCTGGCGTCGTTCGATGAACTCAAGTTGCGCAAGCGTCATGATGCGATCGCGATCGAGACTCGGCTGGAAGCTGAAGTCATATCCGGCGAGCGTCTTGACGGTGCCCAGCCTCGCTGTCTGCAGCGCCATGCGGATGCGCCGCGTCTCGCGCGTCGTGAACTCCTCGCCCAGCAACGTCTCCAGCACTTCGAGCATCGAGCTGTCGCCCTGTTCGAAACGCTTCAAGGTGGCATCCAGCGCTTCAAGCGCACGCGGCATACGCAAGCCAACGAGGTAACGCTGTATCCGTTCGACGGTTGAGGTTGGAACGCTGTTCATGCGCGCCTCCCGGCATCAGCCAGACGCCTGGCCACCTGATCGTAAAACGACAGCGGCCGACGTCCGACACCGGTCGTGCCCGACGATACGTCGCACGCCGCCTGCTGCCTGCGCTGGCCCGCGCTCCGATGGCCAGGCAGCAACGATGTTCGTCGCCGGCCTTCCAGCACGGGGTGCACTGCGAGCAGTTCGCCGTCCTCGTAGATGCGGATCTCGTGAGCCAGACTATGGACGTCGAGCGTGCGCCTGCGGGTGCGATCGGGCACGCTATAGTAGTTGCCGCCGACCGAGACCAGACCTTCGTGGCTCACGCGCCGCTCGAGTCTGATGACGCCATTGAAGACGCCGGCAGGCAACTCCTGGAGCGCGGGGCGTTCCTCCCGGAAGTGTTGCATGACAACGCGATGCGTCGTGCCGTGTACTCGTGAGTTGGCCACCGTGTCGAGCCAGTTGCGCAACTGGCGGTTCAGATCGGCGAGATTCTGGAATCGTCGTGCGAGAAAGAAGTCCTGCCGGATATAGCGATAGGGGCGTTCGACCTTGCCCTTGGTCTTGGCGCGATACGCCTTGCACGCACGCGGAGCGAAACCATAGTGCTGTGCAAACGCGACCAGCTTCGCGTTGTAGACGATGTGCTTCTCGACTTCGCCCAGCACCGCTGCCTTCATGCGGTCGTACAGCACTTCGCGTGGCACACCACCAATGTGCTCGAACGCTTCCATGTGGCAGCGCAGGACGGTCTGCAGGTCCTGATGTTCGACGAAACGCCCCCACAGATAGCGGCTGTGCCCGAGCACAATCGAGAACAACCAGATTGAGCGTCGCTGCCCCGGTACATCGTCGAACTCAACATTGAAGTGTGCGAAGTCTACCTGCGCCTGGTGGCCAGCGGGAGTCTCAAAGCGCACCTCGAAGCCACGCTGTCGCGGTGGCCGGACTTCCCGAACCAGGTCGCCCAGCGCTGTTCGACCGCCCGCGTAACCCATGGCGTGAATCTCCCGCAGCAGCCGCTCGATACTGAGGTCCGGATACTCACGGACACGCTCGGTCACATAATGAACGAACGGGTCGATGACGCAGGGTCGCGGTGCACGTGGACCGTAACACGGCGCCTGCATACCACCCTTGATGTATTTGCGAATGGTCTTGCGGTCCATACCCAGTCGAGCGGCGATGGCCGAGATACTCAGCCCCTGCCGGTGCAATTCCAGAATCGTCATAACCTCTCCCAGTTCGATCACCGACACCCCCTCGACGGATCCGTAGTGGGATATGGTCGGTGATCGGGAGAGCGCCGCCGCTTACGCGGCGGCGCCAGACAAAAACTGGGGAAAATTACTTCGACGAAAATGAGGAGTATCTATCCGACGCTGACACACGGGAAGGAAGTGCACAGGCGGTGGCGCAAAAGCTGGACGTCGACAGGGTGTCGCTGTACAACTGGAAGAACCAGTTACTCGGCCGGGAGGCCCCTGCATCCATGAAACGCGACAAGGGATCCCCCGCAGAGACGGATCGGGACGAACTGGAGCGGCAGGTCGAAGGGCTCCGGCGCGACATTCGCAAGCTGCAGCTTGAACACGACCTGTTGAAGAAGGCGAATGAACTCGTAAAAAAAGACCTGGGCGTCGACCTGCCACTCCTGAGCAACCGGGAGAAAACGACGCTGGTTGACGCCCTGAGAGAAGAATACGGTTTGACTGAGCTACTTGCGCGGTTGGACCTCGCGCGCAGCTCCTATTTTTATCATCGGTCGCCCATACGGGTTGCCGACAAATATGCGGCATTGTCAAGTTGGCGGCTGTGGGCAACTGTGCGTCACGCGCGTAGTTATCCTTAACAGATAACGGTCTCGCTTGCGGCGGAAAGAGTCCAAGCGCGCCATGTGCCGAGGCGTTCTTGAAGTATGGCACGATGACGTGCAGCGTTCATCTGATGCCTTGGAAGCGCGAAGTGCTGACGGATCGGGCCGAAGCATGAAAGAAAAGCCTGCGTGCGACGCGCATCGCGAAAGCCACACATCTGGCGTTCGCGCCTACGGGTTGGCTGGTGGCTGTTCTCGGCGCGGTTATTTGCCCGTGCGGCCGCTTTGACGAACACGTGCTTCACCCGAGCAAGCTCA
>NZ_FNZM01000011.1 GCF_900109265.1 Paraburkholderia tropica
CGCGACCTTGAGAATCTCGTTGGCACGACGCAATTCCTTGACCTCGCGCTCCAGGGCCTTCAGCCGTTCGCGTTCGTCGGTGCTCACGCCATCACGCTCACCCTGGTCAACCTGGTCACGCTTGACCCATTCGTGCAGCGTCTGCGGCGTACAGCCGATCATCGGTGCAATCGATTCGACCGCCGCCCACATCGACGGATGTTCCCTACGTTGCTCGCGCACCAGACGCACTGCGCGCTCGCGGACTTCCGGGGAAAACTTGGTTGCCTTCTTGTTCATGGCTCCATTCTCTCAAGAGTTGGAGCCTCCACCAAACCCGGCTCGGTTCAGATTGTCTTGAGCGAATTGCCCGCAATCGATCGAATCTGCAGTCGAAGATGCGTTCGACCGCATGCTATGGCAGTGGCCCAGCGGGCCACTGTTAGACGCTAGCTCCGCGGTAGGCGCCGCTCGCGCCAATTCTTTGCATCGGTCGCCGGGGACCAGCGGAAGCCTAAATACTTTCGTACGCTTGGATCTGTTGGTGGGGCAATACCCGTGCTCTCAAATGCGGTCTCAAAACTCACCTGCTGCGCCAGAAACGGAAGTCCGATGACGTGGTTGACAGCGCGACGGATATTGTTCGATACATTCAGGCCGCCTCGGTGATAAAGCATGGCATCCAGAACGATGAATGATCCGGCGGGCGCAGCAATTTGCTTCTCATGCTTCCGCACGAATTGATCGGTCGGAAACTCTTCAATATGATGCGTCGCTGGCAAGACGAATGACGCGCCGTTCTCGTGCGTGAATTCATCAATGCACAGAAGCGCATTGAATGCGATTATTTTAGAACTCGTCCAGTGCTGATAGCTAAGGTCGCGATGCCATTTTATTTGATAGTTCTGTCGATCGGGACGGTTGATAATCCCATTCTGTTGCATCAATACGAATTCCGGGCCTAGCAACTTCGTCGCCAGTTTCAGCAGATTCGGAGTGGTGGCTACGGTCAGAAAATCCGTGTCATAGGCCATCGCACAACGCGCAATGTCGGTGTCGCTAATACTTTCGAGTGCCTGCTCGCCGCCGAGTTCGCTGACTTGCGTACTATAGATCCGGTCAATCCCGGTTTTCAGGCGCTCAATGAATTCTGCGGAAAGTCCACTGTCGATCACCGTGTAGCCGTTAACGCGCATTTCTGCTGCGGCTTCATCAACGACATCTTCACCTGCCAGCCGCCGCGCTACTCCGTGAGTCGATACTGGCGTATTGGAATCCATCATATCTGCAACCTTATATAGAGAAGCTAAGGGGCGATGAGTTCTGCAACTGCGAAACCTTCGCGGCCAAATGCGTTGCCGTTATAAAAACAATAAGTTTTGTCTCTTACGCTAATCAACGCAGTATAGGAGATGCTATCCGAGTCGAATGATGCTGGCGAAACGTCCAAGCCAACTTGCTGGTCCATTCGTGCCCACTGGCGTCCATCGCAAGACTCTGCATATCCCAGGCGGTACGCCGCGACCGAAATGCGGCGAATGGAGTAGTAAAGCTGATATTTCCCCTCTGTCGTCTTGACGATCCACGGCCGTCCGATTCCGTGTTCATCCTCGTTAAAGCTCATGCACGAAATCCCTTCGTCGCCCCAGTTGATTCCATCGGTTGATTCGAGATACTTCAGCGAGTATCGAGGAACCTCTTTGCCATTTACGATGTCCCAAGTCGACCCTGCGGTGTACCACATCCTGAATTTGTCATCTTCTGCGATGACAAACGGCGCGCAGCGAAACATGGTCTCAGCATCTGTTGCGCCGAGAATAGGCTTCTCCTGTACGCGCTCGAACGTCTTCCCGTTATCGAAGCTCCGGGCCAGGCCCATGAAGATCTGATATCGAACAGTTTGAGACCGCGCGAAACCTGAGTAGTACATCAGCAGAGTACCGTCGGTATCACTGAGAACCTGGGCGCAAACGATGCCTCGCTCGTCGAAGGTGCCTTGATTGCCAACATCCATCAACGGCCCTGGCGAAGTTCCAATGATCTTCGTTGGATCCGAGGCATCAACGTCGACGAAATAGGGGCGACCGACGTTGTCTGCATCGCAGATCGTCAGGAATACGCGAATCGTCTTGTCGTCGATTAACAGGGGAGTTGGAACCATGGCACGTGTAGTTCCAGCCGGCGCATGCCTTGAGGTGTGGAAGACAAGTCCACGTTTGAGCCATTGCATGTTTGATTCGATGCTGAAAATAAGAGTCTGAATTATAGCTACCCGGTCGTGCTCCAGCGGAACCTTGGGGACACCAGCAATAGAGCTACTCGCGCTCTTGAGTATGCTTGCGAAGCCAATCGGCAGTCAGTCCAATCCCGACATCCAACGACACCTTCGGCGTCCAGCCCAGATGCGTTTGAGCCGCATTATTGTTCAATACACTAGCGGGCACATCAAAAATCCGGCCCGGTTGGTAAGTCCGCAGCACGGGATGTCCAACGTAGCCCTCGATCTTCTCAATGATCTCGTTCAGGCTCGTACCATAGCCGGAACTGATATTGAACACCGATTCTGTGCCTTCATACTGAATGGCACGTGCAAATGCCTCCGCAACATCCGAGATGTAGATGTAGTCACGCGTGACTGAACCATCGCCCCAAATTTCGATAGCTTCGGACCGAAGTGCCTTATCGAGAAATACTGTAATCGCGCCTTGAGCTGTCTGCACCCGTTGCCGCTCTCCGTAGGGGTTTGCCACACGGAGGATACTTGCCCTGATCCCATACTGTTGCTGGTAAAGCAGTAGATACTTCTCGATGGCAAGCTTCGAAATGCCATACGATACGCGTGGATTCGTCGGGTGCTTTTCGTCGATAGGCAGGTAAACCGGGTCGCCATACACAGTGCCACCCGATGAACTGAAGACGATTTTCTTCACGCCTTTCGCAACCATGACGTTCAGCAATTGCAGCGTTGCCACAACGTTGCTTTGCACGTCGTAAATCGGATCGTCATTCGAATTCTTCGGCAACGTCGTCGACACGAGATGAATGACCGCGTCGGCACCTTCAACCGCTTCCGTCACGTCGGCCAGACTGTTGAGGTCGCCGGTTAGCCAGCGGACGCTCTCGTTCTGCTCAAACTCACGATAAGCGGGAACGCGCGGCCGTTCGAAGACGCAAATTTCGTGGCCGTCTCGCAGCAGGCGATCTACGATAGTTGAGCCAATAAAACCACCACCGCCGAAGACAGTAATTTTCATGCTGTTACCTTCTTTTCCTGCTGCGAGATTTCAAGAGAAAGAGGGGCGACGCGAGGTGGCCATGCCAGGGAAAAATCCTCGAGATCGAGCGAAAGATTCGGACTGTAAGCGCGATCCTGAGTCAGTGCATCGCCCCAGCGCTTAAGCATGTATTCAACCTCCCGATTGAAGCGAGCCACTTTCTTTGGGTTGTCTTCCAGGCCACGCGTTGCCGATTCATGATGAAACAGTTCGGCGTAGGGTGTCCAGACATTCCGGTACCCCGCTTCGAGGATGCGCAGGCAGAAGTCGACATCGTTGAACGCGACCGCCAGATCGACTTCGTTGAGGCCGCCGACCTCTTCATAGATCGCTTTGCGCATGACGAGGCATGCAGCCGTAACCGCGGAAAAGGAACTGATAGCGACAGCGCGCGAGAAATAGCCAAGACTGTCTCGCGGGAAGAGCTTATGCGCATGGCCAGCGACACCGCCCACGCCGATGGTAACGCCTGCGTGCTGGATTCTTCCATCGGGATACAGCAGTCTTGCGCCGACTGCGCCGACACCGGGCTGAATGGCAAGCGACACCATTTCCTCAAGCCATGTTTCTGAAATGACTTCGATATCGTTATTGAGGAGGCCGACGATCTCGCCATTCGCATGCGCGCACGCCATGTTGTTGAGCGCGGAGTAGTTGAATGGCCGATCATCGCGAATCACACGAATGTTTTCTGCTGCCTGAATCTGTTCCAGATAGTCCAGCGTCGCTTGCTCGTCCGAGCCGTTGTCGACGATGATGATTTCATAGGGAGCGTAAGTCGTCTTTTCGACAATGCTGTCGATGCATTGTTTCAGAAGTTCGAGGCCGTTCCGGGTGGGAATGATCAGGCTGACGAGGGGGCGTTGCTCGGGCAGGCGGTACGTTGCGCGATAGCAGTACGGCGTGCCCGTGACGCTGCCGTCGATATTCTGCCGCGCGAAATGTTCATTCAGCGCGCGCTCGCCCGCGAGCATTGCGTAGGGCTTTGCATCTACCGTTGCCGCAGTGCTGCTCGAATGGACTCGCCAATGGTAGAGCACGCGTGGAATGTGGACGAATGCGGAGACGCCGGCGCGCTCGAGGCAGCGAAGCGCCAGATCGTAGTCCTGAGCACCCTCGAAGCCGATACGAAAGCCGCCGATCTCGTCAAGGAGCTGCTTCTGATAAACGCCGAGGTGACAAATGATATTTTGCGAATAAAACAAATCAATGTTCATTTCGCATTTGAAGTACGGGTCGTGGCGCTTGCCCTGTACATCGATTTTGTCTTCGTCCGAATAGAATACGCGTGCCTGCGGTTGCCGAATGATTTCCTTGGCGACGCAGTAAAGCGCGTGTTGTGCGAACAGATCGTCCTGATCCAGCAACGCCACCCATTCGGATGTCACCAATTCCAGTGCGCTGTTCGACGCCGCCGAAATGTGGCCATTTTCTTTCCGGTAGGTCACGCGGATGCGCGAATCCTCGCGAGCATATTGCTCAAGCAAAGGGCGGACTTCCGGGCTCGTCGAAGCATCATCCGCGATGCACAGTTCCCAGTGCGGATAAAGCTGATTGCGAACGGAATCGATCGCCTCGATCAGCCAGCTGAGTTCGGCATTGTAGGTCGGCATGACCACGGAAATCCGCGGCGGCGTGGGCATGCTCGCAATATCGGATTTGATGAGTTCGATAGCGTCGTGATCGAGGCTGTCGTAGCGCTTGATCCATTCGGCATAGTCGTGGTTGGGCGCGGGGCGGCTGATGGCGCGTCGCTTCAGTCCGTCAAGCCCCTCTCGCTGGATGACGTTCGTTGCTTTCCTCAGGAGGGGATATACGCCGTCGCGTCTGATAAGACTCGCAAGTCTTCTGACAATTGAGGTGTATTTCTTCATAGAGACAGATCTATATTCCTGAGTGATCAAAATGGCCTGCTATGTCGCCGCCAGCCCAATGGGAAACGCTTTTCATCCACGTGGCCAGTTAAGGTCTAGCAAATAGCACCCATTTTTTAATGTTTTTTTGCGATTAATTTGCCGATGGAGCTATTGTACCGGCTGCCGTCTCGGGCAATCGATATGTCGTGCTATCGACAGAGTAAAAGGGACGGAGCTGGTCGTCCGTGAGATGGAGATGCCTGGCTTTGCGTGCAGAACACTATGCACCTGCTCTGCACCGCAGCTCGTGCCGAGTATGGTACATGATCAGATTGGAGGCGACAAAGTGTTTGGGGTGCGTAGCGTCCTGCCTTGACTCTCTGGATGGATCGGGTGCTACGGGGTGCTACGGGGCGCTGCGGCGCCGCTGCAGGCAATTCCGGGCGCAAAGGTACGATGCGATCGATCAAAAAGATCAAATGTAAGCATTAGTCTCACGAAGACACAAGCGGTGGCGAGGATCGGCTAATATAGCGGCACGTCAATTTTGCGTACCAGCGGTGAGCACGTTGTTTTTTGTCAGTCCGGCGACCTGTCTCCGGAACTTTTCGATCTGCAATATGAGCACCTGATTAAATGTACGGAAGCCCGTCTGATGCCAACATCATCGCAGCAAAAATATCGAAAAAAAAGCGGAGTGTCGAAACTCGCAATAACCTACGCGATTCTGGCGGCCATTGCCACCGCAATTAATATTGGCGCGCAGGATGTTTCGCTTCGAATCTATTCTGGCCAATTTTCAATCGCAGTGTCGGTAGCAGTCGGAACTATCGTTGGTCTGATCGCGAAATATATACTCGATAAAAAGTATATTTTTTCGTTTAAAGCCAAAGATGCAGCTCACGATGTGCGAACTTTTGTTGCTTATGCCGCAATGGGTCTCGTCACAACGGCTATCTTCTGGTCATTCGAATTCGGCTTCAATCAGATGTTTCACACCAAAGAAGCGAGATTTACCGGTGCGGTCATAGGATTGGCGATTGGCTATATTTCGAAATATATGCTCGACAGGAAGTTTGTGTTCGTCTCTGCCGAAGCAGAGTGATCGATATTCTGTGTGCTGTCAGGTTTAGCCGATTTCGCTAGTTGTCTTGTGTCACAACATTGAGGTCGCGAGCGCGGGGACTCGATAGAGTTCCCCGGCTGAACAAAGGCGATAGGGATAACTGGTCAGATTTCGTGACCGAGGAACGATCGGAAAATACGATCGAAATCCGTAAAATGGTAGATTTCACCCCAAATCGGGGAGAAATCCTGATTGAGTTTGTTGAATATCTGAAGATCAGTTTTATTCAGCTCAGTCGCGAGATGAATATCGTCGGCATCAAAATTATTATAGCCGGCTTCTGAAACGCGAATTGTGTGTTGGGGTGAAAATCGCATGCCGCTCATCGCAAACAGCAATTTTACAGACGCTACGTAATTCTCCTGGAAGCCAATCCAGTAGTAATTTTTCTTGATCCATTCGGCCGCTTCCTCCCCGTTATCGTGGATTCCAGGAGTCAGTTGCCGGGAAATTCCGTTGATATTCTCCGGGCATTGGATAAAATGGCGGAAATTGGGATATTGCTGCTTGAAGGCGGCGTTATCGGGATGCGCGCTCGAGGAGTGATACTCGTAGAAAGACGTAAGGCGGGAGATCGGATTCCGGATGAAGGTTACGAGTCGGCCATCCGCAATATTTTTTGTCCGCGCGAGCTGGTTATAAGAGAAGTGTCCCGACACCATTCTGCATTTCGCTATGCGATGGCTATCGAGATCCGCCAGATTGCTCTCCATGACCGCCGTGTACTTTTCGGCGCTCACAGGCAGTTCGATTTTTGAAAAATCGACGAATACGTTCTCGGATGGCTGAAATCGATCGGCAAGTTCTTCGCGAAACGATGAGCCGGCGGTTTTCGCAACGTGCAGGAAAACAAGGGGTTTTCTTTGCGCGTGCTCGTCGCCAAGGCATTGCTCAAGAAAAGCTTTGGTTCCGAGTTCGAATAAACTGCCAATCATTTTGCTATTCCTTTTATCTGAACTGATGTGTTCACGACGTCGCTTCCGCAAAAGGCGTAAGTCCTTGGTCTCGCGATAGCCTGGATGGGTGAATTACCCGCTCAGGTTTTCAGGCGAGAAGTGAAGGCTGACGTCCAGGTTAGCTAACCCGCCTCGAGGCGATTGCATCTACAGCGGCGCTATCACGATAGTTCTGATTGTTGCCAATAAAAAATTAGTTGTGCAAGAAGCGTGCGCCCTGCGTCGCTCGTAGCATCGATTTAATCGACGCTGAGACTCGCCGCAGGGCGGTTAGTGCGCGGCTTACTTGCCGCAGCCGGTCGGCTCAATGTTGAGGTTGAGCCAGTCGCTATCGGGGTTTCCGTGGTCGTCGACGAGCACCTTCACGGGCGGGGATCCGACAGCAACCGAAAAGTCCACATCGTGTCCTCGGCTCACGACACCCTTTTGCGTCTGGCCCTGGCTATTGATCGTGGTAATACCGATCACGCCACCTCCGCGTTGAATTGCATCTGGCAAGACGCCCTTGTCGAGGGTGGCGACTACGTTGACGCCAGAGCAGGTGGCATCGTCGGCCAGGCGCCCGAGATCGATCGAAAGGGCGGTCGGATCGCCGACGCCCGGATGGACGAAAAGGACTTCGTCGGTCATTTTCGAAACAGTACCGGTCTGACGCCCGAGGTGATCGACGTGGACATAGTTCATGATGCTGCTGGTCTGAACATTGCCCCAATCGGTCATGTCGAGCGACGTGCGGCGAAGCAGGGTGTAATAGCGCGAGAGGGGGATCTTTGTCCAGCCAGGCGCGCCATTCTGCAGAAATTCAGTGAATTCCGTGTGCCCGGTTTCCTTGGACCATTCGAGTAGCGGGGCGCTGACCATGACGCCATTGATGTGCGCCTGATCGAGATATTGGATCATGTTCTGTGCCTGGGCATCCAGCGCGTAGAGCGAGTGGCAGTTCTTCGCCGCGTAATAGCACCAGCCGCCGTCCATCTCAAGCAATGCCCCGAATGGTTTTTGCATTCGGAGCGCCGTGGCGGTGTCGAGGTGAGGTTGTTCGCCGGCTGGAAGCGGCTTGACGACTGCCGCTGTCAGCACCAGCAGAATCGCCGCACCGATTGCCGTATCGCGAGCACCAAGCCAGCGAAACACCAGCGCGATCAGGAGCATCATCAGCGTGGCGGCCACGACGAGATAGTGGTCGCGAGCAAAGATGAGGACAATCGACATCGCAGTGGGCACCGCGATGACGATCCAGGCGACCACGCTGGCGAGATCGAGAGGACGTCGGGTCCGCTTCGTGAGGCACCATGCAGCCAACGCGACGACCGCGATTGCAATGACGGGGTGGTTGGTGGCTATGCCTGCCAGTGCGCCCAACCCGGCTTTCACGCCGCTCTCGATGTTGTAAACGAAATACCCCAGCACGCGGGCGGGGTAGAGTCGGAGCGCATTCATCTCCGACGTGGCACCCGGAAGATACTGGGCCAGAAGCTTCTCGTAGTTGAAGAACGGGTCGATATTGATCTTGCCCGTGTCCCGAAGATAGAGGCTGAAATGCTGGCCAAACGCCTGAAGCGCGCGCGCGCCGCCACGCAGGACAGGGAACGTCCAGAGCTTGACCAACACAGCGACGATCACCAGGATCCCGACGGTAACCCAGGGCCACGGCCGCGCTGTAACGAACTGCCGGTAGCTGAACGCCAGGGCCACGATGGCGATGGCGGTCGCGGCGTAAAAGGCAATCACGAATTCAGGCCGGATGAAGGTGACGATAAAAGCCGTCAACGCAACGCAGGCCATTTTCGAATGAAAGCGGGGCAGGCGCGTGGAAATTGCAAAACCGATGCTCATGAGCGCGATGGCCGCGTAGACGAGTTTCGGGAGCGCTTGTGAGTAGCCCGAAGAGATCAGAATCGCGGTGGTGATTGCCGACAGTGCGACATTCCGGCTGATGACGAAAACCGCCAGTGAGGTAGCGATGATCCCAGCAGCAACGACCGCGACGCCCATCCAGATGTGCAGGGTCATCGGATCGGGGTCAATCGCCGACGCGATCCGGTAAATGTATGAGTAAAGCGGAGATCCCTCGTAATTGAGGAATCCGTGGTTCCAGTTGAATATCCCGCTTGCCATGTAGAACGTTTCGTCCCACATCTGAATGTCCCAGATATGTGGGGCATTTCGTAAAAACATGGCGACACAGAAGATTGTGAGCACGCTCACCAAACCGACTAGAGCCTTCCGTTTCATGATCACTTGATTATGTATCTTCGTATCAGACATGGCATGCGAGTTTAACAGTACTTCCTTACTGCGATTCCGGGGCTGTAAAGGATCGTGAATACCTCGCGGTTTTGCACGATACGACAGCTTGTGGCAGCGCCCGGCGCGTCGATCTGGCAATGCATTCAACGCGCTGATGCTTGCTCATTAATCCAGTTTCAGTTCGATAGGGCAGCGTGAAGCTTTGCCATCGGCCTGCACCATCCATTCGACGGTTCGCGGATGATCGAGCGTGCTCAGATCGAGCATGACACTGAATCCCGATGTGGCGAGTTCCGGGCGGTGAAGCGCGAGTGCGACGTCGGGGCGATTTCTCGGCTCGGCCGTGAAGTAATGGGGGCCGTTGGCATCACGCACGATGAAGTACGAACGGATCGATTTCGCGTCTGCTGCCGAAGCCGGCGCCGACCAGCCTTGCAGCGACAAGACGTTGCCCGGAGTCGCGACATGCGTTTGCGCGACGTATGGCGTGTTGTTGACGAGGTCGAACGTGCAGCGCGGTGGCGAACTGGTCTGTGCCGTGTCAGGCGGCGCGTCCGTCGGTGACGACAGGATCAGCTTGCTCGCGGAGGGTTGCGGAGTAATTTCGATACGACGAAGCTGGACGCTGTAGTTGTCGCTCCACAAATGCCGGTGTGACGCTTCAACCTTGAATGCCACGACCTTGCGCGCGGACTGGACGCCACTCGCCAGCGCGATGAGATCCTCGGGGCGGTTCAGGAAGGGCGACAGAATAAAACCGCCGCTGCCGACTGCGGCGATGAAGCGCCGGCGCACGACGCTGCCGTCGTCGAGCGTCAACTCCAGTGAGAGTTCCGGGAGCCTCCAGGCCGCGCTCAACAGCTTGCCGGCAAGCGTCGGTTTGATATCGAGCGTGGCCCATAGCGGCTGGCTTGCGCTGAGTTCAACGCGTTCGCCAAGACGGGCATGGCGGGTCATGAGCGGCGTCGGCTCGATCGCTGCGGCAGGCGGCCCGGCGTGTCGTTCGAAGCGCACGTACTGCCCATCGTACGCGACCGGCGAATATCGGGCCAGCAGGCCGACTACGCTGGACGCATCGTCAAGCGTGGGCATGCGGTTGTCGATTGGCGCGAAGGTGAAAAAGACGGTGTGGGCGCCCGAGCGCTCGAGATGCTCGGCATTGGCGGCGTCGAGGCGCGGATCGTAGACCGAATAGCTCTGAAAAATCGGCCGGGGCTTCCAGTGGAGGCCGTTTGCGAAGACCGAAGAAAGCTCCGTCGGATAGAGGTCGACGGTACCGCTTACGGCGGGCAGGCGCTCCTGGGTGCGAATGGCTTCGTTTGCGTTCGCGAACTGGGCCGGCAGGCTGGACGGCGACTCGATGCGCGTTTCGATGCCCGCGATTGTGCGCGTCCATGCGCCGTTCAAAAGTTCGCCGGCGTAGCCGAATCCCATCGGGAATACGGCGTGCCCGACGATCTTCCACGTCGCGACGACGACGATCCACAACATGCAGGCCGGCAGCGGTGCGCTTCGAGCGGCGGCAGCAAAGGCGATGAAGAGCAGGAAGCCGGTCGTGATGAACACGTGCCCGTCTTGTCGCACCATCCCCGCCTTGAAGCCCACGAACAAGACCATGACGAGTCCGAGCGTGGCGCACCAGCCGACCAGACCTCGTCCGCGCCCGAACGTTACATGGAAGTAGATCGCGATGATGAGCGAGACCCCGGCGACGAGGGCGGGAATCCAGAGGCGGCCCGGAAACGACATCGCATTCGTGTAGCCGGAGATGATCGGTGCTTGCGCAATAAAGTAGCCAGGCAGTGCCTCGAGCGGTTGGCCCGTGCTCGTCCACGCCACGATCAGACCGGCGACGCAGAGTAGAAAGAACATCGCGGCTTTCGCGCGATTCTGGCGGGCCAGCATGACGAAGGCGAGCGCGCAGGTCGCCCAGACCGAGCCAGCGAAGCTGGCCTTGACGATCGGCGTGATGATGATGGCAATCGTGGCGAAGCCGATCCCGAGTTGTACGGGTATCGTCGGGCGCAGATAGAAGCGGTCTTCGGCGACGAGTTGCGTCCGCGCGATGACGTACAGCAGGAGAAACGGCGCGGCAAGGAACACGCTGTCGCGCACGAGCGCCATCGCGACGATGGCGGGAAGGAGAAGGGCGTAGGCGAGCCTGCCGGGCGACAGCGCCAGCGCCATCAGCAGACCGAACCCGCAGGCGAAAACGGTGCTTCCGACCATCATCAGCGTGTCGGTTGCGGGGCTATAGAGCGTCGAGTAGACCGAAGCAAGCGGGCCGAACGTGAAGATAACATCGCGGCCAAATACGAGCTTGTGCTCGACCGCGACGTTCAGCGCATAACGCCACGAATTGTCGAGCCCTGCGAGCGGCATGCTGGGGGCGAATGGGATCAGGAGCAACGCGGCGATCACCAGTGAGGCGATGCCAATTATGTTGCCTGTCGCCAGGAGGCGCTTGCTCGAAGTGGTAATCATCGTTTTCGTGCTTCTTTGACCGGACTTCGACGGTCCTGATCGTGTTTTCAGGCCCTGCGTGCATTGCTGCGGCCTGCCGCGAAGCGAACGCAGGCTGCGGCGCTCGACGCCGGGCCTTCTCGGGTAATTCGGGAAATACGTACCGATACAGGCACCCACACCCGGTTGCCATGTCCGGCTTCCACGCCAGGCCGCGTGCCGATGGCCATCACGCGGATGTCGTGACTGCGGCAATGGCCATCGGGGAAGGGCAAGCTGCGCATTCGTCGCGTCGATACGTCATGGTCGACGGGATCGCACATCACGTGCCGCGTTGCTGACGTTCTCGCGCACCTGTTCGGCGTCGGTGGCCGGTTACAGCGAAGCGCGTTTGAACAGGAATTTGGGCACGCTCCGGATGATCAACATGATCAGCGACCAGAACCACGGCGTGTACAGCACGTCCTTCTTCTTTTCGATGGCACGCGTGATATCGCCCGCGACCTTGTCCGCCGTGGCGACGAGCGGACCCGGGAGCGGCAGGCCCTGCGTCATCGGCGTGGCGACGAAGCCCGGCTTGATGGTCACGACGTGTGCGCCAGCCTTGAAGAGGCGCGCATTCAAGCCCTCGCAGAAGGTCGAGAGGGCGGCCTTCGCGCTGCCGTAGAGATAGTTCGACGGACGACCGCGATCGCCGGCCACCGAGGAGATGACCGCGATGGTGCCGCTGCGCTGCGCTTCAATCAGGTTCGCGATGGGCGTGAGGAGGCCGATGATCGACGTGACGTTCGTGTTGAATTCGCGCATGGCCACTTCGGCGCTGTCCTGGCACTGCGCCTGGTCGGGCAGCGTACCCGGTGCGACGAGAACGATATCGATCTTGCCCAGTTCCGCCTGGCAACTTTCCAGCATGGCGGCGTGGCGCTCGACCTCGTTGATGTCGAGTTGAAAGCATGCCGCGCGCTTCGCGCCGCGTGCAACGAGGTCGTCCGCGACTTGTTGCAGGCGTTCGCCGTTGCGAGCAACGAGAAAGAGGTTTGCGCCTTCAGTGGCCCAGCGACGGGCACAGGCCGTAGCGATCGCCGAGGTCGCGCCTACGATGAGGATATTTTTCATGTTCGAGTAGTTCGTTCCCAGAATCGCGAAAGCATTGCGGGGTCCCGCAAGGTTTCCAGTTGTTCCCATTGTGGATAAGCCGCCCGGAAGTCCTCTCCCGACATATGGGCGTCCTTCGCGGGGTACAGGCGCCCGCTCGCTTCCCTGACGATCGCATCGAGGCGTGAGAAAAGTTGCGCGTTAGCCGCGTCTCGCTGAGGAAAGTCGAGTGCGAGCGAAGTACCCTCGCGTGGGAACGACAGCAGCCCCGGCGAGCGAATATCGCCGCAACGCTTGAGCACGGCGAGGAAGGAGCCGGTGCCGCTGGTTGCAATCGCATCGAGAATGGCACGCGTCGCATCGCGTGCAGCCTCCGGAGGAATGACGCACTGGTACTGCTGAAAACCTTTGCGCCCATAGATGCGGTTCCATTCGAGCAGGCTGTCGAGCGGATAAAAATACGCGTCGTAACTGACCTTCGCGCGCGTCTCGCCCCTGGGTTGGCGGTGATAGTAGAGGCCGTTGAACGCCCGCAGGGTGAGCGGATTGAAAAGCGGGATAGGCAACGTCACCGGGACGGTCCGCTTTTTTCGGCAGTCGACTTCCAGCGGACCGTCCTGCGCATGATCGCCGACCATGAAGATGCCGCGCCCCAGCGCCTGTCCGCGGCTCTGGCAATCGACCCATGCGACGCTGTATTCGTGTAGCGGATCGAGGCGGGTGGAAAGCTCGAAAAACTCGTCGAGATTATCGAAGCGGATATTTCTGACGTCGATGAGACTCGAGCGGATCGGCATCAGTTGGATTTCCGCCCACAGAATGAGTCCGGTGAGCCCGAGGCCCCCGATCGTTGCGGCGTAGAGGTCCGCGTGAAGCTCCGCTGAGCACTCGAGCACATTGCCGTCGCTGCGCGCGAGGCCGAAGCGGCGCACGTGGCGGCCAAACGTCCCGCGCACATGATGGTTCTTGCCGTGCACGTCGTTCGCAATCGAGCCGCCGAGCGTGGCGTACTTCGTACCGGGCGTGACCGGGAGCATCCAGCCACGCGGGATGGCGACGGCGAGAATCTGCTCGAGCGTGACGCCCGGCTCGGCGCGCAGTACGCCCGTCGTCCAGTCTGCGGCGATTACGCGATCGAGAGGCAGCGTCTGCAGCACGTGGTCCGATGCGGCGAGGCAACTGTCTCCGTAGCTGCGACCGTTGCCGAAGACGAGTGCGTTGCCGTGCTCCTGCGCGAGTGCCTGCCAGGCGGTCATGGCGCTGTCGCGCCACGCAATCGGGTGCGCCTCTTGTGGGTGGACGGGATATCGTCCCCAGGACAGAACCGTGCTCATAGATCAGATCGCAGCCCAGAACACGATGCCGCAAAGCGCAACGACGGCAAGGCTGACCCGATCACGCGCGGCAAACACGATCGGATCGTCGTGCATCAGGCCGCGGTGGGCGATGATCCACGTTCTGCTGATCCAGTAGAGCAGCAGCGGGCAGGCCAACCAGATGAACTGGGCGTTCCGGTACAGCTTGGCCGTGTTGGCGTCCTGAATGTAGAGCGCCAGCACGAGTACGGACAGATATCCCGATGCCGTTCCGAGCGAAGAGATGAGCGACAGGTCGCTCGCCACGTAGCCGCGCCCGCGCGTTTTCACGAGACCGCGCGCCTTCATCGAGTGCAGTTCCGCGTATCGCTTGACGAGCGCGAGGCTCAGGAAAATGAACATCGAAAACGCCAGCAGCCAGAAAGTGGGCTGCGCGCCGATAGCTGCCGTGCCGGCAATGATGCGAATGGTGTAGAGGATCGCCAGCACGACGACATCGACCATGACCTGCCGCTTGAGGTACATCGAATAGGCGAGCGTGAGCGCGTAATATCCCACGAGCACCGCAGCGAACCGCCAGGGCAGGAACAGCACAGTGAGTACGAAGGCGCTCACCAGCAAGACTGGAAAGAGTCCGATTCCCCAAGTTAGCGGCAACGCGCCGGACGCGAGAGGGCGCTTTCGCTTGGTCGGATGGTGCCGGTCGTCTTCGAGGTCGAGCAGGTCGTTCAGCAGATAGACGCTCGATGCACACAGTCCGAAGGCGAAAAACGCGAGCAGCGAAGCAAGGACGAGTCCCGTATTCGAGAGTTCGTGGGCGGCAAGCAGCGGCACGAAGATCAGAAGGTTCTTCAGCCACTGATGTAGACGCAGCGATTTCGACCACGTTTTCAGGGAGGGCGGCCGCGATTCGATCACGCGCTCGACGTTACCCACTTTACGCGCCGCGCGTTCGACGCCAGCCGACGGGTTGACCACGTACGCGCGCGCTGCGGATTGCCAGACGGCCACGTCGTCATGCGAGTTGCCCGCATAGTCGAAATTCTTCTCGCCGAATTCAGCCACGAGTTTGTCGCGCTTGCGCTCGGCAGAGAGATTCGTGTTGCTGTCCGTTGCGAAGGTCTGGTCGAACAGGCCGAGGTGATTGGCGATCGCGTGTGCGTAGCGTTCGTGACTCGCCGTTGCGAGCACGAGGGTTCGGCCAGTCTTGCGCTCCTCTTCGAGCCAGCTGAGCACGGCGGGATCATACGGCAGCACGGAAACGTCAACGTTCGTCGTTTCCGCGAGTCCTGCCTTCAGTGCGGGCTTGCCGCCACGCGTCAGCCACAGCAACGGCCTGTAAAAGCGATGCGGCGCTGACGTCAAATAAGCGAAGCCCGATTCGATCAGGATATCGGAGCGTATCAGCGTGCCGTCCAGGTCAACAACGAGTGGTCTGCTGTTCATACGGTAGGCCTGCGGGCACCTTATTGATGGGGCGTGGAAGGTAGAAATGGCGCTTCGCCCGGGAAGTCCGGGAAAGTTGCCAAACACGAAATTTTACCGGATATCGCCAACCGGTTACATTTGTTGCGGTTCAATTCACGTACGGTGGCTCACTCCAGGCAGCCGTATGCGGTGTAGGAGCCGGCGTCCGCCAGGCATGCCGATGCTCGCTTCATTCGGCGATGCAGGCTGCGCGGCGCGCTGCGATCGCCGCATCGCTGCGGACAAGTTCGGTGTTGCTGGGAGCCTCGGGCGTCGTGGTCAGGAGCGCCGTCAAGCCGGATTGCAAAGAAAATAGGGGGCGATTGAGTGGCGGCCAGATGCGTTTCGGAGTGGTCGAGCTCGCCTCGCCTCGGCGAAACCTGGCGGTGACGCCAGATGGTGCCTTGAAGTAACAGCAAGTAATAACGCCGGCGGCAGGGCAACAGTCAGGTGTTGGGTTTTGACACGGCTATTCCGGGTATGTGGGCTGTGCGCGGGCGCCGCTACTGTACTATTCGCCCACGTCAGGGGCAACCGCGCGCCCCGGAGATATCGGGCGCGGAGGAGCGTAATCCCCGTAACACTTCGAAAGTGCAATTGCCGAAAGTCGAAGTTTTCGCGACACTACGTTTTTTCTGGCACCTATTTAGTCACATTTGCGCGTGGCGTTGTCCCGTCGTCAAGAGAGAATGAGTCCGGTATCAAGTAACAAGCATCCGCATTTGTCGGTGTCAGTCGTGGTCTACCATCCTGATCCGGCATTGCTGGCTCGCACATTGGCAAGTCTTGCCCGAGCCGCTTCTTCTGAGACGCTCTCGGGCAGGGAAGTGCACCTGCTTATTGTCGACAACGACGGGCTGCCCGATGTCGGCGCCAGCGTCGACGAACTGTCGCGCGCGGGCATCAGCCATACGGTGTTGCGCGGCCACGGCAACGTCGGCTACGGCCGCGGCCACAATCTCGCGATCGCGCAGGCATCGAGCCGCTACCACCTGATCCTGAATCCCGACGTCGACATCGAGCCCAGCGCGCTGCTGAAAGCGCTGGAGTTCATGGACGCCCATCCGGACGCCGGCCTGCTGACGCCCGCAATCGTCGACGACTCGGGCCAGCTTCAATACCTCTGCCGCCAGTTCCCCACGCTCATCGATCTGTTCGTGCGCGGTTTCCTGCCGCGCGCGGCGCGCCGGCCGTTCGAGTCGCGTCTCGCGCGCTACGAAATGCGCGCGCAGATCAACGAGCGCGACACGCTCTGGGATCCGCCCATCGTCAGCGGCTGCTTCATGCTGTTCCGCACCGACGTGCTGAAAAAGCTCGCGGGTTTCGACGCGCGCTACTTCCTCTATTTCGAGGACTACGACCTGAGCCTGCGCACGCACGAGGTCGCGCGCGTGGTCTACGCGCCCGCCGTGCGCGTGCTGCATCACGGCGGCGGCGCGTCGCGCAAGGGCATGGCGCACATCCGCATGTTCGCGGCGTCGGCGTTCAAGTTCTACAACCGGTTCGGATGGAAGTGGCTTTGAGCAGCGTACTGGTGACAGGAGCCAACGGTTTCGTCGGGCGCGCGCTGTGCCGCACGCTCGCACACGCGGGTCACGAGGTGACCGCGCTGGTGCGGCAAGGCGGTACCGATCGCGCCGATGGCGTGCGCGAATGGCGTCACGCCACGGCGGATTTCGCTGGACTCGAGCAAGCCTGGCCGCAAGGCTATGCGCCCGATTGCGTCGTGCATCTGGCCGCGCGCGTCCACGTCATGCACGACGAAGCGCCGGACCCGCTCGCGGCGTTCATGGCGACTAATGTCGAAGGCACGCTGCGGGTGGCGCGTGCCGCGCGGGAGCAGGGCGCGCGGCGCATGGTGTACGTCAGCAGCATCAAGGCCATCGCGGAAACCGACGGCGGCGTGCCCCTCGCCGAATCGACGCCGCCTCAGCCGCTCGATCCTTACGGACGCTCGAAGCGCGCGGCGGAAGAGGCGCTGTGGCGCTTGAGCGAAGAAACGGGCATGGAGATCGTGGTGGTGCGGCCGCCGCTCGTCTATGGTCCCGGCGTCGGCGCCAATTTCTTGCAGATGATGAATGCGGTGTCGCGCGGCATTCCGTTGCCGCTCGGACTCGTCGATGCGCGCCGCAGTCTCGTCTACTCCGATAATCTGGCCGATGCGCTGATGCATTGCGCCACCGACCCGCGCGCCGCCAACACCTGCTTCCATGTCACCGATGGCGACGATCCGTCGGTCGCGCAGTTGCTGCGCACGCTCGGCCGCCACCTCGGCAAGCCCGCGCGCCTGCTGCCGGTACCGCCGCGTCTGCTGCGCGCGGCCGGTGCGCTCGCGGGCCGTGCCGCCCAGATCGAGCGGTTGACGACGAGCCTTCAGGTCGACGCCTCGCGCATCCGCGCGCAGCTCGGCTGGTATCCGCCGGTGAGCCTGGATGCCGGGCTCGAGGCCACCGCACGCTGGTTTCGTGCGACGCACTGATCACGCGGAGAGCGTATATCTACATGCTGCACGCACCGAATTCGCTGTTGTTTTCTTCGTCGACCCTGACGCTCGTGTCGATCGCGCTGGTGTGCGCCGTCGCGTGCGCCGCCGTCCTCGCGTTCCTGCTCAAGACCGGCCTCGCCTGGCGGCTCGCGACCGACATCCCCAATGAGCGCTCGCTCCACGTGCGCCCGACGCCGCGCGTAGGCGGCTGGGGCGTGATTCCGGTCGCGGTCGTGGCGATCCTGCTGGTTGCGCCGTCGCTCTGGCTGATCGCGCTCGGCGCGGCGTTCCTCGCCGCCGTTTCGCAGATTGACGACCGGCGCGGCCTGCCCGCGCGCGTGCGCTTTGCGGCGCACTTCGTCGCCGTGCTGGCGCTGATCGTCGGCTATCCGGCCCCGATTCCCTGGTGGTGCGCGGCCATACTGGCGTTTTTGCTGCTGTGGCTGGTCAATCTCTACAATTTCATGGACGGCGCGGACGGCCTCGCCGGCGGCATGGCGCTGTTCGGTTTCGGCGGCTACGCGCTGGCGGCGTTCGCCGGACCGCAGCCGATGCTCCCGTTGAGCTGGGCGTGCGTGGCCGTCGCGGGCGCGGCGGCGGGCTTTTTGCTCTTCAACTTCCACCCGGCCAAAATCTTTCTCGGCGACGCCGGCTCGATTCCGACCGGCTTTCTGGCCGGTGCGCTAGGCTACTGGGGATGGCGTGGCGGCGCGTGGCCGATCTGGTTCCCGGCGCTGGTTTTCGCGCCGTTTATCGGCGACGCGTCGGTCACGCTGATTCGCCGCCTGCTGCGCGGCGAAAAATTTTGGCAGGCGCATCGCGAACACTATTATCAACGGATGGTTCGACTCGGTACCGGCCACGCTGTCACGGCGCTGTCATGGTATCTGGTAATATGCGTGGGCATAGTAATTGCTTTATGGGCTTTGGGGCGCTCCCCGGCCCAGCAGTGGGGGATCGTTGCAGGCTGGGCTGTCGTTCTTGTTCTGATGGGTGCGGCAATCGACGTGCGCTGGCGTAGTTTCCAGTCCCTAACCAGTCAATCTGAGGTCGACGCTGATGCTCCGCAATAAAGCCACCTGGCTCTCGTTCAGCGCCTTTCTGTTCGATATCGGCGCCGTGGCCGCCGCCTGGCTGACGGCCTATCTTCTACGCTTCAATGCGTCCGTGCCGTCCGAGTTCTGGCACGGCGCGGTGAACACCCTCGTCTGGGTGCTGCCGATCTACGCGATCATGTTCCGCATCTTCGGGCTCTACCGCGGCATGTGGGTATTCGCGAGCCTGCCCGACCTGTTGCGCATCTCGAAGGCCATCATCTCGGCCGGGCTGATCGTCATGATCGTCTCGGTCCTGTTGCAGCCGATGCCGATCATCCCGCGCTCGGTGCTGATCGTCTCGCCGCTGCTCCTGTTCTTCGTGATGGGCGGCGCGCGCGCGCTCTATCGCGCAACCAAGGAGTTCTACCTGTACGGTGGTCTCGTCGCCCAGGGCAAGCCGGTGATCGTGGTGGGCGCAGGCGGCGCGGGCGCGAGCCTCGCGCGCGAACTGTCGCGTTCGGCGGAGTGGCGTCTCGTCGGTCTGCTCGACGACGATCCGGCCAAGCAGGGCCGCGAAATCTACGGCTACAAGGTGCTCGGCCCGATCAGCGACATCTCGCGCTGGGCCGAAGAACTGCGCTGCGAGTTCGCGATCATCGCGATTCCCTCGGCGTCGGCGGAAGTGCAGCGGCGTGCGGCAACGCAATGCGTGCGCACAGGCGTGAAGGCGCTGATGCTGCCGTCGCTGACCGAACTCACGCCGGGGCGCGGCTTCCTCTCGCAGGTCCGCAACATCGACCTCGAGGATCTGCTCGGGCGCGACGCGGTCAAGATCGACACGCCGCACGTGGAAGCGCTCCTGAGCGGCCGCGTGGTGATGGTGACGGGCGCGGGCGGCTCGATCGGTTCCGAACTCTGCCGCCAGATTTTGCGCTTCGCGCCGGCGCAACTCGTCGCGCTCGATCTCTCCGAATTCGCGATGTACAAGCTGACCGAGGAGATCCGCGAACGCTTCCCCGAGCTCTCTGTGGTGCCGATCGTCGGCGATGCCAAGGATTCCTTGCTGCTCGACCAGGTGATGGCGCGTTATACGCCGCACATCGTCTTCCATGCGGCGGCGTACAAGCACGTGCCGCTGATGGAGGAACTGAACTCGTGGCAGGCGATCCGCAATAACGTGCTCGGCACCTATCGCGTGGCGCGTGCGGCGATCAAGCATCAGGTCCGCCACTTCGTGCTCATTTCGACCGACAAGGCCGTTAATCCCACCAACGTGATGGGTGCGAGCAAGCGGCTCGCGGAAATGTCGTGTCAGGCCTTGCAGCAGATCAGCGAGCGCACGCAGTTCGAAACCGTGCGTTTCGGCAACGTGCTCGGCAGCGCGGGCAGCGTGATTCCCAAGTTCCAGCAGCAGATCGCGAAGGGCGGCCCGGTGACGGTTACGCACCCCGAGATCACGCGCTTTTTCATGACGATTCCGGAAGCGTCGCAACTCGTGCTGCAGGCATCGAGCATGGGGCACGGCGGCGAAATCTTCATTCTCGACATGGGCAAGCCCGTCAAGATCGTCGATCTCGCGCGCGATCTGATTCGTCTGTATGGCTACTCGGAGGAGCAGATTCGCGTGGTGTTCACGGGACTGCGGCCCGGCGAGAAGCTCTACGAAGAACTGCTCGCCGACGACGAAGCCACGACGCGCACGCCGCATCCGAAGCTGCGTATCGCGCGTGCGCGCGAGGTGCCGAACAACCTGCTCGATGAACTGCTGCCGTGGCTCATGCAGCATCGCGTGCCTTCCGACGACGAAGTGCGGCGCGATTTGCGGCGATGGGTGCCGGAGTATCAGCCTGCGGTCGCGCCTCAGCTTCAGTCAGTCGGCACGAGTTCTGTGCGGGCGGCGAGCTAAAAGAAAAAGGCGAAACACCTGTGTGTTTCGCCTTTTTTGTTGGGCGTCTGAAGCAAGCGCATGAAGCGTGGACGCAACCGTGCCGCGCGATCCTTTAGCCGATGACGCCGGCGCCAACGTGATGCTTGCGCGCGAGATGCTCGACGATGTCGTCGACGCAACGTTCGACCGAGGCGCTGTGCGTTCGCAAGGTGAGGTCGGGGTGAGCCGGCGCATGATATGGCGAGCCGATGCCCGTGAACTGCGGAATCTCACCGCGCCGTGCGCGCTTGTACAGCCCCTTCGGGTCGCGTTCTTCGCAGATTTCGAACGGCGTGTCGATGAACACTTCCACGAATCGGTCGTCGCCCACGATGCGTCGCGCATTGTCGCGGTGTTCCGGTTCCGGCGAGATCGTCGCGGTGATGGCGACAAAACCTTCCCGACAAAACAAATCCGCCACGTGAGCCACGCGGCGGAGGTTTTCGGTGCGGTCGGCTTCGCTGAAGCCCAGATCGGAGTTGAGGCCGGTGCGCAACACGTCGCCGTCGAGCACGGTAGAGCGAATGCCGAGCGCTTTCAGTCGTTCGACCAGCGCACGCGCGATTGTCGATTTGCCCGCCCCGGACATGCCGGTGAGCCAGACGACGGCACCCGTCGATGTTGCTGTTTCCACCCCTTTGCGCCCCACTCAAGTAAAGATTGGTTTAATTGAGTGGATATTCTAACTTCATTACGGGCGCTGTAACGTCGACGTAATAAAGTGCAATAAAAAATCAGCGGGCGGATTTTTTGTCACTTCGACCCTAAGTGCGCTCCGGCGGGGCCTGGCAGGCCGCCCCTTATTTTTTCTTTACTCAAACCCGTGCGGATTATTTTCCTGCCAGCGCCAGTGGTCCACGCACATGCGCTCGATGCCGAATTGCGCTTTCCAGCCAATCAGCTTTTCCGCCGTGGCCGGGTTCGCATAGCACTCGGCGATGTCGCCCGGCCGGCGCGCGACGATCTCATACGGCACCGGTCGGCCCGACGCCTTTTCGAACGCCTTCACCACGTCCAGCACGCTATAACCCTGACCGGTCCCGAGATTCACGACAAAGCCTTCGCCGCGCGCGGCCAGCGCGTCGAGCGCCTTCAGATGCCCCTGCGCCAGATCGACCACGTGGATGTAATCGCGCACGCCCGTGCCGTCCGGCGTCGGGTAATCGCCGCCGAACACGCGCAGGCGCTCCAGCTTGCCCACCGCCACCTGCGCGACATACGGCATCAGATTGTTCGGAATACCGGCCGGATCTTCGCCGATCAGGCCGCTTTCGTGCGCGCCCACCGGGTTGAAATAGCGCAGCACGGCAATGCGCCACGACGGATCGGAGATCGCGACGTCGCGCAGAATCTGCTCGGCGATCAGCTTGGACTGGCCGTACGGGTTCGTCGCCGACAGCGGGAACGTTTCGTCGATGGGCGAGCGCTCCGGCACGCCGTAGACGGTCGCCGACGAGCTGAACACGAACTCCTTCACGCCGTGCTGGCGCATCACGTCGAGCACCACGAGCAGGCCGTCGAGGTTGTTGCGGTAGTACTCGATCGGCTTCGCGACCGATTCGCCGACCGCCTTGAGCGCCGCGAAGTGGATCACGCCCGTGATCGAATGCGCCTTGAAAATGCGCTCGAGCGCCTGCGCATCGCGCACGTCGGCCTCGTAGAAGGCGACCGGCTTGCCGGTGATCTGCGTGACGCGCTTGAGCGATTCCTGACGGCTGTTGACGAGATTGTCGACGGCGACGACGTCGTAGCCGCCGTTGAGCAGTTCGACGCAAGTGTGCGAGCCGATAAAGCCCGCGCCGCCCGTGACGAGGATCGTGCCTTTTGAGTTCGTCGCTGCCATGCTCTGGTTCCGTATCGTCAGACTGCGTTCAAAACGTCGATCCGGTCAACTCCCGGATCGTTTCCCGGTAGCGTTGTACCACAACGCGTTCGTCGAATTCTTTCGCAATTTTTTTCCGGCCGCGCTCGGCCATTTTTGTTCGGTCCGATGGGGACATATCGAGCATGCGCGCCATCGCCTGCGCGAGCGAAGCCGCGTCGCGGGCGGCGCAGAGCAGGCCGTTTTCGCCGTCCGCGACCACTTCGCGGCAGCCGGGCACGTCGGTCGCCACGATCGGGCGGCCCATCGCGCTCGCTTCCATCAGCGTGCGCGGCACGCCTTCGCGGTACGAGGGCAGCACCACGCAATCGGCGTCGGCAATATAGGGGCGAACGTCCGCCGTTTCGCCCAGATAAGCGATCACGCCTTCGCGTTCCCACGCGGCCACTTCGTCGCGCGTGATCGCGCTCGGGTTGTCGACGCCGACCGGCCCGAGCAGGCAGAAGCGCGCCTGCGGATACCGCGCGCGCAGCGAGCGCGCGGCTTCGACATATTCGCCGACGCCCTTGTCCCAGAGCAGGCGGCCAATCAGCACGAACGAAAATTCGCTGCGCTCGGGCAGCGGCGTGAACGCGAAGTCGTCGAGATCGACGCCTTCGCCGTGCAGCAGTCGCGCGCGTTCAGGATGAACCAGCAAATTCTGCTCGCGGAAGGCGGTTTCGTCGTCGCGATTGAGGAACCAGACTTCGCGCGGGAAGCGGAACGCGAAGCGATAGAGCCGTTTGGCGACCTGCGCCGCGCGGCTTTTCTGGATGAAGACGTAGCCGAGCCCTGTGGTCACCGCCACCGACGGCACGCGCGCGAGCCACGCCGCCACCGAGCCGTAGATGTTCGGCTTGATCGTGTAGTGGAACACGACGTCGGGCCTGAGCGCGCGATAGTGGCGGCGCAGCGCGAGCAGCGTGCGCAGATCGTCGAGCGGATTGGTGCCTTTCGACGCCACGTGCAGGTCGATGCAGCGGCAACCCATCTGCTCCAGCGGTTCGAAGGTGCGGTCGCGCGGCGCGATCACCGTGACCTGCGCGCCGGCTTCGTTGAGCGCGCGCAGCAGGCCCCGTCGATAGGTGTAGATGGCCCAGGCCGTATTGCAGACGAGCACCACGTGCAGCGGCAGGCGGCGGGCGGGCGAGGGTTGGGCGGCGGGAGCAGCGGAGGAATTCACGAAGGCCGGATCGTCGAGAGCGTCGATGGGCCGGGCGCGAGCCCGGCAAGGGGCCACATTTTAGCCGAGGCGGCGTGGGCCGCCGGGGCGCTTCGGGCGCGCAGGAACGATTGTCGCGGCGATTGTGGCGGAGCCAGGGCGCGACCGATGGGCGCGAGGGTGCAGGCGGCTTACACGTGGGCTACACTCCAGGCCAGCGCGCGGGCGTCGGCTGGCATCGCATTGCACCGGCCTTGTATCGCCTTTGCATCGGCCTTGTATTGGCCACACACCGCGCGCTGGACCTTGCCGGGTCCAGACTCACTCAGACCCATTCCAACAAGCGCGCCGCTTCTTCCGCCATGCTCCGTTCCCTAGCCGCTCTGCTGATCTTCCAGTGTCTCGGCGAGAGCGTTTCCTACGTGTTCTCGCTGCCCGTGCCCGGTCCCGTGATCGGCATGCTCCTGCTGTTCGCCTTCGCGATGATGCGGCCCGCCGCCGCCGAAGCCATCGAGCCGACCGCGCTCGAATTGTTGCGCCACCTGTCGCTGCTCTTCATTCCGGCGGGCGTCGGCATCATGGTGTCGGCGCAGGCCGTGCGCGGCGAAGCGTTCGCCGTGATCGCGAGTCTCGTCGTGAGCACGACGCTCGGCATCGCCGTCACCGCGCTCGTGACGCGCGCGCTGCTGCGTCGCCAGCGCCGCCACGAAATCGGCGAGGAGGGCGCAGCGTGAATACGTCGTTGCCGTTTGCAAAACTCGACGCCATCTGGGTCTATCTCGCCGCTTCGCCGCTGCTCGGACTCACGCTCACGCTGGTCGCGTATCTGATCGCGCTGAACGTCTACGCGCGCGCGAAACACAACCCGCTGGCGAATCCGGTGCTGATCGCGGTGGCGATCGTGGTCGTCGCGCTCAAGATCACCGACACGCCGTATCGCACCTATTTCGAAGGCGCGCAGTTCGTGCACTTCCTGCTCGGACCGGCGACGGTCGCGCTCGCGCTGCCGCTCTATCGCCAATGGAACAAGCTGCGGCGCACGGCGCTGCCGCTCATCGGCGGGCTCGTGGCCGGTTCGCTCACCGCGATCGTGTCGGCGGTCGGCATCGCGAAGCTGTTCGGCGCGACGCATCAGACGCTCGCGTCGATCGCGCCCAAGTCGGCGACCACGCCCATCGCGATGGCGGTCGCCGACAAGGTCGGCGGCATTCCCTCGCTCACCGCCGTGCTGGTGATCTCGACGGGCGTGTTCGGCGCGGTGACGGCGCGCTGGATCCTCAACCTGCTGCGCGTGCGCGAGACCGAAGTGCGCGGTTTCGCGATCGGCGTGGCGTCGCACGGCATCGGCACCGCGCGGGCGTTTCAGGTCAGCGAGGAGATGGGCGCGTTCGCGGGGCTCGGCATGGGGCTCAATGGGGTTTTCACTGCGTTCGTCGTGCCGCTGCTGTTGCCGACGCTGCTCGGCTGGTTATGAAACGTCGCTTTTGCGCGCGTCTTGTGCAGCGCGTTATGAGGTTAACCCCGCATCCACGACGCCCTTTTGATTGGAGTTCTTCCTGCAAACTGCAAAAATTCCGTGTCCGCGAATTTCTGTCCGGAAGGGTTTTGCAGCCAGGAGCCGCCCATGCAGGTTTTTGTCATTTCATTAAAAGGAAGTCAGTCTGAGAGCAACCGGAAACTCGCGTCGATGCTCGAAAACGAGCGCTTCACGGTGAGCGTGATCGACGCGGTGTATGGCCCGGAACTGAATGCGAAAGATTATTTTTCGGCGATCCAGCATTACCTGAGCTTTCGCAACCGGCTCATCACGCCTTCGGAACTGGGCTGCGCGCTGAGCCATAAAAAAGCCTACGAAGCGCTCTTGCGCACGGGCGAATCGCACGCGCTGATTCTCGAGGACGACGTGATTCTCGACGCCGACGCGTGCGTGAGCATTCGCCAGATCATGGAAAAGATGGGCCAGTTTGACGGCTATCTGCATCTGGGCGGCATGGACGGCCTGCTGCGCAGTTTCGAGCGCGTGGGCGGCACGATCTGCTGCGAGATTCCGCCGGTGTTCCGGGTTCACGACGGCGATCTCGGCCATCTTTATCGCACTGTCGGCTATGTGATTTCGGCGTCGTTCGCGAAGGAAGTCCTGAGCCTGATGGAGCGCGATATCTTCGTGATCGACGATTTCTCGCACGTCCGCAATCATGTTCAGGTCGGCGATTTTTATTTTTCCAGCATCGTTAAGCATCCGACCGATTTGAGCGCTTCAAGCATCCAGAGCGAGCGCACGACGATGGCGACGCGTCCGAAGCCTCCGGGTCTCGCGCGGCAGATCTGGCGCGAGATCGACCTCACGCTGCGCGCGAAGCGGAAAATCGTCAATCAGCTTCGGGCGATCGATGCCGGAAGTTTGCCGAACGAGTAGTGGCGGAATAGCGGTTTGTGCGGCGGCAGGCGTCGGGCTTGAATGTGCCCGGCCTGCCGCCGCTTTGCATTGTGCTTCGCGTTCTGCTTTGCGTTCTGTTGCAGGACGTTTTCCTCGCCGGCCGACCCGCCGTTCGCGCCGCGCGACCTCACTTCCCAGGCTTCATCAAGCCCAGCGGCTTCGCATCGATGCGAACACGCCGAGCACGCGCGCGAACAGCGCCGGTTGCGCACGTGCGCTCCAAGCGAGCGCGACGCCGGTCGTGGCGATCCACATCGTGATCGACGGCAGGCTCAGCGGCGCGAGGACCAGCGTGCCGACGTAGGCGATGCCGATGATCAGCGTCGGCGCGGCAAGCATGCGCAGCGGGCGGATTTCGAGGCGCGCCGCGCGATACAGCAGAAAGCCGTCGATCACGCAGCGCGCGCTCCACGCGAGCGCTGCGCCGAGCACGCCGAAGGTCTGCATCGCCCACCAGAGAAACGCGAAGAACGGCACGAGTTCGTAGATCAGGAGACGCGCGACGATGCCGGGGCGGCCCGTTGCCTGCAGATGGCAGCCCGCGATCAGCGCGAGGCAATTGAACCAGACGCCCACGAGTATCGTTTCGCCGACGGAGTCCGAGCGCGCGGCGAAATCCTGTCCGACCCACAGCGAAAGAAACGGATGCATGAGGAACATGCCGAACACGATCATCGGCGTGAGTGCGGCCAGGAAACCGCGCAGCGTGGTCGCGGAAAGCGCCGTCGCGCTCGTGATTTCGAGCGACGAAAGGCGCGGAAACAGCGTGCGCGCGATCACGTTGGGCAGGAATCGCACGCGCACGGCGAGATTGAACGGCACCTGGTAGTACGCGACCGCCTGCGGCCCGAGAATGTGGCCGATCATGATGCGATCGGCGGTTTCGTGGAGCGCGGAGGTCAGGTTCTGCACGCTCATCCACGCGCCGAACGAAAACAGTTTGGGAATCAGCGCGCGGCGCGGACCCGCGCAAAAGCGCAGCGGAAAGACGCGCCACACCACGATTGCGTAGATGCCGAGCGTGCCGAGCCCCGCGCCCAGCGTGCCGTACACGATGTAGTTCAGGCGCGGGCCCATCACGTACGCCACGATCAGCGGCGTGAGCTGATACATCAGCGTGACGGGAATCTGCACCAGCGTGAGGATGCCGAAGCGCTCGCGCGCGGAAAGCGAGCCGCTGAGCACGCCGATCAGATTCGCGAGCGGCATCAGACACGCCACGAAAGGCAGCGCGGGCTGCAACTCGGCGCGCAGCGCCGGACCGAGATTGAAGTACGGCAGCAGCAGATGCATCGCCACGAACAGCACCGCGCCGCTCGCCACGCCGAGCCCGACGTTGAGGATCAGCGCCGTCCACAGCACGGATTCGCGCTCCTGATGCGTGGCGTCGGCGAGCTGGGCAATGCGATTGGCCGTCGCGGACGACAGCCCCATGTCGAGAAAGCCGAAATAGCCCTGAATCATCCAGACGATGGCCAGCACGCCGTACCGCGCCGTCCCGATGTAGTGCAGATAGATCGGCGTGGTCACTAACGCAATGATCATCGGCAGCAGGCTGCCGATCAGGTTGAACAGGGCGCTGCGTTTCAGGCTGGGTTTGGCGGTCATGGTGTGGTCCGGTGCGTGCATTCGATGCGCCACTTTGGCCGCGCCGCAGCGCGCCGTGACGGACTCGTGACGCGCGCGGACCCGCGCGGCGCTATGACTGCGCCTCTGCGGCGACGCGTGAAGCGCCGTCCGGCTGCGTCCGAATGCGAACGTCCTATTCTGCGCCGGGAGACGGATGGCAGTTTGTGCGTCGGCGCACGGTTGCACGCGGGGCGGACGTGGGACCGCATGTGGGGCCGGACCGTAGCTTTCAGGGACCGCGCGAGCCCGGACTTCGCGTTATGCGCCGAGCCGCGTTTTCAGCCGGTGAAGCAACCTGTAAGGCGTGACGAGATGCAGCGTGTTCTTGGCGAGCCCGGCCCAGTCGCGCCAGTTCAGCACGTTCAGATAACGCGCCTGCAAACGCAAGGTCGAGACGATCTGCCGACGCCGTTTGGTCGCGCTGATGCCGCCTTCGTTCAGCTCGTAATAGAGCCCGAGTTCGGGCAGATTCGCGCAGTCGTAACGCTCCATCAGACGCAGGAACAGATCGAGGTCTTCCGCAGCCGGATACTGCACGCGATAGTTGCCGACGGCGAGCACCGCGTCGACGCGCAGCATCACCGACGGATGCACGAGCGGCGAGCGCAGCATGCGCGTGCGGCGCAGTGCGCGCGCGTCGGCGGGCGGGCGCAGCATGAAGAGCGGCTCGCCCGCGCGATTGACGACCTGCGTCCACGTGCCGAGCGCGGCTAGTTCAGGCTCGGCTTCCATGCGCGCGCGCTGCTTCGCGAGGCGGTGCGGCACGGCCAGATCGCCCGCGTCGATGCGCGCCGCGTAGCGGAAATCGCGCGAGGCCAGCGCCTCGATACCGGCCTGCAAGGCGCGTTCGATGCCGCCGTTTTTTGGCATGCGCAATACTTCGATTTCCATGCCGGGCACCGTCGGCGCGACGATGGGCGGCGTGCTGCCGTCGTCGACGACGAGCGCGTAGATCGGCGCGTCTTCCGCGAACGAGGCGAGCGTGCGCTCGACGTCGGCCTGGCCGTTGTAGGCGGGCATGAGCAGGGCGACATCGGCGAGAGCGCCGGTTCGAGCGCGCGCGGCGGCGGGGGATGGCGTCATGAGGCGGGCAGCGAGGTTCAGGTCAGTTTGAAGCGGATGTAATAGAAGTTCACGCAGGCCGCCGCGAGGTAGCCGCACGCCAACCCGACGAGCGCACCGTACGCGCCGAGGCGCGGGATCGCCACGAGATTCACGGCGAACGCCACCGCGAGCGCGAGCAGCCACTTGGCGAGCAAGACGAACTTCGCCTGATATTTGAGCACCACGAGATTGCCGATCGCCTCGATGCCCGCGGGCACCGAGAGCCACACGGCCCAGCGGAAAATATTCACGGCGCCCGCGTAGTCCGGGCCGAACACGCGATGGATGATGAAGCCCGCGAGCGCGTCGAGCACCAGCGCGCCCGCGATCATGATGACGCCCGTCATCGCGAACAGGCGCACGAGGTTGCGGCGCAACTGCGCGGCCTGCTGCACGCGATAGACGAAGGCGGGCGCGATGGTCTGCGAGAGCATCAGCGCGAGCGTGATCCAGTTTTCGTTGAGCTGCTGCGCGGCCGAATAGCGGCCGAGATCGGCGAACGAAATGGTGCGTTCGAGCATCAGCCGGTCGAGCTTCAGGAACAGATACATGCAGATCAGGCCGAGCCAGAACACCGTGCCCGCCGTCGCGAAATGCTTGAAGAGCGCGCGGTCGACGTGCCAGCCGAGCTTGCCGCCGTGACGCTTGCGGAAATAGAGCACCAGCGCCGCGCCGATCGCCGCCGATTCGAGCGCCCACAGCCAGCCGAAGGTGGCGGGCGCGAACGCCGCGCGCGCGAGCAGAAACACGAGCAGCGCCTTGACGATCGCCGTGCTCATACTCGCGATAAGCTGTGGCTTGCTGTACGTCATGCTCTGCAGCCACGCGTTGATCACGCCGACGAACGGCTCGCGAAACAGCATGGTGACGGCGAGTCCGGCGAGCATCGCGCCGACCATCGGATCGGTCGCGCCGAGCCCGATGCCGATCCACGTGACGACGAGCGCCGCCGCCGACACGCCGATGCGCAGCGCGAACGCGCTGCCGAGCACCGTGCCGACGGCCTCGCGCGGTTTGTTGACGATTGTCGGCACGAGAATTTCGGCGCCGCACACCCAGGTGATGGGCGAGAGCACGAGCAGCAGCGTGTTGGCGTACTGCCATTTGCCAAACACGTCGGGACCGAAATAGCGCGCCAGCACGCCGCTGATCGCGATGGCGACGGCGATCTGCGTGACGCGTTCGAGGCCGAGCCACACGATGTTCGTGAACGCGCGCGTGACGTCGGGGTTGGCGGGGCGCTTGAGGCTCAGCATGCCGGACCGTCCTGACGACGCGGACGCATCGGGCACGCATGGGCATGGCGCTTGCTGGCGCGAGGCGCCAGACCCGGCGCGGATTTTGTCGTCAGGAGGAAACGGCGAGGCATTAAAATGGGTGCATAACCTTCGGCGGTCGCCGAAAAACGGCAATTATAGTTTGTAACGGTTCCGACTTTTCGTAACGCGGGGTCGCGGCAGCCCGCCGAAACGTGTTACGAATAATCCCCCCGACTTTCCATCGCACGGTGAGCCTCATCATGATTTCTCAATCGATTTTCAAGGCCTATGACATTCGCGGCGTGATCGGCAAGACGCTCGATACCGACACGGCACGCGCCATCGGCCAGGCCTTCGGCAGCGAGGTGCGTGCGCAGGGCGGCGACGCGGTGGTGATCGCGCGCGACGGCCGCCTCTCGGGCCCCGACCTGTCCGCCGCGCTCGCCGACGGCCTGCGCTCGGCGGGCGTCGACGTCGTCAACGTGGGCATGGTGCCCACGCCGGTCGGCTACTTCGCGGCGAGCGTGCCGCTCAAGCTCGCCACGGGCGAGCGCAGCATCGACTCGTGCATCGTCGTGACGGGCAGCCACAATCCGCCCGACTACAACGGCTTCAAGATGGTCCTGCGCGGCAAGGCCATTTACGGCGACCAGATCCAGGCGCTCTATCAACGCATCGTCGACAAGCGTTTCGAAAGCGGCGCGGGCACCTATGCCGATTACGATATTCGCGATGAATATATCGACCGCATCGTCGGCGACATCAAGCTGGCGCGTCCGCTGAAGATCGTCGTCGATACCGGCAACGGCGTGGCGGGCGGTCTCGCGCCGCGTCTGTTCAAGGCGCTCGGCTGCGAACTGGTCGAACTGTTCACCGAAGTCGACGGCACCTTCCCGAATCACCATCCGGATCCGGCGCACCCGGAAAACCTCCAGGACGTGATCCGCGCGCTCAAGGAAACCGATGCCGAAGTGGGCTTCGCGTTCGACGGCGACGGCGACCGTCTGGGCGTGGTCACGAAGGACGGCGAGATCATCTATCCGGATCGTCAGCTCATGCTGTTCGCCGAGGAAGTGCTGTCGCGCAATCCGGGCAAGCAGATCATTTACGACGTCAAGTGCACGCGCAACCTGGCGAAGTGGGTGAAGGAAAAGGGCGGCGAGCCGCTGATGTGGAAGACGGGCCACTCGCTCGTGAAGGCGAAGCTGCGTGAAACCGGTGCGCCGCTGGCGGGCGAAATGAGCGGCCACGTGTTCTTCAAGGACCGCTGGTATGGTTTCGACGACGGTTTGTATACGGGCGCGCGTCTGCTTGAAATCCTCGCGCGCGTCGACGATCCGAGCAAGCTGCTCAACGATCTGCCGAACTCGCACGCCACGCCGGAACTGCAACTGAAGCTCGAGGAAGGCGAGAATTTCGCGCTGATCGCGAAGCTGCAGGAGAACGCGACGTTCACGGGCGCCGATGAGGTGATCAAGATCGACGGTCTGCGTGTGGAGTATCCGGATGGGTTCGGCCTCGCGCGTTCGTCGAATACGACGCCGGTCGTCGTGATGCGTTTCGAAGCCGATAACGACGCCGCGCTCGCGCGTATTCAGGCGGATTTCAAGCGCGTGATTCTGGCTGAGAAGCCGGATGCGAAGTTGCCGTTTTGAGTGTTTCAGTGCGTCATTGCAGCGGCCGGGCGCCGCTGCAATGACGCTGTTGGGAGGCATCGTTCTGATTTCGACTCGTTTCGCTTGCCACAACGTGCGCCAACTATTGCGTACGTGTCTTGCCGACATAATCCTCAAACTCAACCGCCGATCGTTGATTCGTGCCGCAGTAGCGTACACAAAATGCGTCTAAAGGCAAGTTGTTCGAGCGCAAAATCGATTGCCGATAGAAGAAGGGGCGACGGCAATACAACAATCAATATTGTTGGCTGGGAAAGTGGCCTTAGGCCTTGCGTATAATCCCCGCGAAATAAGGGGAGGCCATTCAATGGCGACACAAATAATCTCGCGCGCGCGCCGACTGCCGGAAATTCTTATTACCGTTGCAGTTCTGGTTCTGATCTACGCTCGCATGCCCGAGAGGATCATTCATGGTTTTCTGTGGGCTGAAGACGTCACGACGTTCCTGACTCAGGCGTATGACCTCGGCCTGCCTTCCATCGTTACGCCCTACGCTGGGTATCTGCATCTCGTCCCGCGGGTGATTGCTTACCTGTTCTCCCTGATGTTCCCCATTACGAGGGCTCCATGGGCGTTCGCTATCGTTAGCCTGCTCATTACGTGCGCCAGCGCAGCGTGGATCTTTTCGATCGCAAGACGGGTGCTGCCGATTTATGTCGCGGCAATCATGTCGCTCGCGCTTGTGCTGGTGCCGGGCAATGGCGAAATATGGCTGACGATTACCAATCTGCAATGGGTGCTGGCACCGCTGCTGCTCGCGCTCATCTGGGAAGAGTTCTGGTCCGATAGGCCACGCTCAACCGTAAGGACTGTGGCAATCGTCGTGTTTTCGCTCACCGGACCATTCGGTATTTTCTTCACTCCTTTTACGCTGGTTGGCATCGCCAGGCGTCGCAGGGGTTACGGCTATCTTATTCCGGTGGCAATTCAGGCGGCCATGACGGCCCTTTACGGCTTGCCGTTGCCGCCGAATGCACACGCTCCGCTTTCGTACATTCACTACCCATGGTTGCCCGAAGCAGCGCAGCATCTGGTGTACGACATGTTTCTGCTGCCGGGCATTCACCACTGGGCGCTGGCGGCATTTGCGCTTGCAGCCGTCGTGTGTCTGTGCGCATTTTCCGTCCGAGGCTATGCATGCGTGGCGCTTCTCGCGTTGAGCGCGGCGCTGTGGGGAATCGGCGTCGTCAGAACGGGCGTGTGGACGGACAGCGTCGTGGCGTGGTACGGGGCTGGCTCACGATATTTCTACCTTCCCGCTGTGTTTATCGCATGGTCACTCGCGATTGCGACTTCGCGGTCTCGCTACGTGTCGATGCGGCTGGGTGCTGCATTGCTTCTGCTCATGATGCTCCACGTCAGCCACTCGTCATTCCGGGTAACCCGATACCCCGACACCACGTTCACCCGGACGCCGGAAGGCTGGAGAGTCGTCCCACCTCCCGCTAAAGGCTGGGGAAGAGTGATCAAATAGGTCGATCTCTGCGGGGGGGGGGCTCCTGCGCTCGAGTAGCAGCGCGGGGGCATTCAACCTGATATACGACGAGCATTTCAACGGGGTGCGCCGTTGACCGGCAGCATTGGTTTCGGTTGAAACAGTCGATACACGGGGCCACTGCGTCGCCTCGACACTTGCAACAAGGGAAGCCCTAGCCCGGGCGGCATTCGCGATGATCTGGCGCCGTATTCCCCAATCGGCGCCGATCTTCGAAAACACGCACTTTCCCCCCTCAATTCACGCCAGCTCTCGCCCAACCCCGCGGGCGCGCTAAAATTGCGGACCTTTCAACCAGTCCGCCCTTCCTGCCTTGAGCGTGCAAAAGATCCTCATCGTGCGCGTGTCGTCGCTTGGCGACGTCGTCCACAACATGCCCGCCATCGCCGACATCCGGCGGCGGTATCCCGACGCGCAGATCGACTGGCTCGTCGAAGAAAGCTTCCAGTCGCTCGTCGAGCTCGTGCAGGGCGTGCGCCGGCCGATCCCGTTTTCGCTGCGGCGCTGGCGCAAGCGCCTGCTGTCGGGCGCCAACTGGCGCGAGATCGGCGCGTTCCGCCGCGCGCTCGCCGCCGAGAAGTACGACCTCGTGATCGACTGTCAGGGGCTCATCAAGACCGCGTGGGTCGCGAGCTGGGCGCGCGGGCCGCTCGTCGGGCTCGGTAACCGCACGGACGGCGCGGGCTACGAATGGCCGGTGCGCTTCTTCTACGACCGCTCGATCCGCATCGAGCCGCGCACGCACGTCGTCGAGCGCACGCGGCAACTGGTCGCGGCGGCGCTCGATCTGCCTGCGCCGCAGCCCACCGACGAGATCGACTTCGGCCTCGACACCTACCGCGCCGCGCAGGCGCTCGCGGGCGTCGGCCTGAATCTGCCGGTGCCCTACGTGGTGTTCGTGCACGCAACTTCGCGCGCCGACAAGCAATGGCCCGACGCCCACTGGATCGAACTCGGTCAGGCGCTGGTGCGCCGCGGCGCGTCGCTCGTGCTGCCCTGGGGCAGCGACGCCGAGCGCGCGACCAGCGAGCGCCTCGCGCGCGAGTTCGGCGAGGCGGCGATCGTGCCGCCGAAGCTCTCGCTGCCCGCCGTGGTCGGCCTGATCGACGGCGCGGCGGCCACGGTCGGCGTGGACACGGGGCTCGTGCACATCGCGGCGGCGCTGAAGCGGCCGACCGTCGAGTTGTACAATTTCGCGACCGCCTGGCGCACTGGCGGCTATTGGTCGCCGAACGTCGTCAATCTCGGCACCGCCGGGCAGCCGCCCACGCTCGCGCAGGTCAAGAGCGCGCTGGCCGGTTTCGGGCTGCTGTGACGGCCAGGGCACCGGAAGCGCGAAGGGCAATCTCTGACAGACTGCGTCGCATCAAAGCGCGCCGCGCGGCCCGCGGGGTATAAGGAGCGGCGCGCGCGGCAAGGCAACGCCCACCGCGCGCCACCTCGGGCCGGGCCGTGAACGTGCCGACGATATTGTCGATAGCGTCGATCGCGTCGATATCACGCACGCCGCGCACCACGCACAGGCCGGGCAACCAGATCCAATCGCTTGCAGGGGCGACCATGAAAGAATCCCAGATCATCGAAATCACTTCCGCCGACTGGCAAGGCAAGGGCCTCGCGATGCCGCGAGAGACGCTGCTCGATGCCGTCGAGCAGGGCAAGGTGCTGTACTTTCCGAAGCTCGAATTCGCGGTCGAAGGCGGCGAGCGCGCGCTGCTCGATCCGGCCATCGCCGATCCGAAGCGCAAGAACATCAGCCTCGATCCGAACGGCGGCGCGCTGCACGGCGTGCTCGGCGACACCGTCACGCAATCGGCCGTGCGCGCGCTGATCGCGCGTTATCAGGCGTGCGTGCGTTCGCTCGTCGACGGTCTCTTTCCCGAGTACACGGGCAAGCTGCGCGTGGCGCCCACGAGTCTGCGTCTGCATCAGGTGGAAACGCGCGAGACTTCGTGGCGCAAGGACGATTCGCGTCTGCACGTCGATGCGTTCCCGTCGCGCCCGAACTACGGCGAGCGCATCCTGCGCGTCTTCACCAACGTGAATCCGAACGGCGTGCCGCGCGTCTGGCGCGTGGGCGAGCCGTTCGAGGACATGGCCAAACGCTTCCTGCCGAACATCAAGCCGCAGTTTCCGGGCTCGGCGTGGCTACAGAATCTGCTGCACATCACCAAGTCGCCGCGCAGCGAGTACGACCATCTGATGCTCAATCTGCACGACGGCATGAAGGCCGATCTCGACTATCAGAAGTCGAGCCCGCAGCAGACCATCAACTTTCCGCCGGGCAGCGTCTGGGTGTGTTTCTCCGATCACACCTCGCACGCCGTGATGTCCGGCCAGTTCATGATGGAACAGACCTTCTTCCTGCCGGCGAAGGACATGGTGCATCCGGAATGGGCGCCGCTCGGCATTCTCGAACGCCTCAAGGGCAAGGAACTGGTTTGATCTTCGATTCGAGCGTCGATTCGAGCGTCGATTTGAGCGCTGACTTTAACGTCGAGCCGGGCGCGCGGGCTGCGATCGCGGAGGCCCGATGCTGAGGGCGGTTTATCGCGCGGCCTGGTGGCTGATCGCGCCGCTCGCGGTGCTGCGCCTGTTCATCCGCTCGCGTCGCGAGCGCGGCTATCGCGAACACGTTTGCGAGCGTTTCGGTTTTGCGGCCGGCCGTCTGCCCGAGGACGACACGCCGCTGATCTGGGTGCATGCCGTCTCGGTCGGCGAAACGCGCGCGGCGCAGCCGCTCATCGACGCGCTGCTGGCGGCGCGTCCCGACGCGCGCATTCTGCTCACGCACATGACGCCCGGCGGGCGCGCGCAAGGCGAGCAACTGTTCGGCGATCGCGTGCTGCGCTGCTATCTGCCGTACGACATGCCGCACGCGGTGCGGCGTTTTCTGCGCACGTGGCGGCCGTCGCTCGGCCTGGTGATGGAAACTGAGGTGTGGCCCACGCTCATCGACGAATGCAGGCGTGCCGACGTGCCGCTCGTGCTCACGAATGCGCGCATGTCGGCGCGTTCGTTCAAGCGCGCGGCGAAGTTCGGCGCGGGCGCGCGCGAGGTGTTCGGCGGCTTCACGCGCGTGCTCGCGCAAAGCCCGTCGGATGCCGAACGTCTGACCGCGCTCGGCGCGCGCAACGTGGCCGTGCTCGGCAATCTGAAGTTCGATATGGCGAGCCCGCCCGCGCTCGTCGCGCGCGGCCGCGACTGGCGACGCGCGATCGGCGCGCGTCCCGTGTGGGTGGCGGCGAGCACGCGCGAGGGCGAAGAGGAACTGGTGTTGCAGGCGTTCGCGGCGCTCGACGTGCCCGACGCCTTGCTGATTCTCGTGCCGCGTCATCCGCAACGTTTCGACGAAGTCGCGGCGCTGGTCGCGCGCAGGAATCTGAAGCTCGAACGGCGCTCGCAGTGGGCGCCGGCGTCCACCAGTGCCGCGCATGCGGATGTGCCGGCCTTGCCGCAGGACGTGAACGTGCTGCTCGGCGATTCGATGGGCGAGATGGGCGCGTACTACGCGGCCGCCGATGTCGCGTTTATCGGCGGAAGTCTGTTGCCGCTGGGCGGGCAGAATCTGATCGAGGCGTGCGCCGTCGGCACGCCGGTGCTGATCGGCCCGCACGTGTTCAACTTCACGCAGGCGACGGCCGATGCCGTGGCGGCGGGCGGGGCGTTGCAGGTGCAGGATCCGGCCGACCTCGCGCGCGTGTTGCGCGAACTCTTCAAGGACAAGTCGCGCCGCGTGACGATGGGCGCGGCGGCGTCGGCTTTCGCCTCGCGCCATCGCGGCGCGACCGCGCGCACGGTCGACGTGCTCACGACGCTGTTGCCCGAGCGCGCCTCGGCGACGACGCTCGATCTCTGAACGACGCACTCACCCGGTGCTCACCGCGTTCTCACCGCGTTCTCACGATACGCGCCGCCCGGCACGCATCGTGAGCCGCGCGCTCAACCCACCAGCAATCCCTTCTTCTCGATGAAGCCGATCACCTGATCGAGGCCGTCGAGCGCCTTCAGATTGCACATCACGAACGGCCGCTCGCCGCGCATCTTCTGCGCGTCGGAGGCCATGATGTCGAGATTCGCGCCCACGAGCGGCGCGAGATCGGTCTTGTTGATCACCAGCAGATCCGACTTTGTGATGCCGGGGCCGCCCTTGCGCGGAATCTTTTCGCCGCCCGCCACGTCGATCACGTAGATCGTCAGGTCCGACAACTCCGGGCTGAAGGTGGCCGCGAGATTGTCGCCGCCCGACTCGATGAACACGATGTCCGCATCGGGAAAGCGCGTGAGCATCTGGTCGACGGCTTCGAGGTTGATCGACGCATCCTCGCGGATCGCCGTGTGCGGGCAGCCGCCCGTTTCCACGCCCATGATGCGCTCGGCGGGCAGGGCGCCCGCGACGGTCAGCAGGCGCTGATCTTCCTTCGTGTAGATATCGTTGGTGATGGCGACGAGGTCGTAGCGCTCGCGCATCGCCTTGCAGAGCATTTCGAGCAGCGTGGTCTTGCCGGAGCCAACCGGGCCGCCGACGCCGACGCGCAGCGGCGGCAGTTTCTTGGTGCGCTTATTGGACGAATTGTTGGGCGAATTCATGTGTGAGTGCGAACGCGAAGTGGCGCGAAGTGAGGAGAGCGCGGCGCTCAGGAACGAAACAGCCGCGAGTATTGCGATTCATGGCGCGCGCTCAGAATGCCGAGCTGCGGCGCGAACGTGTTGAGCGAGTCGGGCGGCGTGGCGAGCGCGCGCGCCACGGCGTCGGCGATCGCAGGCCGCAGCGCGACGACGATGCGTTGCCCCGCGACCTGGCCGAGCGGCACCGCCTTGAGCGCGGCGGCCGTCTGGTTCTCGACCCAACTGAACGCGTAGGCGGCAAGCGTCGCTTCCGTGGACGCATCGTGCGCGTAAGCCGCGAAGGCGAACGCCGTGGGCTGCGCGACGGGCGTCATGCGATCGAGCGTGGCGCGGCGCGCGGCGTCGCCCCATTCGAGTTGCGCGCAGAGCTGGCGCAGCGACCAGCCCATCTGCGCGGTCTCGCGACGCAGTTCCGCCGATTCGCGGCTCGCGATGAATTCCGCGTTGGCGTCGATCAGCGCTTGCGTGGCAGCGGCGGCGTTATCCGTATCGTGCGCGCGCCAGCGTTCGAGCTGATGCGCGAGGAACGGCAACTCGCCGGGCGCGAGCACGTTGGCGAGGCCGTGGGCGATCCAGTGCGCGGCGTCGTCGGCGGTTTCGACCAGCCTGGCGTCGATCGCCGCTTCGAGTCCCTGCGAATAGCTGAACGCGCCGATCGGCAGCGCCGGCGACGCGAGATGCAGCAGCGCGGTGAGTTCAGCGATGTTCATGGCTGTGGTCGTGCGCGTGGCCGTCGCAATGACCGTGGTCGTGTCCGCATTCGTGGTCATCACCGTGATCGTGCGGATGTTTGTGATCGTGCGAATGATCGTGGCCGTGTGCGTGATCGTGTGCGTGCGAATGGCCGTGATGCTCGTCGTACACGCGCTGCGCGAGCGCATAGTCTTCGGCGAACGTCGCATCGTGACCGTGACGATGCCCGCCGCCATACGCGCCCGACTCGGGCTGGAACGGCAGTTCCGCGCGCTCGACCTGCGCGCCGAGGCGCTTGAGCATGTCTTCGAGCACCGGATCGGCTTCGAGCTTCAGTTCGTCGACGCCCACTTCCACGGGCGTATGGCGATTGCCGAGGTGATACGCCGCGCGCGTGAGCGTGAGGCGGTCGTGCGCGCGCACGCGCAGCACGCTTTGCGCCGCCGCGATCACGCGCACGAGGCCGCCGTCGTCGGCGACCAGCATGTCGCCGTCACGCAGCACCGCGCCGCGCGGCAGCACCACGCCCACGTCCTCGCCCGTGTCGAGCCTGGCCGCGAGGCGGCTCTTGCAGCGCTCGTCGTAGGCGAGCGTGAGGGTGGGCGCGCGCTTGACCAGCACGGGCGCGAGTTTGGCGTTGAGTCGTTTGTCGATCGTGCGCATATCAATACTTCAAACTTCATGAATGCTGTTCGTGAATCCCGAACAGATCAGAACAGAAAATACCGCTGCGCCATCGGCAGCACCGTGGCGGGTTCGCAGGTGAGCAACTGGCCGTCCGCGACCACCTGGTAGGTTTCGGGATCGACGCTGATCGACGGCTGCCATGCATTGTGGATCATGTCGGCCTTCGTCACGCTCCGGCAATTGCGCACCGCGACCACGCGCTTTTGCAGACCATAACGATCGACGATGCCTTTGTCGAGCGAGAGTTGCGAGACGAAGGTGAGCGAGGTCTGCGTGAGCGCGCGTCCGCGCGTGCCGAACATCTCACGATAATGCACGGGCTGCGGCGTCGGAATCGACGCATTCGGGTCGCCCATCTGCGCGAGCGCGATCATGCCGCCCTTGAGAATCAGCGAGGGCTTGATGCCGAAGAAGGCCGGATCCCAGAACACCAGATCGGCCCATTTGCCCGGCTCGATCGATCCCACTTCATGCGCGATGCCGTGCGTGAGCGCCGGATTGATCGTGTACTTCGCCACATAGCGCTTGACGCGGAAGTTGTCGTTGCGCGCGTTGTCCTCGGGCAGCGCGCCGCGTTGCACCTTCATCTTGTGTGCGGTCTGCCACGTGCGGATGATGACTTCGCCCACGCGGCCCATTGCCTGGGAATCCGAAGAAAGCATCGACAGCGCGCCGAGGTCGTGCAGGATGTCTTCGGCAGCGATGGTTTCGCGGCGAATGCGCGATTCGGCGAAAGCAATATCTTCGGCAATCGACGGATCGAGGTGATGGCAGACCATCAGCATGTCGAGGTGTTCGTCGAGCGTGTTGACGGTGTACGGGCGCGTGGGATTGGTCGAGGAGGGCAGCACGTTCGCCTCGCCGCAGACCTTGATGATGTCGGGCGCGTGGCCGCCGCCCGCGCCTTCGGTGTGATACGTGTGGATCGTGCGGCCCTTGAACGCGCCCACGGTCGCTTCCACGAAGCCCGATTCGTTGAGCGTGTCGGTGTGAATCGCCACCTGGGTGTCGGTGTCGTCGGCCACGCTCAGGCAGTTGTCGATGGCCGCGGGCGTCGAGCCCCAGTCCTCGTGCAGCTTCAGGCCGATCGCGCCGGCCGCGATCTGTTCCTCGGCGGGCGCGGGCAGGCTCACGTTGCCCTTGCCGAGAAAGCCGAGGTTGATCGGCCAGCCGTCGGCGGCCTGGAGCATGCGTTCCATGTGCCACGGGCCCGGCGTGCAGGTGGTGGCGTTGGTGCCCGTCGCCGGGCCGGTGCCGCCGCCGAGCATCGTCGTCACGCCGCTCGCGAGCGCCTCGTCGATCTGCTGCGGGCTGATGAAGTGGATGTGCGTGTCGATGCCGCCCGCCGTGACGATCTGGCCTTCGCCCGCGATCACTTCGGTCGAGGCGCCGATGGGAATCGTCACGCCCGGCTGCACGTCCGGATTGCCCGCCTTGCCGATGCGCCAGACGCGCCCGTCCTTGATGCCGATGTCGGCCTTCACGATGCCCCAGTGATCGATGATCACGGCGTTGGTCACGACCGTATCGGCGACTTCGGCGTGCAGGCGCTGCGACTGGCCCATGCCGTCGCGGATCACCTTGCCGCCGCCGAACTTCACTTCGTCGCCGTAGACGGTGTAGTCGCGCTCGATCTCGATGAGCAGTTCGGTGTCGGCGAGACGCACGCGGTCGCCGGTCGTGGGGCCGAACATCTCCGCGTAGGCGCGGCGGCCGATCTTCAATGTCATATCGGATTCCTGATGAATTCGGGGCGTGACGCGCCGCTCAGAGCGGGCCCATCACCTTGCCGTTGAAGCCATAGACCGCGCGCTCGCCCGCGAGCGCGACGAGTTCGACGGTGCGCTCCTGGCCGGGCTCGAAGCGCACGGCCGTGCCCGCCGCGATGTTCAGCCGGAAGCCGCGCGTGACCTCGCGCTCGAACACGAGCGCTTCGTTCACTTCGTAGAAGTGGTAGTGCGAGCCGATCTGCACCGGGCGGTCGCCCGTGTTCGCGACCGTCACGCTGAGCGTCTCGCGGCCCGCGTTGAGTTCGATTTCGCCGTCGTCGATCAGCATTTCGCCGGGGATCATGGGCGCGTCCTTCAGGGAATCGGATGGTGGACGGTGACGAGCTTGGTGCCGTCGGGGAAGGTCGCTTCGACCTGAATGTCGGGGATCATTTCGGGCACGCCGTCCATCACGTCGTCGCGCGTGAGCAGCGTGGTGCCGTAGTGCATGACCTCGGCGACGGTCTTGCCGTCGCGGGCGGCTTCCATCAGCGCGGCGCTGATGAACGCCACCGCTTCCGGATAGTTGAGCTTGAGGCCGCGCGCGCGGCGCCGTTCGGCGAGCAGCGCGGCGGTGAAGATCAGGAGCTTGTCTTTCTCGCGTGGCGTGAGCTTCATCGTTCTGGTTCGGTTGGGGCAAGTCTGGACGCGTGACAGCCGAAGCGGCCAGGCGCGCGGGAAGGGCGCGGACCAGCTTACGGGAGCCAGGTTACGGACAGCTTGCTGCCTCGCGCGCGGCGCGCACGATTCGCTGCAAGCTCACAGCAAGGTGTGTGCCAATGAAGGGGCCAGCGTGGATGCACCATATGCGCGGTGTTCGTGCACCGCGTTGGCGTCTCGATGTCGCGAGTTTGTGCGTGGACGCGCGAACGCGCGCCAGGATGGTGCGACGTTAAGCAGCAGCGATGCGGATCAGGTCGTCCACAGACGCAGCGGCGCGGCCTTCACGCCATGCACGAACGGACGCAGTTGCGTCCAGCATTGCGCGAGCGTGGCTTGCAGCGGCTCCATCGAGCGGCCCACCACGCGCACGAGCAGCACGCCCGGCGCGATGCAGCTCGCGCCCGAGCGCAGCGCGTCGTCGAACGGCAGCGTGGCGGCGAGATCCTGCGCGAGCGCGTCGGTGCACGCGGGGCCGATCGCCCACAGCACGCCGAACGCCGGAAAGCCTGCGAGACCTTGCGGCGCGTCGCGCAGCGGATCGGCGGCGTCGATCAGCGCGCGCTCGAACCAGAGCAACTGTTCCTCGGCCTCGGGCGTGGCCGAGCGCACGACGCGCGTGAGCGCGCGCAGCATGCCCGCCGACCAGCGCTCGCCCGCCGCCTGGCGGCCCAGCTGCGTCGCGTCCCAGCCGATAGCCGTCGCGCCCGCGCCGAGCGTGAGCGCGAAGTCGAGTTCCGCGTGCGCGTGATCGAAGACGAGATTGTTCTGCGGCAGCCAGTCGAGCTTCGCGCCGTCGCCCACGCGCACCTTGATGCGCTGGCGCGCGACGCGGCCGTTCGACTTGTACCACTTGGTCGCGCCCGGCGTGGTGAGCACGGCGTGCGCGCCGTCGCCCACGTTCACGTCGATGTCGAGGCGGTCGCCGCCCGCGATCCCCGCCGGCGGATGCACGATCACCGCATGGCAGATCGCGTCGCCTTCGGGATAGAGCGGACGTTGCACGCGCAGCGGTCCCACATGCAGACGATGCGTGAGCGCCGTGCGCGCCTTTTGAAGTTCGAAACCGAGTTCGAGCTTCGCGGCCCATTCGGGTTGCGCGACCTGGCGCAGCGTGGTGTTGGCGAGCGCGGCGTGATCTTCGTGAAGCGACATGCGGATTTCGTGCGGACCAGTGCGGAAGTTGGCGTGGAGGATAGCACGCGGGGCCGCGCGTTCCGCCCGGTCCAAAATCCGCGCGATCTCGCCGCTGGATTTCCCGCTCAAACGGCGATCAGCTCGCGCACGCCGTCCGCATCCATCTGCGCGCCCGCGCCGCCCGCGACGATTTCGCCGCGGCTCATCACCCAGTAACGGTCGGCGATGGCCTTCGCGAAGTCGTAATACTGCTCGACCAGCAGCACGGTGAGATTCATCTCCTCGACGAGCCTGCGCAGCGTGCGCCCGATCTCCTGAATGATCGACGGCTGAATGCCTTCGGTCGGTTCGTCGAGTATCAGCAACTGCGGTTCGCTCATCAGCGCGCGGCCGATGGCGAGCTGCTGCTGCTGGCCGCCCGAGAGATCGCCGCCGCGCCGTGACTTCATGTCCTTGAGCACGGGAAAGAGCGTGTAGATGTGCTCGGGCACGCCCTTGGGCATGCGCTTCTTGCTCGCCGCGCCCACCAGCAGATTCTCCTCGACCGTGAGACGCGGAAAGATATCGCGCCCTTGCGGCACGTACGCGAGGCCGTGCGCCACGCGCGCGTGCGTGGGCATTTTCGTGAGCGCGGTGTCGCGCCACGCGATGCTGCCGTTCTTCGTCGGCACCACGCCCATCAGGCAGCGCAGCAGCGTGGTCTTGCCCACGCCGTTGCGGCCGAGCAGCACCGTGAGTTCGCCTTCGGGCACCGTCATCGAGACGTTGCGCAGGATGTGGCTGCCGCCGTAATACTGGTTCAGCGATTCGATTGTGAGCATGTCGATGCCTTGTCGAGGCTTTGTCGATCCCTTCTCGGGCCGGTTGGGAGAGGCTCAGCGGCCCAGATACGATTCGATCACCGTTTCGTCGCGCTTGACCTCGTCGAGCGTGCCGTGCGCGAGCACGCGGCCTTCGGCCATCACGGTCACGCGTCCGGTCGCGCCCGCGAGCGCCGCGACGAACTCCATGTCGTGCTCGACCACCATCATCGAGCAACTGCCGCGCAGTCGATTGAGCAGTGCGGCGAGTTCCATCGTCTCGTCGTCGGTCATGCCCGCGGCGGGTTCGTCGAGCAGCAGCAACTGCGGCTTCTGCATCAGCAGCATGCCGATTTCGAGCCGCTGCTTCTGCCCGTGCGAGAGCTCGCCCGCGAGCCGGCGCGCGTCGCTTTCGAGGCGGATCGTTTCGAGCGTCTGCTCGATCTTCGCCTGCGCGTCGCGCCCGAGCCGCGCACGCAGCGTGGCGAACCAGCCCTTGTCGGCCTTCATCGCGAGTTCGAGGTTTTCCCACACGGGATGCTGCTCGAACACGGTCGGCTTCTGGAACTTGCGGCCGATGCCCACGCGCGCGATGGCCGGTTCGTTCATGCGCGTGAGGTCGAGCGTCTGGCCGAGAAACACCTTGCCCGAATCGGGCGAGGTCTTGCCGGTGATGACGTCCATCATCGTGGTCTTGCCCGCGCCGTTCGGACCGATCACGCAGCGCAATTCGCCCGCGTCGATCTCGAGCGAGAGCTTGTTGAGCGCGCGAAAGCCGTCGAAGCTCACGGTCACGTCTTCGAGATACAGAATCGTGCCGTGCGAGGTGTCGATCACGCCGGGCTCGACCACGTGACCCATGTCGGCGACGCCCGAGAGCGTGAGGCCTTCCTCGTCGAACGGATTGTGATTGAGCGGATCGTTGAGCAGGATGTGTCCGTTCATGAGCGCTTGCCTCCTGCCGCGAGCTTCATGCGCCGCACGGCGAGTTCGATGAGGCCCATGATGCCGTTGGGCAGCAACAGCGGCACGAGCACGAAAATGAGGCCGAGGAAGAACAGCCAGTATTCGGCGAAATAAGCGGTGAAGAAGCTCTTTGCGCCGTTCACCGCGAACGCGCCGATGATCGGGCCGATCAGCGTGCCGCGTCCGCCCACGGCCACCCAGATCGCCATTTCGATCGAGTTGCCCGGCGACATTTCGCTCGGATTGATGATGCCGACCTGCGGCACGTAGAGCGCGCCCGCGATGCCGCAGAGCATCGCCGACACGGTCCAGATGAACAGCTTGTAGCCGAGCGGGCTGTAGCCGAGGAACATCAGGCGCGTTTCGCCGTCGCGCACGGCGGTGACCACGCGTCCGAGCTTCGAGGTGACGATCGCGCGCGCCGCGAGAAACGCGAGCACGAGCGTGGCGAAGGTCAGCAGGAACAGCACCGTGCGCGTGCCCGGATGCGTGATCGGCATGCCGGCGATGCGCTTGAAATCGGTGAAGCCGTTATTGCCGCCGAAGCCGGTCTCGTTGCGATAGAACAGCAGCATCGCCGCGAAGGTCATGGCCTGCGTGATGATCGACAGATACACACCCTTCACGCGCGAGCGGAACGTGAAGAAGCCGAACACCCACGCGACCACGGCGGGCACGAGCACGACGAGCAGCAGCGCGTAGCCGAGATGCTGCGTGCCGCTCCAGTACCACGGCAGGCTGTGCCAGTCGAGAAACACCATGAAGTCGGGCAGATCGCTGCCGTACTTGCCGTCGTGGCCGATCTGGCGCATCAGGTACATGCCGATGGCGTAGCCGCCCAGCGCGAAGAACAGGCCGTGGCCGAGGCTCAGGATGCCGCAGTAGCCCCAGACGAGATCGAGCGCCAGCGCGGCGATCGCGTAGCACATGAGCTTGCCCGCGAGCGTCATCGTGTAGGCGGAGAGATGCAGCGCGCTCGTTTGCGGCAGCACCAGCGCGCACAGCGGCACGCCCACGCCCATCGCGATGATCAGCGCGATGAGCGCGAGCCACGCGCGCCGCGAGAGCAGGGCGGGGCGCGCGGGCAGGCCGAGCGCGAAGGTGTCGGCGTTGCCGTCGTGCGGCGCGAGCGCCGAACGCGGCGAAGTGGAGGTGGCGGTCGTCATGGTCAAACCTCCGCGCTGCGGCCCTTGAGGGCGAACAGGCCCTGCGGACGCTTCTGGATGAACAGCACGATCAGCACGAGCACGGCGATCTTCGCGAGCACCGCGCCCCAGAACGGCTCGATGGCCTTCGAGACGAGCCCGAGCCCGAAGCCGCCGATCACGGTGCCGGCGATCTGGCCCACGCCGCCGAGCACCACGGCCATGAACGAATCGATGATGTAGCTCTGGCCGAGGTCCGGACCGACATTGCCGATCTGCGAGAGCGCGCAGCCGCCGAGTCCGGCGATGCCCGCACCGAACGCGAACGCCCATGCATCGACGCGCGCGGTGCGCACGCCCACGCACGCGGCCATGCGGCGATTCTGCGTGACGGCGCGCACGAACAGGCCGAGGCGCGTTTTCGTCAGCACGGTCCATGCGATGCCGACCACGATCAGTGCGAAGGCGAGAATCGCGAGGCGGTTGTACGGCAGGATCAGGTTCTGCATCACGGTCACGCCGCCGCTCATCCACGCGGGGTTTTCGACCTGCACGTTCTGCGCGCCGAAGATCATGCGCGTGGCCTGAATCAGGATCAGGCTGATGCCGAAGGTGGTGAGCAGCGTTTCGAGCGGGCGGCCATACAGATGGCGGATCACGAGGCGCTCGATCACTGCGCCCACGAGCGCGGCGGCGACGAACGAGGCCGGAATCGCCAGCAGCGGATACCAGTCGAACGCGCCCGGCGCATAGCGCTGGAACAGCGTCTGCACGACATAGGTGGCGTACGCGCCGATCATCAGAAACTCGCCGTGCGCCATGTTGATCACGCCGATCAGACCGTACGTGATCGCGAGGCCGAGCGCCGCGAGCAGCAGCACGCTGCCAAGCGAGAGACCCGCGAACAGCGTGCCCGCGATTTCGCTGCGGCGCTGGATCGAGTCGAGCGCGTCGATGCCTTGCTGCGCGACGGCGCGCACATCGGCGTCGGGTTCGTTGAATGCGCCGCTCGCGTTCTTCGCGACGAGCGGGCGCAGCAGTTCGTACATGTCGAGATCGTGGCGCGCCGCGACGAGCCTGGTCGCTTCGAGGCGCGTGGCCGCGTTCGGGTCGCGCAGCGCGGTCATCGCCCAGAGCGTGTCGAGGCGGCGCTTGAGCGCGGCGTCGGTTTCCTTCGCGCGGGCGGCGTCGATCATCGGCTTCATCGACGGATCGGGATTCTTCAGCAGCTCGGCGATGGCCGCGCGGCGCGTTGCCAGATCGGGCGACGCGAGTTGCAGGCCCGAGACCGCGCCGGCCACTTTCGAGCGCAGCAGATTGTTCAGCGTGATGGGCTGCGCACTCGACGCGACGTCGGCGGCGACCGGTTTGCCGGTGGCGGCGTCGCGCGCGGCGTCGCCGTCGGTGACGAGCACTTCGCCGGCGTCGGTGGCGCTCACGTTGTCCTCGGCGAGCGCCTTGAGCAGCGCGAGCGAGGCGGCGTCGTGGAGGGCAATGAGTTTGTCGACGGCGGCGGACTTGGCGTCGAAGTCGTCGCCGCCGAGCGGGGCGACGTCGGCGGCTTCAAGCGCGTGCGCGGCGGTCGTGAAGGTGGCGAACAGCGTCATGCACAGCGTGACGCTGGCAATCGCGCGCCGCAAGCCCAGGCGGGCGTACCTCGGGAATGAGAGAGCCATGATGAGGTCTTTATGATGCGGGCCGCCGCGTCGCGCAAACGCGGGCGCAAGCGGCGGCCCGTGGGCAGAACGCGCGCGGCGCTCAGAGTGCGCCGCGCGTGGCTTGCATGACGTGCATGGCGCGCAGGATGGCCGTGCGATCGCGACGATCAGGCCGTGCGCGAACGGCGCAGGAAGTTCGGCAACACGTCCTGCGTGACCACGTCCGGCTTGCCTTCGTTGCCGGCGATATACGGGCTCCACGGCTGCGCGCGGATCGCGGTCTTGGTGCGCCACACGACGTTGAACTGACCGTCGCCGCGAATCTCGCCGATCATCACCGGCTTGTGCAGGTGATGGTTGCCGTCCATCGTCAGCGTGAAGCCCGAGGGCGCCGCCACGGTCTGGCCGATCATCGCCGTGCGCACCTTGTCGACGTCGGTGCTCTTCGCTTTTTCGACAGCCTGCTTCCACATGTGGATGCCGACGAAGGTCGCTTCCATCGGATCGTTGGTGACGCGCTTGCTGCCGCCCGGCAGATTGTTCGCCTTCACCCACGCCTCGAACTGCTCCTTGAACTTCGTGTTCTGCGCGCCCTTCACCGACATGAAGTAATTCCACGCCGCGAGGTGGCCGACGAGCGGCTTGGTGTCGATGCCGCGCAGTTCTTCCTCGCCCACCGAGAACGCGACCACGGGCACGTCGGTCGCCTTGATGCCCTGGTTGCCGAGTTCCTTGTAGAACGGCACGTTCGAGTCGCCGTTGATGGTCGAGACGACGGTGGTCTTGCCGCCCTGCGAGAAGGTCTTGATGTTCGCGACGATGGTCTGATAGTCGCTATGACCGAACGGCGTGTAGACCTCCTGAATATCGGCGTCCTGCACGCCCTTCGAGTGCAGGAAGGCGCGCAGGATCTTGTTGGTCGTGCGCGGATACACATAGTCGGTGCCGAGCAGGAAGAAACGCTTCGCGCCGCCGCCTTCCGCGCTCATCAGATATTCCACGGCCGGAAGCGCCTGCTGGTTCGGCGCGGCGCCCGTGTAGAACACGTTGCGCGACATTTCCTCGCCTTCGTACTGCACCGGGTAGTAGAGCAGGCCGTTCAGCTCCTCGAACACCGGCAGCACCGACTTGCGCGACACCGAGGTCCAGCAGCCGAACACGCACGCGACCTTGTCCTGCGTGAGCAGCTGGCGGGCCTTCTCCGCGAACAGCGGCCAGTTCGATGCGGGGTCCACGACCACGGGCTGAATCTGACGCCCCATCACGCCGCCGTTCTTGTTGATGTCGGCGATCGTCATCAATGCGGTGTCCTTGAGCGACGTCTCCGAGATCGCCATCGTGCCCGAGAGCGAATGCAGGATGCCGACCTTGATCGGCCCGCTGCCCGTGTCGGCATGCGCGAACGGCACGCGCCCCGCTACGGCGAGCGCGCCCGACATCGTCCCGAGTTTCAACAGACTGCGACGTTTCATGTAGATGCCCCTATGGGTGAAGTCGTGGGTCTCGGCGCGTCTGATTACGCGCCCCCGTTGGTGTGTCCAGCCTTGCGGGGTTGTTACTGCAAAGGCTATGCCAGCGCGCGTGAGAAGCGCGATGCGCGTGCCGTCGACGCGTGCCGAGCGCGGGGCGGGCTTCCGGCGAAGCAAGACGAGACGGACGTACGCGAACGCGACGTGCGGCGGGCGGGCGAATCTGGTGCAGCGGGACGCATGTTCGGGCGCACTGCATCGTTGCAGTGCGCGCGTGCATGAAAGCCGATGATCGTCGCGGTGCATGCGTCGCGCGCAGTGCATGACGATGCGATCAGGTGCATGCGGGGTGCATGCGGCAGGCGGAGAAGTCGGCGCGCGCGCTACATCGTTGTGCAAGCACGCATTCCGATCGAAGTGCGACGAGGCGCTGCACGCATGAATGCGAAGCGCGCAGAAATGCGAAAGGGCGCGGTGTGAACCGCGCCCTTCGACGAAGACATCATCTTGACCGGTGATGGACCGGTCTTGCCGCAATCAGTACGTCGGCACCTTCGGATCGACCTGACGCGACCACGCGTCGATGCCGCCTTGCAGGTTAAACACTTGCGTGTGGCCGCGCGATTCGAGGAACATCGCGACCTGGGCGCTGCGCGCGCCGTGATGGCAGATGCAAACGATCTGCGCGTCGTCGTCGAGTTCTTCGCTGCGCGCGGGGATCTGCGCCATCGGAATCGAGATGCTGCCGTCGATCTTCGCGGTCTCGATTTCCCACGGCTCGCGCACGTCGAGCAGGACGGGCGCCGGGCGCGCGGAGTCGGCGAGCCATTCGGCGAGGGCGGGGGCGGTCAGGATCTGCATGGAAGACTCAGTCGGAGAAAGCGGAGAAAAACGGAAGATAAACGTAACACAGGGACGTAATGCAGGGCGCGGGGCCGCACACGCGGCCCGGCGACCACTTAGAACTTGAAGCGCGACGGCTGCACGGCGTTTTGCAGCGGTTCGACGTAGGTTTCGAACACGCCAGCAATGCGGTACTGCTTCTCGTCCATACGCGTGATGATCTGCATTTCCATGACCGGCGCGCTGCCGACGAACGCCGCCAGACGGCCGCCCACCTTGAGCTGCTCCAGCAGTTCCTGCGGCACGACCGGCAGGCCGCCCGAGACGCAGATCACGTCGTACGGCGCGTTCGCGGCCCAGCCGCGCGCCGCGTCGCCGACCGCGACTTCGGCGTTCAGCACGCCGTTCTTCACGAAGTTGGCGCGCGCGAATTCGGCCAGTTCCGTGTCGATTTCCACCGTCAGCACCTGTTGCGCGCGGTGCGCGAGCAGGGCCGCCATGTAGCCCGAACCGGCGCCGATTTCGAGCACGCTCTCGTGCTTTTTCACCGCGAGTTCCTGCAGCACGCGCGCTTCGACGCGCGGCGCGAGCATGTGCTGACCATTGGGCAGCGGCAGTTCCAGGTCGGCGAACGCGATATCGACATAGGCCGCGGGGACGAAATGCTCACGCTTGACGATCGAGAGCAGATTCAGCACGTCCTGGTCGAGCACTTCCCAGGGGCGAATCTGCTGTTCGATCATGTTGAAACGCGCTTGTTCGATGTTCATGGTGACTCGGCGTTATGGTTCGGTTCGAAGTTCGGGCGATACGTAAGGGGGACTGGCGGTGACTGGCTGTCCTGGCGGCCGCGTGCCGCTGCGGACGCCCCGAAAAACGGTGCCAGGCAATCGCGAGATTGTACCAAAGGCCTTTGCGGCGGCGTCCGCCCGCCGGCAGCGCGGGGCCGGCGCGGGATCAGTATTTGTCCTGGCTTCGTGCGCCTTGAAGTTTCGCCGTTCGCGAACCAAGAATGTAATCGATTACATTGCCGACGCGCCCGCGCGGCCATCTTCGACAGCCTCGACCCTGCCACCGATCGCCTTTTTCATGACGACCACCGCCCAGCCGCACGCCTCACAAGCCGATCCGGCGGCGTCAGCCGAAGCGGACGAGGCCGCGGCGCAGGCCGCCGCCGCCGGCAGCGACGCGCGCGGCGGCTCCATCGCGGCAGTGGCGCGGCGCGTGGGCGTCTCGGTGGCCACGGTGTCGCGTGTGCTCAACGGCCACACCAACGTGCGGCCCGCCACGCGCGCACGCGTGCTCGCCGAGGTCGAGACGAGCGGCTATCGCGTCAACGAGCTGGCGCGCAACCTGCGCACGGCGGAAAGCCGCCTGCTGCTGACGATGGTGCCGGACTTCGGCAATCCGTTTTACGCCGAGATCGTGCGCGGCATCGACAGCGTCGCGCGCCAGCACGGCTATTTCATGCTGCTCTGCGACACGGGCGCCGACGCGGGCCGCGAGCGTAGTTACTTCGACCTGCTGCGCCGCCATCGCGCGGACGGCGCTATCTGCCTCGATCCGGCCACGGTGCAGCAGGCCAACCGCGCCGCCGCGCACGAACCGGCGCTGCCGTGGGTCGCGTGCTGCGAGTTCGATCCGGCCGCGGGCGTGCCTTACGTGGGCATCGACAATTTCGGGGCGGCGCGCGACGCGGTGCGCCATCTGATCGCGCGCGGGCGGCGGCGCATCGCGCTGATCAATTCCGACGATCACTATCTGTATGCGCAGCAGCGCCGCGACGGCTACCTCGCCGCGCTCGCCGAAGCGGGCATCGAGGCGCGCGAAGCGTGGCGCGTGAATCTGAACTGTCTGGATTACGACGCGGGCGCGCAGGCTGCCGCCGCGCTCATGGCGCAACGCGGCGGCGCGCGCGCGGCGAAGCCGGACGCGATTTTCGCGGTTTCGGACACGCTCGCGGTGGGCGTCGTCAATGGTTTGCGCGGCAGCGGCTGGGCGGTGCCCGACGACGTCGCCGTGGTCGGTTTCGACGATATCGCGCTGGCCGCGCAGATCGATCCGCCGCTCACGACCATCGCACAGCCGATGCGCGAACTCGGCGAAACGGCCGCGCGTCTGCTGCTGAAGCGGCTCGCCGATCCGCGCGCGAACGTGCCGGGCGTGCTGTTGCCGCATCGGCTGGTGGTGCGGCGCAGCGCCTGAACGCGCGGGGTCGGCTGAACATGCTGGATCGCAGGACAAACGCTTATTAGCAGTGGAGACCAGCGAGAGAAGGCGGGCAGCGCCGCACGGCAAGTCGACGTGCACGCGGCCCGCCGGACCCCGCGCGAATTGGAGGAGCGAGCGGCCATGAGCGTCGCCGTGCGATTCAACGATATCCGCAAGGACTTTGGCCCCGTGCGCGTGCTGCACGGCGTGAGCTTCGACCTCGCGCCGGGCCGCATTCACGGACTGCTGGGCGAGAACGGCGCGGGCAAATCCACGCTGATGAAAATCCTCGCGGGCTACGAGCGCCCGAGCGCGGGCGAGATGCTCGTCGACGGCCGCGCCTGCCAGTTCGACGGCTCGCGCGCCGCCGAAGCCGCGGGCATCGTGCTGATCCATCAGGAGTTCAATCTCGCCGAGCATCTGACGATCGCGCAGAACATCTTTCTGGGCCACGAAAAGAAGCGCGGCCTCTTTGTCGACGACACCGCGATGCGCCGCGAAGCGCGCGCGCTGCTCGCCCAGGTCGGGCTCGAACGTCATCCCGACACGCTCGTGCGCGAGCTGATCGTCGCCGAAAAGCAGCTCGTGGAAATCGCCAAGGCGCTCGCGCGCCGCGCGCGCCTGCTCATCATGGACGAACCCACGGCCACGCTCACGCCCAGCGAAACCGCGCGCCTGTTCACGCTGATGACGAAGCTGCGCGCGGACGGCGCGACGATCGTCTACATCTCGCACAAGCTCGACGAAGTGGAGCGCATCACCGACGACGTGATCGTGATGCGCGACGGCCGCTTCGTGGCCGCGAGCGCGACAGCGGGCCTCGCGCGTCAGCAGATGGCCAACCTGATGGTGGGCCGCGACGTCTCCGACATGTTTCCCGACAAGCGCCTCGTCGCCGCCGACGCGCCCGTCGCGTTGCGGGTGCGCGGCCTCGCCGTGCCGGGCTGGGTCGAGGACCTGAGCTTCGAGGTGCGCGCGGGCGAGATTCTCGGCTTCGCGGGACTCGTGGGCGCGGGGCGCAGCGAAGCCTTCGAGGCGCTCGTCGGGCTGCGCCGCAAGCTGGCGGGCGAGGTGGAGATCGGCGGGCGGGCGGTGACGCTCAAGCATCCGCGCGACGCCATGCGCCACGGCCTCACGTATCTGAGCGAGGACCGCAAGGGCAAAGGTCTGCATCTGAATCTGAACCTCCAGGACAACCTCACGCTGATGACGCTCGAACGCTACGGCCATCCGCTGCTCGACCTGAAGGCCGCGCGCGGCGCGCTCGAAACGGCGGTGCGCGAATTCGGCATTCGCACCGGCGACCTGTCGAGCCGCGCGCGCATGCTCTCGGGCGGCAATCAGCAGAAGCTCGCGCTCGCCAAATTCCTGCAGCCCGATCCGCGCGTGATCGTGCTCGACGAACCCACGCGCGGCGTCGATATCGGCGCGAAACGCGACATCTATTTCCTGATCGAGCGGCTCGCGGCCTCGGGACGCGCGGTGGTGGTGATTTCGTCGGAGCTGATCGAGTTGATCGGCCTCGCGCATCGCGTCGCGGTGATGCGCGCGGGGCGGCTCGTCGCCACGCTCGGCCGCGACCATCTGAACGAAGAGGAGCTGATCGCCCATGCAACCGGCACCCACTGAAGCGGCGAGCGCCCAGGCGCGCACGCGGCGCTTCGTCGTGCGGCTCGCGCACCGGCTCGCGGGCGTGGGGCCGCTGATCGGCCTCGTCGCGCTGTGCGTGGTCGGCACGCTGCTTAACCGCGACTTCGCGACCGTCGACAATCTGCTCAACGTGCTCACGCGCACGTCGTTCATCGGCATCATCGCGGTGGGCATGACCTTCGTGATCATCTCGGGCGGTATCGATCTTTCCGTGGGCTCGATGGCGGCGCTGATCGCGGGCGTGATGATCTGGGTGATGAACGCGCTCGCGGCGGGCGTGAACAGCCACGCGTTCGCGCCGCTCGCCATCATTGCGATCGGCATGGCGATCGCGCTCGTGCTGGGCGCGCTGTTCGGTCTCGCGCACGGGCTGCTCATCACGCGCGGACGCATCGAGCCGTTCATCGTCACGCTCGGCACGCTGGGCATTTTCCGCTCGGTGCTCACGTGGCTCGCCGACGGCGGCGCGCTCACGCTGCAAAACAATCTCGTCGATCTCTACGGTCCCGTGTATTACGCGAGCCTCTTCGGCGTGCCGGTGCCCGTGTGGGTGTTCGCGCTGATGGCGGCGGGCGGCGCGCTGGTGCTCAACCGCACGGCGTTCGGGCGGCACGTGCAGGCGATCGGCTCGAACGAACAGGTCGCGCGTTATGCGGCGATTCGCGTCGATCGCGTGAAGTGCGCGACCTATGTGCTGCTCGGCGTGTGCGTGGGCGTGGCGACGGTGCTCTACGTGCCGCGTCTGGGCTCGGCCACGCCGACCACCGGCATCTTGTGGGAACTCGAAGCGATCGCGGCCGTGGTGGTGGGCGGCACGGCGCTCAAGGGCGGCGAAGGACGCGTGGCGGGCACCGTGGTGGGCGCGATCCTGCTCTCGGTGATCGCGAACATTCTGAATCTCACGAGCATCATCAGCGTGTATCTGAACGCGGCGGTGCAGGGCGTGGCGATCATTGCCGTGGCCTTCCTGCAACGCGGCAGGCGGTAGTCGTGTGAGCGCTATTGTGTTCGGATAGCGAAATAATAGTCGGTGCAAGGCGTGGTCAAAGGACGGGCGTGCGCGCCCGCACAACAATCATCGGAGACGGCATCATGAAGAATACGATTCGTGCGATGTGGACGGGCGCGCTGACGCTCGGCGTGGCGGCGATGTTCGCTTCGCCTTTCACGGCAAGCCCGGCGCACGCCGAGGACAAGGTCACGCTCGGCGTCGCCATTCCCACGGCCGATCACGGCTTCACGGGCGGCATCGTCTGGTGGGCCAACGAGGCGAAGAAAGAGCTGGAGAAGGCGCATCCGGACCTGAAAGTCATCGTCAAGACGGCGGCCAACGCGCCCGATCAGGCGAACCAGTTGCAGGACCTTGTGACCGTCAACAAGATCAACGCGCTGGTGATCTTCCCGTTTGAATCGGCCTCGCTCACGCAGCCGGTCGCGCAGGTCAAGAAGAAGGGCGTGTACGTGACGGTGGTCGATCGCGGCCTGACCGACAAGAGCGCGCAGGACGCCTACGTGGCCGGCGACAACACCGCGTTCGGCCGCATTCCCGCCGAGTATCTCGCGAAGCAGTTGAACGGCAAGGGCAACATCGTCGCGCTGCGCGGCATTCCGACCACGCTCGACAACGAGCGCTGGAACGCCTTTACGGCGGTGCTGAAGAACTATCCGGACATGAAGATTCTCGACGCGAAGTACGCGAACTGGAATCGCGACGACGCCTTCAAGACCATGCAGGACTTCCTGACGCGCTTCAAGCACATCGACGCCGTCTGGGCCGCCGACGACGACATGGCCGTGGGCGTGCTCAAGGCGATCGATCAGGCCAAACGCAGCGACATCAAGATCGTGTTCGGCGGTGCGGGCTCGAAGGACATGGTCAAGCGCGTGATGGACGGCGATCCGCTGATTCAGGCCGACGTGTCGTATTCGCCGAAGTTCATCTACGACGCGATCAAGCTCACGGCCGAGGCGCGGCTCGCGGGCAACGCGCTGCCGCCCACGACGATCATTCCTTCGGTGCTGATCACGAAGGAGAACGCCAAACAGTTCTATTTCCCGGATTCGCCGTTCTGAGCGCGGCGCATCACGCTGGCCTGCATCGTTCGTCAACCGCCGCCGCGCCGCGGTGGCTTTGCTGAGGACTCGGACCGATGAAAACCCTCAAGGGTCCGGCGATCTTTCTCGCCCAGTTTCTGGGTGAGGAAGCGCCGTTCGACAGCTTCGCGCACATGGCGCAATGGGCCGCGCAACTGGGCTACAAAGGTATTCAGGTGCCGACCGATGCGCGCCTGATCGATCTCGAACAGGCGGCCGCGAGCCCGGCGTATTGCGACGATCTGCGCCAGACCGCCGACGACGCTGGGATCGCGATCACGGAGTTGTCGACGCATCTGCAAGGTCAGCTCGTGGCCGTGCATCCCGCGTACGACGCGCTGTTCGACGGCTTCGCCGCGCCGCACGTGCGCGGCAATCGCGAGGCGCGCACGGCGTGGGCCATCGAGCAGCTGAAGCTCGCCGCGCGCGCGTCGCGCAACCTGGGCTTGAGCGCGCATGTGACGTTTTCGGGCGCGCTCGCGTGGCCTTATGTGTATCCGTGGCCGCAGCGTCCGCCCGGTCTTGTCGAGGCCGCGTTCGACGAACTTGCGCGTCGCTGGCGGCCGATTCTCGATGCATTCGACGCAGCGGGCGTGGACGTCTGCTACGAACTGCATCCGGGCGAGGATCTGCACGACGGCGTGACTTTCGAGCGTTTTCTGGCCGCCGTGGACGATCATCCGCGCGCGAACATTCTCTACGACCCGAGCCATTTCGTGCTCCAGCAGCTCGATTACCTCGCGTTCATCGACCTCTACCACGCGCGCATCAAGGCCTTTCACGTGAAGGACGCGGAATTCCGGCCCACGGGGCGGCAGGGCGTGTACGGCGGCTATAGCGACTGGGTCGAGCGCGCGGGGCGTTTTCGTTCGCCCGGCGACGGGCAGATCGACTTCGGCGCGATTTTCTCGAAGCTCACGCAGTACGACTTTCCGGGCTGGGCGGTGCTCGAATGGGAATGCGCGCTCAAGCATCCGCACGACGGCGCGCGCGAGGGCGCGGAGTTCATCAAGCGGCATCTGATCCGCGTGGCCGAGCATGCGTTCGACGACTTCGCGGGCAGCGGCGTGGACGACGCGCAACTCAAAAGCGTGCTGGGCCTCTGATACGCAGTGACGCAAAACGCGGAGCACGACGATGACACGCAGACTGAAACTCGGCATGGTGGGCGGCGGCGAGGGCGCGTTCATCGGCGCGGTGCATCGGATCGCCGCGCGCCTCGACGACGATTTCGAACTGGTGGCGGGCGCGTTGTCGTCCGATGCGGCACGCGCGCAGTCGAGCGCCGACGCCATCGGCCTCGCGCGCAGTTACGCCGACTGGCGCGAGATGGCGCGCGAAGAAGGCGTGCGCGCGGACGGCATCGACGCGGTCGCGATCGTCACGCCCAATCATCTGCACGCGCCGATGGCGCATGCGTTCATGGCGGCGGGCATCCACGTGATCTGCGATAAGCCGCTGGCCGTCTCGCTCGACGAAGGGCGCGCGCTCGCCCAGCACGCGCGCGACGCGAACGTGGTGTTCGCGCTCACGCACACGTATTCCGGGTATCCGCTCGTGCGCCATGCGCGAGAAATGGTGGCGGCGGGCGAACTGGGCGAGGTGCGCGTCGTGCAGGTGGAGTACGCGCAGGACTGGCTCGCGCATCCGATCGAGCAGGGCGGCGCGGACGGCCGCAATCGTCAGGCGAGCTGGCGCACCGATCCGGCGCTGGCGGGTCCGGCGGGTTGTCTCGGCGATATCGGCACGCACGCGTATCAGCTGGCGGCGTTCGTCAGCGGCATGGAGCCGGTGGCGGTCGCTGCGGAGCTGCATACCTTCGTGCCCGGACGGCGTATCGACGATCACGTGCAGGCGATGCTGCGTTACGCGAACGGCGCGCGCGGCATGCTGTGGGCGAGCCAGGTCGCGAGCGGCGCGGAGAATGCGTTGCGTTTGCGCGTCTTTGGCGCGAAGGCCGGGCTCGCGTTCGATCAGGAAGCGCCGAACGAACTGTGGTTCACGCCGCAGGGCGGCGAGGCGCAGCGGCTCACGCGCGGACGGGTGACGGGCGCGGCCGCCGCGCACGCGACGCGCGTGCCGCCGGGGCATCCGGAAGGGTATCTGGAAGCGTTCGCGCAGCTTTATCGCGATGCGGCGGCGCAGATTCGTGCGCGCGACATGGGCGTGCCGCCGCCGCCCGAAAGTACGTTGCTCACGACCGTCGACGATGGCGTGGCCGGGCTGCGCTTTATCGAAGCGGTGCTGGCCAGCAGCGCCGCCGATGGCGCCTGGCGCGCGCTGGGTTGAGGGTTGGGGGGGGGGGCCGACGGTGGCGGGCAGCGCGCGGCGTTAGCCATTCGGATGAATGGCGCGGATTTCCGGACGCGACAAAACTTGCAGTGTGTTTAACGCACTTCAAGGATGCTCATGTCTAATGTAATACAGTTGAATTACAATGCGGCTTCGATCACCACGCGAGGGAGTGAGGCGATGGGCGCAAGCGCATTGGTACAGGTCCGCATCGACCCGGCGTTGAAAGAACGCGCCACGGCGGTGCTGGAAAAGATGGGACTCACGGTGTCGGACGCGGTGCGCATCCTGCTCACGCGGGTGGCGAACGAGGGCGCGCTGCCCGTCGGCTTCGCGGTCGATCCGGCCACGCACGACGCGTGGTTCCGCGCGAAAGTGCTGGAAGCGCTGGAAGACGCGCGCCCGGCCGTGGAAGCGGACGCGGTCGAGGCGCATTTCGCGAAGCGGCGCGCGGCGGCGGCGAGGCACGTGGACGAGGCCGAGCCGGCGGCTCCGAAGCTGAACCCCGTTCGCAAGCGCAAAAGTTGAAGCTCGAATAGTCGCCGCTCGCGCTGGCCGACCGCGAAGCGATATTCGACTTCAACGAGACACGCGGCGCGCATGCAGCCGTGAGCGTGGACGAGTGCATCGCCTCCGCGGTCCGTCGGCTGCGCCTCTATCCGGAGATCGGCCGTCGTGGCCGGGTAAGCGGCACGCGCGAACTGGTCGTGCATGGCGCGCCGTTCGTCATCGCTTACCGTGTCGAACGGCAAACGCTCACGGTGCTACGCGTGCTGCACGGCGCGCGGCGCTGGCCTGCCGAGCTGGATTAGCACGCGCTGCGCCGACTCACTGCTCGAACTCACTGCTCGAACTCACTGCGCCAGATACACGAACTTGCCGCCGCGTATCGTGCCCATCACGCTCGCGCGCTGGTCCAGACCCACGTGGTCCTTCTCGCTCGTGTTGACCACGCCGTTGGGCACGACCAGTTCGTGCGCGTGCTCCAGTTCGCTGCGCAGCGCCACGCGGAACGCCTCGGTGCCGGGCTGCGCGGTCTTGAGCGCGCGCGTTACGGCGTCCGCGAGGCGCGGATACACGCCGGCCGCGTCGCCCGCGAACTGCGTGACGGTGCCAGGACCGTATTTGACCTCATAGGCGTCCACGAAGGCGAGCGCCGCTTTCTGCGCGGGCTGATCGGCAGGCAGCGTGCGCGCCACCACCACGGGCTGCGTCGGGAACAGCGTGCCTTCCACATCCTTGCCGCCGAGCTTGATGAACTCGGGCGTGGCGATGCCGTGCGTCTGATAGATCGCGCCCTTGTACCCGCGCTCGACCAGCGTGCGCTGCGGCAGTACGGTCGGCGTGCCCGCGCCCGCGATCAGCACGGCATCCGGTTTCGCGGCGATCAGCTTGAGGATCTGGCCGGTCACGCTCGCGTCGGTGCGGTTGAAGCGCTCGGTCGCCACGATCTGAAGGTTGCGCTCCTTCGCGAACTTCGTGAACGCGTTGAGCCAGCTGTCGCCGTAGCTGTCGGCGAAACCGATGAAGCCCACCGTCTTCACGCCGTGCGCGGACATGTAGCGCGTCATCACGTCGGCCATGGCGGCGTCGGTCTGCGCCATCTTGAACGCCCAGGTGCGCGCGCCCTGCTGCGGCTCGACCACCGAGGCCGAGCCGACCAGCGTGATCATCGGCGTCTTGCTTTCGGCCACGGCGTCGAGCGCCGCGAGCGCGGCGGGCGTGATGTTCGGCCCGACGATCACGTCCACATGGTCCTCGTTGACCAGTTTGCGGATGTTGCGCACCGCCGCGCCCGGGTCGGAGCCGTCGTCGAGCACGATGTAATCGGCTTTCTGGCCCGCGATCGTCGGGGGCCACATCAGCATGGCGTTCTTGCTGGTGATGCCGATGGCGGCGGCGGGGCCGGTGCTCGACAGGTCGATGCCTACCTTGAGGTCGGCGTGGGCGGCGGGGGCGGCAACGCCCAGCGCGACGGCGGCGGCGAGCGCCAGCGGACGAAGGGCAGGGCGCAAGCCCGGATTCGGAAGATGCAGACGCAGATACGACTTCATGCAGCGGTCTCCAGGAAGGAAAAAAGCGAGAAGCGTTCTATCTAGTTAGTTGTGGGTGAATCTGCGGGTGAATCCGCGCGGTTGAATGCGGCACGCGCCGTCCGCTTACAGTTCGCATTACAGCGCGCATTACAGCGCGTATTACAGCTCGTACGTCTCGTGCTCGCCCTTGAGCGCCTGTTCGATCAGCTTGCGGTTCAGGCTCGGCGAAAGCAGCTCGACGAGCGTATACACATAACTGCGCAGATACGCGCCCTGCTTGAGCGCCACGCGCGTCACGTTGCTGCCGAACAGATGCCCCACCGGCACGGCGCGCAGATGGCGGTCGCGTTCGGCGTTGAAGGCGATATCGGCCATGATCCCCACGCCGAGGCCCAGTTCCACATAGGTCTTGATCACGTCCGCGTCGATGGCTTCGAGCACGATGTCGGGCGAGAGCCCGCGCAAACGGAACGCCTCGTTGATCTTGGTGCGGCCCGCAAACGCGTTGTCGTAGGTAATCAGCGGAAATTGGGCCAGATCGTCGAGCGAGAGCGGCTTGCGTTCGAGCAGCGGATGATCGGGTAGCATCACGGCCACGTGATGCCAGGTGAAGCAGGGCAGCGAGACCAGTTCCTTATAGTTGGAGATGGCCTCGGTGGCGATCGCCAGATCGGCCTGGTCGTGCAGCACCATTTCGGCGACCTGGGTCGGGCTGCCTTGCAGAATCGAAAGGTGGACCTTGGGGAAGCGCCGCTTGAACTCGGCGATGGCGGCCGGCAGCGAGTAGCGCGCCTGCGTATGCGTGGCCGCGATCACCAGATTGCCTTGATCCTGGGCCGCATAGTCCTTACCTACGCGTTTGAGGCTTTCCACTTCCTGAAGGATGCGCTCCACGGAGGCGAGGATGATGCGGCCGGGTTCCGTGAGCGAGCGCACGCGCTTGCCGTGGCGCGTGAAGATTTCGACCCCCAATTCATCCTCGAGCTCGATGATCGCCTTCGAGACGCCGGGCTGGCTGGTATACAGGGCCTTCGCGGCTTCCGTGAGGTTGAAATTCTGGCGCACGGCCTCGCGTACGAAGCGGAACTGGTGCAGGTTCATATATAACCCCTTGGCATATCAACCTGATTTTTGAATCGTTTGAAATATAAGGCGAGTTTATTACCATTTCCCCAACTTTTCCAATATGGATATCTGTTTTGGTCATTAGCAAATGACCGGCGAGTTGAAGGCGCCGGTCGGGCTGGAACAGAAATAGCGAAGTCGAAGTCGGAGAACGCGGCGTAACCGGAACGCCGCGATTGATACAACCCTGGGGTCCCCGAATGTACCAATACGATCAGTACGACCAGACCATCGTCGACGAGCGCGTCGCGCAATACAGCGACCAGGTTCGCCGCCGCCTGTCGGGCGAATTGAGCGAAGAAGAGTTCCGTCCGCTGCGTCTGCAGAACGGCCTGTACTACCAGCGCCATGCCTACATGCATCGCATCGCGATTCCGTACGGCAATCTGCGCAGCGACCAGATGCGCATGCTCGGCACCATCGCGCGCGAGCACGACCGCGGTTACGGCCACTTCTCGACGCGCTCGAACATCCAGTACAACTGGATCAAGCTCGAAGAAACGCCCGAAATCCTGCGCAAGCTCGCGTCGGTCCAGATGCACGGCATCCAGACCTCGGGTAACTGCATCCGCAATATCACCGCCGACCAGTTCGCGGGCGTCGCGCCCGACGAAGTCATCGATCCGCGCCCGTGGGCCGAGATCATGCGTCAGTGGTCGACGTTCCACCCCGAATTCGCGTGGCTGCCGCGCAAGTTCAAGATCGCCGTCTCGGGTTCGAAGGAAGACCGCGCCGCCGTGCAGATCCACGATCTGGGCGTCTACCTCGACCGCAACGAGCAGGGCGAAGTCGTCGCGAGCATTCTCGCGGGCGGCGGCCTCGGCCGTACGCCGATCATCGGCGCGATCATCAAGCGCGACCTGCCGTGGCAGCATCTGCTGACCTACTGCGAAGCCGTGCTGCGCGTGTACAACCGCTACGGCCGCCGCGACAACCTCTATAAGGCGCGTATCAAGATTCTCGTGAAGGCGCTTTCGCCCGAGAAGTTCGCGCAGCAAGTGGAAGAAGAGTGGCAGCACCTGAAGGACGGCCCGTCGACGATCACGCAGGCCGAAGTGGACCGCGTGTCGCAATACTTCGCGCCGCCGGCCTACGAAAAGCTGACCGACACCGACACCTCGTACGAAAAGCATCTGCTCGAAAACCGCGCGTTCGCGCGCTGGGTCGAGCGCAACGTGCGTCCGCACCGCGTGCCGGGCTACGCTTCGGTCACGCTCTCGCTCAAGCCGCAGGGCATCGCCCCGGGCGACGCGACCGACGTGCAGATGGAAGCCGTGGCCGACTGGGCCGACGCTTACTCGTTTGGCCAGGTGCGCGTCTCGCACGAGCAGAACCTGATTCTCGCGGACGTGAAGAAGCAGGACCTGTTCGCGCTGTGGGAAAAGGCGAAGGCAGTCGGTTTCGCGACGGCCAACGTCGGCCTGCTGACCGACATCATCGCGTGCCCGGGCGGCGACTTCTGCTCGCTCGCGAACGCCAAGTCGCTGCCGATCGCCGAAGCGATCCAGCAACGTTTCAGCGACCTCGATTTCGTCTACGACCTCGGCGACGTCTCGCTCAACATCTCGGGCTGCATGAACTCGTGCGGTCACCACCACGTCGGCAACATCGGCATTCTGGGCGTCGATAAAGACGGCTCGGAGTGGTATCAGGTGTCGCTCGGCGGCGAGCAGGGCAACGGCGCCAACGGCGCACGCCTTGGCCGCGTGATCGGCCCGTCGTTCTCGGCGGAAGAGATGCCCGACGTGATGCAGAAGGTGATCGACACGTTCGTCGAACTGCGCATCGACGGCGAGCGTTTCATCGACACCTACGACCGCCTCGGCATCGCGCCCTTCAAGGAGCGCGTGTACGCCTCGCGCCAGACGGCGCACGCATGAGCCGCACGCAACGAATCGAGAGTTAAGCAATGGCATTGATCATCAAGAACCGCGAGATCGTCGAAGACAACTGGCAGGTCGTGCGTGCCGCCGAAGACGGCGCGCTGCCCGACGTGGCCGCGCTGCCGGCCGGCAAGGTGCTGGTCCCGTTCGCGTACTGGCAGGCCAACCGCGACGCGCTGGCCGCGCGCGGCAAGGACGAACTGGGCGTGTGGCTCGCGCCGGACAGCGAACCGGCTGACGTGGTCGCCGACTTCGACAAGATCGCTCTGATCGCAATCGACTTCCCGGTGTTCCGCGACGGCCGCGGCTATTCGATCGCGCGTCTGTTGCGCGAGCGTTATGGCTACAAGGGCGAGATTCGCGCGATCGGCGACGTGCTGCGCGACCAGCTGCGCTTCTACGAGCGCTGCGGCTTCGACGCCTACGCGCTACGCGCCGACAAGGACATCCACGACGCGCTGAAGGCGTTCACGGAATTCACGGTGCAGTACCAGGGCGCGTTCGACGAACCGTCGCCGCTGTTCCGCCGCCGCGCGGCACAAGCGGCACAAGCGGCCGAATCGGGCGCGGCAGCATGAGCACCGCCCCTACCGCAGCCAGCGAGATCACGGCTGACCTGCAGGCGAAGATCGAGCGGCTCGATGCGCTGCTCGACTCGATCGCCGCGCGTCACGCCGACGTCAAGCTAGCCAGCAGCCTCGCCGCCGAAGACATGCTGCTCACGCACGCGATCCTGTCGCGCGGCGTGAAGATCGGCATCTTCTCGCTGAACACGGGCCGCCTGCACGCCGAAACGCTCGGCATGCTCGACGCGGTGCGCGAGCGCTACGGTTACGCGATCGAGCAGTTCCATCCGCAGCAGGACGCGGTGGACGAATATGTCGCGCAGCACGGCCTGAACGCGTTCTACGAGAGCGTCGATCTGCGCAAGCGCTGCTGCGAAATCCGCAAGGTCGAGCCGCTCAACCGCGCGCTGTCGGGCGTGTCGGCGTGGGTCACGGGCCAGCGCCGCGAGCAGTCGGTCACGCGCGCGGAGCTGCACGAGGAAGAACGCGACGAAGCGCGCAACATCGACAAGTTCAATCCGCTCGCGGACTGGACCGAGGCCGATGTGTGGGATTACCTGCGCGCCTTCGCGGTGCCGGTGAATCCGCTGCATGCGCGCGGCTATCCGAGCATCGGCTGCGAACCCTGCACGCGTGCGATCCGTCCCGGCGAAGACAGCCGCGCGGGCCGCTGGTGGTGGGAGTCGCGCGATACGAAGGAATGCGGGCTGCACATCACGTCGGTGTCCGCGATTCCGGTGGTGGCGGTGTCGCCGATCGGCCAGGCGAGCTAAGATTGAAGTTTTCGCGCCGCTTTCGACGTTTTAACGAACGCCGAACGGCAGCGAAGTCGAATACAGAGTAACGCGCCCGATGCAAAGGGCGCGATCAGACGAAGGATTCCGAACATGAGCACGACGCTCGATTCCGCAGTGAACGCCCCGCTTCAGGTGACGGCGAACCGCATGGACCATCTCGACTGGCTCGAAGCCGAGTCGATCCACATCCTGCGCGAGCTGGTCGCCGAATGCAGCAAGCCGGCGCTGCTGTTCTCGGGCGGCAAGGATTCGGTCGTCGTGCTGGCGCTCGCCCTCAAGGCGTTCGGTCTCGGCGCGAACCGCAAGACCTCGCTGCCGTTCCCGCTCGTTCACATCGACACGGGCCACAACTACGAGGAAGTGATCGATTTCCGCGATCGCCGCGCGGCTGAAATCGGCGCGGAACTCGTGGTCGGTCACGTCGAAGATTCGATCAAGAAGGGCACCGTGCGCCTGCGCCGCGAAACCGATTCGCGCAACGCCGCGCAAGCGGTCACGCTGCTCGAAACCATCGAGCAATACGGTTACACCGCCATGATCGGCGGCGCGCGCCGCGACGAAGAGAAGGCTCGCGCGAAGGAGCGCATCTTCTCGTTCCGCGACGAATTCGGCCAGTGGGACCCGAAAGCGCAGCGCCCGGAACTCTGGAGCCTGTACAACGCGCGTCTGCACAACGGCGAACACCTGCGCGTGTTCCCGATCTCGAACTGGACCGAACTCGACGTGTGGCAATACATCGAGCGCGAAAAGCTCGAACTGCCGTCGATCTACTACGCGCACCAGCGCGAGATCGTGCGCCGCAACGGCCTGCTCGTGCCGGTCACGCCGCTCACGCCGATGAAGGAAGGCGAAGTCAGCGAAATGGCGCAAGTGCGTTTCCGCACCGTGGGCGACATCAGCTGCACGTGCCCGGTGGCGAGCGATGCCGACAACGTCGAGAAGATCATCGCCGAAACGGCCGTGACCGAAATCACGGAACGCGGCGCGACGCGCATGGACGACCAGGCGTCGGAAGCCGCGATGGAACAGCGCAAGAAGCAAGGTTATTTCTAAAGAGCACGCAGAGGAAGAATTGAACATGGTTACGACGCATCAACCTGAAGACCTCGGCGTGCTGCGCTTCATCACGGCGGGCAGCGTGGACGACGGCAAGAGCACGCTGATCGGCCGCCTGCTGTACGACAGCAAGGCAGTGCTTTCGGATCAACTCTCGGCGCTTTCGCGCGCGAAGAACAAGCGCACGGTCGGCGACGAAATCGACCTGTCGCTGCTCACGGACGGCCTCGAAGCCGAGCGCGAGCAGGGCATCACGATCGACGTGGCGTATCGCTACTTCGCCACGGCCAAGCGCAAGTTCATCATCGCCGATACGCCGGGCCACGAGCAGTACACGCGCAACATGGTCACGGGCGCCTCGACGGCGCACGCCGCGATCATCCTGATCGACCCCACGCGCGTGACGGTCGAGAACGGCGTGACGCAACTGCTGCCGCAAACGAAGCGCCATAGCGCGATCGTCAAGTTGCTCGGTCTGCAACACGTGATCGTTGCGATCAACAAGATGGATCTGGTCGATTACAGCGAAGCGACTTTCAACCTGATCCGCGAAGCCTACGTCGAACTCGCGCGCCAGCTCGGCCTGGAACACGTGCGTTTCGTGCCGGTGTCGGCGCTCAAGGGCGACAACATCGTCGGCGCGAGCGAGCGCATGCCGTGGTACGCAGGCGAAGCGTTGCTCGACGTGCTCGAACAACTGCCGGTCGCGCAGGCAACGGGCGAAGCGCTGCGCTTCCCGGTGCAGTGGGTCGCGCGCCAGGACGGTTCGAGCGCCGACGACTTCCGCGGCTACATGGGCCGTATCGAAGCGGGCGAAGTGAAGCTCGGCGACGCCATCACGGTGCTGCCGGCGGGCCGCGCGGCCACGGTCGCGGAAATCATCGCGCCGGTGCCGGGCGGCACGGCGCAGGTCGACCGCGCGTTCGCGGGCCAGACCGTCACGATCCGTCTCGCGGAAGACGTCGACGTCTCGCGCGGCGACACCTTCGTGCCGGCCGGCGACGACACGCAACCGGCAAAGAAGCTCGAAGCGGACCTCTGCTGGTTCGACGAGGAGCCGCTCTCGCCGCAGCGCAAGTACCTGCTCAAGCAGACCACCAGCACGGTGTTCGCGAAGATCGGCGCGATCAAGGAAGTGCTCGACGTGCATACGCTTTCGCACGCCGTCGACCGTCACGACCTCGCGATGAACGACATCGGCCGCGTCTCGCTCACGCTGCAAAAGCCGCTCGTCGCGGACCTGTATGATGTGCATCCGGGCACCGGCGCGTTCGTCCTGATCGACGAAGCCACGCACCACACGGTGGCCGCGGGCATGATCCGCGCCGTCGCCGCCTGACGCCGCAGCGCGTCTCGCCCGCGCCATCCACGTCCTGTGGCGGCGCGCGGCGGTGCGCCGGGCTTGCGCGTTTCGAGCGTGCGGTATGGGAGTCTTCTAGCAAATGGGTAAGGTCTATCTGATCGGCGCCGGTCCTGGCGCCGCGGATCTCATTACGGTGCGCGGCGCGCGTCTGCTCGGGCAGGCGCAGGTCGTCCTGCACGACGCGCTCGTCGAACCGGCGATGCTCGAGTACGCGCCGGCCGATGCGAAGTTCATCGCGGTCGGCAAGCGTTGCGGGCAACGCTCGACGGCGCAGCACTTCATCAACAAGCAACTCGTCGATGCCGCGCTGGAGCACGACGTGGTCGTGCGCCTGAAGGGCGGCGACCCGATGCTGTTCGGCCGCGCCGACGAAGAAATGCGCGCGCTCGAAGCGGCGGGCATCGAGTACGAAATCGTGCCGGGCATCACGGCGGCGCTCGCGAGCGCCGCCACGCTGCAACGCTCGCTCACGCTGCGCGGTGTGTCGCGCAGCGTCGCGCTCGCGACGTATTCGCGCGCGGCGGGCAGCGAGGAAATCCGCGAACACGTGAACGCCGATTCGCTGGTGTTCTATATGGGCCGCGACAGCGCGCCCGAGATCGCGCGCCAGCTGATCGAAGCGGGCCGCGTGGGCGAGACGCCGGTGGCGATCGTCGAGGCGTGCAGCACCGCGCGCGAGCGCACGCTGACGCTCACGCTGGCGGCGCTGCAGGCGGGCGAGGCGCAAGACTGGCTCGACGCCGCGCAGCCGAGCCTGCTGATGATCGGCGAAGCGTTTCGTGCGCGCGCCGCGCAGGAAGACGCCTCGCAGGACGAACAGGATCCGCGCCGCGCCGCTGCGTAAAGTATAAAAAAACGGGGGTTGTGCGTAGTACGAGCACGAAAGCAGAAAGGGAAAGGGCCGCTGAGAAGCGGCCCTTTTCTTTTGTGCGGTTGCGCGACGGATTCAGGCGTCGCCGGGCGACGCGTGCTGCGATGCGTGAGTCAGGCAATAGCCGACGATGGCGTCGAGCACGGCATCGTCTTCGCCGACGGCGGTGGCGCAGCGGATCTGCACGTCCGGATGGTCGGCCTGACATTGCGCGATGAGCGCGGGCAGATCGCGGCGAATATGGCCGCCCTGGCCGAAGAACACCGGCACCACGGTGATGACCGTGCAGCCTTGCGCGGCCTGCGCGGCGATGGCGTCGGGCAGGCTCGGTTCCATGAGTTCGAGGAAGGCGAGGGCGACCGGGCCGCCGTCGTTGTCAGCGGTGTCGTTAGTGCGCGCCGCCGCGAGTTTCGCGGCGAGACGCGTGAACGGCTCTTTCCAGCGCGCGTCGCGCGCGCCGTGGCCGAAGAGAATCATGCCGTGCGTGCTCATCGTCGATTCTCCGTGATCCATGTGGCCGCTAGTGCCGGTCGACCCACTTCAGCCCGATCAGGCCGAGCGCGAGATAGATCAGCGCGGGTGTGGCCGCCGTGAGCGGCGCGGGCCAGCTACTCAGATTACCGATGTGCGAGAACAGCGTGTTGACGAGCTGGAAGCTCATGCCGAGCATGATGCCGCCGAACACCTTCACGCCGACCACGCCCGCACGCGTATGCAGATACGCGAACGGCAGCGAGAGCACCAGCATCACGAACACCGCGAACGGGTAGAGCAGCTTGCGCCAGAGCGCGATTTCGTAGCGCTGCGTGTCCTGATGGTTTTCCTGCAAATGCTGGATGTAGCGGAACAGGTTGAACATCGACATGCGATCCGGCGACACCAGCAGCACCGAGAGAATCTGCGGCGTCAGTTCCGAGCGCAGCGAGTATTCGGGCAGCGCGGTCTGACTCGCGCGATAGACGGGCGCGAGCGCGTCGGTCGGCTGGTTCGGCGGCGGCGGCACGCTGACCAGTTCGGTGTCGGTCACGTCCTTGAGCAGCCAGTGGCCCGGCGGCTGGAACGTGCCGCTCTTCGCGATGCGCACGTTCGAGAGCTTGAACTGCTTGTCGAATTCGTAGATGCGCACGTCGGTGATGGTGGCGTCCGGCTGCAGCTTGCCGACGTTCACGAAACGCGTGACCTGCTCGCCGTCGAGGCGCGCCGTGAGCGTGTCCTTCACCCACACGCCCGACTGGAAGTTGGTCGACACGGCCGAACCCAGCGCTTCGAGACGCACGCGCTCGGAAAGCTGGTCGGTGTACGGACCGACGACTTCGCCGATCAGATAGGTCAGCAGCACGAGCGGCACGCCGATCTTCAGCAGCGAGCGCAGCGCCTGGCCGGTCGCGAGACCCGAGACGCGGAAAATCGTGAATTCCGAGCTGGCCGCCATCTGCGCGAACACGTAGATCGCGCTGATCAGCGCCGCGACGGGAATGATTTCATAGAGCCGCGAGGGCGCCTGCAAGCCCACGCGCAGCACCGCGTAGCCGAACTTGTAGTTGCCGTGGCCGACCGAGTTCAGCTCGTTGATCAGGTCGAAGAAGAAGAATAGACCCGAGAAGGCGAACAGGATGAACACGAACGTCAGGTAGACCTGACGCGCGAAGTATTTCTCGTAAATGCGCATCGGTCAGTTCCCCTGCGACGCGCGGCGGAACATCGCGCGTGTAAAGAGCGGCCGGTTGCGCACGCGCAGCCAGAAAATGAAAACAACGAGCGCCAGCACGACCACGTGCAGCACCACGAGCCCGAGGCCGAACGACATCTTGCCTTGTTCGATCTGCGACTGAATGACGTTCAGCAGATTCGAATACGTGAGGTAGATCAGGACGGCCATCACGAGGTTGATGGTGCGGCTGCGGCGCGGATTCTGATACGCAAGCGGGATCGCCAGCAGCATCAGATTGATCGCGATCAGCGGCAGGCCCGCGCGCCAGGCGAATTCGCCGAGATTGTCGTCGGTGGGCTGGCGCAGCAGGTCGGGCGTGGAGGTCGAACTGGCCGACGGCGTGTTCACGACCGGCTGGCTCTGGATCTTGACGCCGTAACGCTGGAATTCGGAAATGCGGAAGTCGGGATGGCCCGGCTCGCCGTCGTAGCGGCGGCCGTTTTCGAGCACCACGAAGCGGTCGCCGTTCTTCTCGGTTTCCGTGTGCCCCGTCTTCGAGACGATGACGTTGACCTTGCCGTTCTCCGTGCTCGTGACGAACACGTTCTCCACGCGCGCCTGGTCGGGGCTCATGGACTCGATGAAGAACACGCGGTGCGTGGTGGGCGATTCGCGGAACTGGCCCGGCGCGAGCAGCGAGACCTCGTCGCGCTGCTGGAAGCGCGCGCGAATGAGCTTGCTCTGCGCGTTCGACCACGGCCAGCCGATGAAGGCGAAAAACACGATCAGCAGGATGATCGGCGTGGAAAACACGGCGATCGGCTTGATCAGGCGCGTGAGGCTCACCCCGGAGGCGAGCCAGACGACCATTTCGGAATCCTTGTACCAGCGCGTGAGGACGAACAGGATCGACACGAAGAGCGTGACGATGAGCATCACGGCGAGATAGCCGATCACGGTGAGGCCGATCAGGACCAGCACGTCGCGCGGGTCGATCTGGCCCGAAGCCGCGAAACCGACGATGCGGATCATCATCGTCGTCAGCATGATCGTGAGCAGAACCATGAACACAGCGCCGGCCGTGTACGCGAGTTCGCGCTGCAGGGAACGTTCGAAGATCATTCTAGATGGGCAGGGCGGGCGGCTCGGACCAGGCGCCGCGCCTTTCGCGCAACCGCCGAGGAGCCGCCGCGGGAAAAATAGCGGATAATTGCGGCTTTCATCCTAAGCCCTGATTTTATCCGAGGACAAGCGCGATGGACTTTAGCATAAAAGCCTGTGATTGGAGCAAAGGCGGGGAAGGCCCCTTCCTGACCGGCAAGTCGGATTGCGTCGTGGTGGGTGTCTTCGAGGCCCAAACCCTCTCCGGCGCGGCATTCGCGCTCAATGCGGCGCTCGGCGGCACGATCGCCCGCGTCGTCAAGGCCGGCGATATCGACGGCAAGGCCGGTTCCACGCTGTTCCTGCCCGAAGTGACGGGCATCGGCGCGTCGCGCGTGCTGCTCGTCGGTCTCGGCAAGCAGGATGCGTTCGGCCAGAAAGCCTATAACGACGCAGCCCGTGCGGCATGGCGCGTGATCCTCGGCACGCGCATCGCCCAGGTGACCTTCACGCTCGCGCAACTGCCCATCAAGGAGCGCACGAGCGACTGGGGCGTGCGCGCCGCGATTCAGGTCCTGCGCACCGAGACCTACCGCTTCACGCAGATGAAGAGCAAGCCCGACGTCACGCAGCGCGCGCTCAAGCGCGTGGTGTTCAGCGTCGACGCCGCCGACGAGAAGGTGGCGAAGGTCGCCGCGAAGCAGGCCGTGGCGCTCGCCAACGGCATGGACCTCACGCGCGACCTCGGCAACCTGCCGGGCAACGTCTGCACGCCCACCTATCTGGCCGCCACCGCGAAGAAGCTCGCGCGCGACTGGAAGCTCAAGGTCGAAGTGCTGGGCCAGCGTCAGATCGAAGCGCTCAAGATGGGTTCGTTTCTTTCTGTAACAAAGGGCTCGGTCGAACCGCCGCAGTTCATCGTGCTGCATTACCAGGGCGCCAGCGCGAAATCCGCGCCGATCGTGCTGGTCGGCAAGGGCGTCACGTTCGACACCGGCGGCATTTCGCTCAAGCCCGGCGAGGGCATGGACGAGATGAAGTACGACATGTGCGGCGCGGGCTCGGTGCTCGGCACGATTCGCGCGGTCGCCGAAATGGGCCTGAAGCTCAACGTGATCGGCATCATCCCGGCCTGCGAGAACATGCCCGCGGGCAACGCCACCAAGCCGGGCGATGTCGTCACGACGATGGCGGGCCTCACGGTCGAAGTGCTCAACACCGACGCCGAAGGCCGTCTGATCCTGTGCGACGCGCTCACCTACGCCGAACGCTTCAAGCCGGCAGCGGTGATCGACATCGCCACGCTCACGGGCGCGTGCATCATCGCGCTCGGCCATCACAACAGCGGCCTGTTCTCGAAGGACGACGCGCTCGCGGGCGAACTGCTCGACGCGTCGCGCGAAGCTTCCGACCCGGCCTGGCGTATGCCGCTCGACGACGAGTATCAGGATCAGCTCAAGTCGAATTTCGCCGATCTCGCCAATATCGGCGGGCGTCCGGCGGGCAGCGTGACGGCGGCGTGCTTCCTCTCGCGCTTCACCGAAGCGTATCCGTGGGCGCACCTCGACATCGCGGGCACCGCATGGAAGAGCGGCGCGGCGAAGGGCGCAACGGGCCGTCCGGTGCCGCTGCTGGCGCAATTCCTGATCGATCGCGCCGCGCAGTGATGCAGGTGTTGCAAACCATGCTGGAAAGCGGGGCAGGCATGAAAATAGCGGCGGGGCGGGCATGACGCGCATCGACTTTCATACGAATGTCGGCGACTCGCTGCTGTACGCATGCCGTCTCGTGCGCAAGGCGTATCAGGCGGGCCAGCAGGCGGTCGTGCTGGCCGAGCCTGGGCGCCTGCGCGCTTTCGACGAGATGTTGTGGACGTTCTCGCCGCTCGACTTCGTGCCGCATTGCATGGCCGACAGCGCGCACGCGGCCGAGACGCCCATCGTGCTGGCCACGGACCTCGAGCGCGCGCCGCATCATCGCGTGCTGCTCAATCTCGGCGCCGAAGTGCCGCCGCAGTTCGCCCGTTTCGAGCGCCTGCTCGAAGTGATCGGCGATGCGCCCGAGGAACTCGCGTCCGGGCGCGAGCGCTACCGCTTCTATCGCGATCGCGGCTATGCGCTGAACAACTACAAGCAGGGCAGTTGACGCGCCTCGCCTTGCTTGACCGACTTTCGAAGGAGGCGATCATGCCCGATCTCCACGACGTCGACGAGGCGCCGATTCCCATGCTGGACGAGGTGCTGGTCAACGGCAACCTGCTGCGTGCGCGTTCGCCGTTCGAGCGCGCCGAAGCGCCGCAGGGCGAGGCTGCGGCCGTTCACGTTCAAGCGGGTGAAGCCGGTCATGGCGAGCACGCGGAATTGAGCGGCGATGCCGGTCAAGGCAGCCGTCTCGATCCGCTCGATCACATCGATCACGACGATCTGCCCGAACTGGTCGATCGCTTCGAGCCGCTCGTGCAGATGACGCCCGCCAGTGCGGCAGCCGCACTCGCGGCCGCGAACGCCGCGCCGGAGCCGCAGTTGTCGGCGCATGCCGAAGCGCAGACTCCGGTTCAAACACCCGCGCAATCCACCGCTTACGAACCCGAAGGCCTCTTCGCCCACGACGCCGACGCGCTCGTCGAGCGTCTGCGGGGACGCGCGCTGAGTTGGCTCACCGGCGAAGGGCGCGGTGTGATCGAGGCGCGTTGCAGTGCCGCGATGCAGGAGCACGCGCACTGGATCGTCGGGCAGGTGTCGCGCGAGATCGGTCTCGCGCTCGAAACGGAACTGAAGGGCTGGGTGAAGGCCGCAGTGCGCGAGGAACTCGCCGCGCGCGCCGCACATAGCGGTTCGCACAAAGCCTGAGCGGCGCGCGTTCGAGTTTTCTGAATTCTTGAATGCTTTCGCTGCGGCGCGTCACGACCGGTGCGCGCCGCACGCGTCTCGATGGCGCGCCGGTTTGCCACGCGCGCGTTAGCGCATCACTTGAGCGTGAGAATCCAGCCGGCGAGCGTGGCCGCCTGGCCGGGGCTCAGTTGCGTGTTGGCGGGCATGGGCACGACGCCCCAGACGCCGCTGCTGCCTTCCGCGATCTTGTGGGCGAGATAGTTCTGCGCGTCCGGCTTGCCGGCGTACTTCGCGGCGACGTCGCGCAGTGCGGGACCCATGAAGGTGCGCGTGACCGAATGACAGCTCATGCAGTTCTGCTGCTGGGCGAGGGCGAGTGCGCCGGGCGCGTTCTGCACCTGCGCTTGTGCCTGTACGTGCGACGCGGCGAGGAGAAACGTGAGCGCGGCGGCGAGCGTCGCTGTCTTGTTCTTCGCTTGCGACTTCTGTTTCATGCTGGTCTCCGCCAGCGTAGGCGCCGGCTGTGTCGACGCATTATAAGAGCAAAGGGCGCGCGGATTTTCCGTGCGCCCTTTGCCGGGTTGCCGCCTGTGTTATCGCGCGCGCATTGCCGTGTGCATTGCTGCGAGTATTGCGTCTGGCGCGCTTCGTCCCGATTCCTGCTGGCTCACCCTCAGCCCGTCACGGCGCCCTTGTTCGCGGGCCGCGCGAGCGCCGCGAACTTCGCGAGCACGCCGCGCGTATAACGCGGCGCGGGTTGCTTCCACGTGGCGCGGCGGCGCGCGAGTTCGGCGTCGTCGATGTTCAGTTGCAGCAACAGCCGGTGCGCATCGATGGTGATCGAATCGCCTTCCTGCACGAGCGCGATCGTGCCGCCCTCGAACGCCTCGGGCGCGACGTGCCCGACCACCATGCCCCACGTGCCGCCCGAGAAGCGACCGTCGGTGATGAGCCCGACCGTTTCGCCGAGCCCCTTGCCGATGATCGCCGACGTCGGCGCGAGCATCTCCGGCATGCCGGGTCCGCCCTTCGGCCCGAGGTAGCGCAGCACGACCACGTCGCCGGCCTGGATCTTGTCGGCGAGGATCGCGTCCATCGCGCTCTGCTCGTCGTCGAACACGCGCGCCGGGCCGGTGATCACCGGATTCTTCAGCCCCGTGATCTTGGCGACCGCGCCCTCGGTCGCGAGATTGCCCTTGAGAATCGCGAGGTGGCCTTCCTTGTAGAGCGCCTGGTCGATCGGATAAATCACCTTCTGGTCGGCGCGCGGTTGCGACGGCACGTCCTTGAGTTCTTCCGCGATCGTGCGGCCCGTGATGGTCATGCAGTCGCCGTTGAGCAGGCCTGCGTCGAGCAGCAGCTTGAGCACCTGCGGAATGCCGCCCGCCGCGTGCAGGTCGGTGGCCACATACTGGCCCGAGGGCTTGAGGTCGCAGATGACCGGCACCTTCTTGCGCATGCGCTCGAAGTCGTCGATGGTCCAGTCGATTTCGGCGGCGTGCGCGATGGCCAGATAGTGCAGCACGGCATTGGTCGAGCCGCCCGTCGCCATGATCAGCGCCACGGCGTTTTCGATCGATGCCTTCGTGATGATGTCGCGCGGCTTGAGGTCTTTCTTGACCGCTTCGACGAGCACGCGCGCCGACTCCGCCGCCGAATCCACCTTCTCCTGATCGGGATTCGCCATCGTCGACGAATAGAGCAGCGACATGCCGAGCGCCTCGAACGACGAGCTCATCGTGTTGGCCGTGTACATGCCGCCGCACGAGCCGGTCGACGGACACGCGTTCTGTTCGACGCCCTCGAAATCCTCCTCGCTCATGCGGCCCGCCGTGAATTCGCCGACGGCCTCGAACGCCGAGACGATCGTCAGGTCCTTGCCCTTCCAGTGGCCCGGCCGGATCGTGCCGCCGTACACGTAGATGCCCGGCACATTGATGCGCGCGAGCGCGATCATGCCGCCGGGCATGTTCTTGTCGCAGCCGCCGATCACGACCACGCCGTCCATCCACTGGCCCTGGACGCAGGTCTCGATGCAGTCGGCGATCACTTCGCGCGAGACGAGCGAGTACTTCATGCCTTCGGTGCCCATCGACATGCCGTCGGAAATGGTCGGCGTGCCGAAAGTCTGGGCGTTGGCGTCGGCGTCCTTGAGCGCGCCCACGGCGGCGTCGGCGAGCCGTTGCAGGCCCGCGTTGCAAGGCGTGATGGTCGAATGGCCGTTGGCGACGCCGATCATCGGCTTGTCGAAGTCGGCCTTCTCGTAGCCGAGCGCGTAAAACATCGAACGGTTCGGCGAGCGCGCGACGCCTTGCGTGATGTGCTTCGAACGACGGTTGTATGCCATGGGGACGCTCCGTGTCTCGATTTCGATTGTTGTGGGGATGAGGGGACGTGCGTGTCAGGATGGTGTGTCGCGAGCGCAATGTCCAATATATTATTCGTGGCTTATTGAGTCGAAAAACATATCAATTGAGTGGTCACGATGAGTCTCGCGAGTCCCGATCTGCGCCAGTTGCGCTACTTCGTGGCGGTGGCGGAGGAGCAGCATTTCGGCCGCGCCGCCGCGCGCCTGTCGATGACGCAGCCGCCGCTCTCGCAGGCGATCCGCGCGCTGGAGGAGGCGCTTGGCGTGGAGCTGTTCGCGCGCACGCGCCGCTCGGTCGAGCTGACGGCCGTGGGTGCCGATCTGCTGCCGGAGGTGCGGCGCATTCTGGCTTCGGCGGACGCCTTGCGCCCGCTTGCGCAGAGTCTCGCGCGCGGCGAGGCGGGCGTGCTGGCGCTGGCTTTCGTCTCGACCGCCGACTACGGCCTGCTGCCGCTCCTGCTGCGCGACTTCGGCGCGCGCTATCCGCGCGTGCGGCTGCAACTGGCTGAAGCGACCAGCGACGTGCAGGTGGACGAACTGGTGGCGGGGCGCATCGACGCGGGCCTCGTGGTCGCGCCCGTGCCGCCGCGCCACGCGGCGCAGCTCGCGTATCTGCCGGTCGCGCGCGAGCCGCTGGTGATCGCGATGCCGGCGGCGCTCTCGGCGCAACTCGGCGGCGCGGAAGCCGAAGCCGACGCCGACGACGGCTGGTGCGCCACGCCCGTGAACCTGCGCGATCTCGCCGACGTGCCGCTCGTCGTGTTTCCGCGCCATCTGGCCCCGGGTTTTCACGACACGATCATGGACTGCTACGGCGCGGCCGGTCTCGCGCCGCGCGTGGGCCAGGAAGCGATCCAGATGCAGACGATCGTGAGCCTCGTCTCGGCGGGCATGGGCGTGGCGCTGGTGCCGCAGTCGCTGCGGCATCTGCGGCGCACGGGCGTGGTCTACCGGCCGCTCGCGCAGGCCGTGCCGACGATCGAAACCGGCCTCGTCTGGCGCGTGCAGGAGGTGAGCCCGGTGCTGGCGGCGTTCATCGAGATCGTGCGCGCGCATGCGGCGACGGTGAACGCGCAGCCGCACGCGTGAAGTCCCGGCGGCCGACGCGTGTGCACGGCGCCTTCATCTCTGTCCCTTAAAATCGCGGATCAGCACGATCAGCGAGAAATGTGCATTTTGGCTCGCGCGCCCCGGCGTCGGCGATAATGTCACCCCTCGGCGCCGCGTAACGTGCAACCCGCGTGGCGTATCTTGCAACCCGCTTTCAAGCTCACCGCCGACAAGAATCCACTTCACGATGCTCATCCATCCGAATTTCGACCCCGTCGCCATCCATCTGGGGCCGCTCGCCGTGCGCTGGTACGGCCTCATGTATCTCGTCGGCTTTATTCTCGCGATCGTGATCGGCCGTCTGCGCCTGCGTCTGCCGTATGTGGCCGCGCAGGGCTGGACCGCCAAGGACATCGACGACATGCTGTTCTACGGCGTGCTCGGCACGATCCTCGGCGGGCGTCTCGGCTACGTGCTGTTCTACAAGGCGAGCTGGTACTTCGCGCATCCGCTCGACATCTTCAAGGTGTGGGAAGGCGGCATGTCGTTCCACGGCGGTTTCCTCGGCGTGACCTTCGCGATGATCCTGTTCGCGTGGCAACGCGGCCGCACGTGGCTGCAGGTCACCGACTTCGTCGCGCCGATGGTGCCGACGGGTCTCGCCGCCGGGCGTCTCGGCAACTTCATCAACGGCGAACTGTGGGGCCGCGTGACCTCGCCGGATTCGCCCTGGGCGATGATGTTCCCGGGCGCCGCGAACGACGACGCCGCGTGGCTGCAAACGCATCCCGCGCTGGCCGCGAAGTGGCATCTGAACGAAGTGTTCGCGCAATATCATCTGCTGCCGCGCCATCCGTCCGAGCTGTACGAGATCGCGCTCGAAGGCATCGCGCTGTTCTTCGTGCTGATCCTGTTCTCGCGCAAGCAGCGCCCCGTCGGCGCGATTTCGGCGATGTTCCTGATCGGCTATGGCCTCGCGCGCTTCACGGTGGAATTCGCGCGCGAACCCGACGACTTCCTCGGCCTGCTCGCGCTCGGTCTGTCGATGGGCCAATGGCTGTCGCTGCCGATGATCATCGTGGGCGTGCTGCTGATGATCTGGGCGTATCGCCGCGCGAAGCGGGCCAACGGTGACAGCGGTGCGAACGGTGCGAACGGCACGCAGCAGACGGCTGCCGCGAAAAGCTGAAGCGCACAGCGCCCACGCTGAAGTCCCATGAAAAAAGCCACGGTGTTTGCCGTGGCTTTTTTGTTTGGCAGCGCGTTAAAACGTGCTTTCGCAGGCGCTGTCGCGTTACTTCATCTGCACCGAGCCCGAGACGTTGACCGTCACGGTGGAGGTGCCGCCTTCGAGCGGCATGGGTGCCATCTTCGCGTCGGCGCTGGCGGCGCGCGCGCTCATCATCATCATCGGACGCGGCGGCACACCGGAGTGACCCACGTTGACGTCGCGGATCGCATAGCCGCTGTAGCCGAACGCGCGCGCATTCGCGGACGCCTGATCGCGGAACGACGCGATCGCTTCGCTCGACAGCTTCTGTTCGGCGGCGCGCTGCGCTTCGGGCGAGAGCGAGAACGCCACGTTGCCGACCTGCATGACCGACGAGATATCGCCCGCGAGTTTCGACGCGGCGGCGAAGTTGCGCGATTCGAGCACGACCTCGGTGCGGCCGCGCCAGGCGGAGATGCGGCCGTCGCGGTCGGTGGACGGGTAGATCGAGAACTGGCCCGAGCGCGCGGTCACGCCGTTGACGCCCTTGGCTTTTTGCAGCGCGGAGTCGGCGCGCTGATTGAGCGTGCTGGTCAGCGACGCGGGATCGCTCGCTTCCTGCTCGTAGAACAACGTGATCGTGACGACATCCTGCGGCACCTCGGCGCTCGCCTGGGCCGACAGCGAGAGCACGCCGGAGGGCTGATAGCGCGCATCGCTCTGCGCGAAGGCGGCGCTGGGCGCGAGCGTCAAGGCGAGCGGAATCGCAGCGGAAAGGGCGGCGGCGAGCGTGACGGCGGTTCTTTTCTTCATTGTGGCTCCTTGCAGAACGAATGCGCCGGCGGGTCGTTGCAGCACGTGGCAGCGCTGCACATCGCGCGACTGCCTGGACTGACGCGTACCGGCACGAGCGCATGATTGTGCTGAACTTCGCGCACGCGTGTCGGCTGCCTGTACGAAGGCACGGTCTGCTGCGTGGCGGCCGGCGTGTTCGTTAGGCGATGCGCCGCGCGCGGGGTTCCCGCACGCTGGCGGTTTTGCACACTTTGAAGATCGAGCGCCTGAAACAGGCTACATCAGCCGCTTCGTGATGAACTCCCACTCGGCGCGCGTGACCGGCGTGATCGAAAGGCGATTGCCCTTGGCGAGCACGCGCATCTCGGCAAGCTCGTCGTGCTCGCGCAGCGTGGCGAGCGGAATCAGCGCGCACTTCTTCTTGAACACGACGTCGACGAGCATCCAGCGCGGCGTTTCCTGCGTGGATTTCGCGTCGTAGTAAGGGCTTTTCGGATCGAACTGTGTGGGATCGGGATACGCGGTGGAGGACACTTGCGCGAGCCCCGCGATGCCGGGTTCGGGACAGCTCGAATGATAGAAGAGCACGCCGTCGCCGATCTGCATGGTGTCGCGCATGAAATTGCGCGCCTGATAGTTGCGCACGCCGGTCCAGGGCAGCGAGTGCTGCGGCGCGTTGGCGAGATCGTCGATGCTCGCTTCGTCGGGTTCGGACTTCATCAGCCAGTAGCGCATGACGTGAAGATCGATTTGTAGACCGCAAAAGGAAAACGGCATCGGACGCGTGTCCGATGCCGTTCGAATAGGTCCCCGCCTTAGCCGCTAGGCCGGCATCCTGAACCTGAGGTTCAGAATTGGTCGCAGTTAGCAGCACTTCGGGTACATCAGACAAGTGACGCGCACACCCGTGCTACAAATTTCCGCAACCGTGCACATGGCATTGGTTCAAGGAATATATGACCTTGGCGAACCAGGCAGGGAAGCTGAACTGATTGCAACTGCCGTTGATGACAACCACAGCTGCTTAAACCTGTTTAGAAACGTATTCACTTCCTACGTTTCGATGAATCCATTTTAGCGCATTATGCAGCGGCGTTTTTATTGCACGCCATATTGCTGGATCACTGCGCCAAGCTGATCATTCATTTGGCGCATTGTACGACGGATTTCTTCGGCTGGGAATGCTTCTCCGTGACGCACGCTGGTCTGCAAACGCAGCAGTTCCGAGGCGAGCGAGAGCGCCGCCATGACGGCGATGCGATCCTGGCCGCGCACGTTGCTGTGATTGCGGATCTTCGACATTTCCGCGTCCACGCGTGCCACTGCTTCGAGCAGCGCGCCTTCGGTTTCAGGCGAACAGGCGAGGCGATAGCTCTGGCCGAGAATGGTCGCTTCGATCTGTTTGGTCGTCATGCATTTTCTCCGTGGCGAGCGGCGTTGTCGTCGTCGGCGCTTTGCTGCGGTTCGAGCAGGTCGAGCTGATTGTCGCGGTCGGCGCCGGCGCGTGCGCGCGGCAGCTTTTCGAGGATCGCGTTCAGGCGCACCTGTGCGTCGTCGATCTTCGCCGACAGCCCATCGCGTTCGGCCTGCAGCGCGTTACGCTCTTCGCGCACCTGCTCGAGTTCCGTGCGCGTGGCTTCGCATTGCGCTTGAAGTTGTGCGAGTTGCTCTTCGAGCGCCACGCGTGCTTCGTGATGGCGCTGATTGATCTCGATCAGCCGCCCGATGTTTTGTGAGAGTGTTTCGAGTTCGTTGAGCATGTGCTGCGTCCTCTAAAGACAGGCATTCTAGCGCGGATTGCGGCGTATTCCGATAATTGCGTCGTTTCCAGACGTAACAGCCCTGCTTCGTGCCTGCATCTTGCGTTTTTTAACGGTTGGCGTGTTGCGCGTCGTGCTGCGGGAACATATTTTGCCGGGCGTTGTCCGATGCGCGCTCACGCTCGATCGCCACGTTTACGGCAATAATCGCGCTTTCTTGACGCTTGATTCGTACGCTCCCAGTACTTTTTTTGCGCGTCGTTTTATGTTGCGGTTCGCGGCAGTCAGTCGCTTCGTGCAGCGCGTCACGCGAAAGAGGGCGCGAAGTGCAGGCGCTCGAACTGCCGCGAGAACTGCATATGCGATGGGGAATCGGCGGCCAAACGCGCCGCGCGCGTTATAACATCTCGACATCTCAAATTTGCGACGCGCAACGATCGATACGCACGCGAGCGCAGCCACACTCCAGCCACGTCCGAGCCACGCCGAACCCAGCATGCAAACCGCCAGTCCCGATGAACCGCGCCACGCGCGCGAACGCTCGACGCACGCGCCGGGCGTTCGTGTTGCGCCGCCGCGTCGCGGCATGCACGCGCGCCGCGCAGCGGCGATCTGGTGCGGGCTCGCGCTTGCGGCGGTCGCGGTGTTCGCGGCGTCGCTGCTGATCGGCAGCGTGCCGGTGTCGTTCGCGCAGGCACTGCATGCGCTGATGCCTTCGACGTCGCTTCATACCGCTGTCGCGAACGCGGCGGCCGACGACATGACCACCGAAATCGTCCGCACGTTGCGCATGCCGCGCGCGCTTGGCGGCTTCGCGTGCGGTGCGTTGCTCGCGCTCGCGGGCGCGCTGCTGCAGGTGCTGTTGCGCAATCCGCTCGCGGAACCTTACGTGCTCGGCGTGTCGGGCGGCGCGGCGGCCTTTGCGTTGTGCGCGATGATCGCGGGTCTCGCGACGTGGGCCGTGCAGGCGAGCGCCTGCGCGGGCGCGTTCGTGTCGATCCTGCTCGTGCTCGGTCTTGCGCGCCGCGAGTTGTGGCGCGGCGAACCGCAGGACAGCGCGCCGCGTCTGCTGCTCACGGGCGCGGTCACGGCGGCCGGGTGGGGCGCGCTGATCACCTTGCTGCTGACGCTCGCGCCCGACGCGCGTCTGCGCGGCATGCTGTTCTGGCTGACCGGTGATCTCAACGGCATCGCCGCGCCGTGGCCCGCGTTCGCGGCGCTCGCGGTGGTGCTCGCGTTCGCCGTGCATGCCGCGCCGCGTCTGAATGTGCTGCTGCGCGGCGACGCCGCGGCGCAAGCGCTCGGCGTGCCGGTGCTGCGTCTGCGCGTGGGCGTGTATCTTGCCGCGTCGCTTGCCGCCGCCGCCGCGGTGACGACGGGCGGCACCATCGGCTTCGTCGGGCTCGTCGTGCCGCATATGCTGCGGCTCGCGTTCGGCAACGACCAGCGCATGCTCGTGCCCGCCGCCGCGCTTGCGGGCGGCCTCGCCGTGATGGGCGCCGATCTCGTCGCGCGCACCGTGGCCGCGCCGACGCAATTGCCGGTCGGCGTGGTGACGGCGCTCGCGGGCGTGCCCGTGTTCCTGTGGATGCTGCTGCGGAGGCGCACGCGATGAGCGCCTTGCCGATCACGCCGTCGAGCGCATCGCCGGGTGCATCGTCATTACTCGCCACGCGCGCGCTCACCTTGCGCGCGGGTTCGCGCACGCTCGTCGAACACCTCACGCTCGACATTGGCGCGGGCGAAATCTGGTGCTTCGCGGGCGCGAACGGCGCGGGCAAAACCACCTTGATTTCCGCGCTCGCCGGTTTGCGCGACGCCGCGTCGGGCCATGTCGAAGTCGACGGCGTGACACTGCGCGACTGGCCGCCCGTGCGACTCGCGCAACGACGCGCGCTGATGCCGCAAGACGTGCGCGACGCGTTCAGCGCGAGCGTGCTCGACACCGTGCTGCTCAACCGCTATCCGCATCTCGCGGGTTGGGGCTGGGAAAGCGAAGACGATCGCGCTGCCGCGTACGCAGCGCTGGCCACGCTCGGCCTCGAAGCCTTCGCCGGGCGCGACGTGCTCTCGCTCTCGGGCGGCGAGCGTCAGCGCGTCGCGCTCGCGGCGGTGCTGTGCCAGGACGCGCCGCTACTGCTGCTCGACGAACCGCTCGCGCATCTCGATCTGCATCATCAGATTGCGTGTCTTGATGCGCTCGCACAGTGGGTTCGCGCCGGGACACCGGCCGAGTCGACCGCCGACCCGCGCGCCGTCGTGCTCTCGTGCCACGATCTCAATCTCGCGCGCCGATTCGCGACCCACGCGCTCCTGCTCGACGGACGCGGCGGCTATTACGCCGGCCCCGTGCGCGACGTCTTGACGGCGGAGCGCGCGAGCGACGCCTTCGGCCACGCGCTGGTGCTGATCCGCGACGGCCCGCACGAAGCGCTCGTGCCGGCGCTCGGTTCCACGCACGCGCCCGGCTGATCCGCATTGACCTGATTTCGCCCATCACAAATGATTCGCGCGCGGCGACAAACACCCACGCGCCGCGCGCGCCGAACGCTAACGAACGACCTATGACCACGACGCTTTCCGATCTGCTGACCATCGAACCGCTCGACGTCTCGCTGCGCGACACGCTGCAACATCTGATCGACACCAAGACCAAGCCGCCGGGCAGCCTCGGCCGCCTCGAAACGCTCGCGCGCCAGCTCGGCATGATCCAGCGGAGCACGCAGCCGCGCGTGACGCGTCCCGCGATGATCGTGTTCGCGGGCGATCACGGCATCGCGCACGAAGGCGTGAGCCCGTATCCGCAAGCGGTCACGGTGCAGATGGTCGCGAACTTCCTCGCAGGCGGCGCGGCGATCAACGCGTTCAGCGGCGTGAGCGGGCTCGAACTCGAAATCGTCGATGCGGGCGTGGCCGCGCCGTTGCCCGAATCGGCGCAACTCGTCAGCGTGCCGATCGCACGCGGCACGCGCAATTTCGCGCACGAACCGGCGATGACGCGCGACGAAGCGGTGCGCGCGCTCGCGGCGGGCGCGGCGCGCGTGCGTCATCATGCGGCGCTCGGCACCAACGTGATCGGCTTCGGCGAGATGGGCATCGCGAACACGTCGGCGGCGGCGTGTCTGATGAGCCGTCTGTGCAACGTGCCCATCGACGAATGCGTCGGGCGCGGCACCGGACTCGACAACGCCGGTCTCGCGAAGAAGCGCAACGTGCTGGCGGCGGCGCTCGCGAAGCACGCTCAGGTGCGCGAGCCGCTCGACGTGCTCGCCACGTTCGGCGGCTTCGAAATCGCGATGATGACGGGCGCGTTTCTCGAAGCGGCGCGTCAGCGCATGGCGATTCTCGTCGATGGCTTCATCGCGACCTCGGCGCTGCTGGTGGCCGATTCGCTCGCGCCGAACGTGCGCGATTACTGCGTGTTCGCGCACGCGTCGAACGAAGCGGGCCATCGCCGCATGCTCGATCATTTCGGCGGACGCGAACTGCTCGCGCTCGATCTGCGCCTCGGCGAAGGCACGGGCGCGGCGCTCGCGGTGCCGCTGCTGCGTGCGGCCGTGGCCTTCCTCAACGAGATGGCGAGCTTCGAGTCGGCGGGCGTGGACGATCGCGCCGATCACAGCGCCGATCACAGCGCCAATACGCCCGGCGCAGGCCACTGATCCCGCGATGAATCCGCTCGCGGAACTGCGTTACTTCTTCACGGCGCTCGGTTATTTCACGCGCGTGCCGGTGCCGCGCTGGGTCGGCTTCGAGCCGCAGTGGCTCAATGCGGCGGCGCGTTATTTTCCGCTCGTCGGCGCGTTGATCGGGGCGCTCGCGGCGCTCGTCTATCTGGCGGCGCTGCGCGTGTTTCCGCCGGGCGTGGCGGTGCTGCTGTCGATGGCGGCGACGCTGCTCGCCACCGGCGCCTTCCACGAAGACGGTCTCGCCGATTGTCTCGATGCGTTCGGCGGCGGCTACACGCGCGAGGACGTGCTGCGCATCATGCACGACTCGCGGATCGGCGCGTTCGGCGCGATTGGCGCGGTGCTTGCGCTGCTCATCAAGTGGCAGACGCTCGCGGCGCTGCCGCCGCTGCGCGCGGCCACGCTGATGATCGCGGGTCACGCGGCGAGCCGTGCGTTCGCGATCAGCTATCTCGTCACGCTCGAATACGTGCGGCCCGAGGGCAAGGCCAAGCCGGTCGCGCAGCGCATGGGCGCGGCCGCGCTCGGTTGCGCGCTGCTGTTCGGACTGCCGTGGTTGCTGTGGCCCGCGTGGCCGGACTGGCGCGCGGCGCTCGTCACGTTCGTCGTGCTGATCGCGCTGCGCTATGCGCTCGGCCGCTATTTCGTGCGGCGCATCGGCGGCTACACGGGCGATTGTCTCGGCTTCGCGCAGCAGGTGTTCGAGCTGGCGATCTATCTCGTGGGGCTCGCATGGATCTCGTACTGATCCGCCATCCGGCCGTCGCGGTCGAGCCGGGTGTTTGCTACGGCAGCACCGACGTGCCGCTCGCCGCGTCCGTCGAAGCGGGCGCGGCGGCGATTGCCGCGCGGCTTGCGGCGCTCGGCGTGCGCGCGCCGCATCGCATCGCATCGAGTCCGCTGTCGCGTTGTGCGGGGATCGCGGAAGCGCTCGCGCAACAGCATGAAACGCTTGTGCCGCAACACGATGCGCGTCTCGCGGAGATGGATTTCGGCGCGTGGGAAATGCAGCGCTGGGACGCGATCGAGCGCGCGCAGCTCGACGCCTGGGCCGCCGATTTCGAGCATGCACGCGCGCATGGCGGCGAGAGCGTCGCGCAGTTCGACGCGCGCGTGACGGCGTGGTTCGAGGGCCTCGATGCGCTGGGACTGGCGCCGCGCGCGTGCCTGTGGACCGTCGCGCATGCGGGCGTGATCCGCGCGATTACGGCGCGTGCGCTGGGGCTGACGCTTGCGCGTTGTTCGAACTGGCCGCTGGAGATGGCCGCGATCGTGTGGCTACGCCGCGACCTGCACAGCGGCGAGTGGCAACTGGCGCGTTGGAACGCCTGATCGATTCGTTGTTTTGAATTGATTCGGATGGCGAATCAATTTGTCTTGCCGGTCGCGTCACGCACGCGCGCCTGATCGAGATCCTTGCAAAGCTGCTCCGCGCCTTGCGCGAGACGCGGACCCGCGCGCGAGAGCAGATCGCCGTCGATGGCGAACAGGTTGCCCTGCGCGACGGCCGCGAGTTGCGGCCACGCGCGCCAGCGGTCGAGCGCGGGCAAGGGCCGATCCGGCGCGGTCGCGCCCGGCGAGGCGGTCACGATCGCCTCGGGATTCGCGGCGAGCACGGCTTCGGTCGAGAGCGTCGGGACGGGCGGGCGCAGCGCGGCGAACACATTGCGGCCGCCACAGAGCGTGATGGCATCGCTGATGATCTGCTCGCCGTTGATCGTCATGAGCGGCTGATCCCAGACTTCATAGAACACGCGCACGGGCGCGCGCTGCGCGTAGCGTGTGCGCAGTTGCGCGATGTCGCGGCGATAGGCGTCGGCGGCGGCCCGCGCGGCGGTGTCGGTGCCGAACAGCGTGCCGAGCCGTGTCAGCGATGTGGCCACGTCGTCGAGACGATGCGGCTCGCTGAAGAATAGCGGGATATGCAGGTCGCGCAGGCGATCGATCTGCTGCTGCGCGTTGCCGTGCCGCCAGACCACGATCAGGTCGGGCTTGAGCGCGGCGATGCGTTCGAGGTCGAGCGCGCGATTGTCGCCGATGTGCGGGACCTTCAGCGCGGCGGGCGGGTAATCGCTATAACTCACGGTGCCGACGAGCTTCGCGCCGCCGCCTGCTGCGTAGATCAATTCGGTGGCGTGCGGCGCGAGGCTGATCACGCGCTGCGCGGGCGCGTCGAGCGTGACGGTGTTGCCGGCGTCGTCGGTGGCGCTGACGCCGGCGTGCGCCGTACCGATTGAACACGCGACGCACGCGGCGTACGCGATGAAGGCGGCGAAGCGGCGCATCAGCGCGACGCCTCCAGCGTGGCCATCGCGTGACCCAGCGCGATCTCGAAGCGCTGCCATTCTTCCTCCGATGGGGGCAGCCCGAAGCGCAGGCTCGCGGGTGCGTCGAAGCGGCGCGTCCACACCGCATGGCGGGCGAGCGCGTCCTGCAATGGCGCGGCGCGCGGGTCGTCGATCCACGCGAACAGCGGCGTGGCGCGCGGCGCGAAACCGTGCGCGCGCAGCAGGGCGGCGAGCCTTGCGCCCTCGCGCGCGAGTTGCTCGCGCATCGCGTGTTGCCACGCGGTATCGGCGAAAGCGTGCATGACGGCATGACGCGCGGGGCCGTTCACCGTCCACGCGCCCAGCCGTTCGCGCAAGGCCGCGAGCAGCGCGGGCTGCGCGAGCGCGAAACCGCAGCGCGCGCCCGCGAGACCGAAGAACTTGCCCGGCGAGCGCAGCACCACGAGGCCCGCGCGATCGGTGGCGTTCGCGAGCGAGCGCGCGGACGTGTCGGCGAACGCATCCGCGAAGGTTTCGTCGACGATCAACGTGCCGCCGCGCGCGGCGAGTTGCGCGTGCCAGCGCAGCAGCGTGTCGCGGTCGATCAATGCGGCGGTGGGATTGTTCGGATTCACGACGACGGCGTGCGTCGCGTCGGCGGGGAGATCGGCGTGCGTGACGTCGAGCGGCACGACTGTGTGACCGGCCTGCGCGAAGGCGGGCGCGTACTCGCCATACGTGAGCGGCGCGATGGCCACGCGCGCGCGCGGCGACAGGGCAGGCAGCAGGGCAGGCAGCAACGCGGGCAGCGCGCGGATCGCGGCCTGGCTGCCCGCGACCGGCAGCACGTGCGCGGCGTCGGGCGCGCCGTAGTAACGCGCGGCGCAGTCGGCGAGACCGTCGCCATCCTCGGGCAAGCGCCGCCACGCCGAAGCGGGCACGGGCGGCACCGGATAGCCATGCGGATTGATGCCCGTCGAGAGATCGATCCACGTTTCCCATGCGATGCCGTAGCGGCGCGCCGCCTCGTGCAGATTGCCGCCGTGCGCGATCGTGCGCGCTACGGTGTCGGTTGTCGTCGTCGTCGAAGTCATGGATGGCTCAGACATGGGTCGCCACGTTCACGAAAGCCAGCGCGACGATCACGGCGAGCCACAGCAGCGTGGTGCGCTCGACGAGGCGCAAGGCGGCGTCGACATCCTGCGCGCGCGGCGGCGAACCCGCGCCGAGCGCGGGACGCTCCTCGATCGCGCCGTGATAGACGGCCGCGCCGCCGAGCAGCACGTTCAGGCTGCCCGCGCCCGCCGCCATCACCGGACCGGCGTTCGGGCTGTCCCAGCGCGGCGCCTGTTCGCGCCAGCAGCGCAGCGCGACGCGCGTGTCGCCGAGCAGCGCGTAGCTCAGCGCGGTGAGGCGCGCGGGCGCGAAGTTGAGCACGTCGTCGATGCGCGCGGCGGCCCAGCCGAAGCGCAGGAAACGCGGCGTGCGGTAACCCCACATCGCGTCGAGCGTGTTGGCGAGCCGGAACGCCAGCGCGCCCGGTCCGCCCGCGAGCGCGAACCAGAACAGCGCGCCGAAGATCGCGTCGTTGCCGTTTTCGAGCGCCGATTCGCAGGCCGCGCGCGAGAGCGCGGTGGCGTCGGCTTGGGCGGTGTCGCGCGAGACGATGCGCGCCGTCAGTTCGCGCGCGGCGGCCAGATCGCGCTGCGCGAGCGCGCGGGCGATGGGCGCGATGTGTTCTTCGAGGCTGCGCGCGCCGAGCGCGAACCACAGCAGCGCGACGTGCAGCGCCCAGGCGAGCGGCCAGGGCAGCAGCGCGCACAGCAGCAGGGCGATCAGCACCGGCGGCGCGACAGCGGCGAGCCACGCGACGAGTCCGAGCGGACGTCCGCGCCGGCCCGTGTTGAAGCGTTTTTCGAGGCGTTGGGCGTAGTTGCCGAAGGCGATCAGCGGATGCGCGCGGCGCGGTTCGCCGAACCAGCGGTCGACGGCGACGCCGGCGACGGCGAGGGCGGCGGTGACGGGCAGGCTCAGCATCGTCATGCTCGCGGCGCCTTGAGCACGAGCGGCAGGCCGGCGGCGACGAGCGTCGCGCGGTCGGCGAGCGCGGCGATGCGCTGGTTCAGGCGACCCAGTTCGTCGACGTAGAGGCGCGTGGCCGCGCCCATCGGCACCACGCCCATGCCGATCTCGTTGCTGACCACCAGCACCGTGCCTTGCGCGCGCTCGCAGGCGGCGGCGAACGCGTCGAGGCGCGCTTGCCAGTCGGCGCGCGGCGCGTCGGAGCCGGGCGGGCAGAGCAGATTCGCGAGCCAGAGCGTGAGGCAGTCGATCAGCACGCAGTGACCGGGCGCGGCATGCGCGTCCAGCGCTTGGGCGAGGGCCAGCGGCGCGGCGGCGAAGCCCCAGTGCGCGGGGCGGCGCGCCTGGTGATGCGCGATGCGCGCGGCGAATTCGGCGTCGGCGTGCGCGCCCGTTGGCGTGGCCGCCGTGGCGATGTAGGTGACCGGCAGGCCGCTGTCGGCCGCGAGGCGTTCGGCGTGCGCGCTCTTGCCCGAGCGCGCGCCGCCGACGATGAAGGTGAGGTCGCGCGAAATCATCGCGTGATTGTAGCGTTTGGGCGCGCGACTTCCGGCGTGGACGGGGCTGGCCGAATGGCGGATCGGCCGTTCGGCCAGCCGGGCCGTTGCGCAGGCGATGGGATAATGCGCATTCGCTTCATCGGCCTTGCGCCGCAACCGCACTCCGTATCGACCATGTCCGCTTCGAAATCCGCCGAGTCCGCCGAGTCCGCCGTGCCTGTTGTGCCTGTCGTGCCCGCCGTGCCGAGGGGCACGCTCATGATCCAGGGCACGACCTCCGACGCCGGCAAGAGCACGCTCGTCGCCGGCCTGTGCCGCCTCGCGCGCCGCGCGGGCGTGCGGGTCGCGCCGTTCAAGCCGCAGAACATGGCGCTCAACAGCGCGGTGACCGCCGACGGCGGCGAGATCGGCCGCGCTCAAGCCTTGCAGGCGGTCGCCGCGGGCATCGCCCCGCACACCGACCTCAATCCCGTCCTGCTCAAGCCGAACAGCGATCTGGGCTCGCAGGTCATCATCCACGGCAAGGCGCGCATGAATCTGAACGCGCGCGCGTATCAGGACTACAAGCCGCTGGCGCGCGTGGCCGTGCTCGAATCGTATGGGCGACTGCGCGCGGGCTACGACACGGTGTTCGTCGAGGGCGCGGGCAGCCCGGCGGAAATCAATCTGCGCGCCAACGACATCGCCAACATGGGCTTTGCCGAAGCCGTCGATTGCCCGGTCGTGCTGGTCGCCGACATCGACCGCGGCGGCGTGTTCGCGCATCTGATCGGCACGCTCGCGTGTCTGTCGGAGAGCGAGCGGGCGCGCGTGCAGGGTTTCATCATCAACCGGTTTCGCGGCGATCCGGGGTTGCTCAAGCCCGGCCTGGACTGGCTCGAGGCGCAGACGGGCAAGCCCGTGCTCGGCGTGGTGCCGTATCTGCACGGCCTCACGCTCGACGCCGAGGACATGCTGCCGGGCGCTGCCCATACCCACGCGCAGGCGGGCGGGCATACGCTGCGTGTGGTCGTGCCCGCGCTGCCGCACATCAGCAATCACACCGACTTCGACGCGCTGCGCGCGCATCCGCAGGTCGAATTCAGTTACGTGCGCACGAACGAAGCGCCGCCGGCCGCCGATCTGGTGATACTGCCGGGTTCCAAAAACGTCCGCGACGACCTCGCGTGGCTGCGCGCGCAGGGGTGGGAAAGCGCGCTCGCGCGGCATCTGCGCTATGGCGGCCGCGTGATCGGGATTTGCGGTGGCATGCAGATGCTCGGGCGCGCGATCGCCGATCCGCATGGCGTGGAAGGTGAGCCCGGCGCGACGGCGGGTTTCGGCTGGCTCGACTACGAAACGGAACTTACGCGCGAGAAGGCGCTGCGCAATGTGACGGGGCGGCTTGCCTTGGGGCTGGGCGAGGGTGGCGCGCAAGCCGGTGCACCCGTGCGCGGCTACGAGATTCACATGGGCGTGACGCGCGGCGCGGCGCTGGCGCAACCGGCGCTGCGGATCGACTCGATCGAGGGCGAGGCGCAAGAGGCGCAAGAGGTGCAAGAAACGCCGGAGGCGCAGCGCGAACCGCGCCTGGACGGCGCGCAATCGGCGGACGGCCAGATTCTCGCGACCTATGTGCACGGCCTGTTCGACACGCCCGAGGCGTGCGCCGCGCTGCTGCGCTGGGCCGGGCTCGACGCGGCGCAGAGCGTGGATTACCCGGCGCTGCGCGAGGCGTCGCTGGAGCGGCTTGCCGACACGCTGGCCGCAAGCCTCGACCTCGACCGCCTGTACGGCGCGATGCGCTGAACGAGGGCGCGTCGGTCAGCATCAGTCAGTACAACACCATCTGCGTGCAGCGGAACAGCGCGGTGGTCCTGCCGTCCGGGCCGGTCACGGTGGCGTCCCAGATCTGCGTGCTGCGGCCCAGATGCACGCCCGTCGCGACCACGCTCAGCGTGCCTTCGCGCGCGGTGCCGACGAAGTTGCTCTTGAGTTCGACGGTCGTGAAGTTCTTCGCCGTAGGCGGCAGATGCGCGTAGCAACCGTAGCCGCAGGCCGTATCGGCGAGACCAATCACGGTGGCGGCGTGCAGGAAGCCGTTGGGCGCAAGCAGATTGCTGCGGATATCGAGCTCGGCGCGCAGGATGCCTTGCTCGAGCGCCACCGCGCGAAATCCGAGCAGGTCGGGCAGCCGGCCTTGCTGGCGCTCGTGCAGGGAGGCGAGGGTGATCTCGGGGCGCAGCGTGCTCATGGGGGCATGTCTCCTTGGATGGGGGGTGAAGTGAAGTCGAGGCAAGGCCGGAGCCCGGCCAGGCGGGGCGCCGCAACGGTTTTCATGCGGTCCGGATGCGCACGGAAAGCCGGTTTGAGGCTCGATGCTGCGCCACCCTGACGCCGTCGGGGGCTTCGGCGCCACGGCATTTGCCGATATTATCGGACGGTTGCGCTGCTGCGCGGCCGGCTTTGCAGACGGCTCCAGGCCACGCGGCGCGACCGTGGGGCGCCTGGCGGCGGCCCGCAAGCGTGCCGAAGTCCGCGGGATGCGCACTGTCGGTACGAGCACGCGCACGCTCATATAGGCACGTATAGGCACGTATCAACACGCACAAGCAGCAGAATCGGCAAACCGGCTGGCCCGTGTGCCAGCCTTCCTGACGGGAGCATTCATGACGGTGATCGTGGTGGCGAACCCCAAGGGCGGCGTCGGCAAAAGCACGCTGTCCACCAATCTGGCCGGCTATTTCGCGGCGCAAGGCGAGTGGGTCGCGCTCGCCGACCTCGACCGGCAGCAGTCGTCGCATGCGTGGCTCGACCTGCGGCCCGCGACGCTGCCCGCCATCGAGAGCTGGCCGGTCGATCTGGACCATCCACAGAAGCCGCCCAAGGGCCTCGAGCACGCCGTCATCGACACGCCCGCGGGTCTGCACGGCAACCGGCTCGCCACGGTGATCGAACTGGCGGACAAGGTGATCGTGCCGCTGCAGCCGTCCATGTTCGACATTCTCGCCACGAAAGACTTCCTCGACCGGCTGTCGAAGGAAAAGGCGGTGCGCAAGGGCGCGATTCAGGTGGGCGTGGTGGGCATGCGCGTCGATGCGCGCACGCGCTCGGCGGAGCAGTTGCAGCGCTTCGTCGAAGGGCTCGACTTGCCGGTGCTCGGCTATCTGCGCGACACGCAAAACTACGTGCAACTCGCCGCGCACGGGCTCACGCTCTGGGACGTCGCGAAAAGCCGCGTGGAGAAGGATCTGGACCAGTGGCAGCCGATCATCAGCTGGCTCAACGCGAAGTGAGCGCATAAGCGCATAAGCGCACCCGCGCGCCGATCCGCACGCGCCGCCGGAAATGCAAACGGCGCGCAGAACGCGCGCCGTTTGCCGTAGCAAAGCCAGCCAATCTGTTAGTGAGTCACTCAGTCAGCTAGCCAGCCATCGCCCGGAAGCGGATCACAATCCGCCGCCGTTCAGCTCCAGGCCTGGGTCGGCACGTGGTCGCGGCTGCCCTTGATGCGGTTGTTTTCGTCGACGAACACGAGGTCCGGCTTCCAGCCCGCCTTGAGTTCTTCTTCTTCGACGTTCGCGAAGGCCGCGATGATCACAAGGTCGCCCAGTTGCGCGCGGCGCGCGGCCGAACCGTTTAGCGAAATCATGCCGCTGCCGCGTTCGCCCTTGATCGCGTAGGTCGTGAAGCGCTCGCCGTTGTTGATGTTCCAGATGTCGATGCGCTCGTTTTCGACGATGTTCGCGGCTTCGAGCAGATCCTCGTCGATCGCGCACGAACCTTCGTAGTGCAGTTCGCAGTGCGTGACCGCGACGCGGTGGATCTTCGACTTGAGCATGTGGCGTTGCATGGTGCGTCTCCTCAGGCGGACGGGCAGGCAGCCCGCCGCACGGCATTCGATGGGTTGGAACCGGAGCGGATGTCCGAGCGGCGTGGCGCTCAGATTTCCAGGTTGTCGATCAGGCGCGTCGCGCCGAGTTTTGCGGCGGCCACCACGACGAGCGGCGCGCCGGTCTCGCCCGGTGCGGGCGGCAGCAGGTTCGCGCGCTTGCGAATCGAGATGTAGTCGGGCTTCCAGCCGCGCGCGGCCAGCGTGGCCATGGCGTCCAGTTCGAGTTGCGGATAATCGTGGCGGCCCGCGAGCACCGACTCGCGAATCGCGCGCAGCACGGCCGCCAGTTGCGGCGCCTCGGCGCGTTCCGGCTGCGTGAGATAGCGGTTGCGCGAGCTGAGCGCGAGGCCGTCGTCGTCGCGCACGGTTTCGGCGGCGATTACTTCGGTCGGCAGCGAGAACTGCTGGCACATCGCGCGCACGATCATCAGCTGCTGGTAATCCTTCTTGCCGAACACGGCCACGCGCGGCTGCACGCACGACATCAGCTTCATCACGACCGTGCAGACGCCCTCGAAGAAACCGGGGCGGAATTCGCCTTCGAGAATATCGCCGAGGTTATGCGGCGGATGCACGCGGTATTCCTGCGGTTGCGGGTACATGTCGGCCTCGGTGGGCGCGAACAGCACGTACACGTTTTCCTTCTGCAGCTTCTCGATGTCGTCTTGCAGCGTGCGCGGGTATTTGTCGAAATCCTCGTTCGGCCCGAACTGCAGACGGTTGACGAAGATGCTCGCCACGACCGGATCGCCATGCTGGCGCGCGAGGCGCATCAGCGAGAGGTGGCCTTCGTGGAGGTTGCCCATGGTCGGCACGAACGCGGTGCGGTTTTGGCCGCGCAGCTGGTCGCGCAGTTCCTGAATCGAGCTGATGACTTTCATGATCGGATGCGTTATGCCTCGCGCGGGGCAAGACGTAGGTTGCGGCAACCGGCGCTCGCGCGGGCGAGCCGGCCGGATGGCGTGCCAACCCCTGTCAGGAGCAGGCGCGGGCGATTGTAGAGGATTTGACCGGGCCGCGCAGCGCCTTCGGCTACGGGATTATCCTGGCCCGGCGGCGTGAAATATTGATGGGGACGGAACGTCGCAGGCGCGCGCAGCCGCTTCGCGCGCACCGGGAAGGTGCGTTGCGAAGCGTGATTTTGGCTGCTTGAGCGGAATTTGGCGCGACTTGAACCGGGTTAAACCGGCAGATAGGCGAGGCGCACGTAGATGGGCGCGAACGGCTCGGGCTGGGTGATTTCGATCAGCGATTCGCGCGACAGTTCGAGCATGGCGATGAAGTTCACGACCACGACCGGCACGCCGCGCGTGACGTCGAACAGTTCCGAGAATTCCATGAAGCGTGCGCCCTGGAGCTTGCGCAGGATCGTGCTCATATGCTCGCGCACCGACAGTTCCTCGCGCGAGATCTTGTGGTGCTGCACGAGCTTCGCGCGCTTGATGACGTCGGCCCACGCGGCGCGCAGGTCGACGGCGTCCACGTCCGGGAAGCGCGGCGTGATGCTCTGCTCGATATAGACCTCGGCGCGCATGAAGTCGCGGCCGAGTTGCGGCAGCTTGTCGATGCGCTGCGCGGCGAGCTTCATCTGCTCGTATTCCAGCAGGCGGCGCACGAGTTCGGCGCGCGGATCTTCGGCTTCCTCGCCGGTGTCGGCCTTCTTGACCGGCAGCAGCATGCGCGACTTGATCTCAATCAGCATCGCCGCCATCAGCAGATACTCCGCCGCCAGTTCCAGATTGGTCTTGCGCAGTTGCTCGACGTAGCCGAGGTACTGCACGGTGACCTCCGCCATCGGAATGTCGAGAACGTTGAAGTTCTGCTTGCGGATCAGGTAGAGCAGCAGGTCGAGCGGACCTTCGAACGTTTCGAGGAACACCTCGAGCGCATCGGGCGGGATATAGAGATCCTGCGGCAGCTTGAAAAGCGGCTCGCCGTACAGGCGAGCGAACGCGACGCCGTCGATCGTGTCGGGCGTCGAGTCGGTGGCGGGGGCGGCCAGCGCTTGCGGATTCGCCGGCGCGGCCGGATGGCCGGCCGCGTGCGCCGCGGAATGCGCCGCCTCGGCGCCGGGTGGAGGCGTCAAGGCCTCCTTGGCGCCTTCGGCCCCGTCGGCTTCAGCCATCAGAAGTTCTGGTAGTAGACGTAGGGCGTCTGCTTGACGCGCGACGCCTGCTGGCGCTCGCGTTCGTCGAGGTCGATCGGCTGCTTGTCCCACAGGAGCGAGCGGCCCTTGCGCTGCTGCTCTTCGAGCTGCGGCTTCTGCTGCTTGAGTTGGGTCAGGAACTGGGTGATGTCCGACTGATACATGGCTGACGTCCGTCGAGTGAGGCAGCTGTTTCTGACAGCCGCCGATGTTCGTGTCGGCGGCAATTTTACCGCAAGCGGCGGGCGCGGAACATCCGGGCGGGCGGCGCGTCGAAGGCACGCGATGCGTCTGCGCAGGAAGGGCGGCATTGGCCGTCCGCGTGGCTTGCGGTCCACTTTGCGCCTCGTCCTGGGGTTTTGGAGCGCTGATGTGGTGAAATAGCGCGTTTGGGTCTGCGCGCAGTCCGCGCGGCGGCGCGAGCCGCACGAAAGCAAACCGTAGCGAACCGATGCGAAGCGAACCGAAGTGAACGAAATAACGTCTGGAGGTCCTGTTTGGCGGGATGGCTGATCGAAGCATTGCGCGCATGGCGGCGTCCCGTATGGGCGGCGCGGCCGTGGCACGCCGCCCGCCGTGTGGCGGAGCGCGCACAGCGTGACAAACCGCTCGCCACACGCCACTCGACCCACGCTCCCGGCCACGCTATCGCAAAAATCTTCGCGACTTTTTCCGTCAATCGACCCCATCACTTTGCTCGCCGCGTCGCGGCGTGCTTTGCTCTCGGCATGGCGCTGAGCGCGCTGACCGCCACGCCCGCGCACGCGGATCTGGCGAGCCTGCTGCCCTGGTCGCGCGCGCGCACCTATTACGACGTCAAGGTCGACGCCTCGCCGCGCGAACTGCGCAAGCTGCTCGAAGCGCACCTCGACATCGCCCGCTTCGCCACGCGCGCCGACATCAGCGAAGATCAGTTCGAATTCCTCGTCACGGCCACGCCGCAGCAGGTGCGCGATCTCGCGTCCACCGACGGCTATTTCACGCCGGTCGTGCGCACCGACGTCGGCAGCGACGAAAACGGCCGCCGCCACGTGACGGTGAGCGTCGATCCGGGGCCGCGCACGACGATTTCGGCGGTCACGCTCACGTTTCGCGGCCCCGTGCTGACCGAGGACAAGGCGCAGGAAAACGCCACGCGCTTCGCCTTCTCGCTGCACACGGGCGACGCCTTCACGCAGTCCGGCTGGGACGACGCCAAGAACGCGTCGCTGCGGGCCTTGCAGGCGCGGCGCTATCTGGGCGCGAAGATCGCGCGTTCGGAGGCGCGCGTCGATCCGCTCAAGCACGACGCGCAACTGGCCGTCACGTTCGACAGCGGCCCGACCTTCACGATGGGCGCGCTCGACGTGTCCGGACCGCGCCGCTATCCTGAAAAGATCGTGACCGACGTGAATCCGCTGTCGCCCGGCGAGATCTACGACGTCAACCGCGTAACCGAGCTACAGCGTCAGCTCCAGAACACGCCGTACTACGCGAGCGTCGCCATCGACGTCGACGACAACACGCAAAAGCCGCTCAACACGCCGCTGCACGTGAAGGTGAGCGAGTATCCGTACAACAATTTCCGTGGCGGCGTGGGTTATTCGACTGATACGGGCGCGCACGTGCAGGGCTCGTATTCGTATCTCGATACCTTCGGCAAGGCCTGGCCGTTCCAGGTGCAGGGGCGTCTGGACCAGATCCAGCAGTACGGGCAGGTGACCTTGTCGATGCCGCCGGGGCCGCGCGCGTGGACCAATAGCGCGCTCGCGTCCTACACCACGACGGATGTGTCCGACACGCGGATCTACAGCCTGCGCGCGGGCGTGCAGCGCACGCGCACTTCGCAGAACATCGACTACGCGTATTCGCTGCTCTACTACCAGGACCGGCTCGACCAGAACGCCGGGCCGCCGACCACGAGCCGCGCGCTGGTGCCGCAGTGGTCATGGACGCGCCGCAACGTCGACGACCCGCTGTTTCCGCGCTCGGGCAACCTGATTCGCGTGGAGGCGGGTTTCGCCGTGAAGGGCGCGCTCGCCGACGCCACCTTCTTCCGCGGCTACATGCGCGGCCAGCAATACCTGCCGATCGGCCATAGCGACCTCATGCTGTTCCGCGCGGAGCTGGGCGGCGTGTTCACGTCGAGCAGTTCGCAGGATGTGCCCGCGTCGCTGCTGTTCCGCGCGGGCGGCTCGAACTCGGTGCGCGGTTACGGCTTCCAGAGCATCGGTAACGATGTCGACGGCTCGATCTTGCCGGCCAAATATCTCGTGACCGCTTCGGCGGAGTATCAGCACTGGTTCACGCACGACTGGGGCGGCGCGGCGTTCTTCGACGTCGGCACCGCCACCGACACCTGGGGCGAGAAAGTGTTCTATCCGGGCGCGGGTCTCGGCGCGCGCTGGCGCAGCCCCGTCGGCCCGGTCAATCTCGACCTCGCTTACGGCTTCCGCGAACGCCGCGTGCGGCCGTATCTGACGCTGGGGATCGCCTTCTGATGACGATGCGCGCGATCCTTTCCTTCTTGCTGCCCGCCGGTTCGCGAGCCTGGACGCCGATGGCCGCGCCGCCGGGCGGCGGTGCGCCATCGCCGGAATCGCCGCGCGACGAAGATCGCAATGGTGACGCAGCGGGCGAAAGCGGCGAACGTGGCGACACGCCCCCGCCGCCGCGCCGCCCGCGTCGGCTCTGGAAAGCGCTGGCCTGGGCGATTGCCGTGCCGGTGCTGCTGGTCGCGCTCGTCGCGGGACTCCTGTATGGCGTGCTGACGACCGAGCGCGGCACCGCTTACGCGTGGCGCGCGGCCGTGAGGATCCTCGACGGCAAGCTGTCGGGCACCCTCGAAGGCGGCACGCTCGCGAGCGGCGTGCGCTTCTCCAACGTCGCCTGGCGCGGCGGCGACGGCACCACGGCGAGCGTCGATCGCCTCGGCGGCCAGTGGGTGCTGGAGATGCCGCACGGCAAGCCGTGGCGCTTCGTCATCGACTATCTGCATGTGGGCGACGTCGATCTGCGCATCGTGCCGTCGAACGCGCCGTCGTCCGGGCCGATGTCGCTGCCCGACGATCTGCGTCTGCCGCTCGCCATCGACATCCGCGACGTGCAGGTGGACAAGCTCACGCTGCATCAGGGCACGTCGGCGACCGAATTTTCGCGCTTCCAGTTTCATGGCCGCAGCGACGGACGCCATCACGAAGCCGCCGTCGAGCGCCTCGATACGCCGTTCGGCGCGGTGAGCGCCAGCGCGAAACTCGACGGCGTCAAACCGTTCGCGCTCTCGGGCGACGCGGGCTACGCGGGCAAGGTCAACGGCGAGGACGTGCAGGTGAACGCGAGGCTCGGCGGCTCGCTCGAGGCGCTCACCGCGGAGATCGAGGCGACCGGGATGAAGCTCACGGGCCATGCGCACGTGGAAGCGACGCCGTTCGCCGCCGTGCCTTTGCAGCGCGCCACGCTGGCCTTCGATCACGTCAATCCGCAAGCTTTTGCGCCCGGCGCGCCGTTCGCCGACCTCGCGCTGCGCGCGCAGTTGCAGCCGGTGCAGACGGCGCACGGTGGGGCGGCGGCGAGCCCGCAGGCGGTGGCGTCGGCGGTGCGGGCGGCCTCGGCTTCGGTGGCGTCGGCGGCTTCGGTGCCGGCGATGGCTTCGGTTTCCGTGGCGTCGGCGCCGGTTGCCGCGTCCGCCGCCGCGGCGCACAGCGACGCGGCCGGTTTCACGGTCGCGGGCAGCGTCTCCATCGTCAACGCGAAGCCGGGCGCCATCGACCAGCAACTGCTGCCGCTGATCGACGCGCACACCGACGTCGTGCTCGACGCCAAGGCGCAGCGCCTCTCGAATCTGAACGTGCGGCTCGTCAAGAACGCGACGATCACGGGCGGCGGCGCGCTGGCGGGCGGCAATGGGCGCTTCGACCTCAAGGTGGCGGGCCTCGACCTCAACGCCATCGAGGCGAGCGTGCTGCCGACGCAGCTGGCGGGTCCGATCGGCGTGCGTCTGAACGGCGACACGCAGAGCGTCACGCTCGATCTCGCCGATCCGAAGGCCGCGCTGCGTCTTCAAGGCAAGATCACGCAGGACCCGGCGCGGCTCTCGTTCAACGACGTGCGGCTGACTTCGGGCGCGGGTCACATCGACCTGTCGGGCGCGCTCAAGCACGACGCGAATTCCAGCTACACGCTGAAGGCGGCGCTCACGAACTTCGATCCGCTCTCGCTCGTGCCGCCCGCGAAGGCGGCGACGGCTGCGAGGTCGACGAAAACCGCGCCGAAGCCGACGAAGTCCACGAAGCCCGCAAAGAGCGCGCAGCGCGACGCGACGCAAGCGGCCACGTCCGGCGATGCGCTGAATCCCAAGCGCAATCTCGCGCTCAATCCGTCGCTGAATCCGGCGTTGAATCCCGCGCAGATCGGCGGCGAGCAGGCGCAGGCGCAAAAGCGCGTCGAGAACGACAAACAGACCGTGCAATCCGGCGCAACGCACGCCGCGAATAACGCATCGAGCGACGTGAAGAACCCGGCGCCCAAGCCCAAAACCCCGCCGCGCCCCGCCAACCGCCGCATCGAGGCGCGCGTGAACGGCACGCTGACGGCCACCGGCATGCTCGCGCCCACGCTCACGACCAAGGCCGAGTTCAAGCTCGGGCCGAGCGTCTACGACGACCTGCCGCTCACGGGCGCGGGCCTGATCCAGCTCGCGGGCACGCGCATCCTGCCGAGCCGCGCGAATCTGTCCGTGGCGGGCAATACCGTCGATCTGCAAGGCAGCTTCGGCGCGCGCGGCGACCGTCTGCGTTTCAAGGTCGACGCGCCGCAACTCGACCGGCTCGGTTTCGGCGTCGCGGGCCAGGTGGCGGCGAACGGCGATCTGACCGGCACCTTCGCGCATCCCGATGTCGCGCTCGACTACAAGCTCGACAACGTCGTGTTCGGCGACAACCGCGTTGGCCATGCGCAAGGCCACGCCGAAGCGCGCGATGGCGCGAACGGCGCGCTCGCCTTCAACACGGATGCGAGCAACATCGCCGTGGCGGGCGTCGATATCGCCAGCCTCACCGCGCGGCTCTCGGGCACGCGCGCGCATCACACGCTCACGGCCAGCGCGAAGGGCAAGCTGCAAGGCCAGCCGATCGATCTGTCGGTGGCCGCCAACGGCAAGCTCACCGACACGCGCGAGGGCTCGCGCTGGGACGGCACCGTCACGCAGTTGCAGAATCGCGGCGTGCCGGACCTCACGATGCAGTCGCCGCTCACGGTGAGCGCGGGCGCGGGCAAGGTGACGCTGGGCGCGACGCGCATCGTCGCCGAGGGCGCATCGCTCGACCTCAAGGGTTTCGATCTCGATCACGGCAGGATCCGCTCGGCGGGCTCGCTCACCAACGTCTCGGTGGCGCGCATGATGGCGCTGCGCCAGCAGTTCACGGGCGAGCCGTCGACGCTCAAGACCGACCTCGTGTTCGACGGCGACTGGGACTTCTCGATCGGGCCGACGGCCACGGGCTACGTGCAGCTCAAACGCCGCAGCGGCGACGTCACGGTGGAAATCGGACGCGGGCTCGCCTCGCTCGGTCTTGGCGACATCAACGCGCGCGCGGCCTTCAGCGGCGGCAACCGGCTGACGCTTACGGCGCACGCGCAGGCGAGCCGCGTGGGCGTGATCGACGTCGACGCGAACACCACGCTTGCGCCGCGCGACGGCGTGCTCACGGTCGTGGACGAAGCGCCGCTCGGCGGCACGATCAAGGCGAACGTGCCGTCGCTCAAGACCACGGGCGGGCTGCTCGGTCCGAGCTATCTGCTCGACGGTCACCTCGCGCTGCAACTCGCGCTGGGCGGCACGGTCGCGAAGCCCGACCTGACCGGTTCGCTGATCGGCGACGGGCTGTCCGCGACGGTGGTCGATCAGGGCGTGCAACTGAAGGACGGCGTGATTCATATCGCGCTGTCGCACAATCTGGTCGACTTCCAGCAGGTCGAGTTCCACGGCGCGAGCGGCACGCTGCGCGCGACGGGCCGCGTGCGTCTCGACAACGAGGACCCCGATCTCACGGCGAACATCGTTGCCGACAAGCTCGAACTGTTCGCCGCGCCCGATCGCCGCCTGTCGCTCTCGGGCAGCGCGAGCGTCGCCAACGGCGGGCATCTGGGCGGCATGCAGATCGACGGCAAATTCACCGTCGATCACGCGCTGTTCGATCTGCCGGAGTCGGCGGCGCCCTCGCTCGGCGACGACGTCGTGCTCGTGCGTCCCGACGGCACCACGCGCGGCGGTCCGCCGCCGCTCGACGAAACCGCCTCGACGAAACCCGCGCCGCGTTTTGCGCCGCGCGCGAACATCGACATCAATCTCGGCCGCAACTTCCGCTTCCGCGGGCAGGGCGCGGATCTCGGCCTTGCGGGCACCATCACGGCCATGAGCGCGCCGGGCGTGCCGCTGCGCGCCGTGGGCAACGTGCGCGTGACCGAGGGCAGCAGCTATACGGCATTCGGCCGCAAGCTCAACATCGAGAACGGCTTTTTCACGTTCAACGGGCCGGTGGCGAATCCGGGCATCAACATTCTGGCGATGCGGCGCAACCAGCAGGTCGAGGCGGGCGTGTCGGTCACCGGCACGGTGCAGGCGCCGGTCGCGAAGCTGGTGTCCGAGCCGAACGTGACCGACAACGAAAAGCTCTCCTGGCTGCTGTTCGGCCACGGCACCGACCAGGGCAACAACCTCGGCCAGCAAAGCGCGATGACCACGGCGCTGGCGCTGCTCGGCAGCGCGCAGGGCAAGCGCATCGCGCAGAGCATCGGGCTCGACGAGTTCTCGATCGGCCGCTCGGACGTGGGCCTGACCGACCCGCAGGTGGTGATGCTGTCGAAGGCGATCAACGAGCGGCTCGTGATCGGCTACGAGCAGGGACTGCAGTCGGCGGCGAACGCGATCAAGGCAACCATCAACTTCTCGCGTTACTGGTCGGTGTCCGTGTACGGCGGCACTTTCAATGGCGCGGACATCAACTACACGCGTCGCTTCGACCGCATTCGCTGGTAGCCGCGAGGCGCGGGCTTCGGCTCGCGCCCGCGCCTGGCGGTGCTCCTGGCAGGACGCCTGGCTGTGCGCCGGAAACCGCCCCGCATGCGACGCCGCAATTCTTCCTTCCTCGTTTGACCCAGATCGACCGGGCCTCTGAACATCGCCTGTCAGACGGTCGCGTCGACGTGTCGAAATCCCCCACGTTTATCGGCGAAATTTCTCACGCGCAGGGGAAATTTCAAGCGATTCACTTATAGAAAACCTTTTGTTTAAGATAAATCTTATGGATTGGTCTGAACCCTAAGGCAAAAATGGCGCTGCGTTCAATTGAGGGTGGATCCCTCACTCACGTCCCCGGCAACGAGGCTGAGCGCATTACTTTCTAGCGTGAGAGACCCGCCCTTCTGGGCATTTCGTTTTAAAAAAAAGGAGTCCTGATCAAGATGAGTCGGGACGATCTAAACGCTGTCACTGGAGTGCAATAAATGAACAAGTATGCAATTACCCTGATCGCCTCGGTGCTGGGTCTGGCTGCCGCGGGCGCGCATGCGGCGGATGTCGGCGACGGCACGCTGACGATCAACGGCAAGCTGACCGCCGCGACCTGCACTGTCAGCGGCAACGGTCAGGGCAAGGACTTCACGGTCACGCTGCCGACGCTGTCGGCGCAAACGCTGTCGTCGGCGGGCGCGACCGCGGGTTCGACCGGCTTCTCGATCGCGCTGACGAACTGCACGCCGGCGACCGGCAACGTGCATACGTTCTGGCAGTACGGCGCGAACACGCTGGCCGACGGCAATCTGAAGAACAACGGCAGCGCGGGCAACGTCGAAGTCCAGCTCGTCGACTACAACGGCACGCCCGCGACGATCGACGTGAGCAAGGCCGACGGCGCGCAGAATTCGCAAACGGCCGCGATCGCGAGCGGCGCGGCGAACCTCAAGTACGCGGCGCAGTACGTCTCGCCGGCCGGCTCGGCCACCGCGGGCGACGTGACGACCAGCGTCACGTACTCGATGAGCTACCAGTAAGCCGTGTTAGCGGCGCGGGGCGCGTTCCGCAGGGAAACGGCCCCGCCCCGCGCGTGCGGTGAGCACCGCAAGCTCAAGCCTGGCGTGGAGCGTGCGGATCGGATCGGTGCTGGCGTCGATGTCGAGGGCGCAGGGTATTGATCAGTACAACGATTTAATCCGCCCGAGCGCCGGCCGGTGCCCGATGTCGCGTGCGCGGCGTCGCGAATCGAAGGCCGCAGGTCTTCCCAAGGTCATCAAGTGAATATTCAACCTTTCTCCAAGCTGCTGTCGCGTGTCGTGTGCGCGGGACTGATCGTGGCGGGGGCGCTGGCGCCGCTCGAATCCGGCGCGTCGATCGTCATCGGCGGCACGCGCGTGGTGTACAAGTCGTCCGATAGCGAGGTCACGGTCAAGCTGTCGAACGCGGGCGAGCAGCCTGCGTTGACCCAGGTCTGGCTTGACAAGGGCGACCCGCACGCCGATCCGTCCACGCTCGATCTGCCGTTCATGATCACGCCGCCGATGTCGCGCATCGATCCGGGCAAAGGGCAGACGGTGCGCGTGCTCTACACGGGCGAGCCGCTGGCGAAGGACCGCGAAACGGCGTTCTGGCTCAACGTGCTGGAAGTGCCGCCCAAGCCGACCGCCGCGCAGGCCGGCGCGAACTACGTGCAGCTTGCCTTTCGCTCGCGCATCAAATTCTTCTTTCGCCCGGACGGTCTGCCGGGCAGCGCCGACGATGCGCCCGGCAAGCTCGTGTGGCGTCTCGATACGGCAAGCGCCAAACCGGCGCTGACGGTGGCGAATCCCACGCCGTACCACATCACGATTATCGAAGCGCATGTGGGCGCCGAGCCCAATGCGCCGACCTTCGACGAAGGCACGATGGTGGAGCCGGGCGGCCAGCAGACGCTGCGGCTCTCGGGGCCGGTCCGCGCCGGCGCGAAAGTCATGTTCACGACGATCAACGACTACGGCGGTCCCGTCCACCACGAAGCGACCTTGCCCTGACCGGCGAGGGTCCCTCATCGGACCGCCGGAGATGGTGTCCGCCGGCCTGTCCTGTTCACCGAACTGCTCGCTGACCACACCCACGCACCCCGCACGCGAGCGCGCGCTGGGCAGGGCTTCGCTTTGCCTGTTTTTTGCCTGATTTCGCCGGCTTTGGCCTGCTTGCCGCACCTCATCATAATGAACGACAACACGCACAATCAGCCCGTCACGGCGTCCCGGGGCGACGGGTATCGGCTGACGCCGCTCGCCGCCGCCGTGTTCGCACTGGCGTCCAGCAGCGCCCTCGCGGACGTGACGCCGGGCGGCGACGAGCTGGCCGTGGCGGCCGCCGCCGCGACGAACCCGTCGGCGCCCGCTACCGCCAACGTCGAATTCAACGAGCAATTTCTCTCGGGCGCGGGCGCGCGGAACCTCGACATCAGCCGCTTCAATGCGGGCAATGCCGCCGCGGCGGGCGAGTATCGGGCCGCGGTCTATGTGAATCAGGTCTGGGTCGGCGTCAACGACGTCTCGCTCGCCGAGATCGACGGACACAAGGACAACGTCCAGCCCGTGGTCGATCGCGATCTGCTCGAACGCATGGGCGTCGATCCGCGCCGCCTGAGCGACGCGGCGCGCACACGGATCGAAGCGGCGGGATCGGGCGGCATCGCCACGTTGCCGGAACTGATCCCCGGGGCGGCGGCCACGTTCGACATGGGCGAGCAGCGTCTCGACGTGAGTCTGCCGCAGGCGGTGCTCAATCGCAGCGCGCGCGGCTGGGTGGACCCCGCCTATTGGGACGACGGCATCAACTCGGCGATGCTGCAATACAACGCCAACGTGTTCCACACGAACGGCATCGGCCCGGCGAGCACCCAGAGCTACCTCGGCCTGACCGGCGGGATCAACGCCGGACCGTGGCGCTTCCGTTACAACGGCAACGTCACCAGCACGACGGGGCAGGGCACACACGTCCAGTCGCTTCAGACCTACCTGCAGCGCTCGATCGTCCCGCTCAAGAGCGAACTCACGCTCGGCGATTCGTACACGGACGGCAGCATATTCGACAGTTTCGGCGTGCGCGGCGTGCAACTCGCGACCGATGACCGCATGTACCCGGAATCGCAGCGCGGCTATGCGCCGACCGTGCGCGGCTTCGCCAACTCGAACGCGCGGGTGCAGGTCCGGCAGAACGGCAACATCATCTACGAGACGACGGTTGCGCCCGGCCCGTTCCAGATCGACGATCTCTACGCGACCGGTTACGGCGGCGACCTTCAGCTCGTGATTACCGAGGCGGACGGCAGCCAGCGCGTCTCCGCCGTGCCGTACTCCGCGCCGGTCAATGCGTTGCGCGAGGGCCGCTGGCGCTATAGCGCCGCCATAGGCCTGTATCGCGCCTCGTTCTCCGAGCATGCGCCGTTCGTGTTCGAAGCGAACGTGCAGCACGGCTTGAACAATCTGGTCACGTTGTACGGCGGGCTGATCGCCTCGGAAAAGTATCTGTCCGGCGCGGCGGGCGTGGCGCTGAACACGCCGCTCGGCGCATTCGGTTTCGACGTCACCGAAGCGGCCACGCAGTTCCGCACGCTGCCCAGCCGCAGCGGGCAAAGCCTGCGCCTGTCGTACTCGCGCATCATCGCGCCGACCAACACCAACATCACGCTGGCCGCCTATCGCTATTCGACGAGCGGCTTCCTTTCCCTGCCGGACGCGGTGAACCTGCACGACCTCGACGCGCGCGGGCTGGCGTTCTCGGCGAGCGGCCTCCAGAAGGGACGGGTGCAGGTCACGCTGAACCAGAGCCTCGGCAGTCTCGGCTCGTTCTATCTGTCGGGCTACACGCAGAACTACTGGAACAGGAGCGGGCGCGATACCTCGTACCAGTTCGGCTACAACACGCTGCTCAGGCGCGTGGGCATCGGCGTGTCCGCGTCGCGCGATCTCGATGTGTCGAACCGGCGCTGGGACAACCGCCTGATGCTGAACGTCACGGTTCCGCTGAATCTCGGCTCGTCGATCGGTACGTCGAACACGGCGTTCGTTCACGACACGCGTGACGGCAGCGACCAGTTGCAGGAAAGCTTCAGCGGCGCGTTCGGCAAGAACTACGAAGTCAACTACGGCGTGACGGCGGCCCACACCTTCGGCGGCCCGACGGGCAGCAACAGCAGCATCAGCGCCAACGGCGGCTATCTGGGCCCGTACACGCAACTGCGCGCGAACGCGAGCCATGCGAACGGCTACACGCAGGTGGGCGCGGGCATGTCGGGTTCGCTCGTCGCCTGGCCGGACGACGGCCACGGGCGCGGCGGCGTGGCCGTGACGTCGCAAACCGGCGACACCTTCGCCGTGATCGACGCGAAGGACGCGGCGGGCGCGCGGATCGCCAGCGCGCCGGGCGTGCGTGTCGACCCGTTCGGTCATGCCGTCGTCGCGGGCATGAATCCCTACGAGCAGAACACCGTCGAGATCGATCCGAAGGGCCTGTCGCTCGGCGTCGAACTCAAGAACACGGAGCAGCACTTCGCGCCGAGCGCGGGCGCGGTCGTCAGGCTCAACTTCGAGACCGTCAATCGCGGCAAGCCGTTGATGCTGCGCGTGAAGCACAGCGGCGGCGACGTCATTCCGCTTGGCGCGCAGGTGTTCGACGCGGGCGGCAACAACGTCGGCTCGGTCGCGCAAGGCGGGCGCGTGCTCGTCTACAGCAAGGCGCAGGCGGGCGAGTTCGCCGTCAAGTGGGGCGACGGCGCGCAGCAGACCTGCAAGGTGTCGTACTACGCGGCACGCGAGAAGCAGGAGAAAGCCGGCGCCTACGAGCCGGTCGACGCCGAGTGCCGGTAAGGCGCCCCCCGGGGCGCCCGATTGGCGAACAACCACCATCACGTAACGAAACAGCTATGAATCCACTCAGAATGTTCGCGGCCGTCGCGGCCCTGGGCTTCGCCGCGCAGGCGCAGGCGGCGGACGTCACGCTCAGCTTCACGGGCAACATCATCGTGCCGACCTGTACGGTCGACAGCACGACCGCCAACCAGACGATTCCGCTGACCACGGCGTCGTCGTCGAATTTCGCGAGCGTCGGCAGCACGCAGCTGCCCGCGGCGTTCAACCTCAAGCTCAAAAGCTGTACGTCGGGAGCTGGCGTGAGCATGACGGTCAGCGGCACGAGCGACACCGTCACCAGCGTGCTCAAGAACACCGGCACCGCGACGGGCGTCGGCGTGCAACTGCTGCTCGGTTCGAGTGTCGGTGCGACCACGGGGACGGCCATCGCGCTCAATGCGTTACAGAGCGTCGGCACGGTCGACGCGACCAACGCGATGACGATCCCGATGGTGGCGCAGTACTACCGTCTCGGCACGATGACGGCGGGCACCGTGGCCGCGGCGGCGACGGTCAATTTCACATACAAGTGAGCGGCGTGAGCGTGCCGCTTCCGGGCGGTGCGCCTGTTTCGAGGTGAAGTCATGTTTGTGATACGAATCGCGGCATGGGCGTTGACCCTGCTGACGGCGCTGGCCGTGTGCGGCCGCGCCCGAACCGGCGCGCGCGCCGTCCCGAAGCTGCTGTGCGCGGCCGGAGTGCTGCTGGCGCTGTCGCCCGGCGCCTGGGCGTCCTGCGTCGTGGTGGGCGGCGCGCCGGGCGTCTTCGCGTTCTCCTTCAATTTCCCGGCCTTCGATCCGACTGTTGCGGACGGGACGACACTCGCGACATCGACCGTACCGGCTTCTGCTGCGATCGAAGTCGACTGCACGACGGGCGGCAACAACACGTATTTCGGCACGGCGGGAACGGGGGCGCAGGCGTCGGTCGGACAGTACGGCGAGTACGCCACGGGCATCCCCGGAATCGGTGTCATCCTGAGCTTCGCGTCGGGGCAATTCCCCATCACGAGGAGCTTCAGTTACCAGGTGAACTTTCTGTACCAACCGACGCTGACGGCCAGGCTGATCAAGACCGGCGACATCACCGCCGGCGGCATGCTGACCGGCGAGTTCGGACAATGGTGGATCTCGCAAACCACGGGCTCGCCGCTCTTTGCCTTCAGCCTGCGATACAACGGGGCGCTCAGCGTGATCCCGAAAGTGCCGACCTGCACGGTGAGCACCAGGTCGGTATCGGCGAGCCTCGGTGCGGTGTCGAGCGGCGCCTTTGCCGGAGCCGGTTCGACCGCAGGCGCGGCCTCGGCCAATGTGCAACTGTCGTGCAGCGGTGGTGTGACCGGTTCGACCACGAAACTCTACGCGACCATGACGGACGCCACGGCGCCCGCCAACCGCACCAACCAGTTGTCCCTGACGCCGACGTCGACAGCGAAGGGCGTCAAGGTGCAGTTGAGCTACAACGGCCAGGTGCTGGCGTATGGCGCGGATTCGGCGGTGGCCGGCAACGCGAATCAGTTCTTCGTGTCGGCGGCCCAGAACGGCACTGTCACGATACCGATCGTCGCGAAATACGTGGCGACGGGCGACCCCATCGTCGCGGGCACCGCCAACGCAACAGCGACCATGACGATGAGCTATCAGTAAGCGACCATCAGTAAGCGGCGCACAAAAAAAACACCCCTGAAACAGGGGTGTTTTTTCATGCCGCGGTCGTACGCCGAACTTAGCGCACGCGCATGCCGGGCTTCGCGCCGCTGTGCGGTTCGAGGATGTAAAGACCCGGTTCGGACTTCTCGTCCTTCGCGGACGCCGCGAGCACCATGCCTTCGGACATGCCGAACTTCATCTTGCGCGGCGCGAGGTTCGCGACCATCACCGTCAGCTTGCCCTTGAGGTCTTCCGGCTTGTAGGCCGAACGGATCCCCGAGAACACGTTGCGCGTCTTTTCTTCGCCGACGTCGAGCGTGAGTTGCAGCAGCTTGTCCGAGCCTTCGACGATGTTGCAGTCGACGATCAGCGCCACGCGCAGGTCGATCTTCGCGAAGTCGTCGATGGAAATGGTTTCCGGCGTTTCGGGCTCGGCCTTCTTCGCTTCCTTCGCGGCCTTCGACTTCTTGTTCGCATCGGCGGCAGCGGCGGGCGCGGCGTCGGTCGCTTGCAGCGAGTCGCGGTTCGCGGCCAGCAGCGCTTCGACCTGCTTCGGATCGACGCGCGTCATCAGATGCTTGTACGCGTTGATCGGCTGCTGCGAGGACAGCGCGGTGTTCGCGTCGGCCCACGTGAGCGGCGCGATCGAGAGGAATTCCTCGACGCCTTGCGCGAGTTGCGGCAGCACCGGCTTGAGCGCGAGCGACAGCAGACGGAACGCTTCGAGGCTCACGCTGCAGGTTTCATGCAGCGCGACCGCGTTGGCCGGATCCTTCGCCTGTTCCCACGGCTTGGCCGTGTCGACGTAACCGTTCACCGCGTCGGCGAGTTCCATCGTCTGACGCAGCGCGCGGTTGTACTCGCGCGCCTCGTAGTTCGCGGCGATCTGCGGAATCGCGGCGCGCAGTTGCTGCAGCAGCGGATGATGCATCGCGCTGTCCTGCACGCGGCCGTCGAAACGCTTGATCAGGAAGCCCGCCGCGCGGCTCGCGATGTTGATGTACTTGCCGACGAGGTCGCTGTTCACGCGTGCCTGGAAGTCTTCGAGGTTCAGGTCGAGATCTTCCATCGTGCTGTTGAGCTTCGCCGCGAAGTAGTAGCGCAGCCACTCGGGGTTCAGGCCCGTCGTGACGTAGCTTTCCGCGGTGATGAAGGTGCCGCGCGACTTCGACATCTTCGCGCCGTCCACCGTCAGGAAGCCGTGCGCGAACACGTTCGTCGGCGTGCGATGGCCCGAGAACTCCAGCATCGCCGGCCAGAACAGCGTGTGGAAATACAGGATGTCCTTGCCGATGAAGTGGTACTGCTCGGTTTTCGTGCCGGGCTTGACCCACGCGTCGAAGTCGAGCCCGCGCTGTTCGCACAGGTTCTTGAAGCTCGCGTAGTAGCCGACCGGCGCGTCGAGCCACACGTAGAAGTACTTGCCCGGCGCGCCCGGAATCTCGAAGCCGAAGTACGGCGCGTCGCGCGAGATGTCCCAGTCGGCGAGTTTCGATTCGCCCGCGTCGCCGAGCCATTCGCGCATCTTGTTCGTCGCTTCCGGCTGTGCGAGTCCCGCCACCCAGCCGCGCAGGAATTCTTCGCAGCGCGAGTCGGAAAGACGGAAGAAGTAGTGCGTCGAGGTCTTGCGGATCGGCGTGGCGCCCGACACGACCGAGTACGGATTCTTCAGATCGGTCGGTGCGTAGGTCGAGCCGCAGACTTCGCAGCTGTCGCCGTACTGATCCTTCGCGCCGCACTTCGGGCACTCGCCCTTGATGAAGCGGTCCGGCAGAAACATGTTCTTGACCGGATCGTAGGCCTGCTCGATATCGCGCGTTTCGATGAAACCGGCTTCCTTGAGCGCCAGATAGACGGACTCGGACAGCACGCGGTTCTCGTCCGAATCGGTCGAGTAATAGTTGTCGAACGACACGCCGAAGCTGTCGAAATCGCGCTTGTGTTCCTGCCAGACGCGCGCGATCAGCTGCTGCGGCGTGAGGCCTTCCTTCTCGGCGCGCAGCATGACGGGCGTGCCGTGCGTGTCGTCGGCACCGACGTAATAGACCTCGTGGCCGTGCATTCGCAGCGCGCGAACCCAGATGTCCGTCTGGATGTACTCGACCAGGTGGCCGATATGGATCTGGCCGTTGGCGTACGGCAGAGCAGACGTGACGAGAATCTGGCGGCGTCCCTGGACGGCAGGCGCGCCGGCGGCGAGGTCGGTAGAGGGTGCTGACATAAGTGGATGGAAGTCCGATGTTGCGGGGGGAAAGGGCGATTTTAGCAGGGCGGCCGGTCCGCGCGGTCGGCTGCCGGATGGCGCGGACGAAGGCGGGCTCAGGCGGGCCGGCGCTCAACCGTGGCGCGCGGATCCGGGCGGACGGCGCGTTACGGCGTGCGCTCCAGTCTGCGACCCGATGCGCGAGGCATCGGCATGACGAAATCGATGGGCAAAAAAAACCGGGGCAGGATGGCCCCGGAGCAACAACGACAAGAGGAGAATGGTGACGCGGCGGCGTCGCCGCACACGTACCGTAAAGACAGACAGCACCTTTCAACGAGAGTTCGAAATTTTTTTAACTTTCCCGGCGAGTGTCGCGGCGCGACGGGCCGAGCGCCCGGCTGGCGGGGCGTTGGCGTGATCGGCGTTCATCTGCGGAAATAAAAACGGGACAGCGAAGCCGCTGTCCCGTTGGTGTGTCACTTATTTATGGCGCTAATTTCCGGCGCGCCATGCGCCGCGCGAGCTTAGCCGCCCTGATGCTGCGCCGTTGCACGCAGATAGATTTCCACGCGACGGTTCGCGGCGCGGCCGGCTTCGGTGCTGTTGTCGGCGATCGGTTGCGTGTCGCCACGGCCTTCGGCCGCCATGCGCTGCATCTGGATGCCGCGCGAGGCGAGGTAGTTCACGACGCTCTGTGCACGGTTGACCGACAGCGTCTGGTTGTACGCCGGCTGGCCGGTGTTATCCGTATGGCCGACGACTTGCGCGACCACTTCCGGGTTCTGTTGCAGCGTCTGCGCAACCTGGTCGAGCACCGGCGCGAACGTCGGCTTGATGGCGTAGCTGTTCGTGTCGAACGTCACGTTGCTCGGGATGTTGAGCTTGAGCGAGCCGTCCGGCTGCTCGGTGATCTGCGTGCCCGTGCCCTTGGTCGCGCCCGAGAGCTTGTTCTTGATGTTCTGCCAGTTGTAGCCGGTGACGCCGCCGACCAGCGCACCCGCGCCAGCGCCGATTGCCGCGCCCTTGCCGCCGCCGAAGATCGCGCCGATGGCGGCGCCCGTGCCGGCGCCGACGCCGGTGCCGAGCGCCGTGTCGGTGCCCTGCTGGGTCGCGCAGCCGGCGACGAGCGCACCGGCGACGGCGAAGACGGACAGGCGGGTCAAGATTCTTGTGTTCATTTTCAATCCTTCCTCTCTGGAGTGGAACGTGACGGCTGCGTGCGCTTCCTGTGGGCCCCGATTGCAGTCAGGGTCTTCAAACGACGCGCCGCGGCAGCTACTACAATGACGGCTTGAGGGCTGGCTTGCGCCGTTGTCGCATCTGATGCATCCGGTACACCTGCTGCTCGGCGGCCGCTTGACACAGGCGCGCGCGGTTCAGGATAACCGTTGCCGCGAAGCGTGCCTTGTCGCAGACAATTGCGCAATCCAGCTTAACAATTTCTTTCGATTTCCGGCGTCTGCGCGGCCTGATGCCGCTTGCGCCGGGACATTCCCCACGGAGTTTCAATGAGCATAGATCGGGCTTTGGTCGACGCCGCGCTCGCGGCCCTCGCGGATCCCAACACGGGCAAGCCGTACACGGTCGCCAAAGGCGTGCGCAACGTCACGATCGACGGCGACACGGTGGGCGTCGAGATCGTGCTCGGCTACCCGGCGAAGAGCCAGTACGACGCGGTGCGCGCGCAGGTCGAAGCCGCGCTGGCCGCCGTGCCGGGCGTCGCATCGAGCCGCGTGAACGTGCGTCACGAAGTGGCCGCGCATACGGTGCAGCGCGGCGTGAAGCTGCTGCCGAACGTGAAGAACATCGTGGCCGTGGCGTCGGGCAAGGGCGGCGTCGGCAAGAGCACGACCGCCGTGAACCTCGCGCTCGCGCTGGCGGCCGAGGGCGCTTCGGTCGGCGTGCTCGACGCGGATATCTACGGCCCGTCGCTGCCGATGATGCTCGGTATCGAAGGCCGCCCCGAGTCGCCGGACGGCCAGTCGATGAATCCGCTCGAAGGCCACGGAGTGCAGGCCAATTCGATCGGCTTTCTCGTCGATCAGGACAACCCGATGGTCTGGCGCGGCCCGATGGCCACGTCCGCGCTCGAACAGCTGCTGCGGCAGACCAACTGGCGCGAGCTGGACTATCTGGTGGTCGACATGCCGCCGGGCACGGGCGACATCCAGCTCACGCTCTCGCAGCGCGTGCCGGTCACGGGCGCCGTGATCGTGACGACGCCGCAGGACATCGCGCTGCTCGACGCCAAGAAGGGCCTCAAGATGTTCGAGAAAGTGGGTATTCCGATTCTCGGCATCGTCGAGAACATGGCTGTGCACGTCTGCTCGAACTGCGGCCACGCCGAGCATATCTTCGGCGCGGGCGGCGGCGAGCGCATGGCGAAGGAGTACGGCGTCGAGGTGCTGGGCAGCCTGCCGCTCGATATCTCGATCCGCGAGCAGGCCGATTCGGGCCAGCCGACCGTGGTCGCCGATCCGGCCGGGCAGGTCGCGTCGACCTATAAGGCGATCGCGCGCCGCGTGGCCATTCAGATCGCCGAACGCGCCCGCGACATGACCTCGAAGTTCCCGACCATCGTCGTGCAGAACACCTGATCGACGGCGGCGTTCGCGCGATTCTTCGCATCGCTTGCTGAGCAAGGCCTGCGGCGGCACGCAACGTGCTCGCCGCCGTGCTCATGCAAGGCCCGCGAGAGCGCGTGCGCGCGGTATCATGTGGGCTTCATGGGTCCGGATCGACGGCCGCAGGGGCGGCCGCGAGACGGCAAGAGGATCGCATGGTTAAACGGAACGACAGGAACGCGGTAGACGCAGTCGTGCTGGCCGTGGTTGCGTGTGCGCTGCTGGGCGGCTGCACGAGCTTCATGGGGCAGCAGGACAAGCGCGCAGGCGCGCAGGTGCTGCCCACGGTCGGCAGCCAGGTGCGCGGGACCGTGTCCTTCGTCGAGCGTTCGGACGGCGTGCAGGTGAGCTACAACCTCGCCGGCCTGCAACCGGACAGCGACCATGCGCTGCAGGTACACGAGCGCGGCGACTGCAACGCCGCCGACGCCTCCAGCGCGGGCGCCGTGTTCGCGCCCGCGGCCGACCGGCTCAAGGCCGGCGCGCGCGTGGAAGGCGACCTCGGCAATATTCATGCGGATTCGAACGGCGTAGCTATCGGCTTCATCGTCGCGCCGGATGTTTCGCTCGACGGCGTGCGCTCGGTCATCCAGCGCGCAGTGATCGTGCATCACGACGCCATCGACCCGTATGCGTATCCGCAGCGCGGCACCGGCGCGGCGATCGCGTGCGGCGTCATCAAGGCGCAGTAAGCCGACGCGAATCGCTGCAAGCCGGCCGCAAGCCGCCCCAAGCCGCCCGGCCCGAAGTCCACGCCAGGCTGCGGATTGGCACGATTCCCGCCCGACTCACGTCTGATCCGCGCCCGCCCGAAGCCATCCTCGCAAACAACGCTTGCATTGCAGCGCCCGAGCGCGCATGATGCGCCGCGGCAAAGCCTGCGGCGCCCGCATGGATGCGCCTCGTGGCGCACTTCCCGGCACGCCGGTTGACATCGCGTAAAATAGTCGCCTTTCGCGAGCGGCCCGCCCGTCGGCCCGTTCGCGCGGCTTTCCCCCGGGTCGCGGCCCGGGGTTACATCCCCGTTTTTTCTGGACCGTAGCGAAACATGGCAATCAAATCCGACAAGTGGATCCGGCGCATGGCCGAAGAGCAGAACATGATCGAGCCGTTCGTGCGCGACCAGGTCCGCACGTCGGAAGACGGCCGCAAGATCGTGAGCTACGGCACCTCGAGCTACGGCTACGACATCCGCTGCGCCGACGAATTCAAGATCTTCACGAACATCAATTCGACCATCGTCGATCCGAAGAACTTCGACGAGAAGTCGTTCGTGGACTTCAAGGGCGACGTCTGCATCATCCCGCCGAATTCGTTCGCGCTGGCGCGCACGGTCGAGTATTTCCGCATTCCGCGCAACGTCCTGACGGTCTGCCTCGGCAAATCGACCTATGCGCGTTGCGGCATCATCGTGAACGTCACGCCGTTCGAGCCCGAGTGGGAAGGCTACGTGACGCTCGAATTCTCGAATACGACACCTTTGCCTGCGAAAATCTACGCGAACGAAGGCGTGGCTCAAGTGCTCTTCTTCGAGAGCGACGAGATCTGCGAAGTGTCGTACGCCGACCGCGGCGGCAAGTATCAAGGCCAGCACGGCGTCACGCTGCCGAAGACCTGAGTTCGAGCGCAAACCCACTCCGGCTTCAACGACATACGGGGACCGCTGCGCGTTTAAAGCAGCGGTCGTTTCTTTTGGAGATTCGCCCATGAAGTTTCGCTTTCCCGTCGTCATCATCGACGAAGACTTTCGCTCCGAGAACATCTCGGGTTCCGGCATCCGGGCACTCGCCGAAGCCATCGAGAAAGAGGGCGCGGAAGTCCTCGGGCTGACGAGCTACGGCGACCTCACGTCGTTCGCGCAGCAATCGAGCCGCGCGGCCTGTTTCATCCTGTCGATCGACGACGACGAACTGCTGCCCTACGTGGAAGGCAGCGACGGCGAAGCGCCCGAGCACGCGCCCGCGATCGTCGCGCTGCGCGCGTTCATGGAAGCGGTGCGCAAGCGCAACGCCGACATCCCCATCTTCCTGTACGGCGAAACGCGCACCTCGCGCCATCTGCCCAACGACATCCTGCGCGAGCTGCACGGCTTCATCCACATGTTCGAGGACACGCCGGAGTTCGTGGCGCGCCACGTCATTCGCGAAGCGAAGGTGTATCTCGACGCGCTCTCGCCGCCGTTCTTCAAGGAACTCGTCAAGTACGCCGACGAAGGCTCGTACTCGTGGCACTGCCCGGGTCACTCGGGCGGCGTGGCGTTCCTGAAGAACCCGCTCGGCCAGATGTTCCACCAGTTCTTCGGCGAGAACATGCTGCGCGCGGATGTGTGCAATGCCGTGGAAGAACTCGGCCAGCTGCTCGATCACACCGGCCCGGTCGCGGCGTCGGAGCGCAACGCGGCGCGCATTTTCAGCGCGGACCACGTGTTCTTCGTGACCAACGGCACGTCCACCTCGAACAAGATCGTCTGGCACGCCACCGTGGCGCCGGGCGACATCGTGCTGGTCGACCGCAACTGCCACAAGTCGATCCTGCACGCGATCACGATGACGGGCGCGATCCCCGTGTTCCTCACGCCGACGCGCAACAACTTCGGCATCATCGGCCCGATTCCGCGCGATGAGTTCAAGCCGGAAAACATCCGCAAGAAGATCGAGGCGAATCCGTTCGCGCGTGAAGCGCTGGCGAAGAACCCGAACGTCAAGCCGCGCATTCTGACGATCACGCAGAGCACGTACGACGGCGTGGTCTACAACGTCGAGATGATCAAGGATCTGCTCGGCGACATGCTCGACACGCTGCACTTCGACGAAGCGTGGCTGCCGCACGCCGAGTTCCACGCGTTCTACCAGGACATGCACGCGATCGGCGCGGGCCGTCCGCGCACCAAGGCGCTCGTGTTCGCGACGCACTCGACGCACAAGCTGCTGGCCGGCATCTCGCAGGCTTCGCAGATCGTCGTGCAGGATTCGGAAGACAGCGCATTCGACCGCCATCGTTTCAACGAGGCGTATCTGATGCACACGTCGACCTCGCCGCAGTACGCGATCATCGCGTCGTGCGACGTGGCCGCGGCCATGATGGAAGCGCCGGGCGGTCCGGCGCTGGTGGAAGAGTCGATCGCCGAGGCGCTCGACTTCCGCCGCGCGATGCGCAAGGTGGACGCCGAATACGGCGACGACTGGTTCTTCCAGGTCTGGGGTCCGGACGATCTGGCCGAGGAAGGCATCGGCTCGCGCGACGACTGGATCCTGCGTCCGAACGACCACTGGCACGGCTTCGGCGCGCTGGCGGAAGGCTTCAACATGCTGGACCCGATCAAGGCGACCATCGTCACGCCGGGTCTGGACGTGGACGGCGAGTTCGGCGAAACCGGCATTCCGGCGGCGATCGTCACGAAGTACCTGGCCGAGCACGGCATCATCGTCGAGAAGACCGGTCTGTACTCGTTCTTCATCATGTTCACGATCGGCATCACGAAGGGCCGCTGGAACTCGATGGTCACCGAACTGCAGCAGTTCAAGGACGACTACGACAACAACCAGCCGCTCTGGCGCGTGCTGCCCGAGTTCGTGGCGCAGCATCCGATGTACGAGCGCGTGGGCCTGCGCGATCTGTGCCAGCAGATCCACAGCGTCTACCGCGCCAACGACATCGCGCGTCTGACGACCGAGATGTATCTGTCGACGATGGAGCCGGCCATGAAGCCGTCCGACGCGTTCGCGAAGCTCGCACACCGCGAGATCGATCGCGTGCCGGTCGACGAACTCGAAGGCCGCGTGACGTCGATCCTGCTCACGCCGTATCCGCCGGGCATTCCGCTGCTGATTCCGGGCGAGCGCTTCAACAAGACGATCGTGAACTACCTCAAGTTCGCGCGCGAATTCAACGAGCGCTTCCCGGGTTTCCACACCGACATCCACGGACTCGTGGGCGAGACCATCAACGGCCGCATCGAGTATTTCGTGGATTGCGTGCGCGGCTGAGCGCGGAGGCGGGCGGCATGACGGTGCGAACTTCGCGAACCCTGCGGGCGCTGACGGCGACGCTGGCGCTGGCGGCGACGATGTTCGCCGCCGCGCCCGCGCGCGCCGAAGTGGCGGCCGCCGATCCGATCGATACGGCGATGCGCGCGTGTCTCGCGCGCGCGGACCGCTCGACGACAGCGGGCCAGATCCAGTGCATGGAAGAGGCGCGCGGCGCATGGCGCGCCGCCACGGAATCCGCGCTCGTGCAACTGAACGCGAAGCTCAAACCGGCGGACCAGAAACGCTGGAAGCTGAGCCAGCAGAAGTGGGTGGCGTGGCGCGACGCCGAGGACACCATGCTCGGCGCCGCGTTCGCGACCACGAGCGGCAGCACGTATCAGCTCTACGAGGCCGACATGCGCTTGCAGCCGGTGCGCGACCGCGCGCTTGCGCTGCGCAACGAAGCCGCGAGCTGGGACGGCCAGGCGCCGCGTTCGCGCGCCTGTAGCGCCGATGCGCGCTGCGAGCACGTGAGCTACGACCTCAACCGCTATTACCGGCAGCTTTACGCGCGGATGCCGAAGCACGCGCGGCCTGCCGTGTCGCGCGCGCAGAGCGCGTGGCGCGCGTATCGCGATGCAACCACGCCGCTCATCGACGAGCGCGCGCGCCTCGATCTGCTCGGTGCGCGGCTGGCCACGTTGAAGCGTTTGTCGGAGACGGTGAACAACCGCTGACCGTTGCGTGCGTTCCATGAAAAAACCGGCGTGTATCTTCGCGATACACGCCGGTTTTGTTTTGGGCGCGGTTTTGAGCCGCGGTTTTGGGCCGCGTCAGTCGAGAATGAACTGCTCGGGCGGATGGGACGGCGTGCGCGTCGGGTCGCCGAGCAGATCGTGCAGCGCCGACTCGATGCCCGTCGACATCGCGTTGAGGGCGAGGTCGTTGTCTTCGATGCCGAACGGGTCCTCGATCTGCGAGGCGATCGCTTCGTGCGCCATGAACGCGTAGGCCACGAACACGGCGAAGATCGGCGTGAGCGCGCCGATGCTGTCGACGAGCCCGAACGGCAGCATCGCGCAGAAGAAGTAGACCGTGCGATGGATCATCACCGTGTAGGCGAACGGTAGCGGCGTGGAGGCGATGCGCTCGCAGCCGCCGATCACGTCCGAGAGTCCGTTGAGATTGCGCTCGAAGGCGAGCACCGCATAGCCGTCCAGACGGCCTGCGCGCGCTTCGCCGCGCATCCACTCGGACGCGCACAGCAGCAGCGTGGCGGGACGGAATTGCGAGGCCATCGCGCGCTCGAGCAGTGCGGGCGGCAGACGCGTTTCGAGGTCGGCGCGCGGGTCCGTGTGGCGCAGTTGATGGCGCAGCGCATGCGGCAGCGCGCACAGGATCTCGACGAACGGACGCGCGTGGCTGCGGGCGTCCTCGCCTTGACCGGGCGTGACGAGCGTGAGCGCCTCGCGCGCGAGCGAGCGCGATTCGTTGAGCAGTTGCCCCCAGAGCTTGCGGCCTTCCCAGTAGCGGTCGTAGCTCGCGTTGTTGCGAAAGCCGAGAAACACGGCGAGCGCGATGCCGATCAGCGAAAACGGCACCGTGCTGAGGTTCACGGTCACGCGCAGGATGTGGTCGTGCGCGGCGACGGCGACGATCGACAGACACGGCACGATAAAGAGCCGCGGCAGCAGTTGCGGCAGGACGGAACCGCGCCACGCGAGCAGCATGCGGAACCAGTTGAGGTGAGGGCGGACGATCATCGGGGCGGAGACTCGGAGCGGGAAAGCGACGGAACGCGATAGAAGCGCAACAGTAACGATCTCGATTCTAGGTCAAGGGGCGCGATCGTCAGGCGTACAACTGGGGCCATTCGAAGCGGGTACAGCCGCGCGGTTTGCCTCTGCGCAATTTACACGCCGCGCGCAAAAACAAAACGGGCGCGCGACGTTGTCCGTCGCGCGCCCGTTTCGGGTGCATGGCCTGGCGGGCCGCTGCGCTTGCTTCGCGCTAACTTCGCGCTTACTTCGCCGCGCCGAGCGCCGCGCGCGCCGCGACAATCGCCGCGCGCACCTGTTCGGGCGCAGTGCCGCCCGGATGATTGCGCGACGACACCGAGCCTTCCAGCGTCAGCACTTCGAACACGTCTTCGGCGAGCAGATGCGCGACGGCCGGCAGTTCGCTGCGCATTTCGTCGAGTGTCAGGTCGGCGAGATCGCAGTTGCGATCCACGCAGATCCGCACCGCGTGCGCCACGGCTTCGTGCGCGTCACGGAACGGCAGACCCTTCTTCACCAGATAGTCGGCGAGATCGGTGGCCGTCGAGAAGCCTTGCAGCGCGGCGGCGCGCATGGCGTCGGCCTTGACCGTGATGCCGGCGACCATTTCCGCGAAGATGCGCAGCGTGTCCGCGACCGTATCGACGGTATCGAACAGCGGCTCCTTGTCTTCCTGATTGTCCTTGTTGTACGCGAGCGGCTGGCCTTTCATCAGCGTGAGCAGGCCCATCAGATGGCCGTTCACGCGGCCGGTCTTGCCGCGCGCCAGTTCGGGCACGTCGGGGTTCTTCTTCTGCGGCATGATCGACGAGCCGGTGCAGAAGCGGTCGGCGATGTCGATGAAGCCGACGCGCGGGCTCATCCACAGCACCAGTTCTTCCGAGAAGCGCGACACGTGCGTCATGACGAGCGCGGCGGCGGCCGTGAATTCGATCGCGAAGTCGCGGTCGGAGACGGCGTCGAGCGAGTTCGTGCAGATGCCGTCGAAGCCGAGCGTCTTCGCCACGGCGAAGCGGTCGATCGGATAGCTCGTGCCCGCGAGCGCCGCCGCGCCGAGCGGCAGGCGGTTCACGCGCTTGCGGCAGTCGACCATGCGCTCTGCGTCGCGCGTGAACATTTCCACGTAGGCGAGCAGGTGATGGCCGAAGGTGACCGGCTGCGCAACCTGCAGGTGCGTGAAGCCCGGCATGATCGTGCCCGCGTGTTGCTCGGCGAGGTCCAGCAGCGCGCCGCGCAGGTCGCCGATCAGGCCGCCGATGCGGTCGATCTCGCCGCGCAGCCACAGGCGGATGTCGGTCGCGACCTGGTCGTTACGCGAACGGCCCGTGTGCAGGCGCTTGCCCGCGTCGCCGATCAGCGCCGTGAGGCGCGCTTCGATGTTCAGGTGCACGTCTTCGAGATCGAGCTTCCACTCGAATTCGCCGCGCTCGATCTCGCCCTTGATCTGCGCCATGCCGCCCTGAATGGCGGCGAGGTCGTCGGCGGAGATGATCTTCTGCGCGGCCAGCATCGACGCGTGCGCGAGCGAGCCCTCGATGTCCACGAGCGCGAGTCGCTTGTCGAAGAAGACCGACGACGTGTAGCGCTTGACCAGCTCCGACATGGGTTCGGAGAAGCGAGCCGACCAGGCTTCGCCTTTTTTGTGCAGTTGGGACGTCATGATGATGAGCGGTGAGCGATGGGAAAGCGGGCCGCGCGCTGAGTGCCTCGCAGGGCGCCGGGTGCGGCAGGAAAGTTCAGGATTTTACCATCCGCGCAGGCGCGGACCGGCGATGCGGCGCGTCCGGGGCGCACTCAGAGGCGCACCAGCACCACCAGCTTGAGATCCTCGCGGTGCGCGGGCTTGAACGTGATCTGGTCGTAAGCGATGCGGCCGTGGCGCGGATGATGGAATTCGCGCCGTCCGCCTTCGCGCTCGAACACGTCCTGCGAGCCCCAGTAGCGGCCGAATTCGTCGCTCGCGGCGATCAGCGAATCGATCAGCGCGCGCGTGGGCGCGTCGTTCAGATGGCGGATGGAGTCGGCGCGGAACTCAGCGGCCAGACGGCGCGCGCGGGTTTCCCAGTCGACGATCAGCTCGCGCCCGAGCGGCTCCGTGAAGGTGAAACGCAGCAGGTTGCGGTCGTGATCGCCGTCGAGCCAGCCCGTGAACAGATCCGCGGCTTGCGCGTTCCAGGCGAGCGCGGTCCACTGGCGGTCGAGCACGTAGGCGGGCGCGTCGATCAGGCCGACGGTTTGCAGCAGGGTGGCGGGCGCGTCGGCGGCGCTGGCGGTGTCGGGTTCGGCGGGATCGCGCTGCGCGGCGAGTTCGAACAGATAGGCGCGTTCGGCGCGCGAGAGCCGCAGCGCCACGGCGATGCGCGCGAGCGCGTCCGCCGACGCCGAGACCGGCCGGCCCTGCTCGATCCACGTGTACCAGGTCGGACTCACGCCGCAAAGCTGCGCGACTTCCTCGCGGCGCAGGCCGGGCGTGCGCCGGCGCGGGCCGGGCGGCAGGCCGACTTCCTGCGGCGACAGACGCTCGCGATGGGCGCGGATGAACTCGCCGAGCGCGCGCGCGGGCGTGGCGTCGAGGGTTTTAGCGGGGCCGGAATCGCCGGTAGTGGAGGTATCGAGGCTCATGGAAGGCTGGCGGGTGCTGGCGATACCAGAATAATCGCTCAACTTGTACTGGTACAGAACGGGCTCTATTGTAACGGCTGACGCGGCGCCGGGCCGCCGCGCCGACCCGCCCCGGGGACAGAAGCAAAAAAGATTGACGCGAGGCCGCAGCCGCAGATGTCGTGGTCCATGCAGCTGAACTCGCGCCCCACACAACCGGAACACCGGTGCGCGCGCAGGAGCGTCGGCGCGCCGGATCCGCACCAGGAGCATGTCATGAAGCATCACGATCAGGTCGCCGACGCCTTCGGCACGACCGCCGCCGCCTATCTCACCAGCCAGGTCCACGCAACCGGTGCCGATCTCGAGAACCTGGCCGCGACCTTCGCGGCGACCTGCGGCAACGCGCGGGTGCTCGACATGGGCTGCGGCGCGGGTCACGCGAGCTTCGCGGTCGCGCCGCATGTGCGTGAAGTCGTCGCCTACGATATCGCGCCGCCGATGCTCGCGACCGTCGAAGCCGCCGCGAAGGAGCGCGGTTTGAGCACGATCCGCACGCAGCAGGGCGCCGCCGAGACGTTGCCGTTCGCCGACGCGAGCTTCAACTGGGCGATCAGCCGCATGAGCGCGCACCACTGGCGCGACGTGCCGCGCGCGCTCGCCGAAGTGCATCGCGTGCTCAAACCGGGCGGCCGGCTCAAGTTCATCGATATCGCGGGCATCGACGATCCGCTTTTCGACACGCATATTCAGGCGGTGGAATTGCTGCGCGATGCGTCGCATATCCGCGATTACCGCGCCGACGAGTGGGTGAGCATGCTCGATGCGGCGGGCTTCGACGCGAAGGTGACGGAGCGCTGGCGCATCGCGCTCGACTTCGACACGTGGGTCGCGCGCATGCGCACGCCGCCGGAGCGCGTGACGGCGATCCGCTCGATGTGGGACAACGCGCCCGATGAAGTGCGCCAGTATTTCGATGTGCAGAGCGATCGCTCGTTCAAGCTCGATGCGCTGATGATCGAGGCGACGCGGCGGGATTGAGGGGCATGTTGCGCAACAGGTTAGCCTGCGCGCAATTCAATGCATGGGCGGCTGCCAGGCCACGTCGAAGCGTTCGGCGAGACCTGCCAGCCGCCTGTCGAGCGTCCAGAGGCGCGCGCCCGGCGTGATCAGCACGGAGCCGAGCAGGATCAGGTCGACCACGCCGCAGCCGAGGCCGTAGAGTTGTTCGCGTTCGATCAGCGCCATGACTTCCTGCAGGCTCACCGGATTCGCCGACCGCAGCAGGCCAATGTCGCCTAGTGTGCGCACGCGTGGCGCGGGCGGCGTGCCGCAGGCCAGTTCGGCGAGCACCATCGGATGAGCCAGCGCTTCGTCGCTCAGCATCAGTTCGACGAGCGCTCCGTTTCGGCGTCTGAAATGATCGACCCAGACCGACGTGTCGACGAGCACGCTCATGACGCGGGCGTGTCGTCGCGCCGACGCGCGATGTCCGCCATCTCGGGCGCGCTGCCGCCTAAAGCGGCCAGCCGCTTGGCCGCTTGAACCCGCACGAACGTCTTGACGGCTTCGCGAAACAGATCGGCCTTCTCCATGCCGGGATCGGCCATTTCGAGCGCTTTCTCATAAAGCGCGTCGTCCAGGGTCACCGTGGTGCGCATGCTGCCCTCCGTGATTCAGATTCTGATGCGATTTTGCATCAGAATTTTGCATCCCGGCAAGCATCGTCCAAAAGAAAAGCCTCGCAGATCAAAGACCTGCGAGGCTTTTTTATACGGTGTCAACCCGTGCGGTCGCCCGCGCAGTTAACCCGTATTCCGCAACCCCGCCGCAATCCCGTTGATCGTCAGATGAATCCCGCGCCGCACGCGCGGGCTCGGGTCGCCCGCGCGATAGCGTTTGATCAGCTCGACCTGCAAGTGATTGAGCGGATCGAGATACGGGAAGCGGTTCTTGATCGAGCGCGCGAGCAGCGGGTTGTCGGCGAGACGGCCGTTCGAACCGGTGATCTCGTCGAGCACCTTCGTCGTGCGCTCCCACTCGGCCACGATGCGCTCGAACACATGCTTGCGCAGCTTCTTGTCGGCGACGAGTTGCGCGTAGCGCGACGCCACCGCGAGATCGGTCTTCGCGAGCGTCATGTCCATGTTCGACAGCAGGTTCGCAAAGAACGGCCAGGTCTTGTACATCTTCTTGAACAGCGCGAGGCGGCGCGCGCGTTCGGCGTCGCTGTCCGCTTCGTCGAGATACGAGGCCACCGCGCTGCCGAAGCCATACCAGCCCGTCAGCAGCAGACGGCACTGGCCCCACGAAAAGCCCCACGGAATCGCGCGCAGGTCGTCGATCTTGCGGTTTTTCGGATCCTGCAGCTTGCGCGAAGCCGGGCGGCTGCCGATGTTCAGTTCCGCGATTTCGGTGATCGGCGTCGAGGCGAAGAAGTAGTCGGTGAAGCCGGGCGTCTCGTAGACGAGCGAGCGGTACGCCGCCATCGCCGCATCGGAGAGATGCTGCATGGTTGCTTCGAACGCCGGCAGTTGATCCGGCGCATTGCCCGCGGTGTTGTCCATCGGCAGCAGCGTGGCTTCAAGCGTGGCCGCGATCACCGTCTCCAGATTGCGGCGGCCGATTTCCGGATTGCCGAACTTGCTGGCGATCACCTCGCCCTGTTCGGTCAGGCGGATCTGGCCGTCCACCGTGCCCGGCGGCTGCGACAGGATCGCGTTGTAGGTCGGGCCGCCTCCGCGTCCGACCGTGCCTCCGCGCCCGTGGAACAGACGCAGCGTGATGCCGCGTTCGCGATACAGCGAGACGAGCGCGAGTTCGGCGCGATACAGCTCCCAGTTCGACGTGAGGAAGCCGCCGTCCTTGTTGCTGTCCGAATAGCCGAGCATGATTTCCTGCTCGTTGCCCCAATGCTCGACGATGCCGTCGATGCCCGGCAGCGCGAGCAGGTCGCGCATGATGCCCGGCGCGTGGCGCAAGTCGGGAATCGTTTCGAACAGCGGGATCACCATCAGCGCGGCCTGCGCGGGATCGTCCGTGTGGCCGAGGCGGCCGCCGAGCAGACCGGTTTCCTTCTGCAACAGCATCACTTCGAGCAGGTCCGACACCGTTTCGGTGTGCGAGATGATGTAGTTGCGCACCGCGCGCGCGCCGAACTTTTCGCGCGTCACGCGCGCCATTTCCAGCACGCCGAGTTCGCTCTTCACGAGGGCGGAGTAGTCGAGATACGGCGAGCGCAGCGGACGCTGATCGGCGAGTTGCGCGAGCAGCACGATCTGCTTGTCTTCTTCGGAGAGCGCCGCGTAATCGGCCTGCACGCCCGCGCGCGCGAGCAGTTCGGTGATCACGGCTTCGTGGATGTCCGAGCTTTGACGCAGGTCGATCGAGGCCAGATGGAAGCCGAACACTTCCACCGCGCGCACGAGCGGCGCGAGGCGCGGCGTGGCGAGCGAAGCGCCGTGATGCGCGGCGAGCGAATCCATCAGGATGTGCAGATCGCGCGAGAACTCGGCGGCGTCGGCGTACGGCTGCGCGCGCACGGGCGCGGCGTTGCGGCCCGCGCTGCGCACGGCCACGACGCCTTCTCCCAGGCGCACGCGCGCGCTCGCGGCGAGGCGCGTGTACACGCCAATCAGCGCGCGCCGATACGGTTCGTCCACGCGATGCGGCGACTGGTCGGGCGAGGCTTCGGCCAGCGCCTTGAGTTCGTCGCTCGCGCCGGCAAGCAGATTCGACACCGACAGTTCCGCGCCGAGCTTGTGCACTTCGTCGAGATAGTGCTGCAGGATCACCTGCGCCTGGCGCTCGCTGGCTTCTTCGAGCGTGGCCGACGTGACATTCGGATTGCCGTCGCGGTCGCCGCCGATCCAGCTGCCCATCTGGAAGAACGCGGGCAGACGCGCGGAAAGACCGTGCTCCTTGAGCGAGGTTTCGATCTCGCCGTACAGCGCGGGAATCTCGGTGAGGAAGGTGGTGTGGTAGTACGAGAGCGCGTTTTCGATTTCGTCGGTGACGGTCAGGCGCGCGTCGCGCAGCATGCGCGTCTGCCACAGCGAGGTCACGCGTGCGCGCAGCAGCGCTTCGTTATGCTCGCGTTCGCGATGCGTGAGCGGCTGGTCGCGTTCGGCGAGCAGGCGCGCGACGTCGTGCTGCGAATCGAGCGTGCTTTTGCGCTGCACTTCCGTGGGGTGCGCGGTGAGCACGGGCACGATCAGCGCATCGTTGAAGAACTGCTGGAGCATCGGCGTGGCGGCGGCGCCCGCTTGCGCGAGACGTTCGAGCGAATGCGCGATGGTGCCCGCCTGTGGCGCCGAACCGGCCAGATCGTGGATACGGCGGCGACGGTTGCGGTGACGGTCCTCGGCGATGTTCGCCAGATGCGAGAAATAGCTGAACGCGCGCACCACGCTCACGGTCTGCTCGGGCGAGAGTCCGCGCAACTGTTTTTCCAGCGCGAGCGCGGCGGCGTTGTCGTCCTCGCGGCGAAAACGCACGGCCGTCTGGCGGATGCTTTCGACCACCTCGAACACGGCATCGCCTTCCTGTTCGCGCACGACGTCGCCGAGCAGGCGTCCGAGATAGCGGATGTCTTCGAAGAGCGGCTGGTCCTTGTCGTCGCGCTGTTCTTCGTCGCGCGTGCGGCCGCCGCGCGGCGCGCCGGCGGTTTTCGGCGCCTTGGCGGGCTTTGCGGCCTTGGTGGCTTTCGTCGCCTTCGCGGCTTTTTCAGGCTTTGCCGCCTGCGCCACTTCGACGATCCCGGCGGATTCGGCGACCTTCGACGCGGCTTTCGACGCGACTTTTGACGACTTGCCGGCCTTGACCGCCTTCGTCGCTTTCGTTTTCGTGGTCTTGCTGGCGTCGGCCGGTTTCGATGTCTTCGTCGTCTTCTTCGTTTCAGTGGCCGTTGCGGCTTTCACGGCCCTGGCGGTTTTGGCCTTGTCGGCGGCCGCGGGGGAAGAAGAGGCAAGCGATGCGTTGTTGCGGCGCTCTGCGCGCGCCGATCCGGAAGACTTCACGATGTTTTCCTCAAGACTAGCCAGGAGTGTGGACAGGGTATTCGGGGACTGCCAACTGCATGGCCGCGGCGCGGGCCGCGGTCAGGGTACTTCGGTGCTACCAGAAACCACCAGAACGGATGGCGGGAGCCATCCTGCGCGAGCCGCGCGGACTGCGGTGCTGCGGTATCGCGGCGGATCGAACGGCAAGCGACGGCGAAGACGATACGAAGACGGCGAAAAACTGCGGATACCGGCGCGCCGGGAGCAGGCTTTGCGAAAGCGCGGCACCATGGAGCGGACGCAGGTTCGCGCCGGGTGCCGGGGAGGGCGTGCGGGATCAGCGCCGCCGACGCGCAGATAGCGTGTACGTCAGCGACGGACCGTGTCTCTTCCTTGCCGCCGCACGCGCGGGCCTAAAAAGGGGCGCGTGCTAACATTGCCTGTTATCCGATTCTGTTTTTCGAACCCGTCATTCGATGTGCTAGCCATGAATTCCGAGACGTTATCCGCGCCCATGCCCCGCACGCTTGTCATCGCTTCGCGGGAGAGCCGCCTCGCGATGTGGCAGGCCGAGCATGTGCAAGCTGCGCTGCACAAATTATATCCATCCTGCGACGTGAGCATCGTCGGAATGACGACCCGCGGCGATCAAATTCTCGACCGCACGCTGTCGAAGGTCGGCGGCAAGGGTTTGTTCGTGAAGGAGCTGGAGCAGGCGCTGGCCGAAGGGCGCGCCGATCTGGCCGTGCATTCGCTCAAGGACGTGCCGATGGAGCTGCCCGAGGGCTTCGCGCTCGCGTGCATCATGGAGCGCGAAGATCCGCGCGACGCCTTTGTGTCTAACGAATACGACTCGCTCGCGGCGCTGCCGCCGGGCGCCGTGGTCGGCACCTCCAGCCTGCGCCGCGAGTCGATGATTCGCGCGCGTTATCCGCATCTCGACGTGAAGCCGCTGCGCGGCAATCTCGACACGCGTCTCGGCAAACTCGACCGCGGCGACTACGCGGCCATCATTCTCGCGGCGGCGGGGCTCAAGCGTCTGGGTCTCGGCGCACGCATCCGCGCGCTGCTCGAACCGGCGGACAGCCTGCCGGCGGCGGGACAGGGCGCGCTCGGCATCGAGATCCGCGCCGACCGCGCCGACATCGCCGCCTGGCTCGCGCCGCTGCACGACGACGCCACCGCGAAGGCCGTCGAGGCCGAACGCATGGTGTCGCGCGCGCTCGGCGGCAGTTGCTCGGTGCCGCTCGCGGCCTACGCGCAGTGGCAGGACGGCAAGCTCGCGCTGCGCGGCACCATCGCCACGCCGGACGCGAGCCGCGTGCTGGCCGCCGAAGATGCGGCCACGCCCGCCACGGTCGCGGACGCCGTCGCGCTCGGCCGCAAGGTCGCCGACGAACTGATCGCCCAGGGCGCGCTCGAGATCGTGCGCGCGCTGTCCGAAGCGGGGCCTGAAGAACAACGCGTGCCGAACGCGCCCCCGGCAACTTCCGGCAACGCCAACCGCGCGGGCGACGATCCCGCCGAGCCGCGATGACCGGCGGCCCGTGGCAGCCGCGCCAGGGCGGCCCGGGTTCGGCCCAGCCCGACGAATGGCGCGGGCCGGCCGATTCGTCCGCGCCGCATCATGACGCGCGCGGCACGGCAGCGGGCACGGATTTCACCGTTGTCATCACCCGTCCGGCCGGTCAGTCGGACGCGCTGTCCGCGCAACTGGCCGCGAGCGGCCTGCGCACGCTCGAATTTCCGCTGATCGCCATCGCGCCCGTGCGCGACGACGCGCCGTTGCGCGAAGCGCTCGGCGCGCTCGACCGCTATGCGCTCGTCGTGTTCGTTTCGCCGAATGCGGTCGACCGCGCGTTCGAGTGCTACCGGTCGATTTCGTCGATCTGGCCGCACGCGCTGCCCGTCGGCGTGGTCGGTCCGGCGAGCGTCGCCGCGCTCGCGCGCCACGGCGTTGCCGCCCCCGCGCATCGCGTGATCAGCCCGGCCGGTTCCGCCGACGAGGAACCGGCGCGCTTCGACTCGGAATCGCTGTACGCCGCACTCGAAAAAGAGCTCGGCGAGAACGCCTTCGCGGGCAAGCGCGTGCTGATCGTGCGCGGCGACGGCGGGCGCGAATGGCTCGCCGACCGCCTGCGCGAAGCGGGCGCGGAAGTGGAGGCCGTCGCGGCCTACCGCCGCATCGTGCCCGAGCCGCCGATGGGCGCGTGGGCGGCGGTTCACACGCTGCTCGAAGGCGCGCCGCACGCGTGGCTCGTGACCAGCTCGGAAGGCGTGCGCAATCTCGACGAACTCGCGCGCGAGCACCTCACGGCAGGCGAGATCGTCGAGCTGCGCCATGCGCAACTGGTCGCGCCGCATCCGCGTATTGCCGAGACGGCGCGCGGATTGGGTTTTGATAGGATGACGGTGTCCGGCGCGGGCGACGAGCGCATCGTCGAGACGCTGCTGGGGCTTGCCGCATCCGCGCCAGCCAGCACGGTTTCTTCCGATCTCTCTTCAGCCGCGCTTTCGGCGGCTCAACCGGTTCAGAACACCCCGGCCTCGCCGCCGGCACAACCCCGCATGACTGATTCGAACGATTCCAGCCACGTTCCCAATCAAGGCGCCGCTTCGGCAGGCGCTTCGCAAACCGCTTCCCCGACGGCATCGAAACCGGCCGCCCAGGCCGCGAGCGCGCGACCTGCGTCGTCCGCTGCGTCGTCATCCGCATCGACGTCCTATTCGTCCGCGCCGCTGACGCCGGCCGGCAACGGCGGCGCGCGCCGCGGCGGCGGCACCGCGATCCTCTGGCTCGTGGTCGTGCTGCTCGCGGCAGGTGCGGCGGGCGGCGGCTATGCGCTCAATCGCAAGCTCGACCGCGTCGACGCCTCGCTTGCGCAGCGCCAGCAGAGCGCCGACCAGCAGACCGCCGCCTTGCGCGCGCGCGCCGACGAAGCCGCGTCGAGCGCGCAGCAGATCGACAAGCAGATGGCGCAGCTCGAAGGCAAGATCGCCGACGCGCAGAACTCGCAGCAGGCGCTCTCGCAGCAATATGCCGACCTCGCGAAGAACCGCGACGACTGGACGCTCGCCGAAGTCGGCCAGATGCTGTCGAGTGCGAGCGAGCAGCTCCAGCTCACCGGCAACACGCAGCTCGCGCTGTTCGCGCTGCAAAGCGCCGACACGCGCCTCGCCGCGTCGGCCAGCCCGCAGGCGCTCGCCGTGCGCAAGGCCATCGCCGAGGACATCGACAAGCTCAAGGCCGCGCCGTCCACCGACCTCGCCGGTCTCGCCATCAAGCTCGACACCGCGCTCGCCGAAATCGACGCGCTGCCGCTCGCGGGTGAAGCGCTCGTCGCGCACACGAAGCCCGAAGCCGCCGCGCCTGCCGACGTCGCCGTGACGGCCGCCGCCACGGGCGAGCCGCGCTGGAAGGCGTGGCTCGACACCTTCGTGCACGGCGTCGGCCAGCAGATCGCGAGCCTCGTGCAGGTGCGCCGCATCGACAACGCCGACGCCATGCTCGTCTCGCCCGATCAGGGCTACTTCATGCGCGAGAACCTGAAGCTGCGCCTGCTGTCGGCGCGTCTGTCGCTGCTCTCGCGCAATCCGGCCACGCTCAAGTCCGACCTCGCCGCCGCCGACGCAACGCTCGCGCGCTACTTCGACGGCGCGTCGAAAGAAACGCAGAACGTGCGCGACCTGCTCAAGCAGGTGGACGCGGGCTCGGCCGCTGTCGCGCTGCCCACGCTCGACACGAGCCTGAAGGCGCTGCAGCAATACCAGAGCCGGGGGTAAGCATGGCGATCCGTGGACTTCTCTGGCTCGCGCTCCTGTTCGTCGTGGCGGTCGCGCTCGCGACCGTCGGCCGTTTCGACGCGGGGCAGGTGCTGCTCGTCTATCCGCCGTATCGCGTGGATGTCTCGCTCAATCTGTTCGTGGTCGGCGTCGTGGTGGCGTTTCTGCTGCTCTACGCGATCCTGCGTTTCGTGCGCAACGTCGTGACGATGCCGCGCCGCGTGGCCGCGTACCGCGCACGCGCGCGCAAGGAAAAGGCGCATTCGGCGCTGCGCGACGCGATCGGCAATCTCTATGCGGGCCGTTTCTCGCGCGCCGAGAAGGCCGCGCGCGACTCGCTCGCCGACGACAACAACAAGGGCGCCGCGGGCCTGATCGCCGCGAACGCCGCGCATCGTCTGCACGAGTACGCGCGTCGCGACGACTGGCTCACGCAGGTCGACGACCCCGAGTTGCAGGAAGCGCGTCTGATGGCGACCGCCGACATGCGCGCCGACGGCCGCGACGCGGACGGCGCGCTGGCCGCGCTCACCGAAATGCGCTCGCAGGGCGGCCGCCGCATTCACGCGCAGCAGATCGCGCTGCGCGCGCAGCAGCAGCTCAAGAACTGGAGCGAAGTGCTCAAGCTCGTGAAGACGCTGGAAAAGCGCGAGGCGCTGCATCCGGCCGTGGCGGTGCGTCTGCGCCAGCTGGCGGCCGAGAACCTGCTGCGCGACCGTCGCCATAACGCCGACGCGCTGCTCGAACTCTGGCACGCGCTGTCGCCGATCGAGCGTCATTCGCCGCGTCTGGCCGATTGCGCGGCCGAACTGCTGATCGCGCTGGAGCGGCAGGCGGACGCGCGCAAGATCGTCGAGGAAGCGCTCGCGCAGAACTGGGACGCGCGCCTGCTGCGCCGCTATCCGGACACGGCCGGCGATGACGCGCTGCCGCTGATCCAGAAGGCCGAGGCGTGGCGCAAGGAGCGTCCCGAAGACGGCGATCTGCTGTTCGCGCTGGGTCGCCTGTGCCTGAAGCAGCAGTTGTGGGGCAAGGCGCAGTCGTTCCTCGAGGCGGCGCTGAAGTCGGCCAACGCGAGCAACAACGAGCCGCTCAAGATCCGCTCGCACCGCGCGCTCGCGCGTCTGCACGAGGAACTGGGCGACGCCGGCAAGGCCGCCACGCACTATCGCGAAAGCGCGATGTCGATGAACGTGGTGTGATCGTCCGTCGGATCGTGCGCTTTCGCTGCGCATGCTGCAACGAAAAACGGCCGCTGCTAGCGGCCGTTTTCTTTTGTCGAAGCATGTTTATCGATCGACCAGCGTCTTCGGCGCCGACAGCGCGAGCAGCCCGCCGAGGATCATGAACGCCGCGAGCATGTACATGCCGGAGTCGTTGGCGGCGGTCGCCTGCTTGAGCCAGCCCACGGCGTACGGGCTCAGGAAGCCCGCGAGATTGCCGATCGAGTTGATGAGCGCGATGCCCGCCGCGGCGCCCGTGCCCGCGAGCCACGCTGTGGGCAGGCTCCAGAACAGCGGCAGCGTGGTGAGGATGCCGAAGGTCGCGAGCGTGAGCGCGGCCATCGCGAGCGCGGTGTCGTGCGCCCATGTCACCGAGAGCACGAGGCCGAGCGCGCCCACGGCCGCCGGAATCGCGATGTGCCAGCGACGTTCGCGGCGACGGTCGGCGCTCTTCGCCACCAGCACCATGCCGACCACCGCCGCCGCGAACGGAATCGCCGAGAGCAGGCCGATCGCCAGCGCGTCCTTCACGCCCGTCGCCTTGATGATGGTCGGCAGCCAGAAACTCACGCCGTACAGACCCATCACGAACGAGAAGTAGGTGAGGCTCATGAGCAGCACGCGCGGACTCGTGAGCACGGTGACGAGCGGCGGATCTTCCTTGGTCGCGTCTTCGGCGGCGATGTTGCGTTCGAGCAGCGCGCGTTCGTCGGGCGTGAGCCACTTCGCGTTGCCGATGCGGTCGTCGAGCACAAAAAACACCAGCACGCCGACGATCACCGACGGCAGCCCTTCGAGCAGAAACAGCCACTGCCAGCCTTGCCAGCCGTTCGCGCCGTCGAAGGCCTTGAGGATCCAGCCCGACACCGGACCGCCGATCACGCCCGAGAGCGCGATGGCCGTCATGAACCACGTCGTCATGCGGCCGCGCCGGTGCGCCGGATACCAGTAGGTCAGATAGAGGATGATGCCGGGGAAGAAGCCCGCTTCGCACAGGCCGAGCAGGAAGCGCATCACGTAGAACATCGTCGGCGTGGTGACGAACATCGTGAGAATGGACACGAGCCCCCACGTGACCATGATGCGCGCGATCCAGATGCGCGCGCCCACGCGATGCAGGATCACATTGCTTGGCACTTCGAACAGGAAGTAGCCGATGAAGAAAATGCCCGCGCCGAAGCCGTAGACCGCGTCGGAGAGATTGAGCGCCGCGCTCATCTGCAACTTGGCGAAGCCGACGTTCACGCGGTCGAGATACGCGACCACGTAGCAGAGCATCAGGAGCGGCGTGAGCCGCCAGGCGACCTTGCGGTAAGTGGCTTCTTCGAACGCCGAAGGCGGCGCGCCCGCGCTCGCATGCGGCAGGGGATTCGCTGGACTGGCCATGGTGTCTCCAATGTCGTGTGTCGGCTGTTATTCGTGTTGTTTGCGTCGAGTACGCCGGATTAAAGCACGACCATTCTAGCCGCGCCGCCGGAGCGTGGCGGCGCGGGAAAACACTCATGCGTCAAGCACTTACGAGCGAGGCGAAAGCGGCGCGGCGTGGCTCAGACGCAGCGCCCGCCGTCCACTTCGAGACACGCGCCGGTGATGAACGCGGCTTCGTCGGAGGCCAGATAGAGGCAGGCGTTGGCCACGTCCTGCGGCGTGGAGAAGCGCCCGAGCGGGATCGTCGCGACGAAGCGCGCGCGGTTCTCGGGCGTGTCGGGCACGCCCATGAATTCGGCGGTGAGGCCCGTGTCGCCGATCACGGGATTCACACAGTTCACGCGGATGCGGTCGGGGCCGAGTTCGGCGGCGAGCGCCTTGCTCGCGACGATCATCGCGCCCTTGCTGCCGTTGTACCAGACGAGCCCGGGGCGCGGCCGGATGCCCGCCGTCGAGGCGATGTTGACGAACGCGCCGCCGCCGCGCTCGCGAAAATGCGGCACGAACGCGCGCACGCTCCAGTAGAGTCCTTTCACGTTGACGGCGAAAACGCGGTCGAATTCCGCTTCGCTGACTTCCATCACGGGCTTGTTGCGATGCGTGGTGCCCGCGTTATTGACGACGATCTCCACGCTGCCGAAGCGGCCGATGGCGGCGTCGCGCAGCGCGTGCCAGTCGGCTTCGCGCGTGATGTCGCCTTGCACGGCGATCGCCTGGCCGCCCGCGTGCGCGATCTCGCTCGCGACGCGCTGTGCGGCCTCGGCGTTCAGATCGTTGACGACGACATTCGCGCCTTCGCGCGCATAGGTTTTGGCGATGCCTTCGCCGAATCCCGAACCGGCGCCCGTCACGACGGCCGTCTTGCCTGTGAGTCGCATGCTGTCTCCGAATTTTTTATCAGCGATGAAAAAACGGTGTGGCGTCAGCCGTGCTTGAGCGCGATGGTTTTCAGCACGGTGAAGCCGTAGAGCGCTTCGAAGCCTTTTTCGCGGCCGTGGCCCGACTGGCGCGAGCCGCCGAACGGCAGTTCGACGCCGCCGCCCGCGCCGTAGTTGTTGACGAACACCTGGCCCGCGCGCACGCGCCGCGCGATGCGCATCTGGCGCGCGCCGTCGCGCGTCCACACGCCCGCGACGAGGCCGTAGGGCGTGCCGTTGGCGAGCGCGAGCGCCTGGGCTTCGTCGTCGAAAGGCATGGCGGCGAGCACGGGGCCGAACACTTCTTCCTGCGCGAGACGGCTTTGCGGCGGCACGTCGCGCAGCAGCGTCGGGGCTTCGTAGAAACCGCCGGAGGGCGCGGCGGCGTCGAGCGTGCCGCGCGCGGCCACGGCGATGCCGTCGCGCTGCGCTTCGTCGAGAAAGTCGCGCACGCGCCGCCGCTGTTTCTCGTTGATGAGCGGGCCGCAGTCGAGATCGGCGCTCGCGGGCCCGACTCGCAGCGTTTCGAACGCAGCCGCGAGCCGCTCGAGCAGCGGCGCATAGGCGCTGCGCTCGATCAGCACGCGGCTGCCCGCCGAGCAGGTCTGCCCGGCGTTCTGCACGATCGCGGCGACGAGCACGGGCAGCGCGGCGTCGAAGTCGGCGTCGGCGAACACGATCTGGGGCGACTTGCCGCCCAGTTCGAGCGTGACCGGCACGTGATGTTCGGCGGCGGCCTGCGCGACGAGCTTGCCGGTTTGCGGCGAGCCCGTGAACGAGATGTGGTCGATGCCCGGATGCGCCGAAAGCGCCGCGCCCGCCTCGTGGCCGAGCCCGGTGACGAGATTGAGCGCGCCGGGCGGAAAGCCCGCTTCATGCGCGAGCGCCGCCACGCGCAGCAGCGACACGCAGGCGTCCTCGGCGGGCTTCACCACGCAGGCGTTGCCGGTCGCGAGCGCGGCGCCCACGCTGCGTCCGAAGATCTGCATCGGATAATTCCACGGCACGATGTGGCCCGTCACGCCGTGCGGCTCGCGGATCGTGAGGACCGTGTAGCCGTGCTGATAGGGCAGCGTTTCGCCGTGCAGCTTGTCGGCGGCGCCCGCGTAGAACTCGAAGTAGCGCGCGAGCGCGGCGGCGTCGGCGCGGGCCTGCTTGAGCGGTTTGCCGGTGTCCTGCGCTTCGAGTTGCGCGAGCGTTTCCTGATGCTGCGCGACGAGACCCGAGAGCTTGAACAGCAGGCGTCCGCGTTCGGCGGCGCTGAGCGCGCCCCAGATGCCTTCATACGCGGCGCGCGCGGCCTGCACTGCGGCGTCGATGTCGGCGGCATTGCCGCGCGCGAGTTGCGCGAAGGGTTGACCGGTGGAGGGATCGAGGGCGGCGAGGGTTTCGCCGTTGGCGGGCGCGCGCCACGCGCCGCCGATGAAATGCTTCGCTTCTTCCATGCATGCGCCTCGTAAATAGGGGATGAAACGAGGGAAGGGAACGCAAGACGAAAACACGAACAGCCAGTATCAGGCCATCAACAGGCAGGCGCCGCGCGTTGCGTGCGCGAGCGCCGGCCTGCCGGGCCATTATCGCGCCAATCGCGGCGCACGCGTGGGTTTTCAGGAGACGCTTCATCCGGGCATCATCCGGACGCCGCAGCCGATTGGCTATAATGCTGCGAACCTGTGACGTCCGGTTTCGCACCGGCACGCCTCGCGCGAGAGCCGCGTGCTCGCCGCGCGCCTCGCGTGAACCGTCGCTTTTTTCCCCTTCTCTCAGAGAGCGCTCATGAGCTTCGCAAATGTCCCCGCCGGCAAGGATCTGCCGCACGACTTCAACGTGATCATCGAGATTCCGGCGCAGAGCGATCCGGTCAAGTACGAAGCCGACAAGGATCTGGGCGTGCTCGTCGTCGACCGTTTCGTCGGCACCGGCATGCGTTATCCGGTCAACTACGGTTTCATTCCGCAGACGCTCTCGGGCGACGGCGACCCCGTCGACGTGCTCGTGATCACGCCGTTCCCGCTGCTGGCCGGCTCGGTCGTGCGTTCGCGCGCGCTCGGCATGCTGCAGATGACGGACGAGTCGGGCGTCGACGCGAAGCTGATCGCCGTGCCGCACGACAAGGTTTGCCCGATGACGGCGAACATCAAGACGCTGGACGACGTGCCCGAGTACCTGAAAGACCAGATCAAGCACTTCTTCGAGAACTACAAGGCGCTCGAAAAGGGCAAGTGGGTCAAGGTCGAAGGCTGGGTCGGCATCGAAGCCGCTCACAAGGAAATCACTGAAGGCCTCGCGAACGCGAAGAAGTAAGCGTCGCGATTCCTGGCGGTAAAAAAACCGCACGTGCCGAAAGGCCGTGCGGTTTTTTCATGGGTGCGGGTTTGGCTTCAAGCGGGCGCTTCGGCTTCCGGTTCGTCGCTCGCGGGCACTTCGACCGGCACCGGCGGCAGCACCGATTCGAGCGTGCGCGCGCCTGCCGCGAGCGCGCGTTTCTCACGCGGCGTGAGCCGCTTGACCCAGTATTCGGCGCGCGAGGCGCTCGCGCGATCGGCGAGTTCGAATTGCGCGAGCACCTGCACGGGCCTGCGCGAGCGCGTGTAGCGCGCGCCCGTGCCGTCGGCGTGCTGCGCGAAACGCGCGGCCACGTCGATGGCGATGCCCGTGTAGACGCTGCCGTCGGCGCATTCGAGCAGATAGAGAAACCACGGCATATTTCTGGAAGCGATGATCGTGAGGCTTGGGTGAGTGTGCGTCGGCGTTTGCGTTCGGGCTGGCGTTATCCGCGAAACGGATTGTGCTCGTTCAACTCATGCATATAGGCGTGAATCTGGTTCGTCTCGCTGTCGAGAAAGCGCGCGACGGCGTCTGCGAACGCGGGATGCGCGAGCCAGTGCGCCGAGCGCGTGACGGTCGGCATGAAGCCGCGCGCCATTTTATGCTCGCCTTGCGCGCCGCCTTCGAACACGTCGAGTTTTTCCTCGATGCAGAATTCGAGCGGCTGATAGTACGCGGTCTCGAAGTGCAGGCAGGGCACGTGTTCGAGCGCGCCCCAATAGCGGCCGTAGAGCGTGCCGCCGCGGCCGTCCGCGCCGCGCTGATACACCACGAGCGAGCTGGCGATCGGCTTGCCTTCGTATTCGGCGATCACGAGCAGCAGGTTCTCGGGCATCGACGCGCCGATCATGCGGAAAAAATCGAGGTTCAGATACGGCGACGAAAAATGCTCGCGGTAGGTCTGCCGATAGCAGCGGCTGAAAAAGCGCCAGTCCTCGTCGCGGATGTCCTCGCCGCGCACGCGCCGCAGCGTCACGCCGGCCTCGCGCACCTTGCGGCGCTCGGCGCGGATGTTTTTGCGCTTCTTCTGTTCGAGCGTCGAGAGGAAGTCGTCGAAGTCGCGATAGCCCTGGTTGAGCCAGTGAAACTGCACGCCTTCACGCTGCATCATGCCGAGGTCGGTGAGCGCGCGCGCATCGTCTTCGGGCGGAAACAGCACGTGCAGCGACGAGACTTCGGCCTGCTCCGCGAACGCCAGCAGCGTGGCGGCCAGATGGCGGCGCGCGGGTTCGTCGGCGGCCAGCAGGCGGGTGCCTTGCACCGGCGTGAACGGCACGGCGCACAGCAGCTTCGGGTAGTACTCCAGGCCGTTGCGCTTGTAGGCGTCGGCCCAGGCCCAGTCGAACACGTATTCCCCGTACGAATGGCCCTTGAGATAGACCGGCGCGGCGGCGGCAAGCTTGCCCGTTTGCGGGTCGGTGAGCGTGACGAACTGCGGCGCCCAGCCCGCGTCGGGCGCGGCGCAGCGCGTGGCGTCGAGCGCCGTGAGGAATTCGTGGCGCAAAAAAGGCGTCGGCTGCGCCTGGCGCGCGAGCAGCGCGTTCCATTCGGCGGCGTCGATCTCGGCCGGTGAGCCGAGAATGCCCGTGCGATAATCGAAATGTTCCTTTTTCAACTTGCGTGCCCGTTCTGGCGTGGCGAGGTGGGAGGCGGGCGGCGAGGGTTTCGGCCCGTCGCGGCGCGGGTGCGCCGGTTTCGCCGCGCCGCGGCAAGCGGTCATGGTAAAGCAAACCCTCCGAACGGGTGAGCGCTGGCGCGCCGCCGCTATCGTGCCGCTGCCGTCGTTGCGCCGTCGTCACGCAATGCGTACGTTCCGCGCGGACGGCACGAACCGCACCAGAACCTCGCCATTCGCTTGCCAGGCGCCGCGCGCGCCGACTGCCTCAAGAGCCCAAGGTTATCGACATGAAAGAGCGCTTCTTCAATCTCTACTCGCATGGTTTCGCGCGCGTGGCCGTGGGCTTGCCGCGCTGCCACGTGGCCGATCCGGTCTTCAACACCGAACAGACGCTCGCGCTCGCCCGCGAGGCGGCGGCGAAGGGCGCGGTGCTCGTCGCGTTTCCGGAACTCGGTTTGTCGGCGTATAGCTGCGACGATCTCTTCCATCAACAGGCGCTGCTCGATGCCTGCGAGCACGCGCTCGCGCAGATCGCCGAAGCTTCGAAGACGCTGCCGCTCGCGATGATCGTCGGTTTGCCGCTGCGCGTCGGGCATTCGCTGTTCAACTGCGCCGCCGTGGTGGCGGGCGGGCGCGTCGCGGGCATCGTGCCGAAGAGCTATCTGCCGAACTACGGCGAGTTCTACGAGCCGCGCCAGTTCAGCGCCGCCGACAGCGCGAGCGTCGACAGCGTGCGCATCGCGGGCGCGGACGTGCCGTTCGGCGCCGCGCTGCTGTTCGACGTGCCGGAGGTCGCGGGCCTGCGCTTCCAGGTGGAAATCTGCGAGGACGTCTGGGTGCCGATTCCGCCGTCGTCGTTCGCGGCGCTTGCGGGCGCGTCGGTGCTCGTGAATCTGTCGGCGTCGAACGTGGTGGTGGGCAAGGCGGGCTATCGCCATCAACTGGTTTCGCAGCAGTCGGCGCGCTGCCTCGCCGCGTATCTCTACACCTCGGCGGGCAAGGGCGAATCGACCACGGATCTCGCGTGGGACGGTCAGGCGCTCGTCTGCGAAAACGGCGAATTGCTCGCGCAGTCCGAGCGTTTCTTCGACGATTCGCAGATCATTTACGCCGATGTCGATCTGGAGCGCCTCCAGCAGGAGCGCATTCGCCAGACCACATTCGGCGATTCGATCCGCCGTCACGCCGACGAAATCGCGAAGTTCCGCGTGATCGAATGCGCCGTCGGCAATGCACAAGACAACGCACAAGGCACGGCGCCGTGGCAGCAGGAAACGCTCGCGCTGGAGCGCCGCGTCGAGCGCTTCCCGTATGTGCCGGCCGATCCGAAGCGCCGCGATGAACGCTGCAACGAGGTCTACAACATTCAGGTGCAGGCGCTCGTGCAGCGTCTCTCGCAGGCCAACATCAAGAAGGTGGTGATCGGCGTGTCGGGCGGGCTCGATTCCACGCACGCGCTGCTCGTCTGCGCGAAGGCGATGGACCGCCTCAAGCTGCCGCGCGCGAACATCCTCGCGTACACGATGCCGGGCTTCGCGACCAGCGAACGCACGCTGCGCCAGGCGCGCGAGCTGATGAATCTCGTCGGCTGCACGGCGCGCGAAATCGACATCCGCAAGAGCTGCATGCAGATGCTCGAAGACCTCGGCCATCCGTATTCGGAAGGCAAGGAAAGCTACGACATCACGTTTGAAAACGTGCAGGCGGGCGAGCGCACGAATCATCTGTTCCGTCTCGCGAACTTCAATCATGCGATCGTGATCGGCACGGGCGATCTGTCCGAGCTCGCGCTCGGCTGGTGCACCTACGGCGTCGGCGATCACATGTCGCATTACAACGTGAACGCCAGCGTGCCGAAGACGCTCATCACGCACCTCGTGCGCTGGGTCGCGGAAACCGGCCAGATCGGCCAGAACGGCGAGAGCGGACGCGACGTGCTCGAAGCGATTCTCGGCACCGACATCAGCCCCGAACTGATTCCCGGCAAGTCGGACGGCGCGCCCGAGCAGAAGACCGAAAGCACGATCGGACCGTACGAGCTGCAGGACTTCAATCTCTACTACACGCTGCGCTTCGGCTTCACGCCCGCGAAGGTCGCGTTCCTCGCGCGTCACGCGTGGCGCGACCGCGAGACGGGCGCGTGGCCGGAGAACGCCGAGGTCGCGCGCAATCAGTACGATCTGGCGGCCATCAAGCGCAATCTGCGGATTTTCCTCGACCGCTTCTTCCGCCAGAGCCAGTTCAAGCGCAGTTGCGTGCCGAACGCGCCGAAGGTGGGCACGGGGGGCTCGCTGTCGCCGCGCGGCGACTGGCGCGCGCCGAGTGATTCGGAATCGGTCGTCTGGCTCGCCGATCTGGAGCGCGTGCCCGCGCAGGAGCCGGCGGCGTAAAATTACGCCAGTCACATTGCCCATTTACCGCAAGTCACCGGATACGAAACCTACGTAACCGATACCGAACGAGGATCGCCATGAAACGCATTACCGCCGTCATCAAACCGTTCAAGCTCGACGAAGTGCGCGAGGCGCTCGCCGAAGTGGGCCTCACGGGCCTGACCGTCACCGAAGTGAAGGGCTTCGGCCGCCAGAAGGGCCACACGGAGCTGTATCGCGGCGCCGAATACGTGGTCGACTTCCTGCCGAAGGTGAAGATCGAAGTCGTGGTCGCCGACGAGCAGACCGACCAGGTGATCGACGCGATCATCGGCGCGGCGCGCACCGGCAAGATCGGCGACGGCAAGATCTTCGTCACCGACGTCGAGCGCGTGATCCGCATCCGCACGGGCGAAGAGAACGAAGCGGCGGTCTGATCGATCGTCCGCACGGGCGTCACGTCACAGCGTGACGCCGGCAAAGAAAAAGGGCGGCCCGAAGGTCGCCCAGGAATAAAAAACGGTGCGGTACCCTTTCGGACACCGCACCGATACGCGCCTCTCGCAGCAGCGTGAAAACGTCGATGTAGCTGTTCTGTCTACACTCGTCCGGAATTAGAACGAGTGCTGGATGCCTGCGTACACGCCGGTCTGGCTGTGGCCGGCCAGCGGGTTGCCCGTGGCAGCCGAGTCGCCGTAGTTGTTGGCGTTCAGACCGAAGTTGGCCGACTTGCTGTTCTGCACCGTGGCGACCTGCAGGTCGAGCAGCGTGCGCTTGGACAGGTTGTACGAGCCGCCGATCGTGTACAGCGTGGCGTTGCCGCCGCCGTTGTTCGCGTTGACGTGGTAGACCGCGGCGATCAGCGCGGCAGCCGGCGTGGCTTGCCACGTCACACCGCCCCACTCGTGATCGAGCGTGCTCGGCTGGCCGATTGCCAGACCCGTCATGCCCGACGAGCGAACGGCTTCGTAGCCGCCCTGAACCTTGAACGGACCGAGGAACACGTTGACCATCGCCATGTAGTCGCGCGAGTACGCGAAGACGCCTTGCGAGGCGTTGTCTGCGTTGGTCTGGTCGTACGTGCCACCCAGCGTACCGTTGGCCGGATTGCGGATTTCGTCGTAGATACCGCGAACCTGGAACAGCGAGTTCGTGTAGGTCAGCTGGATGCCGTTCTGGCGGCCTTGCGACGTCGTGCCGTTACCGTTCCAGTTCGTGGCGTTCGAGAACGAGTACTGGCCGTACACGTCGAAGCCGTAGAACTTCGGCGACTGGTACGAAATGTTGTTGCTTGATTGCGGCCAGTTACGACCACGGACCATCGATGCCGACGACCAGTTCGACTGACCGAACGGGTCGAAGTCCCAAATGCCGTTGACGATCATCAGTTCGCGGCCCAACAGCAGCGTACCGTAGTTGTCGTTCGACATACCGACCGTTGCCCAGCGATTGAAGAGGCCGCCGTTGCCCGGACCTGCGCCCGTTGCCGTGCTGAAGCTGCCTTCCAACTGGAAGAGTGCCTTGTTGCCGCCGCCGAGGTCTTCAACGCCCTTCATGCCCCAGAGGCTGGTGCCCCAGTAGCCGCTTTCGAGCTGAACCTGGCTCGTGCCATGGGTAGCCTGGCCGTTTGCGCCCGAACCGGCGCCGACGCCGTTCATGTACGCCACACCTGCGTCGAGGCGGCCGTAGAGCGTCACGCTGCTTTGCGCATGCGCCACGACGCCAGCCGACATCAATGCTGCGGCGAGCAATGCTTTCTTCATCTTCTCCTCCATACCCTGTCAAAGAGTCAACCTTAGTACTGCGAAAGACGTCCGCGCGCCTTCGGGGTGCTGCGGACAGAAACGGTCGCGTAAAGGGAGTGTGACCCGGAGGATCGGCGTACGGAAACGATGCGAGCAGGACAACCTGATCGAGTCGTCATGCAGATCCCCTGGTTGACTGGCATCTCCCGTTCTTATTTGAAGTGAAACTACTTTTAAAGAAGTTTGTTTTGCTACTTTGGTTACTAATTTAGCAAAAAAGGTGGGCGGTGGCGAACGAAATCGCGCGGGCGGCGCCGGGTGTCGTCAAATTGCCATATGGCCTTCCTGGATGGTGGTCACCCGAGTCTGAAAAGTATGCCTAAATCCTTATCAGACAAGGGACACACGGATCGTCAGGGGGGCTCCTCAGGATTGCCACTATTGACGCGTGAAGGACGCAGGAGTAATGCGAAAAACGCGCTTTTGGCGGCGATTTTCGGGGGCGAGAGGCGGGTTGCGAAGGAAAAAAGAAAAGGCGCAGAAAGCGCCTTGAAATACTACTTTTACTACATCGCCGCTGGAACGGATGTAGTCGACTACATAGACTGACTATGCAGCGCGACTACAAAACCCGGCATCACTTCAGACTGCCCGACAAAAACTGGCGCAGACGGTCGCTCTTCGGATTGGCGAACACCTCGGCGGGCACGCCTTCCTCTTCCACGCGGCCTTGATGCAGGAACATCACATGATTCGAAACGTTGCGCGCGAAACCCATTTCGTGCGTCACGACGATCATCGTGCGGCCTTCCTCGGCGAGCTGCTGCATCACCTTGAGCACTTCGCCGACGAGTTCGGGGTCGAGCGCCGAAGTCGGTTCGTCGAACAGCATCACGTCGGGGTTCATGGTGAGCGCGCGGGCGATCGCCACGCGCTGCTGCTGGCCGCCCGAGAGATGCGACGGATACTGCTTCTCCACGCGCGGCGCGAGCCCGACCTTCTCCAGATAGACGCGCGCGCGGTCCTCGGCCTCCTTGCGCGAAAGACCGAGCACGTGCACCGGCGCCTCGATCACGTTCTCGAGCACCGTCATGTGCGACCACAGGTTGAAGTGCTGGAACACCATCGCGAGCTTGGTGCGCACGCGCTGCAACTGCTTGACGTCGGCGGCCACGAGCGCGCCGCTGCGGCGGTCGGCCTTCGTGACGACTTCTTCGCCGTCGACGAAGATGCGGCCCGCGTTCGGCTGCTCGAGGAAGTTAATGCAGCGCAGCATCGTGCTCTTGCCGGAGCCCGACGAGCCGATCACGCTGATCACGTCGCCGGCGTTCGCCTTGAGCGAGACGCCTTTGAGCACTTCGTTGTCGCCGTACTGCTTGTGGATCGAATCGACGAAAAGTTTCTGCTTCTGGGAATTCATCAAAGACCTCGTTGGCTCACTTGCCTTGCGGTCGCAGGTATGCGAGCCAGCGGCGCTCGGCTTGGCGGAACAGCCACACGAGCGTGAATGAAATGATCAGGTACAGCACCGCGGCGATGCCGAACGCGCCGAACGACTGGTACGTCGCCGAGTTCACGTCGCGCGCGATCTTCAGGATGTCCGGCACGGTGGCCGTGAACGCGACGGTGGTCGCGTGCAGCATCAGGATGACTTCGTTGCTGTAGTAGGGCAGCGCGCGGCGCAGCGCCGACGGCAGGATCACGCGGCGATACAGCGTGAACGGGCTCATGCCGTAGGCGCGCGCGGCCTCGATCTCGCCGTAGGGCGTCGCCTTGATGGCGCCCGCGAAGATCTCGGTCGTGTACGCGCAGGTGTTGAGCGTGAACGCGAGCAGCGTGCAGTTCATGCCGCTGCGGAAGAACGCGCTCGTCAGCTCGTGATTGCGGATGATTTCGAGGCTGTAGAGGCCCGTGTAGCAGAGCAGCAACTGCACGTAGAGCGGCGTGCCGCGAAAGATGTACGTGTACAGCCACACGAGGCCCGAGAGCCACTTCTTCTTCGAGACGCGCGCGACGGCGAGCGGCACCGAGAGGCAGAAGCCGAGGCCGATCGAAATCACCAGCAGCCAGGCCGTGATCGCGACGCCCGTGAAGTGATACCCGTCGGTGTAGAGATAGTTGCGCCAGTATTGCTGGATCAGCTGGATCAGGTCTTGCATTGTCGTTGGCCTTGTCTTGTCTTCTGGCTAAGTTCCGCCTGAGCCTGGATCTCAGAGATCCGCTTTGCGCACGCCCGTGGAGTAGCGCTTGTCGAGATACATCAGCACGAAGTTCGAGACCGTCGTGATGCCGAGATAGATCGCGCCCGCGAGCAGCGTGAAGAAGAAAAAGCGCAGCGTGCCCTTGCCGGCGTCCTGGCTGGCCTTCACGACGTCGGCGAGACCGATGATCGAGACGAGCGCCGTGGACTTCACGAGCACCTGCCAGTTGTTGCCGATGCCGGGCAGCGCGAAGCGCATCATCTGCGGGAACATGATGCGCGTGAACACCTGCCAGTTCGTCATGCCGTAGGCGTGGCCCGCTTCGAGCTGGCCGCGCGGCACGGCGAGAAACGCGCCGCGGAAGGTTTCCGTGAAGTACGCGCCGTAGATGAAGCCGAGCACCACCACGCCGGCGAGGAACGGGTCGATGTCGATCTGATCCCAGCCGAGCATGTCGGTGAGGTCGTTCAGCCAGATCTGGATGCTGTAGAACAGCAGCAGCATCAGCACGAGATCGGGCACGCCGCGGATCAGCGTGGTGTAGGCCGTGCCCGCGCCGTGCACGGCGCGGTTTTTCGAGAGCTTCGCCGCCGCGCCGATCAGCCCGAGCACGAAGGAGAGCACGAGCGAGAGCACCGCGAGCTTGACGGTCTGCCAGGTGCCGGCGAGGATCAGCGGGCCGTAGCCTTGAAGAAACATAGGTGAGTCCTCGACGAAGCGTCCTCGATGCCGAGGGGCGCCTCGCGAAAGGCGCGGCAGCGACTGCCGCGGTTCAAATCCGGTCAAGCGCGGCTGGCGAGGCTTCGCCGCGTGGCCGTCGGTCTCCGTGTCCTGGAGGCGCGTGTCGAATGGTGTCGAATGGCGCTCTGGACGGCGTCTTCGCAGGACGCGCTTCGCACTGTATACGAAGCGCCTGCGCGGTCCATCGGGGCGAGCCCCGGGCGCGCCGCGCGCGCCGGCCTGGTTGCCTTGCTTACTTGCCCTTGTAGATCGGGAAGTCGAAATACTGCTTCGCGATCTGGTCGAACGTACCGTCCTTGTGCAGCGAGGCGAGGGCCGCGTTGAACTTCGCCTTCAGGTCGGCGTCGTCCTTGCGCAGGCCGATGGCGGTGCCGTCGCCGATCGTCGCCAGATCCTCGACTTCCGGACCGGCCCAGCCGAAGCCCTTGCCGCGCGGCGTCTTCAGGAAACCGTAGTCGGCCTGCACTTCATCCTGCAGCGTGGCGTCGAGGCGGCCCGCGATCAGATCCTGATAGACCTGATCCTGGTTCTGGTACGACACCACGTTCACACCCTTGGGCGCCCAGTGGACCTTCGCGTACGCTTCCTGGGTCGAGCCCTGTTCCACGCCGACGTTCTTGCCCTTGAGCGATTCGGGCGTCGGCAGCAGCGGCGAACCGCTGCGCGCGATCATGCGCGCGGGCGCGTCGAACAGCTTGTCGGAGTAGTCGATCTGCTGGCGGCGCTGCGGCGTGATCGTCAGCGACGAGACGATCGCATCGAACTTGCGCGCCTTGAGCGCCGGAATGATGCCGTCGAGGTCGTTTTCCACCCACACGCACTTCACGTTCATGCGCGCGCACAGCGCCTTCGTGAGGTCGACGTCGAAACCGACGATCTGGCCGTTGGCGGCCTTGGACTCGAACGGCGGATAGCTCGCATCGACGCCGATACGCACGGTATGCCAATCCCTGGCCGCGGCGCTGCCCGCCATCAGGGCGAGCGCGACGCACACTGCGAACTTCTTCATCTTTCTCCTGTCGGGGCGCAGCGAGTGGTTCATCACTGACTCCGTCCCTTCCATAGCTGAGGCGGGCGCTTCGGGACCGCGGCGCCGGCGGCGCGCGTCGATACCGGCGCTCGCTCGCGACTTGCGCGAACCGGCTCGTGGCCGGAGCGCCGCCATTGTAGGCGATCAAAAATACGGGTCGGACGCGCAGGGCGTCCAGGCTGGCGCCCAAAGCCGGCGCCGGGTCGCGCGCGAGCTGGCGCTGGCCGAAAAGCGCGGTATTTTACCCGAAGCCAGGGCGCACGCGGGCGACTCGGCACCAGGCATGTGGTTCAGGCCTGACAGAATTGGTCGCGGGGCGCGTATCGAGCGGCGATCGGGCGCCCGATCGGTGTCCGGACGGCCGCGACGCGCCCGCGCCGGCCATTGATGTTGCTGGCGAAACGATGCGGTGCGCCGGTGCGGATTGTGCGCGAGGCCGTCCGCCCCTACCTTCGGACATCGACATGACTGAACGGAGAATCCCCATGCTTGCGATCCGACGCGCCGACGAACGCGGCCATGCCAACCACGGCTGGCTCGACACGTATCACAGCTTCTCGTTCGCGGACTATTTCGACGAAGCGCATCTGCACTACGGCGCACTGCGCGTGCTCAACGACGACCGCATCGCGGGCGGACGCGGCTTCGGCGCGCACGGCCACCGCGACATGGAAATCGTCACCTATGTGCTTTCCGGCGCGCTCGCGCACCGCGACAGCATGGGCAACGGCTCGACCATCCGCCCCGGCGACGTGCAGCGCATGAGCGCCGGCACGGGCGTGATGCACAGCGAGTTCAACGCCTCGAAGGACGAGGAAGCGCATCTGCTGCAGATCTGGCTGCTGCCGACCGAACGCGGCGGCGCGCCGGGCTACGAGGAAAAGCGGTTCGACGACGCCGACAAGCGCGGCCGTCTGCGCCTGATCGCCTCGCCCGACGGGCGCGACGGCTCGGTGACGGTGCAGGCCGACGCCTCGATTCACGCAGCGCTGATCGACGGCGACGAGCGCGCCGAATATGCGGTGCCGACGGGGCGGCGGGTCTACGTGCAGGTGGCGCGCGGCGCGCTGGAGGTCAACGGCGAGCGCCTGAACACGGGCGACGCGGCGATGATCGAAGCTGAAACGGCCGTGGTGCTCGCGAAGGGCGAAGCGGCGGAAGTGCTGCTGTTCGACGTGGCGTGATGCCGCACGGGACGCGCAGGCTGCGCGTGTGACGCCGCGCGCGGAAACGCTCCGCGCGCGGCCATGAAAAAAGCGCCGCGAGGGATGAGACTCGCGGCGCTTTCGCTTTTGTTTGCGTCTTTGCTGAACCGGGCGGTCAGGCCCGCGCCGGGCGGACATGCGGCGGCGCGACCCGCCGCGCGTCCGCTCAGGCGCGCGCCTCGATTGGCGCCCGGTTGCTTACTGCGCGCCCGGCGCCGATGCCGCGCCCTTGTCGTGGCGGTGCTGTTCCCAGCGCTGACGCATCTTCTCGTGGCGCTGTTCCATCTTCGCGAAGTGCTCCTTGAGCGCCGAGCTGACGGTGGTCTTCTGCTGGTCGTTCAGGCCGTTGTAGAACGCGAGCCAGGCTTGCGCGGTCTGCTCGCGCAGTTGCGCTTCCTGCTGCTCGATCTGCTGATGCGTGGCGTGCATCGCGTTCAGGTCGAGGATCGGCTGGTTCTTCTGCGCGTCGAACTGCTGCTTGAGCTGTTCATGGTTCTTGCGCATGGCCTGGCCGTTCTGCTTCATGGTGTCGACGGCGGTTTGCCATTGCTTTTCCTGAGCGGCGTTCAGGTTGAGCTTGTCGTGCAGCTTTTTGGCGCCCATCATGAAGTCGCCGTGCATGCCCGGGCCGCCGTGCGGGCCGTGCATCATGCCGGGACCGCCCGGGGGCGGCGGCGGCGTTTGTGCATTGGCGGCGGTTGCGCCGACCGTGAGAGCGAGAGAGGCAGCGGCGATCGCGAGAAGGCGCGAAGTAGTCTTGTACATGGTGATGCTCCTGACAAATCCTTGAAGGTTTGGTCCGGTTTGGCACGGCGTCCGAAGCAGGGTGGCCGCAACCGGTGTCCCTAGCGTATAGGCCGGTCGGGAGCGGCGTGTTACGGGCCACGGCGTTGTCATTACGCGACATTACATGTGCCTTTCGCGGTAACTTCTCGTAACCCAAAGCGCCTCCGTGTAAGCAAACGGCTTACATGCGCGCGTTAAACTTCGTCCCATGGCTACTCAAATTCTGGTCGTCGATGACGACGTCGAACTGCGCGACCTGCTGCGCGACTATCTGGCGCGGCAAGGCATGGAAGTGTCGGTGCTGCACGATGCGGGCTCGCTCGAGCGCCGCCTCGAGCGCGAGCGCCCCGACCTGATCGTGCTCGATCTCATGATGCCGGGCGTCGACGGGCTCACCGCGCTGCGCAAGCTGCGCGCGTCCGGCGACGACATCCCCGTCATCATGCTGACCGCGCGCGCCGACGACGTGGACCGCATCGTCGGTCTCGAACTGGGCGCCGACGATTACCTCGGCAAACCCTTCAACCCGCGCGAACTGCTGGCGCGCGTGCAGGCCGTGCTGCGCCGCCGCCGCACGCTGCCCTCGGCCGCCGCGCCCGAGCAGCGCGAGCCGTTCTCGTTCGGCCGCTTCACGCTCGACTTCCAGTCGCGCACGCTCCAGCAGGAAGGCAAGCCCATCATGCTGTCGGGCAGCGAGTTCGCGCTCCTGAAGATTTTCGTCAATCACCCCATGCGTACGCTCACGCGCGAGCGCCTGCTCGAACTGCTGCACGGTCCGGAATACGACGGCACCGACCGCGGCATCGACGTGCAGGTGTGGCGTCTGCGACGCATCCTCGAAACCGATCCGTCCACGCCGCGCTTCATCCAGACGGTGCGTGGCCGCGGCTACGTTTTCGTGCCGGACGGCGAGCAGAGTGGTCATGCGCCGGCCGGTTGATTCGCTGTTCGGGCGGCTTGCGCTGCTCTTCATTGGCGTTCTGCTGCTGTCGCACGTCGCCTGGTTTGCGCTCATGCGTCTCGAGCGCGACCAGATGCAATCGCGCTACGCGGTCGAAGAGGCCATGTTCCTCGTCGACGCCGTGCGCCAGCACGTCCAGCGCGAGCCCGACCAGCCGCTGCCCTCGCGGGTGCAACTGGTGCCAGCCGACAGCCCGGACGTGCCGACCATGCGCAACGAAATGCCGGAGCCGCTTCACCGCTTCCTTGACGACATCCGCGAGCGCATGCCGCCGGGCACGGAAGTGCGCCCCGGCATGCCGGGGCGTCCGCCCACGCTGTGGGTGAAGGGGCCGCAGGACGCCAAGTGGATCGTGGTGCCGGGTCAGCCGCTGCGCATGATGCGGCCGATCGACCGCGCGCCGTGGTTCATCATCATCTTCTCGGCGGCGCTGGTGGCCGCGCTGGTGGCGGCGTGGATGGTGCAAAAGCCGCTGCGCGCGCTGGCTCACGCGGTCGCGCGCTTCGGCCGCGGCCAGCCCGTGCCGCCGCTGCGCGAGCGCGGTCCGCGCGAGCTGCGCCAGCTCACGCGCGGCTTCAATCAGATGGTGAAGGAAGTCGAGCGCACCGAGAAAGACCGCGCGGTCATGCTCGCGGGCGTGGCGCACGACCTCAAGACGCCGCTGGCGCGTTTGCGTCTGCGCGCCGAAATGATGGACGAGCAAAAGGTGCGTGACGGCGTGGTGCGCGACGTGGAGTCCATGGCGCACATCGTCGACCAGTTTCTGGTGTTCGCGCACGATGGCGCCGACCGCAGCGAGCCCGTCGAAGTCGACGAGCAGTGCGAGCGCATCGCGCGCAATTACCGCACGGTGGGCGGCGAGACGCTGGCGATCGAGCGGCGTTTCAAGGCCGGTCCGGACTTCCGTCTGCCGGCCGCCACGCTCGACCGCGTGGTCGCGAATCTGCTCGACAATGCGCACGCCTATGGCGCGCCGCCCGTTGTGATCGAAACGTCGCGCGATGCCGAGGGCTACACGCTCACGGTGCGCGACCACGGGAAGGGCATCGCCGACCAGGACCTTACGCAGGCGAGCCGTCCGTTCGTGCGGCTCGACCCGGCGCGCGGCGGCAACGGCCACAGCGGCCTGGGTCTCGCGATTGTCGAGCGGCTGGTGCGGCGCGCGGGTGGCGAGATCGCCATCGGCAACGGCGAAAGCGGCGGCCTCGCGGTGCGCATGAGCTTTCCGTTCGAAGTGGTCGAACGTACGGTGGCCGAGGCGGCTCAGATCTGGTGAGCGCCGGCGTGCTGTAGACGGTTTGGGGATTTGCGCGGCGGGCGTCCGGGCTGTGCCGGAGCCGACCGAAAGTCCAGCGGATGCGTGTTGGCGAATATGAATCAGTGTGACCCGGAGCGGCTGCGAACCAGCCGCTCTTTTTATTTTCAGGCCGAGAACAGCGTGTCGAGTGCGGCGGCGGCTTCGCTGTCGACCGTGTTGTAAACAACGCTGTCGGCTTCGAAGATGTAGTGCGTCGTGTATTTGCCGATGCGGGCGAGAATCTCTTCCTGGACCAGCTCGGGCGCAGCCTCGAGCTTCAGATACCACGCGGTCGAAGAGAGGCGCGTCTGGAACGCGCCGTATTCCACCATCAACTGGTCGAACGCGAGAGCATCCTGATCGCGGCAGACGATGACCAGATTTCCCTTCATGCATGCCTCCTGATATGTGCTGTGAAACGACCTGACGCGCCGCACGCCGGACTTCGGCGATGCGCATAGCATGGCGGCGCGTGCTGCGCTGGTCCGATGATACCGCGTCGGGCCGGTTTGCCCCGGTCGAGTTCGGCAGTTAAGTGAGTGTGTGCTGATGTCCGGCGTGCGCGGCGACGGCGCGTTCACCACGTTTCGGCGGCGGTGCGCGGCGGCACGGCGCCGTCGGCGGTCATCGCCTCGCAGCGGTCGCGGCCGCCCGCTTTCGCCATGTAGAGCGCCAGATCGGCACGGCTCATCAGCCGTTCGGGCTGGTCTTGCGACGCGGCCAGTTCGGTGACGCCGATGCTCACGCTCAGGTTCGATTCCGCGGGCAATTCCGCGCACGGGCTCGACTTCACTTCGCGGCGCAGACGCTCGATTACGTCGTGCGCGGTCGAGAGCGAGGTGTCGGTTAGCAGGATGCCGAACTCCTCGCCGCCGAGCCGTCCCACGGCGTCGCCGGAGCGCAGTTCGGCGCGGCAGGTTTCCACGAAATGCTGAAGCGCGCGGTCGCCCGCCGGATGGCCGAAGCGGTCGTTGATCTGCTTGAAGTGATCGAGGTCGGCGATCGCCATGCACAGCGGCTTGCCCTGCGCATAGGCGGCGTCGATTTCGCGGCGCAGCAGGTCGAGGAAATAGCGGCGCGACAGGGCGCCGGTCAGCGCGTCGTGGCGCGCTTCGGCGGCGAGCAGCGCGTTGGCGGCCTGCAGTTGCCCCGCGAGATCGCGGCTCGCGCGATGCAGACGCCGCTCGCGCACCCACGAGATCGAAATCACGGCCGCGAGCGCCGCGGTGCCCGCGAGCGTCAGAAAAATCAGCAGACGATCGCGCCGATGGTTGGCGAGCAGTTCAGGCCAGGCGTTGAGCGGATCGACGAGATGCGCCGAGAGTCCCGAGTTGAGCCCGCCGCGCACCTCATAAAGCGCGGGCAGGGGCTGGCCCGGCAGATCGACGAGCGACTGCGCGGCCTGCGCGGGCATCCACGGCGCCTGGCTCGTGGCGGCGTCGGCGGCGTTTTGCAGCGACAGTTCGGAGAAGCGCTCGCGCAGATAGGTGTTCACGCGGTCGACGGCGTTCATTTCTTCGACGTGCGAGCCGGGCATCGCGAGCCCTTCGAGCGCGCTGTCGTGCGCCATCACGATCACGCCGTTGCTGTCCGAGACGAAGGTGCCCGGATGCGTGACCCAGTGGCGCAGCCGCGCGATGCTCACCTTGGCGACCACGGCGCCCACCAGCAGGCCGTTGTCGTAGGCCGGTGCGGCGACGAAGATGCCCGGCTCGCCGCTCGAGGTGCCCACGCCATAGGTTTCTGAGAACGCACCGAGCAGCGTGTCGGTGAGGTACGCGCGCGGACGCATGTCGACGCCCACGTAGGAAATCTTGTCCATCGCGTTGCTCGACGCGATGCAGATGCCGTTGCTGTTGACGAGCCAGATCGCATCGAGGCCGGAGAAGCCTTGCGCGTCGTGCAGGAAGCGGTTGACGGTGGCGAGCTCGGGCATCTGCTGCAACGCTTCGCGTCGCGCCAGTTCCGTAGATGTGCGCAAAGCGGCATAATGCCCAGCCTCGGTGAGCGCCTGTTGCACCACGCGGGTCTCGGCCATGGTGGCGGGAATCGCGCGCGACATGGCGAGATCGCTGGCGATCACTTCCGCCATGTTGTCGACGACGGAACGCGTCATCTGACGCTGGACCTTGAGCGCCGTGTCGAGCTCCTGACGCACCATGCGGTCGGCGAGCCAGCCGGCGCCCAGCCAGCAGACGAGGGCGACCGCCACGACTCCGAGCGGCCCGGCTGCCTGACGCAAGAGTCTCCTGTTCATCGGCCTTCTGATTCGTGGATGGGCATGGCGCGCCTGATGCTTGAGCGGGCGGCTCGCCCGATATCCCGGCGCGTGAAGCACCGGCCCGGCACAACGGGACACTGCGCGGCGAAGGGGTGGCCGTCGCCGCGTGACGATTCTACCTCTCGAACGGCGTCTGCGAGCCTGCAAACGCCGTCCGGCGGGCCTCGCGCGTGATCGCCGTGTGCGCGGGCGCACGTTGGGGAGTCGTCGGCAGGCTTTGCCGCATGCTGGCCGGAATGTCGCGGAAAGCGCGCCGAAAGTGGCTCGAAAGCCCCGCCTGGCGGGCGTTTGCTGGAATCCTGCCGGCGTGGCGCGCGAGGTTGAATGTGTCACGAAGGTTGGTGTAGTGTCGTGCCGTTCCGAACCAGGCAAGCCTGCCGCGTGAGCGCGCCGCCGCGGGTTGCGCCGGCCGCGCCGGACGGCAGCGGGCGCGCTTCCTTGGGTCCGGCCCCTGCGTGCGGCGGCATGCGTCCTCGTGGGGCGCCGCCGCGTCATCAACGCTAACGAAATACTCAGTCCATGCGTCTTGCCTTTGCTGATTTCCGCTCTCCGCGCGCCGCTTGCGTTGCTTGCGTGGCTGGTGCCGCGCGCGCACCGCACCGCGAGGCCGCCGCATCGATCTTCAACGGGGAGGGCGTCTGATGGAATTCAAGTTCAACCTGAACCGCACGGCCAACGCTTCGGCGTGGCGCGTGCTGCCTAATCGCTGGGACTTCGTGGCGTTCCCGCTGATCATCTGCCTGATCGCGATGGCCGCCGTGGGCTTTCACGAAACGATGGCGCCCATCGCCACGCTCAAGGCGCAGCCGATCTCGCTCGACGCCGCGAACCTGCCCGAATACGCGATGCGCACGACGCTGCGCATGCTGGCGGCGATGGTCGCCTCGCTGATCTTCACGCTGGTCTACGGCACGCTCGCGGCCAAGAGCCGCCGCGCCGGTCTCGTGCTGGTGCCGATCCTCGACATTCTTCAGTCGGTGCCGGTGCTGGGCTACATTTCGTTCACGGTCACGTTTTTCCTCGCGCTGTTTCCCTCGCGCGTGCTCGGCGCCGAACTCGCGGCGATCTTCGCGATCTTCACGAGCCAGGCGTGGAACATGACCTTCAGCTTCTATCAGTCGCTGCGCACGGTGCCGCGCGATCTCGACGAAGTCTCGAAAGGTTTCCATCTGACCAACTGGCAGCGCTTCTGGAAGCTCGAAGTGCCGTTCTCGATGCCGGGCCTCATCTGGAACATGATGATGTCGATGTCGGGCGGCTGGTTCTTCGTGGTGGCTTCCGAAGCGATCACGGTGGGCAACAACACGATCACGCTGCCGGGCGTCGGCGCCTATCTCGCGCAGGCCATCGCCGAGCGCAACATGCACGCGATCGGCTGGGTGATCCTGACGATGACGGTCGTGATTCTCGCCTACGACCAGCTGCTGTTCCGACCGCTCGTCGCGTGGGCCGACAAGTTCCGCATGGAGAACACCAGTTCCGGCGACGCGCCGCAGTCGTGGCTGCTCGACCTGATCCGCCGCACGCATCTGATTCACGAACTGCTCGTGCCGCTCGGCTGGGTTTTCGCCAAGGCCGCGCGCATTCCGTTCCGTCTGCCCGCGTTTCGGACGATCCAGCGCGCCGCGCCCGCGGCCCCCGCGCGCGGCGGCGCGCGCTCGAAGCTCGGCGATATCGTCTGGGCGCTGTTCGTGATCGCGCTCACGCTGTTCGTGGTCTGGCGCGTGGTGGCCTACGTGCGCACGGGCGTCTCGCTCGACGAAGTCGGCCACGTGCTCATGCTCGGCCTCATCACGCTGCTGCGCGTGATCGTGCTGATCGCGATCGCTTCGGTGATCTGGGTGCCGCTCGGCGTGCTGATCGGCATGCGCCCGGCGCTCGCGGAAAAGATCCAGCCGCTCGCGCAGTTTCTCGCGGCGTTTCCGGCGAACCTGCTGTTCCCCGCGTTCGTGATCGTGATCGTGCGCTTCCACCTCAATCCTGACATCTGGCTGTCACCGCTGATCGTGCTCGGCACGCAGTGGTATATCCTGTTCAACGTGATTGCCGGGGCGAGCGCCTACCCGAACGACTACAAGGAAGCGGCGAAGAATTTCCGCATCCGTGGCTGGCAGTGGTGGCGTCAGGCGGTGCTGCCGGGCATCTTCCCGTACTACATCACCGGCGCGATCACGGCCTCGGGCGGCGCGTGGAACGCGAGCATCGTCGCCGAATACGTGCAGTGGGGCGACACGAAGCTCGAAGCGCATGGCCTCGGCGCGTACATCGCGCAGATGACCGCCGCCGGCGACTTTCCGAAGATCATCCTCGGCATCGCCGTGATGTCGCTGTTCGTCACGCTGTTCAACCGCGTGCTCTGGCGCCCGCTGTACACGCATGCCGAATCGCGGCTGCGGCTCGATTGATCGCCATCGGGCGAAGACTGCGACAATTCAGCGAATCAACGAAGGATCGAAGGTAACGCGATGCAAAACCCCAAGACCCTGAGCACCGCGCACGGCGACGTGCAGACGGCCCCGAATCCGCCGCGGCTCGGCGAGGAAATCCTGCGTGTCAAGGACGTATGCCGGGGCTTCAACAAGTCGCAGGGCGAACTGCTGGTGCTCGACGACGCCAATCTCTCGCTGCGCGAAGGCGAGATCGTCGGGCTGCTCGGCCGCTCCGGTTCGGGTAAGTCGACGCTGCTGCGCATCATCGCCGGGCTGATCGAGCCGACCGGCGGCGAAGTGACGTGGCGCGGCAAGCCGCTCGACGGCCCGGCCGAAGGCGTGGCAATGGTGTTCCAGACCTTCGCGCTGTTCCCGTGGCTCACGGTGCTGCAGAACGTGGAAGCCGGTCTGGAAGCGCAGGGCGTGGGCGCGCGCGAGCGTCGCGAACGCGCGCTGGCGGCGATCGACCTGATCGGTCTCGACGGCTTCGAAAACGCCTATCCGCGCGAACTCTCGGGCGGCATGCGCCAGCGCGTGGGCTTCGCGCGCGCGCTCGTCGTCGATCCGATGCTCATGCTGATGGACGAGCCGTTCTCCGCGCTCGACGTGCTGACCGCCGAAACGCTGCGTACCGACCTGCTCGATCTGTGGACGCAAGGGCGTCTGCCGATCAAGTCGGTGCTGATCGTCACGCACAACATCGAGGAAGCGGTGTTCATGTGCGACCGCATTCTGGTGCTGTCGTCGAATCCGGGTCGCGTGGTCGCGGAAATCAAGGTGCCGTTCAAGCATCCGCGCAATCGTCTGGACCCGGCGTTCCGCAAGCTGGTCGACGACATCTACGCGAAGATGACCGCGCGTCAGACCGGCGAGACGACGAGGAAGGGCCTCGAACTCGGCAGCTGGCTGCCGCGCGTGTCGACCAACCTGATGGCCGGTCTGATCGAAACGCTCGCCGCCGCGCCGTATCACGGCCGCGCCGACATGCCGGAAATCGCCCGCTCGCTGCATCTGGAAGTGGACGATCTGTTCCCGATCGCGGAAGTGCTGCAACACCTCGGTTTCGCCGATGTGCGCGAAGGCGACGTGCTGCTCACGCCGCCCGCCCGCGTGTTCGCGGAATTCGGCACGCAGGAGCGCAAGATGATGTTCGCCGAGCATCTGCTGCGTCATGTGCCGCTCGCGGCGCGGATCAAGAAGGTGCTCAACGAGCGTCCGGGCCACCGCGCGCCGCGCGTGCGTTTCGAGCAGGAACTCGAAGACTTTCTCTCCGACGGCGCGGCCGAGGAGACGCTCGACACCGTGATCGACTGGGGCCGTTACGGCGAGATCTTCTCGTACAACGACCAGTCGGAAATCTTCAGTCTCGAAGACGTGGAGTCCTGATCGATTTGCGGATCGCATTCACGCGATACGCACCATGAAAAACGGTCGCCGAGGCGACCGTTTTTTCGTGTAGCGAGCGATTATTGCAGCGAGCCCCAGCGCTCGACGGCAGGCTCGGCCGTCGCCCATTTCCAGGTGCTCTGATCCTGGCACGCGGTGGCGGTGTACCACTGCTCGGGCGAGTTGGCGGCGTCGCCGTCCTGCACCGAGAACACGAAGTCCTTGCACAGCGCGAGCGCCGACGCGAACGCGCGCGTCACGCGCACCTTGCCGTGGCCGTTTTCCACGGGCAGCGTGTGCTTGATGCGCCAGGTGTCGGTGCCGTCGACGGGCAGACGTCCGGCGGTTTCCGCGATCAGCTCCTGCTGGTCGGCGTGCATGCTCTTCATGAAGCGGTTGACGGCTTCGTCGGTGGCCGCCTGCACGGCGATGCCCACGCCCACGCCCACGGCCGGATTCGCGGTGACGATGCCGGTGGCGGCCGCGGCGGCGGCCCCGCTGGCCGCGCCGATTGAGCCGCAGCCGCTGGTGGTGAGCGCAACGCTCGCGCAGAGCGCCGCGAGTGCAACGAGCGAGAGCCCGCGCGATGCGCCGGGACGCCGCGCGCGCGCCGCACGTGTCGCGGCCACGGCCGGGGAATTCACGCCGTTCATTGCAGCGCGCCCCAGCGCGCGGTGGCCGGTTCGGCCGACGCCCACTTCCAGTTCTGACCGTCGCGGCACACCGAGGCCACGTAGAACGCGCTCGTCGCGGCCTTGTCCTTCGTCGCGTCGTGATCGACGGAGAAGACGATTTCCTTGCAGTCGAGCGCGCCCGAACTGATCGTGCGGCTCACCGTCACGCGGCCGTGTTCGTCGTCTTCGATCGGAAACGAATGGACGATCGACCAGGGCGCGACGGCGCCGACGTCGAGCGGGCCCGCGGCCTTCGCGATGCTGTCCTGGGTGTTGGTGTGCACGACGCGCTCGGAGTACTGCACGCCGGCCTTGGCGGCGGCCAGCGCGCCGAGGCCGATGCCGGTCGCCACGGCCGCGTTGTTCGTCACCTTCGCGGCGACGGCGGCGCCCGCGATACCGGCGCCGGTTTGCGCGCCCTCGGAGTAGAGCGAGCTGCACGCCGAACACGCGAAGCTGGCCACGGTGGCGAGCAGCGAGAGCGACGCGGCGCGGCGCCAGCGCGCCGACGAAGCGGCGTGCCGTGCGAGCGCGATACGAATCGTTTCACGCGGCGAATCAGCGATCGGGTGAGTCGTCGAGTCGATCGGCGATGCCGCCATCGGCGCGTTGCACGCCAGAGCACTTCGTTCTTGCATGATCCTTTCCCTGCCGCTTGCGGCCGGAAGCCGCGTTGCGCAAGCCTCCAGCACGTTTTCGTGCTGCGGATTGTGCAGGAAGGACTTACACAAGGGCATAGGTAAAGTGCAAGAAATTGCAAAATGCCGTGCACCGCTTGTCCTAACGTGATTGCGATGACGGCTATTTCGCAACATTTCGAGGCTTTTTGCCGACGCTTTCGTCAACGTATTCGGCAACGCGCTTGCCGATAACCGACAGCCTCGTTTCAGATTCCTTTCGCCTGAAATCTTCCGCGCGCGATCATGCGTCGTCGCGCGGGTCGTCGCCTTCGTCGCTGTCGATGTCCTCCGGCGGCGGCGCGTCGCCGTCCTCGGCGCCGTAGCTGCCGAGCCGGTTGTACAGCGTCTTCAGACTCACGCCGAGCGTGCGCGCCGCGAGACGCTTGTCGCCGCCGCAATGCTTGAGCGTGCCGAGAATGATCTGCTTTTGCGCGTCCGCGAGCGGCGTGCCGATCCACACGCTCATCGCATCGCCCTGCGTGACGGGCTTCTTCACGCGCGGCACGAGTTGCGGATGCGCGATCTCCACCTGCTTCTCGGCGAGGATGAACGCGCGATACACCGCGTTCTTCAGCTCGCGCACGTTGCCGGGCCACGACCAGTTGCGCACCGTTTCGAGCGCGCGCTTGCTGAACACCTTCTGCGTGCCGCTCTCGTCGTTGAGTTCGTTGAGAAAGAGCTGGGCGAGCAGTTCGCGGTCGCGCTCGCGTTCGCGCAGCGGCGGCGCGCGCAGCGGAAACACCGCGAGGCGATACATCAGATCCTCGCGCAGCGCCATGTCGCGCACGGCGGCCACGGGGTCGCGATTGGTCGCGGCGATCACGCGCACGTCGCCGCGAATCGCCTCGTTGCTGCCGACGGGGTAGTACTCGCCGGACTCCAGCGCGCGCAGCAGCTTGACCTGATGCAGCAGCGACATTTCGGTGACTTCGTCGAGAAACAGCGTGCCGCCGCGCGCGTGCTCGAAGTGGCCGTCGCGCGCCTGCACCGCGCCCGTGAAGCTGCCTTTTTCGTGGCCGAAGAGTTCGGCTTCGATCAGCTCGTCGGGAATCGCGCCGCAGTTCACGGCGATGAACGGACCGTCGCGGCGATTGCTTTCCTCGTGAATCGTGCGCGCGACCAACTCCTTGCCGGTGCCCGATTCGCCGACGATCAGCGCCGTCGCCTCGGTCACCGAAACGCGCCGGATCTGCTCGTAGAGGTCCTGCATGACCGCCGACGAACCGTACAGGCGTCCGTACGATTCCAGGCCCGCGACGCGCGCGCTCCGTTCCTCGCTCATGCGCGCGTCGTCGGGCTTGTCGGGCTTGTCGGCTTTGTCGCGGCGTGCCGCGGCGCGCGGCTTGTCGCTGCGTTTTTCACTGCGCTTTCCTGCACGCTTCTCGTCAGGCCGTTCATCCAGCATCTCGTTACGTTGTTCGTCGCGCATTGCATCGCGCTCGGCGGCGGGCGAGCCCGGCTCGATTGTCGCCATAGGGTAGTCGTCCTGCAAAGTGTGGTGTGTGGCCCGAAGCCGGGGCGCTGGCGTTGCGCGCGTCGGGCGGATCGGGCATGGCTTGCCGGCCTCGGCGGCTGGCGAGCCGCACGATCTGGCCAACTGGCTGTGCGAAACGGCGCAGGCGATACCTTGCCCGGCGGCCACGGGATTTCCATCTCGTAAACATTTAACCACTGCCGCGCGTCGCAGGGCAATGGACGTGCCCGGATTGTCGCTGCGCGCCGCGTTCTGCGCGAATGCGCCCCGATGCGCGCCCGGACGCCGTCGACTGCGGCCAGAATTCGGCGCGCGGACCGGCTGGCACGCCTCGTGCTCTGCATGTCGGACTGCGCACGGGCGTCTATCCTACCTGGCGCGGCGTATGCGCCGATAGATCGGTGGCCGGTTCATCTGCTCACGGCTGCCGATTCTGACCGCATTTCCGACAACAACCTGGGAGAGTGCGACATGGCGAAGAACAAGCGTGGACTGATTGGGACCCTCGTGGCGGTGGGTGCGCTCGGCGCGACGGCAGGCATGCTGGCGTGGCGTTTTGCGCAGCGTCACCGCATGCAGCGTCAGACGTTTCACCGCGAGCTGAACCGCTGGGAGGGCGAGGGCGGCTCGCTGGCGGAGAGCGGCGTGGCGCCGGGCGCGGCAGCGACGGGCGATGCGATGGCCGCCGGCGTGATGGCGCGCGGCGAGCCGGTCAACGGCGCGGCGGGCGACGCCTCGAGCGGCGCATGGCCGTTTCCGCAAAGCGGCAGCGATCCGGCCACGCGGCATTGAGGTACGGGAGGACGCATTCCGGTAGCGGATGCGGCTTTCGACGCAACATCGGCACGGCGCTCACGTCCTCGCGACGCGCGCGCCGGGCGTCCGATGTCACCGTGAATGCCACGCATCCGTATCTGGAATATGTCTATAATGGCCATATCCACAACAATCAAGGTTTGGGTTGACTGCGGGTCGCGAGATTGTTGCGATCATGCAGCTAAAAGACCGCGCTCGCCGTCCTGAGCGTACCCGGCCGTTTCGCACTCCACTTGCAGCGCCACCCTCGCGCCGCGCAGCCCGCGACGTCGGACTCTGTTGTCCGTCGCGCTGGAACTTGCTGCGGCGCGTCGTGTTGTGCGCCCAGGAGCCACTCACCTTTCAGGGCTGACGAGACGCGATGCCACATGTATTGATTGTCGATGACGACGCAGAAACCCGCGAAGCGCTCGCCGCCGTGGTGGGCGAAGACGGACTCACCACCGCGCAGGCCGGCGACCTGCGGGAAGCGCGCATCCAGCTGATCCGGCAAATGCCGGACGTTGTGTTCACCGATCTGAAGCTGCCCGACGGCAGCGGCACCGATCTGTTCCAGGATCTCGATCCGCGCTCGGGCGTGGAACTCGTTGTCATCACCGGTCACGCGACCGTGGAGACGGCCGTCGACGCGCTCAAGAACGGCGCGATCGACTACCTCGTGAAGCCGATCAACCTCCAGCGCGTGAAGGCGATTCTCAATCGTCTGCCGCGCGCGGGCGATCTCAAGGCCGAAATCGGCACGCTGCGCGGCGAGCTGCGCCGCATGGGCCGCTTCGGTCTGATGCTCGGCAATTCGCCGGTCATGCAGGACGTCTACGACCAGATCAGCCGCGTCGCGCCCACGCCCGCCTCGGTGATGCTGGTGGGCGAGTCGGGCACCGGCAAGGAAGTCGCCGCGCAGACCATCCATCAGTTGAGCCTGCGCCGCAAGCACGAATTCCTCGCGGTGAACTGCGGCGCGATTTCGCCGAACCTGATCGAATCCGAAATGTTCGGCCACGAACGCGGCTCGTTCACGGGTGCGGACCGTCAGCACAAGGGGTATTTCGAACGCGCGAACGGCGGCACGCTGTTTCTCGATGAAATCACCGAAATGCCGATCGAGTTGCAGGTGAAACTGCTGCGCGTGCTCGAAACCGGCATGTTCATGCGCGTCGGCACGACCAAGGAAATCGAGACCGACGTGCGCCTGATCGCGGCCACCAATCGCGATCCGGAGCAGGCCGTGGCCGAGGGCAAGCTGCGTCTGGACCTGTATCACCGTCTGAACGTGTTCCCGATCAACCTGCCGCCGCTGCGCGAGCGCGGCAAGGACGTCGAGCTGCTGGCGCAGGCCTTCCTCGACGAACTCAACGAGCGCCACGGCACGAAGAAGCAGTTTCCGCCCGCGGTGCGCGAGATGCTCGCGGCCTATCCGTGGGCCGGCAACGTGCGCGAGCTGAAGAACTACGTGCAGCGTGCGCACATCATGTCGGGCAACGAAGGCGATCTCACGGCGGCCGTGCCTTTGCAGATCTCGCTGTCGAAGCCCGTGGCGGGCACGGCCGTGACGATCCCGTTCGGCACCTCGCTCGCCGACGCCGATCGTCAACTGATCCTCGCGACGCTCGAACAGTGCGGCGGCGTGAAGACGCGCGCGGCGGAGATTCTCGGCATTAGCCTGAAGACGCTCTATAACCGGCTGGTCGAGTATGGCAACGAGACGGGCAAGGGCGAGACGCCCGCGCGCGCGGGAGCCTGAGCCGCCCTGTCCGGATAAGGCGATAAGCCTCAAGACGCACTGAAGTCAGCGCCCGTTCGTGCCGGTATGCGATGTAAATCGCGCCGGCCGAACGGGCGCTTTGCATTGGGCACCAGTCGGCGACAGCGCGCCGATGCCGCGCGGGACGCCGCTCACCCGCCGATCGGCGCGGCTGGTATGTCGCTTGCAGACGGTTCATCGACGACCTTTGGAGGAGTGCACGATGCCCAGCTGCAAACAATCCGATCCGTTCCGCGTGAAGCCGTGGCTTGCCCATACGCCGCAACCCGACGATCCGCCGCCCAGCGAACCCGGCACGCCCGACGTGCCCCCGGTCGGCGATCCGCCGCCGCAGCCGGGCGAAGTGCCGCGCTCGATCCGACACTATCCCGTGATGCGCACGCGCGAGTCGCACGACGAGTGGGCGCGCGTGGCCGCGTATGCGCGCGAGGCGGGCCGCTCGGCGTGGGCGCGCTGGGCGCGTTGGGCAAGCTGGACCTGCCGTCCCGGCGACGATCGAACCCCGTCCGCGCCGTCCCGGGCCGCGCCAGTGTTGCAGCATCGGTGACATCCGCGATTTTTATGTACGAGTTACAAACCAATCGCCATATTTACCGGCAAATTCACGCGGCGAACCCTAGACTATAAAAAACGCCCACGCTGCGTGGCAGCCTTCCCGCTGGAGGCATCGACATGAGACATCCCGCATTGCGCCGCTCCGCACGTCACTCGGCCCGGCGCGGCTCGCGTGACGGAGAACCGAAAAGCGGCAGTTCCGCCGATCCGTCTTCCGGCTCGCCCGGCGCTTCCGGTGCGTCCGGATACAGCCCCGATCCGGCCGGCCAGAATCGCCCCGCGCCCGGCGTGCCGCCCGACGGCGAGCACAACCAGGGCGGCGCGCGCGCCGAGGGCATCGACTATCAGCGGGATCTGGGCTCGGAGCAGGACGCTTGATCGATCGGTTCAAGTCGCGCTGCCGAGCGCTCCGTCGGCGAACGCGGCTCCCGTCGAAGTTCAGTCGAAGTTCAGTCGAAGTTCACTCGCAGTCAGGCATCCCACCCTGCTTTTGCGCAGCGCATTCACCGCGCGCGCAGTCGGGACGCGTGCGCGCGGAAGGTGTCGGCGTCCGTTTGTGCCCCGTTTAAATCCGTTCCTTGTCGGGCAAAGGAGGCGCGGATCTTGCGTGCGTGCCTGAGGCAACGTCTTCGGACGCACGAGAAACAACGAAGCAACGAAACAGGAGGATTGGCCGCAATGGGCAGACTGATCGTGGTATCGAATCGCGTGGCACCGACGCAAGAAGGCCGTCCCGCAGCAGGCGGGCTGGCGGTCGGCGTGCTGGACGCGCTCAAGGAGACGGGCGGCGTGTGGTTTGGGTGGAGCGGCGAAACGGTCGCCGAGCCGGCCGCGCCGGTCATCGAGCAGCAGGGCAGCGTCACCTACGCGACGGTAGGACTCACCCGCCGTGACTACGACCAGTACTACAAGGGCTTCTCGAATACGACGCTCTGGCCGACGTTCCACTATCGCAACGACCTCGCGCGCTACGAGCGCCAGGAATATGGCGGCTATCTGCGCGTGAACGTGACGCTCGCGCGCCAGCTCAAGCCGCTGATCCAGCCCGACGACATCATCTGGGTCCACGACTATCACCTGATTCCGTTCGCGCGCTGCCTGCGCGACCTCGGCGTGAAGAATCCGATCGGCTTCTTCCTGCACATTCCGCTGCCGGTGCCCGAAGTGATGCGCTCGGTGCCGCCGCACGAAGAACTGATGAAGTTCATGTGCCATTACGACGTGGTCGGTTTTCAGACCGATGCGGACCGTCAGGCGTTCGTCGACTACATCGAGCGCGGCGGCCACGGCACCGCGAGCGAAGACGGCATGGTGCACGCCTGGGATCGCTTCCTGAAGGTGGGCGCGTACCCGATCGGCATCTATCCCGATTCGATCGCGAAGTCGGCGGCGCAATTCACCGACCGCAAGCCGGTGCGCAGCCTGCGCGACGCGATGCGCGGACGCAAGCTCATCATGAGCGTCGATCGTCTCGATTATTCGAAGGGGCTCGCCGAGCGCTTCCAGGCGTTCGAGCGCATGCTGCAGAACGGGCCGGGCTGGCATGGCCGCGTCTCGCTCCTGCAGATCGCGCCGCCGACGCGCTCCGACGTGCAGACCTATCAGACCATCCGCCGCAATCTGGAAGGCGAGGCCGGACGCATCAACGGCCGCTTCGCGCAGCTCGACTGGACGCCGATCCAGTATCTGAACCGCAAGTACGAACGTCATCTGTTGATGGCGCTGTTCCGCCAGGCGCAGGTGGGTTATGTCGCGCCGCTGCGTGACGGCATGAACCTCGTCGCGAAGGAATACGTGGCGTCGCAGAATCCTGAGGATCCGGGCGTGCTGGTGCTCTCGCAGTTCGCGGGCGCGGCAGAGCAGTTGCCTGGCGCATTGGTTGTGAATCCTTACGATTTGAATCAGACCGCCGAGGCGCTGGAGCGCGCGCTCTCGATGCCGTATGCCGAGCGCCAGTCGCGCTACGAGGACATGATGGCGTCGCTGCGCGAGAACAATCTTTCGGTGTGGCGCGATACGTTCCTCGCCGATCTGCGCAGCGTCGCGACGGCGGCTTCGGTGACGGCCACGGCGAAGGCGCGCAGTGCGACGCCGGGCGTGCCGAATGCATCGATTGCACCGATCGCTCCGGTCCCGCCGGTCGCGGTTCCGGTCGCGAAAGCTGCGCAAGTCGATCTGCCTTCGAAGGCGTCGGCGAAGGCCGCCGCGAAGCCGGCGTCGAGCGCCGCCACCGTCAGCAAGGCGAAGGCGGAATGATCGCGATGCACATCGTCGTCACGCGTTAACGCGGACGACAGACGATTCACCCCCCGGCGGCTTTCGAGTCGCCGTTTTTTTGCGCACGCTTGCCGCGCCGCGTGGTGCCGCGTGTCGCTTCAGGCGCGTTGCGCGCCCGCTTCGCCGAACGGATGCGGCGCGGCGGTCGGATCGAAATCCGCCCAGTGGCCGCCGTGCCATTGGCCCGACGCGCGCTCGACGTCGTCGGCGCCGGCTTCGCGCAGCACGTCGGCGGCGACGGCCTGGTTATCGGGGCTCACGTGCACGGCGAGCAGCACGCCCGACTGACGCATCTCGTGATGCACGCGCTCCTCGTGCTCGCTCGCGCGGTGCCAGCCCGCGCCGATGCGTGCGCCGATCCACGCGCCCACGCCCGCCGCGATCACCACCGCCGGCAGCGACGCCGACAGCAGCGCGCCGAACAGCGCGACACCGGCCACGGCGCCCGCGACCGCGCCGAGGGTGAGATTGCGCGTGCGATGCGGCGGCGCGGCGGCCACGGCCACCGGATGCGGCGTGTGACGCGCGTGTTGTCCGCGCGGATTGACGAAGAACAGGTTGACGTCTTCTTCGACGAAACCGCGCGCGAACAGCTTGTCGGCGACGGCTTCGGCGGCGGGGAAGGTCGTGAAGCGCCCGGCGACGATCAGTGACATGGGAATCCCCCTTCGCAAGGTTGACTCACCGAAGGAAGACGCGCCGCGCGTGCGGCGCGCCGTAATCCCATGTTAGTGCGTGCCTGTGCGAAACGTGAGGGCAAACGCGAGGCGATCCGCGCGGCCCGCGTCAGCCGCGCAGGCGTGCGTTGCGCTGCGGCACGAGCCGCATCAGGCTCACGACGGCGGCCACGGCGGAGAACGCCGTCGCCACATACAGCGCGAGCGCCGGTCCGTGCTGCGGCGCGACGCCGAAAATCAGCGCGACCAGTGCCGCGCCGAGCGTTTGCCCCGTGAGCCGCGCGGTGCCGAGCATGCCGCTCGCGCCGCCGCTGCGTTCGCGCGGTGCGGACGAGAGAATCTGCCGGTTATTGGGCGACTGGAAAATGCCGAAACCCGCGCCGCACAGCGCCATGCGCCAGCCGATGTCGAACACCGAGGGATGCGCGCCGAGCGTCGCGAGCGACAACAGCCCGAGCGCGAACAGCACGAGGCCGATGCCGCCGAGCATGCCGGCGGCGTAGCGGTCGGACAGCCAGCCCGCGAGCGGCGCCGCGCCGATGATGACGAGCGGCCAGGGCGTCATCAGCAAGCCGGTGTCGACCTGCGAAAAACCGAACGCGTCCTGCAACATGAACGGCAGCGCCACGAACGCGAGCATCTGCGCGCAGAACGAGCAGACCGAAGTGCTGATCGAGAGCGCGAACACCGGATTCGCAAGCAGATCGACGGGCAGCAGCGGCGCGGGCTGGCTGAGCTGGCGGCGCACGAAGAACCAGCCGACGACCACCGCGCCCGTGAGTTGGGCGGCGATCCAGAGCGGGTTTTCGCCGTGGCCGAAGCCGTCGACGGCAAAGATCAGGAGACCGAACACGATGGCGTTGAAGACGGCGCTCACGTAGTCGTAGGGCGCGGGATGCCCTTCGTTCATCGGCAGCGCGCGCACGCCGAGCGCGAAGGCGGCGATGCCGATCGGCACGTTGATCGCAAACAGCCAGGGCCACGAGGCGATGGCGAGCACGCCCGAGGCGAGCGTCGGGCCAACCGCCGAGGCGACGGCCACCACCATCGCGTTGATCGCCACGCCGCGCCCGAGCTGCGCACGCGGATAGATCATGCGCACGAGCGCGGTGTTCACGCTCATGATGCCCGCGCCGCCGAAGCCCTGGATCATGCGCGCGAGCGCCAGTTGCGTGAGCGTCCCCGCGAGCGCGCAGCCGAGCGAGGCGACCGTGAAGAGCGCGAGACCGGCCAGATAGACGCGCTTGTAGCCGATGCGGTCGCCGAGCGAGGCGAGCGGCAGGAGCGAGATCGTCACCGAAAGCTGGTAGGCGTTGACGATCCAGATCGAGCTGGCCGCGCTCGCGCGCAGGTCGTGCGCGATGGTCGGCAGCGCGACGTTGGCGATCGCGCCGTCGAGCACGGCAAGCGTGATGCCGAGCGCGACCACGAGGATCGCGTAATAGCGTTGGGGGAAGGGCAGGCCGGATTCGGCGTCGTCGGCGGGGTGCGCGGCGGGTGCGCGCGATGAGGCGGTTGGCGTGGTGATCGGCATCGAGGAAAGGACGGCGCGCGCCGCCGGAAGCTGCATGGCGGCGCGCGCGGTGCGTGGGCGCGCGGCGCGCGTTATTTCAGTTCGTAGAGCCCGACGTAGGTCGTCGAGTCGATTTCGTTCAGATGCGTCATGAAGCGCGCGACCGCGTTGGTGGTCTCGGGCGTGACGGGCAGTTGCGCCGCCTTCAGCGCGTGCACGCGGAAGATGTAGCGGTGCGGCTTGTCCCCGCGCGGCGGCGCGGCGCCGCCGAAGCCGACCGTGCCGTAGTCGTTGCGCATCTGCACGGCGCCTTGCGGCAGCAGGCTGCCGTCGGGCTTGCCCGCGTTGCGCGCGAGCGAGCGCACGTCGGGCGGAACGTTGACCACGACCCAGTGCCAGAAACCGCTGCCGGTGGGCGCGTCGGGATCGTAGACGGTGATGGCGAAGCTTTGCGTGTCGGCGGGCGGGGCGTCCCATTGCAGCGCGGGCGAGACGTTGTCGCCATCGACGCCGAAGGCCCGATCGTCGAACTCCTGCGCCTTCGGCATGAAGCCATTGCCCGGAAAGTCGTCGGACCAGAGTCGAAAGTCAGCCATCGCTTGTCTCCTTTTCGTGGGTGCCGGGTCTTGAGCGGATGCGCGGACGTATGCGGCTCGCACAGCCTGCGCAGAGCGTGTCGATCCAGTTTAGCACCGCGATGCGCAGGCGCTTTTCCGCGACGACGCAGGTTCGCGCGGCTTCAGGTCGCAACGTCTCAGGCGCGCGCTTCGAACCACGCGCCTTGCTCGGTGGCGAGCCACGCGGCGAGCCGGTCGACGACCGCCTGCGGATCGCGTGACGCGCCGCGCAACGCGCATTCCCAGATCACGGCGACGCGCCAGCCCTGGGCGGCGAGCGCGGCGATGGCTTTGGCGTCGTTGGCGCGGTTGCGGGCGATCTTGTCGCGCCAGAATTCGGGCCGCGTGGCGGGCCACTTGAAAAGCGCGCAGTCGTGGCCGTGCCAGAAACAGCCGTGCACGAACACGGCGGCGCGATAGCGCGGCAGGACGATGTCGGGGCGGCCCGGCAGTTCGCGCACGTCGAGGCGAAAGCGGAAGCCGCGGCGATGCAGCAGGCTGCGAATCAGGATTTCCGGCTTCGTGTTGCGCCCGCGAATGCCGGACATCATCCGGCTTCGGGTGGCGGCATCCACGACGTCGACCATGCTGATTCGTCCTGACGTGTGTGCGAAGGTCCGCTCAGGCCGAGGCGGCGGCTTCGGCGGTGGCTGGTGCGCGGCGGCGGGGGGCTTTCGCGGCGGCTTTCGCTGCGGGTTGTGCTTCGCCCAGCGTTACCGCTTCCTCAACCGATTTCTTGCCCGACTTCGCCGCGCGCTTGCCGGCCGGCGCTTTCGCGAGCATCGCGTCGAGATGCGGCATCATCGTGCGCGCCACTTCGCGCATCACCGGCATCACCACGCTGTTGCCGAACTGGCGATACGCCTGCGTGTCGCTCACGGTAATGCGGAACGTGTCGGGAAAGCCCATCAGGCGCGCGCACTCGCGCGGCGTCAGGCGGCGCGGACGCAAGCCTTCGCCCTGATGCACGAGGATCTCGCTGCCGTCCTTGTGATAGCGCGCCGACAGCGTGCGCGTCACGCTCTCCGGAAACGCGAGGCCGTAGCCGAAGCCGTTACCGGCTGCGCGATGCTTCTCGGCGTATTGCTGGAGATAGGCCCAGAGACCGGGCGTGAGCGTGTACTTCGGCTGCACGCGGCGCGCGGTGTGATCGAAGAAACGCTCGCCGTCCCACGGCAGAACCGGTTCGCTGCCGTCGGTGCGATGCAGAATCGAGGCGAGGCGCGGGCCGTCTTCGGGCAGGTCGAGCGCGTCCCACGAAAAATCGGTCGGTTCGCGAAATCCGGCGATGATGATGCGCTCGCGATGCTGCGGCGTGAAATGGCGGCCGTCGATCACGCGGTAGTGCACGTCGTAGCCGAGTTCGTCGCGCAGGACCTGCAGGATCACGTCGAAGGTGCGGCCCTTGTCGTGCGACAGCAGGTTCTTGACGTTCTCCAGCAGAAAGGCGGCCGGCCGCTTTTCGGCGATGATGCGCGCCACGTCGAAAAAGAGCGTGCCTTGCGTGGTGCACTCGAAACCGTGCGGACGGCCGAGCGCGTTCTTCTTCGAGACGCCCGCGATCGAAAACGGCTGGCACGGAAAGCCCGCGAGCAGCACGTCGTGGTCGGGCACGTCGGCGGCCTCGAACGCGGTGATATCGCCGACGAAGGCGTGGCCTTCGGCATCGGTCTGGCCGTAGTTCTCGAGATAGGTCTTCTTCGAGAACGGATTCCACTCGCTCGTCATCACGCAGCGGCCGCCGTGCGCCTCGAAGCCCATGCGGATCCCGCCGATGCCCGCGAACAGATCGACGAAACGAAAGCGCGCCGGCGCGGCGCCGGCGCCCGACGCGGCGCCCCGAACGGGTTCGGCGCTGCGCAGCAATTCGCGCAACGCGGCTTCGAGCATGGCGGGGCAAGGCGTTTCGCCTTTTTCCCACCGGCGCACGGTCTTGACGTCCTTGCCGACGTGGGCGGCGATCTGCTGCTGCGTGAAGCGCTGACGTGCCTGCGCAAGCAGGTCTCGCGGTTGGGCCGGGTGCACGAAGTCCTCTCTGGGTATTTTGGCGGACATTATGACCGATGGTCGACCCGCGGCACCAGGATTTCCGGGCACGATCAGACAGACGTGCGCGCGCCTCGACCGCGGCGCGGCGGCGAGAAACGGCAAGGTGCGGTGAAAAGGCGTGAAAAGCGTCGAAACGCGGCAGAACGGCGCCGATCAGTGGCGCGCGGCTTGTCCGATGATTTGCCTGGCGGTTGCGGCAGCGGATGTCTCGGCGTTCAGTTCGTAGAGATCGAGCTGGATCAGCAGACTGTCGATCTTGGCGAGCTGGCCTTTGTTGACGTGCCCGGTATCGAGCAGCCGATGCAGACGCGAGCGCCAGTACATGACGGGGAGGATGGGGCCGCCGAAATCGCCCGAGAGCGAAAGCGGCATGACGCGCCGAATATGCGCAATGTCCTGGTCGATGAGATTCGACATCAGGTGGCCGGCCGGGAGGGGACGTGTCGTGTCCATGTACGAAGATTACGACAGTTCCGACCCTAACTTGAGGGTCGCAGACCCCCGTATTTACCCTGATGTGCGTCGGCCGCTCAGCCGATCAGCAACATGGCCAGCGACGACGCGACCATGGCGGCGAGCGCGGCAATCAAGGCGAATACGTAGGGCGAAGTCATGACGGTGGTCTCCTTCTTTTGTTGGAGACCATGGTAGGCGATGCCGCTCCGCGTGAACGTTAACAATTGACAAACCACTGTCAGACGACGCGCGCGGCCCGTCGCGCTTACTCCTCGGACGAATCCGCGGCTTCCGGCGAATCCGGCGTTTCCGGTTCGACCGGCGCCGGGCCTTGCGCCGCGCCTTCGAGGAAACGGCGCGTCGCTTCGAACGACGCGAGCATCTGCTCGGGCCACGGCGTTTGCAGCATCACGGCCTGATGGTTTTCGAACGCCGAGTTCAACAGCTTCACGAGTTCGGGCGAGCTCAGATGGCGCAGCAGCACGCTCACGGCGATCGCGGTGGCCTGGCTCGCGCCGGCCGTCTGCAGTTCCGAATGAGTGAGAGCGGCGACTTGCTTGTGGATGTCCATGGTGAATCTGCCTGAAAAAATTGGATGCGATGAAGGGCGGGCACTCGCGCAAGCGTAATGCATTGGCGATGCCTGGCCGGCACGACGAAAAGGGAAACGCCTGGAGCGGCGGGTGAGGCTGACGCGGGAGTCGGGGCTGGAATCGAATCCGAACCGGCGCAGGACGCGTGCCGCCGGAAACGATGCAACGAGGCGAGCGGTCTCGCGTGTGGGCTGGTCCCCCTGGCAGGAATCGAACCTGCATCTAGCGCTTAGGAGGCACTTGTTCTATCCATTGAACTACAGGGAGCGGTCAGGTCCGCTGCGAGGCGCAATGCGCCGGGCTCCGCCAAGCCGCCATGTTTCCCAAGTCACCCGTCATGGCGCGGAGCCGTCGCACGCGTCGCACTGTTCTGGGGCGGCCCGGACTGCACGCGGATCGAACCGCGGCCGGGCTGCGCGCCACGTGCGACGCAGGCGCAAGAGTATAGCAAACACATTCCGGCTGGAAACCACCCGCCGATGCGTCAGTGGCTCGGTTCAGCGGACCCGTTCAGCAAGTCCGCGCGCGCGATCAGAACTCGACAACGGCGAATTCGGCCTTGCCCACGTCGCACAGCGGGCAGCGCCAGTCTTCGGGGATATCCGCGAAGCGCGTGCCGGCGGCGATGCCTTCGTCGGGCAACCCTTCTTCTTCGTTATAGATCCATCCGCAGATCAGACAGACCCAGCTTTTGTATTCGATCACTTCGCTCACAACATACCTTTCGTTCAATTCGATGCCGATGCCCGTCATTTGCCCCCATTTGGCGGGGCGATGGGCGACCCGCGATGTTACCGGAAAACGGAGAAGGCGCCGAAAGCGGCCTGGGCCAACATGTCGCAGTTTGACGGCGCGCAGTCACGGACGCGGTGTAAGCTGGGGCGCAAACGAACCAAGGATCGCAAGCAGGATCACAAACCGCCGCGGGGAACGCGCCGGGCAGATCGCCCGCCAATCACCTACAACCGACAGCATCGACATCATTCTCAGGAGCATCACGATGACTCGCAAAATCTGGCTCGCCGGCGCGACGTTGAGCGCCTTCGCAACCTTGTTCGCGGCAAGCGGCGTGGCGCGCGCCGAGGGCGTCTACTTCGTCGAGCCGAAAGACGGCGCGACGGTCAGCAACCCCGTGCACGTGAAATTCGGCGTCGACGGCATGACGGTCGCGCCCGCCGGCACGACCACGCCGAACACGGGCCACCATCATCTGCTGATCGACGGCAAGGCGCTGCCGCAGGGCGAAGTCGTGCCCGTCAACGAAAAATCGATCCACTACGGCAAAGGCCAGACCGAAGCCGACGTGACGCTGCCGCCCGGCGACCACACGCTCACGGCGCAATTCGCCAACGGCGCGCACCAGTCCTACGGCCCGGCTTGGAGCCAGACCATCACGGTGCACGTGAAGTAAGCGGCGCAGCCGTGTGACGGCGCGCGGCGCGTTCAGCCTGAGCCTGGTCGGGTTCGCCCCGATCGGCCCAGGTCCCGCCCGCGCGCCCCGGTACAATACGCGCTTGCTCTCCAACGCAGGCCACGGTCCCATCCATGTCGCTTTACACCATCACCGGCGCGCAACTCGCGTTCGGCCACGTCGCGCTGCTCGATCACGCGGACTTTTCGCTCGAAGCCGGCGAACGCGTCGGCCTGATCGGCCGTAACGGCGCGGGCAAGTCGTCGCTGCTCACGATCGTCGCCGATCTCGCGAAGCCCGACGACGGGCTCGTCACGCGCCAACAGAATCTCTCGACCGTCTACGTGCCGCAGGAGCCCGATTTCGATGTCGAGGCCACGGTGTTCGACACGGTCGCCTCGGGTCTCGCTACGGCGCGCGCGCTGCTCGACGAATACGACGCGGTCGCGCACAAGCTCGCCGACACGCCCGAAGGCGTGGAACACGACGCGCTGCTCGCGCGCATGAACGTGCTGCAATCGTCGCTCGACGCCGCCGACGCCTGGAACTGGCGCACGCGCGTCGCGACCACGCTCGCGCAGATCGGCCTCGACGGCGACGCGCGCGTCGGCGCGCTCTCGGGCGGCATGCAAAAGCGCGTGGCGCTGGCGCGCGCGCTGGTCGTGCAGCCCGACGTGCTGCTGCTCGACGAACCGACCAACCACCTCGATTTCGACGGCATCCGCTGGCTCGAAGACCTGCTCGTGTCGCAGCGTTCGAGCCTGCTGTTCATCACCCACGATCGCGCGTTCCTCGACCGCGTGGCCACGCGCATCGTCGAACTCGATCGCGGCAAGCTGCTCTCGTATCCGGGCAACTTCACGCAGTATCAGGAGCGCAAAGCGCAGCAGCTCGAAGTGGAGCGCGTCGAAAACGACAAGTTCGACAAACTGCTCGCACAGGAAGAAGTGTGGATCCGCAAGGGCGTGGAAGCGCGCCGCACGCGTAGCGTCGGGCGCATCGCGCGGCTCGTGCAGATGCGCAGCGAGCGTAGCGAACGCCGCAACGTGCAGGGCAACGTCAAGCTCGACGTCGCGCAGGGCGACAAGTCGGGCAAGATCGTCGCCGAACTGACCGACGTGACCAAGCGCTACGGCGGACGGACCATCGTCGATACGTTCTCGGCCACGGTCATGCGCGGCGACAAGATCGGCTTCGTCGGCCCGAACGGCGCGGGCAAGACCACGCTGCTCAAGATGATTCTCGGCGAACTGAAGCCCGACGAGGGCACGGTGCGCGTCGGCACGAACCTGCAGGTGGCGTACTTCGACCAGATGCGCGCGCAGCTCGACCTCGAAAAGAGTCTCGCCGACACCATCAGCCCGGGCAGCGACTGGGTCGAGATCAACGGCGCGAAGAAGCACGTGATGAGCTATCTGGGCGACTTCCTGTTCGCGCCGGAGCGCGCGCGTTCGCCCGTGAAGTCGCTCTCGGGCGGCGAGCGCAACCGGCTGCTGCTGGCGCGTCTGTTCGCGCGTCCGGCGAACGTGCTGGTGCTCGACGAACCGACCAACGACCTCGACATCCCCACGCTCGAACTGCTCGAAGAACTGCTCGCGGACTACGACGGCACCGTGCTGCTCGTGAGCCACGACCGCGCGTTCCTCGACAACGTGGCGACGTCGGTGATCGCCTCGGAAGGCGAGGGCAAGTGGCGCGAATACGTGGGCGGCTTCAGCGACTGGCAGACGCAGAGCGCGCGCTCGCAGGAAATGGCCGAAGCCCGCGCGCCGAAGGAAGCCGCGCCGGCCGCCGCCGCGCCGAAAGATAGCGCGACGGGCCGCAACGCGCAGCGCAGCGTGAAGCTGTCGTTCAAGGAGCAGCGCGAGCTGGAGGAACTGCCCAAGCGCATTGAGGCGCTGGAAACGGAGCAGAAGACCATCGGCGCGACCATCGAGGAAGGCTCGATCTTCGCGAAGGACGCGCAGGAAGGCACGCGGTTGAGCGAGCGTTATGCGGCGATCGACGAGGAATTGCTGCTCGCGCTGGAGCGCTGGGAAGAACTGGAAGCGAAGCGCAAGTGATGTGATGTGAGAGAAGCGGCCTGCGGGCCGCTTTTTTATTCCGCCTGCAAATTCAACAGCTTTTGCTGCAGCTCGGGCACCCAGGTTTGCACGGTGCTCCAGACGATGCTCGTGTCGACAGAAAAATACGCGTGCGAGACGCGATTGCGCATGCCATAAACCGCTTCCCACGGTATTTCCGGGTGCGCGGCGGCAAACTCCGGGTCGCCGCGCATGATATTGCGGGCGGCTTCACCGATGATTTCGAGGTTCCGCACGACGGCGTCGATCGCCATGGGGGTGGCTTCGAAGCTTTCTAGCGAAAGCGGCGCGACGTAGCTGCGAATACGGTCTACAGCGTCGAGCATGTGCTGCAGGTAATCCGGCGTGCGCAGATCTTCCTTCCTCATACCGGCACCGAATTCGCCACGACGCTCGCGCGAAATTTTTCCGGCAAGGCTTTGGGTGTCAGCACGTCGACCTTCACGCCGAGCAGCGCTTCCAGCCGCAGCTGGATTTGCGCGATGTCGATCAGTGTGGTCTGCGGCGTCGGATCGACCAGCAGATCGAGATCGCTCCCCTCATCATCCTCGTCGCGCGCGGACGAACCGAACACGCGTGCATTCGTCGCGTGATGACGCGCGACGATTTCACGGATTTCCGCGCGGTGCACGCGCAAAGCTTCGGACGGTCTCATGACAGCTCCCGGCTCCCCATTCCCAGCAAAGGTTGCAACGAACGGTCCAGCTCGATCCGGCGCCGGACGAGGTGCCCAAACCGGCACCCAAACCGGCGCCCAAACCCCTTGCCGCAAGCGGCCCATTCTACGCGAAGCGCGTCTCGCGCCGCCCCTCGGCCGAACGGCCGACCCCTTCGCAAATTGCCGCGCGGTCCCAAATCAGTACAATACCTCGCGAATACGGTGGAGCGGGCACGCGCGCCGCGCCTGCGAGCCAGGCGAGCAGCCCGACCACGCCCTTGTTTCGTTTCGATTTTTTTGAACGCTCAACGCGTTTTCCACGCAGATGTCCACAGAAGCTGTGGACAAGCGCGGACAACCCCTGTGGATCACCATGTCAACGAAGAAGTCCAACGCTGGAAACACTGGCTATAGCGAAGCGTCGATCAAGGTGCTCAAGGGCCTCGAGCCCGTCCGGCAGCGGCCGGGCATGTACACGCGCACCGAGAATCCGCTGCACATCATCCAGGAAGTCATCGACAACGCCTCGGACGAGGCGCTTGGCGGCTACGGCAAGCGCATCACGGTGACGCTGCACGCCGACCATTCCGTGTCGGTCGAGGACGACGGCCGCGGCATTCCGTTCGGCCTGCATCCCGAAGAAAAGGTGCCGGTCGTCGAGATCGTGTTCACGCGCCTGCACGCTGGCGGCAAGTTCGACAAGGCCGCCGGCGGCGCCTACACGTTCTCGGGCGGCCTGCACGGCGTCGGCGTGTCGGTCACCAACGCGCTCTCCACGCGCCTCGACGTGACCGTCTGGCGCGACGGCAAGGTCGCCGAAATCGGCTTCTCGAACGGCGACGTCACCAAGCCGCTGACTTCGCGCAACGCCGCGCGCGACGAAAAGAAAACCGGCACGCGCGTGACCGCGTGGGCCGATCCCAAGTATTTCGACTCGCCCAATCTGCCGCTCGGCGAATTGCAGCGTCTGCTGCGTTCGAAGGCCGTGCTGCTGCCGGGCGTCGAAGTGACGCTCGTCGTCGAGAAGACCGGCGAGCGCCAGAGCTGGAAGTACGAAGACGGCCTGCGCGGCTACCTGCTCGAAGGCATGGGCGGCGCCGATCTGCTGATCCCGCTGTTCGAAGGCGAGCGCTACGCCGACGCCCGCACGACCGACGACACCTTCGCCGAAGGCGAGGGCGCCGCGTGGGTCGTGGCCTGGAGCGAGGAAGGCGCGCTCACGCGCGAGTCTTACGTCAACCTGATTCCCACGCCCGCGGGCGGCACGCACGAAAGCGGCCTGCGCGACGGCCTGTTCCAGGCGGTCAAGAGCTTCGTCGAACTGCACAATCTGCAGCCGAAGGGCGTGAAGCTGCTGCCCGAAGACGTGTTCGCGCGCGTCTCGTTCGTGCTCTCGGCGAAGGTGCTCGATCCGCAGTTCCAGGGGCAGATCAAGGAACGCCTGAACAGCCGCGACGCCGTCAAGCTCGTCTCGTCGTTCTCGCGTCCGGCGCTCGAACTGTGGCTCAACCAGCACGTCGAGCACGGCAAGAAGCTCGCCGATCTCGTCATCAAGCAGGCGCAGGCGCGCACGCGCGCGGGCCAGAAGGTCGAGAAGCGCAAGAGCTCGGGCGTGGCCGTGCTGCCCGGCAAGCTGACCGACTGCGAAGCGACCGACATCGCGCGCAACGAGCTGTTCCTCGTCGAGGGCGACTCGGCGGGCGGTTCGGCGAAGATGGGCCGCGACAAGGAGTACCAGGCCATCCTGCCGCTGCGCGGCAAGGTGCTCAACACCTGGGAAACCGAGCGCGACCGCCTGTTCGCCAACAACGAAGTGCACGACATTTCGGTGGCGATCGGCGTCGATCCGCACAGCCCCGACGAGACCGTCGATCTCTCGAATCTGCGCTACGGCAAGATCTGCATTCTTTCTGATGCGGACGTTGACGGCTCGCACATCCAGGTGCTGCTGCTCACGCTGTTCTTCAAGCATTTCCCGCAGCTGATCGAGCGCGGCCACGTGTACGTGGCGCGTCCGCCGCTGTTCCGCGTCGATGCGCCCGCGCGCGGCAAGAAGCCCGCGCAGAAGCTCTACGCGCTCGACGAAGGCGAACTCGAAGCGATTCTCGACAAGCTGCGCAAGGACGGCGTGCGCGAGACGCAATGGAGCATCAGCCGCTTCAAGGGCCTCGGCGAAATGAGCGCCGAACAGCTCTGGGACACGACGATGAATCCCGACACGCGCCGCCTCTCGCCCATCCTGCTCGGCGACCTCGACTACGAGTCGACCGTCGCGCGCATGACCATGCTGATGGGCAAGGGCGAAGCGGCCTCGCGCCGCTCGTGGCTCGAAGAAAAGGGCAACGAAGTCGAAGCGGACATCTGACCGCCTCCCGTTCACCCGCCCGCACACGATTACGGACTGATTGAAACATGGACGATCTTTTTGCTGAAGTGAATGGCGCCGCGGAAGGCGGCGACTCGCTCACGCTCGGCCACTACGCGGAGCGCGCGTATCTCGACTACGCCGTGAGCGTGGTGAAGGGCCGCGCGCTGCCCGACGTCTGCGACGGCCAGAAGCCGGTGCAGCGCCGCATCCTGTTCGCGATGAACGAAATGGGTCTCGGCGATAACGCCAAGCCCGTGAAGTCGGCGCGCGTGGTCGGCGACGTGCTCGGCAAGTACCACCCGCACGGCGACCAGTCGGCGTACGACGCGCTCGTGCGTCTCGCCCAGGACTTCTCGATGCGCTATCCGCTCATCGACGGTCAGGGCAATTTCGGCTCGCGCGACGGCGACGGCGCGGCGGCCATGCGTTACACCGAAGCGCGCCTCACGCCCATCGCGAAGCTGCTGCTCGACGAAATCGACATGGGCACCGTCGATTTCATGCCGAACTACGACGGCTCGTTCCAGGAACCGAAGACGCTGCCCGCGCGTCTGCCGATGCTGCTGCTCAACGGCGCGTCGGGCATCGCGGTCGGTCTCGCCACGGAAATCCCGTCGCACAACCTGCGCGAAGTCGCGGCGGCGGCCGTCGCCATGATCCGCAATCCGAAGCTCACGCACGCGGAGATCATGGAGAAGGTGCCGGGCCCCGACTTCCCGGGCGGCGGCCAGATCATTTCGAGCGAAGCGGAAATCGCGGCGGCCTACGAATCGGGCCGCGGCAGCCTGAAGGTGCGCGCGCGCTGGAAGATCGAAGACCTCGCGCGCGGCCAGTGGCAACTGGTCGTCACCGAACTGCCGCCGAATACGTCCGGCCAGAAGGTGCTCGAGGAAATCGAGGAGCTGACCAACCCGAAGCTCAAGCTCGGCAAGAAGACGCTCACGCCCGAGCAGTTGCAGAACAAGCAGACCATGCTCGGCCTGCTCGACGCCGTGCGCGACGAGTCGGGCAAGGACGCGCCCGTGCGTCTCGTGTTCGAGCCGAAGACCAGCAAGATCGATCAGGCCGAGTTCGTCAATTCGCTGCTCGCGAACACGAGTCTCGAATCGAACGCCTCGCTCAATCTGGTGATGATCGGCGCCGACGGACGTCCGCGTCAGAAGGGCATCAGCGAGATCATCGGCGAGTGGATCGGCTTCCGTTTCGCCACGGTCACGCGCCGCACGCAGCATCGCCTGACCAAGGTCGACGACCGCATCCACATCCTCGAAGGGCGGATGATCGTCTTCCTCAACATCGACGAAGTCATCCGCATCATCCGCGAGTCGGACGAGCCGAAGGCCGCGCTGATGAGCGCGTTCGGTCTGTCCGAGCGCCAGGCCGAGGACATTCTTGAAATCCGCCTGCGTCAGTTGGCGCGGCTCGAGAAGATCAAGATCGAGAAGGAACTCGCGGAACTGCGCGACGAGAAGGCCAAGCTCGAAGAACTGCTCGCGAACGAGTCGTCGATGAAGCGGCTCATCGTGAAGGAAATCGAAGCCGACGCGAAGCAATACGGCGACGACCGCCGCACGCTGATCCAGCAGGAAAAGCGCGCGACCTTCGAAGCGCGTGTCGTCGACGAGCCGGTCACGGTCGTGGTGTCGCAGAAGGGCTGGGTGCGTGCGCTCAAGGGCCACGGCCTCGACAGCCAGAGCTTCACGTTCAAGGCCGGCGACGGCCTCTACGCGGCGTTCCAGTGCCGCACGCCCGACGTGCTGATCGCGTGGGGCAGCAAGGGTCGCGTCTATTCGGTGTCGGTCGCGCAACTGCCGGGCGGCCGCGGTGACGGCGTGCCGGTCACGTCGCTGATCGAGCTGGAAGCGGGCACGCATCTGCTGCATTACTTCGCGGCGAGCGCCGACCAGCCGCTGCTGCTCGCGTCGAGCAACGGCTTCGGCTTCATCGCGAAGATCGGGGACATGGTCAGCCGCGTGAAGGCGGGCAAGGCCTTCATGACGATCGACGAAGGCTGCACGCCGCTCGCGCCGATGCCGATGCTGCCGGGCGCGATCCAGGTCGCGTGTCTGTCCTCGGGCGGACGCCTGCTGGTGTTCGGTCTCGACGAGATGAAGACGCTGTCGGGCGGCGGCCGCGGCGTCACGCTGATGCAGCTCGACGACAAGGAAACGCTGACGCAGGCGCTGGCGATCTCGGCGGCGGGCGTGGTGCTCGTGGGCACGGGTCGCGCGCAGAAGCCGGGCGAGGACCTGATGGCGGGCGCGGTGCTTGCGCCGCAGATCGGCAAGCGTGCGCGCAAGGGCCGCGCGCCGGACTCGAAGCTCAAGGTCATCACGGGCATGCGTCCGGTGCTGCCGGGCTGATTGGATTCGCAGTCAGCGGCGCACATCCGGTACGAACGGTCGACGGGCATGGAATAATGCCGCGGCGGTTCGTACCGGAATCTTTTTCAAGCACGAGGAATTTCAAGCATGGGTCACGCGATCGAAGTCGCGCTGTTTTTGCATCTCTTGAGCGTGGCCGTGTGGGTAGGCGGCATGGTGTTCGCGCACTTCTGTCTGCGCCCGGCGCTGGAAGATCTTTCGCCGCAGTTGCGCCTGCCGCTGATCGAATCGGTGTTCAGCCGCTTCTTCAACTGGGTGGGCATCTCCATCATCGTGATCCTGCTGACGGGCGGCTTCCTGCTGATGCAATTCGGCGGCGGTCACGCCACGTGGCAACTGCACGCGATGGCGGGTCTGGGCGTCATCATGATGCTGATTTTCGGTCACGTGCGCTTCGCGGTGTTTCCGCGCATCCGCCGCGCCGTGCAGGCGCAGAAGTGGCCCGACGGCGCGCGCGCCGTGGGTTCGATGCGCCGCCTCGTGTTCATCAATCTCGTGCTCGGCGTCGTGACGATCGGCGTGGCGGCGCTGGCGCGCGGGTTCTGATTTTTTCGCTTTAGCGCGCCTTGTCGTCAATTCGCGGCGCGTCGTGAGTTGCCGCTTAAACGCGACTCAAAGACGCTCCGCGAGTGCGTAACGCTGCATGCAGCGCTCCATCGCGCCGAAGAACGCTTCTTCGGCCGCATTCATCTTGCGGTCGCGATGCCACAGCAAGTGGATATCGACGTCCGCAAGACCTTCCTCCGGCGGCAGTTGCCATAAGCGCTGCCGCGCCAGATCGTCCTTCACCGCGTGCTCGGGCAGGCAGCCGATGCCGTAGCCCGCGAAGATCAGCCGCCGCACTTCGTCCAGACTCGGCGACGACGCCACGATCCGCCCCGTAAAGCCGCGCTGATCGCGAAACACCGTGAGCGGCGAGAGGCTGTCGCCGATCTGGTCGCTCGTGAACGACACGAAATTCTCCGCGAGCAGATCCTCCATCGTCAGTTGCGAGAGGCCGAACAGCCGGTGATGGCGGCCGCAAAAGATCGCATAGCGCTGGCGCAGGAAGCAGCGCATCTCCAGTTTGTCGACGGGCGTGCGGCACAGGCTCAGGCCCGCAGTCGCGGTCTTCTGCAGCACCGACGAAATGATGTCCGACGAGCGCATCACCTCGATCTGGAGATCGATACGCGGATACGCGACGTGGAATTCCGCGAGGAATTCGTCGTAGACGCGCGACTCGATGCGGCTCACCGTGAGCAGACGGATCGAGCCGGTGATGTCGGCGGTGCGCTCGTCGAGTTCGGTTTCGAGCCGCGAGATGTTGCCGTAGATGTCGCTCGCGATCCGATACACCTCTTCGCCCGCCTGAGTAGGCACGAACTGCGCGCCGCGCCGCTCGATGAGCTTGCGGCCGAGCGCGTCTTCGAGGCGCTTGAGCGCCTGGCTCACGGCGGGCTGCGTGACGTAGAGGCGCGCGGCGGCGCGACTCAGGCTGCGCTCCTGCATGATCGCGAGGTAGGTGCGCAGCAGATTCCAGTCGAGGCGGTCGTTCAGAAAACGGGTGGTGTCGGCGCGCATGGGCGTCTCCGAAAGGCGGCGCGGCGGGGCATTCTGCCGTAGGTATAAGCCAGAATTATGCGCTGAATAATAACGCGAAATTTGACTAATGATTTGTGGCCAGCGATAAAGCTTGCGTGCGCGTTGCCTGCCGTCGGCTTCGATGCGACGCAGAACGCCGGACAACGCCGGACAAAACATCACGCAACACCCGTGCAACACCCGCGCAAGACGATTCGCGCCCGAGGAGACTGACCAGATGACCACCCCACAAACCCCCGCCCGGCAACCGGTGCGCGCCGCCGCCGCGGCGTTCATCGGCACCATGATCGAGTGGTACGACTTCTACATCTACGCCACGGCCGCCGCGCTCGTGTTCGGCGAACTGTATTTCCCGTCCGAAGACCGCTTCGTGAGCACGATGGCTTCGTTCGCCACCTTCGCCGTGGGCTTCTTCGCGCGTCCGCTCGGCGGCCTGATCTTCGGGCATCTCGGTGACCGCATCGGCCGCAAGAAAGCGCTCATGACCACGCTGATGATGATGGGCGTGGCGACCGTCTGCGTCGGCCTGCTGCCGTCGTACGCGAAGGTCGGCGCGCTCGCGCCCGTGCTGCTCGTGCTGCTGCGCGTGGTGCAGGGCATCGCCGTGGGCGGCGAGTGGGGCGGCGCGGTGCTGATGGCGGGCGAACATGCGCCCGAAGGCCGTCGCACCTTCTTCGCCTCGTTTGCGCAGCTCGGCTCGCCGGCGGGTTTGATTCTGTCGCTGCTCGCGTTCCGCTCGGTCACGTCGCTCGACAAGGCCGATTTCCTCTCGTGGGGCTGGCGTCTGCCGTTCCTCGTCTCGGCCGTGCTGCTCGTGGTCGGCATTATGATCCGTCTGGGCGTGAACGAATCGCCGGAATTCGAGAAGCTCAAGGATCAGCGCCGCACCGTGAAGCTGCCGGTCGCGGAGGTGTTCAAGTCGGCGTGGGGCCTCGTGCTGCTGTGTATCGGCGCGAACACGATCGGCATCGCGGGCGTGTACTTCACGAACACTTTCATGATCGCGTACACGACGCAGTACGTCGGCATCACGCGTTCGCTGATTCTCGACTGCCTGTTTATCGTCGCGTTCATCCAGTTCCTTTCGCAGCCGCTCGCCGCGTGGCTCGCCGAACGCATGGGCGGCGCGCGCTTCCTCAAGTGCGCGGCACTCGCGGCGATGGTCTCGCCGTACCCGATGTTCATGCTCGTGCAAACGGGGCAGGTCGTGCCGATGGTGATCGGCATCGCCATCGCGGTGGTCTGCATGGCGAGCTTCTATTCGGTGATCGCGGGCTTCGTCTCGGGCGTGTTCCCGACGCGCGTGCGCTACTCGGCGATCTCGCTCTCGTACCAGGTGTGCGGCGCGATCGCGGGCGGTCTCACGCCGCTCGTCGGCACCTGGCTCGCGCATCGCTACACGGGCCAGTGGTGGCCGCTGGCGGTGTTCTACACCTGCCTCGCAGGCATCTCGTTGTTCTGCATCGTCGGGCTCGATGCGCGCCGCAGCCAGCACGCGCACGACGAGTCCGCCGCCAAGGCCGTGGGTTCGCATTGACGCGCCTGTAATTCGCCTTGTGAAGCAAAGAGTCACGCAAAGAATCAGGCAACAAACCAGGAATTGAATCGATGAAAGCACTTCTGCATATCGACGGCCCGCGTCTGTGGGCGAGTCTCACGGAGATGGCAAAGATCGGTGCGACGGCGGGCGGCGGCGTGCGCCGTCTCGCGCTTACCGAAGAAGACCGCCGCGGCCGCGAGCTGTTCGCGACGTGGTGCCGCGAAGCCGGCATGAGCGTGTGGACCGACGAAGTCGGCAACCTGTTCGCGCGCCGCGCCGGCACCGACGCGAACGCCGCGCCCGTGATCATGGGCAGCCACCTCGACACGCAGCCCGAAGGCGGCCGCTTCGACGGCGTGTATGGCGTGCTGGCCGCGCTCGAAGTGGTGCGCGCGCTTAACGACGCCGATGCCGTCACGGAGAAGCCCATCGAGATCTGCTCGTGGACCAACGAGGAAGGCGCGCGCTTCACGCCCGCGATGCTCGGTTCGGCGGTGTTCGCCGGCGCGATGACGCTCGACGACGCGCTCGCGCGCACCGACGCCGACGGCGTGACGCTCGGCGCGGCGCTCGACGCATGCGGCGCGCGCGGCATGCATCCCGTGCAGGGCGTGGCCGTCGACAGCTACTTCGAGGCGCACATCGAACAAGGCCCGATTCTCGAAGCGAACGGCACCACCATCGGCGTGGTGACGGGCGGCCAGGCGATTCGCTGGTTCGACGTGACGGTGACGGGCGTGGCCGCGCACGCGGGCACGACGCCGATGCGCTATCGCAAGGACGCCTTCTTCGGCGCGGCGCAGATGGCGCTGGAAATCGAGCGTGTGATGGCGCGCTACGCGCCGCTCGGTCTGGTGACGATCGGCCAGATCCAGGTCGCCAATTCGTCGCGCAATACGATTGCCGCGAACCTCACGTTCACCGTCGATCTGCGTCATCCCGACGATGCGCAGATCGACGCGATGGAGCGCGATCTGCGCGCCGTCTGTGCGTCGGCGGCGGCGGGGCGCGGTCTCGGTGCGCAGATCCAGCATTGCTGGACCAGCCCGGCGACGCCGTTCGACGCCGCGTGCGTGGGTCTCGTCGCCGAGGCCGTCGAAGCGCTTGGCTATCCTAACGAACGCATCGTGAGCGGCGCGGGGCACGACGCTATCCACCTCGCGCGCTATTGCCCGACCGCGATGGTGTTCATCCCCTGCGTGGACGGCCTCTCGCACAACGAAGCCGAAGACGCGCTGCCCGAGGACGTGACCGCGGGCACCAACGTATTGCTCAACGCCGTGGCCGCGCGCGCCGGTGCGCGCGTATCGCAGGCGGTGAACGCAGAAGCCGACGCATGACGGAGAACGAACGATGAAGACCTGGTTTCACCCCGAACAGTTGCTGCACCATCCGCGTACCTATCTGTCGCGCGGCCAGATGCGCGAGCCGCAGGAAGTGCCCGAGCGCGCCGCGCGTCTCGTGGCCGCCGCGCATTCGCTCGGCTTCAGCGTGAGCGAGCCCGACGATTTCGGCACCGCGCCGATCGCGGCCGTGCACGACATGAACTATCTGCGCTTCCTCGAAGAAGCGCACGCCGAATGGAAGCGCATGCCCGACGATTGGGGCGACGAAGTGATGTCGAACATCTACGTGCGCGATCCGAATCCGCTGCGCGGCGTGCTCGCGCAGGCGGCGCGTTATCTGGCCGACGGCAGTTGCCCGGTCGGCGCGAACACGTGGCGCGCGGCGTACTGGTCGGCGCAGAGCGCGCTGGCCGCGGCGGCAACCGTCAACGAAGGCGCCGGCGCGTCGTACGCGCTGTGTCGTCCGCCCGGCCATCACGCGCGTGCGGACGCGGCGGGCGGCTTCTGCTACCTGAACAACGCGGCGATCGCGGCGCAGTCGCTCAAGAGCCGCTTCAAGCGCGTGGCGATTCTCGACACCGACATGCACCACGGCCAGGGCGTGCAGGAAATCTTCTATGGCCGCGACGACGTGCTCTACATCTCGATCCACGGCGATCCGACCAACTTCTATCCGGTGGTCGCGGGCTACGAAGACGAGCGCGGCGCGGGCGAGGGCGAGGGCTACAACGTCAATCTGCCGATGCCGCATGGCGCGAGCGAGGATGTGTTCTTCGAGCGCGTCGAGTCGGCGTTGCGCGTGCTGCGCCGGTTCCAGCCCGACGCGCTGGTGCTCGCGCTCGGCTTCGACATCTACAAGGACGATCCGCAGTCGAAGGTGGCCGTGAGCACCGAGGGCTTCGGCAAGCTCGGCGAAGCGATCGGCGCGCTCGGTCTGCCTTCGGTGATCGTGCAGGAAGGCGGTTACCACCTCGAAAGTCTCGAAGACAATGCGCGGGCGTTCTTCGGTGGTTTTGGCGCGAAGCGTGCGCGCTGACGCAGGCTGACGCCCGGGTCGAAAGACAAAAGGCGCACCCATCGGGGAGCGCCTTTTTTGTTTGGGCGTCGAAGCGCTAACTCACGCTCGACGTCCGATCAACGCTTTATCAACGCGGCTGCGAAGCGTCGCTCACGCGCTCGGTGCGCTGCTCGCTCGCGCCGGAACCCGGCTGCGCCGCGCCGCATACGCCGAAGCGCTCGATCAGCGCCGGCACGCCTTCCACGGGCACGGGCCGAGAGAACAGGAAGCCTTGCGCCTCGATCGGACCGAGCGCGGCGAGCCACGCGATCTGCTCCTCGGTTTCCGTGCCTTCGACGACCACGGTGAGCCCCAGCGAGCGCGCGAGATTGACGATGGCCGACACCATCACGCAGACGCTGCGGTCGGCGGGAATCGCCTGCACGAACGAGCGGTCGACCTTGAGCGTGTCCACGGCGAAACGGTTCAGATACGAGAGCGACGAATAGCCCGTGCCGAAGTCGTCGAGCGCGACGCGCACGCCAAGGCGCTTGAGCGCGAAGATCTTCTCGGAGACGAGTTCCGGATATTCCATCATCGCCGTCTCGGTGATTTCAAGTTCGAGCTTGTGCGCGGCGATGCCGGTTTCTTCGATCGCGTGCGAGATGGTCTCGTAGAGATCGCCGCGCCAGAACTGCACCGCCGAAATGTTGACGGCGAGCGAGAGCGTTTCGTAGCCCTGCTGCTGCCACAGCGCGAGCTGCGCGCACGCGGTGCGAATGACGAAGTCGCCGACCGGCACGATCAGGCCCGTCGACTCGGCCACCGGAATGAATTCGCTCGCGGGAATCAGACCGTATTGCGGATGGTTCCAGCGCACCAGCGCCTCGAAGCCCGTGATGCAGCGGCGGCGCAGATCGATCTTCGGCTGATAGGCGAGGAACAACTGGCCTTCGGAGAGCGCCACGCGCAGTTGCTGCTCCCACTTCATCAGATGGTCGGCGCGATGCGCGAGCTGCGGCGAATAGAAGCGGAAGCAGTTGCGGCCCGCTTCCTTGGCCGCGTACATCGCGAGGTCGGCCTTCTTGAGCAGGTCGATCTCGCTTTCGTGTGCGACCGCGTAGAGCGCGATGCCCGTGCTCGCATGCAGCACGAACGCGCTGCCGCGCACGTCGAACGGATGCGTGAAGGCGGCGTTGGTGGTTTCGGCGAGCGTGCTCGCGCGCTTCTCGATGTCGTCGCCCTTGATGATGACGACGAACTCGTCGCCGCCGATCCGCGCGAGCGTGCCCGAGCCGCCGACGGCGTCGGCCAGACGCGCCGCGCTCATTTGCAGCACGATGTCGCCGGCGTTGTGGCCGAGCGTGTCGTTGACCGTCTTGAAGTTGTCGAGGTCGATGAAGAGAATCGCGAGACGCCCGAGGTTGCCGGGCTGCGAGACTTCGTGGCGCAGCCGCTGCAAGGTGGCGTAGCGGTTGGGCAGGCCGGTCAGCAGGTCGTACTGCACGAGTTGCGACATCTCGCGCTCGCGGCCCAGCAGCTTGCCGATCAGACCCGTGGCCACCGCGAAGAACGACAGCATGGCGAGCGAGATGAACGTCGCCATCATCAGATAGACGTCGCGCGTGTGGTTGTAGTCGGCGAACTCCTCGGCTTGCGAGAGGCCCACCAGCACGCCGAGCGGATAGCCGTCGATATGGCGGTACGAGACGATGCGCGTCACGTGGTCGATCGGATCGACATAGGTGCCCGAGACGTGCTCGGATATCGGATACACGCCGCTCGCCGAGAACGTGCCGTTCGCGCGTTCGGCGCTGCCGGTGCGGCGCGCGAGCACGGCGCCGGTGTCGGAGATCACGGCGATCACGCCTTCGCGGCCGATCGCGGCGTTGTTGTAGAAGTCGCTGGTGAAATAGCTCGGGTCTTCGGAGACCACCACCACGCCCGCGAACGAACCGTCCGGATGATTGAGGCGGCGCGTCATCTGCAAGGTCCAGTGACCGGAGACGCGCCCGAGCAGCGGCTTGCTGATGAAGAGCTGATCGTCGTTCTCGTGCTCGTGCACCTTGAAGTGCTCGCGGTCCGAGAGATCGATGGGCTTGGGATTCGGGTCGGCGGTGTTGGCGACCAGCTTGCCGTGCTCGTCGATGATCGACACCTGCACGAGCGAGTCGCTCTGCACGACGCCTTTCTCGACCGTGGTCGCGAGATTGAAGCGCTCAGGCGTTTTCTCGAACTCGTACTTCACGAAGCGCGTGATCTGGTCGACCTGATGGATCGCCTTCACGGTGTGCTGTTCGAGCGCCGCCGAGAGGATGGCCGCGGAGGCGGTGGCCTCGCGCATGGTGGCTTCTTTCTCGACCGAGAGACGCGTGAAGATGACGGCCCACAGCAGAATGAGCACCAGCACGCCGAGCAGCGGAATCGCGAGCAGCGTACGCGGACGCGTGTAGGCCGGTCCCGTCGGGCCACGCAGGCCCGGTTCGCGCGAGAACGGACGCCAGTTCGTGCTCATCGTGTGCGCGGCGAACGCGAGGGTGCCTGCCGCTGATGCGACGGCCGGGACGACGACAAGGCGCTCGGTTGAATCGGCGGCATCTATGCGGAGCGGCTGTGGTAGTGGCGCGGGAAGCGCGGGCATGGGCCAGCGGACGCTGCAATGCGTCCAATGTCTGGATCTTAATGGTTGGGGAATGATTAAGGAAGCGGTACCCCCTCGGGTATACGCCAGTCGGTCGCGCGATGCTTAAGTCCATCATGTGTCGCGCATAGTTCACGCATGGCGCATATGCCTGGTGGACGTGCCTCGCGCGTGCGCAGTGCGCATGCCTGGTGCACAGGCCGGGTAAGTATTCGAAAGGCATGCCGGGGCGTTGCACCCCGGCGGATTCCTTCCGTTTCACTCGATCAAGGCAGGGCGATCGTGCCGTCGATCACCGTGACCGACGCGCCGCCCACCCACATCTTGCCCGCCGCGTCGTCGTAGTCGATGGAAACGCGGCCGTCACGCCCCATCGCGGTGCCCTGGCGCACGGTGTAGCGTCTGCCGGGGCGGCGCTGCTGCTGCGCGAGCAACAACGCGATCGCGGCATTGGCACTGCCGGTGACTGGGTCTTCGCCGTTGCCCAGACCGGTCATCAGGCAGCGCACCTCGAAGGTCGCGGGGCCGTCCGCCGCGTGCGGGCCGTAGGCCGCGAGTCCCTGTGCGCCCACGCCGGACGCGACGCTCGCGAGCGCGCCGTAGTCGACGTCGAGCGCGAGCACATCGTCGGCGCTTGCGAAGCGCACCACGAGCCACGGCGCGCCATTATTTACGCCACACGGTTGCGCGGAGAAGTCGATGGCCGTGCTGTCCGGCGCGATCTGCAACGCGGCGCGCAATGCGTCGTACTGCGATTCAGGCAGCGGCGTGACGCTCGCGGGCGGCGCGGCGAAAGCCCAGGCGGGCTCGGCCTTCGCCTCCTGCGAGTCCTGCGTGCGATCGGTGCGATCGGCGAGATCGATGAGACCCGCCGCGCATTCCTGCACGAGGCGGCCCGGCGTTTTCGGCGTGCGGCCGCTGTCGAGAAACGCGTGCGCGGTGCCGAGCGTCGGATGGCCCGCGAAGGGCAGCTCGCCCTGGGTCGTGAAGATGCGCACGCGATAGTCGGCGCGCGCGTCGGTGGGCGCGAGCAGGAAGCTGGTTTCGGAGAGATTGGTCCAGCGCGCGATGGCCTGCATCTGCGCGGTGTCGAGCGCGTCGGCGTCGAACACCACGGCGAGCGGATTGCCCTTGAAGGGCCGCGACGTGAAGACGTCGACCTGTTTGAAGCGGACGCTGCGAAGTGTCATGGTCGGCAATATCCGGGTGGAAACGTACGGCGAAAAAAAACCGCACCTCGCGGCGCGGTTGAGTATCGCTGAGGCGAGCCGGCGCGCGAGGCGCAAGCTCGCGCAAACGGCTCGCGCAACGCGGCGCTTACTCGACTTCGGCGATCAGTTCGATCTCGACGCACGCGCCGAGCGGAATCTGCGCGACGCCGAATGCCGAGCGCGCGTGCTTGCCCTTCTCGCCGAACACGTCGGCGATCAGCTCCGAGGCGCCGTTCGTCACGATGTGCTGTTCCGTGAAGTCGAGCGTCGAGTTCACGAGGCTCATCAGCTTGACGATGCGCTTGACCTTGTTGAGGTCGCCCACGTGCGCGTGCAGCGTCGCCAGCAGGTCGATCGCGATCGAACGTGCGGCGGCCTTGCCTTCTTCGGTCGAGAGCGAGTCGCCGAGCTTGCCGGCCCAGACCTTGCCGTCCTTCTTCGCGATGTGGCCCGAGAGGTACACCGTGTTGCCGCTTTGCGCGCTCATCACGTAGGCCGCGGCGGGTGCGCCGGCGGTCGGCAGTTCGATGCCGAGTTCTTTGAGGCGGTCGTAGACGTTGATGTCAGCCATGATCAGGAGTCCTTTTACGTTGAACGGGGTTTGTCGCGGTTCGGGCGTGCGCCTCAGAGGCGCGCGCGGATCAGCGCGGCCAGCTTCGCCACGCCTTCTTCGATCTTCGCGGGCGGCACGGTCACGAACGACAGACGCAGCTTGTTGCGCTGCGGTTCGCTCGCGAAGAACGGCGCGCCGGGCACGAAGGCCACATTCTGCGCGACCGCTTCTTCGAGCAACTTCATACTGTCGATCTGTTGCGGCAGCGTGACCCAGATGAACATGCCGCCTTCGGGGCGATTCCAGCTCACGCCTTCGGGCATGTTGCGCGCGAGCGAGTCGAGCATCGCCTCGCACTGGTCGCGATAGAGCGCGCGCACCTTCGGAATGTGCGTATCGAGGAAGCCATCCTTGACGACTTCGTGGACGATGCGCTGCGTGAAGCTCGGCGTGTGCAGGTCGGTGGCCTGCTTGGCCTGCACGAGTTTGAAATGCAGATCCTCGGGCGCGATGATGTAGCCCACGCGCAGACCCGGCGCCAGCACCTTCGAGAACGAACCGAGATGCACGATGTGCTCGGGCGCCATCGAGTGGACCGTCGGCAGCGGCTCGCCCGCGTAGAGCAGCGCGCCGTAGGGGTCGTCCTCGATGACCGGGAAGGGCGCGCGCTTCGCGAATTCGGCGAGCGCCTGGCGGCGCTCGAGCGGCAGACGGCGGCCGGTCGGATTCTGGAAGTTCGGGATCGCGTAGAGCAGGCGCGCGCCGGCCGTCACGTCGGGCGTCAGGCCTTCGATGACAAGACCCTTTTCGTCGGTCGGCACCTGCACGTAGCGCGGTTCGTAGAGCGAAAACGACTGCAGCGCGCCGAGATAGGTCGGCGTTTCCACCAGCACCGGGCTGTCCGGCGAGACCAGCACCTTGCCGATCAGGTCGAGCGCCTGCTGCGAACCCGTGGTGATCAGCACCTGCGACGGACGCACTTTCGCGCCGCCCACCGAGTGACGCTCGGCGACCCATTCGCGCAGCGGCATATAGCCTTCGGTCGCGCTGTACTGGAGCGCGCCCGATGGATCGTCGCGCAGGATGCGATCGGCGGCGGCGCGCATTTCCTCGGCCGGGAAGCTGGCCGGCGCGGGCAGACCGCCGGCGAACGAAATGACTTCGGGGCGCTCGGTGACCTTGAGGATTTCGCGAATCGCCGAGCTGGTCAGCTTGATCGCACGCTCGGACAGTTGCCACGCGGGGGCGGCTTTGAGATCGCTCTGGTCCATGGGGTCTCCTTGTTGGTTCCTGGAATTCGGGTCGGCGAATTCGATTCGGCAAATTCGGTGAACGGGTGCTGAACGATGCGATTTTCGAGGCGGCGCGCCAGACTTTTGCGCCGCCGAAAACCTTGGATTATGACGTGAAACGCGCTCAAGCGCGCGCGGGCACGGGCGCGGTGCGGATGGCGGCGCGGCGGCCGAGCACGACGGTGGCGATCACGGCCGCCGCGTAGAGCCACGCGGATGCCGCGACCTGCTCGCCGAACACGAGCGCCGAGAACGCCATCGTGAAGAAAATCTGCAGCAGCTGGACCTGACCGACGCGCGCCGTGCCGCCCATCGCCAGCCCTGCGTACCACGCGAAGAAGCCGAGAAACTGCGAGAACAGCGTGACGTAGCCGAAGGCGAGCCAGGTCTTGAGCGCGACCGGTTCCGGATGCGCGACGTGATGCGCCCACGCGAGCCAGCCCACCGGAATCGCCAGAAACGGCGCCGAAAGCACCAGCGCCCAGCAGATCACCTGCCAGCCGCCCAGTTGCCGCGCGAGGCGCGCGCCTTCGGCGTAACCGAGCGCGCCGATGCCGACCGCGACCAGCATCCACGCGTCGCCGGCGTGCAGCGCGCCGCCGCCCGCCTGGAGCGCGAACGCCACCACGAGCGCGCTGCCGATCAGCGCGCTGAACCAGAACGCCTTCGACGGGCGCTCGTGCGAGAGCCACGCGGCGTAGATTGCCACCGCGAGCGGTTGCAGGCCGTTGACGATTGCGCCGTGCGAAGCGGGCACGCTCTTCATCGCCCATGCCGAAAACACCGGATACGCGACGATCACGCCCAGCGACACCACGGCGAGACTCTTGACCTGCGCCCGGTTGGGCCGCTTTTCGCGGCGCAGCCACAGCAGCAGGGCGGCGGGGACGGCGGCGGCGAGCGCGCGGCCGAGACCGTTCAGCAGCGGATGGAATTCGGTGACGACGATGCGCGTCATCGGCAGCGTCAGACTGAAGATCATGACGCCGACGAGGCCGAGCAGCATGCCCTGGGTTTCGCGTGCTTTCATTATGCGGATTCGCGCTCGACAGATCGGCGTGCGGGCGCGCCGAGCGATCGCGGTCCCGACGGGGTTTCGAAGTGCGCGACGAGCGCGGGGGAATCGGCTTGCTCGACGGTCATCAGCGCCGATGCGCCGAGCCAGTCCAGTTGCGCGCGGATCGTGTCCGCCTGCGGGTGATAGCCGGTGAGCGAGGTGAGCGCGATGCCGCTTTCGTCGAGCGATTGCGACGGATGGCGCGGCGTATCCCACTGAATGAGCGAGGGCAGCACGCCGTCGCCGGCGCCTTGCCACGCGGGGAACGCGCCGTCGAGCGGCACGCTCAGTTGCCAGCTCAGGTTGCCGCGCGTCATCGGCACGAGGTCGGCGATGCGCTGCGGATACTGCGCACGCCAGCGTGCGAGGCTGCGCGGCGGCTCCACGCGCGCGACCCAGTGCGAAAGGTACGGGCCCGCGTCGAGCCGCGCCTGCACGGCCGGATCGTCGAGCGCGAACAGGCGCGCGCGGCCTTGGCCCTGACTTTGCCCCGATGCGTTCGCCGCCGGATCGACCGCGATCACTTCCAGATAGACGCCGCCCCACAGACCGAGCAGGCGGTTGTGGGTGCGCATCAGCGGATGCGCGCCGCCGCCCGTGGGCGCGACGCCGAGCGTGTCCGCCACGTATTGCGTGCCTTCTTCCAGCGTGCGGGCGGAAACGACGAGATGATCGAGACGAAGCGGCGTAGCGGTCATGTGAGGACGGTCGAGCGGACGGAAAGATACAGCGGCGAGGACAGCCGCAGGGAAAAGCTGGAACAGCGCGCAGTACGGTTCGGTACGGTTGAGTACAGCAGGACGGCGCTGTACCCGTGTTGCCGGATCCTTACCGGTACGCATGTGAATAAATGTACCGGTATGGCTGCGGACAGTAACGGTACAATCGCTCCGATAGTGCTCGGTACAGTTGGAGATCCCATGTCGTCCGTCCCGCTTGACCAGATTCCGGCCCCGCACGACGCGGCCACGCTCACGCTCGTCGACCAGCTCGTCCAGTGGGGACGCCGCCGCATCGAGGAACGCGTGTTCCGGCCCGGCATGCGCATGCCGTCGATCCGCAAACTCGCGCTCGACAAGGGCGTGTCGCGCTTCACCGTGGTGGAGGCGTACGAACGCCTCGTCGCGCAGGGCTATCTGGATTCGCGGCGCGGATCGGGCTTCTACGTGCGCGAGCGGCTCGGCAACCTGGCCTCCGTCACGCCGATCGAACGGCGCGCGGGCGCGGAGACGCCGACGTCCGCCGAACCGCCCGCGCCGCCCACGCTCGACGTGGTCTGGCTGCTGCGCAACATGCTCCATCAGTCGACGCATCCGGAAAAAGGGCCGGGTCTCGGCTATCTGCCCGCACGTTGGCTTGACGGCGAATTGCTCGCGGGCGCGATGCGCTCGCTCGGTCGACAAAGCGGCACGCAACTGCTCGGCTTCGGCTCGCCGCAAGGCTTTTTGCCGCTGCGCCAGCAATTGCAGACGCGCATGGCCGAACTCGAAATCGGCGCCACGCCCGAGCAAATCGTGCTGGTCTCCGGCATCACCCAGGCGATCGATCTGCTCGCGCGCATCTACGTGCAGCCCGGCGACACCGTCGTGGTCGGCGACCCCGCGTGGTTCCAGATGTTCGGCCGCTTCGCCTCGCAGGGCGCGCGGCTCGTCGGCATGCCGTATACGCCCGAGGGCCCGGACCTCGACGCGCTCGAAGCGCTCGTCGAAACCTGGCGGCCCAAGATGCTCGTCATCAATTCGGTGCTGCAGAATCCCACCGGCACCTCGCTGACGGCTGCCCAGGCGTTCCGCATCCTGCGGCTCGCGGAACAATACGACTTCATCGTGGTCGAGGACGATGTCTACGGCGACCTGTGTCCCGCGGGCTATCCGGCCACGCGGCTCGCGAGTCTCGACCAGTTGCGCCGCGTGATCTATCTCGGCAGTTTTTCGAAGACGCTCGCGCCGAATCTGCGCGTGGGCTTCGTCGCGGCCTCGCCGGAGGTGACCCAGGCCGTGGCCGACCAGAAAATGCTGGTCGGCATGACGAGCCCCGAGATCAACGAGCGCGTGCTGTACCGCGTGCTGACCGAAGGCCACTATCGCCGCCACGTCGAACGGTTGCGCGCGCGGCTCGATACCGTGCGCGACAAGGCCGCGCGCATGCTGGAGCGCACCGGCTGCAAGCTGTTCACGGCGCCGGGCGCGGGCATGTTCCTGTGGACCGACACCGGCGTGGACGCCGACGCGCTCACGGCCGCCGGTCACGAGGCGGGCTTCCTGCTCACGCCGGGCAGCCTGTTCTCGCCCCATCAGTCGCCGACCACGTGGATGCGCTTCAATATCGCGAACTGCGCCGATCCGGGCTTGCCCGCGTTCCTCTCCGGCTATCTGGACGGGGTGGCGCGGCGGGGCGCCTGAACATGCGGTGAATCTGGTTAAATCCGCACTCTTGAAACCCGCGCCGCGCGCCCCCATTTATGCGCGCATTACGCCGCGAACTGTCGCTTGAAACGACTCGCGCACGCGGCTTTGAGTTCAACGCATTGCAACGCAATTACAACGAACGAGGACTCTCGAACATGGCACAAGAAACCATGAGCTTCCAGGCGGAAGTGAAACAGCTTCTGCACCTGATGATCCATTCGCTGTACAGCAACAAGGAAATTTTCCTGCGCGAACTGGTCTCGAACGCCTCCGACGCCGCCGACAAGCTGCGCTTCGAAGCGCTCGAAAACAGCGCGCTCTACGAAAACGATCCGAACCTGCACATCCGCGTGGGTTACGACAAGGCGGCGCGCACCGTCACGATCGAGGACAACGGCATCGGCATGAGCCACGACGAAGCCGTCGCGAACCTCGGCACGATCGCGCGCTCGGGCACCAAGGAGTTCTTCGGCAAGCTCTCGGGCGACCAGAAGAAGGACGCGGCGCTGATCGGCCAGTTCGGCGTGGGCTTCTATTCGGGCTTTATCGTCGCCGACAAGATCACCGTGGAAACGCGCCGCGCGGGTCTGCCCGCGAGCGAAGGCGTGCGCTGGGAAAGCGCGGGCGAGGGCGAATTCTCGGTCGACAAGATCGAGCGCGCGCAACGCGGCACCACCATCACGCTGCATCTGCGCGAAGGCGAGGACGAACTGCTGTCGTCGCACAAGCTCAAGAGCATCATCCAGAAGTACTCGGATCACGTCGGTCTGCCGATCGAAATGAAGGCCGAGGAATGGGACGCCGAAAAGAGCGAGATGGTCACGAAGGACGAGTTCGAGACCATCAACCAGGCGAGCGCGCTGTGGACGCGTTCGAAGAGCGAGATCAGCGACGAGCAGTATCAGCAGTTCTATCAGCATCTCGCGCACGATCACGAGAACCCGCTCGCGTGGACGCATAACCGCGTCGAAGGCCGCAGCGAATACACGCAACTGCTTTACGTGCCCGCGCACGCGCCGTTCGACATGTGGAACCGCGACCACAAGAGCGGCCTGAAGCTCTACGTGAAGCGCGTCTTCATCATGGATGACGCCGAGCAGTTGCTGCCGAACTATCTGCGCTTCGTGAAGGGCGTGGTCGATTCGGCGGATCTGCCGCTGAACGTCTCGCGCGAAATCCTCCAGGAAAGCCGCGACGTGAAGGCGATTCGCGACGGCGTGACCAAGCGCGTGCTGTCGATGCTCGAAGAACTCGCGAACGCGCAGACCGACGCCGAAGCGAAGGACGAGGACAAGGCGAAGTTTGCCGGCTTCTGGAGCGAGTTCGGCCAGGTGCTCAAGGAAGGCGTGGGCGAAGATCACGCGAACAAGGACCGCATCGCGAAGCTGCTGCGTTTTGCGTCGACGCACAACGACACGGCCGAGCAGAGCGTTTCGCTCGCCGACTACGTCGCGCGCATGAAGCCCGAGCAGTCGAAGATCTACTACGTGACCGCCGACACCTGGCAGGCCGCGACCCACAGCCCGCACCTCGAAGTGTTCCGCAAGAAGGGCGTGGAAGTGCTGCTGCTGACGGACCGCGTCGACGAATGGATGCTGTCGTTCCTGAACGAATTCGACGGCAAGCCGCTCGCGAGCGTGGCGCGCGGCGACCTCGATCTGGGCGCGCTCAACGACGAGGAAAAGCAGCAGCAGGAGAAGGTCAGCGAAGAACTCAAGCCGCTCGTCGAGCAGATGAAGGAAGCGCTCAAGGACAAGGCCAAGGACGTGCGTCTGACGTTCCGCCTGACCGATTCGCCGTCCTGCCTCGTGGCCGACGACAACGACATGAGCGGCTATCTGCAGCGCATGCTCAAGGCCGCGGGCCAGCAGGCGCCGCAGATGCAGCCGATTCTCGAAGTGAATCCGGAGCATCCGCTCGTCAAGGCGCTGCATGCCGATGACGCGAATTTCGCGGACTGGTGCCATCTGCTGTTCGATCAGGCGATGCTGGCCGAAGGCGGCTCGCTCGAAGATCCGGCGAGCTTCGTGAAGCGCACGAATGCGTTGTTGCTGGCGCGCTAAGTCGTAGCGCCGGAGCGCCGACGCAAGAAAAAGCGCGCCGCAGGGAAGCCTGCGGCGTGCTTTTTATTTGGCCTTGCGCTCCTTGCTGGATTGCGCAAGCACCGATGCCGCGAGCGTCCTGGTCTCCGCCGAATATTTCGGGCTGTGCAGGACTTCGCTCGCCTCGTGCTCCATCGTGGCGCCGGTCTGTTTGGATGTGTGTGATTGCGCGAGCGCCGAGCCGGCCAGGCGCTTCTTGATCGCGGACGCCTTGGGGTCATGCAGCGTTTGCGCTGCGAGACGACTGACTTTTTGCGAAGTCTGCTTCCGGGTGTCTGCCATGCGAGTCTTCTGGTGCACCGACCGTGTCTGGCGGGGGGCGGCAGAATGCACGTCGGTGTATCCGGCAGTTTTCCGCGTCCCATGCCGTGCTGCCATACGAATCGTCCTAACTGTGCGCAGCCTATAATCGCGCCATGCCTATCCGATTCGATGCCGCCGACGCGCACTGGCGCGTCGCGCCCCTCGCGGCCTTCAGCGCCGCCCAGAAAGACTGGCTCACGCGCGGCGGTTCGCTCACCGCGCATTTGCGCACGCTCGGCCAGGTTCGGGTGCGCGTGACGCGCGAAGCCGTCGATATGCCCTGGTCCGACGAATGTGCCGCACTCGGTCTCGCGCCGCGCGAGCGCGCATGGGTGCGCGAGATCGTGCTCGAAGTCGATGGCGTGCCGTTCGTGGCGGCGCATAGCGCGACGCCGCTTGGTGCGAGTCACGGCGTCTGGCAGGCCATGCGGCGCTTGCGCACGCGCCCGCTCGCCGAACTGCTTTACAGCGATAGCGGCGTGGCGCGTTCGGCGCTGGTGAGCCGGCGCGTGAGCGCGCGGCATCCGCTGCATGCGCTCGCAGCGCGCGAAATCGGCGAGACCGGTTCTGCCTGCGCGCATGCGCCGCATGCGTTCGTCGCGCGGCGTTCGGTGTTCGAGCGTCACGGCAAGCCGCTGCTCGTCACCGAATGCATGCTGCCCGCGCTGTGGGCGTATCTTGCGGAGTCGGCTGGCAAGGCGTCGGCCGCGCATACGTCGCATACGTCACATTCGGCGCGCGAGCGCGGTCCGCTCGGACATACGGCTTCGCGTGCGCATCAAGGTGCGCATCAACACCTCCCTCCCGGCGCGCCGCGCTGAATCGCATTGCGCTCGCCCATGTCGTTCAAACGCTGCTTCCCGCCTGTCGTCGATGCGCACACGCGCGTGCTGATTCTCGGCAGCCTGCCGGGCGAGGCGTCGCTCGCGCATCAGCAGTATTACGCGCACAAGCAGAATAAATTCTGGGCGCTGGTGGGAGACGTGATCGGCGCGGACCTCGTGGCGATGGAATACGACGCGCGTTTGCAGGCGCTGCGTGCGAATCGGGTCGGATTGTGGGACGTGGTGGCCGAGGCGCGCCGCGAAGGCAGTCTCGACGCCGCGATCCGCGACCACGCCGGCAACGATCTCGTCACGCTGATCAAGAGCCTGCCCGCGCTCGAAGCGATCGCGTTCAACGGCGGCACGGCGGCGCGCATCGGCGAGCGCATTCTGGGCGCGCACGCGCCGCGCCTCGCGATCCTGCATCTGCCGTCGAGCAGCCCGGCGTACGCGTCGATGAACTTCGCGGCGAAACTGGTGGCGTGGCGTGCGATCGGCGCATTCGCGGGCAAGCCGGACGACTCGGCGCGTCGCCGGGATGCCGGGGCCGCGTAAGCGCACTGCAATCTCGCCGCGCTAGCATGCTCCCGCGCACGCCGAGGTGCGCATTCATTATCGACGGGACACGAAACCACAATGAACAAGAAACGCCTGCTCCTGCTCGCTTTTCCCTGCGCGCTCGCACTGGCCGCCTGCGCTTCCGACGAGCCGGCCGCCGCCGGTCCGCAGGTGCATCCTTCACCCGAAGCCGTGATGAGCCGCTGCCTCGCGTCGGTCACCGAAAGCGGCGCGCCCGCGCCTACCGAAGCCACGCTGGACGCGCGGCAGTGGGAGCGCTACGTGAACTGCAAACTCGGCGGCAATATGTTTTCGAATCCGAAGAAAGTGTCGGTGGACACCGAGGCCGTGGTGTCGATCCGCGCCGCGCCTGACGGCCGCATTCTTTCCGTGAAGCTGCTGCATTCGAGCGGCAATCACGATTACGACAAGGCCGTCGAGCGCGCCATCGACGTCGCCACGCCGTTGCCGCCGGTGCCGACGGCCTTGCACATCGCGCGCATCGACCTGCACTTTCATCCGGTGAGCGTGAATCCGCTCGCACTGCAATCGAGCGGGCCGGCGATCGGCGGCATGAACGTGGGCGTCGGCATCAGCGATCAGAGTCATTGGCGCGCGGAGCACTGCAACATCGTGAACGGGGTGAGCGCTTGCGATTGAACGTCGGCTGTTCGTGATTGCAGGGCTTTTTTCGTGGTGTTTTGTCGCGCGATTGTGGTGTTAAGGCCGCGTCATTGCCGTGTAATTGCAGCGCGATGCGCGGCGAATGCTATGCTCTCGGTCGCCCCCGCAGTCGCGCTGCAGATGTGCTGTTGCCGCGGCTGCTTTTGCTCCTTCCAAGCATCGCATTTTCCACATGACGACTCTGATCAAGCGCGCTTCGGCTGAGGCCCGCGCATTCAACAAAACCGACGCTGCCGAGAGCGCGCCGACGACCGGAACGACGCCGGAAACCGACGCGCCGCAGCAGATCGAGGCAGCGCCGCAAGCCGAGGCTGCGGTGCAGGCAGCGGCGCCGGCCGCCGTCGAAGCCGCACCGGCTGCGGTGGCGGAAGTGACGGAAGCGGCGCAAGCGCCGGCAGCGGTCGAAGCCGCGCCAGCCGTCGTGGCAGCCGAAGCTGCGCCGGCAGTCGTCGAAGCGCCGAAGCAGGCGGCAGTCAAGCCTGCTGCGAAGCGCGCTGCGAAGCCTGTCGCCAAGCCGGAAGCGAAGCCTGTCGCTGAAGTAGCAGCGAAGGCTGAAGCGAAGCCGGTTGCGAAGAAGGCAGCGAAGCCCGCAGCGAAGGTGGATGCGACGCCGGTTGCAAAGGCAGAAGCCAAGCCCGCCGCAAAGAAGGCAGCGAAGCCTGCGGTAAAGGCGGAAGTCAAGCCGGTCGCGAAGCCTGCCGCTGAAGTGGCGGCGAAGGCTGAAGCAAAGCCGGTTGAGAAGAAGGCAGCGAAGCCTGCGGTGAAGGCGGAAGCGAAGCCCGCAGCGAAGGTGGATGCGACGCCGGTTGCAAAGGCAGAAGCCAAGCCCGTCTCGAAGAAGGCAGCGAAGCCCGCAGCGAAGGCAGAAGCCAAGCCCGCAGCACGCGTGAAGCGCGCGCCGGTTGCTGCCACGGTCGTTGCAGAAGCAGCAGCGCCGAAGGCCGCAAAGGCAGAAAAAGCCGCCAAGCCGACCAAGGCAGCCAAACCCGCTAAACCGGCCAAGGCGATCAAACCCGCCAAGTCCACCAAGCTCGCGCGCCGCGCCGCCCTGGCCGCGGAAGAACTCGAACACGCACCGGTCATCGAAAAGCCGCGCAAGCCGCGCTTCGCACCGGTCACGTTCTCGGAAGAGGGCGGCGTGCGCTACCTGCACTTCGGCACCGAATGGGTGCAAGGCGCGATGCGTCTGTCGAAGCCGCAGCACATCGAACTCGAATACGCGCAGCAGATGATGGCCTGGCTGCTGTTCCTCGCGACGCCCGCGCGCATCGTGCAACTCGGTCTGGGCGCCGCGGCGCTGACCAAGTTCGCGCATCGCTACCTGCGTCCCGCGAAGGTCGAGGCGATCGAGCTGAACCCGGCGGTCGTGGTGGCCGCGCGCACGATGTTCGATCTGCCGATGGACGACGCGCGCCTCGCCGTGCGTGAACTCGACGCATGGGACTTCGTGCAGGACCGCTCGAACCACGGCACGGTCGGCGCACTGCAAATCGACATCTACGACGCGACCGCACGCGGTCCGGTGCTCGACAGCGTGGCGTTCTACCGCGCCGCGCGCGCCTGTCTCGCGGAGGCGGGCGTCGCGACGATCAACCTGTTCGGCGACCACCCGAGCTACGTGCGCAACATGAAGCGCCTGAAGGAAGCCTTCGACGGCCGCGTGATCGCGCTGCCCGAAGTGCACGACGGCAATCGCGTCGCGCTGGCGTTCTCGGGTCCGGCGCTCGACGTGAGCTGGACGGCGCTCGAAAAGCGTGCGCGCATGCTCGAAAGCAAGCTCGGCCTGCCCGCGCACCAGTGGGTCAAGGCGCTGCGCGCAGCGTGCAAGGAAATCGGCAAGGAAGGCGCGTCGTTCGCCATCTGAGTCTGCTCGCCTGGTGCGTTTGTCACGTTCGTCATGTTTGTCGAGCGCACCACGAGAGAAACCGGCCTTCTGGCCGGTTTTTTTTCGTCCCCGTTTTTTGCGCGCTTTCGGATAGCTGACGATTGCGAATCCGAAACGATGCCCACGCACCGTTCTCGCGCCTTGACAGCGCCGCCGGGGTTGGGGTCCGCCCCGGCTTGACCCGCTATCGGGGCCTCGCTACTCTTTTCAGCGCTTTCGGGGACCTTGCGAGGCACGAGCTCGCGGGCCATCGGCCCTTTCGCGGCCGTACAGGCGGCGCACCGACGTCGCATAACAACATAAGTGAGGAGGAGACGTCATGGCTCACGACGCCGACGCCGGAAAAGCCAGCAAGCACTGGCTCTGGCTGCTGTTGCTGCCCTGGATCGCGATGATCTGGGTGCCGTCGTACAACAAGGTCGAACCCACATTGTGGGACTTCCCGTTTTTCTACTGGTATCAGCTCCTCTGGGTGCTGATCAGCGCGGTCATCACCGCGCTCGTCTATCACAAGACCAAGGACCGCTCGAAGCGCGGCAACGCGGGAGGCGCGCAATGAACGTCACCGCAACCTTCGTCTTCGTCCTGTTCTTCATCGGCGTGACCATCATCGGCTTTCTGGCCGCGCATTGGCGCAAGGGCGATCTCGCGCATCTCGACGAATGGGGTCTCGGCGGGCGCCGCTTCGGCACCATCGTCACGTGGTTCCTGCTCGGCGGCGATCTCTATACGGCGTACACCTTCGTGGCGGTCCCCGCTCTCGTGTTCGGCGCGGGCGCAACGGGTTTCTTCGCGCTGCCGTACACGATCCTGATCTATCCGTTCGCATTCGTGGTGTTCCCGAAGCTCTGGGCCATCGCCAAGCGCCATCACTACGTGACGTCCGCCGACTTCGTGAGCGCGCGTTACGGCAGCCGCATGCTCGCGCTCGCCATCGCGGTCACGGGCATCGTCGCGACCATGCCGTATATCGCGCTGCAGCTGGTGGGGATCGAAGTGGTGATCGGCGCGCTGGGTTTCGACACCACGGGCTTCGTCGGCGACCTGCCGCTCATCATCGCGTTCGCGATTCTCGCGGCCTATACCTACACCTCGGGTCTGCGTGCGCCGGCGATGATCGCGGTCGTGAAGGACATTCTGATCTACGTGACCATCGCGGTGGCGATCATCGTGATTCCGGCGCAGATGGGCGGTTTCGGCCATATCTTCGCTTCGGTGCCGCCGGCCAAACTGCTGCTCAAGGCACCGGACGCGTCGAGCCTGAACGGCTATAGCGCGTACGCGACGCTCGCGGTGGGTTCGGCACTCGCGCTGTTCCTCTATCCGCATTCGATCACGGCGGTGCTGTCGTCGTCGTCGGGCAACACCATCCGCCGCAACATGGCGATGCTGCCCGCGTACTCGCTCGTGCTCGGCCTGCTCGCGCTGCTCGGCTTCATGGCGCTCGCCTCGGGCGTGAAGGACATGCCGGAGTTCGCACCGTACTTCAAGGCTTTCGGCCCGAACTTCGCGGTACCGGCGCTGTTCCTGCACTTCTTCCCGTCGTGGTTCGTGGGCGTGGCGTTCGCGGCGATCGGCATCGGCGCGCTGGTGCCCGCGGCGATCATGTCGATCGCGGCCGCCAACCTGTACACGCGCAACATCCACAAGGAGTTCATCAACCGCAAGATGAGTAACGAGCAGGAAACCAACATCGCCAAGCTGGTTTCGCTGATCGTGAAAGTGGGCGCGGTGGCGTTCATTCTCGGGTTGCCGCTCACGTACGCGATCCAGCTGCAACTGCTCGGCGGCATCTGGATCATCCAGACGCTGCCCGCGATCGTGCTCGGTCTCTACACGCGCATGCTCGACTGGCGCGGTCTGCTGATCGGCTGGGCGGTGGGCATCGGCACCGGCACGTGGATGGCGATCTCGCTGCATCTCAAGGGCTCGATCTTCGTCGTGCATCTGTTCGGCATCGACGTGCCGGGCTACGCGGCGGTGTGGTCGCTGATCGTGAATCTCGTGGTGGCGGTGGTGGTGTCGGCGCTCGTGCATCTGTTCGGGATGCAGAAGGGCGAGGACCGCACGCGTCCGGAAGATTATCTGGACGTGGTCGAAAGCTGATCGGCGAGGGCGCGGCGAGGGCGCGGCGAATGCGCCCACTGTGCCCGCTTGATGCCGCAAACAAGCCGCCATCAAGCCGCCATCAAGCCGCAATCACGCATGCCCGCGCCGATGACGGTTGCGGGCATTCGTTTTTCTGGTGCACGATGTGCGCTGCACGGTGTCATTCCGACGACACCGGCCCGAATGTCCAGCGCGCAACATGAACTTGTCCGAACCGAAGTCCACACACTCCGCCGTGCCGCGCCGGCGCGTCCGCTCGCGCGTCGCGCGGGTCTGGCGCGCGCTCACGTCGCCGTTCTATCGCTACCGCAACGCGGCGCTCATCCACGCCATCCGCGTGGGCCTCGCGATGCTGACGTCGATTCTCGCCACCACCGGCATCAACATACCGCACGGTATCTGGGCCTCGGTCACGCTGCTGGTGGTGATCGGCGGCTTGCAGCATCACGGCAATATTCGCAAGAAGGCCGCGGAGCGCGCGCTCGGCACGCTGCTCGGCGCGCTCATCGGCCTGACGCTGATCGTCGTGCAGGCCGTCACGGGGTCGTCGTGGCTCACCTATTCGCTGATGTCGATCGTCGCGGCCGTCTGTAGTTACTACGCGATCGGCAAGCCCGGTTACGTGGCGCTGCTCACGGCGATCACGATGTGCATTGTCGCGGGCCACGGCGACAATCTCATCGACACCGGCTTGTGGCGCACGCTCAACGTGATGATCGGCATCGTGATCGCGCTGGCGTTTTCGTTCGCGCTGCCGCTGCACGCGACCTATTCGTGGCGCTACCGGCTCGCCGACAGCCTGCGCGAATGCGCGCGCGTCTACACGCAGATCGTGAGCGGCGTGCACGTCGACAACGACGAGCACATCGAGATCTTTCGCCGCCTGAACCAGCGTCTCGTGCAACTGCGTTCGCTGATGCCTTCCGTGGCGAAGGAGATCGACGTGCCGGCGGCGCGGCTCGAACAGATCCAGCGCCAGCATCGCGCGATCCTCAGTTCGCTGGAGATGATGGCGACCGGGCTTGGACGCTACGAGCAGCAGCTCGTGCGCGTGGCGTTCGCCGGGCGCAGTGCGTGTGTGCGCGAAGCGCTGCTGGCGACGGCGCGGGCGCTGCGTTTTGGCGGCGCGCGTCATCCGGAAGCGGCGGCCAAGGCGTTGCGCGCACCGTCGCTCGACAGCGCTCAGGCGCTGGCGGCCGAGCCCTCCGCGCCGCTCGCGCCGGACATGCAGGGGCCGTACTGGCTGGGTTTGCGATTCGAGGAGCAGGTGGCGCAGCTACGGTCCCTGTTGCTGGAGACCGAGCCGCGCTGGAACATCGAGCGCGCGCACCTGCATCGGATGGTGTGAGGCGCGCGGCGGGTGCAGAAACCGCTTTCGAGGTGATTTAAGCGGCCGGGCTTTCGAGCGGCGGCGCGGTGACCATCCACGGCACGCCGAACTTGTCGGTCAGCATGCCGAAGCCCGGCGACCAGAAGGTTTTCTGGAACGGCATGGTCACCTGGGCGCCTTGCGATAGCGCGTCGAAGTAGCGTTGCGCGGCGGCGGCGTCGGCGGCCGTGAGCGAGACGCTGAAGCCGGTGAACTTGTCGTTGCCGGTCATACAGCCGCCATCGGACATCATGATCTGCGCATCGCCGACCTGAAGCGTGGCGTGCATGATCTTCTCGGCGAATTCGGCGGGCATGGGACGCGCCGGATCGGGCGGCGCTTCCTTGAAGCGCATCGTGAACAGCGTCTGCGCGCCGAGCGCCTCGTGATAGAACGCGATCGCCTCTTCGCAGTTGCCGGGGTAGAACAGGTAGGGCTGGATCTGCATCATCGTTTTCCTTGCGGACCGGTTCCCCGCAGGAGCGGCCCGCGCGCGCGGATGCGCAACGGTTGTGGGGATGTTGTGGGAGCCAAACGCGCGGCTGTGTGCGCCGCTGTCCTGATTCTAGGCGCAGGCCCGCGCGGCGCCGCGCGGCGCGTCGCCAGGGTTTGCGAGAGCGCAGGCTGGAATGGAGGTTGCAGGGCGCGGGCACGCTAATACAAAGCGCCAATAACGCGCCGCAAAAAAGAAAAGGGCCGCACGTTCTGCACGCGCGGCCCTTCGTATTTTTCGGCGATCAGTAAGCGTTTAACGCGCGCTCACCGAGTGTCGAGCGCCTTACTTCGCGCGCAGTTCCTCGACCATCTTGTCGAGCTTCACCGCATCGGCGGCGAAGGCGCGGATGCCTTCCGCGAGCTTCTCGGTAGCCATCGCATCTTCGTTGAGCAGGAAGCGGAACGACGCTTCGTCCACGGCCACGCGTTCGATCTGCGCGTCCTTGAAGGCTTCCGCCGACAGCTTGCGCTCGATCTTTTCGCTGCCGTCCTGCAGCTTCTGCAGCAGGTCCGGGCTGATCGTGAGCAGGTCGCAGCCCGCCAGTTCGACGATCTGGCTCGTGTTGCGGAAGCTCGCGCCCATCACCTCGGTCTTGTAGCCGAACTTCTTGTAGTACGCGTAGATCTTGCGCACCGACTGCACGCCCGGATCGTTCGCGCCGCCGTCCTTCGCGTCGTCCCAGTCGGCGCCCTTGGCCTTCTTGTACCAGTCGTAGATGCGGCCGACGAACGGCGAGATCAGTTGCGCGCCCGCTTCGGCGCACGCGGCGGCCTGCGCGAGCGAGAACAGCAGCGTCATGTTGCAGCGGATGCCTTCCTTTTGCAGTACTTCCGCCGCGCGGATGCCTTCCCACGTCGACGCGAGCTTGATCAGCACGCGCTCTTTCTCGATGCCTGCCTTCTTGTACAGGTCGATGATGTGGTGAGCCTTGTCGATCGACTTCTTCGTGTCGAACGAGAGACGCGCGTCGACTTCGGTCGAGACGCGGCCCGGAATGATCTTGAGGATTTCGGTGCCGAAGGCGATCAGCAGATGGTCGATGATCGCTTCGACCGATTCGCCCGCGTGATCGCGCACGGTTTTTTCGAGCAGCGGCCGGTACTCGGCTTTCTGCACGGCCTTGAGAATCAGCGACGGATTGGTGGTCGCGTCCTGCGGCTTGTACTGGACGAATTGCTGGAAGTCGCCCGTGTCGGCGACGACGGTGGTGTACTGCTTGAGCTGATCGAGTGCGGTAGTCATGTCAGGCCTTGTGGGCGCATGCGCGCCAGCGTCGGTGAAAGGGAACGGCCTGCGCGCGGGCCGGCGAGCCGGGATTCGCGGGAGCAGGACGAAACGCGAAATTACGCGTATTAACGTGGATCGCAGGGATCGGCGCTGCGTCGCCGCCGGATGGCGGCAGCGCGCTGCCGCGCGGCCGGGTTGGGGCCTGCGCGGCGCACACCCCCATTTTATGGCGGATCGGAAGGCGGTGCGATGTCGCGCGCGCAGTCGTCATGGCGGCCATGCCGGTGTTGCAGTTTTCAGGCCCGCCGCGCGTTCAGAATGACCTGCGTGAGCACGCCGGCGACCAGGCCCCAGAACGCCGCGCCGATCGACAGCAACGTGAGACCGGAGGCCGTCACCATGAAGGTGACGAGAGCCGCTTCGCGCTCGCTCGGGTTCTGCATCGCGTTGGTCAGCCCGCTCATGATCGAGCCGAACAGCGCGAGCGCGGCGATCGAGACCACCAGCGCCTGCGGAAACGCCGCGAACAGCGCCGCGATGGTCGCGCCGAAGGTGCCCGCGATCAGATAGAAGATGCCGCACCAGACGGCCGCCATATAGCGCTTGTTGCGGTCCTCGTGCGCGTGCGGGCCGGTGCAGATCGCCGCCGTGATGGCCGCGAGGTTGATGCCGTGCGAGCCGAACGGCGCGAGCACGAGCGACGCGAGGCCCGTGGTGGCGATCAGCGGCGAGGAGGGCGTGTTGTAGCCGTCGGCGCGCAGCACGGCGATGCCGGGCACGTTCTGTGAAGCCATCGCCACCACGAACAGCGGAATGCCGATGCTGACGATCGCCTGCACCGAGAACGCGGGCATCGTGAACACCGGTTTTGCGACCGCCACGCGGAAGTGGCTGAAGTCGAGCAGGCCGAGCGTCGCGGCGGCCGCCACGCCCACCACCAGCGTGCCGACAATCGCGTAACGCGGCACCGCGCGCTTGAGCAGCAGATACGCGAAGAACATCGTGAGCACGAGCGGCGTTTGCACCTGCGCCGCATGGAAGATCTCGATGCCGATCTCGAACAGGATGCCCGCGAGCAGCGCCGCGGCGATGCCGCCGGGAATGCGCTTCATCAGCGTGTCGAACCAGCCCGTGAGGCCCACGGCGGTCAGCAGCAGCGCGCAGACGATATAGGCGCCGATGGCTTCGGCGTAGGGCACGTGCGGCAGCGAGCTGATCAGCAGCGCCGCGCCCGGCGTGGACCAGGCGATCACGGTGGGCGCGCGGAACCACAGCGAAAGGCCGATGGTGGTGACGCCCATGCCGATCGAGAGCGACCAGATCCACGAGGAAATCTGTTCGGGCGTCAGGTGTGCGGCCTGGCCCGCCTGGAACATCAGCACGAGCGAACTCGTGTAGCCCGTCATCATCGCGACGAAACCGGCCACGATCGTGGCGACCGACGTGTCGGCGAGCGGCCGCAGCGGTCCCGGCCGGACGCGCGCCGGCAGGTCGGGGGATGAAGGCGCGGTCATGCTGGAACTCTCCTCGTTTTACTTGTGAATGCCCGCTTGGGCGGGTGTGGCGTGTGTGATGTGCAGGGGAGAAGGGGCGTTACTTGCTCAGCACGCGCATGGCGGTTTCGAGCCCCGCGACGGTGAGCGGATACATGCGATGCCCGAGAATCTCGCGGATCACCGATACCGATTGCCGGTATTCCCAGAGCCGTTCGGGTTCGGGATTGAGCCACGCGAAATGCGGGAACTGATCGGCGAGACGGCGCAGCCACACGGCGCCCGCTTCCGGGTTGTTGTACTCGACCGAGCCGCCCGGTTGCAGCACTTCGTACGGGCTCATGGTGGCGTCGCCGACGAAGATCAGCTTGTAGTCGGGCGTGAACTTGTGCAGCAGGTCCCACGTGGACGTGCGCTCCGCGTGGCGGCGGCGATTGTTCTTCCACAGGTAGTCGTAGACGCAGTTGTGAAAGTAGTAGAACTCCAGATGCTTGAACTCGGCCTTCGCGGCGGAGAAGAGTTCCTCGGTGCGCTTGATGTGGTCGTCCATCGAGCCGCCCACGTCGAGCAGCATCAGCACTTTCACCTTGTTGTGGCGCTCCGGCACCATCTTGAGGTCGAGCCAGCCCGCGTTGGCGGCGGTGCTGCGGATGGTGTCGGTGAGATCGAGTTCTTCGGCCGCGCCTTCGCGCGCGAAGCGGCGCAGACGGCGCAGCGCGACCTTGATGTTGCGCGTGCCGATTTCCACCTGATCGTCGTAGTCGCGATACGCGCGCGCGTCCCACACCTTCACGGCGCTGCGCTGGCCGCCTTCGCCGCCGATGCGGATGCCTTCGGGGTTGTAGCCGCCGTTGCCGAACGGCGAGGTGCCGCCCGTGCCGATCCACTTGCTGCCGCCTTCGTGGCGCTCCTTCTGCTCGTCGAACAGTTGCTTGAGGCGTTCCATGAGCTTGTCGAGCCCGCCCATCGCTTCGATCTGCGCGCGCTGCTCGGGCGTGAAGTCGCGTTCGAGCCGCTTCTTGAGCCAGTCCTCGGGAATCTCGAACGCTTGCGCCGACTTCTTCTCGATGCCGCGGAAATACGCGCCGAACGCCTGATCGAAGCGGTCGAAATACTGCTCGTCCTTCACGAGCGTCATGCGCGCGAGAAAGTAGAAGTCGTCGAGCGAGGGCGCGATCACGCGCTCCTTGAGCGCTTCCACGAGCGTGAGGTACTCCTTGACGGAGACCGGCAGCTTCGCGTCGCGCAGCGTGTAGAAGAAGTCGATCAGCATGCGGATTCTCCGTGCCTCGTGCGGGCCATTGACGCGCTCACCCGCGGCTTAGCGGTTGTGGCGGTTCATGTAGATGAGCCGCTCGAACAGCGTCATGTCCTGCTCGTTCTTGAGCAGCGCGCCCGCGAGCGGCGGCATCGACTTCGAGCCGTCGACGGCGCGCAGCGCTTCGGGCGGCACCTCTTCGGCGAGCAGCAGCTTGAGCCAGTCGAGCAGTTCCGACGTGGACGGCTTCTTCTTCAGGCCCGCGACGTTGCGCAGTTCGAAGAAACTCTCCATCGCGGCGCTCAGCAGTTCCTTGCGGATGCCCGGATAGTGCACCTCGACGATGCGCTGCATCGTGGCCGGATCGGGAAAGCTGATGTAGTGGAAGAAGCAGCGGCGCAGGAAGGCGTCGGGCAGCTCCTTCTCGTTGTTCGACGTGATGATCACGAGCGGACGCTGCTTCGCCTTGATGAGTTCGCGCGTCTCGTAGACGTAGAACTCCATGCGGTCGAGTTCGCGCAGCAGGTCGTTCGGGAATTCGATGTCGGCCTTGTCGATCTCGTCGATCAGCAAGACGCCCGGCTGCTCCGACTCGAACGCCTGCCACAGCACGCCCTTGACGATGTAGTTGCGGATGTCCTTCACGCGCTCGTCGCCGAGCTGAGAATCGCGCAGGCGCGACACCGCGTCGTATTCGTAGAGGCCTTGCTGCGCCTTCGTGGTGGACTTGATGTGCCACTGCATGAGCGGCATGTCGAGCGCGGCCGCGACTTCCTCGGCCAGCATCGTCTTGCCGGTGCCCGGCTCGCCCTTGATGAGCAGCGGACGCTTCAGGGTGATCGCGGCATTGACCGCGAGCTTGAGGTCGTCGGTGGCGACGTACTGCGAAGAGCCTTCGAAACGCGTGGCGCGCATGATGAACCGCTCGCTAAAAAAATCCCAGTATAAGTCAGAAGGGGTGTTGGCCCGGAGGGGGCTCGCGTATCGTTGGCACCGCCCGATGCGGCACCTGTTTATCGCTGGAACTGTCGTGAACGGCGCACCAGGGTTCCCCCGCACGACCCGCCCGAAGGCCCCTCGCACAACGCCGGAGCCCCGTGTGGCGGGCCTGAGCGGGCGCCTCACGGGCGGCCGCCCGATGGACGTGCGGCGTGGCGTCGCGGTATACTCGGACCGATTTTTTTCGGCCTGCACGGCGACCCCCAAAAGTAAAACAGCAGTAATGCGGCGCAGGCCGTGGCCTGCGGTTCGGGCGTTCGAATCCCCTCAAGCCAGGTTGGATGCTATGAAAAAAATTGTCGGCAAGCACGTCATGTTCGGAGCATTGACCGTGCTGGCGGGCTTCGCGGCCACGGCACACGCGGACGTCGTGGGCAACGCGAAGGCAGGGCAGGACAAGGTGGCGATGTGTATCGGCTGTCATGGTATTCCCGACTATCGCACGGCCTATCCCGAGGTCTATCACGTGCCGATCCTGGGCGGCCAGAATGCCCAGTACATCGAAAACGCCCTGCACGGCTACAAGAAAGGCGACCGCCACTTCGAGACCATGCACGCCATTGCGGCGTCGCTCAGCGATCAGGATATTGCGGACATCGCGGCGTATTACTCGTCGCAGACGCCCGCCTCGAAGAACAATCCCGAGAAGTAACCGGCACGCGACTGAGAGGAAAAACCATGAACAAGTCCCGCATGGCCGTGCCCGCGCATGCCCGCCGTCGCACGTACGCGCCGGCCGCCGCGATCGTTGCCGCCGCATCGGCACTGGCCTTCACGCTCGTCGCGCTGCCCGCGCAGGCCGCCGACGCCGCCAAAGGCAAGGTGCTGTCCGACAGCCACAACTGCGCCGCCTGCCACGGCGAAAACCTCAACAAGCCGGTGAGCCCGGAGTATCCGAAGCTCGCGGGCCAGCATGCCGATTACATCTACTGGGCGCTGCGCCAGTACCAGATGGGCGGCAATAACCCGCATCTCGGTCGCAACAATCCGATCATGCAGGCGCAGGTGCAGAGCCTGTCGCAGGGCGACATGAAGGATCTGGCCGCGTATATCGAATCGCTCAAGGGCGATCTCGTCGAGAAGAAATAAGCGCTGGGGCGCACGAACGCACGGACGCGCCGCCGAAAGCAAAAACACCCCGTTCGGGCCGCGTGGCGGTTCGAACGGGGTGTTTTTGTTTGTGGATGCCGCTTGAATCGACGTGTATCGATGAATCGGCGTATCGACAGATCCGCTCAGTCGCGCGTCGCGCGGCGCTCGATGCGTTGCAGATAGGCGTCGGTGTCGGGCGGCGTATTCGTGCGCTGCGCTTCCCAGATGGTCTCGCCGAGACATTCCATGATCGCGTGCTGCGCGTCGTGCGTGGAGCCCATGCGCGCCGCGAGCCGGTCGTGCGCCGCGCGGATGCCCGGCGGCTGATCGATCGACAATTGCTCGCTGATCGCCAGATGCATCGACAGATGCAGGAAGGGATTGCTTTGCCCGCGTTCGGGCGAATAGTCCTGCGCGGCGGCCTGATCGGCGTCGGCGAGCTCCGCGTGATACTCGGGATGCTCGACGATCCAGTCGGCGGCAATCGCCTCGAGCGGCGTGAGGATTTCGCCCGCGCGCTGCTTGCGCCAGGTCTCGGTGAAAAAGCGGCGGACTTCGTCGCGGCTGGGATTGAACATCGTGAACGTGCTGGGTGGGGAGTCGGTTCGAACCCGAACCGGCTTCGTCGTTGGACTGTGATGGCCGATTTTACGCCGCCGTGCGCGGGCTTGCCGGAGCTGCAGCCGCAACGCGCGGCCGCGTTTTCAGGGCCGGATCCGGGGCGTGGATCTCAGGCATCGCTCAAAGATCGGGTGGCGGCGTCTTTTGCCTGAACTCGCAGACCGGCTCGATCACGCAATGCCAGCATTCCGGACGGCGCGCCTTGCAGACGTAGCGGCCATGCAGGATCAGCCAGTGATGCGCGTTCACGAGGAATTCCTTCGGCGTGTACTTTTCGAGCGCGATCTCGACGGCCTTCACGTCCTTGCCGGGCGCGAGGCCGGTGCGGTTCGCGACCCGGAAGATATGCGTGTCGACGGCGATGGTCGGCTCGCCGAACGCCACGTTGAGCACCACGTTCGCGGTCTTGCGGCCCACGCCGGGCAGTCCTTCGAGCGCCTCGCGCGTGCGCGGCACTTCGCCGCCGTACTGCTCGATCAGCTTTTCGCAGGTGGCGATCACGTTCTTCGCCTTGGTGCGGTAGAGGCCGATCGTCTTGATGTAATCGGCCACGCCTTCCTCGCCGAGCGCGAGCACGGTCTGCGGCGTGTTCGCGACCGGAAACATCCGCCGCATGGCCTTGTTCACCGACACATCGGTAGCCTGCGCGGACAACAGCACGGCGATCAGGAGTTCGAACGGCGTCGTGAACTCCAGCTCGGTCTCCGGATGCGGATTGATGCTTTGCAGCGTTTCGTAGATGGCGCGGCGCTTGGTGGCGTTCATGCGGATAGGCGTGGGCGCGGTGGTTACGTGGGCTTGTCGTCGTTGGGCGTGTTGGCGGCGGCGCTGTCGCTCTTCTTGCTTTTCTCGCTCGCGTCGTCGCTCTGGCCACTCTGGCCGTTCTGCGATGCGGCGATGCCCAGACGCTTGCGGCGCGCCTCGGCGGCGTCGATCTGCGCCTGCACGTCGGCGCTGACGTGCTCGGTGTTGCGCGGGCCTTCGCCGCGCGCCGACAGTTCCGCCTTCTTCTGGCGCGCGCGTTCCAGCGCGGCCTGGATGATCGCTTTCTTCTTCGCTTCGGCGTCGTTGGCGGGCGCGGCTTGCGCGGCGGCGGGCGCGGTGGTCGCGCCTGCGTGAGCGGCTTGCTCGGTCTGGTCCGCCTGCGCCTTCTGCGCGTCTTGGGCGTCTTGCGCGGGGGCGGCAGCCGCCGCGCGGCGGGCGGCGGCGCGCGCTTCGGCGGCGTTGCGCTCGGCGGCGAGGCGCGCCTGGCGGCGGTCGTGGCGCAGGCGTGCTTCATCGGCCTGCTGCTGCGTCCAGGCGTCCCAGCCGGTGGCGTCGCCCGTCACCGGAATCATCGCGATGCAATCGACCGGGCAGGGCGCCACGCACAGGTCGCAACCCGTGCAGAGATCCTTGACGATGGTGTGCATCTGCTTGGGCGCGCCGACGATCGCATCGACGGGACACGCCTGCATGCACAGCGTGCAGCCGATGCAGACCTGCTCGTCGATGAACGCGACGGGACGCGCACGTTCGACGCCGTTGACCGGATTGATCGGAATAACCGGCTTGCCCAGCAGTCTGGCGAGGCGTTCGACGCCCTCGGCGCCGCCGGGCGGGCACTGGTTGTAGTTGGCGCTGCCGGCCGCGACAGCGTCGGCGTAGGGCCGGCAGCCGTCATAGCCGCACTTGGTGCATTGCGTCTGGGGCAGCAGATCTTCGATGCGATCTGCAAGTGTTTTAGGTTCGTTCACGGTCGCGACTTCTGGGCGGGCCCGGGGGGGAATGGGGAGCGGGCCGGGCGGCGGCGCGCTGACAACTCAAGCGAGGCGACAGGGCCGCCTGGCGAGGCTCGCGCGCGCGGCGCCAAAGCCCGCATTATCGCCGATTTCCCGCATTGCCATCGGCAGGGCATGTGCCATAATCAAAGCGCTTAATTCGAATCGCGAACGGCCGCGCAGGTGTCGCGCCAGCCTCGCGGGCATGCCGGATTCGGATCGGGCGCAGAGGAGTGCTTCACGACGCATCGTCAGGCGAGGGGGCCGGTGACGGCGCACGTCGACATGCAAGACCGAAAAAGAAGGGTGTCAGTCCATTAACCTGGCGCGCCCCGCAGTCACGCTGCCGCTACATGGGTTTGGAGAGGCCCGGCGGCGCGAAGCGGGAGCCCGCGCGCCTATCGAGCGATCCTGCCACCATGAATCAGCCGAAAATCAAAAGAGATCCTGAAGGCACGCGCCGCCGCATCCTGCTCGCCGCGGCGGAAGAATTCGCGAGCGGCGGCCTGTTTGGCGCCCGCGTCGACCAGATTGCGCGACGCGCGGAAACCAACGAGCGCATGCTCTACTACTACTTCGGAAGCAAGGAGCAGTTGTTCACTGCGGTGCTCGAACACGCGTTCGGCGCGCTGAACGAAGCCGAGCGCGCGCTCGACCTGGCCGGGCTCGCACCGGTCGAGGCCATCACGCGGCTCGCGCATTTCGTCTGGGATTACTACCGCGATCATCCCGAACTCCTGCGGCTCGTGAATAACGAGAACCTGCACGAGGCGCGCTACATGCAGAAGTCCACGCGCATTCACGAGATGGTGTCGCCGATCGTCGCCACGCTCGGTTCGATCCTCGCGCGCGGCGAGGCCGCGGGCCTGTTCCGTTCCGACGTCGATCCGCTGCGTCTGTACGTGACGCTCTCGGGCATGGGCTACTACATCGTCTCGAACCGCTACACCATCAACGCGACGATGGGCCGCGACTTCAGCGCGCCCGCCGAACGCGCCGAGATCATCAAGCTCAATACCGACATGCTGCTCGCGTTCCTGCTGCGCAAGTAGCCCGTTACGCGCCGTCATGAAAAAACGCCGCGCCGGTTGGAGAACCGGTGCGGCGTTTTTGTGTGCGGTATCGCGTGTGCGGAGGCGAACTCAGACGACCGCGCTTTCCTTGCTCGACTGCTTCGTCTGCTGATACTGGCGGAAGAATTCGCGCAGTTGCGGATAAATGATGGTGCGCCAGCGGCGGCCCGAGAAAATGCCGTAGTGGCCGCACTTTTCCGCGGTCAGGCGATGGCGGTTCGCTTCGGGAATGCTCGTGCACAGATCGTGAGCGGCATGCGTCTGGCCCGAGCCCGAAATGTCGTCGAGTTCGCCTTCGATCGTGAAGAGCGCCGTTTCGCGAATGTCCTGCGGCCGTACGCGCTCGCCCGCGACATCCCACGTGCCTTCGGCCAGGCGGAAGTCCTGGAACACGGTCTGGATGGTCTCGAGGTAATACTCGGCGGCCATGTCGAGCACCGCGTTGTATTCGTCGTAGAAACGGCGATGTGCTTCGGCATCCTCTTCGTCGCCGCGCAGCAGGCTCTTGTAGAAGTCCCAATGCGCGGTGGTGTGGCGGCCCGGATTCATCGCCACGAAGCCCGCATGCTGGAGGAAGCCCGGATAGACCTCGCGGCCTTCGCCCGGATAGTTGGCCGGCACCGTGTGGATGACGTTGTTCGCAAACCACTCCAGCGAGTGCTCGGTGGCCAGCGAGTTGACCGCCGTGGGGCTGCGGCGCGCGTCGATCGGGCCGCCCATCATCGTCATGGTGAGCGGCGTGGCTTCGCCGCGCGAGGCCATCAGCGAAATGGCCGCGAGCACCGGCACCGTGGGCTGGCACACCGACATCACGTGCAGGTTCTTCGCGCCGATATGACGGATGAATTCCTGGATGTACGCGATGTAGTCGTCGAGATGGAACGGACCGGCGTCGAGCGGCACCATGCGCGCGTCGATCCAGTCGGTGATGTAGACCTTGTGGTCCTGCAGCAGCGTGCGCACCGTGTCGCGCAGCAGCGTGGCGTGGTGGCCCGAGAGCGGCGCACAGACCAACACCGAGGGCTCGTCCTTGAGCGCGGCGACGGCGCCGGAGTCGTCGGCGTAGCGCTTGAAACGCAGCAGACGGCAGAACGGCTTCTCGACGATGGTCTGCTCGACGATCGGAATGTGAAAACCGTCTTTCTCGATCTGGCGGATGTCGAATTCAGGCTTTTCGTAGTCCTTGCCGAGTCGATACAGCAGTTCGTAGCCGGCCGCGAGACGCGTGGCGCCCGGGATCAGCGAGAACGGGCTCGACGGGTTCGAAAACGACTTGGACGCCGCCTGGGCCCACGCGGTAAGCGGGCTCAGCAAGGCGCGCTGGTATTCACGAATTTGGTAGAGCATGGATGCTCCGGCATCAGGGGTGGTTCGCCCCCGCGCCGCGCCGCTGCGCGGGTGGGCGGCGGCGGGCTGGGAGAGTGGGTCGGTCAGGCAGTTTATCGGCCTGGGATGGCGCCGCTTGAGGCGCATGCGTGGCTTTCGCGCGGATCGCGCGCGCATGCGGCCCGGATTGCCCGCGCGGCGTGCCCCGCAGGGACGGGATACCGTGGACGACAGCCTGCTCGAATACGCGGTCGATCATATCGGACCCCAGAATGTTGTGCAATGCAGCATCCCAGTGTAACCCACCTCGCGCAAAGCGATCGGCGCTTTCGCCCACGCTTTCGAACAATTACGATGCGGCTGTCGCCGATCTGTCCGCAAGGTCCGCCTCCATGGCCGTTTCCGGCGTGGTCGGGTGGCCCGTCTCGCTGGCCATTTCCTGCTCGTGCCGCATCAGATTCAGCCCGGTGTGCACAAGCGCCACATGCGAGAAAGCTTGTGGGAAATTTCCCACAAGACGGCCGGCGATCGGATCGTATTCCTCGGCGAGCAGGCCGACGTCGTTGGCGAGCGCGAGCAGCCTTTCGTACATCTTGCGCGCGTCGTCCATGCGGCCCTGGAGCGCGAGGTTGTCGACCATCCAGAAGCTGCACGCGAGGAAGGTGCCTTCGCCGGGCGGCAGGCCGTCGTTGAAGTCGGTGGTGCGGTAGCGCATCACGAAGCCTTCGCACATGAGGTCGCGCTCGATGGCCTTCACCGTGCCCGCGATGCGGGGGTCCTTCGCGGGCAGGAAGCCGACCAGCGGCATCAGCAGCAGGCTCGCGTCGAGGTCGGTGCCGCCGTAGATCTGCGTGAAGGAGTTCAGCGCCGTATTGAAGCTGCGCTCGCAGATGGTCGCGTGGATGGTGTCGCGCAGCTCGCGCCAGTGATCGACCGGGCCGGGCAGGTCGAACTGCTCCGCCGAGCGCACGCAGCGGTCGAACGCCACCCATGCCATGACCTTCGAGAACGTGAAGTGCTGGCGGCCGCCGCGCGTTTCCCAGATGCCTTCGTCGGGCTCGGTCCAGATCGTTTCCAGATGTTCGAGCATCGCGCACTGGATCGACCACGCGGTTTCGTCGGCTTGCAGGCCGCCCACGCGCGCGAGATGCAGCGCGTTCATCACTTCGCCGTAGACGTCGAGCTGCAACTGCCCGACCGCGTTATTGCCGACGCGCACCGGCTTCGCGCCTTCGTAGCCGGGCAGCCAGTCGAGTTCGAACTCGGGCAGGCGGCGCTCGCCCGCGATGCCGTACATGATCTGCAACTGCGAGGGCGAACCCGCCATCACGCGGCCGAGCCACGCGCGCCAGGCGCGCGCTTCGTCGTAATAGCCGCCGCGCATCATGGCGAGCAGCGTGATGGTGGCGTCGCGCAGCCAGCAGTAGCGGTAGTCCCAGTTGCGCGTGCCGCCGAGCTGCTCGGGCAGCGAGGTCGTGGGCGCGGCGACGATGCCGCCCGTCGGCTCGTAGGCCAGCGCCTTGAGCGTGATGAGCGAGCGGCGGATCGGCTCGGCCCAGCGGCCTTCGACGGTGCCGCGCGCGGCCCATTCGGCCCAGTAGTTCTCGGTGCGCGCGAGCGCCGTGAACGGATCGCGCGGCGGCGGCAGACGCAGATGCGAGGCCGCGTAAGCCATCGAAAACGGCACGCGCTCGCCTTCCTTGACCTCGAATTCGGCGACCGTGTGCATGTTTTCGCCCTGCAGATCGACGGGCGTGCGCAGCACGACGGTGTCCGGGCCGACGGTGGCCTTGATGCCGCTCTCGTAGGTGAGGCGGCTCACCCACGGCACCGAAAAGCCGTAGTCGAAGCGCATCACGAGTTCGCACCGCATGGCCACCGTGCCGCGGCGTCCCACGACGATGCGCACCAGTTCGCTCCAGCCGTTGCCGGGCGGCATGAAGTCGATCAGCGTGACGGCGCCGTCGGGCGTTTCGAAATCGGTTTCGAGGATCAGCGTGTCGCCGCGATAACGGCGCGTGATCTTGATGTCGGCGCGCGAGCCGTCGGCGGCGGGTGCGGGGGCGATCAGCCAGCGGCCGTTGGCTTCGGTGCCGAGCAGCGCGGCGAAGCACGCGCCGGAGTCGAAGCGCGGCCAGCAGAGCCAGTCGATGGAACCCTCACGGGACACGAGCGCGGCCGTGTGGCCGTCGCCGATCAAGGCATAGTCTTCGATAAGTGCAGGCATGGTAAGCAGATTGACAGCGGTACGCGAAAAAACGGTCAAAACGGTCGATAAGGCGCATGCACGCACAAGAGTAGTGGGTGCAGGCCCGCTCGCGCAACGCGTTTCGACGTGCACGGCGCGCAACAAGCTGGTGCGGGAACTTTCGGCCAGGGCGATTTCGTGTCGGCAGGGCGTCAGAAATGCCCGTTCGTGCCGAACAATCCGATGATCCCGATGATGATGAGGTAGAGCGCAACGATGTAGTTGAGCAGACGCGGCACGACGAGAATCAGAATGCCGGCGATGAGCGCGACGAGCGGGCCGATGGCGACATGGATGTTCATATTCACTCCTTTGAGCGGGGCGCGGGGGGGACTCAAATCGGACGCGCATGCAGCGCGATCCGGGTGATACCGATGTCGAGGCTCGCGCATCCGGCGTCTAATGAACGTCTGGCCATCAGGCGCGCGCATCCTCACTTATACTGGTCTAACCCTCATAACAATCGTGCTCGCGCAACGCTTTCCGGGTTCCGCCCGCCACGCGCCGCGCGCTGCCGATCAGCTCCATCCAGGTTCGACAAGAAGAAAGGAGGTCGACATGTTTCAAGGCCACGCAGCCGCAATCGGCGTGCCCGTCTCGCGCATGCCTGCGCGTACGCACGCACAATCGAACGCGCAATCGCCAGCAGATTCGCACGCACAATCGCGCACCGCGCCGCGCGGGCTCATTCGTCAGATCATCAAAGGTATCGCCATCATGGCCAGCGTTGCCGCCGCCACGACCGCATTCGCACAAGGCAGCACGGGTGCGGCGCCCGCCGAGGCTTCGGCGAATGGCGTCTACAACCTGATCGTCGGCACCTACACCGGCGGCAAGAGCGAAGGCCTCTACGTCTATCGTTTCGACTCGAAGACCGGCGACGCGCAGCAGGTGAGCGTCGCGAAGACGGTGAACCCGTCGTATCTCGTGGTCAGCAAGGACAAGCGCCACGTCTACGCCGTCAACGAACTGCCCGGCGACAACGGCCCGGCCAGCGTGCGCGGCGACGTCAGCGCGTTCGGCTTCGACGCCGCGAGCGGCCAGCTCACGTTCCTCGACAAGGTGTCGGCACAAGGCAACGACCCGTGCTATCTGAGCCTGTCGCCGGACGGCAAGTATCTGTTCGTCGCCAACTACTCGGTGGCGGCCGACCCGGGCGGCAGCTTCGCGGTGCTGCCGATCGAGCAGGACGGCAAGCTCGGCCAGTCGGTGCTGACCGTGCATCACGAAGGCGGCGGTCCGGTGAAGGGCCGCCAGGACAACGCGCACGTGCACTCGACAGTGTTCTCGCCCGACGGCCGCTATCTCTTCACGCAGGATCTCGGCACCGACAAGCTCTGGACCTACCGCTACACGCCGGACGGTTCGCGCGGTCTCGTGAGCCCGGCCGAATGGCGCTACACCGACGTGAAGGCCGGCACCGGCCCGCGTCACCTCGTGTTCGGCAACGACGGCCGCCATGCGTATCTGACGAGCGAACTCGCGGGCACCGTGAGCGTGTTCAACTACGACGACGGCCATCTGAAGCTCGAACAGGTCGAGAAACTCGCCGAGCCGGGCTTCAAGGGCGCGGTGGGCGCAGCGGCGCTGCATCTGTCGCCGGACGGCAAGTTCCTTTACGTGTCGAATCGCGGCGATGCCAACGACATCTCGATCTTCGCCGTCGATCAGACGAGCGGCAAGCTCAAGCGCGTCGGCCGCCAGGCGAGCCTCGGCAAGTCGCCGCGCGAGTTCGCGATCGATCCGAGCGGCCAGTGGCTGATCGTCGGCAATCAGAACAGCGACACGGCTTACGTGTTTCGTCGCGATCAGGAAACGGGTCTGCTCGAAGCGAACCCGAAGAAGATCGAGATCGGTTCGCCGGTCGACTTCAAGTTCGTCGCGCAGTAAGCGCGTTTAGCGCACCGAACGCACGCGCAAACAAAAACGCCGCGCCGGATTCGTCCGGCGCGGCGTTTTTCGTTGCTGCCCGCGTTCAGTGTTGCGCGAGCGGGCGAGCGGTGCGAATCGCTTATTCGGCCTGACCCGGCACGAGCACTTCGCGGCTGCCGTTGATGCCCATCGGCGAGACCAGACCCGCAGCTTCCATCTGCTCGACGAGGCGCGCGGCGCGGTTGTAGCCGATGCGCAACTGCCGCTGCACCGACGAGATCGACGCGCGCCGCGTGCGCACGACGAACGAAACCGCTTCGTCGTACAGCGGATCGGCTTCCGCCTCGGGCGACTCGCCGAACAGGTCCTGCGGCGCGCCTTCGCTGGTCGGACCGTCGAGAATGCCCTCGACGTACTCCGGCTCGCCGAACTGCTTCAGATACTCGACCACCGCATGCACTTCCTCGTCGGCGACGAACGCCCCGTGCACGCGCTGCGGATAGCCGGTGCCCGGCGGCAGGAACAGCATGTCGCCCTGACCGAGCAGCGACTCGGCGCCCATCTGGTCGAGAATCGTGCGCGAGTCGATCTTCGACGACACCTGGAACGCCACACGCGTCGGAATGTTCGCCTTGATGAGACCCGTGATGACGTCCACCGAAGGCCGCTGCGTCGCGAGAATCAGGTGGATGCCCGCCGCGCGCGCCTTCTGCGCGAGACGCGCGATCAGCTCTTCGATCTTCTTGCCCGCGACCATCATGAGGTCGGCGAGTTCGTCGATCACCACGACGATCATCGGCAGCGGCGAGAGCGGCTCGGGCGCCTCGGGCGTGAGCGAGAACGGATTGCCGATCTTCTTCTCGTTCGCCTCGGCGTCGCGGATCTTCTGGTTGAAGCCCGCGAGATTGCGCACGCCCACGGCCGACATCAGCCGGTAGCGCTTCTCCATCTCGCCGACGCACCAGTTCAGCGCGTTGGCCGCGAGCTTCATGTCGGTCACGACCGGCGCGAGCAGATGCGGAATGCCTTCGTAGACGGAAAGCTCCAGCATCTTCGGGTCGATCATGATGAGCCGCACGTCCTCGGGCGTCGCCTTGTAGAGCAGCGAGAGGATCATCGCGTTGATGGCGACCGACTTGCCCGAACCCGTCGTGCCCGCGACGAGCATGTGCGGCGCCTTGGCGAGATCGGTGACGACCGGCAGGCCGACGATGTCCTTGCCCATCGCGATCGTGAGCTTCGACTGCGAGCGCTGATAAGGCGTCGATTCGAGGATCTCCGAGAGGCGGATCATCTGGCGTTTTGCATTGGGCAGTTCGAGGCCCATGCAGGTCTTGCCGGGAATCGTCTCGACCACGCGGATCGACGTGAGGCCGAGGCCGCGCGACAGATCCTTCATCAGCCCGACGATCTGGCTGCCGCGCACGCCGAGCGCGGGCTCGACTTCGAAGCGCGTGATGACCGGGCCCGCCGAGGCGCCGACCACCGTCACCGGCACCTTGAATTCCTGCAGGCGCTGCTCGATGAGCTGGCTGGTTTCGGCGAGCTTTTCCTCGGAGACGTATTCGATTTCGGTCGACGAGCGTTCGAGCAGCTCGAAGCCCGGCAACTCGACCGACGAGGCGGACAGCGGCTGGAACTCGAACGCCGTCGGCGCATGACCGCGCACGGGCTGGCGCGCGGCGGGTTCGGCGGCGGGCGGTGCGGCTACAGGCGCCGGTGTTGCCGGTGCTTGCGCGGGTTCCGGCGACGGCGCCGCTACGGCGGGGGACCACGGTGCGGGCGGCGCGAGATCGATCGACGGGACGAACGGCGCGGGCGGCTCCGGCGCGAACACCAGCGGCGCGGCTTCCCACGGCGGGATATCCGCGAACGGCGCGGGAATCGGTGCAGGAATCGGCGCAGGAATCGGCGCGATGTACGGCGCGTCGGCGAGCGCGGGCAGCGGCGGGATGATCGGCGCTGCCGGTGCTTCTACGTGCTGCGGCGCGCTGACTTGCGCGCTGTCCGACGGTGCGGTCGTGGAGGAAGCGATGGGCTCTGCCTCGGCCTCCGGCGCGAAAGCCGGAATGGGCGCGGGCGTCGGTTCGGTTTCCGGCAGATGCTCAGGCTGTGTTGCTGGCGTAGTCGACTGAACCAGCGCAGCGGGTGTTTCCGCGGCATCGCTCGCCGCGACGACCACAGGCGCTTCGCTTACGTGCGATGCCGGTTCGGTTTCAGCGCTGACGACGTGCGTCTCGGCGGTTTCAGCGTCCGTGTTTGCTTCTTCGTCAGCCGGTTCCACGAAACGCGCCAGCGCCGCCGCGAACGATTGCGCGAACGCGTCGGCGGGTGCCAGCGAGTGGGTTGCGTGCGCAACGGCCTGTTCCGCTTGCTGCGCGACGGGTTCTTCTGCGGCGATGGCGTGTGCCGCCGCGTGAACGGGGTCGTCCGCGGGCCATGCTTCGGCGGCCGGTTCGACCTCAGGCGTCTGCGCGGCTTCCGGCGCGAGACGCGGGAAGTGCATGACGCTATCGGTTTCGTGGCTGGCCGCTTCGCTCGCGGCTTCGTGTGCGGCTTGGGGCTGCGCTTCGGCTTGCGGCTCGTCGTCGTCGAGCAGGACCCAGGGCATCCCGTTGTCGAACGTCGGCCAGACCGTTGAAGTTGTCGTGGACGCGGGCGTTTCCGTGGCGATTGCTTCGGCCTTTGCCGGTTCCGCCACCGGTTCCGCGTGTTCGGCTTCGACGTACTGCGTGTTGAACGCGTCGCTGCTGACTTCGGCGCGCGCGGCGGGCGCAACGAAATTCGGCAGCGCGATCGCTTCGTCGTCGTGGCTGTCGTGGGCGTGGTCGTCGGCGATCAGGAACGACGGCAGTGTTTCGTCTTGCGATTCGGTCGTGCCGACGTGATCCACGTGATCCACGCGATCGGCCACTTCCTCGGCCTGCGTGGCCTCGGTGAGGGCGATCTGAGGCGCGGCGAGCGGGAAATGCGCGCGCGTTTCGTCTTCGACGGCGTGCTCAGAGTCGGATGCGAAGGCTTCCGCCGTATCGATCTCGACAGGCGCGGCAACCGGCGCGACGGTTTCTTCAACCGCTTCGACAGCGTGCGCCGGGATCGTTTCGATCGCCTCGGCGGCGGGGTAGGGCGCTGCGTGCGCGACGACATCGGCCGTGTCCGGCGTGTCGTCATCGGACTGAATGCGGCGCGCGAGGCTTGCGCCCGCAAGCGAGGTCCAGCGCGCGGCGTTTTCCTCGATCGAGCGCAGTGTTTCCAGCACGCTCGTCGAGAGCGGCGCTTGCGGCGCGGGCTGTGTGGCCGTGGCCGGACGCGAGTAGGCGGGCGTCACGGCGTTGGCGTCGGCGATCGGCGCGCTGACGGGAGCGCCGATGCGCGCGCCGCCCTGCGCCATGCCCTGGCTCGCGGCCAGCGGGCGCGCGGCGGCGGGCGTGGTGCGGGTCGGCCAGACGAACGGGCGCGGCGGCTTGGCCGGACGCGGCTGCGTCGCGGCGGCGGCGGCCGAGGCGCGCGCGGCCGTGCTGCCCGCGACGGGCGGCGGCGCGCTGCGGCGCACAGGCGCGGGCTGCGCGAAAGGCGAGGTGAGCGGATCGGCGACGGCTGCGCGCGCGGCGGCAGCGGCGGCGGCCGTCGCTGCCGCCGGAACGGTGGGGACGGCGTACGACGCGTGGGTGACCTGGGTGGCGGCCACGGCGGCGCGGGCGGCTTGCGCGGCCTGTGCGCTGGCGGCGGCCGCCGATGCGGACGACGCCACGCCAAACGCCGTGCCCGCTTGCGCGGCGGTCTGCGCCTGCGAGGCCGGACGCGGCGCGGGCGCGCGCCACGGCGTCGGATTCGCGGATGCGCCGGTCTGCGGCGCACCGGTGGCCATGCGCGACGCCGTTTGTGCAGCGGTCGCCGACATCGCGGGCATGGTGCCGTTCATCGGCGCGGCGCCCATCGCGTTCGTGTTGATCGGCTGACGACGCGGATCGGCGGCGAATGAGGCGCCGTTCGCGCCGTTGGCCGCAGCGGCGGGTGCCGCGACAGCCGCGCCGGATGCAGCCGGTGCGCGACGCGTGTCGCCCGGCATCGGCGGCGTGTTTTGTGCTTGCGGCGCGCGCGGGGCGTTCTGGCCGTCACGCAGCCAGCCCGTGGGCACGGTCGGTTCGGTGCGCGCCCACGCGGCGGCGGGCGACGGTTCCGGCGAGGCGAAATCCGGCTCGACGCGCCACGGATTCGCGGCGCTCGCCCGCGCGACTTCGGCCGCCGCTGCCGCCGCCGAAGCGTGCGCGGCGCGCTTGCCCGGCATCGGCGGACGCCAGATGGTCGGACGCTTGCGGCGCGTGCCGTCGAGCGGCGCGGCGTCGCCGGTGCCCGAGCCGATGTTCGGTCCCGTGCCCGCGGCGAGGCCGCCGCCGAGTCCTGCGCCCGGTCCCTGGCCGTAGGCCTGGCCCAGTCCTGAGCCGAGTCCAGCGCCCATGCCCGCGCCCGTTGCGCTACCGCCGCCCAGACTCGCAGACAGGCCCGGCTGCGCGAGGTCCGCGTTCGATTCGCGGCGGCTGCGGCGCGAGCGGCGTTCGCCGCCGTCGTCGTCGCGCGCGGGGCGGATGTTCAGGCCGAGGCCGAGCGAGATGTCGGCCCACACGAAGAAGTCGCGCCAGCGGAAGTCGATGAGCCAGGGCAGGCTCACGAAAAACAGCGCCGTCATGACGAGCGGGGTCGCGACGTGGCCAATCAGCTTGCCGAGCCCGTCGGCGAGCGCGTGTCCGAACGCATCGAAACCCACGATGTGCATCAGCGACGCTTCGAGCACGCAACTCGAAACGAACACGCAGAAAAAGCCGAGCCAGAGCCGGATCGTGCCGGGACCGCGCAGTCCCGCGCCGCCGGGCAGCACCGACTTCACGAGACGCCAGATCAGGGGGATGAACCAGACGGCCGACAAGCCGAACCAGCCAGGAACTACCGTGTGCATGCCAGAGATCAGTGATTAAAAAAGGTGCAACGTGACGAGTGTTCGAGTGTAACCGCAAGGACCCCGCGCGCCGCAACGCGCGTTGTCGCCGCGCCGCAGTGTGCTTTGCACTGCGCTGTTTAGTACGCCTGGCGGCGCGCACGAGTGCGCGCGCTGGCGGCGGCCTGTGCCGCAAAAAAGAGCCGCGCCGGACGAGGGCGCGGCTGCAAGTCGGTGCGGATCGTCAGCGGAACGTCACTCGCCTTGCTTCGCGGGCTGCGCACCCGAGGCCGGCGGGGCCGCCGCGGCGACCGTGCTCGCGAAAGTCAGGCGGTCGCCGTTTTCCAGGACGAGCAGGAGCGCCTGCGGATCGCGCATCTGCACGCCGCTGCGCGCGATGTGCGAGAGCGCGTCGAGATAGGCGCTTTCGATCTCGCCGCCCGCGCCGATGCACGCCATGCGCGTGCCGGCGAGCTGGCCGAACGAGAGCAGGCCGTTCTTGAGCACGTAAGCGCCGGTGTAGCGGTTGCAGCCCGAGAAACCGCTCGCGCGGCGCTGGCCGGTGGCGGTCGACAGATCGAGCGTGACCGGACGCGCGCCGGGCGCGGCCGCGGCGGCGCCAGTCGCGGCGGCGCCTGGCAGCGAGCGCAGCGAACCGTCGGCGTTCTTCCACTCGACGAGCTGCCAGTGCGAATTGTCGAGCAACTGCGTGGCGGCCGGATTGAACGGATCGGGCGGCGGCGCGGACGTGTCCTGATGCACCGGCAGCTTGCAGGCGGCCAGCAGCAGCGCGGCGGCCGTGGCGGCCGCGAGCGGCGCCGTGCGTGAAACGAGCGACATGAGCGAAGCGCGCGAGGCGCGAGTCTGGCGCGCCGTGGAGCGTCCGGCAAGGCGGTGGCTCGATCGTTTGAGCATCGCGAAATTCCTGGTAAGCGGCGAGAAGGCGTAAGCGTAACGCACCCGCCCCGCACAAGCGAGTGCAAACGGCTCGGCGGCGCGCTATCTAACTGTGTCCAGATGTATCCGCGAAGTCTCCAGGCGGCATGCGCGCGCGTGTTAACATCGGCGCTCTCTCGCATTCGTGCATCACCCGTGGCGCGCGCCGGGTCCCGTGCGTACCGCCCACCGTCATTCTCTGGAGACATCATGCAGACCGGCCCCCGCATCGGCACGCCGCTTTCCGCTTCCGCCACCCGCGTCATGCTGCTGGGCGCAGGCGAGCTCGGCAAAGAAGTGATCATCGCGCTGCAACGCCTGGGCGTGGAAGTGATCGCCGTCGACCGCTACGAGAACGCGCCCGGCCACCAGGTCGCGCATCGCGCGCACGTCATCGACATGGCCGATCCCAAGGCGCTGCGCGCACTGATCGACGCCGAGCGTCCGCATCTGATCGTGCCGGAAATCGAGGCCATCGCCACCGACGCGCTCGCGGCCGTCGAAGCCGAGCGTGTCGCCGAGGTGATCCCGACCGCGCGCGCCGCGCAGCTCACCATGAACCGCGAGGGCATCCGCCGTCTCGCCGCCGAGGAACTGGGTCTCGCGACCTCGCCGTACGCGTTCGCCGACTCGCTCGACGAACTCAAGGCGGGCATCGCCAAGGTCGGTTATCCGTGTGTCGTGAAGCCGGTGATGTCGTCGTCGGGCAAGGGCCAGTCGGTGCTGCGCAGCGACGCCGACGTCGAGGCCGCGTGGCAATACGCGCTCGCGGGCGGGCGCGTGAACCATGGCCGCGTGATCGTCGAGGGTTTCATCGACTTCGAATATGAGATCACGCAACTGACCGTGCGCGCCACCGATCCGTCGAGCGGCGAGGTGCAGACGTATTTCTGCGATCCGATCGGCCACCGGCAGGTCGACGGCGACTACGTGGAATCGTGGCAGCCGCAGCCGATGAGCCCGAAGGCGCTCGAGCGCTCGCGCGAAATCGCGCACAAGGTGACCGAGGCGCTGGGCGGGCGCGGCCTGTTCGGCGTCGAGCTGTTCGTGCGCGGCGACGAGGTGTGGTTCTCGGAAGTGAGCCCGCGTCCGCACGACACGGGGCTCGTCACGCTCGCGTCGCAGCGTTTCTCGGAATTCGAACTCCATGCGCGCGCGATTCTCGGCCTGCCCGTCGATACGACGGCGCGCGGCCCGTCGGCGTCGGCGGTGATCTATGGCGGAATGGACGAGCGCGGCATCGCGTTCGAGGGCGTCGCGGACGCGCTGGCCGTGCCGGGCGCGGACCTGCGCCTGTTCGGCAAGCCGGAAAGCTTCACGAAGCGCCGCATGGGCGTGGCGCTCGCAACCGGCGCGGATCTCGAAGAGGCGCGTGCGCGCGCTCGCGCGGCGGCGGCGGCGGTGCGTCCGGTCAAGGGCTGAGCGGCGAATCGGTGTGGCCTGCGCTTGCGCGTGCCGGCATTGATCGAGGGTAAGCCCGCCGCGCGCGGGACGTCCCATAATCGCCGGTCCGGCGCGTGGCGCAGCGTCGCATGACGGTTGCGGCCGTGCGCGGGACATCCGGCGGGCGGCGCAACGCGGCCCGGGTTATCGTGTCGGGCAAGCGCGTAGAGGTCGGAACATGAAGTCGATGCTGGGTGAACGTGGAGCACGTAGCCGTGGAGCACGAAGCGGGGTCGTTCGCCGCGCAACCGTGCTGGTGATGCTGACGGTCTGCGGCGTCGCGCTGGCGGGTTGCGGCGCCGTGGCCGCGCCGTGCCGCGTGGCGTCGGCGGGACTCAAGATCGTGCCGGTCGTCGGGCATCTGGCGGCGGCGCCCACCGACGCCTGCGCGGACGTGATCGATCCGTGACGCCGCCGCGCGCCCGATTCCCGGCGCGCGGGCCGCGCTTCGCGAAAACCGCCGGAGAATCCGCAATGACAGCCGTTGGTGCAGCGCTTCGTTCGAAGTTGCCTTCTTTTCTTTCCTCTCCGTGGCGCGCGGCGCTCGGGCTCGGCCTCGCCTGCGCCGCCCTGCACGCGAGCGCCGCGCCGCTCGAAGTGCGCGAAATCCAGACTCAGGCGCGCCACACGTTCAGCTACACCTGCGCGGACGGCAAGACCTTCAAGGTCACCTATATCAACGGCACGAACGGCCAGAGTTTCGCGCTCGTGCCCGTCGACGGCCGCAGGCTGCTGTTCGTCGGCGTGATTGCGGCGTCGGGCGTGAAGTATGTGGCCGACCGCTATACGTGGTGGACCAAGGGGCCGGGCGCCGATCTCTACGACGCCATGTCCGAAGCGAGCCCCAAGCCGCTGCTGAGCGGCTGCGCGACCATCATGCGCTGAGGCCGCCGCCTCGCGCTTACGCCTTTGCCGCGCCTTTTGCCCGCACATTTGCCCGCGCATTTGCCCGCGCATTTGCCCGCGCATTTGCCCGTTTCGCCGACGCGTTCTCGTCCCCGGTAGTACTCTGTCGTGCGTGAAACCGGGCGCGTGCCGGCGCGCGCGCCGGATGCGAATTCCGGGCGAAATTCGAGCGGATTTCGCGCCGATTGCAGCGAAACGAAGCGTAGCGAGGTAGCCGATGAAAGCATCCGATCTGTTCGTGAAAGCGCTGGAGGCGGAGGGCGTCGAATACGTGTTCGGCATCCCCGGCGAGGAAAATCTCGATCTGCTCGAATCGCTGCGGCGCTCGAAGATCCGCCTGATCGTCACGCGTCACGAACAGGCTGCCGGTTTCATGGCCGCCACGTACGGACGGCTGACGGGGCGCACCGGCGTCTGTCTGTCGACGCTCGGCCCCGGCGCGACCAACTTCGTGACCGCCGCGGCCTACGCGCAGCTCGGCGGCATGCCGATGCTGATGGTCACCGGCCAGAAGCCGATCAAGTCCAGCAAGCAGGGCCATTTCCAGATCGTCGACGTGGTGCGCATGATGGAGCCGCTCACCAAATACGCGCGCCAGATCGTGTCGATCGGCAATATTCCGGCGCTCGTGCGCGAGGCGTTCCGCCAGGCCGAGCAGGAGCGACCGGGCGCCGTGCATCTCGAACTGCCCGAGGACGTCGCCGACGAAGAAGGCGACGGCAAGCCCATTCCCAAGAGCTTCAGCCGCCGTCCGGTCGCCGAGGAAAAGGCCGTCGCGCACGCGGTGTCGGCGATCTGCGCGGCGCGTCATCCGCTGCTGATGATCGGCGCGGGCGGCAACCGCAAGACCACGCGCAACGTGCTGCGCGAATTCGTCGACCAGACCGGCATCCCGTTCTTCACCACGCAGATGGGCAAGGGCGTGATCGACGAATCGCATCCGCTCTGGCTCGGCAACGCCACGCTGTCCGATGGCGATTTCGTGCACCGCGCGATCGAGCACGCCGACTGCATCATCAACGTCGGCCACGACGTGATCGAAAAGCCGCCGTTCTTCATGCGCAGCGCCGAGGAAAAGACCGTGATCCACGTGAATTTTCTGGGCGCGGAAGTCGATCCGGTCTATTTCCCGCAGATCGAGGTCGTGGGCGACATCGCCAACGCGGTGTGGCAGCTCAAGGAAAGCCTCAAGCCGCGCGAGCACGCGTGGGATTTCACGCGCTTCGAGGAGATCAAGCGCCACTTCGACGCGCATCTCGCCAAGGGCCAGCACGACGCGCGCTTTCCGATGTACCCGGTGCGCCTCGTGCACGACGTCTACGGCGCGATGCCCGAGGACGGCATCCTCTGTCTCGACAACGGCATGTACAAGATCTGGTTCGCGCGCTACTACCGCGCCCGCGAGCCGAATTCGGTGTTGCTCGACAACGCGCTCGCGTCGATGGGCGCTGGGCTGCCCTCGGCGATCGCGACGCGCATCGTGCATCCCGAGCGCAAGGTCGTGGCCGTGTGCGGCGACGGCGGCTTCATGATGAATTCGCAGGAGCTGGAGACGGCGGTGCGCATGAAGCTCGATCTCGTCGTGCTGATCCTGCGCGACGACGCCTTCGGCATGATTCGCTGGAAGCAGGAAAACATGAATTTCCCCGACTACGGCATGACGCTGCAAAACCCGGATTTCGTCGATTACGCGCGCAGCTACGGTGCGCACGGTCATCGCGTGACGGAAGCCGATCAGCTCAAGCCGCTGCTGGAGCAATGTTTCGCGCAGCCGGGCGTGCACGTGATCGACGTGCCGATCGACTACTCGGACAACGAGCGCGTGCTCAATCGCGAGATCAAGCGTCTGAGCGCGCAGCTTTGAGCCGTTCGTTGAGCCGTTCGTTGAGTCATTCGTTGAGCCATTCGCGCGGGCGCGCGCCTTGCGCGCCGTCCCGCATTGCCTGACTTCAGGCGCAGTGCAGGCGCGGCTGATCCGACGCGACCCGACGGACCGCGCTTCCCCGGAGAACACGCCATGCTCAAGCCGACTTATCCGTACTATCTGGCGAATCAGGCCGTCGCCGCCAACACCGATCTCGAGGTCACCGACAAATACAGCGGCGAAGTCGCCACGCGCGTCGCGCTTGCCGACGCGAAGGCGATCGACGAGGCCATCGCCGCCGCCGAAGCCGCCATGCCCGCCATGCGCGCGTTCCCGCCGTTCAAGCGCCAGGCGGTGATCGACCATTGCGTGGCGCGCTTTCGCGAGCGATTCGACGAGCTGGCGATGGCGCTCTGCATCGAGGCCGGCAAGCCGATCAACGATGCGCGCGGCGAAGTCACGCGCCTGATCGACACCTTCCGCGTGGCGGCCGAGGAGAGCGTGCGCATCGACGGCGAAATCGTGAATCTGGAGATTTCGCCGCGCGCGAAGGGCTATCACGGCTACGTCAAACGCGTGCCGATCGGGCCGTGCTCGTTCATCTCGCCGTTCAACTTTCCGCTCAATCTGGCCGCGCACAAGGTCGCGCCCGCGCTGGCGGCGGGCGTGCCGTTCGTGCTCAAGCCCGCGAGCCGCACGCCGGTGGGCGCGCTGATCATCGGCGAGGTGCTGGCGGAAACCGATCTGCCGAAAGGCGCGTTCTCGATCCTGCCCGCGCATCGCGACGGCGCCGATCTGTTCACGACCGACGAGCGCTTCAAGCTGCTCTCGTTCACGGGCTCGCCGGGCGTCGGCTGGGATCTCAAGAAGAAGGCGGGCAAGAAAAAGGTGGTGCTGGAACTGGGCGGCAACGCGGCGGCCGTGGTCGACGCGGATCAGGGCGCGAAGCTCGATTATGTCGTGGACCGGCTGGCGTTCGGCGCGTATTACCAGTCGGGGCAGAGCTGCATCGGCGTGCAGCGCATTCTCGTGCACGCCTCGCTCTACGACGCGCTGCGCGACAAGCTGATCGCCAAGGTCAAGACGCTCAAGATGGGCGATCCGAAAGACGAAAAGACTTTCGTCGGGCCGATGATCTCGGAGTCGGAGGCGAAGCGTCTCGCGGGCTGGATGGAGCAGGCGGTGCTGGCGGGCGCGAAGATCCTCGCGGGCGGCCAGGTCGACGGCGCGATGTTCGAGGCCACGCTGCTCGAAGACGTGGGGCGCGGCACCGATCTGTATCGCAAGGAAGCCTTCGGGCCGGTGGCGATCCTCGAACGTTTCAAGGATTTCGGCCAGGCGCTCGATATCGTCAACGACAGCGACTTCGGTCTTCAGGCGGGTGTGTTCACCGACTCGCTCGCCAACGCGCATCGCGCGTGGGACGGGCTCGATGTGGGCGGCGTGGTGATCAACGATATTCCGTCATTTCGCGTCGATAACATGCCGTATGGCGGCGTGAAGGACTCGGGGCTCGGGCGCGAGGGCGTGCGCTACGCGATCGAGGACATGACCGAGTTGCGGCTGATGGTGATGCGCGAAACGTGGCAGGGCTGAGGGAGGCGCGGCATCCGCGTGAGGGGCCGGATGTCGATGCCTGACGCCTCGGTCCGCACTTCGGGCGCGCCGAGGCAAATGGCCCGGCGCCGTCAGGTAAAAGTAAGCACCATTGACAGAAGGCCGCCCCTGCGGCCATAGGGATTTATGCCAAGGTGCTACAATACCGGCCTTTCGCCGTATTGCGCCTGCACCCTTTGCGGGGGCGACATGGCAAAAACCCGTGGCGGCGCAGGTCTGCGCGCCCGGATACGCCGGCGCAAGCGCCGGCATCGACTGAAGCGGCCGCGCCCGAGCGCGCAGCCGGAAAGAGGGTACGAGCAAACGCTCGAGCGCAAGGGGGCTGCCCCGCTCGCGTGAAGGCATCGGTTGGACCGGATGAAGCGGGTCGAGCGCGGTCGGAGCGCCAGCGCACCCCGTCGCCATCGCCGCCGTTGCCGTTCAGCACGCCGCCGCGCTCTGCGCCGCGAGCCGTCCGCCGGACGGCCCACGCCCGAGCGTCCGTCCCGGTGTCGGGTTGCGTCACCGCCGGCCCGGCGTCAGGCAGGGCCTCGCGACACGCGGCCCACCGGGCGTACCCAGCGACACCAGGCGTACCCAGCAACATCCGCAGTGATTATTTGAGGCGCGCCGCGCCTCACGCGCATAGCGCCTTTATAGCGAAAGCCACCATGTCCGACACAGCCGTCACGCCCAGCACTGAGACCTTCGATCAGTTCGGCCTCGCGCCCGAGATCCTCAGGGCGATCCAGGAGCAGGGCTACACGACGCCCACGCCGATCCAGGCGCAGGCCATCCCCGTGGTCCTCACGGGCCGCGACGTGATGGGCGCCGCGCAAACCGGCACCGGCAAGACCGCGAGCTTCTCGCTGCCGATCCTCCAGCGTCTCCTGCCGCTCGCGAGCACGAGCGCATCGCCCGCGCGCCATCCGGTGCGCGCGCTGATCCTCACGCCCACGCGCGAGCTGGCCGACCAGGTTGCCAACAACGTGCGCACCTACGCGCAGCACACGCCGCTGCGCAGCGCGGTGGTGTTCGGCGGCGTCGACATGAATCCGCAATCGGACGAACTGCGCCGCGGCGTGGAAATCCTGATCGCGACGCCGGGCCGTCTGCTCGACCACGTCCAGCAGAAGACCACGAACCTCGGCCAGGTGCAGATGCTCGTGCTCGACGAAGCCGACCGCATGCTCGACATGGGCTTCCTGCCCGACCTCCAGCGCATCCTGAACCTGCTGCCGAAGGAGCGTCAGACGCTGCTGTTCTCGGCCACGTTCTCGGCGGAAATCAAGAAGCTGGCGGCGACCTACCTGCGCACGCCGCAGACCATCGAAGTCGCGCGCAGCAACTCCACGAACGCCAACGTCACGCAGATCGTCTATGAAGTCGCCGAAGGCGACAAGACGGGCGCGGTCGTGCAACTGATCCGCGATCGCGGCCTCAAGCAGGTGATCGTGTTCTGCAACAGCAAGATCGGCGCGAGCCGTCTCGCGCGCCAGATCGAGAAGCAGGGCATCGTGGCCGCCGCGATTCACGGCGACCGCACGCAGAGCGAGCGCATGCAGGCGCTCGACGCCTTCAAGCGCGGCGAGATCGAGGCGCTGGTGGCCACCGACGTGGCCGCGCGCGGTCTCGACATCGCCGAACTGCCGGCCGTCATCAACTTCGACCTGCCGTTCAACGCGGAAGACTACGTGCACCGTATCGGCCGTACGGGCCGCGCGGGCGCGACCGGCGACGCGCTGTCGCTGTGCTCGCCGAACGAGAAAAAGCAGCTCGCCGATATCGAAAAGCTCATCAAGCGTCCGCTGACCGTCGAGCATCTCGCGGTCGATACGCCGGTGGCGCACCACGAAGGCGGCAGCCGCCGCCGCGAGCGCGACGGTCATGAAGGTCGCGAGGGTCGTGAAAGCCGCGAAAGCCGCGAGGGTCGCGAAGGTCGCGAAGGTCGTGGCGAGCGCGTCGGCCACCGCCGTCCGGGCGCGCACGAGCGCACGCATCATCACCGTTCGGCGCAGCCGGTCGACGACTTCTTCCTGAAGCCGTACGAAGCGCCGGCATCCGCGCGCAGCAAGGCCGAAGACAAGGCCGTGCCGGACAGCGCGCCGCAGAAGCAGTCGAAGCAGCCGCTCGCCGCGCTGCTCGGCGGTCTGGGCGCGGGCTGGCGCAACAAGCCGACTTCGTCGTCGTCTTCGTAAGCTTCGCCTCGCGCTGGATCGGCGCGTAAAAAAACGGCATGTCGTGGTGAACGACATGCCGTTTTTGTTTGTGCGGCTGTTTTATTCCGATGCCGATGGTGCGGGCAATGACGCGAGCCGCCGCTTCCAGGCGTCGATGGCGTCGGCCTGAAACGCTTCGAGCGTGGTCGGCGCGCCGTCGTGCAGGTCGAGCCCGAGATGGCGCGCGGCGCCCACCAGCGCATCGATCGGACGCGCGGCGTCGAGCGCCAGCGCGCCGGTCTGCTTCGAGAGCTTGTCGCCGTCCGCGTTGGTGACGACCGGCACGTGCAGATACGCGGGCGTCGGCACGCCGAGGCACTGCTGGAGCCAGATCTGGCGCGCTGTGGAATCGAGCAGATCCGCGCCGCGCACGATGTGCGTGATGCGTTGATCGGCGTCGTCCACGACGACCGCGAGCTGATACGCCCACTGGCCGTCGGCGCGCAGCAGCACGAAGTCGCCGACCTCGGTCGCGAGATCCTGCTGCTGCGGACCTTGCCAGCGATCGTCGAAGCGGATCAGGGCGGGATGAGTGCGCGGATCGCCGGCGTCGGTGGGTTCGTCGGCGAGTTCGTCGGGCACGCGCAGCCGCCACGCGCGCGCGGGCTTGCCGTGCAGCCCGTCGCGGCAGGTGCCGGGATAGATCAGCGTGGTGTTGCGCCGATGCGCGTGCAGTTGCGAATCGGCGATTTCCTTGCGCGTGCAGCCGCACGGATAGACGTGGCCGGACGCGATCAGCGCGTCGAGCGCCGTGCGATAAAGCGCAATGCGGCGGCTTTGCCACTCGGGCGGTTCGTCGGCGTGAAAGCCGAAACGTTCGAGTGTTGCCAGAATGTCTTCGGCCGCGCCCGGCACCGTGCGCGGCCCGTCGATGTCCTCGATGCGCACGAGCCACGCGCCGCCGTGCGCGCGCGCGTCGAGCCAGCTCGCGAGCGCGGACACGAGCGAGCCGACATGCAGCGGACCGGTGGGCGACGGCGCGAAACGCCCGCGATAACCGTGCGGCGACGCGCTCACGCGCTCGCGCACCTTACGCGGCTTGCACGCTGGCCGCGCGCTGCGGATGGCACGCCGGGCAGCTCTTGCCCGCTTCGTAGAGCGGCGAAGCCTGCTCGGCGGGCGTGACCACGGCGCGGCAGGCGAAGCACTGCACGGTGTCGGTGGGTTCGAGTTGCGGATTGAGCGCGGTGCGCTGGTCGAACACGAAGCAGTCGCCGGTGTAATGTGCGCCGCCCACTTCCTCGAAGTACTTCAGGATGCCGCCTTCGAGCTGATAAACGTGGTCGATACCCACTTCCTTCATGTGGATCGCGGCCTTTTCGCAGCGGATGCCGCCCGTGCAGAACGACACCACGGTCTTGCCGTCGAGGTCGGCGCGGTTCGCGGCGATCACCTCGGGGAATTCGCTGAACTTGTCGATGCGGTAATCGAGCGCGTTGTCGAAGGTGCCGACGTCGATTTCGAACGCATTGCGCGTGTCGAGCATGACGACCGGACGGCCTTCGTCGTCGAAGCCGCGGTCGAGCCATTGCTTGAGCACGACCGGGGCGACCGACGGCGCGCGACCTTCCTCGGGACGGATGGCCGGCTTCTTCATCGTGATGATCTCGCGCTTGAGGCGCACGAGCATGCGGTTGAAGGGGCGCGTTTCCGAGAAGCTCTCCTTGAACGGCAGCGTCGCGAACTTGCCTTCGAACAGCGGATCGTTGTTGATGTAATCCATGAAGGCGCGCACGTTCGGCTCGTCGCCGGCGACGAACAGATTGATGCCTTCGGGCGCGAGCAGAATGGTGCCGCGCAGGTCGAGCTGCTTGCAGCGTTCGAGCACGAACGGGCGCCATTGCTCGGTCTTGTCGAGCGTCGCGAACTGATACGTAGAGAGATTGAGAATACGCATGGCCAAACGGTAAAAGCGGGATCGGACGGGCCCGGCGGGCTGCCTCGACGAAAATTGGGGCGATTCCTGCGATTCGGGCGGTTTCGTCGAGGAAAGACGAGGGCGCAAAACGGTGAAATCGGGGCGAGATCGGCTGAAAATACCGGGTCTCGCGAGGCGTCGGGCGCGGCGGGCGCAATCCGCTATTATCCCTCAATCGCGCGATGCGCTGCCCGTCCGGTGCACGCATGCGCCGGGGCCGTTACGGCATCGGCGTGACCTCGCGCAAAGCCTTGTCCGTTTGGCCAACGTGGTCCCGACGCCGCCCGGCGCGGCAAAAATCGCGCGACCGTAGAGGTACAATCACGTCCATGTCAGATCCCCGCTTCGTCCATCTTCGCGTCCACTCCGAATTCTCGATTGCCGACGGCATCGTGCGCCTCGACGACCTCGTCAAGGCGGCGGCCAAAGACGGTCAGGGCGCGCTCGCGCTCACCGACCTCAGCAACGCATTCGGCCTCGTCCGTTTCTACCAGGAAGCCCGCGGCAAAGGGGTCAAACCCATTGCCGGCTGCGACGTCTGGATCATGAATCCCGACGACCGCGACAAACCTTCGCGCCTGCTGCTGCTCGTGAAGGACAAGCGCGGCTACCTGAATCTCTGCGAGCTGCTCTCCAAGGCGTGGCTCACGAACCAGTATCGCGGCCGCGCGGAAGTCGACGTCGCATGGCTCGAAGCGGGTCTCGGCGAAGGGCTGCTGGCCATTTCGGGCGCGCAGCAGGGCGACGTGGGCCTCGCGCTCGCGGCGGGCAACGTCGAAAGCGCGAAGCGTCATGCGCAGCGCTGGGCGAAGCTGTTCCCGAACGCGTATTACATCGAGCTGCAACGTTGCGGCCAGCCGGGCGGCGAACAGTACGTCGAGCAGGCGGTGGGCATCGCGGCCGAACTGCAACTGCCGGTGGTCGCCACGCACCCCATGCAGTTCATGACCGACGAGGAATTCACCGCGCACGAAGCGCGCGTGTGTATTTCCGAAGGCGACATGCTCGCGAATCCGCGCCGCCAGAAGCGCTTTACGACCGATCAGCGTTTTCGCACCCAGGACGAAATGGTCGCGCTGTTCGCGGACATTCCCTCGGCCATCGCGAACACCATCGAGATCGCCAAGCGCTGCAATCTGACGCTCGAACTCGGCAAGCCCAAGCTGCCGCTGTTCCCCACGCCGGACGGCCTGTCGCTCGACGACTACCTCGTGCAGCTTTCTAAGGAAGGTCTGGAAACGCGCCTCGTGCAGCTGTATCCGGACGAAGCCGAACGCGAGAAAGAGCGCGCGCATTACTACGAGCGTCTGGATTTCGAGTGCGGGACCATCATCAAGATGGGCTTCCCGGGCTACTTCCTGATTGTGGCGGACTTCATCAACTGGGCGAAGAACAACGGCGTGCCGGTCGGTCCGGGCCGGGGCTCGGGCGCGGGCTCGCTGGTCGCCTACGCGCTCGGCATTACCGACCTCGACCCGCTGCGCTACAACCTGCTGTTCGAGCGTTTCCTGAATCCGGAACGCGTCTCGATGCCCGACTTCGACATCGACTTCTGCCAGCACGGGCGCGACCGCGTCATTCAGTACGTGAAGGACAAGTACGGCGCGGACGCGGTGTCGCAGATCGCCACGTTCGGCACGATGGCGGCAAAGGCGGCGGTGCGCGACATCGGCCGCGTGCTCGACCTCGGCTACAACTTCACCGACGGCGTGGCCAAGCTCATCCCGTTCAAGCCGGGCAAGCACGTCACCATCGCCGACGCGATGAAGGAAGAGCCGCAGCTCCAGGAGCGCTACGACAACGAAGACGAAGTCCATCAGCTGCTCGACCTCGCGCAGCTCGTGGAAGGGCTCACGCGTAACGTGGGCATGCACGCGGGCGGCGTGCTGATCGCGCCCGGCAAGCTCACCGACTTCTGCCCGCTCTACACCCAGGGCGACGAAAGCGGCGTCGTGAGCCAGTACGACAAGGACGACGTGGAAGCCGTCGGCCTCGTCAAGTTCGACTTTCTGGGTCTGACCACGCTCACGATTCTCGACTGGGCCGAGCGCTACATCCGCATGCTCGATCCGTCGAAGAAAGACTGGTCGCTCGCCCAGGTGCCGCTCGACGACGCGCCGTCGTTCCAGATCCTCAAGAAAGCGAATACGGTCGCCGTGTTCCAGCTGGAAAGCCGCGGCATGCAGGGCATGCTCAAAGACGCGCAGCCCGACCGCTTCGAGGACATCATCGCGCTCGTGGCCTTGTACCGTCCGGGCCCGATGGACCTGATCCCGAGCTTCTGCGCGCGTAAGCACGGCCGCGAAGTGGTGGAGTATCCGGACCCGCGCGTCGAACCTGTTCTGAAAGAGACCTACGGCATCATGGTCTATCAGGAGCAGGTGATGCAGATGGCGCAGATCATCGGCGGCTACTCGCTCGGCGGCGCCGACTTGCTGCGCCGCGCGATGGGTAAGAAGAAGCCCGAGGAAATGGCCAAGCACCGCGAGATCTTCGCGGAAGGCGCGGCGAAGAACGGCCTCACGCGCGAGAAGGCGGACGAAACCTTCGACTTGATGGAGAAGTTCGCGGGCTACGGCTTCAACAAGTCGCACGCGGCCGCTTACGCGCTGCTCGCGTATCACACGGCTTGGCTGAAGGCGCACCATCCGGCGGAATTCATGGCGGCCAATATGTCGCTCGCCATGGACGACACCGACAAGGTCAAGATCCTCTTCGAGGACTGCCTGACGAACAAGATGGTCGTGCTGCCGCCGGACGTGAACGCGTCGGCGTATCGCTTCGAGCCGGTCGCCGACGCGCACGTGGCCGAAGGCAAACGCTCGCGCACGATCCGCTACGGTCTGGGCGCGATCAAGGGCAGCGGCCAGAACGCCATCGAAGAAATTCTGCGCGCGCGCGAGGAAGGCGGTCCGTTCAAGGATCTGTTCGACTTCTGCGAGCGCATCGACCGCCGTCTCGTGAACCGCCGCACGATCGAAGCCATGATTCGCGCGGGCGCGTTCGACACGATTCATGCGAACCGTGCGCAGTTGCTCGCGTCGGTGCCCATGGCGATGGAGGCCGCCGAGCAGGCGAGCGCCAACGCCATGCAGGCCGGTCTGTTCGACATGGGCGACGCGCCGCTGGCCGCGCACGAACTCGTCGACGAACCGGCTTGGGGCGAAAAGCGCAAGCTCCAGGAAGAGAAGGGCGCGCTCGGCTTCTATCTGTCGGGCCACCTGTTCGACGCCTACAAGGACGAAGTGCGCCGCTTCGTGCGCCAGAAGATCGGCGAACTCAAGGAAGGCCGCGACAAGCTGGTGGCGGGCGTGATCGCCTCGCTGCGTACGCAGATGACCCAGCGCGGCAAGATGCTGATCGCGCTGCTCGACGACGGCACCGGCCAGTGCGAAGTGACGGTGTTCAACGAGCAGTTCGAGGCGCACAAGGCGCTGTTCAAGGAAGACGAACTGCTGGTCGTGCAGGGCGGCGCGCGTAACGACGCGTTCACGGGCGGCATCCGCTTTACCGTGGATACCGTGATGGATCTGGAGCGCGCGCGCAGCCGCTACGCCCAGGCCGTGAAGGTGCAGATGAACGGCAACGCGAATGCGGGCGCGCTGCGCGCGGTGCTCGAAGCGCATCGCGCGAAACCCGACGACTCGCTGCCCGCGCCGGTCGAGCAGGCGCGCGGCCGTGGCGGGCGCGATGGTGGCGGTGGTGGATATGGCGGCGGCCGCGATCGCGACCGTGCGCAGGCCGTGATTCCGAACGGGCTCGCGGTGCAGATCGTCTATCGCAACGAACGCGCGGAAGGGGAAGTGCGGCTTGGCGACGCCTGGCGCGTGAAGCCCACCGACGACCTGCTCGTCGCCTTGCGCGGCGAATTCGCGGACAGCTCGGTCGAAATCGTCTACTGACGATTCAGGCGGATGTGGGATGCGGCGCGCGATGTTTCATCGGCGCCGCGCCGTGCATTTCAGGTGTATCGCGCTGAATCGCGGGTATTGGTCGCAAGCGCCGGTTGCAAGCCCCAGTTGCAAACCTCAGCGCTTTTTCGCCACCTTGCCGTCGCGCGTGAGCAGCGCGAGTTTCGCGTAGCGGTAGTACGTCGTTTCGGCGTTATTGATCGCCAGCATCAGGCCTTCGGCACCGTCCAGAAAGCCCGCGCGTATCACCCACGTGCGGAAGAATGCCCAGAAACCCTTGCCCAGCGCCTTCGCGAGCGACGAGCGCTTGCCGTTCTCGGCCATCGTCAGCGCGCCCTCCGACGAATAGACGTTGGTCTTGTCGAGCGCTTCGTGCAGATCGGGCATCGAAATATGGATGAACGGGCCGTCGAAACGTCCGGTCGTGCCGTCGATTTCCAGATGCGTGTGCGTGCGCACATCGGTGAAGCGCGCGCTGCCGCGGCGGAACAGGCGCACGATGCGGTCGGGCCACCAGCCCGAATGCTTCATGAACCGGCCGCAGAAGCTCGAACGGCGCGGCGTGCTGAAGGCCGCATGCGGGCTGCCTTGCGCGAGCAGTGTTTCGATTTCGGCGCGCAGCTCGGGGCTCAGGCGTTCGTCGGCGTCGAGGCAGATCACCCAGTCGCCGCGTGCTTCGGCGAGCGCACGGTTTTTTTGCGGACCGTCGCCGGGCCAGTCGGTTTCGAACACACGCGCGCCCAGTGCGCGGCAGATGTCGGGCGTGCCGTCCGTGCTGCCGGAATCGAACACGATGGTTTCCAGGGCGAGTCCGCGCACGGATTCGAGGCAGTCGCGAATGTCGTGCGCCTCGTTCATCGCGACCACGATCACGGAGAGCGTGGCGCGCGGCGTGCGGCTGCTGGCCTCGCGGCCCGCGCGGTTCGGGGAAAGTCCTTCGGACATGAAGATGACGCCTGTGCTGGAAATGTGTCGAATGCGGCGCGCCTGCCGGTGGCGGCCCGGCGCGCAGAGGTGCGTATTCTAGTCCATGTCCCGCCGACGGCCAGGGGGCGGGCGGCCGGCACGTCCTGTGCGCGCCCTGCGGACGCCGCGCCACACTGGCCCGACTCGCGAGGCGAGCCGCCGCGCCTAGCGTATACAATGCGGTACCTTGCTGTCGCGACCGGGCAAAAGCCCCGCGCGCGGCGCGAGACGAGACCATATTTTCAGCATCCGCCTTTCCAGAGGATTCCTTGAGCGAGAAGCCAAAACAATCCACCCTCAGCAAGCCGATCGGTAACGGTGCGGCTTCGAATCCGGCATCGGTTGGCCGCCGGTTGTGGCCCTATCTTAAGCCGCTCATCTGGGTCTCGATCGCCGCCATCCTCACGCTGGCGCTGGTGGCCGCGACCGAGGCCGGCATTCCGGCGCTGCTCAAGCCGCTGCTCGACCACGGCTTCGGCACCAAGGGCAGCCCGAGCGCGATGTGGATCGTGCCGGTCGCCATCATCGGGCTCGCGCTGGTGCGCGGTCTGGCGCAATACGCGTCGGGCTATCTGCTGCAGTACGTGTCGAACCGCATCCTGCTGGAACTGCGTCTGAAGATGTTCGAGCGGATGATTCACGCGAGCGTCGGCTTCTTCCAGCGCGAGACGGCCAGCACGGTCATCAACGCGATCGTGTTCGAGGTCAACCAGATCCTGAGCGTGCTGATGGGCGTGCTCGTCACGTCCGTGCGCGACTCGCTCACGGTGTTCTTCCTGCTCGGCTATCTGTTCATTCTCAACTGGCGCCTGACGCTGATCGTGGCGGTGCTGCTGCCCGCCATCGGCTGGCTGGTCAGCAAGATCAACCGCCGCCTGCGCCGCCTGAACCGCGAGCATCAGTTGCTGACCAACGAACTGTCCTACATCGTCGAAGAGACGGTGGGCGGGTACAAGGTCGTCAAGGTGCACAACGGCGAGCAGTACGAAATGAGCCGTTTCGGCGAGATGAGCCGCCGTCTGCGCGGCTACCAGATGCGCATGACGGTGTCGGGCGGTCTGGCTCAGCCGCTCACGCAGTTCCTCGCGTCGATCGCGCTCGCCATCGTGGTGACCATCGCCGTGGTGCAGGCGTCGCACGACCAGACCACGGTCGGCGGCTTCGTCGCGTTCGTCACGTCGATGCTGCTCGTGATCTCGCCGCTCAAGCATCTGATCGACGTGAACCAGCCGCTGCAGCGCGGCATGACGGCGGCCGAGCTGATCTTCGGTCTGATCGACGAGCCGGCGGAACCGGAAGGCGGCGGCAAGCCGCTCGAACGCGCGCGCGGCGAGATCGAGTTCCGCGATGTGTCGTTTGCGTATGGGCCGGAAGGGCGTCCGATTCTCGAAAGCGTGCATTTCAGCGCCGCGCCGGGCGAGATGATCGCGCTGGCGGGGCCGTCGGGCAGTGGCAAGACCACGCTCGTGAACCTGCTGCCGCGCTTCTTCGATCCGAGCGGCGGCCAGATTCTGGTCGACGGCGTGCCGCTGCCGGAGTACGACATTCACGCGCTGCGCAGCCAGATCGCGATGGTGAGCCAGGACGTCACGCTGTTCAACGACACGGTCGCCAACAACGTCGCGTATGGCCAGACGGCCGACCCGGAGCGCGTCGAGCACGCGCTGCGCGCCGCCAATCTGTGGGACACGATTGCCGCGCTACCCGAAGGCGCGGCCACGCTCGTGGGCGACAACGGCATGAAGCTCTCGGGCGGCCAACGTCAGCGTCTCGCGATCGCACGCGCGATCTACAAGGACGCGCCGATCCTGATTCTCGACGAAGCCACCTCGGCGCTCGATTCGGAATCGGAACGCCACGTGCAGGCGGCGCTCGAAACGCTGATGAAGGGCCGCACGACGCTCGTGATCGCCCACCGTCTGTCGACCATCGAGCGCGCGGACCGCATCCTCGTGATGGAAGCGGGCCGTATCGTCGAGCGCGGTTCGCATCAGCAATTGCTGGAGCAGCGCGGTTTGTACGCGCATCTGCACAAGATCCAGTTCCAGCAGCACGCCGCGTAACGTCGCGTATCGTCGCGTATCGTCGCGGACTATGCCTGAAGCCACGCGGGCGTCGCGTGCCTTTGGCGCACACTGCCCCGACAACGCAAAACGGGCCGCGCAATGCGGCCCGTTTTCATTTCTTGAGCGATATCCGAAGGGAAAGGCTTTTCCGTTGTGCACGCAACGGAGCGAAGGCGTGCGCGCGAGTCGCGCACGGCCGCCCGGCGCTTGTTCAGCGCATCAGACGCGCGGCGCGTCTGCGGCGAGTTCGCGCCGGCGCGACACGATGATCGCGAGGAAAGTGGCGGTGAGCAGCGAGACCAGCACGGTCACCTGAATGGGCACCAGCACGTCGATCGTCAGTCCGAACAGGATCGTGCTGAACGAAATCGCGAGCCCGCCGCAGGCCGCCGTGCGGATCACGGCGTCGTCCGAGCGGCGCGCGCGCCAGAAGTGCACCGAGGTGCCGACATAGAACAGCAGCAGCGTCGCCACGCCCATCGCGCCCATTTCCGCGATGGCCGAGAAGAAGTCGCTGTGCGCGCGTTCGTTGACGATCTGCGTGCTCGCCTCGCCATGCTGCGCGAGGTCGCCGAGCGCGCGTTCCAGATGCCCCTTGCCCACGCCATAGAACGGATGGCGTTCGAACAGCGTGATCGACGCGCTCCACAACTGCAGGCGCAGGCCGACCGAGGTGTCCTTGTCGCCGCGCTGCATCAGGGTGACGTCCGATCCGGCTGCGGCCACGCGCTCGCGGATGTTGCCCGTCGACAGCAGCACGCCCGCGGCGGCGGCCAGCAGCACGACGCTGATAAGCACGCGCTTCCAGTGCGAGAACCAGCCGTATTGCAAGCCGAGCAGCAGCACGAAGACGGGAATCGCGATCCAGCCGCCGCGCGTGCCCGAGAAGTAGGAGGCGAAGCCGCCCGCGACGAGCGCCGCGAGTTTCACGACCAGGGCGAGCGGACGCGCCTTCGTGTCCCAGCCGAATGTGAACACGGCGAGGAAGGCGAGCAGCAGGGCGGTATCGCCGAACGGAATGGCGTTCGTGTACGAGTTCGTGAGACGGTCCGCGACGTTCCAGCCACCCGCGGGACGGTCGACGACGATCCATGCGCTGGCGGCGAGCGCGCCGAGCGCGCAGCCCCAGCCGACCACCGTCAGATAGCGCGAAGGCAGGCGGCACAGCAGCAAAAAGAGCGGCAGCGCGAGCGCGAAGCGCGAGAGCGGGTCGAACTGGTGCGGCGCCCAGTAGCCGAACAGGGCTTGCTGCACGATGACGACGCAAAGCGGCACGATCATCGCGGCGGTGTACCAGCCGTATTCACGCCACGGGGCGAAGTAGCTGCGGTCGTGCCGCCAGGCCCAGGCGCTGTAGAGCGAAAAGGCGAGCAGCAGGAAGAAGCCGTAACCCGTTCCGCCGCGCCAGACCAGATTGACGGCCGGTGCGAGCACGAGAAGCAGGGAAGCGATTGGAGCCAGGCGGCGTGGGTATGTCGTCGTATCTTGATTCATGGCGGCCGGCGCAAATCGGTCGGGCAGTCGATTGTTATGTCGCTATGGCCGCGCCCGAGTGACCTCGCGCCCGGCACGCCCAAGGATGGACACGTGATGCCCAAAAAGCCGGTCGATTATACCGGAGGCACTTTTGGCTACGCAGTTCGGGGCAAGTCCCTGCATTCCGGTAGGGCGCGAAGCGCCCGCTATATAATCGTCGGCACCAGATTGCACAAAAAATCACGTCGGACGGGTCATGAAGGTCGGAATTTCCAGCAACGCGCTCAAGCACAGTGGCGGTCTCGAACGCTATGCGATGGATCTCGTGCGCGGTCTCGCCGCGCGCGGCATGCGGCCCGCGTTCTTCGCGCGCAAGTTCGATGTCTCGGTGCCTGAATGCGCGCTCGTCGAGCGGCATCGCATCAACGTGTCCTTGTTGCCGGGCAAGCTGCGCGACGCCTGGTTCTCCTGGCGGCTCGCCGCGCTGCGCCGTCGCGCGCGCGTGGACGTGCTGATCGGCTGCAACCGGGTCGATTCGTCGGAAATCGCCATTTGCGGCGGCACGCATCGCGGTTTTCTGCGTGCGACCGGGCGGCCGCTGCGCGCCTCCGATCGGCGTCAGATCGCGCTGGAGAGCCGTCAATATGCGCAATCGCGAGTCGTCGTCGCGCACTCGGAACTGATGCGCGACGAACTGCGCGAACTCTACGGCGTCGACGACAGCAAGATCCGCGTGCTTTGCCCGCCGGTCGACGGCGAGCGGTTTTCGCCGGTGGACGCCGCCACGCGCGCCGCGCTGCGCAAGCAATACGGTTTCGCGGACAACGAAACGGTCCTGCTGTTTCCGTCGAGCAGCCACACGCGCAAGGGTCTGCCGCTGATCCAGTCGGTGGTCGAGGCGCTCGATCTGCCGGTCGTGGTGGCGGTGGCGGGGCGGCCGCCGGAGCGCACGAGCACGCGCGTGCGCTACATCGGCTACGTGAAGGATCTCGAAAACGCCTATCGCGCCGCCGACTATTCGATCCTCGCCTCGACCTACGAGCCGTTCGGGCTCGTCGGCATCGAGTCGGTGATGTGCGGCACGCCGGTGATCTTCTCGACGAACATCGGTTGCGCCGACGCCATCGCCGGGTCCGCCAAACAGCTTTTCGCGCCCGGCGACGCCGCCGGACTGCGCCGCATCATCGAGTCGGCCGTGGCCGCGCGCGCGCCGCGACTCGATGCGACCCCGCGCGACGCCATCCTCTACGACGCCAGCGTGCCCGCGCACGTGGACGCGCTTCTCGCCCTCGCAACGGACATCGTTTCCACACGATAGCGGCGTGTCCGGGTGCGGCGCGACTGCGTGTCGCGTCGCGCAACCGCCCGTGTGACGGGGCTTTCCGCGATATTTCCTGAATCTGGAACGGTCTTCTGAGAGGGACGGGGTTAACCCTGGTCTTCTACAGGACTAGGATGTGTACATCGGTCGCATGCACATACCGTCGCACGTCGGCCGTCTAGTCCAAACTGGAGGTCGTATCATGAAGTCCCTGATTCAAGCCGTTGCTGTTGCCGCCGCTCTCGTCGTCCCCGTTGCTTCGTTTGCGCAGCAAGCCCCCGTCACCCGCGCCCAGGTGCGCGCCGAACTCGCCCAGCTCCAGCAGGTCGGTTACCACGTCGGCGACGGCGATCAGGCTCACTATCCGCAAGCCATCCAGGCCGCCGAAGCGAAGGTCGCCGCGCTGAATGGCCAGAGCGCCTACGGCGGCGTCGCGAACGCATCGCAATCGGGTGTGCGTGCCGCCACCGTTTCGCAGCAAGACTGGAACGCGATGTACTCGCGCTAAGCACCAGCAAGCGAAACACGTTGTAAGGCAGTACAGAATACGCGTCACGCCGCAGGAGGGCGGCACAGCATGAGCTGACGCGACGATGCGGGTCCGGCGCCCACGCCCTGTGAAGGCGCCGCCGGCATCGTAAGCAACCTCCACCATCGGTCATGCCGATGGTTTAGCCCGGGCACGGATGGGTGCCCGGGCGCTTTTTCCCCGGGAGCGGCCGGCGCCATCACCGCGAGGCTAGCCCCCCGGCATCTCGCCGATGAGGTCTTCGCCGCGCAGTTGCGCGAGCAACGAATGCGCCTCGTCGAGCGGATTCCCCGACATCGGATGAAAGGCAAAACGCGGCGAACGCGCCAGCGTCGGAAAATGCTTGCGCGTGCTGCGCGCATAGGCCGGATCGTAGTGTTCGGTCACGAGCGCTTCCGACAACGCCAGGCGGTTGTCCTCGTCGAGCAGTTTGCACCACGATTCGATACGTTCGCGCCCATGCAGCGGCGTGAGCCTCACCAACTGTTCCCTGAAGTACTCGCGCTCGTCGAGCAGATGCCCGTATTCCTCGAGCAGCAGCGCGACGCGCTCCGCGTGCGTCACGTCCACGACGACGCACGGCGCGCCGTGCATCGTATCGACGAGCGAAAGCGGCAGCGTGATCGCGCCGATGCGCCGGCTCTCCGCTTCCACGAACACCGGCTGCGCGGCGTCGAAGCCGCGCAGCGTCTGCGCGAGCGTGGTGTCGAACCACTTCTGCGAAGGCTGCGTGCGCGTGGGCAACGCGCCGAGCAGCGAACCGCGATGCGCCGCGAGCGCTTCCAGATCGAGAATCTGCGCGCCGGCACGGCCTAGCGCCTGCAACAGACGCGTCTTGCCGCTGCCGGTCGGGCCGGTGAGCACGAGGTAGCGGAATTGGGCGGGCAGGGCGTCGAGCGTCTCGAGCACGCTATGCCGATACGACTTGTAGCCGCCTTCGAGCTGCCGCGCGCGCCAGCCGATCATGTTGAACATGGCCGTCATCGAAGCGGAGCGCTTGCCGCCGCGCCAGCAGTAAATGAGCGGGCGCCAGTTGCGCGGACGCTCGGCGAACGTGGTGTCGAGATGATGCGCGATGTTGCGCGCGGCGAGCGCGGCACCCAGACGCGTGGCGTCGAACGGCGACTGCCTGTACAGCGTGCCGACGATCACGCGCTCCTCGTTGGTGAGCACGGGTGCGTTGATCGCGCCCGGCATGTGGTCCTCGGCGAATTCGAGCGGCGTGCGGACGTCGATAACTTCTTCGAATTCGCCGAGCTGGGCAAGGGTGACGCGCTGGTGATTCAACTGCGGTACTCCGGTGATGCGATGACCTGCGTGCGGCGATGGCTTACATCAGCACGATGTCATACTGTTCCTGACTCAGATTCGATTCCACCTGCAACGACACCGGCTTGCCGATGAAATCGATCAGCATCGCGAGATGCTGCGACTCTTCCTCGAGGAACAGATCGATCACCTGCTGCGACGCCACCACGCGGAATTCGCGCGGATTGAACTGGCGCGACTCGCGCAGGATTTCGCGCAGCACGTCGTAACAGACCGTGCGCGAGGTTTTCACCTGACCTTTGCCGAGACACGTCGGGCACGGCTCGCAGAGCACGTGCGCGAGCGATTCGCGCGTGCGCTTGCGCGTCATTTCCACGAGACCGAGCTGCGAGAAACCGTTCACGGTCACGCGCGTGCGGTCGCGCGCGAGCGCCTTCTTGAGTTCGCCGAGCACCTGATCGCGATGCTCGAGGTTCTCCATGTCGATGAAGTCGATGATGATCACGCCGCCCAGATTGCGCAGACGCAATTGCCGCGCGATCGTGTGCGCCGCTTCGAGATTGGTCTTGAAGATCGTGTCGTCGAAGTTGCGCGCGCCCACGTAGCCGCCCGTGTTCACGTCGATCGTTGTCATCGCCTCGGTCTGGTCGATCACGAGGTAGCCGCCCGACTTGAGGTCGACGCGGCGCGACAGCGCGCGCTGGATTTCGGCCTCGATGTTGTAGAGGTCGAACAGCGGACGCTCGCCGGTGTAGTGATGCAGCTTCGGCAGCACGGCGGGCGTGAACTCGCCGGCGAATTCGCTGAGCTTCTGGAAGGTCTCGCGCGAATCCACCTGGATGCGCGTGGTCTCGTCGTTGACGAAATCGCGCAGCACGCGCTGGCCGAGGTTCAGGTCCTGATAGAGCAGGCTCGTCGCGGGCAGGCGCTGCCCCTGCGCGAGGATGGTCGCCCAGGTCTTGCGCAGATAGGCGACGTCGGCGGCCAGTTCTTCGCTGGTCGCGTCTTCGGCGATCGTGCGCACGATGTAGCCGCCTTTCTCGTCGGCGGGCAGCACGGCCGTGAGGCGCGCGCGCACGGCTTCGCGTTCGGCTTCGCTTTCGATCTTCTGCGAGATGCCGATATGCGGCTCCTGCGGCAGATAGACGAGCGTGCGGCCCGCGATGCTGACCTGCGTGGACAGGCGCGCGCCCTTGGTGCCGATCGGATCCTTCACGACCTGCACCATCAGCGTCTGGCCTTCGAACACGGTCTTTTCGATCGGCTGATGATGCGCGCTCGAATGCGTTTCGCCGGCGATGCGCGGATGCCAGATGTCGGCGACGTGCAGAAACGCGGCACGCTCCAGACCGATGTCGATAAAAGCCGACTGCATGCCGGGCAGCACACGCACGACCTTGCCGAGATACACATTGCCGACGCGCCCGCGCGACAGCGTGCGCTCGACGTGAAGCTCCTGTACTGCGCCCTGCTGGACCAGCGCGACGCGCGTCTCCTGTGGCGTAATGTTGATCAGGATTTCTTCGTTCATGATTGTTGTTTAGAAGTCGATGCTCGCGGCGCGCAGGAGAGCGGCCGTTTCGAACAGAGGCAAACCCATGATACCCGAATAGGACCCGTCGATTCGCTCGATGAATTCCGCCGCGCGGCCCTGAATGCCGTACGCGCCGGCCTTGCCGAACGGCTCGCCGCTCGCCACATAGTGGGCGATCGCGGCGGGCAGGGCGGCGGCGAAACGCACGTGCGAACGCGAGACCGCGACGGGCAGGCACACGCCTTCCGCATTCACCACGGCCACGGCGGTGAGCACTTCGTGCTCGCGGCCCGCGAGGCGTTCGAGCATCGCGAAGGCCTCGGCGGCGTCGTGCGGCTTGCCGAGGATGTGGCCGTCGATGCTCACGGTCGTGTCGGCGGTCAGGATCGGCGCGTGCGCATGCGCGCCCGCCACGAGCCGGGCGCGCGCGGCGTCGGCTTTCGCGGCGCACACGCGCTCGACGTAGACGGCGGCGCTTTCGCCGGGCAGCACGGCTTCGAGCGCTTCGGCGTCTTCGTCGGGACGCGGCAGCAGGAGTTCGAAACGCACGCCGAGCTGTTGCAGTAGCTCCTGGCGGCGTGGGCTCTGCGAGGCGAGATAGACGAACGGATAAGTCGCGGTGGTGGTCATCGGGGCGTCTTCACGGGCGGAGTTCGGGGGGAGCGGCGTTGCGGCGTCGATGCGTCCGGCATGATGCGCGCACGGCGGCACGCGCCGGCCGCTTTGAGGCTGCAGCGAAGCCGCTTCGAAGCCGCTTCGAGCCTGCGACGATGGCCGAAGGCGGTCATCGTGGCGGGCGCTCGAGCGGACATCAATCCGGCATCAATCCAGCTTCAAATGGATATCAAACGGATATCAAACGCGATGATAGGGGTGATTCTGCGTGATGGTCCACGCGCGGTAAAGCTGCTCGGCGAGCAGCACGCGCACCATCGCGTGCGGCAGGGTGAGGGAGGACAGGCGCAGCAGCGTGTCGGCGCGCGCCTTGAGCTGCGGATCGAGCCCGTCCGCGCCGCCGATCAGGAAGGCCACGTCGCGGCCGTCCTGCTGCCAGCCGGGCAGCGCCTGGGCGAGCTGCATCGTGGTCCAGTCCTTGCCGCGTTCGTCGAGCGCGACAAGGCGCGCGTTCTTCGGCAGCGCCGCCTCGATGCGCGTGCGCTCGGCGGCCATCACGCTTTCGGCGGAGCGGCCCGACGAGCGCTGCTCGGGCTTCACTTCGCGCAGCTCGATGCGCAGCTCGGGCGGCATGCGCTTCGTGTATTCCTCGAAGCCCTCGGCGATCCAGTCCGGCATCTTGTGGCCAACGGCGACGATATGCAGTTTCATCGTGCGTAACTCGACGTGCGCAATGCGACGCGCGCGCTTACTTCGCGCTCTTGCGCGCCGGCGTTTTGCGCGCGGTCTTCTTCGCGGCGACCGGTGCGTCGACTTCGTCCTCGTCGTCCATCGGTTCGCTCGGACGCGCGCCCACGAAGCCCGTGTTTTCCGCGAGCTTCAGACGCACCGGCTTGTCGCCCCAGATTTCTTCGAGGTTGTAGTACTGGCGCAGCGCCGGTTGCAGGATGTGGACGATCGCGTCGCCGCAATCCACGAGCACCCATTCGCCGGTCTCTTCGCCTTCCGTGCTGACGATGTCGCCGCCGGCTTCCTTGACCTTTTCGCGCACGCTCGAAGCGAGTGCCTTGGTCTGACGGTTCGACGTGCCGCTCGCCACGACCACGCGATCGAACAGCTCGGTCAGATGGCTCGTGTTGAAGACGCGGATGTCCTGTGCCTTGACGTCTTCGAGAGCGTCGACGATGGTGCGTTGAAGTTTGCGGATGTCCATATTTACCCGTGGTGCCTGTACAAATGATGTTGAAGAATATAGTCCCACACTGGCGCGGGAATTTTTTCGGCGATGTCGCCGGCGCGTTGCCGCGCCGCCACGCAGGCGGCGATATCGCGCCGGATTTCGGTCGCCGAGACGTCGAGTGCGAGCGTGTCGTCGATCAGCAGATGGCCGTTCGGCGTGCTCGCGAGCGTGGCTGCATCGGCGCGCCGCGCGGCCGCTTCGGCGGCGACGGCGGCGGGCAGCGCTGCAAAATCGAAACCGGGGCGGCTCGCCACGCCCAGATGCGCGAGCGCGAACAGCTCGCGCCATTCGTGCCACGAATCCAGATGCAGCAGTTGATCCGCGCCCATCAGCATGGTGAGCGCGGCGTCGGCGTTGGGCCGGCCGTGCGCGTCGGACTTCGCACGCCAGCGGCGCAGCGTTTCGACCGTGTAGGTCGGGCCGTCGTGCTCGATCTCGTCGGTGTCGACCGTGACCGTCACGCCCGGCAGCGCCAGCGTGGCGGCGGCCGCGCGCGTCATCGCGAGGCGGTGCGCGGCGGGCGTCACGCCGGGCTTCTGCCACGGCTGACCGGCCGGCAGCAGGATCAGCTCCGTCAGGCCGAGCACGCGCGCGAAATGCCGCGCGAGCGCCAGATGGCCCTCGTGGATCGGGTCGAAAGTGCCGCCGAGCAGGCCGACGCGCCGTGCGAGCGCGTGAGCCGGAGCGATGAACGCTTGCGTCACGGTGTCAGATCCAGTCGCGCACGGGCAGGAAGTCGGTGTAGAGGCGCGCTTCCGGCGTGCCCGCTTCCGGCTCCCAGTCGTAGCGCCAGCTTGCGCCCGGCGGCATCGACATCAGGATCGATTCGGTGCGGCCGCCGCTTTGCAGGCCGAAGTGCGTGCCGCGGTCCCAGACGAGGTTGAATTCCACGTAGCGGCCGCGCCGGTACGCCTGGAAGTCGCGCTCGGCCTCGCCGTACGGCAGGGCGCGGCGTTTTTCGATGATCGGCACATACGCCTTCAGGAAGCCTTCGCCGACGCTCTTGAGCATCGCGAACGCCTGCTCGAAGCCGCCTTCGGCGTAGTCGTCGAAGAAGATGCCGCCCACGCCGCGCGCTTCGTTGCGATGCTTGAGGAAGAAGTACTCGTCGCACCATTGCTTGAAGCGCGGATACAGCTCCGCGCCGTAGGGCGCGAGCGCGTCGCGGCAGACGCGGTGGAAATGCTGCGCGTCTTCCTCGAAGCCGTAATACGGTGTCAGATCCATGCCGCCGCCGAACCAGAACACGGGCGCTTCGCCGGGCTTGGTGGCCATCAGCAGGCGCACGTTCATGTGCACGGTCGGGCAGTACGGATTGCGCGGATGCAGCACGAGCGAGACGCCCATCGCCTCGAAACCGCGTCCGGCGAGTTGCGAGCGCGCCGCCGTGGCCGAGGGCGGCAGGGCGTCGCCCTGCACGTCCGAAAAGCCGATGCCGCCGCGCTCGAAGAACTGGCCGTTTTCGAGGATGCGCGTGCAGCCGCCGCCGCGCAGCTTTTCGCCGGGCGCGCGTTGCCAGGCGTCGGTCGCGAAGGGCGTGCCGTCGAAAGCGCCGAGTGTGTCGGCGATCTGCGTCTGCAGGCCCGCGAGCCAGGCGCGTACTGCCGCGCTATCGGGCGTGGCGCCGGTCTGGCCAGTCTGAATCGGTTCGTTCATCGGTGCTGAAGGGGTTGTCGGCCTCGGGCCGAACGGTGCCGCGCCGGCTTGTGCCGGTTTGCGCGGAGGTCGGGACGGCGTTCCGAACGCCGCTATGTGTCACTACGCGGCAGTGTAGCGCCGCATCGGCCTGGCTTCGAGCCTGCGCGGACAGGCGGTCGGACGAAGGGGCCAGATGACGCGCGGGCGCCGCATGGCGCCCGTCGTCGAGATGCTGTGTCGACAGGCGGCGCGCACACCGTGGTCCGCGCGCCGCGTGCCGCTGTCTTACTGCTTGCGCCCGGCGGCGCGATAGCCGATATCGTGGCGATACTGCATGCCGTCGAACGAGATGCGGTTCACGGTTTCGTAGGCCACGTTCTGCGCGCTGCGCACCGAGTCGGCGAGGCCGACCACGCACAGCACCCGGCCGCCCGCCGTCACCAGCTTGCCGTCGACGAGCTGCGTGCCAGCGTGGAAGGTGACCGAGTCGTCGGTTTCCGCCGGAATTTCGCTGATGCGATCGCCCTTGCGCGGCGTTTCCGGGTAGTTGTACGCGGCCAGCACCACGCCCAGCGCGGTACGGCGGTCCCATTCCAGCTCGACCTGGTTGAGCGTGCCGGCGATGGCATGCTCGACGACCTTCGAGAAGTCGCCCTTCAGGCGCGCCATGATCGGCTGCGTTTCCGGATCGCCCATGCGGCAGTTGAATTCGAGCGTCTTCGGGTTGCCTTGCGCGTCGATCATCAGACCGGCGTACAGGAAGCCCGTGTAGCGGATGCCTTCCTTCTCCATGCCCGCCACGGTCGGCAGGATGATTTCGCGCATCACGCGCGCGTGCAGCTGCGGCGTGACGATGGGCGCGGGCGAGTAGGCGCCCATGCCGCCCGTGTTCGGGCCCTGGTCGCCGTCCTGCAGACGCTTGTGGTCCTGGCTCGACGCCAGCGCCAGCACGTGCTTGCCGTCGACCATGACGATGAAGCTCGCTTCCTCGCCCGCGAGGAATTCCTCGATCACGACGCGCGCGCCGGCGTCGCCGAGCTTGTTGTCGGCGAGCATCGAATCGATCGCCTGATGCGCTTCTTCCAGCGACATCGCCACGACCACGCCCTTGCCCGCGGCGAGGCCGTCGGCCTTGATGACGATGGGCGCGCCCTGCTGATCGACGTAGGCGTGCGCGGCCGTCGCGTCGGCGAAGGTCTCGTAGGCAGCGGTCGGGATGTTGTGGCGCTTCATGAACGCCTTGGCGAAGTCCTTCGAGCTTTCGAGCTGCGCAGCTTCCTTGCTCGGGCCGAAGACCTTCAGACCGCGCGCGCGGAACACGTTGACGATGCCCGCGGCGAGCGGTGCTTCCGGGCCGACCACGGTGAGCGCCACCTGTTCGCGCTCGGCGAAATCGGCAAGCTCGTTGATGTCCGCGATGTCGACATTGGCGAGCCGCTCGTCCTGCGCGGTGCCGCCGTTGCCCGGTGCGACGTAGACGAGCTGCACGCGCGGCGACTGGGCGAGTTTCCACGCCAGCGCATGTTCGCGGCCGCCAGAACCGACGACGAGTAACTTCATGTAAATCCCCGAAAGACCAGAACCAGAAACAGTTGCGGCCGGCGCGACCTGCGCCAGCCGTGGAATGCGCGTGCGGGCGCGGGGCTGCCCGCGCCCGCGCCGATGCCGTTATTCGTCGGCGATCGACGCGTTGGTGTACACCTCCTGGACGTCGTCCAGGTTTTCGAGCGCGTCGAGCAGCTTCTGCATCTTCACGGCGTCGTCGCCGGTGAACTCGACTTCGGTCTGCGGCTTCATCGTGACTTCGGCCACTTCGGCCTTGAAGCCCGCGGCTTCCAGCGCGTCCTTGACCTTCTGGAAGTCGTTCGGCGGGCAGACCACTTCGATGCTGCCGTCTTCGTTCGTCACGACGTCGTCGGCGCCCGCTTCGAGCGCGGCGTCCATCAGCTTGTCTTCGGGCGTGCCCGGCGCGAACACGAACTGGCCGATGTGATCGAACATGAACGACACCGAGCCGTCCGTGCCCATGTTGCCGCCGAACTTCGAGAACGCGTGGCGCACTTCCGCGACCGTGCGGGTGCGGTTGTCGGTCATGGTGTCGACGATGACCGCCGCGCCGCCGATGCCGTAGCCTTCGTAGCGGATTTCTTCGTAGTTCGCGCCATCGACGCCGCCCACGCCGCGCTGGATCGCGCGGTTGATGTTGTCCTTGGGCATGTTGGCGTCATAGGCCTTGTCGACGGCCAGACGCAGACGCGGGTTCGAGTCGATTTCACCCCCGCCCATGCGCGCCGCCACCTGGATTTCCTTGATGAGCCGCGTCCAGACCTTGCCGCGCTTGGCGTCAGCCGCAGCTTTCTTGTGTTTGATGTTGGCCCATTTCGAATGACCCGCCATACCTTTCTCCGTCGCACGCTCCGCGCGTGCATGGTGCTAGTGCAGTTGTCGTTGCTGCAGTGTCGATGCCGCAGTGCTCAATACCGTGCTCAATACGATTGCCGGACGCGCTCGCGCGCTGTCGAGCGGCGAGGCCGGTGTGCCCTTGAGTGTCTTGTCCGCCCTGGGTGGCTGCCGCTCAGGCGCCGATCCTTCCCGATCGTTGCCGGTCGCTGCATGCGGCCGAAACGCCCGGCGCACGCGAATGGTTCAACGCATTCGAGGCGTCCGGCGTGTACGGCGCACGCGAGCGGGACCGGTTTCCGGTGCGCGCGCCCGGGCGCATCGGCCTTGCATCGGTTCCGGGCGGGTTGCGCCGCGCGCGGGACCGGCCGTGCTTCGGACCACAGCGGCCGTCAGGTGGATCTGAATTTTATCACGCCGGGACCCGTCGGCTTCGCCCCGTCGCTGCGATTGCGCGCGGCGTGCGGGTTCGGGCCGGACGGCGGCGGGGTTGTCCGCGCGTGGCCGGACGATTCGTGTGGCGAAGCGCTCAGGCGCGGCGGGGCGCCGTAAACGGGGCGCGAGCAGGGGCCGCGAACGCTGGCTGTGGCGCAATACGCTGCGCAAAGCCAGGCGCGACAAGCGCGACAAGCGCGACAAGCGGCAGACAGTCCGTGCGGAGCCGGCGCGGGCGTGGGCACAAACGCGCGCCCACGTCCCACGACGCCCGCCTGTCTTAGTTCTTGGTGCCGAACAGGCGGTCGCCGGCGTCGCCGAGACCCGGAATGATGTACGCGTGGCTGTCGAGGTGCGAATCGAGCGAGGCCACGTAGAGCTTCACGTCCGGGTGCGCCTTCTGGAACACCTCGACGCCCTCGGGCGCGGCCACCAGCGCGAGGAACAGAATGCGATCGCCGGGCACGCCGCGGCGCTTGAGCACGTCGATGGCGTGCGCGGCCGAGTAGCCCGTGGCGACCATCGGATCGCAGAGGATGAAGGTGCGGTCTTCCAGATCCGGCAGGCGCACGAGGTATTCGACCGGACGGTGGTCGTCGGCGCGATAGACGCCGATATGGCCCACGCGCGCCGACGGCACCAGTTCGAGCAGGCCGTCGGACATGCCCACGCCCGCGCGCAGCACCGGCACGATCGCGAGCTTCTTGCCGGCGATCACCGGGGCGTCGACTTCGACGAGCGGCGTCTGCACGCGGCGCGACGCGACCGGCAGGTCGCGCGTGATTTCATAGCCCATCAGCAGCGTGATCTCGCGCAGCAGCTCGCGGAACGTGCGCGTGGACGTGTCCTTGTCGCGCATGTGGGTGAGCTTGTGCTGGATCAGCGGGTGATTGAGGATGAAGAGATTTGGAAAACGGCTGTCCTGTTTCATGACGGGGCGCACAAGGCTGCTAGAGATATCGGGGGCGCTGGACGGGGCCTGAAAACGGCCGGTCCGCGTGACGGACTCAAGTATACGGGAACGGCGGGCGAACGACGCGGCCGTGGCGTGGGATCGGCGTGCGGATTGGCGTGTGGATCGACCAGGATCGGCAGCGGCGTCCCACGCGTGCGGCGCGATTCTTCTAGAATCGCAAAAATCGGACGCGGACGTGGGTGCCGGACCGCCGGATCGCCGGATCGCCGGATCGCCACGCCGCCGTCACGCTTCGTTCATGCAGGTTCACGCAGGCACAGAAAGAGGACGCAAGAAGATGGACATGGGCATCGCAGGACGCAGCGCGCTGGTGTGCGCCGCAAGCAAGGGACTGGGGCGCGGCTGCGCCGAGGCGCTCGCCGCCGAGGGCGTGAACGTGACGATCGTCGCGCGCACGGAACAGACGCTCGAGGAAACCGCCGCGCAGATCCGCGCCGCGACCGGCGTCGAGGTCAAGGCCGTGGCCTGCGACATCACCACCGAAGCGGGCCGCGCCGCCGCGCTGGCTGCGTGCCCGTCGCCGGACATTCTCGTGAACAACGCGGGCGGTCCGCCGCCGGGCGATTTCCGCAGCTTCACGCACGAGCAGTGGATCGCCGCGCTCGAAGGCAACATGCTCACGCCGATCGCGCTGATCCAGGCGACCATCGACGGCATGACCGCGCGCGGTTTCGGGCGCATCGTCAACATCACGAGTTCGTCGGTGAAGGCGCCGATCGACGTGCTGGGCCTGTCGAACGGCGCGCGCTCGGGACTCACGGGCTTCGTCGCGGGCGTCGCGCGCCAGGTCGCGAGCACGGGCGTGACGATCAACAACCTGCTGCCGGGCGCGTTCGACACCGACCGCATCCGCTCGACCATCGTCGCTCAGGCGCAGAAGCAGAATCTTTCGCTCGACGAAGTGCGCGCGCGCCGCGTGAAGTCGATTCCGGTCGGCCGCTTCGGCACGCCCGACGAATTCGGCCGCGCCTGTGCGTTCCTGTGCAGCGTGCACGCGGGCTATATCACTGGACAGAACTGGCTCATCGACGGCGGCGCCTATCCGGGCACCTTCTGAGCGGGCATAGTGCGCACGACGGCGTCCGGTCATCCGGCCGGCACGCCGCGATTCTTTCATCGACACCCGACACACCCAAGGAGCAGAAGGCCATGCCCACCCGCGTCGCGCTGATCGCGCACGACCATAAAAAAGACGACATCGTCCGGCTGACCGGCGAATACGTCGACACGTTGCGCCGCTGCGCGCTGCTTGCCACGGGCACGACCGGCGGGCGCATCGAGGCGGCGCACGGCCTGAACGTCGAGCGCATGCTGTCCGGCCCGCACGGCGGCGATTTGCAGATCGGCGCGCAACTGGCCGAGGGCAAGGTCGACGTGGTGATTTTCCTGCGCGATCCGATGACCCCGCAGCCGCACGAACCCGACATCAACGCACTCGTGCGCGCCTGCGACGTGCACGACGTGCCGTGCGCGACCAACATCTCGACGGCGCGCATGATTCTCGACGTGCTCACGCAGCGTATGAAGGACGTGGTGTAAGCCGCATCGAGACACATCGAAACGCAGCGAGACAGATTGACTCCGACTTTTGCACGCATTGGCACGACTCAAGGAGACATGAGATGAGCAAGGCAATCCGATACGACAAGACCGGCGGCCCCGACGTCATGAAGTGGGTGGACGTCGAAGTGGGCGAGCCGGGCGAGGGCGAGATCCGCGTGAAGCAGACCGCCTGCGGTCTGAATTACATCGACGTGTATTTCCGCACCGGCCTCTATCCGCAGGCGCTGCCCGCGGGTCTGGGCATGGAAGCGGCCGGCGAGGTGACGGCGGTCGGCGCGGGCGTGACGAGCGTGAAGGTGGGCGAGCGCATCGCCTATGTCGCGCGTCCGCCGGGCGCGTATGCGCAGGAGCGCGTGCTGCGCGCCGACCAGGTGATCCGCGTGCCCGATTCGATCAGCGACGAGCAGGCCGCCTCGCTCATGCTGCAAGGCCTGACCGCGCAATATCTGCTGCGCCGCACCTATCGCGTGAAGGCCGGCGACACGATCCTGATTTCGGCGGCGGCGGGCGGCGTGGGCCTGATCGTCTGCCAGTGGGCGAAGGCGCTGGGCGCGACCGTGATCGGCACAGTGGGCTCGGACGAAAAGGCCGAGATCGCGAAGGCGCACGGCTGCGATCACCCGATCGTCTACACGCGCGAGGACTTCACGGCGCGCGTGCGCGAGATCACGAACGGCGCAGGCGTGCCCGTGGTGTACGACTCGATCGGCAAGGACACGTACACGAAGTCGCTCGACTGCCTCGCGCCGCTGGGCATGTTCGTGAGCTTCGGCAATGCGTCGGGGCCGCTGCCGCCGATCGATTCGTCGGAGTTCGCGGGACGCGGCTCGCTGTTCTTCACGCGCCCGACCTTGTTCACCTATATCGCCAAACGCGCCGACTACGAAGCGATGGCCGCCGAGCTGTTCGAGGCGGTGGCTTCGGGCAAGGTGAAGACGTCGATCAATCAGCGTTACGCGCTCCAGGACGTGGGCCAGGCGCACACCGATCTCGAAGCGCGCCGCACCACGGGTTCGACGATCCTGCTGCCGTAAACACGCGGTTTCGCTCACGGCGTTTCCAGCCGATAAAAAAGGCGCGCATGTCAGCCATGCGCGCCTTTTTGTTTGTCCTTTGTTTGTCTTTTACTTTCCGCCCGTTTGCTTTCGCGCGCCGCCGCGCCTTGTCCGACAAGGCGGCGCGCGCGCATGCGCATACCGATGCCGTCCGCGTTTACGCGTTTTTTATACGCACGCCCCAAGCTTTGATCCGGATTTAACGCGATAAACCTTACCTTACCGCCATCCATCAATGGAGAACACGACAATGGATGTGCTGTATATCGGGGGGCTGGCGGTCTTCGCCGCGCTCACTTATGCGTTGATCGCCGGCTGCGAGAAGCTCATGCAGTACCGCCGCGCCGATCAGGGTGTCAAGGGAGCGCGCTCATGACCTGGATTTTCTGGTTGTCGGGGGCGGCGACGCTGTTGCTGTTCGTCTATCTCGTCCATGCGCTGCTGCGCGCGGAGGACATCGAATGAACGCCAACAATCTGCTGCAAACCGGGCTGTTCATCGCCGTGCTGCTGGCGCTCGCGGTACCCGTCGCGGGCTATATCACGCGCGTGCTCGACGGCCGTTCGCGCGTCGTGCGCCTGTTCGCGCCGGTGGAGAATCTGCTCTATCGCCTCGCGGGCGTGGACGTCAACGCCGAGATGAACTGGAAGCGCTATGCGTTCGCCACCATCTCGTTCAACGTGCTGGGCGTGGGTTTCCTCTACCTGCTGCTGCGCATTCAAGGCTGGCTGCCGGGCAATCCGCAGACCTTCGGCGCGATGACCGTGGACGGCGCGTTCAACACGGCGGTCAGCTTCGTCACCAACACGAACTGGCAGGACTATTCGCCCGAACAGACCGTGAGCTATCTCACGCAGATGCTCGGTCTCACGGTGCAGAACTTCCTCTCGGCGGCCACCGGCATCGTCGTGGTGGTCGCGCTGATTCGCGGTTTCGCTCGCCATTCGGCGCAGACCATCGGCAACTTCTGGGTCGACCTCACGCGCACGACGCTCTACATCCTCGTGCCGATGGCGGCGCTCGTCACGGCGCTGCTGATGAGCCAGGGCATGATCCAGAACTTCAAGTCGTATCAGGACGTGCCGACGCTGCAAACCACGACCTATGCCGCGCCGAAGCTCGATGCGCAGGGCAATCCGGTCAAGGACGAGAAGGGCAACGCCGTCACCGTCGATACCAAGGTGACGACGCAGACGCTCGCGATGGGTCCGGTCGCCTCGCAGGAAGCGATCAAGATGCTCGGCACCAACGGCGGCGGTTTCTTCAACGCCAATTCCGCGCATCCGTACGAAAACCCGACGCCGTTTTCGAACTTCGTCGAAATGTTGGCGATCCTGATCATTCCGGCCGCGCTCTGTCTCGTGTTTGGCAACATGGTCGGCGACCGCCGGCAGGGCGTGGCGGTGCTCGCGGTGATGACGATCGCGTTCGCCGTGGCGGTGGGCGTCGAATTGTCCGCGGAACAAAGCGGCAACCCGATGTTCACGTCGCTCAACGTCGATCAGCACGCGAGTGCGCTGCAGGCCGGCGGCAACATGGAAGGCAAGGAAACGCGCTTTGGTATCGCGCAGACGGGCATTTTCGTCGTGACCACCACGGCGGCGTCGTGCGGCGCGGTCAACGCGATGCACGATTCGCTCACGCCGATCGGCGGCCTCGTGCCGATGCTCTTCATTCAACTCGGCGAAGTGATCTTCGGCGGCGTGGGCTCGGGCCTCTACGGCATGCTCGTGTTCGCATTGCTCGCGGTGTTCGTGGCGGGCCTGATGATCGGCCGCACGCCCGAATACGTGGGCAAAAAGATCGAATCGTTCGAGATGAAGATGGTGTCGATCGTGATTCTGCTCACGCCGCTGCTGGTGCTGCTCGGCACCTCGATCGCCGTGCTCACCGCCGCGGGCAAGGCCGGCATCGCCAATCCGGGCGCGCACGGTTTCTCCGAAATCCTCTACGCGTTCAGCTCTGCCGCGAACAACAACGGCAGCGCGTTCGCGGGCCTGACCGTCAGCACGCCGTTCTACAACTGGCTGCTCGGCATTGCGATGTGGTTCGGCCGTTTCGGCACCATCGTGCCGGTGCTGGCGATCGCGGGTTCGCTCGCGAGCAAGAAGCGCATCGCCGTGACGGGCGGCACGCTGCCCACGCATGGCCCGCTGTTCGTCGTGCTGCTGCTCGGCTGCGTGCTGCTGGTGGGCGCGCTCACCTACGTGCCGGCGCTTGCGCTCGGTCCGGGTGTCGAGCATCTGATCATGCTCGGCGTGCATTGAACGGGGATCTTTCGAAATGACACAACATAGTGCAACACGGTCCATGTTCGATCCGGCGCTGGTGCGCCCGGCCATCGTGGACTCGTTCAGGAAACTCAATCCGCGCACCCAGTTGCGCAACCCGGTGATGTTCTGCGTCTACGTGGGCAGCGTGCTCACGACGATCCTCTGGATCGCGGCGCTGATGGGGCAGGCCGAAGCGCCCGCGGGCTTCATTCTCGCGGTCGCGCTGTGGCTCTGGTTCACGGTGCTGTTCGCGAACTTCGCCGAAGCGCTCGCCGAAGGCCGCTCGAAGGCGCAGGCCGCCTCGCTGCGCCAGGCCAAGCGCGACGTGATGGCGAAGAAGCTCAACGAGCCGCATCCGAAGGCGCCGATCCGCATCACGACCGCCACCGATCTGCGCAAGGGCGACGTGGTGCTGGTCGAAACCGGCGACACGATTCCCGCCGACGGCGAGGTGATCGAAGGCGTGGCCTCGGTCGACGAATCGGCGATCACGGGCGAATCCGCGCCGGTGATCCGCGAGTCGGGCGGCGACTTTTCGTCGGTCACGGGCGGCACGCGCGTGCTGTCCGACTGGATCGTCGTGCGCGTCACGGCGAATCCGGGCGAGGCGTTTCTCGACCGCATGATCGCGATGGTCGAGGGCGCGAAGCGCCAGAAAACGCCGAACGAAATCGCGCTGACGATCCTGCTGGTCGCGCTGACGCTCGTGCTGCTGCTCGCCACCGCAACGCTGCTGCCGTTCTCGATGTTCTCGGTCGAAGCCGCGAAGATGGGCCACGTGGTGACGATCACGGCGCTGACCGCGCTGCTCGTCTGCCTGATTCCGACGACCATCGGCGGGCTGCTCTCGGCGATCGGCGTGGCGGGCATGAGCCGCATGATGCAGGCCAACGTGATCGCCACTTCGGGCCGCGCCGTGGAAGCGGCGGGCGACGTCGACGTGCTGCTGCTCGACAAGACCGGCACGATCACGCTCGGCAACCGTCAGGCGTCGGCTTTCGTGGCCGCGCCGGGCGTGAACGAAGAAGCGCTCGCGGACGCCGCGCAACTGGCCTCGCTCGCCGACGAAACGCCCGAGGGCCGCAGCATCGTCGTGCTCGCGAAGCAGCGCTTCAACATTCGCCAGCGCGACATGCATGCGCTCCAGGCTGTGTTTCTCGCGTTCAGCGCGCAGACGCGCATGAGCGGCGTGGACCTGCCGGGGCGCGAGATCCGCAAGGGCGCCGCCGACGCGGTGAAGAACTACGTCGAGCAGCACGGCGGCCGCTTCCCGTCGGAAGTGAACACGGCCGTGGACGAAGTCGCGCGGCGCGGCAGCACGCCGCTCGTCGTGGCCGAGCGTCACGGCGACGATGCGCGCGTGCTGGGCGTGATCGAGCTGAAGGACGTGGTGAAGGGCGGCATCAAGGAGCGCTTCGCCGAGCTGCGCAAGATGGGCATCAAGACCGTGATGGTGACGGGCGACAACCGCCTGACCGCCGCCGCGATCGCCGCCGAAGCCGGTGTCGACGACTTCCTCGCGCAAGCCACGCCGGAAACCAAGCTCGCGACGATTCGCGAGCATCAGGCGCAGGGCAAGCTCGTGGCGATGACCGGCGACGGCACCAACGACGCGCCGGCGCTCGCGCAGGCCGACGTCGCCGTGGCGATGAACACCGGCACGCAGGCCGCGAAGGAAGCGGGCAACATGGTCGATCTGGATTCGAATCCGACCAAGCTCATCGAGATCGTCGAGATCGGCAAGCAGATGCTGATGACGCGCGGCTCGCTCACGACCTTCTCGATCGCCAACGACGTCGCCAAGTACTTCGCGATCATTCCGGCCGCGTTCGCCACCACGTATCCGCAGCTGAACGCGCTCAACGTGATGCATCTCGCCACGCCGGCCTCCGCGATTCTCTCGGCGGTGATCTTCAACGCGCTGATCATCGTGCTGCTGATTCCGCTCGCGCTCAAGGGCGTGAAGTACCGGCCGCTCGGCGCGGCGATCCTGCTGCGCCGCAATCTGCTGGTCTACGGGCTCGGCGGGATTCTGGTGCCGTTCGTCGGCATCAAGCTGATCGACATGGTGCTCGCGGCGTTCGGTTGGGTTTGAGGTGCGCGCCTCACACATGCGCCTTGCAGATGCGCCTCGCAAATGCGCCTCGCAAATGAACAGGAAGCCAAAATGAAATCGCAGTTTCGTCCTCTGATCGTGATCTTCGCCGTGCTCGCGGCGATCACCGGGCTCGTCTATCCGGCCGTGATGACCGCGTTCGGGCAGGCCGTGTTCCACCGCCAGGTCAACGGCAGCCTCGTCGAAGTCGACGGCAAGGTGGTGGGCAGCGCGCTGATCGGCCAGCAGTTCGACGCGCCGCAGTACTTCTGGGGCCGCCTCTCGGCGACCGCGCCGATGCCGTACAACGCGCAGGGCTCGGGCGGCTCGAACTTCGGCCCGACCAACCCGGCGCTCGCCGATGAAGTCAAAGGCCGCATCGACGCGCTCAAGGCCGCGGGCACCGACGTCTCGCAGCCGATTCCCGCCGACCTGGTGACCTCGTCGGCGAGCGGTCTCGATCCGGAGATCTCGCCCGCCGCCGCCGCGTACCAGGTCGCACGCGTGGCGAAGGCGCGTCATCTGAGCGCCGGCGACGTGCAGGCGCTCGTGGACCGCTACACCCAGGGCCGCCAGTTCGGCCTGCTAGGCGAGCCGCGCGTGAACGTGCTGGAGCTGAACCTCGCGCTCGACGGCAAGGAAGTGAGCTGAATCCGCTGACGGGGTAAGCCTCGCAGGCTGGATGGCCACCGCACGCCGCCTTTCGCGCGGCGTGCGGTTTGCCATTTCGGCGCCACGGTGAGACGATCGGCGATGGCGTTCCGGCGCTTGCCGACCCGCGCCGGGTGCGAATCACCACACTGCGCACAACACGCGAAACACATAACGCGAAATCCGCATGAACCGTCCCGATCCCGACGAACTCCTCGACCGGCTGCAACGCGATGAAGAAAAACGCCGCCGCGGCAAGCTGAAGATTTTCTTCGGCGCGTCGGCAGGCGTCGGCAAGACTTACGCGATGCTGCAAGCCGCGCGCCGCCGCGCCGACGAAGGCGTGGACGTGGTGGTCGGCATCGTCGAAACGCATGGGCGCAGCGAAACCGCCGCGCTTACGAACGGCCTCGACGTGATGCCGCGCCAGCGCCTCGCGTATCGCGGCCGCATGCTCGACGAATTCGATCTCGACGCCGCGCTCGCGCGCAAGCCGCAACTCGTGCTGGTCGACGAACTCGCGCATTCGAACGTGCCGGGCGCGCGCCATCTGAAGCGCTGGCAGGACGTCTACGAACTGCTCGACGCGGGCATCGACGTTTATACGACCGTCAACGTGCAGCACCTCGAAAGCCTCAACGACGTGGTCGGGCAGATCACCGGCATCCGCGTCTGGGAGACGGTGCCCGACCGCGTGTTCGACGGCGCCGACGAAGTCACGCTGGTCGACCTGCCCGCCGAGGAACTGCTCGACCGCATGCGCGACGGCAAGGTGTATCTGCCCGCGCAGGCCGAGCGCGCGGTGCGCAACTTCTTCCGCAAGGGCAATCTGATCGCGCTGCGCGAACTGGCGCTGCGCCGCACGGCCGACCGCGTCGATGCGCAGATGCACGAATATCGCGCCGACCGTTCGATCCAGCACGTCTGGCAGGCGCGCGAGCGGCTGCTCGTGTGCGTCGGGCCGGGGCCGGAAGCGCCTGCGCTGGTGCGCGCGGCGGCGCGCCTCGCCGCGAGTCTCAAGGCCGACTGGATTGCCGTCTACGTCGAAACGCCGAAGCTCCAGCGCCTGCCCGACGCGATCCGCGAACGCACGCTCGGCGCGCTCAAGCTGGCCTCCGAACTGGGCGCGGAAACCTCGACGCTCGCGGGCGAGGACGCCGCCGTCACGCTCGCGGGTTACGCGCGGCTGCGCAACGTCTCGAAGCTGGTCGCGGGCGCGTCGCTGCGCAGCGGCTTCTCGCGTTGGTGGCGCAGGCCGTTCGGCGAGCGGCTCGCGGAACAATCCGGCGACGTCGACCTGACGCTGGTGCGCGCGAGCGGCAACGACGTCGACCGTTTGATCGGCCGCAGCGGGGGCGATGGTCGCGACGCGGGCTCGGCCGCCGCGCGCGCCGCCAACGCGTGGCGCGCAGCCATCGCCGAGGGCGCCGCGCATCGCTCGCCGCCGCGCGCGTATGCGGCGGCGCTGGCGATCTGCGCGGGCATCACGCTGCTCGCCAACCAGTTGAACGACCGCATCGCGCTCGCCAATCTCGTGATGCTGTATCTGCTCGGCGTGATCTTCGCGGCCACGAAGCTCGGGCGCGGGCCGGGCGTCATGCTCTCGTTCGCGAGCGTGGCCGCCTACGACTTTTTCTTCGTGCCGCCGCGCCTGTCGTTCTCGGTCAGCGACACGCAGTATCTGCTGACCTTCGTGGGCATGTTGCTGACCTCGCTCGTCATCAGCCATCTCACGTCGAGCCTGCGCCGCGAGGCGAGCGTCGCGCAGCGCCGCGAACAGCGCACCGGCGCGATGTATGCGATGGCGCGCGAACTCGCCGCCGCGCTTGCGACCGAGCAGATCGTCGCGATCGGCAGCCGCCATGTGAGCGAGGTGTTCAACGCGCGCGTCGGCATTCTGTTGCCCGATAGCGCCGACAAGGTGCAGCAGAAGATCGAGGACCCCGATCCGCAGATCATGCTCGACGCCGCGAGCCTCGATCTCGACGTCGGCCAGTGGGTCTACGACCAGCAGAAACCGGCGGGTCACGGCACCGACACCTTGCCCGCCGCCGCCGCGCGCTATCTGCCGCTCAAGGCGCCGATGCGCACGCGCGGCGTGCTGGCCGTGGTCACGCGCGACGCGCGCGAATTGCAGGTGCCCGAGCAGCAGCGCATGCTCGACGCCTTCGCCGCGCAGATCGCGCTCGCGCTCGAACGCGTGCACTACGTCGAGATCGCGCGCGACGCGCTCGTCAACATGGAGTCCGAACGGCTGCGCAACTCGCTGCTTTCGGCGATTTCGCACGATCTGCGCACGCCGCTCACGACCATCGTCGGCTTTTCGTCGATGCTGGCGCAGACGCACGAGCCCGGCGCGCCTGACGACACGCACAGCGCGCGCACCGGCGAGCTGATCGAGGCGATACACGACGAGGCGCTGCGCATGACCGGCATCGTCACGAATCTGCTCGACATGGCGCGTCTGCAGGCGGGCAGCCTCAAGCTCAACCGGCAGTGGACGCTGCTGGAGGAAACCGTGGGCGCGGCGCTCGCCGCGTGCCGCCGCGTGCTCGCGCGCCATCCGGTGCAGGTGAAGCTGGAGGCGGGCTTGCCGTTGCTGCAGCTCGACGCCGTGCTGATGGAGCGGCTCTTTTCGAATCTGCTGGAAAACGCGGCGAAATACACGCCGCCCGACACGCCGCTGACGATCGCCGCGCGCCGCATCGAGGAGCACGGCCAGCCTTTCGTGCGCGTGAGCATCGACGATCGCGGGCCGGGCCTGCCGCCTGGCATGAACGAGCGCATCTTCGAGAAGTTCACGCGCGGCGAGAAAGAGTCGGCGAAACCGGGCATCGGGCTCGGGCTCGCGATCTGCCGCGCGATCGTGGAAGCGCACGGCGGTACAATCGGCGCGGCCAATCGCGTCGATGCCGACGGCCAGACGGAAGGCGCGTCGTTCTGGTTCGCGCTGCCCGTGGAAGCGCCGCCGCCGTTGCCGAGCGACGTCGCCGAGTCCGAAGAGGCCGATGCAGCCGACGCGGAACACGGCCTTCATGACGCGCTCGACGCGCATGACGAGACGCATGAAGCGCGCGACGGCGCTTCGGCGCCTTCAACCTTCGATCTGAAACCTGCATCGCATTCGAACCCGCATCCCGACCATGAGTGATCCGAGTCTTGCCGTTGTCCTGATCGAAGACGAAAAACAGATCCGCCGCTTCGTGCGCGCTTCGCTGGAGGGCGAGGGCATCACGGTCTACGACGCCGAAACCGGCAAGCAGGGGCTCGTCGAGGCGGCCACGCGCAAGCCCGACCTCGTGATCGTCGATCTGGGGCTGCCCGACACGGACGGTCTCGATGTGATCCGCGAGCTGCGCGGCTGGAGCGATTTGCCGGTGATCGTGCTGTCCGCGCGCACGCAGGAAAGCGAAAAAGTCGCCGCGCTCGATGCAGGCGCCGACGACTATCTGACCAAGCCCTTCGGCGTCTCCGAACTGCTGGCGCGGATTCGCGCGCATCTGCGGCGGCGCAACCGCGGCGGCGCGAACGAGGCGCCGCAGGTGAGCTTCGGCGCGGTGACCGTCGATCTGGGCATGCGCCAGGTGACGCGCGAGGGCGCGCCCGTGCATCTCACGCCGATCGAATATCGCCTGCTCGCCACGCTCGTGCGCGACGCGGGCCGCGTGCTCACGCATCGCCAGTTGCTGCGCGAGGTGTGGGGGCCGTCGCACGTGGAAAGCAGTCACTATCTGCGTATCTACATGGCGCATCTGCGGCAGAAGCTGGAGCGCGATCCGGCGCAGCCCGAGCACATCGTCACCGAGACGGGCGTGGGCTATCGCCTCGTGGGCGTGCAGTGACGCAGGTGAAGCAGCCGCGTCGCGAGTAGGGCGGCAAGGCGGTTCGGTGACGCGCGGCGCGCACCAGACTGGTGCTATACTTACAGGCGTGTAAGGACGACCTTGCACGTCTTTTTTCGGGGACGGCCCCATTTTTTCAAGTGGAGCGTCCCGGATGCCCTGGTTCATTCTTCTCATCGCTGGCCTGCTCGAAGTCGCCTGGGCGGCCGGTCTCAAGTCCTCCGAAGGTTTCACGCGTTTCTGGCCCTCCGTGTTCACGATCGTGACCGCGCTCGGTAGCTTCGTGCTGCTCTCGATCGCCATGCGTCAGTTGCCGCTCGGCACGGCCTACGCCGTGTGGACGGGCATCGGTGCGGTGGGCGCGTTCGTGTTCGGCATCGTGATGATGGGCGAGGCCGTGAGCGCCGCGCGCGTGGCGAGTGCGGCGCTGATCGTGCTCGGCATCATCGGGCTGAAGCTCAGTTCGGCGGCCTGATCCGGTTCCGGATCGGCGAGACCTTCCACGCGCCGCGCGGCGATGCGGCGCGCATTTTCCCCACATTTTCGGCAAAAATCGCGGGTTTTTGCGTGGCGCGCATGCGCAACACCGCTGCGGCGGTGCAGCGAGCGTGGCTATAATGGAATGGTCATCAACCGATAACACTCCGCGCCGCGGATAACGCGAGCGCCGCTGCCCGATGGCGCCGTGTCCGGCGAAGCGGGCGCGCTGCGTTTGCGCCAGATTCGTGGGGGACGGCGCCGCGCGAGCCTCGCGCGAGGAGGCAGTCATGCTCGAACCGATTTCGCTTGCCGCGGGCCTGTCCTGGGGCAGCGGCCTGCGCCTCTACCTCACGGTCCTCATGGCCGGCGTGCTTCAGCGCCTCGGCTTCATCCATCTGCCCGACACGCTCGCGGTGCTCGCTTCGCCCTGGGTGATCGGCATCGCCGCCGCGCTCACGGTGCTCGAATTCCTCGCCGACAAAGTCCCCGCGTTCGATTCGCTGTGGGACGCGTTGCACACCTTCATCCGCATTCCCGCCGGCGCCGTGCTGGCGGCGGGCGCGCTCGGCCACGCCGATCCGGCGGTGCTGACGATCGCCGCGCTCGCGGGCGGCACGCTCGCGGGCACCGCGCATCTGGCGAAGGCGGGCACGCGCGCGCTCATCAATCTGTCGCCGGAACCGGTCTCGAACGTGGTCACGTCGAGCGCCGAGGACGGCATGACCTTCGTCGGCGTGCTGCTCGCGCTGTTCGTGCCGCTGCTGTTCCTCGTCATGCTCGCCGCGTTCCTGCTGGTGGCGACCTGGGCGCTGCCGCGTCTGTGGCGCGGCGTGCAGGGCGGCTTTCGCGGCATGGCGACGCATATGGTCTCGCGTTTCTCGCTGCGGAGCCGTCACGATTGAACCCGCCGAATCTGTCCTCGCCACCGTCTACGCCGCCTTCTAACCCCGTTTCTTCTCGATCCACGCGCGCCGCCCCCGGCTGGGGCGACCTCGTGCGCCTCGCCGCTCGTATGACCGCACGCGACTGGCGCGCGGGCGAACTGACGATGCTGCTGCTCGCCCTCGTGCTCGCGGTGGCCGCGCTCGCGAGCGTGGGTTTTCTCGCTGACCGTCTGCAACGCGGACTGGAGCGCGACGCGCGCCGCATGATCGCCGCCGATTTCATCGTGCGCGCCGATCATCCCGTCGATCCGGCGTTCGCGCGCGAGGCACAGGCGCTCAAGCTGCAAACCGCGAATACGGCGATTTTCCCGAGCATGGTCAGCGCGGCCGGCGATGCCGACGGCGCGCAGACGCCCACGCGGCTCGCGGCGGTCAAGTCGGTGTCGGCGGCCTATCCGCTGCGCGGCGCGCTGCGTATATCGAGCGGCCCCGGCGCGCCCGATCACGCGGCGCAGGGCATTCCGCCGTCCGGCACCGTCTGGGTCGACGATCAACTGCTCGACGCGCTCAAGGTCCACGTCGGCAGCCAGGTGCGCGTGGGCACGCGCACGTTCACGATCGGCGCGCTCATCACGCGCGAACTCGACCGCGGCTTCTCGTTCGTCAACTTCTCGCCGCGCCTGATGCTCAACGAGGCCGATCTCGCCTCGACCGGCCTCACGGGCTACGGCAGCCGCGTGACGTATCGCCTGCTGGTGGCCGGCGCCGATCCGGCCGTGGCGCAGTTCGCGCAATTCGCGCACGCGCGCGTCGACGGCGGCAAGATGCGCGGCGTCGGCCTCGAATCGCTGCAGGACGGCCAGCCGCAAGTGCGGCAGACGCTCGATCGCGCGCGCCACTTCCTCACGCTCGTCTCGCTGCTGACCGCCTTGCTCGCGGCCGTGGCGATCGCGATGGCCGCGCACCGTTACACGCGCCGTCATCTCGACGGCTGCGCGGCCATGCGCTGCCTCGGCGCGAGCCAGCGCACGCTGCGCACGCTGTTCGTGCTCGAATTCGCGGGCCTTGGGCTGGTGGGCGGCGCGATTGGCGTCGCGCTCGGTTATGCGGGCCATCTCGCGCTGCTCGCGTGGCTCGGCACCTTGATCGATGTCGCGCTGCCGTATCCGGGGCCGCTGCCCGCGCTCGAAGGCGTCGCCGCCGGACTGGTGCTGCTGCTCGGCTTCGCGCTGCCGCCGCTGTTGCCGCTCACGCGCGTGCCGCCGGTGCGCGTGCTGCGCCGCGAATGGGGCGAGGAAAGCCGCACGGCGTGGGCTGCGTATGCCGTGGGCATCGCGCTGTTCGCGGGCCTGCTCGTGATCGCGGCGGGCGAACTGAAGCTCGGCGGCATCGTCGCGGGCGGGTTCGCGCTCGGCCTGCTCGTGTTCGCGGGGCTCGCGCGTCTCGCGCTGTGGGGCGCGGCGCGTCTCGCGCGCAGTCAGCGCAATGGTTTGGAGGCGCGCGCAGGCGTGGGCTGGCGCTATGCGCTGGCGTCGCTCGAACGGCGGCCCGGCGCGAGCGCACTGCAGATCACCTCGCTCGCCATCGGGCTGATGTGTCTGCTGCTGATCGCCATGACGCGCAACGACCTGATCGAAGGCTGGCGCAAGTCGACGCCGCCCGACGCGCCCAACGAATTCCTGATCGACATCCAGCCCGACCAGCGCGATGCGGTGGCCGCCTGGCTCTCGCAGCACGGCATCGCGAGCCCCGATCTGGCGCCGATGGTGCGCGGCCGCCTCATCAGCATCAACGGCAAGCCGGTCGATCCCGAGCAGTACAAGAGCGAGGATGCGCGCCGTCTCGTCGACCGCGAATTCAATCTCTCGTACACGACGCAGCTGCCCGACGACAACCGCATCGAAGCCGGCCAGTGGTACGGCGAGACGAGCACACCGCAACTGTCGATCGAGCAGGGACTCGCGAAAATCCTCAACGTGAAGCCCGGCGACGTGCTGACCTTCGACGTGACCGGCCTCGAAGTGACCGCGCCCGTGACGAGTCTGCGCAAGCTCGACTGGGGCTCGTTCAAGGTCAACTTCTTCGTGCTGATGCCGCCCGCGCTGCTGCACGATTTTCCGGCCACGTTCATCACGAGTTTCCATCTGCCCGACGCGCAGCGTAATGTCGTCGACGGGCTGGTTGCGAAGTATCCGAACGTGACGGCCATCGACGTCGGGCCGATCCTCGCGCAGATCCAGCGCGTGCTGGAGCAGGTGATCGGCGCGGTGCAGTTTCTCTTTATTTTCACGCTCGCGGCGGGTGTGCTCGTGTTGTACGCGGCGCTCGCCGGCACGCGCGACGAACGCATGCGCGAGTCGGCGCTGCTGCGCGCGCTGGGCGCGTCGCATCGGCAGGTGAGGTCGGTGCAGATTGCGGAGTTTGTCGCCGTGGGCGCGCTCGCCGGGTTGATGGCGGCGCTCGGCGCGCAGGCTGTCGGCTACGTGCTGGCCACGCGCGTGTTCGACTTCTATCTCGCCTTCGATCCGTGGCTCGTGCCCGCGGGCATCGCGGCGGGCGTGGTGTGCGCGGGCGTGGGCGGCTGGGTCAGTCTGCGTCACGTGCTGGCGCGGCCCGCGTTGCAATCGTTGCGTGACGCTTGACGTTCGAACCGTGATGCGGATGCGCGCGGCGGTGCTTGCCTCACGCGGGTGTCGTGCGCGCGCATTCCGTTATAGGATGCCGGTGCTGCTCACACCGACACCATGACCACCGACTCGACAGAATCAAGCGCATCGACTGAGAAAGCCACGCCAATGCGCTTTCTCGACACCTATCTCGCCGCGCTGCTCGCGCGCGCGAGCGCGCTCATCTCCGACGAATTCCACGCCACGCTCGCGCGCAAGAAGATTCCTGCGCTGCAATGGCGCGTGCTCGCCTGTCTGTCCGACGGTCCGTTGCCGATGGGCGATCTCGGCCGCCTGATCCTCGCCAAGCAGCCGACCGTGAGCAAGCTGATCGATCGCATGGAAGCGGCGGGCATGGTCGCGCGTCAGGACGATCCGCAGAGCCGCCGCCGCACGCTCGTCGCGCTCACGCCGCAGGGCCGCGCGCTCGCGGCGGAGTTGATCGCGCTGGCGCTGGAGCACGAGGCGTCGGTGCTGCTGCCGTTTCCGCCCGAGTCGGCGAAGCTGTTCGTCGAGATGCTGCGTCAACTGATCGAGCAGCACGCGAAGTAACGCACTTTCCCCGCACTTTCCCGCAGTTTCACGGCAAGCGCGGTTAAAGCGCGAGACTGCCCGTGCTCGTCCCGCCGCACACATAAAGCGTTTGTCCCGTGACGAAGCCGTTTTCCGGCGCCGCGAAGAACATCGCGGCGCGCGCGATGTCGTCGGGCTGGCCGAGGCGGCCGACCGGAATGCCCGCCGCAATCTGCGCGACCTTGGGGCTGTCGGCGGGCACGACCGCATGGAACATGTCGGTCTGCACGGGGCCGGGCGCGATGGCGTTCGCGGTCACGCCGAGCGGCCCGAGTTCGAGTGCCCACGTGCGCACGAGACCGAGCATGCCCGCCTTGGTCGCCGAATACGCGGTGCGCGTGGCGAGCCCGAGCGCCGCGCGCGACGAGATCAGCACGAGCCGCCCGAAATGCTGCGCGCGCATCGCGGGCAACATCGCCTGGGCGAGCGCGATGGGCGCGTCGAGATGCAGATTCGCGAGCGCGATCACGTCGTCGTGCGTGACGTCGGGCAGCAGCGCCGCGCGGATCACGCCCGCGTTGTGCACGAGCGTCGTGGGCGCATGGCGCGCGACGACCTCGGCGGCGGCGGCGCGCGTGGCGGCGGCGTCGCAGAGATCGACTTCGAGGGTGTGCAGGCGCGCGTGGCCCGGCGCGTCGGCGCGCAGATCGAGCGAGATCACTTCGTAGTTCGCTTCGAGCAGATGCTCGACGATGGCGCGGCCAATGCCCGCGTTGCCCCCGGTGACGAGGGCGGTGCGCGGCGCGGCGGATGGCTGGCGGGTGGAGTCGGTCATATCAGTCCTGGCGTTTTTTCAGGGCGCGCGTGTCGATGCAGCGCGCGGTGCCGGGCAACGTGCGCGCGAGTTCCTTGAGCGCGGCGCGTTGCACCTTCTGCGTGCCGGTGAGCGGCAGTGCGTCGACGAACGCGACGTAACCGGGCGCCTTGAAATAGGCGAGTTGCGCGAGACACAGTTGCGCGAGTTCGGCGGCGAGCGGCGCGGCGGCGGCATCGGCGAGCGGTTCGCGCGCGATGATGCAGGCGAGCACTTCGTCGCCGCGCACGGCATCGGGCGTCGCGGCCACGGCGACATCCGCCACGCACGGATGCTTGCGCAGCACGCTCTCGACTTCGACGGCCGAGATGTTCTCGCCGCTGCGCCGGATCACGTTCTTCTTGCGATCGACGAAATAGAGCTGGCCTTGCGCGTCCTGCCTGACGATGTCGCCGGTATGGAACCAGCCGCCTTCCCACGCGGCGGCGGTGGCTTCGGGATCCTTGAGATATTCGCGGAAGAAGCCACGACGCGGATGCTCGCCGCGCGCGCGCACGAGCAGTTCGCCGGGCGTGTCGATGCCGACATCGCGTCCATCGTCGCCGACGATGCGCACGTCGAGCGACGCTTCGGGCTGGCCGAAGCACGACTGGCCGACCTGACGCGGCTCGCGATTGGCGATCACCACGGCGCCCGCGCCGGTTTCGGTCATCGCCCAGGCTTCGAGCAAGGGCATGCCGAAGCGCGTTTCGAACGGCGCGTGCAGCGTTTTATCGACGCCCGCGCCGAAGCCGAAGCGCACCGAATGCTCGCGATCCTGAGCGCTGGCGGGCGCGCCGAGCAGCATCGCGGGCATCACGCCGAGATAGTGGACGACGCTCGCGCGCGCGGCGCGCACGCTGGCCCACCAGGTGCGCGGATGAAAGCGGTCGAGCGGGACGATCGCGCCGCCCGCGAGGATCATCGCCATGGTCGAGTAGGCCATCGCGTTCATGTGCGTCATCGGCAGCGGCGTGACGAGGCGCTCGACGCCGGGACGCAGCGCGCACAAGCCGCCGATGCGGTTGTACCACTCGCCCGCGCGCAGGAAATACGCGTTGGGCAGCACGCAGGCTTTCGGGCGGCCCGTCGTGCCCGAGGTGTAGAGCAGGGCGCATTCGGTGTCGGCGTCGGGCATGTCGGCGCGGGCGGGCGTGGCGGCGTGCTGGAGCGTCGCGCCGTCCGTCATGCCGTCGGCGTCGCAGATCGAGACGCTGCGTTGCGCGGCGCGCGCCGCCGCGTGCAGATCGGCATGACGCGCGGCGGGCGCGACGGCGAGATCGAGTTCGCTATGGCCTGCGATGTAGTCGAGTTCCGCGGCGCGCAACTCGGTCGAGAGCGGCACGACCGAGACGCCGAGCGCATTGAGCGCGAACCAGTGCAGGAAAAATGCGGGCCGGTTTTCGAGCATCAGACCTGCGCGATGTCCGCTGCCAAAACCGGCTTCGCGATAGCGCGCGGCGAGCGCATCGACGCGTGCGAGCGCTTCGCCGTAGCGCAGCGTGTGCGCGTCGATGCCGTAGATCGCGGCGGTTTCGGGCAGCACGACGAGGAAGTCGTGATCGGGCCAACGTGCGGCGCTGGCGGCGAAGGCCGCGTAGACGCTGGTGTTGGCGTCGGACTTGGCGTGATGGGGCGTATCGGCTGAAAGCATCGCGCGCCTCACAGGAACAGTTGCACGGACGGCAGCGCCGCGTCGCAGTTGAGCAGATCGATGCGCTTTTCGCGGATGCGTAGCGCGCCGTCCTGCTCGACGACGTGATGGCGGACGATGCCGGTGAACACCAGTTGCTCGTCGCCGCGCGCCTCGGCGTAGAAGAACGGCGTGCGCAGGCGATAGCCGCCGGCGTCGGCGGATTCGATTTCGGGGCGCTGCATGACGTGCTGGCAACGGCTCTCGGGCTGCTGCGAAAACGCGCGCGGCTGCTTGAGGCGTTCGATGCGCAGCTTGAGCAGCAGCCGGTCCTCGTACATCAGCGAGGCGTGATTGAGGCCGTCGTGCTGGCCGTGCGCAAGCGGTATCCAGTAGAGGCCGTCGTCGGCGAACAGCGTGTACCAGGCGTCGAACTGCTTGTCGTCGATGAGGCGCGCCTCGCGATAGACGAAGTCGGCGAGCGTGTCGCGCAGGGCGGGATCGTGGGCGTGGGTCATTGCGCGGTTCCGGTTTCGTGCTGGTGTTGCTGCTGGGTTTGCGGCGCCATATGCCGCGCCCAGGCGCGGAACTGGTTGCGCATCGAAATTTCGCTCGTGCCGTTCACGGTGAGATCGGCGACGTGCGCTTCATCCGCGCGATAGTCGCGATGCAGACTCACCCAATCGTTGCCGTTGGCCGCGAGCCCTTCCTGAATCGCGCGATACGCATGCAGATCGTCGTGGCCCACGACCGACATCGGCGAATTGATCAGCCGCGAATAGGTGAGCGTGCGTTGCAGCAGCGCGTCGGGCGCGCCCTTGAGGCGAAAGGTCCACGACTCGATCACCGTCTTGTCGGGCGCGATCGGGCGCACGACGCGGATCGCCTGAATCGCGCCCTTGATCGTGAGGCTCGGGTAATAGACCGTGTTGTGGCGCGCGGTGCCGAGCACCTGTTTCGCCTTCTCTTCGCCCCACGCGGCGATCAGTTGCTGCTCGTATTCGGGCACGGCGGCGTAGCTCGAATGAATCGAGAAGTTCACGCCGGTGTAGCTGTGGCCGTGTTCGAACACGCGCACGCCCATGCCGTCGAAAAAGCCGTAATCGGAGACAAAAGGCACGAACTGTTCGATCGCCATCGGCTTGGGTTCGTCGGCGGATTTGCCTTCCCAGAGTTTCTTCGCCGTGCCCGCCGATGATTCGTGCGCCACCATCGGATGCATCGTGTCGTTCAGGTTCTCGACGAACATCTTCCAGTTGCAGTTGTGCACGTAGCGCAGGCAGCCGCCCGCGATTTCGAGTTCGCCTTCGGGCGAGCGGTCGGCCATGTTATCGATCGACGACAGCGATGCGCCGAAATACTCGCTGAACGTCGGGCCTTCGTCGGCGAGACGCACGAACACGAAGCCGCGATAGATCTCGACGTTCGTCACCGCCTGGAGACCTTGTCCCGAGGGACATTCGGAAAGCCGCGTGCCTTCGTAGCCGTTCTTCAGCGGAATCGCGAGCGGCTTGCCATCGGTTTTATAGGTCCACGCGTGATACGGGCAGCGGAAGAATTTGCCGGTGTTGCCGCTCGGCGCGCTGACGAGTTTCGCGCCCTTGTGCGCGCAGCGGTTCATCAGCACGCGCACGCCGCCGTTGGCCTCGCGCACCATGACGAGCGGCTGGCGCGCGATGTCGACGCTCACGTAGTCGCCCGCATTGGGCACCTGGCTCGTGTGGCCGAGATAGACCCACGTGCGGCTGAAGAGCCGCTCCATTTCGAGGTCGAAGACTTCCTGGTCCAGATAGACGTCGCGATGAACCTGATCGGGTTCGACGAGCGCGGCGAGCGCTGCGGCGTCTTCGCGATAGCGTGGCATGCGGGGCTCCTTGGCGTGGGCGGTGACGAGACGGGTTTCAGGCGTCGATGACGAGGCGCGCCGCGCAGGCGCGCGAGACGCAGATGTGCATGACCTTGCCCGCGCGTTTTTCGGCGTCGCTCAGGCAGTAGTCGCGGTGATCGACCTCGCCTTCGATCACGCCGACCTGGCAGACGCCGCATTCGCCGCGCTTGCAGTCGTAGAGCGGATCGAGTCCGGCGTCGAGCATCGCGTCGAGGATCGATTGCGCGGGCGCGACGCTCAGCGTCATGCCCGACTGGCGCAACTCGACTTCGAAACCCGCGTCGCCGGACTTCGGCGCGGCGGCGGCGAACAGCTCGGAGCGGATGCGCTCGCGCGGCCAGCCTCGCGCCGTCGCCTGCGCGATCGTGGCGTCGATCAGACCTTGCGGGCCGCACACGTAGAGCGGCTGGCCCGGCGTGAGCGAGGCGAGCAGGCGGGCGAGATCGAAGCGCTGCGCGGCGTCGCCGGCGTCGTCGCCGTAGAGATGCAGTGCGTTGCCCGCGAGCGTGCGCAGCGCGTCGACGAAGGCGAGTTGCGCGATCGAGCGGCCCGTGTAGTGCAGCGCGTAGCGATGGCCGCGCGACGCGAGTTCCGTGGCCATCGACGCGATCGGCGTAATGCCGATGCCGCCCGCGATCAGCACGGCGTCGGCGCAGCCTTCGGGCGCGCTGTCGAGCGCGAAGGCGTTGACGGGCGCGGCGATGCGCAGCGTGTCGCCCGCACGGACCTGCGTGTGCATCCAAAGCGAGCCGCCCGCGCCGTGGTCTTCGCGGCGCACGGCAATCAGGTAATGCGCGGGCGCGGCGGCGGGTTCGAAATCGATCAGCGAATAGGCGTTCCAGGCGGTGCCGTTGCGCGCCTGCACCTGCACGCGCAGATGCGCGCCCGCGCGATACGCGGGCAGCGCGTGGCCGTTGGCGGCGCGCAGGCGGAACGCGGTGACGTGTCCGGTGAGCGGCTCGACGGCTTCGACGATGACGTCGAGTAATTCGGCATCCTGAGGGAGGGGCGCGGCGCTCATGTCGAGGCTCCTTGCGCGGCGGCGCGTCGTGGGAACGGACTGCGTGTCATGGGGCGTCTCCTGCCCGCCGCGAGAGGCGGCGAGTTTTTTGTCGGCGAAATTCCGGTTTTCGATGCCCGGGGCGGCGCGATTAGGCGTAAACCCTTTAGATTCGAAAATATGAAAATTCATGTGTTTTATTGGATAATGAAAAAAACCGGCTGTCAAGACGAACGCGACCGGGGCCAAAACAGGAGGATCGATGGAGGCGGATTTCGAAGGCGTGGCGCTCGTCTGCGGCGTGGAAGTGCCGTACCGGCGGCAGGCGCCGGAGCACAGCACGGGCGATCTGCTCGCGCAGGCGTTCGACGCGGCGCTCGCGCAGTCGGGCTTTTCGGCGCGCGAGGTGGATGGGCTGGGCGTGGCGTCGTTCACGCTCGCGCCCGATCACGCGATCGACATGGCGTGGCGGCTCGGCCTGAGCCCGCGCTGGTGCATGGACGACTGTCATGGCGGCGCGAGCGCGATCGATCTGCTACAGCACGCGATCCGCGCGATCCAGCACGGCGACGCGAGCGTGATCGTGCTGCTCTCGGGCGACCGCTTCGAGGCCGCCGATTTTCGTCAGCTCGTCGAGCACTACAACCTCACGACGCGCACGTATCTGCGCCCGCTCGAAAACGGCGGCCCGAACAGCCTCTTTGCGATGCTCACGCAGCGTCATGCGCGCAAGCACGGGCTCGACGCGCGCGATTACGGCGCGCTGTGCGTGGCGCAGCGCGCATGGGCGGCGCTCAATCCGGGCGCGGTGTATCGCACGCCGCTCACGTTCGACGATTATCTGAACGCGCCGCGCGTCGCGGACCCGCTCGGGCGTTTCGATTGCGTGCCGGTCGTGTGCGGCGCGAACGCCGTGGTGCTGGCGCGCGCGGATCTCGCGGCGCGGCGCGCGCAAGCGGGCGCGCCTGCGCCGCTGCGCGTGCGCGCGCTGCAATGCCGCTACAACACGGATCATCAGGCGGCCGATGGTTTGCAGACCGGCCTTGCCGCGCTCGCCGACACGCTCTGGCAGCAGGCGAACGCCACGCCCGCCGACATCGACGTGATCTCGGTCTACGACGACTATCCCGTGATGAGCCTGATCCAGCTCGCCGATCTCGGTTTCGCGCCCGACGGCGATCTGCGTGCGCTGATCGCGCGTATCGCGTCGCGCGAACTGGCGGTGAATACGTCGGGCGGACAGCTTTCGGCGGGACAGGCGGGCGCGGCGGGCGGCATGCACGGGCTCGTCGAAACGATCCGCCAGTTGCAGGGACTCGCGGGCGCGCGTCAGGTGGCGGGCGCGCGTCTCGCGCTCGCGAGCGGCTACGGCATGGTGCAGTATCGATACGGCATGTGCGCGAATGCGGTCGTGCTCGACAAGGAGAACGCATGACGACGGTGCTGCATATCGAACGCTGCCGCGTCTGCGCGCAGGCGCTGTTTCCCGCGCGTTATCGGTGTCCGCATTGCGGCGCCGCCGATTGGGCGAGCGAGGCCGCGCCGCATGGCGTCGTGGAGGAGAGCACGGTGGTGCGCCATCGCGTGGGCGCGCAGGGAACGGGCGACGTGCATCTCGCGACCGTGCGCACCGCGGCGGGCGCGTTCGTGATCGCGCGCGCCGACGCGCCGCTCGCGCGCGGCACAAGCGTGGCGCTGAGTATCGACGAGACGAACCGCGTCTGGGCGAGTGCGTCCGGAGTGCCGCACTGAGCGTCGCACTGAGCGTCGCCCGGCCTCGTACGCTTCGCTATGCGAAAATCGGCGTCTCCGGCGGGCGCGCGTGCGCCTTGCCGTCCCCGTTTTCGTATCGAAACGTATCGAAACGCCTCGACTCCACCCGAATCAACCGTATGACCGATCCAGCCGACGAAGCGCCGCAGCAACCCACGGCCTTCGAACTCGTCGGCGGCGAGGCGCGCGTGCGCGAACTCGTCGACCGTTTCTATGACCTGATGGACCTGGAGCCCGAATTCGCGGGCATCCGCGCGCTCCATCCGCAGTCGCTCGACGGCTCGCGCGACAAGACCTTCTGGTTCCTGTGCGGCTGGATGGGCGGCCCGGACCACTACGTCTCGCGCTTTGGCCATCCGCGTCTGCGCGCGCGCCATCTGCCGTTCGCGATCGCGTCGTCGGAGCGCGACCAGTGGCTGCGCTGCATGGCGTGGGCGATGCAGGACATCGGCCTCGCCGAACCGCTGCGCGAGCGCCTGCTGCATTCGTTCTTCGACACCGCCGACTGGATGCGCAACCGTCCGGGTTGAGTCGCGCTTGCGGCGCTCCCCGGCTGGCCCGGTGCGAGCGCCGATACAGTCCGGTGCAGGAGCGTGCGAGGCGTATTTTGCGAGTGCGCGCGCATCGCCATAATGGAGGCTCCCGCAGAACGACGAGGAGACGCTTCCCCATGACAACGACTTCCGCCACGTCGGCCACGGCCGCCACGCGCGCGCTCTTTCGCGACGACGCCTATCTCACGCACTGCGACGCCACCGTGCTGGCCGTGGGCGAGGACGGCGTGCGGCTCGACCAGACCGTGTTCTATCCGCTCGGCGGCGGCCAGGCCGGCGACACCGGCGCGCTGGTGCTCGAAGACGGCACGCGCATCGCGATCGCCGACACCCGCAAGGCCAAATTCGAAGGCGCGACGCCCGACGACGCGCTTCATCTTCCCGCGCCCGGCCAGGACGCCGCGCTCGCGCGGCTCGCGGCGGGCATGCGCGTGCGCGCCGAGATCGACTGGGCGCGCCGCCATCGGCATATGCGGCTGCATACGGCGAGCCATCTGATGTGCGCGGTGCTGCCGTACGCCGTGGACGGCTGCAGCATCACGAGCGAGTACGCGCGGCTCGATTTCGCGACCGTGGAGCCGATCGAGCGCGAGCACGTCGAGGCGCGGCTCGCGCAACTCGTCGCGGGCGCGCATGCGGTGGCGACCGAATGGATCACCGACGAAGCGATGGCGCAGCGCCCCGAACTCGTGCGCACGATGAGCGTGAAGCCGCCGATGGGTCTCGGGCGCGTGCGCCTGCTGCGCATCGAGAGCGTCGATCTTCAGCCGTGCGGCGGCACGCATGTGCGCAACACGCAGGAAATCGGCGCGCTGCGCGTGGCGAAGCTCGAAAAGAAAAGTGCGCGCACGCGCCGCCTCGTGCTGGAACTCGTCGAATGACGTCGCTCGATCCGCGTGCGCGCGAGGTGCTGGACTTCTGGTTCGGCGCGCCGGATTCGGAGGATTTCGGCTGCGCGCGCAAGATCTGGTTTCGCAAACGCGAGGCGTTCGACGCGCAGTTGCGCGAGCGCTTCGGCGCGCTGCTCGACGCGGCGTGCGCGGGCGAACTCGACGCCTGGTGCGCGACGCCCGAAGGCGCACTCGCGCTGATCGTCGTGCTCGACCAGTTCTCGCGTAACTGCCATCGGGGCACGCCGCGCGCGTTCGCCGCCGACGCGCACGCGCTGCGCATCGCGCGCGCGATGGTGGCGCGCGGCGACGACCTCAAGCTGCCGACGGCGCAGCATCGCGCGTTCGCGTATCTGCCGTTCGAGCATGCGGAAAACGCCGAGGCGCAGCGCGAGTCGGTGCGGTTGTTCGGTGAACTGGCGAAGGGCGGGGAAGGCGGGGATTACTACGATTACGCGCTGAAGCACGCGAACGTGATCGAACGCTTCGGGCGGTTTCCGCATCGCAATGCGGTGCTGGGCCGCGCGTCGAGCGAGAACGAAACCGCGTTCCTGAGCGAACCCGGCTCGTCGTTCTAAACGGCAGTCCCCGCGAAAATCAGCGGCCGCCGCTCACGTCGATCAGCGCGCCGGTGACGTAGGACGCGGCATCGCTCATCAGCCAGACAATCGTTTCCGCGACTTCGTCGGCGCTGCCGGGACGGCCCAGCGGCGTTTGCGCGCCGAGCACGGCGGCGCGGTCCGGGCGGCCGCCGCTCGCGTGGATCTCCGTGTCGATGAGGCCGGGCCGTACCGCGTTCACGCGCACGCCTTGCGGTCCGAGTTCTTTCGCGAGCCCGAGCGTCATCGTATCGACGGCGCCTTTCGAGGCCGCGTAATCGACGTACTCGTTCGGCGACCCGAGCCGCGCCGCTGCCGACGACACGTTCACGATCGCGCCGCCGTCGCCGCCACGGTCCTTCGACATGCGCCGCGCCGCTTCGCGCGCGCACAGAAACGCGCCGTAGACGTTCACGTCGAACATGCGTTTCAGACGCGCGGCGTCCATGTCGGCCACCTGGCTCGACGGCGCGACGATGCCCGCGTTGTTCACGAGCGCGTCGATGCGCCCGTAGGCTTGTTCGAGCGTGTCGAACATGGCGATGACGTCGGCTTCGTTCGCCACGTCGCCGCGCACGAGACGCGCGTGGCCGCCCGCGCGGCCCACTTCGGCGGCGGTTTCCTCGGCGGCGGGTTCGTTGTGCAGATAGTTGACGCCCACGGTCCAGCCGCGCGCGCCCAGCAACCGCGCGCACGCACGGCCGATGCCGCGGCTCGCACCCGTGATCAGGACGACCTTGGCCATCGGTATGTCTCCTTCGGGAAGGCGCGCGGCGCGCGCCGTGGTGCATCAAGCGCGCATTAATGGCGCACTAACCGCGCATTAATCGTGCCTCAAACGTTCTCGCGCAGATCGGCCCACTTGTCCTTCGCGGGCGCGTGATAGCGCTGGAGCTTGCCGATCAGCGCGGTGGGATCGCTGTCGAACTGCAGCAGATCGAGGTAGGTCTCGCGCATGAAACCTTCGCGCACGGTGTGCTGAAGCAGCGCGACGAGCGGATCGTAGAAGCCGTCGATGTTGAGCACGCCGACCGGCTTGTGGTGATAGCCGAGCTGCGCCCACGTGTAGACCTCGAACAGCTCTTCGAGCGTGCCCACGCCGCCGGGCAGCGCGACGAAGCCGTCGGAGAGATCGGCCATCATCTTCTTGCGGTGGTGCATGTCCGGCACGACGTGCAGCTCGGTCAGGCCGTTATGGCCCACTTCCTTGTCCACCAGCAGCTCGGGGATCACGCCGATCGCGCGGCCGCCCTCGGCCATCACCGTGTCGGCGATCACGCCCATCAGGCCGACCTTGCCGCCGCCGTAGACGAGACCGAGGTCTGCCGCGACGAGCGCGCGGCCGAACGCGCGCGCCGCGTCGCCATATTTCGGATCGGCTCCGTTCGAGGAGCCGCAATACACACAGACTGCTTTCATTCGCGAGTTTCCTTGCTGTCCTTGCCGGTGGGCGCGCCCGCGCCGTCGCGCGGCGGCAGGTAATCGTAGAACTCGCGCTTGGGCAGCTTGCCCGAGACGAGATCGTCGAAAAGCTGCTTCGCGCGGCCGCGCAGATACGGCGCCATCAGCGACACGATCTGCACGCTCACCTGATGGAGTTCGTCGCGGATCGCTTCCTGGTCGTTGTATTTGCGCGGGTTCATCACGAACTGGTACGAGAGCCAGTAGGTGGCGATCACGCCGATGTTGGTCGAGATCACGGCGATTTCGGCGGCGGTGGCGACCATGTCGCCATCTTCCACGAGCTGCTCGCAGAACTGCTTCGCGAAGTGCACCTTGTGGCTGATGATCTGCTTGAAGTGCATCTCCAGCGTGCGGTTGCGCGCGAGCAGATCGTTCAGGTCGCGATACAGGAAACGGTAGCGCCAGGTGAAATCGACCATGTACTGCAAATACGCCCACATCTCGTCGATGGTGGCGCGGTGGTCGTCGGGGAAACGCAGACGCTTTTCGATCTCCTGCTCGAACTGGCTGAAGATGCTGTTGATGATGTCGTCTTTGTTGCGGAAGTGGTAGTACAGGTTGCCTGGACTGATCTCCATTTCCTCGGCGATGGTCGTCGTGGTGACGTTCGGCTCGCCGATCTCGTTGAACAGTTTCAACGACAACTCAAGAATCCGTTCGCGTGTACGGCGGGGAGGTTTGGCTTCCATGTCCGGCCCTGAATGTGCGGCGCCGGGCGTGGCGCTGCCGCTGATGCGTCGCGTAATGTGCCCGGTCGCGGTTGGTCTTTTTTAAGACTGTCGTTCGATTATAAACCGACGCTTGGGGCGCAAAACGCACCCGCAAGGAATGGAGGGTAGAGGCCGCGCGCGCGTCGCGCAAGGGCGAGCGGCGTCCGGCGTGTGCGGCGGCTGTCCGGAGTCGGTGCGCAGGCGGCCCGAAGTCCGTGTGCAGTCAGCGCAAAAGCGGCCCGAAGTCAGGCCCCGAAGTCAGCGCGATTGCAGCCAGTGCAGCAGCGACGGACCGAAGCGCGGCACGAGGATCAAGCCCCACGTCATCACGCAGGTGAGGAGCGCGACCGTGACCGCCGCGCTGCCCAGATCCTTGGCGCGGCCCGAGAGTTCGTTGCGTTCGAGGCCGATCCGGTCGACGGCGTTTTCGATACTCGAATTGAGCAACTCGACGATCAGCACCAGCATGACCGAGCCGAGCAGCAGCACGCGCTCGACGGGATCGACCGGCACGAATATGCCGATCGGCACGAGGATGGCCGCGAGCGTCAGTTCCTGACGAAACGCGCTTTCTTCGCGGATGGCCGCGCGAAAGCCCTTGATCGAATATTTGAGCGCCTTCAAGGCGCGCGTGGCGCCGCGGTTGCCCTTGTAGGGATTGAAGGGCGCGGGCGCGAGCGGGTCGTCCGGACTCAGCGGCTCGTGCAGATGCGCGGGCTCGGGCGGCTCGGCCGGCATGCCGGGCTTCGGATGAGGCTGAGTCGGCTGGGCGCTCGGCGCATTCGCGGCGCCGCTGGCGCGCCACGGCGAACTGCCGGCGCTGCCCGGCTGGGCGGCGGACGGCGCCTGCGGATCGCGAGGCGCGGGAGACGGCTGCGGCGGGAGCGGGGACGAGGGACGAGGGGCCATATCAGTGCGAGTGGATGCCGCAGTATCGCACGCATGTTGGCCGGTTGCGCGGGAAACGTATGAGGATGCGGCCGGAGCGGCGCGCGGCCCGGCGGACGCCGCCCGCGCGTCGTCGGGCAGCGTCTGCACGCCGTCGTCGGCGCTCGGGCGATCGGTGGCCGCCGGGGCGCAGGGGGCGTTCGAGGCGTCGGGCCGCTTCATCGCTCGCTCCGGTCTTTGGCGGGTGCCGCGTCGCGCGGCCTGCTCAGGCCGCCGCGCTGCTTTCCTGCATCGAGGCGCGCGGACGCGGCTTCAGATGCGAGGCGAACTGCTCGGACGCCGCGTGCCACGAAAAGCGCTCGGCCCACGCACGCGCCGTCGCGCGGTCGATCTTGAGCGCTTCGAGACAGGCTTCGCGCAGATCCTCGTTCATCGCGCCGGCGTCGCCGCCGCTGAGCACGTCGATCGGGCCCGTCACCGGATACGCGGCCACCGGCGTGCCGCAGGCGAGCGCTTCGAGCAGCACGAGGCCGAAGGTGTCGGTGCGGCTCGGGAACACGAACACGTCGGCAGCCGCGTAAACCTTCGCGAGCTCGGGCTGGCTCAGCACGCCCAGATAGTTCGCCTGCGGATAGCGGGACTTCAGCTCGGCGAGCGCCGGCCCTTCGCCGCACACCCACTTCGAGCCCGGCAGATCGAGCTTGAGAAAAGCCTCGACGTTCTTCTCCACGGCCACGCGGCCGACGTAGAGGAAGATCGGGCGCGCGGTGTTGAGCACCTTCGAATCCATCGGATGGAAGATGTCGAGATCGACGCCGCGCGTCCACAGCACGACGTTGGTGAAGCCAAATTTTTCGAGGTCGGCCTTCACGACGGGCGTGGGCGCCATCACCGCGAGCGACGGCTTGTGGAACCAGCGCAGGAAGCGATAGGTCGCCGACAGCGGAATGCCGAAGCGCGCCTGCACGTACTCCGGAAAGCGCGTGTGATAGGCGGTCGTGAAGGGCAGGTCGTGGTCGATCGCGTAGCGGCGCGCGGCGAGACCGAGCGGGCCTTCGGTCGCGATGTGGATGGCGTCGGGGCCGAGCGCGTCGATGCGCTCGCGCAGATGGCGGCGCGCAAACAGCGAGAGCCGGATTTCCGGATAGGTCGGGCACGGAATCGTGCGGAATTCGAGCGGCGTGAGCAGTTCGACCTGATGGCCGAGCGCGATCAGCTCGCGCGTGGTGTTCTTGAGCGTGCGGACTACGCCGTTGACCTGCGGCTCCCATGCATCGGTCACGATCATGATCTTCATCGGTCGGAGGCCCTCTGGTGGTGCGGTTGGTGTGGCGTCGGCGCGCCGTGTCGGACGGGCGCGGCCGGCGCCGTGCCCGATGTGTTTACTGCGCGTTCACGGCGTGCGTGCGGATAAAAGACGGCGCATGTTCAAGCGGGGCCCGTGTGAATCCGGCGAGGCGGCCGCGCCGCTCAGGCCGCGCTCACGCGCGCCTTGCGGCTCGCTGTCTGCACCTGCGGCGACTGCATCACCGTCCAGTAGACGATGCGCAGTTCGCCCTCGAAGGTCTCCACGAGCGCCGACAGGCTCTCGACCCAGTCGCCGTCGTTGCAGTACAGCACGCCGTCGATTTCGCGGATCTCGGCCTTGTGGATGTGGCCGCAAACCACGCCGTCGCAGCCGCGGCGGCGCGCTTCGTCGGTCATCACGCGCTCGAACGACGAGATGAAGTTCACGGCGTTCTTGACCTGATGCTTGAGGTACTGCGAGAGCGACCAGTACTGGAAGCCGAGCTTCGCGCGGATGCGGTTGAACCAGCGGTTCAGCACGAGGATCACGGTGTAGGCCGAGTCGCCGAGATAGGCGAGCCACTTCGCATGCTGGATCACGCCGTCGAACAGATCGCCGTGCACGACCCACAGGCGCTTGCCGGCGAGCGTGGTGTGGAACGCTTCCTCGCGCACGTGGATGTCGCCGAACGCGAGGTTGCAGAACTGGCGCGCGCCTTCGTCGTGATTGCCCGGGATGTAGACGACCTGGGTGCCCTTGCGCGCCTTGCGCAGCACTTTCTGCACGACGTCGTTGTGCGCCTGCGGCCAGAACCAGCCCTTGCGCAACTGCCAGCCGTCGATGATGTCGCCGACGAGGTACAGGTACTCCGACTCGTTATGGCGCAGGAAGTCGAGCAGATAGTTCGCCTGGCAGCCGTTGGTGCCGAGATGAATGTCGGATAGCCAGATCGTGCGGTAGCGGGTCGGGGCGGGGTGATCGTCGTCGTGTGCATCGGGCGACGTGTCGCCCTGGAAGGGCAGCGGAGGCGGGTTGAGCGACGCGGCGCCCGGACCGGGGTGGAAGGCGGCGGGATCGGCGCCAGGGCCGGAAGTCTGCCGGAAAAGTGGGGTCGCGGTCGTCTTTTGGGCCATGGCACACGCGGCAGGTTGCAATGTGCGCATTGCGCCATGTGGCCATGACGACGCCGTGACAGTCACAAGAAGGTCTTGTTACTCGCCCTCGGCTGCGTTTGCGGGCGAGCGCCAAGTCCGCGCGGGGCCTGGCGTTGCGTCGTGGCGCGCGTGAACGTTGACGCGCGCGTACCGCCTCATGACATATCGATGACGTGGTTTGGCGGCAACGCGGCGGCTCAGCCGGATGATTTCGCTCCGCCGCGTGCGGTGGTTTGTCGGCTTTCAGCGCGGCACGGCGACGATGCGCGTGCCCGCAAGTCGATCGTGCGGGAAGCGACGCTCGCGGTCCAAACGCGCGGCGCCGGCCCAGAGCGCGAACCAGACGGCTTCGAGCGCAAGCGTGTGGGGAATCGTGAGATCGAGCAGCGGATGCAGCACGAGCGGCGGCAGGAACCAGAGCCACGCGGCCAGGTAGCGCAGCGTCGCGCGGCCTAGCGTCGGCGGCGCGCCATCGGGGCCGACGACGCGCATGCGCCAGGTTTTCATCGGCAGCGTCTGGCCGCCGCGATGCCAGAAGCCGACGAAGTAGAGCCCGGCCACCAGCACGATCCACGCGGACATCGCCCGATGGTAGGTGTAGCCGTTGCGCTGTTGCATGACGAGGCTGAATGCGAGCCCGGCGATGAAGATCACGCCGAACAGCAGCACGCTTTCGTAGACGAGCGAGGCGAGGCGGCGTCGCAGGGTGACGGGTGCGGGCGCGGCGGGGATGCGTGAAGCGGCGGTCGCGGGATCGGCGCGATCGGCGGAATCCGCAACGGGCAGAGCAGTGGAAGCGCGGTCGTTCACGTTGGCGTCGCGGTGTCGGCGGTGTCGGAATGAGGGCGGGACACCGCAAGAATAACCGCGAACGGGGGCAGGGCGAAACGCGTGCTAATGCCAGGCTTAACGCCAGGCGAAGCGGCGGCGCACGCCGGGCTCAGGAGCCCTTGAATGCCGCAGGCGCTTCGGCGGGCGACACCGGCACCGGAACCGCGGGCTCGAAGCTGCCGGCCGCCGGAATGCTGGCGGCGGCCGCCGCGGCCGTGCCGCTGTTCTGGCCGGTCGAGCCCGGTTGCTCGGGCACCACGGGCGCGGGCACGCCGTTCACACCCGACGCGTTGCCGGCGGCGCGTGCACGGGCGCGATGCTCGCGTTCGTTGACGAGACGCTCGATGTCGCGGATTTCGCTCTTGTTGCCGCTCGGCGGCGCGCTGACCACCGTGCGGCGCTTGCGCTCGCTGGCGGCGAGCTTCGCCTTCTGCTCGTCGGAGAGTTCCTGGTACGCCTTCCACGCACGCTGACGCGCCTGTGCGGGCAGTTCCTTCGACACCTGATAGTTCTCGCGCGCAACGCGGCGCTGTTCGGGCGTCATGCGCACCCATTCGGCCATGCGTTCTTGTAAGCGTTTTTGCGCTTCGGGCGTCATCTTCGGATAACGCGCGGCGATCCGCAGCCATTTGCGCTTGCGTTCATCGCTGAAACGGTCCCACTCGCTGGCGAACGGCGCGAGCGCGACACGTTGCGCGTCGCTCAGGCGCGACCACGCCAGCGGGCTGCCGCTGCCGGGTTGCTGCGCGAACGGTGCAGTGGCCGCCGGCTCGGCGACGGTGGCGGTGGAACCCGGAGCGGGCGCATTGGCCGCGTTGGCGGCTTCCGGCGCGGCGAGCTCGGGATGAAAGCGCGGGTAGGTCGCTGCATACGACACCAGCGCCGCGACCACAGATCCAATGACAACGGCCAGGCCGCGCTTGTAACTCACCCCGTCAATCCCCCGGTTTTCCGTATTAATGCGAGCGCGACAGGTACGCGTTGAAGCCGTGATCGAGATAGGCCGTGAGCGGCAGGTCGTCGCTCAGCATGGCCGCGTCGATATCGGCGAGTTCCGCGGTACGTTGTTGATCTTCGAAGTACGCGATCGCGAAGAGGCCGGCCACCAGCGCGGCGAGCGGCCAGGCGAGCGCGAAGCGTGCGAGTGCGGAGCGGCGGCGCGGCGCCGGCAGGCCGCCCGGCACACCACCGATGGCGCCGACACCCGCGGCGGCCAGCGCCGGCGCGCGCACGAGCACGGGCTCGGCCTTCTTGCGGGCGAGCGCGGCCTTGCGGGCGGCGGACAATCGGACAGTGGTGGCAGAGGGCAGGCTGGCGGCGCTCTCGTCGAGCGCGCGGCGCAACTCCTGCACGAACTCTAGTTCTTGTTTATCGAGAGCGGAGCTCATAGCGTGATTCCTTTGGCCTTGAGCGCCTGAGCCAGCGTATGCGTGGCCCGCGAGCAGTGCGTTTTCACACTGCCCTCGGAACAGCCCATGGCAGCGGCGGTTTCGGCGACATCCATATCTTCCCAGTAACGCATCAGAAACGCCTCCCGTTGACGTGCTGGCAATTTCTGGATTTCGTCGTCGATGAGCTGGAGGACCTGGGCGCGCTCCATCTGCTGCTCGCTGCTTTCCGCGCCGGGAGAGCCCGATTCGGCCTCGAAGGTTTCGAGCGGGTCGAAATCCTCGTCGTCGGCGCCGCTCAGCGAGGAGAACAGGCTCACCCACGTATTGCGTACTTTCTGCCGACGAAAATAGTCGTGCATCGTATTCTGCAGAATACGCTGGAAGAGCAGCGGGAGCTCGGCGGGGGGGCGGTCTCCGTATTTTTCCGCGAGCTTGATCATCGCGTCCTGCACGATGTCGAGCGAGGCGTCGTCGTCGCGCACGGCGTAGACCGTCTGCTTGAACGCGCGTCTTTCGACGCCCGCCAGGAAATCGGCGAGTTCCTTGTCTGATGCCATCCGTTGCAGGGCGCCGCCACCAGCGTACGCGTAATCGTTCGAAAAATGTCGTAAAACTCGCGGATGCTAGCAAATTTTCGCGCCGGCGGGTGATCCGGGCGTCCACGCAGCCGTGTCGCGTCAGCTTGGGCGCGGCGCGGATCATGTCCGGCGCCGCTGCCGCGCACTTTACCCGATCCGCGGCGCGCCGGTGCGGGTGAACGCACAGGATGCGCAGATGGAGTCGGTTTGAAGGTTGTTGGCAAGCCGGCGCAGCGTATTAGTAAGCGACTGCGCCTTAACAGCGCCTTAATTGCGTTTTTCGCTTTGGCTGCGCTCCCGTTTTGCTCCCTTGCGCTCGCGTTTCGCCGCCTCGCCGGCCCATGCCGATGTCCGGCGCCTGCGCAACCTTTGTACCTGTGATTCGAAAATGCGCCACGAATCGACAATAAGCGCTTGACCGAATGCTTTCGAGCCGCTATCTTCGACGGTTCGCAACATAAGTGACTGTCTCAATTGAGATGAGCCCAAGAAGCTCATCTGTCAACTGGACGCGCCGCTTGAACCCGAGCCACAAGCCCGGCAGAGAGCACCCGATCAATTTTTTGCCGAAAATTCGAAAGGTGAATGATGAACATGCCCAGCGCGGAATTCTCCACGTCGGTCCCCCCCTCGCAAGAATCTGACCCTCAAGCTCAAAACTCCATCGGCGGAACCGTGCTGATGAAGGCGCTCGCCGACGAGCAGGTCGAATTCATCTGGGGCTATCCCGGCGGCTCGGTGCTCTACATTTACGACGAGCTGTACAAGCAGGACAAAATCCAGCACGTTCTCGTGCGCCACGAACAGGCAGCCGTGCACGCGGCCGACGCCTATGCGCGCTCGACCGGCAACGTCGGCGTGTGTCTCGTGACCTCGGGTCCTGGCGTCACCAACGCGGTGACCGGCATCGCAACGGCCTACATGGACTCGATCCCGATGGTGATCATCAGCGGCCAGGTGCCGACTGCCGCCATCGGTCAAGATGCGTTCCAGGAGTGCGATACGGTCGGCATCACGCGTCCCTGCGTGAAGCACAACTTCCTCGTGAAGGACGTGCGCGACCTCGCCGCCACCGTCAAGAAAGCTTTCTACATTGCGCGCACCGGCCGTCCCGGCCCCGTGCTGATCGACATTCCGAAGGACGTGTCGAAGACGCCGTGCGCGTACGAACCGGTCAAGAGCGTTTCGCTGCGCTCGTACAACCCGGTCACCAAGGGCCACTCGGGGCAGATCCGCAAGGCGGTGTCGCTGCTTCTGTCGGCCAGGCGTCCGTACATCTACACCGGCGGCGGCATCATCCTCGCGGATGCGGCGCGCGAACTGAACCAGTTCGCCGACCTGCTCGGCTATCCGGTCACGAACACGCTGATGGGTCTGGGCGGCTATCGCGCGAGCGACCGCAAGTTCCTCGGCATGCTCGGCATGCACGGCACCTACGAAGCCAACATGGCGATGCAGCACTGCGACGTGCTGATCGCGATCGGCGCGCGTTTCGACGACCGCGTGATCGGCGACCCGGCGCACTTCGCGTCGCGTCCGCGCAAGATCATTCACATCGACATCGACCCGTCGTCGATCTCGAAGCGCGTGAAGGTCGATATCCCCATCGTCGGCGACGTCAAGGAAGTGCTCAAGGAGCTCATCGAGCAACTGCAGCACGCCGAACACGGTCCGGACACGGCCGCGCTTGCCGACTGGTGGAAGGACATCGAAGGCTGGCGTGAAAAGAACTGCCTGAAGTTCGACCGTTCGAGCGACATCATCAAGCCGCAGTTCGTGGTCGAAAAGGCGTGGGAACTCACGGGCGGCAATGCTTTCGTGTGTTCGGACGTCGGCCAGCACCAGATGTGGGCCGCGCAGTTCTACCGCTTCAACCAGCCGCGCCGCTGGATCAACTCCGGTGGTCTCGGCACGATGGGCTTCGGCCTGCCGGCGGCGATGGGCGTGAAGATGGCCCACCCCGACGACGACGTGCTGTGCATCACGGGCGAAGGCTCGATCCAGATGTGCATTCAGGAGCTGTCGACCTGCAAGCAGTACGACACGCCCGTGAAGATCATTTCGCTGAACAACCGCTACCTCGGCATGGTCCGCCAGTGGCAGCAGATCGAATACAGCAAGCGCTATTCGCATTCGTACATGGATGCGCTGCCTGACTTCGTGAAGCTCGCCGAAGCGTATGGCCACGTCGGCATGCGGATCGAAAAGACGGCCGATGTGGAGCCGGCGCTCAAAGAAGCGCTGCGCCTGAAGGACCGCACGGTGTTCCTCGATTTCCAGACCGACCCTTCCGAAAACGTCTGGCCGATGGTTCAGGCCGGCAAGGGCATCACCGAGATGCTGCTCGGCTCGGAAGACCTGTAACGGTTTTTGCACGGCGCCGTTCCAACCTCGCGCGGCGCGCGTCCACACAACGGGCGCGCGGGTTCGCGGGGAAGGGCGGCAACCACGCTCACTGGATAAATCGCGGATCACATCATGAGACATATCATTTCCGTTCTGCTGGAAAACGAGCCGGGCGCGCTGTCGCGCGTGGTCGGCCTCTTCTCCGCACGCGGCTACAACATTGAAACCTTGACGGTGGCGCCGACCGAAGACCGTTCGCTGTCGCGCATGACCATCGTTTCCATTGGCTCGGACGACGTGATCGAACAGATCACGAAGCATCTGAACCGCCTGATCGAGGTGGTGAAAGTGGTCGACCTTACCGAGGGCGCCCACATCGAGCGCGAGCTGATGCTGATCAAGGTAAGGGCGGTCGGCAAGGAACGTGAGGAGATGAAGCGGATGGCGGATATTTTCCGTGGCCGCATCATCGACGTCACCGAAAAGACCTACACGATCGAACTGACGGGTGCGAGCGACAAGCTCGACGCGTTCATCGAGGCGCTCGACAGCACCGCGATTCTCGAAACCGTCCGTACGGGCGGCTCGGGCATCGGGCGCGGAGAGCGCATTCTGAAGGTGTGACCCGACTCAGTCGATCTTGCACCGGAACTTGACCGGATGCGCGGCCCGCGACAAGCGACGACGCATCCGGCGCAGCACTAGCTAATTGCAGTACCGAAATTCACCAGACTCTCGCCAAGGAACCAACATGAAAGTTTTCTACGACAAGGACGCCGATCTCTCCCTCATCAAGGGCAAGCAGGTCACCATCATCGGTTACGGCTCGCAAGGCCATGCTCACGCGCTGAACCTGAAGGAAAGCGGCGTGAACGTCACGGTTGGCCTGCGCAAGAACGGCGCATCGTGGAGCAAGGCTGAGAACGCCGGTCTCCAGGTCAAGGAAGTGGCCGAAGCGGTGAAGAACGCCGACGTCGTCATGATGCTGCTGCCGGACGAGCAGATCGCCGACGTGTACGCGAAGGAAGTTCACGCGAACATCAAGAACGGCGCAGCCCTCGCGTTCGCGCACGGCTTCAACGTTCACTACGGCCAGGTGATCCCGCGTGCGGATCTGGACGTCATCATGATCGCGCCGAAGGCGCCGGGCCACACGGTTCGCGGCACCTACTCGCAAGGCGGCGGCGTGCCCCACCTGATCGCTGTCCACCAGGACAAGTCGGGCGCAGCACGTGACATCGCCCTGTCGTACGCGGCAGCGAACGGCGGCGGCCGTGCCGGCATCATCGAAACGAACTTCCGCGAAGAAACCGAAACCGACCTGTTCGGCGAACAAGCCGTGCTGTGCGGCGGTACGGTCGACCTGATCAAGGCCGGCTTCGAAACGCTGGTCGAAGCAGGTTACGCGCCGGAAATGGCGTACTTCGAGTGCCTGCACGAACTCAAGCTGATCGTCGACCTGATCTACGAAGGCGGCATCGCGAACATGAACTACTCGATCTCGAACAACGCCGAATACGGCGAGTACGTGACGGGCCCGCGCGTGATCACGGCCGAAACGAAGAAGGTCATGAAGGAAGTCCTGAAGGACATCCAGACCGGCGAATACGCGAAGAGCTTCATTCTCGAAAACAAGGCCGGCGCGCCGACGCTGCAATCGCGCCGCCGCCTGGGCGCCGAGCACCAGATCGAAGTGGTCGGTGCGAAGCTCCGCGCGATGATGCCGTGGATCGCTGCAAACAAGCTCGTCGACCAGTCGAAGAACTAATCTGACGGACTGAGTACGACCTCGCGTGCGGTTTTATACTGCTTCGCGACAGTGAGTGCCAAGAAAAGCCGCCCAGGTGGGACGAAGCCTGGGCGGCTTTTGCTATCCTACGGTTTTTAAAATAACAGCGAAGCCACCATGAATTACCCTCATCCGATCATCGCGCGCGAAGGCTGGCCGTTCATCGCCATTGCGGCCGTCGTGGCGCTCTTGATCCATGCGGTCGCAGGCTTCGGACTCGCATGGCCGTTCTGGCTGATCCTGATCTTCGTCGTTCAGTTCTTCCGCGATCCGCCGCGCCCGATTCCCACCCAGGCCAACGCCGTCCTGTGCCCCGCCGACGGCCGCATCGTCGCCGTGGAAACCGCGCACGACCCGTACGCCAACCGTGAAGCGCTGAAGATCAGCGTGTTCATGAACGTTTTCAACGTCCACTCGCAGCGTTCGCCCGTCGACGGCGCCGTCGCGAAGGTCGAATATTTCCCGGGCGCGTACCTGAACGCCGCCATCGACAAGGCCTCGACCGAGAACGAACGCAACGCCGTCGTGCTGACGATGGCCGACGGCACGACCGTCACCTCGGTGCAGATCGCGGGCCTGATCGCGCGCCGGATTCTCTGCTACGTGCGCGCAGGCGAGCCGCTCTCGCGCGGCCAGCGCTACGGCTTCATCCGCTTCGGCTCGCGCGTCGATGTGTATCTGCCGGTGGGTAGCCGTCCGCGCGTGTCGATCGGCGAGAAGGTGTCCGCCTCGTCGACGATTCTCGCCGAGCTGCCGACCCAATCGGCATAAGGAGGGCAGGTATGGCCGGATTCAAACCGCGTCGTCCCCGCAATCCCGCCGGCGGCCCGCTGCCGCGTCCGTTTCGCCGCAACAAGGCGGTGCAGGATCAGGTCGGCGTGGCGGCGAGCCGTCGCGCCGCGCGCCAGGATTTCCTGAAGAAGCGCGGCATTTATCTGCTGCCGAACGCGTTCACGACCGCGGCGCTGTTCTGCGGTTTCTTCGCCGTCGTGCAGGCGATGAACGTGCGCTTCGAAGTGGCGGCCATCGCAATTTTCGTGGCGATGGTGCTCGACGGCATGGACGGGCGCGTCGCGCGCATGACGCACTCGCAGAGCGCGTTCGGCGAGCAGTTCGACAGCCTTTCGGACATGGTGTCGTTCGGCGTCGCGCCGGCGCTCGTGATGTACGAGTGGGTGCTCAAGGATCTCGGGCGCTGGGGCTGGCTTGCGGCCTTCGTCTACTGCTCGGGTGCGGCGCTGCGGCTCGCGCGCTTCAACACCAACATCGGTTCGGTGGACAAGCGTTTCTTCCAGGGCCTGCCGAGCCCGGCCGCGGCGGCGCTGATCGCCGGTTTCGTCTGGCTCGCGACCGATAACCGCGTGCCGGTGAAGCTGTCCTGGCTGCCGTGGGTCGCCTTCGTGCTGACGATCTACGCGGGCGTGACGATGGTCTCCAACGCGCCGTTCTACAGCGGCAAGGCGCTCGACGTGCGGCATCGCGTGCCGTTCGCGGCCACGCTGCTCGTGGTGGTGGCGTTCGTGCTGGTGTCGTCGGATCCGCCGTTGATGCTGTTCGGCCTGTTCGTGCTCTATGGCCTGTCGGGCTATGTCTTCTGGGCGTATCAGGGGCTGCGCGGGCGCGCCAATCCGGCGCGTTCGTCGCCGCGCGAGCGCTAGGGCGCGCGGCGACTTCTGTCGCGAATACGATGAAAGGGCCACGCGCGAGCGCGGCCCTTTTTCTTTTTCGCGTCACGGCAACGCCGGGCGGCGCTTTGCGCCCGCAGGACTTATCGGATTGCGCTATCGCCGGTTTCCGGCTATAGTCGGGCGATGGACACCATCCAGTTCCCCCTCTTTTCCCTTCAAGCCGGCGCGCTGCTAAGCACGCTAGCGCTAGCGCGCCTGCCGCGCTGATCTCGCTCGCCCTCCGTAAGCCTCGTTCATTGTCAGCGTCGCCATCGGTGGCGCGAACACCCAAAATCCGTTTTTAGACACTGAACAAGTCCCCCCGGAGACCCAAAATGGCAGCAGAAAAGCTCATCATTTTCGATACGACGTTGCGCGACGGCGAGCAGTCGCCCGGTGCGTCGATGACGAAGGAAGAGAAAATCCGCATCGCGAAGCAGCTCGAGCGGATGAAGGTCGACATCATCGAAGCGGGCTTCGCGGCCAGCTCGAACGGCGACTTCGACGCGATCCACACGATCGCCGGCATGATCAAGGACAGCACGATCTGCTCGCTCGCCCGCGCGAACGACAAGGACATCCAGCGCGCCGCCGACGCGCTCAAGCCCGCCGACCACTTCCGCATTCACACCTTCATCGCCACGTCGCCGCTGCACATGGAGAAGAAGCTGCGCATGTCGCCGGAGCAGGTGCTCGAACAGGCGAAGCTGGCGGTGCGCTTCGCGCGCAAGTTCACCAACGACGTGGAGTTCTCGCCCGAAGACGGCAGCCGCTCGGACATGGACTTCCTGTGCCGCGTGCTCGAAGCCGTCATCAACGAAGGCGCGACCACGATCAACATCGCCGATACGGTCGGCTACGGCGTGCCGGAACTCTACGGCAATCTCGTGAAGACGCTGCGCGAGCGCATTCCGAACTCGGACAAGGCTGTGTTCTCGGTGCACTGCCATAACGACCTCGGCATGGCCGTGGCGAACTCGCTGGCCGGCGTGCAGATCGGCGGCGCGCGTCAGGTCGAGTGCACGATCAACGGTCTCGGCGAGCGCGCGGGCAATACGTCGCTCGAAGAAATCGTCATGGCCGTGAAGACCCGCAAGGACTACTTCGGCCTCGACCTCGGCATCGACACCACGCAGATCGTGCCGGCCTCGAAGCTCGTTTCGCAGATCACCGGTTTCGTCGTGCAGCCGAACAAGGCGGTGGTGGGCGCGAACGCGTTCGCGCACGCGTCGGGCATTCACCAGGACGGCGTGCTCAAGGCGCGCGACACCTACGAAATCATGCGCGCGGAAGATGTGGGCTGGACCGCGAACAAGATCGTGCTCGGCAAGCTCTCGGGCCGCAACGCGTTCAAGCAGCGTCTGCAGGAACTCGGCGTGCAGCTCGAAAGCGAAGCCGAACTCAACAGCGCGTTCGCCCGCTTCAAGGAACTTGCCGACCGCAAGTCGGAGATTTTCGACGAAGACATCATGTCGATCGTCACCGAGGAATCGGCCGAGCAGCAAGAGAAGGAACACTACAAGTTCATCGCGCTCTCGCAGCGTTCGGAAACCGGCGAGCGCCCGCATGCGCGCATCGTGTTCTCGGCAGACGGCTCGGAAGTGACGGGCGAAGCCGCGGGTAACGGCCCGGTCGACGCAACCTTCAACGCGATCGAAACCGAAGTGGGCAGCGGTTCGGAACTGCTGCTGTACTCGGTGAACGCGATCACGACCGGCACGCAGGCGCAGGGCGAAGTGACGGTGCGTCTGTCGAAGGGCGGCCGCATCGTGAACGGCGTGGGCACCGATCCGGATATCGTCGCGGCGTCGGCCAAGGCGTACATCTCGGCGCTCAACAAGCTCTACTCGTCGGACACGAACAAGCTCAATCCGCAGCTTTCGTAAGCGTTCGGCCGGTGCGTCGCCTCGTGCGGCGCGCGCCAATGAAAAACCCCCGCGTTCGCGAGAGCGCGGGGGTTTTGTTTTGCCGGGCGCGGTCCGGATCAGAAGCGGGCGCGCAGATCCGGATCGTGCAGCGGATCGGGCGTTTTCTGCGTGAGGCGCAGGATGCCCTGATCGTCGAAATAGAAGCTGTAGAGCATGTACCAGACGCCGTCTTCCAGATAGCGATAAGTCCATGCTTCCTTCTTCATCAGCGGGAAATAGGACGTATCGACCGGGCGGCCGAAGTTCACGAGCACATCGGCGCGCGTCCATTTGCCGATCTCGGCCTTGTAGAACTCGTTCGGCTGCAGGACCTGGCGCACGTTGACGACCTTGCCGTTCTTGTCGATGTCGGCGGCCGTGGTGACTTCGCCCATCGGCTGCGTGGGCCACATCAGGCGCTTGCCGCCGTCGGGCAGGTCGTAGACTTCGCGCGGCGGGCCGAAGCGGGCGATCACGGACTGGGCGTCGTCGCCCGCGTGGAACTGCTGCCAGGGCTGCGCGCAGCCCGCGAGCGCGAGCGCGCCGAGGCCCGCGAGCAGGACGCGGCGCGGCGCGCGCGGCGCCTCGCGCGTGAAGCCGCGCAGCGTGGCGATGGCGGAGGAAAGGCGGTCGAACATGAATGCTCCCCGGGGCGCCGTGCGAACCGGCGCCGAATATGGAGCCGTTATTTTGACACGTCGCGATCACGGCGGGCTTGCGGGCGTGCGCCGGTGCGCCCTATGATCCGCGCTTTATTCGAGTTTGCGTAGCGAGAGGGCAGAGCGCATGACGGCACGATTCACGCGATATTTCACCCACGCCCCGGCGCTGTTGACGCTGGCGGCGGCGCTCCTGAGCGTGGCGGCCCCGGGCGCGTTGCGTACGGTGGACGCCGCCGAGGCGAGCGGCGTTGCGGCAGGCAAGCCGATCCCGCTCGCGCTGATCGAAGGCATGTCCGGCCCGTTTGCCGATGCGGGCGCGGCGGTCGAGCGCAACCTGCGTTTCGGCGTCGAGCGCGTGAACGCGCAGGGCGGTGTGGCGCTGCCCGACGGGCGGCATCCGCTCGAACTGGTCGTGCTCGACAGCAAGGGCAGCACCGAAGCCGCGCTGATGCAATTGCGCGCGGCGCAGGACCGCCACATCGGCTTCGTCATGCAGGGCAACAGCTCGGCGGTGGCGGCGGCGCTGGTGACGGCCATCGACCGTCAGAACACGCGCGAGCCCGATAACCGCGAGCTGTTCCTCAACTATTCCGCCGACGATCCCGCGCTCACCAACGCGAATTGCAGCTTCTGGCACTTCCGCTTCGACGCGCACGCGGGCATGCGCATGGACGCGCTCGCGGACGTGATCGCCGCCGACAAATCGGTCAAGAAGGTCTACCTGCTCAATCAGGACTACAGCTTCGGCCACGACGTGAGCACGCTCGCGCGCTCGGCGCTGGCTAAGGACCGGCCCGATATCGCGATCGTCGGCGACGAGTTTCACCCGATCGGCCGCGTGAAGGATTTCGCGCCGTATATCGCGAAGATCCGCGCGGCGGGCGCCGACGCGGTCGTCACGGGCAACTGGGGCAACGACCTCACGCTGCTGGTGAAGGCGGCGCGCGAGCAGGGCCTCGACGCGAAGTTCTACACCTTCTACGGCAACAGCCTCGGCGCCCCGGCCGCGCTCGGCGACGCGGGCGTCAAGCACGTGATCGCCGTGGCCGACTGGCACCCGAACGCGGGCGGCGCGGCCTCCGACGCGTGGTACACGGCATTCCGCGCGCGCTATCCGGCGGCGCAGGACGACTACCCGGTGCTGCGCATGTCGATGATGGTCGAGATGCTCGCCCAGGCGATGACGAAGGCGGCCTCGGCCGATCCGGCGGCGGTCGCGAAGGCGCTCGAAGGGCTGCGTTTCGACAACGGCTTCCATCCGATCCTGATGCGCGCCGACGATCATCAGGCGATCCAGCCCCTTTACGTCATGCAGATGGACAAGCAGGGTACGCCGGGCGTGCGCTTCGACAACGAGGGCTCCGGCTACGGTTTTCGCACCGTGCTGGCGCTGCCGGCGGAGCGTACCGCGCCGTCGACGGTCTGCAAGATGAAACGCCCATGAACGCGTCGTGACAGGTGGGTTCGCGGCGCATGGTCGCTGTGCTACAATACGGGCCTTGTCGAAAATCTCGGCAAGGCTGTATCGCAGTAAAAGCGCAGTAGAAGCCGCTGTAAAAACCTCGTAGTTGCAACTAACCACGGCACGGCCGTTCTTCCGTGACCGCTTGTTTGTTTCAAAGGAAAAGCAAATGTCCGTAGCAGATATCAAGAAGTCCGACATCGTCGCGCAATTCGCGCGCGGCACCGGCGACACGGGTTCGCCCGAAGTTCAGGTTGCACTCCTGACGTCGCGTATCAACGAACTGACTGGCCACTTCAAGTCGCACGCAAAGGATCACCACAGCCGTCGTGGTCTGCTGCGCATGGTGAGCCGCCGTCGCAAGCTGCTCGACTACCTGAAGGGCAAGGACGCTGATCGTTACCGCGCACTGATCGAAAAGCTGGGTCTGCGCAAGTAACCGGAAGGTCTTCCAGAAAGATGCCTGTGTCAGTTCCACTGATACAGGCATTTTGTTTTTGAACGGTACGCTTCTCGCGATGCGTATCGGCTGGCAGTACAAGGCAGTAGCAGGAAAACGCAGTACCGCAGCACAAAGCAGCCAGGGCCGCACTTCGGGGCAGAGCTTTGTGTCATTCCAGCAGATCGTGCGCGGCCATTGGCCGCGAGGGCGCGCCCAACGCACCCGCGCGCTCCGCTGGAATGGCATAACACTCCTCTTCCCGCGCGGTGCCGGAACCTTGACTTGCCGTGACGTCCGCGTGTGCGGGCGCCGCATAACAAATGAGTAAGGAGTGAGTGACCATGACCATGTTCAATAAAGTCGTGAAGGAATTCAAATGGGGCCAGCACAATGTGCGCCTCGAAACCGGTGAAATTGCCCGTCAGGCGAGCGGCGCCGTCATCGTCGACGTCGAAGACACCGTGGTGCTCGCGACCGTCGTCGGCGCGAAGACCGCCAAGCCGGGTCAAGACTTCTTCCCGCTCACCGTCGATTACCTCGAGAAGACCTATTCGGCCGGCAAGATCCCGGGCGGTTTCTTCCGCCGCGAAGGCCGTCCGTCGGAAGGCGAAACGCTGATCTCGCGCCTGATCGATCGTCCGCTGCGCCCGCTGTTCCCGGAAGGCTTCTACAACGAAGTCCAGGTCGTGATCCACGTCCTGTCGATCAACCCGGAAGTCCCGGCTGACATCCCCGCGCTGATCGGCGCGTCGGCTGCGCTGGCGATCTCGGGTCTGCCGTTCAACGGCCCGGTCGGCGCCGCACGCGTGGCCTACATCAACAACGAATACGTCCTGAACCCGACGCGTTCGCAAAGCAAGCAGTCGCGCCTCGACCTCGTGGTCGCCGGCACGGAGCGCGCGGTGCTGATGGTGGAATCGGAAGCCGACCAGCTGCCGGAAGACGTGATGCTCGGCGCGGTCGTGTTCGGCCACGAGCAGATGCAAACGGCGATCGACGCGATCCACGAACTGGTTCGCGACGGCGGCAAGCCCGAGTGGGACTGGCAGCCGGCCCCGAAGAACGAAGCGCTGATCGCGCGCGTCGCGGAAATCGCTCACAGCGACCTGCTCGCCGCGTACCAGCTGCGCGACAAGCAACAACGTTCGGCCAAGCTGAAGGAAGTCTACGCAGCAACGTCGGCGAAGCTCGAAGAAGATGCGGCTGCGGCCGGCACGACGGCGGCCGACAAGGCGACCGTCGGCAACATGCTGTTCGACATCGAAGCCAAGATCGTCCGTTCGCAGATCCTGAACGGCGAGCCGCGTATCGACGGCCGTGACACGCGCACGGTTCGCCCGATCGAAATCCGTACGGGCGTGCTGCCGCGCACCCACGGTTCGGCACTGTTCACGCGTGGCGAAACGCAGGCGCTGGTCGTCGCGACGCTCGGCACGAAGGGCGACGAGCAGATCATCGACGCGCTCGAAGGCGAGTACCGCGACCGCTTCATGCTCCACTACAACATGCCTCCGTTCGCGACCGGCGAAACGGGCCGTGTTGGTTCGCCCAAGCGCCGCGAAGTCGGCCACGGCCGTCTGGCCAAGCGCGCGCTGGTCGCGTGCCTGCCGAGCGCTGAAGAATTCGGCTACTCGATCCGCGTCGTCTCGGAAATCACCGAGTCGAACGGTTCGTCGTCGATGGCTTCGGTCTGCGGCGGCTGCCTCGCGCTGATGGACGCCGGCGTGCCGATGAAGGCGCACGTTGCCGGTATCGCGATGGGCCTGATCCTCGAAGACAACAAGTTCGCGGTGCTGACCGACATCCTCGGCGATGAAGATCACCTCGGCGACATGGACTTCAAGGTTGCGGGTACGGAAGCTGGCGTGACCGCGCTGCAGATGGACATCAAGATCCAGGGCATCACCAAGGAAATCATGCAGGTCGCGCTCGCGCAAGCTCACGAAGCGCGTCTGCACATCCTCGGCAAGATGACCTCGGCGGTGTCGGGCGTGAACACGGAGTTGTCGGCTTACGCTCCGCGCATGATCACCATCAAGATCAACCCGGAAAAGATCCGCGACGTGATCGGCAAGGGCGGTTCGGTGATCCGCGCGCTGACGGAAGAAACCGGCACGACGATCGACATCTCGGACGACGGCGTCGTGACGATTGCTTCGACCTCGAGCGAAGGCATGGCCGAAGCGAAGAAGCGCATCGAGAACATCACGGCCGAAGTCGAAGTGGGCCAGGTGTACGAAGGCGCAGTCCTCAAGCTGCTGGACTTCGGCGCGATCGTGAACCTGCTGCCGGGCAAGGATGGTCTGCTGCACATCTCCGAAATCGCCAACGAGCGCATCAAGGACATCAACGACTACCTGAAGGAAGGCCAGATCGTTAAGGTCAAGGTCATCCAGACGGATGAGAAGGGTCGTGTGCGTCTGTCGGCGAAGGCTCTGCTGAACGAAGGCAATGCACCGCAAGGCGAACCGCAGCAGTAAGGCGGCAAGCTGAAACGGCCGGCAGCGTGATGAGCGCGCCGGCCGTTTTTTTATGAGAATGTCGGAAGAGATTACCGTGCGTCCGCCTTGCGGGCGCGACATTGTTCATACCGGGGCGCGCAGCCCTTGGGAGACCCGAGATGAAGGCCGTTGAAATAACCGAATTCGGTACGCCGGACGTGCTCAAGCTGACCGAGCGCCCGACCCCCGAGCCGAAGGCCGGCGAAGTGCTGATCAAGGTGAGCGCGTCGGGCGTGAATCGTCCGGACGTGTTTCAGCGCAAGGGGTCCTATGCGCCGCCGCCGGGCATTTCGGATCTGCCTGGCCTCGAAGTGGCGGGCGAGATCGTCGGCGGCACGCTCGACGAGAAGCACAATCCGTTCGGCCTGAAGATCGGCGGCCGCGTGTGCGCGCTGATCGCGGGCGGCGGTTACGCCGAATACGTGGTTGCGCCGCTCGGCCAGTGTCTGCCGGTGCCGCAAGGTCTGACGGACGTCGAGGCGGCGTCGCTGCCCGAAACGTTCTTCACGGTGTGGAGCAACGTGTTTCAGCGCGCGCAGCTCGGCAAAGGCGAGGGTGGCGAGAACGAAACGCTGATGGTGCAGGGCGGCTCGAGCGGCATCGGCGTGACGGCGATCCAGATCGCGCACGCGCTCGGTTTCCGCGTGTTCGCGACCGCGGGCTCGGACGAGAAGTGCCGCGCCTGCGAGGCGCTCGGCGCGGAACGGGCGATCAACTATCGCACCGAGGATTTCGTCGAGGTCGTGAAGTCGCTCACGCACGATCGCGGCGTGGACGTGATTCTCGACATGGTGGCGGGCGGCTACGTGCCGCGCGAACTGTCGGCGCTCGCGACCGGCGGCCGTATCGTGCTGATCGCGACGCTCGGCGGCTCGAAGTCCGAACTCAACATGGGCGAGATCCTGCGCCGCCGTCTGACGGTCACGGGCTCCACGTTGCGCGCGCGCTCGGTCGATTTCAAGGCGCAGATCGCGCAGGAACTGAAGGCGAATGTGTGGCCGCTGATTGAAGAGGGTCGCATCAAGCCGGTCGTGTTCAAGGTGTTTCCGGCCGCGCAGGCCGCCGAAGCCCATGCGCTCATGGAGAGCAGCGAGCACATCGGCAAAATCGTGCTCGACTGGTCCTGATCCGCCAAACGGACCTCGAATGTGGCGGGAACCGACGTCATCAAGGCGCGCAAACAGGTTCGAGCTTGATTTTTCGAGGCTTTTTCGGCGCGTTTTTTCGCCGATCGGGTGTCTGCCGGTTTGACCCGTCCGGATTACGCACAGTAAAATAGTGTGTTTTGCGTCCGCTTTTAACAGCAACCGAAACAATGACGAATCAACGATCGAAGCTCGTAGTCGGTAACTGGAAGATGCATGGCCGCCTGGCGGCCAATGCGGCACTGCTCGAAGGCGTCGCGCAAGGCGCGCAGGCGTTGGCCGCCGACGTGCGCGTCGGCGTGTGCGTGCCGTTCCCTTATCTTGCGCAGGCTCAGGCGTTGCTCGGCGGCAGCCGGGTCGTGTGGGGCGCGCAGGATGTGTCGGCGCACGAACAGGGCGCCTACACGGGCGAAGTCGCGGCCGGCATGATCGCCGACTTCGAGGCGGGTTTCGCGATCGTTGGTCACTCGGAGCGTCGCGCTTATCACGGCGAAAGCTCGGAGCTCGTCGCGGTCAAGACGCAGCGCGCGCTGGCGGTCGGCATCACGCCGATCGTCTGCGTGGGCGAAACGCTGGAACAGCGCGAGAGCGGTGCGACCGAGCAGGTCGTCGGCGCGCAGCTCGATGCGGTGCTGGCGGTGTTGTCGGTGGAAGAGGCGGCGCGCATCGTCGTCGCGTACGAGCCGGTCTGGGCCATTGGCACGGGCAAGAGCGCAAGCTCGGAGCAGGCGCAGCAGGTGCACGCGTTCCTGCGCGCGAAGCTCGCGGCGAAGGGCGCGCAAGTGGCCGACGTGCCGCTGCTCTACGGCGGCAGCGTGAAGCCGGACAACGCGGCGGAGCTGTTCCGTCAGGCCGACATCGACGGCGGCCTGATCGGCGGCGCAGCGCTGAAGGCGCAGGATTTTCTCGCGATCTGCGCGGCCGCTGCGGCGGGCGCGAGCGTCGCGGGCTGAAGGTGAAGCCAGGCCGGTGTGCGGCGCTCTAGCGGGCGCCGGGCGCGGGCAGCATATGCGCGTGTCTCAGGGGAGGCAGGCGCTCAACAAGGACTCAGGTGAGTGTGATGCTGTATTTGAAAACGTTGATTATCGTCGTTCAGCTTCTGTCGGCGCTCGGGGTGATCGGCCTCGTTTTGCTGCAGCATGGCAAGGGCGCGGACATGGGTGCGGCATTCGGCAGCGGCGCGTCGGGCAGCCTGTTCGGCGCGAGCGGTTCGGCCAACTTCCTGTCGCGGACTACTGCAGTTCTCGCAACAGTTTTTTTCCTGTCGACGCTTGCGCTAACCTACTTGGGGTCGTATCATGCGAAGCCTTCGGCGGGTGTGTTGGGTGCTTCGGCTCCTGCCCCGGTCGTGGCCTCGGCTCCGGTCGCTGCAAGCCTTACCGCAGCGCCTGTCGCAAGCGCTCCGGCGGCGGCTTCGGCAGCATCGAGCAGCGGCAACGACGTACCGAAATAAATTCAAAAAACTTGTTTTTGTGCATTGAACAAACGTCAGGAACAAGTTAGAATTTAAGTCTTGAAGCGATTCGCGGGTTTCAATAAATTGTTGTCCCGGATTGCATGCAGTGCCGACGTGGTGAAATTGGTAGACACGCTATCTTGAGGGGGTAGTGGCGAAAGCTGTGCGAGTTCGAGTCTCGCCGTCGGCACCAAATGTATCTACAAAATGCCAGCCGCTTGCTTCAGCTTCGGCTGGCATTTTTGCTTTATACGTCGTGTTTGTTTCGTTCGCAGCGCGAAGTACGTAAAGTGATTCCCGCAGTGCGACATGATGTGTTCCTGCGGAACCTCAGAACCAACCGATAGAGGATAGCCTTGAACCTCGCTACCTATTACCCCGTCCTGTTGTTCCTTCTCGTAGGTCTTGGTCTGGGCGTAGCGCTGGTATCAATCGGCAAGATCCTCGGTCCCAACCGGCCCGACAGCGAAAAGAATTCTCCGTACGAGTGCGGCTTCGAAGCGTTCGAAGACGCGCGCATGAAGTTCGATGTACGGTATTACCTCGTGGCCATTCTCTTCATCATCTTCGATCTCGAAACGGCATTCCTGTTTCCGTGGGGCGTAGCCCTGCGCGATATCGGCTGGCCGGGCTTTCTGTCGATGATGGTGTTTCTGCTCGAATTCCTGCTGGGCTTTGCCTACATCTGGAAGAAAGGTGGTCTCGACTGGGAATGAGGGGTTAATCGCCGGTTAGCATGGGCGGCACTGTAGGGACAACTGCAGGCCGTCCGCTGGAGTGGAAAGCACATGAGTATCGAAGGGGTCTTGAAGGAAGGGTTTGTCACCACCACGGCTGACAAGCTGATCAACTGGACGCGCACCGGCTCCCTGTGGCCGATGACGTTCGGGCTTGCGTGTTGCGCGGTCGAGATGATGCACGCGGGCGCGGCCCGCTACGACCTCGACCGCTTCGGCGTGGTGTTCCGTCCGAGCCCGCGGCAGTCCGACGTCATGATCGTGGCCGGCACGCTCTGCAACAAGATGGCGCCCGCGCTGCGCAAGGTCTACGACCAGATGGCCGAACCGCGCTGGGTGATCTCGATGGGGTCGTGCGCCAACGGCGGCGGCTACTATCATTATTCGTATTCGGTCGTGCGCGGTTGTGACCGCATCGTGCCGGTCGATGTCTATGTGCCAGGCTGCCCGCCCACCGCGGAAGCTCTGGTCTACGGGGTGATCCAGTTGCAGGCGAAGATTCGCCGCACCAGCACCATCGCCCGTCAATAAAGGCCAAGCGCCTCCCCACAATATGGCAAGCAAACTCGAGACCCTGAAAGCGAACCTCGAAGCGGCCCTTGGTGCGCGCATCGTCACTCTCACTGAAAAGCTCGGTGAGTTGACCTTGGTCATAAAGGCGGTAGATTACCTGAACGTAGCGCAGGAACTCCGCGACAATGCGTCGCTCCGCTTCGAGCAGTTGATGGACCTGTGCGGCGTCGACTACCAAACCTATGGCGACGGCGCCTGGGAAGGCCCGCGCTTCGCGGCTGTGTCGCATCTGCTCTCCGTCACGAACAACTGGCGTCTGCGTCTGCGCGTCTACGCGCCGGACGACGACGTGCCCATCGTGCCTTCGCTCGTCGAAATCTGGAGTTCGGCCAACTGGTACGAACGTGAAGCGTTCGACCTGTTCGGCATCGTCTTCGAAGGCCACCCCGACCTGCGCCGCATCCTGACCGACTACGGTTTCATCGGCCATCCGTTCCGCAAGGACTTCCCCGTCTCCGGCTACGTCGAAATGCGTTACGACCCGGAGCAGAAGCGCGTGGTCTACCAGCCGGTCACCATCGAGCCGCGCGAAATCACGCCGCGCGTGATCCGCGAGGATCGTTACGGCGGTCTGAGGAAACACTAAGAGGGTCGCATGTCAGAGATCAAGAACTACACGCTCAACTTCGGCCCGCAGCACCCGGCAGCGCACGGTGTGCTGCGCCTCGTGCTCGAGCTCGACGGCGAAGTGATCCAGCGCGCCGATCCGCACATCGGTCTGCTGCACCGCGCGACCGAGAAGCTTGCCGAAAGCAAGACCTTCCTGCAGTCCGTGCCGTACATGGACCGTCTCGACTACGTGTCGATGATGGTCAACGAGCACGGCTACGTGATGGCCATCGAAAAGCTGCTCGGCATCGAAGTGCCGATCCGCGCCAAATACATCCGCGTGCTGTTCGACGAAATCACGCGCGTGCTGAACCACCTGATGTGGATCGGCTCGCATGGTCTCGACGTGGGCGCGATGGCGGTGTTCCTCTACGCGTTCCGCGAGCGGGAAGACCTGATGGACGTCTACGAGGCGGTGTCGGGCGCGCGCATGCACGCGGCCTACTACCGTCCGGGCGGCGTCTATCGCGATCTGCCCGACGCGATGCCGCAATACAAGGCGTCGAAAATCCACAACGAGAAGGCGCTCGCCAAGATGAACGAGGCGCGCCAGGGCTCGCTGCTCGATTTCATCGACGACTTCTTCACGCGCTTCCCGGGTTGTGTCGACGAGTACGAAACGCTGCTCACCGACAACCGCATCTGGAAGCAGCGTCTCGTGGGCATCGGCGTGGTGAGCCCCGAGCGTGCGATGCAGCTTGGTCTGTCGGGCGCGATGCTGCGGGGTTCGGGCATCGAGTGGGATCTGCGCAAGAAGCAGCCGTACGAAGTCTACGACCAGCTCGATTTCGACATTCCGGTCGGCGTGAACGGCGACTGTTACGACCGCTATCTCGTCCGTGTGGAGGAGATGCGTCAATCGACCCGCATCGCGAAACAGTGCATTGAGTGGTTGCGCAAGAATCCGGGTCCCGTGATGGTCGACAATCACAAGGTTGCGCCCCCGTCGCGCGTGAACATGAAGTCGAACATGGAAGAGCTGATTCACCACTTCAAGCTCTTCACGGAAGGCTTCCACGTGCCCGAAGGCGAAGCCTACGCAGCAGTGGAACATCCGAAGGGTGAATTCGGCATCTACCTGGTGTCGGATGGCGCGAACAAGCCGTATCGTCTGAAGATCCGCGCCCCGGGTTACGCCCACCTGGCCGCGCTGGACGAGATGGCGCGCGGTCATATGATTGCCGACGCGGTCACGATCATCGGCACGCAGGACATCGTGTTCGGCGAAATCGACCGCTAAGGCAGCAACAGCCGGTGCGCCCCCGAAGCAAGAGGAGGCGCGCCGCGCGAGAATACCGGGAATACCACGTCTGTCGCAGCGAGCAGTGCGCTACACGCGCGGCAGGGTTGTGTCTGGTGTGAAATGAATTAACGAGCCGTGACAGAAAATGATCTCAGCTGAAGGCCTGAAAGAAATCGATCGCGCGTTGTCGAAGTACCCCGCCGATCAGCGACAGTCCGCCGTGATGGCGGCTTTGGCCGTTGCTCAGGAAGAGCATGGCTGGCTGTCCCCCGAACTCATGCAGTTCGTGGCCGACTACATCGGCATGCCGCCGGTGGCCGTCGAGGAAGTCGCCACGTTCTACACGATGTTCGAGACGAAGCCCGTCGGCAAGCACAAGATCACGCTCTGCACGAATCTGCCGTGCCAGCTCGGCCCCGATGGCGGCTCGGAGAGCGCCGCCGACTACCTGAAGCAGAAGCTCGGTATCGACTTCGGCGAAACCACGTCCGACGGCAAGTTCACCTTGAAAGAAGGTGAGTGCATGGGCGCGTGCGGCGACGCACCGGTGATGCTTGTGAACAACCACCGCATGTGCAGCTTCATGAGCCGCGAGAAAATCGACCAGCTGCTCGAGGAGCTTTCGAAATGACTTCGTTGCACGACCGTCACATCAAACCGCTGATTCTCGCGGGCCTCAACGGCGAGAACTGGCATCTCGAGGACTACGTCGCGCGCGGCGGCTACAAGCAGCTGCGCCGTATTCTCGAAGAGAAAATTCCGCCCGAGCAGGTGATCGCCGACGTCAAGGCAGGCGGTCTGCGCGGCCGCGGCGGCGCGGGCTTCCCGACTGGTCTGAAGTGGAGCTTCATGCCGCGTCAGTTCCCGGGGCAGAAGTACCTCGTCTGCAACTCGGACGAAGGCGAGCCGGGCACGTTCAAGGACCGCGACATCCTGCGCTGGAATCCGCATGCCGTGATCGAAGGCATGGCGATCGGCGCGTACGCGATGGGCATCACGGTCGGCTACAACTACATCCACGGTGAGATCTTCGAGGTCTATCGCCGCTTCGAGGCCGCGCTGGAAGAAGCGCGCCAGGCGGGCTACCTCGGCGACAACATTCTGGGCACCGACTTCACGTTCCAGCTGCACGCGCACCACGGTTACGGCGCGTATGTCTGCGGCGAGGAAACGGCGCTGCTCGAATCGCTCGAAGGCAAGAAAGGCCAGCCGCGCTTCAAGCCGCCGTTCCCGGCGAGCTTCGGCGTGTACGGCAAGCCGACCACGATCAACAACACCGAAACGTTCGCGGCGGTGCCCTTCCTGCTGACCGTCGGTCCGCAGACCTACATGGAACTGGGCAAGCCGAACAACGGCGGCACCAAGATCTTCTCGATCTCGGGCGACGTCGAGCGTCCGGGCAACTATGAGATTCCGCTCGGCACGCCGTTCGCGACGCTCATGGAACTCGCCGGCGGCGTGCGTGGCGGCAAGAAACTGAAGGCCGTGATTCCGGGCGGCTCGTCGGCGCCGGTCATTCCGGGCGACCTGATGATGCAGACCGACATGGACTACGACTCGATCGCCAAGCAGGGCTCGATGCTCGGCTCCGGCGCGGTCATCGTCATGGACGAAACGCGCTGCATGGTGCGCTCGCTGCTGCGTCTCTCGTACTTCTACTACGAAGAGTCGTGCGGCCAGTGCACGCCGTGCCGCGAAGGCACGGGCTGGCTGTACCGCGTGGTGAACCGCATCGAGCACGGCCTCGGCCGTCAGGAAGACCTGGATCTGCTGAACTCGGTCGCGGGCAACATCATGGGCCGCACGATCTGCGCGCTGGGCGACGCAGCGGCCATGCCGGTGCGCGGCATGCTCAAGCATTACTGGGACGAATTCGAATATCACGTGCACAACAAGCGCTGTCTCGTCGGCGGACATGCCGGCTCGCACGCGGCCTCGGAATCGGTGGCCGCCTGAGGGTACGGGCAGACGTAAGCGTTAGCGCGTTGTGCGCGGGCCGCGTGGCTCGACGCAACGGGGTAGACCGCTGTGAAATTGAGCGGTAACAGGTTAGGGACGATTAACCATCATGGTTGAACTTGAAATAGACGGCAAGAAGGTGCAGGTGCCCGAGGGCAGCATGGTGATCCAGGCCGCGCAGCGGGTGGACACGTACATCCCGCACTTCTGCTATCACAAGAAGCTGTCGATCGCGGCCAACTGCCGGATGTGTCTCGTCGATGTCGAGAAGATGCCGAAGGCCGTGCCTGCGTGCGCCACGCCGGTGTCGCAAGGCATGATCGTGCGCACGACGTCCGACAAGGCCGTGCAGGGTCAGCAAGCCGTGATGGAATTCCTGCTGATCAACCACCCGCTCGACTGCCCGATCTGCGATCAGGGCGGCGAATGCCAGCTGCAGGATCTGGCGGTGGGCTACGGCAAATCGGCATCGCGTTACAGCGAAGAAAAGCGCGTGGTGTTCCACAAGAACGTGGGCCCGCTCATCTCGATGGAAGAGATGTCGCGCTGCATTCACTGCACGCGCTGCGTGCGCTTCGGCGACGAGATCGCCGGCGTGATGGAACTCGGCATGCTCGGCCGCGGCCAGCATTCGGAAATCAGCACGTTCCTCGGCAAGACCGTCGACTCGGAACTGTCGGGCAACATGATCGATCTGTGCCCGGTGGGCGCGCTCACGAGCAAGCCGTTCCGCTTCTCGGCGCGTACGTGGGAACTGTCGCGCCGCAAGTCGGTGAGTCCGCACGACGGCACGGGCGCGAACCTCGTCGTGCAGGTCAAGAACAACCGCGTGATGCGCGTGCTGCCGTTCGAGAACGAAGCCATCAACGAATGCTGGATCTCGGACAAGGACCGTTTCGCGTACGAAGGTCTGAACAGCGAAGATCGCCTCACGCACCCCATGATCAAGCAAGGCGGCGAGTGGGTGGAAACCGACTGGCAGACCGCGCTCGACTACGTGGTGAAGGGCATCAAGGGCATCAGCGACGAACACGGCGAGAGCCATCTCGCCATGCTCGCGAGCCCGCACAGCACGGCTGAAGAACTCTATCTGGTCAAGCAGCTGGCCGACGCGATCGGCACGCCGAACGTCGACTTCCGTCTGCGTCAGAGCGACTTCTCGGCGCCGCTTTCGGGCGCGCCGTGGCTCGGCACGAAGATCGCAGAACTCTCGCTCGCCGACTCGGCGCTCGTGATCGGCTCGTTCCTGCGCCGCGACCACGCGCTGTTCGCCGCGCGTCTGCGTCAGGCTGCCAAGGGCGGCGCGCAGATCACGCTGCTCAACGCAACGGGCGACGGCTCGCTGATCCCGAACGCGCAACGCATCGTCGCCGCGCCGTCGGCATGGCTCGACGAACTCGCCACGATCGCGGCCGCGGTGTCGGAAGCGAAGGGCGTGGCGCTGCCGGAAGCCTTCGCGGGCACGCAGTCGAACGACGCGGCGAAGCAGGTTGCCGCTTCGCTCTCGACGGGCGAACGCCGCTTCGTGCTGATCGGCAACGCCGTCGTGCAGCATCCCGATTTTGCGCTGCTGCACGCAGCAGCGCAGTTCATCGCCGAACACACGGGCGCGACGCTCGGCTTCCTCACGGAAGCGGCCAACACGGTCGGCGCGCACCTCGTGGGCGCACTGCCGGGCCGCGACGGCCTGAACGCACGCGAAGCGTTCGAGCAGCCGCGCAAGGGCTATCTGCTGTTCAACGTCGAACCGGAATTCGACACGGCCAATCCGGCCGCCGCGCGCGCCGCGCTCTCGCAGGCCGAAATGGTCGCGGTGTTCTCGCCGTACAAGACGGGCCTCGACTACGCGGACGTGCTGCTGCCGGTCGCGCCGTTCACGGAAACCTCGGGTACGTTCGTGAACGCCGAAGGCACGGTGCAGACCTTCAACGGCGTGGTGCGTCCGCTCGGCGACACGCGTCCGGCCTGGAAGGTCCTGCGTGTGCTGGGCACGCTCATGAAGCTGCCCGGCTTCGAATACGAAACGGCCGACGAAGTGCGCCGCAAGGCGCTCGGCGACGGCAGCTTCGACACGCGTCTGTCGAACAAGGCCGTGGCGCAGGTCGCGCGCGGCAGCGTCGCCAAGGCGGCGGAAGGGCGCTTCGAGCGCGTCGCCGACGTGCCCATCTACAGCGCCGACCCGATCGTGCGCCGTGGCGAAGCCCTGCAACTCACGATGGCGGCCCGCGTCGCGAACACGGTCGGCCTGCCGGCAGCGCTGTTCGATCAGCTCGGCCTGAAGGAAGGCGACGCCGTGCGCGTGCGCCAGGGCGAGCTGTCGGTGACCGCGCCGGCAACGCGCGATGCGAATCTTGCGCCGACGACGGTGCGCGTGTCGGCGGCCACGCCGGCCGGCGCGCAGCTCGGCAGCCTGTTCGGTGAACTGCTGGTGGAGAAGGCGTAAATGAGCTTGTTCGATACGATCAATGCAGGCGGCAGCCAGCTGCTCGGCGTGGCCTGGCCCACGGTCTGGGCGCTGGTGCGCATTCTCGTCGTCGCGGTGGTGATCCTGCTGTGCGTGGCGTACCTGATCCTCTGGGAGCGCAAGCTGATCGGCTGGATGCACGTGCGTCTCGGCCCGAACCGCGTCGGTCCCGGCGGCCTGCTGCAGCCGATCGCCGACGTGCTGAAGCTGCTGCTCAAGGAAGTCATTCAGCCCGCGCAGGCGAGCCGCTGGGTCTACATGATCGCGCCGATCATGGTGGTGGTGCCGGCCTTCGCGGTCTGGGCGGTGATTCCGTTCCAGGCGGGCGCGGTGCTCGGCAACATCAACGCGGGTCTGCTCTACGTGATGGCGATCTCGTCGATCGGCGTCTACGGCGTGATTCTCGCGGGCTGGGCCTCGAACTCGAAGTACGCGTTCCTCGGCGCGATGCGCGCCGCGGCGCAGATGGTGTCGTACGAAATCGCGATGGGCTTCGCGCTCGTCGTGGTGCTGATGGTGTCGGGCAGCCTGAACCTCTCGGACATCGTCCAGGGTCAGATGCGCGGCATGTTCGCGAGCTGGGGCATCACGTTCCTCTCGTGGAACTGGCTGCCGCTGCTGCCGATGTTCGTCGTCTACTTCATCTCGGGCATCGCCGAAACGAACCGCCACCCGTTCGACGTGGTGGAAGGGGAGTCGGAAATCGTCGCGGGTCACATGGTCGACTACTCGGGGATGGGCTTCGCGCTGTTCTTCCTCGCCGAGTACATCAACATGATCGTGATCTCGGCGCTGGCTTCGGTGCTGTTCCTCGGCGGCTGGAGCGCGCCGTTCGGCTTCCTCGACTTCATCCCGGGCGTGTTCTGGCTCGTGCTGAAGGTCTTCTGCCTGCTGTCGGTGTTCATCTGGGCACGTGCCACGTTCCCGCGTTACCGCTATGACCAGATCATGCGTCTGGGCTGGAAGGTGTTCATTCCGGTCTGCGTGGTGTGGCTGATCGTGGTCGGCTTCTGGTATATGTCGCCGCTGAGCATCTGGAAATAAGGGGCGAACGAAACATGAACGCGATTCAAAACTTCTTCAAGACGTTCTTCCTGACCGAACTGCTCAAAGGTCTGGCGCTGACGGGCCGTTATACGTTCAAGCGCAAGGTCACCGTGCAGTTCCCGGAAGAGAAGACACCGATGTCGCCGCGTTTCCGTGGTCTGCACGCGCTGCGCCGCTATGAAAATGGCGAAGAGCGCTGCATCGCGTGCAAGCTGTGCGAGGCCGTGTGCCCCGCGATGGCGATCACGATCGAATCGGAAGTGCGCGAGGACAATACGCGCCGCACGACGCGCTACGACATCGACCTGACCAAGTGCATCTTCTGCGGTTTCTGCGAAGAGAGCTGCCCGGTCGACTCGATCGTCGAAACGCACATTCTCGAGTATCACGGCGAGAAGCGCGGCGATCTGTATTTCACGAAGGACATGCTGCTGGCCGTCGGCGACCGCTACGAAGCGCAGATCGCGGCGAACAAGGCAGCAGATGCACCGTACCGTTGATCTTAAGCTTGACGCTGCATCGGCCCGCGGTTCGGGCCGGCTGCGGGGAACGCGCGTGCCGCAAAACGCCGCGCGCCGCAGTCTGACCGCCGCCGCGGCGCACTCTGGTCTGGCCGCCAGTCCGCGCCGCGCAATCCGCCTCACGATGGCCTCAACGATGAACCAGTAATCATGGAATTCACGACCGTCCTGTTTTACATCTTCGCGCTGCTGCTCACGCTATCAGGGCTGAAGGTGATCACCTCGCGCAATCCCGTCTCGTCGGCGCTCTTTCTCGTGCTCGCGTTCTTCAACGCGGCGGCGGTCTGGATGCTGCTCGAGGCCGAATTCCTCGCAATCCTGCTGGTGCTCGTCTACGTGGGCGCGGTGATGGTGCTGTTCCTGTTCGTGGTGATGATGCTGGACATCAACATCGACGTGCTGAGCCGCGACTTCAAGCGCTTCATCCCGGTGGCGACCATCGTCGGCGCGATCATCGTGGTCGAAACCGCGCTGATCCTGTGGCATGGCTACGGCGCGACGAGCGCACCGGTGCCGGATACCTCGGCGGCCGCTGCGGCGTCGTTGTCGAACACGCACCTGATCGGCAAGATCATCTACACCGATTACATCTTCGCGTTCGAAGTCGCGGGCCTCGTGCTGCTGGTGGCGATCGTCGCCGCGATCAGCCTGACCGTGCGCGAGCCGAAGGACAGCAAGCGCCAGAACGTCTCGAAGCAGGTGGCCGTGCGTCGCGAAGACCGCGTGCGTCTCGTGAAGATGCAGGCCGTCGTGGAAGTGCCGGAGCCGGAACCGGCGCCGGAAGACGCGGCAGCTGCGGCGCCTGCCGCCGGCGCGGCGCCCGCTGCCCCGGCCGCACCGGCAACGAAGAGCTAAGCGCGAAGGAGCGAAACATGTTGACTCTGGCCCATTACCTCGTGCTCGGCGCGATCCTCTTCGCGATCTCGATCGTCGGAATCTTTCTTAATAGGCGCAACGTCATCATCATCCTGATGGCGATTGAGCTGATGCTGTTGGCGGTGAACACGAACTTCGTCGCGTTCTCGCATTACCTCGGTGACGTTCACGGACAGATTTTCGTGTTCTTCGTGCTAACTGTTGCGGCCGCGGAAGCCGCGATTGGTCTGGCTATTCTTGTGACTCTGTTCCGCAGCCTCGACACGATCAACGTCGAGGACCTCGATCAGCTCAAAGGCTAAGGCAGGCTGCTATGGCAACAACACTCAACGAATCCTTATTGCTGGCGATTCCGCTTGCGCCTCTCGCCGGTTCCCTCATTGCCGGTCTGTTCGGCAAGACGGTCGGGCGCGCGGGCGCGCATACGGTGACCATTCTCGGCGTGGCGATCGCGTTCGTGCTCTCGTGCATCACGTTCCTGGACGTGCTGAACGGCGCGAGCTTCAACGCCACGGTGTACGAATGGATGTCGGTCGGCGGCCTGAAGTTCGAGGTCGGCTTCCTGATCGACTCGTTGACGGCGCTCATGATGATCGTCGTGACTTTCGTGTCGCTGATGGTGCACATCTACACGATCGGCTACATGGCCGAGGAAGAGGGCTACCAGCGCTTCTTCTCGTACATCGCGCTGTTCACCTTCTCGATGCTGATGCTCGTGATGAGCAACAACTTCCTGCAGCTGTTCTTCGGCTGGGAAGCGGTGGGCCTCGTCTCGTACCTGCTGATCGGCTTCTACTTCAAGCGTGAAAGCGCCATCTACGCGAACATGAAGGCGTTCCTCGTGAACCGCGTGGGCGACTTCGGCTTCCTGCTGGGCATTGGTCTGCTGCTCGCCTACGGCGGCTCGCTGAACTACAACGACGTGTTCGCGAAGGGCCACGAAATCGCGGCGCTGACGTTCCCGGGCACCTCGTGGAATCTGCTCACGGTCGCGTGTATCTGCCTGTTCATCGGCGCGATGGGTAAGTCGGCGCAGTTCCCGCTGCACGTCTGGCTGCCCGACTCGATGGAAGGCCCGACGCCGATCTCCGCACTGATCCACGCGGCAACCATGGTCACGGCCGGTATCTTCATGGTCGCGCGCATGTCGCCGCTGTTCGAACTTTCCGAAGCGGCGCTGTCGTTCATCGTCGTGATCGGTGCGATCACCGCGCTGTTCATGGGCTTCCTCGGCGTCGTGCAGAACGACATCAAACGCGTGGTTGCTTACTCGACGCTCTCGCAGCTCGGTTACATGACGGTCGCGCTCGGCGTGTCGGCGTATCCGGTCGCGATCTTCCACCTGATGACGCACGCGTTCTTCAAGGCGCTGCTGTTCCTCGGCGCGGGTTCGGTCATCATCGGCATGCACCACGACCAGGACATGCGCAACATGGGCGGCCTGCGCAAGTACATGCCCATCACGTGGATCACCTCGCTGGTCGGTTCGCTCGCGCTGATCGGCACGCCGTTCTTCTCGGGCTTCTATTCGAAGGACTCGATCATCGACGCCGTGAAGCTCTCGCACCTGCCGGGTTCGGGCTTCGCGTACTTCGCGGTCGTGGCGAGCGTGTTCGTGACCGCGCTGTACTCGTTCCGCATGTACTTCCTCGTGTTCCACGGTCCGGAGCGTTTCCGCGGTCCGAAGCATCCGGAATCGCCGATGGCGATCGAGGCGGCGCAAGGCCACGGTCACGGCGATCATGGTCACGACGAGCATCACGTGCACGTGCCGCACGAGTCGCCGTGGGTGATCTGGGTGCCGCTGGTGCTGCTCGCGATTCCGTCGGTGATCGCCGGTGCGTACGCGATCCAGCCGCTGCTGTTCGGCTCGTTCTTCCAGAACGGCGTGGCGTTCGACAAGGTGATCTTCATCGGTCAGAACCACGAAGCACTCACGGAAATGGCTTCGGAATTCCAGGGCTGGGCCGCGATGGGCGCGCATGCGTTCTCGGGTCTGCCGGTTTGGCTCGCGCTGGCGGGTGTGGTGGTGGCGTGGTTCTTCTACATGAAGCGCCCGGATCTGCCGGCCGTCGTGCAGCGTACGTTCGCACCGGTCTACAAGCTGCTGGCTAACGCGTATTACCTCGACAAGATCAACGAAATCGTCTTCGCTCGCGGAGCGGTCGCAATCGGTCGCGGTCTGTGGAAGGAGGGCGATGTCGTCGTGATCGACGGCGTCGTAAATGGGAGCGCCAAGTTTATCGGCTGGTTTGCGACTGTTATTCGATTCCTGCAATCCGGCTATATCTACCACTACGCATTTGCCATGATCATTGGCATGCTTGGCCTCCTTACCCTGTTTGTAACGCTCAGCGGCAAATAAGGCGAGGAAACGCATGCACGCAACTCCGATTCTCAGTATTGCGATCTGGATGCCGATTTTATTCGGCGTCGTCGTTCTAGTAGTGGGTTCCGACCGGAACCCGGGCCGAGCCCGCTGGCTCGCGCTTATCGGTTCAGTGCTTAGTTTCCTCGTCACGCTTCCGCTCGTTTCGGGCTTCGACACCACCACGGCTGCGCTGCAGTTCGAGGAGAAGGCGGTCTGGATCGACCGGTTCAACATCGCCTATCACCTGGGCGTCGACGGCATCGCGATGTGGTTCGTGGTGCTGACGGCGCTCATTACCGTGATCGTCGTGATCGCGGGCTGGCAGGTCATCAAGGAAGACGTCGCGCAGTATTTCGCCGCCTTCCTTGTCCTGTCGGGTCTGATGATCGGCGTGTTCTGCGCGGCTGACGGCCTGCTGTTCTACGTGTTCTTCGAAGCCACGCTGATCCCGATGTACATCATCATCGGTATCTGGGGCGGCCCGAATCGCGTGTATGCGGCCTTCAAGTTTTTTCTGTACACGCTGGCCGGCTCGCTGCTGATGCTGGTCGCGTTGCTGTACATGTACCGTGTGACGCACACGTTCGACCTCGCCACCTGGCAGGACGCCAAGCTCGCCATGACGCCGCAGATTCTGCTGTTCATCGCGTTCTTCTTCGCGTTCGCCGTGAAGGTGCCGATGTGGCCGGTTCATACGTGGCTGCCGGACGCGCACGTCGAGGCGCCCACGGGCGGCTCGGTGGTGCTGGCCGCCATCATGCTGAAGCTCGGTGCATACGGTTTCCTGCGTTTCTCGTTGCCGGTCACGCCGGACGCGAGTCATTACCTGGCGCCGGTCATCATCACGCTCTCGCTGATCGCTGTCATCTACATCGGTCTCGTGGCGATGGTGCAGGCGGATATGAAGAAGCTGGTCGCGTATTCGTCGATCGCCCACATGGGCTTCGTCACGCTCGGCTTCTTTATGTTCGGCCCGTCGAGCCAGCTTGCGATTGAAGGCGCGATCATCCAGATGATTTCGCACGGCTTCGTCTCGGGCGCCATGTTCCTGTGCATCGGGGTGCTGTACGACCGCATGCATACGCGTCAGATCGCCGATTACGGCGGCGTCGTCAACACGATGCCGAAGTTCGCGGCGCTGGCCATGCTGTTCGCCATGGCCAACTGCGGCCTGCCGGGCACCTCCGGGTTCGTCGGCGAATTCATGGTGATTCTGGCGGCTGTGAAGTTCAACTTCTGGATCGCATTCGGGGCGGCGTTCACGCTGATCCTGGGCGCGGCCTATACGTTGTGGATGTACAAGCGGGTGTACTTCGGCGCCATCTCGAACGATCATGTTCGCGAGCTGAAGGACATCAACGGTCGCGAATACTTCATTCTTGCGGTGCTCGCGCTGTTCACGCTTTTCATGGGCATCTACCCGAAGCCCTTTACCGATGTGATGCACGTCTCCGTGGAAAACCTCCTCTCCCACGTCGCAGTGTCGAAACTGCCGCTGTCACAGTAATACCGAGCGGAGGAACAAAAGATCATGCCAAACGCCCCTATGAACGCTCTGCTACCCGACGCGCTGGTGATGACCGGCCTCATCGTCGCGTGGCTCAACGACACGTTCTCCGGTCCTTCGGGCCGGCGCACGACCTACTTTATCGCGCTGCTGACCACGGTCATCGCCGGTATCTGGTTTGCGGTGAACGCGTTCGACCCGCACGTGTACTACTACTTCACGCGCATGTACGTGGTGGATGCGTTCGCCAGTGCCATGAAGGCGGTCGTCACGCTCGGCTACGCCGTGTCGATTGTCTATTCGCGCAAGTATCTCGAAGACCGCGACATGTTCCGGGGCGAGTTCTTCCTGCTTGGCATGTTCTCGCTGCTCGGCCAGCTCGTGATGATCTCGGGCAACAACTTCCTCACGCTGTACCTCGGCCTCGAGCTGATGTCGCTGTCGCTGTACGCGGTCATCGCGCTGCGCCGTGACGCGACGCAGTCGAACGAAGCGGCCATGAAGTACTACGTGCTGGGCGCGCTCGCATCGGGCTTCCTGCTCTACGGCATCTCGATGCTGTACGGCGCGACCGGTTCGCTCGAACTCGGCGAAGTGTTCAAGGCGGTTGCGTCAGGCCACATCAACGACATCGTGCTGCTGTTCGGCGTGGTGTTCATCGTGGCGGGCGTGGCGTTCAAGATGGGCGCGGTGCCGTTCCACATGTGGGTGCCCGACGTCTATCAAGGCGCGCCCACGGCCATGTCGCTGCTGACCGGCGGCGGCCCGAAGGTCGCGGCGTTCGCCTGGGCGGTGCGTTTCCTGGTCATGGGTCTGCTGCCGCTGGCCGTGGACTGGCAGCAAATGCTGATCATCCTGGCGGCGCTGTCGATGATCGTCGGCAACATCACGGGTATCGTCCAGCGCAACGTCAAGCGCATGCTCGCGTACTCGGCCATCTCGAACATGGGCTTCGTGCTGCTCGGCCTGCTCGCCGGCATCGTCGACAACAAGGCGACGGGCGCGGCCAGCGCATACAGCTCGGCCATGTTCTACAGCATCGTCTACCTGATCACCACGCTCGGCGCGTTCGGTATCGTGATGCTGCTGTCGCGTCGCGACTTCGAAGCCGAAACGCTCGACGACTTCAAGGGCCTGAATCACCGCAGCCCGATGTTCGCGGCGGTCATGATGGTCATGATGTTCTCGCTCGCCGGCATTCCGCCGACGGTCGGCTTCTATGCGAAGCTCGCCGTGCTCGAAGCGACGATGAACGCCGGCCTCACGTGGCTCGCGATCCTCGCCGTCGTGACGTCGCTGTTCGGTGCGTTCTACTACCTGCGTATCGTCAAGCTGATGTACTTCGACGCGCCGACCGACACCACGCCGATCGAAAGCCATAGCTGCAATCGCGCGCTGCTCACGCTCAACGGCGTGGCCGTGCTGGCACTGGGTATCATCCCGGGTCCGCTGATGTCCGTCTGCCTGCAAGCCGTTTCGCATACGCTGCCGCTGTAATGTCGTCTGCTGGCTGGTTTATTGTGTTGTTGGCGCTTGCAGGCGCCAACCTGCCGTTCTTCAATCAACGGTTGTTCGGCCTGGTGCCGGTGCGCGCGCAGAAGAAGAGCGCGTGGATCCGCATCGCCGAACTGATCGTGCTGTATTTCGTGGTCGGTGCGTTCGGCTTCCTGCTGGAAGCGCGCGCCGGTAACCGCTTTGACCAGGGCTGGCAGTTCTACGCCATCACGTTCAGTCTTTTTGTCGTGTTCGCGTTTCCCGGCTTCGCCTGGCAATATCTCGTCAAACGCCGTCAGGCGTGATGCGCGCGCCTCGTCCCGCACGAGGCGCGCGTTGTCAGTTTCTCGCGGCTTTCCCGCGCCTTCCCGATCACGCGTCTTTCCGAGGTTTCAACATGGCTGCTGAAGATCAGAAACACGACCCGGCGCTCGCCGAGACGTGCGTCGAAAGCACGACGCTCCACGCGGGCAAATTTCTCACGCTCAAATGCGATACGGTCGCGCTGCCGGACGGCAAGCACGCCACGCGCGAATACGTGCAGCATCCCGGCGCGGTCATGGTGATTCCGCTGTTCGACGACGGGCGCGTGCTGATGGAGCGCCAGTATCGCTATCCGCTGTCGCGCGTGATGACCGAGTTTCCGGCAGGCAAGCTCGATCCGCAGGAAGGCGCGCTCGCATGCGCGATCCGCGAATTGAAGGAAGAGACCGGCTACACGGCGCGCGAATACATTTATCTGACGAAGATTCACCCGGTCATTTCGTACTCGACCGAGTTCATCGACATCTATCTCGCGCGTGGCCTCACGGCGGGCGAGTCGAAGCTCGACGAAGGCGAATTCCTCGAAACCTTCACGGCCACGCTGCCCGAACTGCTCGAATGGGTGCGTGACGGCAAGATCACCGACGTGAAGACGGTGATCGGCACGTTCTGGCTCGAAAAGGCGCTGTCGGGCGAGTGGCCGCTCGGCAAGGCGGAGCAGGGCTGATCCCGAATCCGCGCGGCACCCACGCATGAGGTGTACAGCAAACACGGCGGCCCGCGAGGCCGCCGTGTGCATTCTGGCGCGCGGTTGTCGGCCCGGCTGCATCAGCGCGCAAAATCGGGCGGCGCTACAATCCATCACCGGCATTCCCGGCGCATCGATGCCACAACCGAAGCGGGCAGGGCAGTGAATACCCCACCCCAAAAATTTACGAACGGTCGTTCACAAATTTTCGATTTACGCTACACTTCAACGCAAGCCTTGATTCCCCATGAAGGTCCTCGATCTACAGTGCCCAGACGGCCATCGGTTTGAAGGCTGGTTCGCTTCCGCAGACGACTTCGAGTCGCAGCGCGAGCGCAAGCTGGTCGAATGTCCGATGTGCGGCGCGAACGAAGTCACGCGCCTGCCGTCCGCGCCCCGGCTGAATTTGTCGGGCGCGCGCGCAGCGTCCGACACGCCGCCCCGCGCTCAGGGCGAACACGCTGAGCAGGCGGCGCAGTGGCAGGCGCAGGTGATGCGCGTGATGCGCGAGGTCCTGGAGAAGACGGAGAACGTAGGCGACCGTTTCGTCGAGGAGGCGCGGCGCATTCACTACAACGAAGCGCCGTCGCGCAACATTCGCGGAGTCGCTTCCGTGGAGGATGCGCAAGCTCTCGTCGAAGAAGGCATCGATGTGATGCCGCTGCCGGTGCCGGCCGCGCTGAAGGGTCCGCTGCAATAGCCATGCGGGTCTTCGTCGAGGCTGGGGGGATCGTCCCCAACCAGCCGCGGCCAGGAGACAACCCGCATGGATCTCGATTACTCCCCCACCGACGACGCATTCCGCGCCGAAGTCCGCACCTGGCTCGAGGCCAATTTGCCTCAGGCCATGCGCGACAAAGTCCTGAATCACAAGCGCCTCTCGCGCGACGACATCGCCAGCTGGCACGCGCTGCTCGGCCAGAAGGGCTGGTCCGTACCCGCATGGCCCGTCGAATTCGGCGGCCCCGGCTGGACAGAAGCGCAACGCCATATCTGGGACGCGGAATGCGGGCGCATCGGCGCGCCGCCGGTGCTGCCGTTCGGCGTGTCGATGGTCGCGCCCGTCATCATGAAGTACGGCAACGAAGCGCAGAAGCGTCGCTATCTGCCGCGCATCCGTTCGGGCGAAGACTGGTGGTGTCAGGGCTATTCCGAACCCGGTTCCGGTTCCGATCTCGCTTCGCTGCGCACGCGCGCCGTTCGTGTCCAGGACGCGGCGGGCGACCATTACGTCGTGAATGGCCAGAAGACCTGGACCACGCTCGGCCAGCACGCCGACATGATGTTCTGCCTCGTGCGCACCGACCCCGCCGCGAAGAAGCAGGAAGGCATTTCGTTCCTGCTGATCGACATGAAGACGCCTGGCATTACCGTGCGTCCGATCATCACGCTCGACGAAGACCATGAGGTCAACGAAGTGTTCTTCGAGGACGTGAAGGTGCCGGTCGAGAATCTCGTCGGCGAGGAGAACCGCGGCTGGACTTACGCGAAATATCTGCTCGGCCACGAGCGCACGGGCATCGCCCGCGTGGGCGCCTCGAACCGCGAACTCGCGTTCCTCAAGACCGTCGCGCTGAACCAGAAGAAGAACGGCAAGCCGCTGCTGCTCGATCCGGTGTTCGCCGCGCGCGTGGCCGCCGTCGAAATCGAACTGATGGCGCTCGAAGTCACCGCCGAGCGCGTGATCGCGAGCACCAGCAACGGTCGCGGTCCCGGTCCCGAAGCGTCGATGCTGAAGATCAAGGGCACCGAAATCCAGCAGGCGCTCACCGAGTTGATGGTCGATGCGGTCGGTCCGCTGGCCGCGCCGTTCGATCCGGCGTTCCTCGAAGGCGAGCACGCGCACGCAGCAGGCGGCGACGACGACGCGGCCCCGCTCGCGGCGTACTACTTCAACTATCGCAAGACGTCGATTTACGGCGGGTCGAACGAAATCCAGAAGAACATCATCTCGCAGATGATCCTGGGGATTTGAGGAGCGGCGCAATGGACTTCAATTTCACCGAAGAGCAACAGCAACTCGCCGACGCGCTGCGTCGCTATCTCGACAAGAACTACGGCTTCGAAGCGCGTCAGTCGATCGTGAAGACGCCCGAGGGCGTCTCGGCCGACCACTGGAATGCGTTCGTCGAACTCGGCCTCACGGCGTTGCCGGTGCCGCAAGCGCAGGGCGGTTTCGACGGCACGCCGTTCGACATGCTCGTGGTCATGCAGGAACTGGGCCGCGCGCTCGTGATCGAGCCGTACTGGGCGACGGTCGTGGGCGTCGAGGCGCTCAAGCTCGCTGGCGCGGACAACGCTGAAAACGCGCAATTGCTCGAACGCGTCGCGAGCGGCGAGGTCAAGCTCGCGCCCGCGTTCCACGAACCGGAAGCGCGCTACGACCTGTTCTCGCTTGCCACCACGGCGAAGGAAACCGGCAACGGTTTCGCGCTCAGCGGCGCGAAGTCGGTCGTGCAGCACGGCGCGCAAGCGGACTTCTGGATCGTGCCGGCGCGCCTCGCGGGCGAAGTCGCGTTGTTCGTGGTCGCGCGCGACGCGAAGGGCGTGACGCTCAGCGACTACCGCACGATCGACGGCCAGCGCGCCGCCACGATCCGGTTCGACGCCGTGCAGGGCCGCCGTCTGGGCGACGCGAAAACGGGCGCGGCCATGTGGGAGCGCATCGCCGATTACGCCACCTTCCTGCTGTGCGCGGAAGCGGTCGGCGCCATCGACGCGCTCAATCACGCAACGGTCGAATACACGAAAACGCGTCAGCAGTTCGGCGTGCCGATCGCGCGCTTCCAGGCGCTCCAGCACCGCATGGCCGAGATGCTGATCCACGGCGAACAGGCGCGCTCGCTGACCTACCTCGCGGCCGCGCGTTACAGTAGCGAGTCGCCCGACGAGCGTCGTCGCGCGATTTCGGCGGCGAAGGCGCGGGTGGGCCAGGCGGCGCGCTACGTCGGTCAGCAGGCCGTGCAACTGCATGGCGGCATGGGCGTGACCAACGAAGTCGCGGCGGCGCATCTGTTCAAGCGCCTCGCGATTATCGAAACCACGCTCGGCGACGTCGATTACCACCTCGAACGCTTCGCCTCGCTGCCGGGCTTCGCACAAGCGGCCGCCTGAGCCGCGCGCCGACGCCGGCGTCGCTAGCATCGCCAGCGTCGGCGGCATCATGAAACGGAGAGTTAGCGATGGGCGTGAGTTACGAAGACCTCGAAGTGGGCAAGTCGTATGAAGTCGGCTCGCACACGTTCGGGCGCGACGAGATCGTGCAGTTCGCGCAGCAATACGATCCGCAGCCGTTCCATGTGAGCGAGGCGGGCGGCGAGGCGTCGATGTTCCGCGGCCTCGTCGCGAGCGGCTGGCACACCTGCTCGGTCATGATGGGCATGCTCGTGCGCAATTTCCTCGACGGTTCGACGTCGATGGGCTCGCCGGGCATCGACGAAATCCGCTGGATCAAGCCGGTGCGAGTCGGCGATACGCTCACGATGGTCAACAGCATCGTCAGCAAGCGCGTGTCGGAGAGCAAGCCGGATCGCGGTATCGTCGAAACGCGCTGGGAAGGGCGCAATCAGCACGGCGAAGTCGTCGTGACGGTCAGTTCGAAGGCGTTGTTCGGTTTGCGCCACCCCGGCGCGCGTCATTCTGGAGAGGCGAAATGAGCGAAGCATCCGTTATCGAAATCGCCGATCTCGACGCCTTGCGCGCACGCGTGGGCGCCGAGCCGTTCGTGAGCGGCTGGCGCACCGTGAGCGCGGCGAGCGTGCAGGGTTTCGCCGACGCCACCGGCGATCATCAGTGGATTCACCTCGACGCCGAGCGCGCGCGCCGCGAGTCGCCGTTCGGCGGTCCGATCGCACATGGCTTTCTCACGCTGTCGCTCGTGCCGGTGCTGCTGGAGTCGACGATTTCGCTGCGTCAGCGCATGGGCGTGAACTATGGGATGAACCGCGTGCGCTTCACGTCGCCGGTGCCGGTGGATGCGCGCGTGCGCGGGCGCTTCGGCGTGAAGGAAGTGAGCGAGGTCGAACGCGGCGGCGCGCAGGTCGTGTGGGACGTGACGATCGAGTGCGAAGGCAGCGAGCGTCCGGCCTGCGTGGCCGAATTCATCACGCGGCATTACTTTTGAGGCGCTTTTGAGGAGCTTCTGAGCCTTTGGGCGCCACGCGCTCGATCCATGAAAAAAGCGGCATCCGGTGCAAACCGGACGCCGCTTTTCTTTTAGCGCGGGCGCGGAGTCTGCGGGCGAATCACGCCGCCTTCGCGCCGTGCTTCGCGTACTGCGTCGCGCCGAACAGCATTTCCTTCGCCTTGTCGTCCATCAGCGGCTTGCGCGCGTTCGCGAGCACTTCCACGCCGCGCTTGACCGCCGGTCGCGCGGCGATGGTTTCATGCCAGCGCTTCACGTTCGGCAGCGCGTCGAGATCGATGCCCTGGTTCTGCCAGGAACGCGTCCACGGGAACGCGGCGATATCGGCGATCGTGTAGTCGTCGCCGGCCAGATACTCGCTCTTTTCGAGCTTTGTTTCCATCACGTTGTAGAGACGCTTCGCTTCGTTCGTGTAGCGGTTGACCGCGTACTCGATCTTCTCGGGCGCGTAGATGCGGAAGTGGTGCGCCTGGCCGAGCATCGGGCCGAGGCCGCCCATCTGGAACATCACCCACTGCAGCACGTCGTAGCGCGCGGCGAGATCGTCGGGCATGAACTTGCCGGTTTTCGCCGCGAGATAAATCAGAATCGCGCCCGATTCGAACAGCGAGAACGGCTTGCCGTCGGCGCGCGTCGGGCCTCCGGAATCGACGATCGCCGGAATCTTGTTGTTGGGGCTGATCTCGAGAAACTCGGGCTTGAACTGGTCGCCCGCGCCGATATCGATCGGATGCGCGCGGTACTCGAGGCCCGTTTCCTCGAGCATGATGTGGACTTTGTGGCCGTTGGGCGTGGCCCAGCTGTAGACGTCGATCATCGTGGCTCCTTGGGACGATGGCGCCACGGTATGGGCGTCGGCGCCTGAACTGGCGCAAATTAGCATAGTTCGCCGCGCCGCGCAGAAGCCCGCAAAGTGACCTCAATGTCAGCGTGGGATCGCGCGGGCGCACGGCGGTGGCATCATGTTGCGCAGTGTCCCACTTTCGCGCTTTGCACCCGCATGCGCACACGTCGACGATGACTGCATCCGCTGCCGCACACACGCGCTTTTTGCCGAGTCACCAGTTCTATGAGCGACACGCGGCGTCCGTGGACGAGACGTCGCCGGCGCGCATTCTCGACGCGCTCGTGGCGCTCGACATGCGCGACGATTGGGTCATCGATACGCTGATGCGCGTGCGCGAAGCGCCGACGCGTCTGGTGCAGCGCCTGCATGGCGAGGCGCGCGCGCCGTTCGGCCTGAGTACGTTCACGCCGCTCGATCGCGGTGAGCGCGAGTTGTCGTTCGGGCTGGCGGGGCGCTTCTGGCGTCCGGATTTCGGGCTCGTCGATGTCGCGGATGCGGCGGCCTTTCTCGCGCTTGCGCGCACCGATATCGCGAAGCTGGTGCTGCGGTTTCGCGTGGAGGAGGGCGAGCGCGCGTCGCGGCTCGTGACCGAGACGTTCGTGCATTGCCCGTCGTGGTCCACCCGGATGTTGATGACGCCGTACTGGCTCGCGATCCGTGCGGCCAGCGGCTGGATCCGGCGCAGAACGCTGGCGTCGGTGGCCAGATCGCTCGCGGCGCAGCGCGCGAGCGCAAACTGAGATCTGACTGAGCGCACGCATCGAGCGGAGTTCCATCCGCACGATGCGGCGCTGAGTGCTACGCCGAACTTACGAGCGCGTGACCGGCATTTCCACGCGCGACGCCGCGCCCGGCTCCAGATGACGCGCGAGTTCGAGCTTGGCGATGGCGTTGCGGTGCACTTCGTCCGGGCCGTCGGCGAAACGCAGCGTGCGTGCCTGCGCATACGCGTAAGCGAGCGGGAAGTCGCCGCTCACGCCGCCGCCGCCATGCACCTGAATCGCCCAGTCGAGTACCTGGCAGGCCATGCTCGGCGCGACCACCTTGATCATCGCGATCTCGCCGCGCGCGCCCTTGTTGCCGACCGTGTCCATCATGTACGCGGTCTTCAGCGTGAGCAGGCGCGCCTGTTCGATCATGCAGCGCGCTTCGGCGAGACGTTCCTGCGTGACTGTCTGCTGCGCGATGGTCTTGCCGAACGCGACGCGCGCGAGCGCGCGCTTCGCCATGAATTCGATCGCGCGTTCCGCCAGTCCGATCAGCCGCATGCAGTGATGGATGCGGCCCGGCCCGAGACGGCCTTGCGCGATCTCGAAGCCGCGCCCTTCGCCGAGCAGGATGTTCGACGCCGGCACGCGCACATTTTCCAGCTTGATCTCCATGTGGCCGTGCGGCGCGTCGTCGTAGCCGAACACCGTGAGCGGGCGCTTGACCGTGATGCCCGCCGCGTCGGACGGCACGAGGATCATCGACTGCTGCGCGTGGCGCGGACCATCGGGATCGGTCTTGCCCATCACGATGTACACCGCGCAGCGCGGATCGCCCGCACCCGACGACCACCACTTCGTGCCGTTGATCACGTAGTCGTCGCCGTCACGCTCGATGCGCGTCTGGATGTTGGTCGCATCCGACGAAGCGACTTCCGGCTCCGTCATCAGGAAGGCCGAGCGAATCTGCCCCTGCAGCAGCGGATCGAGCCACTGGCGCTTGTGTTCCTCGGTGCCGTAGCGCTCGATGGTTTCCATGTTGCCGGTGTCGGGCGCGCTGCAATTGAACACTTCGGGCGCCCAGATCACGCGGCCCATGATCTCGCACAGTGGCGCGTATTCGAGGTTCGTCAGGCCCGCGCCGCGATGCGACTCCGGCAGGAACAGATTCCACAGTCCGGCTTCGCGCGCCTTGACCTTGAGTTTCTCGACAATTTCGGTGGGCACCCACGCGTTGCCGGCGGCGCGGTTGCGCTCGACTTCCTCGTGATAGACGGACTCGTTCGGATAGATGTGTTCGTCGAAGAACGCGAGCAGCTTCTCGCGCAGCGCCTGCACTTTCGGGGTGTAATCGAAATTCATCTGGGACCTCGCTAAAGAGCACCGAATACGTTTCGAGTGCGATGGGTTTGCTGATCGGTTTGCCGATGATGAGTCAGGAAATCCGGCGCGCGGCTAGCGCACCTTTTGCGCGTAGTGCCACGCGAGTTCGGCCATCGGCCGCGCGCGGCGTCCGGCGTCGGCGGCCTGGGCGCTGGCGGCGGTGCCGTCGACCACGCGTTTCATGATCCCTTGCAGGATGGCCGCGATGCGGAACATGTTGTAGGCGAGATAGAAGTTCCAGTCGCCGCGGATTTCGAGGCCGGTGCGCTCGCAATACCGCTGCACGTAATGCTGCTCGTCGGGAATGCCGAGCGCCTGCCAGTCGAGTCCGCCGATGCCGCGGAACTGGCCAGGCTCGACGTGCCACGCCATGCAGTGATACGAGAAGTCGGCGAGCGGATCGCCGAGCGTCGAGAGTTCCCAGTCGAGCACGGCGAGCACGCGCGGCTCGGTCGGATGGAAGATGAGGTTGTCGAGGCGGAAGTCGCCGTGCACGACCGACACGCGCGAGCCCTGATCGTCGGGCATATGCTGCGGCAGCCATTCGATCAGGCGATTCATCGCGTCGATCGACTCGGTTTCCGAGGCCTGATATTGACGGCTCCAGCGATCGATCTGGCGTGCGAAATAATTGCCGGGCTTGCCGAAGTCCGCGAGACCGATGGCGTCGGGCTTCACGTTGTGGAGCGCGGCGATCACGCGGTTCATTTCCTCGTAGATCGCGCCGCGTTCTTCGCGCGTCATGCCGGGCAGCGCCTGATTCCAGAGCACGCGGCCCTCGACGAACTCCATCACATAGAACGCGCGGCCGATCACGGCTTCGTCTCCGCACAGCGCGAGCATCTTTGCGACGGGCACATCGGTGGCGCCGAGCGCATCCATCACGCGATATTCACGTTCGATGGCGTGCGCCGAAGGCAGCAGCTTCGCCTTCGGCCCCGGCTTCGCGCGCATCACGTAGCTGCGCGTGGGCGTGACGAGCTTGAAGGTGGGATTCGACTGGCCGCCGGCGAACTGCTCGACCGTGAGCGGTCCGGCGAAGCCCGCGACGTGCGCCGCGAGCCATGCGCTCAAGGCGTCGATATCGAAACGTTGACGGTCGGCCACGGGCCGCGTGCCTTCGAACGCCGAGAAGTCGGTGGACTTGTCGGCGGCGTTCTTGTCTCCATCCGGGGTGGCTTGCGCCATGTTTGTCTCCGTTCTTGTGTAAGCCGTCGGTGCAACGCGCTAGCGCTGCGGGCGATAGCGCAGATATTGCGCGTACAGCATCTCCATCGTGGTGTTGCGGGTGTCGCGATGCAAAGGCGAGGGCGGCGCATGGTTCAGCGCGCGCACGACCCAGTCGTGCGGCGCCGCGCCCGCATCGAGCACGTTGATGCAGCCGGTGGTCTGCGCGAGGTGGCCGAAGAACATGCGGCCGCCCGCCGTGATCGCGTGCGAGAGAATCGCGCGGTTCACGCCGCCGTGCAGCACGAGCAGCGCCGTGTCCCAGGCGGGATCGGCGCGCAGTTCGGCGATAGCGGGCAGCACGCGATCGAGCAGTTCGCCGATGCTTTCGCCGCCGAGAAAGCGCGTCTCTTCGGACACGACGCCGTCGAAGGCGCGCAGAAACGCGTTCTCGATGTCCGCGGGCGCGATGTCGGCGAGACGGCCGCCGCGGATTTCCTGCCACGCCGGCTGGTCTTCGAGGGCGATCTGCTGCCCGGTCGCGTCGAGCACATGTCGCGCGGTTTCGATCGTGCGCCGCAAGCCGCTCACGATCACGCGGTCGAAGCGCACGCCTTGCTGCGCGAACGCCGCGCCGGCGGCGCTCGCCTGGGCGCGGCCGTTGTCGTTGAGCGGCACGGTGTCCGGATCGATCGCGCGGCCTGAATCGTCGAAATAGGTGACGTCGCCATGGCGCATCAGATAGATGCGGCGGCGCTGCGGCAACTGGAATTCGCTCATCGCTTGTAGACCGGGGAACGTTTTTCGAGGAACGCGGTGATGCCTTCGAGGCCGTCGCTGTGATGCAGCGAGGCGACGAAGTTGTCGCGTTCGGCGGCGAGCTGCTCGTCGAGCGTGTGCGTGACGGCGACGTTCGTCAGGCCCTTGATGCGCGAGACCGAGTTCGGCGCGATCTTCGCGAGTTCGTCGGCCCAGGCGAGCGCGGCGTCGAGCGCGCCGTGCGGTTTGGCGAGGCGGTTGACGACGCCCAGTTCGGCGAGGCGCGGCGCGGCGATCGGCTTGCCTTCGGCCATCAATTCGAACGCGAGCGCGCGCGGCAGCGACTGCGCGAGGAACCACGAGCCGCCGCCGTCGGGCGTGAGGCCGACACGCGCGTAGGCCATGACGAACTTCGCGTCCTCGGCGGCCACCAGCAGGTCGGCGGCCAGCGCGAGCGAGAAGCCCGCGCCTGCCGCGGCGCCTTCCACGGCGGCGATCACGGGCTTGCTGCACTGGCGCATGGCCGTCACCCATTGGGCGAGCATGTCGATGCTGGCGGCCTGCACCGACGGGTCTTTCGCGCGGTTTTCGAGCAGGCGGTTCAGGTTGCCGCCCGCGCAGAAGAAGTTGTCGGCGCCCGTGAGGACGATCGCGCGCAGCGACGGATCGCGCTCGGCGGTGTCGAACGCTTCGATCGCGGCGGCGTACATGTCGGGATGCAGCGCATTGCGCGCGCCGGGATTCGAGAGCGTGAGCACGAGCGTCGATTCGTGGCCGTGCGGGCGGGTGCTGAGGAGTTCGGCGCTCATGACTGGGCCTCGTTCGATGCGATGGTAACGGCGCGCAGGCGCGTGACGCTGCACGCGGCGCGTTTGCCGGACTTGCCTTTTACGGCGAGTTTCGCGAAGGTGTCGGCGGGATACGTTGCCGCATCGTCGCCGGGTGTCTCAATATTGAAATGATGGAAAGTCATTGGAAGCCTGGCTCCATGATTGGCCTAGAATAGCACGGTCGTACATTTTCATGAAAACGGTTCGGCAATCCGGGATTGCCGCGCATCGCCCCCAAGGAGGAGACGAGGATGATCAAGCTGCATGGTTTTGCGGTCTCGAACTACTACAACAAGGTGAAGTTCGTGCTGCTCGAGCACGGCATTCCGTTCGAGGAAGTGCTGACAAAGCTGCCGCTCGCCGAGGCGCAGCTCGCCGAATCGCCGGGCGGCAAGGTGCCCTACATCGAAACGGAGCAGGGCTTTCTGTGCGAGTCGGAAGTGATTGTCGAGTATCTGGCGGCGCGCTTTCCGGAGAAGCGCATCTTCGCGGCCGATCCGTGGCAGGCCGCGAAGGAACGCGAGCTGATCACCTTCATCGAAACGCATCTGGAGCTGGTCGCGCGCGAGCTGTACGGCGAGGCGTTCTTCGGCGGCAAGGCCAGCGACGAAGTGAAGGCGACGGTCGAAAAGCGCCTGAACCGCTATGTGGCGAGCTTCAAGCGGCTCGCGAAGTTCGCGCCGTACGTGGGCGGCGAGCAGTTCGGCGTGGCCGACATGGCGGCGTTCGTGAGCCTGCCGCTCGTCGGCATGGCGACGCAGAAGGTCTACGGCCGCGATTTCCTCGCCGAGGCCGGCGTGGACTGGAAGGCGTACGTCAAGCTCGTGAGCGAGCGCCCGGCCGCGCAGCGCGTGGGCGCCGACCGCAAGGCGTACCTCGAAGCGAACGCGTAACGCGCGCAAGCGCGCCCTGCCGTGCGATGACCGGACACGCCTCAAGGCGGTTCGCGGCGTCATCGCGCTGGCGGGGCGGCGGGATGTTACGCGCTCAGAGCCGCGCGAGCCGTTCGAGCGCGCTGGCGAGGGTGCTCTCCTGCTTGGCGAAGCAAAAGCGCACCACGCCCGATTCGTGCGACTCGTGATAGAACGCCGACACCGGAATAGCCGCCACGCCAATCTCCGAAGTGAGCCACTTCGAGAACTCCGCTTCGGGCAGGTCGCTGATCGCCGAATAATCGACGCACTGGAAGTAGGTGCCTTCGCACGGCAGCAGCTTGAAGCGCGAGTTCGCGAGGCCAGCGCGGAAGAAGTCGCGCTTGCGCTGATAGAACGCGGGCAGGTCCAGATACGGCTGCGGATCGCGCAGATACTGCGCCAGACCCACCTGCATCGGCGTATTCACCGTGAACACGTTGAACTGATGCACCTTGCGGAATTCGGCCGTGAGCGGCGCGGGCGCGGCCACGTAGCCCACTTTCCAGCCGGTCACGTGAAACGTCTTGCCGAAGCTCGACACGATGAAGCTGCGCGCGGCCAGTTCCGGATAGCGCGCCACGCTCTCGTGCGGCTGGCCGTCGTAGACCATGTGTTCGTAGACTTCGTCGGAGAGGATCAGCACGTTGGTGCCGCGCACGATCTCTTCGAGCTTGCGCATTTCCTCGGCGCGCCAGACCGTGCCGGTCGGGTTGTGCGGCGTGTTGATGAGGATCAGGCGCGTTTTCGGCGTGATGGCCGCGGCGAGGCGGTCGAACGGAATCGCGTAATCGGGCGCTTCGAGCGTCACGAACACGGGCTTGCCGCCCGCGAGTTCGATCGACGGCAGATAGCTGTCGTAGGTCGGCTCGACCACGATCACTTCGTCGCCGGGATGCACGGTCGCGAGAATCGTCGTGAGGAGCGCCTGCGTGGCGCCCGCCGTCACCGTGATTTCGCTGTTGGCGTCGTAGCGGCGGCCGTAGACCTGCTCGATCTTGCCGGCGATCGCTTCGCGCAGCGCAGCGACGCCGGCCATCGGCGGATACTGGTTGTGCCCGTCGCGCATGGCTTGCGCCACCGCGTCGACGATGCGCGCATCGCAGTTGAAATCGGGGAAGCCCTGACCGAGATTGACCGCGCCCTTTTCGGCGGCGAGCGCGCTCATCACCGTGAAGATCGTCGTGCCGACGTCGGGCAGGCGCGACGGAAAAGAGGGCGTGAGCAGGTTCTGCGTCGACGGAGCTTGCGAAGGATGCGGTGCGTTCATGGCGCGGTCGTCTGGAATCGGAGGAACAGGAAAGCCTGATTGTAGGGAAATCGGCGCGGCTGCGTGCGCCGGTTCAGGCGGCGGCTTCGGCCGCGCCGCCCAGCCCGCATTCGGCGACGAACACATCGGGCGTGCCGATCCGGAAACCGAAGTCGCGCGCGATGCGCTTCGCGAGCTTGAGCACGGCGCGGTCCTTCGAGACCAGCCACGCCGCGCCGCTCGCGCGCGCGAGTTCGAGAAACTTCTGGTCGTCGCGGTCGCGGCATTGCGGCAGCGCGCGCGCGTCGGCGGGCAATTCGGGCGGCTCGATCAGCGAGACGAGCGGCGCAAGCGCGGCCAGCGCGCCGGCCTTGTCCACGCCGCGCCCCTGCAGATGCGGATAATCGAGCACGAACGCGAGCTCGCCGCGGCAGCGCGCGTCGATCAGCGCCGTGAGCGCGCCGCGTTCGAGCGCGGCGCGGATCGGCCGCGTGTGGGGATCGTCGAAGATGAGGATGTCGAGCCAGACATTGGAGTCGAGCACCACGATGGGCGCGTCGGGATTCCGGGGCGTAAAACCGGTCATTCGTGAATTCGCTACAATCGGGCTTTCGCCTTTGAACATGGGCACCGCGTGCCCTGCAAGCCTCTATGATAATCGTTCTGTCGCCGGCCAAATCGCTCGACTATGACACGCCGGCGCACGTCGACACCCACACCATCCCCGATTTCGTCGACGACGCGGCCGAGCTGATCGACGGCCTGCGCCGCCTGTCGCCGCAGCAGATCGGCACGTTGATGAGCATTTCCGACCCGCTCGCGCGCCTGAATTTCCAGCGTTACGCCGACTGGTCCACGCGCTTTAGCCAGAGCAACGCGAAGCAGGCCGTGCTCGCGTTCAACGGCGACGTGTACGAGGGTCTCGACGCCCGATCGCTTTCGCACGCCGACCTTGACTACGCGCAAAACCACGTGCGCGTGCTTTCGGGTCTCTATGGCCTGCTGCGTCCGCTCGACCTGCTGCAACCGTATCGCCTGGAGATGGGCACGCGCTTCGAGAACGCGCGCGGCAAAGATCTCTACGCGTTCTGGGGCGAGCGCATCACGCACGCGCTCAACGCGCAGTTCGAGCACAACCACGCGAAGAGCGCGAAGCACGGCGCACGCGTGCTCGTGAATTGCGCGTCGAACGAATACTTCAAGGCCGTGAAGCCGAAGAAGCTCGACGCGCCTGTGATTACGCCGGTTTTCGAAGACTGGAAGGGCGGCCGCTACAAGATCATCAGCTTCCACGCGAAACGCGCGCGCGGTCTGATGGCGCGCTATGCGGTCGAGAACCGCATCGCCGAACCCGAAGCGCTCAAGGCCTTCGACAGCGAAGGCTATGCATTCGATGCGGGCGCATCGAACGATTCGACCTACGTATTCCGCCGTCGCATCGCCGATTGAGCGATTTGACCGATTGATAGATTGACCGTTTGAGCGGCGCGCGAGCACCGATCCAGCCAAGGATATTGCCATGACGATTTCCATCTCCAGCCAGTTCGACGCGGGCGCGATCGAAGTGCTGTCGTGCGAGCAGCCCGACGACATCCGCCTGCGCGTGCGCCCCGACAATCAGTCCGAATTCGCGCAGTGGTTCTACTTCCGCCTGACGGGCGCGCGCGGCGAGCCGTGCACGATGACCTTCGAAAACGCATCGGCATGCGCGTTTCCCGAAGGCTGGCGCGACTATCAGGCCGTCGCGAGCTACGACCGCGTGAACTGGTTCCGCGTGCCGACCTCGTACGACGGCAAGGCGCTGACCATCGAGCACACGCCCGATTTCGACAGCATTTACTACGCGTATTTCGAGCCGTACGGCGAGGAGCGCCACTCGGAATTCCTCGGCGCGCTGCAGCAGTTGCCGCACGCCACGCTGAGCGAGCTCGGCCAGAGCGTCGAGGGCCGGCCGATGTCGCTGCTCTCGCTCGGCATGCCCGGCGACACCACGCCCGAAGGCAAGCCCAAGCAGACCGTGTGGATCATCGCGCGCCAGCATCCGGGCGAATCGATGGCCGAATGGTTCGTCGAAGGTCTCGTGAAGCGGCTGGCGGGTTGGGGCGACTGGTCGGGCGATCCGGTCGCGCGCAAGCTGCTCGACCGAGCGATTTTCCACATCGTGCCGAACATGAACCCGGACGGCAGCGTGCACGGCAATCTGCGCACGAACGCCGTGGGCGCGAACCTCAATCGCGAATGGATGGAGCCGGATGCGCAGCGCAGCCCGGAAGTGCTCGTGGTGCGCGACGCGATCGAGCAGACCGGCTGCGATCTGTTCTTCGACATTCACGGCGACGAAACGCTGCCTTATGTGTTCGTGGCGGGATCGGAAATGCTGCCGGGTTTCACGGATCAGCAGCGCACGGAGCAGAAGGCGTTCATCGACGCCTTCAAGATCGCGAGCCCCGACTTCCAGGACAAGCACGGCTACGAAGCGAGCCGCTATCGCGAGGACGCGCTCAAGCTGGCGTCGAAGTACATCGGCCATCGTTACGGCTGTCTCTCGCTCACGCTCGAAATGCCGTTCAAGGACAACGCGAATCTGCCCGACGAGCGCGTGGGCTGGAACGGCGAGCGCAGCGCGTCGCTCGGTGCGGCGATGCTGCAGGCCATTCTCCATCACGTTGAGACCTTCGCCTGAGGTTCGCCTGACGGCATCGCCACGACGGTGACGATATGAAAAAGGGGGAAGCGGTGTGAGCCGCTTCCCCCTTTTTTGTTCGCGCTGTTGTGTGCGTGAACTGTCGTGCCGCGCTTACTGCGCCGTCGACTTTTTCTTCGTCGACGACTTCTTCGCTGTGGCTTTCGCGGTGGACTTCGTGGTCGATTTCGATGCGGACTTCGTGGCGCTCTTCGACGAGGTGGACGAGGACTTGTGGCTGGACTTGCTCGTCGACTTCTTCGTCGTGCCCTTGCTCTTGCCGGTCGCCTTTTTCGACTTGGCGGTGTGTTTGCCGCTCACGTGCGCCGCGCCGGGCGACGCGCTGCTGCGCTCGCTGCGCGCACGTGCGGGCGGTTCGGGATCGTTCCAGCTGAAGGCGAGGATCTGCTGACCGACGTAGCCGCAACGGAATTTGAGATCGTACGGCGCGTGGCTGCTGTCTTGCGGAATGCCGATGCCGTCGACGGTGACGATCGTATCAACCTTCACGCGCTGCTTGCCTTCATCGAAGGAATCGTTCCAGGGCGTGACGGTGGCGTGCGCGCTATCGAAGGAACTGGGCGGGAATTCGACGTGATCGAGCACACTCGACGTGCCGGCGATGAAGTTGCCGTGCGCGGCGCAACGCGCGACCAGCGGATCGGCATGCATCTGCGTGACGTAGGTGTTGACGAGATCGTTTTGCTGCTCGAGCTGATCGGCCTCGGCGGGCAGCGTGCAGACGAGCATCAGGCTCGCGGCGCAGGCGACCAGTCGGCCTCCAGTACGCAGCAACTGGCGGAAAGCGATGTTGCGGTCCATCTGATTGTTCTGGATGAGGGTGGAACGTCTGGCACCGTAAGATGCTGCGCTGCGTGGTTGAGTTCAATCCTGAAACAATTATTTCGCGCGTTGCCCTCGTGGGATCGACCGTTGTTGCCGCACACGCACTGAGCGCGACGCGGCGTGTGGCCGCAGGCGCCGATTCATTCTAGCGTACGACCGGCGGACCGCAATCGAGGAAACCATCAGGGAGGCGACGCGTTGCTTGCGTCAGCGTTGCTTAGGTGCTCTCAGGTGCTCTCAGGTGCTCTCAGGTGCTCTCAGGTGCGCTCGGTTTTGCTCAGCCTGGCTCAGGTGCGAGGGCCGCCGAGGCGATAGCGTCGCACGTCGTAAGTCGTGACCCACGCGGGACGGTAGACAGCGATCAGTGCGGTCGCCATGCCGGTGAACCAGGCCTCGCCGGACGCGAGCAGGAACACGCTGAACGCGTAGCCGGCCGGCACCGCGAGCATCGAGCCGTTGTTGAGCGCGATGTGCGTGCCGAGCGCGAGATACGCCGCGGCGGAGACGGCGATGGCAGGTGAGACGAAGCCCTGCCCGACGATGAACATGAAGAGATTGCGCGGCAGCCAGGCCGTGAAGGCGCGCTGCAGCAACGCCGACAGGCAGACCGGAAACGCACCGTAGACGAGGAAGGTGAGCGCGACGCCGTCCCACGGCGAGTCGAACACCAGCGCCGCGAGGGCGACGACCACGGCCATGGCAATGAGCGCCAGGCCCCAGTCGAACAGCGTGACCACGAGGGTGGCGCCGAGCAGATGCAGCACGGTGCCGTCTTCGAGCCACGCGTTACTCGCCCACAGCACGGAGACGGCCACGATAATGGCGAGCCACACGTGCTGGAGCGTCGCGTCCTGCAGACGCTTGAACGGGTTGTTCCATAGCGCGAACGCGAGCAGACCCGCCGATGCAACCCATGCACCGACGATGACCCACAACGGTAGTGGCGTATAGAGGAACCCCATGAGCTTCATATTACTCGTTGGAGGGCAAAACGTGTGCGCTGCCTGGCGGCGCTTCGGGGTCTTCTGTATCGACGAGGGTGGTCCCGGGCGGGTTGCAGGGCGCGGGCGCCGTGTCGCCGTAAGGCGGCGTGGGCTCCGCGGCCATCGGTAGCGGCGCGAAGGTGTCGTCTGTCAGCAACGGATAGCGGAACTCCGCTTCTACGCGGGCGCGCAGTGGCGTGGGGCCGTGTTCGCCATGTGCGGGTTTGCGCGGACTGTCGCGACGCGTGCGCAGCACCTGCAGCTGATTCGACAGCAAGCCGTTGTAGATCGCCACGGCCGCCGCCCGGTTGGGCGCGCCGAGTTGCTGGAAGATGCTCGCCAGGTGAACCTTGACCGTGCCTTCGCTGATGCCGAGTGCGCGCGCGATCATCTTGTTCGTGCTGCCCATATGCACGCAACGCAGGATCTGCTCCTGGCGCGGCGAGAGTGCCACCCGGGTCGAGAGTTTGCGCGGCAGTGGCATGCCGCGTGCATTGCGGCGTGGCGGAACCGGCCACGCACCGGGCGGGCAGAACGTCGGACCAAAGACATCGGCGGGCAGATGGTCGCCGCCAAGCAGAATCAGTTCGAGCAGTTTGACGATCAGAATCGAATCCGTGGTGCGGCGGATGATGCCGCGCGCGCCTTCGGAGAGGAGGGCGCGAACCTTATGCGGCGGTTCGGTGCGATCGACGAGCACGGCGATGGGCAGCGTGCGGTGCCGGCTCACGAACTGACGCAGTTCGCCGGCGACGATGCCGTCGTGCCAGTCGATCACGAACAGATTCGGGGTGAAACGTTGCGCCGCGCGTTCGGCGCTACGCCAGTCCGGGGCGTCGCTGAAACGCGCGCGACGGTCGATTTGTCTTAACAGCGCCTTGAGCCCTTCGCGCCGTTCGGCGTCCGGATTGAATACAGCAAACCGCATAACACTGCCCTCCCGTGTATTGCCTCTCGAAATGTTGTGCTGCGCGTACCTTCGGCACACGTCGCTCGAAACCGGAACTACCGCACCATGATGACAAAAAGGCCGCCGTTTGACGGCCTGTCCAGATGGCGTAGGACGTAGGGCAAAAAAAAATCCCGCACAGTGGCGGGACTTGGGATGCAGCGGGTAGGAATACGCCGCGTTGCTTAGTGGAAGTGCGGCTGAACGGGCTCAGCATCTTCCGGCATCTCGGCGTGGACGATTTCACCGAGCGGATCGGCATAGAGCGGCACGCCGCAATCGTCGCAATATTCCGGCTCGAAGCGGCCCGCGTGGCGACGGATATCGGTGATGCCCGATTCCTTGAGCAGCGTCACGATTTCTTCGAGCGGGCCGGTGGCGTCGCTTTCTTCGGACGGCTCTTCGTCGATCTCCGCGTCGCCGTTTTCGCGACCGTAGAGCGGCCAGACGACGCCGTACAGCACGTCATTGCTGCCGCGCTTCGTGAAGCCGATACGGTATTCGTCGATGCGGCGCTCGCCGAAGCCAGCGACAACGGCGCGCAGGTCTTGCGCCGTCGCGCCGATCGTGTCGAGCAGATAGCGTACGGCGGTGCGGATGGTGTGCGGGCGCACGCGCTCGTCGGCGTCGCGGCAGGCGGAGTAGTACGCGTCCGGCAGCAGGCATTCGAACTCGCAGCCCGGCATGACGACGGCCAGATTGGCACCGCCCTGCGTGGCCCATTGTTCGAGGCACTGCCCGCGCTCGATGCGCGAGCCGTTTTCTTCTTCCTGCCAGCGGAACAGCGGCGCGCCGAGCGGTGCAGCCACCACGGCGAGCAGGAAACGCGGATCGGCGAGGATCGGCGACGTCTCGGGCAGCTCGCCCGTGCTGATCTTCGCGACGTTGCCGGTCAGCGCCGACTGCGAAAGCTGCTGGGCGAGGCGCCACGTTTCCACGTGATGGCGCGGCAGCTGGTCGATGCTATAGAGATAGGGCGCCATCGCGACATGCGTGCCGCTCGCCAGCACGTGTGCCTGCAGATGCGTGCGCAGGGCGTCCGAGGCATCGGCCTTCAGCGGACCCGACGGAATCACGTAGCGCGTCCAGGCGAGCACGGGCGCGGCAACCAGCAGCGCTTCGTACTTCTCGCCCTCGTGCTCGAGAATGAACGACTCGCTATGCGTTTCCGCCATGTCAGCGAGCGCGCCGTAGGCGTCCGGATGATTCTGCTGCAGATGATCGAGCGCGGCGTCGAGCGTGGTCTGATTGCCGTTTCGCACGACCTTCGCTAGGAGCGTGTCGAGCTTGGCCTCCCAGAAGCGGTCTTCGGTGCGGCTGCCCGAGGCGAACAGGGCGAGCGACAGGCCGACAAGCTTGTCGGCGTCAGGGGGGAGGCGTTTGGCGATTCGCGAGCGCATAAATCTGTGAGTTGGGATGCAGAGAACCCCATATTCTAGTCTGTTCCGCGCAGGCCATCGGTTTGCCCTACAGGATGGGGAGAAGAGGGCGTGCGGCCGCGTGCCGTTCTATGCGTTGGCGGGCTTCTGCTGGGGGTGTCGTGCGGTTTGAAGCCTCGGTTTGACGCTTGAAGGACATACCAAAAATCCGCTTGCAATAAGTCATGCGTGTGACTAGAATTCGCCTCCTTCGCAATTCGATGTCACTGACACCGCAGCGCGAAGCCCGCGACGAAACGAGCGGGTTCGCAGGATCAGCAAGCTTTTTAAGCGGCGACGTAAAAAAAGATGTTGACGAAACGAAAAAGAGACTTCATAATCTCGTTTCTCTGCTGCTGACGCAGCAACGCAGCAAACGCCGGGTAGTACAGCGCACTACGGTGCGGCAGTCGAACCGGGCAGTTTGGGCGACGCGATCTTTAAAAATTTACAGCCGATAAGTGTGGGCGCTTGATAGGTGATGCGACCTG
>NZ_FNZM01000052.1 GCF_900109265.1 Paraburkholderia tropica
AAATAACCGCGCCGAGAACAGCCACCAGCCAACCCGTAGGCGCGAACGCCAGATGTGTGGCTTTCGCGATGCGCGTCGCACGCAGGCTTTTCTTTCATGCTTCGGCCCGATCCGTCAGCACTTCGCGCTTCCAAGGCATCAGATGAACGCTGCACGTCATCGTGCCATACTTCAAGAACGCCTCGGCACATGGCGCGCTTGGACTCTTTCCGCCGCAAGCGAGACCGTTATCTGTTAAGGATAACTACGCGCGTGACGCACAGTTGCCCACAGCCGCCAACTTGACAATGCCCACCTCGGAGGTGATGTCGCGCGAGACGCTGCACGGGGGGAGGCGTTCAAGCCGCGGCGATGCTGATGGGCAACTGGGCGCATGACTTCCGGGCGGACGGGCCTGACACCAATGCGCCGGCAAACCTCAGTGCGTAGCTGCCAAATGCAGCGGCGTCCGACAGGATCAGGCCCAGATCAGATTTTGACCTTTGCGACCGCAGGTTCCCGCAGGGCGAACCGGTCGGCAGGCGATGCGGGTTTCAACACATCCTGAGCGCATCGTCACTGGATCGATCAGCCATCCGGCCCAATGCCGGCAATTCCCATCGGAGTCCAACCCAACTGGCGCCACCGACGCCTAATGACCCCGACAGAATGCTATCTGCAGTGAGTTTGACACAGACCTACTTGCAGCTTGCCAGAAATGCCTGGCCCGCAGCAGTAATCATGATGCCGGAGCCCATGTCCGATCGATAACCGGCAAAGCCCGCACTGATCAACTCTCGCGCGACCGACCAGCCAAGCGCCGGCGCATCTCTTCCCTCTCTTACTTCGGCGAGGCGTTGCAACGCCCAGATTGCCGATGGGGAGATGCTTCTTTCGTTTGACGTTTCCCTGTCGATCACGGCTTCTCCAAAGAATGGCTTGGACCGATTGCTCACGGCGAGTTCAGGCCGGGCCTAAGGCAATTGGACTCGCACGACGGCTTTCACGAGATCAACACCCCGCTTGCCGCGATGATCCGCCCGCAGCATGGCACCTTGGCTGACGCTAGCGGGACGCCAATCCTCCATACGACTAACTACACGTCCGCTCGCGATCTCCCCACGCCGGAGTCAGGACATGTAACCTCGCAGGCTCCGAAAAATGCCCGCAATTCCCTTTCCCAGGTATTGACCTGCAGATCGACGTAGACACCCGCAAGTCGCTTCATTTCCGGGTTGAGGTACACCGCTTCAAGCGAGCGAGGCCATATACCCTGCGCAAAACACTGGTCGTCCGCATCGAGCAATAGCCACGGATGCCCCCTGAACCGTGTGCTGGCAACGGAAACCGCGTCCAGCACATGCCGGGCCGACTCCCTCGGATAGACGAATGCTAGGTGAATGCCGACGGCAGCGAGCTGCTCGCCGACGTCATGAAACCGGTAGACCATCTGGAAACCGCGCTCTCCACCACGACCGACGCCCACTACGACCAGCCCCCGCCATCCGGCAATTTCCCGCAGACGCACACGACTCCGGTCAGGTCGCAACAGCATCCCATCTGGATCGAGCATAGCGGCATCCTCAACGAATCCCCCCACGGTCGCCGGAAGGTGACGACCCGCATCGAGACACAAGTGCAATATAATGTAAATAATATGATAATGCAATTTGCACATCATGATGGCCGCAATCCGCAGCGAGACGCCGCTGCCACGTTCATGGTGGACACGCGCCGCCCGGCGAATGCGACGACTGCCCCGTATGCTCTCGATTCTCAATAGAACACCGGCAAGGAGGAAGTATGGGATGTACGCGTAGACTCCGCCATGAGCAACGCAGGAACGAGGGAGACGCCTTTGGCTTCCCGGGGAAAACCGCCCCCAGGAATGGACCGGGCACGTACGTGGTTGCGTTGATCAAGCATCTGCGCACAAGGTTCGGCGAAGCCCCCTTGCGAGGATATACACGTCGCTGGTGGCGACCATGAGCGACTACAGCACCCATGCACTCAGCTTCATGTCAGGGCTCGCTTCGCAGGAAGACGGACTGGCATATGCTGCATTGTCCAGCCGGACACCGCAGCGTTTCACGCCCTTGCTGACCACCCGATAAGTCGAGCATGAACGACGACCAGACATCCCGCGACACCTTAGCCGAGTTCCTCTCGACACCCTTGAATGGTACGCGACCATTCGTGCTGGAGACGCGAAACGCCGTGTCCCTGCATTTCGACCACTTTTCCACGCAGAGCTGCATGTCGCGACGTGCGCCAGACAGGCTCACGCTCGGCTATACGCGCACCATGATGGGATTCCTGCTACTGCAACCGGCTCCGAGACACATCTGTATGATCGGGCTGGGCGGGGGCTCGCTGGCGAAGTACTGCCACAAGCACCTCCCTGAAGTGAACATCATCGCGGTGGAGATCGATCCGGCAGTGATTGCGCTGCGCGATGTGTTCCGGATTCCGATAGACGACACCCGCTTCCGGGTCGTATGCGCCAATGGTGCGGACTACGTCCAGAACGACGACTACTCAGCCGATATCATTCTGGTTGACGCATATGTATCGGGTGGAATCGCCCCCCAGTGCACAGAAATGACGTTCCTCACGGCATGTCGCGAACGGTTGACGCCGACAGGCGTTCTCGCGATCAATTTCACCGATGACGACCCCGCACTTGACCTTTACGTCGAGCGTCTGAACTCCGTGTTCGGAACATCATACGCATTGGTACGGTGCGAGGACGACAGTAATTTTGTAGCCTTCGGCTGGAAAGACCAAGGCTCGATGCCATCCCCGCGCGTACTGCTGGATCGGGCTTTCAGGTACGCATGGGCAGATGATCTGAGACTGGCCGCGACAGCCAGACGCCTGATGGCCGGCCTGAGTCTTGACCCGAAGCAACTCGTCTGGCGAGAAAACGGGCACGCGCATTGGGAGCCGGGCGCCTGAGTTCATCGCCTGCCCGGTCAGTCTCAATCAGTCGTGCTACGGCCGACCCGTTTTCCGAGCGCGTTCTTCGTCTTGTAGGTGACGCCGTGACTTTCGAGATATTCGCGGATCAACTGCCGGACAACCTGAGATGAGGTTAGATCTTGTGCGGCACACAGCTTTTCTAATGCGTTCTTCTTGTCGGGATCGATCAGGATGGTCAGGCGGGCGGTTTTCTTTTCCATTGCGGCAGGAAATGGCATGTATGGTAATCGGATTATAATATATCTTGGCTGAAAGCGATGTCCATGCTGGCAGGAGCGCATCCTGCGCGCCACGATCAACCTGCGGCACCTCGCCACTGTACCCGCACACCGCTTCCTCGTTCGGCAACAGCCAAGCCCGGCTTTCTAGCGCGGCATCCGGATGCGGTGCGTCGTGGTTTTGCCCGCCTCGCCGACAGCTGGTTTGTGGGCAGCGATATTGACGCGCAAGTCGACTGGCAGCGTGACGACGATCCGCTGCCAGCGGGCTAAGCGATCATGCGCGGAATCGTAACGGAACAGGATTTGATTCCGACGGATATGAAGTCCTAATCAAATTCAATTCGTACACTGCCGTTCAGACCGGTAGCTTGCGTGTTGCGTCGATGGGTTTTCCCAACGCCACGGGTCCGAGAAGCACGACATTCTCGGTGCGCTCCACAAAGGCGAGACTGTCGAGTTCGAGAACCAGTGCTTTCGGCACGCCGAGCACGAATTCAGAGTCGAACTCGTCAAGCGTATTGATTGCAGGGAAGACAGCCAGACGCGTCAGCATCCGCGCATTCGTTCCGCGCGAGCCATCGCCTCGTCCTTCAAGGCCTGTTCAAGGAAGTCGAGGTAACCGAGCTCGCGTTTCGCGGCCATCTGTCCGAGATGCGCAATCTGTGTTGGCAAGTGCAGCAGGCGTAGAACAAAATAAAAGCTGTCACAACGCGCCGGGCGCTGGCCCGTTTGGGAGTGGCACTGAAACGCTGCCATGGCAAGCACGTCGCCGTTGCCGTTGCCTAGAGAATGAAAGGGACTTCCCCGTTCTGAGGCTGCGGCGGAAGCCGCGAGTCGGCATCAATGTGCCAGGATGAAGTTGCGAACGTTCATCGACACCAGCGAGAGGGGAAGTCCATGCCTATTATCACTATCGGAATCGATCTTGCCAAGAATTGATTTGCCGTTCACGGTGTGGACGAGACCGACAAAGCGATGCTGATCAAGCCGCGTGTACCGCGCGATCAACTGGTGGACTTGGTACACAACTCTACACGCATGACAGGAATGCTGAGTATGTTAGCGATGAAGTGGCGTGTGAAGCATCATTGCACGATTGCAACGATAAATGTTGCAATGGCCACCGGCAACGCCACGACCGCCGACAGGCCAAACCACCTCAGCAGCCGCGCGCGGGCCAGTTCTCTCCGGCCACGCGCGCGATGGGGCTCAAGTTCAAGCAGCAAGATGATGCAACTGTGCCGTGCCCCGGCCCAGAATGCTGACTGTGCGCTCAGGAACACGTACGCAACGACCCAGAAAAAACAGGCTTTCGATATAATCAGCAACATGAAATTCTTCCAACCTCCCCGTCTGCTTTGCCCATTCACTGGCTGCACCTGATCAGCCGATTTTCCTCATAGCCTATAACAGGCACCACCACGGACGGAAGCACAAAAGTTTGTCTGGATCAGACAGTCTAACGATCGCCCGTGCACCGAACCTTCGGCCCGCATCACCGCCCCACCCCAAGGATGAGTACTGCCGGCTCGACGTCTCCCGAACAGGATGCCAGCGCGTCTGGCGTGAAAGGAGCGCCGTGCCCTGATCGTCCCGGGCAACAGCTCGACCTTCCGGCGCCTCTGCATTCATGATTCGGTTGCAATGATTCACTTATCCTGATTTCGGGCTCCGGCAGCCTGGAAAGCGGGATTCGAGCGGACTCCGCGGTCAACACGCATCGACAGCTGCGAGCATTGTAGACAGAGGTGGCCGCGCAAAATCGGACAGCGGGATAAGTGGAATGATCGGGGCCTGAGCCAGCGATAATGCAGGCAAAGGAACCGAGAAAATGACGAAACGAACCCGACGCACGCACTCAGCGGCATTCAAAGCGAAAGTGGCCCTGGCGGCAGTCAAGGGCGAGCGCACGCTGGCCGAACTGGCGCAGCAGTTCGATGTGCATCCGAACCAGATCACAGAGTGGAAACGGCAGTTGCAGGAGCGTGCGGCTGACGTGTTCGGTGCGGCCGGCCCGGTGTCGAGCGAGCCACCGGTGGACGTGAAGACCCTGCACGCCAAGATCGGCCAACTCAGCCTGGAAAATGATTTTTTAAGCGGTGCGCTCACCAAGGCGGGATTGCTGAGTGCGCAGCGGAGCGGGACTGGTACGCAGCCAGGCCCTGGAGCACGGCAGGTCGCGCAACGTGCTGGCCATGCAGATCGACACCGGGGCGCATGCGTGCCGGGAGCGCCGTCACGAACCTCACGGAGCGGCTGCCACCGCCCCAGTCGGATCTCGCGCGCGAAGCGCTGAAGGATCCATACATCTTCGATTTCGTGGACCTCGTCGAGGACGCGCAGGAACGGGACATCGAGCAGGCACTCACGCGCCACATCACGCGGTTCCTGCTGGAGCTGGGCGCCGGCTTTGGTTTTCTGGCGACGTTGCTGTTAACGACTTCGGCAATTGCGTTCTACGGGCTATCGCAGCTCAACGAGCAACTCGATAACATCGCACGCGTCAATAACACAGAAGCGCGTCTGGCTAACGCGCTGCGCTCGTAAATTCAGGATCGAAAGACGTCAACCAAGCGCCTTGCGGACCACTTCGATCACGTCACGCGACCCGACCTGCCCGGCGACTGCGGCGAGCGCGCCGCGCATTGGCTCGCGCAGGGCGGGCACATAAGCACGCCATCGTTCGAGCATACGCGCGAGCCTTGCGGCAACCTGCGGGTTCAATGCATCGAGTGCCACAACCTGCTCCGCCCACAGGCTATAGCCCGAACCGTCCGCGGCGTGAAACTGCGCGGGGTTGGCGCCACAGAAGCAAAAAACGAGCGCGCGGGCACGATTGGGGTTTCCGTAGACCGTATTGAAAGTGTCTACATGAACGCCCCCCTTTGCGCCAGGTCTCCAAGGTGTTGACGAACAGGATGGGCTGCAGCTCTACATTCGTACATGGACTC
>NZ_FNZM01000006.1 GCF_900109265.1 Paraburkholderia tropica
TTGCCGTTAATCATGCCGCCGAGTTGCGACTGCACCATCGTCGGCGAGTTGTTCAGGATCGCGCCGCGCTGCTGTACGTCGAACCGGTTGTAGGTGTTGACCGAGACGCCAGCGCCGGACGGACGGTTGATGTTGACCTGTTCAATACCGTTCGGCGTCTGGATGACGTTGGGTGCGTGTGCGCCGCCGCCCGCAATCTGTGCGCTGGACAGTGCCGGCATGGCCAGCGCGAGCGCCGCGAACGCAAGCTGCCTTAGCGTGAAAAGCACGCGAGACGAAGCGCTATGCGCGCGCGTCTGTCCACTTTTCTTGCCCGCCCCCGTGGCAGTTTCCTCGACGGCAACGAGCATCCCCCGCGTCCGGTTGAATACGAGTCGATAGCGTGTCTTGTTCACTTTTAGTTATTCGCCCAGCTAATTTGTGCGATCCGTAAATTAGCTGCGCACTCGCGCCGGTCGATGTCGCATCGCGCGAGAAACAACGGTTTTCGGCAAATCGAACTTTTCTGATTGCCCACCGTTTTGAGATCGGCTTAGCTCTCAGTCAGCGTCATTACGCGTCGCCGGATTGATGTCGCGAGCAGGCAAAAGACTGCGCGCGGCCTCCTCTCATCGAATCCCATCCGATTCCCCCGCATCACCCCATCCAACAAAGTAACCGCCTAAAAATAATTTGACAGGTTACACATCCTCGCCCACAATGAAACCGCCAATTCGACGTTTTACCGGTTTCACAACCTGACACCCACCGGAGCCCCGACATGTCCGCCACTGCATCGACCGCCGCATTGCCCACATATCCCGCCGTCGCACTGAAAACCGTCGAAGCCGACGGCGTACAGGTTTTCTATCGCGAAGCCGGTCCTGCCGAGGCGCCCGTGATCGTGCTGCTGCACGGCTATCCGTCGTCGTCGCATATGTTCCGGCACCTGATCCCGCGCCTCGCCGCGCGCTATCGCGTGATCGCGCCCGACCTGCCGGGTTTCGGCTTCACGCAGGTGCCAGAGGCCCGCGACTATCGCTATTCGTTCGACGCGCTCGCGGCCACCACGGCGGCTTTCGTCGATACGCTCGGCCTCGAACGCTACGCGCTCTACGTGTTCGATTACGGCGCGCCGGTCGGCCTGCGCCTTGCGCTGAAATATCCGGAGCGCGTGAGTGCGCTGGTTTCGCAAAACGGCAACGCCTACGAGGAAGGTCTCGGGGACGCCTGGGATCCGATCCGCCGCTACTGGGCCGATCCGAGCGCCGCGAACCGCCAGGTCGTCGCCGACGCCGTGCTGAATCTCGAAGGCACGCGCTGGCAATACGTGCACGGCGTGGCCGATCCGTCGACCGTCGAGCCGGAGGCGTATTACCTCGACGCCCTGCTGCTGGAGCGTCCGGGCAACAAGGTCATCCAGCTCGATCTGCTCCTCGATTACGCGTCGAACCTGAAGCTTTATCCGCGCTTTCAGGCGTTTTTCCGCGAATACACGCCGCCCACGCTCGCGATCTGGGGCAAGCACGATCCGTTCTTCATTCCGCCGGGCGCGCAGGCGTATCGCCGCGATAATCCGAACGCGGTCGTGACGATGCTCGACACCGGCCACTTCGCGCTCGAAACCCATGTGGACGAAATCGCGGCGGGCATCGGCGAGTTGATGGAGCGGGCGCGGGTGTAACCCGATAATTTAACTAAAAACGGTTACAATCCACACGAAGCGCACGAAGGAGGAAGCGGATATGGACGCAGCATCAGCGCACGGCAGCGACGCGCACGACCACGGCGAAGTCGATTTTCTCGGCGGCCATCCGGCGCTCGACGCGCTCAATACGGTGCAGCTCGTCGACGGCGAGTTGATCGACAACTGGCAAAGCGACGCCGACGTGGCCGCCTGGCTCGCGCGCCACGATCTCGCCGCCGCCGCGAAAAAACCGCGTCTCAAGGCGCATGCGCTGCTCGAAGCGGCGCGCGATCTGCGCGAAACGGCGCGCGCGCTGATCGACGCGCGGCGCGCGGGCGAGCCGCTCGATCCGCGCGCGCTCAACCGTTTCCTGGCGCACGCGCCGCGCACGCTGGAGCTGGTCGTCGACGAAAGCGGCGAACCGCGCCTTGTCGAGCGCCATGCGCACGGCACGCCCGAGCAGGTGCTCGCGCCTCTGAGCGCGGCGGTGGCGCAACTCGTCTGCGAGGCCGATTTCGCGCTCGTGAAGCAGTGCGAGAACCCCGAATGCGTGCTGCACTTTCTCGATCGCACGAAATCGCACCGGCGGCGCTGGTGCAGCATGGCGATGTGCGGCAACCGCGCGAAGGTTGCCGCGTTCCGCCGCCGCCAGCAATAACGCGGGCAGCGAGGCCGATCCGGCGCAAACGCGAATCGGCCGCGCCCAGCAGAGATCGACGTTTCGGGCTAACCTTGCGCCATTGCCGCGGCGTCGAGCCATCGTCTCATGCGCACGCCGCAGGCTGCCACTCGTTCATCTCGTCCATTTCCCGGAATCGCCATGACACAAGCGCTTCAAATCGACTTCATTTCCGACATCGCCTGCCCGTGGTGCGCGATCGGCCTCAGCTCGCTGCAACGCGCGCTCGCCAATCTCGGCGATTCCGTCGAGGCCCGCATGACCGTCCATCCGTTCGAACTGAACCCCGACATGGGGCCGGACGGCGAATCCATCGTCGAGTATCTCGGCAAGAAGTACGGCCGCACGCCCGAGCAGATCGCCGAGACTCAGGAAGCGATCCGCGAGCGCGGCGAGAGCGTCGGTTTCACGTTCGGTCCGCGCACGCGCATCTACAACACCTTCGACGCGCATCGCCTGCTCTACTGGGCGCGTCTGGAAGGCCGGCAGGTGTCGCTCAAGATGGCGCTGCTGCGCGCCTATCACGGCGAAGGCCAGGACATGAGCGATCACGCGGTGCTGGTGGCCGTCGCGCAATCGGTCGGGCTCGACGCCGGAAAGGCGCGCGAGGTGCTCGAAACCGGCGCGTATGCCGACGAAGTGCGCGGCGAGGAACAGCAGGTGCAGGCGATGGGCATCCAGTCGGTGCCGGCCATCGTGTTCAACGAGCAGTATCTGATCAGCGGCGGTCAGCCGGTGGAAACCTTCGAAAACGCGATCCGGCAGATCCTCGCCGAAGCGGCGAAAGAGGCTTGAGCCATCTGTCGATGCCCGTCTGATGGCCGCCTGAACCCGCTCCAGGCCCGGCGCCGCGAGATCCGCGCGCCGGGCCTGCGTCTTTTCCCGTCCCCGCCCGGTCCGGCGCGATCGCGGACCATTCCAGCCAATGCCAGCCGATTCCGCCCGTTTCAGCACGCCGGAACCGTCCACCCGCGCGCATCCGGTAAAATTGCGCGACGCGCGACTTTCCGTCGCCGCCTGATCCATCCTGCAGCGCGCCCGCCCGCGCCGCGCGCTGCCCACGCCTTAGGGCGCGAGACCCCGTATGACGAAATCACCCACCGCCACGCCCTTCAGCGAGCTTGCGCTCGCGCCCGCCACGCTCGAGAACCTCGCGCGCCTCGGCTACGTCGAGATGACGCCGATCCAGGCCGCCAGCCTGCCGCTCGCGCTCGCCGGCCACGACCTGATCGCCCAGGCGAAAACGGGCAGCGGCAAGACCGCCGCGTTCGCGCTCGCGCTGCTCGCCCGTCTCGACGTGCGCCGCCTCGACGTGCAAACCGCCGTGCTCTGCCCGACGCGCGAACTCGCCGACCAGGTGACGCAGGAAATCCGCCGCCTCGCGCGCGCGGAAGAAAACGTCAAGGTGCTCACGCTGTGCGGCGGCACGCCCATGCGTCCGCAAACCGCGAGCCTCGAACACGGCGCGCACATCGTCGTCGGCACGCCGGGCCGCATCATGGATCACCTCGAACGCGGCAGCCTCGACCTGAGCGCGCTCAACACGCTCGTGCTCGACGAAGCGGACCGCATGCTCGACATGGGTTTCTTCGACGACATCGCCAAGGTCGCGCGTCAGTGCCCGAAGGAGCGCCAGACGCTGCTGTTTTCGGCCACCTATCCGGAAGGCATCGCGAAGCTGAGCCAACAGTTCCTTCGTAATCCGAAGGAAGTCAAGCTCGAAGAACATCACGACGACAGCAAGATCCGCCAGCGCTTCTACGAAGTGACCGAAGACGAGCGTCTGCATGCCGTCGGGATGCTGCTCAACCACTTCCGCCCGGTCAGCACCATCGCGTTCTGCAACACCAAACAGCAATGCCGCGACCTGCTCGACGTGCTGCGCGCGCAGGGCTTTCACGCGCTCGCGCTGCATGGCGAACTCGACCAGCGCGATCGCGATCAGGTGCTGATCCAGTTCGCGAACCGTAGCTGCTCCGTGCTCGTGGCGACCGACGTGGCCGCGCGCGGTCTCGACATTGCCCAGCTCGAAGCGGTCATCAACGTCGACGTGACGCCCGATCCCGAGGTCTACGTGCACCGTATCGGCCGCACGGGCCGCGCCGATCAGGACGGCTGGGCGCTGAGCCTGTCGAGCATGAACGAAATGGGTCGCGTGGGCGGCATCGAGCAGGCGCTCAAGCGCGAAGTCGAATGGCATCCGCTCGCCGAACTCAAGCCCGCCAGCGACGCGCCGCTGCTGCCGCCGATGGAAACCGTGCAGATTCTGGGCGGCCGCAAGGAAAAGATCCGCCCCGGCGACGTGCTGGGCGCACTCACCGGCGAAGCGGGCTTCACGGGCGCGCAGATCGGCAAGATCAACGTGACCGATTTTTCGACCTATGTAGCCGTGGAGCGCAGCGTCGCGCGCGACGCCGTGCGCAAGCTCAACGCCGGCAAGGTGAAGGGCAAGAAGGTCCGCGCGCGTCTGATGGACGAGTGACGTAACAGCCCTGGCGGCGGCCCGCGTGCAACGCGCGGCGCCCCGCCTCGCGCGATCGCCGATGGTACGATGCGCAGCACTGTCTGCGAATCCGGAACTCACATGGCGCGCGAAAATTTCAGCGATCTCCTGGCCTTTCTCGCCGTTGCGCGCGAACGCAGTTTCACGCGTGCGGCCGCGCAACTGGGTGTGTCGCAATCGGCGCTGAGCCACACGATCCGCGCGCTCGAAACGCGGCTCGGCCTGCGCCTGCTCACGCGCACGACGCGCAGCGTCTCCACCACCGAAGCGGGCGAACGCCTGTTTCAATCGCTCTCGCCGCGCTTCGAACAGATCGACGCCGAACTCGCCGCGCTCGCCGACCTGCGCGACAAACCGGCCGGCACGATCCGCCTTACCGCGACCGATCATTGCGTCGATACGGTGATCTGGCCGAAGCTCAAGCAATTCCTGCCGCAGTATCCCGACATCAAACTCGAAATCAACGTGGATTACGGTCTGCGCGATATCGTGGCCGAACGCTACGACATCGGCGTGCGTGGCGGCGACCAGGTCGCGAAGGACATGATCGCCGTGCGTATCGCGCCCGATCTGAAGATGGCGATCGTCGGCTCGCCCGACTACCTCGCGAAACGCAAGGCGCCGAAGTCGCCGCAGGATCTGCTCAAACACGACTGCATCACGCTGCGCCTCACGAGCGCGGGCGGTCTCTATGCGTGGGAACTGGGCCGTGACGGCGAGGCGCTTTCCGTGCGTGTGGACGGCCAGCTCACCTTCAACACCGTGCCGCAGATGCTCAACGCGGCGCTCGCGGGCCTCGGCCTCGCGTTCATTCCGCAAGACGTGACGCTGCCGTACGTGCGCGCGGGCGCGCTCAAAAGCGTCCTCAAAGACTGGTGCCCGGAATTTCCGGGCTACCACGCGTTCTATCCGAGCCGCCGCCAGTCGTCGCGCGCGCTCGGTCTCGTGATCGATGCGCTGCGTTATCGCTGCTAAGCGGCGGGCACGGATGCGCATTCAGACGCGCATTCCGCAACGTATTCAGACGAGCTTGCGGCCTTCGACTGGATAACCCGGATCGGTATAACCCGGCGTCGAGGCGTGACCCGGCGGCACCAGGCTGTCGATGAAGCGTTCGTCGTCGGCGTCCAGTTTGAAATCGAGCGCCGCCCGATAGCTGTCCCAGTGCGCCTCCGTGCGCGGCCCCGCAATCGCCGAACTCACGCAGCGGTTGTTGAGCACCCACGCGAGCGCGAACGCGATGCTGTTCGTGCCGCGCTCGGCCGCATGCTTCGCGATCTGCTGCGCGATATGCAGCGACTCCGGCCGCCACTCGGTCTGCTGGATACGGCGATCGCCCCGGCCCACGCGGCTGTCGGCGGGCGGCGGCGTATCGACGGCATATTTGGCCGTCAGCACGCCGCGCGCGAGCGGGCTGTATGGCACCACGCCCAGGCCGTAATGCGCGGCGGCGGGCAACTGCTCGACCTCGGCCGCGCGATCGACGATGTTGTAAAGCGGCTCGCTCGCCACCGGACGATCGATACCGAGTTGATCGGCGAGACGCACGACTTCGGCAATGCGCCAGCCGCGGAAATTCGACAGCCCGAAATAGCGCACCTTGCCCTGGCGGATCAGATCGGCCACGGCGCGCACGCCTTCTTCGAGCGGCAGATCCGGCAGCGCGCGATGGAAATACAGCACGTCGATATAGTCGGTGCCGAGGCGCTTGAGGCTCGCCTCGACCGTTTGAAAGATCCACTTGCGCGATTGTCCCTGCTGATTCGGTCCCTGTGCCGGACCCGCCGGAAAACCGAACTTGGTGGCGACGACCCAGTCGTCGCGGCGCGCGGCAATGGCGCGACCAACGATCTCTTCCGAGCGGCCCGCGTGATACACGTCCGCCGTATCGATGAAATTGATGCCCTGATCGAAGGCTTTGTCGATGATGCGCACCGACGTCGCCTCGTCGGTTTCGCCACCGAACATCATGGCGCCCAGACACAACGGCGACACCTTCAATCCACTGCGGCCCAGATTTCGATAATCCATTCGCTTTTGCTCCAAGGTTGCTGCGCGTCCCGTCGACGGCGTAATCGCCTATTAGAAAGCGTGGCGGCGATGAAATAAATACCGACTCACGGCATGGCTTTATGAATGCGATTCATCAATAGACTGACGCGGACTTCGCGCGCCGCGAAACCAATCCGCCCGCGATTCATGAATGGTGTTCATAACGGCATGCGCCCGGACGGGCTCAATAAAAACGATCGGATCTGATAGAAATATCGCGTTTGCGCCCTCCCCAGCCCAGGATATCGATCATGCAGAAAACGCCCTCTCTCGCCGACATGCAAGCCGTCGCGCCCGCTTTCGCGCGCTACACGTCGGAGACCGTGCTCAACGGCTTGTGGAAGCGCCCGCAACTCACACCGCGCGAACGCAGCATCGTCACCTACGCGGCGCTCGTCGCGCGCAATCAGGTGATCGAACAGCCGCGCCATTTGCGGCTCGCGCTCGATAACGGCGTGACGCCCGCCGAAATCGCGGAGATCGTCACCCATCTCGCGTTCTATGCGGGCTGGGCGAACGCGAGCGCGGCCGTGGCCGCGGCGCTGCCCGTATTCGAGGAGCGCGGGATCGGCGCCAGCCATCTCGCCGACGCCGCGCGCGAACCGTTGCCGCTCGACGAAGCCGCCGAAGCGCAACGCGCCACGCTCGTCTCGCAACTGTTCGACGACGTCGCGCCCGGCGTCGTGCAATACACCACCGACGCGCTTTTTCGCGACCTCTGGCTGCGCCCCGGCCTCGTGCCGCGCGAGCGCAGCCTCGTCACCGTGACGGCGCTGGTGGCCAACGGTCAGGCCGCGCAGATCACCTACCATCTGAATCGCGCGATGGACAACGGTCTCACGAAAGCGCAAGCCTCGGAAACGCTGACGCAACTCGCGTTCTATTCGGGCTGGCCGAACGTGTTCTCGGCGATGCCTGTATTCAAGGAAGTGTTCGAACGACGCGGCTTGTAATTTATTCCGGCATCCTGATTAATTTTACGCAGCGAGTCATGCGTTCTGATTACGTCATGCGCGGCTCGCCATCGAAAAGCATTTTCGCTTCCTTCACAACGGACTTCCATTCCCTCTTCCCGCTGCCCGTCCAATAGCGCAGAATGGTCTGCAAACGCGTCACGGCGATTTCATGCCTGAAAACAAGGCATGAAATCGCGGCGCGTCCCACATTCTGGGCGAATCGCCTCCCTCGGCCCGCGCCGAACCGCCCAGGGCTCACGCAGACCACACAGGAGGAGACACGATGGACAACAAGGTGCTGACGCCCGCGAGCGCAGCCGCGGCCACCACGCGCGCGAATTTCCGCTGGCGCGTGCTCATCTGGCTGCTGATCGGCGGCATCATCAATTATCTCGACCGCGCCAATCTGGCCATCGCCGCGCCCGGCATGATTCACGATCTGGGCCTCACGCGCACGCAGATCGGTCTGCTCGGCACGGTGTTCGCGTGGACTTACGCGGTCATGCAATTGCCCGCGGGCTGGATCATCGACCGCTTCGGCGCGAAGCGCGCCTACGCGGTCGGCATGATCTGGTGGAGCGTGGCGACGTGGCTCACGGGCGTGGTCGGCTCCATCGCGGGGCTTGTGGTGATGCGCGTGCTGCTCGCCGTGGGCGAAGCGCCGTGCTGGCCCACGTCCGCGAAAATCACCGCCGCCTGGTTTCCCGCCAAGGAACGCGGCTTCGCGACCGGCATCTGGGACTCGTCGTCGAAATGGGGCCCGGCGCTTGCGCCCGCAGTGCTCGTCGCACTGATGATCGCGTTCGGCTGGCGCTCGCTCTTTCACGTGACCGGCGCGATCGGCATCGTGTTCGCCGGGCTGTTCCTGCTGCTCTATCGCAATCCGATGCAGAGCAAGCGGCTCTCGCGCGAAGAGTTCGCCTATATCGAAGCGGGCGGCGGCGGCCACGAGCAATCGCTCGCGAACGCGCCCATCAAATGGCGCTCGCTGTTCGCATCGCAAAGCGTTTGGGGCATGATACTCGGCTACTTCTGCGCGATCTGGCTGTGGAATCTCTTCCTCGTGTTCCTGCCGCTTTATCTGCTCGACCGCTTTCATATCACGCTGGTGCAACTCGGCCTTTACGCGAGCATTCCTTGGTTCGGCGGCGCGGTGGGCGAGATCGTGGCGGGCTTCGTCGCCAGCAGGCTCGTCGATGGCGGCCTCGCCACGCCGATCGTCGCCAAGCGTCTGATGATCGTCGTGACCTCGCTCGGCGCGGCCGTTTGCGCGGTGGCGTTGCCGTTCGTGGACAGCATCGGCGCCACCGTCACGCTGATGACGCTCGGCCTCGCCTGCATCGCGGCGACCATCGGCAACGCGTGGGCGCTCGCGGGCGACATCGCGCCGAATTCGATGATCGCCTCGGTCAGCGCAATCCAGAATTTCGGCGGCTATTTCGGCGGCGCGTTCTCGCCGGTCGTGGCGGGTTTCATCGTCGATCGCACGGGTTCGTATCTGCTGGCCTTCGTGATCGGCGGCGTGATCGCGGGCTGCGCCGCGCTGTTCTACTGGTTCATGGCGCGACGCGCGATCGTGGAGACGCGCGCCGTTTGAGGCCCGGAAACAAGGCACAAAACAGCATTCAAGGCGCGGCCGTCACCGCGCCTTCCTGCTCCAGCGCGGCAATCTGCGCCGCGTCGTAACCCAGCTCGCCGAGCACGTCGCGCGTGTGTTCGCCGTAGAGCGGCGCGGGCCGCGCGTGCGTGGTCGGCGACTGCGAAAAATGGATCGGCAAGCCGATGCCCGACATTTTCCCGGCCAGCGCATGCTCGGTCTCGACGATCATGCCGCGCGCCATCGCCTGCTCGTGCGCGGCGGCTTCCGGCACGCTGAGCACCGGCCCGCACGGCAAACCGATTTCATCGAAGGTCGCGAGCCACTGCGCGGTGCTGCGTTCGCGCAGGCGCGCGCTCAAGATCGCCACCAGATCGGCCCGATGAGCGAGACGGCCCGCGTTGGTGGCGAAGCGCGCGTCGTCGGCGAGACCGGGAATCGCCAGCACGGATACCAGGCGCTCGTAATTGCTCTGATTCGCCGCGCCGATGTTGATCCAGCCGTCGCGCGTTTCGAACGCCTGATACGGCGCGCTGGTCGGATTGGCCGAGCCCGCTTTCTGCAGCACCGTGCCGTCGGCGAAATAATTCGCGAACGCCCAGTACATCTGCTGCAAGCCCGCTTCGAACAGCGACGTGTCCACCATCTGCCCGAGGCCGGTCACCTGCCGCCCCGCATAGGCCGCGCAAATGCCCAGCGCCGCGAGTATGCCCGCGTTGATATCGGTGACGGGCGAGCCCGCCTTGATCGGCGCCTGCCCCGGCTCGCCGGTCATGCTCATGAGCCCGCTCATGCCCTGTGCGATGAGGTCGAAGCCGCCCTTGTCCGCATACGGGCCGCTGCGGCCATAACCCGAAATCGCGCAGTAAATCAGGCCAGGATTGTCGGCCTTGAGCGTGTCGTAGCCCATGCCGAGTTTCTCCATCGTGCCGCGACGATAGTTTTCGGTGACCACGTCGGCGTCCGCGAGCAGACGGCGCAGCACCGCGCGCCCGCCGTCGGTCTTGAGGTTGAGCGCGATACCCCGCTTGCCGCGATTGACCATCATGAACGACGCCGATTCGCCGCTCGCGAGGATCGGCGCGAAACGGCGGCAATCGTCGCCGCCCGGCATCTTCTCGACCTTGATGACTTCCGCACCCATGTCGGCGAGCATCATGCCGCACACCGGCCCCGACATGATGTGCGCGAGTTCGATCACCTTCATGCCCGCGAGCGGTCCTGCGCCCTGCTTCATCGGCGCTGCGTGCTCCTCAACGTTCATCTCAGCGTCCCTTGAATTGCGGCGTCGACTTTGCGAGAAACGCCTGGTAGCCAATGCGGAAGTCCTCGGTGCCGAAGCACGCAAAGCCTTCGTCGCGTTCCGCTTCGCTGAGCGGCGCCGGGTTGCGCGCGCGGCGCACGAACTGCTTGTGCCAGCGCGCGACCAATGGCGCGCCGCCCGCGATGCGCCGCGCGGTGTCGAGCGCGTGCGCGCTCACCTCGGCGTCGGGCACGACGCGCGTGACGAGGCCTTTGGCGAGCGCTTCGCGCGCGTCGAGAATGCGGCCTTCGAGCAGGATCTCCAGCGCGACGGCCTCGCCCGCGAGACGCAGCAGCGCGTTGAGTTCCGCATGCGCCATCACGAGACCGAGGTTCTTGATCGGCGCGCCGAAACGGCTCGATTCTCCGCAGATCCGCAGATCGCAGAGCGCGGCCAGTTCCAGCCCGCCGCCCACGCAGATGCCGTGAATCATCGCGACCACGGGCACGGGACACGCATCGATCAGATTCAGCGTGCGATGCATGAGCGCGCCGTATTCGCGCGCCTGTTCGACGTTCGAGCGGTCGGTGGCGAATTCGCCGATATCGTTGCCCGGCGAAAACGCTTTTTCGCCCGCGCCGCGCAGCACGATGCAGCGCAGCGACGCATCGGCGGACAGCGTCTCGAAGGTATCGCCCAGCGTGCGCCAGAGCGTGCGCGTCAGTGCGTTGAGCTTCGCGGGCCGGTCGATCGTGACGATGGCGATGGCGTCGTCGCGCTCGTCCCGATCGACGCGGATGCGGCCGTTCACCGCTTCATGAGTGGCTTCATCATTCATCATGACTCCTCCTGATTGCGCAGGCATCGCACCTTACGCCGCGGTATGCGCATGCGCGCCGTCGGCGGAACGCGAGGCGCTGTCGAGCGCGCGATCCGGACGCATCGTGAACGACAGCACGATGCCCGCCGCCATGATCGCCATCGACACCGTGAACGGCAGATTCCAGTTGCCCGTGCGGTCGATCAGCCAGCCGCCCACCACCGGGCTCACGATGGCCGCCGCCGCCGAGCCCGTGTTCATGATGCCGCTCGCGGTGCCCGCATGCTTCGGCGCGATGTCCATCGGCACGGCCCACATCGGCCCGATCGTCATTTCGTTGAAGAAGAAGCCGCCGCTCAGGCACAGCGCGGCGAGCGTGACCGTCACGTTCTGCACGAACAGGATCGGCGCGAGCGACAGCAGCGTGAGGAACATGCATACGCCCACCATCACGTTGCGCGCGAGACGCAGATTCTGGCTTTTCTTGAGGATGCGATCGGTCACCGACCCGCCGATCCAGTCGCCCAGCACGCCCGCGAAGAACACGCCCGAGGCGAACAGCGCCGACTTGCCGAGCTGCATGTGATAGTTGTGCAGGAAGTACTGCGGAATCCAGCCGAGAAACAGCCACAGCACCCAGCCATAGCAGAAGTACACGGCAGTGACCGGCGACATGCGCGCGGCCAGGCGACGCCACGGCACCGGTTCGCGTTCCTTCGCGCCCGTGTAGCGTTCGAGCCCGGCGCATTCGGCTTCGGTGATACGCGGATGCGCGCGCGGATCGTCGCGGAAATACCAGATCCACAGCAGCGCCCACAGGAAACTCACCACGCCCGTGACGATGAACGCGCCGCGCCAGCCCGACATCAGCATGAGCCAGACGATCAGCGGCGGCGCGACGGCGTTGCCGATGCGCGAGGCGGCGTGCGTCGTGCCCTGCGCGAAGCCGCGCCGGTCGGCGGGCATCCAGTTCGACATCGCGCGCGTGGCGGTCGGAAAGGTTGCGCCTTCGCCGAGACCGAGCAGAAGACGCGCGACGATCATCGACGCGAAGCCGCCCGCGAGACCCGTGAGCACGGTCGCGCCCGCCCAGATCAAGGCGCATACCGCGAGCGTGCGGCGCGGGCCGAAACGGTCGCCCACCCAGCCGCCGATGATCTGGAACAGCAGGTACGGATACGCGAACGCGGAGAATACGATGCCGACTTCGGTATGCGAGAGATGCAGTTCGGCCGCGAACTGGCTCGCTGCCGTGCTCACGTTGACGCGGTCGACGTAGGTGATGAGGTACATCGCGCACAGCAAGAGCAGCACGCGTGTGGTGGCTCGGCGGAACATCGTCGTCTCCTGTTTAGTCATGGCGCGTACGCGGGGATGCGGCGCGCGGGCTCACTGCTGTAGCGTGATGCGACTGCTTGTTCGACTACGTGTGGAAACTGCGTGTATCGACTACGTTTGCGCGGCGTACGGATGCAGCGCACGCTCTAGCATCTGCGCAACGTGCAGCGCGCGCGCCGCCGCGCCATCGGCGATCTGATGACGGCAACTCGTGCCATCGGCGACCACGAGCGCGTCGCCGGCCTGCTGGGCCGCGCGCACGGCGGGCAACAGCGAGAGTTCGGCCATCGCCATCGACGTCGCGTAATGCTCGCGTTCGTAGCCGAAGCTGCCCGCCATGCCGCAGCACGACGACTCGACCGCATCCACCTTCAGTTGCGGAATCCACCCGAGCACGGTTTGCACCGGCGTGAACGCGCCAAATGCTTTCTGATGACAATGACCATGCACGAGCGCGCGCGCTTTCGGCAGCGCGTGCAGCGTGAGATCGAGCCGCTGCGCCGCGTGCTCGCGCACGAGAAATTCTTCGAACAGGAACGCGTGGCGCGCAAGCTTCGCGGCGGCCTCGCCGAAACCGTAAGCGGTCCACTCGTCGCGCAAGGTCAGCAGGCACGACGGTTCGAGGCCGACCACTGCCACGCCGCGTTCGACGAACGGCAGCAAGGCGTCGAGCGAGCGGCGCGCTTCGGCTTTGGCTGCATCGACGAGACCGGCAGAGAGCATCGTGCGTCCGCAGCACAGCGGACGCTCGCCCGCGCGCTGATTCAGATGCACCGTATAGCCCGCCGCTTCGAGCACGTGCTGCGCGGCGCGCGCAACAGCGGGCTCGAGATAGTTGTTGAAGGTATCGACGAAGAGCAGGACTTCGCGCGTCGACGTTGTCGAGTCAGACTTGCTTTGATCGCGTTGACCGCTTCGCTCGCGCTGCTGTGCAAGATACGGACGCCCGATCTCGGGCAGCGCGCGCGCCTCGGCCAGACCGATGCGCCGCTTGAGCCACGCCGCCACGCGCGGCAGGCGTTCGAGCGCGGCCGGGCCGCCCGGCACGCGGCTCGCGAACGGCGCATAGCGCGGCAGATAGGCCACGAGCCGGTCGCGCCAGCGCAAGCCGTGCTCGCGCTGCCACGCCGCGCGCGCCTCGATTTTCAGGCGCGCCATGTCCACGCCGGTCGGGCAATCGCGCTTGCAGCCCTTGCACGACACGCACAGATCGAGCACGTCCTTCACCGCCTGGCTCGCTAGCCCGCCGACACCCGCGCCGCCCTCCGCGCCGTCGAGTTGCCCCGAGAGCGCGAGCCGCAGCGTATTGGCGCGGCCGCGCGTGACGTGCTGCTCGTCGCGCGTGACGCGATAGCTCGGACACATCGTGCCCGCGTCGAACTTGCGGCAATGGCCGTTGTTGTTGCACATCTCCACGGCTTTCGCGAGGCCCGCGCTCGCGTCGTGGCCCGAGCCCGGCGCGCCCTCCTCGCCCGTGAGCGGATCGCGCGTGACATTCCAGGCCGACCAGTCGAGCGCCGGTTCGAGCGCGCGCTCGCGATAACCCGGCGCGAAACGGAAATGTTCGGCGGCATCCATCTTCGGCGGATTGACGATGCGGTCCGGACTCAGGCGATTGGCCGGATCGAACAGCGCCTTGATCTGCGCGAATGCCTCGTTGATGCGCGGGCCGTATTGCCACGCGACCCATTCGCCACGGCACAAACCGTCGCCATGTTCGCCCGAAAACGCGCCTTTGTACTCGCGCACCATCGCGGCGGCCTCTTCGGCAATCGCGCGCATTTTCTGCGCGCCGTCGCGGCGCATATCGAGAATCGGCCGCACATGCAGCGTGCCCACGCTCGCATGGGCATACCACGTGCCTTCCGTGCCGTGTCGATGAAACACCTCGGTCAGGCGGCTCGTGTAGTCGGCGAGATGCTCGAGCGGCACCGCGCAATCTTCGATGAAGGAGACCGGCTTGCCGTCGCCCTTCATGCTCATCATGATGTTCAGGCCCGCCTTGCGCACGTCCCAGAGCGCTTTTTGCGCGGCGACGTCGGCCATTTCGACCACGCTGCCGGGCAGGCCGAGATCGCCCATCAATTCGACCAGCTGCGCGAGCCGCGCGGTCTGCGCCTCGCGGTTGTCGCCCGCGAACTCCACGAGCAGCACCGCTTGCGGCGAGCCGACCAGCGCACGCTCGATCACGGGCTTGAACGCGGGATTGCTCAACGCGAGATCGATCATCGTGCGATCGACCAGTTCGACCGCCGCCGGCCCGAGCTTGACGATGTGCTGCGTGAGATCCATCGCGCCGTAGAAGGTCGGAAAGTTCACCACGCCCAGCATCTTGTGACGCGGCAGCGGCGACAGCCTGAGCGTCAACTGGCGGCTGAACGCGAGCGTGCCTTCGGAACCGACGAGCAGATTCGCGAAATTGGGTTCGCCGTCCGCTTCGAAGGCGAGCGGATTCTGGCAATCGAACAGATCGAGGTTGTAGCCCGCCACGCGACGCAGCACTTTCGGCACGCGCTCGCGCAAGGCGTCGCGCTCGCGTTCGGCGATGCGGCGCACGCCGTCGACGAGCGCCTGCGTGCGCGGATCGCGCGCCATCGTCGAGAGCTTGCCGAAGCGGGTTTCGTGACCGTCGGCGAGCACGGCGTCGATGGCGGCCACGTTGTGCACCATGATGCCGTATTCGATCGAGCGCGAGCCGCACGAATTGTTGCCCGCCATGCCGCCGATCGTGCATTGCGCGCCCGTCGATACATCGACCGGAAACCACAGGCCATGCGGCTTGAGCCACGCATTCAGATGATCGAGCACGATGCCCGGCTCGACCGTCACCGTGCGCGCGTCCTTGTCGAAATCGACGATGCGGTTCAGCCATTTGCTCGTGTCGATCACGAGCGCTTCGCCCACCGTCTGCCCGCACTGGCTTGTGCCGGCGCCGCGCGCCAGCAGCGCCGTGCCCGTTTCGCGCGCGATATCGAGCACGAGGCGCAGATCGTCCTGATCGCGCGGCACCGCGACGCCGATCGGCATGATCTGGTAGATCGACGCGTCGGTGGCGTAGCGCCCGCGCGAGGCGCGGTCGAACAGCACGTCGCCGCGCAGCTCCTGCGCGAGGCGCGCGGCCAACGGCGTGAGCGCGGCGCGCGCGGAAGCGGGCATCAGGCGAATCGGCTGAACGAGCGGTTTGGGCGTGGACGTGAGCATCGCGTATCGATACGTCAGGAATCCGAACGTTATTGACGAGAGAGATCAGGCGCGCGTGCGTGACGTAGCGCGTCAACGCACGCGCCGCGCTGATTACGACATCAGGCGGCGTCTGGGTGCTTCTGGCTGCGTCAAGCGGCCGCTTTCAACGCCGGCCGCGCCGCGTGCTCGGTCAGATACTCCATCGCCGCGCCCACGCCCGTGCCTGCGAGCGGCACGCCCGCGAGCCGCAGGCCCATTTCGCAGCCGGTCAGCGCGGCCATCAGCGTGAGGTCGTTGCAGTCACCCAGATGACCGATGCGGAACATGCGTCCCTTGACCTTGCCGAGCCCGGTGCCCAGCGACAGATCGAAGCGTTCGTAGATGAGCTTGCGCACCGCGTCGGCGTCCACGCCGTCGGGCATCATCACGCCCGTGAGCACCGGCGAATAGACGGCGGGATCGGCGCACTGGATCTCCAGGCCCCACGCCTGCACGGCGGCGCGGCACGCGGCCGCAAGCCGTTGATGGCGTGCGAACACGTTATCGAGCCCTTCGCCGAGAATCATGTCGAGCGCTTCGGCGAGGCCATACAGCAGATTCGTGTTCGGCGTGTACGGCCAGTAGCCCTGCTGATTCATGTCGATGATCTCGGTCCAGCCCCAGAACGCGCGCGGCAGCTTCGCCTCGCGGCTCGCCGCGACGGCCTTCTGCGAGACCGCGTTGAAGCTGATGCCCGGCGGCAGCATCAAGCCTTTCTGCGAGCCGGACACGGTCACGTCCACGCCCCATTCGTCGTGCCGGTAATCGGCGGACGCGAGGCCCGAGATCGTATCGACCATCAAGAGCGCCGGATGCGCTGCCGCATCGATCGCGCGGCGCACGGCGGCGATATCGGACGTCACGCCCGTCGAAGTCTCGTTGTGCACCACGCAGACGGCCTTGATCGTGTGGCCCGCGTCCGCGCGAAGGCGCGCCTCGATCTGGTCGGCCTGCACGCCGCGCCGCCAGCCTTCGATGCCCGGCAAGCCGAGAAATTCAGGCTTGAGGCCGAGACTTTCGGCCATCTTCTTCCACAGGGTCGCGAAGTGGCCGGTCTCGTACATCAGCACCGTGTCGCCCGGCGAGAGCGTATTGGTGAGCGCCGCTTCCCAGGCGCCCGTGCCCGAGGCCGGATAGATCACCACGGGCTGCGCGGTCTTGAAGATCTTCTTGATGCCGTCGAGCACGGAGAGCCCGAGCGCGCCGAATTCAGGCCCGCGATGGTCGATGGTCGGGTAGCTCATGGCCCGCAGGATGCGGTCCGGCACAGGGCTCGGACCGGGAATCTGCAGGAAATGGCGGCCGGCGGGATGGAAGTCGAGTTTCAGCATGAAGGCGTCCCACGTTCAGGAAAGGTCGGAAGTCACACGCACTGCGTTCGAAGCCACCCGGCAGCTGCTCTTACGCCGAAATGGCATTTTGCATGCAAAATACTCTAGTCCACCCAGCCGCAGATGCAAGGCTCAATTGGCATGAAATGCCCCAGGGGAAACCCGCCGATGCAGTGCAGCGTGGGTTCTCGGGCGATCACGCTAGAATGGGGGCACGTCGGACGATCGGGGTTTCGTATGCAAAATGCAGACATTCCGGACGCGCAACTCGCGTCCGCGCAGCCTGAGGCGCACGAACTGGCGCTGCCCAAGCTCGCGCGCCAGCGCCTGCACGACACGGTGGTCGATCATCTGCGCGAGTTCATCGTCGAGGGGCAGCTCGCGCCGGGCGTGAAGCTCAACGAACGCAAGCTCTGCGAGGTGCTCGGCATTTCGCGCACGCCGTTGCGCGAGGCGCTCAAGGTGCTCGCCGCCGAAGGGCTGATCGAGATCTCGCCGAATCGCGGTGCGACCGTCGCGCAACTGAGCGAAGCCGAGATCCGCGACATGTTCGAGCTGATGAGCGGGCTCGAATCGTTCGCGGGCGAACTCGCGTGCGCGCGCATCAGCGAAGGCGAGCTTGCGCAGATCAAGGCGCTGCACGCGGCCATGCTCGTCTGCCGCGCGCAGAACGACCTGTCCGGCTATTACGCGCGCAATCACGCGATTCACGATCTCATCAACGCGGCGGCGCGCAACGTGGCGCTGCGCCAGACCTATGTGACGCTCAACCGCCGCTTGCAGGCGCTGCGTTTCCGCTCGAATTTCCAGACTGCGAAGTGGGACAGCGCGATTCGCGATCACGAAGCGATGATCGCCGCGCTCGAAGCGCGCAACGGCGCGGCGCTCTCCGCGATCCTGCGCTCGCACCTGCTGGCCAAGCGCGACGCCGTGCTCGCCGAGCACACGCTCTCCGTGGCGGGCATGCGCGCGCCGCGATAACGGCGCTATCGGCGTTCGAACGCTTTCTCTTTGGCAAGCCGTGATCTGTGCGCATGCACAGATTGCGCTCGTGCGCATGCGCACGCAGGCACCGGCGCGTGCATCCGCCGTCTGCCTTTATACTGCTGGCCCCGGAAACAACGACAGACAAGGACGGCGGCGCCGCGCGCGCCATCGTCGACAAGGAAGACCAGATGGGACCGTATGTAGACGCCGTGCCCTCGGCGGAAGTGCTGCCCGCGCGCGCCGACGTGGTGATCGTGGGCGGCGGCGTGATCGGCGTATCGGCGGCGTGGCACCTCGTTTCGCAGGGCTTGAGCGTGGTGCTCTGCGAGAAAGGCCATATCGCCGGCGAACAGTCGAGCCGCAACTGGGGCTGGTGCCGCCAGGCGGGCCGCGACATGCGCGAGATGCCGCTCATCACCGAAAGCATGCGCCACTGGCGCGGCATGGCCGAGGCCGTCGGCGCCGACGTGGGCTACCACGAATGCGGCGTGCTCTATATCGGCGCGAACGAGGAAGACGAAGCGGGCTTCCAGCAATGGTTCGACGACGCATCGGGCTACGACACGGGCGCACGCATGGTGCGCGGCGCGGAACTCGCGAAGCTGATGCCCGGTGCGTCGCGCGCGTATCGCGCCGGCCTTTTCGTGCCGACCGACGGCCGCGCGGAACCGCAGCGCGCCGTGCCCGCAATGGCCCGCGCTGCGCAGGCGCGCGGCGCGACGCTCATCGCGCACTGCTCGGTGCGCGCGCTCGAACGCTCGGCGGGCCGCGTCTCGGGCGTGGTCACGAGCCGCGGCCGCATCGCCTGCGACGCCGTGATTCTCGCGGGCGGCGCGTGGTCGAGCCTGTTCTGCGCGAACGAAGGCGTGCGTCTGCCGCAACTGAAAGTGCTCGGCACCGTGCTGCGCACCTCGCCCGTCGAGAACGGCCCGCCGACGTGCGGCTGGCTCGGCGACATCGGTTATCGCAAGCGCGCGGACGGCGGCTACACCATCGGCTATAGCGGACATCGCTACACGCCCGTGAGTCCCGAAGGCTTCAAATATCTGCGCGAATACACGCCGCTGCTCAAGCAGAACTGGCGCACGATCCGGCCGCGTTTCGATTCGGCGGCATGGCGCGAGTTTCGCGATCGTCCGGGCTGGAACGCCGAACAGACGAGCCCGTTCGAACGCACGCGCACGATGGACCCGCAGCCTTCGCAACGCGGCGTGCAAGCCGCGATGGACAGCATGCGTCGCCTCTATCCCGCGTTCAACGACGCACGCATCGTGCAGGAATGGGCCTGTTATATGGACGTGACGCCCGACATCATTCCGTATATCGGCCCCGCGGCGAGCGTGCCGGGACTCACGGTCGCGACGGGCTTCTCGGGTCACGGATTCGGCATTGGTCCCGCAGCGGGACGCGCTGCCGCCGACGTCGCAACAGGCCGCAATGCGGGCATCGACCTCGCACCGTTCTCGCTCGATCGCTTCGCGCCGGGCATGCCGATCGTGCCGGGCGGAGAGATCTGAAGTTACCCGCGCTTCACGGTGTTCGATCGACGGCGTCGCGATATGCGGCGCCGTTTTTTTGCATGCGACAAATTGCGCCACTTCGCGCCACCTTGCGCACGCAAGCGCCTTTCAACGAAACACGCCTGAAAACAGGATCAAAACGTAATTCGGAAAATCATCCCGACCATTTTATTTCGGCATCCCTATTAATTTACCGATGTGACACGTTGTGTCACTTTCATAGCCGTTTTGCAATCGAGCCTTTCACGTTATGTGCGGCCACTATGGTGGACGCATTTAATTTATTCCTCTATACTCGATTCGTCTTAATTACAAAACGCAACATCTCTTGCGATTCTCGCTGCAACGTCGTGCAAGTTTCACGCTCGCAGCCGGCTCGCACCATCAAGGGAACCTCCGGTTCCAGCGGCACGCAAATTGCTACCGCACTCTTGCCGTTGCAGGTTCGAACGGCGCCCATGTCTGGCACGCACAACGCGCAGCCGGACTGAACATGACAACCAGACGAACGCCATAGCGTTCATTCGACGGCCGGCCGCCCATTGATCGCGCGCCGGTACAGACTGTTTCCGTCAGTTCAATCGCGGCCATGCCGGGATCACGAACTTCCTTCGCGGCGCCATTGCCTGGCGCTCCCGCGGCGTGCCTGCGCGCGCCGTTTCGTCTACAAGGAGGCGTATCTTCATGACTCGACGCACTGTCCAACTCGTGGGCAGCCTGATAGCGATAGCCGTCATAGCGTGGGCGCTAGCCCGCGGTATCGGCGCCGACACGTTCCGCAGCCATGCGGGCGATCTCGCGTATTACACGGGTCAGCACATGCTGCTCGTGGGCTATTCGATGGCGCTTGCCATCCTCGTGGGCGTGCCTGCCGGCGTGATGCTCAGCCGCCCGCGCTTTCAGCGCCAGGCCGAACGCTTCATGCAGATCTTCAACATCGGCAACACGATTCCCTCGCTCGCCGTGCTGGCGATCGCGCTGGGCATCTTCGGTATCGGCGACATCCCCGCCATCGTCGCGCTGTTTCTGGCCTCGCTGCTGCCCATCACGCGCAACACCTATGAAGGCGTGAAGAACGTGCCCGCTTCGCTGCGCGAAGCCGCGAAAGGCATCGGCATGACGGGCTGGCAATCGCTCGTGCGCGTCGAACTGCCGAACGCGGTGCCCATCATGGTGGGCGGCGTGCGCACGGCGCTCGCCATCAACGTGGGCACGGCACCGCTCGCCTATCTGATCGGCGCGGACAGCCTCGGCTCGCTGATCTTCCCCGGCATCTATCTCGACAATCAGCCCTTGCTGCTGCTGGGCGCCGCCATCACGGCGATTCTGGCGCTCGTGCTCGACGGCATTGTCGCGACCGGCAGTCGTCAATGGATGCTCCGTCACGGAGGTCTCGCATGATGTTTCGCAGTACGATACGACGCCTCGCGAGCGCCTGCGTGATCGGTACGCTGTGTTTCGCGGCCAGCACCTCGGCGTTCGCCGCCAAAATCGTGCTCGGCGCGAAGAACTTCACCGAGCAATACGTGCTGGCCGAAGTCACGGCGCAATATCTGCGCTCGCGCGGCTACGACGTCGAAGTGCGCTCGGGCCTCGGCAGCACGCTCATGCGCAGCGCGCTGGAGAACGGCCAGTTCGACATGGTGTGGGATTACACGGGCACGGCGGCGCTGGTCTACGACAAGCTCACCGACAAGCTCGGCCCCGAAGCCATGTACCAGCGCGTGAAGGCGCTCGACGAACCGCGCGGGCTCATCTGGCTCAATGCCTCCACGCTCAACGACACCTACGCGATCGGCCTGCCCAGCGAATTCGCGCAGCAGACCGGCATCAAGACGGTCTCGCAGCTCGCGGATTATCTGAAGTCGAATCCCAAGGCGAAGCGTATGGTGTTCGGCATGGACGCCGAGTTCGCGAATCGTCCCGACGGCCTGAAGCCGCTGCTCGAAACCTACGGCATGCACTTCAAGCGTTCGCAGATGAAGCAGATGGACCCGGGCCTCGTCTACACGGCGCTGCACAACAACCAGTTGAAGATCGGCCTCGTCTACACGACCGATGGCCGCGTGAAGGGCTTCGGCATCGTGCCGCTCGAAGACGACAAGCATTTCTTCCCGCCGTACAACGCCGTGCCGGTCGTGCGCAAAGAGACGCTCGAGCACAATCCGAAGCTCGCGGCGCAGCTCAACGCGCTCTCGGCGGCGCTCAACAACGACGTGATGCAGGACATGAACAAGGCCGTGGACCTCGACGGCAAGTCGCCGCGCGATGTGGCCGATGCGTTCCTGCGCGCCCACACGTTGCCTTGAAGGAGCACGCATGAACGTATTCGACTATCTCGCCTCGAGCTGGCCCGAGCTGCTCCAGCTCACGCTCCAGCACATCTGGCTCGTCGGCATTGCCGTGGGCTGCGCGATCATCGCGGGCGTGCCGCTCGGCGTGCTCGTGAGCCGTCACGAATGGCTCGCTGGTCCGCTGCTCGGCATCGCCACGATCGTGCTCACGCTGCCGTCCATCGCGCTGTTCGGCCTGATGATCCCGTTCTTTTCGCGCTTCGGTCAGGGGATCGGCGCGGTGCCCGCGATCACGGCGGTGTTCCTCTATTCGCTGCTGCCGATCATGCGCAACACCTATCTCGCGCTGCGCAACGTGGATCCCGGCATCAAGGAAGCCGGCACCGGCATCGGCATGACCTCGTGGCAACGTCTGCGCCTCGTCGACCTGCCGCTCGCGGTGCCCGTGATTCTCGCGGGCGTGCGCACCGCCGTCGTGATGAACATTGGCGTGATGACGATCGCCGCCGTGATCGGCGCGGGCGGACTCGGCACGCTGATTCTGCGCGCCATTGGCCAGAGCAGCATGATGAAGCTGCTGGTCGGCGCCGTGCTGGTCAGTATCGTGGCGATCGTCGCCGACCTGCTGTTGCAGGCCCTGCAACGCGCGCTCACACCGAAAGGAGTACAGAAGACATGATCGAACTCGACAAACTGACCAAGACTTTTGCACAGAAAAGCGGCCAGCCCGTGAAGGCCGTGGACTCCGTGAGCCTCTCGGTGCCTGAAGGCGAAATCTGCGTGTTTCTGGGGCCGTCGGGCTGCGGCAAGACCACCACGCTCAAGATGATCAACCGCCTGATCGAGCCGACCTCCGGGCGCGTGCTGATCAACGGCGAGGACACGACCGGCCTCAACGAAGTCGATCTGCGCCGCCATATCGGCTATGTGATCCAGCAGATCGGCCTGTTCCCGAACATGACGATCGAGGAAAACATCACGGTCGTGCCGCGTCTGCTCGGCTGGGACAAGAAGCGTTGCGCCGAGCGCGCGACCGAACTCATGTCGATGGTCGCGCTCGATCCGAAGCTGTATTTGAAGCGTTATCCGCGCGAATTGTCGGGTGGTCAGCAACAGCGTATCGGCGTGATTCGCGCGCTGGCCGCCGATCCGCCCGTACTGCTGATGGACGAGCCGTTCGGTGCGGTCGATCCGATCAATCGCGAGACCATCCAGAACGAGTTCTTCCAGATGCAGCGGCAACTGAAGAAGACCGTCATCATGGTGAGCCACGACATCGACGAAGCGATCAAGCTCGGCGACCGCATTGCCGTGTTCCGTCGCGGCCAGCTCGTGCAATACGATCATCCCGATACGCTGCTCGCCCGCCCGCGCGACGAATTCGTCGCACAGTTCGTCGGCCAGGACAGCACGCTCAAGCGCCTCTTGCTCGTGAAGGCCGGCGACGCCGCCACGCAGCCCGAAACGGCACGCGTGGAAACGCCGCTCACGCACGCGTTCTCGGTGATGGACGAAGCGGATACGCGCTACCTCACCGTGCTCGACGACGCGCGTCATGCGCTCGGCTATGTCACGCGCCGCGCGGCCCGTGGCGCAGACGGTGTATGCGGCGAGCGCGTGACGCCGTTCGCCGCATCGGTGTCGGCCGAAGACAATCTGCGCGTGGTGCTCTCGAAGATGTATCAGTTCAGCGCTTCGTGGATGCCGGTGCTCGACGCCGACGGCGGCTACGTCGGCGAGATCACGCAGGACTCGATCGCCGAATATCTGAGTTCGGGCCGCTCGCGCCAACAGACGGGTCAGGCGCCCGCGAAGGCGGTCGCAACGGCGTGAGGCTTTAGCGCCAGCGCTTTCTTCAGCGCGGCATCATGAAAAAGGGCTCGTTCGTGAGATACGAACGAGCCCTTTCTTTTCGCGGCACTACGAAACCATCGGTTTAACGCGGGCCGCCACCGGGACCACCACCGCCGCCAGGGCCGCCACCACCGCCAGGGCCGCCGCCGGGACCACCGGGGCCGCCACCATAGCCGCCACCCGGTCCGCCGGGACCGCCGCCAGGAGGCGGCCCCCACCAGCAACCGCCGAGCGCGGCGGTCAGGAACAGCGCGGTCAATATCGTCATCAATTTCTTCATGGGCTCTCCTGTGGCGAAGGTCGAGCAGCGCGCGAGCGCACCGCGTCGGCCAGGGACCCTGCGCGCAAGCAACGCGCATGCCCGCCACGCCAGCCTCGAACGCGATCGGCGATACGCAGTCTGCTCATTCGTCTAACCAAAGTTGGAAGCGAGCTTGCCGGCAACGTTCATTGTCTTAAGCGTGTGCTAAGCACGCAGCCCGCATAATCGGCGCTCGTCCACCGCGCCTTGCCGCGCCCGAGCCTCACGCATGAAACGCCTTTATCACCATCGCGGCCACGTGATCGACGTCAGCGTCGAAACCGTCTGCCGCGCGCCGGACGGCGGCGCCACGGCGCTCGACCATATCGCCGTGCTGCTGATTGCCGCCGACGCTTCGCCGGAGCACCCCGACACACAACCGTACGCGCGCCTGCGCATCGACCGCACCACGGGCCGCGCCTTCGAGTCCGAAGCCGATGCGCTGATGGGCGGCTACAGCGTGGGCCGCGGCATCGTCGACAAACTCGTCGACAAAATGATCGACGCGTCCTGAACGCTCAAGCAACGCCTCAAGCAACGCCTCAAGCCACGAGATAGCGCTGCACGAGGCGCACCCACGCGGCCGCGCCGAGCGGCAGCACCTGGTCGTTGAAATCGTAGCCGGGGTTGTGCACCATGCAGCCGCCGAACTCGCCCTCGCCGTTGCCGAGCAGCAGATAGCAGCCCGGCACCGCGTTGAGCATCCACGCGAAATCCTCGCTGCCGTTGAGGCCCTTCGGGGCCTGCACCACCACGTTCTCCGCGCCGACGAGTTCCGTGCAAACCTGTTGCGCCAGCAACGTTTCCTCGGGCGCATTGACCATCGGCGGCGTGAGCTGGCGATAGTCGATCTGCGCTTCCACGCCATGCGCCTGCGCCGTCAACGCGACGATCTCGCGCACGCGCTGCTCCACCAGCGCGCGCGTGTCCGGGCGCGCGGCGCGAATGTTCACGCCGAGCGTGACCGTTTCGGGAATCACGTTATGCGTCGCGCCGCCGCGAATGAAACCGACCGAGACCACGGCCGTGTCGTCGGGCGCGACGTTGCGCGCGACCACCGTCTGCAAGGCCGTGATCAGCGCCGCGGCGGCCACGACCGGATCTTTCACGCGATGCGGCATCGCGCCATGTCCGCCCACGCCCTTGAGCGTGACGTCGGCGACATCGGAAGACAGGCTCACCGGGCCCGCCAGCACGCGAAACGTGCCCGCCGCGATGCCCGGCATGTTGTGCAGCGCGTAGACGGCATCGCAGGGAAAGCGCTCGAACAGGCCGTCATCGATCATCGCCTTCGCGCCGCAGAGGTTTTCTTCGTCGGGCTGGAAAATCAGGTTCAGCGTGCCGTCGAAATCGCGCCGCTGCGCCAGCGTTTTCGCCGCCGCGAGCAGAATCGCCGTGTGGCCGTCGTGACCGCACGCGTGCATCTTGCCCGCGTGCTGGCTCGCATACGGCAGCCCCGTGTTTTCGACGATCGGCAACGCGTCCATGTCCGCGCGAATGCCGAGCCGCTTCGTGCCCGCGCCGAGCTTCAGTTGCCCGACCACGCCGCTGCGGCCAATGCCCGTATGCACGTCGTAGCCCCATTGTTCCAGCAGCATCGCCACGAGTTTCGCGGTCGCGCCGACTTCGAAACCCAGTTCGGGCTGCGAATGAATCTGCCGTCGAATCCCGATGAAGGTCTCCGCGTCGATTTCGATCTCGGGCAGCAGCGTCGGCAACAGCTGAAATGGCGTGAGGGTGGATTCGCGCTTCATGTCGATGGACTCCTCTCAGGTTCCTGGGCCTTGTCGGCGTGGATATTCGTATTCGATGCAGCGTGTTGGATCCGCCATCAAGCGACGCGGCGCTCGCGGATCCGCCACACGGCAAACAGCGTCACGCATCCGCACGCCACCATGTAAAGCGCGGGCGAAAGCGGATTGCCGGTCTTCGCGATCAGCCAGGTGACGATGAACTGCGAGCTGCCGCCGAACACCGTCACGCCCACGCTGTAGATCACCGACAGTCCGCTCGCGCGCACCGAGGCGGGCAGCATCTCCATGAGCACGAGCAGCATCGGCGTCGAGCCGAGGTTGGCGCAGGCCGTCATGACGACCGAGAGCAGCAGCACGAGCGGCACGCTGGGAAAGCGCGTCATCAGCCAGAACGCGGGTATCACCGTGACGATGTTGAAGAGAACCGAGGCCATCACGAGCGGTTTGCGGCGCGTGAGCCGGTCGGCGAGACGGCCCGACACGAGCGAGGCGATCAGCATCGTGACGCCGGTCGCGCAGCCCGAAAGCAGCGAGAGCGACGGCGGCATCTTGAGCACGCGGATCATGTACGTCGGCATGAAGAACACGACGAGGTACATGCCCACCGTGCCCGCCGTCACGGCGAGAATGCCGAGCCCGACCTTCGCGCCGTGCTCGCGCATGAGCGTGCCGAGCGGGCTGGCCGCATCGGGTTCGGCGTGGTGCGTTTCGTCGAGTTTCGAGCGGATATAGAGGCCCACGGGCGCGATCGCGAGGCCGCCGAGAAACGGCAGACGCCAGCCCCAGCTTTCGAGCGACGTCGGCGTGAGCGTCGCGTACAGCGCGGCGCCCGTGAGCGCGCCCAGCAGCGCCGAGATGCCCTGGCTGCCCAGTTGCCAGCTCACGCGAAAGCCGCGCCGGTTGACCGCGCCCGCTTCCATCAGCATCGAGGTGGACGCGCCGATCTCGCCGCCGAGCGAAAAGCCCTGCAACAGGCGGCCCGCGAGCAGCACCAGCGAGCCCCAGACGCCCGCTTGCGCATACGTGGGCGCGAACGCGATGCAGAGCGTGCCGCCGACCATCAGCGCGATGGTGAGCGTCATGGCCGCCTTGCGGCCGCGCCGGTCGGCATAGCTGCCGATCACGAGGCCGCCGAGCGGGCGCATCACGAAGCCGATGCCGAACGTCGCGACCGCCAGCAGCAGCGAACCGTAGGGGCTATCGGAGGGGAAAAACAGGTGGCCGATCAGCAGCGCGAAGAAGCTGTAGACCGTGAAGTCGTACATTTCGAGCGCGTTGCCGATCGAGCATGCGGCGATCAGGCGGACCTGGCTGGCGCGCGTTTGTGGGTGCGACTGGCGGTCGGGCGCGTCGTCGGCGCTGCTGAGCGTTACGTCATTCATGGCGAATCTCCGCGGGCTGGGTCGAACGGCGCGTTCGGGACGGTTCACGCTGTGCGCATCGCAGTCCGCGCATCAGGCGATTCGATATTCAGGCCAAGCGCCTTTTTGAAAGAAGTGAGAAATTTTCATCGTGATAACCAGATAGAATCGCTTTCATAACCGATGTGCACGGGCCATCGGGATAACTACCGAGCGTCGCGACATCGCTTTCGCGCCGCGCGCCGAAGGAATCCATCCGATGAAACTGCATCAGTTGCGCGTCCTGCTCGCGCTCGCGCAGCACGGCAGCATGCACGAGGCCTCGCGCAGCCTGCACGTCTCGCAGCCCGCGCTCTCGAAGGCCATGGCCGAACTCGAACGCGAACTCGGCGTGACGCTGATCTCGCGCTCCGTGCGCGGCGTGAGTCTCACGCAATACGGCCGCGCGCTCGTCAAACGCGCGAGCGTGGTCGAGCATGAATTGCGGCACGCGCTCGAAGACATCGAATCGATGCGCGGCCATGCCGAGGCGCAATTGAATATCGGCTTTTCCGCCGTGGCGTCGAGCGGCCCGTTGCCCGAGGCCATCGCCGCGTTCCGCGCGCGCTATCCGGGCGTGGCGATTCACGCCTATGAAATGCGCCCGCAGCAGATTCTTGAAGGCCTGCGCGAGGGCCATCTCGACATCGCGCTGATCTCCACCAACAGCGGCGCGGGGACGAGCGCCTTCCAGTGGGAACCGCTTTTTTCCGTGGGCATGCTGGTCGCCGCACGGCCCGGCCATCCGCTCGGACGCAGCACGCGCATCCGCTCGCTGGTGGACGCCGAATGGCTCACGCTCGATCCGCTCGACGATCCCGGCAGCCCGCTCGCGAGCCTGATGCGGCTGCACCGGCTGGAGATGCCGCGCAACGTCGTGCAAAGCAGTTCGAATCTGCTCGGATTGCAACTCGCGACCTGCACCGACCTCATCAGCGTCTGGTCCGATTTCGTGTTTTACGGCCGCAATGGTCCGCTCGTCCTGAATCCCGAAGCGCTCAAACCCTTGCCGATTCGCGACGAATTACCGGATTACCACGTCTATATGGTCTATCGCTCCACCGATCTGATGACACAAACCTGCCTCGAATTCAGTAAGGAAATCCGCCATCGCGGTAAGAAAATGGTGTCGCCGCGTCTTGCCGCCGCGGGCAGCGCCAGCGCGGGCGCCGCGCCGCGCGCACGCAAAACCGCGGCCACGCAAAAATAATCACGTAATTAGAACCCTGATTCGATTGCCATTTCGCGCACGATAAAACCCGAGCAAAGCCTTTTCATGTGCGGCTTTCCTTCGCGACGCACCCTTTCGCGGCTTTCAAATAGTGAACGGATTAACACTTACGAAATATTTCCGTAATTCCAGAGTAATGGGGCATGACCATAATCCGCCGCCGTTAACCACGACGACGGAGTTATCAGATGTCCGCTTCATGCCGCCGCGCCTCGCGCCGCCTTCTTCCCCTGCGCCTCGCGGTGCTGTCGAGCTTCGCCGCGCTGGCCGCGTGCGGCGGCAGCCACGACGCAGCCACGACCACGAGCGCGATTCCCGCCGCGCCCGCCGATCCCGGTTTCGTCGATAACGCGCCGATTCCCGACGTGCCCGCGTTCGTCGACAACATCGCGACCAACCAGCGAGGCGACGCGCGCTACGCCACGCTCGCGACGAATGCGGGCGTGCGCGTGGGCGCGCGCTTTCTCGACATCTGGCAACCGCTCACGCTGCTCGTCGACGCGGGCGTGAGCGCCGCCGCGAACGGCTCGTTCCCGGCCGTCGTGCAATCGACGTGGACCGGCCTGCCCAACGACGGTACGCCCGGCGGCGCGGTGCTCAACAACACCGTGCACACGGCGAACGTGCAGTACGTCGTCAACGCCACCACGCAGCGCACCCAGGCGCAGGCCGACGCGGCCTACTACGACGACCGTCGCGGCAAGGGCTACAGCGTGACCGACGGCATGGGCCCGCTCACGAGCGCGTGGCGCACGGCGGCGCAGCAGACCACGAGCATCACGTCGATTTCGGGCGACGCCACCACGGTCCTCTACAACGACTCGGGCAACAACATCGGCGTGGGCAGCACGACCAACGCCACTTTCGGCAAGGTCGTCGATCTGCTCAACACGATGGGCAACAACGCGTCGACGGAACCGGCCAAGCGCTTCTACAAGTACGCGCGGCCGTTCCGCTGGAGCACCGCCGTGGTGGTCGATCCGACGCTCGTCCCCGCGATCAGCACGACGCCTTCGACGGACGGCGGCTTCATCAGCGGTCACGAAGCCGAAGCCATGCGCGACGCGATGACGATGGCCTACGTCGTCCCCGAGCGCTTCCAGGAAATGGCGAGCCGCGGCCTCGAACTCGGCGAAAACCGTATTCTCGCGGGCATGCATTCGCCGCTCGACGTGATCGGCGGCCGCATGTTCGCGCTCGCCGCCACGGCCGCGAATCTCTACGATCCGGCCAACGCGACGCTCAAGAGCGCGGCATACACGCAGGCGCACAGCGCGCTGATGCAGGCCACGAGCACCGACGCGACGAGCTTCGCCGCCTACGCGCATTCGGGCACCACGACGACCGACCGCTTCGCCGACTACGCGACCAACAAAACGGAGTTCGCGCGCCGCATGACCTTCGGCTTTGCGCCGATCGAATCGACCGACGCGCCGCCCGTCGTGCCCAAGGGCGCCGAAGTGCTGCTGGAAACGCGCTTCCCGTATCTGAGCGCCGACCAGCGCCGCGTCGTGCTCAAGACGACGGAACTCGCCTCGGGCTATCCGGTGATGGACGACGCCGAAGGCTGGGGCCGCCTGAACATGTTCGCGGCCGGCGACGGCTACGGCCAGTTCAACGGCAACGTGATCGTGTCGATGGACGCCACCCAGGGCGGCTTCAATGCCGCCGACACGTGGCGCAACGACATCGGCGGCACGGGCAAGCTCACGTTGCAAGGCAGCGGCACGCTCACGCTCGCGGGCAACAACAGCTATAGCGGCGGCACGCAGATCAGCGGCGGCGTGCTCGCGGCCGGATCGGCGAACGCGTTCGGCAGCGGCGACGTCTACGTGGGCGCCGGCGGCGTGGCCGTGAGCGCCAGTGCGCCGGTGGCGGTGACGGGCAAGTACACGCAGCTCGCCAACACAACGCTCGAACTCGATATCGACGGCAACGGCGGCGGACGTCTGCGCGTCGGCGGCCAGCTCACGATCGCGGGCGGCGCGCTGCACGTGAAGTTCGTCAACGGCTACACGCCGAAGGCCGGCGACACGCTCGACCTGATCGACGGCGCTGGCGCGACGAAGTCCTTCACGAGCGTGACCGTCGACGGCTTCAAGGCCACGCCGGTTTATACGTCGACGGGGGTGTCGGTGAAGCTGTCGTCGTGATGTGGCGCTGATTGACACATCGATTCACGCGCGATGAAGAAAAGCCCCGGCTCGCCGGGGCTTTTTGCATGGTGTCCGGCACACTGCCGCGCGATCCATTAAGATCGCAGGAACCCTCTGCTTACCTGCCGGCCGCGTGCCGGCTTTGTGTTTTCCGAATTGCGCCGATGAATGAGCCGCTGAATCCGCCAGATCTGCCGAATCCGACCTCGCAAGAGGACGCGCCGCGCTGGACGCCGTTATGCGCCAGCAGCGACGTGGCGGAAAATCGCGCGCGCGCCGCCACGCTCGACGGCAAGCAACTCGTGGTCTGGCGCGACGGCGAAGGCGGCATCCACGTCTGGGACGACCGCTGCCCGCATCGCGGCGAGACCTTGTCGGACGGCGTGGTGGCGGGCGGCCTGATCGCCTGCGCCTCGCACGGCTGGCGCTTCGACGTGAACGGTCAGCAGATCCGGCTCATCAGCAGCACGCAGTCGGCGCGCTGCGACGCAAAGATCCACGCCACCGTGCACGACGCGTACGAACGCAACGGCTACGTCTGGGTGCGCGCGCCGCTCGCCCGCGCGGCCGTTGTCAAAGACGCCCGCGCGTCCGCCGCCAGCCATCACGAGTGCGCGTAGATCGGGCCGAGACCGACCACGTCCTGCCCGGCCGACGGCGACACCGATGCGCCCTTGTCCACGCTGCCAGCCGAGCTATTCGCCGCACCGCCATAAGCCGACGCATCCGCCCCGTTCTTTGCGCTCTCACGCGCCAGCGCAGCCTGAATATTCTGCGGATACTGCGTGTAATCGGCGGCCGGGTTGTAGCCCGACTTTTCCAGTTGCACCAGTTCCGCGCGCACCTGCGCCCGCGTGAGCGGCGCATTCGACTGCGCGAACGCAGCGGCCGGCAGGGCGACGGGAACAGCGACAACAGCGGCGACGAGCAGGGATTGGATCAGCTTCATGGTATGCACCTCCGGGTTCGGTTGATGTGAACCGCGCGTCGGGCGCGGTGTCCAGTCCGCTTCGTTGCGCCGTTTGCGGCGTTGCTGACTGGCATGGAGGTATTTGAATCCCCGCACGTATCTGGCGTGTTTGCGCAGTGCGGTACTTTTGCAAGGCCGTGTGTCCACCCGCAGCGTAGACACATAGCGATACACACCCGCACGAAAATCGCGTCGCAAACGCGCCGGCACGCTGCAGCGCGGCAAGCGCCCAAATTGCGCGAACGGAACGCGTGGCGCATGATCGTTCTCGATGCGGCCGCCGGGGCCGCCCGGAGGACGCGCCCCATGAAATGCCTACGCATCTATGCCGACGCTGAGGGCGAGTCCCATTTCGAGGACATCGACATTGCGCTCACGCCGCTCGAACTCTTTCCCGGCATCCCGCCGATCTTTCTCTCGACGTGGGAGCCCGCGAAAGCCGTGCGCTTCGGCTGGGTGCCCGCCGGGCTCAAGGAAGCCGACTGGCACACGACGCCCGTGCGCCAGTTCGTGATCTGGATGACGGGCTGGGTGGAATTCGAAACCAGCGACGGCGACACGCGTCGCTGCGACCCCGGCACGGTCGTCCTCTGCGAGGACACGACGGGCAAGGGCCATCGCTCGCGCCATCCCGACGAAGGCCAGTTCAACGTGTTCATTCCGCTGGCGTGCTGAGACGCATCGGAACGCATGCGCCGCTTCGCACTCAGTCGCGCTTTCTGCGGGCGCGTGCGATCGACAGCAGCTTGCGTCCCACGCGCTTCGCGAAGCGCGCCAGCAAGGGCAATTCGATCAGCCGCCCGCGCGCGCCGAGCACCACGAGCCGCGATTCGTGCAGCGTGTGCCGATCGGCCCAGCGCACCTTGTAGTCGCCGTAGAGCGGCCGAAAATCGAAATCGCGCTCGTGCGCATGCGCCCATTGCGCGATGAATTCGACCAGCAGATTGCCGACCGAATAGGTCCCGAACGCCTCGTCGTAGGTCGTGATGAAATACTCGACCGACTGCGCGCCGACGAGATTCACCGACGCCGCCACCGGCCGCCCTTCCACCTTCACGCAGGCGACCAGCGGCGTGCGCGACAGATCCATGCGCTGCGCAAGCTCGATGAAGAAGTCGCGCACGCCGTCATCCATCAGATACGGCGAATCGATGCCGCGCGCGAGCGCCCAGCGGCGCTTGTTCGCGAACAGCCACGTGAGCACGGTGCGCGCTTCGTCGGCGTTCGCACACCAGTCGAAACTCACGTGACCGAGCTTGCGCAGCCGCTTGAGGCTAGCGCGCAGCGCCGTGCGCAACGAGCCATGGCGCGTCGCGAGATAGTCGTCCCAGTTCGCACAGGCGCGCAGACCGATCGCATAACCCGGCATCACGCGCCAGCGCGCGGGCAAGCGGCGGCGCACCCACGATTGCGGCGCGGCGGCGAGCGCGCGCTGCAACGCGCTGCCTTCCTCGAGCATCGGCACGGTCAGCAGATCGGCATGCAGACGCCGCACCGCGCGCACGGCCGCTTCGTAGAGTTCGGCCCGCCGCGTATCGGCAATCAGCGGGCCGCCGTACTCCTCGCCGCAACCGCTGCCGAGCGGTTGCGCGCAACGCAGCACGCCGCGGCGCTCGATCGCGACCGGCCACAGCACGCACACGTCGAGCTCCTCGTAGACGGCCGCGACCTCGACGATCGCGCCGCTCGCGAGCGCGCGCTCGGCGGCCAGTTCCGCGTAGGCGAAATCGACGATCGGCGACGCCGCCTCGCTTTTCCCCAGCAACGCACGCCATTGCGGCTGCAAGGCGCGAAACGCCTCGATCGTCGCGCAGGTCAGCACTTCGAAGCGAAATGGCGCCGCCGCGGATGAGGCGGCGGGCAGCGGGATCGTGGTGGTCGTCACGGAACTCCTCGTTGAGCGGTAGCGGGCACAGGACCCCGCGTGCTAATCGAGCGACGCGCTCATGCGGTCGCGGGTCGTGATACGGCGATGGCGGTCGGCGAACGCGTCGGGCCGCGCGCCGCGCACGCTTTGCCAGATCACCACGCCCTCGCGTTCCTCCGGCCCGAAGCCGAGTTCGCCGCTGTCGTAAGCGAACATGCGTGCGAACCAGCGCTGCAGATGCGGCGAGGCATCGAACACATCGCCGCATACGGGGTTGTCGTAGACCACGAACAAATGACCGCTCGCGCCGCTCGCGAGCGCCGCCTCCAGCTTGGCGAGCAGCGCGGCCATCAACTCGGGGCCGAACGGATTGAACAGGAACACGACGGCGTTGCCCGGCGGCAGCGCGAGATCGGCGACGTTGGCCGCAATCGCGCGAATCGGCGGACGATGCGCGAAGCGCCCCGCGATCGCGATGGCGTTCTCGTTGGCGGTCTTGACGAGTTCGGCACTGATGTCGCAACCGAGGATGCGCGCGAACGGATACTCGGACGCGACCACCAGCGGACGCCCCTTGCCGCAGCCGATGTCGATGAAGGTGTAGCCCGCGATGTCGCCGAGCGTGTCGATCGCGCGCCGGATGATGGTGGGCTGCGAGCCCATGTACGGATTCAGTTGGGCGACGAGGCCGGGATCGCGCTGGAGCGCCTGCGCGTCGACGAGACCGCTCGTATCGATGCCGTATTGCAGGTCGAACGGATGGCGGCGCAGGCAGCCCGAATAGACCGCGCGCAGCAGCGGCACGCGGATGCAGATGCGGCGCATGCGCGGCGCGAACATGGCGCGCTGCACGCCGTCCGGCAGCCGCGCGACGACGTTGAGCAACGGTTGCTTGAGCGCGCGGCGCAGCGTGTGGCGCGGTCCGCCGTGGGTCGTCGTGTGCATGAGGTCGTGGCCGGTTGCGTTCGATGCGAGGCGGGCAATGCTCACATCAATACCTCACGCGCACGCGCGCGAGCCGCCATAGTTCAGGTGGATTACGACAACGCCCGCACCCGCGTTCACGGCTGGCGATGCGGCGAGTGGACCTCAAAAGCCAACGGCGCCGGGACACGGCGCCGTTGGCGATTCGCGGCTGCAACGCGCGATGCGCAGACGGCTCATCGCCCCGCTTGCGCCACCCCATTCTTTCTCAACACGAGCCGCGCCTCCAGGCCGCCGCCCGCGCGGTTATGCAGCGTGAGTTGCGCGCCCATCGCCGAGGCCAGTTGACGCGCGATCGCAAGTCCGAGACCGGTGCCGCCCGTGCCGCGATTGCGCGACGTTTCCAGCCGGTAAAACGGCTCGAACACCTTCTCCAGGGACTCTTCCGGAATGCCCGGCCCGCGATCGAGCACGGCGATGGTCACGTCGTCGCCGCCCGGTCCGGCGCTCAGCGCGATCTCCGCCGCGCCCGCGAACTTCAGCGCGTTATCGACGAAATTGCCGACGATGCGCTTGAGCGCCTTCGCACGCGTCACCACCGCCACGGCCGTGCGCGTGTCGTAGACCACGTCGCTGCCCGCATCGACGTAATCGCACACGAGGCTGTCGAGCAGCGCGTCCAGATCGAGACGCACCGGCACTTCCGACGCACCATGCAAGGTCCGCGCATACGCCACGCCCTCCTTCACGAGCTGTTCCATCTCCTGCAGATCCTGGCGCAGCCTGGTGCCCTGCTCGTCGTCGTCCATCGTGTCGACGCGCAGACGCATGCGCGTAATCGGCGTTTGCAGGTCGTGCGAAATCGACGCGAGTATCTGCATGCGTTCGGCCATATAGCCCGCGATGCGCGCCTGCATCGCATTGAACGCCCGCGCCGCGCGCGCCACTTCCGACGGGCCGCTCTCGTCGAGATGCTCGGCCTTGAGGTCGGGCCCGAGGCCGTCGGCGGCGCGCGCCAGCGCCGCGAGCGGACGCGTCGCCACGCGCACCGCCAGCCAGCAGCAGAACGCCAGCAGCACGAGCTGCACGATCAGCACGAGCGGCAGCCAGCGCGACAGCGGCAGCGCGGTCTGCGGCCGCACGTCGATCGTCAGCGGCGAGCCGTCCGAGAGACGCAGATGCACCTGCAGATGCTCGTCGTCGCCGGGAATCGCGTTGACCGTGAGCGCGTAATGCTTGCCGATACCGCGCTCGATGGCCGACTCGTAGCGCCGCGACAGCGTCGCATCGGGCGCGACGCCGGGCACGCCCGGATCGAGCATGAACGTATAGCTGCGGCGCGCGAGACGCGGCAGCCAGGCCGCACGCTCGGACGGCGGCAGATTGTCGAGCAGCGCGACCGAACTGGCCACTTCGCGCTCGACGTAATCCATCATCATGTTCGCGGTGGTCTCGTCGCGTTCGGTGAGCGTGAGCCAGACCGAGAGCGTCTGCGCGAGCACAAGGCCCACGCAGAGAATCAGCGCGAGACGCGCGAACAGCGAGCGCGGCCAGTGCAGCGGACCGCCGCCGCGCGCAGCGGGCGGCGCCGCGCCTGCCGCATCGTGGGTGGCCGTGCTCATGCCGAACCTTCGATCACGTCGACCGACGACGAGAACACATAGCCCTCGTTGCGCAGCGTCTTGATGTAGCGCGGCTCGCGCGCGCCGTCGCGCAGACGCTGACGCAGACGGCTCACGAGCAGGTCGATCGAGCGATCGAACGCATCGGCCTGACGACCCTGGGTCAGATTGAGCAGTTGATCGCGCGTGAGCACGCGCTGCGGATGATCGAGAAACACGCGCAGCAGCCGGTATTCCGCGCCGCTCAGCGCGACCAGCGTGCCTTCCTCGTCGAGCAGATGGCGCGCCGTGGTGTCGAGCCGCCATTCGCCGAAGCCGAGCATCGGCGCGGTTTCGGTCACCTGCATGCCGGGCGGCAGCATGCGCGTGCGGCGCAGCACCGAGCGGATGCGCGCGAGCAGTTCGCGCACGGCGAAGGGCTTCGGCACATAGTCGTCGGCGCCCATTTCGAGGCCGACGATGCGATCGGTTTCCTCGCTGCGCGCCGTGAGCATGACGACCGGCACCGTGCGAAAACGGCTCGCGCGCAGATCGCGGCAGAGCACGAGACCGTCCTCGCCCGGCATCATGAGATCGAGCACGATCAGATCGGGCGCGCCGTTGTCGAGCGCGGCGCGCATCTCGCGTCCGTTGGCGGCGACGCTCACGCGCATGCCGTTCTTTTCGAGGTAGCCCGCGATCAGTTCGCGGATGCCGCGATCGTCGTCGACGATCAGAATGTGGTCGATTTTTTCCATGCGCCGATCATACTCCGGGCTGCGTTTGCCGACGCACGCTGCGCCGGATGGCGGCGGCATTGCTGCCTTCGCGTTTTTCGCGCCGCGTGGACGACATCAGCGTGCACGACAGCGGATGCGCCACTTCCGTCGCGAGACCGCCCGCGAGCAAGGCGAACAGGGCAAGCAGGCGTTTCATGCGTCCTCCACCACGGAGAGGCTCGCGCCGTCGTTCACACCGGCTTCGAGCGCGTAGACATCGACGCCGTCGAGACAGCCGAGATTGACGCGCCACAGCTTCGGGTCCTTGCGCGTCTGATGAAACGGATAAATACCGCAGTGCTTGCAGAAATAGTGCTTCGCGACCTGCGTATTGAACTGATAGAGCGTGAGCGCGTCCTCGCCCGCGCCGACCGTGAGATCGGCGGCCTCGAACGGCGGCGACATCAGCGCGCCCTTGCGGCGGCACAGGCTGCAATTGCAGCGGGCGGCAGGCGTGAGCGCGGTGCGGACCTCGAAGCGCACGGCGCCGCAGTGACACGAGCCGTGCAGGCGGCTGGCTTCCATGATGCGGGCTCCTCGTTGCGTGTAATGGCGATGGATGCTTTATAGCGCAGCGGGAGACGGCGTTTGTATCGCAATGTATCTGCGTTTGTGGGCGACACAAAACATTGCACGCCGGGGCGAATTTCGGGACGTGGCGTGGCCTGGCAGGCCGCCAGGGCATACTGCCGGTCGTTCTGAAACCTGCGGAGCCCCGTTTGTTCGACAACGCATTCGTGTCCCCCTGGCCCGGCGCGCTGGGCGCGATCAGCGAGCGCCTCGTCGGCTGCCCGACGCTGCTGCGCGCGCGCCGCGCCCTGTTCTCGCGCCTGCCGTTCATGCAACTGGCCAGCGATGTGCGCGACATCGTCTATTGCACCTGGGCCGTCGATGCGGCGCGCATCGCGGCGCTCGTCCCGCCCGGCGTCGAACTCGTGCAACGCGACGGCAAGACGCTGTTCACGATCCTCACCTACGCGCACCGGCACTTCGGCCCCACGCTCGCCGGGCCGCTGCGGCGGCTTTTTCCGTCACCGCTGCAAAGCAACTGGCGCTTTTATGTGGAGGCGTTTGGCGGGGTCGAAACGACGGCGCCGACGGTGCTGTTCGTCAAGAATATTCTCGATGATCCGCTCTACGCGATCGGCAGCCGGCTGTTCAGCGACGCGCTGCCGTCGCATCTCGCACGGCGTTTCGCGCATCGCGCGGACGACGGGCGCTACGTGACGTCGATCGAAAGCGGACGCGGCAGCGCGCCCGAATTCCGCTGCGAAGCACAACGCACGCCAACACGCGCGCTGACGCCCGCGCTCGCGCCGTTCTTCGAAACGTGGGAGAGCGCGGTGGAATGGCTTTGTCTGCAGGACGGCGCGCTTTCGCGGGTGGAAGACTGCGAGCGGCTTGCGCATGCATTGATCGATCTGCCGATCGATATCGCCACCGCGCAACCGCTGGAAACAGCCGCCGGGGCCGTGCAAGGCGCGTTTCTCGAACGCATCGGCGCGACCGGCGAGCCTTTTTGTTTTGTCGTGCCCAGAGCGGCGTTTCGGGTGGTGTCGGAGCGGGTGGTTTAGGAAAACTGTGCGCGTCAGGCGGCGCGGATCTCGCCGAGCAGATCAGGATGACGATCGAGCAGCCTGAGCAGTTGCACCAGCGCCAGCGACGGTTTCGTCTTACCGTTCTCGTAACGGGAAAACGCATTGACGCCACCGCCGAAAATTTCGGCGGCTTCGCGCTGATCGAGATTGAGCTTGCGGCGCACGGACGCGATGAACAGCGGATCGACGTAAGCGGCGTTGACCTGGCGTTGAAACGCGGCGACGCACTCGGCGTAGCGGTCACCGTGCACACGCTCGAATACCGCCTCGCCGCACGCCGGGCAATAGTCGCCCGTCACGGCCGGAATCACGGTCGACTCGCCTTTGTACGCGTAAGTCAGATCGCGGTTCTCGTGGACCAGATTCGCACCGCCGCAGGCCGGACATTTCACGATCACCACTCCTTGAACGAGACGATCAGGACGTCGTCGATGACGGTCAACTTGAGATAGACGCTGCGCCCGTGCTCGACGGTCGCGCGATAGACGTCTTGCCACACGCGATGATCGGCATAGGTCGTCATGCTCTTGTGGAAATCGCCGGGTGCGAGGCACAACACGACCGAGCACATGCCGGAGAGATCGCGGATGCCCAATTCGAGCGCGCCTTCGTAAGCGCTGCGCGTGGCGCGAACGCGCCCGGCCCGTACCAGTTCGTGAACCCGCGCGAGTTTGCAATGCGGCGTACGCTTTTCCATCGGGATTTTAACCTACTCGGTTAATTTGGCAAGTAGGTTAATTTCACCTCCGCTGCCTTCGCGCGCGCGTGGCGAGAGCAACGTCTTTGCCGGATCGGGCAGCATGCCCGCCAGCGTGTCCTGGAATCGATATCGCCCATGCGGGGGCTTGATTTCGATCCTGGCTAGACATTCGGCAGATGGCCTATTCCTCCTCCGGCGCGCCCTCCCGCCGTTTCTCCCGCCACATCACGCGCGCCGCCACCGCCGCGGCCGCGATGCCCGACGCGGCGCCCACCACCAGCGCCCAGCGCGGCCCGAGGTGATCGGCCACCCAGCCGACGATGGGCGCGCCGATCGGCGTGCCGCCCAGCGCCACCGCGAGCCGGATCGCCAGCACGCGGCCGCGCATCGACGGTTCGGTCGAGAGCTGCATCAGGCTGTTGGTCTCGGTCGTGACCGTGAGCGCCGCCACGCCGATCAGCACCAGCGCCGCGCCGAACCAGCCGTAGCTCGGCGCAATCGCCGCGAGCGCGCAACCAACGCCGAACACCGCCGAGGCGATCAGCAACGACTCGAAGCGCGGCCGGCTGCGATGCGCGCCGAACAGCGCGCCCGACACCGTGCCCACCGCCATCAGCGAAGAGAGCAGACCGTAGCCGCCTGCATCGGCGTGAAATACGCGCACCGCCATCGTCGAAATGAAGATCGGAAAGTTCAGGCCGAACGTGCCGATCAGGAACAGCATCACGACGATCGCCTTCAGGTCCGGGCGCGACCACACGTAGCGAAACCCCGCCACCAGGCTGCCCTTCGCCGGTTTCGCCCGCGCGCGCAGGCGCAGATCGCGGGTGCGCAGCCGCGTGAGCGACACCAGCACGGCGATGAACGACAGTCCGTTGAGCACGAACGCCCAGCCCACGCCGACCGAGGCGATCACGACGCCCGCCACGGCCGGCCCGATCATCCGCGCGGCGTTGAACGAGGTGGAGTTGAGCGCGACGGCGTTGGCGAGATCGGCGTCGCCGACCAGTTCGGAGACGAAGGTCTGGCGCACCGGCGAATCGAACGCCGTGGTGCTGCCGAACAGAAACGCGAACACGTAGACGTGCCAGAGCTGCACCGTGCCCGTGATCGTGAGCAGGCCGAGCAGCAGCGCGAGCGTGCCGAGCGTAGCCTGCGTGAACATCAGCAGACGACGCTGATCGAAGTGATCGGCGGCATAGCCGGACCACGGCAGAAACAGCAGTTGCGGCCCGAATTGCAGGCCCATGACGATGCCCACGGCCGCCGCGCTGTGATGCGTCAGGCCGGTGAGCACGAGCCAGTCCTGCGCGGTGCGCTGCATCCACGTGCCGACGTTCGACACCAGCGCGCCTGCCGACCACACGCGGTAATTGAAGCTGCGCAGCGAGCGGAACATGCCGGTCGCCGGTTCGGCGCGCGCGGTCGCGCCCTGGGAATCTTGCGGCTGGCTCATGCGTGCGGCCTCACTCGTCCACGAGGCGCTTGAGCAGCAGCACCGCGCGCGCGAGCTGCGTCTGCTCGGTGCCGGACAGCCGCGCGTCGATCACGTGGCCGAGCCAGTCCTCGCGCGCCGCGCGACTCGCGCGCACCGAGCGCCGGAAGGTCTCGGTGAGCGACCAGAGCGTCTGGCGGCCGTCGGCGGGGTCCGGCGCGCCCTCGATCTGCCCGAGCGCCTCCAGCGCGGCCACGATCGTGCCCATCGACTGCGGGCGCATGCCTTCGGCGCGCGCGAGGCTGGACACGGTGGCGGCGCCGTCGCGTTCGAGCCGCAGCAGCACGGCGATCTGCGACGGCGTGAAATCGCCCGCGCTGCCCTGCTCGCGCATGCGCCGCCGCAGCTTGCCGACCAACGCGCGCAGGTCGCCGGCCAGCGCGCCGGCCAGTTCGGAAACCGGTTCGTCATGTGAGGAAGTCATGCACGCATTCTAGAAGATATGAAGCCAAACTACAAAGTTAAACTTCATATCTAGTCGATGCCCGACGACCTCCGGTTTGTGCGTAAGAAAATCGTAAAGTGAACGCGCAGCCTCGGCTCCCAAACGAAAAATGGCCTTCCTCACCCACGGAAAGCCATTTATCCGGCGAATGCCGATGCACTCACATCACGTATCGGATTTCAGTTTTCCGCCGACCGCCCACGCGTCCTTTTCGATTTCGTTAAAGACGATTTCGACGACCTCCGGCGGACACGCCAAGGTTTCGACGAACACACGCGTAATGCCGCTTGCGAGTTCGCGCTTTTGTTCGAGCGTCTTGCCCGGATGCATTTCAATTCGAAGGATAGGCATAATGACTCCGTTTTTTACCGCGTTCCATCGACGCGGACGCAGTCATTATCGGGAAGCGCGAGGCATGGATAAACGGGCTAGGGGTTGGGATACTCCAAACCACGCAGTTTGGAATGCGGCATTGAATACGGCAGCAAGTGCAATATCAATTGCACGATCAAACGGGGATGCGCATGGCGGATAAATTAGCGGGAATGCAAATGTTCGTCCGCGTCGTCGAATCCGGAAGTTTTGCCGCGGCGGCCGCACTGAGCAACGTCACCGCGACCATGGCCGCGAGACACGTGCGAGAGATCGAGGAGCGGCTCGGCGCGCGGCTGCTGCATCGGACCACGCGTCAACACAAGCTCACGGAAATCGGCACGCTCTATTACGAGCGATGCAAACGCGCGCTGCACGAATTCGAACAGGCCGAAGCCAGCGCCGCCGAATTGCGCAGCAGTCCGCGCGGCCGACTGAAAATCGTCGCGCCGGTCAGCTTCGGCAGCGAAAAACTTGCGCCGGTGCTCGCCGATTATCTCGAACGGCATCCCGAAGTCAGCGTCGATCTCACGCTCGACAATGCACCGGTCGATCTGATGCGCGAGGGCTATCACCTCGCGATTCATATCGGCGAACTCGACAGCGCGGATCTCGTCGCGCATCCGCTGCATGCGTATCGACGCGTGCTCGCCGCCGCGCCGTCCTATCTCGAACGCCACGGCCAGCCGGAATCGCCTGCGCAATTGCGCGATCACGCCTGCCTCGGCCTCGCCTACTGGAAAAAGAAGGAGTTTTTCTGGGCGCTCGTCGGTCCCGATCAGCAGATCTGCCATGTGCCGGTGGAAGGTCGCTTCACTGCGAACGACGGTCGAGCGTTGCGCGCCGCGGCCCTGCGCGGCACGGGCATCGTGCTGCAACCGGATCTGCTGCTGGAAAACGATCTGGCCGAAGGCCGCCTCGTGCCGGTACTGCCCGAATGGAGCCACGTGCATACGCCGATGCATCTCGTCCATTCGCGCGAGTTGCGGCCCACGGCCATGCTACGGAGTGCCATCGATTTCTTAGTCAAGCGTTTGTCGGCGTCATAACCGAACGCACGCATAGCGTTCGCGATTACGCTTCGCGAACGCTACGCGCAGCAGCAAATGGCTTAGCGCTGCGGAACGCCGTCGCGCCATTCGCCCCAATGCTTGACGATATCCTGCACCAGCGGATTGCCGGTGAGATACAGATTATCGATGGCGATTGTAAAGCCGCCCTGCGCCGCGTAATTCAGCAGATTATCGGCGCTTGTTTGCCCCGCATAGGGCCGATCGAAATCCGAACCGGCGCGCAGCACCGCCACGCGATTGAGATCGACACGATGCGTCGCCGCCGCGCGTTTGAGCGCCTCGTAGGTGGCGTTATCTTCCTGCTGCGTCGTGCAATAAGTGCCCTTGCCGTCGGTGAGAATCTTTGTCCACTGCCGCGCGCGCTCGCCGATGTCGGTGCCCGACCACCACGTATCGCCCGCCAGCGTATCGCACTGGATCACGGTCGGCGGACGATTCGCCGGCGCATAGCTGTATTTGGCGCGCGCCGCCTGCGCCTGCGCGTTATCGCTAAGCGTGACGTTGCGCGACAGTGCGAAAGCCGCATTCGTGAGCGCCGGATTGAGCTGAAACACTTCGGTGCGGTAATCGAGCGGCGGCTTCTGCGTGGGGTCGGTCGTGTTGATGCCGAGATAACCCGTATTCCAGCCCGCCGGAATTTCGCGTCCGTCGATTTCCCACTGAATGCCGAAGTCGACGAGCCAGTTCGCCCACGCGGCGGAACCCACCGTGCCCTGTTGCGGATCGATGCCCGCGATGCCCGCCACCATGAAATAGGTGTGGCGCAAATCGAAACGCGGCGAGAACGTCAGCGCCATGATCGACGCGGCGGCATTCGTGTGACCCATGCCCGTCGTCATCACGCAGACATCCTGGCGATTGCAATGCACCGCCGGATAATCGGGCGACAAGCCCGCCACGGTGATGTCCTGCCACGGACCGAGATGATCGAGCCACACCTGGCCTTCGGGGCCGAACATGGAGATGATCATCACCTTGACCGGACGGCCGTGCGAACCGCCGTCGTCCTGCGCGAAACTGTCGTCGGCCTGGGCGATATCCGGTGCAGCGACTGCGCCCGCCACCAGCCACGATGAAAGCACTGCATAAAAAGCACGATTAAGCATAGGAGGCCCCACCTGTGAGGTAAGAACTGCGGTTGCGAAACGTGAATCGCGTGCCGTTTTGTCGATTAAGGTCTTGTTTTACTGGCGTGCAGCGTGGGACCTGAAATGAAATCCGCGAAAGCCATTCAGGCGACGTCCAGTATAAGCCGATAAATAATTCTGTTGGCAAGTGGTCAGGAATTTGAAGGTGAAGCATGACAATGGCCGCAATCGTTACGCATAGCGTGCCACTCGACCCCGGTGCGTAAATCGCCGACAATCGATCAATCAAAGTGGGCCATTTCATCACGGCTGATTCGTTTAAAACCCACGCTCCCATTTTCGTGAGTCTTCATGCAAATCGAATCGCCTCCCGTGTCCGGTTATCCCGGCATTTCGCTACGGCAACTCGAACGCGCCGACATCGACGCCTGGTACGCGTATCTGTCGTTACCGCATGTGGTCGAGCACACGAGCTGGAATCTGCGCTCGCAAGCCGATCTCCTGCCGATGTTCGACGCTTTCGAATCGACCGCGACGCAATCGGTGCGACGCCTCGCGATGGTCAGCGACGACGACGCAAAGCTGATCGGCACGATCGGCTTCCACACGATTTCCGACGTGAACCACACTGCCGAAATTGCCTACGACCTTGCGCCCTCGCACTGGGGCAAGGGTATCGCGAGCGCGGTCTGCAATGCGGTCGCGGCCTGGTCGTTCAATGCGTACGGCTTTATCCGCGTCCAGGGCACGGTATTGAGCAGCAATGCGCGCTCGGCGCGTGTGCTGCAACGCGCCCGTTTCCGCCACGAAGGCCTGCTGCGCAGCTATCGCATGGTGCGCGGCACGCCCGGCGACTTCATGCTCTACGCGCGACTCGCCACCGACTAGCCCGCATTATTCCGGCCACGCCAACAATGGCGCGGACCAGACACGATTCGCACACCAATCGGCCCGGCTCAACGGCGCACGCGCCCGCGCGTTCGCCGGCCGCCATGCTCCGGCGCCGATTCTGGTAATGTCACGCACATGCAAACGATCCTCTCCATCGAGAATCTCTCGAAAGTCTATGCAACGGGATTCCGCGCGCTCTCGAACATCAATCTGGATATCGGTCGCGGCGAAATCTTCGCGCTGCTCGGGCCAAACGGCGCGGGCAAAACGACACTCATCAGCATCGTCTGCGGCATCGTCAATCCGAGCGAAGGCCGCGTGCGCGTCGCCGGTCACGATATCGTCACGGACTATCGCGCCGCGCGTTCGCTGATCGGCCTCGTGCCGCAAGAACTCACGACCGACGCCTTCGAAACCGTCTGGGCCACCGTGTCATTCAGCCGCGGTCTGTTCGGCAAGCCGCCCAACCCCGCTTATGTCGAGCGCGTGCTGCGCGATCTTTCGCTCTGGGAAAAGCGCAACAACAAGATCCTCACGCTGTCGGGCGGCATGAAACGCCGCGTGCTGATCGCGAAGGCGCTGGCGCACGAGCCGCAAATCCTGTTTCTCGACGAACCGACCGCCGGCGTGGACGTCGAACTGCGCCGCGATATGTGGGAACTCGTGCGCGGCCTCAAGGCCAACGGCGTGACCATTATCCTCACGACGCACTACATCGAGGAAGCCGAGGAAATGGCCGACCGCATCGGCGTGATCAATGCGGGCGAAATCATGCTGGTCGAGCGCAAGGACGTACTCATGCGCAAGCTCGGCCGCAAGCAGTTGACGCTGCAACTCGATACGCCGCTCGCCGCCATTCCGCCCACGCTCGCCGCGTGGCGTCTGGAACTGGGCAACGACGGAGCCGAACTCACCTATACCTACGACGCCGAAAACGAGCGCAACGACATCATCGCGCTGCTCAAGAGCCTGGGCGATGCCGGCATCGGCTTTACCGATCTGAAAACAAGCCAGAGTTCGCTGGAGGATATCTTCGTGAGTCTCGTCGGCAAGGACGCGGCGGCTGCCGCGCGCGGCACGGCCACTACATCCGCTACGTCTGCCGAAAGCGGCCAGGACCAGGAGACCTCACGATGAACCTCTACGCCATCCGCGCGATCTACCGTTTCGAAATGGCGCGCACGCGGCGCACGCTGATGCAGAGCATCGTCGCACCGGTCATTTCGACGTCGCTCTATTTCATCGTGTTCGGTTCCGCGATCGGTTCGCGCATCAAGGAAGTGAATGGCGTGAGCTACGGCGCGTTCATCGTGCCGGGTCTGATCATGCTTTCGCTGCTGTCGCAAAGTATTTCGAATGCGTCGTTCGGGATTTATTTTCCGCGCTTCACCGGCACGATTTACGAGTTGCTCTCGGCGCCCGTATCGTATTTCGAAATCGTCATCGCTTATGTGGGCGCAGCGGCCACCAAATCGATTCTGCTCGGACTGATCATTCTCGCCACCGCCGCGCTGTTCGTGCCGCTGCAGATCCAGCATCCGTTCTGGATGATGCTGTTTTTGCTGCTCACCGCGGTCACGTTCAGTCTGCTCGGTTTTATCATCGGCATCTGGGCGGACAATTTCGAAAAGCTGCAGATCGTGCCGCTGCTGATCATCACGCCGTTGACGTTTCTCGGCGGCAGTTTCTATTCGGTCGATATGCTGCCGCAGGCGTGGCGCGTGATCACGCTGTTCAATCCGATCGTCTATCTGATCAGTGGTTTTCGCTGGAGTTTTTACGGGCTCGCCGATGTGGCGGTCGGCGTCAGTCTCGGCATGACCGCCGCCTTTCTCGCGCTGTTCCTCGCGATTACCGCGTGGATCTTCAAGACCGGTTATCGCCTGAAAAACTAGGCATCGCGCGCGAAGTCGCCGGATCAGAAACGCCAGCCGCTCACGCGCGCTGGCGTTTTTTTATGCCTGCGTTCTGAACGTCTCGACTGCATCGCACAACTTGCGCGCTTCATCGCGCAGACAAGCGGCGGCCGCGGCCGCCTGTTCGACCAGCGCGGCATTCTGCTGCGTGCCCTGATCCATTTGCGTCACGGCCTGATTGATCTGATCGATGCCGCGGCTTTGTTCGTGCGAAGCCGACGCGATCTCGCCAATCAGCGTCGCCACGCGTTCGATCGAAGCATGCGCGCGCTGCATTGCGTCGCCCGCAACCGCCACCGACGCGTTGCCTTGCTTCACATTCGACGCGGACAATTCGATTACGCCACGCACGTCCTTCGCCGCCGACGACGAACGCTGCGCGAGCGAACGCACCTCGGACGCGACGACGGCGAATCCGCGTCCCTGTTCGCCCGCGCGCGCCGCCTCGACCGCCGCGTTGAGCGCGAGAATATTGGTTTGAAACGCGATGGCTTCGATCATGCCGATGATTTCGCCAATCCGCAGTCCGCTATCGTCGATACGCGACATCGCGTCGACCACGCTCGACACCGCCGCGCTGCATTCGCGCGCGATCTGCTGCGCCTGCGACGCGAATTCGCTGGCCGTTTCCGCGTTGCCCGAGTTCTGGCGCACGGCCGAAGTCAGTTCCTCCATGCTCGCCGCCGTCTGTTCGAGCGCGGCGGCCTGCGCTTCGGTGCGCGCGGAAAGATCGGCGTTGCCGGTGGCGATTTCGTTGGTGGCCCCGGCAATCGAACCCGCCGACAGCTTCACGGCGTCGATGGCGAGACGCAGGCGTTGCTGCATCGCGTGAACGGACGCCATCAGGCTATGCGCCTGATCGGGCCGCACGTCGAGCCGCATCGTGAGGTCGCCTTGTGCAATGCGCTCGCACACGCCCGCCACGAATTGCGGATCGCCGCCAAGCTGGCCATTCACGCGGCGAATGATCAGACCAAACACCAGCGTGACCGCGAGACCCACGGCGCAGACAATGGCCACGCCATACGCAAGATGCAGATAAAACTCGCGGTCGATATCGTCGACATACGCGCCGGTATAGACGTGCCAATCCCACGCTTCGACATATTGGCCATAGGCGATTTTGGGCTGCGTACGCGTTTCGCCCGGCTTCGGAAAACGATAGGTCGTCGTGTGCGTGCCGTCGCGATCGTGCTGAATGATTTCAGCGGTGAAATGCTTGCCCGTTTCGTCGACGAGATCGTTGATCTTGTTTTCGAATTCCGGCTTGACCGGATTCAGCAATTGCAGCATCGACGAATCCACCACGAGCAAGTAACCGCTCGTGCCGTATCGGATAAAGCGCAATTGCGCGAGCGCGCGGTTTTGCGCCTCGGCGACGGGCATCTTGCCCTCGCGCGCCGCCTTTTCATAACCCTGAACGATGCTGACTGCCGATTGCACCTGCTCGCGCAGCGAGGCCACGCGGTCGTCCATCATCAGATTTCGGGTCGCGATCGAATTGATGACGGAAAGCGTGAGCAGACTGAACCACACCACGGCAACGGTGCTCCATAACGTCGCCTTGAAGCTGAGATTGCGCATGTTCCTCGATGTCTCCCATTATTTATCGTGTGGAGCCATTCAGATTTCGACTCCATGCCGGGGATATCGACCGATGCATTCAGCACTGAAGGGAACGCGGCTCGCGTCGCGCCCGCCATCACGGCGACTCCGCAACACGTCACACCGCGAATGCCTTGATGGGCCGAAGCGCCAGCCCGACCGCGCCGTCACCGCCCGATAAACAACTCGCAACGCAACGCGCGCCAATCAGATGGGCCGCTTCTCCGCCGCCTCTCCACCACTTTTCGCTGCCGTTATAGACATAAGTTTTCACTTATTAAAATTGACGGTCCATGTATATCGATCTTTCGTATCGCAAACTGCATACTTTTCTCCACGGAAGGACGCAGCCGTCCACGTGTCCAGCACAACCCGCCATTCTGGAGAAACGAACATGAGCGAACCGACTCTCACCGCCGCCAACGTGACCGACCTGCGCTCGGCCATCGAACTGCTCAAGCAACACGAAGGCGAATACGTCGAAACGAACGAACCTGTCGACCCCGAAGCCGAACTGTCCGGCGTCTATCGCTACGTCGGCGCGGGCGGCACGACCGCGCGTCCGACCAAACGCGGCGGCCCCGCGATGATGTTCAACAACGTCAAAGGCTTTCCGGCATTTCGCGTCGCCATCGGCATGCTGGGTTCGCGCAAGCGGGTTGCGCGTCTGCTCGGCGCGGAACCGGAAAAGCTCGGCTTTCTGCTGAAGGATTCCGTACAGCATCCGATCGAACCGGTGCTCGCCGAACCGGGCCGCGCGTTCTGCCAGGAAATCGTGCATCGCGCCGACGAACCCGGTTTCGATCTGCGTACGCTGCTCCCCGCGCCGACCAACACGCCCGAAGACGCCGGTCCCTATCTGACGATGGGCCTGTGCTACGCGGCCGATCCGGAAACCGGCGAGCACGACGTGACGATTCACCGTCTGTGCGTGCAGAGCAAGGACGAGCTGACGATGTGGCTCACACCGGGCCGCCATATCGACGCCTTCCGCATGAAGGCCGAAGCCGCCGGCAAGCCGCTGCCGATTTCGGTGAGCATCGGCGTCGATCCGGCGATTTACGTGGCCGCGTGTTTCGAGCCGCCGACCACGCCGCTCGGCTACGACGAACTGAAGATTGCGGGCGCGCTGCGCGGCCGTCCGGTCGAACTTTCGCAGTGTCTGACGATCAATGCGCGCGCCATTGCGCACGCCGAGATCGTTATCGAAGGCGAACTGCTGCCGAACGTGCGCCAACGCGAAGACCAGAACACCGACACCGGCAAGGCCATGCCCGAATTCCCCGGCTACACCGGTGAAGCGAAGGACGAGCTGCCGGTCATCAAGGTCAAGGCCGTCACGCACCGCCTCAACCCGATTCTGCAGACCACGATGGGCCCCGGCGAAGAGCACGTGAACATGGCGGGCATTCCGACCGAGGCGAGCATTCTGCAGATGGTCGAGCGCGCGATGCCGGGCAAGCTGCTCAACGTCTACGCGCACAATTCGGGCGGCGGCAAGCTGCTCGCGGTGATGCAGTTCAAGAAGTCGGCGGCGGTCGACGAGGGCCGCCAGCGCCAGGCCGCGATTCTCGCGTTCGCGGCGTTCCCCGAACTGAAGCACGTGATGCTCGTCGATGAAGACGTCGATATCTTCGACACCGACGACGTGCTGTGGGCCATGCAGACGCGCTTTCAGGGCGATGTCGACACCATCAACATTCCCGGCGTGCGTTGCCATCCGCTCGACCCGTCGCAGACGCCCGCGTTCAGCCCGAGCATTCCGGAAGTGGGCACGAGCTGCAAGACGATCTTCGACTGCACGGTGCCGTTCAAGCTCAAGCACGAATTCGAGCGCTCGAAGTTCCTCGAAGTCGATGTGAACCGCTTCCTGCCGGGCTTCAACGGCAACTGAAACGCGCGCTCAAACGCACGTTGAACCCCTCCTGTCGTATCCTGACCGGGCATCGTCCGGTCGGGAGCGGCTGTCCCTCGATCAATCGATCGCATCGAACCGCGGCCGCGTACGCGCAGCCGCCCTCATCGTGACCGGCGCACGACTGAACAAGGTCGATCTCATGCAGACTCCCTCAACCTCAGGCATCGCCGCCCTGCTACGCCGGCCGTTCGTCGCGCTGCGCGCGTTGCTTTCCCTGCTCGCTTCGCCTGCCGCGAAGCGGCGCTTCCCGTTCGCCGTGCGCGCCGGACTGTGCTGCGGCATCCCCGTGATGGCCGGCTGGTTCGCCGGCGACATTCATGCCGGGCTGCTCGCCACGATCGGCTCCTTCACCGCGCTGTACGGCAGCGATCGTCCTTATCGAAACCGGGCCGTGCATCTGGCCGCGATCGCCTTCGCGCTCGCGGCGGTGGTCTCGCTCGGCATCTGCGTCGCCCCGCATGCCGTGCTGGCCGTCGTGGTGGTCGCGCTGATCGCGGCGCTCGCCACCTTCGTCTGTAATTCGCTGCATATCGGGCCACCGGGCGCGTACATGTTCGCGCTGGCCTGCGCGAGCGGCACCGGCATGGCGGCCGGCGGCGCCGATCCGATCCACAGCGGGTTGTACGTGCTGTGCGGCGGCATCGTCTCGTGGCTCGCGCACATGGCCGGTGCGCTGCTTGATCGGCGCGGGCCGGAGCGAGCGGCCATCGCCAGCGCGGCCGAAGCCGTGGCCGCTTTCGCCGAGAGCCAGGATGCCGCGAAACGCGTCGTGGCCCGCCACCGCGCCGCGCGCGCACTCGACGACGCGTGGACCACGCTCGTCACCTGGCAATCTTCATCGTCCTCGCAGCGTTCATCGGGCACGCCAGGCGACCCCGTGCTCGACGCCTTGCGCCGTCAAGGCCGCCGCCTGCACCGGATCTTCTCCGAGTTGCTGACGGAAACCGGCGCTCAGGACGCCCGTCGCGCCGAATGCCTGCAACTTGCGCGCGAGGCGCGCCATCTCGGCGACGAGGCGAGCCACGCGCCGCTGCCCGACGCGCCTTCCGCTGCCGCCCGATTTCCGCTCAGCCGCCGCACGGCGTTCGCGTCGCTGCGCGAGAGCGTCGTACCCTGGTCCAATCCGCTGCTGCTCGCGGCGCGCGTGGGCGTGGCCACGTTGATCGCGGGCGGGATCGGCGTGGCGCTCGGGCTCGATCGCTCGTACTGGGGCATGGCGGCCGTCGTCGTCGTGCTCAATCAGGCCTATGGCTGGCCGGGCACGTTCCGGCGCGCCTGTTATCGCGTGCTCGGCACGCTCGCCGGTCTGATCCTCGCGTGGGCCGTGCTCGCCGCCCATCCGCAAGGTCTCTGGATCGCGGCGGCCGTGGGCCTGCTGCAATTCGCCATCGAGATCTGGGTCGTGCTGCAGTACGCCGTCGCCGCGATCTTCATCACCGCGAATGCGCTGACAATCGCGGCGGGCGGCCAGGGCTTTCCGGCCATCACGCATCTGTTCAGCGCGCGGGCGCTCGATACGGCCATCGGCTGCGCCGTCGCGCTCGCGGTGTTCCACTTCACGGTGCGCCGTTCCGCGCATCGGCAGTTGCGCAGCGAAATGGCCCGCACGCTCGCCGCCGCCCAGCGCGTGCTGCGCTGTCTGTCGCACGGCGCCGTCACCGCGCCCGAAGCGCTCGAAGCACGACGCGATCTGCAACATCAGACCATTACGCTGCAACAGGTCTTCGAAGCCGATGCGCCCGCGCTGAAGCGCAACGCCCCGCTCTCGCGCACGCTCGGCAGCGCGGCGGCGGCCACGCAACGGCTCGCTTACCGGCTGCTGAACGCCTGCTGGGAGCAGGAAGCGGCGGGCGAACGCGACGCCCCGCCCGTCGTCGACGCGGCCACGCTGTTCGAGGATTACGTGCTCGCGCAGGAGTGGCTCGAAGTGCTCCGGCTCCATCTGGACGGCGATGCGTCGCCGCGCTGGCCGCAACGTCATGCCGTATTCCTGCACGACGAAATCGACGCGCTGACCCGCACGCTTCGCGAACCGCAGTGATCGCCCGCGGCGCGACATGGCATGGCACAGACGCCGATGCCGTGCCGCCGCCGCACATTCCAGAGCGATCCGGCACACCCTATCCATACGTTATAACTTATTAAATTCGCCCGTTCGAGTGTATCGATCTTCTGATTGAGAACTCGCATACTTCACTTATCGACGGAAGCCGTCCAGCCGCCACGCAGCGGGACCCGCTCCGCTCCTCAACACGCACACTGGAGAGTCACATCATGCAAAAGCCACGAGTCGTAGTCGGAATCAGCGGCGCCACCGGATTCATGTATGGCGTCAAGGTGCTGGAGATTCTGCGCGAACTGGGCGCGGAATCGCACCTCGTCATGTCGAAGGCCGCCGGTCTCACGCGCGAACACGAAACCACGCTCTCGCGCCAGGACGTGATCGACATGGCCGACGTGTTCTATCCGACCGGCGCGGTCGGCGCGGCGATTTCGAGCGGCTCGTTCCGCACGGCCGGCATGATCGTCGCGCCCTGCTCGATGAACACGCTGGCCTGCATCGCGAACGGCGTGACCGAAAACCTCGTCACGCGCGCCGCCGACGTCACGCTCAAGGAGCGCCGCCGTCTCGTGCTGATGGTGCGCGAAACGCCGCTGCATCTGGGCCAGATCCGCAACATGGCGGCGGTGACGGAATACGGCGCGATCGTGTTTCCGCCCGTGCCCGCGCTCTATGCCGGCCCGCAGACGGTGGACGCGATCATCACGCACAGCGCCGCGCGCGCGGTCGGTCTGCTCGGCTTCGAATCGAAGGCGCAGCCGCGCTGGGGCGAAACCGTCGCGGCGCTCGACGCCGAACAGGAACTCGCGTGGTAAGCCACGCCGCGCCAACGCCGACCTCGCACGATTTGCCGAATTTGCCGAATTTGCCTGATTTGCCCTCGATCCCGCCGGAGCCCGCACGCATGAACGCCTTGCCGTCCGCCATCGTCGATGTCCTGCGCGCGCATCACGTGCTGTCGCTGTCCGTGTGCAGCCAGGACGTGCCGTGGGCCGCCAACGCCTTTTTCGCCTTCGACGAAGACACCGCGAGCTTCGCCCTGCTCGGCCATCTGGACACCCAGCACGCGCGCATGCTGCTCGCCAATTGCCATGTCGCGGGCACGGTCGCGGGCCAGCCCGCGGCGGTGAACGAGATCGTCGGCGTGCAGTTCTACGGACTCGCGCGTGTGGTCGAGGATGAAACCGAGCGGCGCGCGGGTCTCGCGCTCTATCACGCGCGTTTTCCGTTTGCGCAGGGCATGCCGGCGCCGCTCTGGCGCATTCATCTGCTGCGGCTCAAGCTCACCGACAACCGCACGACGTTCGGCAGCAAGACGACGTGGGAACGCCATGCGGGCGACGCTGGCGCAGCCTTCAACTCATCAGCCCAACCCTCAGGCCCGCACTCACGCTGACGCGCCCGAAATGCGCCGCGCCAGCGAGCGCGCGCTTTCGAGCAGCGCCTCGGCGATGGCGTCGCGCTCGGCCGCGAAACGCCCGGTCGGCAGCGTGACGGTGATCGAGTACGGCTTGCCGCCCATTTCGAGCGCGATGGCGAGCGCGGAAATGCCCTCGAACGGCAAGTCTTCTTCGATCGCGTAGCCGTCGCGGCGCGCCTGCGCCAGTTCCTCATCCAGCACGGCGCGATCGACGGCGTTCGGCGCGGCGGCGATCTGCGCCTCGCGCGGGCCGTCCGCGAGGATCGCGAGCATGGCCTTGCCCGGCGCGCTCGTGAACATGTCGACTTCGAGCACCTTGGGCAGCACCACGCGCAGCGGCCGCGGCGAACTGAACGCTTCGAGCACCAGCACGCGGCCGTTGGCGAGCGTGGTCAGCACCACCGATTCGTCGAGTTCGGCGAGCAGGCGGTTCATCTCGCTGCGGAACGCCTCGACCGGATCGGCGTCGAGCCCGCGCGCCAGCACGCTCATTGTCGGGCCGAGGCAGAAGCCGCCGCCCGCCGGCGCGGGCGCGACCATGCCCTCGTCCTCCAGCGCGCCGACGATGCGCTGCACCGTCGAGCGCGGCAACTCCACCCGCGTGGCGATCGCGCCGAGGCTCAGGCCGTTGCGCCCCTGCTCGGCCAGCACGCGCAGCACGCCCACGGCGCGCCGGATCACCTGAATGCCCGAACGCGCGTCGTCGCGCTCCTCCTGGGCCGCTCCTGTCACTTCGTTTTTCTTGACCATGTTCTCACTGAGGTGTCATCGCACCGAATAACCATATTGTGATACATTGCACCGCATTGCGGTTACTCGCATTATCGACGCAAGGCGTGGCAGCGCCCAAGCGTGTTGTTAGAAGGAAATGATTTTGGACAAAAAACCCTTAATTGGGCTCGGCGGCGTCATCGTGGCAGCAATGTCCGCCGAATTCAACGATCAGGTGGGTTCGGCGGCGATGATCGACGTGCGCGGCGCGCTCGGCATCGGCCACGACCCCGGCATCTGGATCGAGAGCCTCTATCTCTCGGGCATGGTGATCGGCATGGCGCTGTCGCCGTGCTGGTCGGCGGCGGTCACGCTCAAGCGCATGGTGCTGTTCGCGATCGCGCTGAACTGCGTGGCGACCGCGCTGCTGCCGCTCGCGCCCAACGAAGCCTGCTTCTACGCGCTGCGCGCCGTCGAAGGCTTCGCGCACGGCCTCACGATCCCTTTGCTGATGACGACGGCGCTCAAGTACCTCACGCCGAACATCCGCCTCTGGGGGCTTGCGTGCTACGCGCTCACCGCGACCTTCTTCCCGAACCTGAGCGCCGCCGTGTCCGCGCTGTGGACCGACGTGGTCGGCTGGCAATTCGTGTTCTTCGAAGCGATCCCGCTCTGCACCATCGCCGCGCTGTGCGTCTGGTACGGCATGCCGCAGGATCCGCCGCATTACGAGCGCCTGCGCCAGTACGACTGGCCCGGCACCCTGCTCGTGATCGTCGGACTCGGCGCGCTGACGACGATGCTCCAGCACGGCAGCCGCCTCGACTGGTTCCAGTCGAAGTTCATCTGCACGCTGGCGCTCATCAGCGCGATCGCGCTGCCGCTGCTGGTCGTCAACGAATGCCGGCAGACCATTCCGCTGTTCCGCCCGCAACTGCTCAAGCGCCGCAACTTCGCGTATGGCGTGTTCACGCTGTTCTGCTTCGTGATCGTGGCGATGTCGAGTTCGACGGTGCCGTCCGAGTATCTCGCCGATGTACAGGGCTTCCGGCCCATGCAGATCTGGACCGTGATGGCCGAAGTGGCCGCGCTGCAACTGATCTTTCTGCCGCTCGTCGTGCATCTGCTCGATATCGAATGGATCGACGCACGCTGGATCAACGGACTCGGCCTGCTGTGCCTGATTACTGCGTGCATCGGTTCGAGCCAGCTCGATTCGACCTGGAGCCGCGAGCAGTTCTATCTGTGGCAGGCGGTTTCCGGTTTCGGTCAGGCCTGCGTGGTGCTCTCGCTGCTGATGATGGCGACCAACGCGCTGGTGCCGCAGGAAGGCCCGTTCGCCTCGTCGCTCGTGAACATGCCGCGCGGCTTGAGCGAAGTGATCGGCGCGTGCCTGCTCACGCTGATGGCGCGTTTTCGCGGCCAGTTGCACGCCACGCGTCTGCTTGAAAGCGCGGGCACGCATCGCTTTTCGACCGTGCAGGCGAACGGCGGACTCGATCCGCAACATCTGCCGCCGCTGCTCGCCGATGGCGCGCAACGCGGCGCGGACAGCCTCGCGGGCTTCGCGCACGCCATCGACGTGCAGCGCGCCGTGATGGTCGTCAGCGACGACTATCTGCTGCTCGCGGGCGTCGCCACGCTCATTTTCGTCGTGCTGCTGGTGCTGCCCGAACGCACGCATCCGCCGCGCATCGCACTCCTGAAGAAATAACGACGCGTCGAACCCACACGTCTAACGCTACCGATTTACCCATGAACGATATGACCCAACCCGCCGCCGCAGCGGCCAAGCCGTCCGCGCCTCAAACGTTGCACAAAGAAATGCACAAGGAAACTCCGCCGAAAAAGAGCCGCGTGCCGCTCGTCATCGGCATCGCCATCGTGGCGCTGTTTGCCGGTGTCGCCGGCTGGAAGATCTACGCGCCGAGCGCCAACGTCTGGACCGACGACGCGCGCATCACCGCGCACTACACGACGATCGCACCGCGCGTCGCCGGACAGATCGCGAGCGTAAGCGTGCAGGACAACCAGAGCGTGCACGCGGGCCAGTTGCTCGCGACGCTCGACGACCGCGACTACCGCACCGCCGTCGAGCGCGCGCAATCGCAGCTCGATCGCGACCGCGCGCAGGTCGACGACGCGTCGGCATCGGTCGCGCGCCAACCCGACGTGATCGCGCAGAACAGCGCCCAGGTCCAGCAGATCGAGGCGCGCCTCGCGCTCGCGCAATCGAACGCCACGCGTTATCGCAACCTCGCCTCGTTCGGCTCGGGCTCGAAGCAGGACACCGAAGCCGCCGATGCCACCTTGCGCGAACAGAGCGCGCAACTGGCGCAGGCGCGCGCGGCCGTGAGCGCGGCGCAGCATCAGCTCGATCTGCTCAAGGCGCAGCACGAAGCGGCCATCGCCACCGTGCACGCCGACGAAGCCGCGCTCGCGCAGGCGCAACTGAATCTGAGCTACACGCGCATCGTCGCGCCGATGGACGGCGTGGTGGGCGAGCGCGCCGTCGAGCCCGGCAATTACGTGAGCCCGGGCGCGGCGCTGATGGCGCTCGTGCCCGCGAAGGGCATGTATGTGGAAGCGCAGTATCGCGAGGTCGCGCTCAAGCATATGCAGCCGGGCCAGCACGTGCGTGTGCATGTGGATGCCTACGATATCGATCTGAACGGCGTGGTCGACAGCGTGCCGCCTTCGACGGGCGCCGTGTTCGCGCCCATCGCGCCGGACAACGCCACGGGCAACTTCACGAAGATCGTGCAGCGTCTGCCGGTGAAAATCGTGTTCGCGCCGGACCAGCCGAAGGCGGATCTGCTGCGCCTGGGCATGTCGGTCGAAACCACCGTGCTGACCGATAACGCCGATGTCGTGGGCAAGCTGCGCGATACCTATCATGCAAGCGATGCCAGCGCCGCCGGCAACATCGGTAACGCCAGCGCCGCGAACACCGCACACGCCGCCAGCGACGCGGACGGAGCGGGAGCATGAGCATGGCCTTCGACAAGCTCAAACCTCGTACGCGGCCGCTTGCGCTCAAGACCGGCGTGATCGGCGCCATCGCCCTGCTGGGCGCGCTCGTCGGCGGCTGCACGGTCGGCCCGCGCTTCGAGCCGCCCAAACCGGACGCGCCGCCGCCCTCGGTCTGGCACCTCACGCCCGGCGACGGCACCAGCGACGTGACCACGGGCGCCATCGACGAAACCTGGTGGACGCGCTTCCAGGACCCCGAACTCGACAGCCTCGTGCAGCGCCTCGTCAAGCAGAACCTCGACCTCGCGAGCGCGAGCGAACGCGTGATCGAGGCGCAGGCGGCGCGGCGCGTGACGGCGTCGGCGGGCATGCCGAGCGTGGGCGCGTCGGTGTCGCAGGCGCACGATCGCATCAGCTCGACGGGCACCTCGACGCTCGTCACGCATCCGCCCGGCGCGCCGCTCGAATACGACGACTGGGGCGCGGGCCTCTCGGCGTCGTGGGAACTCGACCTGTTCGGCCGCGTGCGCCGCGCCGTGGAAGCCGCCGACGCGGGCACCGTCGCCGCCGAAGAAGCACGCCGGGGCGTGGCGCTCGACGCGCTCGCCGAACTCGCCGCCGACTACATGACGCTGCGCGGCGCGCAACAACGCGAAGCCATCGCGCGCCGCAATCTCGACAGCGCCACGCACGCGCTCGAACTGGTCGAAAACCAGTACGAAAACGGCATCGGCAATACGCTCGACGTGGCGCGCGCGAAGGCCACGCGCGACGCGATCGCCGCGCGCGTGCCGGATCTGCAAACCACGGAACAGCAGAGCATCAACGCTATCGGCCTGTTGCTCGCGCAACCGCCGCGCGCGCTGCAGGACGAACTCGCGCCCGTCGCCGCGCTGCCGCTGCTGCCGCCGCAAGTGCCGGCGGGCTTGCCTTCTGCGCTGCTGCGCCGCCGTCCGGACATTCGCGAAGCCGAGGCGCGGCTGCATCAGGCGACCGCCGAAACGGGCGTGGCCGTGGCGTCGTTTTATCCCGACGTGAGTCTGACCGGCAGCGTCGGCACCGAAGGGCTGCAATTCGGCAATCTGTTCAGTCTCGCGAGCCGCGCGTTCTCGATCGGGCCGAGCATCGATATTCCGATCTTCGAAGGCGGGCGTCTGCGCGGCACGCTCAAGTTGCGCCGCGCGCAACAACGCGAGGCCGCGATCGCGTATCAGAAGACCGTGCTGCAAGCGTGGCGCGACGTCGATAACGCGATGACCGCGTATGGCAATACGCAGCGCCGCCGCAGCGAACTCGCGCAGGCCGTCGATCAGGAACGCACCGCGCTCACGGCGGCCACGCAGCGTTATCAGCAAGGCAGTTCGAGCTATCTGCAGGTGGATACCGCGCAGGACGCGCTGCTCGGCGGCGAAGACACGCTCGCCCAGGCCGACATGGCGCTGCGCGAACAACTCGTGGCGCTGTACAAGGCGCTGGGCGGCGGGTGGTCGGCGGCGGGCTGATTTCCATTGACGCTTAAAGCGTTTTAACCGACACGAAAGACTTCACACACCCAGGTGTGATAGCCGAGGCGCCAGCCTCGTTTGCAGCCCCGGCGACCGGAATTCGCCGGGGCTTTTTTATCGCTATGCTTTTTATTCGATTCAGCTTACACGTAATACATTGAAAGCATTATTTTCAAAAATAGCTGAAGAATCTTTCAATGTCGGGACACATTCCCGAATTCACACGCGTGGCCGACAATATCAGGCTGCTATCGATACGCGCGAAGTATTCGCGCCCGTCGCACGCTCTCTTTCTCTCTCTTCGTCACGTCGATCAACAAGAATGAAAGTGCTTCGTCAATTCATGCCGCTGGCGATAGCAGCGGCACTCGCCTTCTCCGCCAGCCATTGCGCATTGGCTCAGGACAGCGCTGCGGCATCCGGCGCGGCCGAAACGCAGGACGGCCCCGTCTACGGCCCTGAACTTCAAGGCTTCGACTATCCGTATCCGGTCAAGACCTTCACGTTCACGTCGCAACGGCAGACGCTCAACATGGCGTATATGGACGTGCCGCCCGACGCCGCCAAAGCGAATGGCCGCACCGCCGTCCTGCTGCACGGCAAGAACTATTGCTCGGCCACCTGGGCGCCCACCATCAAGGTGCTCAGTGAAGCGGGCTATCGCGTGATTGCCATCGACCAGATTGGTTTCTGCAAATCGAGCAAGCCCGACAACTATCAATTCACCTTCCAGCAACTCGCGCTCAATACGCACGCGCTGCTGGAATCGCTGGGCGTCGACCATCCGATCATGATTGGCCATTCGACGGGCGGCATGCTCGCGATCCGCTATGCGCTCACGTGGCCCGAGCAAACGCAGCAACTCGTGCTCGTCGATCCGATCGGTCTCGAAGACTGGCGCGCGAAAGGCGTGCCGCCGGTTTCCGTCGATCAATGGTACGAACGCGAGTTGCATACGTCGGCCGCGCGCATTCGCAACTACGAGAAAAACACCTATTTCGCGGGGCAATGGAAAGACGCCTACGAGCCTTCGGTGCAGATGCTTGCCGGCATGTATCGCGGCCCGCAGCGCGCGAGCGTGGCGTGGAATTCTGCGCTGCTTTACGACATGATTCTCACGCAGCCGGTTTATTACGAACTCTCGCATCTCCAGCCGCCCACGCTGTTGATGATCGGCGATAAGGACACCACGGCCATCGGCAAGGAATACGCTCCGGCGGCCATCCGGCCGACGCTCGGCAATTACCCCGCGCTCGCGCATCATGCGGCCAGCGTCATTCCGCATGTTCAGCTCGTGGAATTTCCCGACGCCGGTCACGCTCCGCAAATGCAGGTGCCCGACCGCTTCCACGCCGCCCTGTTGCGCGGCCTCGCCGAAGCGAACGCCGCAAACTGATATCGATGAAAGGCAGGCGCGGCGCGGCGCGTTGCCGTGCCTGCCTGACATGCACTTGATTACCGCAATGAAATTCACTGTACTTGCCGCGGCTTCTTTCGCCGCTGTTGCCCTGTTCTCGAATGCCGCAAGCGCGGCGCAGTCCGAAACGCTCGCCGCCGATCCGGTTTATGCGGTCGTTCACGTCGATATCGAACCGCCGAAAGTGCCCGACGCCCTGCCTGCGCTGCGCGCCTTCGAAGCGCAGGCCAAACAGGACCCGGCCGTCGCAAGCATCGACATCCTTCAGCAAACCGGCGCGGAAAATCATTTCACGCTCGTGGAAGTGCTGAAATCGAAAGCGGCTTATGATGCGTTCGTTTCGCGTCCTTATGTGCGCACGCTGCGCGAGACGCTGCAACCGATACTCGGCGGTCCGTTCGACGAGCGTCTGCATCATGTCATGCCGTAAATGACGCCTTGCCCACTGAGATAAACCGATGAACGCATTCAAAGCCGCTGGCGCGTCGCTGATCGCCGGTCTTTTCTGCTTCGCCAGCGTGAGCGCCGTCGCGGCAACGGACGATGCAAACGTCAACGCCAACGCCTGCACGAACGCGGCCCGCAGCCTCGCGCCGGACGGCACCTTGCGCGCCTCGATCAACATCGGCAATCCGGTGCTGGCCGCGCTCGATGCGAACACGCATGAGCCGGTCGGCGTCTCCGTCGATCTGGCGGGCGAACTCGCGCGGCGTCTGGGCGCACGCGTGCAACTCGTCACGGCGACGAGCGCGGCCGCCTCGCTCGACAATGTCGTGAGCGGACGCGCCAACGTGGGCTTCTTCGCCATCGATCCCAAACGCGGCGAGGACATTCATTTCACCGCGCCTTATGTGCTGATCGAAGGCGCGTACGCGGTGCGCGACGGCTCGCCGATCGCGCGCAGCACCGACGTCGACCAGCCCGGCGTGAGCATCGCGGTCAGCCGCGGCAGCGCCTACGATCTCTATCTTTCGCGCGCGCTGCATCATGCGACGCTCGTGCGGATTTCGCCGTCGTCGGCCGTGTTCGACGCGTTTCAGAAACAGCACATCGACGTGCTCGCCGGTGTGAAGCCACAACTCGCGCAGGAAGCCGCGTCCGGCAGCGGACTGCATCTGCTCGACGGACGCTTCATGGTGATCCGCCAGGCAATGGGCGTGCGCAAGAACGAAGGCGACGACGCCGCGAACTGCGTCGCGCAATTCGCGGGCGAGATGGCGAAATCGGGTTTCGTGGCCGAGGCGCTCACGCGTCATCATGTGGATGGCGCGAGCGTCGCGCAGCCGGGCGACTGACGCGCTTCAAAACGACGCAGCGCGACCGGCACGAAGCCGTCGCGCTGCCTCTTTAACGGCGCATGCTCAGTGGCCGAACACGTCGGCGTCGAGCATGTCCGACTCGTCGCGCTTGAGTGCGCTCACGGCCGTCATCTCCTCGTCGCTCAGACGAAAATCGAAGATGTCGAGATTCTGCGCCTGACGTTCCGGGTCCGCCGATTTCGGCACCGGCACGAAGCCGCGCTGCGTATGCCAGCGCAGGACGATCTGCGCGGGCGTGCGCCCGTAACGCCGCGCGATCGACACGATCGCTTCTTCCGCCAGCAAGTCGCCGCCGCGCCCGATCGGGCTCCAGGTTTCCGTCACGATGCCGCGCTCCGCATGGATCGCCACGATATCGTCGCGCGCGTGCCAGGGATCGAGCTGGATCTGGTTCACGTGCGGCACGAAGCCCGCGTCGAACAGACGCTGCAGATGCTCGGGCTTGAAGTTCGACGTGCCGATCGCGCGCACCTTGCCCGCCTCCAGCAGTCGCACGAGCCCTTCGAACGCTTCCACGTAGCGGTTCTGATCGGGATTGGGCCAATGCACGAGCAGCAGGTCCAGATAGTCGAGACCCATGCGCTTGAGGCTCGCCTCGCAGGCCTCGCGCACGCCGTTCACGCTATGCCACTGGCGATTGAACTTGCTGGTGACGAAGATCGACTCGCGCGCGATGCCCGACGCGCGAATGCCTTCGCCCACCCCCACTTCGTTGGCGTAGTTTTCCGCCGTATCGATCAGCCGATAGCCGACCTGCAGGGCGCTCGCCACGGCTTTCGCCGCGCCGACGTCGTCGAGCGGCCAGGTGCCGAGACCGGTTTGCGGCATCTCCACGCCGTTGGCCAGTTTGATGAGAGGCGCCGGATTGACTGTCATGAAAAGTTCCTTGAAACGTCCTTGGTAAAATGCGTGCAGCCGCGCGGGCCGCACGTCCCGCGTGCCAAAAACAAACCGCCTACCGCGGTCTCCGGATACCCTCGCATACCGATGGGTATCCGCGTACCGGCCAGCCGAGGGCACTTGCGAAGGAATCCGCCCATGCCCCGCATGACCCGTGAAGAAAGCCAGGCGCAGACGCGCGAGAAGCTTATCGGCGTCGCGCAGATGCTCTTCGCGCGCGACGGCTATGCCGCCACCTCGCTCGAACGCATTGCCGACGAAGCCGGCTACAGCAAAGGCGCCGTCTATTCGAATTTCGACGGCAAGGAAGCGCTGTTTCTCGACGTGCTCGATGCGCACGGCAAGACAAGCCTCGCCACCATCCTCGCGGCGCTGCACGACGCGCACACGCTCGACGATGCCATCGAACGCCTCGCGCGCTGGTCCGACAAGCAGTCGCGCACCGGCAACTGGCCTTCACTGATCGTCGAATACGCGCGCCACGCCAAACCGGCCAGCGCGTTTCGCAAAGCCCAGGAAAAAGTGCTGCGCGCACAATGGCGCGCACTCGGTGAGCGGCTGCTCGCGCTGACTTCCACTTCGGCCGGCACCACGCTCTCGCCCGAAACGGTCGGCGCGCTCGTGTTCGAGTTGACCTACGCGCCCGCGATGAGTTTCGTCAGCCAGCCCACTTCGGGCGATTTATTGCGTGTGGCGCTGCAAGGCGTGTTTGGCGCAAGCGCCGCGCCCGCTCCCGCAAGCAAGCGCACGAAGCGCTGAGCACGCGCAAGAAGCGCTCAGGAAACGAGCGTGACGCCGCCATCGACGGCAATCGTCTGGCCCGTCACGAAACCGTTGCCGATGAGAAAGAGATACGCGGCGGCCACTTCCTCGACTTTGGCGGTGCGCCCGAGCGGAATGAGCGAGGTGAAGCGCTGCTCGATCGCGTCCACGTCGCTTGCGGGCAGATTGCGCCAGAGCGGCGTGCGCGTCCAGGTGGGCGCGACCGCATTCACGCGAGCACGCGGCGCCAGTTCCACGGCGAGCCCTTCGACCAAAGTGCGAATGGCGTCGTTACCGACAATCGCGCCCGACGCGTTGTGCGCCCGGCCGCCCGATCCCGCCGTAAACACGAGACTGCCGCCCTCGCGCAGACGCGGCGCGGCGTGACGCGCGAGCCGCAGATTGGCGTAGAACTTCTCCTCCACGGCCTGGCGAATGGTCTCGAGCGGCGCTTCGAGAAAGCCGCCGCCCATTGCGCCGCCCGCCATCGAGACGAGATGATCGAACGGTTCGATGCGCGCGAAAAAATCCGCTAGCGCGGCTTCGTCGGCGATATCGAGCGCGAGCGCGCTCACCGTGTCTTGCGGCGTGGCGAGCGCGGCCAGCGCCGCGTCACGCCGCTGCGCATCGCGGCCCGTGATGACGACCTGCGCACCGGCATCGCGCGCCATGCGGGCCACTTCAAAACCGAAGCCCGACGTACCGCCGACGATCACCACGCGTCGGCCCTTGAGTTGCGCTGTCATGTTTCACTCCCGATTCACGCCGCATTCCCGCGTTTCGCAGGCCTGCGCCGCTTCAGATTTTCAGATTCCAATGAGTATCTGAATACTACACCGAATTCCGAAACCGGATGGGAGGGGGAACAAGCCGCCAGGGCACCAGAGGAGAGTTTGACGCGCCCTCTTACCTTTCGCTCGCTTCGCTGGCAGCGCGCGCGTCGAATGCCGCGCGCGCGATATCGACGGCGTCGAGGTTGTGCAGCGTCCATGCATAGAGCGCCCTGAACGGCCCTTGCAGCGAACGCCCCAGTTGCGTGATCTCGTATTCGACCGCGACCGGCGACACTGGAATCACCCGGCGCGACACCAGACCATTGCGCTCCAGACGGCGCAGACATTGCGTCAGCGCCTTCTGCGTAACGCCTTCCAGATGGCGCTTGATCGCGTTGAAACGCATCGGGCCCGCGTCGAGCACGGTCAGAATCATCATCGACCATTTGTCCGCGATCTGGTCGATCAGCAGACGGCTCGGACAGTCGACGGAAAAATGTTGGCGGCAATCGGGCTTGAGTGGCAAGGGCGACATGGGGCAGGTTTCCTCGAGGATACCTAGGCGAAACAAAGTGCGTTCTTGACGCCAGGTATCCGGAATATACCATTCGGGGTGCTGCGGGATTCAGCCGCAATTCAGACCGGCATGCGCGCATGCCCTTGACCTCCACGGAGCCCCACCCGATGTCTTCATTTGCAACCGATGTCCTGTTTCAACCTTTCTCGGTCGGCTCGCTGACGCTGCCGAACCGTATCGTCATGGCGCCGATGACGCGCTCGTTCGCGGCGGACGGCATTCCCGGCCCGTCGAACGCGGCCTACTACCGGCGTCGCGCGGAAGGCGGCGTCGGCCTGATCCTGTCGGAAGGCACGGTCGTGAACCGCCCCGCGTCGCGTAACCATCCGGGCATTCCGTTCTTCCACGGCGAGGCGGCGCTCGCGGGCTGGCAACACGTGATCGACGAAGTGCACGCAGCGGGCGGCCGCATGGGCCCGCAACTCTGGCACACGGGCGCGGTGAAAAGCTTCCTCACCGACTGGACGCCGGACGCGCCCGTCGAAAGCCCCTCGGGTCTCGACGCACCGGGCGTGGAGCGCGGCGTGGCGATGAGCGACGCCGATATCGCCGATACGATCGCCGCGTTCGCGCAAGCGGCCGCCGACGCCAAACGCCTCGGCTTCGACACGGTCGAACTGCACGGCGCGCACGGCTATCTGATCGACCAGTTCTTCTGGTCCGGCACGAACCGGCGCGACGACCGCTACGGCGGCCCGAGCATCGGCGAACGCGCGCGTTTCGCGGCGGAAATCATCGCGGCCGTGCGCGCCGCCGTCGGCCCCGACTATCCGATCGTGATCCGCCTGAGTCAGTGGAAGCAGCAGGATTACAAGGCGCGCCTCGCGCCCTCGCCGCAGGAAATGGCGCAATGGCTCGAACCGCTCGTCGCGGCGGGCGCGAGCGTGCTGCATTGCTCGCAGCGCCGTTTCTGGGAGCCGGAATTCCCGGAAGTCGATGGCGAAAACGGCCTGAATTTCGCGGGCTGGGCCAAGAAGTTGACGGGCGCGGCCACGATCAGCGTCGGCTCGGTCGGTCTCTCGGGCGATTTCATGGGCGCGTTCGGCGGCGAAGGCTCGACGAGCGTCGGACTCGACCGCCTGGTCGAGCGGATGGAACGCGACGAGTTCGATCTGATCGCCGTGGGCCGCGCGCTCATCACCGATGCGTCATGGGCCGCCAAAGTGCGCTCGGGCGATGTCGACGGGCTGCGCGGCTTCGAACCGGCTTCGCTGCACGAACTGGTTTAATCGACGGCGCAGCGACAGCAGCAACAACGCGCCACGAGGCCATGTCCGGCAGAGCGTTTCATCGATAAAACTCCGATGGCGCAATGCCGAAATGCCGCTTGAACATCGCGGCAAACGCGCTCTGACTCGTGTAGCCGAGATCGAGCGCGACCGCGACGATCTTCTCGCCGCTCGCAAGCCGCTCCAGCGCGAGAAAGAGCCGCGCGTGCTGTCGCCAGCGCCCCGGCGTCATGCCGGTTTCGCGCTGAAACGCACGATGCAGCGTGCGCTCGGCCATGCCCAGTTGCGCCGCCCAGGGCGCGAGTTCGTGCGGCGCGTCGGGCGTGTCGATGATCGCATCGCAGAGCTTGCGCAGGCGCGCGTCCTCGGGCCACGGCAAGTGCAGCGGCAGACGCTGGATCACCGTGAGTTCGGCCAGCAGCAAGCGCATCAGCAGATCGTCGCGGCTGCCGTGCGCGTAGTCGAACGGCACGTCCACGGCGCCGAGAATCAGCTCGCGCAGCAAGGGCGGCACGGCGATGACGCAACTGCCATACGGCAGATCCGGCGCCGCGTGCGGCTCCACGAACACGGTCCGCATGCGCACGTTGCCGCTCATGCGGACCGTGTGTTCGAGCCCGGCGTCGATCCAGACCGCGCGCGTGGGCGGCACGACCCAGCGGCCCGCCTGCGCCTCGATCAGCATCACCCCCTCGACCGCATAGAGCAGTTGCGCACGCCGATGCCGATGCGTGGCGACGAACGCGCCGTGCGGATAGTCGGCGGCGAGCGCCGCGAGCGGCATGGGCGTGTCTTCGAACGGGACGTGGACGTCCGGCGGCGGAATAGCGGGCATCGGCGGGAGGGGGTGAAAAACCGGTTGAAAACCGAGTTGGCAGTTTCACGACAGATCGTGCCATTTTAGCGCGAGACAGACCACCGTTACGACGCGCATGCTCGGGGCTCGCTGCTTCCTTCCACCGCTGCCCCCTGAACCACGAGGCCCGCATGCCTGCTCCCTCTTCGCGCTCCGCGCTCCCTTCGCTGTTCCCGATCGTCGCGATTGCACTGTGGTCCGGCAACGTCATGGTGTCGCGCCTGTCCGCGCACACCATCGATCCCTACGCGATCACCTTCTGGCGTCTCGTGCTCGCCGTCGCGCTGATGAGCCTTTTCGTGCCGGCCGCCGCCTGGCGCAACCGCGCCGCCATCGTCCCGCAATTGCCGAAGCTCGCTTTTCTCGGCCTGCTCGCGATGGCGCTGTTCCAGTGCCTCTCCTACGAAGCCGCGAAAACGACCACGGCCACCAATATGGCGATCATGACCGCGCTCGTGCCGCTGCTGACGATGCTGCTCTCGGTCGCGCTGCTCGGCGAAACGCCGACCGCGGGCATGGCGGCGGGCGGCGTGCTGTCGTTCGCGGGTCTCGTCTGGCTGATCACCGGCGGCAATCCGCCCGCCCTGCTCGCGGGCGGCGTCCACCCCGGCGATCTGCTGATGCTCGGCGCGGGCGCCGCCTACGCGCTCTATGGCGTGCTGCTGCGGCGCTGGCACGTGGGCCTGCCGTCGTGGCAATCGACCTATTTTCAGGCGATCGCGGCGCTGCTCGTCATGTTGATCCTGATGTTGCGCCTGCCGCTCGCCGATGCGCTGCCCAATCGCGCGAGCCTGCCGCTGATCGCTTACGCGGGCTCGCTCGCCTCGGTCGTGCTGCCGTTCTTCTGGATGCAGGGCGTGAAGCATCTCGGCCCGAACCGCTGCAGCATGTATATGAATCTGCTGCCCGTGTTCACGGCGGTGCTGGCCGTCGGCTGTTTCGGCGAGCGGCTGCATGCGTATCACCTGCTCGGTGGCGGCGTGGCGCTCGCGGGCGTGCTGCTCGCGCAGACGTGGCGCGCGCCGCTGTCGGTCCGGCGCGTGGCCACGATGCCGCGCGAACCGTCCTGCGATTGAGCCGTGACGACGCGCGATTTACAGCCCGACGCCCATTTGCGCGCGCCCAATCGCCGTGAGATCGTCGAGACGCGCGCGGCCGGTGAAATTCACTTCGAAATGGTCGGCGGGAAAATCGGGCGGACTGTCTCCGTCGATGAAACTCGGCAGTTGACGCCGTAAATAAGCGTCGTTTTTCGCGCACGCGGGCAGCGAGGCGATATACATCACGTTGCTGTAACCGCTGCCGCGATGCGCGTCCTCGACCGCGTGAATCACGTCGCTGTGCCAGAACACGGTGTCGCCGGGCTGCATCAGCGGGATCGACGAAAGCGCGCGGAACAGCGGCGCGTGATACGCCGCCTTGATCGACAGCGCGCGGCCCGGCATGGCGCCGCAGAGGTCGTCGTCGGCGATATCGTCCTGCAGCGCGCGCAGCAGGATGTAGACCATGGCGCTGGCGATCGGCACGAGTTGCAGCGTGCCGTCGCCCGGCCCCTGCTGCGTCAGCGCGGTCCAGCCCTGGAAGGTGCGGAACATCGAGCACACGGCGGGCGAGGCGATTTCCTCGACCTCCGTGCGCCAGGCCGCGTCGAACGGATCGTAAGCGCGCCAGTTGCCGGAAAACACCTCGCGATAGACCTTGCGGAAATTCGGCTCGATCCAGCGCTCGACCGAGCCGCCATCGCAATGCGCCGACAAGCCCAGCGATTCCGAACCCGGCGGACGCCGGCGCAAACGGTCCGCGTAAACCGGCACGCGGTCGGGATCGAAATGCACGCGCCCTTCGCTTTCGCTGCGCCAGAGCCGGTTCAGAAAAACGCGCGCCTGCGTGAGTTCCGCAGACTGGCGCGCCAGCACTTGCGGCTTCGACCAGTACACGCCGTAAATCTGCGGCTTGCTGGAAGCCAGTTGTCCGAAGTATCGATCCTCCGCGCGGTTTTCGAGCTTCTTGTCGAGGCGATTGCGCTCGACATAGTCGGCGATATCGCGGTCCCATTGCTCGACGCGCGCGCGATCGAACACGTTGCGGATCACGCACGCGCCGCGCGTTTTCACGTTCGCGATCTGCTCCACGCTTACGCGGCCGGCCGCGATATCGTCGAAGCGGATCTCGGGAATCACCGGCTCGCCGCGCTCGCGCAGCGCCGCGATGCGCTCGGCCTGCGCGATCATGTCCGCCTCGACTTCGGCGAACACCTCGCGATAGTTGGGCAGCCGCTCGCGAAGTTCATTCTTTGCGGCGCGAATGGCGCCTGGGAGGTCATCGATCTGCAGGGGCATGCGCGTCTCCGTGTTGTGTTGTCGTCTTTATCGGCCCTAGCTTACGTGAGCGGCGAACGAAGCGAAAGCGCGTGGCGCCGGGGCGCGATCCGGCGCGGATATTGCGGGGTGTTATTCATTTCCGGCAAGGCCGCGAGGTAGTATCACGGACCGAGGGGATTCGACACGTTTCCCGCAGCCGATACTGTCTTTGCGATGCTGTTCAAGCGGCGCATTCAACCACGAGATACACCATGACCACGACATTCGACGCGGCCACGACAGCGGCGATTGCCGCGTTTGCCCAACTGGACTTCTACACGGCCGTGCAGGCGATGCGCGCCGAGGCCGACTACGACCGCGAGCGCGACCAATGGCTCACGGACTACATCGAGGAGCGTGGCGGCGGCGCGGACGACGCCGAGTACGACGCGCTGCACGCGCAAGCCCAGGCGACGCCGGAATATGCGCAATTCATCGAAACCGTGCGCAAGGAATTGCAGGAATACTTCGGCGTGACCGGCGAGCAACTGGACTGGATCATCGTGCTGCGCGACGACGAAAGCGACGCACTCTGGGCGGAGGTCAACCGCCAGCGGACCGCGCTCGGCACCGGCGAAGTGCGCGGCGATCTCTGAGCGTGGCGGAGGCCGTCGCGCAGCAAACCTTACGTGACTTTCAGACGCGATTTCGACCGCCTCGCCCCACTTCTCACATGGTGGAATAACATACCCATCCGGTAAATGTCCTTTCCGGATTCCGCTCTAAAATCGGGCCCGGATTGCCTTGCGGCGCGCGCGACGAATCCACCTGAATTCGTCCGCACAACAGAAAAATCCCGCTAAAACAGCGATCTATCGCAAATCGAACAAATCGCACGCTCCCGCCCGCCGCCCCACGCGCGGCCCCTCATCGCCAACCGCTCCGCCGATCAACTCTTATATAAGACATAAGACATTTGACGATAGACGGCACAGCGATTAGAATCGCGGTCAAAGTAGTGGTAGTGCCCGGAATAGCCTCGGCGTGTCTGGAACGCCTTCCCCTGAAACGCAATACAGCAGGTCCCCCATGCTTGAAAACTTTCGTGCTCACGTAGCCGCACGCGCCGCGCTCGGCATCCCCCCCCTGCCTCTCACGGCTCAGCAAACTGCCGAGCTGGTGGAACTGCTGACGAATCCGCCCGCAGGCGAAGAGGCCACGCTGGTCGATCTGATCACCAACCGCGTGCCGGCCGGCGTGGACGAAGCCGCGCGCGTGAAGGCCGGCTTCCTGGCCGCTGTCGCCAAGGGTGAAACCGCCTGCGCGCTGATCTCGCGCGAGCGCGCCACCGAACTGCTCGGCACGATGCTCGGCGGCTACAACATCGCCCCGCTGATCGAACTGCTGGCCGACCCGGCCGTGGGCACCGTCGCCGCCGACGCGCTCAAGAAAACCCTGCTGATGTTCGACCAGTTCCACGACGTCAAGGAACTCGCCGACAAGGGCAACGCAAACGCCAAGGCCGTGCTGCAAAGCTGGGCCGACGCCGAATGGTTCACGAGCCGTCCGGAAGTCCCGCAAAGCCTGACCATCACGGTCTTCAAGGTCACGGGCGAAACCAACACCGACGACCTGTCGCCGGCGCCGGACGCCACCACGCGCCCGGACATCCCGCTGCACGCGCTCGCCATGCTGAAGAACGCCCGTCCCGGCATCACGCCGGAAGAAGACGGCAAGCGCGGCCCGGTCAAGTTCATCGAATCGCTGAAGGAAAAGGGTCACCTGGTCGCCTACGTCGGCGACGTGGTCGGCACGGGTTCGTCGCGTAAATCGGCCACCAACTCGGTGCTCTGGTTCACGGGCGAAGACATCCCCTTCATCCCGAACAAGCGCTTCGGCGGCGTGTGCCTCGGCGGCAAGATCGCCCCGATCTTCTACAACACGATGGAAGACGCCGGCGCACTGCCGATCGAACTCGACGTGTCGCAGATGGAAATGGGCGACGTGGTCGAACTGCGTCCGTACGAAGGCAAGGCGCTGAAGAACGGCGCCGTGATCGCCGAATTCACGGTCAAGTCCGACGTGCTGTTCGACGAAGTGCGCGCCGGCGGCCGCATTCCGCTGATCATCGGCCGCGGCCTGACCGCCAAGGCGCGTGAAGCGCTCGGCCTCAAGCCGTCGACGCTGTTCCGTCTGCCGCAACAACCGGTCGACAGCGGCAAGGGCTTCTCGCTGGCGCAGAAGATGGTTGGCCGCGCCTGCGGTCTGCCGGAAGGCCAGGGCGTGCGCCCGGGCACGTACTGCGAACCGAAGATGACCTCGGTCGGCTCGCAGGACACCACGGGCCCGATGACCCGCGACGAACTGAAGGACCTGGCGTGCCTCGGCTTCTCGGCCGACCTCGTCATGCAATCGTTCTGCCACACGGCCGCTTATCCGAAGCCCGTCGACGTCAAGACGCACCAGACGCTGCCGAACTTCATCAGCACGCGCGGCGGTATCGCGCTGCGTCCGGGCGACGGCGTGATCCACTCGTGGCTGAACCGCATGCTGCTGCCCGACACCGTCGGCACCGGCGGCGACTCGCACACGCGCTTCCCGATCGGCATCAGCTTCCCGGCAGGTTCGGGTCTGGTCGCCTTCGCGGCCGCCACCGGCACGATGCCGCTGGACATGCCGGAATCGGTGCTGGTCCGCTTCAAGGGCAAGATGCAGCCGGGCGTCACGCTGCGCGACCTCGTCAACGCGATCCCGCTGTGGGCCATCAAGGAAGGCACGCTGACGGTCGCCAAGCAAGGCAAGAAGAACATTTTCTCGGGCCGCATTCTCGAAATCGAAGGCCTGCCCGACCTGAAGGTCGAGCAAGCGTTCGAACTGTCGGATGCGTCGGCTGAGCGTTCGGCTGCCGGTTGCACGGTGCACCTGAACAAGGAACCGATCATCGAGTACCTCAACAGCAACATCACGCTGCTGAAGTGGATGATCGCGCAAGGCTATCAAGACCCGCGCAGCCTCGAACGCCGTATCAAGGCGATGGAAGCGTGGCTGGCCGACCCGCAACTGCTCCAGCCGGACGCAGACGCGGAATACGCCGCCGTCATCGAAATCGATCTGGCCGACGTGCATGAGCCGATCGTGGCCTGCCCGAACGACCCGGACGACGTGAAGACGCTGTCGGACGTCGCCGGCGCGAAGATCGACGAAGTGTTCATCGGTTCGTGCATGACCAACATCGGTCACTTCCGCGCCGCGTCGAAGCTGCTCGAAGGCAAGCGTGACATCCCCGTGAAGCTGTGGGTCGCGCCGCCGACCAAGATGGACCAGAAGCAGCTGACCGAAGAAGGCCACTACGGCGTGTTCGGCACGGCTGGCGCGCGGACCGAAATGCCGGGCTGCTCGCTGTGCATGGGTAACCAGGCACAGGTGCGCGAAGGCGCGACGGTCATGTCGACGTCGACGCGTAACTTCCCGAACCGTCTGGGCAAGAACACGAACGTGTACCTCGGCTCGGCGGAACTGGCGGCGATCTGCTCGCGTCTGGGCAAGATCCCGACCAAGGAAGAGTACATGGCCGACATGGGCGTGCTGACCGCCAACGGCGACAAGATCTATCAGTACATGAACTTCGACAAGATCGAAGACTTCAAGGAAGTCGCCGACAGCGTGCAGATCTAAACGCGACGAGCGGCTACGGCGCGATAGCGGAAACGCAGATTCGCGCCGTCGTCCGGCTCTTCAGTTTTGCGTTTTAGCGGCATGCCGATAGCGCCGCAGGCTCCAGGCCTGCGGCGCTATTTTTTTTGTGGATCGCGCGGATTCAGGTGCAGTGTCACGCCCGCTCGGGCGCACTCGCCGACGGCATCAGCAGCATCGCCACGACGAGCGAGATGACGCATCCGGCCAGCACTTCCTCGATACGCAGGCGCGCGAGCGGCACGATCGCGAAACCCAGTTGCCCGTAGACGAGCCCGACCAGCATCGTGATGAAGAAGACGCCGCGCGCATAAGCGTGAAGAATGTAATAGGCCCAGCCGAACACCGATAAGGCCGTCGCCGCCACCAGCAGCCAGGGCTCGTGGCCGCAGAGGCCGATGAGCAGCACGCTCGCCGCCGCGCCCGTGAGCGTGCCCGCGATGCGCTTCATCACGCGGGCGCGCGTGCCCTGATGCGAGGTCGTGCCGAGAAACACCACGAAGGTGCTGATGACGGCCCACATCGCGCGATCCGCCGACAACGCGCTGCCCGCCAGCATCGCCAGCAACGCCGCGACGGTCGCGACCAGCGCCGGGCGCCACGCGAGCCGGTGCAGCCGATGTGCGAGCAACTCGCTCAACGGCCGCCGCGAAGGCCGCCCCGTGACGAGCACATCGGCGGCAAGACGCAGCGCCAGTGCAATGCGCGCCTTCGCCGCCGCGACGCTCGCGGGCACGCCGCGCACGAAGGCTGCGCGCGATCGCGACGACGCCGCCTCCACACGCTCGACCGGAATCAACACGCGCCCCACGAACGCGACGACGAGCGTCGCCAGCGCCATGCCGGTCAGCATCTCCGTGAGGCGCGCATCCACGGGATGCAGATACAGGCCGAGGTAAAACGCCACCAGCGTCAGCAACGCCGCGCCCACCGCGCGCGCGCCGAGCGACTGGCACAACATCCCGACGAACACGACGAGCAGCGAGCCCGCGTCGCGCCACATCGGTTGCGCGGCGACCGTGGCGGCGGCCGCGAACGCCGCGCAGGCGCAACCGCACAAGATCAGCAGCGACACCAGCCAGCCGGAAAGCCGCGCCTCGCGCAGAAACAGCGGCGCGATCATCGCGAACAGTGCGGCGGGGACGGCGAGCGTCGCGGTCTGATGGTGCTGGAGCGCCCACGGCACGCCAAGGCTCGCAGTGAGCAGGCTCGCGAGCGTGGAGCGTGCGGCGCCGCGTAGACGCGCGAATTCGGGGTCGTGGAGCAGTGCGCGGTTGACGGCGCGTGAACAGGCGGCGGCGATCATGGTCGACGATATCCGTGCAGGTCGGCATCCGGCTTGTGGCCGTATCCGACGTCCGGGCGTGAAGCCCGGCGATGAGGGGACGCCGGATGCGTCGCCCAACCGGGATCTCCGGTCCTGCGCGCGCACGGCGAGACAGTCCCCGGGCCGCGAGCGCCTGTGTCGAGGGTACGACGTGCGGCGCGCGGCTCGGGTTTTCCCGAATGATATCTGGTCAAAAAAGCGCGGGCGTGTCGATGCTTCCCGATGCCCTGCGCAGAACGTGCAGCACCTGCCGCCTGCACCCCTGCACGCCTGCATCGCCGGATCGAGTTGAATCGCGTGGGCGGCGCGCAAGGTTGCGCCGAGGAACGCGCCCATGCTTTCGCCGCAGTCGCGCGAACCCATTTGCCGCAGCCCCGGCAGCCCGCCTCCTTGCGCGAGATCATCGAGCGAACCGCGCGGCGTTGCTATCTTGATAATTTCCCCGAGACAGCCGTTGTGCTCGCTCCGCCCCGCCTCATGTCCTCGCCCGTCGCGTCTTCTCCCTCGCTTTTGCCTCCCGAGCTGCAACTCGGCGAGCCCGTCACCGACGCCATGCACACCGAATTCGTGCGCCTGCTCGACCTCGCGCACGATGCACCGGACGCGGCGCTCGTCGGCGCGCTCGACGTGTGGATCGCGCACACGCGCGAGCATTTTGCGCAAGAAGAGCGCTGGATGGAGGCGCTCGAATTCGGGCCGCGTCATTGCCACGCGGGCCAGCATCGCCACGCGCTGCACGTCGCCGGCCTCGTGCGCGACGAGATCGCGCAGAACGCGCGCTTCGATCTCGGCCGACGGTTGATCGGCGAATTGCGCGAGTGGTTCGCGTTTCACGTCAAGACCATGGATTCGATGATGATCGGCCACATGCGCGAGACCGGCGTCGCGCCCGTCGTCTGACGCGCGCCGCGCTTTCGTGCCCGCGCTCCGGCGCATCGCTGTTTCCTTTCCGCTCACTCCCTCCGCAGAACAGGTCCATGAATCACGATGTCATCATCGTCGGGGGCGGCCCCGTCGGTCTCTGTCTCGCGCGTGCGCTCAGCGGCCGCGGCCTGCGCATCGCGCTCGTCGAGCAACAGCCGCTCGACGTGATCGCCGCGCCCGCCTTCGACGGCCGCGAAATCGCGCTCACGCAACCCTCCGTGCGCCTGATGCGCGAACTCGGCCTGTGGGAGCGTATCGACGCCGACGCCCGCTCGCCGATGCGCGCCGCGAAAATCTTCAACGGCCTCTCCACGCATGCGCTCGAAATCGGCAGCGACTCGCGCGAGCATGCGGAGCTGGGCTGGCTGGTCGCCAACCAGGTCATCCGCCGGGCGGCTTTCGACGCGTTGCAGGCGAACATCGCCACGCACGGCGATGTCACGGTGATCGCGGGCGAAGCGGTCAGCGCTGTGGACACCGGCGCCGAAGCGGCGCGCGTGACGCTCGACAACGGCACGGTCTTGACGGGCGCGCTGGTCGTGGCCGCCGACAGCCGCTTTTCCGCGACGCGCCGCATGATGGGCATCGCCGCCGATCTGCACGACTTCGGCAAGACCATGCTCGTCTGCCGCATGACGCACGAGCTGCCGCATCGCGAGGCGGCCTGGGAGTGGTTCGGCTACGGCCAGACGCTCGCGCTGCTGCCGATGAACGCGCATGCGCCGAGCGGCGCGCATCAGTCGTCGGTCGTGCTCACGCTGCCCGCGCACGAAATCAGCGCGCTCGCGGCGCTCGATGCTGAAGCGTTCGGCGCGAATCTCGAAAGGCGTTTCGCGCGGCGGCTCGGCGCGATGCAACTGGTCAGCACGCGCCATCTCTATCCGCTGGTTTCGGTCTACGCGGACCGCTTCGCGGCCACGCGTTTTGCCGCGATCGGCGACGCGGCCGTGGGCATGCATCCGGTCACGGCGCACGGCTTCAACTTCGGCCTCGCGAGCGTCGAAACGCTTTGCGAGTGCCTGACGACCGCGCTGCGCGAAGGCGGCGATATCGGCGCGCTGAACGTGTTGCGCCGCTACGAGAGCCGCCATCGACGCGCGACGCGGCCGCTGTTTCTGGCCACGCGCCTGATCACCGAGATCTACACCAACGGCACGCTGCCCGCGCGCCTCGCGCGCAACGTCATGCTGCGCGCGGCCTCGCATCTCGCGCCGTTCCGCAAAGCCGTGGCCGCTTCGCTGACCGGATAATCAGCACATTGGATGACGAAAAATTACCGGCGCTCGCCCACGCGCCGGTTTCAAAAACGGCAAAGGTCCGCCGTCAATAAAAGCAAAACGAAATACGCACGAAATACAATCGAAATATTTCAATAAATTAATAACAGGAATTTTACAATTTATTTCAGCGTCGAATTGATAAATTCGAACCGGATTATCAACGAGTTAATTCAAAGCAACGCGGCCCTCGACGGCCGCGTTGTGCTTTTCACGCTGTAAACCCCTGCCCGCAAGCCGCTCGCCGCCGGCTTTCAATTGCCCGATTCCTGCCGGGCGTCAAACGTCTTCATTACCTGCATCGACTGCAATAATCGCCGAAAAACGCCTGCCGGATATTCGGAATTCTTTATAAAAGTTTCACACTCGAATGATTCAATGCGCCCACTTTGACGGCACCTCAAAGAATCCCGATTGCGATTATTGCAATTAACCCACTGCTTGCTTTCAACCCAATAAGACGAAGCGCCATACTAAAATCCAGGAGCGCGCGAAATGCAACACAGAAAAGCTTTGCTATCCATCTCGTTCGCTGCGGCGGTCGCCACCATCGCGGCCTGCGGCAGCAGCAACAACACGCCGTCCAGTTCGACGACGGCGGCCGTGTCGCCGCAAGACGCGCTCGCGACGAGCACGCCGATCAAGCACCTCGTGGTCATCTTCGGCGAGAACGAGTCCTTCGACCATTACTTCGGCACCTATCCGAACGCGCAGAACCCCGAAGGCGAGCCGACGTTTACGGCAGCCTCGGGCACGCCGACCGTCAACGGTCTCACGACCGCGCTCTTGACGAGCAACCCGACCGTCGCGAACACGAAGAACCCGAGCGGGACCAACATCAATCCGTTCCGCCTCGACCGTTCGCAGGCCGCCACGGAAAGCCAGAACCACAACTACACGCCGGAACAGCTCGCCGCCGACGACGGGAAGATGGATCTGTATCCGCTGAACACCGGCAATAACGCCGTGGGTTCGGCGAACACGTTCGGCGAGCCGGGCCTCGTGATGGGTTATTTCGACGGCAACACCGTGACCGCGCTCTGGAACTACGCGCAGCACTTCGCGATGAGCGACAACGCGTACACGGACACCTACGGTCCGTCGACGCCGGGCGCGATCTCGGTGATCTCGGGCCAGCACAACGGCGCCGTGGTGACGTCGAGCGGCGCGGTCGTCACGGGCAGCGCGACGACGAGCCCGTCGACCGACGTGGTGTACGACCTGCAAGGCGGCTGGACGCTCGTCGGCGACCTCGACCCGACCGGCGACGCCTGCACGGTCGCGGCCGGTTCGAGCACGACGGCGGCGATGTCCTCGAAGAACATCGGCGATCTGCTGAATTCGAGCGGCGTCACGTGGGGCGGCTTCATGGGCGGCTTCAATCTGCAGACCGTGAACGCGAACGGCACGACGGGCTGCAACCGCTCGACGTATTCGTCGGTGCTCGGCGCGAGCGAAAACGACTACGTGCAGCATCACGCGTGGTTCCAGTACTACACGAGCACGCAGAACCTCGCGCATACGCGTCCGTCGTCGGTGGCGGCGATCGGCTACACCGATCCGCTCGACAACACGGCCACGCCGGTGCATCACCAGTACGACGTGAACGACTTCTTCACGGCGGTCAAGGCGGGCAACTTCCCGTCGGTGAGCTTCCTGAAGGCACCGGCGGTCGCCGACGCCCACCCTGGCAACTCCGATCCGCTCGACGAACAGTCGTTCGTGACGAGCGTGGTGAACTTCCTCCAGCAGCAGCCCGACTGGAAGAACACCGCGGTCATCGTGACCTACGACGACTCGGACGGCTGGTACGACCACCAGTACATCGCGCCGACGACCTCCTCGTTCGACTCGACCTCGGCGGAAACGACGGGCCAGACGACCAAGACGGCCGTGACGGGCGCCGACCAGCTCAACGGCGCGGGCGTGTGTAACGCCACGGGCGCGGTGCAAGGCGCGGGCGTGAACGGCGGCGCCGTGAATGGCCGCTGCGGTCCGGGCACGCGCATTCCGTTCCTCGTGATCTCGCCGTACGCCAAGGCGAATTTCGTCGACGGCACCACCGTGGTCACACAGTCCTCGGTCGTGCGCTTCATCGAGGACAACTGGCTCGGCGGCGCGCGCATCGGCCAGGGCTCGAACGACGCGAACGCGGGCAGCATCATGAACCTGTTCAACTTCGCGAGCACGTCGCCGATCGCGCCGCTGTATCTCGACTCGAACAAGGGCACGCAGCTCTCGTCGGCGCCCGCTGCGATCACCGGGCCGTCGCTCTAAGCGTCGCCTCGTCGCATCCAGCGCAACGTTTGACCATCGACGGGCGTCCCGGCTTCCCTGCATCGTTTGACGCAGCGTTGGGACGCTCTTGCGCATCGGTCCGGCCACGGTCGGATCGATGCTTTTTTCCTGGCTTGTTCCTCTTTACAGCGCCCGGCATGCACGCAGGTTCGCCGGGCCTCGCGGGCATCGCTCATCACTCGTCTATGTCAACGCAACCGTACCGTCCGTCCCCTTCCGCCGAGTCCTCCGCGCCCAAGGGGCCGCCCGGCGCCAGCCGGACACGCGGCCGCACGCGCCTGCTGACCGGCTGCGCGGTCGCGCTGTTCGCGCTCGCCGGGCTGGCCGGCTACGCGCTCGCCTATCCCGAACGCATGCCCGCCGCCGTGGGCGACGCGGTGGAAGACCTCACCGGCGCCAATCCGCATCCCGTGCAGCTCGTGTTGCCGCCGCAGGCGCCGCTGAGCGCGGTCGCGAAACTCGGCAAGCAGATTTTTTACGACACGTCGTTGTCCGCGTCGGGCAAGCAGTCGTGCGCGTCGTGTCATAGCGCGACGCGTGGCTACGGTCCGCCGAACGATCTCGACGCCCAACTGGGCGGCCCGAATCTCGATCGCCAGAGCTATCGTCCACCGCCCTCGCTCGCGTATCTGTATCGCCAGGCGCCGTTCAGCATCGGCCCCGATGCCGCCGACGCCGCCGCGCCGCCCGACTTCAACGCGCTCGCCCAGGCCGCCAAGGGCACGCAGCGCGCCGACAAGGTCGCGGGCGCGACGCCCACGACCGTCGCCATGGTGCCGGTGGGCGGCCTGTTCTGGGACGGTCGCGCCGATTCGTATCAGCGCCAGGCGCTCGGGCCGCTGCTCAATCCGACCGAAATGGCGAACCCGGATGCCGCCACGGTCGCCGCGAAGCTCGCGCACGCGTCGTACTCGGACACCTTCCGCAAACTGTTCGGCCCGCGCATCTTCGACAACCCGACCTTGCTGACCGCCGAGGCGATGTTCGCGGTCGGCCGCTTCGAATTCGAGGAACCGGATTTCCACGCGTTCACGAGCAAATACGACGACTGGCTGCAAGGCAAGGCGCGGCTCACGCACGCGGAACTGCGCGGCCTGCGTCTGTTCAACGATTCGAAGAAGGCGAATTGCGCCGGTTGCCACTTGAGCCAGCCGACCTCGGACGGCCTGCCGCCGCTCTTCACCGACACGCAGTACGAAGCGCTCGGCGTGCCGCGCAATCCGCGCCTGGAAGCGAATCGCGATCCGAAATTCTTCGACCTCGGACTGTGCGGGCCGATCCGCCAGGACCTCGCGCAGCAGACGCAGTATTGCGGCATGTTCCTCACGCCGACGCTGCGCAACAGCGCGATTCGTCACGTGTATTTCCACAACGGCGTCTATCACGATCTGAAGCAGGTGATGGACTTCTACAACCTGCGCAATACCGATCCGGGCAAGATCTATCCGCGCGACGCTTCGGGCAAGGTGCAGATGTACAACGACATTCCGAAGGCGTGGCAAGGCAACGTCGATTACGCCGATGCGCCGTTCGACCGCAAGCCGACCGATCAGCCCGCGATGTCCGATCAGGATATCCAGGACATCATCGCGTTCATCAGCACGCTCACGGACGGCTACAAGGCGAAGTGAGCGCGGCTGCCGGTATTGGCACGAGGCGAAAAAAAACGCGCGGAGCGATCCGCGCGTTTTTTGTTTTGTCGACCGGCCAGGCTCGCCGGTGCGTGCGTCCAAAGCGTCAGGCCGATGCGTTCTCGGCGTTCAGCTTCGTGACCGCGCCCGTCGACGCGTCGTAGCGATAGCCCTGTGCTTCGAGCTGGGCGCTGATCGCCTCGACGATGACGCGCTGCTGGAACTCCTTGCGCAGCAACTCGTGATCCGGCTTGAGCTGGCTCAGCTCGCCGGCGAGGCGGCGGCTCAGCGATGCTTCGCCCACGCCGCGTGCGTGGATCAGCATCATCTGCTCGTTGGACTGGATCAGTTGCTGCTTGAGGCCGTTCGCGTAGTCGGCCCACTTCTTGAGGTTGTCGCGCGCTTCGTTGATCGCGGCGGCGTGCGTTTGCGCTTCCTGCGTGAACTGGGCCTTCAGCGTTTCCAGCGCTTCGATGGCCGCCGTGTCCTGCTGCGCTGCTTGCGGCGCTTCCTGCGGCGCCGACGCGGCTGCCTGAGCTTCCTCGGCCTGCGCTTCCTCGGCCTGCGCTTGTGCCTGCGCCTGCAGCGCCTCATGCGCTTCCTGCGCGTCCTTCACCGCCTGCTCGGCCTTCGCGATCGCTTCCGCGTTCGCGGCGGCTTCGGCTGCCGCGTTTTCCGCGAGTTGCGACAGTTCGGCCGCGCGCTCCTGCGCTTCCGTCACGGTCGCCGACAGACGCGCGATCTCGGACGCGCCGGCATCGCGCTCTTCGGTCAGGCTGGCGACCTGCGTCTGCACGTTCTGCAGTTCGCTGGCGGCGGCATCGCGCTCGGCTTGCACGCTGCTGACTTCGTCGCGACGCGCGGCGTGGGCTTCCTGCTCGGCTTGCAGCGCGGCGCGGATCGATTCGAGCTCGCCTTCCAGACGCGCGACGGTTTCCGCATGCGCGGCTTCCAGCGCGGCGCGCTCGGCTTCGTTATCGACTGCGGGTTCGGCTTGTTGTGCGGCTGCCTGTTCGGCTGCGGCTTGCTCTGCTGCTTGTTCCGCCGCGGCCTGTTCCGCCGCTGCCTGCTCGGCGGCTTGTTCCGCTGCCGCCTGCTCTGCAGCGGCCTGTTCGGCAGCCGCCTGCTCCGCCGCGATCTGATCCGCAGCGGCCTTTTCCGCAGCCGCGTGTTCCGCCGCCGCTTGCGCCGCGGCCTGCTCGGCTGCCGCGCGTTCCGCTGCCGCCGCCTGCTCCGCCACGATCTGCTGCGCGGCGGCCGTCGCTGCCGCGGCGATTTCGGTCTGGCGGACCACTTCGGCCTCGGCGGCTTCACGCGCCGCGCGCTCGGCCGCGAATTCCGACGCGGCCTGCTCGAGTTCCGCTTCGAGCAGGTTGACGCGCTCGGTCAGTTCCTGCACGCGCTTTTCGGCGGCGTCGGTGCGCTGCACGGCCAGTGCGATGTCCTCGTCCAGTCCGCTGCCGGCGTCGACCTTCGCTTCGTAGGCGCTCGTCATGCGGTCCAGCTGAACTTGCAGCGAATCCAGTTCCTGGACGGTGTTCTGCAACTCGGCGAGCGCGTCGTCGCGCTCGTTGCACGCGTCTTCGACGCGCTCGCGCATCGACGCCAGACGGCGCGTCACGGCGCGCTCGGCCTCGTCCTGCGCCGACGTCCACAGACGGTCGAGCGCGTCGCGCATCGTTTCGGTGACGGCGTCGGGCAAGGCCGGGCGCTCGGAAACCTGCGGCACGCGCGGCGCACGCGCCTCGCGCCACTTGCGCAGCGACGCGGCGACGGAGACCACGGAGCCGGTATGGACTTCCGACCAGATGGCCACGGGCGACACCGTCTGGCCGTCTTCGGCCATCCGGTCCGCGATTTCAGCGACGAGTTCGTCGGTGATCGCAATACTGCTGCTAGACATATCCGCCTCGATAACGCTAAGAAAATTGACGATCGACGCAACCGCAGGTCGATCGGTGGTGAGCATAGCCCCCGCAATATGAAAATTGTCGGGTCTCGGCCCCAAAGTTAATTGGCGGAAAAGCCGGGGGAACGGGGACGTATTCGCGCAATTGGATGTCGTCGCCGAATAGTGCGGGTCGAATTTTATAAAGCGATGCCGCGTTCTTCAAGACGTAATCTGGACGCGCTTGACCTGCGCTCGACCTGTGCTCCAGGCGCATTTGTCTGGTGAATCGCCGACAAAAACGCCATTCGCCGCCTGCCGGGCTCGCTATGATGAACAATCATCGCACGCGCCTCACCATGAACACCGCCCTCGCCCGCAAACGCCACGGGAATCGCCGGCAGGCGCCGCGTCTGCCGGGCGCCGTCGGCACCATCGCCATCGCGCAGCTTTTCGGCACCTCGCTCTGGTTCAGCGCCAACAGCACCGCCGGCGATCTCATGCGCATCTGGCATGCCACGGCCGCCGATATCGGCTGGCTCACGAACGCGGTGCAGATCGGCTTCATTCTCGCCACGTTGACGATCTCGTCGACGGGTGCCGCCGACCGATACGCCGCCAGCCGCATTTTCGTGCTGAGCTCGGTGACGGGCGCAGGCTTCAATCTCGCCTTCGCGTGGCTCGCGGGCGGTCTCATCAGCGGCGCGGCGCTGCGCTTCTGCGTGGGCGTGACTCTCGCCGGGATCTATCCGATGGGCATGAAGCTGATCGTGAGCTGGGCGCCCGAGAAAACCGGCCAGGCGCTCGCACAGCTCGTCGCCATGTTGACGCTCGGCACGGCGCTGCCGCACGCGATGCGCTTCGCCGGAGCGGGCTTTCCCTGGCAACTCGTGATCACGGCGTCGTCGGCGCTCGCGCTGGTCGGCGCCGTGCTTGTCGGCTCGCTCGGCGACGGGCCCTACACGCGCGCCCGCACGCAGCCGGATCGTGCCGATGACGATGCGCACCGCGCGCCCATCGCCGCGAGCGCGTGGTCGATGTTCCGGATTCGCGCGTTTCGCGCGGCGACGTTCGGCTATTTCGGCCACATGTGGGAGCTGTACGCGTTCTGGACGACGGTGCCGCTGCTGGTTTCGCGCACCGCGCTCGCGGCCACGTTTCCGCGCCTCGGCGTCTCGGGCGTGGCGTTCTGCATCATCGGCATCGGGGCGCTCGGCACCTGGATCGGCGGATCGTTGTCGCGCCGCGCGGGCAGCGCAAAGGTCGCGCTGGGCGCGCTGGCGATGTCGGGTGCGTGCGCGTTGACGTTCTCGCTCGCCTGGCGCCATCTGCCGCCCGTGGCGCTCGGCGCGCTGCTGCTCGCGTGGGGCGCGACGGTGATCGCCGATTCGCCGCAGTTCTCGGCGCTCGCCGCGAAAGCGTGCCCGCCGGGCGCGGTCGGCGGCGCGCTGGCGATCTCGAATTCGATCGGCTTCGCGATCACGGTCGTGTCGATCGCGGCCACGACCGCGCTGTTCGGCCAGATCGGACTCGACGCGACGTGGCTGCTCGTGCCCGGCCCGCTGCTCGGACTCATCGCTTATGCGGCGACGATGCGCGGCGGACGAGGTTGAGTGTGGGCGGCCTATCCCGGGCACACTGCTAAGCATGCCCAATCAAATAGCGCGATTGAAATCCACCCACATGCCAGGCTCGATCTGCGTTTGCGCCACGCCGGAAAATCGCGCACGTGCCTGGCCGGAGACTCCTGCCGCGCCGCTGCATCGACATTCAGCGCGCCATGCTTTCTGCTTATCCGGTCATCGATTGTCATAATCGCGCCGCCGAACCCGCGCCATCGAATCGAAAAAAATGCTAAGAACACGGTTCCTGAATTCGCGGCGGCCTGTTCGCCGTGCCGACCTCCGGCACGCGAGTGCCCACCGTTTCTCTCCATGAACGCCATGTCCTTAACTCTGCTTTCCCGTCGCGCGGCCGCGTTCGCCGTTGCGCTCCTCCTGCTCGCGGGGCTGGCGCTGCTGCGCGCGGCGCCCGCCTTCGCCGATCCCGGCACGACATTGGCCGTGGTCGCGCCCGTGCAAAGCTGCGAGGCGCTCGCCCAGACGAAGCTCGATGTCGCCGTCGGCGCCGCCGTGGCCATCGAAACGAAACGCGTGAACACCGCGCAAGGCGAGTTCTGCGAAGTGAGCGGCACGATCGCGCCGTCGATCGGCTTCAAGCTCGACCTGCCGACGCAAAAGTGGACGCAACGCTATCTGCAAGCCGGTTGCGGCGGGCTCTGCGGCCAGATCAACGCGAGCATCGGCAACGCGGGCGATTGCCGTCCCGCGCTCGACGGAGAATTCGCCGTCGCCGCCACCGACATGGGCCACACGGGCCGCATGGGTGCGCCCGACGAAGGCGCGTTCGCGGCCGATCCGCAAAAGCGCATCGATTTCGCTTATCGCGCGAATCACTTGACCGCGCTCGCCTCGAAAGCGCTGATGCGCGCGTTCTACGGCGTCGCGCCGCGCTACGCGTATTTCTCCGGCTGCTCGGACGGCGGCCGCGAAGCGCTGATGGAAGCGCAGCGCTATCCCGAGGACTTCGACGGCATTTCGGCGGGCGCGCCCGCGATGCTGTTCCAGATCCAGAACTCGTTCTTCCACGCGTGGACCGTAGCCGCCAATCGCGACAGCAACGGCAAGCCGATCCTGCTCGCGCCGAAGCTGCGCGTGCTGCACGATGCGGTGATCGCACATTGCGACACGCTCGACGGCGTCAAGGACGGCCTGCTCAGCGATCCGCGCGCGTGTCGCGTGCAGCCAGGCTGGGTTGCGTGCAAGACCGGTGCGGCCGATACGGCGCACTGCCTCACGCCCGCCGAATGGTCGGTGGCGCAGAAAATCTACACGGGCCCGACCGACGCCGCCGGTCATCGCTTCCTGCCGGGCGGCCTCGAACCTGGCTCGGAACTGATGTGGGGCTCGTTCGTGCCGCGCGACGCCAACTCGCGCGTGATGTCCGAATCGCTGTTCGCGAGCATGGTGCCGGTGGTCAATCTCGCGCCGTCGCAGGCCGAATCGAGCGCGACGACGTTCCCGTTCACGACCGCCCAATTCGCGCGCATGCAGGAACTGCATCCGCTCAACGACGCGACCAATCCCGATCTGCACGCGTTCTCCGCGCGCGGCGGCAAGCTCATCATGTGGCACGGCTGGGCCGACTTCTCGATCGCGCCGATGATCTCCATCGCCTACTATCGCGCCGTGCAGGCCGAGCTGGGCGTGGCCGCGACCGACCGTTTCCTGCGCCTCTTCATGATCCCGGGCGTAGGCCACTGCGGCGGCGGCGACGGCTTCGCGCAAGTCGATACGCTGAGCCCGCTGATGGCGTGGGTCGAGCGCGGCACCGCGCCCGCGAGCCTGCACGCGGATCGTATCGCCGCGAGCGCGGGCGGCTTCGGGCCGCCGCCGGGGGCTTCGGGTGCTTCCGCTGCCTCGGGGGCTTCGGCCACTAGCACCGCACATGGCGCACCGCAGACGGACGGCCCGCAAGGCGGCAGCGACGGACGCGGCGGCGGCATGGGCGCGCACGCGGCCCTGCCTCCCGTGGCGATCCCGAATCAGCCGGCGCTCGCGAGCCGTCCGATCTATCCGTTCCCGCAGATCGCGCACTATCTCGGCAAGGGCGACCCGAAACTCGCGTCGAGCTACGGTCGCGCGGCGAGCCCCGTGAAGGAGCCCGCTTCGATCGACTGGTACGGCGCGTTCATGCTGCGTCCGGGCTTCCAGAAGCAGTACGTCGTGCGCGACGATACGCTTTTCCCGCTGCCGCAATCCAGACCCTGACGGTACGCGACGTGCGCGGTTTTCAGGCCGCGTGCACGTCGCTTGCACGTCGCTCGCACGCCGCGTACTCGTCGCGTGACATCACTCATCCTCAACCGGAATCCGAAACCATGACGCAACCCGCTTCTTCCGCGCCCACGTGGCGTGCCGATCCGCTCGCCTGGGGCCACGGCCCGCGCGTGTTCGAAGTCTTTCTCGAACCGACCTGCCCGTACTCGGTGCGCGCGTTCGGCAAGCTCGACGCCCTGCTCGACACCGCGGGCGCCGACAAGATCACGATCAAGATCCGCCTGCAATCGCAGCCGTGGCATATGTATTCGGGCGTGATCGTGCGCTGCATTCTGGCGGCGTCGACGCTGCCGGGCGGCAAGGAAAGCGCGAAAGCGGTGATGGCCGCGGCGGCTGCGCATCGCGAGGAATTCGAATTCGAACGCCATTGCGGCGGCCCCAACATGGACGCGACGCCCAACGACATCATCGCGCGCCTCGAACGCTATAGCGGCCTCGCGCTGCGCGAGGCGTTCGCGATTCCCGGCCTCGACACCGAAGTGAAATGGCACGCGAAATACGCGCGTCAAAATGGCATCCACGTTTCGCCGACCTTCATGATCGACGGGCTGGTCGATCCGAAGATCAGCAGCGGCGATGAGGTCGCTGCGTGGGCCGAGCGCCTGCGTTAAAGCGCTGGTTTTAGCGCTAACGCATCAAGAAGAAAACCGGACGCACTGCAAGCTCTTGCCGTGCGTTCGGTCAACGTGTTTTTCGCGTGGGATCTGACTGGGCAACGCACGGCGCGATTGGCCGTTAGTTGCGAATGTGACGTCAAAAAAACGGCGATCGACTCACATCGACCGCCGCTTTCCACGCGTTACGGCGTACCGAGACGCGCGAGCTTCAGGAAGCGGTAATAAACCGTTTCGGCGTTGTACACCGCGATCACGAGACCCGCGCGGCCATCGAGAAAGCCGCGCCGCAGCACATAGGTGCGAATGAACGCCCACAGGCCGCGCCCGAGCGCCTTGCTCACACTGCTGCGTTTCGCCGACGCGCGCCGCTGCTCGGCGCCCAGCGTCGAATACAGATCCATCTTGCGCAGCACGCTTTCGACATCGTCGTACGAGTAATGCATCAGCTTGCCCGTGAGACGGCGAGACGGTGCGTCGTACACCACGCGCTCGTGCACGAGGTCAGTCGAAAAACGCGCCACGTCGCGCGGAAACAGACGCGGAATCCAGTCCGGATACCAACCCGAGTGATAGATCCACTGACCGCAGAAACTCGACAGCCGATCGACCGCATACACGACCTGATCGGGTTGCGCGATCGCCTCGCGAATCGATTGCGCGAGTTCGGGCGTGACGACTTCGTCGGCGTCGATGGACAGAATCCACGGCGTCGACAAGGCATCGATCGCGCGATTCTTCTGCGCGCCGAAACCAGGCCAATCCGCTTCGATTACGCGTGCGCCGTGCTGGCGGGCGATCTCCAGGGTGTCGTCGGTGCTGCCGCTGTCGATCACGACGATTTCGTCGGCGAAGCGCACGGATTGCAGGCACTCCGCCAGATGCTTTCCGGCGTTCAGGGTGATGATCGCTACGCCTAGCTGCGATGCTTTCAAGTTATCCTCAACATCCTGCGTGACTGCCATATCGGAGGATGCGCGCGCGACGCACCGGCCACGGCAACGCGGCGGTCCGTCATGCGCGCTTCAGGCTTCGGGTCGATCAGGCGAACGTGCTCGCGTGCGGCACGACGATCGCGCCGTGCGGGCCGCCACCGCCACCGGGGCCGCCGCCGAATCCACCACCGCCACCGCCGCCGGGACCACCACCCGGACCCCACGCACCCGGACCACAGAACGGCCACAGGCAGCAACCGCCCAGCGCGGCCGCCACTGCAATTGCGCTTGCCAGCGCCAGCAACTTCTTCATGAAAACTCTCTTCTTCAGGCAACGAAATAAAGCAACAAGCTGGCCGGTATGCTTGCAGAATTCAATCGCAGCTTGTTTACGCTGTGTTACGCGTTCTTTCCGCGCCTGACTCCGATAATTCGCAATACGTAGAAAGTATTGGTAAGGATTCTCCCGAATGCGGACGAGGTCGTGCGCCGTGCCCGCATGAGCGGCACGGCACACCTGAAAATCCGGCGCTCAGATCTCAATCAATCGATCAGCATACCGAACTAATTACCTGGCATTAGCGTGAGCATTGCGCACGCCGCGTCCCAATCCTCCGTTACACGAAACGCGCTTCGTCGAGATCGGCGATCAGCGTCGGGCCAACCGGCTGCCAGCCCAGCCGCGCGCGCGTGAGTGCGCTCGACGCCGGCATGTCCATGCCGACGAACATCGCCATCCAGCCGAAATGCGCCGCCGCTTCGGCGGGCGCAATCGACGCCGTGGGCAATCCGAGCGCGCGCGAAAGCGACTCGGCGATCGCGCGGCTCGACACGCCCTCTTCGCCGACGGCGTGATAGCGCGCGCCCGGCGCGCCTTTTTCGAGCGCGAGGCGATAGAGCCGCACCACGTCCGACAGATGACCGGCCGGCCAGCGGTTCTGGCCGTCGCCCACCCAGGCGCACATGCCCTTCTCGCGCGCCACCGCGACGAGCGGCGTAATGAGCCCTTGCCGGTACGGGTTGTGAACCTGCGGCAGACGCAGCACGCGCACGTCGAGCCCCGCATCGAGCAGTTCCTGGCCCGTCAGTTCGGAAGCGATGCGCGGATTCGCATGGGTCGCGTTGAACACGTCCTCGCTGGCCGGCTCGCCGTGCTGACCGCTGCCGACGCCCGTGCCCGACGTGATGATGAGCGGACGGTTCGAGCCCGCGAGCGCCGACCCGAGCGCGCGGATCGCGAGGCGATCCTTTTCGCAGTTCTCGACGAAACGCGAGAAATCGTGATCGAACGCCGTGTGGATCACCGCGTCCGCTTGCGCCGCGCCGTGGCGCAGGCTGTCGAGATCTTCGAGCGTGCCGCGATGCACCTGCGCGCCCGCCTGTTCGAGCGCCTGCGCACCCGCATCGGAACGCGTCATGCCGAGCACTGCGTGGCCCGCGTCGATGAGTTCGCGCACGAGCGCCGAGCCGATAAAGCCGGTCGCGCCGGTCAGAAAAATACGCATGTTGCTACTCCTGGGTCGTGGAACGCGTACTATCTGCCGTTTATCTATACCGTTAAAGTAGTGAGATCATCATATTAAGATGATTAACAGGATAGCGAGGATCGCTGCGAACATGCCTCCCCACGTTGCCTCGGTCGCCTCGCTCGGCGACTTTCTCAAGCGCTGCCGCACGCGGCTCGATCCCGCCAGCTTCGGCTTCAGCGGCCGCCGCCGCACGCCCGGCCTGCGCCGCGAGGAAGTCGCGCAGCGCGCGCATATCAGCCCGACCTGGTACACCTGGCTCGAACAGGGGCGCGGCGGCGCGCCTTCGCCCGAAGTGCTCGATCGCATCGCGGGCGCGCTGATGCTCACCGAACCTGAACGCGAGCACCTTTTCATGCTCGGTCTCGGACGGCCGCCGGAAGTGCGCTACCGGCCCGTCGAGGGTGTGAATCCGCGTCTGCAACGGCTGCTCGATTCGCTGCAATACAGCCCGGCCATCATCAAGACGGCGACCTGGGACGTGGTGGCGTGGAACCGCGCCGCCGCCATCGTGCTGACCGATTACAGCAAGTTGCCGCCCGGCCAGCGCAATATCCTGCGCTTTCTGTTCTGCAATCCCGACGTGCGCGCCAAGCAGCACGACTGGGAGGCGGTCGCGCGCTTCGTGGTCGGCGCGTTCCGGGCCGATGTCGCGCGCGCCGGGCTCGTCTCCGCCGTAGGCGAACTGGTCGATGAACTGTGCAGCCTGAGCCCCGAATTCGATGCGCTCTGGCGCAGCCATGAAGTACACGATCAAAGCGAGGCGCACGGCGTGAAGCGCCTGCATCATCCGACGCTCGGTCTCGTGGAGATGGAGCAGTCGGCGTTTGCCGTCGACGGCCGCCCGGATCTGCACATGCTGGTCTACAACCCGCTCGGCGCGGAGACGAACGCGCGCATCCGGGTGCTGATCGAAGCGGCGGCTTCGGCGGAATCTTCGCCCGATTCCTCGACCGAGACATCGACCGCGCCATCCACCAGCGATGACGCGACACACATGACGGCGGAGCCCGGCGTGCGATAAGCTAGGCCTATGGATATCCGCCAACTCAAGTATTTCGTCGCGATCGTCGATTGCGGCAGTCTCTCCAAGGCGGCCGAGCGGCTGTGCGTGGCGCAGCCGTCGCTGAGCCAGCAGGTCGCGAACCTCGAAGGCGAACTCAAGAGCCAGTTGCTGCTGCGCAGCCATCAGGGCGTGCAGCCGACCGAGGCGGGCCGCGCGCTCTATCTGCGCGCGCGCGACGTGTTGCGCCAGGTCGAGGAAATCCCGCTCGCCGTGCAGGTAAAAGGCACCGAATCGGGCCAGGTCGCCATCGGCCTGCCGACCAGCGTGGCCGTGGTGTTCGCGCTGCCGCTCTATGAGTACGTGCGGCGCCACTACCCGGGCATCCGGCTGCATATCGTCGAGGGCATGAGCGGCTATCTTGCCGAGCTGATGGCGAACGGCCGCCTCGACATGGCGATCCTGTTTCGCGAAGCCGAAACGCGCGGTATCGCCGTGCAGCCGCTGTTCGAAGAAAACCTGTACGTGTTCGGCGAAATCGACGGCATCGGCGCGGGCGCGGACGTGCCGCTGCGGCGTCTCGCCGACGTGCCGCTCGTGCTGCCGAGCGCCGCGAACGGCCTGCGTCTGCTGATCGAGCGCGCCTTCGCGCGCGAAGGCATCGAGCCGAAAGTGGTCGCCGACATCGACTCGCTGCCGACCATGCTCGCGATCGCGCGCCAGGGCGGCGGCGTCACCCTGGTCTCGTCCGACGCATTCGGCCGCAGCGCCGATCAGCACCTGATCCACCGCCTCGTCGAACCCGAAATCTCGCGCGCCGTGGCGTTGTGCGTGCCCAATGCGCTGCCGACCAGCGCCGCCTCGCTGGCGATCCAGAAAACGGTCGAGCAGCTCGTCGCCGAACTCGTGGAAAGCGGCGTCTGGGCGGGCGTGCTGCCGGGCCGATCCGCGCCCCGTTCGCGCCGCTGAACCGCGCGCTGACAGAGCCGCTATAGGCTGGACCTATACCCGATAGCCGTAATCGGTATTTCACGACGCGCGCGCCGGCGGTTAGATTGTCTCCTTCGATTCGATAGAAAACGTCCGTGAGGCGTTCGAAGGAGACGCATGTACACCCAGATATTCGATCCGGTCGCGCATTCCGTCGCGGCTTCCGCCGCGTTCGCGGCCCTCCCGCTCCTGACCCTGTTCGTGCTGCTCGGCGTGCTGCGCCTGCCCGCGCGCTGGGCCGCGCTCGCCTCGCTGATCGTTTCGATGATCGTGGCCGCGTTCGTCTACGGCATGCCCGGCGGCCAGGTCGTGAGCGGCGCGCTCGAAGGCGCGGCCATCGGTTTCTTCCCGATCATCTGGATCGGCATCAACGCGATCTGGCTGTTCAAGCTCACCCAGGCGAGCGGCCACGCCGACGTGCTGCGCCGCGCACTCGCCCATGTGAGCCCCGATCAGCGCGTGCAGGCCGTGCTGATCGCGTTCTGCTTCGGCGCGCTGCTCGAAGCACTCGCGGGCGGCGGCGCGCCGGTCGCGATCTGCGCCGTGCTGCTGATCTCGCTCGGCGTGGAGCCGATCAAGGCCGCGACCGTCTGCCTGCTCGCCGACACCAGCCCGGTCGCGTTCGGCGCGCTCGGCCTGCCGATCACCGTGCTCGCCAAGATCACGCGCCTGCCGGTGCACGACATCAGCGTGATGGTCGGACGCCAGGCGCCGCTGCTTTCGCTGTTCATTCCGCTCATGCTCGTGTTCATTCTCGACGGCCGGCGCGGACTCAAGGAAGTCTGGCCACTCGCCGCAGTCGCCGGTTTTGCTTTCGCGTTCGCGCAGTTCGCGGGCTCGATGGCGCTGCCAGTCGAACTCGTCGATATCGTCGCGGCGCTGTTCTGCGCGGGCGCATCGATCGCGTTTCTGCGTCTGTGGTCGCCGGCGGTGCTGCGCAGCGATCTCGCCGCGGCCGGTGGCGGCGCGCAACCCGCGCATGAAGCGCGCGACGCACGTGGCGCGGGCCTGCAAGGCGGCGCGCTCGCCATGCCGATGACGGGCGGCGGCGCGTCGTTCGAATCCGCCGCGCAACACACGACGCAAGGACATACGCAACGTCACGCTTTCGCCGACACCCCGCGCGACTCCACCGCCGAAGTGCTGCGCGCGCTCGCGCCCTACGCCGCCGTGATTCTCGTCGTCGCCGCCACGCAGATCGGTTTCGTGGCACACGCGATGGGCGCGCTGACCTCGGCGTTCGCGTGGCCCGGCCTGCATGTCGTCGATCCGAAAGGCGCGGCCGTGTCCGCCGTCAACGCGAAATTCGAATGGCTGCTGTCCGCCGGCTCGATCGTGCTGATCGCGGGCGCGCTCTCGGTGCCGCTGCTCAAGCTCGACGTGCGCACCGCCGCCCGCGCGTATGTGAAGAATCTGCACGAACTGCGCTGGGCCGTGTTCACGGTCTGCTGCGTCGTGGGCGTCGCGTACATCATGAATCTCTCCGGGCAGATCGTGACGCTCGGCATCTGGGCCGCGCGCGCCGGCACCGCCTTCGCGCCGGTTTCGCCGGTGCTCGGCTGGTTCGCGACCGCGCTCACGGGCTCCGACACCTCGGCCAACGCGCTGTTCGGCATGCTCCAGTTGACGACCGCGCATCACACCGGCCTCTCCGACATTCTGCTCACCGCCGCGAACACCTCGGGCGGCGTGGTCGGCAAGGCGATCTCGCCGCAGAACCTCGCCGTGGGCGCGGTCGCGGTGGGCCTCGTCGGCCGCGAGGGCATGCTGTTTCGCCGCGTCGCGGGCTGGACCGTGCTGATGATCGCGGCGCTGAGCCTGCTCGTCTGGGCGCAGTCCACGCCGCTGCTCGGCTGGATGGTGCCGTAACGCACGTTGTCGCAAGTCATTTTCACGCTGTATAGCCAGACCCGTATTTCGCGTCGCGCGGCCCGCATGATTCATCGATGCGCAAGCCGCCGCGCCGCACACTAGCAAGGAAACCCGACGTCATGCATAACTCCGCTCTCCCGCTCGCCGACATCACGGTCGTCTCGATCGAACAGGCTATCGCCGCGCCGCTCGCCAGCCGCCATCTCGCCGACTGGGGAGCGCGCGTCATCAAGATCGAGCGTCCGGGCGCGGGCGATTTCGCGCGCGGCTACGACACCGCGATGGACGGGCTGTCGAGCCAGTTCGTCTGGACCAACCGCTCGAAAGAGAGCCTCGCGCTCGACATCAAGGACGAGCAAGGTCAGGAGACGCTCGAAGCGCTGCTCGCGCGCGCCGACGTGTTTATCCAGAACCTCGCGCCGGGCGCGGCGAAGCGTCAGGGCCTCGACGCGAAGTCGCTGGTCGAGCGCTTCCCGCGCCTGATCGCCTGCGATATTTCAGGCTACGGCAGCGGCGGCCCGTACAGCAGCAAGAAGGCCTACGACCTGCTCGTGCAGTGCGAAACCGGCTTCCTCTCGATCAACGGCACGCCCGAGACGCCCTCGAAATGCGGCCTCGCGATCGCCGACATCGCCACCGGCATGTACACGCTCAACGGTATCCTGATGGGCCTGCATCAGCGCGCGCGCACGGGCCGCGGCATGGCGTTCGAAGTCTCGCTGTTCGACGCGATGACCGAGTGGATGAGCTACCCCGCCTACTACACGCGCGGACGCGGCGAACCCGTGCCGCGCAGCGGCGCGCGCCACGCGACCATCGCGCCGTACGGACCGTTCGCGGCCGGCGACGGCAAGACGGTGTTCTTCGGCGTGCAGAACGAACGCGAATGGCGCAGCTTCTGCGAGGTCGTGCTCGGCGACGCGAGCGTCGCGACCGATCCGCGCTACGTGACGAATTCGCTGCGCCTCGCGAATCGCGACGCGCTCGAACGCGGCATCACCGAACGCTTCGCCGCGTGGACGAGCGACGAAGTGCTCGCGCGGCTCGACCGCGCCGCGATCGCCAACGGCAAGATGAACGACGTGGAGGCGCTGCTGGAGCACCCGCAACTCGTCGAGCGCGATCGTTATCGCAGCGTGGACACCGAGCGCGGCGCGATGGACATGTTCCTGCCCGCCGTGACGATCGCGGGCGTGGAGCCCGTGATGGGTCCGGTGCCCGCCGTGGGCGAGCACACCGAATCCATTCTCGCGGAGCTTGCCGAACGCGCCGCGCAACGGAGCGAAGCATGAACGCGCCGCGCGTGACGCGCACCGTGCTCGCGGTGCCGGGGCATCGGCAAAACATGCTGCAATCGGCGGCGGCGAGCGCGGCGGACGCGGTGTTTATCGATCTCGAAGATGCCGTGCCGCTCGACAAGAAACGCGAAGCGCTCGACGGCGCGGTGCAGGCGCTCAACACGCTCGACTGGCAGGGCAAGTGGGTGTCGGTGCGCATCAACACGACGGCGCACGGTATCGCCGTGCACGAAGTGGACACGCTCGTGCGCGACGCCGCCCGCCTCGATGCAGTGCTCGTGCCGAAGGTGGAAAACATCGCGACGGTGCACGAAGTCGAGCGGCGGCTGCGCGAGCGCGCCGCCGAACATCGCCCCCTCGCCATCGAAGCGCTGATTGAAACGGCGCGCGGTCTCGTCTGCGTCGACGACATTGCCGCGTCGAGCGAACGGCTCGTGGCGCTGCATTTCGGCGTGGGCGATTTCGCGGCGTCGATCGGCGCGCGCACGGTGGAGATCGGCGGCGCGCACGCGGGCTACGCGCACACCGAGAAGACCGACGACGGCCACTACAGCACGACCGCGCTCGATCTCTGGACCTATCCGATGATGCGTCTGCTGGTGGCCGCGCGCGCCTTCGGCCTGCGCGCCATCGACGGTCCGTGCGGCGCGTTCCGCGACGCCGTGCTCACGCGCGCGTGGGCATTGAAGGCCGCCGCAATGGGTTACGACGGCAAGCAGGTGATTCATCCTTCGCAGATCGACCCGACCCGCGCCGCCTTCTCGCCGACCGACGACGAAGTGCGCGACGCGCGGCGCACGATCGAAGCGCTGGAGGCGGCGCAAGCCGCCGGGCTCGCGGCGGTCTCGCTCGACGGCAAGCTCGTCGATTTCGCCAACGTGCGCATGGCGCAACGCGTGCTGGCGATGGCGGACGCCTGACGCACCGGCGGCACGCGTTCGCCGCGCCGCTTCATGGCCTCACCCCGCCGCGCGCGCCTCGCGCCGCACCGCCTGCGGCGGCACGCCGAAACCGCGCATGAACGCCTCGCGCATATGGCGCCGGTCGCGGAAGCCGGTTTCGCGAGCAATCGTATCGAGCGGATGCGCGCTCTGCTCGATCATCAATCGCGCCGCTTCGAGCCGTAATCCCTCGATCGCGCGCGCGGGCGACTGCCCCGTTTCCGCGGTGAACACGCGGCTGAACTGACGCGGGCTCAGATGCACGGCCTCGGCCAGCGTCTCCACCGTCAGCGGCGAGCCGAGATTGCGCCGCGCATAATCCAGCGCGTTTTGAATGCGGTCCGATTTGGGCGCGAGGTCGAGCATTTCCGAATGCTGCGACTGCCCGCCCGAGCGGCGCTGATGCATCACGAGCTTGTGCGCGACCGAGCGCGCCACGTCCGCGCCCAGATCCTTCTCCACCATCGCGAGCGCGAGATCGAGACCGGCCGTCATGCCCGCCGAGGTCCACACCGTGCCATCGACGATATAGATGCGGTCTTCTTCCACGCGCACCGCCGGATGGCGCGCCTGCATCTCGCGCGCGATCGCCCAGTGCGTGGTGGCGCGGCGCCCGTCGAGCAAGCCCGCCTCGGCCAGCACGAAGCCGCCCGTACAGATGCCCGCCACGCGCCGCGCGCGCGTGCTCGCGCGGCGCAGATACGCGAGCGCCTCCTCCGAGGCCGGCATGGCGACCGGATCGATCACGCCCGCCACCATCCACGTATCCATCTGCCGGCGCGGCGGCGCGGGCAGCGTGCGCACGCTCATGCCCAACGACGAGCGCACTTCGCCGCCCGCGATCGAATAGTTTTCTAACGTGTAGAACGCGTTGCCGGCCGCTTCGTTCGCGAATTCGAAAACGGTCTGCGTGGCGATCGCCATGACCTGAAAACCGTCGCACAGCAGATAACCGATGCGATGCATGACCCGCTCCTCGCCGTATGGCCGTGGTTTTTTTCTGATGTCCTGAATCACTACCCTATACGTCATTTCGGCCACGGTCAATCCGGACCAGAATGGCAGCAAGACATCGCGCCATGGGACGGGTTCGACAGCGCGCTGGCTCCAACTTCATCCGACAAGGAAAGACGATCATGAAAACCACCGGCAACACGATCTTCATCACGGGGGGCACCTCGGGCATCGGACGCGGTCTCGCCGAAGCGTTCCATCGGCTCGGCAACCAGGTCATCATCGCGGGTCGCCGCCAGGCGCTGCTCGACGAGGTGGCGCGCGCGAACCCGGGCATCGACACCGTGCAGCTCGACATCAACGACGCCGCGCAGATCCGCGCCGTGGCGCAGCAGGTGATCGCGCGCCATCCGTCGCTGAACGTGGTGATCAACAACGCGGGCATCATGCCGTTCGACGACGCGGGCGGCGCGCTCGACGACGCCCAGGCCGTGCGCATGATCGAGACCAATCTGCTCGGCCCGGTGCGCGTGAGCGCCGCCTTCATCGAGCATCTCAAGCAGCAGCGCGAGGCGACCATCATCAACAACAGTTCGGTGCTCGCCTACGTGCCGCTCGCGGCCACGGCGCTCTATTCGGCGACCAAGGCGGCAATCCATTCGTACACGCTCTCGCAGCGCTTCATGCTGCGCGACACCAGCGTGCGCGTGCTCGAAATCGCGCCGCCGTGGGTGGACACCGACTTGATCCGCAAGAGCGGCGACCCGCGCGCGATGCCGCTCGACGCCTTCATCGCCGAAACGCTGGCCGCGCTGCCCGAGGCGCAAACCGAAGTGCTGGTGGAGTCCGCGAAGGCGTTCCGCGCGAACCCCGGCGTGAACGAACACGGCTTCATCGCGCAGTTCAATCAGGCCGTGGTGGACGACCCGCTGCCGGTTTAAAAACGGTTCCGCACCGCGCGCGCACGACGAAAATCACGTCAAAAAGCGACGTCGATCAACTCGCCGATCAGCGCGCGCGGCGCATCAATCACCCCACCAACACCCCGCCATCGCCCCCGCCTTACCGCATCTTTCGCCTTTGCCGCAACGCACCCCACGTTTCCCCCAGGGTGACACTTTCCGTACGACCGTACAAAAATAATCACGTCTGACATCCCTGTGGATGACGTTGCAAGCCCATCGGGTTTACGGAGAGGCAATCGGTGAACGAGCAGCTGCATCAACCTGCAATCCGCCACAGTTTCGCGCCGCGCCGACACGATCGCGCCCGCTCAACTGGCCTCGCCCGCACGGCATCCCTTCCCGCTTCACCGCAACAATCCCCGTGATGGCGTCCGCGTGACGCATCGCCGGCGGCGCCCCCACGGGCATCCACCGCCACGCGCATGGACGGCGTTCGCACGCCGCGTCCGTGTGCCCTGACGTACCGCGAAAGAAGTCGTTCGAATCCCGCTGTTTTGCCGCATCCCAAATCCATTCAGACAATCAGGATTCCAAAATGTCCAAACGCAATACGCTACGCAAAAAACTGCTTGCGACCGGGGTCGCGGCCACGGGTCTGCTGGGTGTGGCGGGCGCCGCGCAGGCGCAGAGCAGCGTGACGCTGTACGGTATCGTCGACGGGTCGCTGCTTTACACGAGCCATACGCTCAACACGACGACGGGGCAAAACGCGGGTCACCAGTTCTCCTTCACCGACAGCGGCATGACGGGATCGAGCTTCGGCTTGCGCGGCACCGAGGATCTGGGCGGCGGCATGCGCGCGATCTTCACCCTTGAGAGCGGCATCAGCGTGGCCAACGGCGGCTTCGACAATTCGAACGGCAACATGTTTGGACGCCAGGCGTGGGTCGGCATGAGCAGCGCGTACGGCACGGTCAAGGCCGGTCTGCAATTCTCGCCGTTCTTCCTCTCGCTTTACGACACCGACCCGCGCGGCATGTCGTATTTCGGCAGCGGCCTCGTGAGCTACGTGAACAACGTCTACGTCACGGGTCTGTTCAACAGCAATTCGCTGACCTACACCTCGCCGGAAATCTACGGCCTGCAAGCGGCCGGCATGCTCGCGCTCGGCGGCACGGCGGGCGACTTCCAGGCGGGCCGCCAGTATTCGGCGAGCCTGCGCTATCACCTCGGCGGCCTCACGCTGACCGGTGCGCTCTACAACGGCAACGCGGGCGGCAGCGCGACCAGCACGCCGGTGCCCAGCACCGTCGAATTCGTGGGCCGCACGCTCGGCGCGAGCTACCGTTTCGAAAACAGCCTCAGCGTGTACGCGTCCTATGCGCTCTACAAGGTCGCGGGCTCCTTCAGCAACAGCGTGTACTCTGGCGGCGCGAGCTACTTCTTCACGCCGTACCTGAGCGTCAACGCGGGCGTCTGGTACACGCACGACGGCAACGAAGGCTCGAATCATTCGCTTCTCGCCGCGACCGGCGTGCAGTATTTCCTCTCGAAGCGCACCACGCTCTACGGCCAGGTGGGCTACGTGAACAATCACGGCAACATGCACACGGGCCTGTCGATCAACAATGCGCTCAACGAAGTGACCGGCTCGACCGTCGGCACGAGCATCGGCATCCGCCATATGTTCTGATCGCGGCGCGCTCCGCGAACGCATCGCGGAGCGCGCTTCGAGACCCCGCGCAGCGCTCAGACTTTCATGCCGGGCAGATTCAGCGAAGCCGTGTTGCCGCCGTCGACGGGCAGCGCCTGGCCGGTGATATAGCTGGCGTCGTCGCTGGCGAGAAACGCAATCGCCGCGGCCACTTCGGCCGCGCGGCCTGGACGGCGCAGCTCGCAACGGTAGCCGAGCCGATCGATCTTGTTGAGCTCGCGTGCGCGGTCGAACACGGGCGCGGTCATGCCGGTCTCGATCAGGCCGGGGCAGACCGCGTTCACGCGGATCGCCCACGGCGCGAGATCGCAGGCGCTCGTCATCGTGAGGTTGATGACGGCGGCCTTCGAAGCGCTATAGGCATTACCGCCCGCGCCCGAGCGCACGCCGGCCACCGACGCCACATTGACGATCGCCCCTTGCCCGCGCGCGATCATCGCCTGCGAGGTCCATTTGGTGAAATGCACGACGCCCATGAGATTGACGCCGAGGATCTGTTGCCATACCGCCGTATCGGTTTCGGCGATGATCGAATAATCGCCGCCCGCGATGCCCGCGATATTGCAGAGCGCGTCGATTTCGCCGAAACGCTCGCGCACCTGCGCGACGCACGCGGCCACCTCGTCCTCGCGCGCGACGTCGAGCGCGCCGTGCCAGACGCGCGCCGCGTCGAACTGCGCGGCGGCCTCGGCGAGCGCGTCGCGGTTCCAGTCGACGAGCGCGACGCACGCGCCTTCGTCATACAGCCGTTGTGCCGTCGCGCGCCCGATTCCGCTGGCTGCGCCGGTCACGAGGGCCACCTTGTCCTTGAATCGCATCGTTCTTCACCTCTCGATGTGAGCGTTACCGGTTTGTTCTGAATTGCCCGAAATGCAGAATTTACGTCTGCATTGCAGAATTTATAGAGATGAACCATGAGCGTCAATCGGGCGAATCACGCTTGTTTTTACGATGCGGTATCGCAGAATTTATCTATTAGAGATAGCAATCCGGCAAATCAGCACGCTTTGCGAAGCGGTCTGGTAGTTTCCCCAGGCTGACTGCATTGCAGAATTCATTGCCAAATGAGCGCTCACGAAGTGCTGGCGATCGACGCACACGGAGGTCACGGTGGATCTGTTTTTGCAGCAGGTGCTCAACGGTTTGACGCTCGGAGGCATCTACAGCCTCGTCGCGCTGGGCCTCACGCTCGTGTACGGCATCATGGCCGTGCCCAACTTCGCGCACGGCGCGTTCTACATGGTCGGCGCCTTCGCGGCCTTCTTCCTCACGACGCACTTCGGCCTCGGCTACTGGAGCGCCATGGTGGTCGCCGCGCTCTGCGTGGGCGTGCTCGCCGTGCTCGCGGAACGCCTCGTCTTTCATCCGCTGCGCAACGCGCCCGAACTCGCGCCGATGATCGCCGCCATCGGCCTCATGCTGTTTCTCGAAGCGGGCGCGCAGGCGCTCTGGGGCACCGACTTTCATCGCATGTCGCCGCCGTGGCCCGGCGTGCTCGAATGGGGCGGCGTGATCGCGCCCATCCAGCGTCTCCTGATCATCGCGGGCGCATTCGGCCTCGTGCTCGCGCTGCAACTGTTCCTGCATCACACCGTGGCCGGCTCGACCATCCTCGCCGTGGCGCAGAACCGCGAAGGCGCCGCGCTCATGGGCATCGATCCGCGCAAGGTGGGCATGGCCACCTTCGCGCTCTCGGGCGTGCTGGCCGCCGTGGCCGCCGCGCTCTACGCGCCCATCAACCTGATCTATCCGGCGATGGGTCAGTTAGTGATCCTGAAAGCCTTCGTGATCATCATTCTCGGCGGCATGGGCAGCGTGCCCGGCGCCGTCGTGGGCGGCCTGATCATCGGGCTCGCGGAAAGCTTCAGCGCCTTCTACGTCTCGCCCGATTACCAGGACCTGATTGCATTCGTCCTGCTCGTGGCGATCCTGTCGCTGCGCCCGCAAGGGCTCTTTTCGAGGGAGATGCGCGCATCATGATGCCTACGCGCAATCTGGGCTGGCTCGCGCTGTTCGTGATCGGCCTCGCCCTGCCGTTTCTCGTGCGCTCCGATTATTCGCTCACGGTCATGTCGACGGCCTTCATCTTCGCGCTCGCGACGATCGGCCTGAATCTGCTCACCGGCTACACCGGCCAGTTCAATCTCGCGCACGGCGGCTTCATGGCGGTGGGCGCGTACACGGTGGGCATTCTCACCGTGGATTACCAGGTGCCGTTCTGGATCGCGTTCGCACTCGCGGGCGTGGTAAGCGTCGTGCTGGGCTTTTTCGTCGGCCTCGTTTCGCTGCGCCTGAAAGGCAACTACTTCGCGATCTTCACGCTCTGCGTGGGCTACATCATCTTTCTCGCGATCGAGAAATGGGACAGCCTCACGCACGGCGTGGTGGGCATCATCGGCATCGCCGCGCCGCCTTCGATCGGCTCGATCTCCTTCGAGAGTCCGCGCGCGCTCTATTACCTCACGTTCGCGTTTCTCGCCGCGGGCATGTGGATCATGCACCGCATCGTCAATTCACTCGTGGGCCATACCTTCGTGGCGATCCGCAACAGCGAGCATCTCGCGCAGGCGCTCGGCATCGACCTCATGCGCAACAAGATGCTCGCGTTCCTGATTTCGACGTTCTATGCGGGCATCGCGGGCGGCCTCTATGCGGGCTTCGTGCGTTTTCTCGGCCCCGATCTCGCCAACATCGGCCATACCTTCGACATGACGATGTACGTGGTGGTCGGCGGCATCGGCACGCTGGCCGGTCCGCTGCTCGGCGCGATTGCGCTGCCGTGGCTCACGCAGTCGCTGCAGTTCATGCAGGACTATCGCTTTCTCGTCTTCGGCCCCTTGCTGATCGTGCTGCTGATCTTCCTGCCGCGCGGTCTCGTCGGTCTTTATCAGAGCGTGCGCAGCCGCCTCGCCACGCGCGATGTTGCGCCCGCGCGAACGCGCCGCGCCACGTCCAGCGGAGACGGCCATGCTTGAAATCGCTTCGCTCTCGAAACACTTCGGCGGTCTGACTGCGGTCAGCGACGTCAGCACGCGCATCGACGAAGCCCGCATCAACGCGATCATCGGTCCGAACGGCGCGGGCAAGACCACGTTCTTCAATCTGATCAGCGGCATGTACCGGCCGAGCACGGGCAGCATCAAGCTGCGCGGTCAGGACGTCACCGGCCTGCGCGCCGATCAGATGGCGCGGCTCGGCGTGGCGCGCACGTTTCAGGCGACCGCGCTGTTCGAGACGGCTTCGGTGCTCGAGAACCTGATCGTGGGCCACCGTCTGCGCACGCGTTCGAATCTCTGGGACGCCCTGCTGCGCACCGCGCGTTGCAAGCACGAGGAACGCCTGTGCCGCGACAAGGCGCGCGAATCGCTCGACTTCGTGGGACTCGCGCATCTGGAAACGAAGCCCGCGGGCGCTATCACGCAGGAGGAGCGCAAGCGCGTGGCGATTGCGCTCGCGCTGGCCACCGACCCGACCGTGCTGCTGCTCGACGAACCGGCGGGCGGCGTGAATCCCGAGGAGACCGACGGCCTCGCGGCGCTGATCCGCAAGATCGCGCGGCGCGGCATGACGGTGTGCCTCGTCGAACACAAGATGAGCATGATCATGAATCTCGCGGACAAGATCATGGTGCTCGACCACGGCGAAAAAATCGCCGAGGGCACGCCCGACGAAATCCGCAAGAACCAGGCGGTGATCGACGCCTATCTCGGGAGCGACCATGCTGACGTTCAATGACGTGAGCCTCGACTACGGCAGCTTTCGCGCGCTGCACGGCATCAATCTGCGCGCCGACGAAGGCGAACTCGTGGTGCTGCTCGGCGCGAACGGCGCGGGCAAAAGTTCGATCTTTCGCGCGGCCAGTGCGCTCACGCGCGCGAGCGCCGGGCGTATCCGGCTCAAGGACGTCGACCTCGTCGGCAAGCGTCCCGCCGAGGTGGTGCGCGCGGGCGTGATCCACTGCCCCGAGGGACGCAAGCTGTTTCCCGCGCTCTCGGTGCTGAAGAATCTGATGCTCGGCGCGTATCCGCATCGGCGCGACCGCGCGGGCAATCGCACGCGGCTCGACGACGTATTCGGCCTCTTTCCCGATCTCGTCAAACGCAAGGACGATCCGGCCGGCGCGCTGAGCGGCGGTCAGCAACAGATGGTCGCCATCGGCCGCGCGCTGATGAGCCGTCCGCGCGTGCTGCTGCTCGACGAACCCTCGCTCGGCCTCGCGCCGCTCGTCGTCAAGCAGACTTTCGAGGTGATCCAGCGCATCAATCGCGCGGGCACCACGGTGCTGCTCGCGGAGCAGAACGCGCACGCGGCGCTGAAGATCGCGCATCGCGCTTACGTCGTGGAGTCGGGCCGCATCGTGCTCGAAGGCGACTACGACAGTCTTGCGGGCAACGAAGCCGTGCGCCGCGCCTATGTGGGCGGATAAGGCCGCGACGCTCGCCCCGCGCATTCAACGATAGCCCCTCCCTCAAGGACACGTACATGATCGTCAAGCAGCTGTGCCTCGCGCTTTCCGCCACCTTTGCCGCCTCGCTCATCGTCGCCTCGCCCGTGATGGCGCAGGAGAGCACCGTGCATATCGGCTTTTCGGGGCCGCTCAGCGGCGGCGCCGCCAAATACGGGCAGAACGTGCTCGAAGGCATGCAGATGGCGGTGGCCGAAATCAATCAGGCCGGGCTCGTCGTGGGCGGCAAGAAAGTGAAGGTCGACGTGGTCGCGCTCGACGACCAGTACAACCCGAGCGAAACGGCCATCAACGCGCGCCGTCTTTCGCAGGAATACAGCGCGCCGGTCGTGCTGGTGCCGCACTCGGGCGGTTGTTACGCCGTTCAGACGATCAACGCGCAGCAGAATCTCCTGTTGCTCGCCTACACGAGCGTGCCGCAGCTCGCCGCGCGCGGCAATCCGCTGACGATCCGCATCCCGCCGGAATTCACTTCGTACACGCCTGCTTTCGTGAAGTACGAGATGAGCAAGTACGGCAAGGAAGTGGCCATCGCGAGCACCGACACCGATTACGGCAAGGCATGGACGGCGGCATTCAAGCCCGCGTGGGAAGCCGCGGGCGGCAAGGTCGTCGCCGACAATCCGCTCTCGTACAACCGCGCCACCGACTTCTACAGCGGCGTGAGCCGCGTGCTGGCCGCGAAGCCCAAGGTCATCTTCGTGGGCGGCCCGTCCGAACCTACGGGCCTGATCATTCGCCAGGCGCGCGAACTCGGCTTCAAGGGCGGCTTCGCGGTGATGGACCAGGCCAAGCTCGACGAAGTCGCAAAGATCGCGGGCGGCTACGGCGCGCTCGAAGGCTCGATTGGCGTGATGCCGATCGGCGACGATCCCTCGCCCGACGCCAAGTCCTTTGTCGCGCGCTTCACGAAGACGCATGCGGGCCGTCTGCCGACGCAGGAAGCGTCGCTGAACTACACCGCCGTGTGGGCGACCGCGCAGGCGATGAAGATCGCGGGCACGACGACCGACGCCGCCGCGATCCGCAAGGCCTACGATCAGGCGCTGAAATCGCTCTCGCCGCAGAACAATCCGCATGGCCTCACCGGCGTCGATGCGCGCGGCGGCATCACGATGGGCCGAGCCGTGGTGGCCGTGGTCGAGAACGGCAACATCAAGGCGCTGCCCGACTCGGTCGCTTCGGCGAAGTGATCGCATTGAACCGCATCGCCTTGAACTGAATCGACCGGCATGAAGCAACGGCGCCGTCGCGCAAGCGCGGCGCCGGTTTTTTTTCTCGCGAGGATTCCATGACGCACACCAGAACGCCCGAGGTATTCGTCGAAGGACTGTGTTTTGCCGAAGCGCCGCGCTGGCACGCGGGCAAGCTGTGGTTTTCCGATTTCTTTCGCCACGAAGTGCTGTGCGCCGACGCGAGCGGCCGGCTCGAATCGGTGGCACATGTGCCGCATTCGCCAAGCGGACTCGGCTGGCTGCCGGATGGCACGATGCTGGCCGTATCGATGCACGATTGCACCGTACTGGCGATAGAAAACGGCAACGATAACGGCGCGACGCGCGTCTACGCCAATCTCTCGAAGTACGTGCCGGGCCCGTGCAACGACATGCTCGTCGATCCGGCCGGGCGCGCCTATGTGGGCAATTTCGGCTTCAATCTCTATGCAGACGAACCGGAGCGCGCCACCGATCTGCTCTGCGTGCTACCCGACGGCAGCGTGCGCGTGGCCGCGCGCGAATTGCGCTTTCCGAACGGCATGGCGCTCACGCCCGATGGCCGCACGCTGATCGTCGCGGAAACGTTCGGGCAGCGCATCAGCGCATTCGATGTCGATGTGGAAGGCAACGGTGCGCTGTCACGCCGCCGCGTGTTCGCGGACCTTGCCGGCAGCTATCCCGATGGTCTCTGCCTCGATGCCGAAGGCGCGGTGTGGGTGGCGGACGCACGCGGCAATCGCGTGCTGCGCATGAAAGAAGGCGCGGGCATCGTCGACAGCATTGCGATGGGCGACGAGCAATGCTACGCGTGCACGCTCGGCGGCGAGGACGGCCACACGCTGTTTCTGTGCGCCGCGCCCGGCATCGGCGCCGAGAACGGCGCGCGACGCGCGGGCCGCATCCTCGCCGTGCGCGTGGACGTGCCGCACGCCGGCTTGCCCTGAGCGCGGCTTACGCAAACCCTCGAACGCTCAATGCGCGGACGTCCCGAACGTATCGCGCAACTCGCGCTTGAGCACCTTGCCGATCGCGCTACGCGGCAGCGCCTCGACCACCACCACTTCGGCAAGCCGCTGCATCTTGCCAAGGCGCTCGTTGGCCCACGCGGCGATGGCGTCCGATGTCGCGCCATCGCCACTGCCTTCACGCCGCGTAACGAAAGCGACAGGCGTTTCGCCCCAACGCTGCGAACTCACGCCGACCACCGCCGCTTCCATCACCGCCGGATGGCCGAGCAGCACCTGCTCCAGATCGCTCGGATAGATATTGAAGCCGCCCGAAATAATCATGTCCTTCTTGCGGTCCATGAGCACGAGAAAACCGTCCTCGTCGAAGCGGCCGATATCGCCGGTGCGAATGAAACGCTGCCCGTCGCGGTCGTGCCATTCGGCTTCAGCGGTCTTCTCCGGCTGGCGATAGTAGCCCGTCATCATGGTCGGCGAGCGCCCCACGATTTCGCCGATGCTGCCCGGCGGCAACTCCTCGCCCGCCGCGTCGATCAAACGCATTTCGTGCCCAGGCATGGGCTTGCCGACCGTATGCAGCTTGGCGGGAAACTCGTCCGCACACAGCTCGCACGACGCGCCGCCTTCCGTCATGCCGTAAAACTCGGTGAGACTGCCGGGCCAGCGCCGCACCACGTCGGCTTTGAGCGCGGCATTGAACGGTGCACTCGTGCAGGACTTCGAAATAAAACTCGAGAGATCGTAGCGATCGAATTCCGGTTCCGCGAGCAGGCGCTGATATTGAACCGGCACCAGCATCGTGTGCGTCGCGCGATGCTGCTGCGCGAGTTCGAGGTAACGCTTCGTCTCGAACCTCGGCATCAGCACGACGGTGCCGCCCAGCGCGAAGGTCGGAAAGAAACTCACAAGTGTGGTATTCGAATAGAGCGGCGTGGAAATCAGCGTAACGGCTTCGGGACCATAACCGCGCGAGACGCTGCGCAGCGCATAAGCGAAGCGCATGGCGTGCGACTGTACGATGCCCTTCGGCATGCCCGTCGTGCCCGACGAATAGATGATGTTGAATGCCCACTGCGGCTCGATGCGCACGTCGCGCGGTGCCTGGCCACGCGGGGCGAGCCATGCGTCGAGGCTCGTGAACGCCGCGTTCCCGGTCTGTGCGTCGAGCCTCACGCGGCGCACGGCCGGCGCTTTCGCCGCGCCGTCCAGCGCGCGCTGCACCGGCTCATCGAGAAATAGCACGCGCGCGCCGGCATTCTCGATCATGCCCGCGAGGCTGTCCGGATGCGAAGCCGGCGACAGCGGCGCGACCGCCGCGCCCGCGCGCAACGCGCCGAGAAACACTGCCGCGTACCACGGCGACGCGTTCGCGCAGATCGCCACCACGTCTTCGGGCTTCACGCCGTCGCGCTGCAAGGCGCTCGCGCACTGATCGATCATCGCGTCGAATTCGGCGTAGCTATAAACCGTGCCGTCGCAAACGAGCGCCGCGTGATCGCCCTGCTCGCGCGCCCATCTGCGGATCTGCTCGCCGATGCTTTCGAACGGCGGCTGGTCGAGCGCTGCTGTGGAAGTCATGTCGTGGTGCTCCGCTGATCAGAGATAGCTCGCGAGTTCCATCTTGGCGATGGCGTTGCGATGCACTTCGTCCGGGCCGTCCGCGAGGCGGATCGTGCGGGCGCTCGCGTAGGCGCGCGCGAGACCGAAATCGTCGCTCACACCCGCGCCGCCATGCGCCTGAATCGCCCAGTCGATCACCTGGCAGGCCATCGCGGGCGCGGCCACCTTGATCATCGCGATCTCCTTGCGCGCCGCCTTGTTGCCCACGGTGTCCATTTTCCATGCCGCGTGCAGCACGAGGAAACGCGCCTGATCGATGAGAATACGCGCATTCGCAATGCGCTCGCGCGTGACGCCCTGATCCGCAATCGCGCGGCCAAATGCCGTGCGTTTCGCGGTGCGTTTGCACATGGCTTCGAGCGCGCGTTCGGCGCGGCCAATCAATCGCATGCAGTGGTGAATGCGACCCGGCCCGAGCCGCCCTTGCGCGATTTCAAAACCGCGACCCTCTCCGAGCAGCACATTCGTGACCGGCACGCGCACGTTTTCGAACAGCACTTCGGCGTGACCGTGCGGAGCATCGTCGTAGCCGAACACGGGCAGATGACGCAGCACCGTGACGCCGGGCGTATCGAGCGGCACCAGCACCATCGACTGGCGCTGATGACGATTCTCGCCGTGCGGATCGGTTTTACCCATGAAAATAAGGATCTTGCAGCGCGGATCATTTGCGCCCGAGGTCCACCATTTGCGCGCGTTGATCACGTAATGGTCGCCGTCACGCTCGATGCGCGCTTCGATATTGGTCGCATCCGACGAGGCCACGGCGGGCTCGGTCATCGCAAAACCCGAGCGGATCGTGCCGTCGAGCAGCGGGTCGAGCCACGCGCGCTTTTGCGGCTCACTGCCGTAGCGCAGCAGCGTTTCCATATTGCCCGTGTCGGGCGCGGAGCAATTGAACGGTTCCGCGCCGATGGCCGAGCGCCCCATGATTTCGCACAGCGGCGCGTATTCCAGATTCGTGAGGCCGCCCTCGGATTCGTGCGCAGGCAGAAACAGATTCCACAGTCCCGCACCGCGCGCCTTGTCCTTGAGTTTTTCCATCACGGGCGCGGGCTGCCACGGATTGCCCGCACGGCGCGCCGCGTCCATTTCGGCCGCGAACTGTTCCTCCGCCGGATACACATGCTGATCCATGAAGGCCGTGAGCCGCGCCTGGAGATCCTTCACCTTGCTCGAATGTTCGAAGTTCATAAGCTGATTTCCGCTGGATTGACCGGTTGAATGTCGCGCGAGGCTCGCGCCGCGCTAGCGCATGGCATCGACTTCGCGCGCGAGCGCCCACGCCTGCTCCGCGAGCGGACGCGTGCGCTTGCCCGTTTCGAGTGCGAGCGCACTCGACGCGTTGCCTTGCAGCGCGCGCGCCATCACGCCCTGCAGAATGCCCACGAGCCGGAACATGTTGAAGACGAGGTAATAGCCCCAATCGACTTCGGAAACGTCGTCGCGCGAGACGCGCGCGGCACGCTGCAAATAGCGCTGCAAGTAGGCTTTTTCCCCGGGAATGCCGAGCGCGTCGAGATCGAGTCCGATCAGGCCACGCCGCGCGCCCGCCTCCATATGCCAGATCATGCAGTGATACGCGAAGTCGACGAGCGGATGGCCGAGCGTGGACAATTCCCAGTCGAGCACGGCGAGGATACGCGGCTCGCGCGCATCGAAAATCACGTTGTCGAGCCGGTAATCGCCATGCACGATGCGGCGTTCGTCGCCCGCCGGAAGATGCTTCGGCAACCAGTCGATGAGGTGATCGGCGGCCTCGATGCGCTCCGTCTCCGAGGCCCGATATTGTTTGGTCCAGCGCGCGACCTGACGCTCGATGTAATTGCCCGCGCGGCCGTAATCGCCGAGACCGATCGCGTCGGGATCGACCGAATGCAACGCGGCGATCACGCGATTCATTTCGTCGTAAATCGCGCCGCGCGCTTGCGGCGTCATGCCCGGCAGCGCCGCGTCCCAGAAGATACGGCCCTCCACGTACTCCATCAGATAGAAGGGCGAGCCGATCACCGCCGCGTCCTCGCACAGCGCATAGGCTTTCGCGACCGGCACGTCGGTCTGTGCGAGCGTGCGAATCACGCGGTATTCGCGATCGACGGCATGCGCAGACGGCAGCAGCACGCCAGGTGGCTTGCGCCGCAGCACATAGCGCGCGCCGCCCGCACCGAGCAGAAACGTGGGATTCGATTGCCCGCCCTTGAACTGTTCGACGTGAACGCCGCCGGCAAAATCATGCAGATGCTCGCGCATCCATGTGGCGAGACGGGCGACGTCGAAGACATGCGCGTCCGCGACGGGGCGCGTGCCGCTGAAGCTCGACTGGAGATCGATACTCATGGGTTCGGGCAGCCTCCATCCGCGGCGCTTTGGGACGCAGATCCGCCCGATTGACGCCGCATGAAAATTCTGCAAAGCAGGTGTGAATTCTGCATTGCAGAAATGCTAGCCTGTGCGGCAGCGGTGTGTAAAGATCTATGAAGCGCGATTGGCTCGGGAAAAACCCCAGTGCGAAGCGCGCTGGAGATTCAATCGGCATGGGTTGACAGCGGAACGGCTCGGCTCCGCGCGAGCGCCTTTCAAATAGATTATCGCCTCCAATTTGATCAGGATATCGAACTATTCGACCGCGATTCAGACGAAAAAAAAACGCAAGCCGCTCGTCGCGCTTGCGTTTCTTTACAGCCGGCTTGAGTGCTTATCGTCCGGCCACGGCCGCTTCGATTTGTCCGATCATCTGCACCAGCCTCGGCTTCACCTCATTGAGCAGAAATTCGGACGTGAGCGAAAACGACGGACCGCCCACGTTGATCGCCATCACCGGCAAGCCGCCGCCCGGTTCGAACGCACGCGCAATGCCGTTCACATCCTTCTGCCAGTCGCCGAACGAACACGTCACGCCCAGCGTCTCGTGATCGCGCACGCCCTGCTCGATGCCGCGCCGCACGTGCGGCCACGCCACGTCGTCGAGCTCGCGGATCTGCTCCATGACGTCGTCGCGTTCGCGCGGCGCCACGGCCGCGAGCCACGCGCGCCCGATGGCCGAGGTGGCCAACGGAATGCGCGAACCCACGTCGAGCGTGAGCGCCAGCGCCGCCGTGCTGCGGCAGCTTTCGATGTAGAGCATCGAGAGCCGGTCGCGCACGCCGAGCGACACCGTGCCGCCCGAGAACTCCGAGAGTTCCTGCATCATCGGCCGCGCAATCTTGCGCACATCCAGACGCGCGAGCATCGAACTGCCGAGCGCCAGACACGCCGTGCCGAGCCGATAACGCCCGGTGTCTTCGAGGTGGATCAGATAGCCGATCTTCGTGAGCGTCATGGTCAGACGCGAGACGGTCGAGCGCGGCAGCTTGCAGCGTTGTGCGATTTCCTGATTGGTCAGCGAAGTGTCGCCGCCGCGAAAGCAGGCGAGGACGTCGAGCCCGCGGGCCAGCGCGGTCACGAAATGACGATCTTCCTTGTGGGCGCTTTTGCGAGCCGGCTTCGGCGCGGTATCGGACATTGCGATAAGAATGAAGTGGGCGCGCGTGCCGCGAGCACGGGCACGGTTTTGGGTTCGCGGAATTATATGCTGTATCGCAGGATCGACGGCGCGCGTCAATGGGTGGGGAACCCTGGCGTACGGCGGCGGCCTGGGCGGCCGGGCGGGAATGCGATGCGGGAAGGTGACAAGCCAATGCGCGGGGTGGTGATGCGGGCGCGCGAGCCGGATCGCGCCGCCGGAAAAATCCGGCGCGCGGCCCCATGAACCATTCGGCCGCGCCATAAAATTACTTAGTCATCCTGCTTACCTTGCCGGCTTGAGCACCACACGAAAGCGCGCCTTGCCGCTCATCATGCGCTCGTACGCTTCGGCGGCGCGCTCCAGCGGATACTCCTCGATCATCGGCTTGACGCCGGACATCGCGCTGAATGCGAGCGTTTCCTGCGAATCCGCAGCCGTGCCCGAAGGCCAGCCCTGCACCGAATGGCGTCCCATGATGAACTGCGTGATCGGCACCTCGACGGGCTCCTCGGACACGCCCACCATGATCAGCTTCCCGTTCAGCCCGAGACCGCCGATGGCCGCGCTCATCGCCTTGCCGCTCGTGACCGTCGCGAGCATCACGCGTGCGCCGCCGAGCGCGAGCAAGGCTTCGGCGACGTTTTGCGCCTGGCTGTCGATGTAGTGATGCGCGCCGAGTTCTTTCGCGAGCGGCGCCTTGTCCTGGCCGCGCGCGATGGCCACGGTGACGAAACCCATCTTGCGCGCGAACTGCACGCCCAGATGACCGAGGCCGCCGATGCCGAGTATCGCCACCACGTCGCCCGCGCGCGCGCCGCTGTTGCGCAGCGCGTTGAAGGTGGTGATGCCGGCGCAAAGCAGCGGCGCGGCGTCGACGTCGGAGAGGTCGTCGGGCATGCGCGCGAGCGCTTCCTGCGGCGCGACCATGTACTGCGCGTAGCCGCCGTCGTAGCTGATGCCGGGCACCTGGGCCGTCTGGCACAGCACGAAGTCGCCGTGGCGGCAGCGCTCGCAATGGCCGCAATGGCCGCCGTGCCAGCCCACGCCCACGCGCTGCCCGGGTTGCCAGCCCTCGACGCCCGCGCCAAGTTGCTCGATCACGCCCGCGATTTCGTGGCCCGGCACGCGCGGATACGCAAGCCCCGGCCACAGTCCGTCCTTCGTCATCGAATCGCTATGGCAGATACCACACGCCAGCACCTTGATCAGCACGTGGCCCGCGGACGGCGCCGGAACCTCGCGCTCGACGAGTTCGAGCGGACCGCCCGCTTTCGTCACCTGCACTGCCTGCATCGTTCGCATACGTTGCTCCTCGATCGGGAAGGAATGGCCGCGATGTGCCGGTTGGCAAGTGATCGAGGATACGCGGATCGAGGGTGACAGGCCGCGTGGATGGCCGCCATGGCAGCGTTTTTGGCGGTTTGACGGCGTCGCGCGTCGGCTTGCTGAACAGATTCAAGCCATATTTAGCAAATATCTCCACGTGGAGAGTGGAATAGGGTTCGATCACGACCACTTCGCCAAGGGCTGCGGGAGCGCCGTCAATTAATCAGGAATCCGATTAATTTATTCACACGATCATCTGCGCGTCGCTCGCCGCCCGAGTCGGCGCCCATGCCTTGCATGCGCAGCGTGCCGTTAGAGACGGCGGCGCGTCGATACCGGGTTGCCGCCCACCACCGTCGACAACACGAAGCGCCCTACGCCGCAAACTCCGGCTGCGCCTCTCCGGCTGACTCGATCGCCGCTTCGCTCGTCCATTGACGCGCACGCGCACTCATCGCGCCATCGGAGCGCAGGCGGAACGTCGCCACCGCGTCGGCCATCAAGTTGGCCTGCTGCTCCAGCGAACCGGCCGCCGCAGCCGCCTCTTCCACGAGCGCCGCGTTCTGCTGCGTGACCTGATCCATCTGCGTCACGGCCTGCTCGACCTGCTCGATGCCCGCGCTCTGCTCGACGGTCGCCGACGCGATCTCCTTCATCAGCCCCGACACGCGCTCGATCGACGCCACCACTTCCGCCATCGTCGCGCCCGCCTCGGTCACGCGCGCACGGCCGCCGCGCACGTCCTCGACCGATTCGTCGATCAGCGACTTGATTTCGCGCGCCGCGGCCGCGCTGCGTTGCGCGAGGTTGCGCACTTCGCCCGCGACCACCGCAAAGCCGCGTCCCTGCTCGCCCGCGCGCGCGGCTTCCACGGACGCGTTGAGCGCGAGAATATTGGTCTGGAACGCGATGCCGTCGATGATGCCGGTGATGTCGGCGATCTTGCCCGAGCTGCGCGTGATCGCCTCCATGGTCTCCATCGCTTCTTCGACGACGCGTCCGCCGCGCTGCGCGACCTCGGCCGAGCGCGCCGCCAGCGAACTCGCCTCGCTCGCGTGTTCGGCGTTCTGGCGCACCGTCGCGGTCAGTTGCTCGGTGCTCGCGGCCGTCTGTTCGAGCGACGCCGACTGCTGCTCGGTCCGGCTCGACAGATCGAGATTGCCCGCCGCGATTTCGCGCGCGCCCGTGTTGATCGCATCGCAGCACGCGCGCACGTTGCTCACCGTGAGCGTGAGGCCTTCCTGCATGCGACGCATCGCATCGAGCAACTGGCCGATCTCGTTGCGCCCGCCCGTGGCGATCGGCACCGCGAGGTTGTTGGCCGCGATCTGGTTGAGCGCTTCGACGGCGACCGCCAGCGGCGCGGTCACGAGCCTGCGCAGCGCGAGATGCGTGACGACGACGAGCGCGAGCGCGCCCGTGAGGCCCACCGCCACCATCGCCATGACCCAGTCGTGCTCGCGCTCGCCTCGCGCGAGCGTGGCGCGCACGGCGGCGTCCTTGTCGGCGTGGAAGGCCGCGATGCTCGCGGCGAGTTGCGTGCCCGTCTGGGCCATCTCGCCCGTCGCGAGCGTGGCGTAGGCTGCGGTGTCGCCGGTTTGCAGCGCGTCGGCAGCACGCGTGAGCACGGTGTTCATGGCGGCCTGCGCGTCGAGCACGGCTGCACGGCGCGCCGATTGCGCGCTTGCGGCGGTGTCCGATGCGGCGCTCGAAGCCGTGTTCGAAGCGGTATTCGTCGATGAATCCGATGCGCTGCCCGACGAAGCCTCGGCCGCGGGCGCATTGGCGCGCAGCGTCTCCGCATCGTGCGCGGCCTGGGTAACGAGATCGCGGGCGGCAGCAAGCGCGGTGTCGCGCGCCGACGTATCGTTTTGCTCCTTCAGCGCCGCATAGGCGCGCGCGAGCGTCGCCTGCGCGCGCGCCGAGTGGCCGCCGATCGCATCGGCGAGCGCACCCGCCCCCGCCGCGAGGTTCACGCGGTTCGCGGCATCGTCCGCGCGGCCGATCATGCCGACGCCGACCACCGCCCCGATCACCAGCATCGCCGCGAACGTGCAGAGCACCGCGAGCAAGCCGGCGCGTATCGTCAGATTGCGCATGACGCCTCCTTCAATGCGACGCCGCGGCATTGCCGCCGAGACGGTTCAACAGCACGTTGCTCTGTTCGAGCAGCGTGGCGCGATAGTCGCCGGGCAACACGGCGTTGTCGGCCACGTCCAGCGCCTCGCCGATCAGCATGCGAAACGCCTCGACGGTGCGTTCGACCTGTTGCGTGGACAGTTGCGGCAACACGGCTTCCGCGAACTTGCTCATCACGACCACGCTCGCGCCGAAGCGCGAAATGGCCTTGCCATGCGAACTGACGAGCGCCGTCATCGAGCGCAGCAGCATCTCATCGTTGGTGGTCACGGTCTTTCTCCAATCAAAAGGTGCGCCTCAACGAGGCATTGGGCGGCATCCTGCACGCGCGCGCCGGCAGGCATGATCAGCGTCGATCACGCGGGCAACGCACGCGGCATGCGCGCGGCCGGTGCGGGACGCGCGAGCAGAAAACCCTGCGCGCGCTCGCAACCGATCTCGCGCAGAAAGCGCAACTGGTTCGGCGTTTCCACGCCCTCGGCGACGACCGACACGCCGAGCGACTTCGCCATCGCCACGATCGCGCGCACGATGGAGCCGTTGCCCTCGTCGCGCATGAGCGGCCGGTTTTCGCCGACCTCCGCGAGAAACGAGCGGTCGACCTTGAGCGTGTCGACGGGCAGCGACTGCAAATAGCGAAACGATGAATAACCGGTGCCGAAATCGTCGATCGCGAGACTGATGCCGCGCGCCGCGAGTTCGTGCAGCAGCGCTTCGGTGCCGCCGTGGCTCGACGTCATCGCCATGCTCTCGACGAGTTCGAGTTGCAGACGGTTAACCGGCAAGCCGGTCTCGCCGAGTATGTTGGCGAGCTGCGCGAGAAAGCCGTCGTGCAGGCACTGGCGCGCGGACAGATTCACGCAGATGCGCCCGAATTCGAAGCCTTCGTCAAGCCACGCGCGCGCCTGGCGGCACGCTTCGCGCAGGACCCACGCGCCGATCGGCACGATCAACGCCGACTCCTCGGCAATCGGAATGAACTGGTCGGGCGGTACGAGACCGCGCTGCGGATGTTGCCAGCGGATCAGCGCTTCGACGTTCGAGAGGCGGCCGCTGCGCACGTCGAATTCGGGCTGGTAATGCAGCAGGAATTCGTTGCCGTCGATCGCGCGATGCAATTCCGTTTCGAGCTGGATGCGCTCCATCGCGCTCGACGTCATCGGCGCGGCGAAGAACTGGAAATTGTTCTTGCCCGCGCTTTTCGCTTCGTACATCGCGCGGTCGGCCTGCATCAAGAGGCGTCCGGAATCCTGCGCATCGTCGGGAAACATGCTGATGCCGATGCTCGGCGTGACGAAGAGCGTCTGCTCGCCGGTGCGGATCGGCGCGCCCACGCTGAGGAGCAGCGCTTCGGCGATGCGGCCCACGTGGCGGATGTCGTCGATATCCTCGATCAGCAGCGTGAATTCGTCGCCGCCCAGTCGCGCCACCGTGTCGGTTTCGCGCACCGATTCGCGCAGACGCCGCGCGATCACGGACAGCGCTTCGTCGCCCACGCCGTGGCCCATCGTGTCGTTGATGAGCTTGAAGCGGTCGAGGTCGAGAAACATCACCGCGACGCGTTTGCTCGAACGGCGCGCGCGAGCGAGCGCCAGCGCGATGCGCTCGGTGAACAGCGTGCGATTGGGCAGACCGGTGAGCGCGTCGTGCGTCGCGAGATAACTGAGGCGCGCCTCATTTTCGCGCCGCTGCGTGATGTCGGCGAAAATCGCGGCGTAGTGCGTGCACAGGCCTTGCGTGTCGCGAATGCTGGAGATCGTCAGGTATTCGAGGTAGGGCGTGCCGTCTTTACGGCGATTCCAGATTTCGCCCTTCCAGTGACCCTTGGTTTCGATGCTTTCCCACAGTCCCGCGTAGAACGCCGGACCCTGGCGGCCCGAGCTGAGCAGGCGCGCGTTGCGGCCGAGCGCGTCGGCTTCGGTGTAGCCGGTCAGGCGCGTGAACGCCGGATTGATGCGCTCGATCGTGCCTTGCAGGTCGGTGATCATCACGCCGTCGAGCGTGGATTCCACCACCTGATCGGCGAGACGCAGATTCGCGCGCGAGGCGAGCAGCGCGTCGTCGCGTTCGCGCAGCGCCGCCTGCAGTTCGCGCACGTATTCGTGCTCCATGTCGCGCAGGATGTCGGCGAGGCCGAGCAGGCCGCACAACTGGCCCGCGTCGTCGAGCACGCCCACGTGGCGCATGCGGTTGTCGAGCAGATACTGGCGCGCGGAATAGAGGCTGCGCGTGTGCGGCAGCGAGCGCAGCGGCCAGCTCGCGAAGGTGCCCGCCGTGGCGCCGTCTTCGCGCGCGCCTTCGCCGATCGCGCGCACCACGTCGCGCTCGGTGAGGATGCCGAGGCTGCCGTCGGCGGCGCACACGACGATCGCGCTCAGGCGCTCTTCGCGCATGCGCGCGAGCGCTTGTGCGAACGGCGCGGCAGCGTCGATGCAATGCGGCTTCGACGGCTTCGCGCAGCCGAGCGTACGCAGTTGCAGAAAACACTCGGGGCCCTGACTCATGACCAGATCGGTCTGTGTGACGAGACCGAGCGCGTGGCCGTTGTCGTCGATCACGAGTCCGTGGCGGATGCCCTCGCGCACGAAGCACGCCGCCGCCTCGCGCGCGGGCGTGCTCGCGGGCAGCGCGCGCACCGGCTGGCTCATGACAGTGCGGATCGGGCGATTGGCCGGTTCGTCGGCGGGATCGTCGGGAGGCTCGGGCAGCGGTTCGTCGATCAGTGCGTTGACGAGACGCGCGTCGGCCGAATGCGTGCGGTGCGCGGCGCTCGCGAGCGCGTCGTGCTCGGTCCAGATGCCGACCGGCTCGCCGTGATCCATCACGACGATCGCGCTGCAACGGTGCTCGGCCATGCGGCGCGCGGCTTCGCGGATAGGCACGTCGGGCCCGCAGGCGAGCAGCGGCCCGGAAAGAAGACGTCCTATTTCGACGTCCAGCGTGTGGTGTTGCATGTCGCGCCCCGTACCGCGTTTGTTGTCTTTTTGAGATATGGCGAACGTAGCAGGCGGGCGCGGAGATTGAGTTGACTTAAATCAAGGTCGCGGAGGTAATCCGGGATTAGGACGGTCGTGCTGGAGGGTGGGAGCGGCTTGCCGATGGGATGAAGAAGCCCGTCGCCGCGTGGTGCTGCGGGACGGGTTGGGGTACGCCCGGTGTCGATGAGGCCGGGCGCTCGGGCTTGGATGCGTCTTGCGTGCTTAGTGTTTCTTCGGGCCGTTGCTGCTGCCGGTGTTGCTGCTGCCGCCCAATGAGCCGCCCGGCGCGCCGCCTGTCAGACCGCCGAGCAGATTGGCCAGCGGAGCGAGCGTTGAGGTGGCGGATGAGCCGCCGGACCCGGTGCCGCCAGTGCTCGTGCCGCCGGCTCCGCTGCTGCTGTTGCCGCCCGCGCCCTTGAGCGCGCCGGTCAGCGTGCCGACGAGGTTCGTCAACGGCGCTGTCGGGTTCGACGTGCCGGACGTGCCCCCCGATGACGTCGAGCCGTGCGAACTGCCGCCGCCGGTGTTGCCTCCCGTGTTGCCGCTCGATCCGCTATTGGGTCCGCTATTCGATCCGCCGTGCGTGTTGCCGCTCGACGAAACGACGCTGGTCGTCGTCGCACCGCCCGTGAGCGCGCCAAGCAGGTTCGTCACCGGAGACAACAGGCCGCCGCTGCCCGTCTGAGCACCCGATGCACCGCCCGAGCCGCCATGCGAACCACTCGATGCGCCGTTGTTCACGCCGTTCCCATTGCCGCTGCCGCTGTTGTTGCCGATTGTGATCGGCACCACCGGCACGCTGACCGCGCCAACGTTCACGACGAGATCGACGAGCGGACTGAGCAAGCCGCCTGTGGATTGCGTGCCGCCAGCGTTGCCCGAGCCGATGCTCGTGCCACCGTGACCGGCGTTGCCGGAGCCGGAGCCGCCGGAGATGCCGTGGCCGCCGGTGCCGGTTGAACCGCCGGTGCCGCCGGTGCCACCCGTGCCGCCACCCCAACCGCCGTGACCGCCATCCCCGGTGCCTCCGTTACCGCCGGTGCCTCCTGAACCGCCAGAACCGCCGGTGCCACCACTTCCGCCGGAACCACCGTTGCCACCATGGCCGCCGTCACCAGAACCACCGCCCCAGCCGCCGTGACCACCTTCGCCGCTGCCTCCGCTGCCTCCGTTGCCGCCAGTGCCTCCTGATCCGCCCGTTCCCCCGGCACCACCGCTACCGCCATGGCCACCATCACTGGAACCACCGCTCCAGCCGCCGTGACCACCATCGCCAGTGCCACCGTTACCACCGGAGCCTCCGCTTCCGCCACTTCCTCCGGAACCACCGCTACCACCGTGGCCGCCATCACCGTTGCCGCCAGTCCCTCCCGTTCCACCTGAGCCACCTGAGCCACCTGAACCACCTGAACCACCATGGCCGCCGTCACCAGAACCACCGCCCCAGCCGCCGTGACCACCTTCGCCGCTGCCTCCGTTACCGCCAGTGCCTCCTGAGCCGCCAGTGCCTCCTGATCCGCCTGTTCCCCCGGCACCGCCGCTACCGCCATGGCCACCATCACTGGAACCACCGCTCCAGCCGCCGTGACCACCCTCGCCCGAACCACCGTCCCCTCCCGTGCCACCCCAGCTGCCCGACCCACTCCCACTTCCCCCGTCCCCCGAACCTCCATAACCGCCCGAGCCGCCGCCATACCCGCCACCGGTCCCGGTCCAGCCGCCGCTCATACCGTCGCCACCAGCCCATGCATAGCCGGGGCCGAACTGCCAGACGCCATTCCATCCGCTGCCTTGCATGGAAGCAGGCGGCGACGATGTCGTCCCATCGCCGGCATAAGCCGACGGCGCCAGCGACCACCATAGGAGTGCGCTCGCCGATGCAACAAGCGTGTGTTTGAAGGGAGCCATGATTAGTCCTTTCGCGATGAACTCGCGTCCTGATTGGTCAAAGGTGTAATCAGTGCCCCCGGAAAACCGCTGATCGGTTTTTCAAATACGGTCGATGCGTACTATTTCTGCTGTCCCGATTGCGCGTGGATACGCGTCGCCTGGAAGAATGGTGGAGCGTCGGCGTGGTAACGCTGCGCTCGAATATGGCGGAATCGGCGCTCGAAATCTGCAAATTCCACGCCAACGTTTTTGCGCGATTTACACGCGCGATTCGTTAGCAAAGGAAACAACACCATCGACGCGATGCAAGCGCGCGCCCCTTAGCCGGCGGCGTATCGTGCATCACATGAAAAAAGGCGTGACGGTCAGGCATCGCGCCGCGTTACGTCGTGGGCGTAACGTGTCACCGCCACATCGAACGTAACCTTGCGAATACCCAGCCGGCACGCCAGCAGGATCAACCCAGCATCGCGCAGTCCAAACAATCGCAGCATGCACTTAAACGCCGTGCAAACTGTCTACTTTTCATTCATCAACGCGCGAAACGAATATCGAGCGAACGCAAATACGTTTGCAGTCCAGCATCCTGAAGCGGAATCACATAGGCGGGCGAATCCGATTCATTGAAGTGAGCATGCCAATAACCAGGCGGCGTGATGAACGCCATGCCCGGCGTCCAGTCCACGCGCACGGGATCGACAATCCGGCCTTGCTCGTCGATCTCGGTCCCCACGAGCGTATATACGCCGGGCTCGCATGCCGGAATGAAGTCGAGCGCGATCGACTGATGACGATGCGGCTTTTGCACGCTGTGCGGCGCGATCATGCCGAACATCGCCCACAGCGAATGCGTGACGGTGCGCGTCTGCGGAAAATGGCGATTGCCGAGCAGCACGCTCACGCGATTGCGCTGCGCGGCGCCCGGCGCGCTGGCCACTTTCGCGAGCTCGGCCTGAGCCCGCGCAGCCGGATACAGCGTCGGCGTAAAACGCGCAACGTCGATCTTCGCGCCGAGATAAGCGAGCAGCGGGGCGTCGTTCACGTAATAAAGGCGCGCCGTCGACTGCGCCGACAATACGGCCTGTCCGCCGCCCGGCAGCGCAAAGAAGTCACCTTTGCCGAATGAAAATGCCGTGCCGTTTTGCGCAATCGTCCCTGCGCCATCGAGTACGTAGAACACCTGTGAAGTCGCGTTCGGATCGACCGTGAGCGTGTCGCCCGCAACGATGCGCAGAAAACTCGCCATCAAGCCCGGACCGGTGGCCGGATAATCGCAGCCCAATTCCGCGGACACATCGAGTGGCACGATGCGCGTCGGACCATCGTCGTAAAGCGAGGCGGCAAACGAACGATAAGGCACGCGCGAAATCAGCTTCGCGCCAATCGGATTCGCCGATGAGGTGTATTCGAAAAATTGCGCGTCGCGCGTGATCGTATCGTCGTCGAATGCAAGCGATGAAAGTGCGGTTTTGTCCAGCATGATAAGGCTCCTGAAAATGTCCATCGCTCGGCGAGCGAATCGTGCAGCGTGAATGGACTTTAGAAGCCGCAGCCGTGTGCTGGAACGGCGCGCATGGGAAATGAGCTTTGCAGAAAAGGGATAACCGGAAGTCGATCACTGCGGAAAGCGCGTGAAACCCGGCACCAGCGCGTTTTCTCTTACACTGCACAACAAAGCCATCAACACGTCCGCACGCATATGGATTATTTCGGCGCAATCCGCGCATTCCTTTCGGCTGCCGAATTGGGCAGTTTCAGCAAAGCGGCGGCCCGCATCGAGGTCAAGACGTCGACCGTGTCGCGCTATATCACCGAGCTCGAACGCGATCTCGGCATTGCGCTATTCAATCGTTCGACGCGCGGTCTCGTGCTTACCGAAGGCGGCCGCGTGTTTCGCGAGCATGCGATCGGTGTGATCCGCAATCTCGACGAAGCGCGTGAAATCGCTTCGTCGCTGAATCGCTCGCCGCGCGGTTTGTTGCGCGTGACCATGCCGCGCTCGTTCGGACGCCGTCATGTCGTGCGCCATCTGCCGGAATTCATGGACCGGTATCCGAAGATCGACGTCGATATCGTGATGACCGATACCGTCGTCAATATCATCGACTCGGGCATCGATCTCGCGATTCGCATTGGCGCGCTGCCGGATTCGCAATTGATGGCGCGGCAATTGACGGCGCATCGGCGCATTGTCTGCGCGAGCCCCGCTTATCTCGCGCAATGCGGCGCGCCCGCTACGCCCGCCGACCTGGCCGCGCACGCCGCGCTGCGTTTTTCACTCGCGGCGGACGACCGCTGGCTGCTCGTGCAGCACGCCAATGCGGCGAACGGTCAGCGCGAGGCATCGGTGACGGTTGCATTGAACGGCAGGCTGCGCGTGGACGACACCGAAGCCCTGCTCGATCTCGCCATGGCAGGACGCGGCATTGCCTTGCTGCCGACGTGGGCCGTCGGCGACGCATTGCGGGAAGGCAAACTGATCCGGCTACTGCCGGAATGGGAAGCGCAGCCGACGAAGCATGCGCCGGCGGTCTGGGCGGTGTATCCGCGCAAACGGACGGTGTCGTCGAAAGTGCGCGCCTTTATCGACTTCTATTCGGCGATTTTCAAACGCGAAGGCTATTGGGACGCGAAGGAGCACGCAAAAGAGCACGCAAAAACCGCCGACGCCAATGCGCGGCAAAGAATCAGCGTTTGATCCCTTTGCGTTTGCGCGACTCGATTTTTTTGCACAGGTCGGTCAATAGCCAGCGAGCGATTTGCTCGGGCCGATTTGCGCCGTGCGGGGCGAATTTGATTTCATTGGCGAAATACACGATGACCGAGCCGGTCATCACGCGCCACTTACCGGTGTAGTCGACACCGTCCACATTCACGCTCATGGCGTGAGTGATTTCATAATCTGTAGAAGCCAACGGTGAAGCGAAAAATGTCTAAAGTATGACAATATCGCTTCAATGAAGCATCAGTCAACGAAATATGCGTTTTGTTTCATATTTCAACCCGAAACGATGATGCAGGCTGCAATTAGAATGCCATTCAGCCACTCAAGCATTACGACACGCGGCGCAAATGCGTGGATTCACGCGGCGGTACGGAACTCGTTAAAGCGGTACCCGGAAGCGGCGTAATTCGCCGCATCGAGCGCTCGCCCACGGCGCTGCTCCACGCATTGACCCAGCGCCGCGCCATCGTGCGTTCCATGCCGTCCTGCGCATGGGTGAGCCGCTGCATCGCCCGCGTCAGGCGGCGCATGGCGTAGTGCTTGCAACGTGTGTCCTTCTCGTCACGCGGGTTCATACCGTTTCTCCCGTTCACCGGGTTTCAGTGTAGAACGATCCGCGCATTAAGGCATGAACGCAAATGCCGCACTAGCAGGGAGATCGGCAGGGAGACTATCGAGCGCACGATTGCCGTCGCGGCGAGCCTCGGTCTCGCCGTTGAATGACGTTTCGCTATAGGCAATGACCTTGAAGCCGCTGCCCGCCGACCTGGGGACCGTAATGCCCCAATGCCAGCCCCCTTCCTGCTCGAAAACATGTAGCTTCGGCGACGCTTCCAGCATCGACATCTGTGACGTGATCATGGCACGCCCTCCTTTCGAAAACTTCCGAATCCATAGGCGGTCAAGCTCAGTGTAGGCAGCATTTTGCTGCACCGCAATAAGCATTAACCTTGAGTGTCGCCAATGTAAAAGGGACAGTTTTCGAATTCGCGTGTCGCGGCGTTCATGCACATAAAAAGTGCAACGCTGCGGCGCAACCGGAACAGGCGCGAATTCGCCGATAAATTCACACAATCGGCGGTATCGTCAATTGAATGGGCCATCGCGACCGAAAGCGCGTGCGCCTCGGATCGCACGCGCTTTTTCTGCTGCTTTTGCTAAAACTTCATTCAATCAAAAAGATTCATCACATCGCGATACAGCGCGGAAGGAATGCGCACACCGTCGCGTTCGCTGCGCACACGCGCTTCGAAACGGCGTTGCGAAGGCAAGCGCGCGCCCTGCTCCACGACGGCGGCGAACAGACGCTCGGCACGCGCCTCGCCCGCCGCGTAATCGTCGCCCAGAAAGCGGCGCGGATCGATCGCGATCACCAGTTCGCCGTGGCAGGGACTCGCGCCCGCGCCGCCGTCGAAGGCTTGCGACTCCATGCTCGTGAGGTCGCCAATCAGCGCGCCCGCGAGCAATTCGACCATTGCCGCCAGCGCCGATCCTTTATGGCCGCCAAACGTCTGCATCGCGCCGTCGAGCGCCGCGCGTGCGTCGGTGGTCGGTTGCCCGGCGCTGTCGATCGCCCAGTGCGAAGGAATGGGCTTACCCTCGCGCGCGTGCAGTTCGATGTCGCCGCGCGCGATCGCACTCGTGGCGAAGTCGAACACGAACGGATGGCCTTCGGCGCGCGGCCAGGCGAACGCGATCGGATTGGTGCCGAACACGCCGCGCGTGCCGCCCGCGGGCGCGACCCAGCTATGACTCGGGTTCATCGCGAGCCCCACCAGACCCTGCGCGGCGATGGCTTCGACCTCGGGCCAGAGCGCCGAAAAATGGAAGCAGCGATTGATCGCCATCGCCGCGAGCCCCTGCGTGCGAGCCTTCTCCGCGAGCACGGGCAGGCCCGTTTCGAAGGCCAGCAACGAAAAACCATAATGCGCGTCGACCGCGAGCACGCCGGGCGCCACGTCGCGCAGGGTCGGCTCGGCACGCGGATCGACCTTGCCGCTCTTCACCGAACGCACGCAGCCGAGCAGGCGATAGATGCCGTGCGAATGGCACTCGTCGCGCTGGCCTTGCGTGATGACGCGCGCGATGGCGTCCGCGTGCGCTTCGGACACGCCGTGATGCATCAGTGCCTTACGCGCAAGTGAGAACAGCGCGTCGAGCGAAAGTACCACGTCGTCGGATTGATCAGTCATCCTGATGTTCCTCGCAATGAAGCGTACCGTCGATACGCCGCGCGAGCGCCAGCGGATTGGCGTCGCGCAGCGCGTCGGGCAGCAGGTCGTCGGGCAGATCCTGATACGAAACCGGCCGCAGGAAACGCTCGATCGCGCGACTGCCGACCGACGTCGTGCGCGCGTCCGAGGTCGCCGGGAACGGGCCGCCATGTACCATCGCATGCCCGACTTCCACGCCCGTGCCGAAACCATTGGCGAGTATACGGCCCGCCTTGCGTTCGAGCGTCGGCAGCAGCGCGCGGCACGCGGCGCGGTCGTCGTCGTGCAGATGCACGGCCACGGTCAATTGGCCTTCGAGCGCTTTCAGCACGCCGTGCAGCGCGTCGAGATCGCCGCAGCGCACGATCAGCGACGCCGGGCCAAACACTTCTTCGCGCAACGCGGGATCGGCGAGAAACGCTTGTGATGGGGTCGCGAACAACGCGGCCTGCGCGTCGAAAGGACCGCCCGTTTTGCCGCGCGCGAGTTGCTCGACATCGACATGCGTCGCGAGGCGCTCCACGCCTTTCGCGTAGTTCGCGTGAATCCCGGGCGTGAGCATCGTCGATGCAGGCGACTGCGCGAGCGCGTCGGCCGCCGCGCGTTCGAACGCGCGCAGCGCGTCGCCGTCCACCGCGAGCACGAGACCGGGATTGGTGCAGAACTGCCCCGCGCCCAGCGTGAGCGACGCCGCAAACTGCTGCGCAATCGTCGCGCCGCGCGTGGTCAGCGCATGCGGCAGCAAGACGACCGGATTAATCGAACTCATCTCCGCATATACGGGCACCGGTTCCGCGCGTGCATTCGCGATCTTCATGAGCGCCACGCCGCCCGCGCGCGAGCCCGTGAAGCCGACCGCCTTGATCCGCGCATCGGCCACGAGCGCCTGCCCCATCGACAGGCCGCTGTCGAACACGAGCGAGAACACGCCTTCAGGCAGCGCGCAATGCTGCACCGCCTTCTGAATCGCGCGGCCCACCAGTTCCGAGGTGCCCGGATGCGCGCCGTGCGCCTTCACGATCACGGGGCATCCCGCCGCGAGCGCCGACGCCGTATCGCCACCCGCCACCGAAAACGCCAGCGGAAAATTCGACGCCCCGAACACCGCCACCGGCCCGATCGCCACGTTACGCAGACGCAGGTCGACACGCGGCATCGGCTTGCGATCGGGTTGCGCCGGATCGATGCGCGCATCGACGAAATCGCCGTGACGCAACACGTTGGCAAAGAGACGCAACTGGCCGACCGTACGCGCGCGTTCGCCTTCGAGCCGCGCGCGCGGCAAACCGGTTTCCGCCATACAGCGTTCGATCAGCGCGTCGCCGATCGCCATGATCTGCTCGCCGATGGTTTCCAGAAAACGCGCACGCGTGTCGAGCGGCGTTTCGCGGAAGGTGTCGAAGGCCGCGTCCGCGAGCGTGCACGCGCGTTCGAGATCGTCCTGCGTCGCACCGCCGAAGGCGGGTTCAAGCGCCACACCCGTGCGGGCATCGACGCCATGAAACGCGCCCTGCGTGCCGAACACGCTCGTCGCGCCAATCAGCGACTGGCCGGTAATCGTCATGGTGGTCCCTGCAAAAAGCAACCGGGCCGACGCGGCCCGATTTTGAATCGATGGAAAGGGAAATTACGCTCGATGCGTGCTCACTGATCGTCGCCGTCGAGTTGGAGCTTGTGGCCCGGCACGCCCGTATTCGCGCCCCAGTAGTAAATGCCGAGGCTAGCGATCGCCACGGCCAGCGTGTCGTAGGGATGCGCAAGCGCGCCCACGCCGCCGAAACTGCCCTGCCACGACAACACGATCATCACGGCATAGAACGCGATCAGCCACGCCGACGAACGCACCTGTTCGCGCAGGCTCAATTCGCGCGTCGGCACGAAACGTCCTGCCGCCAGATAGATCACGAACATCACGATCTGCAAACCCAGCAGCCACGACACCGTGCTCCAGCCCGACCAGTACACGATCAGCGCGGCGATCACGAACGACACAGGCCCGACGAGGCCGAAGCGGCTCACGCGGAACGGGCGCGGCATATCGGGCGCATTGCGGCGCAGCGCGGCGACGGAAATGGGCGCCACCGCATAGCTCAACACCAGCGCCGCCGACACCACGTTGATGAGCGCTTCCCACGACGGAAACGGCAGCGTCCAGAACACCGCGAGCGCGAACGTGAGCCACAGGCCGGCGCGCGGAATGCCCGACGCTTCATCGACGCGCGTGAACACGCGGAAGAACGTGCCGGTCTTCGCCCACGCATACACTACGCGCGGCGTCGCGTTCATGTAGATGTTGCCGCAACCGCTCGGCGAAATCGCCGCGTCGGCGACCACCATATACGCGAGCCAGCCCACGCCGAGCGCGAGCGCGATATCGCGGTACGGCAGCGAAAACGCCTTGCTCACGCCTTCCCAGCCGCTCTCGAGCATCGCGGTCGGAATGCTGCCGATGAAGGCGAGTTGCAGCAGCACGTAAATCAGCGTGGAAAGCAGCACCGAAAGAATCAGCGCGACGGGAATCGTGCGTTGCGGATTGCGCACTTCGCTCGCGACCGAAATGATCGGCGTGAGACCGAGATACGCGAAGATGATGCCGCCCGCCGACACCGCCATTTCAATACCCGACATGCCGAACGGCGCAAATCCATGCACGCTCAAATTGGCAGGTTTGAAAAACGTGAACAGCACGCCGATCACCGAAATGGGCACGATGAATTTAAAAATGCTGATGAGATTATTCGCGCGCGCAAAAGTTTTCACGCTTTTGTAATTGAGCCTGAAAAACAGGCCCAAAAGCGCGAGTTGCACGAGCCAGCCGATCGTGGTCGGATTACCCGAACCCGGTTGACTCAGCATCGGAAACCACGCGGCCGCATATTGGCGCGCGGCCACCACTTCGATTGCAATCAGGCTGGAAAACGCAATCAGCGTGACGAAGCCCATCAGGTAACCGAGCAGCGGACCATGCGAAAACACCGGATAACGCACCACGCCACCCGCGCGCGGCAAAGCCGCGCCGAGTTCGCAATAGACGATGCCGAGCAGCAGCACCGCAAAGCCGCCGATGAGCCAGGACACGATGCCCGCCGGTCCCGCGATGGCCGACACATGGCTCGCGGCGAACAGCCAGCCCGAGCCGAAAATGGCGCCGAGGCCGATGAAGGTGAGATCGGTGAGCGAGAGCTGCTTCTTGAAGCGCCCCTCACCGGTGTGCTCGCGCGTTGCGTCGCTCATGGGCAGCGCGCCGCGCAGCTTGCCTTGAGTGGACATAGCCGTGTCTCCTCGTTAAGGGATGAGGCGCAGCGCCGGCGTGCCGTTGTTGTTGTGTGGGCACGCGGCGCGGTCGGTGCCGCGCGCCGCCGGACTCGCAAAAGAGGGAATGGAAACGCGAGAGGCGCGCGGCAAGAGAAAGCGCGCCCACGCGGCGCGCAAGGGGATTTACAGACCGACGTCCGGCAGTTGCGGACGCGTGGCGAGCGCCTGTTTCATGACGGACCGCACGTGCGCGAGCGCGTCGCCTTCGAGCGCGAGGCGCGGCGGACGCGTGAGCGCGCTGCCGCGATCGACGAGTTCTTCGCACAGCTTGATGCATTGCACGAGGTCCGGACGCGCATCGAGGTGCAGCAGCGGCATGAACCAGCGATACAGCGCGAGCGCTTCGTCGAAACGCTTTTGCTTCGCGAGGCGGAACAGCGTCTCGCCTTCTTTCGGGAACACATTCGACATGCCCGAGACCCAGCCTTCCGCGCCCACGGCCACGCTTTCCACCACCACGTCGTCGAGGCCCGCGAACAGCACGAAGCGGTCGCCCACGGCGTTGCGCAGATCGATGAAGCGGCGCGTATCGCCCGACGAGTCCTTGAAGCAGACGATATTCTCGCAGTCCTGCAGCGCGATCAGCACGTCGGGCGTGACGTCGTTCTTGTAGATCGGCGGATTGTTGTAGACCATCACCGGCAGGTCCGTGCTCGACGCCACGGCGCGGAAGTGCGAGGCCGTTTCATGCGGCTTGGCCGAGTAGACCAGCGCGGGCATCACCATCACGCCGTCCACGCCCACGCGCTGCGCTTCGCGCACGGTCTGGCGCGCAAACTCGGTGGTGAATTCCGCCACGCCCGCAATCACGGGCACCTTGCCGCCGGCGGCATCGCGCGCAGCTTCGATCACGGCCATTTTCTCGGACGTGTTGAGCGACGTGTTTTCGCCGACCGTGCCGCACACCACGAGGCCCGACACGCCGTCCTTCACGAGGTTGCTCACCACGCGGTGCGTCGCTTCGATATCGACGGAGAAGTCCGCCTTGAATTGCGTGCTGACGGCGGGAAACACACCGCTCCATTGGATAGCGTTACGGCTCACAGTGACAATCTCCTTCGTTTGAAAAATCGCGCCAACCCGTGTGGCGATGCGAAGAAGTATCGCTATCCAGAATGATCGAGGCTTGAGACCTTTCGCGACTCAAAGAGACGAAATCAGCACAATCGCGGCGCAGTCCCGAACACGTGCATCAACGCCTCATTTGGGTGCATTTTCGCTATCCGGGACAACCCGTATTTTTCGCGCTTAGGTCATTAAACTTTTTCGGCGGCGTCGCCGGTTTGCGCAACCTGTGGATGCAGCAGCGCGCGATATTGGCTCGGCGTGAGGCCCACGGTTGCCTTGAATTGACGCGTGAATGCGCTGTGATCGTTATAACCGCAGCGCGTGGCGATATCGGTAATGCTCAGCTCGCTCGCGAGCAATTCGGACGCCGCATCGAGCCGCGTTTTCAGCAGCATCTGGCGCGGCGTGAGATGGAAAATCTTGTGGAAATAGCGCTCGATTTGCGCCACCGACATATTGATGAGCGTGGCCAGATGCGAAAGCTTGAGCGGCTGTGCGTAATTGTCCTGAATGTATTTCGCCGCAATGGCCAGACGCTGATAAGCCGGATGTGTGCCTTCGGCCGCCTGCAGATCGCGCGAAATGCCGGCCACGCCCAGCACGCGTCCGTGCGCGTCGTGCAGCGGCACCTTCGACGTGAGGCACCAGCCCGGCTGACGCCCCGGATAAAGATGCAATTCGAGTTGATCGATGAAGCGGCTGTTCAGGCGCACCACGGCTTCGTCCTGCGCCGTATAGCTGCTGCCGAAGCGCGTGGGAAACACCTGCGCCGCGGTCTTGCCGAGCAGCGAGCGTTTGTCCTTGAAACCGCAGCGCGCGGCGAGCGTGACGTTCGCGATCACATAGCGCGCGTCGTGATCCTTCACGAAGAAGACCACGTCGGGCATGGCGTCGAATAGCGGTTCGAGCAACGCGAAATGCGCCACCATCTGCGGCAGCGTCGTGTTTTCGAGGGCGGCGGGCAGAACGAGTTCGGGCATTGCGATGAGCGGCGAGTCGTGATCCGCACGATTATGCCCTTCCGATGCACGCTTGCGCATCTGAAACGAAAATCGGGCGGCGCACTCGCGCGCGCCGCCCGTGATTCGATATCGCATGAAACGGCGCGTTACGCCTGCGACGACACTTCCAGCAAGGTCCCGATACGCGCGGGCGAGAACGGCGGACGCTGGCCGTTGCGCGGCCAGCCCAGGCAGAACGCCGCCGCCTCGCCGCAGATCTTGCCCTGACACGGCCCCATGCCGCAGCGCGTATGCAGTTTCGCATCGCGCCATGAACGGTGCTGCGCGGCCTCGCCGTACGTCACGTCCTCGCAGCGGCACAGCACGGTGTCGGGCGCCGCGAGCGTGCGCAGATGCGGCGCAAGCGCGAACGCATCGTGCAGCCGCGCGGCGAAGGCGCGATAGCGCGCGCGTTCGCCAAACAAGGCGCGCGCCTTGTCCTGCTCGCCGACGGCGGCGTGCGCGGCGATGCGTCCTTCGAGCGCCGCCAGCTCCATGCCGCCCACGCCTGTGCATTCGCCCGCCGCATAGACGTCGGGCAGCGAGGTCGCTTGCCAGTCGTCGACGGCGAGCGCGGCCATGCCCTGCGCCTCCGTGGTCCGGCAACCGAGCGCCGCGCCCACCAGCGTATTCGGCACGAGGCCATACGCACAGGCGAGGCGGTCGCAATCGAGCGCAATCGTCTTGTCGCCGTGCTGGATGCGCACACGCGTGAGTTTGTCTTCGCCGATCGCTTCGACCACGTGCGCACCGCAGAAATACGGCGTCGCGCGCAGATCGAATCGCATGCGTGCCGCCTGCATCAATTTCGCAGGCGTGTGGACGAGCCCGGCCGCGAAGCGCCGCACCGCCGACGGCGGCGCCTGCTCGACGATCGCCAGCACGCGCGCGCCCTGCTCGCGCGCCGTGACGGCGGCGGCCCACAGCAGCGGCCCCGAACCCGCGATCACGATGCGCTCGCCGCGAACCGGCAAACCGCCCTTCACGAGCGCCTGCAAACCGCCCGCGCCCGTCACGCCCGGCAGCGTCCAGCCCGGATACGGCAGGAAGCGCTCGCGCGCGCCGGTCGCGACGATCAGCTTGTCGTAATCGATCGTGTAGCCGCGTTGCGCGTCTTCCACCAGCAATTGCCGCACGCCGGGCGCCTGCACGACGCGCGTGCCGCTCAAGCGGACCACGCTGCCGCGCCGCACGAACGCCTCCACCGCGTCGATGACCGCGCGCGCCTCGCCCGTCGGCGAATGCGCCGGACCTTGACGCCAGATCTGTCCGCCGGGCCGCGTGTTATCGTCGACGATGCCCACGCGCTTGCCCGCCTCGGCGGCCACGCGGGCCGCCTGCAAACCGGCCGGCCCCGCACCAATAATCAGGATATCGAAATTCATTGCGCGCCTCTTGCCGTCACCACATTCATGCCCTCGGCGCACACGGTCTGGCACGCGAGCCGATGCGCGACGCCGTCGATCGTCACGCGGCACTCCTGGCACACGCCCATGCCGCACAACGGCCCGCGCAGCGCGCCGGTCACGGAACGGCGCGTCGCGACAACGCCATCGCGCGTCGCGAGCGCGATCGCCGCGACCACCGAACTGCCCGCCGCCACGCGCACGCTGCGGCCATCCACGTCGAGCACGACGAAATCAGACATGAGCAGCTCCTTGCGTCGCGCACCGCGCGGGCCAATACGGTGTAGCGTCGATCGGCAATGCGTCGCGCGCAGCGAGCATCTGCGCGGCGATCAGCTTGCCGGTCGCAAGCGCCGTCGTCACGCCCAGTCCCTCGTGCCCGGTCGCGAGCCACGTCTGCGGATGACCGTCGTCGCGCGCGAAGGGACCGGCCGGGCCGATCAGCGGCAAGCCGTCGCGCGTCGCCGGACGGAAACCGGTCCACGCGCGTATCGCATTCAACGACGGCAACTGCGGCAGATATTCGGCGGCGCGGCGCAGCATGCGCGCGAGAATCTCCGGCTCGATGGCGGGATCTTCGCTGTCGAATTGCCGCGACGAGCCGATCAGCAATTGACCGGTCGAGCGCGGCTGCACGTTGAACGCCACCGAGGTGCCGGTCGCGTTGTGCGCGCTCTTGATATAGCCGAGTTCGAGAATCTGGTGGCGTATCGCGCCCGGATAACGGTCGGTGATCAGCAGATGACCCTTCTTCGCCTGCATCGGCAAGCCGGGCAGCAGTTCGGCCGCTTGCAGGCCGTTGGCGAGCAGCACCGCGCCGGTCGCGATGACTTCGCCATCGGCGAGCACGACGCCTTGCCGGTTCAGCTGCGCCACGCGCGTATCGAGGCGGCACGCGATGCGCCCTTTCACCGGTTGCGCGAGCAGCCACGCGGCGGCGGACGGCGCGTAAACCACGGCGTCGTCGGGGACCATCATGCCGCCGCGCAAGCCTTCACGCAGCGACGGTTCGGCTTCGCGCACCTGTTTCGCGTCGAGCATGTGACAGGCGATGCCCTGCTGCACGAGCGCCGCCTGACGCGACTGCGCCAGTTCGTATTCCTCGTCGTCGGTGGCGACCCAGAGCGTGCCGCAGCGCACGAACGCCTGACGCGCATCGAGACGCGGCGCAAGATCAAGCCACAACTGCCGCGACCACGCGGAAAGCGCGAACTCGGCGGGCGTATCGTCCATCACGACGAGGTGGCCCATGCCCGCCGCCGTCACGCCGCCGCCGATGCCCGCGCGGTCGATCACGAGCACGTTCGCGCCGTCGCGCGCGAGTTCGTGCGCGCACGCGGCGCCGACGATGCCCGCGCCCACCACCACGACATCAGGACGCGATGCTGCCATGTTCATCACGCGCGAATGCCCCATGCGAACGGATCGTCGTCGGCGAAAATGAGCTGCGCCTGCGCGCTCACGTGCGCCGTGCCGCGAATGCTCGGGCGCACGTAACCGGGCGCGAGATCGCTGCCGCTTTCGTGGCTTTCGTAGCTCGCCTCGAACACGCTGCCGACGATGCTCTCCTGCTTCCACACGGCGCCCGGCGCAAGCGCCGCATCGGCGGCGAGGCAGGCGATCTTCGCGCTCGTGCCGGTGCCGCACGGCGAGCGGTCGTACGCCTTGCCGGGGCACAGCACGAAGTTGCGGCTGTCGAGGCCCGGCGTCGTCGAATCGGCGAACAGTTCGATATGGTCGATCAGCGCGCCGCCCTCGCCCGTGATGCCATTCGCTTCGAGCGCCTGGCGAATCGCCCAGGACACATTCGTGAGCGTTTCGACGTTGGCGAAGTCGAGCGACTGGCCGTGATCGGCGACGAGGAAGAACCAGTTGCCGCCCCACGCGATATCGCCATGGATGCGGCCGAGGCCCGGCACGTCGACCGGCACGTGGGTGCGGTAGCGATACGCGGGCACGTTGCGCACGGTCACGCTGCCGTCGGCGTGCAGTTCGGCTTCGACATTGCCCACCGGCGTTTCGATGCGATGCACGCCCGGCGCGATGCGGCCCATGTGCGCGAGCGACACGATCAGGCCGATCGTGCCGTGTCCGCACATGCCGAGAAAGCCCACGTTGTTGAAGAAGATGACGCCCGCCGAACAGGCCGGATCGTGCGGCTCGCAGAGCAGCGCGCCGACCATCACGTCGGAGCCGCGCGGCTCGCAGACGATGCCTGCGCGCACGCGGTCGAAGTCGCGGCGGAAAATTTCGAGCCGCTCGGCGAGCGGTCCGCGGCCCAGCTCGGGGCCGCCTTCGGTCACGAGCCGCGTGGGCTCGCCGCCGGTATGGGAATCGATGACGGAGAGGGTTTTCATGCCGTCAATCGTAGGTGCCGCCCGCGTGGCCGTCTTGTCGCAACGGCCCGCCGGCAATGACGATTTCGGCATAGCGCGCGATCGATGCGCGGGCGTCGCGCGTGGCTCGCCCGGTCAAGCCAGGCACAACCCTGGCGCGTGGTCGGCTGTTTGCCTTCGCTTTCGCTTTAGACGCCCTAGACGCCCGCGCGCGCTCGCGATCCGCGCCCGAACAGCTGGCGCAGCCACGCCTGGCTGTTCACGACCAGCAGGCCGGTCAGCACGAGCACCGAACCCGCGATGAAAGCGGCGTCGACGTGCTCGTGCAGCACCACCACGCCGAGCACGACGCCGAACAGCGGCGTCATGAACGAGAGCACACCGAGCCGCGCGGCGAAGTAGCGGCGCAACAGCCAGAACCAGGTCAGATAGCTCGCGAACGTCACCACCACGGTCTGGAAACCGAGGCTCGCGAGCGCGAGCGGCGTGCCATGAAACGCGGTCTGCCCCGTGAACAGCGCGAACGGAATCAGCAGCACGAATGCGCAGGCGAGCTGGCAAAAGAGCGTCTGCGTGGCGGGCGCTTCGCTGAGCCGCGTCGTGCGCACGCCCACCGTGGTCAGGCCCCACGCCGCGCCGCCGAGCAGGCCCAGCAGATCGCCGAACAGCCAGTTGGGATTCGTGGGCAGACCGGGCGCGGACAGGCCGCCGCCCAGCAGCGCCGGGCCGAGAAACGCGACGGCGATGCCGATGAACGCGAGCGCGATGCCCGCCCATTGCAGGGGCGCGAGCCGTTCGTCGGGGAGTTTGATATGCAGGCCGATGGCCGCGAACATCGGCGCGGTGTAGAGCAGCACGGCGATGTGCGAGGCGTTGGTCAGGCGCAGCCCTTCGGCGACGCAGAGGAATTCGAACGCGAACAGCACGCCGACGACGAGCCCCGAGCGCAGCGCCACGCCCGGCAGCCAGCGCTCGCGCAGCACGAAACGGTTGAACAGCCAGACGAGCGCCGCCGCGCCGCCCGAACGCAGGCCCACTTGCAGCATCGGGGCGATGTCGCCGGCCACGGCCTTGATCGCGACCTGTTGCGTACCCCAGATGAAGCACAGCGTCACCATGATGGCGACGGCCGCCCCATCGACATGCTTTCTCATTCCTGTCTCGCCCATGCTTTATTTTTTCGACGCGCGTATCTTAACGCGCGCGATCATCGGCACATAGAGCCAGTCCGTGCGCAAAGCAGCAGGCCACCCGCGACGCAGCCGGAACATCCGGATGCTGCGTCAGGGGTGGCCTGCGGGGTCACGGCAACGAGAGCGTGCCGTTTATGAGGTCGCGACGATCAGAAGTCGATCTTCGCGTTCAGGCTGATCGTGCGCGGATCGCCCGGCGCGATGTAGCTGTCGTACTGGAACATCCAGTAGCGGCGATTCGTGATGTTGTCGAGCGCCGCGCGCAGCGTCACGTCGTGGCCGCCGATGCGCGTCACGTAGTTCGCGCCGACGTTCACGAGCAGGTAGCCACCCGTTTCCAGATCGCCGGCCGGACGCACTTCGGTGTTGCCCGTGTACTTCGCATCGACGCCCAGTTGCAGGCCCGGCACGTACGGCACGTCGTACGTCACGCGCGTGGCCGCCGTGAATTGCGGTGCGCCCGCGACGCGCTTGCCGTTATAGGTCTGGCCCTTCGCGTACCACGTATCGAGCAGCATGATGTCGCCCGCGACTTGCCAGCTACGACCCAGACGCACGCTCGCGCCTGCTTCGAGACCTTCGTAGATCGAGTTGCCGTCCTGCATCAGCACGTTCTGGTCGTTCGCATACGACGCGCCGCGCTCGATGCGGAACAGCGCCGCGTTCGCGCTCCAGCGCGCGTGCTCGCTCTTGATGCCCACTTCATACTGACGCGAGCGCAGCGGATTGAGCACCGATCCGCCATTTGCGTAGATATCCGAAACAACCTGTCCTGCTTCGAGCGATTCGACATAGCTCGCGTACAGCGTGGTTTCCGGTTCGAGCTTGTACATCAGCGCGAAGGTCGGCGTGACGACGCCGTTCTTGCCGTACGACGAGGTCGTGCCGCCCGCTTCCGAAAAGCTTTCCTGATCGTAGTTCGTATAACGCAGGCCCGCGAGCAGCGACCAGCGGCTCGTGATCTGCATCGTGTCGCTCAGGAACAGCGCCTTCTGGTTGATCTCGCTCGCCCGGTACTTGTCGAGGCCGCTGCCCGAGTAGAACGCATACGGGTTCTGCACGTAGAGATTGCCCGCGCCGAGCGTGCCGCCCGCAGTGCCCGCCGCCGTGCTGTAGTCGTTGGTCTGATGCTGGATCGACGCACCGGCCACGATCTGATGCGTGAACGGACCGGTCTTCACCTTGCCTTCGAACGCGCCTTGCCAGTAGATGTCCTGGTGGCCTTCGTCGCCGTTCCAGCGATAGTCGGAGTAGTCGCCCGACTGGTTGAGCAGCGTGAGCGTGCTTTCGTTGCGGTCGCGCGCCGACTTGCTGTAGCTCGCCGACGTGTTGAACGTCCAGTCCGGCGTGATCTGATACTTCACGCCCGCCGTGTAGAGCTGCAGATTGGTGTTCAGATGCTGGCCGGCGCTGTTCAGCAGATTCGAGCCGCCGCTGATGGTCGCGGGCAGACTCGTGCCCACGTAGCTCGACGGAATATAGATCGCCGGCGTCTGACCGCTCGAACGGCTCGTCTGGTAGATCGCGTTGAAATAGACGTCGAGGTCGCGCGTGAGCTGACCGTCGAGCGCGAGCGCCACCGAATTGCGGTTGATATCGCCCGCGTTATAGGTCTTGCCCTGTTCGTGCGTGTAGTTGATGCGCGCGCCGAACATGCCGTCCGGGCCGAAGCGGCGGCTCAGGTCGGCGTGCTGGCTGAGCACGCCGTCCATGCGATAGCCGATGTCGAAACTCGTGACCGGGTTCTTGCCCGGCTTCTTCGTCACGTAATTGACCACGCCGCCCGGCTGCGCGAAACCGTACATGAAACCGCCCGCGCCCTTGAGCAGTTCGACGCGCTCGAGGTTTTCGTACGGCATGGTGATGCCATACGAAATGAACGGATTGCCGTCGATCTTGAAACCGTTCTGCCAGTCGATCGGTAGGCCGCGCACCGTGATGTAGGTCGCCCACGCGCTATAGGCGCTGCTGTTGTCGGTGACCGAGGCGTCGCCCGCGAAGACATCGCCGAGCTTGTTGGCCTGGCGGTCGGCGAGATCCTCGCCCGTCACGACCGTGGTCGAGAACGGCGTGTCGAGCTGCGAACGCGTGCCGAGCGCGCCGCTCGAAACCGGCGTGGCCAGATGCAACGGCGAGTCGACCACGGCGGCCGCGTTGACGTTGACGGCGGGCAACGCCTTCTCCGCGCCTGTGGCGGTCGCGGCGGCGCTGGCCGCAGCGCTCGCACCGGCCGGCGCGGCGGCGCTGTCGTTCGCGGTCGTGGCGGTCTGGGCAAACGCGGATGGCGCGGCGGCGGCAAACGTCAGCCAGACAGCGATCTGCAAAGGACGGGGCAGCTTCTGGCCCCTACGGCGTGCGGTTTCGTGATTGTTCATATCGGCCAGTGTTCGAGGCGTCTCCCGCCCCGGTTTAACGCTAAAGAATCTAAACGTCAATGAGACTGATTCGCATTACATAAGGCGCGCATATTAGCAAAGGGTCCTGGCTTTTGATAGTTCTTTACAAAAAACCAACACTTACGATTGGCTGTAATGCAATTTGCATGTAGACGCGCGCGTAAGCGGGGTTTTGGGGGCTAATCGGGCGCGCAGGCGGCGCGGCTGGCGTGCGCGATGTCGTCGATCACGCGATGGAAACGAAAACGCCCGGCACAGGCCGGGCGTTTTTCACTGCCTCACGCGAAGGACGCGCCGATCAGAACGTTTCCCAATCGTCGTCCGAGGTGGCGGCGGCGGCGGCGGCCACCGGCTCGGCGCGCGGCGCCGGTTGACGCAGCGCGGGCTCGCTAGCCGCTGCGCGCGGCGCGGACGTCGCGCGGCGCTTCGCGGCAGCAGGACTCGCGGATACCGGCTTGACCGCCGGCGCAGCCACGGCGGCGGTCGCACGCACAGCTGTCGTCGACGTCATCGAAACCGCCGAAGCCGCCGCCCCCGACACCTTGAACACCGACACCAGCTCGCGCAACGCGCCGGCCTGCGTCGACAGCGACTGCGCCGCCGCCGACGCCTCTTCGACGAGCGCCGCGTTCTGCTGCGTCACCTCGTCCATCTGCGAAACGGCCTGGCTGACCTGTTCGATGCCCGTGCGCTGCTCGCCCGACGCGGCGGTAATCTCGCCCATCAGGTCGGCCACGCGGCGCACCGACTGCACGATTTCGCTCATCGTCCGGCCCGCATCGTCGACGAGCGCCGTGCCGTTGTTCACGCGCTCGACCGAGGTCGCGATCAGATCCTTGATCTCCTTGGCCGCCGTCGCGCTGCGCTGCGCGAGCGTGCGCACCTCGCCTGCGACCACCGCGAAACCGCGGCCCTGCTCGCCCGCGCGCGCGGCCTCGACCGCCGCGTTCAGCGCGAGGATGTTGGTCTGGAACGCGATGCCCTCGATCACCGAAATGATCTGCGCGACCTGTTCCGAGCTTTGCGAAATCTCGCGCATCGTATCGACCACGCGGCCCACCACTTCGCCGCCGCGCGTCGCCGTGCTCGACGCCTGGCCCGCGAGCGTGTTGCCCTGGGTGGCGTTGTCGGCGTTCTGCTTCACGGTCGCCGTGAGCTCTTCCATGCTCGCGGCCGTTTCTTCGAGCGATGCCGCCTGTTCCTCGGTACGCTGGCTCAGATCGGTGTTGCCCGCCGCGATCTGCGCGGCCGCCGTCGCAATGCCTTCGCTGCCCGTGCGCACGCGGGCCACCAGATCGACGAGACGCTCGTTCATATGACGCAGCGCCGACAGCAACTGGCTCGCCTCGTCGTTGCCCGTGACGTCGATACGCGCCGTGAGATCGCCGCGCGCCACCGTTTCCGCCACGCTGACCGCGCGCGCGAGCGGCGCCGTGATCGAGCGCGTGATGACGAGCGCGATGACAATGCCGAGCGCGATTGCCAGCGCGATCAGCCCGATCGTCCAGGCGAACGCGCCCGCATACGCCGACTTGGCGCGCGCGACCTCGGCCTCGGCGCCTTGCTGATTGAGCTTGATGTCGTCGTTGATCAGCGACTGCGCCGTGGCGAAGGACTTCGCGGACGCGCCGGACGCCAGCGCACGCGCATCGGCGGCGCCGGAATCGCCGGCGTCGGCCAGCGTCTGCAACTGCTTGTCGTGGTCGAGATAGGCCGTCCACGCAGCGTTGATCTCGTCGTAGCAACGGCGTTCCTCGGCCGACGAAACCAGCTTCGAATAGGCGTCGAGCGTCGCCGCGAAATCCGTGATGAACTGCGCGTGCTGCGTGCGCAGCGCGTCTTTGTCGGCGGCGTCGACCGCGAGCAGCGAGCGCAGCGAGGTGCGGCGCACGTCGTCGGCGACGGAGCGCAGCCGGCCCAGCGTCTGCACGCTCGGCAGCCAGTCGTCGCCGAGTGCGAGCGTGCCGTCATAGATGCGCGAAGCCTGGAGGAGTCCGATGCCGCCGACGGCACCGAGAAGAAGCAGTACGACCGCGAAGCCCGCCGACAGACGCGGGCCGATTTTCAGATGAGAGAGAAATGACATAAGAAGCCGATGGGGTGACCGACTGTATGTCGACTCTCTGCGGCAATAATTAAGCCTTCGTTGCAAAAATAACAAAAAGACCGACGATCGGCTTTCAGCCCCGGCGCGGATTCGAGCCACGGAAATCGGCGGGCTTGAGACACATCTTGAGGCGCATCGAGACGCACCGACATGCACTGAGACGCACGGTCAAGTCCGCGCATGCGCATCCGGTAAGCTCCTCAGGCCTTGCGCCATGCGGCGCAGGGAGCAAGAACGGGGGACGCTTCGGCGTTCGCGCCCAGGCATTGCGAAAGGCGGACCGACACGCCCGCGCCGGCCAGACAGGGGAGCCGGCGCGGCATGCGGGCCGCCGCGCCGTCCAGAGCGTTGCGCGTCACGATAAACCACCGAGGGCCTTGACCGGCGAGCCGCAGCGGCACGACCGGCGAACGTGCAGCCTCGCGGCCGCCGCCCAGGCGGCGCGAGCGCGCCGGGGCGTCCCCCCTGCTCCCGCCCGCCGCGCTTTGCGCGCGCGGCCAGCCCGCCTTTTAAGAGTTGGCGTCGCCGGCCGCGCGGCACGGCCAGACGCGCGAGCGCGGCTTCGTCGCGGCGGCTTCCTCGGCCACCTCGCGCCACCAGCGCTCGCCGCGCTGCGGATCGGTGAGATGCAGACGCTCGCCCATGCGCGGCGTCGCCAGCATCACGCTGCGCGCGGCCGCGAGCCCCATCACGCGTTCGAACGGTTCCTGCCAGCGATGCATCGCGAGGTCGAACGTGCCGTTATGAATCGGCACGAGCCAGCGCCCGCGCACGTCCAGATGCGCCTGCACGGTTTCCTCGGGCTGCATGTGGACATACGGCCATTGCGGGTCGTACGCGCCCGTTTCGATCAGCGTGACGTCAAACGGCCCCATGCGCTCGCCGATCTCGCGGAAACCGTCGAAATACCCCGTGTCGCCGCTGAAGAACACGCGCAGATCGTCGGTCGCGATCGACCACGAGCACCACAGCGTGCTGTTGCCGTCGAACAGGCTGCGCCCCGAAAAGTGCTGCGCGGGCGTGGACGTGAAGGTCACGCCCGCGATGCTCGCGCTTTGCCACCAGTCGAACTGACGCACTTTCGCCGCGTCGATGCCCCACTCGATCAGCCGGTCGCCCACGCCGAGCGGCGTGAGGAACACGCCCGTGCTCGCGGCCAGCGCGAGCACGGTTTCGCGGTCCAGATGGTCGTAGTGATCGTGCGAGAGGATCACGCCGCGCAGCGGCGGCAGGTCGGCCAGGTCTATGGGCGGCGCGTGAAAGCGCTTCGGCCCGAGCCGTTTGAAGGGCGAGGCGCGCTCGCCGAACACCGGATCGGTCAGCCAGAATTCGTCGCGCAGCTTCATCAGCATCGTGGAGTGGCCGAGACGCCAGAGGCTGCCGTGGGGCGCGGCGTGCAGATCGGCGCGACTCAGGGCGTCGACGGGCAGCGCCGCCGACGGCACCGTGCCGCCCGGCTTGCGAAACAGCACGTTCCAGATGATGCGCAGACTCTTCGCGAGGCTTTCCTGCGGACGCGGACGCACATTGCGAAAGCGCGCGCCGTCGTGCTGCGTGGAGCCGTTCGCGAGCGTGCGCGAACGCTTCGCGGCGGCGAAGCCGAGCGTGCGGCCGAGAAAATCGGGGATCGAAGCCATGTCGGCGTCCTGAAGACAAAAGTAGACTGGCTAGTGTAGTTTATTCGGGAGAAAAGTAAACTGCCCGGTGTAAAATTCCCTCATGAGCACCGCCGACACCCCACAACGCCTGACCGACCGGAAACGCGCCGCCGTTCTGGAAGCGGCCATCGAGGAATTTCTCGCCGCCGGTTACGACGCCACCAGCATGGACCGCATCGCCGCGCGCGCGAGCGTGTCGAAGCGCACCGTCTACAACCATTTTCCGAGCAAGGAAGCGCTGTTCGCGGCCATCCTGCACCGGCTCTGGGATGCCGCGCTCACGGGCGCCGCGCCCGCCTATCGCGCCGACGCGCCGTTGCGCGCGCAACTGCTCGAACTGCTGCACCGCAAGCTGCGGCTGATGAGCGACGCGTCGTTTCTCGCGCTCGTGCGCGTGGCGCTCGCGGCGGGCATTCACTCGCCGGAGCGCGCGCGGGACATGGTCGCGCGCATCGGCGAGCGCGAGGAGGACGTGACGATCTGGATCCGCGCGGCGGCCGCCGATGCGCGTCTGGGCAACGCGGACGGCGCGCCCTTCGATCCGCTGTTTGCCGCGCATCAATTGCATGCGCTGGTGAAGGGATTCGCATTCTGGCCGCAGGTGACGATGGGGCAGCCGACGCTCAGCGCCGCCGAGCAGGATCACGTTGCGCAAAGCGCCGCCGATATGTTTCTCGCGCGCTATGCCCGCCCGGCGCGTTCATCGGACACAAAGTAACGCGCGCTTTTATCGCCCATCGAGCACGGCGGGCATGCGCTTTTCCATCGCGCGGGCGCGTGCGGGATCGCGCCAGAAGCGCCACGCGAGCCAGCCCGCGATCGCCTGCGCCACCATCACGAACGCCACGCAGCCCGCCCAACCCCACTGTCGCCACGCGGATGCCGGCAGAATCGAGCCGAGACTGCCGCCCAGGTAGTAGCACGACAGATACACGCCGATGGCCGTCGAGCGCGCCGCGCCCGCCGTCTGCGAAATAAAGGCATTCGCGGCGGCCTGCTCGACGAACACCGCCGTGGAGCCGAGCGCGAGACCGCAGAGGATCGGCAGCAAACCGTGCGCGAGCGTGAGTCCCGCGGCGGGCAGCGCGAGCAGCGCCGCGTAGAGCGCGAGTTCGCGCGGCGAGCGATGGCGCGCGAAGCGGCCCGCGAGCGGCGTGACCACCACGGCGAGCAGGAACACGGCGTAGAGCGCGCCGATCTGCACCGTGCCGAAGCCGTACGGCGGCTGCGCGAGCCGCAAGCCCACGAACGTGAACGTCGCGACCTGCGAGGCGAGCACGCAGGCGCCGAAGCCAAACGCGGCCAGCAGCGGGCGGCGCGTGAGCAAGGCGAGGCGCGAGGGCGCGTGGCGTGTATCGCGTGCTTCGACCTGACTGTTCACACCGGTTCTCGCACGCGCACTGACCGCCACGCGCGGCAAGCACAGATAAATCGCCACGCCCGCGCCCAGACTCAACAGCGCCACGATATCGAGCGCGTAACGCCAGCCGAGCACCGACGCGCACGCATTGGTGATAAAGCGCCCCGCAAAGCCGCCGAGCGTGGTGCCGGCGACGAACAGCGCGCTCACTTCCGCCGACTGCTCGCGCGTGAACAGCTCGCCGATGAACGCCACCGAGATCGCGAACACGAACGGCATCAGCATCCCCACCGCGAAGCGCGCGGCCAGAAACGACGCGAAGCTGCCCGCATGCGCGACCCACAAGGCAGGCAGCACCGACAACGACGCCGCGAGCGCGATCACCGTCCGGCGCGCGAACGGCCCGGCTAATGTGCCGACGAAAGGCGCGATAATGGCGACGGCCAGCGTGGTGGCGCTCACGCCCTGCCCCGCGCGCTCCGCGCTCACGCCGAAGGTGGCGGCGAGCTCGCGCAGAATGCCCTGGGTCGCGTAGAGATTGAGAAACGCCGCGCAGCCACAGAGAAAAAACGCCGCGCGCAAAGACTTGTCATGCTGGCCATTCATGGACGACGATCGCTCCCGCCTGATTCAGAGAGCAATCAGTCTCGCAATCCCGCGCCGCGCGCGCCAATACCGAATCCGTCGCGATTGATACCGGAAAAATCAGCATGCTCGACCTGCGCCGCCTGCGCTACTTCGTGACCGTCGCCGACGAACTGCATTTCGGACGCGCCGCCGAGCGCCTCCATATCGCCCAGCCGCCGCTCACGCGGCACATCGCGTCGCTCGAAAACGAGCTGGGCATCCGTCTGTTCGAGCGCTCCACGCGCGCGGTCACGCTCACGCCGGAGGGCGCGCAATTCCTCGAACACGCGCGTCAGGTGATCGAGGCCGCGGAGCAGGCGGAAGTGTCCGCGCAGCGCCTCGCGCATGGCACGGCGGGGCGGCTGGCGATCGGCTATACGAGTTCGATTCCGATTTCGCCCGCGTTCAGCGCCATCGTACGCGGCTTCAGCCGCGAGGCGCCCGACGTGGCGCTCACGTTTCGCGAGGTGGCCGGCACGGCACAGCCCCGGCAGATCGAGTCGGGCGTGCTCGACATCGCGTTCGGCTGGGCCGCGTCCGATCATGCCGACAATGCCGATCAAGCCGATGGCGCCGTCGCGCAATTGACCGTCGCGCGCCAGCCGATGGTCGCCGCCGTGGCCGCGAACAGCGAGTACGCCGCGTGCGCGGCCGTCGCATTCGAGGCGCTCGCGCATGAAAGTTTTATCGCGTGGCCGCCGGGTCAGGGGTCGGTGCTCAACACGGCGCTGCACCGGCTTTGCGCGCAGGCGGGCGTCGAGCCGCGTCTCGGTCCGCGCGCGAGCCAGGTCGCCGCGCTCGTCGCGCTGGTGGCGGCGGGCCAGGGCGTCGCCATCGTGCCCGCGTTCGCAGCGTCGCTGAAAATGGCCGATGTGGCCTACGTGCCCTTGATCAACGCGCCCGTGCTCGACCAGATCATCGCGTGGCGCACGCACGATCCTTCGCGTTGCGCGCTGCGTTTTGCGGCCTTCGCGCGCGCTGCGGCAACGGCGGGTTGATCGCCGGGCTGTCGAGTCGATAACTACATTTCGCGATCCGTACTATTTATCCGGATCACGACGCGCGCAACGCCTCCGAAGGCCGCATGCCGAACATGCGCCGATAGTCGGTCGCGAACTGGCTCAGATGCCAGAAGCCCCACGCCGCGGCCACGTCCTGCACCGATCCGGCCTCGCGTCCGCACAGATCGCGGCGCGCGCCGTTCAGGCGCAGCGCGCGCAGATAGGTCGCGGGCGCCATGCCCAGCACGTCCTGAAAACAGTATTGCAGCGTGCGGCGGCTCACGAGCAACTGCTCGCACAACTCCGGCACGCCAACCGGACGCGAACGATGCGCAAGCACGTACTCGCGCGCCTGCGCGACGATCCAGCGACGCCGCGATGCCTGCTCAGGCGTTTGCCGGGCGCTTTCGGCGTCATCCGCGTTGCCGTGCCGCGCGCAGGCGTCGAACAGCGCGGCGAGCAATTCGGCCTGCACGTCGTTGCGTTCGGCGTCGGACAGCGGCGTGCAAGCGCTGCGCGCGCGGTCGCCATCGGCGTCGTGGCGAGCGTCATCATCGTGATCGTCGAGACGCTGTTCGAGCACCGCGCACAGATGCGCGAGGCGCGCCGCGCCCGCCTGCACGATGGGCGTGTGCGGCAGACGCGCGTCGAGCGCGACGCCTTCCACGGTCTGCGCGTAATGGCGCAGCACCTCGCCGCGCACCACCACGCCGTAGATCGAAAACTGCGCGGGCGTGAGCAATTCGAATTCGACGTTGCCCGGCCGCATGGCGAAGGCTTCCGCGCCGAAGGGCTGCGCATCGACGCGCGCCTGCTGTCCGCGCGTGGCCGGAATGCCGAACCAGTACGCGTCGCCGCGCACTTCGCACGCCTGGCGCAGCGTGTGGCTCGTGGTCTCGCAGAAGACCTTCATGGTGTCGAGCGGGATTTCGGTGAGCGTACCGACGAAGCGGCCCGCCGCGAGCTGGTCGTAGGTCTGCCGCCAGCCGACGAGGTTGCGCGCCTGCTCGTCGGCGTCGTGCGCGACGCTCACGACCGCGCGCCCCGCCGGCGCGTCGGCGCCTTGCGCGGAACAGCGCGTGTTTTCGGCGGTGTTGTCCGCGAGGTTATCCGCGATGATTTCTGCCGCAGGGACCGCCTGGGACGCGAGCCGGCAAGCATCGGGCCGCTTGCTGAGCGTGGCCGCGTGGTTCATGGGTGCCTCCTTGCGCGCACTTTCTGTCAAAACGATCGGGTGATGATGCAAAACCCGCGCCAGATCGTCGGGACCCGGTTTCACGCGGCCAGGCCGCGCGGGATGCCTGCGCGTGCGCCTCGGCGGCACAGTGTGCGCGCGCGTCTGTTCAGTGGATGTTCATTTTTCGCACGGCGCACCACGCGCACCAATCCGGTGCAACCATGAGGACACGCACGATTCTGGCGAGTCCTTGTCGACGAACAGGACGCGCGCATCATGCAAACCTGCAAGGCCGAACGCAGCGATTCGATGGGTCACACCGACCCGATCCGTGCGCCATCAGCGACATCGGGCAGCAACGCGTCGCTATCGTCCTTGAGGCCGACGCCCGTGAGTTGCAGGCGGCGCGCATGCGTCATCAGATAGTGGAGTTTGTGCGCGGCGGCCTCGTGCGGCAGACCTTCGGGCCGCACGTTGGAGATGCAGTTGCGCAGCGCGTCGTGGCAGCCCACTTTCGGCCCCCACGTGAGGTACACGCCGAGGCTGTCCGGCGAGCTGAGGCCCGGCCGCTCGCCGATCAGCATCGCCACGAGCTTTGCGCCGAGCAATTCGCCGATCTCGTCGCCGAGCGCGACACGCGCCTGGCTCGCCACCACCACGGGACCGATGCGCCAGCCGCGTGAGGTATCGGCGTCGGCATCCGCGTCGAGTCGCGTACGCATGGCGTTGAGCAAGGGCAGCGCCTGCTTCGCCGCCGCAAACGCCGAAAGTCCGTCGCCGATCACGAACACCACGTCGGGTTTTTCACCGTCGCCGCCCGCTTGCGCGAGCGCCGCGCGGCTTTCGTCCGACAGCCGCCGACCGAGATCGGGACGCCGCAAATAATGCTGACGATCGGGCGCGGCACTCGACGCACCGAGCGTCGCGAAACCCGCGCTTTCGAGTTCGCGGCGCAGCGCGTCGGCGTCGAGCGGCTGATGCACCGCGTCGCGCGCCTGCGCATGCGAGAGATTGAACGCGAGCAGCGGCGCCGTGGGCAGCGCATTGCCCGCGCGACCGAGCGCGATGCGCGCGTTCGTGAACGCCTTCAGCCCGCCCCACGGATTCTTTTCGACGGCGTCGCTCATGCGCCCAGCTCCGTGCCCGCGCCGATCCATTCGTGCGCACCCGCCAGCAGCGGCACGCGCGCCGAGGCGGGCAGCAACGCGCCTTTCGCATCGGCGATTTCCATCGTTTCGAGCCATTCCTCGAACTCGGGCGCGCGGCGCAGACCGAGCAGATCGCGCACGTACAGCGCGTCATGAAACGAGGTGCTCTGATAGTTGAGCATCACGTCGTCGGCGCCCGGAATGCCCATGATGAAATTGATGCCCGCCGCGCCCAGCAGCGTGAGCAGCGCATCCATGTCGTCCTGATCGGCTTCCGCGTGATTCGTGTAGCAGATATCGCAGCCCATCGGCACGCCGAGCAGCTTGCCGCAGAAATGATCTTCGAGACCCGCGCGAATGATCTGCTTGCCGTCGTAGAGATATTCGGGGCCGATGAAACCCACCACCGTATTCACGAGGAACGGATCGAAGCGGCGCGCCACCGCGTAGGCGCGCACCTCGCAGGTCTGTTGATCGACGCCGAAATGCGCGTTCGCCGACAGCGCGCTGCCCTGCCCCGTTTCGAAGTACATCAGGTTGTTGCCGACCGTGCCGCGCTTGAGCGAAAGCGCCGCCTCACGCGCCTCGGCGAGCAGCGCGAGCGAAATGCCGAAACTCGCGTTGGCCTTTTCGGTGCCCGCGATCGACTGGAACACCAGATCGACGGGCGCGCCTTTTTCGATTGCCGCGATCGTGTTGGTGACGTGCGTGAGCACGCACGATTGCGTCGGCACGCGATAACGCTCGCGAAATCCGTCGATCATCGTGAGCAGCTTGACGATGGCCGCGAGGCTGTCGGTGGCGGGATTGATGCCGATCATCGCATCGCCGCAGCCGTACATCAGGCCGTCGAGCATCGACGCCGCGATGCCCTTCACGTCGTCGGTCGGATGATTGGGCTGCAGACGCACCGACATGCGTCCCGGCAGCCCCACCGTGTTGCGAAAGCGCGTGATCACGGGACGCTTCTTCGCCACCGCGATCAGATCCTGATTGCGCATCAGCTTCGACACCGCCGCGACCATCTCGGGCGTGAGGCCGGGGCCGATGCGTTCGAGCATGGCGCTGTCGGCTTGCGGCGACAGCAGCCAGTTGCGGAAGTCGCCGACGCTCAGATGCGCGATGGGCGCGAACGCCTGCGCGTCGTGCGTGTCGACGATCAGGCGCGTGACTTCGTCGCTTTCGTACGGAATCAGCGCTTCGTTCAGGAAGGTCTTGAGCGGCACGTTCGCGAGCGCCATCTTCGCGGCCACGCGCTCCTCCTCGCTCGCCGCCGCCACGCCCGCGAGCTGGTCGCCGCTGCGCAGCGGACTCGCCTTGGCGAGCACGGTCTTGAGGTCCGCGAACCGATACGTGCGCGGACCGATCGTCTCCGTGTACGACATCTGCCTGATTCCTCCGCTGTCACTCTTCGAGCAGCGCGCCCGAGGTTTCGGCTTCCAGCGCCGGGCCCGCTTCCGAGGCCGCCGCGCGCTGTGCGCCGGTCGCCAGGAAATAAGCATAGCCCAGCGCGAGGAACACCACGAACACGAGCGCCACGAGCTGGTTGTACCAGACCATCGCGCCGAGACAGACGAGCGCCGCCAGCAGCGCGAACGCCGGGAAGAACGGATACAGCGGTGCACGGAACGGACGCGCCATGCGCGGCTGCTGACGGCGCAGCTTGAACAGCGCGGCCATGCTGACGATATACATGACGATCGCGCCGAACACCGACATCGTGACGATATTGGCCGTGAGCGTCTGGCCGGCGAACTGGATCAGCTCGTCGCTGTAAATCGCGGCGATGCCGATCACGCCGCCCGCGATGATCGCGCGATACGGCGTCTTGAAGCGCGGATGCACCTTGGCGAGCCACGCGGGCAGATAGCCTTCGCGGGCGAGCGCGAAAATCTGCCGCGAATAGCCGAGGATGATGCCGTGAAACGACGCGACGAGGCCGAACAGGCCGAGCCACACGAGCATGTGCATCCAGCCGCTATGTTCGCCGACGATGTATTTCATCGCTTGCGGCAGCGGGTCGTTGATGTTGGCGAGCTTGGTCCAGTCGCCCGCGCCGCCCGCGAACACCATCACGCCGACCGCCAGCGCGACGAGCGTGAGAATGCCCGCCACGTAGGCGATCGGAATCGAACGCTTGGGGTTTTTCGCTTCTTCGGCGGCCATCGCCACGCCTTCGATCGCGAGGAAGAACCAGATCGCGAACGGAATCGCCGCGAACATGCCGTGGAAGGACCCCATCGAGAAATGATCGGCGCCCGACCAGCCGCCCTTCAGGAAGTGATCCCACGAAAAGCCCGGCGACACCACGCCCATGAACACGAGCAGTTCGAAGATCGCGAGCAGCGTGACGACGAGTTCGAAGGTCGCCGCGATCTGCACGCCGACGATATTGAGCGCCATGAAGACGAGATACGCGCCCATGGCCGCGTGCTTCGGTTCGAGCCCCGGAAACTGCACGTGCAGATACGCGCCGATAGCGAGCGCGATGGCCGGCGGCGCGAACACGAACTCGACCAGCGTGGCCGCGCCCGCGAGAAAACCGCCGGCCGGACCGAAGGCGCGGCGCGCGTAGGCGAACGGGCCGCCCGCGTGCGGAATCGAGGTGGTGAGTTCGGTGAAGCTGAAAATGAAGGTGGTGTACATCGCCGCGACGAACAGCGCGGTGACGACGAAGCCGAGCGTCCCGGCGCTCGCCCAGCCATAGCTCCAGCCGAAATATTCGCCGGAGATCACCAGTCCGACCGCGATCCCCCAAAGCTGCCAGGTGCCGAGCGTCTGCTTGAGCGCGGGCGCGCCCGCACTGCTTTTCGACTCTGCCTGCATGGTGTTCTCTCCTCGTGAAGGCCGGGCGGGCGCGCCCGCGACCGGCGAAGCAGGCCGCCCGTGCGACCTGATTCGAGCCATGCTAGAGAGTCATAAATCGACGTGTTATCGAAATTCGGCAATCTGTAATTATTACAAAAAGCCTACATGAATAATCGGACCGACGCGCGGCTTGCGTCGCTCCATCGCGTGCTAGAAGCGAGCCTGAAGCGCCTCATGCTCGATTCGCATTACCGCCACTCAGAAAGGCTTGTCGCTTTGAGCGGTGATTCGGGAAAGGAAATTCGACGATGCGACAACGCGCATTACGTCGTGGTTACCGTCGGCTGGAGCGAATCAACCATCCGGAACGGGCCGTGTCCAGCGTAAAGCGCATGGCGCGGAGCGCGAGCGCGGAGGGCGCGGGCATACGCGCACTCACGCGCAAGCCAAGGCGATGTCCCACATCGATCATCGGTCGCTCGACCGTTACGTGAATCACGGCTGCCACCGTGCAGAGCGTCAGCATGCCGATGCCGGTGGCGAGCCAGAACGCGGCCGCCGACTGCAGGATGGCGTGCGCAACCGTCGCATCGGCAAAACCCACCGAGAAAACGAAGCCTTGCAGCAGATAGATGCCGTAGCTGATATGCCCAAGGCGTACCGCCGGTCTCGACGTCAGCAGTCCGAAGAGCGTCGTACGATTGCAGAGCAGGAAGAAAACGCCGCCGAGAATCAGGCTTTGCTCTCGCGAGTACGGAAGCGCATGTAGCGCGAAGACGAGCACAATCAGCGCGATGACGGCGAGCGAGCGCGTCGCATCCGGCAAGCGCGCGACCGGACCGATCACACCGATCGACGCGACCAGCATGCCGATCGTGAACAGCAGCCAGAGCGGCGGGGCTTCCGCCGTCGAGGTCGTCGCCCAGATCAGCGTACCGACGAAGGCGACACACGCTGCGGCGAGATGCAGTCTGGGCCGCGCGAACAGCGACGCCGGCAGCAACGCGAAATAGAATCGCCACTCATATTTCAAGGTCCACACGACACCGGCGAGCACGATCCAGACGTTCGAGTAAGCGTTGAAGTCGTGATTCACCAGCAAGCCGAGTCCATACCAGTGGCCGATCTTGCCGAGCAGCGCGCCGACAGGTTCGCGGATTTCGAATCCCGAGCGAGCCATCACGACCAGCACCATCGCGGTGACGGCGATCCAGTACACGGGCGCAATACGGAACACGCGGCTCAGATAGAGCGCGATGAAATCCGGCCGCCCCTGCGACCTGATCAGCTTGCCCCAGAACAGATAGCCGGTAATCATGAAAAACAGCGAAACGCCCGCGCTGCCCAGTCGGCTGTAGAAGAAGTCGGGCGGCAAGGTCCACTCGCCGGTTTTGATCCAGAAGCCCGCCACCACCGCGTGATGCACCATCACGCTCAATGCAAGATAACCGCGGACACCATCGAGCGTGTTCACGCGTTGCTGCTGTCCGGCATTCTGTCCGTCGATGAAGCGCCAGCACGGGAGGGCAAAAGCGAGTGTGACGAGAACCATCAGGACGAAATACGGAACGACGAGCAGCATGAGCAAGCGAGACCGGCGGGCAATTGGGCAGCCCGCGATGGTAACGATCGTTCAGAAATTCCACAAGAATGTTAAATAACGTGTTGTATGGAAACCCAATCCACGCGAAATCCCGGGCGGTCGGCTGCATGCCCAAATTCGCCAGGTCATTGATATTAATGACGTATTGACATCCCCCAATTCACGCCGCCCCACACCCATACCCTTATTGCCTTAAGGCGGCGCTAAGGGTTTCCCCGCCAGAATCCCCACCAACCTGCCGCGCCACCGCCACAAGGCGCGCCGCATCGCGACACACGCAATCCACCCGCGCAGCCCGTTCGTCTCACCGATGCGACTGCGCAGTTTCATCGAGAACCCCATGCCGTCTCGCCCGCCGCCGTTCCGCGCCAGCTCGCTGCGCATGCATTGCCTGCTCGCCGTCGCCGCGTTATGCGCGGGCGCGCTGAGCGGTTGCACGCTCTATCGCGCGCAGCCGCTGCCCGCCGCCGCGTCGATGACGACGCAGGACACCCTCGGCCACCTCCAGATCGACCCGGCGAAAATGCCGCTGCCCGAACTGGCCGCGCAGCGTTTCGATCCGTCCGATGGCTTCGACATCGAAGAAGTCGCGATGCTCGCCGTCGCGAACAATCCCGATCTGAAGCTCGCGCGCGACGATCTCGGCATCGCGCAGGCGCAGGCTTTTTCCGCGGGTCTGCTGCCCGATCCGCAAATCGCGGTGTCGAGCGACTATCCGGGCGCGCTCGGTCTGTCGCGCGCGTTCAGTTACGGTCTGAGCATGGACGTCATGGCGATCGTCACGCGCGGCGCCAACAAGCAAGCCGCCGACGCCACCGTGCGCAAGACCGACCTCGGTCTGCTCTGGCAGGAGTGGCAGGTGATCGCGCAGGCGAAGCAGCTTTACGTGAAAACGCGCTTCCAGAACGACGCGCTGCCGCTGCTCGCGAAGCAGGCCGACCTCACGCAAACGCGTTACGAACGCATCGCGCACGCCGCGAGCGAGCACAACGTGACGGCCGATAGCGCGAGCGCCGCGCTCACCGCCAGCGAGGACGCGCGCAAGCAATACGCCGATCTGCTGCGCGCGCACGAGCAGACGCATCACGATCTGAACGCGCTGCTCGGCCTCGCGCCCGATGTCACGCTGCCGCTCGCCGACACGGCGCAAGCCGACCCCGCCGCCCCGCTCGCCGATGCCACGCTCGACGCCGCCGTCGCCGCGCTGCCGCAGCGCCGCCCCGATCTCATCGCGCTGCAGGCCGGTTACGAAGCGCAGGAGCAGAAATACCGCGCCGCGATTCTCAATCAGTTTCCGAGCCTCTCCGTGGGTTTCACGCGTCAGCGCGATACGTCGGAGATCTACACGAGCGGCTTCGCGATCAATCTCACGCTGCCCGTGTTCAATCGCAATCGCGGCAATATCGCCATCGAACAGGCCACGCGCCAGCGGCTCGCCGACGAATACCGGACGCGTCTGGACACCGCCGCCGCCGATATCGCGCATCTGCGTGCCGACGATGCGATCGCCGCGCAGCAGCTCGCGCAGGACGAAGCCGCGCTGCCCGAACTCGACCGCGCCGCCGCGCACGCACAGGACGCCTACGCGCGTCACGACATCGCGCTCGGCCAGTACGTCGATGCGCAGAGCGCGGCGCTCACGCGGCGTCTCGACGCCGCCACCGCGCGCGAGGCGCTCGCCGAACAGCGGATCGGTCTTCAGGCACTGCTCGGCAGTGCGATTCCCGATCCATACGGCTCATCCGCGCCGACGCGCGCCCCCGCACCCGCACCCGCGCAGCAAACCGGCAGCGCCCCCACCACTCTCACCGTTGCCCGTTGATCCTCATGGCCGACCGTCGATTTTTCTCCCGCACGCCGCTGCGTGCCACCGCCTGCGCGTGTTGCGCCGTGGCCGCGTTCGCCATCGGCGCGACGCTGCTCACCGCCGCCCACGCCGATAACACCCCCGCCGCCGCCGACACGCCCGCGCCCTCCGCCGCCGTGCAGACCGTGCGCGTGACGCGCGGCGCGGTCTCGCAGACGCTCGTCGCCTACGGCACCGTCGCCGCGGCCGCCGCGAACGCCACCACGGTCAGCCTGCCGTATCTCGCGCGCGTGACGCGCGTGCTCGTGCAGCCGGGCCAGACCGTCGCGCGCGGTGCGCCGCTGTTCGTCGTGCAGGCCGATCCGAACGCCGTGATCGCCTGGACGCAGGCGCAAAGCTCGGCCACGCTCGCGCGCGGCGAACTCGCGCGCACGCAGTCGCTCTATCGCGACGGCCTCGCCACGCAATCGCAACTGGCCGCCGCGCAAAAGGCGCTCGACGACGCGCAGCAGGCGCTCGCCGCGCAGCACGCCACCGGCATTGCCGCGGGCGAGAATACGGTGACGGCGCCGGTCGCCGGCGTGATCGCGCAACTCACGGCCGCGCCTGGCGACCAGGTGCAGGCGGGCGCCGCGCTCGCGCAACTCGTCGCCGACAACCCGGCCAACGCCCACGCGACGAACGTCTCGCTCGGCGTCGAACCCGCCGAAGCGCTCACGCTGCATGCGGGCGACCGCGTCGTGCTGCGTCCGCTCGCGCCCGCGCTCGACGGTCTGCAAGCGCAAGGACGCATCGTGCTGGTCGGCGCGGCCATCGATGCGCAGAGCCAGCTCGTCAACGTCGGCGCCAACGTGCCGCTCGCGGGCACCGCCTTCCTGCCCGGCACGCGCGTGCGCGCCGATATCGACACGCAAACCGGCATCTGGTGGAACGTGCCGCGCGCGGCCGTGCTGCAGGACGATCGCGGCCACTACGTCTATCAGATCGCGCCCGGCAACAAGGCGCAGCGCGTCAACGTCACGGTCAAGGTCGAGCACGGCAACGCCTACGGCGTGGACGGCGCGCTCGACGCCGCGCGTCCGCTCGTCGTCAGCGGCAACGACGAACTCGAAGACGGCATGGCCGTGCGCCTCGCCCAGACGAAGCAAGGCGACGCGCAATGACGTTCAGCCAATGGATGCAGCGGCATCGCCGCTCGCTGCTGTTCGTGATCGCGCTCGCCGCCGTCGCCGGTGCGCTGACCGCGCTGCGTTTGCCGATCTCGCTGTTCCCGAACGTGTCGTTTCCGCGCGCCGTGATTTCGCTCGATGCGGGCGACCGTCCCGCCGAGCAGATGGCGACGCTCGTGACGATGCCCGTCGAAGAAGCGCTGCGCCGCGTGCCGAACGTGCGCGACGTCGAATCGCGCACGAGTCGCGGCGCGGCCGAAATCTCGCTGAATTTCGACTGGGGCACCGACATGGCGCAGGCCACGCTGCAGGCGCAGTCGGCCATCGCCGAGATCCTCGCGACGCTGCCGCCCGGTACTTCCATGCAGGTGCGCCGCATGGATCCGACCGTGTTTCCGGTGCTCGCGTACAGCCTCACCTCGCACAAGCAGTCGCTCGCGCAACTCTACGATCTCGCGCAGTTCCAGTTGCGGCCGCTGCTGTCGTCGGTGGCGGGCGTCGCGCGCGTGGACGTGACGGGCGGCGCGCGCGACGAGCTCGAAGTGGCCGTCGATCCGCAGCGCCTCGCGGCGTACAAGCTCTCGGTCGCCGACGTCTCGCGCGCCGTGGGCGCGGGCAATGTGCTGATGGCCACGGGCCGCATCGAGGATCACGACAAGCTCTATCTCGTCGTCGCCAATGCGGCGCTCGGCGGACTCGACGCGCTGAAGAACGTCGTGGTGTCGACGAACGCCGGCAATCAGATCCGCCTCGGCGACATCGCCACGGTCACGCAAGGCACCGTGCCGCAGTGGATCCGCGTGACCGCCGACGGTCAGGATGCCGTACTGGTCAACGTGTACCAGCAGCCCGGCGCGAACAGCGTGGCGATGGCGCAGGCGATCCGCGACCGGCTCGCCGCGTTCGACACGCAGATGCCGCCCGGCGTGAAGCTCGCGAACTGGTACGACCAGAGCGAACTCGTGGTCGCCTCGGCCACCAGCGTGCGCGATGCAATCATGATCGGCGTGGTGCTCGCCGCGCTCACGCTGTTCGTGTTCCTGCGCAACGTGAAGATCACGCTGATCGCCGTCGCGCTCGTGCCGATCGTGATGGCCGCGACCATCCTGCTGCTCGACGTGTTCGGCATGGGCTTCAACATCATGACGCTCGGCGGCATGGCGGCGGCCGTCGGTCTCGTGATCGACGACGCCATCGTGATGATCGAGCACATCGCGCGGCGCATGCGCGAAGCGGGCGCGCACGCGTTTCATGGCCGCGTGATGAGCGCGGCGCTCGAATTCACGCGCCCGCTCGCGGGTTCGTCGGCGGCCACGCTCATCATCTTCGTGCCGCTCGCGTTTCTCTCGGGCGTGACGGGGGCCTTTTTCAAGGCGCTTTCGGTGACGATGGCCAGCGCCCTCTTCATCTCCTTCCTCGTCACGTGGCTCGCGATTCCGATTCTGTGCGACCGCTGGCTCACCGCGAAAGACGCCGAAGAACATCGCGAGACGCGTTTCGCCGCGTGGCTCAACCGCGGCTATGCGCGCCTCGTCGCACGCGTGAGCCTGCGTCCGGTCTGGGTGCTCGCGCTGATCGTGCCGCTCGCGGCTCTGTCGGCGCTCGCCTTCACGCGCGTCGGCAGCGGTTTCATGCCGTCGATGGACGAAGGCGGTTTCGTGCTCGACTACCACACGCGCCCCGGCACCTCGATCACGGAAACCGACCGCCTGATGCAACAGATCGAGGCGATCATCCGCGCGAATCCGAACGTGGCGACCTATTCGCGTCGCACCGGCGCAGGCCTCGGCGGCGACCTCAACGAGCCGAACAAGGGCGACTTCTTCGTGCGCCTGAAGTCGGGCAATCGCGAGCCGATCGACACGGTGATGGAGGAAATCCGCTCGAAGGTCGACACCCAGGTGCCGGGCGTAAGCGTCGAACTCGCGCAGCTCATGGAAGACCTGATCGGCGACCTCACGGCCGTGCCGCAGCCCGTGCAGATCAAGATCTATTCCGACGACCAGACCGTGCTCGACGCCACGGCGCAGAAAGTGGCCGCGCGCATCGGCAAGATCAACGGCATCGTCGACGTGAACGACGGCATCAATCCCGCCGGCGACGCCATCGACCTGCGCATTCGCCCCGACGCGGCCGCCGCGCAGGGCATGGACCCGCAGGCGATCGCGCAGCAGGTCGCCGATCTGCTCGACGGCAACGTGGCCACGCAGTACCAGAGCGGGCCGAAGAGCATCGGCGTGCGCGTGCGTGCGCAAGGCGCGCTGCAGATGACCGACACCGAACTCGCGCGCCTGCCGCTGCGTGCGCCCGACGGCCATATGTTCGCGCTCTCGCGCGTCGCCGCGCCCGTGCACGTGAGCGGCCAGCCCGAAATCAGCCGCGACAATCTCAAGCGCATGGTGGCCGTGACGGCGCGCATCGACGGCCGCGATCTCGGCTCGACCATCGCCGACGTGCAGCTCGCGCTGGCCGATCCCGCGCTGCTGCCGCAAGGCGTCTATTACGAACTCGGCGGCCTGTATCAGCAGCAGCAGATCGCGTTCAAGGGGCTGATGGCCGTGTTCGGCGCGGCGGTCGCGCTGGTGTTCGGGCTGCTGCTGTTCCTCTACGAACGCTTTCGCGTGGCGCTGGCCGTGATGGCCATGCCGCTGCTCGCGACCGGCGCGGTGTTCGTCGGCCTCTGGATCACGGGCATCGAGCTCAATATCTCGGCGATGATGGGCATGACTATGATCATCGGCATCGTGACCGAAGTGGCGATCTTCTATGTCTCCGAATTCCAGGGCCTCGTGCGCGACGACGGCCTGCCGCTCGACGAGGCGTTGCAGGCCGCCGGACGCAATCGCCTGCGCCCGATCGCGATGACGACGATCGCCGCGATTCTCGCGCTGCTGCCGCTCGCCTTCGCGCTCGGACAGGGTTCCGCGATGCAGCAACCGCTGGCCGTCGCGATCATTTCCGGGCTGATCGTGCAGATGCCGCTGGTGCTGCTGGTGCTGCCCGCGCTGCTGCGCCTGCTGCTCGGCGGCGGCAAGTCCGACGGCAAGCCGGACGGCCCCACCCGCGCCGTCACGAAGCCGGAACACGAATGAGCGGCGAAAGCGCGACGAAAGCGCACCGAATGAGGGACAATCGCTCATCGCGCTGCACGCCACGCCGCACCACTCACTGCGCATTCAAGCGAACTGGAGCCCCACGATGCGTCTGCTACTGATCGAAGACGACGAAATGATCGGCGAACCCGTGTTCGACACGCTGCGCCGCGAAGGCCATGCGGTCGACTGGGCCAAGGACGGCCGCGAGGCCGAGCTGTCGCTCGCCAACGACGTCTACGACCTCGTGCTGCTCGACCTCGGCTTGCCGAAGAAAGACGGCGTGACCGTGCTCGCCGCCTACCGCAAGCGCGGCGGCGAAGCGCCTGTGCTGATCCTCACCGCGCGCGACAGCGTGACCGACCGCGTAGCCGGGCTCGACGCGGGCGCCGACGACTACCTCGTCAAGCCCTTCGATCTCGACGAACTCGCCGCCCGCGTGCGCGCGCTGCTGCGCCGGCGCACCGGACGCAAGCAGCCCGTCTACACCCACGGCGACCTCGCGCTCGACCCCGCCGCGCACGAAGTCACCCAGGCGGGCGCGCCGGTCGCGCTCGTGCCGCGCGAATTCGCGCTGCTGCACGTGCTGATCGAAGAACCCGCGCGCGTGTTCACCAAGGCCGAACTCGAAGAACGCATCTACGGCTGGGGCGAGGAAGTGGGCAGCAACACCATCGAAGTGCATGTGCACAGCTTGCGCCGCAAGATCGGCGCGGAGCAGATCGTCACGGTGCGCGGCGTCGGTTATCGCCTCAAGAGGGCTGAATGAATTCGATCCGGCGGCGGCTGCTGGGCTGGCTGATCTGCGGATTCGCCGCGGCCTCGGCGATCGCGGGACTCGCGATCTTCCACACGGCGCGCAACGAGGCGAGCGAACTGTTCGACTATGAATTGCGCGCGGTGGCGCTGTCGCTGCCGCTGAACCTGCGCACAGGCCACGGCGCGGCGCAGGATCAACAGCCCGACATGCAGGGCATCGCCGACGATCGCATTCTCATCGACATCTGGGACCGCGACGGCGCGCCCATTTATCACTCGACGCAAGACCCGCCGCTGCCGCGCAATCCCGTGGGTTTTCACGTGATCGAGCGCGCCGAAACGCATTGGCGCACCTTCGGCGTGCAGCAGGCCGACCGCTTCGTGCAGGTCGCGCAGCCGATCTCCGTGCGCGAACAGCTCGCGCTGCAACTGGCGCTGCATACGCTCTGGCCGCTTGCGCTGCTGGTGCCGGTCGCCATCGTGCTCGTGCTGCTGGTGGTGGCGCGCGGCCTCGCGCCGGTCGGCGCGCTGTCCGCGCTGCTCGCCGCGCGTTCGTCGACCATGCTCGGACCGCTCAAGCTCGACGGCTCGGTGCCGATCGAATTGCGCCCGCTCGTGGAAGCGCTCAACGACCTGCTCGCGCGTCTGAATACGGCGTCGCAGGCGCAGCGCACTTTCATCGCCGACGCCGCGCACGAATTGCGCTCGCCGCTCGCGGCGCTCAAGCTGCAACTCCAGGCCGCGCTGCGCGACGGCACGCTCACGGGCGAGCCGCAAACGACCGAGCGCATCGCCACGCGCCTGAACCGCCTGATCCGCCTCGTGCAGCAATTGCTGACGCTCGCGCGCGAGGACGCGCAGCCGGAACTGCCGGTGGCGGCCGTGAGTCTGCGCCGCCTGAGCGAGCAGGCGATCGGCGACTTCTCGCTGCTCGCCGAGGACAAGCACATCGATCTCGGGCTGGAAGTGCGCCCGCCCGTGACCGAGGACGACGCCTGCAACGTGGCCGCCGATCCGCACGGTCTCGCCACGCTGCTGAACAATCTGATCGACAACGCGATCCGCTACACGCCGCCCGGCGGGCGCATCGACCTCGTGCTCACGCGCACGGGCGAGCGCCTGGGTTTCGAGGTCGTCGACAACGGGCCGGGCATTCCCGAAGAACACCTGGGCCGCGTGCTCGACCGCTTCTATCGCGGCAATCACGTGCCCGGCACCGGCAGCGGCCTCGGGCTGTCGATCGCGATGCGCATCGCGCAGCGTCACGATCTCACGCTCGTGCTGCGCAACAACTCCGGCGGCCAGGGCCTGACCGCCGCCGTCGACGGCTTGCGCGCGCAGGAAAGCCTGGCCGCCGTGCGCGCCTGACGTTGCGTTCGACGTCGCGCGCGCGGCCAGGCCCAGCGCGTCAGAACGTCGAGCGCAATCCCACCATCACGCTGCGCCCGCCTTCCGGCGCGATATCGCGCACGACCGAACTCGCGTAGCGCACGTCCTGGTTCGTCAGATTGTCGCCGCGCACATAGGCGAGCCAGTTCGTCGGACCGACGCGGAACTTGTACGTGAGGATCAGACCGAGCGTCGTGTAACCGCCGGTCGGCAGATCGTCCTCGGGAACGCGATGCTGTGCCCACGCATGCACGAGTTCCGCGCGCGCGCCGAACGGACCGTAGCCGTAATCGGCCGCCAGCGTCGCCCGCAGCGGCGCGATGCGCGGCAGCGCTGCGCCCGTATCGACATTGCGCGCGTGCGTGTAGTCCGCCGTAAACGCCACGTCCACGCGATGCGCGCCCTTCGCGAACACGCGCCACTTGCCGTCCAGCTCCACGCCGTAGAACTCCGCGCGCACGCCGCGATAGACGGCTTCGTTGAGCGCGTCGTCGGTGCCGGCGGGCACGACTTCGTCGTCATCGTCGACGAGGCGGCCCGTGTTGTACTCGGTCAGATAGTTGCGGAAGCGACTGTAGAACACGCCCGCGCTCGCCTTGTTCGGACCGCGTTCGAAGCGCAGCGACAGATCCGTCGAGACCGCCTTCTCTTTCTGCGCATCCGGATTGCCGATCAGATACTGGCCGGTCGCGTCGTGCGGCCCGTTCGCGTAAAGCTCGTAGAACGTCGGCGCGCGCTCCGTGTACGCGACGTTGCCCGCCAGCGACCATGCCGGTGCGAGCTGATAGAGCGCGCCCGCCGAGACGCTGCCCGCGTTGAAGTCGCGGCCCTGCGCGTTGGCGAAGCGCTCGTTGCCGTTGGGCGTGGGATCGAGCTTCACGTGTTCGAGACGCGCGCCCGCGCTGAGCTTCAGGCGCTGCGTCACCTGCCATTCTTCGAGACCGAACAGCGCGATGTTGGTGGTTTGCGTGGTCGGCACGAGCGCTTCGTCGCCGAGCGCCGAGAACGTGTTCTGACTCACCTGCACGCCGATCGCGCCTTCGAGCGGCCCGATCTTCTTGTGCCGCGCCTCAAGCCGCGCCTCATAGCCGTGATTGCGGAACGTCGTGCCCACTTCGCCGTTGTCGATTTCGCGATGCTCGTAATCGGTGTAGCCGAAATCGAACTTGAGCTGGCTGAACGGCCCGCTCAGATTGCGGATTTCCGACGCCACGGCGACGTGATCCTGATGCATGCGCAGACGCACGTCGTCTTCGGCGACCGAGCCGTAGTCGCTCTGGAAGCCGTTGTACGAAATGCCCGCGTAGCCGTCGGCCCACGTGTAGGAGGTGCCGACCGCGCCGCCGTGCCAGCGGCCGTCGCTGTTCGGGATGCTGCCGTAGGGCTCGTCGGCGCCGCCGTCGGCCGCCCGCTGCGCGGCGGAATGCGCGTAACCGGGAATGCGCTGATTGCTGGTGTCGCGATCGAAGGCGTCGACGTGGAAGGCGAACTGCCCGTTGCCCGCCTCGACCTGCGCCGCGCCCGCGCGCGCGTCGTTGGCGCCGCCGTAGCTCGCGTCGATGGCGCCCGTCACGCCCTGGATCGGCTCGCGCGGAATGCGGTTGTCGATGGTGTTGACCACGCCGCCGATCGCGTTGCCGCCGTACAGCAGCGCCGCCGGGCCGCGCACGATTTCCACGCGCTCGATCGACAACGGATCCTGCGGCACGGCGTGATCGTACGAGAGCGACGAAGCGTCGTAGGCGGCCACGCCGTTTTGCAGCAGACGGATGCGGTCGCCGTCCATGCCGCGGATGATCGGGCGACCGACCATCGGTCCGTAGGTGGTCGTCGAGACACCAGGTAGTCCGTTGAGCGTTTCGCCGAGCGAATTGGCCGCGCGCAGCGTGAGATCGTCGCCGCCGACCGAGGTAGCGGGCGAGATCAGGTCGCTGTCGCCAAGCGGATTGGCGGTGACGAACACCGGCGCGAGCGTGCTGCCGGTTGTCGTCGAGGCGTCGCTGTTGGCGTTCGACGTCTGCGCATGCACCAGCGCGCTCACGAGCGCCAGTGAAAGCGGCGTGAGGCGGGTGAGGTGCGAAAGCTGCGCGAACGGGGCGAAAGGCGTGAAGCGGCGCAGACGCGCGATCTGCGAAAGACGCTCCGCAAGCGATTCCACGCGCGAAGGGCAAGCGAAAGCGCCGCGAGGCTGGGCGCGCAGGCGCGCGGAACGCGGCTTCGAGGACGCGTCGGACTGGATGAAGGTGGCCACGATGATTCTTGTTTGCGTCGTTGTCGGATCGTTGAAATAAGACGCGCGATGAAGCGCCCGTGAGGCGCAACGCGGTCGCGAAACCCCGTGGTCGGCGACCGCCGCGCAGCGAAGAAAATCGAAAGTGCTGTGAAAGCCGATGCGAATGTTACGTTATAACATTGCCGATTGTGAAGAATTATTTCGACAGCCAGGCGAAAGACAGACGCGCTCCCTGCCTTCCTGCCAACGCAGCATTGAAGAACAAATGCGAACAAATACCGACACGATGCGCGACGATCATGGGATTTACCGCTGCACCGCAAGCTTGCAAGCGCGTGTACGGAGAGGCATAGTGGCGCCATCGGGCCGCCGTCATGCCCCGAGGAGACCGCCATGGATCCACGCAACCGCCTGCGCTATCTGCGCGGCGTGCTGCTCGTCACGGGTGCGATCGCAATATTCGCGCTCTACCCGCTGATGATCGTCTGGCCCGCCGGCTGGGCCTGGCACACCGGGCACTCCGACTATCAGGCGATGATCGTCGGCATTTACGCGACGCTCGGCGTTTTTCTCGTGCGCGCCGCGCGCGATCCGCTGGCGAATTTGAGCCTGATCTGGTTCACGATCTGGTCGAGCGTCGTGCATGGCGCGATCATGGCCGTGCAGTCGCTGATGGCGCCGGAACATCGCGGCCATCTGCTCGGCGATGTTCCCGCGCTGTTCGCGATCGCCGCCGTTCTGGCCTGGCTGACGCCGCGCGCCGCGCCGTCCCGCGCGCGCGCCGTGGCCGGGGAGCCGGTCTGAAGCGCCCCGCCGCGCGCGGGCAGCGCAGCGAATTGCCGCAGTGCTCAACTTTCGGGCCGCCATGCCGACAAACAGATAGATGCCGTACCAGCACCGCGCGGCGGCGCGCGACATCTCGCGCCGCCGCGTATCGAGACGCCGGGGCGCGCATCGTCCGATTCGCCCGGCTCGTCCGATTTACCCGATTGCTTCCGAACATGTCCCGCCTTCCCTACCTCCGGTCCGCGCTGGCCTTCGGCCTGGCGCTCGGCTTCGCGCTGCTCGCCCCAACCGGCGGCGCCGAACCCGTGCCGGCCTCCTCCATGGTTGTAAGCCTCGTCGTGCAGCAGAGTTGTCTGATCAGCGCGAGCGAGGGTGTGAGCGCGACTGCGCCCGCGGTCAGTTGTCTGCACGGCGAGCCGTATCTGGTCTCGCAATCCGAAGCGCCGGCCATGCAGCTGGCGTCGGCGGTGCAGTTCGATTCGCAGCGGTCGTCGCGGGCATTCTGGACGGTGACGTTTTAACGGTCCGCAGACGCCGCCGCGCGTGTCGCGATCCGCGTCTTATCCGGCCCCATCCGCTCAAAAATAGATCGTCGCCGTAATCGTGTCGCTATAGCTTCCCGGCGCGGGCGTGGTCTGTGACGGCACGCGCCCGTACACCGTGAACACCTGCTGCGTCCCGCTTCCCGTTCCGGCCGCCGTCGCGGTGCTCCCCGTGCCGTCGCCCCACGCGCTGCTATAGCCCGAATCCAGATAGAGCTGATAACTCACCGATCCGCCGCCTCCGGAGCGCGCCATCGTGCGCGCCGCGACATTGCCGCTCGAGCCGCTGTTGAGCGCGATCTTGAACGCATCGCCGTTCGTGCATTGCGCCGTGATCGAGCCGTTCGCGCGCAACGCCGAACTCAGCACGCCCGCTGAACCGAACGCCACATTCGTCGCGCTGATGTTGCAGTTGTTGATGACCGTGGCCGTCGACGAAAACGCAAACGTGCCTTGCGTCGCGGTCAGCGTGGCGCAGGTCGGTGCGATCAGTGTGTAGAAGCCGTAATTGATCGACGTCGTATTGCCGCCGAAGCTCTGCGTATAGACCGTGCTCGCATTGTTCACGGTCGGCACCGTCGGTTGCGCCGACGCGATCTGTCCATAGACGGTGACGGTCGTACTCAACGAGGTCCCGCTCGGCTTGCTCATCGTGAGCGAGATCGGCGTGCCGTTCGAATAAATCGATCCCCAGATCTGCGTGTGACCGGCATCGCGATAGAGGTCGTAGTTCATCGAATTCGTGCCGTTCGTGAGCGCGCGCGGACTCGTTCCGCCGAGGTTGAGGCACACGAGCACATCGGGCGTGAGCGTGATGGCGGACCACGTGCAGGTCACGCTGATCGTGCTCGTGGTGGTGAACGTCGTGCCCGCGATCGGGCTCACGTTGCCGAACGACACCGGCGTGGCCGTCGCCGTGCACGCCTCGGCGTGTGCGCCGCGCGCCGCGAAGCCAAGCGTCAGGCACAGCGCGAGCATCATCAACAGGCGTCTCATGGCGGCGTTCCCGCGCCACCGGCGCCCGACAGCGGACACACCAGCGGCCCGATGGTTTGCAGCGTCTCGCCCTTGCCGGCCTGCCACGCAAACGCAACTTCGCAATGCCTGTCACCGCTTTGAATCTGCAGATGGTTGTCCGATGACAGTCCGTCGACGAAGGTGATGCCGTCGTAACCCACGATGGTGTCGTGGCCGCTTTCCACGTGATGCACGCGCGCGCCCGCGGGCAAGGGCTTGCCGTCGGCGTCGTGAACGATGATCGACGCCGCGCGATAACGCGTCACCGTGAAATGCGCGAGCACGCCCGATTGCGCTTGCGGCACGATGTCCTTCGACGTGTCGGCGATGCGCGCGTCGGCCGGCAGATTCATCGTGTCGATGGCGAGCTCGTTGTGCTGATACGCGTTGAGATCGGGAATCAGCAGATGGCCGCCGCCGTCCGTCAAGCCGATCACGCGATTCTCGTGCAGCACGGGAATGCCCGCGACGCCATCGGTCGACACGAGCGCGAAACCGTCGTCGATACGGCGCGCGGGTTCGACCGTGCCGTCCATCAGCACGAGCGAGCCGGTCAGGTCGAGCGAGCCGATCGTCTGGTTGCCCACCTGCTGCACGGCGGCCGTCGCTTCGCCGTAGCGGCCGAGATATTGCAGCTGGCCCTGGCGGAACTGCGTCGAGCCCGTGCCGCCGTTCTGTACGCCCCAGCCCCAGCCGCCGCTGTAATCGGGCGGCTGCAGCGCGTTGACGTTCCACGTGGACGCGCCGTCCTGGCGGCCGACGGTCGCGTTGATCGACGTGTTGTGGCCGAGTCCGATGCTCGCCGAGAGCAGCACGCCGCGCGAATCGCGCTGACGAAAGTCCTGGTACGCGCTCAGGTTCAGCGACACCAGATTGCCGAAGTTGAAGGTCCACGACACCGAGCCGATCTGCGAAACCGGCGCCGAGGGAATCTTGTAGCCGATATAGCTCACCGAAAACGTCTGGTTGCGCAGGAAGGGAATCGCGAGCGTCACGCGGTCGGTCGTGGTCGGAATGGGCGTGCCGTCGCGCGCGGCGAGATCGCCGTAATTGCCGAACGCGCGAATCGATTGCGCGTCGATCGAAAAACGTGGCGACACGAACTGATAGCCGATGCTCAACTGCGTGCCCGAGAGCTTGCCCACGCTGCCCGACACCGACCCGTTGAGCACGCCCGCCGTGCCGAGTCCGAACAACGCGCCGCCGCCCGCGTTGAAGAGACCCGGCGTGGTTTCGCCGTGCGCTTCGAGCGTGAGGTGATCGTTCACGCCATGACGCCACGACGCGCTCACGGCGGGCCGCGAATCGTAATCGAACGAATCGAGCCCGTAATTGCGGCGCAAAAAGCCCGCTTCGAACGAATAGCTCGAGAGGCCCGTCGCCATCAGCCGCGTATCCACGTAGAGCGGCACCGAGGCCGAAATCGTGCGGCCGAGCGCATCGTGCGTGATGACCGTGGCCTGGCCCGCGCCCGTGATGCCCGGCACATCGTTGATGATGAACGGCCCGCTCGGCACCGTGCCCGAATACTGCCGCACGCTGTTGATGTACAGATCGACCGAGGTCGGCACCACGGCGCTGCCCGGCAGCGCGGGCACGGGAAACGTCACGAGGTCGGGGCGCAGCGCGAAGTTGCTGCGCCACTGGAAGCCGGCGATGCGGATCGCGCGCGTCCACGCAAGCGAGGACGTGATCGTGTCGCCGAACTGCGTGGTGCTCAAATTCGCGGGATTCGACATGCTCCACGAGGTGTCGTAGCGCACGTACTCGTCGCGGTCGCGATAGAAGTACGCCACGCCCGTGTTGCTGAACACGCCGTGCGGATCGAAGTAGCGCTCCTCGCTCCAGAGCGCGAATTCGTTCGCCGAGCCGGTCTGCGCGAACGCGTCGTAGTTGAACACGAGGCCGCGCGCGGACGTGGCGTTCGGCGTGGCCGCGACATCGCGCGTGTCGAACTGGAAGGGCTTGCGGATGGCGTTGGGAATCTGCAGATCGAGGCTCTGGCGCGTGGGATCGTAGCGATAACGCAGGCCCGGCAGCGAGTCGAGATCGACGCTCGCATCGGGCGCGATGCGCAGTTGCGCCGTGTCCACGCCCACGGCGTCGAGGTCCTGGCCGCTCGCGAACAGATGCCCGCCCAGTTGCCGGAAATGAACGATCTGGGTCGTGCGCTGGCCGTTCACATCGACTTCGAGATAGAGGTCACGCGTGTCCTGCGCGCCCGCATTGATCAACTGCCCCTGCGCATGCGCAGCGGCGCTGAGGAATGCGAACGCCACGGCGGCCGCCACGACCGCCATGCGCCTCGCCCGGCCATGACGGGACGCGCCTCGAATTCGTTTCATTCTGCGTCGTTCGTTTCATGTCTTCCGGCCCGCGCCTTGCGGCGACATACGGCCTCCTCCTTCACTGCGGCCCGCGCGCGCCTCCCGAGCGGCGCGCAGCCGTTCCCTGCCCTGATCGCGCGAAACGCGCTCATCCACCCTGCTCGATCGCCACCGCGCCTTCCACCGGCTGCGTGTTGACCGTGGCGCGCACCTTCATGCGGCCGATCTTCGCGTCGGGCGGCACCGGCACGTTCCACTGCCGGCCCTGATGCCCGAGCGCGTAGCCGAGCAGCCCGTGCGTGACGTCCCAGCTATGGCCCGAGTCGTCGAAAAGCTGCACCGCCGAAATCTGCGCGCGCCGCTGGCCTGCGTTGTCGGCGCGCAGCGCATAACCGTGCGCGCCGTGCACGAGCCGCCACGTCAACGCAGGCGGCGCCATGCCGCCGCGCGGCTCGACGAACACCGGCACCGAATAGCGCAGGCGGATCGTCACGCCGTCCGCGTTCGCCGTGCCCGGCGCGGGCAATTCGTCGATCAGCAGGCGGTAGCTCAGTTCGGCGTTCGCGTTCTCCGCCGTTGCGGGCGCGCTCGCGCCGCTCGCCGCGTTCGCCACATTCGCGGCGCCTGCCGGATTCACGCGCACGAGCCGCACGAGTTGATCGCCATGCGGCGCGATCTCGATGAGCGGCGGACTGGCGATGACGTCGGCGGTGGGCGTGAGCACGTCGTCGCCGTCCGCCTGGGTCCAGTGGAACACGCGCACCTGGCCGTAAAGCGGCGTATCGCCGGGATTTCGCAGCGTGAGTCCGGTGGCGTTCTCGCTCGCGGAGAACTCGATCGTCACCGGCGAGATCTGCAATGTGGCCGCGAATGCGCCGCCTGCGAACGCCCACAGCCACGCCGCCGCGAACGCGGCACAACCCGCCCGGCGCGCGCTCAAAAGTAGACCGTCGCGGTGACCGTGGTCTGGTAGGTGTCCGGTTTCGGCGTGGTTTGCGCCGGCACCTGGCCGTACACCGTGAGCGTTTGCGCCGAGCCGGTGCCCGTGCCGGCCACCGTGTTGGTGCCCTGCGTGTTGCCCCAGATCGTCGTGCGGCCCGCATCCTGATAGAGCTGAAAGCCGACGGTGGTCGTGGTGTTGCCGGTGGCCGTGCCCGCCATCAAGCGGCTCGCGACCGTGGACCCGGTGACGTTGCCGCCGTCGAGGCCGACGTTATAGGGCGTCGTGTTCGTGCAGGTGACGCTCAGCGTGGTCTGCTGGTTGATGGCCGTGGACAGCACGCCGTTCGTGCCGAAGGCCAGCGGATTGGCGGCGATCGCGCAGTTCGCCTGCAGCGTGAGCGTGACGTTGAAGGTGGCCGTGGCGGTGCCGTTGGAATACACGGCGGCGTCGGCCAGCGGCACGAAAGGCACCACGGGCAAGCCTGCAAGCGCCAAGCCGAGCGCGGCGGAACGGAGATTTTTGCGTTTCATCGACCTTGCTCCTGCATGCCAATCCGCGTGAGCGAATCACATCGGAAAACGGGGAAGAAAAACGGATTCGATAAGGAATTTATACGAAGAACGTCACTTTACCTTTAACGGAATTACATTTTGTTACAGTTTGCACATGCGATGCAGATAAGCTCAGTAAGACCTGCCTCACTTAATGCGTGTTTAATCGATATCAGTAGAACTTACGCGCGACATTATGCGCAACCGATGCGTTATCGAGGCGCGCACGACGCCACGGCGCTTTCATGATGTTCCTTGCAGCAAGGGCTATTACGGATATTGTCGGGAACGCATATTGCGCGCTTAAAACGCTTACTCGGCGGATTTCTTTAAAGACCAAACCAGCGCATTCGATCATAAAAAACGCGATGCTATTTAAATCGCATCGCGTATTAGATAAACCCGGTTTTCGTGCCGCAGTGAGTATTGACATTTGCGCCGTTTCAGCACTCATTCAGCATCGCTTTACCCTGTCGCTTTGCGCGCCATCACTTTGCCACTGCACCCACTTGTTGCAGAAAGGTGAGATTGTCTTCGATATGCCAGTTATCGGTGATCTTGCCGTCGCGAATGCGATAGATGTCCGTCGCGATGAAATCCACCGGTTGTCCCTTGCCCTGCACGCCGTTGAACGTGCCGGTGAAGTGCCCCGTGAAATGCAGATGCGTCACCACGCGGTCCCCGGCCACGACCATCTGCTCGATGTCGGCGTGCACGTCGGGCACTGCTGTATGAAACACCTTCGACGCCGCGAGCGGACCCGCCACGCCTTGCGGACGTCCCGCGGGCAACGTGCGATCCGTGAAATCCGGCGCGAGCGCGGCGCGCGCCTGAGCTTCGTCGCCCGTGCTCCAGAACGTGTCGTAGAGACGCGCGGCATGAATCTGCTGGTCGCGCTGCTGCGGGGGCAGGCTGCCGTCGACGATCAGCTCGCGCGGCTGCGCAAGTTCGCCGCCCGCGGCACTCGCGGCACTCGCAGCACTCGCAGCACTCGCGGGCGCGGCGACGCCGAGCGAAGCGGCGAAAACGGCTGCGACGGCAGCGGTAGACAAGCGGGCAAACGAGCGGATAGGCGTCTTCATGATGGGCTCCAGGTCGTGGGCGAGGTGCGTCTCGCGTTGCAGTGACGTCATTCTGCGCACCGCCGCGGCCTTTGATAATGAGTCCGTCGATGGAAGGATTTTCAAAAACTTCAGAAAGATAGCGAAAGACTCGGCAAGTTCCGCACGACCGTTCGACAACGTTTGCGTCCTCGGGAAGCCTTGCCTGGCGTGCCTCGGCGCTTTCGAGCGCCTTTCTTACAGCCTGATTTCAAAGGAATTTCAGTAGTTCCTTAAAAATATTTTAGCTTTGCCCTAAATATGGTCAGACGAATGTCGATAAGGAGGAGACGCCCGCGTCAGATCAGCCGCCGTAGATGCTGTTCGCCGCGCCACGTCCTCCCTGGTCAAATCGGTACAGACGCATGACACTTACGATCAGAGCGCGGATTGCGCTCACCTTCGCACTTCTCGCCGCCCTGCTCACCGTTTCCGGCGTACTGGGCTTCATCAGCACGGAAAAGGCGAACAGCGCGAACCGCGATACCTATCGCAACAAGCTCGCCGAATCCACGGCGATCGACAACGCGGAAATCTACATCGCGCGCACGCGTCTCGTGCTCGACCGCGTGGCGCTGCATCCGGAAGCGCCCACGGTCCCCGACCAGCTGCAGCGCGCAGCGGGCTTCTTCAAGAACTCCGACGAGTGGTGGAGCAAGTTCCAGCAGATGCCGCACGAGCCGGACGAACTGCCGCTGATCGAGAAGACCACCGAGCGCCGCACCAATATGCGCGACGCGGTGTCGGCCTTCACGAAGGCGCTGCAATCGGGCGACAAGACAACGGCCGACAACATCGCGATGACGCAGCTCTCCGACCTCTACAGTGCGATGAGCGCCGCGAACAACGAGGTCAAGAAGCATCTCTACGAGAACGCGAAGACGCGCTACGAGCAGGCTGAATCGAACTTCTACATGTTCTCGACGATCAGCGCCGTGATGGTGGTGCTCGGTCTCGTGGCCGCCGGTCTCGGCTGGATCATGCTGAGCCGCGCGATCATGACGCCGCTGAACTATGCGCTCGACAGCCTCCAGCAGATTTCGGGCGGCAATCTGAGCCAGACCGTGCGCGCCAACCGCAACGACGAAATGGGCACGCTGCTGGAAAGCATCGAAAAGACCCGCAAGGAACTCGGCGGCGTGACGGGCGCGGTGCGCTCGGGCAGCGAGTCCGTGTCGGTAGCCACGCGCCAGATCGCGGCGGGCATGATCGATCTGTCCGCGCGCACGGAGGAACAGGCCGCGTCGCTGCAGGAAACGGCCGCCAGCATGAACGAGCTGACCTCGGCGGTGAAGCAGAACACCGACAACGCGCGCACCGGCAGCGACCTCGCGCAGACCGCCGCCAGCGTCGCGGCGCGCGGCACCGAAGTCGTGCAGCAAGTCGTGAACACGATGGACGAGATCGAAGGCAGCTCGCGCAAGATCTCCGACATCACGGCGATGATCGAAGGCATCGCGTTCCAGACCAATATTCTCGCGCTCAACGCGGCTGTGGAAGCGGCGCGCGCCGGCGAGCAGGGCCGCGGCTTCGCCGTGGTCGCGAGCGAAGTGCGCTCGCTCGCGCAACGTTCGGCAGCGGCGGCGAAGGAGATCAAGGATCTGATCGCCAACTCGGTCGAGACCGTTTCGCACGGCACGAATCTCGTGTCGTCGGCGGGCGCGACGATGTCCGAACTGCATACGGCGGTCGAGCGCGTCACCGCGATCATGAACGAGATCGCTTCGGCGTCGGAGCAGCAGCAAAGCGGCATCGAGCAGGTCGACACCGCCGTCACGCAGATGGACGAAGTCACGCAGCAGAACGCCGCGCTCGTCGAACAGGTGACGGCCGCCGCGCAGGCGCTCGACACGCAGTCGAGCAAGCTCAGCAGCACCGTGCAGGTTTTCCGCGTCGCTTGATGCGGACTGGCGTGGCGCGTTTCCGGCAGTCCGGGAAACGCGCCACGCCGGATCGGCTGTATTGAACGCCACGTATCAGCTTCGTTTTAACCAGGCAACATCCAGGCAACATCCAGGCAGCACCCACTAGCAACACACGCGCGTCATCGCGGCCTGCGCAGCGCTGCACCGCCACGCCGCCGACTGCACGCACCCCACGCCACTCGCTGGAGTCCCCCTATCATGACATCGCCTGACAAGGCGGGCCGCCGCTCGTTCCTCAAAGGATCGATTGCGATCGTACCCGTCGCCGCCGTCGGCACGGCCTCCGCCGTGCTGCGTCCCACCGCGGACGACATCAAGCGCTCCGCGCCGCCGCCCGACACCCCCGCCCAGGAAAACTATCAGCCCGGCTATTTCACGCCCGACGAATGGGCTTTCGTGAACGCCGCGTGCGACTGCCTGATCCCGAAGGATCACATCGGCCCCGGCGCCGTCGAACTGGGCGTGCCGCAATACATCGACCGTCAACTGCAAACCGGTTACGGCGACGCTTCGCGCTGGTATATGCAAGGCCCCTTCCAGAAGGGCGCGCCCGAGTTCGGCTATCAGTCGAAGCTCACGCCGAAGGAACAGTATCGCCTCGGCATTCGCGCGATCGATGCTTATTGCAAGGCGCATTTCGGCGGCAAGACCTTCGCGCAGCTCGACAAGGAAAAACAGATCGCATTCCTGAAGGATGTCGAAGGCGGCAAGATCCAGGACGACTTCAACGTTAAGTCCTTCTTCAGCGGCTTCCTGCTCAAGAACACCATGGAAGGCTTCTTCGGCGACCCGATGTACGGCGGCAACAAGGACATGGGCGCGTGGAAGATGATCGGCTATCCGGGCGCGCGCGCGGATTACGTCGAGTGGGTCAGCGAATCGAAACCCTATCCGTATGGCCCGGTCAGCCAGTACGGAAAGCGAGGTTAAAAACATATGGCAACAGTGAAAAAGAAGGCCGTGGATGCCGTGATCGTCGGCTTCGGCTGGACCGGCTCGATCATGGCGATGGAGTTGTGCAGCGCGGGCCTCGATGTGGTCGCGCTCGAACGCGGCGACGGCCGCGACACGATTCCGAATTTCGCGTATCCGCAGATCGTCGACGAGATCAAGTATTCCGCGCGCAATGCGCTGCTGCAGAATCTCTCGAAGACGACCGTCACCACGCGTCACACGAAGAACGACACGGCGCTGCCCTATCGTCAGATCGGCTCGTTCAAACCGGGCGAAGGCGTCGGCGGCGCGGGCACGCACTGGTCGGGCGTACAGTCGCGCGTGACGCCGGAAGAACTGCGTCTCTACAGCCGCGTGAAGGAACGCTACGGCGAGAAGTTCATCCCCGAAGGCATGCAGCTGCAGGACTGGGGCGTGACCTACGACGAACTCGAACCGCATTTCGACCGCTGGGAATATGTGTGCGGCACCTCGGGCCGCGCGGGCAACATCAAGGGCAAACCGCAGGAAGGCGGCAATCCGTTCGAAGCGTATCGCTCGCGTGAATTCCCGCTGCCGCCGCTGCCCGATCACCCGACCGGACGTCTGTTCGCGAAGGCCGCGCGCGAACTCGGCTACAAGCCGTTCGCGCTGCCCGCGGGCAACGCCTCGGGCGCCTACACGAACGAGTACGGCTGCCAGCTCGGCCCGTGCAACTTCTGCGGCTTCTGCAGCGACTACGGCTGCCTGAACTACTCGAAGGCCTCGCCGCAAACCGCCATCATTCCGGCGCTGCTGCGCAAGCCCAATTTCGAACTGCGCGTGAATTCGCACGTGCTGCGCGTCGAACTCGACAAGGACGGCAAGCAGGCCATCGGCGTCACCTATATCGACGCTCAGGGCAACGAAGTCTTCCAGCCCGCCAACATGGTCGTGCTAGGCGCATTCCAGCTGCACAACATCCGTCTGATGCTGTCGTCGAAGATCGGCACGCCGTACAACGTCGATACCGGCGAAGGCACCGTGGGCCGCAACTTCTGCTACCAGGTGCTCAACAGCGTCAACATGTTCTGGGACAAGGACGTCTACATCAACCAGTTCATGGGCGCGGGCGGCGGCGGTCAGGCGATCGAAGAGTTCAACGCGGACAACTTCGATCACAGCAAGCTCGGCTTCATCGGCGGCGGCATCATCTGGGGTCGTCAGACGGGTAACGGTCCGGTGCGCGGCATTCCGCTGCCCAAGGGCACGCCCAAGTGGGGCGGCGAGTGGAAGCAGGCCGTCGCGGACAACTTCCTGCACACGGGCCGCATCGAATCGCAGATCAGCAACATGGCGTATCGCGGCTGCTTCGCCGACCTCGATCCGACCTACAAGGACGCCTACGGCGAGCCGCTGCTGCGCATCACGCTCGACTGGCAGGACAACGATCTGCGCGCCTCGGAATACGTGGCCGGCAAGATGATGGAGATCGGCCGCCAGATGAACCCGAAGAGCATCTCGGGCCGCATTCTGAAGCCGGGCGCGCACTGGGACACGCGCGCGTACCAGAGCACGCACGTGAACGGCGGCACGTCGATGGGCGCCGATCCGAAGACCTCGGTGGTCAACAAGTACCTGCAAAGCTGGGACGTCTCGAACGTGTTCGTGCTGGGCGCGAGCGTGTTTGCGCACGGCATCGGCTACAACCCGACCGGCCTTGTCGGCGGTCTGGCGTACTGGGCCGCGGCGAATATCCGCGAACGTTATTTGAAGAACCCCGGCCCGATGGTCCAGGTTTGAGGAGCCACACGACATGCGCAAACTTTCTGTAGCACTCGTCGCGGTCGTGGTGGTGGTGGGCGGCCTGTGGGCCGGCAGCCGCTCGAAGCCCGCCGTGACCATCGACCCGCAGGCGCTCGCCGCGCCGGGCAACGCCGCACGCGGCGAATACCTCGCGCGCGCGGGCGACTGCATGGCCTGCCACACCGCCAAGGGCGGCGCGCCGTTCGCGGGCGGCGTGCCGCTCGCGACGCCGCTGGGCGCCGTGTATTCGACCAACATCACGCCGGACAAGGCGCACGGCATCGGCGACTGGAGCTTCGACGACTTCGTGCTGGCGATGCGCGAAGGCGTGACGCCGAAGGGCCGCCATCTGTATCCGGCGATGCCGTACACGTCGTATGCGAAGGTCAGCGACGCCGACCTGAAGGACCTGTACGCGTACTTCACGAACCAGGTCGCCGCCTCGCCGCAGCCGAACACGCCCGCGGACATTCCGTGGCCGCTGAACCTGCGCTGGCCGCTGGCGTACTGGAACCGCGTCTTCCACGACGACGCGCGCTTCAAGTCCGACGACGCGCACAGCGTCGAATGGAACCGCGGCGCGTACCTCGTGCAAGGCCTCGCGCACTGCGGCACCTGCCACACGCCGCGCGGCGTGGGCTTCCAGGAAGTCGACCTGAGCGGGCTGAGCGTGCGCTACCTGAGCGGCGCGAAGATCGACGGCAGCGCGCCGGTCAATCTGCGCGGCGACAAGGGCGTGGGCCTCGGCGATTGGAAGGAAGAGGACATCGTGGCGCTGCTGAAGACGGGCCGCAACGCGCACTCGGCCGTGACGGGCCCGATGGGCGAAGTGGTCGAGCACAGCACGCAGCATCTGAGCGATGCCGACCTGCACGCGATCGCGGTGTACCTGAAGAGCCTGACGCCGGCCTCGACGGACGCGGCCGCGCCTGCCTACAAGGCCGACGACGCGACGCTCACGGCGATCATGACGGGCCACGCGAACGACGTGGGCTCGCGCATCTACATCGACAGCTGCGCGGCCTGCCACCGCCAGAACGGTGAAGGCGCGGCGCGCGTGTTTCCGTCGCTGGCGAACAACCCGTCGGTGCTGGCCGAGCATCCGGATTCGCTGATCGCGGTGATTCTGGCGGGCTCGCGCCTGCCGTCGACGGCATCGGCGCCGGCGCCACTGGCGATGCCGCCGTTCGCCTGGCGCTACGACGACGACGAAGTCGCGCAACTCGCGACCTTCGTCCGATCGGCGTGGGGCAACCATGCAAGTGCGGTGAGCGCGGATGATGTGAAGCGCGTACGGGCGCAGATGGGCCTGGAAGCGAAGCGGTAAAAGAGCGGTAAAAAAAGCAGTAAACACCGGCAAACCGAGGGTTTGCCGGTGTCCCTCACAGCGCGCGCAGCGCCGCCGGATGGATGACGGCTTTGTCACTCAGTGCAAGGGTGCGAGAAGCCGGACGCGCCTACACCATTCCCCATAAACGGCAGTTTGCGGACGGCGTCACACTGGCGGTGTGAGCGGCTTTCTTTTGCCTACTTTTCTTTGCCGCTGCAAAGAAAAGTAGGTGCCGCCCCGCACAGGGGCGACGCTTGCAGACCGACAGGAAAACCAGTTCAACGCCACCCCAAGCCAAGATCCCTATAATCAAAGCGAGAAAGCAACCGCCAACCACAGCCGAGGAAACCCATGTACATCGCCATGAACCGCTTCAAAGTCGCGCTGGGATCGGAACCGGCATTTGAAGAAGTCTGGAAGAACCGCGACACGCACCTGAAGACGGTCCCGGGCTTCATAGAATTCCACCTGCTGAAGGGTCCAGCGCGCGAAGACCACACGCTGTACGCGAGCCACACGATCTGGGCGAACCATGGCGCGTTTGAAGACTGGACACGTTCGGACGCCTTCCGCGCGGCGCACCGCAATGCGGGCAACGCAAGCGAGAGTCGGCCGCTCTACCTGAGCCACCCGGAATTCGAGGGTTTCGAAGTCGTCCAGACGGTGAAGTAAGCGCGCGCGACACAACCACGCGCAACCACGCGGGACCACGTCTGCCCGCACACACGCCGCACGCGCCCCCAAAAAACCGGCTAAAAACTTCACACCCACCCGGCCAAACTTACACAAAGCGGGGCACCACCACCCCGCCGACCAGTCAAGATCCCCGCGCCCACGCGCATCCCCGGCCTCATCCCCCTTGGCCCGGACCTTGCTTCCTCTTCTCTTCGGTTGAACGACCGACCGATCGACCGCCCTCCGCCCACCAGGCAAGCGTCAGCGCCGCCCCTCCACGAGAGCCCATGAAGAAGAAGACCGCCACTGCCATCGCCGAGGGCCAGCCGTTTCCGCTCGGCGCGACCTGGACCGGACGCGGCGTCAACTTCGCGCTCTTTTCGGCGCACGCGACCAAGGTCGAACTCTGCCTCTTCGACGCGACGGGCCTGCGCGAAATCGAGCGCATCGTGCTGCCTGAATACACCGACGAGGTCTGGCACGTCTTCGTCCCGGACCTGCAACCGGGCGCGATCTACGGCTACCGCGTGCACGGTCCCTACGAACCGCAGGCCGGCCATCGCTTCAATCCGAACAAGCTGCTGCTCGATCCCTACGCGAAGGCGCACGTGGGCGCGCTCAAATGGGATCCATCCGTGTTCGGCTACACGCTCAACCATCCCGACGCCGACCTGTCCTTCGACACGCGTGACAGCGCCCGCTACGTGCCGCGCTGCCGCGTCGTCGATCAGACCTTCAGCTGGCATCACCCGCTGCGCGAGCGCGTGCCGCGCGAACGCGCGATCGTCTACGAAACGCACGTGCGCGGCTACACGATGCGCCATCCCGACGTGCCCGAGGACGAGCGCGGCACCTTCGCGGGCCTCGCGCATCCGAAGGTGCTCGAATACATCCGCGAACTCGGCGTGACGTCGGTCGAACTGATGCCGATCCAGACCTTCGTGAACGACTCGCATCTGCTCGAACGCGGCCTCACGAACTACTGGGGCTACAACACGATCGGCTTCTTCGCGCCCGATCCGCGCTATTCGGTCGGCGCGCAAGGCTCGATCGACGAGTTCAAGAACATGGTGGACCGTCTTCACCAGTCGGGGCTCGAAGTGCTGCTCGACGTGGTCTACAACCACACTGCCGAAGGCAGCGAGCTCGGGCCCACGCTGTCGTTTCGCGGCATCGACAACGCCTCGTACTATCGTCTGCTGCCCGACAATCCGCGCTATCACATCAACGACACGGGCACTGGCAACACGCTCAATCTCTCGCATCCGCGCGTCCTGCAGATGGTCACGGACAGCCTGCGTTACTGGGTGCTCGAAATGGGCGTCGACGGCTTCCGCTTCGACCTCGCGACCATCCTCGGACGCGAACCCGAAGGCTTCGACGAAGGCGGCGGCTTTCTCGACAGTTGCCGCCAGGACCCGATTCTCGCCAGCGTCAAATTGATCGCCGAGCCGTGGGACTGCGGTCCCGGCGGCTATCAGGTGGGCGGCTTCCCGCCCGGCTGGGCCGAGTGGAACGACCGCTTTCGCGACACCGTGCGCGCCTGGTGGAAAGGCGACGAAGGCAAGGCCGCCGACCTCGCCACGCGCCTCGCCGCCTCCGCCGACAAGTTCAACCGGCGCGGCCGCCGTCCGTGGTCGAGCGTCAACTTCGTGACCGCGCACGACGGCTTCACGCTGCACGATCTCGTCTCGTACAACGATCGCCACAACGAGGCCAACGGCGAAGAAAACCGCGACGGCCACGGCGACAATCTCTCGTGGAATTGCGGCGCCGAAGGCCCGACCGACGACGCCGAGATCCGCGCGCTGCGCGAGCGCCAGAAACGCAATTTCCTCGCCACGCTGCTGCTCTCGCAAGGCACGCCGATGCTGCTGGCCGGCGACGAATTCGGGCGCACGCAGCAGGGCAACAACAACGCCTACTGCCAGGACAACGCGATCAGTTGGGTCGACTGGGACGGCATCGGCGACGAAGGCCGCGCGCTCACCGACTTCGTGCGCAAGCTCACCACGCTGCGCCGCGCGCTGCCGGTCCTGCGCCGCAATCGCTTTCTCAGCGGCGAGCACAACGAGGCGCTCGGCGTCACCGACGTCGAATGGCTCTCGCCCGCGGGCGTGCCGCTCACGGACGAGCAATGGGGCGATGCGCAGATGCGCTGCTTCGGCATGCTGATCGACGGCCGTTCGCAGACCAGCGGCATCATGCGGCTCGCCTCCGACGCCACGCTCCTCATCGTGCTCAACGCCTATCACGACGTGGTCGATTTCACGCTGCCCTCGGTGCCCGGCAACGACCAGTGGAGCTGCCTCATCGACACCAACATGCCCGTGCGCGACGAATTGCCCGAATTCGAGGCCGGCGACGTCTATCAGGTCACGGGCCGCTCGCTGCTGCTGTTCGCGCTGCATGCACGCGGCGCGACCAAACGCGTGTTCGAGCGGCTCGAAGAGGACCTGACCGCATGAGCGTGAATCCGTCCACCAATCCGTCGAACAATCCGCCAACCAATCCGCCCACCGATTGCGCGCGCGAGCCGATCCACCTGCCCGGCAGCATCCAGCCCCACGGCTATCTGGCGAGTCTCGACGACGCGGGCCGCATCGCGCAGCTCAGCGCCAATTGCGGCGCGCTCGCGGGCACCACGGCCGACGCGCTGGTCGGCGCGCCGCTCGCGCGGCTCGTCGGCGAACCAGCGGCGCAGGCCGCGCGCGAAGCGCTGGCCGCGCCGGGCTCGGACGGCGCGCCGCAACTCGTCGGCACCATCGACGATCCACGCGGCGGCGAACGCGCGCCGCTCGCCGTGGTCGCGCATCGCTACGACGGCGTCGCCATCGTCGAACTCGAACCGGCGCTCGGCACCGGCGACGTGTTCTCCTCGCTCTACCCGCTCGTGCGCACCTTCCTGCACGCGCTGCAAGCGAGCCCGGGCGTCGAGGAACTCGCGCGCCTCGCCGCCGGCGAAGTCAAGCGCATCACCGGCTACGGACGCACGCTGGTATACGGTTTCGACGAAGCGGGCAACGGCCACGTGATCGCCGAAGCGCTGGCCCCCGGCTACGCCTCGTATCTCGATCAGCGCTTTCCGGCCGCCGACATTCCGGCCCAGGCGCGCGCGCTCTATGTGCAGAACCGCATCCGTCTGATCGCCGACGCCGACTACGCGAGCGTGCCGCTCGTGCCGCCGCTGCATCCGGCCACGGGCCGACCGACCGATCTCACGTGGTCGTCGCTGCGCAGCGTTTCGCCCGTGCACGTGCAGTACATGAAGAACATGGGCACCGGTTCGTCGATGTCGATGTCGATCGTGGTGCGCGGCAAACTCTGGGGCCTGATTTCCTGCCATCACGCCAGCGCGCGCCTGCCCGCCTTCGAAGTGCGCGCCGCCTGCGAGCACATCGCGCAGATGCTCTCGCTGCAGATCGAGGCGCGCGAGGACGGCGCTCAGGCCGAGTACGGTCTCGCGCTGCGCCGCCGTCTCTCGCGCCTGCTCGCGAGCATGGCCAACAGCGAGCACTTCGTGAGCGCACTCGCGGCCGAGCCGCACGAACTGCTCGCGCTCACGGGCGCGAGCGGCGCGGCCATCGTGTTCGACGGACGCATCGTCACGGTGGGCGTCACGCCCGACAAAACACAGATCGAGCAGATCCTCAACTGGCTCGACAATCAGCATGGCGACGTCTACGCGAGCGAACAACTCGCGCAGGAGACAGGCACCGCGTTTCATCACGACGCGGCGGGCATGCTCGCCGTGTCGATCTCGCGGCTCTTTCGCAATTACGTGATCTGGTTCCGTCCCGAGGTCGTGCGCGCGCTCAAGTGGGCCGGCGATCCGCGCACGAAGCTCGCGCCGTCCGGCACGGCAACGACGCCCGCGCAGGCGCTCTCGCCGCGCGCGAGCTTCGACGTCTGGACCGAGATCGTGCGCGAACGCTCGCTGCCATGGCGCGCCGCCGAAATCGAAATCGCCCGTGAATTCCGCGCCGCGCTGCTCGACATCGTGCTGCGCCGCGCCGAAGAACTCGCGCAGCTCGCGCTCGAACTGGGCCGCGCGAACGAGGAACTCGAAGGCTTCTCGTACACGGTCTCGCACGATCTGCGCGCGCCGCTGCGCCATATCGCCGGATTCGCCGATCTGCTCGCGCAAACCGAAGCCGACGCGCTCTCCACGCGCGGACGCCATTTCGTCGAGCGCATCGCGGCGTCGGCGCGTTTCGGCGGCAAGCTCGTCGACGATCTGCTCGCGTTCTCGCACATGGGGCGCGCCGCGCTGCACAAGCAAGCCGTCGATCTGAACCGGCTCGTCAAGGAACTGATCGCCGATCAGCAGCGCGAACATCCCGCGCGCGCAATCGACTGGCGCGTCGCCACGCTCTGCACGCTCACGGCCGATCCCGTGCTGCTGCACGTCGTGCTGCGCAATCTGATCGACAACGCCGTGAAGTTCACGAGCACGCGCACGGAAGACGACGCGCCCGCGCTGATCGAAATCGGCTGCGCGCCGGGCGAAGGCGATTTCGCCGATCACGACATCGTGTTCGTGCGCGACAACGGCGTGGGCTTCGACGCGCGCTATGTCGACAAGCTGTTCGGCGTGTTCCAGCGCCTGCATCGCGTCGAGGAATTCGAGGGCACGGGCATCGGACTTGCTAGTGTCAAACGGATCGTCGAACGCCACGGCGGCCGCGCGTGGGCGACGAGCGAATTGAACGTGGGCACCACGGTGTCGTTCGCGATCCCGCGCGTGGCGCTCGCGCCATCCGCACAGGGAACACACTCCGCGGAATCGGTACAAAGCGGCGCACAAAGCAGCGCCCAAAGCGGCGCGAAACGCGGAGAATCGGCGGCCGCAGCGGTCGCGCGGCTCGCGTCCGTCACGCCGGGCGCGCAACCGTTTCGCAACGTGCGCAAGCCGGACTAGCCGCGCTCATCGATCAACCTGCAACCCTGCCCTACCCAACGCGCCTAGAGGCGCCGGAGAAAGAGGATACCGTCGTGCTAAGACCCATTCTGCTCGTGGAAGACAATCCGAACGATATCGAGCTCACCCTGATCGCGCTTGAAAAAGCGCGCCTTGCGAACCCGGTGGTTGCGCTGCGCGATGGCGCGGAAGCGCTCGACTACCTGCGCCGCGAAGGTCAGTGGGCCGATCGCCTCGACGAAAACCCCGCCGTCATTCTGCTCGACAAGAAATTGCCGAAGCTCGACGGTCACGAAGTGCTGAAGGTCGTGCGCGAGAACGCGCATCTGCGGCGCATTCCGGTGGTCATGCTGACCTCGTCGCGCGAAGAAAAAGATCTGCTGCGCAGCTACGATCTGGGCGTCAACGCCTACGTGGTGAAGCCCGTGGAGTTCGACGACTTCATGGATGCGATCAACGACCTCGGCGTCTTCTGGGCCGTGCTCAACGAGCCGCCGCCTTATTCGCGCTGATCGTCGCGCTGAATTGCGCATTGACGTGCGCGCCGGTCCTCACAGATCGGAATGCTTCTTCGCGTTGCCCTTCGCTTTCTCGACCGGATAGCGCGTTTCGTTCACGCGCACCTTGTCGGCGGCCGCCTTCACGAGATCGAACCCCGCCGTGTGCGCGGTCAGCAGCAAGTAGATGAAGACGTCCGCGCATTCCTGTTCGAGATGGGCGCGCGCGGCGGGATCGGCTAGCATGGCGGCGATCTGCGCATCGTCTTTCCATTGGATGGTTTCGAGCAACTCGCCCGCTTCGATGCTGGTCGACACGATCAGATTGCGCAGCGTATGAAACTGCTGCCAGTCGCGCGCCTCGCGAAACGCGAGCACCTGCTTGATGAGCGCGTCGAGCGGCGTGGAAGTGGAATCGTTCATGTCGGTGGCGTCAGGGAGCAATGCGGTGCGGCGATTTTACCGCTGCATTCAGCGCTTTCACCGATACCGCGGCATCGTCACCACGAACGTCGCGCCCTTGCCCACACCGTCGCTATGCGCGCGAATCGAGCCGCCATGCAGGCGCACGATGCTGCGTGCGAGCCATAGTCCGAGCCCGAGTCCGGACACGCGTCCGCTGCCGGCCGCCTGATAGAAGCGTTCGAAAATGCGTTCGAGCACGTCGGCGCCGATGCCGCGCCCCGTGTCGCGCACGCAAAGCTCGGCGTGCTCGCCGTGCACGCGCACGCTCACCGTAATCTCGCCCGCCTCGGTGAACTTCAGCGCATTCGACACGAGATTCCAGATGACCTGGCGCACGCGTTTTTCATCGGCCATCACGACGCAGGAATCGAGGTCGTCGGCGACGAGGCGCACGCCTTTTTCCTCGATGCGCATGCGCATGTCCTCGGCGATATTGCCCGCGAGCGCGCCCAGATCGACGGGCGCGAGTTCGATCGACAGCTTGCCGGTGGCGATCGCGCCGCTGTCGAGCAGATCGTCGACCATCAGCGCGAGCTGACGCGCATTGCGTTCGATGACCGTACCCGCGCGCGCCATGTGCGCGACATCGGCCGAGCGTTGCAGCAGCGTCGCCCACGACTGGATCGCGCCCAGCGGCGAGCGCAGTTCGTGGCTCACGGCCGCCACGAAATGATCCATCGCGCGCGTGGCCTCTTCGCTGCGCTCGCGCGCGGCGCGCTCGGTCACGGCGGCGGCCTGATGTTCAAGCTCGGACTCCTTGCGCATCGAAATATCGAGCGCGAGCCCGATGATCGACACCGCCGCGGGCGGCGCGTTCTCCTGCTCGCTGTACTCGATGGTTTCGCTGCCGCGCGGACGCGTGGCGCGCAACAGAATCCAGCGTCGCTGCCGGTTCGGCCAGGTCACGCGGAAATCGACTTCCACGGGCGTATCGGTATGGCGCGCGGCGTCGAACGCGCTGCGCACGCGCTCGCGATGTTCCTCGTCGATCAATTCCTCGAACAGCCGCCGTTCGGTGATGGTTGCCACACCCGGCAGACCCAGCAGCGTCTTGAACTGCTCGTTGCAGGTGAATACGCCCGTGCGCGTCTGCAGTTCCCACGCGCCCACGCTCGCGAATGCCAGCGCGTGCTGAAGCTGTTCCTGCTGCATGCGCAACTGCTCGTTGGCTTCGTCCACCAGCACCTGTCGCAGGCGCGCCTGCGAGCGCAGCTTGGCGCGCTCGCGCTGCTCGCGCGCCTCCTCTTCCATGCGTTCGGTGATGTCGTGCACGCAAAGCCCGTAGAGCGCCTCGCCGCGCGCGGTGCGCATGAGCGTCGCGCGCACCTGCCAGTAGCGCGGCACGAGCGCGCCGTTGCCGCCGAGCGCGAGGTCGTAGCGGATCGGCGGGGCAAGACGGCTTTCGCCTGGCGCGCCGTCGGCGAGCAGGCTCTCGAGCCACTGGCGGCGCGCCTCGCGCTGTGCCGTGGACCCCGCCTGGTTGATCGTGTAGATCGAGCGGCCGACGATAGCTTCGCGCTCGCACGCGACGAGCGCCAGATAGGCGCGGTTGGCCGCGACGACGGTGGCCTCGGCGTCGAGGATCAGCCAGGCGTCGGGCAGCGCCTCGAAGATGTCGGCGACGTCGAGCAGCGCGCCGGTCTCCGGCGCGGCGGACGCTGTCATTGAATCGGCCACTGAATCAGCCATCGACCCGGCCATCGGCCCCGCAGCGGACTCGCGCATGATGCGTCGACGCCCGGCAGCGCTCAGGCCGCGACCACGCGCGCGGCGGGCGCGACGGTGTCCAGCGACGATGGCGGCAGCAGCGCGATGAGCCGGTCGAAAGCGGCCCGCGCACCCGCGCAGGCGCGGTCGACCGCGACGGGCGTATGCACTTCGCGCCGCATGGCCGCCACGAAGGCGTGCCAGCGCGGACCGGGCGCGTTGCCGTCGCCGCTCAGATAGTCGAGCGGATGCGGCGCGAAGGCCGGCGCGTGCTTGCGCAGCAGCACCGCGCCGCCCAGTTGCGAGCCTTCGATCACGTAACACGCGCCCCAGCGCCACGCGGCGTCGGCGGCGAGCGCGGCGGATACCGCCGATACGACGGGCGGCACGGCGCGCACGCCGGATTGCGCGTGAACGCGGGCTTCGGCGAGTTCGTCGGTCGTGTCCTGCGGACGCAGCGCCGGATGTGCGAGGTCGCGCTCGATCAGCGTCAGACGCGCGATTTGCGGCAGGCTCGCGGCGTCCTGCGGGCCGTCGGCGAAACGCTGCAGCCACGCTTCGAGCGGCGCGAGCCAGTCGCGCAGCACTTCGAGGTGCAGACGGTAATGGGCGAGCGAGGGCGCGCCCACGGCGAGCGGCATCGCCCGCTCGACGGCCTCGTGGCGCGCGGCGGTTGCGAGGCGCAGAGCGCCGAGGACATCGACGAACGAGGATTCGGTGGCGGATCGGATAGCGGTCACGGTCGGGTCCTGATAAGCGAGACAAGCAAAACAAGCACAACAACGGCCAAGCATGATGACATTCGGGCGATGATCGCCGGCGGCATCGGTCTGCATTGGGGTCTGCATCATACCGGCGCGACGCGGCCTTGCGTGTCTGGCGCGCCCCAATTATCGCGCTGCCGGCACGATCGTGCGTGGACGCACGCAAGCGCGTCAGCAGATCGTCGGTGGGGAGATGCGCAGGTTTTGTGCCCGGGCGGGCGCAGCGTGAAGGCGTGTGAAAGACAGGCGACAGGGGAACATGCGCGAAGATCGTCGCGCGACGCGACTCGAAACGACGAAAGCGGAAACTACGAAAGCGACACCACCGGCGAGCGTCCGGCTTCGCCGCCCGCTTCCGCCACCGGCGCGCAGCCGAGCCGCCAGGTATTGCGCCCGGCGCGCTTGGCCTCGTACATCGCCGTATCGGCGATCGCGAGCAGATCGGCGGCCGCCACGCTCGCATCGTGGATCGCCACGCCCACGCTCGCGCTGGCCTCCACCCGCATGCCGCCCGTCACGAACGGCCGGGCGAGCGCGCCGCAGATCGCCTGCGCGATGCGCCCGGCGTCGCGCGCGTCGGCCACGCCGCGGCTCACCACCACGAATTCGTCGCCGCCGAGACGGCTCACGAAATCGCCCGCGCGCACAGTCGCGCCCAGCCGCTGCGCGGCCTCGCGCAACAGCGCGTCGCCGGCATCGTGGCCGTGACGATCGTTGATGCCCTTCAGGCCGTCGAGATCGACGAAAAACACCGCGAAGCAGCACGTTCCCGCGTGCGTGGCCGCCAGTTCCTCATCGAGCGCGCGACGGTTCGCGAGCCCCGTGAGCGCATCGACCAGCGCGCGCTCGCGCAGATGCTGCTCGGTGCGGCGCTGCTCCGTCACGTCGTGCGACATCACGTAAAAACCCGTCACCACGCCGTCGCGCTTCGCCGGAATATAGGTCGTGCACCAGACGCGTTCCTCGTCCTCGCGATACCGCACCTCGCTGCACGTCACGCGTTCGCCCGCGAGCGCACGCGAGAAGTATGGCTGCAACTGCGCGAGCACGTCGGGCCGCAGCGTTTGCGCCACGTTCGCCCCCACCTCGCCCGGCGCGCGCGGCCCGAGCACGCGCTTGAACGTCTCGTTGTAGAAGCGATAACGCAGTTCGCGGTCCACCACGGCGATCAGCACGGGCAGATTGTCGGTGATGGTCTGCAGCGCGTCGCGGCTGCGGCGCAGTTCGGCGGTGCGTTCGCGCACGCGTTCCTCGAGTTCCGCGTGATAGTTGCGCAGCGCTTCCTCGCTGCGCTTGCGGCTGTCGATGTCCTGCACGGCGGCGATGAAATGCGCGGGCACGCCCGCCGCGTCGCGCAGCAGCGTGACGGCGAGATTCACCCAGATCGCCGTGCCGTCGGGACGCACGTAACGCTTTTCGGTCGTATAGGTCGACTGCTTGCCCGCGAGCAATTCGGACGCGAGCGCCACGTCGGCGGCCACGTCGGCGGGATGCGTGACGTCGGCGAAGGTGAGCTTGCGCAGCGATGCCTCGTCGTAGCCCGTGATCTCCGAAAAGGTCTGGTTGACGTCGAGAAAGCGGCCGTCGAGCGCGACCAGCGCGTTGCCGATCGGCGTTTCCCGGAACACGGTCGTGAAGCGCGCCTCGCTGATCGCGAGCGAGCGGCGGTCGCGTTCGTGCGCCGTGCGCGAGCGGATCAGCTTGCGACGCACTTCGAGTTCGCGCTCGACGAGCTGCGCGTAGTCGGCGAGCGTTTCCACCTCCGCGATGTCGAACGCGCGCGGCGCGCTGTCGATCAGACAGAGCGTGCCGACCACCTGGCCATCGGCGAGACGCAGCGGCGCGCCCGCATAGAAGCGGATATGCGGCGCGCCCAGCACGAGCGGATTGTCGAGAAAGCGCTCGTCGTCGAGCGCGTCCTCGACCACGAGCGGACGCTTGCTCAATACCGCGTGCGCGCAGAACGACATGCTGCGCGGCGTTTCGCAGGCGGCGATGCCGTAATGCGACTTGAACCACTGGCGGTCTTCGTCGACCAGCGAGACCAGCACGATCGGCACGCGAAACGCCCGCGCGGCGAGGCGCGCGATGCGGTCGAACGCCTCCTCCGGTTCGGAGTCGAGAATATCGAGCCGTTGCAGCGCGCGCAGGCGGACGTCCTCGTCGAGCGGAAGCGGAGCAGTGATCATGTCGGTGTCTCGCAGTGGCGAACGCGTCACGCGCGACGCCTCGGTCGGTTCTCGATACACGTTAACGGCAAGCGCGCGCTAAACCTGACCCCAGCGCTGACACCGGCGCGCGACGTCTCGCTCTCCCCTACTTTTCCCGGTAAATACTGAATAAAAAGCGCACGCCCGTGCGATGAAAATACCGCTGCGGGTTCGGGCGGAGATGCGGGTATCTCCGCATCAAGCGCGGCGCGTGGCAGCGAAGCCAATCGCGCGATATCGCTCCATTCATCGGCGTTCGGCAATTTATTTCCATTGATACGGATACCTGATTAATTATCCGACTCCTGATGATCGATCCCCCGAAAAAAAACTCACAGGACGACTTCAGCAACGTGCGGCGCCGCCGTAAAAATGGCCAAGCTTCATGTTCGCGTAATCATCATGAGATCACTCACTCAGGCTGCAAAATTTACTTCGCCCGCTTCGTGGGCCAGCGCCGCGCGCCTCGCGGGCAGCCGCACCTCGGCGGCCCGTGCGAGCGCCGCGCCGCGCGCACGCCGCGCCGCTGCATGGCGCGGCCACGGCATTGGCGCCGCCACCAATTTCGCCACGCGTCGTCTGCTTGCGCGTCAGCGCACCTGCCGCGCTTGAGGATCATCGAGACGAACGCCTATGGATCACACCATGAAGCCCGCGTCCCGAGCGCCTCAGGCGCGCGATGCCTGGTCGCTGCGTAGCGCGACCGCCGCGTTGCGCCGCTCGATCCGCACGCGCACGAAGCTGCACATCGGCATCTTCATCGTGCTGTTCGCGGCGCAAACGCTGTTGCTCACGAGCCAGTTGCTCGCCGTGAACCATGCGCTCGAACATGCCGAACATGCCGAACAGGAACCGGCCGCACACGCGTTCCAGGATCGTTACGCGGATCGCAACAGCGATGAACTCGGCGAACGCAACGAACGCCCCGCGCACGCGCTCGACAACGTGCAGGCCGTGCCCGCGCGCCTCGTGCTGATCGACCGCCAGGGCCTGCGCGAAACGGACTTGCGCAACCTGCGCGACGACAGCCTGCAAACGGCCGGCGACGAACGTGCGCTCGGCGTTCACGATGCGGCTCGCCACGCGCGCCAGCTCGTCAAGCGCACGCTCGAAGCCGCGCTCGCGATCGCCTGTCTCACGCTGCTGCTCGGCGTCGCACTGTTCCGCCATGTCGAGCGCACGATGCTGCAGCCGCTGCTCGCGATCACCGATTCGCTCGTGCGGCTCGCGCGCGGCGAAGAAATTCACACGCTGCCCGACCTCGAACGCACCGACGAAATCGGCGCGATGGCCAAGGCTTTCGACGCACTCTGCGCCAGGTCGCGCGAACTCAAGGACGCGCACGAAGCCACGCGCGCCGCCGAGGCGCACGCCCAGGCGCTCGCGCGCCACGACCCGCTCACCGGCTTGCCCAACCGCCGCCTGCTCGCGGCGGAAATGGGCGCGGCATTCGAACAGGCGCGCCGTCGCGGCAGCGGCTATCTGGTGATCGTGATCGACCTCGACCGCTTCAAGCCCGTGAACGACCTGTACGGCCACGCGGCCGGCGACGCCGTGCTCTGCGAAATCGCCGCGCGTCTGCGCCGCAACGTGCGCGAGCGCGATACCGTCGCGCGTCTCGGCGGCGACGAATTCGCGGTGCTCGCCCTCGCCCCGCACGACGAACAGGCCGACGTCGCGCGCGAACTCGCGCAACGTCTGCTGGCCGCCGTGCGCGCGCCCATCGACGTGGACGGCGCGCGTCTGAACGTGGATGCGAGCATCGGCATCGCGTGCTGCCCGCGCGACGGCGAAGATGCCGACGACCTGCTGCGCGCCGCCGACATCGCCATGTACCGCGCCAAATGCGAAGGCAAAGGCACGTATCGTTTCTTCGAACAAAAGATGGACGACGAACTGCGCGAGCAGGCCACACTCGAATCGGACGTACGCCGCGCCCTCGCGGGCGGCGAGATCCGTCCGTACTATCAACCGCTCGTGCGTCTCGCCGACGGCCAGACCGCCGGCTTCGAAATTCTCGCGCGCTGGCATCACGCCGAACGCGGCTGGGTGCCGCCCGATCTGTTCGTCCCCTTGATCGAGCAGATGGGCATCGCGCCCGTGTTCATGGCGGCGATCCTGCGCCGCGCCTGCCGCGACGCGCTGCGCTGGCCCGAGCGCTATCGCCTCGCTTTCAACATCTCGCCCGCGCAGTTCAAGGACGAACAACTGGTGTCGCTGCTGCTGCCGATTCTCGCCGACGAAGGCTTTCCGCCCGAGCGTCTGGAGATCGAGATCACCGAGTCGGCGCTGATGTGCGACTTCGATATCGCGCGCGCCGTGCTCGCGCAATTTCGCGGCGCGGGGCTGAGCATGTCGCTCGACGACTTCGGCACCGGTTATTCGAGCCTGCAGCATCTGCACGAACTGCATTTCGACAAGCTCAAAATCGACCGCTCGTTCGTGCTCTCGATGGCGACGTGCAGCGAAAGCGCGAAGATCGTCGACGCCATCGTCGCGCTGGCCTCGAATCTCGGCATGGCCACCGTGGCTGAGGGCGTCGAAACCCGGGAACTCGCTCGCATGCTGCGTCTGAAGGGCTGCGAGTACGCACAGGGCTATTACTTCGGCAAGGCAATGGCCGCGCGGGACATCGACGCGCTGCTCAACGTGGACCGCGCCAACGCGCTCGCGCAAGACGCCGCGTAGACGTTGCGCAGGCGTCGCGCGCGGCCGTCGGGTCCGTTTCAACACTCAAGGAAGCAAGGGAAACATCATGTTTGTCGCAATCGGCTGGATCGTGGTCCTCGGATCGGTGATCGGGAGCTTCGTCGGCGTGGGCGGCCATTTGCCCGCGCTCGTGCAACCGTTCGAACTCCTGTGTATTTTCGGCGCGGCGATGGGTGCGTTCGTGGTGAGCAACCCCAAGTCCACGCTCGGCAAGACCATCAAGGCGCTGCCCACCTGTTTCAAGGGCGGCGGCTATACCAAGGCGCAGTATCTCGAACTGATCGCCCTGCTCTACGAACTGCTGCAAAAGGCCCGCAAGGAAGGGATGATGGCGCTCGAAGCGGATATCGAAGCGCCCGAGAACAGCCCGATTTTCCAGAAGTACGCGCGCGTGCTGGCCGATCATCATCTGCTCGATTTCATCGTCGACTATCTGCGCATGATGTCGGGCGGCAACGTGAACCCGATGGAAATGCAGGACCTGATGGACGAGGAACTCGACACGCACCACGCCGAAGTCTCGGTCGCGCCCAACGCGATCCAGAAGATGGCGGACGGCCTGCCCGCCTTCGGCATCGTGGCCGCCGTGATGGGCGTCGTGCACACGATGGGTTCGGTTGGCCAGCCGCCCGCCGTGCTCGGCGAGATGATCGCGGGCGCGCTCGTGGGTACCTTCCTCGGCATTCTGCTGGCCTACGGTTTCGTGGGCCCGATCGCCGATCTGCTCAACGCCAAGGGCCGCGCCGCCACCAAGCCGTTTCAGTGCGTGAAGGCCGTGCTGCTCGCCTCGCTCGCGGGCTATGCGCCGCCGGTGGCCGTGGAATTCGGCCGCAAGGTGCTGTTCACCGCCGACCGTCCGAGCTTCAAGGAACTCGACGAAACCGTGCGCGCCACCAAGACGCCGAAGCCCGCGTAAGCGCGGCGCACCGGCACACCGCAACACCGGGGAGAACACGACATGTCGCAAAGACAGCGCGCCGCGCAAGACAGCGAGAGCAGCAAACCCGCGCCCGTGATACGCCGCGTGAAGAAAGGCGGCGCCCACGACGCGCATCACGGCGGCGCGTGGAAGATCGCCTATGCCGACTTCGTGACGGCGATGATGGCCTTCTTCCTGCTGATGTGGCTGCTCGGCTCCACTTCGCAGTACGACCGCGACGGCATCGAAAAGTACTTCAACACGCCGCTGTCGAGCATGCTCGGCGGCAAGCCGAATTCGGCCAATCCGAGCCCGAGCATCATCAACGGCGGTGGCCACGATTTGTCGAACAAGCTGCCCGCCGTGGGCGGCGCGAAAGCCCAGCCGCCACAGACGCGCGCGGTGCCGGTGGCGCTCGCGCCCGCCGACGCCGCCGACAAGGCACGTCTTCAGCAACTGAAGGCGAAACTCTCGGCACTGATCGAGCAAAAGCCCGCGCTGAGCGCATTCAAAGACCAGATCCGCGTGACGATCACCGACGAAGGGCTGCGCATCGAGCTCGTCGATTCGCTCAAGCGCCCGATGTTCGCCACCGGCAGCGCGAAGCTCGAAGACTACGCGTACGCGATCCTCGTCGAGATCGGCAGCGCGCTCAACGACACGGCAAGCGGCGTGTCGATCGCGGGCCATACCGATTCGGTCCCGTATTCGGGCGGCCTCGCGGGCTACTCGAACTGGGAGTTGTCGAGCGAACGCGCGAACGCGGCGCGGCGCGCGCTGGTGGCCGGTCATCTGGCCGAGGACCGTCTGCTGCAGGTGCGCGGACTCGCCGACGTGCTGCCGCTCGACAAAGGCAGCACGGACAGTCCGCTGAACCGCCGCATCAGCATCCTCGTGATGAATCAGGCCGCCGAGCGCGCGTTCTTCGAAGATGCGCACCGCTACAACGTGGCGGGGCAAAAAGCGGGGACGGCGTCGTAGCGGGCGAGCGCGGTGTGAGTGTGAGTGTGAGTGTGAGTGTGAGTGTGAGTGTGAGTGTGAGTGTGAGTGTGAGTGTGAGTGTGAGCGCGCTCGGCGGGCGCGGACTTTGCGCTGCGAAAGCGTCCACTTCGATGGGAGCGACACCATGACTGCAACCGATCCGCGTAATCCGCAACCCGACGATCCGCGCCACCCCGCGCCCGCCCAGCACAACGACAACGCGCACAGCAAGATGCCCAAGCGCGACGACCGCGACCGCAAGCAGTCGCCCGCCGATCGCCCCGGCAAGCATCCGGGCGAAGGCGAGCCGTCGGTGAGTTGAACGAGGTGCTCAATCCTGCCCTGAAGCGAGCGCGGCGCTGAGAAAACCGCGCAATCCGCGGCACGGGCATTGCTCTAGTGAAGGTACGACGGCCGGCGGCGTCACGCAGCATCGCGAACGCGCCGGCCGAACTCAACGTAGTCCTTCACAGGAGGCGATCATGCCCACCTTCACCCCCAGCAATATGCCCACGAGCCAAGGCAGCCAGGGCGCGCGCATCGTCGGCAAGGGCAGCGAAACGGCCGCCGGTCCCGGCCCCGACATCATGGCCGCCAGCACGCTCGACAGCAATCGCGTACTCAGTTCGGATGGCGAAGAAATCGGCAAGATCAAGGAGATCATGCTCGACGTGCAAGGCGGACGCGTCGCCTATGCAGTGCTTTCAAGCGGTGGTTTTCTCGGTATCGGCGACAAGCTGCTCGCCATTCCGTGGGGCGCGCTCACGCTCGATACGAGCCGCAAGTGTTTCCTGCTCAATGTGTCGTCCGAACGCGTGCGTAACGCGCCGGGCTTCGACAAGGATCACTGGCCCGCGATGGCCGACGCCAAGTGGGGCAGCACCGTGCACGCCTATTACGGCAGCGAGCCGTACTGGGAAGGCGTCGAACCCGTGGTGCCGCCGCGCGACGACATCGGGCATCACTGATCGCGTCTGATGACGTAGTGCATTCGGTTCGTTCACGCGCGGGCGCTGTTTTTCGATGCGCTCGCGCGTGATGTTGCTGATTGATTGCGTGAGTTAGTTTGCTGCGTTCGCGTCTGAAACTGACGCAATGGGTATGACAGGCGTCAGTGTCCCGTCGAGCGCCCACGTCGACACATCGCGCCGCGCGGGACAAGCGATCACGTTGATCGCGCGCTTGTTCTCCAGTCTGTTTTCCACTTCGCTCGCCGCCTCGCCGGAACCCGGCGGCGCCGCAAGCCAGCCGCGCTGTTCGAGCGCGCGCACGCGCTGCCGGAACGCGATCTGCAAGGCATCCGATTTCACCGACACCTCGCTCTGCCAGCCATCCGGCACGCACTCGGGACGCACGCGCCGCAACACCGCGTGATCCTCGTTGAAAATACGCAGATTGCGCGCGCGAAACCGCGCGTCGAGCAACGGCGTCTTCAGAAACGTGCGCCCCATCATCCAGTACGTGCGCGTATGCAGCGCATCCACCGGCACATGCGCCGACACGATATAGATCCGCCAGCCGTTCCCCAGCTGCAGTTCGAGCGTCGCGCACGGCCCGCTCAGATGAAAACCCGTTTGCGTGACGACTTCCACGTGCTCGCCGGTCGCTTGACGGCGCAGCAAGCCGCGCCGCACGGGCCGCTGCATCACGAGCTTCGCGTGGCCGCTCCACGCATCGGGCGCGCTCACTTCGAACGCGTCGATCTCGGGCCGATCCGGCGCGCCGAACGAGGTGCCGTGCACGAACGGCGCGTGCGCGAAATCGAGGCCGTTCTCGACGATGCGCTCCCAGTTCGCGTCCCAGTCGAAGGTGCCGTGAATCACGCGCACGTTGGCGTCGTCGGCCCAGGCGAGCGGCGGCAGCGGCGGGCGTTCGGCTTCGGGCAGATCGCCGAGAAAGGCCCAGATCCAGCCGTGACGCTCGACGACCGGATAACCGTCGACACGCGCCCGCGCCGGAATGCGCGCCTGCGGCTGCGCCGGAATATGCGTGCAGACGCCGTCGCCGCCATAACGCCAGCCGTGATACGGGCATTGCACCTCGCCGTTCACACGCTGGCCCGCCGCGAGCGACGCGCCGCGATGCACGCAGATATCGGAGAGCAGACGCGCCCGGCCTTCGGTGTCGCGAAACGCAACGAAGCGATGGCCGAGCAGCGTGACCGGCAGCAACGCGTCGCGCAGATCGGTCGACGCAGCCACGACGTACCAAAGATTTTTCAGCATGGGATCGGCAATTTTTTCAGCGTGAAAACGGGATCGATGTTGCGTTGCGGACGCGCCGCCGAAAAAAGGGCCAGCGCGTCACAGCGGCAGTCTAACCGCTGCGACGATTGCATGCCGCGTGCCACGCAGCCGGTGCGTTCATGCCGCCGGACTTCGCCGAATTACGTCGGCCAGCGCACGGAAAGCCGCGTATGAAAGCGCGACCCTGCGCATGCAGCATCCACACTCTCGCGACATCCCCACAATTCAATCGACGGCGCGCGCTGTGTGCAAAGCGCAACAGCTTCGCGCGCGGACCTTTTCAGGTACCGGAGTTGCGGCGCAACATGCAGTCAAGAAGCCGGGGCGGCGCGGCACCCGGCATGAATGCCCGAACTGACCGGACAAACCGGTTTTGCTCGGCGCTTCGTCGAGAGGGGCTCGCCCCTAGACTGGCCTTGCATTCAAACCAACAATGGGGAATGGCAATGGGCGTGACTAACTGGATCCTGGTGCTCGAATGTGCCTATATGGAATTTTCGAGCTGGCGCGGCAAGAACATCTATCGCCGCACGGTGGACTACGATCGCGTGGTGTGGTGTTGAGCGCGGCGCACGCGGCGCTTTAGCTGCGCCACGTTCGACACGCTCGACACATTCACGCTTCGCTCGCCGGATGAAACCCCAGGTAGTGCTGGGGCACCGGCAACGCTGCGGGCGGCGCGCTCAGCGCGTCGACGCAAGCGAGCGCATCGCGCGTGGCCTGGCGGTTCGATATCAGCGTCCATGAGACGCCAGTTTCGAATGCGTCGGCCGCTTGAAGCGCGCTTTGCGCCGCGTTTTGCATCGACGCATTCGCGGCGTCGAGCGCGGCGGCAATCGCCGCATCCATCGCTTCGCTGCCCGGCTTGACGATCACGAAACCCTCGTTGCCGAGCGCCGCCATGCGCACGCCGAGTTCGTCGCAGAGTGCGCGCTTGGCCGGCACGTCGGCCACATCCGAATGGCGGCGCAGCGCGATATCGGCCTGCACCGTCTCATCGACATAACGTCCCCCGATTTCGAATACCGGATAGCGCGACTCCCACGCTGGCGGCGGACAGCCCTTCGCGGACGGTGCGAACGGCACGAACGGATTCACTTCGGCGGGATAGATGCGGCACACGCGCGGCCGGTGATCGTAAGCGCCGCAGCGCAGATCGGGCAGCAGGTTCGGACACGGACCGTCGAAAGCGGCCACCACCATCGGCACGATACGCACGGGCAGCGTGCCGCTCATCGCCGCGAACGAGCGCGCGCGTTTGTACGCGGCATAGCCATCGTCGGCGGGCGGTTCGTCGAGCCACGGCAGCGCTTCGCAGAAGAGCTGCACGTCGCCGCCGTCGCGCAACCAGACGCGCGCCTCGGCCAGACTCAGGGGAATGCGCAGATCGTGGCAACAGTGGCCACACATCGTGCAGGAAAAGTGGGTAGACATCGTGATTGACTGCGGGGACCGGCGCGGCCCGCGCAACGAGAAACGTCGCGCTCGCCCGCACCCAGGCAGCCCATCCTAGCGCGTGCGCCTTACGAAAGGCTGTAAGCGCGTCACGGCGGTTGCTATGTCGATGTCGATCCGGATCGCCTCAAGCGGCGAGCGGCGCCTTCACCGATGCCTCCAGACGTTCGAGCAGACGCGCGCGCAACGCGTGGTCCGCGCCCTGCTCGCGGCGCTGCGCGCGCGGTTGCGTCACGGCGTAAACGTGACTCGTCGCGCGCGTGGCCGCGCCCTTCGCCGGTTCCAGCAGCACGACGCGGTCGGCGAGATACAGCGCCTCGTCGAGATCGTGCGTGACCACGAGCGCCGCCATGTCGTGCGCCTGCACGAGCGTCAGCAACAGGTCTTGCAGACGCATGCGCGTCATCGCGTCGACGGCGCTGAACGGTTCGTCGAGCAGCAGCAGACGCGGCTGCGTGTAGAGGCCGCGCGCGATCGCCACACGCTGCGCCATGCCGCCCGAGAGATGCTTGGGCCAGCGCGCGCCGTCGTCGGCGTGCAGGCCCACTTCTTCAAGCAGCGCCGCCGCGCGGGCCGCCGCCGCGCCGCGAGCCCGATCCGGAAAGCAGACGTTGTCCGCCACGCGCAGCCACGGCAGCAGGCGCGGCTCCTGGAAGATCACGCCCGCGAGCGGCGACGGTGCGCGCAACGCCTCGCCATTGAGCGAGACCGCGCCCGTGTAATCGCGATCGAGCCCCGCCGCGATGCGCAGCAGCGTGCTCTTGCCGCAACCGCTCGGGCCGAGCAGCGCGACCACTTCGCCGGGCGCGAGCGTGAGTCGCAGCGCGTCGAGAATCGGCCGCGCGCCATAACGTTTACTGCGGATGTCGAGATCGAGCAAAGCCGGGGCGTTCATGCGCGCGCTCCTTCGTGGACGGTGTCGCGCCACGCGAGCACGCGGGTTTCAAGCAGACGCATCGCGCTGTCCGTGAGCTTGCCGAACAGGCCGAGCAGCAGAATCGCGCCGAACACGATGTCGGGACGGCCGGTTTCGCGGCCGTCGCTGAGCAGATAGCCGAGGCCGCGCGTGGCTGCGATCAGTTCGGCGGCGACCACGAACATCCACGCCACCGCGAGCCCCGTGCGCAGGCCCGTGAAGATCTGCGGCAGCGCGGCGGGCAGCAGGATGCGCGTGAACAGACGCCACGGCGGCAGCCGGTAGACCGCGCCGAGTTCGACGAGTTTGCGGTCGACGTTGCGGATGCCGGACACCACGCTCAGATGCACGGGAAAGAATGCGCCGATCGCGACGAGCGTGATCTTCGGCGCTTCGTCGATGCCCATCCACAGCAGCAGCACGGGCACCCACGCGAGCGACCGAATCGCGCGCAGCGCCTGAAAACTCGGGTCGAGCAGCGCGTCGAGCCGACGGCTCAGGCCCATCGCCGCGCCCACCGCGATGGCGAGCGCCGCGCCGCAGCCGAAACCGACCGCCACGCGCGCCGTGCTCGCGGCGATGTGCAGCGCGAGCGGCGAGCCGCCCAGTTGCCAGAGCGCCTGAGCGATTTCGCTGGGCGCGGGCACGAGGTTGTCGGGCAGCACGCCGCCGCGCACAAGCGCCTCGATCAGCGCGAGAAACGCGAACGGCAGCAGCACGCCCGCGATGCGCCAGCGACGCGGCGCAGCGGCCGTTTCGCTTGCCTGCGCAGACGGTGCTTGCGCAGACGCGTCGTCAAGCAAGCCGTCCTGCCGCTCGCGCGTCGCGGGCAAGCTGGATACAGCAGACGCAGCGGCAGGCCGCGAAAGCGCGGGCGCGCTCAACTCGTCGATGGCCATCGCGGCGATCCCCTTCTATTGCGCCGACTGACGCTGCGCCGACGCCAGCGCCGACTCCGACGCGTGCGTATCGATCAGCGACTCGATCACCTGATTCAGGTTCGTGCCCGGTTTCACGAGGTTTTCCTGCGTGAGAATCGGCGCGGCGGCTTCGAGCGCCTCGATCTGCTTCGCGCCCGGCTGCGGCTGGCTGAAATCGTTGCGGCTCAGTTGCAGCTTCGCGACCGCGAGCGACACCTTGGAATCGTCCGCGATGATCTGCGCCGCTTCGTCCGGATGCTCGCCGATCCACACGCGCGCCCGTTCATACACCTTGAGTACGCGCGCCACGGTCTCCGGATACTGCTTGAGGAAATCGTCGCGCACGTTCAAAAACCCCCACGTATTGAAGTCGACGTTGCGATACAGCAGGCGCGCGCCGTTGTCGATCTGCGCGGCGGCCATGTGCGGATCGAGCCCCGCCCACGCGTCGACCTGACCGTTCACGAGCGCGGTGCGGCCATCGGGATGCTGGAGATTGACGATCTCCACGTCGTCGCGCGTGAGGCCCGCCGTGTGCAGCGCACGCAGCGTGAAGAGATAGGGATCGGTGCCTTTGGTCGCGGCGATCTTCTTGCCCTTCAAATCGGCGAGCGTCTTGATCGGCGAGTCCTTGCGCACGACCAGCGCGGTCCATTCGGGGCGCGAGAAGATATAGACGGTCCTGATCGGATTGCCGTTGGCCTTCGCGAGCACGGCTGCAAGACCGGCGGTCGAGCCGATATCGACCGCCCCGCTATTCAGGTATTCGAGCGCGCGATTGCTGCCGAGGCTCAGCACCCAGCGCACCTGTGTGTGATCGGGCGCGAGCGCCTGTTCGAGCCAGCCGTTGCGCTTGATGACGAGACTTTCGGGCGAGTAATACGCGTAATCGAGCTTGAGTTCGGCGGGCGCGGCGCTCGCGGCCAGTGCGGGCGTGGCCGTGGCGGCGAACAGCGCCAGCGGCGCGAACGCCGCGACGGCGCGCAGCGTTGTCGTCAAACGGCGCCAGAGCGGTTTGTGCCCGCTTTGGGATTCGCGCGTGGTCGGCTTCGAATCGGTGAAGATGGTGGTCGTGTGGTCTCGCATCGGCTTTCCCCTGTTTGTCTGGCTGCATGGGGAGGCACGTGGTGTGCCTCCCGAATTCGCCAAGCATAAGAAGCGCGGACGCTAGAACGAACCAACAATCGCTCAGATCGTAAGCAGCGAAAGGAATATCCGCGCGGCCGGGAAGACCGCGGGAAGAGTCGTCGAAAAAATCGCGGAAAACCCGCGCGCTCAGTCCACCGGAATCCACGCCGCCGTGGCCGCGTCGCTCACGCGGAACGCCGGGAATTTGACGCCCAGTTCGGCAATCGTGTGGATGTCGTTTTTCACGAGGTCGTCGCGCGTGACGAGCGTCGGCTTCACGACGATGTGATGCGCGAGCGGCTGCCCCGCCACGTCGAGCGCCGCCGCGCGCACCGACACCGCGCCCACCACGGCGGGATTGGTCGCCGCCGTCGCCACCCAGGCGCTGCCCGGCGCGCGGATTGCCTCGATGTCGGCGGTCGAAATATCGGCGCTGTAGATGCGCAGCTTGCTCGCGACGTTCGCTTCGTCGGCGGCGAGGCTCGCGCCGCGCGCGAACTCGTCGTACGGCGCGATCACCACGCGAATGTCCGGATGCGCACGATAAGCCGCCGCCGCCTGGTTCGCCACCGACTGCGCGATCGGATTGTCGACCGTGCCCCAGCGCGCCTGCTCGTGCACGCCCGGATGCGCCTGCTTGAACGCCTGCCACACGGCATCGCGGCGATCGAGCGGCGCGAATCCCGCCACGTAGACATAGCCCGCCGAGAACGCATTGCCGTTGTCCTTCACGGCCTGACCGAGCAGCAGCGTCGCGAGATCGTGATCGCTCTGCTCGATCTGCGGAATCTTCGGATTGGCGAGATCGACGTCGAAGGCCACGACCTTGATGCCCTTGTCGAGCGCCTGCTGCACCACGTCCTTGAGCGACTCCGGCAAGCCATGATTGACGATGATCGCCGACACGCCCAGATTGATCGCCTGCTGGATCTGGTCGCGCTGCTGCGCCGCGTCCTGACGCCCTTCGTAAATGCGCAGATCGATGCCGAGCGCCTTCGCCTGCTTCTGCGCGCCCGCCTCGTAAGCCTGGAAGAAGTCGCCTTCCGAGAGATAGTTGACGAGCGCGATCTTCACGCCGCCTTTGTCGAACGGCGGCGGCGCGCCCTTGAGCGTGGCGGCGTCGGCGGATGCGGCGCCGAACAGCGCGGCGGCGCTCAACGCGATGGCGCCGATGGCGAAGCGCGCGGTACGGGACATCGACTTGTTCATATTGCTCCTCTTGTTTTTCAGGTTTTTTCTATGTGTCGGAAGACGCCTGGCAGACCCCGAATTTCAGGCGCGCGCGTCGTTTTTTCGGCCGATGCTGAAGGTGAACGCCAGCGCCACCACCAGCAACGCGCCCTTGATGCAGTCCTGCAGGTAGTACGGTGCGTTCAACATCGTCAGGCCGTTGAGCAGCACGCCCACGAACACCGCGCCGATCACCGTCCCCGGCACGTTGGGCCGCTTCGCGCCCCACACCGCATAGCCGACGAGCGAGGCCGCCACGGCGTCGAGCAACAGCGAATGCCCCGCGCTGACGTCGCCGCGTCCCACGCGTGCGGCGATCAGCAAGCCGCCCAGCGAAGCCAGCACGCCCGAAGCCACATACGCCGCCACGCGGTAGCGCGCGGCAGGCGCACCCGCGAGCCGCGCCGCCGTTTCGTTGCCGCCGATCGCGTAGATCACGCGGCCCCAGCGTGTGGCCGCCATCACGACCGAGACCAGCACGGTGAGCGCCGCGAGCACCAGCACGGGCGCGGGCACCACGTCGAAGAAGAAGCGCGCGCGGCCGAGCGCGAGAAAGGCGTCGGGGAACGTGCCGCTCGCTTCGGTGCCGTCGGGCAGGATCGTGCCGGTGGCGAGCGAGCGTCCGCCCGTCGGAATCAGTTGCAGGCCCGCCAGCAGGAACAGCGTGCCGAGCGTCGCGAGTTGATCGGGCACGTGCAGCCGCGTGATGAGCGCGCCGTTGAACAGCCCCGCCGCCACGCCCAGCGCGAGGCACGCGGCGGCGGCTTCCCACGCGTTGCCGTGCCACACGACCAGCACATAGCTCGCAGCCATTTGCGCGGATGCCGCCACGCTGCCCACGGAAAGATCGAAGCCGCCCGCGGCCAGCGTGATCGTTACGCCAATGCCGAGCAACGCGACGATCGACACCGCCTGCAGGATGCTGAAGAGATTCGCCACGTTCAGGAACGCGGGTTCGCGCGCGGTGAACAGCACGACCATCGCGGCGAGCACGAGCAGCAGGCCGCTGCGTTCGAGCAGCACGAGCAGGCGGCGCGATAGCGGCGCGCTTGACGACGAGGCGCCCGAATGAGCAGGCGCGGCGAGCGAAGTGGAGGGATCGGTGACGAGCGGAGTGGCGGCGCTTTTCATGGTCGCTTGAAGTGTTATGACGATTCGATGGCTTCGGCGGTGTGGAGGGCTTCGTGTGCGCCCCGGTCGAGCGCGCCCCGATCGAAGTACACGATGCGGTCGGCGACCTCGTGCGCTTCTTCGAGATCGCTCACGAATACGAGCGTCGCGCGGCCTGGCGCTTCGCGGCGCAGCGTGGCCGCGATATCGGCGCGCGCGCCCGCATCCACGCCCTGAAACGGCTCGTCGAGCAGCAGCACGCGCGCGGGTTCGGCATGCCAGCGCGCAAGCAGCACCTTTTGCTGATTGCCGCCGGAAAGACGCGGCAGACGGTCGTCCGGGCCCGAACAGCGAATCCCGAACGCGTCGATCGCCGCGCGCGCGGCGGCCCGTTCGCGCTCGCGCGAGACGAACACGCCCCGGCTCCAGCGCGACAGAAACGGGAAGCCGAGCGTCCCCGCAATCGAGGCGAACGGCACGGCGTCGGGAAACAAGGACGTGCGCCAGCGGTCCTCGCCAGCGAGAAACACGCCCGCGCGGATTGCGTCGCCGGGCGTGCGCGGACGCCACGTCGCGCCGTCGAGCCGCATCTCGCCCGCGAAGGCCCGCGACGCGCCGAAGATCGTCTGCGCGAGCCACGACTTGCCCGCGCCCACCGGCCCGACGACAGCGACGATTTCACCATCGCGCACGTCGAGGTCGAAGGCGGCGGTGCGATCGGTGAGGCGCAGTTGATTCAACTGAAGAATTGGCTTGGCGTGATTTGTTTCGACATCCGAATCAATTCTGGCGGGCGGAAGCGGGCGGCCGATCATCGTTTCCAGCGCCGCGTCGAAGTCGATGGGCGCGGGCTGTTGCGCCACGACGCGGCCATCGCGCAACACCGCCACGCGCGTCGCGAGTCGGCGCAAGTCCGCCAGCCGATGCGAGACCAGCAGCACGGCCACGCCTTCGTCGCGCAGCGTATCGACGAGCGCGTGCAGTCGCGCGGCCTCGGCGGCGGAGAGACTCGCCGTGGGCTCGTCGAGGATCAGCAGACGCGGCCGTGTCGCGAGCGCGCGCGCCAGCACCACGCGTTGCTGCGCGGCGAGCGCGAGCGTGCCGAGCGGCGCGTCGAGATCGGCATCGAGACCCACGCGCGCGGCCAGTTCGCGAGCGCGCGCACGACGCGCGCCACGCGGCGCCCACCAGTTTCGTCCGCCACTCTTAACATCACTTCGAGCACCACTTTGAACGCCGCCCGACACGCCGCCGCACAGTTCATCGAGCAGCAGATTGTCGGCAATCGACGACGTGGGCACCACGGCATCCGCGATCGATTGATGCACGGTCGCCACGCCGAGCTTGCGCGCGGCGAGCGGCGAAGCCGGCGCGTAAGGCCGGCCGTCGAGTTGCATCGCGCCCGCATCGGCGCCCTGCACGCCGCTCACGATCTTCACGAAGGTCGATTTGCCCGCGCCGTTCGCGCCCATCAGCGCGACCACTTCGCCCGCGCCGATCGAAAAGTCCAGATGCGAAAGCGCGACGGTCGCGCCGAAGCGCTTGTCGATGGCGCGAGCGGAAAAAATCGGCGCGGAAATTCGGGGAGCGGACATACGGTCGTATCGGTCTCGCGGGCAAGGGATGGCGTCATCGTAGCGAGACGCGCAGGCCGGCCCAACGAAGCGATGCTCATATTGATCCGCCCAGCGCCGATAAGGCGGACGCACGCCGCCACCTCTGTTTTTACGTGCTTTTCTCCGTTATGACGCGATGCAATCAGCACAAATGCGCGCAGCCGATATCGATTCGAGAATCCGTTATTGGAGCGCCGCGACACGCATTTCTATACTGGCCCTTCACGCCATTCGAGGCCGCGGCCCGATGGAGAAACACGGAGGAACACACAATGACGACACCGCGATCCGCTCCCATTCAGCACCCTCACGACGCCACGCTCTCCACCGGCACCGACTATGAAACGCTCGCCGCGCGCTTTCGCCCGATCTTCGCCGAGATCGCGCGCGGCGCGGCCGAACGCGACCGCGAACGCATCCTGCCGCACGAGGCCATCGCCGCCCTGAAAGACGCCGGTTTCGGCGCGGTGCGCCTGCCCGTGCGCGACGGCGGCGCGGGCGCGTCGATTCCGCAACTGTTCCAGTTGCTGATCGAACTGGCCGCCGCCGATTCGAATCTGCCGCAAGCCTTGCGCGCGCATTTCGCCTTCGTCGAGGACTGGCTCAACGTGCCGCCCGATGCCGATCAGCGCGCGTGGTTCGACCGCTTCGCCAGCGGGCAGATCGTGGGCAGCGCGTGGTCCGAAGTCGGCGAAGTGGCCGTCGGCCAGGTGCAGACCAAAGTTTCGCAACGCGACGGCCGCTTCGTCGTGAACGGCGCGAAGTACTACAGCACGGGCACGATCTACGCCGACTGGATCGACGTCTACGCGCAGCGCGAAGCCGACGGCAGCGACGTGATCGCCGCCGTGAGCACGCATCAGCCCGGCGTGGTGCGCGAGGACGACTGGGACGGCTTCGGCCAGACCACCACCGGCAGCGGCACCACGCGCTTCAACGACGCCGTGGTCGAGCCGCGCAACGTGATCGACTTCGCGCGCCGCTTCAAGTATCAGACCGCGTTCTACCAGCTCTTTCACGTAGCGACGCTCGCGGGCATCGCCGAAGCCGTGCAGCGCGATGCCGCCGAACTCGTGCGCACGCGCAAGCGCGTCTACAGCCACGGCAACGCGCCGCACGTGAGCGAGGACGCGCAGATCCAGCAGGTGGTCGGCGAGATCGCTGCGTGGGCCTATGGCGCGCGCGCCGTCGCGCTGCAGGCCGCCGAGCCCGCGCAACGCGCCTACGAGGCGCGCTTCGGCGACGACGACGCGGCCGAGCACGCCGCCAATGTCGAAGCCGAAATCGCCTCCGCGCAAAGCCAGCTCACGGCGTCGGAGTTCGCGCTGCGTGCGGCCACGCATCTGTTCGACGCGCTCGGCGCGTCGGCCACCAGCACGCGCCTCGCGCTCGACCGGCACTGGCGCAACGCGCGCACGGTGTCGTCGCACAATCCGCTCGTCTACAAGGCGCGCATCGTCGGCGACTGGGCCATCAACGGCACCGAGCCGCCCTTCGTCTGGCAGATCGGCAACGGTCCGGGCCGTGGGAGCAAGTGAACGTCATGAGTAAAACCATCCGCCTGAACGCCTTCGAAATGAACTGCGTGGGCCACCAGTCGCCGGGACTGTGGACGCATCCGCGCGACCGCTCGTGGCAATACAAGGACCTCGAATACTGGACCGATCTCGCGAAGATTCTCGAGCGCGGCATGTTCGATGCGATTTTTATCGCCGACGTGATCGGCTATTACGACGTCTACAAGGGCGGCAATTATCACGCGCTGCATCAGGCCGCGCAGATTCCCGTCAACGATCCGCTGCAGCTCGCCGCGCCCATTGCGATGGTGACGGAGCATCTGGGCATCGGCATTACGGCGTCGACGAGTTTCGAGCATCCGTACACATTCGCGCGCCGCCTGTCCACGGCCGATCATCACACCAAGGGGCGGCTCGCCTGGAACGTGGTGACGTCCTACCTCGAAAGCGGCGCGAAGAACGTGGGCCAGCTCGGCCTGCGCGATCACAACGACCGTTATGCGGTCGCAGCCGAATATCTCGAAGTGCTCTACAAACTGTTTGAAGGCAGCTGGGAAGACGGCGCCGTGGTGCGCGACCGCGAGAACCGCGTGTTCACGCATCCGGAGCGCGTGCACGAAATCGGTCACAAGGGAAAATACTTCGAAGTCCCAGGTTATCACCTGTGCGAGCCGTCGCCGCAACGCACGCCGGTGCTGTTTCAGGCGGGCGCGTCCGGTCCCGGCAAGCGCTTCGCCGCCGAACACGCGGAATGCGTGTTCGTGGCCGCGCCCACGCAGACGCTGCTGCGCGACTACGTGGCCGACGTGCGCCGCCAGGCCGCGCTCGCGGGCCGCGATCCGCGCCAGGTGCTGATCTACAACCTCGTGACCGTGATCGTCGACGAAACCGACGCCAAGGCGCAGGCGAAGTTCGAGGCGTATCAGCGGCATGTGTCGTACGACGGCTCGCTCGTGTTCATGTCGGGCTGGACCGGCATCGACTTCGGCCAGTATCTGCCGACCGACACCGTCAAGCGCGTGGAAACCAACGCGATCGTGTCCGCCGTCGAGCATCTCGCGGGCGGCGACAAGGCGTGGACCATCGAGGAACTCGCGCGCTGGGGCGGCGTGGGCGGACTTGGCCCCGTGTTCGTGGGCTCGCCAGCCACGGTCGCCGACATTCTCCAGCAATGGGTCGAGGCCACCGACGTCGACGGCTTCAATCTCGCCTACGCCGTCGCGCACGAGACCTTCGAAGACGTGGTCGAACATCTCGTGCCGGAATTGCAGCGGCGCGGCGTGTATCCGCGCGCCTATGCGCCCGGCACGCTGCGCGAGAAATTGTTCGGCGCGCAGGCGCGTCTGCCGGACGATCATCCCGCCGCGCAGTATCGCGACATCGAGCGCGTGAAGCGCGAAGCCGCCGAACAGTCTGCCAACGCCGCCGACGCCAGCGTGCAGAACGCAGTCACGGCCTGACCTGTCCGCAGCCACGAAACCGGGCGCGCCCGCGCCATTCCCGCCGGGCGCGCCTCACTCCGATACCCCCCACACACCGGATCTCACCCATGACTGAACTCGCGGCCACGTCGGCGCACGACGGCACCTTGCGTCGCGGCTATCTTTCGCTATCCGAATTAATTGCCCAATCGATTGGACTCGTCGGCGCGGCGGGCGGCGCGGGCCTCCTGATCCCGGCGGTGTTCGCCACTGCGGGCAACGGCACCTGGCTCGCCTATCTGTTCGCGACCGTGGGCCTGCTGTTCGCCTCCTGGAGCATCACGCAGTTCGCCAAGCGCACGGCCTCGCCCGGCGCGCTCTACACCTATGCCGCGCGCGGTCTCGGCCCGATCTGGGGCGCGGTCGCGGGCTGGTCGCTGCTGATCGCCTATGGCGTGGGCGCGGCGGGCATTCTGCAAGGCACCGTCAACGAGATCGTGGTGCTGTTCAAGGATATCGGCTTGGCCTCGGGCGCGGGGCTCGCGGTCACGGTCGGGATCACCGTGTTCGTGACGCTGGGCGCGTGGTTCATCACGTGGCGCGACATCCGGCTCTCGACGCGCACCACGCTGTGGATCGAGCTGAGCACCGTGGCGCTGATCCTGTTCGTGATCGTCGCGGCGCTGTTCGCGCAGCATCGCTGGGTCGATACGCATCAGCTCGCGCTGACCGCCGTGAAGCCCGATCAGTTGCGGCTCGGCATGGTGCTCGCCTTTTTCAGCTTCACGGGCTTCGAGAGCGTGACCGCGCTCGGCGCGGAGGCGCGCGAGCCGTTCCGCCTGATTCCGCGCGCTGTGATCGTCAGCATTCTCGGCCCGGCGGCGCTGTTTCTCGCCGCTTCGTACGGGCTCGTCGCGCTGTTCCAGGGCGCGGCCACGCCGCTCGACCAGGCGAGCGCGCCGCTTTCGGCGGTCGCGCACGGCATTCATCTGGGCGCGCTCGGCGTGCTGATCGACGCGGGCGTGGCGCTGAGTTTCTTCGCCGCGTTCTTCTCGTCGATCAACGCCGCCGCGCGGCTGCTCTACACCTTCGCGCGCCAGGGCCTGCTGCACGCCGCGACGGGCCGCGCGCACGCGGGCAACGCCACGCCGCACGTCGCGGTCACGCTGCTCGTGGTGCTGTCGCTGATCGTGGCGGTGACGTTCCAGTTCGCGGGCACATCGCTGTTCGATGCCTACGGCTATCTAAGCACGGTCGCCACGTTCGGCTTTCTGCTGACCTATGTGATCGTGGCGGTCGCCGCGCCCTGCTTCCTGCGCCGTCGCGGCGAACTCAAAGCGCGCCATGTGGCGATCAGCGCGGCGGCCATCGTGCTGATCGGCATTCCGTTCGTCGGCAGCATCTATCCGGCCGCGCCGGGCGTGTATGCGGTGCTGCCCTATGTGTTCGGCGCGCTGCTCGCGGCGGGACTCGGGTGGTTTCTGGCCTTGCGGGTGCTCGCGCCGCATCGGCTGCGCGACATCGAAGCGGAATTCGCCGATGCGGATGCGCCGCGCGAAGCAGCCGCAACGCTCGCCGATGCACGCGGCGTGTCGGCGGCCTGAATCGGATAGCGGGGTTTTTCGGGCGCTCATGTCGAGCGCCTGGCGTTAGCTCAAGCGCCTGACGAGCCGGATTGGCCCGATACGCCCGTGCAGCGGCCGCACGAGCGCGCCTGACCGAGACGCAGGCGTCCGGCGCTGACCGTGACTTCGTTGCCGCATTCGCAGCGGCACACCCAGACGCCGTCGCCCGCGTAGCGCTCGGTCGTCAACTGGCCGAACACCTCGCCGCCCTTCAGCGACGGCGAACCCGGGCGCGAGCGCCAGATCTGGCGCTGCTCGCGGCAGCCGCAATCGCGCGTCTCGCCGCTTTCCACCGCATCGAGCCGCGCGCTCACGTAGCCGCCGCAGCGGCAACGCCAGAGCCACACGTCCGCGCCGCGATAGCGCAGCGCGACGAGCTGGCCGAAGCTTCGGCCAGACACATCGCGGCTCGGCGGAAACGGCCACGCAGGCGGGAGGGGGTCAGGAATACGCGAATTCACGACGAATAAATGGGCGCCGGCGGCCGGGTTTCAACGGCAATCGCGCGGGCCGGATCTCGGCCGCAGCCGCTGAAAACGGGGCGTCAGGCAATATTGGGGCGCCCCCATTCTACCGCCACGGCGGAAAATCGCCCTGGGCCGCCCGTCCCGGGAAAACCCGGCAATCCGGCGGCAGCGGCGGAGCGGCGCCAATGCCCAAAAAGCAAACGGCACACGCGACGGTCGAGCCGTCCGCGTGTGCCGTTGTCGCGACGTCCGCTTGACTACAGCGCGCTCATCCTTTTTGCGCGCCGCTCAATTCCACGCATGCCGCGCGGGCTTTTTCCCGTTCAGATAGTAATTGCCGACGAGGTGATACTTCCAGCGCACCGGATCGTGCAGCGTGTGCGTGCGCGCGTTGCGCCAGTGGCGGTCGAGGTTGTGCGCGGCCAGCGTCGACTGCGTGCCCGACAGCTCGAACAGCTTTTCGCCCGCCAGCAGCGCGGCTTCGGTGGTCAGCACCTTCGCCTCGCCCACGGCGACCGAGGCGCGCGCGACGTCGTCCTCGCTGATCGCGTCCTGCGCGGCGATCGCGTCGAACAGCCTCGCGGCGCGCTCCAGCAGCGCTTCGGCCGCATGCAGCTGAATATGCAGATGACCGATTTCACGCAGCGTCAGCGGATCCTCGCTGGCGCGTTCGACGCCGCTGTCGACCCACGGACGCGCGCGCTCGCGCACGAAGGTCAGCGTGTCGTCGACGGCGGCGCGCGCGATGCCCGCGTCGATCGCCGCCTGGAGGATCTGCGAAACCGGGCCGTTCAGCGTCGGCAAATCGGACACGCGGTGCGCCGGGAACACGTGCGAGGCGCTCACGCGGACGTTGTCCAGCGTGATCGTGCCGCTCGCCGTGGTGCGCTGGCCGAAGCCGGACCAGTCGTCGGTGATCGCGAGGCCCGGTGTGCCCTGCGGGATCCACGCGAGCCAGCCGCGCCCGTCCGCATCGAGGCCGAGCACCGGCACGTAATGCGCGAACAGCGCGCCCGTCGAATAGAACTTCGTGCCGTTGACCACGTAGTCGTCGCCGTCGCGCAGCACGCGCGTCTTCAGGTCGAGCACGTGTTTCGTCCCTTTTTCGGAGAAGCCGTTGCCGAAGCGCTTGCCCGCCAGCACTTCGCCGAAGAAAAAGCGCTTTTGCTCCTCGGTGCCTGTGAGCGCGATCACATCGACGAGACCGAAATGGTTCTGCGGCAACTGTCCGAGCGACGAATCGGCGGCCGAAATCAGCTTGAAGACCTCGGTCAGCGTGACGAACGAAACACCCGCGCCGCCGTAGGCCTTCGGCACCGTGATGCCCCACAGGCCCGACTGCGAATACCACTCGATTTCCTCGCGCGGCAGCCGCCGCTCGCGGTCGCGCTGCGCGGCGCCTTCGGCGAGGCGCGCGGCCAGTTCGCGCGCGGCGTCGAGCGCTTCGTTGTCGTCGGCGATAACGCGCGCGGTCGTGCGCGCGGCCTGGTCTCCGGTCTCTGCCATGGAGGGCTCCGCGTGATGAGATCGATCGTTGAAGGAAGGCATACGCAAGGCATGCGCAGCCAATCTAGCAGCGCGCCCGGCGCGGCCCAACCGAGCGATTGGCACATCGATATTCCGCGCGGGACTAATCCGCTTTCCGGCACGAGCGGCCAGCGGGCGGCAAATCAGGAACAAATCCGCCGGAAAGCAGGCGGCGGCCCCGCAAAACGCCCCGGCGGGCGGCCCGGGCGGCCCTGCTGCGGGTGTGGGATAATCGCTGAGTTTGCCCAAAGCGCAGCTCAAAAGGTTGTCCGCACGGGCGCGCGAAGGGCCTTTATTCCCGTGGCCCGCTGTTTTCCTGCGACCTTTTCGACCTTTTCATAGCACCCACGATGCCCGCATACCGTTCCAAAACCTCCACCGCCGGCCGCAACATGGCGGGGGCGCGCTCCCTGTGGCGCGCCACCGGCATGAAAGACGAAGACTTCCAGAAGCCGATCATCGCGGTGGTCAACTCGTTCACCCAGTTCGTGCCCGGCCACGTGCACCTGAAGGATCTGGGCCAGCTCGTCGCGCGCGAGATCGAGGCCGCCGGCGGCGTCGCCAAGGAATTCAACACCATCGCGGTCGACGACGGCATCGCGATGGGCCACGACGGCATGCTCTATTCGCTGCCGAGCCGCGACATCATCGCCGACTCGGTCGAGTACATGGTCAACGCGCACTGCGCCGACGCCATGGTCTGCATCTCGAACTGCGACAAGATCACCCCGGGCATGCTGATGGCCGCCATGCGCCTGAACATCCCCGTGATCTTCGTGTCGGGCGGCCCGATGGAAGCGGGCAAGACGCGCCTCGCGAACCCGGTCACGAAGGCCATCGAAGTCAAGAAGCTGGACCTGATCGACGCGATGGTGATCGCCGCCGACACCAAGTACAGCGACGCCGAAGTGGCCGAAGTCGAGCGCTCGGCGTGCCCGACCTGCGGTTCGTGCTCGGGCATGTTCACGGCCAACTCGATGAACTGCCTGACCGAAGCGCTGGGCCTCTCGCTGCCGGGCAACGGCACGGTGGTGGCCACGCACGCGGACCGCGAACAGCTCTTCAAGCGCGCAGGTCACCGCATCGTCGAACTGGCGCGCCAGTACTACGAAGAGGAAGACGAACGCGTGCTGCCGCGCTCGGTGGGCTTCAAGGCCTTCGAGAACGCCATGACGCTCGACATCGCCATGGGCGGCTCGACCAACACGATCCTGCACCTGCTGGCGATCGCGCAGGAAGCGGGCATCGAGTTCACGATGCGCGACATCGACCGCCTCTCGCGCATCGTGCCGCAGCTGTGCAAGGTTGCGCCGAACACGAACAAGTACCACATCGAAGACGTGCATCGCGCGGGCGGCATCATGGCGATCCTCGGCGAACTCGACCGCGCCGGCAAGCTGCACACCGACGTGCCGACCGTGCATGCGCCTTCGCTCAAGCACGCGCTCGACCAGTGGGACATCGTGCGCACCGACGACGCAGCCGTGAAGACGTTCTACATGGCGGGTCCGGCGGGCGTGCCCTCGCAGGTCGCGTTCAGCCAGAACACGCGCTGGCCGAGCCTCGACACCGACCGCGCCGAAGGCTGCATCCGCTCGTACGAGCACGCGTTCTCGAAGGAAGGCGGCCTCGCGGTGCTGACCGGCAACATCGCGCTCGACGGCTGCGTGGTGAAGACGGCGGGCGTGGACGACAGCATCCTCGTGTTCGAAGGCACGGCGCACGTGACCGAATCGCAGGACGAAGCGGTCGCGAACATCCTCGCCGACAAGGTCAAGGCCGGCGACGTGGTGATCGTGCGCTACGAAGGCCCGAAGGGCGGCCCCGGCATGCAGGAAATGCTCTACCCGACCAGCTACATCAAGTCGAAGGGTCTGGGCAAGGCCTGCGCGCTGCTGACCGACGGCCGCTTCTCGGGCGGCACCTCGGGCCTCTCGATCGGCCACTGCTCGCCGGAAGCGGCAGCGGGCGGCGCGATCGGCCTCGTGCGCGACGGCGACAAGATCCGCATCGACATTCCGAACCGCACGATCGACGTGCTGGTGTCCGACGAGGAACTTGCGCGCCGCCGCGAAGAGCAGAACGCGAAGGGCTGGAAGCCGGTGCTGCCGCGTCCGCGCAAGGTGTCGGCCGCGCTCAAGGCCTACGCCAAGCTCGTGATGTCCGCCGACAAGGGCGCCGTGCGCGACCTTTCTCAGCTCGAAGACTAAGCTGGCCGATCCTTCGTGGATCGTTCGCTGATGAAAAAGCCGCTCTTCGGAGCGGCTTTTTTTTCGCGCGTCGGTTTGCATCTGCGCTTGCGCTCGGCGCGCCAGGCGTGAGTGCAACACGGATGCGAGAACCGGTGTTGCCTGGCTCTTTCTCACTGCGCCAAGACTCGGCGACACCGCTCAAAACGCGGCTTCACGACGCGAGCGATTACATCGCATGTCATTGGCCCGCCGCACACGCGCCACTACGCTTGGGCTGTCGCGTCATCCACGGTGGATGGCGCTGCCACACCTCGACAGCCAGGAGCCATCATGTCCCGTTATCCCGTCCTCACGCTCGACACCGCCCCCGAGTCCTCGCGCCCCGCGCTCACGCAACTTCAGCAGGCATTCGGCCGGATTCCTGACATCGCCGCCACGATGGCCGCTTCGCCCGTGCTGATCAACGCCTTCATCGGCCTGTTTCAGCGCGTGCATGCGAGCAGTTTGAGCGAGTTGCAAATCCAGACGCTGCTGCTGACCAACGCGGTCACGAACGCCTGCGAATGGGCTGTCGCGTTTCATTCGGCGCTCGCGCTGGAAGCCGGCGTCACGCGCGCCGACGTCGATGCCATGCGCGACGGCGCGCTGCCCGCCGACCACAACCTGGCCGCGCTTTCGCAACTCGCGCGCACGCTCATCGAGCGTCGCGGCCGCATCGACGACGCCGATCAGCAGCGTTTTTTCGATGCGGGATTCCGCGCGGAACAGGTGCTCGAAGTCATCGCCGTCGTGGCTGCGTCGACGATCACGAACTACACCGGTAGCGTCACGCAGCCGCCGCTCGAAGCGCCATTCGAGGCCTTCATTTGGCGGACGAATACGCGCTGAACCGGCTATATTCGTTCGTCTCACTCTGGGGAAAACGATGAACGCCACCCGTCCCGTTGCGTCCGGCTCGCCGCGCGACACCGGTACGCCGCTCGGCGCACTGCTGCGCTACTGGCGCGACGCACGGGGCGTGAGCCAGCTCGATCTCTCGCTCGACGCGGGCATCTCGCAGCGGCAGATCAGCTTCATCGAAAGCGGGCGCAGCGTACCGGGCCGCGACACGCTGCTCACGCTCGCGCAAACGCTCGACGTGCCGCTGCGCGAACGCAATGCACTGCTGCTCGCGGCGGGCTACGCGCCCCTCTATCCGGAAGCGCCGTGGAACGCCGAGGCCATGCAGGGCGTGACGCGCGCGCTCGAACGCGTGCTGCGCCAGCACGAACCGTTTCCCGCCATCGTCATGGACCGTCACTGGAACGTGCTGATGACGAACGACGCCGCGCCGCGCCTGTTCGGCTGTTTCATCGACATGGCCGCGCGCACGGGGCCGCGCAACATGCTGCATCTGATGTTCGATCCGCACGGCCTGCGCCCGCATGTGGACGACTGGGAACGCGTCGCGCGCAGCCTGCTGCAACGCGTGCATCGCGAAGCCGTGGGACACGTGATCGACGGCGGCACGCAGCGGCTGCTCGACGAACTGCTCGCGTATCCGGACGTGCCGCGCGACTGGAACAGCCCGCCCGCGCGCCTCGCCGCGCCGGATCTGCCGATGGTGCCGATCGGGCTGAAACACGCGGGCGAGGTGCTGCGCTACTTCTCGCTGGTGAGCACGCTCGGCACGCCGCAGCATGTGGCCGCGCAGGAGTTGCGCATCGAGTGTCTGTTTCCCGTGGACGAAGCGACGGAAGCGCGCCACGCGCGGCTCTTCGCCCAACACGCGGCGAGTTCCGGTCAATCGAGCGACGCGCAAGCGCACTGAAGCGCTACCTCGCGCTTACTGATCGTCGTCCGGTCCCGGCGAACCCGCATCGATATGACCCGCCGTGCCCGCGCCTTGCGCCGCGATGGCGCGCGCGAGCAGGCGTTTCGCTTCCTGGCTCGACGCGTCGATCGTCACCGCATGGCCCGCGTTCTGCCACGCGCACGACCATTTGCCTTCGCGCGCGCAGAGCCGGCCGTAACCGAGCAAGGCGTCGCGCTCCTGCTCGCGCGCCAGCAGATCGGCTTTCATCTGCTGCGCGTCGGCGTTGCCCGGCTGCTCGGCGAGCGCGCTCATGATCGCGCGGCGCGCAGGCCACAAACGGTTCTTGTCGAGACTCGTGCGCGCCGTCGCGAGATTGCGCGCGACGTCGCCACGCGTCGCCGTGCCGCCGTTCTGCGCCGCCGCTTTTCCGGCCGCTGCGTGCGCGTCCACGGCGGCATTCTGGATCGCGCCGGGCGCAACGGCGGCGAGCGCGGGCGCGGCGCGCGGCGAGACCGGATCGCGATGCGCAGGCGCCGTCGGCGGCGCGGCATGGATCGCGCCCACGGTCTTCGAAGACGGCGTCGCATCGTTCTGCTGCGACGACACTGTGCCTTCCACCGTCTGCCCGATTATCGGACCCGAGCCGGCACCGGACCCGCTGTCGCGATGCGAAATCACATAGCCGGTCAGCGCCGTCGCCACGAGCGCGACCGCACCGAACGCATACAGCGGCAGACGCGAGCGGCGCGCGCCGTGCGCTGCGTGGCCGCCGTGCGAGCCGTGCCCTCCGTGCGCGCGATAGCCGTCGTAATCGGCGTAATAGCGTTCGCGGCCGAAACCCGCCGGCACCGCGCTGCGTTCAGCCGGAAAACGCTGCGCGGCCACGCGCGGCCGCTCGGGCTCCGCGCCCGAACCGCGCATCGCGCCGGACAATTGATTCGTGCCGCAATGGGGACAAAATATTAATGGCGCATTCAGCCGGTTTCCGCAGTGGGGACACTGTCTCGGACCGGGGGCGCCTCGACCTGGTTCGTTGAACATGGACGTGCTAGGGCTTCGAAAGCTTTCAGGGCCGCCGCGGCCCGAAGGCCAGGTGCGGCGGATGGCGAGTGGCGAAGGCACGCAATTGGCGTGCCGTTGCGTCAGGTGCGCGAATGCGCGAGGGAGGATGGGCGAGAAAGTGGAATCGAATATGCGCCGCTTCGCCGTGAAGATCAATCGGCGGATTCGGCCACGATGGCGGATCTGGATGACGCCCCATGTTGCGATCGCGAGCGATCGCCGTTGCGCGCCGTCGCCCCCGCATCGCGCAGAATAAAAATCAGTCTGAATATGACCGCGACGTCACATCGAATTACCGATCAACGTGCGCTGGAACACAGTCGCGGGCATTAGGCGCGGAATCGGACGAGATTCATGCGGAATTCATGCTAATCCGGGCGCCATTCAGAAGCGATTTCGTCTCGCCTGAATCGCCGATTTATGCGCGCACTGCGCCCTTCTAATTCAGTCTGCGCCGAATAATGCGCAATGTGGCGCTCAGCGTGCGTTTCGGGGCGCGCGTCTTACATCGCTCACATGTAAGGGAAAGAATAAGAAACAAACTCCGATACCCTCAGAAAAATGGCGATGTTATGCTTGGGACACCAGTGAAGTGATGCGATGCACACGACATCGCCCATTTTCGCTAATGCGCGGCGGCGGGTTTTCACGCGCACATTTACTAGAACGAAATCGATGGAGAAGCGAATTGATTCGCAGCGGGGAAATCCAGCCGGAATACGCAGTTTTTTCAACACTCCGCGCAACAATCCACATCGAATGCTCCGGCATTCGCATCCATCAGACAAATCATTACCGCTAGCGCGCCGGCATAGCGGCAAGCCTCTTCTCGCACCCATTCCAACGACTCGCCCCCAACATGGCATCGAAAACCGTCGAAACCCAGAACGTCGTCTCCGTCGGCAGCAAGATCCGCTCGCTGCGCCAGCGCCAGGGGCGCACGCTGGACGACATCGCGACCGTCTCGCAGCTATCGAAACCCTTTCTCTCGCAGGTCGAACGCGATCACGCGAGCCCGTCCATCACTTCGCTCGTGAGCATTGCGAAAGCGCTGGGCGTGCCGGTCAGCTATTTCGTCGATACGCCGACCGAGGAAGGCTGCGTGCGCCGCCGCAAGGATCTGCAGTACTTCGCCTTCGCGGATTCCGCCGATCTGTTCGCACGCCTGTCGAATCAGTCGGGCGGCCGCCAGCTCGAAGCCATTCTGGTGCGCATGCCGCCGGGCGAGCGGCCGAGCGAAGTGACCACGCACGCGGGCGAGGAATTCGTCCACGTGCTCAGCGGCGAAGTGACCATCACGCTCGAAGGCAAGTCGTTCGTGCTCGGCGCGGGCGACAGCGCGCACTACGAATCGACGGTGCCGCATAGCTGGACCAACGCGCGCGACGACGAAGCGGTGCTGGTCTGGGTCGGCACGCCGCGGCTGTTCTAGGCGCGTCGATCATGCGCGGGTGCACGCCGGTTCGTGCACCTTCATGCGTCCCGATGATCGCGTCTTACCAGCCGCCTTACTGCGCGTTTTCCTCAAACACCGCTTCGCCACGCGCCGCACCGCGTCCGCGTCGCGAACGGGGCGCGCGCCGTACCGGCGAGCGCGCGGCCACCGCGCAATAGAGCACCGGCGCGAACACGAGGCCGAGCGCCGTCGCCGCCAGCACGCCGCCGAGCACGCCCGTGCCGATCGAATGACGGCTCTCCGCGCCCGCGCTGTGCGAGAGCGCGAGCGGCACCACGCCGAGCACGAAAGCCGCCGAGGTCATCACGATCGGACGCAGACGTTCCGCGCAACCCGCCACCACCGCCGTCGCCACCCGCATGCCGCGCTCGCGCCGCGCGTTCGCGGCCTGCACGATCAGGATCGCGTTCTTCGCCGTGAGCCCGACCACCGTCACGAGCCCCACCTTGAAGTAGATGTCGTTGGGCAGGCCGCGCAGCAGCATCGCCGTGACCGCGCCGAGCGTGCCGAGCGGCACGACCAGCAGCACCGCGAGCGGCGTGATCCAGCTTTCGTAAAGCGCCGCGAGCACCATGAACACCGCGAGCACCGAAAGCCCGAGCAGCAGCGGCGTGTCGCGCGCCGCTTCGATCTGCTCGAACGCGGTGTCGGTCCATTCGTAGGCCACGCCCTCGGGCAGATCGAGCGCGAGCCGCTCCATTTCCGCCATCGCCTCGCCCGAACTGTGGCCGTGCGATTCGCGCCCGCTCACGTCGAGCGACGGATAGCCGTTGTAGCGCGCGAGCATGACCGGACCGCGCGTCCAGCGCGTGCTCGCCAGCGACGACAGCGCCACGGTCGCGCCCGTGCTGGTCTGCACCGGCAGATCGAGCAACTGACGGTCGGCCATGCGCGCGTTCGCATCGGCGGACACGATCACGCGACGCATGCGTCCGCCCGCCGGAAAGTCGTCGACGTAGGTCGAGCCGAACGTGGTGCTCAGCAGATCGGCGATACGGTCGAACGGCACGCCGAACGCGTAGGCCTTGGCGCGGTCGATGTCGAGATCGACGCGCGGCGCATCGGGCAAATCCTCCGAATGCACGCCCGCCAGCACGGGACTCTTCGTGGCCGCGTCGATCAACTGTCCGCGCGCGGCCTTGAGCGCGTCCATGCCGACGCCGCCGCGATCTTCGAGCCGGAACGTGAAGCCCTCCGAGTGCCCGATGCCCGGCACCGGCGACGGCAAGGTCGCCTCGACGTCGCCGTCCAGGATCGTGGCGAATTTCTCGTTGAGGCGGTCGCGCAGCGCCTGCGCGCTGATCGAGCGGCGGTCCCAGTCCTTGAGATCGACGAAGGCCATGCCCACGTTCTGGCCACTGCCCGCGAAGCTCCAGCCGACCACGCCCGTGACGTTTTCAACCGCGCTTTCGCTGCGCAGAATCTGCTCCGTGCGCTGCAGCACGTCGAGCGTGCGCGCCTGATTCGCGCCCGCCGGCAACTGGATCATCACCTGCAACTGGCCTTCGTCCTCGGCGGGCAGAAAGCCTTCGGGCATCTGCCAGTAGAGCCACGCGCCCGCAGCCAGCAGCACCGCGTAGATCGCGAGCACGCGGCGGCTGCGGCGCAGCAGCTTGATCACGATGCCGCGATAGCCGCGCGACACGCGCGCCACCCGCGACGTGCCGTGCGCTTCGATATGCTTCGGTTTCCTGAGCATGCTCGCGCACAACGCGGGCGTGAGCGACAGCGCCATGAACGACGACACCAGCATCGACGCGATCATCGACACGGCGAACTGACGATAAATGCCGCCCACGTTGCCGGTGAAGAACGCCATCGGCACGAACACGGCCGTGAGCACCGCGGTCACGCCGACGATCGCCCCGCCGATGCGCGACATCGCGCGGCGCGTGGCTTCGCGCGGCGGCAAGCCTTCTTCGTGCATCGCACGGTGCACGCTTTCCACCACCACGATGGCGTCGTCGACGAGAATGCCGATCGCGAGCACGAGGCCGAACAGCGTGAACACATTGATCGACATGCCGCCCATGTAGAGCGTGAGAAACGCGCCCATCAGCGTGACCGGAATCACGACCGTGGGCACGAGCGTCGCGCGCAGATCGCGCAGGAACAGCCACATCACGCAGAACACCAGCACGATGGCTTCGAGCAGCGTGATGACCACTTCGCGGATCGCCACGCGCACGAAATGCGCGCTGTCGAACGGAATCTCCACGGCGATGCCGGGCGGCATGCGCTTCGAGAGTTCGGCAAGGCGCGCGCGGATCGCGTCCGAGGTTTCGAGCGCGTTGCCGCGCGGGCCGAGCTGGATGCCGACCGTCGCGGCGGGCCGTCCATTCAGGCGCGAGAAAAACGAGTAATCGCTGCGGCCGATTTCCACGCGCGCGATGTCGCGCAGACGCACGATCGAGCCGTCGGTTTTCGCCTTGAGCACGATCTCGCCGAACTGCTCGGGCGTATCCAGTTGACCCTTCACATCGACCGACGCATTGGTCTGCTGGCCTGCCGCGAACGGCGCATCGCCGATCGTGCCCGCCGTCACGGGCGCGTTCTGCGCGGTAATCGCCGTGGTCACGTCGCTCGCCGCGAGCCCGTATTCGCGCAGCCGGTACGGATCGAGCCAGATGCGCATCGCTTCGTCGGAATCCCACAGCTCGGCCGAGCCCACGCCGGGCGCGCGCTTGAGTTCGCGCAGCACGTAGCGGTTCAGATAGTCGGCGAGTTGCGCGGAGTCGCGCGAGCCGTCCGTCGAGGTGAGCGCCACCAGCATCAGGAACGTGTTGGACGCCTTCACCACGTTCACGCCCTGCTGCACCACTGCCTGCGGCAGACGCGCCTCGATCTGCTTGATGCGGTTCTGCACGTCCACGAGCGCGATGTCGGGATTCGTGGCGGGCGCGAAGGTCACGTCGATCTCCAGATTGCCGAGACCGTCGCTGCTGGTTTCGTAGTAGAGCATGCCGTCCGCGCCATCGAGGCTTTCCTCGATGATGCTCGCGACGTTGTCATCCACGGTTTGCGCCGACGCGCCCGGATACTGCGCGACGATCACGATGCGCGGCGGCGAGAGACGCGGGTACTGCGCGATGGGCAACTGCGTGATGGCGAGCGCGCCCGCCACCATGACGGCGAGCGCGATCACCCACGCGAAGACCGGCCGGTCGATAAAGAAGAAGGGCACGCGAGGCGTCCTGGCTGAATAGGCTGAAGGGGCTTTGGATGGCCCAAGGGGCCGCGCGGGCTCAGGGCGCTTGCGGACCGTCCGTGACGACCGGCGGCGCGAACACCGGCGCTTCGACGAGCCGCGCCATGTGCAGCACGTCGTGCAGCGCGCCGTCGAGGATCGCGTCGCCGCGTGCGCGCGCTTCCACCACGAAGCCGAACTTGCGATAGAGCGCGAGCGCGCGCGTATTGTTCGCGAACACCTGCAACTCGACGCGGCGCAGCCCGAACGCGTTGTCGGCGGCGTCGAGCAGCCCCGCGAGCAGCAGCGAGCCCACCCCGCGCCCATGATACGCGTCGTGCACCGAAATGCCGATCGAGCCGCAATGCGAGCGCCGCCCGTCGTACGCGCGAAGTTCCGACTGCCCGACGATCTGCCCTTCGTATTCGGCGACGATCATCATCGAGTCGGCCTTCTGGGTCGCCAGCCACGCGCGCACCGCCTCGCCCGTGCGATAGCCGTGCGAGAGCGTGCCGGGACGCACGCCCGGCAGGTTCATGAGCGCGGCCATCGCCTCGCTGTCGTCGGGTTCGGCCGCGCGCACGCGCAGCGCTTTCGCGAACGCGGCGCGTTGCGCCGCCGCATCGTGAGGAAGATTCATGATGCCTCGCTGTCGATGTAGGGAAGCGGCTCACGCAGACGCCCCATCAGAAACGAATCGATGTACGCGCCGTCGCGCAGCATGTTGCCGCGCAGCCGCCCTTCGATCTCGAAGCCGAACTTGCGATAGAGCGCGATGGCGCCCTCGTTGTCGACGAACACCTTGAGTTCGAGGCGGCGCAGGCCGAGCCAGTTGTCGGCGAGATCGAGCATCTCGGCCATGAGCCGCGAGCCGACGCCGCGCCGCTGCCAGTCGCCGTGCACGCCCACGCCGATTTCCGCGACGTGCGCCCGGCGCATGCGGCCGACCTGCACCTGGCCTTCGCCGACCAGTTCCTCGCCCATCCATGCGCCGATCATGATCAGTTGCGGCGTGCGCTTCGCGATCCATTCGCGCGTGGATTCCAGCGTGCGAAACGGCGTTTGCGGATCGCCGTGCGCCATCGAAGGCGCGTAAATGAGCGCGTGCAACTGCTCCGCGTCTCGCTCTCTTATGCCGCGCAGCACGAGCGGCCCGCCCGTCTGCGGATTTGCGTTATTCGACATCTGTGCATCCTTGTTGTTTTACGTTTTGCTGCACTTCCGTACTGCGCTTTCCAGTTTCGCTGCCTCGCTGCTTTCTGCGGCGCGCCCTCGTGCGCGCCGCTTCCAACCCTGCGCGCTACAACACCAGTTCGAACGACTTCACGAGCGCGCCCGGCAGTTGCACCCCGCCGGTCGCGCGCTGTCCCCAGGTGGAATCGGAGAGCAGCAGTTCGGACTGCGCGCCCAGCGCTTCCAGGCGTTCGCCGAGCAGGCCGTAGAGGCTGTCGTCGAAACGCATGGCGTCGACGGGCGCGACGATCTCGCCGTCTTCCACCCAGAAGGTCGCGAAACGCGTCATGCCGGTCAGGCGGCAATTCATGCGGTCCGAGAAGTTCACGTACCAGAGATTGCCGATGTAGAGCCCGGTGCCCAGACGCGCGAGCACGTCTTCGGGCGCGAGGTCGCCGGTCGCCATCGACACCGTCGTGGCCATTTCCTGCGGCAGCGCGCCGTTCGGTTCGAGCCCGTACTCGCGCGCCGAACGGGCGCTCGTCAACTGGCCCACACCACGGCCGCCCTCGATCAGCGGCACGCTCGCGCGCAGATAGCCGTCGTCGTTGAAGGCGGGCGAGATGCCGAGTTCGAGCGACTCGGTCAACGCCACGCGCGAATCGAATGCAACCGCGCCCGTGTTGAGCTTGTAGAGCGGACTCGTCGATGCCGCCTGGGCGCGCGCCGAAAAGCCGCCCCACGCCATCGACTGCACGAACTCGGACAGCGCCGCCGGCGCGAGCCACGCGCGATAGCCGCCCGGCGTGAGCACGCGCGGCGCGCGCAGCAGCACCGGCAGACGCGCGGCCGCTTCGCTCACCTTGGCCGCGAACACGGCGTCGTCCCAGTTGTCGCCCGCATAGCGCGTCTTGATCGCGCGCCCGTTCGGCTGATACAGCGACCAGCTGAAATTGAAGTTCTCCACTTCGTACCAGCCGCGGCTGCCCGCCGTGGAGGCGAAGCCGCGCGAGAGCGTGCCGCCCGCGTAGAAGCCCACGAAATCGAGTCCCTGCGCGCATTGCGCGACCCGTTCGACGAGCGCCTGCGGTTGCGGCAGCTTGCCGTTGCGGCGCGTGCTGCGCGACCACGAGGTGGTGTCGAACAGCACGTGCGGATCGTCCGGGGCGTCGAGCAGACTTTCGCGCAACGCCGCGAGCGCCTCGGCCGTGTGGCGCACGTCGGCGTTCGCGTCGCCGCTCAGGTCGAGCGTGGAATAGGCCTGACGCGCGCCGTGCACGAGCCGCAGCGTCAGCCGCCCCTGCTCCACCTGGCCGCTCTGGCGCACCTTGCCCGCATTGAAGCGGATGAAATCGGACTGCTCGCCCGCGAACGCGCTCAGCACGGTTTCACCGGGCTGGCGCTGGCGCTCGATGGCGTCGGCAAGCATCGCGAAATGCGCGTGCCAGTCGATCGAGGCGCCCGGCGCACGCGTGGCAGCAGCGGCGGCATCCGAGCCTGCAAAAAGCAAATCGGTCATCAGGCGGCTCCGAACACTTCGACGTTGGAAAACACGCAGGCCGGCGAAGCGTGGCCCACGCGAATGACCTGCGCGGGCTCGCCCTTGCCGCACATCGGCGTGCCGTAGACGGCGCGCGTGGACGCGTCGCCCACTGCCGCGAGGCTGCGCCAGAAGCTCGCGGAAATGCCGCGATAGCTCGGCCGCTTGACGATCTCCGTGAGCTTGCCGTTTTCGATCAGTTGCCCGAACTCGCAGCCGAACTGGAACTTGTTGCGATGATCGTCGATCGACCAGGACGTGTTCGTGCTCATCAGAATGCCGTGCTCGACGCCCGCGATCAGCGCGTCGAGCGACTGGTCGCCCGGCTCGATATTGAGGTTCGCCATGCGGTCGATCGGCGGCCGGTTCCAGTTCGCCGCACGCGAGTTCGCCACGCCGGGCAGGCCCGCGCGCTGCTGCGAGAGCGCGCCGCCGAGCGGACGCTCCAGCACGCCCGCACGAATCAGATATTCCTTGCTGGCCGCGCTGCCGTCGTCGTCGAAGGCATAGGCGGCGGCTTCCTCGCGCGTGTCCGGGTCGAAGGTCACGTTGAGCAGTTCGGAGCCGTACTGATAGCTGCCGAACATCTCCGGCTTCACGAAGCTCCAGCCCGCGAAATTGCGTTCGTCGCCGAGAATGCGGTCGAGTTCGAGCGGATGGCCGATCGACTCGTGAATCTGCAGCATCATCTGGTCGGGCATCAGCAGCAGGTCGCGCTTGCCCGTGGGGCAGTTCGGCGCCGCGAGCAGTTGCAGCGCCTCGTTCGCGACGCGCGCGCCTGCGCCGTCGAAACCGTAGCGCGCGAGAATTTCCATGCCGCCCTGCGCGAGCAAGCCGTAGTGGCCGCCGAGCGTGCGCTCCTGGGTGTCGCCGTCGTCGTGCGCGACCACGGACAGCGCCGGCATCAGAAAGCGGAAACGCTGTTCGATGCGCACGCCGTCGCTCGTCAGATAGAGCTGGTCGCACTGCGTGACTTCCATGCCCGCCTGGCGCTCGACGATGCGCGCATCGAGCTTCGCCGCCGCGCATTCGTGCGCGAGGCGGTCGAGCCATTCGCGTCGCGACGGCAGCGCCGCCTGCGCGTTCGGCGAGACATACTCGCCGCTTTGCGCGGGCCGCGCGACCTCGCGATGGTCGATCAGCGCGTGCGCCGCGCTCGCCTGCGCGCGCGCCGTGGCAATCTCCAGCGCGCGTTGCAGACCGCTCGCCGTGAGGTCCGCCGTGGCCGCGTAACCCGCGCCCGCGCCGGCCCAGGCCGTCACCATCGCGCCGCGCTCGCGCGCGATGCGCAGCGGCAGCGCCACGTCGTTGCGCACGACGTGATCGTCCTTGCGTTCGTCCACGAAACGTACCGACCAGAAATCGGCCGAACTGCGCAGTCCGCGTACGGCCAACGTCCAGCTTTCATCGATCATGCAATGTTCTCCTTGAGCGCGGCGGAGGCCGATGCCGGATTCGCCAGCATCGATGCCGCGAGCAACGACTGCGTATAGGGGTGCGTGGGCGCGTCGAGCACCGCGAGCGTGTCGCCCTGCTCCACGATGCGCCCCGCTTTCATCACGATCACGCGATGCGCCATCGCGCGCATCACCGCGAGATCGTGCGTGATGAACAGATAGCTCAGACGATACCGCTTTTGCAGGTCCGTGAGCAACGCCAGCACCTGTTTCTGGATGGAAACGTCGAGCGCGCTGGTCGGTTCGTCGAGCACGATCATCTCAGGTTCGACCGCGAGTGCGCGCGCAATCGCGATGCGTTGACGCTGGCCGCCCGAGAATTCGTGCGGATAACGCAGCATCGACTCGGCCGGCAGCCCGACTTCCTCCAGCAGCCCGCCGATGCGGCGGCGCTTCGCCTCGCCCTTCAGTTGCGGCTGATGCACCGTGAGCCCTTCGCCGACGATCTGCTCGATCGTCATGCGCGGCGAGAGCGAACCGAAAGGATCCTGAAATACGACCTGCATGCGCTTGTAGAGCGACAGGCGCTCGCCCGCGCCGCGCAGCGCCGCGAGCGGTTGCCCGTCGATACGGATCTCGCCCTCCGCCGCGCCCTGCAAGCCTAACACCGTCGAGGCCAGCGTGGACTTGCCCGATCCCGATTCGCCGACCACGCCGAGCGTTTCACCGCGCCGCAGCGTGAGACTCGCTTCGTGCACGGCGCGAAACGCGTCGCCGCCGAACAGCGAGCGCCAGCCCTTGCCCGCCGTGCGGTAATCGACGGCCAGATCTTTCACGTCGAGAATCACGGGCGCGTCGGGCGCGACCGGCTGCACCGCTCGCGACGGCTCGCTGTCGAGCAGACGCTGCGTGTACGGATGCTGCGGATTCGAGAACAGCGCCTCGGTCGTGTTGGTTTCCACCAGCACGCCCTTTTCCATCACCGCCACGCGCTGCGCGAAGCGGCGCACGAGATTCAGATCGTGCGTGATCAGCAGCACGGCCATGCCGCGCGCGGCTGCTTCCTGCTCCTGCAATTCGAGCAGCAGATCGACGATCTGCTGGCGCACCGTCACGTCGAGCGCCGTGGTCGGTTCGTCGGCGAGCAGCAGACGCGGACGGCACGCGAGCGCCATCGCGATCATCGCGCGCTGACGCTGACCGCCCGAAAGCTGGTGCGGAAAGCTGTCGATGCGGCGCTCCGGCTCGGGAATGCCGGTGCGACGCAACAGTTCGATGCCACGCGCGCGCGCCGCATTCGGTCGCAGACCTTCGTGCAGGCGCAGGCTTTCCGCGATCTGCTTGCCGATCGTGAAGAGCGGATTGAGCGCGGTCATCGGCTCCTGAAACACCATGGCGATGTCGCCGCCGCGAATGCCGCGCATCTGGCGCTCGCTCTGTTGCAGCAGATCGACGCCGTCGAGCAGCATGCGCCCGCCGAGTTCTGCCTGCGCGACGAGGCCGAGGATCGACAGCGCGGTCACGCTCTTGCCCGAACCCGATTCGCCGACCAGCGCGACGCGTTCGCCGCGCGCGATCGACAGGCTCAGATCGCGCACGGCGAGCTTGTCGCCGAAGCGCACCGAAAAGTCCTGAATATCCAGCAACGGTGCGCTCATCATTTGCCTCCGCCGAATGCCGAGCCGCGTGCGCGCGTGTCGAGCGCATTGCGCAGCGCGTCGCCCATGAAGGTCAGCAGCAGCAGCGTGATGACCAGCGCCGCGAACGCCGAAATCGAAATCCACCACGCGTCGAGATTGTTCTTGCCTTCCTGCAGCAACTCGCCGAGGCTCGGCATCGGCGGCGGCACACCAAGGCCGAGGAAGTCGAGACTCGTGAGCGAGAGAATCGCCGCGCTCATGCGGAACGGCAAGAACGTGATGACCGGCGTGAGACTGTTCGGCAGCACGTGACGCCACATGATCTGCCAGTTCGTCAGGCCCATCGTGCGCGCGGCCTTCACGTAGTCGAGCGAGCGGTTGCGCAGGAATTCGGCGCGCACGTAATCGGACAGCACGAGCCAGCCGAACATCGACAGCAGGATGAACAGCAGCCACAGCGTGGGCTCGAAGATCGACGCGAAGATGATCAGCAGATAGAGATCGGGCATCGAACTCCAGATCTCGATCAGGCGCTGGCCGATCAGGTCGGTGCGGCCGCCGTAGAAGCCTTGCACCGCGCCCGTGAGCACGCCGAGCAGCACACCCGAGACCGTGAGCGCGAACGCCATCAGCACCGAGAGGCGGAAGCCGTACAGCAGGCGCGCGACCACGTCGCGGCCGAACTGGTCGGTGCCGAGCCAGTTGCTCGACGACGGCGGCGCCGGATACGGACGTGCCGCGAAATAGTCGATCGTGTCGTAGCGGTACGGATTCGGCGGATAGACCGCGAAATTGCCGTGCGAGGTCAGCTTCGAGCGAATGTACGGATCCAGATAATTGGTCTGCGCGGGAAAATCGCCGCCGAACAAGGTCTCCGGATAATCCTTCACGATCGGGAAATAGTAGTGCCCGCCATAGCGCACCACGAGCGGCCGGTCGTTCGAGAGCACTTCGCCGAACAGGCTGACGACGAACAGCACCATGAAGATCACGAGGCTCCAGTAACCGAGCCGCTGCGAGCGAAAACGCAGCCACGTGCGACGCCACGGCGAAACCGGCTGCGCGTGCGCGAGCGTGGCGGAATCAGCGGTCCAGCCGGTGGAACTGGATGCGGGGGTCGACGAGGACATAGCAGACATCGGCAATGAGTTTGGTGACGAGGGCGATCAGCGTGAACAGAAAGAGCGAGCCGAGCACGACGGGGTAATCGCGGCGGATCACCGAGTCGTACGAAAGCTGCCCCATGCCATCGAGCGAAAAGAGCGTTTCAATCAGCAGGTTGCCGTTGAGAAAGGCGCCCACGAATGCGGCGGGAAGACCGGTGACGAGCGGAATCGCCGCGTTGCGCAGCACGTGCTTCCAGAGCACGTCGCGCTCGGGCGCGCCCTTCGCGCGCGCGGTCAGCACGTACTGGCGGCCGATTTCTTCGAGGAAGGTGTTCTTCGTGAGGATCGTGACGATCGCGAAGTTGCCCACCACAGAAGCCGTGACCGGCAGCACCATGTGCCACAGATAATCGAGCACCTTGCCGATCGCGCTGAGGTCGTCGAAGTTGTCGGAGGTGAGGCCGCGCATCGGAAACACCTGCCAGAAGGTGCCGCCGCCGAACATCATCAGCAGCAGCACGCCGAGCACGAAGCCGGGAATCGCGTAGCCCGCGAGCACCAGCACGCTCGTGACGGTGTCGAAGCGCGAGCCGTTGCGCACGGCTTTCGCAATGCCAAGCGGCACCGAGATCAGATACGTGAGAATCACGGTCCACAAGCCGAGCGAGATCGACACCGGCAGCTTCTCGCGAATCACCTGCCACACGCTCGCGTGCTGATAGTACGACTGGCCGAGATCGAAGGTGGCGTAGTCCTTGAGCATCATCACGTAGCGCGTGAGCGGCGGTTTATCGAAGCCGAACTGCTTCTTGATCTGCTCGATCTGCTGCGGGTCCACGCCCTGGCTGCCGTGATACCCGCCGCCGCCCGCACCCACTTCGCCGCCGCGCGCGCCGCTGCCGTGGCGCAACTGCGTGAGCACCTGTTCGACCGGACCGCCCGGCACGAACTGCGTGACGATGAACGTGACCGTGACCACGCCGATGAGCGTCGGCACCATCAGCAAAAGACGTCTGAGAATATAGGCGTACATGCGGCTCCTTACTGCACGGCGGCGGTGTGGGTGGACGAAGCGCCGCCCGCGCGCGCGGGATCGGGCGCGCCGGGTTTGCGGTACCAGTAGTCGATGGCCCACTCTTCCGGCACGTAGGTCAGCGGCGAAATGGCCGGCCGGCCGATCGTGGTCTTGAAGGCGATGCGCTCGTTCGGCGCGTAGTATTCGGGCACGAGGAAGTATTCGTTCATCAGCACGCGGTCGAGCGCATGCGTGGCCGTTTCCAGATCGGCGAGCGTGTTGGCTTTCTGCACGGCGTCGATGAGTTTGTCGACCACTTTCATGCGCACGCCCGGATAGTTTTCCGATCCCACCTGGCTGGCCGCCGCGCTGCCGAAGCGGCGCACCAGTTCCGCGCCCGGAATCGTGGTGGGCGCGTAGATGTAGGTGGTCATGTCGTAATCGAAATTGTCGATACGCTTCTGATACAGCGCGCTGTCGATCTCGCGCAGATGCGCCTGGATGCCGAGCATGCCGAGCGCCTGCGTGTACGGCAGGATCAGACGGTCCATGCCCGGCTCGTCGTCGATGATCTCGACGGTCATGGGCTCGCCGGCCGCGTTGCGCAGCGCGCCGTCGCGATAGTGCCAGCCCGCCTGCGCGAGCAGATCGCGCGCCTCGCGCAGATTGCCGCGCAGCGAATTGGGCGGCAGCGTGTTCGGCAACTGCATCATCGGGCCGAACACCTCGGGCGGCAGACTCGCGCGATACGGCTCCAGCAGCGCGAGTTCCTGCGGCGACGGCAGGCCCGTGGCCGCGAACGGACTCACGTCGAAATAGCTCTTCAGGCGCGTGTACTGACCGTAGAACATCATGCGATTCATCCAGTCGTAATCGAACGCGAGCGAAAGCGCATGACGCACGCGCACGTCTTTGAAGCGGTCCTTGCGCGTGTTGATCAGCATGCCCTGGAACTGCGCGGGACTCGTCGCGAAATCGCGTTTTTCGAGCATGCCGTTGCGGAAATTCTTGCCCACGTATTTGCGCGCCCATTGCGTGGCGCTGTACTCCACGTGCACGTCGGCGTCGCCGGCCTTGAACGCTTCGAGCTGCGTATACAGGTCGAGATACAGATTGAAGACGATGCGCTGGAAGCGGTACATGCCGCGCCGCGTCGGCAGATCGGCGGCCCAGTAGTCGGGATTGCGGCGGTAGATGATCTGCTTGTCGTTCTTGCGCGACTCGATCAGATACGCGCCGCTCGCGATCGGCGGCACGTTCGAGAGCTGGTTGAACGCGATGGTCGTGCCGTCGGCCTTCTTCGCCCACTTCGGCGAGAACACCGGCAGATCGCCCGCGATCAGCGGCGCGTCGCGTTCGGCGCGGCGGAAATCGAAGCGCACCGTATGCGGGTCGATCACCACGACGTCGCGAATCACTTCGAACTGCGCGTTGAACAGCGGCGAGGCCTGCGGGCTCGTGAGCGTGTCGAACGAATACTTGACGTCGGCGGCCGTGATCGGGTCGCCGTTCGAGAAGCGCGCGCGCGGGTCGATATGGAAGGTCGCCGACGTGAGGTCGGGCGCGACGTCCACGCTCTGCGCGATCAGCGGATACTCGGAGGCGAGTTCGTCCCAGCTGCGCTGCATCAGCGTGTCGAACATCAGGTTCTTGATGTCCGGTGCGGGCGAGCCGCGCACGAGGAAGGGATTGAGCGAGTCGTAGCTCTGCGCCTGATCGAAATTCTGGAAGCTCAGCGTGCCGTCGGTGGGCGCGTCGGGATCGGCGTAATCGAAATGCGTGAAGTTGGCCGGGTATTTGGGCGAGTCGTACTGCGCGATGGCCGTGGCCGCCTGCGCGGCGCCGGCGAACGCCGCCCCCAGCGTGCATGCTGCAAGCGCTGCGCGGGCTGCCGCCACGACGCGCGCACACTTCGTCAGTCTCATCTTCGGTCTTTCTGTCCGCATGGTTTGCGTTGCGGCACGCGGCGCGCGCAGGTGATGCGCGCGCCGCGGCCTTGATGCGTCCTTCGTGAGGACAGGGCCGGTTGCCCGGCCCTTGCTGCTAGCCCACTGCGTTTAGAACTTGTACGTTGCGCCGATCTGCAGGTAACGGCCCACGTAGTTGTACAGCGACTGGTCGTAACCGGTCTGGTCGATCGAACCGAGCCAGAGCGGATCGTACGGCGGCGCCTTGTTGAAGATGTTGTTGATGCCGCCGTAGATGGTCCAGTGCTTGAAGCCCGAGTACGCGACGTTCAGGTTGAACTGGCTGTACGAGCCCGTCGAGTAGTTGTAGCCCAGCGCATCCGAATACGGGCCGACGTACTGCCAGTCGAGCGTCGCATTCCACTTGTGCCAGTTCCACGACAGATCCGTGGTGCCCTTCCAGCGCGGGAACGAGCCGCCGAACGGCTGTGCGAGCGTCGAGTCGTTGCCCGCGCCGTCGATCGTGCCCGTGCTGCCGCCGATGCCGTCCATCTTGAAGTGCCAGACGTAGGCCCAGTCCGCCGACAGCGTGAAGCGCCCGATCTGCGTGTTGATCGACTGGCTGAAGGTGGTTTCGAAGCCCGACGTGTCGAACGAACCGAGGTTCTGGTACGGCTCGACCATGTAGGCAATCGAGCCGTCCGAGTTGTAGACCGTCTTGCTCGGGTCGACCACCGCGCCGATCGCGTTATCCACGTGAATCTTGTAGAAGTCGAAGCCCACATCGGTGCCGCGGGCCGGCGAGAGCTGGAAGCCGATGTTGTAGTTCTTCGTGCGTTCCGGCTGCAGCTTCGTGTTGCCGGTCGTGACGACGGTTTCATCCGCGCCATTCGGACCGACCGGCGAGATGCCCGTGCTGGTCGAGTTGGTGTTCTCGACGAAGCTCGGCGCACGGAAGCCGCGGTTGTACGAACCGTACATCGTGAACTGCTGGATCGGCTGGAAGCGCAGCGCGAAGCGCGGCGAGAACGCGCCGCCGAAGTCGCTGTAATGGTCGTAGCGGCCCGACTGGCTGAAGGTCAGGATGTGCTGCCAGAGCGGCACGTCGACCTGGTAGTACACGGCCGCGACGTTACGCTCGCCGTCGACGGTCTGCAGCGCCGGGCTCAGCACCGAGCCGTCCATCGTGTTCGCGCCCTGGTTGATACGCTCGCTCTGGTGCGTGAACTGGCTGCCGAGGCCGAGACCCACGTCGCCGGTCGGGATGTGGAACAGGTTCGGCGTGGACAGCGTGGCGTCCACCACGTCGAGCTTCGACACCGCGATGTTGTTGGTGTCGGTGAACACGCCGTTCAGGCCGTTAGGCGTCGCCGACGGATTCGCGAAGTCGTAGGTGCCGTTCGCGAGCATGTTCTCCACGCCCGCCACGCTCAACTGACCCGTCGTGGTATTCGTGACCGTGCTCTGCGAGTGGCCGTACGACAACGCCCAATCCCAGTCTTCCTTCGAGACCGAGAAGTTGCCCTTGATACCCATCGCCGCGCGGTAGAAGTTCGCTTCGGTGGTATCGGAGACCGTGTTCGGCAGCCACGTGAAGATCGTCGCGTCGGTGCCGTACGGGTTGTACTTGTTGCTGGCCGGCACCACGGCCTGCCATGCGGAGAGCGTGCCGGTGGCCGGGTCGTAGACCGTCTTGTTGCCAAGGTACGACGTGAAGTCGTTGGTGACCGTCTTGATGTTGCTTTCCCAGAGGTCAGCCCAGGCCGTAGTGTTGTCGTTGACCTTGAAGTCCGCGTGAACCTTGGCGTTCCAGCGCTCGGTCCACGGATCGATCGAGCCCGATTCGGCCGTGTTGCGGCCGCACACCGTGCCGCCCGAGGCCGCTCCCGTGTTCGACGCGATGATGTTGCTGCCGTACGGCTGGACCACGCCGCCGCAGGGACCGACGGCTTCCGCGAGGCCCGAGGTCGGGTTCAGCCAGTACGACGGCGAGAGGACCGAGCCGCCGTAGCCCTTGTTGCTGAAGTCCTGGTTTTCGGTGGTGTCGCGGTCGGCGAGCGTGAAGCCATTCGACTTGTAGTAGCTCGCCGTGGCGGTCACGTTGAAGCGGTCGCTCGTGAGATTGCCGAAGCCGCCGAGAATGCCGAACTTGGTCGTGCCCGCGCCGCCTTGCGTGGCGCCGCCGTAGCTGCCGTCCAGTTGCAGGCCCTGGAAGTCGTGCTTCGTGATGATGTTCACGACGCCCGCGATAGCGTCCGAACCGTATTGCGACACGGCGCCGGTCTTGACCACTTCGATGCGGTCGACGGCGTTCAGGGGAATGGCGTTAAGGTCGAAGAAGGTGTCGGTGCCGTTCACGGCGAAGCCGTACGGCGCGACACGCTGACCGTCCACGAGCACGAGCGTGTACTTCTCGCTCAGGCCGCGCAGTGCGATACCGGCGCCGCCGGCCGCGAAGCTGTCGTCGTTCGACTCGCCCCAGCTGTTCGCGGAGTTCGCCGAGATCGTGCGCATGTAGTCCGAGACGCTCGTCGCGCCCGAATTCTGGATCTGCTGCGGCGTGATCGTCTGCACCGCCTGATAGCCGGTCTTGTCGGACTGGCGGATAAGCGAGCCGGTCACCTCGAACTTCTTGAGCTGCGCGACGTTGTCGCCGTTCGCCTTGGTCGTCGTCGACGACGAAGCCGAGGGCGCCGTCGACGCCGCAGCGTCGGACGCACCCGTGGCCGCCGCGGCGGCGGTCGCGCCGCTCGTGGCGGCAGGCTGGCTTTGTGCGAATGCCGGCGCCGCGATGGCCGCCGATAGTGCGACTTCAGCCCAGATTATCCTTTTGATGGCTAGCGCCAAAACCCTCTGTTTCACTTTTTCCCCTTCTCACTCGTCAGTCACGCCCACTTGCGTCACGCGGGGCGAGGTCTTGTGAACCTCGCCGTCGATTGACGACGCTGTCGCGTCGCGCCCATTGTGCGAATCGCCCCGGCGGCGCGGTTGCATCCGGCGTGGCGATTCACCCAAACCCCTTTTGAAATCGGACTGCTAACGGCTTTCAAAGCATGTGCGCCACGCAATCACAGCACTACGTCTTTCTTTGCGGACGCCTTCTGTCCCGCGCGGCAACCCCTGTTTATGCTTGCGCGCCGCGCGGGTGAAGTCTTCACATTACATTTGGACTACTAATATTTCTGTATTGCCGTGAAGCGCTTTTTTCTGTTGCAACGGCGTTTCTCAAATCAGCTTCGGCGTCCCCACCCAGACGAATACGCTTTCCGTATCCGAGGGATTGGCCCACGCGTGCGGCACCGCCGATTCGAAATGTGCGGTGTCGCCCGCGCGCAGCACGAACGTCGTATCTTCCAGCGTAAGCGACACTTCGCCGCTCATGACATACAGGAACTCTTCCGTTGCCTGCGCAACGACGTCGAAACGTTGTGCGCCGGCCGGCATCTTCACGAGCTGCGCGTCGAGCTTGCGGTCGCCGCCCGTCGACGTCAGCCGGCCATACTGATTCGCCGACCCGGTGAAACCAAAAAACTTCAGGCGCTCGGCGCGGCGCACGACCTGCTCTTCCGCCGGTGTTTCGATGAAGTACTGCAAGGTGACGCCCAGCGCCCGCGCGATGCCGATCAACGAGCGCAATGACGGCGTGGCGCGCCCGCGTTCCACCTGCGAGAGATAAGGCTTGGATATTCCCGCCAGCTCCGCGGTCTCCTGCAACGTGCGCCTGAGGCGCTGACGCAGGGCGCGAATGCGGCGGCCGGTGGTTGCTGCAACGTATGCCTTCTCGTCAAGTGGCGAAACCATAGCAAGACAAAATAACGCGTCAAAATTTGTTTGATTAGATCGAACCTCTTTTTATGGCGCGACACCTCCATCGGCTCGCCCCAAAAAACGAGCCGCTTTTTATTTCGAACGGTTTGAACGCACAACGAGAGAAACGTACTGCGTAAAACGCCTGCAATTGGTGCGGATCGCGCCCAATTACGGTGATGCAATTACATCGCCATAACGACGATATAACAACGAGATAACAGCGCGATTACCTCACCGCGCCGCTATCGCGATTACTTCGCCGCAATCAGCAACCAGAGCTGAGCGAGATCGGCTGAACCGTCCGTGCCCTTGACCGCCTTGAAAGCCGTCACCGCGCGCGCCTTCTGGCCCGCGAAGTAGTACGCCTCGCCAAGCCGCAGACGCGCCATATCCGGATGATCGACGCCCTTGGCGAGCGCCGCGTCCATCGCTGCGAAACCGGCCTGCTGCTGACCCGCGAACACCTGATTGAAGCCCAGATCGAACGGCGAAAGCGGATTCTGCGGATCGGCGGGCGCGCTCGCACGTTTAGCGGCGAGCGCCTGCAGCCGACGCTCGCGGTCCGCCTGCGCGTCGTGGCCGAGCACGCCGCTCGTGAAGCCCTGATCGACGACCTGCTTGCCTTCCGCCGTCGACCCGGCCATGATCGCGAGCTGCGTGAATTCCATGTAATCGTTCGCGCCCGACAGCGAACCGGCGGCGCGACGCAGCCGGTACACGTCGACATCGAGCGCGGAGAGATAACCGGGCTTCGCGCGGATGGCGTGAATCAGGTCGTCCCAGTAAGCGGGTTTCGGGTGATACGCCACGAGCTTTTCGAGCGCGCCGCGATAAGCCGCCTGATCGTTGGCCTTCTGCGCGACGGTGCCGAGCAGCTGCAACTGCGCTTCTTCGGGCGCGTGACCGGCGCGCACCTGCGCATCGACGCTCGAACGCAGCAGCGCGAGCGCGCCCGCGTTGTCGCCCGAGAGGTAATACGCCTCGATCAGCAGCGTCTGCATCTGCGGATCGGTGCCGCCCGCCTTCTGATAGCGCTGCGCGGTGCGGATCGCCTTCGCGTAATCCTTCTGCTGGAAATACAGCCCGGCGAGCGCGGCCGCCGTGCGCTGCTCGTCCTCGCCCTTCACCTGGCCGCCCGCGAGCAGCGTTTCGTACGCACGCTCGGCGGTGGCGTTGTCGCCCGCCGCCGCCGCTGCCGCGCCGCGCATCTCTTCGACCATCAAGGTCTCGTAGTCGGTGCGGTTGGGCACCGCGGCCGCCTGAGCGATCTTCGCGAGCGCCTCGCTGTAGCGGTGCGCGCGATAGAGCGTCTGCGCGTCGTTGAGCGGCTTCGCCACCTCGGGACGCAAGGTCGGCGCCGCCTGCGCGGCGTGCATCGCGAACGGCGCCGCGCCGAACACGCCGGCGCCGCCCAGCGCGGCGGCCAGCACGGCCTGTCTGAATCGTCGGGAAATACGCGCCACGTCGTTCCTCACTGCATGTACTGTTCGTTGCCGATCAGGCCGATCTTCGTCGCGCCTTCGCGCTGCGCCGCGGCCATCACGGCCGCCACGTCGCGATACGGCACGAGCCGGTTCGGCCGCACATGAATCTCCGGCTGATCGGGCTGCGCGGCCGCCTGCGCGAGCCGCGATTCGAGGTCCGCCTCGGTGGGCACGGGCTGGCCGTTCCACGTCGTGGTGCCGTCGAAGTCGATGTCGATCTGCACGATCTGCGGCTGCGTGGCGGGCGGCGGCGGATTGCCCACCGGCAGATTCATCTTGATCGAATGCATCTGGATCGGAATGGTGATGATCAGCATGATCAGCAGCACCAGCATCACGTCGATGAGCGGCGTGGTGTTGATGTCCACCATCACTTCCGGCTCGCCGCCGCCACCGCCCGACCCCACGTTCATACCCATGACTTTCCCCTGCTCAATGAAACCCCCGCCCTCAAACCGGCGGATGGAACCCGCTCATCGCGCTCAACCGCCGCGTGCGGGCGGCTCCGTGATGAACGACACCTTCGCGATACCCGCGCGCTCGCACGACGTGAGCACCCGGCCGATGAACTCGTAACGCGTGCCCTGATCGCCGCGCACGTGCACTTCCGGCTGCGGCGTCTGCTGCGAGGCCGTTTTCAGGCGTTCGAGCAGCGTGGGCGCGTCGACGAGCGACTCGTTCCAGAAGAAGTTGCCGTCGCGATTGATGGCGATCTCGACGCTCTTCGGCGTGGTCTGCAGCGGCTGCACCGTTTGCTTGGGCAACTGCACAGGCACGGTATGCGTCACCACCGGAATCGTGATCAGGAAGATGATCAGCAAGACCAGCATCACGTCGACGAGCGGCGTCGTATTGATGGCGGAGATGACTTCGTCGTCGCCGCCCTCCTGCCCCACGCTCATGGCCATGGCGTACCTCGTTCGACGGGATTATTCGGCCATCGCGACGGCGCGCGACGCGGCGCGCGCGCCACGCTTGCCGCCGGCGAGCAGGACTGCGTGCAACTGGGCGCCGAAGGCGCGCACGCGCTCCATCACGGCCTTGTTACGACGCACGAGGAAGTTGTAGCCGAGCACTGCCGGCACCGCGACCGCGAGGCCGATGGCCGTCATGATCAGCGCTTCGCCCACCGGACCCGCGACCTTGTCGATCGACGCCTGGCCCGCGATGCCGATGGCGGTCAGCGCGTGATAGATGCCCCAGACCGTGCCGAACAGGCCGACGAACGGCGCCGTGGAGCCGACCGTGCCGAGGAAGGCGAGGCCGTCCTGCAGGCGGTTCGAGACGTTGGTGATGGCGCGCTCGACCGAGACGTCGATCCACGTGTTGCGGTCGACCGCTTCGAGCAGCGCTTCGTCGTGATGCTCGCCCGCTTCGATGGCCGTTTCGGCGATGAAGCGGAACGGCGAGGTTTCTTCGAGCTGCTTCGCGCCGTCGGCGAGCGTGGGCGCGTTCCAGAGCTGGTCGTCGGCGACCTTCGCGCGGCGGTTCGCACGGGCTTGCTCGATGAACTTGGTGATCATGATGTACCAGCTGCCCATCGACATGATCACGAGCAGCAGCAGCACGAAGCGCGCGACGAAGTCGCCGTTCTTCCACAGCGCGCCGAGGCCATACGGGTTGCTCACGGTCTCGGACGTGGCGGGCGGCGGCGGCGGCTGGTCCGCTGCCGGGACCGGCGCGGGCGCCGTGGCGGCCGTGGCCGGCGCGCTTGCGGTTGCGCCGGCCGAAGCCGTGGCGCTCGTGTCGCTTGCTTGCGCATTGGCGAGCGTAGGTGCAACAAAGGTGTCGACCGTGGCTACGGCGAACAACATGCTGGCCGCCAGTGCGGCGAAAGAACGCTTCTTCATGCCTGCTCCAGTTCAATCGTTGAACTTGTGAATCGTGACTAATGAATCGCCACCCGAATGCTGCCGCCCGCGCCTCAGTTGAGGTTGAACGAGAACGGCACCTGCACGCGGACCGGCTGCCCCTGCGAAATGCAATTGAACTGCTTCACCGCGTTGAATGCCGCACGATCGAGGCTGTCGTCGTCGGCGGACTTCGCCACGCGCTCGTTCGTGATATGGCCTTGCGCGTCGACGACGAACTCGATCAGCACATCGCCCGTCACGTTGTTTTCCTGCGCTTCCTGCGGATACTTGATCGACGAACGGATCTGGTCCGAGTTCGGGCACACCACGCCCACCTCGTGGCTCACCGGCTTGGCCGGCGCCGTCACCGGAGCCGGCGGCGCGGGCGGCGCCGTCACGGGCGCGCTCTGCACCGGCGTGGCCGCGTGCGTGATGGTGGCCTGCGGCGGCGCCTGCACCGGCACCTCGGGCGGCGGCACGAACGGCGGCGGCGGCGGCGTGAACTTCGGCGGCGGCAGCTGCACGGTCGGCAGCGGCGGCGGAGGCGGCGGTTTCACCGGCTCGATGATCTTCGTTTCGATGGGATGCTGAATGACCTGCACGACCTTGGTCGCAAGACCGTTGATCAACGCGTAGATCAGCACGATGTGCAGCAACAGGACGATCGCGATGCCGCCAAAACGGCGCACCGGGTTCTGCTGCTTGCGGCCGAACTCGCGAGGCCGCGCGGGCCGTTGCAGCGCGGCGCCCGCCGATTGCAAACCGACTTCCCCTTTCATCACCACCTTCGCTCCCTCGGGCGTCTTGCGCCCACTTTCCGCTGTGCAGCAACGCCGGCGCCGATCCGGCGCGGGCGTTGCATCAAGTCAGGTGTTTCTTTCGCAGTCCGAATGGCATGCATGACATCGGGATCCGTTGTGGGAAACCCGATTCATGCGCTGGCACGGAAGCGGTCTGCGGCATCGCGTCATTTCCGGCGCTTCGACAGCATCCTCACGCATGGCGCGGTGACAAACGTGTGTCGAAGTTCAGTAACGCGTGTGGCGGACTGAACGATAGCAAGTAAAAAAAAGCTCAGTAAACTTTTTTGATGGGAGATTACCGAAATTAGAAAAATCATTCTAAATCGCCACAAATCCCGCCCGGAGCGCGTCCTGGATATTGACCCGCCTTAAATTTAAATGCAGGAAATGCGATATCTTACAAATAGCAGAATGAACATTTCTTTTGTATTTCAATTTAAGCAAAATGAATCAAACTGGTGCGATGGCTTTAAAACGCCACATATTGGTGCATTAAAAGGATTTCGGCGTGTAAAAGCGAAATATGTAAAGTATTTGTAATTAAATGCCCATTGCCGGTGTGAAACCGGTGATTTTCTCGCTTATTTCGCAACACGAAGGGTTATTCGACTGGCGTTGAATTCGCGCCAAATAATCAGGATGACTTTACGACGTTCGGCCGTCACTCCAATTTACTTCGGCATCCTGATAGAACGTTTCGAGCCCGTTTTCAGGCTCGAAACACACGTTACGCCTTCACCACCGTCAAGCCCGCCTTTTCGATCGGCTTCACGAGCCGCGCATCCGCGCCCGCGTCGACGATGAGCGTCTGCGCCAGATCGAGTTCGCCGATGCGATACGGCGACGCCGTGTTGAGCTTCGACGCGCACGCCAGCACGACCGTTTCCGCCGCGCGCTGCGCCAGCGCGCGCTTGACGTAGGCCTCTTCGAAGTCGCCGGTGCTCAGCCCCGCCTTCGCATGCACGCCCGTCACGCCCATGAAGTAGAGATCGGCGTGTATGTGCGACATGGCCTCGACGGCCGCCGCGCCCACTGCCACGAGCGAATGCTTGTAGAGCTTGCCGCCGATCAGCACGACGTCGATCGACGGATGCGCCGCCAGCGCCACGGCCACGCTCGGACTGTGCGTGACCACGGTCGCCTGCAGATCGGGCGCGAGGCACTGCACCAGCAGCGCCGACGTGGTCCCGCCATCGACGATCACGACCTGCCCCGGCTCGATCATCGCGGCGGCCTTGCGCGCGACGCGCTGCTTCGCGGCCACATCCATATCCTGACGCTGCGCGAGCGGCGCAACGGCCGGCGAAGCGGGCAACGCGCCGCCATGCACGCGCTGCAAGCGCCCTTCGGCGGCCAGTTCGCGCAGGTCGCGCCGCACCGTGTCCTCGGACACGCCGAACTCCACGCTCAGCGCGCCCGCCAGCACCTGGCCGTCGCGTTCGAGTGCGTCGAGAATCGCTTTCTTGCGTTGACTCGTCAGCATGATTTGCACGAATTTTCTTGTAATTTCACGAACGTGCACGGTAGCACGCGGTGCTTCACGTCTGCAACTCAAGCTTCCAGTCTGGGACTCAGCGTCTCCACGAGGAAGTCGATGAACACGCGCACGCGCGCCGTCATATGACGCTGATTGCTGAAGATCACGTGGATGTCCTCGATGTCGCCCGGGTTGTAGTCGGGCAGCAGTTCGACGAGGCGTCCCGACGCGAGATCGTCCTTGATATGAAAGAGGCCCAGACGGCTGATGCCGAGTCCCTCCAGCGTCATCTGGCGCATCGTCGCGCCGTTGTTCGTGAGGATGTCGCCGCGCACGGGAAAGTGAAACACGCGCCCGTCGATGCGAAACGGCCATTCGTCCATCGCGCGGCGAAAGTTGAAGTTGAAACAGCGATGGCCCGCGAGATCTTCGGGCGCTTGCGGCACGCCGTGCGCTTCGAGATAACGCGGCGCGGCCACCACCGCGCGTCCCGTCGACCCGAGCTTGCGCGCATGAAAATTCGCATCCGACAACGGCCCCGTGCGCACGGCCACGTCGACGCGTTCGCGCTGCAGATCCACCACTGCGTCCGTCAACGAGAGATCGACGCGAATGCCGGGATAGCGCGCGGTAAACAGCGGCATCAGCGGCACGATGTAATGCGTGCCCATCGGAATCGACACGTTGATGCGCAGCGCGCCGTGCGGCGCCGTGATGCCCTCGGCGATGCCGTGCTCGGCTTCGTCGATGTCGTCGAGAATGCGCACGCAGCTGTCGTAGAACAGCCGCCCTTCGTTGGTCACCGCGAGATGCCGCGTGGAGCGCTGAAACAGCAGCACGCCGAGCCGTTCTTCGAGGCGGCTGATCACCTTGCTGACCGCCGAAGGCGTGAGCTCCAGCGTCTTGCCCGCCGCCGAAAAACTGCCGGTTTCGACCACGCGCGTGAACACCCGCATTTCGCCGCTTCGACTGTCCATGTGAACGTTTGATTCCAGAATTTAGTTCACAAATGATATTCCATTGCACCAGCTAGGAAAAGGAATCCACGGCGCTCACAATGGTTGTTTCGAAGACGCGCGCACGCCGCAGCCAAGGACAGCCAGCACCATGACGACACTTTTCGATGCCTACGATCTCGCGGGCCGCCCGCTCCGCAACCGCGTGGTGATGGCGCCGATGACGCGCGCCCGCGCGCCCGGCAACGTGCCCAACGCCGCCACCGTGCGCTACTACGCGCAGCGCGCGAGCGCGGGCCTGATCGTCACGGAAGGCACGCCGATCAGCCCCGAAGGCAATGGTTTCGTCGATTGCCCCGGCATCTGGAACGACACGCAGGTGGCTGCGTGGCGCGACGTGACCGATGCGGTGCACGACCTCGGCGGCACGATCTTCACGCAGATCTGGCACGTGGGCCGCATGAGCCACGTCTCGCTGCAACCGGGCGGCGCGGCGCCGGTCAGCTCGACCACCGCGCAGGCCGCGAAGAGTTCCGCGTTCGGTTACGACGAGCACGGCCAGCCCGCCTTCGTAACCGCGAGCAAGCCGCACGCGCTCTCGCTCGACGAAATCGCGCGCGTGATCGAGGACTTCGCGAACGCCGCGCAGAACGCCGTGGACGCCGGTTTCGACGGCGTCGAAATTCACGGCGCGAACGGCTATCTGGTCGAGCAGTTCATCAACGGCGCGGTCAACGACCGCACGGACGCCTACGGCGGCGACACGGTGGAAAACCGCGCGCGCTTCGCGCTCGCCGTGGTGGACGCGTGCATTGCGCGCATCGGGCGCGAGCGCGTCGGCATCCGGCTCTCGCCGTTTGGCCGACTGCACGAACTCGGCGACTTCGACGGCGAAGCGGACACCTTCCTCTATCTCGCCCGCGAACTCGGCGCGCGCGGCATCGCCTACGTGCACATCATGGATCAGGCCAGCCGCGGCGCACCCGCCATGCCCGCCGGCTTTCTCGAACGCTTCCGCGCCGCGTACCGCAGCGAAACGCGCGGCACAAGCGGCGCCACGCTGATCCTCGCGGGCGGCCTCGATTTCCAGAAGGCCAGCGCGCTGCTTGCCAGCGGCACGATCGACCTCGCCGCGTTCGGCGCGCCGTATATCGCGAATCCGGATCTGGTCGAGCGCTTCCGCCACGGCTGGGCCATCGCGAAGGTCGATGCAAGCACCTACTACGGCGGCGACGCGCACGGCTACACCGACTATCCGCATTACACGGGCGACGCCGCACACGACAGCGTCAACGAAGCCGCGCACGACGTCACGGCCTGATTTTCCCCACACTCACATTCTTTAGAGCATCGACATGAAACCGGTTCTTATCGTCATGACCAGCCACGGCAGCAAGGGCGAAGGTGGAGATCCCACGGGCTTTTATCTGTCGGAAGTGACGCATCCGCTCGCCGTGCTCGAAGCCGCCGGGATTCCGGTCGAATTCGCCTCGATCCAGGGCGGCGAGCCGCCCGTCGACGGCCTCGATCTCGACGATCCCGTGAACGCGCGCTACTGGAACGACGCCCGTTTTCGCGCCGCGATCGCGCAGTCGAAAGCGCTCGCCGATGTCGACCCGAGCACGCTTTCCGCGATCTTTTTCGCGGGCGGCCACGGCGCGATGTGGGACTTCCCGACCAGCGCGGCCGTCAACGATAAAACGCGCGCCGTGTGGGAAGCGGGCGGCGTGGTGGGCGCGGTCTGCCACGGTCCCGCCGCGCTGGTCAACGTGACGCTCAGCGACGGCCGCTATCTCGTCGCGGGCCGCAAGGTCGCCGCGTTCACCGATGCCGAGGAAGAAGCCGTCGGCCTCACGCAGGTCGTGCCGTTCCTGCTCTCCAGCACGCTCGCGCAGCGCGGCGCGCAGATGCAGCCGGGCGCGGAATGGACGCGCACGGTGGCCGTCGACGGCAAGCTCGTGACCGGCCAGAATCCGCAATCGGCGACCGGCGTGGGCGAAGCGATCCGCGATCTGCTCAAGTAAGCGGGCGCCTCCACGCGCAAGCGTATCAACGTGAAATGAACGGCGAGCGCCAACGCTCGCCGTTCACGCTTTCTCCATCACCGATAGCGCGATCTCCTTCTGCGCTTCCAGCGCTTCGAGCTGCCGGATCAGCGACGCGCGAATCGATTCGTACGCCGAGCGCCCGAGCGCGAGACGCAAAAGCGGCGACGCGCTGTCGATCGTCGCGATCATGGCGTCGACGGTCTTCGCCGCATCGGCGAATTCGAAATAACCCGCGTCGAGCGCGCGGCGAATCTCGCCCACCGGCGTGGCATCGTAGACGCGCATCGGCTGCGTGCGATCGAGGCCCGCGCCGAAATTCGTGCGCGTCGCGCCCGGCTCCACGATCACGAAGTCGATACCGAACGGCGCCACTTCCTGCGCGACCGCTTCGACGAAACCCTCGATGCCCCACTTGGTCGCGTGATACGCGCTGAACGCCGGATAGGCAATGCGACCGCCCTCCGACGACACCTGCACGATGCGCCCGCCGCCCTGCTCGCGCAGACGCGGGACGGCCGCGCGAATCAACTGCATCGAGCCGGTCAGATTGGTCGCGATCTGCTGCTCGATGCGTGCATCGTCGAGTTCCTCCGCCGCGCCGAACAGGCCGTAACCCGCGTTGCTCACCACGACGTCGATGCGCGGCAGCGCCGCGAACGCGTGCGCCACGGCGGTGCGCAGCGTGTCGAGTCGCGTCAGATCGAGTTCGACGACGTGCAGACGCTCACCATATCGCTCGCGCAGATCGTCGAGTGCGCCGGGCTTGCGCAGCGTCGCGACCACGGCGTCGCCGCGCGCCAGCAGACGCTCCGTCATGCCCCGCCCAAGGCCGCTCGACGCGCCGGTAATCAGCCAGTTCTTCGTCATGTTGCGCTCCGTCGATGAATGTTGGCTTCATGCTAGAGCGGTATGATTCGTCGCAGAAGCCCCGCCAATCGGCATCTCGTGTTGAGGAAAATTCACCAATGCGCAAGTCCACCAGCAAAGCGACCAGCAAACCGCCGGGCAAGCCGACGCTCGCCGATCTCCAGGCGTTCATGACGGTCGCCGCGCGGCGCAGTTTCGTGCAGGCGGCGGGCGAACTCGGTGTGTCGCGCTCGGCGCTGAGCCACGCGATGCGCGGGCTCGAAAACACGCTGTCCGTGCGATTGCTGCACCGGACCACGCGCAGCGTCTCGCTGACCGAAGCGGGCGAGCGGCTGCTCGGCCGCCTGCGACCCGTGCTCAGCGAACTCGATCACGCGCTCGACGACGTGGCGCGCGACGACGAGGCGCTGCGCGGCTCGCTGCGCATCAACGGCAGCGACGGCGCGATCCGCCATCTGCTGCAAACCGTCGTGCCGCGCTTTCTCGCGCAGTATCCGCAGATGGAGCTGGATCTGGTGTCCGAGGGCCGTTTCGTCGATATCGTCGCGGAGGGTTTCGATGCGGGCGTGCGGCTCGGCGAGGCCGTGCACAAGGACATGATCGCCGTGCGCATCAGCGACGATCTGCGCTTTCTCGCCGTGGCCTCGCCGCGCTATCTGCGCAAGCATGGGCGTCCGGCGCTGCCCGGCGATTTGCAGGCGCATCGCTGCATCCGCCAGCGGCTGCCGGGCGGGCGGCGTTATCGCTGGGAATTCGCGCGACATGGCGAGGCGGTCGCGATCGATCCGCCCGGCGCGCTCACGCTCGACAGCAACACGCTCATGGTGGAAGCCGCGCTCGACGGGCTCGGCATCGCTTACGTGCCGGAGCCTTACGCGCGCGACGCGCTGGCGCGCAAGCGGCTCGTGGCCGTGCTCGAAGACTGGTGTCCGGCGATACCTGGGTTGTTTCTGTACTTTCCGGGCAACCGGCATATTCCCGCGGGGTTGCGGGCGTTGATCGAGGTGGTGCGAGCGGAGCGGGAAGAAAGCGGCGCAGCACCATGAACGGCATCGCGCGGCCCGTGCAGGCCGCGCAAACACACGCAACGCAAGAACGCGCGCCTACTTGATCACGATCGGATTAACCGGCGCGCCCGTGCCGCCCACGACCTTCAGCGGCGCCGCCGTGTACAGGAACGCGTACTGGCCGTCCTGCGCGCAATCGTCGGCGAGCGCGTCGAGTTGCGCGATCTCGGTCAGCGCGATGCCCAGATTGCGCATCAGCGCATTGTGCAGCGGCAGATCGACGCCCGAGACCGGATCGGTCGTCACTTCGTTCGCGATCGTGTCGGTCACGAGGTTCGGAATCTCCATGTCCTGAAACCACTGCACGAGTTCCGGGCTATAAGTCAGGCCCGGCTCCTTGAAATTCGCGTAGAACTCCGCGCGGTCGCGCTTGTAGAACGAGCCGATCCAGCCGGTGCGGATCACGAGAATATCGCGCTTCTCGATCGTCACGCCCTGCGCTTGCGCCGCGTCGAGCAGATCGCGATGCGTGAAAGTCTCACCCGGATCGAGCACGTCCTTGCCGCGATGGCGCGCGATGTCGATCAGCACGCCGCGCCCCACCACCCCGCGCTCGCCAATCGGGCAGACGCTCGCTTTAGCGAGGCCGCCGATCGTCGTATCCGCGTCGTAGCCGTTCCAGATCTGATCGTCGTACCAGACGTGCCCGAGCGCGTCGTACTGCGTGGAGCCTTGCAGATACATGAACATCACGTCGTCGGCGTATTGATAGGAGCCCGGGAAAACCGGCCCCTTGCCGCAGTTGTAGTGGCCGCGATCCATCACGCTCATCCGCTTCGCGCCCTGGCGGCCCGGCCAGACCGGATCGCCGTCCGGGTCGCCCATGCGCACCTGCAGCGTGAAGGTCTTGCCCTGACGCACCGTGGCGATGCCCTTCAGGATCTGCGCGGCGGTCAGGTAGTTCAGCGAGCCGACCTCGTCCTCGGGGCCCCATTTGCCCCAGTTTTTCGGCGAATTCGCGAGCAGTTCGCTCACATGCGGTACGTTTCTGACTTCCATCGATGTCTCCTTCCGTGTGAGTGTCATACGAGGCCGGGCGCGTCGACCGGCGCAATCGTGGTGGCGGCGCGTCGCCGCAGCGCCGCTTCGCCTCGCCGGTCCGCGTCGTGCAGCGCGCGCGCAAGGCGCCCGGCCGTCAGCGGCGGCGTCATGTGGCGGCTGTACGCGGCGGCCAGCGTGGCGTCGACAATCGTGTCCCGCTCGGCCTGCGTGAGCGCATCGCGCTGGCCCAACTCGCGCAGCGTCACGGGCAGCGCCACCGCCACAAGCAATTCGATCAATGCTTCGATATCCTGATCGTTTTGTCCTTCGGCTTCCATCTGCACGAGCGTGCCGAACGCGACCAGCTCGCCATGCAGCATCGACGAAATCGACGGGATCGCCGTGAGCCCGCGAATCAGCGCATGGGCGAGCGACAAGCCGCCGCTTTCGAATCCGACGCCGCTCAGCAGCACGGTCGCTTCGACGACGCGTTCGACCGTCGCGTCGAGCCGTCCCGCGGCGACGGCCGCGCAGGCCGCACGGCCATCGCTCATCAGCACGTCGTACACCATGTTCGTAAGGCGCAGCGCGGTATCGAGCGGCGGCGTGCCGAACGAGTTATGGCCGCCCGACGCACAGCATTGCGCCGCCTCGAACCGCTTGCTGATCGCGTCGCCGATGCCCGCCGCGAAAAAACGCACGGGCGCGCGCACGATCACGTCGGTATCGACCAGCACGAGCACGGGATTGCGGCTCAGATAGTCCACGCCGACCACGCGATGATCGTCGTCGTAGAGCACGATCAGGCGGCTCGTCGGGGCATCGTTCGAGGCGATCGTCGGGCAGACGGCAACCTGCGCGCCGAGCGCCATCGCCACGCCTTTCGCGCAGTCGATCGCTTTGCCGCCGCCCAGCCCGACGACGACGTCCGGCACGAACGCACGCACGCGGTTCGCGAGATCCGCAATCGCGCCTTTCGTGCATTCGCCCGGAAACATCGCGCGATGCGCGTCGAGTCCGGCGCGACGCAGCGAGGCGTCGACGCGCGGCCACAGCGACTCGCCGACGGCCGTATCGCACAGCACCACGGCGCGCGCGAAGCCCGCATGCGCAAGCTGCTCGCCGAGCGCATCGAGCGCGCCCGGGCCCTGGGTGTACTGGCCGGGGAAACCGATGGTTCTCAACATGGTGCGCTCCCTGGACAGGCCATCAGGTCATCAACCAGCCGCCCGCGACGTCGATCACCTGGCCGGTGACGAAGCTCGCGTCCGCCGAGGTCAGAAACGCGCTCACCGACGCCACCTCGTCGGGCGTGCCGAGGCGGCGCAACGGCGTCGCCTCGACCACCGCCGCATTCGCATCGCCGGAAACCGTGCGCAGCAGCGGCGTGTCGATGCGCCCGGGCGCGAGCGCGTTCACGGTGATGCCGTGCGGCCCCAGCTCGCCCGCCAGATGGCGCGTCAAGGCGATCAGCGCGCCCTTGGTGGCGCTGTAATGCGCGCCGACGATATCGAGGTACGCCCGGCCCGCCACCGACGACATGGTCACGATGCGTCCAAATCCGCGCGCGACCATCGCGGGCGACGCGACGCGGCTGAAATGAAATGCGCTGTTCAGGTTCACGTCGACGACGCGCGCCCATTCCGTTTCGCTCATTTCGTAGATGCGTCTGGGCGCGCCGTTGTGCTTCGGCGAAATGCCGGCGTTGAGCACCAGCGTGTCGACGTCGCCGAGTTCGGCGGACACTTCGGCCAGTGCGCGCGCGCAGTCGTCGTAGCGGCCGACGTCGGCGGCGGCGAAATGCACGCGGCCGCCGGCACGCGTCCATCCGGCGGCCCGGTCGCGGCCCGCAGCCGCGTCGAGATCGACGATCCCGACGCGCGCGCCTTCCGCCAGATAGCGCTCGACGATCGCCGAACCGATGCCGCCCAGCGCGCCCGTGACCAGCACTACGCGATCCTGATGTCTCATGCGTCTCCTCCATTCGTCCGGCCGCGCCGGCTTCGCGGCCCACGCGGCATGTATTTCAAGTCGAATATGAATCGCTTCATTTTTTGTTCGTATGAATTGAATCGCCTCGTTTCTCCTGCGCGATTATTCGCACATTGCTCGATCAATCCATATTTGAAGCGCTTCAATTATTGAGTCCGGTTTGAGGTTTGTCAACACGAACGTTTACCCGTAAGGCACAATAGTGAACGACTGTTTCCTTGCTGGCGCCGCCGAACTCCATGACGAAATCCGATCCGCCCCGCCCGACCCTCGAAGACGTCGCGAAACTTGCCGGCGTGTCGCTGGGAAGTGCGTCGCGTGCGCTCTCCGTCCCCGACCAGGTCAAGCCCAAGACGCTCGCCCTGGTGAAGCGCGCGGTCGAGCAGCTCGGCTATGTGAGCAACGGCGCGGCGCGCGCGCTCGCGTCGCGCAAGACGCACACGATCGGCGCGATCTATCCCACGATGTACAACCCGGCGTTCGTCGACTCGCTGCAAACGCTTCAGCAAACGCTCTGGGGCCTCAATTACCAGGTCGTGCTCGCGATCCACGAATACAAGCCGGAGCGCGAATACGACGTGGTGCGCGCGGTGGTCGAACGCGGCGTCGACGGCGTCGTGCTGGTCGGCACCTCGCATGAAGACCGCGTGTTCGACCTCATGCGCCAGCGCCGCATCCCGCTCGTGCTGACCTGGCAGATCGGCGAATCGCGTTACGGCGAGTGCATCGGTTTCGACAACCGGCAAGCCACCTACGACATGACGCGCGAAGTGCTCGCGCGCGGCCACGAGCGCATCGCCGTGGTGTGCGGCACGCGCGCGAACAATCCGCGCGCGGTGCAACGCGTGGCCGGAACGGCCGACGCCATGCGCGAGGCGGGCTTCGAACTCACGGAAGACTGCGTGATCGAGGAACCGTTCTCGCTCGAAGGCGGCCGCGACGCGGTGCGCCGCCTCGCCGCCATGGCGCAGCGGCCCACGGCGCTCATCTGCCATACCGACCTGCAAGCCATCGGCGCGATGTACGAATGCGGCGTGCTCGGCCTGCGTGTGCCGGAAGATCTCTCGATCACCGGCATGGACGACATCGAACTCGCCGCGCTCATGAATCCGCCGCTCACCACCATCCGCGTGCCCACCAAGGAAATCGGCGTACTCGCGGCGCGCCGTATCGTCGGCATGGCCGAGCAGCGCAAATTCGACGATCCGGCTACCGTTGCCTGCGAAATCGTGCTGCGCGAAAGCCTCGGGAAGGCACCGGCGCGTCCGGCGCCGTCACGCAAGCGCGCGGCGCGAAAGGCCTGAACCCGCGCGCCGCAACCGGCGCACACCCGCCGATCAGCGGATGAACTGCTTCACATAGTCGGCGCCGAGGCCCGACGCTTCGTAGTGGCGCGTCGCGGCCTCGATCTTCGTGAACACATCCTCGTAACCCACGGCCACGCCCTGCGGGTCCACGTAGGTGTAGCCGCCCGTCACGTGGAACCACGTGATCATCTCGTCGACACCTTCCGGCACGTACAGCGTGTGCGTCTCGCCGGCCGGCTCGTGCGCGTACGAACCCTGCTCCGCGATCCAGTCGTGTTCGAGGTAGTACCAGCGCCCCTTCAGCACGATCGCGTGAACCGGGCCGGTATGCCGGTGCCGCGACAACACCCCCGATTGCCGCACGCGCAGCAGATTCACGTAATAGCCCTGGCTCGCGCTGAGCAGCAGCGGCTTGAACGAGACCGTCGCCGTGGTGGGCACCCACAGCGCGTCGTCCTTCAACCACTGATCGAGCACGCCAAGGTGCACGAGGTCCGGCGACATGAACGGAACCTGCGGCAGCGCATACGGAATGGCCTGCTCGTCGGGCCGGCGTTCGAGTAGTGACGACATAAAGACTCCAGAATTAACGGGTAAATCGCAAGAGAGTGAATATGAAGCGCTTCATATTTAACCTAACCCAATCCGCATGATGCGAAAAGAACTCGGTGAAGTTTATTTGAAGCGCTTCATATTTGCAACGAAAAATCGGCGGCGTGATGACGGCCTGAATCGGCTGCCGCCTCGCCGTCGGCCGTGCGGCCCGCGCACGAGCATCGCGAGCGCGCTGCGAACGACGGCGCTGCACCGCGCCGACCCGCGCCTTCAGACGCGCGGCGTCGTGAAGAAGTCGACGATCGCGGGCAGCACCACGTCCGGCGCTTCGAGCGTCGGGCTGTGGCCGATCTTCGCGAGACGCATCAGGCGCGAATTCGGCAACTCGCGCTTCATCTCGTCCGACCAGGCGGGCGGACGCGGCATGTCTTCTTCGCCATTGATGATCAGCACCGGAATGCGGATCGACGCCAGCAGCGGCACCGAAGTCTCGCGATGCATGACGCCCTTCATCGCCGGGCGCAGCGTCTTCGGCAGCGCGGCAATGCGTTCGCGCCAGAAGCCCACGAGCGCCTGCTTGTCGGGATTCGCGCGCGTGGTCTTGCCGAACATCACGGCCATCGTCAGTTCGAGCACATCGCCGGTGAATCCGCGCTCGCCCGCGTCGACCACCCACTGTGCGAATTGCGCACCCTGCCCCGGCGGCTCGCCGCACGCGGACGAACCCGCGACGATCAGCGAACGAAACAGCGCCTGGTCGCGCGCGATGAGGCGGAATGCGACGTCGCCGCCCATCGACTGCGCCATGACGTTGATGTCGCGCAGCGCCATCCGGTCGATCAGCGCGGCGATATCGTCCGCGCACTCGTCCATCGTGATGATGTCGACATCGTGATACCGGCTCTTGCCTTGACCGCGAAAATCCGGGCGAACCACGCGGAATTTGCCCGCGGCCGCTTCGACCAGGCCGTCGAACATCGAGTTGTCGAGAAAGCACGAATGCAGACAGAGAATCACCGGCAAATCCTGCTCGCCCGTGTCTTCCACCCAAAGCTCCGTGCCGTTGACCGCATACGCGCGGCCTTGCGTTGTCTCTGCTTGCGCCATGTGACGCTCCTCCAGGGAATAAGTTGCCGGGATCGGCATCCGTCTTGCCGCCCGGTCGGTTATGAAACGCTACAAATTCGTCTGACGCTGCGCCGCGTGGGCGACCCCGATTCGTCATCACGGCTACTTATCGGATAAATTTGAAGCGCTTTCAGAATTGCGCATCCGGTTCGAGATGTCAAGAAATACCCATCAATTTCGCGCCATTTCCAACGCACAGGGAAAACCCTCTATACCAATTGCATTTTTCCAGGATCACAATTGAAGCGCTTCATATCGACGCATAACCGAGCCCATCCGCCGCGTTAGCCGCCGCCAAATTTGAAGCGCTTCATAACATTCAAACAACACGCGAATTCACGATTCGTCAGAGATCATTCAGGAGGTTGGGTATGGAAACGGCAGATAAGGGGCTGGCGCCGGCGCGCGTCGCCTCACCCGCAAAACGGCGCGCGGTCGCGCCGCAATCATGGATGGCCTTGCTGCTGCTATGGCTGGTCTACGCGATGGATGCGAATTCGCGCAGCATGCTGTTCGCGGTGCTGCCGTCGATCACCAAGGAATTCGGCACGAGCGCGCAGACCATCGGTCTCTACGCGACGATCATCACCATGTCGACGGCGCTGATCGCCATCCCGACGATGATATGGGCCGACAAAGGCGGCCACGGCTGGCGACGCAAGTACCGGCATCTGCCGATCGTCATCGGCTATACGTTGTTCACCTGCCTCTCCGGCGTGACCGTCCTGACCGCCTCGATCGGCGTGCTCATCGCGATGCAGGTGCTCTCGCATGCATTTGGCGGCGCGGGTGAATCGATCGAAGTCACGTCGCTCGCCGAATGGTGGTCGAAGGAACGCCGCGGCCTCGCGCTCGGCATTCACCACACCGGCTTTCCGTGGGGCTCGCTGCTCGGCGGTTTCGCCATCAGCGGACTGCTCAGCGTGTATGGTCCGCAGAACTGGCGTCTCGCGTTCCTGCTGTTTCCGATTCCGATGATCGTCGTGTTCGCGTGGTACTGGATCTATTGCAACGCGAAGCGCTACGACCAGTTCCACGCGCACGTCCAGAGCATCGGCGAAACGCCGCCGTTATCGCCCGACCTCGAACACGGCGCGGGCGCGCCTCCCGGTTCGTTCGGCGTCGCGATGCGCAATCCGAACATCTCGGTGATCGGTCTGATCTCGCTGCTCGCGATCGTCGGTTACTTCGGGATCAGCTTCTGGCTGCCGCAATATCTCGCGTTCGTCGCGCACTACAACTTCGCGGAAGCCGCAGCGTATAGCGTGCTGTTCACGATCACGGGCGGCATCGGCCAGATCGTCTGGGGCTGGATTTCGGACCGGCTCGGCCGCAAGCTGTGCCTCATGATCCTGTTCGTCTGGCTGACGGTCGGCATGCTGCTGTTCAAGTATTCGTCGGTGAGTCTCGGCACGCTCGTCGCGATTCAGCTATTCGCGGGCTTCGCGCTGAATGCGCCTTATACGCTCGTATACGCGATTGCATTCGATTCGACCAAACCGGGCACGACCGGCATCGCAGGGTCGATCATCAACGTGGGCATCTATCTCGGCGGCTTCGGTCCGTTCGTGATCGGCGCGCTCATCAACGCGGGGGGCGGTCTCGGCAACGCGAGCGGCTATAACACGGCGCTGTATTTCATCGCCGGACTCATGGTGATCGCGCTCTTCCTGACCGCGCTGTTCACGCGCGAGACGACCGGATGGTTCGCGGCGTACGATCGCGCACTCGTGTCGCGCAAGGTGTGCAATCTGCAATAAGACTGGAAGCCGTCTGAAAGCGGGCGAGCGGCGGCTCGCCCGTGCGCATTCGAGTGTGCGTGTGCATCGCGTGACACCACCCGCCGAATCACCGACAATCGTCCGCTGATACGAATCGACCGGCCTTGTCCAGAGCATTCCCGATGAAAACCCCGCAACCCGTCGCCCTCGTCACGGGCTCGACTTCCGGCATCGGCGCGGCCATTGCGCGCCGCCTTCACGCCGACGGTTATTCAGTCATCCTGCATTCCCGAAGTTCGGCGGAAACGGGCGAGGCGATGGCCCGCGAACTCGGCAACGCGGCCTACGTGCAAGCCGATCTCGCCAACGACGCCGATCGAACCCGCCTCATCCGCGAAGCCGCTGCGGTCAGGGGCCGCCTCGACGTGCTGGTCAACAACGCGGGCATCAGCCGCGTGATCCCGCACGACGATCTCGCCGCGGCCACGCCGGAGGTCTGGCAGGAATTGAACGAAGTGAACGTGGTCGCACCGTTCCGGCTCGTCACCGAAGCGCTGCCGATGCTGCGCGAAGCCGCCGCGCGCGGCAAGGCCGGTTGCGTCGTCAACGTGAGTTCGCATGCGGGCGTGCGGCCCAAGGGCGCGTCGATTCCCTATGCCGCGAGCAAGGCGTCGCTGAACCACGTCACGCGTCTGCTCGCGCTCACGCTCGCGCCGGATGTGCGTGTGAACGCCGTCGCGCCCGGTCTCGTCGATACCCCGCTCACCGCGCAGTGGACGCAGGCGCAAGCACTCTGGCGAGAACGCTCGCCGATGCGCCGCGCCGCCAGCCCCGAGGACATCGCGCAGGCGGTGTCGCTGCTCGTCGCCTCGGATTATTTGACGGGCGAGATTCTGCTCTCGGACGGCGGCCTGAACCTCACCTGAGCGCCGCGCGCGTCAGCAACGCCTCACTCGCCGCGCCGCCGCAAGCGGCTCGCATCGACTTCGTCGGCACGCGTCACGCCGAGCAGCGCCATATTGCGGCGCATTTCCGCCGCGACGATCGCGAACGCGTGCAGCAGGCCCGCCTGCCCCGCCACCGCGCCGGCGTAATTGAACGGACGGCCGATCAACACGGCACGCGCGCCGAGTGCCAGCGCCATCAGCACGTCGCCGCCGCGGCGGAAGCCGCTATCGATCATCACCGGACAATCCGCGTCGACGGCCGCCACCACGCGCGGCAACGCGCGCAGCGGCGCGATCGAACCGTCGAGCTGACGTCCGCCGTGATTCGACACGATCAGCCCGTCCACGCCGAGTTCGCGGGCGCGGCGCGCGTCGTCCGGATCGAGAATGCCCTTGAGCACCAGCGTGCCGCGCCAGCGCTGCCGGATCATCCGCAAATGCTCCCAGCTCAGATGGTCGCGCGCGCCGAAGTCGCGCAGCACGTTCGACGAGAGAATCGGCGCGCCGCGCGTGGTGCGCGAGTTCTCGAAGTGCGGCATGCCGTGACGCCAGAGCGTGCGCAGCGCGGTGCCGAACAGCCAGCGCGGATGCGTCAGCCCATCCCACGCGAGACGCGGGCCGGGGCGCAGCGGCGTCGAGAATCCCGCGCGCAGATTGTTCTCGCGATTGCCCGACACGGGCACGTCGGCGGTCAGCACCAGCGTGCGAAAGCCCGCCTGCGCGACGCGGTCCACGAGCGCCGCGATCGTCTTCGGCTCGCCCGGCACGTACATCTGGAACCACGCCTGCGGATTCGCCTGCGCGATCTCCTCCATGCGGATCAGCGACGACCCGCTCATGATCATCGGCAGGTTCGCGAGCGCGCTCGCCTGCGCCTGGATCAGATCGCCGCGATACGCCGAGAGCGCGCTGATCCCCATCGGCGCGATGCCGAACGGCGCGGCATAGCTGTGGCCGAACAGCGTCGTGTCGAGCGTGCGCTGCGAGGTGTCGACAAGCACGCGCGGCACCCAGTCGAACTCCTCGAACGCGGCGCGGTTCTCGCGCAGCGAGCGGTCGGTTTCGCAGCCGCCACTCACGTAGGCGAAGATCGGGCGCGGCAGATGGCGACGCGCCGCGACCTCGAAATCGGCGAGCGAGAGCACGCGCGCGAGACGACGCGGAATCGGCGGCGAGGTGCCCGTGCGCGGTGCGGAATGGTTGGCGAGCGGATAGTCGCTCAGGCTGAAGGCGGCGGTCATGGCGCGCTCCTCGCGGCGGATCAGGCCACGCGCGGCAAGGCGATGCCGGGCGCGATCGCGTCGGCGACCAGCACATTGCCGCTCTTCGATTCGGTGATGAAGATCTGCCTGCGTTCGTGGCCGCCGAAGGCGAGATTGGTCACCGTCTCGCCCGCGCACGATTTCACGCGCGCGATGCACGCGCCGTTCGGCGCGAACACGAACACATGGCCGAGCGACGCGTGCGCGACGTAGAGGTTGCCCGCTTCGTCCATCGCCAGGCCGTCGGGGCCGCTCGTGCCGAACAGCGAGCAGAAGCGCCCGACTTTCGCGGTGCCGCCATTGTCGAGCAGCGGCACGCGCCAGACGGCGTTGTCGCGCGTCATCGCCACGTACAGCACGCGGCCCGACGGATCGAGCACGAGTCCGTTCGGGCTCACGCCGTTCGAGAGCAGGCAGTCGAGGCGGCCGTCGGCGCGCAGACGGTAGACGCGGCCCGTGGGATCCTGGAGCCCCGTCTGTCCCTGATCGGTGAAATAGATGTCGCCGTTCGCGGCGATCGCGAGGTCGTTGCAGCCTTTGAACGACTCGCCGTTACGCGAGGTCAGCAGCGGCTCGACGCGTCCGCTTTGCGGATCGAGCTGCATGACGCCGTTGCGGTAATCGGCGATCAGAATGCGGCCGTCCGGATGGAACTTGAGGCCGTTCGGCTCGCCTTCGTATTGCGCGACGAGCGTCCAGTCGCGTTCACCGCCGCCCTCGCCACCTTCAATGCGAAAGATGCGGCCGAACGGAATATCGACGACATAAAGCCGCCCTTGCGCGTCGAACGCCGGACCTTCGAGGAAGCTGTCGACGCTCTGCCCCGCCTTGTTGGCGTTGGCCCAGGCCGAGCTTACGCCGGTCTGGCGAAAGCGCGCCGGCATCGTGGAAAACACGCGCGTCGGCACGACGCGCGGCGGTTCATCGAGATAGAACATGCGGTGCCCTCAGGCAAGGCGACATTAACCAGAGATCTGTTCGAGGCTCAGGCCGCGCGAGCGCGGGCCGAACAGGCCGATCGTGAGCATCACCACGAACATCGATCCGGCGATCAGCGCGAACACGCCGGGCACGCCCAGGTGACGCAGGAAGAAGCCGATCAGGAAGCCCGAGAGCATCGCGCTGATGCGGCTCGCCGAATAGACGAGGCCGATGGCGCGCGCCCGCATGCGCGTCGGGAACAGCTCGGCCTGGTAGGTGCGGTACGAGAACGTCATGCAGTTGCCCGCCAGCGTCATCAGCAGGCCCATCGCGACGAGCAGCATCGGCTCGCGCTGCTGCGCGAAGACGATGCCGAGCACGGCCATCGCGGCCGACGCGCCCACGATCAGCCATTTGCGTTCGACGCGGTCGGCGATCAGCATCGACAGCAGCGGCCCGAGCGGACTCGCGATGGCGATCAGAAACGAATACCAGAGGCTGTGCGTGAGCGTCACGCCTTTTTCGGCGAGCAGCGTCGGCACCCAGCTCGCGAAACCGTAATAGCCGATCGACTGGAAGAAGTTGAACACCAGCAGCATGATCGTGCGGCGACGATAGCGCGCGTTCCACGGGCTGTCGTTCTCCGCCGATACGGTTGCGTGCGCAACGTTCTGGACAGGCTCGACGCGGGCCACCGGCAGCGGCTTTCCCGTCGCGCGCTCGATGCGCTTTTCCAGCCGCGCGACGATCGCTTCGGCCTCGGCCACGCGGCCGTGCTGGATCAGCCAGCGCGGGCTTTCCGGCAGACCCAGGCGAATCAGCCAGACGAACACCGCGCCCGAGCAGCCGATCCACACGACCCAGCGCCAGCCGTCCTGACCGAACGGCGCGATCGGCACGAGTTGCCACGACAGAAACGCGATGGTGGGAATCGACGTGTACTGGATCGCCTGCACGAAGGCGAAAGCGCGGCCGCGCAGACGCGCGGGCACGAACTCGGAGACGTAGGCGTCGATGGTCACGAGTTCCGCGCCCACGCCGATGCCCGCGATCACGCGCCAGAACACGATCCAGCCGGGCGCGTCCTGTAGCGACATCATCACGGCGGCGAACGTGTAGCAGAGCAGCGCGCCGACGAACACGCGGCGGCGGCCGAGCCGGTCCGCGATAAAGGCCACGCCGATCGTGCCGATAAAGAGCCCGAGAAACAGCGCGGCGACGAACGCGCCGAGACCGCCGAGATCGAACAGCGAGGCCGTCGTCTTCGTGAAGATGCCGGCCTTGACGAGTCCCGGGCCGATATAGGCCGTGAGGAACATGTCGTAGATCTCGAACCAGCCGCCAAGCGCGAGCGCGCCAATCAGAAGCCACACGGGCGCGCTGGGCGGCAGCCGGTCGAGACGCGCCGAGATCTGGCGCGCGTGGGCCTCGGGCGCGGCATACGCGCGAGGGACTTCGTGCGCGCCCTCCGAGGCACGCGGCACATCGGCCGCCGTACGCGCGTCATGAACGTCACGCGCGCCGGCAACGGGGGTGCTCGATTGCATGGCCTTGTCTCCTGTCTTGTTTTTTGGTGTCGCTGCGTTCGACCGATCGTCGTTTAAACCGGACAGCCCTTCTTGCGCAGCAGCGCGTTGAAGCGTTCCGGGTCCGCGCTGCCCGCCGCGTTGGTCGCGCGGATCGTGTCTTCCTTGTCCGCGTGGGCGCGCACCAGCGGCAGCAGCGCGTCGAGCCGGTCGACCGGCACGGCGATCACGCCGTCCGCGTCGCCGAGAATCAGGTCGCCGGGATTCACGACCATGCCCGCGCACGCGATCGGCACGTTCACCTCGCCCGGGCCTTCCTTGCTCGGGCCACGGAACGTGTGGCCGCGCGCGTAGACCGGCATGCCGCCTTCGGCCCATTCGGCGAGATCGCGGATCGCACCGTCGATCACGAAGCCGCCGATCTTCTTCGTGAGCGCCGAGGTGCGCATCAGTCCGCCGATCAGCGCCTGGGTCAGATCGCCGCCGCCATCGACGACGATCACGTCGCCCGGCTGCGCCAGCTCGATCGCCTTGTGGATCATCATGTTGTCGCCGGGACGCACGCGCACCGTGATGGCCGGGCCGCACATCGTCAGCGTGACCGAATGGTGATAGGCGCTCAGGCCGTAAGCGCCCGTGCTGCGGCCCATGCAGTCGCCCGCGTGCGCGACCGGCACGCTGCGGAACGCTTCGATCTGCGCGGCGCTGGGCAGCGAAGTGCGCTGGCCGACGAAGAAACCTGCGGGCCAGCCGGCCCGGTCCTGGAGGGAGTTCATGCGATGACCTTGAGATCTGAGTGAGGATTCTGAAGCACGGCGCCGTTCACGCAGGCGGCGGCATCGACCGCCTCGCCGCGCAGAAAACGCAGGCAGGTTTCGGCGGCGGACACGGCCACGGCGTCGAGCGCGTCGGGCGTCGAGCCGCCCACGTGCGGCGTGAGCACGACGTTGGGCAGCGCGGCGAGCGGATCGTCGGCGGGCAGCGGTTCGTTGCGGAAGGTGTCGAGGCCCGCCGCCGCCAGCTTGCCGCTGCGCAGCGCGGCCACGAGCGCCGCTTCGTCGATCAGTTCGCCGCGCGCCGTATTGACGACGATCGCGCCATCGGGCAGACGCGCGATCGCCTCGGCGTCGAGCAGATTGCGCGTGTGCGCGTTGACGGGGCAATGCAGGCTCAGCACGTCGGCCTGCGCGAGCAGCGCGTCAAGCGAGGTTTCGAGCGTGACGAAGGGCTGCGCGTCGGCCTGCTTCGCGACCGGATCGAAGGCGCGCACGTGCAGGCCGAGCGCATGCGCGATCGCCGCGACGCGCTTGCCGATCTGCCCGTAACCGACGAGACCGAGCGTGCGGCCATGCAGTTGACGGCCGTCGCCCGTACGGGTCCAGCGGCCCGCGCGCAGTTCGCTGTCGAAGAAGTTGAGCTTGCGCGCCGCGGCCAGCATCAGGCCGATCGCGAGTTCCGCGACCGAATGCGTGTTCGTGCCGGGCGTCGTGAAAACGGGAATGCCGCGCTGCGTGGCGGCGTCGACGTCGATATTGGTCACGCCCACGCCGTGCTTGCAAATCACGCGCAGCGTCGGGCAGGCGGCGATGGCCGCGCCGCTCAGCTCGACCGTGCGCGAGATGACCGCGTCGATGGGTTGCGTGGCGAGAACGCGCGCGACCTGCGCGGCGTCCTGGGCGTCGTCGATATAGACGGTCTCGCACTGGGCGGCGGCCAGCACACGCTGCCCCGCGGGCGCCAGACGCGGCGCGGTGACGAGAATGCGATACGACATCGGGTGTCTCCTTGATGATCTCGAAGGCGGGCGCCTGGTCGGTGGCCGCCTGCTTCCTGTCGTCATTGTTGACACCTCGACTCATAATGTCTATTTTCGATTTTTCATCTTTCCATTCCTGTCAGCTATGAATTTCCCTCGCGGCGCACGCGCCGGAAGGCAGTCGCCATGGTCATGAATCTGCAGGTCCGCGACCTGATGTATTTCGCGAAAGTGGCCGAACTCGGCCATCTGGGGCGCGCCGCCGAGGCGCTGCACGTCACCCAGCCCGCGCTGTCCAAGTGCATCGACCGGCTCGAAGAGAACTACGGCGCGGCGCTGTTCGAGCGCAGCGGACGCGGCATCCGCCTGACCGACGCCGGACGGCTGCTGCAGGAGCGCGTGCGTCTCGTCGAACGCACGCTCGACGAGACGCAGCGCGAAATCGCGACGCTCGGCGCGGGGCTCTCGGGGCTGGTGAAGGTGGGCGCGGCGGCCACCATCGCCGAATTCATCATGCCGACGGCGTGCCGCGTGCTGCACGAAGAAGCGCCCGCGGTGGTGGTGGAACTGCAGATCGGCATGAACGACGTGCTGCAGGACGCCTTGCGCAAGCGCCAGCTCGACGTGGTGATCGGCCCGCTCGGCCGCCACGACGACGCACTCGTGCAGATCCCCATCCTCGCCGACGACGTGGTGGTCGCCGCCAGCGCCACGCATCCGCTCGCGGGCAAGCGCGCGACGCTCGAAGCGATGTCAGCGTGCGGCTGGGTGCTGCCCGCGCAATCGGTCGCCACGCGGCAGTGGCTCGAAGCGGTGTTCGCGGCCCACGGCCTGCCCGCGCCGCGCGCCGCCGTGATGACAAGCTCGATCGCGGCCGTGCCGCGCCTGATCGCCGAAACCGGCCTGCTGAGCTTTATTTCGCGGCGCAATCTGGAGGCGGGCCGCTTCACGCCCGCGCTCGTCGAACTGCCGAATCCGGTCACGACGATGACGCGCGAGTTCGGCGTCGTACATCGCAACGACGACTATCTGTCGCCCGCCGCGCGGCGGCTGATCGAGATCGTGCGCGCGCAGCACGACGAGGTGACGGGCACGACGGAGACGGCTGCGGCGAAGGGGCGGGTGAAAGCGGGTGCTGCCGGCGGCCGCGCGAATGGGGGGCGATAAGCGCGTCGCGTCGATCCGCACATTTGCACGAATTTTCTTGAATTTGCACGAGTCTGCACGTTACCATGCGAAGCAGATCGCGCCGGATTCGTGCTGCCCGCACGCCGAGCCGCGCCCCCAAAATGCCGGAAAACCGCCTCAGGAGACGCCCATGACCGCCACCCGCGACCGCATCCGCATCGTCGATACCACCGTGCTGTCCGACAACTGGTACGTGCTGAAGAAAGTCACGTTCGACTACCAGCGCCGCGACGGCACCTGGCAGCGCCAGAGCCGCGAAACCTACGACCGCGGCAACGGCGCGACCATCCTGCTGCACGATCCCGCGACCGGCAACGTCGTGCTCACGCGCCAGTTCCGCATGCCCGCGTTCGTCAACGGCCACGACGGCATGCTGATCGAAACGGCCGCCGGTCTGCTCGATAACGCCTCGCCCGAGGCGCGCATCCGCGCCGAAGTCGAGGAGGAAACCGGCTATCGCGTGCGCAATCTGCGCAAGGTGTTCGAGGCGTTCATGAGCCCCGGCTCGGTCACGGAGAAGCTCTACTTCTATCTCGGCGAATACGACGCGTCGCTGCGCACCGGCGAGGGCGGCGGGATCGCGGAGGAAGGCGAGGATCTCGACGTGCTCGAACTGCCGCTCGGCGAGGCGCTGGCGATGATCGAGCGCGGCGAGATCGTGGATGGGAAGACCATCATGCTGCTGCAGTACGCGGCGCTGCGAGGCCTCGCCGGTCGGGCGCGCGCCGTCTGAACCGCTGTCCTTCACTGTCACGGAATCATCATGTACATCGTCACCCTCACTTATTGCGTCTCGCACGAACGCATCGACGACGCCCTGCCCGCGCACCGCGTCTATCTCGACGCGCAGTTCGCCGCCGGCAACTTCATCGCCGCCGGGCCGAAGCTGCCGCGCGACGGCGGCGTGATCGTCGCGTCGAATATGGATCGCGCGCGTCTCGACACGATCCTCGCCGCCGATCCGTTCGCGCAGCAGGAACTCGCCACCTACGCGGTCACGGAGTTCAAGGCCACGCGGCTCGCGCCCGGTCTGAATCTGCCGGTTCCCGAGGCGTCGTAACACACGCGCGCACACGCTCGCCCGACGTTACCGACGTTACCGATGTTACGTAACGCCGTCACGCGACACGCGCGCCGCGTTACGTAACCCCCACGCGCGCGGGAACCTAATCGGGCCGTTGCGCGCGCATCGGATGCCGCCGCGCCGTGGCATGGCTCCTGCTTGAATGAAGCGCATAACCACAAGCACGGCGCGCGGCGCAGTCACGGATTGCGGCGCGCACGGGCACCGACCACGCGACTTCGATGAGCACGCCCACCGTCTACGAAACGGCCTTTCTTGCCGCGCCCTTCGGCGCGTTTCTGTGCCGCGCCGATGGCGTCTTCGCACGCGTGAATCCCGCGTACGAACAGCTCACCGGTTATCGCGCGCAGGACCTGATCGGCCAGCGCAAATTCATCGCCCTGCACGATCCCGCCGAACTCGTGCGCCGCGCCGGACCGCTCAACGACGCCAACGGCGCGCAGGGCGCGCACGGCATCGAGCGATTCCAGGGCGAATGGGCCTACGTCAAGCGCAACGGCACGCGCGTGCCGGTCTCGCTCGCGCTCGCACCGCTGCCGGGCGCGCTCGACGCGCACTACATCGGCATTGCCGTCGACACCACGCGTCACTCGCAGGCCGAGGCGCGGCTCTGGTACGTCTCGTATCACGACCGCGCCACGCGCCTGCCCAATCGCGATCTGTTTCTCGAACGGCTCGATCTCTCGCTCGCGCGCTGCCGGCGCGCGGACACCGCGCTCACCGTGCTCGTGGTCGAGATCGACGATCTGCAGAAAACGCGCGAAGCGCTCGGTCCCGACGGCGCCGATCTCGTGCTCGAATACGCGGGCGAACGCCTGCGGCGGCTCGTGCAGGCCGAGTGCAGCGAGAGCGTGGTCGGCTCGATTGGCGGCGACCAGTTCGCGATCGCGCTGCCCGGTCACGGCGACGATGCGAGCCCGCTCGCGCAGCAGCTGATCGACGCGTTCGCGCGCACGGACGGCGCACAGCCCACGCGCGGCGCGACCATGAGCGTGGGCGCGGCGCGCTTTCCCGCCGATGGCGCGGATGCCGCCACGCTCGTGCGCCGTGCGGGCGTGGCCGTGTCGGAAGCGCGGCGCGCCGGACGCGGCCAGCTATGCCGCTTCGTGCGCGCGCAGGAAACGCGCGCCACGCGTCAGCTCGAACTCGAACAGGCGCTGCGGCGCGCCATCGACGCCCGCGAATTCTTTCTGCATTATCAGCCGCGCGTCTGCCTGAAGACCGGACATATTCTGCAATCCGAAGCCTTGCTGCGCTGGCGGCATCCGGTGCATGGCCTCGTGAGCCCCGCCGAATTCATTCCCGTGGCCGAACAGGCCGGGCTGATCGACTCGATCGGCGCGTGGGTCATGGATACGGCCTGCCGCGAGACCGGCCAGTTGCAGCGCCTCGCGCGCACCGCCACGAAGGTGGGCGTGAATGTGTCGCCGCAGCAGTTCGCCAATCCGCGCCTGCTCGAACAGATCGAACGCGCGCTGGAAAAGGCCGCCATCGCGCCCGAGCAGCTTGAAATCGAAATCACCGAGAGTCTCTTGCTGACCGACACCGAACGCACCGTGCGCACGCTGCATGCGTTGCGCGCGCTTGGTATCGAAGTGGCCGTCGACGATTTCGGCACCGGTTATTCGAGTCTCGCGTGGCTCGCGAGTCTGCCGCTGAACCGCCTCAAGATCGACCGCTCGTTCATCGCGAAGATGGGCGCCGACGCGCGCAGCGACGCGCTGGTGGGCGCGATCATCTCGATGGGCCACGCGCTCGAACTGAGCGTGACCGCCGAAGGCATCGAGACCGCCGACCAGGCGCAGCGGCTGCGCGAACTCGGCTGCGACGAAGCGCAGGGTTTCTGGTTCTCGCGGCCGGTCTCGCTGCAGACGCTGCGCAATCTGCTGGAGCCGGGAGTGGGGCTGGTGTGTCCGGCGTAAGCGACGCTTTATTGCGCCTGACTCATCCCCGACCAGACAATCTCCAGTTCCACGCCAATCGAGCGCGCCAGCCCGTCGAGGCCGGGAAACAGCGAGGCGTTGGTGATATTCATCCGGTAGAGCCACTTCATGGCGTCCATGCGGATGCGCGCGGGCAGCACGATCTGATGCAGCAGTTCTTCGTTGCTCTCGTAGCCATCGAGAATCGCCTGCAACGGCTTGTCGATCACACCCGGCACCACGAACGTGCCCGACTGCGCCACCAGCCGGTCGTCCATTTCGGTCGGCTCGCCGGACCAGAGAATTTCATTCGTATTGCAGAAGAAATAGCGCTCGAAATGACCGGGCACGCGCGGATCGATCACGTCGCGCGTGAGGACGGGATCGGTTTTCGGACGCGCGCGATTATTCCAGAGCGCGGGCGTGTTGAGCGCATACACGGCCGCGTCGCCGGTCGCGCGTTCGAGCGCGAAGAACGCGGCCACGAACGGGCTCTTGGTGAAGTCGAGCAGACGCGTGGGCGCGCCGTGATGCTGCATCAGCGCGAGGCAGCGCAGGTCGTCTTCGAGAATTGCCGGATGGGCGAGAAAGTTATGCGCCTTGCGGCGAAACACGCGGATCGCGCGTTCCTCGCGCGAGCGCCATTCGTCGTGGTCGCCCACATAGTCGCGCATATAGCGTGACAGCGAGCTTTCCAGCCGCCATTGGGCATTCTGTTGCCCGCGAAACGCCCACCCGTCGAGTTGCGTGGTGAGCGCCATGAACTGATTCCAGTCGGTGAGTTCGGTTGTCTGCATGCCCTGTCCTCTCGCCGCGCGGCACGGGCGCTGGCCCGCGCCGTCGCGCGCATCGTCGGACAACCTAACACATCGGCGGTGACAGCGTGAAGTCCGCGTTCGGCGCGTGCATCGTGCACGAACCCCGCTGCGTGCAACGCACGCTCATCACGCCGCCGCGCGGCGCGGCAGCGGCTCCATCGGCACGCGGCTCACCCATGCGAGCGCCCCGAGACTGATGATCGCCGTGAGGATCAGGTAGTAGCCCGGCGCGCTCTTGTCGCCGGTCGCGCCCAGCAGCCAGGTGACGATGGCGGGCGTGAAGCCGCCGAACACCGTCACGCCCACGTTGTAGCCGATCGCCATGCCGGTCGCGCGCGTGGCGGCCGGGAAGATTTCGGCCATCAGCGCGGGCAACGCGCCGAAGTAGATCGACTTGAGCAGCGCGAGCCAGGCGATCAGCACATAGAGCGCGAACGCACTGCCGCTGGATGTGGCCCACACGAAACCGGGGTACGCGCTCACGGCGAACAGGAGCGCGATCCACGTCATCTGGCGGCGTCGGCCGATGCGATCGGAGACGTGGCCCGCGAACGGCGTGACCACCGTGAGGATCACGCCGCCCAGCATGGTCGCCGCAAAGCCCGTGGTCGCCGGCAGATGCAGTTCCCGGATCGCGAACGTGGGCACGTATTGCAGCAGATAGTTCACCGCCGTCGACACGGTCAGCAATCCAATTGCGGTCAGCACGAGACGTTTTTGCTGCGCGAGCACGGCGCGCACGGGCGATGTGCTGTGCTCGGCCTGCGTGAAGTCCTCGGCGTCCTGAAGAAAGCGTCGCAGATACAGCCCCACGGGGCCGATCAGCAAGCCGAAGAAGAACGGCAGACGCCAGCCCCACGCGGCGAGATCGGCGGGCGCCATCGTCTTCGCGAGGCCGAAGCCGAACGACGCCGCCAGCAAGGTCGCGAGCCCTTGCGTCGCGAACTGCCAGCTCGCGATAAAGCCGCGCCGATGCGGCGCATGTTCGATCAGCAGCGCCGTCGACGCGCCGAATTCGCCGCCCGCCGAGAAGCCCTGCACGAGGCGCGCCGCCAGCACGAGCAACGGCGCGGCCACGCCGATCGACGCGTAGTCGGGCACCAGCGCGATGATCGCCGTGCCGAGCATCATGAGGCTCACGGAGAGCATCAGCGCCGCCTTGCGGCCGCGTTTGTCGGCGTATGCGCCCAGCACCATGCCGCCGAGCGGGCGCACGAGATACGAGGCACCGAACGCGCCGAAAGTCAGCAACAGCGAGGCGGTCTCGTTCGCGGCCGGAAAGAAGTGCTTGCCGATAAAGACCGCGAAAAAGCCGTAGATGGCGATGTCGAACCATTCGAGCGCGTTGCCGACCGAGGTGGCGACGACGAGCTGCATGAGACTGGGCGTGCGTTTCGTGGACATGATGTTGGGCGCGCGCGGCGCAGGCAAAAAGTGACGATGACGGCTAGCGGACGGCGTGATCCGCAGCGCTCGCGGAACGCGCCGCGAGCCGCTGCGCATCCGCGCCGAGGTCGAACCAGAGTCCCGCCATCACGGCGAGCGACTCGCGCGCGACGCTGCCGAGCAGATGCTCGTTCGGCGCGTGCTGCGCGCACGCCGGATACGAATGCGGCACCCACAGCGTGGGCAGGCCGAGCGTTTCGGCGAACACATCGTTCGGCACCGTGCCGCCGAGGTTCGGCAGCAGCGCGGGCTTCTTGCCGGTGCTCGCGCGCAGCGAATCGAGCGCCCAATGCACCCACGCGTCGTCCGGATCGAGACGCGTGGCGGCCGCCGTCTGCATCACGCGCACGCGCACTTCCGGAAAGCCGAGCCGCGCGAAATGCGCCTCCAGATGCTCGCCCACGCGCCGGTAATCGGTGCCCACGACGAAGCGCAACTGGCAGGTCGCCTGCGCGCGCGGCGGAATCGCGTTGACGGGCGCATCGGGATTGCCGGCCTTGAACGCGAGCACTTCGAGCGTGTTCCAGGCGATCACGCGTTCGGTGGGCGTGAGGCCCGGTTCGCCCCAATCGGCGTCAATGGCAGGCGCGTTGTCGTCGCCGCCCAGTTCGATGTCGGCGAGCGCCGCGCGCACGCTTGCGGGCACGGGCGGCGGACGCAGCCCTTCGACGGCAATCGCGCCGTGCCGGTCGACGAGGCTCGCAATCGCGTGCGAAAGCACGATGGCCGGATTGCGCAGCGCGCCGCCCCAGTTGCCCGAGTGATGCGCGCCTTCGCGCAGATCGATCAGAAGTTCGAAGGTCACGCCGCCGCGCGAGCCGAGGAAGATCGTCGGGCGCTGCGCGCTCACACGCGGACCATCGGACGCGATGAAGACGTCGGCGGCCAGCGCGTCGCGTTCGGCGGCGCAGACTGCGTCGAGGCCCGGCGAGCCGATTTCCTCGCCGGTTTCGAAGATCACCTTCACGTTGTAGCCGAGCTTGCCCTCGCGCGCGGCCAGCACCGCCGCCAGCGCCGCGAAGTTGACCGAATGCTGGCCCTTGTTGTCGGCGCAGCCGCGTCCGTACCAGCGGTCGCCCTCCACGCTCACGCGCCATGGCGCGAGGCCCGCGCGCCACTGGTCGTCGTAGCCGCGCACCACGTCGCCGTGGCCATAGGTCAGCACGGTCGGCAGCGCGGGATCCTCGATACGTGTGGCGATCAGAAACGGCGCGCGCGCGTTCACCGGGTTCGCCGCGAGGCGGCTCGTGAAGCCCAGTTGCGCGAGCGCGGGCGCGATCTCGTCGCTGAGATAGGCGCGCAGCGCGTCGGCCTGAGCGGGATTCTGGCTTTCGGTGCGAAACGCCACGCGGCGTTCGAGGTCGCGCAGGAAGTCGCCGGAATCGAAGTGGCGCAGCGCAGCGTCGATGGCCTGCTGGCGTTGCACCGACGTTTCATCGGCGCTGGCGTGAGCGTTGAGGTGAGCGTTCACGGAGTCTCCTTTCATGTCGATCGAGCGTCGATCAAAGCGTTTCGCGGATGCGGAATGAAAGCAGTCTAGGAACGTCAAAAATTCGCAACAATTTCAAATTTTGCGGATAGCATTGCCGAAAAGGCAACGCACCCATCGATCGCATCCCGGAGAGTTCGTCATGCTGCACGGCATCGCCCTGCGCTATTTCGTCGAGGTCGCGCGCACCGGCTCGCTCGCCGCCGCCTCGCAGACGCTGCACGTGGCCGTCTCGGCCATCAGCCGCCAGATCGGCAAGCTCGAAGAGGACGTCGGCACGCCGCTGTTCGAGCGCATGCCGCGCGGCATGGTGCTCACGGAGTCCGGCGAGCGCCTCGCCGCGCATGCGCGCCGCGCGCTGCTCGAAGGCGACGCCGTGCTCGCCGAAATCGCCGCCGCCAAGGCGCTCGGACGCGGCATCGTGCGCGTCGGCTGCACCGAGGGCTTCACGCGCTCGTTCCTGCCGAGCGTGCTCGCGCGCCATCACGCGGCCGTGCCGCACGTACAGTTCATGTTGCGCGCCGGCACGCCCGCTCAGGTCGAGCACTGGGTCGCGGCGGGCGAAGTCGATCTCGGCCTCGCGTTTTCGGGCGGCGATCCGGCGAAAGTGCACGTGGAATACACCGCGCGCGCGAGCGTCTGCGCGCTGCTCAATCCGGCGCATCCGCTCGCGCAACGCGCGTCGCTCACGCTCGCCGATCTGCGCGACTATCCGGTCGCGCTGCTCGAACGCGGCAACACCGCGCGCCAGCTGCTCGACGAATGCTGCGCGCGCCAGGGCGTCCAGCTCGCACCGATCCTCACGAGCAATAATTCGAGCGCGCTGCATGCATTCGCCGCGCTCGCGAACGCCATCACGCTCGGCAGCCGCCTCTCGCTCGCGGGCCTCCAGCATCTGAGCGACGATCTCGCGCTGGTCGCGCGCCCCATCGACGAACCCGAGCTGAGCCAGCGCAGCCTCTGCATCACGACCATGCGCGAGCGGCGCCTGTCGTCGGCGATCGAAAGCGTGTTGAAAGCGCTGATCGAGGCGATCGAAGCGGCTGCCTGAATGCGCCGCCGAATTCGGCACGGCAAACGTTTCGTCCCTAAAAAATGGCGCCGATCCGGAAGATCGCAAACGATTTGCGAAATGTCATGCGCGGCGCATCGCGCGCCTTCAGTTCCCATCCGGCGCGCCGATAAACAGGTCGGGAAGGCGGCCATGCATCGCCTTCCCGCCATGCACCTGGCGCCGGCGACGCACGCGATCGCGCCGGCCCGCCACGGAACGGAGACCGCTCCATCTGGAGCCGCACGGGAAATCAGGAAAACGTGAAGCGACTATCGTTGAAACAGAAGGCGTGGAGCATCGTCGCGCTGTTGTGGATCGCCCTCATCGTGCTGGTCGTGGTCAACGCGATCATGACGCGCACCGGCATGCTCGAAGACCGCAAGGCGTCGCTCGCGCAGCAGACGCAGACCGCGCTCGGCACGGTCGCTTACTTCCAGAAAGAAGCGGCGGCGGGCCATCTGTCCGTCGACGAGGCCAAGCGCCAGGCCATCGCCGCGCTGCGCGGCATGCGCTACGGCGCGGACCAGAGCGGCTATTTCGGCATTTACGACAGCGCGGTGCTCGCGCTGCTCGTGCCGCCCAAGCCCGAACTCGAAGGCAAGAGCCAGGCGAACATGACCGATCCGAACGGCACGCCGGTCGCCGCGGAGATCGTCAAGAGTTCGTCGGCGGGCGGCAATCACTTCAGCACCTACGTCTGGCCCAAGCCGGGCCACAGCAAGCCGGTCGGCAAGATCACCTATGCGGACGTGGTGCCCGACTGGGACTGGCACGTGTTCACGGGCGTCTACGTGGACGATATCGACGATGCCTTCTTCGCCTCGCTGCTGCGCAATCTCGCGCTCGTGATGCTGATCGGCGCGGCGCTCACGCTCGGCATGTTCTGGCTGATCCGCAGCATCCGCGCGAGCCTCGGCGGCGAGCCCGATTATGCGGCCGACATTTGCGAGCGCATCGCCTCGGGCGATCTCACGGCGCGCGTGCAGGTCGCGAGCGGCGACGATCGCAGCCTGCTGCATGCGATGAGCCAGATGCAGCGTCAGCTCGTCGATACGGTGCAGCGCATTCAGACTTCGGCGGAATCGATCACCACGGGCGCGCAGCAGATCGCCGCGGGCAATCTCGATCTTTCCTCGCGCACCGAGGAGCAGGCCGCTTCGCTGCAGGAAACCGCCGCGAGCATGGAACAGCTCACGACCACGGTGAAGCACAACACCGACAACGCGCGTCAGGGCAACACGCTCGCCGTCAACGCGTCGGACGTGGCGGCGCGCGGCGGCGACGTGGTGCGCCGCGTGGTGCAGACCATGCACGATATTTCGGAAACCTCGAAGCGCGTCGAGCAGATCATCGGCGTGATCGACGGCATCGCGTTCCAGACCAACATTCTCGCGCTGAACGCCGCCGTGGAAGCGGCGCGCGCGGGCGAACAGGGACGCGGTTTCGCGGTGGTCGCGGGCGAGGTGCGCACACTCGCGCAACGCAGCGCGGGCGCGGCGAAGGAAATCAAGGAACTGATCGGGCAGTCGGTCGCGCAGGTGGTGGAAGGCTCGAAGCTCGTCGACGAAGCGGGTTCGACGATCGACGAAGTGGTCCAGCAGGCGCGCCGCGTGGCCGATCTGATGGGCGAGATCGCGGCGGCGTCCGAGGAGCAGCACACGGGCATCGAGCAGGTGAACCGCGCCGTTTCGCAGATGGACGAAGTCACGCAGCAGAACGCGGCGCTGGTGGAAGAAGCGTCGGCGGCGGCGCAGTCGATGGCCGCGCAATCGAACGGTTTGCGCGACGTGGTGGCGGTGTTCCGCATCGGCTCGCAGACGGCGATGCACGCGAGCGCGCCGACAACGCCAACGCAGCCCGCACGCCAGGCGCGCGGCGCGCAAGCGGTTCGCAGCGCGCCGGTTGGCGGGAAATCCGCGAAATCCGTGCAAGCCACGCCAGCCCCGCAAACCGCGAAATCGAACGAAGTGCTGAAGCGTCCGAATCTCGCTGCGAGCGCGAAAAGCGCCGGCGCAACGAAGGCTGCTTCGCCTGCCTCCTCGCCCTCGCCCGTCGCCGCGACTGCGGGCAGCGATGAGGACTGGGAAACGTTTTAAGCCTTTTAAGTCTCGCGTGAGCGCTTCACGAATCGCTCACGCGATCAACGCAAAACACCCATAAAAAAAGGCGCACGCTTCACGGCGTGCGCCTTTTTTATCGTCCGCATCGAGCGGATCGATACCTCATGCCTCGCGCCGCGAACGCATCCATTGCGCGAACGTCACGCACTCCTGCGCGAGTTCCACGCCTTCGATGCGCGTCCAGCTATAGTGCGCGTCGGGCGAACCCGGCAGCGGCTGCGGCTCGGCGAACTCCACGCGCGCCATGCCTGGACGGTACGCCTCGTTGGGCCAGAACACCGGCATGATGCGCCGCCCTTCCATTTCCTCGCGCAGCGCCGACGGACCGCCTTCGTCGGTCACGACGTCGCATTGCGCGTCCCAGTCGTGCGCGTCCCACGCGAGAAAGACGCCCGGATTGCCCGACGCGTCGAACGTGAGCACGGCGTTCTGCTCGGGCCGCCAGTAGTATTCGACGAGCCGTTCGCGCTGCGCCAGCGCATGCAATGCGTCGTTGGTGCGCCGGTCGGCGTAGATCGCGCCCACGCCATGCACGCCGATATGCCCGCGCCCCGCGCAATGCTTCTGCTGCGCGTTGGCGAGCGCGTGCGCGAGCTTGCGCGTCATGCCCGGGTCGGACTTCTTCAGGTAGAAGTGGATGAGGCCCGCGTTGAAGGCGTCCACGGCATGCGACTCGTCGGCGGTGCCGGTCAGCAGGATGCGCGTGCAGTTCACGTCCTTCACCGAGTCGAGGAATTCGAGGCCGTCCTGGCCCGGCATGTCGTAATCGACGACGATGGCCGCCACTTCCTCGAAGCGCGAGGCGTCGGCGAGCGCGTCGTGACCGAGCGCATTGCCGCCTTTCTTTTCGAACTCCGACCACGCTTCGCCCGACATCGGGCTATGGGCCGCGCCGCGCGCGCCGCGCTGTTCGATAAACGCACGCGCCTCTTGCTGCGAAGTGAAGAAATGATGCGTGGGCAGGTTCGGAAAGAGACCGCGCAACGCGTGCAGGAAATCCGCGCTGTCGTCGAGAAAGACCACGGATACGGGGTAAAAAACCGGCTGTCTGACGATGGAACTCATGTATTTGCCTCGGTGAACGCGCCGTCATGCGCCGCGCTTTCACGTCTCGTGCTCGAAGAACAGATGCGATGGCGGCAGGAGCCTCGCGCGGGCTCCGGCATTACGGCAAGCTGCACCGCCTTGCCGCCGCCCGGTGATTATGGGGCCTCGCGGGCGCACTCGGCAACCATTCGGCCAGCGCCAGGCCACGCCGCTGCGCCGACGCCACAACCCCGGCTCCATGCGCGATCGCGCAGAAAACGTTTGCGCGCATCGCCATTGCGCGCCAATCCAGCCAAACCTTCGAGCGCCGCCTCGAGTATGTGGCCACAGCGGTATTGGCTGCCGGGGAACGCGCACAGAATTGGGGGCATGTCTTCAAACATCGAAGACATGCGCGGCCGCCGCAAGCGGCCATTCCGATCTGGAGTCAATCGCATGAATGCCCGTGAATCGATCCCCGCAGTGCTCTCCCGTGGCGCCAACGGATTTTCCGACGAAATCATGGAGGCTAAGCCGAGCAAGACTTTCCATCACGTCATCGATATTTATCTCAAGGACTCGAATGCTTTCATGAACACGTATTTCGCCCGCTATTTCGAGTGGCAGGGCATTTGCCGCGAGCGCTGGTTCCACGAATGCATCCATAACAATCTGCTCGCGGCGGGCGGCGTCTTCGTGACGAAGCGCGCGCATCAGGAATATGTGCAGGAGACGTTTCCGTTTCAGCGCGTCGACTGCTACATGAACACCTTCCAGGTGCGCCAATGCTCGGCCTATCTCGTGTTCCGTTTTTGCGTGGACGGACGGCCCGTTTCGCTCGGCTACCAGCAGATTCTCTTTGCCGGCACCGACAAGCGGATTCGCCGTTTCCCGCCGGGGATCATCGAGCGCGTCAAGGAATACGAGCTCGTTCTGCCGACCAGCGCGAATTGAGCGCGTCCGGTGCTTCGTTCGCCGCGCCAGGAAAGCGGCAACGCGGCGGCATGCTGTCTGAAACCGAGGCAGGCGGTCATCCGGTAGAAACTGCCGGATACGCTCAGCCCGCGTAGTCCTGCCCCGCCGTGCGGCGGGGCTTCCCCGGCGACTCGTGCAGCGCGCGGTCCGCCGGGGAACCCGGCTCGGGCAGTTGCAGCGTGAAGGTGGTCGCGAGCCCCGGCACCGACTCGCAGACGATCGTGCCGCCCAGCGCGTCGGCCACGCGGCGGCAGAACGCCAGCCCCATGCCCGCGCCCTTGCCGTGCGATTTGGTCGAATAGAACGGCTCGAAGATATGCGGCAGCACATCGGGCGCGATGCCCGGCCCGCTGTCCGTGAAGCGCAGCACGCAGTAGCCGTTCTCGCTCGCCGCGCTGATCTCCACGCGCCCCGCGCCCACCGCGTGAATCGCGAACAGCGCGTTCTTCAGCAGATTGAACAGCACGAACACGACCAGCGAATCGGAGCCCGAAAAGCACAGTTGCGGATCGATGGCCTCGACCTGCACCATCTCGCGTTCGCCGGGCCGGAACGGAAAGCGCTCGAGCGCCGCGTTGACGCACGAGCGGATCGGAAAGGCCTCGAAGCTGCGCCGGTCGAGCCGGTCGAGCGTGAACGACGCCAGCGACATCTCGACCACCGTGCTGGTGCTGTCGACCTGACGGCGGATCGAGGTGGCCAGCGTCGACAAACGTTCCGACTGCCCCGGATACAGTCCATCGACGCAAAGCTGGTGCTGCACCGCGAGCTGATAGCCGCGCATGAGTTCGGGCAGCACGTTGCCGATTTCCTCCGCATGCATGCCGATGGCCGCGAGCGGCGTGGCCACTTCATGCGCCACCGTGGCGGCGAGCAGATACGGCCGCATGAGCCCGTAGCGCACGATGGTGACGGCGAGAATACCGAGGCTCACGGCGATGAACACCGCGCCCACCGGATAGAACGCGATGCCGTAATTGACCGCGTAATCGGTCGCCGCCACGCCATAGAGCCCGAGGCTCAGCAGGCACAGATCGAGCAGCTTGCGGCGGTCGCGCGCCTCGGTCTGGCGTCGCGCCGAGAGCAGCAGCCAGCCGCTGCGCAAGGCGAGCAGCACGGTCTGCGCGACGTGCAGCGGATGCAGCAGTCCCGCATGCGGATACTTGCCGAAGAAGAACGTGCCGTAGCCCGACACGACTTCGTCGCTGACCGCGAGCAGCATCGCGAGCACGACGCTCAGCCCGTACGACGCGAGCAGCAACGGCCGTTCGCTGCGCCGCGCGCTCACTTCGATCACGAAGTGATAGAACGTGGTGGGCAGGAACAGGATGAAGAGATAACCGAACTTGACCAGCACGCCCGCCAGTTCGGGGTCCGAGGTCTGGAACAGGAATGCCCACGTGCCTTGCCAGACGAAGGTGGTCGCGCACATCGATGCGAACGGCACCGAGAGCCGCGTGACGCCTTCCGTCAGCAGTACGTACACGCCGAATCCGAGAAACAACGCGGACACGAACGCGGGCAAGATCGAGTACATAAAAATATGTCGCGTGGGTTTTTGTTTTTGCTGAACGGCGCACGGCGCGGACTCAGCGTGCATCGCACATCGTTTCCTGCGCAACCTTCGCGCCCGCTCCGTACGCGCATCATGCACGCCCCGGCGTGATGCCGCGCGACGATGCGCGTTCGCGCGTGGCGCCCTGGCCGCGTCTCCCGTTGACGGGATATCCCCGTGCGGCCCGTTCCGTTTGCTGCCTGATTGCGTAATTGACTGCGTGCCTGACTGCGAGTTCGCTTGCGAGTTCGCTTGCGAGTTCGGTTGCGTGCCGGATTGCGCCATTGAGCCGCTTCGAGCGGCGCCCCGGAATCTCGCTCGCGGGCCGGGCCCGCCGCCTTCATGCACGCCGCATCGGCCACGGCGCGCGCCGTTCGAACTCCGCGATTATCGCCGGGATCGTCGCCTTCTGTATGAAATATTCCCGCGTTCCGCGCGCCGGATGCCGCGCGGGCTGGCGCTTTGATGCGCGACGGGTCAGGTTCGCGATAAACGGCCTTTTATGCCGCCGCGTGCGCCGCGCCCGCGAAGCGCCGGCGGTACTCGGCGGGCGTCACGCCGACGTGTTTGAGGAAGGCGCGGCGCAGCATGTCGGCGTTCGCGAAACCGCAGCGCGCGGCCACGCGCTTGGGCGCCTCGTCCTGCGTGTCGAGCAGCGCGCGCGCCGCGTCGACGCGCGCCGTCTCCACCCACGCCGCGGGCGTCACGCCCACTTCGGCCTGAAAGAGCCGCGCGAAATGGCGTGGACTCAGGTTCACCCGCGCGGCCAGTTCCGGCACGCGATGCGGCAACTCCGGATTCGCCGCCACCCAGCGCTGCAATTCCTGTAACGCCGAGCGCCCGGCCGGCTGCGTCTCGCCCTTGCGGCTGAATTGCAGCTGGCCGCCGGGCCGCTTGAAGAACATCACGAGCTGACTGGCCACACGCAGCGCGATCTCGCGCCCGAGATCCTCCTCGACGAGCGCCAGCGCGAGATCGAGCCCCGCCGTCACGCCCGCCGCCGTGCGCAGCTTGCCGTCGCGCACGTAGAGCGAATCGGGCTCGATGACCACGCCGGGACACGCCTGCGCAAGCGCGTCCACGGACGCCCAGTGCGTGGTCAGCCGGCGCGATTCGAGCAGGCCGCTCGCGGCCAGCGCGAACGCGCCCGTGCAGACCGAGCCGAAGCGCCGCGAGCGCGCCGCCGTGGTGCGCAGCCAGTCGCGCACGCGCGGCGCGAGCTGCTGGGTGGCGGCGTCGGGCGCACCGGCGACGAGCAAGGTGTCGATGCGCTCCGTCGTCTGCCCCGCCACCGCGTCGGGCAGCAGACGCGCGCCCGACGAACTGCGGATCGGGCCCGCGCGGCACGCGATCACGCGCAGGTCGTAGAACGCGCGGCCCGACTCCGTGTTGGCCTGGGCGAAGACGTCGAGCGGGCCGCTCACGTCGAGCAGCTGCACGCCGGGCAGCGCAAGAATGGCGACGATTCTGGGCATGAGGATCGGGCTCCGGAGGGCACGCGGGCGCTATGTCCTGATTCCGCGTGAAATGGCAGAAATCGACGTTCTCAGTCGAATCCAGACAATGCTAGCACAGTCCAGAATGACTTCCACACCCACCCGACGGAGTCCCGCCATGAGCCTCGAACTCGCAGACGTTGCCATCCCCGATAGCCAGCTTGCACGCGAAATCACCGAATTCGTGCGCGATACCGAATCGCCCTTGCTGTTCAACCATTCGAGCCGCGTGTATTACTTCGGCGCGCTCGCGGGCCTCAAGCGCGAATTGAAGTTCGACCGCGAACTGCTCTATGCGGGCGCGATGTTCCACGACGTCGGCCTCACGCACGCGCACAGCAGCGCGCACGAGCGCTTCGAGGTGGACGGCGCGAACGCGGCGCGCGACTTCCTGCGCGCGCGCGGCATCTCGCAACAGGATATCGATCTCGTGTGGACGTCCATCGCGCTTCACACCACGCCTGGCATCCCTCAGCACATGCATCCGGTGATCGCGCTGGTGACGGCGGGTGTCGAAATGGACGTGCTCGGCCTCACGTATCACGAGTACAGCCACGCCGAGCGCGACGCCGTGGTGCACGCGCATCCGCGCACGCCGCATTTCAAGGAAGACATCATTCAGACCTTCTACGACGGCATCAAGCACAAGCCCGAGACGACCTTCGGCAACGTGAAGGCCGACGTGCTCGCCGACAAGGACCCGCATTTCCACGCAGGCAACTTCTGCAGCGTGATCCGCTGTTCGGCTTGGGCCGCGTGACGTACGTGTCAAAGTCCGCGTGAATAAAAAAGCGCGCAGCCGGTGAAGCCGGCGCGCGCCTGTTTGCATCGGCGATGCTCGTTATGATTCGCGGCTTCAGATTGGCGCGCGAGCGAGCGCCTGTCTGCGTGCGATCACGATGCCCAGCGCGCCGCACGCCGCCAGCAACGCGAACGCAAAACCCGCCACCGAAGGCCACTGGCCCTTCTGCCAGAACCAGCCGCCCCACGAACCCAGCACGCTCGATCCCAGGTAATACGCCAGCAGATAGAGCGACGTGGCGTGCCCCTTCGCGCCGTCCGCGAGTTGCCCGACCCAGCCGCTCGCGACCGAATGCGTCGTGAAGAAGCCCACGGTCAGCACCACGATGCCGATCACCACCAGCGCCAGCGCGCTCGACAACGTGAGCGCCAGCCCGACGGCCGCGACGATCACGCCGCCGATCAGCACCGGCGCGCGTCCGCAGCGATCCGCGAGCGCGCCCGCCGCCGACGCCGCCACGATGCCCGCGAAATACGCGCAGAAGATCATGCCGGTTTGCGTCGCGCTCAGATCGAACGGCGGCGCGAGCAGACGAAAGCCCGCGTAGTTGTAGACCGTCACGAACACGCCCATCGCGAGGCAGCCGGTGGCGAACACGGCAGGCAGCGTCGATGCGGACAGATGCTTGCGCCACAGCGCGACATGATGCGCGGGGCTCAGATCGGCGCGGCGCACGAAGTGGCGCGACGCGGGCAGCAGCGCGAAGAACGCCAGCGCCGCGATCACGTCGATCACCCCGATCGTCAGCATGGCCGTGCGCCATGACAGATGCTCCGCGAGCCAGCTCATGCCGACGCGCCCGATCATGCCGCCGAACGCGGTGCCGCCCACGTACAGCCCCATCGCAAGACCGAGGCCGCCCGCGGAGATTTCCTCGGCGAGATAGGCCATCGCCACCGCCGGGACGCCGCCGAGCGCGAAGCCTTCGAAAGCGCGCGCGATCAGAATGCCGTGCCACGACGGTTCGAGCGCGGCGATCACGTTGAAGAGCGCGGCCAGTGTCATCGATACGAAGATCAGACCGCGCCGTCCGACGCGCTCGGACAACGCGCCTGCGCAGAGGATCGAGATCGCGAGCAGGCCCGTCGAGAGCGAGAGCGCGAGCGAGCTTTGTGCCGCGCCGATATGGAACTCGCTCGCGAACACGGGCAGCAGCGGCTGCACGCAATAGAGCAGCGAGAACGTCGCGAAACCGGCGAGAAACAACGCGATGCTGATGCGCCGGTACGCGGACGAGCCGGGATCGACGCCCGTGCGGGTGGAGGCTGGCGAAGGTGCGGATGAAGCGGCCGGCGACGCGCGGCGCGTCGCGGCGAATTGGGTGTTCATGATGACGGGGCCTCGCGGCAAGCTGCAATGACGAGGCAAATTGTCCCGCCGCGTCGTTATACTGTCCAATATATGGAACTGGCTAACGCGATATGTTTTAGCACTGGCTCGCCAGCACATCCGTCACGCGCGTCACGCCTGAGCACGCCCACCGGAACCCGAGGCATCGCATGGAACTCCGTCATCTGCGCTATTTCGTGGCCGTCGCCGCCGAACGCAACTTCACCCGCGCCGCCGAAAAGCTCGGCATCGGCCAGCCGCCGCTGAGCCAGCAGATCAAGAGTCTCGAACGCGAGCTGGGCGTCGAGCTGTTCGTGCGCACGCCGCAAGGCGCCGCGCTCACGCAGGCAGGCGAGGCGTTTCTGGTCGAGGCGCGCCGCGTGCTCGACGACGCCACGCGCGCCGCCCAGGCCGCGCAACGCGCGGCGCGCGGCGAGTCGGGACAGATCCGCATCGGCTTCACCGGCTCGGCGGCGTTCAATCCGCTCGTGCCCACGCTGATCCAGCGTTACACGCAGCGCTTCCCCGCCGTGCAGCTCACGCTCGACGAAGCCAACACGCCGATCCTCGTGCAAGGTCTCGCCGAAGGCCGTCACGATGCCGTGTTCTTCCGCCCCGGCCGCACGACGCTGACCGAGCTGGACGGCATCGCGGTCCAGCGCCTGCCCGACGAGCCGATGAAGATCGTGCTGCCCTCGGCGCATCCGCTGGCCGCACGGCGGCGGCTGCCGCTGGCCGCACTCGCCAACGAGCCCTTCGTGCTGGTGCCCGGACCCGCGGGCATCACGCTGAACGAGGAAATCGTGCGCGCGTGCGCCGAAGCGGGCTTCAGTCCGCGGCTCGCGCAGCCCGCGCCGCAGATCGCGTCGGTCGTGAATCTGGTGGCGGCGGGCCTCGGCGTGTCGATCGTGCCCGCGGCCATCGCGCAGGTGCAGGTCAAGGGCGTGCGCTATCTTGACGTGACCGGCGTGCGCATGAGCGCGAAGCTCTCGCTCGGCTGGCGCGAAGGCGATACCTCGGCGACGCTTCGGCAGTTCGTCGCGCTGGCGCAGCACGCCGGACGCGACTGAAGCCGTCAAGCCGGGCGCGTTCGGCCACGTCACGCACCAAGCCCGCGCCGCGACCCGATGCTATGCTTGACGCCGCGCATTCCCGCAGACAGGCACATCTCCGAAGGGGCCGGGCACGATGCAGCGCAGCGCGCAGGACACCGCGAACCGCACGTCGGTGCGCGTTCTCTCCAGCATGATCATGAAGCGGCCGCATCTCGTGGTCACGCTCTGCTTTGGCGTGGCGATGCTGCTCGTCGCGCTCGTCGGCCTGCGCCAGCTTTACAACATGACGCGCTACGACCTGCAAAGCCGTCTGCGCGATCTGCAGGTGCGCGCCGTGGGCGTCGACGCGCTGATCGAAGCCGAGCGCCGCCGCCTGACCTTCCTGCGTAATTACGCCGAACACGTGCTCGCCGCCGCGCCCGAGGCGCGCGGCAGCATGCTCGACCCCGCCGTGCAGCGCGCGCTGCAAGCCAGCACGCAAGTCGCCTGGCAGACGACCGGCGAAGTGAACGGTCCGCCCGTGTTCGGCACCAACGCCGCGACGCTCGCGGGGCTGCCCGGTTTTCATCGCGACGACGTCGACCTGCCCGGCGACATCGCGCTCGCCCGCGCGATCAGTCCGCTCGTGGACATCAGCCAGCACGCCGACGCCGTGCAGAGCACCGTCGCCTTCATCTCGACGAACGGCGTCTTCGTGATCTCGCCCGAGCAGCACGGCATGAGCGTGCCCGCGCTGCTGCGTCGCTTCAGCAGCATGAACTACTATCGCGGCCAGCTTCCCGACCGCAATCCATCGCGCGACGTGCTCTGGACGCCGGTCTATACGGGCCTGCAAAAAGGCGAGGCCATCTCCACGCTCAGTGCGCCCATCTATCTGAACGACCGTTTTCGCGGCGCGGTGGTCATGGACATCACGCAGTCGCGTCTGCTCTCGCTGCAACTGGCGACGGCCGACCCCGGCGACGTACTGGAAAACGCGCCGCCGGTTGAATTCGGCCTCCTGAACAATAACGGCAACGTGGTCTACTTTCGCAACGGCGTGCTCACCGAGGAACGCCCGCGTCGTTTCAGCCTCGCGCTGCTGCAGATCGCGCGCGACTCCACCGGGCGCTGGATGCAGCGTGGCTCGGGCTATATCGAGCGGCGCGGCGATTACCTGCTGTATCAGCGCATCGGCCAGACGCACTGGATGCTGATGGCCGCCACCGACGACCGCGAACTCACGCTCGCCGCCGCGCGCCGCGTATTCAGCAGCCCGCTGATCGCCGCGTGGGCCGTGCTGGTCTTGCTGCTCGTCGGCACGCTTTTTATCGTCAAGAATATCTTCGGCAATTATGTGGAGGCGAGCGGACGGCTCGAAACGCTCGCGCGCAGCGACCCGCTCACGGGCCTCGCGAATCGCCGCCGCTTTCAGGAGGCGTTTGCCGAAACCGTCGAACGCGCGCAGCGCGCCGACGACACGCGTGACACGCAGGACGCGAACATGCCGAATGCAGGCGCCGCGTCCGATCGCTCCGCGCTCGCCGTGCTGATGCTCGACATCGACTATTTCAAGCGCGTGAACGACCGCTACGGCCACGCAGCCGGCGACGCCGTGCTCACGCTGCTCGCGCAGATCCTGCGCGCGAACCTGCGCGGCGTGGACGTGCCCGCGCGTCTCGGCGGCGAGGAATTCGCGGCGCTGCTGCCGGGCGCCGATCTCGCGACCGCCAGCGCCGTGGCCGAGCGCGTGCGGCTCGCGGTCGAGGTGCACGCGCAACATCTCGCCGGGCCCGCGAGCGCGGCGCATCCGGAAGCGATTCCGTTCACGGTGTCGATCGGCGTGGCGGTCTGTCCCGCCGACGGCCCCGCGCACTACGAACCGCTGCTGCAAGTCGCCGACCGGCGGCTCTACGTCGCGAAGGAAAGCGGGCGCAACCGCGTCGTGATCGCCGATCCGCAGACGCTCGGCGCGTAGCGCGGGCGTCACTTCGCGAACCCAGGCGGCATTCGGTTCCACCATTCGGGGCGCCACGCAGGGCGCGATTCAGCGTTCGCATTCATGCACGAATTCGCGCGCGCATTCGCGGGCAAATTCATGCGCAACGAATCGCCTGAATCGCCCGCCCCGCACTCGCTCGCGCTTCGGCGCGCAGTGCCGCATCGGCCCAACGCGAAAACCGCTAACATCGGGCGCAACGCTTTTCCCTCGCGTGCGCTCCCCGCATGAAACGACGACTGACCGCGCTGACGACGTTCTGTCTCGTGGCGCTTGCCCTCTCGGCAACGCTCGCGGCGGTGACGTATGCGTCCGACGCCGTCGTCGAGCGCAATCAGCGCCAGCAGGTCGACGAATATTCGCGCCGCGCGCTGATGCGCGCCGAACTCGTCACGAACGACGCCGTCGCCGCGTTGCGGGCGCTCACGAGTCTCGACAACACGCCGTGCACGCCCGCCCATCTGCAGGCGCTGCGGCAGACCGAGGAGCAGTTCCGCTACATCCGCAACGTGGCCTGGACCGACGGCGAGACCATCCGTTGCTCGTCGCTGCACGGCAACGTCGCGCGCACGCTGCCGCCGGCCGAATGGTCGTATGGCGCGGATTTCAGCGCGTGGCATTCGGAAATCGGCAAACGCGGCAACGAACTGCGCATGCTGAACATCCGTCTCGGCGCGCATATCGTGGTGATCGATCCGCGCTTCTATCTCGACATCGTCCCGCTCGACGACACCATCGAACTCGCGCTGCTCGAATCGGGCGACGGCACGATCATCGCGCGCTGGCCGCGTGCGAATGCCGAACTCGTGCAGGCCGCCTTCACGCGCGAGGGCGGCAAGCCCTTTTTCGAAAAGCGCTATTACGTGGTCGAACGCTCGCGCCGTTATCCGATTGCGGTGATCGCCTACGAGCCCGCCGACCGCGTGCGCCCCGACATGCTCGCGCAACTCAGGCTGTTCGCCGTGCCCGCGCTGCTTGCGAGTGGCTTCCTGACCTGGCTCGTACTGCGCTGGCGGCGCAAGCTGCGCACGCCGCGCAGCGCCCTGCTCGAAGGCATCCGGCGGCGGCAGTTCGCGGCGTGGCTGCAACCGATCGTCGATCTGCAAAGCGGACGCTGCGTGGGCGCCGAGGCGCTGGTGCGCTGGACGCTCGAAGACGGCACCGTGATCTCGCCCGACAGCTTCATCCCGATGGCCGAATCGCTCGGTCTGATCCACGCGATCACCGACCGCGTGATCGAGTCGGTGTTCGAGGGCGTGGGCGCGCTGCTCGCGAAGCGCCGCGACCTGCACGTGTCGATCAACCTCACGCGCGACGACCTGACTTCCTCGCGCGCGCTGCAAACGCTGCAAATCGGCTTCGCGAAACACGACGTGCACCGCGACCAGATCTGGTTCGAATGCATCGAACGCGCGTTCATCGACGCGAGCGAGACCGCGCCCGTGCTGCAACGCTATCGCGACGCGGGCCACAAGATCCTCATCGACGATTTCGGCACCGGCTATTCGAGTCTTTCGTATCTGCAGGACTTGCCCGTGGACGGCATCAAGATCGACAAGGCCTTCGTCAACGCGCTCGCGACCGGCGCTGAAGTCAACGCGATCGTGCCGCACATCATCGGCATCGCGCACGAGCTCGGGCTGATGATGATCGCCGAGGGCGTGGAGGTCGAGCAGCAGGCCGAGTATCTGCGCGAGCACGGCGTGCAGTTCGCGCAGGGCTGGCTCTACGCGAAGGCCATGCCCGCCGCCGAGTTCGCGCGCTGGGTCGCGGCTGCGCAGACGTCCGGGCCGTCCCCGGCGAAGCGCGAGGACGAAGCGGCGGCGCACGCCGCGCCGCGCGCCTGATCCGCGCCTCATTTCCAGCATATTGACCACAAATTCCAACTTAGTGGATAATGCGTCCACTATGTCAGAACACAGCCCGACCGACACCGGCATCAACGAGCGCATCGCCCAGCGCGTGCGCGAATTGCGCGCGGCGCGCGGCTTCACGCTCGAAGCGCTGGCCACGCGCAGCGGCGTGAGCCGTTCGATGATCTCGATGATCGAGCGCGGGTCAGCCAGTCCCACGGCGGTCGTGCTCGAAAAACTCGCGTCGGGTCTCGGCGTATCGATGGCGAGCCTGTTCGGCGGCGCGAGCGAATCCGCGCCCGCCGAGCCGCTCGCGCGCCGCGACGCCCAGAGCCAATGGCGCGACCCGCAGTCGGGCTACACGCGCCGCAGCCTCTCGCCGGCCAACTGGCCCTCGCCCATTCAGCTCGTCGAAGTGGACTTTCCGCCCGGCGCGCGCGTGGCCTATGAAACCGGCAGCCGCGAGCACGTGTTTCATCAGCAGGTCTGGCTGCTCGAAGGCCGCCTGAATGTCGAACTCGGCGATCAGTTGCACGCGCTCGAAGCGGGCGACTGCCTCGCGATGCGGCTCGACCAGCCGCTGATTTTCAGCAATCCGGCTTCCCAGCCCGCGCGCTACCTCGTCGCGATTTGCGACGCGCGCGGCAATTGACACGGCGCGGCGTCGCCGAATTCTCATCACGCTTGCACAGGAATCCTTATGAATACCGAATCGCCGCGCGACAGCGTGAAGTTCATCGAATGCACCGAGGCTGAGCACGCGGGCGCCATTCTCGAGATTCTGAACGACGCCATCGTCAATTCGACCGCGCTGTACGACTACAAGCCGCGCGCGCCGGAAGCGATGCGCACGTGGTTCGAGGTCAAGCGCGCGAACGGCTTCCCGGTCGTGGGCGCGGTGGACGAAGCCGGCACGCTGCTCGGCTTCGCGAGCTGGGGCGCGTTCCGCCCGTTCCCGGCCAACAAGTACACGGTCGAGCACAGCGTCTACGTGCATCGCGACTCGCGCGGCCTGGGGCTCGGCGAGCGCCTGCTGCGCGAGCTGATCCGCCGCGCGCAGGAAAAGGAACTGCACGTGCTGGTGGGCTGCATCGACGCCACGAATGCCGCGAGCATCGCGCTGCATACGCGCCTCGGCTTCACGCACTCGGGCACGATCAAGGAAGTCGGCTTCAAGTTCGGCCGATGGCTCGACGCCGCGTTCTACCAGCTCAATCTGGCCACGCCCGCGCAGCCGGTGGACGGCTGAATGGGCCGAATGGACCGGATGCCGGGCCTCGCCGGCGCGAACGGCTGATTCGCGGCGGCGGGTTTGCTGAGCACGGCGCTGTCGTAGCCGCGGCCCGCGAAGCGCACGACATCGACGAGACTGAAACCCTGCGCGCGATAGAACGCAATCAGATCGGCGGCCGGAAACGGCGTGTCGAGCGCGAGTTGCGTGCAGCCGCGCGCGGCGGCCCAATGCGAGGCGAACGCCAGCAGCGCACGGCCGATGCCGCGACTCTGCCACGTCGGCTCGATACCGAACTGATGCACCGACGCCACGCCGCGCGAACGATACTGCTCGCAAGGCGATGCGCCGTCGCGGCCTTCGAGGGTCAACGTGCCGACGATCCGCCCGCTGCACACCGCCACGAAACAATCGCCCGCCAGCGCGCGCTGACGCGTGGCGCCCGCGCCCTGATCCGCGCACGCGCAATGCAGCCCGAGCGACGCAAGCCGCGCGAAGGCGCGGTGCAACAGTTGCGTAAGCTGCTCCCACGAATCGCGCTGCGGATCGAAGCGCCGCAGCACCAGACGCCCCATGCCGGGCGGCGTGCAGACAATGCGCTCGTCGCGTTCGTCTTGAGCTTGCGGGGCTCGGCGTGTGGACATGGCCTCTCCTGTCGTTGTGCTGAACCGAAGTCTAGGGTCGGCCCCGGCATGCCTCAAGCAAAAATCCCGTAAAAATCGTGGCGATTCACGTGAATATCGCATGTTTTTTATCGCGCAAATTATTACGGCATCCGAATTAAATAATTCAACGCCAACCGATTCATCCGTCGATGAGACAATAGCGCCACCCGACCACACGGAGAACGACAATGGCGCACGGCGAACACATGTACACAGTGAAAGTCCAATGGACCGGCAATCGCGGCAGCGGCACGAGCGGCTATCGCGACTATGACCGCGACCACCTGATCGAATCGGCCGGCAAGCCCGCCATTCCCGGCTCGGCCGATCCCGCGTTTCGCGGCGACGCCGCGCGCTGGAATCCGGAAGATCTGCTCGTCGCGTCGGCGAGCGCCTGTCACAAGCTCTGGTATCTGCATCTGTGCGCCGACGCGGGCATCGCCGTGCTCGATTACGTGGACGAAGCGCAAGGCACCATGATCGACACCGCCGAGGAAGGCCGCTTCAAGGAAATCGTGCTGCATCCGCGCGTGACGATCCGCGCCGGCGACGACCGCGCGCGCGCCGAACATCTGCATCACACGGCGCATGAGAAATGCTACGTCGCCAACTCGGTCAATTTCCCGATTCGCTGCGAGCCGGTCATCGTGCAGGCGGACGCGTAAGCCGGGTGATCACGCCCGCGCGCTCGCAAGATAGGCGTCGAGGCCGCTCGCGAGCGCATCGAACACGGCCTTGCAGCGGCGATTGCCGCGCAGGTCTTCGTGCATCGTGATCCACACCGGCAGGCGAATCGCGAACGCGCGCGGCAACACCCGCACGAGCGCGGCGTCGCGCCGCGCGATGCCGACCTGGCATGCGCCGATGCCGCAACCGGCGCGGATCATCGCGAACTGCGCCACGTCGCTGTCGGTGCGCAGCGCGAACGCCTCGCGCTTCCAGAACGGCCACTTGCGCGTCGCCTCGCGCACGAAGGGCGTGACCGTGTCATAGCCGATCAGCGCGAACTGCGGCAGGTCGGCGAGCGTGCGCGGCGTGCCGCTGGCGTCGAGATAATCGGCGCGCGCGTGCAGCCCCACTTCCGTTTCGCCGATCCGCCGCGCGATCAGCATCTCCTGCTGCGGCTGCGTCATGCGCACGGCGATATCCGCTTCGCGTTGCAGCAGATCCTGCACGCGGTTGGTCGCGACCAGTTCTACGACGAGTTCGGGATGCGTGCGCCGCAGTTGCGCGAGGACCGGCGGCAGCACTTCGATGCCCACCACTTCGCTCGCCGAGACGCGCACCACGCCGCGCATGCCGTCGCCCTGCCCCGCCGCCGCACGTTCGAGCGCGGCCGCCGTGGAGCGCATGGCTTCGGCGTGGCCGCGCAATGCGCGCGCCGCCTCGGTCGGCAAAAAGCCTGCGGGCGAGCGCGTGAAGAGCGGCTGGCCGAACGCGGCTTCGAGCGCGACCACGTGTCGCCCCGCCGTGGGCTGCGTGATGCCGAGCGCGCGCGCCGCGCCCGAGAGCGAGCCCTCGGTGAGCACCGCGAGGAAGGTCCGGTAGAGTTCCCAGTTCAGATTCGAGGCCATACAGAAATGTATAGCCGATCGACCATCTTCGGTAATTTTTTATGATCGCCGATCCGCGCAGAATGCAGCCATCGAATCCACAACGGAGAACGGCAATGGCGGCAATTCCTGACACGGCGCGCACCGCACTGGTGCTGGGCGCGAGCGGCGGCATCGGCGGCGAAGTGGCGCGCCAGTTGCGCGGCGCGGGCTGGCAGGTGCGCGCGCTCAAGCGCAACCTCGGCGGCGCGGCTGGCGAGCACGGTTCGCGCGACGCGGACGGCATCGACTGGATCGAGGGCGACGCGCTGGACCGCGCGGCCGTCCTGCGTGCGGCGCAGGGCTGCGCGGTGATCGTCCACGCGGTGAATCCGCCCGGCTACAAGCGCTGGGCCGAAGTCGTCCTGCCGATGATCGACAACACGCTCGCCGCCGCTGCGGCCGTGGGCGCGACCGTCGTGCTGCCCGGCACGGTCTACAACTTCGGGCCGGAAACGCTGCCGCGCGTCGCCGAGGATGCGCCGCAGCAGCCGCGCACCCGCAAGGGCGCGATCCGCGTGGAGTTGGAGCGGCGCATCGAGGCGGCCGCCGCGCAAGGCACGCGCGCGATCATCGTGCGCGCGGGCGACTTTTTCGGTCCGCGCGTGGGCAATAGCTGGCTCGCGCAGGGCATGGTGCAGCCCGGACGGCCGGTGCGCACGGTGCGCGAGCCGGGGCGGCCGGGCATCGGCCATACGTGGGCCTACGTGCCCGATGTGGCGCGCACGATGGTCGAACTGATCGAACAGCGCGCCGAACTCGCGCCGTTCGCCCGCTTTCACATGCAAGGCCACCGCGACGCCGATGGCACGCAGATGGCCGCCGCGCTCTGCCGCGTCGCCGAACGGCACGGGCTCGCCGCGCGCCGCAAGCCCTTCGCCTGGCCGCTGGTCTGGATCGGCGCGCTGTTTTCGACCACGCTGCGCGAGATGCTGGAAATGCGTTATCTGTGGCGCGAGACGCTCGAACTCGACAACGCGCGCCTCGTGCGCACGCTCGGCCGCGAGCCGCATACGCCGCTCGATACCGCGCTGGAGGCCACGCTCGCCGGGCTCGGCTGCCTGGGCGCGCCGGTTGCGGCGCTCGCGGCGGGGCATTGAGGGGTTTTCATCGCGCTGTCATCGCGCCAAGTCGAGCGATATCGCGCCCTATCGCGTTCCGGCACGTTTTGGCGCGGCTTCCCTGCGCAAGCATCGGAAAGCTCGCGAAAGCGCTGGGAAGCGATGGAGCACCCTCAACGGACCGTCAACGCACCGTCAACGCGCCCTCAACGCACCATCAACGCGCCCCGAACGCCCCCATAAACACCCGCCTGGCGCGCCGCGCCGCGCTGGCTCGCGTACAATGCGCCCCGTCCCTGCAAGTACCTGAGATAGACGGAGAAGTCTGATGATTATCGAACCGCGCGTTCGCGGCTTTATTTGCGTGACGGCGCATCCCGCCGGCTGCGCAGCCAACGTGGCCCAGCAAATCGAATATGTGAAAGCCAACGGCGCCATCGCCAACGGCCCGAAACGCGTGCTCGTGATCGGCGCGTCGACGGGCTACGGCCTCGCCGCGCGCATCTCGGCGGCGTTCGGCAGCGGCGCGGCCACGCTCGGCGTGTGCTTCGAGCGCGCGGGCAGCGAAACGCGCCCCGCCACCGCCGGCTGGTACAACACCGCCGCGTTCGAGCAGTTCGCCGCGCAACAGGGCCTGTACGCCCAATCGATCAACGGCGACGCATTCTCGACCGCCGTGAAGGACGCCACGATCGAGACGATCAAGCGCGATCTCGGCCAGGTCGATCTCGTCGTCTACAGCCTCGCCGCGCCGCGCCGCACGCACCCGGTCACGGGCGACGTGCACGCCTCGACGCTCAAGCCGGTCGGCAAGACGCTGCGCATGCGCGGCGTCGACACCGACAAGGAAATCGTCAAGGAAACCGTGCTCGAAGCCGCCTCGCAGGCAGAAATCGACGGCACCGTGGCCGTGATGGGCGGCGAGGACTGGCAGATGTGGATCGACGCGCTGCTCGACGCGGGCGTGCTCGCCCCCGGCGCGAAGACCACGGCGTTCACGTACCTCGGCGCGGAAATCACCCACGACATCTACTGGAACGGTTCGATCGGCGCGGCCAAGAAGGATCTGGACCAGAAGGTGCTGGGCATGCGCGAGAAGCTCGCGGCGCATGGCGGCGGCGACGCGCGCGTGTCGGTGCTCAAGGCCGTGGTCACGCAAGCCAGCTCGGCGATTCCGATCATGCCGCTCTACCTCTCGCTGCTGTTCCGCGCGATGAAGGAAAACGGCTCGCACGAAGGCTGCATCGAGCAGGTCTACGGCCTGTACAAGGACTCGCTCTACAACGCCGCGCCGGTGCTCGACGACGAAGGCCGTCTGCGCGCCGACTACAAGGAACTCGCGCCCGAAATCCAGGCGCAGGTGAAGGCCGCCTGGGATCAGGTGAGCGCGGAAAATCTCTACGAGATCACCGACTTCGCGGGCTACAAGGCCGAGTTCCTGCGTCTGTTCGGCTTCGGTATCGAAGGCGTGGATTACGCGGCCGACGTCAACCCCGACGTCGCGATTCCGGGTATCCAGCAGCTTTAATCGGCACGATCAAAGTTTGTGCGCACGGCGCGTCAGCGCCGCGCGCTGCCTCGCTCAATGCGAATGCCGGGGCACCTCCGCGCCCCGGCAACCCACCAGAAAGTCGAAATCGCAGCCTTCGTCGGCTTGCAGCACGTGCTCGACATAGAGCTTGCGATAACCGCTGCCATCGGCGGGCAAGGGCTGTTGCGCCGCGCGCCAGGCATCGAGCCGCGCGGTTACTTCGCTATCCGTAATATCGATACGCAGCGTGCCGCGCTCGCAATCGAGTTCGATCCAGTCGCCGTTCTGCACGATCGCCAGCGGTCCGCCCGCGCGCGCTTCGGGCGCGACGTGCAGCACCACCGTGCCGTACGCCGTGCCGCTCATACGTGCATCCGAGACCCGCACCATGTCCGTCACGCCTTGCGCGAGCAGCTTGGGCGGCAAGCCCATGTTGCCCACCTCGGCCATGCCCGGATAGCCCTTCGGTCCGCAGTTCTTCATCACGAGCACCGAATCGGCGGTGACGTCGAGATCGGGATCGGCGATACGCGCCTTGTAGTCGTCGAAATTCTCGAACACCACCGCCCGTCCGCGATGCTTCAAGAGCTTCGCCGTCGCCGCTGAAGGCTTGAGCACCGCGCCGTTCGGCGCGAGATTGCCGCGCAGCACGCACAGGCCGCCGTCGTGCACCAGCGGTTCGCCGAGCGGTCGAATCACTTCCTCGTTGAAATTGGGCGCCTCGCGCACGTTCTCCCAGATCGTCTTGCCGTTCGCCGTGAGCGCGTCGGGATGCGGCAGCAGCTTCGCTTCGCCGAGACGTCTGAGCACCGCCGGCAAACCGCCCGCGTAATAGAACTCCTCCATCAGAAAGCGGCCCGAAGGTTGCAGATCGACAATGGTCGGCGTGCCGCGCCCGATGCGGGTCCAGTCGTCGAGTTCGAGCGGCACGCCGATGCGTCCCGCGATCGCCTTCAGATGAATCGCCGCATTGGTCGAGCCGCCAATCGCCGCGTTGGTGCGAATCGCGTTCTCGAACGCCGCGCGCGTGAGCAGCTTCGAGAGCCGCAAATCTTCGAACACCATCTCAACGATTCGGATTCCTGACATCTGCGCGAGCACGTAGCGCCGCGCGTCCACGGCCGGAATCGCCGCGTTATGCGGCAGCGACACGCCGAGCGCCTCGGCCATGCACGCCATCGTCGACGCGGTGCCCATGGTGTTGCAGGTGCCCGCCGAACGCGACATGCCCGCTTCCGCCGACATGAATTCGTGCAGCGAGATCTTGCCCGCCTTCACCTGCTCGCTCAGTTGCCATACGACCGTGCCCGAGCCGATGTCGCGCCCCTCGTGCTTGCCGTTGAGCATCGGCCCGCCCGTCACGACGATGGCGGGCACATCGCAGCTCGCCGCGCCCATCAGCAACGCGGGCGTGGTCTTATCGCAGCCCACCAGCAGCACGACGGCGTCGACCGGATTGCCGCGTATCGCTTCTTCCACATCCATCGATGCGAGATTGCGCGTGAACATCGCCGTGGGCCGCAAATTCGATTCGCCATTCGAAAACACGGGAAATTCAACGGGAAATCCGCCCGCTTCATAAACACCGCGCTTAACGTGTTCAGCGAGCTTACGAAAATGCGCATTACACGGCGTAAGTTCGGACCACGTATTGCAGATGCCGATAATCGGCTTGCCCGCGAACTCGTGATCCGGAATGCCCTGGTTCTTCATCCAGCTTCGATACATGAAGCCGTTCTTGTCCGTGGTGCCGAACCACGCGGCTGAGCGCAGGCGCGTCTTACGAGTGTTCATGGCGTGACCCACTTAGTGAGAAAGTCCCATAAATAGCATGACTATATAAGTCGCGAGGATCGGGAAAACGCTAATAAAAACCGCAAATAGCGTCGCATATAGTTTGGCTATTCAAATTGCAGGCGAACGGCTGCCGGTCTCCAACCGGCGGCGTGGGATGGCGCGAACATACTCGTGACACTGTCCGGCCGTGATGGACGCGGGTGTAGCGCCATGAATTAAAAAACTACAGAGCTACACATCGGAGACACGCATGAAATTCGCTACACGTATGGTGAGCGGGCTCGTCGCTGCAGCGGCGGCTTTCTCGATGGCCGCGGGCGTCGCCCACGCCGAAGATAAACAGATTACGCTCGGTTTCGCGCAGGTGGGGGCAGAAAGCGCCTGGCGCACGGCCAACACGGTGTCGGTGAAAGCCGCCGCCAAGGACGCCGGCATCAATCTCAAGTTCTCCGACGCACAGCAAAAGCAGGAAAACCAGATCAAGGCGATTCGCTCGTATATCGCGCAGAAAGTCGATGTGATCGCGTTCTCGCCGGTCGTGGAATCGGGCTGGGAGCCGGTGCTGCAGGAAGCCAAACGCGCGAAGATTCCGGTCATTCTCACGGACCGCAACATCGACGTGAAAGACCAGTCGCTCTACGTGACGATGATCGGCTCGGACTTCATGGAAGAAGGCCGCCGCGCGGGTAAATGGCTCGAAGATCACTACAAGAGCAACCCCGGCCCGATCAATATCGTCGAGTTGCAGGGCACGGTGGGTTCGGCGCCCGCCAACGACCGTCATGCCGGTCTGATCGAGGTGATCAAGAACGATCCGAAGTTCAAGATCATCGCGTCGCAAAGCGGCGACTTCACGCTCGCGGGCGGCAAGCAGGTGATGGAAGCGTTCGCCAAGACGTATGGCAACAAGATCAACGTGGTCTACGCGCATAACGACGACATGGCGCTCGGCGCGATCCAGGCGATGGAAGAAGCCGGCATGAAGCCGGGCAAGGACGTGAGCGTGGTGTCGTTCGACGCGACCAAGGGTGGCTTCGAGGCGATGATCGCGGGCAAGATGAACGTCGACGTGGAATGCAGCCCGCTGCTCGGGCCGCAACTGATGTCGGCGGTGAAGGACATCGTCGCGGGCAAGCAGCTGCCCAAACGCATCGTCACCAACGAAACGGTGTTCCCGATGGACGTGGCGGCGCAAGTGCTGCCGTCGCGCAAGTACTAAACTTCACGCGAGTTTGTAGCCAGTTTGAAGCGAAATTGAAGCGCAGCAGGCTGTGCCAGGTAGCAAGCGATCATTGAGCGCGGAAGTTACGCGCCCGGCGCGCGTCACGTGCATGGCGTGATGCGCGCCCGGATTTTTTCGGCGCTCGCTGAACACGCAATGCCGCTCGCCGCCCGATTTCAGCATCCGCAGAATTTAATTAGCACTTCGGATCATTCCGGATCATTCCGTTCCTGCCCATGAGCGCCCCGCCCCTACTCGAAACCCTCGGTTTGTCGCGAACTTTCCCCGGCGTGCGTGCGCTCGACCGGGTCGATTTTCGTTTGTTCCCCGGCGAGATTCACACGCTGATGGGCCAGAACGGCGCGGGCAAATCCACGCTGATCAACGTGCTCACCGGCGTGCACGAACCCGAGGCGGGCGAAATCCGTCTCGCGGGCCAGGCCGTGCGTTTCGCCACGCCGCAGGAGGCCGAGGCGGCGGGCATCCAGACGCTCTATCAGGAAGTCAATCTCTGCCCGAATCTCTCGGTCGCCGAGAATATTTTCGCGGGCCGCCAGCCGCGCAAACGCGGCCTGATCGACTGGAAGTCGATCCACCGTCGCGCCGCCGAGGCGCTCGCCGAACTCAATCTCTCGCTCGACGTCACGCAGTCGCTCGACACCTATCCGATCGCGATGCAGCAAATGGTGGCGATCGCGCGCGCGGTGTCGGTGGACGCGCGCATTCTGATTCTCGACGAACCGACGTCGAGCCTCGACGAAGGCGAAGTCGCGCGCCTGTTCGACGTGCTGCGCAAGCTCAAGGCGTCGGGCATCGCGATTCTGTTCGTCACGCATTTTCTGGAGCAGACCTACGCGATCTCCGACCGAATCACGGTGATGCGCAACGGCGAGCGCGAGGGCGAATATCTCGCAGCCGATCTGCCCGTGCAGACGCTCGTCGCGAAGATGGTGGGCCTGAAGGACGCGGGCGAGCGGCTCGTGCATCCCGAACCGCCGCGCGCCGACATGCCAAACGAAGCCGCGCAGGCGCAAGCGCCCTATCTCGCCGCGCAGGGCGTCGCGCGACGCGGCGTGCTCAATCCGCTCGATCTCGAAGTGCAGCCGGGGCAGATCCTGGGGCTCGCGGGCCTGCTCGGTTCGGGGCGCACGGAAACGGCGCGTCTGCTGTTTGGCGCCGACCGCGCCGATGCGGGCGACGTGCGTATCGACGGCAAGACCGTCAAGCTGTCTTCGCCGCGCGACGCGGTGCGCCACGGCATGGCCTATTGCCCGGAGGACCGCAAGAAGGAAGGCATCGTCGCCGATCTGTCGATCCGCGAAAACATCGTGCTCGCGCTACAGGCGCAGCGCGGCTGGTGGCGCATGATCAGCCGCGCGCGTCAGCGCGAACTCGCCAACGACTACATCGAGCAACTGGGCATCAAGGCGCGCGACGCCGAACAGCCCATCGGCCTGCTGTCGGGCGGCAATCAGCAGAAGGTGCTGCTCGCGCGCTGGCTCGCGACCAACCCGCGCCTGCTGATTCTCGACGAACCCACGCGCGGCATCGACGTGGCCGCGAAATTCGAAATCATGGACCGCGTGCGCGCGCTCTGCGCGAAAGGGCTGGGCATCCTGTTCATTTCGTCGGAGATCAGCGAAGTGGTGCGCGTGAGCGACCGCATCGCCGTGCTTCGCGACCGCCGCAAGGTGGCGGAACTCGCGGGCGCGAAGCGCTCGGAACACGAGGTCTACGACCTCATCGCCGGAGATCGCCGATGACCCTGCCGCCCATCGATCCGCCCAAACGCGGCGCGCTGCCCGCGTGGCTCTCGCTGCTGCTCAAGCATCCGCTCTTGTGGCCCGCGCTCACATTGATCGCGCTGTTCGCCGTGGACGTGATCCACCGCGCGAATTTTCTCTCCATCACGCTGCTCGGCGGCCATCTGTTCGGCGCACCCATCGACATTCTGATGCGCGCCGCGCCGCTCGTGGTGGTCTCGCTCGGCATGACGCTCGTGATCGCCACGCGCGGCATCGACATTTCGGTCGGCGCCGTGGTCGCCATCGCGGGCGCGGCGGCCGCCACGGTGCTGGCCGCCGACCCCTCGCGCGTGGGCGTGGCGTTCGGCGCGGCGCTGCTCGTGGGCCTCGCCGCGGGCATGTGGAACGGCCTGCTGGTCGCCTTCGTGGGCATGCAGCCGATCATCGCCACGCTGATCCTGATGGTTGCCGGACGCGGCGTCGCGCAGCTGCTCACGGGCGGCCAGATCATCCCCATCGGCGCGAAGGGCTATCTGTACGCGGGCGGCGGCTATTTCGCGCTCGTGCCCTGCGCCGTGTGGATCGCCATCGCCGTGACGCTGCTGACCGTGCTGATCGTCAACCGCACCGCGCTCGGCCTCTTCATCCGCTCGATCGGCGTGAATCCGGTCGCCGCGCGGCTCGCGGGTCTGTCCTCGCAAGCGGTGGTGTTCGGCGCATATGCGTTCTGCGGCTTGACGGCGTCCATCGCCGGCATCCTGATCAGCTCGAACGTGCGCAGCGCCGACGGCAACAACGCGGGCCTGCTGCTCGAACTCGACGCGATTCTCGCCGTAACGCTCGGCGGCACCTCGCTCGCGGGCGGGCGCTTCAGCCTCGCGGGCACGGTGCTCGGCGCGCTCATCATCCAGACGCTCACCTACACCACCTATTCGATCGGCGTGCCGCCCGAAGCGACGCTCGTCGTCAAGGCGATCGTCGTGCTCTGCGTCTGCGTGATCCAGTCGCCGGCCGCGCGCGGTTTCGCGGCGCTGCAACTCAAGCGTCTCGCCGTGAGCCGCCGGGCGCGCGCCTGACCGGCCTCCACATGAAATACCGCATCAAACAAGGACTATTTCGGGGATGTCAAGCATGAACCGCCCTCCGCAAGCCACCGATTCGAACCCGCTCGCCGCGCTCCGGCGCGGCGTCGCGCGCGTCGTCGATCCGCGCGTGCTGCCCATCGTCGTGACCGTGGTGCTGTTCGCCGCGCTGTTCGGTTTCGGCTCGGTGATGTACACCGGCTTTTTCTCGCTGCAAGTGCTGTTCGGCCTGCTCGTCGATAACGCCTTCCTGCTGATCGTCGCCATCGGCATGACGTTCGTGATCATCTCGGGCGGCATCGATCTGTCGGTGGGCGCGGTCGTCGCGCTCACGACCATTCTGTGCGCCGTCGGCACCGAGAAACTGCACTGGCCCGTCTACGTGGTCGTGCCGCTCGTGCTGCTGTGCGGCGCGCTCTACGGCGCGGCGATGGGCGCGCTGATTCACTTCTTTCGTTTGCAACCGTTCATCATCACGCTCGCGGGCATGTTCCTCGCGCGCGGCGCATGCTTCCTGATCACGACCGAATCCATCCAGATCAACGACCCCGGCTTTCACGCGCTCTCCGAATTCAACATTGCGGTCGGCAGCGGCTCGCTCACAACCGGTTCGCTCACGGCGCTGGCGATGCTGGCCGCGGCCATCGTGATCGCGCATTTCACGCGCTTCGGCCGCAACGTCTACGCGATCGGCGGCAACGAGCGCTCGGCGCTGCTGATGGGTCTGCCGGTCGCGCGCACCAAGATCGGCGTGTATGCGCTCTCCGGTTTCTGCTCGGCGCTCGGCGGCGTGGTGTTCACGCTCTATGTGCTCTCGGGTTACGGCTTGCAGGCGCAAGGGATGGAACTCGACGCCATCGCCGCGACGGTGATCGGCGGCACGCTGCTCACGGGCGGCGTGGGCTACGTGATCGGCTCCGTGTTCGGCGTGGGCATTCTCGGCACGATCCAGACGCTGATCACCTTCGACGGCACGCTCAGTTCGTGGTGGACGCGCATCGTGATCGGCGCCCTGCTCTGCGCGTTCTGTCTGATGCAGCGCGCCACCGAACGCCACGCGGCGCGGCGCAAATCGACCGGCGGCGGACGCAGCGCGCCGCGCACGCGCAACGCGCGCACGCAACCGGCCGCGCCGCTCGATCAGGCGAAGCTGGCCGCCGCGCCGCCGCCGCCGCATCGCGCTTGAAACACACTGGCTTGAACGTCGTGTTGTCCCAGCATGTGATCGCCCCGGCGCGCTGCAAGCCAATAGTCGGACTAGTTAGGGGTATACATGGATTAGGAGGCGCATCAGCGCTGCACTAAGATTTTTTGCGGTACCGCACGGCGCACGACGCATGTTGCCGAACATGCCTGAACGCGACACGCGCCGCTGTCCTGCTCACGATCCTTTCGGTGCTTTCGCCGCGCTTGCGCCGTGAAAGCCGACCGTCTGCGAGTTCCCGGTGCCGTCCAGCATCTGCACGCACGCGATCGACGCACAGTCGACCACATCGACCACGAAGAAGAGAGCCGGAGGAAGACATGGCGCAGCAACGGGATGACGAGCACAGCGGCAAACAAGGCAACAACGACAACGCAGACAATGCAAACAACAGCGCGCCAGGCGGCGTCTTCAGCAGCGCGCGGCGCGGCCTCATGCAAGGCGCGGGACTGGGCGCGGCGCTCTCGCTGCTCGGCGCAGCAAGCGGCGCGGGCGGACTGATTTCGTCGGCGCAAGCGGCGGAAGCGGCGTTTCCCTCGCACAAGAAATGGAAGATCGTGTTCGTGAATCACGTCACGACGAATCCGTTCTTCGTGCCCACGCAGTACGGTATTCAGGATGCCTGCTCATTGCTCGGCATGGATTATCAGTGGACCGGCTCGGCCACCTCCGACGCGGGCGAAATGGTGCGCGCCGTGAACTCGGCGATCGCCGCGAAGGCCGACGCCATCGCCGTGCCGATCGTCGATCCGAGCGCCTTCGACAAGCCCATTCAGGCGGCGCTCGATGCGGGCATTCCGGTGTTCGCCTATAACGCCGACGCACCGCGCGGCAAGACCAATCCGCGTCTCGCGTATATCGGCCAGGATCTGTATCTGTCGGGGTATCAGATGGGCGAGCGCATCGTCAGTCTGATCGACAGCGGCATGGTCGCGCTGTTCATCGCCACGCCGGGTCAGCTCAACATCCAGCCGCGTCTGGACGGCGCGAGCGACGCCATCAAGAAGTCCGGCAAGAAGATCGACATTCAGACCGTCGCCACCGGCGCGACCGTCAACGAAGAACTCTCGAAGATCAAGTCGTTCTATCTGGGCCACCAGGATCTGAAAGGCATGTTCGCCGTCGATGCGGGCAGCACGCAGGGCGTCGCGCAGGTGATGAAGGAATCGAATCTGCCTTCGAAGGGCGTGCACGGCGGCGGCTTCGATCTGCTGCCCACCACGATCCAGCTCATTCACGAAGGCTTCCTCGATTTCACCATCGACCAGCAGCCCTACGTGCAAGGCTTCTACACCGTGATGGAGGCGTTCGTGTTCCTCGCCTCGGGCGGCCTCGTCGGGCCGGCCAACATCAACACGGGTCTGAAGTTCGTGACGAAGGCGACCGTCGAGCCGTACCTGAACACCTCGACGCGTTATGAAGGCAAGACCACCAAGCCGCAAATCGTGCCGATGAGCGGCGCGATCAAGTCGTGATGGATACGGTGAACGAACCTCGCAAGCTGGATACCGCCCGCGCGCCGAAACGCGCGGGGGTTTCGTTCGCATCGCACTGGGCGCCCGAGCTGCGCATCCTGCTCGTGGCCGTGCTGCTGGCCGCCTGGTTCGAATTCGCGAACCACGACTTCCTGTTCACCAACGCGAGCCTCGTCAACCTCTCGCAGTTCATCGCGCCGGTGGCGATCATCGCGTTCGGCGAAATCATGCTGATGATCGGCGGCGACATCGATCTCTCGGCGGGTATGGTGTTCGCGTTCGCGCCGTTCATGATGGTGTTCGCGAACGACGCGGGTGCGCCCATGTGGCTCGCCGTGATCGCCGGGCTCGTGGCCGCCGCCGTGATCGGCTTCGTGAACGGCGCGGTGACGGTGTGGCTGCGCCTGCCCTCTTTCGTCACCACGCTCGGCACGCTGTTCCTCATCAACGGCATCACGCTGACCGTGTCGCGCGGCACGCCCGCCGCCACGCCGGGGTCGCCCGGGTTCGCGAACTTCATGGGCGCGTGGGGCTACAGCGAAATCCTCTGGACGATCGCGCTCGCCTTCGTCATGCACGTGCTGTTGCGGCACACGCGCTGGGGTCTGCATACGCAGGCGGCGGGCGCGAATCCGATCGGCGCGAGCGAGGCCGGCATCCGCGTGAACCGGCTGCGGCTCGGCAACTTCGTGCTGGCCGCCGTGCTCGCGGGCTTCACGGGCATCCTCGAAGGCTTTCGCATCACCTCGATCGATCCGCAGGCGGGCGGCAACCAGATCATGTTCCTCGCCGTGGCGGCGGCCGTGATCGGCGGCACACCGCTCACGGGCGGCTCGGGCACGATCGTGGGCGGCCTGATCGGCGCGGCGGTGCTCGGCATTCTGAACGACGGCTTCACGCTCATCGGCATCAACGCGTTCACGTTCAACATCATCCTCGGCGCCGCGATTCTGGCCGCGATGATCTTCAATATCCACGTGGGCCGCATTCGCCGCCGGGGAGCACGCTGATGGACGAATCGCAGGCATTCAAGGGCAGCGCGGACGTGGCCACGGATGTGGCCAACGCGCCGCTCGCGCTGCGCGGCGACAAGCTCGTGAAGCGCTTCGGCGCGGTGACCGCGCTCGACGGCGTGTCGCTCACGCTCGGCAAGGGCGAAATTCTCGGCGTGCTCGGCGACAACGGCGCGGGCAAATCCACGCTCGTGAAAATCCTCACGGGCTTTCATCAGCAGACCGGCGGCACGCTCTCTATCGACGGCCAGGAAACGCTGCTGCGTTCCGTCGATCACGCACGCTCGCTCGGCATCGAATGCGTTTATCAGGATCTCGCGCTCGCGAATTCGCTGAGCATCTATCACAACATGTTCCTGAATCGCGAGTTGGTGCGGCGCGGTCCGTTCAAGCTGCTCGATCACAAGCAGATGCGCGAGCGCGCGGCGCAATGTCTCGACGATATCGGCGTGCACGTGCCGTCGGTGGATCTGCCGGTGGAACGGCTCTCGGGCGGTCAGCGCCAGGCGATCGCGGTGGCGCGCGCCGTGCACTCGAATGCGAAAATCCTGCTGCTCGACGAACCGCTCGCCGCGATGGGCGCGCGCGAGGCGGGGCTCATCATCGACCTGATCCTTCGTCTGAAGGAAAAAGGCGGGCTATCCATTATCATGATCATGCACAACTATGCGCAGACCCTCGATATCGCGGATCGCGTGATGTTGATGCAGCGTGGCCGTGTAACTTATGAACAAAAGAGCGCGCTCACTTCGGTGGCGGAGCTCATGGACATCGTGCGGCGGGAATATCGGGCCATGCGCGCTACCAGCGCGCCGTAGGCTCTCACAACAGGGGGACGCCTGATCGGAACCCCTCGCCGGGCTTCCGGCAGGACGAATATGGATTACCGCAATCTAGAGAAACGCAAGAGCCAGCACGGGCGCATCGTGCAGGAACTCGGCATGCAGATCGTCGGCGGCACGCTGCTGCCGGGCCAGCGTCTGCCCGCCGAACCCAGCCTGTGCGAAACCTACGGCGTGAGCCGCCCGGTGCTGCGCGAAGCCACGCGCGTGCTCGTGGCCAAGGGTCTCGTGGTGTCGAAGCCGCGCGTGGGCAGCATCGTGCGTCCGCGCGACGAATGGCACATGCTCGATCCCGACGTGCTGTTCTGGACCGTCAACAGCATTCCCGAGGGCGAGTTCTTCCGCGCGCTGCTCACGGTGCGGCAGATCATCGAACCGGCGGCCGCCGCGCTCGCCGCCATCTCCGCGACCGACGAAGAACGCGTGCGCATCGCCAAGGCCTACGCGCGCATGGAGCAGGCCAAAACGGCCACCGATCTGCTCGAACCCGACCTCGAATTCCATCGCGCGATCATGGCCGCGACGCACAACGACATGCTCGCCTACATCGGCAACATGCTGTCGCTCGCACTGACCGAGTCGATCAAGTTCACGAGCCGGCATCCGAACACGCACGCGTTGTCGCTGCCGCGTCACAAGGCGATTCTCACGGCGATCGAGCATCGCGACGCGCTGGCCGCGCGCCAGGCGAGCGTGGTGCAGCTCGACAACGCGCGGCAGGACGCCAATTCCATACTCGGCGGCGCGGCGCTCGAAACCTGAGCGAGCTGAACGACCTGAGCAAGCTGCGCTGCTCAGGTTCGCGTTCATGCGTGCGCCGCCGTGCGTCATGTTCAGACTGCCCGCTTGCTGCGGCGGAACTGGTCGAACAGCACGGCGAGCAGCAGAATGCCGCCGCGAATCAGGTACTGATAGAACGTGGGGACGTTCATGAGGCTCATGGCGTCCTGCACCGCGCCCATGATCAGCACGCCCACCAGCACGCCCGAGATGGTCGCCACGCCGCCCGTGAGCGACACCCCGCCGAGCACGCACGCCGAGATCACGCCCAGTTCGAGGCCGACTGAAGTCTTCGGATCGCCGAGGCTCATGCGCGAGGCCAGCATCACGCCCGCGAAGCCCGTCACGAGACCTTGCAGCACGAACACGGTGATCTTGATGCGCGTGACCGGCAGGCCCGCAAGACGCGCGGCTTCGCCGTTGCCGCCCACCGCGAGCACGTTCTTGCCGAACACGGTTTTCTTCAGCAGAAAGCCGAACACCACGAAGCCGATGATATTGCTCCAGATCGGAAACGAGATGCCGAGGAAGGAGCCGCCGCCGAGGTCGAAGAAGCGCTCTTCCGAGATCATCACGGCGTCGCCGTTCGAGGTCAGGAAGGCGAGACCGCGCACGGCTTCCATCATCGCGAGCGTGGCGATCAGCGAATTGATCTTGAAGCGCGCGATCAGCACGCCGTTGACGAGACCCACGGCGCCGCCCGCGAGCACGCCCGCGACGATGCCGAGGATCACGCTATGCGACTGCGTGATGACGGTGGACGCGACCACGCCCGAGAACGCCACGATGGACGCGACCGAGAGGTCGACCTCGCCCAGCGCGAGCACGAACATCATGGTGACGGCGATCGAGCCGATCAGCGTCACGGAGAGCAAAAGGCCCTGAATATTGCGGGTCGTGAGGAAATCCGGCACCGTCGCGGAAAGCACCGCGAACAGCACCACGAACACCACGACGATGCCCGACTTGTTGATCATGTCCCACACGCGCGCACGCGACGGCGTGATCGGCGCGGCGGCTTCGTTGACGGTAGGCGTGCCCTGTGGCTGCATGGCTTCACTCATCTCTGGTTCATCGTTACGGATCGGACGCGCGCTTCGCCGCGTGTTGCGTAAGGCGGCGTGCGTCCGGAAAACAACGTCAATCAAGGGGTTAATGCGTGTTGGCGCGGTTTAGCGCGGCAACGCCAGCTTGATCAGTTCGTCCGGCGAGGCGTCGGCCTTCATGACGCTGCCCGCGATGCGCCCCTCGCGCATCACGATGATGCGATCGGCCACGCCGATCACTTCGGCCAGGTCGCTCGACACCATGATCACGCTGCGTCCCGCTTCCGCGAGTTCGTACAGCAGGTTGTAGATCTCGGCGCGCGCGCCCACGTCGATGCCGCGCGTGGGTTCGTCCATCAGGAACACTTCGATGCGCTCGGCGAGCCAGCGCGACAGAATCACCTTCTGCTGATTGCCGCCCGAGAGCGTGCCGATCGCGGTGTCGCCATTGCGCGTCTTGATCGCGAGCTTCTTGATGTAGTCGTCGGTCAGCGCGCGTTCGCGCTTCGCGTCGAGCAGGAAGCGCGCGGGGCTGAAATGGCGGCGCGCGCTGATGTTCAGGTTGTCGGCCACCGAGGCGATCGCCACGATGCCTTCCTGCTTGCGGTCCTCGGGACACAGCGCCATGCCCGCCCGCACCGCGTCGCGCGGACTGGCGAAATTCACGCGCTTGCCGTCGAGTTCGACGTGGCCCGCGCTCGGACGCTCGGCGCCGTAGAGCAGCTTCATCAGTTCGGAACGTCCCGCGCCGACGAGCCCGAAGAAGCCGACGATCTCGCCGCGCCGCGCCTGGAACGACACGGGTTCGGCGAGCCCCGGACCCATCAGCCCTTTCGCCTCGATCAGCACCGGACCGGCCTTGCGCGCGCGATAGCCGTAGACGTCCTCGATCGAGCGCCCCACCATCGCCGCGATCAGCCGATTGCGGTCGAGGTCGGCGACCGAATCGAAAGTCTCGATGCGCTTGCCGTCGCGGAACACCGTCACGCGGTCGCACAGCTCGTAGACTTCGTCCATGCGGTGCGTGACGTAGATGATCGCGCGGCCGTCCGCGCGCAGCGCGTTGATGATGCGAAAGAGGTTTTCGGTTTCGCGCGCCGAGAGCGAACTCGTCGGTTCGTCGAAGGCGATCACGCGCGCGTCGCGCATCAACGCCTTGCCGATCTCGATCATCTGGCGCTGGCCGATCGAGAGATTCTTCACCGGCGTGCGCGGATCGATGCGCTCGCCGAGCCGCTGCAGTTCCGCCATCGCGCGCTTGACGAGCGTCTGCTCGTCGAGCACGCCGAAGCGGTTGGGCAACTGCCCGAGCATCAGGTTGTCGGCCACGGTCAGCTCGGGCACGAGATGCAATTCCTGATAGATGATCGCGATGCCCGCGTCGAGCGCGGCGCGCGTGGTCGTGAAGCGCTGCTCCACGCCGTTCAGGCTCAACGTGCCCGCCTGCGGCTGGTTCACGCCCGAGAGCACCTTGAGCAGCGTGGACTTGCCCGCGCCGTTCTCGCCCATCAGGCCGTGCACCTCGCCCGCGCGCACGTCGAGCGCCACGCGGTCGAGCGCCTTCACGCCCGGAAAGCTCACGGTGATGCCGTCGAGCTCCAGATACGCGCGCTTCCCCTGTTGATTCCCCGCCTGGCGCGTACCGGCCGCGTTCGCGGCATCTGCCTGTGTCATGGTTTCAGTCATTGCATCTCTGCCCTTACCGTCGCCTCCGTATCGCTACGGATGCCTTAAATACCCAGTTCGCTGCGCACAGCCGTCCAGTTGTCGCGCGTCATCAGCTTGCCGGTGGTCTGCGTATCGGCGGGCGGCTGCTTGCCGGTGCGGATCCATTCGACGAGGTTCTGCGCGCTGTCCTTGCCGTGGTTCGTCGAGCTGACGGCGATCGTGCCGTAGAAGCCCGTGGGCGCCTTCTTCTGGAACTCGGCGAACGCTTCGCCCGCGCCGTTGATGCCCACGCCGATCACGTCCGACGCCGGCAGATGCAGCTGCTCGGTCGCACGCACGGCGCCCAGCACGCTTTCTTCGTTGAGCGCGAAGATCACCCACTTCTTGATGTTCGGATGTTGCGCGAGCACGGGCGACGCCGCGTTGAAGCCACCTTCGTCGTCGGTGGTCTTTTGCGGCGCGTCGAAGATGTTTTCCTTCTTGAAGCCGCCCGCGATCAGCGAAGCCGTCGCGCCGTCGGTGCGCAGCTTGGCGGTCGGCAGTTCGTAGTCGGTGATGCGCAGCGCGCCCACTTCTTCCGGCTTCCAGCCGCGCTTCTTCATTTCGTCGGCGATCGCCGTGCCGACCTGATTGCCGATCTTGAACGCCGACATGCCGAGGTGCGGCACGTTGCCGAGCGGCTTGCCCGACGAGTCGACGAGCTGATCGTCCACCGTCACGAACTTCATGTTGTAGCGCTTCGCGCGCGCCTGAATCGCCGGTCCGAGACGCACGTCGGGCGCGCAGATCACGAAGCCCTGCGCGCCTTGCGCGCCGAGGTTGTCGATCGCGGCCAGCACCTTCTCGCCGTCCGGCGTGCCGATGTTGACGACCGAGAAGTTCTCCTTCTGGCCGAGCGCCGTGGCGGCCTTCTGCTCGTTGATGAACCACGCCTGTTCGGGCATCTTCACGAGAAAGCCGATCTTGGTGGGCGAGTCGGCGTGCGCCGCCATGTTCATGCCGAGCGGCGCGACGCACAGGGCCGCGAGCACGGCGCGAAGGGTGAAGCGGCGGATGTTGCTGGTCATGCTGATGTCTCCTCTGATAGCGCTGTTGAGTGTGGTGAAGCGGTTTATAGGGCGATTGCGACGATGTCTCAGTGGCCGAAGGCCTCGACTTCGATATGGCGGCCGAGCAGGAACGCATCGGCCACGAGGCGCAGCGGGCGCACGTCCACGTCGTCGGTGCCGTGCGCGATCAACCAGTGAAAACGTTCATAGAGCGCCGAATATTCCCGTTCGGCGCCCAGCTCGACCGGCTCGCCCGCGATCGCGAGACGCTTGCCGCCTTCGGAGATCGAGAGCAGGCCCTCGGTGGTCTCCACGTCGATTTCCCATTGCTCGACCGGACCGTGACGCCAGTCGAATTCGGCGCGCACCGGCACGCCGTCGGTGTCGATGCAATCGAGTTCGGCCGCGATCGGCGTCGAGCAGTCGGACGGCACGTGCAGCGACGCGCTGCGCAGCAGCACCTCGCGCGGCAAGATGCGCGTGACGATCGAGAGCGCGTTGATACCCGGGTCGAACACGCCGAGGCCGCCCGGTTCCCAGATCCATTGCTGACCCGGATGCCAGCGGCGCACGTCTTCCTTCCAGCGCACATGCACGGCGCGGATCGTGCGCTCCGCGAGCCACGCGCGCGCCGGTTCGACCGCGCTCGCGCAGCGCGAATGCCACGTCGCGAACAGCGTGCGCTTGTGCTGCTTCGCGAGTTCGCGCAGCGCTTCCACTTCGCTCACGCTCGCGCCCGGCGGCTTTTCGAGCATCACGTGCTTGCCCGCTTCGAGCGCGGCGCGCGCCTGTTCGTAGCGCACCTGCGGCGGCGCGCACAGCGACACGGCGTCGAGGTCGCGCTCGGCAGCCAGCAGCGCGCCGATATCGGCGTAATTGCGCACGCCGTCCACCTGCGCGTTGCGGCTCGCGGCGGCCACGAGTTCGAAGCCCGCGTTACCCGCGATGGCGGGCAGATGCTGATCGCGCGCGATCTTGCCCACGCCGACGATGCCCAGCTTGTACGACGCATTCATACCGATCTCCCAACCTTGTTTTATTTCGGATCACGAACCGATTATTTACTTGCCCCAGCGCAGCACCAGCGGATCGAGGCGGCGCGCGATATCGACGAGTTCCTTGCGCGTCTCCGGATGCATCGCGGGCAGCGGATGGCGCGGCAGTTCGCAGTCGATCACGCCGCCTTCCTGCATCAGCGCCTTGCAGGCGAGCAACCCCGCCTGACGGTTCTCGTGATTGATGAGCGGCAGCCACTTCTGATAGAGCGTGAAGGCGTCGTCGAGGCGGCCTTCGCGGTGCGCCACGATAATCGGGCGAATGCCGTCCGGGAAACCGCCGCCCGTCATCGCGCCGGTCGCGCCCGCGTGCAGATCGGCCAGCAGCGTGATGCCTTCCTCGCCGTCCCACGGACCTTCGACCGCGTCGCCGCCGAGGCGGATCACTTCGCGCAGCTTGTTCGCCGCGCCCGGCGTTTCGATCTTGAAGTACGAGACCTGCTCGATCTCGCGCGCCATGCGCGCGAGGAACGGCGCGGACAGCACCGTGCCGCTCGCGGGCGCGTCCTGAATCATGATCGGAATGTCGATGGCGTCCGAGACGCGCGCGTAGAACTCGTAGATCTGCTGCTCGGGCACGCGGAAGGTCGCCCCGTGATACGGCGGCATCACCATCACCATCGCCGCGCCGAGGTCCTGCGCGCGCTTGCTGCGCGCCGCGCAGGCGATCGTGCCGTAATGCGTGGTCGTCACGATCACGGGCACGCGGCCGGCGACGTGTTCGAGCACGGTGCGCGTGATCAGCTCGCGCTCGTCGTCGGTGACCGAGAACTGCTCGGAGAAGTTCGCGAGAATGCACAGGCCGTCCGAACCCGCGTCGATCATGAAGTCGACGGCGCGCTTCTGGCTCGCCAGATCCAGTTCGCCGGTGGCGGTGAAGGTGGTCGGCACGACGGGGAAAATGCCCGTGTAACGGGGCGTACGGCTCGTAGTCATGATGTCTGTCCTGCTTTGAAAATGTCGGCGTGCCGCGCGGGCACGCCGGCTGTGTACGTTATCGGGCCACGCTTACGACTCGCGCGCGAGCGCACCCGATGCCGGCGGCTGCGGACGCAGCGCGGCGCGCACCGCGAAGGTCATGAGCACCGCGAACAGCAGCGTCGCCGCGAGAAAATACAGACCGGCGGCGAGACTGCCCGTCGCGTCCTTGATGATGCCGATGCCATACGGGCCGAGATAGCCGCCGAGATTCGCGAGCGAGTTGATCATCGCGATCCCCACGGCCGCGCTCGCGCCGGTCAGAAACTCGCCGGGCAGCGCCCACACCACGGCCTGGATCGAGTAGATCGAGAACGCGGTCAGGCAGATGAAAAAGAGTTGCAGCGCGGGCGTGCGGAACCAGGCGCTCGCGGCCATCGTCAGCGCGGCGAACGCCGAGACCACGACGATGTGGCCGTAACGCTCGCGGCGCTTGTCCGAATGACGCGGCACGATCAGCAGCCCCGCGACCGCGAACAGATAGGGCACCGCCGAAAGCAGCCCCGCCGTCGAATCCGTCACGCCGAACGCCTTGATGATGGTCGGCAGCCACAGCGACAAACCGTAGATGCTCAGCGGAAACGGCAGAAACAACAGCGCGAGCAGCAGCACGCGCCGGTCCTTGAGCGCCGCGAACGGATTGCGATGCGGATCGAGCGCGTAGCTGCGGCGATCGGCGGCCAGCGCGCGTTCGATCCACGCGCGTTCGTGGTCGTCGAGCCAGCGCGCGTGCGCGGGCGATTCGGGCAGCAGGCGCAGCGTCGGAATGCACAGCAGCACGGCGGGCAGGCCGCTCACGACGAACAGCGTCTGCCAGTTCGACAGACCGAAAAAGCCATGCGTTTCCAGCAGCGCGCCCGCGAGCGGACCGGTGACGATGCCCGCGATCGGCTGCGCGAGCACCAGCAGGCCGATCACGCGCGCGCGATGGCGCATCGGGAACCAGTGCGTGAGGAAATACAGAATGCCGGGATAGAGTCCGGCTTCGGCGGCGCCCAGCAGAAAACGCAGCGCATAGAAACTCTTCGGGCCGCTGACGAAGGCCATCGCCATCGTAATCGCGCCCCACGTGAAGAGAATGCGCGCGAACCACACGCGCGCGCCGAAGCGCGAGAGCGCGAGATTGCTCGGCACTTCGCAGAGGAAGTAGCCGACGAAAAACAGACCCGCGCCCATGCCGTACGCGGCATCGCTCAGGCCAATCGCCGCGTTCATGTGCAGCTTGGCGAAACCCACCACGGTGCGGTCGACGTAAGCGACCACGTAGATGAGCGCGAGAAAGGGCACGAGGCGGCGCGCGATATGGCCGACGATGTGCTTTTCTTCCTCGCTCGAGCCACTCGCGTGCGCCCCGGTGTTGCTGGCATTCAGCGCCTGCGAATTCGTCATCCTGTCTCCTTGATTCTTTTTGCGGCGGTGCGCTTCGTGTGACCTTCGGTTGCCGCTCAGGCGACCTCGGGCCTGCCTGCGAAACGCCGCTTCACGTGCAGCGGATTCGCGTCGCGCAACGCGTCGGGCAGCCAGCCGTCGGCGAGATTCTGGTAGCAGACCGGGCGCAGGAAACGCTCGATCGCCGCCGTGCCCACCGAGGTGCTGCGGCCATCCGAGGTGGACGGGAACGGGCCGCCGTGGACCATCGCATCGCACACCTCGACGCCGGTCGGGAAGCCGTTCGCCAGCAGACGGCCCGCCTTGCGCTCGATGAGCGGCAGGAGCGCGCGCACGAGATCGCCGTCGGCGGCGTCCGCGTGCAGCGTGATCGTCAACTGGCCTTCGATATGGCGCAGCACGGCGCGCAGTTCGGCTTCGTCCGCGCATTCGACCAACACGCTGCTCGGGCCGAACACTTCCTCGCCGAGCGAGGCGTCCGCCAGCAGATCGCTCGCGCTCACGCGCAGCAGCGCCGCCTGCGCGCGGCCGGGCGCCGCCGCGCCGCGCGCGAGCGTCGTGACCTTCGGATGCTCGACCAGGCGGCCGATGCCGTGCTCGTAGGCGCGCAGGATGCCCGGCGTGAGCATCACGCCCGCCGCCGCCGCGCTGAATTCGCGCGCGGCGTTCGTGGCGAAGGCGTCGAAGTCCGCGCCCGCGAGGCCGAGCATCAGGCCCGGGTTGGTGCAGAACTGGCCGCAGCCGAGCGTCGTCGATGCCGCGTAGTCGCGCGCCAGCGTCTCGCCGCGCGCGGCGAGCGCGCCCGGCAGCAGCAGGTTCGGATTCACGCTGCTCATTTCGGCGTAGACGGGAATCGGCTCGCTGCGCGCGGCCGCCAGCTTCACGAGCGCGAGACCGCCCGCGCGCGAGCCGGTGAAACCGACCGCACGAATCGCCGGATGCTGCACGAGCGCGCTGCCGACTTCGTGGCCCGCGTCGAACAGCAAAGAGAACACGCCTTCGGGCAGACCCGCCGCCGCAACCGCCTGCTGAATGGCGCGGCCGACGAGTTCCGAGGTGCCCGGATGCGCCGGATGCGCCTTCACGACCACGGGACAGCCCGCGGCCAGCGCCGACGCCGTGTCCCCTCCCGCCACCGAAAACGCCAGCGGGAAATTGCTCGCGCCGAACACCGCGACCGGGCCCACGCCGATGCGCCAGAAGCGCAAGTCGGTGCGCGGCGGCTGGCGTTCGGGCAGCGCGGGTTCGATGCGCACGTCGAGCGCGTCGCCGCTGCGCACGAGCGTGGCGAACATGCGCAGTTGGTTCGCGGTGCGCGCGCGTTCGCCTTCGAGGCGCGCGCGCGGCAGGCCGCTTTCGGCCATCGCGCGTTCGATCAGCGGCTCGCCGAGCGCTTCGATGCGCGCCGCGCAATCGTCGAGGAATTGCGCGCGTTGTTCGGCGGGCAGCGTGCGGTAGGCGTCGAACGCGTCGTCCGCGAGTTCGCAGGCCCGTTCGACATCGCCTTGCCGCGCGCCGTGGAAAACCGGTTGCGCGATGGGCGTGTTGCTCGCGGCGTCGATCGCCTGGAACGCCGCGCCTTCGCCGCGTTTCGCTTGCGCGCCGATCAGCAGCTCGCCGGTTAGAGTCGTCGTCATGATGGCAGTCCTTGCCTATGCGTCAGTGCGCGTCAGTGCGAGTGGCGCGGCACGGCCGAGCCGCGCTTGCCCACGAGGAAGTCGAGGTCGCAGCCTTCGTCGGCTTGCAGAACGTGATCGACATAGAGGCGCGCGTAGCCGCCCTTGCCCAGCTGCTCGGCGACGCCCGGCGCCGCCGCCGGATCGACGTCGCTCAGGCGGCGTTGCAGTTCCTCGTCGCTGATGTCCAGATGCAGACGGCCGATCTCGCAGTCGAGTTCGATCCAGTCGCCGTTGCGCACCGCCGCGAGCGGGCCGCCCGCCGCCGCTTCCGGCGCGACGTGCAGCACCACCGTGCCGTAAGCCGTGCCGCTCATGCGCGCGTCCGAGATGCGCACCATGTCCTTCACGCCCTGGCGCAGCAGCTTGGGCGGCAGGCCCATGTTGCCGACCTCGGCCATGCCCGGATAACCGCGCGGGCCGCAATTCCTCATGACGAGGATCGAGTCCTTGTCGACGTCGAGCGATTCGTCGGCGATGGTCGCCTTGTAGTGATCGAAATTCTCGAACACCACGGCGCGGCCGCGATGCTTGAGCAGCTCGGGCGTGGCCGCCGACGGCTTGAGCACCGCGCCGCGCGGCGCGAGATTGCCGCGCAGGATGCAGATGCCGCCGTCCGCGATCAGCGGATTGTCGATCTGGCGGATCACTTCGTCGTTGTAGTTCGGCGCTTCGCGCACGTTGTCCCAGATCGACTTGCCGTTCACGGTGAGCGCGTCCGGATGCGGCAGCAGGTTCGCTTCGCCCAGACGGCGCAGCACCGCCGGCAGACCGCCCGCGTAATAGAACTCCTCCATCAGGAAGCGGCCCGACGGTTGCAGATCGACGATGGTCGGCGTGTCGCGGCCAACGCGCTGCCAGTCTTCGAGTTCGAGCGGCACGCCGATGCGGCCCGCGATCGCCTTCAGATGGATCACCGCGTTGGTCGAGCCGCCGATCGCCGCATTGGTACGGATCGCGTTCTCGAACGCCTCGCGCGTGAGCACCTTCGAGAGCTTCAGGTCTTCGAGCGCCATCTGCACGATGCGAATGCCCGACATGTGCGCGAGCACGTAGCGGCGCGCGTCCACGGCCGGAATCGCGGCGTTGTGCGGCAGCGAGACGCCCAGCGACTCGGCCATGCAGGCCATCGTCGAGGCCGTGCCCATGGTGTTGCAGGTGCCCGCCGAGCGCGACATGCCCGCTTCGGCCGAGAGGAAATGATGCAGGTCGATCTCGCCCGCCTTGAGCGATTCGTGCAGACGCCACACGGCCGTGCCCGAACCGATGTCCTTGCCTTCGAGCTTGCCGTTGAGCATCGGGCCGCCCGTCACGACGATGGCGGGCACGTCCACGCTCGCCGCGCCCATCAGCAGCGCGGGCGTGGTCTTGTCGCAGCCGCACAGCAGCACGACGGCGTCGATCGGATTGCCGCGGATCGCTTCCTCGACGTCCATCGAGGCGAGATTGCGCGTGAGCATCGCCGAGGGACGCAGGTTCGATTCGCCGTTCGAGAACACCGGGAACTCGACCGGGAAACCGCCCGCCTCGTAGATGCCGCGCTTGACGTGTTCCGCGAGCTTGCGGAAGTGCGCGTTGCAGGGCGTGAGTTCCGACCAGGTATTGCAGATGCCGATGACCGGGCGACCATCGAATTCATGATCGGGAATACCCTGGTTTTTCATCCAGCTCCGATACATGAAGCCGTTTTTATCCGTGGTGCCGAACCACTCTTGGGAGCGAAGTTTGGGTTTCGTTGCCGACATTCTCAGGTTCTGTGAGGGCCAAATGTTCGAGATAGTCTAAGGAGATCTCTGATAACCTTCTAATGAAATAATTGCCTTTTCCGATATCGTTTTCGGCATTGGTATAAACACTTAAAACTATTTGGGAAACGAGGCGAAACACCATGCTGGAGACAAGCCCCTGGTACGTGCGCACGCGCCTGAAAACCCGTCAGTTGCTGCTGGTGGTGGCGCTCGCAGAGGAAGGCAATATTCATCGCGCGGCGGCGGCGTTGAACATGACGCAGCCGGCGGCCTCGAAGCTGCTGCGCGAGCTGGAGGACATGCTCGGCGCGCTGCTGTTCGAGCGCATGCCGCGCGGCATGAAGCCGACGCTTTACGGCGACGCGCTGATCCGCCACGCGCGCGCCGTGCTCGGCAGTCTCGATCAGGCGCAGGCGGAACTCACGGCGCTCAAGGCCGGCCGGCTCGGCCACGTGGCAGTCGGCGCGATCACCTCGCCGGGCGTGAGCGTGCTGCCCGCGGCCGTGGCCGCCGTCAAGCGCACGCACGCGAACATGCGCATCTCGGTGGAGATCGACGCGAGCAACGTGCTGCTCGAACATCTCGCGCAGGACCGGCTCGACATCGTGCTCGGGCGTCTGTCCGCCGAGCACGACAAGCTCGCGCTGCGCTACGAGCCGCTCACGGGCGAGCCGGTCTGCGCGGTCGTGCGGCCGGGGCATCCGCTGCTCGAAACGAACGCCAACGCGCCGGGCGCGCCGCTCACGTCACTCGCGCTCGCGGACGTCGCGCGCGCCACCTGGGTCGTGCCGCCGCTCGCGAGCGTGCTGCGCCATCGCTTCGAACTGATGTTCCAGCGCGCGAGCCTCGCGCCGCCCTCGAACGTGGTGGAAACGCCCGCGCTGCTGTTCATCACGCGCGTGCTGGAGCAGAGCGACATGATCGCCGTGCTCACCGAGGACGTCGCGCGCTACTACGCGGTGCACGGCATGGTCGCGATCCTGCCGCTGCCGATGGATTGCCAGATGGACGATTTCGGCATCATCACGCGCGCCGACAAACTGCTCTCGCCCGCAGCCGGTGTCATGATCGAGGCGTTGCGCGCGGTGAGCGCGGAGATCTACGGGCCGCGCGGCGCGGCGTGATGCACGCGTCGCGCGACGCTGCGACAGTCTCGCTACACTGACACAGCCAGCAGGACCATGAAGGAGACGCCATGCCTCACACCGCCGCCCCCGACAGCACCGCCGTGCGCGTCGCACTCTGGCGCGCGCTGCACGTGCAGGTCGACGCCGCGCCGCACGTGCTCGAAGACGAACTCGGCATGCAACTGGCCGCGCCCGACGTCCACTGGCGCAAGCGGGGCGACATGGATCCCGACGGCACGCGCGGCTATCGCGCGTCGATCGTCGGGCGCGCGCGTTTCATCGAGGATCTCGTGACCGCTCAGGCCAGCGCGGGCGTGACGCAGTACGTGATCCTCGGCGCGGGGCTCGACACCTTCGCGCAGCGCCGGCCCGAGATCGCGTCATGGCTGCACCTGTACGAAGTCGATCAACCGGGCACGCAGGCGTGGAAGCGCGCGCGGCTTATCGAACTCGGCTTTCGCGAGCAGGACTGGCTGCGTTTCGTGCCGGTGGATTTCGAGGCGGGCGAATCGTGGTGGACACAGCTCGTGCAAGCGGGCTTCGATGCGCGGCAGCCCGCCGTGATCGCCTCGACGGGCGTCTCGATGTATCTCACGCGCGAGGCCAATCTCGCCACGCTGCGACAGATTGCGCAACTCGCGCCGGGCTCCACGCTGGCGATGACCTTCACGCTGCCGCTCGATCTCATCGACGAACCCGAGCGCTCGCAGCACGCGGCCGTCTACGAGCGGGCGCGCGCGGCGGGCACGCCGTTCGTCAGCTTCTTTCGCCCCGACGAGATGCTTGCGCTCGCGCGCGAAGCCGGTTTCTCCGAAGTGAGCCACGTGGGCACCGCCGATCTGATCGAACAGTATTTCGCGAAACGCAGCGACGGTTTGAAACCGGCCAAGGGCGAGTCGTTTCTGGTGGCGAAGGTTTAAGCGCGATGATCGGGATGATTACGGCAATCGCCTTAATTGCGATAAGCCGCCACGGATTTTCCGCGCGATCATGCAATATGATCGCGCTCAGCGTTTGCATTTAAATCCACGCAAACGTCATTCGCGCTCACGTAATCTCCGCTAAATTGTCGAACCTTGACAATTCAATCCGCGCAAAGCGATAGACTCATGTACTGCGTCATGCATTGCGCATCACTGCGTTTATCCCTTTATTTAAGGGACATTCGATATGACGCGTGAATTCGATATAGACTCGCAGCGGAATAACACCGAATAGAACAATTTCATGACCTCATTGCTGCAACCGGGATATGCGCCATTCATCATGGCGATCGGCATCATGATCGTCATTGCCATACTCGAAAGCATTACGCTGCTGTTCGGATTTAGCGTCACCACGCATGCGGGTAATCTGCTCGCGCATCAATTCGATATCGACCACGCGGGCGCCAGTGCCGAACCGGGCGTCGTCGGGCAGTTTCTCGGCTGGCTGCACGTGGGCCGCGTGCCGTTTCTCATTCTGCTCGTGCTGTTCCTCACCGGATTCGCCGTTGCCGGCCTGCTGCTGCAAGCGCTTCTGCATGCGCTCGCTCATTTCATGCTGCCGCCCGCCATTGCCGCCTGCGCGGCGTTGCCGCTCGCGCTCGGATTCGTGCGCAAGACCGGCAAACCGATCGGCCGCCTCGTGCCGCAGGAAGAGTCGAGCGCGCTCTCGGAAATCGATTTCATCGGCCGCGCCGTGCGCATCGTGACCGGCGAGGCCACACAGGGCACGCCGGCCGAAGCGCGTTTCGTCGACGAATTCGGTCAGCCGCACTACGTCCGTATCGAGCCGGACGATGCGGATCACCGCTTCGTGCGCGGGCAAACCGTGCTGATCGTCGCGCGGGTGTCCGGCTCGCTCTATCGGGCCATCAAAAGCCCGCGTCACGACGCCTGAGGCCTGCGTTGCGTTTGCCGCGCGCGCGCCGGCTTCGCTGCTTTTTCACCTCGTTTTTCACACCGACAAGAGTCAACCATCGCTATGGATACGATCATTTTCTGGGGTGCCGCCGGTCTGGCGGTCATCGTGGGCCTGTGCCTGATCGGCCTGATTTTCGCGCGCCTGTATGTGCGCGCTTCGGCCGAACGCGCGTTCGTGCGTACGGGTCTCGGCGGCCAGCGCGTCATCATGAGCGGCGGCGCGGTCGTGCTGCCCGTGTTCCACGAGGTCATCCCGATCAACATGAACACGCTGAAGCTCGAAGTCAGCCGCGCCTCGCGCGACAGCCTGATCACGAAGGACCGCATGCGCGTGGACGTGGTGGTGGCGTTCTTCGTGCGCGTCGCGCCCACGGCGGAAGGCGTGTCAACAGCCGCGCAGACGCTCGGCCAGCGCACACTCGCGCCCGAGAATCTGCGCGCGCTCGTCGACGACAAGTTCGTCGACGCGCTGCGCTCAACCGCCGCGCAAATGACGATGCAGGATCTACAGGACGCGCGCGAGAAGTTCGTGCAGGGCGTGCAGAACACCGTCGCCGAAGATCTGACCAAAAACGGTCTCGAACTCGAAAGCGTCTCGCTGACCAACTTCAATCAGACCTCGAAGGAATACTTCGATCCGAATAACGCGTTCGACGCCGAAGGTCTCACGAAGCTCACGCAGGAAACCGAGCGCCGCCGCAAGGAGCGCAACGAGGTCGAGCAGGATACCGAAGTCTCCGTACGCGAGAAGAATCGCGACGCGCTGTCGAAGCGTCTCGAGATCGACCAGCAGGAAGCCTTCATGAAGCTCGAACAGGAGCAGCAGGTCAAGACGCGCACGGCCGAGCAGAACGCGCGCATCACGGCGTTCGAGGCGCAGCGCCATCAGGAGGCCGAGCAGAGCCGCATCGGCGCGGAGCGTCAGGTGCAGGAGTCGGAGATCGAGCGCGAGCAGGCCGTGCGTTCGCGCAAGGTGGAAGCCGACCGCGAAATTCGCGTGAAGGAAATCGAGCAGGCCAAGGTCACTCAGATCGCCGAGCAGGAGCGCGCGATCATCATCGCGCAGAAGTCCGAGGCGCAATCGCAGGCTCAGGCGCGCGCCAACGAATCGCTGGCCGAAGCCGTGAAGGCCGAGCAGCTCGTGGAAACCACGCGCCGCACCGCCGAGGCGGACCGCGCGAAGCAGGTTGCGCTGATCGAAGCCGCGCAGGAAGCCGAAACCAACGCCGTGCACGTCACGACCAAGGCGCGCGCGGAGCGCGAGGCCGCGCAGATGCAGGCCACGGCGATCGTCGAACTGGCCGAGGCCGAGCGCAAGAAGGGGCTCGCCGAAGCCGAGGCGCAGCGCGCGCTGAACGACGCCATCAACACTTTGTCATCGGATCAGACCAGCCTGAAGTTCCGGCTCGCGTTGCTGCAGGCGCTGCCGGCCATCATCGAGCAGACCGTCGAGCCGATGAAGTCGATCGAAGGCATCAAGATCATTCAGGTCGACGGCCTCAACCGCCAGGTCGGCGTGGCCGCCGACGGCGCGGCCACGAATGGCTCGGGACTGGGCGCGGGCGGCAATCTGGCCGAGCAGGCCATGTCGGCGGCGCTGACCTATCGCGCGCATGCGCCGCTCGTCGATTCGCTGCTCAAGGAAATCGGCCTGGCCGGCGGCTCGCTGCCGGCGATGGTGCCGGGGCTCGCGAATCTGGCGAATGGCACGAGCGGCGCGAATGGCGTCGATGCCACGCTGGCCGCGCCGCACGAACCGCGCCTCACCGACGGCCACGCCGCGGCTTAAACGCACTCGCCCGATCCGTTCAGCGCATTCCACACATTCGGCGCATTCAGCTCAACTCGCAGAACCGCAGAATATTGCCGAACGGATCGTGAATCTGCATCTGGCGGCCCCACGGCAGCGTCTCCACGCCGGGCCGCGCATAGGCGTAAGGCTTCGCGGCCAGCTCGCGATGGAACGCCTCGATGTCCTCCACGGGCAGAAACAGCACCGTGCCCGGCGTGCCGTCGCCGTGATGCTCGCTCAGATGCAGCACGAGCGCGTCGCGATGCAGTTGCACGTAGAGCGGCAAATCCGCTTCGAAGCGATGTTCCCAGTCGGGCTTGAAGCCCAGATAGTCGCAATAGAACGCGTAGGCTTTCTCGATCGAAAACATGCGCAGGATGGGAATCGGGGCGAGGAGTTTCATCGCTTGTTTTATCGCGGTTGGCGGCGGTTGGCGGCGGTCGGTAGCGGCTGATTGCCGGTGACGCAAAGTCGATCCGGCGGCCACGATTATGGCGCGACGCGCGTCGCCGTGCGCGATCCGCGTTATAGTCGGCAGCGTCTTTGCCTTTTGCCTCCCGCGCCACCGCTTCACCCATGCACACCGCCCTCCTCGCCCCGCGTCCGCTCGACGCGCTCGAACTGCCCGCCGATCTCGATGGCCGCGACGGCGTGAACCGCGCCAACGGCCGCATGCAGATCGCGGCGGCCAACGATCTCGACGCGATCCGCGCCTGGCTCGCGCGCGTCGCCGACTCGAAGGCGACCTTCGAAACCTATCGCAAGGAAGCCGAGCGTCTGCTGCTGTGGGCCATCGTGCAGCTCGGCAAACCGCTCTCCTCGCTCACGCACGAAGATCTGCTCGCCTATCAGCGTTTTCTCGCCGATCCGCAACCGGCGGCGCGCTGGTGCGCGGGCGGCGGCCGCAAGCACGCGCGCGACGATCCGCGCTGGCGTCCGTTCTACGGCCCGCTGTCCGCCGCCAGCCAGCGTCAGGCGATGGTCATTCTCAACGCGCTGTTTTCGTGGCTCGTGAGCGCCGGTTATCTCGCGGGCAATCCGCTTTCGCTGTCACGCCAGCGCGCGCGCCGCGCGCAGCCGCGCATCACGCGTTATCTCGAACGCGGTCTCTGGGACGAAGTGAAGGCCTATGTCGACGCCCTGCCGCGCGCAAGCGCCCGCGAACGCGAACGCCACAGCCGCGCGCGCTGGCTGCTCACGCTGCTCTATCTCGGCGGCCTGCGCATCTCCGAAGTCGGCATCAACACGATGGGCGATTTCTTCGCGCGCCGCGACGCGTCGGGCGAGGAACGCTGGTGGCTCGACGTGCTCGGCAAGGGCGAGCGTCGCCGTCTCGTGCCCGCGACCGCCGAACTGATGACCGAACTCGCGCGCTATCGCGAGCAGCGCGGCCTGAGCGCCTTGCCCGCGCCGCACGAAGCGACGCCGCTCGTGCTGCCGATCGGCCAGTCGACCAAACCGCTCACGCGCGCGGCGCTGCACACCATCGTCAAGGGGATTTTCGCGGGCGCGGCGCAACGTCTGCGCGACGCGGCGGCGCAGGAAACCGACCCCGCGCGCGCGGCCGGCGGCACGGCGCGCGCGGCGCTGCTGGAGAGCGCGTCGGCGCACTGGCTGCGTCACAGCGCGGGCTCGCATATGGCCGATGGCGACGTCGATCTGCGCATGGTGCGCGACAACCTCGGCCACGCGTCGATCAGCACGACGAGCCTGTATCTGCATAGCGACGACGACCGGCGCCATCGCGAAACCGAAGCGAAACACCGCATCGACTGGTAGCAGCGAAACCGTCTATCGTGGCGCGCGGCGTTCCTTGAAGAGCGCCACCGCGCACAGGCTCACGCAGCACGCGGGCGTCACGTACCAGGCGGCCGCGAGCGGATTGCCGCTCCACTTCACCAGCGCCGTGACGATGAATTGCGCCGTGCCGCCGAACAGCGCCACGCTCAAGGCGTGCGCGAGCGCGAGGCCGCTGGCGCGCACGCGCGCGGGCAGCGCTTCGAGCACGAGCAGCGCGACCGTGCCCGCGCTGAACGCCATCGACACGCTGATCAGGCCCACGCCGGCCAGCATCGCGGGCAGGCTGCGGGCGCTGTCGATCAGCACGAACACGGGCGTGCTCAACAACGTGGTGGCCGCGGCGCCCGCGAGCGCCACCGGCTTGCGGCGCGGCAGGCGGTCAAGCAGACGGCCCACGAACGGCGGCAGCGCGAACAGCAGCAACGCCGACGACGCCGACACCGCGAAGCCCGTGCTCGCGGGCAGATGCATCACGCGAATCACATAGCTGGGCATGAAATAGACGATGGCGTAGACCGGAATCGACTGGCCCATGATCATCAGCATCGCGAGGCCGAGCGTGCGGGCGTGCTCGCGCCGGAGTTCGACGAAGGGCGGCGCGGCGGATGCGCGCGCGGTGTCGTCCCCGTCATGCAGACGGCTGCGCAGATACACGCCGACCGGCAGCACGAGGAGGCCGAACCAGAACGGCACGCGCCAGCCCCACGCGTCGAGCGCCTGCGGCGAAAGCAGATGCGTGAGCACGAGGCCGAACGTGGCGCCGAGCAACGCCGCCGCGCCCTGGCTCGCGACCTGCCAGCTCACGCGCGCGCCGCGCCGCGCGGCGGGTCCCGCCTCCATCAGATACGCCGCCGCCACGCCGATATCGCCGCCGAGCGCGAAGCCTTGCAGCGCGCGCGCCAGCACCACGACGACGGGCGCGGCCACGCCGATCGCCGCATAACCCGGACACACCGCAATGACCGCCGTGCCGAGTCCCGCGAGCCAGACGGTGCGCGTGAGCGCGGCGCGGCGGCCCACGCGGTCCGCATACGCGCCCAGCACGAGCGCGCCCAGCGGCCGCATGAAAGCGCCCACGCCGAAGCTGCCGACGGCGAGCAGCAGCGAGGTCATCGGGTCGCCCGCTGGGAAGAATTTCGCGCCGATCATCGCCGCGAAATAGCCGAACACGGTGAAGTCGAACATCTCGAACGCCGTCACGAGCGAGGCGCTCGCGACGCGTCGGCGGACTTCGCGCGCGGAGGTTTGCGGTGCGTTGGCGCGTGCTTCGGCGTGCGCTTCAGCCGGTTGTTCCAGTGCGTCCTGGCTCGGGAGCATGGTTTCGAAGTTCAGTCGTCAGGGTGCGCGGCGCGTATTTCAGCGCGCTGTTCAGACCAGCAATTGCCGCGATAACACCTCGCGCGCCTGCGCGACCGTCTCGCGTTCGCCGGGCAGCGGCGGCGTGAGCGAAAACACGGCCTCGGGCAGCGCGGGCAAACGGTGACGCGTGCCGAGCTTCATCAGCCCGTCGGTGATCGCCGACGCGCACAGGCAGCCCACGCCCAGCCCCGCCGCGAGCATCGACTGCAGGCCCGCCACGCCGGACGCGCTATGCACCATCACGAAGGGACGGCGGTGTTCTTCGAGCAGGCTCACGGCGATCTGATGCAGCATGCAGTCGCCGGGCAGCAGCACGAGCGGCAGCGGCTCGGGCAGCGCTTCGGCGAGCGTCGGCGACGCCACCCAGTGCAGCGGCTCGCGGCGCAGCACCCAGCGCGGATCGCCCTGCGCGGGCCGCACCGGGCCGATCGACATGTTCATCACCACGCCCAGATCGATCTGTCCGCGCGCGTGCGCGAGTTCGATCTCGGTGCTCTTCATCGTGCTCACGTGCAGGCTCAATTGCGGATAGCACTCGCGCAGCCGCGCGAGCATGCCCGCGACTTCGTGCGTGCGGAAATAGTCGGTGATCGCCACGCGCAGTTCGCCCTTGATCGCCTGGCCGCGCACTTCGTCGAAGGCGGCTTCGTTGAGCGCCACGATGCGCCGCGCGTGCGCGAGCAGGCGCGAACCCGCGGGCGTGGGCTCGACGCCGCGTTTGCTGCGCACGAACAGCGGCACGCCCGCGCGCGCTTCCAGCTTGCGCATCTGGTCGCTGACGGTGGACTGCGAAAGATTCAGCGACGGCGCGGCCGCCGTCAGGCTGCCCGCTTCCGCCACCACGGTGAAGGTGCGCAACTGGTCGAGTTCGAAGCCTCGCATGGCTTGCTCCTATCCATCGAATTACTCGATGAATACTACCGCAAATTCCGGCTTTTCTGGAGGATGCGCCGCGCCTAAGATACCGGTTCGTTCCGGCGTCATCGGCGGCGATCCCGTCGCCATCGATCCGCCCCCGCTTTCGATACAGGTTCATCATGACTGACGACTCGCTCGCCGCCGCGCCGCCGCTCGCGGCCCCGACTTCAGCCGCCGCCGCGCGCAGCCATCACGGCTGGGCGCTGGTCGTGCTGCTGGTCGGCGCCATCCTGCCGCCCATCGATTACTTCATCGTGAATCTCGCGCTGCCCGCCATCCACTCGGGACTGAGCGCCAGCGCCGCGCAATTGCAGATGGTGGTGTCCGCCTACGCCTGCGCCAACGCGGTCGCGCAGATCACGGGCGGGCGTCTCGGCGATCTCTACGGCCGCAAGCGCATGTTCATGATCGGCATGGCGGGCTTCGTGCTCGCCTCGACGCTGTGCGGGCTCGCGACTTCCGGCGCCATGCTGGTGGCCGGGCGGATTCTCCAGGGGCTGTTCGCGGCGGTGCTCGCGCCGCAGGTGCTCGCGACCATCCGCAGCGTGTTCACGCCGCACGAACAGGTGCGCGTGATGGGCTTCTACGGTTTCGTGTTCGGCGTGGCGGCGGTGATCGGCCAGCTCGGCGGCGGCGCGCTGATCAGCCTGCATCCGTTCGGGCTGGGCTGGCGCGCGATCTTTCTCGTCAACCTGCCGATCGGCGTGCTCGCGCTGCTGGGCAGCTGGCGCTTCATTCCAGAGAGCCGTCCGCCGCGCGGCGCACGTATCGACATGCCGGGCACCGTGCTGCTGTCGCTGTTTCTGCTGATGCTGGTCTATCCGCTCACGCGCGGACGCGAGGAAGGCTGGCCCACGTGGATGCTGATCTGCCTCGCCGCCTCGGTGCCGATGCTCGGCGCACTGCTGCGCGTGGAAGCGCGCAGTCTCGCGCGCGGCCACGATCCGCTGCTCGACGTGCGGCTGTTCCGCAATCCCGTGATCGCGCTCGGCCTCGTGCTGGCGTTTCTGTTCTACACGCTCAGCGCGTTCTTCCTGAGCTACGGCATCTATCTGCAAGGCGCGCTGCACTGGACGCCGCTCGCCTCGGGCGTGGCGATCCTGCCGTTCGGGCTGGGCTTTCTGTCGAGTCCGCTGCTGATGCCGCGCCTCGTGTTCCGCCTCGGCAGCTATCGCGTGCTGACGCTCGGCTTCGTGCTGATCGCGCTCGGCCTCGCGGCGGCGGCCTCGCTCGCGAGCGTGAGCGCGCCCGGCGCGGGCTTCTACCTCGGCCTCGGCGCGATGGGCATGGGCCAGGGCCTCGTGCTGCCGTCGGTCGTGCGCATCGTGCTCGCGGAAGTCGACCCGGCGCGCGCGGGTGTGGCCTCGGGCATGGTCACGGCGACCTTGCAGATCGGCGCGGCCGTGGGCGCGGCGACGCTCGGCGGCGTGTTCTTCTCGCACCTCGGCGCGCATCCCGTCGCGCTCGATTACGTGCAGGGCTTTCGCGTTTCGATGTTCGCGCTGGTCGGCATTCTGTGCGTCTGCGTGCTGAGTTCGCTCGCGCTCGGGCCGATGCATCGACGCCTGCATCCGCAGCCGGCGTGATGCACGGCACTCGCGTTCACTGACCGTTCACGGATCGATCGCCGCCGCCTGAGGCGCACGACGCACCGGTTGCGGCCCATGCGCGCCGTCCTCGATACGCCAGCCCTGCGCGTCGAGCGCCGCGCGCAAGGCATCGGCCCGCGCCCAGTCTTTCGATGCGCGCGCCGCCTCGCGCTCGTTCACCAGCGCCTGAACCTCGGCGGGAACCTTGGCTTCGACCAGCCGCCAGTCGCGCAGCCGAAAACCCAGCACCGCATCGAACTGATCGACCGTCGCGCGCAAGGTCGCGCCCGGCAAGCCGCTCCTGACGCAATCCCAAAGCACGGCCAGCGCTTTCGGCAGGTTCAGGTCGTCGTTCGCTTCGGCGTCGAAACGCGCGACGTACGCGGCGTCGGCGACACCGCCTTCGGGCCAGCCCGCATACAGCCGACGCAAGCGATTCAACGCGGTTTGCGCGGCGCGCAGCGCGTCCCAGTTGAACTGCAAGGTACTCCGGTAATGCGCGCTCAGGCACAGATAGCGATACGCAAGCGGCTCCGCCTGCCGATCGCGCAGCGTTTGCAGACGCAGAAAATCGCCGGCCGACTTCGACATCTTCGCGTCGCCCTGCTGCGTCAGAAAGTGGCCGTGCAACCAGAAGTTCGCGAGGCGCGTGCCGTGCGCGGCCTGCGTCTGCGCGATCTCGTTGCTGTGATGCACGGCGATGTGATCCTCGCCGCCGCAATGAATATCGAACCACGTGCCCAGATATTTCGCCGACATCGCCGAGCACTCGATATGCCAGCCCGGAAAGCCGCGCCCCCACGGACTGTCCCATTCCATCTGACGCTGCACGCCGGGCGGGCTGAACTTCCATAGCGCGAAGTCGGTGATGTTGCGCTTCGCCCCGATCGCCACGCGTTTGCCCGCCTGCAAACCGGCGCGGTCGAGACGCGCGAGAAAGCCGTAATCGTCCTGTTTGTCGGTGGCGAAATAGAGACCGTCGTCCGTGCGATAGACGTAGCCCGCGCGCTCGATCTCCGCAATGAAGGCGATCTGCTCGGCGATGTGATCGGTCGCGCGGCACCAGACATCCGGCTCCAGCAGATTCAGCGCGCGCCAGTCGTCGACAAAAGCTTCCGTATAGCGCCGCGCGATGGCCCACGCCGACTCGCCCGTGCGGCGGCTGCCTTTCTCCATCTTGTCCTCGCCTTCGTCGGCATCGGAAGTCAAATGGCCGACGTCGGTGATATTCACGACGTGCCGCACCGTGTAGCCGTTACGCGCGAGCACGCGCCGCAGCACGTCCTCGAACACATAGGTCCGCAGATTGCCGATATGCGCGTGATCGTAGACCGTCGGCCCGCAGCAATACATCCCCACGCGCTCGCTTCGAATGGGCGTAAAAGGACGCAAGGCGCGCGACCAGGTGTCGTAGAGCGCGAGGGGCATCGGGTTTCTCCGGTTAAACGGTGTCGATAAACAGGAAAGAAAAACAAAAAGGCCGCCGGTTTTTCAACGGGCGGCCAGTTGGCATGAATCGACGTGAAGCGCGACGTGTACCGACGCTAGACGCAGCCTGCCCCCGGCATGTGCTGACAACATGCGCGCTGGATGAAAGCGAGGGAGGAAGTGGTGAGATTCATGTAGCCGATGCTAACGTCGAACGGACTAAATGGTCAAGAGCGCGACGTGCACAGGCGAACGGGCGACGCCAGACGACATCAATCGTCTGGCGTCGCCCGCACGATCATGACAAATTACTTCGAACTACTACTAAATCGATGATACACCCTCACCGCCGCACGACACCCATAACGAGCGTGACGAGGAAAATAACGAGGAAGATGAAGAACAGCACCTTCGCGATACTCGCGGCGCCTGCCGCAATGCCGCCGAAGCCCAGGGCCGCCGCAATGATCGCGACGATGAAAAAGACCAGCGCGTAATACAGCATGATGTGACCTCCGTCCGGTGTGGGTTGTGCCGTGCGCCCGACTATGTGCGGGCGGTCCGGAAGCATGCGCAAACGCTGTGCCCGCCATTCGAGATCATTCGACAACGAGCCGCCGCCAATCAAAAGCGCGGATTGAACCCGCTTATTGCGTCATTCCCGGTTTTTGATTACGCGGTAACGCGGGCATAATGCCAATGGAGAAATGCGATTAAAAAGGGTCGTGTTCGCATTGCTAACGATTTATTCATCGGAATTGATTGAATTCCGATTTTTCAATCGGCCTCCTCCCGCCCGATCGCTTGCACGCAAGACGCTCGCGCCACCCGTCCCTCCCGTACGATGTTTTTCGGGCGCCGCGCCAGCGGGCCCGCGCAGGAAGAGTGTTCGATGAAACCGGCAAGGAATTCGCTCTGGTCACGCGTTGGCCGTTATGTGGCGTGCGCAGCGGCCGTGGCCGCGCTCGCGGCAACCGTGGGTTTTCTGCACTGGCGGCATGAGCAGCCGGCCATGCAGTCTCAATCCGAAGCACAGCCGGAAGCGCTCAGCGGCGTGGCGAGCGACATGCGTCACAACGCGTCCGCGTGGACGCATCGCGAGAAAGACGTGTCGGCGATGCTCGGCGATATCCGCGCGCATGACGTGCGTGCGATCGGCGTGAGCCGCGACGCGATTCTCGTTTCGACCCTGCAAGGCGACAAGTATTACGTGGCCGATCACAACGGCGCGTTCTCCAACGCGCTGCTGCTCGGCGACCTGAAGCCGGACGGCGCCGCGCCCTATCAGCTCGTCTGGCTACCCGACGCCAACCTGCGCACTGGTCTCGCGCGCTGGGGCGACACCTTCGACCACATACGCGACGCGCTGAGCCTGCTGCTCTCCGTGCTCATGCTCGGCGGCCTCGCGTGGTTCGTGCGCCGCGAAATGGCGGGCGGCGCGCAACTGCTCGGCAAGCCGCCCGTGCTGCGCTTCGACGACGTGATCGGCGCGGGCGAAGCCAAATCGGCGCTCGCCGACGTGCGCGCCTGGCTCACCGAGCCCGCGCAATTCACCGGCATGGGCGTGCGCGCGCCGTGCGGCATCCTGATGACGGGCGGCCCCGGCGTCGGCAAGACGCGTCTCGCGCAGGCGCTCGCGGGCGAATGCGGCGCGAGCTTCATCGCCATTACCGGCAGCTATTTCAGCGCGAAGTATTACGGCGTCGGCATCCAGAAAGTGAAGCGCCTGTTCGAACTCGCGCGCAAGAACGCGCCCACGGTCATCTTCATCGACGAAGCCGACGGCCTCGGCAAGCGCACCGACACGGGCGGCGGCCCGGTCGAAGCGGAGAGCAACCGCATCATCAATCAGTTGCTCGCGGAAATGGACGGTTTTGCGTCGAACGAAGGCATCATCATCGTGGCCGCGACCAATCATCCGGACAATCTCGACGAAGCGCTGCGCCGTCCCGGCCGCTTCGACCGCACCGTCGCAGTGCGCCTGCCCGACCTCGAAGACCGCGCGGAAATCCTGCGTTTTTACGCGGCCAATCTGAAGACGAAAACCAACGACATCGACTTCGAACAACTCGCGCGGCTCACGACCGGCCTCTCGCCCGCCACGCTGTCGATGATCGTGAATCAGGCGGGCCTCGTCGCGCGCAAGGCCGGCGATCGCCACGTGGGCGCCGCGCATTTTCTCGAAGCGATCAAGATCGCGCGTATCGGCGATATCAACGGCGCGGAGCGCGCGCTGTCCGACGACGAACGCACGCGCATCGCCATTCACGAAGCCGGCCACGGACTCGTGGCCGCGCTGCTCGGCACCGGCGTGCTCGAAGAAGTGACGATCCTGCCGCGCGGCGGCGCGCTCGGCGTGGCGCTCATCACGAAGATGCAGGACAAGTATCTGTATCGCGAAACCGAAATGCGCAACGAGATTCAGGTGCTGCTCGGCGGCCGCAACGCGGAACTGCTGATGTTCGACGAAGCCTCGAGCGGCGCGGCGCAGGATTTGCAGGAAGCGTCGCGCATCGGGCTCGACATGGTGTCGAAGCACGGCTTTAACGCCGACGGCAATCTGTTCAGTCTCGCCGCGTTGCCGCAACAGGTGGCCGGGCTGCAATTGAAAAGCGCGATCGAACACGCGAACGCGCTGCTGCACGAACTCAACGACGCCTGCTTCGCGCTGCTGCGTGCGAACGAACCGGTATTGCGCGCGATCGCCGACCGGCTGCTCGAAGAAGAAACCGTGCCGGGCGAAACGGTGTATCGCCTGATTCGCGAACACGCGGCAAAAAGTGCCGCAATCGCCGAGGCGAACGAGGTGATTGAAATCGCGGCGGCTTGAGTATTGATTCGACGTTTCGTCGACAATAAAAAACGCGCCTCGTCAGTGACGAGGCGCGTTTTTTTATTTGCTTCGAACGCTTCGAACGCTTCGAATCAAGGGTTTTCCGGCGTATTGCCACCATGCAGCGCGCCGAAGTGACGCGCGCCGAACAACCCCATCGCCAGCACGCCGAGGCCGAACGGCACGACATCGGCGTTCGCCTTGATCGCGAAATCGCCCACGTGGCACAGCAGCAAATAGCCCGCGACGAGATTCAGAAAACCCCACAGCACATTCACCGTCGACGACGACAAGCCCTTGCCCGGCGGATTCGCGAACGGCGTCTGAAACGGTTCGCCCATCACGCCGCCCACGAAGTGCGGCACGGCGTTCGACAGCAAGGCGCCACCAAAAAAGTACGCAACAACATGTGACCACACCATTTCAGATGCTCCTCGCGGCGAGTAAATCGATGATGTCCTGCGCAACGCCGGTTTCGCCCAGGCGCGGAAAGACGTGCGCGATGCTGTACGCGTGCGCTTCGGCGCGCGCATCGGTCATGGCGTCGATCGCGAGACTCACGTTGAAGCCCAGTTCGTACGCCTGACGCGCGGTCGATTCGACGCCCGTGCCCGTCGCGACGCCCGTGATCACCACCTGCGTGACGCCCAGCGCCTTCAGGCGCGCGTCGAGCGCGGTGTGGGCGAACGCGCCCCACGTGCGTTTCGTCACGACGATATCGCCGGGCTGCCGGTCGAGTTCGTCGATGAAATCGGTCCAGCCTTCGGGCAGCACGTCGTGACGGCGCGGCCGCTCCGTGCGTCCGGGCGCAACGCCCGCCACGTTGACCAGCACGACGGGCAGACCGCGTGCGCGAAATGCGCGCAGCAACGCGCCGGTCCGCTCGATCACGGGTTCGATGGGATGCACGAAGGGCGCGCCCACGATGCCCTTCTGCAAGTCGACGACGATGAGCGCCGTGTTGGGGTCGAGCGCGGTGTAAGGCATGGCTTTCCGTGGCGTGAGGAAGAACGTTTAGAAGTCGGCGAGACGCTGGAGCAGCTTCACGGCGTCGGCGAGCGCCGCCTGCTCTTTCACCGAGAGCTGCGCCTGCAGCGCCTGCACGAGCCAGTCCTCCTTCGCCGCGCGGCTCGCGTGCAGCTTGCGCCGGAACGTGGATGTCAGACCGATGAGCGTTTTGCGGCCGTCGTCGGGATCGGGCTTGCCTTCGACCACGCCCAGCGCCTCCAGACCGGCCACCGTGATCCGCATCGACTGCGGCTTGACGGCGTCGGCGCGCGCCAGCCCGGAAACCGTCGCCGGACCGCTGCGGTCCAGATGCACGATCACCGACTTCTGCGACGACGTGAAATCGCCGGCCTGCGCCTGACCGCGCACGCGCCGGACCAGTTTGCCGACCGCCACGCGCAGTTCGCCCGCCAGCGCAGGCAGATCGGTCGCGCTATCCGCGGAGGTCGAAAGGGATCGGGTAGTCATGGGCGAAGCCTAGCATATGCACAGTTAAACTGTACATATAAACTGCATAAATTGTCGGCGGCGTCCGGTACATGCCAAGGGTAAACACCCACCGGAGCCGATTAATTTCCGGCGCGAACGTGCCGTTATACTTTCCATACACGGCATGATGTTTCGTATATGGAACAATAATGAGAAGCCTGACTATCAATTTGCGACTCGCGCTGACGGTCGTCACACTCGGGGCACTGGTGGTGGCGATGGGCGTTGTCAGCCTGATCGGCATGGATCTGACCAATCGCGCGCAGCACGATGCGTACGCGGTGCATTTCGCGTCGGCGGTAGCGCTCGGCAAGTCGGGCACGGCCATGTCGCGCGCGCGCTTCGGTCTCGACTGGGCGGTGGCGAATCCGCATTCGCCGCAACTCGGTCCGCAGCTCGACCGCGCGCAAATGCTGCTCGCCGAATCGGACCGCTGGTGGCAGCAATTCCGCGCGCTGCCCAAGACCGCCGAACTCCAGGCGCTCACCGACGACCTCGACGCCAAACGCAGCGCCGTGCGGCGCGACGCGATCGACCGCCTGATCACGGCCATCCGCAGCGGCGACACGAGCTGGATGGACGAGCACCGCGCCGCCGAACTGATCGGCCTCTACACGGCGATGAACACCAGCCAGGGCGCGCTCGAAAACTATCTCGACGAAGCCGCGCGCCGCGCCGACGCGCAATCGAGCGCGCGCTTCCACACGCTCGGCGTGGTGTGCGGCGCGAGCATCGTGCTGGCGCTGCTGATCGCGTTTCTGAGCTGGCGCGGTCTGCGTCGCGCGGTGATGGACCCGCTGCGCGCGGCGATGGCGCATTTCGAGGCGATCGCGGCCGGCGACCTGACGACCCGCGTCACCGCGCATCGCGCCGACGAAATGGGCCTGCTGCTCGACAGCCTCGCCGCCATGCAGACGCGCCTGCGCTCGACGATGGAGCAGGTGCGAAGCGGTGCGAACGCGATGGCGACCGCCACGCAGCAGATCGCCACCGGCAATCTCGATCTTTCGCAGCGCACCGAGGAGCAGGCGTCGTCGCTGGCGCAGACGGCGTCGGCGATGCAGGAGCTGATCGGCACGGTCGAGGCCAACGCGGTCCACGCGCAGCAGGCGCGCGAACTCGCGCTCGGCGCCTCCGACGTGGCCGTGCGCGGGCGCGACGCGGTCACGCGCATGGAGCAGACCATGCACGAGATCCATGCCAGTTCGTCGAAGATGACCGACATCATCGGCACGATCGAGAGCATCGCGTTCCAAACCAATATCCTCGCGCTTAACGCGGCGGTCGAAGCGGCGCGCGCGGGCGAGGAAGGACGCGGCTTCGCGGTGGTCGCGGGCGAGGTGCGCAATCTCGCGCAGCGCGCGTCGGCGGCGGCGCGCGAGATCGGCACGCTGATCGCCGGGTCGACGGGGCGCGTGGCGAGCGGCGCGGAACTCGTCACCGAGGCGAGCGGCGCGATGGCCGAAATCCAGACGTCGACGACGCGCGTCGCCACGTTGATCCACGAAATCGCCGCCGCCTCGCGCGAACAGAGCGACGGCATCGGGCAGGTCGGCCTCGCCGTCACGCAGATGGACGAAGTCACGCAGCAGAACGCGGCGCTGGTCGAGGAAAGCGCGGCGGCGGCTTCGTCGCTCGCCGAGCATGCGAATTCGCTCAATACGCTGATCGCCGGGTTCAAGGTCGAGAGCGGCGTTCTGCCGCACGACGCCCGGATCGCCCGCCCCGCCTGATTCTTCGCCTGATCGATGCCGTTGCTTCCGGCCCTCCACGACACTGCACGAATACGAGATACTTGACCGGACGATCGGATTCGTGTAATGTCGGAAGGTAAATTTTCAGCTGTGTCTGCTCATCTTTTGCCGCTGCCAATCGCTTGTATCAGTGAGAGGTCAAACAGCGGCTCTCGTTGACCTCTCCTGCTTGATACTTTATTCGCCCTTTCCCGGGGCGCATGTGTGTTTATTTGTTTATTCAAGGATTTTCTAGTGGAAACCGGTACCGTCAAGTGGTTTAACGACAGCAAGGGCTTTGGCTTCATCACCCCGGACAAGGGCGGCGACGACCTGTTCGCTCACTTCTCGGAAGTGCGTGGCACGGGCTTCAAGACCCTGGCTGAAGGCCAGAAGGTCAGCTACGAAACCAAGCGTGGTCCGAAGGGCCTCCAGGCTTCGAACATCACGCCGCTGTAAGGTGTTAGCATCGCGTCCGGCCCTGGCTGGACGCGATTGCCCTGTCTCAGACCGTGGCAGTCACATGCCACGCGTATCTTGTGCGTGTTCCCGCGTTTGTGTTCACTGCGCCCGCAGCCCGGACACCTGGTGTGCACACGCGCCCGATGGTCGTACCGGCGGATGAATCTGGCTTCTGGCCAACTCTTCCGCGTTCCCGGTTGGCTCATCACGAGCACTAGTTGCCCACGCATTGGCGGACGCGAGTCGCGGTGCGGGATCGCCTGACTTTTGGCGGCCGTGAGCCTCGCCGTTGCCGGTTTCCGAGCGCTTCTGTACAGTTCGTCCGCGAGCATCGCGGGCGCAGGGCAGCCGGGCCAAGAACCGCAGCGAGCCGACGGCGTTCGCACAGGGCATCTCAGCGCGCTCCGCTCGAGCGCGGCATTGTGTATTTCAGGAGGAATGGATTTGGCGAAGGAAGAACTGCTTGAACTCGACGGCGTCGTCGACGAAGTGCTGCCGGACAGCAAGTATCGCGTCACGCTGGAAAACGGCGTGGTCGTGAACGCTTACGCGTCGGGCCGCATGCGCAAGAACCACATTCGCATCATCGCGGGCGACCGCGTCACGCTCGAATTGTCGGTCTACGACCTGACGAAGGGCCGCATCAACTTCCGCCACAAGGACGCATCGGGCGGTGGCCCGCGTCCGGCGCAAGCTCGCCGCCGCTAAGCAGTTAGCCAGCAGTAGCACACGGCCCTGCCCGGCGCGATTGCCCGGGCGAGGTCGTCGTCAGCGTGTGCCCGCTCACCCGCATACCTTCTGGTATCGCGCGGCGCGGGCACGTTGCGTTTGTGCCGTCAGTATCGGCGGCATTCTTCAGATCGATTCATGACGTCCCGCGCTTCGGCGTGGCGACCGTCGCGAGAAATCGATCCAGCTGGCCCGCAAAGGTCCGGCTGTCACGCAGCGCATACGGCGCCGGACCACCGGTGTCGATCCCGGCGCTGCGCAACTGCTCCATCGCGTCGCGCACCGTCAGCCGCTCGCGAATATTCTCAGCCGTGAACCAGCTACCGCGCGGATCGAGCGCGCGTGCGCCCTTGTCCAGCACCGCCGCCGCGAGCGGAATGTCCGCCGTGATCACCAGATCGCCCGGTTCGGCCATCTCGACGATGCGCTGGTCGGCCACGTCGAAACCGGCAGGCACCTGAATCGAGCGGATAAACGGCGACGGCGGCGTGCGCAGATACTGATTCGCGACCAGCGTCACGTTCATTTCGACACGGCGCGCCGCACGAAACAGGATGTCCTTCACGACGGCGGGACAGGCGTCGGCATCGACGAGAATTTGCATGGGGATTCGATTTCGGGAAGGCAGGCGCTACGGCCAGGAACACGGCGCGGGAACACCACGCGCCGACACTATATCGGATCGGAGCAAGCCGGACCCAGATCGCCCTGCGCGCGCAGATTTTTCAAGCGGGCGCGCAGCGCTTACCGTTTTCGAGCGCGCCGCAGCGTTTGCAATCCGCCGATCCGCCCGGCTGGCCGAAGGTGGCACGTTCTCTGCGGATTCTCGGGGACGATCACCCGCTTCGGGGAGACAGACAATGAGCACGCAAGACTACGAGCACGCCGACGCGCCCCCCACCGATCTGCCCAAACCCATCGGCGACGCCATACCCGCGCCCACCGAGCCGGGTCTCGATCAGCCGCTGCCGCCGAAAGGCGATCAGCCCGCACCCGGCGACACGCCGGACCCAACGCCCGAACCCGCCCCCGCGCAAGACGCGCCGCCCGCCGAGCTGCCGAGGCCGTTCGGCGACGCCGTTCCCGCGCCCACCGAACCGGGGCTTGACCAGCCTTTGCCGCCCAAGCACGGCTGACGTTGACGCCACGCGGCGCATCCGCCCGAGCTTGAAGCCAGCGCGCGTTCCGCCTCCTCGGGCTGCGTGCCCGCCTTGCGCTGCGCCTCCAGCATCTCGATGAGCCGCTGCACGGCCGGCGAGCGCAAATCGCGCCGCCAGACCAGATAGATCTTCACCTTGCGATACGCCGCCGGCAGGCGGTGCGCCTTCACGGCGCTGCGATTCGGCAGGCTCTCCAGCAAGCTCGCGGGCATGAGCGCGAGCCCCGCGCCCGCCGACACGCACGCGAGCATGCCGTGATACGACTCCAATTCGAAGATGCGCCCCGGCGCCGCGCCGTCTTCCTCGAACCAGCGCTCGAAAGTGCGCCGGTACGAGCAGTTCGAGCGGAACGCATAGAGATTCGCGCCGTTCACATCGCGCGCACGTTTGATCGGCGCGCGGTTCGCGGCTGAAATCAGGATCAGTTCGTCGTCGAAAACGGGCACGCCCGTGAGCGCGGGATGCGCGACCGGCCCGTCCACGAACGTCGCCGCCAGTTCGCCCTCAATCACGCGATCGATCAGTTCGCCCGACGGGCCCGTCGAAAGATCGAGCGTCACGTCGGCATAACGGCGGTGAAACGCCGCCAGCACCGGCGGAATATGCACGGCCGCCGTGCTCTCCAGCGAGCCCAGCGGCAACGCCCCGCGCGGCTCGTCGCCGGCCACGGAGAGCTTCGCCTCGTCGACGAGATCGAGAATGCGGCGCGCGTACTCGAGAAACGCCGCGCCCGTCGCGGAGAGCCGCAGCCGCATCTTCTCGCGGATAAACAGTTCGGCGCCCAGTTCCTCTTCGAGCTGGCGCAGCCGCGTGGTGAGGTTCGACGGCACGCGATGCAGGCGCTGCGCGGCGGCCTGCACGCTGCCCGCGTCGGCGATTTCCCTGAAAATCTGCAATTGAGCCAGTTCCATGCATTCGCTCCGAGAGAACAATTTGTTCAATATTATTCACTTTCGCTGAGCATTACCAGCCCGTATCCTTGCAGGCAATCACCCCCTCAAGGAGCCCACCATGACCGCAGCAACCCGCACGGAACACGCCGTCTCGCTCAACCCCGCGACCGGCGAAGTCATCGCCCGCCACGCGTTCGACAACCGCGAGGCCGTCGAGGCGGCGCTCGCGCGCACCGCCGCCGCCGCGCGCGTCTGGCGCGACACGCCCGTGGCACAGCGCGCGAACGTGCTCGTGCAACTCGCCCGCGTGCTGCGCGAGCGCAAGACCGAATTCGCACTGATGATGGCCGACGAAATGGGCAAGCCCGTCGCCCAGGCGCGCGGCGAAGTCGAGAAGTGCGCGGCGCTCTGCGAGTGGTACGCGGAAAACGGCCCGGCCATGCTCGCGCCGACTTCCGTGCCGGTGCTGCAAGGCACGGCGCGTCAGGAATTCCGTCCGCTCGGCCCGATTCTCGCGGTGATGCCGTGGAATTTCCCGATCTGGCAAGTGCTGCGCGGCGCGGTGAGCATGCTGCTCGCGGGCAACACCTACGTCCTCAAGCACGCGCCCAACGTGATGGGCAGCGCCTATTTGCTGCGCGACGCGCTCGCCGCCACCGACCTGCCCGCCGGCGCGTTCGAAGTGCTGAACCTGCCGCCCGAAGACGTCGCGCCCGTGATCGCCGACACGCGCATCGCCGCCGTGGCCGTAACCGGCAGCGTGCGCGCGGGCGCGGCCATCGCCCAGCTCGCGGGCGCGGCGCTCAAGAAGTGCGTGCTGGAACTGGGCGGCTCGGACGCCTTCATCGTGCTCGCCGACGCCGATCTCGACGATGCCGTGCGCTCCGCCGTGCTGGGCCGCTTCGGCAACACGGGGCAGGTCTGCCTCGCGGCCAAGCGTCTGATCGTCGAAGCGCCGGTGGCCGCCGAATTCGAGGCGCGTTTCGTCGCCGCCGTGAAGGCGCTGCGCATGGGTTCGCCGCGCGACGAGGCGAATTTCATCGGTCCGATGGCGCGCTACGATCTGCGCGACGAACTGCACGGCCAGGTCGAGCGCACGCTCGCCGAAGGCGCGCGTCTCGTGCTGGGCGGCCACAAGGTCGAAGGCCCGGGCAACTACTACGAGCCGACGGTGATCGCCGACGTGCAGCCGGGCATGACGTCGTTCCGCGAGGAGCTGTTCGGGCCGGTCGCCTCGATCATCGTCGCGCGCGATGCGCAGCACGCCGTCGAGATGGCGAACGACAGCGAGTTCGGTCTGGGCGGCACGATCTGGACCCGCGATCTCGAGCGCGCGGACGCGATGGCCGCACAGATCGAAACCGGCGCGGTGTTCATCAACGGCGACGTGGCGACGGACCCGCGCGTGACGGTCGGCGGCGTGAAGAAGAGCGGTTTCGGACGCGAGCTGTCGAGCTTCGGCATGCACGAGTTCTGCAATGTGCAGACGGTCTGGACCGACCGCCGCTAAGCGGGAAACGTTCAGCGTTGCAGAATAAATACGGCGCGCCGCGATTCCCTGCACAAGGACGGGTTTGTCCTGATGCACCGAATCGCGGGCTCATCCGTTAATCCGTTCATGGAGCGCGGCGGCGGCTCGACCGACTTGCCGGTCCGGCGCCGCGTGCCATACCCTGTCCCCGTTCATTCAGGGACCATGCAGAGTCGAAGTATTCAGCGCCGCGGGAAATCCGTCGGCGCTTTTTTTTGCGTGCCCGGGTGGTGGCTGCGGGAAGAATCGAGCGCTAACTGAAGCGAAGCAAACCGCAGGGACATTTCGAACGACGAACGAAGTTCGCCGCGTGCTCAATGCATCGATCCGGACATGCGCATCAATGCGCGTCGTAGCTGCCGGACTCTTCGTACGGCGCGAAGCGCGGTTCGGCGCGGCCGAGTGCTTCGAGCAGCGAGCGGCCGGCGGACGTGAGCGACAGACGGCGCATGCCTTCGGCGCGCTGTTCGAGCGCGACGAGCTGACGCTCGAACAGAATATCGAGTTCGTGGCGGTTCATATCGATCTGCTCCGGCGCGTGGCGGATCAGCATCAACGTGGCAAACTCGTGGGGGCTTAGCACTTCTCCTCTCCTTGATCGGCACCGCTGGAATGCAACCAGGGGCGCAGGGCCGCTTATGATCGGGGGAATGTGTGACGCGCGCGTGACTGTCACAATCTTTGTCACAGTCATCGCAACGTTCGCGCCACATTCGTCGCCGCCGTCGATCAGGCCGTCGAGTTCGCCGCCGCGTCGATCCGTGCGCCGCTCAGCCTTGCCGCTGGGCGAGCGCCACGCCGCACGCATCCACCAGATCGCGCAGCGTCGGTGCGAGTTGCGTGCGGGCGTCATCGGCAATGCTCATGCCTTCGTCCCTGCGCACGGCGCGCACACCGACGACGATGGACGCATCGGGCGCACGCTCGCGCAGCCGCCGCACCAGGTTGCGAAGGTACGGCGGCGACTCCGCGGCATCGAGCGACACCACGCAGATCGCTGCCGTCTGCGCATCCACCATGCCCGCGCGCGTGGCGCGCACTTCCTCGTAAGTGGTCGCCGTGCTGGGAATCTTCGCGCGCCCGAGCAACTGGCAGACGACCGCCACCGCGACGTCGTCGAATGCGCCGCGCCCCGGCACGCAGAGCAGCGCGCGGCCGTCGTCGGGAATCTCTGCGCGCAGCTCCGGCGTCAGCTCGGTTGCGTCCTGTTTGCGCCCGCCGTTGCTTCCATGTCCGTTGCCGTTGCCATTGCGCGTATGGCGCGAATCGTCGACGGATTCGAGGTCCTCGACGATATCGAGCAGCGCCTGATTGATGCGCGCGATCTGCTCGGCGGGGAGCACGCCGCGCAGCACGTCGTTGCGCGCAAAGCGCAAGCCCTCGAACACGACCTGCTCGTAATAGTCGATCAGCGGCATCTCGTTGAGCAGCCGGTCGGCCTGCAGCAGCGCTTCGTGCGGATCGTCGGCGAGCAGACGTTGATAGCAGGTCTGCGCGGGCGTCAGCGCGGGCTGATCGCCGAGCAGGATGGTCAAAAAGTTCAAACGATCCACGTAACGGCCGAGCGTGACGATGCACAGCGTCAGCGGCGTCGAGAGCACGAGCCCGATCGGCCCCCACAGCCAGCTCCAGAAAATCGCCGCCACCACCACCGCGAGCGGCGAGAGTCCCGAGCGGCGGCCGTAGAGCATCGGCTCGGCGAACTGGCCCGCCACGACATCGACGACGATGAAGAAAATCAGCGTCCACACCGCCATCGTCCATTGCGGCTGGATGGCGGCCGCGAGCAGCGTGGCGAGCACGGCGGCGATCCAGATGCCGATGTACGGCACGAAACGCAGCAGCGCCGCGAGCGCGCCGAACAGCAGCGCACCCGGCACGCCGATGCCCGCCAGCCCGATCGCCAGCACCGCGCCCACCGAAACGTTCACGCCCAGTTGCGCGACGAAGTAGCGTGACAGGCGCTCGGAGGCGTCGTTGATGGCGGTGGTCGTGCGGTGCAGGTCGTCGGAACCGAACACGCTGATCAGGCGGTCGCGCAGATCCTCGCGCTGCAGCAGGATGAAGATCGTCACCACGAGCACGATGAAGCCGGTCTCCAGCGGCGCGATCACCGGCGAGAACGCGCGCTGCGCGAGTTGCAGCGGCGTCGGCGCGGGCGTGTGCACTTCCACCGGCATCGGCTGCTGCGGCTGGTTGCGCGCGGCGCGCCCGCGCGGCTGCGGCGGCGCGGGCGGCGGCGTGGGCGTCACGCGTTGCAGCGCGACGGCGGCGCGCGTCATCAGCGAATCGGCGCGGCCGACGGTTTTTTCCTGCACCGTCTGCACTTTCTGCTCGATCTCTTCCTGATACTGCGGCAGGTCGGCGGCAAGCTGCACGATCTGCGCGCCGATCAGCGCGCTCACGCCCGCCAGCGCGAGCACCGTGGCGAGCACGGCGATCAGGATCGAGAGGAATTCGGGCAGACGCACGCGCCGCAGCGTGTTGACGAGCGGCGCGAGCAGAAAGCTCAGCAGCACCGAGAGCGTGATCGGAATCAGCACCGCGCGGCCGAAGTACAGTGCGCAGACTACCGCCACGCCGGTAATGACCGAGGCGAGCGTGTGGATGGTGGGCGTGCTCGGCGGGAACACGCGGTTGCGGCGGCCCGCGGCGGAACCGGGATGCGGCACCTGCCAGGGCATGACATACGGACGGCCGGACCCGTCGTCGGACAGGCGCTCGGAGGCGCCGTCGGAACCGGCATGCGGACCGTCGGAAGCGGAATCGGACGGTCGGCGAGACGACGCGTCGGGCGGCTGCGGATAATTCATGGCGATGCGGTCAGCGTTGCGGTAAGGGATCGGGCGGCAGCAGCGCCCGTCTGGTTTTCATCGTAGCCGCGCGGGCTTGGGCGGGTTGGCGCGGGTTGGCGCGGGTTGGCAAATACTTCGCGGTCATCGGGCGCATCCGGGCAGAACGTGCGCCGGGACGTGAGCGTAACGCATGCCGACGACGGCGCGCAGTTCGACACGGCCGCGGCGCGCAAACGCGGTACGCAACATCAGGGCTTGCCCGCCTGCAGTTCCTGATTGCGCGAGCTGAGGAACTGGATCAGCCCGTCCACGCCGCCCTGCTGGATCTTCTCGTTGAACTGCGCGCGATAGGTCTGGATCAGCCACGCGCCCAGCACATTCAGATCGTAGAGCCGCCAGCCCTGCGGCGTCTTGTAGAGCCGGTAATCGATCTCGACGGGCTTGCCGCTCGTCTGCGCGAGCGTGCGCACGACCACGTCGGTGTCGCCGGGCGCATTGCGCATCGGCTGATACTCGATCTGCTGGTCGGGCTTGAGCTGCGCGAGCGCGCCCGCGTACAGGTGAATCAGCAGGAGCTGGAACTGGTCCATCACCTGTTGCTGCTGCGCGGGCGTGGCGGTGCGCCAGTGCGGCCCCATCGCGAGCCGCGTGGTGCGGCGGAAATCGACGTACGGCAGGATGTCGCGATCGACGATGTCGCGAATGCGCGCGATATCGCCCGGAGCGATCGACTGCGAGCGGACTTCGTCGAGCACCTGCTGGGTCGCCGTCTTGATGAGCGCCTGCGGGTCCGACTGGTCGACGCCCTGCGCGGCGCGCGCGGCCGTGGCGAAGCCGCCGAACCCGCAGGCAAACAGCGTGACAAGCAAAAGGAGCTTCTTCATTCGATATCTCGTCCGTCTCGATCGTGGGAAGCGGGCCGGTGCGCGACGCTGCCCGGGGGCGCGCGGCGACCAAACCGCGCGTTGGCGACACGTTGGCGGCGCGTGGGCCGCTGGCGTCCAGTCTAAAGCGTCGCCGCCGGAGCGGCCGCGACGCGGGCAGCGAGCGGGCGCGCGACGGCAGGCAAGCGGGATGAAATCCGCGGTCGACGCGGCGGTGACGAAATCGGCTCAACGCGAACCGGAGCAGCGCGTTGCAGAGCGGAAGTGCGCAAGCGTAACGCAACGCCGCGCGTGATCCGGGGCGCGCTGTTACGTTACGTTACATATGAAGAAAACTTGTTACAGATGTTTCCCCGTGGTGGAAAGCATCTGTCGGCATCTGTCCGGCGTGACCAGAGTCGATAAAAACTGATCGATCGTGGCCGCATGTGACGACCGGCGCGACTGACGCCGCGCCGGCCCTGTTTGCGCGCTTATCGACAACTCAATCGCGCTTCCTCCCCTCACTACCCTGCTCCCGGCCGCCCGGCCAGCCTTGCGCCGTGGGCTCGGCGAAAAACGCCTCGAGCCCGAACAGCCAGGCGACACACCATGACAGGCGTGACAGCACACGTGACAGCACGCCGCCCGAAACACTGTCTTCTCCCTGAACTTCCCCGGATTGCGCGTCCGGCAGTCCCGATGCGGAAAACACGGCCCCTGCCGTTCCGCTCGCAAGACTCCCCGGCGTCGATTCCTGTCGTGAAACGGGATCGATCTTCATGTTGCACCCCTCTCCTCGTTTTTGTGTGTGGCGGGCTATAAGGAGCAATGTCCGTACCAGCCCGAATCGGGTCGCGCGCGAGCCGCCGCGAAGCGCTGAAAAGCGGCTTCGTCCGCCCTGTGTGCGGCACCGCACGGAAGCCGCGCGCCCGCTTCCTCGTCGCCGTTACACCCCGACACTGTAAAAACTACAAGCATGGCGTGAAAAAGCGAAAAACCCCGTGATTACAGCACGCCCGGCGTGTCGCGAAGGTGCGCTGCGGCACGTATCGAGGCGCTTGCGATCGCGAACCTTTTTCCGGATGCGTAATAGCTTCAATCTCGTGGATGGTGTAAGGTGCAGCGGTTCGTCTCGAAAATGAGACCGCCGAAAACGAGAGGAGAGATCGTATGACCACGCCCGATCGGAGCCGCCTCGCGGACGTCCTGAATCAGCATCGCGACGCCCTGCTGGCCGACTGGATCCGCCTGCATCTGCCGATCGCCCTGCGCCGCGGTCTGGCGATGGAAGCCGAAATCCGCGAGCAGTTCTCCGCCTTCCTCAACGTTTTTCTCGACACGCTCTCGCGCGCCGACACGCTCGACGCCTCGCGTCCCGAATGGGAGCCGGTGCGCGCCTTTCTCGCCGACATGTCCGCGCACCGCGCGCGCCAGGGCTACACGCCGGTCGAGACCGCGACCTTCGTGTTCTCGCTCAAGCAACCGGTCTACGCCAGGCTGCGCGAGGCGTTCGCGGGCGAGCCCGCCGAACTCGCCGATCTGAGCTGGTCGGTCAATCTGCTGCTCGACGGCCTCGGCCTCTACACCACCGAAGCCTTCCAGAAGAGCCGCGAGGCGATCATCGCGCGCCAGCAGGAAGAACTGCTCGAACTCTCCACGCCCGTCGTGCAGCTGTGGGAAGGCATTCTCGCGTTGCCGCTGATCGGCACGCTCGATTCGGCGCGCACCCAGGTGGTGATGGAGAGCCTGTTGCAGAAGATCGTCGATACCGGTGCGAGTCTCGCGATCATCGACATCACCGGCGTGCCGACCGTCGACACGCTGGTCGCCCAGCATCTGCTCAAGACCGTCGCCGCCGCGCGCCTGATGGGCGCGGACTGCATCATCAGCGGCATCCGTCCGCAGATTGCGCAGACCATCGTGCATCTGGGCGTCGATCTGAGCAACGTCACCACCAAATCCACGCTCGCCGACGCCTTCACGGTCGCGCTGCAACGCACCGGCTCGACCATCGTCACGCCGAAGGCCGCCGTTTGAATCACGCGAACCGCGTGGGCGCCACGACCGCCGCGAGCGCACGGGCGCGCGCGCACTGATAGATACGAGGACGCGCGATGGACCGCATTCCGATTCTGCGCATGGGCGACTGTCTGATCGTCACGATCCAGGTGGACATGCACGACCGTCTCGCGATGGCGCTGCAGGACGACCTCACGGCGCGCATCGTCAAGGACTCGGCCAAGGGCGTGCTGATCGATATCTCCACGCTCGACGTGGTCGATTCCTTCATCGGCCGCATGATCAGCAACACCGCCGCGATGGCGATGGTGCTCGACGCGCAGACCGTGGTGGTCGGCATGCAGCCGTCGGTGGCGATCACGCTGGTCGAACTGGGGCTCACGCTCGACGGCGTGCGCACCGCCCTGAACGTGGAAAAGGGCATGGCGCTGCTCAAGCAGCGTCGCGTCTAGCATGGCGTTTGCTTTCGACATGAACGGCACCGGCGCGAGCGAACAGACCGTGGCTGAAGTGAGCCTGCGCTCGGACGAGGAAATCGTCCGGCTGCGCCAGATCGTGCGCGATCAGGCGATCGCTCACGGCTTTTCGCTGATCGAACAGACCAAGTTCGTGACGGCGGCCAGCGAGCTCGCGCGCAACACGCTCCAGCACGGCGGCGGCGGCGACGCGCGCGTGGAAGTGCTGACGGCCGGCGTGCGCGTGGGCCTGCGGCTGACGTTCATGGACCGCGGCCCCGGCATCGCCGATATCGACCGCGCGCTGCAGGACGGCTTCACGAGCGGCAACGGCCTCGGCCTGGGACTTGGCGGCTCGCGCCGCCTGTGCGACGAATTCAAAATCGACTCGTCGCCCGGCAACGGCACGACCGTCACCATCACGAAATGGAAAGTACGCTAGACGGCGCCTCCGGCATGGCCGGAGGCACGCATCGCTCCTTTGAGATCGGCGACGCAAGCGGCGTGGCGTTCGCGCGCCGCGGCGCGGCTCAGGCCGCGCAACTCGCCGGCCTCGACGCCACGCGCGCCGGACGGCTCGCGATCGTGCTCACGGAAGCGGCCACCAATATCCTCAAGCACGCGGGTCACGGCGAACTGCTGGTGCGCGCGCTCGACAACGGCGTGGAGCTGATCGCGCTCGACAGCGGCCCCGGCATGAGCGACGTGCGCGCGGCGCTCGCCGACGGCCATTCGACCGCCGGCACGCCGGGCAACGGGCTCGGCGCCATCCAGCGGCTCTCGGACCAGTTCGCGCTGTGGTCGCAGCCGGGCCACGGCACCGTGCTGCGCGCGCTGGTGGCGCAAGGCGCGACGTGCGCCGCGCCGCTCTCCGGTCCCGAGATCGGCGGCGTGTGCGTGCCCTATCCGGGCGAGGAAGTCTGCGGCGACGGCTGGCGCGCGCAAGCCGACCAGCACGGTTTCACGGTCGCGGTCGCCGACGGCCTCGGTCACGGTGCCGAAGCGCACGTGGCCGCCACCGCCGCGCTCGACACGCTGCGCCGCCGCGCCGGCCTCGCGCCCGCCGCGCTGATGGCGCTCGCCGACGCCGCCCTGCGCCCGACGCGCGGCGCGGCGCTCGCGCTCGCGCGCTTCGACCTCGCGCGCTCGATGGTCAGTTTTTGCGGCACCGGCAATATTTCGGCGGCGGCATTCGGCAGCGACAAACCCGTCATGAGCGGCCCCGGCTCGCCGCGCGCATCGGCCAATCCTGCCAGCGCGCCCAGCGCCGGGACGCGCGGCACGGAAACTGCTGTCATGGGCGCCGCCGCCGGATTCGCGAGCGCGGCGCGCGACAGCTATCAGCTCGTCTCGCGCAACGGCATCGTCGGTCATACGATGCGCGGCACCCAGGAATTCGAGTTCGCATGGCGCGCGAGCGGCATGCTGATCCTGCATTCGGACGGCGTGGGCACGCGCTGGGATATGGCCGCGTGGCCGGGCCTCGCGCATCAGCCCGCCGTGGTGATCGCCGCCGTGCTTTATCGCGACTTCTCGCGCCGCAACGACGACGCCACCGTCGTCGTCGTCAAGGCGCAGCCGGGAGTACAGTTGAATCATGAACACGCCACTGTTGCGCATCCGGCTTGAGGCCGCCCAGGACGTCGTCGCCGCGCGCCGGCGCGCGCGCGAGCTTGCGGCCGGCTTCGGCTTTTCGCCGCTCGACCAGACGCGCATCGCGAGCGCCGTCTCGGAGATCGCGCGCAACGCCGTCGACTACGCAGGCGGCGGCGAGGCGCTGTTCGCCTTCGACAGCACGAGCACGCCGCAAGCCTTCGAGATCGTCGTGCGCGATCGCGGCGAAGGCGTGCGCGAAATCGAGTCCGTGCTCGACGGCACCTATCGCTCGCCCGGCGGCACGGGGCTCGGCATCGTCGGCAGCCGCCGCCTGATGGACCGCTTCGAAATCGACTCGACGTCGCGCGGCACGACCGTCACGATGGCGCGCTCCCTGCCGACCGAGCGTCCCGCGCTGCGCGGCGCCGAACTCGAACGCATCGTGCGCGGCGTGAGCGCGGGCGAACCGCAGGCGCTGCAATCCGATTCGCTAGAAGAAATGCGTCAGCAGAACCGCGAACTCGTCGCCACGCTCGACGAACTGCGCGAGCGCCAGGACGAACTCGCGCGTCTCACGCAGGAACTCGAAGCGACCAATCGCGGCGTCGTCGCGCTCTATGCCGAACTCGACGAGCGCGCCGAAGAACTGCGCCGCGCCGACATGATGAAAACGCGCTTTCTCTCCAACATGAGCCACGAACTGCGCACGCCGCTCAGCTCGATCCGCGCGCTCGCCAACCTGCTGCTGAACCGGCTCGACGGCGATCTGAGCGAGGAACAGGATCGCCAGGTCAAGCTGATTCTTTCGTCGGCGGAAACGCTTGGCGAGACCGTCGACGACCTGCTCGACCTCGCCAAGATCGAAGCGGGCAAGACCGTGGTGTCGCCCGCCTGGTTCGATCCCGCCGATCTGTTCGGCGCGCTGCGCACCATGCTCATGCCGCTTCTCACCACGCCGCTCGTCTCGCTCGAATTCGCGTCCACGGCGCAGCTGCCGCGCCTTTACACCGACGAGCCGAAGCTCACGCAGATCCTGCGCAACTTCGTGTCAAACGCACTCAAGTACACCGAACGCGGCCAGATCCGCGTGGGCGGACAGCTCGAAGCGGACGGCGAGCGCATGACGTTTTTCGTCGCCGATACCGGCATCGGCATCGCGCCCGAGCATCATCAGATCGTCTTCGAGGAATTCGGCCAGGTGGAGAACCGCCTGCAGCAACGCGTCAAGGGCACGGGCCTCGGCCTGCCGCTGTGCCGCAAGCTCGCCGCGCTGCTCGGCGGCGAAGTGGGCGTGGAAAGCGAACCGGGCGTCGGCTCGACGTTTTATGTGAGCGTGCCGGTGCAGCTCGATACCGGCGAAGCGGCACACGACGGCGCACCGTCCGCTCCGACCGAAGCTCAAAGCGAAGCTCAAAGCGAAGCGCCCGCCGAGCGCGCCACCTCCGGAGACGGCGCATCATGACGCCCGCCGCCACCTTGATCCTCAACGTCGACGACAACGAAGGCGCGCGCTACGTGAAATCGCGCGTGCTGCGCCACGTGGGTTTCGACGTGATCGAAGCCGCCACCGGCCAGGCCGCGCTCGACGCCGTGCGCGAGCACGAACCCGCGCTCGTGCTGCTCGACGTGAAGCTGCCCGACATCAGCGGCATTGAAGTCTGCCGCCTGATCAAGAGCGATCCGCTCACGAACTCCACGCTCGTGCTGCAAACTTCGGCGGCGGCCGTGCAGGCGCGCGACAAGATTCGCGCGCTCGACGGTGGCGCCGACAGCTATCTGACCGAGCCGGTCGAGCCCGCCGAACTGGTCGCGAACGTGCGCGCGCTGTTGCGCCTGTACGCCGCCGAAAAGGCGCTGCGCGACGCCGACCGCCGCAAGGACCGCTTCCTCGCCACGCTCGCGCACGAACTGCGCAACCCGCTCGCGCCGATCCGCAACGCCATCGAACTGCTCGATCCGCGTCACGGCGCGAGCGACACCGGACGCGCCGACGCGCGTCTGATCGCGAGCCGTCAGGTCGAGCATCTGGGCCGTCTCGTCGACGACCTGCTCGACGTCTCGCGCATTTCGCACGGCAAGATCGCCTTGCAGATGAGCACGCTCGACCTGCGCCAGATCGTGGAAATCGCGGTGGAAACGAGCCGCCCGTTCCTCGATTCGAAGCAGCAGCGGCTCAGCGTCGAGATGACGCCGGGGCCGATTCATATCGTCGGCGACGGCATCCGCGTGGCGCAGATCATCAGCAATCTGCTGTCGAATTCCGCGAAATACACGGCCGAGGGCGGCGAGATCGGCCTGCGGCTCGACGCGGGCGCGCGCGACGTGGCGATCCGCGTACGCGACAATGGCATCGGCATCGCTCCCGACGAACTCCCTTATGTCTTCGAACTCTTCATGCAATCACGCGAAGCACTCAAACGCGCCGACGGCGGCCTCGGCATCGGTCTCGCGCTCGTGCGCGAACTGGCGGAACTGCACGGCGGCTCGGTCGCCGCACATTCCCAGGGCGTCGGCCACGGCTCCGAATTCGAAGTGCGCCTGCCCTTGAGCGTCGCGCCCGACGCCGCACCGCCGGTCGCCATCGCCCCTGCTTCGGATACCGAAACGACGACTTCGAAGCGCCGCGTGCTGATCGCCGACGACAACGTCGATTCCGCCACCTCGCTGCTGATGCTGCTCGAACTCGAAGGCCACGATGTGCGCGTCGCGCATGACGGGCCGACCGCGCTCGCGATCGCGCAAAGCTTCCTGCCGCACGTGGCGATTCTCGACATCGGCTTGCCCGGCATGGACGGCCACGCGCTCGCCAAGGCGCTGCGCGCGCAGCCCGCGACGGCGCACGCGCAACTGATCGCGCTGACCGGCTACGGCCAGGAACGCGACCGCCAGGCGACCACCGAAGCCGGTTTCGACCGCCACCTCGTCAAGCCCGCGCCGTTCGACGAGATCCTGCGCGAGATCGAGGGCAGCAAGGCGCCTTGACGGCGCAGCCCGCGCGCCCTTTCACCCTCAAGACGCCGTTCAAAGTTGCCGTTAACCGGATGAGCTTTCAACCATCCCACACCGGAGCAACGTTTGAACGGCAAAACGCGCGTCCTCACTGCCTTCCCCCCGCTGCGCCGCATGGCCTCGCTCGGCGCGCTCGTGCCATTCGTGCCGCTCGCAGGCGTCCTGCTGCTCAGCGGCTGCTTCACCGACACGCGCGTCGCCGCGACGCCCGCCCGGCCCGTCGCCGTCGTCGCGCCGCCGCCGCCGGTCGTGGCAGCCGCGCCGGTCTACGTGCCGGAGCCGCACGACGCCTACGTGTCGGTCGTGGCCGACCGCGACGTGGTGTACACCGGCGGCGCGACCTATATCTGGTTCGTCGGCTCCGACGGCCATCGTCATCGACACTATTACGGACGCGGCGATCTGCGCGGCGAGGTCATTCACCGCCGCGCGGAACTGCGCAACGTGATGGCGCATCACGACGGCCATCTGCCGATGCAGAACGCGTTCGTGCCGCCACCGCCGCCGCACGGCGAACCGCCCGCGCATCGCGTGCACGTGGAAATGACGCCGCATGGCCGTCCGATGGCGCGTCAGGCGGCGTATCAGCCGCGCCCGCCCGCGCATGCGCCGGCGCCTCAGCACGCCGGGCATCGGCCGACTGCGCCCAATGTGTCCGCAGCGCAAAATCGCAACGCGTCGCATCACGCTCCGGCGCAAAACCGTCAGGCCGGTAATGACCACGGCCACGACCACGGCCACCGTCCGCAGAACGGACGACCGGGCAACCCGCCGCCGATGGCGTCGACGCAACGTCCCGCCGCCTGATCGTCCGCTGATCGGCCTGCACCGCTGCACATAAAAACGCCGGCGCGCTCACTGCGCGTCGGCGTTTTTTTATCGGCCATTTAGTTGGAATTCCTGATCGATTCGCCAGGCAACGCTTTGATCCGATGAATTGCCCTATCAGCACAAGGGGAATAACCGGTCCCCACGATATATATCACGTTGCGATATAATCGCCGACTTCTGAAAGCCTGCGTCCGGCCGGACGCCCGTTCCGCCCCTCGATCGCCATGACGACCGTGTTCCGCTACAGATTGCTCCGCTGGCTGGCGCGCTTCGCGCCCAACCCCAACACGCTGCGCTGGCGCGAGCGCCTGCGCTCGGGCGTCGGCGCGCTGATCGGCATCGGCTTCACGGGCGCGCTGTCGCATCATCTGCTCGGCAACGCATCGAGCATTCCGTATCTGATCGCGCCGATGGGCGCCTCCGCCGTGCTGCTGTTCGGCGTGCCCGCCAGCCCGCTCGCGCAGCCGTGGTCGATCATCGGCGGCAATCTCGTGTCGGCCACGGTGGGCGTGACGGCCGCGCTGCTGATCCCCGATCCGGTGATGGCGGCCGCCGTGGCCGTCGGCGTGGCGATCTGCGCGATGTTCACGCTGCGCTGCGTGCATCCGCCTTCGGGCGCGGTCGCGCTCACGGCCGTGCTCGGCGGCCCCGCCGTGCGCGCGCTCGGCTACGAATTCGTGTTCGAACCGGTCGCGCTGCAATCGGTCATGCTGCTCGCCGCCGCGCTCGTCTATCACGCCGCCACCGGCCACCGCTATCCGCACGCCGCGCCCGCCGCAAAACCGGCGCAGCCCGCCGCGGGCGATGCGGGCGATGCGGGCACCGCGCCGCCCGTGTCCGCTGCCGGCGGCGTCGCGGGCAAGATCTCGCGCGCCGATCTCGAAGCCGTGCTGCGCGAGCGTAACGAACTGCTCGACATCGACACCGACGATCTCGAAGCGCTGCTGCGCGAAACCGAAATCCGCGCCTACGCCCGCAGCTTCGGCGAACTCACGTGCGCCGACGTCATGTCGCGCAACGTGGTGAGCATCACGCCCTCAACGACCGTCGAAGCCGCGCGCACGCTGCTCAAACAGCACGACGTCAAGGCGCTGCCCGTGATCGATGCGCAGCAGCACGTGAAGGGCATCGTCACGCGCGCCGACCTCGCCGACGACGGCGCCGAACTGCATCCGCTGCGCGTGCTGCTCTACGCGATCCTGCCCACGCTGCGCCCGCACGCGAACAGCCTCGAAGTCGCCATGCTGATGTCGACGCACGTGCGCACCGTGGCGGCGACCACGCCGATCGTCGAGCTGCTCGGCCTGTTCGCGGGGCGCGGACACCATCACGTCCCCGTGGTCGACGCCCAGCGAAGGCTCGTCGGCATCGTCACGCAGGCCGACCTGATTTCCGGTCTGCATCGCCAGGCCAGTCCGCTGCAACCAGAAAGCGCCTGACCCCGCGATACGGATGCACGCGAGGCCTTGTTTTATGGCCTCGTTCGATCATAAATATCATGTTGTGATATATTCGCACCACGCAACGTCATCACACGGATACCCGATGAAGCACCGCACCCGCGACCTGGCCAAAACCGATTTCGAACAGCTCTCCGAGTTCCGCTACCAGATGCGGCGCTTCGAGCGCTTCTCGGAACAAGCGGCGCAAAACGAGGGCATCACGCCGCTGCAATATCTGTTGCTGCTGCATATCAAGGGCTATCCGGGCCGCGAATGGGCGACCATCGGCGAGCTGGCCGAACGTTTGCAGGCGCAGCATCACGGCGCGGTGGCGCTGGTGTCGCGCTGCGAGGCGATCGAGCTGGTCGAGCGGCGCGTGAGCGAGCGCGATCGCCGTCAGGTGGAAGTCCATCTGCTGCCCGCGGGCGAGGCGCTGCTCGCGCGCCTCGCCGAACTCCATCGCGCCGAGCTGCGTACGCTCGACGGCCGGTTCACCATTCCGCAAATCGATCTCTGACGACCATGCATTCCGACGACTCCCACAAGCGCGACTTTTCGACGAACGCGCGGCTGCCCGGCATCAGCGCGCTCGCCGCGGTGATCGGCGCGCTGGCCACGCTCGCCGCCTTCGTGCTGCTGAGCCTGATCCACGGGTTCACGAACCTGTTCTTCTTCGGCCAGCTTTCGTTCGCCGACCGCTCGCCCGCGCTCAACACGCTCGGCGCGTGGGTGATCGTCGTGCCGGTGGTGGGCGGGTTGATCGTCGGGATGATGGCGCGCTTCGGCTCCGAGAAGATTCGCGGCCACGGCATTCCCGAAGCCATCGAAGCGATCCTGTTCGGCAAGAGCCGCATGTCGCCGAAAGTGGCCGTGCTCAAGCCGCTGTCGTCGGGCATCGTGATCGGCAGCGGCGGGCCGTTCGGCGCGGAAGGTCCGATCATCATGACGGGCGGCGCGCTCGGTTCGCTCGTCGCGCAATGCGTGCGCGTCACCTCCGCCGAGCGCAAGACGCTGCTCGTGGCGGGGGCGGCCGCGGGCATGACGGCGGTGTTCGGCACGCCGGTCGCCGCCGTGCTGCTCGCGGTCGAGCTGCTGCTGTTCGAATGGCGTCCGCGCAGTTTCCTGCCGGTCGCGCTCGCGTGCGCCGTGGCCGGATTCACGCGCGTCGTGTTCTTCGGCACCGAACCGTTGTTCGCACTCCAGACGAGTCCGCCGCAAGCGGTCGCGCTGTTCTCGTGCGTGATCGCGGGCCTTTTGTCCGGCGCGCTCGCCTCGGGGCTTTCCGCCGCGCTCTACAAGGTCGAGGACCTGTTCGGCCGCCTGCCGCTGCACTGGTCGTGGTGGCCCGCGATCGGCGGTCTCGTCGTGGGCATCGGCGGCTTCATCGAGCCGCGCGCGCTCGGCGTCGGTTACGACGTGATCGGCGATCTGCTGCATCAGCATATCGTCGTGCAAGTGGCCGTGGCGCTGCTGGTCGTCAAGGCGATCATGTGGGTGGTCGCGCTGGGCTCGGGCACCTCGGGCGGCGTGCTCGCGCCGCTGCTGATGCTCGGCGCGGGGCTCGGCACGGTGCTCGGCCACGTGCTGCCTGGCAACGAGCCGGCGCTCTGGCCGCTCGTGTGCATGGCCGCGACGCTGGGCGCGACGCTCGGCGCGCCGCTCACGGCCATCGTGTTCGCCTTCGGCCTCACGCACGACGCCAACGCGCTGCTGCCGCTGCTCGCGGCCACGCTGGTCGCGCACGGTTTCGCGACCGTCGTGATGAAGCGTTCGATCATGACCGAGAAGATCGCGCGGCGCGGCTATCACATCTATCGCGAGTACGGCGTCGATCCGCTTGAACGTCATTACGCCGACGAAGTAATGACTCGCGACGTCGAATCGATCGATGCGAGCCTCAGCGCGCGCGACGCGCTCACGCATTATTTCGGTCCGACGCAGAAGCGCCGCGCGTGGCCCGTGGTCCGCGACGGCGTGGTGCTCGGTGTCGTCGATCGCGCGGCGCTCGACGCATTGCGCGCAGGCGGCGTGGATGGCGCGCTCGATCAAGCGCTCGATCAACCGCTCGGCAAGCTGCTCGCGCAACGCGTGCCCGACGTGGCGCTGCCCGAGGAAACCTGCCGCCAGATCGCGACGCGTCTCGCCGTGCACGGCCTCGAACGGATGCCCGTGGTCAGCGACCGTCAGTCGATGCGGCTCGTCGGCATCGTCTCGCGCAGCGACTTCGTGAAGCTCTCGCTGTCGCACTTCGAAGAGGAGACGAAGAAGGAGCGCTTCCGGCGCATTGCGATCGGCAACCCGAAGCGGCGCTTTCCGCCCGTGCGCAAAGCGGGTTGAGGGCGACTGAATCGCGCGACTGAACCCCGTCGCGCGGATGAAGTGAACGCAAAGAAGCGGCGCAGAGGTTGAGCGCCGCTTTTTTTGTTTTTCGGCGAGCGCAGACATTGGCCCACTAGCCCACACCGCCCCGGCTTGGCTGTTAGTTGCAAATGAGCGAAGCGTGCCGATTCACGTCACTGCGCCACATCTGTGCACCCTCGACGCGCGCACTACCGCGGTGCGCCACCTCATGCACCGTGATCGCGCATTCGCATCGCGCCGCGCTTCATATCCCGCTCTTGTGCACCGCAGCGCAACTGGCACGCACCTTGCTGAAACAGAGGCGAATCCCCACTGACGCGCGAAGCCGCCTCGACGCGGCTTGCCAGACAAGAACCGACAACCGTCGACCCCACCATGCCGACGACCCACGAAACACCATGCTGCGCGTCCTGCTCGTAACCGATACCGACAAGCCGATTGGCGATCTGCGCGACGCGCTCGCGCGGCTCGGCTACGACATGCTGGCCGAACCCGCGACGCCGCAGGCGCTGCATCGCGTGGTCGAGCGCGAACGGCCCGACGTCATCATCATCGATACCGAATCGCCCTCGCGCGACACGCTCGAACAGCTCGCCGTGATGAACGCCACCGCGCCGCGCCCCGTGCTGATGTTCAGCAACGACGCGAATCAGCAGCTGATCCGTTCGGCCGTGCATGCGGGCGTGACCGCGTATCTCGTCGAAGGTCTCGCGGGCGAGCGCATCGCGCCGATCCTCGAAGTCGCGCTCGCGCGCTTCGCGCAGGAAGCGCAGTTGCGCGAACGTCTCACGCAGGCCGAAAACGAACTCGCCGAACGCAAGCTGATCGATCGCGCGAAGCGCCTCCTGATGGAACAACAGAAGCTGACCGAGCCCGCCGCGTACGCGTTGCTGCGCAAGCGGGCGATGAACCAGAGCCTGAAGCTCGCCGAGGTCGCGCGCCAGATCGTGGCCGCCGCCGGGTCGCAGGATTGAAGCGTCGAACGTCATGAACGAATCCACCCGCGCGGCCGCGCCGCCCGAAAAAACCCATCTGAAGATCGGCTTCGTGCCGCTCGCCGACGCCGCGCCCGTGGTCGCCGCCAAGCTGCTCGAATTCGGCCACGCGCACGGGCTCACGCTCGAACTCTCGCGCCAGCCCTCGTGGGCCGCGCTGCGCGACAAGCTGCTCGCCGGCGAGCTCGACGCCGCGCATTCGCTCTACGGCCTCGTCTACGGCGTGCAGCTCGGCATCGGCGGCCCGCAGACCGACATGGCCGCGCTGATGGTGCTCAACCGCAACGGCCAGGCGATCTCGCTGTCGAACCGTCTCGCCGACGCGCTCGCGGAACACGGCACGCTGCCGCGCGCGCTCGCCACGCTCGGGCGCACGCCCGTGTTCGCGCAGACCTTTCCGACCGGCACGCATGCGATGTGGCTGTATTACTGGCTCGCTTCGCAAGGCGTGCATCCGCTCAGGGACATCGAAAGCGTGGTGATTCCGCCGCCGCAAATGGTGGCCGCGCTCGCGGAGGAACGCCTCGACGGTCTGTGCGTCGGCGAGCCCTGGCCGTCGCTCGCGCAGCGTCGCGGCATGGGACGCACGGTGATCCGCAGCGGCGAAATCTGGCCCGATCATCCGGAGAAAGTGCTGGCCTGCCGGCGCGATTTCGTCACGCGTTATCCGAATACCGCGCGCGCGCTCGTCAGCACGATGCTCGAAGCCTGCCGATGGCTCGACGGCGCGGGGCATCGCAAGGAAATCGCGCAATGGCTCGCGCGGCCCGAGATGCTGGGCGTGGATGCCGCGCTGATCGCGGAACGGCTCGAAGGCGAAGGTCTGCCGGATGCCGTGCGTATGAAGTTCTTCTCGGATGGCACGGTGAATATTCCTCTGGAATCCGAAGGAATGTGGTTCTTCACGCAGTTCGAACGCTGGGGGATGATGGCGCGACGCGACGATTATCGGCAGCTTGCCGCGGCGATCAATCAGACGGCGTTGTACCGGCAAGCGGCGGCCGCGATTGGCGTGGCGGTGCCGGAAACATTCGACGCGCCCGTGTTCGTCGACGGGCGCAAGTGGGATAGCGCCGATCCGGCGGGCTATGTGGATGGATTCGAAATCAAGGCTTGAGCCGGTTTCGAACGCGCGGCGAGCTTGAGGGCTTGCCGCGCTAAAGACACATCGGCAAGCGTTACTTCACGAGTTACTTCACGACCACTTCCGTGTGGCCCACGACTGGCGGCTTTTCGAAGAACGGGCCGACCAGACGGCGCCATTCCTGGAAGTCGTCGGACTCGCGAAAGTGCACCATGTGGTCCTCGATGGTTTCCCACTGCACGGCCAGCACATACTGGTTCGGCTCTTCCACGCCGCGCTGAAGCTCGACCGCCCGGCAGCCGCGCGCGCGATGAAAGAGCGGCAGCGCCTGCGCCACGCCTGCTTCGAATTCAGCGTTCTTGCCCGCCTGCACCGTGATGTGCGCCATTTCGTAGACCACGTTTCGCTCCTTACTGTTCGCTTGCTGTTATGAAAGCGCGCGCGCATCAACACATGGCACGCGCGCCCGACACGTTATCACGCCGCTGCGCGTAGCCGTGCGATCACTTCGTCGGCGATGGCGAGCGAGGCGGTCAGTCCCGGCGACTCGATGCCGTACAGATTGACGAGCCCGCTCACGCCATGTTCGTCCGCGCCCTGAATCACGAAGTCGCCGCCGTACGCGCCATCCGCGAGCTTCGGCCGGATGCCCGCATAGCCCGGCTGCAGCGCGCCGTCGGGCAGCGCGGGCCAGTAGGTGCGGATGGCCGCGTAGAAACTCGCGGCGCGGCGCGGATCGACGGTGTAATCGATGCTGTCGATCCATTCGACGTCCGGGCCGAAACGCGCCTGATGACCGAGGTCGATGGTCAGATGCACGCCCAGGCCGCCCGCTTCGGGAATCGGATAGATGAGCCGCGAAAACGGCGCCGCGCCCGCCAGCGAATAGTAATTGCCCTTCGCATAGCGGCCCGCCGGAATCGACTCGCGCGGCACGCCCTCGATGGCCGACGCGACCTGCTGCGCGTAAAGCCCCGCGCAGTTGATCACGCGTTTCGCGAGCAGTTCCATCGGCTCGTCGCCGCCCACTTTGAGCAAAATGGGTTCGCCCGCTTTCGCCACGCCGCCCGCCAGCGGCGAACAGAACGCGAGCATGCCGCCCGCCGCTTCGAAGTCGCCTTGCAGCGCGAGCATCAGCGCGTGACTGTCGACGATGCCCGTCGACGGCGATTCGAGCGCCGCCACGCAATTGAGCGCGGGCTCCTTCGCGAGCGCGGCGTCGCGTTCGAGCCAGCGCAGATCGTCCACGCCGTTGGCGGCGGCTGCCGCGCGGATCGCACGCAGCGCATCGAGTTGCCCGTCATGCGTGGCGACGATGAACTTGCCGCAGCGCTCGTGCGGCACGCCTTTTTCCGCGCAATACGCGTAAAGCTGCTGCTTGCCCTGCACGCAGAGCCGCGCCTTGAGCGAGCCTTGCGGATAATAAATGCCCGCGTGGATCACCTCGCTGTTGCGCGAACTGGTGCCGGTACCGATGGCGTTTTCCGCCTCGACGAGAATGGTCTCCCAGCCCTGCTGCGCGCAGGCGCGCGCGACGGCGAGCCCGACCACGCCCGCACCGATCACGACGCAATCGACCGTGTCAGTCATCGACCTTCCTTCCTTATGACGCGAGATCTCGCGATGGCGCTATTGTGCCGCGTTCGTCACGGTCGAAGGAAGATTTGATACGGAGCGATCGCGCCGCCGCGGTATCGCGTCAAACAGGCTGCACGTATACGTTCAGTTGCAGATCGACGATGCGGTAGCCCTCTTGCGCCACCAGTTCGTCGAGACGCGCGAGCAGCACCTGATCGGCGAGTTCGACGATCTCGCCGCCGTTCACATCGACGATATGAAAATGGCGACCCGTGTTCGCCAGTTCGAAGCGCGCCTTGCCGTTGCCGATCTGCACGCGCTTGATGATGCCGTGCGATTCGAGATCCGCGAGCACGCGATACACGGTGGCGATGCCGATGGCATTGCCGCTGCGCTGAAACTCCAGATACAGCTCGGCGGCGGTGACGTGCGCACGATCGTCCGCGCGGAACGCGCGCAGGATATCCATGCGCGGCAACGTGGGTTTGAGGCCCGCGTTGCGCAACTGCTGCTCCATCGAGCTCGTTTGCGGGTTGGTATTCGTCTGCGTGCGGGTGTCTTTCATGCGCGGCGGGGTCTCCATCGGCGTGAGTGAGCGCTCAATCATCGAGCGTTTCGTGCACGCCGGTCGCGCCGCGCTTCCAGTAGCTCGACGCGCGAATACGCGACTTGTGGATCGCGCGCTCCTCGGCGAGATGCTGACGCACGGCGCGCATCACCGCCGACTCGCCCGCCGCCCACACGTAGCCCTGACCGTCCGGCAGACGCGTCGCGCGCACGGCGTCGAGCAGCGCGTTCTCGCCCTGCTCGTTCGCGTAGCACCATTGCTCCTGCACATTCGCGCGCGTGTCGAAAGCGAAGCGCGCCTGCGCGTCGCGGCCTTCGATCGTCGCGACGACCTGCACGCCCGCGGGCAATTCTTCGAGACGGCGGGCGATGGCGGGCAACGCGCTTTCGTCGCCGATCAGCCAGTACCAGTCGAAACCGTCCGGAATCACGAACGAGCCGCGCGGTCCGCCGACGGCCAGATACTGACCCGGCTGCGCCTGCGATGCCCATTCCGTGGCCGGTCCCGCTTCGTGGATCACGAAGTCGATGGCCAGTTCGCGCGCCTCGGTATCTAAGCGGCGCGGCGTGTAATCGCGCATCGTCGGACGCGGCTCGCCGGGCGCGGGCGGCGTGCCCGGACCGCCTTCGGGCAGCACCGGACGATCCGCGCCGGGCTCGGGAAAGAACACCTTCACGTGGTCGTCGAAACCCGCCGACACGAAGTCGTGCAGATCTTCGCCCGTGAGCGTGATGCGCTTCAGATGCGGCGTGATCATGTCGACGCGCGCCACCTGTAGCAGACGGCGCTTGAGCGCATGGCGCACGCGCTCGGGCGTGCGTTCCGCGGCGACGCTGTTGACGTTGTGGCTGCTGGTGCTGCTGTTGCTGCCCGGATTGCTGTGATCGGTCATCGGAGTTCCTCCGGTTGGGCGGCGCGGCGCACGCGGGGCGCCGCACTCGCGAGGTTCGGGTTGGTGTGCCGGAAGCGCGCGTGTGTGCGCGGTCGTGCTCGCGCGTGCTTGCATGGCGGAGTCGGCGCATAAACAGCGCCCGACCTGAGTCATTCGGCCCGATTTTCTACGCTGGGCGATGTCGCTTTTCGCGACAATATATATCTTAAGATATATATCTTACGATAATCCGTCAAGCTCTATCGTGAGACCTGGCACACGCACACGGCACGCAAGCGGCGTCAAACGCGCAGGCGGACGCGCGGCGACGGTCTGGCCGTGCGTCCGCGTTTCATAGGGACAGGGGAATAAGTTGGTTGTCGCCGAGGATGACGACGGCGGCCACTTCACGCCGATCGACCGCGAAGAAAATGCGGTTGTGCGCGCGATGCCTGCGCCCGATGATTCACGCGAACGTCCGGGTGCGGGAGAAAGACCCGGCCACGCGCAGGGATTGATCGGGCAAGATTCGATCAGGATGCCGAACGATCGACGCCACCCGCCGCGCAACCACAAAAAGCCGCGCCCCCTTCCGGAAGACGCGGCCTTCACACGCGAAAAAACTGCGCTGCGCTTAGAACTTCGTATGCAGACCCACGCGCGCGACAGCCTGGGTCTGGCCGCTCGACGCGCCATCGGAGCTGTTCATGCCGTTGATCTGCGCGTAGCCGCCCGAGCTTGCGCGCTGATACACGCCGAGCACGTACACGCTCGTGCGCTTCGAAAGCGCGTAGTCGACGATCGCCGCGACCTGATGCGCGTGGTTGTTATCCACGACGTCGTTGCCCTTCATGTACATATACGACGCGCCCGCGCTCAGCGCCGGCGTGAAGTAGTAGTGCGCGCCGACCGAGCCTTCGTAGACCGAGCCGCCGTTGTACGAGTTGTGCACCGTCGTGAACAGCGCGTTCGTGATCCAGTTGCCGAAGCGGAAATGGCCGCCGACGCCCCAGTTGCGCACGCTCACATCGCCTTCGCCCGACACGACGTACTTGAGGTTCGTGTACGCGGCATTCACGCCCCAGTTCTTCTGCGCGTAGTTCAGCGCGAAGCTCTGGCCGTTGCCCGTGCCGATCGAACCCGCCACGTTGCCGAAGCTGTACATCGCGCCCGCGCTGAAGCCGTTGTAGACCGCCGACGTGTACTTCACCGAGTTGTTGACCGTTTCACCGGCCATGCGGTCCCAGTCGAACGCGCCGGTCGCGTTGCTCGGCAGCGCGAGCTTCGTGAACGGGCCCGCGCGGAAGTCGTAGAAGTGGCCCGAGAGTTCGGCCGGATCGTCGCCCGAGAAATAGAGCGCATCCGTCATGAAGTCGTACTGGTTACCGAGCGCGAGCTTGCCGAAGCGCTCGTCGCTCAGACCCACGATCGACGTCCGGCTGAACAGGCTCTTGTTCGGCATGAAGCTGCCGTTGTCGACCTGGAACTGGTTGGTCAGCTGGAAGAATGCCTTCAGACCGCCGCCGAGGTCTTCAGTGCCTTGCAAGCCCCAGAGATTCGGGCCGTTCACGCCGTCGTCCATCTTGAGGTTGTGATGGCCGCCCTGGTTGCTCACGTAAGTGATGCCGGTGTCCATCATGCCGTACAGCGTGACGCTGCTCTGTGCGAGCGCCGATCCGGCGCACGCCAGCCCCGCCAGCGCGATCACGATTTTTTTGTACTGCTTATTGTTTGCCATTCTCCAAGCCTCCTGATTGAACGTCGTGTGTTGTTCAGCGTTTATCGATGTTGTATCCGCCAGCCGCCCCGTTTGATGGCCGGTCGGTGGGTGCGGCCTCGCGGCCGCGGTCTTTCTGATTGGTGCGAGAAGCGACGTCTTTGTTGTTATGTGCGGCGAAGCGCGATGCTCAGGCGTCCGCCACCGGCACGCTGATGAAGCGCAGCGCGAGCCGGTTGAGCAGGATCGCGACCGCCGCGATCAGCGCGGGCACGGCGAGCACCGAGAACACCGCCGCAAAGCTGAAGCCGAGCGAGAGCAGCACGCCGCCCACGAACGAGCCCAGAATGCCGCCGAGCCGTCCGAAGCCGAGCATCCAGCTCACGCCGGTGGCGCGGGCGCGGGTCGGGTAGCACGACGGGGCGAGCGCGTTGAGACCGGTCTGCGCGCCGCTCATGAAGAAGCCCGCGCAGGTGACGAGCAGCGTGAGCATGCTCGACTGCAGGCTGCCCATGCCGAGCGCGAAGATGAACACGCCGCCCAGCAGGTACGCCGCGCCGATCACCACGTTGCGGTCCATGCGGTCCATCGCGAAACCGACGACGATCGCGCCCACCGTGCCGCCGAGCTGGAACATGCCGGTGATCGCCGCCGCGCGCTCCACGGGCAGGCCCGCGTCCTTGATCAGCGTGGGCAGCCAGCCGGTCAGCAGATAGATGATGAGCAGACCCATGAAGTAGGTGACCCACAGCATCAGCGTGCTCATGGCGTAGCCGTCCGAGAACAGCATGCGCACGGGCGCTTTCGCGATCACGGCCGGTTCCGGCGAGGTAAAGCGCGTGCCTTGTGCGAAGCGATGGCCGCAGACGCGCGAGAGCGTGGCCGCGATGCGTTCGGCGGAGAAGCGGCGCACCAGCAGGAAGCGCGCCGATTCCGGCAGCAGCAGCATCAGCACGGGCACGAACAGGATCGGCAGCACGCCGCCGAACACGAACACGCCGCGCCAGCCGAAGTGCGGCATCAGCGCGGCCGCGATGAAACCGCCGCCGCCCGAGCCGAAGTTGAAGCCGGTGAACATGATGGTGAGCAGCAGCGAGCGGCTCTTCGACGGCACGTACTCGGAGAGCAGCGTGGTCGAGTTGGGCATCGCGGCGCCGAGACCCAGGCCCGTGAGAAAGCGCAGCGCGACGAGTTCCGTCGGCGTGTGGGCGAAGGCGCACAGCAGGCTGAAGAGGCCGAAGCAGCCGACCGAGCCGATCAGCACTTTCTTGCGGCCGATGCGATCCGCGAACGGGCCCGCGACCAGCGCGCCAATCGCGAGGCCGACCATCGCGGCGCTCATCACCGGCCCGAAGGCGGCGCGCGAGATGCCCCACTCCTTCATGACCACGGGCGCGACGAAGCCCATCACGGCCGTATCGAGGCCGTCGAGCGTCACGATCAGGAAGCAGAGCGCGAGTACGAGCCATTGCCAGCCCGACATGCGCCGTCCGTCGATGAAGCCCTTGATATCCACTGCGTCGGCAGAATTCATGCGTGTCTCCGAGATAAATATTTCCCCGCTCGCGCACTTCGTCGGTACGTGAGTTGTGCTGCGAAGCAGATTCAGCAGCGCGCCGTGGGGGCGGCGCGCGCCATGCGGAGATCAGACGGCGTCCGGCACCTGTCGCGTTTTCAGGAACGCTTCGAGCGTCTCGCCGCGCATGCTCGCGTACATGCCCAGGTTCGTGATCTTCACCACGCGCGCGAACTTCTCCAGCACGAAGAAGCACACGCCGTACTGAATGAGCCCGAGCCAGTCCGTGTTGTCGACGAGCGTGCGTTCCTGCGGCGTCAGCGCCGCCGCGTCATAGGCGGCAGGACGGTCGTTGAGCCACAGTTCGCGCGCCGCGGGCGTGCGCATCATCCAGAAGAAGCGGTTCAGGCGCATCGCCTTCATGCTCTGGCGAATGTCGAACGGGTAGGTGCCCGTCAGTTCCTCGATGCCGATCAGTTGCGGATTCATTGCGCGGCTCCGCTCTTGTCTTCGTCCGACTCGACGTTCTCGTAGATCGTCACGGCCATCGCCGTGCTGGTCGCCAGATAGTAGTTGCGATGCACCTCGCGGATCGTCGGCGCCAGCGCGCCGCGCATCGCGAGCCACATGATCGTCTCGACGCTTTCCGCGCCGCCGAGGCGCACGTAATCGACGTGCTTCATGCGCGCGAGCCGCTCGGGATCGTTCACGATCAGGTCGAGAAACTCCATATCCCACTCGGTGTTGTTGAAGCCGCTGCGCTCGCCGTGCACCTGATGCGAGAGACCGCCCGTGCCGACCACCACCACGTCGAGATCCTGATCGAACGATTCGATCGCGCGGCGAAGCGCCTGGCCGAGCCGGTAGCAGCGGTTCGCCGTGGGCAGCGGATACTGCAGCACGTTGACTTCGAACGGCACCAGCGCCGTGGGCCAGCCGCCGTCGTGCGGCAGCATCAGCGAGAGCGGCGAGTTGCAGCCGTGGTCGAGCGGCTTGTCCTGGAACACCGTGAGGTCGAACTCGTCGTTCACCAGTTGCTCGGCGATATGGATCGCGAGATCGGGATGCCCGGCGATATCGGGCAGCGGACGCTTGCCCGCGCCTTCATCGGCGAATTCGTGCTGCGGCGACACGCCCAGCGCGAAGGTCGGATAGCAGTCGAAGAAGAAGCTGTTGGCGTGATCGTTGTAGAACATCACGAGCGCGTCCGGCTTGCGCTGCGCGAGCCACTCGGCCACGGGTTCGTACCCCTTGAAGAGCGGCGCCCAGGCAGGTTCGTTCTGCTTGCCCTTGTCGTACGCCAAGCCGATCGTCGGTACATGCGAAGTACCGATGCCGCCCACAATCCTTGCCATGCTGTTATTCCTCGATTACCGCAGTTCACGCTCTCGCTTTCGCAAGAGCCCATCAATTGGGATACGAAATTACAGAACGCAGGGTGCGGCGGTAAGTCAGGGTTATCCACTATTTTGATGCCAATACGCATGAAAGCAGGGGTTTTCTGCATTTTCCGCTGCGTGGCGGCGCGCCGAAACCCGCGCGCCATAACGCTTTTTGGTATCCTGAACCGACCTCGGGATACCGTGCCCGACCCACGCGGCGCAAGCCCGCCATAAACGAAACAGATACCAAAAGAACAAACTCGCAAGGCCGGGCCCCAAGCCGGGCGCCCGGCCGCGCGCAAGATAGCGACATGAACGAGACAACCCAGCAAACCATCGTGCAGGCGCTGCGCACGCGCATTCTTTCCGGCGAACTCGCGCCGGGGCAGCGTCTTGTCGAAGCGCAGCTCGCCGAACGGCTCGGCATTTCCCGCACGCCGCTGCGCTACGCGCTGAGCGTGCTCGCCACCGAAGGCCTCGTCGAGCGCTCGGGCGCGCGCGGCTACACCGTGCGCTGTTTCAGCGTGACCGACGTGCTCAACGCCATCGACGTGCGCGGCGTGCTCGAAGGGCTCGCGGCGCGGCGCGTGGCCGAGCGCGGCGTCGACCCGGCGCTCGCGCGCGCGCTGCAGGACTGCCTGCGCGAAGGCGACGACATCTTCCGCCCCGGCGCGCTCGACAACGCCGCGGAAACCCGTTACGCCGACGTCAACGGCCGCTTTCACGCGCTGATCGTGGCCGCCGCCGACAGCCACGCGATCAGCGCGGCGCTCGGCCTGAACGAGAAAATTCCGTTCGTCTCGCCGGGCACGGTGGTGTTCGACGACGCCGCGCGCCAGCAGCAATACATGATGCTCGCCTACGCGCACCGCCAGCATCACGCCATCGTCGGCGCGTTGCTGAACGGCGAGGGCGCGCGCGTCGAGGCGCTCATGAAAGAGCACACGCATATTTCGAAGGAGAGTCTCAATCTCTCGGTCGAGCATCTGCATCTGATCGCGGGGGCCGCATGAACGCGCCCGACCTCCTCAACCTCGCGCATCTGCGCGCGTTCCGCCTGGTCGCCGACACCGGCAGCGCCACGCGCGCCGCCGCCGCGCTCTATCGCGCGCAATCGGCCGTCACGCGCTCCGTGCAGGAACTCGAAACCGCGCTCGGCGAACCGCTGTTCGAGCGCAAACCCTCGGGCATGCTGCCCACGGCCGTCGGGCGCGTGGTGCTCGACCGCTGCGCGCGGATCTTCGGCGAACTCGAAGAACTCGCGCACTGGTGCGCCGCGCGGCAGACGCGCCGCCGCGCGCTCGGCGAAGGCACGCTGCCCGCTTATCTGCTCAACACGCGCCGCCTGCAATTGTTCGTCGCGCTCGCACGGCACCGGCACATGCCGAGTACGGCCGGCGCGTTCGGCATCAGCCAGCCCGCCGTGAGCAGCGCGATGCGCGTGCTCGAAAGCGGCTCGGGCGTCACGCTGTTCCACCGCAGCCCGCGCGGCGTGCAGCTCACGGCCGAGGGCGAAACCTTCCTGCTGCACGTGCGCCGCGCGCTCAACGAACTGCGCCACGTGCCCGACGATATCGCCGCCCTGCACGGCAGCATTCAGGGTTCGGTGACGGTGGGCGCGCTGCCGCTCGGGCGCACGCTGATCCTGCCCGCGGCGATCGCACGCATGAGCGCGCAGCATCCGGGCGTGCGCGTGGTCACGGACGAAAGCGCGTACGAGTTGCTGGTGGCGGGCTTGCGCGCGGGCGATGTCGATTTCGTGCTCGGCGCGCTGCGCGAGAACGACGCCGCGAGCGGTCTCACGAACGAGCGCCTGATGGCCGAAGACATGGTCGTGCTCGCGCGGCGCGGTCATCCGCTCGCGCAGCAGAACGCGCTGAATGTGAGCGATCTGCGCAACGCGCAATGGATTCTGTCGCGCATGCACTCGCCCGCGCGCGGCTTGTTCGAGGCGCAGTTCAAGCGCCTGAAACTGAAGCCGCCGATGCCGACCGTCGAGACCGCCGACCTCGCCGTGATTCGCGGTCTGCTGATGGGCACGGATATGATCGCGGCGCTGTCGGCGCAGCAATTGCACTATGAGATCGAGTCGGGGCAGCTCGTGGTGCTCGACGTGCCGCTGCACAACACGCGGCGCGAAATCGGCCTGACCTTGCGGGCGCAGAGCGCGCCCTCGCCCGCCGCGCGCGCGCTGATCGACGCGATCCGTCTGGCGGTCGCCGACGCTGCGCCGGCCGTGCGGGTGATCGAAGGGAGAATGGCGGCGCAGGCGCGTTAGCGCGCACGCACTACCGCAGACGCACTAAAGCAGGCGGTCGAACAGGGCGCGCCAGTCGAACGGCGCGTCCAGATCGTCATACGCGATGCCGCGCGCCTGCATCGCCTCGACGAAACCGTCCTGCAAGCGCGCGCACGCCTCGCTCATGAACGGCTCCACGCCCGCGTCGCGCAGCGTTTGCGCGACTTCGCGCATCTCGCCCGCGCGGCGGCGGCCATGTTCGGCGACGCGGCTGACGAGATAGCCCGCGAGATCGGCATCGCGCTGCATTTTGGACAATGTTTCGGATAGCGAAGCAAGCACCACGGCTTCCGCGTCGTAGCGGCGCGCCGCGCGCAGACATTCCACGGTCAGCGCTTCGATGCCTTTGATCATGACGCTGCGGCACATCTTCGCCGCCGACGCCACGCCGACGCGCTCCGCCACGGCCTCGGTCCGCCAGCCGCTCGCGTTCAGCCGCGCGCTCACTTGACGCGCCTGCGCGCCGCCCAGCAGCATCGGCACCGCGAGTCCGTACGGCGGCACCGGCGCCATCACCGCGGCCTCCACGTAATGCGCGCCGCCCGCTTCGATGCACGACTGCGCGTGCTGCTTGGTCTGCGGCGAAACCGAATTGATGTCGAGCACGATCTGGCCCGGCGCGAGACGTTCGGCCAACGCGTGCGCGACGTCCATGTCCGACTGCGCCGTCACCGCCGACACGACCAGCTCCACGCCGTTGATGGCGTCCTCCAGCGTGGAAGCGGCCCGCACCTGCGCCGCGCGCGCCTTCTCGCGCAACGCGTCGAGCCGCAGGTCGTGCATCGAGACGCTCACGCCGCGCGCGGCCAGCGCCGCGCCGAGCACACCGCCCGCTTCGCCGAAGCCGACGAAAGCGATGCGTTCGAAGGCGGCGGGCGGCGCGTTCACGATCAGGCGCGCCAGACGGCGGACGGCACGCCCACCACGCCGTCGAACAGCCAGCGCGCCGTGCGCAGCAGCGCCGCGCCCGTCACCTCGGTCGCGCCGTTTTCGTGCGCGAGCGTCAGCTCGACGGTGAATTCGCCGGTCGGATGCTCGACCGCGAGGCGCTTCACGCCGCTCGCGTCGCCGAGTTCGGCGATGCCGTCGCAGACCGTGCCGGGCAGCACGGCCGCCGTCGCCACGCTCACCGCGCCGAGCACGCCGATCGACGCGTGGCAGCGATGCGGAATAAAGCTGCGCGTGCTGATCGCGCCGCCCGCGCGCGGCGGCGCGATCAGGCACATCTTCGGCACCGTGCGCGCGCTGACGTCGCCCAGATTCATGCGCGGACCCACGGCGAGCCGAATCGCTTCGACGCGCGCCTTGAGCGCCGCGTCGGCGTCGAGCTCGTCGCGCGTTTCGTAGCCGGTGCGGTCGAGATCGCGCGCGCGGATCAGCACGAGCGGCATGCCGTTGTCGATGCAGGTCACTTCGACGCCGTCGATCGTGTCCTTGAGATTGCCCGTCGGCAGCAGCGCGCCGCAGGTCGAACCGGCCGTGTCGCGAAACGCGAGCGGAATCGCGGCCGCCGTGCCGGGCACGCCGTCGATGCGCGCGTCGCCGTCGTATTGCACCTGACGACCGGGCGTCGACACGCTCGCCACGGCGATCTGCCCGGTATTGAGCATGTGGATGGCGACGGCGGTCGTGCCGTCGCGTGCGTCGACGAGCCCGCGCTCGATCGCGAACGGGCCCACGCCCGCGAGAATGTTGCCGCAGTTCTGACCGTAGTCGACGCGCGCTTCGTCCACCACGACCTGGGCGAACAGATAGTCGACGTCGGCGTCGGCGCGCGTGGAGGGCGAGACGATCGCCACTTTGCTGGTGAGCGGATCGGCGCCGCCGATGCCGTCGATCTGGCGCGGATCGGGCGAGCCCATCACGGCGAGCAGCACGCGGTCGCGCGCGGCCGGATCGGCGGGCAGGTCGGAGGCGAGAAAGTACGCGCCCTTCGAGGTGCCGCCGCGCATCTGCATGCAGCGGATGCGCGTCTGGCCGACGCCTTCTTGTGCTTGCGCCGTCCTGATTTCCGTCCCGCCTGTCGTGCCTTGTTGCTGACTGCCTGCTGCGCTCGTTGCCACCGCCCCTCCTGGTCTCGTCGATCGTACGGCGCCGCATGACGCGCGGCGCGCTTCGGTTCATTTTAGGGAGCGCGGGCGGGCGCGCACCACCGAAACTGGCGGCGAATGCCATCGAATCTGCTTATGAGCCATGTACGCGACGCGCGTCGCACGCTGGCGAGGACTGCGTCGCGGCCGTTCGTGCGGCGTTCGCGTGCCGCGTTTCAGGCGCTGACGAACGGCGGAAACCGGTCGAACGCGCGGATTGGCCGATCGGCGGCTGGCCGGCGCGCACGCTTCGGGACGCGTCTACCACGTCTTCGCGCTCTATCAAAGAACCGACCCTGATTTGGTTTCTGACATTTTCTTGCCGTCGACCGACTGAAATCCGCCGTCAGTGTTGGGTAAACACCCTATCGGCGCAGGTCCTTTGTAATTTCAAATAACAATCGTTCTCATTAGCATATACAATCTGCATACATTTTGACGGCCACCCGCACGCGTTCCCGCGCGGCGGCGCGCGCTCGCCAGACCAAAGCACCGCCCGGGAGCCACGTCTTCACGCTGGCATCGCGGCGCGGCAATAACGACACACACCGTTTCGATTTTTTTATGTCCGCACCCCGTTTGTCCGTGCCGCGCCCTGCTGCGGCCGATGCACCGAAGTCGCCGTTCCCGCCCGCCGCCTCTGTCTCCCGCCACGCTACACGTCACGCCTCGCGTCACGCCATCCTCGCCGCCATCGCCGTAGCCTTCGCGCTGCCCGCCGCCGCGTTCGCGCAGACGAGCGGCAACGCCGACGCCGGCAACACGGGCAACGACGCCGCCACCGCCGGCAAGAGCAACGCCACGCTGCCCACCGTCAAGGTGCAGGCGGCCAAAGACGCCCTGCCCGGCGACCTCGCGCCGACTTACGGCGGCGGTCAGGTCGCGCGCGGCGGCAATTTCGGCGCGCTCGGCCAGCAGAAGAACATCGACATGCCGTTCAGCATGACGACCTACACGGCCAAGGCGATTCAGGACAAGCAGGCGCGCACCATCGCGGACGTGCTCTCGAACGACCCGGCCGTGCGCACCGCCTACGGCTACGGCAACTTCCAGGAGGTCTACGTCATCCGCGGCTTCCAGCTCGACAGCGACGACGTCTCGCTCAACGGCCTCTACGGCATCACGCCGCGCCAGATGGTGGAAACGCCCGCCATCGAGCGCGTGGACGTGTTCAAGGGCGCGAGCGCGTTCCTGAACGGCGCGTCGCCGAACGGCAGCTCGATCGGCGGCAGCGTGAACCTGCAACTGAAGCGCGCCGACGACAAGCCGCTGACCGAAGTCACGCTCGACGGCAGCGCCTCGGGCGAGTTCGGCACGCACGTCGACGTCGGCCGCCGTTTCGGCGATCAGGACCAGTTCGGCATTCGCGTGAACCAGGCGAACCGCGACGGCGAAACGAGCATCGACGGCGAGCACCGCCGCAACAACCAGACGGCCGTCGCGCTCGACTATCGGGGCGAGAAGCTGCGTCTCGAAGCCGACTTCCTCTATCAGCGCCAGCATGTGTCGGATGGCCGTCCGGTCGCGTACGTCTCCGGCGACTCGATTCCGGCCGTGCCCTCGGCGAGCTACAACTACGGCCAGACGTGGTCCGCCAGCCAGACCGAAGACACGGTCGGCATCCTGCGCGCCGAATACGACTTCCTGCCGGGCTGGACCGCCTACGTGGCGGGCGGCGCGCGGCACAGCACCGAAAGCGGCCAGTATTCGTCGCCCTACTACACCGACCCGACGCTCACGACGGCCTCGCGCATGTACGTGCCGCGCAAGGAAGACGCGACCTCGGCGGAAGTCGGCGTGCGCGGCCACTTCAACACCGGTCCGGTGAGCCATTTCGTGACGGCGGGTGCGTCGATCGTGAGCGTGCACACGGAGTCCGCGTGGAACATGTCGGGCAGCTTCAACACCGACCTCTACGACACGCCGCAAGTGGCGTTTCCGCCGTCGAAGTACTACTCGCAGGGTCTGGACGGCAATCCGCCGCTCACGTCGACGAGCCTGATGCGCAGCGTCGCGGCGTCGGACACGCTCGGCTTCTTCCACGACCGCGTGCTGTTCACGGTGGGCGTGCGTCACCAGGAAATCGTCTCGAACGCGTATTCGTCGTCGACGCTGCTGCAAACCGAGGCGTACAACGATTCGATCACCACGCCGCTGTTCGGCATTGTGTTCAAGCCGACCGAGCACATCGCGATCTACGCGAACCGCAGCGAGTCGCTCGCCGCGGGCAGCCAGGCGCCGGCCACGGCGATGAACGCCAACGCGCTGCTCGCGCCGGAGCGCACCAAGCAATATGAAGTGGGCGCGAAGTACGACAGCGGCAAGTTCGGCGCGCAACTGGCGCTGTATCAGCTCGAAAAGCCGCAGACCTACACCAACTCGTCCGGCTATTTCGTCGCCGACGGCAACGAGCGTCATCGCGGCGTGGAAGCGTCGGTGTTCGGCGAAGTCTACAAGGGCGTGCGGCTGATGGCGGGCGCGACCTACATCAACGCGGTGCAGCTCGACACCGGCACCAACGACGGCAATCGTCCGATCGGCGTGCCGAGCTTCATGTTCAACCTCGGCGCGGAATACGATCTGCCGTGGGTGCAGGGGCTGACGTTCTCGGCGCGCTACACGCACACGGGTCCGCAGTATCTGAATGCGACGAACACGCTGTCGATCAAGGCGTGGGACACGGTGGATCTCGGCGCGCGCTACAAGACCAGCGTGTTCGGCCGTCCGACCACCTTCCGCGCCGACGTCTACAACCTCACGAACAAGGCGTACTGGAGCTCGACGACCGGCGGCTATCTGACGATGGGCGCGCCGCGCACGGTGCTGTTCTCGATGACGACCGACTTCTAAGGCCGCCTCGGGCGCTGTTCGCCCAGGCATGAAAAACGCCGGTGCTGCGGAGGCAGCCCGGCGTTTTTTTATGGCGCGTTACTGATGGCGTGTTGCTGATTGTGCGCGCGCTCCTTCAAGCGCCGACGATCGTGATCGCGAAACCGTCCCAGCCTTTGCTGCCCACCGTCTGCACGGCCGTGGTGTCGAGCCGCTTGTCGGCGCTCACCTCGTCGAAGTAGTCGCGCAAGCCCGTGACGTCGGCGTCGTGATCGTCGGCGTCGGCGATGCGGCCGCGGCGCACCACGTTGTCGGCGACGATCACCGTGCCCGGGCGCGAGAGTTTCAGCACGCGGTCGAGGTAGTTCGCGTTATTGCTTTTGTCCGCGTCGATAAAGACGAAATCGAACGGTGCCGTCTGCTCCGCCAGCATCGCGTCGAGCGAATCGAGCGCGAGTCCCGTGATCACGCTCACGCGGTCCGCGAGATTCGCATGCGCGATGTTCGCACGCGCAACGGCCGCGTTTTCCGGGCTGTATTCGAGCGACACGAGCTGACCGCCGGGCGGCAGCGCACGCGCGAGCCAGATCGCGCTATAGCCCCCCAGCGTGCCGATTTCGAGAATGCGTTTCGCGCCCTGGATGCGCGCGAGCAGATGCAGGAACTTGCCCTGATTCGGCGCGACGTTGATGGACCGAAGCCCCGCTTTCCCGCTCGCGGCGAGCGCGTGGTCGAGGGCGTCGTCGGCGCCGATCAGGCGTTCGGTGAACCAGTCGTCGACGGCTTGCCAGGTTTGCTCGTTCATTGCTGCGCTCCTCGGAATCGTGCAGTGATGTGCATGTGCAATCGGGTGGACGCGGCAAGCTTAGCGCAGTCGTCGCGAGGCGCGCAGGTTCGCGCGCGACCCTAAGCCGCCATTCATGCCGATTCATATTCGCTGTGCGGCGACTCGCTGCGACTCGGTGCTTTTTTCGCGGGATTTCGTGACGGATTAAATCGGCATTCGCTTTCGATTGAGGCAAGGATGAATTGCCGTCATGCGCACACTTATCCTTACATAACCTTTCACAAGGAATTGAAAGACGTTTTCATCCGTTCAATGCAGCATCTTTGATAGTATTCACGCGTTTGTTCTCCAAATGCTTTGGATTTGCAGCCGTGAACCGGCGACGCATTGCGCATCGTCCTGGTGCACGAGCAGGATTCGCTGTGCAGTACGAAGCGTGCGGAGAACCTCGTTCTACCATCAAGGTGCCCCTTGGATACCGATACCACTATGCCCGCCGAAGCTCCTCCTGTCGCACGCGGCAGGGGCCGGCCGGTAACGATCACGCGCGAGGCGCGCCGCGAGCAGATTCTCAAGGCGGCCGAGGGCCTGTTCAAGCTGTCCGGCTACGCCGCGACCAGCATGGCCGATATCGCGCGCGTGTGCGAAACCTCGAAGCGCACGATCTATGAACTCTTCCCCACCAAGGAAGAACTGTTTCGCGCACTGGTGGCCGACGCGGAGTCGTTCCCCGACGTGCAGCACGAAATCGACGACGCGCTTTCGCCGCAAGCCGTGCTCGAAGCCACACTCGCCGAAATGGCGCATTACGTGCTGAGCGAGCGGCATGTGACCGTGAGCCGTCTGGTGATTGCCGAATCGAATGCCTTTCCCGAGATTCGCCAGCACTATTACGATCAGGGCATTCATCGCAGCAAGCAGTTTCTGGAATCGCGCCTCGCATTGCTGATCGAACGCGGACGTATTGCGCCCGTGAATATCGATCGCATGGCCGACATGCTGTTCGGCGCCGTGATCGGCACGCATTTGATTGCCGCTATCAGCTATCGGCAGACGCCGGATATGAATGATGTCGCCGCGCGCGCGCGCGAATCCATCGCCGGGCTGATCAAACCTGTCGATTAATCGACGGATTAAGAACGGCTGAAAAACAAGCGCCAAGGTTCTCGCCAACCTTGGCGCTTTTTTGTGCGCGGCGTATTGCAGAAGCCATTCGCGCTTCGCGCATCGAAAAAAATAATTCGGCAAGCGCGCATTCGCATCCGCAAGCAACGCGCGATTCGTCTGAATGATTTTTCCCGATTCATTGCGGCATTCACGCCAGGACGCCGCCGACGAAACCAGAGCGTGTACTGCGTCGAATTCGATCGCCGGTTTTACGCAATCAAACGAATCGCTTTCCTCGCCATCCAATCAGGATCGCTAATCAATTGAATCTGCATGCTCGAACCGATCGACTCGCGAAGCGAGATTGACGGGTTCGCGATGGTGGGGCGCGGAGTCGGCGTTCGTCGCGCGCCGCGTTCGCGCTTGCCGACCTCGCCGTGTTCGGCGAACACGCGCGGCATGCGTCACGGCTGTCCGGTGATCGCCAGGCGGCGCGGATGCGCTCGAAAGCGGCTCAGGGCGGGCCATGCGGGCCGCGCTTGCGTGTCAATGTACGCAATCGTTTGCGCAATCATGTGCGCTGTTGCGCCGCGTTTCGTCTGGCCGGCTGTGCTCACGATCCCGTCGAACCTGGCGGCGCTCATGCGCTGTGGAAGATCGCGCATCGCCGTCGGTCGGTGAAGCTCGAAGCGCAAGCCAGACTGCCGCGCAATCGTTTGGCACGCTGCATGCGGTCGCCGCAAACGTTCGCGCATGGCATTCATCTGACAAACACATGGCGCATTCGGCAAACTCATACTCGCGCCTTTGCCCCCAATCTGCGCGCGCTTTTTTCATTCGGGTTCGCAATGAAAGCGAACCGCAATGTGCCATCCAGCGCCGTCATACCAGGGATTATCGGTATCGCTTTAAATCGCATGAGTCAATTTCCGTTGCGCGAAAACGACTACCAGGCACGCAATGACGTTGTTTAACAATTCAAGTTGGATAAACAGTGCTCAATCCCATGTCGTTATTGAGCAGACTCAGATAAACTCCGACGAATCTCAAAATAACGCGCTGGCGCTGTTCCCGGATAAGGCGGGTATTTCGAGACCGCCAACATCACTAGACGGCTGACTGTGCGAATCGGGGGCAGTCGTCGCGAATAAGACAAAGGGCCGTTTGCGATGCGAGTTTCCGTTCATGTCCGCCTGGGTGCGTTGATCGCCGGGCTGTTGGTGGGATCGAGTTTGCTCGCAGCCGACAAGCCCGCTCCCGCAACCGCCGCCAGCAAAGCCGCCGCACCAGGCACGCCAAATGCTCAGCCGCCCGGCGGCGCGCCGGCCTCCGCTGCGAATGTGGCGAACGCAACGATCGCCGCGACTGCGGCGAGCCCGTCCGCGCAAGGCGCCGGTCCCGCCGTGATCCAGACCACGCCCGGCACCGTCGCGATGCCCAACGACAACGCCAATCCGGCGCCGCTCGGCCCGCCGCGCACGCATGTGTTTTCGCTGCGCGACATGGGCGTGTACGGGCCGATGGAATTGCGCGGCCTCGATCCGACCGGCTACATGAACGTCGACGTGCGCACCGACGAGGTCGTGACGAGCGCAAAGCTGCGCCTCATGTATACGTACTCGCCGTCGCTGATCTATCCGCTTTCGCATCTGAAAGTCTTCGTCAACGGCGAAGTGGTCGCGACCATTCCGCTTGTGAAGGAAAGCGCCGGCCAGCTCGTGACGAGCGAGATCAATCTCGATCCGCGCCTGTTCACCGACTACAACCGCATCAGCGTGCAGATGATCGCGCACTACACGCTCGATCATTGCGAAGACCCGTACCACACGACGCTGTGGACCGACGTCGCGCCGCAGACCACGCTCACGCTGAACACGGCGGGCATCAATCTGCCCAACAGCCTCGCGCTGCTGCCGGTGCCGTTCTTCGACCGTCACGACAACCGCCTGCTGCGCGTGCCGTTCGTGCTCGCCGCCAACGCGGGCGTGCCGACGCTGCATGCGGCCGGCGTGGTGTCGTCGTGGCTCGGCGCACTCGCGAGCTATCGCGGCGCACGCTTCCCGGTCACGCGCACGGCGCCCGCCGACGCCAACGCCGTCGTGCTCGCGCTGCCGGGTCAGGTGCCGGAAGGCATCTCGTTGCCTGAAATCAAAGGCCCGACGATCAGCGTGATGAACAACCCGGCCGCCGATCCGCAGTCGGGCCGCAAGCTGCTGGTGCTCGCGGGCCGCACGCCCGAGGAACTGGAGAAGGCCGCCGACGCCCTCGTGCTCGGCCAGGCCGGCATGGCGGGCAGCAGCGTGATCGTGCAGTCGGTCGATCTGGGTCCGGCGCGCAAGCCCTACGACGCGCCGAACTGGGTGCCGACCGACCGCCCCGTGCTGATGCGCGAGCTGGTGAGCGATCCTCAGCAGTTGCAGGTGTCGGGCTACAACCCGCCCGCGATCCGCGTGAACATGCGCGTGCCCGCCGACCTCTACGCGTGGGCGCGCACCAATGTGCCGCTCGACATCCGCTATCGCTACACGGCGCCGTCGACCTGGAACGATTCGATCCTCAACGTCAGCATCAACGACCAGCTCGTGCGCTCGCAGCGCCTGAAGCCCGTCACGCGCGCCTCCGACGAAACGCGCATCAGCGTGCCGCTGCTCTCGGGCACCGACGCGCGCGCCGCCAGCAACATCGAAATCCCGGCCTTCCGCGTGGGCTCGAACAACCAGTTCCAGTTCCAGTTCCATATCGATTCGCAGAAGACCGGCCTGTGCACCTCGACGGCCGCCGACGTGGCGCGCGCCGCCATCGACCCCGATTCGGTGATCGATTTCAGCGGCTTCGCGCACTACACGGCGCTGCCGAACCTCGCCTTCTTCGCCAACAGCGGCTATCCGTTCACGCGCATGGCGGACCTCGCGCAAACGGCCATCGTGATTCCCGACACGCCGAACGCGCAGGACCAGGAAGCCGTGCTGACGATGCTCGGCCACATGGGCCAGTGGACCGGTCTGCCCGCGCTGCGCGCGACGCTCGTGCCCGCCAGCAAGATCGACAGCGTGAGCGGCGACGACCTGCTCGTGATCGGCTCGGGCTCGGCCGCCGACCTGCTCGCGAAATGGGGCAAGGACCTGCCGCTGCTGATCGAGCGCGGCAAGACCGAAGTGACGACGCGCGACCAGAAGAGCGGCTGGCCGGGCTGGCTCGGCGGCACCGAGGACGACGACGAGCCGAGGCCCGCGGGCCGCTCGATCGTCACGCTCGGCGGTCCGATGGCGGCGCTGATCGGCTTCGAGTCGCCGCTCAAATCGGGGCGCAGCGTGGTGGCGCTCTCCAGTACGTCGTCGGCGCAGCTCGGCGACGTGCTCGACGCGCTCGACGACAGCGGCAAGGTCGCGGCGATCCACGGCGACCTGACCGTGGTGCGCCAGAACGAAGTGGAAGGGCTGCGCGTGGGCGAGCGTTATTTCGTCGGCGATCTGCCCTGGTACGCGCGCGCCTGGGTGCATATCTCGCGCTATCCGTCGCTGATGGCCGTGGCCGGGATTCTCGCGGGCCTGATCGTCGCGCTGACGGTGTTCTGGGCGCTCGGACGCATGGCTGCCCGCCGCACCGGAGACTGAACGTGCCGACCGGGTTGAGGGCCAAGCCCTGCCTCACACGCTGGCTCGCGGCCAGCGCCTGCGCGCTCGCGCCGCTGCTGCTCGGCGCGCCCGCGTCCGCGCTTGCCGCGACGGCGAACGCGATCGCCAAAACGCCTGCTGCGAAGACGACGTCGGCTGCCGCGCCGCAAGCGCCTGCCTGCGCGTGGTCCGACTGGACCGCGTTCAAGGGCGCGCTGCTGTCCGCCGACGGACGCGTGATCGACGCCAGTTCGCCGCGTCAGGTGACGGTCTCCGAAGGCCAGTCGTACGCGCTCTTCTTCGCGCTCGTCGCGAACGACCGCGCGGCCTTCGACAAGATCCTCGCGTGGACCGAGAACAATCTCGCCCAGGGCGATCTCGCGGCGCATTTGCCCGCGTGGATCTGGGGGCGCACCGACATCGACGAAAACGGCGCGCCGGTCGTGGCTTCGGCTGCGTCGGCCGCGTCGTCCAGCCCCGCTACGCAGACGCAAACCGGCACGTGGGGCGTGATCGACACCAACTCCGCCAGCGACGCCGATCTCTGGATCGCCTACACGCTGCTCGAAGCGGGCCGCCTCTGGAACGTGCGCCGCTACACGGCGATCGGCACGGTGATGGCGCGCAACGTCCTGCGCCGCGAGACGGCCGCGCTGCCCGGCCTCGGCCGCACGGTGCTGCCCGGCCCGGTCGGCTTCACGCTCGACAAGAACACGTGGCGTCTGAACCCGAGCTATGTGCCGCTGCAGGTCATGCGCCGCTTCACGCTCGCGATGCCCGAGAAAGAACGGCCCGAGTGGAAGTCGCTGCTCGGCAGTTCGGCGAAGCTCGTCAACGGCACCGCGCCCAAGGGCTTTTCGCCCGACTGGGTCGTCTACCGCGCGCGGGGCAACAAGGGCGACTTCGGCCCTGACGAACCCACGCACGCCGAAAGCGCCTATAACGCGATCCGCGTCTATCTGTGGGCGGGCATGCTCGCTTACGACGACCCGGCGCGCAGCGCGACGCTCGCGACCTTCGCGCCGCTCTCGGCCTTCGTGGCCGCGCACGGCTTTCCGCCCGAGCGCGTCAACACGCAGACCGGCGAACCCGGCCCGAACGAGGGCAACGGCGGCTTTTCGGCGGCGGTCGCGCCGTATCTGTCGGCACTCGGCCGCACCGATCTGTCCGATGCGCAGGTTCAACGCAGCCGCACGCTCGCGCAAAAATCGCCGCCCGGCTATTACAGCAGCGTGCTGATGCTGTTCGGCCTCGGCTATCTGCAAGGCCTTTATCGCTTCGATGCGCAAGGCCGCGTAATTCCCGCATGGACGGCTCAATGCCCGGCAGCACGATGAACGCCCTCGCGAAAGCGCCGCGCGCCGGCGCCGGCTCGCGCGCGCGTCGGTGCGCGCCGCGGCTGTCGGCCCGCATCGCCTCGATGCTCGCGCTGCTGATCGCCGCATCGCCGCTGGCCGCGCGCGCGCAGAGCGCGCCGATCGTGCAAAACGCCCAGAACACGCGCCAGCCCGCCGCGAACGCCGCCGCACCCGCCGCCCAGGCCGCGCAACTGCTCTCGGCAGCGCGCATGTGGATGGCGAAGAACCGTCCCGACGTCGCGCGCGGTCTCGTGCAGAAGGCGCTGCTGTTCGATCCGCAGCAGCCCGACTCGCTCGCGCTGATGGGCGAGATCGAACTGCGCTCGAACCACACGGCCGAAGCCGCCAAACTGCTCGCGCAACTGAAGAAAGTCGCGCCGAACGCGCCCGCGACCCAGGAGCTGTCCGACGCCTACCGCGTCGCGACCAGCGACAAGAACGAACTCGCGCAGATCCGCCTGCTTTCCAGCGCGGGCAAGTCCGACGAAGCCGCCGCGCGCATGAAGAAGCTGTTCCCGGGCGGTGCGCCGCGCGGCGACCTCGCGCGCGACTATTACCGTATCGTCGCGGGCACGGACGCGGGCCGCGTGCAGGTCATCGACGAACTGCGCGCGCGTCTGAAGCGCAATCCGAACGACACCGACGCCGCGCTGATTCTCGGCGACATGCTGACCGACCGCGCCAGCACGCGCATGGAAGGGCTGAATCTGCTGTACACCGTCTATCAGCGTCAGGACGGCAATCGCGCCGACGCGCTGGAGCGCTGGCGCCGCGCGCTCGGCAGCGCGGGACGCGACGATCCGGCCTATTACGTCTGGTATCTGCGCTATCTGCAGGAAGTCCCCGACGACACCGACGCGCAGCAAACCGTCGCCGACCTCGCGAAGAAGCTCGGGCCGAAGGCCGTCGCGCAGGCCAATGCGGCGGCGGCGAACGGCAAGCCCTACAACGTGGCGTCGAGCGGCACCGGCTCGTCAGGTTCGGCGCGCTCGTCGGCTTCATCGGGTACGTCGCGCGTGCGCGTGGCCGGTCCCGGCGCGCGCGCCCGCAACCAGGGTCTCGCGCAACTGGCGCGCGGCGATCTCAAGGATGCCGAAGCGTCGCTGCAAACCGCCCAGCGCGCGAGCCCGAACGACGGCGAGACGATCGGCGCGCTCGGCCTCGTGCGTCTGCGAGAAGGCCGTCAGGACGAGGCGCGCGCCCTGTTCGCGCGCGCCATCAAGCTCGATCCCGACAACGCCGGCAAGTGGCGCAGTCTCGAACACACGGCGGCCATCTGGGGCACCATCGGCCGCGCCCGCGACGCCAACGCGCAAGGCAAGCCCGAGCAGGGCGAAGCGCTCGCGCGCGAGGCGCTCAAGCTCGATCCGGGCAACGCCACGGCCACGCGCCTGCTCGCCGACTCGCTGATGGCGCAGAAGAAGTGGAGCGAGGCCGAGGCCGTGCTGCGTCCGCTCGTGACGGCGAAGGAGCCCGATCTCGACGCGCTGCGCAGCCTCGTCACCGTGCTGCGCGAAACCCATCGCGACAACGAGATCGGTCCGCTGATCACCGCGACGGCGCCGCGCCTGTCGGGCTCCGAAGCGGAACTGAAACATCTGCACGCCGAACTGCTGGCGATCCAGGCCGACCAGCTGCTCGCCGAAAACCGCAAGAGCCCGGCCATCGCCAAGCTCGAAGACGCCGTGCGCCTCACGCCCGACGACGCCTGGACGCGCTTCACGCTCGCGCGCCAGTATCGCGACCTGAATCTGCCCGCGCTCGGCCGTCAGGTGATGGAGGACGGCCTGAAGGCCTCGCAGGCGTCCGACATGCGTTACGCGACGGCGCTGTATCTGAATTCCGTCGACGACATCGACGCCGCCGCCGCGCAGCTCGACGCCGTGCCGGCCGCCGAACGCAGCGACGGCATGCGCGAGCTGATGGGCAATCTCGCCGCGCAGAAGAAGCTCGCGCAGGCCCGCCAGCTGATCGCGCAAGGCAAGGAAGACGAGGCGCGCGCGCTGCTCGACTCAGCCGCCGCGGACGCCAGTGCGGCCAACGATCCGCAGATGCTCGCCTCGGTGGGCCGCGAGTGGATCGCGCTCGGCGAAACCGACAAGGGGCTCAAGCTCGTGCAGGACTGGCTCGCCGCGCATCCGTCCGACGACGGCGCGAACGGCGCGCGCGTGCGCTACGGCGAACTGCTCGGCGCCGCCAACCGCGACGACGACTGGTCGAAGTTGATCGACGCCACACGCGCGCAGCCGGGCCTGACCGACGAACAGCGCGCCGATCTCGACGACCAGGAACTACGTCTGGCCGTGCGCGCGACCGACCGTCAGATCGACAACGGCGACTTCCGCAGCGCGCAGCGCACGCTCGACGCGGTGCCGTCGCGCCTGAAGTCGAACCGCCGCTGGCTGCTCGAGGAAGCCGATCTGCTCGAAGCGAAGGGCGACTACAAGGGCGCGCTGGCGGCGGCGCAGAAGGTGCTCGCGGCCAATCCGGACGACGCCGACGCGCGCCTGACCGTGGCGCGTCTGTACGAGCGCATGGGCCGCGACCGCGAAGCCACGCAACTGGTGCGCGACGTGCTCGCCGACACGCCCGAGGACGACGTGGACACGCGCCTCGCGATCGCGCGGCGCTTCACGGCGCAAGGGCGCAACCAGGAAGCGCAGGACGTGATCGCTCCGCTGCGCGAGCGCTATCCGGACCGCTCGGACGTGACGATCCAGGCGGGCCGCGTGGCGCAGTCGCGCGGCGATTACAACGATGCCGCCAGCCTCTATCGCAGCTCGCTCGTGCAGGAACAGGCGGAAGGCGAACAGGCCGGTCCGGACGGTCTGACCTCGGGCGCGCGTGCGCTGCAAGGTCTCGACGACCGCCGTCAGGGGCAGATCGCGACCGAGTGGTATCAGTCGAATCTGTCGGGCGACCCGGGCATCTCGGAGCTGCACGCCACCGAAGTGCCGCTCTACGTGCGGATTCCGAACGGTTATTCGGGCCATTATTTCTTCCACGCCGACACGGTCTACCTGAACGCGGGCACGCTGCCCGCGGGCAGCGAAGGCGTGTACGACTACGGCAAGTCGCCCGCGCTCAGCAACGCGAACGTGCCCGCCATCAACGAGACCGCCACCGGCGTGGCGCTCGCGGCGGGCTACGAATTCAGCGGCGCGAATACGAGCTGGCGCGCCGACATCGGCAGCACGCCGATCGGCTTCCCGATCTCGAGCGTGCTGGGCGGCCTGCTGTATCGCTACGACTTCCAGCATGCGTCGGTGTCGGTGGACCTCTCGCGGCGCGCCATGACGAGCAGCCTCGTGTCCTACGCGGGCGGACGCGATCCGATCACCGGCGAAACCTGGGGCGGTGTGGTCCGCAACGGCCTGACCGTGCGCGGCGCGCACGACTTCGGGCCGGGCACGCTGTTCACGAGCCTCGGCTTCGGCCTGCTGACCGGCACCAACGTGCCGACCAACCAGGAATTCAAGGTGCGCAGCGGCTACGACTGGACGGTCTGGCGGCGGCCCGACCAGTCGGTGTCGAGCGGCCTGACGATCAACTACTGGAAGTATTCGAAGAACGAGCACTTCTACACCTTCGGCAACGGTGGCTATTACAGCCCGCAGAGTTATCTGTCGTTCAGCCTGCCGCTCGACTGGACCGGACGCTGGGGCAAGCTTTCGTGGGAAATCGACGGCTCGGTGGGCGTGTCGTTCACCAACGAAGACCGCTCGCCCTATTTCCCGACGCGCCCCGATCTGCAGGCGCTCGCGGGCGATCCGTTCTTCGGCGGCGGCTCGGGCGGCGGCTTCAGCTACACGGCGGAAGCCGCGCTCGAATACCGCGTGACGCCGCACTTCGTGGTGGGCGGCCGTTTCCGGCTTGACCGCTCGCGCGACTACGCGCCGAACGTGGGCCTGGTGTACCTGCGCTATTTCTTCTCGCCGCAGCATGGCCCGGTGCCTTACCCGCCGACGCCTGTCAGGCCATACTCGGAATATTGAGGCATCGTATGAAGACTTCGACCCGAACCGTCATCGCCTCCGCGAACCGGGCGACCCGATGAACGAGCCTATCCGCGCTCCCCAAAGCCCGGCCGCCGATGCGCGCGCGCCGCGCCAATCGCTGCTCGCGCGCCTGTCGCAGCGCGAGCCGCTGGCGATCGACGGCCTGCCGCCCGCGCTCGCCGCGCTCGGCTCGGGCCAGGTGCACATCGTCTATGCGAACGCCTCGCCCGCGCGCGACGCGCTGTTCTGGGAAACCGCCGCCGCCGCGCTCGAAGGTCCGGCCACGGTGCTCTCCACGCGCGACGGCGCGAGCATCGCGGCCATGCTGCGCGAGCGCGGCATCGACATCGACCGGCCCGGCTCGACGCATCACTGGGCCAACGTCTGCTCGCTCGCGCCGCTCGAAGGCCGCGACGGCGCGCAGGTGCTGATCGAGGCGCTCGACGCGCTCGCCAACCAGTGCGCCGCGCCCGCGAGCCAGTTCTATCTCGAAGGCGCCGAAGCCTTCTTCGACTGGCACGACGCCGCGTCGCTCGCGCGCCAGGGCGCGCTGCTCGCGAGCTGGTGCGCGCAGCATCGTTACGGCGTGCTGCTGCTGGCCGAACCGCCGGGTCTCGGCGACGACAACGCGCATCCCGAGCTGACCGCCTTCCAGGCGCGCTTCGCGGGCGCGGCGCAACTGCTGCAAACGCAGGGCCAGTTCCATTGGGAAGTGGCGTTCTGGCGCTCCGAAGACGCCGTGCTCGGCAGCCAGTCGCTGCCGCTGCGTTTTTCGGCGCTCGATCACCGTCTGACCGTGGACGGCGGCACCTTCGCGCAGACGGCGACCGAAGTGGGCCTGCTCGCGCCCGACGAAGGCCGCGTGATCGTTTCGCGCGACGCCGTGATCAACGAGCGCGTGCTGCCGCCCGCCTGGCAGGTCGTCGACGACAACGAAGCGGCGCTCGGCGCCTCGCGCACCGCCGTCGCCGCAACGGTGATCCTCGACTTCGGCACGAGCCGCCAGCTCGAATCGCTCGCGGAACAGGTCCACACGCTTCGGCTGCAATGCGGCAACGCGCTCAAGATCATCGTGCGCGAGGAAGCGGTGGCGATGCGCTACGAGTCGCTCATGCTCAATCTGGGCGCGAACCGCGTGATCGCGCGTCACACCACGCTCTCGCAGGTGGAAGCGATCGTCGACAGTCTGCAGGGGCAGGTGTATTCGCGTCCGGTGCCCGCCGACTATCGCCAGGCGCTCGCGGGCGTCATGCACGGCGAGGAAAGCGGCTACGTGGGCGCGGCGCATTTCGTCGAGCTGGTGCGCGCGGCCGTCGAACGCAGCCGCGTGATCCAGTTGCCGAGCGTGCTGATCCGGCTCGCGCTGATGCCCGAGGTCGCGCACGTCGACGCGCTCAAGGCGTGTCAGTTGCGCCGCGCGGGCGACATCGCGACCGCCGCCGGCGACAGCCTGTACGTGTTCTTCTTCGCCTGCCGCCTCGGCGACGCCGACGCGGTGCTGCAGCGCGTGTTCAAGAATCCGCTCGCGGAGCTGTTCCAGGGCGAGCAGCGCTGCGGCGATCCGAATTCGATCGGCGCGCTGCTCGAAACGCTCGAAGACGAAATCGACGCGCAGACGCCGCCCGATTATTCCGGCTGGCTCGCGATTCACGCGCCGCAAACGCCGCGCGGGGCCGCGTCGGCGCCGAGCGCTGCGGCGGCGGCGGCCGGGACTTCCGCGAACGATGTGACAACCGCAGCGACAACCGCAGCGGCCGCCGCCTCGCCCGCTCCCGCGCCTCAGGCCGTGCAGGACCCCGATCTGCTGCCCGCGCTGCCCGTGCTCGACGACGCGCCGCCCGCCGCCACCGCCGAGGGCGCGCCGCGGGCGAAAGCCACGCGCGCCGAACCGCGCCGCGCCGCGCTGCCGCTCAAAGCCCAGGACCGCTAACGCCATGGATATTTTCTTCGGTTACTTCGTCTGGGGGCTGATCCTCGCCGCACCGCTCTGGTGGCTCGCGTGGCGTCTGCGTCTCGGACGCTTCGTGCCCGACTGGGCCAAACCGGCGCGTCAGCGCCCGCTCGAACTGCCGCCGCAACTGGGTGCGCTCGTGATCCGCGGCAAGCGCCGCAAGGAAGTCGCGATGCGCCGTCCGTCGGCCGTGCCGGCGTCCGCCGCTTCGTCTACCAAGTCTGTCACGCCGGCTGTGTCCACCAGCTCCGGCCCCTCCGCTCCGCTCGCGGAGCCGCGCTCATGAAGACCGTCGCCATCGTTTCCTCCGTCGGCGGCGTGGGCCGCACGACCTTCACCGCCGCGCTCGCGAGCCTGCTCGCGTCGCGCTCGCACCCCGTGCTCGCCGTCGAATGCGATCCGCGCAACGTGCTGGGCCTGCACTTCGGCCTGCGCGAGAGCGCGCGCGAAGGACTCGTCACGCATCTGCACGACGCGAGCGCGTCGGGCGACACGTGGGCGCGCGCCGCGCTGCAAAGCGACGACCAGGTGCTCGTGCTGCCGTGGGGCAGCGCGCCCGATCAGGTCGGCCATGAGGTCGACGAAAGCGCTGCCGACGGCGCGTCGCGTCTCGATGCCGATCCGCAATGGCTGCGCAGACTGCTCGCGCGCGTCGATCTGCCGGGCAACGCGATCGCACTGATCGACTGCGCGCCGTGGCCGTCGGCGCACGCGCGCCAGGCGATCGCCGCCGCCGACCTCGTGCTCGGCGTGATCGCGCCCGACGCCACCGCCTGCGCGACGCTGCCGCGCCTGAGCGCCGCGCTGGTGCGCGCGGGCAAGCGCACCGCCTTCGTCGCCAACGCCGTGGTGCCCGCGCGGCCGCTGCATACCGATCTGATCGCCTTGCTGCGCGCGCGGCTCGGCGCGGCCATGCTGCCGTACATCGTGCACGCCGACACGGGCATTCCCGCCGCGCTCGCAAGCGGCGCGAACTTCTGTCTCGGCTCGCCGGGCTCGCAGGCGGCGCACGATCTGAACGGCGTCGCCTCTTGGCTCTCGCACTGGGCGACCGGCACGCCCATCGACACGCACGGCGGCCTGCCCGAAGGCGCGCGCCCCGCGCCGCCCGACCGCGCGACGGGAGCGGCGCGATGAGTCGCGCGCGCATCGCCGCATTTTTCTCGGCGCGGTGGACCGCGTTCTGGGCCGCGATCTGGTCCACCGTGCGCCGCGTAGGCGCGCCGCAGCTCGACCTCGCCGCCGACGCGCCGCGCGGCCAGTGGCTGCTGCGCCTGTTCTTCCGTCCGCCGCGCCCCGGCAAGCGCGACTGGCCCGCGCTCGTCTTCACGACGCTCGGCAACGACATCGTCGAGCGCCTGAACATGGGCGGCGACCGCAGCGCCGGTGCGTGGATCTGGCGCCTGTTCCTGCGCCCGCGCCGCGCGCGCCGTCGTCTGGCCGCCGATCTGCGCAAGCTGCACAAGCAGCCGCATCCGCACCGCATCGCCTTGCGCGTCTGGCTCGACAAGCGCCTCGAACCGCTCTACCGGCGCGCCGCGCGTGCGAGCGACGCCGTGGCCGCGCGCCTGCCCGCCGTCGACTGGGACGGCATCCGCGCGCGCCTCGAAAAGCTCTCCGAAGCGCTCGACCGCGTGCCGTTCCTGCGCCAGTGCCTGCTTCTGTTCGCCTTCATCGCCGCCGTGGCGGTCTGCACCACGCCGCTGCCGCTCGGCTCGCAGGTGCTGCTGTTCTTCCTCGTGTGGCTCATGGTGATGCTGGCGCGCCGCGTGCCGGGGCGTCTCGCGACCATGCTGATGGTGATGCTCTCGATCCTCATGACGGGCCGCTATGTCTGGTGGCGCAGCACGCAGACGCTGCACCTCACGACGCCCGCCGAAGCGATCGTCGGCTACGTGCTGTTCGCCGCCGAGGTCTACACGTGGGTCGTGCTGATGTTCGGCTATGTGCAGACCGCGTGGCCGCTGCGCCGCAAGCCCGGCGCGCTGCCCGACGATCCCGCCGACTGGCCGACCGTCGACCTGTACATTCCGACCTACAACGAGCCGCTGTCGGTGGTGCGCCCGACCGTGTTCGCCGCGAGCACGATCGACTGGCCGCGCGACAAGCTGCGCATCTATATCCTCGACGACGGCGACCGCGACGAATTCCGCGACTTCGCCGCCGAAGTGGGCGTGGGCTATATCCGCCGCAAGGAGCACAACCACGCGAAGGCCGGCAACATCAACCACGCGCTCAAGCTCACCGACGGCGAGCTGATCGCGATTTTCGACTGCGATCACATTCCGACGCGCTCGTTCCTGCAGACGACCGTGGGCGTGTTCCTCGCCGATCCGAAATGCGCGATGGTGCAGACGCCGCACCACTTCTTCTCGCCCGATCCGTTCGAGCGCAACTTCGACACGTTCCATCGCGTGCCGAACGAAGGCAGCCTGTTCTACGGCCTGATCCAGGACGGCAACGACTTCTGGGACGCAACCTTCTTCTGCGGCTCGTGCGCGATCATCAAGCGCGGCCCGCTCGAGTCGATCGGCGGCCTTGCTGTGGAAACCGTGACCGAGGACGCGCACACCTCGCTGCGCCTGCATCGACACGGCTTCACCTCGGCGTATCTGCGCACGGTGCAGGCGGCGGGCCTCGCGACCGAAAGCCTCGCGAGCCACATCGGTCAGCGCATCCGCTGGGCGCGCGGCATGACGCAGATCTTCCGCATCGACAATCCGTGGCTCGGCAAAGGTCTCTCGTTCTTCCAGCGCATGTGCTACAGCAACGCCATGCTGCACTTCTTCTACGGGATTCCGCGCCTGATCTTCCTCGTGATGCCCTGCGCGTACCTGTATTTCGGACTGCACGTGATCAACACGCCGGCGCCCGTGATCCTCGCCTACGTGCTGCCCTATCTCGTGATTTCGGCGACCGCGAACTCGCGCATTCAGGGACGCTATCGCCATTCGTTCTGGGCCGAAGCCTACGAAAGCGTGCTCGCGTGGTACATCGTGCTGCCGACCACGATCGCGTTCTTCAATCCGAAGCTCGGCAAGTTCAACGTGACGTCCAAGGGCGGCCACATCGAGCACGACTATCTCGACTGGACGATCTCGACGCCGTATCTGGTGCTGCTCGGCATCAACGTGTGCGCCGTGCTGGCCGGGCTCGCGCGGCTGACGATCTGGCAGAGCGAGGAGCCGGCGACCGTGTTCATGAACCTGTTCTGGGCCGGCGTGAATCTCACGGTGCTCGGTCTCGCGGTGGGCGTGGCGAAGGAAGCGCGCCAGGTGCGCGTGGCGCACCGCATTCCGCTGCGCGTGCCCGCCATGCTCACGCTGCCCGACGGCCGCACGCTCGCCTGCAAGACCGAGAACTATTCGATGGGCGGTCTCGGCCTCGTGCTGCCGCCGGACTCGGGCCTCGAAACGCTCGCCGCGGGCGAGCGCGTGAGCGTGTGTCTCGCGCGCGGCGCGGTGGAGCACGACTTTCCGGCGGTGGTCGCGCGGCTCGCGGACCGGCGCCTGGGCGTGCGTTTCGAGGACATGAGCATCGAGCGCGAGCGGCGTCTCGTCGAATGCACGTTCGGCCGCGCCGATGCGTGGCTCGACTGGGAAGACGTGCCGCCCGAGGACGCGCCGCTCAACGGACTCGTCGAGCTGATCATGCTGAGCTGGCAAGGCTATCTGCGTCTGGCCGATGCCTTCTTCGACGCGCTCGAAAACATCTTCACGCGGCGGCGAGCCGGACGGGGCGACCCGGCCGGCCAGCCCTGATACGACCCCGTCGGCCACGATCGACCGTACGAACTCACGACCGACCTCACGACCGACATTACGCCGCGCAACGCGGGAACGCGACACACCATGGGCCTCTGGAATCTCTACTTCGCCGCCAAGCTGTACCTGTACGCACTGGGCACATTCAGCCCGCTGTGGCTGCTGAACATCGTGTTCGCGGCCGCGCTGCTGGTGCCGCTGCATGTGCGCTGGCTGCGCATCACGCGCAACGTGCTCGCGGTGCTCGCGGGCATCGCGCTGTTCTATCACGAGTCGGGCTGGCCGCCGATCAGCCGCGCGATCTCGCAGATCCCCGTGCTGCTGACCTTCACGCCGTCGTACATGCTCGAACTGCTCGGGCGTCTCGTCTCGCTCAAGATGATCGTGAGCACGGTGCTGGCCATCCTGCTCTACTTCCTGATCAACCGCTGGATTCGCGTGACGACGCTGGTGCTGATCGCGCTCGTCGTGGTGCCGATATGGCACGGCGCGGGCACGCTGGTCGCGAACGCCAGCAGCGCGTTCGCGCAAAGCGCTTCGGGCGACAACGCCGATGGCGACAGCCGCAACGCCAACGAGCCGCGCAACGAGCAGGCCGGCACCTACGATCAGCAGCTCGCGGCGTTCCGCGCGAACGAAGCAGGCCGCCACGTGAATTTCACGCCGCTCACGCAGGACGCCAACGCGCAGTTCGACATCATCGTCGTGCATATCTGCTCGCTCTCGTGGGACGACATGGACGTCGTGAAGGCGCGCAACAACCCGCTGTTCTCGCGCTTCGACTACATCTTCCAGAACTTCAGCTCGGGCGCGAGCTATAGCGGCCCGGCCGCGATCCGCGTGCTGCGCGCGACCTGCGGACAGGAAGCGCACAAGGCGCTCTACGATCCGGCGCCGGCCGAATGCCATCTGTTCGCGCAGCTTGCGCAGGCCGGCTACACGCCGCAGGCGCTGCTCAACCACAACGGCCGTTTCGACGACTTCCGCGGCACCGTGCTCAAGGAAATCGGCGTGCCGGGCGTGACGATTCCGTCGAACGACGGCCTGCCCGTGTTCATGAAGGAGTTCGACAACTCGCCGCTGGTCGACGACTACGATGTGCTCGCGCGCTGGTACAAGCAGCGGCTCGCGGCGGGCGGCGGGCCGGTCGCGCTCTACTACAACACGGTGTCGATGCACGACGGCAACCGCCTGCCCAACAGCAAGCTCACGAGCCTGGAGTCGTATCCGATCCGTCTGCAAACCCTGCTCGGCGACGTCGACAAGCTGATCGACCTCGTCGCGCAATCGGGCCGCAAGGCCGTGATCGTGTTCGTGCCCGAGCACGGCGCGGCGCTGCGCGGCGAAGAGAACCAGATCGCGGGCATGCGTGAAATTCCGACGCCGCGCATCGTGCACGTGCCGGTGGGCGTGAAGATCGTCGGCTTGCCGGCGGGCACGGAGCACGCGGGCGGCCCGGTCACGATCGATACGCCGACCAGCTATCTCGCGCTCGCGCAACTGCTCGCGAATCTGGTGGCCAAGAGCCCGTTCGCGCCGGGCGCGGAACCGCTCGCGCAGTACGCGAACGGTCTGCCGCAAACGCGCATGGTGGGCGAGAACGAAGGCACCGTGTCGATGACGACGCCGAATGGCTATGTGATCCACACGCCGGACGGCGTCTGGGTGGAGGGCAAGTAAATGTCGCTGAAACTCTGGCTGAACGGGCAGCGCGCGCGCCGCAATCCGCTGCTGCCGAGCGATATCGACGCGCTCGCGCGGCTCGTCGACGGCGTGGACGCCGATCGCTACTACGACGTGCAGGCGCAGGACGCCTGGCAGGACGCGGCGGCGCGCTGGCCGCTCGTCGCGGCCGTGCTCGAGCTGGAGTCCGCGCCTTTGGCGGCATCTTTGGCCGCATCTTCGCCGGACGCTACGCCGACGTAAGACGGCGGATACGGTGTGCAGCCGGACGCACCGCGTGAGCTACACGCGCTCGGCGAGCACCACGCGCTCCATCGGCATGCAGCCCAGCAGGCGGCCGGTGGGCGCGATATAACGGCGCGCCAGCGCCTCGGGCTCCGGCTGCGCGATCACGCGCCAGCCGTAACCGGCGAGCAAGGCGCGCATCGCCTCGGGATCGATCCCGAATCGCCAGATCGCCCTCGGCGCGACGAATCGCCGGTACACACCCTCCTGCCCCGGCGGCACTTTTCCTTCCAGAAAATCGCGGCTCACGTATGTGAACGCCAGGCGGCTGCCCGCCGCGGCGCGGCCGAGCATCTCGAACGTCGCGTGCACGCTCGCGCTGTCGAGATATTGCGTGACGCCTTCCCAGACGAAAAACGTGCGGCGGCTGCGCGTATAGCCCTGCGCAGCCAATACCGCGTCGAGCGCGAGATGCTCGAAATCGACGGCCACGAGCGTGACGTTCGCGGGCAGCTTGCCGAAGCGCCGCAACAGGCGCTGACGTTTGGCGTCGATATTCGCCGGCTGATCGAGCTCCCAGGCGGGCACGCCCGTGCCGCGCAGCAGGCGGAACGCGCGCGTGTCGAAACCCGCGCCGAGGTTCACGAACGCTTCCATTTGCGGTGACGCGTCGGTGAGCGCTTCCGTCAGCGCGTCGTCGATAAAGCGCTTGCGGCACAGCATGCCGCCCCACAGCCCCGGATAACGACGCTCGGCCAACGCGACGAGCCGAAGCGCGGTGCGCGTGCCCATCAGCGCAATGAGCCAGCGTGCGGGTGTCGGCAGCAGCGCGGCCGCCAGATCGTCGACGACGATGCGGCGCTCGGCCGGCAAGCGCTGCTCGACGGCCACGAGCGCCATCGGACCGATGCCGGTTTGCGCGGCTTCGCGGGTCATCGTTGCTTCACGGCTGATGGGCGTCGAGCGCGATCAGGCGTCCAACGATGCGGGCGCGCGCCGCCGCCCCTGCACGCGCGTGACGGAATCGAACAGCGCCTCGGCGCGTGCGAGTTCGTCGAGCGCGAAGTCCAGACGCGACTGCGCCGCGCCGTGCGAGCGCGCGGGATCGAGGTCGCCGAACGCGGCCTGCTGCGCGGCGCGGAACGCCTGGTCGACGTTGCGGCTCGCCTCAAGAAAGCGTCGGGCGGCTTCGGCCTCGCGCGAATGGGTGGGTATCGCCATGGAAGAGTTCCATTGTTGATTGCGCCGGATCGGCGCCAAACAGCAGATCGCCCTGCGCGACGTCGTGCAGCAGGTCGCCTTGCGCGGGGCCGCGCGAGACCGTGCGCGTGCGCACGCCGCGCAGCAGGTCGTTGCGGGCTGCGCGCGGCGGCCGGGCGGGCGCGCAGTCGGCGGGCAGCAGATCGAAGAGATCGCGCGCGAACAGCTCGCGCGTGACGCCGCGCGGGTTCGGCTGCGCGGCTTCCATACGGCAGCGCGACGTTTCCGCGCCGAGCGTGAATTCAGCTTCGCGCAGCGCGCCGGCTTCGCGCGCCTTCGCGCCGAGATCGAACAGATCGCTCGTCACGCCGCGCGCGGGCTGCGCGGGCGCGCTGCGCAGACGGCGCGTGAGCTCGACCCAGGCGTCGAAGTCGGCGTTGCGCGCGGCGTCGTGCAGCGCGGCCATGTCGCGCGCCTTCACGCGCGTGGGCTGCGCGAGACGCACGAAATACGGCGCTTCCAGTTCCACACCGAATGCGACGGCGTAGGTTTTGGCGGCTTTTCCATCGCCCGCGCCCGCGTTGTTCGCCGCCTTCGCGCCGGAGCGCTCCGCGCGGTCCACGACCACCGTGCCCTGCGACGGCGACGGCGCCTTGCCCGTGCTCACGCTGCGCAGACGCTCGGGCTGCACGCGCAGGCTGCTGCCGAGCGTGAGCTCGGTCGGCGACGCGCACACCAGCGCGTAGTGATGATCGCGCGGCTTGCCGGACGGAAAACGCAGACGGCTCGTGACAAACACATGCGGCGGCAGCGGACGCACCTGCCCGCTCGCATCGACCCAGGCATTCCAGACCAGCGCGCCCTCGCGGCGCAGCTCGGTCATGCGCGGACGGCTGGCCGCCGCCGAAAACAGCGCGAGCAGCGAACCGGTGCGCAACGCCGCAACCTGCGCGCTGTTGCCGAGCGGCTGATTGATGCCCCACAGGAACCGGCCGCCGCCCAGCCTGCGCTCCCACTCCTTGCGCAGGACGATCGTCGGGAGATCTTCTCCCGTCTCCGATCCGATCCTGGACCAGCAAAACGTGGGGGGTAGGTGATTGAGCGCCATCGACATCCTCGGAAATACAGCCAGCCCGCCAGTTTCGGCGAGCAATTCAATAAGCGTTACTGTATAGGTATAATGCATGACATGGAAGCCCCAGACACTCATTTTCCCGTGCAGGAACTGCTGCGCCGGCTGACGGCAGATAGCCGCTCATCCAGCGAGATAGCAAGGCTTTCCGGCGTCAGCCAGCCTACCGTTTCGCGGCTTCGCGCTTCGAACGGGCGCAGGCTGCGCCGTAGCGCGTCATTCAATAAGCTATGCAGTTTCTATGGTGTGAAGGCGGCCGCGCGTCAGGCGGGCGCCTATAACGATCTGCTGCGCAACGCTATCGTCGAGGCGTGGGACGGCTCGGAAGAGCACGGCCGCGCCCTGCTGGTCGTGATCAACGGCTTGAAGGAACTGCGGGAGCGGCCCGGGTGAGCGCGGCGTGCGCTTGAGGTAACCGGATTTGGGAGACGTCACCTGTCGATGGTCCCCTTCGGCGCCAAAATCTGACGGAAAGTACGTTTTTTTCGCGGTCAACAGGGCTTCGGAGGCCTTGTGGCGTCTGGGATGCGCGTCGCAGGGCGTATTTCGGCGCGAAAAGCCCCATAAGCGGTAACCTTTGGGCCACAGCACGTTACCGGGAAACGCGAAACACACGCCTCGCGCGCCGGCTTGCGCTGTTCCGTAACGTTTCGCCGGGTTTGCTCGCCCGACCTGCCAAAGGGTGCCATGAACACGATCGCCCCCTCCAAACCCCACGCCTCGCTGCGCGGGCAGTGCCTGTGCGGCGCGGTGCGCTACCGCGTGAACGACGCATTCGGCTACGCCTTCAACTGCCACTGCTCGCAGTGCCGACGCGCGACCGGCGCGGCGTTCAAGCCGTTTGCGGGCATCGAGCGCGCGCAGCTGCGTCTGGAAGCCGATCAGGCCGACGTGCTCGTCTACGGCGATCCACAGGCCGCGCACGACATCCGCTGCCGCCAGTGCGGCTCGCTGCTCTATTCAGTGGTGCGCGAAGGCGCGTATGTCCACGTGACGATGGGCACGCTCGTCGACGCGCCCACGATCCGGCCGCAAGGTCACCTGTTTGTCGGCTCGAAGGCACCGTGGCACGACATCACCGATACGCTGCCGCAGTACGACACCTTTCCGCCGTAACCGGCGGGCGCAACACGCGTAAAGACGGGCATCAGCGCCCGTCAACGGTTATGAGCACAGCACGTTCTATATAGTGTGGGTTGCGAGCGCCGCGACCGGTTTAACGGGGAACGATTGCGGCGGCTGGCGATTGTGATACGACGTGCAACTATCCGTTTCGCTCATCGATAGAAAAACGGAGAACCGGGAACCCGGATACTTGTCTAATTCACACGCGCAGAGAAACGTCAAACAGGAAAATCCAACGTAGAAAAGCGATGCGGCAACGAAGTCTCCCACGCGGCTTTCATCCATTTCGAATGCGCTTCGACCCCGAAAGGGCGGCGCGGACTATGGCGCGGTGCGCCAACACCACGTTCGGGTTGCTTCGCATGGCGTAACGCACTACCATACGCGATCTTTCTGCATTGCACGAAAATCCAGGACGCCACGCCGTCGTGTGTTGGCGCTCGCTCGGCGGGACCTCGCGCCCCCGCCCATTCCCCTGCAATTTCGTCATCGCCAGGACGCCACGCCGCTGGCGCGTGACCCTTTTTGCCCTCGTGGGGCAATTCCTTTCGAGGAGAATGTATTGACAAGCCATGACCGGGAAGACGCGCCCACGTCTACCCGCACCGCCCGCCGCGGTTCCAAGGACAAGACCGGCGATGCGACTCCGTTGGACGGCGCCTCGCAACTCGAAAAGCGCCAGCATCAGATGCGCGCGCTGATCAAGCTCGGTCGCGAGCGCGGCTATCTGACGCACGCAGACATCAACGACCACCTGCCCGACAACTTCGCGCAGACGGCCGCGCTGGAAACCATCGTCGCGACGTTTAACGACATGGGCGTGCAGGTCTACGAGCAGGCGCCCGACGCCGACACGCTGCTGCTGAACGAAGATTCGCGCGCCGACCGCCAGGCCGACGACGAAGCCGACGAAGAAGTCGAAGTCGCGCTCTCGACGGTCGACTCGGAATTCGGCCGCACGACCGACCCCGTGCGCATGTACATGCGCGAAATGGGTTCGAGCGAGCTGCTCACGCGTGCCGGCGAAATCGAAGTCGCCAAGCGCATCGAAGACGGCCTCCAGGAAATGATCCAGGCGATCGCGGCTTGCCCGTCGATCGTCGCGACCATTCTGGCGGACGCCGATCGCGTCGCGGCCGACGAAATGCGCATCGACGAGCTCGTCGACGGCATCGGCAGCGACGAAGCCGCTGCGGAACCGGCGCCCGCCGCCGAAGCCGACTCGAGCGACGACGTCGAAGCCCAGGCCGGCGACGACGACGACTCGGACGACTCGGACAGCGAAGAAGACGCGGAAGCCGACAACGCCAAGGCGAACGAAGCCCTGCTCGCGCAGCTCAAGGCGGACAGCCTGGCGATCTTCGCGCGCGTGCGCACGCTGTTCGACGCCATGACCTGCACCGGCGACGCCAATGCACGCGCGACGGCCGCCGAAATGCAGATCTGCGCCGACATCCAGAGCGAACTCGCACCGATCCGCTTCACGGCCCGCACGATCGACCGCCTGTGCACGCTGCTGCACGAGCAGGTCGCGGCGATCCGCGCAATCGAGCGCAACGTGCTGGCGATCGTCGTCGACCGCTGCGGCATGCCGCGTGAGACGTTCATCGAACAGTTCCCGGGCAAGGAAACCGACCTCGAATGGGGCGTGCGCGCAGCCGCCGCCTCGACGAAGTACGGTCCCGCGCTCGAGCGCAGCCTGCCGGCCGTTCAGGCCGAACAGCGCAAGCTCGCCGAAATCGAAGCCGCAGCCTCGCTGTCGCTGCAGCAGATCAAGGCGATCAACCGTCGCATGACGGCCGCTGAAGCGAAGATGCGCCAGGCGAAGGGCGAGATGGTCAAGGCCAACCTGCGTCTCGTGATCTCGATCGCGAAGAAGTACGTGAACCGTGGCATGCAGTTCCTCGACCTGATCCAGGAAGGCAACATCGGCCTGATGAAGGCGGTGGACAAGTTCGAATATCGCCGCGGCTGGAAGTTCTCGACGTACGCCACGTGGTGGGTGCGCCAGGCCGTGACGCGTGCGCTCGCCGACCAGGCGCGTACGATCCGCGTGCCGGTGCACATGATCGAAACGATCAACAAGCTGAACCGCATCTCGCGCGAGATCCTGCAGCAGACCGGCATGGAAGCGCATCCGGCCGACCTCGCCGCACGCATGGGCATGACCGAAGAGAAGGTGCGCGGCATCCTCAAGATCGCCAAGCAGCCGGTTTCGCTCGAAAGCCCGGTGGGCGACGACGGCGACGCCACGCTCGGCGACATGATCGAGGACGCAGGTTCGGCATCGCCGGCCGACGCCGCGATCCATGCGAACATGCGCGCTGCGATCGACGAGGCGCTCAAGGCGCTCTCGCCGCGCGAAGCAAAGGTGCTGCGCATGCGCTACGGCATCGACACGACCTCGGACCACACGCTCGAGGAAGTGGGCAAGCAGTTCGACGTCACGCGCGAGCGTATCCGCCAGATCGAAAGCAAGGCAATGCGCAAGCTGATGCACCCGAGCCGCGCCGACAAGCTGCGTCCGTTCCTGGAGCGCTAAGCGCTTTTCCGCCGCGCGGCAGTTGAGCGCGCCGGAATGAAAAAGGCCCGTCACTTCGGTGACGGGCCTTTTTATTTGCGGCTGCGTTATTGCCGCTTTATAGCCGCGTGATTGCGGCGTACGGCTTCAGTCCGTGCCAAACTTCGGCGAATGCGGACCGTACAGCAGGCCCGTCGGCGGACCCGCGTGCAGCAGACGATAGCTCGTCACGCCCGCGATATCGTGGCTCTTGTCGGTCAGCGAATTCGCGACCTGCTTGATGGCCGCCATCACCAGCATGCCGATCAGACCGCCGCCGCTGTTGTTGTTGCCTTCGTTGCTGTTCGCGCTCGCGCTGCCTTGCCAGAGCACGTCGCCGCTCTTCAGATCGACGAGTTTCGCCGATGCCGTGACGACCGTCGCGCTGTCGAGTACGCGATACTTCGTGCCGTATTGCGTGATCGTCGCGTACACGGCCGCGTCCGCGCCGAAAATCTCGCGCAGCTTCTCGGGCGAGGTCTTCTGGATGTCGGCCGGCGTCGTGAGCCCGTTCTGCTTGAACGTCTCCTCCATGACCGCGACCGGGATCACGTAGTAACCGGCTTCGGCGAGCGGAAACGTCATCTGCGAGAGCATGCTGTCCGACGCGGTCACGTCAGTCGTCGAGTTATCGGGCGGCAGCACGAGAATCGTGCGCGGACGCGCGTTCTTGAACGCCGTGTAATCCACGTGTTTGACGGGCTGCGCGCAGGCGGACAGCAGGGCGAGCACGGAGACCGCGAGCCAGAGCTTGAGGGAAAGGATTCGGGACATGTCGGTGCGCTCGCTTATTGTTGCTTCGGTTTCTTCATCAGGAAGTCCATGTAGGTCGTCGACTCGGGAAAGAGATTTTTCTCGGCGTCGAATTCCTGCATAGCCTGGGTGTCGTTGCCGACGTTCGCGTACAGCAAGCCCAGTTGGGCGTGGAAGCCCGGCGGCGTCTTGTTGCCCTTCGCGCGGATTTCCTGCAGCGACTTCTCGAGCGCGTCGATCTGTTCCTGCGGCGACTTCTGACCTTTCAGGTAGTCGTAGACGCCCGGCTGATAGCCGGTCCACTGATAGAGCGGCGGCGTGGCGGGCGCGCAGCCCGCGAGCAGCAGCGTCGCTGCCGTGACAGGCAGACACAATCCCCGAAGCGTGCCGATGTATTTCATGGTTAAACCCCGTATGCGTAGTTGTTTTGATCGGTGGATGCGGATGCTCAGTGCGCGGTGCGCAGCGCGCCCGCGTCGACCTGATCGGCCAGGTGATTGACCGCTTCCTGGATCGCCAGCTCGAGCACCTTGCCGTTGAGCGTCGAGTCGTAGCTCGCGGTGCCGCCGAAGCCGATGATTTCGCGATTCGACAGGCTGTATTCACCCGCGCCTTGCGACGAGGCGACCACTTCCGACGTCGTGGTATCAACGACGTTGATGCTCACCTTCGCGTAGGCGATCTGGTTCTTGCCGCTGCCGAGAATGCCGAACAGCTGGTGGTCGCCGACTTCCTTGCGGCCGAATTCGGTGACGTCGCCCGTGATGACGTAGTTGGCGCCCTTGATCGTCTGGACTTGCTTCGCGAAGCCGGCTTCCTGACGAATCTCGTCGAGATTGTCGCGATCGAGCACGTTGAAACGGCCGCTTTGCTGCAGCGACGTGATCAGAATGGTCTTCGCCTGGCCGCCGAGACGGTCGATGCCATCGGAGAAGATGCCGCGCATATAGGCCGAGCGGTTATCGAATTTGCCGACAGCAATCTTCACCGGCTGGCCGACGGGCGGACGCTGCGCGCTCGCAACGGGAGGAACCGGCAAGGTACGCGACGACTCCGTCGCGCAGCCGCTCAGCGCCGCGATCGCAGCCGCGGCGAGCACCGCGCCGCAGGTCAGGGACAACTTCATGGAGACTCCTTGGGTAATAGAAGGAACTGAAACGACGACGCGCGTGCACAGGACGGCACGCGCGAATAAAGCGACAGGAGATTGGAGTGCAGCTGCGAGATGCGGCGCTGGATGAGATGCTGTGCGGCTACGGCGCGTGTGAACGCGCCGTGTGTCGTTTCGCGGCGAAAATGAATGGCGCAGTACAGTTCTGCGCGCGTGGTCATTCCATCGGCGTTGCATGTTTCGCGCTTCCTGCACGCGAACGCGTGCGCGGAAGCTCCCCGGATTCTTGTCGGTATAACGTGTTATTTTAAGTTCGTAGCAAAAAGCTACCCACGAGTATATATCGACGGAATTTTGCGAAACTTCAACAAATAAGCAATTTGATGCTATTTAAATATTTTAATTCACTGATTCTTAAAGCGATTTAATGTCGTCTTGAAATTGCCTTTAGAAGATAGCGCAATTGCGCACAGGGAGGGCTAAGAATGCAGATGTCGAAGGCAAAACGGCCGTCCCTTGGGACGGCCGTTTTTTTGTTCCTGCTTGAGCGTTCTGGCTACGTGTTTTTCCCACGCCCAAACGCCAGAACCCCGGCTCTCTTTCTGGAGAAGCCGGGGTTCTGGACGTACTGCATAAGAAGCCTGACGATTACCTACTTTCACACGGGCAATCCGCACTATCATCGGCGTAGAGTCGTTTCACGGTCCTGTTCGGGATGGGAAGGGGTGGGACCGACTCGCTATGGTCATCAGGCATGACGGGTTGCTGCGTCGCCTTTGGGGGCGCCACAGCCAATCTGGAAGAAGCGTAAAGAGT
>NZ_FNZM01000018.1:0-20860 GCF_900109265.1 Paraburkholderia tropica
CATCCCGAACGTCCATTGGAAGACCTTCATCCGACCATGACCAACGATAGCGCTGTTTGTCGAGAGAGTGCGTTCCCAATGGCACTATGGACGCCTCTGCGGTTGGAGATTCACCGACGAAGAACGTCAGAAGACCCGACGCAAAATCCACGACGAAACGCTCACTACCTCCGATGCCGAACGAATTAGACAGAACCGCCTGTTTTACGTTTAGTTCAGCCAGAGCGCATTCTAAGAACGCGTCAAATTCTTCGTCTTTCACAGGTTTTTGTTTGGTCTGGGAAGGCGTCATTGTCGACGATCTGCGCATCGGTGTCGAACGGCCGTTTGTGGCCGCACTGCGTCTAACGATCGTGCCCAGCGAGCGCAGTGGGCGTGCGCTTAATGCAAGGGGCATCACGCGACCTGATTCGGCCAGTCAAGCATGCGCAATGCGGACGCTCACAACGACGTTGCGCTGTCTATGTCCACTCCGGCCAATGGTTCTAGAATTGCTGCTCTCACCTCGAAACTGCTCCTGATGCTTACAATCCGCCCACTCACCAGCGAGTCGCACAGCGATTGCGCGAACGTGTTGCGCATCTTTCTGGAGGCACCTTCGTACAGTGAACTCGTCGAAGGTCGGCCGCCCTCCGAGGAAGATGTTGACGATTTCTTCAATGGCAAGCCAACCAGTAAGGATACGACGGACAAATTAGTCTTCGGATTTTACGTTGGGCCAGACATGGTCGGCTGTGCTGACGTGATTCGCTCATATCCGAACGATGACTGCGTATGGATCGGGTTGCTGCTTTTCTCAGGACCGCATCAGAGTCGAGGGTACGGACAAACTGCGCTGGCTTTGATCAACGAGATGGCGCGTGAGCGGGGCTACCGGAGACTGCAACTCGCCGCTATTTCGACGAATCCGGGCGCGTTAGCATTCTGGCAACGCGAGGGCTTTGAGACCGCCTATAGCACGACCAATCCGAGATTCATCGGCAACGTCATCGTGATGGAGCGACCAATCAGATAGCGGCGCCGAATGGCTCAAATTGGCCGAACTGAGTCAGATGATCTAACGTTATCGCGACGCGAAAGAACGCGTGCCGCTACGAAGCGCATAATGCGCCGCCCTCCCCAAAAAAACAGCCGAAAACCCCACGGATCAAAGGCTTGAGCCAACCCACCGCAATAGTTAATAAAGCCCGCCGGGGTTCCTCAACCACGTGATCAATCTCGTGAATTACCGGTAACTTCCAATACCCCGCTTCAGCGCCGCTCAGACGTTGAACTGTTTGCCCACGTAATCGATGTGCACGAACATCGCCTGCTGTGCCGCGTCGGGATTGCGGTCGCGAATGGCGTGATAAATCGATTCGTGCTGATCGAGACGATTGCGCGCCTGCATCGCAGCGTTGGCGTTATTGACCGTCGCGTCGTAGGTATTGCTCGCAATATGATCTCGCAGCATCGCGATGACGCTCGCGTAAAACTGATCGAGCAGACGATTGTGCGAGGCCGCCGTGAGCGCCGTGTGGAATTCGCCGTCGGTGGCCGCTTCGGCGTCCACGTCGGCATGAGTCACCGCGTCGCGCATGCGCTCGAGTATGGTCTCGAAGCGTTCGAGTTCATGCGCGGACGAGCGCAGCGCCGCGAAGCGCGCCGCCGCGCATTCGAATACCAGTCGGAATTCGAGCGTTTCCGAGCGCAACGGCGGCGTATCCGTGATCAATTGCAACCACGGCGCCGCGAGCCCCGTGGGTTTCGCACGCAGCAGATAGACGCCGCTGCCGCGCCGCGTTTCGAGCACGCCCTTGCTCGCGAGCCGGCCGATCGCCTCGCGCACCGTCGCCCGCGAGACGCCATACGACTCCGCGAGCGCGCGCTCGGAAGGCAGGCGCTCATCGGCCTGCCAGCGTCCTTCCTGAATGCCTGTCTCGATGCGCCGGACCGTCTGGGCCAGCGCGCCTGTGTTTTTCGAACGACTTTCCACCTTCGACTCTCTGTTCGCTATGCCTGAATGGCGCGGAAAAATGCCGCGTGACGCCGTGGTCCCCGAATTGGCCTGACCAATTTGCGCCTGTCTCCCGCCCGCCCGATCATGTGCTCACGCCGGTCGCCAACGCTCGCGAGCCACTACGACGAGCCACGCCCGGCACCCCGACCCCACAATCAGGAGGCACCATGAGCCAGGCTACGCTCGCCATCAAACTGCACGACCTCGACGACGTGCTGATCGCACGCGGCGCACTCGCCGCCGGTACGATTCTCGCCGATTTCGACGATATTGTTTGCGCCGCCGACATTCCCGCCGCCCACAAGGTCGCCTGCCGCGACGTCGCGCAAGGCGCGCCGGTGCGCCGCTACGGCCAGATCATCGGCTTCGCCACGCAGCCGATTCGCGTCGGCGACCACGTGCATGTCCACAATCTCTCGATCGGTGAATTCGACCGCGATTACGCTTTCGGCGAAGACCTCAAGACCGTCGAGCCCGCGAGCGCGCCGCTGACCTTCAACGGCTTTCGCCGCGCCGACGGCCGCGTGGCCACGCGCAACTATATCGGCGTGATCAGCACGGTCAACTGCTCGGCCACCGTCACGAAGCTGGTTTCGCAGCACTTCAGCACGCCGGGCGCGCTCGATGCGTATCCGAACGTCGACGGCATCGTGCCGATCACGCACAGCTTCGGCTGCTGCATCGACCATCATGGCGAAGGCATCGCGCAACTGCGCCGCACGATCGGCGGCTATGTGAAGCACCCGAATTTCGCGGGCGTGGTCATCATCGGTCTCGGTTGCGAGGCGAACCAGATGGGCGCGATGTTTATCGCCGAGGGCGTCGAGCCCGGCCCGCTGCTCGTGCCGCTCGTGATGCAGGAAGAAGGCGGCACGCAAAAGACCGTGGACGCCGCGATCGCCGCCGTGAAAACCATGCTGCCGATCGCGAATCAATCGGTGCGCGAGCCGCTGCCGGTTTCGCACATCAATATCGCGCTGCAATGCGGCGGCTCCGACGGCTATTCGGGCATCACGGCGAACCCGGCGCTGGGCGCGGCCGTCGATCTGCTCGTGCGTCACGGCGGCACCGCGATTCTCTCCGAAACGCCCGAGATTTACGGTGCGGAACATCTGTTGACGCGACGCGCGATCAGCCAGGAAGTCGGCGAAAAGATCGTCGAGCGCATTCACTGGTGGGAAGCCTACGCGGAACGCGAGAAAGGCAGCATCGACAATAATCCGACGCCTGGCAACAAGGCCGGCGGCCTCACGACGATCCTCGAAAAGTCGCTGGGCGCGGTGGCGAAAAGTGGTTCCTCGCCGCTGATGGGCGTGTATCGCTATGCCGAACCGGTCGACACGCACGGCCTCGTCTTCATGGATGCGCCGGGTTACGACCCGATGGGCGCGACCGGCCAGATTGCCAGCGGCGCGAATCTCGTGGTCTTCACGACGGGACGCGGTTCGTGCTTCGGCGCCAAGCCCGCGCCCTCGATCAAGCTCGCGACCAATTCGCCGATGTATCGCCGCATGGCCGACGACATGGACATCAATTGCGGCGACATCATGGACGGCACCGCAAGCGTCGAGCAAAAGGGCGAAGAGATTTTCCGCATGATCGTCGAGGTGGCGTCGGGCGGCAAGAGCAAGAGCGAAGCGCTCGGCATCGGCAACGAGGAATTCGTGCCGTGGATGATCGGCGCGCAGATGTAACGCCGCGCGCGGCATGCCGTGTGTTTCGCTGCATGCCGCGCCATCGCCTCGCATGACCTTTGAAGAATGAAAACCGGCCGCACGCCCGCATGCGTGCGCGCCAGAATAAGCAGGAGACTCAAGGTGAAAATCAAACAGGCCATCGAACGCTTTCCTGGAGGGATGATGGTCATCCCTCTGCTCTGGGGTAGCGTACTCAATACATTCGCGCCGCGCGTGCTCGGCATCGGCAGTTTCTCGACGCAACTCGCGCATGGCGCGCTGCCGATTCTCGCGGTGTTCTTCGTCTGCATGGGCGCCGAAATTCAGTTTCGCACCGCGCCGCGTGCGCTTCGAAACGGCGCGGCGATCACGATCGCGAAACTCGTCAGCGGTGTGCTGATCGGGCTCGTGGTCAGCAAATTCTTCGGCGCGCAAGGGTTTCTCGGTTTATCCGGCATGGCGATCATCGCGGCCGTCACCAATGCAAACATGGGTCTCTACGCCGCACTGACGCGGCAATTCGGCGATGAAATGGATCGCGGCGCGCTCGCGGTGCTGTCGATCCTCGAAGGCCCGTTCATCACGATGGTCGCGCTCGGGCTGTCCGGCCTCGCGAAGATTCCCGTGCTCGATCTCGTGGCGACGATCCTGCCGATCGTCATCGGCATGGTGCTCGGCAATCTCGACGCCGACATGCGCAAATTCCTCAAGTCGGGCGGCGATCTGCTGATTCCGTTTTTTGCGTTCGGGCTCGGCGCGCAGATCAATCTGCATGCGATTCTCGGCGCGGGTCTGTCCGGCATCGTGCTCGGCCTGATCACGCTCGCGGCAGGCACCGTGTTCAACGTGCTGGCGTCGCGCCTGATGGGCGGCTCGGGCGTCGGCGGCATGGCGGCCTCGACCACGGCCGGCAACGCGGTTGCGACGCCGACCGCGATCGCCGCCGTCGATCCGCGCCTCGGCGCGCTCGTGTCGGTGGCGACGCCGCAAATCGCGGCCTCGACCATCGTCACGTCGCTGCTCGCGCCGTTGATGACGGCGGCTTACGCGCGCTGGCGCGCGAAGCGCACCGCGAGCACCGGGCGCACACACTCGGCTTCGCGCGACGATGCGCATGCAGTGCCGGTTATCGACGTCAACGCCCACGCGGATCGCGTGCATTGATTCAGACCTCGCGCGCGCGACCCGCAAGTTAATGTAAGGTGCGCGCGCATCGAGTGCTGATAAACTCCCGTTCACGCCGGTTCACAGAACGCAATAAAGCGCACGGCCGGCGTTCGATTACCACGCGGGGTTTATATGTACATTCGCATTCTGGCGATTCTTCTGGTCGCCGCCACGACGCTCGCCCTTTCGGCCTGCAATACGATTGCCGGCTTCGGCCAGGACATCACCGACTCGGCGCGCACGGTGCAACACGCGCTCTAACGCACCATCCTCCCGCTCCGCACAACGCAAAAAAAAGCCGACCCGAAGGTCGGCACGGAGCGGTTCCGGGGCTTTGTCGTCGGCGCCCGGAACCAGAGAGAAGCGTTGTTATGTGTTACAGGGGGTTCGTTGCAGCGGCGACTGTTCCGCGTTCATGCGGCGAGCGCCTTGCGGATCGCCGCGGACAATTCGGCCGGGGCGAACTTCGTGATGTAGCCGTTCGCGCCCGCGTTGCGCGCGTGCGCTTCGTTTGCCGCGCCCGTGAGCGACGAGTGAATGATCACGGGAATATGCTTGAGCCGATCGTCGGCCTTGATCTTGCGTGTGAGCATGAAGCCGTCCATCTCGGGCATTTCCAGATCGGTAATCACGAGCGACACTTTCTCGCGCACCGGCACCTTTTCCTGCGCAGCTTCCTCCGCGATCTTCAGCAGCATTTGCCACGCCATTTCGCCGTTCGACGCAATCACATGCGGCGCTTCGAGCGCCGTGAGCGCCTGACCGATCAACGCACGCGCGAAGCCCGAATCGTCGGCGGCGAGAATGCGGCCGCCCGCCGTGCGCAGCGCGTCGCCCACCGCTTCGGGCTTCACGTCTTCGTGCTGCTCCGGGAACACGTCGCGCATCACCTGCTCGACGTCGAGCACCTGCGCGAGACGCGTCTGTCCATTGCCCGCGTCGATGCGCGCGATCCCCGTCACGTAGCCCGACGTGCCGCTCGATTCGGCGCTCAGCACTTCCTTCCATTCGAGGCGGATGATGTCCTCGACCTCCTCCACCGCGAACGCCTGGGTGCCGCGCGAGAATTCGGTGATGAGCAGGATCGCGGGCGGCTTGTCCGACGCCGAACCGATCAGCGAAGCAATGTCGATTACCGGAATGATCTGGCCGCGAATATCGACCGCGCCCACCAGATGCGCGGGCGAACCGGCGATCGGCGTGACTTCCGGCATCGTCACGATTTCGCGGATCTTGAACACGTTGATGCCGTAAAGCCCGCGCCCGGCGCCCGGACGCGCCTCGCCGAGGCGAAACAGCAGGAGTTCTAAGCGGTTGTTGCTGGTGAGCGTGGTGCGTTCGTCGACGCCTGGCTGGATCGTCTTCATGGAATTTGTCTAAGGAATTGCGTCGTTTCTGCGTCGTTTTGGCTGGCGCTCGCCGGGATGCCCTGCGCATCTGTCCCCGCTCTGCACGACCCTCTACCCGGGATATCGGCAGCGCCCGGCGAAGCTTGAACGCGATCGGCCACCCTTTCCTCGCATCCGCCCAAGCTTTCAAAATGCAAACGCCACTCGTTCGAGTGGCGTCTGGATGTCATGCGGCGATCATCACGCCGCGCTCAGGCAGAAATCACGCGATTTTCGCGCGCCCCGCTTCCACGAGACGGCGATAACGCGCCAGCGCCCAGAGCGGGAAATACGCGGTATAGCCGTGATACTTCAGGTAGTAAATGCGCGGGAAACCCGGTGCGTTATGCGAGCGATGCCACCAGAAACCGTCGCTGTCCTGCACCGAGAGCAGATACGCAATCCCGCGCTGCACCGACTCCGATTCGTAGTCGCCGAATGCCATTTGCGCGAGCAACGCCCACGCCGTGAAATTCGACGCGCTCTCGCCGCCATTGGTGCCCGCGAGTTTCGCGTCGATATAGCTGTCGTTGGTTTCGCCCCAGCCGCCGTCCGCGTGCTGGCGCGCCTTGAGCCAGGCAAGCGCGCGCGCGATATACGGCTGGCGCGGATCTTCGCCCGCGAGCGCGAGTCCCGCCAGCACGCTCCACGTTCCGTAAATATAGTTCGTGCCCCAGCGGCCCCACCAGCTGCCGTCCTCGCGCTGCGTCGTCTTGATGTAGTCGATGCAGCGCGCGAGCGAGGCGCGCTCCTCTTCGCGGCCCGTCACGCCGAAACACAGCAGCACGCGACCCGACACGTCTTCGGTCGGCGGATCGAGCAGCGCGCCGTGATCGGCGAACGGAATCGCGTTCAGATACAGGCGGTCGCAATCGGCGTCGAAGGCCGCGAAACCGCCGTTGCGCGATTGCAGACCGCGCATCCAGTCGAGCGCGAGCGACACGCGCGCCGCGTACGGATCGCGGCCCGTCCTGCGCGCCTCCGCGCGACCGCGACGATGCAGCATGGCCGCCACCACCGCGCTGTCGTCGATATCCGGATAGTACGGATTCTCGTACTGGAACGCCCAGCCGCCCGGCGGCACGTCGGGCTGCACGTTCTCGATCCAGTCGCCCTTGAGGTCGTCGACCTGACGCTCGGCGAGCCAGTCGTAAGCGCGCGCGATCTGCCGGTCGAGTTGCGCGACCGGCGTGGAGGCCGCGCGCGTTTCGCCCATTGATCCCGACGCTTCGACGGCTTCTTCCGCAGGCACCGCGAGCGCCTGCTCCAGCGCCATCGTGCTCCACGCAGTATCCCAGACCGGCGAGAGGCACGGCTGGCAATACACGCTGCCGTCCGGGCGCTCGATCAGCAGTTTTTCGAGCGCGTTTTCGCAGTCGCGGCGCAGCGCGTGGTCCTCGGGATAGCCAAGCACGTCCATCATCTGGTAGCTGTAGACGATCGGCGGAAAGATGCCGCCCATGCCGTCTTCGCCGTTCATGCGCTCGGCGCACCACGCTTCGGCGTGACGGATCGCGCGCTTGCGCAGCGCGCCCGGAATCAGCGGTTCGATATGGCGTATCGTGCGGTCGAGCGCGAGAAACAGCTTGCGCACGCCCTTGCCGAGCGGAAAGTAGTCGCGCTCCTCGTCCGGCGGCGTGACGAACAGTTCGGCGATCGACACCGCGTGCGGATTGCGCGCGCGCGCCTTGAGCGAGCAGAGCACGAGCAGCGGCACCATGGTCGTGCGCGCCCAGTACGCGACCTTGTACATCGAGATCGGCACCCACTTCGGGAACAGCACGAACTCGATCGGCATGAACGGCGTGGCGCGCCACGGCACCTGGCCGAAGGTGGCGAGCAGGATGCGCGTGAAAACGTTCGACTTCGCCGCGCCGCCGAGCTTGAGAATGGCGTCGCGCGCGCGCTTCATGTGCGGCGCGTCGGGCGCGTCGCCGGCGGCTTTCAGCGCGAAATAGGCCTTCACGCTGGCCGAGACGTCGGGCGCGCCGTCGACGTAGAGGTCCCACGCGCCGTGCGTTTCGAGACGCTGGATCGCACGCAGATAGCGCGCCATTTTCTCCTGGCGCACGGTGTCGATCTTGCCCATGAAATGCATCATGAGGATGTATTCGGCCGTGATCGTGGCGTCGGATTCCAGCTCGAAGCACCAGCTTCCGTCGGGCGCCTGGCGGCGCGCGAGCGCGTCGCGTCCGCGCACGATGGCGGCGTCGAGCAGCGCCGCGAATGGCAGGTCGGATTTTTTCATGGCGCGAATAATACCATCCGTACGGAATGTTTTGCGCCGCCGCCGGCAATGGTAAGATCGAACCATGAAGAATCTCAACGTCAACGCACCGGCGCGCGCTGCCGGACGCGCCGAAAGCGCTACGAAGCCGCGCGCCACCCGCAAGACGCCGGCGCCCAAAACTCCCGCACAGAGCGCCGCGAAATCCTCGGCGGAATCCACCCGGAAAACCACTCCGAAGCCCGCATCAAAGCCCGCGACGCAATCCGCAGTCCCCGCTTCCGAGGCCCCCGCTTCCGGCACGCGTCGCAAGAAAGCCCCGGCGCAGGTGCGTGCGCAATTGCTGCAGGCCGCGTCCGATATCGCCACCGATCACGGCGTGCAGGCCGTCACGCTCGAAGCCGTCGCGGAGCGCGCCGGTGTGACCAAGGGCGCGTTGCAATATCACTTCGTCAACAAGCAAGGACTCCTTGACGCCTTGTTCGAGCAGACGCTCGAACGCTTCGAGGATCAGATGGAAACGCGCCTCGCCGCCGACCGCAAGGACGCGCGCGGCGCAGCGTCGCGCGCCTATCTGCACACCACCATCGACGAAACGAGTCCGGCCGCCAGCACCAACGTGCTGCGCGTGCTGGTCGCCGCGATGATGACGGACCCCGAGATTCGCGAGCGCTATTCCACGCCGATGCGCAAGTGGACGCGCCCCGATCCGCTGCCGCTCGATCAGGCCGCGCGTCTCATGATCTGCCGTCTCGCGGCGGACGGCCTGTGGATCTCCGACCTGCTCGGCTATCAGGACATGTCGCCCGAACTGCGCGACGAAGTCGTGCGCCAGATCGAGCGCATGACGCTCCTCAAGCCGTAGGCGCGCGCGCCGTCGAGGCCCGCACCACGAGCTGCGGCGCCGAGGTCACGCACACCGTCGCCTCGCGCGGCGCCTTGCGCTCTTTCGCCGCTCGCCCCGTCTGCGCGATCAGCTCGCGCAGCAGCTTCACCGCCAGCCCCGCCGCTTCCGCCGTCGGCACCGCGACCGTGCTCAGCGCGGGCCGCGATTCGCTCGCCAACTGAATGTCGGTGATGCCGACCACCGACAACTGACGCGGCACGTCGAAGCCCAGATCGGCGGCGGCCTGCATCGCGCCCAACGCGGGCAGATCGTTGGTCGTGAACAGCGCGGTGAGATCGGGGTGGCGGCCGAGCAGTTCGCGCGCCGCCGCGTAGCCGCCCTGCGTGGTGTCGGGCGTGAAGATGGTCGGCGCGGCCGCGCCGTCGAGCCCCGCCGCGCGCATCGCATCGAGAAAACCTTCGTAGCGCGCCGCATGAATGCCCGTCGCCTTGCTGCCGACGATCGCGCCCACGCGCCGATGTCCCAGCTCGATCAGATGACGCGCCGCGAGTTCGCCCGCGAGCCGGAAATCCACGGCCACGCACGGCAGCCCCGGCGGTTCGAGCGGACGTTCCCACATGCACAGCACGACCGGCGCGCCACGCGATTCGGTGCGGCGCAGATCGTCGAAATCGAGGTTCGCATTGGTCACGAGCACGCCTTCGGACAGCGTGCCGGCAATCTGCTCCAGATACGCGCGGCCCGTCACCGGATCGCCGTCGGTATTGCAGATGATGAGGAATTGCCCGGTATTGCGCAGCGCATTTTCCACCGCGAGCGCGAACTCGGGATAAAACGGATTGGCGATACTCGGCACCATCAGCGCCATCGTGGGCGCGCGGCCCTCCGCGAGCGCACGCGCGGGCAGATGCGGACGGTAGCCGAGCGCCGCGATCGCCGCCAGCACGCGTTCGCGCGTGGCCTCGCCCACGCGACCGCGTCCGCGCAGCACGTTGGACACGGTCGCGGGCGTGACGCCGGCATGGCGCGCGACTTCGGCAAGAGTGGGCGTGGGCATGAAAGCTCAATATATGGGAATGCGTTTCAACATTTGCCTGATCGCATGCGGCGACGGCACCATAGACCTCGCATTCAAAACGAATCCGGAGACAAGCAACCTGCGATCGCGCCCACGATCGATTTTTTTCGGTTGCCTGATTAAGCGCTTAATCTCCGCTTCGTGCCGATTAAAACATGGAGACGGGACGCATGGCGAGCATTTCCTTGAGAGGCGTGCAGAAGGCCTACGGCGACAACGCGCCGGTGATCCGCGATGTCGATCTGGAGATCGGCAAGAACGAATTCTGCGTGTTTCTTGGACCTTCGGGCTGCGGTAAATCCACCTTGCTGCGCATGATCGCGGGACTCGAAGACGTCACGGACGGCGACGTGTCGATCGGCGGCAAACTCGTGAACGACGTGCCCGCCGCGCAACGCGGCGTGGCGATGGTGTTCCAGAGCTACGCCCTCTTTCCGCACATGACGGTCTACGAGAACATGGCCTTCGGCCTGAAGCTCGCGAAAACCCCGAAAGCCGATATCGACCGCAAGGTGCGCGAAGCCGCGCGCATTCTGCAGCTCGAAGCGCTGCTCGAACGCCATCCGAAAGCGCTCTCGGGCGGCCAGCGCCAGCGCGTGGCCATCGGCCGCGCGATCGTGCGCGAACCGGGCGTGTTTCTCTTCGACGAACCGCTGTCGAATCTCGACGCCACCTTGCGCGGCCAGACCCGCATCGAAATCGCGCGCCTGCACAAGCAGTTCGCCGAAGCGAGCGTGGTCTACGTCACGCACGACCAGATCGAGGCGATGACGCTCGCCGACAAGATCGTGCTGCTGCACAGCGGTCAGGATACCGAACTATATGGCAGCATCGCCCAGGTGGGCGCGCCGCTCGATCTGTATCACCGGCCCGCGAGCCGTTTCGTGGCGGGCTTCATCGGTTCGCCGCGCATGAATTTTCTGGCCGCGACGGTAACCGCCATCGACACGAACGGCGTGAGCGTCACGCTCGACGGCAGCGGCGAAACGCTCACGCTGCCGCGCCAGGGCGGCACGCTCGCAGTGGGCGCGCCGGTCACGCTCGGCGTGCGGCCCGAGCATCTCGAACCCGTGCACGAAGCCGCCGCGCCGCAAGCCGACACGCTCGCGCTCACGCGCAAGGTCACGCTCGTGGAAGCGCTCGGCGAGCACAGCTACGTGCATCTGGACCAGCCCGGCGGCGCGGTGCTGATCGCGAAGGCGCCCGGCGACGCGCGTCTCGGTTCCGGCGACACCGCGCATTTCCGCGCGAGCGCCGCGCTCTGCCATCTGTTCGCGGAAAACGGTTTCGCCGTCGCGCCGCTCGACATCGTCGAGACTCACGCCTGAATCCACGCGCACGCGTTCGATCGATCAGGAATCCGTATCGATTCGGAACGCGCGCACGAACCCAACGAAAAGAGGACACCGCAATGCGTCTTGGAGTTTGCTACTACCCCGAGCACTGGCAGGAAGCGATGTGGAAGGACGACGCCGCGCGCATGAAGGCGCTCGGCATCGAGCAGGTGCGCATCGCCGAATTCGCATGGAGCCGCATGGAACCGTCGCCCGGCGAATACGACTGGGGCTGGCTCGACCGCGCCGTCGACACGCTCGGCAACGCGGGCCTGAAAGTGGTCATGTGCACGCCCACGGCCACGCCGCCGAAGTGGCTGATCGACCGCCATCCGGAGATTCTGCCCGTGGGTTCGGACGGCCGCGTGCGCGCGTTCGGCTCGCGTCGTCACTATGATTTTTCGTCGCCCGAGTATTACGAGGCGTCGAAGCGCATCTGCGAAGCGGTCGCGCAGCGCTACGGCCAGCATCCCGCCGTCGCTTACTGGCAGACCGATAACGAATATGGCTGCCACAACACCGTCGTCAGCTATTCGCCGGCAGCCGTGAAGCGTTTTCGCGAGTGGCTCAAGGCGCGCTACGGCAGCATCGGCGCGCTCAATACGGCGTGGGGCGCGGTGTTCTGGAGCATGGAGTACCGCAGTTTCGACGAGATCGACGCGCCCATCGGCACCGTCACGGAAGCGCATCCTTCGCATCGGCTCGACTATCGCCGCTTTGCGTCCGACGAGGTGCAGCGCTACAACCGCATGCAGGTGGACATCATCCGCGCGCATTCGCCGGGCCGTCCCATCGCGCACAACTTCATGCAGCTGTTCACGGAGTTCGATCACTACAAGGTGGCCGCCGATCTCGACGTGGCATCGTGGGACAGCTATCCGCTCGGCGCGCTCGAGGAGCAGTGGTATGCGCCGGACGTAAAGGCGCGTTATCTGCGCACGGGCCATCCCGACTTCGCGTCGTTCAATCACGATGTGTATCGCGGCATGTCGAAGCTGCCGTTCTGGGTGATGGAGCAGCAGCCCGGCCCCGTCAACTGGGCGCAGTGGAATCCCGCGCCGCTGCCAGGCATGGTGCGCCTGTGGAGCTGGGAAGCGTTCGCGCACGGCGCGGGCTGCGTGTCGTATTTCCGCTGGCGTCAGGCGCCGTTCGCGCAGGAGCAGATGCATGCCGGGCTGAACACGCCCGACAACCGGCTCGATATCGGCGGCAGCGAAGCCGCGCGCGTGGCCGAGGAAATCCGCACCGTGCTCGCCGACGCGCAAGCCGATGCGAATGCGCAGGTGAAAACGCACGTCGCGCTGGTATTCGATTACGAAGCGAAGTGGCTATTCGAAGTGCATCCGCAAGGCGCGGATTTTCACTATCCGCGCTTTGCCGTGGAGTATTACTCGGCGCTGCGCTCGCTCGGTTTCGACGTCGACATCGTGTCCGTGCATGCGCCGCTCGACGGCTACAAGCTCGTGGTCGTGCCGCCCCTGCCCGTGCTGCCCGACGACTTCGCGCAGCGTCTCGCGCAGTCCGGCGCGCAGGTGATCGTCGGTCCGCGCACCGGCTCGAAGACCGTCGATCTGCAGATTCCCGCGAATCTGCCGCCGGGCCCGCTCGCGTCGCTCCTGCCGGTGCGCGTGTGGCGCGTGGAATCGCTGCGTCCCAACGTGACCGAACCGGTCGCGTTCGGCGCGCAAACGGGTCACGCCCGCCACTGGCGCGATCTGATCGAATTGAGCGAATCGAGCGATGCAGCGCAGGACGGCGCGAGCGAAGTCCGCGCGCGTTTCACCGACGGCCATCCCGCTTACGTGAAGCACGGCGCGGTGCACTATCTCGCGAGTCTGTTCGACGACGACGCCACCCAGGCGCTGTTCGCGCGCATCGCCAGCGAAGCGGGACTCGCCCCCACGCCGCTCGGCGACGCCGTGCGCGTGAGCCGTCGCGGCGGCCTCACGTGGGTCTTCAACTACGGCCCCGGCACGCACACGATCGACGCCGCGATCGCCGATCGCGACTTCGTGATCGGCACGCGCGCGATCGAGCCGCAAGGCGTCTCGGCGTACCGCTCGGCAGCAGCATAAAACGCAGGAAATTCAGCAATTTTCGACACAAACGGCAGCACTGACAACGACGTAAAACCAAGGAGACAGGCCATGACCATGCAACCCCGCACCCTGCTCGTCGCCGTCGCGCTCGCGACCGCCGCGTTCACGGGCGCGCTCGCGACCCCGGCACAAGCCGGCACGCTCGAAGTGAACATCGCGTTCAAGGGCGCGAGCCAGCGCGCCGTGTGGACTCAGGTGATCGACGAGTTCAAGAAGACGCACCCCGGCACGGACGTGAAGGTGTCGTTCGTCGACGAGGAAGCGTACAAGGTGCAGTTGCCGAACTGGCTCACGACCGCGCCGCCCGACATCGTGAACTGGCACAACGGCGAGCGCATGGCGTTCTACGCGCAGCGCGGCCTGTTCGAAGACCTGAGCGGCGACTGGCAGAAGAACGGCTGGGACACGATGTATGCGTCGACGAAGGAATCGTCCACGTACAACGGCAAGCAGTACGCCGCGCCCACGGTCTATTACTCGTGGGGCATGTTCTATCGTAAGGACCTGTTCCAGAAGGTCGGCATCGCGAACGAGCCGAAAACCTGGAACGAGTTTCTCGACGACTGCAAGAAGCTCAAAGCCGCCGGCATCACGCCGATCGCCGTGGGCGGACGCGACGCGTGGACACTCGCGGGCTGGTTCGATTATCTCGACCTGCGCCTGAACGGCAACAAGTTCCACCAGCAGCTCATGGCGGGCGAAGTGCCGTACACCGACCCGCGCGTGAAGAAGGTCTACACGACGTGGAAGCAACTGCTCGACGCTGGCTATTTCATCGATAACTCGCTGTCCTACGACCTCGACGCCGCGCAGCCGTTCCTGTTCCAGGGCAAGGCCGCGATGATGCTGATGGGCACCTTCATCACGGGCGGTTTCAGCCCCACGGTGAAGCAGCAGATGGGCTACTTCCAGTTCCCGATCATCGACTCGAATGTGCCGACGGCCGAGGACGGTCCGGTCGAATCGCTGCATATTCCGGCGAAAGCGAAGAACAAGGCCGACGCGCACGCGTTCCTCGCCTTCGCCGAAACGCCTGAAGTGGGCGCGCAGCTCGCGAAGGGTCTGGGCTCGCTGTCGGCCAACAGCAAGTCGCCGGAACCGGAAGACGCGATCTCGAAGATCGGCTTCCAGATTCTCGCGAACACGAAGGGCGGCATCGCGCAGTTCTACGATCGCGACATGACCAAGGAAATGGCCGACGAAGGCATGAAGGGCATGCAGCAATTCATGGCCGATCCGACGAAGATCGATTCGATCCTCGCGCAGCTCGAAGACGCGCGCAAGCGTATCTACAAGAAGTAAGCCGATGGCGGCGGCGCGCGCGATGCCCACGCGATGGCTGCATGCCGCGCGCCGCCTCATGATTCGCACTGGAGGTTTGTGGTGGTTCGCCCCGTGACTTCAACGATCCGTGCCTCGCACGACACGCCCAACGCGTCCGGCCCTTCGGGTGCGTCGAGTTCCGGCAACGGCCACTCGAACGCGCCGCGCACCGCGCCCGCCGCCGGTCGACCGAACCGGCGCATTTCGCCCACCGCGCGCCGCCAGCGCCGCGCCGCGTGCCTCTTTCTCGCGCCCGCCTGCATCATGGTCGCGATCTACGTGGTCTGGCCGATTCTCTCGACCATCCGCCTCTCGTTCTACAACTGGGACGGCATGAGCGACGCGAGTTTCGTCGGCCTCGCCAATTACGTCGAACTCTTTCACGCGCCCACCTTCTACACCGCGCTGAAGAACAACGTCATCTGGCTCGCGCTCTTTCTGCTCGCGCCGCCGATGGGGCTCGCCATTGCGCTCTATCTGAACCAGGCGGTGCCGGGCATCCGCATCGTCAAGTCGCTGTTCTTCGCGCCCTTCGTGCTCTCGGGCGTGGTGGTCGGGCTCGTGTATTCGTGGTTCTACGATCCCACCTTCGGCCTGCTCGCGCTGCTGCTCGGCCACGGCATTCCGGTGCTGGGCGACCCGCACTACGCCACGCCCGGCATCATCTTCGCGGCGCTCTGGCCGCAGACGGCGTACTGCATGATCCTCTACCTGACCGGTCTCACGACGCTCAACAGCGAGCAGATCGAAGCCGCGCGCATGGAAGGCGCGAAGGGCTGGTCGCTGCTGTGGCACGTGATCCTGCCGCAACTGCGCCCGACGACCTTCATGGCCGTGGTGGTGACGATCATCGGCGCGCTGCGCAGCTTCGACCTGATCTCCGTGATGACGGGCGGCGGCCCGTTCGAAAGCTCCACGGTGCTCGCGTACTACATGTACGACCAGGCCATCAAGTATTACCGGCTCGGCTATTCCGCCGCGATCGCCGTCGTGCTGTTCGCGATCATGCTGCTCTACATCGTCTATCACCTGCGCCGTCTGCTGAAGAACGAGCACTGATCGAGCCAAACCGAGGACACGCTCATGTTTCCGATTCCCGTCGACAAATGGAAGCCCGCGCCGCGCCGGCTCTACAAGCTCTCGCTGCCGATCGCGCTCGTGATCTGGCTGCTGCCGATGCTCGCCGTGCTGATGACGTCCGTGCGCTCCACCGACGAACTCAACGAAGGCAATTACTGGGGCTGGCCGCGCCACTTCGCGATGTTCGACAACTATCGCGAAGCGCTCACCGCCTCGCCGATGCTCCATTACTTCTGGAACAGCGTGCTGATCACCGTGCCTTCGGTGGTCTGCGCGATCGCGCTCGCGGCGATGGCCGGTTTCGCGCTCGCGATCTATCGCTTTCCGGGCAATTCAGCGTTGTTCGCGACCTTCGTCGCGGGCAATTTCGTGCCAATCCAGGTGCTGATGATTCCGGTGCGCGACCTCACGCTCAAGCTCGGCCTCTATAACAGCGTGGGCGGCCTGATTCTGTTTCACCTGTCGTTTCAGACCGGCTTTTGCGCGCTGTTCCTGCGCAATTTCATCAAGCAGTTGCCGTTCGAACTGGTGGAAGCGGCGCGCATCGAAGGCGCGAACGAATGGACCGTGTTCTTCCGCATCATCCTGCCGCTGATCCGCCCGGCGCTCGCGGCGCTCGGCATTCTGGTGTTCACGTTCGTGTGGAACGACTACTTCTGGGCGCTGTGTCTCACGCAAGGCGACGACGCCGCGCCGATCACCGTGGGCGTGGCCGCGCTCAAGGGTCAATGGACGACGGCGTGGAATCTGGTGTCGGCGGGCTCGATCCTCGCGGCGCTGCCTTCGGTGGCGATGTTCTTCGCGATGCAGAAGCACTTCGTCGCGGGGCTGACGTTCGGGGCGACGAAGGGGTGAATGCGGGGTGAGTGTGGAGGGGAGCGGGCGGCGCGCGTACACAGCGCCGCCTGGTCGTGCCTAAACGGACAACACCAGTTCGGTGTATTTCGACAGATGCGCGTCGGCGGTCATGAGCCGCAGCGGTTCGGTCAGCGCCTGCGCAACCAGCATGCGGTCGAATGGATCGCGATGAATGTCGGGCAGGCTGCGCACGCAGGCCGCATGCAGCGCGCGCACCGGCAACTCCCGGAAACCGCTTGCCTCGATCTGCTCGACGAGCTGTTCGATATCCACGTCGAGCTTTCCGAGGCTGGATTTAATCGACGCTTCCCAGATGCTCGCGCTGCTGACGTAGACCTCATCGGCGTCGAGGATCAGCTTGCGCGCCACCTTGCTCAGCTTCCGGTCGTCCATCAGCGCCCACAGATAGACATGCGTATCGAGCAGCAAACGCATTAGCGGCCCTCGAAATCGGCGATGACGTGGTCGGGCAGCGGGGCGTCGAAGTCGTCCGCAATCCGGATCTCGCCCTTCATGCCGCCGAACCGGCGTCTGGCCTTCAGCGGCTCGATGGGCACGAGCCGCGCGGCGGGCTTGCCGGCCTTGGCAATCACGATCTCCTCGCCGTTCGCGGCGGCGTCGACGAGCCGCGAGAAATGCGTTTTCGCTTCGTGAATGTTGACCGTGGACATGGCGGCGCTCGTCTGAAATCCGTGGAAGTTAGTCCATCTTAGTCCACTCCTGGCCGCCGAACAACCTGGCCGAATGGGCGACCTTACCGGCCCCCATTTACCGCACTCCCTAACCGCGCTCCGGACTTTACGGACTTGACAGCGCCGAAAGCCTACAAAAACAGCAGCTTAGCGCGCACCGGCGAGATGCTCGCCGCGCGCCCACGCGCAAAACCGCGAAGCCCGGTGCGCCGCCGTGTAAACTGCTGCCTTTTTTGCCTGTTGTGGTATGGTCCCTCCCCCGCAAGGTCCGGCTAAGCGCACGTCGCTAAGCGGTCCGGCCCTCGTTCGCATTCTGGCGCGCTTCGGTGAAACCGAGGTGCTCGCGTCGGAGCAGCCGCTCGCGGACCGGCTGAGCCAATGGCTCGGCTGGACCGACGCGATCGCGCTCTCGACGGTGCTGTCCGCGCCTGCCGCGAGCATGGCGGCGGCAGCGGGCGCGCGCACGAATGGCGCCGACGAGGCGCAACGCGGTCTCGAACTGCGTTCCGCGCTCTCGAAGGCGATTGCCTGCGACGCCCTGCTCGCGCCCGCCAAACGCGCGCTGCGCGGCGCGGCGCTCGCGCAGGCGCGCGCACAGGTGCCGGAAACGCCCGAGATGGACGCCGATTTCGCGCTCTATCGCCAGTGCTACCTCGCGTTGCAGCAGAAGATGGAGATCGACATCGGCGACCTGCGCACGCGTCTGCGCAGCCGCCTCGCCGTGCAATCGGCGCCGATGGCGAAGCTCGCGACGCTCGACGCCGCCATGGAGCGCTCGCTCGCTGCGCGTGAACGCAGCCTGCTCGGTACGGTGCCGGGCCTGCTGGGCGCGCATTTCGAGCGTCTGCGCAAGGCCGCGAAAGCGGCGCAGGCTGAGTTAGAGGCGCAAGCCGACGCCACAAAGCAGGCGGAAGCACCGACCCAAGCGCCAACCGCAGCACCCGCAGCCACGCCAGCCGCCGACACCCCGGCCGGCGCCGCCGCCCAATCGCCCGCCGACCGTGGCGCGCCCGGCCCGCAGGCCTGGCTCGACACGTTCCGCAAGGATATGCAGAGCGTATTGCTCGCCGAACTGGATGTTCGGTTTCAACCGGTCGAAGGGCTCATCGCCGCCCTTCGCGCCCGCTAGCCCAAGCACTATGTCCAGACTTCGAATCGATCTCGTTGTGTTCCTCGCCGGTCTCGTCGCCGTGTGCTGGATCGCCGCCGGCTACGCCGGCACGAACACGCCCGCGCTCGCCGTCACCGTGCTGATCTGCGCCTTCTACGTGGGCGGCGCGCTCGAACTGCATCGCTACCGCAAGGCCACGGCGACGCTCGCGCAGGCCGTCGGCGGCCTCGCGAAACCGCCCGCCACGCTCGGCGGCTGGCTCGACACGCTGCATCCGAGCCTGCGCAGCGCCGTGCGCGCGCGCGTCGAAGGCGAGCGCGCCGCGCTGCCCGGCCCGTCGCTCACGCCCTATCTGGTCGGCATGCTGGTGCTGCTCGGCATGCTCGGCACGCTGCTCGGCATGGTGAACACGCTGCGCGGCACCGGCGCGGCGCTCGACGGCGCCACCGATCTCGACGCCATCCGCGCCGCGCTGTCCGCGCCGATCCGCGGCCTCGGCTTCGCATTTGGCACCTCGATCGCGGGCGTGGCCAGCTCGGCCATGCTCGGCCTGCTTTCCGCGCTGTGCCGCCGCGAGCGCATCGAAGCCGCCCAGCGCCTCGACGCGCAGGTCGCGACCGCGCTGCGCCCGTTCTCGCACGCGCATCAGCGCGAAGCCAACTTCGCGCTGATGCAGCGCCAGGCCGAAGCGATGCCCGCGCTCGTCGAGCGTCTCGAATCGATGATGCAGGCCATCGAACGCCAGGGCGCCGCACAAGGCGAGCGTCAGCTCGCTAGCCAGCAGGCGTTCCTCGGCAGCGCCGAAGCCACTTACACGCGTCTCGCGGCCTCGGTTGGCGAAGCGCTCAAGTCGAGCGCGGCGGAAAGCGCGCGCGCCGCGGGCCAGGCGTTCGCGCCGGTCGTCGAAGCGACGATGGCCGGCCTCGCGCGCGAAAGCGCCGCGCTGCACGGCACGCTCACGCAGGCGGTCGAGCGCCAGCTCGACGGGCTCACGGCGGGCTTCGAAGCCAACACCGCGCGCGTCGCCGGCATCTGGACCGACGCGCTCGCCGAACAACGCCGCTCGGGCGAAGCGCTCGCGCGCGATCTGCACGACGCGCTCGAACGCTTCAACGCGAGCTTCGAAGCGCGTTCCGCGAGCCTGCTGCAAGACGTGACGACGCGCCACGCCAGCGCGAACGCCGAAGTCTCGCAGGCGTGGCACGATGCGCTTGCGCGTCAGGAGCGTGCGGGCGAAAAGCTCGCGGGCGACAACCAGCAGGCGCTCACGCAGGCGGCGGCGACCTTCGAGCAGCACGCGTCGGCGTTGCTGCGCGCGGTCAACGAGGCGCACGCCGACCTGCAGACGCAACTGGTCGCGCGCGACGAAACGCGTCTCGCGGCGTGGACCGACACGCTCGGCGCGATGGGCGCGACGCTGCGCGACGAATGGCAGACGGCCAGCGCGCAGGCGACGCAGCATCAGCAGGCCATCTGCGCAACGCTCGAACAGACCGCGAACGCGATCGCCGCGCAGACGGGCACGCACGCGAGCGGCGCGATCGCCGAAATCGCGCGCGCGGCCGAGTCGGCTTCCGCTGCGTGGCAGGCCGCGAGCACGCAGGCGGCGGAAAAACAGCAAGCCGTGTACGACGCGCTCGCGAAGACCGCGGGCGATATCGCCGCGCACGCCGAAGCGCATACGAACAGCACGATCGCCGAAATCACGCGCACGGCACAGGCCGCGTCGCAAGCGTGGCAGACGGCAAGCACGCAAGCGGCTGAGCGTCAGCAATTCATTTGCGATGCACTCGCGAAAACCGCGAACGATATCACCACGCAAACCGAAGCGCATGCGAGCGGCACGATTGCGGAAATCGCACGCGCTGCCGAAGCGAATGCAAACGCATGGCAAGCTGCGAGCACGCAAGCCGCCGAGCGTCAGCAATTCATTTGCGATGCGCTTGCAAAAACCGCAAACGATATCGCCACGCAAACCGAA
>NZ_FNZM01000018.1:21020-204336 GCF_900109265.1 Paraburkholderia tropica
CGCGCTGCCGAAGCGAACGCAAACGCATGGCAAGCTGCGAGCACGCAAGCCGCCGAGCGTCAGCAATTCATTTGCGATGCGCTTGCGAAAACCGCGAATGATATCGCCACGCAAACCGAATCGCACGCCAACGGCACGCTCGCTGAAATCGCGCGCCTCGTCGACGCGAACGCCGCCGCCTGGGAGCGCGCCAGCACGCACGCCACGGAACGCCAGCAGGCGATCTGCGACGCGCTCGCGCAAACCGCGACCGACATCGCCACGCAAACCGAAGCGCATGCCAACGGCACCATCGCCGAAATCTCGCGCCTCGTCGAAGCGGCTTCGGAAGCCCCGCGCGTGGCCGCCGAAGTCGTCGCCGAACTGCGCCAGAAGCTCTCCGAGAGCATGGTTCAGGACACCGCGATGCTCGAAGAGCGCGGCCGTCTGCTCGCGACCGTCACTACGCTGCTCGACGCCGTGAATCACGCGAGCACCGAGCAGCGCACGGCGATCGACGCGCTCGTGCAGACCTCGTCGGGTCTCATGGAACGCGTGGGCGCGCGCTTCGATCAGCAGGTCGAGACCGGCGCGCAGACGCTCGAAGGCGCGGCCGCCCAGGTGACGGGCAGCGCCGTCGAAATGGCGAGCCTCGGCGATGCATTCGGCCAGGCCGTGCAGCACTTCGGCGAGTCGAACGACAAGCTGATGACGCAGTTGCAGCGTATTGAAACCGCGCTCGACAAGTCGCTCGCGCGCAGCGACGACCAGCTCGCCTACTACGTCGCGCAGGCGAAGGAAGTGATCGATCTGAGCCTGCTGTCGCAGAAGCAGATCGTTGAGAACCTGCAACGCCTGAGCATTCAGGCGGGAGCTGAAGCCGCATGAACGACGAGATCGACGGCGGCGCGGAGCCGACCGCGCCGGTCTGGGCCGCATTCGGCGACCTGATGGCGGCGCTGCTAGGCGCGTTCGTGCTGATCCTCGTCGGCGTGATCGGCATGCAGCTCGAAGCGTCGTCGAAGCTCGCGAGCGAGGTCAAGCAGCGGCAGATTGAAACGCAGCGCCGCAAGACGCTTGAACAGGCGCTCGCCGGGCCGCTCGCGGCGGGACGCGTGACGCTCGTGAACGGGCGCATCGGCATCAGCGGCAACGTGCTGTTCGCGCTGAACTCCGATCAATTGCAGCCCGAGGGCCGTGAGTTGCTCAAGAGTCTCGCCGGGCCGCTCGCCGCGTATCTGCGCGACCGCGACCAGATCCTGATGGTCAGCGGTTTCGCCGACGACCAGCAGGTGCACGCGGGCAATCGCCGTTTCGCGGACAACTGGGAACTGTCCGCCGAGCGCGCCTTGACGGTGACGCGCGCGTTCATCGACGCGGGCGTGCCCGCGCGTTCGGTGTTCGCGGCGGCGTTCGGTTCCGAGCAGCCCGTCAGTTCGAACGCCGACGAAAGCGGCCGCGCGAAGAACCGTCGTGTGGAAATCGCGGCCGTGCCGCGTCCGACCTCGGCTGCGCCCGCGGCGAATGCTCATGAATGACGATACGCCGGTTGCGGCATCAACCTCGGTGTCCGCGCGCGCGACGCTCGATGCGTGGCGGGAGCAAGGCGCGGATCGGCTCGACACCGTGCGCTATGCGCTGATCGACGCGCTGGAGCAACGCGCGAGCGCTCATGACGGCGCGGCGCGTCACGTGCTCGACGCGCGCATCGATACGCTGATCGCCGATTACGCGGCGAGAATCGAGCAAGCGGCGGCGACGCATGCCGCGTGCGCTGAGGATGCGGTGTCCGCCAAAGACGATCCGCAGCGCGCATTCGCGTCGCTCGCGGCGGACGCCTCGCGCGACGCCCGCAACGGACCGCCCGCCGATCTGCTCGACTACTTCCGCGACGTCTGGTCGAAACTCAGCGCCGACCAGCAGGTTCAGCAGTCGCTCGATCAGGTGCCGAAAAACGCCGGCCCGCTGAATTCGAGCAGCCTCGTGCACCGCGCGCTGCTGCTGATGCGCGAACTCTCGCCGGGCTATCTGCGCCAGTTCCTCGCGTATGCCGACGCGCTGTCGTGGATCGAGGATCTCAACGGCGGCGGCGCGCCGCTAGCGAAGGAAGCGCCGCGCGCGAGCGCCGCGAAGAAAACCACGCGCAGCCGCGCGAAGTAAAAGCGAAGCGGGCGGGCGACGCACGGCCCGCTTCGTCGGCGAACACGCTATCCGCGCATTTCTGCGCCTTTCTGTGCATTCCCCCCGCTCTCAAGTGTCCGGCCACGCACGACGCGTCGCATCGCGTTCCCGTGGCATGATCCAGGCGTTCTCCCAGTTTCCGTCCCGGGTACGTCACGCTTCTGGAGCGCGCCACCATGTCCCGTTTCACGCCGAGCACTCCCGCCTCGTCTGCGTCGCCGCTTTCCGCTGAATCCCGCCTCACACGCCGCGCCCTGAGCCCCGTCGCCGCGCTCGCTGCCGCCGCCGCGCTCGCCTGCACGGCCTTCGCGCTCTCGCCGCTCGCCGAAGCCTGCACGCGCGCGCTCTACGTCGGCGACAGCGGCCTCGTCATCACGGGGCGCACGATGGACTGGTCCGAAGACATGCGCTCGAATCTCTGGGTGTTCCCGGCGGGCATCGAACGCACCGGCGAAGCGGGCCCGAAATCGCCGCGCTGGCGCTCGAAATACGGTAGCGTGGTCGTCTCGGGTTACGACATCGGCAGCGTGGACGGCATGAACGAGCGCGGCCTCGTGGCCAACGCGCTGTACCTCGCGGAGACCGATTACGGCAAGCCGGACTCGGGCCGCCCACCGATGGCGATCAGCCTGTGGGCGCAATACGTACTCGACCGCTACGCCACCGTGAGCGAGGCCGTCGACGCGCTCGGCAAGGAGCCGTTCCAGATCATCGCGCCGCCGCTGCCCGGCGGCAAACCGGTTTCGATCCACCTCTCGCTCTCCGACGCGAGCGGCGACTCGGCGATCCTCGAATATCTCGACGGCAAGCTCGTAATTCATCACGGCAAACCCTACAAGATCATGACGAACTCGCCGATCTACAGCGAACAGCTCGCGCTCGACACTTACTGGAAGAGCGTCGGCGGCCTGAGCTTCCTGCCCGGCACGAACCGCGCCGCCGACCGTTTCGTGCGCGCCTCGTTCCTGCTCGACGCGATTCCCAAGAGCCCCGATCCGAATTACATGGCGGGCGTGCCGCAGCAGAACGGCGCGTTTCAGCAGGTGGCGAGCGTGATGAGCGTGATGCGTTCGGTGAGCGTGCCGCTCGGCATCCGCACGCCCGAGACGCCCAATCTTTCCTCGACGATCTGGCGCACGGTGGCCGATCAGACCGATCTCGTCTATTACTTCGATTCGGCCACGCGCCCCGACACGTTCTGGGTCTCGCTGCGCAAACTCGATCTCAAGCCCGGCGCGCCGGTCCTGAAACTGACGATCGATTCCGGCCAGATGTTCTCGGGCGAGACCGCCGACAAATTCGTCGCTACGCCTTCGTTCACGTTCATGCCGGCGCCGCCGCCCTGATTCGAGTCGATCACGGCAACGCCAAATAATTCGGCATCCGTACTATTTATTTGACATGCCGCGTCAATGCGGCGACGCGGCCGCCGGATGCGGCACGTAAGTCACATCGCGCAGGCTGCGCGCGTACTGTTTGGGCGCCATGCCCGACCAGCGCCGGAACGCGCGAATAAAGGCTTTTTCCGACGCATAGCCCACGCTGGTCGCGATCTCGATGAGCCGTCGCCGCGAGTCTCGCAGCGCGCCGCTCGCCACATACATGCGATACGCGGTCAGATGGCCGATGGGCGTTTCCTCGACCAGTTCGACGAAGCGCGCGCTGAAACGCGATCGCGACATGCCCGCCGTGGCCGCCAGCGATTCGACCGTCCAGTCGCGCTCCGGATGCCGATGCAGTTGCGCGATCGCGCGGCCGATCTGCGGGTCCATCAGACCGCGCAGCCAGCCGGTATGGCTGATCGCCGACGCCAGATGCGCGCGCAGCAACTGCACGAGCAGCACATCCGCGAGACGCGCGGCCGCGACGGCCCACCCCGGCTGGCAAGCCATCGATTCGCGGATGAACGACATCAGCGTGTCGGCGAGCCAGGAACCGACCGCCGCATCGTGCTTGCGCACGTGAATGAGCGGCGGCAGCACCGAAAAGAGCGGATTGCGCACGGCCTCGCGATAAAACACGATGCCCGTGTAGAGATCGCAGACCGCGCCGCCGCCGCCCGCGTTCAGGCGCAGCGGCGTGTCGAAACTCGGCCGGATACCGGCACGCGCGACGAGGTCGTCGAACCGCTCGGGCGCGACGCCCGCCGCCGAGGCCAGCACGTGCGCGTGGCCATGCGGCAGCAGCACGAAGTCACCCGGCTCCACGCGCAGCGGCGCCATGCCCTCCACGCTGATGATGTAGGGCTCGCCGAAGCCGGTGCGGAACACGGCGCCCTCCACCGCGGGTTTGTCGAACGCCCACGGCGCAGTGAGCGAGAAATGGCCGGTCACCACCGCGTCGGCGCGCAGGTCGGCCAGCGCGCCGCTCAACAGGTCAGTCGCCATTTGTCTCTCCGAAAAACTTGTTTTTGCGCGGCGCGACCGTTGCGCCGCGCCGCGTGTTTGCTTCGGCGTGCGCCGCGTCAGAAGCGCTGCTGAATGCCCATCATCGCGCCGAACTGGTTCGCGCCCGTCGTGACCGTGCCGGCGGCGGCCACCGCATTCGCCGCGAGCGCGCTGTTCAGCATGTACCCGAGCGAAGCATAAAGCGTCGTGCGCTTCGAAATGAAATAATTCGCGCGCGCGACCAGCAGCGTCGAGCTCGACTGCTCGCGCAGAATGTAACGCAGCGCCTGGGCGTCGAACGCGACGGTCGGCGTCAGGTAGTAGTTTGCGCCCAGAAAAAAGAGGTCGGATTGCGCGTGCGTCGCCGCCGCCGTGTTGCGACGGATCCAGCCGCCGCCGATCTTGCCGGAGCCGAATTTTACATAGCCGTCGACGATCACGCGCTTGTCGGTATCCGCACTGCTCACGAGCGGCGCCGACGCGCCGGGTCCGCCGTACATCACGTCGTACGATGCCGCCGCGCCGCCCCACGCGCTGTCGTAGGCGAGCATCATCGTGTACTGGCGGCAGGCGACGGCGTCGCCGGCCAGCTGGCCTCCGCAGTTGGTCGCCGAGGGACCGGCCGGGCCCGCCGCGTCGCGCCCGAAGCTGTAGGTGCCACCAACCGTCACGCCGTGGAATTTGCCGAGATAGCCCACGGCGTTGTCGCTGCGCGCGTTCGGCAGATAGCTGTCGAAGCTCGCCATCGAATGGATCGACGGGCCGATCACGTCGGCGTTGAGCAGCACGTACATCGACATGTTCATCTGGCGGCCGAGCGTCAGCGTGCCGTAGTCGCTGCTGATGCCGAGGTTCGCCTGCCGTCCGAACAGGCGGCCGCCGTAGTTGAGCGCACCGCTATTGGCCGCGAAACCGTTCTCGAGCACGAAGAACGCCTTGTAGCCGCCGCCGAGATCTTCCTGGCCGCGCAGACCGAAGCGCGACGGCACTTCGCCCGTGAGCGTCGGCATGCCGACGAACGAGCCGCCTTTCGCCGCGTTGTTATAGAACTCGATGCCCGTATCGACGATACCGTACAGCGAAACGCTGCTTTGCCCCCACGCAAGCGCCGACGCGCTCGCCAGGCACGCTGCCGCAACCATTTTCTTCATGCCGATCTCCGAACCATTTAATTAGTGATACTTATGTATTGTGGAAATGCCGGGCCGTGGAGCGTGCCCGGCTTGCTACGTGCGAGAGAATCAGTTTGTGTTGCTATTGTTGTTGCCCGGTGCCGGAAACCGTTGCGCTTTGCGCGGCGTACCGCACGTGCACGTATTCCCTCCCCAGAAGCCGACTTGAATCGCGCTTCAAAAGCCTGCGGCGATGTGTGAAATTCTTGGGGTGGACAAAATCACCGGCAATGGCGTGAAGGCTCAAAAAAGTTGCCGATCGTCTCTTTTAATTGAGCGCGATGGAATGGGATGTCGGTTTACAGGTTTTCCCTTAAACCCTTTTATGGTGCGGATTCCAGACTTTTAGCGCAGACGAATGCACCGTAATAGTGATTCATCCGCGATTGACCGTTTCATATATGGAATAGAAACGGGATTGTAGACGCCATAGCACAGTTAGCGGCGAATCAATCGACAATCAAGTGAATGCACAAAAAGCGATGCGCAAAAAAATCCCGCCGATTCCTTGCGGAAACGGCGGGTAAAGCGGAAAGGCGGGGGACCTTCCCGGGACCAATCGTGCTGAACGCACGCTTCAGCTCAAACGTTCATCACGAAACTCAACATGAGGCTCGTCACAAGCGTCATCGCGCAGTTTCAGTGCGCGCGGCGTAGCGCCGTACGCAATTGCAGACCAAAGGCGCGCGTCAGTCGCTCGTGTGCGATGCGATCGAGTTCACTACGCATCACCGCCATGCCCACGCCGGCTATCGACAACAGATCGTCCACACTGTCGACCAGCCAGCGCATCACATCGCGGTCGAACGCTGCACCGAGCGACTCGGCACGCACCCGCCGCGCGACGCTCGTGCGAGCCGGCCGTCTCGAACCGTGCCGCTCCGGCCGACGGCTCAGCAGCAGATCGGTGGCCGCAATGAGCTTGCTGTTCTGCTCCGCGTCGCGCACCATGCCCGCATAGACGAGCCGTTCACCGAGACTCGCGATCAACTCACGCAGCGGCGAATTGCGCAGCGCCCACACGTTGCCCTGCAACGCGAAGCGCACCCCCGGCAACTCGAGCAGCCGCGCAATCAGCGGCGTCCATGACAGATCGCCCGCATCGAGCAGCAGATCGACATCGGCCGTCACCAGCAGGCCGTCTTCGCCGACCTTGAACGCTTCGCGTGCGAGCTTGCGCTGCGGCGGCGCGAACTGTCCGTGCCACGGATCGGGCAATACCCTCACCGCGCGCTCGCCGATGCATTCCCCACGCAGACGCTCGTTGAACGAGAGCAGCGTCGCGTCCATCGCTTCGATCGCCTCGATCGCGTTCTGGCCGAGATGCGGCGACGCGCTGCCATTCAGTTCGCCCGCCACGAAGTCGTCGCTGTTGTAGAGAAACACGAAGCGACGCGTGCGCGCGAAACGCTCGCCGCGTTCGTCGAGGCGAATGGCGAGCGCATCGAGATAGTCGTCGGCGCCCAGCAGCACGAGATCGGCCGGCTGATTCGAGCGCGCATCGGGCAACACATCTTCGGCGGCGTCGAGCAAGGCTTGCGCCGCGTCGTCGCCGAGCACACGGGTATTCGCGCCGTCGAAATTCAGACGCGACGCCACGAAGCGCACATCGGTCCACGTCGGCGCAATGCGGCGCGCGAGTTCGCTGCACGCGAAGTCCTCGCGCGTCACGATGAAAACAGGCCGACGCGATCGCTCGCGCACCGCGGAAATCGCACTGGCGAGCACATTGAGGCGAAAGCCTCGCGCAACGGGTTCGACAAAAATGACAGGCGCGGTGTCGGCCATGCGGGAACTCAAGCCGCCTGCGCGATGCCGGGCAGCGTCGCGAGATACTCGCCGAATTCGCCGGCCACTTCCGGATGCCGCAGCGCGAATTCCACGGTCGCCTTGAGATAGCCGATCTTGCTGCCGCAATCGAAACGCGTGCCGCGATACTTGTAGGCCAGCACCTGTTCGTCCGCGAGCAGCGCCTCGATCGCGTCGGTGAGCTGCAACTCGCCGCCCGCGCCGGGCTTGAGCGCACGCAGATGCGAGAACACGCGCGGCTTGAGCACATAGCGGCCCACCACGCCGAGATTCGTCGGCGCGACTTCCGGCGCGGGCTTTTCGACGATGCCCGAAATCTTGATGATCGACTCGCCCCATTCGCGGCCATCGACAATGCCGTACGACTTCGTATCCTCCGGCGGAATCTCCTCCACGCCGATCACCGAGCTGTGATAGTGATCGAACACGTCGATCATCTGCCTCATCACGGGCGGCTGCCCGTAAAGCAGATCGTCGGCGAGCATGACGGCGAACGGATTGTCGCCCACGAGTTTTTCCGCGCACAGCACTGCATGACCCAGACCCAGCGCTTCGGGCTGGCGCACGTAAAAGCAGTCCACGTGACTCGGTTTGATGCTGCGAACGAGTTCGAGCAGTTTCGCCTTGCCGCGCGCTTCGAGTTCCGCCTCGACTTCATACGACTTGTCGAAGTGATCCTCGATCGCGCGCTTGCTGCGCCCCGTCACGAAGATCATCTCCGTGATGCCCGCGGCCATCGCTTCTTCCACGGCGTACTGGATCAGCGGCTTGTCGACGACCGGCAGCATCTCCTTGGGGCTGGCCTTCGTCGCGGGAAGAAAGCGGGTTCCGAGACCTGCAACTGGAAACACTGCCTTGGTGACCTTCAGCATGGGTAAGTTCGCGTTCGTAAGGTGGTTCGGCGCGAGCACGTCACTCGCGTTTCTGGCGGCTGTGCGAACAGACTAGGCGAGCGAACTTCCCTGCAACGGCACGCGGCGGAAAACGCCCCGGTTTTGGCTACTCACTCCACAAACGTCGCACTTTTTACGCATTCAAGACACGTTCTTCGCGATTCAATACGTGGTCCCTATGCGATGTCGAAAACGGAAAACATCCTGGCCGATCACGCCAGCTTGCTCCGGCGACACGCTCGCGCGCCAAAGATGCAGCAGGCCCGTGGCGATTGCGTCAACACATCGCCATCGATTCCCGAACCACATCGCTTGAATCATTCATCCAGAGCCATGAAAGTCACTATCGTTGGAACCGGGTACGTCGGGCTCGTGACCGGCGCCTGCCTTGCCGAACTCGGCAATCAGGTGCTCTGCCTCGACGTCGACGCCGGCAAGATCGACCTGCTGAACGGCGGCGCCGTTCCCATCTACGAACCGGGTCTCGCGGAGATCATCGCGCGCAATCGCGAGGCGGGACGTCTGCGTTTCTCGACCGATATCGCCGCCTCCGTGGCGCACGGCGACATCCAGTTCATCGCCGTGGGCACGCCGCCGGACGAAGACGGTTCCGCCGATCTGCAATACGTGCTCGAAGCCGCGCGCAACATCGGCCGCCATATGACGGCGTTCAAGGTCATCATCGACAAATCGACCGTGCCCGTCGGCACCGCCGACAAGGTGCGCGCCGTCGTGGCCGAAGAACTCGCGCTGCGCAGCGCACAAGCCGAATTCGCGGTGATTTCGAACCCGGAGTTCCTCAAGGAAGGCGCGGCCGTGGAGGACTTCATGCGTCCCGACCGCATCGTGATCGGCTATGAGCCCGACGTGGCGGGTCTGCGCGCGAAGAGTCTCGTCGAGCAGCTTTACGCGCCGTTCAACCGCAACCATCAGCGCACGCTGCACATGGACGTGCGCTCGGCAGAATTCACCAAGTACGCCGCCAACGCCATGCTGGCCACGCGCATTTCGTTCGTCAACGAACTCGCGAATCTCGCCGATCGCGTCGGCGCCGATATCGAACAGGTGCGTCGCGGCATCGGCTCGGACCCGCGCATCGGCTACAGCTTTTTGTACGCCGGTTGCGGCTACGGCGGTTCGTGCTTTCCGAAAGACGTGCACGCGCTGATGCGGACCGCCAACGAATACGACATGCAGCTCGATGTGCTCGCCGCCGTCGAACGCGTGAACGAGCGCCAGAAAAGCGTGCTGTTCGACAAGATTCATCGTCACTTCGACGGCCAGCTCGCGCAGCGCCGTTTCGCGATCTGGGGCCTCGCCTTCAAGCCGAATACCGACGACATGCGCGCCGCGACGAGCCGCGTGCTGATCGCCGATCTGATTCGCGCGGGCGCCTCGGTGAACGTCTACGATCCGGTCGCACTCGACGAAGCGCGCCGCACGCTCGCCGAGGATCTCACGCCCGATGAATTCGAGCACGTGCGCTTCTGCCGCGAACGCGACGCCGCGCTTCAACACGCCGAGGCGCTCGTGATCCTGACCGAGTGGAAGGAATTCCGCAGCCCCGATTTCGAGCAGATGAACGCGGCGCTGAGTCAGCCGGTGGTCTTCGACGGCCGCAATCTCTACGAGCCGACGGTGATGCGTGCACACGGCTGGACCTACTACACGATCGGACGCGATACGGCCAGCACCGCTGCTTGAACGGGCGGCTTTAAGGCGGGACGACCGGCTGGTCGTCCCGCCTCTTTTTTTGTCCGCTGGATTGCCGGGTGAGGATGCCTGAAGCGACGCTTAAAGTGACGCTTCAAGTGACGCCTAATGTGACGCCTCAAGCGACGTTGCAAGCGCGATCAGCGGCAAGCGCCGCCGCTACCGCTCGACGTGCCGATGGTCGCGAGCGACGGCAAGCAGCCATAAGCGCCCGCGCCGCGCGCCATGCCCAGCGACGTGCCCGGCATGCCCACACCGCCCGAAAACGCGCCACCTGAAAGCGCCGCGCCCGCCATCGACGGCAACGTTGCCGCGCCGATTCCCGAAGCGCCAGGCAATCCGCTCATGGCCGAAGCGCCCGCCACGCCCGATACGCCCAGCGCGCCCGCCATCGCGCCCGTGCGCACCGAACTCGCGAGACGCGCCTGCGAAGCCACCGAAAGCGGATCCTGGCTCGCGGCAATGTCGCGCAAATAGTTGTCCGGCGAACTCTGCTCGATCATCGCCATATACGGATCGCTCGAATGATGCGCGCGCCGCTGGGCGCGCTGCGTGGTCGTTTGCAGACGCGACTTCGTGAGCGGCGAAGCAAAAGTATCGCCGATCATTTGCGCGTGCGCGCTCGGTGCGCCGGACAGCGTCAGTGCAGTCGTGATCGCGATCGCGATCGTCGATACAAGAAGAAGGCTCCGGCCTGAATCAATGGAAGTCATGTCGTACCCGAAAAATCCGGCTGTCCGCGCTCGGACGCATCGGCCGGTCGATGATGAGTGTGCAGCGTGCGAAAAGTGCTCGGCGTCTCGCCGAAGTGCCTGCGGAACAGCTTGGCCAGCGCGCCGCCGCTGCCGACGCCACAACGCCGTGCGATCGTGTCGATGGGCAGCACGGTATCGGCAAGCAATCGGCACGCCATATGCAGGCGCACGTAAAGCAGGTAATCGGAAGGGGTCAGGCCGAATTCGGCCTTGAAACGGCGCAGGAAATTACGCTCGCTCATCGTCACGAATTGCGCGGCCTCGTCGATGCTCACCGGTCGATGGCAGTTCTCCTTGAACCAGCGCGCCGACGCGCGCATCTTCGCGCTCGTGCTGATCGTGCTGATCGTAGAGAATGCGCCGACCGCACCGCGCGCCGCATCGGCAGCCACGGCGTCGAACGAGTGTGCGGCCTCCGCGCCCAGCGCCTGCTCGACGATCTCATGCAAGGCGTCCGGCAGCGGCGCGGCGATGTCCTGAAAGCTCGGCAACGTCCCGCTCGCCGACAAACCGTGCGCCGCGGCCCGCCGATGACCGGCCGCATCGAGCAGCCGTTGTCCGTCGCCTGGCGCGATCACGTGTTCCGCGAGCGCCGCGGCCCGGCGCAACCAGCCGATCAGCGTCTCGTCGCGCAGGGCATCGTCCACGCCGGGACCATCGGCCACGAACAGCGCGTGAAAGCGCGCCTGCGCACGCGTGGTCAGCATGCTCTCGGTCCACACATAGACCGACGACGACGCCGCGATGCGCCCGCCCAGCGTCGACAGCAGCGCAACGTTAAAGCGCGCGGGCTCGGACACCTGCGCTCCGGCGAGCTCGTTCGCACGCTGGAGCGCCTCCACGATGCGCGCGACGCGCGGCAGCGCGAAACCGTCGAACAAGGCAATACCGATGGTTTTCACGGTGTCGTCCTGGCGCATGCGCGCGTCCGCGTCCGTGTGGCGCGCGCGGCGTCAGCCTTGCGCCTGATAACGATAGCCGTAACCGTAGCCATAGCGCGTGGCGCGGAAGCCGTTGAACACCTGCCCCGTCACGCGGATGCCCGACTGATTGAGGCGCTTCATGGTCTCGGCGAGCTGATGGCGGCTGGTCGTATCCGCGCGCGAGACGACGAAGGTCGCGTCGCAGACCTGGGCGAGCGTTACCGCGTCGCTGACCGGCAGCACCGGCGGCGAGTCGACGATCACGTAGTCGTAGCGCGTGGCCGCTTCCTTGAGCATGGCCGCGAATGCCGGGCGCTCGAGCAGTTCGCCCGGATTCGGCGGCAACGCGCTGCCAGCGGGCAGCAGATCGAGGCCGTCGAAACCGGTCTGCACGAGCGCATCTTCGAGTTGTGCGTCGCCGGCGAGCACGTTCGCGAGCCCCTTGTACGACGTATTGGCGCTGAAGTAACGCCGCGCCCCGGCACGCCGCAAGTCGGCATCGACGATCAGCACGCGCAGGCCCTTGAGCGCGAGCACATAAGCGAAATTGAGCGCCACGAAGGTCTTGCCGACGCCTTCGGTCGGCCCCGTGAACAGGATCGAACCACCTTCCTTGCCAAGCAGCGAGAAGCGCAGTGTCGTGCGCAGCGAACGCAACGCCTCGACGCTGGGGTCGCCCGGGCTGCTGCTCGCGAGCAGCGCGACGGGCTGAGCGGACTGGCGTTTGTTGCCGCGTCGTTGGCCTCTGGCCGCCTGCGATTCGGCCGTGCTGGCAGGCACCACGGCGAAGATCGGCGCCTGGCCCACGCGCTCGACATCGAGCGGATCGCGCAAGGTGTCGCGCAACGCAGCCAGCGCCTGAACCACGAGGAAGGCCAGAAATACGCCGCCGAACACGCCGCCCGCGAGCACGATGGGCGTCTTCGGCCACGCCGCCGAATCCGGCCGCGCCGCGAAGTCGATCACCGAAACATTGCCGGTGGTGCCCGCCTCGGCCACTTCAAGCTGCTGCGCGTTCGCCACAAGCGCCGTATAAAGCTGCGTGTCCACCGCCACGTCGCGCGCGAGACGCAGATAATCCTGCTGCGTCGAAGGCAGCGCCTGCACCTGTTTTTCGACATCGCGCAGCGCGCCGTCAAGGACCGAGTCCTGCGCTTCGAGCGTTTTCACGGCCGGATGACCGGGGCGGAACTGTTCGCGCGTGGCCTGCAGATTCAGGTCGATCAGCGTCTTCTGCTTGGTCAGGTCGACTGCGCGCGTGAGCAGCGCCTCGGTCTGTTCCTCGATGTCGATCGTCTTGGTGCGGATGCGATAAGCGTTGAGCCGGTCCTCCGACTGCGCCAGTTCCTCGCGAAACGCGGGCAGCTTGCGGTTGAGAAACTCGAGGCTCAGACGCGACTGCTCCGCGCGATGCTTGATGTTGAGCGCCACGTAAGCGCGCGCGACCGCGTTCGCAAACGCCGCGGCAAGACCCGGTTCGCTGTTCTTCACCGAAAGCGCGATCATCGACGAACCCTTGGTCGTCTCCTGCACCGTCATGCGCTTGCGCATCACGTCGATGGTGTCGTCGAGCGACGACTCGACGAGCGTGAACGACGCGCCGGGCCGGCCGTGCAATTCGCGGATCTCGATGAAACCGGGCGCAGGACCGAAATCAGTGGGCGCCTCGAAGGCCACGCGCTGATTCAGCGCGCCGCGCGCGAGCAGGTTGCCGTCGCGATCTTCGAGCGTCCAGCGCCCTCCGCCCTGCGCACGCACGCGAAATTTCTTGCCGTACAGCACGCGCGGCGCATCGAACGCACTCAGCACGAGACGTTCGCCGCCCCACGCGAAGCCGGTGAGACCGAGCGGCGCGTCGGCGATGCCGTCGGGCGGCGTGTAATAGCGGCCATACAGACGACCGAGCAGCGGCACGCGATTCGCGACCTTCACGGTCGTCCGCGCCTGCGTCGCATCGATCGCCGGTTCGAGCACGGCGCGCGAGGTGAGAATATCCAGTTCGCCGTCGATCGGTTTGTTCAGGCTCAGCGCGCTGGCCACGTCGGAGAGCGCGCCGAGCGCGGAGCCCTGCTGCTCGTCGACCTGAATCAGCGCGTCGGCCTTATAGACCGGCGCGGCCACCAGCAGATACAGCACGGCAAGCGCAACAACGCCTGCGGTAATGCCGTAAAACAAACGGCGGTGGCTGAGCACGTTTTGCCAGAGCATCAACAGGCTGACGTCATCGTCGGACCGGTCTTGCGCCGCGGCATTGGCCAGCATGTTGGGCAGTGTCGATTCGGACTTCATGTGGGGTTCCCGCGTCAAAGGGAAAGTTGCTGATTCAGCGCGGGCAGCCAGCTCCACGCGCTGAGTTCGATGAGGTCGAGCGTCGCGTCGAAGCGCGCCGCATCGCCGCCAACCGGATCGTCGATTTCGCGGTCGAGCCAGTGCCCGAGCGTCCAGAGCTTGCGCGCCGCCACCGGGTACCGGCGGATGATCTCCAGCCGCTGCGAACGCTCCATCGCGAAGGCCAGATCGGCCCATTCGAGCATCGGCTGGGACAAGCGCAGCGCGTTGGCTTCGTCTGGCAAACCGTAGCCGCGCGACGAGAGCGCCGCGCGCGCGAGCGGATGCGCGGGCGCGCCGCTCATCGCCTCCACGCCCGCCGAATGAATCTGCGCGTCATACACGTCGGCCAGCACGTGACGAAACACACTCTCGGCCATCGGGCTGCGGCAGACATTCGCGTGACAGATCAGCAGTAGCTTGAGCGGCGGCTTCGTCATTTGAACGCCTCGGTGCCCAGATAGAGCGAGCTGGCGAACGGCAGGATCTGCGAGACCACGCGATAAAAACGCGTCACGTGCGCGGCGTCGACGAACACCACGTCGCGCGGCTGGAGTTCGAAGCGGTCGCCGAGCACGAGCATGCCGGGCGACGCCGCGTCGAGTTGAAAGACGTCGACGGTCCGTCCCGGCCCCTGGCGGAACACATAGACCTGCGAGGCATTCGCCGAGATGCCGTTCAGACCGCCCGCATCGGAAAGCGCCTCGGACAGCGAAAACGGCCCCACCGGCATGATCTGCGAAACAGGCTTGTTCACTTCGCCGAGCACGAAGACTTTCTTCAGGCGGCGTTCCGGCAGATTGATGACGTCGCCGTCTTCAAGCATGACGTTCTGTGAAACGTCGCCGTCGTAGAAGAACGCGTAGAGATCGAGCGGATACACCTTGCCGCCGCGATTGAGCGTGGCCGCCGACAGATCGGCGCCCTGGCTGTAACCGCCCGCGCCCGAGATCGCATCCGAGACGCTTTCGGGAACGTCCGTAAGCGAGATCGTGCCCGGCGTATGCACCGCGCCCGACACATAGATCTTCTGGCTGCGATACGACGCGATCGACACATCCACCTGCGGATTCGACACCGCCTTGTCGAGACGCTTGAAAATGTCCTGGCGAATCTGATCGACCGTCAAACCCGCCACCTTCACACGACCGATATACGGGTAATAAATCGTGCCGTCGGTTTGCACGACGCGGCCATTCGGATCGAGATTGCCGCCTGACGTCGCGGCGGGCATGCCCGTGCTCTGCGTTGCGCCCACGGAGACGATCGACGTCGTGAGCGCCGAAAAACCCGGGTTATTCAGCTCGGGATGATCCCAGACGATCACGCGCAACACGTCGCCGCTGCGCACGCGATACGCCGAGGGCACCACGCGCGGCAGTGCGGATGGCGCAAACGGTGCAGCCGCCGCCGCCGCCAGTTGCGCGATCATTTCCCCATTCAACGCGTGCAGCCGGAACGTGATGCCGTTCTGCACGATCTCCGCGGGCGCGGACTGACCGTCCGCCTGCGTCGTCGTGTCTTCGCGCGGCGCCACGCCCATATACGGACCGGGCGCGAGCACGCAGCCGCCGAGCGCCAGCGTGGCCGCCCAGGCGACGCCCTTTCGCAACAGGCCCGCTTTGAATGTTTCATTCAGACGCGCCGATATTTGATTCGGAATACCAGGAATCATGCTTTGCTTACTCGTTTGAGCATCCATCTCTTCGCGCTCCGATGCAGCCGCGAGCGCCCCCATTTAGTCCTGCATTGGTCCAGCCACGATCATGAGCGGCGAACCGGTGGACACGGCGTTCCGCCGGCCGCCGCCTTCCTTCTTCAGTACACGTCTGCGTGCGCGAGGCGCGCAGCGGCTGCGTCTTTCGGCGCGATCACCGGTTCGCCCTGGAAACCCCACGCGATGTCGAGTTCGGGATCGTTCCAGAGCAACGTGCGTTCGTGCTCGGGATACCAGTAATCGGTGGTCTTGTAGAGAAACTCGGCGCGCTCGGAGAGCACGACGAACCCATGCGCGAAACCCGGCGGCACCCAGAATTGCAGACGATTCGCGGCGGACAGATGCACCCCGGTCCAGCGCCCGAACGTGGGCGACGCGCGGCGCAGATCGACCGCCACGTCGAACACCTCGCCCACCACCACGCGCACGAGCTTGCCCTGCGGACGCACCACCTGATAATGCAAACCGCGCAGCACGTTGCGCGACGACACCGAATGGTTGTCCTGCACGAAGCGCAGACCGCCCGCCACCTGCTCCTCGAATTCGCGCTGATTGAAGCTCTCGAAGAACAGGCCGCGCGCGTCGCCGAACGCGGCGGGCTCGATGATCTTCACGTCGGCGATCGCCGCGGATCTCACGTTGATCGTCATGACGTGACCGCTCCCACGAGCGACTTCAGATACACGCCGTACGCAGTCTTGCGCAGCGGCTCGGCGAGCCGTTCGAGTTGTTCCGCGTCGATCCAGCCCTGCCGGTAAGCGATTTCCTCGGGGCTCGACACGAGCAGCGCCTGACGCTGCTGCACGGTGGCGATGAACATGCCCGCATCGATCAGCGACTGATGCGTGCCCGTATCGAACCATGCAAAACCACGGCTCAACGTTTCGAGCTGCAGATCGCCGCGCTCCAGATAATGACGATTGACGTCCGTGATTTCGAGTTCGCCGCGTGCCGAAGGCGCGATGCCCGCGGCGATTTCGCAAACGTCGCGATCGTAGAAATACAAGCCCGTCACCGCGTAATTCGAGCGCGGCACTTCCGGCTTTTCCTCGATCGATACGACCTTGCCCGATGCGTCGAATTCGACCACGCCATAGCGCTGCGGATCGTGAACGTGATAGCCAAAAACCGTTGCGCCGCTTTCGCGTGCATCCGCCGCGCGCAGATGCGCGGTAAGATCCGCGCCGTAAAAAATGTTGTCGCCGAGAATCAGCGCCGAGGGATGATCATCGATAAACTCGCGCCCGATCACGAAGGCCTGCGCGAGACCGTCCGGCGAAGGCTGCACTGCATAGCGGATGCTCACGCCCCACTGGCTGCCGTCGCCGAGCATTGCGCGAAAACGCGGCGTGTCGTCGGGCGTGGAGATCAGCAGAATGTCGTCGATGCCCGCCATCATCAGCGTCGAGAGCGAGTAGTAGATCATCGGCTTGTCGTACACGGGCAGCATCTGCTTGGAGACGACGCGCGTGATCGGATAGAGCCGCGTGCCGGAACCACCGGCGAGGACGATGCCTTTACGCTTCGTTTTCATCGCTTATGCCCGTTCGAGTTCGTTGCTGAAATACGCCTGCCGATAGGCGCCGGAGAGAATCGCGTCGACCCACGCTTCGTTGTCCACGTACCACTTCACCGTGCGCGCGAGACCGGTGTCGAAGGTCTCCTTCGGCTGCCAGCCGAGTTCGCGTTCGAGCTTCGTTGCGTCGACCGCATAGCGGCGGTCGTGGCCTTTACGGTCGGTCACGTAGGCAATCTGCTCGCGATAGCTGCCGCTCGCGCGCGGACGCAGCGTGTCGAGCAACGCGCAGATGCGATTCACCACGTCGACGTTCGTGTGCTCGTTGCGCCCGCCCACGTTGTAGGTCTCGCCCGGCGTGCCGCGTTCGAGCACCGTGCGAATCGCATCGCAATGGTCGCCCACGTAGAGCCAGTCGCGCACGTTGAGGCCGTCGCCGTACACCGGCAGCGCCTCGCCGTGCAACGCGCGCTGGATCATCAGCGGAATCAGCTTCTCGGGAAACTGGTGCGGACCGTAATTGTTCGAGCAATTCGTGGTGAGCGTGGGCAGACCGAAGGTGTGATGCCATGCGCGCACCAGATGATCCGAGCCCGCTTTCGAAGCCGCATAAGGACTGTTCGGCGCGTGCGGCGTGGTCTCGGTGAAGGCGGGATCGTGCGGTGCGAGCGTGCCGTAGACCTCGTCGGTCGAGACGTGCAGGAAACGGAATGCGTCGCGCTGTGCGACGGGCAGCGCGATCCAGTACGCGCGCACCGCTTCGAGCAGCGTGGCCGTGCCGACCACATTGGTCGCCACGAAGTCGTCGGGGCGATCGATCGAGCGATCCACATGACTTTCGGCCGCGAAATGCAGCACCGCGCGCGGACAATGCTGGTGCAGCACGGCGTCGAGCGTGGCGCGGTCGCCGATATCGGCCTGCACGAAATGGTGGCGCGGATCGCCATCGAGCGGACGCAGCGTGGCGTAATTGCCCGCGTAAGTGAGCTTGTCGAGATTGACGACGGGCTCGTCGTTGCGCGCCAGCCAGTCGATGACGAAATTGGCTCCGATGAAGCCGGCGCCGCCGGTCACAAGGATCATGTTGAGCACTCGTTGAGTTAGGAAAGAGGCCGCGAAGATGGCCCGAAGCGCCACGCTCGCGCAAGCCGGTCGGCCATGACGCAGTGCATGAAAAAGCGAAGCCAGCGGATCGCTATGTTAGGTGCACTGATCGCGCCGATTCGGTCATATCGTTGGCGCGTTCCGACAACGTCCGGCGTTGTACGCCATTGAAAGAATGCACACGTTTGGCGCCGTCCATCGCGGATCGAACGTGCAATTTCCGCATGCACGCGTGCCGCATCGACTTTGTCCGAATCGATGAATACGGTGGCCGAATCCGCCATACCCGATGGCATACGCTATCGGCATGGCGGCGCTTGTTCGCCGCAGCATCACAACATGGACCAACGACGGGATTCGATCACATGGCAGTCAGACAGCTCTTCATCCTCGGCACGCGCGGCATTCCCGCGCGCCACGGCGGCTTCGAGACGTTCGCCGAACGCCTCGCGCTCTACCTCACGCAACGCGGCTGGGAAGTAACGGTCTACTGCCAGAGCGACACGCCCGGCAGCGAAATCAGCGAAGACAGCTGGCAAGGTGTGCGCCGCATAATCGTGCCGGTCACGCGCGCGGGCGCGCTGGGCACGATGGAATTCGACTGGAAATCGATTCGCGACGTCACCACGCGCGACCCCGCGCTCGTGCTCACGCTCGGCTACAACACGGCGCTGTTCTGCACGTATCTGCGCTGGCACGGCATCACGAACATCATCAACATGGATGGCCTCGAATGGCGTCGCGAGAAGTGGAAATTTCACGAGCGCGTCTGGCTGTGGCTCAACGAGCGCGTGGGATGCTGGACCGGCAATCATCTGATCGCCGATCATCCGGCGATTGCGGCGCATCTGGCCACGCGCGTAAAGCGCAAAAAGATCACGACGATTCCGTATGGCGCCGACGCCGTGGATGTCGTGAGCACGATGCCGATTCGCGCGCTCGGTCTCGACGAAGTGCGTTACGGTCTCGTAATCGCGCGGCCCGAGCCGGAGAATTCGGTGCTCGAAATCGTGACGGCGTTTTCGCGGCGGCCGCGCGGCGCGCGGCTGGTCGTGCTCGGCACGTATCATCGCGATCATCCTTATCATCGCGCGGTGCTCGATGCGGCCAGCGAGGAAGTGTTTTTCCCGGGCGCGATTTACGATCAGCAGGTCGTGCGCTCGCTGCGTTATCACGCGAATTTTTATGTGCACGGACATCGCGTTGGCGGAACGAACCCGTCGCTCGTCGAAGCGATGGGCGCGGGCAGCGCGGTGATCGCGCACGACAATGTGTTCAACCGCTGGGTCGCGGGACCGGAGGCGCGCTTCTTCGCGACCGAGGCCGATTGCGATATGCACATCTCCGCGCTGATCGGCGATCCGGCGACGGCGACAGCCATGGGTATTGCGAGCGCGCAGCGGTTTAGAAGCACATTCCGCTGGGATAACGTGCTCGCGCAGTATGAGGCGTTGCTGGATCGGCATGGGCGCACCGAGACCGGATACGCGCCCGCTGCGCACGCACCGCGCGCCGCCACGCGCCCCGCTGCCGCACTCGATCTCGGCGTGCGCACCGAGCGTAAGCAAGCCGACATCGCGACGGCGATGAGCGGCGAACGCGCGGGCAGCCAGATCGACTGAAGGTCGCCACACGTGGCTGCGCCCGCCCGGGCGCGCCCTGCTTGCCCACCCGTGCGTGCAGGGCTTCACTCCTCGCACGCGAGAACGCCAGACTGAGCGACGTTCCCCATGTCATCTTCAAGCCCTGCCTCCCCACGTTCGCGCGCGCAACGCGCGAGCGTGTTCGCCGCCGTCCTCGCGTTGACGGGCGCACTGGTCTTTGCCTGTACGCCTGTCGCCGCAGCAGCGTCGTTTTATCGCTTCGACATTCCGAAGATCGCACCGCACTCGATTGCCGATTTCAGCGCGCTCAATGCGCCGCTCGAGGCCGCCGATCGCCTCACGAGCTGCGGTAACACGCTCTGCACGAAACATCCCGTGCGTTTGTTCGGCGTGAACCTGTTGTTCGGCGCCGCACTGCCCAACGCCGCCGAGGGCGCGCAACTCGCGCAGCGCTTACGCGCACTTGGCGTGAATTTCGTGAGACTGCACGGGCTCGATTCAATTGCTTCGTCGAACGCCGGCGGGCCCACGGGATTGCTCACTGCCGGCCCGTTCCCGACGCTGAACGACGAAGCGCTCACCCGTCTGCGCGCATTTCTCGAACAGCTGCGCTCGAACGGCATCTATACCGATCTCAATCTGCACGTCGCGTACACGTTTCGGCCGGACATCGACCATACCCAGGCGTTGCCCGACGGCCGCGCGTGGCCGACGCAGTCAAAGCCGCTGCAGATGATCGACGAAACCGCGATCCGTCTTCAAGCGCTCTACGCGCAACGACTACTCGAAGCGCTACGCGGCGCGGGCGAGCCGTCTCTCGCCGTGGTCGAAATCAACAACGAGAGTTCGCTCGTCTATCACTGGATGGACGGCACGCTCGCGCGTCTCGTGACCAGCCCGCTGCGCGACACCCTGCGGGCGCAATGGCTCGCTTACTGCGCCGCGCACCGGATCGCGCCGGATGACGACGAGGACGACCGCGGCGTCGTGCCGCTCGACACACGCGATGCAACGCGCGCGGCGGCCTACCTCGATTTTCTCGTCGATAAAGACCGGCAATATCTCGACACCATCGCGCGCGCGATCAGGCAGGCGAACGACCACGTGCTCGTAATCGGCACGCAGATGAATTTCGGCACCCTTGCGAACTTCCGTTCGCTCGCCAACATGGACGTGATCGACGCGCACTTTTATGTCGATCAGTATGCTTTTCCGGGCGGCATGTGGCGGTGGAACAACTGGCAGATCACGGACCGTTCGAATATCGGCACCGGTTTGATTCCTTTGATTGGCGCAGCTTTTTACCGGTCGCTGGACAAGCCGTTTCTGATCACCGAATTCAATCAGCCCTGGCCGAACCGGCAGGCGTCGGAAATTTTACCGGAGACCGTTGCGTTCGCGAGTCTGCAGGACTGGAGCGGTCTGACTTTTCACGACTATGCGCAAACGCGCGAGGGCTACGACACCAAGGCGCCACTGGAATTCAGCCTGGCCGGCGACGCGACGAAGCTCGTCCAGTTCGGACAGGCGGCGTGGGCGTTCAGGACCCGCGCTATCGCCCCGCTCAATGCGGTCGCGCCCTATCGTTTCGACAACAGCGTGATGCTCGATGCGGTGAAGAAACGAACCATGGACGGTATCGCCGCATTGCTCGAACAGCGCGGCGTGGCGAAGGCGTCCGCGCCCTTCACCGCGCGCGTAGGGTTTTCCGCGACTGACGCGCCGCTGCCCGCCGCGCAAGCGGACAGTACCAATCCCACCGTGAACACGACGACACAACCCGACGCGCAATTCGACATGAACGCGCGCACGACCGTGATCGACGCACCCGCCATAGAAGGCGTCACGGGCTATCTTGAACCCGGCCGCGCGTACCGCCTCGGCAACGGCGGACGCTTTCAGCTCAAGCTCGATCGCAGCACGCGCGGCTTTGTTTCGCTCATGCTTTCCGCGCGCGACGGCCGCACGATCGAACACTCGCGTTCGATGCTGCTCACCTTACCGGGCTATGCGGTGGGATCAACCGCTTCCGCACATGGCCCCGCGCCGCTCGACCTGACACCGGCTTCACCGCCCTTGCGCGAGGCGCTCAAGAACCCGCTCGATATCACGTCGCCGCGATGGCGCATGGCCGATCCGGCCACGCAGGCAACCGTCAATCTACGCGCGATCGAAGCGCCGGTCTGGATGGAGCGTATTGCTTGCACCTTCTCGTTTTCGTCCGACGCGAAGTCGCTGCGCGTATTCGCGCTCGATGCAAGCGGCCAGCGCCGAAGCGAGATCGCGGCACGTTTCATCAGAAAGACCGCGACGGGCTTCGAGATCGATTTGCAAGTCTCCGGACAAACGCCCGCGCCGTGGTTCGAAATCTCGGCGTCGGATTGAATCGCATTGCGCGCCTCACTCATTCACCTACGCATTCCATTTGCCCATGAACTATCTTCTCGCTCTCTGGTGCCTGTCGCTCGCGATGTTGCGCCAGAGAAAAATGGCGCTGCTATTTCCCATTCTGTGCTTCTTCACGCCAAAAGGATTCGGGCTGATCGACGTCGCCGCATTACCCTATTTGTCGTTGAATCGTGCGATTGTCCTGTTCATGATGCTGTCGTTCGTGCTTTACGTGATGGCGGCGGGATTCAGGATCAAGCAGACACATTTTCCGCTGGCTTCCGCGTTCACCATTCTCGGTCTCTCGTTTCTGGCTTCGCTGGTTTCGAATCCAGATACCTGGGCGTCCGACGCGGTCACGACATTCATGTTGTTTTCCGAATTGTTCTTCCCGTGCTTTCTGATCTGGAATTTCTGCCAATCGTCGCGCGATGCGGAACGCGCGCTGCGATACATCTATATCGCCGGTATCGTCGCGTCGATTTACGGCACGGTGGCGTTCGCGACGCACTTCAACCCGTTTCTCGACTACATGAAAATGACGACGCCCACGGGCCGGGTGCTCGCTGCGGACTATAGCGGCTCGGTGCGCGGCGCGCGTGCGGTGGGCATGATGTCGAACGCCATCACATATGGCGCATTTCAGGCCATGACTTTCCTGATCGGCATTTTCCTGCTGCGCGCGAATCGCTCCGCCTCGCGACTGCTCTGGTACGTGTTGGGTCAGCTCGTTCTGTTTGTCGGCATCTTCGCCACGGGTTCGCGAACGCCACTCGTATTCGCGCTGTTTTCGACGCTCGCCTTCGTCTGCCTCGCGCGCACGCGGCACAAGATTGTCGTGGTGCAGGTGGGCGTCGCCGTTTGTGCGATCGCCAGCGTAATTGGTCTGCAATACATCGAGAAAGTGATGGACTTCGCCCTTTCGGTATTCAGCGCGAATAGCGCCGCCAGCCAGTCTGGCAGTTCGCTCGATATGCGTCTCGGCCAGGCGCTCATCGCCTGGAATTTCTTTACCGACGCGCCGTGGTTCGGCGGCGGCGTATCGAAGACACGCTCGATTCTCAGCTCGGGCGCCTACCCCGACTTCTATGGCGCAGAGAGTGCGATCTTCCAGTGGGCCATCGATATGGGCGCTTTCGGGCTGTTCGCTTTCGTGGCCCTGTTCACCAGGATCTTCGCGCAAGCCCGCAAGCTGCCGAACCAGTCGGGACGCGCAGTCGTGGTGGGTATGACGGCGGGCTATATCGTCTTCGTGATCTCGACCGGCGTCCTGGAAACGATGCAGTTCTTTCTCGCGATTGTCGTGCTGATGTTCATCGCAGAGGGACGCCGCGTGTCCGCTCCCGGCCGTTATCACGCACAGGAGCGCATCGCGCATGACGCGATATCCGCAGAACGCGCTCAACCGCTGGGTTAACGCCTGCAGCAGAAATGAAAACGACCGGCGTACCTCTTGCTATGAGGCGCGCCGGTCGGGAATGCAACGTTGTGCGCAATTGCGCACGGAATCAGCGTCCTTCGAGCGCCCCGCTGTCCAGTTTGCGCTGAAGCGCGCGCGCGAAAATCAGCAAACCCAGCGCAACTGCGCATAGCGCCGCAAACACGCAGCTTGCCGCGAGGAATGCGCCGAGCTTGCCGCTATCGCGCCAAAGCCACGCAAAGTGACGCGTCGCGCCTGCGATCAGCACCGCAACGAGGACCGTCACGCCAAGCACATCGAGGCGCAGCTTCCACCGCACAATCTTGCGCCCCACCACCGAACACCCAAAGCAATACGTCGCCCCCGCCGCCAACGCCGCGCAGCCCGCGCCCACGCCGCCAAAGCGCGGCGTAAGCACCCAGCTCAGCAGCGCATTCAACGCCAGCACCAGCGCCGCCGCGATGCACATCGTCGCCTTGCGTTCCTTGAATTCCAGTGGCTTGTGAAAGAACGGCCCCAGCGAGAAACTGAACGACGATGCCACCAGCAGCGGCAACAGCGTCGCCGCCGCGCCAAACCGGTCACCGAGGAAAAGCCGCGTCGCCGTTTCGGCCACGGCATACACGAGCGCCACGAGCACCGCGCCCGCGCACAGCAGCCACGTAATCAGATCGCCAAGCTGGCGCGCCGCCGCCTGCTCGTTGCGCGAATTCCACGCCGCCATCAATTGCGGCCAGGTCGCCGCGAGAATCGGCGCCATCACGAGATTCACCGATCCCACCACGAGCGTCGACGCCGCGCCATACAGGCCCGCCATTTCCGCACCGGACAGCGCGCGCACGAGGAGGCGATCGCAATACATCGCGAGATTCATGAAGATGAACCAGAGCGTCATCGCGCCGCCGTAAATGCGCAACTTATGAAATACCGTACGCGCGCGGCGGGAAAACAGCTTGTCGCGCACCGAACGCGCGAATAGCCCCGCACGCCACGCGCCAAACATCGCGCCCAGCGCCTGGGCTGACGTTACCGCGAGTAACAAGCCGCTCACGTCGCCCTGCCACAGCTCGCACACGAGCAGCGACAACGCGATCTTCAACCCGCCCGCACTCGCCTGTTGAATTGCATACGGCCACGCACGCTGCTCCGATTGCAGAGCCGTGCCCACCAGCGTAAACAGCGTCTGCGCCGCGATCGCGAGCACGCAGACCGGCCAGAGCGCGCCGTCGTGCGGATCGACCAGGACCGCAATGCGCGCCAGCAAATAGAGGACGGCAAGCACGCCGAGTATCGCGCTAGCGCCGATCAGCACCGCCGCTTTCGCATAACTCGCCGCGCGCGCGCCCGACCCGGCCAGATAGCGGCCCGTGGCCTGCTGCAACCATTGTCCTGCAACCGAACTGGCCAGCACGATCACGGTGATCGCAACGGTATAGCCGCCGTAAATCGAGGGCGCAAGGCGGTGAGTCAGCAAAGAGATGAGGACGATGTTGAGTCCCGCGTTGCTGCCGATGCCGAGCGCGTAAGGCACATAAGTCGACCAGATCTTGCGCAAGCGTGTATTCATGACGCGTCCACCGGTCGGTGCTGCGCGAGCGCGTCGAGCAGCTTGTGCACCGACGCTTCCAGCGTAAATTGCTTCGCGAGCCCGATCGAACGCGCCGCGAACGCCGCGCGCCGCGCGTCGTCGCCGAGCAGCGCGACCAGCGCATCGCCCAGCGGTTGCGCCGCTTTCGGCGCCACGACGAAGCCGTTCTCGCCATCCACCACGAAGTCGCGCGTGCCGCCGTTGTCCGCCGTGACCACCGCGCAGCCGCACGCCATCGCTTCGAGTGCGGGCAGCCCCCAACCTTCGCTCCAGCTCGGGCACAGATAGATCGACGAGGCGTTGTAAATCGACTCGCGCAACACGTGGCGCGGCGCATCCTGCACATAGTCGATCCAGTCAGGCAGCAACGCCGGACGCGCCGACGTGCCGAACACCCTCGCGCGTAAATCGGGGAAAACGGCCTTCGCCTGCACCAGCGCCGCCACGCCCTCCGCCGCGCCCTTCCATGTGTGGGGCGAATACAGCATGCTCACGGTGCGCGTGCGCTCGTCGAGCGGCGCGGTCACGAAGAACTCATCGTGATCGACGGGATTCGGCACCTGCCACGCGGCTTCGCCCGCCAACTCATGCACCAGATCGCCGAGCCAGCTCGATATGACGATCTTGCGCAGCGATGAACGCAGCGTCTGGTTCACGCGCCGTTCCGGACCGGACCATGTTTCGTAATGCTGAATAAAATAGAATTTCTCACCCTTGCTCACGGGAAGCCGTTCGACGTACTCTGCGGTCCGCCACAGCGACGCCACCACTACGTCAGCGTCAGGCATGTAGCGCGAGTAAAGCGCGGGCACCACGCTGATCTTCACATCGGCGTGCATCTTCATCCACGGCACCGTTGCCGGTTCGCGCCCTTGGCCCACGCCTGCGAGCTTCGCGCAATCGGCGGCCAGCGAGCGCAGCTTCGTGCGCGTCGTGGGCCGGAAACGCCAGAGAAACAGCGTACGCGGATGCAGTACTTCGACTTCGTGTCCCGCTTCGGCGAGCGCATTCGCGTATTGGTAGACGATCTTTCCGCCGCCCGTGGGCCGGGGCGTGAGACGCGGCAAAACAAAGGTGATTTTCATGCGGTTGGGATCAGCGGCTTTCTTGCGGAAGCGCAGTGGCATCGCGCGCGGCGCTCGCCGGACGAGCCGACGCGCACACGGTATCGGCGATCGCGCGCATATAGGTGTCGACCGTGAACGCGCCCACGTAGCGCTCACGCGCGGCGGCGGCGAGGCGCGCGTAGTCGGTATCGCTCAACGCCACGGCGCGTTGAACGGCGCGGATGAAATCGTCGGCGTCGCTGGCTTCGAACAGGAAGCCGGTCGTGCCGTCCGTCACGATCTCCTTGAGACCGCCCGTCGCCGCCGCGATGACCGGCCTTCCACAGGCGAAGCTTTCGATCGCAACGCGCCCGAACGGCTCGGGCAACACCGACGGCACGAGCGCGTAGTCGGCCCACGCGTAATGCACGGAAGGGTCGTCGGTGAAGCCATGAATCTCCACGCGCTGCGCGCAGCTCGCCGCCGTTTCGCGCAAGGTGTCGAGCACGGCCTCATAACCCGGAAAGACATCTCCGACGATGCGCAATTCCAGCGGCAGCGCGTGTCCGAGCGTGCGCAGCGCATCGACCACGAACTGCTGACCCTTCCAGGGATTGACGCGGCCGATGATCGCGAGGCGCAGTACGCGTCCCTCTCGCGGCCTCACGGGCGCAACGCTGCCCTCGACGTCGACGCCGTTGTGAATCACCTTGCCCGGCAGCGCGAACGCGGCCGCCGTCGCGTGCGAGTTATAGACGAGCGCGGCGCGCGAGAAGCGCAACAATGCGCGAAACACACTCAGCGCGAGCCGCGACGGTATCTCCCGAACATGCACGTAGGTGCCCGCGCGGCGCATGCGCAACGCCGCGATCGCGGCCACGCACACCACGGTATTTACGTAGCAGATGTCATATTGCCGGAACGCGCGCACGTAGCGCCGCCACGACGACGCCATGCTCGCAAGCGTGCCGAGCGGCCGCGCCTTAAGCTTCTTCTTGCGCAACACCCCATTCTCGTCGTACTGAATCCGGCTCGCATATCGCGCCACCAGGTCGACGAGCGGCCCAGGCTCGGGCAGCACCACATCAATCAACGCGTCGGGATGGCGCTCGCGCAACGCGGCCAGCGCCGAAAGAAAGCTCCGGTCGGAACCATACAGTTCCGCACCCTGATGCACCATGACGATGGTTAGCGGCTTGCTCAACGAAACACCTCGGCAACGACGTGGAAGAATCGGCTACGTGCTCGCACGGCGCTCGCAACGCGCCACGCCTTCCACAACACATAGCCACGAATCGCCAGCATTTCCAGCGGATTGCGATCGAACACGCGCAGCCACGATTGCCACAGCCAGATCTGCCGTTGCAGGATCGCGGCGGGATCGGTCGTGCTGCGCAGCGCGGAATCGTGACCGAGTTGCGCGCCGGTGATCCACGCGCGCGCGCCGAGCCGCGAGAGATCGCGGCAAAAACGCGTATCCACGCCATAAAGGCGCAGACGTTCGTCGAACGGGCGCGGACCGAGGCGCGCGAGCAAGGCGCGGCTCATGCACATGCCGCTCATCATCGCGGTGAAGTTGCGCGGCAGCATCGCCTTGCCCGTTACGCCGGGTAGCGACGCACCCTTGATCCACTTGAGGCAACCGGGGCTGATGGTCTTGTCGCCGTGCATGATGCGCGGCGCGTACACATCGGCCTCGCGTGTTTCGATCGCCTCGATCAGTTCGCGAAAGAAGCGCGCATCCACGCGAGAGTCCTGATCGAAGATCGTCACGTAAGGACGGCTGCTCGCACGCACGAGCGTGTTATAGACCTTCGACAATGGCTCGTTCGCCGCCGACGAACAGTAACGCCACGGCATGCGCAGAAAATCGGCGGGCGGCGGCGCAGGCTGCTCGCGCGCGTTGTCCCAGATGTGCACTTCGGCGTCGATGCCGAGGGCGGCGAAATCGATCTGACTCAGCGTCATCAATGTTTCGGCATCCTGAGGATGGCGTCGATACAGCACGACGATCAGATCAATCGCCTGCATGATGCTCGCTCTCCAGCCGGCTGCCCACGACGCGCGCGGGCACGCCCGCCACGATCGAATACGGCGGCACGTCGCGCGTCACCACGGCGCCCGCCGCGATCACGCAGCCCTGTCCGATCGTCACGCCGCCCAGCACTGTCACGCGCGCGCCGATCCAGCAATCCTCGCCAATCGCAATCGGCTTGCGCGTGGTGCCCTGCTCGCGGATCGGCCGCGCAAGGTCGGCGAAATTATGATTCTCCGGATGCGCGCTGAAATGCTGGCCGATGATCGTATTGCGCCCGATGCGCACGCCGCCCGAACCGCCCACACTGGAGAATTCGCCGATACCGCAACCGTCGCCGATCTCGATGTACGCGCCAGGCCGCGCGATATCGGTGCCCACGACGAGCCGCACATACGCGCCGATCGTCGCGCGCGCGCCGATACGCAATCCGTCGCGCCCGAGGCCGCTGAGGATCGCGCCGTCGCCGACGGTCGCGTAACGGCCGATGCGCACCTTGCGGCCAAAGCGCAGTCGCACGCCGCGTCCCACGAAGCACGGCGTCGCGCGCGCGCAGCGCAATGTCGTCAGCAGCGTGCCACGCGCGAGATTCACGCTCTGCTCGGTGAGAAACAGCAGCACGTCCAAGCCGCCGATATCGGGCGCCAGCGCTTTTCCGGGGCGAATGCGCCGCAGCGCAGCGTTAACCATGCCCGTCAGCATGCGCGTGCCCGGCGGCGAGCGCCGGTCTCGGTGTGTGTCATGAGTGATCCGTCACGTGGGGCCATCAGGTCGCCGCAGCAAGCGTTTCGGGCAGCGCCACGCCGTCGAGACAGCAGCGCAGCGCGGCGTCCCATTCGGGCGCGCGCAGACCGAAAGTACGCCAGAGCTTGCTGCAATCGAGCGCGGAATTCGCGGGGCGTTGCGCGGCCGTGGGCCATGCGCCGCTGTCGATCGGGCGCACGTCCGCCGTGCTGCCCGCGATCGCGGCAATGGTCGACGCGAAGTCGTGCCACGAGGCGCAGCCGGACGCCGTGAGGTGATAAAGGCCCGAGCGCGCATCCCACCACGCGCCGCGATCGTCCGCCGCGAGGCTTTGCGCGACGATATGCGCGGTCTGCGCGGCAATCGTCGCGCTCCACGTCGGCGCGCCGAACTGATCCGCGACGACGTCGAACGTATCGCGCTCCTGGGCGAGCCGCAGCATCGTGCGCAGGAAGTTCTTGCCGCGCATGCCATAGACCCAGCTCGTGCGCAGAATCAGATGGCGGCAGCCGACGTTCGCAATCGCGCGCTCGCCCGCCAGCTTCGAAAAGCCATAGACGCTCAGCGGACGCGCGGTGTCGGTCTCGACATAGGGCGCGGTCTTCGTGCCGTCGAACACATAGTCGGTCGAATAGTGGATCAGCACCGCGCCCGCGCGCTTCGCTTCGAGCGCCATCACATGCGGCGCTTCGGCGTTGATGCGATACGCGAGTTCGCGCTCGGTCTCGGCGCGCTCGACCGCCGTATAGGCCGCCGCGTTGATCACCAGTTGCGGACGCAGATCGCGCATGACCTGCACGATCGAATCGGGATCGCTGAGATCCAGACCCACGCGCTCCGGCGCGACCACGCGGCCCAGCCCCTGTAGCGAGCGCATCAGTTCGTGGCCGACCTGGCCGTTACGGCCGGTCAGCAAAATCAGCGGAGTCGCGCGCCCGTTTTGCACGCCGATACTGCTGCTCATCTGTTCATCTCCCAATCGGGTTTCGATTCGTCGCGGTGCCATGCATTCAATACGCGTTGCTGTTGACGAGGCCCTTCACCACCGTCGCCATCACGATGCGCATGTCGAGCGCGAACGACCAGTTGCGCAGGTAATAGAGATCGTGCTCCACGCGCTTTTCCATCTTCTCGATGCGATCGGTTTCACCGCGATAGCCATTCACCTGCGCCCAGCCTGTAATGCCGGGCTTGATGCGATAACGGTGGATATAGTCGGCCACGACGTCCTGATAGAACTCGTCGTGTTCGAGCGCGTGCGGACGCGGACCCACCACCGACATTTCGCCGCGCAGCACGTTGATGAATTGCGGCAGTTCGTCGAGACTCGTGCGCCGCAAGAATGCGCCGACGCGCGTGATACGCGAATCGCCGCGCGTCGCCTGCGTGACCACGCCATGCTGTTCGGCATGCACGCGCATGGAGCGGAACTTGTAGATGCGGAACGCGTGGCCGTCAGCACCCTTGCGGTATTGACGGAAGAACACCGGGCCGCGCGACGAGAGCTTCACCGCCACGGCAATCGCGATCAGCAGCGGCGACAACGCAAGCAGCGCGGCCGCGGCAAACAGGCGGTCGAAGACGTCCTTCTTCACCATCGCATGTGGCGGCAGCGGCGACGCGATCAAATTGATGGCGGGTTCGCCGATCAGATCGGTCATACCGCCGTCGAATAGCGCGACGCTCTGCATGTCGGGAATAAAACGGATATTGACCAGCTCGTTGCGGAATTCGCGCACGAAATGCTGGATCGTCTGACTCTCCGAAAGCGCCAGCGCCAGCCAGATCTCGCGCACCTTATTGCCGCGCACGCGCGCGACGAAGCGCTCGAATTCGCTCTCGCCATTCGCGTCGCGGCGCTCCATCGCGGCGGGATCGAACATCGCCGTCACGCGAAAGCCGCTTGCGGGCGATGTCTGCACTTTGCGCACGAGTTCGCGGCCGCGCTCGCCGTGTCCGACGATCGCCACGTCGCGCAGATTCATGCCCGCATGGCGCACGCGGCGCATCACGCCATGCACGACGAGACGCGAAACAATCAGCGCGCCGCCCGAGATCGCCGTCCAATACACGAACCACAGGCGCGAGACCAGATCGGTACGATGCAGCGTAAACATCAACACGAGACCGCAGACCTGCACCACGATCCATGCGAGCGCCGTCTTGCCGACAAGCGCCGGCAAGGAACGGCCGCGCCACGACTCGTAGAGCCCGAACACCGGAAACGCGGCGAGCGCAAAGGCAATTGCAAAGGCGATGAACGCGCTGTTCATCGGATTGACGACAGCGTCCTGATAGCGGATCTGCGAAGCCAGCAGCGCGCCCGACCCGATGAGCGCGGCGTCAAGCAGCCGCGCAAGCAGTCCTTGTATTCCTGGCATTATCCGACTCCCGTGCGTGAGGTCTGCGGCGAGGGCACGCAGCCCATCGATTCGCATTCCTGCCTGAATGGCGAGCGGCGCGCCCGTGTTCTGGCGCATCGCGTCATCGCGGGCTTCGGCTGCTTTGGCTGGCGCCATCGCCTTGTCGACGCCCGGTGCGACCCGGGCCAGCCTCCGCTCGTTGCAATGCATCATAGACAGGCGGCCCGCAGCGGCTTCGCGCCTGACCGATCCGGCCAACATGTTGGCGGGATCGGGTCAGGCGGCCGCGCGCAATCAGCCAGGCAGCGACAAGACGGCGAATCCGCCGCCGCGCGATATCAACGCGAATGCGAAGGCCGATGAAGCGCAGATTGAATTGGCGCTATCGAGAAGGAAATTGGCGCGTACGGAATGGCCGATGCGAATCCACCGTGCGAAAACCGGCAGAAGCGATTGAAAAACAGAATAGAGAGAATGACGCGAAGAATGACGAGAATACAGCGCACGTTCGTGCGGGAATCGCGAAGGGAATATTCAGGCGGAAAAAATCGGTAATTCGAACTCAATCAAGCGGGATAGCAGAATGACGGCGCGGCGATTTTTACCGAAACGCCAAAATGGCCGAAATGACCGAAACGTCACATCATTCTGTTGCTCGGCACGTACGCGTGCGCAAAGCCCTGGCTTTCCCAGGCGTAGAGCGAACCGAGCGATTCGATGCCGCGAAACGGCTTTTCGATGCTGGTGCTCGCGCCGTGCTTCAACCCGGAATCGATCACGTCATGCGAGGTGCCCGGGGCCACGCACAGCACTACGGGCACGGCCGATTCGGACTGCGCGAGCTGATACAACGTCTCGTAGCGGCAGCAGTCCGGGTTGATCCAGTCGATCAGGCAGACGTCGACCGAGACCTCCGCCAGCAGGCTCCGGAACGCTTCGTCGTTCGATGCGGCGAAACAGACGTGCCCCGACAACGCACAGGTTTCGAGGACGCGGTCGAGCTCTGCCAGATCGGGTTCCAGAAGGGCAAATTTCATGTGAGTGGGAGCACCTGCAACGACGCCATTAACCAGGGTTTGGGCACCACTGGATTCAACCGTTCGCATAACCCGCGCGACGAGCAACGTGGTGACGTTCCAAAAAGTCTACGCGAAGTTTTCGGAAAAAGTGTCAGAAAAGGTTAATACCTGGGAGATATCCTGGCATCGCGAAGAATGATTAAACTTTTCTTTGCCTCTGCCGATAATTCAGAGGATGAATCCAGCCCGATTCCAATCGGCGCGTCATCGAATCAGCGGGTCGGTTTTATGCAATTCGCACATTTTCGGGCGTGCCCGCTCAGGGTATTTGAAAGTCGGTGGTGAGCGCTACGAAAACTTTCACTGCGCGTCGTTTCGCCTCGCAGGCGACAGTCGACTTGAATGGCGCACGATGGCCGCGCCCCCGCATCCATCAACAACGCACGAGCCCGCACGCACACTGAGACGCACGGTATAGCGCAAAGCAATGGGCGTTATATCGTTGCGCGGTTCGCGCGCTTCCACGCGACGTCGTCGCGCGGACACGCACGCGCAAGCACCCGACAGCAGACACGCATCGTCGACGGACGCGCACAGCCTTGCGCATGACCGTGCAGTAAACTGGCTGCCTCATTCTCCCGGGAAACTACATCGTGCCTCTCACCGCGCATCAGCCGAGCCGTGGCGGCAGCGCCGTCGCTTTCGCCGCGCGCAGCGCGGGTAAAGCCATCGGCGTCGTCGTATTCAATGGATTTTCCTTGCCGGAAATGGCGCGGCTCGTGGAAGCGTTCCAGCTGGCCAACACGATGTCCGCACCGCACGCGGACGCCGGCCTGCAAAGCGCCCCGTGGCGCGTCACGCTGCTCTCGCCTTCGGGCGGCCGCATCGCCAGCGACTCGTCGGCCTTCGTCTGGACCGAGGGATTCGACGAGCACGTGCCGTCGTCTCCATTCGACACGCTGTTTCTCGTCGAAGGTTCCGGCTTGTCTGCCGCGTTGCGCGATCGGCGCGTCACGCACTGGTTCACGCGTGCGGAGTCGAACGGCGAGCGGCTGATCGCATCGGCGCGGAGTTTGCGATGGCTACGCGCACCGAGCCGGCATGCCGCCGCGTTCGAGGACGCGCACACGATTCATCACGACGCAATGCGCCACGCGAGCCGCGTCAGCGAAACACGCTTCGCCGCCGCGCTGCAATTGATCGAAGCGGACCAGGGCGCGGCCATCGCGCAACGCGTGCAAAGGCAAATCGCGCATCGCACCGAATCGCCCTTCCCCGTGAGCGCCGACGCTATCGCGAAGCGCGGTCCGAGTGAGCAGATTCAAGCCGCGATGCACTGGCTCGAAGCGCACTGGAACGAATCCGTGGCGATGCATGAAGCCGCCGACGCGGCCGCGATGAGCGAACGCAATTTTCTGCGCCGCTTCAAGATTGAAACCGGACAAACGCCCAACGCGTTTTTGCAGCGGCTGCGTTTCGACGCGATCTGTCGACTGCTTGTGCAAACCGATCTGCCCGTCGAGCACATCGCGCGCCGCTGCGGCATCGGCAATGGCGTGCGGCTTGCGCGTCTGCTGCGCAGTCGGCTCGGCGTCACGCCTGCTGAATATCGGCGCGCGCCCGTGCTTTGAAACCTGAAATCCGGATTGAAACCTGAATCCTGCGTGCCGCCGCGCGAATCGCGCACGCGGCGTGTGAAGACATCACGCGCACGCCCGCAATTCAAAGAGCGTGATCGATCTGTTCAACGTAATCGGCGTGATTCGCATTCACGCGGTCGTGCGGCGCATGTTGGTGCGATATTCCGTGGGCGTGGTCGAGAGATGCTTGCGGAACAGCTTCGCCAGCCAGCCGCCGCTGCCGAGACCGCATCGCCGCGCAACCTTGTCGACGGGCAGATCGGTGTCGACGAGCAAACGGCAACACATGTCGATCCGTACGTAGAGCAGATAGTCCGACGGCGTCACGCCCATTTCGATCTTGAAGCGGCGCAGAAAATTGCGTTCGCTCATCGCGGCAATCTGCGCCGCGTCGTCGATCGTGATGGGGCGGTCGCCATTCGCCTCAAGCCATTTCGCCGACGCCTGAATGCGTTCGCTGACGAAGCCCGACACGTTCTCGCGTATCGTCGCGGTAAATGACGTCTGCTGCTGCGTCATGACGCGGCCCACGGCCTCGCGTGCGAAATCGCCGCCGAAATCCTGCTCGATCAGCGCAAGCGCCTTGCGCACCGGCGCGGTCGCGACGGCCGCAAACCCGCCTTCGGCCGAACGATGCGGCTCGCCTGCGCCGCGCAGGAACGCGTCCCAGCCATGCGTCGAACGCTCGACACCGGCGGCGTCGAGCAAGAGCCGCCCGTCGCCGATCGGCACCACGGCTTCGCTGCGCGAGCCCTCGCGTTGCAGCCAGCGGATCAGCCGCTCGTCGCGCAATGCATGACGCGCACCGGCGCCGCCCGCAACGAAGAGCGTATGGAAGCCGTCCGAGAAGCGGCGGTTTTCGACACTTTCAGTCCACACGAACACGGACGAAGAACTGTCGATGCGTCCGCCTGCGATGGACAGCAGGGTCACGTCGTAGCGGAGCTTGCCGCTCATGGCCGGCTCCGATTGCGATAACGCATTCGCCGACTGGAACATCTCCAGAACCGTTGCCGCTTCGGGCAACGCAAAGCCACTAAAAAGGAGCAGGCCAATGCGTCTCGCCGCATCCAGATGCGGTAAGACGCGCAACTCCGCGACGTTATTTCTTTGACTACGTGTCCCACACTCCATCGGTTACCCCGCTAATCAATTGTCATATCAGCTTGCGTCGAGCTGACTTAATCGACTGATCTGATCGTACAGTATGTGGGTACACGTTTAAACACCGACTGGCGGAAATCGCCAACATGTTGGCGGCAAATGGCATTCGGCAAAAATCGGGAAAACGTTTGCCTCCCTTTTCAATATTGCCGATAAGACATGGCATAAGAAAACCGGTTGAAATCCGCCAGATTCCGCTGCCGAAGCAGCGCGGATCGCACCATCGAGGCAGCCATGAAATCCTTGTTTTCATTGATGTTTCATGCCCTGCCCGAGGCTTAGCCGAGTGCGTCGCCGCGCGCATTACCCTGCAATTCGGGCTTCTACTTATGCGCGATGAATCGGCAATTCACATTTATGCAATTTTGCACCAAAGTCGCGCGACCTTTGGCGGATCTATATAGAGAGCGAATATCCGATTAGGTGAATTATGTTGATTGCCGAACAGATTCAGTTCGCGCCCTGCACGACAGGAATGCATTCGGTGGCTTTCGGCATGCGCGAGCGCGCGCGCAAGCGATACTCCGCCGGCGTGCACGCAAAACGTTTTACGAATACGCGCGCCATGGTTTCTCCGCCGCGCCAGCCGCAGCGCCTCGCGATACCGTCGAGCGAAAGGTCGGTCGAGACGAGCAGCGTCGAGGTCAATTCAAGCCGCGCGCGCAACAGGAATTTCAGCGGCGTGAGTCCGGTTTCCACCTTGAAGCAGCGCAGGAAATTCCGCTCGCTCATCGCCGCCATGCGCGCGACGTCGGACACCTGCACGGCATGCGTGCAATTCGCCTCGAACCACTGCACGGCCGCGCGCACGCGTTGCGTCGACGAGGCGGCGCTGCCCTTCACGAATACCGAGTTCAGCGCGCTCGCACCCGCCGACGACAATCGGCTCGCCACCTCGTGCGCGACGAGCACGCCAAGATCGCGCTTCACGCGCGCGAGCGCGGTGGTGGTGGGCGTGGCCCAGTCCGAAGCGTCGGCGGCCGCGCGCACGGTCGCCTGGCCGCATCCGCCATCGCGCCAGCCGCGTGCGCGCGCGGCGTCGAGCACCTCGCGCCCTTCGGCGAACGCTTCGACCATCGGGCAGCCGGGCAGCGTGGCCGCGAGCCAGCGCAACAGGCGCGGCTGCGCCGCCGCAAGGCGCGCGCCTTCGCCATCGCCGATGAACAGCACGTCAAAGCGCGTCGCGCGATGCATCTCGCACGCATGCGTCCACACATCGAGCGACGACGACGAACGAATCTGCCCACCGTCGAGCGATAAAAAGCGCACGTCGTAAAACGTCGCGCCATTCGAGCGCGCCGCGTGTGCTTCATTGGCGAAGCGGAACAAATCGGAAATCACGCTCATCATCAAGAAGCTGAAGCCTTCGAACAGCACCACGCCGATGGTGCGGCCGGCGGCTTCCACCTCGGCATTCACGGCTCGATCGTCTTTCTGCGTCATTGAACTCTGCATGGATGAATTCGCCTCCCGTCGCGTCGCATCATAGTGTTGTCGCGGCGCGCGCTTGCGGGCCCTGTCGGTTTTCAACATCAGCTCGGCGGATTCGCCCATGTGCGCGAATCCGCCCAGGATGGGTTGCAATCGGCCACGCCCGCGCCCTTTCGATTCGCGCTGACTAAGATGCACCGGCAATGATGTACCGGCAATCGGACTCACGGCCGGACCAACACACAGAGACATCGCGACGATGGCGGGAGGATGGCTGAACATGGCGGATGCGGGGCTGCAACAACTTTCGCCCGATGCAACGCCCCGAGCGAATGCCGGGCGTCATCGCGCGAAAAAAATCGGCATCGTGGTTTGCGACGGTTTTGCGCTGTTGCCGGTCGGCGCGGTCGTCGAGATCCTGCATCTCGCGAACCGGGTGCGGGCCGGCGGCGCCACGGCGGAGTTGCCTTATGACGTGCGCCTGCTTTCCGTGCACGGCGGCGTCGTGCGCAGCGCGTCGTCGATCGGGCTGCAGACCGCGCGCGCGGAACCGCCCGCTCACGCCGAGGCCTTCCATGCCGTGTTCGTCGCGACCGGCGACCCCGCGCGCGAAGACGCCGCCCAGGAACCGGCGAGCACGGCGCTGAACCGCTTCGTCGGACTGGCCGACAAGGTTTTCGCCATCGCCGACGGTGAAGCACACGACAAAGCACTCGACAGAGCGCACGAAGAAGCGGCGCGCCCCGCGTGGCTGCGCGCGCAGGTGGCGCGCACGATGGCGGAACACGACGGCATCGAGCGCAGCGGCGCGGCCATGAGCCCGGTCGAACTCGCGCTCGCGCTGGTTGAAGCCGACCTCGGCGCGGCCATCGCGCAGGACATCGGCCGCCGCGCAAGCCAGCCGCTGCGCTGGCAGTTCTGCTCGCTCGCGGGCAAACGCTCGGTGGCGGCGCTCAGTCAGCAGATCCAGCGTGCGGCGCACTGGCTGGAGACCAACGCCACGCGCGACATCAGCACGGACGACGCGGCAAAATTCGCCTCGATGAGCAACCGCAATTTCCAGCGCCGTTTCAAGGCGGAAACCGGCGTGACGCCGTCCGACTATCTCCAGCAGACACGCATCGAACTGTGCTGCAAGATGCTCGCCGACACGCGCCTGCCCGTCGATAAAATCGCGCGCCGTTGCGGCCTGCGCGGCGGCGCGCAGCTGTCCAAACTGCTGCGGCGGCGCTTGAACACCACGCCCACCGATTACCGCGCGCAAATGCAGGCCTCGCACAAGGGCTGATCGCGTCGCCTGCTTTGCGCCCACGTGCGCCCGAGTGCGCGCGATTGTCGTGATCGGCCAAACCGGGTGCGATTTAGCCAATCGGGCGCGTGCGTCATATTGGATTGCTAAATTGATTGCTGATCGCAACGATGCCTGTGAAGCCGGTCAGTACCAGAAAGCGCGGGAAATGTGGGCTGGCGCTCATAACGGCCCATCGGCATCGCGAACTGCACGGCGCACTGTTGCACTGTCGCGCCATCCTGGCGCTGAACCTCAACCGGAACGTGAACCTGCCATGCGTGCATCTGACGTCGATTCGCGATTGCCCGTCCAGGCTTCGAATGCGCTCGACAATATCGAACGTTGTTGCACGCGGCTGTTCGAGCGCTGGTGCGAGAGCCGCCGCGTCGTGCCGCTCGCCTATTTGATGCACGCGTGGCCGATGGCCGATCCGGGCGCGCATCGCGCCAAACGGCTCTCGGGCGCGCTGCGCGATCTGCTGCGCTTTCACGCCGACACGCTCGATTCCGGCGACCGCCGACTGATTCGCTATGCGCTCGCGGCGGCGGATATGGCGACACTGATTTAGGGCGCGCGGCAGTTCAGGCAAGGCGTCGGCCAATGGGTATCAGCCGGACAAAGCGTGTCCGGAAGGAGCGCAATTCGCGGCGGCAATTTCGTCATTTCATTTCTGGAATTGTGTGGCAATCCGGACACGCGTTGTCCGATTTGCGCTGCAAACTGCACTCTCCAAGGCAATCGGGACTCACCACATCATGATGAAGCACAGTCAAACCGGCGGACGAAACGTGAATCGTCGCGATGCCGCGCTGCCCGATTCCGCGCGCCCGCTTGCGCATGCGCCGCTGCGCATTGCCATCCGCTTGTGGGGCTACGATGCCGCCGTCGCGCAGACGTGGCTCGACGCGCTGCCCACGCTCGACGGCCTGATCGGGTGGAGCATCGCGCTCGCGCCGGACAGCCCCGGTGCGCACATGGTCGTGCATATGATCAAGCCTTCGCAGATGCCCGGCGCCACGTTCTGCTGGAATTGCATGGGCGCGAATCGCGCGATTGCGCGCATGGATCCGGCCGACGGCGCGGCCATCGCGCTGTTCGCCGGTCACGCGAAGGCCTTGCCGCCGACGCGCGACGGCTTGTGGATGACGTCCGGCGCGCTGCCGCCGCGCGCTGCGCTGTTCCGGCTCGCGCATCTGATCGGCGCGGCGGCGATGCCCACGTCGTCGGGTGATTTTGCACTGCGCTACCACGTGCTCGAAATGATCGGCGGCGAACTCGACGCAGCGTGAGCCAGGGGCGCTCGCCCCGCTCGATTGCGCCTTTGGCGCAGCGCTAAAACGCCTGCGCGGACCGCGCGCGTCCGGTCCGCGTGCCGCGCTTCGCTCTCTGCATCACTCACTCGCTTCACTCTTTCGGGAAGTCAGATCGTGTATTGTCCTGCGCATCCGTTCGCCACGCCGCACGCCATCCGGAAAAAGCCGATCGGCATCGTGCTGTTCAATGGCTTTGCGCTGTCCGAGTTGTCGCGACTCGTCGACGCGTTCCAGCCCGCCGATGCGGACAACACGCCTGCCGTTCCCGGCAACGCCGCGCCTTGCGACGTAGTGCTGTTCTCCGCCGCGGGCGGCCGGATTGCGAGCGCGAATTCGGTCTTCGTCTGGACCGAGCGTATCGAAGCGATGCCGTTGCAAGGCGATTTCCACGCGTTCTTCGTGCTGAGCGGCAGCGGGCTTGCGGCCGCGCTCAAAGATACGCGTCTTGTCGCGTGGCTCCAGCGCGCGGAATCGAGCGGCGAACGCGTGATCGCGACCGCATCGACGCGGCAACACCTGCGCGCGGCGGGCGTGACCACACACGATGCGACTCACGCTGCGCACGATCTGATCGCTGCGGCACGCAGCATGATCGACGACGAACGCAGCGACAAGAAAACGACGCACCAGGATAGTCCGGATACCTATGCAAACAAACCGCTATCCGATCTCCCGGCTTACAACTCGCTCGCGAACGAACGGATCAACGCCTCGATCCGCTGGCTCGAAGCGCACGTCGACAAACCGATGAGCATTCGCGACGCCGCGCAGGCCGCCGCCATGAGCGAGCGCAATTATCTGCGCCGCTTCAAGGCCGCGACGGGCTTCACGCCCTCGGAATACGTGCTGAATCTGCGCATCAAGGCGATCTGCCAGTTGCTGGTGGAAACCGATCTGCCCGTCGAGAAAATCGCGCGGCGCTGCGGCATCGGCAGCGGCGCGGGATTGTCCAAACTCTTCCGCCATCACTTTCAGCTGACGCCGACCGACTACCGCCGCCAGTTCGCCGCGGAACGCGAGCGGCGCATGCGCGAAACCGCCCCGACCGACCGCACGCCGCTTCAGCAGATCCGTGTCATGACGCCCGCGCTCGCGCGCAGCGAGCTTCAATTCGCCCTGTAATCGCGCGCGTGCGGCGGCGCGTGGCGTTCAGCGGCCCTGGAACAGATCGACGTTCGCGTCGTAAGCCGCTTGCTGACGTACGAACGCGTCGTCGAGGTGATCGCGCAGCGCGCGTTCCGCCGCGTCGGGATCGTGGCGCTCAAGCGCTTCGAGAATCGCCTGATGCTGCTGAAGCGTGACGTCGGCGACCACGGGATCGCGCACGGTCACGTGACGCACGCGGTCGATCGGCGCGCGCGCGAATTCCACCAGTTGCTGCACGCGCGGCAGCCGCGCGGCCGCGCAAACGGTCGCATGAAACGCGTTGTCGCAACTGATCGCGGCCACCGCGTTATCGCGCGCAATCGCGCGGCGGTGCGCTTCCTGAATGTCGTGCAGCTGTTCAAGCTCGCGCGCCGTGATGATCTCGGCGGCGCGGCGGATGCTCGCTGTCTCCAGCACTTTGCGGATCAGCGCGCTCTCCGCGAACTGCTCGCGCTTCACGGGCGCGACGAAGGTGCCCGACTGCGCCGCGATGCGCACCAGTTCCTCGCGCGACAATTGCAGCAGCGCCTCGCGCACGGGCGTGCGCGAAATGCCGAGCGCGTCGGCCAGCGCGCGCTCGAAGATCACGTCGTCGGGTTGCAGCGTCATCGTCACGATGGCGTCGCGCAGCAACTGGTAAAGCTGCGTGGATAGCGCGTTCGCGCGGTCCAGCTGGAAATCGGCCTGAAGGAGCCGGGCGACGAACGCCTCCGGTTCGTTGCGGTTTTCTGTCATATCTCGGATGGGTTGCGCTGGGCGTTCCGCCATGCGGGCCGGAACCATCCCGTCAGTATATTAGTGTCCCAATTCTTTAGGCTCCGCCCGACGGGCGCTCCAGGGATTTCCCTCGGTCGCGCCCGCTTTCGTTGTGATCGCGACCAGGTTCTTCTATCATCGAAGAACTAATATATTAATTTACTAGTGCACTGAGCGCGGCCTGGAATCCGCGTCGATCCCCACAGGAGACACCATGCAACTGGAAGACACCGCCACGGCGGGAGGAGACCGCAGCGCGCGCGCCGCGGCCATGGCAGACAGCCGGGCCGCCGCGCCCACCGCCGTTCGCTGGCGCATTTTCTGGATCTTGCTGTTGCTGTCGTCGATCAACTACATCGACCGCGCCTCGCTTTCCGTGGCGCTGCCGCTCATTTCGACCGAATTCAACCTCACGCCCGCGCTCGAAGGCGTGCTGCTGAGCGCGTTCTTCTGGACCTACGCGCTGATGCAGATCCCGAGCGGCCTGCTGGTCGACCGCTTCAAGGCGCGCAATCTCGTCGGCATGGCGACGGTCGCGTGGGGCGCGTGCCAGGCGGTCGCCGCCGGCTGCTTCCACTGGATTCCGCTGCTGCTCACGCGGCTCGGCCTCGGCGTGGCGGAATCGCCGATCATGCCCGCGGGCGCCAAGCTGGCCGGTTCGTGGCTCACGCCGTCCGAACGCGGCCGTGGCGCGGCGCTGCTCGACGGCGGCGCGCCGCTCGGCTCCGCGTTCGGCGCGATCATCATCACCGGGCTGATCGCGTGGCTCGGCTCGTGGCGCCTCGCCTTCGTGGTGGCCGGCGTGGGCACGGTGATCGTGGGCGTGATCGCGTGGTGGTACATCCGCAATCATCCGTCCGAGCATCCGGGCGTGAATGCCGCCGAACTCGCGCACGTCGAAGGCGCGCGCCGCCCGTCACAGCGTCACACGGGCGCACGCACGGGCGCACACGCGCCGCGCGAGCGTCTGCCGCTGCGCGCCGTGCTCGCCGACCGTTCGGTGCTTTGCATGTTCGCGAGCTGGGCCTGCTACAACAGCGTGTTCTACGGCCTGATGACGTGGATGCCCAGCTATCTGCACAAGGCGCACGGCTTCGATCTCAAGCAGATGGGCGGCGCGACCTTCGTGATCTTCCTGTGCGGCTTCATCGGCGAACTGTTCGGCGGCTGGCTCGCCGACACGTGGCGCGCCAAGGGCGGCGAGCCGAACCGCGTGATGAAGTCGATGTTCGGCTTCGCGGGCCTCGCCTCGGCCGCCGCGATTCTCGCCGTGAGCTACGCCACCGGCCTCGTCAGCGTGGTCGTGCTGCTCTCCATCGCGCTGTTCTTCATCCGCTGGTGCGGGATGTTCTGGGGCGTGCCGGCCACGCTCGGCGGCCAGTCGCGCGCCGGCCTGCTCGCGGGCGCGATGAACTTCTCCGGCAACATCGTCGGCGTGGTGGTGCCGATCCTGATCGGCATCATCGTGCAGACCACCGGCACCTATTTTCTCGCGCTGATGTTCTTCGTCGCCGCCGCGTTCGGCCTCGCCGTCTGCGCGAGTCTCATCGACTATCGCGACCGCGGCCTCGACTGAGCACGCGGCGCACTCACTCACCTTGCGACCATGTCCACACTCACTTCCGCCATGCCGCCGACGCACGCTTCCCAACCCGCCGCCGCGCGCGTGATCCGCCTGCATCCCGCCGACGATGTCGTCGTCGCGCTCGAACAACTGATCGGCGGCATGCCGGTCGAAGCCGACGGCGTGCGCGTCAGCGGCCTGATTCCGCCGGGCCACAAGGTCGCCACGCGCGCGATCGCGGCCGGCGCGCCCGTGCATCGTTACGGTCAGATCATTGGCTTCGCGCGTCAGGCGATCGCGCCCGGCGAACATGTGCATACGCACAATCTCGACATGGGCGAATTCGCGCGCGACTACGCGTTCAGCGAAGGCGCGCGCGCGACAGCATTCGTCGCCGATAGCGAACGCGCAAGCTTTGACGGCATCGTGCGCGCCGACGGCCGCGTCGCCACGCGCAATTACATCGGCATTCTGACTTCCGTGAACTGCTCGGCGACGGTCGCGCGCGCCATCGCCGATCATTTCCGCCGCGACATTCATCCGGAAGCGCTCGCCGCTTTCCCGAACGTGGACGGCGTGGTGGCGCTCACGCACGGCGTGGGCTGCGCCGTCGACACCGAAGGCGAAGCGCTCAAGCTGCTGCAACGCACGCTGGGCGGCTACGCGTGCCATCCGAATTTCGCGGGCGTGCTCGTGATCGGCCTTGGCTGCGAGACGAACCAGATTCCGCGTCTGCTCGAAACGCAGGGCCTCAAGGAACACGCGGGCCTGCGCACCTTCACGATTCAGGACAGCGGCGGCACGGCGAAAACCATCGCCAGGGGCATCGAGATCGTCAAGGAAATGCTGGGCGCGGCGAATCACGTGCAGCGTCAGCGCGTGAGCGCGAGCCATCTGACCGTGGGCCTGCAATGCGGCGGCTCGGACGGCTATTCGGGCATCACCGCGAACCCGGTGCTCGGCGCGGCCGTCGACCGGCTGGTGCGCCACGGCGGCACCGCGATCCTCTCCGAAACGCCCGAGATCTACGGCGCGGAACATCTGCTCACGCGCCGCGCGGTCACGCGCGAAGTCGGCGACAAACTGGTCGCGCGCATCCGCTGGTGGGAAGACTATTGCGCGCGCCACAACGCGTCGATGAACAACAATCCCTCGGCGGGCAACAAGGCGGGCGGCCTCACGACCGTGCTCGAAAAATCGCTCGGCGGCATCGCCAAAGCGGGCAGCACGAATCTCGTCGACGTCTACGAATACGCGCAGCCGGTGCTCGCGAAAGGCCTCGTCTTCATGGACACGCCCGGCTACGACCCGATCTCGGCGACGGGCCAGGTTGCGGGCGGCGCGAACCTGATCTGCTTCACGACGGGACGCGGTTCGGCCTATGGCTGCGCGCCCTCGCCTTCGCTGAAGCTCGCCACGAATAGCGCGCTCTGGAAGCGTCAATCCGACGACATCGACCTGAATTGCGGCGGCGTGGTGGACGGCCACGACGACATCGACACGCTCGGCGAAACGCTCTTTCGCATGATGCTCGACGCCGCTTCGGGCAAGCGCACGCGCAGCGAACTGCATGGCTACGGTCAGAACGAATTCGTGCCCTGGCAGATCGGCGCGATTACCTGAAACGCCCGCACTCCGCACTCTTTTCCAGGCCTGACTGCTTCAATCACCGATGACCATGACATCCCCTACTCCTTATCGCGGCGTTTTCCCGGTCATGCCGACCATCTTCACGGAGAATGGCGATCTCGACCTCGACGGCCAGCGCCGCTGCACCGACTTCATGATCGACGCGGGCTCGAACGGCCTGTGCATCCTCGCGAACTTCTCCGAGCAGTTTTCGCTGACCGACGCCGAACGCGAAACCGTCATGCGCTGCGTGCTCGAACACGTCGCGGGCCGCGTGCCCGTGATCGTCACGACCTCGCATTTCAGCGCGCGCGTGTGCGCCGAACGCAGCCGCGCCGCGCAGGACGCGGGCGCCGCGATGGTGATGGTCATGCCGCCGTATCACGGCGCGACGCTGCGCGCGAGCGAGGCCGCGATCTACGGCTTCTTCCGCGCGGTGTCCGAGGCCGTCACGATTCCGGTGATGATCCAGGATGCGCCGATGAGCGGCACCACGCTCTCCGTGCCGTTTCTCGCGCGCCTCGCGCACGAACTGGAGCACGTGAGCTACTTCAAGATCGAAGTGCCGCAGGCGGCGTCGAAACTGCGCGAGCTGATCCGCGTGGGCGGCGACGCGATCGTCGGTCCGTGGGACGGCGAAGAAGCCATCACGCTGATCGCCGACCTCGAAGCGGGCGCGACCGGCGCGATGACGGGCGGCGGCTATCCCGACGGCATCCGCCAGATCGTGGACGCGTGGGCCGCCGGTCAGATCGAGGCTGCCGAGGACGCGTATGAGCGCTGGCTGCCGCTCATCAATCACGAGAATCGCCAGGGCGGCATCGCGACCGCGAAGGTGCTGATGAAGGCCGGCCGTGTGATCGCCTCGGACGCCGTGCGCGCGCCGCTGCCGGGCGTGGCCGAGGCCACGCGCGCGAGTCTGCTGCGCGTCGCGAAGCGGCTCGATCCGCTGGTGCTGCGCTGGGGTAAGTAAGTCTGCAACAAGTCCTCGACAAGTCCGCAACAAGCTCGCATCGACACAATAAAAAAGGCGCCACGTATGTCAACGCGGCGCCTTTTTCACATCGGCTCAAGCTTACTTCTTGTCGACCACCGCCACGGCTTCGTCCACCGTATACAGCTTGTCGCTCACGCCGCCCGGCTTCAGTTTGGCAAGCTCCGCATCGAGCGTCTCGCGCGTCACGCTCACGAGCGGCACCTGAATGTCCTTCGGCATCTTCTTGCCCGCGAGCGCCTGCTGCGCGACCCAGAACGCCGCCGTCACCGCGCCCGGCGGATTCGACACCGAGGTCGTTTCATAGCCCGCACCCGCCTGGTTCTTCCACCAGTTGAGTTCGTCGTAACGATTGCCGAGCACGATGATCGGCGTCGGGCGGCCCGCGGCCTTGAACGCCTGCGCGGTGCCGAAACCATCGTCGCCCTGGGTCGTCACGCCGTCGATCTTCGGCAGCGTCGGCAGCACGCCCGCCACGGCCTTTTGTGCGACCGTCTGCGTCCAGTTGCCGTTGACGCTCGCGACGATCTTCATGCCCGGATACTTCTTCAGTTCGTCGACGATGCCCTGGTGAATCGCTTCGTCGACCGACACGCCCGCCAGACCACGCACTTCGAGCAGCGTGCCCTTGCCGTTCAGACGTTTCGCGAGATAGTCGACCTGATTCGCGCCCCACGCATGGAAGTCGAACGACACGCGATACGCGCACGGCTCGGTCACGATGCCGTCGTACGAGACCACGACGATGCCCGCCGCGCAGGCCTGCTTGATGACGCCGTTGAGCGCCGTGGGCGAGGCCGCATCGACGACGATCGCGCTATAGCCTTGCAGGATCAGGTTCTGGATCTGCTGCGCCTGTTCCGTCACCTGGTTTTCGGCCGTCGTGAAGGTGGGCGCCGCCGCGACGCGCTTTTGCGCGACCGCTTCGTTCGTCACCGTCTGCCAGTCCTTGATCATGGTCTGCCGCCACGCGTTGCCCGCGTAGTTGTTCGACAGCGCGATCTTCTTCGTCGCGGTGCTGGTCTGCGAGACCTGCGCGTGCGCGCCCGTCGTCGCGAACGCGAGGCTCATCAGCGCGACCGCGCTGGCAATGTGGCTCAATTTACGCATCGAATTTCATCTCCTCTTAAGGGTTCTTGTCTTGCGGGATGCAGCGATGTCGATTCAGCGCGCGCCGCGCACGCCAACCGGCAGCGAATAGACCGAGGTCGTCGCCGTGATGAACAGACAGTTGCGATTGAGGCCGCCGAACGTGAGATTCGCGACCGCTTCGGGAATCAGGATCTTGCCGAGCAGCGTGCCGTCCGGCGCATAGCAGTGCACGCCATCGGCGGCGCTGGTCCAGACGTTGCCGTGTTCGTCGACGCGCAGGCCGTCCGGAATGCCCTGCTCCATCGTCACGAAAATGCGGCTGTTCATGAGCCGTCCGTCGCGCACGTCGAACGCGCGAATATGGCGCGGACCGTTCTCGACATGCGACGCGCCCGAGTCGGCGATATAGAGCGTCGATTCGTCGGGCGAGAACGCGAGACCGTTCGGCTTGACGAAGTCGTCGGCGACGCGGCGCGGTTCCGGCGCGCCGCGCACGAACGCATACACGTGGCAGCCGCCGATCTCGCTCTCGGCGCGAAAGCCTTCGTAGTCGCTGAGAATGCCGTAGTCGGGATCGGTGAACCAGATCGTGCCTTGCGAATCGACCACGAGATCGTTCGGCGAATTCAGGCGCTTGCCGTCGTAATGCGAGGCCAGCACGGTTACGCTGCCGTCGTGTTCGGTGCGCGAAATACAGCGCCGTCCGTGTTCGCAGCTCACGAGCCGCCCTTCGCCGTCGCGCGTGTTGCCGTTGCTGAAATTCGCGTTCGCGCGGAACACGCCCACGCCCATGCCGGGCGCCCAGCGCATCATGCGGTTGTTCGGAATGTCGCTCCAGACTAGCATATCGCTCGCGGGAAAATACACCGGCCCTTCGGTCCACAGGCAGTCGCCCGCGATCTTCTGCAACAGCGCGTTAGGCTGGATCAGCCGCCGAAAACGCGGATCGTGGACTTCGTGGTCGTGCGCGTTCATGGTGTCTCCTTGTTATTCGATGAAGATGGCGGGCGCAAGCGCAGCGGCGCAGGCGCATCTTTGCGCCGCGCACATCCGGTTTATTCAGGCATCCTGATGAATGATCAGGAGTCGTCAGCGCAGCTTCTGCCCGCCCGCGACCGCCGTGACCGCGATGATGAGCACGCCGTAGACGAGCGAGCGCACGCCCGCATCCGCGCCGACCGCGTTGAGGATCGACGTCATCATGAAGAGGAACATCGACGCGCCCCAGACGCCGAGTATCGACGCCTTGCCGCCCGTCACGAGCGTGCCGCCGATCACCACCACGGCAATCGAGATCAGCATGTATTCGACGCCCATGTCGAGCGCCGCGCCGCCCGCCACCGCCGCGAGACACACGGCCGCGAGCGAGGCGATGATGGCCGAGAGCACGTAGGCCGTGCAGCGCGTGCGATGCACGTTCACGCCCGCGAGCCACGCGGCGCGCGCATTCTGGCCGACCGCCGAGAGCCGCCGCCCGTACACGCTGCGATGCATGAGCAGCGCGATCAGCAGCGAGAGCACCACGGCGAGCAGCGCGAGATACGGAATGTGCAGCAGACGGCCGGTTGCGAAGCTGCCGAGCGCGGCGGGCGGCGCGGGCAGATTGCCGCCCTGCGTGATCGCCACCGACTGGATGATGAAGCTCGACGACAGCGTGGCGATGATCGGCGGAATGCGCAGCAGGCGAATCAGCGCGTAATTCGCGAGCCCGACCGCGAGCCCCACGCCGATCACCGCGACGATGCCGAGCGCGATGCGCGCGTCGCTGCCGTTCATCACGTGCATGCCGATCACGCCCGCGAGCGCGATCGTCGACGGCACCGAGAGGTCGATGTTGCCGGTCCCCGAAGTGATCACGAGCATCTGGCCGAGCCCGACAAGCACCATGAAGATGCCGTAGACCAGCGCGGTTTCGAGCACGTTGGCGGCCACCGGCAAGCCGAAGAAACCGACCGTCGCGGCCCAGACCAGCACCGCGCCCGCGAACGAGAGGGCCCACGGCGCGTCGAGCGCCTTGAGGCGCGCGACGAGGCCGGCTTGCGTCGATTCGGCGGAATCGGCGGACGTGGCGGCGACGCCGCCGGAACGAGGCGTCGTCATTGGCGCTCTCCGTTACGTTGAAGCAGGACGCGCAGCGACAGCACGACGATCAGGATCGCGCCCTGCATGCCGACCTGCCAGTCCGACGAAATGTTGAGAAACGCAAGAAACGAAGCCGCGAGCGTGAGCGTGATCGCGCCGAGCACCGCGCCGACCACCGACACGCGTCCGCCCACGAATTCGCCGCCGCCGAGAATCACGGCCGCGATCGAAAGCAGCGTGTAGCGCAGCGCGATGTTCGCATCGGCAGAGGTCGTGAGGCCGAGCAGCGCGAGACCCGAAAGCACGCCGAACACGCCGGCTACGCCGTACATCAGCGCGCGGCGACCGACGAGCGACCAGCCGAAGCGGCTCACCGCGCGCGGATTGCCGCCCACCGCGCGGCTGCGCACGCCCGCGGAACTGCGCATCAGCAGAAAATGCGCGACCACGGCGATCACCGCCGACCAGACGATGGGCGCGGCCACGAGCGGCGTCTGAAAGCTCATCGCCGAGCCGAGCCAGCCGGGGCTGTTGCCGCCCGGCGAAGGCAGCAGCACGATCGCGAGACCGCTCCACACGAACGAGAGCCCGAGCGTAACGACGATCGACGGAATGCGGCGAATCTCGATCAGCGCGCCGATGGCGGCGTAACCGGCGACGCAACCCGCGAGCGCAAGCATGCCGAGCAGCGGATGCTGATCAAGGATCGTCGCGCCGATGCACGCGACGAGACTCACGAACGGCCCGATCGACAGATCGAGATCGTTCACGGTGATGATCGCGAGTTGCGCGAGCGTCGCGAGCACCAGCGGCACGGCGAGATTGAGCAGCAGATTCGAGCCGAAATAGCTGAGCGTGGCCGGTTGCAGAAAGAGGATCGGCACCAGCACCGCGCACAGCGAAACGGCGGGCAGCATCGTGCGCAAACGCGCCTGGGTCAGAACGGTACTCATGCAGCCAGCTCCTCGAAGCTCGCCGCCAGCAGCGCGTCTTCCGTGCATTCGCCTGCGTGCAGCACGCGCGTGACGCGGCGCGAGCGGAACACGAACGTGCGGTCGCAATAGGCGAGTTCGTCGTTTTCGGTCGTGTACCAGACGAAGGTGCGGCCCTTCGCGGCTTCGGCGCGCACGAGCGCGTAGATTTCGCGCTTGGTGCCGATATCGACGCCGCGCGTGGGATCGTCCATGAGGATCAGCGTGGCGTTCGAGGCGAGCGCGCGCGCGAACAGCACCTTCTGCTGATTGCCGCCCGAGAGCGAGAGAATGTTCGATTGCATCGACGCGCCGCGAATGCCGATCTTCGCGCGCCACGTATCCACCAGCGCGCGCGCGGCCTTGAAGTCGATCAGCCAGCCGAGGCCTTTCGAATGGCCGCTGCCTGCGCTATCGGCGGTTTCATGCGCCGTCATGCCGCCGCGCCCGAGCCAGCGCACGTCGAGATTCTGCGCAATCGACCAGACCGGAAACACGCCGTCGCGCGCGCGGTCGCCCGCGACGAAGGCCACGCTGTCGCGCGAGGCGCGCTGCGCGATGTCGTAGATGGCGAGCAGCGTTTCGGTCTGCCCTTGCCCCGCGAGTCCGCCGAAGCCGATCACTTCGCCGCGCGACGCGTCGATTTCCGCGCGCCGATGCGGTCCGATCACCCAGCGATAATCGCGCGTGGCCTGCTCGCGCGCCGTGTGCGCGGCGGCATCGTCGCGCGGCGCGTTCGCCACGTCGACGTGCTGTCCCATCGCCTGGATGATGGCGTCGCGCGTGAGGTTCTCGCGCGGCAGAATGCGCACGAGTTTGCCGTCGCGCATCACCATCACGCGATCCGCCACGCGCTCGATTTCGCCGAGCATGTGCGTGACGAGCAGACAGGTCACGCCGCGCGCGTTGGCCTTGCGCACGTAGTCGAGCAGTTGCTCGGCCGTGTGCGCGTCGAGACTCGACGTGGGTTCGTCGAGAATCACGAGGCGCACGGGCGTGTCGGTTTCCGTGAACGCGCGCGCGATCTCCACCATTTGCCGCTGCGTGAGCGTGAGGTCCGAAACCAGTTCCGCGCCGCTCAGGCCGCAGCCGGGAAAGATCTCGGCGAGCTTGTCGCGCATGAGCGTGCTCGCGCGTTTGCGCCAGCCGCGTCCACGCAGTCGCGGATGCACGACGCACATGTTTTCCGCGATGCTCAGGTTCGGGCAGAGCGACAGTTCCTGGAACACGCAGCGCACGCCTGCGAGGCGCGCCGCGTCGGCGTCGTAGTGCGGCGCGGGCGTGCCGTGCGTCTCGATGCGGCCGTCGGTCGGCGTATAGACGCCCGCGAGCACCGCCATCAAGGTGGATTTGCCCGCGCCGTTATGCCCGGCGATGCCGACGCACTCGCCCGCGAGAAAATCGAAATCGATATCGGACAAGGCCCTCACATTGCCGAAGGATTTGCCGATGCCGGAAAAACGTATGAGGGGGGACGCGCTTTGTTTCGACTCGATGTTATCGATCACATCCGTGCTCCGAAAATCGCTTCGCGGCGGGCGTCTGCCCGGGTCGCGACCAATTGGTCGATCCCGGCGACGCAGGTCTCCATGCTTGTTCTCCATCTGGGCGATGGAGGCTTTCTAATATACTAATGTTGCGCAAAACACCTGACCCATAGGGATTTGCCCCTGGACGAGGCACCGGCAGCGCGGCGCGCGGGCAGACGAACAGTGAAGAAAGCGATGCGCGGCGGTTAAAAGAAGCCGCCGTCCGAGTCTAAGGACCGGAGCGATATCGATCTAATGAAAATCCGGACGCTTTCGATATCCGTTTCGATATCCGTTTCGATATCCGTTTCGATATCGCTGTCGCGATCTGTTTAGATAGCAGCCGCCGCGCGAGGGTCGCGGCTCGATCCGACATAGTGGGATCACCCGGCAGTCTTGCCGCCTCGCCGCCGCATTGCACGGCGGCGAGTGTCCTGCCGAGGCTTAAACCGGATTCAGCGCGCTCGCGCCGTCGAGCACGGCCGCGACGTTATCGAGCGCGGTAAAGCCCATCTGGTCGCGCGTTTCCACGGTCGCGCTCGCCATGTGCGGCGTGAGAAACACGTTGTCGAGCGTGGCGAAACGCGGATCGACGTTCGGCTCGCCGCGATAGACATCGAGGCCCGCGCCGCGCAGTTGTCCCGACGTCAGCGCCGCATACAGCGCGTCTTCATCGACGAGACCACCGCGCGCCGCATTCACGAAGATCGCCCCTTGCGGCAGGCGTCCGAACTCGCGCGCCGTCATCAGCGGCGCGCCGCCGCCGGGCACGTGCAGCGTCAGTACCTGGCAGTGCGGCAGCATGGCGTCGAGACTTTCGTAATACGTCGCGCCGTTTTCGAGCGCAGGCGCCGCGCGCTGGATATCCGTATAGATCACGCGCATGCCGAACCCTTGCGCGCGCCGCGCGACCGCGCGCCCGATCCGTCCGAAGCCGACGATGCCGAGCGTCTTGCCGTTCACGCGCGTGCCGAGCATGTCGGTCATGCCGAACGATTTGCCCCAGCCCGCGCGCATGATGCGCTCGTATTCCGAGGCGCGGCGGCAGGCCGCCAGCACGAGCAGCATCGTGAAATCGGCGGTGCATTCGGTCAACGCATCGGGCGCGTTGGTCACGACGATGCCGCGTGCGTGCGCCGCCGCCACGTCCATATGATCGACGCCCGCACTCGCGTTCGCGACGATCTTCAGCGTCGGCGGCAACGCAGCGATGTGCTCGGCCTGCAAGCCCGACTTCTTGCCGATCAGCACGGCGGGCAACGCGTGCTTCGTGCAGAACTCGACCACGGACCACGCGTCCATGTCGGCGTCGGTCACGTAGGCGTGAAATTCGGTTTCCGCGCGTTTCGCCACGGCCGCGGGGACCTTGCGTGCGATGAGCAATCGGGTGCGTTGAGTGTCCGGCATCGTGCTTTCCTTTGGGTCGAATGACGACGAGAGACTACGAAGCCGCACACCGGCGCGTCAATCTTGATTCGATCAATCAACTTATGCGGCGCGCACGCCGTTGGGCTTCGCGTGGCGCCTGGCGCTGAGCTTTGCGCCCTATTTCGTGGTGTTTTCGCGGTTTCAGACCGCGCATGAAATGCACACGCCGCATCGGGACATTCCCTGATGGGCGCCCCGGCCAGCAGGCTCTCTGATGTTGATTGAGCGAATCAAGATTGCTGGCCGTGTCAGGCGAATGCAATCCTTTTTCCGTGTTCAACCGAATCGACCAGAGGACGGGAAATGTCTGCTTCGCATCCTGCTTCGCCATCCGCTTCAAAGCGCATCGCCGCCGTCACGGGCGCGGGCTCCGGCATCGGCCGCGCCAGCGCCATCGCGCTCGCCCAGGCCGGCTTCAGCGTCGCGCTGATTGGCCGCCGCATCGAACCCTTGCTGGAAACGCGCGAAGCCATCGGCCTCGCAGGCGGCGAGGCTGAACCCTTTTGCGCCGACGTCACGCAAGCCGATTCCGTCGATCGCGCCTTCGCGCAGATCGCGCACCGCTTCGGCCGTCTCGACGTGCTCTTCAACAATGCGGGCCGCAACGCGGGCGCGGTGCCGCTCGAAGACTACGAACCCGATCTCTGGAACGACGTGGTCGCCACCAATCTCACAGGCGTGTTTCTGTGCGCGCGCGCCGCGTATCGGCAGATGAAAGCGCAAACGCCGCAAGGCGGACGCATCATCAATAACGGTTCGATCTCCGCGCATTCGCCGCGTCCGCACACGATCGCGTATTCGGCGACCAAGCATGCCGTGACCGGCATCACGCGCTCGATCGCGCTCGACGGCCGCGCGTACAACATCGCATGTGGGCAGATCGATATCGGCAACGCGGCGACGCCGCTCACGGAGCGCATGAATCAGGGCGTCATGCAGCCCGACGGACGCATGGCGCCGGAAGCGCGCATGGATGTCGCGCATGTGGCGAACGCGGTCGTGCATATGGCGATGCTGCCGCCCGAGGCCAACATTCTCGACATGACGATCATGGCCACCACGATGCCTTTCGTCGGCCGCGGCTAGCCGCAATCGCTGCAGGCCGGTCCATTCACATGGACCTCATAACAAAAGCCGCCTGACATGGAGACACCGATGAAATACGCAGAGGAACAACCGTTACCCGCCGGCACGCCCGCCTGGTCGCAGAGCGAGAAGCGCACGAAAGTCCGCTATGCCGTGCTCTCGATGCTGCTGATCGCGACCATTCTGAATTACGTCGACCGCTCGGCGCTCGGCATCGTCGCGCCTTCGCTCTCGAAGGATCTCGGCCTGAACAAGATGCAGATGGGCGAGTTGTTCGCCGCATTCGGCCTCGCCTATTCGATCGCGCTCGTGCCGGGCGGCGTGCTCACCGACGTGCTCGGCTCGCGTCTCGCCTATGCGCTCTCGCTGGTGGGCTGGTCGTTCGCGACGCTCACTCAGGGCTTCGCGAACGGCTATCACATGCTGCTCGGTTCGCGCCTCGCGATGGGCGCGCTCGAAACGCCCGCGTTTCCGTCGAACACGCGCGCCGTCACGCTCTGGTTCCCGGTGCAGGAACGCGGTTTCGCCACCAGCGTCTACGTGATGGGGCAATACATCGGCACGCCGCTGTTCACGGGGCTGCTGTTGTGGATTTCGTCGATGTACGGCTGGCGCACGGTCTTCTTCGTGACGGGCGGATTCGGCATTCTGTTCAGCGCGCTCTGGTATCGCACCTATCGCGATCCGGCCCGGCATCGCGCCGTGAACGCCGCCGAATTGCAGCACATCAACGGCGGCGTCACGCCCGCCTCGCGCAAACCGCGCGACAAGTTCAACTGGCGCATGGCGCTCAAACTGCTCGGCTATCGCCAGATTCTCGCCATCTGTCTCGGCAAGTTCTGCAACAACACGCTGCTCGTTTTCTTCACGACGTGGTTCATGACCTATCTGGTCGAAGCGCGCCACATGTCGATGATCAAGGTCGGCATTTTCCAGGCGCTGCCGTTTCTGGGCGCGACGGTCGGCATTCTCAGCGCGGGCTTCATTTCGGACTTCTGCATCCGCCGCGGCGTGTCGGTGTCCGCCGCGCGCAAGGCGCCGCTGATCGTCGGCACCTTGCTGGGCGCGTCGATCGTGCTGGTGAATTTCGTCGAGTCGAACGAACTCGTGATCGCCGTGCTGACCGTCGCGTTCTTCGCGCAGGGCGTGGGCTCGATGTCGTGGGCCGCCGTGGCCGAAATCGCGCCGCGTCAGTATGTGGGCCTGACGAGCAGCATCACCAGTCTCGCCGCCAATATCGCGGGCGTCACCACGCCGCTCATGATCGGCTATATCACGCAGCACACGGGGCACTTCTACTGGGCGCTGAATCTGATGGGCGCGATCTGCCTCGTCGGCACACTTTCGTATTCCGTGCTGCTCGGCAAGCTCTCCCGCATCGAACTCGAATAAATGCACGAACACGCACACGCACACGCAAACGCAAACGCAAACCCACTGGAGTCGCGCATGTCGAACCTGTCATCGCCCGTCGAATGCCGATGGGATCATCTGCAACTCTGTTCCGCCGACGCCGAAGCCACGGCCGCCTGGTTCGCGCGCTGCCTGAACGCCGAAATCGTGCGGCGGCCTGGGCGCGTGGATTTGCGCGTCGGCGGTGTCGATCTGTTCATTACGCCGCTCGCGCCTGCGCAGATTCAATCGAGCGAGCCGCGCACGCGCCGCGAAGGCATCGACCATTTCGGCGTGACCGTGGACGATATCGACGCGGCCTTCGCCCATCTCACGTGCTGCGAGGCGCAGATCGTCGAGCCGGTGCGCCAGATCCGGCCCGGCGTGCGCGCTTGCTTCGTGCGCGCGCCGGGCGAAGTGCTCGTCGAGGTGCTGGAGCGCCGCCCCGCCGAGATGACTTTTCGCTAGAAAGCCTGCAAGATGGGACGATGTCGACGGCGCGCGCTGCGCTTCCTGCATCGCTTATCGCGTCGCTCCCGCATCGTTTTCACTACGTCGTTCCCTGTTTTCACATGCGAAACTGGATCACTCTGGCCGAAGCCGCCCGCCAGCTCGGCGTGCAAGCGCAAACCGTCTACGCCTACGCGAGCCGCGGCAATATCGCCGTGATGCCCGATCCGCACGATCCGCGCAAAAGCCTCTATCGCGCCGACGACGTCGCGCGACTGTGCCGCAAGAAGCAGGTCGGCCGCAAGCGCGAGGCGCTCGCGGCGGGCACGATCTTCGGCGCGGAACCGTGCATCTATAGCGGCATCACCACCTTCGCGAAAGGGCATCCGTACTATCGCGGACGCGACACCATCGCGCTCGCGCAGCACGCCACGCTGGAGGACGTCGCCACGCTGCTCTGGAACGCGCGCGCGCCCGTCTCGTTCCCCTTCGACGACGACGGCCCGGCGCTACAGGGCGAAACGCGCGGTCGCCAATGCGCGTTCACGTCGCTCGCCGCGCTCGTGGCCAACGGCCATTCCACGCTCGGGCGCACGGACGCGGCCCTGCATGCCGAAGCCGGTCAACTGGTCGCGACCGTCGCGCGGGCCTTCGGTGCGTGCGGCGACACGCGTGAAGGAGGCGCAGGCACGCCGATCCACGCACGGCTCGCACAAGGCTGGGGACAAGACGCATCCGGCGCGGAGCTGATCCGCAAGGCGATGGTGCTGGTCGCCGACCACGAGATCACGAGTTCGGCGTTTGCCGCGCGCATCACGGCCTCCACCGGCGCATCGCTGCCCGGCTGCCTGCTCACGGGTCTCGCGACCTTTTCGGGGCCGCTGCACGGCGACGCCTCCGGGCGCGTGCGCGCCGTCTTCGACGACGTGAACCGGCTGGGCGCGGATCAGGTCGTCACGCATCATCTGCGCTCGGCGATTCCGCTGCCGGGCTTCGGCCATCACCTCTATCCGGACGGCGACCCGCGCGCCGAAGCGCTGCTCGACGCGCTCGATCCGCCGCCGGAACTCGCGGCGTTCATCGCCAAGGTGGTGAAGCTCACCGGCCTCAAGCCGACCATCGACGTGGCACTGGCGACGCTCGCCGCGCAACTCGATCTGCCGCGCGACACCGCGTTCGCGCTGTTCGCCACGGCGCGCTGCGTGGGGCTGCTCGCGCATTGCATCGAGCAACTGCGGGTGGGCAAGGTGATCCGTCCGCGCGGACGCTATACCGGGCCGCCGCTCGAAGAAGCGGGCGTGGCCGATCCTGCCGCGAAAACGCTTGCGCCGCGCCGGAGCAAAAGCACCACGCCCGACGAAAAGACGCTACAGAAGAACCGGCTGTTCAAGGTCGCCGGCAGCTGAGCTGCCGCCGGCTCACTTGCGCAAGTTGCGTTGCAAGGTATCGCGTTATCGCGCCTCGCTGCGCAGCGTCTTCGCAGCCGCCACCATGTTGGTGAGCGCCGGAATCACCTCGGCCCACTGACGCGTCTTCAGCCCGCAATCCGGATTGACCCACAGACGCTGCGCCGGAATGCGCTCGGCCGCCTTCTGCATCAGTTGCACGATGTGCTCCTGCGTCGGGATGTTCGGCGAGTGAATGTCGTACACGCCCGGGCCGATCTCGTTCGGATACTTGAAATGGTCGAACGCGTCGAGCAGTTCCATATCCGAGCGCGAGGTCTCGATCGTGATCACGTCGGCGTCCATATCGGCGATCGACGCGATGATGTCGTTGAACTCCGAATAGCACATATGGGTGTGGATCTGCGTGTCGTCGCTCACGCCGTTCGCCGTGATGCGGAACGATTCCACCGCCCAGCGCAGATACTCGCCCCACTGCGCGCGCCGCAGCGGCAGACCTTCGCGCAGCGCGGCCTCGTCGATCTGGATCACGCGCACGCCCGCCTTTTCGAGGTCGAGCACTTCTTCGCGGATCGCCAGCGCGAGCTGGTAGCACGACACCGAACGCGGCTGGTCGTCGCGCACGAAGGACCAGTTGAGGATCGTCACCGGGCCCGTGAGCATGCCCTTCATCGGCTTGTTCGTGAGCGATTGCGCGTAGCCGATCCACTCGACCGTCATGGCCTTCGGGCGGCTGATGTCGCCGAACAGAATCGGCGGCTTCACGCAGCGCGAGCCATACGACTGCACCCAGCCGAACTCGCTGAACGCGTAGCCGTCGAGCTGTTCGCCGAAGTATTCGACCATGTCGTTGCGCTCGGCTTCGCCGTGCACGAGCACGTCCAGCCCGAGTTTTTCCTGCTCGCGCACGCTGCGCTCGATCTCGGCGCGCATCGCGGCCTGATAGCCCGCGTGATCGAGCGCGCCGCGCTTGTACTGGCTGCGCGCCTGGCGGATCTCGCCGGTCTGCGGAAACGAGCCGATCGTGGTGGTCGGATACGCGGGCAGGTTCAGCAGCGCGGCCTGCTTCGCGGCGCGCTCGGCGTAAGCGTGCTGACGATGGCCGAGCTTCGCGTCGATACGCGCCAACGCGGCCTGCACCACTGGATTGTTGACGCGCGGCGAGCGGCGACGCGCGCCGATGGCCGCGGCGTTCGCAGCGAGTTCGGCCGCCACGGCGTCGCGCCCCGCGTTGAGCGCCGTCGCCAGCACCTGCACTTCGTCGAGCTTTTGCAGCGCGAACGCGAGCCATGAGCGGATCTCGGCGTCGAGCTTGATCTCGCTCGCGAGGTCGACCGGCACATGCAGCAGCGAGCATGACGGCGCGATCCACAGACGCTCGCCCAGTTCCCGCGCGAGCGGCGCGAGCCAGTCGAGCGTGGCGTTCAGGTCGGTCTTCCAGATGTTGCGGCCGTTGATCGCGCCCACCGAAAGCACGCTCGTCGCAGGCAGTGTCTGCGCGGCCAGCGCCACTTCCTCGCGCGCGTTGATCGCATCGATATGCAGGCCGTCGACGGGCAGCCCGCAGGCGAGATCGAGATTCTCCTTGAGCTCGCCGAAGTACGTCGCCAGCAGCAGCTTCACGCTGCGTTCCTCGAAGCCTTCGTAAGCGCGCACGAAGGCCTCGCGCCACGCCGGCTCCAGTTCGGTCACGAGAATCGGCTCGTCGATCTGCACCCACTCCACGCCCACCGCGTTGAAATGACTGAGCAGCGCGCGATAGACCGCCATCAGGCGCGGCAGCAGCGCGAGCTTGTCCGAGTCGTCCTTCGCCTTGCCGAGCCACAGATACGTGAGTGGCCCGACGATCACCGGCTTGGCCTTCACGCCCTGCGCCTGCGCTTCTTTCAGTTGCGCCGAGAGGCGCGAGAAGTCGAGATTGAACTGCGTCTGCGCCGTGAATTCGGGGACGATGTAGTGGTAGTTCGTATCGAACCACTTCGTCATTTCGCCCGCCGCCACGCCGCCGCAGCAGCCCGCATGGTCTTGCTCGCCCGCCGCCGAACGGCCGCGCGCCACGCGAAAGGCGTTGTCGAGCTTGTCGCCGTGGAAGCCCTGCACGCGTTCCGGCAGATTGCCGAGCGTAAAGCTCATGTCGAGCACGTGGTCGTAGAACGCAAAGTCGCCGACCGGCGCGAAGTCGAGCGCGCGCTGGCTGGCCCAGTGACGCGCGCGCAGTTCGGCGCCCAGCGCCGTCAGTTCGTCGCGCGAACTCTCGCCTTTCCAGTAGCGCTCGAGGCCGAATTTCAGTTCGCGTTTCGCGCCGATGCGCGGGAAGCCGAGGTTGTGTGTCGTGACCATATGCGCTGCCGTCCGATAAAAAAGTGCCGAAGTGGCAGCGATCATAGGGCTTTCTGATGATGAAGAAAAATGGCATTATTTCATCCATCCATTAGAAATTTTCATCTGAACCGGAGTCGCTTTGCGGCTCTCTCCGCCGGACTCCCTATTTCCATGCTCGAACGCGTTCATCTCGTCATCGTCCGCGAAGTGGCCCGCCAGGGCTCGCTCACCGCCGCCGCGCAAGCGCTGTTTCTCACGCAATCGGCGCTGAGCCATACGGTCAAGAAGATCGAGCAGCAACTCGGCACGCCGATCTGGGACCGCGAGGGCCGCAGCCTGCGGCTGACCCAGGCCGGGCAGTATCTGCTGTCGCTCGCGGAACGTCTGCTGCCGCAATTCGAAACCGCCGAGGCGCGCATGATGCAGTTCGCGGCGGGCGAGCGCGGCACGCTGCGCATCGGCATGGAATGCGCGCCGTGCTATCAGTGGCTGCTCAAGGTGGTGTCGCCGTATCTCGCGCGCTGGCCCGACGTGGATGTCGACGTGAAGCAGCGCTTCCAGTTCGGTGGCATTGGCGCGCTGATCGGTTTCGATATCGACGTGCTGGTCACGCCCGATCCGCTGAACCGCCCCGGCCTGCGCTTCGAACCGGTGTTCGATTACGAGCAGGTGCTGGTGGTCGCCGAAAGCCATCGTCTGGCGGCCGAGCGCTACATCAAGCCCGAACAGCTCGTCGACGAAACGCTCATCACCTACCCCGTGGAAACCGACCGGCTCGACATCTACAACCAGTTCCTGCGCCCGGCCGGCATCATGCCGCGCCGTCACAAGACCATCGAAACCACCGACATCATGTTGCAGATGGTCGCGAGCCGGCGCGGCGTGGCGGCGCTGCCGAAGTGGCTCGCGGAGGAATACGCCGATCGCATGCCGCTCGCCATCGTGAAGCTCGGCAAACAGGGCATCGCCAAGCAGATTTTTCTGGGCACGCGCGAAGGCGACGCGGCGCTCGATTACCTGAACTCATTCGTCGAATTCGCGCGCGAGTCGAACTGGCAGGCGTCGCGACTGATGCGTTGATGAATCAGTTGACGAACGCGTTGATCGCACCGGCATCCGGACGCGTTCGCGCGGGCCTTCCATCGCGCTCGCGCGAGACGACAGCAATCCTTTTTTATCAGTAGAATGCTGCAAACGCGCCGGTTCGTTTTCGTTTCGAAACGGCTTGCGAAGTGCATATCGGGTGAGCATGCCGACCCGCTTTCGGGGCGTCATGCATGAGCCCATTCAGGACCAGGAAGCGAGCGGAGTCGGGCCATGCCCGCGGGGGCCGTCGCGATGTGCCGCGGATAAGTCAAAGGCATAGCCGTCGCGCCAATCCGGTGCGGCGGGCCGGCGGGCCGCATTGGCGCCTCGGTGCATCCCGGGTTTCGCGCGCGCCCAGATCCATTTCTTGTGGTACTTACCTAGCCGCAATACCGTGTATTCCAAAACACAAATCGATCCGGTAGTGAGCTTCCGCAACTCGCAGGGCGAGCTGGTGCGGGGCACGATCATCAATCTCCAGCGCAAGTCCCTGGTGATGGAGGTCTATAACCCGTACTCGATTGTTCAGGTCAGCGAGGTGCTGAGCGAGCTGTCGGTCAAGATGGGTACGGAGCACGCTTATTCGGGCAAGGCGGTCGTCATCAGCATGGTCAATACCGGGCTGACCGCGATCGTCTCGGTCACGCTGATCGACGAGTGGCGCGAACTGAGCGGCGGCGTGCTCGAAGCGCGCGCGGTGGGCGAGGAAGCGCGCCGCTTCGCGCACGAATGGGCCGAGCGTTTCCAGATCCGCCGCGACTATCAGATCGCCGTCAACCAGTTGCGCGCGTTCCTCACCGACATGTCGCGCTGGGTCGAGCAGGCCGATCTCGCCGACACGCTGCCCAAAGAAGGCAAGAGCCTGCGCGAGGACTTCTTCCTCGAACTCGCCTCGCCGCTGATGCAGCGTACCAAGGTCTATTTCGACGAATTCGAAGGCGAAGCGCGCCTCGTGGACGAAGAACTCGCGCCCGCGCATCGCGCCTTCGCCCAGGCCGCGCTCCATCCGCTGCTGCTGCGCTCGCCCTTCGTGTTCCGCACCTTCACGAAGCCGCTCGGTTACGCGGGCGACTATCAGATGGTCAACCAGATGCTCGACGATCCGCGCCAGGGTCCGAGCACGTATTTCCAGATCGTCAACGCGGCCTTCCTGCAAACGGCCGTGGCGCGCGCGCATCGCAACCGCATCGACCTGCTGGTCGATTACCTCACGCGTCTCGCCAACGCGGCGCGCGCCGCGCAGCGGCCGTTCCGCGTGCTGAACGTGGGCTGCGGCCCCGCGCAGGAAATCCAGCGCTTCATTCAGGAATACGACGAGCCGCAATGGCTGACTTTCGAGCTGCTCGACTTCAGCCAGGAAACGCTCGACTGGACGCGCAACCGCCTCGGCGCGCTCGCGCAATCGTCGGGCAAGCCCATGATGATCAGCTACACGCACGACTCGGTGCATCATCTGCTCAAGCGCCGCATGGACGAGCACGCGCCCGACGCGCGCATTTTCGACGCGGTCTATTGCGCCGGGCTGTTCGACTATCTCTCGGACAAGGTCTGCGCGCGCCTGAATCAGTATTTCGCGAGCCGCACGCGTGCGGGCGGCCGTCTGCTCGTCACCAACGTGCACGCCGACAACCCCGAGCGCCTGAGCATGGAGCACGTGCTCGAGTGGTATCTGATCTACCGGAACGAAGCCCAGATGCGCGCCATCATGCCGGAGCACAGCCACGAGCCGCGCCTTTACACCGACCCGACCGGCGTGAACGTGTTCGCCGAAGTCGTGATCGGCTTGCCGCCCGCCGCCTGACATGACGTCCTCTCTGGTGGGGCTGCGATCGACCTATCGTGAAGAGCTGCGCGACTACCGGCTGCTGTGCAGCAAGGCGGGCGGCCTGACGGTGATCGCGCTCGTGCTGATGGGCATGGCGCTGGACTACGTCGTGTATCCGGATCAGCAGAAGACCTTCGCGCTCGTGCGCATGGCGACCAGCGCGGCGATCGGCGTCGCCCTGCTCTCGCTCTACACGCAGACGGGGCGGCGGCACGTGCAGATCATCACCTTCTGCTGGCTGCTGCTGCCGCAGGTCATGATTTCGTGGATGATCTACGCCACGCTCGGCGAAGGCTCGCTGTTCTACGCCGGACTCATGCTGACCATCTTCGCGGTGGGCATCCTGTTTCCCTCGGGCGCGTGGCAGACGCTCGCGTTCGGGTTCGCCACGGTCACGCTCTATTTCATCGCCTGCGCCGCGCATCCGGGCGGCATTCAGGACGCGAGCAAGTTCGAGTTCCAGCTCATCATCATTTTCTTCTGCGCGCTCGCCAGCTCCATCTACACGTACTTCAACGAGAAGGGCCGCTTCCAGCTCTTTCGCCTCAAGGACGAAGTCGCGCACAAGAACGACCAGCTCGCGCGCACCAACGAGAATCTCGCGCAGATCAAGGGCCAGTTGTTGCAGCAGGAGAAGATGGCCGCGATCGGCACCTTGTCGGCGGGGCTGCTTCACGAAGTCAACAACCCCGTGAACTTCTGCCTGATGGCGATCGAGATCGCCATGGAGGAGCCGGAGGTCAAGCACAGCGCATCGCTGCAGGAATGCCTGACGGACGTGAAGCAGGGCATGCACCGCATCCAGCACATCGTCTCCGATCTGAAGACCTTCGCGTACCGCAAGCCCGGCGCCGCGGCCGACGACGTGCCCTTCCTGTTCGAGAAGGCGCTCGATTCGTCGATCCGGCTCAGCGCGCACGAACTGCGCGGCGTGACGCTCACGCGCGAGTTGCCCGCCGACACGCTCGTGCTCGGCGACGAAGCCGCCATCATCGGCGTGCTCATCAATCTCTTTTCCAACGCGGCGCTGGCCATGCACAAGGCCGGCACCGCATCCCCGCAGATCCACGTGAGCGCGCACTGGCGCGAGGAGCGGCTGCACGTGAACGTGCGCGACAACGGCCCGGGCATCGCCGCCGAGCATCTCGCACGCGTGTTCGAACCGTTCTTCACGACGCGCGAAGTCGGCCAGGGTCTCGGCCTTGGTCTGTCTATCAGCTATGCGGTGATCGAGCGCCACGGCGGCACGCTGTTCGCGGAGAGCCAGCTGGGCGAGTGGACCGCGTTCAATTTCGATTTGCCCCGTGTGGAGTGAGGCCGACATGAGCGACACCCAGCAAGTCCGGCCAACCGTCGTCTATGTCGACGACGAAGAACTGGCCCGCAAATATTTCGCGCGCTCGGCGGGCAACGCCTACGAGGTGCTGCTCGCCGAAAGCGCCGACGAGGCTCTCGCGCTCCTGAGCCGCGAAGGCGCGCGCGTCTCGGTGCTCGTCACCGACTTCCGCATGCCGGGCCGTCACGGCGACGCGCTGCTGCGGCAGATTGCGCAGGCCTATCCGCAGATCGTGCGGATACTCGTGACCGCCTTTGCCGACAAGGACGCGCTGCTCGACGCGCTCGCGTCCGGCGACGTGTTCCGCATTCTCGAGAAGCCGCTCAGCGTGAGCATGGTCCGCGAGGTGCTGGCTGCCGCCACGGCGCGCCCGCCGTCGGCCCCCAATTAAAGAATCGAATGCACAGGAGTAACTCATGAGCGACACGATGGCCAGCCCGATGACGCCAACGCCGACGCCGCCACCGCCGGCAATTCTGTTCGTCGACGACGAAGCGACCGCGGTCAAATATTTCGAGCGCGCGATCGGTGCGATCGCGCCGGTGGCGACGGCCGGCTCGGTGCAGGAAGGCAAGGCGCGGCTCGACGCGCACGCCGCCAGCCTCGCCGTGCTGGTCTCCGATCAGCGCATGCCGGGCGAACAGGGCAATGAATTGCTGCGCTATGCGCGCGAGCGTTATCCGCACATCGTGCGCATCCTGACGACGGCGTATTCGGAACTCGACCAGACCGTCGAGGCCGTCAATCAAGGGCAGATTCATCGCTACATCAAGAAGCCGTGGGACATCGCCGCGCTGCGCATGGAGATGAAACAGGCGCTCGAACTCGCGGGGCTGCGCAAGGAGCGCGACCAGCTCGTGCGCGAAAAGCTCGGCGTGATGCAGACGCAGACTGTGGCCACGCGGCTCGGCATCGTGCAGACGCTGTGCGCGAGCCTGATCGGCCCGGGGCGCTTTCAGCCGGTGGAAACCTATCTGGCAGGCGCCGATCTCGCGGGCACGCACAACGTGGAGCCGGATTGGCAGCGCATGGATTACGCCGATCTCGTGCGCGCCGAAAGCGAGGACAGCGGCCGCTTCGGTCACGCGGTCGCCACGCGCCTCGCGGCGCTGCGCGCGCAACACGCTCAACATCCGGGACGCGGCGCGGCCGACGCGCTGACGGTGTTCGCCGACGCACTCGGCGACGCCGTGCGCGGCAGCGGCGACGCGCTGGTCTGGACCGCGCCGCAGACGTTGAGCGAGTTTCTTACGCGACCGGTTGGGCAGGCTGTCTCGGCGGGCCATGCTGCATGGCTCGCCTGCCTGCTGTGGCTCGAGGAAGCGGGCGGCGCGCTGCAGTTCGGCCGCGACGCGGACACGATTCTCTGCCGCGCCGCCGCGCGCAACGAAGGTTTTGCCGCCGATCGCCTGGCGGTGTGGATCGAGCGGTTTTCGGAACGCGCCTTCGAGCAGATGAGGGAAACGGCGCGGGTTTAAGCGCATGTCGAGCATGGCGAGCACGCGCTGCAATGGCGCTGTGCTTGCCTTCATCGCCCCTCGTTTGATTTCCCCGACCGATACCCGGTTTTTTTAAAAACCCTCATTTTTCGCCGATATTCGCCGAATTAACCGCGAGGTAAATCGGTAACAATTCCTCTCTCAGAAAATCGCGCAAACGTTTAACCAGCGGATTTTCATCCGCGATTTCCTTCTGCCTTACCTCGCCCCCATCAAATCCCGCTCACGCCCGCCACACCAGGCTCAGAGCGACTCATCCGCCAAAATCATCCCGCCCCTTTTTAAAGTAACGCGCGCAAACCTTTGCGTAAGATTACGAAATGAAAACCGCAGTATTTCGACTAAGTTAATACTTAATTTCTGATTCTTAACGCCGATAAACCCGCTGGCGGATCGGAGACCAGTTCCGCCTCGCTTCGGTCGTTTTCGTCACGCCCGGAACGAGCGCAATGGAAAAAGACGGGGAAATCGAACAATGAATCAGGCATACAACGTAGTCTGGAATGCGAGCCAGGGGACGTGGCAAGCGGTATCGGAACTCGCAAAACGACAGGGGCCGCGCTCCGTGTCGGTCGGCACGACGACGCGTGCGGCAGCCAGCGTGTGGCGTCCGGCGCTCAGCGCGCTGTCGCTCGCGGTCTCGGCGCTGACCATCATGACGCCGACTGGCGCGTACGCGGTCACGCCCGTGGGCGAGACCTATACCACGGGCGACGCGACGGTCGACTCGAACACGACGGTAAGCGGCACCTCCACCGGCATCGAAACCAACGGCAGCATTGGCGCGCTCACCAACAACGGCACGATCACCGGCGCGTTGTACGCGATCAAAAACGATGCGGGCAGCTCGATCGCCTCGCTCGTCAACGCCGGTACGCTCTCGGGCAACTATGGGGTGTACAGCTCCGGCACCATCGGCGCGATCGACAATCAGTCGATCATCACCGCCAACAACAACTCGGGCATTTACAACGTGCTCGGCTCGATCACCACGATCGAGAACGATGCCGGCGCGCAGATCAACGCGCATAACACCGGCATCCGCAATACCGGCACGATCGATACGATCACCAACGCCGGCACGATTATCGGCACGACCTTCGCCGCCATCGACAACACCCCCGGCACCATCGGCTGGATCAACAACACGGGGCTGATGGAAGGCGCGCTGTACGGCATCTACAATGGCACGGTCACGAGCACGATCGGCACCATCGAGAACAACGGCACCATTGCCGGCACGACCACCGGCGTCAACACCATCTACGGCATCTACAATGCCGGCTCGATCGGCACCATCGAGAACAACGGCACGGTCTCCGGCTATTCGGCAATCGGCAATCTGAGCGGCGCCACGATCGATTCGATCACCAACACCGCGCTGATCAGCGGCAGCGAGTACGGCGTCAACAACCTCGGCACGATCGGCACGATCACCAATAGCGGCACGATCTCCGGCAGCGTCGCCGTCATCAACGGCACCGGCGCCACGCTCGACTCGATCAGCAATACGGCGCTGATCAGCGGCACCACATTCGGCGTCGACAATCAAGGCACGCTCGACACGCTCGATAACGACGGCACGATCTCCGCCGGCCTATACGGCGTCTACAACATCGGCACCATCGGCTCGCTCGACAACGCCGGCACGATCTCCGGCACCAGCAGCGGCATCGACAACATGCCGAACGGCTCGATCACGGCGCTGGTGAACAGCGGCACGATCACGGGCACCAACAACGCCCTCATCAACTACGGCACGATTGGCTCGATCGACAATACGGGCCTCGTGAGCGCGCCCGCCGCCTTCTACAACGACGGCACGATCGGCACGCTCTCCAACAGCGGCACGATCACGGGCAGCATCTACGCGATCTCGAACGCCGCCTCGATCGGTTCGATCGTGAACTCGGGCGTCATCGCCGGCAACATCAACAACGGGTCGAGCACCGCGCTCACGATCAGCGGCGGCGCCGGCACGATCTTCGGCACGCTGACGGGCTACAACGGCGCGGCCGGCACGATCACGAGCACCGCGTCGGATCTCGTGTTCGACTCGGGCAACCTGCTGCTCAACGACACGGTCAACGTCGGCACCAACACGGTGTACAACAACAGCGCGACGCTCGAAGTCGACAGCGTCACGACCATCACCGGCAACTACTCGCAAGGTCAGGCGGCCACGCTGCTGATCGGCGTGACGAGCGGCGCGACCGCCACCGGCAGCCTCACCGACACCGGCTATGGCCGTCTCGTCGTCTCGGGCAACGCCACCATCGCCTCGGGTTCGTCGGTCGAGCTCAAGAGCACGACGGGCGGCTATAGCTTCGTCGCGGGCCAGCGCTTCGTGGTGGTCGACGCCACCGGCACCGGCACCTATAACGAAGGCACGCTGACCTACTCGATCGCGGGCGTCACCGCCACGCTGACCGGCACCTCGGTGACCACCACCAACGGCCACACCGACCTCGTCGTGACGGTCGACAGCGTGGGCACTACCACGTCGAGCGGCGACGGTTCGTCAAGCGGCAGCGGTTCATCGAGCGGCAGCGGTTCATCGAGCGGCAGCGGCTCGTCCAGCACGTCGACCACCGACTACACCAAGGTCGCGACGCAGCCCAACGCCTCGCACGCAATCTCGGGCCTGCTCGGCTATACCGGCGTGAGCAACGCCGCGCTGCTGAATCTGTACGACGCGACGCTCGCTTCGCTCGCCTCGGGTTCGAGCGGCGCGGCCAATCAGATCGGCAAGCAGCTCGGACCGCTGCAGACGCAGTACGCGGGTTCGGCAGCCACGCTCGACGCGGTCGGCGTGGTGGGCGCGCACATCGACGCGCTGCGTATCGCGCACTCGTCGGGCGCCACCGGCCTTTCGACCGGCGACAGCCCCACGCACTGGACCGCCTGGGGCCAGGCATTCGGCGGCCACGCGAGCCAGGGCGAGCGCGACAACACCGACGGCTACAGCGCGAACTACGGCGGCCTGCTGCTCGGCGCCGACCGCAACTTCGGCGACAACTGGCGCGTGGGCGGCGCGTTCGACTACTCGCACACGGCGATCAACTTCACCGGCAGCGAGTCGGGCGACAGCGCCGATGTCAACGCCTACGGCCTGATCGGCTATGCGAGCTACACCGGTTCGCCGTGGTACGTGAACCTTTCCGGCGCGGCCACGCTCCAGCACTTCGACACCACGCGCGCCGTGACGATGACGGGCTACAGCGGCGTCGCCAACGGCAGCTTCAGCGGCCAGCAGTACGTGGCGCGCGCGGAAACCGGCTGGCCGCTCGCGGTCGCTGGCATGACGCTCACGCCGCTCGCGAGCCTCACGTACAGCTACCTGAACGAAGCGGGCTACACTGAAACAGGCGGCAACGGTGCGGCGCTGACGATCGGCGGCGAGCATTCGAGCTCCGTGCGCAGCGCGCTGGGCGCGAAGCTCGAGAAGTCGTTCGGCACGTCGTACGGCGAACTCGTGCCCGAACTGCGCGTGCAGTGGGTTCACGACTACAATCGCACGCGTCAGACGACCAGCGCGAGCTTCGCCGCCGACCCGACGGGCGCCACCGCGTTCACGACGCTCGCCGCCACGCCGCTGTCGAATCTCGCCGATGTGTCGATCGGCGTGACCCTCGTGCGCGCGAACAACATGAGCGTGTCGGCGCGTTACGAGTTGCAGGCGGGTTCCGGGTTCGTGTCGAACACCGGCATCCTGCGTCTGCAACAGCGTTTCTGATGTCGCCTCATGAGCTTCTGATGTAACGGAAGCCGCACGGTCCGCCTGCCGCGCCGCCCACACGGGGCGCGGCAGGCGGAGCGCAAGTTTCAACCCGGCCCGCTGGGCCACGAATTCGAACACCGCATGCCGGATTCCAACGCTTCTCCGACCCTGACTTTCGCCGAAGCGCTCACGCGCGCCTACGCCCACTGGAACGCGGGGCAAGCCGCTCAGGCCGAACAGCTCTGCCAGCGCGTGCTGGCCGTGTCGCCGGGGCAATCCGATGCGTTGCATCTGCTGAGCCTCATGGCGCACGCCTACGGCAATCTCGACCTCGCGATCGAACATCTGCAAGGCGCCTGCCGCGCGCCGCAGGCGAACGCGGTCTGCCACGCGAATCTCGCGGAAATGTACCGCCAGCGCGGCCGGCTCGTCGAAGCCGAAGCAGCCGCGCGCCGCGCCGTCGCGCTCGACGGCGAACTGGTCGCGGCCTGGAACAATCTCGGCATCGTGTTGCAGGAAACGGGCCAGTTCGACGAGAGCCGGCGCTGTCTCGAGCGCGTGGTCGCGCTCCAGCCCGACTCGGCCGACGCCCACAACAATCTCGGCAACACCTGGCGCAGGCTGGCCCGCTTCGATCTCGCCGAAGCCTGCTACCGCGAAGCGCTCGTCTGCAAGCCGTCGTTCGCGTCGGCACACAGCAATCTCGCGTTCCTGCTCTCGACCCAGGGACGTCTCGACGAGGCGGCCAGCGAAGCCCGTCTCGCGATCGATCTCGACCCGCGTCTGATCGACGCCTACCTCAATCTCGCCGATGTCGAAAGCGCGCGCCTCGACGCCGCCGCCGCGCTGCGCGCGCTCGACATGCTGGCCGCGTTCGCGCCGCGCCATCCGGGCGCGCTAATCGCGCGCGCCAAGGTGCTGCGCCAGTTCGAGCGGCACGACGAAGCGCTCGTGGTCGCGCGCGAGGCGCTGGCGCTGGCGCCGCAACACGCGGACGCGCATTACACGCTCGCGCTCGTGCTGCAGTCGCTCGGCCAGACCGCGCCCGCGCTCGACGCCTACGCACGCGCGGCGGCGCTGCCCGGCGCGCAGCGCGAACAGGCGCTGCTCGGCCGCGCCGCGCTGCTGAACGAAGCGGGCCGCACCGACGACGCACTCGCGGCCTGGGAGCAGACGCTCGCCGCGTTTCCCGACTCGGTGCATGCGCGCGCAAGCCGCATGGAGGCGCGCCGCACCACCCGCGCCGACGACCCGGACATCGCCCGGCTCGAAGCCTTCATCGCCGACGGCGCGCAACGCGCGCGCCCCGAGCGGATCCTCGCGCGTTTCGCACTCGGCAAAGCCTGGCTCGAACTCGGCGAAAACGCGCGCGCCTTCGCGCATTTCGACGCGGGCAACCGCCTCAAGCGCGCGAGCCTCGTCTACGATCCGGCGGCCACCCATGCGTGGATGACGCGGATCGGCGAAGCCTGCGCCAATGCGCGCTTCGATGGCACGCACTCGCCCGTGTCGGAACTGCCCGTCTTCGTGATCGGCATGCCGCGCTCCGGCACCACGCTGATCGAGCAGATTCTGTCCTCGCATCCGCAGGTCGCGGGTGCGGGCGAACTGTCCGCGCTGCGGCGCGCCGTCGAAGCGCGCGGTGCCTGGCCCGCGAGCGCCGCCATACTCGACGCCGCGCAGCTCGCGCGCATCGGCAACGACTATCTGGCGCGCATCGAACCGCTCGTGCAAGCCGGTTCGGCCCACGCAGCCATCACGCGCCTCGTCGACAAGATGCCCGCGAACTTTTTCTACGCCGCGCTCATTCCGCACATCCTGCCGCGCGCACGCATCGTGCACGTGCGGCGCGATCCCGTCGACACCTGCCTGTCGTGCTACACGCAACTGTTCGCGGGCGATCAGCGTTTCGCCTACGATCAGGGCGAACTCGGCGCGTTCTACGGCGACTACGCGCGCCTCATGGCGCAGTGGCGCGAAACGCTGCCCGCCGACCACTTTATCGAAGTCGATTACGAAGACGTGATCGACGATCTCGAAGCTCAGGCTCGCCGCCTGATCGACTTCCTCGGTCTGGCGTGGGACGACGCCTGCCTCGACTTCCACGCGAATCCGCGCGTGGTACGCACCGCGAGCGTCAACCAGGTGCGCCGGCCGCTCTACGCCACGTCGAAAGGCCGCGGGCGCGCTTACGCCGCGCATCTGCAACCCCTGCTTGCCGCGCTGGCCGCCGCGGGCGTCACGACGCACGGAGACGCAGCATGAGCGCAGGCCAAATCGATCCCGCCGCGCTCGCGGCCCTCGAACGCTCGGCGCAAAACCTGCTCAACGCGGGGCGTTTCGACGAAGCGGAAGCGCTGCTCGCACCCTCGCTCGCGTCGGGCACAGGACCGCTGCGCCTGTGGCGCCTGATGGCCGCCGCGCTGCGTCCGCAAGGCAAACTCGCGGGCACGCGCGCGATCCAGGAAATGCTGGTCGCGAATCTGCCCGGCGATTACCCGATACGTTTCGATCTCGCGGAAACGCTGCTGCTGCTCGGCGAATTCGAACGCGGCTGGCGCGAATATCGCTATCGCTACAGCCTCGCGCACACGACGCAATACGAGCGCAAGGTGCAGATGCCGCGCTGGGAAGGCCAGCGACTCACCGGCAAAACGCTGCTGATTCACGATGAACAGGGCTACGGCGACACCTTCCAGTTCATGCGCATGGTGCCGTGGGCGAAGGCGCGCAGCGGCGCGCGCGTGGTGCTCGAAGTGAACGCCGAAGCGCTGCCGCTCGCGCGCCGCCTCGGCGGCTACGACGAACTCGTCGTGCGCGGCGACCTGCCGCCCGCCTTCGATCAGCATTGCGAAATGATGAGCCTGCCGATGGCGATGCAAATCAAGCTGACCGACCTGCCCGGCCAGGTGCCCTATCTGAGTGCCGATCCGCAACGCGTCGAACACTGGCGCGCGCGCCTCGCCCATCTGCCGCGCCCGCTTGTCGCACTTGTCTGGGCCGGGCGCCCGACGCACGGCAACGACGCGAACCGTTCGCTGGCGCTCGCGCGCCTCGCGCCGCTCGCGGCCACGGGCGCGAGCTTCGTCTCGATCCAGAAAGGCCCCGCCGAAGCGCAGGCGAACGAGCCGCCCGCGGGCATGTCGCTGCTATCGCTGAGCGACGAGATTCGCGATTTCGAGGACACGGCCGCGATTCTCGAAGTCGCCGACCTGCTGATTTCCGTCGATTCGTCGCCGGTGCATCTGGCGGGCGCGCTCGGGCGGCCGGTCTGGGTAATGCTGCCGTTCGTGCCCGACTGGCGCTGGCTGCTCGGCCGCGACGACAGCCCGTGGTATCCGTCGATGAAGCTCTATCGCCAGCCGCAGCGCGGCGACTGGGACAGCGTCACGCGCGCGCTCGCCAGCGATCTCAAGCGCCTTGTGGCGAAGACGCCGAGGCGCGCCACACCATGAACTTCACGAGCATCATGCGGCGCTTCCCGCTTCTGGACCTGTCGCGCGCATTCGGCAGTTTCGGCCTGATCGTCGGCGCGGCTTTGCAGTTGAGCGGTTGCGCGGCGCTCGACCGCGACGCGCACGCCGACGCACTCGCCGCGCACGCCGCCCCCGCTCCGCTGGTGCGCGAGCAGATCGCCACGCCGCAATTCGTGCTCACGGCATGGACACGCATCACGCAGCCGGGCCAGCCGATCGACGTGTATATCGAAGGCGACGGCCTCGCGTGGCTCTCGCGCAGCGAACCCTCGCTCGATCCCACGCCGCGCGAAGCGACCGGCCTCGCGCTCGCCGCCGCCGATCCCGGCCCGAACGTGGCCTATCTCGCGCGCCCTTGCCAGTTCACGCCGATGGCGCTCAATCCGCGCTGCTCGGTGCCCTGGTGGACCGGCAAACGTTTTGCGCCTGAGGTAGTCGCGTCGATGAACGACGCCGTGGGCCAGATCGCCGCGCGCGCGCCGGGCCAGCGTCTGAATCTGATCGGCTTTTCCGGCGGCGGCGCGATTGCCGTGCTGGTCGCCGCGCGCCGCCACGACGTCGCCACGCTGCGCACCGTCGCGGGCAATCTCGACGACGAATACATCAATCGCACCCACGGCGTTTCCGCGATGCCGGATTCGCTCAATCCCGTCGATGCCGCCGCGCGCGTCGCCACGATTGCGCAGATCCACTTCGACAGCGACGCCGACCGCATCGTCACGCCCGAAGTCGCGCGCCGGTTCGCGGCGGCGGCGGGCGGCCGCTGCGTGAGCGTGCGCACGGTGCCGGGCATGGAACACGACGGCGACTGGAGCCGTCAGTGGCCCATGCTATTGCAGATCGCGCCACGCTGCGAATCAAGCAACGAATAAAGCCGGAACGCACGCGCCGCCGCAGTGCGTCGCCGCACCACGTCGAGGCATGGACACCCCAACGCGGGGAATCGCGAACCGCGCACTTAAGTGCGCGCACAACCTTGCCGTCAAACAGAGAGAATGGCGCGTAATCTCGCGCGCTAATATTGGGCACGTCGATTTTCAGTACAGAATGTAGCGTAAAACAGGGTGTCATTTTGGCGCGAGCGATGAAACACAATCCGTTTTTTCGACTGCTGGGCCGTTTGCGCGTGGGCCGCAAATTGCTGCTGATCTATCTGCTCGATCTGAGCGCGGTGGTGTATATCAGCAGCATCCTGATTCACGAGAAATACATGTCGATCGATTTCTCGCAAAAGGAAATCGTCGGCAATGCTTATCTCGCGAGCGTGCGCGACGCCATCATCGACGTCGCCCAGCGCGGCGCGGGCGGTACGCTCGACGCGTCGCGCGTGGCGCGCACCACCGCCGCGCTCGCCAATGCCGAGCAGCAATACGGCGCCAACATGCAGAGCGGCGAGCTGAATGCGCGCGTGCGCGCCGCGCTCGATGCGCTCACGCAGGTGCCCGACACCTCGATCGCCGCCGAGACCGCCAACTCGCGCGCCGTGCACGACGCGCTCTCGGCCTGCCGCGATCTGATCACGCGCGTGGGCAATCAATCGAATCTGATTCTCGACCCCGACCTCGACAGCTATTACTCGATGTCGCTGTCGATCCTGCGCTACCCCGCGCTGCTCGACGCCGTGGACGGCATCGGCCATCGTCTGCACGAAGGCGCGAACGATGCGCAGCGGCGGCGCGAACTGAGCACGCGCTATCTCGTGCTCGAAGGTCAGCTCGATGCCGTGGCGCAAGGGCTGCGCTCCGACTTCGCCGAAGCGGGCGCGGCCAACGAACATGTCCAGCGCGCGCTGAATCCGCCGATCACCCGCCTGCTCGCGGCGCTCGAAACGTATCGCGACGCCGCGCGCGTGGCCGTGGCCCACGACGGCGCCGACGACGCCTCGCGCGACGCCGCCGACGCGGCCCAGCGCGCGCTCGTCGCGAGCGTGGGCGACGCGTGGCGCGCCACCGGCGCGGAACTCGACACGCTGCTGCACGCGCGCGTGAGCGCGCTGTTCTCGCGCATGTGGCTGCATCTGGGCACCGCGCTGTTTCTGCTGTGCGGCATTCTGTCGATGGTCTATCTGGTCGCGCAGCAGATCTCGCGGCCGCTGCGCCAGCTCGCGCGCGTGATGGACACCGTGCGCCGCACCGGCGACCATCGTCTGCGCGCCTCGTGGCACAGTCAGGATGAAATCGGCCAGCTGGTGAGCGGCTTCAACGACATGCTCGCGCAGCTCGATCACGAGCGCGACGTGCAGAAGGAACTCGCCGCCACGGCGCGCGCGTCGGAAGCGCAGCACGCGCTCGTGGAAGCCACGCCGGTGCCCATGATGGTCACGGCCGTGCCCGGCCACGAAGTGCTGCACGCCAATCATCCGGCGCTCTACTGGCTCAACGGCCGCACCTCGGACCCGTGGGCCTACGGACTCGATTCCGCGGTGCGCGCACGCTTTTTCCAGCAGCTTTCCGATCGCGACGCCATCGACGAATTCGAAGTGCGCTGGATGGCGAGCGAGGAGCCCACGTGGGCGATGCTCTCGGCACGCCGCCTCAAGTTTCAGGGCCGCGACGCGGTGCTCACCGCCTTCACGCCGATCAATCAGATCAAGCTGATGGAGCAGCGTCTCGAACTCTGGGCGAAGGTGTTCGAGGCTTCATCCGAAGCCATCCTCATTCTCGACAGCGAACGCCGCCTGCTGACCGCGAACGCTTCGTTCTACCGCGCCACCGGCTATCGCGCCGCGAACATCAGCGGCATGCTGCCGCGCTTCATCGTGGCGAGCGGCAGCGACGCGCCGCTGATGGAACAGCTCGCGGCGCTCGTCGACATCTCCAGCGTCTGGAACGGCGAAGCCGTCGTGCGGCGGCGCGCGGGCGGCGACTATCCCGCGTGGCTCATGATCAGCGCCGTGCGCGACAAGCACGGCGGCGTCTCGCACTACATCTGCACGCTGATCGACATTACCGACCGCAAGAAGAGCGACGCGCGCATTCAATTTCTCGCCGAGCACGACGTGCTCACCGAATTGCCCAATCGCGCGCTGTTCACGCGACGCCTCGGCGCAGCCATCGAAACGGCGCGGCAAAGCGGCGAACAGTTGGCCGTGCTCTTCATCGACCTCGACCGCTTCAAGGACATCAACGACACGCTGGGCCATCACGCGGGCGACGGCCTGCTGCGTTCGGTCTCGCGACGCCTGCTGCAATCGGTGCGCGCGGGCGACACGGTCAGCCGGCTCGGCGGCGACGAATTCATCGTGCTGCTTGGCGGCGTGACGAGCGCGGCCGACGTCGGCCACCTGATCGACGAACGGCTGCTGCCGCTGATGCGCGAGCCGCACACGCTCGGCGGCATGAGCCTGCAGGTGGCGTGCAGCATCGGCATCGCGCTGTATCCGGGCGATGGTGAGGATATCGAAACATTGATGCAGAACGCCGACGCCGCCATGTACCGCGCCAAAGCGGGCGGCCGCAATCTCGTCAAGTTCTTCTCGCAGGAAATGGCCGAGAGCACGCGCCATCGTCTGGAGCTGGATGCGCATTTGCGCACCGCCGTCGAGCGCGGCGAACTCTGGCTCGCGTATCAACCCTGCGTGCACGCCGAAACGGGCGAGCTGATGAGCGTGGAAGCGCTGCTGCGCTGGCAGCATCCGCATCTGGGACTCGTGCCGCCCGCGCAATTCATTCCGATTGCGGAGGAAACGCGGCTCATCGTGCCGATCGGCGCGTGGGTGATCGACGAAGCCTGCCGCCAGATCGCGCGGTGCCGCGCGGCGGGCTTGCCGCCGATGCGCGTGTCGATCAATCTATCGGTCGTGCAGTTGCGCGACGACGCGCAACTCGTCGAGCGGCTGCGCGCGAGCCTTGCCGCGCATGACGTCAATGCGGGCAGCCTCGAACTCGAAATCACCGAAACCGTGCTGATGGAAAGCGTGGACCGCTATCTGGGCGTGGTCAACGAGATTCGCGCGCTGGGCGTGAAGCTGTCGCTCGACGACTTCGGCACCGGTTATTCGAGCCTCAGTTATTTGCCGCGTTTTCCGCTCGACCGGCTCAAGATCGATCGCGCGTTCGTGAACGGCCGTCTCGACGCGCCCGCCGATCTCGCGGTCATCCGCGCGATCGTCGGGCTCGGACATGAACTGGGATTGCGCGTGGTCGCCGAAGGCGTGGAGCAGGAACACGAAGCCCAGGCGCTGCGCCGCATTGGTTGCGACGAGTTGCAAGGCTTTCTGTATGCGAAGCCGCTGCCGCACGACGCGCTGCTGCAGTGGATACAGGCACGCGCCGAGACCTGCATGGGCGAGGCGGTTTAGACGACTGAAGCGACTGGGGCGACTGGGGCGACTGAGGCGATCAGCGCCGCGCAGGCAAAGACATCACAGGAATTTCAGCGCGAGCATAATCGTGCTGACCACCGTGCCGACCGCGGCGAAGCATTTGCCCACGCCGAACGCCGTGTTCGTGGGCGGCGGCTTCGAGGGATCGGGCAAGCCGAGCACGCCGTAAGTGACCGACTTGAGCGACGAAGGCGCATCGGCCGGGTCCGTTGCACTCGTCGAACTCGTCGAGTCAGTCGAACCGGTTGCGTCCGCTGCATCCGCGCCGGACGTGCCGGCGTCCTGCGTGCCGGCATCCTCGCTGTTCGTGCTTTGTGCGCTGCCGGCCAACGCCTGAGCGCTCTTTTGCAGGCCCTCGTCCGACAACGTAACTTTCGTGCTGGGCTCGGGTGCCAGACCCGCATCGCTGGCTGTTTTGGGCGTCGTTGCGCCGACGCGTGTATTCGCAGCCAGAGCCTGACTGGAGGTGGACGACGTTACCTGCATAGTTGACTACTCCCCGCCTATTTACGCGCCGACATGAAGCTTTAACGTTTGCGTGCTTCATCGTGCGACGCCGCCGATATTCGTTCACTTTTATATCGACCGGGAATTTGAATACTTGAGGTTTACACCCATAGATTTAATTCGGACAATTGAATTACTTCCCATTCATTTCCAATCCTTTCCTGCGTGTAATAATTTAATCGATTTCGAATAACATGAATCCCTCACGAGGTGCATTCCATTGAGCGTCGAAAATTTTGAAACCACCGCGCTGCAGTCGGCACGCCTGAGCCTCGCGCCGTTGCGCGCGCAACATGCCGCCATCCTGTTCGAAGGGTTGAGCGACCCGGCCGCCTATCGCTACATTCCACAAACGCCGCCCGCTAGCGTGGAAGCTTTGCAGTCGCGCTACGAGAAGCTGGAGAGCCGCCGCTCGCCGGATGCGAGCGAAGCATGGCTGAACTGGGCGCTCATCGGCGACGATAGCCGCGCGCATGGCTATGTTCAGGCGACGATACAACTGGCGGCGCGGGAAGCGTGGATCGCCTATTTCGTTTTTTCGCCGAGCCAGCGTCAGGGTTACGCAAAGGAAGCGCTGGGCGCGCTGCTGCCGGCGTTACGCGAGGTGTACGGCATCGGGCGCTTTCATGCGGAAATCGACACGCGCAATATCGCGTCGATCCGGCTCGTGGAATCGCTGGGATTCGAATGCGTGCGGCGTATCGATCACGCCGACGAATTCAAAGGCGCCGTCAGCGACGAATTCCACTACGCGCTGACGATGGCGTCTTGAACCAAGACCATGCCGAACCGGTTGCTCACGCAACCGACGCGAGTTCCGCGAAATTCGTCGTGCGGGCTTCGCAAGCCTGCACGAGTTTCAGATCGTGACTCGAAAAGAACACGACGCGATCTTTCGCCAGCGTCTTGAACAGGTCGACGAGCACGGCGCGCGTGGTCGCGTCGAGCCCGTTGCCCGGTTCGTCCGCGATGATGACCGCAGGGTCGCCAATCGTCGTCGCGGTCAGGAAGAACTTCTTGCGCGTGCCGAGTGACATCTGCTCGAAGCGCTTCTCCAGATGCGGCTCCAGGCCGAAGCGATGCGCGAGGTCGATGACGCGCGCATCCACCGTGGTCTGCCTGGCCGAGGCCACGAGTTCGAGCAGTTCGCGCCCGGTTTGAAACGGATACGCCATGCAGTCGTCGGGCACGAAGGCCAGCGCGGCTTTTGCCTTGAGCGGCTCGGTGCGCAGCGAATGGCCGTCGATCCAGATCTCGCCTTCGCTGGCGTCGATCGCGCCCGCGAGCATGCCGAGCAAGGTGGATTTGCCGCTGCCGTTTTCATCGCAGAGCGCCACGCATCCCGGGCCGGACGCGTAATGAAGACCCTGAAAAATGACGTGACTTCCGTAGCGTTTGCTGAGGTGTTCGAATCGGAGCATGGAGAATGAGGTCAAACGAAAAAGTGCCAGGCGGCCGCGACCCAGATCGCGGCCAGCAGCAGCGGCGCAATGGCCGCGATCGGGAGTGCGAGCGTCAGCGTCGCCAATGCCTGCGCAGCAAACGCGCCGCGCTAAAGGCGTACCACCGAAGCCGAAGAGACAGCAGCATGTCCCTGTTTCCGCTTATTGAGTCTTTCGCCATTCTCCAATATATCGGCGAAGGATCGACGAAAAGCGTCAATAAAGCGGCGATAAAGCGGCAATAACCGCGTCGCTACGGCGCCGCTTTCTCGATCATGCAATGCAAACGCGCCATCGACCGCGCATCGAGCGTATGCATTTCGCAGCCCACGCGGCTCCAGCCGCGTTCATGATCTTCGGCGATCCAGCGCACGTCGAGAAACACGGCCACGACGATCTCGTCCTCGCCGTCCACAGCCGACGACTGGAGCCAGCCCGACACCGTTTCGCCCCGCGAAAACAAGCCGCTTCGCGCATGCAGGAGCGCGCCGTGCGAGCTCAGATCGGCAACCTGCGCGAGCGCCCTGCCGTCCTTGTTCAGCAACAGCGGCGCGAAAAGCATCGGCGTGCGCACGTCGCGCCGGAAATCGCGTTCACTTCCCATATGAATCACACCCGTTTTTCAGCATGTATTTTTATCGTGCTGATCGCGTCGAGGACCCGGTTCAACTCGATTCAGGTCCCGCCCGGCTTTCCGTATAAAGGAAATATTTAAATCATCACCATGCGGTGCGGATTGTAGCGTGTGCGCTTGTCATCGAACACTAATTATTCCGGACCAAGCGAATCGTAAGCTATCTGAATGCGCGATTGCCACGCATGCGCCACGCATGCGCCACGCAAGCGCCGCATGAGCGGCATTGTCGGCGCATTCGGCACGCGGCATTCAGCTTTTCATCGCGAACGCGCCCGCCATGGCCTGACGAAACTCGCCGCCCGCGAGCGGCGATCCGCACAGAAAACCCTGCATCTGGTCGCATTCGAGCGCGAGCAGCTTGAGCGACTGCGCGACGGTTTCCACGCCCTCCGCCACCACTTCGATGCCCAGCACGCGGGCGAGCGCCATGACCGCCGAGAGCAGCGCCGAACTGCGCGCCGAGGTGTCGTCGAGACCGCTCACGAAGGCGCGGTCGATCTTGATCTGATCGACGCGGAAATCGTGCAGATGCCCGAGGCTCGACAACGCCGAGCCGAAGTTGTCGAGCGCGACGGCATAGCCGCGGTCGCGCAACGACTGCACGATACGCCGCGTGCGGTCCACGTCCTGCATCGCGGTCGCTTCGCTGATCTCGAACATCAGGCGCTCGGGCGGCACGCCGGCCGCCGTCACGATCGCGTCGATCCGCTCGACGATCCGCGGCAGATTGAACTGCATCGCCGAGAGATTCATCGCGATCGGCATCGGCGCGAGTCCTTCGCGATCCCACTCGACGAGATGCGCGCAGATCTCGCGCAGCACCCAGTCGCCGATGGCGATCATCAGCCCCGCGCGCTCGGCAATCGGAATGAATTCGAGCGGCGGCACGTTGCCGAGCACCGGATGCGCCCAGCGCAGCAGCGCTTCGGCGCCCGTCATGGCCTTGCCGTCCACGGTGAATTTGGGCTGAAACACGAGATCGAACTGCTTGCGCGCGAGCGCCACGTGCAGGTCGCGCTGGATATGCAGCGAGCGCAGCGTGGACTGGCTCATGCTGTCCTCGAAGCGGCGGAAGGTGTTGCGGCCGCCGCGCTTGGCGGCGTACATCGCGCAGTCGGCGTGGCTCAGCAGCGTGTCGAGCGTCGTGCTCTCGTCCTGCGAAAGCGCAATGCCGATGCTCGCGCCGATGCGGATCGGAATCGCCTCGGCAAGCACGAACTCGTCGGCGAGACTCGCGAGTATCTGGCGCGCGATGGTGTCGGCGATCGCGCCGGCATCCGTATTGCCGATCGGGCTCGCATCGTTCGCCTCGGCACGCAGGCCGTTCCCGCGCCGCTGCGCGCCCGGCAAGCCCGACACCACCACCACGAATTCATCGCCGCCCAGCCGCGCCACCAGATCGCCTTTGCGCGCACAACCGGAAATGCGCTCGGCCGCCTGACGCAGCAGATCGTCGCCGATCTTGTGGCCGAGCGTGTCGTTGACGGCCTTGAAGCCGTCGAGATCGACGAACAGCACAGCCAGCGCGCCGCCGCCGCGCGTGCTGCGCTGGACGAGTTCCTTCGCGCGCGCCATCAGATACGCGCGGTTGGGCAGGTCGGTGAGCGCGTCGTGCGTGCCGAGATGACGAATGGTGCGGGTCGCGCGGTCGAGCGAGGCGGACAGGCGGCTCGCCTGCGTGCCGAAGATCCACAACGTGCCGACGAGCACCGCCGTCGAGGCCACGCCCACCACGAACGCCAGCGTGTTGGCGTCGACCTTGTGCGCGCTCAGGCAGCGGCTGCCCTCCGCGAACGTGGCGGCGCTCATGCCCGTGTAATGCATGCCGGTGATCGCGAAGGCCATGATGGCCGCGGCCGCCAGACGTTTCCAGACGATGTTCTCGCGCCGCGAATCGCGCAGATGGAACGCGAGCCAGAGCGCCGCGATGGACGCGCCAATCGCGATCGCCACCGACAGCGCCACGCGCGAAAAGTCATAGTCGATGGACGGCGACATGCGCATGGCGATCATGCCGGTGTAGTGCATGGCGGCCACGCCGACCCCCATCACCACGCCCGCCGCGAACAGGCGCCGCGCCGACAGATGGCCGCGGCTCACGGTGGCGAGCGCCACGAGCGCCGCGAGCACGGCGAGCGCGAGCGAGGCGGCGCTCACGTCGAGGTCGTAACCCACGGCAATCGGCAAGGTCAGCGCGATCATGCCGATGAAATGCATCGACCAGATGCCGATGCCCATCGCGCACGCACTGCCCGCCAGCCAGGCATGACGCCATCGGCTGCTGGTCACGGCACTGAGCATGGCCGCGCCTTCGAGCGCCGTAAATGACGCGAGGAACGCGACCACCACCGACAGACACGTCAACAGCGGGTTATAGACACCGTTCATTCGTGGCCCTTTGCGCGCCCGTCTCTACTGCGCGTCGTTCTGATTCTGATTAGGTCTCGTGTTCGCACGCGCGTGAGCCGCCCGCAATCGGGCCGCACGGCGCGCGTGCACCGTCGCCGCGTCTCTCAGCGCGGCGGGGATTTTTTAGTCGTCGACAAGACGCATCGATGCCTATCGACTCACGCCATATCGGCAGATACGGGAAAACCTTAAGGTCAATCGCACACGGCGCGCCAGCGTTTGCTTCGTTAATTGATTACGGCGCATTACCGCGCGCCCGGGCGGCTCAGTTCTTGACCGGATAAAACCAGAGATTGCGGTCGGTATAGCCGAATTGCCGGAGAATGGCGGCGAGCGAGCCGTCGGCGCGCATTTCGTCGAGCGCGCGCGAGACCGCGTGATTCAGATCGACGTCGCCCTTGCGCAGCGCATAGCGCGCGTAACCGTATTCCTGCGGCAACGGCCGGTAATCGGTCACGAACTCCATGCCCGCATTCGGATGCTGCTTCAAAAAGAGGCCGATCTTGATGCCGTCTTCCATCGCCACATCGATGCGCCCCGCAATCAGATCCGCGAATTCGGCTTCGCTGCTCGTATAGAGCTTCAGCTCCTTGAGATCCTTGCGCCCTTCTAGCAACTGGTGATTGAGGCTCCCGCGCAAGGTGCCGATCGTGCGGCCGCTGAAGTCGTCCCAGCCGTGAATCTTCAACGGATTGCCGCGCTGCACGGCGATCGCCGAGCCATACCAGTAGGCCGGACTCGTGAACGCCACCACGCGCAGACGCTGCGCGTTCTCGTGCAGGTTGTCGACGATGATATCGGTGCGGCCCGAGAGCAGCGTCGGAATCATCGCGTCGAACGGCATGATGTTCCAGGTGACTTTCTCGATGCCGAGCCGCTTCATGATCTCCTTGAAGATGCGCACGTCGGTGCCGTCGAACGCGTGCGTCTTGTCGTCGAGATAGGTGGACGGCGGATCGGCGGCGATCGCGAGCGTCACGCCGTTGCGCACCGCGCGCGCATACGAGCCGTCACCGCCATCGAAACGCACCCCGCTGATGACGCCGTTGCTCGCCACGTTGTCGTCGGCGAAGGCGTTGGGCAACGCGACCAGACCCGCCAGCAAGGCGGCCAGCGCCAGCATGTATTTGCGCACGAAACGCTCCACGGAAAAGTAAATTAACGACGCTTTTAAAGCATCAAAATACAGGTTGCTCGCGCATGAAACGCGGCATGCGCGCGATGCGGCGCGGATCAGCGGCGTGAGGTCGTGGGGTTGCCGAAGCGCGGACTGCCCATCTTGCGCTCCAGCCAGCGCACGACGAACGCGCTCGGCCATGAGAACGCCAAATATATCGCGCCAATGATCGTGAAGACGGTGGCGTACTGAAAATTCGTAGAGGAAATAATCTGACCGGTGAACATCAGTTCCTTGACGGTCACGATGGAGACGAGCGAGGTGTCCTTGAACAGCGAAATCGCGTAATTGCCGAGCGGCGGCACGACGATGCGCAGCGCCTGCGGCAGCACCACGAGTTTGAGCGCCTGCCCGTTCGACATGCCGAGCGCCTTCGCGGCTTCGAGCTGGCTTTTGGGCACCGCGAGTATGCCGGCGCGATAAACCTCGGCGAGATAGGCCGAATAATTGATCGACAATCCGAGTACGCCCGCCATGAACGGATCGAACCGAATCCCGAACGAAGGCAAGACGAAATAAATATAGAAAAGCTGCAATAGCGCGGGCGTGCCGCGAATCAACTCGATATACGCGGAAGCGAGCAGGCTCGGCAGCCGCGCATGGCTGATCTTCGCCATTGCGAGCACGAGGCCGCACGGCAGGCTCAGCGCCAGAATGCAGAACGTCAATTCGAGGCTCGTCAGCGCGCCGCGCAGCAGATCGGGCAGATAGTGGCTCGCGCCGTGCAGGTCGAACAGGTCCGGAAGCGTAGTCGGCATGAATTCCTTGCCCGCGGCGGCCATGCGGGAGTGCAGTAGTGCGTGTGGAAAGGATTGAGCGGATTGAACGGGTTGAGCGGGTCGTGCCGGGAATAGCGGTCATGCGGGCGCGCCGGGCGCCGGTCGGGCGGCGCGCGTTCGCACAGGCGCGTACTTGCACTTAATTGCACGTGCCGGCTCGTAAGCGATCTTAGGCGCCCGTGCGCGCCGATGCGCGCTTATCCGTACTGGTTAGTTACCCGCGCGTGGCAAGCTGCGGCTGCACCTGCGCGCCGAGCATGCTGCTGATCCGCTCCGCATACATCCGCAACGTGCCGCCCAGGGCATGCAGGTCGTTGTCGCTGAGGCCGGTCTTGAGCGTGGTGACGCTGATCGCCGCCACGCCCTCGCCGTCGCGGTTGGTGATCGCGGAACCCACGCAGACCACGCCGATGTTGTCTTCCTCGTCGTCGAACGCATAGCCGCGCTCGGCAACCAGAATCAGATCGCGCATGAGTTCGGCGGGCGTGGTGCGCGTGAACTGCGTGCGTTGCGGCATGCCGGTATGCGCGAGCAGTTTCACGACGCGCGCGGGCGGCAGAAGCGCCATCAGCGACTTGCCGAGCGCCGAGCAATGCGGCAGTTCGCGCTGGCCGAGCGCGGACGCGATGCGCACGATGCCCGCCGCCTCCACGCGCGCGATCGCCACGGCGTAGCCCTCGTCGTCGAGCACCGCGAGCCGCGACGTGAGACCGGTGGTTTCGGTCAGTTCGCGCAGCACCGGCATGGCGAGCTGCGAGACGCCGATATCGGCCGCCGCCCGGTCGCCGAGATGCACGAGCGCGAAGCCCAGCCGGTAACGGCGCGAGCCGCCGAGCCGCACGTCGATCACGTAGCTGCGCGCCAGCAGCGTCTGCAACAAGGCGAACGCCGTGCTTTTCGACACGCCGATGATCGTGGCGATTTCCGCCACCGTGAGCCCCTCGCTGCCGCAGGCTCCCAAGGCTTCCAGCACGTCGAGCGCGCGGCTGACGCTGCGAAGCGCATAACGGTCTTCGGTATTTTGAGCGATGGGTGTTTGAGCGGCAGATGTCATTTTTATTTCGTGTTCGTCCTGATTCGCCCCGTTAGCGAACCCCTCCGACGAAACGCTAGCTTCGCACACTCGATATTGACAGTCACTAGTGCTGAACCTACCATAAATAACACTACCGAACCGCGTTCGGTATAGCCGAACGATTGAATCCAGCGCGATTTGGGAAGCGCCGCGGATTCACCGCGCGCCCAACCCAAAACAGACGACAACAGGACGCCATCAGGCCGGCGATGCACTCAGGGCATGTGCATCGCTCAACGCCGGGCGAAGAACAATGGGAAGCCTATCGGAACGGGGTTTACACAGCGCCAGACAGCAGAAGCTGTCGGGCGCTCATTCGTCGAAACTCGCTCACGACGAGATTTTGCATATCAAGGCGGTACTGCGACGATTGTCCAACGAGGACATGAACGATTTAGGTTTGCCACCGGGTTATTGGCGCAAGCGTTTGCGCGACCTGATGCAAACCCACCAGTTGTCGAATGGCCAATTCGACGAGATCGACCAGCTGCTGGCTTCCTTGAAAGAATAGTGGCGAGCGGTCAGCTTTTCCGGCCAAAAAAATAGAACCTGAGAGCGTTTTAAACCCGAACTATGCCTCGCGCATAGCCAATATCGTAATCAAATTCGGGATGCAGCTACGCGCTATTGGCATTAGGCGCGTTTGAGCGGACGACGCAATGGCGCGGCTTGAGTCGTTATGGTGGTTTTCGCCGTGATTTTCGTCGCCGCTTTACGGGCAGTGGGTGTTTTGCGGAGTGTTTTTACGTCGCCGGCAGCCAGCGCGGGCGCTTTCACGCGTCCTGCACGGATGCGCGAAAGCACGCGCTGGGCGTTGGCGGAGCAGTCCATACCTTCGGGCTTCGCTTCGATTTCGGCGATCAGCGCCACGAGCTGAGCCCTGCTTTGCGCGAGGCGCTGTTCCAGCGCCTCGATTTCCGCCACCTTGCCGCGCAGCGTGTCGATCAGCGTCCCGTGCTGCCATTGCGCATTGTCGAGCGGCAGCAGCATGCGAATCTCGTCGAGACTGAAACCGGCCTGTTGCGCGCTGGTAATCAGATCGAGCACCAGCACCGCTTCGGGCGCATAGCTGCGGTAACCGTTCGGTTCGCGGTCGGCTTTGAGCAGGCCGATGTCTTCGTAAAAACGAATACGCGAAGCCGCCAGCCCCGTGCGTTGCGCCAGTTCTCCGATTTTCATGTTCCTCGCCTCCGCGCGCGGGTCGTTCCCGCAGGGGGTGCCGATCGTCTGCCAGTCTGTACTTTAAGCTTAAAGTCAACCTGAAGGTCAAGCGCCCACGCGAGCCCAGCTTGCCCTATCGCCACGATAGAAAAAATTCGCGCGCCCACTCGCTCGCGGCCATTGACATTCAAGTTAGCTTCAACCTTAAAGTCGGCACACGATCCAGTGAGGTGAAGCCATGAACGTGTTCGACCCGTTATCCCTGCCGAACGGCTCGGTCATTCCGAACCGCATTGCCAAAGCGGCGATGGAAGAAAACATGGCCGACGCGCATCACGCGCCGTCGGCGCAACTGATGCGGCTCTACGAGGCGTGGGCGGAAGGCGGCGCGGGACTGCTCATCACCGGCAACGTGATGGTCGACAGCCGCGCGATGACCGGCCCCGGCGGCGTAGTGCTCGAAAACGACCGGCACCTCGACGCATTTCGTCAATGGGCGCGTATCGGCCGCTCGCACGGCGCGCAATGCTGGCTGCAGATCAATCATCCGGGCCGCCAGATGCGCGCCAATCTCGGGCAGCCGACGTGGGCGCCGTCGGCCGTGCCGCTCGCGCTGGGCAGTATGTCGAAGCACTTCGCCACACCGCACGCGATGACGCAGGCGGTCATCGAAGACGTGATCGAGCGCTTCGCACGCACCGCGCAGCTCGCCGAGCGCGCGGGTTTCACCGGCGTGGAGATTCACGCGGCGCACGGGTATTTGCTCAGCCAGTTCCTCTCGCCGCTGAGCAACCGCCGCACCGACCGGTGGGGCGGCTCGCTCGCGAATCGCGCGCGGCTATTGCTCGACGTCGTCAAAGCCGTGCGCGCCGTGGTCTCGCCGCAATTCGCCGTAGCCGTCAAACTGAATTCCGCCGATTTCCAGCGCGGCGGTTTCAGCGCCGACGACGCGCGCGGCGTCGTGCAATGGCTCAACGAACTCGATGTCGATCTGGTCGAATTATCGGGCGGCAGTTACGAAGCGCCCGCGATGCAGGGCGACGCGCGCGATGGCCGCACGCTCGCGCGCGAAGCCTATTTCGTGGAGTTCGCGCGCGATATCCGCAAGATAGCGACGATGCCTGTGATGGTCACAGGCGGCATTCGCCGCCACGCCATCGCGCAACAGGTGGTCGCGAGCGGCGTGGATATGGTGGGCATCGGCACGGCGCTCGCCATCGATCCGACGCTGCCGAGCGCGTGGCGTGCTGGCCGCGACGCGGCGCCCGCGCTCGCGCCCATCGCCTGGAAGAACAAGTCGCTCGCCTCGCTCGCGAACATGGCTGCCGTGAAATTCCAGTTGCAGCGTTTGAGCGTGGGAAAGCGGACCGATCCGAACGTCTCGCCGCTGCGCGCGCTGATCGTTCAGCAAGTGGCCGAAGCGGCGCGCACGCGACGCTACCGCCGCTGGATCACGCAGTCGCGGCAGGCAAAAAACTGATCAACCCGCGACCCGGAACACGCCCACCGTCGAGCGCAGCCGCGCCGCCTGTTCGTCGAGCGCGGCCGCAGCAGCAGCGGCCTGTTCGACCAGCGCCGCGTTCTGCTGCGTGACGGTATCCATCTGCGAGACCGCCTGATTGACCTGCTCGATGCCGGTGCTTTGCTCGACCGACGCCGCCTCGATCTCGCCCATGATGTCGCTCACGCGCATGATCGACTGCACGATTTCCTTCATGCGCTCGCCCGCCACCGCGACCTGGCCCGAGCCCGCATCCACGCGCTCCACCGACGAGCCGATCAGCGCCCGGATATCCTTCGCCGCCGCCGCGCTGCGCTGCGCGAGCGCGCGCACTTCGCCCGCGACCACGGCGAAACCGCGCCCTTCGTCGCCCGCGCGCGCGGCCTCGACCGCCGCGTTGAGCGCCAGAATATTGGTCTGGAACGCGATGCCCTCGATCGTGCCGATGATCTCGCCGATGCGCTTCGACTCGCCCGCAATGCGCTGCATCGTCTCGATCACTTCGTCGACCGCGCTGCCGCCGCGTCCCGTCGCGTCCGACGCCAGTACCGCGAGCTGACGCGCCTGACGCGCGTTTTCGGCGTTCTGCTTCACCGTCGCCGTGAGTTGCTCCATGCTCGCCGCCGTTTCTTCGAGCGAGGCCGCCTGCTCCTCGGTGCGCTGCGACAGATCGGCGTTGCCCTGCGCGATCTCCGACGACCCCGTCGCGATCGAATCGCTCGATTGCTGAATGCCCTGCACGAGATCGCGCAGCTTCACGCGCATTTCGTGCAGCGCGTGCATCAGGCTCGAACGGTCGCCGGCCGCCAGCGCGATCGGCGTCGTCAGATTGCCCGCCGCGATCTGCGCGGCCAGCGCGGCCGCGTCGGCCGGTTCGCCGCCGAGCGCACGGCGGATGCTGCGCGTCATGAGCCACGCCATCGTGCCCACCACCGCGAAAATCAGCACGGCGATGGCGATCATCGTGCGCGCGACGCGCCAGAACGCGGCGTTGATATCGTCGTAGAAGAAGCCCGTGCCGATCCACCATTGCCATGCGGGCACCGCCACCACACCCTGCAATTTCGGTTCGAGCGGACTGTTCGCCGAGCGGTGGATCAGCACGTCGACGAGCGCCACATGCTCGCGTTGCAGCCCTTGCGCGTACGCCTGCGTGTCGGTGAGATCGCCCATCGTCGTGCGATTACCGCCCGTTTTCGTGCCGATCAGGCTCGGGTTCGGATGCACGAGGTTGATGCTGTCCGTCGAGGTGATCCAGAAATAGCTCTTGCTGTCTGCATTCAATTCGCTGATCGCCGCTTTCGCCGCGCTCTGCGCGACCTCGCGCGTGAGTTTGCCCTGCGCTTCCTGCTGCTGGTAATACAGCACCAGATGCTCGGCCTTGAGCAGCAGGTTGGTGATTTCCTGCTGCCGGCTCTCGACGAGCGACTGCTTCAGTTGCGACAGGGTCGTCGCGGCGATCAGGACGACACCGACGAGCGCGGTGCCCACGAGAAGGATCAGCTTGGTTGAGACTTTCATTTCGACTCGAAAAGACGGGGAAAGACGTCGGGCGCGATGCAGACTTCCGATGCATCTGCAAAATTAACCATTTGGTTAATGCATATCGGCACGGCGCGCGGCTTCTTGAGTCGGGTAAGTGCGGAGTGTGTGTGGCGTGTGGGGCGCGCAGCGTCAGGCGCTCGTACGCGTCTCCATGAAGGTATGGCGGAAATACTCGCGCACGGCGTGCATCGCCGGGCTCAGTTCCTTGTTCTTGCGCCACGCGAGCCCCACGCTCATCGCCGGCACCGCGTCGAGCAGCATGATGGTTTCGATGCGCCGCCCTTCGAGCGACCACGGCCGATACACCATGTCGGAGAGAATCGCCACGCCGGAACCGTTCGCCACCATGCTGCGCACGGCTTCCACCGACGAGGTGCGCAGAATCACGTTCGGCCGCCACGCGGTTTCGTTCCAGTAGCGCATCGCCGTTTGCGCGGCTTCGTCCACCGTCAACATGACGAAGGGCTCGGGCGCGACCGACGCGAGCGTCACGCTCTCGCGCTTGAGCAGCGGATGATGCGCGCCCACCCACAGGCGGCGCACCGAATGAATCACCGGTTCGAGCGCGAGTTCGGGATTGGAGACGTTGGACGTGAGCAGCACCGCCATGTCGTATTGCCCGGTGATCAAACCTTCCTCGATGGCGTCGCGATTGAGTTCGTGCAGTTGAATCGTGAGACGCGGATACAGCGCGTTGAGCCGCTGCACATGATGCGGAAGAAAGTAGCCGAGCACGGTGTAACTCGCGGCAATCGCGAGCGTGCCCGTGAGTGTGCTTTCGAGGTTGGGAATGCGCATGGCCTCGTCCACCGACGCGAGGATCGTGTACGCGTGATTCAGAAAGCGCCGCCCCGTGTCGGTCAGCGCGACGCCCGTCGCGCCGCGCACGAATAGCTGCGTGCCGAGCGTCTCTTCGAGTTCTTTAATCGCGCTCGTGACGGCCGACTGCGAAATCGTCAGATGAATAGCCGCTTGCGAGAGTTGCCCGAGTTCGGCGGTCGCAACGAAGTATTTGAGCTGTCTGAGCGTGAGCGCCATCTTCGTGGGTGGCCCGGCGGCCAGGAAAGAGTCCGGCCGATGGTATCGAAAAAATTGATACCGAGGCATACAAAAATAAAACTTTTTTGGCGATCGACCACCGGTTAACCTGCCTTTCAATCCTGTTGCGCAGCGGCCTGACACGCCGCCGCCAGACGAACCTGGAGGAGCACCGTATGAACAAGCAGTACGTCGACCTGAACTCCGATATGGGGGAAGGCTTCGGTCCGTGGCACATCGGCGATGGCGTCGACGACCAGATCATGCCGCTCATCAGTTCGGCGAATATCGCCACCGGTTTTCACGCGGGCGATCCGAACATCATGGCGCGCACCGTGCAACTGGCGCGCGAGTCCGGCGTCGGCATCGGCGCGCATCCGGGCTTTCGCGATCTCGTCGGTTTCGGCCGCCGCCATATCGCCGAAACGCCGCAGGCGCTCGTCAACGATCTGCTGTATCAAGTGGGCGCGCTGCGCGAATTCGCGCGGCTGCACGGCGTGCGGCTCCAGCACGTCAAGCCGCACGGCGCGCTCTACATGCACGCGGCGCGCGACGAAACCTTCTCGCGCCTGCTCGTCGAAACGTTGCAACAGGTCGATCCGAATCTCTTGCTGTTCTGCATGGAATCGTCGGCGACGTGGCGCGTGGCGCAGGAGATCGGCCAGCCCGCGATCCGCGAGTTCTACGCCGATCGCGACTACGACCGCAACGGCTCGATCGTCTTTATCCGCCGCATCGGGCCGCTCGATCCCGAACAGGTTGCCGAGAAAGTGCTGCGCGCCTGCGTGGACGGCAAGGTGCGCACCGTCGACGGCGACGACATCGATATCGACTTCGACTCCGTCTGCATTCACAGCGACACGCCCGGCGCGCTGCAACTGGTGCGCGGCACGCGCGAGGCGCTGGTGCGCGAAGGCATCCGCATCACCGGACCGCTGGCGACGGCCGCGAGTCTCTGAGCCGCGCGACGCTGAATCCCATAACACGATCAAGGAGCACAACACGATGGCACTGCACGATATCGTCAGCCCGTTGCCGGGCACGTTCTACCGGCGTTCCTCGCCTGACGCGCCGTTCTATGTCGAGCTGGACGCCGCTGTTCAGCCCGATACCGTCGTCGGCCTCGTCGAAGTGATGAAGCAGTTCACGGAGATCGAGAGCGGCGTAGCGGGACGCGTCGCGGAACTGCTGGTCGAAGACGGCGAGCCGGTCGATGCCGGCCAGGTGCTGATGCGCGTGGAGGCGTGACGCCATGAACGTTGCAAACACAACCAATACGCGCTATCGCCCCGCGCGCATCCGCACGGTGCTGGTGGCCAATCGCGGCGAAATCGCCGTGCGCGTGATCCGCGCCGCGCACGAACTCGGCATGCGCGCCGCCGTGGTAGTCAGCGACGCGGATCGCGACAGTCTCGCCGCGCGCATGGCCGACGAAGCCGTGCACATCGGCTCGTCGCACGCGGCGAAAAGCTATCTGAATCCGGCGGTCATTCTCGACGCCGCGCGCCAATGCAACGCCGACGCCGTGCATCCGGGCTACGGCTTCCTCTCCGAAAACGCCGACTTCGCGGCGCAGGTCGAAGCGGCCGGCATGATCTTCGTCGGCCCGGCGCCGCAAGTCATCGCGACGATGGGCGACAAGGCCCGCGCCCGCGAGACCGCACAGCGCGCCGACGTGCCGACCGTGCCGGGCAGCACCGGCGTCGTGCAATCGCTCGACGAGGCGCGCGAAGTCGCCGCGCGCATCGGCTATCCGATCATGATCAAGGCGGCGGCGGGCGGCGGCGGACGCGGCATTCGCGTCGCGCACGACGCGGCCCAACTCGACGCGGAACTGCCGCTCGCGCAGCGCGAAGCGCAGGCGGCGTTCGGCGACGGCGGCGTCTATCTCGAACGCTTCGTGAAGCACGCGCGCCACATCGAAGTCCAGGTGCTCGGCGACGGTCACAACGTCGTGCATCTGTTCGAGCGCGAATGCTCGCTGCAACGACGCCGCCAGAAGATCCTCGAAGAAGCGCCCTCGCCTTCGCTCACGCCCGCGCTGCGCGCGCAACTGTGCGCGTCGGCCACGCGGCTCGCGCAACAGGTCGGTTATCGCAGCGCGGGCACGCTCGAATATCTGTTCGACGAAACGCGCGGCGAGTTCTACTTCATCGAAATGAACACGCGCATTCAGGTCGAGCATCCGGTCACGGAGGCGATCACCGGCATCGATCTCGTGCGCGAAACGCTGCGCATCGCCGACGGCGAGCCGCTGCGATTCCAGCAGAGCGATATCGTCATGCGCGGCGCGGCGATCGAGTGCCGTATCAACGCCGAAGATCCGTTGCAGGATTTCCGCCCGAATCCTGGCCGCGTCGACGAACTGATCTGGCCGACCGGTCCGGGCGTGCGCATCGACTCGCTGCTGTATCCGGGCTACGTCGTGCCGCCGTTCTACGACTCGCTGCTGGCCAAGCTGATCGTGCACGACGAGAGCCGCGCCGCCGCGCTCGAGCGTCTCGCGCGCACGCTGCGCGAACTGCATATCGGCGGGCTGAAAACCACCGCGCCGCTGCATCAGGCGCTGCTCGCCGACGACGACGTGCGCGCCGCGCGCTATCACACCAACTTCCTCGAAACGTGGATGGACGCCTGGCGCGCCGCCTGCGCTGAACCCAAGCAGTCGAACCCGCAGGAGGCATCGTGACGATACGCTACACCTATGGCGGCGACGAATTCGTCTTCGCCGAGATCAGCGAGGACATGTCGCTCGACGCGTTCTTCAAGGGCACGGCGATCACGCGCGAACTCGCGCGCCGCGAGGTTCCAGGCGTAACCGAAATCTGTCCGGCGAACGCCTCGTACCAGGTGCGCTACGACCCGGACGTGATCGCGCCCGACGCGCTCGTGGCGCTGCTGAAAAGCATCGAGGCGGAAGTGGGAGAGGCCACGCTCGACATCGACACACGCATTGTCGAAGTGCCGGTGCTCTACAACGATCCGTGGACGCACGAAACGCTGATGCGCTTTCGCGAGCGTCATCAGGATCCGGAATCGACCGATCTGGAATACGCCGCGCGCATCAACGGCAAGCGCGACGTCGACGAATTCATCGCCGCGCATGCGGATTCGCCGTGGTTCGTCTCGATGGTCGGTTTCGTCGCGGGCCTGCCGTTCATGTATCAGATGGTCGAGCGCGAACGCCAGTTGCAGGTGCCCAAATACCTGCGCCCACGCACCGACACGCCGAAGCTCACCGTGGGTCACGGCGGCTGCTTCGGCTGCATCTATTCGGTGCGCGGCGCGGGCGGCTACCAGATGTTCGGCGTCACGCCCGCGCCGATCTTCGACCCGCAACAGCGTCTCGATTATCTGCGCGACTTCATGGTGTTCTTCCGTCCCGGCGACATCGTGAAGTTCAAGCCCATCGACCGCGCGGAATACGACGCGGCGCTCGCCGCCGTGGAAGCGGGCACGTTCGCGCTGCGCACGCGGCCCGTGCGCTTCTCGCTCGACGCCTTCCTGCGCGATCCCGACGCGACCAACCGTTCTCTCGTCGAGGTGCTGTATGCCGACTGACACGCTCAATCTGATCGAAGTCGTGAAACCCGGCCTCGCCACCTCGGTGCAGGACGGCGGCCGCCAGGGCTACTATCACGTGGGCATTCCGCCGTCCGGCTCGCTCGATCAGTATTCGTCGCGCGCGGCCAATCTGCTGGTCGGCAACGATGAAAACGCGGCTGTGCTCGAATTCACACTGCTCGGCCCCGACCTGCTGTTTCATGCCGATGCGCTCGTCGCGCTCACAGGCGCGGAAATGACGCCGAAGATCGACGGCGTCGTGCAGCAAAGCCACACGGCGCTGCGCGTGCGCGCGGGCAGCAAGCTGAGCTTCGAGTACGTGAAGCGCGGCGCGCGTGCGTATCTCGCGGTGGCGGGCGGCATCGACGTGCCCGAGGTGCTGGGCAGCCGCTCGACCTACACGCTCGGCGCGATCGGCGGACACGAAGGCCGCCGTCTGCAAAAGGGCGACCGCATCGGCTTCGGCGCTGCGCGCGGCGCGGGCCGCGAAGGCACCGAATTGCCGCCGGCGATGCGCGCGAAGCTGGAGAACACCGTAGCGTTGCGCGTGCTCACCGGGCTCTATCACTACCGCCTGACCGACGAATCGGCGCAAAGCTTTTTCGACGATGAATGGATCGTCGCGCCCGAGGCGGACCGCATCGGCTATCGCTACAAGGGCGGCACGCCGCTGCGTTTCCGCGACCGCGAACAGCCGTTCGGCGCGGGCGCGGATCCGTCGAATATCGTCGACGCCTGCTATCCGATCGGCTCGATTCAGGTGCCCGCGGGACTGGAGCCGATCATCCTGCATCGCGATGCGGTCTCGGGCGGCGGCTACGCGACCATCGGCACGGTCGTCAGCGCCGACATGGATCTGATCGGCCAGATGCAGCCGAATCATCGCGCGCGTTTCGTGAGCGTGACGATGGACGAGGCGCTCGCGGCGCGCAAGGCATATCAGCATCGGCTCGCGCTGCTGCGTGAAGCGTTGCAGACCTGAAGGCTGTCGTAGTCGTCGCAGTCGTTGTACTCATCGTAGTCGAACCCGCAGTCCTCACCCGCTTGTAAAAAACCAGGCCCGCGCCGCTTCCGGCGCGGCGTCTCACCGGCTCCATTCTCAACTCGCGTTCCGTGCGGCCTCGCGCCGCCCGGCGGATGCGCACGCGCTTTCTTTGTCTGATCAGGCTGCCCGACCGGCGTCACGGCAGCCCCGTTGCCGCACGCGCGGCGCGGCCCCGACGCCGTTCATCGATTTGCCGATTCGAGGAGCACGATCATGGCCAACCTGGCTCAGGAAAGCACGGAGGGCGACGTCGACCTGTCGACGCGCGCCATCCCCGATAGCGCGAGAATGCCGCCCTTCTCGCTGACGATGGCGTGGTGGGCCGTCTGTAGCGCGGTGTTCTACATCGTCGTGGGCGCGACGCTCGCGCTCAATTACGGCGCGCGCAACGCGTTGATCGGCATGGCGCTTTCGGTGCTGTCGTATGGCGTCATCAACACGATCATCAGCCGCTATGCGATTCGCACCGGCCTCTCCGTCGCCTTGTTTTCACGCGTGCTGTTCGGCAGCGTGGGCGCGGCGCTGGCGACGCTGATCTTCTTCGCCACCGCCATTTACTACGCGGTGTTCGAAGGCTCGGTGATCGCCGTCGCGGCCAATCATCTGTTTCCCGCGCTCGACTACAAATGGGCCGCGCTGATCGTGGTCTGCTACAGCGTGCCGCTCGTGTTCGGCAGCGTGCAGCACTGGCTCGACAAGTTCAACGGCGTGCTGCTGCCGTTTTATCTGCTCGGCCTGCTCGCGGCCGTGGGCCTCACGACCTGGGAATACGGCTACAACGCGGCGTGGCTCGACTTCGGCCCCAAGGGCGCGGTGCCCGCGAACGGCTGGTGGCAATGCTTCGTCTACTACATGGGCGTGTGGGTGCTCATGATGTTCACGTTCGACTACGCGCGTTTCGGCCGCAAAAAAGACGCGGGCTATCACGGCCGCTTCAACTTCGGCATTCCGTTCTATCTCGTGACGTTCCTGCTCAACGGCGCGGCGGGCATTTATCTCGTCAGCACGATCCCGGGACTCGGCACGCTCTCCGAAGTCTCGGTCGTGCTCGCGCTGCTGAAACTGATGGGCATCTGGGGACTGCTGTTCGTCTGGGTCACGCAGTCGCGCATCAACACCGCGAACTACTATCTCGCGACCATCAACATGCAGGCCTTCTTCCAGAAAGCCGCCGGTTTGCGCGCGCCGAAATTCGTCTGGGCGCTCGTGGTGGGCGTGGTGGTCTACACGCTGATGATGGCCGATATCTTCTCGAAGATTCTGCAAGCGCTCGCGTGGCAAGGCGTGTTCGTGGTGGCGTGGGTGGGCGTGGCGCTCTCGCATATCACCTCGACGCGCTATGAACGGCTGATCGGCGCCGATATCGAATGTCGCGATTCGCACGTGCCGCAATTCAATCCGGGCGGATTGATCGCGTGGTTCAGCGGCGCGTTCGTCGGCTTCGCGCTGAACACGGAGACCGGCTTTGTCGCTTCGCTTTCGGCGCCCGCGACTTTCGTGATTTCGTGGGCCGTGTATAGCGCGCTGCTGGCCGGTGCGAAGCGCACGTGGTTCGTGCGCAATCTGTGACGAAGGCATAGCGCAATAAAAAAGCGCGTCCTCGATGGACGCGCTTTTTGCTTTTCACACTTCAACGGTGCAGCGTCAGTTCTTCGCCTGCACGCTGTCCGCCGACCAGCCGCCGCCCAGCACCTTGTACAGCGTGACCTGGTTCGACAGCTTCGCCAACTGATCGGTGACGAGCTGCTCCTGCGCCGTATAGAGCGTGCGCTGCGCGGTCAGCAAGGTGAGGAAGCTGTCCGTGCCGGTCTTGAAGCGCGCCTGCGCGAGATCGTAGTAATCCTGTGCCGACGTCACGTAATCGCGGTCCGCCGCCACTTGATCGACATAGGTCGCGCGGCCCGCCAGCGCATTCGCGACTTCCTTGAACGCGGTCTGAATGGCCTTCTCGTAGTCGGCGACATCGATATCCTTTTCGATCTTCGCGACATCGAGCGACGCCTTGTTGCTGCCGTAATCGAAGATCGGCATCGTAATCGACGGGGCGAAACTCCACGCGCCCGTGCCCGCCTTGAACAGCTGCGAGAGACTCGTGCTCGCCGTGCCCGCCGACGCGGTCAGTTCGATCTTCGGAAAGAACGCCGCGCGCGCCGCGCCGATATTCGCGTTCGCGCCCTTGAGCGTGTGCTCGGCCTCGATGATGTCGGGGCGGCGCGTGAGCAGGTCCGAGGGCGCGCCCGCGTCGACGTCGGCGAACAGCGCGTCGCTGTCGAGCAGCGTGGGGCCGCCGTCCAGATCGTCGGGCAGCGCGCAGCCGATCTGGGCGCTCAGCGTGTTGCGGTCCTGCGCGACAGCGCGCGTGTACGACGCCATGCTCGCCCGCGCGCTTGCCAGCGAAGTCTGCGCCTCGCGCACGTCCTGCAACGACGCGCTGCCGATCTTCATCATGCTGACCGTGAGGTCGTAGGTGCTCTGATCGGCCGCGACGGTATCGGTCGCGACTTTCAGCAGCGCCTCGTCGGATTGCAGTTGCAGGAAGTCAGTCGCCACATCGGCCACCAGCGTCAGTTGCGTGCTGGTGCGCGACGCCTCGCTCGACAGATAGTTCTCCAGCGCCTGACGCTTGAGACTGCGCAGGCGGCCGAAGAAGTCGATCTCCCATGACGTCGTGCCGACCGACGCGGTATTCGAATGGCTGATCGCGCCGTCGGTGCGCGTGTTGGTGATCGAGCCTCCCGCGTCGATGGTCGGCGCGAGCGCCGCGCGCGTGATGCGGTACTGCGCCTCGTACTCGGCCACCTGGAGCGCCGCCACGCGCAGATCGCGATTGTTGTCGAGCGCGAGCGCGATCAGCTTCTGCAGACGCGGGTCCTTGAAGTAGTTGCGCCAGCCGACATCGGCGGCGAACGGCGCGGCAGCGGACGACGTAGCGGGCGCTGAAGCCGACGATGCCGACGATGCGCCCACAGTCTCATACGCGGCCCCGGTCGGCCACGCGGCATCGACCGGCGCGGCGGGCCGCTGATAAGCCGGATCGAGCGAACAGGCGCTCAGTGCAACCGCACAGAGCACGGATAAAAGCTTCAATTTCATTCTGAATCTCCGGCAGTCCCGGCGTGGTCGCCGTTATCGTCGGCATGGCCTTCGCGAGCGTCGCCGTGCTCGTTGAACAGCTTGCGCACGACGATGAAGAACACAGGCACGAAGAAGATCGCCAGCGCGGTGGCCGCGATCATGCCGCCGGCCACGCCGGTGCCGATCGCATGGCGCGCGGCCGAGCCCGCACCCGTGCTCACCACGAGCGGCAGCACGCCGAACACGAACGCCAGCGAGGTCATGAGAATCGGCCGCAAACGCTGATGCGCCGCTTCGAGCGTGGCCTCGACCAGTCCGCGTCCTTGCGCCTGCAAGTCCTTCGCGAACTCCACGATCAGAATCGCGTTCTTGGTGGCGAGCCCGATGGTCGTCAGCAGACCCACCTTGAAGTAGACGTCGTTCGAGAGTCCGCGCAGATGCGCTCCGAGCAGCGCGCCGAGCACGCCGATCGGCACCACGAGAATCACTGCGATCGGCACCGACCAGCTTTCGTACAGACCCGCGAGACAGAGGAACACCACGACCAGCGAAATGGCGTACAGATACGTCGCCTGCGAACCCGCGAGCACCTCCTGGAACGACTGTCCGGTCCATTCGATGCCGAAACCGGTCGGCAACTGCTTCGCGACTCTTTCGACCGCCGCCATCGCCTGCCCCGTGCTGACGCCGGCCGCGGGCTGCGCGCTCATCTCCATCGCCAGCTCGCGGTTGTAGCGCTCGATCTGCGGCGGCCCGAAGGTCCAGCGCGTCTTCGCGAACGCGGAGAACGGCACCATCTCGCTGTCGTAGCCGGAGGTGCTGGTGGTCGAACTCGACGTGCTCGACGTCGACGAAGAAGAACTCGACGACGATGACGAAGAAGACGACGACGAATCCGCCCGCACATACCACTGCCCCACATCGTTGGGCATCATGCGATAAGGCGCGTCGGCCTGCACATAGACCTTCTGGATGCGGCCCGTATCAATGTAATTGTTCACGTACGACGAGCCGAACGCGGTCGACAGCGTCGAATCGACATCCGAAATCGACAGGCCGAGCGCGCTCGCTTTTTCACGGTCGATATCGACGTAAAGCTGCGGCGTGTCTTCGAGACCGGCGGCGCGCGTCATCGCGAGCGACGGTTCCTTCGCGGCCAGCGCGATGAACTGATTGCGCGCCTTGAGCAGCTTGTCGTGACCCTGTCCCGCGCGATCTTCGATCTCGAAGTCGAGACCGCTCTGCGTGCCGAGGCCGTGAATCGCGGGCTCGTTCATCACGAAGACCTGCGCGTCGCGGCTGCCCGCGAACGCAGCGTTCGCGCGATCGATCACCGCCTGCGCGCTGTCGTTCGAGCCGCGCACGCTCCAGTCCTTCAACTGCACGAACGCGAGCGCGTTGTTTTGCCCTTGACCGTTGAAGCTGAAACCGTTCACGGCCATCACGTGCGAAACCGCGTTCTGCTTGAGGAAGTATTGCTCGACGGCCTCGACCGTCTTCACCGTCTTCGATGCGGGCGTGCCGACCGGCGCCGAGATCGACACCATGATCGAGCCCTGGTCTTCTTCGGGCAGATACGAGGACGGCAGCGTCACATAGAGAATGCCGACCACGCCCGCGATCAGCGCATAGCCCAGCATCCAGCGCACCGGCTTCGAGACCACGCCCGCGAGCGAGGCGCTATAACGCGCATTGCTCTTCGTGAACAGGCGATTGAACGCACCGAGCAGGCCGCGCCGTTCGTGATGCTCGACGGCGGACGTCGTCAGCAGACTCGCGCACAGCGCGGGCGTGAGCGTCATCGCCAGCAGCACCGAGAGCACCATCGCCGAGACGATGGTGACCGAGAACTGCCGGTAGATCGCGCCGGTCGAGCCGGAGAAGAACGCCATCGGAATGAACACGGCCGTGAGCACCGTGGTCACGCCCACGAGCGCGCCGGTGATCTGGCCCATGGCCTTCTTCGTCGCGGCCTTCGCGTCGAGTTTCTCCTCGGCCATGATGCGTTCGACGTTTTCCACCACGACGATGGCGTCGTCGACGAGCAGGCCGATCGCCAGCACCATCGCGAACATCGAGAGCACGTTGATCGAGAAGCCGATCGCCGACATCACGCCGAGCGTGCCCAGCAGCGCAACCGGCACGACGATGGTCGGAATCAGCGTCGCGCGCAGATTCTGCAGGAACAGATACATCACGAGGAACACGAGGATCACCGCTTCGAAGAGCGTCTTCATGACCTCCTCGATCGAGATCTTCACGAACGGCGTGGAGTCGTACGGATACGCAATCGCCACGTCCTTTGGCAGTTGCGGCTGCAGTTCGACGAGCTTCGCGCGCACGGCCTTCGCCACCGACATCGCGTTCGCGCCGGTCGAGAGCTTGACCGCCAGCGCCGAGGCCGGCTTGCCGTCGAGGCGCGACGACGTATCGTACGAATCGCCCCCCACTTCCACGCGCGCCACGTCCTTCACGCGCACCTTCGAGCCGTCGCTGTTCACGCGCAGCAGGATGTCGCCGAACTGTTCGGGCGTGGTCAGCAGGCTCGACGAGGAAATCGTCGCGTTGATCGCCTGCGAATCCGTCGCGGGCGCGCCGCCGAGTTCGCCGACCGAGAGCTGCACGTTCTGGTTCGTGACCGCCGTCGTCACGTCGGAGGCCGTGAGGCCGAAGCTGCGCAGCTTGACCGGATCGAGCCAGATGCGCATGGCGTGCTGCGCGCCGAACAGCGTCACGTCGCCCACGCCGTTGATCTGCGTGAGCGGGTCTTCGAGCTGCGAGGCGATCACGTTGCCGAGATCGATGGAATTGAGCGTGCCGCCCGGCGAGGACAGCGCGACGATCATCAGGAAGTCGCTCGACGACTTCGCCACTTCCACGCCCTGCTCCTGCACCGTCTCCGGCAGCGAGGCGCTCGCCTGAGTCACCTTGTTCTGGACCTGCACCTGCGCGATGTCCGGATTGGTGCCGGGCTTGAAGGTCAGCGTGATGGTCGCCTGACCCGCGCCGCTGCTCGTCGACGACATATAGAGCAGATTGTCGATGCCCGAGAGCTTCTGCTCGATCACCTGCGTGACGGTCTTCGCCACGGTGTCGGCGGACGCGCCCGGATAGGTCGCCGTGACCTGCACCGAAGGCGGCGCGATGGTCGGGTATTGCTCGATCGGCAACGTGGTGGTCGCCGCGCCGCCAATCAGCATGATGACGATCGCGATGACCCACGCGAGGATCGGGCGCTGGATGAAGAAACCTGCCATGCGCCCTCCTTACGATGCCGTCGCGGCCGAGCTTGCCGATGCGGCGGGCGCATCTGACGCCGACGTTGCCGCCGAAGCCGAGTCAGCGGCTACATGCACCGCCACGCCGCTCTGCACCTTCTGCAAGCCGTCGACGATCACGCGGTCGCCCGCCTTCAGCCCGCTCGTCACGATCCACTGATCGCCGTACGCGCTATCGGCCTGCACCGACACCTGTTTCGCGTGGCCCGTCGAATCGACGATCCAGACGCTCGCGCCGCCATCCGACGCGCGCGTGACAGCCAGTTGCGGCACCAGCAGCGCGCTCGTGCTCTCGCCTTCGTCGAGCTGCGCGCGCACGAACATGCCCGGCAGCAGCTCGCCTTCGGGATTCGGGAAAATCGTGCGCAGCGTGACCGAACCGGTGGTCGCATCGACGGTGATGCCCGAGAACTGCAGCACGCCCGGATGCGCGTACGACGTGCCGTCCTCCATCACGAGCTGCACCGCCGCGCCGTTGCCCGCGCGCTTCATGCGGCCCGACGCGAAGGCCTTGCGCAGGCGCAGCCAGTCGGCGCTCGAACGCGTCACGTCGAGATACATCTCGTCGTAAGCGTGGATGGTCGCGAGCGCCGTGGTCTGGTCGGACGTCACCAGCGCGCCCTCGGTCACCGACGACGCGCCGATGCGCCCCGAAATCGGCGCGGTAATGCGCGTGTAGCCGAGGTTGATGCGCGCCGATTCGAGCGAGGCGCGGTCGGCGATCACGTCGGCCTCGTCCTCGCGCACGGCGGCGATGGCGTCGTCGTTGTCCTGTGCGCTCACCGCGTTGATCTTCACGAGTTGCGCGTAACGGTCGGCCTTGGTTTTCGCGGACGCCAGCGTGGCCTCGGCCTTCGCGAGCGTGCCGCGCGCCTGATCGTAAGTCGCCTGGTAGGTGGCGGGGTCGATCTGGTAGAGCACCTGACCGGCCTTCACGTCCGAGCCTTCGACGAACAGACGCTTCTGCACGATGCCGCCGATCTGCGGGCGCACGTCCGACACCTTCAGCGACGACAGCCGCCCGGACAGCTCCGCCGTCATCACGATGCGTTGCGGCGCGAGCGTGCGCACACCGACATCGACGGCCTGAGCGGCGGCCGTGTCGCCGCCATGACGCTGGCAACCGGCGATCGCCAGCACGGACGCGCAAACGAGCGCGGCGGCGAGCCAGCGCGGCTGGCGCGCGGCTCCCCGGCTTGAATGTTTGAGTTGCGGCATAGATCCCATCGAATACGTTGAAGCTCCAGACCAAGCGGGGCGCGGAGCGAAACAGCGCGGAAAGATTTCGTAAGGCTGGATGGCGTAGAAATGAAGGCTGCCCGGCGGCGCGCCGAGCACGACCCGCAGCGGTTTGCCTCGGAGTACCAAACGATCGGCGGCGTTGCGCCCTCGCGCTCGTGCCGGCGACGACCGTGCGTTTCACCGCATCGCTGCGGTGCTTGTCTCGCGCGGCGCATCGACTTCGTTTGCTTCGCACCGTTGCCAATGACCGCTACCGGCGTTTCAACCCTGAATTCCAGACTCGCGCTGCAATCCCGAATAACTAAACTGAACGGTATGGTTTATAATTGAACCATTGATCGCTGTCAATCCGATTACAGCTTTCCGGCCTCACGCGAATGTTTCAAATCGTCACTGTCACGGCATTGCGCCGCGAATCGAGAGGCGTGCACGAGAAAGTGCGCAAAGGGCGGGAAGCGGCCAATCGGGAGCGGAGTCCCCATGAGAAAGAAAACGGAAGAAAAGCGCCAATCCATTATCGACGCGGCCCTGGAGGTGTTCCGGGAGGTCGGTTTCGAGCAGGCTTCGATGACGCAGATCGCGACGCGCTCGGGCGCCTCGAAGGCCACGCTCTATAGCTATTTCGACTCGAAAGAGGCGTTATTTGCTGAAACAATGACGAGCCGCGCAAGTTCGGAAATCCGCCAGGCGTTCGATCGCCTGACGCTCGACGTGCCGCTGCGCGAGTCGCTGACCGCGTTCGGTCTGCACTATCTCGGTGCCGTGCTGCAACCGTCGTTTCTGTCGACGCGCCGTCTGTGCGTGCAGGAAGTCGACCGCTCGAACGTAGGCCGGGTGCTCTACGAGACCGGTCCGCAGCAAGGTCTGATGCATGTGCGCGACTTTCTCGCGAGCGCCATCGAGGCGCGCACGATCCGCCCGTGCGAGCCGGAAGTCGCCGCGCGCCATCTGCTTGCGTTGATCGAAGCCGAGCTGGTCGAACTCGCGCTGCTCGGCTACGAAGTGAAGACGTCGCGCGCGAAACTCACGCCGGTCGTGAACCGCGCCGTGGATGTGTTTGTCGCCGCTTATGCGGCAGGCGCGCCAGCGGCGAAATGAGCGCGGCGCGCGACGCGCGCGGTGAACGTCCGCAGTGAACGTCAGAACACGTGCTGGATGCCCGCGTAGACGCCCGTCTGCGAGGCGCCCGCAATCGGATTGCCGCTCGCCGCGCCCGTGCCCGCCGCGTTGGCATTGAGCGAGAAATTCGCGCCGCTGCTGTTGCGCACGCTGGCCGCCTGGAAATCGAGCAGCGTGCGCGTGGAGAGGTTGTACGAGCCGCCGAGCGTATAGATCGTCGCGTTGCCGCCGCCCTTGTTCGCGTTGACGTGATAGACCGCCGCGATCAACGCGGCGGCCGGGGAAATGCGCCACGTCACGCCGCCCCATTCGTGATCGAGCGTCGTGGGCGCAACGCCCGCCGTCGCGCTGCCGCCCGAGGTGCGAATCGCCTGATACGCGCCCTGAATCTTGAATGGCCCGAGGAACACATTGAGCGCCGCCGTGTATTCGCGCGAGGCCGTAAAGGGATCGTCGAATTGTCCGTTGGCGGGATCACGAATTTCGTCGTAGATCGCCCGCGCCTGGAATAACGCCGACGTATAGGTCAATTGCGCGCCCGCCTCGCGGCCTTGCGCCGTCGTGCCATTGCCGTTCCAGTTCGTCGCGTTGGACAGCGCGTATTGGCCGTAGAAGTCGAAGCCCGCGTATTTCGGCGTCTGATACGAAATCGTATTGCTCGACGACGGCCAGTTTCTGCCGCGCACAAGCGAGCCCGACGACCACGCCGATTGTCCGAACGGATCGAAATCCCACACGCCGTTGGCAATGAAGAACTGACGTCCGAGCAGCAGCGTGCCGTAGCGATCGCTGCCGAGCCCCACGAACGCGAGACGATTGAACAGTTGACCGTCGCCGGCGCCCGCGCCGTTCGTCACGTTCAGCGCGCCTTCGAGCTGGAAGAGCGTCCTCAATCCGCCGCCCAGATCCTCCACGCCTTTGAGCCCCCACATGCTCGCGCTCCAGTCGCCATTCTCGGCACGCCAGCGCGACGCGCTGCCGCTATTCGTGGGCACGCCGCTCATATATTCGATACCCGTATCGAGGCGGCCATACAAGGTCACGCTGCTTTGCGCCTGCGCGGCGCTCGTTGCCATCAGCGTCGTGAGCGTCGTCAACGACGCCGCCATCCAAATCGTGCGATTCAAATCCAGGACTCCTGTCGATCAGTTTCGTTGGGTGAATCCGAAAAACCGACAGGATTGTTCAGTGAAAACCGACAAGCGGCAAAGCAGCAAATCTCCGAATCAAATGAATGCATTCGTGCTTCGCAAAGCAGAGTTGAGAACCACGGGTTTGAACAATTCATGTGATTGCGATAGCAACCTTCTCGCGCGTACGAACGCGAATTCCTCCGTGTTTTAAGGCACCTTCTCCGCTCGCTTCACAGTTGAAAAATTTCGTAATGCCATGCTCGTCTGCGCCAGCGCATCGCGTGATTTCAATTGATCGCGTTATCACAAACCCGCAACGCGAGCCAAGCGCCGATATCTCTTTAGCTTTTCAGAAATCGGCGGTTTTGAATTAATCGTTCGCTGAACATAATGGTTGATCCAGCCGGCAACGCGGCTTTGATGCCGGCGATTCCCACGTTCAATCTGCCGTTCCCGGCGCTGCCCTGGAGATATCGACATGCAAGCGGATCTTTCCGTCGCCGCGACCGCCGTCCGGCCGGCTTCATTGGCGCATTGACATGCATTCCTTCATCGCCCTCATCGATTACGCGCTGCTCGGGCTCAGCACGGGCGGCGCATATGCGCTCGTTGCGCTCGGACTCGTGGCCGTCTATCGCGGCACCGGCGTGGTCAACTTCGCGCAAGGCGGCATCGGCATGGCCTCCGCCTACGCGTTCTGGAAACTGCATGCGCACGCGGGCGTACCGCTGTGGCCCGCGATCGGCCTCGGCATCGCGGCGGGCGTGACGATCAGCATCGCGTTTTACGCCTTCGTCGGGCGGCGTCTCGTGGGTGCGTCGACCACCACGAAAACGCTCGTCACGCTCGGTCTGCTGCTGATGCTCGAAGCGGCCGTGCGCATCGTCTGGACCAATCAGCAGGAGCGCGTGGACAGCTTTCTCGTCTCGGGCGGCACCACGCTGTTCGGCGCGCACGTGCAATATCTCGCGCTGGTGCTGCTGGCCACGGCAATCGCGCTGACCGTGCTGCTCACGCTGCTGTTCGAGCGCACGCGCTTCGGCCACGCCACCACGGCGCTACAGGACAGTCCGCTCGGCGCGCAGGCGCTCGGCTATTCGCCGCATCCGTGGGGCGCAGCCGCGTGGGGCATCAGCGGGCTGCTCGCGGCACTCGCGGGCATTCTGCTTTCGCCGATCACCGCGCTCAGCCCGAATTCGCTGAGCAGCCTCGTGATTCCCGCGCTGGGCGCGGCGCTGATCGCGGGCTTCCGGCGCTTCGGCGTCGCGCTCGTGGTGGCGCTCGCGGCGGGTGTGGCCGAATCGCTCGCCATCGGTCTGTCGATCGAGCCCGGACTCGGCAAGTCGATCCCCTATCTCGTCACGCTCGTCGCGCTCGTGGTGAGCGGGCGCAATCTGCCGGGACGCGGCACCTTCGACACGCCGCGCCTCTTTCGCGTCGGCAGCGGCCGCGTGAGTCCGTTCGGTCTCGCGCTCGCCGCGGCCACGCTCGCGGCGCTCGTCTACGCGCTGCCCGATTACTGGTCCGACACGCTCGCGCTCACCGCGATCTTCGCGCTGATCGGCCTCGCGGTCGTAGTCTCCACCGGCTACGCGGGCCAGGTGAGCCTGCTGCCGCTCGGGCTCGCGGGCGCGTCGGTGCTGTTCGCAGGCTGGCTCGGACAACACGGCGCGCCGTTCGGCGCGACGCTCGCGGGCACCGCGCTCGCAGCGGGCGCGGCGGGCTTCGCCATCGGTTTGCCGAGCGCGCGTCTGCGCGGCATCGGCCTGACGATCGCCACGCTCGCCCTCGCCGCCATCCTCGAAACGTGGGTCTTTACGTCCGACCGTTTCGTCAACGGCGTGCAAGGCTGGCGTCTCGGCGATGTCACGCTGTTCGGCGTCTCGTTCGACAACGCGCTCGATCCGCGCCGCTTCGCGCTGCTCGCGTGGGCCGTGACGGCGCTGGCCGCGCTCGCCGTGGCCGCCTTGCGACGCAGCCGTGCGGGCCGCCGCATTCTCGCGACGCGCTCGAACGAACGCGCCGCCGCCGCGTGCGGCGTGGCCGTGCCGCACGCGAAGATCGCGGCCTTCGTGCTTTCGGCCGCCCTGGCCGGACTCGCGGGCGCGCTGCTCGCGGCGCAGAGCGGCACGGTCGGCGGCCAGCGCTTCGGCGAAGGTTATGCATGGGCCGATTCGCTCGCGGTGCTCAGCATGGCCGTGCTCTCGGGCGCGGGCTATCTGTTCGGCGGCGTGCTCGCGGGCGTGTTCGCGCCGGGCGGCGCGCTCGCGCAACTGCTCTCGTTCGGCGGCACGATCAACGACTGGGTCGCGCTCGTGCTCGCGCTCAATCTGGTGTTCGTGCTGATCAGCGAACCCGATGGCGTGGTCGCGCAAATCCTGCGCGGCGTGGCGCATCTGCCCGAGACGTGGCGCAAGCCGCTTCGCGCGCTCGTGCAATGGCCGCGACGCGCGAGCCCGTCGCAGACGCTCGATGCGCGCGCGTTGCGCGAGCACCTGAGCGGCGCGCAATCCGATGCCTCGACTACCACCGCGACCGCCGCGCTCGAAGTCGAAGACTTGCGCGTGGCCTACGGCAACACCGTCGTGGTCGATGGCGTGAGCCTGCGCATCGCGCCGGGCGAAGTGCTCGGCGTGCTGGGCGCGAACGGCGCAGGCAAGAGCAGTCTCGTCGATGCGTTGACCGGCTTCGTCCCCGCGCGAGCGGGCCGCGTGTGCGTGCAAGGCGTCGACGTCACCGCGCTCGCGCCGCATCGCCGCGTTGCGTACGGCCTCACGCGCACGTTCCAGGACCATCTGCTGTTCGACGATTTGTCGGTGCGCGAAAATCTCGCAACCGCCGCCGAGCCGAAGGACGCCTGGGCGTGGTTCGCCGCGCCGTTCGGTCTCGCGCCGCGTCGTGCTGCGCATCGCTCGCGGGAGACGGTGCACGCGGCGGCCCAGGCCGCCGGCGTCGTCCACCATCTCGACGCCGCCGCCGACACACTCTCGCTCGGCTGGCAGGCCCGCGTGACGCTGGCCCGCGCGCTCGCCGCGCGGCCCCGCGTGCTCTGTCTCGACGAGCCCGCCGCCGCGCTGAGTCCCGAGGCGCGCCAGCATGCGATCGGCGTGATCCGGCGCGCGGCGCGCGAACTCGGCGTGGCGATCCTGCTGGTCGAGCACAACATCGACGTCGTGCTCGCCACCTGCGACGCCGCCATCGTCATGGATGCCGGGCGCGTGATCGCACACGGCACGCCCGCCGAGGTGCTGCGCCTGCCCGTCGTGCGCCGCGCCTATCTCGGCGATCCGCTCGATGCGGAGGAGATTGCCGCGATCGAACATGATCAGGATATCGAATCAATCGCGACGAATAAGGTTCGCAAGGGAGCCCTCGCATGAGCACGCCTGTACTGAGTCTGCGCGGGCTGCGCGCGGGCTATGGCCGCCGCCAGATCCTGCGCGACGTCACGCTCGACGTGCACGCGGGCCAGATCGTCGCGCTGCTCGGCCGCAACGGCGCGGGCAAGTCGACGACGTTGCTCGCCGTCGCGGGCTTCCTGCCGCAAGTCGAAGGCGAGATCCTGCTCGACGGCCAACCGCTCGCGGGCGCGCCGCATACGCGCGCGCGGCGCGGCACCGGCCTCGTCATCAAGGGTCGCAGCCTGTTTGCCTCGCTCACGGTCGCGGAAAACATGCGCCTCGCCGATCTCGCGCCCGACGCGCTGCTCGATATCTTCCCCGAACTCGAAGCGCGCCTGCACGTGCGCGCCGGGCAACTGAGCGGCGGCGAGCAGCAGATGGTGGCTGTGGCGCGTGCGCTGCTGCGCCGTCCGCGCGTGGTGCTGCTCGACGAACTCACGTTCGGCCTGAGCCCGGCGATGGCGCGCCGTCTCGTCGACGCCGTGGTCGAACGCGCGCGTCAGGACGGCACCGCCGTGCTCGCCGTCGAACAGCACATCCATATCGCCGAACGCATGGCGACGCACGCGGCCATCGTGGCCGAAGGCGTCGTGAAGCTGCATCTGCGCCGCGACGAACTGCTCGCGCGCGCCGAGGAAATCGAAGGGATCTATCTCGGTCACGCCGTCGATGTCTGAATCGCGCATCGACGCTCCCTCAACCCGTTCACTCTTATTGCTTCCGCCAGCATGAAATTACGCTTTCCCCGCCCTCGCGCGCTCGCGCTCGCCGTGGGTTTCGCGGCCGCCGCCTTCGGCACCGCCATCGATACGGCCACTGACGCCAACGCAGCCAACGCCGCCAACGCCGCCGATCAGCCGCCCGTGCTGGTCGGCTTCATCATCGCGCAGAGCGGCTCGCCGTTCGCCGTGACCGACCCGGGCCGCGTCGCACAGATTGCCGCACGCGCCGTCAACGACCAGGGCGGCATACACGGGCGCAAGCTCGTGGTCGAGATCTGCGATACCAAGGGCCAACCCGCCGCGAGCCTCGCCTGCGCGCGCCGGCTCGCCGACGAAGGCGCGATCACGCTGATCGGCGGCAGCAGCGCCAACGGCGTCGACAAGATCCTGCGCGCGAAGAACATGGCCGCGTGGTTCCCGATGGGCAGCGACCCGTCCGACGTGCGCAATCCGCTCTCGTTCATCACCGCGCTCAACGCGGCGGGCGCGGCGCAAGGCACGTATCTGGGCGCGAAACGCTTCGGCGCGAAGCGCGCGGTCTATGTCTCGATGCTCGGCAACAAGACCTATCAGCAGACGGCGCGCTTCGGTTATGCGCAGGCGGGCGTGAGCGACGTGCAGATCGTCGAGGTGCCGCCCGCGACCACCGACTTCGCGCCGTACATCGCGAAGATCAAGGCGCTCAAGCCCGATGTCTGGGGCGGCATGCTCTACCCGCCCGAACAGCAGACGCTGCTGGTCGAAGCCGCCGCGCAGCAGGGCCTGACGATTCCGTTCGTGAGCAGCAACAACGTGATCGAGGACGCGACCATCGCCGCGCTCAGCAAAGCGCCGTTCCCGAATTCGCTCGCGCTCGAAAAAGGCGAGGACGCGAAGCGCTTTCCGACCTGGGCCGAATACGAGCGCCAGCTCGCGCAATACGACCCGCATCACGACGTGAAAGGCCCGACCGACGGCTCGACCACGACCGACTGGCTCGCCGTGTGGACCTTCGCGCAGATCGCCCGCAAGCTGCCCAACGTGACCGTCGACAGCTTCCGCAACTACGTCACGAACGACAAGCAGTTCACGACCGACGTGCTGCATCCGATCGACTTCACGGCCGTCGCGCCGGTCGAAGGCATGCCGCGCCAGGAAAACATCTGGGCCTACGCGGGCCACGTGCAGGACGGCCACGAAGTGGTCGACGACGCGGTGCCGTACAGCGCCTGGCAGAAAACGCCGGTGCAGGCCTGGAGCAAACAACAGATCGCGGAGGCAACCGGAAAATGAGCGAATACTCGCATTCGGACGGCGCACGTCGTCCGCTGATTTACAACGCGTTCGCGCACGTCACGCCGAACCATCATAGCCACGGTTTCTGGCGTCATCCCGAGGGTCAGCATCAGCTCGATTTCCACAAGCTCGGACCGTGGATCGAGCTTGCGAAAACGGCCGAGCGCGGCTGCTTCGACGTGGTGTTTCTCGCCGACGTCGCGGGCCTGTATGAAACGTCGAGCGGACAATGGCAGCAGGCCGCGCGCACCGGCATGCAGTTTCCCTCGCACGATCCGGCCGCGCTCGTGTCCGCGCTCGCGGCGGCCACGAACGATATCGGCTTCGCGGTCACGAGTTCGGTGATTCAGGAGCATCCGTTCAGCTTCGCGCGCAAGCTCTCGACGCTCGATCATCTGAGCGAGGGCCGCGTGGCCTGGAACATCGTCACGTCTTATCTCGACAACACCGCGCGCAATTACGGTTTCGACAAATTGCCGCCGCACGACGAGCGCTACGTTTGGGGCGAGGAATACGCCGAGGTGGCGTACAAGCTCTGGGAAGCGAGCTGGGAAGACGGCGCGTGGGTCGCCGACGCCGCGCGCGACACGCTCGTCGATCCCGCGCGCCTGCATGCGATCGATCACGTGGGCGCGCGTTATCGCGTGGCCGGTCCGCATCTCGTGCGGACCTCGCCGCAACGCACGCCGGTGCTGTTTCAGGCGGGCTCGTCGGAAGCGGGCCGCGACTTCGCCGCGCGTCACGCCGAGGTGACGTTCCTGCCTTCGCGCACGCCCGAAAGCGCCGCCAACGATCTCGCCGATCTGCGCCGCCGCGCCGTGGCGGCCGGCCGTCACGCCGAGGATATCCGCGCGATCGTCATGCTCTCGCCCGTGATCGGCAGCACCGAAGCCGAAGCGAAGGCGCGCCGCGCCGAGATCCTCGACTCGTTCAGCCTCGACGCGCTCGCAGTGTTCTGGAGCGGCGGCATCGGCGTCGATCTCACCACCATCGATCCGGCCACGCCGCTCACCGAACTGCGCGAGCAGAACGGCACGCGCGGCAGCGTGCGCGCGTTCATCGACGCCGCGCCGCAAGGCGTGGTCACGTTCGGCGACGCCTTGCGCAAGACCATCTCCGCGCAGTTCGCGGGCACGCCCGAACAGATCGCCGACGAAGTCGAGCGCTGGGCCGCCGCGGGCGTCGCGGGCTTCAACGTCGTGCCGGTCACAACGCTCGGCTGGTGGAGCGAGTTCGTCGATCACGTCGTGCCCGTGCTGCAAAAGCGCGGCCTGATGCAGCGCGAGTACGCGCCCGGCACGTTGCGCGAAAAACTGTTCCGCGACGGCCCGCATCTGCCCGACCGTCATCCGGCGCGACGTCTGCGGCCGTGGGCCGGGAAGCAGGCCGCTGCGCTTTCCGCATCGCTTGCCTGAACTTGCATGAATCACGCACCCAACCGACCGAGGATTTCATCGACATGAGCCAAGACCGCACCGCGCCGCTGCCGCCCGGCATCGTCACCGGCCCCGCCTGGGGCGAGCCGCTGCCCGGCAGCTACGCGCAAGCCGCCGCGCCGTTCCGGCCGCTGTTCGCGCGCATTCGCGAGCACGCCGCCGCGCGCGAGACCGAACGCAGCTTGCCCTACGAAGCCCTCGAATGGCTGCGCGAGGCGCGCCTCACCGCCGCGCGCGTGCCGCGCGAGCACGGCGGACTCGGCCTGAGCCTGCCGGAATTCTTCGAATTGCTGATCGAATTATCGGAAGCGGAATCGAATCTCACCCAGGCGCTGCGCGCGCATTTCGGTTTCGTCGAGCACATTCTCGCGAGCGATCCCGAGCGTCAGGCGCGCTGGTTCGCGCGTCTCGCGAACGGCGCGATCGCGGGCGCGGCGTGGTCCGAAACCGGCGAGGCGAAGCAGGCGCAGTTCTCGACGCGCCTCACGCGCACGCCCGATGGCTGGCGCTTGAACGGCACGAAGTTCTACACGACGGGCTCGCTGTTCGCCGACTGGATTCACGTCGGCGCGAGCGACGAAAACGGCGAATCCGTTTCGCTGACGATCGACCGGCGCGCGCCGGGCGTGGACGTGATCGACGATTGGGACGGCATGGGCCAGCGCCTCACGGCGAGCGGCACGAGCCGCTTCAGCGACGTGCCGGTCGAAGAACACGAGATCGTCGCCGGGCGCGCGCCCTTCGCGTATTCCGAGGCCTACTATCAGCTCGTGCATCTGGCCACGCTCGCGGGCATCAACCGCGCGGCGGCCAACGAAGCGGCGGCGCTGGTCGCGGCGCGCACGCGCAGTTACAGCCACGCGCCGGCCGCGCGTCCCGCCGACGACGCTCAGGTGTTGCAGGTGATCGGCCGCGTGCGCGCGCATGCGTGGACCGCGAGCGCGGCGGTTGCGCAAGCGGCGCGCGCGCTCGAACGCGCCGAGCGCGCCGTGGGCCAGGCGCACGAAGCCGCCGCGATCGCCGAAGCCGAAATCGAAATCTGGCAGGCACAAACCGTGGTGTCGCAACTCGTGCTGGACGCAACGGCGAATGTATTCGACGCGCTTGGCGCATCGGCGACATTGCGCCCGCAGGCGCTCGATCGTCACTGGCGCAACGCGCGCACGATCACGTCGCACAATCCGCGCATCTATAAAGATCGGATCGTGGGCGAGTTCGCGGTGAAGGGCACACTGCCCGCGGGGCAATGGCGGATCGGCGTCGCCGGTTAAGGTGAACGACATGGCGACGCGGCCTGGGTCGCGCCGCCGTTCGTCATCGAGCGACGATCAGAAGCGCGTGCGCAGCCCCACGGTCGCGACCACCTGCGTCGCGGTCGACGACGCGCCGCCCGCCGTATCGATGAACGCCACGTAGCGATGCCCCGATACGTGCTGATAGATCCCTTCGAGATACACGTCGGTCCGCTTCGAGAACGAATAGACCAGTTGCGCGTCGGCCTGCTGCCACTTCGGATCGCTGCCGTAGGTGCGGCTCTGCGAAACATGGCCGTCGGTGTAAACGTAAGCGAGACCGAGCGAGAGGTGATTCGCGAGCGGATATTGGCCGTTGAGTTCGTAGTTGTCGAAGCGCACGTCGCCGCCCGCCGAGCCGAACGCCGTGCTGCCTTCGAACTCGCTATGCGTGTAGACGAACGCGAGCGATGCGCCGTCCGACGCATAACGAATCGCGCCCGCCGCCACGCGCTGCACCGCCGCCGACAAGGTGAAGCCCCCGACGCCGTTGCCCGACGATTCGCTGACGTCGACCGCGCCCGTGCTCGTGCTGCCCGCGCGGTCGATCTGCAGATAACCCGCGCCCACGCTCAGCGGTCCTTGCGTGTAGCGTGCGCCCGCGCTCCATGCGCGGTTCTCGTTGAAGTCGGTGTCGTTGGAGAATGCGTAGAGACCGCCGAATTGCAGACCCGCGAAATTCGGGCTCGCGTATTTGACGGCGTTGCTGAAGCGCAGCGAATCGGCGAGATTATCGTTGTCGAACGGGTGCGCGAAACTCGTCTTGCCGAACGAACCTGCTTCGGCCGAGAGCGGCGCAACGTAATCGATCACCGAATCGTATTGACGACCCACGGCGGCGAAACCATAGCGGTCGCTCGCGAGACCGACCCACGCTTCGCGGCCGAACAGACGATTGTCCTGGCTGAGCTTGCCGTTCTGCACATTGAAGCCGTTTTCGAGCACGAACAGCGCGGTGACACCGTCGCCGAGCGATTCGCGTCCGCGAATGCCGAAACGGCTGCCGTTGATGTTGCCGCTGGTGGCCTGGACGAGCGCGCCGCTATTGCCGGACTTGCTCACGTTGTTGGTGTACATGAGACCGGCGTCGATCATGCCGTAGAGCGTGACCGAGTTCTGGGCGAAGGCGTGCGATGAGAGCAGCGCGGCGGTCAATGCGCCGAGCCATGTTGTAGTTTTCAAGCGAAACCCCTAAAGCGTGTATCAAGCCTTGCGGTGTGCAAGGTCTGATCGATGCTAGGGAGGGGCTATCGCTTTTCTAACGCATCATTTAATCGAAGCTCTTTGCGCGCTTTTTGCAATGCATTTCACGCTGCCGGGATAGCGTTTTTCATGCGTGAAGCGCACTACGTTGCGTGCGCAAAACGCGTTATGCATCAGGCGTTTCGCGGCGCGGCGCAAAACCGAATTCCGCAATGGGCACGCATGTCAATCGCCGCGCGCTCGCGCATTATTCAGCTTCTATCAAGTTTGTTTTCCGCTTTGCATGTGGCGCGATTGAAACGTTGATTGAAACGTTGATTGAAACGCCGGACACGCTGATACGTTCAGGCCGTCGCTTCCGCCACCACGCCGCCAACGCTGAGAAAGGCGTCGTCGGGACAAAACACATAACCGTCGCGATAACGCGTCTGAATATATTGACGGCCGCACGGCGACAAGCCCAGCAACTTGCGCAGACGAAACACGATCACGTCGAGACTGCGCGCATGCAATTGCGAATTGCGATCGAGCTGGCTCAGAATGCGCTCGCGCGACAGCGGACGCATGCGGTTCGCGGCGAACACCGTCAGCACCGCCAGCGCGAGCGGCGGCGCGGGAATGCGCGAGCCGTTCTTGAACAGCTGATTGTCGATGGCATCGAGTTCGAAGCCGTCGAATTCGTAGCGCGCCTTTTTCGGCGGCGCATCGGGCAGGTCGATCTTGCAGCGCAGCGCGTGGCGCATGCGTGCGAGCAACTCGCGCGGATCGAACGGATCGACGAGGTAATCGTTGGCGCCCAGTTCGAAGGCCAGCACCTTGTCGGCCACATCGGCGCTTTCGCTCACGATGATCACCGGCACCGCATGCCCGCATTCGCGCAGACTGCGCAGCGCGGCGATGCCGTTGCAGTCGCGCGTGTCGTGACGCATCAGGATCAGCGAGGGCATCTCGCGCGCGAGGCGCTGTTCCAGCCCCTTGGTGCCGTACAGCACCGACATGGTGATCTGCTGACGTTGCAGATAACTGCGCAGATTGTCGCGGTAACCCTCATCGGGTTCCACCACCAGCACATGAATGTCCATCGATCTGTCCCCCACTAGGTGAAGCTGAAAGCAACTGAGGAACCACGCGCTGGGACCCAGCAGCCGCGATTCGACGAGGGTGGATCATACGGAACAAAAGTGCAGGAAAAAGACGGGAAAACTGGAGAAAATGTGAATTCGCATCCTCAATGCGGCGCTCGCTGCCCGCTTCGGGGAAAATAGCGGCTATCGAATCGAATATACCGATTAAGCCAATTACACCGTTCAGACCGTCATTGCGACGGACGCGATCCGGCCTCGCCGATCCGTCCCCGCCGGGCCTCCCATGAAAGCCAGCATCACGTCCAAACTCTTTCTCGCGATTCTTTCGGCCTGCGTCCTGGTCGCCGTGGCGATGGGCGTCGCGATCCGCACGAGTTTCGAGTTCGGCTTCATCGACTTCCTGCAGGAGCAAAGCGCCGCCGACCAGGCCGCGCTGGAGCGCGAACTGGTGGCGGCGTACGCCGAGCACGGCAACTGGGATTTCGCACGCGCGAAGTATGCGCAGCAGGGGCCGTTCGACGGCGGCCCGCCGCCGGGCGAGCCGCCCGCGCAAGGCGGGCCTGGCGGTCCTGGCGGACCCGGTGGTCCTGACGGCCCCGGCGCGGCCGGTGGCCCTGGCGGCCCGGGCTGGCCGCCGCCCGCCGACTTCCGCGGCAACGCCAGTCGCGACAACAGCGACAACCGCGGCGCGCCGCCCGGCGGCCCCGATTTCGACGACCACATGCGTCCGCACCGGCCGCCGTTTGCGCTCTACGACGCACACCAGAAGCTCATCGTGAGTTCGGGCCCGCCGGCGCCGCCCGACGCCGAACGCCGTCCGCTCAGATTCAACGGCCAGATCGTCGGCTATGTGGCCGTGGCCAGCCCGATCTCGCTGATCAATCAGGCCGAGAAGCGTTTCAAGAACCGCCAGTTGCAAGCGACGTGGATCATCGTGGGCTTCACGGCGCTGCTGTCCGCGGCCATCTCGATCGTGCTCGCGCGCACGCTGCTCACGCCGATCAAGCGCATCGTCACGGCCACGCACCGGCTCGCGGGCGGCGACTACGCCACGCGCGTGCCCGCCAACGGCAGCGACGAACTGCAAATGCTCGCCAACGACTTCAACCGGCTCGCAGCCTCGCTGGAGAAAGCCGAGGGCGACCGGCGCGATTTCATCGCCGACGTCTCGCACGAATTGCGCACGCCGCTCTCAGTGCTGCGCGGCGAACTCGAAGCCATCGAGGACGGCGTGCGCCGTCCCGACGCGGCCACCATCGCCTCGTTGCAGGCCGAAGTCGCCATGCTGAGCCAGCTGATCGACGACCTCTACGAACTCTCGCTCGCCGACATCGGCCAGCTCTCGTTCGAAACGGTGCCGCTCGACCTCGTGCCGATCGTGGAGGCGTCGTGCGACGCGTTCCGCGAGCGTCTGGCGGCCAAGCAGATCGCGCTCGAATTCGACCCCGGTCCCGGCCACGCCACGCTCTCGGGCGACCCGTACCGTCTCACGCAACTCTGGAAAAACCTGCTGGAAAACGCGCTGCGCTATACGAATGCCGGCGGCCGCGTGGTCGTGGCGATCAGCGCCGACGACGAGCACGTGCACGTCGACTTCCAGGATTCGTTCCCGCCCGTGCCCGCCCCGCTGCTGCCGCATCTGTTCGACCGCTTCTTCCGCGTCGATCCTTCGCGCAGCCGGCAAAGCGGCGGCGCGGGCCTCGGTCTCGCGCTCTGCAAACGCATCGTGGAGACCCACGGCGGAACCATCGAGGCGTCGCGCTCGCCCATCGGCGGCCTGCGCGTCCTCGTCCAACTTCCTCGCCTGTACACACAATGATCGAACCGACCACACGGCCTTCCGTCCTGATCGTCGAAGACGAACCCAAGCTCGCGGCCCTGCTCGCCGACTATCTGGCCAAGGAAGATTTCGCGACCCACATCCTCGCGGATGGCCGCGCCGTCGTGCCTTATGTGCGCGAGCACGCGCCCTCGATGGTGCTGCTCGACCTGATGCTGCCTGGCCGCAGCGGACTCGAAGTGTGCCGCGAATTGCGCACGTTTTCGCCGGTGCCGGTGATGATCATCACCGCGCGTGTGGATGAAATCGACCGCCTGCTGGGCCTCGAACTGGGCGCGGACGATTACGTCTGCAAGCCGTTCAGCCCGCGCGAAGTGGTGGCGCGCGTGAAGGCGATCCTGCGCCGCGCGGAACTGTTCGCGCGCGCGCAGCAGGAAGAGACGGGGGACATGCCTTCGCCGTTTTCGATCGACGTGACGCAACATGCGGCTCGGCTCGACGGCAAGGAACTGCATCTCACGCCGATCGAATTCCGCCTGCTCGCGCTGCTGCATGCGGGCGCGGGGCGTATTTACGCGCGCGATTATCTGCTGCGTGCGCTCTATGACGATCATCGCGTGGTCGCCGACCGCACGATCGATTCGCATGTGAAGAATCTGCGCCGCAAGATCCAGGGCATTCGTCCCGATCAGGACATGGTGCGCTCGATTTACGGCGTCGGGTATCGGCTCGAACTGGTGCCGGTGAACGACTGATTCGCGTGATGCGCGCGATTGATTTGCGCGTTTAATTTGCGCGTTTAATTTGCGCGTTCAATTCAATTTACACGATTGATGCGCACGCATCAATCGTCGCATTCATCGCTTGATTCAAGCCTCGCTTTTCGCCATCCGCGCAAACGCGGACAACACGCGCGCACAGGTCAGCGACTCGCGCCAGAAACGCTCCTTGAGCCGCCCCGTCGGCACCCATTGCCACGGCAGCACCACTTGCGCGTTGCCCCACGCCGGACGCCAGCGCTGCGCGACCGCGCGGCGTCGGAACAGGCTCAGCGTGGGAATGTCGAGATTGGCCGCGAGATGGCCCACGCCCGAATCGTTGCCGATGAACCAGCCGCTTTCGTAAAGCCAGCGCGCGAGGCCGTCGAGATTCTCGAAGGTATGCACCGCGAAACGGCCGAGCAGCGGCCCGATCCAGCGATTGAGTTCGTCGGGCGACATCACGAACGCCACCTCGTAGCCCTGACGTTCGAGACGGCGCGCGAGCCGCAGAAAACGGCGCGGCAGCCAGCGCTTGTCGGCGGTGCTCGCCTCCGGATGGATCACCACGCGGCGCGGGTGGCGGCGATGCTGCAAGCCGGGCGGCGGCACGATGTCGTTGTGCGTGCTGACGTCGGGCACGCCGAATTCGCGGCTGCAAAACTCCGCGAAGCGCTGCGCCATCGGGCGATTCTGCGCGTCCTCCGTGATCGCTTCGACGTAGTGCACGTGCGGATGCAGCGCGTCGATGTCGGGCACCGGCTGATGCGAATGCATCTGCAGCACCACGTCCCACGCTTCGAGCACCGCGCCGAGTTGCTTCTGATCCGGCAGCGGACGGATATCGACATCGGGAAACCAGTCGCGCAGCGCATGCGCGGCGCGCCCGAACACCGCGACCACGATCCCGTGCCGCTGCAGATTGCGCACGATCACCATCAGCAGCAGCGTGTCGCCCAGCGCGTTCGACGCCATGACCGCCACGCGGCGGCCGGTATCCGGCACGGCCTTCATGCGAGCCCCTCCCGCAACTGCTCGAAGGCTTTCGCCACGCGCGCGACCGAGAGCGTGTATTTCCAGTAGCGTTCGCGCAGGCGTCCGGTCGGCAGGAAGCGGCCGACCACCACGCGTCCCGCGCCCCAGCCCGGCTGCCACGTACGCGCGAGACCGCGCCGCATGAACAGCGAAAGCGTGGGCACCTGGAGGTTCGAGGCGAGATGGCCGATGCCCGAATCGTTGCCGATGAACCAGCCCGATTCGTAGAGAAAAGCGGCGACGGTATCGACCGAGCCGAGCTTCGGCAACTCGATGCCGTATGCCTCGACATAGGCCCACGCCTCGCGTTCTTCGGGCGCGACGATGAATTGCGGACTGAAACCGAGCTTGCGCAGCCGCATCGCGAGCCGCACGAAGCGCGAGGGCAGCCAGCATTTGTCGCGCGTGCTCGCGGTCGGATGAATCGCGACGCGATTGGCGTACTTGCGATGCTGCAAATGCGCGGGCGCGACCATGCCATTGCTCTTGCCCGCCGTAGCCAGGCCGAGTTCGTCGCGGCTGAACTGCATGAGGCGCTCGGCCATCGATTTCGGCGAACGCGCGCGGCAGGTCGAATCGAGCAGCACGACGTCGGGATGACGCAGCGCCTGCGCATCGAGCGGCCGGTCGGGATGCATCTGGATCACGCGATCGAACGACGCCAGCGCGTCGGGCGCGGTCTCGCGCGTGAGCGCGGGCCGGATATCGACATCGGGGAACCACGCCGCGAGTTCGCTCGCATGCGTGCCGAACACAGTGGCGGACACACCGCTCGCCTGCAGATTGCGCACGACGATCATCGTCAGAAGGGAGTCGCCGAGCGCCGGAGACAGGACCACGGCCACGCAGGAGGCCGGCTGCAAAACTCGCATCGCAATTCCAGTCGGAACGGCACCGGCGGCGCTGGACTGGCGGCCGTCGCACTCCGCCCCGCAGAGTTAGACAAGAACGGGCGCGAGCTTAGCCTGCCGAAATATTCGATCGGTTACATGAAAGTTACGAGGGATAACGCTGTAAGGATTGGGTTTTCACGCATGGCATCGGCCGCATGGCATGCGCCGCTTGACGGCGCAACCTTGCGCGCGGGACCGCGCCGCGATGACGCGACACGCCGCGAAACCTGCATGTAGCTTACTGAAATATGCATTAAGAAAAACCACGCCGCGCGTAACCTGGCCGCGCGCGCGATGGTCTATCGTGGCGCCATCGAATCAAGCAGGCTGCCCGCGATGTCCACTTCCTTTATCTCGATCCGTGAACACGCCACGTCATGCGCCACCTCGTGCGCGACATCGCGCGCCACGCAAACGGCGGGAGCGCGCACGCATGGCTGAGGACATCACGGCGGTCCTGCGCAAGATCAGTTCGGCCGATCTGAGCGCGGACGGCGAATTCCTGCTGATCCACGACGGCAACGCCACGGCCGCGCTGCACCGTTCGGTGTTCAACGACCTGCTCGTCGCGCTGCCCAATGCGATGGAGAAAATCCAGCGCATCGAGAAGACGCCCGCGCCTTCGTTCACCGTCATGCACGCGCGCGGCTGCGAGATCGGCCGGCTCGACGGCACGCGCCATCTCGTGATCCGCTTCCGGCTGTCGATGACGGCCGGTCTGTCGTTCGCCGTGCCGTGCGAGCAGATTCCCGGCATCGTCGAAGCGCTCGAAAGCGCGGCCGACCACGAAGCCGCGTTGTCCCGCTCGACGTGGCTGCAATGAGCCGGCCACAACGCGGCACGCGATAGGCGGCCCCGTCGGCCGTCTGCCATGACCCGGGGCACGGGCCGGCGCGCGAGCGCCGCGCGCGTGCGCCGGATCCTCCTCACTTCCCTCGTTATCTCGCCCGCCTTGATCCGTGACGTAATGCGCGGCTTTCGCCTGAAGCCCCTGATTTCCCTGCTGATCGCCGTGCCTGGATTCGCGCCGCCCCACGCGCTCGCGCAACTCTCGGACGCCGCGGCGCAGCCCGCGTCGCTCGGCGACAACTGGGCCTTGCGCGTCGATCCGCAATTGCAGGAGCACCCGCTGCAAGGCGGCCAGAAAGGCGCGACCGCCGCGCTCGGCGATACGATGACGAGCACCGCCGACACCGACCTCGCGCTGCACGGCAACGCCGAATTGCGGCGCTACGAATCGGTCGTGAAAGGCGACGCGCTCCATTATTTCGAGGACACCGACACCGCCGACGCGTACGGCCACGTCGACATCACGCAAAGCGGCGTGAGCTTCTTCGGCCCGTACGCGCACATGCTCGTGGAAGCACAGCAAGGCTATATCAGCACGCCGCGCTATCACTTCGTGGTGAATGGCGGCTGGGGCTCGGCCACGCGCGCCGACCTCGTCGACAACGAACGCGCCGTGCTGCACAACGGCACCTATACGACCTGCCAGTGCAGCGGCGAACCGGCCTGGTATCTGCGCGCCTCGCAGTTCGACATGGACAGCGGCACCGATACCGGCATCGCGCACAACGCCGTGCTGGTGTTTCAGGGGCTGCCGATCTTCGCGAGCCCGTGGCTTTCGTTTCCGCTGTCGAGCGACCGCCGCAGCGGCATCCTGCCGCCCACGTTCTCGTTCAGCTCGACGGGCGGTTTCGACCTGTCGGTGCCGATCTATTTCAATCTCGCGCCGAATTACGATCTGACGCTGACGCCGCGCATCATCAGCCGGCGCGGCGATCTGATGACGGCCGATTATCACTATCTGGGCAGCGATTACAGCGGCGAATTCTCCGCGCTGTTTCTACCGCACGACGCGTTGACGAACACGCAGCGCTACGACATCGCGATCAAGCACGACTGGAATATCGGCTCGGGATTTTCGGCGTATGTGAATTACAACCGCGTCTCGGATGCGAACGTCACGACCGACCTGACTTCGTCGGGCCAGTATCTGCTCGGCTCGACCACGCTCTACGATCAGGAAGCGGGGCTGCGTTACGCGAACGGCCCGTGGTCCGTGCTGCTGCGCGAGCAGCACTGGCAGCAGTATTCGGGCGACACGATCTATAACCGCGAGCCGCAGCTCAACGTGAAGTACGCGCGCTACAACGTGGACGGTCTCGACTTCGGCGCGGAAGCCGACGCCTCGCGCTTCACGATGTCGAGCGGCGACGTCGCGCAGGGCAATCGCTTCGTGTTCAATCCCTACGTCGCGCTGCCCATCGTGCGGCCGTCGTGGTACATCACGCCGAAGGTGCAGTGGCACTTCGCGAGCTACGATCTTTCGTCGCTCGGCTCCGATCCGATCGCCGGACAGCCGCGTAATTTCTCGGTCAACGTGCCGACGGTCAGTCTCGATTCGGGCATGACCTTCGAGCGCAGCGTGACGCTGTTCGGCCGCTCGTATATCCAGACGCTCGAACCGCGCCTGTTCTACGTCTACACGCCGTACCGCAACCAGAATTTCGCGCCGATCTTCGACACGGCCGAAAGCGACTTCGGTCTCGCGGAAATCTTCACGACGAACAGCTTCGTCGGCAACGACCGTATCGCCGACGCCAATCGCATTACCGCAGCCATCACGACGCGTTTCATCGATGCGCAAACGGGCTCGGAAGCCGCGCGTTTCGTGCTCGCGCAGCAATACAACTTCACCACGCCGCGCGTGACGCTGCTCGCCGACGGCTCGACCACCGACCTCACGCGCACGGGCGTGATCGAAGGCAGCTCGCTCAATATCGGCAGCGCGTTCAAGGCCGAACAGGCGATCGAATATAACGAGGCGAAGTCCTATCTCTCGCACACCAGCACGGGCTTTTCGTGGGCGCCCGCGCCGGGTCAGGTCATCAACATGGCGTATCGCTACACGCGCGCCGATGCGTCCGTGGATAACGAGCCGGTCAGCCAGTTCATCATCTCGGGACAGTGGCCGCTCACGCGCCACCTCTCCAGCGTCGCGCGCGTGAATTACGACATGCATCTGCATCGTCTGATCGCCGGTCTGCTGGGCTTTCAGTACAGCGCGGATTGCTGGTCGCTCGGCATCGCGTTCGAGAAGTACACCAACGAAACCAGTTCGACGACCGTGCCGAGCACCGGCAGCCGCGTGCTGATGCAGCTCGAACTGCGCGGTCTTTCGAAGGTCGATAACGGCATGCTGAATCAGTTCAAGGACAGCGTGCCGGGCTACACGCCGGTCTCGAACAACATCACGCCGCTGTCCCGATTCACGGACTACCAGTAAGCGCCTTTACTGGTAGAACACGTAGGTCGCGAGATACGGCGAGCTGCCCGATTCGTGCTCGCTCGTGCACGGCGCGGGCGGCTTCGCGCCGCCGACCGTGTTGATGCGCTGCACGTAGCGCACCGACGCGAGCAGCCCGGCCGCGCCGGTCGAATGCGTTTGCAGCAGCAGTTGCGGCACGCTGCCCGGCGTCGCACTCGGTTGCTGCGCCATCACCTTGCCTTCGATACGGCTGCCGTCCGGCGCGACCCACGACGGTCCCGCCGAATGCTCGATCACGGCCGCGCCATGCGCGTCGTAAAGCTTCGCGTGCGGCTGCTGGAAGACCCAGCCGAGTGTGTGATCCGCACCGTACTCGCAGGTGTAGATCTGCACGCCCGATGCCATGGTGCTCAACACCTGCTGCGCATTGGGCGCGTCGATGGACTGCGCGTGTGCCGCGCCCGCAGCGAGCATCCCCATCGCGCCTGCAACACCGATTGCCCGCGTGACGCGTGACAGACGAATCATGCCGATACTCCTCCTCGTGGTCAGAGCGCACAGTGTGCGCCTTAAATGCAGAACACGCAGGCGCGTTGCGCTATTCCCCCAGTTCCTGCTCCACGGGCGGAATACAGAAACGAAACAGCGTGCCGTTCGCGCCCGTGCGAACGAGCTCGATCTCGCCGCCATGCGCTTCGACGATCGACTTGCAGATCGACAGCCCCATGCCCATCCCCGACTTCTTCGAGGTCACCAGCGAATCGAACACGGTCGCGCTCAGATCGCCCGGAATGCCCGGCCCCGTGTCGGCCACCGTCACGCGCAACGCGCCGCTCGCATCGACCAAGGTGTCGATATCGATCAGACGTGGCCGCGCAGTTACGCCGCGCAGCGCTTCGAGCGCATTCATGACGAGATTGATCACCACCTGCTGAATCAGCGTGCGATCGGCCACGACGTCGAGGCGCGCGTCGAAATTGCCGCGCACGGCAATCTGATAATCGGCCAATTGATCGCTGAGCAGACGCAGCACTTCGCGAATCGCATCGTTGATATCGGTGAGTTCCGATTTCGGATGCGACTGCTTGACCATCGCACGCACGCTCGCAACGATATCCACCGCGCGCTGCGTATCGAGCGCGATCTGTTCGAGCATCGAATTGGCTTCGTCGATATCGGGCGATTCGCGATTCAACCAGCGTATCGCCGCGCGCGAACACGCACTCACCGCGCTGATCGGCTGACTGATTTCGTGCACGATATACGCGGCCAATTCGCCGATCACCGACAAACGTCCCGCGCGCTCAAGCTTGCCCTGCGCCTCGCGCAAATGCCGCTCCGCCGCCACGCGCTTCTGATGCTCGGACTCCACCTTGTGATAGAGCTTGGCATTCTCCAGTGAGATCGCGGCCTGCGAGGACAGCATCTCCAGAATGCGCAAACGCGCCGATGTAAAGACATCGGCAATCAGGCGATTCTCCAGATACAGCAGCCCCGACAGCGAGCCTTGTTTGACGAGCGGCACGCACATCGCCGAGCGCGGTCGAACCGCGAGAATATAGGCGTCGCGGCCGAAATTGGCATCGTCGATCGCGTTGCCGAGCACGACCGGTTCGCAGGTGCGCTGCGTCCAGTACGCAATCGACATGGGAATGCGTTCGGCGCTCGCGCGCTCGCGTTCGATTTCGACCGTCACCGCGCCATCGTCATACGTCGCGCGCGCGACGATATCGAGTTGACCGTCTTCGATCAGGCACAGCGTCGCACGGTCGGCGCCCGCATATTGCAGCGCCGTGTCGAGCAGCACGTTGATCAGCTTCGCCAGCGACATTTCACTCGACAAGGCCTGCGTCGCCTTCAAGACGACCTGCGTATCGAACGCACGCACATTCGCGCCTTGCGCGGCGGTCCAGTCGAATTGTTTCGGCGCGGCGCTCGCGAGTCCCATGGTCGGGAATTCGCTTTCGAGCGCGCGCAATCTGGTGTCCGCGCCGAGGCACGCATACGCGCTCCACGCCTGATGCAGATAACCCTGCGACGCCGCATGCCAGTGCTGCTGCGCCGAAAAGCGCGCCGCGAGTTCGCGCGCAAGCGCCTGCAATTGCAGCATGCGCGCGAGATCGGCGAGACGGATGGCCTCTTCGTAATCGCTCTGCGCGAAGCGCGGCTCGTCGCCGGTCGACGCCAGCTCCGCACGCACGAGCGCGGCGCGGCCGAGAAAGTTCTCGGGACTTTGCGCGGACCAGCGTTCGAGCGTCGCCAGACGCGCGCGCGCCGCCTGCAGATGCGCTTCACGCTCGCTGCCTTGCGCGCGGCGGCTCAGCGCCACGCGCAGCAGCGCGCTATAAAACACGAACTCCGGCATTTCGAGGAACGAGCGCGACGCCCATGCCGTGGCGTCCGCAGCCTGTTCCGCCTGCAATGCGACCGGCCAGTCCGCAAACAGATACGCGACCTGCAAGCGATACGTCCAGAACGAAAACGCGGCGATATCGCGGTGCACGCGGCCCGTGAGGCAATCGTCGAGCACGTGCTCGAAATCGCGGCTCGGCGCGCCCAGACCGATATCGATCGGCACACCGCGCAACGCCTGCACCACCCAGGCCTGCGCGATAAACGCATCGATCACCAGCGCGAAGCCCGCCTGGCGCGCGAGCGGCAAGCCTTCTTCCACCACCTTCTGCACATCGGAAAGCGGTGCGCCGCAAAACAGATAATTGGTGACGAGATGCCGCCGCGAATAGATCAGATACGTGACGTCGCCGAGCCTTGCCGTGAGCGCAATCGACGCTTCGATATGCTCGCGTGCGCGCGTGGCGGACCCTGTCCACGGCAAGCTCATCGCGCCGTAGCACATCTGCACGCGGCCCTGGAATTTCGTCAGCGCGCGTTCGGCGGGCAGGCGCATCGCGAGTTCCGCGAAGCGGCGCACCGTGTCGTAATCGCCATAGCGTTCGCCGACGATCTGGCTCAGGCCGACGTAGGCGTAACACGACGCGTCGCAATGGCCGTGTTCGAGACTCAGCGTGCTCATGCGCAGCATCATCAGATCGGCGAGACGCTGACTGAGAAATTTCGCGGCGGGCGCGAGATCGGTGAGCACGTCCATGGCGATATAAATGCGCCGGTCGCTCATCAACGGCGACGCCGCCAGTTCGTCGACGCTGCGATTGCCGTCGAGCGCCTTGAAACGCGCGAATTCGCGATCGATATCGGCGTCGGTCGGCGTGCGCGCGAGCACGATGCCCGCTTCGTCGCGCACGTATTGCAGGCCGATATCGAGCGCCGTCGCCGACTCGTCGATCGTCACGTGCATCGCCACGCGCAAGCGCGCGAGTTCCGCGCGGTGATCGAGCGGCAGCAGCGCGCTGGGCACGGCGGCGAGGCGGCGCGCCGCCGCCGCGACTTCCATGCACAGAAACTCGCACTCGCCGAGCCGCAGCGCGATCAGCGCGTCGAGCGGCGCGCCCGCCGCACTGCCCTGCGCGAAGCTTTGCGCCACGGCCAGATACGCCATCGCCGACGCATACGCCGTCGCGCCAATCGCACGCTGCGCGGCGTCGAGATTCACGCGCGCAAAGCGCTCGCGCTCCTCGGGAGACGCGACGAGCCGCGCCGCGAGATTCAACTGGTTCGCCACCACGAACAAACTGCTCGACGACGCGCGATAACTCGCGCAATCCAGCAAACGGCGACCCATGGCCAGATGGCCCGCTTCGCGCGCGTCGAGACTCATGCCGTAATAGACGGCGTCGCGAATGCGGTCGTGCGCGAAGGTGTACAGGTCTTCGTCGAGGATGATCAGCGCCGCGTCCATCGCCGGCCGCAACGACGCTTCGAGTTGCGCGGGATCGCTGCCCACGGCATCTGCGAGCATGTTCAGCGGCACCGGCTTCGCGATCAGCGCAACGGAGCGCAACACGTCCTGCGTCGACGGCGCGAGTGCGTCGATCTTTTCCGTGAGCAGTTCCATCAGGCTCGACGAACTCGCGCGCTCGGCAATGCCCGCCACGCTCGAATGCCATTCGCCGCGCGCTTCGTCGAATTCGAGCACGCTGTCGTCGACGAGCGAGCGCACGAACTGAATCGCGAACAGCGGATTGCCGCCCGTATAAGCGCCGATCAGATCGACGGATTCGCGCAGTTGCTGCACGCGCCCGATCAGCATCGCTTCGATCAGTTGTTCGAGGTCGTGGCTCGACAACGGTTCGAGCACGAGCCGATGCGCATGCGCGCCGTCGCGCAGCACGTGCACGAGCCGGTTATCCGCGCGAATCTCGTTGTCGCGCAGCGCGGCGATAAACAGCACGCGTTCGCTGCCCGGCTTGCCGATCAGGTGCGTGAGCACTTCGAGCGTGTCGCGATCGGCCCATTGCAGGTCGTCGAGAAACAGCACGAGCGCCTTGCCCGGCTCGGTGAACGCGTTCATCAGTTTCGACATCGCGTCGAGAAAGCGCGGCTTTTCTGCGTGCGCCGAGACCGCGCGCTGGTGTTCGAACTGACCGAGCACGCGCGCGAGTTCCGGAAAGACGGCCGTGACGATCGAGGCGTCACCGGCGAGCGCGTCGCGCAGACGGCGCTGCACGCGCTCGAATTCGGCGGGCGCATAACCGAGCACGTGGCGCAGCAGCGAATGCAAGGCGCGCGCGATGCTCGCGTAGGGCGCCGCGCCGTCGGCCTGCTCGCACTTGCCCGCGGCGAACTCGTGGCCCGCACCCGCAAGGCGCTTGCGCACGTGCTGCACCAGCGCCGTCTTGCCGATGCCCGCCGGCCCTTCGACGAGCATCAGCGGCGGCCCGCCGTCGAGCGCGGCATGGCGTGCGGCCGCGAGCAACTGGTCGATTTCGAGGTGGCGGCCATAGAGCGAATCGGGCACACCCAGCGAAGGCCGCAGCTTCAGTTGCCGCGTGAAAGCATGGACGTGCGCGTGCGTATGCGCCGTGCCTTCGGCGGCGTCGAGCAGATCTTTCGCCAGATGCGCGGCTGATTGATAACGTTGCGCGGGCTCCTTCTCCAGCAGCAGCCGCACGATCGCCTTGAGTTTCTCCGGCACGCGCGCGTGCGTCTGCGCCGACTGCCCGCCTTCGAACGGCCGCCGCGTGAGGTGCGCGTGCATCGCCCCGGAAGCCGTGAGATTCGGAAACGGCACCTCGCCGGTCAGCATGCGGTGAAAGAGGCAGCCCAGCGAATAGAGATCGGAGCGTGCGTCCACGGCGCGGTCGATGCGCCCCGTCGCTTCCGGGGCCGCGTAATCGATCACGGTTTCGAGCACGTCTTTATCGATTTCCGGCGCACTCTCCTGGCCGGAAAAACCGGTGAGCCAGGCGCGCTCGCCCGCTGCGTCGAGCATGAAACTCGCGGGCTGCAACGCGCCATGCACGAGTCCGGCGAGATGCGCGAGACCCAGCGATTGCGTCATGCTCACCGCGTGGCGAATGAAGGCATCGACGGGCATCGCGACGTCGCCCGGTTCGGCGCGCGTCTCGTCGAAAATCTCGCCGAGCATCCGGCCGCCCGGATCGTGCAGCAGCAACGCCGGCGCCTGATTGTGGACGACGAATTGAATCGGATGGAGCGCGAACTCGGGATCGAGGCGCGCGCGAATGCCGTATTCATGGCGCAGGCGACCCAGCGCGGCGACAGGATCAACAGCCGAAGGCACCGCCGCCAGCACCGATTCTCCCGCCGTGACGATGCGATACAGCCGCGCCGCGCCGTCCTGAATCAGGACGAATCGTGCACGGGACCAGTCCGCGGCGGATTCGGGAATGACATTGACCATGGATCCTCTGCGCCTTTTGCCGGGTCACGCCCGGGCCATCTTCTGATTCGTCGCGCCGTGCATCGCGCAAAGGCGTATCTTACCCGTGGCTTACGCGCCACGCGTCATCCCGCCCATCGAATCAAGGCCCGCGAGTTCGCGCGCAATCGGCCAGTTTTAAGCGCAGATTAATGGCCTCGTGTATCTGGAATATGTCGACATCGGCAATAAAAAACGCGGTCGAGCCATGACTGGCTGACCGCGTCGTGAGCCGGCTGCGCCACCAAAGTGGCGCGCCGCGCTGCCCGGAGGCTTACGCTTCCAGTTGTTCGAGCACCTTGCCCTTGGTTTCGATGCCGAGGAAATGCACCGCGATCGCCGCGAGAAACGGCACGGCCGCGAGGATATAGAACGCCACGTCGAGATTGCCGCCGATCATCGTCTTCGACACGATGGTGGGCGCGAAGATCGCCGCGATCTTGAGCCACGCGCCGCCCACGCCGCAACCGAGCGCGCGGATGCTGGTGGGATACAGTTCCGGCGTGTACACGTAAGCCGTGATGAAGCCGCTCGCGAGCAGGCCGAGCGCCAGCGCGCAGAACGTCGCCACCACGTACACCGACATCGCGTGGCAGATCCCGGCCAGCGCCAGCGAAATGCCGCACAGCACGAACGAGACGTTGATGATCGGCTTGCGGCCCACCTTGTCCACCAGCAGCGCACAGGTGAGCGAACCCAGCACGCCGAGCACCGAAGCGGCCACCGCGAGATTGAGCGCCAGTTGCAGCGGCGCGTGGTAGACGGTGCGATAGATCGTCGGCAGCCACGTCGACAGACCGTACTGAATGAAGCCGCAGGTCATCCACAGCATCGCCACCGCGATCGTGCGGTTGCGGTACGCCGGACCGAACAGGTCTTTCACGCTGCGCTTCGGATGACGCTTCGCGAGTGCGTCGAATTCCGCCGCGTTCGTGACCGGTTCGAGCGGGCCCTTCACGGTGCGCTCGAAGGCGCTCACGGCCTGGTCGGCGTCCTGCAGACGTTCGCGTTCGGCGAGCCAGCGCGGCGATTCCGGCACGAGCTTGCGCAGCACGAAAAACAGAATCAAGGGCGTGCCGCCGATGAAGTACATCGCCTGCCAGCCGAAGCGCGGCACGATCCACGCGCCCAGCGCATTCGACGCGAGCAGACCGATCGGGAACACGATCTCGTAGAGCAGCACGAAACGCCCGCGGCCATGTGCGCGGCTAACCTCGTTGATATACGTCGCCGCCACGGGCAGTTCGCCGCCCAGACCGAAGCCCTGAATCACGCGCAGCGCGGCGAATACCGCGAAGCTCGGCGCAAAACCGCAGGCAATGCTGGTCACGCCGATGATGCCCGAACTCCAGGCAATCGCGCGCACGCGGCCGTGACGCTCCGCGAGCCACGGAAACAGGAACGCGCCGAACAACTGCCCGACCGAACCCGAGGCGATCAGAAAGCCGATTTCCCACGGCGTAAGGTGCCACTTCTGAATCAGGATCGGCAGCGTCGCGGCGATGGCGATCACGTCGAAACCGTCGAAGAACGTGGCGAGGCCGATCAGGATCCGCGCGCGCACCTGCATGGCGTTGGCCGGCATGCGTTCGAGCCGCGCGATGATCGAACCGCGCGTGATGGACTCGCCGACCGCGGTGCCGCCGCGATGGCCGAGGGTAGTGTCGAGGGTTCTCATGCCTGTGATCCCATCCCGTATGTGAGGTCGGTTGTGTAGTGGCGAGCGCGTCAGGCGAGAGCCTTGCTGGTGTCGACGAGCGCCGCGACGTCCACCGCTCGGCCCTGGTTCATCCACTTGCGCGCGAGCTTGAGGTCGCGCGCCGAATTGATCGCGATGACGCCGCGCAGATGGCCGTCCTCGACGAAGAACAGCGTTGCGCGCTTTTCTGCGAGATTGCCGCGCAGCACCGGCGCGACGCCTGGCGGCAAATCGCCCAGAATCTGCAGATTCACGTCGTACTGATCGGACCAGAACCACGGAATTTCCGCATACGCTTCCTTCACGCCCAGCACGGCCTTCGCCGCCGCAATGGCCTGATTCTGCGCATTGGCCCACGATTCCAGGCGCACGCGGCGCTTGAGCCACGCGTTCGGATGATTCGCGACGTCGCCGCACGCGAACACATCGGCGTCGGAACTCTGGCCGAATTCATCGACGACGATACCGTCCTGCACCGCGATGCCCGCCGCTTCCGCGAGCGCCGTGTGCGGTGCGAGGCCGATGCCCGCGACCGCGAAGTCGGCGTCGAGCGTGCTGCCATCCGAGAAGGTCGCGCGCACGCCGCCGTCGGCGTTGTCGTCGAGCGAGACAAGCGCCGCGTTCAGACGCACATCCACGCCGTTCGCGCGATGCAGTTCGAGCAGGAAGTCCGAGACTTCATTGGGCAGCGAACGCGCGCACAGACGCGGCGCGCCTTCGATCACCGTCGCCGCCACACCGAGCTTGCGTGCCGTGGCCGCGACTTCGAGGCCGATCCAGCCGCCGCCCACCACCAGCACTCGCTCGCTGCGGCGCAGGCGTTCGCCCAGCGCCATCGCTTCGTCGAGCGTGCGCAGATACGTCACGTGCGCGCTCTTCGCCACGCTCGCGGGCAGCTTGCGCGCCGCGCCGCCCGTGGCGATCACGAGCTTGTCGTACTTCACCGTGCGGCCCGAGCGCGTCGTGACCGTGTGCGCCGCGCGATCGATCGCGCTCGCGCAATCCGGTTGCCACGCTTCGATGTCGAGCGCCGCGAACTCGTCGGGCTTCGCGATGCGCACCGTTTCGATATCGGCCTCGCCTGCGAGCACCGCCTTCGACAGCGGCGGGCGCTCGTAGGGCAGATGCGTTTCGTCGGCGATCATCACGAGACGGCCCGCAAAGCCTTCCTTGCGCAGCGTCTTGACGACCCAGCCCGCGGCCTGGCCGCCGCCGATCACGACGACCGTGCGCGGCGCGGCGTGTTCGCCGGATTCGATTGCGTCGCTCATGATTTCCGCTCCGTCATGAACTTGCCCTTCGGCGCTTCGGCGTTTTTCTGACGGCGCGTATTGCCGTCGAGACCGCCGTCGATGGCCCATTCGGCAAATACGGTCGGGCCCGGTTCGAAGTCGCGCGGCTCCCAGTCGGGCGTCAGCACGTCTTCGTCGGCGTAATACTCGATCAGGCCGCCGGCCGGATTCTTGAAGTACCAGAAGTACGCCGACGACACCGGATGGCGGCCCGGCCCGAGTTGCGTGGTCCAGCCGCAGCGGCTGATATGCAGGCCGCCGCCGAACACTTCGTGAATGTCGCGCACCGTGAACGCCACGTGATTCAGGCCCTTCTTGCCATCCGGCAGCGCGAGCAGGAACAGATCGTGGTGGCCGCCGTGCGGCGCGCAGCGCATGAACGCGCCGCGATTCGGGTAGCGGTCCGAGGTCTCGAAGCCGAGCAGTTCGTGATAGAACGCTTCCTGCTCGGCGAGGCAGTTCGTGAAGAACACCACGTGGCCGACTTCCACCGGCTCCGCGCGTTCGTAGACCGGCGACGGCGTATCCACGCGCAACGTTTGGCCCCAGACGTTCGACGGCGAACCGGCGACGTCGAGTTCGCGCTTGCGCGTCACTTCCACGCGAATCGCCATGCCGGCCGGGTCGAAACACCCGACGCCGTTTTCATCGCTGTGATAGCCGGGCTGGCCTTTGAGGCGTTCGCGCAGCGCGTCGAGTTCTTCGCGCGTCGCCACGCCCCACACCACTTCGCGCAGCGTCGGGCCTTCCTCGAAGGCGGCGGGCAGCGACGCGTCGTTCGCGTCGACGGCCAGCACGGTGCAGCCGTTGAGCGTTTCGAAGCGCGCGCGCGTTTCGTCGTGCGCGGTTTCCTTCAGGCCCCAGTCCGCGAAAAAGCGGCGGCAGGTGGCGAGATCCGTCACGCCGTAGGTAATCTGTTCGATGCCGAGAATCGTCATGTTCATTGCTCCGTTGCGCGCGCTCAGGCGTTGGCCCAGGGCAGCGGCGCGTCATTCAAGCCCCAGTAAAGGCTCTTTTGCTGCATGTATTCGCGAATGCCGAGCCGCCCTTTTTCGCGGCCCATGCCGCTTTCCTTCCAGCCCGAGAACGGCGTGGAAATCGAAAACAGCTTGTACGTATTGATCCAGACGGTGCCCGCCTCGATCTTGCGCGCCACGCGCCAGGCGCGTTTGTAGTCGCGCGTCCAGATGCCGGCGGCGAGACCGAACACGCTGTCGTTGGCTTCCTCGATGAGCGCCGCTTCGTCGTCGAAGGGCATGGCCACCAGCACCGGTCCGAAAATCTCTTCCTGGCAGATGCGCGCGCGATTGGTCAGACCTTCGAGAATCGTCGGCTGATAGAAGCAGCCCTGTTCGCGGCCGTCGCCGACCGGACGCTCGCCGCCGCACAGCAGGCGGCCGCCTTCTTCCAGGCCGATCGCCACGTAGCGCTCGACCGACTCGCGATGCTTCGGCGTGATCAGCGGACCCATCTGCGTTTTCTCGTTCGACGGATCGCCCACGCGCAATTCGCGCGCGGCCGCGACGAGGCGCTTCATGAACGTGTCGTAGATCGAGCGCTGCACGAACAGACGCGAACCCGCGATGCACGCCTCGCCCGACGAGCTGAAGATCCCGTATAGCACGCCATTAATCGCATGATCGATGTCGGCATCCTCGAACACGATGGTCGGCGACTTGCCGCCCAGTTCGAGCGAGACCGGCATGAGTTTGTCCGCCGCGATGCGTGCGATGCCGCGGCCCACTTCGGTGCCGCCCGTGAACGAAACCTTGCGCACGAGCGGATGGCGCACCAGCACGTCGCCGATCACCGAGCCCTTGCCCGGCAGCACGCTCAGAATGCCCTTCGGCACGCCGGCTTCCTCGCAGATGCGCGCGAGCGCGAGCGAGATCAGCGGCGTGACTTCGGCGGGCTTGAGCACCACCGCGTTGCCGCCTGCGAGCGCGGGCGCAAGCTTCTGCGCGTCGGAAGCGATCGGCGAATTCCACGGCGTGATCGCGGCGACCACGCCAATCGGTTCGTACACGCTCATCGTCAGATAGTCGCCGCGCGAAGGCGTGACTTCCTCGTCGAGCGTTTCGAGGCAGGCCGCGAAATAGCGGAACGTGTTCGCGGCGCTCGCCACCAGCACGCGCGTCTCGCCGATCGGCTTGCCGTTGTCGCGGCGCTGCAATTGCGCGAGCGCTTCGTGGCGCTGCATGATGAGGTCAGCGATGCGGTACAGCACGAGCGCGCGCAGATGCGGCTTCATGCCCGACCACGCGCCCTGCTTCCACGCGGCGTGCGCTTTTTCCACGGCTTCGGCGGCATCTTCGGCGCTCGCCGTCGAGACCTCCATGTTGAGCGACTGGTCGGCCGGGTAAAGGCTCGCGAAGGGCGCGGCGCGGCCCTGGCGCCATTCGCCGCCGACGAAGATGTCGCCGTTGGGAACGAGGCTCGTATCGAAGGGAGTCATGTCAGAGGTCTCTTTGTTTCATTGCGGGCGATACCTGTGCATCTGCACACGTATCGCCTTCCATCACAGCTTGTGCGCGAGGCGCGCCATCAAATCACGCAACGCGCGGCACGGTTGCGCAGCGCGCGAATCGCGCTGTACGCCGTGAGCGCCGAGGTTTTCGGATTGTCGGGCAGCGGCTTGCCGCTCATTTCCAGCGACATCTCGCCGAACACGCCGCGCGCCACGATGCGATGCACGTTGCGCTCGACCGCCGGATCGGCGATCAGGCGCACCGTCGTGTGGTCGAGGCCGAGGCCCGCGAGCGCGATGGTCGCCGCCACGTTGGCGTTCTTCGGAAAGAGCCGTGCCGCTTCGCGCGCGCTGCCTTCGAAGATCACCTGCTCTTTCGTGAGCGTACGCAGATCGCAGACCTTTTCCGCCGGCGTGTCGAGCCAGCCGAGCGGCGGCTTGCGGCCCGTGTACAGCACTTCGTCGAGGCCGCCGAGCTTGGCCGCCGAGAGCGCGTCGATGCCGCCGATCGCGCCCGACAGCAGCGTGACCGTCGCGTCGCCTTCGTCCGCCGCGAGCGACAGACGTTCGAGCAGATCGACGTCGGACAGCGCGCCGATCGACGCCACCGCGCAATCGGTGCCGCTTTGCAGCAGCGGCACGACGTGATCGAGCAGCGCGGCGTGACCCGCGCATTCGAGCGCGAAATGCGGCTTCGTCGACAGACGATCCACCGACGACACCACTTCCACCGCGCCGTCCACCTGGGCGCGCACGGCGTCGGCGTGATGCTCGGGCACGATCACATGCGAGACGTGTACGAGCGGATCGGCCGCGACCGCGCGATAGACGGTCTGACCGATCGCGCCGAAGCCGATCATCGCGATGTCGATCGGCGCGTGAGCGGCGTGGCCGCCATGACCGTTAAGCATGTTGCGGCTCCTCCTTGCGCACCGGCGGGCCGGCGAACACGGCTTCGAAGCTGCCGACCGACTTCATGTCGACTTCGAGCAGCACGGGGCCGTCGAACGCGATGCCTTCGCGGATCACGTCGTCGGCGTTGTCGAGCGACGAGAGGCGGAAATGCTTGAGGCCGAGGCTCGCGCAGAACTGCGAGAATTCCGGCTGGTGCAGATCGACGAACATGCGGCGGCCGCCGTACTGCGCGTCCTGAATGTTGCGGATCACGCCGTAGCACTGATCGTTCATCAGCACGATCATGACGTTGGCCTTTTCCTGCACGGCCGTCGCGAGTTCGCCGACGTTCACCATCAGACCGCCGTCGCCGACGAGGCAGACCGTCTTCGCGGCCGCGTTCGCAAGCGCCGCGCCGATCGCCATCTGCATGCCCTGGCCGATGCCGCCGCCCAGCGCGTGCACGCCCGCGCGCGGCGTGAAGATCTTCAGCAGGCGGTTGCCCCACGTGCTGTTCGAGATCGTAACGTCGCGCACCCAGTTGTAGTCGCGGCCCACGGCGCGTTGCAGCGCTTCCACGAGGCGGCGATACGGGCCGAGACCCTTGGCCGTTTCGCTCACGGCGGTTTCGCGCGCGGCCGCGAGATCGGCGGCGAATTGCGGATCGACCTTGAGCTTGCCTTCGAGGCGCGTGGCGAGTGCGTCGAGCACGCGCGCGGCGTCGCCGTGCACGAAGAGTTCGTTGCGATAGCCGCGGTTATCGGCGAGCGCGTCGGCGTCGATACGATAAAGCGGCTGCGGCAGACCGAGCTTGTACTTGAGCGTTTCGTTGCCGCGCAGACGCGAGCCGACCACCAGCATCGCATCGCAGGTCTTGTAGAAGCGCTCGACCGAGCCGCTCACGTTGAACGCACCGAGCGTCGCCGGATGATCTTCGGGCAGCACGCCGCGGCCCTGCACGCTCGTCACCACGCCGAAGCCCAGCGCCACCAGACGCTCGACCGCGCTGCGCGCGTGGCGCGTGCCGCCGCCGAGCCACAGCAGCGGACGCTTCGCCTTCGTGAGCGCGTTCGCGAGTTGTTCGACGCGCGCTTCGTCGTGCGTGAGCGTCGTGAGATGCGGCGCGGCCAGATCGGCGGGCCACTCGGTCAGCGCGGCCTGAATGTCGATGGGGATCTCGACGCTGACCGGACCGCTCGGCGCGGTCTGCGCGACGCGCACGGCTTCGCGGATCGTCGGCAGCGCGGTTTCGACCGAGCGCACGCGGAACGCGGCCTTCGAGATCGACGAGAGCATCGACAGTTGATCGGGCGCTTCGTGGATGTACGCGAGGTCCTGATCGAGATATTCGGTTTCGATCTGGCCGGTGATGTGCAGCAGCGCCGTGCCTGCCGTGAGCGCTTCGACCATCGCGCCCGCTGCGTTGCCCGCCGCCGTGCCCGTGCTCGTGAACGCCACGCCGAGGCCGCCCGAGACGCGCGCGAGGCCGTCGGCCATGTTGACCGCGCCCGCTTCGCCGCGCGCGCCCACATAGCGGATGTTGCCGCGCACGCCGATGGCGTCGAGGATCGGCATGTTGTGAATCGAAATCACGCCGAACGCGGTTTGAACGCCGCATTGTTCGAGGAAGGCGGCGATCAGTTCGCCGACGGTGGTTTTATTAGACATGACGTGCTACGCCTCCAGATACATCGATATGACTGCCCGTCGTATAGGACGACAGGGACGTGGCCAGATAAAACAGGGCTTGCGCGGCTTCTTCGGGCAAACCGAAGCGGCCGAGCGGAATGTGCTTCTTGCGGGCGAGTTCGCCGGTCCAGTCCTGCCAGCTTTGACCGGCGGCCTGCGCGGCGGCGTCGTTGTCATAGCGGCGGCGCCACTGGCCCGACTCGACGATGCCGATCAGGATCGAGTTCACGCGGATGTGCTCGGGCGCGAGTTCGACCGCGAGCGACTTGATGAGGCTCAGCACGCCCGCGCGCGCCGACGACGTCGCGACCATATGCGGCTCCGGTTGGAGCGCGAGCAGCGAGTTCACGCAGACGATCGACGCGTTTTTCCCTTGTTTTGCGGTGCTTTTCAGCATCGGCAGGAAGGCGCGCGTGGGGCGGATGATGCTGAAGTACTTGAGGTCCAGTTCTTCGCGCCACGCTTCGTCGGTGGTGTCGGCGAAGGTGGAGACGCGGCCCTGGCCCGCGTTGTTCACGAGCATGTCGGCGCGGCCGAAGCGCTGTTCGACGGCGCTCGCGAAAGCGGCCACGTCGTTCGCGTCGAGCACGTCGCAACGCGCGGCCAGCAGTTGCGCCTGCGGATGACGCTCGCGCAGTTCGCGTTCGGCGCGTGCGAGGCGGTCGCTGTCACGGCCGCAGATCGCGACCGAGGCGCCCGCCTGCAAAAAGAGTTCGGCGGTGGCGAGGCCGATGCCGGACGAACCGCCCGTGACCACCGCGACCTGGCCGCGCAAATCGAGTTGAATCATTTGATCCCCAGTGCCTTCATGTACGACGTTTTCTTGCTGCCCGCGGCCTGCGAAGATTGACCGCGGTAATTGAGGCGCTTCGACAGTTCATCGGCCGCATGGCGCACCTTGTCGATCAGCCCGCCGTCGAGCAGCGAGGTGTCGATGCCCGGACGCGGAATGGTGGTCGTCACCACGGCGGCGATGCGGCCCGTGTCGTTGCGCACGGGCGCCGACACCACCGAAATGCCGCGCTCGAACGACGATTCGCTCACGGCATAGCCGCGCTCGGCGTCTTCGCGAATGCGCGCGAAAAGTTCTTCGACCGTGTCCGGCGTCGAGGGCGTGAAGCGTTCGAGAGCCGGCTCCGGATAAAGCGCGCGCAGTTCGTCGAGCGTGAGATCGCCCATCAGCACCTGGCCGTGCGTGGTGGCGTGCGCGGGCAGACGCGTGCCCACGTTCACCTTCACCGAGCTGAAGATCGGCGCGTGGCTTTGCGCCTTCGCCACGAACACGATGTCGCGTCCGTCGCGAATCACGATATGCGTTGTGAGGCCGGTGGCGTCGCGCAGCGCTTCGATCAGCGGCAGGCCGAGGTCGGTCAGTTCCAGCGAACTCAGATATTCGAAACCGAGGCGCAGCACGGCCACGCCCAGGCGGTAATTGCGGTCGCGGTCGGCGCGTTCGAGAAAGCCGAGCGATTCGAGCGTCTGCAACAGACGGAATACCGTCGTGCGCGGAATGCCGAGGCGGCGCGACAGTTCGGGTGCATCGAGCACCGGCTCGCGCGGCGAGAATTCGGTGAGAATGCGCAGCCCCCTTTCCAGACCCGGCACGCGATAGCTGGTGTCGTTGCGGTCTTCGTCGGCGTCGGGGGACGCGCTGGCGAGGTCGGGTGTCATTCTTTAAGGGTTCCTTAATGTGCGCGGCAAAAGGCGTCGAGCAGTGCGCTGTACGCCGACGGTTGCTCGATGTAGCCCGCGTGGCCCGCTTGCGGCACGATCTGAAACGGCGCCTGTGCGACTTGCGCGAGACGTTCGCAGGCTTGCGGCGACGTGATGGTGTCGTCGGCGCCGACGGCCACGGCCATCGGTACGCGGTTCACGCAGCGCGCGAGGTCGGCGGCGAGGTCGGCGTTCGCGAGCAGATGCGTGGCCTGCGCGTAACCGTGCGGCAGCACGCGCGCCATGTTCCAGCGCACCCACGCGCGCGACGCGTCGTCGGCGTGTGCGGAAAGCATGTTGGCGCTGCGTTTTTCGGCGAGACCTTGCGGACCGAGATCGGCGAGCATGGCCAGACGCGCGTCGCGCTTGTCGGCGCGCACTTGCGGGTCCGCCGCGCCATAACCGGCCGCAGGAGAAATCAGCAGCAGACCGCTCACGCGCTGCGGATGCGCGGCGGCAAATGCGCCCGCGATGATCGCGCCGAGCGAATGGCCGACCAGCACGCAGCGTTGAATATCGAGCGCGTCGAGCCAGTCCGCCAGCACGCGCGCGTAGTCGGCGGCGAGCGGCGAGGCGTTCGCGACCGGCGTGGACGCGCCATAACCGGGCGCGTCCCAGGCGATCACGCGACGGCTCGCGCCGAGCGTTTCCATCTGTTGCACCCACGAAGCCGCACCCGAACCGATGCCATGCAGCAGGACGAGCGGCAGCGCCTCATTGCCGTCCTCGCTGCCCGCGCCGGGCGCTGCGCGATAGCTCACGACGGCCTCGCCCGCTTGCACGTGGCGCGGCGCAAAGCGCGCGAGCCGCGTATCGAGCGTGTCAAGCGTGGCGGCTGATGAGGCGTCGGTGAGCATCGCGTCGTTCATGGCTTCGGTGTTCGTGTGCAACTTCGTCGGGTGTTCAGATGAATGACAGTCTTACTTCTGTTCGCGCTTGATCTTCGCGAGCGGCGAATCGGGCGGATACGTCGGCGTGATCGGCTTGGACGAACCGAGCATCACGCACATCAGCGCGTCTTCTTCGCCGATGTTGATTTCCGTGCGATACACGCCCGGCGGCACCGAGATCAGATCGCGCTCGCCGAGCACGGCTTCCCACGTTTCGCCGTCCTTTTCGCAGATCACTTTCATCTTGCCGCGCAGCACGAAGAAGATTTCTTCGACGTCGATATGGATGTGGCTCGGGCCGATGTTGCCGGCCGGAATCACCATCGTCGAGAACGTGAAGCCGCCCGACGGCACGGTGTTGCTGTCCTTCGCCACGCCGGTGCCGCCCGTGCCCACGTAGCGCATTTGCGCGCGGCGGTACTTCGGGTCGTAGTCGGCCTGGAACTTCAGCGCGTCCCAGTCGTAGCGGCGCGTTTCATAGCGCGCGACGCGGCTGTTCATCCAGTCATCAAAGCTCGCTTCGGCGGGACGGTCCCACGACTTGCGTTCGAGATTGGCATCGGCCATCGTTTTCTCCTTGGGTTCTTTCAAACGTTCTCGCGAACGGATAGTCCATTCGTCGACATCAATTCATCACGAAGCCGCCGTTCACGGGCAGCAATTGCCCGGTCACGAAACGCGCGGCGTCGGTCAGCAGAAACAGCACGGGGCCGGTCACGTCCTCGGGCACCTGGGCGCGTTGCAGCGCGCGGCCGTCGAGGTAGAACGCGTGGCGCTCGGCCGGCACGTAAGCGGTGGCTTCCACTTCCGTGAGGCCCGGCGCGATGGCGTTGACGGTAATGCCCTGCGCGCCGAACTCGCGTGCGAGCGAATGCGTCATCGCGATCACGGCGCCCTTGCTGGCCACATAGGCGAGCAGTTTGGGCGCGCCCCACAGCGCGGTGTCCGAGGCGATGTTGACGATCGCGCCACGGCCCGATTCGGCCAGGAAACGCTGCGCCGCCGTGCACATGAGCCAGGTGCCGCGCACGTTCACGTCCATCACGGCGTCCCACGTCGGCACGCTGATCTCGTGCGCGAACTTGCCGCCCGAGTTGGTGATGGCCGCGTTGTTGATGAGCGCGTCGATGCCGCCCATGCGTTGCGCCGCGTGTTCGACAAAGGCCGCGATGCTGTCGGGCTGCGCGAGATCGAGCGCCGCGAACGCCACGTCGTGACCTTGCGCCGCGAGCGATTGCGCGAGCGCCTCGCCCGCTTCGTGCAGCACGTCGCCGAACACGACGCGCGCACCGGCTGCCGCGAGCGTCGTGACGAAGTCGGCGCCAAGTCCACGCGCGCCGCCCGTGACGATCACGCGACGGCCCGCGAGCGCGCCTTGCATCGCGCCTTGTGCCGCGCTTTGTGCCGATACTGCGGACTCACGCATGGCTGTGGCTCTCGGCTTGCGCTTGCGCGCCTTGCTGCGCGCGGAACGCATCGAGATCGGCGAAATGCTGTTGCGCGCGCTGGCGCAGCATGCGGCGCACGCGCGTCATGCCGACGTCGTGCTGATAGAGGAATTCCTGGTCGCGTGCATTCGGCGCCATGCTTTCGAGCACGTAGCGATCTTGCTCGAGCACGGCCCAATGCAGACCTTCGAGGCGGTTGCGGTACATGAAGCGCCATGCGTCGCGCTGCCAGCCCTGCACCTTGCGCGTGCGCCAGAAGTACACCTGGCAGTTGTCCGCGTCGACCGGCACCGCGAAGCCGATGATGCCGAAGTTGCCGCCGGGGCCGAACTTCTTCTTGTACGGAATTTCCAGCCGCATCCACAGGCAGCCGGTTTCGCCGAGTTCGACCCAGTCGAAGTTGACGTCGCGCTGGCCGACCTTTTCGAACACAAGGCCCGAGTCGGTTTTACGCACGCGCATGTCGGCCTGCTTGTCGCCTTCGGCCATCGAGTGCGACGTCGCGTGCAGATACGCGCCGTGCATCGGGTCCATGACGTTGTCGATCGCGTACTGGTAATTGCACTTCCAGTTCGACATGCACAGGAAGCTCGCGTATTCCTCGCCCACGAGTTCTTGCGGCAGTTGCAGCGGCGCGGGTTCCTTGTGCGCTTCGTCGCCGAACCACAGGAACACGGCGCCCGCATGCTCTTGCGCCGGGTACGACTTCACGCACTTCTGGCCTTCGAGCGGGCATGCCGACACGGCCGGCACGCTCTGCACGGTGCCGCTGCCGTCGACTTCGATGCCGTGATACCAGCACGCCACGCGGTTGCCCAGATTCCAGCCGAGCGAGAGGCGCGCGCCGCGGTGCGGGCAGCGGTCTTCGAGCGCGTGGACCTGGCCGTCCTGATCGCGCCACAGCACGATCTGTTCGCCAAGGCGCGTGATGCCGATGGGCGCGTTGCCGACTTGCCAGCTCGGCGCGACGGGATACCAGTAGTTTTTGATGCCGCGGTCGAGATAGGCGCGGATCGGGTCGGCGCTCGCCGGGGTTTCGGTCGTGGGGGACGTCATGATGAGGACTCCGTATTCTTGTGGGCCCGACGCGCGCTTATTCGGCGAGCAGACGGAATTCGGCGGCGAGGCGCTCCGCGTTCCAGGCCGCGCCTTCGGGCGTGCGAAAGCCGATGCGGTTCAAACCGGCGACCACGTCGTCGAGTTCGGCGGCGCCCGCTTCGAACACTTGTTCGAGCGCGTCGCCGAAGTCGTTTTCGTATTGCGTCGGCTCGGCCTTGCGGTTTTGCCAGATCATGTTTTCGGTCTGGCCCGGCTGCTCGATCACGCCTTTGCCGGCGACGTTGTTGGGTTGCGGCGCGACCCAGGGCTTGAGCATCGGATTGAAATTCACAGGGACTTCACGCATGTCATTCCACCTTGATCTGGATTTCTTCACCGGCGAGACGCACGGCGTATTGCTTCAGCGCTCGGCCGCCCGGGCCTTTGATGCACTCGCCGCTCTTGATGTCGAACACCGCTTCGTGCAGCGGGCATTCCACCGTGCCTTCGTCGACGAAACCTTGCGTCAGCAGCGCGTACGCGTGCGGGCAGACGTTCTCGAGCGCGTAGACCTCGTCGCCCACCCTGTAGATGCCGATTTCGGTGCCGTCGAGCTTGTACTCGATCGGCGCGTCTTCGGTCAGATCGCCGGCATGCCCGGCACAGCGCCATTGTTCAGCCATTTCTCACCTTTCCTGGAGCAACCGTGTTCCATAAGCGGAACAGTAGTTTATGTATGGTCATTATAGGAGTCTGGCGCGGAGGACAAAATAAAAATCCAGCGCTCCTGGGGAAAACACCGAGCCTGTCTTCAAAATGATCGGCAAGGCGCTCGTGGAGGATGCCGAAGCAGTTGCCAAAACGCTTACGGTCCAAGTGCTTAGGTAGCCATGACTGGTTTGTCCGCGCTTGCCCACCCAGGGGAACCACTCTCCTGAAAAAGTATTTTGGCGTCTCGTGCAAGTCTCTATACTTTCCATAGGCAGCACGTTTGTCCATAGGTGAAACATACGACGGACAAAAAAGAAAAGCAAAGCCGCCATCGCATCGAGGGGTTGGGTCTAGCGGTTCCGGACGGGCTTTCAAGGCCATCTCACCGGAACCGGTCATTCGTCATACGATCAGGAGTCCAAAGTTGAAGCACTTCATTGCCGCGGGGTTGACGGGTCTGTGCGCCGTCTCGTCTGCATGGGCGCAAAGCAGCGTCACGCTATACGGCAGCCTGGATGCCGGGGTAGCCTACGTCAGCAACGTGGGCGGACATTCGAAGTGGATGGAAGAACAGGGCAACATGCAGCCCGACCGCTGGGGCCTGCGTGGTCAGGAAGATCTGGGCGACGGCCTGAAGGCGATCTTCCAGCTTGAAAACGGCTTCTATACGAACACGGGCGCGATGGCGAAGGCCAACACGCTGTTCAACCGCCAGGCGTATGTGGGTCTGAGTTCGGACCGTTTCGGCACGCTCACACTCGGCAATCAGACGCCGTTCTCGTTCGACACGCTCGGCCCGCTCAGCACCGCGTATCTCGCGGCGAGCTGGTACGCGTTCCATCCGGGCAATATCGATCAGCTCGCCGATACGGGCGTGGTGCCGTACAACAATTCGGTGAAGTACCGCTCGCCGAACTGGTATGGCTTCACGGCAGGCGCGATGTTCGGCTTCGGCAACAGCACGAACTTCTCGAATGGCCGCACGATGGGCTTTTCGATCAGTTATGCGAACGGTCCGTTCAAGGCCGGCGCGACGTGGTCGAACGAGCACAACCGCACGGTGTCGATGTCGACCACGGGCATCACCACGTTCCAGGGCCAGGCCGCCGCGAGCTATATCGCCGACAAGGTCGAGAACATGGGGATCGGCGCGTCGTACTCGTTCGGCAAGGTGCTGGTGCACGGTCTGTATACGCGCACGAAGCTGCAATCGAACGGCTATTCGGACACGTTCCAGAGCTACGACGCGGGCGCGAACTATCAGATGACCAGCGCGAACTCGATCGTCGGCGGCGCGGCCACCACGTCGCTGTCGGGCCGACGCTGGACGCAGTTGATGATCGGCGACGTCTATGCGCTGTCGAAGAGCACGCAGGTCTACGTGAACGCGCTCTACGAGCACGCGAATTCCGATGCACAAGCGGCGTTCTTTACGGCGGGCGTGTCGAGCGGACGCAATCAGACGATCGTGCTCACGGGCATTCATCACTCGTTCTGATCGCACAGAAGAAAAAAGCGCGCCGCATGACGCGGCGCGCTTTTTTTTATTCAGGCTGGCGAAGCGGACTCAGCTCGCTTGCACGCTGCCGCCATGCGCGGCTTGCGCTGCCGTGGGATCGCCGGGCAGCGGCCGGTAATTCAGACGCGCCGACAAATCCAGCGCCGCCGCGCACACCGCCGTAACGAGCGGCGCGCGCTCGGCTTCGCTGCCGATATCGGAGCGCGGCACCGTGGCCGTGAGCGCCGCGACGATGCGGCCCGACTGGTCGCGCACAGGCGCGCTCACCACCGAAATCCCCGTTTCGAACGACGCCTCGCTGAGCGCATAGCCCTGCTCCGCGAATTCGCGCACGCGCGCATAGAGATCCGCGACCGTGGCGGGCGTGCGGTCCGTATAGCGTTCGAGCTGCTTCTCGGGATAGAGCGCGCGCAGTTCCGTGAGCGAGAGATCGCCCATCAGCACCTGGCCGTGCACCGTGGCGTGCGCGGGCAGGCGCGTGCCCACATGCACCTTCACCGAGCTGAACATCGGCTCGCGCGTTTGCGCCTTGGCGACGAACACCACGTCGCGCCCGTCGCGGATCAGCAGATGCGTGCTCAGGCCGGTCGCGTCGCGCAGACGTTCGAGCACCGGCGTGCCGAAATCGGTCAGTTCGAGCGAGCTCAGATACTCGAAGCCGAGCCGCAGCACCGCCACGCTCAGCCGATATTGACGGTCGCCGTTCGCGCGTTCGATGAAGCCGAGCGCTTCCAGCGTCTGCAGCAGACGAAACGTCGTGGTGCGCGGAATGCCGATGCGGCGCGACAGTTCGGGCGCGCCCAGCACGGGCTCGCGCGCGGAAAATTCGGTGAGGATGCGCAGGCCGCGTTCGAGGCCCGGCACGAGATAGGTCGAGGCGCCCGCGCCTTCTTCCTCGGCGGGGCTGGCTGCGTCAGCGGCGTCGGCGAGATCGGCAAGGTCGGCGCTCTGCGCGGCGTCGCGGGTCTCCTCGGGCGGCGCGGCGCGCTTGCCCGGCGCCGGGCTGCGTCGGGCGGCGCCTGTCGTGTTCTTGGTGGCCATGGCGGCTGGAATCTGCTGAAGTCGGTCGATAAGTGGAGGCAATGATAACGCGAAGCGCCGTCCGGACTTAAAGATCGCGGGTCGGGGCGACATGCTGCCGCCCCGCTCGACCGCCCGCTTCCGCCAGATTCGCCTCCCGGCCGGGCGCAAAACGCGCTCGCCGGCGCCGCTGATGCCCCGTCTCTACGCGACGACCCGCGCCTCAGGTGCGGAACACCGCCACCGCCGTGGCGAGCCGCCGCGCCTGATCCTCAAGCGACGCCGCGGCCGCGGCCGCCTGCTCGACGAGCGCGGCATTCTGCTGCGTGACCTGATCCATCTGCGCGACCGCGAGATTCACCTGATCGATGCCGGTGCTCTGCTCGGTCGCCGCCGACGCAATCTCGCCCATGATCGCGCTCACGCGCCCGATCGCGCCGACGATCTCCTCCATCGTCGTGCCCGAGCGCTCGACCAGCGTCGCGCCGGTTTCCACGCGCGCCGTCGAGGCGTCGATCAGCGACTTGATCTCCTTGGCCGCGCCAGCGCTGCGCTGCGCGAGCGAGCGCACCTCGCCCGCCACGACCGCGAAGCCGCGCCCTTCCTCGCCCGCGCGCGCCGCTTCGACCGCCGCGTTGAGCGCCAGAATATTGGTCTGGAACGCGATGCCCTCGATCACGCCGACGATCTCGGCAATGCGCCGCGAGTCGTCGACGATGTTCTGCATCGTGCCCACCACTTCGCGCGCGAGTTCGCCGCCGCGCGCCGCCAGGCCGGACGCACCGTGCGCCAGCGAACTCGCCTCCTGCGCGTTACCCGCCGTCTGCTTGACCGTCGACGTCAATTGTTCGATGCTCGCCGCCGTTTCTTCGAGCGAGGCGGCCTGCTCCTCGGTGCGCTGCGACAGATCGGTGTTGCCCGCGGCGATTTCGCTCACGCCCGTATCGATCGATTCCGCGCCCGCGCGCACCGTGCTCACCATCGTCACGAGCGCGGCCTGCATGCGTTGCAGGGCGGCCGAGAGCTTGCCCATTTCGTTGCGGCTCGCCACGGCCACCGCCGCGCTCAGGTCGCCCGCCGCGATGCGCTCGAACTGCGCGACGGCGGCGTCCACCGGATGCACGATCGCGCGCATCAGCGCCGCGCGGCCGAGCCACGCGCACAGCAGCGCGAACACCATGCCCACGGCCACCGCGACGCTCACCACCTTGAAGCGCGTCTGCGCGTCGCGATAGCGCTGCGCGCCGTGGTCGATCTGACGCTGTTCGAGCGCGAGCATCGCCTTTTCGAAACCGTTGTAGAGCGCGGGCAGCTTGTGCGCCTGCAATTCCTGGAAGCCGTTGCGGTCGCCGCTCTTGAGCGCCGCGAGCGCCGGATCGACGCCCGCGTGCAGGAAATTGTTGCGCTTGTCCTGCATGTCGGCGATCAGGCGGCGATCCTCGTCGTCGTTGCTGGCGAGCGAGAGATAGTGATCGAGCCGATCGTTGGAAATCTTGAGGTAGGTGTCGAAGCGCTTGAGGACGGCGTCGGCGCCGGTCTGATCGCCGAGATCGGCGAGCGACGCATAGGTGGCGAGCGCGAGCCGCAGCCGCAAGAGCTGGCCGGCGCTGCCTTCGAGGTCGGCCACGGCGGGGGTGTCCACCGTGTACATGTCCTGCATCGCGTCGTTGCCCGCGCGCATCGACAGTAGCCCCGCCGCGGCGCCGATCACCAGCACCACGCCGAAAAACGCCACCATCAGGGTCAAACTCGCGCGTATCGAAAGCTTGTTGAGCATTCTGGTCTCCTGGAACGCGGCGCGAAAGCGCGATGCGCAGCGTTCCCTCTGTTCAGCCGGCGCCGGTGCAGGGCGTCGGACGTATCGTCCGCCCTGTCGCGAAGCGTGCGCGGGCGGCTCTATTCGGGTTGGTGTAGTCTCGATGCGGCTTTTTTGGGGCTTCAAACCGGGTCAACGGCAGCGCGGCGCAAAAACTTTAGGCACGTGCTTAATGCATCGCGGCGCGCGGCTTGACGTGAAGCATGGCGCGATGCCGAACGCGTACCAGCCTTGCGCAAACCTTTCGCCGACGTTACACCGCTCCCGGCGCGCGCCGCCCCTGCTCTACAATCGTCCACTTGCGCCCGCCGCCTCGACATCCGCGCGGCCAGGCTGCCTTCGAACCCAACTCGCGACGTTCGCCGCATCCGCGAACGCCGCCACCATCACGCCCCCATGCGCCTCCTCCACACCTCAGACTGGCATCTGGGCCAGAACTTCATGGGCAAGAGCCGCCAGGCCGAGCATCAGCAGCTCATCGACTGGCTTGTTACCCAGCTCGACGCCCATGCGGTCGACGCCGTCCTGATCGCCGGCGATATTTTCGATACCGGCACGCCGCCGAGCTACGCGCGCGAGCTGTACAGCCAGCTCGTCGTACGCCTGCACGCCGCGGGCGTGACGCTGCTCCTGCTCGGCGGCAATCACGATTCCGTGGCGACGCTGCGCGAAAGCAGCGCGCTGCTCGAACGCCTGTCGGCCCAGGTCGTGCCGCACGCGGACGCCGCGCCCAACCAGGTTCGCGTGCTGCCGCTGCGCGGCAAGCCCGACGAAGCGGGCTGCGTGGTCTGCGCGATTCCGTTCATCCGCGCGCGCGACGTGATGCAGGGTGAAACCGGCCAGAGCGCCGAACAGAAGCAGCAGTCGCTGCAACAGGCGATTCAGGCCTACTACCAGGCCGTGTTCGCCGCCGCCGAGACGCGCCGCGCGCAACTGTCCGCCGAACTCGGCCGGCCGGTCCCGCTGATCGCCACCGGCCATCTGACCACCGTGGGCGCGAGTGCGAGCGAATCGGTGCGCGAGATCTACGTGGGCGCGCTCGACGCGTTCCCCACCAGCGCATTTCCGCCGGCCGACTACATCGCGCTCGGGCATATTCATCGTCCGCAGAAAGTGGGCGGCCTGGAGCACATCCGCTATAGCGGTTCGCCGATCGCGCTGAGCTTCGACGAAGCCACGCAGCGCAAGGAAATGCTGCTCGTCGATGTCGGCGCGAACGGGCTGGACGCCGTCACGCCGCTCGCCGTGCCCGCGTTCCAGACGCTCGCCGCGCTGCGCGGCAATCTGAAGACGCTGCCCGGCGCCTTCGCCGACATCGCGCGCGACGCCACGCCCGAGCGCCCCGCGTGGCTCGAAGTAACCGTCGCCGAGGACGACTATCTCGCCGACCTGCCCGCGCGCATCCAGGCGATGACCGAGGATCTGCCGCTCGACGTGCTGCGCATTCGCCGCGAGCGCGGCAACGCCGCCGCGCAACTCTCAGCCGACTCGGGCGTGACGCTCGACGAACTCGATCCGCTCGACGTGTTCGCGCGCCGCCTCGCGCACGAAACGCTCGACGACGACGTGCGCGGCGCACTCACCGACCGCTACAAGAACGTACTCGCCGCCATGCAGGCCACGCCGGAGGACGACGCATGAAAATCCGCAGCCTGCGCCTCAAGAATCTCAACTCGCTGAAGGGCGAGTGGCGCATCGACTTCACGCAGCCGCCGTTTTCGGAGAACGGCCTGTTCGCGATCAGCGGCCCGACCGGCGCGGGCAAGTCGACACTGCTCGACGCGATCTGCCTCGCGCTCTATCACGAGACGCCGCGTCTCAAGACGGTGTCGGCGTCGGCGAACGACATCATGACGCGCCATACCGCCGACTGCCTCGCCGAAGTCGTGTTCGAAGTGAAGGGCGCGGTCTATCGCGCGTTCTGGAGCCAGCGCCGCTCGCGCGACAAGGTGGACGGCGCGTTGCAGCAGCCGCGCGTCGAACTCGCGACGGTCGAGCACGACGACGGCAGCGGCACGATCCTCACGCAGCACATCAACGAGAAATTGCGGCGCGTCGAGGAGATCACGCGGCTCGATTTCCCGCGCTTCACGCGTTCGATGCTGCTCGCGCAAGGCGGCTTCGCGGCGTTCCTGAACGCGAGCGCGAACGACCGCGCCGAACTGCTCGAAGAACTCACGGGCACGGAAATCTACGGCGAAATCTCGCGTCAGGTCTACGAGCGCGCGGGCGCGGCGCGCGATGCGCTCAAGCAGTTGCGCGCCCGCGCGGACGGCATGGAATTGCTGACGCCCGAGCAGCGCACGGCGATGGAGCAGGACATCGCCGCGCTCGCCGACCAGTCGAACGCGCTCGCCACGCGCACGAAAACGCTGCACGCGCAGCGCCAATGGCGGCGCGATCTGAGCCAGGCGCAAGCCGACGCGCAAGCGGCGCACACGCGTCTCGCGAGCGCGAGCGCCGCGTACGAGGCCGCCGCGCCCGAGCTCGCGCGCCTCGCCGCGAGCGAGCCCGCCGAAGCGCTGCGCGCGGCGCATCAGCACGCGCAGCAAACGGACGCTGCCTGCAAACAGACCGATGCCGATCTCGCCGCGTCGCGTCGTCGCCGCACGGAGCAAGTCGCGGCGCAGCGTCGTCAAACCGGCGCGGCCGCCGCGCTGGCCGCGCGCATCGTGCGCGACGCCGAGCGTCGTCTCGCGCAACTCGACGCGGAGAAGCAGCAACTCGATCGCTACTGCAGCGCGCACGCGGCGCACGCGCAACTGGGCGAACGCATCGGCGCGTGGCGCGAGCAGTTCGAGCAGCGCGCGCGCCGTCATGCGGACAGTCGCGCGCGCGAAACGCAGCAGACGGCCCTGCAAAAGCAGCTCGCCGACGCCCACGCGCAGCGCGAACAGCACGGCAAAACGCTCGCGGATTGCACGCGCGCGCAAGCCGAATCGGACACGCAATTGCGGACGTTGAGCGCCGCGCAGACCACGCGCCTCTCGGGCCAGACACTCGCGCAACTGCGCGACGCCGCGCAGGCAGCGCAACGCGCGGTCGAGCGCTGGGCGCAGTTGCAGACGCTCGCCGCCCGCCGCCGCCAGCTCGCGACGGAAACCGCGACGCTCGCGGCCAGTCTCGCGCGCAGCGACAGCGAGATCGCCGCGCAAGATAGCGCGCTCGTCACGCTGCAACGCGCGCACGCCGAACTCCAGGCGCGCGCCGCCGACAAGCAGACACTGCTCGAACAGGAACAGGTGATTCGCAGTCTCGCGCAGCATCGCGATGCGTTGCAGCCCGGCGAAGCGTGTCCGTTGTGCGGTTCGCACGATCATCCGGCTATCGCTGCGTATCGAGCGCTCGACGTGTCGGCGACGCAAGGCGCGCTTCAGGCGATCCGCGCCGATCTTCAGGCATCCGAACAAACGTTGCGCGGCGCGGCTGAGAAACTGTCCGCGTTGCGCGCGACGCAGGCGCAGCAGCGCGCGCAACACGATCAGCTCGCCGCACGCGACACGCAGGATCGTGCGGACTGGCAGGCGTTGTCGGCGTCGCTCGCTTCGTCGCTGGTTGCGTCGCTCAGGCTCGACGCCGACGCATGGCAGGACGCCGATGCGCTCGCACAAGCAAGCGAGGCCGCCGCGCAATCGGCGCAGCAAATCCGCCAGCATCTGACCGAGACCGAACGCGCCGAGGAAGCGCTCGCTCAAGCACGCGAAGCGAATACGCGCTGCGCCCAGGCGCTACAAGCGGCGCAGGCGCGCGGCGAGTTGCTCGAACAGTCGATCGCGAGCGTACAGGAGCGCCGCGCGGAAACCGAACGCGAACTCGCGGCATTGCGCGTCCGGATCGAAGAAGAAGCGCAGGCTTTGCTCGCCTCGATGCAGACCGGCACGCAAGCCGACGGCGCGCCGCTCGCGGCGCTGCCCGACGATCCGCGCGCGTGGCTGCACACGCGCGACGACGAATGGCGCAAGTGGCAGGAGACGCAGCGCCGCCTTCACACGCTCGCGGAATCGCTCGCGCACGAACGCGCCCAGGCCGACGTCGCGCGCGCGCAACTTCAGGTGTGGCGCGAACGGTGCGCATCGATTGGCGCGGAAGTCGCGCAAGCGGCGCAGAGCGCGCCGATGGATTCGCTATTCGACGACGAAGACGACGCGCCCGGCGAAGACTTCGCCACGGCCGCCGCACGCGCCGACGCGCTCACGCGCGAACTCGCAGCGCTCGACGGCCAGATCGCGCAACTCGAACGCTCGCTCGCGCATCAGCGCGACGCCGCCAGCCAGGCCGCGCAAACGTGGAGCGCGGCGCTCGCGGCGAGTCCGTTCGCGCAGCAGGACGATTTCCTCGCCGCGCTCCTGCCCGCCGAGGAACGCCAGCGCCTGCAAGCACTCAAGCAACAGCGCGAGCAGGAACGCGACACGGCCACCGCACTGCTGAACAGCGCGCGAGAGAAGCTCGCACGACTCGAAGCGATGGTGGAAGCGACGGCGCAGACCGAAGCCACACTCGCCGAACTCGACGCGCAGATCGACAGCGCGGAAAGAGATAACGCGACGCTCAACGAACGGCTCGGCCATCAACGCGGCCTGCTCGCGCGCGACGCGCAGCAGCGCGACAGCCAGCGCGCGCTGTTCGCGCAGATTGACGCGCAGACGCAGGACGCCGATCTCTGGCAGCGCCTCGACGCGCTGATCGGCTCCGCGAAGGGCGACAAGTTCCGCCGCTTCGCGCAAGGTCTCACGCTCGATCATCTGCTCGCGCTCGCCAATCGCCATCTCGATCGTCTGCATGCGCGCTATCTGCTGCGCCGCAAATCGACGGGCGAACTCGAACTGGAAATCGTCGACGGCTGGCAGGCGGACGTCACGCGCGACACGCGCACGCTCTCGGGCGGCGAGAGCTTCCTCGTGAGTCTCGCGCTGGCGCTCGCGCTCTCCGACCTCGTGAGCCACAAGACCTCGATCGACTCGCTGTTCCTCGACGAAGGCTTCGGCACGCTCGACGGCGACACGCTGGAAATCGCGCTCGACGCGCTCGACACGCTCAACGCGAGCGGCAAGATGATCGGCGTGATCAGCCACGTCGACAGTCTCAAGGAGCGCATCGCCACGCAGATCCGCGTGGAAAAAGGCGGCGGCATCGGCCACTCGCGGCTGGTGATCTAGCCGCGCGCAACACAAAAGAACGCGCCGCGCGCCTCAGCCCTGTTCGGCCTTGCGCGCGGCGATCTCCAGCATCGGTTCGCCGATCTCGCGTTCGCCGCGCGCGACGAGCGCCTCGCCCGCGCCGCGAATATCGCGCGCTTCCTTGTTCTGCGAAAGTTTGCGCTTGCCCGTGAGCCGCGTCATCTCGATCTCGATGCCGACGATGGCCTTGAGCATCGTGTCGAGATAGTCGACGGGCGCATCGCCCATCTTCCACGGCTGCGGCTCGCTTGCTTCGTGCGTGCGCGTGAGCCGCGCGACCACGCCACGCACGAACTTCTCGTCGTCGCGCACGCGAATGCGGCCATGTGCGTGCACGACCGCGTAATTCCAGGTGGGCACCTGCTTGTGGTGTTCGTGCTTGCTCGGATACCACGTCGGCGAAATATAGGCGTCGCCGGCGCGGAAGATCGCGAGCACTTCATCGCCGTCCGCGACGTCCTGCCAGAGCGGATTCGCGCGCGCGACGTGCGCGTGCAGCGTGCCGAACGCGCCCTCGCCCGCGAGCAGTTCGAACGGAATGTGATTGGCGTCGAGTCCGCTCGCGCCGTGCGTGACCAGCGTGCCGAACGGGTGCTGCGCGATGAAGGCGTGCAGCGCCTCGGGGCGGGATTCGTCGAAATGGGCAGGGACGTACATGGGGGCTCCGCGTGGCGCTGTCGGCTCAAGCCGCGCGCATCGAACGTCAAAAAACCTATTGTCACGCCAAAACGGCCAACGCTGTAGAGCCAGCGGGAACGGCATTCGGGGAACCAGGCCCGCGTGCAAAAGCGGCGCAATCCGCTCGACGCGTTGCGCGTGCCTGCGACGAGCACCTCGCAATTGCAACCTTACGATTGCTTGACTTCGCGGGGCCGCCTTCTATGCTTGAACGATCGCCCATTCACGGCGCATCGACGCGAGGCCTGGCAGACCTCGCGGCGTTCGAACAGGGAGGCGGACATGGAAGCCGGCGACGCGTTCGCGCAAATCGCGGCGACGATCGAGCGTTTTTTCATCGGCATGCACAACGGCGACGCGCGGCGTCTGCGTTCGGCGTTCGATCCGCACGCCCAGCTTTGGGGCTATTACCACGGCGACTTCTATCGCCAGTCGCTCGACGAGTGGATCGCGGAAATCGAAGGCATGGACAAGCCCTCGGAAAGCGGCGAGCCGTTCGACATGCGCATCGTTGCGGTGGACGTGACGGGCCGCAGCGCGGCAGTCAAAACGGCCACGCTGTATCAGGGCTTGCGTTTCACGGATTATCTGACGCTGGTGGAATTCGACGTCGGCTGGAAAATCGTCAACAAGACTTACCACCACGATTGACGATCAAAGCGCTCGCGTATCGGGCGCATCGAGCGCGTCCACCACTTCCACCTGCACGCCGAGCAGCGCGCGAAACGGTTCGAGCGCCGCTTCGCCCGCGCTCGCGGCGGTAATCAGACGCCACTCGCGCTCGATCGGCGTCCAGTGCTGCTGGCGCGCGCGGCCGAGCTTGTCCGAGTCCGCCAGCACGATCACCTGCGCCGCGCGCCGGATCATGCAGTCCTTGAGCGACGCCTGCTGCGCGCTCGCTTCGCACAGACCGAATCCGGCCACCACGCCGTCCGCGCCGAGAAACGCCGTATCGACGCTCACGCGCGTGAGCAGCAGTTCCGCGAGCGGGCCGAGCGTGCTCATGCTGGAGCTGCGCAGATCGCCGCCGAGCAGCGTGACCTGAATGCCGGGCGCGTTCGCGAGCGTGGCGACCGCGAGCAGATTGTTGGTGACGACATGCAGATCGCTGCGCGCCAGCAGATGACGCGCGAGCGCGGCGCAGGTGGTGCCGCCGTCGAGCATGACGGTGTCGCCGTCGCGCACGTGAGCCGCGGCCGCCAGCGCGATGCGCTCCTTCTGCTCGCGCTGCGCCGCCTTGCGTTCCTCGAGCGAGGCCTCGGGTTCGTGCACGCCGACCAGCGCGGTCGCGCCGCCATACGTGCGCACGAGCCGGCGCTGCTTGTGCAGCACCGCGAGATCGCGGCGGATCGTGGCTTCCGACACGCCCAGCGCCTCCGTCAACTGTTCGACGTTGGCCTCGCGCGTCTGCACGAGTTCGAGAATGGCGCGGTGACGGTCGGACGCTTTCATTGCTAAAAAGTGAGCTGCGGGAACCCGGCGATCTTACACGATGGCACGTGCGCGCCGGGCCGCGCGGCCCATGACGGCGGCTTGGCGTTTAGCGGCGCGCCTCGTGTCGCGCCGGGTGTCAAACTTAACGGCGCGTCGCCAGCTCCGCGCCCTGACGCAGCGCTTCGAGCATGCTGCCTTCGTCCACGACGCCCTTGCCCGCGATATCGAACGCCGTGCCGTGATCGACCGACGTGCGGATCACTTCGAGACCCACGGTGACGTTCACGCCCGCTTCGAGGCCGAGCACCTTCACGGGGCCGTGGCCCTGATCGTGATACATCGCCACGACGAGGTCGAAGTCGCCGCGGCCCGCACGGAAGAACAGCGTGTCGGCGGGCAGCGGGCCGGTCACGTCGAGACCGCGTTCCTGCAGCAGCTTGACCGCCGGAATGATCTTCTCTTCCTCTTCGCCATAGCCGAACAGACCGTTTTCGCCCGCATGCGGATTGATCCCGCACACGCCGATGCGCGGCTTCGCGATGCCCGCCTTCACGAGCGTGGCGTTGCCGCGCTCGATCGTGCGCTGCACGAGGCCCGGCTCGATCTTGCGGATCGCGTCGATGATGCCGATGTGCGTCGTCACGTGAATCACGCGCAGTTGCGGCGCGACCAGCATCATCGAGACTTCGTCGACGCCCGTGAGGTGCGCGAGCATTTCCGTGTGGCCCGGATACTTGTGGCCGCCCGCGTGCAGCGCTTCCTTGTTCAGCGGCGCGGTGCAGATCGCGTCGATCTGCTTCGCCTGCGCCAGTTCAACGGCGCGCGCGATATAGCGGTAGGCGGCGTCGCCCGCGAGCGGCGACAGTTCGCCGAACGGCAGATCTTCGGGAATCAGTTCGAGGTCGATCACGTCGATCGTGCCTCGTTCGTAGCGCGCCTGCGACGGATCGGCGATGCGGCGCACGTCCATGTCGAGCTGGCAGATGACGATCGCGTGCTCGAGCCGGCGCGCGTCGCCGATCACGAGCGGACGGCATTGTTCGTAGACCTGCGCGTGCGTCAGGCTCTTGACGACGACTTCGGGGCCGACGCCGGCGGCGTCGCCCATCGTGATGCCGATGACAGGGATATAGGTGCTCATACGTTCCTCGATGGTGCGGTGGGCGCAACGGCGTCCGGCGCCGTTGGCTCGTGTTTTGTGCTGTTGTGTTGCGTGCTGTCCGGTTCGCCCGGTGTGCGAGCTTGCGTCTCTTCGTGCGGCGTGCCGCGCAGGTGCAGCCAGGCCGCGTACAGCGCCTGTTCGGTGCCGAACGCGCCCGCCTTCGTGACGACGGCGGGCCGGTGCGCGCGCGCGGGCGCATGCGGACGCGCGACCGCCACGCCCGCTTCGATTTCGGCGATCAGACGCAGGCTGCCGATGCCGGCCGCGTCGAGCATCGCGCGCGCGGTCTCGCCGCCCGTCGCGATCAGGCCCGCGGTCTGCGTGAAATGCGGTGCGACGAGCGCCGCGAGCCGCGCGGACAGGCGTGCGCCCTCGGCGGGATCGAAGGCGTCGTCGCGACCGATGCGCAGCAGCAGATCCGCGCCCGCCGCCAGCGTTGCGCCGATGCGCGCGTCCCACTGCGGCCAGTGCGCGTGCGTCTCGCCCGCGCGCAGCACGGCGGGCGGCACGATCAGTTCGGCAAGTCCCGCGCGCTCGCGCAGGACCGCGCATTGGCGCTCGCCGACCGCCGAGAGGCTGCCGACCAGCACCAGAATCGGGCCGGGTCCGCTGCCGCCGAGGTCGGGCGCCGAAGGCTTGAGTGCGCTGGCATCGTCCGCTTGAGTTGCGGTCTGAGTGGCGGCTTGCGCCGCATCCAGCGTCGCCAGTTCGCGCGCGAGACCGCCCGAGCCGACCCAGAAAAACGCGCTGTCGAGCGCGAGCGTGGCGCGCGCGAGTGCGCGCAACTCGTCGGCGCTCTGGGCATCGACGATCAGCGCCCGCGCGCCGTCTTCGCCTTCCGCCGCAATCAGCGCCACGCGGCGCGCGAGCGCGCGCGGGTCGGCGTGCAGCGTCGCTGCGTCGAAACGCTCGCTGCGCAGTCCGGCCGCCGCCAGCATGACGGCCATGTCGGCGGGACGATCGGCGTGTTCGAGACGCCACGTCTCGGTCTGCGCGAGCGGCACGCCGTGCACGAGCAGCGCGCCGTCGCGCACCGTGCGACCGGTCGCGGGAAACGCGGGCGCGACGATCGCGAGACCGGCGCGCGCCTGCAAGGCCGCGACTTCGGCGGCCCAGTTGCCGCGCAGCGTCGAATCGATTTTCTTGTAGAGCTTGCGCTGCGGCGCGCGCGGTTCGCCCGCGCCGCGCAGCGCCTCGAACGCCAGCGCCGTGCGCGCCGCCGCGTCGGCGGGCGTGAGACGGCGCGTGTCGGTGTCGGCGGCGATCACGTCGGCGGCGAGTGGCGTGTCGTCGTGCGCGTCATCCTGCGCGGCCGCGACGTTGGCCACACCCTCGTCCGCGCGCGACGCGTCGAGCGTCACCAGCGTGCGATGGCCCGCGTTGGCGAAACCAATCGCGCAATCGGCGGCGCCAGACAGATCGTCGGCAATGATCAGCAGCTTCATTGCGCGACCCGCTTCGCGTCCGGTGCGTCAGCCTGATTCTGGACTTGCGCCTCGCCGCGGCGCGCGAGGCGCGCATTGGCGCGCTTCGCGACCCACGCGGTCAGCACGGGCGAGACGATCGCCGAGACCACCACGGCCGCCGCCACCAGCAGCGTCGCGCTCTGCGCGGCCGGTTCGTAGACCGGATTGGCCGCGGCCACCAGCGCCGGAACCGCCGCCGCGTTGCCCGCGGTGTTGGCCGCCGCCACGCCGGCCACGCCCGTGCCGCCGGTCGCGCGATCGGCGAAATAGAGCGGAATACCCGTCACGACCACCACGCCGATGCCAAGCCCGATGCCCAGCAGGCCCGCCTGCCAGACCTTGTGCAGATCGAGGCCCGCGCCGAGCGCCAGCGCGAAGAACGGAATCATCACCGGCACGGCGCGCGCGAGGAAAGCGCGCATTTCGCGGTCGAGATTGCCGAGCAGCATGCCCGCGCACAGCGGCAGGATGCTGCCGACCAGCGTCTGCCACGGAAACGCCGAGAGGCCCGCCACGCCGAGCGTGACCATCGTGAGAAACGGGCCCGATTCGAGCGACATGATCGTGTACGCGCCCACGTCTTCCGAGCGGCCGTACTGGCCCATCAGCGCCATATAGAGGCCGCCGTTGGTGTCGTTCATCGCGGCGATCACGGCCAGCGTGGAGAGACCCGCGAACAGACCCGAGGCGATCGGCGCCTCGCCGAGCAGATGCCCCATCACGATGCCGACCAGGATCGCCGCGCCCACCTTGGTCGCGAACAGCGCGCCGCCCTTCTTGAGCAGATAGGGCGTGGCCTTCACGTCGATGCTCGCGCCCATGCACACGTAGAACACGGCGAGGATCGGCAGCGAGCCGGTGAACAGCGCATTCGTGAACGAGCCGAAGAATTTCGGCAGACCGGGCGCAAAGGTCGCGACGAGCGAACCGAGCAGCAGCGGCACGATCATCATGCCGCCGGGAACGCGCTCGATCGAACGCTTGATGGGAATCTGGGCCATGGGAAGTCTCCTCAATGATGATCCGATCGGCGCATGACCCGGGACGACGCGCCCGGTTTGAGCGTCTTGATCGGTTTGCTCACTTTTTTGATTGAAACGATCATGGCGGAGTGTAAACGCGCGCTACGTTTTGCGCAATTCGATCAAACGAATGATCGAAACGATCAAATTGGGGACGATAGGCCGCGCGACGCGCACGCGCGAGCGCGCCCGGCCGCGGGGTGCGGCGTGCAGGATAAAACGAAGGGAGCGGCGTTGCTGCCGGCGTTACGCGCGCGGGTGTTGATCGACGTGGGCGGCGTGGGCGGCGTGGGCGAAGTGGGCGGCGTGGGCGGCGTGGGGCGGTGCTGAAAGGCGCGGGGCGGCGTGTGCGGACGCCGTCCGCGTGCTGACGGGATCAGGCAGACCGCGTCAGGCCGCGAATTCGCCGCGCGGCGCGACGAAGCGCGCAGCCGGATCGACCTCGGAACGCGTGAGAGCGTGCTCGAGCGTCGTCGAGCCGACGCGCTCCAGCAGATGCAGCAGCTTGGCGATACGCGACCGCTGGCTGGCGACGAGATCGTGCGTCTGCTCCAGCGTCTGCAGCCGCTTGCGGCAGTATTCGCGGTCGATGCCGCGCGTCGCATTGGCCACCGTCGCGAAGCTGAGAAACTGCACCATGCGCTCGACGTGATCGAGTTGCGCATCGGCGAGCCGCGCGGGCAGCAGGCCGGCGTTTTTTGCCGACGTCACTGCCGGCTCGTTAGTTGATTTTTTTGCCGGTACGGCCGACGGCTGCGGCGGTTTTCGGCGGGTCTCACTCGTACTCATTAAAGGCCCCTGGTCGTTTCTGTCCTGCGTCCCGGCTTCGCTGGAAAGCGCCGCGGCAGGCCGACTTCCCCGGACCGGCCGTTTCGACGCCACGCTGCTCCCGCCCGGCCGGACGCCATTGCCCGAACACAGTGCGAAACCCGACTATTTGTCGTACGACAATACCTGGTAATGTTTGGTAGGCTTGACCGTCCGTCTCAAACGCATCCGTTGACCGAGATCGACACTGATCGACACCGAATCGACACTCAACCGCCGCCACGCCGTGAACGCACCTCCCGCCCCGGGCGAACTCGCCCGCGAACCCGCCAGCGGCGCCGTCCTTGCGGCGAGCCGGTTCAGCACGCACGCGCAGGCGCGCGGCGAGCAGCTGATCGCGTGGCGCGAGCGCGTCGGGCATGTCGTGGACGTGGTGCCGTCGCGCGGCCAGATCGAAGGCGGCTTTCGCGGCCAGATCGACCGCTACGCGGCGGCCGGCTTCTCGTTCACCGATTGCACGACCGACGCGCTGGTGCTGGAACGCCCGGTCGCGCGTGTCTCGACCGACCGGCGGCGCGACTTCGCGTTCCATCTCTACGCGCAGGGCGACTCGGGCCTCACCACCGGCATGCGCCGCAAACGCAGCGCCGACGAGACGCCCACGCGCATCATCGCGATGGACATGAACCAGCCGTTCCGCGTGGAACGGCCGGCCTGCCGCGTACTCAGCGTGTTCGTGCCGCAGGAAACCGTCGACGCCAACCTGCCCTACGCCGAGTCGATCCACGGTCAGGGCCTCGCGCCGCACACGCCGCTCGCGCAATTGAGTCTCGCGCACGCGCTCGCGCTGGCCGACACCCTGCCGCAACTCGACGCCGCCCAGGCCGCCGAAGCCATGCAGGTTGCCGCGCAGTTGCTGCTGGCCGCGTATCGCGGCGAGGCGCGCCTCGGCGAACGCGGGCGCGCCGCCGCGCAAGCCGCCGTGATGAACCAGGTGCGCCGTTACGTCGATGCGAACCTGCATCATGCCGATCTCACGCCGAGCACGGTGGTCGCGGCGCTGCAACTGAAACGCGCCACGATCTATCGCTGGTTCGAGCAGGAAGGCGGGCTGGGCGCGTATATCCGCCATCGACGGCTGCGCGAGGCCGCCGACGACCTGGTGCGCTTTCCGCATCTGCTCGTCACCGAGATCGCGTACGGGCTGGGCTTCAACAGCGCGTCCGATTTCACGCGCGCGTTCCGGCGCGCCTTCGGCATGAGCCCGCTCGACATGCGCGCGCGGGCGCTGGAGCTGCGGCGCGCGACGGCGTGACAGACGTAAAGCGCGCGCGAGGCGCAGGCTATGACGGCGGCAAGCTGATGGTGGCCGGCGACGCGCTGAGGGGGTGAAGTGAAAAGCGCGGGCTCATCGGACCGCGCTATCAAGGTTCAATACAACAGATCCTCGTAGAACGCGCCGAACGGCTTCGTCGGATGCGCGATCTGGATTTCGAGAATCCACAAACCGGCGTTGGGGCACGCGTCGAAATCGCCGAGATCGCCTGCGCGATAGATCGCATGCGGAAAGTCCGAGACGCGATGGCCCTTGATGTCGAGATTCAGACGCCAGCCCAGCGCTTGCGCGCGCTCGTCGGCATAGGCATAGAGCGCCGTGCCCGCCGCGCCCGTTTTACGCCAGTGCTGCTCGACGTCGTCGAACAGTGTTTTCGCGGCCGCGGCGCAGGCCTGCATTTCCGCATCGTCGCCGACGACGAAGGTCGCGCCCGCATCGCCCTCGTGCGCGCCCCAGACCACGCCGAGATCGAGAAAGAAGATGTCGTTGGCCCGCAGCACCGGATCGCCGACCGAGCGCTCCTTGAACATGCGCAGCGTGTTCTCGCCGAAACGCACGATGGTCGGATGCCAGATGCGATCCATGCCGAGCGCTTCCATCTCCGCCTTGCACAGCGCCGCCGCTTCCGACTCGCGCATGCCCGGCACGACGCGCGGCGCCACGCGCTCGATCACCTGCCAGGTGCGCTCGCGCGCCGTCTGCATCTGTTCCTTCACATACTTGCTGCCTACCGCTTCCTTCGCCGCTTGGGTTGCCTGTGCTGTCTGGGGACTTGTTGTCGTGCTCACCGTGGTCTCTCCGCTTCGATATATCTTTTTGAATATATCGCGCGAGACCGCGCATGTCCATTCGACGCGCGGCCTCGCGGCAGGCAGCGGGAGACGCCCGAAAGTCAGCGCGCGAAGTACATGTCGTGCAGTTCGTCGACGTTCACGTCCTTCGCGCGCGCCTCGAACGTCACCTTGCCGCCCTGCATCAGATAGACCTGATCGGCGAGCCGCAGCGCCATGTGCGTGTTCTGCTCGACGAGTACGATGGTGCGCCCCGCCGCCTTGAGCCGTTCGAGAATCGCGAACACTTCCTGCACCATCACCGGCGCGAGACCCAGCGACGGCTCGTCGATCAGCATCAGTTGCGGCGACGACATCAGCCCGCGCCCCAGCGCAAGCATCTGCGCCTGGCCGCCCGACAAGGTGCCGGCGGGCAGCGCGCGGCGCTCCTTGAGCAGCGGAAAGAGCCCGTAGACTTCTTCGAGTTGCCGCGCCGCGCCCGCGCGCCGCGACTTCGCGAACGCGCCGAGCATGAGGTTTTCTTCGATCGACATGTCGCGGAAAATCATGCGCCCCTCCGGCACCATCGCAATGCCGCGCTGCGCCATGTCCCACGTCGGCACACCGGCGAGCGGCGCGCCGTCGAACGCGATCTCGCCGTGCGCGAGCGGCACGAGGCCCATGATCGCGCGCAGCAGCGTGGTCTTGCCCGCGCCGTTCGGCCCGACGATCGTCGTCACCTCGCCCTTCGCCACCGCGAGCGAGACGTCCCAGAGCACGTTGATCGCGCCGTAACCCGCGCGCGCGTGGCGAATCTCGAGCATCTCAGGCATGAGCGGCCTCCCCCGTATAACTGCGCACGACTTCCGGATCGCGGAACACGTCGGCAGGCGGACCATCCGCGATCAGCTTGCCGAAATTGAGCACCGCCACGCGGCGGCACAGGTTCATCACCGTTTCGATATCGTGCTCGATAATCAGGATCCCTACGCGATAACGTTCGTGCACGTCGAGGAGCGTCTTCATGAAGCGCCGCTTGGTGGCCGTCTCCAGGCCGCCGAGCACTTCGTCGAGCAGCAGCAGTTTCGGGCCGGTCGCCAGCGCTTTCGCCACTTCGAGCGCCTTGAGTTCGGTGAGCGCGAGTTCGGTGGCCGCGTCGCGCTGCGCCTTGCCCGCGAGCCCCATGAAGTCGAGAATCTCGTCGATGCGCGCCTCGTCCACGCGGCCCGCGCCGAAGCGTTGCGCGACGATCAGGTTCTCGCGCACCGTGAGTTCGTGCAGCGGTTGCGGCACCTGGAACGTGCGCCCGATGCCAAGGCGCGCGCGCCGGTACAGCGGCGTCTTGAGCAGGTCGACGCCCTCGAAGCGGATCGCGCCGCTCGTCGGCCGCACGAGTCCCGAGATCGCGTTGAACAGCGTGGTCTTGCCCGCGCCGTTCGGCCCGACGAGACCCACCACGTCGTGCGTGCCGAGCGTGAGCGAGACGCCGCTCACCGCCGTGAGTCCGCCGAAACGGATCGACACATCCTTGAGTTCCAGTTCAGCCTGCTGCATGGACACCTCGCCCGGTACGTTTGAAGCGCAGCGCGGTCAGCCCCGCGGGACTCACGATGATCATCGCCACCAGCAGCATGCCGAGCACGATCTGATGCCCCGTCGGCAGCAGGCTCTTGAGCACGAGCTGATCGATCAGATAGACCGATACCGCGCCCACCAGCGGCCCGAGTATCGTGCGATAGCCGCCGCAGATCGCCGCGATGATCGGCACCACGGCCCAGCTCGCGTTGAACGCGTAATCGGGTTCGAGAAAGTTGATGTAGTGCGCGTTGAAGGCGCCGACCAGACCCGTCATGAGCGCGGAGAGCATCAGCATCGCGAGCTTGAGGATCACGCTGTTGACGCCCACGACGCGCGTGGCGTCCTCCGATTCGTGCATCGCGCGCAGCGCGAGCCCCACGTTCGAGCCGCGCAGCTTCGCATAGAGCAGCGCGAAGGCGAGCACGAGCGTGAGGATCACGACGTAGCCGCCGCTCTTGCTGCCGAAGTCCACGCCGAGCAGCTTCGGCAGCGCCGGAATGCTGGACAGGCCGCTCGCGCCGCCTGTGAGCCCGGACCATTCCGTCGCAACGATGCGGAAGATCTGCGCATACGCGAGAATCGCCAGCGCGAAATACGGGCCTTTCAGACGCAGCGCGGGCGCCATCGCGAGCGAGGCGACGCTCGCGCCCACGCCGCCCGCAAGCATCGCGGGAAACACCGGCCAGCCCGCCTTGAGCGTGAGCAGCGCGGAGATATACGAGCCCACGCCGAAGAACGCGCTGTGCCCGAAGCTGACCATGCCGCCGAGATTGCCGAGCAGCGCCCAGGCGAGCGCGATGCCCGCGATCGTCAGCGACGCGACCGCGAGACTCATCAGATAGAGGTTCTGCCCGAGCGCGAGCGGCACGGCCGCGTAGAGCACGACGAGCGTGACAACGAGCCCGGCGATGCGTTGCGCGGACCAGACCGGCTTCGCGCGCGCGTCGGCGCTCGTCGCGGCGGCGGGCGTGTGAGTGGTGGTGGTGTTCATCGAGTTTCCCCCGTCATCCTCGTCTTTTCGCCACGCCGAACAGGCCGTTGGGCAGCACGTACAGCACGATCAGGAACAGCAGCATGCCGGCCAGTTCCTGCAACGCCGAACTCGCGAGCGTGACGGTGAGCGCCTCGGCCACGCCGAGCAGCAGCGCGCCCGCGAGCACGCCCGGAATCGACCCCACGCCCGCCAGCACGGTGATGATGAAGGCCTTGACCGTCAGCGCCTCGCCGATCGCGGGCTGCACCGCGCTCGACGCATAGATCGACACGCCCGCGCACGACGCCAGCACGCCCGCGACCACGAACGACACCAGTTCCACCTTGCGCGGATCGATGCCCATCAGGCGCGCCGCGTCGCGATTGCTCGAAATCGCCCGCACCGCGCGCCCGTACCACGAGCGCGTCAGCCACCACCAGAGCGCGAGCATCAGCAGCACGCTGATGCCGAACGACATCACTTCGCTGCGCATCGACAGCAGATCGCCGAGCATCACGCTGTCCTGCAGCCAGGCGTCGTTGGTCGAGCGCACGTCGGCGCCCCAGCCGAGCAGCACGGCGTTCGTCAGCACGATGCCGATGCCGTAAGTGAGGATCAGCGAATTCAGCTCGCGGTCGCGTTTGATGCGGCTCACCAGATACCACGCGAGCGCGGCCGCCGCGCACACGACCGGAATCGCCACGGGAATCGCGAACACCGGATTGATGCCCAGCCGCGTTTCGAACGTATAGGCGATATACGCGGCCAGCAGCACGAGTTCGCCGTGCGCGAGGTTGATGATGCGCATCGAGCCGAACACCAGCGCGAGCCCGAGCGCGACGAGCGCATACGCGCCGCCCACCAGCACGCCCGAATACAGCGACTGCAACACGAGTTCGCTCATCGCGATCTCCCTATCGATAACAGCGTCGAAAACAGCGCACGAAGCGCGCAGCGCGCGATCACCACGGCAGCGCCGGGAAGTTGAGCTTGCCGGTCGCGCGTTCCTTCGGCCACACGAGCACGATGCGGTCGCCCTGGATCTGCGCCATGTTGTTGAGGAACGACGGGTTGTCGCCGTTGGCCGCGAAGCTGACCTTGCCGATCAGCGTGTCCTGCGGCTTCGCGCGCAGTTCGGCGGCGATGCCGTCCTTCTTGAGCGTGCCCGCGTCGGCGGCGCGCGCCATCGCGTTGAACAGCAGCACCGACTGCACGAAGGCGAACTCGGCGACGTAATCGGGCTCCTTCTTGTAGGCCGCGACGTAGGCGTCGACGAAAGCCTTGCCCTCGGCCGTGCCGAACTGCGCCGGATGCGGCAGCATCGCGCAACCGATCACGTTGTTGACGAGGTCCGGAAACTCGCTGGCCATCTTCGGCGTGGCGAGCGACCACGCGCCCATCACCGCCTTCAGTTGCGGCTTGAGCACCTTGGCCGCGCGCAGGATGCCGATGTAGTCGTTCTCGTAGCCGATCATCAGCATCACGTCGGGCTTGTCCTGCAGGCGGATCTTGTTGACGACCGGCTTGAAGTCGGTCATCGACGGCTCGAACATATGCACCGTCACTTTCACGCCCTGCGCGCGCAGCTTGTTGGCGACGTCGCTGCTCACGTCGGCGGTCGCCTGTCTCGTGGACGCGACGATGGAGACCGACTTCGCGCCCATCGCGTCGAGCTGGCCGAGCATCGCCTTCGAATAGCCCGATGCGGGCCCGACGCGGAAGAAGCGCTTGAGCCCGCGCGAGGTGATGCCGCTGTCCACTGCGCCCGAGGTGATGTAGACGAGACCGGCCTTGTCGGCGGCCTCCGAGGCGGGGCTGACCGAGTTCGAGCCGTAGCCGCCCGTGATCGCGAGCACGCCTTGCGAAGCGAGCTTTTCGACGGCGGAGACGGCCTTGGCCGGTTGCGCCTCGTCGTCGATCACGGTGAGCGCGACCTTGTGCTTGCCGGTGCCGCCGAACTTGCCGCTGTTGAACAGGTCGGCCGCCACCTTGATGCCTTCGAGCTGCGCGGTGCCCGCGCGCGCCATCGAACCGGTGAGCGGCAGTTCGACGCCCACCGGCAGAACTTCCGCGAACGCGGCCGGCGTCGCGCCCAGCAGCGCGAGCGCGCTCACGCTCAGGTTGACGAAATAACGGATCGCGGCGCGCGACCCGGCGCGCCGCTGGCGAGAAGCGTTATGTGCAGTGCTGCGATCCATCGTGCCTCCAAACCGGCTTTTATGGTTTCATGCGCGCCCTGGCCGCGGGCGCGTCGTTCGTTGCGCGTCGTTGTGCGCGCTTTTTATTTAATTCGGATACCGTATTGTTTTTATTTCGCTTGCAGGCCGCTCACCACGGTACGCCCGGATAGGCGGGTTTTGCAGTGGCCACCTGCTGCGGCCAGACCAGCGCGAGCTTGCCGTCGCGCGCGAACTGCCCCATGTGCGCGACGTAGTGCGGATTGTCGCCGCGCGCATCGAAACTCACCTTGCCGAGGAAGGTGTCGTCGCGCTGCGTGGCGCGCAGCGTGTCGGCGAGACCGCCCTTGTCGAGCGTCCCGGCCTTCTGCGCCTGCGCGATGGCGTCGAACAGCACCTGCGCGTAGACGAACGAAGTCTGCGACTGATAGTTCGACACGGTCTTGAAGAGACGCTGATACGTCTCGGAGAAGTCACGCTGATCCGCCGAGCGGTAATCGGCCGGCGACGCCAGCACCGTCGCGCCATACACGTTGGGTACGAGGTCCGGGAAGGACTGCGCCATCTTCGGGCTCGCGAACGCCCACGGCGCGGCGATCGCCTTGAGGTCGGGCTTGAGCACGCGCGCGGCGCGCAGAATGCCCACGTAGTCGTTCTCGTAGCCGAGCATCGCGAGCGCGTCGGGCTTGTCCTGCAGCTTGACCTTGTTGACGAGCGGCTTGAAGTCGCTGATCGACGGATCGTAGGCATGCAGATACGTCTTCACGCCCTTGGCCTTGAGCGCGGCGTCGAGCTGGCGCGCGAGGTCGCTGGTGGCGTCTTTCGTCGAATAGAGAATGGCCACCGACTTCACGCCGAGCGAGTCGAACAGGCCCGTCATGCCGCGGGTGTAGCCCGGCGTGTTGCTCACGCGAAAAAAGTTCTTGAGGCCGCGCGACACCATGTCGTCGCTGGTGCCGCCCGACGTCATGTAGACGATGCCCGCCTTGCTCGCCGCTTCCGAGGCCGGGCCCGCGCAATTCGAGTTGGCCGCGCCCGCGATCGCCACCACGTGCTGCGAGGCGAGCTGTTCGACGGCGGCGACGGCCTTGGCGGGATTCGATTCGTCGTCCACCGTCACCAGCGTGATCTTGTCTTGCGGATGACGGCGGTTATACAGGTCGGCGGCCACCTGAATGCCGCGATACATCTCCGTGCCGGCTTGCGCGAGCGGGCCGGTGAGCGGCAGCTCGACGCCGACTTTCCATTCAGCCGCGTGCGCCATGGCGGGTGCGAACGCGCCGCTTAACGTCAATGCCAGCGCCCAGCCCAGCGCGCAAGATGCGCGGGACGTGCGCGATGCACGCCCCATCCGCGTGGTGATGCGAATCATGTCTCCTCCGTGGCCTTCAGGCTTTTTACGAGGTCTTTCTTGTACGCCGCAGTGCGCCGCTCACAATGCTTCGGATGACGAATCAATGAAGCGCGATCGACCGCGGTCCGGCGCGTGAACGGATGAGCGCCGTGGCGAATCGATCGAACTTATCGGGCAGGTGCCAGTGTGGGTGAGCGCCGCGAACCTAACAATTTGTTTTCGGAGAAGTCGGCGTTCGGCGCGGTGGAAGTCGGCATTTGTCCCTATGGAACGCGGGGACGGCAGGAGACCGTGGCGCTACGGGAAAACCCGCGCGCTCAAGGCTCGCGCGGACGCCACTCCGAAAACGTGACGGGCCGCTTCGAATCGCTGTCGGTCACGGTGGCGGGATCGGCGATCAGCGCGTCGCCGTCGGGCTTGTCGTTCAGACGCCAGGCCTGCGAGATCTCCTTGTGAAAGACCCAGTCCTGACGTTTCGGATCGAAGCGGAAGGTGATGTAGTCGGTCCAGTGCGCGCCGCACGCCACTTCGTTCTGCACCGTGAAGTAGCGGTTCTTGATGACGAGGCCGTCGGCGCTGTCGTTGAAGGGATCGCACTGGCCGCCGTCGTCGGCGCGCATGACCACGAGGTCGTTGCGTGCCGCCAGCCGGTAATGGCCATCGGGCTTCTGCACGAAGATCAGCAGCGGACGCGGCGTCGGCTGCTCGCGCGTGTCGCCCGCGCCGTGCACGGCCACGAGATAATCGGTGCGCGGCGAATCGGTGAGCTGTCCGGCCGCATAGGTGATGACCACGTCGCCCTTGGGCAACTGGCGCGCGATCTCGTCGGGCAGCGGCGGCGCGGCGCTCCCGGACGACTCCTGCGCCCAGGCGGGGGCGTGCGACAGACTGGCCGAAACCAGCAGCGACAGAACGGTAATGCGTTTCAACGGGCGGCCTCTCGATGCGTGAAGCCCTGCAGGGTAACACCGGATCATGCCGAAACGGCTGTGACCAGGCGCGACTCGGGGACCGAACACCACCGGTGAAACGCCTCGTCGATACCCCGGCGCGCGCAGGTTCGCCGCTCAATACTTGCATACGCAACCTTTATTCCGTGACAGCGGCGCGGACGCTGCGTTCGCCGGGATCGCCGACGCAATCGCGACACGCCTTCGTGCCCGGTTGGCCCGACTCGCGCCGTCATTGCTGTTCCGGCAATGAACTGATTCGCCAATCGGAACAACCCGACGACGCGCGCGATACGGCCTGGCGCGCTGCCTGGCGTATACCCCCAAGCCTTAGCGGCAAGCCCCGGCGGACGGGCGATTTCCCGTTTCGAATCAACGCGGCGATACACGAAAAAAAAGCCGTAAAAAAATACTCACGCGAATAAAGGCCTGAATGTCGGGTTTTTTTCGGGTTGCCTCACCTGGGAGGCGCTTCTAGAATCAGAGCGGATTTCGAGCGCGTCTTCGCCATCGGCGCGAAACCGCTCTGCGCAGCCCGCGCTCGCTCGCGTGGCGCGAGACAAAGACTTCAGGAGGACGACACATGATCATTGCGCACCACGATGCGCCGCTGCCCGGCCGCAGCGCGAAGGGACACGCAACGGAACACGATGCGGAACACAGCGCGGGACACGAGGCCGGCGCGGGCCAGGGCCGCTCATGACGCGCCCCGGCCATTCGTCGGGCGGCTTCGATGCGGCGCGCTGCGGCAGCGCGAGCGCACGCACCTCGCGCGCCGCTTCGCCCGGCGCGTCGAACACGCCTGAACGCAGCCGTCACGAACGCCCGCGTTCGCGCCTCGCGCCGGTCGGCGCGCTCCATGCCGAGGGAAACATCATGAACGACACGCTCACTCGCGCGGCGCAGTCCGTGCTGGCCGATCTCTGCACGCCGCAATTCGTGCGCGGCGTGGAAACGGCCCACGACCGCCGCGCGGGCCACGCGCTCTGGTGCCAGCTCGACGAACGCGGTCTGCTCGACGCGCTCGTGCCGCGCGCGCAAGGCGGCGCCGATCTGCCGCTCGCCGCCGCCGCGGGCGTGCTGTTCGCGTTCGGTCAGCATGCGTTGCCGCTGCCCGCCGCCCACACGATGATCGCGCGCCACCTGCTCGCGGCCGCGCAGCTCGACGCGCCGCGCGGCCCGATCGCGCTGGCCATCGCCGACGCCTCGCAGTGCACGGCCTTCGTGCCCTACGGCCAGGTCGCCGACGCGGTCGTGGTCGAAACCGCCAAGGGTGTCTGGCTGGTGCCGCTCGACACCGCGCGCGTGGAAAAGCACGGCGACGGTCTCGACGCCACCGTCTGCTTCAGCACCCGGACGGCGCGCGCGCTGCCCGCCTGCAGCATCGCCGAACTGGGCGCGATGATCACGGCCGCCACGATGGCGGGCGCGATGCAGCGCGTGCTCGACGTGACCACCGCGTGGGTGCGCGAGAGCACGCAGTCGGCCGCTTCGCAGGCCGGACGCGACACCACGCAGCGCCAGCTCGACGCCATCGCGGCGCACGTCGCCGCCACGCGCACCGCCGCGCAGCAGGGCTGCGCCGCGCATCGCAGCGGCGAGCAACGCCTCGCCAGCGCGATCGCGAAAGCGCGCGCGAGCCGCGCCGCGCCGCTGGTCGCCAATGGCGCGCATGGTCTCGCGGGCGCGCTCGGCATCGTGCCCGAGTTCGATCTGCAACTGTTCACGCGCCGCCTGCACGCGCAGCGCCTGCAATTCGGCTCGGAATCGTTCTGGGACGAGATCGTCTGCACGCACGCGCAGGGGCGCTCGCACGGGCTCGCCGACGACGCGAGCGGGATTTTCGACGCGCTCGACGAGGCAGCGACGGCGGCGCATTGATACCGTCATCACCGCGCTCGTTACCCGAATGAACCACGCGCCCCTGTCACGGGGCGCGTTTCGTTTTTGCCGCCCATCCCGCCCGGCTGTACCTTCACGATCCACGGACAGCTTCACGCGCACGGCCGAACTCGCGCACTGCGCATGAACCGACAACGACACGCCGGCGCACCTCGCCAGCGCCTTAAAACACGTAGTCGGCGGCGCGCGCGAGTTTGACGAACGGCCCGCTCAGCACGCGGTTGTGATGCGCCACGATCGCCTGCGCGCTGAGACCGGGCGCGTCCGTGGTCGTGTGCGAGTCTTCGATCAGCACAGTCCGCCAGCCCAGTTCGCTCGCCGCACGGCAGGTCGTATCCACGCAATACTCGGTCTTCATGCCGACGATCGCGAGTTCGTCCACTTTCGCATCGCGCAGCCACTGCGCGAGACCGGTGCCCGCGAAACAGCTCGGACGCGTTTTATCGAAGGTGACATCGCGTTCTGCATCCACGTGCAGATCCGCCAGCAGTTGCGTGAGCGCGCTGCCCGGCTCGATCGGCGAACCCTTCGGGCCGGTGTGGCGCGCGGCGAAGATCGGCGCATGGGTGGCGCGCGCCCGCGCGATCAGCAGATTGATGTTGTCGAGCACGCGCGCGCCTTCGTGAGGCGGTTCGGCGCCGTTGAACAGACCGTGCTGCATGTCGACGATCAGCAATGCACGGCGGGATTGAGCGAGGTCGGACACAACGTTTCTCCATGTGTAGAGCCGATGGCGGACGGAGAAACGACAAGGCCCCGTCCGGATTCGGCGGGGCCTTGGGTTCGATACGAGGATGCTCGGTGACTTGCGCGCGTATCGGCCTCACGACCCGCCGGAGGCGGTCGTGGTCGTGGTGGTGAGCGGGCGCGCGATGCAGTTCATGTGGACGATGATGCAGCAAACGCGCGACACGCGTCAACGTGAATGTGCGCGCTCAACGCGGCTGCATGCGGATCGCGCCATCGAGGCGTATCGTCTCGCCGTTGAGCATCGGATTGTCGAGGATCTGCATCGCGAGCGCGGCGAACTCATCGGGCGCGCCGAGGCGCGGCGGGAACGGCACCATCTTGCCGAGCGAATCGCGAATCTCCTCGGGCAGCCGCGCGAGCATCGGCGTATCGAACAGACCCGGCGCGATCGTGCACACGCGGATGCCCTTGCTCGCCAGATCGCGCGCGGCCACCAGCGTCATGCCCACCACGCCCGCTTTCGACGACGCATACGGCACTTGACCGATCTGCCCTTCGTACGCGGCCACCGACGCGGTCAGCACGCACGCGCCGCGCTCGCCTGCCGCGTTCGGTTCGTTGCGCGCCATCGCCGCCGCCGCGAGACGCAGCACGTTGAAGGTGCCGACGAGGTTCACGCGCACCACGTTCTCATAGGCTTCGAGCGAGCCCGGCGAGCCGTCCTTTTCGATCAGACGCACCGCGCCGCCGCGTCCCGCGCAATGCACGAGCGCACGCAGCGAACCGCGCTGCGTGGCGGCGTCGATCACGGCGGCCATCTCGTCGCCGTTCGTGACGTCGGCGGCCACGAAGCTCGCCGCCGGTCCCAGTTCGTCGGCCACCGCCGCGCCGCGCGAATTCGGCAGATCGCAGATCACCACCTGCGCGCCCTTCTCAAGCAACTGCTTCGCGCTCGCGAGGCCCAGCCCCGATGCGCCGCCCGTTACTATCGCCACCGCTCCCTTGAGGTTCATCCGTGTGTCTCCTGTCGTCGTTGCCTGTATGGATGTCGCTTGCGTCGGGCTCAAAGCCGCTCGATGAGCGTCGCGTTCGCCATGCCGCCCGCCTCGCACATCGTCTGCAGACCGTAGCGGCCGCCGCTGCGTTCGAGCGCGTTGAGCATCGTGGTCATGAGGCGCGCGCCCGACGCGCCCAGCGGATGCCCGAGCGCAATCGCGCCGCCGGCCGGATTGAGCCGCGCGGCATCGGCGCCCAGCGCTTTTTGCCACGCCAGCGGCACCGAAGCGAAAGCCTCGTTCACTTCGAAGTGCGCGATATCCTCGATCTTCAGACCGGCCTTGCGCAGCAGATGCTCGGTCGCCGGAATCGGCGCGGTCAGCATCATGAGCGGGTCGTCGCCGCGCACGTCGAACGAGACGATGCGCGCGCGCGGTTTCAGGCCGAGCTGCGCCGCCTTGCGCTCGCTCATGACGAGCAGCGCCGCCGCGCCATCCGAGATCTGCGAGGCATTGCCCGCCGTGACGTTGAAGCGGATGCCAGGAAAACGCGCGGCCAGCGCGGCGTCTTCGAACGACGGCGCGAGGCCCGCGAGACGCTCGACGGTGGTGCCCGCGCGGATGGTTTCGTCGGCGTCGATGCGGCGCGTGCCCTGTTCGTCGCGCACTTCGATCGGCACGATCTCGCGCGCGAAGTGACCGGCGGCGCGCGCGGCGTCGGCGCGGCGATGCGACTCGGCCGAATACGCGTCGAGCGTCTCGCGCGCGAGGTCCCACTTCTGCGCCACCAGATCGGCGCTCACGCCCTGGCCCACGAGCCCCTGCGGATAACGCGCATGAAAGCGCGCGCCGTATTGATCGCGGCCGAGGCGCGAACTGCCCATCGGCACGCGGCTCATCGACTCCACGCCGCCCGCCACCACGATCTCGTTGACGCCCGCCATGATGGCCTGCGCGGCGAAATGCACGGCCTGCTGGCTCGATCCGCACTTGCGCTCGACCGTGGTGGACGGCACGTGTTGCGGATAACCGGCCGCGAGCCACGCCACGCGGCCCGGCGTGGTTGCCTGCTCGCCCACCTGGCTCACGCAGCCGATGATCAGGTCGTCGACGGTGCCGGGGTCGAGGTCGTTGCGCTCGACGAGTTGCTGGATCACCTGCGAAAGCAGGTCGGCCGGATGCAGGTCGACGAAGGCGCCGCCCGCCTTGGTCCGGCCCATGGGACTGCGCACCGCGTCGACGATTACCGCGCTCTGGATCATGGTTCGCTCAATCCGGGAGAAGTGTGGATAATGAAAAAATGAATCTCGCGAATCAAAATACACCACACGATCTCACTATTTCAATAGTGGTAAACATTTTTCGATCCTTATGGATCATTTAATTCCAATCATGCGACGATAGTGACATACCGATAGCGGCCGAGCGAGCCTGAGAGTCCGAATTCCCGAAGTTGCACGCAGTCAGATGTGTCGATCAGGTAGCCCGGACACGCCGCGGGCGCGGCAAAGCGTCGCAATTTCACGAAAAATGAGCCAGTCGTCTTGAAAAATTGTTCCGCCACGAAGGGGAAAGCTAGAATGCCGGGTTTGCCAAAAGGCGCCCCGTGTTTGTCCGGCGCGCCCATCCCCCCGAAGAAGGAATCCGACATGACCGACCAGGCCACCTCACGCACCGACGACGCCGCTGTTTCGTCCAGCGACTCGAACAACGAGTTGAGCAACGAGACAAGCAACGACTCGCAGCTCGTGAGCGCACTCGCGCGCGGCATCCGGATCCTGCAGTGCTATTCGATGGGCGCGTCCGAACTGTCGGCGCGCGAGCTGGTGGAGCGCACCGGCCTGCCCAAGCCCACGGCGCTGCGGCTCATCAATACGCTGTGCGAGTTCGGCATGCTGCGCTACTCGGAGCGCATTTCGAAATACGTGCTCGGCACCGAGATGCTGAGCCTCGCCGCGCCCGCGCTCGGCCGCATGACGATCCGCCAGATCGCGCGGCCGATGATGCAGGAGCTGGCCGATTACTGTCAGGGCCAGGTGACGCTCGCCGTCGGTTACCGCCTGAACCTCGCTTACGCGGAAGTCGCGCAGGGCGCGGGCAGCGCGGTCTATCGCTCGGAGATCGGCACGCGGCTTTCGCTGTCGCGCACGGCCTCGGGCCGCGCGTATCTGTGGACGGTGCCGGGCGCCGAACGCGAACGGTATCTGCAGGAAACGCTCACGCGCGATCCGGCCAAGGGCGAACTGCTCGCGCAGCGCCTCACGCAGGCGCAGCAGGAATTGCGCGAGCAGGGCTGCACGGTGTCGCACGGCGACATGCAGCGCGAGATTCACTCGGTGGCGATCCCGCTGGCGTCGCCCATCGACGACGAGTACTGGGTTTTCAGCTGTTCCATTGCGGTATTCAACATCAGCGGCAACCAGTTGACCGACGACATCGCCCCGCGGCTGATGTCGCTGGTCAGGCGCGTGGAGGCAGCGCTCGGCAGCATGACTGGCGCCGCGCACGATATGGAGACGAGACCGTGGAGCGTGTCCGCGAACTAGCAGCCGCAGCACCCGGCAAGGAAGCCTTGCGCCTTGCCGGCACCGACGAGGTCCTCACTTACGCCACCCTGAACGAACGCGCAGACCGGGTTGCGCACTGGCTGATCCAGCTAGGCCTGCAACCCGGCGACGGCATCGCGCTACTGTTCGAGAATCACCCTGCTCTGGCCATCGCGGCCGTCGGCGCCGAGCGCGCCGGTCTGTATTTCACCCCCATCAGCATCCAGTTGAAAACACGCGAAGTCGCGCACGTCCTCAAGGACTGCGGCGCGCGCGTGCTGATCGTCTCGCAGGCGATGCGCGAACTCGCGCAGACGCTCGCCGACGAAGGCGCGCTGCACGGCGTCGCCTGCTATATGACGGGCGCGCTTCCCCCGCCCGGCTTCGCCTCGCTCGACGCCGCGCTCGACGAGACCGACACGCGCACGCCGCTGCCCGAGTGCGAACAGGGCCGCGATTTTCTCTATTCGTCGGGCACGACGGGACTGCCCAAAGGCATCCTCAAACCGCTCGTGCCGTGGGATCGCCGCGCAATCGACGACACCGAAACGGCCTCATGGCGCAAGAGTTTCGGATTTAATCAGGACTCCGTGTATTTGAGCACGGCGCCGCTCTATCACGCCGCGCCGCTGCGCTATCTCGTGCGCATGCTGCGCACGGGCGGGCGCACCATCGTCATGCAGAAGTTCGATCCCGAGGCCGCGCTGGCCGCCATCGAACGCTATCGCGTCACGCACAGCCAATGGGTGCCGACGATGTTCGTGCGCCTGCTCGCGCTGCCCGAACCGGTACGCCGCCGCTACGACGTGAGCAGCCTGAAAGTGGCGATCCACGCGGCCGCGCCCTGCCCGCCGCTCGTCAAGCAGCAGATGATCGACTGGTTCGGCCCGGTGATCTACGAGTATTACGCGGGTTCGGAAGGCGCCGGGCTCACGGCGATCGACTCGCACGAATGGCTCGCGCATCGCGGCTCGGTGGGACGCGCGAAATTCGGCACGCTGCATATCGTCGACGAAGACGACCGCGAGCTGCCCGTGGGCGAGATCGGCCGCGTGTTCTTCGAGGGCGGTCCGCCGTTCGAGTATCACAACGATCCCGCCAAAACTCGCAGCGTGCGCAACCGGCACGGCTGGGCCACCTATGGCGATATCGGCCACGTGGACGCGCAAGGCTATCTCTACCTGAGCGACCGGCGCACGGATCTCATCATCAGCGGCGGCGTGAACGTCTACCCGCAGGAGATCGAGAATGTGTTGAGCGAGCATCCGGCGGTGGCCGACGCGGCCGTGATCGGCGTGCCACATGCCGAGTTCGGCGAGAGCGTCAAAGCCATCGTGCAGTTGCGCGAGCGCGACGCCGCCAGCCCGCAGCTCGCCGACGAGTTGATGGCGTTCTGCCGCGAGCGGCTCTCGCATATCAAGGTGCCGCGTTCCGTCGATTTCGAGGACGCGCTGCCGCGCCACGACAACGGCAAGTTGCTGCGCCGGCTGCTGAAGGAGCGCTACCGGAGCATCGATAATCCCGGCGCCACGATTTGATTCGGCATCCGAAATAGACTCAGACAATCAAGGAGACAACCCATGCGTAACGTATTCCGCGACGATCACGAATTGTTCCGCGAGCAGGTTCGCCGTTTCGTCGAGCGCGAGATCGCGCCGTTTCATCAGCAGTGGGAAAAGGACGGCATCGTGCCGAAATCGGTGTGGCGTCGCGCGGGCGAAGAAGGCCTGCTCTGCTGCACGATTCCCGAGGAATACGGCGGCGGCGGCGGCGACTTCGGCCACGCGGCGATCCTGATCGAAGAACTCGCGCGCGTGAACGCGAGCGGCATCGGCTTCCCGCTGCATTCGGACATCGTCGCGCCGTATATCCACGCTTACGGCACCGAGGAGCAGAAGCGCGAGTGGCTGCCGAAGCTCGCGAGCGGCGAGCATATCGGCGCAATCGCCATGACCGAGCCGGGCACCGGCAGCGACCTGAAGTCCGTGCGCACGACCGCGCGCCGCGACGGCAACGACTACGTCATCAACGGCCAGAAGACCTTCATCACGAACGGCCAGAACGCGAGTCTCGTGATCGTGGTCTGCAAGACCGCGCCGGACCTCGGCAGCAAGGGCGTCTCGCTGATCGTGGTCGAGGAAGGCACGCCGGGTTTCGAAAAAGGCCGCAAGCTCGAGAAGATCGGCTTGCGCGCGCAGGACACGTCGGAGCTGTTTTTCGAGGACGTGCGCGTCTCCATCACGCAGCGGCTCGGCGAGGAAAACGCGGGCTTTTCGTATCTGATGCGCGAACTCGCGCAGGAGCGGCTGGTGATTGCCGTGCGCGCGGTGGCGTCCATCGAGGGCATGCTCGCGCGCACGATCGAGTACACGCGCGGGCGCAAGGTGTTCGGTCAGGCGATTTTCGACTTCCAGAACGCGCGCTTCAAGCTCGCGCACGCGCGCGCGAAAGCGGAGATGGTGCGCATTTACGTGGACGACTGCATCGCGCGGCATCTGCGTCGCGAACTGTCGCCCGTCGATGCGGCCATGGCCAAGCTCAACGCCACCGAATTGCAGAACCAGTTGCTCGACGAATTCCTGCAACTGCACGGCGGCTACGGCTATATGTCGGAGTACGTGATCGGCGGCGCGTGGGTCGATGCGCGCGTGATGCGCATCTACGGCGGCACCGACGAGATCATGAAAGAAATCATCGCGCGTACGCTCTGATGCCCACATTCATTTCACGCGGAGACCGCGCATGATCCAGCCGCTGCAAGGCGTGCATATCGTCGAGTTCGCGGGGCTCGGGCCCGCGCCGTTCTGCGGCATGCTGCTGGCCCAGATGGGCGCGCACGTCACGCGCATCGGCCGTGCGGGCGAGGCGCTGCCCGACGGCCCGCTCGCGCGCGGGCGCGAGCACGTCGCGCTCGATCTCAAGTGCGCCGAGGACGTGGCGCATGCGCTCGATCGGATCGCGCAGGCCGACGCGCTGATCGAAGGCTTCCGGCCGGGCGTGATGGAGCGGCTCGGGCTCGGTCCTGATGCGTGCCGGCTGCGCAATCCGTCGCTCGTCTACGGACGCATGACGGGCTGGGGCCAGCGCGGACCGCTCGCGCACACGGCGGGCCACGACATCAACTACATCGCGATTTCGGGTGCGCTGCACGCGGTCGGCGAGGCGGGCGGCGCGCCGGTCGTGCCGCTCAATCTGGTCGGCGACTTCGGCGGCGGCGGCATGGTGCTGGCGTTCGGCGTGGTCGCGGCGATCCTGCGCGCGCGGGCGAGCGGCAAGGGCTGCGTGGTCGATGCGGCGATGACCGACGGCGCGGCCATGCTGATGAGCATGATGTACGGCTTTCACGCGGCGGGGCAGTGGCGCGACGCGCGCGGCGAGAATCTGCTCGACGGCGGCGCGCCGTTCTACCGGACCTATCGCTGCCGCGGCGGCGGATGGCTTGCGGTGGGCTGCATCGAGCCGCCGTTTTATGCCGCGTTTCTGAAGGGAATCGGCGCGCAGGATCTGCTCGAACTGCCGCAGCGCGACCGGACGCATTGGCCCGCGATCGCCGCGCGCATCGAGCAGATTATCGCCACGCGCGAGCGCGACGCGTGGGTCGCGCTATTCGAGGGCAGCGATGCGTGCGTGTCGCCGGTGCTGGGCTTGAGCGAGGCGCCGCATCATCCGCATAACGCGGCGCGCGGCGCGTTCACGCAAACGGACGGCGCGTGGATGCCGGCCTGCGCGCCGCGCTTTGCGGCGTTCGATTAACTGCGTTCAGCCCGCCGCCGCATAACGGCTGCGCGGCTGCACCAGCTTGATCTGCCCGCTCTCCACCAGTTGCGCGAGCGGCGCGGGGCGGCCCAGCAGGAAGCCTTGCATCTCGTCGCAGCCCTCGCCCGCCAGCAGATCGAACTGATCCTGCGTTTCGATGCCTTCCGCCAGCACCGGAATGCCGAGGCTCTTGCCGAGCGCGAGCACCGCGCGGATGATCGCCGTCGCCTGACGGCTCGATTCGGCTTCGCTGATAAACGACTGGTCGAGCTTGATCTTGTCGAACGGGAACGTGCGCAGCGTATCGAGCGACGAATAGCCGGTGCCGAAGTCGTCGAGCGCAAGGCTCACGCCGAGCGCCTTGATACGTTGCAACACGTCGAGCGAGCGCTCGCGATCGGCGAAGATCGTCGATTCGGTCAGTTCCAGTTCGAGCCGGTCGGGCGCGAGACCGGTCTCCGCCAGCACTTCGCTGACGAGCGCCGGCAGGTCGGCGTGCGCGAACTGCACGGGCGACAGATTCACGGCCACCTTGTACGGCGGCTGCCACGTGACCGCGCGCGTGCAGGCCTCGCGCAGCACCCAGGCGCCGATGCTCAGGATCAGGCCGTTTTCCTCCGCGAGCGGAATGAACACGCCCGGCGAAATGAAGCCCTGGCGCGGATGCTCCCAGCGCAACAGCGCTTCGTAGCCGCAAATCGCGCCGCTCACCGCCGTCTGCACCTGATAGTGCACGCTCAACTGGCCGCGCGCGATCGCGTCGCGCAGATCGGCGGCGAGCGTGCGGCGCGCGCGCGCCGTTTCGTCCATCTTCGGCTCGTAAAAGCACACCGTGCGCGTGAGCGCCGCCTTCGCGCGGTACATCGCGAGGTCGGCGTTGTTGATCAGCACGGCCTTGCTGCTGGCGTCGTCGGGATAGATCGCCACGCCGAGACTCGCGCCCGACACCACTTCCCAGTCGTCGTAGCGGATTGGGCGGAACAAGGCGTCTTCGAGACGGCCGAGGAAGTCGTCGAGCGCGTCGCGATGGGAGTAACGATGCAGCGCCACGAACTCGTCGCCGCCCACGCGCGCGACGAATTCGCCCTCGCGCACGAGGCTCGTGAAGCGGCGCGCGAGAATGCGCAGCACTTCGTCGCCCGCGTGATGGCCGCGCAGGTCGTTGATCTCCTTGAAGCGATTCAGGTCGATGCCGACCAGCGCGAGCTTGCCGTGCTCGGCGGCGGCGCGCGCGATTTCCACGTCGAGCCGGTCGTTGAAGCTCGCCCGGTTCGGCAGGCCGGTGAGCATGTCGCTCAGCGCCATCGTGCGCAGATGCTCGACCGATTCGGCGCGCACGGTGTCGTCGAGCAGATAGCTCACGAGACCCGCGCCCGCGATGATGAACGCCATGCCCGCCACCGAGAGCGCCAGCGCCTGCAAGGCAGCCGGGTTCGAAAATTCGCCCGCGATTCGCAGCGGCGTGACCGTGAAGGCGCACATGCCCGTGAAATGCAGCGTGGCGATGGCGAGCACGAGCAGCAGCGTGACGCTGGCCACCGAACCCGTGTCTTTCGCGGCGGGTCTCGCGCTCTTGTCCATGCCCTTGTCCGCGCCGATATTTGCCCGCACGTTCACGCCGCGCGCCGCGCGGTCGAGCGCGAGCGCGCCGAACACGACCGACAGCACGATCGACGCGACCAGATAGGTGTGATTCCACGACACGACGCCCTGCACGCGGTACGCCATCATGCCCGTGTAGTGCATCAGCGAAATGGCGAGCCCGACCAGCGCCCCGCCGATGGCCGGCGCCGCGCGCGTGAAGCCGCTGCCCGCCACGGCGAAGGCCGCGAAGCTGCCGCCCAGCGCGATCAGCAGAGAAACGATGGTGAGCACGGGGTCGAAGCTGACGGGCACGCCCGGCTCGAAGCCGAGCATCGCCACGAAATGCGTGCACCAGATGGCGACGGCCGCCGTCACGGACGCAAGGAACTGCCAGCCCGCGCGCTGCAGGCCGCGCGTCGCGAACACGCGCCGCACGAGCCTCGCAGTGACCCACGAGCCGCCGCCGCAGATCAGCACCGCCACGATCACGAGCCACAGATTGTGCTTGTAGACGATGCAGCCCAGCACATTCATCACAGGTCGGCCTCCTTTGAGCCTGAATTTTTGCGCGTCATGCGTTTTGCATGAAGCGGCAGGACAATAGCATGGCTTCAGGCCATGCGCGGCGGTCTCTCATGGACCGGGCGGACGGCGCCTTCCAGCCTGGGCGCCGGGCCGCCTAGCCGCGCAAACGAACGAGGACTATCGGAGCGGGCGGATCGGACCTTCGAAAAACAGAGGAGCGCGAAACGACGCGCGCGCCCGCGCGCAAGTCTACGGCACAATCGCGTGAAAACTTTATAAAACCCCTTTTCCGACAAGCATTTGCAAACGTTTGCCGAAGTGAAGCCCGAAGCGCCGCTGACAAATGACTGACGCGCATCGGCAATGCCTGGGGCGTTCGATGCGTTGCTGAGTTCAGCCCCTCGTTCAGGACGGGGCGACGCCGATGCGAGCCGCCTCGATCCGCGCGCGCAAACGCGGCGTCGCGAAGTCGAGAAACGCACGCAGTTTGAGCGGCAGCGGCGTCTGTCCGCCGTGCACGAGGCTCACCGGCCAGGGCGCGGGCTCGTACGCTTCGAGCAGCAAGTCGAGCCGCCCCTCGCGCACCGCCTGCGCCACCTGATAAGACAGCACGCGCGTGACGCCCACGTTCATCAGCGCGGCGTCGATGGCGGCTTCGGCCGTATTGACCGCCAGACGCGAGGCGACCGGCTGCACGAGCGCGGTTTTCGCTGCATCCCTGGACAAATCCTTACCGCTGCGAAAGATCCACGTGCGCCCTTCCACGCCCTCGAAAGTCACGCACTGATGCGCACTCAGATCACGCGGATGCCGCGGCACGCCATGCCGCGCCAGATACGCCGGACTCGCGCACACCACGCGGCGGATCGCTCCCACGCCCACGGCGACGAGCGCGCTGTCGGGCATCGCGCCGATGCGCACGGCCGCGTCCACGCGCTCCTCCATCAGATTGACCACGCGGTCCGCCAGCGCCAGCCGTACGTCGATCTCCGGATACTGCGCCAGGAATTCGCTGACGACCGGCAGCACATGAAGCCGCCCGAACACCACGGGCGCGCTCAGCGCGAGTTCGCCTCTAGGCGACGCGTACTCGCCAGTCGCGGCGCGCTCGGCCTCGCCGACGTCTTCGAGAATGCGCCGGCACGCGGCCACATAGGACGCGCCCGCCTCGGTCAGCGCGAGCTGGCGCGTGGTGCGCGTGAGCAGGCGCGTGCGCAGATGCGCTTCCAGTTCGTTGACCTTGCGGCTGACGGTGGCGAGCGGCATGCCGAGCCGGCGCGCCGCCGCCGAAAGACTGCCCGCCTCGACCACGGCGACGAGCACGGACATGGCGTCGAGTCGATCCATCGACATCTCGCATTTCGGAAGGATGAGCGCCGATGATGCCGGATTCTCCCTCCGCACGGAAGCACGCTACGCGCGCGGCGAAGCTGGAGAAATCACCAATAGTACGGTCGTTCTATTTTAGGTAATCTAGACGCCTTCCCAACCGAGAGCCCGCCCGCCATGTCGCTGATCTTCTCCCGCCGTGACCTGAACTTCCTGCTCTACGAATGGCTCGACGTCGAGCGGCTCACGCGCATCGCGCGCTATGCGGATCACTCGCGCGAAACCTTCGACGCCGCGCTCGACACCTGCGAGAAGATCGCCACCGACCTGTTCGCACCGCACAACAAGAAGAACGATCAACACGAACCGCATTTCGACGGCGAGACCGTCACCCTCATCCCCGAAGTGAAGACGGCGCTCAAGGCGTTCTGCGACGCGGGCCTGATGGCGGCGGGCCAGGATTTCGCGTACGGCGGCATGCAGTTGCCGCTGGTGGTCGAGAAAGCGGGCTTCGCCTGGTTCAAGGCGGCCAACGTCGGTTCGAGCGCGTATCCGTTCCTCACCATCGGCAACGCGAATCTGCTGCTCGCGCACGGCAGCGAGAAGCAGATCGACACTTTCGTGAAGCCCGAACTCGAAGGCCGCTATTTCGGCACGATGTGTCTTTCGGAGCCGCAGGCCGGATCGTCGCTGTCCGACGTGGCCACGCGCGCCGACTTCGAGGGCGACTCGGCGCTCGGCGCGCAGTATCGGCTGCGTGGCAACAAGATGTGGATTTCGGGCGGCGAGCACGAACTCACGGAAAACATCGTCCACCTCGTGCTGGCGAAGATTCCGGGCCCGGACGGCAAGCTGATTCCCGGCGTGAAGGGCATCTCGCTCTTTATCGTGCCGAAATATCTCGTCAACGAAGACGGCTCGCGCGGCGAACACAACGACGTCGTGCTCGCGGGCCTCAATCACAAGATGGGCTATCGCGGCACCACGAACTGCCTGCTCAATTTCGGCGAAGGCACGAAGTACGCGCCGGGCGGCCGCGCGGGTGCGATCGGCTATCTCGTGGGCGAGCCGCACAAAGGCCTCGCCTATATGTTCCATATGATGAACGAGGCGCGCATCGGCGTCGGCCTCGGCGCGACCATGCTCGGCTACACCGGCTATCTGCACGCGCTCGATTACGCGCGCAATCGTCCGCAGGGGCGCGGCATCGGCGCGGCGGGCAAGGACCCGGCGTCGCCGCAGGTGAAGCTCGTCGAGCACGCCGACGTGCGCCGCATGCTGCTCGCGCAAAAGAGCTACGTGGAAGGCGCGCTCGCACTGAATCTGTGGTGCGCGAAGCTCGTCGACGAAGCGGGCGGCGCCGCCGACGACGCCGCCCGCGAGCCGCTCACGCTGCTGCTCGATCTGCTCACGCCGATTGCGAAAAGCTGGCCGTCGCAATGGTGTCTCGCCGCCAACGATCTCGCGATCCAGGTGCACGGCGGCTACGGTTACACGCGCGAGTACAACGTCGAGCAGTTCTATCGCGACAACCGGCTCAATCCGATTCACGAAGGCACGCACGGCATTCAGGGCCTCGATCTGCTCGGCCGCAAGGTGGTGATCAAGGACGGCGCGGCGCTCAGGCTGTTCGCGCAGCGCGTGCAGGCCACGCTCGACCGCGCGCATTCGAGCGGCGACGCGCAGGACGCCACGCATGCGCGTGCGCTCGACGCGGCCATGAAGCGCCTCTTCACGGTGACGCAGCAGTTGTGGGCCGCGGGCGATGCGAATGTGACGCTCGCGAACGCTTCGGTGTATCTCGAAGCGTTCGGGCATGTGGTGGTGGCGTGGGTGTGGCTCGAACAGGCGCTCGCGGCGCGCACGGCGCTTAAACAGGCACAAGGCGATGACGCCGATTTTTATCGCGGCAAGCTCGCGGCGGCGCAGTACTTCTTCGCGTGGGAGTTGCCGAAAACCGGCGCGCAGTTCGATCTGCTTGCTTCGCTTGATCGGACTACTTTGGATATGCAGGACGCGTGGTTTTGAAATGCCGGTTCGATTGACTGACTCGCGGCGCGCGAAGTCGTCCGGATGGTCGTACCGGCCAGGCCGGACGCGCCATTGAGCGGCGCGCTGAAAGAATCGAGCTTGTGGTGATCTGGCTGCAAACAAGGGACTGTCGCGCGGAGGTTTGCGAAACAGGCATCCGGCATTCGCCATGGACGTAACCGACTTAACCCTGCACGCCCGCATTCGCGGGCGTTGCTCTTTTGAGGGCTGAGTCGTGAGTTTCAGCTGAAACGCAAAACACCTCAGGCATCTGTCTGGTTGGGCGCGTGGCGAAATGCTCGAGCGGGTGTGCCCCAATGCGAACGGCAAGCGGCGCGCGTGTGAGCCAGCAGGTGTCGAGAAATCATCGCCGTAGATCACGATCATCCGCAACGGGTGCCCAGATTGCCGGTCATCCCTTGACGCCTGTCTTAACGATATGCGTACCCATTCGCGATGACGCCAGACCTGATTTTTCAGGTTTTTCGCATGGCGTCAGAACCCACTCGATCTCAAAACGGTGGGCAATCAGAAAAGTTCGATTTGCCGAAAACCGTTGTTTCTCGCGCGATGCGACATCGACCGGCGCGAGTGCGCAGCTA
>NZ_FNZM01000019.1 GCF_900109265.1 Paraburkholderia tropica
CAGGTCGCATCACCTATCAAGCGCCCACACTTATCGGCTGTAAATTTTTAAAGAACAATTTCGTCTCAATCGCTTCGTTTTCGTTCGCAGCGATCAGCGAAGGAGGCGAATTATGAATGCGATCCGACCTCGCGTCAAGCATATCTGCAAAATAATTTACGCGCCCTCTCGAGGCTGCGTCAGCCTTCAAAAATTGCGGCAAATCGGTAGTAGGCAACTACATGACATAGAGTCACGCCCCCCCCGGGCAGCTACCGTATTACAGCGCGCCAGGCAACGTGCCTGGTACTTATCATCCACCCGGCTTTAAAGGCCCACGACTTCTCGCACGACGCATGCATTAGCCTGGGCGGCCAAGTCCACGCCACCTGGCTAACGGAGCGTCTAAGTCGCTTGGGGCGGTCAGCGACCATCGGCAGACGGACACAATGGTTCTCCGTCATCCACTCGCACACGCGCGGTTACACACTCTGTTGACAAATCAAGACGACCGGTCATATTATGCGTTCAACCTAGGAGCAAAGATCGATGGCCCGTCCGAGCATGAAGCAGGAAATCATTGAAGCCGGTCTTCAGACCCTTCATTTGTATGGATTCAACGGATCGGCGGTCGGCGACATCACTGGTGCGGCGGGCGTGCCTAAGGGCTCGTTCTACAACCACTTCGAGAGCAAGGACGCACTGGCCCTCGTCGCGCTGGACGCTTACTGGGAACGCGGCGCGGACCGGATCGCCGTGCTCGCCGATTCCAGCATCGACCCGGTCGAGCGTCTGCGCCACTATTTCGCCGCCCTCGCCGACTTCATCGCCGATAAGGATTTTCGCTACGGTTGCCTGATCGGCAATTTCAGCACGGAGTTGGCTTCGCACCATGAAGCGGTGCGAAGCCGCCTCGCGTCTTTATACGAAACCTGGACCCGCGCGATCGAAGCCTGCGTGCAGGAGACCATCGATGCAAAGCGCACGCCGCCAGCACTTTCCGCCCGCGACATCGCATCGTTCCTGCTGAATTCGTGGGAAGGCACGGTCCTCCGCGCCAAAGTGCAGCAGGATCGCGGTCCGCTCGACCTGTTCGCCAGCGTCATCTTCAGCACCCTGTTCAAATAACTCGCAAAAAGCCTTCGGGCTTTTTTTGCAGACCATCTAAAACGACCGGTCATATTGGAGTTCGGCATGAAACTGTTTGCGCCCTTCGCGTTGGGTCCGTTCCCTCTGAAGCATCGCGTCGTCATGCCGCCGCTCACGCGTATGCGGGCGGATGCCGATGGCGTGCCGTCGCCGTTGGCCGCGACCTACTACGGGCAGCGGGCCAGCGAGGGCGGACTGGTTATCGCCGAGGCCACGCAGATTTCACAGCAAGGCCAAGGCTATCCGCAGACGCCCGGCATCGTCACCGACAATCAGGTCGTCGCCTGGCAGCGCGTCACGCAGGCCGTGAAGGCACGCGGCGCGGTGATGTTTCTCCAGCTTTGGCACGTCGGCCGCATTTCCCATTCGTCGTTCCAGCGCAATGGTTCGCCGCCCGTCGCGCCGTCCGCCATCCAGCCCGCCGGCAACGCATTCACGAGCACGTTTGCGCGCGTGCCGTACGAAACGCCCCATGCGCTCGACGTGAACGAAATCGCGGCGATCGTCGCGGATTTCCGCAAGGCCGCAGAGAACGCGAAAGCCGCGGGTTTCGATGGCGTGGAGATTCACGGCGCGAACGGCTATCTCCTTCAACAGTTTCTCGAAGACAAGACCAACCACCGCACGGACCGCTACGGCGGATCGATCGAGAATCGCGCGCGCCTGCTTTTCGAGGTCATCGATGCTGTTGCCGACGTGTGGCCGCTCGAACGGATCGGGGTTCGCCTGTCCCCGTACTGCAACGTCGGTGACATTGCGGACAGCGATCCGCAGACGCTTTATCGATACGTCATTGGCGAGTTGTCCGAGCGGGGCATCGCCTATCTGCACCTGATCGAGTCGCAGACAAGTTGGGCATCCGCATCCGTGAGCACCACCCAGCGCGAAACGCCGAAGTCGATTGCCGCGCTTTTCCGCCCGTATTTCAAGGGCCCGTTGATCGCATCAGGCGGATTCACGCGCGAAAGCGCGGAGCGCACGCTCGTGGAAGGCCACGCGGATCTGATCGCGTTCGGCCGGCCGTTCATCGCGAACCCCGATCTGCCGGACCGTCTGAAACGTGGCGCGAGCCTGAACGAAGCCGATCAGAAGACGTTCTACGGCGGCGCCGAACACGGCTACACCGACTATCGGGAACTCGCCGAAACCGCGCTTTAAGCGCACTTCCACAAGCCCATCGCAATCGGAGACAGCAATTGGTCGAACACATAAAACAGGCACTTTCGCAGGGCATTCTCACGCTCACCATCGCGCGCGCGGACAAGAAAAACGCCTTGACCAACGATATGTACGGCGCGCTCGCCGACGCCCTGACGCAAGCCGAAAAAGACGACGCCATTCGCGTCGTACTCATTCAGGCAGACGGCGACATGTTCACCGCGGGCAACGACCTCGCGGAATTTGCCGAGCAATCCGCCGGAAACGGGCCGGAAGAATGCAGGTCGTTCGCTTCGTGCGCGCGCTCGCCAACGCGACGGTCACGATCGTCGCGGCGGTGAACGGCAAGGCGGTCGGCATCGGCACGACGATGCTGCTCCATTGCGATCACGTGCTGCTCGCCGACGATGCACAGCTCATCACGCCGTTCGTCAATCTCGCGCTCGTTCCCGAAGCGGCGTCGAGCTATCTGCTGCCGCTCACGATCGGCCATGTGAAGGCGTTCGAGATGTTCGCGCTGGGCGATCCGGTGGACGCCGCCACCGCGGTGTCATGGGGCGTCGCGAACCGCGTGGTGCCCGCCGCGACGTTGCGTGAGGAAGCGCAACACGTTGCGGAGCGATTCGCTTCGAAGCCAGTCGGTTCGCTCACGGCGATGAAGCGACTGATGCGCGACGCGGCCCGGATCACCGATCAGGTCAACAGCGAGCGCTTCATCTTCAGGAAGCGCCTCAAGAGCGCGGAAGCCAAAGAAGCCTTCGCGGCGTTCGCCGACAAGCGCAAGCCCGACTTCACGAAAATCTCGGGCTAACGCGTAACGTCCAACGATCATGCGGCGCAATTGCCGCCCGCATTCAACCGATCCATCCGGAAACGAACATGAAAATTGCCCTTCTCGCCGCGACCGGTCGCGCCGGTCTCACCATTCTTGCAGAGCTGGTCGCACGCGGCCATAGCGTCGTGGCCGTCGCGCGCAATCCTTCGAAGCTTCCCGAGCCGCTTCCGGGAACCGTGCAGGTCGTCCGCGATGATCTGGGCGATGCCGAGCGTCTCGCGCAAATCATTGCGGGCGTCGATGCCGTCGTCAGCGCGTTTGGTCCCGCGACCAGCGATCCGCGCTTCACGACCGACACGAGCTACACCGATCAACTGGTTGAAGTCACCGAACGGGTCATTGCGGCCGTCGATCAAGCCGCGATCCCGCGTTTGCTCGTCGTCGGCGGCGCGGGATCGCTGCAGTTCTCGCCGGGCGTGCGTGTGCTCGAATCCGGACATTGGCCCGCGCCCTACGTGCCGATCGCGACTTCGCATGTGAAGGCATTCGCCGCGCTGCGTGCATCGACGATCGACTGGACCTATTTCAGCCCGCCGATCCTGATCCAGCCGGGCGAACGCACCGGAAAATTCAGGCTGGGCAAGGACGATCTGATCCGCGACGCGGACGGCAAGAGCCACGTCTCGTTTGAGGATTATGCGGTTGCAGTAGTCGACGAACTTGAGCAGCCGCAGAACCGCCGCGCGCGCTTCACCGTCGGTTACTAGCGCGGCCTTACATGCCAATCTATTTGCCGACGATCTTAGTCTGCGGGTGTCGGCGATTCTGCTGGCTCTGCGTGGCAGGTCGGCAAATGAAACCTCTCGTCTCGCGGCTTTCATGAAGCCGCGGGCAGTTGAATGAACCGATGTGGACCGCTTGCCAACGTATACCTGCCGCTCAGGTTTGCAGGCCACGAAGCCGGCTCGGGGTTTCGCATGAAAGGCCGCGCCCACGGCAAGCGCCACGCCTGGTCGTCGGGCGCTAGTCGGCCATGAGCCGTCGTTGCCAAGCTGTCGTTTGGTGGCAGCTTTAGGCTTTGCAGCCGACATCGTAATTTTGGTTTTCGTCTGGCGAGCGAAGAGCTCATCAACGTCCAATAATGGACTACCGTCAGGATTCCTTTGCACGTCACGTTGACGCAATACGAACGGCCGGGTTCTCACTGCAGCGAAACCATGCGGCAATTGGCTCAAGGTCTAAGTCATCTTTATACGGACTGAGCCCCGGGCGCCTCATGGAATCTCCATCATCACTATCGCCTGCCGGTTTGCGGCATTTCCGAATCCTCAGCAGCCTGGACTTCGCCGGGACTAGGGATTCGCGTAGCCGTGCAAGAACGCCGACACCGCCGACGCAACAGCCTTCTTCAATCTGATCTCGTTTGGCTGCCGTTCAACACACCAAAGCTGGCGCTCCAGAATTGACGACTCACACAAAGCCTTAAAATGCAAAGCAAGCGTCGTTGAATCCACCGGCCTTATAGCTGAGTTTGCCAATAGTTCGTCGAATACCCGGATGAGCGCTTCGATCGTTCGCTTGGGTCCGTTTTCATAGAAGATCCGAGCAAGGTCAGGCAGTCTCCTGGCTTCACTGATGATCAGGCGATCCAGCGCGACCACGTTTGGCGTCGTGATCAGCCGAAGAAACTCAAGACCAAGCTTTGTCAGCGTCTTCTCAATGTTCCTCCCGTCGACCGGGACATCAATCAGTCGCTCAACGGCACTACGGCCCGCTTCAACAACGAAAGCCTCGAACAGTTCTTCTTTCGATGCAAAGTAGTTGTACAACGTGACCTTTGACCCACCGACGTCGGCCGCGATCATGTCCATTGAAACTGACGAAAAACCACGATCGACGAAAAGTCGTCCAGCTGATTCTATGTAAGCAAGTCGTCGGCTTTCTGTCTTGACGCGCAATTTCTATCTCGCATGCAATAACTGTACCCCATCGTACATTTTTATTGACCTCACGTCCAGGCCACTTATAACAGTGCACATTAGTACAGCTTTGTGGCCGTTCATGCCGACCTTAGCAACCGGTTTTCTAGCTGTCCATCTCTCCTCGCCGAGCAGGTGAAGTCGTGACAAGTTCTCCCCCTCCTCTCCGCCCACGCATCGACACCTGTGTCCTTCGCGCGTCATACGAATTGCGCGGCACTGCTCGCCCGGCAGCAGCGGCTGCATTCGGTCGGCCGCAGGGGCTGTTGCAGGCCATGTCTATCGGTGCAGCACGAACCGCGTCCGTATCCGTTCTGACACCTACTTGCCATGAGACACGCCTGGTGGAAGGCGCGCCAGACGAACAGACTGCCCGACATATCTGTACTTAATCGTACATTTATGTTGACTTTACCTCCGCCATTGCCGATCATATGTGTACGGTCAAGTACAGTTATGTCGAAGGGAGAAAGTCATGAGTTCGCAGTTTCCGAGCACACCCGAATTCGTCGGGCTTTATCAGCCAAGCCGCGTTGAGGCGGATGTGACGGACCTTGAGGTCGAGGGAACACTGCCAGACTGCATCAGCGGCGTTTTTTACCAAGTGGCGCCGGATCCCCAGTACCCGCCGATGCTCGGCAACGATATCTTCTTCAACGGTGATGGCGCCGTTTGCGCCTTTCGCTTTGATCACGGAAAGGTCAGCCTGAAACGGCGGTACGTTCAAACCGACAGATTGCGCGCGCAACGCCGGGAACGCCGCTCGCTCAATGGCGTTTACCGAAACGTCTTTACAAACGACCCGCAGGCAGCCCAGAACAACAGTACGGCAAACACAACCGTACTGAAGCACAACGGTGTCTTACTCGCGATGAAGGAAGACAACCTCCCATACGCGATGGATCCGGACACGCTCGAGACCTTTGGAGTGTGGGACTTTGATGGGCAAGTGCGATCTGCGACATTCACCGCTCATCCAAAAGTGGATCCCGAAACCGGCGATCTGCTCTGCTTCGCCTATGAAGCCAAGGGCGACGGCACTCCTGATATTGCCTACTTTGAGATCGGCGCATTCGGGGAGTTGAAGCGTGAAGTGTGGTTCAAGGCGCCGTACGCTGCGATGATTCACGATTTCGCGATCACCGAACATCATGTTGTCTTCCCTGTTATCCCTTTGACTGTCGACGTCGAGCGAATGAAAAACGGCGGCCCGCATTTTCAGTGGCAACCAGACCTTCCGCAATTGTTTGGAGTTCTTCCGAGGCTCGGTTCTGCTGACGACATTCGTTGGTATTACGGTCCGGCAAATGGGTTTCAAGGTCACACGCTGAATTCCTTTGAAGAGGGGAGCCGCATTCACGTGGACATGCCGGTGACGGGAGGGAATGTCTTTTACTTTTTCCCACAGGAAGACGGCTCTGTTCCGCCACCAGAAACGCTTAAAGCGTCATTGATGCGCTGGACTTTTGATCTGGACGCCACGATCAATAAAGTCGAGCCCAAAGCACTGATGGACTTTCCGTGTGAATTTCCACGCTGTGATGAGCGCTATACAGGGCGGCCGTATCGCCACGGATTCGTTCTCAAATTCGATCCAGGTTTGCCGTTTGACGGTGAAAACCTTGGTGCTCCACCCTTCCAGTTTTTCAACGAGATCGCACACGTCGATGTTGTATCGGGCGATACCGAAGCATGGTTCGCCGGGGACGCAGAGTGCTTACAAGAGCCGATTTTCGTTCCACGGAGCCCCGACGCACCTGAAGGCGATGGGTTTGTGATCAGCGTTCTTAACCATCTTCGATCGCAAACAAGTGAACTGGTGGTGCTTGACGGAATGAAGATGTCGTCGGGACCTGTGGCACGGATCAAGATTCCATTCCGGTTGCGCATGTCCCTGCATGGCAGCTGGTCCCCTCTTTGAGGGAAACCGATTAAGCCGCTTCTATTGAAATTATCACAAATGGAAGCGGTAAATGAGAGGAGGCCACAACATCATGAGTCGCATAGCATCCATAGGAATTTTACTGTTAGGCAGTACATTTTTTACAAATGCTTCGTTTGGCGCACCCGGGCTGGAGCAGACGGGTACGCCTATACAACAGTCGACTACGGCCACGCAGATCGAAGTACCAGCGCCCAGCGTTTCTGTCAAAGCCAGGGAAAGCCCGTCTCAGGAAGAACGCGAACGACAGAAAGCGAGGCTTGAAGAAAACGTTCGCACAATTGTCCGGTACGCGAGAGGCTTTTGATAGAGTTTTTTTAGCACAGCGCCTGCGAGCGTCAATCGGCAAGGCGTGGCTTGCCCAGCACCGGCTTCCTGGCGATGTGCGTGACAACCGGTCATGATGCTCCCGAAGCCCGACCAGATGTCGCTGGTTCTTGAATCGATCTACAGAAAGCTTTCGCGTGTTGATGCGTGCAACGCAGTAAATTTTCCTTACCACAGCCTGCATCCAGCACCAAATCATCGGCAGATAAATTGTCAGTTACGCTCCGGATAAATCCAAAATCCTTGCGACGTGAAAGCGGATTGAGATAGCGGTGATTACGATGCGCGATTGTCGAAAAAAGAAAGGGATGGTGGTTCGTGTTGGTTATGGCTCTCTTGCGAAAAGGAATTGATGAGTTCTTTCAATATCGTTTCGCAAAGAGCCTTCATACACGGACCCCCCAAATGTTTTCATTTTTTACCTTGAGCGCGAGTCTACGCCGTTTACCAAGGGACCAGAATTCCTGAATCGAGTGACCGCTTTGGGAGTTTTCGAATGGCTGGTTCGGGTCGACATCGCGTGTTCGATTTGAAGTCAGCACAGCGGGCATGGGTCGGAACTTATCTCTCGCCTGATACACTTGCTCGGAAACTGGTAAGAAAGAGGCGCATTTAATGACAACAATGTGGATGGTACGAGCGAAAGGCGGTCTGCTGTACGAAGAGTTCCGAGAGAAGGCCGTTGCCGCCATCGGTTGGGTACGAATCGCTGAAGAAGCGAGCAAGGGCGCGACGCGAGAGCAGTTGGCCGACGCTTACCGAGAGGTTTCACCTGGCACCAAGGAGGGAACCATCATCGCGGGCGTGTCACAAGTGTATCGGTTCATCCATGAAATCAAGAACGACGACTGGGTGGTAACGTATTCGACCGAAAATCGGACGTATCTCGTGGGGCAGGTAAAAGGGCCTTGTGAATACCGCCCTGAATGGACAGACTTGAACATGGCCTTAGCACGGCCGGTGGCATGGTTGCAAAAAGAGGTAGATCGCGACTTGCTCCTTACTGGCAGCAAGAACAGTCTTGGCTCGGTTCTGACGATATTTAAGGTACCGGAGTCGGCGCAGAGAGAACTACTCGCAATCGCGAAAGGGGCGGTCCAGATACCTCGACCGACAAGCGATGAACTCGTTGAGGTCGAAGTCAACGACCCTCTGCGACAGACTGAAGTTATCGCGTTTGAGCGCATCAAGGACCAAATCAACAGACTCGATTGGGACGAAATGCAAGAACTCGTTGCTGGCATCCTACGGGCGATGGGTTACAAGACCCAAGTGTCCCCTGCAGGTCCTGACAGAGGGAAGGACATCCTCGCTTCCCCGGATGGCTTCGGATTCCAACAGCCACGCATTGTGGTGGAGGTAAAGCATCGCGATGGAAAGATGGGAAGCGCACAACTCCGAAGCTTCCTTGGCGGCAGGCATAAAGACGACCGAGGCCTTTACGTCAGCACCGGTGGGTTCACGAAGGATGCGCTGTATGAAGCCGAACGGGCGGCGGTTCCCCTCATGCTCTGGAGCTTGGACGAACTTGCACGAGCACTGACGGACAACTATCAGACCGCTGATGCCAAAACCAAGCAACTGATGCCGCTGCGATACTTTTACATGCCGGCGTAGATTCGGTGCAGTGAGGCGATTATTTCTGCCATGCGGACGCGAGAGCCGCGATAACGCCAACGCTGTGGAGCGGGATCTGCTTCATTGTGCAGCAGACCTAGTCCGCGTCAAGTAGATCCCCTATCGATATGCGGGCGAAGGTACGGCCGGAAACCGGCCACCGAGGACAGCAAGGCGTCGCGTTTCGAATTAGCTCGGTCGTGATTGACGACGCGCATGACCTCTTCCGTGCAAGAAGAGACAGAGCGGCACGCCGTCGGTGAATTGCAGAGATGGGTCGCGCTCAGTCGCACGGCGCGCGTACTCATACCATGTGATATGAAAGAAGAAGATCGCCGCCCTGTTCAGCAGCAGCAGCGCGATTCTCACGCGACCAAAAAAAATTGGCGGAAAGCAGATGGAGTCGAACCATCCCGGGAACGGCTGACGTCCCCAACCGGGTTTGAAGCCCGGCCGCACCACCCGATGCGATTGCCTTCCTGTGACCACTCAACCTGCCAATGTCATCGCCCTTTGACCATATTTCACAGCCATTCATGCATACGGCTATCGGGTCTCAACACATGCAGTTCGCGCTGGAAACGAGTATATCCAACGCGATCGAAGAACTCCAGAATCTGAATCGCGCGTTTTCTCCCAAGACCCGACGCATCGCGAAACGCGGCCGCGCCCACGCCCTGCTCCTGAGCGAGCTTTGCCACCAGACGCGCAAGCTCATGCACGACATCCTGATCGTAAAACAGATCACGCACAATCTGATAAAGCCTGCCCAGCCGCGCCAATTTCCGCAACAGCGCGCGCACCTTTTCTTCGGATTCCTGCACGTCTTTCGCCAGATCGCGCACCCACGGCGGATCGTAGCGGCCTAGCGCGATCAAGGGCATGAGGCGCGCGGCCAAGGCTTCCTCCTGCGCATCCAGCGTCACCGCATGCGAGGGCAGATGCAGCCACGGCCCGCTTCTCGCGATACGTCCTTCGTCGACGAGCGCATCCACCGCCGCGCGCCAGACCGTATCGCTGACCAGCGGCGCCGCCATGCGCCGCAAGCGCGACGCGTCCGGCCCCTGCTCGTCGGGCGAGCGCGCATGAAAATCGCCCAGCACCTCGACGATGCGCGCCGCGAGACGCGTCCAGTGATCGCGCGCGAGCACGACCGCTTCCTCGGTGCGTCCTTGCGCGGCGATCGTCACAGCATCCGCGGGCAATGCGAGCGTATCGGCGGCCTGTCCGGTTAGCTGCGTGAGCGTCTCGAACGCGAGACCGCGCGGCGCTTCGGCAATCAGCGCATCGATGCGTCCTTCGTCGAGCCACACGCGCAACGCGTCGAGCCACGCGCACCGCTCCGGCGTGCGTCTGCGCCGCGACGGACCGAACGGATCGAGCACGCGCCCGCCGCCCACCGTGCGGCTCGCCTGCGCATTGCGCACGATAAAACGGTCGCCCGGCAGCGCATGCAGCGGCGCGTCGAACACGAGTTGCACGCGCGCCGTTTCGCCCGCGCCCAGCGCATCGCCGTCGAGCAGCGCGACGTTGGCGACGCGATGCGTCGTCACCAAATGGACGTGCAGCGGCGACCAGTGCGTGAGCGTGATGCCCGCATCGACGAGCAGATGCAGTTCGACGTCGAGACGCGTCGCCGTTTGCGCAAGCCGCGCGTCGACGATCCAGTCGCCGCGCGCGATCTGCGCCTTGTCGATGCCCGCGAGATTGAGCGCGCAACGCTCGCCCGCGCGTCCGGTGTCGGCGGCGCGGTTTTGCGCGTGGATGCTGCGCACGCGCACCGTTTCGCCGGCGGGCGCGAGCAGCATGGCGTCGCCGGTCTGCACGCGTCCCGCGAACACCGTGCCGGTCACCACCGTGCCCTGCCCCGTCAACGTGAATACGCGATCGACGGCCAGCCGGAACAGGCCGTCGTCGCGGCGCGCCTGCCACGCGGTCGCGCGCTCACGCAGGAACGCATCGAGTTGCGCGACACCCGCGTCGCCGGGCTGCGTCGCGTTCGTTTCGAAGCACGGCGCGCCCGCCAATACGCCCGGCGCGAGCCACGCGTCGATTTCCGCGCGCACTTGCGCGAGCCGCGCGGCGTCCACGCGATCGGTTTTGGTCAACGCGATCGCACCGTGCGTGACGCCCAGCAATTGCAGAATCGCCAGATGCTCGCGCGTTTGCGGCATCACGCCGTCGTCGGCGGCAATCACGAGCAGGGCGAAGTCGATACCGCACGCGCCCGCCGCCATCGTATGCACGAGTTTTTCGTGGCCCGGCACGTCGATGAAACCGAGCACGTCGCCGTTCGCGAGCGGCGTGTACGCATAGCCGAGTTCGATCGAAATGCCGCGCGCCTTCTCTTCTTTAAGGCGGTCCGTGTCGACGCCGGTCAGCGCGCGTACGAGCGTGGTCTTGCCGTGATCGATATGCCCTGCCGTACCGACGATCACAGGCGCAGCTCCGCGAATTGCGCGATGAAGGCCGCTTCGTCCGCGCCTTCGACGCAGCGCAGATCGAGACGCAAGGCGTCGTCGGCAATGCGGCCGATCACGGGACGCGGCAGCGCGCGCAACGCGCGCTCCAGCTTGAGCAACGCGCGCCCGCTGCCGCCCTTGCCCGCGTGGCGAATCGCGAAGCCGCTGCTCGGCAGCAGATCGACGGGCAATGCGCCGCTGCCGATCTGGCTGAACATCGGTTCGATATTGGCCGTGTAGCCGTCGCCGAGCGCGCGCTGCAAAGCAGGCAATGCGCGCGTGGCGGCGTCGTGCATCTCCTGCGCGGGACGCGTGAGCAGACGCAGCGTAGTGAGCCGTTCACGCAGCAGTTCGGGCGCGCGATAAAGCCGCAGCACGGGTTCGAGCGCGGCGAGCGTGAGCTTGCCCACGCGCAGCGCGCGCTTGAGCGGATGCTTCTTGATCTTCGCGATGAGTTCCTTGCGCCCGACGATCAAACCGGCCTGCGGTCCGCCGAGTAATTTGTCGCCGCTGAAGGTCACGAGATCCGCGCCCGCTTCCACGGTTTCGCGCACCGTGGGTTCGGCGGGCAGGCCCCATTGCGTGAGGTCCGCGAGCGTGCCACTGCCGAGATCGACCGCCACGGGCAAACCATGCTGACGCGCGAGCGGCGCGAGTTCGTCGAGTTCAACGATCTTCGTGAAGCCACTGATCGCATAGTTGCTGCAATGAACTTTCATCAGCAGTGCGGTGCGTTCACTGATCGCAGCCTCGTAGTCTTTCAGATGCGTGCGATTGGTCGTGCCGACTTCGCGCAGACGCGCGCCCGCGCGGCTCATGATGTCGGGAATGCGAAACGCGCCGCCAATCTCCACGAGTTCGCCGCGCGAGACGATCACATCCTTGCGCGCGGCCAACGCCGAGAGCGACAGCAGCACCGCCGCCGCATTGTTGTTGACGACGGTCGCCGCTTCCGCGCCCGTGAGTTCGCAGATGAGTTCGTCGATCAGATCGTCGCGATCGCCGCGCTTGCCGGTCGCCAGATCGAATTCCAGATTCGCGGGTTGCGTGAGCGCCTGCACGACGGCGCCGACCGCTTCGTCGGGCAATAACGCGCGGCCCAGATTCGTGTGGAGCACGGTGCCGGTGAGATTGAACACGGCGCGCAGCGCGCTTTGTGCGCGCGCCTGCAAGGTGGTCGAAGCGGCGGCGATCACGCGGGCGATGGAAAACGGCGCGGCGTCGGCGCTGGCGTTCGCGTCGGGTTTCAAGGTGCCCGCCTGCGCTTCGCGCCGCCAGCCGTCGAGGGTCGCGCGTATCGCCGCGAGCACCTGCGTGCGCCCGTATTCGACGATCAGCGGTTGCGCGTCTTCAGACGCGATCACGCGTTCCACCGCAGGCATCTGCGCGAGCATCGCGTTGAGCGCGCGCGCATCGGTCGTGCCGGACTCGCCGGACTCGTCGGACGAAGCCCCGTGTTGCAGTTCCGTTTCGCTCATGGGCGGCGTGGGCGTCATTGCTCGGCAGGCGCTTCGGGATACAGCAGCGGATTCGCACTCGCGCGCCGGTAACCGGCCTCGCCCATCAGCAGGTCGAGCGTGAGGCTGGCGAGATCGTCGGCGAGCGGTTCGAAGTCGAGGTCTTTGTCCTGATAGCCGATCTTGCGGTACGTATGGCATTCGTCGCACGATTCGGCCTTCACGGCGTCACTGCCGCCTTCGATGCCGTGATACGCGATGCCCTTGGTCGAATCGCAGTTCGTGCATTTCACGCGTACCACGTGGTGCTCGGTGGCGCACAGGCTGCATTGCGTGAAGCGATACCCCTGCAACGCGCCGCCCACGCGCACGATGCTCGCGACCGGCGGCGTGCCGCACACGGGACACACGCCTGGCGCATCGACATACGGCACGTCGCGCGTGTTCAGGCGGCTCGCGAGATCGGTCCAGACCACTTGCAGCGCGGCCATGATGAACGGCGCGGTGGCCGGCGACACTTCGGCGTGACGCTGCGCGAGCAGCGCGTCGGCTTGCGCGTCGAGCTGCGCGTCGCTCATCGCGCGCAGGCTGTCGAGCACGTTCGCAAGCGCGGGCGTGACCGCGCCCGCCGCTTCCACGCGGTCGGCGAGACGGCGCAGCACCTCGCGCCATTGCGGATCGCGTTCGCCGCCGAGCGCGGGCAGGATCGGCATCGAATGGCGTTGCGCGTGATCGATGGCCTCGCGCTCGGGCATGCGTGCATCGAAATGATCGAGCGCCTGCTGCTGCGCGTCGACGAGCGCCGCCATCAGACGCATATAGCCGCCGATGGGATTGTGATCCGCGAGCTTGCGCAGCCGCGCGGCGCGTTCCTTGAACAGGGTGCCGCGTTCGGGCAGACGAATGCGCGGAATCGCGGAAGGATCTTGTGCCTGAATCTGCTCAGGGTCGAGAATGCGTTGCGTCACGGCGAGTCTTCTCCCACACCTACTCCGACAAACAAAAAGCCGCCGCGCCTTCGCAGGCGGGCGGCTTGCCGGCGGCGCGCGCCACGCGCCATGCGCGAGCGCACGCGCGCCTTATTTGATGCTCTCGCGGAACCAGCGCGGATGATGCTTGCGCGCCCAGCCCCACGTCACATAACCGCGCGTCATGGCGCCGATCGAACCCTTGACCCACAGCGCCGCATAGATATGCACGACGATGGAGACGATCAGCACGAAGGCCGCGGCCGCATGCACGACGGAGGCCACGCGGATCACCGTGATCGGGAAATAGAACGAGAAATAGCGACGCCAGATCACGATGCCGCTCACGAGCAGCAGCACGAGGCAAACCACCAGCGTGAAGAATAACAGCTTCTGTCCCGCATTGTATTTACCGATTTCCGGCAGCTTGTCCTCGCGGTTATTGAGCACGTCGTCCATCTGTTTGAGCCATTGAACGTCGGCTTTGTCCAGATAGTTGTGATGCCAGAAACGCAGCGCGAGAATCATGAACGACACGAACATCACCAGGCCGATGAACGGATGCAGAATGCGCGTCCACTGACCGCCGCCGAACAGCGCGGAGAGCCAGAACATCGCCGGATGAAACATCGCGAGGCCGGAGAGCGCGAGCAGCACGAACGTGATCGCCGTGATCCAGTGATTGCTGCGCTCGTTGGCCGTGTAACGCTGGATCAGACGCGGTTCAGAATCGTTCATCGTTGCGCTCCTCGGGAGGTTCGCCGCGGGACTCGCGAATGCGCCGCGCTTCGTCCACGGCGGCCTGTTCGTCTTCGGCATGCGTTTCGTTCGGGCCGATGCGCGTGTAGTGGAAGAAACCCGCCAGCGCCGCGACCGCGATACCCGCGAGCGCGAGCGGCTTGGCGAGGCCCTTCCACACACGCACGAGCGGACTGATGCGCGGATGGTCCGGCAGACCGTGATAGAGCGACGGTTTGTCGGCGTGATGCAGCACATACATCACGTGCGTGCCGCTGACGCCCGGCGGGTCGTACAGCCCCGCGTTCTCGAAGCCGCGTTCCTTGAGGTCTTCGATGCGCTCGGCCGCGTGTACTTTCATGTCCTCCTTGGTGCCGAACACGATCGCGCCCGTCGGGCAGGTCTTCACGCAGGCGGGCTCCTGGCCCACGGCCACGCGGTCGGAACAAAGCGTGCATTTATACACGCGATGTTCGGTCTTCGAGAGCCGCGGAATATTGAACGGACAACCCGTGATGCAATAGCCGCAACCGATGCAGTTTTCCTCGTGAAAATCGACGATGCCGTTCGTGTACTGCACGATCGCGCCCGGCGAAGGACAGGCCTTCAGGCAACCCGGATCCTCGCAATGCATGCAGCCGTCCTTGCGGATCAGCCATTCGAGGTTGCCGTCCGGGTTCTCGTATTCCGTGAAGCGCATCACGGTCCACGAGTGCTCGCTGAGATCGCGCGGATTGTCGTACACGCCGGTGTTGATGCCGACTTCGTCGCGCAGGTCGTTCCATTCCATGCAAGCGGTCTGACACGCCTTGCAGCCGATGCATTTGGTGACGTCGATGAGCTTCGCGACCGCGCCCGTGACGGGCTCGCGCACGCCCGGCGGCGGCGTGGTGGTGGCCGAGAGGCGTTTGACGTCGAGTGACTGTAGTGCCATGTTCCCCCCTTAGGCCTTTTCCACTTTCACGAGGAAAGACTTGAACTCGGGCGTCTGCGAATTGCCGTCGCCGACGGGCGGCGTGAGCGTATTCGTCAGATAGCCGGGTTTCGTCAGTCCCGTGAAGCCCCAGTGCAGCGGCACGCCCACGGTGTGCACCTTCTTGCCCTCGATCGTGAGCGCCTTGATGCGCTTGGTGACCACGGCCACCGCGATCAGATAGCCGCGGTTGCTCGACACCTTGACGCGTCCGCCGTCGACCACGCCCACTTCCTTGGCCAGCTCCTCGCCGATCTCGACGAATTGCTGCGGCTGGATGATGGCGTTCAGCCGTGCGTGCTTGGTCCAGAAGTGGAAGTGCTCGGTGAGGCGATACGTGGTCGCGACGTGCGGGAAGTTCTGCGCGGTGCCGAACGTCTTGCGGTCATCCGGGAACACGCGCGCCGCCGGATTGCTGGTGGCCTGCGCATTGTTGGGATGGAACGGGTTGTAGCCGAGCGGATTCTCGAAGGGCTCGTAATGCTCGGGGAACGGTCCTTCGTTCATGCCGTCGCGCGCGAAGAAACGCGCCACGCCCTCGGGGTTCATGATGAACGGACCCATGCCGAGATCAGGCGCTTCATCGACCTTGTAGTCGGGCACGTCCGCGCCGGTCCACGCCGCGCCGTTCCAGCCGATCAGCTTGCGGGTGGGATCGAACGGCTTGCCCGCCGTATCGCACGAGGCGCGGTTGTACAGAATGCGCCGGTTCACGGGCCACGCCCACGCCCAGTTGAGCGTCTGACCGATGCCGGTCGGGTCCGAGTTGTCGCGCCGGCCCATCTGGTTGCCCGCCTGGGTCCACGCGCCGCAGAAGATCCAGCAGCCGCTCGCGGTCGTGCCGTCGTCCTTCAGTTGCGCGAAGCCGGCAAGCTGCTCGCCCTTCTTCACGAGCACCTTGGTCGCGTCCTTCGGGTCGGTCTGATCGGCGAGCGCCTTGCCGTTGTATTCCTTCGCCAGTTCCTCGGGCGTGGGACTCGCGGGATCGGAATACGGCCAGCTCAGCTTGACGATCGGATCGGGCAGCTTGCCGCCATCCTTCTGATACGCCGCGCGAATGCGCAGGAACAGTCCGGACATGATCTCCAGATCGCTCCGCGCCTCGAACGGCGGCTCCGCGCCCTTCCAGTGCCATTGCAGCACGCGGCTCGAACTCACGAGCGAGCCGTTTTCCTCCGCGAAGCAGGTGGTGGGCAGACGGAACACCTCGGTCTGGATCGACGCCGTATCGACGTCGTTGAAGTCGCCGTACTTCTTCCAGAACTCGGACGTTTCGGTCGCGAGCGGATCCATGACGACGAGCCACTTGAGCTTGCCGAGCGCGGACAGCGTCTTGGCCTTGTCGGGCGCCGACGCAATCACGTTGAAGCCCTGGCAGATATAACCGTTGACCTTGCCCTGATTCATCAGCTCGATGGTCTGCAGCAGATCGTAGGGCTTGTCGAGCTTGGGCAGCCAGTCGTAACCCCAGTTGTTTTCCTGGGTCGCGTTGTCGCCCCACCACGCCTTCATGAAGCTCACGAAGAACGCGCCGTAGTGCTGCCAGTAGCTCAGCTGATTGGGCCGCATGGGCTGCGAGGCGCGCTTCTTGATGTAGCCGTCGTAGTCCTGCTCGGCCTCGCTCGGGAGCGTCATATAGCCCGGCAGCAGGTTCGACATCAGCCCGAGGTCGGTGAGACCCTGGATGTTCGAGTGCCCGCGCAGCGCGTTCATGCCGCCGCCCGCAATGCCGATGTTGCCCAGCAGCAGCTGCACCATCGCGCCGGTGCGGATCATCTGCGCGCCGATCGAATGATGGGTCCAGCCGAGCGCGTACAGAATCGTCCCGGCGCGGCCCGGCACGGCGGTGCTCGCGAGCATTTCGCAGACCTTCAGGAATTTATCCTTCGGCGTGCCGCAGACCTTCTCCACCATTTCGGGCGTATAGCGCGAGTAATGCTGCTTGAGCAGCTGATACACGCAGCGCGGATTCTGCAAGGTGTCGTCGGTCTTCACGAAACCGTCGTCGCCGATTTCGTAGTTCCACGACGCCTTGTCCGGATACGCGTGCTTCGCCGGATCGTAGCCCGAGTAGATGCCGTCGTTGAACGCGTAATCGTCGCGCACGATGAACGAGAAGTCCGTGTAGTTCTTCACGTACTCGTGCTGGATCTTGTCGTTCGTGAGCAGCCAGTTGATGACGGCGCCAAGGAACGCGATGTCCGTGCCGGTGCGAATCGGCGCGTAATAGTCCGCGACCGATGCCGTGCGCGTAAAGCGCGGATCCACCACGATGAGCCGCGCCTTGCGGTGCGCCTTCGCCTCCGTGACCCACTTGAAGCCGCACGGGTGCGCCTCGGCCGCATTGCCGCCCATCACCAGAATCACGTCCGCATTGCGAATGTCGACCCAATGGTTCGTCATCGCTCCACGGCCAAACGTCGGGGCAAGACCTGCCACCGTCGGGCCGTGTCAGACACGCGCCTGGTTGTCGAATGCCAGCAGGCCCATCGAGCGGGCCACTTTATGCGTGAGATAACCGACTTCGTTGCTGCCCGCCGACGCGGCCAGCATGCCGGTGGTCAGCCAGCGGTTGACGGTCTTGCCGTCCGCCGTTTTCTCGACGAAATTCGCGTCGCGGTCTTCCTTGAGCAACTTCGCGATGCGGTCGAGCGCCTCGTCCCACGAGATGCGTTTCCACTCGTTCGAGCCCGCCGCGCGGTATTCCGGATACTTGAGCCGGTTCGGGCTGTGGATGAAGTCGATCAGGCTCGCGCCCTTCGGGCAGAGCGTGCCGCGGTTGACCGGATGATCGGGATCGCCCTCGATGTGAATGATGCTCGCGGTGGCGTTCTTCGCGCCGTCGCCGAGACCGTACATGAGGATGCCGCAGCCTACCGAACAGTACGGGCAGGTATTGCGGGTTTCAGTGGTGCGCGCCAGTTTGTATTGTCGGACTTCGGCAAGTGCGTCGGCGGGCGCGAAGCCCATTAACGCGAGGCTGGATCCTGCCAGCGACGTCGCCGTGACCTTGAGGAACTGACGCCGGGACATCTGCAACATGATTGCGTCCTCGGCTTTCTGGTTGTGGGTCGTTTCAGTATAAGACGTTTTGGGCTCCGGATCGCGCGAGATGCACCGCGCGCACAGGTGCGGCGCGCCCGGGCACCCAGCTTGCTATATTCGTGTGACGAGCGCGTGGAGCCGCCGGCCGCGCCGGCGCTGGCGCGAGGCGCGCCCGCGGCGGGCGACCGGGCCGGATCTGCGGGCTGCCGAAGTGCGGTTCGCGCGGCATCGGTTGCGTGTTCCGCCACAGACCGGGCGCCACTGCCGCTGGCCGCATGCCCGTCACCTTGTCTTCAGGACGAACCGCGAGACGTCGATCATGGCAACTATTTCCTCCGAGCGGCTCGAAACGGCCGCACGCAAAGAAGCGTCGTGGGCCGTGGGCGCCTGCCGCCAGTTCATCGCCGACCGCTGCCCGTCGCTCGCCGCCAGCATCGCCTTCTATTCCGCGTTCTCGCTCGCGCCCACGCTCGTCATGGTGATCGCCGTGGCGGGCTGGTTCTTCGGCGCGGATGCCGCGCGCGGCCAGCTGTTCCGCGAAGTCCACAACGTGCTCGGCAACGACGCCGCCGCCGCCATCACCACCATCGTGCAGAACGCCCATCGCGCGGGCGACGCGGGCGGCGTGGCCGCGCTGATCTCGCTGGCGATGCTGGCGATCGGCGCTTCCGCAACGTTTTCGTCGCTCAATTCCGCACTCAATATAGTGTGGCCGCTGGAAGGGCCGCGCGCCTCGTCGGTCATCGCGCTCGTGCGCGTGCGGCTGATCTCGTTCGGCCTCGTACTGGGCGTGGCTTTTCTTCTGATCGTTTCGCTCGTGCTCGACGCGGGCATTACCTTCGTCGGCCAGTGGCTGATGGGCGAGTCGACGTACTTGATCATCGGCAACATCGTGCAACTGGTGGTCGGGCTGCTGGTGCTCGCGGTCGCGTTCGCGGGATTGCTGCGCTTTCTGCCCGATGCGCCCGTGCTCTGGCGCGATGCGCTGGTCGGCGGCCTCGTCGCGGCGGTGCTCTTTTCCGTCGGCAAGAAACTGTTCGCGCTCTATCTGGCGCACGCGGGCATGGCCACGGCGTTCGGCGCCGCCGGTTCGCTGGCCGTGCTGCTGATGTGGCTGTACTTCTCGGCGGCGGTGCTGCTGCTCGGCGCGGAATTTTCCGCCGCGCGCGGCCGCCTGCACGATCCGCGCGGCGCGTGGGGCATGCTCGAGGAAACGCCGCCGGGCAGCCGTGCCAAGCTCGCTTCGGTGCTGGCCGCGTCCACCATCGCGCCGATGCGCGAAGCGGCGGCAGGCTTGCAGACGGCGCGCGCCGCGGCGGCGGAAGGTGCGAATGGCGTGAAAGGCGTGAATGGAGTGGTCGGGGCGGGTGGCGTCGGCAGCGTCGATGGCGCAACGCTCGATGCCGCGGTCGGCGCCGCGCCGCCATATGCCGCCGCCGTCGCTGCGAGCGTGCAACCCGGAAAAACGCCGCGCCCGGCCGATGCGCCGCTGCACGCGATCGGCAAGGCCCGCGCCACGGGCGGCGCCTTTGCGCGCCTTCACGGCGGCAGCCTGCAGATCCGCCGCTCGGTCGTGCGCATGGAAGACAGCGCGACCTACGCCGCCGCTTTGACGCTGGTCCAGGCCGGTCGCACGGTTGCGGCCGCCGATCGCTATGTCAAACGCCATCCCTGGAGTTCGGTCCTGCTCGTCGCGAGCGCGGCGGTCGCCATGACCGCCGCCGCGGGGCGCCGTCACGCCGGCGTCCATCGCAAGGACTGAGCCAGGCGGCGACCTCGCGCCATCGGCTTCACGCGCCCTCCTTCCCGCACGCCAGACGGGCGCTCGACCGGTACAACCTCACGCCTTTGCAGCGCAACCAGGGCACATCCCTAGTTGCACCATACTTACCCGTAAACCGCATTAGGCGAGGTTGCACATTTCGCGACTTGTATCAGAAACGACAATAATGCAGAGTCAACAATCCAATATTTCATTATCCGGAATAATCGCTCAATAGCCCGTCTCACAAGGCTTCCTGGGGTGGTGTCAGCTTTTTGCGACACTGATTTTTTTTCAGTTCAAGGGAATTGCACCCCTGCGTTATTCTCCATCGCGCAACAGCAACAATTAAACCAAACATCTGCGTGGAGAAAACTGGATGAAACGAATCGCACTCTCGACCCTTTCCGTGGCCCTGCTGGCCGCAGCGGGCGCAGCACACGCTCAAAGCAGCGTGACCCTGTATGGCGTGATCGATGAATCGATCCAGTGGGCTCACAACACGGTCGACGCCAACGGCAACAACGCGAATCTGTTCGGTCTGTACGCCGGCAACATCTCGGGCGATCGCTGGGGCCTCAAGGGCACGGAAGATCTGGGCGGCGGCCTGAAGGCCATCTTCCAGTTGGAAAACGGCTTTGACCTGAACACCGGCGCGGCCGGCCAGGGTGGCCGTATGTTCGGTCGTCAGGCATTCGTCGGTCTGACGCATGACCAGTACGGCACCGTGACGCTGGGCCGCCAGTACGACCCGCTGGTCGACATGGTTCAGCCGCTGACCGCCGACAACTACTTCGGCAGCACGTTCACGACGCCGGGTGACATCGACAACAACGACAACAGCTCGCGTACCAACAACGCGATCAAGTACGTCTCGCCGGTTCTGAGCGGCTTCCAGTTCGAAGGCATGTACGCACTGGGCGGCGTCGCTGGCGCAACGGGTTCGGGCCAGACGTGGGCGGCAGCCGCCACGTACGGCATCGGTTCGTTCAACATCGCAGCGGGCTACTTCCGCGCCGACAACTCGTCGAGCTTCGCAGACCGTTCGACGTCGGCATGGAGCACGGTGTCGACCTCGGGCGCCGTGTTCGACAACCAGATCACGGAAGGCTTCCAGACGGCCAAGTCGCTCGGCATCGCTTCGGTGGCCGCGCAATACGTCGCCGGTCCGTTCACGTTCGGCGTGCGTTACAGCAACGTCCAGTTCAAGCCGGACGCGTACTCGACGGCTCTGAACCCGGGCTTCGCTTCGACCGAGCGTTACAACATCGCTGCCGGCTTCCTCGGCTATCAAGTGACGCCGGCCATGCTGCTGGGCCTCGGCTACACGTACACGCACGGCGCGGGCAACGTGTCGAACACGTACCACCAGGTGTCGATCGGCGCGGACTACAACCTGTCGAAGCGCACCGACCTGTACGCACTGGCTGCTTACCAGCACGCCAACGGCAAGCAGCTGAACGCAGACGGCACGACGTCGACGGCCGGCGCGGCAATCGGCTCGTACGGCTACAACTCGGCTTCGAGCTCGCAAGAGCTGGTCAGCCTCGGCATCCGCCACAAGTTCTAATCAGTCTGCCTGGCCGGGCGCGAGCCCGGCAGCGCGAAGAGACCTCGCAGCTAAAAATCACACGCTGCACGAGCCAGCCTCAGGCGAAAGCCGGGCTGGCTTTTTTATTGCCTGCTCGCCATTGAACCAGCGTTGTTGACTCGCGTCAGGCCGCTCGGTTTGCGCGAGCGCACAGCCGGGCCGTGCCGCGTTCGCTCAACGCAGCCTGCCCAACGCCGCCACCGCCTGATCGACGAATGCCTGCGCAAGCGGCGCGCGCGCCGCGTCCACATGATGCGCCACGTAAAGCGGCTCCGGCAGCGCGGGCGTAAAGCGCTTGACCGCCACGCGCGCGCTCGCGGCCGCTGCCGTGAGCGGATCGATCAGCGCGATACCCAGCCCCGCTTCCACGAGCGTCACGACCGCCTGCGCGAGGCTCGCCTCGACGCCCAGACGGCGCGTCACGCCCGCCTCCGAAAACGCACGGTCGATACGCAAACGCGCCTCCGTACCCGCCGCGAACGAAACGAACGCCTCGCCCTCGCAATCCGCCGCGCTCACCGCTCGCTTGCGCGCAAGCCGATGACCGCGCGGCACGATGCAGCGCATCGGCCACTCGCCGAGCGGTTCGAGCCGCACCGAACGCGGCGCCGCCACCGCGCCGACGAACGCCAGATCGCAGCGCCGCGCGGCGACGCGTTCAAGCGCGAGCAACGGCTCCAGCGCGAGCAGCGCCACGTCGACGCGCTCGTGTTCGTGCGCGAACGCCGCCGCCACGCGCGGCAGAAAATCCGCGCCGAACTCCGGCGCGCCCGCGATGCACAACGCCCCCCGACGCTGCTCGCGAATCTGCGCCGCCGCTTGAATCACGCGCTCGAATCCCGTGAAGGCCCGCTCGACTTCCTCGTGCAGCGCATGCGCGTGCGCGGTTGGCCAAAGGCGTCCGTTGCGACGCTCGAACAGCGCAAATCCCACGCCGGCTTCGAAGTCTGCGAGCAGTCGGCTCACCGCCGGTTGCGAAACGCCGAGGGCCGCCGCCGCGCGCGTCGCGGTGCGCGTCTGCATCAGCGCGCGAAACGCTTCGATCTGGCGGATGCTGGGTTCGGAATCAGGCATAACACGGGAACATGAATAAATTAGAAACGACAGATTCAAGCTATCGAACATCACGGCGATTGGCGTTATCGTTCTTTAAAAAACGGTGCAAAATCGCCATCTCAATCGATAACATCTGAACATACATCATACGCGCGTGACCTCGCCCCACGTTTCTCGCGCACAAATAAAAATCCCCGCGGGCGCGATGCCAACGGGGATTCTTTGGGTACTACCGCAATGCTGACGCAAGCCGCGACCGCGAAGTCGCGGCGAAGGCGATTAGCCTGCTGCTGCGTCCTTCAGTTTCTTCAGTGCGCGTGCCTTGACGCGGACCGATGCCGGCTTGGCCGGGAACCAGCGCTCTTCACCCGTGAACGGGTCCTTGCCGAAGCGCTTCTTCTTCGCCGGCACGGCCTGAACGACGATCTTCAGAAGACCCGACAGCGTGAATTCGCCGGCGCCCTTCTTGTGGACCGAACCCAGGATCGTGTCTTCCAGCGCGGCGAGCACGGCCTTCGTGGCCTTCGGCTCGACGCCAGCGCGCTCAGCAACGTGAGCAGCCAGCGAGGCCTTCGTGAAGGTGTCCTTGATCGGCGACGAAACGCCGGACGCCTTCACGGCGACCTTCTTAGCTGCGGCCGTCTTGGCGGGCGCTTTCTTTGCGGCAACTTTCTTGGTGGCCGGGGCTGCTGCCTTTTTGGCCACTTTCTTTGCGGAAGTCGGCATGTTTCTCCTACCAGTGTTGGTCAGTGAGTCGACGAAGCACAGCGGGATGCAAATGCTTCAACGGCGGATTCTACAAGCGTGCAAGCGTTTTGCGTGATTCTTTTGCATCGCAGATGCAAATTTGTTGCTCCGCGCTGACTGCCTGACGCATTTTGACACCTGTTTACAGGGGTAAACGCGCTCTCGCACGTCCCGCATGCGACGCGCCCGCGTCCGCGCGACACAGCCGCGATGGCGCGAAAACGCCACACGTATGGCGTTTTCGCGACGCTCGAGCCGTTTTTGCGTCGTGTAAAAAGCGCGTCGACGGGGTAAAGCTCCGTCCGCAATGTGCCGTAACAGCTTTTACGACGTCTTCAAGCGCGCCGCGAGCACACCGAGCGCCGCGTCGATCTGCTCGACCTCCACCGCGCCATAGCCGAACAAAAAACCGTGCCGCGCGGGGGCGTGCAGATGAAACGGCGCGAGCGGATGCAGACCGATCGACGCCGCGCGCCCCGCCGCCACGAATGCGGTTTCGTCGGCGCCCGGCGCGAGATGTGCGGCGAGATGCAGGCCCGCCGTGTTCGGCAGCACGGGGTCGAGCCAGCGCGCGAGCGGCCCCTGCAAATGCGCGAGCAAGGCCGCGCGCCGCGCCGCATAGGTCTGATGCATGCGGCGCAGATGGCGCGCGAAATGACCGTCGAGCATGAAGTTCGCGAGCGCCGTCTGCGTCAGCGCGCAACCGTGACAGTCGGCGACCTGGCGCGCGCGCATGAGCGGCCTCGCAAGCGCGGCGGGCGGCACCATGTAGCCCACGCGCAACTCGGGAAAAATCGTCTTCGAAAACGTGCCCACGTAGGCCACGAAACCGGCTTGATCGAGACTCTTGAGCGGCTCCAGCGAGCGCCCTTCGAAGCGGAACTCGCAGTCGTAGTCGTCTTCGATCACGAGCGCGCCGCGCGCCTGCGCCCATTCGAGCAAGGCCACGCGACGCGCGAGACTCATCGGCATGCCGAGCGGAAACTGGTGCGACGGCGTCACGTAGACGAGGCGCGCCGTTTTCGGCAGCTTGCCGACGATCAAACCGTCGCCGTCGACGGGCACCGGCACGACCTGTGCGCCCAGCGACGCGAAGATGTCGCGCGCGGGCGGATAACCGGGATCCTCCACGGCCACCGTATCGCCAGGACGCAGCATCACGCGCGCCAGCAAGGTCAGCGCCTGCTGCGCGCCCTGCGTGACGATCACCTCGTCCCCGCTGCTCTCCACCGCGCGGTTGAACGCAAGATAACGTGCGATCGCGAGACGCAGACGCTCCTCGCCCGCCGGATCGCGATACGCGCCGTGGCCGCGCGCCTGCACGCGCAGCGCCTCGTTCACGCAGCGCCGCCAGGCGTCGAACGGAAAGCGCGACTTGTCGGTCACGCCGCCCGCGAAATCGCAGAGGAGCCGCGCATCGGGACGCGGCAACGCGAGCATGCCGTCGCGCGCGCCGTCCTCCACACGCCACCACGGCTGCGCCTGCACGCCCGTCGGCGCGTGGGCCTGGCGGCTCGTCGGCTGGTTTGTGGGGTGGTTCGTATCGGCGGCCTGCGCCGCGCCGATCTGCGCATTCGTCTGCACGGGCGCACGCGCGGGCAGGCGCTCGAGCGCATCGGCGACGAAGGTGCCCGAGCCGCGCCGCGCGACCAGATAGCCTTCGGCGAGCAGGCGCTCGAACACGTCGAGCGTGGTCTTGCGCGAGACCTTCAGTTGCAGCGCGAGATCGCGCGTGGACGGCAGGCGCGTGCCACCCGCCAGCCGCCCTTCGACGATGCGCTCGCGCAGTTGCCGGTAGATCTGCCCGGCGAGGTCGCGGCGGCCTGAAACGGTGACGTGGAGATCCATGCGAGAAACGCGAAAGCGGTCGATGCGGATGAACGGCGCGGTCGTCGTGACGATGTCGATCCGCCGGCCGGAGTGAGCATCTGAAATATTGCCAGAATGACGCGAACGGCGTGACGCGAATGGCGCGCGCCATGCAAAACGCCCGGACGTGCACGACATCCGGGCGTTGCGTTCGCGCGCGCCGCAATGCGGCAGCGTCCGGTGTTAAGCAGTGGCTGAAGGCTCGCGTGCGTCGCCTTCGACCTTGACGCTGCTCGCGTGATGCTCGCGCGAAAGACGGCGCATGAGCGGCAGCAGCAGCACGGCGATCAGCATGCCGAGCGCCGCGAGCCAGCCGAGCCCCGTAAACAGCCGCGTATAGAGCGGCAGCGACGTGACGGCGTCGAGTTCGCCCGACGGCATCTGCGCGAGATTCGCCACCACGCTGCCCAGATACTGCGAAATGCCCGTGGCCACCAGATACGCGCCCATCATGAAGCCGCCGAGGCGCGCGGGCACGTAGCGCGCGACCATCGCGAGGCCGAGGCCGCTCACGAGCAGCTCGCCGAGCGAATAGAGCCCGTAGCCCGCCACCATGAACCACGACGACACGCGCCCGTCCACGGCGTAGCGTCCGCTGCCCGCGAACACGAAGAAGCCCGCGGCGACCACGGCGAAGCCGATCGCGTATTTGACGGCCACCGGCACGTCGCGGCCGCGCTTCGCGAGCGACGTGTAGAGCATCGCGAGCGGCGGCGAAAGCAGCATGATCCAGATCGGATTGAGCGCCTGGAATTGCGCCGGGCTCCAGCTAAAGAGCGCGTGCCCGAACAACGAGAATTGCGGATCGACGTTGCGCAGCGCGAACAGCGTCAGCGACGTCGACATCTGCTGATAGAAGATGAAGAACAGAATCACCTGGAACACGAGGATCAGTGCGGCGACGAGGCCGGCGCGTTCGGCGCGTTCGCAGCGCACCAGCATCCAGACGAACACCAGCAGCACGACGACGCCCGCCGCATAGACGCAGGCAACCGCCACATCCTTGTGCTGGAGCACGAACAGCGTGGCCGCGCCCAGCGCCACGCCGCCGACGGCCACGAGCGCCGCGCGGCCGAGGCGCAGCGGTTCGTCGTCGGGTGCGGTGCCGATATGCGCGAGCGTGCGGCGCATCAGCAAGAAGTTGAGCACGCCGAACACCATGCCCGCGCAGCACACCGCGAAGGCCGCGTGCCAGCCCCAATGATCCTTGATCCACGGCGTGGCGAGCATCGACACGGTCGAGCCGACGTTCACGGCCATGTAGTAAATGGTGAACGCGCTGTCGAGGCGCGCGTCGTCGCCTTCGTAGATACGGCGCACGAGGTTGGCGGCGTTCGACTTGAACAGCCCGTTGCCGACCACGATCACGCCCAGCGACGCGAACATGTGGTGCAGGCTGTCGTTGGGCAGCGCGAGCATCAGATAGCCGATGGCGAGCACGACCGCGCCCGCGACCATCGTGCGGCGCGCGCCGAGCACCTGGTCGCCGATCCAGCCGCCGATGGCCGGCGCGGCGTAGACGAGCGCCGTGAAGGCGCCCCAGGTGAGATTGGCCTGGCTGTCGGTAAAGCCGACCTGGCCGACCATGAAGAGCACAAGCAGCGCGGCCATGCCGTAATAGCCGAAGCGCTCCCACATTTCGATCAGAAAGACGGTCGTAAAGGAGCGCGTCTGTGAGATGGGTGGTGTCATGACGAGTTCCGCAAAAACTGGGGTGGCCCGGATTGTACGCATGTGCGGGCGGCATGGCGCGTTGCTTGTGCGTTGCCTGTGCGTTGCCCGTGCTCCGTGGCGCTGCGTTTCGATCCGCACCGTGTCCGCGCATGACGTGCACCGTGTTTCAGCGCGCGGGAAAGGCCCGTGCGGGGCGCTCTTCTCACCGCCTTCGCCGCGCCTTGCACCACGCCCGTGCGCCGCAGCCTCTTCCGCATTTTTGATAAGCGTCCGGTGACGCTGGCAGCTTTTGCGCCATTTTTGGCGCTCTGGCGCATGCGCGTCTGCCTAAAGTGATCACGTTGGCGCGTTGGCGAAGTTCCACGCCCTCACGCCCGGTTCAACTCACTTATCGGAAAACAGCATGGCGCTCCAGATCGGCTTTCTTCTTTTCCCCAACGTCCAGCCGCTCGATCTCTGCGGTCCGTGGGACGTATTCGCCTCGATGCCCGACACCTCGGTGCGGCTCGTCGGCAAGACGCGCGACGCAGTGGTCGGCGCGACGGGCCTGCGGCTCACGCCCGACACGACCTTCGACGACTGCCCGCCGCTCGACGTGATCTGCGTGCCGGGCGGCAGCGGCGTCGGCCCGCTGCTCGACGACGACGTCACGCTTGACTTCGTGCGCCGCCAGGCAAGCGGCGCGCGCTACGTCACGTCGGTCTGCACCGGCGCGCTCGTGCTGGGCGCGGCGGGCCTGCTGCGCGGCCGCCGCGCGACCACGCACTGGGCCTTTCACACGCTGCTGGAGCCGTTCGGCGCGATCGCCGTGCAGGACCGCGTGGTGCGCGACGGCAACCTGATCACCGGCGGCGGCATCACGGCGGGCATCGATTTCGCGCTGACGCTCGCGGCGGAACTGATCGGCGTGGATGCGGCGCAGGACCTGCAACTGGAGCTCGAATACGCGCCCGCGCCGCCGTTCGACGCGGGCAATCCCGCCACCGCGCCGGCCGCCGTGGTCGAGCGTGTGCGCGCGCTCAACGCCGCATCGCTGGCCGAGCGCACGCGTCTCGTCGAGCGCGCGGCCGCGAAACTCGCGTCCGGGCGCGCGCTTTGATCGACATCAGCGACATCAACGACATTGGCAACACCCGCGCCGCGCGGAGGGCATAAACGGCATGAGCGGAGTCCTCCGCATCCGTGCGCGCTCACGCGGCGGCCCTGCGCAGCACGCGATAAACACAGCGCAAAAGCCGCGCGGCAAGCCAGGGTCGGCCTTGCTACCGTCTTCGGCACGGATCGTATACATTGGGTCGCGGGCCGTCAGGGCCCGTCGACGGCGTCCGCGTTCGCGCGGACACCGCTTCTCGCATCCTTGCATCACAAGCCCTAAACCAGCGGTACAAATCAACCAAGAGGGGTATCAATGCGCTCCACCACCAGCAAGCTGACTCTCGCCGCGGCCGTCGCCGCATTCGCGCTCGGCGTCGCCGCGCCGTCCTTCGCCCAGGATGCCAGCGCGCCGGCCGCCACGCAGGCCGCGCCCGCTGCCTCCGCGCCGCTCACCAAGGAACAGAAAGCGCAGAAACGCAAGGAAGCGCGCGCGCAGCACAAGGCCGAACGCAAGGCCGCCCGCGCGAAGAACAACGCGGAACTGAAGAAGCTCGAGGACGCCGGCTACAAGCCCGCGAACAACGACCCGAACTACCCGCAAAACATCCAGGACGCACAGAAGAAAGCCGCCGCGGCCGCAGGCGCGAGCCAGTAACGCGTGTGCACGGGAACCGGCGCGGTCGGCCGGTTTCCGTTTTCAAACACGACCGGACGCCGATCTCGCGCCGATCTCGCGCCGATCTCGCACCCATCCCGCACCGATCCCGCGCCATTCGATCGCCGCACCCAGCGCGCACCACGCCCTTCTCCGCCCACCGCCGCGCCGCATTTCCCCCCGCTTTTTCCAGCCTCTTCGCGATCCCGCGACGACGCCAACACCTCATCGACACGATGACGAACCGCGCCATCGCGCCCGCCGACGAGTCGTTTCGCGCGCACCTTCGGCGCATCGCCGTGCCCGATATGGGACGATCTTTTCCGCCATCGGCCAAACCATCGCGTGACGCAGGGCCAGACCCGCGCCGACCCGATCACCGATATCCAGGCTGTTCGAGCCGCACGCACCGACACGATTCGCCTCGCCCGCCGCCGCCCGCTCCTCGCGCATGACGGCCCGCGAGTTCCACCCGGAGTCCACGTCATGAATGCAGCGAATCCGCAGGCCGGCACCCCGCCGAAACCCGAGTCGACGCCGAAAAAAGGCATCCCCATCGGCTTGATCGCGGGCGTCGTCGCGCTCGTCATCGTGCTGCTGCTGCCCTTGCCGGCGAGCCTGCCCGTCGCGGGCCAGCGCATGCTCGCGATCCTCGCCTTCGCCGTGGTCGTGTGGCTCACCGAAGCCGTCTCCTACGAAGCGAGCGCGATCATCATCACCTCGCTGATGGCGTTTCTGGTCGGCACGGCGCCGACCATCGAAGACCCGACTGTCTACTACGGCACCTCCAAAGCCATCACCATGGCGCTCGCCGGCTTCTCGAACTCGGCGCTCGCGCTGGTGGCGGGCGCGCTGTTCATCTCGGCGGCGATGACCGTGACCGGGCTCGACAAGCGCATCGCGCTCGTCACGCTCTCGCTGATCGGCACGACCACGCGGCGCATCCTGATCGGCGCGATCGCGGTGACCATCGTGCTCTCGCTCGTGGTGCCGAGCGCCACCGCGCGCAGCGCCTGCGTGGTGCCGATCATGGTCGGCGTGATCTCGGCGTTCGGCGTGGACAAGCGCTCGAACATCGCGGCCGGCATCATGATCGTGGTGGCGGAAGCGACCAGCATCTGGAATATCGGCATCCAGACGGCCGCCGCGCAGAACCTGCTGACCGTGGGCTTCATGGACAAGATGCTCGGCGCGCGCGTGACCTGGCTCGACTGGCTGATCGCGGGCGCGCCGTGGGCGATCATCATGTCGGTGGTGCTGCTCGTGCTGGTGCTCAAGATGCTGCCGCCCGAAACCGACGCCATCGCGGGCGGCAAGGAAGCCGTCGAGAAGTCGCTGCGCGAACTCGGGCCGATGACCGGGCCGCAGAAGCGCCTGCTGGGCGTCTCCATCGGCCTGCTGTGCTTCTGGGCCACGGAGGGCAAGCTGCACCCCTTCGACACCACCTCGGTGACTTACGTGGGCCTCGTGCTGCTGTTGCTGCCGCGCTTCGGCGTGATGGACTGGAAGACCGTGCAGAGCCGCATTCCCTGGGGCACGGTGATCGTGTTCGGCGTGGGCATCAGTCTGGGCACCGCGCTGCTCACGACCAAGGCGGGCCAGTGGCTCGGCGACCTCGTCGCGCATCACACGGGCCTCGATACGGCCGGTCCGTTCATGGCCTTCGCGATCCTGTCCGCGTTCCTGATCGTGATCCACCTCGGTTTCGCGAGCGCGACCGCGCTCACGTCCGCGATGCTGCCGATCCTGATCGCGGTCCTGCAATCGATGTCGGGCGACTTCAACCGGCTCGGCGTGGCGATGCTGCTCGGCTTCACGGTGAGCTTCGGCTTCATCCTGCCGATCAACGCGCCGCAAAACATGGTGTGCCTCGCCACCGAAACCTTCACCGCGAAACAGTTCGCGAAAGTGGGCATCGTGCTCACGATCGTCGGCTATCTGCTGTTGCTGCTGTTCGCGGCGACGTGGTGGCGCTGGCTCGGCTGGATCTGAGCGCACGTCCGATCGACATCAAGACAACACGGCGCGCCGCCGCTCGCGGCCAGGCGCGCCGCTTCATGCAATCAGGAGCCGCACATGGAAGTCGCAATCGCCGATGCACGCCGCTTCGCCGTGGACGTGCTCACGCATCTCTCGGTGCCCGCCGACATCGCCGCCGATATCGCCGACCACCTGATCGAATCCGACCGCGTGGGCTACGCGAGCCACGGCCTGTCGATCCTGCCGAACTACCGGCGCGGTCTCGAAGCGGGCCTCGTGGTCGCCGACGGACGGCCCGAACGCGTGGTCGACCGCGGCGCGCTGATCGCCTACGACGGCCATACCGGCTTCGGCCAGCACGTCGGCAAGGTGGTTATCGACGATGCCATCGCCCGCGCGCGCGACCACGGCCAGTGCATCGTCACGCTGCGTCATACGCACCATCTGGGCCGCATGGGTCATTACGGCGAAATGGTCGCCGAACAGGGCTTCGTGCTGCTCGCGTTCACCAACGTCGTGAACCGGCCGCCGATCGTCGCGCCGTACGGCGGCCGCGAGCCGCGTCTCACGACCAATCCGCTCTGCTTCGCGGGACCGTTGCCGGGCGGGCGTCCGCCCTTCGTGGTCGATATCGCGACCAGCGCGATCGCCGTGAACAAGGCGCGCGTGCTCGCGGAAAACGGCCTGCAGGCGCCGCCCGGTTCGCTGATCGACGCCAACGGCCAGCCCACCACCGACCCGAACGTGCTGCTCGCCGAGCCGCCCGGCGCGCTGCTGCCGTTCGGCGCGCACAAGGGCTATGCGCTCGGCCTCGTGGCGGAACTGCTCGCGGGCGTGCTCTCGGGCGGCGGCACGATTCATCCCGACAATCCGAGCAACGGCGTGGCGCACAACAACATGTTCGCGCTCGTGCTCGATCCGCAGGTGGACTTCAACGCGACGTGGCGTTCGCAGGAAGTCGATTCGTTTCTCGACTATCTGCTGAGCTGCCCGCCGCAGGACCCGACGCAACCCGTGCAGTATCCGGGCGAGTACGAGGCGCACAATCGCGCGCTGCATCAGACCACGATCGATCTGCCCGATTCGGTGCGCGAGCCGTTCGGCGATCTGGCGGCGGAATTCGGCGTCGCGCCGCTCGCGGCGATCTGAGCGGCGTCTGAACCGCATTTGAACGGCGAATCGACCATGAAACAAGGGGCGCCTGAGCGCCCCTTGTGTTTTACCGCTGCATTTCCAGCAGTATCTGGCGGATTCGCGCGCCGCGCATCACACCGCGACCGCGCCGACGTAGTTCTCGGCCATCGCCATGGCCGCCGCGCGCGACGTGGTCACGTGCTCCAGTTCCGCGACCTGCAGACGCTGTTCGAACGGCGACGCATCGTCGAGACGGTGCATCATGCGCGTCATCCAGTACGAGAAGTGCTCGGCGCGCCAGATGCGGCGCAGCGCGGTTTCGCTGTACGCATCGAGCAGATCGGTGCGGCTTTCCTTGTAGAAGGCGACGAGCGCGGCCGTCAGCACACGCACGTCGGCGACCGCAAGATTGAGGCCCTTCGCGCCCGTCGGCGGCACGATATGCGCCGCGTCGCCGGCGAGGAACAGGCGGCCGTGCTGCATCGTCGTCGAAACGAAACTGCGCATGCCGACGATGTTCTTCTGGAAGATCTTGCCCTCCACCACCTGATGCCCGTCGTGCGAATCGACGCGCGCATGCAGCTCCGCCCAGATGCGGTCGTCGGACCAGTTGTCGACGTTGTCTTTCGGATCGCACTGGAAATACATGCGCTGCACGTTGGGCGAGCGCGTGCTGACGAGCGCGAAGCCGCGGTCGTGGCGCGCGTAGATCAGCTCGTCGGACGACGGCGGCGCTTCCACGAGAATGCCGAACCAGCCGAACGGGAACACACGTTCGTAATCCTGGCGCAAGGCCGCCGGAATCGCGGCGCGCGACACGCCTTGCGAGCCGTCGCAGCCGATCACGTAGTCGCAATGCAGCGTGTGCTGCTCGCCGGCGTGGTCGAAGCGGATCGACGGCGCATCGGTGTCGATGCCGTGAATCGAGGTGTTGCTGACGTTGAAGAACAGCTTGCCGTCCGCCTGCACGCGCGCGGCGACGAGGTCCTTGAGCACTTCGTGCTGCGCGTAGACGGTGATCGACTTGCCGGTCAGATCGGTGAGATCGATGCGGCGGCGCTTGCCTTCGAACGCCAGCTCGAAGCCGTGATGCAGCGCGCCTTCAGCCTTCATGCGCGCGCCGACGCCGGCTTCGCTGAGCGTGTCCATCGTGCCTTGTTCGAGCACGCCCGCGCGGATCGTCGATTCGATCTGCTCGCGGCCGCGCATGTCGAGCACGACCGAGTCGATGCCGCGCAGATGAAGGAGGTGGGAAAGCAGCAGGCCTGCGGGCCCGGCGCCGATGATGCCAACTTGAGTGCGCATGCGGGTTGTCTCCATTTGCATGTTGATTTTGCGCAAGTTTGGCGGGCGCAGGCGATATCGCGCAACGCGATATCGAGAATAGGGACTATCTCAATTGCGAATAACGGGCCGAAACGCAGGCCGAACACGCGCGGCGCGCACGCGTCGGACGGAATGGAATTTGCTGCAGCGCGCCAACGCCTTGTTACTGACCACTTCGAAAAACGATCTCAACGCCATGCCGAATTCGTTCGCCTCTCGTCGCCTTGCCGTCAACGAAGTTTTTCCGCGTGTTTTCCCAATTTCCGATCGGAAACAAACGCACACGAAGCTGAAACACCGCGCCGCCGCGCTGTGCATCGCGCTCGCACTCGGATGCGGCGCACACGGCGTGGCGTTCGCGCAAACAGCGACGCAAACAGCACCGCAAACGGCGCCGCAAACCGCGCAGGAAACGACCGCTCTGCCGCTGCCGCCGTCCGAGCTTTACGGCCAGCTTTATCGCGACGTCGAACTTGCGCAGGTCTATCCGGACAGCAAAACGTTCGCGGACATGACGCCAAACGAAGCGCCCGCCAACATCGTCGAGGCCTACGCAAGCTGGCGCACCGAGCACGCGAACATCACCGACGCCGATGCGCGTAAAACCGCGCTGCGGCAGTTCGTCGAGCAGCATTTTTCCGCCGCGAAAGTCGCCACCGACAGCTATGTCGCCGATCCGAACCAGAACGTCGTGAGCCATATCGACACGCTCTGGGACGTGCTGCGCCGCAACCCCGACGCGGGCCAGCAACCCTATTCGTCGCTACTGCCGCTGCCGAATCCGTACGTGGTGCCGGGCGGCCGTTTCAACGAGATTTACTACTGGGATTCGTACTTCATCATGCTCGGCCTGGAAGCGAGCGGGCGGCACGATCTCACGCGCGACACGCTCGACAATTTCGCCACGCTCATCGACCGCTACGGCCACATTCCGAACGGCAATCGCACCTATTACCTGAGCCGCTCGCAGCCGCCGTTCTTCGCGCAGATGGTGGCGCTCGTCGCGCAGCGCGACGGCGACGGCGACGCCGTCTATGTGCGCTATCTGCCGGAACTGCGCAAGGAATACGACTACTGGATGGCGGGCGCAGACACGCTCAAGCCCGGCGAAGCCGCGCAGCACGTCGTGCGTCTCGCGGACGGCACGCTGCTCAACCGCTACTGGGACGCGCGCGCCACGCCGCGCGACGAGTCTTACCGCGAAGACGTGCTGACGGCCCAGGCCGCGCCGCAGCGCGACGCCGCCGACCTGTGGCGCAATCTGCGCGCGGGCGGCGAAACCGGCTGGGATTTCAGCTCGCGCTGGTTCGCCGACAACCACACGCTCGCGACCATCGACATCACCTCGCTCGTGCCCGTCGATCTCAACGCGCTGCTCGTCGATCTCGAACGCACGCTCGCGAAAGCCTATGGCCTGAAGGGCGACGCCGCGCAAGCCCAGGCGATGACCCGGCGCGCGCAACAACGCAGCGCGGCCATCGAACGCGTGCTCTGGGACCCGCAACTGCACGCGTTCAGCGACTACGATTTCGTGCATCACACGCTCACGCACCGGCTGACGGCGGCGACGGTCTATCCGCTCTACACGGGCGTCGCCACGCGCGCGCAGGCGCGCCAGGTGGCCGCCGCCGTGCGCGCGGGGCTGCTGCGGCCGGGCGGACTCGCCACCACGCAGGTGTCGAGCGGCCAGCAATGGGACGAACCGAACGGCTGGGCGCCGCTGCAATATCTCGCGATCGCCGGGTTGCGCCGCTACGGCGAACGCGCGCTCGCGCAGACCATCGCCACGCGCTGGATCGCGACCAACCTCGTCTATTACCGACGCACCGTCAAGCTCGTCGAAAAGTACGACGTGAGCGCGGCGGCCGCGAAGGCGTCGTCGGCGGGCGGCGGCGAATATCCGCTGCAGGACGGCTTCGGCTGGACCAACGGCGTGCTGCGCGCGCTGCTCGTGATGTATCCGCATACGGAAGGCGCGACGATTCCGGCTCAGTGATTCGGGCACCGATTCACGCTGATTCGCGCCGATCTCGCACAAGCGAATCGGCGCGTCTACGAGGATCCCGCCGACCTGTTCGCGCATCTCGACGAAATCGCCGCGCGCAATTGGCGCGGACTGATGCGGACTGATGCGGACTGATGCGCATGAATCGCCGATCAATCCAGCCCAAGCGCCGTTCGCACCGCAACGCGTAGCAGCGAACAGACGCCGCGCCATCCACGCCACAATCTGAAACGATTCGGGCCGCGCGCCGTATCTGTCTGCACGGGTCCGCACGGCTCGGCACGCAAAAACGCCCCGCAATGCAGCATCGGCCCATGCACCGCGTCCGTGCAGCGCGATGTGCGACGCGCCCACGCCGCCGCGCCAAACCGGCCGCAGCGTGCATACAGCGCGCCTTCGGCGTATGCTCGACCTCATGACCGCAGAGCAATCTGCACACTGGCAGCCGGCTTGCGCCGTCCGAACCGCCATGAACGTCTCCGATCCCGCCTCAGCCGCCGAACCCGGTCCCCGCACAGGACCGCGCGTCACCGTGGTCGTGCTCACGCGCAATCACGTGCGCCAGACCATCGACACCGTCGCGCGCCTCACCGCGCTGCCCGAGCGCCCCTACGTAATCGTCGCCGACAACGGCTCGACCGATTCCACCGTCGGCCTGCTCGCGTCGCTGTTTCCGCAGGTCCGCATCGTTCAGGCGCTCGGCGACCTCGGCATGGCGGGCTTCAATCGCGCCATTTCGCTCGCGCCGACCGAGTACGTCGCCTGCTGCGACGACAGCACGTGGTTCGCGCCCGGCGCGCTCGCGCGCGCGGCGCTGCTGCTCGACGAGCATCCGCAGGTCGCCGTGCTCAATGCCCGCGTTGTCGGCGACGACGAACGCGAAATCCACCCGGCCTGCCTGATGCTGCACGCCACCTCGCCCGCCGCCGACGAGCCGCCCGGCCCCACGCTCGCGGGCTACATGGCGGGCGCGTGCATTGTCCGCACCGCCGTGTTCCGCGCGCTCGGCGGCTATGAAACGCGCCTCTCGCACGGCGGCGCGGAGGAACTGGCCGCGCTCGACCTGCTGGCCGCCGGCCATGCGATCGTCTATTGCGAGCAGGCGCTTGCGCATCGCGAACCGCTCTATCGCGGCTTCACGCGCGCGCAGCACTGCGCGCTTGCGCGCAACGCCGCGTGGGTCGCCTGGATGCGTCTGCCGATGCGCGACGCGCTCGCCGCCACCGGCCGCGCGCTGGCCGTGTTCGCGCGTCAGCGCTCGCTCGGACCCGCCGGTTTCGCGCTGCTGCGCGGCGTGTTCTGGACCCTCGGACGCCGCCGCCGCGTGCCCGCGCATGTGGTGCAGCTCACCCGCCAGGTACGCCGCGCCGAGCGCCAGGTGCGCGCCGGCATTCCCGCCGTGGCCGAAAAGTACGACCGCGCGGGCCAGCGTGCGTGGTAAGCTGCGCGCGAACAGTGCCGCCCCGGCAAGGGGCGCCGGCCGCGGGCGCGCGCCTTGCGCGCCCCGATCATCTGAGAGACCTCAACGCGAAACAAGGACCATGACGACGTCCGGCTCCGCCCTGCAACCCGACTCAGGCCTCGCCGCCGAAGGCCATAGCGGACGCCGCTTCGAAGCGCTCGTGCAGCCGATCGAGGACTACGCGATCTTCCTGCTCGATCCGCGCGGCTACGTCGTGAGCTGGAACAACGGCGCGGCGCGCATCAAGGGCTACGAGGCCCACGAGATCATCGGTCAGCATTTCTCGCGCTTTTACACCGACGAAGCCAACGGCCGCCGCTGGCCCGAGCACGAGCTCGAACAGGCCGCGCTGCACGGCCGCTTCAACGACGAAGGCTGGCGCGTGCGCAAGGACGGCTCGATGTTCTGGGCCAACGTCGTGATCACGGCGCTGCGCGAACAGGACGGCTCGCTCGCCGGCTTCGCCAAGGTCACGCGCGACCTCACGGCCGAGCGCCGCCAGGTCGAGGCGCTGCGCCTGTCGGAAGAACGCTTTCGCCTGCTGGTCGAAAGCGTCAGCGATTACGCAATCTTCATGCTCGACCCGCAAGGCCGCGTGGTGAGCTGGAACAGCGGCGCGACCAACCTCAAGGGCTATCGCCCCGCCGAAATCGTCGGTCAGCATTTTTCCGTGTTCTATCCGCCCGAGGAAGCCGCCGCCGGCGCGCCCGAGCGCGAACTGCGCCGCGCCGCCGAAATGGGGCGCTGCATCAACGAAGGCTGGCGCGTGCGCAAGGACGGCTCGATGTTCTGGGCCAACGTCACGCTCACGGCCATTCACGACATGCACGGTCGCCTGACCGGTTTCGCCAAGGTCACGCGCGATATGACCGAAAGCCGCCGCACCGACGAACTCGAGCATTCGAGCGAGCAGATGAAGCAGTTCCTCGCCATGCTCGCGCACGAGCTGCGCAATCCGCTCGCGCCGGTGCGCAACGCCATCGCCACGATGCGGCTGATGCCGGGCGCGAGCCCCGAAATCGACCAGGCGCGCGATCTGATCGACCGGCAGATCGTGCATCTCACGCGGCTCGTCGACGATTTGCTCGACGTGGGCCGCATCACCTCCGGCAAGATCGAATTGCGCGAGGCGCCGCTCGATCTCTGCGAAGTGATGCGCCATGCCGTCGATGCCGCGCGGCCCTTCACGGCGGCGCGCCGCCAGCGCGTCGACGTGCACATGCCCGACGCGCCGATCGCCATGACCGGCGACCACACGCGCCTCGTGCAGGTGCTGCAGAACCTGCTGCACAACGCCTCGAAGTTTTCGCCCGACGAGAGCCGCATCGTCATCGACACGCAGAGCGCGGCGCGCACGGTGCAGATCCAGGTGCGCGACGAAGGACGCGGCCTGCGGCCCGACACCTTCGAGTCGATCTTCGGCCTCTTCAGCCAGGACCGCTCGATGCCGGGACCGAGCGAGAACGGACTCGGCATCGGCCTGATGCTGTGCCGCTCGCTCATCGAGCTGCACGGCGGCACGATTTCGGCGGCGAGCGACGGGCCCGGCATGGGCAGCACGTTCACGATCCGTCTGCCGCTGTCGCGCGCGAGTGCGCAGAGCGCGGGCGCGAATCCGCTCGGCGACGGCCTGATCAGCACCGTCGAGCCGATCGCGAGCGCGCACGACGCGGCCGCGCCGCTGCGCGTGCTCGTGGTCGACGACAACCGCGATTCCGCCGACAGCCTCGCGATGCTGCTGGAGTTGAAGGGCCACGACGTGCGCGTGGCCTATAGCGCCACCCAGGCGCGCGAATGCGTGAGCGACTTCACGCCCGACGCCGCGCTCATCGACATCGCCATGCCCGAGATCGACGGCTATGCGGCGCTGCGTTTTCTGCGCGCGCACCCGCCGCTCGCGCACACGCTGTTCGCGGCGATGACCGGTTTCGGCCAGGCCGCCGACGTCGAACTCACGCGCGCGGCGGGCTTCGAGATGCATCTCGTCAAACCGGTGGACGCCGCGCTGTTCGACGAGCTGCTCGCGCGCGCCGCCGTGCGCCGCGCCGCGCTCGCGCCGCTGGGACCGCTCGGGCCGCTCGGCCCGCTGGAACTGCCGCCGTCGAGCTGAGCGTTACAGCGCTCCCGGCCCGTACTTCGCGCCCCGTATTTCAGGGCATTTTCGGCACGAAATCCCGATACTCGATCTGCGCGCCGCGTACGACGATCGCGGTGGACTCCGGCACTTCCGCCCACGCGTCCGGCAGATCGACGATCGGCTCCGAGACGAGCAGATAGGCATCCTCGCCGACCGCATTGATGCGCGGATCGTCGGGATACAGCTCGTGCAGATGCTTGAACGACGTGCTATGAAACAGCGAACGCGAATTGCGCTCGCTCGAATAACGCACCGCCACGAGTTGTTCGCCGTCGCTCGCGCACACCGTCATGTTGAGCGCCGGCTCGATGCCGTGCGCCTTCGCCGTCGCCTCGACGAAACCCGCCATGCGTTCGAGCGCGAGCACGGGATCGAGTTCGAGACCGAAAGTCATCGCCAGATAGAACATCGCCTCCGAATCGGTCGAGCCTTCGAGCGCATTGAAGCGGCCCGGATCGATCGCGACCAGCAACTCGCGCCGCACCAGCGGAAAACTCTCGATCAGCCCGTTGTGCGCGAACATCCAGCGCCGATGCCGGAACGGATGGCAATTGGTTTCCTGCACCGGCGTATGCGTCGCGGCGCGCACGTGCGCGAGGAACATCGGCGCCTGCACGGCGCGCGCGAGTTCGCGCAGATTGCGGTCGTTCCAGGCCGGATGCACGCTGCGATAGCGATACGGAATGTCATGCGGATGCTGATACCAGCCGAGACCGAAGCCGTCGCCGTTGGTCGTGGTGGCGCCGAGCGTCGAATGCAGGCTCTGGTCGATCAGCGAATGGCGCGCGCGAAACAGCACGGTTTCGAGCGGCACGGCGTTGCCCGTGTAGGCGAGCCAACGGCACATGGAGTCACTCCTTCGTCTGACGATGTCGATGAGGGCGGCCGCGCCGGGCGCTTTCGCCCGCTCAGTTCGCGACGTGAAGCCCGGCAATCGGCGTGAGAAAGCCCGTGAGTCCGGTGAGTATGATCTGCACGCCGATGCACAACAACAGGAACGACGAGACGCGCATCGCCACGCGCGTGCCTTCCACGCCCAGATAGTGCGCGAGGCGCGCGGCGCGACTGTAGACGTAATAGATCACGACCATCACGAGCACCGAAATCGCCACCGACGCGATGCTCGACAGCAGCCATGCCGACAGCTTGTGCGTGCGGTTCGCGTTTAGCGCGATGGCCGTGGCAATCGAGCCGGGACCGGTGGTGAGCGGAATCGTCAGCGGAAAGAAAGCCTTGCCGGTCGCCGACCACGCGCTCACCGGCTTGACCGCCGGATCGTTCGCCACGGGCGGCTCCGGTTCGGGCGCATTGAGCATCTGCCAGCCGGAAACGGCCACCGCGAGACCGCCGCCGATACGCAGCGCCTCCATCGAAATGCCGAAGAAATGCAGGATCGGCGTGCCGACGAAAAAGGCCGCGAGCAGCACGAAACAGGCGTTGGTGGCGACGCGCTTGGCGAGCAGGCGGCGCTCCTCGTCGGTGAGCGTCGAGGTGCGGTCGAGAAAGACGAACGCGATGCCGATAGGGTTGATGATGCTGATCAGTCCGGTGAAACCGAACAGAATGTCGGAAATGAGGCTCTCGATCATGAAGGCAATCCGGTAAGGCCCCACGAGGGCCAGGCTGCGTGCAGTGTACCCAAAGCGATGCGCGGCGTGTCCCGACGGTGCCTGCCCGCGCGCGGGCCGCCGCACGCTTGATGCGACGCAACAACGATACCCGCGTACCGGCGCGCGCCGCAGGCGGGAGATCAGGGATTTTTGGCAGCTTTACGGGGCGCGTTCGCGGGAATAGAGTGGCGGGACCGCACCCGGACGCAACGTTTGCCTTCTTCCCAAGGAGTCGCCATGTCACTGAGGTTGCTTGCCGCCCTGCCCTTCATCGGCATCCTGCTGGGCGTGCCGTTCGTGAACCATACCGAGCCGCTCGTGCTCGGCATGCCGCTGGTGCTGGCGTGGATCGTGATGTGGGTCGTGCTGACCTCGGTGATCATGGCGATCGTCTACCGGCTCGATCCGTCGAACCGCGTCGCGCTCGACGGCGAATCCGACCTGCCGCGCGAGGTGCGATCATGAGCGCGCTTCTCATCATCGTGGCGATTACGATCGTGGCGCTCGCGCTCGGCATGCGCGCGCGGCGCGGCCACGACATGAATCTCGAACAGTGGTCGGTGGGCGGACGCAGCTTCGGCACCGCGTTCGTGTTCCTGCTGATGGCGGGCGAGATCTACACCACGTTCACGTTTCTCGGCGGCAGCGGCTTCGCGTACGGCAAGGGCGCGCCCGTCTATTACATCCTCGCTTACGCGACGCTCGCGTACATCCTCTCGTACTGGATGCTGCCGCCCATCTGGCGCTTCGCGAAGCAGCACCGCCTCGTTTCGCAGCCGCATTTCTTCGCGCGCAAATACAACAGCCCCGCGCTCGGCGTGCTGGTCGCGTGCGTGGGCGTGCTCGCGCTGGTGCCGTATCTCGTACTGCAACTGAAGGGCCTCGGCATCATCGTGACGACGGCCTCGTACGGCGCGATTTCGTCGACGGCGGCCATCTGGATCGGCGCGGCCGTGGTGACGGCCTACGTGATCGTCTCGGGCGTGCGCGGCTGCGCGTGGAATTCCGTCGTGAAGGACACGATGATTCTCGCCATCGCCGTGTTCCTCGGCATCTATTTGCCGATCCATCATTACGGCAGCCTCGGCGAGATGTTCCGCGCCATCGATGCCGCCAAACCGGGCTTCCTCACTTTCCCCGCGAAGGGCCAGAGCGTGACGTGGTTCCAGTCGACGGTGCTGCTCACGGCGCTTGGCTTCTTCATGTGGCCGCATACGTTCGGCTCGGTCTACACCGCGAAGGACGACCGCATTTTCCGCCGCAACGCGATGATCCTGCCGCTGTATCAGCTGATCCTGCTGTTCGTGTTCTTCTGCGGATTCGCCGCCGTGCTCAAGGTGCCGGGCCTCAAGGGCGGCGACATCGATCTCTCGCTGTTCCGGCTTTCGCTGCAAACCTTCGACCCGTGGTTCGTCGGCGTGATCGGCGCGGCGGGCGTGCTCACAGCGCTCGTGCCGGGCTCGATGATCCTGACCACGGCATCGACGCTGCTCGCCAACGACGTCTATCGCGGCGCGATGATGAAAACCACCGACGACGCACGCGTCGCGCGGCTCGCGCGCATGTTCGTGCCGGTGATCGCGCTGGTGGCGGTCGGCTTCACGCTCAAGGGCGGCGATACGATCGTCGCGCTCCTGCTGATGGGCTATAACTTCGTGACGCAGTTGTTCCCGGCGCTGGTGTGCAGCCTCGCGCCGCGCAATCGCGTGACGAAACAAGGCGCGTTCTGCGGGATTCTCGCGGGCGCGCTGGTGGTCGCGCTGACCACGCTGATGCACGTGAGCGTCGCGCAACTGATCCCCTTCGCGCCCGATGCGCTCAAGGACATCAATATCGGCTTTCTGGCGCTCGGCGTGAATATCGTCGTGCTCGCCGCCGTGAGCGTGGTGACGCAGCCGCGCACGCACGCGGATCACGAGCATGCGGGGGCGCATTGAGGGTGGGGGTTGACGGGCTGGCGCCGCATGCAAAAAAGGCCGTCTTGCGACGGCCTTTTTTATTTTGCTGACTTCGCAGCAGCGCTCGAAGAACCCGTCGCCTTCGCCAGTCCCGGCGTGGCGGCGCGCGCTTCGGCCAGCAACGTGTCCCAGTCGTCCGGCGGTCGCTTGCGGTCCAGCATCTTGCCGAACACCCGGTAGGCGTCGCTCGCCGAGCCATAGGCGCGCCGGGTCCGATCGTCGTTCACCCAGCCAAGAATGATCGTTCGACTCGGTTTGTGAAAGCGAAAAAACAAGCGATATTGCTGGAAAAATTTCGCGCGGAACCAGTGTTTGCGCGCATCGCCCAAGGTGTCGCCTTGCCGGTATTCCGCCTTCTCCGGATCGTCGGGGATCAGTTCCCAGGCAAGCTTCGCGATGGCCGCGAGCCGCCTGGTCGCGTTCTTCGTCAGGTAATCTTCCGGGAGCTTACGCTTGAGCGCCTCGACTTCTTCCAACAACGATTCGAGCTGATCGAGAAAGCACGGATGGGCGAAGATCGCCCATCCATTGACCACGAGTATCGGTGTCTGCGCGTGTGATGCCCCCGCCGTGGTCATTCGTCATCCGGGGAAAGGGCCGCATCGAGGTCGATCTCGACGCCTTGCGTCAACGTCCGGACACGCGCCACGTAGGCCGGCGGAAACGAGCGCAGCGTCTCCGGCCGATGCTGGATTTCGCGCGCGAGAAAATCCAGAAACGGCGCGAACGCTGGATCTTCTTCGTCCTCGGGCGCGGCGCGCTCCATCACGACTTCGCCCGACGACTTGACCCTGTAATGAATCTTGTCGCGCTTGCCGAGTTTCAGCGCGCGCCGGATCGGCTCCGGCACCGTAGTCTGATAGCGGTCGGTCAGCGAGGATTCCGCCTCGACCATCAGGTCCGCGTCGCGCACAAAAGAAGAGGCCATGATCGACTCCCATTGCATCCGTTCGTCATACATGCAATGGTAATGCAAACGCATTGCCTAGGCAATGCAACTGCATTGTCGTCGTTCAAGTCAAGCTCGAATCACGCTCGAACCCGTCAAATGCGGGGAAATGCGGGCCTTATCGCTTCCCCGCGCCATACAGCGTCGAATCCGCGAATCCCTCCGCGCCCAGCACGCGGCCGACCAGAATCAGCGCCGTGCGCTCGATATCGGTGGCTTGCACTTTCGCGACGATATCCGCGAGCGTGCCCGTCACGCGTTCCTCGTCGGGCCAGCTTGCCCGATAAACCACGGCCACCGGACAATCGTCGCCATAATGCGGACGCAGTTCCTCGACGATGCGCGCGATATGCCGCACGCCCAGGTGAATCGCCATCGTCGCGCGATGGCGCGCGAGATCGCCGAGCGCTTCGCCTTCGGGCATCGCGGTCTTGGTGGCGTAGCGCGTGAGAATCAGCGTCTGCGAAATGCCGGGCAGCGTGAGTTCACTGCCGAGCGTCGCGGCGCAGGCCGCCGTCGCGGTCACGCCCGGCACGATTTCATAAGGAATCCCGAGTTCCCGCAAACGACGGATCTGCTCGCCGATCGCGCCGTACAGCGACGGATCGCCCGAGTGCACGCGCGCGACGTCGTGTCCGGCGCGATGCGCACCATCAAGCAGCGCGACGATCTCGTCGAGCGTGAGCGGCGCGGTGTCCACCACCTGCTGCGCGCGGTGGCCGTCGAGGACGGCGGGCGGCACGAGCGAGCCCGCGTAGAGAATCACGGGACACGTGCGCACGAGGCGCTGGCCCTTCACGGTGATCAGTTCGGGATCGCCCGGACCCGCGCCGATAAAGTAGACGGTCATGCGTTGAAATCCTGCGTGTTAATCGGTGAATCGAAAGCTCGGAGCAACAAAAGCGCGAAGCGCGTCGATGGCCTCTTGCGGCGCGTCGAATTCGCGCTGTGCGGACGGCAGCGTCGGACGCCGCATCATCACCACGGGCAAGCCGCGTTCGCGCGCGACCGCGAGCTTCGCTTCGGTGGCCGCCCCGCCGCTGTTCTTGCTGACGATCACATCGAAGCGCCCCGCCGCGAACAGCGCGCGCTCGCCTTCGGGCGTGAACGGCCCGCGCGCGTCGATCACCTCGGCGCGCGCGTGGCCGGGATGTGCATCGAGACAGCGGATCGTCCAGTGCTGATGCGCGGGAATCTCGTCGAAATGCGCGAGCGGTTCGCGGCCCAGCGTGAACAGCGGACGCGCGAACGGTGCGAGCGCGTCCGTCACGCCGGTCCAGCCGTCGACGAAACGCCAATCGTCGGCCGCTTCCGGCTGCCACGGCGGGCGGCGCAGCGCCCAGTACGGCAGGCGCGCGTCGGCGCACGCCTGCGCCGCGTTCGCGCTGATGCGCGCGGCGTACGGATGCGTGGCGTCGAGCACGAGCGAGATCGCTTCGTCGGCGAGATAGCGCGCGAGTCCTGGCGCGCCGCCGAATCCGCCCACGCGCACGGCGCACGCGAGATCGGCGGGCACGCGGCCCAGACCCGCGAGGCTGTACACATGCTCGGGCGCGAGCGTGCGCGCGATGCGCAGCGCGTCGCCGGTGCCGCCGAGCAACAGGAGACGAGGCGCGCGCGCGCTCATGGCTTGCGCACGTCGTAGAGCGTGACGGGCAGCGCCTGGCGCCAGGTATCGAAACGCCCGAGCGGTTCCGCCTCGCCGATGCCGATGCGCGTGAGCGTGCCGCCGTGCTGCGCGCGCCACGCGACGAGCGCCGCCTCGCTCTGCACGGTCACCGCGTTGGCGACCAGCCGCCCGCCCGGCGCGAGCCGTTCCCAGCAGGCGTCGAGCACGCCCGGCACCGTCACGCCGCCGCCGATAAACACGGCGTCCGGCGCGGCGAGGCCCGCGAGCGCATCGGGCGCACGGCCCGCCACCAGTTGCAGCGCGGGCACGCCCAGCGCGTGGCGGTTGTGCTCGATGAAGCGCTGACGCTGCGCGTTCGCTTCGATCGCGATCGCGCGGCAAGCGGGATGCGCGCGCATCCATTCGATGCCGATCGAGCCGCTGCCCGCGCCCACGTCCCAGAGCAGCGCGCCCGGCGTCGGCGCGAGGCGCGCGAGCGTGAGCGCGCGCACATCGCGCTTGGTGAGCTGGCCGTCGTGCTGGAAGGCGTCGTCGGGCAGGCCGGGTGTGAGCGTCCAGGCATCGGCACGCCGGGCGTCGTCGGCCTCGCATTCGAACGCGACCAGATTGAGCGCGGCGCATTCGTCCACTTGCCACGCATCGGCGCGGCCTTCGATGCGACGTTCGAGCGCACCGCCCAGATGCTCGAACACGCTCAGGCGCGTCGCGCCGAAACCCTGCGCGGCGAGCAGCGCCGCGAGCGCGGCGGGCGTGCGGCCGTCGGCGCTCAGCGCAAGCACGCGCGAGCGCGCGAACAGATGGCGGCGCAGCGCGTCGAGCGGACGGCCGACGAGCGACACCGCCGCCACGTCCTGCAAGGCCCAGCCGAGCCGCGCCGCCGCCAGCGACAGCGACGACGGCGCGGGCAGCACCGCCATTTCATCGATCGGCACATGACGCGCGAGCGTCGCGCCCACGCCGAAGCACATCGGATCGCCGCTCGCGAGCACGCATACGCGCGACTGCGATTGCGACGATTCGCGCAGCGCCAGCAGCGGCGCGACGCTGAACGGCTGCGGCCAGGCCTCGCGGCGCGCCCCCACGCGCGCGGGCAGCATCGCGAGATGACGCTCGCCGCCCGTCACGACATCCGCCTCGAACAGCGCGCGCCGCGCGGCGCGTCCGAGTCCCGCGTATCCGTCGTCGCCTATGCCGATCACCGTCAGCCACGCCCGCCTGCCCTGCATCCGATCTCCGTTCCGGGTTGCGCGCGCGCCGTTTCGTCTCGCGGAGCACGCTGGAAAACGGGCATAATACCGCTTCCGCCGGCGCCGGACGGGCCTGAAAACCTCGACGGCATAAAAGGGAACACAGCAAAACTGTGGCCGCCCCCGCGACTGTGAGCAGCGAGACCGCATCCACCCGAGCCACTGGTTTTACCGGGAAGGCCGATGCGGCCGCCGACCTGCGAGCCAGGAGACCTGCCGGCCGAACGACTGTTCGTGCGAGCCCATGCCGGGCGGGGTGTACCGGCGGCCATCGTCCCGCCAGCGCATGCCGCGCCGGGGCGCTCCGCCTCGCGCGACGCAACCACGGTGTCCCTTGAATTACGATTCGCAGCCCGCTTCGTCCCCTGCCACGCTTGCCGAGGCGCGCCGCTCGGCGTGTCCGGGGCTCGTGCGCGTCGTCGCGGCGCGTGACGGCGGACTGTGCCGCATCCGTCTGCCCGGCGGCGTGCTGAGCGCCGCCCAGGCGCGCGCCATCGCGCACGCGGCGCGCACTGATGCCGACGGCACGCTCGAACTGACCAACCGCGCCAACGTGCAGATTCGCGGCGTCCGCGCGGGCCAGGAAGCGGCGCTCACGGCCGCGCTGATCGCCGGCGGCCTCGGCCCCGCGAACGGCGTGCAGACGCCCGCGAATCTGTGCGCCGCCGACGAGTTGCGCAATCTGATGCTGAGCCCGCTCGCGGGCCTCGATCCGCACGCGCTGTTCGACACCACGACGCTCGCCGCGCCGCTCGTCGCGATGCTGCAAAACGAGCCGCGCTTCGCCGCGCTGTCGCCGAAATTCGCCCTGCTGATCGACGGCGGCGAGTCACTCGCGGCGCTCGATCATCCGCACGATATCTGGCTCGCGGCCACGCGCGAAGGCGACGCAACGCGTTTCGCGTTCGGTCTCGCCGGTTGTCCGGACGACGGCGCGACCGGCTCCATCGCCGCCACGCAGGTTCAGGCGCTGATCCGCGCGCTGCTGCATGCGTTTCTCGATCTCGCCGCGCCCGAACAATTGCGCATGCGCGACGTGATCGCCTCGCACGGCGCCGCTGCATTGCTCGACGCCGCGCAACGTCATGCCGATTTCGCGATCCCGACGCCACAGCCCGCCGCCGATCACCACGCGCCCGCGAACTGGCAGCGCCCGCGCGTCGATCTCACGCGACGCCTGGGCGCGCACGCGCTGCACGCGAACGGCGACGGCTACGTCGGCGCGCAACCGCCGCTCGCGCGCCTCGACGCCGCCACGCTCGACGCGCTCGCCGACCTCGCCGAACGCCACGGCGACGCCACGCTGCGCATCACGCCGTGGCAAGGCGCGCTCGTGCCGCACGTCGCGCGCGCGGCGCTGATGCCCGTGCTCGACGCCCTGCGCGCGCTCGGCCTGAGCGTCGACGCCGCCGATCCGCTCGCGCGCACGATCGCCTGCACGGGCTCGGCGGGTTGCGCGAAAAGCCGCGCCGACACCAAGGCCGACGCGCTGCGCCTCGCGCCGCATCTGCCGCCGCACGTGCAGGCGCACCTGAGCGGCTGCGAGCGCTCCTGCGCCGCCGCGCACCGCGCGCCGTTCACGCTGCTGGCCGCCGCGCCGGCGCATTACGACCTTTACGAGCGCGACGCGAGCGCAGCCGGTTTCGGCCGCCTCGTCGCGCGCCACCTGACCCTCGAAGCCGCCGCGCATGCCATCGCGCAGCGCGCCCCGGAGCCTTTTTGATGTCTGATTACATCCGCGACGGCCAGGCGATCTATCGCGAGTCGTTCGCGACGATCCGCGCCGAAGCCGATCTCGCGCACATTCCCGCCGACCTCGAAAAACTCGCCGTGCGCGTGATCCACGCCTGCGGCATGGTCGATGTCGCCGCCGACCTCGCGTTCTCGCCGGGCGCGGGCGACGCCGGCCGCCGCGCGCTCGCGCACGGCGCGCCGATTCTCTGCGACGCCAAAATGGTCGCGTTCGGCGTCACGCGCGCGCGCCTGCCCGCCGACAACGCCGTGATCTGCACGCTCGACGATCCGTCCGTGCCCGCGCTCGCGCGCGAACTCGGCAACACGCGTTCGGCCGCCGCGCTCGAACTGTGGCGTCCGCATCTCGAAGGCAGCGTCGTCGCGATCGGCAACGCGCCCACGGCGCTGTTCTATCTGCTCGACATGATCGCGGCCGGCGCGCCGCGCCCCGCGCTGATCCTCGGCATGCCCGTGGGCTTCGTCGGCGCGGCGGAATCGAAAGCCGCGCTCGCCGCCTCGACGCTCGGCGTGCCCTTCGTGGTCGTCCACGGGCGGCGCGGCGGCAGCGCGATGGCCGCCGCCGCCGTCAACGCACTCGCTTCGGAGATCGAATAAATGTTCGAGCACGAACCGAATCCCACGCCGCGCACCGGCCGGCTGTACGGCATCGGCGTCGGTCCCGGCGATCCCGAACTGCTCACGCTGAAGGCGCTGCGGCTGCTCAAGGCCGCGCCCGTGCTCGCCTACTTCGTCGCCAAGGGCAAGAAGGGCAACGCGTTCGGCATCGTCGAAGCGCATCTCGGCCCGGAGCAGGAGCGCCTGCCGCTCGTCTATCCGGTCACGACCGAAACGCTCGAACCGCCGCTCTCGTACGAGACCATCATCGCCGACTTCTACGACGACGCGGCGCGCACCGTGGCCGCGCATCTCGACGCGGGCCGCGACGTGGCCGTGATCTGCGAAGGCGATCCGTTCTTCTACGGCTCGTACATGTATCTGCACGACCGCCTCGCCGCGCGCTACGAAGTCGACGTCGTGCCCGGCGTGTGCTCGATGCTCGGCGGCGCGGCGGTGCTCGGCTCGCCGCTCGTGTACCGCAACCAGAGTCTCGCGGTGCTCTCGGGCGTGCTGCCCGAGGATCAACTGCGCCGCCGTCTCGCCGACGCGGACGCCGCCGTCATCATGAAACTCGGCCGCAACTTCGAGAAAGTGCGCCGCGTGCTCGCCGATCTCGGGCTCGCGAAGCGCGCGCTCTACGTCGAGCGCGCGACCATGGCGAACCAGCGCATCGTGCCGCTCGACGATGTCGATCCGATGGCCTCGCCGTATTTTTCGCTGCTCGTGGTGCCGGGGGAAAAATGGCAAGCATGAACGCCGAACTGCGCGCGCCCGCCGTGATCGTGCTCGGCCCGGGCGCGCTCGCCACCGCGCAGCGCGTGAAGGCGTGCTACGCGGGCGCGCAGATTCATGCGCTGCAAGACCGCGCGCCGGGCGACATCGCGTTCAGCGAACTCGGCGAGCATCTGCGCGAGCTGTACCGGCGCGGCACGCCGCTCGTCGCGCTGTGCGCGGCGGGCATCGTGATCCGCTGCCTCGCGCCGCTGCTCGCGAACAAGGGCGCGGAGCCGCCCGTGCTCACGCTCGCCGAGGACGGCAGCGCGGTCGTGCCGCTGCTCGGCGGCCTGACCGGCGTGAACGTGATGGCGCGCGAGATCGGCGCGGCGCTCGGCATCGCGCCCGCCATCACGACGAGCGGCGAACTGCGCTTCGGCACCTGCCTGCTCAATCCGCCCGACGGTTATGCGCTGTCGAGTCTCGCGCAGGGCAAACGTTTCGTGTCCGATCTGCTCGCGGGCGACGCCACGCGCATCGAAGGCGACGCGCCCTGGCTCGATCACGTCGATCTGCCGCGCGACGCTGCGGCCGCGCATGCGATCCGCGTGAGTCCGCACGTCTGGGACGGCGATCCCGCGCAACTCGTGATTCATCCGCGCAGCGTCGTGGCGGCCGTGCGCGCCGCGCACGAACGGCTCGCGGATCACGTGCAGGCCGCGCTCGACGAGCACGGTCTCGCGACGGCCTCGCTCGCGGCGCTGCTCGCGCCCGCCGCGCTGATGGGCGACGCGTCGCTCACGCAGGCGGCGACGGTGCTGCGCGTGCCGCTGCGTTTCGTCGATCTCGCCCATGACGCGGATCACGCGCGTGCCGCGCACCTGATCGACGCCCTGAAACTGCACGACGCCACGCCGCACGCCGACGACGCGCACGGCATCGCGCTCGCCGTCGCGCGCGCGCCGCTCGACGCGGCCACGCTCGGCCAGGCGCGCGGCAAGCTCACGGTGCTCGGCCTCGGGCCGGGCCGCGCCGACCTGCTCACGCCGATGGCGCGCGCCGCGCTCGACGACGCCACCGACATCGTCGGTTATGCGACTTACGTGGACATGGCCGGCCCGCCGCGCCCCGGCCAGCGCCGCCACGCCACCGACAACCGCGAGGAATTGCAGCGCGCGCGTCACGCCTTCGAACTCGCGTGCGAAGGCCGCCATGTGGCCGTGGTGTCCTCGGGCGATCCCGGCGTGTTCGCGATGGCCGCCGCCGTGCTCGAAGCGCTCGAAGGCGCCGACGATCCGCGCTGGCAGCGCGTCGAACTACAGATCGTGCCGGGCGTCTCGGCCGCGCTCGCGACTGCCGCTCAGGCCGGCGCGCCGCTCGGCCACGACTTTTGCATGCTCTCGCTCTCGGACAATCTGAAGCCGTGGTCGGTAATCGAAAAGCGTCTGCATCACGCCGCGCTCGCGGACCTCGTGATGGCGTTCTACAACCCGATCTCGCGCGCGCGTCCGTGGCAGCTCGACCGCGCGCTGGAGATCGTGCGCGCGGTGCGCTCGCCCGAGACGCGCGTGGTGCTGGGCCGCGACGTCGGCCGCCCAGGCGAGACGCTGCGCACGACGACGCTCGGCGAACTGCAATCGTCGGATGTCGATATGCGCACGATGGTGATCGTCGGTTCCTCGACCACGCGCGGCTTCCCGCGCGGCGGCGCGCAGGAAGCGCTGCGCGAATGGGTCTACACGCCGCGTTTCTATGCGGAATAAATCGCAAGGCGACTCGTTGAGTCCGCACTGAAGTTTTGTCGCGGCGCGCCGTTAACGCAGGGAATCTGTTACTCACCCTGGCGCGCCGATGACCGACACTCTTGCCACCGCTTCCGCTGCGGCTTCCGAAGTCGCTTCTGAAATCGCATCTGCGACTGCTGCAGTTTCCGCAACTCCCCACGACGCCACGCCGCTCACGCCCGCCGATCTACCGGTCGGCCAGCCGCTCGACTGGCCCGTCGTCGACGAGGACGGCACGCTGCTGCTGGATCGCGGCGCGTCGCTGGTCGGCGACGCCGAACGCGACTTCCTGTTCCGCCATTTCGCGCCCCGCCGCGGCGACCTCGACGCGTCCGCCGCCGGGTCGTCCGCCACGCCCGCCGCGGCCCCCAAAAGCGACGAACCGCCCGCCACGCTGCCGAGCGTGCGCGATCTGCATCTGAACATCGGCGCGCTGATGGGGCTGCGCCCGCAGCAAGGCGCGAGCGGCGCGCCCATGCATCCGTGCAAGCTGATCGGCTTCGCGCCGAACGAGGCGATCTTCGTCACGCTGCCTTATGCCGATGGCCGCCCGATCGAGATCACGCCCGGCGAGAACGTCGAACTGGTCGCCATCGCGAGCCAGGCCGTGTATCGCTTCGTCTGCACGATCCACGCGATCTATCAGGCGCCGCTCGGCTATCTGGTGCTCTCGAAGCCCGCCAATATCCGCCTGCTGCGCGAGCGCAAGTCGATTCGCGTGCGCGCGCAATTTCCGGTGCGTTACGGCATCGGCGCGGACAGCGAGGGTTATCAGGGCGTGGCGCTCGCGCGCGGCATCAGCGCGCTCGGGCTCTCGATTGCCGCGCCGTGGGCGCTCGGCAAAGTGGGCGAACGGCTGCGCGTGGCGTTCCGTTTGCGTTCGGGCGATCTCGACACCATGATCGAATCGAGCGCGGTGATCCGCAACGTGCAGCAGGAAGACGGCACGCCGCCGCTGAGCACGCTCGGCCTCGAACTCGACGGCCTCACGCCCGCCGAGCAGATGGCGATGAAGGTCTACGTGTTCGATCGCCAGGACGACGTGCTCTACTGGACCGGCGCGGCGCGCTGAGCGCGCTGAACGCGCCGTTCCGCCTTCAGGCGAGCATTGCGTCGGCGTCGATGCACGCGCCGCCCCACGCCTGCGCGAGCGCGCGGCAGCGTCCGAGACGCAGCGCCGACGCCTCGCAATCGACCACGGTCACGTGATCGGCGTGCGCGGGACGCGCGGGAAATTGCGTCGTGCGGCCATCGCTGAACAGCCACAGATGACGCGCGCGTCCAGGATCGCGGCGCGCGGCGCGTTCAAGCAGTTGCGACGCGCGCGCGAGGCCCGCTTCGAGCGGCGTGCCGCCGCCCGCGCCCACGGGCTCGATCCAGCGCTCGTTCCACCAGCGCGGCACGGCGGGACCGAAACGCAGTTCGGCGCGCGCGCCGCCGAAGCAGATCAGCGCCACTTCCACGCGTTCGCCGCGCGCGCGATCGAATAGCGCGATCAGCAGCCCTTTCGCGAGCGCGAGTTGACCGCGCGCGAGCATCGACGCGGAACAATCGAGCACGAAGCAATGCAGCGCGCCGCTGCCGGTTTTGCGCGGCGCATAGCGCAGATGCGCGGCGCGCAGCGCTTCGCCGCGTTTGGCCATGAGCGTGGGCGGCCAGGCGATGCGCGCGTTCGGCGCGGCATCGCGTGTGAGACGCGCCTGCGCGCGTCCGGGGCCATCACGCCGCCGTGCGCCGCCCTGTGCCTGGGCGGCGGCCCTTGCCCGGCGGCTCAGCGTTTTTTTGCGGGCAGCGGGATCACGCCTTTGACCTGGCGCGCGGCGACCGGCTCGGGCGCAAGCTCGCCCCAATCGGCATCAGAATCGGTCATGATTTCGGATTCGCGCTGATGATCAGAAGCATCGCGCGATGGCTCCGGCGCCTGCGCATTTCCACCCGGCGCAGGCGGCTCCGGCATCGCGCGACGGCGATGCGCGAGCACCGCGTCCGCGACCGCATCGACGTGATCCGGCGTGATCTGCGCCGCGCCTTCGAAGGCCGCGAGCGCACGCGCCGCGCGCAGCATCACGAGATCGGCGCGCAAGCCGTCCACGGCCGCTTCCACGCAGCGTTGCGCCGCGCGTTCATGCACCGCATCGCTCCAGTCGAGCGCATCGAGCGCCGCGCGCGCGGCGCGCAAACGCTGCGAGAGTTCGCGCTGCGCCGCCTCGTGCGACGCGCAAAACGCCTGCGGATTCGCATCGAACGCAAGCCGCGCCTTGACGATGCGCTGACGCTCGCTCGCATCGTGGCAATTCTCCAGCTCGACCATCAAGCCGAAGCGGTCGAGCAATTGCGGACGCAGCTCGCCCTCTTCCGGATTCATCGTGCCGACCAGCACGAAACGCGCGTCGTGCGTGTGCGAAACGCCGTCGCGCTCGACCGTGTTCACGCCGCTCGCGGCGGCGTCGAGCAACGCGTCGACAAGCGCATCGGGCAGCAGATTCACTTCGTCGACATAGAGCACGCCGTCATGCGCGCGCGCGAGCAGTCCCGGCGCGAAGCGCACGGCGTTCTCGCGCAGCGCGGCTTCGAGATCGAGCGTGCCGATCAGCTTCTCCTCGCTCGCGCCGAGCGGCAGCGTGACGAACGCGCCATCGGGCAAGAGCGCCGCCAGCGCGCGCGCCGCCGTGGATTTCGCGGTGCCGCGCGGGCCGCTCACGAGCACGCCGCCGATCGCCGGGTCGATCGCCGCGAGCAGCAGCGCGCGCTGCAACGGCGCCTGGCCGACCAGCGCGGCGAAGGGAAAGGCGGGACGGGTCCCCGCTTCGTTCATGATTCGGCTCATGCTTCGGATTCCTTCATTGTGCTTCCATCTTCTGCCCGGCTTCGAGCAAACGCTGCTCGACGCGCTCGCGATGCTCGCCCGGCTGCTGCCACAAGCCGCGCTGCATCGCCTCGATCAGACGTTCGCAGATCGCGTGCAGTGCGTGCGGATTGTGGCGCTCCATGAACGCGCGCGTGTCGTCGTCGTGCACGTAGGCATCGGCGACCAGCGCGTATTGATGATCGCCCACCACGCGCGCGGTCGCATCGTAACCAAACAGATAATCGACGGTCGCGGCCATTTCCGCCGCGCCCTTGTAACCGTGCCGCTTCACGCCGTCGATCCACTTCGGATTGACCACGCGCGAACGGATCACGCGCGCGATCTCCTCGTGCAGCGGACGAATGCGCGGCGCGGCGGGATTGCTGTGATCGGCGTGATAGAGCGTGGGCTGCGCCTGCGAGAAGTGGCGCGCGGCGGCGGCCATGCCGCCCTGGAACTGGTAGTAGTCGTTCGAGTCGAGCAGATCGTGCTCGCGGTTGTCCTGATTCTGCAGCACCACGTCGATGGTCGCGAGGCGCTTGCGGAACGCGTCGCGCGCCTCGTCGCCGGCGCTTTTCTGCGCGTAGGCGTAACCGCCCCACGCTTCGTAGGCCAGCGCGAGATCGGCGTCGCTCTGCCATTGCCGATGATCGATCATCGATTGCAGACCCGCGCCATACGCGCCGGGCTTCGCGCTGAACACGCGCCAGCCCGCGCGGCGACGCGCTTCGGCCGCCTCCATGCCGTCGGTGATCAAGGCGTCGCGCTCGCGCTGGATACGCGCGCGCAGCGGGTTCAAATGCTCGGGCTCGTCGAGTTCGGCGACGGCCTGCACGGCGGCGTCGAACAGATGCATCACGTTGGGAAACGCGTCGCGGAAAAAGCCCGACACGCGCAGCGTCACGTCGATACGCGGACGATCGAGCGCTTCCACCGGCATGATCTCGAAGTCGATCACGCGCTGACTGCCCGCCGCCCACTTCGGCCGCGCGCCGATCAGCGCGAGCGCCTGGGCGATATCGTCGCCGCCGGTGCGTATCGTCGCCGTGCCCCAGACCGACAGGCCGATCGCGCGCGGATAATCGCCGTGCTCCTGTAGATGCCGCTCGATCAGTTGCTGCGCCGACTTCATGCCGAGCGACCAGGCCGCCTGCGTGGGCACCGCGCGCGTGTCGACCGAATAGAAGTTGCGCCCCGTGGGCAGCACGTCGGGACGGCCGCGCGACGGCGAACCGCTCGGGCCGGGCGGCACGAAACGGCCTTCGAAACCGCGCCGGAGCTGACGCAATTCTTCGTGGCCGCAGGCGTCGAGACGCGGCAGCACGTCGTCGCGCAAACGCGCGAGCACGCGCGCGGCTTGCGGCCAGACTTCGGCATCGATCTCCGCGCCTGCGTCGCCGCACACATGCGCGATGAAGCGCGCCGCCAGCATGTCGAGCCGCTCGCGCGTATCGCCCGCGTGACGCCACGGCGCGTCGCTGAGCCGCGCGAGCGCGTCGGCGCGCGGGCCGGTCCACGGCGCGGCCCAATCGACCGTCGCGGCATCGAGCAGATGATCGATGCGCAGATCGCGCGCAAGCGCGTCGATCAACCCCGCGTTCGCGCCCTGCCCGTCGCCGCATGCGTAACGGCCGAGCGCGAGCAGCGTGTCGCGCCGCTGCGTGCCTTGCGGCGACGCGCCGAACGTATGCAGCCCGTCGCGGATCTGCGCTTCCTTCAGCTCGCACAGATAGGCGTCGGCGCGCGTGAGCAGTGCGTCTTCGGCGTCGGCGCTCGTGGGCGCGTCGATGCTCAATTCCTCGTGCAGCTTGTGCTCGACGATCGTCGCGAGAATGGTTTTGCGCAGCAGCTTCGCGCGGCGCGGATCGACCATCAAGGCTTCGTAATACTCGTCGACCTGACGTTCGAGATCCTGCAGCGGCCCGTAGTTTTCGGCGCGCGTGAGCGGCGGCATCAGGTGATCGACGATCACGGCCTGCGCGCGGCGCTTCGCCTGGCTGCCCTCGCCCGGATCGTTGACGATGAACGGATACAGATGCGGCAGCGGGCCGAGCACCATGTCGGGCCAGCACGTGTGCGCGAGCGCGACGCTCTTGCCCGGCAGCCATTCGAGATTGCCGTGCTTGCCGACGTGCGCGATCGCATCGATGCCGAAGCTCTCGCGCAGCCAGAAGTAGAACGCGAGATACGCGTGCGGCGGCACGAGGTCGGCGTCGTGATAGTTCGCGTAACTGTCGTCGCCGCGCGAACGCGACGGTTGAATGCCGACGAACACCTGGCCGCAGCGCCAGCCCGCGATCATGAAGCGTCCGCGGCGCACGCCCGGGTCCTGCTCGGGCGCGCCCCAGCGCGCGATCAGCGCGTTTTGCGCCTCCGCGGGCAGTTGCGCGAAATAGCGCCGATAGTCGTCGAGCGCGAGACTCTGAAACGCGGGCCGCAGCGCACGCGTGTCGGGATCGTTGGTCACGCCCTGCGTGAGCGTGTCCATGAGCGCTTCGCCGTCCTCGGGCAGATCGGCGACGCGATAGCCTTCGTCGCGCAACATGCGCAGGATGTTCACCACCGACGCGGGCGTATCGAGCCCCACGCCGTTGCCGATGCGCCCTTCGCTCATGGGATAGTTGGCGAGCACGAGCGCGAGTTTTTTCTGCGCGTTCGGCTGCGTGCGCAGGTGGCACCAGCGGCGCGCGAGTTCGGCCACGAACGCCACGCGCTCCGCATCGGGCTGATAGCGCACCACGTCGACCTGCGTGTGCTTGCAGTGATACGCGAGACCCTTGAAGCTGATCGCGCGCGTAATCACGCGGCCATCCACTTCCGGCAGCGCGATATGCATGGCGATGTCGCGCGAATTCAGGCCGTGATTGTCCTTGACCCAGTCGTCGCGATTGCCGCCGCTCAGGATCACCTGCAACACCGGTGCGTCGCCCGCGAGCGCGAGCGGTTCGGGGTCGTCGAGCGCCGAGGCCGCGAACGCCGTGGTGTTGAGCACGAGCGCGATGTCGTGTTCGGCCGCGAGACGGTCGAGCACGTCGCGGCTGATCGCGTCCTTGAGCGAGGTGATGGCAAGCGGCAGCGGATTGAGTCCGCGCGCGAGCAGCGCATCGATCAGCGCATTGAACGCGGCCGTGTTCGCGGCCTGCAGATGCGCCTTGTAAAACAGGATCGCGACGACGGGCGCGCCGGGCGTCCAGCGCGCGCGCCAGTCGTCGGCGGTGGCCACGTCACGCGCCGGATGATAGATCGCGGCGGCGGGCAGCACGACCGGCGGCGCCGGCTCGCGGCCCCAGTCGAACGCGCGCCACGCGAGCGCGCGCAGAAAACCTTCGGCATTCGCCGCGCCGCCTTCGCGCAGATAGCGCCACAAAAGACGGCAAAAATCCGGCTCGGCGCGACTCCTGGCGATCAGGTTCGGATCTTCCTGCAAGTCGCCCGAGAACATCGCGAGCAGTTGCCCGCGCTGCTGCGCGAGCGACACGACCTGCTCGATGCCGTACGGCCAGTAGGCTTCGCCGCCCAGATGATCGACCACGACCACACGCGCATGCCTGAGCACGTCGTCGATATAAAAATCGACCGACGCGTTCTGGCGCAGATAGGTGACGTTCGCGAGCCGCACGCCCGGAAAACCTTCGGGCAGGCGCGGCACGACGCTCGCCAGCAGCGCGAGCGTGGTGTCCGCCGAACTCAGTACGACGATCTCGGCGGGCTGTTGATCGATGCGGATCACGCCCTGCGTGTCGTCGACGAAACCGCCCGGCGTGGTGCGCAGCAAATGCATGGGTGTCGCTCGTTGAACTGCGTGCTCGGTGTTATTGCGCGGATGCGGTTTGCGCCGCGGCCAGCGCCGCGTCGAACGCGCCTTGCAGCGCGGCGGCGTCGAGCTCCTCGCCGATCAGCACGAAGCGGCTCGCGAGTGGCTGCGCCGCGCTTTCCTGCACGTTCCAGCGGCGATCGAAATAGCTGTCGAAGCGGCGGCCCACGCCCTGAATCACGAGGCGCATCGGCGCGCCCGGCAGCGCGGCGAAACCCTTCACGCGATAGATCGTGTGCGTATCGACGAGCGTTTGCAGCGCCGCGACCGCCGCGTCGCGCGACGACACCTGCGCCTCGACCACGACGGAATCGAACTCGTCGTGATGATGATCGGCGTCGTCGGCGGAACCGTGGTGATCGTGGCGCAGATGAATGCTTTCCTCCGACGCGGCTTCGAGACCGAGCAGCGTGTGCAGGTCGAGCTTGCCGTGCTGCGCGCGCACGATCTTCACCTGCGGCGGCAGTTCTTCGCGCAGCTCCTCGATGAGCGCGTCCTGCGCGGCGGCGTCGATCAGATCGGTCTTGTTCAGGATGACGAGATCGGCGGCCGACAGCTGGTCTTCGAACAGTTCGTGCAGCGGCGATTCGTGATCGAGATTCGGATCGGCCTTGCGCTGCGCATCGACGGCTTGCGGGTTGTCCGCGAACTGGCCGCTCGCGGCGGCGGGACCGTCGACCACCGTCACGACCGCGTCGACGGTGAAGGCGTTGCGGATCGACGGCCAGTTGAACGCCTGCACGAGCGGCTTGGGCAGCGCGAGGCCCGAGGTTTCGATCAGCACGTGGTCGATGTCGGCGCGGCGTTCGAGCAGTTGCTCCATCACCGGGAAGAATTCTTCCTGCACGGTGCAGCAGAGGCAGCCGTTGGCGAGTTCGTAGAGCTGGCCTTCCGTTTCGTTGCCGTTCTCGTCGCAACCGATGCCGCAGCCGCGCAGGATTTCGCCGTCGATACCCAGTTCGCCGAATTCGTTGACGATGACCGCGACGCGCAGGCCGCCTGCGTGCTGAAGAATGTGGCGCAACAGCGTGGTTTTGCCGCTGCCGAGGAAGCCCGTGACGATGGTGACGGGGATTTTGCGCATCTGCATGAGGAAGCTCCTTCGGCGCATGGGCCGCAGGTGAGGTGCGCCGCGCCGTGCGCGTCGCGCGTGAGCGTCCTGGCGGGTGGGTCGTCGCGTGGCGTGCATGACGGCACATGCAATCAGCGTAGTTCGCGACGTGCGCGAAGCACAGGATCGCGGCGCGCTGCATGACGCCATCGGTAACGATACGGACGATACAACCGGTCTGGACGCGCCACGGGCGAGGCCCGGCATGACGCAGAAATCATGGACGCGGCGCCGCAACCCCGCAGCGCGCGTCCCGCGTATCTGGCCGGTATCCGGACTGACGAGTCACGCCGCTTCGCCTTCCCGCGCGGCGCGCCATTCAGGCGCGCGTCGCACAGTGGCCATGCATGCGGCGCATGCGATGAAGCGGCTTGCATCGACCTTGCGGACGATGCGCTCGTTGTACCGTTGCGGGTGCAGTTCAGGTTGGCCGTGCCCGTGGCGGGATGGCTCCCTGATTCCCGTTTAACTGCGTGCGAAACGTACGCGCACGCGAGCACCAGAGTGCGTGCGAGTGTAGGCGCGGGTGCGCTGCGCGTCAACCTGGACGGGCGACGGGCGCGGGCCGTTGCGGCGATGGGCGGTGTCCGTGCGGTGTCCTTGTGGCATGCGGGCGGCGCCGGTTCCGAGCGCATTCCGGATCGTTTCGCCCAGGCCGGCTGGAGCCGCGAGGCCGCCTGTCCGAGCCGCGAGGCGCGAAATGCCTGTGCTATCGTATGCGCGAATTTACGCCGTTTTCGGCCGATTTCCGCTTTTTCCACGCATTACGCCCCCGACTTTCCGCGCTCCGTGACTCCCGCCCCGCCCGCCGACTGCTTGCCCGATGCCGCCCCGGCAGCGGACAATGCGGCGCCGCTCGCCCAGGCGATCGCGATCGGCATCGGCTGCCGCCAGGGCGTCTCGGTTGCGCAGATCGAGGCCGCCGTGCAAGCCGCGCTCGGCGCGTGGCCGCTCGCGCACGTGCGCGCCGTGGCGACGCTCGATGCGAAAACCGCCGAGCCCGCGTTGCGCGCGTTTTGCGCGGCGCACGGGCTGCCGTTGCGGGGATTCACGCGCGAGCAGGTGCAGGCGACGGCGCGGCAAGCGGCATCGGCATCGGCATCGGCATCGGCATCGGCATCGGATTCGATGGCGGATTCGGCTCCGAGCGCGGCGGCGCTGGCGCGTTTCGGCGTGCCGGGCGTGTGCGAACCGTGCGCGCGTCTCGCGGCCGATGGCGGCGCGCTGCTACGCGGCAAGCTCGCGCTCGACGGCGTGACGGTGGCGCTCGCCGCCATCGCGCCCGATACACGACGCTGATGCAGGACGCCCGACGCCCGCATCGCAAGAACACGCATCACCCGACACTCATTGCATTCACAACAGGACGCTTCGCGACGATGAAAACCGACCCGGAATCGCACCAACGCATGACCCAGCGCCGCCGCGAAGGCCACGAAAAAAAGCAGGCCGCCGCGACGCACGAAAAAGGCCTCTTGATCGTCAATACCGGCAACGGCAAGGGCAAGAGCACGGCGGCCTTCGGCATGGCCGTGCGCGTGCTCGGCCACGGCATGAAGCTCGGCGTCGTGCAGTTCATCAAGGGCGCGCTGCACACGTCCGAACGCGACTTTCTCGCCAGCGTCGCGCACTGCGACTTCGTCACGATGGGTGACGGCTACACCTGGAACACGCAGAACCGCGACGCCGATATCGCCACCGCGCGCAAGGGCTGGGACGCCGCGAAGCGCATGATCGAGAGCGGCGAATACGGCATGGTGATCCTCGACGAACTGAACACCGTGCTCAAGTACGAATATCTGCCGCTCGACGAAGTGCTCGGCGTGCTGACCGCGCGCGGGCCGATGCAGCACGTCGTCGTCACGGGCCGTCACGCCGCCGACGAAATGATCGAAGCCGCCGACCTCGTCACCGAAATGCGCCTCGTGAAGCATCCGTATCGCGAGCAGGGCGTGAAGGCGCAAAAGGGCGTGGAGTTCTGACGCGATGAACGCGACGGCGACGAAGACGAAGACGGCGGCGCGCGTGGCCTGCCCCGCGCTCTTCATCAGCGCGCCCGCCTCGGGCCAGGGCAAGACCACGCTCACGGCAGGGCTCGCGCGTCTGCACCGGCGTGCCGGGCGACGCGTGCGCGTGTTCAAGACCGGCCCCGACTTTCTCGATCCGATGATTCTCCAGCGCGCGAGCGGCGCGCCCGTGTTCTCGCTCGACCTGTGGATGGTCGGCGAAACGGGCTGCCGCGCGCTGCTCGCGCAGGCCGCGCAGGAAGCCGACCTGATCCTGATCGAAGGCGTGATGGGGCTGTTCGACGGCACGCCCAGCAGCGCCGATCTCGCCGCCACGTTCGGCGTGCCGGTGGCCGCCGCGATCTCCGCGAAGTCGATGGCGCAGACCTTCGGCGCGATTGCGTTCGGCCTCGCGCGCTTTCGCGCCGACGTGCCGTTTCACGGCGTGCTCGCCAATCACGTCGGCTCGCCGCGCCACGCACAGATGTTGCAGGAAGCGCTGCCGGCCGATATCCGCTGGCTCGGCCACGTCGCCAGCGACGCGGCCTTCGCGCTGCCCGAGCGTCATCTGGGCCTGCATCGCGCCGACGAAATCGGCGACCTCGACGCGCGCATCGAACGCGCCGCCGACGCGCTCGAAGCCACCGCGCTCGCCGCCCTGCCGCCCGCCGTCGAATTCGCGCTGCCCGACGTTGCGTCCGACGTTGAATCCGATGCCGACGCCAACGCCGCGTCCGCCCGTGCGCCGCGCCTGCTCGACGGCCTGCACATCGCGATCGCGCGCGACGCCGCGTTTTCGTTCATCTATCCCGCGAATCTCGCGCTGCTCGAAACGCTGGGCGCGCGCCTGAGCTTCTTCTCGCCGCTCGCCGACGAAGCCGCGCCCACCGACGCCGACGCCCTCTATCTGCCCGGCGGCTATCCCGAACTGCACGCGGCCACGCTCGCGGCCAACGCGCGCTGCGCGCAGTCGCTGCGCGCGCACGTCGCCGCGCAGCGACCGCTCGTCGCCGAATGCGGCGGCATGCTTTATCTGCTCGAAACGCTCACGTCCGCCGACGGCGCGTGCACGCCGATGCTCGGCCTGCTGCCCGGCGCGGCGGTCATGCAAAAGCGCTTCGCCGCGCTCGGCATGCAGCGTCTCGACAGCGCGCGCCACGGCACGCTCACGGGCCACACGTTCCACTACTCGCGCGTGAGCACGCCGCTCGACGCCGAGCTGCACGCGCGCCACGCGCACACCGGCGCGGCGGGCGAGCCGGTCTATCGGCACGGCACGATCGTCGCGACTTATATGCACGCCTACTGGCCTTCCAATCCGGCCTTCGCAGCCGCACTTTTCCATGGCACAGCCCTTTGACGAAGCCGAACGCGCGGCGGTCTACCGCGCGATCTACGAACGGCGCGACATGCGCCACTTCGCGCCCGGTCCCGTCGATCCGGCGACGCTGACGCGTCTGCTCGACGCCGCGCATCACGCGCCGAGCGTCGGCTTCATGCAGCCGTGGCGCATCGTGCGCATCACCGACGCGGCCGTGCGCGCGCAGTTGCAGGACGCCGTCGAGCGCGAGCGCCTCGCGACCGCCGACGCGCTCGGCAAGCGTCGCGAAGAGTTCATGAAGCTCAAGGTCGAGGGGATGCGCGAGTGCGGCGAACTGCTCGTCGTCGCGCTGATGGATCGGCGCGAAGCGCATATTTTCGGCCGCCGCACGCTGCCGGAAATGGACCTCGCGTCGGTGGCCTGCGCGATCCAGAACATGTGGCTCGCGGCGCGCGCCGAAGGGCTCGGCATGGGCTGGGTGTCGATCTTCGACGTCGACGAAGTGCACGCGCTGCTCGGCATGCCGCCCGGCGCGAAACCGGTGGCGATTCTTTGCGTCGGCCACGTCGCGGAGTTCTATCCACGGCCGATGCTCGAAATGGAGCGCTGGGCGCAGCGCAAGGCGCTCGGCGAGTGCGTCTACGAAAACCGCTGGCCGGATGCGGCTCAGGCGGGCGACGCGCCCGGCGACTCGCAAAACAAGGGCTAAAGTCCGAAGCAGACCGCCTCGACGTTGTTGTTGTCGGGGGTGATGAGAAAGGCGCCGTCATAATCGGGCGCGGAGTCGCGCCGCAATCCGGGCCGCAATCCGGGCCGGCCGTCGCCGATACCGCACGCTGTCCGTTGCCGCAGCACGCGAAAGCAGATTCGCGTGCGCGGCGGTCTTACGTCACTGCGCTTGTGGCTTTACCGAGATCACGTCGGGCATCGCCTGATTCGCGTGTTGCGCGTCGTTTTGCGCCCCCTCATGCGGTTTCATCGTCACGCGCCATTGCGCCGCGCCCGCATACGGCAGTTGCGCCAGCGCGCTCGCGACGAGATACGGCAGCGCCTGTTGCGCATCGGCGTTACGGTCGCGTTTGACCGCGCTCACCTTGTAGGCTTCGTGACCGTCGGGCAGCGCGAAGAAGCGCAGCGTCAGCGAGTGCACATAAGGATGGCCGAACCACGGGAGCGACGGCGCTTGCGCCGGCACGCAGCCGCCCACGCAATGACCGTCCGCGACGGTGACATCGGCGGGCCGCGACGCCCATGCCGCCGACACCAGATAGTGCGCCGTATCGGACGCACCCGCCTGAACCGGCGGCGCTTCTTTGAAACCGCGCTGCGCCAGCGCCGCGCGCAGCAGCGGCTCGGCGGACAGCGGCGCATCGGCGCCGGATTGCGCGGTCCTGGCCGCCTGCTCGTCTTCAGCGGGCGTGTGCGCGAAACGGTAGCTCGCGCCCGGCGCACCGGTCTCGGCGAGGCCGCCTTGCGCGCGCACGTCGGCGCTCGGGTTCGCGCAACCTGCCAGCGCGCCCGCCATCGTCAGGGCGCAGATCGTCATCGGGATCTTCACGGGACATACTCCATCGGAATCCTGGCCGGCCAACGCCGGCGGCATCTCATCGCATCTCATCGTCCGGACGCGGCGCACGGCGCTGCGTTCCGGCAAAACGCGCGCACATTGCGCGCTCCATCCGGGCTGACTTCCGTGTGACTTCGCGTAACTTCGCTGCTTATTCCGGCGCATCGAGCGCAGGCAGCGACATCGTCAACGTGGTGCCCTTGTCGGGCTCGCTTTCGACGTGGACCTCGCCGCCGTGGCGCGTCACGACCGTCTTCACGAACGCCATGCCCAGCCCCGCGCCGCTCACCTCGGGCCGCTTGCCCGCATGAAAACGCCGGAACGGCTCGAACAGCTTCGCCTGATCTTCGAGCGGAATGCCGTAGCCGTGATCGCGGATCGAGCAGATCACGCGCGGCGGCCGGCTCTGCGCGATCGCGATACTACAGACAATGCGCGTGTCCTGCGGGCTGTACTTCACCGCGTTGTTCAGAATGTTCACGAGCGCGCGCGTCATCAGCGAGCGGTCGGCGTTGATCCAGCCCATTTCGTCGCCCTCGAACGCCGTCTCGATCTGGATGCGCTTCGCCCTCGCCTGCGGCCACACTTCGTCGCTGGCGTCGATCATCAGTTCGGCGAGGCTCGTCGGCTCCAGCGCATAGACCTGCGATTCCGCGCGCGCGAGCTGCACGAAGTCGTCGGCCAGCGTGAGCGAGCGGCGCGCGTAGCGCTCGATGCGGTCCATGACCTCGCGCACCGGCGCGGCCGCCAGCGTGCCGCGCTCGCGCTCGGTTTCGACCAGCGCGACGATCGACGCCTGCGGCGAGCGCATGTCGTGCGAAAGCAGACGCAGCGCATCTTCGCGCTGACGCTCGGCGTCGTGCAGCGCCGTCACGTCGACGAGACCGGCGATCCAGCCTACCGCCTGGCCCTGCGCATTGGTGCAGCTCGCGTAGCGCAGCAGATAGTCGCTGCCGTCGCGCGCGCGCACTTCCACGCCGCGCTCCATCAACTGCGCGAATTCGCCGCGCGCCGGATCGAGCGGCGCGGGCCAGTGCGCATGCGCGAACGCGAGCGTCTCCGGATTCGGATCGATCGGCTTGACGAGCGCGAGGTCGCCGAACACGTCCTGCACCCAGCGCCCCTCGAACGCGCCCACGTTCAGGCGCGCGAAATAGGCACGCGCCGCGTGATTGGCGATCAGCACGATGCCGCGCAGGTCGGCGACCAGCAAGGGCTCCGGCACCGAATCGAGACTGTCCCAGACGAAGCGGCGCATGTCCTGCAAGCGCTGCGCGGCCTGCGCCATCAGGGCCATTTGCTGCGCCAGCGCGTCGCCCGCGTACTCGCGTCCGGGCGCGGGCGCCTCGGGCAGCAGGTAGGGTTCGTCGGCGAGCTGCTGCAACTCCTTGCGCAGATACGACATCGTCATTTCGAGACGCCGCCAGCTCCAGAGCGGATACGCCACGGCCAGCGCGACGATGGCCGGCACGGGCGTGAGCCAGATGCGCGCGCCGTAGAGCAGCGCCGCGCTCGCGGCCAGCGAAAGCAGCGCGAGCAACGGCAGCAGCAGCAGCGTGCGCAGCGGCGCGAACACCAGAAAGCCGGCCAGCAGCAGCGCGAGCGGCAGCAGCGAAGCCAGCACGACGGTCGGCGGTCCGGCCGGTTCGATGGCGGTGCCGTTGAGCAGCGTATCGAGCACGAGCGCGTGGATATCGACGCCCGGCAGCGGCCCGAGCGTGCCCGAGAGCGGCGTGGCGAAGCGGTCGTAGAGCCCCGACGCCGTCACGCCCACGAGCGCCACGCGCCCGCGCAGCAGGCCGGGCGGCACGCGTCCTTCGAGCAGATCGGCGAACGACACCTTGCGGTAGTGCTCGACGCTCGCGCTGAACGGCACGAGGAAACGCGCCTCGCTGTGCGGGCCGCCCGCGTGCAGCAGGCTGGCGTCGCGGCGCGCGGCGTCGGCGGGATAAGCGGCGTGCGCGAGCGTGACCTGGCCGCTGCGCACCGCGCGCCACAGCGGCACCATGAGTTGCGGCCAGCGCTGCCGGGCGTCGCCCTCGAACAGTGCGACGCTGCGCACGATGCCGTCCGTATCGACTTCGAGATTGATGTGGCCGATCCCGGCCGCCGCCTGCGCAAGCTGCGCGACGGGCTGGTCGACCGTGCGGCGGCCGCCGTCGGTCTCGTCGGCGGGCGACAGCAGCACGGGGAGATACGCGGGCCGCTTGCGCAGCGCCTCGCCGAAGCGCACGTCGTCGATCGACGGCTCGGTGAACAGCACGTCGTAGACCACGGCCGCCGCGCCCGCCTGCGCGAGCCGGTCGACCACCTGCGCGTGCACGCTGCGCGGCCAGGGCCAGCGGCCGAGCGCGGCCACGCTCGCATTGTCGATTTCGACGATCACGATGTCGGGCGAAACCGGCCGCTCACGCAGCGTCAGCAGGCGGTCATAGACGAGATGATCGGCGCCCAGCGTCCACTGCCCCAGCACGCTCAGCAGCACGACGAGAATGCCCGCGCACGCCACGCCCGCCCATTCGAACAGAAAGCGCCGCCCGACCGGACGGCCGAGCGGCGTGGGCGGGCTCACGCTCATGCGCGTCTGCGTCACCAGTCGAGCCGGAACGACTGGACCGGACTGGCTTTCTGGTAGTAGCGGCCGCCCTCGAACTGCTCGGCGATCACGGTCCAGTAATAGGTGCCCTTGGGCAGATCGCGCACCACGGCCTCACCGTCCTGGAGATCGGTGCGGTCGACGAGCGGCGCGCGCAGATCTTCCGTTTTCGCCAGCACGAAGCGAAAACGCGTGCTCTGCGCGCCGCGGTCGACGAACCAGCGGAACGCGTAGTCGCGCGAGTCGTCGACGCGGCCAGCCGTGGCGTCGAGCGAGAGGCGGCGGCGCTCGAACGCGTAGGTGGACGGCATGCCTTCGAGGCCGTTCGCGTCGATCGCGGACAGGCGCACGAAATACGTGCCGTCGTCGAGCGCGCCCGCGTCGACGCGCGGCGAGTCGCTGCGCTGATCGCGGATCATGTCGTACAGACCCGCATCGCGGCCGATCTGCACGCGATAGCCGTGTGCGCCGTCGAATGGCGCGATGTCGAAAGCGACGTGGGCCTCGTCCTGCACCCTGGCGGGATTGCGCAGATCCGGCGCGCCGAGCAGCGCGACGGGCGCGCCGGCCGCACCGCCCGCCTGCGTCAGACTGCCGTGACCGGCCGCGACCAGTTGCGTGGACGCGGCGAGCGGCGTGCCCGGCGCAGGCGCGACGGCGGCGGCGTGACCGCGCGCCGAGGCGTCGACGCCCACCGCGCCGTCGAGCACTTCCACCGCCGTCGAGCCCTTGTCGCCGTTGTAGTTCACGCGAAAGCGCGTGCCGCGCACGCCCGCGACCACCGAAGGCGAGCGGATCTGGAAGCGGTCGTCCTTCTTCGTGGCGTGCGTGACTTCGGTATCGACTTCGCCGCCGCGCAGATTGACGACGCGATCGGTCGCGCCCGTCAGCGCGGTCTGGCGCAGCGTGGCGAGGTCGAGCGAGGTGTTGGGCGGCAGGATCAGATGCGAGCCGTCGCCGAGTTCGAGCGTGGCGAAACCTTCGTTGCCCGTCTGCACGCGGTCGCCTTCGACGAGCTTCGTGCCGACCGCGAGCGGCAGCAGCGGCGCCTGGCCGAAAGCGTGGCTCGCGGGGCCGCTGGTCGCGATCACGCGCGCGCTCAAGCCGTCCTGGCGCAGCAGCGCGACCGGCACGCGCAGTTGCACGCCCGCCTGGAGACGGCGCGGCGCGCTCACGCCGTTCAGGCGCGCGAGCTGGCTCCAGTCGGCGGGATCGCGCAGATAACGCGCGGCGATGTCATAGAGCGAGTCGCCGGCACGCGTGACGTAGATGGCCATCGCGACGGGCCGCGGCTGCGCGAGCGGCGCGCCCGGCTGACGCGCCTGCGCGCCGCGCATGACCGGCAGCAGGCTCAGCGCGAGCGCACAGGCGAACAACGGCCGCGCCAGCGCCAGGCTTGCGCCCGCAACGGGGCGACTCGCGCGGGCGCCCCTCACGCGGCGTCCCCCTCGATGCGCTCGAGGCGGTAGCCGTAGCCGTAGATCGGCGTGAGGCGATAGCCGTTTTCGGGACGCAGACCGAGCTTCGAGCGCAGCATCGACACGTGGGTGTCCATGGTGCGCGACGGGATGTCGTCCGATTGCTTCCAGATCACGTCGAGAATGTGCGCGCGCGACAGCGGGCGGCTCAGGTGCTGGAACAGCAGCAGCGCGAGGTCGAATTCCTTCTGCGTGAGCGCGACCGCCTTGCCGGTCACCGTCACCTGACGCGACTTCAGATCGAACTCGTATTCGCCGAAGACTTCCTTCTGCGCGGGCGGTTGCAGTTGATACGCGCGACGCAGCAGCGAGCCGACGCGCGCGAGCAGCACCGGCGCGGACACCGGCTTGACGACGTAGTCGTCGGCGCCGCTGTTGAGCATCAGCGCGATGTCCACCTCGCGGCTGCGGCTCGTCATGAACAGGACGGGCAGACGCGTGGACAGGCTTTGCCGCACCCAATGAAGAACTTCGTCGCCGGCCATGTCCGGCACGTTCCAGTCGAGCACGAGCAGGTCGAAAGTCTGCCGGCGCAGTTGCCGGACCAGTTCGCCGCCCTTGGCGAACGCGTGGCAGACGTGACCTGCCGCCATCAAGGTTTGACAGACGAAGTCGGTCTGTGCCGGATCGTCATCCAGTACTGCAATTCTCATAGTGCCCCGCACCCAGTATCGTTTTTCATGTTCTCGGGATGGATCCACCCTGCGGTCCCGCCAGCGTTGCCGACGGCGCTGGCGAAATCCCTCCCCAACCCCGTTGCGCGCGACCCGCGCCGCGCGCGCAAACCGCCACTTTCGCAGCGTCTCGAAATAAACGGGAGCGGCAAGCGCGCCTCCGGACCGGGGATGCGGAATCCGCTCATGGTAGACGAAAACGCTCGCATCCGACGCGCGGCCTGTGATCGTCCCGATTACCGACTATCTCGGCGCCGGACGCTGGCCCAAAGGCACGAACACATCGTCGGCCGAGGGCGCGCCCGGTTTTGCGTCCGTTTTTGCGTCTGGCTGTGCATCCGTTTGTGCGCGCCGGGCGTGATCGCCGGGCTGGCCGTGGTGTCCCTCATGCTCCGCGGCGGCCGGCGGATCGCCCGACAGCAGCGCGGCCAGATGGATGCGTACGTGCTCCCATGCGGCATGCGCATAGTCGGGCTGCGCGGCGGCGCGCGCCTGCGCAAGCACAAATGCGCGCAGCACAGTCGCGGAACATTGCGTCAACTTGTCCGAACGGCCATAGCGCGACTGACGCAGCGCCTCGCTCAGCCAGGGCAATTCGGCCTCGCACGAATCGGCGTAAGCCTCCATGGCGGCGCGCGCATGGCGGTCGCGGGCGAGGTCCAGCTCGACGCGGTCGAGATCGCGACTGCCACCCGAAGCGTTGACGCGGGAAGCGGGCGGAAACCGGGTGCTGCCGAAGCGGAAAAACATGAAAACCTCGTGTCGCTAACGCTTGTCGCCGACCAACGCCGCCGTTCGCGCACCGCCTGGCCGCTCATCGAAGCCGCCGGCGCTACCGGACGTCGTGTGTCATGTGATGCCAGGGCGCGCCCGTCCCGGACGTACTTGAGCGTGCTCAAGCGTGCGCGCGTGCCTGTTTGAAAGATTGAAAAACGAGTGACGATGGCCGCAGTCGCGCACCGCGTAGTCTCCGGCAGCCCTCGCCCCCGGACCAGGACCACCGGCGCGGGCGCCGACGCCACCTCGACGGCGCGTCGCACGCGGGCGGACATCACCGCCCGACGTCCGCCTGCTGGCCGCAACCGATCTCACTGCATGGCGTCATGCTCACCGCCATCGCCACTCCTACTACCAGGCGCTGTTTCCAGCGTTATGCGGCGAACTCGAGTCCGCTCTGCCTTCCACGCACCGGCGCGTCGCCGTGTCCCGATCGCGCCAGCCCCCGTAGCCGAATTCCGTGTATGTCGTGCGTGACGGGCATGGCGCCCATGCCGTCGTATCGTGCGCGTCGATCCACTCGGGCTCGATGCCGGCCGTCATGCGGATCATGCCCGCGATGACTTGTTGGGCCGCGACGGCCTATTGTCGTCGCAAGCGGAAAAACCTACTGTCAGGGATTGTTAAATCTGTCGGAATCGACGCAGGAAGGCGTAGGGAAAAGACGCAATGAAGCGCGATGGACGGGCGTGGTCGTCGATTGTGGGCGTGAAGGAGGCGAACGTGCTGGACGGGCGCTATTTGGCAGTTCGAACGAGCTTTCCGCGATGATGAAAGCGCACGAAATAGCCGCTTGAAAGTGCGATGGAAAGTCGGATTGAAAGGCCGATTGGAAAGCCGATTGGAAGTCAGAACGGAAAGACAGAAAGCCCGCCGTATAAGACGGCGGGCGCGTGGGCGCATGCGCAGGTCGCCGCGAACTGCGGACACAGGAGCGAATGCGCCGACTTGCTGCGCAGAACTTATCGCGCGGCGGCCTGTGCGCCTGACGACTTGCGCGCGATCGAAAGCTCGACCCGGCGATTGGGCGCAAGACAGGCAATCAAGGCTTCGCGGTCGCGCTCATTGCACTGCACGACCGGGTTCGCCTTGCCGCGGCCCACCGCGCTCATCGCAATATTCGCCTCGCTGCGCTCGCGCAGATACCCGGCGACGGTTTCCGCGCGCTGCCGCGAAAGCCGCATGTTGTAACTGTCGCTGCCCAGCCGGTCGGTATAGCCCTCCGTGCGGACCGCCGTGACATCGCCCGCTGCGGCAAGATCGCGCGCCAATGCATCGAGACTCGCCCGGCCCTGCGGCAACAGACCGTTGAGATCGCCACGATCGAAACGGAACAGCGTGTCGGTCGGCAACGTGATGCTGCTCGGCAGCGGCGGCGGCTCCTTTCGCGGCGGCTGGCAGGCGTTCAGCACGGCGGGAAGATCGGCGATCTTGTGCTGCACTTCGGCAACGCGCTGCGCGCTCGCGTCGAACGAATGTGTCCACGCCTCATGACCGGCGTGCGTCAGTTCAACCTCGGCGCAGGCCACGCGCTCCTGCGCGGGCTGACACGACGCGAACGCCGGCGACGACTTCGCCGCCATCAGCCGCTGCCACAGATCGGGTCGCACGATGGCCGCGGTTCGCAGCTTCGGATTCTCGACGGACGCCTGCCCGCGCCCCTCGAGCGCGCCGATCAACTGGTCGGCCTGATGCGCCGCTTCTTCGACGAATCCCCAATGGTTGTACTGCGCGTGCTCCTCGCGCGCGGCGTAAATCCAGCACTGCGCCTTCGCGCCGAAATAGCCGGCCTGCTTCGCGCCGAGCGCCTGGAGGCGGTGCTGTTCGTCGTCGAGTTGCGCGCGGCCCACGCTGGCCGGATAGGCGCCGACCCAGGCGTCGGTGGCCGCGCCGGCCTGCTCGCTCTGCGACGCTCTGAGCCCCTCTTCGAGCACGGTGGGGTCCTGAATCTGCAAGGAATCGCGCGTCGCCTGCGACGCGCATCCGGCGAGCACGGCGGAAGCCGCGATCGCCATGGCGATGATTTTCATGTTGGTTGTTGCCCATGGAAAGGCCCGCACGGTCCGCCCGTGCGGTTGGAAAGCGCGGGGCGTGCCGCGTGAGGTGCGCGGCCGGCATTGCGCCGGCCGCGCCGCCAGGGTCGCTGCCCGCTGCGTCAACCGCCGAACACGATGCCAAGACCCGCGCGGACGATGGTGCTGTTGCCACCCGCCGACGAGACGCCGAGGTTGTAGTTGACGCTGCCCTTCTCGTTCCAGCGCGAGACGCCGATGCCGAGCGCCGCCTGGCCGCGATACGCCGCGACGCCCGCGTTCATGGTCGTGCGTCCGGGCAAATACGGCGTGACGACGTTGAGCGCCGACGCCGCCGCAATGCCGCGCCGCGCGTCGCGATCGACGTCGTCGATACGGCTGTTGACGCCGCTGAACGCGCTGTTGAGCTGGCCCAGATTCACGGCGTCGGTGGGCGCCGTGCCGTTCGCGACGTTGGTGATCTGCCGCTCGTTGCCGATGCTGCCCACCGACACCGAGTTGGCGCGGTCAGCCACCGAATTTGCGCCGAGCGCCACGGCATTCGTGCCGGTGGCGTGCGCCTGGTCGCCGATCGCCGTCGACGCGGTGCCGCTCGCGACAGCGCCGCCGCCGGCCGCCAGCGTGTTCGAACCGCTGGCCGTTGCCGCGCCGTTCGGCGAGTTGGCGGCCACGTAGATCGAGGCACTCGCGGCCACGTTCTGCACCGCCTGCTCGATGCTCGCGACCTGCATGTTGGTCGCGAAGAGCTGCGAGCCCGTGACCGCGTCGGTACTGCTCGCGCTCAGCACGGCGTCGGCGAGATTGCTGAGCTTCACGGCCTCGCCGGTCCCGCCCAACGTGACCGAGTCATGCGCCGACGAGTCGTACTGCACCGCGTTCGCGACGGAGCCCGCCATGTTGGTGACCGACTTCTGCAGATTCGTGATGTCGGTGGTGTTCTGCGTGACGCGGCCGTCGAGATTGGTCAGCGCCGAGCCGACGTTGTTGAGCGTCGTGCCGCCGATGGTGTAGGACGGCGCGGCAAGCGTGCCGTCTGCGCTCACGCTCGCGCCGCCGCCCAAGGCGGCTGCCGCATGCGCGACGCTGGCGTAGAGTTGCGCGCCGTTGACCGCGTCCGCGCTCGCGGCATTCACCGCGCCCGCCGCCACGCCCGTGAGCGTGCGGTTGCCCGCCGTGCCCGCGAAATTGACGACCGTGCCGTTCGTGCCCGCGCCGACGTTGATCGCACGGCTGGTGGCATCCTGTGTCACCAGGTCGAGGCCCGAATCCGAAATCTTCTGCTGCAGCGAATTCAGGCCGGTGTCGAGCGTATCGAGCGCGCTGCCGACGGTCGTCTGCGTGCCGCCCTGCATGTGATAGCTCGGCGCAAGGATGCTGCCGTCCGACGCGAGGCCCGCGCCGCCGCCGAGCGTGCCGGCGAGTGCGCGCAACTGGCCCGCGTTCACTGCGTCCCCGGACGCGGAGCCCGCGGCGAGATTCGTGATCTTCGTGCCGTTGGCGCCGCCGAGCGTGACCGTGCCGCGCGAGGTGTCGTCGTAAGCGACGAAGCTGTTCGTGGCGTTGCCGTTGCCGTCCACGTCGAGACCCGCCGCCTTCAACTGGCCGAGGTTGACCGCGTCGCGGTCCGCCGTGCCTTTGGCCACGTTCGAGAGCACCGTGCCCGTCTCGCCGCCGTCGAACGTGACGCGCGCGTGCGCTGGCGTGTCGTACTTCACGCCATCTACAGGGCCTGACGCAGCCGTGTTCTCCACCGCCTTGAGCGCGCTGCCGACGTCGGAGTAGGTCGAGCCGCCCAGCACATAGCCGGGGCCGCTCAGGGAGCCGTCTGCGTTGACGCCCGCGCCGCCGCCCAGCGCCTTTGCCGTGCCGCTGGCGACGCCGTAGAGTTGCGCGCCGTTCACGGCGTCGCTGCTGCCCGCCGCCACGTTGCCGGCGACGAGATTCGTGATGCGCGTGCCGCTCGCGCCGCCGAGCGGTCGTAAGCGACGAAGCTGTTCGTGGCGTTGCCGTTGCCGTCCACGTCGAGACCCGCCGCCTTCAACTGGCCGAGGTTGACCGCGTCACGGTCCGCCGTGCCTTTGGCCACGTTCGAGAGCACAGTGCCCGTCTCGCCGCCGTCGAACGTGACGCGCGCGTGCGCTGGCGTGTCGTACTTCACGCCATCTACAGGGCCTGACGCAGCCGTGTTCTCCACCGCCTTGAGCGCGCTGCCGACGTCGGAGTAGGTCGAGCCGCCCAGCACATAGCCGGGGCCGCTCAGGGAGCCGTCTGCGTTGACGCCCGCGCCGCCGCCCAGCGCCTTTGCCGTGCCGCTGGCGACGCCGTAGAGTTGCGCGCCGTTCACGGCGTCGCTGCTGCCCGCCGCCACGTTGCCGGCGACGAGATTCGTGATGCGCGTGCCGCTCGCGCCACCGAGCGTGACCGTGGCGCGCGACGTGTCGTCGTAAGCAACGAAGCTGTTCGTGGCGTTGCCGTTGCCGTCCACGTCGAGGCCCGCCGCCTTCAACTGGCCGAGGTTGATCGCGTCGCGGTCCGCCTTGCCATTGGCGACGTTCGACAACACCGTGCCCGCGTCGGCGCTATCGAACGTAATGCGCGTATGCGCGGACGTGTCGTATTTCACGCCGTCCACCGAACCCGTGATCGCCGTGCTTTCCACCGCCTTCAACGCCGTGCCGACGTCGCCATAGGTCTGGTTGCCCAGCACATAGCTCGGCGCCATGACCGAGCCGTCGCCGCCCACGCCCGCGCCGCCGCCGAGCGCGCTCGTCACGCCCTTGAGCTGCGCGACGTTCACGGCGTCCGTGTCGCCCTGGCCCGCCGCCATGTTCACGATGCGGCGCGTGTTCGCGAGGCTCGGCAGCGTGGTCGCAACATTGTCCGCGTCGTAGACGACGTGCGTTTGCGTACCGTCACTGCCAACCGATACGGTATTGGCCTGATTCGCCACGGAGCCCGCGCCCAGCGCCACCGAATCGTTGCCCATCGCACGCGACTGAATGCCCAGCGCGAGGCTGGCGTTGCCGTCGGATTGCGTGTTCGAGCCCATGGCGATACTGCCTGCGCCATTCGCCCGCGCCATATCGGTTGGCCCCGTCGACCCCGACGCATTGGCAATACCCCTGACCTGCGCGTACCAGGCGGCGGTCCTGAATGCGGTGGTCAGGCCGGTCGTGTCGACGCCGGAATTGGCGGCCGTTGCCATCAGCGAAGCGCCTTGCGGAGCGGCCGCGGCCATTTCGACCGGGCTCGCAGGAGCCGACGACGACGCAGCGGCCAACGCGGCAGCCCCTGTGCCCTGAACGCCCAGCGAGGCGAGCAGCAGGGCGTTCTGCACGTCGCTCGTGCCAGCGGGCGCGAGCGCGCCGAAGTTCGAACTGATGTTCGCGTTCTCGCTCCCCCTCGCGGCCTGCTCGTTCGCCGCCATGCCGAGCAGCGCCGTGGCGCCTTCCGGCTGCGCGTCCGCAGCGTTCGCCGCGAGCGCGATGCCACCCAGCCCGAGCAACGCAACGGCCTGCGCCGCGTTCACCACGCCTGCCTTCACGCCGCCGCTGCCATGACTGCGTGCGTTTTCCTGCACGGCCACCCACGCGCCAGCCGACTCGTTCCAGACAGATCGATAAGCCTTGTTCATACGCTTCCTTGGTCGTTTCAATGGGGCTGACGTGGAACCGCCTCAATCGGGCAACTCCACGCCTCTTTACTTCGGAATCCAAAACGTATAGCTGTGACCTGGCCGCACACGACGAACCGACGTGTGCCAGACACACTCATTCTTGCTTCAACCGACGCGGGAAATCACCTGGCCGAATGGCTAATGTTGCCGACACCCTGAGCACGAACACGCGAACGGCCAATCAGGCTCGACGAGGGAAACGTCGCCGGACAGGCCATTCAACGGTTGCCGGATCAAGCCAGATCAATCCAGATCAATCGCATGCCTAACTGATTTGACTTGAATCCGGACACCGGCGACTTCGTGCACCGCCAGCGTATGAGATAAAAATCACCCGTCTAAGGTATTCGGCCCCAATCGGGCGGGCCACACGAAAACTCTTAAAAAGCATCTCGAACGAGATAAAACGCGCCCCGCCTTGCGCCGATAAAGCAAAACGGGCGCTCACATCGAGCGCCCGTTGCAGGGTGAAAAGCGTTGGCGGATCAGTTCTGCTTGCGTTCGTCGCCGTGTCCGCCGCCCTGGCCGGACGGATGACCGCCTTGCGGCGCTTCGGGCCGGCCGGCGGGCGGACCGGACGGACGGCCCCCGCCCTGCGGCGGACCGCCGGGACCCGGCGCGCGATTGAACGCAGGCTCGGGCGGACGCCCCGCATTGGGCTGCTGCATTTGCGGACGCGGCGGCTCGGCCGGACGCGCTTGCGCGGGACGCGGCGCTTGCGGAGGCATCTGCGGCGCCTGCTGAGGCGCCCGCGGCGCTTCGGTGCGCTCGCCCCCGTTCATGGGCGGACGGCCGGCATTCGGCGGCGGCGCGCCATTCTCCGGCGGGCGCGCATTCCCTGGCGGCGGGCCGCCTTGCGGACGGCCACCGCCCTCGGGCATGCCACCCGGCGGCCTGGCTCCCGGCGGCGGACCGCCGTTGCCGGGCGGACGCCCCCCGCCAGCCTGCGGCGGCGGCAACGGCCGCGCGGGGCCGCCAGGCCAGTTCGGCGCGGGCGGACGCGGACCATAGCCCGGCGGCCGCGCATGCGTCCAGCGATCGCGCTCGCCGTACCACGGACGGTCGCGATAGAAGCTGCCCCAGTACGCGCCAATCGAAAAACTCACGATCGGCAGCCCGATGGCCGCGCCATAACCGGCGAGCGGCACGTAGCTGCCCTGATACGGATATGTCAGATAGCCGCCGTAGACCCAGCCACGCACGCCCTCGGCGCCGATATCGCACCAGGAGTAATCGCTTACGCAGCCGAACACCACGACCGGCTCGCTCGGCCCGACTTCGCTCACGACGGGATAGTCGCCGGACGGTCCCGCGTAGAGATCGACCGGCTCGCTGGTGTAGGCCTGGGACTGCGCCTGGGCGGCGGGCGCCGCGATCGCGAGGCCGGCGGCCACGCACAGCGCCATCTTCATTGGAATGGTGGACATGCTCCCCCCTTTTTGTTTCGACTCATGCCGAGCGGAGAGCATATTCCGTTCCTGAAATTCGTGCCTTACTCGTTTTCTTCGAAGTAATGCCCGAATTTCACCTGCTTCGTGCGGATATAGCGCTCGTTTTCCTCGCGCATCGGAATCGCCAGCGCGACGCGTTCGATCGTCGGAATACCGTGCTTCGAGAGCGTGTCGAACTTGTTCGGATTGTTGCTCATCAGGCGCACCGACTTGACCTTCAGCAGGCGCAGGATCGCCGCCGCCGAATCGTATTCGCGCGCGTCGTCGGGCAGGCCGAGATCGAGGTTCGCTTCCACCGTATCGCGGCCCTGCTGTTGCAGCTGATACGCGCGGATCTTGTTCGACAGGCCGATGCCGCGCCCTTCGTGGCCACGCAGATACAGCAGCACGCCGCGGCCTTCCGCCGCGATGTAGCGCAGCGCGAGATCGAGCTGTTCGCCGCAGTCGCAGCGGTAGGAACCGAACACGTCGCCGGTCAGACATTCGGAATGCAGGCGGGCGAGCACCGGCTCGCCGCTGCCCACGTCGCCCATCACGAGCGCAACGTGCTCGGCGCCGCCATCCTTTACCCGATAGACGTAGGACTCGAAGGTGCCGTAACGGGTCGGCAGGGTCGCGCTCGCGTCAAGCACGACGCATTCGTTGGCGTTATCGCCGTCCGCGCAGGACGGCTCTTGAAGCGTAGGCATGATGTGGAACAGAGGTCTGGCAAAAACCGGCGCGAAGCCGGACTGGAGTTAGGAACCGGAGTGTACCGCCAATTGCGGCGCGCCGCCCCGCATGGCCGCGCCCGCGCCAGTCGGCTGAAGGGCTCGCCTGCGGGCGGCATCCGTGCGTGCGCCGGGCCGTCCGCGCGAACGGAGGCGCGCAAGGCGCCGCAAAACGCTCTGCGCCCTGCCTCAATCCGTCGCGCATCGCCGCCGGGCCGCACGGCGGGCGGGCGCACACTTCGCGCATACCCCGACGGCTCCGCCGCGCCCATCCGCCTATACTGGAATGGCTTTCATGGCTTTCGACGAAGGCACGCACGGCGCAGCTCTCTCGCCTGCGCCGCACCAGGCAATGACCGAAGACAAGAAGGACGAACTGGAGTCGCCCTATGACGAGCGTTGCACAGGTACTCAAATCCAAGCCGGAACAGGTGGTCTACACGATTGCCGCTGACGATTCCGTCTACGACGCCATCCGCCTGATGGCCGACAAGCAGATTGGCGCGCTGGTCGTCACCGACGGCCCCGATATCGTCGGCATCGTCACGGAGCGCGACTACGCGCGCAAGATCGTGCTGATGGACCGCTCGTCAAAGACGACGGCCGTGCGCGACATCATGAGCCCGCACGTGCGATTCGTGGAACTCGATCAGACCACCTACGACTGCATGGCGCTGATGACACAGCGACGCATGCGCCACCTGCCGGTGTTGGCGGACGGCGAGCTCGTGGGCATGGTGTCGATCGGCGACCTCGTGAAGGAGATCATCGCCGAGCAGCAGTTCACCATCGAGCAGCTCGAGCACTACATCACCGGCGGTCCCGGCACCTGACGCCTTACAGCGCTTCACCCCGCCCTTGCGCGCAAACGCACGCAAACGCGCATGCGAACGCGCACGCAAACGCAGGCGAACGCACACCGACGCACGCAGCAAAAAAAGCCCAATCCTTCGCGGGTTGGGCATAAGCCACCTTGCGGCGGCGGAGGTTCCACGCATGAAAAAACGCGCGATCTCTCGCGGGTCGGCGCGGCGGCTTGTTGCGCCGCGCCGGCTCGCCGGATTGGGGTGCTGGACACTTATCCAGTCATACGGCTCGACGCACCACCGCGCGCCGGATCAATCCCGGCGCCGCGGCGTGGCGATCTGAACGGCTTGCGTCGATGAATCGACGTGACTGAGGGGAGGTTTACCGCTCAGTTACAACTCAATTCCCGAAGTAAATCGACTGCGACGGCGCCAGATGGGCCGGTTGACCCGACTGCGTCGAACCCGCGGGCGCGCCGCCATAGCTGGTATCGGCAACCGGCTGCTGAGTCCGGGCCACGTCCTGCTGCTGCGCGACGCGCGCTTCGGCGGCCTGAATGTCACGCGGATAAGTGGCGTCGTTCGACGTCGCCGGGTTATAGCCTGCCTGCTCGATCTGGATGAGTTCCTGACGGACTTCCGCGCGCGTCTTCGACGCGTTGGTCTGGTCTTGAGCGAACGAGAGTGCCGGAGCGGCGAGAAGGGCGGCGATAGCCGCGGCTTGAATGAGCGTACGGGTATTCATGGTTACTAACCTCCGTCACTTGTTTTCAGGTCGGCGTCTAACGGCACATCTCGCGTTCGCCGACCAGTGACTTCAGTTTATTGAGACAGCAGATCAGGGGAAATACCTATTTCCCCAAAATACAGTTTCGCTCCTGACAACAATACAGGCCGCGCAACAATCCTCGAAAACGGGGTGGAATCCTATCTTTCCGGTCCGACTTTCGGATTCCATACGGAACCGCGTCACGCCGGTACAAGCAGCTTGCGCGGCCCGCTCACATACGGGCTGCCGATGGCATAAAAGCGCAGCGGAAGGTGCATCTCGCGCGACAGCCCGATGCGCGTCGTCGCACCGATGGCGAGCGATGCAGCCGCGTGCGCCGCGTCGCGGTCGCGGCCGATCCACAGCCCCTTGCCGCCGCACAGATCGACGCCGTCGAACGCCGCGCCGACGCCGAACGCCTGCGTGAGCCGTCCCGGCCCGCGCGCGAGTTCGCGCAGCGGCGCATCGGCGCGCCGCGCGGCCATCGACGCCAGCCCTTCGAGGGGCTCCACGGCGCGAAACAGCACGCCCGCGCCCACGCCGGCCGCCTCGCTCGACATGTTGAGCATCCACGAGACGCCGTACGTGAGCCGCACGTACGCGTGCCCGCGCGCGAGAAACAGCGACGCGTTCCAGCCGCGCGGACCGATGAACGCGTGCCCCGTCGAATCGCCGACCGGATACGCCTCCACTTCCACGAGCCGTCCGCTCACGCGGCCTTCGGGCAGATCGTGGACCAGATACTTGCCGACCATGAAACGCGCGAGCGCCACGGTATCCACCGGCAGTTCGTCGCGCGCGAGCGCCACGATGGAACGCGCGGGCGGCGCGGCGTCGCTGACACCGCCCGCGCGCCGCGTCACCGCGCCGCCTCGCTCGACTGCGTCGCGCCGCGCAATTTCGCGACATCCGCCGCGCCCACCGCGCCGCGCTTGTTGTTCCAGCCCGCGCGGATAAAGCTCAGCACGTCGGCGATCTGCTGGTCGCTGAGCTGGTCGCGATACGCGGGCATCGGATACGGCGCCGGGATGCCCTGGATCACGAGGTCGCCGGTGCCGTTGAGCGTGACATTGATGAGCGACGACGCGTCCTTTTCCAGCACGTTCGGATTGCCCGCCAGCGGCGCGAACATCGGCGCGAAACCGCGTCCGTCGACGCCGTGGCAGTGCATGCAGAACGCCGTGTAGACGCGCGCGCCCGCATCGTTCGCGGGGCGTCCGAGCGACACCTTCGTCGCCTGCGGATCGTACGCATAGGCGGGCGCGCCGTCGCCGCCCGCGGGCGGCAGCGATTTCAGATACGCGGAGATCGCCTGCACATCCGCGTCGTTCATTGCCTGCGTGCTGTTGTTGATGACGCTCGTCATCGCGCCGAACGCCGACGCGTGCTGGTTCGCGCCCGTCTTGAGGAACTGCGCGAGATCGGCCTCGCTCCAGCGCCCGAGCCCGGTGTTGTGCTCGCCCGTCAGATTCGACGCGTACCAGTTGTCGAGCAGCGCGCCGGTAAGGAACGCGTTGCCGCTCTCGTCGAGCGCCTGCTCGTTGAAGCCGACGCCGCGCGGCGTGTGGCACGAGCCGCAATGGCCGAGCCCTTGCACGAGATACGCGCCGCGATTCCATGCGGCGTCCTTGCCCGGCTTGTCCTGGTACGGGCCCTTCTTGAGGAAGAACACGTTCCAGATCTTGAGCGGCCAGCGCATGTTCATCGGCCACTTGATGTCGCTGTCGCGGTTGTCCTGCTTCACGGGCTGCACGCCGTGCATGAAGTACGCGTAGAGCGCGGCCACGTCGTCGTCGCGCACCTTCGCATAGGACGGATACGGCATCGCCGGATAGAGATTGTGGCCGTCCTTCGCCACGCCCTCGCGCAGCGCGCGCGCGAAATCTTCCTGCGTATAACCGCCGATGCCCGTATCCGGATCGGGCGTGATGTTGGTCGTGTAGATGTGGCCGAGCGGCGTGCTCATCGGCAGGCCGCCCGCGAACGGCTTGCCGTGCGGCGCGGTGTGGCAGGCCGCGCAGTCGCCGGCCGCGGCGAGGTAAGCGCCGCGCTGGATCAGCGCGCTGTCCGCGGACGTTGCGTTGTCCTGCGCATGCGCGAACTGCGGCGCGAGCGTGCAGGCGAGCGCGGCAAAGGCCATGCGCGCGACGGAGCGCACGGTCGAACGGACAGCGGAGCGCACGACGGGCGTCATCGAGGCGGTGTGGATCGTTTTCATCGTCGTCGCCTCCTCAAGCCGTTTTCGTGTTCATGAGCTGACGGCCCACCGGCAGCTTGCGCAGCCGCGTGCCGGTCGCCGCATAGATCGCGTTCGTGACCGCGGGCGCGAGCGCCGCCGTGCCCGGTTCGCCGATCCCGCCCGGCGCTTCCGTGCTCGGCACGATATGCACCTCGATCACGGGCGATTCGTCGATGCGCAGAATCCGGTAGTCGGTGAAATTGGTCTGCGTGACGCGGCCGCGCTCGATCGTGATCTCGCCATACAGCGCCGCCGTGATGCCGAACACGATGCCGCCCTGCACCTGCGCCTCGATCGTGGTCGGGTTCACGACCATGCCGCAATCGACGGCCGCGACCACGCGATTCACGCGCACCTCGCCGTCGGTCACGGTCACGTCGGCGACCATCGCGAAGAAGCTGCCGAACGCGTGCATCACCGAGACGCCGCGCCCTTGCCCCTTCGGCATCGGCGGTCCCCAGTTGGCCGCGCGCGTGGCGACGTCGAGCACGCCCAGCGCGCGCGGCGACTTGCCGAGCAGATTGCGCCGATAGGTCACGGGATCGGTTTTCGCGGCCGCCGCGCATTCGTCGACGAAGCTCTCGACCACGAAGGTGCCGCGCGTCGGGCCAACGCCGCGCCAGAACGCGGTCGGCACCGTATGCGGCTCCTGGCGCACGTATTCGATCAGCTGATTCGGCAGGTCGTACGGCAGATCGACGGCCACTTCCACCGCGTCGGGATCGACGCCGTTCTTGAACGCGGGCGGCGCAAAACGCGCCATGATCGACGAGCCGACGATGCGGTGCTGCCACGCCGCCGGCTTGCCGTTCGCGTCGAGCCCCGCCGAGATGCGGTCGTAGTAATACGGCCGGTACATATCGTGCTGGATGTCCTCCTCGCGCGTCCAGAATACCTTGACCGGCGTGCTCACCTGCTTGCCGACCTTGAGCGCCTGAGTGATCGCATCGACTTCCAGACGCCGCCCGAAACCGCCGCCGAGCAGATAGTTGTGCAGCACGATCTGCTCGGGCTTGAGACCGGTGACGGCCACGCCCGCATCGACCGCGCGCGTGGGCACCTGGGTGCCGACCCAGATCTCGCAGGCATCGGCGCGCACGTGCACGGTGCAGTTGATCGGCTCCATCGTGGCGTGCGCGAGAAACGGCTGCTCGTACACGGCGTCGACGCGCGTTTTCGCGCCGTTGAACGCCTGCTGCACGTCGCCGTCCTTGCGCGCGACCGCGCCCGGCTGCTGCTGCGCCGCGTTCGCCAGATCGCCGACGATCTGCCGCATCGACAGATTCGCCGCCGCGCCTTCGCTCCATTCGATCACGAGCGCCGCCGCGCCGCGCTTGGCGGCCCACGTGTGCGCGCCGATCACGGCCACGCCGTTGTCGATCTTGACGATCTGCGTGACGCCCGGAATCTTGCGCGCGTGCGTGTCGTCCACGCGCACGAGCGTGCCGCCGAACACCGGACAATTGACGATGGCCGCGTAGACCATGCCGGGCAGCCGCACGTCGAGGCCGAACAGCGCCGAGCCGTCCACCTTCTCGGGCGAGTCGAGGCGTCGGGTCGGCTTGCCGATCAGCGTGAAATCCTTCGGGCTCTTGAGCGCCACGTTCTGCGGCGCGGGCAGCTTCGCGGCAGCGTCCACGAGTTCGCCGTAGGCGGCGCGGCGGCCGCTCGCGTCGTGCAGCACCTGGCCGCTCTTCGCGTGGCAACTGGCCGGATCGACCTGCCATTGCTGCGCCGCCGCCGCGATCAGCGCGGCGCGCGCGGTCGCGCCCGCCTGGCGCATCGGCTCCCACGCATAGCGGATCGAGGTCGAGCCGCCGGTGAGCTGACCGCCGAGCAGCGGATCGGTGAACAGTTTCGCGTCGGGCGGCGCGTGATCGAGCGTCACGCTGTCGAGCGGCACTTCGAGTTCTTCGGCGATCAGCATCGGGATCGACGTGTACACGCCCTGCCCCATCTCCACCTTCGGGATGATCAGCGTGACCTTGCCCGCGCGGTCGATCTGGATGAAGGCGTTCGGCTCGAACACGCCCGACTGCGGCGTCTCGTTGCCGTCGCCGCCGACCACCGAGCGGCGCGCGGCGCTATCGCCCTGCGCGCCCGCCGAGAAGCTGAAACCGAGCAGCAAACCGCCGCCCGCCGCCGCGCCGAGCTTGAGAAACGCGCGGCGCGAAACCTGCGATTGAGCGGCGCGCGCGTGCGCCGCGCCGTTTTGCGCGTCGAGAAGACCTTGTGACATCTCAGGCCTCCTTCGCGGCTTGTTTGATCGCCGCGCGGATGCGGCTATAGGTGCCGCAGCGGCAGATGTTGCCGGTCATGGCGGCGTCGATGTCGGCATCGCTCGGGTTGGGATTCGCCGCCAGCAGCGCCGCCGCCGACATCACCTGCCCGGACTGGCAGTAGCCGCACTGCACCACGTCGATCACGCGCCACGCCTTCTGCACTTTCTGGCCCGCGGGCGTCGCGCCCACGGCTTCGATCGTCGTGATCTTGCGGCCTTCGAGCGCCGCGACGGGCAGCACGCACGAGCGCACCGCGACGCCGTCGAGATGCACGGTGCACGCGCCGCATTGCGCGATGCCGCAACCGAACTTCGTGCCGGTCAGGCCGACGATGTCGCGCAGCACCCAGAGCAGCGGCATGTCGGGTGGCGCGTCGATCGTGTGGGTTTCGCCGTTAATGGTTAACGTCGTCATGGGGGCGGCTCTCCGGTGTGGGGATTTGTCGGTTATCGTCGATCAATCGAAGGCCTGGCGCGCGCGTTGTTCCGGTGCGCCGCGCAAATCGCGCGGACGTGGCACCGAATGCACGCCCTGCGGCCTGGCGAGGATTCGCGGAGTGTAGCGCCGACTTTAAAGACCTGCCGACAAGCGTGTCGTCGAGACGTCGGAGCACCGGCGGCCGGCAAGCGTCGGCGCATGCGCGCCGCATCATCACGACACGCAGGCGGCCCTTGCGCTACCATCGATTAATTCAAGATTGCGACGGCGCCTGCGCGCCGTGTCGCCCACTTTCGAAGGAGCCGCCACGATGGACGAAGCCCGCGCGATTCAATTTCTCAACGAGATCCGCAAGCCCCTGCTCACGCTGCACAAGGCCATCCTCGACCACGAGCGCGCCGAGTACGAACGCGAGTTCGGCGCGACCACGCCCGCGGCCTTCTTGCAGGCGCTGATCAACGGGACGGGCTATCGCTGGCTGACGCCGTTCTCCACGGTGATCGCCAACGTGGACGAAACGCTCGACGCCAAGGACGCCAAGCCCGAGGACCGCGTGGGCGCGGTGGAAGGCGTGTCCGGGCTGTTCTCGGGCGAGGAATCGAAGGAGTTCTACGAGCGCTATCAGGCGCTGCTGCAAAAGAGCCCCGAGGTGCTGCATCTGCACGGCGCGGTCGCGCAACTGCTCAACGGCATCAAGAACTGAGGCCGCGCGGCGCGCCTGGGTTGCGCGCGTCAGTTAGCGCACACGATCAGCGCTTCGCGGCCCGCAAGCGCCGCCACAGCGTGGTCTTGCTGATGCCGAGCTGTTCGCACACGCGCTCGCGGTCGCCGTCGCAAGCGTCGAGCGCCGCGCGAATTTCGTCGGCCTGCGCGCTCAGGGTGCGCTCGCGCAGCGTCGGCGGTGCGTCGCCGGATTCAGGCGGCGTATCGATGCCGACGTCGCGCGACGCGTCGCCCGCCGACGCCTCGCGCGGCGCGGCCAACACTTCCGGCGCGATCGCGCGCAACACCTCGGGCGTGATCACGTCCACATCGGAATCCGCGAGTTCCACCACGATCCGCTCGACCACGTTCTGCAACTCGCGCACATTGCCGGGCCACGCATGGCGTTCGAGCGCGCCGCCGATCGGCGCCAGCGCGCGCGCCGCATCGTCCTGGGTGCGGATTCTGAGCGCCACGCGCGGTTCGCGTCGCGCCGATTGCAGCAGCAGTTCGGCGGCGAGCGGCTCGATATCGGCATGCCGTTCGCGCAGCGGCGGAATCGCCAGATTCAGAATGTTCAGCCGATAAAACAGGTCCGCGCGAAACGCGCCGGTCTCGATCTGCTCGGTCAGCGCGCGATGCGTCGCGGCCACCACGCGCACGTCGACGCGCGTCGGTTCCGTCGCGCCCAGCCGCACCACTTCGCGCTCCTGCAACACGCGCAGCAAGCGGCTCTGCAATGGCAACGGCATCTCGCCGATCTCGTCGAGAAACAGCGTGCCGCGATGCGCCGCCTCGATCAGCCCGACCTTGCCGCCGCGCCGCGCGCCCGTGAACGCGCCCTCCTCGTAGCCGAACAGCTCACTCTCCAGCAGCGCCTCCGGAAACGCGCCGCAATTGATCGCGACGAACGGAAAATCGCGCCGCGCGCTTTCGCGATGCAGCCCCTGCGCGACCACCTCCTTGCCGGTGCCGCTTTCGCCGCGGATCAGCACGGTCGCATCCGATTTCGCGTAACGCTGCGCCAGTTGCCGCACGCGCGCGATGCCGGGCGTCGCGCCGCTCAGATCGGCGATGCGCCAGCGCGCCACGAATTGCTGCGTGCGCTGCCGCGAGCGCAGCGTGCGGTCGAGCCGCTCCACCGCGCGCGATTCCTGAAACGTCAGCACCGCGCCCGTGGTCACGCCGTTGTCGACGAGCGGCCCGCGATGCACGACATAGCTCACGCCGCGCACGGTTTCGAGCGATTCGCCGTCGGCGTCGGGCAGCGTGAAGGCGATGTCGGGCGCGAGCGCGGCGAGCGGCTGCCCCGCCGCCGCCGACGGATCGATGCCCAGCACGCCCGCGAGACGCTGATTGATCGCCTCCACGCGGCCGCGCGCGTCGAGCGCGACCACGCCGTCGCGCAGATGCTGCAACACGCTGTCGAGCCGCTGACGCCGCTGCGTCTCGCGCCACGTGGCCTGCACGACTTCGAGCGCGTTATCGAACGCCGCATGCACCGACGAGCGCGAATAGACGAAGAACGGCACCAGCCCGAGCCGCGCCGCGAGATCGTTGACGAGACCCGGCCCGACCACCGCGCCCACGCCGCGGTCACGCAGATCGAGCACGCAGGCCTCGGCGTCCTGCACAGTGCGATACGAGGCGAACACCACGTCGATGCCATAGGCGCTCGCGAAACGCCGCACCTCGCTGGGCGTCTCGCCATACGTGACGAGCGCGACCAGATCGGCCTCGCGGCGCGCGCGGGCGAGCGCCTGCATCACGTCGAAACCGGTGGGTTGCACGAGCACGACGGGCAAATCGACGCGCGACTTCAGATACGTGCCGTTCGAGCCGGCCGCCACCACCACGTCGGGGCGCTGGCCCGGAGCGGCGGCGGCGATCTCGGCAGCGGCCTCCTCGAAGCCGCGCGGCACCACGCGCAGGTCGGCGCGGTCGTCGTATTCGCGCGCGATGTCGCGGAACAGGTCGCGCAGGCGGCTGATACCCATCGCCCAGACGCGCGGGCGGAATTCCGAAGGTGCGGGAAAGCGGTTCATGAGTGGGTTGCGGCGGATTTCACGAGATTCTTTTCATTATTGCGCTTCGATTTCAAATTTGAAATCGACATTTCACTTGCGAAATCGGGGCGTGAGCGACACGCGCGGCGATCCGGCGCAAAATCAACGCGTTAGCGGCAGGCCTTCGCGCTGGCACGGTATCTGCAGTATCTGCGCCCGTTCCCTCGGAGAATCAACACATGAACAGCAAATCCCCCTCGAGCGCCGGCGCGAAATTCCGCGCCGCCGTGGCTACCGAACACCCGCTGCAAGTCGTCGGCGCGATCACCGCCTACGCCGCGAAGCTCGCCGAGCAGACCGGCTTCAAGGCCGTCTATCTGTCCGGCGGCGGCGTGGCCGCGAACTCGCTGGGCGTACCGGACCTCGGCATCAGCACGATGGACGACGTGCTCATCGACGCGCGCCGCATCACCGACGCGGTCGACATTCCGCTGATGGTCGACATCGACACGGGCTGGGGCGGCGCCTTCAACATCGCGCGCACGATCAAGTCGTTCATCAAGGCGGGCGTGGCGGCCGTGCACCTCGAAGACCAGGTGGGCCAGAAGCGCTGCGGTCATCGCCCGGGCAAGGAAGTCGTTTCCACCGACGAAATGGTCGACCGCGTGAAGGCCGCCGTGGACGCGCGCACCGACGACCAGTTCGTGATCATGGCGCGCACCGACGCGGCCGCCGTGGAAGGCATCGACGCCGCGATCGAGCGCGCCATCGCCTACGTGGAAGCGGGCGCGGACATGATCTTCCCCGAAGCGATGAAGACGCTCGACGACTACCGCCGCTTCCGCGCGGCCGTGAAGGTGCCGATCCTCGCGAATTTGACCGAGTTCGGCTCGACGCCGTTTTTCACGACCGACGAGCTCAACAGTGCGAACGTGGACATCGCGCTCTACTGCTGCGGCGCGTATCGTGCGATGAACGCGGCGGCGCTGAACTTCTACGAGACGGTCAAGCGCGACGGCACGCAAAAAGCCGCCGTGTCGACCATGCAGACGCGCGAGGATCTCTATAAGTACCTCGGCTATCACGCTTACGAAGACAAGCTCGACGCGCTGTTCGCGGCGAAGAAGTAAGCGGCGCGCGCCGCCCCCAATCATTCGAGACATCCAGAAAGAGGAAGACATCATGAGCGAAACGGACAACACCACGCAGGCCGCAGGCGGTTTCAAGCCCAAGAAGTCGGTCGCGCTTTCGGGCGTGGCGGCGGGCAACACGGCGCTGTGCACGGTCGGCCGCACCGGTAACGACCTGCACTATCGCGGCTACGACATTCTCGACCTCGCCACCGCGTGCGAGTTCGAGGAAGTCGCGTATCTGCTGGTGCACGGCAAGCTGCCGAACACGGCCGAACTCGCCGCGTACAAGACGAAGCTCAAGGCGCTGCGCGGCCTGCCCGCGAACGTGAAGGCGGCGCTCGAATGGGTGCCGGCCTCCGCGCATCCGATGGACGTGATGCGCACGGGCGTCTCCGTGCTCGGCACGGTGCTGCCCGAGAAGGACGATCACAACCTGCCGGGCGCGCGCGATATCGCCGACCGCCTGATGGCCTCGCTCGGCTCGATGCTGCTGTACTGGTATCACTATTCGCACAACGGCAAGCGCATCGAAGTGGAAACCGACGACGACTCGATCGGCGGCCATTTCCTGCATCTGCTGCACGGCGTGGAGCCGTCGAAGTCGTGGGTCGATGCGATGCACGTCTCGCTCAATCTGTACGCCGAGCACGAGTTCAACGCCTCGACCTTCACGAGCCGCGTGATCGCGGGCACGGGCGCGGACATCTACTCGGCCATCACGGGCGCGATCGGCGCGCTGCGCGGTCCGAAGCACGGCGGCGCGAACGAAGTGGCGTTCGAGATCCAGTCGCGCTACGACGACGCCGATCAGGCTGAAGCCGACATTCGCGCGCGCGTCGAGAAGAAGGAAGTCGTGATCGGCTTCGGCCATCCGGTCTATACGATCTCGGACCCGCGCAACAAGGTGATCAAGGAAGTCGCGAAGAAGCTCTCGAAGGAGCAGTCGAATCTCAAGCTGTTCGAGATCGCCGAGCGCCTCGAATCGACGATGTGGGACGTCAAGAAGATGTTCCCGAACCTCGACTGGTTCAGCGCCGTCTCGTACCACATGATGGGCGTGCCGACCGCGATGTTCACGCCGCTGTTCGTGATCGCGCGCACCGCAGGCTGGAGCGCGCACATCATCGAGCAACGCATCGACAACAAGATCATCCGTCCGAGCGCCAACTACACCGGCCCGGAAAACCTGAAGTTCGTGCCGATCGGCAAGCGCTGATCCGCTCCGCCAGTCGTCCGGACGGCATAGACCATACGGACGACTGCACGACGGCGGCGCGCATGCGTAGAGTGATGGCGTGAAGTCGTCGCCTGCGCCGCGCGCCGCGGCAATCCGCTGCAACCCTACTCAAACCATTGGTCCCCAAGCCGTGAATACCGCCCATCGCAAAGCCCTGCCCGGCACCCGGCTCGATTACTTCGACGCGCGCGAAGCCGTCGAGGCCATCCAGCCCGGCGCCTGGGACACGCTGCCGTACACCTCGCGCGTGCTCGCCGAAAATCTCGTGCGCCGCTGCGACCCGGCCACCCTCAACGCCTCGCTCGCGCAGCTCGTCGAACGCAAGCGCGACCTCGATTTCCCGTGGTATCCGGCGCGCGTCGTCTGCCACGACATTCTCGGCCAGACCGCGCTCGTCGACCTCGCCGGCCTGCGCGACGCCATCGCCGATCAAGGCGGCGACCCCGCCAAGGTGAATCCGGTCGTGCCGGTGCAGCTGATCGTCGATCACTCGCTCGCCGTGGAGTGCGGCGGCTTCGACCCGGACGCGTTCAAGAAGAACCGCGCGATCGAAGACCGCCGCAACGAAGACCGCTTCGACTTCATCAACTGGACGAAGAAGGCCTTCAAGAACGTCGACGTGATCCCGCCCGGCAACGGCATCATGCACCAGATCAATCTGGAGAAGATGTCGCCGGTGATCGGCACCCACGACGGCGTGGCCTATCCGGACACCTGCGTGGGCACCGACAGCCACACGCCGCACGTGGACGCGCTCGGCGTGATCGCCATCGGCGTCGGCGGCCTCGAAGCCGAGAATGTCATGCTCGGCCGCGCCTCGTGGATGCGCCTGCCCGACATCGTCGGCGTGGAGCTCACGGGCAAGCGCCAGCCCGGCATCACGGCCACCGACATCGTGCTCGCACTGACCGAATTCCTGCGCAAGGAAAAGGTCGTGGGCGCGTATCTGGAATTCCGCGGCGCGGGCGCGTCGAGCCTCACGCTCGGCGACCGCGCGACCATCTCGAACATGGCGCCCGAGTACGGCGCCACGGCCGCGATGTTCTTCATCGACGACCAGACGCTTGCGTATCTGCGCCTCACGGGCCGCGATGAAGAACAGGTGAAGCTGGTCGAGACTTACGCGAAAACGGCGGGCCTGTGGGCCGATTCGCTCGCGCACGCGCGGTACGAGCGCACGCTCACGTTCGATCTGTCGAGCGTGGTGCGCAACATGGCGGGGCCGTCGAATCCGCACAAGCGCCTGCCCACGTCCGACCTCGCGGCACGCGGCATCGCCGGACAATGGGAAGAAACGCCGGGCCAGATGCCCGACGGCGCGGTGATCATCGCGGCCATTACGAGCTGCACGAACACCAGCAATCCGCGCAACGTGATTGCGGCGGCGCTGCTCGCGCGCAATGCGAACGCGCGCGGCCTCACGCGCAAGCCGTGGGTCAAGAGCTCGCTCGCGCCGGGATCGAAGGCCGTGGAGCTGTATCTGGAAGAAGCGAAGCTGCTGCCGGATCTGGAGAAGCTGGGCTTTGGCATCGTCGCGTTCGCGTGTACCACGTGCAACGGCATGTCGGGCGCGCTCGATCCGAAGATCCAGCAGGAGATCGTCGACCGCGATCTGTACGCGACCGCCGTGCTGTCGGGCAACCGCAATTTCGACGGCCGCATTCATCCGTACGCGAAGCAGGCGTTTCTCGCCTCGCCGCCGCTCGTGGTGGCGTATGCGATCGCGGGCACGATCCGCTTCGACATCGAGAAAGACGTACTCGGCACCGACCCGCAAGGTCAGCCGGTGTTTCTGAAGGACCTCTGGCCGAGCGACGAGGAAATCGACGCCATCGTGGCGCAGAGTGTGAAGCCCGAGCAGTTCCGCAAGGTCTACGAACCGATGTTCGCGGTCACGGCGGCGAGCGGCGAAACCACCGACCCGCTTTACGACTGGCGCGCGCAAAGCACCTACATCCGCCGTCCGCCGTACTGGGAAGGCGCGCTCGCGGGCGAACGCACGCTGCGCGGCCTGCGTCCGCTCGCGGTGCTCGGCGACAACATCACGACCGACCACCTGTCGCCGTCGAACGCGATTCTGCCGAATAGCGCGGCGGGCGAATACCTCGCGAAAATGGGCTTGCCCGAAGAGGATTTCAACTCGTACGCGACGCACCGTGGCGATCACCTGACGGCGCAGCGCGCGACGTTCGCGAATCCCACGCTCGTCAACGAAATGGCCGTGGTCGACGGCGCGGTGAAGAAAGGTTCGCTGGCGCGCATCGAGCCGGAAGGCCAGGTCGTGCGCATGTGGGAAGCAATCGAAACGTACATGGACCGCAAGCAGCCGCTCATCATCATCGCGGGTGCGGATTACGGCCAGGGATCGTCGCGCGACTGGGCGGCCAAGGGCGTGCGCCTTGCGGGCGTGGAGGTGATCGTGGCGGAAGGCTTCGAGCGCATTCACCGCACCAACCTGATCGGCATGGGCGTGCTGCCGCTGGAGTTCAAGGCGGGCACGAACCGCACGACGCTCGGTATCGACGGCACGGAGACGTTCGACGTGCGCGGCGAGCGCACGCCGCGCGCCGAGCTGACGCTGGTGATCAACCGCAAGAACGGCGAGCGCGTGGAGGTGCCGGTGACGTGCCGCCTGGACACGGCGGAGGAAGTCTCGATTTACGAAGCGGGCGGTGTACTGCAACGCTTTGCGCAAGACTTCCTGGAATCGACGCAAGCCTGACACGCCCCTCTCCCCCGGCCCCTCTGCCAGGGGAGAGGGGGGCACAATTCGACACGGGATTTTTATGAGCCATCAACCCCAGATCAAGATTCCCGCCACCTACCTGCGCGGCGGCACCAGCAAGGGCGTGTTCTTCCGCCTGCAGGATCTGCCCGCGTCCGCACAACAACCCGGCGTCGCGCGCGACCGGCTGCTGATGCGCGTGATCGGCAGCCCCGACCCCTACGGCAAGCAGATCGACGGCATGGGCGGCGCCACCTCCAGCACGAGCAAGACCGTGATCGTCGCGAAAAGCGAGCGCGCCGGCCACGACGTCGACTATCTGTTCGGCCAGGTCGCCATCGACAAGGCCTTCGTCGACTGGAGCGGCAACTGCGGCAACCTCTCGGCGGCAGTCGGTCCGTTCGCGATCAGCAGCGGTCTCGTCGATCCCTCGCGCGTGCCCGACAACGGCGTCGCCGTCGTCCGCATCTGGCAAGCCAACATCGGCAAAACCATCGTCGCGCACGTGCCCGTCACGAATGGCCAGGTGCAGGAAACCGGCGATTTCGAACTCGATGGCGTGACCTTCCCCGCCGCCGAAGTGCAGCTCGAATTCCTCGACCCCGCCGCCGAGGAAGAAGGCGCGGGCGGCGCGATGTTCCCCACCGGCCATCTCGTGGACGACCTCGAAGTGCCCGGCGTCGGCACGCTCAAGGCCACCATGATCAACGCCGGCATTCCCACCATTTTCGTGAACGCCGAAGCCATCGGCTACACGGGCACGGAATTGCAGGACGCAATCAACAGCGACGCCGAGGCGCTCAAGAAGTTCGAGACCATCCGCGCGTACGGCGCGCTGCGCATGGGCCTCATCAAGCAGCTCGACGAAATCGCCACGCGTCAGCACACGCCGAAGATCGCCTTCGTAGCGAAGCCGGCGGCGTACACGGCGTCGAGCGGCAAGCGCGTCGAAACTGCCGACGTCGATCTGCTGGTGCGCGCGATGTCGATGGGCAAGCTGCATCACGCCATGATGGGCACGGCTGCCGTGGCCATCGGCACGGCGGCGGCCATTCCGGGCACGCTCGTGAATCTCGCGGCGGGCGGCGGCGAGCGCAACGCGGTGCGCTTCGGCCATCCGTCGGGCACGCTGCGCGTGGGCGCCGAAGCCAGCCAGCACGAAGGCGAATGGACCGTCACCAAGGCCATCATGAGCCGCAGCGCGCGCGTGCTGATGGAAGGCTGGGTGCGGGTGCCGGGCGACGCGTTCTAAGTCGCGTTTGCCGGAAGCGCACGATCACCGTTCGCGGCAATAAAAAAACCGCCCTGATGCAGCAACGCATCAGGGCGGTTTGTGTTTTTCGGCGCGACGCGCGATTTCAGCTCTGCGGCGTCGGCAGATACGGCATCGGATCGACCGGCTTGCCGTCGCGGCGCACCTCGAACAGCACCGCCACGCGGTCGTTGTTCTCGTTGCCCATTTCGGCGATCTGCTGACCCTGATGCACCATGTCGCCCGTCTTCACCAGCAGGCGGCGATTGTGCGAATACGCCGTCAGAAAGTCCTTGTTGTGCTGGACGATGATGAGGCTGCCGTACTCGTTCAGACCGGTGCCCGCATACATGACCTTGCCGTCGGCGGCGGCGATCACCGGATCGCCCGCCTTGCCTGCGATCTCGATGCCGCGCGTCGTGCCCGCCGCGAACGGCTCGACCACACGGCCCTGCGCGGGCCACACGAGCGTCACGCTGCTCGCGTGGCGCGCCACCTCGGCAGCCACGGCGCGGCTTTGCACGGTGTTCGCGGGTGCGGCGTTGCCCGGCGCGGCGGCCTGCACCGTGATCGTCTGCTTCGAGACGATCTTCAGCGACTGGCCCGCACGCAGGCGGCTATTCGACTTCAAACGGTTCCACGCAGACAGGTCCCGGACCGAGACGTTGTGGCTCGACGCAATGCGCTGCAGCGTGTCGCCGCGGCGCACGCGCACGTAGGTGGTCTTCGTGACGACGCGCGTGACCGGCGCGCTGGCGGCGGCTTGAGCCGCCTGGGCGGCGCTGGCTGCCGCGCCAGACGCGGGCGTGGCCGAAGCCGACGGGGCGGGTTGCGGCTGCGACGTCGGCGGGGTTTGCTGCTGGTCAACGTTTGCGCAGGCGCCCAGCAAAACGGCCAGGCCCACACCGGCGAGACCGGCACGCAAGCGAGACAGACCGTAGGTCCACTGACCCTGACGATCTTCGAACATGTTTTAGCTCCTTGTGCTGCGCGGCGGCTTGCGTCGTCCGGGTGGCATCGTGCGGTTTGCAGCGTCGTCGCGCGCTCCCGCCTCTCCTGGCCAACCCCGGACGCTCGCGTCCAGCCCGCTTCCATCTGCATTCAAATTACGTGCTTCTTCAAGCAAAACGCTCCAACCGTCGTACAAAAGTCGCACTACGGCTCAATAGCGTCCTTCCCGAAACACCCGGCATTGTAAAGTGCGCTTCACATATATCAGGGCTGCGACAACACTCTGATACCTCTGATACAACTCGCCCGACCCAGCGTCGTCGAAGCCGCTCGCGCGGCGACGCAAAAAACCGGGCATTCCCCAGCCAACGCCCGTCAGACGGCCTTCTCCGCCTTCTGGACTCACAACGGGGGCGCACAAATAGCGCCAGTTCACGGTGTAATCTCTTTTGCATATCGGCAGGAAATTCGAGAACTTGAACCGGCTTGCACGCTGAAAGCCCTTTGAAAATTAAGGTAGTATTGCCTTCAACGAGCGTCAGCGCGCCTGTCACGGGAACCCTGAGGCGTCCATCCGGTCTTTTCCTGGGACTCGCGCGTTGCCGCGCCCTCCCGGTTTGCGCCGCGACGGCCCTGGCGGCCGCCGTCAACGAGGCGAACTGGCCCCGCCAGGCTGACCAGGCTGTTCTCCGCCCGGCGCGCCAACGAGGCCACCGCTTGCGGGTGCCTGCCGTCGCTCATCAACGCTTGCCGCCGGTCTCGCCGCGCCTCGCCGTTTTTTTTCGCAGCACCTATTTTTTGCATGCGCCAGTCCGGCCGTGCGCGCCGTCCGGCGGCTCCGGACCCCGCGCCGCTCGCGTCTGGCGCCGGATCCATGTCACAGTCATCCAATCGTCTCGTCGAACTCGACTTTTTTCGCGGACTCGTCCTGCTCATCATCGTCGTCGACCATATCGGCGGCAGCATCATTTCGCGCGTGACGTTGCACGCCTACGCGCTCTGCGACGCCGCCGAAGTGTTCGTCTTCCTCGGCGGCTACGCCACGGCCACGGCCTGGGCCGCGCTCTGCGCGCGCCGCACCGAGGCCGCCGCGCGCCAGCGCTTCGTCAAGCGCGCCTTTGAGATCTATCGCGCTTTCGTGGTCACGGCCTTGCTGATGCTGCTCGTCACCGCCATCCTGACCGCACTGAACGTCGACGCCCCCAATCTCGCGACCACCGATCTCGACGACCTCATGCTCGCGCCCGGCACCGCGCTGCGCGACATCGTGCTGCTGCGCCGTCAGCCTTATCTCGCGGGCGTGTTACCGATGTATGCGTGCTTCGCGCTGGCCGCGCCGCTCGCGTTGCCGCTCGCGCGCACGCGCCCCTGGCTGCTCGCGGCGATCAGCCTCGCGCTGTGGGGCGTCGCGCCGCATTTCACGCCATATCTGCCGCATGTCGCCGACGTGCACTGGGACTTCAATCCGCTCGGCTGGCAACTGATGTTCATGGCCGGCGTGATCGCCCAGGCGCAGCCGGTGTTCCAGAGCGTGACCGCGCGGCCGAAGCTCGGCACCGTCGTCACGATGCTCGCGCTCGCCGTGGTCGGGGCGGCGGCCATCTATCGCCTGCACCTCGGCAACACGCCGCTCGACGGCGATTTCAAGCGCAATCTCGCCTGGTTCCGCGCGCTGAACTTCTTCGGCATCGCGTGGCTCGTCGCGCACATGATCCGGCTCGGCTGGGCGAAGCGCCTCGCGACCTCGCTGCCGTGGGTGGGCCTCGTGGGCCGCAAGGGCATGCTCTCGTTCGTGGCGGGCGCCGTGATCTCGCTGACCGTGGACTCGGTGCTCTACTGGTACACCGACGGCTATCTCGACGTGCCGCTCGGCCTCACCGCCGACGCCGTGGCGCTCACCGCGCTGTTCATCGTCGTGCGCGCCGCCGATCCGCTCAAACGGCTGCTGCCCTCGCGCGCGAAGGCGTCGGCCTGAGGCGGGCGGCGGCCGGGCGCGTCGTTCACGCGCCGTCGGCCGTCACGCGAATATCCTCCGCTTCCTGGCCGCGCACACCGCTGCTAGCATGATCACCCCGCGCCGCAGGCGTGCCTTCGAGACCGGCTTTCCCGTCATGCGCAGCTCCTTCCGCCCCGCGCCGTTCGGCTCGCTGTTCAATGCACGCTTTGATGCGGCCACCGCTGCGAACTCCAACGCGCGCGCCGATACGCCATCGGCCTCGCTCCGTGCCGCGCAAGGCGTCGCTTGCCGAGCGACGCGCCGCCTGACGCGCGCCCTCGCCCGCATGGCGACGACGACGGGTTTCGTCGCAATGACGTCGTCAGCGGCGTTCGCGGCGCTGGCCGCCACGCCGACCCTCGCGGCGGCCAGCACGATCGCGGTGCGCACTTTCCACGCCGCTGCGCTCAATCGCGAGTGGCCGTACGTGGTCTATCTGCCGAGCGGCTATCGCGCCGACACCGCGCGCTATCCGGTGCTCTACCTCCTGCACGGCAACAATGGCGACGCGATGGACTGGATCACCCAGGGCGACCTGCAAACCGCCGCCGACGCGCTGATCGCGCGCCACGAGATTCCGCCCGTGGTGATCGTGATGCCGCAAGGCGGCACCGACTGGTACGTCGATCGCAAGGAAAAGATGGAGACGGCGTTCTTCAACGACCTGATGCCCGAGATCGAACAGCATTTCGCAGTCGAGGACGACCGCGGCGGCCGCGCGATCGGCGGCGTATCGATGGGCGGGTTCGGCGCGCTGCGCTACACGCTCGAGCATCCCGAGATGTTCTGCGGCGCGTTGCTGCTCTCGCCCGCGATCTATTCGGGCGATCCGCCGCCTTCCTCGTCGGCGCGGCGCGTGGGTGTGTTCGGCGATCACCAGTTCGATCCGCACATCTGGCGCACGCTCAACTATCCGGCGCTGTGGAGCGGCTATTTCGGGCGGCCGTGGCGCGTGCCCTTCTTCATCGCCTCGGGCGACGACGACCTCGTGATCCAGGCCGAATCGTCGCTGCTCTACACGCGGCTGCGCGAGGCGGGCAATCCGGCGGCGCTGCGCATCGTCGACGGCGGACACGTCTGGCCGGTCTGGCGGCAGTTGCTGCCCGCCGCGCTCAAGTACGCGCTCGCCTGCGTCCACTGAGGACGGCCAAGGCGCGATCGACGGATCCGGCGCGTGACGCGCTCATCGCTCGCCCGCCGCGCCTTCACGCGTCGCCCAAACCTCACTCCGCCCAGTTCGCCCACAGCACCATCAGCACGGTCATCAGCGCCGGGCCGATGAAGATGCCGATCAGGCCGAACGTGGTCGCGCCGCCCAGAATGCCGAACAGCACGAGCAGAAACGGCAGGCGCGTGGAATTGCCGATCAGCACGGGCCGCACGAAATGCTCGGCGACGAACACCACCACGAAGCCCCACACGGCCAGCGAGACCGCCGCGACCACCGAGCCCTGCACGACGAGCCAGAGCGCCGCGAGGCAGAACACCACGGGGGCGCAGAACGGCAGCATGGCCGCGACCGCCGTCACGGTGCCGAGCAGCGCCGCATGCGGCACGCCGCCGATCAGATAGCCGGCCCCGAGCAGCACGCCCTCGCCGAGCCCCACCACCACGAGCCCCGTGACCGTCGCGCGCACCGCGGAGGCCATGCGCTGGAGCAGTTGCGCGCCGTCCGCGCCGAACGCGCGGCGCGCGCCGCGCATCACCGTGCCCGACAGCCGCGGTCCGGCCTGGAAGATCACGAACAGCGTGACGAGCATGAAGCCGAAGGTCACCGACGCATGCAGCGCGCGCGCGCCGAAGTGACGTCCGAACGAGACGATCGCGTCGCCGTGCAGGTTCTTCATCGCGGGCGACGCCTTCAGCGGCTGCGCCAGGTTCGCCTGCCACCAGTCGCTCACCTGATGGCTGCCGAACGGCAGACGCGAGACGACGTCGGGCACCGGCACGCCGTTCTCCTGCGCGGTGCGCAGCCACTGGTAGAGGTCGTGCGCCTCGCCGCCGGCCTGGATCGCCGTGATCGTGATCGGCAGGACGACCAGCAGCGCGACGGCCAGCGTCAGCACGGTGGCGAGCGAAGTCGTGCGGCCCTTGAACAGACGGTGGCGCTCGACGGCCTGGTAGGCCGGCCACAGCACGATGGCGACGACGCCCGCCCACGCGACGGCCGGCACGAATTCGCGCACGACCCACAGGGCGACGAGGACAAGCGCGGCGAACAGGGCCGCCGAGGCGACGCGCTGGATTTTTTGCTCGTTTGCGGAGTTCGGAGCAGGCGGGCGATGAATCATGTAACCTCGGGGGCAATTCGACAGGACGGCTCTGGCAGCCATGCAAGCAAGGCCTGCGCCGCAAGCGGCAAAAAATCACCAGAACGCATAAAAGCGCGCGTAGAACAACGCGCCGCAGCAAGCCGCCAGCATAAGGGCGACAGACCAAAACACGAAATGAGGGCGGCCGGCGCGCAGGTCAAGTGCCCTTGGCGGCACCTCGAACGGTACGTCAAACGCCGCTTTCCAGTCTGATCCCTACGCCGCCCAGGCGTTCCACCCCCGCCTTTCTCGCGCATTTCGATGTCGCGCCACGCACAACACTGCGTTGCACAAATTCGAGATGTCGGACTTTGATCGCCCGCAAACCCCCATTCCTTCGTCAAACGCATGGTGTCGCAGGGCAATTGTTGCCGATTTTGGAATGGTGTTTCAACGCCGACACAATGGCACTTGGCGTCGCAGAGGACTACATTCGCGGCATCCCACTCACGGAGCCGACAATGAAAAAGAAAGCGTGTCTCGCGCTTGACGGTGCCAACGGTGAACGCATTGAAATCCTCGAGCAGACGGATTCAGCGCTCGTCATCCGCTGGGTCGAACCCGGCCGCTGCCATTATGGCGAGCAGCGCTGGCGACGCCGCTCGGCGCATACCTCGGGAACCTGCGCCGTGTCGCGTCGCAAGATACGCCGCGGTGACGCCGTGTTCAAGCCGGCTGAACGGCCGGCCCCGCTGAATGCGTCGGTGATGATCGCTGCGGAAGTGTTCGGCGACCTCGTGGCCAACGTGCCGTTCAGCGAAGCGGCCTGACGCGCCGCAAACGGTCGAAAGCCGACCGGAGGCGCGCGAAAGCGGACCAAGGCATTAGCAGTCATTATCGTAACAATCGCGCATCGATTGAATAACAATCGTGCACGGATCGACGAATCGACACGGCGCCACTCGCGCCATGCGGACTCACCGCTTCCCTGCGCACCGGCCGCGCTCACCGGTCGATTCAGGCCGATCGAGCTTCACCCCGCCGCGTGCTGCGGCGCCGCATCTCACGACGAGACCGCGGCCGCCCCGGGCGCCAGCGAAATGGACCGGCCGGCGTAACGCGCCACCCGCCCCACCGACTCGCCGCGCAGCGCAGCCACGCGCGCGAGCACGTCGGCATCGAAGGGCGCCGCCCGCGGACCCGCGCGATCGACGTGCAGCAACACCTGCTCGCTCGCAGACACGATCGTCTCCCTTTCGTCCCCGGCGAACATCTCCAGATAGACGCGCACGCGCTTCGCGTCGTGCTCCAGCACCGAGACCTCCACGCATACCGGCGTGCCCGCCTTGATCTCCCGCACGTAGTTCAGATGCGCCTCCAGCGTGTACATAGAGCGCCCGCGCGCCTCGCGCTGCGCCGCGTCGAGCCCGATGGCGTCGAGCAGCGCATCGGTCGCGAAGCTGTAAATCAGCATGTAAAAGGCGTCGCGCAGATGGCCGTTGTAATCGACCCATTCCGCGCGCACCTGGTCCCGATAGACCACGCCAGGCGCCGTCGTCTCCGTCATCGTTGCTCCTTGTTGCGGCAGTTTTCCGGTGTCGGCCAGTGTAACCGCATGGTCGGCGTGCGCACCCGCGCGCCAGCCTGGCCGCGTCGCGCTGACGCTGCGCACGCGCGCCGCCGCTGCGGTAAGGTGGACCTTATGCGCCTTTCCTGGTGACGCGATGCGGCACCGCTTCCGGACCGCCGAATCACGCGTGTCCGGACCGGCGTGCCGCTGCACCCCGCCCCGTAACCGCAAACGCGCCCGGCACGCCGCGGCGCCCCGACAGGATCCGGTCATGGCAGAAAACACTCCGCCTCTCTCCCGCGCGGGCCGTCCCGCGCCACAGCCGTTCTCGCTCGACGTGATGCTCGAAAAGTACGCCAAGGGCGACGAGCAGAGCGCCGACGACATCTATCGCCGCGTCGCGCGCGGCGTCGCCCAGGCCGAGCCGCCCGCGCTGCGCGCCGAGATCGAAGCGCGCTTCCTCGACAATCTGCGCAACGGCGCGCTGGGCGCGGGGCGCATCATGAGCGCGGCGGGCACGGCCATCGAATCGACGCTCATCAACTGCTTCGTGCAGCCGGTCGGCGACAGCATTCAGGACACCGACGACGAAGGCCGCCCCGGCATCTACGTCGCGCTGTTGCAGGCCGCCGAAACCATGCGGCGCGGCGGCGGCGTGGGCTACAACTTTTCGGCGATCCGTCCGCGCGGCGCGCTGGTGAAATCGACCGGATCGAGCGCTTCCGGACCGTGCAGCTACATCGACGTGTTCGATGCCTCGTGCCGCACCGTCGAAAGCGCCGGGTCGCGGCGCGGCGCGCAGATGGCGGTGCTCGACTGCGATCATCCGGACCTGCCCGAATTCATCGAGGCAAAGCATTCGAAGGGACGCTGGAACAACTTCAACGTCTCGGTCGCGGTGACCGATGCATTCATGCGCGCCGTCGAAAACGACGACGTCTGGCAGCTCGTGCACCGCGCCGCGCCCTCGCCCGCGTTGCGCGCGGCGGGCGACCTCAAGCAGCGCGACGACGGTCTCTGGGTCTATGCCGAAAAACGCGCGCGCGCGCTCTGGGACACGATCATGCGTTCGACCTACGACATGGCCGAGCCCGGCGTGGTGTTCATCTCGCGCATGAACGAAGACAACAATCTGCGCGCGCAGGAAACCATCCGCGCGACCAATCCGTGCGGCGAGCAGCCCTTGCCGCCGTACGGCTGCTGCAATCTCGGCCCACTCGATCTGACGCGCTTCGTGAAGGCGCCGTTCGCGCAGTTGCGCGGCGCAAAGCATGCGAGCGCGAGCGCCGCCGACCACAACTTCGACTGGGACGCGCTCGCCGCGCGCACCGCCACGCAGGTGCGTTTTCTCGACGACGTGCTCGACGTCACGCTCTGGCCGTTGCCCGAACAACAGGCCGAAGCCGCTGCGAAACGGCGCATCGGCGTAGGCTTCACGGGACTCGGCGACACGCTCGTGATGCTCGGCATCCGCTACAACACCGAAGAAGGTTGCGCGTTCGGCGCGCGCGTCGCGCGCACGATGCGCGACGCGGCCTATCGCGCCTCGGTCGAACTCGCGCGCGAGCGCGGCGCGTTTGCGCTGTTCGACGCGAACACCTATCTCGCGCCCGGCACCTTCGCCTCGCGCCTGCCCGACACGCTGCAAGACGAGATTCGTGCGCACGGCATCCGCAACAGCCATCTGCTGTCGATCGCGCCGACGGGCACCGTGAGTCTCGCGTTCGCCGACAATGTCTCGAACGGCGTCGAGCCCGCGTTCTCGTGGACCTATCAGCGCACGCGCCGCATGGCCGATGGCGGCAGCGAAACCTTCGCGGTCGAAGACCACGCGTGGCGCGTGTATCGCGAACTCGTCGGCGAGACCGGCGACATGAATGCGCTGCCCGACTACTTCGTGAGCGCGCTGCAAATGAGCGCGCAGGACCACGTGCAGATGATGGCGGCCGTGCAGCCCTACGTGGACACGTCGATTTCGAAAACCGTGAACGTGCCCGCCGATTATCCGTTCGAGGACTTCGAAAATCTCTATCTCGATGCGTGGCGGCGCGGGCTCAAGGGTCTCGCCACCTATCGGCCGAACGAAACGCTCGGCGCGGTGCTCCATGTCACGCCCGCGACCACCGAGACGCCCGACGACGCGCAAAGCGATGCGTTGCACGACCCGCTGCGCGTGGCGATCGACCATCGGCCAAGGGGCGAGTTGCCCGCCGTGATCGAGAAGATCGAATACCTCACGCAGACGGGCAAGGTCTCGCTCTACGTGGCCGTATCGTTTCTCGAAGTGACGGGCCAGGTGGGCGGCGAACCGGTGACGATCGAGCGGCCCATCGAGTTCTTCATTCCGGTGGGCCAGCGCGACGAGTCGCAGCAATGGATCACGGCGACCATGCGTTCGCTGTCGCTCGCGGCGCGCGGCGGTTTCGTCGCGCGCAATCTGCAGGATCTGCGCAAGGTGTCGTGGGATCGCGGCCAGGTGCGTTACGGCGAGACGCAGCGTCTCGACGGCAAGCGCACGCCGCTGTGGCACGACTCGGAAGTCGCGGCGATCGCCTATGCAATCCAGCAGATTCTGCACCGGCGCGGTTTTCTCGATGCCGAGGGCCGCCAGGTGCCGACGCGTCTGCTCGCGCAGCGGCGCGCCGAAGCGCGTCTCGCGTCGCCGCCTGCGTCCGGCGCGGAGGGAAACGATGCAGCGGCGCGCGCCGGCGATCAGGTGCTCGACGGTCCGAATGCGCTGCCCGCCGACGCCTCGCTCGCCGCGCCGCACGCGATGCTCGGGCGCAAATGCGGATCGTGCGGCGCGAATGCCGTGATTCGCCGCGACGGTTGCGATTTTTGCACGGCGTGCGGGGAAATCGGGACGTGCGGATAACACGCGCGAGCGAAGGGCGCGGTCCGCTCAGATCGCGCCCGCTTTTTCTCCCGCTTTCTCTCCCGCCTCGCCGCCCAGATACCCCGCGAACCCCGCCACGATCCCGTTCGTCTCGCCCGCCCGCGCGAGCTTGAGCACCTGCGATTCATACGGATTGCTCGACAACGGACGAAACACCGCGCGCTCGCCGCCCATTTTCCCCAACGCGGCGGGCACGAGCGCGATGCCCATGCCGAACTCGACCATCGTCACCACGGTCTGCCAGAGCCGCGCTTCGTGGCGGATCTGCGGACTGAAGCCCGCCTCCACGCACGTCGCGATGATCTGATCGTGATAATGCGGCGACACCGAACGCGGAAACAGAATGAACGGCTCGCGCGCGAGCGCGGCAAGGTCGATACGCCGCCGCTTCGCGAGCCGGTGGCCCGCAGGCAAACAACACAGAAACGGCTCGGAAAACAGCGTCTGCGACTGCACCTCGGCCGGAAAGCGCCCCCAATGCGCGAAGCCCAGATCGATCTGCAAACGCTGCAACGCGTGCACCTGTTCGATGGTGTTCATCTCGCGCAGCACGACCTCCACGGCCGGATGATCGGCCTCGAAACGCCGCACCGCCTCGGGCAAGCCGCGATACAGCATCGAATTGACGAAACCGATGCGCAGCCGCCCCGCCAGCCCGTGCGCGGAACGCTCGGCGATGCGGCGCACTTCGTCGGCCTGTTCGAGCAGACGGCGCGCCTCTTCGAGCAGCACGAAACCCGCGTTGGTCAGCGCGACCGCCTTGTTGCTGCGTTCGAGCAGTTGCACGCCCAGTTGCTCCTCGAACTTGCGGATGTCGAAGCTCAGCGCGGGCTGCGAAATAAAGAGCCGCCGCGCGGCGCGGCCGAAATGCAGCTCTTCGGCCACAGCCACGAAATAGCGCAATTGCTTGAGTTCCATCGCGGTGTCTCCTCCGCTTGCCCGTGTTATCGATAGATGGCGCTTATCGTACAGGACATCGTTTGTATTGGACGGTTATCGTTGCTGCTCCTATTCTGGACTCACTACGGCGCCAGGCGCCCGTCCGAAGAACAGACAGGAGACATCGATGAGCGAATCCCCCGCCGCGCAAGCCAGCGGCGCGTCCAACATTCCCGACAGCCGCGGCATCAACTTCTTCAGCAGCGACCCCGGTCTGGCCCCGCTCCTGCGCAGCTATCTCGGCGACACGGCTTTCGCGGCCATCGAATCGCAACTCGCCACGCTCGGCCAGCGCGCCTCCGACGAACTCGACACGCTCGCGCTCTCCGCCGATCACCATCCGCCCACGCTGCAACACCGCACGCGGCGCGGCGAGGCGATCCAGCACATCGACAAGCATCCCGACTACGTCGCGCTCGAACGAGTGGCGTATGCCGAACTCGGTCTCGCGGCGATGAGCCATCGCGAGCACGCGCCCGCGCCGCTCGTGAAATACGCGCTCACGTACCTGTTCGTGCAGGCGGAGTTCGGCCTGTGCTGCCCCGTGAGCATGACCGATTCGCTCACGCGCACGCTGCGCAAATTCGGCACGCCCGACCTGGTCGCGCGCTATCTGCCGATGCTCGCCTCGCAGGATTTCGACACGCTGTTTCAAGGCGCGATGTTCATGACCGAGCAGGCCGCCGGTTCCGACGTCGCGCGCATCGCCACGCGCGCCGTGCCGGAACCGGACGCGAACGCGAACGGCACGCAAAGCTGGCGCCTCTACGGCGACAAATGGTTCTGCTCGAACGCCGACGCCGATCTTGCGATGGTGCTCGCGCGCGTCGACGGCGCGCCGGCCGGCATCAAAGGCCTCGCGCTGTTTCTGCTGCCGAAAACGCTGCCCGACGGCACGCGCAACGCGTATCGCATCGTGCGCCTCAAGGACAAACTCGGCAGCCGTTCGATGGCCAGCGGCGAGATCGTGCTCGACGGCGCGCAGGCCTACCTGATCGGCGAAGTCGGACGCGGCTTTCATCAGATGGCCGACATGATCAACATGTCGCGGCTGTCGAACGGCGTGCGCGCCGCCGGTCTCATGCGCCGCGCGCTCACCGAAGCGCTGCACGTCGCGCGCCATCGCGAAGCGTTCGGGCGCAAGCTCATCGACATGCCGCTGATGCAGCGTCAACTGCTCAAGATGATGCTGCCCGCCGAGCAGGCCCGCACGCTCTTCATGCGCATCGCCACGCTGTTGCCGCGCGCCGATCAAGGCGACGAACTCGCCGCGAAATGCGTGCGCATCCTCACGCCGCTCATCAAGTTCCGCGCCTGCCGCGACGCGCGCCGCGTCACCGGCGACGCAATGGAAGTGCGCGGCGGCGTGGGCTATATCGAGGAATGGAGCGACGCGCGGCTCGTGCGCGACGCGCATCTGGGCTCGATCTGGGAAGGCACGAGCAACATCGTGGCGCTCGACGTCGCGCGCGCGGCGAAACGCGAAGGCGCGCTCGATGCGCTGGGCCGCCACGTGCGCGCCGAACTCGCCGAAGCCGGTTTGCCCGAAGCCAGCGCGTCGCTGTTGCGCGCAGCGTTCGAGCGCGCGGCGGCGGCGCTGGAGAGCGTGGCCGAATGCGGCCGCGACGAGTCGGTGCGTCAAGCCGCGAGCGCGCTCTATCACGCCACCGCGGCGGCCTTCATGGCCTGCGAGGCGGTGCAGATCTCGCGCGGCGGCGCGCAGGATTATCGCCGTCTCGCGCTCGCGCATCTGATCGTGCAACACAAGCTGCTGCCGCGCGATCCGCTCGCGCTCGACGACCGCGACGCGCACGCCATGCAATGGCGCGCGCTCGTCGACGAACAGCCGCTGCCGCTCGCGGACGCAATGCAACTGCTGCCCGCGCAGTGAGGCGAACGTCATGACGACTCTCAACGTGAAAGGCGCGCTGCACGGTTTGCGCGTGATCGATCTGAGCCGCGTGCTGGGCGGCCCGTACTGCACCCAGGCGCTGGCCGATCACGGCGCCGACGTCATCAAACTCGAACCGCCCGATGGCGATGAAACGCGCGGCTGGGGGCCGCCGTTCGTCGGCGACACGGCGTCGTACTACGTGGGCGTGAATCGCAACAAGCAAGGCATCGCCGTCGATCTGTCGCGCGAGGAAGGGCGTGCGATTCTCTGGCAACTGCTCGAAGGCGCGGACGTGCTGGTCGAAAATTTCAAGCCCGGCACGCTCGCGCGCTGGGGCATGGATTACGCGCGCGATCTTCAGCCGCGCTTTCCGCGCCTGATTCATTGCGCGATCTCCGGTTTCGGCCCCGACGGTCCGCTCGGCGGCCTGCCCGGCTACGACGCCGTGATCCAGGCGATGGCCGGACTCATGAGTGTGAACGGCGAAAGCGACGGCCCGGCGCTGCGCATCGGCCTGCCGATCGTCGACATGGTAACGGGCCTGAACGCGCTTGCGGGCATTCTGCTCGCGCTCGCGGAACGCGAAAAAAGCAGCCACGGGCAATCGGTCGATATCGCGCTGTACGACTGCGGCGTGTCGCTGCTGCATCCGCATCTGCCGAACTGGTTCGGCAACGGACGCACGCCGCAACGCAGCGGCAACGCGCATCCGAACATCGCGCCTTACGACAGCTACGCCACTGCCGGTGCGCCGATCTTTCTCGCCGTCGGCAACGACCGTCAGTTCGCGAAACTGTGCGCGCATCTGGGCGTGCCCGATCTCGCCGACGATCCGCGTTTCGCCGACAACCGCAGCCGCTGCGCGCATCGTCCCGAGTTGAAAGCGGCGCTCGAAGCGCGGCTCGCGCAGCACGATTGCGCGCCGCTCGCGCGCGATCTGATTCAGGCGGGCGTGCCGTGCGGGCCGGTGCAGACCGTCGATGCGGTGGCGGCGCATCCGCATACGCTGCATCGGCAGATGCTGGTGGAGATGCCGGGCTACCGCGGCACCGGCGCGCCCGTGAAGCTCTCGCGCACGCCCGCGACCTATCGCAGTCCGCCGCCCGCGCTCGGCGGCGACACGCGCGCGGTGCTCGACGCGCTCGGCATCGACGTCGACACGCAGCGCAAGCTGTTCGAGGCGGGCGTGGTGAAGGGCTCGTAACCATCGCATCACGCGCACAAAACACGCGTAAAACAGGCGTAAAACAGTCGTAAAACAGGCGTAAAAGCGCAACCGATACGGATCAAGACCGGCCCAAGCCGGCGCAACCCGACTAATGGAACTGGAGAGAGACATGACGAGCCTTCCCGCGCGCCAACCCGCGCGCGCTTCGCTAGCCGCCTTCGTCGGCACCACCATCGAGTGGTACGACTTTTATATTTACGCCACCGCCGCCGCGCTGATCTTCGGCAAGCTGTTCTTTCCCGCACACGATCCGTTCTACAGCACGCTCGCCTCGTTCGGCACCTTCGCCGTGGGCTTTTTCGCGCGGCCCTTCGGCGGGCTCGTGTTCGGACATCTGGGCGACCGCATCGGCCGCAAGAAGGCGCTCGTCGCCACGCTCGCGATCATGGGCGTCGGCACCGTGGGCATCGGTTTTCTGCCGACTTACGAAAGCGCGGGCGCACTCGCGCCGGCCTTGCTCGTCGCGCTGCGCATCGCGCAAGGCATCGCGATCGGCGGCGAATGGGGCGGCGCGGTGCTGATGGCGGGCGAGCATGCGCCGAAGGACAAGCGCACATTTCTCGCGTCGTTCGCGCAGCTCGGCAGTCCCGCCGGTCTCATTCTCGCGCTGCTCGCGTTTCGCAGCGTCGCGCATCTCGATCACGCGGCGCTGTTCGCGTGGGGCTGGCGTCTGCCGTTTCTCGCGAGCGCGGTGTTGCTCGTGGTGGGTTTGCTGATCCGCTCGGGCGTAAGCGAATCGCCGGAATTCGAAGCGCTGAAGCAGCAGGCGCGCACCGCGGCCATGCCGATCGTCGAAGTGCTTCGCGACAGCTGGCGCGGCGTGCTGCTGTGTCTCGGCGCGAACGTGATCGGCGTGGCGGGCGCGTGGTTCGTCAACACCTTCATGCTCAATTACACGACGCAGACGCTCGGCCTCGACCGCACGCTGATTCTCGATTGCCTGTTCGTGGTCGCGTTCATCCAGTTCTTCACGCAACTGGCGTCGGCGTGGTTCGCGCAGCGCGTGGGCGCGGGGCGTTTTCTCACGCGCGCCGCCGCGCTGGCGATGCTCTCGCCTTATCCGATGTTCGTGCTGGTTGCCACGGGCAAGCCGGTGGCGATCGTGATCGGCATTGCGATTGCCGTGATGTGCATGTCGAGTTCGTATGCGGTGATGGCGGGCTTCATGACGAACGCGTTTCCGGTGCGCACGCGCTACTCGGCCATTTCGATTTCCTACCAGTGCTGCGCGGCGCTCGCGGGCGGACTCACGCCGCTCGTCGGCACCGTGCTCGCGCACGCCTATCCTGGCCAATGGTGGCCGCTCGCGCTGTTCTACAGCGCGCTCGCGGCGGTGTCGCTCGTGTGCATCGCGGTGCTGCAGCGTCGGCAATCGTCGTCCGCGCCCGCCGACGTGGCCATCGCGCTGCCGGAATAAGCGCGCGATGGTGACGGCCGTCACGCCGCCAGCGGCGCCGCCGAAATCGCGCGCATGAGGCGCGCGAGCGCCGCCTGCCACGCCTCGCTGTGCCGCCCGCCCTTCACGACCGCGTGCAGCATGTCGCGCTGCAAGGCGTCGCGCTCCGCGCCTGCCGGCAAGATGTCGCCGAAGCTGATGAGCGCATCGGCGAGCGCCGTGCGCGCGGCGGCGTCGTCCGAATCGAGCAGGCCGCGCGCCGCCTCGGGCAGCGTGGCGAGAATGAACGCGCGCTCCTCCCACACCACGAAGCGCGCGAGTCGCGTGAGCACGCTTTCGCCGACCGGCGCGACGGACACGCGCGCCGCGCCGCCGATCCAGCCGAGCAGTTCGTCGGCGGGCATCGGCCGCGCGATCTCGTAGCCTTGCGCGCCATCCACGCCGAGCAGCGCGAGCGCCTTGAGCAGATCGGCGGAATCGACGCCTTCGGCCAGCACGAGCTTGCCGAGCGAATGGCCGAGGCGCGTGATCTGATACACCACGCGCAGCGCGTCGAGCGCCGCATCGCCGGCGATATGCGCGATTTCGCGGTCGATCTTGATCCAGTCGAACGGCAATTCGCGCAACCGCGCGAGGCCGCTATGGCCCGAGCCCAGATCGTCCTGCGCGAGCAGCACGCCGAGCGCGCGAAACTTGCCGAGAATCGCGCGCTGTCCGTGGCTCAGCGAAATCGATTCGTTCTCCAGAACTTCGAGCGTGAGCCGCCGGCTCGGGCACGCGTGCGTTTCCAGCGCCTCGCGCGCCGCGTCGAAATAACGCAGATCGTTGAGCGCGGCGGGCGGCAGATTGACCGAAATCTCCAGATCGTGACCGGCCGCGAGCCAGCGCGCGCGGTCGTCGAGCGCCTGGCCGAGACCGCGCGCGAACAGTGCGAGCAAATCGTCGGACGACAGCGCGAAGAGGAACTCGTCGGGCGTGAGCAGACGCTCGCCGTCGCGCAGGCGCGCGAGCGCCTCGACCTTGCTCACCTGGCCGTTGGCGAGCGTGAGGAGCGGCTGGTAATGCATCTCCAGCGCGCCGGTGCGCACGAGCGCGGCCCAATGCTGGCGCACGCTGACGGGCACCGCGCCGCCATGCAGGCCGTCGTGGGTCTGCAACCGCGAGGCGACGCAGCTGAGCAGCGTCTGCAGCAATTCGATGAAAGCGACCTGGTCCGGTCCGACGAAACCGCCCGGATACGCGCTGAACAGCATGACGATGGCGATCGGCGCATGCCCCGGCGCGGCGATCGGAATCGCCACCGACGAGCGCAGGCCCTCGCGCGCGGCCACGTCGCGCCAGCGCTCGACGAGCGGATCGGTCTGATAGTTGACCACGCGCTCGGCGTGGCCGCTGCGCCAGGCGCGCCCCACCGCGCCCTGCCCGTCCGGATGATCGGCGCGCACGCTGATCTCGTGGCCGTGCGCGGTCAGCACGGCCACCAGGCCGCCTTCGCCGCTGCCGCCCGCGCCCGCTTCGAAATGGAAGATGCCCGCTTCGTCGGGCCGCCCGATCGTGCAGGCGGTCACCTCGTCGTGGCCGCCGAGCACACTCACGAGCTGATCGATGAAATGCGTATAGCTGCCCGCCTCCCAGACGATGCGCGTGATGCGCTGAAGCACGTCCTGCTGCGAATCCTCGACGGCCTGATAGGCCTTGAGCTGCCAGGCCGTGTCGCTGGTGAGGCGGCGCGCGTAGAGCGACAGCGCCTGGCCGCCCACATCGCGGCCAATCAGCTTGTAGAGCAGTTCCTGGAGAATGCCGCGGCTGCGCACGAGCTCTTCCTTGTCGAGCCCGACGACGGCATGAATGCGGCCGATGCGCATCGCCATCGCGGCGTGCTCCTTCGAGCTCAGGCCGGGATCGGCGAGTGCGAGCAGATTCTGGATCTGCCGGTCCTTGAGGTGCGCGAGTTCTTCCGCCGACAGCATTTCGAGGATGCGCCGGGACTTGGGCAAGCGCGCCAGCTCCTCGTAGAAGCGGTTCACCACGAGGACGGCTGATTTCCGCAACGCCTCGATCAAAGTTTGCATGCGCCCTTCTGCCTGTTGGATCCCTGCCGGGAAGTCGGCCCTCCGCGCGGCGCGCAAAGCGGCGAGCGAAGAAAGTTACCGCTCCAGGCTGAATCATAAGGCATGCATCGCCGGCCGGCCGTGGCCTGCCGTACATAGCACGTGGCGCGAGCGCACCGCCGATGGCGTTTTCCGCCGCGAGTTTGGCGGAGCATGACGCAAATTCCGGCGTTGCGCGCCACATCGCGCGGGGCGCCGTGCGCCGCGCTCGCCTACTTTCCGAAGGTCATGTTCAGACCGGCGAAGATCTGCCATTTCGGCACGCCCGCCCCCGAATGCGCGACGGAATATTGCGGTTCGACGAACACGTTGTAGATCGTGCCGCCCGCCTTCCACGCCTTGCCGCCGCCGAGGCCCACGGGAATGTACCAGGCGCCGTGCTGAAGATCGAACGTCCAGATGCCGGTCGAGCGGATGTACCAGCCGCCCGGCAGATTGAAGATGCCGAAGGGCTGCGCCGTGAGCGACTGCACCGTGGGCCGTCCGCTTTGCCCAGCGAACGAATGTTGCCACTGCACCAGCGCACCGACGAGCCGCGCGCGCGACGCGTTCACGACCACCGCCGCGAGCCCCGCCTGCCACTTGCCGGTGCCGAGCGTGGGATCGGTGGCCGTGGGCGCGGTGACGAGCGGACCGATGCCGATCTGCGTCGCGCCCTGGCTGACGAGAAAGATGTCGAACAGGTTGATATCGCCGAGACCGGTGTTGTAGCCGCCGGACGGATCGGGCCGCGTGCTGACCGGCGCGGTCAGCCGGAGGATCTGCGGCACCGGCACGAGGCCATTCGGCCCGATCGGCAGCGTGCCGCGCAGCAGCAGATCGTTCGTCACGGCGCTCGAGCCGTAGAGCGACGGCGCGAACATGTTCTGCACATTGAGCGATGCGGCGAGGTTCAGCGGGTTGTTGCTCTTGTTGGCGTCGTCGGCGGTGTTGCTCGGCGGGCTTTGCGCGTATGCCGGCATCGAAGCCTGCGCGGCCGCGAGCGTCATCGCCAGGGTCATCACCAAGGTCGGGCCGAGCGCCGCCGAGCGCCGCCGCGCCTCGAATAACGTGCTGCGTTTCATCTGTCGTCCCCCAGAGTCGTGCGCCGCGGCCGTTGCGCGGCGCTTCGTGTCCTTCTTGTCCTTCGTGTCGCTACCTGCGTCATGCCGCTGCGGTGTCCCGCGCGGCTCGTGGCGTTCAGCCCGCCGCAAGCGCATCGGGCAGCGTCCGGCTACGGTCGAACCACGGCTGCAACGGCCCGCATAGACGGAAGATCGTGAAACGCGCGTTGCCCGGGATCGTCTGCGCCCGCTTCGACTCGCGACGCGCAAGGGCGACGCGATGCCGAGCCAGTATGACGGAAAAGGCGAAAAAACAAGTCGGAGTATGTCGCCCGATGGGGCGGACGGCCATGCGCTCAGTCAAGCACCGGAACGCCCGGCGCAGCGCGCACGCGACTTTATGCGGTGCACATGCACAGGCGCACGATGCCGCGCATCGGCGACGCGGTTCAACCCAGCGAAGGCGAAGGCAAAGGCGAAGGCGGGATCAGAGCGGCGTCACGAGCGCCTCGCCCGCGAAATGGCGCGTGGCGTTATCGATGAAATTGCGCACGGTGGCCGCGCGCACGTCGGGCGACGTGCCGGCCGTGTGCGGCGTGAGCACGATGTTGTCGAGCGCGATCAGCGCCTGCGGCGGCTCGGGCTCGCCTTCGTAGACGTCGAGGCCCGCGCCCGCGAGACGGCCTTCGCGCAATGCCGCGGCGAGCGCGGTCGTATCGACCACGCTGCCGCGCGACACGTTGACGAGAAAACCTTGCGGCCCCAGCGCGTCGAGCACCGCGCGATCGACCAGATGTTCGGTCGACGCGCCGCCCGGCGTCGCGACCACGAGGCAGTCGCTCCATTGCGCGAGCGCCAGCGTCGAATCGAAATAGCGCGCGCTCACGCCGTCGCGCGGCGAGCGGCTGTGATAACCGACCGGCATGTCGAAACCCGCGGCACGCTTCGCGATCTTCGCGCCGATATGCCCATAGCCGAGGATGCCGAGCTTGCGCCCCGTGAGCGTGGGCCGCATCGGCAGCGCGTCGCGCCAGACGCCTGCGCGGCAGGCGGCGTCGAATTGCGGAATCGCGCGCAACGCGGCGAGCAGCAGCGCGATCGCGTGGTCGGCGACGCAATCGGCGTTCACGCCCGCGCCATTGCTCAACGCGATGCCGCGAGCGCGCGCGTGATCGAGTGCGAGGTTCTCGTAACCCGCGCCCAGCGCCGCCGCGAATTCGAGCTGGGGCATCGCGTCGATCTCGTCCGCCGTCAGTCCCGTGGTGCCGTTCGTGAGCACCGCGCGCACCGTGGCGCCCTCGCGCGCGAGCGTGTGTTCGCGCTGCGGCGCATCGGGCGCGTACAGCACCTCGAAGTGCGCGGCGAGCGTGGCGCGGTCGGTGTCGGTGAGCGGGATCAGCACGAGCAGGCGCGGCTTCGAGACGGCGTTCATATCGACCTTGGGGTTCGTTACGTCAGGTTAATTACGCTAAGTTTTTGTGCGGCAGTTTCAGATCATTCGATATCCGAATCAATTTCCGGCATCAAAGCGCCGACACGTACCGTTGCACCACTTCCACGCGCGGCGCGACCGCTTCGGCGGCCACGCGCGCGCGGCGCATTTCGTCGGCGGGCGTGCAGCCGAACAGGCGCTTGAATTCGCGGCTGAACTGCGAGGCGCTTTCATAGCCCACGCGCACGGCTGCCGCGCTCACGTTCATGCCGTCGTGCGTAATCAGGAGACGCGCGTGATGCAGGCGCGTGGTCTTCACGTATTGCATCGGCGAGGTGGACGTCACCGCCTTGAAGTGCGCATGAAACACCGCGAGGCTCATGCCCGCCTCGGCGGCGAGCGTCACCACGTCGAGGTCGCCGCGATAGTCGGTGTGAATGCGGCGCAGCGCCTTGGCGATGCGGCCGAAATGCTGCTGATGCGTGAGCGCCGCGCGAATCGCGTCGCCCTGCTCGCCCGTGAGCACGCGATAGCAGATCTCGCGCACGATCGACGGCCCGAGAATGCGCGCGTCCGCGGGCTGCGCGAGCGCTTCGAGCAGACGCAGCACGGCGTTCGACAGCGGTGCGTCGAGCGGCGTGGCATAGATGCCCGCCGGCTCGGAGACGGCGCTGCCGCGCGTGTCGTTGAGCGCCATCAGCAGCTCGGCGACCATCGTCAGATCGACGCGCACCGAGATCGCGAGAATCGGCTTCTCGGGCGAGGCTTCGGTCTCGCATTCGAACGGCAGCGGCACCGAGAGCACGAGATATTGCTGCGCGTCGTAGATGAACACCTGATCGCCGAGAAAGCCGCGCTTGCGGCCCTGGCAAACGATGAAAATGCTCGGCTCGTACATGACCGGCTGGCGCGGATGGCTCTGGCTGCCGCGAAACAGGCGCACGCCGTCGAGCGGCGTCTGATGCGCGCCGTCGCGCTGCGTGAGCTGCATCATCAGCTCGACCACGCGGCGCTGCGTGGCGTCGTCGGCGTGCACCACGGGCGCGGCGCTCGCGCGCGAGACCAGCGGCGTCGAAATGACCGGCACGACCGGCGCGGTCGCCGCGCCGTCCGGCGCGACGGGCTCGATTTGTGCTGTTTTCATGGCAGTTGCGCCCCAAAATTCATCGGGACGGAAAGAGAATCAGGCTTGCCAATCTATCACCGAATGCGCACGCGCGTGGATCGCCAGGAGAATCAGGCAAGTCTTCGATAGATTCAGGTATTCCCTGGGTGGGGCGCGATCCTTACGATGGGAACCCTGCCGCAACACCCCCGAGCGTGACGCCATGAGCGTTGCGCTTTGGCGTTTGCGCCTGCCTAGCCACTCAGTCTCAGGAGTCACCTCACTATGTACCAGACCTACGGATACGCCGCACAGGACGCCGGTTCGCCGCTCGCCCCGTTCGAATTCCAGCGCCGCGACCTGCGCGAACTCGACGTGCGCATCGACGTACTGTACTGCGGCGTGTGCCACTCCGATCTGCACCAGGCGCGCAACGAATGGCGCAACACGATGTTCCCGGTGGTGCCGGGCCACGAAATCGTGGGCCGCGTCGCCGAAGTGGGCACGGGCGTCACGAAGTTCAAGGCAGGCCAGCTCGTGGGCGTAGGCTGTCTCGTCGACTCGTGCCGCACCTGCGCGAGCTGCGGCGAAGGCCTCGAACAGTATTGCGAAAACGGCTTTGTCGGCACCTATAACGGCAACGACCGCGTGAGCGGCGAAGTCACCTACGGCGGCTACTCGACGCAACTCGTGGTCGACGAAGCCTTCGTGCTGCGCGTGCCGGAGAACCTCGACGCCGCCGCCGCCGCGCCGCTGCTGTGCGCGGGCATCACCACCTATTCGCCGCTGCGCACGTGGGGCGCCGGTCCTGGCAAGAAGGTCGGCATCGTCGGTCTCGGCGGCCTCGGCCACATGGGCGTGAAGCTCGCCCATGCGATGGGCGCGCACGTGGTGCTGTTCACCACCTCGCCCTCGAAGATCGAAGACGGCAAGCGCCTCGGCGCCGACGAAGTCGTGATCTCGAAGGACCCGGAGCAGATGAAGGCGCATCTGAACAGCTTCGACCTGATCGTGAACACGGTCGCCGCGCAGCACGACCTGAATCCGTTCATCGAACTGCTCAAGCGCGACGGCACGCTCACGCTGGTGGGCGCGCCCGAGCACGATCACCCGTCGCCGCAAGTGTTCAACCTGATCTTCAAGCGCCGCCGTCTTGCGGGCTCGCTGATCGGCGGCATCGCTGAAACCCAGGAAATGCTGGACTTCTGCGGTCAGCACGGCATTACGTCCGATATCGAAATGATCAACATGCAGGACATCAACGACGCCTACGAGCGCATGCTCAAGAGCGACGTGAAGTACCGCTTCGTGATCGACCTCGATTCGCTGCGCAAGTAAGCGCGCATAGACGTTACGCCTTGCCCCGCCGGGCCGTCCGTTCGGACGGCCCGCCAGCCCTTCCGCATCGAGGCTTTCGCGCCTCACGCAGCACCTGGCCGCACCTGCGGCACCGCATTCGAGCCGGCGCAGTTTTACGCCGACAAACCGGAATCGTCCTGCAACCGCCGCGCGTCTGATCCGCGAGACGCCGGCTTCGCGACGCCTTTGGCCGCACGACTGTGGCGACCAGGGCGCGCCGCTCACCTATTTGCAGCAGCCCCGCGGAATTCGCTCAAGCCGTACCCGACCCATCAGGAGCTCGCCCGTGATCGACCGCATCCAGGCGATGCGCACGTTCGTCCGCATCGTCGATACCAACAGCTTCACCAAAGCCGCGCAATCGCTCGATATGCCGCGCGCCAGCGCCACCACGCTGATGCAGAGCCTCGAAGCGCTGCTCGGCACGCAACTGCTCGTCCGCACCACGCGCCGCCTTTCGCTGACGCCCGAAGGCGCGGCCTACTACGAACGCGCCTCGCAGATTCTCGCCGACATCGACGAGGCCGAAGCGAGCGTGCGCCAGACGCCCGGCGCCATCGGCGGACGCCTGCGCGTGGAAATGCCGGGGCTGATCGCCAACGCGATCGTGCTGCCCGCGCTCAATGAATTCCACGCGCGCTATCCGCAGATCGACCTCGTGATCGGCGTGAGTCTGCGCAACGTGGACCTCGTCGGCGAAGGCGTGGATTGCAGTATCCAGCTCGGCGAAATGCCCGATTCGGGTCTCGCCGCGCGCCGTCTCGGCCTGCTGGAACACGTCACCTGCGCGAGTCCCGCGTATCTCGAACGGCGCGGCGCGCCCGCCACGCTCGACGATCTCGCGCAGCATCCCGTCGTGAATTTTCTGTCGCCGCTGACGGGGCGTCCGTACGAGTTCGACTTCGAGGTCGACGGCAGCCCGACCAAGGTGAAGGTGGACGGCTTCGTGCATGTTTCCGACGAATTCGCCTACCTGACCTGCGGGTTGCAGGGCTATGGGCTGATCCAGCCGCCGCTGCTCGCGGCCCAGCCGTATCTCGACAACGGCACGCTCGTGGAGGTGCTGCCGCAGTGGAAGCCGCTGCCTACGCCGGTGTCGGTGGCGTTCGTGAAGTCGCGTCAGCTTTCGTCGCGCGTGCGCGTGTTCGTCGACTGGCTCGCCGAGCTGTTCGAGGACGCGGGCGCGCTCAATCGCGATCTGTCGCGCGTGCGTCAATTGCTGGAGGGATTGCAGCCGGCTTGATGCGCCGGTTCGATGGGTTCGCCCGCGCGCGCGGCGCGATGTGCCGCCGCGTGCGTTTGGGTGTCAGTGCTGCACGCGGCGCGCTCACGCCGCGCGCGTGAGCGCCATGCCGCGCCGCGCGTGAAAGCGCGTGACGGTCGAGTACGGCAGCCAGGCGTCGGCCTGATACGGCGCGACGCCCGAGGGATTGTGGAACCAGACGCCGTCGTCGTCGCGGCCGTGCACGAGAATCAGATGGCCGCCCTGCTGGGCGTTGTCGCGCTCGGGATAGCGGATCTCGGGGCTCACGGAGACGATCGCGAGCGTGTCCGGTCCGAGCCGCGCGGCGCTCGCCTCGATGCCTTCGTCAGTCATAACCTCGACGCGCACGCCGTAGGCCGACTCGGCCCACTCGGCGAACGGACGGTAGATCAGGCCGTCCACGCCGCCGTCTTCGCGCAGGCGATAACAGCCGTGGCGCAGCGCCTCGTCGAGCATCGCCGCGCGTGGCGCGTGGGCGATGCCCCAGTAATCCAGCGCCGATTCGAAACAGGTCAGGCCGCACAGGCGCTTCGCCCAGAAGCGGTAGTCGCCCGGCTGCGCGAAACCGCTCGCGCGCCATGCCGGATCGTCGCAGGGATCGGCGTCGTCCTCGACGATGCGCGCCACCCACTCCGGACTGCCCCACTGGCTGTAATACGGCACACCATGATGGCGCAGCACGGCGCCGCGTGCGGCTTCGCGCCGCGCTTCTTTCGTCTGGTCTTTCGTCTGGTCTTTCGTCTGGTCTTTCGTCTGGTCTTTCGCCTGGTGCTTTGAATCGGCCCGCGCATCGGGCTGCCCGTCGCGCGTCACGACTTCGTTCGCTGCGCCGGTCACGCCGGCGTTCACACGTCTTTCGTCCATACAGGCTCGCTCCGGCTCGTTGATCGAGGCAGGCGGCCACGCAAGCGGCCCGGCCTGCCGATTTCGCGTAAAACACCCATTGTCGCAGAGGCGCCCGCGTCGGCGCATGACCCCGGGCTTACGTCATCCCTGCGATGGCCAACATTTGTATACAAAAACGATGAGCCATTTGTTAAATGATGCGTTTAGAATATTGTGCGCCCGCCTGACGGCCCGTCGATGTTCTGGCCGTCATGCCCCTGGCACACGATAACAAACCACCTCCTTCGATCACCCCCTTTTTTATCGCCGTATGTCGAACGTTGCACACTCAACCGATTCGGCCACGGTCGCTGAGCGCGTACGCGAGCTGATGAGCCGTCACGGCATTGGTAAACGTCAGCAAACGACCGAGCTATGCCGGATTCTCGATCTGAGCTTTTCCCAGGGGCACCGCAAGCTGCGCGGCAACAGTCCGTGGACGCTCGCGCAAATCAAGAAGGTGGCTGAAGCATTCGGCGAACCGGCGGGCCAGTTGTTCGGCGGCCAGTTGCTCGATCCGGGCATGGTCGGCGCGAGCGCCCAGGAAGCGCTGCTGTGCGTGAGCGCGGCGGAACTGCCATGCACGGCGTGGATCGGCGCGCCCGTGGAGCCGGGCAGCCGCCCGGACTTCGTCGCCTATGAAAAGCAGGGCCAATGGCGCGTGGTGCGCCCCGACGGCGCGCTCTACCAGAACGCGCGCGACGTGCACAAGATCGAGATTTATCCGCGCCGCGCCGAAGCGGACAAGCCGCTGATCGCCGTCGTCGACGACGATCAGGCTTCCGCCGACAACCTGCGCGACTATCTGGAGCACAGCGGCTACACGGCCCACGCGCTCTACGGCCTCGCGGCGTTCGGCGAGGCGCTGGAGCAGCACGTGTTCGACGGCGTGGTGATCGACTGGCTGTTCGGCAATCAGACCGCCGCCGACGCGATCCGCCAGGTGCGCGCCTCCGAAAACCCAGAAGCGCCCATTTTCGTGCTCACCGGCGAACTGCTGACGGGCAAGGCGAGCGAATCGGAAATCAGCCAGGTGGTGCGCCACTACAACGTGGCCTGCTACGAAAAACCGGCGCGCATGGCGATCCTCGTCGCCGATCTCGGCAAGCGTCTGAACCGCGCCTAGCCCGGCATGCGCGCCTCGCGCGGCGCGCTGAGCGCCCGCTGCAGCGCCGCGCGCAGCACTTCGTAATGCAAGGGCTTGGCGAGCGCCGCGAAAAAGCGGTTCTCGCCTTCGACAGCCATGCTCGCCAGCGCGGCGACGTCGGCGCTCACGGCGATCACGCGCGGCGACACCGCCCGCCGCCCGCCCTTGCGCGCCTCCAGGCCGGCGAGAAATGCGTAACCGTCGCGGCCCGGCATGTGCAGATCGAGCAGCACCACGTCGCAGGGCGACTCGGCGAGCAGCGCCAGCGCGCTGTCGGTATCGCCCGCCGCGCGCGTCGCGTAGCCCATGTGCGTCACCATTTCGCAGAGCGACTCGCGCACCAGCGGGTTGTCGTCCACCACCATCACCTGTGGCGGCGCCCACAGCGCCTGGATCGGCGTCGCCTCGGGACCGGCCTCGGGCGCTTCGATGGCGGCGACCGGAATCGTCACCGTGAAGGTCGTGCCCTCGCCCACGCGGCTATCGGTGTCGATATGCCCGCCGAACAGCTCCACCAGCCCGCGCACGATCGCGAGCCCCATGCCCGCGCCCTCGTAGCGCCGCGAGCGCGACGTGTCGAGCTGCGTGAACTCCTTGAAGATCAGCGGAATCTGCGCCGCCGCCACGCCCGGCCCGGTGTCGCTGACCTTGATCGCGAGCGTCTGCGCGGGCGCGGTCGAGGCGCGCGGCAGCACGCCCGGCGCCGGACCGCTGAGCGCGAATTCGATGCTCACCGAGCCGCGCTCGGTATAGCGGATCGCGTTGGTCACGAGGTTGTTGGCGATCTGGCGGATGCGGTGCGGATCGGCCAGCACGCAGCGGTGCGCGCCGTGCCACGCGTGCGCTAACGCCAGCCCGCGGGCGCGCGCGGCCTGCTCGTTTTCGTCGACGATCGATTGCAGCAGTTCGCGCGGATCGAACTCCTCCGGACGCAGTTCGAGCTTGCCCGCGCCGAGCCGCGCGTAGTCGGTGAGGTCCTTCATCTGCGCTTCGAGCTGGCGCGCGGCGGTTTCGAGCCGCCCGATCACCTTGCGGTCCGATTCCGAATGCGAGTGGAAGCCGAGCAGTTCGATCGACGAGACGATCGCATGCAGCGGCGTGCGCAACTCGTGGCTGATCATGCCGAGGAACGCGTCCTTGGCCATGCTCGCCTCGCGCGCGGCGCGGGTCGCCTGGTGCTCGGCTTCGAGCGCGGCGTGCTGCTGCCGGATCAGGCGCGTGCGCCGGTAGCCGTTCATGACGAGCAGCGCGGCGGCGGCGGCCGACAGCACCAGCAGCACGAGGCCCGCCGCGAACAGTTCGCGGCGCTTGGCGATGAAGTCGCGGCGGATCGCCTCGCGTTCGGTCACGTCGGCGAAGCGGCGGTTCAGCGCGAGATCGGTCACGGCGCTCCAGCGCGCGTCGAGCGCTTCGAGCATCGGCACCGCGCGCTCGGGACGCTCGGACAGCATGGCGATTTCGGCGTCGAACGGCGCAATGGTCGCATCGATCGCGTCGAGGTCCTCTGCCTGGCGCTTCATCAGCGAAGGCGTGGCGACGAGCGAGCGCGTCGAGCCCTTCATCACGTTGAGCTTCGATTGCAGGACTTCGTAGCGCAGCCGCACCTTGTCGATGTCGCGGTCGATGCCGTCGGCGTAGATCAGCAACTGGCTCTCGAAACGCGAATAGGCGAGCTGCATCTGCGCGGCGTCCCAGTACAGGCCGTCGTAGTTGCCGGTGAGGCGCTGCACCACCTGCGGATTGAGCAGGTTCGCGTAGAGCAGATAGCCGACCGCGGCGAGCGGCGGCGCGAGCGCGACGACCCAGATCAGTACGTGCAGGAAGCGGCGCAGCGGGCGTTGCATGGCGGTGTCAAGGCTTGATGGTCATCGACACGATCTGCCAGGCGAACTTGGCGTCGCCGGCCGCGCCGTCGAGTTCGAGCGGAAACTGGTCGCGCGGATAGATCAGGAACAGCGGGCCGAAGTCGCTCACCTTCAGGCGCTTGCCGTTCATCGCATAGGCCAGCACCACGCCGTAACGGCGCGCGTCGGCGACCGGCACGACGCAGGTGTAGTCGTCGATCGTGTGGATCTCGATCTGGCTGCCGTAAGCGCCGACGGTTTTCAGCACGTCGGCGAGCAGCGGGCCGGTGAAGGTCGAACGCGGCGTCCAGGTCGTCGACGTGGAGATCGCGTGCGTGGGCAGCGCGAGCAACTGCTGCTCGCTGAAATGATAGGTGTCGTGCGTGGCGTTGTTGGTGACGCGCACCTGGCCGTTCACGTCGAGCTTCAGCCCGCCGCCGGTCGCAGTGGACGCAGCGGACGCCGCGAACGCGGTTCGCGCCGGCAGCGCGGCGGCGGCCAGCGCAGCCGTGAAGGCCGAGGCGAGCGCGCCGGTGAAACGCCGGCGCGCGGGACTGGCGGGCTGCGCGGGGTGCATGAACCGCGTGGACGGCACAGCGTGCGGCGTGCCCTGGAACTCGCCGTGCGGCGCGTCTTGCGCCGCATCGTGCCGGACAGCCGGCCGGTCATCGGGATACTGCATCTGCTCGGGCCCCCTGGCGCATCGAATCGTCATCTGGTCGTGTGGTGCGCTGGCGCGCGCCGCCGGTCTGCATAGGCCGGCAAGCATAGGCATAATATCGTCAAACATTGACCCGACAATAGACGGCGCGTTCGGACGGCTTGCACGCTTTTGCGCCTATGTGCGCGCGAGCTTCCCCGCAACGGAGCGCTACGGACCGCAACAAGCCGCAGCGGTCCGCAACGGTCTGCAACGCGCCGTCTCACCTGCCGCTTCAAGCGCCGCTTTGCCCAAATGAACAAACCCGTCGTTCCGCTCACCTACGAACAGCTCGACCAGTGGGTCGAATCGCTGCAGCCGCTTCTCGTCGAGGAAAATTTCGCCTGTGTCGTGGGCATCCTGCGCGGCGGCGCGCCGCTCGCGCTGATGGTTTCGCATGCAACCGGCGCGGGCGTCGCGTTCCTGCGCTACACGCGCGAAACGCGCGAGGTGCGCTGGGATTCCACGCTGCCGATGCCCGAGCCGGGCGCGAAAGTGCTGGTCTGCGAGGACATCGCCGGACGCGGCCATACGCTCGTCGACTGCATCGCGTTCCTGCGCGAGCACGGCCTGCAGGTGCGCACGCTCACCGGCGCGTACGACGACCTCTCGCGCCTGCGCCCCGACTATTCGATCGACGCAAGCGGCTATTTCGCGCTGTTCCCGTGGGAGCGCCAGGCCTACACCGACCGCTATCGCGCCGACTGGGTGCGCGAGGGCGCAAGCGAAGGCTCGCGCATGGCCGACGACCACGAATACGCGGTCTACGCGATCGACCTCGACGGCATCCTGCTGCCCGACATACCACTCGCGCGCTACGACGAAGACCTCGACGGCGCGCTCGCCGAACGCGACGCGCTGGTGCCGTTCGAGCGCATTCCCGACATCGACCTCAAGCACGCGCGCGCGATCATCACGGGGCGCCCCGAACTCGACCGCGAGCGCACTCAGGCGTGGCTCGATCGCCACGGCTTCGGCCATCTGGAACTGGTGATGCGCGCGCCCGGCGAGCACGACGAGTCGGTGCAAGGCGCGGCCACGCACAAGGCCGCGGCCGCCGTGCGCTGCGGCGTCACGCATTTCATCGAGAGCGATCCGGTGCAGGCGATCTTCATCGCCCAGCGCGCGCCGCTGCTGCGCGTGATCTGGTGGAACGCCCAGGCGCGCAGCGGCACGCTGATCGGCGCCTCGGCCTGGGGTTGAGCGCGCCGCCTAGCCTTCCTTGCCGCCCGTTCTGAGCGCGGGCGCAAGCGGCTCGTGACCGAGCAGGCGCGCCGCGCGCGGCGACGCCACCACGATCAGCTTCATGGTCGCGCGCGTCGCGCCCACGAACAGTTTGCGCACCGCGCGTTCGTCGAGCGTGTCGAAATCGACGTCGGTGAGAATCACGCACGGCGCCGACTGCCCCTTGAAGCGATAGATCGAATCGAGCAGCAGGTCGCCGTCGCGATACTGCGGCACGCCGAACAGGTCGTACTCGCCCGTGAAGCTGCGCAGCCGATGCGGCCCCAGATGATCGAGCGCCGTGAAATGCGAGTGCTCGCGGCCGCGAAACGACAGCACCACGATGTCCTGCTTGCGAAAGCCGAGCGCCAGCGCCTGCGTGACCGCGCGGCGCGTCGCGGCGACCACGGTGGATTCGCCCTCGCCTTCGTCCGTCGCTTTGTCCGTCGCTTCGTCCCACGCGAACACCGTCACCTCCGAGCCGCCAAACGGACTGGCCGCCGACAACCCGGCCAGCGCGGGCACCGTCGCGCCCGCCACGTCGCGCAAGAACGCGAGGATGTCGCGCGGACTGCGATAGTTCGTGGTCTCGCGCAGCACGGTCCAGCCCGGCAGCGCAACCGGCTCGCGCACGTAGAGATTCTGCAGCGGATCTTCGAGCCACCACCAAGCCGCGCCCGGCCGCAACAGCCGCGCGAGCGCCTCGACCCACGCCTGCTGAAAATCCTGCCCCTCGTCGACGATCACGACGTCGAACTGCCAGCGCGCGTCGATCGGCGTCTGCGCGAAGCGCTGCTCCAGCGTCTCGAACACGTTCGCGCCCTCGAAATCGGGCACGTGGCCGCCGTCGCGCGCGACCCAGTCGCAGAGCTGGTGATAGTTCGCCACCTTCACCTCGGGCGGCGCGACTTTCGCGATGTGATCCGCGAGCGGCCGGTTGAAGCAGACGTAGAGCGTGCGCTGACCGCGCGCGAGCGCGTCCTGCATCACCTGCAACGCGAGCTGCGTCTTGCCCGAGCCCGCCGTGCCGATCACGCGCAGCCGGAACGGCGCGAACTCCAGCCGCCGCGCCCAGGTGGCGAGCCCGCCCGCAAGCCGCGTGACGAGCGTGCCCGCCGCGCCCACGAGCGCGCTGGCGTCGGGCGTGAGCGCGAGTTCATCGGCGAGAAAATGGTGGACCTTGGCGGCGCTCGGCAGACGCGCTTCGTCGGCGGGCAGCGCCTCGCGGATGATCGCCGCGAGCTGCCCCTTGCGCGTGGCGTCGACGATGCGGGCCGGATTCACGCCCGCGATCGCCGGATCGCGCACCACGTGATCGGGACAATAAAAGAGTTCTTCGAGGTGATAGGTGCCCGCGCCGAACGCCGCCGTGAAACGCCGGTGCAGCCCTTCCATGGTGCGCGCGAGCGCCACCGCGACGTTGCGCTCGGTCTGCATGTACGCCTTCACGAGACCGTCTTTCGTTTCGCGCAGAAAGCCGGTTTTCTGCTCGACGATCATCACGCGCCCCGACGGACTGACGATCGCGAAATCGGCTTCGCCGAACACCGAAAACCCTTCGGCGAGGCGCGTCCAGTGCACGCCGTGATAGACGGTGTAGCCCGCCGGCAAGCCGCGTTCGAGCAGCGCGAGCGTCTCGCGTTCGCGCGCGGCGGCGCCGGTGGCTTCGAGATGCTGCCAGTCGTCGGGGACAATCCGGGCCATATGCGTTTCTCGTCACGTTGTGCAGCGGCTATTCTACGTAATGCGGCCCGTGCGGCGCGCGCGCGAAAATCGCGCGCCCGATCGTGTATCGTGGCGAACCCGGCCGACGCGCGCCCTGCGCGCCGCGCGCATTTTTTTCACGCTGCAATTCACGCAGCGATTCACGCTGTCAAGGAGAGTGGTCCAGATGATCAAAATCTGGGGACGCGCCAATTCGGTGAACGTCCAGAAAGTCCTGTGGTGCTGCGACGAACTCGTGCTGCCGTTCGAGCGCATCGACGCGGGCGGCAAGTTTGGCCGCCTCGACGAACCCGCCTATCTGTCGATGAACCCGAACGCCAAAGTGCCGACGCTCGTCGACGGCAATTTCGTGCTGTGGGAATCGAACGCGATCCTGCGCTATCTGGCGATGGAATACGGCCCGTCGAGCCTGCTCTACCCGACCGAGCCGAAAGTGCGCGCGGGCATCGAGCGCTGGCTCGACTGGTCGATCGGCACGCTCGCGCCCGCCGAACGGCCGCTTTTCATCGCGCTCGTGCGCACGCCCGCGGACAAGCGCGACGCCATTCAGATCGCCGCCGACCTGGAGAACGTGGCCGCGCAATGGACGCTGCTCGACCGCCATCTGCAAGGCCGCTTCTTTCTGGAGAACGACCGCTTCTCGCTCGCCGACATCGTGCTCGGGTCGTTCGCGCGGCGCTGGTTCGGGCTCGAAGGCATCGAGCGGCCCGCGCTGCCGAACCTCGAACGCTGGTATCAGCGGCTGGCGCAGCGCGAGGGCTTCCGCAAGTACATCGGCTTGCCGCTGAGCTGATCGCCGCGTCGCGCGGGCTCCGGCGGCGGGCCGGGCGCGCGCGCGACGCGACCCGTATAATTACGGCATGAAGACAGCAAAACCGTCCCCGGATAGCGCGGCGCCTCACTCGCACGAGGCGCACGCGGCGCATGAGCCTGCGCACGACCATGACCACGATCACGCGCACGCTCACGCGGCGCACGATCATCGTCATGCTCCGGACGGCGCCTCGCTCGACACCGCGCTCGAAATGGCCGAAGCCTATTGCCGCGAGCGCGGCGAAAAGCTCACGCCGATCCGCCGCAAGGTGCTCGAACTGCTGCTCGCCTCGGGCCGCGCGACCAAAGCCTATTCGCTACTCGACGAAATGCGCCAGATCCATCCGGGATCGGCGCCGCCCACGGTGTATCGCGCGCTCGACTTTCTGCTCTCGGCGGGCCTGATTCACCGCATCGAATCGATCAACGCGTTCGCGGTCTGTCACGACCTGACGCAATGCCAGCACGGCATTCTGGTGGTGTGCCAGCAATGCGGCAACGTCACCGAACTGCACGAGCCCAAGCTGCGTCAGGCGCTGGTCGCGCAGATCGAAGCGGCGGGCTACCGGCTCTCCGGCGAGGGCATCGAACTCAAGGGCGTCTGCGCGCAATGCCAGGCGGCCGAAGTCTCGGCCGCCAAACCGGCCGCCGCGCCGCCCTCCGAGACCACGCACTCCTGAGCGCGTTCGCGCGGAACGTCGGACCCGTTCGCGGTTCGACGTTTTCCGGCATTTCCACCGTCAATGGCTGCGACGCCGCACACGCGCCCATCCGCGGCGCGGGGGCCGCGTGGCGTGTCGCGCGCGAGCGGCGGCGCCGGGCTTCACCCCGGCTGGCCGCTCGACGCGTTCAGAAGGACGACTGGCGGGCGTCGATCGCGTCGCTGAGCAACGCGACCAGCGCTTCCGGCTTGGCCGGTTTGGTCATGAAATGCTGGAAGCCTTCGCCGATGCTGCGCAAACGCCAGCTCTCTTCGGTGTGGCCCGTGAGCGCCACCGCGACGGCCGGCGCGTGATCGCCGCGTATCTCGTGGTCGCGCAGACGCTGGATCAGGTAGAAGCCGTCCATCGCGGGCAGATCGAGATCGCAGACCACCGCGTCGGGAAGCAGCCGGAGCGCTGCTTCGACACCGGTTTCGGCGTCCTCCACCGCAACGACGCGGGCTCCTTCGGCCTCCAGCAGCGAGGCGAGCGAGTCCCGGCTTTGCGGGTCGTCTTCGACCAGCACGATGGTCGTCTGGTCGAGTTTGTGTACTGCGTTCATTGTGTTTGCTTGAATGCCGTTCTGTCTGTTTCGCGAGGTGCGCCGGCCGTCGGCTGACGCGCGTCGCGCTGCGGGCACTGCGCCCCGGGGACTCCCAGGGCCGCCCATATAGAGCAATATTGATGCCGCGGGTTCAGTGCGCCGCGCACAATAGACCCTTGCGAGGTCAGGCGCATGACAAACGCGCCTGTGCGCCTTGCGCCCGCTGACTGCGCGCCAGCCGTGGACGTGCCAGGGCGCGCGCATGCCCGCGCATCGATCCCCGTTCCAACGCTTATTCCAACGCTCATTCCGCCGATTTCCGTGCGGTCTTGCCCCCGCCCGGTGCAGCCTTCGCGCCCGATTTCCCGGTCTTCGCGAACGCTTCCAGGGCCCGCGCGCGCGCCACATCATGTTCGACCACCGGCAGCGGATAGTCCGTGCCCAGCCGCACACCCGCCGCTTCGAGCGTGGCCGCGCTCGCCTTCCAGGGCTGGTGGATCGCGGCGTCGGGCAGCTTCGCGAGTTCCGGCACCCATTGGCGCACGTACGCGCCGCGCGGATCGAACTTCTGGCCCTGCAAGACCGGATTGAAGATCCGGAAATACGGCGCCGCATCCATGCCCGAACCGGCGACCCACTGCCAGTTGGCGGGATTGCTGGCCGAATCGGCGTCGACGAGCGTGTCCCAGAACCACTGTTCGCCCTCGCGCCAGTCGAGCAGCAAATGCTTGGCGACGAACGACGCCACCACCATGCGCACGCGATTATGCATCCAGCCCGTGTGCCACAGCTCGCGCATCCCGGCATCGACGAGCGGATAGCCCGTCAGGCCGCGCTGCCACGCGCGCAGCCCCTTGGCGTCGCGGCGCCACGGCATGGCGTCGAAATGCGCGCGCAGATTGCGATCGGCGAGATCGGGCCAGTGAAAGCGCTGGTAATAGCAGAACTCCCGCCAGCCCAGCTCGCTCGCGAACTTCTCCGCGCTTTCGGCGCGGCGCGCGGGCGAACCCGTTTTTGCTCCCCCTTTCACGCCATGCTCGGCGGCCTTGAGCGCCGCGAACGCCTGGCGCGGCGAGATCGCGCCGACGCGCAGATACGGCGACAAGCGGCTCGTGGCGGCGTGGGACGGCGCGTCGCGCTCCTCCGCGTAAGCCTCGAAATCGGTGCCGAGGAACGCCTCCAGGCGCTCGAACGCCGCTTCCTCGCCGGCGGGCCACGCCTCGCGCATGCCGCCCGCCCAGTCGGGTTTGCTCGGCGTGAGCCCGAGATCGTCGAGTTTCGATGCGCGCTGGGTAAGACGTGCCGGTAGCGATTGAAAATTCAGCCGATCCGGCTCGGGCGCGGGCGGCGGCGGATCGCCGATGCGCCGGCATGCGCGCCAGTAGGCCGTGAACACCTGGAACGGTTCGCCGGACTGATTGAGGATCGTCCACGGTTCGGCGAGCAGCGCGCCGTTGAAGCTTTCGGCGGTGAGGCCGCGCTCGCGCAGACGCGTCTTGAGCGCCGCGTCCGATTCGCGCTCGTGGACGCCGTATCGGCGGTTCCAGAACACGCCGGTCGCGCCGCTCGCCTCGACGAAGTCTTCGAGCGTGGCGGCTTCCGCGCCTTGCAGGATCACGAGCCGGCCGCCGCGCTCGCGCAGCGACGCATCGAGCGCCGCCAGCGACACGTGCAGCCACCAGCGCAACGCGGCGCCGGGCGCGCGTTCGCCCGCGGCATCGGGATCGTGGATATAGACGCAGATTAGCGGCTGGCCCGTCTCGGCGGCCGCGGCCAGCGCGGGCTGGTCGGAGAGACGCAGATCGTCGCGAAACCAGACAATGACGGGAGCGGGAGTGGATTTTTTAGCGGTCAACCGGACCTCGAGCGTGTGACGTGCCGCGCCGCCTGGCCGCGCATGGCGCAGACATACGACGTTTAGGGGACGTGCGTACGACCTGCGCGCGATGCGTCCGGACCGGACGGCGCTCGGGTGCCGCAGCGTACCACGCGCGGCGGCGCGCCAAGCGGGCATCAAGTGGGCAAAAAGCGAACGACAGGGAGGCGGGCAGCGTCAACCGCTCGCCCCAACCGCTCCACTAAGCAGGACGTATGCCGTGCGTGATGAGCGCGACGGCATGGCGCGCGATTTCCTCGGCGCCGATGCGGTGCGGCACGGGCGCATTGCGCCAGAGCGGCGTGGTGGCGAGCGGCAGCAGCGTGAGCCCGAGCAGCGACTGGAACAGCAGCGACGGCTCCAGATCCGCGTTGAGCTTGCCTTCGCGCTGCCAGCGCTCGATCGCCGCGTGCGCCTTGCGCTGATTGTCGTGGCCGAAACGCTCGTGCATGCGCTGGCGCAGCAGACCGCCCTCGCTGATGACCTCGCGCACCCACAGCGGCGCAAACCACGGATGCGCCTGCCCCACTTCGACGAAGCGCCGCGTCAGCTCGGTCAGCGCGGCGAGCGGATCGTCGGGATGCAGGTCGAACGAGCCGCCGAGCGCGGTGCGCAGCGGCACGAAACGCTCGTCGATCAGCACGTCGATGAGCTGGTCGCGCGTCTTGAAGTAGTAGTGAACCATCGCGGGCGTGACGCCCGCCTCGCGCGCGATCGCGGCGAGCGTGGTGTCGAGGATGCCCTGACGCGCGAACAGCGCGAGCGCCGCGGCGATCAGGCGTTCGCGCTGCTCCGCGCCGCCCGCGCCGCCGCTCGGACGGCCGGGGCGCTTCGGTCCTTGCGGCGCTTTCGCTTCCTTTGCGCCTGACGGCGAATCCAGCGAACGGTCAGCAGCAGTGTCAGCAGTCGTCATAGTGAATCGCAAAATCGAACCCACGCGAACAATACACGAGCGCGTCGATCGTCTACAGGGAAGGCACGGAAAAACAGGGCGGGAAACCGTCGGTAACGAACCGGTTACGAATCCGTCTTTGACCGGCCTTGAGAATTGTCCTAATATTAATCTTCAAGTTAATTAATTTCAAGATCGATCCCGATCATGAAAAACGCGACGAAGGACGCGAGACCGCCGATGGACTCCACTGCGCAACATCCCGCCACCGCCCACGCCGGGCCGGCCGACCAGAGCGGCGGCCACCCGCCGATCCGGCTGCTGTTTCCCGCGCTGCTGCTCGTCATGCTGCTGGCGGCGCTCGACCAGACCATCGTGTCGACGGCGCTGCCGACCATCGTCGGCGAACTGGGCGGCCTCGACCGGCTTTCGTGGGTCGTGACCGCTTACCTGCTGACGTCGACGATCGTCGTGCCGCTGTACGGCAAATTCGGCGACCTGTTCGGCCGCAAGATCGTGCTGCAGGCCGCCATCGTCATCTTTCTGGCAGGGTCGGCACTCTGCGGCATGGCGCAGAACATGCCGCAGCTGATCGCCCTGCGCGCGCTGCAGGGGATCGGCGGCGGCGGCCTGATGGTCGTGACGATGGCCGCCATCGGCGACGTCATTCCGCCCGCGCAGCGCGGCAAGTATCAGGGCATGTTCGGCGGCGTGTTCGGCCTCGCCACCGTGGTCGGCCCGCTGCTCGGCGGCTTTCTCGTCGAGCATCTGTCGTGGCGCTGGATTTTCTACATCAACCTGCCGCTGGGCGCCGTGGCGCTCGCCGTGATCGGCGCGGTGTTCAAGCCGCGCGTCGCGCAGGTCAAGCACGTGATCGACTACATGGGCGCGGGCTGGCTGGCCGCCGCGCTCACCTGCCTGATCCTCTTCACGAGCGAGGGCGGTTCGCTGCTGCCGTGGAATTCGCCGCAGCTCTGGCTCACGCTGGCGCTCGGCGTGGTGGCGGTCGCGGGCTTCATCCACGAGGAAAAGCATGCCGCCGAGCCGATCATGCCGCTCGAACTCTTTCGCGAGCGCACCTTCGTGCTGTCGAGCCTGATCGGCTTCATCGTGGGCGTGTCGCTGTTCGGCTCGGTCACGTTCCTGCCGCTGTACTTGCAGGTCGTGAAGGGCTCGACGCCGTCCGAGGCCGGCATGCAGATGCTGCCGATGATGGGCGGCGTGCTCGTGATGTCGGTGATCACGGGCCGCATCATCAGCAAGATCGGCAAGTACCGCATCTTTCCGATTCTCGGCACCGCCTGCGTGGCCGTGGCGATGATGCTGCTCGCGCGCCTCGCCATCGACACGCCGCTCACGCGCATGTATCTCTACATGGGCCTGCTCGGCTGCGGTCTCGGCATGGTGATGCAGGTGCTGATCCTCGCCGTGCAGAACACCGTGGAATTCCGCCACATGGGCGTGGCGACCTCGGGCGCGACGCTGTTCCGCTCGATTGGCGGCTCGGTGGGCGTGGCCGCGTTCGGCGCGGTGTTCTCGCACGGGCTGCATGCGCGGCTCGCCACGCTGCTCGCCGCCGATGTGGAGCTGCCGCAGCCGCTCACGCCCGACGTCATCCACCATCTGCCGCCCGCGCTGCACGCGCAGTATCTCGACGCGTTCTCGGGCGCGCTGCACACCGTCTATCTTCTGGCGGCCTGCGTGGTGGTGTTTGCCTTCGTGCTCGCCTGGCTGCTGCGCGACGTGCCGCTGCGCAAGCATTCCTGATTTTCGCGGCACGGTTCGCGGCACTTTTCACGACCTCCCTCCGCGCGGCGCGATGCTCGCGCCGCGCTCGCGTCTTCGGCGCTTCGGTTTTCCCCCCGCTCGGTCCCTTTCCTGCGCGCCTGATCGCCCCATCGCCCGATCCGAAAGTCGCCCCCGCCGCACCCAGGGCTTTCCTTACATTTCCACATCGCTTATTTACATTTAGATAAAATCGCGGGGCGCAATGCGCATCTGTACGCGGCGATTCGCGGTTCGCCCATCGTCGCGCCTCAAAAAGCACTAAAGGAAAGAGACCTCCCATGGACGTCAAGACCGAGACCGCCGTGCCCGACGCGCACGACACCCGGCGACGCGTGTTCGCCATTGTCGGCGCCTCGTCGGGCAATCTCGTCGAGTGGTTCGACTTCTACATCTACTCGTTCTGCGCGCTGTACTTCGCGCCCGCGTTCTTCCCGAGCGGCAACACCACGACGCAGCTGCTGAACACCGCCGGCGTGTTCGCGGCGGGCTTCCTGATGCGCCCGATCGGCGGCTGGCTGTTCGGCCGCATCGCCGACCGCCACGGCCGCCGCACCGCGATGATGATCTCCGTGCTGATGATGTGCGGCGGTTCGCTCGTGATCGCCGTACTGCCCACCTACGCACAGATCGGCGCCGCCGCTCCGCTGCTGCTGCTGATCGCGCGTCTGTTCCAGGGCTTGTCCGTGGGCGGCGAGTACGGCACCAGCGCGACCTATATGAGCGAAGTGGCGCTCAAGGGCCGACGCGGTTTCTTCGCCTCGTTCCAGTACGTGACGCTGATCGGCGGCCAGTTGTGCGCGCTGCTCGTGCTCGTGATCCTGCAACAGACGCTCTCGACCGAAGAACTGAAGGCATGGGGCTGGCGCATTCCGTTCGTGGTCGGCGCGGGCGCCGCGCTGATCTCGCTCTATCTGCGTAAATCGCTCAACGAAACCTCGACGAACGAGTCGCGCCACAAGCAGAACGCGGGCACGATTCGCGGCGTGTGGCAGCACAAAGGCGCGTTCCTGACGGTGGTCGGCTTCACCGCGGGCGGCTCGCTGATCTTCTACACGTTCACCACCTACATGCAGAAGTACCTGGTGAACACGGCGGGCATGCACGCGAAGACCGCCAGCAACGTGATGACGGGCGCGCTGTTCGTCTACATGCTGCTGCAACCGGTGTTCGGCGCGTTCTCCGACAAGATCGGCCGCCGCAACTCGATGCTGCTGTTCGGCGTGTTCTCGGTGCTCTGCACGGTGCCGCTCATGCACGCGCTCAAGGACGTGACGAACCCGTACGCGGCGTTCGCGATGATCGTGATCGCACTGGCGATCGTGAGCTTCTATACGTCGATCAGCGGTCTCATCAAGGCGGAAATGTTCCCGCCCGAAGTGCGTGCGATGGGCGTGGGCCTCTCGTATGCGGTGGCCAACGCGATCTTCGGCGGCTCGGCGGAATACGTCGCGCTGTGGTTCAAGTCGATCGGCAGCGAAAGCACGTTCTACTGGTACGTGACTGTGCTCTGCGCGATTTCGCTGCTCGTTTCGTGGCGCATGCGCGACCCGAGCAAGGAAGGGTATCTGCGTCACGAGCCGTGATCGCAACGTCATGCTGTGACGTCATGCAGCGAGGCATGACCTGACGTCATGACGAACGGCGCACGCCTCAAGCGTGCGCCGTTTTCGTTTCAGTCCACGCGCTCCCACGCCGATGGCGCGGCGGCCCGCTCCATCGCGCGCTGCAAGGTCTCGTAGACTTTGGGCCGGTTGCACTGCGACGCATTGAACCGTAGATACTCGCCCGCGCTGCGCGTCGCGCTGAACACGTTGCCCGGCGCGAGCACCACGCCGTCGGCGAGCGCCTCGCGCGCGACCTGCGCCGCATCGAGCCCGTCGGGCAAACGCGCCCACAACAGCATGCCCGCTTGCGGCCGCGTCCACACCGTGAGACCCGCCGCCGCGAGCCGGCGCAGCGTGTCGCCCATCGCGTCGGCGAGCCGCGTGCGCAAGCCTTCCAGATAGCGCCGATACGTTCCGTCCACGAGCAGACGGTGCACCAGATCGGCCGTCAGGTCGCCGTTGCCGAACGCCACCGCGAGCTTCAGATCGACGATCGGCTCGATCCAGTCCGCGCGCGCCGCGATATAGCCGCAGCGCGCGGCCGCCGTCATCGTCTTCGAAAAGCTGCCGATGGCGATCACGCGCGCGAGACCGTCGAAGGCCGCGAGACGCGGCGCGGGATCGCTCTCGAAGTCGGCGAAGATGTCGTCTTCGATGATGGTGAGCCGATGCTCCTCGGCGAGCTTGAGCAGACGATGGGCGGCCGCGGGCGCGAGCGTCGCGCCGGTCGGATTGTGGATCGCCGAATTCGTCACGTACAGACGCGGCCGATGCTCGACGAGCGCGCGCTCGAACGCGGCCAGATCGGGACCGTTGGGCGTGTACGGCACGCCGACGACCTTCGCGCCATGCACGCGCAGCATCGCCTGAAAGTTGAAATAGCACGGGTCGTCGACGAGCACGGTGTCGCCGGGTTCGAGCAGGAAGCGGCACAGCAGGTCGAGCGCCTGGCTGCCGCTGTCGGTGAGCGCGATCTGGCCAGGCTCGGCGCCGATGCCGTGCTGCGCGAGCCGCCACGACAGATGCTGGCGCAGCGCCGGATGGCCGAGCGGCGTGGCGTAATCGGTCAGTTGCGCACGCGGATCGCGCGCCATGGCGCGCAGCGCGCGGCGCACCGCGTCCTGCGGCAGCCACGAAGCGGGCAGCCAGCCGCAGCCGGGACGCAACGCGCGCGCGTCGGTTTCGAGCGACTGGCGCGTGAGCCAGAGCGGATCGATTTCGCGATCCAGACGCGGTTGCGGCTGCGCGCCCGCGAGACCGCGCTCGCCCACGGCACCACCCGCCCCGCCCGCCACGAAAAATCCCGAGCCGCGCCGCGCCACCAGCGCGCCTTCGGCCACGAGGCGCTCATAGGCCTCGACCACCGTCGACTTGGACACGCCGGACTGCTCGCTCATCGTGCGGATGGACGGCACGCGCGCACCCGCCGCCAGCGCCCGCGACGCGATGCGCTCGCGCACGATCCGCATGACCTGTTCGACACGCGTGAGCGCGCCGTCCGCTGTCCGCCGTGCGTCTTCCATCTGTCCTCCGCTGTCCACCGGCTGCCCCTCACGGTTGCCAACTGTACTGATCCGTACTCAATACAGTTCATCGAAATTGTACTGATGCATAGCTTACCGGTTCGGGAGCGCGCGCGCATGATCGGCCAGATGGCTCAGGCACTTCGGCCAGGGCCGCCACGCTCTCTCCCGCATGCGCAAAACCCTCGACTCCACTACCGACGGCTGGCTCTGCGGCCTCGCCGGCGTGCTCATCTTCAGCGGCTCGCTGCCCGCCACGCGTGTGGCCGTGCTTGGCCTCGATCCGCTCTTTCTCACCGGCGGGCGCGCCACGCTCGCGGGCGTGCTCGGCGCGTTGCTGCTGATGCTGTTTCGCGCGGCGCGCCCGCAGCGCGCCGAAGTCTGGCCGCTCGTGATCGTGGCGCTCGGCGTGGTGGTGGGTTTTCCGCTGCTCACGGCGCTCGCGCTGCGCCATGTGAGTTCGGCGCACGCGATCGTCTTCATCGGGCTGCTGCCGCTCGCCACCGCGATCTTCGGCGTGATGCGCGCGGGCGAGCGCCCGCAGCCCGCGTTCTGGCTGTTCTCCGCGATCGGCAGCGGCGCGGTGGTCGCGTTCGCGCTGCGTCACGGCGCCGACGCCTCGCCGATCGGCGACGCGCTGATGCTCGCCGCAATCGTGGTCTGCGGCCTCGGCTACGCGGAGGGCGCGCGGCTCTCGCGGCGTCTCGGCGGCTGGCAGGTGATCTGCTGGGCGCTGGTGATTTCGCTGCCCGTAATGGCGCCGCTCGCCGCGTGGCGTCTGCCGGCCTCGTTCGCGGCAGTCAGCGCGGCGTCGTGGTGGGGATTCGCTTACGTCTCGCTGTTCAGCATGTTGATCGGCTTCGTGTTCTGGTATCGCGGACTCGCGCTCGGCGGCATCGCGGGCGTCGGCCAGTTGCAGTTGCTGCAGCCGTTCTTCGGCTTCCTGCTCGCCGCGCTGCTGCTTCACGAAGCGGTGCCGCCCGCGATGCTCGCCGTGACGGCCGTGGTGATCGGCTGCGTGGCCGGCGCGCGCCGCTTCGGACGCGGCCCCGCGCCGCAACGCACGGCGCAGGCGCAGCGCGGTTGACGCCGATTCGCGCGATCAACGCATCGATGCGCATCGCGTCGGGCGTCGTGCACCCTTTCTGACGCACTTCATTTCGACGCGCGCGCAAGGCATAGTGGAGGGATCGGCTGCCGCCGCGCGGCCCCCAACCCGAGCCCTTCGCCGCCCGCTCATGAACGCACCGCACGCCACCGCGCCCTCGCTGCGCGACGCCACGCCCGACGACTTCGCTTCCATTGCCGCGATCTACGCGCACCACGTGCTGCACGGCGCGGCCTCGTTCGAGGAAACGCCGCCTTCGCTCGACGAACTCCTGCGCCGCCACGCCGCCGTACGCGAACAGGGCCTGCCCTGGATCGTCGCCGAGATCGACGGCCAGGTCGCCGGCTATTGCTACGCCACGCCTTATCGCCCGCGCGCGGCGTATCGCTTCACTGTGGAAGATTCGATCTATATCGACGAAGCATTTCGCGGACGCGGCCTCGGCCGCGTGCTGCTCGACGCGCTGATCTCGCGCTGCGAGCAAGGTCCGTGGCGGCAGATGATCGCCGTGATCGCCGATCCGAAAGGCGGCTCGCTCGCGCTGCACACGAGCCTGGGTTTCGAACTCGTCGGCACGCTGCGCGCGGTGGGATTCAAGCACGGCGCGTGGCGCGACACCACGCTGATGCAGCGCGCGCTGAATGCGGGCGCAGCCAGTCCGCCCGACGCGTGATCGCCAATCATACGGATACCGAACTATTGAAACGCAGACCGCGTGACGCCGAGCGTTTGCGCCCGAGTGGATCCCATTTACTGATCGACCGTCCGCACCCAGAATAGGCGTATCCGGCTTGCACCATCCACACGACAGGAGACGCCCATGCTGAACAACGCAGCGGACAAGACCACCACGCGCGACGGCTACGCGAAGCAATACGTGCAGTTCGAGGACGAGCGCACACGGCCCGTGCGCGACCTGCTCGCCGCCGTGCCGATCGCGCCCGAGCAAACGATTCGCACGGCCATCGATATCGGCTGCGGCCCGGCGAATTCCACCGGCATCCTGATGGCCCGCGTGCCCGGCGCGCAGGTGAGCGGCCTCGACGCGTCGGCGGACATGCTCGACGCGGCGCGCAAACGTCTGCCACAACTGCAATTCGAACTCGCCGATATCGCCGAATGGAGCGCACGCGGCAGCGATGCGCCGCGTTACGACCTGATGCTCGCGAACGCCGTGCTGCAATGGCTGCCCGATCACGACACGCTGTTTCCGCGTCTCGTGCAGCGTCTCGCGCCCGGCGGCCATCTTGCGATCCAGATGCCCGACAATCTCGACGAACCCGCGCACACGCTGCTGCGCGAGATCGCCGCCGAAGCGCCGTGGGCGAGCCACCTCGCCGGCGTGGCGCGCACCGAGCGCTTCGACGCGCGCCATTACTACGCGCTGCTCAAGCCGCTGTGCGCGCGCGTGGATGTCTGGCGCACGACTTACTACCATCCGCTCGCGGGCGGAGCGGACGCCGTGGTCGAATGGTTCAAGGGCAGCGCGATGCGTCCGTTTCTCGCCGCGCTACGCAGCGACGACGAGCGCGCCGCGTTCACCGCGCGTTATCGCGAGGCCATCGCGCACGCGTATCCGGCGCTCGATGACGGCGTCGTGCTGCTGCCGTTCCCGCGCCTCTTCATCGTCGCGACGCGAGGCTGACGCGCGCACGCGGCCACCGCGCTGGCGTACCGTCCGCCGCACAATCCACAACGTTCACGAACGTAAAACGCAGCGATCAAATAAAGGTCAACGCGCGAATCCGATCGATTCGCCCCGTAAAATAGGCCCTCTTTGCGCGTCCGGTCACGCACCGGCGCGCCCGACTTCGAGGACGCCTCCCATGCAATCGCTACTCGTGCACGTTCACCCGTCCAACTGGAGTTTCCTGTGGGACGCGCTCTCCGCCCTCGCGCTGCGGCTGTGCGCCGCCGCCGTCATTCTGTGGGCGGGCTGGTGGATTTCCCGGCGCGTCGGCAAATGGCTCTCGGGCCAAAGCGGCATCGACCCCACGCTGCGCCCCATCGTGCGCGATTGTGCGCTGTGGGGCGTGCGCCTCGTTGCCATCGTCGGCGCGCTGTCGCAACTGGGCATCCAGACCGCGAGCATCGTGGCCGTGCTGGGCGCCGCCGGTCTCGCCATCGGCCTCGCGCTGCAAGGCACGCTGCAGAACATCGCGGCGGGCATCATGTTGCTGCTGCTGCGTCCGTTCAAGGTCGGCGACTATATCGACGGCGGCGGCGGCAACGTCGCGGGCACGGTCGAGGAAGTGAATCTCTTCACGACGCGCCTCACGAAACCCGACGGCATCTGCGAATACGTGCCGAACAGCGCGCTGTGGAGCAACTCGATCCGCAATTTCAGCCGCAATCCCACGCGCCGTCTCGACCTCGAAGTCGAAGTGTCCGTGCGCGACGACGTGAACCGCGCGATCGAAGCGCTGCGCGCGCTGGCCGCCGCCGATCCGCGCGTGCTGGCCGCGCCCGCGCCGCAAGTCATGGTGACGCGTTTCGACGACAGCACCGTCGTGCTCAATATCCGCGCGTGGTCCAACATCGATACCTTCTGGGACATGCGCTGGGCGCTCTCGCGCCAGGTGCGCCAGGCGCTCGCCGACGCGCATTGCGCGCTGCCGCTGCGCACGCGCGAACTGCATATCGTGCAGACGGGCGGCGCGCAAACAGAAGCACAAACGCAAAACGATTCCACGCAAGGCGCGACGCAACATCCCGCGCGCTAGATTCATGCGATTGCCGCGCGTGTTTCAGGACGCAATTCAGCGCGCTGGCAAGCGCCGGAACAGCGTCGGATAATCGATCACGAGTCCGTCGTCATCGATACGCAGTTCCGCCGTGAAATGGCGAAAAATGCCTTCATAGCGATAGATTCGATCGGGCTCGATGCACGTGTAGGCCTGCGCGACGCGCGTGGCTTCGAGTTCTGGCGCGGCGATATAGGCAACGTCGATCGGACGCCGTTCGCCGCGCGCCAGACCGAGGCGGCGAATCGGCAAGGTGTTCGTGAATGGCGTCGCCGCGATGTCGATGTCGATGCAGCCTTCGATGGCGTCGAGCGCGCGGCCCGCGCCGTCGCGCCAGTGGCCGAGACCGTCGCCGTGCATCGCGAACGACGCGCCGCCCATCACGCGAAAGGCCGCGTAGGTCACGCGCCATTGCGCGTCGCAATGCACCGTGTAGCAGAGGCCGTAAGCCTTGCCGTAACGCTGCCCGACCACCACGCTTTCCACGCGGATCGCGCCGCCGCTCGCATCGAACGCCAGGTGCTCGATGCCCTCGCCTTCCTCCGAAGCCCAACGCACTTCACGCATCGCTCGTCTCCCGCCGCGCCGGGATGCGCGGCTGCGGCTATCGTAGCGCAGGCGCGGCGCGCGCACGCGGCGCCGCAAATAGCGACTATCAACGCGCGCGCATGCGCAACGGCCGCGGCATCGCCTATGCTCGCGATGCGCACCGGCCGACGCGGCGCTGGCGCCGTTCGCGCGTTGCTGACCGCATTACTGACTGCGCCGCGTTCCGCCTCGTTCCCTGTCGCCTCCACGCCTTGCCGCACGACCGCCATGCTGACTTCCGCGCCCGCCCCCGCTCATCCGGATGCCGCTTCCGCCCGGCTTGCCGCGCCTTTGCATACGCTTTTGCGCAGCCTGGGCCAGATCGTGTTGCAGCGCCACGCGGGCACCGGCGCGAGCGTGCTCGCGGCGCTCGCGCTCTGCGACGCGCGGCTCGTCTGCGCGGCGCTGATCGGCGCAACGGCGGCCAATGTCTGCGCGCTGCTCGGCGGCGCGCCGCTCGTCGAGATCGACGATGGTCTCGCGGGTTTCAACGGCGCGCTCGCCGCGCTCGCGGCCTTCACGTTCGCCGACGATCCCGCAACCGCGGTCGCCCTGGCGCTGCTCGCGGCCTGCGCGAGCGCCTGGCTGGGCGCGCCGCTCGCGCGTCGGCTCGGCGACGTGGGACTCGCGGTGTATTCGTCGCCGTGTCTGATTGCGACGTGGGTCTGGATGGCGTTGCGCACGGCGGCCCCGCCCAACATAAGCGGAATCAGCGACGCAAAAACCGCCCCCGCACCACAAGCCTTCGACCTCGCCGCCCACGCGCTGAGCGGCACATTCAGCGGCCTCGCGCAAACCGCCTTCGCGACCGGCGCGCTGCCGGGCCTCGTGCTGCTCGCGGGCATCGCGCTTTCGTCGCGGCGCGCGGCGGCGTTTGCGCTCGGCGGCGCGGCGCTCGCGAGCGGCATCGAATGGCTCGCGGGCGTGCCCGGCGCGAACTTCGACGCGGGCCTCTGCGGTTTCAACGGCGCGCTCGCGGCGCTCGCCGCCAGTACGCTCGGCGCACGCGCCGCAATCTGTGCGACGATGCTCGCGGCGGCGCTGCATCTCGTCGCGACCTGCCTCGGTTTGCCCGCGATGACCGCGCCGTTCGCGCTCGCGGGCTGGGCCGTGCATGGCGCGTGGCGGCTGTGCGGATTCACGCGCGCCGCGCCCGTCTCGCCCGCCGCCATCCGGCTCAACGACCGCCTCAACGACCGGCCTTACGACCGCTAGAGAACACGCCATGTCCTTCGCCCATCGCCCCACCGGCATTCGCGCCGACACCGCACCGCCTTCCGACGCCGAACGCCGGCTGCGCATCGACCTCGCCGCCGCCTACCGCCTGATCGCGCTGTACGGCTGGGACGATCTGATCTACACGCACGTCTCCGCCGCCATTCCCGATCAGCCCGGCCGCTTTCTGCTCAATCCGTTCGGCCTCGCGTTCGACGAAGTGTGCGCGTCGAATCTCGTGAAGATCGACACCGAAGGACACATCGTCGGCGAGAGCGCGTATCGCGTGAACGCGACCGGCTTCGCGCTGCACGCCGCCGTGCATCTCGCGCGCCCCGACGCCGTCTGCGTGATGCATCTGCACAATACGGCGGGCATAGCGGTGTCGCTGCAACGCGACGGCCTGCTGCCCGCTTCGCAACACGCGCTGCGTTTCCACGAGCGCCTCGCGTGGCACGACTACGAAGGCCTCGCGTTCACGCCCGCCGAAGGCGCGCGCCTCACGGCGAATCTCGGTGCGAAGTTCGCGATGCTGTTGCGCAATCACGGCACGCTCACCACGGGCCGCACCGTCGCCGAAGCCTTCGTGCTGATGGCCACGCTCATCAAGGCCTGCGAAATTCAATTGCAGGCCCAGGCGGGCGGTGTGCCGCTCGTCGTGCCGCCGCCGGACGTCTGCGCGCGCACGGCGCTGCAACTCGACGACGGCGGCGCGATCGAAGGCGAACTCGAATGGCCCGCGCTGCTGCGCAAGCTCGATCGTCTCGATACTTCGTACCGCGATTGATCCGCATCGACAGCCAACGCTCAACGACACCCGAAGACACCCAACCAGGAGCCTCATCATGCCGACATTCCACATCGAAATGTTCGAAGGACGCAGCGTCGAACAGAAACGCGAACTCGCCGCCGCGCTGACCGAGACCACCTGCAAGGTGCTCGGCGTGGACGCCTCGTCCGTCGACATCATCTTTCACGACGTGAAGCCCGAAAACTGGGCGACGGCGGGCAAACTCTGGAGCGATCCGCGTTGAGCGCGCCGCGCACCTGGGCGAATTGACGCACAACGCGCGACGCCGCTTGAACGCGATCCAAATTGACGCAAATTGACGCAGCGCGCGCACCTTGCGCCACATCAAAGCACAGCGAATCCTCTCGCTAAATTGATCCTTATCAACGCGTTAGCGCACGCTCTTTTCTCTTGACGATTGACTGCTGCGACATGCTGGCGCATGTCGCAGCGCAGCACGACGCGCGGGCTTCCCCTACGCTTACGTCCATTCGCACGCGGCAACGCATGCGTCACGCAAGCAAATACAGCCACGCAAGGCACGCATATGCAATCGTCCATCCCCGCTCTATCCGCATTCGATCTCGCCCGGCTACAGTTCGCCTTCACTGTCTCTTTTCACATCGTCTTTCCCGCGCTTTCCATCGGTCTCGCGAGCTTCATCGCGGTGCTCGAAGCGTGCTGGCTCAAGACGCGCAAACCGTTCTACAAAGACCTCTGCCTGTTCTGGTCGAAGATCTTCGCCGTGGCCTTCGGCATGGGCGTCGTCTCGGGCGTCGTGATGAGCTACGAGTTCGGCACCAACTGGGCCGGCTTCTCGTCGTTCGCCGGTCCGATCACCGGTCCGCTGCTCATGTACGAAGTCATGACGGCGTTCTTCCTCGAAGCCGGTTTCCTCGGCATCATGCTGTTCGGCTGGAACCGCGTGAGCGCGCGCGCCCACTTCGGCGCGACGCTGATGGTCGCCATCGGCACGCTCATTTCGACGTTCTGGATTCTCGCCTCGAATAGCTGGATGCAGACGCCGCAAGGCTTCAAGATCGTCGACGGCCACGTGGTGCCGACCGACTGGCTCAAGATCATCTTCAATCCGTCGTTCCCCTACCGACTCGCGCACATGGCGATCGCCGCGTTCATCGTGGCCGCGCTGGTGGTGGCCGCGACGGGCGCGTGGCATCTGCTCAAGGGCCGCCGCGACCCCGCCGTGAAGAAGATGTTCTCGATGGCGCTCGGCCTGCTGCTCGTGCTCGCGCCGGTGCAGGCTTTCGTCGGCGATGCGCACGGTCTGAACACGCGCGAGTATCAACCCGCGAAGATCGCCGCGATCGAAGGGCTGTGGGACACCGAGCAAGGCGGCACCTCGCTCAACGTGTTCGGCATTCCCGACATGCAGGCGGAAACCACGCGCTACGCCGTGAAGATTCCGCACCTCGGCAGCCTGATCCTCACGCATAGCTGGGACGGCGAAATCAAGGGTCTCAAGTCGTTTCCGCCCGATCAGCGTCCGAACTCGACGCTCATCTTCTGGACCTTCCGCGTGATGGTCGGCCTCGGCATCCTGATGATCGTGCTGGCCGTCGCGGGCTGGTGGCTGCGCAAGCGCGGCACGCTGTACGAATCGCGCCTGTTCCAGCGCTGCGTGCTGGCGATGGGGCCGACCGGCTTCATCACGCTGCTCGCGGGCTGGATCACCACCGAAGCGGGCCGCCAGCCGTGGGTCGTCTACGGCGTGATGCGCACCTCGCAGGCCGTCTCGCCGCTCACCGCGCAGCAAGTGGGCATTTCGCTGATGGCGTTCATCGCGGTGTATTTCCTCGTGTTCGGCACCGGCATCTACTACCTGCTCAAGCTGATGCGCAAGGGTCCGGCGCTGCCTGGCGCCGATGACACGCACGGCACGCATGGCACGCCGACGCCGGGCCACGCGAACGAAGCGCATCCCGCGCTCGCCGCAAACCAGACCGCGCGCCGCCCGATGTCCGCCGCCGATCAGCTGATCGACGCCTGACACCCGACACGCGCTTTCATCCGCATCGCACAAACGCACAAACGCACCTACGCACCTACGCAACGAGGCAAGCCACTCATGGATGTCACCGTCATCTGGGCCGCGATCATCGCGCTCGGCCTTCTGCTCTACGTCGTGCTCGACGGCTTCGATCTGGGCATCGGCATCGTGTTTCCGTTCTTCCCCGATGAAGAAGAACGCGATCTGATGATGAACACCGTCGCGCCCGTCTGGGACGGCAACGAAACCTGGCTCGTGCTGGGCGGCGCCGGTCTGTTCGCCGTGTTCCCGATCGTCTATTCGACCGTGCTTTCGGCGCTCTATCTGCCGCTCGTTTTCATGCTCGCGTGCCTGATTTTCCGCGGCGTTTCGTTCGAGATCCGCGCCAAGGCGAACCGCACGAAGCATCTGTGGGACCTCGCCTTCATCGGCGGTTCGACGGGCGCGGCGTTCTTCCAGGGCATCGCGCTGGGCGCGTTCCTGCAAGGCATTCCGATGGCGAACGGCCAGTTCGCCGGCGATGCCTTCGGCTGGCTCACGCCGTTCACGCTGCTCTCGGGCTTCGGCCTCGTGGCGACCTATGCGCTGCTCGGCAGCTGCTGGCTCGTCGCCAAGACCGAAGGCGATCTGCAACGCCGCCTGCACAAGCTGGTCTGGCCGCTCACCGTGATGCTGCTCGGCTTCATCGGGCTCGTGAGTCTCTGGACGCCGATGCAGGACCCGACCATCGCCCACCGCTGGTTCCATTCGGGCCTGTTCTGGCGTCTCGCGCCGGTGCCGCTGCTGGTCGTGGCGTGCGCCGTGTGGATGCGCTGGGCCGTGCAGTCGCGCCATCACAAGACGCCGTTCGTCGCCGCACTCGCGCTCGTGCTGCTCGGCTACGTGGGTCTGCTCGTGAGCCTGTGGCCGTTTGCGATTCCGCAGCAACTCACGCTCTGGCAAGCCGCCGCGCCGCGCGAAAGCCAGACCTTCACGCTGATCGGCGCATCGTTCATCCTGCCCATCATCCTCGCCTATACGGCGCTGGGTTACTGGGTCTTCCGAGGCAAGCTCCGCCATGGCGACACCCATCACTACCACTGAAAACGCGCTTCAATCCACGCCCCGATCCGCAGCCGGCGCGCGCACGAGCAAGCTGCCGGGCTGGATCTGGTTCGTCCTGCTCTGGTGCGGCGGCGTGGGCGCGGCGGTCTCGCTCGGATTCGTCTTCAAGGTGTTCATGAATCTCACGCTGTTCGCCGTGAAATAACGCGCCAGCCCGTGCTGCCCCGCGGCGCGTTAGACTGTAGGCCATCTGTCAACTCTTACGACAAGACTCATGCAACAGATGACCTTCATGGAATGCGTCAAGCGCGCCTGGGGCAGCGCGCGCGAAGCCGTCACGCAGATGCCGGGGCTGGTGATCGGCACCTTCCTGATCTACGCGGTGCTCGGCTGGCTGGCGATGGCCGGACGGCCGGTGCCGGGCGAAGGCGACGATCCCTCGACGGGCCTGATTCTGGCGGCCAATATCGCCACGATCCTCAACGCGCTCGTCTATCTCTGGTTCACGCTCAAGATTTTCCGCTTCGTGCTGCTCGGCGAGCAGGCCACGCCCATCATGCCGGGCGGCGCGATGCCGCTCCTGCGCATGCTCGGCTACGGCCTCGTGCTGGTGATCGGCGGCGCGCTCGCCATGGCGCTGTTCTGGCTGGTGCTGCGTCCGCATCACGCAGGCGGCACGCTGTTTCTCTCGCTGGTGGTCGTCACGCTCTGGATGTGCGTGGCGGTGCGCCTGTGCCTGCTTTCTCCCGCGCTCGCCATTGGCGGACGTCTTGCATTCGGCGCAGCCTGGCGCGATAGCCGCGGCCACTTCTGGAGCCTCGCGGGCGTCGCGTTCATGGCGGCGTTGCCGGTGCTCGTCTGCGGCACGATCGTGATGGTCGGCCTCGTGTTCGCGGGCATCACGCCCGAGCGCGTGCAGACGCCCGCCGGGCTCGCCGTGCTGGCGCTCGGCCAGAGCGCCGCGAATATCGCCTTCGTGCTGGTGACGACCACGGCGCTCGCGTGGCTGCATCGACGCTATGCGAAGGAACTCGATCCGCGCCAGTCGCCGGGGAATTTCTGATTTTCGCGGACTGATTCGCCGCATCGGCATCGCGGGACGCGCGCCGCCCCCGCGATAACCGCGAATCTCTTGTTGCCGACCTCCAATATTTCGAATATATTGGAAATATGGAAGAAAAAGACATCGTGCGCGCCCTGGCCGCGCTCGCTCACGATCTGCGTCTGCGCGTGTTCCGGATGCTGGTCGTCACCGGCCCGGAAGGCCTCACGCCCGGCGCCATCGCGGCTCAACTCGACGTGCCCAATGCGACGCTCTCCTTTCACCTGAAGGAGTTGATGAACGCAGGGTTGGTCACGCAGGAGCGCGACGGGCGCACCTTGATCTATCGGGCGGCCTACGAACAGATGAACGCGGTCCTCGGCTTCCTGACCGAGAACTGCTGCCAGGGCCAGCCCTGCCTGAGCCCCGGCGCCGACTCGTGCCGATGCTGAACGAAACCGCGCGCCATCCGTGCCGCGCTAACGCCTTGTCCGCCCCCTCTCCATGAACACCCCCAACCTCGCCACTGCACGTCATGGCACACAGAAACCGGTCATCAGCTTCTTCGAGCGCTACCTGAGCGTCTGGGTGGCGTTGTGCATCGTCGCGGGCATTGGGCTCGGGCAGATGCTATCCGGCGTCTTTCAGGCGATCGGCCGCATGCAATACGCCCAGGTCAATCTGCCGGTCGGCGTGCTGATCTGGGTGATGATCGTGCCGATGCTGGTGAAGGTCGATTTCGGCTCGCTGCACGAGGTGCGGCAGCACATCAAGGGGATTGGCGTCACGCTCGTGGTCAACTGGCTCGTCAAGCCGTTCACGATGGCGTTGCTCGCGTGGCTCTTCATCAAGCACCTGTTCGCGCCGATGCTGCCCGCCGCGCAACTCGACAGCTATGTGGCCGGCCTGATCCTGCTGGCCGCCGCGCCCTGCACGGCCATGGTGTTCGTCTGGAGTCGCCTGACCGGCGGCGATCCGCTCTTCACGCTTTCGCAGGTCGCGCTCAACGACAGCATCATGGTGGTTGCCTTCGCGCCGCTCGTTGCGCTGCTGCTCGGCATTTCGGCGATCACGGTGCCGTGGGCGACGTTGCTCACCTCGGTCGCGCTCTACATCGTCATCCCCGTGATCCTCGCGCAGCTGCTGCGCAAGGTGCTGCTCTCGCGCGGCGACGCGGCGTTCGAAACCGCCATGGCGAAGATCGGCCCATGGTCGATCGCGGCGCTGCTTGCCACGCTGGTGCTGCTGTTCGCCTTCCAGGGCGAGGCGATCCTGAAGCAGCCGCTCGTGATCGTGCTGCTTGCCGTGCCGATCCTGATTCAGGTCTTTTTCAACGCGGGGCTGGCTTACTGGCTCAATCGCGCGGTCGGCGAAAAGCACAACATCGCCTGCCCGTCCGCGCTCATTGGCGCATCGAATTTTTTCGAACTGGCCGTCGCCACGGCAATCGGTCTGTTCGGTTTTCACTCCGGCGCGGCGCTCGCGACGGTCGTGGGCGTGCTGATCGAAGTGCCGGTCATGCTGCTCGTGGTGCGCATCGTGAACCGTTCGAAGAACTGGTACGAATGTGCATGAACGTTACGGAAAACAAGGCAATGAGCGAAGTCACCCTCTATCACAACCCGGACTGCGGCACCTCGCGCAACACGCTCGCGATGATCCGCAATGCAGGCATCGAACCTGTCGTCATCGAATATCTGCACAACCCGCCGTCGCGAGAGAAGCTCGTCGAATTGATCGCGCAAGCGGGCCTGAGCGTGCGCGAGGCGTTGCGCGAGAAAGGCACGCCCTACGCGGAATTGCAGCTGGACAATCCGGCATTGACCGACGCCCAGTTACTCGACGCCATGATGGCGCACCCTGTTCTTATCAACCGTCCGTTCGTGGCGACGTCGCTGGGCGTGCGCCTGTGCCGTCCGTCCGAAGTCGTGCTCGAGATCCTGCCGGGCGCGCAACATGGCGCGTTCACGAAGGAAGACGGCGAAGTCGTGATCGATACGGAGGGCAAGCGTGTCCGCTCCGGCAACTGATCTCGCGACCGCGCTGCCGCAAGTCGATGCGGCGCAGTTCCGCGTGCCCGATATCCAGCGCCTGCAGGCCACGAAGGCTTGCGCGCATGCGCCGCGTATCCTGCTGCTCTATGGCTCGCTGCGCGAGCGCTCGTTCAGCCGGCTGCTGAGCGAAGAGGCGGCGCGTCTGCTCACGGCGATGGGCGCGGAGGTGCGCACGTTCAACCCGAGCGGCTTGCCGCTCCCCGACGATGCGCCCGACACGCATCCCAAGGTCGCCGAACTGCGCGATCTGGTGCTCTGGTCGGAAGGCATGGTCTGGTGCTCGCCGGAGCGCCACGGCGCGATGACCGGCATCATGAAAGCGCAGATCGACTGGATTCCGCTTTCGGTTGGCGCGGTGCGCCCGACGCAGGGCAAAACGCTCGCGGTGATGCAGGTGAGCGGCGGCTCGCAGTCGTTCAATGCCGTGAACCAGATGCGCGTGCTCGGACGCTGGATGCGCATGCTGACCATCCCGAACCAGTCGTCGGTGGCGAAGGCGTTCATGGAATTCGATGAAGCCGGACGCATGAAGCCTTCGGCGTACTTCGATCGTGTCGTGGACGTGATGGAAGAACTGGTGAAGTTCACTCTGCTGACGCGCGATATCGGCCCGTATCTGGTCGACCGGTACAGCGAGCGCAAGGAAAGCGCGGAAGCGCTGATGAAGCGCGTGAATCAGACGCGTCTCTGACGCACCTCTGACGCGCGAACGGCCGGCGCGCGTGCCGGCCTTCCTGGCGCATCACCACACCCCCGGCACAAACCGGTACTTCACCCGCTCCAGATACGCGCGATAGCCCGGCAGTTCCGCAGCCAGCGTGCGCTCCTCGCGCACGGCGCGCCAGCCGATCGCCGCGACCATCGCCGGCACGCACGCCAATCCCCACCACGAGCCGAGCATCAGCGGCGTGCCCGCCAGCAGCAGAATCGCGAACGCGTACATCGGATGGCGCACATACGCGTACGGTCCGCTATCGCTCAGCGCATGGCCGCGCTCGCGCTGGATCTTCACGACGGGCGCCGCGTAGCGGTTCGCCGCGAACACGCCGCGCGTCGCGTAGAGATCGACGAAAATCGCCACCGCGCCGCACACACTGAGCCAGACCGGCACCTGCGACCAGCGATAACGCACGGCGTCGAGACCGATCAGGCACAGCCACGCGCACCAGCCCAGCGCGACCGACACCATGAACACGCGGTCCCATCGCTGCTGCTCGCGCTGCGCGAACGGCGCGAGCCGCTCGGCGAGCAGACCCGGATCGGTACGCGCGAGCCACAGGCCGATCCAGATACCGCACGCGGCCCATTCGAGCAGCCAGAGCCACGCGGCCGGCCACGCGAGCGTGCCCGCCGACGCAAACAGCAAGACGCCCTGCAACGCGAGCCAGATGAGCGTCTGCGTGAAAAGACGCACGATCAGCGGCTTCATGATGCCCTCCTTGCGCCGGCGCTCCCGCGAGGTTCAGCGCTTTTCGCCTCGTCCCTGCACGCGCGCGAAACTCGCCTGCATGTCGAAGCCCGACGTGTCGATGCCGAATTGCGTCGTCAGGCAATCGTCGAGTTCGCCCGCATTGGCGAGCGTGCGATGCGTCGCGTGGCCCGCGACGTCGCGCTCCGTGTAGCGGTCGTTGAAGAGAATCGCGCGACGGCCCTCGCGCGCGATGCACACGATCAGGCAGTCCGTGAAGAACGATTGCGGCGACGCCGACGTGTACCAGTTCGCCACCTCGTAATCGCACCAGAGCGCGGGCGCGTCTTCGAAGCGATACACATCGCCCCACGCCTCGCCGTCGAAGTGCTCGAGCGTCCATTCGCGCGCGCCCGTCGCGTTCTTGCCATTCGTCACGCTCGTCTCGTTCCTCGGCGTCAGGCGCGCGGGTTCGAGCGGCGTCGCCTGCTCGCCGCGTTGCGCGAACGCGAGCGGCGCGCTCAGCGACGCGCCGCCGAAGCCCACGTCGACGAGCCACGCCTCGCCTTCGGCCTGCACGCGCAGCAGCATGTGCGTGCGCGGCGAGGCGCTGTCCTTCGGCTGACCGAACAGCACGCGCGCCGCCAGCGGTTCCACCGCGAAGCCGAGTTGCATCAGCACATGGGCGAACAGCGTGTTGTGCTCGAAACAATAGCCGCCGCGCCGCGAGTCGACGAGCTTCGCGACGATATCGGGCAACGCGATCGACACGCCGCGCGCCGAAAACGGATTGAGGTTTTCGAACGGTATCGCGCACGGATGCAGACGATGCAGCGTGCGCAGCACGTCGAGCGTCGCGGCGCGCGGTCCGTCGTAGCCGATGCGGGCGAAATAACGATCGAGATCGAGCTTGAAATCCTGGTCGGACATGGAAACAGCCTGGCGTTAAAAATGAAAGGTATGAGGTCGGGGTGACGCGAGCGGCGCGCATTGCCATAGCGCATCGCTTTCGCACATTGCAGACACCCACGGCAAACGCGTTTTAAGTGCGCGAATTACGTCGATGATAAGCGACTTCTTTCGTCATACAGAATCGCCTTTTTTAACCTTTCTTTATCGCCCGAATTCACGTCGACAGGTAATCGTAAACACAGCCCTTACGCCCTGTAATCATCGTGAGAATCATTCTCATTTGTGTTGACCTTCAAGATATCGCTGAGTACGATGGCGGCGTCTTGGAGACTCTTGAAGACTCAGGAATTAAGGCGCCAACACCAGCGCATGCGCGACTCGATCCCTCGGCGAAGAATTAAATAATTAAGGAATACGATGAAACTCAACCGGACAGACGGTGCGTTCGGACGGCGTGCGCCCGCCTTGCGCGGACTCGCGCTGTGGGCGGCGTGCGCGACCTTCGCATGCGGTGCGGCGCAGGCGCAAACGAGCAGCAACCCCGACGCGCAACCCGAAGCGCCCGAGGCCGATCTCTCGATCAAGGCGGAACCGTCCACCTTCTTCACGGGCATCTGGTCGCGCGAAAATCTGCTCGGCGACATGGGCGGGCTGCGTCCGTGGCTCGGCAAATACGGCGTCACATTCGACCTGACCGAAACCAGCGAATATCTCGCGAACGTGCGCGGCGGTCTCAATCGCGGCGGCACCTATGACGGTCTCACCACCGCCACCTTGCAGCTCGATACGAGCAAGGCGCTCGGCATTCCGGGCGGCCTGTTCAACATCAGCGCATTGCAGATTCACGGCTCGAACCTGAGCGCGAACTATCTCGGCACGCTGAACACGGCGAGCGGGATCGAGGCGCAGGACACCACGCGTCTGTGGGAGATGTGGTATCAGCAGTCCTTCCTCGACAGGAAGCTCGACATCAAGGTCGGTCAGCAGAGTATCGATCAGGAATTCATCACGAGCCAGTACGCGGCGCTGTTCGTCAACACGATGTTCGGCTGGCCCGCGCTGCCTTCGTACGACATGCCCTCGGGCGGTCCCGCGTATCCGCTCGCCGGTCTCGGCGTGCGCGTGCGCGGCCAGATCACGCCGTCGCTCACGGGTTTGATCGGCGTATTCGACGGCGATCCGCTCGGCAACAACCCGAACAATCTGAGCGGCACGAATTTCAATCTGCACAACGGCGCGCTGGTGATCGGCGAATTGCAGTACTCGATCAATCAGCCGTCCGAAGGCGAACTCGTGAGCGCCGACAGTCAAGGATTGCCCGGCACCTACAAGATCGGCTTCTGGTACAACAGCAACGCGTTCGCCGACCAGCATTACGACAACACCGGCCTCTCGCTCAACAACCCGGCGAGCACCGGCATCGCCGCCGAGCATCGCGGCAACTACAGCATCTACGCCGTCGCCGACCAGATGGTGTGGCGTCCCGATCCCGACGAACCGCGCAGCATCGGCGTGTTCGCGCGCGTGATGGGCGCGCCGGGCGACCGCAACCTCGTCGACTTCTCGGCCAACGCGGGCGTCGTGATGAAAGCGCCGTTCAAGGGCCGCGACAACGACAGCGTCGGTCTCGCCGTCACGTACATCAAGGTCAGCAACGCGGTGCACGATCTCGACATGGACTACCGCACGTTCAACACGGGACCGTACGGCGTGCGCACGCAGGAAACCACGCTCGAAGCGACCTATCAATACGAAGTCACACCGTGGTGGCAGATTCAGGCCGACGCGCAATACACGTTCAACGCGGGCGCGGGCCAGAACCCGAACGACGCGACCCAGCCGCTGCGCAACACCTTCGTGCTCGGCGTGCGCACCACCATCACGTTCTGATCCACGCCATTCGCACCATGTCTAACCCCAAGCCCTCACGCCACCCCGCCGCGCACGCCCGTGCGTGCGCGTGCTCGCGCGAGGCACGGAGAAATACACAATGAATCACGCCACGCGCAAGCTCCTGCTGTGCTCGGCTCACGCCACCCGCGCGGCGCTCGCGCTCGCCGCCACCGCGCTGCTCGGCGCGCCCCTCGTTCATGCGGGCGAGCCCGGCATGCTGGAGATCGTCAAGCACCAGACCACGCTCATCAACACCGTGCCCGATAACGGCGACCAGAATCCGTATGCGATCTTCGTCGCGCCGGTGAGCGCCGGCACCGTCAAACAGGGCGACGTGCTGATCGACAACTTCAACAACGCGTCGAACATGCAGGGCACGGGATCGACCATCGTCGACTATCACCCGGACACGAAGCAGATGACGCTGTTCGCCACCATTCCACGCGACCTCAAGGAATGTCCCGGCGGCGTGGGCCTCTCGACCGCGATGACGATGCTGAAGTCGGGCTGGGTGATCGTCGGCAGCACGCCGAGCAACGACGGCACGACCAACACCAAGGGCGCGGGCTGCCTGATCGTGCTCGACAGCAACGGCAAGATCGCGAAGGCCATCAGCAGCCCGAACATCAACGACCCGTGGGGCAACATGGCCGTGATCGACAACGGCGATCGCGCCACGCTGTTCGTGAGCAACGCGGGCTTCGGCGTGGGCGGCACCGACCTCGGCCCGGACGGCGAGCCGCCGGTCTTCAAGCAGGCCACCGTGCTGCGCATGGAACTCGACATCCCGAACGGCCAGCCGCCCACGGTCAAGAGCGAAACGGTGATTGCGAGCGGCTTCGGCGCGCGCGCCGACCGCGGCGTGTTCCTCGTCGGTCCGACCGGCCTTGCGCTGTCCGCGGACAACAAGCTGCTCTATGTGTCCGACGCGATCGGCAACCGCATCAACGTGATCGAAGACCCGACCACGCGCGACACGAGCGCGGGCGTGGGCCGTCAACTGACTGCGGACGGCCTGCTGCACCGCCCGCTCGCGATGATCACCACGCCGCAGGGCCACCTGCTCGTGACCAACGCGCTCAACGGCCAGGTCGTCGAGATCGACCCGGTCGCGGCGAAGCAACTCTACGCACGCTGGATCGACACCGACAAGGCACAGACGCCCCCGGGCAACGGCGACCTGTTCGGCATCGCGATGACACCGGCGGGCGACGGCTTCTACTACGTGGAAGACGACGTGAACACTCTCGTGCTGGCGAAATAATCATGTCCTCCGACGACAACCCCAACCGCCCGCAGCGTCCCGCGCGGCGCGGTTTTCTCAAGGCCGGCGGCGCGGCCGTGGCCGCTGGCGCGTCGCTTGGCGCAAGCGGCCTGACGCAGGCCGCCGAAGCGAAGCATCGCGCGCCGCCGGCCGTCGATCCGATGAGCGCGGTCGAGCCGTTTTACGCCGCGCATCAAGGCGGCATCGTCACGCCGCAGCAGGCGCATACCTATGTGGCGGCCTTCGATCTCGCGACCACTTCGCGCGACGACGTGATCGCGCTGCTGCGCCAGTGGACCGACATAGCCGCGCGCATGACGCAAGGCCAGTCGGCGGCCTCGCTCGACAACGGCAAGGACGATGCGCCCGCGCCCGATTCCGGCGACGTGCTCGGTCTCGGCCCGGCCGCGCTCACGGTGACGTTCGGCTTCGGTCCCGGCCTCTTCATGTCGGAAGGCAAGGACCGTTACGGCCTCGCGCATCTGCGCCCCGCCGCGCTCGTCGATCTGCCGCGCTTCAACGGCGATCAGCTGGTGGCCGAGAAAACCGGCGGCGACCTCTACGTGCAGGCCTGCGCGAACGACGCGCAAGTGGCCTTCCACGCGGTGCGCCAGCTCGCGCGCCAGGGTTACGGCAAGCTGCACATGCGCTGGGGCCAGGCGGGCTTTCTGTCCGGTCCGCGCAATCAGACGCCGCGCAATCTGATGGGCTTCAAGGACGGCACCAACAATCCGCCGACCTCGGACCCGAAGGCGATGAACGAGTTCGTCTGGGCCACCGCCGCCGACGCGCCGTGGATGCAAGGCGGCACCTACACGGTCGTGCGCCGCATCCGCATCACGATCGAGCACTGGGACCAGATGGAACTCGGCTTCCAGGAGCAGGTGTTCGGCCGTCACAAGTACAGCGGCGCGCCCATCGGCCAGGCGAAGGAATTCGACACGGTCGATCTCACGGCGAACGACAAGGACGGCAATCCGCTGATTCCGGAAAACTCGCACGTGCGTCTTTCGAATCGCGCGTCGAACAACGGTGCGCAGATCCTGCGCCGCTCGTACTCGTACAACGACGGCACGAACTTCTATATCGAGCGCTGGCCGCCGTGGCGTCAGGAAACCGAATATGACGCGGGCCTCATCTTCATCGCGCACCAGGCCGACCCGCGCACGGGCTTCATTCCGATCAACGAGAAGCTCGCGAAGTTCGACATGATGAACCAGTTCACCACGCACGTCGGCAGCGCCGTGTTCGCATGCCCGCCGGGCGCGAAACCCGGCTCGTACATCGGCGCGCAACTGTTCGAGGCATGACGCAATCCGGCGGGCGCATCGACGCGCGCCGGACCGTGGCACGACATCAAGCAGCACGACACAAGGCAGCACCACGGATTCATTCGACAACAAGCAACAACGACAGACGACCAACATGAAGACGATCCTTTCCGGTGCGCCGCTGCGCGCCGCCACCCTCGCACTCGCCGTGGCGGGGATGTTGCCGCTGGGCGCGCACGCCGCCTCGATCACGCTCTACAACGCCCAGCACGAGCAGGTCGTGAACCAGCTCGCGAAGGACTTCGAGCAGCAGACCGGCATCGACGTGAAGATCCGCAGCGGCGAAGGTCCGGCGCTGGCCGCGCAACTCGTGGCCGAAGGCGACAGGACGCCCGCCGACGTCTACTTCACCGAGAACTCGCCAGAACTGATGCTACTGGAAGAGAAAGGCCTGCTCGCGCCGGTGCAGCCGTCGACGCTCGCCGAAGTGCCCGCGCACTACAACTCGCCGGCCGGACAGTGGGTCGGCGTGACCGCGCGCGAAAACGTGCTGACGTACAACACGGCGAAGCTGCCGGCCGCGCAACTGCCGCAATCGATCTTCGATCTCGCGAAGCCCGAGTGGAAGGGCAAGGTCGGCATTGCGCCGAGCGACGCCGACTTCCTGCCGCTCGTCGACGCCGTGCTCGCCGCCAAAGGCGAAGCGGCCACGCTCGAATGGCTCAAGGGCCTGAAAGCCAACGCGCAGATTTTCGACGACGACGAAGGCGTGGTCGCAGCGGTCAATCGCGGCGCGGTCGCGACCGGCATCATCAACAACTACTACTGGGACCGTCTGCACGCGGAACTCGGCGACAAGAAAACGCGCAGCGCCGTCGCGCATTTCGCCAACGGCGATGTGGGCGCGCTCGTGAACGTCTCCGGCGCCGCCGCGATGAAGTCGGCGCACAACCCGGACGGCGCGCAGAAGTTTCTCGCCTACCTCGTAAGCGAGCGCGCGCAGAAGCTGATGGCGCAAGGCCACATCAGCTTCGAATATCCGCTGCGTCCGGGCGTGCAGGGCGATCCGATCAACAAACCGTTCGATCAGCTGCATCCGCCCGCGCTGACGATCCAGCAACTCGGCGACGACAGCCAGGCGGGCCGTCTGCTGCGTCAGGCGGGCCTGCTGTAATTCGTAAGGATGGCGAAGCGATCGTGAGTGAAGCCCTTACCTCGGCGCGCGCGATGCCGGATCAGGCCGATGCCGATCTCGACCGGACCGGCATCGCGGCGCGGGCCGTCACGCGCCGCCGCGCGCCGCGCGCGCTGTTTCTCGCCGCCGCGCTCGGGCCGCTGCTGGTCCTGCTGCCGCTCGCGCTGACGTTCTGGCGCGCGCTGTCGTTCGGTTTCGCCGACGCGGCCGAGCTGATCTTCCGTCCGCTCGTCGGCGAACTGCTCGTCAACACGCTCAGCATCACCGCGAGCGCGACGCTGGCGTCGGCCGTGCTCGGCACCGCCGTCGCGTGGTTCGTCGAGCGCACCGATCTGCCGGGACGGCGCGCGTTCGCGCTGCTCGCCGCCGCGCCGCTCGCCATGCCCGCGTTCATCACGAGCTATGCGTGGGTGTCGTTGAGCCTCGATTTGCAGGACTTTCTCGGCGCGTTCATCGTCATCACGACCGCGTATTTTCCGCTCGTCTATCTGCCGGTGGCGGCGGCGCTGCGCGGGCTCGATCCCGCGCTCGAAGAATGCGCGCGCGCACTCGGCTGCAACCGCTGGGCGATTTTCGTGCGCGTGGTGCTGCCGCAATTGCGCCCCGCGCTGCTCGGCTCGATGCTGCTGGTCGCGCTCGGCGTGCTGTCCGAATTCGGCGCGTTCACGCTGCTGCGCTTTCGCACGTTCACGACCGAGATCTACGCCGAATATCGCACCAGCTTCGACGGCGGCGGCGCCTCGCTGCTCGCCTGCGTGCTGATCCTGCTGTGCCTCGTGTGTCTCGTGTTCGAATTCCGCGTGCGGGGCCGCGCGCGTTACGAACGCGTCGATCGCGGCGCGCGGCGCGCGGCCGGCCGTCTCGCGCTGGGCCGCTGGCGCTGGCCGGTCACGCTCGCGTTCGTCGCGCTCAACGTGGGCACGCTCGGCGTGCCGCTGGCGATGATCGGCTACTGGCTGACCCAGCCGGGCGCCGCCGCGATCACGCCCGCCGACGTCTCGACCGAACTGCTGCTCTCCACCACGCTCGCCTCGCTGCGGCTCGGCCTGCTGGCCGCCGTCTTCACGACGCTGCTCGCGTTGCCGCTCGCGTATCTGCTCGCGCGCTATCCGGGCCGCGCGGCGACGTTTCTCGAACGCACGGCGTTCATCGCGCAAGGCGTGCCGGGACTCGTCATCGCGCTGGCGATCGTGTCGCTCGCGGTGCGCGCGCTCGAACCGCTCTATCAGAGCACCACGCTGCTGATCGTGGTCTACGCGATCCTGTTTCTGCCGCTCGCGCTCGTGAGCGTGCGCGCGGCGCTGTTGCAGGCGCAGCAGCGTCTCGAAGAGACGGCGCGCGCGCTCGGCCTCGGCTGGTTCGCCACGCTACGGCGCGTGGTGCTGCCGCTCGCGGGACCGGGTCTGGGCGCGGCGGCGTCGATGGTCTTCATCTCGGTCGTCACCGAACTAAACGCCACGCTGCTGCTCGCGCCGATCGGCACGCACACGCTCGCCACCCAGGTCTGGTCCGATACCTCGACGCTCGCGTTCGCCGCCGCCGCGCCCTACGCGGCGCTGCTCACGGCGCTCTCGCTCGCAGCCTCGGGCCTGCTGTTCGCCTTCGCGGGCAAGTCGGCGCTCGCCGCGCAGGCCGGCCCGCCCTCGTCATCCGATCCCTCACGCCCATGAGCACACTTCGCATTGCTGGCGTTTCCAAGGCCTTCGACGGCCATCCCGTGCTGCACGACGTGCATCTCACGGTGCAGTCCGGCTCGCTGCTCGCGCTGCTCGGCCCCTCGGGCAGCGGCAAGACCACGCTGCTGCGCCTGCTGTGCGGCTTCGAGCGCGCCGACGCGGGCAGCATCGAGATCGGCGGACGGCGCGTGGCGGACGACACGCTGCATCTGCCCGCCGAACAGCGGCAGATCGGCTACGTGCCGCAGGAAGGCGCGCTGTTTCCGCATCTCTCGGTCGCGGACAACATCGTGTTCGGCCTGCCGCGCGCGCAGCGGCGCACGCGCCATCGCGTGTCGGAACTGCTCGAACTCGTCGGGCTTCCCGAGTCCTGCGCCCATCGCGCGCCGCAGCAGTTATCGGGCGGACAGCAGCAGCGCGTGGCGCTGGCTCGCGCACTCGCGCCCGCGCCCGGTCTCGTGATGCTCGACGAACCGTTTTCGTCGCTCGATGCGGCGTTGCGCGTGGAAACCCGCGCCGCCGTGGCGCGCGCACTCGCGGCGGCGGGCGCGACGGCCGTGCTGGTCACGCACGATCAGGCGGAAGCGCTCTCGCTCGGTCATGAGGTTGCCGTGCTGTTGAATGGGCGGCTCGTGCAGACGGCCGCGCCGCAGACGCTGTACCGCCGGCCTGTCACGCGCGAACTCGCGGCCTTCGTCGGCGAAGCGGTGTTGCTGCCGGGGCGCGTCAGCGCGGGATTCGCGCATTGCGCGCTCGGCGCGTTGCCGCTCGCGCAGGACACGCCGGCCACGCCCGGCAATGTCGACGTCGACGTGATGCTGCGCCCCGAACAGATCGACGTCCTGCCGCACGATGCGATGCGCCCCGGCGCGCTCGACGCGCGCGTGCGCGACGTCACGTTCCAGGGCCAGGACGCCGCGCTCACGCTGGAATTGCAGCTCGATCCGGCTCAAGCGCCCACGCCGATCCGCGCGCGCGTGCCGGGCTTTCGCACGCCGCAGCCGGGCGAGCGCGTGCGCGTGGCGGTGGGCGGCGAAGTCAGCGTCTATCCGCGCTGACGACGCACCGAGAGATCCTGAACCATCTGCTCGACGAAGTAATCGCAGGTCGGCCGGTTCGACTTCACGCTGCGCGCCACGACGATGTCGAGCGGCTCGATCGTCGGCAGCCCCTGCGCCTCGCCCAGCACCGCGAAGCGCGCAGGCACGCTGCAACGCGTGAGCGCCACCACGGCGATGCCCGCCTCCACCGTCGCCATCAATCCCGTGAGGCTCGCGCTGCTGAACGCGGCGCGATAGCGGATGCGCGCCGCGTCGAGCGCCGCCACCGTATGCGCGCGCGCGACGCTGCCGTGCTCGTAGAGCCCCACCGGCAGCGGCGACATCGCAAGCGGCGCCGGATCGTCGGGCGAACCGACCCACACCATGTCCTCGCTACGCACGAATTCGCCGCGAATCTGCTTGTCGCGCGTCACGAAGGCCACGTCGATCTTGTTGTCCGCCAGCATCGGCCCGAGCGCCACGCTCTGCGCGCAGACGATCTCGATCTCCACATGCGGGTACAGCGTCGAAAAGCGCCTTAACACCGGCGACAGCAGCGCCGCCATGTAATCGTCGGGCGCGCCGAGCACCACGCGCCCCGTCACCTCGGGCCGCACCAGCGCCGACCACGCCTCCTCCTGCAGATCGAGCGCGCGCCGCGCATATTCGAGCAGCGTATTGCCGGGCCGCGTCAGCGCCAGATTGCGCGTGTCGCGCGTGAACAGCGTGGTGCCGAGCATCAGTTCCAGCCGCTTGATCTGCATGCTCACGGCCGCCTGCGACCGATGCACCGACACGGCGGCCTTCGTGAAGCTGCCCGCGTCCGCGACGGCCACGAAGCTGCGCAAGAGGTCGAGATCGAACTCGGGGTTCATGATTCATCAGCCAGATTGATGGAATTGTTCAATTTAATTCGTTTGCCGACACCCTGCAACTCACGAATACTGAAACGGTTTTCAACCTGCTTTCGCTTTCAAGCGTTTCCTGCCGATGTCGTCCGCGCAAACCGACCTTCAAAACAGCCGCCAGGGCGTCGCCATGCTCGCGGGCGGCGGCCTGCTGATGGGCACCATTGGCGTGTTCGTCGAAGAGGCGCATCTCGGCGCGCTCACGCTGGTGTTCTTCCGCTGCCTGTTCGGCATGCTCGCGCTCGCCGCGTACTGCGCGTGCAAAGGCTGGCTCGCGCCGCGCCAACTGGCACGCCAATTCACGCGCCGCACCTTCGCGCTCGCGTTCATCTCGGGCGTGCTGATGGTGACGCAGTGGGTCGGCTTTTTCGATTCGATCCATCGCACCAGCATCGCGGTCGCGACGGTCGTGTTCCATGTACAGCCGTTCTGGGTCGTGCTGATCGGCGCGGCGATCTTTCACGAGCGTCTCGGCGCGGACCGGCTCGGCTGGATCGCGATTGCGTTCGTGGGACTCGTGCTCGCCTCGGGCGTGCTCGCGGAAAGCCAGGTGGCCGATCATCCGCGCTATCTGATTGGTCTGGCCGAAGCGCTCGGCGGATCGGTGCTCTATGCGAGCGTCACGCTGATCGCGAAGAGTCTGCGCGAGCTGCGTCCGCATCTGTTCACGCTGACGCAATGCGCGGTGGGCGCGCTGTGTCTGCCGCTGATCGCGCCGTTCGTCGCGCCGCTCGAACTCACGCATATTTCGGCGCCGCAATGGGGCTGGCTCGTGGGGATGGGCGTGCTGCACACGGGGCTGTCGTACGTGCTGATTTACGGCGCGCTGCCGAAGCTCACGACGCCCGTGATCGCCGTACTGCTGTTCGTGTATCCGCTCACGGCCATCGCCGTCGATGCGATCGTCTACGGCCGCGCGCTGAGCGTGCCGCAACTCGCGGGCATGGTGCTGATCGTCACGGCGAGCCTCGGCGTCAATCTCGGCTGGCGTCTGTTGCCGCCGAGGCTCGCGTTCAAACGGCGTTGACCCCTAAGGGCCACGCGCTCAGCCCGGCAACACTTCGCCCTTCGTTTCCGGTGCGAACGGAATGATCAGCAGGCCGACCACGAACGCGATCGCCGTGAGCGCGACCGGCACGCCGAGCGTGTGCATATGCAGCACCGCCGCGCCCAGCAGGAAGTTCACGCCCGCGCCCACGAACCGTCCGAACGACGTGCAGAACGCGAACGCCGTGGCGCGCACGCGCGTGCCGAACTGCTCGGGCAGCCACAGGCTGAACAGCGCGAAATTGCCGCCGAAAAAGCCCAGCACGAACAGAATGGCGATGAACGGCACGAGCCCGTTTTCGAGGTAATAGGCCCAGCCGAAGCTCGCCGCGATCGTCACCGCCATGCCCGCGAAGTAAATCGCCAGCGTCCATTTGCGGCCGATGCGTTCGGCCATCGGCGGCAGCGCGAGACAGCCCAGAATCGTGCCGATCGACAGAATGCCCGTGGCGATCGACGCCGTGCGAATCGCCTCGGCCTTGCTCGCGCCCGCCCGGGTGGCGAGCTGGATCACCGCCGACGGCTCATACACCGCGCCCGCCCACAAACCGATGATCGCAATCGTCAGCAGCGCGCACGCGACCACGGTGCGGCGGCGATAACCGGCGCTGAAAATCTCGCGCAGCGGATGGCCGTGATGCACCTGGCTCGCGTCCGACTTCTGCCACTTGTCCGGCTCCTCCACGCGCGTGAGCACGAGAATGGCGACCACCACCGGAATCGCGCCCGTCAGGAACATCGCGCGCCAGCCGAAATGCACGCCGACCGTGTAGTTCAGCGCCGCCGCGATAAAGAAACCCGCGTAATACCCGGTCTGAAGATAACCCGCACCCATCTTGCGCCGGTCCTCGGGCCAGGATTCGGCCACGTAGGTGCCCGCGAGCGCCCATTCGCCGCCGATGCCCACGCCCGCGAGAAAGCGGTAGATGCCGAGCGCCCACACGCTTTGCGCGGTCGCCGACAAGCCCGTGAAGATCGCAAACATGAAGATGGTGCCCGCGAGCACGCGCGTGCGGCCGAAGCGGTCCGCCAGCGGCCCCCAGATGAACGACAGCCCCCAGCCGACGAGGAACAGCGCGAACAGGATCGAGCCCGCGAGACCGATGTTCGGCGCGGTCGCGGCATAGCCCGAATGCGGCAGCAATTCGGTGAGCGCGGGCGTAAGCACGAGCGCGTAGATGAACGAGTCCATGCCGTCGAGCGTCCACCCGGCCCAGGCGCCCCAGAAACCGGCGATCTGCGAGCGGTTCAGCGGCGTCTTGTGAGCACGCCGGGCGGGCTCGGTAATCGAATTCATGATGCTCCTCTCTCCTGTGATGCCGCGCGCCCTGAATGCTGATTGAAAGCGCGGCGCGGAACGCGAACCGGACTGTGGCCGGCTCTCTTCAAGAACTCCCTGTGAGCCCCCGATTGCTGCTTTCCCCGTCTATTCTGTATTGCGCGTTTTGCGGGTTTGCGAGGCTTTCGCCCTTGTCGTTTTATATATAATATTTGATCTCATGAGCGACGCAACGAATGGTTTTCCCCTGGATGGCAGCGCGACGGAGGGGTCGGCAAACGGATTGCCGACGCTCGCGGCGCCTCGCACCAGCACTTCGCGCATGATCGCGGACGCCTTGCGCACCGCCATCGTCGAAGGCACGCTCGCGCCGGACGCGCCGCTGCGCCAGGACGCGATCGCGCGGCATTTCTCGGTCAGCGCCATTCCCGTGCGCGAGGCGCTGCGCCAGCTCGCGAGCGAAGGCTGGGCGCGCATCGAAGTGAACAAGGGCGCGAGCGTCGCCTCGCTGTCGCGCGACGAGGCCCGCGAGATCTACGAGATCCGCTCGGCGCTCGAAAGCCTCGCACTGGGCCTCGCCATTCCGAATCACACGGCCGCTTCGCTGCGCGACGTGAGCGCGCTGGCCGCCGCCGCGAAGCGCGAGCGCGATCCGTCGCTGTATGTGGCGCGCAACGAGGACTTCCATATGAGCCTCTACGCGCCCGCAGGCCGCCCGCAACTGATGGACATGCTTGTCACGCTGCATCGGCGCGGCGAGCGTTATCTGCGGCTCAAATTCGGCTTTCCCGCCTACAAGGGCGAGTCCGATGCCGAACACGCCGAAATTCTCGCTGCCGTGAAGCGCCGCGACGTCGCTGCCGCGCAGGCGCTCGTGGCCGCGCATCTGCTCGGCACCGGCGAGCTGATCTACCAATTTCTGACCGATCGACAGGCCGAACGCGCCGCGGCGCAGCCCGCCGCGAAGAAAGCGCGCGCGCCCTCTCCTGCGTCTCCCGCATCCTCCCGCTCACGGAGCCGAACTCCCGATGAAGCCTCAAGCTGACACCTCCGCCTCGCCCGCTCACGCCAGCCCGGCGCCGCGCTCGTGGACCACGCGCCGCGACGAGAAAGCGCGCCGCCTCGCCGCCATTTCCGGCTGGCTCGAAGACGGCGTGCTGCCCGCCTCGCGCATGACCGACGCGCTCGAACTGCTGATCCGCCCCGGCGACCGCGTGGCGCTCGAAGGCGACAACCAGAAGCAGGCCGACTTTCTCTCGCGCTCGCTCGCCAATGCCGATCCCGCGAAGCTCAACAACATTCATCTGCTGATTTCGAGCATCAGCCGCCCCGAACACCTCACGCTGTTCGAGCGCGGCATCGCGCATCGCGTCGACTTCGCGTTCGCGGGGCCGCAGAGCCTGCGCGTGGCGCAACTGCTCGAAGACGGTCAGCTCGAAGTGGGCGCGATCCACACGTACGTGGAGCTGTACGCGCGCATGTTCGTCGATCTGATTCCGCAGGTCGCGCTGCTCTGCGCGGAAAAGGCCGACCGCCACGGCAATCTCTACACCGGCCCGAACACCGAAGACACGCCCACGATCGCCGAAGCCGCCGCGTTCAGCCAGGGCATCGTGATCGTTCAGGTTAACGAAATCGTCGATGAACTGCCGCGCGTCGATATTCCGGGCTCGTGGGTGGACGTGGTCGTGCAGGCCGATCGCCCGTTCGCGGTCGAGCCGCTGTTCACGCGCGACCCGCGCCATATCGGCGACCTGCAGGTGCTCACGGCGATGATGGTCATCAAGGGCATTTACGCGCCCTACGGCATCACCGCGCTCAATCACGGCATCGGATTCGACACGGCCGCCATCGAACTGCTGCTGCCGACCTACGGCGAACAGCTCGGCCTCAAGGGCAAGATCTGCCGCAACTGGACGCTCAATCCGCATCCCACGCTGATCCCCGCCATCGAATCGGGCTGGGTGGACAGCGTGCATTGCTTCGGCAGCGAAGTGGGCATGGAGGCGTACATCGCCGCGCGCCCCGACGTGTTCTTCACCGGCAGCGACGGCAGCCTGCGCTCGAACCGCGTGCTGTGCCAGCTCGCCGGGCAATATGCGGTCGATCTCTTCATCGGCTCCACGCTGCAGATCGACGCCGATGCGAATTCGTCGACCGTCACGCGCGGGCGTCTCGCCGGTTTCGGCGGCGCGCCGAACATGGGCCACGATCCGCGCGGCCGCCGTCATGCAAGCGAAGCGTGGCTCAAGCTGCTCAAGGACACGGGCCCGGTGTCGCGCGGCCACAAACTCGTGGTGCAGCTCGCGGAAACGTGGAAGAAAGGCGGCGAGCCGACCTTCGTCGACGAACTGGACGCGATCGCCGTGGGCGAGAAAAGCGGCATGCCGGTCGCGCCCGTGATGATCTACGGCGACGACGTGAGCCACGTGGTCACCGAGGAAGGCATCGCGCATCTGCATCGCGCGGAAGGCATCGAGGAGCGGCGCGCGTCGCTCGCGGCCGTCGCGGGCGTGACGCCGATCGGCCTGCGCGCGAAGCCCGAAAAGACCGAGGAATTGCGCCGTCGCGGCATCGTGCAGTTCCCCGAGGATCTCGGCATTCGTCGCGGCGAGGCCAAGCGTTCGCTGCTCGCCGCGCGCAGCATCGACGATCTGGTGACGTGGTCGGGCGGTCTGTACACGCCGCCCGCGCGCTTTCGCAGCTGGTGAGCGCGATGCGCACGCAATCGAATCCGTCGCCGGCTGTTGTTGCGCCGCTTGCTGAGAGCGCGCCTTATACGGCATCCGAAGCGGTACACGAGGGCGCTCACGCAAGCGCGCTGCGTCCCGACGCGCAACTGGCGCGCTTCGCCCGCGACGCGCTGATCGATGAAGCGCGGCTCACGCCGAAGCCCGCGCTCGTCGATGCACGCGGCAGCGGCGCGCACGTCGACCTCGACCTGGCGATCATGCTGCGCTCCGCGCACGCGCTCGAACCGACCTTCGCCGCGCTCGCGCGCGCTTCGTCCGGCGCACGGCCCGGCACCGCGCTGCGCACCGACCTCGCGCGCATCGGCCGCGCGGGCGAAGCGGCGATGATGCGCGCGACCGCCGGCAGCAACGCGCATCGCGGCGCGATCTGGATCGTGGGCCTGCTGGTTGCGGGCGCGGCGATCGTGCACACGCCCGCCGTCGACGACAGTGCGTATGCACACGCCACCCGCATCGGCGAAACCGCCGCGCATATCGCGCGCTTCGACGACCTGCTCGCGCAGCCCGCCCGCAGCAACGGCGAGCGCGTGCGCGAGCGCTACAACGTGGGCGGCGCGCGCGGCGAAGCGCAAAACGGCTTCCCGCACGTGCTGCGCGTCGGCCTGCCCGCGCTGCACGACGCGCGTGCGCGCGGCGACGACGAAGCCGCCGCTCGCGTCGACGCCCTGCTCGCCATCATGGCCTCGCTCGACGACACCTGCGTGCTGCATCGCGCGGGCCTCGCCGGACGCGAAGCCGCGCAAGCCGGCGCGCAGCGCGTGCGCGACGCGGGCGGCATCGCCACGCGCGCGGGCCGACACGCGTTCGACGCGCTCGAACGCGCGCTGCTCGCGCTCAACGCATCGCCAGGCGGCGCGGCCGATCTGCTCGCCGCGACGCTCTTCATCGACAGACTGGTTCAGCACCGCATCGGCGGGAGGACGGTTTCATGGAACAACTGACATTCGACTATCCGGCGCAGCGCGCCGTGACCACGCGCGCGCATGTGGGCGTGGTCGGCTCGGGCGATCTCGAAGTGCTGCTGCAGCCCGCCGCCGACATGCAGGCGCGCGTGGTCGTGCACACGAGCGTGGACGGCTACAGCCACATCTGGAAGAGCGTGCTCGACCGCTTCTTCACGCGCTACGACGGCGCGGCGCTCATCGAGATCAACGACTTCGGCGCGACGCCCGGCGTCGTGGCGCTGCGGCTCGCGGAAGCCGTCGAGGCCGCGCAGGACGATGCGCAGAACGGCGCGCAAGGAGCGAGATCGTGAGCATGGCTAATCAATCCGCACTGCTGCGCGACAGCTTCATCGAGTTGAGCGCGCGCGAACGCGCCGCCGCCGTGCTCGACGCCGGCACGTTCCGCGAATTGCTCGGACCGTTCGACCGCATCGAATCGCCGTGGCTGCCGCTGCAAGGCATCGTCTGCCAGGCCGACGACGGCGCGGTGATCGCGCGCGGCACCATCGACGGCCAGCCCGCCGTGGTCGCCGCGATCGAGTCCGCGTTCCAGGGCGGCAGCATCGGCGAAGTCTCGGGCAGCAAGATCGCGGCGGCGCTCGAACTCGCGCTCGCCGACTGCGAGCGCGGCAAGATCGTGCGCCCCGTCGTGCTGTTCGAAACCGGCGGCGTACGGCTCCAGGAAGCGAACCTCGGCCTCGCCGTGATCGCCGAAATCCAGTCGGCCATCGTCGCGCTGCGCCGTCACGTGCCGGTCGTCGGCGTGATCGCGGGCATGGTGGGCTGCTTCGGCGGCATGTCGCTCGCGGCCGGTCTGTGCTCGTATCTCGTGATGACGAAGCAAGGCCGCCTCGGCATGAACGGCCCCGAAGTGATCGAGCAGGAAGCAGGCATCGAGGAACTCGACGCCAGCGACCGCCGCCGCGTATGGCAACTGATCGGCGGCGAGCAGCGCGCACGCACCGGCTTTGCGGACGCGCTCGTGGAAGATGCCGTCGACGATGTGCGCGAGGCCGTGCGCGCTGCGTTCGCGCAGGGCGTGCCGGCGGCGCATCGCACCGGGCAGGTCGCGGCCACGCTCGCGAAGCTCGCGCAGATCGATCCCGCCGCCGTGACGCCCGACACGATGCGCGCCATCTTCGGCCCGTCGCCCTTGAACGCCTCGCGCACGCACGGAGAAACCGCATGAGCGAATCGACCTTGAATCGCGGCGCACGCTGGCTGCGCGCGCTCGCGGGCCAGCAGCCGGACGGCGTGAACGGCGCGTGCGTGCAGTACGCCGACGCGCCGCTCGGCGGCGAGACCGCGCGCTTCATCACCGTCGCGCCGGATGCGAACAACCGTTTTCCTCGCGCGCGCGACAACGTGGTCGGGCTCGAACAGGGCTGGCGTCTTGCGCAAGCCGTGCGCGACGTCATCGACGCGGACAAGGCGAGCGGCACGCGCCGCCCGATCGTGGCGATCGTCGACGTGAAGAGTCAGGCGTATGGTTATCGCGAGGAAATGCTCGGCATTCATCTCGCGTGCGCCGCCGCCGTCGATGCTTATGCGAGCGCGCGGCAGGCCGGTCATCCCGTGGTCGCGTTGATCGTCGGGCCCGCGATGTCGGGCGCATTTCTCGCGCACGGCTATCAGGCCAACCGCATCGTCGCACTCGACGCGCCCGGCACGATGGTGCACGCGATGGGCAAGGAAGCGGCGGCGCGCGTCACGCGGCGCAGCGTCGAAGACCTCGACGCGCTCGGCGAAAAGATCGTGCCGATGTCGTATTCGATGGCCTCGTTCGCGAAGCTCGGCCTGCTCGACGAACTGATCGGCGACGTCGATGCCGACGCGCCCAGCGACGCGCAGATCGCCCGCGTGCGCGACGTGCTCGCGCAGAAGGTGCACGAAGCGCGCGGCGACACGAGCGGTCTCGCACATCGTCTGCAAGGCGAGGCGGCGCAGCGCACGCGCGCGGCGTCGATCGAAGTGCGCAAGCGGCTTGCGCAACAGTGGGACGCGAACTGATGCGCGTGTGCGCCGCGCCGCCGTTCGCCGCCAGCGCGCTGCGCGCGAGCGTGGGTGCAAGCGATGCGCGTTGGCGCGCGCATGATCTGCTGCGGCTCAAGCGGCTCGCCGAATCCGACGACGAACCGGCGTGGGTCCGCGCGGCGTTCGCGCGCGCGCCGTTCGCGGTCGTGCGCCGCGCCGAGGCGGCGACGGGTTTTGTCGCGGCGGGCGTGCGCGGCGCGACGCGCGCCGAGCGCTACGGCACGTGGATTTCTGTTCAGGATATCGAAGCATCTGTTTCACCCGAAGCGCTGCTCGATTGCGACCCCGCGCCGGAACGCGCCGCCCTGCCCGCGTTCGTCGCGCTCGCCGCCTTGCGCGCGCATGACGCGCTGAGCGGCTACGTGTGGGGACCGGCGGGCAGCGTCGGCTTCGAACTCGCCACGCAGACGCCGACGATCACCGCATCGAGCGATCTCGACGTGCTGATCCGTGTACCGCAGCGCGGCGATCCCGCCAGCCTGCATGCGCTCGCGGACGCGCTCGCCGAGGCCGCGCGTCTTGCGGGCACGCGCGTCGATGCGCAACTGGAAACGCCCGCAGGCGGCGTCGCACTGGCCGAACTCACGATGGGTAAAGCGCGCGTGCTTTTGCGCGCGCGCGACGGCGCGCGGCTCGTCGCCGATCCGTGGCACGCGGCGTCATCGGCAAGCTCTCTATGACGCTCGCCTGCCTGTTTCCCGGCCAGGGCGCGCAAAGCCCCGGCTTTCTGCATCAGCTACCCGAACACGACGTCGTGCGCGCGACGCTCGACGAAGCCTCGTCGGTGCTCGGCAGCGACGTGCTCGCGCTCGACAGCGCCGAGGCGCTGCAATCGACGGTCGCCGTGCAGATCGGGCTCACGGTCGCGGGCGTCGCCCAGGCGCGCGCGCTCGCGCATGCGGGACTGACGCCGCAGTTCAGCGCGGGCCTGTCGGTGGGCGCGTATCCGGCGGCCGTGTGTTGCGGCGCGCTCGCATTCGCCGACGCGCTGCGCATGGTGCGCAAGCGCGCCGAACTCATGGAAGCCGCGTGGCCTTCGGGTTATGGCCTCAGCGCTGTCTCCGGCCTGAGCGAAACGCAAGTCGAGCAACTCGCGCAGACGCTCGCCGCGCAAACCGGCGAACGCGTCTACGTCGCCAATGTGAATGCGCCGCGCCAGATCGTCGTCGCGGGCGCGGATGCCGCGCTCGAATCGTTCGCCACGCGCGCGCTCGCGGCAGGCGCGCGCAAGGCGCAACGCCTCGCGGTGTCCGTTCCTTCGCATTGCGAACTATTGACCGACGCGGCGGACGCGCTCGTGGCGTGGTCGCGCGAGATTCCGTTCCGTGCGCCCGAAGGCGTCTACATCGACAATCGCGGCGGCCGTCCGCTCTATAGCGGCGATGCGATCCGTGCGGATCTCGCCACCAATATGCGCCACACGGTGCGCTGGTTCGATGCGCTCACGGTCATGATCGAGTCGGGCGCGACGGTGCTGGTCGAAGCGCCGCCGGGCCAGGTGCTCACCGATATCGCGCGCGAGCAGGTTCCGGACGTGACCGCGCTCAGCGCCGCGAGCTTGCCGCTCGACCGGCTTGTCGCGACGATCAGGCGGCGGCTGGGCGAGGAATAGCGGTCGCTACACAACTGCGTACACGACCGCGCGCCGACGTGCAATCGCGCTTATAAAAAATTTATGCGCATAAAGTCATATTTGATTTTTAGCGCGAATGACGACGCATGCGTGGCGAAGTCGCGAAATCCCCTCGATCTCGCCGCGATCTCGCCGCGATTTACCCTCGATCGCCTGACTTCTTGCGCAATTCCGACATCACGACCCGAAACGTCAGATTCACGCGCTCGCCGCTCACCGACGGCTCTTTGGGCACGCGATGCCGCCATTGCGCCTGCGTCTGCCCGCGCATCACCAGCAAACTGCCGCTCGACAAGGGAAACGAGCGCGTCACGCCGCTCGCGGCATGGCGCAGGTCGAAGCGCCGCGTGGCGCCGAAGCTCAGCGAGGCGATCACCGGTTCGGGGCCGAGTTCGGGTTCGTGATCGGCGTGCCAGCCCATGCTGTCGCTGCCGCCGCGATAGCGGTTGAGCAGCACGCTGTTGAAGCGCACGCCGCATTGCGCGGTCACGGCGTCGCGCAGTTCGGCGACGGCCGTCGTCCACGGCTGCGGGACGTTGCGAATGCCCGAGTAGATATAGACCGCGCCCGGATCGCCCTGCCACGCGGTCAGGCGCGGCTGGTCGACCCAGCCGCCCGGCGTGCGGATGCGCTCCTGACGCCAGTCCGTTTCGGCGACGATGCGCGCCAGATAATCGGCCGCCGCCGCGGGCGCGAGCCAGGCGGGATGCCAGTCGACATCGGGTTGGGGCGTATCGTCGAAGAGATCGAACATCGGGTCGGAAAACGCATGCAAAGCGGAAAGCAGAGCGCGCAGTGTCGCACGGCGCGGCGCGCCCCGTCACACGACATCGGCCCGCTTGCTGCGCTTCAGACGAACAGCGCGAGGTAGAACACGGCCGCGCCGATCAACGCCCCGATGAAGCAGAAGCCCTCGGCCGGCTCCTCGGTGGTTCGCGAGCGCAGCCACGCGCCGGCCACGCCGAAGAAGCCCGCGATGCCGAGCGCCACGAACACCATCACGACGTCGAATAGCGCGCTGCGCCCGATCTCGAGCATGTCGATATGCTTGAGCGCGAAGTACAACACCACCGCCATGATCGAGAGGACAACGAGCGGCAGCATCACATGACTGCCCTCGCGCCCTACGTGACGACCATGAAGCCCTTGCACGACCGGCCTGGTAATTTTCATGACCCGTCTCCCCCAGAGTGCCCGAAAAAACGCGTGGACCTCGATTCGAGCATAGTCCATCGATCAGTCCGATTCAATGAACGTTTAATAGCGCTATGCAGCATGCGCGGCCCGCATAAAAATCTTGCGACTCCGCCGCGCGCCTGACAATCCAGGGTTATGCCGCACTGCGCAAGCGGCGCCGCGGCGCCGTTTACCGGGCGCCCGTCCGCACGCGGCACGATCCGTGCTGCGCCGGTAGAATGCATCGCAGCGCACGCCCGCCGATGCCGGGTTCGCCGTCCGCGCTGATGTTTGCATCGCGTGTGTGCATCGCGTTCGCATCGAGTCTGCATCGCGCTTGCTCCGCGCGGCCGACCGCGCCCGACCGCAGCCGAAGTTCCCCGCCACCGTTCCGATTCCGCACCGACCGCGCCCGCCATGCCTCGACTCTCGTTCCTGGTCCGCTTCATCGCCATCGGCATCCTGCTGCACGCCTATGTCGGCTTTCGCCTGATTCCCGATCTGCCCGTGCCCGCCGCCGTCAAATGGCTCGCGGTGCTCTGGCTCGTGCTGTCGGTGCTCGTGATTCCGCCCGGCATGCTCGCGCGGCGCTTCAAGCGCCAGCCGCTCGGCGACCGGCTCGCCTGGACCGGCATGCTGTTCATGGGCTTTTTCTCGTCGCTGCTGATGCTGACGATCGTGCGCGATCTCGTGCTCGCCTCGCTGATGACCGTCGCCGCGATCTGGCCGCACGCCGCCGATCTCGCGCGCTGGCGTACCGGCAGCGCGGCGGCGGTGGTCGTGCTGGCGTTCGCCTCGACGGCCTTCGGCTTCTTCAACGCGCGGCGGCGCGCGCGCGTGCGCAACGTCGACGTGCCGATCCGCAATCTGCCCGCCGAACTCGACGGCTTCACGATCGTGCAGTTGAGCGACATCCACGTCGGTCCGACGATCAAGCACGATTACGTCGAGCGCATCGTGCGCGCCGTGAATCAGCTCGACGCCGACGTGGTGGCGATCACCGGCGACGTGGTCGACGGCAGCGTGCAACATCTCGCCGATCACACCGCGCCGCTCGGGCGGCTCGCCGCGCAGCACGGCGTCTATCTGGTGACGGGCAACCACGAGTACTACTCGGGCGCCGATGCGTGGGTGGCCGAATTTCGACGCATCGGCCTGACGGTGCTGATGAACCAGCACGTGGTGATCGAGCACGGCGGCGCGCGGCTCGTGCTCGCGGGCGTGACCGATTACACGGGCGGCCATTTCGATCCCGCGCACCGCAGCGACCCGCAAGGCGCGCTGCGCGGCGCGCCCGACGACGTGAACACGCGCGTGCTGCTCGCGCATCAGCCGCGCAGCGCGCACGCGGCCGCCGACGCGGGCTACACGCTGCAACTGTCCGGCCACACGCACGGCGGCCAGATCTTTCCGTGGAATTTCCTCGTGCGGTTGCAGCAGCCGTTCACGGCGGGGCTGGAAAAGCTCGGCAGCCTGTGGGTCTACACGAGCCGCGGCACCGGCTACTGGGGGCCGCCGAAGCGTCTGGGCGCGCCTTCGGAGATCACGCGCGTGCGGCTCGTGGGCGCCCGCCCGGTCTGAGGTCGCGGCGGCAGCACCAATCAATCTGCGCGACAGACACCCCGCGAGCACACCGCGCGGGGCGCGCCCAACAAGCCGGTATCATGACCGGCAAGCTCCTCGACTGGCCTTGCCCGCCCCAACTGGAATCCCACGCTCATGGACGGCAACAAGCACCTCCACCAGACCGCCTTCTACCTGCTGCTGTTCGTCGTTTCCATCGCGCTGTGCTTCGTGCTCGCGCCGTTTTTCAGCACCGTGCTGTGGGGCGCCATTCTCGCGCTGATCTTCCAGCCCGTGCAGCGCCGCCTCGTCGCGCGCCTCGGACGCCGGCGCAATCTCGCCGCGCTCATCACGCTGCTGTTCTGTCTCGTGATCGTGATCTTCCCGCTCACGCTGGTCGCCGGCACGCTGATCCAGCAGGTCGGCTTCGCCTATGCGCAGGTGCGCGCGGGCAGTCTCGACTTCGGCGCGTTCTTCAGCCAGATCGTGCATGCGCTGCCGCAGTCGGTGCAGAACGTGCTCGCGCGCTACGACCTCATGGATCTGCCCGGCCTGCAGCAGCGACTGACGGCGGGCGCGGCGCAGATCAGCCAGTTCGTCGCCACGCGCGCGCTGAGCCTCGGGCAGAACACGCTGCAATTCATGGTGAGCTTCTGCGTGATGCTCTATCTGTTCTTCTTTCTGGTACGCGACGGCCGCGAAATCTCGCGCCTCGTGCGCGACGCCATTCCGCTCGACGAACAGCACAAGCTGCATCTGATCCGCAAGTTCACGACCGTGATCCGCGCGACGGTCAAGGGCAACGTGGTGGTCGCCTTCGTGCAGGGCACGCTCGGCGGCATCGCGCTGTGGGTCTGCGGCATTCAGGGCGCGCTGCTGTGGGGTTTCGTGATGATGCTGCTGTCGCTGCTGCCCGCCGTGGGCGCGGCGCTCGTGTGGCTGCCGATCGCCATTTATTTCATCTCGACGGGCGATCTCGTGCGCGGCGTCGGGCTCGCGCTGTTCGGCGCGCTCGTCATCGGCACCGTCGACAACGTGCTGCGCCCGGTGCTGGTCGGCAAGGACACGCGCCTGCCCGACTGGGTCGTGCTGATCTCGACGCTCGGCGGCATTTCGCTCATCGGCATCAACGGCTTCGTGATCGGGCCGCTGATCGCCGCGCTGTTCATCAGTTGCTGGGACCTGCTGCGCCGCGACCAGCACAATCAGGGCGCGACGGCCGCCGCCGAGGACGACGAACTGGTCTAGCGCGACCCGGTCTAGCGCGACCCGGTCTCGCGCGACCCAGACTGTTGCGAAGCGTTCAGGATGACACGTGCAGCGGCACGCCCGCACGCCCCTGACGCGGCGCATTCGACTCCACCGGCCCGGTCGCCGGATTCGGTCGCGCCGCCGTCCCGCCGTCCTGCGCGGCCACCGAAAAACCGAACGTATTGATGCCGTTGGCGCTGCGCACGAACACCGTGCCGCCGTGCATTTCCGCGACCGCCTTCACGATCGACAATCCGAGGCCGTGATTCTCGTGGCTGTTCGAGCGCGCTTCCTGAATGCGATAGAAACGGTCGAAGATATGCTCGCGCACGAACGGATCGAGCGGCTCGCCCGGATTCGACACGGCAATTTCCACGTGCCCGTCCTGCGGCGCGATGGTGGCCTGCAACACGGTGCCCGGCGGCGAGTGCTGAATCGCGTTGACGAACAGATTGCTCACCGCGCGCCCGATCAGCGACGTGTTCACCCACGCGCGCGCGTCGCCCTGCACTTGCACGCTCAGTTGCGCTTCTTCGAGCGGCATATCGAGGAATTCGAGCATGCGCTCGACCTCGCCGCGCAGCGAGACTTCCGTGAGTTCGGTCGCACGTTCGCCGCGATCGCTGCGCGAGAGGAACAGCATGTCGTTGACGATCACGCGCAATCGTTCGAATTCCTCAAGATTCGATTGCATCGTCTGCTGCAACTGTTCCACCGAGCGATCGCGCGTGAGCGCGACCTGTGTCTGCCCGATCAGGATGCTCACCGGCGTGCGCAGTTCGTGCGCGACATCCGCGTTGAACGATTCGAGGCGCTCGTAGGCCTTGTCGAGACGTTCGAGCGCGCCGTTGAACGAGGTCGCCAGTTCGTGCAATTCCTCCGGCAACTCGCCCGAATGCAGCCGCTGCCGCCGGTTCGACGGGCTCAGTTGCGCGGCCTCGCGCGACAGCCGCGTAAGCGGCGCGAGACCGAAACGCGTGACCGCGCGGCTCAGCAGCGCGACCGCGATGGTCGAGAGCGCGATCAGCACGCCGAGCGCGATACCGAAGCGCCGCAGCATGCTCTCGGTGCGCACGCAGTCGCTACCCACCACGAGTTTCACTTCGGGGCGATCGCCGCTCGCGGGCACCGTCATGCTCGTGACGATGATGTCGTAGGTGCAGCCCGGCGGCCGCACGAGCTGATGATTGTTGCCCGCGTCGCCCGTGATCGTGCCGACGATGGGCGTGCCGAAACGAAAGCGCGGATCGGGGCCTTCGACGTAGTAATGCATGCGGCTGTCGGCGGGCGAGAGATCGCGCAGCTTTTCCTGCACCGAAGCCCACTTCTTTTCGTCGGGCGCGTGCGAAACGATCAGGCTCGCGATGCGCGCGCGCGTGTCGAGCGTCTCGCGCAACTCGTTGATCAACTGGCGCTGCATCAGCAGAAACAGGCCCGTTCCCGTGAGCGTGAAGACGATCAGCGAGACCGCTGCGAACATCGCCGACAGCCGCAGCGAGATCGAGCGCTTCATGACAGCTGGCCTCCGTCCTCGCGCACTTCGAGCACGTAGCCCATGCCGCGGATCGTGTGCAGCAGCTTCGACGCGTGCGGTCCGTCGAGCTTCGCGCGCAGCCGCTTGATGGCGGTTTCCACGACGTTCGCGTTGCTTTCGAAGTTGACGTCCCAGACGAGCTCGGTGATGAGCGTCTTCGAGAGAATTTCGCCGCGCCGCCGCGCGAGCACCGACAGCAACTGAAACTCCTTCGCCGTGAGATCGAGACGCACGCCGTCGCGCGTCGCGCGGCGACTGATCAGATCGACCTGCAGATCGCCCACCGAAATGAGCGTGGATTCCTGCGCGCGGGCGCGCCGCGTGAGCGCGCGCAGCCGCTCGACCAGTTCGAGAAACGAAAACGGCTTGGTCAGATAGTCGTCGGCGCCGTCGCGCAGACCGTGCACGCGGTCGTCCACGCGGTCGCGCGCGGTCAGCATGATGACCGGCGTGTCCTTCTTCGCGCGCACCGCGCGCAGCACGCCGAAGCCGTCGAGCTTCGGCAGCATCACGTCGAGCACGATCACGTCGAAATCGTATTCGGTGGCCATCCACGCGCCCTCTTCGCCGTCCATCGCCACGTCGACGATCCAGCCTTGCTCGCTCAACCCGCTGCGCAAATAATCGACGACCTTGCGCTCGTCTTCGATAACCAGAACTTTCATGCTTGCCCTCCGCTTCGTGCGCGGCCTCCTGGGCCGCGTCGAATGATCTTGTGTTGCTGCACGCGTGACGTTGCACGCGAGCATTGTGAGCCTATCCCTTGCCGGCGGCCGCGCCCGGCGCGGGCGTCTCGCGGCAGGTGCCCATGCTGCAGGCGAGCGCGCGGTCGTCCGCGCTCCAGCCGCCGCCCAGCGCCTTCGCCAGATATACCACCGTGGCGGCCTGTTGTCCGTGAATCTGCACTTCCTGGCGCTCGCTGGCAAGCAGTTGCTGCTCGGCGTTGAGCACGTCGATGAAGGCGACGAGGCCGCCCTGGTAGCGGTCGTTGGCGAGTTCGAACGACTGGCGGGCGTCGTCGACGGCGGACTGGCCGTCGGTGGACGCGCGTTCGAGCACGGACAGCCCCGTTACCGCATTCTGCACCTCCTGGAACGCCGTGAGCACGGTCTGACGATACGAGGCCTGCGCCGACTCGTAGCCGGCCTGCGCGTAATCCACGCCCGCCGCGCGCTTGCCGCCGTCGAACAGCACTTCGCCCGCGCTCGCACCGAGCGACCACATCAGGCTCGGCACCGAAAAGAGGTTGCTGAAGCGCGTCGATTCCCAGCCCAGCGTGGGCGAGAGCGTGAGGTCCGGAAAATACGCCGAACGCGCCACGCCGATCTGCGCATTGGCCGCCGCCATCGCGCGCTCGGCCGACGCCACGTCGGGCCGCCGCTGCAACAGCTCGCTCGGCAGGCCGGTTGGCAGCGCGGGCGTGGGCAGCGGCGTCACCTTCGGCGCGAGCACGAACTCGGGCGCGGGCTTGCCGATCAGCACCGCAATCGCATTCTGATCCTGCTGACGCTGGTTTTCGAGCAGATGCACCTGGGTTTTCGTGGCGTCGAGCTGCGCCTTCTGCTGAAGCAGATCGAGGCCCGAGACCGCGCCCAGATCGTGTTGCGCGCTCACGAAATCGAGCGCTTTTTGCTGCAACGCGATCGAGCGGTTCACGACGTCGATTTCATCGTCGAGTTCGCGCATCGCGAAGTAATCGGTCGCGAGCTCGGCGGTGAGCACGAGCCGCGCGTTCGCGAGATCGTCGCCGGCTTCCTGCGCGGACGCCTGCGCCGACTCCACCATGCGCCGGATGCGCCCGAACAGATCCAGCTCGTAGCTGATGGTCGGGCCGACCTGGATATCGTTCTGCACGGTCGACATGTTCGGCGTGACGTAAGTCGTCTGTGGCCGGTTCGCGGAGATGCGTTCGCGCGCGATGCCCGCGCCGAGCGACACCTGCGGGGCCTGTTGCGACGACACCGAACCGAGCGTCGCGCGCGCCTGCGCGTAGTGCGCGACGGCCACGCGCAGCGTCTGGTTTTCGGCGAGCGCGGCGTCTTCGAGACCATCCAGCTCCGGATTGCCGAACGCCGCCCACCAGCGCGGATCGAGCGGCGCGTGCGCAGGCTGCGCGGCGTGCCAGTAGGCGTCGGCGGGATCGACGCGCCACGCGGCCGGACTCGCCGTCTGCGGCTTCTGATAGTCCGGGCCGACCGTGCAGGCCGCGAGTCCCGCCACGCCGATCAGCGTCAGCAGCGCGCGCGCCTTCGAAGGGAAGCTCGTTGCGCTCACGTCGTGCTCCGCTTCGCGCTGTCGTTCGTGCCGTTCGTCCCGCTGGCGCCGCTCGCACCGCTTGCGCCGCCGGCATGCGGCGCGACCACGACGACGCTGTCGCCATCGGCGATCGAATCGCTCGGGTTGAGCACGACACGATCGGTCGGCTCGATGCCGCGTCCGATTTCGAGCGTCTGGCCGAGATCCTGCGCGATCTCCACGGGCTTGAGGCGGATCTTGCCGTCCGCATCGACGACCGCGAGGCGCGGGCCTTCCGCGCGGAACAGCAGCGCGTTGCCCGGCACGGTCAGGCGTCCGTGCGAATCGGTTTGCAGCGCCGCCTGCACGTAAGCGCCCGGCAGCAGCTTGCCATCGTGATTGGGCAGCGTGATTTCGACCTGCAACGTGCGCGTGGCGACGTCGATCGCCTGCGACGTATGCGTGACCGTGCCGTCGAAGGTCACGCCGGGCATCTCCTGCTGCGTCACGCTCACGTGCTGGCCGAGCGCGACGTGCGGCGCATCGCTTTGCGGCACGTCGAGATACAGCCGCAGCGGATCGGACTGCGCGATCGCGAACAGCGCATGCCCCGCGCCGCCGTTGCCCGAATTCACGAGGTCGCCGATATCGACATTGCGCTGCGTAATCACGCCCGTAATCGGCGCGACGATACGCTGGAACGACTTGGTCTGTTGCAGGCGGCGCACGTTGGCGTCGGCGGCGGCCAGATTGGCGACGTCCTGGTTGTACGCGCCCTGGCGGTCGTCGAGTTCCTGCTGCGAGACCGCATCGCGCTGACGCAACTGCTGCGCGCGCTCGAACGAGGTCTTCGCGAGCGAGAGCGTCGACGCCGACTGATCGCGCTGCGCCTGCGCCTGCGCGAGTTCCTGGTCGATCTCGGGCGTGTCGATTTCCGCGAGCAACTGGCCCTGCTGCACATGCGCGCCGATATCGGCGTACCACTTCAGCACGTAGCCGCTCGCGCGCGAATAGATCGGCGCTTCCACGTAGCCGCGCAGCGTGCCGGGCAGCACGATGCGCCCGTCCGCGCCCGCAGCCTTCGGCAGCACGACGCTCACGTACTGCTGCGCGTTCTGCTTCGTCACGTCGGCGAGATGATGCGCGTTCATCACGTTGGAGACGATCGTGCGCGCGGCGCCCGCCGCCAGCAGCACGCCGACCACGATCACCGCGATACGCGCGCGCTTGCCGGCCTGGCCGCGCGCGGGCAGGTCCATGCCCTGCTCGCCGCCCACGGCGATGTCGAGGGAAGAATGGTGGTGAGGTTCGTTCATGTCATCGGCCAGAATATGCGGTTGTCGAGCGTCCTTGCATCACGTGCGGCGGCGTTGCGCCTCGCGTTCGCGCCGGGCTTCGGCGCGATGCGCGAGTCGCGAATGCACCGTCGCGAACATGAGCGGAACGAAGAGCAGCGTCGAAACGGTGGCGAACAGCAGCCCGCCGATCACGGCGCGGCCGAGCGGCGCGTTCTGCTCCGCGCCTTCGCCGAGACCGAGCGCCATCGGCACCATGCCGATCATCATCGCGAACGCGGTCATCAGCACGGGGCGAATCCGCGTCGCGCCCGCTTCGAGCGCGGCGGCCAGCGGCGTCGCGCCCGCGGAAAGACGCTGGCGCGCGAACGACACCACCAGAATGCTGTTCGCGGTCGCCACGCCCACGGTCATGATCGCGCCCGTCAACGCGGGCACGCTCAGATGCGTGCCGGTGATGAACAGCATCCACGCGATGCCCGCGAGCGCGGCGGGCAAGGCGCTGACGATGATGAGCGGATCGGCCCACGACTGGAAGTTCACGACGATCAGCAGATAGACGAGCACCACGGCCATCGCAATGCCCACACCCAGGCCGATGAACGACGAGCGCATCGTGCCGATCTGCCCGCGCATCGTGACCGTGGTGCCGCGCGGCGCGTGCGCCTGCACGTTGCGGATCAGCGCGTCGATATGCGCGCCCACCGAACCGAGGTCGCTGCCTTCCACGCTCACGAGCACGTCGATCACCGGACGGATGTTGTAGTGCGTGACGAGCGCCGGGCCGTCGTGCGGCTTGAGCTGCACGAGATTGCTCACGAGTTGCAGCGGTGCGTTCGCCGTGCTCGCGTGCGCCGAAACCGGCGTGTTCATCACTTCGTTGACCGACGCTTCGCGATATTGCGGCGTCTGCACCGCGAGCGGATATTCCACGCCGTTCTGCGGACTGACCCAGAATGCGGGCGATGTCTGCGAACTGCCCGAAAGCGCGATCAGCACATCCTGGGCCACGATTTGCGGGCTCAAATTCAGTTGCTGCATGCGCGAGCGGTCCATCGCGAGCATCAGCGCGGGCTCGTCGTTGCGCTGCGCGATATGCGCATCGACCGCGCCCGGCAACTGGCGCACCTGCTTGAGCAGCGTGCTCGCGAGCGCCATGTCCTTGTCCAGATCGGAACCCACGACCTGCACGTCGATGGCGGCGGGCTGACCGAAGTTGAGAATCTGCGTGATGATGTCGGCGGGCTGGAAGAAGAATTCGATGCCCGGAAACCGCTGCGGCAACAGCGTGCGCAACTTGTCGATATAGATGCGCGAAGGATCGTGATCGGGCGTCAGCGCGATCTGGATTTCGCCGTCGAGCGTGCCCATCGTGCCTGAATTGCTGTACGAAAGATTGATACCGCTATACGGCAAACCGAGGTTGTCGACGATGGTCGCGAGTTGATCGGGCGGCACGACGGACCGGATCGTTTTCTCGACTTCATCGGCCAGACGCGCGGTTTCCTCGATGCGATAGCCGGTGGGCGCGCGCATGTGCAAACGGATATTGCCCGCGTCGACGGACGGAAAAAAATCGCGGCCGAGAAAGAACACGAGTCCGAGCGAGAGCACGCAGAACGCGAGAAATGTGCTGCCGAACAGGCGTCGGCGCGCGAGCAGCAGACTCAACAGCGCGATGTAATTCGCGCGCACGCGTTCGAAGTAGTGATTGAAGCGCAGATGCACGCGCGTGAAGCCGGAAACGCGCGCGCCGGGCCGTGCATGCGCGGTCGGATCGTGACCCGCGAACAGCAGCATCGCGAGCGTCGGCACCAGCGTACGCGAGAGAATGTACGACGCGATCATCGCGAACACCACGGCTTCCGCGAGCGGCACGAACAGGAAGCGCGCCACGCCCGTGAGGAAGAACATGGGCACGAACACGATGCAGATGCAGAGCGTGGACACCAGCGCCGGCACCGCGATTTCGCCCGCGCCTTCGAGAATGCCGGTGTGCAGATCGCTGCCTGAATGCAGGTGCCGTTCGATGTTTTCGATCGTCACCGTGGCGTCGTCGACGAGAATGCCGACCGCGAGCGCGAGCCCGCCCAGCGTCATGATGTTGATGGTTTCGCCGAGCGCGTAGAGCGCGATGATCGAGGCGAGAATCGACAGCGGAATCGACACCGCGATGATCAGCGTGCTGCGCCAGTTGCCGAGGAACAGCAGGATCATCGCGGCCGTGAGCGCGGCGGCGATCAGCGCTTCGCGCACCACGCCCTGCACCGCCGCCGACACGAAGATCGACTGATCGAACAGCGGCTGGATCACGAGATCGGCGGGCAGCGTGTCGCGCACTTTCGGCAGCAGATCCTTGAGCGCGCCCACCACTTGCAGCGTGGAGGCGTCGCCGCTCTTGAGGATCGACATCAGCACGCCGCGCTGGCCGTCCTGGCGCACGATGTTGGTCTGCGGCGTGAAGCCGTCACGTACGTGCGCGACGTCGCCGAGATAGGTGGTCGCGCCGTTCACGGTCTGCACGGGAATGCGGTTCAGGCCCGCGATCGTGTCCGGCGAGGCGTTGGTATCGACGCGGAATTCGGTCTGGCCGAGCTTCGCGGTGCCGGTCGGCAGAATCAGGTTCTGCGTGTTGACCGCATTGACGATATCGGCGGGCGTGAGACCTTTGGCGATCAGCGCGCGCGTGTCGATGTCCACCGAAATCACGCGCGTCTTGCCGCCGTACGGATACGGCACCTGCGCGCCCGGAATCGTGATGAGCTGCGGGCGCAGGAAGTTCATCGCGATATCGGCGAGCGCCTGTTCGCTCATCGACTTGCTCGACAGCCCGAGCTGGATCACCGGAATGCTCGACGCCGAATAGCTGATCACGAGCGGCGGCGTGGCGCCCGGCGGCATCTGCTTGAGCTGCGCCTGCTCCGACGCCACGGCCTGCGCGATCGCGGTCTGCAGGCTCGCGCCCGGTTGCAGAAAGAGCTTGATGATGGCGATGCCGGGCAGCGACTGCGACTCGATGTGCTCGATGTTGCTCACCGTGGTCGTCAGGCTGCGCTCGTTGACCGAGGTGATGCGCTGCGCCATGTCCTGCGCGGAAAAACCCGTGTACGACCAGATGATGCTGATGACGGGGATGTTGATGTTCGGCAGCACGTCGGTGGCCATCGACATGAGCACGAACGGCGTGGCCAGCACGATCAGGATGGCCATCACGATAAACGTGTAGGGCCGCTTCAGCGCGAGATTGACGATCCACATGGGGCAGGTTGTGCGAGCGGTGGTGACGGCACGGACGAGGCGAACGGCGCTGCGGGCGTCGTCCGGCCGGGCTTCATATCGGGTTCGGACCGGATGCAGATCCGGCTCTGGCGGGTCCGCATCATAGGCAATCGCGGTGGCGCATGCGTGGCGCGAAGATGGCGCGTTTGACAGTCACGCACCGCCCCGCGCCCGCGCTTGCCGCGCAGCGGCATCGAGCGTCCCGGCGGCGCGCCTCGTGCGGCGAGGCGCGGGCTTCAGTTCACGAGGCGCAGACGGTCGGGCTCGCGCACCTTGCGCGCATGCGCGGTCGCGCGGCGACTCGACGCGGGCGCGTCGCAGCCCGCGAGCGCCGCTTCCTGCTCGGCGAGCACGAGCGGCACCTTCTCGCGCAGAAACTCCACGAACGTGCGGATCTTCGCGTCCAGATAACGGCGCGAGGCGTAGAGCGCGAAGATGTTCAGCTTTTGCAGACGATGCGAAGGCAGCACGCGCACGAGCGAGCCGTCGGCGAGTCCGGGCAGCGCCACCGGCACCGGCAGCGGCCCGATGCCCATGCCCTCGCGAATGGCGAGCGCGAGCGCCTCGGGGTTGTTCACCTGGAACGGCGTCACGCCGGTGTGGCGAAACGTCTCGCCTAGCGGCCCTTCGGACACCCACTGGCCGGCGGTCAGGCTCGCATCGGTGAGATGCAGGCAGGTGTGCGCTTCGAGATCGTCGAACGAGCGCGGCACGCCGCGCGCGCGCAGATAGTCGGGCGAGGCGCACAGAATGGCGGCGGTGCTGCCCAGATGCTGCGAGATCAGCGCGGAATCCTCGAGTTCGGCGGCCACCACCACGGCCACGTCGAAGCCTTCCTCGATGATGTCGGGCATCTGCTGCGCGATCGTCAAGTCGACCGAAACATCAGGCAAATGCTGCTGATAGCGCGCGATCAGCGGCATCACGTAATGCTGGCCGAAACTGGTGCCGCCGTAGACGCGCAGCTTGCCGGCCGGATTCGCGTGCGCGGCGGCGGCCTCGGCTTCGGCCTGATCGATGTCGGCGAGAATGCGCTTGCAGCTTTGCAGATAGCGCTCGCCCGCCTCGGTCAGCGACATGCGCCGCGTCGTGCGGTTGAGCAACCGCGTGCGCAGCCGCGACTCCAGGTCCGTGACGGCGCGCGAGACCTGCGCCGTCGTCATCGTTTCGTTCGAGGCGGCGCGCGTGAAGCTGCCCGACTCCACCACCCTCACGAAAATCCGCATGTTGCGCAGCGTGTCCATCAGCGACTCCTCTCCATCGTCTTGCTCTTTCTGGCTTGATTCATTGTGAATGGCGCCAGTCTCGCCTGGCGGCCGTGGCTGGACGCTGACCTGTAAATGACAGCCGCGCCAGCTTGGCTAGCCGGGCGCGCCCGCGTATGATCCACGGCGCTACCGCAGCGCGGATCGCAAGGGCGCGCAGCCGCCCGGCAACGCATCCCGCGCGCCGTTTTTCATGACAGAACGATGACTTACGAATTCGCCTTGCGCCTTCTCGCGGCGTTCGCCTGCGGCGTCGCCATCGGACTGGAACGCCAGATGCGTCAGCGCACGGCGGGCCTGCGCACCATCACGCTCGTCGCCAGCGGCGCGTGCCTGTTCGTCACGCTCGGCGTGCTCACGGGCAACGGGTCGAGCGGCGTCACGCAGATCGCGGCCTACGTGGTGTCCGGCGTCGGCTTTCTCGGCGGCGGCGTGATCATGCGCGACAAGGGCTCGATTCAGGGCATCAACACGGCCGCCACGCTCTGGTGCTCGGCCGCCGTGGGCGTGCTGTGCGGCGCGGGGCATTACGTGCCGGCCGTCGCGGGCACGGCGGTCGTGCTGCTCACCAACACGGTGCTGCGCGAGGTGAGCCGCATCATCAACCAGTCGCCGGTGTCGAACGCCGATCTCGTGAGCGTCTACGTGCTGACGGTGGTGTGCCGTGAGGAGGACGAGATCCACATTCGCACGGTGCTCTCGAATTCGATGTACTCGACGCCGCTGTCGTTTCAGAGCCTCACGAGCGAGGACGTGGACGGCCAGCCGCAACGTCTGCGCGTGACCGCCACGCTGCGCCTGCATCCGAAATACCAGCCCAAGCTCGAACAGATGGCGAGCCGGCTGAGCATGGAAAAAAGTGTCTCCAGCGTGAGCTGGACGGCGGCGGAAACCGAGGCTGCGCCCGAATAAGCCTCTGCGCTCGCAATGCATACGGATTCCTCACGCAATCCTTACCATCGCATTGCTGTTTTGTTTCATTTTCTGAAACACGCCCCGGCAGATTTCAAGAACTGTCAATTCTGGCCCGCTTTCGTGGACGCGCTTTCGACCCTCGGCTAAGCTCGATACACCGTGACTTCGTTCACGCCAACAAGGGGGAATCCAATATGCAACACGGCATCATCGGCTGGCTCATCATCGGCGCAATCGCGGGCTGGCTCGCGGGTCTGCTCGTCAAGGGCGGCGGCTTCGGATTGATCGTCGATATCATCGTCGGCATCGTGGGCGCGTTCATTGGCGGCTGGCTCGCGGGCGTCCTGCACATCAACATCGGCGGCGGCATGATCAGCTCGATCATCACCGCCATCGTCGGCGCGGTCATCCTGCTGTTCGTGATCCGGCTGGTCCGGCGAGCGTAGCGCGGCAGCCTCGCCCAAAAGAAAACGGGAGCACCTTCGCAGGTGCTCCCGTTTTTTTATGCGCGTGTTTTAAATACGTCGCTTACGCGCGGCTTGTTTCGCCATGCTTACGCATTCGCGACGAGACCCTCGCCCACTTCCGGCAGCATCGAGCCCGTTTCGTTGTAGCGCAGATGCATCTCGTACGCCTTCGCGAGATTGTGCGGCGTCTGACCGCCGTGCTTCAGCGCGTCGCGATAGTAGTCGCGCAGCAGGTCGCGATAGAGCGGATGCGCGCAGCGGTCGATGATCAGCGCGGCACGCTCGCGCGGCGCGAGGCCACGCAGGTCGGCGAGACCTTGCTCGGTCACGATCACATCGACGTCGTGCTCGTTGTGATCGACGTGCGGCACCATCGGCACGATGCTCGAAATCTTGCCGTCCTTGGCGATGGCCTTGGTCGCGAAGATCGCGCACGAGGCGTTGCGCGCGAAGTCGCCCGAGCCGCCGATACCGTTCATCATGTGCGTGCCGCCCACGTGCGTGGAATTCACGTTGCCGTAGATGTCGCATTCGAGCGCGGTGTTCAGCGCGATCAGACCGAGACGGCGGATCACTTCCGGATGGTTGCTCACCTCTTGCGGGCGCAGCACGAGTTTGTCCCGATAGCGGTCGAGTTCGGCGAGCACCTGTGCCTGGCGCGGCGCGGAGAGCGTCATGGAGGCGCCCGAGGCGAACACCATCTTGCCCGAGTCGATCAGGTCGAAGGTCGAGTCCTGGAGCACTTCCGAATACATCGTGAGCGCTTCGAACGGCGAATCCACGAAGCCCGACAGCACCGCGTTCGCGATCGTGCCGATGCCCGCCTGCAGCGGCGGCAGTTGCGCGCTCATGCGGCCATGCTTCACTTCGTGCTGCAGGAAGTCGATCAGGTGGCCGGCGATGCGCGCGGTTTCCTCATCGGCGGGCAGCACGGTCGAGGGGCTGTCCGGCTCGTTCGTGATGACGATGGCCGCGATCTTCTCCGGCGGAATCTCGATGGCCTGCGTGCCCACGCGATCGTCCACGCGCACGATGGGCAGCGGATCGCGATGCGGGCGGCGGCCCGGAATCCAGACGTCGTGCAGACCTTCGAGACCGAGCGGCTGCGCGAGATTGATTTCGACGATCACCTTCTCCGCGAGAATCGCGAAGCTCGCCGAATTGCCGACCGAAGTCGTGGGGATGATGGCGCCGGTTTCGGTGATGGCCGCGGCCTCGATGATCGCGAGGTCGAGCTTGCCCAGCAGATTCGCGCGCAGCATCTCGACGGTCTCCGAGAGATGCTGATCGACGAACATCACTTCGCCGCGATTGATGGCCTTGCGCAGCGTGGTGTCCACCTGGAACGGCAGACGGCGTTCGAGCACGCCCGCTTCGGTCAGCATGCGGTCCACGTCGTGGCCGAGCGAGGCGCCGGTCATGAGCGTGATACGCAGCGGCTCTTTCTCTTCACGCGCGCGGCGCGCCAGCTCGATCGGCACGGCCTTCGTGTCGCCGGCGCGGGTAAAGCCGCTGGCGCCCACGCGCATGCCATTGCGCACGAGTTGAGCCGCTTCGGCGGCCGAGGTAATCTTCCCGCGCAAGGCGGCACAACGGATACGGTCTTCGTACATCAAAGTCTCCACAAACTCTCTGATCGCCAAGTGCCCTTTTCAGGTCTCGCTTCGGCGGTTTGCATTTACGGATTGTGCAAAACAGTTTTGCAGCCGGAAATGCGCAAAGCCGCAGGACCCATACGCAGGCGCCGCGGCAAGAATCTCAAGCGTGCGCCAGCACATCGCGGGCGGTTACTCGATCTCAGCTACCAAAATAAATGTTGCAGAAGCTGACCGGTCCGACGCATTCGTCTTTGACGGCCGACTTCGCGACTTCGCGCGCGGGCGCTTGCGCGGCCGATTGAACCGCGCCTTGTGCGACCTGCTGAGGGACGCTCGCTGCCGGTGCTTCGCTCTGTGCATAAGCAGCGGCGGCGGCAAACAGCGAACAGGCAACAACAGCGATCTTCAGGGACTTCATTTCACTCTCCAGTGCTAACGGGTACTGCCGAAGCAGTGATGTGACTATATGACTCACGCCTGGATAAATTAAGAAGCCCGGCTGGAAGGCATTCTTCCAAGCCACGCGAGGATCGCGCGCGGGTCAAACGTTAAAGCACATTGAAGCGTTCGTTCAATGCGACAGATCAATGAGAGTTCGAATGCGATCGCGGCCAGAACGGCCGGCCGCGCGCGGCGCGGCGCGCGAGGGCGCCAAGGGGCGCATCGCGGTCGATCAGCGCGCTGCGAATGAAGTGCAGATGGCTCAGGATGCGTTGCACGTCGTGACGGCGCTCACGGTCGTGCTGGACGGACGGCAGCGCCTCCTGGGCGATCCATGTGGCCCCGCGCAGGGCGCTCAGCGTGCGGTCGAGCTGCGCCGCGTCGGGGTGCTCGAACAGGCCCGAGATATCGTCGAGCAGATGCCCGAAGCTCACGCGCCAGCGCGGATTGACGAGATCGAGCCACGCGGCATGCTCCACCTCGCTGCGCAGGTCGATCACGGCATGCCCCACTTCGAGCGTCACGAGCATCCAGCGCAGCGCGCGCCGATGCGCCTGCTTGCGGCCGTTGAGCAGCAGACGCAACTGGTGCATCAGATCGTGCGCGCCGGACTGGAACTGCTGGTTCAGGCCCGCCAGTTCGCCCCGGCACGCGATCACGACCTGACCGCGCAGCGCGACGCACATACGCGCCACGAGCCAGTTCATGTGAGGCGGGAACACCACGGCGAACGCAAGCGCGGCCACCACCATCGCCGCCACGACGGCGAGACCGTTGTTGACCAGCAGATCGGGCGTGTACGAGATGACGTTGTCCGGCCCGGCGAGCAGACACAGGAACACCGAAAAGCCGACGCCGAAGCCCGCGATGCGCGGCCGCGTCGCGAGGAACGCGCCCAGCGCGAGCAAGGGCGCGAGCGCCGCGCACAACAGCGGAAATCCATCGACGTTCGGATAGACGTAGCACATCAGCCAATAGCCGACGACGGCGGCGCAGCCCGCGCCCGCAGCCATCTGAAACGCCATGCGCGTGGCACGCGGCGCCGACGAGGTGAGCGCGCACGTGAGCGCCCCGGCGATCATCGCGAGACCGCCGCTCGGCCAGTCGGTTTCCACCCAGAACCAGCCCAGCGCGGCGACCACCACGGCCGTGCGCATGAAGGTGAACGCGACCACATACCAGCTCGTCCGCGGCACATAGCGCGTGACGCGCGGCTCGGGCGGCAGCCCGGCCTGCGTGAGCGACGCCCACGTCCGGCTGTAACGCGCGATCTCCGACGTGAAGCGATAGATCAGTTCCGCCGTGGTATCGAAGTCCTGCAGCACGTCGGGCGCATTCGTTTCGAGCGGACGGCGCGTCTCGCGCACGTGACGCGGCAGCGTACGCTGAAAGGCTTCAAGACTTTCAGCGAGACGCAGCGCATACGTTCGATCGGTCTCGCCCTGGCGCGGACGCTGCGCGAGCGCAGCCGCAAGTTCGCTGAAATATGGCGCGAGCGGCGCGATGGCCTCGTCGGTCCAGCGCAGCCGCTTCTTCAACTGGCGCAGCGCGTGCAGGCGGGCGCACACGTCCATGAACTCGCCGTTGAGGCGCGCGAGCAACTGGCTACGCGCGCGCATCGTCGGATCTTCGAAAAATGAGAAAGCGCGCGTGGCTTCGAAACCGACGATCTCGTCGACAAGGCGCGCGAATCGTCCTTCGAATGCGCCCCTTTCAAGACCGCCTGACAACACGCCAGCAGCGAACTGAGTAAAATCGAGATAACGAGTGCGCAAGGTGCGCTCAAGCACCGAGCCCGTTTGACGGGGCACGATGACGGCGCTGACCACCCCGGAGCACAAGATGCCCACGGCCACTTCCGCCCCGCGTCCGAGCGCGGCGAGAAAGAGGCCATTGGGCTGCATCACGAGCGGGATGCCGATCAGCGCCGCGGTATAGCCGGCCAGCACGAACGCGTACCAACGAAAATGCCGATTCCGCATGGCAGCCGCCGTACAGGCGGCGACCCACACCGTCATCCCCGCGATGTAGAGCTCGGGCTGCTGGATAAACACGGCCCCGAGGACCACCGCCGCCACCATCCCGACCGCCGTGCCGACGATGCGGTACACGCTCTTCGCGAACACCATGCCGGAGAGCGGCTGCATCAGCACGAACACCGTCGTCATCGCGATACGCGGCTGCGGGAGATCGAGCAGCATCGCAATGCCCATCGCCAGCAAACCCGCCGTGACCGTTTTCAGCAGGTGCAGCCAGATCGCGCCATGGCCGGCTCGCCATTCGCGCAGGCCGCGCCGCGCCGCGCGCCAAAGAATTTCAGCGCGCCGACGCGAGTCGATCGCTCGATGTATCGCTGGCTGGCGGTTCATGGACTGCGGACTACGCTCGGAATGATACGAAGAATGCCGCTGCTTACGCAGGGCAGAACAACGTGGTTGCACGGGGCCGGAGCGTGCGGTGATCGCGAATCCACTCTGGCCGACAGGCGCCGATTGTAGGAGCCTCACTGGAGCGAATTAACGGGAGGGACGGGGAACGTCCGTTCCAGATCGCTCAACAATGTGAGGGTCTGCAAGGCGGACAATATCGTTTTCGCACCGAACAAGAACGTTCAGAAGAAGGTCTGATGGATACGCTACAAAATATGCGGGTCTTTGTCCGCGTCGTCGAAGCCGGCAGTTTTACTGCCGCGGCTCAATCGCTCGATTCGACGACGGGTGCGATGTCTCGCGCAGTCTCGGAACTCGAGGCGCATTTGCGCACGCGTCTGCTCAATCGCTCGACGCGACGGCTCGCGCTGACGCCCGCGGGCGAGCGCTATCTCAAGCGCTGCAAGCAGATTCTCTCCGACGTCGACAGCGCCGAAGAAGAAGCGAGCTGCGCGCATGAACGCCCCGCCGGCGCGTTGCGCATGCACAGTTTCGCGAGTATCGGCCAGCAATATGTGCTGCCCGCGATCTCGCGTTATCGCGCGCTGCATCCGGAAGTGACGTGCGAACTCACGCTCTCCCAGCGTCTGCCCGATCTGTTCGAGGGCAGCAGTGACGTCTCGGTGATTACGGCGGCTTCGTTGCCGAACTCGGATCTGGTCTCGCACCAGTTGGGTTCGACGTGCAGCATTCTGTGTGCGTCGCCCGGCTATGTGCATACGCACGGCGCGCCGCGCACGCCCGCCGATCTCGCGCATCACGACTGCCTGATTCTCAAGACGCCGACGTCGCCCGCGCACGAATGGACGCTTGAAGGTCCGGAAGGCGGCGTGGAAATGCACGTCGACGGGCCGGTGCAGGTGAATATCGCCGAGTCGCTCGCGGTTGCGATTCGCGAAGGCATGGGTATCGGCATGCTGCCGGTCTATGCGGCCATCGAAGGGCTGCGCAATGGCACGCTCGTGCGTGTGCTTCCGCAACACATTCTGCAGAAAGTGAACGTGTACGCGCTGTATCCGTCGCGCAAATTCGTCGATGCGAAGACGAAGACGTGGGTGGAATTTTTGCGCGCGCATCTCCCGCAGGTGATTGCCCGCGATATGGCGCTGCTCGAGGAGCTGACGCAGGAACAACTCGTCGATGCCGCGTCGATCACGACGCCTGATGCGCTGACTGCGGCTCAGAAGACCGAGGATTAAATCTGCGTGATAGATGTCGAAGGCAAAACGGCCGTCCCTTGGGACGGCCGTTTTTTTGTTCCTGCTTGAGCGTTCTGGCTACGTGTTTTTCCCACGCCCAAACGCCAGAACCCCGGCTCTCTTTCTGGAGAAACCGGGGTTCTGGACGTACTGCATAAGAAGCCTGACGATTACCTACTTTCACACGGGCAATCCGCACTATCATCGGCGTAGAGTCGTTTCACGGTCCTGTTCGGGATGGGAAGGGGTGGGACCGACTCGCTATGGTCATCAGGCATGACGGGTTGCTGCGTCGCCTTTGGGGGCGCCACAGCCAATCTGGAAGAAGCGTAAAGAGTTTTTACTGAATTCG
>NZ_FNZM01000008.1 GCF_900109265.1 Paraburkholderia tropica
CCGCTGTCTGAACCGGCGAATAAAAAATTTTTCCGACCCAGGCTTACACAACGCAGCGCGTTCTCGGCGATGTTGTTATCAATCTCTAGCGTACCGTCTTCGCAGTACAACGTCAGTGCGCTCCACTGGTTCAGCGTATAGTTGATCGCCTTGGCCGTATCGGACTTCGACGACAGCGTTTCGAGCTTTGCCTTGAGCCACGCTTCATAGATGTGAAGCAGCGGTCTGGCTTTCTCCTGCCGTATTCGCAGCCGTTCGGCTGCGGGCCTGCCGCGAATGGAGGCCTCGATGTCGTAGAGCCCGCCAATATATTCGAGTGCCTTTTGTGTTGTGTCCGACGGCGTGCGCACGTGGATGTCGTAGAACTTTCTCCTCGCGTGGGCATGGCATGCCGCCTCGCGTATCGAGCCATCGCGGAACAATTCGTCGAAGCCCGCGTAAGCGTCCGCTTGCAGAATCCCTTTGAAGCTGGCGAGATGGGTTTGAGGATGGATGCCTTGCCGGTTCGGCGAGTACGCGAACCAGACCGAAGCCGGTTGCGCCGAACCCGAGCGACGATCGTCGCGCACATAGACCCACAGCCGGCCGGTACGGGTCTTCCTGTTGCCCGGTGAGAGCACCGGGATCGGCGTGTCATCCGCGTGCAGCTTGGTAGCGGCCACGGTATAGCGGCGCAGCGCCTCTGTTAGCGGAGCGCACAGCGCCTCACACTGGCCAACCCAGCGCCCCATACTGGCCCGGTCAAGCGTCACGCCATCGCGCGCCGCGATCGTCGATTGCCGGTACAACGGCTGGTGGTCTGCATACTTCGAGACGAGGATGTCTGCCAGCAAGCTCGGATGGGCGATGCTCCGCTCGATCGGCAGCCCAGGCATCGGCAGCTGCGTGATCGTGCTGCAGCACGGGCAAACCAGTTTGCGCCGGATCGTGCGAATGACCTTGAACGCCGCTGCAACCCGGGCGAGTTGTTCGGATGAGTCCTCGCCGAGCGCCTGCATTGGTTGACCGCAATCAGGACAGCTTGATTCAGGCTCGAGCACATGATCCTCGCGCGGCAGATGCGCGGGAAGCGCTTGCCTGGAAGCCGCTTCGTCCGCCGTTGTGTTCGAGGTGGACGCATTTGCACCGAGGGCCTGCGCACGCTGCACATCCACAACGCCGCGCCCGGCGGCCAGATCCTCAAGTTGAGTCTCGAGCGTCTCGATTTGCCGCTGCAGCTGCTCGGACTTGCGACCAAACTGCATGCGCCTGAGCTTGTCGATCTGCGCCTTGAGCTGCTCAATCTCGACATCGCGTTCGGCAAGCAGACTACGGGCCTCGACCAGCAAGGCCTTCAGCAGTTCGATATCGTCAGGGAGATCGGCGCCGTTCGACATGCGCCGTAGTTTACGAGTCTGCCTCGCCGTTTACAACATCGATAATGCGGCGGTGCGGCGGGGCTGTCGCCAGTCGATGCCCTCAAGCAGCATCGACAGTTGTGCAGAGCTCAGATGGACCTTGCCACCGTCGGCCTTGGGCCATAAAAACGGCCTCGTTCAAGCCGCTTCGCGAGCAGCCAGATTCCGTCCTCCGTAGCCCAGAGAATCTTTACCAGATCGCCGCGACGGCCCCGGAAGATGTAGACGTTGCCGCCCAGCGGGTTCTCCTCAAGCGCTGTTTGTACCTTTGCGGCCAGCCCCTGAAACCCGCAGCGCATATCAGTGACGCCAGCAGCGATCCAGATGCGCGTGCCTGCCGGTAGGGAGATCATGAGCGCAGACTACCCAGCACGATTCGCAGCATATCGGCATCAACCTGGCCGTCCACTTTAACCACCGCACGACCGATCCGGATCTCGATTGTACCGACAGGTGATGCAGACTTCGCGCCTTGCGCTTGCGGCTCTACCGGAGCTGACGCAATGACCTCCGTCGGCGTGTCGCTGAGCAATACGACCGGAATGAGCCCGGCAGATCGAGCTTGCTGATCGGCCAGATATCGCCGCCGCCAGGTGAACAGCATGTTCGCGTTGATGCCATTCTCCCGGGCCAGCTTCGCGACTGATACGCCAGGCTCGCAAGCTGCTGCTGCCAGTCGCTCACGCAGCTCCCGTGGGTAGTTCGGGCGCCCCGTCCGGGAACCAGGCTTCTTCTCCGCAGACTGTGTCAAAGTGGTGCCCATCAGATTGGAAATGATGGGCATCACTTTGATGTCGCCCTCAGCCACCGTCTATAACGGCCGGCACGAGCCGCTTACATAGATTCCGCCACTAGCGAGCCCGATTTTGGCGGGAATGCCGGTCGCCAAGGCAGCGCGCGGCGCGGCGCGAAAGGGGCAGAAATGCGTGGGACGGTAAGACCATGACCAGGAACGGCACGCCGCCGACTTCCGGCCGCCACATTCCAGCAAGACCCGTGATACGGTGGCCCTGCGGCTGTGGAATACATAGAGAATTCCACATCCGTTGCCTCCAGACCGCGGCCCGTACTCACAGCCAGGTAAGAACGCCGGTTCATCACGAAAACGATCAGTACGGCAAGACGTATCCGCCAAACGAAGCCGTTAGATAATACGCTCGCGCTTGCCGCTCGTCAGAACCGTCGATGCAACCAACGCACCCGTGGCTCCCGGCTTTGCGATAGGACGCGTGCGCTTGAACATCAAGCCGCTCGCCGGGTCGGGCTGGGACGCGCACGCAAGCGTATCGACTACTTTCAGCTTTTGCTTCGGTGTCGCGAAGAGCGCCGCCAGCCGGTCAATGACCTGCGCGATGCAATCGCGCAGCAAGTCGGCGTTGAACCAGTCCATATCCTGCTACGTGGCCAGCCCACGCATAAAACGGCGGCGCTGATTTCCGTCGAGCGCATGCGATGAACAGGTAGCCCTCCGGAGTATTGAACGGGGCGGCGTCATGCGGCAAATGAAGGAAGCGGATGCCGTCAAAGCACGTCGCGAAATCGGCGATATCCGAGACCGGAACAGCATCCTTCGGCTCGCTGCGCACCTCCAGTTGCCAGCGCGGCGGACCATCAAGCTTTTCCTTCAGCTTTGCCACCTCGATATTCCACTCATCTGATGCAAGCGCGGCCAGTATCCGGTTGGCGTGCGGCCCCAGTTCCCGATGCAGGACTTCAGCCGCCTTATCGTAGACGCTAAGCCGACGGTCCGAGCGCGCCGCGATTCATCTTGCCTACAGCATCCCCTTCTAGAGCCTTCCGAGAATCAGCAGTACATAACGTACCGAGACCCTGATCACGGCTGGACTGTCGATCTCTTTCACAGCAAGAGCTTTAAGGTGTATGCGGTCGCGACTGCCAGCCAGCAGGCCAGGAGCTTCAACTGACACCCGAATATGCCCCGGCCGGGAGTGGCCGGGCTTGCATGAATCGAGGCATGTCTGTCGACGCTGCTGTTACGGAATCGCAAGTGCCGCCACAACTTCTTCCGACAGGAACCGCGATGGCTCGGTGAACATCGTCCCAGATGGTGCGTGATGGAACGGCGCATGAAGCAGATGCACCTGCTCCCGCGCGCGCGTGACCGCAACATAGAAGAGCCGCTGCTCTTCGGCGACGTCGCCGCGATTCATTTCCCGGTAAAAGGGAATCGAACCTTCCGTTACACCGAGAACAACGACATGCCGCCACTCGCCACCTTTCGCGCCGTGGATCGTTGACGTAACGATCTTTGCCTGCTGCGATAGCGCGCGAACATGGGCGCGCAAATCGCGCTCGTTTTCGAATCCGCGACACACCGCTTGCCAGCGTCCGAGTTCGGCGGCGAGATTCACCGGGGCGTTACCGGTTGCTCGTGCAAGACGCAAATAAATGCGTACGGCCATTACATAGCGCCCTTCGAACGACGGGATGCGAACAGCTTTCGCCAGCCAGCGCAAACACTCTTCAATCACCGGCCGCCTCACGTTCGCGCCCATGATCCGAAAAAGACGGCCAGCACGCCAGTCCCGCTTCGGTTTCCTCCCGGCCCGTGCGGTCCCGATACATGCTTGCACCAGCTTGAGCACGTCGAGCGCCTTTAGCACATGAGCGTACTGGCGTTCACTGAAGCCGGAATCCGTCTCGAAATTTTGCGCCAGTAGTGCCTGCTCGGCCAGCCGGACCTGCGCTTTCGTGCGGCCCAGTATGGCGATATGATTGGCCTCGGTGCCCTCACCGATCAGCTCGCGAACCAGCTCGACAACCATATCTTCCTGTTCGGTTGCTGAAGCGCAGCGCACAAGTGACGGCGTGACACCGTGACGGCTACCCGATACGCAGTCCCTGTCCCGGCTCAGGATCGCGTTCGCCAGCGCCGCGTTTTCGTGGGTAAGCCGGAACGAGCGAGTCAGTTCCAGTGTCACGGCGTCACGGATCACATTGCGAAAATCGTTCAACCTGCCGCCGATAAAACCGTACACTGCCTGCTTCGGGTCGCCAAACAGCATGATATTCCGAACGCGTTCGGCAAGCGCAGAAAGAAACGTGGCCTGCTCCGCACTCATATCCTGCGCTTCGTCGACCAGCACGTGCTGAAACGGCAGTGCACATGTAGCGAGAGCAGTACCTGCGCGACGAAGCATGGCCGGATAATCAATGCCACCAGCGCGCTCGACCGTCCGATCGTAGACCATCCGAATCGCGCGAAGCTCGGCCAGCACTTCGACGTAGTCCGGAAAGCCCGATTCTTTGTCGCGAACGAGGCGCGCAGCCAGTTCATCGCTACCGTTGCACCGCTTGATAAAGTCGACGAGCCGCGCCGCTTCGTACAGCAGCGACAAATCAAGCCCCGTCTTTTCCTTCACGCTACTGCGCGCCATCGGGCATCGCTTTATCGCTTGCTTCAACAGATCGAAGCTGCGCTTTGGCGTGAGCAGTAGCGGCATGTTCGATCCTGCGCGTGCCGTGCTACGCACAATGCCGAAACCGAAAGCATGAAACGTCTTTACCGTCACGCCAGGCGGCAGGCGTTCTTTCAGCACGGATACGGCTTTATCGGAAAAGCTCAGCACGAGGATACGCTCAGATCGCACGCCGCGATCAAGCAGACGACGAACCCGCGCGCAGAGTGTTTCCGTCTTGCCGCTGCCGGGGCATGCCCAAACAGCGACGCGCGACGCCGTCGTGTTGATGATCGCCAGTTGCTCCTGTGTGAATTTCATATTTTTTACGATCATTGCCTGATGCCGTGGTCTACGAAAACGGATATTTTTCACAGCCATTGCCTGCGACGCGTGACAGCGTGACGGGCATTCCGGTTGCTGCGGAACGGATATGGAGGTTGCGAAAATTCTCGTCCGAAATCAGGCTCGAAAGCAGCAGGGAAATGCAGAAAAACGCTAAAAACGTCGGTATAAATGGGGAGCGGGATAGACTGGAAATGAAGGAGGGAAAGGGATTGTTGGGGAAATATTTGGGGAAATTTGGGGTATATATCATTGCTTCCTGCAATCCCTTCCCGTCACGTTGTCACATCGTCACGCCGCTGATAAATGGAGTATTGTCGATACTCGATACGAGGTCACCGACGATCGAATTCTCGCGCCAGCAGTCCTGCAATACGATTGCGTCGCCGCGACGATACCGATCAAGTAGCCGGTTGGCGCGCTTTCGGAGTGCGGTGTCCGACACGTCGGCATTGTTCGCTGCAAGATGAAATCCGAGCTCGGCTTTCGACGGCAGCTTGAACAGTCGAAGGTGCTCGCGCCAGAACGCCTGATGGTCGAAACCGATGCAGTCGGACAGACTGAGCAGGCCGTATTGCGCCAGCGTTTCGACACCCTGAAACCGGTATTCAAGATGGCAGCACGGTTGTGCAAGGCGGTGCACGGGCCACAGCTTGCTCGGGCGATCCGCGTACATGACGACGTTGGTTCCGGTCTTCGTGCCGTCGTGGGACTTACGGCGGGCGAAATATGCTGTACCCTCCCTGAACTTTACGGGTTGGCGCATGTATGGGACGCGCAAACGCTCCAGCATGAAGTTGTAGACGGCAGTGGCACCTTCGTAGTTGTTCGCCAGCCAGTCGGCCGCCGGTTCGGTATAGCGGACGCAGGTACGGCGGCGCGCGCCGAGCGCGGATTGCAACTCGATCAGCGCCTGACGGCTGGGCTGAAAGACTCTTATTTCTGTTTGCCAGACCGGATTGAATTTCAGCGAATGGCCGCTTCGCACTTCCAGTTTGCGGCAGTGTCGCTCGACGAGGCGCGTCGGAATCTCGGGCGCGGGATGATCGGTCCAGAGGGTAACGCGGTCGAAGCCCAATACGGTACTTTCAATGATATCGAGCACGCGGAGCGTTTCGACCGACCCCTTGATGGGCGGTTTCAGTTTGTTCGATTTCATGGCGATGGGTAGCGGCGGCGACGCGCTGTTCGCGCGCGCCGTCGCGGCGGGTTACGGTTACGCTTTTGCGGCTTGCGCAGGCTTAGGGTTGCTCATGCCGCTCGCGTGAAGGGAGCGCAGAGCGGCAACGTCGATGGCGTAGAAGCGCGAGCGGCCACCGTCGACGCGGACCTGATATTGCGAGCCATCTCCATTCGTCACGAGCAGTCTTCGCTTGCGGAGCGCGTCGAGTACGCGGGCTTTATCGAGGCGACCAACGACGGATGCATCGAAAGTGCCGGAGTCGATCAACATCAGTTCATGGCCGTTTATGGACTTGAGACGGACTTCACAGTCATTGAACTTCGTGCGCTGATTGTGGTTGCCCGTGCTGAGCAACTTATTTACAGCATCGATGACACGACGTTCAAATGCAGTTTCCCGATCGCGATGATGTGCTGCCCACCGCTTCACGCACGTATCCATGACCTCGTCGGCCACGCCCCTGGTCCACGGAGCGACACCATACTGGCGTCCGCACGTAAGCGCGTAACGCAGCAAGGCGAACGAGCGCACAGCGGAAAGAGCGTAGCTTTCGTTTTGCACACCTGCCGCGGCGCTCAAGTAGCGGTCAATGAGTTTCGGCAGATTTGTGTCGGCGTTGCGAACGACCTTATCTTGATTGAGAAGCACGGCCTGGATGTACGTCACGGCCGCAATCGCCTCATGATGCACCGCCACGTTCGAAGATACCTGCGTGATTGCGGTCGGTGCGGCCTGATTCGGAGCGTCGAGATACATTTCGATGCAGCCGGACGGCGGTGTCGGCGATGCCAGATTGCCGGGGACATTGGCGTCCGTCGTGACGATCAGCGTCACCGGCGCGTGCGCCCGGCCGATCCTCTTCTCGCGAGTTTTAGTGGTTGCGCTGGCATCGAGGCGAATCTTGGCATGAGCGAATGCCTGCTTGCGCGACTTGGAACACATGAACTGAATGAGCGCATCGTCCGTGTCGCTGCGGCGCACAAGCAGCGGGGCGACAACCCTGGTACCGAACATGAAATCGGCGAGCACGGTGAGGCGTTGCAATTCCGCCTCGGGCAAGCCGGATGCGACAATCACAAGCGGGGTTTGGTCGAGCAGATGTATCAGCAGACTCGCGAGATGGGCCGCCACCAGAATGACCGTGGCGGCCGTGTGGTCCAACGCCAACGTTTCCAGCAGCTGCGTGATGTCGCCGTTCTGCTGCGGTTCGGGCGCGAGGCCGTCAGCGTAGACATTGATCGGCCCCAACGACGAAAACGCGGTATTGCCGTAGCGGTAGATCGTGCCGAAATCGCATCCGCTCACCCAGCCATGCGGTACGTCGTGCAGGCCGGTGGCGGAAGGCGGGTTGGAAGCGATAGCCGTGAGCGTCGCCGTTGCGGATGCAACCGGCGACGGGACGCCAGCCTTGATCAGGATGTCGCGCGTGCGCTTGTCCGATGTCAGTGCGTGCACCGGCAGCAGACGGCGAACGCGCCTGCCCGAGGCATGGTCGAACTCGGAGACATGGTGCGGGTTCTGGCCGTGCGGGTCGTACGCGGTCGCGATCATCTCGAAAGCAGGCCGCTGTGCAGCTTGAGCCGCGTGCGCGTTTTCCGGCTGTTCGGAGCGGTCGGCGGCACGCGGTTCCGTTGCCGGTTCGACATTGCACGGGACTTCCGCCGTGGACATTCCGGCGTTAATCTGATCGTTCATTGCGCCTCCGTACCGAGAGACGCTAAAAAACGAGCGACATCCGACAGTTTCCAGCCGCGTGCACGCGGGCCAAGAGCAACGGAGCGCGGCAAGCGCCCTGCCTTCTGCCATGCGTACGCAGTTGTTCGGCTAATCTGGAGAATGGCGAGCAACTCGGGCAGCCGAATGATTCTATCGGCCGTAGCCAGTGAAAAAGCTTGGTTGGTAGGCGCCTTCTCATTCACGCCAAGAGCAGGCGCGCAATTGTGTCCGGCGAGTTGACGACGTGCTACGTGCGACAAATCGTCGTATATCGCTGGGCGATTGGTCGCTTCGCCGCGAGACGTATGTGCGTCGTCAACGCAGCCCGGGGAGTCAAGATTGAGAGGAGCCGCGCAGGTTAGCGGCTGCTCAAGAGCGTGTTTGGAACCCATGGCAAACAGTTTGAGTTGGTGGTTCGGTTCGCAAAATAATCCAGACGCTGGGAAATCCTTTATCGACCATCACGCACCGAGCCGCTCGAATAGAAGGCTGGTATGTGAGCGCGTCTGGGCGCTTATAGGCTGCACACCTGTGAGCATGACTTCGCAAAAACAGGTGGTGATAAAGGGCTTCCGAGGCCTGGAATACTTTGCCCGACCCGATTCCCAAACTTCAGGGTTCTTAACATCGGTCGTATCCACAGACGACCGCGTTAGGCAGGGTTAGGACTGTACCATCTTTTACGATGCGCGCAATCCTGCCGAAACCCGACTGTTCCCAGACCGACTTGGGATGCTATATCGAAGTCGTGGTTGGTTCAGTTAGGACCTGAAGTCGCTGCCCCAAGGATTGCCACGCATGCGCCATCTCGTCGGCGTAATCGTGCTGCAAGTAGACTCGATCAAGCTTGTCCACTCGCGCGTGATTTAGGCAGCGATGAACGATGCTTTCTGCGATGCCGAGACTTTGCATTAGCGTTCCGCAGGTTCGCCGAAGATCGTGGCACTTCCACTGGCCGCCCTCAAGTAGCAAGGCGGTTGTGTGCTCGGTCCTGCCGGGCAACGGCTTGCGATTCACGCGCTGTCGATCTGCCAACGCTTTACCTACAGTCTGGTTGTTCATCGCAGTGCGATGATCGCGGCTTGACGGAAAAACAAATTCGCTTCGCAAGTCTTCCGTGAGCTTTTCGCGCCAATTCCACAGCGCAGCAAAATGCGAGTGCGTGAAGTCAGACATCTGCACATTGTGTGCAACGCCGGACTTCGCGTTCTCGGCGGGAATGAACCACGATTTATTGTCGAGGTCAACATGCTTCCAGCACGCAGCAACGGTTTCACCTACGCGTGTTCCTGTGGACAACATAATCCAGATCGCCGCACAGATTGAGAGCGATAGCTCCGCCTTCGGCATGAGGTAGGCAAGTGTGCGGATTTCGGTTTCGGTTAATACGCGATCACGCTCGTTGTCTCGCACCGGGTCGTAGCCGCCACTCACGATGTCTTCTGCCCTGATGGCCAAGATATCGCTGCTCGCAAGCAGGCGCTTCCACGGCTGATTTTGGTCACCCCAACGAAACATTTGTTTCAGATCAACAAGCAAGGCCGTCGCCTGTCTGTTCGCTCCGCGATCAGATATGGCGGTAAGGATTGGGCGCACGTCAGTCGCGTACAACTGTGTAAGTGTTTTGCGACCGATTTTTCCCAGCACGAATTTTTCGAATGTTCGCGTAATCTCGGCTCCGCCATCCTTCCGGCCGCGCTTGCCTCGTTTCGTTGCGATTGTCGGAAACCATGCGTCATACAAATCCTGGACCGTTTTGGCATCCGATTGCTGCTGCTCACGTTGGCGGCGTTGCGCCTCAAGATCATCCTTGACTTTTTGTTGATGGTCGACGCCACTTCGCGCCAGTGCGCGAATGGCGGCGGCCTCATGTCTTGCATCGGCAAGAGACAAGTGAGCGGCATCGGTAGTGGCCCCGTAGCGACGCGGAAGCGTTACCGTTGTCTCCTTGCCATCGACTGTGTATTTGACTTGCCAACTCTTGGTCTCGTCCGTAGCGATGCGGACTCGCAGGCCATCACCGTCCGACAGGCAATAAGCCTTATCCTTTCTTTTTGCTAACTCTATAACCCTAACCGTAAGCTTTCCCATGATGATGAGTTCGCAGAGCGTTTCGTTACCGCCATGTTACCGGATTTGATCCGGATTTAGCCGATCGATACAGGATTGAAACGCACCATCCCCATATTTTTATCGCGTAAAATCATGATGTTATATTTTACCGGCGTATCTTATCGTATCGTAACGATCTATCTGGAAAAGAATTTGGGATCAGAGGGTCGTAGGTTCGAATCCTATCGCTCCGACCACAGCTTCAAGCAAAAAGCCCAGCCTTAACCGGCTGGGCTTTTTGTTTTTCAGTCCTTCGACGCTTCCCGGCTGGGCAGCAATCCGGGCAATCCACACCCTGCCGCACCCTTCGCCGGCACACCCCATGCTCCCTACAATGGCAAAACACCGGCGAAAAACGAAACCGCGAAAAATAACGCCCCCCCGCCTCGCGACATCCCGCCCATCTCCCAGGAGAGCCGCTCATGAATCTCATCCTCTGGCGCCACGCCGAAGCCGAAGACTTTGCGTCCAGCGACCTCGCGCGCCAGCTCACCACACGGGGACGCAAGCAGGCGCAGAACGTCGCGCGCTGGTTGCGCTCACGTCTGCCCGAAGACGCCGTGATCCTCGCGAGCCCCGCCGCGCGCACGATCCAGACCGCCGAGGCGCTCACCGACCAGTACCGCGTGGTGCGCGAAATCGCGCCCGATGCCAGCGTCGACGCCGTGCTCACCGCCGCCGGCTGGCCCGATGGCATCGCCTCCACCGTTGTCGTGGTCGGCCATCAGCCGACGCTCGGCGAAGTCGCCGCGCACCTCCTGTCGCACGACAGCGACCGCCGCGGCTGGCCCGTGAAGAAGTCGGGCGTCCTCTGGATCAAAAGTCGCGAGCGCAACGGCGACGGCGCAGCCGTCCTGCTCGCCGCCATCACGCCCGAACTCGTCTGATCGGCGCCACACTGCGCGACTGCGCACCACGTCGCGCGCAAGATCGCGCGCCTTCGTCGCCCTCTCCTCACGCGCCGCCGCTCGCGGCGCGACTCCCCGCCTGAATGCCACCTAAGCCCGCCTGAACCCGCCGAAATTCCGCAAACGGCGTCACTAAACCGCACAACGGCCTCGCACCGCTCTGTCAGCCTTACAGAGCGTCATCGAATCGTCATTGCGTTTTCATGGAAACGTAACCGCGTATTACTAAATTGCCGGGAAAGTTCTCTTACTTCCCGACCAGGACGCCCCATGCGAGATCTGCCGATGCCCACCCTGCCGTTCGCCTCGAGCCTCTTCGAGTCGAATCGGCGTCTGCCGCGCGCCGAAGAAACGGTCACCGCGCAGCACCGCCTTCAGGTGGCCTGGGCTCGCAGCGACGAAGAACTGCGCGAAGCGCAGCGCCTGCGCTACCGCGTGTTCGCCGAGGAAATGGGCGCGCGTCTGACCGGCCCGGCCGGTCTCGACGTCGACGCCTTCGACCACTATTGCGATCACCTGATCGTGCGCGATCTCGACACGCTCAAGGTCGTCGGCACCTATCGCGTGCTGCCGCCGCACGAAGCCACGCGCATCGGCCGCCTGTACGCCGAGAGCGAATTCGACGTGTCGCGCCTCGCGCATCTGCGTCCGAAGATGGTCGAAGTGGGCCGCTCGTGCGTGCATCCCGACTACCGCAGCGGCTCGGTCATCATGTCGCTGTGGGGCGGTCTGGGCGCCTACATGACGCATAACGGCTACGAGACGATGCTCGGCTGCGCGAGCGTGGCGATGGCCGACGGCGGCCACTACGCGGCCAATCTCTACGCCTCGCTCGGCGCGAACGCGCTGACCGATCCGGAATACCGCGCCTTCCCGCACACGCCGCTGCCCGTCGAGGAACTGCGCACGGGCGGCAGCGCCGTGCCGCCGCCGCTGATCAAGGGCTATCTGCGTCTCGGCGCGAAGATCTGCGGCGCGCCGGCCTGGGATCCGGACTTCAACACCGCCGACTTCCTGACGCTGTTCCGTCTCTCGGACATCAACGAACGTTACGCGCGCCACTTCCTCGGCGAGGCCGCCACGCGCTGATCCACCGCGGCTTCACCGCATTCACGACGTCGCAAAACAAAACGCCCGGCCATTGAGCCGGGCGTTTTCATGTCCACATCGTCACGCAGGTCGTGCAGAACGCGCTGAGCGCGCGATCACTCTTCCGTATAAACCACGCGATACGGAATGCCGATCTTGCCCCACTCCGCCGCTTCCTGAACGAGGTTGTAATCGGTGAGCGGATTGTTCTGTACCCAGGCGTTCGGCAGCAGCACCTCGAAGCCCTCGCCTTCGCGCATGACCTTGATGTGCGGCAGGCCGACATCGGCGCGACGGCGGCTCAGCAGCGCGGCCAGACGCAGGCAGAACAGCAGCGGCCATTCGACGTCGCGCGCCTGCGAGAGCTTGCCGAGCTTGCCCACGTGGCCGAGCACGAGCGCCGCGAGACGCGCCTGGTCGGTGCGCGAGAAGCCCGGCATGTCGGCGTTGCTGGCGATATAGGCCGAATGCTTGTGATACGCGCTGTGCGAAATCGACAGGCCGATCTCGTGCAGCGACGCCGCCCAGTTCAGGAAGTTGCGGCTTTCCTCGCGGCGCTCCGCGTCGGGTTCTTCGAGCTGGTCGTAGAAGCTCACCGCGAGTTCGGCGATACGGCTCGCCTGCGCGCGATCCACGCCATAGCGGCGCATGAAGCCTTCCACCGTGACCGTGCGCATGTCTTCGTGCTGCGACCGGCCGAGCAGGTCGTAGAGCACGCCCAGACGCAGCGCGCCGTCGGTGGTGTCGACGTAATCGATGCCCAGTTCGTCGAACACGGCGATCATGATCGACAAGCCGCCCGCCAGCACCGGAATGCGGTCGGGCTTGAGCGCGACGAGCTTCAGCCGGTTGACGTTCTCCGCCTTGATCAGCGCGCGCTTCAGGCGTTCCAGGCCGCCGCGCGAAATGCCGTGCGTGATGCCCGCATCGTTGAAGCCGTTCGCCTCGACGAGTTCGGCCAGCGCGCGCGCGGTGCCCGAGGAGCCGATCGCCTGATCCCAGCCGGTCGCGCGGTAGTCGGAGGAAATGATCTGGATTTCGCGCGTGGCGGCGAGTTCCGCCTGGCGCATGGTGTATTCGTCGACGTTGCCGGCCGGGAAGAACTGGCGGCTATGGCTCACGCAGCCGATATACAGGCTTTCCATGCGGATCGGCGTGTAGTGCGAACCGATGATGAACTCGGTCGAGCCGCCGCCGATATCCACCACGAAGCGCTTGCCCGCGCTCGCCGGCACCGAATGCGCCGCGCCCGCGTAGATGAGGCGCGCTTCTTCGCGGCCCGCGATCACTTCGATCGGGAAGCCGAGCGCGGCTTCGGCCTCGCCGAGAAATTCGCGCGAGTTCTTGGCGACGCGCAGCGTGTTGGTCGCCACGGCGCGCACGTGATCCGGATGAAAGTCGCGCAGACGTTCGCCGAAACGCTTGAGCGCGTCCCAGCCGCGCACCTGCGAGGCGCGGTCGAGCTGTTTGTCCTTCGACAGGCCCGCGGCAAGGCGCACGGGTTCACGCAGGGCGTCGACCGGGTAGATCTGGCTGCCGGCGTCGGTTTCTTCGACCCGACCGACGATCAGACGAAAGCTGTTCGAACCGAGGTCGACGGCGGCAAGCAATTGCGGATTGGTGACCATCGAGGGGGCGGGCTCCATGCGTGCGAACGCGGTCATGCGGGCTCGTTGAGCAGCGGCCGCGTTGTCCAAATATGCCATTTTAAGCGTACCCGACTTCGTCATGTCGCACCTCGCGCGAGTGACGGTCAGAAACGCCCGCAACGGGACTTTCGGGGACACCCTGACCCACTGTGCATGATTGCCGCCCAAGGTGTCGAACACGTGAAAATGCGGCGTAGAATTTATGACACACCAATTGTCACAATAAAGTCATATTACTGTGAGAATTTCCGAGCGTCCGTTCGAATCATCCCCCGAAATTCCGCGTTCACTGCCAATGTCCATCCGCTACCCCCTTCTCAATCGCGAACTGGGCATTCTGGGATTCAACGAGCGTGTGCTCGCACAGGCCGCCGACCCCACCGTTCCCTTGCTGGAGCGCTTGCGCTTCATCTGCATCACCAGCAGCAATCTCGACGAATTCTTCGAAGTCCGCATGGCCGGGCTGCAGGAGCAGATGCGCGACAACCCGGGCGTGCTCTCGCCCGACGGCATGTCGCTGCAACACGTCTACGAACTCGTGGTCGAGCGCGCGCAGCGCCTCGTGCACCGCCAGTACCGCATGCTGCACGACACCGTGCTGCCCGCGCTCGAAGAAGAAGGCATCTACTTTCACGGCACCGACGCCTGGAACGAAGCGCAGACCGCCTGGGCGCGCAGGTATTTCCTCGACGAACTGCTGCCCGTGCTCACGCCGATCGGCCTCGACCCCGCACACCCGTTCCCGCGCGTGCTCAACAAGAGCCTGAACTTCGTGGTCGAACTCGAAGGCAAGGACGCCTTCGGCCGTCAGGCGCTGATGGGCATCGTGCAAGCGCCGCGCGCGCTGCCGCGACTCGTGCGGATGCCACAGGAACTGTCGGGCTTCCAGCACGGCTTCGTCCTGCTTGGCTCGCTGCTGCAACGTTTCGTGGGCGAGTTGTTTCCGAACCTCGTGGTGCGCAGCTGCAACCAGTTCCGCATCACGCGCAACAGCGAGCTGTTCGTCGACGAAGACGAAATCACCAATCTGCGCGTCGCGCTGCAAGGCGAGCTGCCCGCGCGCCATCTGGGCAACGCGGTGCGCCTCGAAGTGTCGGCGGATACGCCCGTGCACCTCGTGCGGCGTCTGCTCGACGAGAGCGGCCTGAACGAGAAGGACTGCTACTACGTCGACGGCCCGGTGAATCTCGTGCGCCTCATGCAGTTGCCCGAGATGGTCGATCGCCCCGATCTCAAGTTCGTGCCGCACGTGCCCGCGATTCCGCAGCGCATCGCGGCCAACAGCAACATGTTCGACGTAATCGATCAGGGCGACGTGCTGCTGCATCATCCGTACGAAAGCTTCCAGCCCGTGCTGGAGCTGCTGCTGCAAGCCGCCAACGATCCGAACGTGGTCGCGATCAAGCAGACCATCTACCGCACCGGCACCGACTCGCCGCTGATGGACGCGCTCATGCAGGCCGCGCGCAACGGCAAGGAAGTGACGGTGGTCGTGGAACTGCTCGCGCGCTTCGACGAAGAGACCAACATCAACTGGGCTTCGCAGCTCGAAGCCGTGGGCGCGCATGTGGTGTACGGCGTGGTCGGCCACAAGTGCCACGCCAAGATGATGCTGATCGTGCGCCGCGTACCCGTGAACGGCCGCATGCAGCTGCGCCGCTACGTGCACCTCGGCACCGGCAACTATCATCCGCGCACGGCGCGTCTCTACACCGACTTCGGCCTCATGACCTCGGAGCCGAAGACCTGCGAGGACGTGCATCACGTGTTCCAGCAGCTCACCGGCATCGGCGGCGAGCTGCAACTGCACGAACTGTGGCAGTCGCCGTTCACGTTGCATCCGAAGCTCGTCGAGTCGATCCGCGCCGAAGCCGAAGCCGCGCGCCAGGGCAAGAAAGCACGCATCGTCGCGAAGATGAACGCGCTACTCGAACCCACCGTGATCGACGAGCTATACGAAGCCTCGCAGGCGGGCGTGAAGATCGATCTGATCGTGCGCGGCGTGTGCTCGCTGCAGCCGGGCGTGCCGGGGCTGTCGGAGAACATCACGGTGCGCTCGATCGTCGGGCGCTTCCTGGAACACCATCGCATCTACTACTTCTACGCAGGCGGCGCGGAGAACGTCTATCTGTCGAGCGCCGACTGGATGGACCGCAATCTGTTCCGCCGCGTCGAAGTCGCGTTCCCGATTCACGATCGCCGCCTGAAGCGCCGCGTGATCGCCGAAGGGCTTTCGTGTTTCCTCGGCGACAACCAGTCGGCGTGGCTCATGCAAAGCGACGGCCACTACAAGCGCCGCCGCGCCGGCAAGGCCGTGCGCAACGCGCAGATGAGCCTGCTCGCGAAGTTCTGTTCGTGAAAGTTTGAAGCGTCTGAAGCCCGCGCCTTTGCCGATGGCGTAAAAAAAGCCGCTTCGAACGAAGCGGCTTTTTTATTGGGCGCCGGTGAAACCATGTACTACGCGATGCGCCACCCATCCCACCGCGCTCACACCGGCGCAGGTTGACGCCGCGTCGTACGCGCCGACGGAAAGCGCACGGTGAACGTACTGCCGCGCCCTTCTTCGCTCTTCACCTCGAGCGCCGCATCGTGACGCTGCAGCACATGCTTGACGATGGCGAGCCCGAGACCCGTGCCGCCCGTATCGCGCGAACGGCTGCGGTCCACGCGATAGAAACGCTCGGTCAGGCGCGGAATGTCGCTGGCCGGAATGCCGAAGCCGGTGTCGGTGACCGAGAACACCGCCTGGCCGCCTTCCACGCGCCACGCCAGATGCACCTTGCCGCCTTCGGGCGTGTAGCGCACGGCATTGGTCGCGAGATTGCCCAGCGCGCTGAGAATTTCGGTTTCCGAGCCCGTAAGCGAGAGCCCGTCGTCGAAATCGGCGCTGATCCGATGATGGCCGCCCGAGAGGCTTTCCGCGTCTTCGCGCACGTGGACGAGCACGGCGCGCATGTCGATCATCTGATCACCCGGCGAACGCCCTTCGCCTTCGAGCTTCGCCAGCACGAGCAGATCGGTCACGATGTGACGCATGCGCGACGCCTGCTGCTCCATGAGGTCGAAATAGCGGTTGCGCTCGTCTTCGGACAGCGGCAACTCGCGCATCGTCTCCAGAAAGCCCGAGAGCACCGTGAGCGGCGTCTTGAGTTCGTGCGAGACGTTGGCCACGAAGTCGCGGCGCATGGCGTCCGTGCGTTCGAGTTCGGTGATGTCCTGCGAGAGCACGAGCTTGCGGTTGTCGCCGTAGGGAAACACCTGCACCGAGAGCACGTTCTGCCGCTTCGTGCCCATGCCGCGCATGATCAGCATCTCCTTGTAGTCGTGCGAATTCAGATAGCGCACGAAGTCGGGCTGACGCACGAGATGGGTGATGTGCTGGCGCAGGTCGCGTTTGGCGTCGAGGCCGAAATGGACTTCGGAAATCGCGTTGCACCACTCGATCTGATCGTGATCGTCGAGCATGGCCACGCCGTTGGGCGACGCCTGAATGGCCTGGATGAAGCGCGAGTGCTGCTGCTCGACCTGGCGCACCTGGGCGTGCCAGCGCTTCGCGAGTTTGTGCAGGCGGTAATAGATTTCGCCCCACACGCCCGGCGCGCTCGGCACTTCGCCGTAGACCGGCGCGTCGAGCAGACGCCACAGGCGCTGTTTGTGGAACGTGCTGAAAACCATTTGCGCGGCCAGCAGCGCGACGGCCAGCGCCAGTGCGAGCTTCACGCCGAAAAACGCGCCGACGCCCGTGCAGACGAGCGCAAGCAGCACGATCGATACGAGGGCGCGCGCCCAGATGATGTTCATGTTCCTGCGATCGATGAGAAGAGGAGTCCGGACCGGGGCGCTGCGGAATCGGAAAGCGCCGGCGCGCGCATCAAGCAGGCTTGCGCTGCGTCACCGGCGTACTGCCGCCCGAGCGCGGGCGCTCAGGCTTCGGAGCGGCTCAGCAACTGAGCGCCCCGCTCACCCGCTTGCCGGTTCAGGCGCTCTTGGCGAGCCGGTAGCCGCTGCCGCGCACCGTTTCGATCATAGCATCGCAGCCCGCGGGCTTGAGCGCGGCGCGCAGACGCTTGATATGCACGTCGACGGTCCGTTCCTCGACGAACACGTGGTCGCCCCACACCTGATCGAGCAGTTGCGTGCGGCTGTGCACGCGCTCCGGATGCGTCATGAAGAAGTGCAGCAGACGGAACTCGGTCGGGCCAAGATCGAGCTTGATCTCCGAGCCTTCGGCGTGCGCCGCGACGCGGTGCGTGGCCGGGTCGAGCTTGAGACCGTTGATGGCGACCACGTCTTCCGTGAGCTGCGGCGCGCGGCGGCGCAGGACCGCCTTGATGCGCGCCATCAGTTCCTTCGGCGAAAACGGCTTCGTGACGTAGTCGTCGGCGCCGATTTCGAGGCCAAGCACCTTGTCCTGCTCGTCGCCGCGCGCGGTCAGCATGATGATCGGAATATGCTTCGTGCGCTCGTTGTTGCGCAGATCGCGCGCGAAATTGACGCCCGACTTGCCCGGCAACATCCAGTCGAGCAGGATGAGGTCGGGCAGCACGTCGCTGATCAGGTTCTGCGCCTGTTCCGCGTTGTACGCGCGAATCGGGCAATGACCCGCGTGTTGCAGGTTCACGGAAATCAGCTCGGAAATCGCGGGCTCATCTTCGATGACGAGAATGCTGCTGGGCATCGGCACCTCTGGCACTAAGACCTGTTAAACCGTTGTAACGTGATGTGAAGGATCAGCTGAGCGCTTCGCGCTCGAGTGCGTCGCGCGACTTGTGGCGCACGTCGGTGCCCTTCACGATGTAGATGATGAATTCGGCGATGTTCTTCGCGTGGTCGCCGATCCGCTCGATCGCCTTGGCGATGAACAGATAGTCGAGGCCCACGGAAATCGTGCGCGGATCTTCCATCATGTAGCTCACGAGCTTGCGCACGAAAGCACGGAATTCCTCGTCGATCGCCTTGTCGTCGCGCACGATCTGCGCGGCCGCCACGGTGTCGAGACGCGCGAACGCGTCGAGCGCGCGGCGCAGGATCGACACGGCCATCTCGCCCGAGACCTTGATCTCGGCGATGTTCACCGCGCGCGAGGCGCCGTCTTCCATCAGGCGCTTGGTGCGCTTGGCGATCTTTTCGGCTTCGTCGCCGGCGCGCTCGAGGTTCGTGATGGTCTTCGAGATCGCGAGCACGAGACGCAGGTCGCGCGCGGCCGGCTGACGGCGCGCGATGATGTTGCTGCACTCTTCGTCGATCTCGACTTCCATCGTGTTGAGGCGGTCTTCGGCGGCGATCACGCGCTCGGCGGCTTCGCCGTCGAACTCGTTGAGGGCCTGCATCGCCGTGATGATCTGCGATTCCACGAGGCCGCCCATTTCGAGCACCTTCGACGAAATCAGGTTCAGGTCGGCGTCGAACTGGCTGGACAGATGCTTGTCGGACATGTCGTTTCTCCCTTCTTCCGCTTGGGGTTCCCCAACGGGATCAGCCGAAGCGGCCGGTGATGTAGTCTTCCGTTTCCTTGCGGACCGGCTTGATGAAGATCTTCTCGGTGTCGCCGAACTCGATCAGTTCGCCGAGATACATGTACGCAGTGTAGTCCGAGCACCGCGCGGCCTGCTGCATGTTGTGGGTCACGATCACCACCGTGTAGTCGCTCTTGAGTTCCGCGATCAGTTCTTCGATGCGGCCCGTGGAAATCGGGTCGAGCGCCGAGCACGGCTCGTCGAGCAGCAGCACTTCCGGACGGATCGCAATGCCGCGCGCGATGCACAGACGCTGCTGCTGGCCGCCCGAGAGGCCGTAGCCGCTCTGGTTGAGCTTGTCCTTCACTTCGTTCCAGAGCGCCGCCTTGGTGAGCGCCCACTCGACGCGGTCGTCCATTTCCGGGCGCGACAGCTTCTCGAACATCTTCACGCCGAACGCGATGTTGTCGTAGATCGACATCGGGAACGGCGTCGGCTTCTGGAACACCATGCCGACGCGCGCGCGCAGCAGCGAAATGTCCTTGTTGTAGGTGAGCAGGTTCTCACCGTCCATCAGGATCTCGCCTTCGGCGCGCTGCTCGGGATAGAGCGCGTACATCTTGTTGAAGGTACGCAGCAGCGTGGACTTGCCGCAGCCCGACGGGCCGATGAACGCCGTCACCTTGCCTTCGGGAATCTGCAGGTTGATGTTCTTCAGCGCGTGGTACTTGCCGTAGAAGAAGTTCAGGTCCTTCACTTCGATCTTCGGTTTGCCGAGCATGAGGCCGCTTTTGCCCTGGGCGGGGTCGAGGCCCGACGGCGCAGTACCGTTTGCAACGGGATTAAGGTGACTCTCTGCCATATTCATCGGATGACTCCGCCCTTACTTTTTCGAAAAGATGGTGCGCGCGAGGATATTCAGCCCCAGCACGCCCAACGTGATCAGGAACACGCCGGCCCAGGCAAGCGACTGCCATTGCGAGAACGGGCTCATCGCAAACTTGTAGATGGTGACCGGAAGGTTCGCCATCGGCTGATTCATGTCCATGCTGAAGAACTGGTTCGACAGCGCCGTGAAGAGCAGCGGCGCGGTTTCGCCGGCGATACGCGCCACCGCGAGCAGCACGCCCGTCACGATGCCCGCGATCGACGCCTTGAGGGTGATCGACAGCACCATCTTCCACTTCGGCGTGCCGAGCGCGAAGGCCGCTTCACGCAGCGCGTTAGGCACCAGCTTGAGCATGTTCTCGGTCGTGCGGATCACGATCGGGATTTCCAGCAGCGCCAGCGAGATCGCACCCGCCCAGCCGCTGAAGTGGCCCATCTTGGCGACCACGAGCGCGTAGACGAACAGACCGACGACGATCGACGGCGCCGACAGCAGAATGTCGTTGATGAAGCGCGTGATGCTCGCGAGCCAGCCCTTCTGGCCGTATTCGGCGAGATAGACGCCCGCCAGGATGCCGATCGGCGTGCCGACGAAGGTGGCCAGCGCCACCAGTTGCAGACTGCCGACGATCGCGTTGGCGAGACCGCCGCCATCGGTGTTCGGCGGCGGCGTCGACTGCGTGAACAGTTGCACCGACAGACCGCCCACGCCGAGCGAGAGCGTCGTGTAGAGAATCCACACGAGCCACAGCAGGCCGAAGGCCATCGCGCCGAGCGACGCCGTCAGTGCGATCGCGTTGGTCACGCGGCGGCGGCTTTGCAGCTTGCCGCGCATGCGTTCGAGTTCGGGGCCGTAGATGGCGCCCGGGATTTTCAGCAGCGGCTCGCTCATCGCGCACCCTCCGACTTTTCAAGGCGCAGCAGCATGATCTTCGAGATCGCCAGCACGATGAAGGTAATCACGAACAGAATCAGGCCGAGCTCCATGAGCGCCGCCGTATGCAGGCCCGGGCTCGCTTCGGCGAACTCGTTGGCGAGCGCCGAGGTGATGCTGTTGCCCGGCGAGAACAGCGAGACGTTGTCGAGCAGGTTCGTATTGCCGATCACGAAGGTCACGGCCATCGTTTCGCCGAGCGCGCGGCCGAGGCCGAGCATCACGCCGCCGATCACGCCGGTCTTGGTGAAGGGCAGCACGATCTTCCACATCACTTCCCACGTCGTGCAGCCGATGCCGTACGCCGACTCCTTGAGCAGCACGGGCGTGACTTCGAACACGTCGCGCATCACCGAGGCGATGTACGGAATGATCATGATCGCGAGAATGACGCCCGCGCACAGAATGCCGATACCGATCGGCGGGCCCTGAAACAGCGGGCCGATCAGCCACACGTCGCCGAGCAGATGGCCGAGCGGGCGCTGGAAGTATTGCGCGAAAATCGGCGCGAACACGAGCAGACCCCACATGCCGTACACGATCGACGGGATCGCGGCGAGCAGTTCGATGGCAATGCCGAGCGGGCGGCGCAGCCACGCCGGCGACAGCTCGGTAAGGAACAGCGCGATGCCGAAGCTCACAGGCACGGCGATGATCAACGCGATCAGCGAGGTGGCGATCGTGCCGTAAATGGGCACGAGCGCGCCGAACTGGTCGCTGGGAGGATCCCAGTCGGCCGTCCAGAGGAATGAGAGACCGAACTTCTGGATCGTCGGCATCGAAGCGACGATCAGCGACACGATGATGCCGCCGAGCAGCAACAGCGTGACAATGGCGGCGCCGCGAGTGAGGCCGCCAAAAATGATGTCCCCTGCCGGGCTGGGCGCTTTCTGCTGCGCGGCGTTGCCGGGCGGGTTCGAGACGAGCGGGACGTCGGACATGATGACCTGTATCCAGTTGCCGCAAGCGAGGCTCGCGACGTTGATGCGGTTCCAGAACCGCCGACCGCCCTGCGCCGGTCCATTGACCGGTCGATCAGCAATCAGGGCGGCAGATCGTAGCGGGTGTATTTACGGAAATATTGCAGATTTATTACAACTGCATAACCAGTGTTCCGGAAGCAGCACGGGCCGCACGCGTGAGGCGGGCGGCCCGGTTCAGCTACACGGTCGGTCCGCTTATTCGGCGATTGCCTTGCCGCTTGCGTCCTTGACCTTTTCCTTCCACTGCGACTTGATCTCGCTCACGACCGATTGCGGCAGCGAGATGTAGTCGAGGCTGTCGGCGGCCGGCGTGCCGTTCTTGAATGCCCAGTCGAAGAACTTGAGCGTTTCCTTGCCTTGATCCGGCTTGTCCTGTGCCGTGTGCAGCAGCACGAACGTGGCGCCCACGACCGGCCATGCGTCCTTGCCCGGTTCGTTCGTCAGGATCTGGTAGAACGACTTCTTCCAGTCTGCGCCGGCGGCAGCGGCCTTGAACGTGTCCGTGCTCGGCTCGACGACCGCACCCGACTCGTTCTTCATGGCAGTGTAGACCATGTGATTTTGCTTGGCGTACGCCCACTCGACGTAGCCGATCGCGCCCGGCAGACGCTGCACGAAGGCGGCGACGCCGTCGTTGCCCTTACCGCCCGTACCCGTCGGCCAGTTCACGGTCGAGCCTTCGCCGACCTTGCTCTTCCACTCGGGATTGACCTTCGACAGGTAGTTCGTCCAGATGAAGCTGGTGCCCGAACCGTCGGCGCGGCGAACCACGGCGATGTCCAGATCCGGCAGCTTGACCTTCGGGTTCAGCGCGGCGATTTCGGGGTCATTCCACTTCTTGACCTTGCCGAGGTAGATGTCGCCGAGGACCTGGCCCGACAGCGTGATTTCGCCTGCCTTGATGCCCGGCACGTTGATCGCCGGCACGACGCCGCCCACCACCGTCGGGAACTGGAACAGGCCTTCCTTCGTCAGTTCGTCGTCCTTCAGGGGCGCGTCCGAACCTGCGAAATCGACCGTCTTGGCGACGATCTGCTTGATACCGCCCGACGAGCCGATGCCTTGGTAGTTCACCTTGCCGCCACCCGACTTTTGATAGGCATCCGCCCATTTCGTGTAGATCGGTGCTGCAAAGGTGCTGCCCGCGCCGGTGATGTCAGCAGCGTGGGCTGCCATCGCGAAGAGGGCGCCAGCAACGCCAGCGAGCGCGGTTTGCATCAATTTCATGAGACCTCCAGGTGTGTGAGCGGATGAACGACAGGGCGAAGAATAGGGCCTCTGTGTGACAGTACTGTGACGATTCATGAAGCGTTCGTGACAGTACGATTACCGCCTGAAAGTCGGGGAATCGAGAAATTAGGCGATCGCTTCAAAAGCGCGAATGCCCGGCTGGCAAGCCGTTGCGGCCGCCCTGCCCCGCCCGGCGGGCGTTTGCCCGTGCAGCGGGGTCCGACTGGAAATGCCGCGCGCAGGCGTCTGAAAGCTTTTCGAAAACGCGCGTGGGCGGTTCGCAAACGTTTTGGAACGTTCGCTCGAACAGCGAAATTTCCGCTGAAGAATGTGGTGCGGCGCACATGGAAAACGCGATGCGCGACGCATTGTCGCGCCCCGCATCGCGTTTTTTGCAGCCCTCAGGACCGCATTGCGCAGCCCAGGATCAAGCGGATGAAGCGGATCAGGCGATCGCGCGCTTCACCGTATCGGCGATCGATTCGGCGTAATGGAGCGTGTCGCGCTCGTCGCGCGCTTCCACCATCACGCGCAGCACCGGCTCCGTGCCCGACGCGCGGATCAGCACGCGGCCCTTGCCCTTGAGCTCGGCTTCGGCGTCCGCAATCGACTTCTGGATGGCGGCGTTGCCCTTCCAGTCGGCGCCCTGCGCGATGCGCACGTTGATGAGCTTCTGCGGGAACAGCGTGACGCCGTCGGTGAGCTCGGCGAGCGTCTGGCCATTGCGTTTCATGGCCGCGAGCACCAGCAGCGCCGACACGATGCCGTCGCCGGTCGTATGACGGTCCAGCGAGAGAATATGGCCCGACCCTTCCGCGCCGATCTGCCAGCCATGTTCGCGCAGCTGCTCCAGCACGTAGCGGTCGCCCACGTTCGCGCGCACGAACTGCACGCCGAGGCGCTCGAGCGCCTGCTCGACCGCGAGGTTGGTCATCAGCGTGCCGACCGCGCCTTGCACCTTGCCGTCGGTCGCGATGCGGTCCTTCACGAGCACGTAGAGCAGCTCGTCGCCGTTGTAGAGGCGGCCCTGTGCGTCGACCACCTGGAGGCGGTCGGCGTCGCCATCGAGCGCGATACCGAGGTCCGCGTGATTGGCGCGCACCGCACGCACGAGCGCATCGGGCGCCGTCGCGCCCACGCCGTCGTTGATGTTGAAGCCGTTCGGCGACACGCCGATCGGAATCACGTCGGCGCCCAGTTCATGGAACACGTGCGGGGCGATGTCGTAAGCCGCGCCGTTCGCGCAGTCGATCACGAGCTTCAGGCCGCGCAGATTGAACGCCTGCGGGAACGTGCTCTTGCAGAACTCGATGTAGCGCCCGCCCGCATCATGCAGACGACGCGCGCGGCCGAGCTGCTCGGAAGGCGCGCAGTCGAGCGGCAACTCGAGCTGCTCCTCGATCTGGGTTTCGACATCGTCGGGCAGCTTGTTGCCGTCGGCCGAGAAGAACTTGATGCCGTTGTCGTAGTACGGATTATGCGACGCGCTGATCACCACGCCGGCGGCCAGACGCAGCGCGCGCGTGAGATAGGCGATGCCGGGCGTGGTCATCGGTCCGGCCAGCATCACGTCGATACCCGCAGCCGACAGCCCCGCTTCGAGCGACGCTTCCAGCATGTAGCCCGAAATGCGCGTGTCCTTGCCGATCAACACGGACGGACGCGGCCCCGACGCCGGCGCGGCACCGGCCAGCACCTTGCCCGCGGCGTAACCCAGCCGCAGCACGAAATCGGGCGTGATCGGCGCGACGCCAACCTTGCCGCGAACCCCATCGGTTCCGAAATAACGACGTCCCATACCTCAAACCTCTCTTTGGTTCTATTTTGCGGCGCCTTCGCGCCGCGCTTTTCATGCTGTGCGGTTGTCTTTTGCTGCTGCTTTTCGCGCCTCGCGACCGCTAGCGTGCTTACACGCGTTCGGCGGCGCGCATCGCGCCCCACACCTTGAGCGCGTCGACTGTCGGCACCACGTCGTGCACGCGGATGATCGCCGCCCCCTTCTGCGCCGCGCACACTGCCGCGGCCACGCTGGCCGCCACACGCTCCGGCGCGGGCCGGTTGACGAGCGCGCCGAGCATCGACTTGCGCGACATGCCCGCGAGAACCGGATACGGCGCGACGCCCTGCGCCACCTCGGGCGCGGTCTGCGGCAGATGCGCGAGCAACGCGTAGTTGTGCTCGATCACCGACTTGCCGAAGCCAAAACCCGGATCGACGCTGATGCGCGCCTTCGCGATACCCGCCGCCTCGAGTGCGGCGCAGCGTTCGGCCAGAAACTCGCGCACCTCGCGCACCACGTCGACATAATCGGGCTCGCCGACCTGCATCGTCTGCGGCTCGCCGAGCATGTGCATCACGCACAGACCGCAATCGCTCTCGCGCACGGCATCGACGGCGCCCGGCATGCGAAAGCCCCAAATGTCGTTGATCAGGTCCGCGCCCGCGGCAATCGCGTGGCGCATGACTTCCGGCTTGTAGGTATCGATCGACAGCGGCACATTCGCGTCCTTGAGCCGCTCGATGAGCGGAATCACGCGTTCTAGCTCTTCGTCGAGCGGCACGGGCGGCGCGCCGGGACGCGTCGATTCTCCGCCGATATCGATGATGTCCACGCCGTCGAGCACCATCTGCTCGGCGCGGCGCAGCGCGTCGTCGAATGCCACGTAGCGGCCGCCGTCGGAAAACGAGTCGGGCGTGGCGTTGAGTATCCCCATGACGAGCGGACGCTCGAAGGTCAACGTGAAACGGCCGCAGACGAGCGGCTCCGGGGCAAGCTCAGGGTGAGGATTATGACCCTGTGAAGTCAGATTGGGCACGTCAAGAAACGTCAGAGGTGTAACGAAATACGGCCGCGCGCAAACGCGGACTCGACAGCCTGCGCGTCACGGCGACCAGAAATGCAAAACGGGCCGGCGTGATCTTCACACCGGCCCGCAACTTTACTCGATCTGACGCACCGCAGGCGGTCAGGCCGGCGCAGTGGCGCTGCTGCCGGGCTTGACTTCGGTGCCCGTGCTGCTGCCACCCGACGAAGCATCGCCCGCAGACGGGCTGCTCTTCGGCGAGCGCGGCGGACGGCCGGCCATGATGTCGTTGATCTGATCGGCGTCGATCGTTTCCCACTCCATCAGCGCGGCGGTCATGGCTTCGACCTTGTCGCGGTTTTCGTCGAGCAGACGCTTCGCGAGGCCGTACTGCTCGTCGAGCACGCGGCGGATTTCCGCGTCGACCTTCTGCTGCGTGGCTTCCGAAATCACACGCGTGAAGCCCTTGCCGAATGCGCCGCCGTCGTTGTCGTCGTCGGCGTAGACCATCGGTCCGAGCGCGTCGGTCATGCCGAAGCGCGTGACCATGGCGCGGGCCGTCTGCGTTGCCTTGTTGAAGTCGTCCGAGGCGCCCGTGCTGATCAGGTTCATGAACAGCTCTTCCGCCACGCGGCCGCCGAACAGAATGGCCAGACGATCCAGCAGATAGTCCTTCGAGTACGTTTCGTTGTCGTGCTCAGGCAACTGCCACGTCACGCCCAGTGCACGGCCACGCGGAATGATCGTGACCTTGTGAACCGGATCGGCCTTCGGCAGCAGCTTCGCGATCACGGCGTGACCCGACTCGTGATACGCCGTCGCGCGCTTCGCTTCTTCGCGGATAACAGCCGACTTGCGCTCCGGACCCATGAAGATCTTGTCCTTTGCGTCTTCGAAGTCCTGCATTTCGACGATGCGCTTGCCGCGACGCGCCGCGAACAGCGCGGCTTCGTTCACGAGGTTCGCGAGGTCGGCGCCCGAGAAGCCCGGCGTGCCGCGTGCGATGACCGCTGCGTCCACGTCGTTGGCGATCGGCACCTTGCGCAGGTGAACCTTCATGATCTGCTCGCGGCCACGGATGTCCGGCAGACCGACGTAGACCTGACGGTCGAAACGGCCCGGACGCAGCAGCGCCTTGTCGAGCACGTCCGAACGGTTGGTTGCCGCGATCACGATGACGCCCGAGTTCGCCTCGAAACCGTCCATCTCCACCAGCATCTGGTTCAGCGTCTGTTCGCGCTCGTCATTACCGCCGCCCATGCCGGCGCCGCGATGACGGCCGACCGCGTCGATTTCGTCGATGAACACGATACAGGGCGCGTGCTTCTTGGCCTGTTCGAACATGTCGCGCACGCGGGCCGCGCCCACGCCGACGAACATTTCAACGAAGTCCGAACCCGAGATGCTGAAGAACGGCACCTTCGCTTCGCCGGCGATGGCGCGCGCAAGCAGCGTCTTACCGGTACCCGGTGGGCCGACCAGCAGCACGCCGCGCGGGATGCGACCGCCCAGCTTCTGGAATTTTTGCGGATCACGCAGGAAGTCGACGAGCTCGGACACTTCTTCCTTGGCTTCGTCGCAGCCTGCGACGTCGGAGAAGTTGACCGCGTTGTTGTTTTCGTCGATCAGACGCGCGCGCGACTTGCCGAACGAGAACGCCCCGCCCTTGCCGCCGCCCTGCATCTGTCTCATCATGTAGAACCAGAACACGATGATCAGGATCGTTGGCCCGAGGTAGTACAACGCCGAGACGAGCGCATTCGGCTCTTCGTCGGCCTTGCCGCTCACCTGCACGCCGTATTTCATCAGGTCGCCGACCATCCAGATGTCACCCGGGGAGACGATCTGGTATTTCTGGCCGTCGGCCGGAGTGACTGTGAGGTTCCGCCCCTGCACCACGACGTTCTTGACCTTGCCGTTCTTCGCGTCGTCCATGAACTGCGAATAGGAAACGCCTTCCTGGACACGGGGCTTGTCGAACTGCTTGAACACCGTAAACAGCACCAGTGCGATTACCAGCCACACCGCTGCCTTCGAAAACATGTTGTTGTTCAAAGCACCACTCCTTCACTCATAGACGGGCGCCTACATTTGCCTTGCGACACCACCAAAGCATTCTAATCCAGTACGCAGGGCCTCGCCATAACGTTTCGCTACCGCCGAGATAGCCCGCGCGCCTTGCCGGAACTGCCTCCGGAGGCCGGCGCGAAGCTTTTTCGCACCGCTTCATGACAGTTATTGCAAAGCGCTTGCTGCACCGGAACCGATTCTTTCGCGTTGCCCGGTTTAACGGGGTCGCTTCAGATGTTTGCCCAATATAAACGTTTCGGACGATTTATCGCGCGAAGCTTTCGGCTTGCGCGCGGCCACGACCTTGAACTGATGCTTGAAGTTCTCGACGATCTGGCTGTAACCACTGCCGTGAAAGCATTTTACTAAAAGGGCACCATCAGGTTTCAGATGATTCTGCGAAAACTCGAGCGCGAGATCGCAAATATGCTCGATGCGCGCGGCGTCCGCAGACGCGACTCCGGACAGATTGGGTGCCATGTCCGAAATTACAAGGTCCACCGGACGACCGCCCAGCGATTCTTCCAGTTGCGCGAGCACGGAGTCTTCGCGGAAGTCGCCCTGCAGGAATTGCACGTCGGCGATCGGCTCCATGGGCAGCAGGTCGAGCGCAATGATTGTGCCGTCGATGCCGCCCTGACGCTGCTCGTCGCGCTTCGAGCTCTGCACGAGTTTGTTGCGCGCGTACTGGCTCCAGCTGCCCGGTGCGGCGCCGAGGTCGACGATCACCATGCCCGGGCGGATCAGTTTGTCCTGCTCGTCGATTTCCTTCAGCTTGTAGGCGGCGCGGGCGCGATAACCCTCCCGCTGCGCCATCTTCACATACGGATCGTTAATATGGTCGTGCAGCCACGACGTGTTGAAGCGGTTTTTTGCCATTAAAGATGAACTCTTGCTGCGTGATGTCGCGCTTTTAGCGGATAATACGCGTTTAATTCGTGCGGCCGTCGCGGCCCGTCCGGTTTCTGTGGCGTGTTTGCACCGCCGCGCCTGCCGGTCTCTGCCCGCGCCGCGCCGTCCTCCACGGTTTTTTCCGTTGTTTCCGACGCGCCTTTCGCCCGGCGGCCCCTTGTTGTGTGGCCGCGATTCATGGCGAGCGCCGTCATTTTAGTCGAGTCTGCCACATCCCATGCCCGCCCTCACTCTTACTGCCGAACAGCGCTCCGAACTTCGTTCCGCGGCTCACGCGCTCAAACCGGTCGTGCTCATCGGCGCCGAGGGACTGACCGACGCCGTCCTGAAGGAAATCCAGGTTCACCTCGACGCGCACCAGCTCATCAAGGTGCGCGTGTTCGGCGACGAGCGCGAAGAACGCGTGGCGATCTACGAAGAGATCTGCGACCGCCTGAACGCCGCGCCCATCCAGCACATCGGCAAGCTGCTGGTGATCTACAAGCCGGAACAGGCCAAGCCGAAGACCACCCTGGCCCGCGCCGGCGCACGCGGCACCGTGTCGCGCCCGGCAGGTGACGTACCGAGCGCACGCGAAGCCGGCAAGCGTGGCGCGTCGCCACGCGTGGTCAAGGTCGTCAAGCCGTCGGACAACCCGATGCGCAAGCCGAAGAAGCAAAGCGTCACGGTCAAGGGCAACGAACGCGTCACGCAAGGCGGCAACGTCAAGCGCGCCAAGAAGCGTCAGACCAGCGCGAAGCGTTCGCATCAGAACGCCAAGTAAGCAAGCCGTTCCGGGCGACAGCTTCTTCGCCCGAAGGCCGAAATAAAAAAGCGCGGCACGCATGCCGCGCTTTTTTGTTGCGCGATCGAGTCGCGCGTACTTCACTCAGCCACTCAGCGGCGCACGCCACGCGCCGAAGGCAGCAGCCACACGAGCCACGCGCCCAGCAGGCTTTCGATCAGATAGAACAGACTCGAAATGCCGTGCAGCATACCGAAGCGGCTCGCATACGCCGAATGAGCGATGTCGATACCCGCCTGCGCCGCATTCATGCGCATGGCGTTCATGAACGGCTGCAGCGCGTAATAACCGACCACCACGCACAGCAGCATGCCGACCAGCAACCAGCGCAGCCGCCGATAACCGATCTCGCCGCGCTTCACGAACACGTTCGCGAGCATGAGCAGCACCACGCCGCTCACGAGCCCGATCATGCCTTCGATGCGAAACACCTGCGCCGCGATCGCGCCCGCCGACATGTGGTCGAGCGACGCGAACAACACGGGCGCCACCGCGTAACCGATCGTCAGCTGGCTGCCGACCCACAGCATCGCGATCAGCGCGAACAGGCGGTGCGGCACGAGCGAGCCGCCCTGGCGGCTGGCCGCGATGTCGGCGCTCACGTCATTTTTCACGTCGTGACCCATGATCGGCGCCTTCTCAGATGTAACGAACCTCGATGACTTCGTACTCGCGCACGCCGCTCGGCGCCTGCACCGCGGCCACGTCGCCTTCCGACTTGCCGATCAGTGCGCGCGCGATGGGCGAGCTCACCGAAATGAGGCCGTGCTCGAGGTCGGCTTCGTCGTCGCCGACGATCTGGTACGTGACCGTATTGCCCGATTCGAGGTCCTCGAGATCGACGGTCGAGCCGAACACGACGCGGCCTTCGGCCTCCAGCGTGGACGGGTCGATGACCTGCGCGGCCGCCAGCTTCGATTCGATTTCGGCGATGCGGCCTTCGATGAAGCCCTGCTTTTCCTTCGCGGCATCGTATTCCGCGTTTTCCGACAGATCGCCCTGGGCGCGCGCTTCGGCGATCGAATTGATGACCGCCGGACGCTCGACGGATTTCAGGCGCTGCAATTCTCCGCGAAGTTGATCTGCGCCGCGCTTGGTCAAGGGAATCGTGCTCATAAACAACTCGTTCAGCCGCTTGGGGCCGTATTGATGCCGCCCGCGACTGCGCGGACGGCCATAAAAAAAATTCCGCGGTTAAGTGCATTCCGCGAGGGTGGCGGCGCATGCGTGCGCAGCCTGAAGACCCTGTTGGAACGCCGCTTAACCGCGGCACATTCAGCTGTTTGCCTGCCTCGTTACGTATTGGACAGGCAAAGGAAGCCTTAGTTTAGGCGAGCGTGGAGGCCTTGTAAATCATAGACTTCCAGGTTCTTCAGGTAGCGCAGACCCTCGACGGCGGCGCGCGCGCCGGACATCGTGGTGTAGTACGTGACCTTGTTCGCCTGCGCGCTCATGCGGATCGAACGCGAGTCGGCGATCGCCGCGCGGGTTTCGTCGACGGTCGTGAACACCAGCGAAATCTCGCCGTTCTTGATCATGTCGACGATGTGCGGACGGCCGTCCTTCACCTTGTTGACGACCTTGACCGGCACGCCGGCCGCTTCGATCGCCGCTGCCGTGCCGCGCGTGGCGACCAGACCGTAGCCGAGTTCGTGCAGCATGCGCGCGACTTCGACGGCCTTCGGCTTGTCCGAATCCATCACCGTGATGAAAACGGTGCCCGACTCCGGCAGACGCGAACCGGCCGCGAGCTGCGACTTGAACAGCGCTTCACCGAAGGTCTTGCCCACGCCCATCACTTCGCCGGTCGAACGCATTTCGGGTCCGAGCACCGGATCGACTGCCGGGAACTTGATGAAGGGGAACACCGCTTCCTTCACGCTGAAGTACGGCGGCACGACTTCCTTCGTCACGCCCTGGTCGACCAGCTTCTGGCCGACCATCGCCCGCGCCGCGATCTTCGCGAGCGGCAGGCTGGTCGCCTTCGACACGTACGGCACCGTACGCGACGCACGCGGATTCACTTCCAGCACGTAGATGATGTCCTTCTTCGAACCGTCGTCCTGCGGCACCTGCTGGATCGCGAACTGCACGTTCATCAGGCCGACCACGTTCAGCGCCTTCGCCATGGCGGCGGTTTGACGCTTGAGCTCGGTCACCGTTTCCTGCGACAGCGAGTACGGCGGCAGCGAGCAAGCCGAGTCGCCCGAGTGCACGCCCGCCTGTTCGATGTGCTCCATCACGCCGCCGATGAACACGTCCGTGCCATCCGAAATGCAGTCCACGTCGCATTCGATCGCGTCGTTCAGGAAGCGGTCGAGCAGCACCGGCGAGTCGTTCGACACCTTCACGGCCTCGCGCATGTAGCGCTCGAGATCGCGCGGCTCGTGGACGATTTCCATCGCGCGGCCGCCCAGCACGTACGACGGACGCACGACGAGCGGGTAGCCGATTTCGTCGGCGAGCTTGAGCGCTTCGTCTTCGGCGCGTGCGGTACGGTTCGGCGGCTGACGCAGGTTCAAGTCCTGCAGCAGCTTCTGGAAGCGCTCGCGGTCTTCGGCCGCGTCGATCATGTCCGGCGAGGTGCCGACGATGGGCACGCCGTTCGCCTCGAGGTCGAGCGCGAGCTTCAGCGGCGTCTGGCCGCCGTACTGCACGATCACGCCAACCGGCTTTTCGAGATCGACGATTTCGAGCACGTCTTCGAGCGTGAGCGACTCGAAGTACAGACGGTCGGACGTGTCGTAGTCGGTCGACACCGTTTCCGGGTTGCAGTTGACCATGATCGTTTCGTAGCCGTCTTCGCGCATCGCGAGTGCGGCGTGCACGCAGCAGTAGTCGAACTCGATACCCTGGCCGATCCGGTTCGGGCCGCCGCCCAGCACCATGATCTTCTTGTTGTTCGTCGGGCTCGCCTCGCACTCTTCCTCATAGGTCGAGTACATGTAGGCGGTCTTCGTGGCGAACTCGGCCGCGCAGGTGTCCACGCGCTTGTAGACCGGGCGCACGTTCAGCTCGATACGACGCTTGCGCACGTCCGCGGCGTTGCTGCCCAGCAGCTTCGCCAGACGGCGATCCGAGAAACCGCTTTGCTTGAGGTACTTCAGCTCGTCCTTCGACAGGCTTTCGAGCGTGCGGCCCTTCGCGGCCTCTTCCTTCTGGATGATCTGTTCGATCTGCGCGAGGAACCACGGATCGATTGCGGTTTCTTCGAAGATCTCTTCGCGCGTCATGCCCACGCGGAATGCGTCGCCCACATACCAGATGCGGTCCGGACCGGCTTCGCCGATCTCGCGGATGATCTCGTCGCGGCTCGTGGTCTTTTCGTCCAGACCGTCGACGCCGACTTCGAGACCGCGCAGCGCCTTCTGGAACGATTCCTGGAACGTGCGGCCAATCGCCATCACTTCGCCGACCGACTTCATCTGCGTGGTGAGGCGCGAATCGGCTTCGCGGAATTTTTCGAACGCGAAACGGGGGATCTTCGTGACGACGTAGTCGATGGTCGGCTCGAACGACGCCGGGGTCGCGCCGCCGGTGATTTCGTTCTTGAGCTCGTCCAGCGTGTAGCCGACGGCCAGCTTCGCCGCGACCTTGGCGATCGGGAAGCCCGTGGCCTTCGACGCCAGCGCCGACGAACGCGACACGCGCGGGTTCATTTCGATCACGATCATGCGGCCGGTCTTCGGATCGATCGAGAACTGCACGTTCGAACCGCCCGTGTCCACGCCGATCTCGCGCAGCACCGCCAGCGAGGCGTCGCGCAGGATCTGATATTCCTTGTCGGTGAGCGTTTGCGCCGGCGCGACCGTGATCGAGTCGCCGGTGTGGATGCCCATCGGATCCAGATTTTCGATCGAGCACACGATGATGCAGTTATCCGCCTTGTCGCGGACCACTTCCATCTCGTATTCCTTCCAGCCGAGCAGCGACTCTTCGATCAGCAGTTCGCGCGTGGGCGAGAGGTCGAGACCGCGCTTGCAGATCTCTTCGAACTCTTCGCGGTTGTACGCGATACCGCCGCCCGAACCGCCGAGCGTGAACGACGGACGGATCACGACCGGATAGCCGCCCGTGCCGGTGAATTCGGCGATCTCGCCTTGCACCTTGAGCGCCTCTTCCATCGAGTGCGCGACGCCCGACTTCGCCGAACCGAGACCGATCGTGGTCATCGCGTCCTTGAACTTCTGGCGGTCTTCGGCCTTGTCGATGGCTTCCGGCGATGCGCCGATCAGCTCGACGTTGTACTTCGTCAGCACGCCGTGGTGATGCAGATCGAGCGCGCAGTTCAGCGCGGTCTGGCCGCCCATCGTCGGCAGGATCGCGTCCGGGCGCTCCTTCTCGATGATGCGCTCCACCACTTCCCACGTGATCGGCTCGATGTAGGTGACGTCGGCCGTGTTCGGGTCGGTCATGATCGTCGCCGGATTGCTGTTGACGAGGATGACCTTGTAGCCTTCTTCACGCAGCGCCTTGCATGCCTGCGCGCCCGAATAGTCGAACTCGCACGCCTGGCCGATGATGATCGGACCCGCGCCGATGATGAGAATGCTCTTGATGTCTGTCCGCTTGGGCATAACGCTCTCGCTAAATATTCCTGTGTCTTTTACGTCTGGCGGCTTGCCTGCTCTGCTCGCCGCCGGGTGCGCGCGTGGGCCGGATCGAAACCCGGCTCGCTGCGCACTCTGCTCTGCTCGTTCCTGCGGGCCGCGCTTACGCCCGGGCCTTGTCCATCAGCGCCGTGAAGCGGTCGAACAGGTAGCCGATGTCGTGCGGGCCGGGCGACGCTTCCGGGTGACCCTGGAAGCAGAACGCGGGCTTGTCGGTCAGCTCGAAACCTTGCAGCGTGCCGTCGAACAGCGAAACGTGCGTCACGCGCGCATTCGCCGGCAGCGATGCGGCGTCGACCGCGAAGCCGTGGTTCTGCGACGTGATGACCACGCGGCCATCGCCGAGATCCTTGACCGGATGATTCGCGCCGTGGTGGCCCGTCTTCATCTTGAGCGTCTTCGCGCCGACGGCGAGGCCCATGATCTGGTGACCGAGACAGATGCCGAACGTGGGGATGCCGCGCTCGATGAGCGTCTGCGCCGCCTTGATCGCGTAGTCGCACGGTTCCGGATCGCCGGGGCCGTTCGAGAGGAACACGCCGTCCGGGTTCAGCGCGAGCGCGTCTTCAGCCGTCGCTTGCGCCGGCAGCACCGTGACGTCGCAGCCGCGCTCGGCGAGCATGCGCAGGATGTTCTGCTTCACGCCGTAGTCGAACGCGACGACCTTGTACTTCGGCGCCGATTGCGTGCGATAGCCTTCGCCCAGACGCCACTCCGTGGTGTTCCACGTGTAGGTCTTGTCGGTCGAGACGACCTTTGCGAGGTCCATGCCCGCGAGGCCCGGGAACGAGCGCGCGAGTTCGATCGCCTTGGCTTCGTCGTCGGAACCGGCGAGGATCGCGCCGTTCTGCGCGCCCTTGTCGCGCAGGATACGCGTGAGCTTGCGCGTATCGATACCGGCGATGGCGACCACGCCTTCGTCCTTCAGATACTGGCCGAGCGTGCGCTCCATGCGGAAGTTGGAGGCGAGCACGGGCAGGTCGCGAATGATCAGACCGGCGGCATGGACTTTCGTGGCTTCGACGTCTTCGGCATTGACGCCGACATTGCCGATATGCGGATACGTGAGGGTAACGATCTGGCGAGCGTAGCTCGGGTCGGTCAGGATTTCCTGATAACCGGTGATAGCCGTGTTGAACACGACTTCGCCGATCGTATGGCCGGGCGCGCCGATCGAATAACCACGAAAGACCGTGCCGTCGGCGAGCGCGAGCAGAGCGGGAGAGAATGACGGCAACACGGGAGACTCCTTGGGGGAGCACCCTGTGCCGACCTGTTGTCCGACGTTGCGATCTTGCGACCTGGAGCGGCTGCGGCGTCGGCATCCTGTACGGCGGGATCAGGACGCGCGCGCGGCGCACTCGTTGCGCGGCTTATCCGTGCGTCTGGCAGTCTGGGCGCCGGGCCTGAACGTGCGTTTGTGACGCTCGATCGGGCGGCAGCCGGCCATTTCGACGGTAAAGCGCGGGCGGCGGATGAACGGATGGGGGGAGGTAGGCGCTAGGGTGCGGGTTGATAAGCTCAAACCTTGAAATTATAGCGCGAAATTACCCTTTCCTTCAAATTTCGAGATGACGTCGGGCCATCGGCGCGGTGCCGGGAGGCGCCACGACGCCCTTTCCACTATAGGCGGCGCGGCGCGCAGGACAAATGGGGAGCGGGATCGGGCAAATTCGTCGTGCGCCTGTCATCGCGACGCTCGCGCCCTTTTATCTCCCGGCCGCCCCGCGCTTGTGGCAACAACTTGTGACAACAATCACGCGCACATCGAACGCACGCCCAACGCAATCCGGACACACCAACGAAAACGCCGTCACCTGGCGGGGTGACGGCGTCAAAAAGCTAGTAGTGATCGGAGCGAAACACCATGCGCTGCCCCCGCAACGCATAGCTGAGCACCCTACGCTGCCGCTATTTGGACTTGTGCTTCTGCGTGTGGGTGTCGGCCTTCGAGCGGCTCGCCGTACCCTTCGACGCCTTGCTGGGCGCTGCGCTGGAAGCCTTGGCCTTGACCGGTTCGGAAACCTTCACGACTTCGTTGCGCGCGCGACCGTGTTTCTTATCGTAGCGCGACTTCGAGCCGGTGTCTGCAATCCGGGTGCCGATGCGCTGCACGCCGCCACCGGAAACGTTCGTTGCCAGACGCTCGGGGCCCGGCTCGCTCGGCATCGACTTGCCGACCGGCACGTGCAGCACCAGCACCTGACCCGGCGACGCGAGATCGCGATGCGTGCGGTTCCACGCCTTGAGCTGGCCGACCGAGACGCCGTAGCGGCTGGCGATCGTTTCCATCGACTGCTTGCGGCGCACGCGGATCAGCATCTTGCGCGTGTCGGGCACGTCCGGCTCCATCGCGAGCACGGCGCTTTCGGCGACGTCGGCGCTGATGTCTTCGTCGTCGCCGTCGTCGGTGCGCGGCACCACGAGCGTCGACCCGGGCTTCAGGCGCATGCCCGCCGGAATCTTGTTGACCGACATGAGCGTGTCCGCGTCCACGCCGATCTTCTGCGCGATGGCCGCCGGCGTGGCGCGCGAATCGGTGGTGTACACCGTCCACGACGAGAGCTGGCCCGAATACGACTTCAGGTTGCGCTCGAATGCGCTGGCGTTATCGAACGGCAGCAGGATCTGCGGGTCGGTCGCGCCGAGAATGACCGGCTTCTTGAACGACGGATTGAGCGAGCGGAACTCGTCGGGCGCCATGTTCGCGAGCTTGGCCGCGACATCCACGTCGATGTCGTGCGAGGTGGTGACGGTGACGAAATACGGGTGGTTCGGAATCGAAGGCAGCGTGAGGCCGTACTGCTGCGGATTCATCACGATGTTCTTGACGGCCTGGAGCTTCGGCACGTAATTGCGCGTCTCGTTGGGCATGCGCAGGCTCTGGTAGTCGGTCGGCAGACCGGCGGCCTGGTTGCGCGCGATGGCGCGCTGCACGTTGCCCTCGCCCCAGTTGTACGCGGCGAGCGCGAGATACCAGTCGCCGAACATGTCGTGCAGACGCGAGAGGTAATCGAGCGCGGCGCTGGTCGAGGCCAGCACGTCGCGGCGCTCGTCCTGCCACATGTTCTGCTTGAGGTTGTAAGTGCGGCCCGTGCCCGGCACGAACTGCCACATGCCCGCGGCCTTCGCGACCGACAGCGCCTGCGGGTTATAGGCGGATTCGATGAACGGCAGCAGCGCAAGCTCGGTCGGCATATGGCGCGCTTCGAGCTCTTCGACGATGTGGTACAGATATTTTTGCGAGCGCTCGGTCATGCGCGCCACGTAGTCCGGACGCTCCGCATACCACTGCGCATTCATGTCGACCAGATCGCTCTGCAGATCGGGCATCTGGAAGCCGCGGCGAATACGACCCCAAAGGTCGGCGTCCGGGCTCGTGAGCTGATCGACCGAGCCGTTATCGACGTTAATCGTTTCTTTCGCTGCGGAAGTCTTACGGATCTGGTCGGCGCGCGCCTGGGGGTCGGCGGGAGAAAGAGAGCTGGCTGAATTCGCCGCAGGCCCGCCGCTCGCGCACGCGGCGAGCATGAGGACCAGCAGCGCACTTAGGATAAATCGCATGAACGTCTACATCCGCAAGGCTGGAATTTGCAGCCGATAGTACGGAACGCACACGTTTCCGTCAATCGGAATAATTGGAAAAAGCCATGCAAATCCGCAGCTTGGGTGTGGTTCCATACGTTTGGGTTGAGCATACCCACGCATCGCAGTGGGTCAGCGGAACCTTCAGCGGAACCTGTTCTTCCATTCGCGCATCAGCGTGAATGCGGCCAGCCGGTCGGGCACCGTTTCATGCAGCGCCTCGGCAAGCGTGGCCTGCACGGCGGGATCGTCGGCGCGCAGGAAAGGATTCACCGCGCGCTCGTGGGCGATCGTGGTCGGCAAGGTCGGCACACCGCGTTCGCGCAGCGACGAAGCCTTCGCGCTCCAGTCGTGCAGCGCGGCGTTGTCCGGATCGCAGGCGAGCGCGAAACGAATGTTAGAAAGCGTGTATTCGTGGGCGCAATGAACCTGTGTGTCGCCGGGCAACGCGGCAAACGAATCGAGCGACGCGAGCATCTGCGCGGGCGTGCCTTCGAACAGGCGGCCGCAACCGCAGGCGAACAGCGTGTCGCCGCAAAAAAGATGAGGCACGGCGTTCAGTGAACCCGCCGCCTGAAAATAGGCGATGTGTCCGCGCGTGTGGCCCGGTACATCCATCACCTTCAGATCGAGCGCGGGCGCTTCGATGCGCACCGTGTCGCCGCCACGCATGCGCGTGACGAACGGATCGAGCGGACCGAGCGCCTCGCCGGCCGGGCCGTAGACGGGCACGCGCTCATCCGAAAGGAGATCGGCCACTCCGCCGACGTGGTCGTTGTGGTGATGGGTGAGTAAAATAGCGCAGAGCCGCCAGCCTCGTTTCGCCACATAATCGCGAACCGGCGCGGCGTCGCCCGGATCGACGGCGACGGCATTGCGGCCGTCCGACACGACCCAGATGTAGTTATCTTCAAAAGCCGGAACCGGCACGTATTCGAGCGCAGCGGAAGACGCGCGCGCGTGCTCAAGCGGACTCTTCATGGGGCGACGTACTCTTCGACATGTCTGACCGAACGATTATAGACTGGCCCGCCTGGACCGCTTCGCCCGCCGGAAGGTACGTGCTCGACTGGGAGCAGGAGCAACTGGACCGCATGGTGTCGAACATTTTCGGCTACCATGCGCTGCAAATCGGCCTGCCGCAACTCGACGCGCTGCGCGAGAACCGCATGTCGTGCCGCGCGCTCGTGCTCGACGGCGCGAGCGCGGCCAGCGCGCCTTACGTTGCGCCGCTCGCGCCGGGCGGCTCGCATCACGCTTCGGTTCATGCAGGGCAGAACGCCGGCCTCATCGATACGAGCGCCGCGCCGTCGCTGCATGCTCCGACCGGGCGCAGCACGATCTGGTGCGATCATCTCGATCTGCCGTTCGAGGCGCAGAGCGTCGACCTGATCGTGATGCCGCACACGCTCGAATTCACGAGCGACCCGCACCGCCTGCTGCGCGAAGCCGAACGCGTGCTGATGCCCGAGGGCCAGCTCGTGATCGTCGGCTTCAACTCGCTGTCGCTGTGGGGCGCGCGTCAGTCGGCGGGCAAGCTCACGGGCCGCCCTTTCCTGCCCGCGCGTCAGGACCTGATCGCCTTCACGCGTCTGAAAGACTGGATCAAGCTGCTCGGCTTCGAACTCGAACGCGGGCGCTTCGGCTGCTATCGGCCGCCGCTTTCGACCGACAAATGGCTCGGCCGCTATGGCTTCATGGAAGCCGCGGGCGACCGCTGGTGGGCGATCTTCGGCGCGGTCTACATGATCACGGCGATCAAGCGCGTGCGCGGCATGCGCCTCGTCGGACCGCTGAAGGTCAAGAAACCGGTGCTGGCGCCGAGCCTGAAGGCCGCGGCCACCACCCCTTCCCCTACACGCAACAAGGACTCATGAGCACACCCGACTTCGTCGAAATCTTCACGGACGGCGCCTGCAAGGGCAACCCTGGCCCCGGCGGCTGGGGCGCGCTGCTGCGCTTCGGCGCACAGGAAAAGGAACTGTTCGGCGGCGAGGCCGGCACGACCAACAACCGCATGGAGCTGATGGGCGTGATCGCCGCGCTCGAAGCGCTCAAGCGCCCGTGCAAGGTGATCGTGCACACCGATTCGCAATATGTGCAGAAAGGCATCAGCGAATGGATTCACGGCTGGAAAAAGAAGAACTGGATGACCGCCGCGAAAACGCCCGTCAAGAACGACGACCTGTGGAAGCGCCTCGACGCGCTCGTCGCGCAACACGAGGTGGAGTGGCGCTGGGTCAAGGGCCACGCCGGCCATCCGGAAAACGAGCGCGCCGACGCGCTCGCGAACCGCGGCGTCGCCACGCTCACCGAACGCTGAGCCTTTAAAACGCGGCGCGTCCTGTCCGCCGACACGCGCGCCGCCCACGCAATCCTGTTTCAAACGCCATGCGCCAGATCATTCTCGATACCGAAACCACCGGCCTCAACGCCCGCACGGGCGACCGCATCATCGAAATCGGCTGCGTCGAGCTCGTGAACCGCCGGCTCACGGGCAACAACCTGCACTTCTACATCAACCCGGAACGCGACAGCGACCCGGGCGCGCTCGCGGTGCACGGCCTGACCACCGAATTCCTCTCCGACAAGCCGAAATTCGCCGAAGTCGCGAACGAGATTCTCGACTTCATTCGCGGCGCGGAACTGATCATTCACAACGCGCCGTTCGACATCGGCTTTCTCGATGCCGAGCTTGCGATGGTCGGCCAGCCGCCGCTCAAGCAGCATTGCGGCGAGGTGATCGACACGCTGGTGCAGGCCAAGCAGATCTTCCCGGGCAAACGCAATTCGCTCGATGCGCTGTGCGACCGCTTCGGCATCAGCAACGCGCACCGCACGCTGCACGGCGCACTGCTCGACTCGGAACTGCTCGCCGAAGTCTATCTGGCGATGACGCGCGGCCAGGAAAGCCTCGTGATCGACATGTCGAGCGCGCACGACGCGAACGATGCCGGCGCCGCGCCGCGCGTGCGCTTCGAGACGCTCGCGCTGCCCGTGATCGCCGCGAGCGCCGACGAGATCAGCGAGCACGACGCCCTGCTCGACGGCCTCGACAAGGCGCTCAAAGGCACCTCGGTCTGGCGCACACAGCCCGTCGTCGAAGAAAATTCGGGTACTGTGCAAAATACTTAAAAAAGGGCTTTACAAGACTGAAAATGCCCGGCATAATTTGAATCTCTTCGGGTGGTTAGCTCAGCGGTAGAGCACTGCCTTCACACGGCAGGGGTCACTGGTTCGATCCCAGTACTACCCACCAGGATTCTGGTGTTGGTAAAGACAAGCACCGAAGATAAAAAGCCCCGTTGCGCAAGCAACGGGGCTTTTTTCATTTGCGGCCATTGGTTCGGATTGCTGATGAATGGCGTCCGGGGCACTTCCGCGCGGGCGTCCCGTTACGACGCGCCGTCCGCGCCCATTCCCGCCAGCCCGATACCGCGCGCCATGCCGGTCGCGGCAAACACCATCACCACGAGCAACAGCGTCTGCCACCTGCCGATGCGTGCGTATTTCGGCGCGTGCGTGAGATCGGGCACGTCGCCGTTTTTGACGGCGTTGCGCCAGCGCAGGAGCGCCATCATCGGAGCGATTTCGAGCAGAAGGATCAGCACGAGCGCGCCCATCTTCACGTGAAAGAGCGGTTCGTGCAGGTAGTAGTCCGCGCCCTTCTCGAAGCCGCCGAACGCACGCATCGCGCCCGTGACGATCAGCACCAGCGCCGAGCCGCCCCAGCCGTTATCGGCGCTGAAGATGGCGGGCAGCCCTTCTGTCGAGGTGCAGCGGCGCAGACCGCGCGAGCGCCGCACGATCGAGGCGAGCGCGAAACCGAAGGCCAGCAGATGAATGGCGGCAAGCAACCAGCGGACTAGCATGGCGACTCCTTCGAAGCGGCGATGGATCGGCAAGCTGGGGCGGAGCGCGCTCCGCGGTGACGGCGGAAATCGTAAAGACGATCGAAGCAGAGACAAGCAGAAGGAATAGCAGAAACGCGAGAAACCAGGCGGCAACCCGCGACGCGGCGAACCGCGCTCGCGCATCAAGCCTGTTTCAGCGCGGCATCCAGCGCGCGGGCGGCCACGCGGTCGCCCTCGGTCATAAGACGGATGCGGAACACGGTCTGACGGTTGTGCCCCGCCGCGGCCGGCGAGTCCCACATCAATGCGATTTTCGGACGGCGGTCGTGCGACGACGCAGCCGTCTGAACCGGCGCGATCAGCGCGATCTGCGTACTTGGCGTGGGTGCCGTGGCCGGTGCAGCCGGAACCACGGGCGCAGCCGACTCAGCCGACTCAGCCGACTCAGCCGACTCAGCCGACGCCGCCAGCGTGGTCTCGGCATCGAGCGGTGCGTGCGCCGGTATCACCGGCTCGCCGACCGGTTCGCTGACCGGCGCGGCGCCCACGCCGCCCGGCTCACCCGCCCGCCCAGGATTCGATCCATCCCGCACCCGCGCGCCGCCGGGCCAGCGCACCGACAACTCGCGCGCGTCATACTGGCCGAGCTTGCGGCTTTCGAGCCAGACCACCGTCGTGCGCGTCGCGACATCGATCGAGACCGCATAGCGTCCGATCGCAAAACGCCGCGCCGCGAAGTTCGACCGCCACAGCGCCCGCGGACGGCAGATCCACACAACGGCCGCGTACAGCGCGGGCAGCACCACGAGCCAGCCGTTGGTCTCGGCGGCGGCGTGCACGGCGCGACGCCAGCCCGCCATCCAGACGAAGGCGCCGATCGACCAGAGCGCGAACAGACAACCGAAAACGCCGAAGAAGCGCAGCGCCTGACGCAGCCATTGCGGCAGCGGATGGAACGGACGCTCCACGCGCGCCTTCGCGCCCGGCAACACGATCAGCAGAAACAGGAAGACGAGATTCAGACACGCGACCGGCGACGAGGCCATTCCCTCGAGCGCCGCGATGAAATTCATCTGCGCCATCGAATGGAGCCAGCGCGCAAGGATCACGAGACCGATCGCGCGCAACGCGAACATCGTGCCGGCACCGGGAACGGTGACGGCGCGCGTCGGTCGGGTTCTTGCCAAGGCACTTCTCCTGATGTCGCTGTCGTAAAAAAGGGCCGCCAATTTCGCGGAACGGCCATTATAGGGACATTGCCGCCGCCCCTCACGCTCGCAGCCGGTGAGAACCGTTACGTGCGGCGTAAATGTAACAACGCCCCAGTGCAAGGCACTGAGGCGTTGTGAAAACTCGCGCGAGCCGTCAGACGACGGCCCGAACCGCGCGCTTAGCTGGCGTTGACTTCGCGCAGCACGGTGCGGCGCTTCTGGCGCAGCATTTCTTCGTACACGGCGACGTAGTTCTTCGCCATAACCTTCGACGAGAAACGCGATTCGAACGCGCCGCGCACCTTCTCGCGCGACAGCGTGGACAGGCGCTTGACCGCCGCGACCGCACTGATTTCGTCTTCGACGACGAAACCCGACACGCCGTTGTCGATGACTTCCGGCACCGAACCGCGCTTGAACGCGATGACCGGCGTGCCGCAAGCCATGGCTTCGATCATGACCAGACCGAAGGGCTCCGGCCAGTCGATCGGGAACACCAGCGCGTGCGCGTTGCCGAGGAATTCACGCTTTTCGTGCTCGCCGATTTCGCCGATGTACTCGACGTGCGACTGCGCCATCAGCGGCTTGATGACTTCTTCATAGTAGGCGCGGTCGGCCTTGTCGATCTTGGCGGCGACCTTGAGCTTCATGCCGGCCTGACCGGCGATGCGGATCGCCTTGTCGAGACCCTTCTCCGGCGAAACGCGGCCGAGGAAGGCGAGATAGCCCGGTTCGACGTTTTCGATCGGACGCAGCACGTCTTCCGGCAGGCCGTGGTAGACGGTCTGTTGCCAGTTGGCTTGCTGCAGCGGCAGGCGCTGGTTGTCCGAGATCGAGACGACCGGCACGTCGCTGAACGCGTTGAAGATCGGTTGCAGTTCCGGCAGGTCCAGGCGGCCGTGCATCGTCGTGACGAAAGGCACTTCCTGACGCTGGAACAGCGAGAACGGGTAGTAGTCGATGTGGAAATGCAGCACGTCGAATTCATGCGCGCGGCGGCGCACTTCTTCGAGCAGCAGCATGTGTGGAGCCATCACGTCGCGAATCGTCGGGTCGAGGCGCAGCGCCTGCGGCCAGAAAGCTTCGAGCTTCGCCGAGGTAATCGAATCGCCGCTCGCGAACAGCGTAACATCGTGACCCTGTTCGACCAGCGCTTCGGTCAGGTAGGAGACCACCCGTTCCGTGCCGCCGTACAGCTTGGGAGGAACCGCCTCGTGCAACGGAGCGATTTGAGCGATTCGCATAGTGGTGAACTCCTTCCTCGTAATAAATCGGGCAAAGTACTGCAAGTTTGACAATCGACCTCGCGAGCCGCGGCGTGTTTGCCGCTCGCCCTGCCAGGCGTTCCGTACCGCTAACCGCGCCGGATGCCCGGCACACAGACCGACGCAGTTGTCTCGTGACGGATCGTCACGCGCGGCGGCTCAGGCGGTAAACGCGCAGGGGTCGCTGTCGTTGACACAAAAGCTGTCAATTTCCCTACGCCGTTCGAGTCGGCATTATCGGGGTTTGCACCCATAGCCGGCTAGAACATTTCAAAGTCTTTACGTTGTTACAAACTGGAAACACTCCGCAACCCCCTGTTTTTAAAGACAGTTATAGATTAGGGGAGCGCTTCCGGCCGGCGCGTGGCGCTGGCAACCGGAACCGGGCCGTCACACGCCGTCTGGCGCGTGACGCATGCGACATCTTACGAATCGCACGCGTGAATCCTGGTCCACTGTGGGACACTGGCGCAGACCGTTCGCGAACCGTTCGCGCGATGTTCACAAACTGTTTGCAGACTGTTCGGATAACGCGATGCGACAGCGCATCGAAGAATGCCGAACGCAATCCATAATTGTATCTCTAAAAAGGCCGGGAAAACCTGCTGAACCTTGGCCACGACACCTTGCAGGAAGGCACACCGGTTGCCGCGTAGTCGCGATAAGATGCGCGCGCATCAGGCACGGGGCATGCGCCCCGCGTAATGGATGTTTACAATGCGGATATTCCGTCAGGTTTGCCGCAGCGCCTTCCTATTTCTTTTTTCCACCTCGTACGGACGAAGCTCCGTCAGACCGACCACCGATCAATTGGAACATCTGACCATCGCCCAGCGTAACGCCCACAACGCAAAGCTCGCGAGCTATGCGCGGCGGCCGCTCGCGTTCCTTTTCCGCTACATCAAGCGCCATCCGTTCGCCCACGCCGTCGTGCTCGCCAGCGTGTTCGCGGCTGTCGGGTGCGCGCTCGCTTCGCAGTACGCGATCAAGCATCTGATCGACGTGCTCGGTACCGGCCGTCACCATCCTGGTCCGCTGTGGACCGCGTTCGCGATCCTCGTGGGCCTGATCGCCGCCGACAACCTGCTCTGGCGGGTCGGCGGCTGGTTCGCCGCGCACACGTTCGTCGCCGTCACCGGCGACCTCAGGCGCGACCTGTTCCAGTATCTGAGCGGCCACTCGCCCACTTATTACTCGGAGAAACAGCCCGGTACGCTCGCCAGCCGGATCACCGCCACCTCGAACGCCGTCTATACGGCCGAGAACACCACCGCCTGGAACGTGCTGCCGCCGTGCATCGCGGTGGCGGGCGCGATCGTCATGATCATCGCCGTGAATCCGCTGATGGCGGCCGGTCTGTTGCTCTGCTCGGCGATCCTCTCGGTGATCCTGTTCAAGCTGGCCGGTCGCGGCTCGGCGCGCCACCATGCGTTCGCCTCCCGCGCGGCCGCCGTGGACGGCGAGCTCGTCGACGTGATCGGCAACATGGCGCTCGTGCGCGCCTTCGGCATGACGTTTCGCGAGCAGAAGCGCTTCGGTTCGACCGTCAAGGCCGAACTGGACGCGCGCCGCCAGAGCCTGCTCTACCTCGAAAAGCTGCGTCTGCTGCACGCCGTGATCACGGCCATGCTCTCGGCCGGCCTGCTCGGCTGGGCGCTGTGGCTCTGGGATCAGGGCAAGGCCACGTCGGGCGACATCGTGCTCGTGAGCTCGCTGGGCTTCACGATCCTGCACGGCACGCGCGACCTGGCCGTGGCGCTCGTCGACGTGACGCAGCACGTGGCGCGTCTCGCTGAAGCCGTGCAGACGCTGCTGGAGCCGCACGGCATGCCCGACCGCGACGACGCGAGCGAGCTCGTCGCGCAAGGCGGCCGCGTGGACTTCGAAGGCGTGACCTTCGCCTATCCGCACCGCAAGCCGATTCTCGATCACTTCGATCTGCAGATTCAGGCGGGCCAGCGCGTGGGCCTGATCGGCAAGTCGGGCGCGGGCAAGACCACGGTGCTCGCCCTGCTCCAGCATTTCTACGAAACCCAGGGCGGCGCGATCAAGATCGACGGCCAGAACATCGCGCACGTGACGCAGGACAGCCTGCGCCACGCCATCGCGCTGGTGCCGCAGGACATCTCGCTGCTGCACCGCTCGATCTACGAGAACATCGCCTATGGCCGCCCCGAGGCGAGCCGCGAGGAAGTGCTCGCCGCCGCCCGCGAGGCGCGCTGCGCCGACTTCATCGAGGCGATGCCCGAAGGCTACGACACGATCGTGGGCGACCGCGGCGTGAAGCTCTCGGGCGGCCAGCGCCAGCGCATCGCCATCGCGCGCGCGATCCTCAAGAACGCGCCGATCCTGCTGCTCGACGAAGCCACTTCGGCACTCGACAGCGCGTCGGAAGAAGCGATCCAGCAGGCGCTCGACCGTCTGATGGTGGGCCGCACCGTGATCGCCATCGCGCACCGTCTGTCGACGCTGCAGAACTTCGACCGCATCATCGTGATGAGCGCGGGCAAGGTGATCGACGACGGTAATCCCGATGAGTTGCGCAACCGTCCGGGCCTCTATCGCGAACTGCTCGCGAAGCAGTACGGCAAGGGCTCGACGCTGCATCTCGGCAACAAGAAGGCCGACGAAAAACACGTCGCCTGAGTTGCTTGCAAACGTCATTCGCGTCTATCGCTCGCGAAATTCAGACGCAAAAAAAGCCGCTTCGAAAGAAGCGGCTTTTTTCTTTGGCGGGTGCGTTACCGCGAACGTAGCGCCCTCGCCCGCACCACGCGCCGGACGCTCAGGCGACCGAGCGTTTGGGCACGTCCGTGAGATCGCGCATGAAGCGGTCGCGCCAGACCGAGACGTTGTTCTCGCGCAGTTGCACCATCATGTCGTTGTAGCGCGCGAGGCGCTCGGCGAGCGGCATCGCCAGCGCCTTGCCGAGCGCGTCAGCCATGCCGTCGATGTCGAGCGGATTCACGATCAGCGCGCCGCCCAGCTCCTGCGCCGCGCCCGCGAATCGCGACAGCACCAGCACGCCCGGATTTTCGGGATCCTGCGCGGACACGTATTCCTTCGCCACGAGGTTCATGCCGTCGCGCAGCGGCGTGACGTAGCCCACGTGCGAGGCGCGGAACAGCGCGGCTAGCACGGCGCGTTCGTATTGACGATGGATGTACCAGATCGGCGTCCAGTCCAGTTCGGCGAAACGTCCGTTGATGCGGCCCGACTCCGCTTCCAGCCGCAGACGGATGTCCTGATACGCGTGCAGGTCGGCGCGCGTGGGCGGCGCGATCTGCACGAACGAGACCTTGTTGCGCTGCGCCGGCGCGCTTTCGAGCAGCCGCTCGAAGGCTCGAAAACGCTCGACGAGCCCCTTCGAATAATCGAGACGATCGACGCTCATGATGACCTTGCGGCCATGCAGCGCCGCCTTCAGCGTGCGCACCGGCTTGCCGCGCTCGCCGGCCTTGGCGAGTTCGGCCACTTCGTCGGGATAGACGCCGATCGGATAGTCGTTCGCGGCCAGCGTCTTGCCGAAGGCCGTGATCTGCGTGAGACCGTCGGCGCGCTTTTCGACCGAGCCGTCCGCCTCGTTGACGATGTAATCGCAGAACGCGCGCAGATCGGGCTTCGTCTGAAACCCGAGCAGATCGAACGAGCACAGCGCCTCGACCAGTTCGCGATGCGGCGGCACCGCCAGCAGCACCTGCGACGCCGGAAACGGAATGTGCAGGAAGAAGCCGATGCGGTTCTTCACGCCCGCCGCGCGCAGCGCCTGCGCGAACGGGATCAGGTGATAGTCGTGGACCCAGATGACGTCGTCGTCGTGCAGCAGCGGCACGAGCTGCTGCGCGAGCCACGCATTCACGCGGCAATAGCCTTCGTAGTCGTGGCGGTCGTACTGGACCAGATCGGCGCGATAGTGGAACGCGGGCCACAGCGTGGCGTTCGAGAAGCCGCGATAGTACTGGTCGTAGTCGCGGCGCAGCAGGCCGATGGTCGCGAACGTGACGGGGCCGCGTTCCTCGAGCTGGATGCCCGGCTGGCCGGACGACAGCACGTCGCCGCTCCAGCCGAACCACATGCCGCCGGTTTCCTTGAGTGCGTCGTACACGCCGACCGCGAGACCGCCGGCGGCCGGGCCGCCTTCGGAAATCGGCGCGACCCGGTTCGACACGATGATCAGTCGGCTCATGAGATGCAGGTTCCGTGCTGGGAGTGAAACAGAAGCGCCGGACCAGCCGGCGCGTGAAGCGAAGGAGACAACGTGCGCAACGCCATCAGGCGCCGCGCGCCGCAGCGACCAGTGCGGTGAGCCAGGCGAGCAGCGCGTCGACCGAGTCGACGCGCGTGCGCGCAATCGTGTCGCCGCCGCCGACCTTGATCGACAGACCGCCGAATTCGTTGACCACGGCGAAGCCCTTCTCGTCGGTCAGATCGTCGCCGGCGAACACCGGCGTGCGGCCCGCGAACGGCGGTTCGTCGAGGAACGCGCGCAGCGCGCGGCCCTTGTCGACGTCCTTGGGCTTGATTTCGTAGACCATCTTGCCGGGCTGTAGCACGTAGGCGTCGGCGAATTCGGCGGCGAGCGCCTCCGTGGCCACGCGCGCCGCGTTGCCGTGCTCCGGCGCGTTGCGGTAATGGAGCGCGAGCGCCGCGCCCTTGATCTCCAGCAGCGTGCCCGGATGCATGCGCACGACTTCCGCGAGCACCTGCTCCATGTGCAGCAGGCGCGCGTCGTGAAAACCGACGCGCTGCGTGTCGCCATTCGCGTCGCGTCGCTCGGCGCCATGCAGGCCCGCGATCGGCAGGTCGGGCATGGCGAGAAAGTCGTCGATGCTGTCGATGCCGCGCCCGGAGACGATCGCCACCGCTCCGCTCGTCGCGCGGCGCAGTTCGGCGAGTTGCGCCAGCATGTCGGGATGCACGAGCACGCCGTCGGGCGTGGGCGCGAGTTCGACGAGCGTGCCGTCGAAATCGAAGAAAAATGCCGTCTTGTCGAACGGCAGTGCTGCGGGAAGTGCTTGCGGAATTGCGTGCATTACGGCCTTTTCACCCCTCGGCGCGTGCGCCGGATATCGGTTCGGCAGACGCGTGCGCCTGCCTGGGAAAGTGTGCGAATCTTACCGCGACTGCCTTTAATTATCGAGAAAACGGCCCTGCGGACGCGTTTTGACACACTTTCTTGCACAAAAAGTGGCCTGGACGCATCGCCTGGCTGGCGACGCCTGAGCGCCCGCCGATGTGGCATTTTGTCCCCGTTTCGGCAGCGGCACGCCGCCCGGACGAAGCACGCGCGGCAGCGAGGCCGCAATTTTGCTACAGTCCACCGGCATGACGCAGGGCCGACCGCTACGCCCAGCCGGGCTTCACGGTCCGTCCGCGCCGGTCGACCTCCTCAAAGCAACGCTTTCCCGAGACAGCCTTTGATCCGCCCGTTCGCCGACTCCCCTCCCTCGCGCCACGCTCGCCGAACAGCGCGCGCCGCGCAGCGGTTCGTCGCGACGATCGCTTCATGGGGCGCCGCATTAACCGCTGCTGCGCTACTCGGCGCCTGCTCGGATCCGGCCGAACCGTGGCAGTTGACCGACGTCCAGGGCCATCTGCCCGACCTCGCCTTCACGCTCACCGCCGACAACGGCCAGCCGATGACGGCCCGCGACCTGCGCGGCCAGACCGCGCTCGTCTACTTCGGCTACACGCATTGTCCGGACGTGTGTCCGGAAACGATGGCGCGGCTGATGCAGGTCATAGCGAATCTCGGACCCGACGCGCAGCACGTGCGGATACTCTTCATCTCCGTCGATCCCGCGCGCGACACGCCGGGCGCCTTGCACGCCTACGTAGGCGCTTTCGATGCGCAGCACGCGCTCGGCCTCACGGGCAGCGACGCGCAGGTGGAAGCGCTCGCGAAACGCTATCGCGTCGCGTATCAGATGGAGAAGCGCGACCCGGACGGCAGCTACGAAGTCACGCACAGCTCGGCCGTCTATGTGTTCGACGCGCAGGGCCACGCGCGCCTGCTCGCCACCGACCGGGACACAGCGGCCGCAATCGCGCAGGACGTGCGCCGCATCATCGACACGCCCGCATGACGGCGAATGACGGCTAAGGACGGCTAGCTACGTGCCGCGCGCAACATGAACCGATTTCCCGCACCACCCGCAACAGGAACTGCCATGACGATGAAACTCAAGTCCCTCACCGCAACGTTCGGCTTCGCGCTTGCCTGCTCGTTCAGCGCGTTCGCGCCCGCAGCGCACGCCGCCGACGTGGCGATCAGCGCGCAGAACGCATGGGTGCGCTGGCTGCCGAACGATCTGCCGGCGGCGGGCTATGTCACGCTCAAGAATGATGGCGAGAAGCCCATCGATCTCGTCGGTGTATCGAGCGACGACTACGGCATGGTGATGCTGCATCAGACCGTGTCGAACGGATCGACACAGAAAATGGTGATGGTTCACAAGGCGACGGTGCCCGCGCACGGCACGCTCGACATCACACCGGGCGGCTATCACCTGATGCTCGAGCATGCGAAGCACAAGGTCGCGCCGGGCGACACGGTGCACCTCAAACTGAAGTTCTCGGATGGCGCGACGCTCGACACGCCGTTCGCGGTGAAGCCGCCGTCGCAGCAGTAACGCGTCGCTGACGCTTCAAAGCGCCTCCACTCAGCGCCTCGCGATGAACCCGAGCAGAAGCCCGCGATGAACCCGAGCAGAATCCCGCGATGAACCCGAGCAGAAGCCCTCGATGAACCCGCTCTACTGGCTCGATCCCTGGGAGCCCTCGCCGACCGTCGTGATCGCGATCGGCGTGGCGGCGCTGCTATTCGTGCGCGGGCAGCACAAGGCGCGCGTCACGCTCGCGCGCCGGCTTTCGTTCTGGTTCGGACTCGGCGCGCTCTACATCGCGCTGCATACGCGGCTCGATTACTTCTTCGAGCACGAGTTCTTCATGCATCGCGCGCAGCATCTCGTGCTGCATCATCTCGGGCCATTCTTCATCGCCCTCTCGTACCCCGGCGCGGCGCTGCGCGCGGGCATTCCGTTCGCGTGGCGTCAGCGCTTCGTGCGGCCCGCGCTCGCCGCGCGGCCCGTGCGCATCGCGCTCGACGTGGTGATGCATCCCGTCGTCGCCGTAACGCTGTTCGTCGGGCTGATCTATTTCTGGCTGCTCTCGCCGATTCACTTCGTCGCGATGCTCGACTGGCGGCTTTATCGCGTCATGAACTGGAGCATGGTGATCGACGGGCTGCTGTTCTGGTGGCTCGTGCTCGACCCGCGACCCGCGCCGCCCGCGCGCCTCGCACCCGGCAAACGCGTGCTGGTGGTGATCGCCGCGATTCCGCCGCAGATCGTGCTCGGCGCGTTCATCTTCTTCACGTCGCACGAGCTTTATCCGATTTACTCGATCTGCGGACGCGCGTTCACCTGGCTTTCGCCGATGCGCGATCAGCAGATCGGCGGCCTGTTGCTGTGGATTCCGGGCTCGATGATGAGCGTGATCGGCGCGCTGCTTGCGTTGCGCCACTGGATGCGCCTTTCCGCGCGCGGACGTCTGCAGCGTACGCAGCCGAAGCGTGGCCGGGCACGCGCCGCGCAGCAGGAACAGCAGCAAGACAAGCCGCTGCGCACCTGAGCGATTCGGGCGTCAAACCATCAGGCCGAACGCATCCACACGTGCGGGATGCCGTCTTCGTCGTGAATCTCCGAAACCGGCGTGAAGCCGAATGCACCGTAGAACTTCTGCAGATGCGCCTGCGCATGCAGTCGCATGGGCACGCCCGGCCATTGACGCGCGCTGTGCGCGATCGCGCGTTCGAGCAGCCCGTTGCCGAGCTTGATGCCGCGAAATGCCGGCGACGTCACCACGCGGCCAATCCGCACGTCGGGATCGTCGGCGCTGGGCACCAGCACGCGCAGATAGCCCGCCAGCGCCCGCTTGCCGTCGCGCTCGCCCCAGGCGAACAGATGCCACGCCGTGTCGTCCTCGCCGTCGATGTCGCCGTAGACGCAGTTCTGCTCGACCACGAACACGTCGGAGCGCAGCTTGAGCATGGCGTACACGTCACGCGCGCTGAGCGCATCGAAAGCTTGCCATTGCCAGTCGAGTTGAACGGTCGGCAATGCGGGGGACTGCGCGGTCATAAGAATTCCATCGAAGCTTGCTGAAAGGCCGATTATGCCTTGCGGCGCGAGCGAAACACTACTTGCGGCGGCGCGGCGTCTCGTACTTGCGCCAGTATTGAAACGGCTGTTCGTGCAGATCGATATCGAGTTCGACGATGCGCGCCTGCATGCGCTCCTGGGCGTCGGCGATCGCGCGGTTGTAGATGGCCGGCGCGATCTCTTCGAGAAAGAAACCCAGCAGACCGCCCGCGGCGATATTGCCGATCGGTTCCTCCATGTTGGCTTCGAAGTAACGCTGGATCGACGCGATTGCGAGCGTGCGCTCTTCGTCGGGAAGTTCGATGGACATGGCGGAGATCCGTGGGAAGCGATCCGCTATTGTGCACGCGCGATGACGACGCGGCGCGCGGCGATCGATGGCGCATCCGCGAAGAAGAAAAGCGGCGAACGGAAAGCAGACGGAAAGCGGAAAAAGAAAAAGCCACCCGAAGGTGGCTTTTTCTTGAACTACTTGGAGGCGCGAGCCGGAGTCGAACCGGCCTACACGGCTTTGCAGGCCGCTGCATAACCGCTTTGCTATCGCGCCAAAAGCGGACTGTTCGATGTCTGGGGCGCAGAAAACTGCTTGCGCTCACAACTACCGACAGATTTTTGCGATGGCCTTGCGGCCCACCAAACAAAAGGGGAAGCGCTGCTTCCCCGAGAATCTGGAGCGGGAGACGAGTCTCGAACTCGCGACCTCAACCTTGGCAAGGTTGCGCTCTACCAACTGAGCTACTCCCGCATATTTACTACTTCACTACTCTTTGCTGCCGATACTTCGTTTCACAGTTTAGCAAAACGCCGCATCCAGAATCTGGAGCGGGAGACGAGTCTCGAACTCGCGACCTCAACCTTGGCAAGGTTGCGCTCTACCAACTGAGCTACTCCCGCGTATTTGCTGCCTTACTACCTTCGCCGCTGATTGACTGCTTATCTTCGGCTATTTCCCGCTATCTCCACCGCATCTGCTTCGTTTGCTGCTTGTCGTGCAGCGGAGAAGTGAGATTATGTATAACCCGCTGAATCGTGTCAACCCCTTCGTGTGATCTTTTTGGAAAAAGATGCGCGCCGGGGTCAACTCGCGTCGATCGCTGTCGATGACTGAATCGACCGACCGCGCGAAATCTCCCCTGCTCAGAGGCTTCCGCGCTCGCGGATCTGCGGCCATGCGAGCTTCATGTAATAGAGCATCGACCAGATCGTCAGCACCGCTGCCACGTAGATGAGCCACGTGCCCCACACGCGCGAATCGAACAGCATCTTGCCGTCGAGCGTGAGCGGCGCGTAGAACAGCAGCATCGGAATCGCGACCATCTGGCACGCCGTCTTGAACTTGCCGAGCTGATTCACCGCCACGCTCTTCGAAGCGCCGATCTGCGCCATCCACTCGCGCAGCGCCGAAATCGCGATCTCGCGGCCCACGATCACCAGCGCGATCACCGCGTCGAGACGCTGCAGGTGCACGAGCACGAGCAGCGCGGCCGTGACCATCAGCTTGTCGGCGACCGGATCGAGGAACGCGCCGAACGACGAGGTCTGGTTCCACTTGCGGGCGAGATAGCCGTCGAACCAGTCGGTCAGCGCCGCGAGGATGAAGATCCACATGGCTGCGACATTCTGATGCATCGGGCTCAGCACCGACTGCGGCAGATAGAACACGCCCACTACGAGCGGAATCGCCACGATCCGCAGCCACGTCAGGAGAATCGGGATATTGAACGGCATTGGCGCGCGCAGTCTGTCAGGGGGAGTTGCAATTATGGGAGATGCAATTGTGCCGCGTCACCGGGGCCGCCACAAGCAAGCGTAAGGTTGACGCCCGCGCGCCGTCGATTCCCGTGCGCGGGCGCGGCCTCAATGAAGCTGCTGATAGATCTGTTCCGCCAGCGCATGCGAGATGCCTTCGACGCTCGCCAGATCGTCGACGCTCGCCGCCATCACGCCGCGCAGACCGCCGAAGCGCGCGAGCAGGCGCTGGCGCCGTTTCGCGCCGACGCCTTCCAGCTCTTCGAGCCGCGACGTCTGGCGCGTCTTGCCGCGTTTGGCGCGCATGCCCGTGATCGCAAAACGGTGCGCCTCGTCGCGGACCTGCGCGACCAGCATCAGCGCCGCGCTCTCCTTGCCGAGTTCGAGCGGCGCGCGGCCGTCGGCGAACACCAGCGTTTCGAGGCCGACCTTGCGCCCTTCGCCCTTGGCAACGCCCACAAGTATCGCAGGGTCGAGTCCGAGTTCGTCGAACACCTGGCGCGCGATCTCGACCTGCCCCTTGCCGCCGTCGATCAGGACGATGTTGGGCAAGGTGCCGCCCGTCGCGACCGGTTCCGCGCCGTCCGGCGACGCGCTCGGATCGGCGGGATCGGTGCTTTGCAGCGCCTGCGCCTCGTCGGTTTCGTTGCGCGCCGATTGCGCGACCATCTTCTCGTAACGGCGCGTGAGCACCTGGCGCATGGCCGCGTAATCGTCGCCGCCCGTGATGCCCGTGATGTTGTAGCGCCGGTACTCGCTCGACTGCATCTTGTGATGGTGATAGACGACGCAGGACGCCTGCGTCGCCTCGCCCATCGTGTGGCTGATGTCGAAACACTCGATGCGCAGATGCGCGAGATCGTCGAGTTCGAGGCCGAGCAGTTGCGCGAGCGTGCGCGTGCGCGCCTGCTGCGAGCCTTGTTCCGAGAGCAGCCGCGCGAGCGCGAGACGCGCGTTCTGCTCGGCCATCGCGAGCCACGCGCGCTTCTGGCCTTGCGGCTGGCGCAGCACCGCGACCTTGTGGCCGGCCTGTTCGGACAGCACGTCGACGAGCTCGCGGTTCGCCGGCGGATGGCTCACCACCAGCACCGGCGGCACGCGGTTGCCGAAGTAATGCTGCGCGATGAAAGCGTCGAGCACTTCGGATTCGATGCCGTTTGCGCGAGCCGCGCGTTTCGACGACTTCGGCTTCGCGGCGGAGGCTTCGTCGAGGCTGTCAGCGGCGTCGGACGCTTCGGTTTCGCTGCCGAGGTCTGCCGCGATCGCCAGCGGATCGGGCTGCTCGCCTGCGTCTTCGCTTACGTCTTCGCTTACGTCTTCGCTCACGTCTCCGCTTACGCTTTCACTTGCGTCCGCGCCTGCTTCATCAGCCGCGTTCTCTTCGTCTTCCGCCTGCGCCGCCGCGCCCGCGCTCGCCACCAGCGCCTTGCGCGCGAGCGACGGCAGCGACTTCAGCGCCGTCGCCGCGACCACCGTTTCCTCGCCGATGGTTTCCGCCACGCCGCCCTCTTCGTCGGTCAGCGCGCGCTCGACGTGCGCCGGGAAGTACGCCTTGTCGCCCAGATGGCGGCCGCCGCGCACCATCGCGAGATTCACGCAGACGCGTCCGCCCAGCGCGACCACGGCCAGAATATCGACGTCGCTCTCGCTGCCTGTCTCGATCGCCTGCTGATGCAGCACGGTCGACAGCGAACTCATCTGGTTGCGCACCGACGCGGCCTGCTCGAACTTCAGCTCGGCGGCGAACGCGTGCATCTTCGTCTCCAGCTCCTTCATCACCTCGTTCTGACGGCCGAGCAGAAAACGCGAGGCGTTGCTCACATCGCGCGCGTAATCGTCCTGGCTGATCGCGCCGACGCACGGCGCCGTGCAGCGCGCGATCTGATGCAGCAGACACGGCCGCGTGCGGTTGTTGAACACCGAATCCTCGCAGGTGCGCAACTGAAACACGCGCTGCAGGATCTGGATGCTTTCGCGCACCGCGTAGGCGCTCGGAAACGGTCCGAAGTACTGGTTGTTGCGATCGACCGCGCCGCGGTAATACGCCATACGCGGAAACTTGTGGCCCGTGAGCTTGAGGAACGGATACGACTTGTCGTCGCGAAAGAGAATGTTGTAGCGCGGCGCGAGCGCCTTGATCAGGTTGTTTTCGAGCAGCAGCGCTTCGGCTTCCGAGCGCGTAACCGTGGTCTCGATACGCGCGATGCGCGTCACCATCATGGCGATGCGCGGCGAGAGCTGCGTCTTGTTGAAATAGCTCGATACGCGCTTCTTCAGGTCGCGCGCCTTGCCCACGTAGAGCACCGCGTCGCGCGCATCGTAGTAGCGGTAGACGCCGGGCAGATGCGGCAGTTGCGTCAGCACTTCCTTCGGGTCGAACGCTTCGGCGACGGCTTCGGCAGCGGTTTCGGGCGCGTCTGCGGGAATGTCGGCGTCGGCGGCCGGACCGTGGGAGTCGGCGGGATCGTGAGAATCGGTCATCCAGTCTGGGGACGTCTGTGAGCGTCGAGTTGCGTCGGGTCGGGGCAGGCTTGCGGGTGTGCGGCGCAGACCATCCGCGCACGCGACGCGACGCGGTCATGCGGCTGCCCTAGAATCGCAAGTTTAGATCATTCCGCGCGGGCCAGAAGCACCCCGGTTGCAACCCGGGATGCAACCCGGGATGCAACCCGGAAGCCGCCCACGAGCCGCCCAAAGCCGCGCCCACGAGCCGGCTCGAAGCAGCCGGCCCGCCGCCAGCCCTACTCGCCAGCCCACGTCATGTCCCACGCTCCCCGCTCCACCACCGGCCCCGCGCCCGACGCCGTCCGTCCGCACGCCGCTGCCGCCGCGCCCCTCGCCTGCGACATCTTCTGCTCCGTGATCGACAACTTCGGCGACATCGGCGTCTGCTGGCGTCTCGCGCGTCAGCTCGCACGCGAGCACGGCTGGGAGGTGCGCCTGTTCGTCGACGATCTGCACGCGTTCGAAAAGCTCTGCCCGACGCTCGACGCGTCGCGCGCGTCGCAGACGGTCGAAGGCGTGGTCGTCGAGCACTGGCACGAGACCGATCACGTGGGCGAAACGCTGCGAATCGCCGACGTGGTGATCGAAGCGTTCGCCTGCGAACTGCCGTCGGCGTACATCGCGGCGATGGCCGAACGCACGCCCACGCCCGTGTGGCTCAATCTCGAATATCTGAGCGCCGAGGACTGGGTCGCCGATTTCCATCTGCGTCCGTCGCCGCATCCGCGTTACGGGCTGCTCAAGCACTTTTTCTTTCCGGGCCTCGGCGCGGGAACCGGCGGCGTGCTCAAGGAACGCGATCTCGATGCGGCGCGCGCCGCGTTCGAAAGCTCGCCCGAAGCGCGCGCGGCGTGGTGGCAACGCGCGACCGGCGGCCCGCCGCCGGGCCCGGAAGCCACGGTGATCTCGCTGTTCGCCTACGAGAATCCCGCCATCGACACGCTGCTCGAACAGTGGCGCGACAGTCCGACGCCGGTCGTGCTGCTCGTGCCGCAAGGGCGCATTTCGGGCGCGCTCGCACGCTTCTTCGGCGTCCCGTCTTTCGACGCGGGCACGCGCGGCGAACGCGGATCGCTCACGGCGCACAGCCTCGCCTTCACCGAGCAGCGCGGCTACGACGCGCTCCTGTGGGCGAGCGACCTGAACTTCGTGCGCGGCGAGGATTCGTTCGTGCGCGCCCAGTGGGCGGCGCGACCGTTCGTCTGGCACATCTATCCGCAAGCCGACGACGCGCATCTGCCCAAGCTCGACGCCGCGCTGGAGCACTACACGCGCCCGCTCGACGCCGCGCCGCGCGAGGCGCTCGAACGCTTCTGGCACGCGTGGAACGGCAATGCCGGGCACCCGGCTGGCGCGCACGACGGTCGCGCGATCGGGACGAACGCGGCGGATAAAGCCACGCCTGAGACCGCGCCTGAAATCGCGCCAGGCACCGCGCAAATGGCGCCGGATCGTGCGCCGGACTGGGCCGACCTCGCCCGCCACCTGCCCGCCCTGAAAGCGCGCGCGCACGGCTGGGCAGCCGAACTCGCCCTGACCGGCGATCTCGCTGGAAATCTGGCCGAATTCGCAAAAACTCAGTTAAAATAAGCGGTTATCCGGCGGCAGCCGTCTCAAGCGACCTCGATTTCCGCACGCCTTGCAGGTCATACGCGAATACGCAAACGAACACGCCGTTCGAAGCGCTACGCGTTCCGGCAGGGGGCCACAACGAACGCTTGCGACGTTTGCCGTCGCGCACACCCAAAGCTATCTAATCTGGACAGGACAGTTTTTTATGAAGACCGCACAGGAACTCCGCGTCGGCAACGTCGTGATGATCGGTAACGACGCCATGGTCGTGCAGAAGGCCGAATACAACAAATCGGGCCGTAACGCCGCCGTCGTGAAGATGAAGTTCAAGAACCTGCTGACCGGCGCGGGCATGGAAACCGTGTACAAGGCGGACGACAAGTTCGACGTCGTCGTGCTCGACCGCAAGGAAGTGACGTACTCGTACTTCGCCGACCCGATGTACGTGTTCATGGACGCCGACTACAACCAGTACGAAGTCGAAGGCGAGATGATGGCCGACGCCCTCAACTACCTCGAAGACGGCATGGCGTGCGAAGTCGTGTTCTACAACGAGAAGGCCATCTCGGTCGAACTGCCGACCGTGCTCGTGCGCGAAATCATCTACACGGAACCGGCTGTCAAGGGCGACACGTCGTCGGGCAAGGTGCTGAAGACGGCCAAGCTGACCACGGGCTTCGAACTGCAAGTGCCGCTGTTCTGCAACATCGGCGACAAGATCGAAATCGACACGCGTACGAACGAGTACCGCAGCCGCGCCTAAGCTTCACGAGGCAAACGGCAAGGCGAACGCGTCCGCATCGATGCATCGCGGATGCAATCGCGAAAGCGCCCCTCGGGGCGCTTTTTCTTTTTTTGCCGAACGTGTATGTTTGTGAGTGCCATGGGAAAACCTTACCGGTTTTGCCGGTGCGCAAAATGTGAGCAACATCGGCACAGCAAGGCAAGGCGCTCATGGCATGGTTTCTGCTGGTCTATTTCCGGGATAGCCAATTTTTATTGCGGCTAACGCACCCTCTTCCCGGAACCAGGAGAACTCGATGAACAACGACATCGCAGAAGGCAAGTGGAAGCAGCTGATCGGCAAGGCGAAGGCCGCCTGGGGCGAGCTCACGGACGACGAGCTGGCCAAGGCGGAAGGCCACGCCGATCGCCTCGCCGGACTGATCCAGGAACGTTACGGCAAGACGCGTGACGAGGCGGAACTGGAAGTGCGGCGCTGGTTCGACGCGCATCGGCCGTTCGACTGATGTCAGCGCCGGTTTGCGCGCCGATTTGCGGATAGTTGCCCGGACCTTGGTACAAGCAGAGCTGGTACAAGCAGGAACAAGCAGGAATTACGCAGGTTCAAGCCGGCTGCCCGATAACGGCGGCCGGTGTTGGGGGTAAAAAAACGGCCCGGCGCGGCATCTCGCGGCGCTCAGGGCCGGCGCAGCGCGCGGCGAATCGGCTGCCGGATCCGCGAGATGCACCGCGGGTCCGCGAAACGAAAAAGCGGACAGACGCAGCACGACCGCTGGAAGCGAGCGCCAATCTGGGAGGATCGGAACTGAATAACCTGCCTCGGGACACTGCGGTGATCCCGTTGAACTCTTCCGTATCGCGCCGCGCCCGTGCGTGCCGCGACGCCGCGTCGGGCTGGTCCGACGCGCGCGTCTGCGCGCGTGTCGGGCGTGTCTGCGCTCATCCGTCAGCCCTTGCGCCATGCCACACGCCCTGATTGTCGAAGACGATCCCAATAGCCTGTCCGGCCTCTCCGCCATCCTGGCCGCCGATGGTTTCTCGGTCGATACCGCCGCCACGCTCGCCGACGCGCGCGCCGCACTCGGACGCTTCATCCCCGACGTCGTGCTCGTCGACCTGAACCTGCCCGACGGCAGCGGCCTCGAACTGCTCCCGCATCTGCCCGCCCAGCCGCCCGGCGGCGCGCTGCCCGTGATCGTGATGACCGGCAACGCCACGGTCGAAAGCGCGATCGAAGGCCTGCGCCACGGCATCTGGGACTATCTGCTCAAGCCGGTCAACATCCCGCGCCTGCGCAGTCTGCTCGCGCGCATTCCGCGTCCGTACGAACTCAGCGAGGAAGTGCGCACGTTGCGCGCGTCGCTGCGCGAACTCGGCCGTTTCGGCCCGATGCTCGGCCGCAGCAACGCGATCCAGCACGTCTACGACGCGATCGAACAGTTCGCGCCCACCGAATCGGCGATTCTCGTGCAGGGCGAGCCCGGCACGGGCAAGGAAGTCGCCGCGCGCACGCTGCATCAGCTGAGCCGACGCCGCAAAGGGCCGTTCGTGGTCTGCGACGTGCGCGCGCTGGCCGCCGAGGCCGCGGGCGGACGGCCGCTCGCGAGCATTCTGTTCGGCCACGAGCGCGGCGCGTTCAACGGCGCGGAGCAGCGCGAGCCCGGTCTCGTCGATCAGGCGTCGGGCGGCACGCTCTTCATCGACGAACTCACCGATCTGCCGCGCGCCCAGCAGGAAGCGCTGCTGCGCGCGCTCGACTCGCAAACCTTCATGCGCGTGGGCGGCAGCAGCGAAGTGGGCACCGATTTCCGCCTCATCGCCGCCACGCGCACGGTGCCGCGCGATGCGGTGCAGCAAGGCATGCTGCACGAAGATCTGTGGCTGCGTCTGGACGCCGCCGCGCTGCAACTGCCGCCGCTGCGCGAGCGCGACGAAGACGCCGCCCTGCTCGCCGTCGCCTGCGTCGACGCGCTCAATATCGAGGCGCACTCGCGCGGTCTGACCGGCACGACGCGGCTCGTGTCGCCGGCCTTTATCCGCGAATGTCTGGGCTACGACTGGCCGGGCAACGTGCGCGAATTGCACGAGCGCGTGCAGCGCGCGTGGCACGCGTCCGGCGAAGTGCTGGAAACGCTGCAGGCCGAGGAAAGCAACGGCACCGGCACGCGCGACGGCAACGGCAACCGCGTGCAGGTGACGGTCGGCACGCCGCTCGCCGACGTCGAGGAAATGCTGATCCGCGCCACGCTCGACGCCGTGGGCGGCACGCGCCATCGCGCGGCGTCGCTGCTCGGCATCAGCCCGAAGACGCTCTACAACAAGCTGCAGCGCATGCGCCTGAACTGATCCGCTCGACACGTTCGCGCACGAAAAAACGGCGGCCCTTCCACGCAGAAGGACCGCCGTTTTGCTGTGTGGCGCTTTCTGGCTATACGTCTGACTATGCGACTGGCGCCCGGCTCAAGGCAGCACGCTGCGCAGCAGCGCCTGCGCGGAGAGATACGCGGGATCGGCCACCAGCTTGTCCCAGCGCAGCGCCTTGCCGCGCGGCATCAGACAGCGGATGCGCTTCGACGACGCCTTGCGCTCGCGCGACGGCTCGTCCATACGCAACTCCTCGAGCACCTTTTCGGCCTCGTGCGGCTGGTTGCAGATCAGCACCATGTCGCAACCCGCGTCGAGCGCGGCGCGCGCGCCTTGCGCGAGCGTGCCGCCCTGGCGCGCCGCTTCCATCGACAGATCGTCGCTGAAGATCGCGCCCGGAAAACGCAGACGGTCGCGCAGGATTTCCTTGACCCACACGTGCGAGAAACCGGCCGGCTTCTCGTCGACCTTCGGATAGATCACGTGACCCGGCATGATCGCCGCGAGCGACAGGCCGAGCCAGTCGTACGGCAGCGCGTCCTCGCCGAGAATCGATTCGAGCGGACGCTCGTCCACCGGCACCGCGACATGCGAATCGGCGGTCGCGAAACCGTGCCCCGGAAAGTGCTTGCCGCAGTTCGCCATGCCCGCGAGCGCGAGGCCGTGATTCAGGCTCTTGGCGAGCAGCGTGACCACGCGCGGATCGCGGTGGAACGCGCGGTCGCCGACCACCTTCGACTGGCCGTAGCCCAGATCGAGCACCGGCGTGAAGCTCAGGTCGATGCCGCAGGCGCGCAGCTCGCTCGCGAGAATGTAGCCGACCGACGTCGCCAGCTTGGTCGCGAGCAGCACGTCCTTGTCCCACAGCGCGCCGATGCGGCCCATCGCGGGCAGCACCGTGAAGCCGTCGGTGCGAAAGCGCTGCACGCGGCCGCCTTCGTGATCGACGGCGATCAGCAGGTCGTCGCGCACGGCGCGGATCGCATCGGTCAGCGCGACGAGCTGCGCGCGGTTCTCGTAGTGGCGCGCGAACAGGATCACGCCGCCGGTGGAGGGATGCGCGAGGCGGCGCACGTCGTCATCGTTGAGCGACGTGCCGACCACGTCGAGCATGACCGGTCCGGGAATGAGTTTCATCGATCGTTGGGGCGTTGAAGGCCGCGCCACGCGACGCGGCGCGAGCGGATAGAAGGGATCAGCGAACGGGCGTCTGAACCGGCGGGCGGTCGGTTTCGGCGACCACGAACGAGACAGCGTAATCGCGTTCGTCGGTGATCGTCACATGGGTCGTGATGCCGCGCGCCTCGAGCCATTGCACGAGGTCGCCATTGGCGACCATGTACGGCTTGCCGCCGGGCGCGTTGAGCGTCTGCACGGCGCGCCAGCTCATCGGCATGTGCATGCCGAGGCCGATCGCCTTCGAAAAGGCTTCCTTCGCCGAAAAGCGCGTGCACAGATACGCGAGCCCGCGCGTGGCCGAGCGCGCCTTGCGCGCCTCGTAGACCGCGAGTTCCTCGGGGCCGAGCACGCGCTGCGCGAAGCGGCCGCCGGTGCGCTCCATCACTGCCTGCACACGGCTCACCTGGATGATGTCCGTGCCGATGCCGTAAATCGCCATGTATTCCTCGTGATGAACGGATGGTCGTGGCGCGCGCGGCACAACACGCGACGCGCGCGGCGCGACGCTGTTACGCGTTCTGCGCGGCGAGACGCGACGACACCATGATCGCCTTCATCTCGCGCACCGCGTTTTCCCAGCCCACGAACACCGCATGCCCGACGATCGCGTGGCCGATGTTGAGTTCGTGAATGCCTTCGATGGCGGCGATCGGCTGCACGTTCGTGTAGTGCAGACCGTGGCCCGCATTCACCTTCAGGCCGAGGCCCATGCCGCAGTTCACGCCCGCCACCACGCGCTCGTACTCGCGCTGCTGTTCGGCGGCTTCGTGCGCTTCGGCGTAGCGACCCGTGTGCAGTTCGATCACGGGCGCGCCGGCGGCCTGCGCGGCGCGGATCTGCGTTTCGTCCGGATCGATGAAGAGCGACACGCGGCAACCCGCCGCGGCGAGCTGACGGCAGGCGGCGGCCACGGCCTCGAACTGGCCGGCGACGTCGAGGCCGCCTTCGGTCGTGAGTTCCGCGCGCTTCTCGGGCACGAGGCAGACGTCGTGCGGCTGGATCTCGCAGGCGATGTCGAGCATTTCGGCCGTCACCGCGCATTCGAGATTCATGCGCGTCTTGAGCAGCGGACGCAGCGTGCGCACGTCGGCATCGACGATATGCCGGCGGTCCTCGCGCAGATGCAGCGTGATCGCATCGGCGCCCGCCTCTTCGGCAAGCAGCGCCGCGCGGATCGGATCGGGATAAGCGGTGCCGCGCGCGTTGCGCAGCGTGGCGACGTGGTCGATGTTGACGCCGAGGTCGATCACGTTGGGCGAAGTCAGAAAGAAGCTCATAGGTTCTGCAGGTCGATCAGGATCTGGCGCGTCGCGAGCGGCGTGCCGCCAAGGTAAGTATTCAGCAGGAAGCGCATCAGCGCCTTGCTCTGCGCGACGGTCTGGGGACGATGGTAATCGTCCTCTTCCATATCGAGCAACGTCTGGCCCGAAAGCACCGGCCATTGCGCGGGCCACTCGTCGGAGGCTTCGCGCACGCCGCGCTCGGGATCGAACACGTAGCGCCCTTCGGCCAGCACGGTCTTGCGGTTCACGGTGCGGTTGAGCGCGAGCGCGTAGCCGGTGTCGCGCAGCAGCACGCGCTCGAACGAGCGCAGCACCTGCACGGGCGGCAGATCGTGCGCGAGGCGCGTGAGCGTGACGACGTAATGATTGAAGAGCGCGGGATGCGGGTCCTCGCGCGCGAGAAACTTCACCAGCAACTCGTTGACGTAAAAGCCGCACAGCAGCGCGTCGCCGGTCAGCGGCAACATGCCGCCGACCCATTCGGCGCCCGTGAGCGTGCGCACTTCGCCCTTGCCGGTCCAGTTCAGCGTGAGCGGCTGGAAGGTTTGCAGCACGCCGCGCAGCGCCGAATGCGGCCGCTTCGCGCCCTTCGCGACGAGCGCGACGCGGCCGTGATCGCGCGACAGCACGTCGATGATCAGGCTGGTTTCTCGATAGGGATAGCTGTGCAGCACGAAAGCCGGCTGCTCGGCGACGCGATAATCGGAGGCCGTGCTGCGCGGCGTGCGCGGCAATTGCGAGCGCGCGGTGGTCTTGCGGGGCGCGCGCGGTTCGGCGCGGCGTTCGAGCGTGGCGTCGGCGCCTTCGCCCAGATCGTCGCGCGACGAGGAAGATGAAGGCTTTGAAGGAGACCTCGGCGCGGATTTCGCGCCCCGGCTGCGCGCGGGCGCCGTGCGTGCGCGCGCGCCGGACGACGACTCGAAGTCGTCGTCGGCGGCCGGGCCCGCGTCGGGCGCGGACCAATCGTCGTTCAGGGTTCCGGCTTCGCCGTCGCTCATCCCGTCGCTCTTCCTGTCACTCGTCGCGGATCAGCGGATCACTCGTAACCGTAGGCGCGCAGACCGGCTTCGTTGTCGGCCCAGCCGCTCTTCACCTTCACGAACGTTTCCAGATAGACCGGACCGTCGAAGAGCTTTTCCATGTCGAGGCGCGCCTCGGTGCTGATCTGCTTGAGCTTGCTGCCCTTCTGGCCGATCACCATGGCTTTCTGCGTGTCGCGCTCGACGAGAATCGTCGCGAAAATGCGGCGCAGGCGGCCTTCCTGCTCGAACTTTTCGATGACCACCGTGCTCGTGTACGGCAGTTCATCGCCGGTCCAGCGGAACACTTTTTCGCGCAGGATTTCGGCGGCGAGGAAGCGCTCGCTGCGATCGGTCAGGTCGTCTTCGCCGTAGATCGGCTCGCCTTCGGGCAGATACGGCTTGAGCACATCGAGCAGGCGCTTGATGTCGTCCGCGTTCTTCGCCGACAACGGCACGATCTCGCGGAATTCGCGCAGCTTCTGCACGCCTTCGATAAACGGATAAAGCGTGGCCTTGTCCTTCACGCAATCGATCTTGTTGGCGATCAGGATCGTGGGCGCGTTCGGCGGAATCAGGTCGAGCACCTTCTGGTCGTCGGGACCGAACTTGCCCGCTTCGATCACGAACAGCACGGCGTCGACCGAACTGAGCGTTGAAGTGACCGCGCGGTTCAGCGAGCGGTTCAGCGCGGTGCTATGGCGCGTCTGGAAACCCGGCGTGTCGACGAAGATGTACTGCGCGTCGTCGGTCGTGTTGATGCCGGTGATGCGGTGGCGCGTGGTCTGCGCCTTGCGCGACGTGATGCTGATCTTCTGGCCGACAAGGGCGTTCATCAGCGTGGATTTGCCAACGTTCGGACGGCCGACGATCGCGACCATGCCGCAGCGAAAACCGGCAGGAGTAGTGGTGGGAGCGTTCATGATCGGATCGGAGAATGGATGCGACAGATTGGATGCAACAGAGGCGGCGCGCGCCAACGACGCGCGCGCTCGACAGGTTCAGTGGCCGGCGTCGGCGGCGCGCACGGGCAGCGCCGCGCCGACCTCGGCGCTCGTCTCGACGGAGCCGGACGAGGTGGCGGAGGTGCCATTCGACGCGCCATTCGACGCGCCGGCGTCGCCCGAAGCGCCATTGTGCGCTTCCCGGCCGCGCGTGGCGCGCGGCGCGATCGAGCCGGCCGACGGCACGCCTTCAATGGCTTTGTCGGCGGGCTTTTCTGCAGATTTTTCCGCCGGTTTTTCGGCGCCTTTTTCCTGCACATGCGCGGCGCGAATGACGGCAAGCGGCGCGGCCAGCGACACCGGCGCACGTTCGCCCGCCTCGCCTGCCGCGGCAGGCAGGCCGAGAATCGGGCGGTCGCCGCGCGCGCGGCGTTCCGGCGAGCGCAGATCGAGCGCGCCCTGCACGCCCGTCACACCGGGGACGACCTCGGGTTCGGGCTTGGGTGCGCGGGCGCCCTTCGAGCGGCGCGGCTTGGTCACCAGCGCGGGCGCGGCAGCCATGACTTCGTCGAGCGCTTTCTTCGCGGCGGCCTGTTCGGCCGCGCGGCGGCTCGCGCCCGAGCCCGACACCTTCACGTCGAGCTTGGGCACCGTGCATTCGACTTCGAATTGCTGATTGTGCGCCGCACCATGCGTGGCGACCACGGTATAGGTGGGCAGCGCGATCTTGTGACCTTGCAGGTATTCCTGCAGCAGCGTCTTGGCATCCTTGCCGAGCGTGCGCGGGTCGATGTGATCGAGAATCGGCACGTAAAGGCGCTTGATGACCGTCTGCGCGGCGTCGAAGCCGCCGTCGAGGAAGATCGCGCCAAAGATAGCTTCGAGCGCATCCGCGAGGATCGACGGGCGGCGGAATCCGCCGCTGCGCAACTCGCCTTCGCCAAGACGCAGACCGTCGGCGATATTCAGGGCCTGAGCAATTTCGTAAAGCGACTGCTGCTTGACCAGGTTCGCGCGTACGCGCGAGAGGTCGCCTTCGTCCAGCTTGCCAAAACGTTGGAACAATAGGGCCGCCACCGCGCAATTCAGGACCGAATCGCCGAGGAATTCCAGGCGTTCGTTATGCGTGGCACTGTGACTGCGGTGGGTGAGAGCCTGGCGCAACAATTCCGCATTGCGAAATTCGTAGCGCAGCCGGCTTTCCAACGGAGATTGGGGCATGGGGAGAGTATAACGCGCCCGCCGCCCCCGGCGAAAACGCGGGGCGGCGGGCGAAAAACCATGATGAAGCGACCTTACCGCGGGTTCTTCAAGTAGCGCGCGAAGAGCCGGGACGACTCGTTCGCGCGCTCGATGCAGGCTGAACGCGTTGCTTCGTCGAGAAGCAACACGCGCCCGTTACTCGAACGAACCGATGCGCTTCAGACTGCTGAAGTTCATCCAGATGAAGAACGCGCGGCCGACGATGTTCGCGTCGGGCACGAAACCCCAGTAACGGCTGTCCGCACTGTTGTCGCGGTTATCGCCCATCATGAAGTAATGGCCGGCCGGCACCTTGCAGATCACGCCGCGTGCGTTGTACTGGCAGTTGTCGCGATACGGATAATCTTCGGCGCCCACGATGAACGGCGGCACAGCCGGATTGTTCAGGATGTTGTTCTTGCGGCCGTTGCCGAGATCTTCCGTGAACTGCTTCGCGTAACCGATGCGCTCTTCGTCGAAGTAATCGGCTTGCGGCGTTTCAGGCACCGGCTTGCCGTTGATCGTGAGCTGCTTGTCCTGATACGCGACCACGTCGCCGGGCAGACCGATCACACGCTTGATGTAGTCGACCGACTCGTCTTTCGGATAGCGGAACACCACCACGTCGCCGCGCTCGAGGCCGCGGCCCTGCGTGATCTTCGTGTTGGTGATCGGCAGACGGATGCCGTAGTCGAACTTGTTCACGAGGATGAAGTCGCCCACCAGCAGCGTCGGCACCATCGAGCCCGACGGAATCTTGAACGGCTCCACGACGAACGAGCGCACGAGGAACACGATCAGGATCACGGGAAAGAAGCTCGCCGTGTATTCGAGCCACCACGGCTGGCGCAGCTTTTCGTTACGCAGGTTCTGACGCGTTTGCGGCGCGTTCTCGTCGGCGAAACGCTCGCCCACACGCTCCTGCTGACGATCGAATTCCGCCACGGCCGCATCGGCGGCGAGGCGCCGGCGCGGCATGAAAACCAGCTTGTCTGCAACCCACGCGATACCCGTCAAAACGACGAGCACAAAAAGGATCAGCGCAAAATTCATGTAAAGGTCCGTTGTTCTGGCTTATTTGTCTTCGACGCGCAGAATCGCAAGGAAAGCCTCCTGCGGAATTTCCACGGAACCGACCTGCTTCATCCGCTTCTTGCCTTCTTTCTGCTTTTCGAGCAGCTTTTTCTTACGCGAGATGTCGCCGCCGTAGCACTTGGCCAGCACGTTCTTGCGCAGCGCCTTGATGTTCTCGCGCGCGATGATGTGCGCGCCGATGGCCGCCTGAATCGCCACGTCGTACATCTGACGCGGGATGATCTCGCGCATCTTCGCCGCCACTTCGCGGCCGCGATACTGCGACTGCGAACGGTGCACGATGATGGACAGCGCATCGACCTTGTCGCCGTTGATCAGCATGTCGACCTTCACGACGTCCGAGCTGCGGTATTCCTTGAACTCGTAGTCCATCGACGCGTAACCGCGCGACACCGACTTCAGACGGTCGAAGAAGTCCAGCACGATTTCCGCCATCGGAATTTCGTAGGTGAGCTGCACCTGGCGGCCGTGGTACTGCATGTTGACCTGGTTGCCGCGCTTCTGCGTACAGAGCGTGATGACCGAGCCCACATAGTCCTGCGGCATGTACAGGTTGACCGTGACGATCGGCTCGCGGATTTCGGCGATCCTCGACGGCTCCGGCATCTTCGCCGGATTCTCGACCTTGATCAGCGAGCCGTCGCCCTGGACCACTTCGTAGACCACGGTCGGAGCCGTGGTGATGAGGTCCATGTCGAACTCGCGCTCGAGACGCTCCTGCACGATTTCCATGTGCAGCAGACCCAGGAAGCCGCAGCGAAAGCCGAAGCCCAGCGCCTGCGACACTTCCGGCTCGTATTGCAGCGAGGCGTCGTTGAGCTTGAGCTTTTCGAGCGATTCGCGCAGCGCGTCGTACTGGTTCGCCTCGACCGGATAGAGACCCGCGAACACCTGCGGCTTCACTTCCTTGAAGCCCGGCAGCGGTTCCGGCGCGGGACGGTTCACGAGCGTGACGGTATCGCCCACCTTGGTGGCGGCGAGTTCCTTGATGCCCGCGATGATGAAGCCCACCTGCCCCGCCGACAGCGATTCCAGGTTGCGCGACTTCGGCGCGAACACGCCGACGTGCTCGACCGGATACTGCGCGCCCGTGGCCATCAGCTTGATCTTGTCCTTCGGACGCAGCGTACCGTTGACGATACGCACGAGCATGACCACGCCGACATAGTTGTCGAACCACGAGTCGATGATCAGCGCCTGCAGCGGTGCCTCAGGGTCGCCCTTGGGCGGCGGCACCTTGGCGATGATCGATTCGAGCACGTCTTCCACGCCGAGGCCGGTCTTCGCGCTGCAGCGCGTGGCGTCGGTCGCGTCGATGCCGATCACGTCCTCGATTTCCTCGATGGCGTTTTCGGGGTTGGCGGCGGGCAGGTCGATCTTGTTGAGCACGGGCACGACTTCCACGCCGAGCTCGATGGCCGTGTAGCAGTTGGCCACGGTCTGCGCCTCGACGCCCTGGCTCGCGTCCACCACGAGCAGCGCGCCTTCGCACGCGGACAGCGAGCGGCTGACCTCGTAGGAGAAGTCGACGTGCCCCGGAGTGTCGATCAGGTTCAGGTTGTAGACCTTGCCGTCACGTGCCTTGTACGTGAGGGCCGCGGTCTGCGCCTTGATCGTGATGCCGCGCTCGCGCTCGAGATCCATCGAGTCGAGCACCTGCGCTTCCATTTCGCGGTCGGACAAGCCGCCGCACAGCTGGATGATGCGATCGGCGAGCGTCGACTTGCCATGGTCGATGTGCGCAATGATCGAGAAGTTACGAATATGATCCATTCAGTGCCGATCAAGCGAAAAAGGCGCGCCCCAACGATAGCTGGGCACGCCTCGTAAACAGATGAAAAACCGAACTATTTTAGCCGAAATAGGTGTCGGCAGGCGAACGGTGCTGAGAAGTAACGGATAGTTTATGCCGCGCGGCCCCGATCCCAAGCGGATCGCAGCCTCATTGCGCGGGTGTCGCGGACTGCGGCGCGGACGTCGAGCCCAGTCCCAGCATGGCGCGCACGCGCGCTTCGTCGAGCCGGTAGTGGCACAACTCGATGCCGTCGCAGAGCAGCACCGGCACGAGTTCGTCGTAGCGCGCCACCAACGCGGGGTCGGAATCGACATCGACAACATCGAGGCGCGCCCCCGCCGCCGCGACCAGCGGTTCGAGCGCCACGCGCATGTCCTCGCACAGATGACACCATGCACGGCTGTACAGCACGAGATACGCGCGCGCCCGCGCGGCCGGGTCGTCCTGCGGGGACAACATGGACGACGTGGGCGGCGCGGCGTGCTTGGGCATCGATCCGTGCGGGCGCGGCGGAGCTTACTTCTGCCCCGGATTGCGCGGGCGTAGCGGCACGAACTGCGTGTTGTCGCCGCGTCGCACGAGAATCGCCACCATCTTTTGCGGATCGAGGTGCGAAGTCGCGTCCTGGAACTGCTTCGCGTTGACGATATCCGTATCGCCCACGCGCAGGATGATGTCGCCCTTTTGCAGACCGGCGCGCGCGGCCGGGCCGTCGACCGTATCCACGACCACGCCGCCCTTGATCTTGAGCTGGGCGAGCTGGTCGGCGGGGATGTCGGAGACCGACATCCCCAGCGCATTCGACGGACGCGGCTTCGGCTCCGGCGCCTTCTTCGGGTCAGCCTTCGCGCCCTTGTCCGCCTGCATTTCGGCGATCGTGATCGGCAGATCGCGCGTCGCGCCCTTGCGCCAGATCGTGACGGTCGCCTTCGCGCCCGGCTTGGTGTCGCCGACCATGCGCGGCAGATCCGTCGCGGTTTCGACATTCACGCCGTTGAACTTCAGGATGATGTCGCCCGGCTGAATGCCCGCCTTGTCGGCCGGCCCGCCCGGTTCGACGCTCGACACGAGCGCGCCCTGCGCCTTCGGCAGACCAAGCGAATCGGCCACGTCCTTCGTCACTTCGCCGATCGCCACGGCGATACGGCCGCGCGTGACCTTGCCGCTGGTCTTGAGCTGATCGGCCACGCGCATCGCCTCGTCGATCGGAATCGCGAACGAAATGCCCATGAAGCCGCCCGTACGGCTGTAGATCTGCGAGTTGATGCCGATCACCTCGCCCTGCATGTTGATCAGCGGACCGCCCGAGTTGCCGGGATTCACGGCCACGTCGGTCTGGATGAACGGCAGGTAGTCGCCGGTATCGCGGCCCTTGGCGCTCACAATGCCCGCGGTCACGGTGTTTTCGAGGCCGAACGGCGAGCCGATCGCCACGACCCATTCGCCCACGCGCACCTTGTTCGAGTCGCCGACCGTCACGGCCGGCAGGTTGGTCGCCTGGATCTTCACGACGGCCACGTCGGTGCGGTCGTCCACGCCGATCAGCTTGGCCTTGAATTCGCGCTTGTCGGTAAGCGTGACGTAGATGCTGTCCGCGTCGTCCACCACGTGCGCGTTGGTCATGACGTAACCGTCGTTCGTCATGATGAAGCCCGAGCCCACGCCGCTGCTCTGTTCCGAGTCGTTGCCGCCGTCGGGACCGGAGTCTTGATCGCCGCCGCCCTGGCCGCCGCGCGGCGACGGGCTGCCGCCTTGACCGCCTTGACCGCCTTGCCCGCCCTGCGGACCTTGCGGCAACGGAATGCCGAAGAAGCGGCGGAAGAATTCCGACATGTCGCCGTTATCCATGCCCGGCGGCAGACCGCCACGCTGCGACAGCGTCACGTGCGTGGTCGTGCGAATGTTGACGACGGAAGGCCCCACCTTGTCCACGAGGTCGGTGAAGTCGGGCAGATTGGCGGCGGGCGCCGCCGATGCCATGTGCGGGGCGAGCGGCAGGCACGCCACCACCACCGCGGCCGCGAAGAATTTGCGCAGCGGGAAGATCGTCATATCGTAGTCAGCCCGTAGTCAGCCGCAGGATTTACTTGGAAGCCTTGTATTCTATGGCAGATGCGAACTGCTGCAACGTGGCCTGGGGCACTTCGCCGAGCAACGTAATCCAGTAATCGCCGTCGCGCTTCACCAGCACGTGCGTTGCGCCCGTGCTACCCGCGCCTTCCTTGCGGCTGTTGTGTTCGACCGGCTCGACGAAGATCGAGACCGCCGAAAGGCCGTCCGAGAACACGGCCTGATCGACCGGGATCGGCGGATCGTTCGCGTCGCGCGCGGCCATTGGACGGCGCAGTTCGCGGATCTTGCGGAAACCCGGCACGTTCTGCCCGAAATTCCAGCCTTGCGCTTCCATATCGACGCTTTGCAGCGGCGGACGCACCACGGTCCAGCCCGCGAGATTGCGCATGCCGTTCGCAATCGGCGCCTTGTCGACCGGCACGCCGATACTCACCTGCGTAAACGACAGCTGCTGGAGCACCTGGCCGTTCGACGGGTCGAGCATCTGCGAACGCAGCAGCAGACCGGTTTTCGCATCGGCCCACAGCTTGTAGGCGTAGCGATAGCCGTCTTTCGGATCGAGTTCGATGACCTGGCTGTCGATGCCGGCCACGCGGTCGGTGCCGAGCATCTTCGGGTCGTAGACGGACAGCACTTCGCTGCCGCTCGTGGCGAGCAGCGCCGGGAAGGCGTCCTTGTTCTGGCGTTTTTCGATGACGCAGAGCTTGCGCTCAGGCACGAACGTGTAGAGGTCGTCGTTGTGGCGCAGCATCTTGCGCGGCTTGCCGTCGAGGCTTTCGAGCTGCTCGAACTCGCCGTCGCTCTTCGTGGCGTAATGCGTGACGCGCGACGACTGCACGAAATTGCCGCGCTGATACACGAAGGTGCCGACGTAATTCTGCTGCTGCGCAGCCTGCTGAATGCGGTCGAGCCACTGCGCCGCGCTCTGGCGCGTGGCCGGGTCGACCGCAGCGGCGGCCGACGCACCCTGCGCGTGCGCGCGCGGGGCGACAGACAGAGCGGTGAACATCACGGCCGCGCAGCACAGGTATGCCGGCAACCGCCCCCAGAATGTATTGTTATTCAACCGCACTGTCTGCATCAGACTCACTGGCCTTGCGTGGTAAGGGCCGCAGAGCGGATCAGCGGCATGGAATCCGACATGACCGGCTGCTGCGCGAACTGCTGGTGCGCTTCGAGATAAGCGTCGAGGCGCGCGTCGCGGATGATGTTGCCGTCCTGCACGGCGGCGGTTTGCACCGGCACCGCGTTCATCGCCACACGCTGCACGTTGTCGCCGACCGGCTGCATGGCCGCGATCTGCGGACCGCCGGCCATGCCGACGCCACGCATTTGCGGCACGACGATCCAGGTGAGCGTAGCAGCCGCAGCCGCCACGGCCAGTGACGGCACGACGCGGTGGCGCAACGCCAGAATGCGCGCGACGCGGCCGTCATGCGAAGCCCGCGCGGACGACGATGCGGGCAACGCCGCGGGCGCGAGCACGTGCGGCTCGGCCTCGAAGCGGGCCGCGAAGCCCGCCATGAAGGACTGGCTCGCGGCCTGGCTCATCGCCAGGTCGTCGGAGCGCAGTGCGTCGCCGATCAGGTGATACGCCGACCAGGCCTTGCGGTCCTCGTCGTCGAATCCGGAAAAAATAGCGTTCAGATGCGCGTCACCCGCCAATTCGCCGTCGGCGAAAGCGGACAGTTGCTCGCCGCGCGAGCCCGACACCGATTGCATCGAAACCGACCCCATGATGCTCCCCATTTCCTTACAGAGCCCCGTAGTGACACACCCACTCTAGTGAATTACGTCCGTGCCCGGCGCGAGACTGGCTTACCAGCGCTTGCCTTCCGGTGTGTCCAGCAACGGACGCAATTTTGCCGCAATGGCTTCGCGAGCGCGGAAAATTCTCGATCTGACGGTTCCGATCGGGCAACCCATCATTTCGGAAATTTCCTCGTAGCTCAAACCTTCTATTTCCCGAAGCGTAATGGCGGTGCGCAACTCTTCCGGTAAAACCGCCATGGCAGCATTGACCGTCTGGGCGATCTGCTTGCTCATCAACATCGATTCGGGCGTGTTGATATCCCTTAGTTGATCGGCGTCCGAGAAAGTTTCAGCTTCTTCAGCATCAGCTTCGGTGGAAGTGGGGGCGCGTCGTCCCTGGGTCGCAAGGTAGTTCTTCGCCGTATTGACGGCAATACGGTACAACCACGTATAGAAAGCGGATTCGCCACGAAATTGCGGCAATGCCCGGTACGCCTTGATAAAGGCGTCCTGGGCCACGTCCTCGACCTCCGCGGGGTCCCGCACGAGGCGCGAGATCAGGCGGATGATCTTGCGATGGTACTTGGAGACCAGCAGTTCGAACGCGGCCTTGTCGCCTTTCTGCACGCGCTCGACCAGCACCTGGTCAATTTCTTTTTCGCTCACCTGAAAAATCCGTTAGCTCATGAAGTGGACGCGGGGGCACCATTGTAGCGTCACCGCCACGGCGCCACGTTACGCGCGTTACAGCGGTTACAGTCGTTACAGCGCTCTGGCTGACCGCACGCAGAGGCAGAACAGAAACAAATGGGGACGCCGCGGCAAACGGCAAGAGAAGGCGCGAAAAGAAAGCGCGAATGGTGGTCCGATGGGCGCCGAATCCCGCTTGGCGGCGTGATCGGAGCCCTTGGTGGACCCTGGCGGTCTAGCGGCCCGCGGCGCTGCGCGCGGTCACGGCGAGCACGCGGAAAGTCTCGGCATCCACGGAATCGGCGGCGATCAGGAGCGTCTTGCGGCGCGCGCCCTTCTCCACCACCAGCACCAGCAGCGCCGCACCCCATTGCGAGGCGCCGATCAGGCGGCCATCCGCGAGACACGCGCCGGAACGCGCGAACGCCGCGAATCGATCCGTCCCGATTTCGATGAAAGCCGGTTGTGCGCGGCACCACGCCACAAAGCCGAGCCCGCCCGCCGCGCCCAGCGCCAAGATGGCCGGCACTGCGCGCCACGCGCCGAGCCACGGCGCAAGCGCCGTATGAAACGCTGCGCACGCAACGAGCAATCCGAGCAGCAGCGCCGCGCGCATCGCCCAGGACGCGCGCACGGCAAGACGCGGCGTCGCTACGCGCCGCGCCGCAGAAATGTGAACGCGGCCGCCCGGATGAACCGGAGCGGCCGCGGAGTCGCGCGAGGCGATCATATGAGTCTCAGCCGGGGCTGGCTCAAAGGCGTACAGGTATCAGGCGCCGGTCAGACGTGGCGCTTGAACACCAGCGTGCCGTTCGTGCCGCCGAACCCGAACGAGTTCTTCAGCGCGACGTCGATCTTCATGTCCCGCGCGGTGTTCGCGCAGTAGTCCAGGTCGCAGGCAGGATCCTGGTTGAAGATGTTGATCGTCGGCGGCGAGATCTGGTTGTGCACGGCGAGCACCGTGAACACCGACTCGAGACCGCCCGCGCCGCCCAGCAAGTGGCCGGTCATCGACTTCGTCGAATTCACGACGATGTTCTTCGCGTGGTCGCCGAATGCGCGCTTGATCGCGGTGGTTTCCGCGAGGTCGCCGAGCGGCGTCGAGGTGCCGTGAGCGCTGAGCCAGTTCACTTCGTTGGCGTTCACACCCGCGTTCTTCATCGCCGCCAGCATGCAGCGGCGTGCGCCGTCGCCGTCTTCCAGCGGAGCGGTCATGTGATAAGCATCACCGCTCATGCCGTAGCCGCCGATTTCCGCGTAGATCTTCGCGCCGCGTGCCTTCGCGTGTTCGTACTCTTCGAGCACCATCACGCCGGCGCCTTCGCCCAGCACGAAACCGTCGCGGTCCTTGTCCCACGGACGGCTGGCCGTCGCCGGATCGTCGTTGCGCTGCGAAAGCGCACGCGCCGCCGCGAAACCGCCGATACCGAGCGGCGAAACGGTCGATTCCGCGCCGCCCGCGATCATCACGTCGCAGTCGCCGTATTCGATCAGACGCGATGCTTCGCCGATGCAGTGCAGACCGGTCGTGCAGGCCGTCACCATCGCGAGGTTCGGGCCCTTCAGGCCGAACTTGATCGACAGATGGCCGGAGATCATGTTGATGATCGAGGCCGGCACGAAGAACGGCGAAATGCGGCGCGGGCCGCGGTTGAGCAATTCGGTTTGCGTGACTTCGATCATCGGCAGACCGCCGATACCCGAACCGACGTTCACGCCAATGCGCTCCGCGTTCGCTTCGGTGACTTCGAGGCCACTGTCCTTGAGCGCCTGCATGCCCGCAGCGATGCCGAAATGGATGAACGTATCCATATGGCGCGCTTCTTTCGCCGGCATGTAGTCTTCGACGTTGAAGTCCTTCACCTCGCCGGCAAAGCGGGTCGAGAAGTTCGTTGCGTCGAACTTCGTGATGTTGGCGATGCCGGACTTCCCGGCGACCAGATTGGCCCAGCCGTCGGCAACATTATTGCCAACAGGCGAAATCAGCCCCAGGCCTGTAACAACAACTCGACGGCGGCTCACGGTAACCCCTTTTCCATAGATGACAAAAACAAAAGCCACAGAGGCCACAGGAAATGCTCCTGTGAGCCCTGTGGCTAGTTGACCGGCAGATGCCCCGCAACGAGTGCGGCGGGCGTACGCGGTTTCACGGGCGTGCGTCCTCGCGGACCGGGCGCGCCCGGTCCGGAAACGAAAAGCGCCTTAGGCCTTGACGTTCGCGCGAGCGTAGTCGATCGCTTGCTGAACCGTCGTGATCTTCTCGGCTTCCTCATCCGGGATTTCCATGCCGAATTCGTCTTCGAGGGCCATCACGAGCTCGACGGTGTCGAGCGAGTCGGCGCCCAGATCGTTCACGAACGAAGCTTCGTTCTTGATTTCAGCTTCGGCGACGCCCAGTTGCTCGGCGACGATCTTCTTGACGCGCTGTTCGATGTTGTCCATTACCCCTCCAAGGGAAAAAAGTTAGCTCATGAATGCGAGTGCGCGCATTTTATCAGGTTTGACCTGGCAGAAAAGCGGCGCTCAAGGTTCCGGGAACGGCTATCCGCGACGGTGTCCGAACGGGTGATCTCGCCGGACGCATCAAGGCGCGGATAGTACCTGAATCCGGTTAAGACATATACATGCCGCCGTTGACGTGCAGCGTCGTGCCCGTCACGTAGCCCGCCTGCGGCGACGCCAGGAAAACGACCGCGTGCGCGATGTCTTCCGGGCTGCCCAGACGGCCCAGCGGAATCTGCTGCTTGAGCGCGGCTTGCTGCTCGGCCGGCAGATCCTTGGTCATGTCGGTATCGATGAAGCCCGGCGCCACGCAGTTGACCGTGATGCCGCGGCTGCCGATTTCGCGCGCGAGCGCACGGGTCATGCCCGCGACGCCGGCCTTGGCCGCCGCGTAGTTGGCCTGACCCGGGTTGCCCGACGAGCCGACCACCGACGTGATATTGATGATACGGCCCGTGCGCGCCTTCATCATCGGGCGCAGCACGGCGCGCGAGAGGCGGAACACGGCCTTCAGGTTCGTGTCGATCACCGAATCCCACTCGTCGTCTTTCATGCGCATCGCGAGGTTGTCCTGCGTGATGCCTGCATTGTTGACGAGGATCGCGAGACCGCCAAATTCCTTCACGGTGGCGTCGATGAGCGCTTCGGCCGCAGCCTGGTCGTTGACGTTGAGCACCGCGCCGCGGCCCTTCAGGCCCGCTTCCGCGAATGCCGCCGTGATCGCCTGCGCGCCGCTTTCGCTGGTCGCCGTGCCGATCACCGTCGCGCCCTGGCGCGCCAGTTCGAGCGCAATCGCCCGGCCGATGCCGCGCGAGGCGCCGGTCACGATTGCGGCCTGATTGTCGAGAGTCTTTTCCATCGTTCGAATCCGTTACTGATTGCGTTGAGTCGCCCGGTCAGGCGGATCAGCCCTTGACGAGCGCGAGCGTTTCTTCGAGCGACTTCGGATCGGCCACCGAGGCGCCGACCAGTTCGCCGTCGATACGCTTCGTGAGGCCCGCGAGCACCTTGCCCGGACCGCATTCGATCACGTGCGTGGCGCCCTGCGCGCCGATCGCCTTGACGCACTCGACCCAGCGCACCGGACCGGCGGCCTGACGCACCAGCGCGTCGCGGATCTTCGCCGGATCGGTTTCGAAGGCCACGTCGATGTTGTTCACCACCGGAATCAGCGGCGCGTTCAGCGTGACGCTCGCGAGGTAGTCGCGCAGCTGGTCCGAAGCGGGCTTGAGCAGCGACGAGTGGAACGGCGCCGACACCGGCAGCGACAGCGCGCGCTTGGCGCCCTTCGCCTTGGCGATTTCGCAGGCCTTTTCGACCGCGGCCTTGTGGCCCGCGATCACGACTTGCGCCGGCGCGTTGAAATTCACGGCTTCGACCACGCCGCCGCTCGCAGCAGCGGCTTCGGTGCAAACGGCGCGCACGGTGTCGTCGTCGAGACCGAGCACGGCGGCCATGCCGCCTTCGCCCACCGGCACGGCGTTTTGCATCGCCTGCGCGCGAAAGCGCACGAGCGGCACAGCGTCGCGGAACGCCAGCACGCCGGCGGCGACGAGCGCCGTGTATTCGCCGAGGCTGTGGCCCGCGACGATCGCCGGCGCCGGGCCGCCCGCCTGTTGCCACGCGCGATAGACGGCGTAGGCGGCGGTGAGCATGACCGGCTGCGTGTTGGTGGTGAGGTTGAGTTCTTCTGCCGGACCTTCGGCGATCAGCTTGCCGATGTCCTGATTGAGCGCGTCGGAGGCTTCCTGCAGCGTTTCGCGCACGACGGCGCTATCGGCGAAGGCGTCGAGCATGCCAACGGCCTGCGAACCTTGACCCGGAAAAACGAATGCGAATTTCATGAGATCCTCAAAATTCGGTCAAAACGGAGAGGCGATGCGCTCGGATGGACCGCGACGGACCGCACGCGTGGTGCGTGCGGCTGGGTGCGGGAGCGCGAAAGCCCACTCGCGAAAGTCAGAAGCGGATGACGGAGGCGCCCCAGGTGAAGCCGCCGCCCACCCCTTCGATCAGCACGTTCTGGCCGCGCTTGATGCGGCCGTCGCGCACCGCGACGTCGAAGGCGAGCGGAATCGACGCCGCCGAGGTATTGCCGTGTTCGCCCACGGTCACGACCATGCGTTCGGCAGGCAGGCCGAGCTTGCGGCAGGTGCCCTGCATGATGCGGATATTGGCCTGGTGCGGAATCAGCCAGTCGATCTGGTCTGCGCGCAGTTGCGCCTTGTCGAGCGCTTCGATCGCGACCTTTTCGAGCACGTTGACGGCGAGCTTGAACACCGCCTGGCCGTCCATGTGCAGGAACGCGTTGCCCGCGATCACGCCGCCGTTCACGTTGCCCGGCGTGCACAGGATGTGCGCGTAGCTGCCGTCGGCGTGCAGCGCGCTCGCGAGCACGCCCGGTTCGTTCGAAGCCTGCATCACGATCGCGCCTGCGCCGTCGCCGAACAGCACGCAGGTCGTGCGGTCGTTGAAGTCGAGAATGCGCGAGAAGGTTTCCGCGCCGACGACGAGCGCCGTGCGGTGCTGGCCGCTGCGGATCAGGCTGTCGGCCACCGAAACGGCGTACGCGAAGCCCGAGCAGACGGCCTGCACGTCGAACGCCGCACCGTGATTGCGGATGCCGAGCTTGTTCTGCAGCAGGCAGGCGGTACTCGGAAACACGAAATCGGGCGTCGAGGTCGCGACGATGATGAGGTCGATACTTTGCGGATCGACGTCGGCCGCGGCGATGGCGCGCTGCGAAGCGGCCAGCGCGAGATCGCTGGTGGTGACGTCGGGAGCGGCGAAGTGTCGGGCGTGAATGCCGGTGCGGGCGACGATCCACTCGTCGCTCGTCTCGACGCCTTTGGCGGCGAGGCGCTCGGCCAGTTCCTGGTTGGTGACGCGCTCAGGCGGAAGGTAGCTGCCCGTGCCGAGCACGCGGGAATAAAGAGTCGATTGAGCCATTATGCCTTCGAGGATGATGCGGCGGGCGGAACTCCACCCGCGGCCAGACCGGAATCACCTGCCGACGAACCCGCCGACGGGCCTTCCGGGGCCCCTGCCACGCCGTCGTTCTGCCCGCCCGCTGCCGTTCCGGCAGCACCAGCGGCCTGTTCGAACGAACCGGCGTTTTCTTCCATGGCGTGCGCGAGGCGCTCCAGCACGCCATTTTTGACGGCATCATACCCGCGTTTGATCGCCTGCTCAAACGCGTAGGTATCGGCGGAACCGTGGCTTTTGATGACGAGGCTCTTCAAGCCCAGCAAGGCGGCGCCGTTGTACTGGCGGTGATCGACGCGCTTTTTGAAGCGCATGAGCACCGGCAGCGCGGCGATCGCCATGAGCTTCGTGAGCCACGAGCGGCCGAACTCTTCCTTGATCATGTCGTTGAGCATCTGCGCGAGGCCCTCCGACGTTTTGAGCGCGACATTACCAACGAAACCGTCACAGACGATGACGTCGACGGTGCCCTTGTAAATGTCGTTGCCCTCCACATTGCCGCGGAAGTTCAGCGTGCTCGCGCGCAGCAGTTCGCCGGCGCGCTTGATGGTCTCGTTGCCCTTGATGACCTCTTCGCCGATGTTCAGGAGCCCGATGGTCGGACGGTCCTTCCCTTCGAGCGCGGCCACGAGCGCGTGACCCATTTCGGCGAACTGCAGCAGATGCTGCGGCTCGCAGTCGACGTTCGCGCCAAGGTCGAGCATCATCGTGTAACCGCGCGGATTGGGCAGCGCGAAGGCGATGGCCGGACGTTCGATGCCGGGCAGCGTCTTGAGCACGTAGCGAGACACGGCCATCAGCGCGCCGGTGTTGCCAGCCGAGACACAAGCCTGCGCCTCGCCCTCTTTCACGCGATTCAACGCGACGCGCATCGACGAGTCTTTCTTCTTGCGAAGCGCGACTTCGACCGGATCGTCCATTTCGACGACCTCGGTGGCGGGAACGACGGAAAGCGCAGGGAGGTCCAGCGCCTTCAGCTTCTTGAGCTGGGCGCGGATCGCCGTATCGAGACCGACGAGCTGCAGATGCACATCGGGATGCGAGCGGACGAAATGGACAGCGGCGGGCACCGTCACGGACGGGCCGTGGTCGCCTCCCATGCAATCTATCGTGAGCGTAACAGTCATGGAATGCGACGGATTTTCGGGCATAAAAAAGCGGCAGTTGAATGCCGCCTTTTTATGCCGTGCCGAGAAAATGTCAAGCGAACGGAATCGCCATGTGCGGCGCAACATGCAGCCCGTGAGGACCGCAGCGCCGCACGCTGGAACGATTAGTCGTTCTTGGTCTTGACGACTTTCTTGCCGCGGTAGTAGCCGTTCGGGCTGATGTGGTGACGCAGATGCACTTCACCCGTGCTCGGCTCGACAGCCAGCGGCGCGCCCGTGAGGAAATCGTGCGAGCGGTGCATGCCGCGCTTCGACGGCGACTTCTTGTTTTGTTGAACTGCCATGATGAAACTCCTGAAAATTTTCCGAATTCTAACACAGCCCGATCCGGCCGCCGCCACCCTGGGGGATGGCCGGACTCCGGGACTGGGCCCACGAATTTAACTGCGCAATACTGCACGCCACCGGCGGCTCAGCTCAATGCTTGCTGCCGGGACCGTCCTTCTTGAGCGATTCGAGCGCCGCAAACGGGTTGACGCGCTCTTCCGTCTCGATTTCCTGCTCCGGCACGTCGTCGACGGAGTCCACACCGTCCGCGCCGTCGGCACCCGAGGCGAGACTTTCGTGAATTTCCGGACAGACTTCGTGCTTCGGCACGAGCGGCAGCGAGAGCAACAACTCCTCTTCGATCAAGTCGACGAGATCGAACTGGCGTGAGCCTACGATCACTTCGACTTCATCGTCGTCGAGCGGGAACTCGTCCGCCTCCTCTTCCGTCTGGACGATACGGAAGATCGCATCTGCATCGAATGCCTGCTCATAGGGAGCGAGGCAACGCTGGCACGTGAGCCACCCACTGCCGTGGACCGCGAGCCGCAGATAAGGTTGCGGCCCTTCAGTGCCGTCGTCCTGCAATTCCTGCTGCGTGAAGCCGGCGGCTTGCCACGTGAACGCGCTGTCGCGATCGGGCGCCTCGGCCGGGACTTCGTTGAGCATGCGCGGGAGCTGCGACAGGCGCACCACGCCTGCAGCTTCGCGACCGCTACGCGCGAATTCGAAGATATCGAGGTCGCGTGGATTGAGCGCGCCGCTCTTGCTCGATTCCGCGCCGGCAGGCTTACCAGATTGTTCGGTCATGTGCGCTCTCCTGCTTCAGACATGCGACCTGCAAGCGATGCAAAGAAGCAGACGCTGCCGGCCTGCGTATTTCAATTTCAAATATTCTTGTGTTCGGTACAGCCCTAAGGGATTTGGCGCTCAATCTGCTACTGCGCCGCTACTGATTTGCGCCCTACGGAAAGGCCCACACGCGGACGTATAGATTAGAGCGTACCGATGAAAAGCCCAAAATCATAACGCCTTTATCTTTGTGAGTCAAACAGTTAGGCTCACGTCCGCAAGCCTCTGTGCGGCCAGCGTTTTTCGACGGCGAGCGGTCATCCGCCCCTCGTTTTTCAGCCGCCCCGCGCAAGCCGCCACTCTTTTTGATACCGACGACCGATCATGCAGCCACCTATCTCGCCCGCGCCGCAGACGGGCCGCCCCTCGGGCCGCCCCGCGCTGATCCTCGCCTCCAGCTCGCGCTACCGCCGCGAGCTGCTCGAACGCCTGCGCATTCCGTTCGACACCGCCGTGCCCGATCTGGACGAAACGCCGCAGCCCGGCGAAACGCCCCAAGCGACCGCGCTGCGCCTCGCCGAAGCCAAGGCGCGCGCCGTGGCCGCCGCCCTGCCCGCGATCACGGGCCGCGCGCTCGTGATCGGCTCCGACCAGGTGGCGACCTTCGACGGTAGCCAGATCGGCAAGCCCGGCACGCATGAGCGCGCACTCGACCAGTTGCGCAGCATGCGCGGCCGCGAAGTGTTGTTCCATAGTGCGCTCAGTCTGCTCGATACCGCTACTGGCCAAACGGATAGCGTCGATATCGTGACGAAGGTGCGCTTTCGCGACCTGCCGGACGCCGCGCTCGACGCCTATCTGCGCGCCGAGCAGCCCTACGACTGCGCCGGCAGCGCCAAATCCGAAGGCCTCGGCATCGCGCTGCTCGAAGCCATCGAATCCGACGACCCTACCGCCCTGATCGGCCTGCCGCTCATCGCGCTCACGCGCATGCTGCTGGCCGCGGGCTATCCGCTGCTGGAGACTCACGCATGACCGCGCAAGGCACCTCGAAAGGCACGCTGTATCTGATCCCCAACACGCTCGGCGACGGCGACGAAGCCGCGCTCGCCTACGTGCTGCCCGCGCCCGTGCGAGAGCGCGCCGGCACGCTCGCGAGCTACATCGGCGAAAACGCCAAGAGCACGCGCGCGTTCCTGAAGCGCGTCGGCACCACGCGGCCGATCCAGGAGATCGAGATCCGCGAACTGAACGTGAACACGCCCGCGGGCGAAGTCGACAAGCTGCTCGCGCCGCTGCTGAAAGGCATCGACACGGGGCTCGTGTCCGAAGCGGGCGTGCCCGCCGTGGCCGATCCGGGCGCGCTGCTGGTGCGCCGCGCGCACGAGCGCGGCATCAAGGTCGTGCCGCTGGTCGGCCCGAGCTCGATCCTGCTCGCGCTGATGGCGTCCGGGCTGAACGGCCAGAGCTTCGCGTTCCACGGCTATCTGCCGGTGGACGCCAACGAGCGCATCAAGAAGCTGCGCGAACTCGAACAGACCTCGCGCAAGGCGAAGCAGACGCAGATCTTCATCGAGACGCCCTATCGCAACAAGACGCTGCTCGACGCGCTGGTCGCGACCTGCGCGCCCTCGACGCTCGTGTGCGTGGCCGCCGACCTCACGCTGCCGACCGAGACGATCCTGAGCCGCACGATCTCCGACTGGAAAAAGCCGCCGACGCCCGATCTGCACAAGCGTCCCGCGATCTTTCTGATGCTGGCGAACTGATCCGGGTGCGTCATCGCGTCATAGCGCCCCAAAAGAAAACGGCCGCTGCGCAATCGCCAGCGGCCGTTTTTTGCGAACTGCGCCGAGCGCTTAACGCAAGGACATCTTCGCGCCCGAAATCAGCGACTGCATCGCCGACGAACCGACGCTCGCGCCAAAGCGCTTCGCCACGCGGTCGGAAATGCTCTGCTTGACCGTGTAATCGACCACGTCGGGCGCCTTGATGACCTCGCGCGCCACGTAGTCGGTGTCGCCGTAACCGTCCGCGAGACCCAGCTCGACGCTCTTCTGGCCGGTCCAGAACAGGCCCGAGAAGATGTCCGGCGTGTCTTTCAGACGCGAACCGCGCCCGGCCTTCACGGCGTCGATGAACTGCTGGTGGATCTGGTCGAGCATCGCTTGCGCATGCGCGTCCATCTTCGGCGTATCCGGCGAGAACGGATCGAAAAAGCCCTTGTTCTCACCCGAAGTACGCAGACGGCGCTCGACGCCGAGCTTGTCCATCAGGCCCGTGAAGCCGAAGCCGTCCATCAGCACGCCGATCGAGCCGACGATGCTCGCCTTGTTCACGTAGATCTTGTCGGCGGCCGCCGCGACGTAATAGCCGCCCGATGCGCACATGTCGCCGACCACCACGTAAAGCGGAATAGCCGGATATTTGGCGCGCAAACGGTGGATTTCGTCGTTGATGATGCCTGCCTGCACGGGCGAGCCGCCGGGGCTGTCGATGTGCAGGATCACGCCGGCCGTGCCGTCGTCGTCGAAGGCGCTGTCGAGCGCATTGTTGATATCTTCGGCGTTCGCGGCGGTATCGGACGAGATCTCGCCGTCCAGCGAAACGAGCGCGGTGTGCTTGCCGCCGCCCTCCACGCGCGCGCCCGAGAAGTCGAGCAGTGCCCAGGCGATCAGCAGGAAGACCGCCAGAAACGCGAAGCGGAAGAAGATTTTCCAGCGCCGCGCCGCGCGCTGCTCCACGATCGCGGCCATGGCGATGCGTTCGAGCGCGTCACGCTCCCAGCCGGTCTTGGCGGCTTCGGATTTGCCGGAGTGCATCGGGCGCTCCGGCTCGTTCTGATCAGGGGTCGGATTATCTGACATGCGTGCGGTGAGAATCAGCGAAGGATCACAAAGGGGTCGGACTCAGGTCGGCGTCCGGCAGCCAGAATACCGCACGACCTTCGGGCGTGTCGCGTTCCTCGACGCAAACCGGGCGCAGCCGCCCGCCGCGGCACGGCCCGCCGACGCACTTGCCCGTCTCGGGTTCGTAGATCGCGCCGTGCGTGGCGCACATCAGATAGAGCCCCGACGACTCGAAAAACTGCCCTTCGACCCAGTCCAGCTCCATCGGCACGTGCGCGCAGCGGTTCAGGTAGCCGTAGACCTCGCCGCCGAAGCGCACGAAGAACACGACGGCCGGACCGCCCGCGTAGGTCGCGTCGAGGCGCTTGCCGGCGCCGCCGTCGGCGAGTTCACCGGCCGCGCACACGCGTACCGCCGCGAGCCCCGCCTCGTTCTCAGGCAGGCTCATGCGTGCTCCCGCAGCCACGTCGCAAGCGCCGGAACGTCGGCGGCGATGTATTGGGGCGCGAGCGCTTCGAGCGAGGTCGACGCGTGCGCGCCATACGCCACGCCCACGCCCGCCGCGCCGGCGTTGGCCGCCATCTGCAGGTCGTGCGTGGTGTCGCCGATCATGACCGTGCGACCGAGATCCTGCCCCAGTTCGCGCGTCAGTTCCTGAAGCATGGCCGGATGCGGCTTCGAGAACGTTTCGTCGGCGCAGCGCGTGCCGTCGAACAGGCTCGTGAGGCGCGCCTCGGCGAGCGCGCGGTTCAGGCCCACGCGACTCTTGCCGGTGGCCACCGCGAGCAGATAGCCGGTGTCGCGCAGTTCCGTGAGCATCTCGCGCACGCCCGCGAACAGCTCCGTCTCCTGATCCTTGAGCAGATAGTGCACGCGATACCGCTCCACGAGGCGCGGATAGTCGGCGGGCGCCAGCGTGGGCGCGGCGATCTGCAACGCCTCGCGCAGGCCGAGGCCGATCACGTAGCTGGCCGCCTCGTCGCCGGGCACAGGCAAGCCGAGGTCGCGGCAGGCCGCCTGAATGCTGCGCGTAATGTGGGCCGTCGAATCCATCAACGTGCCGTCCCAGTCGAACACAATCAGGTCAAATTGCTGTCGAGCCATACGGTCCTTCTCCAAACACTGTTGTTTTTTCGTCCGGCTTGTTCTCCGGCTTCGTTCCGCTTCCGGGTGGCGCGGCTTCGCGCCCCCGCGTCATTCCGGCTGCGCGGCGGCCTGGCTCTCGCCGTCCGCGCCTTCGCGCTGCGCGCGCAGTCCGTCGACGAAACTGCGCAGCTCCGGCGGCAGCGGCGCTTCGAACTGCAGCGTCTCGCCCGTGATCGGATGCGCGAGCTTAAGCCGGTGCGCATGCAGGAACATGCGCTTGAGGCCCGGCTTCGCGCCGGTGCGCGCCAGCGCCTTGTTGAGCGCGAAGTCGCCGTACTTGGCGTCGCCGAGGATCGGCAGGCCCAGATGCGCAAGGTGCACGCGGATCTGATGCGTGCGGCCGGTCTTCAGTTCCGCCTCGAGCAGCGCGTAATGCGGCCAGCGCTCGACGAGATTGAAAACCGTGTGCGACGGCATGCCGTCGGCCTGCACGCGCACGCGGCGCTCGCCTTCCGGGGTCAGATATTTATGCAGCGGCTCCTTGACCGCGCGACGGCGGCCCCAGTCGCTCGCCCAGTCGCCGTGGACGCAGGCGTAGTAACGTTTGTCGGTCTTGTTGTCGCGCATCTGCTCGTGCAGGCCGACCAGCGCCGCGCGCTTCTTGGCCAGCATCAGCACGCCGGACGTTTCGCGGTCGAGCCGGTGCACGAGTTCGAGGAATTTGCTGTGCGGACGCGCCTCGCGCAACTGTTCGATCACGCCGAACGCCACGCCGCTGCCGCCGTGCACGGCGACGCCCGCCGGCTTGTCGATGACGAGCATGGCGTCGTCCTCGAACAGGATCGGGAACTGGCCGGGCGGCACGGGCGCCGACGCCTGCGCCGGTTTTTCGGCGATGCGGATCGGCGGCACCCGCACGAGGTCGCCGAGTTCGAGCCGGTACTGCGCATCGACCCGGCCCTTATTCACGCGCACTTCCCCGCTGCGCAAAATGCGATAGATGTGGCTTTTCGGCACGCCTTTGCAGACGCGCAAAAGAAAATTATCGATCCGCTGACCCGCGGCGCCATCGTCGATTTCGACGATCGAAACCTGGTCGGCTGCGACCTGATTCTGGGATGTTTTGCCTAACCCTTTCATTCTGAATATAATTTGCCCAGCGCTGACGCGACGGTAGGCCAAACGGCCTAAAAGTTCCAGAACCATCCGATGGATACCCAAGGAGGTTCGACCGGACCTGAACCGCGCTGCACGCGCAGGCAGCAAGCGATAAACGGTTATTTTACTTGCGCCCGGGGCGGGTTGCTCACCCCGAAAGAAGAGATGCAACGAGTTGCACGCACGGAAATCCGCACGGCAGGGACGGCGCCCACAGGCACGTTCGGTCGGCGCGGCCTCCGACGGTAACGGAACATTGGTATAAAGAATTCATCCGTGGCGCGGCGCCGCGTGGTCGAAGTGACCGCGACGCCACGCCACGGTGGCGAAAATACGGCGAGCGCCCGAAGCGTCCCGGCAATGTGCGGGACATGGCGACGTCAAAGGTGGCGAGACACCCCGAGGGGGAAGACGGGCGTTCCTGAAGGCTTCCCATACGCGGTCCTGCTTTGATATCCAGGCCGCGAAGCTGATCCAGCCGCAAGCGCGCGCGGTTCGCCGCTGCGGTTTGTCTTCTGTTGCGATCGTGCAAGGCGCAGTATGCCGCCGCCGCGCGCAGCAGTCGGATCGGAAGCGCAGGAAATCCGTGCCGTCGCACTTCCACGGCATGTCTGGCCGCTTGTTGAAGACGTATTTCGCATGTGCCCACGCGGCCCGTCCATGGCAACACAACGCCGGACCGGGCCCACACAAGGCAATTCTCCTCCCCAACGTTCCTGCTCCAGCGTGCTTGTGACAACACAATAAGGCGCGGCTTGCCGCTGCCGGCTTGCGTTCTGCCCGTCGAAGCGTCGGGCGCCCGCAGGCCGCGCGCAAAGCCGCACTGGAGCCGTTCAATGAAACGCATGCTGTTTAATGCGACACAGCAGGAAGAACTGCGTGTCGCCATCGTCGATGGACAGAAGCTCATCGACATCGACATCGAAACCGCCGGGCGCGAACAGCGCAAAGGCAACATCTACAAGGGCATCGTGACCCGCATCGAGCCCTCGCTCGAAGCGTGTTTCGTGAACTACGGCGAAGACCGCCACGGCTTCCTGCCGTTCAAGGAAGTCGCCCGCCAGTACTTCCGCGACGGCGTGGACATGCGCGGTGCGCGCATCCAGGACGCCCTCAAGGAAGGCCAGGAACTGATCGTCCAGGTCGAGAAGGAAGAGCGCGGCAACAAGGGCGCGGCCCTGACCACGTTCATCTCGCTCGCCGGCCGCTATCTGGTCCTCATGCCGAACAACCCGCGCGGCGGCGGCGTCTCGCGCCGCATCGAGGGCGACGACCGTCAGGAACTGCGCGAAACCATGGCGCAGCTGCAACTGCCGGAAGGCATGAGCATCATCGCGCGCACGGCCGGCATCGGCCGCTCCGCCGAAGAACTCCAGTGGGACCTGAACTACCTGCTGCAACTGTGGCGCGCCATCGAAGCGGCGTCGCAGGCGGGCACGACCGGTCAGCCCATGCTGATCTATCTGGAATCGAGCCTCGTGATCCGCGCGATCCGCGACTACTTCCAGCCCGACATCGGCGAAATCCTCATCGACACCACCGAAATCTATGACCAGGCGCGCGCCTTCATGGATATCGTGATGCCGGACAATGTCAGCAAGGTGAAGCGGTATCACGACGACGTGCCGCTGTTCTCGCGCTTCCAGATCGAACACCAGATCGAAACGGCGTACTCGCGCACGGTGCCGCTGCCCTCGGGCGGCGCGATCGTGATCGACCACACCGAAGCGCTGGTCGCCATCGACGTGAACTCGGCCCGCGCCACCAAGGGCGCCGACATCGAGGAAACCGCCGCGCGCACCAACCTCGAAGCCGCCGACGAAGTCGCGCGCCAGCTGCGTCTGCGCGACCTGGGCGGCCTGATCGTGATCGACTTCATCGACATGGAGTCGGCCAAGAGCCAGCGTGAAGTCGAGCAGCGCCTGAAAGACGCGCTGCGCCACGACCGCGCACGCGTGCAAATGGGCAAGATCTCGCGCTTCGGCCTGATGGAGCTGTCGCGCCAGCGTCTGCGCCCGGCCCTCTCGGAAGGCAGCCACGTCACCTGCCCGCGCTGTAACGGCACGGGTCATATCCGCGATACGGAATCGTCGGCGCTTCAGGTCCTGCGCATCATCCAGGAAGAAGCGATGAAGGAAAACACCGCGGCGATCCACTGCCAGGTGCCGGTCGAAGTGACCGCCTTCCTGCTGAACGAAAAACGTTCGGAAATCAACAAGATCGAGTCGCGCTTCAAGGTCGGCGTCGTGCTGATCCCGAACAAGCACCTCGAAACGCCGCACTACAAGCTCGAGCGTCTGCGTCACGACGATACGCGTCTGGACGACCCGCGCGCCTCGTGGAAGCTGGCCGAGGAAGCAGCTCGCGAGCTCGAGTCGGAAACCGGCTACAGCAAGCGCAACGCCGAAGCCAAGCCGAAGCAGGAAGCCGCGGTCAAGGGCATCACGCCGGATCGTCCGGCGCCGTCCGCGCCCGTGAAGACGGTGGAAGCCATTCCGGCGGCCGCGCCCGTTGCGGCCGCACCGGCCGGTGGCGGTTTCTTCGGCTTCATCAAGCGCCTGTTCGGCGGCGCACCGGCTGCGGCTCCCGCACCGGCGCCGGTCCAGACGCAGGAAAAGGCCGCACGTCCGGCACGCGAAGGCCGTCCTGAGCGTGGCGACAAGGCCGCTTCGGGCGATCGCAACCGTAACCGCCGCACCGGTGGCCGCGACGCAGCAGGCCGTGGCGAAGGCACGAGCGGCACGCGCGGCGGTCAACCGTCGGGCCGTCGCGAGGAACGCGAACCGCGCGAAGGCCGCGAACCACGCGAAGGCCGCGAGCCGCGTGAGGCACGCGAAGCCCGTGAGCCGCGTGAACAACGCGAGCCGCGCGAGGCACGCGAAGCCCGTGGCAATCGTGAACCGCGCGAGCCGCGTGAAGCACGCGAACCGCGCGAGGCACGTGAGCCGCGTGAACAACGCGAACCGCGTGAAGCCCGTGGCGAGCGCGTCGAACGAGTCGAACGCGGTCAGGACCGCAGCGAATCCGGCGAAACGCCGGCACGCGGCGAGCGCCGTGAACGCGGCGAGCGTGGCGAACGCCGCCGCTCGCAGCAGAACGAGGCCGCCGAGGCGCAGGAAGCCCGTCTCGACGCCGCAGGTGCAGGCGCCGACAGCGAAACCGCTGAAGCTGCTCAAGCCGCACTCACCGACGGCGTGAGCCAGTCGGGCGCCGACGAAGATGGCGCATCGCCGCAAGGTGAAGAGCGTCGTCGTCGCCGTCGCGGCCGCCGTGGCGGTCGTCGCGAGCGCGATGCGGATGGCACGGTAACGAACGAAGGCGCGTCGGAAGACGGCGCATCGGGCGAAGAAGGCGTTGATGCAGGTATCGACGCGCCGGTCGCCGAACAGGCTGCTGTCGAGTCGATCCAGACGGAAACGGCGGTCGTGACCGCCCTGCCGGTCGCCGCTGCTACGGCAGTCGCTGTCGAGGCTGTCGAAACGAAGGCCGTCGAAGCCGCACAGGAAGCGCCGCAAGCCGCTCCCGCGCAGGTTGAAACCGTCGCGCCGGCAGCCGTGGAAACGACCGCACCGGTCGCGCCCGCAGCGCCTGTCGAGCACGTTGCGCCGGTTGCTCCGGTTGTCGTTGAACCCGCGGCACCGGCCGCGCCGGTTGAAGCGCCGGTCGAAGCTGCGGCTCCGGTCGTCGTGGCGGTTCCGGCTGAAACGCCGGCCGTCGCTGCCGAGATCCCGGCACCGCGTGAAGACCGCGTCGAAGCACCGACGTCCGAGGAAGTTGCGCCGGCAGCCGCCGTTGCACAGCCCGAGCCGGTCGAAACGCGCGTGGCGCCGGTCGAAGCCGCACCGGCTGCCGTGACGCCGGTTCAGGCCCCCGTCGAAGCGCCGGTTCAGGTCGCGCCGGTCGAAACCGCGCCGGTCGCCGCGCCCGCCGCTCAGCGTCCGGTCCAGGTGACGACGGCCAGCGCCGCGTCGACCGACTCGCTCGACACGATGCTGGCCAGCGCCGGCCTCGTCTGGGTGAACACCGACGCCGACAAGCTGCGCGCTTCGCAAGACGCCGCCGCGCAAGTGGCCAGACCCGCGCGCGCACCGCGCGAGCGCAAGGCACTCCCGCCGGTCGACAGCACGCCGATGCAGCAAGTGGAAACCGGCCGCCAGCAGTAAGGCGGCGAGCGGGCCGGGCGGATCTCACGAGATTTTCGCGAGATCCGCCCGGCCCGCCCCACCCCGGTCTGTACGCCCATCGCAGTGCAGCAAAAGCCCGCCACCTCTCGGCGGGCTTTTTTTTGATATATCAGCGTTCTCCCTCGTCCATGCCCAAAGGGCGCTTCGGCTAAAATCGAACTATCGCGAGCGCGAAACCAGCGAGTTCGAAACCAACATGTCCCGACGCATCATCCCCGTAGCCGACGCCCGATCGCTGCCGCCCCGGCTGGCGGCCGACGCCGTGCGCGCACCGACGGGCGAGGTGGTCGACGCGCTGGCGCGGCCGCTGCGCGACCTGCGCATCTCGGTGACGGACCGCTGCAACTTCCGCTGCGTCTACTGCATGCCGCGCGCGGTGTTCGACAAGGACTACCCGTTCCTCCCGCATTCGGCCCTGCTCACGCTCGAGGAAATCGAACGTCTGGCGCGGCTTTTTGTCGCGCAGGGCGTCACCAAGATTCGTCTCACGGGCGGCGAGCCGCTGCTGCGCAAGAACATCGAATTCCTGATCGAGCGGCTCGCGGCGCTGCGCACGGTCGACGGCACGCCGCTCGATCTCACGCTCACGACCAACGGCTCGCTGCTGGCCCGCAAGGCGCGCGCGCTGCGCGACGCGGGTCTCGCGCGCGTGACCGTGAGTCTCGACGCGCTCGACGACACCCTGTTTCGCCGCATGAACGACGCCGACTTCTCGGTCGCCGACGTGCTGGGCGGCATCGAGGCCGCGCAGGCCGTCGGGCTCGCACCGATCAAGGTGAACATGGTCGTCAAGCGCGGCACCAACGACAGCGAAATCGTCCCGCTCGCGCGCCACTTCCGCGGCTCGGGCGTGACGCTGCGCTTCATCGAATACATGGATGTCGGCGCCACGAACGGCTGGAACATGGCCGAAGTGCTGCCGTCCGCCGACGTGGTCGCACGCATTGCCGAACACTTCCCGCTTGTGCCGCTCGACGCGCACAGCGCCGCCGAAACCGCCCAGCGCTGGGGTTACGCCGATGGCGCGGGCGAGATCGGCACGATCTCCAGCGTCACGCGCGCGTTCTGCGGCGACTGTACGCGCGCGCGCCTCTCGACCGAAGGCAAGCTGTACCTGTGCCTGTTCGCTTCGATGGGCTACGACCTGCGCGCATTGTTGCGCAGCGACGCGAGCGATGTCGGCATTGCCGCGGCGATCGCCCAGGTCTGGCAGCAGCGCGGCGACCGCTATTCGCAGTTGCGCGGCAGCGCCGACGCCCCCGCACCCAGCGAAGAACGCCGCATTGAAATGTCCTACATCGGCGGCTGAGCCGCGCATGAACGCTCCCCTTCCCTTTTCGTCGATCACCGGGCTCGTCCTCGCGGGCGGCCGCGGCCAGCGCATGGGCGGCGCCGACAAAGGCTTGCAGATGCTGCATGGCCAGCCGCTCGCCGCGCACGTGCTCGCGCGCCTCGCGCCGCAAGTCGGCGCGCTCATGATCAGCGCCAATCGCAACCGCGATACTTACGCCGGACTGGGCGCGCCGTGGCAGGCGCGCGTGATCGCCGATACGCTGGCCGATTTTCCGGGTCCGCTCGCGGGCTTGCTCGCGGGACTGCGCGCCGTGTCGCAAAACAAAGCGGGCGCCGATGCGCGCACAGAAGCGCCCATCGAATGGCTGCTGAGCGCGCCGTGCGATTCGCCGTGGCTACCCGCCGACCTCGCCGTGCGCCTGGCGGATGCCGCGCGTGCGCAAGGCGTGCCGATCGCGACCGCGACCACGACCGACGCTGCGGGCGAAGTCTCGCTGCATCCCGTTTTCGCGCTCGTGCACGTCTCGCTCGCCGACGACCTCGCGGCCTTTCTGGACGCGGGCGAGCGCAAGGTGCGTGCGTGGTACGCGCGCCACAAGGCGGCCGAAGTCGCCTTTGCCGACGAGCGTGCGTTTTACAATATCAATTCATTTCAGGAACTCGCCGACCTCGACCGTGCCTGACGTGCGCAACCGGACACCCGCCGCGCGCCGCCAGCCGCCGGCCCACCTGGCCCGCCTCCCAGGACGATCGCCGCACCCAATGTGCGGATGCGACGCTTCTCCACTCGATGACCACGCTTAACACTTTCTCCGGTAGCGCCGCGAGCCTCAGCCAGTTCGATCCTCAAGCCTTGCCAGTCAGCGCCGCTCAAGCCATTGTGCTGCAGTGGGTGACGCCGCTGGCCGGGAGCGAACGCGTGCCGCTGCGCGAAGCGCTCGCGCGCGTGCTGGCCGTCGATGTGATCTCGCCGATCGACGTGCCCGCGCACGACAACTCGGCGATGGACGGTTACGCGTTCGACAGCGCGGCGCTCGCGCAGGCCGCACAAGACGGCGCGCTCACGCTGACGATCGCCGGCAAGGCGTTCGCGGGGCATCCCTACCTCGGCGACGTGGCGCGCGGCGCGTGCGTGCGCATCATGACCGGCGCGCCGATGCCCGCCGGCTGCGACACCGTCGTGCCGCAGGAGCGCGTGACGCTCGACCAGACCGGCGAATCCGCGTCGATCCGCTTCAGCGCGCGCGCCAGCTCGCCCGGCGCGAACCGCCGCCGCCGGGGCGAAGACCTCGCGCGTGGCGGCGTGGCGCTGCGCGCGGGCCGCGAGCTCCGCGCCTCCGACATCGGCTTGCTGGCCTCGCTGGGTCTCGTCGAAGTCGAGGTGAAGCGACGCCTGCGCGTGGCCTTCTTTTCGACCGGCGACGAACTGCGCTCGCCCGGCGAGCCGCTCGACGCCGGCTGCATCTACGACAGCAACCGCTACACGCTCGGCGCGATGCTGCGCCGCCTGAATGTCGAGGCCATCGATCTCGGCATGGTGCGCGACGAGCCCGACGCGCTCGCCGCCACGCTCAAACAGGCCGCCGCGAGCGCCGACGTCGTGCTCACCTCGGGCGGCGTCTCGGTCGGCGAAGCCGATTTCACGCGCACCCAACTGCAAACGCTCGGCGACGTCACGTTCTGGGGCCTCGCCATGCGCCCGGGCCGCCCGCTGGCGTTCGGCCGCATCTGGTCCGGCGGGCATCCGGGCGCGGGTCGACCGGCGCTGCTGTTCGGCCTGCCCGGCAACCCGGTCGCGACCATGGTCAGCTTCTACCAGATCGTGCGCCCCGCCCTGATCGCCATGTCGGGCGCGACGCCGCAGCCCGTGCCGCTGATTCCCGCGCGCTGCGAAGCGCCGATCAAAAAGCGCGCAGGCCGCACCGAATTCCAGCGCGGCGTCGCCGAACGCGACGCGCGCGGCCAGTGGCGCGTCACGCCCACTGGCTCGCAAAGCTCCGGCGCGCTCAGCACGATGAGCGAAGCCAACTGCTTCATCGTGCTCGCGCACGAATCCGCCGATCTCGACGCCGGCGACGCCGTCGACGTCATGCTCTTTGACGGGCTCGTCTAGCGCGCGCGCCCCACTTCCAGCCATCCTGTACACGCTACGTCCATTCGACCTACGGACCGACTTCCATGAAAAAACAGATCTCGTTCATCGCCGCGGGGCAAACCGCCAAAGCGCTCATCCTCGTCTACCTCACGTTCAGCGTGCCGATCGTGCTGCTCGTCGCGGTGGTCGCCTTCTTCCGCTACGGCACCTTCGAACTCGGCACCGTGTTCAGCGCGCTGATCCTCAATGCGATCGTCGGCTTCGTGCTGCTGTGGATCGCCTGCCATCTGTACAACTGGGTGGCGTCGCGCTTCGGCGGCATCGAAATCCATCTCTCCGACGTACCCGAGGAAGCGTAATGGCGGCCACGATCCGCGCGGCCACGGCCGGCGACGTGAGCGCCATGCACGCGCTCATGTACCAGCTCGCGGAATTCGAGAAGCTCACGCACCTGTTCACCGGCACGCCGGAACTGCTGGCCGACGCGCTGTTCGGCGCGCATCCGGCCGCTGAAGCACTGGTCGCCGACGACGCCGGCAAAATCGTCGGCTATGCGCTGTTCTTCCATAACTACTCCACGTTTCTGGGCCGCCGCGGCCTCTATCTCGAAGACCTCTATATCGAGCCGACGCAGCGCGGCACGGGTCTGGGCACCGCGATGCTGCGCAAGCTCGCGGCCATCGCCGTGGAGCGCCAATGCGCGCGCTTCGAGTGGAGCGTGCTCGACTGGAACGAGCCGGCCATCCGCTTCTACGAGAAGATGGGCGCGACGGTCTTCCCCGACTGGCGCGTGGTGCGCGTGACGGGCGACGCGCTCGACAAGCTCGCCGTGCAGAGCTGACACGCGTCTCGCGACGCAAGTCACATGAAAAACGGGCCGTCCGCAGCGTTGCGGACGGCCCGTTTTTCATAGGGGCGCAGGAATACCGCGGGCTCTACTCTTCCCCGCCAGGCAGCGCGTCGCCGAGCAGGTTCGACGCCTCTTCGCCCGGCAAGGCCTCGACGTCGCGCAGCTTGCGATTCATCGCGCGCGTGCGCACTTCGGCGGCCTCGATCGAGCGCGTGACCGTTTCCAGTTGCGTCTTCGTGCGCGCGAGCACGTCGCCGAACTTGCCGAACTCGGTCTTCACCGCGCCCAGCACCTGCCACACCTCGCTCGAGCGTTGCTCGATAGCGAGCGTGCGGAAGCCCATCTGCAGACTGTTGAGCAGCGCCGTGAGCGTGGTCGGCCCGGCGACGGTCACGCGGAAGTCGCGCTGCAGCACATCGGTCAAACCCGGGCGACGCAGGATTTCCGCGTACAGCCCTTCGGTCGGCAAAAACAGCAGCGCGAAGTCGGTCGTGTGCGGCGGCGCGACGTATTTCTCGGCGATGGTGCGAGCCTCGGCGCGCACGCGCGTTTCGAGCGCCCGCCCCGCTTCCTCGATGCCCGCGAGATCGGCACGCTCCTGCGCGTCGATGAGGCGCTCGTAGTCCTCGCGCGGAAACTTCGCGTCGACGGGCAGCCAGACCGGCGCGCTGTCCGGTGCACCGGCCTTGATACCCTTGCCCGGCAAGCGGATCGCAAACTCGACGCGATCGTTGCTGCCCGGCACGGTCGCCACGTTCTTCGCGAACTGGTCGGGCGTGAGCATCTGCTCGAGCAGCGCTTCGAGCTGCACCTCGCCCCACGTGCCGCGCGTTTTCACGTTCGTCAGCACTTTCTTCAGATCGCCCACGCCGGCAGCCAGCGTCTGCATTTCGCCGAGCCCGCGATGCACCTGCTCCAGCCGGTCCGAGACCAGCTTGAAGGATTCGCCAAGACGCTGTTCGAGCGTGGCGTGCAACTTTTCGTCGACGGTGCGGCGCATCTCTTCGAGCTTCGCCGCGTTGTTCGCCTCGATGTCCTTGAGACGCTGTTCGAGCGTCGCGCGCACTTCGGCAAAACGCCGGTCGTTCGCTTCGGTCAGTTGCGCGAGTTGCTGACCGAGCACGGTGCCGAAGTGCCGCAGCGCCGTGGCTTGCTCCTCGCGCGCCTGCTGCGCCTGCACGTGCAGGCTCTGGCGCACGGCATCGAGTTGCTGCGCGTTGCTCTCGGTGAGCTTGACGAGCTGCTGCGCGAAACCGTCGATCTGGCCGTTCTGCACGGTCGCGATGCTCGTGAGATGCGCCGCGAGCGCCTGCTGCACCTGCGCAAAACCGCCGCCGAATTCGCTGCGCGAAGCCTGCGCCGTGCGCGCGATCTCGTTGCGCAACTCGCGCTCGATGCGTTCTGCCGCGCGCGCCTGCGTGTCGGTCGATGCCGCGAGACGGTCGCTCAGTTGATCGAGCGCGTCGAGTGCGGCTTCGTCGTGCGCGCCGCCGCGCGCGCGCAGCAGCACGATCACGGCGAACGCAAGCACGACCGCCAGCACGGCGAGCGCCGCCAACACCAGCGCCATCAACGACTCAGCACTCATGCGCGCGCTTTCCCGATCACCGCCGGATTGATCGCATTGGGCGGCTGGCCCGCGCGCGGACCTTGACCCAACCCGGCGATCAGATTGTCGGCAGCGAGGTTGGCCATCGCGCGGCGCGTGGCCTCGCTCGCGCTTGCGATATGCGGCGTGAGGACGACGTTTTCGACTTCGAGCAGCGCCGGATGCACGCTCGGCTCACCCTCGAACACGTCGAGACCCGCGGATGCAATGCGGCGCTCGCGCAGCGCCTGCGCCAGCGCCGCGTCGTCGACGATGCCGCCGCGCGCGATGTTGGTAAGCGTGGCCGTGGGCTTCATGAGCGCGAGTTCGGCCGCGCCGATCGTGTGATGGTTTTCCGGCGTGTACGGCAGCACCAGTACGACGTGATCGGCCTCTTTGAGCAGATCTTCCTTCGAGCGATATTCCGCGTTCAGCTCGCGCTCGATCTCGGGCGCGACACGCGAACGGTTGTGATAGATCACGCGCATGTTGAAGCCGCGCGCGCGGCGCGCGAGCGCCTGGCCGATCCGGCCCATGCCGATCACGCCGAGCGTCGCGCCGTGGATGTCCGCGCCGAGAAACATGTCGAACGACCACTTCTGCCACTTGCCCGCGCGCAGGTAATGCTCCGATTCGGTCACGCGGCGCGCGGCGGCCATCATCAGGGCCCAGCCGAAGTCGGCGGTGGTTTCGTTCAGCACGTCGGGCGTGTTGGTGCCGAGCACGTTCGCGGCGTTGAACGCGGCCATGTCGAAATTGTTGTAGCCCACGGCCATGTTCGAGACCACGCGCAGACGCGGCGCGGCGGCGAAGGTCGAGGCGTCGACAGGGTCGCCCATCGTGATCGCGCCGTCCTTGTCGGCGAGTCGCGCCTTGAGCGCTTCGGCGGACAGCGTTTCGCCGTTGTTCCAGTCGACGTCGAAATACTGTTTGAGGCGGTCGATCACGTCCGGAAAGATCGGGCGCGCCACGAGAATCTTTTGCATCGTTACTCTCCACACTGCTGAGGTTGATCCGGAAGCCCGCCGGGGGCGGCCTGGGCGTTATTGTTCCGCATTGTCCCGCGCGGCCGCGCATCGGCATAGTCGGCCGAATGGCTAATCCGCCAGATCCGCGCGCGTATCAGGTATCAGACGAATCAGGCGAAAAAGAGCCAGGTCGCGGCCGCGAACACGGGCGTGAGCACCACGCACGACCAGCCAAGATAGCCGAAGAAGCCCGGCATGCGCACGCCGCGTTGCTGCGCGATCGCCTTCACCATGAAGTTCGGCGCGTTGCCGATATAGGTCACCGCGCCCATCCACACGGCGCCCGCCGAGATCGCGGCGAGCGTTTTCGCGCCGCCTGTCATGAGCGCCTGCGCGTCGCCGCCCGCGAGATTGAAGAACACGAGATAGGTGGGCGCGTTGTCGAGAAACGAGGACAACAGACCCGTCGCCCAGAAATACAGCGCGTCGTTCGGGCGGCCCGGCGCATCGTTCACGAAGGCGATCAGCGAGGCAAACGCGCCCGCCTCGCCCGCGCGCAGCATCGCGATCACCGGCGTGATCGTCACGAAAATGCCTGCGAACAGCTTCGCCACTTCGGCAATCGGCGCCCAGTCGAAACCGTTGTCGGCACGCGCCTGCCGCGACGTGAACACGTACGACACGACTGCCAGCACGATCAGTCCGGCATCGCGCACGGCGTTTTGCAGTTCGATGCGCGCGCCCGCCAGTTCGACGCCGATGCCCGGCTTCCAGAGCCCGCTCATGAGCACGAGCGCGATCACGCCCGCGAGCAGCGCGAAGTTGGCCTTGCCGCCGATGCCGAGCCGTCCGGTATCGGGCGTCGGATCGAGGAACGGCGCGCGCGCTTCGCCGGCGCTTCGGAACAGCCACGTATCGAGCAGAAAGAACGCGACGAGCAGCACGCCGCAGACGAACAGCATCGGCAGCGCGAGATGTTGCGCGGTCCAGAAAAAGCCGACGCCGTTGAGAAAACCGAGGAACAGCGGCGGATCGCCGAGCGGCGTGAGCGAACCGCCCGCGTTCGCCACGAGGAAGATGAAGAACACGACCACGTGCGTGTTGTGGCGGCGATTGTCGTTGGCGCGCAGCAGCGGGCGGATCAGCAGCATGGCCGCGCCGGTCGTGCCCATCACGCTCGCGAGCACGGTGCCGAGCGCGAGGATCGCGGTATTGGTGCGCGGCGAGCCGTGCAGATTGCCGTACACGCAGATGCCGCCCGCGATCGTATAGAGCGCGCCGAGCAGTACGATGAACGGCACGTATTCGTCGACGAGCGCGTGCAGAAAGAGCGGAACCGTGACGCCAACGCCGTGCGACGCCGCGAACGGCACGAGAAACGCGAGCGCCCACGCCGCCGAAATCTTGCCGAAATGGCGATGCCAGAACGTGGCCGCGAACATCGGGAACAGTGCGATCGAGAGCAGCATGCAGGCGAACGGCAAGCCCCAGGTCGCGGAGAGTGTCGCGCCGTCGACGCCACTCGATGCGTGCGCCGTGCTGGCGCCGCAGGCGAGCAGCGCCGCGAGCGACTGCGCAAGGATCCGCTTCGTGTTGCGTGCCGCGCGGCTATCCGTCAACGCGTCACGCTCCCTGCACGACGATCACGTGCACGCGATACGGCCCGTGAGCCCCGAGCACGATGGTCTGTTCGATGTCGCCGGTGCGCGACGGCCCCGAGACGAAATTGACCGCGCGCGGCAGTTCGCCGCGTTCGGCGCGCATGAGCGCGAAGGCGTCCTCGTGACCCGCGACGATGCGCGAGGCCGGCACGACGGCGATGTGCGTTTCGGGCAGCAGCGCGCCCGAGGCCCAGGTTTGCGGACCCGACAGCAGCACCAGCGTGCCGGTCTCGGCAGTGGCGCAGAAACAGCCCGTGAGGCCGACGAGATCGCGATCTTCGGGCTTGCGAAACGCGACCGTGAGCCCCGCCGAAGTCCAGTCGAACGATTCGAGCGTCTCCCAGGCGACGGCCTGCGTGGGCAACTGGAGCGAGGCGAGATAGCGCGCCGCGGCGGCGGGCACGTCGGCGAGCTGCGCGACCTCCTCGACCGTGGATGCCATCTTCTTCGCCTCGACGACGAAACGCGCGACGAGGTCGCCTTCCATCGGCGGACGCGGCCCTTGTGGATGCCGCGCGAGATAGTCGGCCACGGTTTCCCGTTCGTGCGCGGCGGGCGTTGCATCGCGACCCTGAGCGGCGCGGATGCGCGCGAGCATGCTGCGGCGGGCGGCCGTGGTGTCCATGTGCGTCCTCGTCAAAAGAAGAAAAGCGACGCGCCGATTATACCGGCGCGTCGCTCGTATTCCGGCGCGCTATCCCGCGCTATCCCGCGTATGAAGCGCGCGTCGCCCGCGTGTTGCGTGCGTGTTCCGTAAGTATTGCGTGCGCGAACTTACTTGCCCGCGCACTCCACTTCGGTCGGCTGCTCGATGCCGAACACCTGACGCAGATACGCGAGATAGGCCTTGTCGTCGCACATGTTCTTGCCCGGCGAATCGGACAGTTTGGCGACCGGCTGACCATTGCAGCGGACCATCTTGATGACGATCTGCAGCGGCTGATAGCCGAGGTCGTTGGTGAGGTTCGTGCCCACGCCGAACGCGAGACGGCAACGGTCCTTGAAGCGCTCGTACAGACGCAGCACCTTGGGAATGTCGAGCGCGTCCGAGAAGATCATGGTCTTCGTACGGGCGTCGACGCGGTTCTCCTCGTAGTGCTTGAGCAGACGCTCGCCCCACTCGAACGGATCGCCCGAATCGTGGCGCGCGCCGTCGAAGAGCTTGCAGAAGTACATGTCGAAGTCGCGCAGGAACGCCTGCATGCCATACACGTCCGACAAGGCGATGCCGAGGTCGCCGCGATACTCCTTCGCCCACATCTCGAAGCCGTAGATCTGCGAATCGCGCAGACGCGGTCCGAGCGCCTGGCACGCCTGCAGATACTCGTGCGCCATCGTGCCGAGCGGCGTGAGGTTGTGCTTCATCGCGTAGTAGACGTTGCTCGTGCCCGTGAACTGCTCGCCGAGATCTTCCTTGAGCGTAAGGATCACCTCTTCGTGCCAGCGCTTCGAGAAGCGGCGGCGCGTGCCGTAATCGGCGATCTTGCAGTCGGCGAACTCGGGCTTCGCGCCGAGCAGCTCGATCTTGCGGCGCAGACGCTCGCGGCCCTCTTCGTATTGCGGATGATGCTGCGTGTTGCGGAAATACACCTCGTTGACGATCGCGAGCACCGGAATCTCGAAGAGGATCGTGTGCAGCCACGGCCCCTTGATCTCGATGTCGATTTCGCCGTTGTTCTTCGGCGACGGCGTGACGGAGATGTACTTTTCGTTCAGATGGAACAGCGCGAGGAAGTCGACGAAATCGCCCTTCACGAAGCGCATCTTGCGCAGATACTCGAGTTCGGGCTCGGCGAAACGCAGACGGCAGAGCTTGGAAATTTCACTGCGGATTTCGTCGACGTACGGCACGAGGTCGACATCCGGCGTGCGGCAGCGGAAGCGATATTCGACGTTGGCCGCGGGGAAATGATGCAGCACCACCTGCATCATCGTGAATTTGTACAGATCGGTATCGAGCAGCGAAGTAATGACCATGATTGACTAGCCGGACTGCAATCGGAGGATGCATGCCTCGTTTTCCGAACCGCCACGCGCCTTCCGGGGCTCGCGGCGACGCCGTCGGAAGGCGGGCATCAGCGGTGCGCTCATGTTACCCGAATGCGGCATTCGGACGCGGGCTTGCATGCACGTCCGTGGCGCGCGCAGGGATATTGCGCAAAAAATCGGCCGCCACTTGCGCGCCTTTCGCATTTGCGCGGGCCAAGGCGGCACCGCATAAACTAATCACGAAACGATATAAAAGGCGCGCCGGCGGTGTGGATAGGGAAATTCCCATTCAGTTACAATACCGCTTTTGGCGCGCGTCAATCCAGCGCCATCCCCAATACAAAAGCTTGCAGGAGCTGCCTGAATGACCCACGTTGTGACCGAAAGCTGCATCAAGTGCCGCTATACCGACTGCGTCGATGTGTGCCCGGTGGACTGCTTTCGCGAAGGTCCCAACTTCCTCGCGATCGACCCGGACGAGTGCATCGACTGCGCCGTGTGCGTGGCTGAGTGCCCGGTGAACGCCATTTACGCCGAAGAAGATGTGCCTGGCGACCAGCAGGATTTCATCGCGCTGAACGCCGATCTCGCCAAGAACTGGCCGAGCATCACGAAAACCAAGGCTGCCCTGCCGGAAGCCGAGGAATTCAAGGACATCAAGGACAAGCTCGCGCTGCTCGAGCGCTAAGCCGCGTTCAACCACGGTCCGGGGCCGCGCCGCCCGTCCATTTGTCGACACGTCACCACGTCACCCGAGGACGGACAATCCGTCGAACAATCCTTTTGAAGGAGGATTGTTTTAAAAAGATGGCGACAAGGTGTTGACAGACTCCGCCAGGCCCCATAGAATCTCGTTCTCTGCTTTTGTTGATCCCCGATAGCTCAGTCGGTAGAGCGCCGGACTGTTAATCCGTAGGTCCCTGGTTCGAGCCCAGGTCGGGGAGCCAAGATTCGCAAAAGCCCGTTCGTGTTGAACACCGCGCATAACGGGCTTTTTCATGAAGTTAAAAAGTTGTAGTTGTACTGCTGTTCCCCGATAGCTCAGTCGGTAGAGCGCCGGACTGTTAATCCGTAGGTCCCTGGTTCGAGCCCAGGTCGGGGAGCCAAAATATAAAGCCGTTGCGTTTTTGCGCAACGGCTTTTTTCTTTTGGGCGTGCGTGACTGACGCATGGCGCGCCCTCTCCCTTTTGCGACATCAAACACTCGCCCGACTGACCGCGATGGCAGCCAGTCAACTGGTGTAGTATCGACAGGTAATACCCGCTAACGGGGCACGCCTCATGTCCATTTCCATCAAGCTCGACGACGAACTCAAGGACCGCATCCAGCATATCGCGGGCCTTCAGCATCGCACGCCGCACGCCGTGATGCGCGAAGCCATCGCGCAATACGCCGAGCGCGAAGAAGCGCGCGAGCGGTTCACGCAGGAAGCGCTCGCGTCATGGCAGCACTATCAGCAATCCGGCCGTCACCTGAATGGCGACGAGGTGCGCGCGTGGCTGGGCGACTGGGGCACGGATGACGAACTCCCCGCGCCGGAATGCCACGACTGATCGTCACTCAGCGCGCCATTGAAGGATTGGAGCGCTGTCGGCGGTTTCTGTCTCGAAAAACACCCGAAGCCTCGCGGCGCGCAGCACAAGTCATCGATCAACATTTCCGGACGCTTGAAGCCACGCCAGCGATTGGCCGACCAATCGAGGCCACACCCGGACTTCGCGAACTGGTCATTCCATTCGGCGATACGGGCTACGTCGCTCTCTCTGCACCCTCCCGGCGACGACACCCTCTATGTCCTGGCCTTCCGCCATCAACGAGAACTCGGTTACTAGCGCCGCCCTGCCCGATAATGACACCTCGTCACTCCCGGGAATCCGCATGAAATCCATCCGCCTTGCCCCGACGCTGTCCGCCGCGTTCACTGCCGCATTCACCGCGGCGCTCGCCTGCGCATCGGGCATCGCGCACGCCGAACAGATCGGCAGCGTGAACACCAACTTCCGCATGACCGGCTCCGACAAGGTCGTCGTCGAGGCCTACGACGACCCCGCCGTGAGCGGCGTCACCTGCTACGTGTCGCGCGCGCGCACCGGCGGCGTGAAGGGCACGCTCGGCATCGCCGAAGATCCCACCGAAGCATCGATCGCCTGCCGCCAGGTCGGCCCGATCAGCTTCGGCGCGCCGCTCAAGCAACAAGCCGACGTGTTCAACGAGCGCATGTCGTTTCTCTTCAAGACGCTGCATGTGGTGCGCGTGGTCGATACCAAGCGCAACGCGCTCGTCTACCTGACCTATAGCGACCGCGTCGTGAGCGGCAGCGCGAAGAACAGCGTCACCGCCGTGCCGATGCCCGCCGGCACGACCATTCCGGTGCGCTAAACTGGTCTTCCACGCCGCCTGAAAGCCGACTGACTGGCCGCCGTCTCCATGAACCTTCCCCGTTTTCGCGATTCCGCCCGTTACTGGCGCTCGCCGCTGCTGCCCGGCGGGGATCTGCTGACGGCCGAATATCACGATCACACGTTCTCGCCGCACTGGCACGAGGCGTACACGGTGCCCGTGATCGAGGACGGCGCGGAGTGCTTCCGCTATCGCGGCGCGCATCATGTGGCGGAAACCGGCACGGTGCCGGTCATCAATCCGGGCGAGGTGCATACCGGTTCGCGCGCCGTCGACGAAGGCTGGCGCTACCGCGTGATCTACCTGCCGGTCGATTATCTGCACGGTCTCGCGGCGGAAATTGCGGGCCGCGAGCAGCCGCTGCCGTGGTTCGGCGCCGATGTGATCCGCGATCCCGATCTCGCGCAGCGGCTCTCGTACGCGCATCGTCTGCTCGAAGCCGACGCCGATGCGCGGCGCGCCGATCCGGAGCCCCGAACCGCGCCCGGCGGCAATGCCAGCGCGCTCGCCCTGCCCGCGCCCGACCCGCTCGCCGTCGAAGACGCGTTGCTCGACGCGCTCGCGACCTTGCTCACGCGCCACGCCCGCACCCGCGAAGCGCCGATCGGGCCGCACGTCAACGACCCGCGCGTCGAGACCATGAAGGCGCTGCTGGCCGCCGACCTGCCCGCGCCGCTGCGCGTCGCCGATCTCGCCCAGGCGGTCGGCCTGTCGCCGTTCCACGCCACGCGTCTCTTCACCCAGGCGACCGGTCTGCCGCCGCACGCATGGCGCACGCAACTGCGCCTGCAACGCGCACTCGGGCCGCTGCGCGCGGGTGCGTCGGTCGCCGACGTGGCCGCCGCCAGCGGTTTCGCCGATCAAAGCCATTTCACGCGCCATTTCCGCCGCATGTTCGGTGTGCCGCCGGGACGCTGGCAGTCGTCCTGAGCGCTTTACTGCGCGCTTTACTGCGCGTCATCCGGAACGCCACGCAACCTCGCCACACTGATCGACAAAGCTCGCCGCAAGATCGTACAAGCCACGCACCGCGCCGCTCGCTATGCTGCTTTCCGAATCAGGAGAGACAGCTTGACCCACCACCCCCATCGCTACAAAGAATTCGCGGCCGGCGCGCGCGACATGATCCCCATGATGATCGGCGCGGCGCCGTTCGGCGTGATTTTCGGCACGCTCGTCACGTCCGGGCCGCTCGCGCTCTGGCACGGCCAGTTCATGTCGGTCACGGTATTCGCTGGCTCGGCGCAGTTCATCGCGCTCGGGCTGATCGCCTCGCACGCGAGCTACGCCGTGATCTGGGCCACCACGCTGATCGTCAACCTGCGCCACGTGCTCTACAGCGCCACGCTCGCGCCCTATGTCTCGCATCTGCCGATGCGCTGGCGCCTCGCGCTCGGCGCGGTGCTCACCGACGAGGTGTTCGCCGTCGCCTGGGCGCATTACCGCCGCCATCATCCCGGCGACGACGTCTCGCCGTGGCACTTCCTCGGCTCGGGTGTCTCGATGTATCTGAACTGGCAGATTTCGACCGCCGCGGGCCTGCTGTTCGGCGCGGCGTTCCCGGGCCTGCAGTCGCTCGGACTCGACTTCGCGATGGTCGCCACTTTCATCGCCATCGTGGTCCCGCAACTGGTGGCGCTCCGCTTTGTGGCGGCCGCCGTCACCTCGGGCGTGCTCGCGTTCTACTGGCAGGCGTGGCCGTACAAGCTCGGGCTGCTCGGCGCGGTGCTCGCGGGCGTCGTGGTCGGCGTGGCGCTGTCGTTGCCGCGCAAACCGCGCCAATCTCATGTCGATGCCGACGCCCTACCCGACGCCGACGCTCCGTCGCACTCATCGAACCCGACCGGCAACCGCCGCCCGGACCGGCATCCGCGCGAGGCGCACGCCGTCGCAGGAGGCAACCGATGAACCAGCCCATGAACTACGTCGTCCTGATCCTCGGCATGGCGCTGATCACCTGGATCGTGCGCACCGCCGTCTTCGTGCTCGGCGAGCGACTCGTGTTTCCGCCGCTCGTGCGCACGGCGCTCGGTTTCGTGCCCGTGACCGTCCTCACGGCGATCATCGTGCCGATGGCCGTCTCGCCGCACGGCCAGGGCGCCGAACTGAGCTGGCGCAATCCGCAACTCGTCGGCGCGCTGGCGGCGATCGTCGTGAGCGCGCTGACGAAGCGTCCGCTGCTGACCATCGCCGTGGGCCTCGGCGTGTTCTTCGTCTGGCAAGGCGTCGTGTTGCGCTGAATCCACGCTGAAATGCGCATCTGAATACGCATTGGAGTGCGCCCTCGAATCCCCCCGGACGGGCCGCCGCCCGTCCACCCACGGCCCTTTCACGGCGCGCGTTCGAGCGAACCTCGCGTGAACCTCGCGTGAACCTTTCACGCAGCCGCTCAAGTTTCGCCGCGCCGCGCCGTTAAACCGTCGAAGCCTGCCTTGGCGCAGTGGTCAGCCGAAGACTGGCCATCACCAGGCAACGCCAGGAATAGATCGGGGCAACCAGAATGGGGAATATCACCCTTAACCTCAAGGAAGAAACACTTGCGTCGCTGCGCAAGGATTTCGACGCGTTCCTGCGCGTCTCGCTGAAGCTCGACCCGCAATTCCTCACGCCGTCGTTCGAGGACTTCCTGCGCGCGAAGCTGCTCGACAACATGACGCCGCTCACCGAGCAGGCGGTGCAGCGGCTATTGCAGGGCGGCCAGTACGCGTGGGCCAAGCGCACGCTCGACAAGGAGTTTCCGGAAGTCGTCTCGATGCTGCTGCGTCAGGCCGGCGATTTTGGTTTCGGCGTCGCGTCGCGTCCCGAGTGGACGCCCGACGAGCTGTCGAAGAAGTGCCGCGAATGGGCGGCCGCGATCGTGCAGGAAGCGCAGGGCGAGGAAGCGCAGATCGACCCGCTCGCCGCGCAGATCAAGTCGGGCGTGCAGGACATCCAGACGCTCGAAGAAATCATGCAGACGCCCGCATGGCGGCTCGCGGAGTCGGTGCGCCAGCGCGTCTATGAAGCGAAGATCGGCTGTGAACAGGCCACGGGTTCGCTCGCGCGCGAGCGGCTCGGCGAGTTGCGCGGCCTGCTGCGTCTGGGCATCGCGCACGGCACGTTCCAGAAGCAGGAAGCGCAGCAGATCATGGAATATCTGCGTCTGCTGAAGCCGGAAATTTTCGTCGAAGAACCCGACGACGTCTTCACGCGCCTCGCCGCCTGGCTGCGCAACTTCTTCGTGCCGCCGCCGAAGAATCAGCCTCGCTAGCCCGTCCCGCCCGCGGGACACCGCACCGATCAGGCTCATACCCCCGGCGCGCGCCCTAGTCCCACATCTTCCTCAATTTCGCGCCGATCTCGACCTTCGCGCGCGCCGCAGCGGCCAGTCCCGCCGCACTCGGCGCGCTCGCCACGGGCGGCGCGGGCCACGCGCGCGACTCGAACAGCGGCAGCATCGACGGCGCGATGAAGCGCGTGCGCGACGCCCACACGTGACGGTCGCCGGACGCCGCCTGGTTGTGCACATAAAAGCGCTGCGGCACGACGATGTGCAGATCCTCCTTCGCACGCGTCATCGCCACGTAGAGCAGCCGGCGCTCCTCTTCCAGTTCCTCGTCGCTGCCCGCGCCCAGATCGGACGGAATGCAGCCGTCCACGCCGTTGAGCACGAACACGTTGCGCCACTCCTGCCCCTTGGCCGAATGGATGGTCGAGAGGATCAGATAGTCCTCGTCGAGCAGCGGATCGGCCGATTCGGCGCTGGTCGCGTCGGGCGGATCGAGCGTGAGTTCGGTCAGGAAGCGCTCGCGCGAGGGGTACGTGCTCGCGATGCTTTCCATCTGCAGCAGATCGGCCATGCGCACCTGCGCGTCTTCGTGATTGCGCTCCAGATGCGGCTCGTACCAGCGCCGCACGCGCTCGAACTCGGCCGGCCAGGGCGTGGCGCGCGCGCCGATGCCGTCGATGAGCGCCGTGAACGCGCTCCAGTCCTCGGCGGCACGCGGCGGCGGTGCGAATGCGGCGAGCGCTTCGGCAGCGCGATACGCGCCCGTGCAAGCCGCAACCTGATCGAGCAGACGCGCGGCGGTAGCCGGCCCGACGCCCGGCATCAACTGCGTCACGCGAAACCCGGCCACGCGATCGAGCGGATTTTCGGCCCAGCGCAGCACCGCCAGCACGTCTTTTACGTGCGCGGCGTCGAGAAAACGCAGGCCGCCGAATTTCACGAACGGGATATTGCGCCGCGCCAGCTCGATTTCGAGCGTCGCGCTATGGTGCGCGGCGCGAAACAGCACGGCCTGCTGCTTGAGCTTCATGCCGCCCTCGCGCGCCTCCAGAATCTGCTCGACGACGTAGCGCGCCTGCGTGGCCTCGTCGGCGACCGTCACGAGGCGCGGACGCTGCTGCGAGGCGCGATCGGTCCAGAGGTTTTTCGTGTAGCGCTCGGTGGCGGCGTCCATCACGGCGTTGGATGCAGCGAGGATCGGCTCGGTTGACCGGTAGTTGCGTTCCAGCGTGACCTGACGTGCGGGCGGATCGAACTGTGCGGGGAAATCGAGGATGTTGCGTACCGTTGCGCCCCGAAACGAGTAAATTGCCTGCGCATCGTCGCCGACGACGGTCAGGCCGCGTCCGTCCGGCTTGAGAGCGAGCAGGATCGATGCCTGGAGGCGATTCGTGTCCTGATATTCGTCGACGAGAATGTGATCGAAGCGCGCGGCGAGATCGGCCGCAATGACGGGTTCTTGCGCCATATGCGCCCAATACAGCAGCAAATCGTCGTAATCGAGCACGTTCTGCTTCTGCTTCGCGTCCACGTACGCGGCAAACAGCGCGCGCAGTTGCGGCTCCCATTCGAGACACCAGGAGAACGAGCGCGCGAGCACGTCGGCGAGCGAATCGCCGGTGTTGACTACGCGCGAGTAAATCGCCAAACACGTGGATTTAGCGGGAAATCGCTTCTCTTTCGCCGACAATCCCAGCTCGTGGCGCACGAGGTTCATGAGATCGGCGGAATCTTCGCGATCGTTGATCGTGAAGGCCGGCGACAAACCGATCTGCTCGGCGTACTCGCGCAGCAGGCGCGCGCCGATGCCGTGAAACGTGCCCGCCCACGTGAGCCCCTGCGCGAGCACGGCGGCCGCGCCCGGCACGCCGGCGGCGATGCGCGAGACACGCCGCGTCATTTCCTGCGCCGCGCGACGCGAGAACGTTAGCAGCAAGATACGATGCGGATCCGCTCCGTTCACGACCAGATGCGCGACGCGATGCGCAAGCGTGTTGGTCTTGCCCGAACCCGCTCCAGCGATCACGAGCAGCGGTTCCGGCAGCGTCGCACCCGGAGCGAAGGCCTGCGGACCACCATGCTCGACGGCGGCGCGTTGCGCCTCGTTGAGCTTGGCGAGATAGGCCGCAACGTCCTGAGCGACAGCGCTGACGGGATCGACGAGGGAATCGTTGGAAACGGGAGTGGACACGGCGGTGGACACGGCGGGCGCGGAGAATCCGTAAAAGGCGGCGACGCATACTGTATATCCATACACCCCGCACCCGCAAGCGCTCGATCGTGGGCTGATCTGGCGCGATCTGGCGATATTTATGCGGCAACTTCCCGGCGCAATAAAAAACGGCGGCATCCGTTACCGGACGCCGCCGCCTTGCACGTGATTAGCGTTGACGCGGATTACGGCTGCTGCGCGCCGCCCTGCTGCTGCGCCGACTGACCGCTCATCTGATCCTTCATTTCCGAATCGTTGGCCTGACGGTCAGCCTTGCGGTTGATCTTCGCGTCCTTGACCTCCGACTTGTACTGCGTCTTGGCCTGCTTCTTCGCGTCCTTGTACTCGGAGTTCGCCGACTTCTTGGCGCTGCGGTACTCGGCGCTGGCCGCCGCGTTGGCGTTGCGCTTTTGCACCAGCGGATCGGTCGGCTGCGGCGCGGTCAGATTTTGCGGCGCGGGCGCCGGTTGCGCGATGCCCGCGGCGGCCGGCGCCTGGCTCGGCGCGGTAGCCGGGGCCATCGTCGGCGCGTCGCCCGCCGCCGGCGTGGCGGTCTGGGCGAATGCGCCCTGCGCGAAGGCAGCGGCGGTGGCGGCAATGGCGGTAGCGGTCAGCAGCTTGCGAATCTGGGTCATGGCGTATCCTCTTGAGTAGTTCCGGGAATTGGCGCGGGTCAGTCCTGCAACGGGCGTGCCCGCCGTTTCCCGCTCCGTTTCCGCTCGATGGAGCCGCCGTGGTCGGGTGAATCCGTGGAGCCCGGCGGTCTCGCTTCGGTGAACCCATTTTCATCTGAAGATCCGCGCGCCGTCCCGCGACGTTACGCAGCGTTTCATTTGCTGACGAATTCATAACATCTGGCCCCGACATGTAACCACGCCCGATCGCCAAGCATCCCGGGCCGCGCCACGCGCGATCGCTTATGATGCTCACCCTCCGCGCCGCCACGGCGCGCGCCAATGTTCCGCGCCTTTGTTCCAATTTCACCGATTTCCACGCGCCATGCCCAATCTCGATTTCACGCTGACCGGCGACTACGTCGAACTGCACAACCTCCTGAAGATCACCGGACTCGCCGACAGCGGCGGCTCGGCCAAGCAGATCGTCTCGTCCGGCGCGGTGAAGGTCGACGGCGAAGTCGAACTGCGCAAGACCTGCAAGATCCGCGCGGGCCAGTCGGTGCTGCTCGGCGACACGCGCATCGCGATTCACGAGCCGGAGTAACAGGCTGCGCCGATCGCACATGCACCACGCAGGTGCTTTTTGGCTGAAAGACAGGTAATCTCGGCGGGTAGGCTCGCAGCCGTTCAAGGCGCTTGAGCCGTTCCCGCCTGCACTTCCGGATTCGATCTCCAGGCGTTTTTCCGACGCGGCGCGATACTTCGCGCCGCTTGCCTTTCATGACCCGAACGACTTCACCGGCGCGCACCGACCGCGCCAGCCGCGCCATCGCGCCGCCCACGCTCAAACGTCACGCCGCCGACACCGCACGTCTCGCCGCGCCGCTCGCCATCGCCCAGTTGTCGCAGATGGCGATGAGCGTCACCGACACCGTGCTGCTCGGCTCGCTCGGCGCGGGCGCGCTCGCGGCGGGCGGACTCGGCGCGAATCTGTTCTTCGTGGTCGTGACGGTGCTGCAGGGCGTGCTGACCTCGGTGAGCGTCAGCGTCTCGCAGGCGCGCGGCGCCGACGATCTGCATCGCGTGCCGCATATCTACTGGACCGGTTTCGCGCTCTCGCTCGTGCTCGCGCTGCCCGCGTTCGCGCTGCTGTCGTTCGCGGAGCCACTGTTGCACGCGCTCGGCGAGCCGGGCGTGCTCGCGCGCCAGGTCGGCGAATACGCGTCGGTGCTGCGCTGGGGCGCGCCCGCGAGCCTGATCGGCGTGGGGCTGATGCGCTCGTTCCTGCCCGCCATCGGCGCGGCGCGGCGGCTGCTCTGGATTTCGATCGCGAGCGTGTTCTTCAACGGCTTCCTGAACTACGGGCTGATCCACGGCGTCTGGGGCCTGCCGCGCCTCGGCTTTCTCGGCTCGGCGGCGGCGACCGCCGTCACCATCTGGCTCACCACGCTCGTGCTGATGGCGCTGCTGCATCTGCGCCCGTCGCATCAGCACTTCGTGGTCGCGCGCCGTCCGAGCGCGCCGATGATGGGCGAGCTGTTCTCCATCGGCTGGCCCGTGGCGATCACCTATGCGGTCGAAGCAACGCTGTTCCTCGCGACCGGCCTGCTGATGGGCCTGCTCGGCGCGATGCCGCTCGCCGCCCACCAGATCGCGCTGAACGTCGCTTCGGTGATGTTCATGGTGCCGCTCTCCATCGGCCAGGCGGGCAACGTGCGCGTGGGTTACTGGATCGGCGCGGGCGTGCCGCGCGCGGCGCGTCATGCGGGCTTCGTCGCGCTGGCGCTGGGCGTTGGCTTCATGTCGATGTCGGCGCTCGTGATGGTGCTCGCGCCGCACTGGATCGTCGGGCTCTATCTGCATCTCGACGATCCGGCCAACGCGCAGACCGTCGCGCTCGCCACCTCGCTGCTCGGCGTGGCGGCGATCTTCCAGATCGTCGACGGCATGCAGACGGTCGGCTCCGGCTGCCTGCGCGGCCTCAAGGACACGCGCATCCCGATGCTGGCCGCGACGCTCGGCTACTGGGGCATCGGTTTTCCGGTCGGCTATGCGCTGGCGTTCCATTTCGGCTATGGCGCGCTCGGCCTCTGGTGGGGACTCGCGGCCGGTCTCGCGAGCGTGGCCGTGCTGATGACGTGGCGCTTTCACCGCATGAGCCTGCGCGCGGAAACCGAGGCGGCGCGCTCGCAGACGGCCTGACGCGCGCCCGCGCCTGACGGACAGCGGCGGACAAAGACGCCCCCCAGGGCTGCCTGACGCGAGCGGTTAGAATACGCGGCTGGCGCCCGCCGCCATCTGTCCCACGAGGGCAGGAAAATTCCGCGCGCATTGACCGGACGACCGGACGACCGGACGACCGGACGACCGGACGACTGAACGACCAAACGACCGGACCCGCGACGCCGCGCCGGCCACCCCGGCATGCCGCTCGCGCTATCACGCGCCGTCATCAAGAAAACGAACCCTCTCACGGACCACGCTTCCATGCTCGCCCCGATTACCCGACTGTTCCCGCTCTGGGCAGTGCTCGTGTCGCTCGCCGCGTATTTCAATCCGGGCGTCGTCGCGCCCATCGCGCCGCACGTCACGACGCTGCTGATGATCATCATGCTGGCGATGGGCGTGACGCTCTCGTTCGCCGATTTCCAGCGCGTGTTCACGCGTCCCGCGCCCGTGGCGGCCGGCATTCTGCTGCACTACCTCGTGATGCCGCTTGCCGCGTGGGTGATCGCGAAAGCGTTGCACATGCCCGCCGACCTCACCGCCGGCATGGTGCTGGTGGGCAGCGTGGCGAGCGGCACAGCCTCGAACGTGATGATCTATCTCGCGCGCGGCGACGTCGCGCTGTCGGTGACGATCAGCGCGCTCTCGACGCTCGTCGGCGTGTTCGCGACGCCGCTGCTGACGCGCCTTTACGTGGACGCGTCGATCGTCGTCGACGTGCACGGCATGTTGATGAGCATCCTGCAGATCGTCGGTCTGCCGATCGTCGTCGGGCTGATCGTCAACCGGCTCGCGGGCGGCCTCGTGCGCCGCGTCGAACCGGTGCTGCCGCTCGTCTCGATGGTCTCGATCCTCGCGATCATCGCCGCCGTGGTGGGCGGCACGCACGCGAGCATCGCGACGGTCGGTCCGGTCGTGGCGCTGGGCGTGGTGCTGCACAACGGCATCGGCCTGCTCGGCGGGTATTGGGGCGGCCGTCTGCTCGGCTTCGACGAATCCGTGTGCCGCACGCTCGCGATCGAAGTGGGCATGCAGAACTCCGGCCTCGCGGCGACGCTCGGCAAGCTCTACTTTTCGCCGCTCGCCGCCCTGCCGGGCGCGCTGTTCTCGGTATGGCACAACCTCTCGGGCTCGCTGCTCGCGGGCTACTGGGCCGGCAAGCCGGCGCGCGGCAGCGAGCGCGACGCCGACGAGGCACGCAATCGCGCAAATAGCGGCGCAACGCGCTGATACGGCGCGACGCGGATAAGGCGTCGCGCAATCGGTCGCGCAATCGGGCTCGCGGTCGGGCGCGCGACCGACGCGACCTTCGGGGCCGACTTCACCCGCGCTGAGCACCCAAGCGCGGCCGCCGCACAGGACGCAGCCCGCCCAGGCGCGCCAGCCAGCGCGCCGCCGCCCGCCATCGCATCAGCACCCCGTTTCCGCTGACCGACACCGGCGTGCTCACGCCCGTCAGCACCTCGCAACGCACCGCCTCATCCCATCCGCCGATCCAGACCCGCTCGCCCGGCGCGAACGGCAGCGCCTCGCCGGGTTCGAGCCAGAAGTCCTGGGCGTCGCCTTCGACCGTCATCAGCACGCGCCCTTCGAGCACGCCCAGCACGCCGCCTTGCTCGCGACGCACGCGGCGGCACGCGCCGCGCGGCACCTCGAACGTCTCGACCACTTCGCCCCACGGCCCTACGTCGTTCACTGCCCTCGTCATCGCGATCTCCCGCCGTTGCTGATGCGAGCAGTCTCGCGCGCCCCCGCCCGCCGACGTTTCCAGCCGACGTGAAACGAGGCGCGCATCTTGCTCAGGCGAGATTCGCCGCGCGCCGTTTCCCCCCGCGCACCGCACCGCTTCCCGATAGAATCGAAACGAAAAGACACACATGTCTGCGAACCAGCCCGTCCGCGTCCGGCACCGGCGGCAGACCCCGAGGAGATTTCGCTTGAACGCGCCAGCCCTGCCCTACGCCTCCTCCGCTTCCCGCGCCAACGGCGTGCACCGCCGCGCCCGCCCGTTCGCCCTGCTCGCCGCGTGCCTGTGCCTCGCGCTCGCCGCCGGCTGCGCGACACGCCCGCCCGCCAGCGACTACCCGCGCCAGTCCACCGCCGCGATGTCCACCGCCGACGCCCGCGCCACGCCGCTCGGCGCCGCGCTGGCCGCGCCCGAAGCCGCGCATCCGGACCAGTCGGGCTTCCGCCTGCTGGCCACCGGCACCGACTCGTTGCAGATGCGCGTCGCGCTCGCGCGCGCGGCGACGAAAACGCTCGACATGCAGTACTACATCGCCAACGAGGACACCACCGGCAAGCTGCTGCTCGGCTCCGCGCTCTACGCGGCCGACCGCGGCGTGCGCGTGCGCATGCTCGTCGACGACCTGAACTTCCACGACATCGACCGCCTGATGGCCGCGCTCAACAGCCATCCGAACATCCAGATCCGCGTGTTCAATCCGTACGGCAGCACCAGCGAGTCGATGTTCACGCGCACGCGCAACTTCTTCACGAACGTCGACCAGTTCACGCGCCGCATGCACAACAAGGCGACCATCGTCGACAACGAACTGGTGATCGTGGGCGGGCGTAATCTCGGCGACGAGTACTTCAGTGCCAGTCCGACGCTGCAGTTCACCGATCTCGACGTACTGGGCGCGGGTCCGGTGGCGCGCGCGGTCTCCGACAGCTTCGACGCCTACTGGAACAGCGCGGTCTCGTATCCGCTCTCCGTGCTCAATCATCAGAAGTTCGACGCGCACGACCTCGACACCGCGCGCGACGACCTGCGCCAGCACTGGCGCGACACCGCCGAGCCCTACAACGCGAAGCCGCTCAACGCCACGCCCCTCGCGCAGCAGATCACGCGCGGCGAACTCGGCCTTGTCTGGGCGAAATGGCATTTCGTGGCCGATTCGCCGGAAAAGATCGCGGGCGCGCACGACGGCGACCAACACGGCCAGATGGGCGACGCGATGCGTTCGCTGCTCGACCAGATCCATCAGGCGAACCGCAGCGTGCTGGTGTTCTCGCCGTACTTCGTGCCGCACGAGGCGGGCGTGCAGGCGATCCGCGACCTGACCGCGCGTGGCGTGCGCGTGGCGATCCTCACCAACTCGCTCGCGGCCACCGACGCCATCGCCGTGCAGGCCGGCTACAGCCCCTATCGCGTGCCGATGTTGCAGGCCGGCGCCGAGCTTTACGAGTTCAAGCCCGTGCAGCCCGCAGGATCGCCGCAGCGGCGCTTCGGCATCGTCGGTTCGCAGTCGCGCGCGAGCCTGCACGCGAAGGCCTACGTGATCGACGACAGCACGCTCGTAATCGGCTCGCTCAATCTCGATCCGCGCTCGGCGAACCTGAACACGGAACTCGCGCTCTCGATCGACAGCGCGCCGGTCGCGCACGAGGTCACGGGCTATTTCGCGCTCGCCAGCTCGCCCAAGGCGAGCTACCGCGTCACGCTCGCCACGCCCGCGCAACTGGCGTCGATGCGCGGCAGCGCGATCTCCTCGCCGCTCGTCTGGACCGACGAGGAAGACGGCGCGATCCGCACCTACAACCTCGATCCTGGTGCGGGTTTCTACCGAAATCTGCTAACCGGGCTATTCTTGCTGTTGCCGGTCGACAACCAGCTCTGATCCTCAGCGTCTGATCTTCAGCGCGGGCGAGTCGGCCAGGCCTCGACGTCCGCCATCACAGCCAGCCGCGAGCGTCGCCCCGCCCCGCATGTGCGATTCGCATGCTCCGGGGCGCGGCCCGCCCGCACCGGCCTCGCGCCGCGCAGCCACGCGCTGCGACGCCGTCGCCCAGCCATCACGCGGATCGAACCCGTCACGAAAGCGGCGCGCGCCTTCGATGCAGCGCCGCGTCATTCACCGGAGTCACCCATGACCGCATCTCAAGACAACGTCCGCATGGAGCGCGACACGTTCGGCGAAATCGCCGTGCCCGCCGCGCAACTGTGGGGCGCGCAGACGCAGCGCTCGCTGCAGAACTTCCGCATCTCGACCGAGAAGCAGTCGCCGGAACTGATCACCGCGCTCGCGACCATCAAGCGAGCGGCCGCCGAAGTGAATCACGGCCTCGGCGTGCTCGACGAGTCCAAGGCGCGCGCGATCGTGCAGGCCGCCGACGAGATCATCGAAGGCAAGCATGCGGGCGAGTTCCCGCTCGCCGTCTGGCAGACCGGCTCGGGCACGCAGACCAACATGAACCTCAACGAGGTGATCGCGAATCGCGCGAGCGAGATTCTCGGCGGCGAGCGCGGCGAGGCGCGCAAGGTGCATCCCAACGACGACGTCAATCGCGGCCAGTCGTCCAACGACGTGTTCCCGACGGCCATGCACGTCGCGGCCGCCGTCGGCATCGTCAAGCATCTGCTGCCCGCGCTGAAGACGCTGCGCGACACGCTCGCGGCCAAGTCGAAGCAGTTCGGCGACATCGTCAAGATCGGCCGCACGCACCTGCAGGACGCCACGCCGCTCACGCTCGGCCAGGAGTTCTCGGGCTACGTCGCGCAGCTCGATCACGGCATCAAGCATGTGGAAACCACGCTGCCGCATCTCTACGAACTCGCGCAGGGCGGCACGGCGGTCGGCACCGGCCTGAACGCGCATCCGCAGTTCGCGCACAAGGTCGCCGAATCCATCGCGAAGCTCACGGGCGTGCCCTTCGTCACGGCGCCCAACAAGTTCGAGGTGATGGCCGCCGCCGACGCGCTCGTGTTCGCGCACGGCGCGCTCAAGACCGTGGCCGCGAGCCTCATGAAGATCGCCAACGACGTTCGCTGGCTCGCGAGCGGCCCGCGCTGCGGTCTCGGCGAACTGTCGATTCCCGAGAACGAGCCGGGCAGCTCGATCATGCCGGGCAAGGTGAACCCCACGCAGTCCGAAGCGCTGACGATGCTCTGCTGCCAGGTGTTCGGCAACGACGTGGCCGTGAACATCGGCGGCGCGAGCGGCAACTTCGAACTGAACGTGTTCCGCCCGATGATCGCGCACAACGTACTGCAATCGATCCGCCTGCTCGCCGACGGCGCGCTCAGCTTCAACGATCATTGCGCGGTGGGCATCGAGCCGAATCGCGACCGCATCGACACGCTGCTCAACGAGTCGCTGATGCTGGTGACGGCGCTCAATCCGCACATCGGCTACGACAAGGCCGCGCAGATCGCCAAGAAGGCGCACAAGGAAGGCACGACGCTCAAGGCCGCCGCGCTCGCGCTCGGCCACGTGACCGAGCAGCAGTTCGACGAGTGGGTGAAGCCCGGCGAGATGGTCGGCAACCTGAAGGGCTGAGCGCGGACGCACATGCAGAATCAGCCCTGAATCAAGGGCTGAAATGCAGAACGGGCGGCGAGGATCGAACCTCGCCGCCCGTTTTTTATTCCGGCGTCGTGCGTGTCAGACTTCGCCCTTCGCCACTTCCTCCGGCTTCAGTTCGACGATCGCATCGAGCGCTTCCTTCACGTCGAGCGCGTATTTCGCGAGGCGTTTCTGCTCGTCGGTTTCCGGCACGAAGGTCGGGACGGGAATCGGGTTGCCGTTTTCGTCGACGGCCACGAACACGATCAGGCAATCGGTCGTCAGACGCAACTGGCCGCTCTTCGGGTCGCCCGCGTGCACGGTGATGTGAATGTGCATCGACGTGCGGCCCGTGGCCACCACGCGCGCGCGCAGCTCGACCATGTTGCCGACGAGGATCGGACGGCGAAAGCGGATGTTGCCCACGCTCACCGTCACGCAATAGCGGCCCGACCAGACGGCCGCGCAGGCGTAGGCGGTTTCGTCGATCCATTTCATCAACGCACCGCCGTGGACTTTGCCGCCGAAATTCACCGAGGTCGGTTCGGCAAGGAAGCGGAACGTCGTTTCCGAACGGTCCAGCGGCTGGGAAGGCGTACTCATATCGGCTCCGCTCGTGTGGGGTTTTTGCGCTTGCGCGGCGTGGAATCGTCGCAGCGATTCGTTTATAGGAGCGACCGATTATACGAGCGCAATAAGGCATCCGCAGCCGTGCTTTTGGTACGGATGTTTTGCAGATTCGTTGAAAACCCGGCCCCGCGCTGCTGCGGAAATTTCGCCGATATTTTTGCGGATTTTTCGCGGATTTTACGTCGATGCCGCGCGCTTCACGCCGCCGAAAACCGCGCGCGATAGTCGACCGGAAGCACGCCATAGCGCCGCTCGAACGCGCGGCGCAGGTTCTGCTCGCTGCCGAAACCGCAGTCGGCGGCAATACGTTTGACAGGCCGACGCGATTGCGCGAGCGCGTGCGCGGCCGCTTCGATGCGCATCGCGGCCACAGTGCGCGCCGGCGTGCGCCCCACCGCTTCCACGTAGCGGCGCGCGAACGTGCGCGGGCTCATGCGCGCTTCCTCGGCGAGCCGCTCCACGCTCAGCTCGACATGCAGATTTGCAGCCATCCAGCCGTGCAGCGCCTCGAACGCACCGCCCGCCGCGCTCTGCGCTTCGAGCGTCTCGCTGAACTGCGCCTGACCGCCCGGACGCTTCATGAACACGACGAGTCGGCGCGCCGCCTGCATCGCGACCGCGTGACCGTAGTCCTCCTCGATCAGCGCGAGCGACAGGTCGATACCCGCCGTCACGCCCGCCGACGTCCAGACCGCGCGGCCGTCACGCTCGTCGCGCAGCCAGATCGGCTCGGGATCGACATCGATTTGCGGATAACGGCGCGCGAGTTGCGCCGCGTTGCGCCAGTGCGTCGTGGCGCGGCGGCCGTCGAGCAGGCCGGCGGCGGCCAGATAGAACGCGCCCGTGCAGACCGAAGCGACCCGGCGCGCGCGCGGCGCGGCGGCCGCGATCCACGCGACCAGCGCGGGATCGGGCACGGTCGTGTCGTCGATGGGAATGCCGGGGACGATCAGCGTGTCGAGGGTGGCGGGGTCGATCGTGTCGAGCCGCTCGGTGACGACCGGCAAGCCCGCGAAGGTCGGCAGCACGCCGCCCGCCAGCGAGGCGACGGTGACGCGGTAGGCGTGTGCTTCGCCAGGCGAAGGCGTCGGCGATTGCCGCGCCGAGGCCGCGCGTACCGCCAGTTCGGCGCGCCAGAACGCCTCGACGGGGCCGCAGGCATCGAGCAGCACGAGTTCGGGCGCGACCGCGAAAACCACATGCCGTGCGGGAGAGGAAAAAGTCATGGCGCCAACCTGCGACGTAGCCGGGAACGCACCATCATCGCATGGGCGCATGTGGCAGTTACGTCAAGCCGGCATCAATTTCCGCCACCGCGTCCGACGGCGAGAACGCGCGAAGGAAGCGCTCAGGCATCGCGCAGATATCTCAGTTGCGAACCGAAATGCCCTGATCGATCGTGCCGTACATGGTGATGCCGCTCGCGCTGCTGCTCGCCGGCGTGCCGCCTGCGCAGGCCGCGCACAGCATCGTGAACGCGGCGAGCGTGCCAATGGCCAGAATCCGTTTCATGACTGCCTGTCTGCTTCGAGTGAGAGTCCGATTTTAGCGCGCGGGCCCGAGGCGCTTCAGTTTCGCGGGCGCAGCGATATTTCACGTCACGCTGAAACGTCGAATGCCGATGTTCGCTAGAGTGAGGACATGGGCCGCCGCGCCGAAACGAACGCGAGCGCGCCCGAACGCACCCAAACTCATCGCAAGTCAAGCGAAGCCAGGAGCCGCCATGATCCTTCCCGCCAGCGACGACACCCAGCATTTCCCCGGCCTCGCCCGCGTCGCCGCCCTGCTCGCCGATCCCGGCCGCGCCGCCATGCTGTGGTCGCTGATGGACGGCAGCGCGCGTCCCGCCGGCGAACTCACGCTGATCGCAGGCCTGTCGCCGTCCGCCGCGAGCGCGCACCTGGCGCGGCTCGCCGAAGGCGGACTGCTCGCGCTCGACGTGCGCGGACGCCATCGCTATTACCGCATCGCCACGCCCGAGGTCGCGCAGGCCATCGAGGCGCTGATGAACGTCGCGCACGCCGCCGCGCCCGCGCGGCCCGTCACGCGCCCCGCGCGCACGGTGCCGGTGGAGATGCGCCACGCGCGCACCTGCTACGACCATATGGCGGGCGAAGTCGCGGTGCGCGTGTTCGAGCGGCTCGTCGACGGCGGCCTGCTCGTGCGCGACGGCGAGGACCTCGACGCCACGCCTGCGGGCATCGACCGGCTCGCCGCGTGGGGCCTCGATCTGTCGGCGTTGCGCTCGCGGCGGCGGCGCTTCGCCTGCACCTGTCTCGACTGGAGCGAGCGGCGTCCGCATCTGGGCGGCGCGCTCGGCGCGGCGCTGCTCGAGCGCTTCACGGCGAATGGCTGGGTCGAGCGCACGAGCCGTCCGCGCGTGCTGCGCATCACGCCGTCCGGACAGCGCGAATTCAACGCCTTCGCGCCGGCCTGAAACGGCCAACCGAAACGGCGACAGGCACCAAAATTCTGACAAATACCCGACAACTCCCCGCAAATCACCGCGAAATTCGTCACTTACGACAGAGTCCACACGTTCTGTTACATCTAGTGCATAGCCCTTAACAATTCCGTGTGCATGGAAACAGGCCGGGCGGATAGAGTGCCCCACATGGCTCCCCGAAATGTTCGGCGGGCCGTGGAGAACCAAAATGACACCGTGCACTTCATCGCTCCTGCCGCTGCGCCGCACCCGCCGCGCACAGGCTCACACGCTCATCGCCGGCGCCGTGTTCGCCGCCTTCGCGCTCAACCTCGCCAGTCCGGCCGCCTACGCCCAGGCGGCGCCCGGCGCCGTGGCGCAGGCCGGCGATCCGCCCGGACGCGTCGCGCGTCTCGACTACACGGCGGGCGCCGTCACCACTGAGCCCGCGGGCGCGACCGACTGGTCCTACGCCCAACTGAACCGCCCGCTCACGACCGGCGACCAGCTCTGGAACGACGCCAACGCACGCTCGGAAATGCACATCGGCTCGACGGCTGTGCGCATGGGGCCGCAGACGAGCCTCGACGTCCTCAATCTCGACGATTCGAACGCGCAGCTGAAGGTGGCACAAGGCACGCTCTCGACGCGCGTGCGCGAACTGCCGCCGGGCAGCGCGTATGAAATCGACACGCCGAATCTCGCGCTCGGCGTGAGCGGCCCTGGCGACTATCGCGTCGACGTCGCGCCCGACGGCAGCAGCACGACCGTGACGGTGCGCAGCGGCAGCGCGACGGTCTACGGCGAGAACGGCCAGACGCCGATCCAGGCGGGCCAGCAGATCCGTTTCGCGGGCACCGACCTGCAGCAGGTGGCCAGCGACGCCGCCCCGCCGCCCGACGCCTTCGATCAGTGGGCGCTCGCGCGCGACGCCGCCGAGGACCGCTCGGTCTCGGCGCGCTATGTCTCGCGCGACGTGCCCGGCTATCAGGATCTCGACGCCAACGGCACGTGGCGCGACAGCCCGCAGTACGGCGAAGTGTGGATGCCGAATGCGGTGCCGACGGGCTGGGCGCCCTATCACGACGGCCACTGGGTCTGGCAGGCGCCTTGGGGCTGGACCTGGGTCGACGACGCCCCGTGGGGCTTCGCGCCGTATCACTACGGCCGCTGGGCGCAGGTCGACGACAGCTGGGCCTGGGTGCCGGGTCCGATGGTCGAAACCGCGCAGCCCGTGTACGCGCCCGCGCTCGTCGCCTTCGTGGGCGGCGGCGGTGGCGGCGGCTCGGACTGGGGCGTGAATCTGGCGATCGGCGGCGCGGCCGCGGCGGGCGTGGCCTGGTTCGCGCTCGGGCCGGGCGAACCGTGGCATCCGCACTGGGGCGGCTGGAGCCCGCGCTACTACGAGCGCGTGAACCAGAATGTCGTCGTCAACAACTACCGGCGCGACGTGAACATCACGAACATCAACGTGCACAACACGTACGTGAATTACCGCGTGCCGGGCGCCGTGACCGCCGTGCCCGCGACGGCCTTCGTGCACGGCCAGTCGACGTCGCGCTTCGCGCAGCACGTCGATCCGCGTCAGTGGCAGAACGCGCGCATCCAGTCGGGCACGCCGGGCATCGCGCCGGTTCAGGGCAGCTTCGGGCCGAACATGCGCCGCGCCGACTACCGGCCGCCGGCGTCGCTGAATCAGCGTCAGGTGGTCGCGACCCGCGCGCCGGTCGCGCCGCCCGCGTTCCACGACAACCTCGCACAACGCTTCGCCCACGGCGGCGGCACGGTGCCGGGCGCGGGCGCGCCGGTGGTGCGCGTCTCGGCGCCCGCCCACGCCTCGTTCTCGCCGTTCTCACCGTCCGCTCGCGGCGGCTCGCCGCAGCAGAACGTGCGCGTCGTGACGCCCCACTCGCCGGTGATCGGCGCGGGCGCGCGTCCGAACGGCGCGCCGGGCCAGCCCGGCGGTGTCGCGCAGAACGCGCCGCATGGTCAGCCCGGCGCGCAGCCGATGGGGGCGAACATGGCAAACGGCCACGGCCCGGCGATGGCGCAATCGCCGCAGGCGCGACCGGGCCAACCTGCCCCGCAACAAGCCCGGCAAGCGCCCGGCGCGCAGGGCGTGCCGCGTCCGCCGCAGTTCGCGGGCCGTCCCGAGGCCGGTCGTCCGGAAGCGGGCCAGCCGCAGACGGCGATGAACGGCCGTGCTCCGACGGCCGGTGCGCCGGGCGAAACACATCAGCCGGTCTGGACCCAGCCGCATACGCCGATGGCCATGCGCGGTCAGCCTGGCGGCAACGAAGCGGGCCGCCCGCAGCAGGCGCAACCCGCGCAACAGGCGCCGCACGAGGCGCGCGAAGGCGCACCGGGACGCGCGCCCGAAGCCGCAGCGGGTCAGCCGCAACGCGTGCCGCAGCCCGCGCAGATGCAGCCGCGTCCGGAGCAGGCGCAATCGCGCGCCGAGCCGCGTCCGCAAGCGCAGCCGCAGCCGCAGCAGGCTCAGGCGCAACCGCGTCAGGAATTCCGTCCGCAACCGCAAGCGCAGCCGCAGCCAGCGCGCGTGGAAAACCGTCCGCAGCCGCAGCCGCAGCCGCAAGCCCAGCCGCGTCAGGAATTTCACCCGCAGCCGCAACCGCAGCCGCAGCAACAGGCTCGCCAGGAGTTCCACCCGCAGCCGCGTCAGGAGCCGCAAGCGCAGCCGCGCCAGGAATTCCATCCGCAGCCCCAGCCGCAGCCGCGCGCGGAAGCCCGTCCGCAACCGCAGCCGCATCAGGAGGCGCCGCGCCCGCAACCCGCGCCGCATCCGCAGGAGCACGCGGGCGGCAATCACGACGATCGTCATCACGGTTGATCGGCGCTGACCGAATCGCTGCGTCAGCAACGAAAAAGCCCGCGAACGAAAACGTTTCGCGGGCTTTTTTATCGGCTCGAAGCGCCTGACTCGCAGGCAATGGCCGGGATCGCGCTACAAAAACCTCACACGGCCATTGGCGCGGTGAGCGGCGCGTGGTGGCGATAGCCTTCGAGCGAGAAGTCGGCCGGTTCGACCTTCTCCAGCCACTCGGGTTCGTAGACGCCGGTTTTCGCGAACTCCGGCACGCGGTCGGCGATCACGAGACGCGGGCTCTCGTACGGCTCGCGCTCGAGCTGCGCGTTGAGCATGTCGAGCTGGTTCTCGTAGATATGCGCATCGCCGATGAAATACGTGAACCAGCGCGGCGTGTAGCCCGTGAGACGTCCGACGAGATGCAGCAGCACCGCGCCTTCAGTCAGGTTGAACGGCGTGCCGAGGCCCACATCGTTGCTGCGGATGTACAGGCAGAGCGAGATTTCGCGCTTCTGCGCGTTCGGCAGGAACTGATAAAGCAGGTGGCAGGCGGGCAGCGCGATCTCGTCGAGCTTGGCGGGGTTCCAGCCATGAAACAGAATCCGACGGTCGGCCGGGTTGTTCACGATGGTGTCGAGGCACTGCCGCAGTTGGTCGATCGCCTTGTAAAGCAGCACTTTCGAGCGGCCGCCCTCTTCGAACGCCGTCACTTCGGTGTAGCCGCGCGCGCGGGCGTCGGCGATCTGTGCGGCGGCTTCGGCGTCGAGCACCTTGTAGGCCGGCCATTGGCGCCATTGCACGCCGTAGACGTCGCCGAGATCGTCGGTGCCGCGGCGGTACGGATTGGCGAGCCACTGGGCGTTGTCGTTCGCGTTGGCGTCCCAGACCTTGCAGCCGAGCGCGCGGAAGTCCGCGGCGTTGCGCGAGGCGCGCAGGAAGCCGATCAGCTCGCCCACGGCCGACTTGAACGCGAGCTTTTTCGTGGTCACGGCGGGGAAGCCCTGCTGAAGATCGAACTTCAGCATCGCGCCGGGCATGCTGATGGTGCGGATGCCGGTGCGATTTTCCTGCCAGGTGCCGGTGTCGAGAATCGAGCGGACGAGCTCGAGATACTGTTTCATGCGAATTCCCTGAGCGGACGCGCGATGCGCCCGTGCGGATTCAAAACAGCGATTTTATAGCATGCGCGGCGAGTGCCTGTCGGACGCCGCGGGGAGCGCTCGCGCGTGCGGTCACCCGCGCGGAGCGTGCGCGCGCGTCGAGAAGGCGGTATCGAAAGGGAAAAACAGAGAAAAAACGCGGAAGAACGCTGCGAGGAAAGCGGCAAAGGAAGCGCTAAACAGGCGCTGAAGCCCCACCGCATCGACCGGCCGCGTCAGGCAGCGCGCGGCGATCCGCACGGCACCCGACGCTTCCCGGCATGAACGAGCCGACGCGCGCACTACGCGCCCTCCCATCCACGCGAGCCTGCGCCCCCGCGCAAGTCCGCATGTACCCTGGCTCCACCATCGTCATTCGGGCCCAATCGGGCCCTTCATCACTTCACCACACACACACTGCACAACGCACACTGCTATTGAGGCCGTCGAACGGCTCTTGGTGCTGGTCCCCTCGAACGCGCGGCCGCTCAACCGGCCCCGCCCCCCGAAACCAGTCCGCCGGGATGCGGCGCGAGCGGATCGCTTTCCATGTGCCGCATGCCATGCGCGCACAACAGCCGATACAGCGTCACGCGCGAAATACCGAGTTCCTGGGCGGCGTCGCCCAGCCTGCCGCGATGGCGCAGCAGCGCCAGTTCGATGGCCTGACGCTCGGCCGCCTCGCGCGCCTGCGCGAGCGACACCGGCACCACTTCCACGTAATCGCCCAGCTCCAGATCGCGCGCCGTGATCGCGCGCCCTTCCGACATCACGATGGCGCGCCGCACACGGTTGATCAGCTCGCGCACGTTGCCCGGCCAGCTGTAATTGTGAAGCGCCGCGATGGCGTCCGGCGAAAAGCCGCGCAGACGGCGGCTGCCGTCCTTCTTGAAACGTTCGAGCATGTGACGCGCGAGCAGCTCGATGTCCTTGCCGCGCGCGCGCAGCGGCGGCTCGTCGATCTGCAGCACGCACAGGCGGTGATACAGATCCTGACGGAAGCGCCCTTCGACCATTGCCGCGCGCATGTCGACGTGCGTGGCCGAGATGATGCGCACATCGACGGGCTGCGATTGATGGCCGCCGAGGCGCTCGATCTTCCCTTCCTGCAGGAAGCGCAGCAGGCTCGCCTGGCTTTCGAGCGGCAGATCGCCGATTTCGTCGAGAAACAGCGTGCCGCCATTGGCCGCTTCCACGCGGCCGATCTTGCGCTGGCTCGCGCCCGTGAACGCGCCGCGCTCGTAACCGAACAGCTCGGACTGCAGCAGATGCGGCGGAATCGCGCCGCAATTGATGGGGATGAACGGTGCGTTGCGGCGCGACGAACGCTCGTGGATCGCCACCGCCGTGAGTTCCTTGCCGGTACCGGATTCGCCCGAGATGAACACGGGCGCGTCGGTCATCGCCACCTTGCGGATCGAGCGGAACAGCGCGAGCATCGCCTCGCACGAACCGACCATTTCGCCTTCGGTGCCGCCCGTGGTGTCGTTCGACGCGTTCTCGACCAGCGAGACCATGCCATAGGCGTGACCGACCGAATCGACGATGCGATCGCCGCTCCACGGTACCGTTACGTAATCGAAACAGTAATCGCGCACGAGACGGCGCAGATTGGCGTCCTGCAGCTGGCCGGTGGTGGTCGCGGCGACCCAGCCCACGTGCGGCAGCGTGAGGCAAGGCTCGAATGCGCCGATTTCATGCAGATGGAACTGGCTCGACAGATCCAGCAGGCCGCCCGCAGGCAGCCCCGCGCGCAGCGCCCGCCGCGCGTCCCTCGCGTTGCCGACAATCTCCACCTGCCAGCCACGCTCGTGGAACCGCTCGTTCAGCGCCTCGTTCGGATTGCGCGTCACGTAAACCAATTGCCGCGTTGCGGATTCCATTATTCAGATCCTCTTGCCAACACATCGTTGCGGAATGACGGCACGCACCTGATGTACAGACACGCAGCAAAAACCGCGCTCCGCCGGGTGATCAGATGAAGGCGAAAGCCAGGGTTTTTTGCTGACGTTGAATCCCCGAGCTGCGGCGTGTGTGTCAACGTGCCCACGTGTGGGCTTTAGTTATCGGCATTACGCGTTTTTCTGAAGCTTACTATATGCGCTAGGGAGTTGAACAGAATTTATGCGACGTGAATGGATAAGGGTTCGATGGAAATGCTTCCAGGCGGCTCCTGGCCCCTTAGCCTTGATATGTAAGAAGAAAATTATTCGCATTCATGTCGCAAAAGATGTTCCCAGCGTCCCGCCATTACGTAACGCGTTACCCGTAACACGTAATTCCGTATACCACCTCGCAAACGTTCTCCGTTGAAACTTGAAGTGGGTTTTGAGGGGTTTAAAGCGGGTGACGTTTCAGTGCTGAAACATTTTCGCGAAAATCGGCAATTCAAAATCCGCAGAAAATAACAGGAGCCCCGGCGTATCAATGGATTGCGGGACATGGCACAGCTTTCGCTAAATGACTCGCACCAGGAGATACGCCATGCGACCCAATCAACCGAACGTCCGGCGCAGTGTAATGAGCTACGGTTCCGCCCTCGCGGCCGTGCTGATTCCCGCCGTATTGCTCGTCCCGCTGTTCGCGCTCTCGCCGGCCGCGCGCGCCCAGAGCGCCGCGAACGCGGATGTCGTTCCTGCAACAACCGCCGCCACCCTCGGCACGAACGACGCGGCCATCATGCCTGCGACGCTCAAGGCCGAGCCGCTGACCGTCGACAACGGCCAGATCCCGTCGCAAGACCCGAACGCCGGCCAGAACCCGAACGGCAGCGCCCCGCTCGCCGCCGATCCGGGCCAGGCCGGCGAACACAGCAGCGATAGCGACAACGGCATCCTCGCGGGCGTCGGCATGCTCGACGACCAGACCCTCTCGCGCCAGCGCGGCGGCGCCGTGGGCATGGTGATGGTCGCCGCCACGCCGCAACTGATGCGCGGCGCCAGCGTGACGCTATGGGACGAGATCGCCCCGCCCACGCCGATACCGATTCCCGTGGATAGCAGCCAGGCGGCCCAGGGGAACATCGCCAGCTACTTCCGCCGATAAGCGGCGCCGGGCCGACGCAAGACCGGACGCAGAAGCAGAAGCAGACGCAGACGCACAACCAGACGCAGTCATCGAGAACATTCCCGCGCCGTTCGCGGCGCGGAAACGGGAGCGGCGCGGACAGGAAGTCGCCCCGCGCGGAGACGGAGACCAACATGAACGAACGCCTTACGGCGCCCGTCAAGGGCGCGTGTCGCCCGCGGATCGCCGCAGCGGTGTGCGCAGCCAGCGCCGCGCTGCTCGCGACGGCCGCCGGCGCGCAGCAGGTGAGCAATCCCGGCGACATCATCATCGAGCGCAACATCACGCCGCGCAGCGCGTTCGACGCCGTGCCGAAGAGCCAGGACCCGGTCGCGGTGCGCGCCACGACCTTCCCGAAGAACAGTTTCGATCCGGCCATCGCCCAGCTCGTCTCGGACGCCGATCTCACCAACGCGCACGGTTCGAGCGGCGTCAACACGGGCGCCGCGCTCGGCGGCGCGGCGGCGGGCGTGCAGGCCGTCACGCGCATCCTCGCGGGCAACCAGACCGGCAGCAATGTGCCGCTCGGCGCGGGCGCCCAGGCGGGCGGCGGTCTCGGCGGCACCATTTCCTCCTCGGTGACGAGCGCGCTCGCGCCGCTCACCGGCGCACTCGGAGCGCTCAAATGAACGCACGTCTGAGCTTCCGTCCGTCCCGCCGTCTCGTCGTCTCGCTCGCGCTCGGCGCGGCTTTCGCCGCCAGCGGCGCGGCGCACGCCCAGGCCGTCGTGAGCGGCTATTCGGTGATCGCCCCCGGCGCGGCCACCGGCACGACCGGCGCGCTCGCGGTGAACGAAACCACGGGCCTGAACAACGCCCAGGCCAATCAGTTGACGATCGCCACGGGCGGCTCCGTGGTCGTCAACGGCAATCTCATCTCGCAAGGCGCAGGCGCCGCGGCCCGGCTGAACAACGCCACGGCCACGATCGGCAGCAACGCCTTTGCGAACACGTCCGGCGCGGTGATGGTGAACCAGTCGGCGGGCGTCGCGAATCTCCAGAGCAACAGTGCCCAGATCGGCGCTGCGGCGATGGGTGTTGAAACCGTCTCGGATGGCGATCTGTCCGCGGCGGCTGCATCGAACGGCGGTAGGGGGCAAATGGTGCAGACCAGTGGCATTCGTGAAGCCGGAATTTCCAGCTCGGCTTTCAGGAATGCAACGGGTCTCGTACAGGTGAACCAGACCGCTGGCGCCGGTAACGCTACGGCAAACAGTTTTGTGCTCCGTCCCCCGGCGGGCACTCTTTTCTAAATGACTATCCAGTATCGGAGCGAAATCATGAAGCGCACTCTCATCGCTGCAGCAGTCCTCGCCGCCGTTTCCGGTAGCGCCCTCGCCAGCCCGAAAGATCCGTACATCTTCAATGCCACCATCGTCGGCGAACGCGTGGGCATCGAAGGCTGGGTCACGCTGTTCGGCTGCGTGGACGTCAGCAGCACGGCCGGCGCCGTGGTCAACAACAACCAGACCGTCACGTCGAACAACATCAGAATGAGCCCGAACCCCTCGAACTACACGAGCGGCTCGGTCACGACGCGCTTCAACAACTCGTACACCTCGGTCAAGGGCGGCGGCTCGGCCTTCTACAACGCCTCGACGTGGAGCTCGTCGAAGCAGACGTCCGCTGCGGGCTATCAGGCTTCGGCCGGCTACGTCTACGGCCAGCAGAGCAGCCACGTTCAGGGCGGCGGCTATGAATACAGCCAGCAAAGCTCCGGCATCGGCGGCTACTTCTACAACCAGAACCAGAGCCAGGGCGGCCATATCTCCGCCGGCGGCCAGGCTGGCGGCTCGCTGAGCTACGTCGCGCACAACGGCCCGCACTCGGGCTACGACGCCTTCCACGCACAAGGCGGCTTCTCGGCCGGCTACAAGGAATCGAGCTATGCCAAGGGCTCGGGCGTCGCCGGCTACTTCGAAGGCACCCAAGGTTCGGGCCAGGGCAAGAGCTGGGGCTATCAGGCTTCCCAGGGATCGGGCTACGCAGCGGTGGGCGCGCAGGAGTCGAGCTACGAAATGTCGTCGTCGAAGACTAACGAAGGCGCCGCGGTCAAGTGGGGCATCGATGCTTCGCTCGCCACGACCGACGTGACGGTGACGGGCTCGATCACGCAGCACTACAACAACCAGCCGGCCAACACGCTGACGGCCACGACCGGTGACGGCGCAGCCAAGGGCGCTTCGGGCAACATCGGCGTGAATATCGCCGAAGGCGTGAACAACGCGCAAAGCAACGACGCCTCGCTCGCCGCCGTCGACGCGGGCAATGTGTTCGGCAATGCGCAGATCTTCAACACGCAGTCGTCCGGCGGCAACGTGAAGGTCAACAACTACATGCTCAACGCCAGCGTCGGCAACAACGCTCTGGCTAACGCCACCGGCAACATCGGCGTGAACGTGGCATCGGGTGTCGGCAACGCGCAGAACAACAGCCTGGCAGCCTCGACCACGACGAGCGGCAGCAACGCTTCGTACGCGATGATCGCGACCGACCAGACCAGCCAGACCGCCAATACGTCCTTCCAGGGCAGCTTCGCGGGTACGGCAATGCTGGGTGCAGGCGCGCTCGCCAACGCAACCGGCAACATCGGCGTGAACATCGCCGGCGGCGTCGGCAACGTCCAGCACAACGGCCTCGCCATCGCGGCCATGAGCGTGCCGGTCGTCGGCAAATAAGTCGTATCCAAGGGGGTAGTGCACGCGCCGGCCACTGCAACGCCGGCCGGCGCGTTCAACAGCAGGAGACCACCATGTCCGGGCCTTTGTCGTCCCCGGCGTCCAGGCTGTGCCTTGTCGCGCTGACGCTCGCCGTCACCGCGGCTCTCACGCCTTGCCGCGCGCAATCGAGCATCGACGCCACGCATCTCGCGGGCGTGCCGGTGAAGATGCACGTGCGGTCGATGAAGGACATCCGCTACTCCAGCATCGTCAATCAGCAATACGACTACAGCTGTGGTGCGGCCGCACTCGCGACACTGCTCAAATACGGCTACGGAATCGATATTCCGGAACCCGAAATGATTCGTCGCATGATGGTCTTCTCCACGCCCGACGTGGTCGTCAAGAACGGCTTCTCCATGCTCGACATGAAGAAGTTCGTCGAGACGATCGGACTGCGCGGGCGAGGCTTCCGCGTCAACACCGACGCGCTCTATCACCTGCAGATTCCCGTGCTCGTGCTGATGAACATCGACGGTTACGAGCACTTCGTGATCGTCAAGCACGCCGAAAACGGCCGAGTGTTCATCGCCGATCCCGCACTCGGCAATCGCATCCTTGTCGAAGACGACTTCGCGAAGACGTGGAATGGCCTCGTCTTCGCCGTGCTCGGCAAACCGTTCCTGGAGGACTCTCCGCTGTTGCAGAACAACGAGTCGCTGGCGCTGAAGCTGCGCGAAAACGCCCTGCTCAACGGCACGGCCGCGACGCCCTTCTTCGAATACGGCCTCGACAAGGCCGTCATGTTCTGACGTAGACAAGAGTCATGAAACGCAACCTCTCCCAGTGTGGCATCGCGGCAGGCATCTGCGCGCTCGCCTGCGCTTATGCGAGCGGTGCATCGGCGGCCGAAAGCCTTGCAGCGACCCAGGCCGGTGCGCCTGCGTTCCTGTCGGCAGGCGGCGCCGATGCCCAGCCTGTTCGCTGCGAACCCGTCGGCGACGACGTGCTCGCGCACCAGACCGGCAAGTACGCCGGCAGCAACATGATCTCCGGGTTCGTCCTCAGCGTGCTCTCGCAATGGCAGTTGCCGAACGGCGCAACGGCCGTGGCGCAGGGCTCGCTCACCGTCGCGCAAAACGCCGCCAACCAGTTGAGCGCGACCGTGCAGAGCCTCGCGAAAGTGAACGATCCGACCGGCACCACGGTAGGCAACAGCGGCGCGTCGCCCAACGCGTCGGCCACGGGCGGCCAGAACGTCACGGTCAACGGCGTCTCGCAGATCACCCAGGTCGCCGGCAACAGCAACGTGGGCGTCAACGGCGCGACCATCGACTTCGGCAGTGCCGGCTCGCTGCTCGCCGGCACGGCGGGCATCAACCAGTCGAGCGCCTCGGCGCAGAACGCGAACGGCACGATTCGCGCCGGCATCGCGTTCGGCAGCAACGGCATCAACGTGACGCTGCAGACGCCCGCGGGGATCGCGACGCAGAACATCGTCCCGAGCGGCGCGCAACAGGCCGGCGCGATCGCCCAGTTGTTGCAGGTCGCGGGCAATAACCAGCAGGTCGCCAATCAGTTGCAGCTCAATCTGCAGACGCAGCCGATGAGCGCGCAGATGATCCGGCAGACCGGCGTGCTTCAGGCGCTGCGCAACATCCGCTGACAACGGAGCCACGCGGCCGCGCCGACGGATAACGCAAACCAGGCCAACAACGCCAACAACGAACGCGAAGCAGGCAGCAAGAACAAGACTCAAGAACGAGAAGCCGCAACGAGCACCGACCATGACCGCCAACGACTGACCAGCAACGGAAAACGCCGGACCGTCATCCGCCAACGACGGTCCGGGCGAGGAGACCAGCAAGGAGACACAACAACGCGGGCGAAGGCCCCGCGCAGAAGCATCGGGAAAGTGCATCGACGTGCGCAGGTGCGAAACCAGGGGGTTTCGTCAAGCGCCCGCTTTCGATCCGGGGGAAGAACAATGAACATGATGTCCAAGACGGCGCTGCCGCGTTTTTCGCTGGCCGCCATTCCAGCAGCAGTCCTGATTTTCTCGCTCGCGCAAACCGCCAACGCGCAAGCACTGCAAGGCCAGTCGGTCGAAGACCGGCTCAACACGCTCATGCGCGTCGTCGACGAGCAGCAGCGTCAGATCCAGTCGCTCGAGCGTCAGGTCACCAACCTCGAAATGGCGCAGCGCGGACGCGGTCTGCCGGGCGCCGGTGCGCCCGACGGCGCCGCCATCGCCGAGCAGCCCGGCGCCGACGGACTGCCGGTGCCGCTGCCGCCGCTTGCCCAGGCCCTGCCCGGCGCCAACGCGCCTGGCGCGCTGACCGGCACCGCGACCGGCGTGCCCGTGAATCCGCCCTCGCCCGACGCCGGTACGAGCGGCGGCGCGACGGGGGCCTCCGCCGCGAGCGGTCCGCAGCAAGGCGCGCCGGTCGGCGTGAATCCGACCGTGGGGGAAACGCAGAAGGAAGCGCAGCCCACGCGCACGCAGGCCGAGCAGGCCGTTGTCGAACGCGAGCATGCGCCGCTGTTCGACCACAAGCTCACGCTCGACTGGGGTATCAGCGACACCTACTACGACCGCCGTCAGCTTCAGCTTTCGGGCTTCCTCGCGCTCGATGCGATCTTCCTCGGCAACATCAACCTCGGCGAGACCAAATCGCACCAGGTGATGGCCGATCTGGACGTGCGCTACGGCCTGACCGACCGCATGAGCATCGACGTGGACGTGCCGTACATCTATCGCCACAGCAGCTTCGTCGTGGGCGGAGCGGGCGGCGCGGCGAGCACGCTCTCCGATGCGTCGGTGAATTCGAACGCGATCGGCGACGTGAACTTCGGGGTCTACTACCAGTTCCTGAAGGAAACCAACAACCTGCCCGACGTGGTCGGCAGCCTGCGCGTCAAGACGCCCACCGGCACCTCGCCGTTCGGCATCAAGGTGCAGCAGCTCACGCCCGACAACACCAACCTCGTCGCGCCGAGCAAGCTGCCCACCGGCACGGGTTTCTGGAACGTCACGGCCGGGCTCTCGGTGCTCAAGACCTACGATCCGGTCGTGCTGTTCGGCAGCATTTCGTACACGTACAACATCTCGCGCTCGTTCGCCGACATCTCGTCCGTAGTCGGGCAGACGCAGCCGGCCGACGTGAAGCTCGGCGACATCATCCAGTTCGGCGGCGGTGTCGCGCTCGCGTTCTCCGACAAGGATTCGGCCAGCATCTCCTACACGATGGCGATCGAGCCGCAGTCGAAGACCAAGTCGCCCGGCGGCAGCTGGACCGGCGTGCCGGGCAGCGAGACGACCGCCTCGGTGCTCAACTTCGGCCTGAATCACGTGGTCAACAAGCACCTGACGATCAACGGCGCGGTGTCGGTGGGCCTCACGCCCGACGCGCCGAACTTCGTCGTCGGCGTGCGGTTCCCCTACACCTTCTGATGAACGCGAGGCCGATCGTGCGCGAACCCTCACATCTGAGCGCCACCGTGACACCTTTCGTTGGCATGAGCCAGCGGCTCGCGGTGGCGTCCGTCCCCCAACCCTCCGCCGCCGCGAAGCCGGACAAGTCGGCGTCGGACGTGGCCGCGCCGGGCGCCGCGACGCCGGATGTCGCGACGTCCGGCATGGCCGCGGCGCGCGCGAGCGACGCACGACCGGTGGCCGGGCTGGAGCGCGTGCTGCTGTACGTCGCGCGCACGCCCGACACGCAGTTGAGCGCGCACCTGAAAAGCCGCGGCTGGCAGATCGCCACGGCGAAGACCGCGCACGAGGCCGCGCGCCTCGTGAAGGCCGAACCCGCCTGCGCCGGCATCGTCGATCTGACCGGCTTCGCGCCGCGCGACATCGCCGGACTCGAAGCGGCGCTGAGCCTGCAGCAGGTCGGCTGGATCGCGCTCACCGACGCGCAGCGTCTCACCGACCGCGACGTGCGCCGCCTGATCCGCCACTACTGCTTCGACTACGTGCATCTGCCGGTCGCGCACGCGACGCTCGACTATCTCGTGGGACACGCCTTCGGCATGGTCACGCTGTGCGACCTCGACGAAACGCCCGCCGCGGCCGCCGCCGCGAGCCAGGACGAAGACGAGATGGTCGGCACCTGCGAAGCGATGCAGCAGCTTTTCCGCACGATCCGCAAAGTGGCGAACACCGACGCGACCGTGTTCATCTCGGGCGAATCGGGCACCGGCAAGGAACTTACGGCGCTCGCGATTCACGAGCGCTCGCCGCGGCGCAAGGCGCCGTTCGTGCCGATCAACTGCGGCGCGATCCCGCATCATCTTCTGCAATCCGAACTATTCGGCTACGAGCGCGGCGCGTTCACGGGCGCGAACCAGCGCAAGATCGGCCGCGTGGAAGCGGCCAACGGCGGCACGCTCTTTCTCGACGAAATCGGCGATCTGCCGCTCGAAAGCCAGGCGAGCCTGCTGCGCTTCCTCCAGGAAGGCAAGATCGAGCGCCTCGGCGGCCGCGAGCAGATTCCCGTCGACGTGCGCATCATTTCGGCGACCCACGTCGATCTCCAAGCCGCGATGCGCGACGGACGCTTCCGCGCGGACCTGTTCCACCGCCTGTGCGTGCTGCGCGTCGACGAACCGCCGCTGCGCGCGCGCGGCAAGGACATCGAGATCCTCGCCCATCACGTGCTGCACAAGTTCAAGCAGGACAGCGCGCGGCGCATTCGCGGCTTCACGCCCGACGCGATCGAGGCCATGTACAACTACAACTGGCCCGGCAACGTGCGCGAACTGATCAACCGCGTGCGCCGCGCGATCGTGATGGCGGAGAGCAAGCTCATTTCCGCCGACGATCTCGATCTCGGCCAGTTCTCCGAGCAGGAAACGATCACGCTCGCGGCCGCGCGCGAAGCCGCCGAGAAGCGCGCGATCGAAGCGGCCCTGCTGCGCCATCGGCATCGCCTGAACGAAGCGGCCACCGATCTCGGCATTTCGCGCGTGACGCTGTACCGGCTCATGGGCACGCACGGCTTGCGCGACGAGAAGACGATCTTCGGCGGCGAGGCGGAGAACCAGCCGGAGGCCGCGCCCGCCGATCCGGAGTGAGATCGGCGCGGGACGCACGCAGGCTCGGCGCGGAAGCGTCGCGTCGCGAGGCCGGCGGGTGGGCGCACGGCGTCGGGTAGAATCGAAGCGGTTGACCTTTCAAACCTTTTGCACTTCGACTCACGATGACGACGCTCACCCTGATCGTCGCTCGCGCCCGCAACGGCGTGATCGGCCGCAACAACGAGTTGCCCTGGCGCCTGCCCGAAGACCTCGCCTTCTTCAAGCGCACGACGATGGGCGCGCCCATCGTCATGGGCCGCAAGACGCATGAATCGATCGGCCGCGCGCTGCCGGGCCGTCGCAACATCGTCGTGACGCGCGACGCCACGAAGCGCTTTCCGGGCTGCGACACGGCCACGAGCCTCGAAGAAGCGCTCGCGCTCGCCGCGCAGGATCAGGCGCCCGAGGCGTTCCTGATCGGCGGCGCGCAGCTCTATGCGGAAGGCATCGCGCTCGCGCACAAGCTGATCGTCACCGAGATCGCCGCCGACTTCGAAGGCGACGCGCACTTCCCCGCGCCCGATCCGGATCAGTGGCAGGAAACCGCGCGCGACACGTTGCACGCGAATCCGCCCAACGACTTCGATTTCGCGTTCGTGACGTACGAGCGGCGCGATTAACGGGCGCACGCAACGCATCCGCCAAACTCGTCCGCCAAAACAAAAACGGCACGCTCAGGCGTGCCGTTTTCCATTCGAGCGTCTGAAACGCGCGCTTACTGCCCCGCCACCGTCATGCGCTCGATCAGCACCGAGCCGGTCTGACGCGTGCCGCGCGCGAGCGTGTCGGCGCCCACCGCGACGATGTGGCGGAACATTTCCTGCAGCGTCGACGCCACGGTGATTTCCTCGACCGGATACTGGATCTTGCCGTTCTCGACCCAGAAACCCGACGCGCCGCGCGAATAATCGCCCGTCACGAAATTCACGCCCTGCCCCATCAGCTCGGTCAGCAGCAGACCCGTGCCGAGCTTCTTCAGCATGGCTTCGAAGTCGTCCTCGGGGTTCGTCAGCGAGCTTTGCAGTTGCAGATTGTGCGAGCCGCCCGCGTTGCCGGTGGTCTGCATGCCCAGCTTGCGCGCCGAGTACGACGAGAGGAAATAGCCCTGCACCACGCCGTCCTTGACGACTTCGCGGCGCTGCGTGCGCACGCCTTCCTCGTCGAACGGCGCGCTGCCCGCGGCGCGCGGCACGTGCGGATCTTCGACGACCTGGATGTGCGGCGCGAACACCGGCTTGCCCAGGCTGTCGACGAGGAACGAAGTCTTGCGATACAGCGCGCCGCCGCTCACGGCCTGCACGAACGCGCCGAGCAGACCCGCCGCGAGCGGCGCCTCGAACAGCACCGGCACCTTGCGCGTGTCCAGACCGCGCGCGTTCAGGCGCGACAGCGCGCGCTCGGCGGCGTAGCGGCCCACCGCTTCGGGCGAGGCCAGCTCGCTCGCGCTGCGGCGCGAGGTGTACCAGTCGTCGCGCTGCATGCTGCGGCCCGAGCCCGCGATGGGCGCGCACGCGACGTAGTGGCGCGAGTACGGATAACCGTGAATGAAGCCGCCCGAGGTGGCCAGCACGAACTGCGAATGCTGCGCTGAGACGCTCGCGCCTTCCGAGTTGGTCACGCGCGGGTCGGTGGCGAATGCGGCGTCTTCGGCGCGGCGCGCGATCTCGACCGCTTCGTCGGCGGTGATGCTCCACGGATGATAGAGGTCGAGGTCGCGCGGCGCGGTTTCCAGCAGCTCGCGCTCGGCGAGGCCCGCGCAGTCGTCGTCGGCGGTGAAGCGCGCGATGTTGTACGCAGCCGCCACGGTGTCCTTGAGCGCCTGCGCGGAGAAGTCCGAGGTGCTCGCGTTGCCGCGCTTGTTGCCGATGTAGACGGTCACGCCGACCGACTTGTCGCGGTTATGCTCGATGGTTTCGACTTCGCCGCGCCGCACGGAAACCGACAGGCCGTCGCCTTCGGAGATCTCGGTCGCCGCGTCGCTCGCGCCGAGCGTCTTCGCGTGCCGGAGAATGTCCGACGCGATTTCCTTGAGTTCATCCTGGGTGTGCGGGAAAAAACGTTGCCGGGCTTCGATGTCTGCTGCCATTGTCGTTACGGTCCGGTTTCGGGCCAGGCGGCCCGCTTGTCGTGTGTCGGAGGTGTCGCATCAGGCGCCCTTGCTTCAGGCGCATTCCGCGATCATAGCAAGGTATGCGAACGCGCACCCAGCACCACGGGCGCCTGCCGGCGCGCACCGTCTCGCGGCTCGCGTATGGGCTTGCCGGCGCGCGCGCGACCCATCCGTCCGATGCGCCCTCCCGCGCGCGCTACAATACGCCCCATGAAACGCAAAACCCGCATTCAACCGATGAACGACGCTGTCGCCGAAGAGGACGACAACGGCTACGATCGCCCCAGCAAATCGCAGCTCAAGCGCGAAATGACCGCGCTGCAGGAACTGGGCACGGCGCTCGTCGAGCTGCCGAAAGACGCGCTCAAGCGCATGCCGATGACGGAAGACCTCGCGGATGCCGTCCACGAGGCGCGCCGCATCACCGACCACGAAGGCAAGCGCCGCCAGCTTCAGTACGTGGGCCGCATGATGCGCGGCCTGCGCGAGGACGAAGTCGCCGCGCTGCGCACCGCCTTCGACGAGTACCGCGGCGTGAACAAGGCTGCCACGGCGCGCCTGCACTGGATCGAGCGCACCCGCGAAAAACTGCTCGCCGACGACGCCGCGCTGACCGAATTCATCCGCCAGCATCCTGCCGCCGACCCGCAGGAAGGCCGCACGCTGATCCGCAACGTCCGCCGCGAGCAGCAGCAGGCCAAGCCGCCCAAGTACTTCCGCGAGCTGTTCCAGTGGATCAAGGACGCGAGCGCCCAGGCCGACGACGGCGACGATCACGACCAGACCGGCAACGCGCGCGCCGACGAGGACCGCGACGATGACGAAGCCTGAGCGCAGCCATCCCAATGAACTCGTGATCGGCCTCGTGTCGGTCAGCGACCGCGCCACCGCGGGCGTCTACGAGGACAAAGGCATTCCGTCGCTGATGGAATGGCTGGGCGCCGTGCTCAAATCGCCGTGGCGCGCCGAAACGCGCCTGATCCACGACGACGCGGCCACCATCTCGGCCACGCTCACGGCGCTCGTCGACGGCCTCGGCTGCGACCTCGTGCTGACCACGGGCGGCACCGGCCCCGCGCGCCGCGACGTGACGCCCGAGGCCACGCTCGCGGTCGCCACGAAGGAAATGCCCGGCTTCGGCGAGCAGATGCGCCAGATCAGCCTGAATTTCGTGCCGACGGCGATTCTGTCGCGCCAGGTCGCCGTGATCCGCGAAACCGACGATCACGCGGCGCTCATCGTCAACCTGCCCGGGCAGCCGAAGTCGATCAAGGAAACGCTCGAAGGCCTGCGCGACGCCGACGGCGCCGTGAAGGTGCCGGGCATTTTCGCGGCGGTGCCGTATTGCATCGACCTGATCGGGGGCCCGTATATCGAAACCGATCCAAACGTCGTGGCGGCGTTCCGTCCGAAGAACGCGCAGCGTCCGCCGCGCGCTTGATCCATTCGAGCCGCAACACGCCTGCAAGCAAAACGGCGCCCGAGGGCGCCGTTTTATCTATTCACCGATTCACCGGTCCGCGCGCCGCTTACTTCGCCGCTTACTTCGCCGCCTGCGCGTCCGCAGGCACGTTGGCCGCCGGAATCAGGAAATGCTCGCGGTAGTATTTGAGTTCGTCGATCGACTCGTGGATGTCGGCCAGCGCCGTGTGCATCGCGCGCTTCTGGAAACCCTTGTAGATCGCGGGCTGCCAGCGGCGGCACAGTTCCTTGAGCGTGCTGACGTCGAGGTTGCGATAGTGGAAGAAGCGCTCGAGCGTGGGCATCCAGCGCGCCATGAAGCGGCGGTCCTGGCAGATCGAGTTGCCGCACATCGGCGACTTGCCCGGCGGCACGTACTGCGAGAGAAACGCGAGGATTTCCTCGGTCGCGCTTTCCTCGGTCACCGTCGAGGCGCGCACGCGCTCGGTCAGGCCCGAGCGGCCGTGCGTGTTGCGGTTCCACTCGTCCATGCGGTCGAGCACGGCTTCGGACTGGTGAATCGCCAGCACGGGGCCTTCGACGATCTTGTCGAGCGTGGAATTGGTCACGACCACCGCGATTTCGATGATGCGGTCGTTATCGGGGTCGAGCCCCGTCATTTCCATGTCGAGCCAGATCAGGTTCATGTCGGTGCGCTCCATTGCCGGAGTCGCCTGGCCCGCCGGATCGGCAGAATTGATGTCAGTCATGGAAGAGAACCTGGAACGCTGAAACACGATGGGGACGCCGCGCGCGCGACGCCATCGCGAGATGCGATGGCCGGGCCGACGAGAACATATAATTGTCGCATAGATACCACGGACTTCCCGGATGCCTAATCTCTCCCCCGCGCTGGCCTTCAGCATTCTTTTCGTGGCCGCCGTTCTGGCCATGGTCGCGACCAAACTCTGGCTCGCCTCGCGGCAGGTCCGCTTCGTCGCCGCGCATCGCGACGCGGTGCCCGCGCAGTTCGCGGCCACCATCCCGCTCGCGGCCCATCAGCGCGCCGCCGACTACACCGTCGCGCGCACGCGCCTCGGCATGGTCGAGATCGTGCTGTCCACCGTCGTGCTGATCGCGCTCACGCTGCTCGGCGGCGTGCAGGCCATCGACCTTGGCATTTCGGACTGGCTCGGGCGCGACTACGTCGGCCAGATCGCGCTGGTCGGCGCCGTGCTCGCGGTCAGCGGCCTGATCGAACTGCCGCTCGATTACTACCGCCAGTTCGTGGTCGAGGAGCGTTTCGGCTTCAACCGCATGACGCGGCGCATTTTCTTCGCGGATCGCATCAAGGGTCTCGTGATCGGCGCGCTGTTCGGCATTCCGCTGCTGTTCGTGGTGCTCTGGCTCATGAAGCAGGCGGGCAGCCTCTGGTGGCTCTGGACGTGGGTCGTCTGGGTCGCGTTCCAGATGCTCGTGCTGGTGCTCTACCCGTCCTTCATCGCGCCGCTCTTCAACAAGTTCGAGCCGCTGCGCGACGAAGTCCTGCGCTCGCGCATCGAAGCGCTGATGCAGCGCTGCGGCTTCGCGGCCAAGGGCCTGTTCGTGATGGACGGCAGCCGCCGTTCCGCGCACGGCAACGCGTATTTCACGGGTTTCGGCGCGGCCAAGCGCATCGTCTTCTTCGACACGCTGCTCGCGCGCCTCTCGGGCAGCGAGATCGAAGCCGTGCTCGCGCACGAACTCGGACACTTCAAGCGCCGCCATGTCATCAAGCGCATGCTCGTGACCTTCGCGATCAGCCTCGTGCTGCTCGGCGTGCTCGGCTGGCTCACGCAGCGCGTGTGGTTCTACGAAGGTCTCGGCGTGCGTCCGTCGCTGCTCGGCGGCAACGAGGGCCTCGCGCTCGTGCTGTTCTTCATCGCGGTGCCGGTGTTCCTGTTCTTCGTCACGCCGCTCGGCAGCCTCAGCTCGCGCAAGCACGAGTTCGAAGCGGACGCCTTCGCGGCCACGCAGACCGACGCGCAGCAGCTCGTCAACGCGCTCGTGAAGCTCTACGAGGACAACGCGTCCACGCTCACGCCCGACCCGCTCTACACGGCGTTTTACTACTCGCATCCGCCGGCTTCGCAGCGGATCGATCGCCTGATGTCGCACGCATGAGCCGGCGCGCCTCGAAATCCGCCGGCGCGTCCGCCTCGCCGGCGGGACAGGCCGGCGCGGCGGCCACGCTGCACGGCGTCGTGATCGCGGCACACGGCCGCCATTATCTCGTCGCGCCCGACGGCGGCGGCGCGCCGCTCCAGTGCTTTCCGCGCGGCAAGAAGAGCGAGGTCGCGGTGGGCGACCGCGTCGACTATCAGTCGACGTCGGCCGACCAGGGCGTGATCGTGGCGATCGGCGAGCGGCGCAATCTGCTCTATCGCTCCGACCAGTTCAAGTCGAAGCTCTTCGCGGCGAATCTCGACCAGTTGCTGATCGTGCTCGCCACCGAGCCGCACTTCAGCGAAGACCTGCTCGGGCGCGCGCTCGTGGCCGCCGAGGCCAACGGGCTCACGCCGATCATCCTGCTCAACAAGATCGACCTGGAAGCCGTGCTGCCGCTCGCGCGCCAGCGACTGGAGCGCTATCGCGCGCTCGGCTATACGGTGCTCGAAGTGTCGGAGAAGCAGCATCCGGAGGAAGCGCATGCGATTCTCTCCGCGCATCTGAACGGCCATCAGACGATCCTGCTCGGCCAGTCGGGCATGGGCAAATCGACGCTCGTGAATCTGCTGATTCCGGACGCCGAAGCGGCCACGCGCGAGATCTCCACCGCGCTCAACAGCGGACGCCATACCACGACGTTCACGCGTCTCTACAAGTTGCCTGGCGGCGGCGCGCTGATCGATTCGCCGGGTTTCCAGGAGTTCGGGCTGTATCACCTGACCGAAGGCACGCTGGAGCGCGCGTTCCCCGAGTTCCGGCCGCTGCTCGCGCATTGCCGCTTCTACAACTGCCATCACCTGCACGAGCCGGGCTGCGCGGTTCTCGAAGCGGTCGCCGACGGCCGCGTCGCGCCCGAGCGTCACGCGCTCTACGCGCAGCTCGTGCACGAGATCAGCCAGATCGTGCGCTGAAGGCCGCGCGGCAGCCATGCTCAAGCTCGTTCGCGCGCCCAACGTGGTGATCGCCCAGCACTGGATGAACATCCTCGCGACGGCTGGCGTGCCTTGCGAGCTGCACAACCGCTATCTGAGCGGCGCGATGGGCGAGATTCCCGCCGAACAGTGCGCGCCGGAGATCTGGCTCGTCGACGAGCGCGACGAAACGCTCGCCCGCAAGCTGATCGCCGACGCCACCAGCGGACCGCCGCCGGGCGCGCGGCCATGGCGCTGCGCGCAGTGCGGCGAGACGCTGGAGCCGCAATTCACGGTCTGCTGGCAATGCGGACGCGAGCGCGATCCGCTCGACGATTGAAGCGGCGCGCAACCAGCGACGAAATGCAAAAGGCCCGTGCAACCTGCACGGGCCTTTTTTATTCGCGTTGATTCGCTTGCGGCGACAGCAGCCTAAGCGCCCACGCTCAAACCCAGAGCGCGATGGTCAGCATGAGCAGCAGGATCATCCACAGGATCACGGCGCGCCAGACAAGGCCCACGGCCGATTGCAGCGTGCGCGGCGTGCAGTCGTCGCCGACTGTGTACGGACCGCCCTCGCCCGGCTGCGCGATGGCGTCGACGCTCGACTGCTCCGCGAGCGGACCGGACAGACGCGCGCCCAGCGCGCCGCTGCCGGCGGCGAGCAGCACGCCTTCGTTGGTGTCCGGCCACTGGTTCGCGTGATTGCGCCAGGCGTAGATGGCGTCCTCGAAGTTGCCGACGATCGCGAAGCCCAGCGACGTGAGCCGCGCCGGAATCCAGTCGATCACAAAGAACACGTGCTGCGCGAAGTTCGAGAACGCTTCCGTGCGGTCGTCGGCCGGACGCGACCATTCGCGCGCGAGGTATTCGGAGAGGCGATACAGCACCGCGCCCGCCGGACCGATCGGCACGAGGAACCAGAAGAACACGCCGAACACGTGACGATGCGAGGCCACCACCGCGTGGATCAGCGTGTGGCGCACGATCTCGCTCACGGGCATGTCCACGGCGTCGATGCCGGTCCACTCGGTGAGGATTTCACGCGCGCGCGGCACGTCGTCGTTATTCAGCGCGAGGTGGATATCCGTGAAATAGTGGCTGAACTGGCGGAAGCCGAGCGTGAAGTACACCACCACCACGTTCCAGAGGAACGCCAGCACGAAGCTGATGTGATAGAGCACGTAGTAGACGAGCGCCGTGACGAGGGTCCACGGCAGCACGACCACGAGCCAGGCGAGCACGCCGTGCTTCTGCTTGCCCGCGTCGAAGCCGTGGGCGGCCCATTCCGCATTGAGGCGCACGAGCGCCATGACCGGGTTGTTGGGCGACAGCGCCCGCACCTGTTCGATGACGAGAGCCAGCAATACGGAAAAGAAGGTCATGCGACGCGCCGTGCGATTCGAGTGTTGGAAAGGTGCTGCAAAGATATCACAGGGCCAGATGTGCCTGAACCTCTGGCGACAAAGACACAACAGCAACACGTTATCGGCACGAACGCGGGCGTTCTTGAGGGGCCGCCGAGCGCCCCGCACCTCGCCTCAGGCGAGCAGGAAACGATAGAAGTTGCGCAGCATGCCCGCCGTCGCGCCCCAGATGAAATGCGTGCCGCCCACGCCACGTATATCGCCGGGCTGCACGCCTTGCTGCGGATACGGCATCGCGAAGAAGCGGCGCTCGCCGCCTTCCCAGCGCCAGACGCGCACTTCGTGGTGCGCGGGGTTCATCAGAAAGCCGAGCGGCACCTCGAAGATGCTCGCCACTTCGAGCGAGTCGGCCGCGAGCGTGAACGGCTCGTGCACGAGGCCCACCACGGGCGTGACGCGAAAACCCGTGCCCGTGAGGTAGTCCGGCAACGCCCCCAGCACCTCGACGCGCGCCGGATCGAGATCGACCTCTTCGTGCGCCTCGCGCAACGCGGCGGCGATCGGCGTGGGGTCGGACGGCTCGCGGCTGCCGCCGGGGAAGCTGACCTGACCTGCGTGATTGCTGAGATTGTCGGCGCGCTGCGTGAGCAGCACCGTAAGACCCGAGGGCCGCATCGCGATCGGCATCAGCACGGCGGCCTCGCGCGGATCGCGGATCTCCAGCACGCGCGCTTCCTGCGGCTCGGGCTGCCACGGCAGGCGCTGCTCGAAGCGCGCGCGCAGGCCATCGGGCGTGAGCCGTTCGGCGGCGATGTGAGGCAGATCGGCGCCCGTCGATTCGATCGGCAGGCTTTCGGGTTCAAATACTGGACGGATCAACGGCTGACTCGAGGTTCGGGCACAGGAGAGTATTTTGCGGCCAAAAAGAAAAAAGCACCCCGAGGGGTGCTTCTTTCTTACAGCTTTTACGCCTGTTCGGCCGGAGCAGCTGCGCGGTCTTTCGACACCAGCTTTTCCTTGATACGTGCCTTCTTGCCCGACAGGTTGCGCAGGTAGTACAGCTTCGCGCGACGAACGTCGCCGCGGCGCTTCACCACGATGCTGGCCAGCAGCGGCGAGTACGTCTGGAACGTACGCTCGACGCCTTCGCCCGACGAGATCTTGCGAACGATGAACGCCGAGTTCAGACCGCGGTTACGCTTTGCGATCACGACGCCTTCGTATGCCTGAACGCGCTTGCGGTTACCTTCAACCACGTTCACGTTGACGATCACCGTATCGCCAGGAGCGAATTCGGGGATGGTTTTCTCGCCCAGCACGCGCTGGATTTCTTCCTGTTCGAGCTTTTCGATCAGATTCATGAATGACTCCGTAAGCCATCTTGTCGGCGTTCGTACCTGCGCCACAGTGCGGCAGCACGGCCCCGATAGAGGATGGATTCACAACTGGCGCCGTTCACGCATGAAGCGGCGCCGCCTTGGGCGTCCCGCGCCCTGCCCGCCCGAAGCGTTACGCTTCGCTCGAACCTTTCGCGAGACTAGCGAGCCATGCCTCGTCGGCACGGCTCAACATCTTGTTCTTGCGGGCCCGCGCAATCAGATCGGGCCGTTTGTGAAACGTATTGCGCAGCGATTCGCGGCGGCGCCATTGCTCGATTTCCGCATGATGGCCGCCGAGCAGCACATCGGGCACCCGCACGCCGTCGTATTCCTCCGGCCGCGTGTAATGCGGACAGTCGAGCAGACCGTCGACGAAACTATCCTGCACCGCCGAGAGCGCGTCGTTCAGCACGCCCGGCAGCAATCGCACCACCGCGTCCATCAGCGCCATCGCCGGCAGTTCGCCGCCGGACAGCACGAAGTCGCCCAGACTCACTTCCTCGTCGACGTGACGGTCGACGAGACGCTGGTCGATCGCTTCGTAGCGGCCGCACAGGATCACGAAACCGGATTCCTGGGCGAACTCCACGGCGCGCTCGTGCGTGAGCGGCTTGCCTTGTGGCGACATCAGCAGCACACGCGGTTCGCGCGCGCCCTGCTCCGCCTGCGCGGCTTTCGCCGCGCCGATGGCCGCTTCGAGCGGCTTGGCCAGCATGACCATGCCGGGGCCGCCGCCGTAAGGGCGATCGTCGATGGTGCGGTAGTTGTCGGTCGTGAAATCGCGCGGATTCCACGTACGCAGCGTATAGCGCTCCTGCTTCGCGGCCCGGCTGGTGATACCCCAGTCGGTGATCGCGCGAAACATCTCAGGAAAGAGCGTGACGACATCGAACTGCATCGCTCTCTCCGTTCAGCGAATCAGCACAGCAGGATCAAAAATCGGCGTCCCAGTCGACGACGATGCGCTTCGCCGCCAGGTCGACCGTCTTCACAAATACGCCGACGAACGGGATCAGCCGCTCGCCGGTGACAGGCTTGCCGTCCTTGCCCGCCGAGGGATACTCGACGCGCAACACCGACTGCGCGCCGTTGTCGATGAGTCCGGCGACCTTGCCGAGATCGACACCCGCCTCGTTGGCGACGTCAAGACCGATCAGGTCGACCCAGTAATACTCGTCGGTTTCCGGCGCGGGGAAATCGGCACGGCTCACGTAGATACGCGCGCCGCGCAACTGCAGCGCGGCGTCGCGGTCGGCGATTGCGTTCAGTTGCCCGACGACCGAGTCGCCGTGCACCTTGGCGCTCGCGCGCACCGCGGAATGCAGCGTGGGACGCTCGCGGCCCTTGAGGAACCACCAGCGCTTCGCCGCGATGAGCGCGCGGCCGCCTTCGGCGTGCGGCGCGATCTTCAGCCCGCCTTTGAGGCCATAGGCATCGATCACGGCGCCGACCTCGACCGCGTCGGCCGGCCAGCTCGCCTCAGATTCGGCGCGCAGACCTTCGCCTTTCGCGGCGGTGCTTTCCGATGCGTTTTCACGCATCTGAGCACGCGCATTGTCACGAACCGGCGCCTTGCGCGCGAACGCGCCAAACGACGGCGCGGCGCGCCCGCCGGTCTTGCCACTGCTCTGCGATACCTCGCCCTTAGCCTTGGCGTCCGCTTTTGCGTCGTCATGCTCGGGCATGGACAAACCTCGCAGCCAGCTTGATGTCGTACACGCGGCTTACGCTACGCGCACGGTGAAACAGGTGAAAGACTGCGGCAAGACCGGGTACAAAACCGTAGTCGAGCGACGCAGCCCGGCAAGCATCATGCAAGCACTTAAGCAGCCGGAGCAGCCTTTTGCGATTGCTTCACGAGACGCTCGACAGCCGGCGACATTTGCGCGCCGTTTTCCTGCCAGTACGTCACGCGATCTTGAGCGATGCGCAGCGTTTCACCCTTGGTAGCGACCGGGTTGTAGAAGCCCACGCGCTCGATGAAACGGCCGTCGCGACGGTTACGCGAATCGGTTGCGACGATGTTGTAGAACGGGCGCTTCTTCGAGCCGCCGCGTGCCAGACGGATGATAACCATACTAGAATCCTTGAAAACCGGGGGTTCGGGACTACTGAAACATGCGATTATAGCCCGAAACCAATGCCATAACAAACACTTAACTGGAATCTTGCTCGGAGACCCTGTGGAAACCCCAGGAGAAAGCGACGATGCACGACGATCGAACGGCGATTCGCACCCGCCTCGCACGAGCGTTCCAGCACATGACTGCCCCGCCTGACGCCCCGCGCGGCGGTTTTTCCGCCGCCGCCCGCTTCGCCACGCAGCCGCGGCCATCTGATCCGGCCCTGTCTCCCCGCCGCAACAAATCGCGTTGGACGCGCTCGGCGACACGCCTCGGCATCGCCCTGCTGATCCTCCTGCTCGCGCCGCTCGCGCGCGCCGCCCTGCCGATCGAGCGCATCCAGTTGCCGCCGGGCTTCCACATCGAAGTCCTCTCCGACGACGTGCCCGCCGCGCGCGAAATGACGCTCTCGCCGCAAGGCATTCTCTATGTGGGCAGCATGGACAGCCGCGTCTACGCGCTCGAGCTGCACGACGGGCGCGTCGTCAAACGGCACGTGATCGCCTCGGGGCTCACGATGCCCGTCGGCGTGGCCTGGCGCGACGGCGCACTGTATGTCTCCGCGGTTTCTTCGATCGTGCGGCTCGACGGCATCGACACGCATCTCGACAATCCGCCCAAGCCCGCCGTGGTCACGTCCTCGCTGCCCGATTCGCGCCATCACGGCTGGAAGTTCATTGCTTTCGGTCCCGACGGCAAGCTCTACGTGCCGCAAGGCGCGCCGTGCAACGTCTGCCTGCCCGCGAACGATCCGCAGCGCACGCACTACGCGATGATCGGCCGCATGGACCCGGACGGCACGCACTATGAAACCCTCGCGCGCGGCGTGCGCAACACCGTCGGTTTCGCGTGGCATCCGCGCACGCACGAACTCTGGTTCACCGACAACGGCCGCGACATGCTCGGCGACGATATCCCTTCCGACAAGCTCAACCGCCTGCCGCGCGCGGGGCTCGACTTCGGCTTTCCGTACTGCCATGGCGGCGACGTGAGCGATCCCGAGTTCGGCAAGGATCATCCGTGCAGCGCTTTCACGCCGCCGGTCGCGCAACTGGGCGCGCACGTCGCGGCGCTCGGCATGCGCTTCTATACAGGCACGATGTTCCCGGCCGAGTATCGCGACAGTATTTTCATCGCCGAGCACGGTTCGTGGAATCGCAGCAAGAAGGTGGGGTATCGCGTGGTGCGCGTGAGCGTCGACGCGGACGGCAAGCACGTGCAGCAGCAGGTGTTCGCGCAAGGCTGGCTCGATGCGGGCGACACCCAGTGGGGCCGTCCCGCCGATGTGCTGCCCTTGCCCGACGGCTCGCTGCTCATCAGCGACGACTACGCGGGCGCGATCTATCGCGTGACGTATTCGAAGCCGTAAGCGCGGGCCCGGACGCCGCACGAACGCCGCACGCGTGAGCGCGAACATAAGCGCCAAGCTCTGCTGGCGCGCGCGCACGCCACGTACAATGGGCCGCGCGCCCATCGCGCCCTCGTCTGCGCTTCATCTGCTTTTCGCCCGCTCTTCGCCCGCTCTTCGCCTGCTCACTGCCTGCTCATGTCCAATCAAAACAAGCCCGCAGCACGCTTTCGCAACAAGACGCTCACCGCCGCTCTCGCCTTTCTGCTTGGCAGCCTTGGCGCGCATCGCTTCTATCTGTATGGCGCGCGCGACGTCTGGGGCTGGGCGCACATCGCCGGCACGCTGATCGGCATTCCGGGTGTGTTGCTGCTGATGGCCACCGAACGCGCGTCGGTGCCCGGCTGGGGGATGGCGGTGATCGGCGCGATTTCGGTGCTCTCGGCGTTTCTGGCCGCGATCGTCTACGGTCTGCGCCCCGACGCGAAGTGGGACGCGCAATTCAACGCCGCCTTCGCGGGCCGTCGCGCGAGCCGCTCGGGCTGGGCCGTGATCTTCGTCGTGATCTTCTCGCTGCTGATTGGCGCATTCCTGCTGATGACCGGCCTCGCGCTTTCGTTCCAGACGTATTTCGAATCGCAGGTCGAAGCCGCCAAGGCGATTTCGCAGTAACGCGGCATTCACGTAATCGCAGCGCCATTGCGCTCAGAACAGATCGAGCTGGCGCTTCTGTTCCTGCGCCTTCGCGCGCACGAACTCCGACATGTCGAGAATGCCGTGACGCCGCTCGTTCAACCCGAGCCGCCGCACCGCGTTGTGAAAGCGCTGCTTGAGCAGGTCGGCCCATAGCCCGGTGCCCTTCATGCGCTGCGAAAACGACGACTCGTAATCCTTGCCGCCGCGCATGTCGCGCACGCGGCTCATCACGCGCTCGGCACGCTGCGGGAAATGCGCGGCGAGCCAATCCTGAAACAGCGGCGAGACTTCCCACGGCAACCGCAGCACGATAAAGCTCGCGCTCGTCGCGCCCGCTTCGGCGCAGGCTTCGAGCACTCGCTCCATGTCGGGTTCGGTGACGAACGGGATCACCGGCGCGATGCTCACGCCCACCGGAATGCCCGCCTGCGCGAGCGTGCGGATCGTGCGCAGGCGGCGCGACGGCGTGGCCGCGCGCGGCTCCAGCGTGCGCGCGATGTCGGCGTCGAGCGTGGTGATGGTGATGGCGGCCATGAACTGCTGGCGCTCGGCCATCGGCGCGAGCAGGTCGAGATCGCGTTCGATCAGCGACGATTTCGTGATGGCCGCGAACGGATGCTGCCGCTGCGCCAACACCTCGATCACGCGCCGCGTGATGCGCAGCTCGCGCTCGACGGGCTGCCAGGCGTCGGTATTCACGCCGAGCGCGATGGGCTCCGGCTCGTAGCCGGGTTTCGCCAGTTCGCGCGCGAGCAGTTCGGGCGCGTTGATCTTCGCGTACAGGCGACTCTCGAAATCGAGACCCGGCGAAAGTCCCAGATAACTGTGCGTGGGCCGCGCGAAACAATAAATGCAGCCATGCTCGCATCCGCGATACGGATTGAGCGACACGTTGAACGGAATGTCCGGCGACTGGTTGCGCGTGAGGATGCTTTTCGCGCGCTCCTCGTAGATCTGCGTGCGCAGCGCGGGCTCCGACGTTTCGCGCTCGCCGGCTTGCGCGTTGGCTTGCTCGTCGATTTGCGCGCCCGCTTCATCGCTGCGCTCGCGCGCGTCGGATGGCGATTCGACGTACTGCCAGCCGTCGTCGTATGCCTCGCGCTGATCGACCTCGTAGCGCCCTTGCAGGTTCGTGACCGCGCCGCGCCCCTTGCGCGGCGCGGGCGGCGCGACGGGATACCAGGCGTCGGGGTCGGGGGCGCGATTAGCGTCGTTCGCGGGTGGGTTGCGGTTCACGGCGGGGCAAAAACAAAGCGTCTCGATACTGTACAAATATACAGTATCGAGACGCTTTGTCGAGTGCGAAAAACGGGGCGGAGTTGGTTGCCAGAACCCGACGCTTGAGCCGGACTACTCGCCCACCGCGATCGTCAGCGTCTCCTTGATCTCTTCCATCACCACATAGCTCTTCGACTGCACCGCGCCCGGCAGTTGCAGCAGGATGTCGCCGAGCAGCTTGCGGTAGTCCGCCATTTCGCCGATGCGCGCCTTGATCAGATAGTCGAAGTCGCCCGACACCAGATGGCATTCGAGCACCTCGGGAATCTTCTGCACCTCGCGGCGGAACTGATCGAACATGTTGCCGCTCTTGTGGTCGAGCGTGATCTCCACGAACACCAGCAGCGCCGCGCCGAGCACGTTCGGATTGACGCGCGCGTAGTAGCCCGTGATGACGCCGTCTCGCTCCATGCGCTTGACCCGCTCGATGCACGGCGTGACCGACAGCCCGACCTGCTCGGCGAGGTCTTTCATGGCCATGCGGCCGTCCTGCTGAAGCAGCTTGAGGATGCGGTGATCGAGCCGGTCGAGTGCGCGGACCGGCTGACGCTGCGTTCTCATGTTTTTTCCTGAAAATCAGATAAATACAATAACAAAACCTAGTCTTACAACAATAGCATAGTCGATATTACTGGCTACATCCGGATTTTCGTGCCATCCGCCCTGCCGCCGCTCAAAACGGCCCTGCGGCGCCCCGGCAAGACCGCGTAGCCCAAACAATTCTCTCTACGGAGCAGCTATGCGAGTCGTCGTGTTGGGCAGTGGTGTGGTCGGTGTGGCCAGCGCCTGGTATCTTGCCCGCGCGGGCCATGAAGTGACGGTGATCGACCGCGAGTCCGGTCCCGCGCTCGACACCAGTTTTGCGAACGCCGGCCAGATTTCGCCGGGCTATGCCGCGCCGTGGGCGGCGCCGGGCGTGCCGCTCAAGGCGATCAAGTGGATGTTCGAGAAGCACGCGCCGCTCGCCATCCGCCTCGACGGCACGAAGTTCCAGCTGCAATGGATGTGGCAGATGCTGCAGAACTGCACGGCCGGGCGCTACGCGCAGAACAAGGGCCGCATGGTGCGTCTGGCCGAATACAGCCGCGACTGCCTGCAGGCGCTGCGCGCCGACACCGGCATCCAGTACGAAGGCCGCACGGGCGGCACGCTGCAGGTGTTCCGCACGCAGCAGCAATTCGAAGGCGCGGCGAAGGACATCGCCGTGCTCAAGGACGCCAACGTGCCATACGAACTTCTGAGCGCCGCCGAACTCGGCCGCGCCGAACCCGCGCTCGCCGCCGTCTCGCACAAGCTCACGGGCGGCCTTCGTCTGCCCGGCGACGAAACCGGCGACTGCCAGCTGTTCACCACGCGCCTCGCCGCGATGGCCGCCGAACTCGGCGTGAAGTTCCGCTACAACACGCCGATCGACGGCCTCGCCGTGCAGGGCGACCGCATCGCGGGCGTGCAATGCGGCAGCGAACTCGTGCGCGCCGACAGCTATGTGCTCGCGCTCGGCTCGTACTCCACGAAGATGCTCTCGGGTCTCATGAAGATTCCGGTGTATCCGCTCAAGGGTTATTCGATCACCGCGCCGATCGTCAACGCCGACGCCGCGCCGGTCTCCACCGTGCTCGACGAAACCTACAAGATCGCGATCACGCGTTTCGACGACCGCATCCGCGTGGGCGGCATGGCGGAAATCGTCGGCTTCGACAAGTCGCTCAAGCAGGCGCGCCGCGAAACGCTCGAAATGTGCGTGAACGATCTGTTCCCCGGCGGCGGCGATACGGCTCAAGCCAGCTTCTGGACCGGTCTGCGCCCGATGACGCCGGACGGCACGCCCATCGTCGGCCGCACGCCGCTCTCGAACCTGTTCCTGAACACGGGACACGGCACGCTCGGCTGGACCATGTCGTGCGGCTCGGGCCAGTTGCTCGCCGACCTCATCTCCGGCAAGCAGCCCGCGATCAAGGCCGACGACCTCTCGGTCTATCGCTACCTCGGCGAACAGCACGGCACGCATCGCCCGGCTTACGCTTAAGGACTCGCCGCTTCGTTGAAGGCGGCAAAAAAACGGCGGCGCTCTGAAAAGAGGCCGCCGTTTTTCATACCCGCGCCGTAGATCGGCCGTAAATCAGCTGCAAATCAGAACTGATCTTCCGGCAATGCCAGCACGCCCTCGTCGCCCTTCGCGTTGACGATACCCGCTTCGAGCGCCAGCGCGCGCGGCAACACCTGCTCCGCATAGCACTGCGCCGTCGCGATCTTCGCGCCGTAGAACGCCGGATCGTGCGGCATGAGCCGTTGCGCGGCGAGCATCGCGCGCGCCATCTGCCAGCCGCCCAGCACGACGCCCGCGAGCATCAGATACGGCACGCTGCCCGCGAACACCGCGTTCGGATCGCGCTTCGCATTCGTCAGCACGAAATCCACGGCCGACTCGAACGCACCCCGCCCAAGCGCCAGATACTTCGCCATCGACTTGAACGCCCCGCCGTCCTGCGCGCCGAGTTCCGCGACCGTCTTGCCGATTTCGGCCGCCAGCGCCTTCGCCACCGCGCCGCCGTCGCGCAACGTCTTGCGTCCGATCAGATCGTTCGCCTGGATCGCGGTCGTGCCTTCGTAGATCGGCAGAATGCGCGCGTCGCGATAGAACTGCGCCGCGCCCGTCTCCTCGATGAAACCCATGCCGCCGTGAACCTGCACGCCGAGGCTCGTCACCTCGATCGACGACTCGGTACTCCAGCCCTTCACGATCGGCACGAGATATTCGTAGACGGCCTGATGACGCGCGCGCGCCGCGGCATCGGGATCGCGATGCGCGCGGTCGCTCTCGCCCGCCGCCGCGTAAGCGAGCGCGCGCGCCGCCTCGGTGAGCGCGCGCATGGTGCCGAGCATGCGCCGCACGTCCGGATGATGCACGATGGTGACCGCCGCCTTCGACGAGCCATCGACGGGCCGACTCTGCACGCGCTCCTTCGCATAGCCGAGCGCCTTCTGATACGCGCGCTCCGAAATCGCCACGCCCTGCATGCCCACCGCGAATCGCGCGGCGTTCATCATGATGAACATGTACTCCAGCCCGCGATTTTCCTCGCCGATCAATTCGCCGATCGCGCCGCCCTGATCGCCGTATTGCAGCACCGCCGTCGGGCTCGCCTTGATGCCGAGCTTGTGCTCGATCGACACGCACTGCACGTCGTTGCGCGCGCCCGATGAACCATCCGCGTTGACGAGAAACTTCGGCACGATAAAGAGCGAAATGCCCTTCACGCCTTCGGGCGCGTCGGGCGTGCGCGCGAGCACGAGATGGACGATGTTCTCCGCCATGTCGTGCTCGCCCCAGGTGATGAAAATCTTGGTGCCGAACAGCTTGTACGTGCCGTCGCCCTGCGGCTCGGCGCGCGTGCGCACGGCGGCGAGATCGGAGCCCGCCTGCGGCTCGGTGAGGTTCATCGTGCCGGTCCACTCGCCCGAAATGAGCTTCGGCACGTAGCGCTGCTTCTGCGCCTCGCTGCCCGCCGTGAGCAGCGCCTCGATCGCGCCATCGGTCAGCAGCGGACACAGCGCGAACGAGAGATTCGCCGAGTTGAGCATCTCCACGCACGGCGTGCCGACGAGCTTGGGCAAACCCTGTCCTTCGTATTCCTGAGGATGCTGCACGCCTTGCCAGCCGCCCGCCACGTAGTGACGAAACGCCTCGGCGAAGCCGGGCGACGCGTGCACTTCGCCGTCGTCCCAGTGACTCGGATGGCGATCGCCTTCGGCATTCAGCGGCGCGAGCACTTCGCCACAGAGCTTCGCGGCTTCGTGCAGCACGGCTTCGACGGTCTCGGGCGTGGCGTCCTCGCCGCCGGGCAGCGCGGCGATCTCGTCGAGTCCGGCCAGCTCCTTCATCACGAACAGCATGTCGCGTATCGGTGCGTCGTACATGTCAGTCTCCCCCTTCATCCGCTGATGAACGAAAAAAGGGGCGCACGCGGCGCCCCTTTTCTGTGTCAGACGTCATGCGATGCAGGCGTCTGTGATTCGCATCGGTAATTCGCGATGCTTAGCCGAGCTCGTTGACGAGTTCCGGCACGACCGTGAACAGATCGCCGACGAGGCCGTAATCGGCCACGCTGAAGATCGGTGCTTCTTCGTCCTTGTTGATCGCGACGATGGTCTTCGAGTCCTTCATGCCGGCCAGATGCTGGATCGCACCCGAAATGCCGACCGCAATGTAAAGCTGCGGCGCGACGATCTTGCCGGTCTGACCGACCTGATAATCGTTCGGCACATAGCCTGCGTCGACCGCGGCGCGCGAGGCGCCGAGCGCGGCGTTCAGCTTGTCGGCGAGCGGCTCCAGCACCTTCGTGTAGTTCTCGCCGCTGCCCAGACCGCGGCCGCCCGAGACGATGATCTTCGCGCTCGTGAGTTCCGGACGGTCGAGCTTCGTGACTTCACGGCCGACGAATTGCGCCTTGCCGTTGTCCGCTGCCGCGTCGATCTTCTCGACCGGCGCGCTGCCGCCTTCGGCTGCGACCGGATCGAACGCCGTCGTACGCACCGTGATGACCTTGACCGGATCGGCCGACTGCACCGTGGCGATCGCGTTGCCCGCGTAGATCGGACGCTCGAACGTGTCGGCGCTGTCGACGGCCGTGATGTCCGAGATCTGCGCGACGTCGAGCTTCGCGGCGATGCGCGGCGTGACGTTCTTACCCGCTGCCGTCGCCGGAGCGAGGATGTGCGAGTAATTCTTCGCGATCGACAGCACCGTGGCTTCGACGTTTTCCGCGAGACCCTGTGCGAGCTGCGGCGCGTCGGCCAGAATGACCTTCGCGACGCCCGCGATCTTCGCTGCGGCATCGGCAGCCGCTTGCGCGTTGTGGCCCGCGACCAGCACGTGCACGTCGCCGCCAATCTTCTGTGCAGCCGACACCGCGTTCAGCGTCGCGGCCTTGATCGACTGATTGTCGTGTTCAGCGATTACCAGATTAACCAGATTCGTCATTTTTTCTCGCTCCTCACAGCACCTTGGCTTCGGTCTTCAGCTTCTCGACCAGCGTCTTCACGTCGGCGACCTTCACGCCGGCGCTGCGCTTGGGCGGCTCCGAAACCTTCAGCGTCTTCAGACGCGGCGTCACATCCACGCCGAGATCTTCCGGCTTGATCGTTTCCAGCGGCTTCTTCTTCGCCTTCATGATGTTCGGCAGCGTGACGTAGCGCGGCTCGTTCAGGCGCAGGTCCGTCGTGACCACCGCGGGCAGCGCGAGCGACAGCGTTTCCGCGCCGCCGTCGACTTCACGCGCGACCGTGGCACGGCCGTCGGCGACCGTGATCTTCGAGGCGAAGGTCGCTTGCGGCAGGTCCGCCAGCGCCGCGAGCATCTGGCCCGTCTGGTTCGAATCGTCGTCGATGGCCTGCTTGCCGAGGATGACGAGTTGCGGCTGTTCCTTGTCGACGAGCGCCTTGAGCAGCTTCGCGACAGCCAGCGGCTGAAGGTCTTCGTTCGACTCGATCAGGATCGCGCGGTCGGCGCCGATCGCCAGCGCCGTGCGCAGCGTTTCCTGCGCTTGCGCGACGCCTGCGGACACAGCGATCACTTCGGTCGCGACACCCGCTTCCTTCAGACGAACGGCCTCTTCGACGGCGATTTCGTCGAACGGGTTCATCGACATTTTCACGTTGGCAATGTCGACGCCCGTGCCGTCCGACTTCACACGAACCTTCACGTTGTAATCGACTACGCGTTTGACAGGCACAAGGACTTTCATTCACATGCTCCGAAGTTACGAATACGTCAACCTGGCGGACATTATAGCGATAGCCCCGAAGGACGCCGCTCGCCGCCAGCATTTTTCCCGCACGATCCGCTGTCTGCGCGCTGCCTGCACGGCGCGGCCGGCAGTCGCGAATATCGCTAGCGAACGATCGTGCGATTTTATGTCGGAAAAAACCCGGGCTTCAAGCCCGGGTTCCGACTGAATTCTCTATCTAATCCGTCTACCCGGGGCTTACCACGACGCGATCACCGCGCCGCCGAACTTCTGTTCGATGTACTGCTTCACCTCCGGCGAGTGATACGCCGCCACCAGTTTCGCCGCCCACGGCTTGTTGCGATCGGCCTCGCGGATCGCCAGCACGTTCACGTACGGGCCTTTCGGGTCCTCGATCGCGATCGCGTCGGCCTTCGGCTTGAGCCCCGCTTCCATCGCGAAGTTCGTGTTGATCGCGGCGGCGTCCACGTCGTCGAGCGAACGCGGAATCTGCGCCGCGTCCAGTTCCACGATCTTCAGCTTCCTGGGGTTATCCACGATGTCGAGCGGCGTGGCCTTCAAACCCGCGCTCTCGCGCAGCTTGATAAGGCCCTGCTTTTGCAGCAGCAACAGCGCGCGCCCGCCATTGGTCGGATCGTTCGGGACCGCAATCCGCGCGCCCGGCTTCAGCTCCGCGAGCGTCTTCACCTTCTTCGAGTAGATGCCCATCGGGAACGTGACCGTGTCGGCGAGCTTCACGAGCTTGTAGCCGCGGTCCTTCACCTGCGCATCGAGATATGGCTGATGCTGGTAGCTGTTCGCATCGAGATCGCCGCCCGCGAGCGCCGCATTCGGCTGCACGTAGTCCGAAAACTCCACGATCTTGATCGTCAGGCCGTTCTTCGCGGCCACGCGCTTGACCACTTCCATCACCTGCTCGTGCGGGCCGCCGGTGACGCCCACCTTGATGGTTTCGTCAGCGTGCGCCGCGAGCGGCGCGCACAGCGGAGCGATCAGCGTTGCCGCGCCGAGCGCGCTCGCCAGCCGGATCATGATGCGTCGTTGCATGGCCAAACCTTTGTCTCGTGGAAGTGGATCGACGAGCCGCGAGCAAGCATGTCGCGCGCGGCCGGGCGACGGTTACCGCCGGTTTTGAGGCTTACTTACTTGTGGCTCATTTATGGCTCAAGCGTCGCACGAGCCAGTCGCCGAACGACTGCACGAGCTGCACGAACACGATCAGCACGACCACCACGAGCAGCATCACTTCGGGTTCGAAGCGCTGATAGCCGTAGCGGATGCCCAGGTCGCCCAGACCGCCGCCGCCGATCGCGCCCGCCATCGCCGAATAGCCGACGAGCGAGATGAACGTGATCGTGAGACCCGCCACCACGCCGGGCAGCGACTCGGGCAGCAGCACCTTGAAGACGATCTGGCGCGTGCTCGCGCCCATCGACAGCGCGGCTTCGATCAGCCCGCGATCGACTTCGCGCAGCGCGGTTTCCACCAGACGCGCGATGAACGGCGCGGCCGAAATGGTCAGCGGGACGATGGCGGCCGCCGTGCCGATCGACGAGCCCACCACGACGCGCGTGAACGGAATCACGGCCACCAGCAGGATGATGAACGGCGTCGAGCGCACCGCGTTGACGACCACGCCCATCGCGCGATTGACGGCGAGGTTCTGCAGCACGCCGTTGCGGTCGGTCAGATAGAGCAGCACGCCGAGCGGCAGGCCGATGGCCGCGCCAACCAGTCCGGAAATGCCCACCATGATGAGCGTCTCCCAGAACGACTGGACGAACATATCGAACATTTCACTCCACATGGGACAGCTCCTCCACCACCACGCCCTGCTCGCGCAGCCACGTAATCGCCTGCGCGACCTTCACCGGATCGCCGCCCGCGAGCACCGCGAGCGAGCCGAACGCCTGCCCCTGGATCTCGTCGATCTGGCCATGCAGGATGTTGAAATCGAGTTCGAAGCGGCGGATCGTTTCCGACAGCACCGGCTGATCGACGCCCGTGCCCGTGAAAGCGAGGCGCAGCAGATGCGCGTTGCCCTTCGCGAGACGCTCGGTCACGCGCGCCTTGAGCGCGGGCGGCAATTCCTGCGCGATCACGTCGCCGAGCAGCGCGCGCGTGACTTCGTGACGCGGTTGCAGGAACACGTCGATCACGGGACCGCTTTCCACCACGCGGCCCGCGTCGAGCACGGCCACGCGGTCGCAGACCTGTTTGATCACTTCCATCTGGTGCGTGATCATCACGACCGTGAGCTTGAGCTCGCGATTGATCTTGCGCAGCAGGTCGAGAATCGCGCGCGTGGTTTCGGGGTCGAGCGCGGAGGTGGCTTCGTCGGAAAGCAGCACTTTCGGCTTGCTCGCCAGCGCGCGCGCGATGCCCACGCGCTGCTTCTGGCCGCCGCTGATCTGCGACGGATAACGGTCTTTCTGCGCCGTGAGGCCGACGAGTTCGAGCAACGGCAGGACCGTCGCCTCGATGTCGGCGCGCTTCATGCCCGCGAGTTCGAGCGGCAGCGCCACGTTGTCGAACACCGTGCGCGACGAAAGCAGGTTGAAGTGCTGGAAAATCATGCCGATCTCGCGGCGCGCCTCGCGCAGTTGCGCGTTCGGCAGCGACGTGAGCGTGCGGCCGTTGACGACGATGTCGCCCTCGGTCGGCCGCGTCAGCAGGTTGATGGTGCGCACGAGCGTGCTCTTGCCCGCCCCGCTGCGGCCGATAATGCCGAAGACCTCGCCCTGCGGAATCGTCAGATTGACGTTGTGCAGCGCTTCGATCCAGCCTTGTGGGCCCGCGAAGCGCTGGGAAACGTTTCGAATTTCGATCATGGAAAAAACGAAACGGCGGGCGTGCCGCGCGCCGCCCGTGCACGCGACCCTATGGATCGCCTGTACGCGTCGCGCCGGCAGACAGCCGCCGTTTGCTGGTCTGGAGTCAACTTGACATTTTACCCTGGCGAGCCAAATTCCTTTTAATAATCCATTTCGATAAATTCATTACTGAATTTCATTAGAGTCCCGGCGCGGCAAAAAGCACAGAAAGCCCGATGAAACCGCGGCTACACTCTGCCGTCAGACAAAAACTTACAACGACGAGAGAGACAGCGCAGATGGAGACGACCCAGCCGATCAACGCCGCGCAAGCCACGGCGCGCCTGCCCGACACGGTGACGCTGCGCACCCACGACGGCGCCGAACTGCCGCTCTACGCCTGGCGCACGCGCGGCACGCCGCCGCGCGCCGCCATCGCGCTGATTCACGGCCTCGCCGAACATGCGCAGCGCTATGCCGCGCTCGCGGCGCGCCTGAATGCCGCGGGCATCGATGTCTATACGATCGACCTGCGCGGTCACGGACGCGCGAGCGGCCGGCGCGCCTGGATCAACTGCTTCGACGAATATCTGGACGACGCTCACGCGCTGATCGCGCACGCGGGCGCGCAATGCGCCGCGCGCCGCACGCCGCTCTTTCTGATGGGCCACAGCATGGGCGGCGCGATCGCCGCGCTCTATGCGATCGAGCGCGCGCCGCAAGGCGGCGTGCCGCTCGCGGGGCTGCTGTTGTCGAGCGCCGCGCTCGCGCCCGGCCGCGACGTGCCGCAGTGGATGATCGCTGCGAGCCGCGTGATGAGCGCCGTCTGGCCGCGTTTTCCGGCGATGAAGATCGATGCCGCCCTGCTCGCGCGCGACGCCGCCGTGGTGCAGGCCAATCGCGCCGATCCGCTCGTGCATCACGGCGCGATTCCGGCGCGCACGGGCGCGGAGCTACTGGAAGCGATGAAGCGCATCGAAGCGGGCCGCGCGCAGTTGCGCCTGCCCGTGCTGATCTGGCACGGCACCGAAGACAAGCTCACGGAACCCGACGGCAGCCGCGCCTTCGGCGCGCACGTGGGGTCGCCGGACCGCACGCTCACGCTCTACGAAGGCAGCTATCACGAAACGCTCAACGATCTGGATCGCGAGCGCGTGATCGCGTCGATGCTGGAATGGATCGAACGCCATTGCTGAGGCGACGCTCGACTTTGACGTTCGACCTTACTTCGCGCCGCGCTTGTCGATGAAAGCCTGCACGCCGTCGAGCGCCGGGTCCGTCATCATGTTGCACGCCATGGTCTGCCCGGCGAGCTGATACGCGGCCTCGATGCCCATTTCGAGCTGCCGGTAGAACAGGCCCTTGCCCGCCGCCACCACCTCGCGCGGCTTCGCACAGATGCTCGCGGCGAGCGCCGTCACCTCGGCGTCGAGCGCATCGGCGGGCACGACGCGGTTCACGAGCCCTTCACGCAGCGCCTTTTGCGCGTCGATGAACTCGCCCGTCATCAGCATTTCGAAGGCCGCCTTGCGCGACACGTTGCGCGTGAGCGGCACCGAAGGCGTCGAGCAGAACAGCCCGAGATTGATGCCCGATACGGCAAAGCGCGCGGAATCGGCGGCCACGGCGAGATCGCACATCGCCACGAGCTGACAGCCCGCCGCGGTGGCCACGCCATGCACGCGCGCGATCACGGGCTGCGGCATCGTCTGGATCGCCAGCATCATCTTCGAGCAGCGCGCGAACAACTGCTTGTAGTAGTCGAGCGACGGCGCCGCGCGCATTTCCTTGAGGTCGTGACCTGCGCAGAACGCGCGCCCCGCCGCCGCGATCACCACCACGCGCGCGTCCGAGCGCGCGAGCACGGCGAGTTCGGTGTGCACGGCGTCGATCAGCGCTTCGGAAAGCGCATTGAACGCATCGGGACGATTGAGCGTGAGGCGCGCGACGCCCGGCACGCCATAAGCGTCGTGCGCGACCTCGACGAGCGGCGCATGTTCGAGCGAAGCCTTAGCGGCAGACGAAGACGACGACGACGACTCAACGGCAGCAGCACACATGACGCGACACTCCTTCAAACGTTGAAGCGGTTGAGCGGATCAGATGCCCGCCAGCACGCGCAGATGCGCCACGACGCTGCGCCCGAGCGCGGAGAGGTTGTAGCCGCCCTCGAGACAACTCACGATGCGCCCCTTCGCGTGGCGGTTCGCGATATCGCAGATCTGTTCGGTGATCCACGCGTAATCGTCTTCGACAAGGCCCATATTGCCGAGATCGTCTTCGCGGTGCGCATCGAAACCCGCCGAGACGAACACCATTTCCGGCTTGAATTCGTTCAGGCGAGGCAGCCACAGAATGTCGATCGCCTCGCGCACTTCCATGCCCTTGGTGCGCGCCGCCATCGGCACGTTGACCATGTTGCGCGCCTGCTGGTCGGCGCCCGAAAACGGATAGAACGGATGCTGGAAGATGCTGCACATGAGCACGCGATCGTCGCCGGCGAACGCGGCCTCGGTGCCGTTGCCGTGGTGCACGTCGAAGTCGATGACGGCCACGCGCGACAGCCCATGCACGTCGAGCGCGTGACGCGCGGCCACAGCGACGTTGTTGAAGAAGCAAAAGCCCATCGCGCGCGCGGGTTCGGCATGATGGCCGGGCGGACGCACGCTGCAGAACGCGTTCTCGTAGCGGCCGGCGAGCACGGCGTCGGTGGCCGCGACAGCGGCGCCCGCGGCGCGCAGCGCGGCCTGCCACGTGTGCGGATTCATCGAGGTGTCGGGGTCGATCGCCGCATAGCCTTCCTGCGGCGAGAGCGCGCGCAGATAGTCGATGTGCGCCTGCGTGTGCACGCGCAGCAGCGCCGATTCTTCAGCGAGCGGCGCGGAGGTGTCGTGCTCGATCAGCGACTCGATACGGCTCGCGATAAGCTGGTCTTCGATGGCCTGCAGGCGCGCGGGGCATTCGGGATGCCACTCGCCCATTTCGTGCAGCAGGCAGTCGGGATGGGAAAAAAAGCCGGTTGTCATGTGTCGTGCTGGCCGCCACGCGCGCCGGGACGCACGCCGCGGGTCTCCTTCAGTCTTTCGTCGGGGTTCGCTGCGCGGGACTGCAAATCTTCCCAAACTTCGTGCGGCTTGTTGTGTGCCGCTTTACACCGTCTTCTACTTCGTGTGCTGCTTCGTACCTTACTTCGTGCCGCCGTGCTGCGCCCGCGACGTGCGCGGGCAGTCATCACGTTACCACAGCGCAACCGCGCCAACGCGCGCTCCCGGCACGCCCAGGGCCGTTTCACGCAAGGTGCTCGGGTATACTGCCCGGGATTACGTTCTCTCCTGCCCCACCTACCCGCCTCCCATGACGCTCAAGTCCGCCCTGCCTGCTTGCCGCCACGTCCGCCTCACGTCTTTCGCCCTTGCACTGTGCGCCGCGTCGGCGTTCTGGGGCGGTGCGGCGCAGGCGCAGACGGCCTCGCCCGACGCGCTGAGCCCGCAGCACGCGCCGCTCACGCTCGCCCAGGCACAGCCGCAGACGCCGCCGCAAGGCCAGGCGCAGCCGCAAACGCAGCCGCAAGCCGCGTCGCAGGGGCAAACGTTTGAAGAGGAGATCATCCCGCAGCGCTACGCGAACAATCCGAATGTCGACACCTTCATCAACGACATGGTCGCGCGCTACGACTTCAACAGCGACGCGCTGCACGCGTTGTTCGCGAGCGCGAGCTATTCGGCAACGGCCGTGAAGCTCGTCACGCCCTCGCCCACGCCGAGCGCGAAGAACTGGCGCTCGTATCAGGCGCGCTTTCTCGATGCAGTACGCATCAACGCGGGCGTGCGTTTCTGGCGGGCGAATCAGGCCACGCTGCAGCGCGCCGCCGATCAGTTCGGCGTGCCGCCCGAGGTGATCGTCGGCATCATCGGCGTGGAAACGATTTATGGGCGCTACATGGGCAATTTCCGTGTGCTCGACGCGCTCACCACGCTCGCCTTCGATTATCCGGATACGCCGAACCGCGCCGACCGCATGGCAACGTTCCGCAAGAATCTCGAGGACTATCTGGTCTGGACGCGCGACGCGCAGATCGACCCGTCGTCGGTGCTCGGCTCTTACACGGGCGCGATCGGCATCCCGCAATTCCTGCCGAGCAGCATCGTGCAGTACGCCGTCGATTACGAGGGCAACAACCATATCGATCTGCGCAACAGCACGCCGGACGCCATCGGCAGCGTTGCGAACTATCTGAAGCAGAACGGCTGGGAGCCGGGCCGTCCGGTGGTCTGGAAGATCGCGAAGGACGCGGGCAGTCTCGGCATCGCGCAGGCGGCCGCCGACGGCAAGCCGGAACCGCGCTGGCCGCTCGTGCAGCTGCTGCGCTCGGGCCTCGTGCTCAATGAGCCGAACATCGACATCGCTGCGGAAGGCGGCACGCCGGTCACCGTCATCGACCTGCCTACGCCCGGCCGTCCGACCGAGTACATGCTCGGCCTGAAGAACTTCTACGTGCTCACGCGCTACAACCGCAGCTTCTTCTACGCACTCGCGGTGTATCAGCTCGGCGAACGCGTGAAGGCGCAGATGCTCGCGACGCAGCCGAACGTAGGCACGGGTCCGGCGCTGAGCAACCCGAACGATACGCAGTAAGCGTCGTACAGCACGGCGCAGCACAAAACACAACGGGCGGCCTGTCGCAAACAGGCCGCCCGTTTTTCATTCTGCGCGCGCGGACCGCGCGGCGGATTTGCTTACGCCGGGAACACGCCCGTCGACAGATAACGGTCGCCGCGATCGCAGACGATGAACACAATCGTCGCGTTCTCAACCTGACGCGCGATGCGCATGGCCACTTCGCACGCGCCACCCGACGAAATGCCCGCGAAAATACCTTCGACCGAGGCAAGGCGGCGCGCCATGGCTTCCGCGGCGGCCTGGCTCACGTTCTCCACGCGGTCGACGCGGCTGCGGTCGAAAATCTTCGGCAGATAGGCTTCGGGCCACTTGCGGATGCCCGGAATACGCGAGCCGTCTTCAGGCTGCGCGCCGACGATCTCGATCGCCGTGCTCTGTTCCTTCAGATACTGCGACGTGCCCATGATGGTGCCCGTCGTACCCATCGACGAAACGAAATGCGTAATGCGCCCTTCCGTGTCGCGCCAGATTTCCGGGCCCGTGGTCTCGTAGTGCGCGAGCGGATTGTCCGGGTTCGCGAACTGGTCGAGGATGATGCCCTTGCCGTCGCGCTGCATCTGCTCGGCGAGATCGCGCGCGTATTCCATGCCGCCCTTGACCGGCGTCAACAGGATTTCCGCGCCGTAGGCGGCCATGCTCTGACGGCGCTCGACCGAGAGATCCTCGGGCATGATCAGCACCATCTTGTAGCCGCGGATTGCCGCCGCCATGGCGAGCGCAATACCGGTATTGCCGCTCGTGGCTTCGATCAGCGTATCGCCGGGTTTGATGCGGCCGCGTTCCTCGGCCTTGCGGATCATGGACAGCGCCGGGCGGTCCTTCACCGAACCCGCCGGATTGTTGCCTTCCAGCTTCGCCAGCACGACGTTGTTGCGGGCGCGAATTTCATCGTCCGGGAGACGAACGAGCTGCACGAGCGGCGTGTTGCCGATCGTGTCTTCAATAGTCTTGTAGGGCATAGTGAATAGTGAGGCGCAATGACGTGCGATTGTGCGAATACGTGATCGTTCGATTCTAAACCACGCGGCCAACCCTCGCCGACTAGCCCTGACATCGGTGGGGATGGAAAAAGTGGGGATTCAGTGAGGATTCGGGCGGCGCTGCAAAAAGCCCGCGGCGCAAGCCGCGGGTCAATGTCGCCGAAGCGACACCTGAAGGAACCGCTCATCCCTGTTCTGCGAAGTCGCGCACGCCGTTGCACGCCGGCTCGGGCGCACGCGAATCTACGCTGCGCCAGCGTGGCCCTACTTCTTGACGGCGACGGTGGCCGGCTGCGGTGCGGCGGTCTTGCCCTGCGCGTTCGGTGCGTTCTGCGCACCCTTCGCGCCTTGCGCCGCAACGGCAGCCTGCCCGCTTGCGGGACCGACCGACAATCCTTCGGCCTGCAAACGTTCGACGGTATGGCCGCCCAGCCCCTTCACGCGCTTGCCGAGATCGGACGCGTCCTTGAACGGACCGTGCGCGCCGCGCTCGTCGAGAATGGCCTTGGCCCGCGCGGGACCGATGCCCTTGATGCCGCGCAGCGCGTCTTCATTGGCGGTGTTGACGTCCACGGCCGCGAAGGCCTGACCGAACGCGGCGACGAGCGCGACCGCGGCGAGAAGCTTCTTGAACATGCTGGATCTCCCTTGTGCCGTCGCCGGCGACCATCGCCGGCGAGGAGAGTCCAGTTTAGGGAGCAACGATCGCGCGTTACACCTGGCCAGACAGCCAACGTACGTAACGATCGACACCCTCTTGCACCGTCAGGAACGGCGCGTCGTAGCCCGCTGCGCGCAGCTTCGACTGATCGGCCTGCGTGAAGCACTGATACTTGCCGCGCAGCGCGTCCGGGAACGGAATGTACTCGATCAGCCCTTCCTTCACCTGCTCCGCGAGCGTGAGCGCCGGCTTGCCTTCGAGCGCGCGCAGCGTGTTCACCACGCTCGTCGCGATGTCGTTGAACGGTTGCGCGCGGCCGCTGCCCAGATTGAAGATGCCGCTCTTTTCCGGATGATCGAAGAAGAACAGGTTCACCTTCACCACGTCCTCCACCGACACGAAATCGCGCGTCTGCTCGCCCGGCGCGTAGCCGTTGTACTCGCCGAACAGCTTCACGCGGCCTTCGGCGCGGAACTGGTTGAAGTTGTGGAACGCCACCGACGCCATGCGCGCCTTGTGCGTCTCGCGCTGGCCGTACACGTTGAAGTAGCGGAAGCCCGCGATCTGGCTTTGCGCCTTCGGCAGCACGCGGCGGATCACCTGGTCGAACAGGAACTTCGAATAGCCGTACACGTTGAGCGGCGCTTCCACGTCGCGCTCTTCGACGAAGCGGCTCGAACCGCCGTAAATCGCCGCCGACGACGCATACAGAAACTGCGCGCCCTGCGCGAGACACGCGTCGAGCACCGCGCGGCTGTAGCGGAAGTTGTTGTCCATCATGTAGCGGCCGTCGGTTTCCATCGTGTCCGAACAGGCGCCTTCATGGAACACCGCGCGCACCTTGCCGAACTCGCCGCGCGCGAAGCGCTCGACGAACTCGGTCTTGTCGATGTAGTCGTCGATTTCGCAGTCGACGAGATTCTTGAACTTGTCGGCGCGCGTGAGGTTATCGACGGCAATGATGCGATCTTCGCCGCGTTCGTTGAGCGCCTTGACGATGTTGCTGCCGATAAAGCCGGCCGCGCCGGTGACGATGAGGGTCATGGTAGTTCTGCGCAGAGGAGTTCACGCGGGACCGGCAAAACTCTCCGAAGCCGGCCCGGGGATGCGTCCGTCACGCGACAGCCTGGTGGCCGCCGCGCGCGGCACGTCATTGAAAGAGTTCGTCGTAGTCGACGGTGGCCGTACCGAGCTTGCCGACCACGATACCGGCGGCGCGATTCGCGAGCGCGACGCCTTCGACGAGCGACAGGCCCGCGCCCAGCGAGACCGCGACGGTCGCGATGACGGTGTCGCCAGCGCCCGAGACATCATACACTTCGCGCGCGACAGCCGGCGCGTGCAGCACGCCCTCTTCGGAAAAGAGCGTCATACCCTCTTCCGAGCGCGTGAGCAGCAGCGCGTCGAACTGCAATTCGTGGCGCAGCTTCGTCACGCGCGCGAGCAGGTCGTCTTCCGACTTCCAGGTGCCGACCACTTCGCGCAGCTCCGCGCGATTCGGCGTGATCACGCTCGCGCCGCGATAGCGTTCCCAGTCGTCGCCCTTCGGATCGACCAGCACCGATTTGCCCGCCGCGCGCGCAGTCGAGATCATCTGCGTGACGTGCGTGAGGCCGCCCTTCGCGTAATCCGACATCAGGATGACGTCGTGCGTCGGCAGCAGCGCGTCGAAGCGCGCGAGGCCCGCGAGCAGCGCCTCGTGCGCGGGCGTGTTTTCGAAGTCCACGCGCAGCAACTGCTGCTGGCGCGACAGCACGCGCAGCTTGATGGTGGTGGGCAGCGCGGGATCGCGTTCGAGATACGCGTTCACGTTGCTCTCGCCGAGCAGCGTGACGATGCGCTCGCCCGGCTCGTCGTGACCGACCACGCACAGCAGACCCGCCTGCGCGCCCAGCGCCGCAGCGTTGCGCGCGACGTTGGCCGCGCCGCCGAGACGGTCTTCCTGACGCTGCACGTGTACGACCGGCACCGGCGCTTCCGGCGAAATGCGGTTGACGTCGCCGAACCAGTAACGGTCGAGCATCACGTCGCCGACCACGAGCACGCGCGAGCGCGCGAACTGCGCGCGCGGCACGGCCTGAACTTCGGGCGCGAGTGCCGCGCTGTCGGTCATGGCGTCAGACTGCGGCCGGGTTTGCGTGTTTGACATGGGGCCGCCCAATCGAGTGATAGTCGAAACCGAGCTCCGCCATCGCGTCGGGCTCGTACAGATTACGTCCGTCGAAGATGCGCGGAGTCTTCAACTGTTCCTTCAGGAATTCGAAGTCCGGCGCCTTGAACGCCGTCCATTCGGTGACGACCACGAGCGCGTCGGCGCCCGTCAGCGTGTCGTCCTGGCTCGCCGCGAAGGTCAGGCGCGCCTGCAGTTCGGGCGCGCTCGCCAGATCCAGCGCGAACACGCGGCGCGCTTCTTCCGTCGCGACCGGATCGTACGCCGAAACCGTCGCGCCACGGCGCAGCAACTCGGCGATCAGACGGCGGCTCGGCGCCTCGCGCATGTCGTCGGTGTTCGGCTTGAACGCGAGACCCCAGACCGCGAAATGCTTGTCCTTGAGGTCTTCGCCCAGCGACTGGACGATCTTGTTCACGAGCACGTCCTTCTGGCCGTCGTTGACGTCCTCGACCGCTTCGAGAATGCGCAGGTTCTGGCCCGATTCCGCGGCCGTGCGGATCAGCGCCTGCACGTCCTTCGGGAAGCACGAGCCGCCGTAGCCGCAGCCGGCGTACAGGAAGTGATAGCCGATGCGCGGGTCCGAACCGATGCCGCGACGCACCGACTCGATGTCGGCGCCGACGCGATCGGCCAGATTCGCCATTTCGTTCATGAACGAAATGCGCGTGGCCAGCATCGCGTTGGCCGCGTACTTGGTGAATTCGGCCGAGCGCACGTCCATGTAGATCGTGCGTTCGTGATTGCGGTTGAACGGCGCGTAGAGGCGCTTGATCTTCTCGCGCGCGACTTCGCCGTTGGCGTCCTCGTCGATGCCGATGATGATGCGGTCCGGACGCATGAAGTCGTCCACGGCCGCGCCCTCTTTGAGGAATTCGGGGTTCGAGACCACCGAGAAGCGCTGCGCGTCGCTCGCGCCGAGGCCGCGTTTGGCGAGCTCTTCGGCGATCACGGCCTGCACGCGCTGCGCCGTGCCGACGGGGACCGTCGACTTGTCGACGATCACCTTGAAGCCGGTCATGTGGCGGCCGATGCTGCGGGCCGCTTCGAGCACGTATTGCAGGTCCGCCGAGCCGTCTTCGTCGGGCGGCGTGCCGACGGCGATGAACTGCACTTCGCCGTGCTCGACGCTCGCGGCGACGTCGGTGGAAAACGTGATGCGGCGCGCCTTGCGGTTACGCTGGATAAGCTCGAGCAGACCCGGCTCGTGGATCGGCACGCCGCCGTTGTTCAGGATGTCGATCTTGCGCGGATCGACGTCGAGGCAGAACACGTCGTGACCGATTTCGGCAAGGCACGCCCCGGTGACGAGGCCAACATAGCCGGTACCGATAATGGTGATTTTCATACGCGCTCCGGTAACAGATTCGGATTGAGGTAATGCGTGCGCGGCGGCGCGTCAGCTGGAAGCCGGAATTGGCTCGACGCGGCGCGGCGCGTAGGTTTCCCACCCGCTGCAGCCAGGGCACTGCCAGTAGAACAGGCGCGCCCGGAAGCCGCAGTTCTGGCAGGTGTAGCGCGGCAGGTTCTTGGTGCGCTGCTGGATCAGCTTGCGCATGAGTTCGAGTTCGCTGCGGCGCGGCTCTTCGGCCGCCGCCTGTTGCGCTTCGAGCAGACGCGTCATGCCGGCGAGATTCGGCGACTTCTGCATCTGCGTGCGCGCGAGCGTGTGCGCCGCTTCGGGACCGCTCAGCTCCGACACATATTTATAGGCCACATCGAGCAGATCGTTCGACGAATGGCGGTCGACCCACTCCGTGAGCAACTGCGCGCCGTCGTGCGCGCGGCCGAGCGCCTCGTAGCCCTTCATGACCTTTTCGGCGACGAGCGGCAGATAGGCGGGATTCTGCGCCTCGACGCGCTGCCACTGCGCGAGCGCCGACTCCCAGTTGCCGCTGGCCGCATCGACATCGCCCGCGAGAATGGTCGCGCGCACGTTGTGCTCGTTCGCCTTGAGCGCAAGGCCGAGCTGACGGCGTGCTTCGTCGGGCTTCTTCTGCTGCAGCGCTTCCTGCGCGAGTTCGCAATGGAACTGCGCGATCTCAACATCGAGCGACGGCGTGCCCATCGTTTCGAGGTGGCGCGCGGTGTCGATCGAGCGGTTCCAGTCCTTCTCGATCTCGTAGATCGTCAGCAGCGCGCGCTGTGCGCCCTGCGCGTAGTCGCCCGACTTGAGCGTGCTGAAGGTTTCCTCGGCGCGATCGAGCATGCCGGCCTTCAGGAAGTCCTGACCCAGCTCATAAAGCGCGTGATCGCGCTCGTTCACGGGCAGGTCGGCGCGCGACAGCAGGTTCTGATGCACGCGGATCGCCCGGTCGGTTTCGCCGCGGCGGCGGAACAGGTTACCAAGCGCGAAGTGCAGTTCGACCGTTTCCGGATCGAGCTTGGCGACTTCGATGAACGCGTCGATGGCCTTGTCGGGCTGCTCGTTGAGCAGGAAATTCAGGCCGCGGAAATACGAGCGCGGCAGGTTGGCGCTTTCGGACAGCAGCGCCTTGAGGTCGTAGCGCGACGCCATCCAGCCGAGTGCGAAAGCCACGGGAATGACGAGGAGCCACCAGAAATCGAGATCCATGCGAGCGATGGTGAGAGGTAATCAAGCCGCGCGCCCGGACGGACGCCCGGCGGCAAGTCGAATCAGATAAGCGGCGGCAGCGGCGGTTCCGCCACCACGGCAGGCGTTTCACGCGCGGTGCGCAGTTCACGCTTGAGGCGGCCGTTCTCCATGCGCAGCCGGAAAATCGCGGGCAGCGCGGACAGCAGGCCGGCCAGCAGACCGACGACGAAAAACGCGAGGCCGATCAGAATGAGCGGAGCCTGCCACGAATATCCGGCAAGAAAGTTCAGCGTCGCGGTTTGCGTGTTGGCGAGTGCGAGCACGAGCAGCAGCACGAACACCAGCACACGGATCACCCAGGCGATCAATCTCATGAAGGATTCTCTTGGCAGTTGAACAAACCCCGGCGCCGCACGTATGTCGCCATGCATGCCGCAACGCGTGTTGCGCCGCAGCAGCGGCGCCGCCGAAGTGTCCCGTATTGTAATGGAAGGCCTCGCGCCCGCGCAGGTGGCGCGCGAACGCGCGGCGGCGCCAAAACCGCGCAGGAACATCCGCACGCCACACACGCCGAGCGCCCCACGACGACGCCCACACGAAACGAACAGGCGAAAAAAAAGCGCCGGGCTATTAGCCCCGGCGCTTCCCGGTCCTTGCGTTCTGGCCATCTGGCATTGATTGCCGACAACCGCAAACACGGCAATAACTTGCAGCGCTTACAGATCGTCGTCCGGCTCGTCCGCTTTCAGCGGCTCGCCCGAGCGACGGTCCACACGCTCGCGCAGCTCCTTGCCCGGCTTGAAGTGCGGCACGAACTTCTCGGGCACCAGCACTTTCTCACCCGACTTCGGGTTGCGTCCGACGCGCGACGGCCGGCGGTTCAGGCCAAAGCTGCCGAAGCCTCGAATTTCGATGCGATGGCCCTTGGCGAGCGCCTCGGACATCGCATCGAGCATCGTTTTGACCGCGAAATCCGCATCCTTGAGGACGAGTTGCGGAAATCGCGTAGCCAGCTGCGCGACCAATTCAGATTTGGTCATACTTCAGCTTGCCCCCGTTTGAGGCTTACTGGTTCTGGCCGTCGAGCTTGGCCTTCAGCAGCGCGCCGAGGTTGGTCGTGCCGGTAGCAGCCGCACCCGTGTCCGACGACATGCTGCGCAGGGCTTCCTGCGTCTCAGCCGAATCCTTGGCCTTGATCGACAGGTTGATGCCACGCGACTTGCGATCGATGTTGATGATCATCGCGTTGACCTTGTCGCCTTCCTTCAGCACGTTGCGAGCATCTTCCACGCGGTCTTGCGCGATTTCCGAAGCACGCAGGTAGCCTTCGACGTCAGCGTTCAGGGTGATAACTGCACCCTTTGCGTCGACCGACTTGACCACGCCGTCAACCGTCGAGCCCTTGTCGTTGACAGCAACGAAGTTGCTGAACGGGTCGCCTTCGAGCTGCTTGATGCCGAGCGAGATGCGTTCCTTCTCGACGTCGATGCCCAGAACCACGGCTTCGACTTCGTCGCCCTTCTTGTACTTGCGGACGGCTTCTTCGCCAGCTTCCGACCACGACAGGTCCGAAAGGTGAACCAGACCGTCGATGCCGCCGGGCAGACCGATGAACACGCCGAAGTCGGTGATCGACTTGATCGCGCCCTGGAGCTTGTCGCCCTTCTTGAAGTTGCGGCTGAAGTCATCCCACGGGTTCGGCTTGCACTGCTTCATGCCGAGCGAGATGCGGCGGCGGTCTTCGTCGATCTCGAGGACCATGACTTCGACTTCGTCGCCCAGCTGGACAACCTTCGACGGAGCAACGTTCTTGTTGGTCCAGTCCATTTCCGACACGTGAACCAGGCCTTCGATGCCCGATTCGACTTCGACGAATGCGCCGTAGTCGGTGATGTTCGTGACCTTACCGAACAGGCGCGTGCCCGACGGGTAACGGCGCGAGATGCCTTCCCACGGATCGTCGCCCAGTTGCTTGATACCGAGCGAAACGCGGTTCTTTTCCTGGTCGAACTTGAGGATCTTGGCGGTGACTTCCTGGCCAACCGACAGGACTTCCGACGGGTGACGCACGCGACGCCATGCGATGTCGGTGATGTGCAGCAGGCCGTCGATGCCGCCGAGGTCCACGAACGCGCCGTAGTCGGTGATGTTCTTGACCACGCCGTTGACGATCGCGCCTTCCTTCAGCGTTTCGAGCAGCTTTGCGCGCTCTTCGCCTTGCGTGGCTTCGATCACTGCGCGGCGCGACAGCACGACGTTGTTACGCTTGCGGTCGAGCTTGATGACACGGAATTCGAGCGTCTTGCCTTCGTACGGCGTCGTGTCCTTGACCGGACGCGTGTCAACCAGCGAACCCGGCAGGAACGCGCGGATGCCGTTGACCATGACGGTCATGCCGCCCTTGACCTTGCCCGTGATCGTGCCGGTCACGAGTTCGTTGTTGTCGAGAGCCTTTTCCAGCGACAGCCACGAAGCGAGACGCTTCGCCTTGTCGCGCGACAGGATCGTGTCGCCGTAGCCGTTTTCCAGCGCGTCGATCGCGACGGAAACGAAATCGCCCGCCTGCACTTCCACTTCACCCGCGTCGTTCAGGAATTCTTCGAGCGGAATATAGGCTTCGGACTTGAGACCAGCATTGACGACCACGAAGTTGTGGTCGACGCGCACGACTTCGGCGGAAATCACTTCGCCGGCGCGCATGTCCTGGCGGGTCAGCGACTCTTCGAACAGAGCCGCAAAAGATTCGGTATTCGGGGTGGAGGTTTGCAGGTCGGACATAAAAATCTGGATTTGCATGGTTTCTGCTGCGCTTCCAGCCTGTTCCAGGCCGGTTGGGCGTTGAGGCCGGAGCGCTTACGCTCGTGGCACGGATGCAAAAGCCATACGGGGTTAAAGGGTTAAGACACGCCCTGCTTCCCAGCAGGGCACCACTACATTTACTGCAACTGCTGTACTGCGTTCTTACTGCGATTTGCCGTGCGCGTCCTGCCGCACTGAGCGCAGCTCACTCCGCAGTTCGCTGGCTTGCTGATACCACTGCACGACCTGTTCGACCGCCTGGTCGATGGTCAGCGCCGAGGTGTCCAGCAGCTTCGCATCCGCCGCAGGCTTGAGCGGCGCGGCCGCGCGGTTACTGTCGCGCGCGTCGCGCTCACGCAAATCCCGGAGCAAGTCATCCATATTAGCAGAAAATCCCTTCTGGATCAATTGCTTATACCGGCGAGCCGCGCGGGCCTCCGCACTGGCCGTCAGGAACACCTTCAAACCGGCATCCGGGAAGATCACGGTGCCCATGTCGCGGCCGTCGGCCACGAGCCCGGGCAGCTTGCGGAAGGCCCGCTGACGGGCCACCAGCGCGGTGCGCACGGACGGATGCGCGGCGATCATCGAGGCGCGGTTGCCCACTTCCTCGGCGCGGATATCGTTCGACACGTCCACGCCGTCGAGCTGGGCCATGCCCTCGCGGAACGTGATGTGGAGGTCGTCGATCAGCTTCGCCAGGCCGTCGGCATCATCGGCGGCGATCGTGTAGCGCATGCTGGCGAGCGCCGCCAGGCGATACAGCGCACCGCTGTCCAGCAGGTGAAAGCCGAGGTGCGCGGCGACCAGCGTGGCCACCGTGCCTTTGCCGGAAGCGGTCGGGCCATCGATCGCGATGACGGGCGTCGGATAAAAGGGACGGGTCGATTTCATTCGGCAACGAGACTCGGCGACTTAAAAAGATTCAAGGTTGGGCGAGCGCGAGGAAGCGCTCGAAATAATCGGGGAACGTCTTGGCGACGCACTTCGGGTCGTTGATGCGCACCGGCACGCCGCCGAGGCTCACGAGCGAGAAGCACATGGCCATGCGGTGATCGTCATAGGTGTCGATCGCCGCGTTGGGCGTAAGTTTCGCGGGCGGACGCACGATCAGGTAATCAGGCCCCTCCTCCACGTCGGCGCCCACCTTGCGCAGCTCCGTGGCCATCGCGGCGATGCGGTCGGTTTCCTTCACGCGCCAGCTCGCGATGTTGCGCAGCGTGGTCGCGCCGTCGGCGAACAGCGCGGCGACGGCGATCGTCATGGCCGCGTCGGGAATCAGGTTGAAGTCCATGTCGATGGGGTCGAGCTTGCCGTGATCGTTGCCGATCCCGCGCACCTCGATCCAGTCGTCGGCGACCGTGACGTTCGCGCCCATGCGCATGAGCGCCGCCGCGAACTCGACGTCGCCCTGAATGCTCGCGCGTCCCACGCCTTCCACGCGCAGCGGGCCGCCGCCAATGGCGCCCGCGGCGAGGAAATACGACGCCGACGAGGCGTCGCCTTCCACCATGATCTTGCCCGGCGACTGATAACGCACGCCCGCCGGCACTTCGAAGCGATGCCAGCCGTGGCGCACGACCTTCACGCCGAAGCGCTCCATCAGCTTGATCGTGATCTCGATATAGGGCTTGGAAATCAGCTCGCCATCCACTTCGACGATGGTCACGCCGTCCTTGGCGCGCACGAGCGGCAGCGTCATCAGCAGCGCGGTGAGGAACTGGCTCGACACGTCGCCGCGCACCTTGATCGGCGCCGTGACGTCGATCTGCGCCGGACGGATGCGCAGCGGCGGATAACCCTCGTTCTCCTCGTAGTCGATCTTCGCGCCGATCTGGCGCAGGCCGTCGACCAGATCGCCGATCGGGCGCTCGTGCATGCGCGGCACGCCGTGGATGCGGTAGTCGCCGCCGTTGACCGCGAGCGCCGCCGTGAGCGGACGCACCGCCGTGCCCGCGTTGCCGAGGAAAAGGTCCGCGCGCACCGCCGTAAACGCGCCGCGCGTGCCTTGCACGACGCAAGTGTCGTCTTCGCGCTTGAGCTTCACGCCGAGCTTTTCGAGCGCGTCGAGCATCACGCGCGTGTCGTCGGAATCGAGCAGATTCGTGATCGTGGTTTCGCCTTCGGCGAGCGCCGCGAGCAGCAGCACGCGGTTCGAGATGCTCTTCGAGCCGGGCAGACGGATCGTGCCGGACGCACGGGTGAACGGTCCGAGATCGAGGTGTTCCATGACGTGTCCTGATGGTGCGGCGTGACGCGGGACTGCGCCGCGCCGCATGGCTGATGCTTGACTACTGTTCGCTATCTTTGTCGCTTGCTTTGCCGCTTTGTCGCTTTGCCGCTTTGCCGCTTTGCCGCTTTGCCGCTTTGCCGCTTTGTCGCTTTGCCGCTTTGTCGCTTTGCTTGCCGCTTGCTTCGTCGCTTTACTTCGCGCCGTCCGCTTCGGGCGTCGCCTGCGCCAGCTTCTTGCCGCCGCGCTCCTGCCACGCCTCGCGCGCCGCGCGCGAGCGCGCAAACACGGTTTCGAGCGCCGCGCCGTCGCCGGCGTCGATGGCTACGCGCAGCTTCGCCAGCACTTCAGTGTAGGCGTCCAGCTCGGCGAGCAGCGCCGTGCGGTTCGCGAGACACACGTCGCGCCACATTTCGGGACTCGACGCGGCGATGCGCGTGAAGTCGCGGAAACCGCCCGCCGCGAACGAGAATTTCAGCTCGGCGTCGGGCGTATCGAGAATCTGGTCGACGAGCGCGAACGACAGCACATGCGGCAGATGGCTCACCGACGCGAACACGCGATCGTGCTGCGCAGCGCTCATCTGGCCGATCACGGCGCCGGTCGCGCGCCACATCGCGGCGATGCGCTCCACCGCTTCCGGCGTATTTTCCGGCAGCGGACACAGCACGACGTTGCGGCCCACGTAGAGGTCGGGCAGCGCCGCCTCGACGCCGCTCGACTCGCGGCCCGCGATCGGATGGCCCGGCACGAACTGGCCGATGCGTTCGCCGAGCGCGGCGCGCGCGGCAGCGATCACGTCGCTCTTGGTGCTGCCCGCATCGGTAATCAGCGTGTGCGGCTGCAGATGCGGCGCGATGCGTTCGAGCAGCGCCTGGGTCTGCGCGACAGGCGCGGCGATCAACACGATGTCGGCGCCGTCGAGCGCGGCGGCGAGCGCCGCTTCGTCGTCGAGCGTCGCGGCCGCGTCGATCACGCCCAGTTCGAGCGCGCGCGCGACCGAATGCGCACGACGGCCCACGCCGATCACCTGCCCGCACTGACCTTGCACGGCGCCGCGTTCGCGCAGCCCGCGCGCCAGCGAGCCGCCGATCAGGCCGACACCGAAAATCACCAGTTTGCTAAAGGGAAACGCGCTCACGCCATCACCGGATCGAGAAAAAGTGGCGTGCTCATGCCGGGGCCAGACTGCGTTCGAGCGCCGCGAGGAACGCGGCGTTTTCGTCGGCGAGGCCGATCGTCACGCGCAGCCATTGCGGCAGACCGTAGCCGCCGACCGGACGCACGATCACACCCTGCTTGAGCAAGCCGAGATTGACGCGCTCGCCCGCCTGATCGTCCTGACCGACGCGCACGAGCACGAAGTTGCCGTCCGACGGCACGTAGTCGAGGCCCATGCGCTCGAAGGCCGCCGTGAGCGTGCGATAGCCCTCGGCGTTGAGCGCGGCACTCTGTTCGAGAAATGCCGTGTCGCCGAGCGCCGCGACCGCCGCGGCCTGCGCGAGCGTGTTCACGTTGAACGGCTGGCGCAGACGGTTCAGCAGATCGGTCAGCGCCGGCTGCGCGATCGCGAAACCGATGCGCAGGCCCGCGAGCCCGTAAGCCTTCGAGAACGTGCGCGACACCACGAGGTTCGGATAGCGGCGCACCCACGCGATCGAGTCGTAGCGCTTGTCCGCCGCCAGATATTCCGTGTAGGCCTCGTCGAGCACCACGACGACCTCGCGTGGCACCCTGGCGATGAACGCTTCGAGCGTAGCGCCGTCGATGTACGTGCCGGTCGGATTGTTCGGATTGGCGACGAAGATCAGGCGCGTGTCGTCGGCGATGGCCGCGAGCATCGCGTCGAGATCGTGGCCATACTGCACGGCCGGCGTCACCACGTGACGCGCGCCGAGCCCTTGCGTCGCGAGCGCGTAGACCGCGAACGAATACTGCGAATAGACGATCGACTGACCGCGTTCCACGCACGCGTGCGCGGCGATTTCAAGAATATCGTTGCTGCCGTTGCCGAGCGTGATCCACTCGGCCGGCACGTCGTAACGCGCCGCGAGCGCGGCTTTCAGCTCGAACGCGTTCGAGTCCGGATAACGGCCGAGTTCGGCCGCCGCCTGCGCGATCGCACGCTGCGCCGACGCGGGCATGCCGAGCGGGTTCTCGTTCGACGCCAGCTTGACGATGCGCGCCTCGTCGAGTCCGAACTCGCGCGCGACTTCGGAAATCGGCTTGCCGGCGACATACGGCGCGATCGCGCGCACATAGGAAGGGCCGAATGGCTGGGTCATGCGTGTCTCTCCAGGGCCGCTCGCGTGCGGCGGCGCGGCATCATCGACGTGACATCGACTTGAATCAGCGAAGGCGCGCCTGCGCGCGCCGCACGAACGCTCGGCGCACTCAGCGCGAGCGCGGATACGAACCGAGAATCTTGAGGAACGCCGCCTTCTTGCCGAGCTCGTCGAGCGCGGCCGCCACGGCGGGTTCGTCGCGATGGCCTTCGAAGTCGATGTAGAAGTAGTACTCCCACGTGCCGACACGCGCCGGACGCGACTCGAAACGCGTCATCGAAACGCCGTGGCGCGCGAGCGGTTCGAGCAGCTTGTAGACCGCGCCCGGCTCGTTCTTCACCGAGACGATCATCGACGTCTGGTCGTGGCCCGACACGCCCGCCGGCTGCTTGCCGATCGTCACGAAACGCGTGCGGTTGTGCGGGTCGTCCTGAATCAGCGCGTTGGCAATCAGCAGGCCGTAATGCGTGGCGGCACGCTCGCCCGCGATCGCCGCGACGGTCGGATCTTCCGCCGCGAGACGCGCGGCTTCCGCGTTGCTCGACACGGCCTGACGCTCCAGATGCGGCGCGTTCGCCGTCAGCCAGTGCTGACACTGCGCGAGCGCCTGCGGATGCGCGCACACGCGCGTCACGCCCGCGAGCTTGCCGCTTTGCGTCATCAGGTTGTGCTGGATCGGCAGCGCGATTTCGCCGCCGATCGAGAGCTGCGTCTGCAGGAACAGGTCGAGCGTGCGCGACACCGCGCCCTCGGTCGAATTCTCGACCGGCACGACGCCGAATTCGGCGCTGCCCGCCTCGACCGCGCGGAACACCTCGTCGATCGACGGGCACGGCAGACCTTCGATCGACTGACCGAAGTAACCGTAGACCGCCTGTTCGCTATACGTGCCGACCGGCCCGAGATAGGCCACCGAAATGGTCTTTTCGAGCGAGCGGCTCGCGGCCATGATCTCGCGCCAGATGGCGCTGATGTGCTCGTTGCCGAGCGGACCCGCGCTCAGGTTCTGCAGGCGTTCGATCACCTGCAGCTCGCGCTCCGGACGGAACACGGGCGCGTTGAAATGCTTCTTCACCTCGCCGACTTCGAGCGCGACGGCTGCGCGCTGGTTCAGGAGGGAGATGAGCTGCGCGTCGAGAGCGTCGATACGCTCTCGCAGCGGCTTGAGTTGGGAATTGAGTTCGTCGTCCATGCGTGAAACCGGCAATCTGAAAGGAGGCGCGCGGCGTGAGCTGCGCGCGCGGCAGGCGCCGCCCGACGCGAGGTCAGGCTTTTGCCTCGAATTCCTTCATGTACTCGACCAGTGCTTGCACTGCTTCGAGCGGCACCGCGTTGTAAATCGACGCCCGCATGCCGCCGACGGACTTGTGGCCCTTCAGCTGCACCAGCCCGCGCGCCTTCGCGCCGGCCAGGAAATCATCGTTACGTGTTTCGTCGGCGAGGAAGAACGGTACGTTCATCCGCGAGCGCGCGCGGCGCTCCACCTTGTTGATGTAGAAGCTGCTCGAATCGATCGTGTCGTAGAGCAGCTGGGCCTTCTCGATATTGCGCGCTTCGATGGCTTCGAGGCCACCCTGGCGCTTCAACCACTTGAACACGAGCCCCGCGATGTAGATCGCGTAAGTGGGCGGCGTGTTGAACATCGAATTGTTGGCGGCGACGGTCTTCCATTCGAACGCCGACGGGCAGATCGGCATCGCGCGGTCGAGCAGATCCTCGCGCACGATCACGACGGTGACGCCCGCCATGCCGATGTTCTTCTGCGCGCCGCCGTAGAGCACGCCGTATTTGGCGATGTCCATCGGGCGCGACAGGATGTGCGAGGACGCGTCCGCCACGAGCGGGATGTCGCCCAGATCGGGAATCTCGAAGGTCTCGACGCCGTCGATCGTCTCGTTCGTGCACAGATGCACGTAAGCGGGATCGTCGGAAAGCTGCCACTCGCTCTTTTGCGGCGCATGCGTGAAACCGGCCTCGGTGCGGCCCGTGGCGGCGATGTGCGACGCGCCGTACTTGAGCGCTTCCTTCTGCGACTTCTGCGACCACGACCCCGTGATGACGAAGTCCGCGCGCGGCTTCGAGCCGAACAGGTTCAGCGGCACGATGGCGTTTTCGCCGATGCCGCCGCCTTGCAGAAAGAGGATCTGGTGGCTCGCGGGAACCTGCATCAGTTCACGCAGATCGAGCAGCGCTTCGCTGTGGATCTGCATGAATTCCGGCCCGCGATGGCTCATTTCCATCACGCCCATGCCGCTGCCATGCCAGTCGAGCATTTCGTCGGCGGCCTGGCGGAGCACCTCTTCCGGCAAGGCTGCCGGTCCGGCGGAGAAGTTGAAGACGCGCATCGTAAGGAGATCCCGAGGCAGGCGCGGCGGCTGAGGACGCCGGGATGCGCCAGAAAAAGAAAAGGCCGTTTGCGCTGCTATCGCGCAAACGGCCATTATCGCATTGTCGCCGGGAACCCGCCAACGCAGGCTCGCCGGGGACCGCGACGCATCGCGCCCGATCGCGCCCCAAACAGAGGCGCGGCGGGGATGCTGACTTACTTAGCCGGCTTGACCGACGCGACTTCCTTGTCGGCCTGGTCACGCGTTGCCTTGATCGACTGCGGCATGTACTTCTGCATCAGACCGTTGACGACGTCGCGGCCAACCTGGTCTTGAACCTGGATGAACTTGCGGCCGGTCGGGCTGCGGTAGAACGAGGTCAGGTCCTTGATTTCCGACGTGCTGTAGTACTTTGCGTAAGCTTCGTACTGAGCTTGCATCGCGTCCTGCTTGAACGAGTCGGTCGCGAAGACCTGACCTGCCGAGTCAACCAGCTTCGGCACGGCGTTCTTTTGCAGCGACGGGACGGAAGCCTGCTTCTGCTTGTCCGTCATCGTCTTGTTTTCCGACAGCGCGTCCGACAGGATTGCCGGGACGAGTTGCTTGGCTTGCATCTGTGCGCTGTTGCCGATCGCGCCGACGAGCTTCTGTGCGTCGATTGCGTCGAGCAGGTCCTTGATCGCGGCTTGCTTCGCCGGATCGATCGGTGCTGCGGCAGCGGCCGGTGCCTGTTCGGGCGCCTGGTTCTGGAGCGCCTGAGCCATGGCAAACGTCGGCACGAGAGCGGCCAGCAACAAAACCTGCTTGAATCGTTTTTGCATCATTACTCCCTCAGAGAAATTAATCGAACTGCCAGCCGCGCGGATCGCGGGGCGCGCCTTTCGCGCCCGCCGCTCAATCCACCCGGCGTCATTCAGCACCATCATTCAGTACCGTGGCCGCCCATCTTCGCCGTCCGGCGCCCGCGCGATTTTATACGCGAGCGCACCGGCTGGGACGCTGGACACGAAGCGGCCCGCTCACGCGGGCCGTCCTGTACTACGGGCTCAGCCTTACTCTTCGCTTTCGCCCTCGCCTTCGGCCAGATCGCCGTCGGCGTCGGCCTCGGCGACCTGCTGCAAGCCGGAGAGCTTCGTGCCTTCGTCAAGGCTGATGAGTGTAACACCTTGCGTTGCACGGCCCATTTCACGGATCTCCGAGACGCGCGTGCGGATCAGCACGCCCGTGTTCGTGATCAGCATGATCTGGGCTTCCTGGTCGACCAGCGTGGCCGCAACCACCTTGCCGTTACGCTCCGACGTCTGGATTGCGATCATGCCCTTCGTGCCGCGGCCATGACGCGTGTATTCCGTGATCGGGGTGCGCTTGCCGTAGCCGTTTTCGGTCGCGGTAAGGACCGACTGCTGCTCGTCGCCGGCCACCAGCAGCGCGATGACCTGCTGGCTGTCGTCGAGCTGCATGCCGCGCACGCCGCGTGCCTCGCGGCCCATCGGGCGCACGTCGTTCTCGTCGAAGCGCACGGCCTTGCCGGCGTCGGAGAACAGCATGACGTCGTGCTGACCGTCGGTGATGGCCGCGCCGATCAGGTAGTCGCCGTCGTCCAGGCCGACCGCAATAATACCCTTGCGCAGCGGGCGGCTGAAGGCTTCCAGCGGCGTCTTCTTGACGGTGCCGAGCGCCGTCGCCATGAACACGAACTTGTCCGCCGAGAACTCCTTGACCGGCAGCACGACCGTGATCTTCTCACCGTCCTGCAGCGGGAACATATTCACGATCGGACGACCGCGCGAGTTGCGCGAGCCCTGCGGCACTTCATACACCTTCACCCAGTACACGCGGCCACGGTTCGAGAAGCACAGGATGTGGTCGTGCGTATTGGCGATGAACAGCGTGTCGATCCAGTCGTCCTCTTTCATGGAGGTCGCCTGCTTGCCGCGACCGCCGCGCTTCTGGGCGCGATATTCGGACAACGGCTGCGATTTCACATAACCGGCGTGCGACATGGTCACGACCATGTCCTGCGGCGTGATCAGATCTTCAGTGTTCAGTTCCGTTGCGTTCATCTCGATCTTCGAGCGGCGGGCATCGCCGAATTCGCTCTTGATCGAGGTGAGTTCGTCGGAGATCATGGTCGTTACGCGCTCGGGGCGCGCAAGGATGTCGAGCAGGTCGGCAATCTGCGCCATGACTTCGCGGTACTCGCCAATGATCTTGTCCTGCTCCAGACCCGTCAGGCGTTGCAGACGCATTTGCAGGATTTCCTGCGCCTGCGTGTCGGACAGACGATAGAGACCGTCGCCCTGCATGCCATACAGCGGGTTGAGCCCTTCCGGACGATACGCGTCACGGCCGCCGGCCGATGCGTTTTCCTGCTCAGCACGCTGGAGCATCTCGCGCACGAGCGACGAATCCCACGAACGGTTCATCAACTCCTGCTTCGCGATCGGCGGCGTAGGCGCAGCCTTGATGATCTCGATGAAGCTGTCGATGTTCGCGAGCGCGACCGCGAGGCCTTCGAGCACGTGGCCGCGTTCGCGGGCCTTGCGCAGTTCGTAGACCGTGCGACGCGTGAGCACTTCGCGGCGGTGCGACAGGAAATGGTCGAGCATTTCCTTGAGGTTCAGCAGCTTCGGCTGGTTGTCCACCAGCGCGACCATGTTCATGCCGAACGTGTCCTGCAGCTGCGTCGCCTTATAGAGGTTGTTGAGAATGACCTCGGGCACTTCACCGCGCTTGAGCTCGATCACGACGCGCATACCGCTCTTGTCGGACTCGTCGCGAATGTCGGAAATGCCTTCGAGTTTCTTCTCGTTGACCAGCTCGGCGATGCGCTCCAGCAGCGAACGTTTGTTCACCTGGTACGGCAGTTCATCGACGATGATCGCCATACGTTGACCGCGATCAATCTCTTCGAAGTGCGTAAGAGCGCGCATCACGACGCGGCCGCGGCCGGTGCGATAGCCGTCGCGCACGCCGGCGACGCCGTAGATGATGCCGGCGGTCGGGAAATCCGGCGCGGGGATGATCTCGATCAGCTCGTCGATCGTGGCCTGCGGATTCTTCAGCAGATGCTGGCAAGCATCGACCACTTCGTTGAGGTTGTGCGGCGGGATGTTCGTGGCCATACCGACCGCGATACCCGACGAGCCATTGATCAGCAGATTCGGAATGCGCGCGGGCAGGATCAGCGGCTCGCTTTCGCTGCCGTCGTAGTTCGGCCCGAAGTCGACGGTTTCCTTGTCGATGTCGGCGAGCAGTTCGTGGCCGATCTTCGCCATGCGGATTTCGGTGTAACGCATGGCCGCGGCGTTGTCGCCGTCGATCGAACCGAAGTTGCCCTGGCCGTCGACCAGCATGTAGCGCAGCGAGAAGCTCTGCGCCATACGCACGATGGTGTCGTACACCGCCGTATCGCCGTGAGGATGGTATTTACCGATGACGTCGCCGACGATACGCGCCGACTTCTTGTACGCGCGGTTCCAGTCGTTGTTCAACTCGTGCATCGCGTACAGCACGCGCCGGTGCACCGGCTTGAGGCCGTCTCGCACATCCGGCAGCGCCCGCCCGACGATCACGCTCATCGCGTAATCGAGATACGAGCGGCGCATTTCCTCCTCGAGGGAGATAGGCAGAGTCTCTTTGGCGAATTGATCCATTATCGATGTCGTTATCGGGCACGCGCGATGCTAGGGCCTCACCTGCCAATGCCTGACGGGCGGGTAGCCTGGATGCATCGCAACACGCCCTTGCTGTCGCATGGACGCCGCGGACGCAGCGCAATCTTCCGATTCTATCATGCGCGGCACCCCCGCCCGCCGACTCGAAACGCTCCACGTATACCTATTAGAGGGGTGACCTGGAACGGCTCAAAACGGCGCTAATGAGATTGAGCGTGCGACGGGGTGTGGAGCAGACGTAAACCGCGCAGGCGTGCGGCAATGAAACCGACTGCGCGAGCAGGGAATGCGCGCGCGATCTGTAAAGAATTGTTATCTACCACGTCACACGGAACGCACGATTGCCTCATATGACCGACAATGCGCAGCGCCGTTGCGAAAGGACCTCAGTGGCGACACGAGACCGCGCGACAGGCGGCCAATTTCGAGACACACTGGCAGGCAAACAACCAGGCACACTACCAGGAGATTCGCCGGGAACTTTTTGTTGCGGGTGTACCACATTCGACGAGCCGCAATGAAAGGGGCGGATTTTTTTTATCGTTGGAAGGGAACGATATGGCAAAATGCCAACGCACAAAGTTAGACACCGCTCGAAGTCTACACAAGACGTGCCCCACAACGTGCCAATGTTATACTTCGAGCAATGTATGACTTGTCTTCGTCATATGGCTCGCAGTAAACCTGCGGTAATCTCAATTTCGAGAGGAGAAATATGAATAACTTTTCAAAGCTCGCGTTCATTGCAGCTACCGCAGTAGTCGCTGCAAGCGCACAGGCACAATCGGTGCCGGCGTCGCGACAAGCCGTCAATGACAACTGGGTGAACGGCACGGGCGAATACGTCTGGATGAACGGCACGAACGAACTGTGCTGGCGCGACGCGTTCTGGACGCCGGCCACGGCTAACGCCAAGTGCGATGGCGCACTGGTCGCCCAGGCACCGCAGCCGCCGGTCGCTCCGCCGCCGCCGGCCATCACGAGCCAAAAGATCACGTATCAAGCCGACGCTCTGTTCGACTTCGACAAGGCTATCCTGAAGCCGGCTGGCAAGGAAAAGCTGGACGATCTGGCAGGCAAGATCCAGGCTCTGAACCTCGAAGTCGTCGTTGCTACGGGCTACACGGACCGCATCGGTTCGGCTGCCTACAACGACCGTCTGTCGCTGCGCCGTGCGCAAGCCGTCAAGTCGTACCTGGTCAGCAAGGGCGTCCCGGCAGAGCGTATCTACACGGAAGGCAAGGGCAAGCGCAACCCGGTTACGACTGGCTGCAACCAGAAGAACCGCAAGCAGCTGATCTCGTGCCTCGCACCGGATCGCCGCGTGGAAGTCGAAGTCGTCGGCACGCAAAAGCAGTAATCGCGCGCTACGGCTGTACGACTCAAAAGCCCCGCTTCGGCGGGGCTTTTTTATTGCCGCGCCGTCTACGCTCAGGCTACATGACGCGATCTGCGCACAACGCGCAGCGAAGTCATGCGTAACGTCCAGCTCGGTCCACCGCGCCGCAACGGCCGTTTTGCCCCCGGTTTTGCCCCCTTCCCTGCACGCCTATATACTCGGGGTTTGTTTTCGCCCACCTTCTACCGCGCCTCAGGCCGCTTCGACATGACCAACGCCGATCCCCACGAACTACAGAAATTCAGCGATCTTGCTCATCGCTGGTGGGACCCGAATGCGGAGTTCAAGCCGCTGCACGAGCTGAACCCCATTCGTCTCGGCTGGATCGACAGCCACGCGCACCTGCCGTCCAAGCGCGTGCTCGACATCGGTTGCGGCGGCGGCATTCTGTCGGAGTCGATGGCCGGTCTTGGCGCGAACGTCAAAGGCATCGACCTGTCGAGCGAAGCGCTCGGCGTCGCCGACTTGCACAGTCTTGAGAGTGGGATCACGGTGGAATACGAGGAGATCGCAGCAGAAGCGATCGCGGCACGCGAGCCCGCCTCGTTCGACGTGGTCACCTGCATGGAAATGCTCGAACACGTGCCGGAACCGCTGAGCGTCGTCAAGGCGTGCGCGACGCTCGTCAAGCCGGGCGGCTGGGTGTTCTTCTCCACGCTCAACCGCAACGTGAAGTCCTACCTGCTCGCCGTGATCGGCGCGGAATACATTGCGCAGATGCTGCCCAAGGGCACGCACGATTACGCGCGCTTCATCCGCCCCTCGGAGCTTGCAGGCTTCGTGCGTCAGGCCGGCCTGAACGCCGCCGAGATCAAGGGCATCACATATAACCCGATCACGCGCCACTTCGCGCTCTCGAACGACTCCAGCGTCAACTACATGATCGCCTGCCGGCGCGAAGCCTGAAGCGCCGCGCCCGTCACATTCCGACATGACCCAGACCCCGCTTGATACCCCGTCCGCGCCGCGCGACGTCGCCGCGCTCGCCGCCTGCAACGCCGTGCTGTTCGACTTCGACGGTACGCTCGCCGACACGGCGCCCGACCTCGCCGCCGCCGTCAACCAGATGCGCCACGCGCGCGGCCTTGCGCCCGCGCCCTACGAGAAGCTGCGTCCGCTCGCCTCGGCGGGCGCTCGGGGCCTGATCGGCGGCGCCTTCGGCGTGGGTCCCGACGACCACCAGTTCGCCGCCATGCGCGAGGAATTCCTCGCCAACTATGCGGCCAATCTGCGCGTGGAAACGGCGCTGTTCCCCGGCATCGACGCGGTGCTCGACGACCTCGACGCGCGCGGCGTGCTCTGGGGCATCGTCACCAACAAGGTCGCGCGTCTGACCGATCCGCTCGTGAAGCTGATGCATCTCGACACGCGCGCGGCCAGCGTCGTGAGCGGCGACACCACGCCCTACTCGAAGCCGCATCCGGCCCCGCTGCTGCATGCGGCCGAGACGCTCGGCATCGCGCCGCACCGCGTGGTGTATGTCGGCGACGACCTGCGCGACATCCAGGCGGGCCACGCGGCCGGCATGGCCACGATCGCCGCCGCCTACGGCTACTGCGGCAATGTCGAGCCGCCCGCGCAGTGGAACGCCGACTATCTGGCCGATACCGCCGAGACCCTGCTCGCCTTGCTGCGGCCGGTCGGCCGCCGCGACTGATCCATCCCCAGGAACATCTGCGCGTCGAAAGAAACCGCACCCGCGCCCCTTGAAATGGGCGCGGTTCGCCTCATCTCGCGAACTATGGGATAATTGTCCCTCCTCTGGGGCCGACCTGGTTTCGACAGGGGTTATGAAGTAGGCAGGGCATGCCGAGGACCCGTCACCTCGTTAATCAATGGGAAAAACGTAACTGCAAACGACGAAACGTTCGCACTGGCAGCCTAAGGGCCGCCGTCCTCTGCCTGGCTCACTGACGGGCTAGTGTCGCAAGACCGGTAGCAATACCGCCAGAGGTCATATACGTCAGTTAAGCTCTGTCGGCGTCACGACGCCAGAGTCGAAAATTTAGTGAATCGCCGTAGCGCAGCGTGTTCGTCCGCGTCGCTCCGGTTAAATCAAAAGACAGAACTACGCATGTAGAACTGTTTATGGACTGCTTCTGGACGCGGGTTCGATTCCCGCCGGCTCCACCAAAATTCTGCGCAGCAAATAAAAAACTCGCGAAAGCTTTTACAAGCTTCGCGAGTTTTTTGTTTTTGCATCGCAATAATCTGCGATAAATCAAAACCGGCGCGAATCGAATTCAATCGAACTCGGCGACACCGGCTTTCACTAAATTGTCATAAAAATATCAATTGTCCTGCGGGCATTGCAGATTACAGCCATTGGGATCGCCGAGATCGCCCTTTTTACGCGCGGAAGTCGGTTTGCCGTGCTGATATTTGGCATCCGGCGCCGATGCCGCGAACTGCATCTGCGGATGCGCGTTGAACTTGAACTCGTCGTCGAGGATGCCGCCCGGCACGCCCGGCGAGTTCTGCGCGAAGGCGACGTTGACGGTGGCGAACAGCACACCCGCGGTCGCGGCGGCTGCACAAACATTAAGCAGGAATTTCATGGTCGATCGGCGCGCTCAACGCGCATCTGGAACGGAAGAACCTATACGGTCTGAAAGTATCACAAAAAGCGCCGCACTCTGCAGCCCCACCCGCTGGACATGTTGCGTCGTATTACAGCGCGCGGCCGGCGAGGCCTCGGCCGGCACATGTCAGCGCGCGCCCGCCCAGCCTTCGTCGAGCGGCACGATGTCGCCACAAGTGTCGGGATCGTAGCCTTCGAGCTGCGCCACCGCCTGCCGGAACGGCGCGCCGCGCAACAACTCGAGCACCGCGGCGAGCGGCTCGCGTTCGAGCTGCCCGCGATCGCAGGCGAAGAAATAGTCTTCGTCGACGATCGGAATGAAGTCGAGGCCGAAGTGATGCGCGGCCGGCTCCACGCCGAAGCCCACGTCCGCCATGCCGCTCGCGACGAAGGCCGCAATCGCCGAGTGCGTGAGTTCCGACGAGGCATAACCGTTCACACGCTCCGGATCGACGCCGATACGCGTCAGCAGCAGATCGATCAGCATGCGCGTGCCCGAGCCGGGCTGCCGGTTCACGAAGCGGATATCGCCGCGCGCGAGATCGGCGAGGCCCGTCACCTGACGCGGGTTGCCGCGTCCGACGAACAACCCCTGCTTGCGCCGCGTGAGATGGATCAGCACATGACGCTGCGGGTCGAGCCAGTTGCGATACGCGTCGGCGCACGCCTCGCGAAAATCGCCGCGCGGCAGATGGAAGCCCGCCAGATCGCACTCGCCGCGCGCGAGCGCCGAAATGGCGTCGGCGCTGTCGCGGTACTTGATCTCCACCGGCACCTGATCGCCCACCAGCGCCGTCACCAGCGTGGCCACCGCGTAGCCGTGCGAAGCATGGATGCGCAGATCCTGCACGTCCGGCGCGAGCCATCGATTGAGGTCGCTCGCCACTTCGCTCGCGAGCGCCTGCAGATTGCCCTGAAGTCGCTCGCCGCACAGCCGCTGCGAACGCAGCACCGCCTCGCCGAGTTCCGATAGCACCGAACCGCGCCCGCGCGCTTTCGCGATCAGCGCGCCGCCCAGACGCTCCTCCACTTCACGCAACAAACCCCACGCATGGCGATAGGACAAACCCTTACGCTGCGCGGCCTGCGCGATGCTGCCTTCCTCCGCGACGAGCGCGAGCAGCGGTACAACGTCCGTCAGGCTTGCCTCGCGGCCATCCGCGTCGCGCACGACCAGTTGCGCCTGGCACTCCACCTTGATCATTATGAAGTCTTCCTTCCTATTGCGTCCGCCATTCTACGGGCCTATTGTTCGTCCATACAACGAGACAACCCCAGCATAGATGCACACTTTATGAATAACAAGTGCATATATGTGCCAGGAGGAGCCCCACAATGGACGAGACAACCCAGACCGCCGGGTCACAGGCCATCGCACCCGATGCCCTCGTGCAACGGCACGCGCAGCCCGGCCGCAACCTGATTGCGATCCTGCATGCGATCCAGGACGAGACCGGCTTCGTGCCGCCGGCCACCGTCGCGCCGCTCGCAAAAGCCTTGAATCTCTCACGCGCCGAAGTCCACGGCGTGCTGACCTACTACCACCACTTCCGCACCACGCCGCCCGCGCCCGTCACGGTTCAACTGTGCCGCGCCGAAGCGTGCCGCAGCATGGGCAGCGAAGCGCTCGCGCAGCACGTGGAAGCGCGCACCGGTTGCCGCTTCGGCGCGCAGCACGGTCACGGCGACGAACACGCGCACCAGGCGCACGAAGGCGACGTCGCGCTGGAATCGGTCTATTGCCTCGGCCAGTGCGCGCTCTCGCCCGCCATGATGATTAACGGCACGTTGCACGCAAAAGTAAGCCCGCAGAAGTTCGACGCACTGCTCGCGAAGGCGCTGGCCGCCGTCGTGCGCACCGAGGAGGCCGCATGACGCGCATCTACGTTCCCCGCGATTCATCGGCGCTCGCGCTCGGCGCGGACGACATCGCCGCGGCCATCGCACGCGAAGCCGCCGCGCGCGGCATCGACATCGAACTCGTACGCAACGGCTCGCGCGGTCTGCTTTATCTCGAACCGCTCGTCGAGGTAGCGACGGCCGACGGCCGCGTCGGCTACGCGAACGTCGAGGAAGACGACGTCGCCGGGCTGTTCGACGCGAACTTTGTGCAAGGCGGCCAGCACGCACGCGGCGTGGGCCTCGTCGAACAGATTCCGTATCTGCGCAAGCAGCAGCGCCTGACCTTCGCGCGCATCGGCATCACCGCCCCGCTCTCGACCGACGACTACGTCGCGCACGGCGGCCTCGACGGCCTGCGCAACGCGCTCACGATGACGAGCGCCGACGCCTGCGAAGCGCTCGTCGAATCGGGTCTGCGCGGACGCGGCGGCGCGGCCTTCCCCGCCGGCATCAAGTGGCGCACCGTCGCGCAGGCGCAGGCCGACCAGAAGTACATCGTCTGCAATGCCGACGAAGGCGACTCGGGCACCTTCTCCGACCGTCTCGTGATGGAAAGCGATCCCTACGTGCTGATCGAAGGCATGACGATCGCGGGCCTCACCGTGGGCGCGACGATCGGCCATATCTACGTGCGCAGCGAGTATCCGCATTCGATCGCCGCGCTCGAAGAAGCGATCCGCCGCGCGCGCGTCGCGGGCTGGCTCGGCGACAACGTCCTCGGCAGCGGCAAGCGCTTCGATCTGTTCGTCGCCAAAGGCGCGGGCGCCTATGTGTGCGGCGAGGAAACGGCGCTGCTCGAATCGCTCGAAGGCAAGCGCGGCGTCGTGCGCGCGAAGCCGCCGCTGCCCGCGCTCGCCGGTCTCTACGGCAAGCCGACGGTCATCAACAACGTCATCACGCTCGCCACCGTGCCGATCATCTTCGCGAAGGGCGCGGCGTTCTACAAGGACTTCGGCATGGGCCGCTCGCGCGGCACGCTGCCGTTCCAGCTCGCGGGCAACATCGCGCGCGGCGGGCTCGTCGAACTCGCGTTCGGCGTGACGCTGCGCGAACTGATGGTCGACTACGGCGGCGGCACCGCCAGCGGCCGCCCGGCGCGCGCCGTGCAGGTGGGCGGCCCGCTCGGCACCTATCTGCCCGAGAGCCAGTGGGATGTTCCAATGGACTACGAAGCGTATGCGGCAGTCGGCGCGGTCGTGGGCCACGGCGGTCTCGTCGTGCACGACGATACGTCCAATCTCGCCGGTCTCGCGCAGTACGCGATGGAATTCTGCACGCTCGAATCGTGCGGCAAGTGCACGCCCTGCCGCATCGGCTCGACGCGCGGCGTCGAGGTGATCGCGAAGATCCGTAGCGGCGACACATCGGAAAAGCAGGTCACGCTGCTGCGCGATCTGTGCGACACGATGGTGTCCGGCTCGCTCTGCGCGATGGGCGGCATGACGCCCTACCCCGTGCTCTCCGCGCTCAATCATTTCCCGGAAGATTTCGGTCTCGAACCCGTCGCGCAACCGAACGCGGCCGCCTGAACGAGGAACCACCATGTCCGACACGCTCATGTCCCAAGCCGGTGGTTGCGGTTCCGGCAATTGCGCCTGCAAAAGCGCGGCAATGAACAAAGCCAACGCCCGCTCGCCCTTCGACGACACCGACTACGGCACGCCGCTGCGCCACGCCGATGTCGACGTCACGCTCGAAATCGACGGTCAGTCCGTGACGGTTCCGGCAGGCACCTCGGTGATGCGCGCTTCGATCGAAGCCGGCGTCAACGTGCCCAAGCTCTGCGCGACCGACTCGCTCGAACCGTTTGGCTCGTGCCGTCTGTGTCTCGTCGAAATCGAAGGGCGGCGCGGTTACCCGGCGTCGTGCACGACACCCGTCGAAGCGGGCATGAAGGTGCGCACGCAAACCGACCGTCTGCAGAAACTGCGCCGCAACGTGATGGAGCTCTACATCTCCGATCACCCGCTCGACTGCCTCACCTGCCCCGCCAACGGCGACTGCGAACTGCAGGACATGGCGGGCGTGACGGGCCTGCGCGAAGTGCGCTACGGCTTCGACGGCGCGAATCACCTGAAGAACCAGAAGGACGAATCGAACCCGTACTTCACCTACGATCCGTCGAAGTGCATCGTCTGCAACCGCTGCGTGCGCGCCTGCGAGGAAACGCAAGGCACGTTCGCGCTGACCATCGCCGCGCGCGGTTTCGAATCGCGCGTCGCGGCTGGCGCGGGCGAAGCGTTCATGGATTCGGAATGCGTGTCGTGCGGCGCCTGCGTCGCCGCCTGCCCGACCGCGACGCTGCAGGAAAAGAGCGTGGTGATGCTCGGCCAGGCCGAACATTCGGTGGTCACGACCTGCGCGTATTGCGGCGTCGGCTGCTCGTTCAAGGCCGAGATGAAGGGCAACCAGGTCGTGCGCATGGTGCCGCACAAGAACGGTCAGGCGAACGAAGGCCACGCCTGCGTGAAGGGCCGTTTCGCGTGGGGCTATGCCACGCACAAGGACCGCATCAAGAAGCCGATGATTCGCGCGAAGATCACCGATCCGTGGCGCGAGGTGAGCTGGGAAGAAGCGATCGCCTACGCGGCCAGCGAGTTCCGCCGTATCCAGGCCAAGCATGGCCGCGATTCGATCGGCGGCATCACCTCGTCGCGCTGCACGAACGAGGAAACCTATCTCGTGCAGAAGCTCGTGCGCGCCGCGTTCGGCAACAACAACGTCGACACCTGCGCGCGCGTGTGCCACTCGCCTACGGGCTATGGCCTGAAGACCACGCTCGGCGAATCGGCGGGCACGCAGACGTTCGCGTCGGTCGATCACTCGGACGTGATCATGGTGATCGGCGCGAATCCGACCGACGGCCATCCGGTGTTCGGCTCGCGTCTGAAGCGGCGCGTGCGTCAGGGCGCGAAGCTGATCGTCGTCGATCCGCGCCGCATCGATATCGTCGATACCGCGCACGTGAAGGCCGAGCATCATCTGCAACTGCGCCCCGGCACCAACGTGGCGATGGTCAACGCCCTCGCCCACACGATCGTCACCGAAGGGCTCGTGAACGAAGCCTTCGTGGCCGAGCGCTGCGAGACGCGCGCGTTCGAGCAGTGGCGCGATTTCGTCGCGCTGCCGGAGAATTCGCCGGAAGCGATGGAAGCCGTCACGGGCGTGCCCGCCGCGCTCGTGCGCGCGGCCGCGCGGCGCTACGCGCAGCCGGGCAACTCGGCGATCTATTACGGCCTCGGCGTGACGGAACACGCACAAGGCTCGACGATGGTGATGGGCATCGCCAACCTCGCGATGGCTACGGGCAACATCGGCCGCGAAGGCGTGGGCGTGAACCCGCTGCGCGGCCAGAACAACGTGCAGGGTTCGTGCGACATGGGCTCGTTCCCGCACGAACTGCCGGGCTATCGCCACGTCGGCGACAGCACGACGCGCGCGCTGTTCGAAGACGCCTGGCAGGTCACGCTGCAAAGCGAGCCGGGCCTGCGCATTCCGAACATGTTCGAAGCGGCGCTCGACGGCACCTTCATGGGTCTTTACTGCCAGGGCGAAGACATCGTCCAGTCCGATCCGAACACGCAGCATGTGGCGGCGGCGCTCTCGTCGATGGAATGCATCGTCGTGCAGGACATCTTCCTGAACGAAACGGCGAAGTACGCGCACGTGCTGCTGCCGGGTTCGTCGTTCCTCGAAAAGGACGGCACCTTCACGAACGCCGAGCGCCGTATCTCGCGCGTGCGCAAGGTCATGCCGCCGATCGCCGGTTACGCCGACTGGGAAGCGACGATCCTGCTCGCGCGCGCGCTCGGCTACGAGATGGACTACACGCATCCGTCGCAGATCATGGACGAAATCGCGCGTCTCACGCCGACCTTCCATGGCGTCTCGTATGCGCGGCTCGACGAAATGGGCAGCATCCAGTGGCCTTGCAACGAAGACGCGCCGGACGGCACGCCGATCATGCACATCGACGCCTTCGTGCGCGGCAAAGGCAAGTTCGTCATCACGAAGTTCATCGCTTCGCCGGAGAAGGTCACGCGGCGCTTCCCGCTGCTGCTCACGACGGGCCGCATTCTGTCGCAGTACAACGTGGGCGCGCAGACGCGCCGCACCGACAACTCGCGCTGGCACGAAGAGGACCGGCTGGAGATCCATCCCGTCGACGCCGACGATCGCGGTATCCGCGACGGCGACTGGGTGGGCATCGAATCGCGCGCGGGGCACACCGTGCTGCGCGCGCAGGTCAGCACGCGCATGCAGCCGGGCGTGGTCTACACGACGTTCCATTTCCCCGAGTCGGGCGCGAACGTCATCACCACCGACGCCTCGGACTGGGCCACCAACTGCCCCGAGTACAAGGTGACCGCCGTGCAGGTCAACCACGTGCAGCAGCCATCGGACTGGCAGCGCGAGTACTCGCGCTTCAACGAGACGCAGCTCGAATTGCACCGCTCGCGCGAACCGCTGACCACTTCAGGGAAATAAGCGATGAAAGCAGATCACCTGATCGAGATGGCGAACCAGATCGGCATGTTCTTCGATTCCTTGCCCGATCGCGAGGAAGCGCTGCTGGGCATTGCCGAGCACATCCGCAAGTTCTGGGAGCCGCGCATGCGCCGCACGCTGCTCGCGGCGCTCGACGCTCACGCGCGGGAAGACGCGGGCTTCAGCGAGATCGTGTTCGCGGCGCTCTCGACGCATCGCGAAGCGCTGGCGCCTGCCGCGGCTTAGCCGTCTTAAGCAGATTCACGCTCGACGCCGCGCGGCCTCGACGGGCCGCGCGGCGTTTTCACGTTCACTCCGCCACCGGATGCGGCGACGCCGACGGCGAGAACCACGTCTCGCAGTGACGCAGCAGTCCGTTCAGATCCGAATGCGGACGGCCGCGCGCGCACAGATAGCCATCGGGGCGCACGAGATAGAACGCGGGCCGCGTGCGGCCATACGCATCGCCGAGCGCGGCCGCGCCGCCGTCGACGGGCGGCGCTTCGCCCTCGGGCAGATCGGCGAGCCACCAGACGCGCACCGCGCGCGGCAGCACGCGTTCGACGGCTTCGGCGAATCGCCGCAACGCTTCGACGCCGTTCTTCGCGTTCGGGCTTGCGCTTGGGCTCGCACTCAGGCTCGCGCCTTCGGCCAGCGCATCCATTTCGCGCGCCACGTCGTCGTCGACGAGCAGAAACAGCGAGAAGCTCGCCGGATCGTGCAGATCGAAAATGCGCCCTTTCTCCGGCGCCTTGCCGAGCGGACCGTCGACCACGCGCACCTGCGCATCGGGCGCACGCTCGCCCGCGCGCGGCCCGCCGTCGAGCACGCGTTCGAGCGTGAGCGGACTGCGCCGGTATTGAATCGACAACTCGCTGACCGCCTGACGCGCCGCGTCGCGCAACGGCCCGAGCGCGACCAGCGCCGGCATCACGCGCTCGCGCAGCAGCTTGAGCGGGCCGTGATCGGCTTCGACCAGTTGCGTCATGAAGCTCGTCTGCTGCAGCACGATGCGCTCGATCGGGTAGCGTTCCGCGTGATACGTGTCGAGCAGCCGGTCGGGCGCGCCGCCGAGCGCGCGCGCGAGCTTCCAGCCCAGATTGAAGGCCTCCTGAATCCCCGTGTTCATGCCCTGCGCGCCCGCCGGACTATGCACGTGCGCCGCGTCGCCCGCGAAGAACACGCGCTCCATGCGCAAGTGCCGCACCATGCGGCTGTTCACGTGAAAGTACGACGCCCAGCTCATGTCGCTGATCGACACCGGATGATGCACGCGATGCTGCACGACCGCGCGGCATTCCTCGAGCGTCGGCACCGGCATCGCGCCTTCGGGCGCGGCGGGCAGCATGGCCTTGTGATCGGCGATCAGGCGATAGCGGCCGTGCCCGTACGGCAAGATCGCGGCCAGCCCGTCGCCCGAGGCGAAGATATGGAATTCGTCGTCGGACCACGGCGTGATCGCACTGATATCGGCAAGCAGGAAGGACTGCGCGAGCGTCTCGCCATCGAACTTCATGTTCAGCCGATGGCGCACCGTGCTGTGCGCGCCGTCGGCGGCGATCAGATACGCGCAGCGCAGCGCCTCGGTGCGGCCGTCGGCGCGACGCACGTCGGCGCTCACGCCCGCCGAGCCCTGCACGAATTCGATCAGTTGCACGCCGCGCTCGACCTGCACGCCAAAGGTCGCGAGCTGCGCGGTGAGAATGCGCTCGGTCTCGGTCTGATCGATGAACAGCAGATACGGATAACGCGTGAACAGCGGATCGAAATCGAGCCGCGCGCGGCGCTGGCCGTTCGAATAGAGATTGGCGACGTGCGCGCGATGGCCGCGTTCGAGAAACGGCTCGACGATGCGATGCTGCTCGAACAGTTCGAGCGTGCGCGCCTGAATGCCGATGGCGCGCGAATAACGTCCGGGCTCGTGCGCGCGATCGATCACGCGGACCGGAATGCGCGCGCGGGCAAGACTCAGCGCGGCGGCGAGACCCGTGGGTCCCGCGCCGACGATGAGCACGGACGGCTGGGAGAAAGCCTCGGTCATGCAGACCTCCATGCGGTCAACATGAGTCGTAGTGTACGCCCGCAACCCCTATGACCGGCGCGGGTTCAACGTGCCCTGCCGCGCATGGCGCGCGGATCGGACGCCGCCTGGCATCGATTCAGCGATGGATCTGCGTCGCACCATCGAGCGAGCAACGATGCGCGCTGGTGCCGAGATCGACTTGCAGCGTCACGTGCGTCATGCGAAAGCGCTCGCCGAGCGACGTGACGATCGCATCGAGCGCGGCGTCGCCCGGATGGCCGGCGGGCATGACGAGATGCGCGGTCAGCGCGGTGCCGGTGGTCGAGAGCGCCCAGACGTGCAGGTCGTGTACGTCGGTCACGCCTTGCTGCTCTGCGAGAAAGACGCGAATACGCTCGATGTCGACGCCTTGCGGCACCGCCGCGAGCGCGAGCCGCACCGACTCGCGCAGCAGGCCCCACGTACCGTAGACGATCACGCAGACGACCGCGATGCTCATCAGCGGATCGACGCGGGTCCAGCCCGTCGCGAGAATCACGAGGCCGCTCACGGCGACGGCGGCGGAAACGGCGGCGTCGGCGGCCATGTGCAGGAAGGCGCCGCGAATGTTCAGATCGTCGGCCCGGCCGCGCATGAACAGCCACGCCGAAAAACCGTTGACGAGGATGCCGAGGGTCGCGACCACGAAGACATCGAAGCCCGCGACGCTGGCCGGATGCAGGAGCCGCCCCACCGCTTCGGCGAGAATCGCGCCGCAGGCCACGAGCAGCAGCGCGGCGTTGGCGAGCGACGCGAGAATCGACGAGCTGCCCAAGCCGAACGTAAAGCGCGCGGACGGCGCGCGCGTAGCGAGCCAGGCCGCGCCCCAGGCGAGCAGCAGGCCGAGCACGTCGGAGAGATTGTGGCCCGCGTCGGCGAGCAGCGCGGTGGAATGCGCGAGCACGCCGTAGACGGTCTGCGCGACCACGATCACGACGTTCAGCGCGACGGCCAGTGCGAATGCGCGATGTTGGCCCGCCGCGGGTGCGGGGTTGTGGGTGTGGTGGTGTCCGTACGCGTGGCCGCTGTGATCGTGATGATCGTGGCTGTGGTGGTCGTTGTGATCGTGCGGACGCTCGCGTGGGGAACTCATCGTCCACGCTCCTGAACATCGGATGACGCAACTTCAGCCGCCTCGGCCACGTGCGCCAGCATGCCCGCCAGCATCGCGCCGATATGCGCGTCGTCGGCGGCGTAGAACACCTGCTTGCCCTCGCGCTCCGCCCGCACGATGCGCGCCGCGCGCAACAGCCGCAGATGGTGGCTGACGAGCGACGGCGAGAGCCCCAGCGCATCGGCGATCGCGCCCACCGCACGGCGGCCGGCCACGCAGACCAGCACGATTTTCAGGCGCGTCGGATCGCCCAGCAGGCGAAACAGAACGGCGAGCGGCGCGATGCGCTCGTCGACGGAAACATCACCGGAAAATTCGCTGGAAAAATTGCGGGAAAGCGTCGGCATGGTCAGGATCGGAAACATATGAACCCTCATTCATACGTTAGGCGCGATGCGACAAAACCGCAACGAGACCTTTCAACTTCGTGGTTGGCTCCTCCGAGTGTGGGAAAATGACGGGTTCGTTTTCATTACGTCTCGCCTCTGGTTCATGGAACAGGTTTTTGTCCGCGCGTACGCCGCTCATCGCGACGGCCGGCTGGCTGATGCCGAGCGCGGTTATCGCGCGACGCTCGCCGCCGATCCCGTGCACGTCGATGCGCTGCATTTGCTCGGCGTGCTGCGGCACCAGCAGGGCCAGCACGCCGAAGCGGCGGACCTCGTGCGCCGCGCGGTCGAGCTGCGTCCCGACGACGCCGCGCTCCAGCTGAACCTCGGCAACGCGCTCAAGGCGCTCGGCGAGCTGGAGGGCGCGATCGAGCGCTTTCGCAACGCGCTCACGCTCGCGCCCGCCTTCGCGCTCGCGCACTACAACCTCGGCAACGCCTACGCGTCGATCGGCCGCCACGAAGACGCGATGTACGCGTTCGGCCACGCCGTGCGCCTGCAACCCGGCGACGCCTCGTCTCACAACAACCTCGGCAACGCGCTGCACGCGCTCGGCCGTCACGCCGAAGCCGCGGACGCCTTCCGCCGCGCGCTCAAGATCCGCCCCGGCCACGCGGGGGCGCACAACAATCTCGGCATGGCGCTGAACGCGCTCGGCGACAGCGCGGGCGCGGTCGAGCACTTCCAGAAGGCGCTGCGGCGCGAGCCGCGCTTCGTTGCGGCGCACTTCAATCTGGCCAATACGCTCGACGCAACCGGATACCACACCCAGGCCGTCGCCGGTTTCGAGGCCGCACTGGCGCTCCAGCCGCAGTTTCCGCCCGCGCTGTTCGGGCTCGGCAACGCGCTCGCCTCGCAGGGCCGTTACGCGGAAGCGATCGGGCCCTATGAACGTGCGATCGGCTTCGATCCGAAATTCGCGCTGGCCTGGCTCGCGCTCGGCACGGCGCATCACGCGCTCGGCCGCCACGCCGCCGCCCTGCGCGCCTTCGACGAAGCGCTGCGCGTGCGCCCGGAACTGGCCGCCGCGCACCTGAACCGCGCGTTGACGTGGCTCACGCTCGGCGACTTCCGGCGCGGCCTGCCCGAGTACGAATGGCGGCTCGATCCGGCTTTCCGCGACGAAGCGGCCGCGCGCGGCACGCCCGTCGCGCTTGCCGCCGATGCGTCGACTGAGACGTCGGCCGATGCGTCCGGCCTGCCCAACGGTCCGCTGCCGCGCTGGTGCGGCGAGCCGCTCGCGGGCCGCACGCTGCTGATCCAGGCGGAGCAAGGTTTCGGCGACACGCTCCAGTTCGTGCGCTTCGCGCCCCAGATTGCCGCGCGCGCGCAGCAAAGCGGCGCGCGCGTCGTGCTCGAAGTGCAAGCGCCGCTGATCCCGCTGATCGCGCCCGCCGCCGAAGCCGCGCGCGTCGGACTGATCCCGCAAGGCGCGCCGCGCGCGAGCATCGACGCCGACCTGCATATTCCGCTGCTGTCGCTGCCGCTCGCGCTCGGCGCCACGCCCGACACGCTGCCCGCGTCCGCGTCCTATCTGTCGGCGCCCGCCGCGTACCGGCGCAAATGGCGCGGCTCGCTCGGCGGCCAGGCGCGGCGCAAGATCGGCCTCGCGTGGTCGGGCCGCATCCAGAAGCAGGAAAACCGCGCGCTGCCGCTCGCCGCGCTCGATCCGCTCTTTGCGCTCGACGGCATCGACTGGATCGTGCTGCAACCGAATCTGACCGCCGCCGAACAGGCGGCGCTCGACGCCCATCCGCGCGCGCGCACGATCCATCGGCTCGGCGACAAGCTCGCCGACTTCGCCGACACCGCCGCCGTGATCGAGCGCCTCGACGCCGTGGTGTCCATCGACACGTCGATCGCCCACCTCGCGGGCGCGCTGGGCGCGAAGCTCTGGCTGATGCTGCCGTTCGCCGCCGACTGGCGCTGGTTCACCGGCACCGACACGAGCCCGTGGTATCCGCGCGCGCGCCTCGTGCGCCAGCCGCGCCCGGGCGACTGGGACGCGGTGGTCGCACACGTCGCCCGCGCGCTGCGCGAAGATTGACGCCCCACACACCGCCCACGCCGCGCAGGCAATAAAAAACCCCGCATCAGCGGGGTTTTTTCGTTGGCGCAGCCGGCGTGTGACGTAGGCGACGTCAAACCGCCTTGTACTGATTGCGCGCTTCCGGCGTGCGATAGAGCACGAGCGTGGCGATCAGCCCGCAAATGCCCGCGACGCCCATCCACGCGCCCGGCGCGGCCTTGTTGCCGCTCACGTGGATCAGGTAGGTCGAGATCGCGGGCGTGAAACCGCCGATTGTCGTCGCGAGACTGTAGGCGAGCGAGAAGCCGGCCGTGCGAACGTCGGCGGGCATCACCTCGGTCAGCGCCACGACCATCGCGCCGTTGTAGCAGCCGTACAGGAACGAGAGCCACAGCTCGACCGTCAGCAGGCGGCCGAACGACGGATCGGCGACGAGCCATTGCACGGTCGGATAGGCGGTGAGGATCGTCAGAACGGTGAAGGTCAGCAGCACCGGACGACGGCCGACGCGATCCGAAATCGCGCCCGACACCGGCAGCCAGAACAGGTTCGACAAGCCGATGCAGACGGTCACGACGAGCGTATCGAGTTCGCCGAGCTTGAGCACTTCCTTGCCGAACGTCGGCGTATAGGCGGTGATCATGTAGAACGAGACCGTCGTCATGATGACCATGCCCATGCCGCCGAGCACGATGCCCCAGTTCTGCACCATCGACGCCATGATTTCGCTGATCGACGGACGATGCTTCTTCTGCGCGAATTCTTCGGTTTCCTGCAGCGAGCGACGGATGATGAACAGGAACGGCACGATGAGGCAGCCGATGATGAAGGGCACGCGCCAGCCCCACGCCGTCATCTCCTCGACCGGCAGGATGCGATGCAGCAGCACGCCGAGCAGCGCCGCGAACACCACGGCCACCTGCTGGCTGCCCGACTGCCACGACACGTAAAAGCCCTTGTTGCCCTTCGTCGCGATCTCGGACAGATAGACCGACACGCCGCCCAGTTCCACGCCCGCCGAGAAGCCTTGCAGCAGACGCCCGAGCAGCACGAGCATCGGCGCGAGGAAACCGATCGTCGCATAGCCCGGCACGACGGCGACCGCGAGCGTGCCGAGCGCCATCAGGCCGAGCGTGAGGATCAGGCCTTTGCGGCGGCCATGATGGTCGATGTAGGCGCCGAGGATGATCGCGCCGAGCGGCCGCACCAGAAAGCCCGCGCCGAACACGGACAACGAGAGCATCAGCGAGGCGAAGGCGTTGTTGCTGGGGAAATAGGTCCGGGCGATCGCCGAAGCGTAATAGCCATAGACCATGAAATCGTACATTTCCAGGAAGTTGCCGCTTGTTACGCGGAAAACCGTCCGGACTTTCGATTCGCTCGATGCTGCGTGGGACGCGGTAGACATGACGTTCTCTGGTGAAGACAGCCGGAGGGTGGCGAGGTCGGCCGCAATGTTCGGCCGCAACGTTCGGCCTCGATCGCCTGTGATCGTGCGACGTTGAACCTACCAACGCGCGCGGGCGCGCCCGGCGGGCGCTCATTATCCGGCTGGCCTGAATCGCCATATATCGGGGAAAACCTTACAAGCTGCGATCAACGTCCGTCAACGTCGCGCATTTCTTTCCAAAACCATTCAATTATTTCATTATGCTTTCACTTTGATGCACGCACTTTGCGCGCAGCCGCCGCTGACCTATCGTGCACAATAGTGAGCCGATCCGGACTTTCGTCAGCGATGCGAACGGGGCAGCCCCTTCGCTCGCGCCGACCACCGCCACGCATGCCCATCGCCACTTCCCTGCTGCTGCGCCCGGCCACCGCCGCCGACGCCGACCTCCTCGCCGCCATGCACGCCGCCAGTTGGCAGGCGACGTATCGCGGCTTGCTGCCGGCCGCCTTTCTCGATCGCGAAGTGGGCGCTGAACGCGCCGCGTACTGGCGCGCGCGCATGGAAGCGCCGGGCGCCGATCGCCGCCTCGTGCTGATCGCCGAGATCGCCGCAGTCAACGCCGCAGTCAACGCCGCACACAACGCGGCGGACGAAGAGGCCCCGCGCACGCCGGCCGGCTTCGTCTGCGTCGAGCGCCAGCCCGACTCGCCCTGGGGCGTGCTGCTCGACAATCTGCACGCGCTGCCCGCGCATCAAGGCGTCGGCGTGGGCAAGACGCTCATGGAGGCGGCCCGGCGCTGGGCGCGCGGACAAGGCGAATCGCAGCTCTATCTGTATGTGCTCGACGGCAATACACCCGCGATCGCGTTTTATGAGCGCCAGGGCTGGGAGTATTCGGGCGCCGAACCCGACCACATGGGCGGCGTCGATATCACGGCGCTGCGCTACGTCTACCGCCTCGACGCACGCGCCTAGTACGCGTCCGATCCACGCCTTTTTTCAGACCTATCCGATAGACCCGAGACAGAGTCGCTCGCATCATTAAAAAGAATTGATTTCTTTAATGTGGCGCGCCATTGGCCAGCTGATCGCGCGCGCTCAATCCATCACGGCATGCCTGCACCTGCCTTGCCGATGCAGCGAGAGACTCATGTCAACTTATCCATTAGTTCAGGTGGAAGGCGCACTGGCCATGCCGCATATGCGCCCGCTCAACCGCGTCCCGCCGCCGTTCGGCCGCGAATGGGCGCTGATTCCGCCGCACTTCAGCCTGCGCACCGAACTCCACGCGCTTTACGCCGCTCTGCTGCGCACGGCCTGCCTGAGCGCCGAGGCATTCCGCAAGGTCTGTCGCTGGGAAACCGGGCTCCGTACGCGTAGCGAGACGCGTCGCCCGGCCGCCGCACCCGTCGGTGCAACATTGAATGTCGCTCAGGCCCAGCAGGCTGCCGCAGCCGCGTTGCAGCGCAAGACGGCTAGCGCGCCGCCTGCGGCAGACGCTTCGCCGCTCGCGCCTCTCGAACGCACGCCGCCGCGCAATCACAAACTCACGGCCACCGCGGTCGGCATCGGCGGCGCGGCCGTGCTTGCGTGGATCGTCGCCAGCCACACGCAGCCAGGCGAACACCGAAACGCAACGAGGGCAAGCACCGACGCGCCGGCGAGCGTGCCCGATAACACCCCCACCAACGTACCCGCGAACGCGCTAACACACGCGCCGGTCAGTCACGACGCCTCGGCGTCACAACGACTGGCCGAAGCGCGGGCGTCGCACGATCTCAGCTATTCGGGCAGCGTCACCGCGGGCGCGCCGAAGGTCAACGCCCCACTCACCGGTTCCGCACGCATCACGGCGGACGCCGGCGTAGCGGCCAGCGCGATCGTCGTGGCGCGGCAGCCCGATGCGGCGGTCGCGCCTTCGAAGACAACGTCGGCTTCATCAGCGCCGCCTGCCCCGCTTGTCAGCGCGCGGCCCACAGAGCCGCGCCCGCCCAAGGCCGCAACAGTGCGCGCCGAACCGCACGACTACGCGGCCCAAGCCAACCCGAACACGCCCTTGCGCGCCACGCTCTCGCGCAAAGCCGAGCCGGCCAGCCGCGCCTCACATACGGCCAAAGCGCGTCACGCGTCGGTCGAGTCGCGCGCGGGCTCCGCACGCGGCGACATCGGCCGCCACGTCGCGCATGAGTTTGCACCCTTGCGTAGCGCGCCCCTCGCCACGACGCAGCGCGCGCATGGGGGCTATTCCACGGCTGAGGCGTATTCTCCGCGCCAGCCGAGCATCGAAGCGGCGAACGACTACACCTCGATCACGACCTACGCGGTCACGCACGCCGCACCGGCCAGCCGCGCATCGGCGCCGGTCGACAGCACGGATTGGGTCAATCATGTTTCACAGCGGCGCGTGACCGAAGTGCCGGACCGTTTCTCGAAATAACGTCCGGCGCACGCTGCACAATTCAGACAACCTTCAGACAACCGAAAAAAGCCCGGCAGATTGGCCGGGCTTTTTACTTTTTTTCTCCTCGCGACTACCGCGCCGCACGCTATCGCCGCGATCCGGGCAAACCCAGTTCCGTTTCGCGCTGCAACTGATCGACCTGATTCTGCAGCGTGCGCAACTGCACCTGCGCCTGCACCTTCTGCGCGTTGAGCGCCCGCGCGTCGACCTGCATCTGACGCTGATAATCGTCCACGCGCGCCTGCTGCGTGCGCGCCACGTCGAGGTCCGCCTGCAGACGGCGCGCGCGATCTTCGTTAATGGCGATCACCCGTTCGATGAACGCCTTCTGCGCCTCCAGTTGCGTGCGGCGGATTTCCACGTCTGACAGCCGCTGCGTTTGCTGCGCGAAGTTGGCGTAGATGGCCTCCGCACGCGTTTCGTCCTGCGAACGGATCACGCGCCAGAAGTGCTTGTCCTGGAACAGCACGATGTAATACGTCATCTCGGGCGGATAGAAAAACAGGCTCGCACCGTAGCTGGCGTTGTAGGTCGTGCGCATTTCCACGAGTTGCTGATCGTGGATGAGCTGCATCAGCGTGGCGACATCGCCCTGCGTCGCGCCCAGCGTGGCCTGATCGTCCACGATGTCCGCGCGCGGCGATGCGCCGGCCGGCTGGGGTGTCAGGCTGTCGAGCGACGGACGGCTGCCGGCGACCGGCATGGCCTCGCTCGCGGGCGCGCCGGCCCATGCGGCCGCGCCATGCTGCATCAACAGGATGGCTGCGGCCCCCAGCAAGGCGCGGCGCACGGGAAGGGTTTGCTTCATGACTGCCTGTTCCGTTGTCGATTCCGAGTAACCGCTTATTATCGCCGCCCGAAAATCTCAAAAACGGCATTAAATTCGGATAACCGAAGAATCCATCCGACGCTTATCCGATATCACTGACTCCCGACCAGGAATTCGCGGCCAAAGCGCAGGAATGCGCAGGAATGCCCAGAAAAGAAAAAGGGCGAATATCTCGCCCTTTTTTACCCCGTTGCGCTGCGCTTCACATATTCACTACACGCTCACCACACGCTCATCGGGCGCATGAAAGTGCATGAAAGCGCATCAGAAGCGCGTTTCGCGCGCCGAACGCAGGAACGCGTCGAGCAGCGGCGTGCAGTCGAGCAGTTCGGCGCCGCCCGCGCGATGAAACTCGGGATGCCACTGCACGCCCACCACGAACGGCGCACGGCGATAGCGCACCGCTTCGATCAGCCCGTCACCGGCCGACACGGCCTCGACCGTGAGATCGCGGCCGAGGGTGCGCACGGCCTGGTGATGAATCGAGTTCACGACAGCCTCGCGATGGCCCGGGAACATGCTCGCGAGCGACGAGCCCTCGGGGAACGTGACCGCATGCCGATGCTGATCGTAGTGCTCGCTCACGTGCACGCCCGCCGTCGGCACATCGGTGGCGATGTCCTGATACAGCGTGCCGCCGAATGCCACGTTGATGAGCTGACAGCCGCGGCACACGCCGAGCACCGGCTTGCCCGACTCGATGAATTCGTGCAGCAGTTCGAGCTCGTACATGTCGCGCACGCGGTCGCCGGGCCACTCGGGGCGCGCGGCGGTTTCGGCGTAGGTCTGTGGCGAGACGTCGGCGCCGCCTTGCAGCAACAGACCGTCGAGATGCTTCGCGTAATCGCGCAAACGGATGTTGCTCGGATGCAGCATCCCCTGATGGCCGACCGTCGGAATCATGAAGACGATCACGTCGCGCGACATGACCCAGTGCGCGATCGACTCCTCCAGATATTGCAGCGTCTTGCCGCGCAGACCCTGCGCGCCAGGCTCGGGGTGGAAGATGCGCGCCGAGACGCCGATGCGCAGCGTGCGTTGCGTGATGCGCTGCCCCGCGCGGTCAAAAAGCTGCCGTGCGCGCGCCGCGATGATGCGTCCGAGCACCGACCACGCCGAATCGCTCGGCCGCAGATAGCGCGGCGGATCGGGCGGCAGCGCACCCGGCGGCGGCGGATGCTGCGCGCTGAAATCGGGCGCCTGGCCAAAGCCCGCGGGCGCGGCGCCGGGCCGCGCGCCCGCCGCGGCTTGCGCCTCGGCGGTTTCCGCAGGCGGCTGGGCGGCCGGGTTCGCACCGACGTGCGGGGCAGCCGCGTCGCCCGCCGGCGCGGGCGCCTGACGACCGGCGTCCGCCGTTTCCTCGATCTGGACCTTCGGCACGCTCGCCGACGGCTTGCGCGACGCGGCCACTTCGGCTTCCTGACGCGCCACCGCTTGCGCCGCGGCCTCGCGCGCCTCGGCCGCCTCCTGCGCCTGGCTGGGCTGGACAGGCTGGCCGCCGCCCGGCTCCTCGTCGGCGCCGCCGCCCGAACTGTCCGCGCCCGGCACGTCGGACGTCACCGCCGACGCGCTCGCGGGCGCATCGGTCGACGCGCGTCGCGCGGCTTCATCGGCGGAAGCGGGAGAAGTGGAGGAAGCGGCAGAAGCGGCGGGCGTCGCCGAAGCCGCGGGCGTGGAAACAGGAGGAGCGGAAGCGCCCGGCTCGGAGGACTGGGCGGGACGGCCAGCGCCGTCGGGAATCTCGGGGTGGTCGGTCTTGTTATCGCTCATGACGTGGGGACGGGCGCGCCGCGCGCGCGAACGAATGAACAGGCCTCCGATTATGCGTCGCACCGCAGGCCGTTGCCACCCCAATGCACAAATGCTCACACTCGGTGACATTACGCATCACACGACGCCGCGAATTTGCCGCGAACCCGCCGCGCCGCCGCGCAAGCGCCATGCCGCGCGGCAGCCCCGGCGCACGCGTGCCTCGGCGCACGCGTGCCTCGGCGCGCCGTCCCACGCGCCGCTACGAATCCTGCCGTTCGTCGAAGGTCTCGCGCAGCGCGATCTGCATGCTCGCGTGGATCCTCACGCACCAGCGCCACAGCAGCATCGTGAGCAGCGCCGCGCAGACGAGCACGCCGATCAGAAAACCCGTCGGCGGCAGGATCGTGCCCGAGAGCGCCGCCACCAGCACGAACACGCCGATCATCGAGACGGCCGGCACCAGTTCCGCGATCGCGTGGCGCAGCGCGCGCGTGAAGCGCCCCGCCTTCTCCGGCTGCACGCTGACCTCGGCGAGCATCAGCGCGAGCGACTGCGTCTTGCGCCACACGGCGACGAGGAACGGAATCGCGAGCACGAGCGCCGCGCTCCAGAGCACGACGCGCTGGATGCGCTCGTCGGGCACCCAGTTCGCGATCAGCGGCGCGGCGTAACGCGCGCCATACGACATGCCGATGAAGATCGCCGACACCAGCGCCAGATTCACCGCGATCTGCACCACGATGCGCCGCGTCAGCGAAAAGAGCGTCGGTCCGTTCGAGCGCGGCATCAGCGCGCGCAGCCATTGGCTGTAAAGGCCGAACACGTTCGAGACGGCGGGCGGCATCGCGCGCGCGAGGCGCTGCGACAGCGGATCGGCCACGCGGATCAGATACGGCGTGGTGAGCGTCGTGATCGCCGAGACCGTCACCGCGATCGGATAGAGAAAGCCGCTCGTGACCTTCAGCGTCAAGCCGAGCGAGGCGATGATGAACGAGAACTCGCCGATCTGCGAAACGGTCATGCCCACGCGCATCGCCGTGCGGCCGTCGCGGCCAGCGAGGAAGGTGCCCAGTCCGCACGACACCAGCTTGCCGAACACCACGGCGAGCGAAATCACCGCGATCGGCCACGCGTAGTCGACCAGCACGAGCGGATTGAGCATCAGCCCGATCGTCACGAAGAAGATCGCCGAAAATGCGTCGCGCAGCGGCGCGACCAGATGCTCGATGCGCTCCAGGTGCCGCGACTCGGCCATGACCGCGCCGATCAGGAACGCGCCGAGCGCGATCGAATAGTCGAGCTTCACGACCAGCAGGCAGAAGCCGAAACAGAAGCCGAGCACCGAGACCAGCAGCATCTCGTCGCTGCCCACGCGCGCCACGTAGCCCAGCACGCGCGGCACGATCAGAATGCCCGCCAGCAGCGAAACCAGCATGAACAGGAGCAGCTTGCCGAGCGTGATGAGCGCGATGCCGGGCGACAGCTCGCCGGTCTGCGCGATGCCGCCGAGCAGCACCAGCATGGCGATGCCCAGAATATCCTCGACGATCAGGATGCCGAACACGAGCTGCGCGAACGGTTCGCGCTTCACGCCCAGATCGGCGAGCGCCTTGACGATGATGGTGGTCGACGAAATCGCCAGGATCGCGCCGAGAAACAGCGAATCCATCGCCGCCCAGCCGAACGCGCGGCCGATCTCGTAGCCGAGCCAGAGCATCACGACGATTTCGGAAATCGCGGCGACGATGGCCGTCGCGCCCACCTGAAAGAGCTTGCGCAGGCTGAATTCGAGCCCGAGCGAGAACATCAGGAACACCACGCCGAGTTCGCCCATCGTCTGGATGGTCTGCTCGTCGTGGATCAGCTGGAACGGCGGCGTGTACGGCCCGATGATCACGCCCGCCGCGATATAGCCGAGCACGACCGGCTGCTTCAGGCGATGAAACAGCACGGTGACGATCCCCGCGATCGCCATCACCACTGCCAGATCCTGAATGAAGCCGATTCCTTGATGCATGTACGATATTCCTTACAAAACGCTGTCTGATGCCTGAATGTTACCCGATGATCGGCGTCGGCCAAATCGTCGCAATCGAAAAAAGCACGGCCTACAATGATGCGTCCCTGGGCGGCGCGGGCCGCGCGTGCATCTTCCGGCGCGCCCATTGCCGGCTTGCCGCCGCGCAATCCGACACAAGCACCGCCCCGCTCCGTCACTGCTCCGTCACCGTTCCATCACCGCTTAACGAACCGCCATCGAGCCGCCTCTCGCCATGACCGCTTCCGCTGCTTCTTCCGCTTCCTCCGCTTCCGCCACCACGCCGCTCGCCCCGTTCCCGCCGCTCGCCCAGTTGGCCGCCGATCTGGCCGCGGGCCGCACCACGAGCCGCGCGCTCGCCGAGACCGCGCTCGCGCGCATTGCCGATCCGGCGGGCCAGGGCGCGACCGTGTTCACGCACGTCGACGCCGAACGCGTGCGCGCCGCCGCCGACGCGCACGATCGCCTGCGCGCGGCGGGCACGGTGCTCTCGCCGCTCGCGGGCATCCCGGTGTCGGTGAAGGATCTGTTCGATGTGCAAGGCGAAGTCACGCGCGCGGGCTCCACGGCGCTCGCCGGCGCTGCGCCCGCCGAGGCCGATGCGCCCGTGGTCGCGCGCCTGCGCCGCGCGGGCGCGCTGCTGATCGGCCGCACCAACATGAGCGAGTTCGCGTTTTCCGGGCTCGGCCTCAATCCGCACTACGGCACGCCGCTCTCGCCGTATCGCCGCGACGTGAAGGGCGACGAGCGCGTCGCGGGCGGCTCGTCCTCGGGCGCGGCGGCGTCGGTCGCCGACGGCATGGCCGCCATCGCGCTCGGCACCGACACCGGCGGCTCGATCCGCATTCCCGCCGCGTTCTGCGGCCTGACCGGCTTCAAGCCGACCGCCGCGCGCATTCCCCGCACGGGCGGCGTGCCGCTCTCCACCACGCTCGACTCGTTCGGCCCGATCGGCAACAGCGTGGCGTGCTGCGCGCTGGTCGACCGCCTGCTCGCCGGCCTCGCGCCGGTCGTGCCGGGCGCGCGCCGTCTGGAAGGCGTGCGGATCGGCGTGCTGACGAATTACGTGACCGACGGCATCGATCCCGCCGTCGCCGACAGCCTCGACACGGCGCTCAAGCATCTCGACGCGGCGGGCGCGATCGTCGACGAGGTGCGCTTCGCACCGTTCGAGCAGTTCGCGGACATCAACCGCATCGGCTTTTCGTCGATGGAAGCGTACGCGTGGCATCGCGAGCTGATCGCGCAGCATCGCGACCAGTACGACGCGCGCGTGCTCGCGCGCATCCTGAAGGGCGAGGCGGCGCGCGCCGTCGACTACCTCGATCTGATCGCCGCGCGCGCGGCCGTGATGGAGCAGGCGCAGGCCACGCTGTGGTCGCGCTTCGACGCCGTGATCGCGCCGACGGTGCCGATCGCGCCGCCCGCCGTCGCCCCGCTCGCCGCCGACAACGACGTCTTCGCGCAAACCAACGCGCTGGTGCTGCGCAATCCGAGCGCGTTCAATTTCCTCGACGCCTGCGCGCTGTCACTGCCGATCCATCATCCCGGCGACGCGCCCGTCGGCCTGATGCTCGCCGCCGCGCCTTACGCCGACGACGCGCTGCTGGCCATCGGCCGGGGCGTGGAAGCGGTGCTCGCGCCGCTGCGCTGAGGCTCGGGACGCGAGCGTGTCGTGTGGGTTGCGGCGGGCTTGCGGCGGCCGCAAGCCCGCCGAAGCCCTCGCGGATCGCATCGCACAGCGTTGCGCGACAAGCCGCTTCCTCGCGCGGGGCAGCCTTCGCGCTAGAATCCCGTCACGCCGTCGCCGCCGCGCCCGTCGCGCGCTGCGCCACTCACCCGAAGAAAAACGCCACATGAACGACGATAACGCGCTGTTGCGCCGCGAACGCGGCCTGCTGGTCCTGCTGGGTCTGATCTGCCTCGCGCTGCTGGCCGGCGCGCTCTATATGCAGTACGTGGAGCATCAGGACCCGTGTCCGCTGTGTATTCTCACGCGCTACTTCACGCTGCTGATCGCCGTGTTCGCCTTCCTCGGCGCGCGTCTGACGAGCTGGCGCGGCGTGCGCGTGCTCGAAGCGCTCGTCGTGCTGTCGGCGGCGGGGGGCATGGTCGCCTCCGCGCGTCTCGCCTGGGTGCAGGCGTTCCCGAGCTTCAGCTGCGGCTTCGATACGCTGCAGCCGATCGTCGACGCCCTGCCGCCCGCGCACTGGCTGCCCGGCGTCTTCAAGGTGCGGGGCTTGTGCGAAACCACCTACCCGCCGATCCTCGGTCTGTCGCTGCCGCTGTGGTCGCTGGTGGCATTCGCCGTGATCTTCCTCGCGGTGCTCGCAAGCCTGTGGAGCAACCGCCGCCGTCAGGTGTCGTGGCCCGGCATCCGTCGCTGATTTCGCGACGCTGATCCACCACGTCGATCTGGATTGCCTGCCGCGCCGCCCACCCTGGGCGGCGCGGTCGTTTGCGGCGGTGGTTTCCGCTCGCCGGGCCCGCTCAAAGGGCCGCAACACGCTCCGCGAAGTGCCTGCAAAGTCAACGCTACGCCGCGCCTGACATGGTCGCCGGCTGATAACCCCCATCATGCGCAGGGAATACTTTTCAGGCGCTGTCAGTGCTAAATTCGCAACTGGATGGCGATCTACGTGCGCGAGGCCGATCAAGGCTCGGCTGGTTTTTGCGTAACGCGCGCCTGATCCGCAATGTCTCCCGGGCTTCACATGACAACGCAAACCATCCGATCCGTCCGCCGAGGCGCCGTGCATTTAGTGCATCTAGTGCATGCAGCGCCCGCCAATGCACGCTTGACGCGTCTATTCCGGCTTCTTCCCGCCTCTGGCCGTCCGTCCACGCATCTTCTCCAGGTGCGGATCCGTCATCTCGTCGATATCGACGCTTCGCGAGCGCTCGACCGCCGCGCCGCACGACGCGCAATGACGCTGCGTCGTCGCGAACCACTTGGGTTCTGGCATGCTCGAACCCTTGAGCGCGCGGCAGCGGCACGCCGCGCGCCACGCCATGACGATCCACCGGCCGCGCGCCCGACGCGCCGCCACGCCGTTTTGTAGGAGAAGCACCGATGCAAGCCTGGCTCACCGATCTGCAGCAATTGCTCGCGCATGGCGACGCCGCCGTGCTCGTGACCGTCGCGCGCGTGGAAGGTTCGGCGCCGCGCGAGGCCGGCACGAAGATGATCGTCACGCGCGAGGCCGCGCGGCACACGATCGGCGGCGGCCATCTGGAATGGAAAGCCATCGAGATCGCCCGCCAGGTGCTGCGCGACGGCATGCGCACGCCGCACGCGCGCCGTCTGGAGCGCCTTGCGCTCGGCCCGAGCCTCGGCCAGTGCTGCGGCGGCGCGGTCGTGCTGGCATTCGAGCGGCTCGACGTGGCCGATCTCGGCTGGCTCGCCACGCTGGCGCGCCGGCTCGCCGCGGGCGCATCGACCGTTCGTAGCGTATCATTCCGCTCCTCGCGGAATGGCGACCCGTCCGGCGGACCTGCGAGCCCGACCAGCTCGGCGAATCCGGCAAGCAGCGCGGACACCGGCGTCGACGCCGTCCTGCTGTCCGAGCCGGAACCGGGCGCGCAAGCGGCCGACTGCCTGCTCTGGGACACCAGCGCGGCCTCGCCCGGCGCCAGCACGATCCTGCTCACCGAGACCATCGCGCCGAACGACTTTCCCGTCGTGCTGTTCGGCGCGGGCCACGTCGGCGCGGCGCTCGTGCGCGTGCTCGGCACGCTGCCCTGCCGCGTGCGCTGGGTCGACGCGCGCGACGCGGCGTTTCCCTCGCCGGAAGCGTTCGCGGCGCTGGGCGCGCCGAACGTCGTCATCGACGCCAGCGACACGCCCGACGACGCCGTCGACGCCGCGCCGCCCGGCACCAGCTTCATCGTGATGACGCACGATCATGCGCACGACCTCGATCTCGCCGAACGCATCCTGCGACGCGGCGACTTCGTGTTCTTCGGCATGATCGGCTCGCACGCGAAGCGCAAGCAGTTCGAGCACCGGCTGGCCGCGCGCGGCATCGACCCGATGCAGATCGCGCGCATGAACTGCCCGCTCGGCGTGGACGGCATCGTCGACAAGTCGCCCGAGGTCATCGCCATTTCGGCCGCCGCGCAGTTGCTGCAGGCGATCGAGGCGGCCTCGGCGCCCGCGCGCTCGACAGCCGCCATGCCCCATTCCGCGTGATGTCACTTATTGAACGAACAGAATCGACCGACCACACCATGACGATCACGACCCACGCCAATCCGCTGGTCCAGAAGGCCTTCGGCGCACCGAAGGCCGAGCTGCACATCCATATCGAGGGCTCGCTCGAACCCGAACTGATCTTCGCGCTCGCGCAGCGCAACAACGTGACGCTCGCGTACGAATCGATCGACGCGCTGCGCGCGGCCTACGCGTTCACCGACCTGCAATCGTTTCTCGACATCTACTACGCGGGCGCGAGCGTGCTGCTGCACGAGCAGGACTTCTACGACATGACGATGGCGTACTGCGAGCGCGCGCTCGCCGACCACGTCACGCACACCGAAATTTTCTTCGATCCGCAGACGCACACCGAGCGCGGCGTGTCGATCGACACGGTGGTCGCGGGCATCGACCGCGCGCTCGCCGACGCTGAAAAGCGCGGCCTCACGAGCAAGCTGATCCTGTGCTTCCTGCGCCATCTGAGCGAAGCCGACGCGCTCGCCACGTGGGACGCCGCGCTGCCGCTGTTCGACCGCTATCCGCGCATGATCGGCGTGGGCCTCGACTCGTCGGAGCGCGGCCATCCGCCTTCGAAGTTCGAGCGCGTGTTCGAGAAGGCGCGCGCGAAGGGCCTGAAGCTCGTCGCGCACGCGGGCGAGGAAGGCCCGCCCGCCTATATCTACGAAGCGCTCGATCTGCTCAAGGTCGACCGTGTGGATCACGGCGTGCGCAGCATCGAGGACCCGGCGCTCGTCACGCGCCTCGCCGACACGCGCGTGGCGCTGACCGTCTGCCCGCTCTCGAACACGAAGCTCTGCGTGTTCGACGACATGACGCAGCACACGCTCAAGCAACTGCTCGACCAGGGCGTCGCGGTCACCGTCAATTCCGACGATCCGGCCTACTTCGGCGGCTACGTGAACGAGAACTACAGCGCGATCATCGACGCGCTGAAGCTCGACGATCGGGAGGTGTACACGATTCTGCGCAATGGCTTCGAGGCGTCGTTCGTGACGCCGGAGGAGCGCGCCGCGCTGATCGCGAAGCTCGACGCTTACTGGACGGCGAGCTGAGCCGCAACGCGTTCGGCAAGCGCGGCGAGCGCTGCACGCGTTGCAGCAGGCCTCGCCGCCGCGCTGCCTGATCGGCACGGAACGCATCTGCACCAGACGCATCGGCCCGGGCAGCGCCCATGACGCACGAAGCAAGTTTCAGGGAACGGCGCACGCGCGCCGCGCCCGGGGCGCTGTCGCGCCTCGATTTGTCGACGCCCGGTTTTCGCCGCCGATAAAGAAAGCCGACGCCGGACCGACGACGGCGCGCCGCGTTCTCAGGAGCGGCGCGCGCGATGCGCGCCAATGCGATGACGAAGCCATGACGAAGCGCGCACACAAGCTGCTGACGAATACCTGAATTTTCCGGAGACGAAGGACTCATGACTCAATCGGCTTTTCGCGCAAAACTGTTGACGTTCACCGGCGACCCCGCGCAGTCGCCCGACGCCGCCGTGTTCCACGAGGACGGCGTCGTGATCGTCGAGGATGGCCGCGTGGCCGCGTCCGGCGCGTGGTCCGCGCTCAAGGACCGCGTGAGCGACGGCGCGAGCGTGCAGGACCTGCGCGACAAGCTGATCGTGCCGGGCTTCATCGACACGCACATTCACTATCCGCAGACCGACATGATCGCGTCGCCGGCGCCGGGCCTGCTGCCGTGGCTGGAAACGTACACGTTCCCGACCGAGCGCGGTTTCGCCGACGAAGCCGTGGCCGCCGACACGGCGCGCTTTTTCGTCGACGAACTGCTCGCCAGCGGCACGACCACGGCGCTCGTCTACTGCACGGTGCACAAGCAGTCGGCCGACGCGCTCTTCACGGCGAGCGAGGCGAAGAACCTGCGCATGGTCGCGGGCAAGGTGCTGATGGACCGCCACTGCCCCGACTTCCTGCGCGACACGCCGCAAACCGGCTACGACGACAGCGCCGAGCTGATCGCGCGCTGGCACAACAACGGCCGCCAGATGTACGCGCTCACGCCGCGCTTCGCGCCGACCTCGACCGAGGCGCAGCTCGAAGCCTGCGAGGCGCTCGCGAAGGCGCACGGCGACATCTTCATCCAAAGCCACGTGGCCGAGAATCTCGACGAGGTGGCATGGGTGAAGTCGCTGTTTCCGCGCCAGCGCAGCTATCTCGACGTCTACGACCATTACAGCCTGCTGCGCCGCCGCGCGGTCTACGGCCACTGCATCTGGCTCGACGACGAGGACCGCCGCCGCATGGCCGAAACCGGCGCGGTCGCGGCGCATTGCCCGACATCGAATCTGTTCCTCGGCAGCGGCCTGTTCGACTTCGCCAAGGCGCAGGAGACGCAGATGCCCGTGACGCTCGCGACCGACGTGGGCGGCGGCACCTCGTTTTCGATGCTGCAAACCATGAACGAGGCGCACAAGGTCGCGCGCATGGGCGGTCATCATCTGACGGCCACGCGCATGTTCTGGCTCGCGACGGCGGGCGCGGCGCAGGCGCTCGATCTCGCCGACAAGATCGGCACGCTCGCGCCGCAGTCCGAAGCCGACTTCGTGGTGCTCGACCCGAAGGCGACGCCGCTGCTCGCGCGCCGCACCGCGCGCGCGGACTCGCTCGAAGAACTGCTGTTCGCGTTCGCCCTGCTCGGCGACGACCGCGCCGTCTACGAGACGTATGCGGCAGGCGCGCGCGTGCATAGCCGCGAGCAAGCGCGACGTTAAGGCGTGATCGCGTCGAACCAGGCGCTGGAGCGAACAGCCCAAAACAAAGCGCGCCGGACCTTGCGGGTCCGGCGCGCTTTTTTTCATGCGCTGCGGCGAGTGGAATCGCGCAGCTTACTTCGCCTGCGCGTTGCCGGGCGCCGAAGCGGGAACCGGCGCGGCCGCCTCGTTCGGCGCGCCGCCCTGCTTGTCGAGCGGCAGCTTCACCTGCGTGACCGTGCCGTTCTGCAGCGGGAAATTCGCGAGCGCGCTGCGCACGAGGTAGGGCATCACGCGCACGAGCGAGGGATCGTCGCCCGAGGTGCGCGCGGAGACGTTATAGACCTCCTTGCCGCTGCCCTTCTCCGTGATGCGGATCGACAGCGCATGCGAATAGACCGGGTAGCTCTGGTTCACGTAGGCCGGACCGTACGGTCCCCAGGGACCCCACGGATTGAACGGCCCCCAGTACGGGCTCGGCCACGGGTTGTAGAACACAGGCTGGGCGACCGTCACGGTGTCCATGCGGCTGCCGTAGGCGAGGCCCACGAGATAGCGCGCCTGCGGCTCGGGCACCTGATGGAACGCCTGCACGTCGAGCCCGTCGGCCACGAGATTCTCGTAGGTCGACTGCTCGATGCTGTGTTCCTGAGTGGGATTGCGCGTGAACGCATAGGTGCGCGTGGCGTCGCTGCCGCCGTTCCAGGCGGAGAACGCGGTCACCTGGCTCGTCACGTACGTGGTACAGCCGGACATCGTCACGGCTAGCGCCGCCAGCATCAGCAGGGCGCGGCGGGTCCATCGGTCGGGCATCATGGTCTTCTCGTTGCAGTAGTGCCAGTGGTGGGAAAAGCGCAGTCGTGGGGACCGCGTGCTTCACCTGTTTGCGTTACGAATCAGCCGCCTCGCTTATTCCCTGTCTGATGCAGTTTCGCGAGCTGCGCGCCGGTACGTCGAAAGCCGACTGAAATCGGGGTCGCGCTCGTTTTGCGGCAGCACGATCATACTGACTCGCGCGGCGCCGGGAAAGTTCGGCGCCGCCGCGCGCGGCCATTTGCTCATGATGCGCCTTCTGTCGCGAACCCCGCCGCTTTTTGTCCCCGCTTTTTGCCCCGACGGACAAGCGGCCCGCGCCTTTGTACAATGGGACGACAGGCCATCGCAGTGCGGCCTACCCTATCCGATTCGAGCCGCTCACCCACATTCGCCCATGCAAACCCTGTCCGATACCGCTACGCCTAACGTGATCCGCCGCGAAGACTACGCGCCGCCCGCCTTCCTGATCGACACCGTCGACCTCGAATTCGAACTCGTGCCCGAGCGCACCATCGTCAAGAGCACGCTCGCCGTGCGCCGCAATCCGGCGGCGAAGCATGCCGCGCATCTGGAGCTGATGGGCGAGCAGCTCGAGTTCATCGGCGCATCGATCGACGGCAAGCCTTACGAGCACGTGCGCACGCACGAGCATGGCCTGACGGTCGAGAACGTGCCCGAGTCGTTCACGCTCACGCTCACGGGCGCCTGCGATCCGGCCGCCAACACCACGCTCTCGGGTCTGTACGTGTCGGGCGGCAACTTCTTCACGCAGTGCGAGGCGGAAGGCTTTCGCCGCATCACCTGGTTCCTCGACCGCCCGGACGTAATGGCCACCTTCACGGTCACGCTGCGCGCCGACAAGACCGCCTATCCCGTGCTGCTCTCGAACGGCAACCTGATCGCCGAAGGCGACCTGCCCGACGGCCGTCATTATGCGAAATGGGAAGACCCGTTCCGCAAGCCGAGCTATCTGTTCGCGCTGGTCGCGGGCAAGCTGGTGGCGCTCGAAGAACGCATCCAGAGCGGCTCGGGCAAGGAAAAGCTGTTGCAGGTCTGGGTCGAGCCGCACGATCTCGACAAGACGCAGCACGCCATGGACTCGCTGATCAACTCGATCCGCTGGGACGAGTCGCGCTTCGGCCTCGAACTCGATCTCGACCGCTTCATGATCGTCGCCGTGAGCGACTTCAACATGGGCGCGATGGAGAACAAGGGCCTCAACATCTTCAACACGAAATACGTGCTCGCGAATCCGGAAACGGCCACCGACGTCGACTTCGCCAACATCGAAGCCGTGGTCGGCCACGAGTACTTCCACAACTGGACCGGCAACCGCGTGACCTGCCGCGACTGGTTCCAGCTGAGCCTGAAGGAAGGCCTCACGGTGTTCCGCGACCAGGAATTCTCGGCGGCGATGTCGGGCGGCGACGAGAACGAAGCCGCGCGCGCCACCAAGCGTATCGAAGACGTGCGCGTGCTGCGCCAGATGCAGTTCGCCGAAGATGCGGGTCCGATGGCGCATCCGGTGCGCCCGGAAAGCTACGTCGAGATCAACAACTTCTACACGATGACCGTCTACGAGAAAGGCTCGGAAGTCGTGCGGATGTATCAGACGCTGTTCGGCCGCGACGGCTTCCGCAAGGGCATGGACCTGTACTTCCACCGCCACGACGGACAGGCCGTGACCTGCGACGACTTCCGCCGCGCGATGGCCGACGCCAACGGCCGCGACCTCGCGCAGTTCGAGCGCTGGTACAGCCAGGCGGGCACGCCGCGCGTGACCGTCGCCACGCGCTACGACGAAGCCGCGAAGCGCTACACCGTGACGCTCACGCAAGGCTACGCGAACGGCTCGCCCGCCGCGCGCGAAACGCAGAAGGGACCGCTGCATATTCCGTTCGCGATCGGCCTGATCGGCGCGAACGGCCAGGATCTGCCGCTCAAGCTGGACGGCGAAAGCGCCGCCAGCGGCACGACGCGCGTGCTCGAATTCACCGAAGCGCAGCAGACCTTCACGTTCGTCGACGTGAACGAGAAGCCGCTGCCCTCGCTGCTGCGCAACTTCTCGGCGCCGGTGATCGTCGAGTACGACTACGCCGCCGATGAACTCGCCTTCCTGCTCGCGCACGACAGCGATCCGTTCAACCGCTGGGAAGCGGGTCAACGTCTCGCCACGCGCGAATTGCTGACGCTCGCCACGCGCGCGAGCCAGGGCCAGCCGCTGGAGATGAGCCAGGCGCTCGTCGAAGCGTTCCGCCGCGTGCTGACCGACGCCTCGCTCTCGCCGTCGTTCCGCGAACTCGCGCTGATGCTGCCGTCGGAAACCTACCTGGCCGAGCAGATGGCCGAGTCCGATCCGGCCGCCGTGCACGCCGCGCGCCAGTTCGTGCGCAAGCAGCTCGCGAACGCGCTCAAGGCCGAGTGGCTCGCCGCCTACGCGCAGAACGTCACGCCGGGCGCCTATGAGCCGACGCCGGAAGCCGCGGGCCACCGCGGCCTGAAGAACCTCGCGCTCTCTTATCTCGCCGAACTCGACGATCCCGCCGACGCGCTGCGCCTCGCGAGCGCGCAGTACGACGCCGCGAACAACATGACCGATCGCGCGGCTGCGCTGTCGGCGCTGCTGAACGCTTCGGCGGCCTCGGGCGGCGACGCGGCGAAGCGTGCGCTCGAAGACTTCTACGCGCGCTTCGAAAACGAGCCGCTCGTGATCGACAAGTGGTTCTCGCTGCAAGCCACGCAGCGCGGCACGCCGCAGCGTCCGGTGATCGACGCGGTGCGCGCGCTGATGCGCCATCCGGCCTTCAATCTGAAGAATCCGAACCGCGCGCGCTCGCTGATCTTCAGCTTCTGCGCGGCGAATCCGGCGCAGTTCCACGCCGCCGACGGCTCGGGCTACGCGTTCTGGGCCGAGCAGGTCATCGCGCTCGACGCGATCAACCCGCAGGTAGCCGCGCGCCTCGCGCGCAATCTGGAACTGTGGCGCCGCTTCACGCCGAAGCTGCGCGACGCGATGCGCGCGGCGCTCGAACAGGTCGCGAAGCAGGCGAAGTCGCGCGATGTGCGCGAGATCGTCGAAAAGGCGCTTGCCTGACGGACCATCGCGCGATGCGTTGATGCGTTGATGGGCTGACGCATCCAGCACGGCACGCAAGGCCGGCCCCGTGAACTTCATGGGACCGGCTTTTTTTCGGCCATTTTTTCGCGGATTTTTTTCGAATATTTTCCTCGCCGCAGCCCCTGCCCGGCGCGCCGGAGCGTGCACTGGCGGCCTTTTTGCCGTTTTACGCATCGGGCAGTCACAGCCCAGCGGGTAGAATTGCGCTATTCCCCAAGCTCCCCGGAGTACTGCAATGGCTTTGCACCGTCGTACCACTCTTACGAAATACCTGATCGAGCAGCAACGCGAGCACAAGAACCTGCCCGCTGACCTGCGCCTGTTGATCGAAGTCGTCGCGCGCGCCTGCAAGGCGATCAGCTTCAACGTCAGCAAGGGCGCGCTCGGCGACGCCCTCGGCACGGCGGGCAGCGAGAACGTCCAGGGCGAAGTGCAGAAGAACCTCGACATCCTGTCGAACGAAATCCTGCTCGACGCCAACGAATGGGGCGGCAATCTCGCGGCCATGGCGTCCGAGGAAATGGAAACGTTCTTCCCGATCCCCGCCAACTACCCGAAGGGCGAATACCTGCTGGTGTTCGATCCGCTCGACGGCTCGTCGAACATCGACGTGAACGTCTCGATCGGCACGATCTTCTCGGTCCTGCGCTGCCCGGACGGCCAGCAAGCCACCGAGGAATCGTTCCTGCAGCCGGGCACGAAGCAGGTCGCGGCGGGCTACGCCGTCTACGGCCCGCAAACCGTGCTCGTCCTCACGACCGGCAACGGCGTGAACTGCTTCACGCTCGACCGCGAACTCGGTTCGTGGGTGCTCACGCAAAGCAACATGCGCATTCCGGAAGACACGCGCGAATACGCGATCAACGCGTCGAACGCGCGTCACTGGTATGAGCCGGTCCAGCAGTACATTGGCGAGCTGAACGAAGGCAAGGACGGCCCGCGCGGCGAGAACTTCAACATGCGCTGGATCGCGTCGATGGTCGCCGACGTGCACCGTATCCTGAATCGCGGCGGCATCTTCATGTATCCGGCCGACAAGCGCGATCCGTCGAAGCCGGGCAAGCTGCGCCTGATGTACGAGGCGAACCCGATGTCGTTCATCGTCGAACAGGCGGGCGGCATGGCCACCAACGGCGTGGATCGCATTCTCGACATCCAGCCGACCAGCCTGCACGAGCGCGTTGCCGTATTCCTCGGCTCGAAGAACGAGGTCGAACGCGTCACGCGTTATCACCGCGAAGCCAAGAAGTAAAAAAAGATGCGAAAAGGGCTTGCGTTCCTGCGAGCACTTTTCTATAATCTTTCTTCTCTGATGTGACGCCGGAATAGCTCAGACGGTAGAGCAGCGCATTCGTAATGCGAAGGTCGGGGGTTCGATTCCTCTTTCCGGCACCACCAAGTTTCATCAAAAAGCCCAGTCTTCGGACTGGGCTTTTTGTTTTCCGGCTGCTTTTCTCCCTCTCCTCTAGCGGCGTGCAGCCGCTAACGCGCGTAGCGCCACGCGGACTGCATCAACCACGTCATCCCAATTGCCCAGTTCGCGCTGCCTGAAAAGGCGCGCCGACGGATACCACGGACTGTCGTCGCGGTCGCTCATCCACCGCCAGTCGGTACACAACGGCAGCAACACCCACACCGGCACGCCCGACGCACCCGCCAGATGCGCGACCGAGGTATCCACCGTGATCACCAGATCGAGCGACTGCGCGATGGCCAGCGTGTCGTCGAAAGTCTCGATCTCGGGGCCGAGCGGCGTGATGTCGATACCGGCGGGCAACGCGGCCAGCTCACGCTCCGCGACGCCCTTTTGCAACGCGAACCATGAGACCGGCGCACCGTCGATCGCGGACAGCGCGGGCAGCAGCGCGGCGAGCTTCATCGAGCGATAGCGGTCGAGGTCGTAATCCGGATTGCCGGCCCAGACGAGCCCCACGCGCAGACGCCCAGGCGCGCAATGCGCCACCGCGTCGAGCCGGTTACGCCAGCGCGCGACGGACCCGGACGCCGGGCGCAGATACGGCACGGCGTCCGCCAGCGTATCGAGCGTCATCGCCATGTGCTCAGGCATGCGGAACATGCGGCACCAGTAGTCGTACGGTCCCGGCGGCAGCATGGCGCTCGCATGCCGAACGCCGCGCGCACGGCTCGCGATGCCGACCAGCGCCGCATGAACCCAGACATCGACGATCGCCCCACGGCGCGCGAGCCAGTCCGCACAACGCAGCAGTTGCACCTGATCGCCGAAACCCTGCTCGCCCAGCAGCAGAAAGCGCCGCCCGTCCACCGGCTCGCCCTGCCACTCAGCAAACGGCGGCCGAGCGAGCGTGCGGCTGTGATCGAAGCGTTCGTGCCAGCGATATTGTTTCCAGCCCGCCTCGTACTCGCCGTCGCGCAGCAGCGAAATTGCGAGATTGAACTGCACGGCGACGTCATGCGGCGCGAGACGCGCAGCCTCCACATTGTGACGGCGCATCCCCGCGAAATCGCCACGCATGTGCAACGCGTAGCCCGCGTTGTGATGGAGCAGCGGCAGCGTGGTGTCGATGGCGAGGCCTTGCCGCGCGACCTCGAGCGCAGCATCGAAGCGATCGAGGCAGTTCAGCGCGAATGCGAGTTCCTTGAGCGCCACGGCATGCGTGGCAAAACGCGCGCGGTAGGCGACGATCAGCGCGTCGATGTCCGCTTCGGTCTCGGGCGACAGACGCGCCAGCGTATTCAGCAGGTCGATGCCATCCTGCGCGGTCGCCTCGTCGAGCGACCACGCGCCTTGCAACGATTGCGCGGCATCGGCGAATCGCCCGGCTTGCAGATGCAGATCGGCAAGGCGTCGCGCCGCTTGATGCAGCGAGGGATCGCACGCGAGCGCTTGCTGGTAGTGCTCGCACGCTTCGTCCGCGCGGCCGGCGAGCTTCAGCACATCGGCGAGATTGCGATGCTGGCTGGCGGTGCCGCCGGAGAGAGCCAGCGCGCGGTGGTAAAACGCTTCGGCGGCGAGATGCTCGGCCGCGAGCGCCGCAATCAGCCCGCGATGCTCCCAGAGTGTGGCGTCGCCTGGCGCGATGTGAAGCGCCCGCTCCAGGCAATCGCGCGCCTGCGCGGTCTCGCCCGCGCGAAAAGCGGCGAGCGAGCGGCGATGCCACTCGTCCGCAGACGGTGCCGGGGATTGAATTTCGGGGTCGTTCATGAGGCGTTCGGGTGGCGTGTGCGACAGCGTGGCGACGCTGCGGATTCGCGCATCGGCCGGGTCTGCCGGCGGGCTCTGCCGCACATTTGAAGATAGCCGAACGCCCCGTCGGATCGAATCGGACGGTTCTGAATTGACGGTGCGACGTCAGTGCCGCTCCAGGTGCGCGCCCGGATACCAGGCCGCTGCGATCCCCCGCGACGTTTATTCATGCGCGTTTGCTCAATAAATGCGTCCGGAAAGCGCTTCCAGCGAGTCATTAATCGACAGACTGGATAGAAACGATCGCTTACAGAGTTTTAAATGTATTTAAAGATTTCGCGTCAACGGACGTACATAATCGACCGTTGTAGAGAGATGGGGGTTTACCGCGAGAGCATGAACCGGCGAGCACCGCACCGTGTCAGCCAGAACGCCCGCCTGGCGCGGGATTGGCGAGGCTGAGGGCGCCCCTCTTGCATTCGGACACGGGTATTCGTCGGCTAAAAAGCAGAATGCGAGGCCGAATGCGGGCGACGCAGGAAAATAGACGAGGAATCCGAAGAATTATATTCCTGCGCGCTCAATAAAATCGATCGCTGTGCGAAGAAAGCAACAGACAGATCGTAAAAGGACCTTTGCGCTGGGGAGCACTAGCGTGACTGAAGGGCCGAGTCGGATAATCGGCTTACATAGGAGAAAGATCATGGACGCCAAACCGCCAAAGCTTCCGACCCCGGACCAAGTTTTCAGCCCGGATCCGGAACCGGTGGCTGTCGAGTTTCTCGGCGATGAATTGCCCGCCCACGTGCGCGCATTTCTCGACGAGCAGCGTAAGGCACACGAACAGAAGTGACGGGGACGCGCAGTCGCGCGACGCAAACGGATAGATGGACCGGCCCGTTTGACGCTCGCGCGTGCGAATCGCAGACTCAGTGCAGCGCCGCGAGCAATCGCAGCGCACGCATCGCGCTGGGCGCTCGCTGACCAAACAAGCTGCACGCGCGGGACATGCCCGCGCGGCGGGGGTGTTCGCGCTCTGCTTGTACCACTCTGTACCGCTCTGCATCGCTCTGATTGCACATCGGATTGGCGCCTGAGTGCCGAATCCATCGCGGGCAACGCGCCTGCGTCGAGCCATTTCCTCATCGCCATTCCGGGCACGGCGCCCACAACCGGCTATCCTTCGCCTTTACTTTTCCTCTTCGGCCAGCCGGCCGCTTCGTGCAATGACTCTCCGCCTTCGCGCACTCGCGTCCTGCGCCGCCGCACTCCTCTTCGCCTTCCCCGCCGTCTCGGCGCATGCCGATGGCGACGACACCGCGCTCACGAATCTCGTCGCGCTGGTTTCGCAGCGTCTCGCGCTCGCCGAACCGGTCGCGCACTGGAAGTGGATCAATCACAAGGCGATCACCGATACGCCGCGCGAAAACGCCCTGCTCGCCGACGTCCAGAAACGCGCCGCAGCGGCCGGCGTCGATCCGGCATTCGCGCGCGATTTCTTCCGCGATCAGATCGACGCGAGCACCGAAGTGCAGAACGCACTCTTCGCGACGTGGCGTTCGTCGCAGCCACCCGCCGATCCGGCGCCCGATCTCGCGACGGTCACGCGCCCGCAACTCGATCGGCTGACGGGACAATTGATCGGCGCGCTCGCCCGCGCACAGTCGACGCGCATGGCGGACGACTGTCCCGCGCGCGTCGCGCGCGCGGTGGCGAACTGGAAGGAATTGACGCGCTATGACTCCACGCGCGCCGACGCCATGACGCACGCGCTCGGCCACGTCTGCGAGACGGGCGGCGTGGGCGGCACGGCGTAACGTCAGACGGGTGTCGTCAGCCCGTCATCGATGGGTGCGGACAAGGTCACGGGCAGCGGCAGCACGCTCAGGCCGCGCTCGAAACGCGTCTGGAGAATGCGCCAGGTCGTGAGCTCGAATGCGGGCTCGCGCGTCGCGGCGCACAGCATGGCCGCTTCGCCCTCGTTCGCAACGGCGCCCAGATAGCACCAGCGGTCGATCAGATGGAACAGCGGCGCACCGCTCGCGACGTCGCCCTCTTCAATCAGCACGGCGCCGTCGAACGGCCAGGGCGCGGACAGCGGATCCTGCTTCGACACGCGCGGCACGCGGTTGAACGACGGCCGCCACTGCGCGATCCAGCGCGCCTCCACGAGCAACGCGCCAATCTCGCCGCCGGTCGCCTGCCACTCGACGCGGCGCACCTGCTGCGCCATGCGCTGCTCGCGCGCCGAGCGGCGTTCGCCCGACAGATGCGAGCGCACGCGCTGACGCACGCGCACGCTGCGGCCCACGTAGAGCGGCGCATCGTTCTCGCCGAAAAACGCGTAGACGCCGTGACCCGCGGGCGCGGTCTCGATCAACTCGTCGGTGATGTCGCCCGCCAGACGGTGGCGACGCGTGAGCCGGTCGATCTGCGAGGCGAGCATCTGCGCGGGCACGAGACCCGGCAGGCGCTGCCAGAATTGCCACAGCAGATCGGCGTCGGCGAGCGCACGGTGGCGATCGGCGGGCACGAGCGCGTGACGCTCGACCAGCGCATCCAGTCCGTGGCGCTTTTCGGACGGAAACAGCGCGCGCGACAGCCGCACGGTGCACAGCACGTCGGGATTGAACGAGAAACCGGCGCGCTCGAATTCGGCGCGCAGAAACCCGCGGTCGAAACTCGCGTTGTGCGCGACGAACAACTTGCCGGCGAGCCGTTCGAACAATGCAGGCGCGATCTCGGCGAACGTCGGCGCGCCGCGCACCATACTATTCGTGATGCCGGTGAGCTGCTGGATGAAGGGCGGGATCGACTGCTGCGGGTCGACGAGCGAACTCCAGCGCGTCGCCTCGCCATCCTTGACCTCGACGACGCCGACTTCCGTGATGCGGTGCTCGCCTACGGAACCACCTGTCGTTTCGAGATCCACGAAGACAAGCGGGGCGTCGCCGGACGGAAGTTCGGCGCTCAGAGGGGTGTCGGACATGGTGAAACGGTAAGACGTGAAAAAGAAATCCGCCCAAGTATGCACCGTTTGGGCGAAGCGCGCTGAACTTCCCGATGGACGGTTCAGGTTTCGGACTTCGGAACCCGTATTCTTTTAATTTCGATTGACGGTTTTTTTGAATCAGGGTTTTCCCGCGCGCAACATTAATAAGCGCAGGGTCTCCGAAGATTATTACGCCGCTTTTACGACTTTCACGACTGCGCGTGACGCCAAAAACAAAAAAGCCCTGGATTCTCCAGGGCCTGTTCGTGCGGCAAGCGGTTCACGCCCGCTTGCGCGGCGCGCTCGGCTTAGATCGGCTGGATGTTCGCAGCCTGCTTGCCCTTCGGGCCAACCTTGACGTCGAACGACACACGCTGGTTTTCCTTCAGCGACTTGAAGCCGTCTGCGCGGATTTCCGAGAAGTGTGCGAACAGGTCGTCGCCGCCGGCGTCGGACGTGATGAAGCCAAAACCTTTTGCATCATTGAACCATTTGACAATACCGGTTTCCATGTTTCCGTTTCCCTCAAAATTTAATGACGCGGGCTATACCCTCACGCCGAATGCCTGCTGAATCGCTTCTTTTTCCTGCAACAATGCAATTAGCGCTAAAGAAGTAATTCAGAAGTGCCGTTATACGGGGAACGACAATCGCCAGTCAAGCGAATTTTTTATAACAGCATTCCCGTTTTCGCGATAAACCCGCATGCATCAAAAAGTGCACAAAAATTATATGCACGCGGAATGATTATCGGATACGCGGCATTTTTACCCGCCTAAATCGCGCCCCTGTCAATTCCAGGGAAAATTTCCCGAAGTGTAACAATTAGTGTCAAACGTAAGTGTTTTTACCGGTTGTTCGGGTAATACGTTGAATTCATGATGAATACCGTTAGCGTGCAAAGGGAGGTCATCATGCTGACGGCATTGCGACGTTGGATTCATTGGTTCGTGGAAATCGACGGTCCCGATCAGGCCACCGCCGGCGAGTTCGAGACGTATGGTTCCTGGCACGGCGATCACTGGCAGAACCTGCTGTGTTCCCCGATGGACGCCCGGCACTATGTAATGGAAGACTGGAGTCTGCAGCCCGAGCCGCCTGAAGGAAAGCAGCAATAAGGCAGTTGGACGTTCGCGAAGCGATTGCAGGCGGGGCGCAATGTCCCGCTGCTTATTCGCGGGCAAAAAAAAGCGCAGCCAATGGCCGCGCCGACAAAGGTTTGGAGATCTTTTTCGTCAACGAAAAAGTCTGCTTCGGAAAGCAGCGAGTTCAGTATAGCCTCAGCGTTGGTCACGCATTAACCGTACACGACACAATCATCTGTTACGTCGGGCGCAATAATCGCGGTTGACAGAGATTTACGTTGTTTTTCGCAATCAATTGTTGTAGCGATCGCACAACGCCATTCGGTTGACACTCTCACCCCGCGCATTGCAATCCCGCTGAAAGCCCCAGCCAGTAAGGCACAAGCGAAGATCTGGTAACCATTTCCAATCGCGCAATACTTTATTGCGCAAATCGGAATGCCTGATTTCCGAGCACCGTCTCTACACTCTGCCTGTCCGGAAACCGACTTCGACGGATTAACGCGCCACGCGAGTTCGCCTCTCGCTGCCATTCGCGTGGACGGTTTCCCAAACAGGGTTCGACGAAACCCACCTCTGTTCTCGGAGTTTACAAAGATGAAAAAGACTCTCATGGTCGCGGCCCTCACGGGCGTTTTTGCAACGGCAGCGCACGCTCAAAGCAGCGTCACGCTGTACGGCCTGATCGACGCCGGCGTCACCTACGCGAACAACTCGGGCGGTCACAGCCTGTGGAAGGCTTCGAGCGGCACCGTCAACGGTAGCCGTTGGGGCCTGCGTGGTTCGGAAGACCTCGGTGGCGGTCTGAAGGCAATCTTCACGTTGGAAAGCGGCTTCAACATCATGAACGGCGCGGCTGGTCAGTCGAGCCGCATGTTCGGCCGTCAAGCATTCGTCGGTCTGGCAAGCAACCAGTTCGGTGCTGTCACCCTCGGTCGCCAGTACGACTCCGTCGTCGACTACCTGGCACCGCTGTCGAACACGGGTACGCAATACGGCGGCACGATCGCTGCTCACCCGTATGACAACGACAACCTGAACAACTCGATCCGTTTCAACAACACGATCAAGTACAGCAGCGTGAACTACGCTGGCTTCAAGTTCGGCGGCACGTACTCGTTCTCGAACAGCACCGAATTCGCGAACAACCGTGCGTACAGCTTCGGCGCATCGTACAACTGGGGCGGCCTGAACGTCGCAGCTGGCTACCTGCAGCTGAACAACGACGTCAACAACCTGCAACAGGCTGCAACGAACTCGGGCGCGCAAACGGGTGAATACACGTTCGCAGCTGGCCGTCAGCGTACGTTCGGCGGCGGCGTGAACTACACGTTCGGTCCGGCAACGGCTGGCTTCGTGTACACGCAGACGCAACTGGGCAACGCAGTTGGCATCTCGGCTACGCAATCGGGTCACAACGGCGGCATCGGCTTCGGTGCTGACAGCGCACGCTTCCAGAACTTTGAAGGCAACGTCCGTTACGCTCTGACCCCGGCCCTGAGCCTGGCTGGCGCGTACACGTACACCCGCGCAAGCTTCGGCGGCGGCGTCAACCCGAACTACAACACGGTTGCTCTGCAGTCGGACTACGCACTGTCGAAGCGTACGGACGTCTACCTGCAAGGCGACTGGCAACACGTGTCGGACACGTCGACCGGCGTCGGCGCTTACCTGAACGGTCTGGGTTCGGCTTCGACCCGTCAAGACCAGATCGCTGTGACGGTTGGTATGCGTCACCGCTTCTAAGCTTCACGCCGCTGGCCCTTCCGGCCAGCTGTGCAGCTGAAAAAGGCGCCCTCGGGCGCCTTTTTTTCGTTTACCGCGCCGCGTGCGCGGCGATGCTGCGCTCAGGCGCCCGGCGCGGGATAGCGCACGTCCAGCACGTCGATGGACTCGGGGCCCGTGGGCGTATGCAAGGTCACCTGATCGCCGATCTTCGCCTTCAGCAAGGCGCGCGCGATCGGCGAAATCCAGCTCACGTGGCCGCGATCCAGATCGATCTCGTCGACCCCGACGATCGTGATCGTATGCGCCTCGCCGTCCTCGGTGCCGTACTCGACCGTCGCGCCGAAGAACACCTGATCGACGCTCTCCTGACGGCTGCTGTCGACCACCTCGGCCAGATCGAGCCGCTTGGTCAGGAAGCGGATACGCCGGTCGATCTCGCGCAGCCTGCGCTTGCCGTAGATGTAGTCGCCATTTTCCGAGCGGTCGCCGTTCGACGCCGCCCACGAGACCAGCTTGACGACTTCCGGCCGCGCCTCATCGAGCAGGTGCAGCAGTTCGCTGCGCATGCGCTGATAGCCCGCGGGCGTCATGTAGTTCTTGGTCCCGGCGGGGATCTCGGGATGACCGGCTTCGAGATCGTCGTCGTCGTCGGTCGATTCTTTGACAAAGGCCTTGTTCATGATGGTTCGATACGTTCGATACGCTGCTGCACTGACACGTCTGCTCACTGCCGCGAAGGTCACGGAACGCCGCGCGCATGACGCTGCGGCCCCGCCCTCAGGGTACACGATGCGGTACCCGACGCGGATCTTCAAACAAATTGCGATAGGGGGCTTCCTTTTTTCGAAATCGTTGCTATAATCTCGTTTCTGTGTGCGGCTGTAGCTCAGTTGGATAGAGTACTTGGCTACGAACCAAGGGGTCGTGGGTTCGAATCCTGCCAGCCGCGCCACCTTTTCAGAGTTTTGCATCAGATGTAACTTGCAAATCTCCAGTAACACTGCAGTAAATAGTATCGTTTTAGCGTGCGGCTGTAGCTCAGTTGGATAGAGTACTTGGCTACGAACCAAGGGGTCGTGGGTTCGAATCCTGCCAGCCGCACCACCTTTCGAAGGGCCTTCCTTACCGGGAAGGCCCTTTGTCTTTGTAGCGCCGTTTTCATGCGGCGCCTTCCCTGCTCTCTCACCGCGAATCGCTAACGCGGCTGCGCGCCGATATCGCCGATCTGTCCGTCCGGGCTCGGCAAATCCTCTGTGTCGCCCACATTGGCCGGCTCGGACGTCAGCTCCATCTGCATGCCGGAGAGCGACTGCGGCTGGCGCAGCATCGCTTCCACCTCGTCGCCGAAACGGCTGGTCACGAACGCCCGCAGCAGCGCCTCGCGCATCGTCGCGCCTTGCGCTTCGGCGGTGCGATGGCTGCCGACGAACTCAGCCACGCAGATCACCGCCTCGCCGTCCCGGTGTTCGCGCACTTCCAGACGCTGCGCGCGGTCCAGCACGACGCCCGCGGCTTCCCAGGACGTCGACGGCTCGAAGCGCCCGTCCCAGGCGCGGCCACGGTCGTTTCCGCGCACCGCGACGGTCTCGCCGCTGTCGGTGAAATAAATCTCGCGCACGAAGTCGGGCAGGCTGCGCGCCACCCAGTAGTCGAGCGCGAGGCCGGTGAGATCAGCTACGTTCATGGCGTGTCCTCGCTTCCGGTTGAAGAGGTTCGAGGCGGCGCGACTGAGCCGCGCCGGCGGGCCGCAGAAAGCCGGGCCGAAGAGAAACTGCTGTGAGGCGGAGCCGCTCGGGCGTCACGAGGATGGCGGCCCATGCAGCGACCGGTGCCTGCCGGCGACGCGCCGGGTCAACGGCGCGCCTGAAGCCACTATCGACTATCGAGCGTCGACGTCAGTAATCGGCGCGTTCGCGGTCGATGCGCATGCCGCCGTCGTGGCGATGATGTCCTTCGTCGCTCGGCCGCTCGCGCGTGATGCGCATCACGTCGGGATTCGTCCGCACGCGGCGCATGACGTTCGCGAGATGCACGCGGTCGCTCACCTGGATCACGAAGCGCAGCATGTTCGACTCCTGCGCCAGATCGTCGTCCATGGCGATATGCACGATGTTGGCGTCGGCGGACGTGATGTCGGCGGCCACGCGCGCGAACACGCCCTTGGTGTTCTTCACGAGCACCTTCACGGCGACGTCGAACAGACGGCCAGGCTGCGGCGCCCACGCGACGTCGATCCAGCGGCCCGGGTCGCGTCGATGAATGCGCTGCGCCACACGGCAGTCGGTCGTATGGATCGCCATACCGAGCCCGATGCCGATGTAGCCCATGATGTCGTCGCCCGGAATCGGACGGCAGCACGCCGAGAGCTGCACGGACATGCCTTCGGTGCCGGTGATGACCACGGGCGGCGCATGCGGCGCGTTCGGATCGCGCGGCGCATGGTGATGGTCGTCGTCGTCGGCGTCGAGGCCTGTTACCAGCACTTCGATGCGCTTGGCCATGACCGCGGCGACGCGCCGGCCGAGACCGATATCCGCGAAAATTTCCTGGCGATTCTTGTTGCCGGTCCACTGCACGAGCTTTTCCCACACTTCCGGCGTGATTTCCGAAAGCTGGTAGCCGTAGCCCTTGAGCGCCTGGTCGACGAGACGCTCGCCGAGCTGCACGGACTCCGTGAGCCGCATCGTCTTCAGATAGTGACGGATCGCCGAGCGCGCCTTGCCGGTGCGCACGAAACCGAGCCACGCGGGATTCGGCTTCGAATACGGCGCGGTAATCACTTCGACGATGTCGCCGCTCTTGAGCTCGGTGCGCAGCGGCAGCAGCTCGTTGTTGATCTTCACGGCGACGCACTGGTTGCCCAGGTCGCTGTGGATCGAATACGCGAAGTCGAGCGCCGTGGCGCCGCGCGGCAGCGCCATGATCTTCGACTTCGGCGTGAAGACGTAGACGGCGTCCGGGAACAGGTCGATCTTGACGTGCTCGAGGAACTCGCTCGAATCGCCCGCCTCGCTCTGGATGTCGAGCAGCGACTTGAGCCACTGATGCGCGCGCTTTTGCACGTCGTTCAAGTCGGCGCCGCCGTTCTTGTAGAGCCAGTGCGCGGCCACGCCTGCTTCGGCGATCTCGTGCATCTTGCGCGTGCGCACCTGGAACTCGATGGGCGCGCCGAACGGGCCCACGAGCGTCGTGTGCAGGGACTGATAGCCGTTCACCTTCGGAATGGCGATGTAGTCCTTGAACTTGCCCGGCACCGGCTTGTAGAGCGCATGCAGCGCGCCGATGCAGGTATAGCATTCGAGCGCCGACTCCACGACCACGCGGAAGCCGTACACGTCGAGCACCTGCGAGAACGACAACTGCTTGTCGCGCATCTTCTTGTAGATGCTGAAGATGGTCTTCTCGCGGCCGGTGACTTCGGCGTCGAGCTTCGCGTCGCCGAGCGCGCGCTGCACCGCTTCCAGAATCTTGCTCACCACTTCGCGCCGGTTGCCGCGCGCGGCCTTGACGGCTTTCTCGAGCGTGGCGTAGCGATTCGGGTTGAAGTTCTGGAAGCTCAGATCCTGCAACTCGCGATACGTGTTGTTCAGGCCGAGCCGGTGCGCGATGGGCGCGTAGATGTCGATGGTCTCGCGCGCCACGCGGCGGCGCTTTTCGGGCGGCACCGCGCCCAGCGTGCGCATGTTGTGCAGCCGGTCGGCGAGCTTAACGAGAATCACGCGCACGTCGCGCGCCATCGCGAGCAGCATCTTGCGGAAGTTTTCCGCCTGCGCTTCCTCGCGATTACGAAACTCCATCTTGTCGAGTTTCGAGAGGCCGTCGACCAGTTCCGCGACCTTGGCGCCGAAGCGCTCGGCGATCTCCGCCTTGGTCACGCCCTGGTCTTCGATCACGTCGTGAAGCAGCGCCGCCTGGATGGCCTGGGCGTCGAGCTTCCAGCCGGCGCAGATTTCAGCGACGGCGACGGGATGCGTGATGTAGGGTTCGCCACTCTGACGATATTGCCCGAGGTGGGCTTCGTCGCTGAAGTGAAACGCCGCTTTGACTTCCTTGATTTCCTCAGGGGTGAGGTAACCGGAAAGCGCCGCGGTCAGATTGGCGATGGAGACGACCCCGTGTTTGCGGGGTTGTTCCGGTGTAGCGGTCGGTCCGAACAGATGACGAAACGACTGTTCGAGAACCGCGTCGATGTAATTGCGCGCGGGGTTCGCGGTTTCCGCTTCCTGGTCCACGTCGGTGGCCGGCGAGGGCGTAGTGCTCATGTTCCCCTCCGTTTCAGGTCAGGCGTTAGCGGTTGCGCGAGATGCAATGCCCGGCAAACGCCGCCCGGCACGAATTACACGACTATGGGTACGGCAGATACGACAAATACGGCAGGTACAACGGATACAGCAAGGCGCCGTTAAACGGGCACCTTTTTCAGCATTTCCAGACCCACCTGGCCTGCCGCGATCTCGCGCAGCGCGACGACGGTCGGCTTGTCGCGGCTTTCGATCTTCGGCGTGTGGCCTTGGGCGAGCTGACGTGCGCGATACGTTGCGGCAAGCGCCAGTTCGAAACGGTTCGGAATCTGTTTCAGACAATCTTCGACGGTGATGCGGGCCATGTCGGGTTCCTTCTCATTCTCACAGGTTCTTATTCTACCTTATGTGCCCGATGCGCCGGGCTGCGGCTGATGGATACCCAGCTCGACGAAGAGCTCGGTGTGCCGCGCGTATTGCGACGTGAAGCGCAGACGCGTCGCGCTCACGATGTTACGCAGCTCCTGCAGCGCGCGATCGAAGTTTTCGTTGATGACGACATACTCCGCTTCGCTCGCGTGCGCCATCTCGCTGCCGGCCGCCAGCAGGCGTCGCGTGATGACGTTGGGCTCGTCCTCGCCGCGCTTGCGCAGACGGTCCGCGAGCGCATCGAGCGACGGCGGCAGGATGAAGATTTCCACGGCGTTGCGGAATTGCTTCTTCACCTGCTGCGCGCCTTGCCAGTCGATTTCGAGCAGCACGTCATGGCCGATCTTCATCTGGTCTTCGATCCACACGCGCGACGTCGCGTAGTAGTTGCCATGCACTTCCGCGCTCTCGAGAAACTCGCCTTGCGCGTGACGCGACAGGAAATCGTCGACGGTCGTGAAGTGATAGTGCTCGCCGTCGCGCTCCTTCGAACGCGGCGCGCGCGTCGTGTACGAAATCGACAGACAGATCGCGCTGTCTTCGGCGAGCAGCGCGTTCACGAGCGTGGATTTGCCCGCGCCCGACGGCGCGACCACCATGAAGAGATTGCCCGGATAAACGCCCGCGTACGGATTGCGCGGCTTCGTTTCGGACTTGTGCGCACCGGCGCCGCTGGTCTGGTCGGTCATGTTCGTTGCTTCCTGTTTTACCGCTGTGTTTCTGCGTATTTCCGCGTGTTGCTACGTGTGCTTGCGCGCGTTGCCGCGCGCGCTTATTCGAGGTTCTGCACCTGCTCGCGCATCTGCTCGATGAGCAGCTTGAGCGTCATCGAGGCGTCGGCGAGTTCCTTGGCCGCGGCCTTCGAACCGAGCGTGTTCGCTTCGCGGTTCAGCTCCTGCATCATGAAGTCGAGACGCTTGCCGACGCGGCCGCCCTTCTCGATCACGTGACGCGTTTCGGACAGATGCGCGGACAGGCGCGAGAGTTCTTCGGTGATGTCGATGCGGATGCCGTACATCGTCACTTCCTGACGGATGCGTTCGGCGACTTCCTCGCGCGACACGCTGCCGATATTGCCGTTGCCGTTCGTGTCCGGCGCGGCGATGCCGAGCGCTTCCTGCAGACGTTCGACGATCTTCTGCTGATGCTTGACGATCAGTTCCGGCACGAGCGGCGTGATCTTCGCGACGATCGTTTCCATCTCGGCGACGTTGGCAAGCAGCATGTTCGCGAGTTGCGCGCCTTCGCGGCCGCGCACGTCGATCAGGTCGGCGATGGCCTGCTTGCCGCAGCCGAGCACCGCGTCGCGCAGCACTTCGGGCGCAACGCCGCTTTCCGCGAGCACGCCGGGCCAGCGCAGGATCTCGCCGGTACGCAGACGGCCCGAGTCGGGAAACGCGTCGAGCACCGCGCGTTCGAGCGAGGCGAGCTGTTCGAGCGCGTCGCGGTTGAGCGCGCCGGCGTTGGCGCCCTGCTCGCTGCGCTGGATGTTGATGCGGATATCGACCTTGCCGCGCGAGAGCTTCTGCATCAGCATTTCGCGCAGCGTCGGCTCGACGACGCGCACGTCTTCCGGCATGCGGAAATTCAGGTCGAGGAAGCGCGAATTCACAGTGCGCAGTTCGACGGACACGCTGGCGCCGCCAGTGCCCGATGCCGCCACCAGTTCGCGCGTGGCGCTGGCATAGCCGGTCATGCTGTAGATCATGGTTCGTCTCGCGTAAAAGCCATGCGGCGCGCCGGTTGCGGGCGCGGCTCACGGCGAGGAAAAATCGAGGCGCCCGGCGTGGACTCGTGCAATCGATGACGCGGGGCGGGGATTCGCCATTATCCCATTTTTGGCGGCTCGCCCGCCCGTTCGGCAAGCCCCGCCGGGCGGCGCGCCGGCCGGCCCCGGCGGCGCGCGGCGCGCAAGCCCCCGCGCCGGGCCGCAACCCACGCGCCGCGCCCACCGTGCGAAGGCGCTAAAATTGCGGTTTCCCCCTCCTTTGCCGTGCCCCCGCACGCCCGACGATGACCCAATCCATCCAGCGCCCCTCCGGCCGCGCCGCCGACCAGCTTCGCGACGTCCGCATCACCCGCCATTTCACGAAGTACGCCGAAGGGTCGGTGCTCGTTGAATTCGGCGACACCAAGGTGCTGTGCACCGCGAGCGTCTCGGAGAGCGTGCCGCCGTTCCTGCGCGACAAGGGCCAGGGCTGGCTCACCGCCGAATACGGCATGCTGCCGCGCGCCACGCACACGCGCAGCGACCGCGAAGCCGCGCGCGGCAAGCAGACGGGCCGCACCCAGGAAATCCAGCGCCTGATCGGCCGCGCGATGCGCGCGGTGTTCGATCTCGAAGCGCTCGGCGCACGCACCATCAACCTCGATTGCGACGTGCTGCAAGCCGACGGCGGCACCCGCACGGCCGCCATCACGGGCGCGTTCGTCGCGGCGCACGACGCCGTCTCGAAACTGCTCGCGACCGGCCGCATCGAGCGCTCGCCGATCACCGACTACGTGGCGGCGATCTCGGTGGGCGTCTACGAAGGCGTGCCCGTGCTCGACCTCGACTACGCCGAAGACTCGCAATGCGACACCGACATGAACGTCGTCATGACGGGCTCGGGCGGCATGGTCGAAGTGCAGGGCACGGCCGAAGGCGCGCCGTTCTCGCGCGACGAACTCAACGCGCTGCTCGACCTCGCGCAAGGCGGCATCCGCACGCTGATCGAGAAGCAAAAGGCCGCGCTGGAGATCGCGCATGGCTGACACGGCTAACACCGCGCCCAACGCCGCCCAGAGCGCCTTGTCGGGCCGCGTCGTGCTGGCCTCGAACAACGCCGGCAAGCTGCGCGAATTCGCGGCGCTGCTCGGCGCGGCGGGCATCGAACTCGTGACGCAAGGCGAGCTCGGCGTGCCCGAGGCCGAAGAGCCGCACGTCACCTTCGTCGAAAACGCGCTCGCCAAGGCGCGTCACGCCGCGAAGCTCACCGGCCTGCCCGCGATCGCCGACGATTCCGGCCTCTGCGTGCGCGCCCTCGGCGGCGCGCCGGGCGTGTATTCGGCGCGCTACGCACAGCGCGCGGGCGGCGAGAAAAGCGACACCGCGAACAACGCCCTGCTCGTCGCGAATCTGCAGCAACACGCCGACCGCCGCGCGTATTACTACTGCGTGCTCGCCCTCGTGCGCCACGCCGACGACCCCGAACCGCTGATCGCCGAAGGCCGCTGGCACGGCGAAGTCATCGACACGCCGCGCGGCGACAACGGCTTCGGCTACGACCCGCACTTCTACATCGCGGGCCTCGAAGCCACCGCCGCCGAACTCGATCCTGCGCTCAAGAACGCGTCGAGCCATCGCGCGATCGCCTTGCGCGCCCTGCTCGCGCGCCTCGAGGAGCTAGCGTGAGCCAGCAGCACCGCATCGGCATCGAAGTCGTGAAGTCGTTCACGATGCCGGGCAGCATCCGCCTCACGTCGCTGCCGCCGCTTTCGCTTTACGTGCATTTCCCGTGGTGCGTGCGCAAGTGTCCGTACTGCGATTTCAACTCGCACGAATGGAAAGGCGATCGCTTTCCCGAGGACGATTACCTCGACGCGCTGCGCACCGATCTCGAACAGGCGCTGCCGCTCGTCTGGGGCCGCCAGGTGCACACGATCTTCATCGGCGGCGGCACGCCGAGCCTGCTCTCGGCGAAAGGGCTCGACCGCCTGCTCTCCGACGTGCGCGCGCTGCTGCCGCTCGACGCCGACGCCGAAATCACGCTCGAAGCGAATCCGGGCACGTTCGAGGCCGACAAGTTCGCGCAGTTCCGCGCGAGCGGCGTGAACCGGCTGTCGGTCGGCATCCAGAGCTTCAACGAAGCGCATCTGAAGGCGCTCGGGCGCATTCACGACGCGGCGCAGGCGCGTCACGCGGTGGAAGTCGCGGCGAAGACCTTCGACAACTTCAATCTCGACCTGATGTTCGCGCTGCCGCAGCAGACGCTCGCCGAATGTCAGACCGATATCGAAACGGCGCTCGCGTTCAAGCCGCCGCATCTGTCGCTCTATCACCTCACGCTCGAACCGAACACGCTGTTCGCGAAGTTTCCGCCCACCCTGCCCGACGACGACCAGTCGGCGGACATGCAGGAATGGATTCACGCGCGCACGGCCGAGGCGGGTTTTGGGCGCTATGAAGTGTCGGCGTACGCACAGCCCGGACATCAGAGCCGCCACAACCTGAACTACTGGCGTTTCGGCGATTACCTCGGCATCGGCGCGGGCGCGCATACGAAGCTGTCGTTTCCGAACCGCATCGTGCGGCAGGTGCGTTACAAGCATCCGTCGACCTTCATCGAGCAGGCGCGCGCGGGCTCGCCGGTGCAGGAAGAGCACGAGGTCAGCGCGCGCGATCTGCCGTTCGAGTTCATGCTCAACGCGCTGCGGCTCGTGGAAGGCTTTCCGGTGCATCGCTTCATCGAACGCACGGGTTTGCCGATCACGACGATCGAGCCGCAATTGCAGGAAGCGGAAAAACGCGGCCTGATCACGCGCGATTACGAGAAGATCGTGCCGACCGAGCTGGGTCAGCGCTTTCTCAACGATCTGCAGGAGCTGTTTCTCAAGGACCCGTCCTGACGTTTCGAGGCGCATTTCGATGCGCGCCGCCGGCGAGGCTGCCGACGCGCGCGCATTCCAGGTTACAATGCGCGCCTCCGGAGGTGTGGCAGAGTGGTTGAATGCACCGGTCTTGAAAACCGGCGAAGGGGTAACCCTTCCGTGAGTTCGAATCTCACCGCCTCCGCCAGGACAGCGTTTTTAAACGTCCCACAAAATCCCGCAAAGCCAAGCCAGACAAGACTCCCAGCCATCAGCAAGGTTTCAGGAAGTCCCGTAAAATCCCAAAAAATACCCGTTTTTGGCGGGTACTTTTCCGGGTACTTTTCAGGGGTTTCTAACGATGGCCGAAAGCCTGTTGCGTGACCTTCAATGCCGCAACGCCAAGCCTCGCGACAAGGCCTATCGCCTTTGCGACGGTGGCGGCCTCTTCCTCAACATCAAACCGAACGGGCTGCGCTACTGGCAATTCCGGTACACAAAACCGGACGGACGCGAAGGCCTCACACAGATCGGACCATATCCACGCGTCACGCTCGACGCGGCGCGACAAGCACGGCACGAGCTGAGAGCCGCGGTATCGCGCGGCGATGATCCCGCAACACTTCGAAAGCAGGACAAGGCGCGTCGCAAGATCGAGGCGGCCCGCTCACTGACGTTCCAACAATGCGCAACGGAGTTCATCAAGGCGCGCAGCGTCGAATGGGCCAATCCGAAGCACACCCAGCAATGGACGAACACGCTCAAGACCTACGCGTATCCTTTCATTGGCTCGCTGCGCCCTCAGGACATCGACACCGACCTGGTGTTACGCGTGCTTCAGCCCATCTGGACGAAGAAAAACGAAACCGCCTCGCGCCTGCGCGGCCGGATTGAAAACGTGATGGACTGGGCTAAAGTGCGCGGGCTGCGCGACGGCGAAAACCCGGCTCGCTGGAGCGGCCACCTCGACCAGTTGCTGGCTGCGCCGTCGAAAGTGCAGAAAGGCGGCCATCACGCGGCACTGCCTTACGCGGATATCGGACCGTTCATGATCGAGCTGCACGCGGCGAATGGCACTGCCGCGCGCCTGCTCGAATTCACAATTCTCACTGCGGTACGCACCGGCGAATCGCTCTACGCTGACTGGGCCGAGTTCGACCTCGACGCCATGCTGTGGACTGTTCCAGCCGAACGCATGAAAGCCAAACGCGAACATCGCGTACCACTCCCGCCGGCCGCAGTCGCCCTGCTGAAGAAACTCCCAACCTTCGGCGGCGCAGGCCTGGTATTCGAGGGCGTAAAGGAAGGCCGGGCGCTATCGAACATGGCAATGCTTGCGGTCCTGAAACGCATGAAGCGCGACGAGCTCACCACACACGGCTTTCGCTCGACGTTCCGCGACTGGGCTGCCGAGTGCACGGCATTCCCGAACGAGGTTGCCGAGATGGCACTCGCGCACGCGATCCGCGACAAGACGGAAAGTGCCTACCGCCGCGGCGACCTGTTCGACAAGCGGCGCGCACTAATGCACGCGTGGGCGGAATACATCGACCAGCAAACCGGTGCGAACGTGATCCCACTGGACGAGTGCCGCGACGGCTCGACCGGCTAGCGTCAGGCACATTTCCAACGCGGCGGCATCGTATTTTCCTGGCCCGCCTGAATTCGCGCGCGGCGGGGCCGTTTTCCGCGCCGCTGCCGGCCTCGCGATTACCGGCTAAAGCCTCGCCTTCAGACGTGGCTCACCAGCCGCACCAGCAGGCCGCCACTCCAACCCTCCCCCCCTTTCAAAAACCGCCCAAGAAAAAATGCGGCTGGGCGTTCGGTCCCGAAGGGCGAATGCCCGGAAAAAACGAGCCCCCCCTACCTTATCGCTTGCCGCAAGAATAAAGCGAGAGTGATCTTCAACTACACCCCGTCAAAACCACTGTGTTTTCTTACAGCCAATAGCCCCAATCCCTCGCCATCATTGGCTCCCATGCAATCAACAATGCGATCCCTTGCTTTCCTCCCTGTCATATTTTTATGGGAACAACGGGAATACACCTTTCAATCAGCCTGTATCCCAATACAGTAAAGGCTTTCAGCGTTCCCGCGAGATGTGGGAACAAGCAAATGGGATTTTGGGAACAGCTCCGACGAAACCCTTGATGCATATGTGTTACAGGCAGTTCCCATAGCTGAGTGCGGACTTTGGGAACATCGGGGCGGATTGTTGCGAGGTTTGAGATAGATCGACCCAGAGATCGGGCCTGCTGACGCCACGCTGGCGCGTTGTGATGCAGGGTCACGGCGCGCCACTGAGGGCCAAAGCCGCGCAAAGAGATCGCCCGTGCCGCCACCGCAGCACGGGGAAGCACAAACTTTCAGTCGATATCGAGCGAAAAGATTGACGACTGGATGCGGTACGCCCGCATCTGGCCAAGCGAGCCGATGCGCACCTTGCAATCGAAACGGCCGCTGCCTTCGGACCGCAGCGCACCCACATCGGCCAGCAGCCGCGCAACGGCCCGATGGTCGAAGCCACCGCACACCTCTTTACGAAACGGCTCAGTCAGGATCAGGTATTCCGTATCGCTGCGTTCGGCATCTGCATTGGCCATTTTCTGCCCGTACTCGGCCACATATTCACGATCCGAATTCACTGGCCGATCGTCCGATATGGACCGTTTGAATCCGGCGCGATGCATCGTCCTTCCTGCGTGATCGTCATCGACACGCTGCACCCAGGTAAAGCGCGCATCACCGTGCGCCTCCAGAAAGCCACGCACCTGCCGCAGCATTGCCGTTGCCTCGGCATTGCCCACGCCGCCACGCTCATGAACCCATGCGCGGAAACACGCGTGTGCGGCCTCTATCGCGTATCCCTCGCCCCATCCGGTACAGCCCGCCGCGCTCGCAATCTCTCCAGCAGCGCCCACGAGCGCGAACCGCTGAGCAACACGCGAAACCTGCCCGTCCGCGCCGTCCGGCACCCATGCGGTCACGAGCGGCGCAATCATGCCGCTCACCAACTCGTGCATCTCGTCGGCATGGTCGGACACATGGCGGATGAACTCCAGCGCTGCCACGCCGTGATACAGGCCCGCAGCACGCGTTACGCGGTCTGCCAGTTCCTTCGATGATGCGCTGCCGTGCAGTTCCTCGAAAAGCCCGTAGCCGCGCCCTGCGTCGGCTGGAACGGTCGCCAGGCGTACGTCCTGCCCTGCCTTCGCCATCTTGTTCGCCTCGCCCATAATGGCCGATAGCGTCTTTTCTCCGCTCGACAGGAACAGCAGCCGCCACGTCAGCACTGGCTTTGCCGTCGCGTTGCGCGTAGCGCGCCCCTTGCCCTGCTCATTGCCGATCATGTAGACGATATCGCCCACTTCCTTCGGTTCAACCTGCCCGATCTCATCGAGAATCAGCAGGCCATCGCTATGCTGTGCTGCCGTCGACTCCATCGCGTTCGACGTAGCTCGCCAGCTGCGCATGTAATCTCGCCCACCGAACACCGAGGCGGCGGCGCGCAACGCGGTTGTCTTGCCGACCGTGCTGTTGCCCATCAGGTGAAAGCCGCCCGAGCCTTGCCCGGAGAAGCGCAGCAACGCACCAGCAAAGGCGGCCGACACGCAAAACATGAGCCGGCTGTTTCCAACGCACAGCGCCGCCAACTCACGCTGCCAGTCATCCAGCGTGCCGCGCTGTTTGAAGTGGCTTTCGATACTGCCGTCCGTCTGGAATATCGTGAGATCGCCGCCGGCGCCGATGGTCTGGTCAGGCAAAACAAACGCGTCACCATGCCAGCCGATGCGACCAGTGCAGCGCGCCCGATCCTCGCTGCGTGCCGTCTGGATATAGCTCGCGAGCCGTTGCTTTGCTGACGACGACGGGTCGATATTCAGGCCCATATCCATCAGTATCGCGCGATATTCCGCACCGTCACCGGCCAGCATCCGGCGCGGCATCGCCCAGCGCTTCGGATTGCCGTCACGGTCCGAAAACTCCAGCAGCACACCCCATTCTGTATTGGCATCGTTGCGCGTTTCCGCCACGATCTCCAGCGGATCGCAGATCCACTGCGCCGGCAGTTTGTTGCCCTCGCGGTCGAATCCTTCGAACCATACGCCGCGCCCATCGACGCGGAAACGCGATCGGCCATCGCCCGCCTGCGTGGTTTTCGGGCGTTTGGTGGCCTTGGCATTCGTTGCTGGCTGCGTGGTAGTGTCCGCAGCGGACTGCAAAGCACCGACAGGTGCGGCCGCGTGCACACACGCACTAATCGCCGCGAACGCCTCCACGCCGAAATGCGCTGCCATGTCGTTAAAGTCCGTCGCGCCTACTGGCCGATCGTCGCCAAAGTCCGGCACGGCGACAAAACCGCCCACCGCTTTCGCCGCTGCCCGCGCCTTCGCTACGCCCGGATTACCCTTGGTGCGGTAGTCGTCATCGGCACAAATGACAATGCGCGCATTCGGATACTGCTCGCGCATGGCCGTGGCCACGGCCAGCAGGTTGCCCGCATCGAATGCACATGCAGCCGGCGCACGCATCACCGTGGAAAGCGTCGCGCAGGTGGCGTAACCCTCGCCAATCAGCACGGTATCCGTTACCTCGCCACCACCACGGGCAAAGCTGCCTGACTTGCGACCATTGGGCAGATAACGTTTCTGGCCATCCTCAAGGATGAATTCCAGTGTCCACAGCTTGCCCGCCGCATCGCGAGCAGGAATGATCAGCGCCCCATCGCATGAAGCCGTACCGATACGTAGATCGCCACGATAGATGCGCAGCTTGCCGGGCCCGATGCCTTTCCGGACCAGATAGGGATGATCGGCGGACGCTGGGACGGCCGCTTCCCAGATGCGCGCTGCCTCTTCGGCCGCAGCCGCATGACGTTGCGCCTCGAGCTCACGCTCGCGCGCCTCGCGCGCCGCGCGATCGGTATCCCGCTGTTTTCGCTCTGCCGGATCAATTGGCTTTGCCTTGTGCGAACGCGGGTCAAAGCCTCCGGCCTTCGCAAGGTGAAACAGCGTATTGATCGTGATTCGGCCGCCCTTGAAAGACTTCCAGGCGTCGCGCGCATCGCGTGCGTTGTAACTGTTCGCCTGTTGGCTCCACTCGCTCCAGAGGGCGAATCCCTCGTCGCCGAATTCAGCCTTGAGCGCCATTCCCGCCTTACGCCATGTTTCGCGGTCGTCGGGCTGGATATAGCCGAGCGCCGCCCGTGTGCGCTCAAATTCGGACATTGGTATGTCTGCCATAAATCCCTGCAAACTTGATGGTGTGCCGCAACCCTTCTGCGATTAGGACTGCAAATCAGAGAGGCAGCATTGCGACACCTTGATTCTGTGGATAACTCAGACAGGACGGCGCGGCGGTTCGCTCAGCTTGTGGGCGTACTCGTACAAACCAAGAGCATCAGACAACAGCGTATCTATTGCCTCCATCGCCGCCCGCAACGTCGATGCAACGCCATCGTCATCAAGTGAGACGGTCGACAACGCGGCCGACAACGCGCGCGCCTGTGTGGCGCGCAATGTCGCCTCGCTATGAACAGCGTCAACGTCGTCCGAAGTTATCCACAGGACATTTCCGCCGTAGCACCCAACCAGCGGAACCGCATTGCCCATGCTCACATCCTCACGCGGCTGGAACGGCGCGGCGTGGAGTTTCATCCTTTCCATATCCGCCCCCATCAGTGAGTTACGTGCGCATCGCGCGTGACCATACCGAGCGCTGCCAGCAAATGCTGTTGCACGCGGCCCATGAGTCCCGCGGCAAACGCCTGCCGACTTACGGCCAGCCGGTCCGGGTCGAAATCCCCCGCCTCGCGCATAGCCGCCGCCAGGCCACGCGAGAACGCATCGGCCTGATACGCGGCGTAATCGTGTAAACGGACGGAACCCCTAAGCTCCAGCCAGGCATCGGCACTGACCGCGCCAAGGCTCACGGCAAATTGCAGATCGATCGGAGCCCCGGTATCGAGCGGCGGCGCGTTTTCAAAGCCTTCGATAATGGCGGTGCGATTAACCATGACGTTCCACCTCCGCGCCGTAGTCAGCGGCGATATCCTCAAACTCGCCACCACGGTCGCTGGCAATCCGCAAGCCAACAGCTGCCAAGCCGCGCACGGCCTCGGGATCATCCGAAAGCGACTGGATGGAGCGAAAGAGCGTCGCCAATTCTGCAAACGCCTCGTCGGCATATACGAAAAAACGCGAAGCGTCGCCAATCAACGCCAGCACTTCCGAGCTATCCAGATCGAGCGACGCCGGCCTCTTTATCGGGGAGACATTGAAGCGGTTAACCATGACGCACCTCCGCACGTGCAAGGGCTGCAATGGCGACGAGCGCCGCGCCCGTAGCATCGAGCGCGGATTGATAGGTATCGGCGGTAGCAGCGACACGCAAGGCGTCGCGGACGATGGACTGAATGAGGGACGGGGCTTGCCCGGAATTGGCGTGCGTAAGCTGGCGCATGGTGCGGCCTCCTTTGCTGGGTTCGAAACCCGGCCCCAACGCCAATTGGGGTGGCCGGGCACATGGCAGGGTTGGCGTACCGGCGCAAAGGAAACCGGTGTGCCCGAAGGCACCCCCGCCAAGGCCCGACCATTGAAGGCGCGCGAAGGCGTGCGGACGTAAAAAAACCGCTCTGGGGCGGTTGTCCGCCTTTGCATATCCCGGACGCCAATCCGGTGCGCTGTTGTCTCAGCGACGACCGCAGGATACTGCGTGTCGCCGTTTCGCGCAACCGGCCGCGCGGGAGCGCTCCAGAGAAAGGGCTGGCAGCGCGCATCACGGCTGCCCCTGCTCGCTCTCGATCATGAGCGCGTGAAGTCCGTTGAGCTGCGTTTCGACGGCCGCAAGAAAACCGCCTTGATAGGCCTTCTCGACCATATCGAACGCCAGCCGCTCGCGATCCGATACGGCGGGCGAAGCGGTCAGCAGCGTGCGAACGTACCGCTCAGATTCGCGCCGTACCGCGACGTGAAGCGGAGCACGGTATTGCGTCGCGAGCCAAGCCGCGCCGCCCGCTTCGCCATTGCTAACATGCGGCCTGAGCCATTCGGCAAACCAGATTTCGATTTCCGGGCGCTGGGCGATTTCGCTAACAGAATCAGCCAAATGATCGAACGCACGCTTGATATCGGCCGCTTGCCGCTTGGTGAGCGCGCCGGTCATTTACGCACTCCCATCGCCGCGGCGCGCGACTGCTGCGCCAGCGCACGAATCCATTCGTCTATTTCGGCTTCGTACCATGCCACGGCCCGCAGGCCAAGGCGGACGCTAGCGGGGAACGTGCCGGCGGCGATACGGCGATAGATCTCGCTTTTCGACAAGCATGTGCGAGATGCTACCTCGCGAAATCGAATCAGCCTTCCATGCAGGCGGGGCAATGCATCGTTGGCCGCCTGCGTCTTGTCATTGGGCATATGAACTCCAGTTAGAGACCCCGCGGGAACGCGTGGGACAACCGGAGTATTAAGGGGGAAAGGGAAGCGTCCTACGATGGTTCCGCTTCGTCGGAAAATTCCTGAGCACGAATATCCCGGATATATCGCGATGTGCAGCCGAATCGGCCGGCGAGATCGCTGGCCACATCGCGCCCCCAGATATCCCCGCCCGCATCCTGTATGGCGTGGAGGGCCTTGAGGATCCTTGGTCGATCAGCCTCGGCCTGGCGCTGCGCATTTGCTTTTTGCAACGCGGTACGATTGTTCTTTCGGTGCGAATCGACCCGCGCCAGCTGGCGACGCAGACTTTCATTCTCGCGACCAAGCGTAATTCGCTCTGCAAGTACCTCGAAGCGACTCGACTGCAATTTAGCCTGAGCCTCTTCGATTGCTTGCTGCGCTCCGCTCGCCTCAATCTTCACGAACCTCCGTAGCACGTCGGGCGCGAAGTACGGATCAGCCAAGACTCGCGTAACGGCCGCGTCATCATGCGCGGCAAGCGTGCGCTTGAGCTCCAGCGCAAGCCACTGGGCGACACGGGCACGCGCGGCACGTTGTGCGTGCTCCATAGCACCAGGCGAATGACGGGGCAACGCCCGGCCAAACTCAACCCGTTTCGCGTAGGACACACGCAACCCGTTAAGCCTGTCTAGCAGAGGCTTGGGGACGAGCGACGCATAACCAAGGGCCGCCCGATCGACGGCCACCAAATCAAAATCACGAATTCCCACTCGCACCCCTCGATGCGCCCTCATGGATGGACGCCAAGCCAGCCTGTGAGGGATACAGGTTTTCGGGTGGCCGCCCTAGGCTTGACAACATCAATTCTCGCATGGGGCCGCTTATAATTGCAGCGCCCTTCGAGCAAGGCTATTTAAGTCCGCGGACAAAAAACAATGAGCCCTATACGACTGGATAACCTTAGCTTCGATAATAGGATTCTAAAAACCGAAATTGCGAATTTATCTGTATGCCCATCACCCTCTATCGGATTCAAAGTTTTGAGCGAGCTGTTCAGATTTTTGAACAGAAGGCACTTTATCTCGCACATCCGTCCTCATGGGATGACCCTTATGAGACTCGCCTGCGACACGAAGCCAGCGGACTATTATTCGCCCAGTGCTGGTGCAGAAGCGGTGTCTCCGATGCAATGTGGCGGATCTACTCTCCGGATCGGCTCGGAGTTCGCATTCGTACTACAGACGTAAAATTGCGCGCAGCAATTAATCAGAGCATTAGAGAGGATGGAGTGAAGATCCGATTAAAGGCTGTGGAATACCTAAAGGAGATCGACATCAACAATAAACTCGAAGATCTTGCCGATGATTTGCAGGCGGAATTTAGTCTCGCCAGAGCTGCAGACGCACTCCTATGGAAAAGGCGTGCATTCGAGCATGAAAACGAGACACGACTTATAGCCTTTCACCAAAACCTTACGACCAACCCTAAAGATGGGATAAGGATCAGAATCAATCCTCACGATCTGATCGAAGATATCCTTATCGACCCGCGCGCTCCAGAGCCGTACGTTAAGGCCTATCAACTCTACTTCGAGCACGTGCTGAAATTCGACGGACGCGTATCCAAATCTCGCCTATATCAACAAAAGCCACCGATCGAGATTGCTGCCTGACTGCTTCCAGGAATCTTCGAAAAAAGTCGCTCGGTGCGCATCGGCAACTTCGCGCACCGTACTCACATATCAGCATGCCGTCACTCATCGACTTCGCTTGATCTCTCTGACTTTCGCGCCCAACTCGCAACTTGCTCTGCATAATTCAGATGACCCGCAACCTTAGCAAGCTGGTCTGCCGCGACCCTCCCGTGCTCCATCAAATGTCGCAAAGCTCGAATACGGCGACGGTAACCTTTGGTCAATCGAGGGCTTATGCCCTCTACCAGTAGGCCATGCACCTTCAATCTGTATGGCCTCCGCTGCGTTTTCTCTTTTTCAGGTGCGATTTGCCATCCACCAGACTCTATTGTCCGTTTCGCAAGCTCGGGCAGTGAGGCAGGAATTTCCCCGCGGCCAGAAAAAACAATGTCATCTGCGTAACGCGTATAAGTCAGCCCATGCTCTGCCGCATACTGCTCAAACTGAATATCGTAGTTTAGAAAAACCAGATTAGACAAAGCAGGGCTACTCGGCGCTCCTTGAGCCAAATATCCGCCTACGCAACACAGTGAACTGACAAGGTGCGAAGCGTGTTCGCTATAACCAAGCTCCATAAGCGCGCGCCGCACAGCCTCTTCGCTTGTACTCTGAAAAAAATCTTTGATGTCAATGGAATATGACCATTCAGCCCCGCAATGCTGCCCAGCGGCATCAATGTGCGAGCGACCGGGGACAAATCCGAAGGTACTACTTCTGTACGGAATTGCGACCGCAAGGTGACCACCGATCCACTGTTGAATCACCTTCAAAGCAACGCGCGGCGCCTGAATCTTGCGAATCTTCGTCCCAGACCGGATTTCGAATACTCGATAGTAACGCCCAGGTCGCCGGACCATCGCTCCAACGAATGATGGGCTAAAACCGAAAAGCGTCGCGACTATTCGAATCGACACCGCCGGCGGCAATCGTCGCTCAATCAAGCCACGGAACTCTTCGCCGTAAGCCTGTCGCGTACGTTCTGAGAGGGCGTTAGACGCCGTATCAAGGGAGGGGAAACAAACAAGAAGGGGCGGTGTGTTCACGGGAAGAGCAAAGCTGTGATGGCTTTCGTTGTGACGCCTGCCGAACGGCGGACGATTCGAAGGATCGGCCGTCGTTCGGCAGGCTCCCTTCTGTCCTCGGCCTTCGCATTCGAGCGCGATACGCACTCACGCGGAACACACCGCCGGACGCAGTATATCATCGCCATCTCCGCTTAATGAGTGCAAGCGCTCGCACCACGTCAGTGCCATTGCGCCCTCGGCCGGCAGGCACTGCGGCTAGTCCCTCCTCCGTCAGATGGAACGCACCCGAATGGTCGCGAATTACTAGACCGCGCTTTCTTGCCAAGTCAAGCTTCGCGGCCAACCAATGTTCTGATGGCAGACGATAGTCGGTTACTAGCACCTTGGCGAGTTGCTCGATGGGCACCGGCGCCAGTATCTTTGTTGCCCGTAATATGGCGAGCAAAGTCGGCTCTTCGACAACAGGAGCCTGAATGTGCAAGCTACTCTTCGGGAGATCGAAGAGCCGCAGCGCGTCCCTAGTGGCCACACCAATCTGATCGACAACTTGCAAGTCGTTGACATCCTCGGCATCAATCCAAACAGACGCCGTCTCCGCATCCAATAACGCGACCGTTACACCGCTCACGGAGTCACCAAAACGCACGCGTAAAACACTCTCCAGCGCCGTCTGAATCCTTTGACTAGCGGCATCGGATGCAATGGACACTTGCACATCCAACTGAAACTTCTCGTGCAACGCCCGAGATAGCGCCGCAAGCTGTCTCCGAGAAGTCACGTGCTTGTCATGCGCACTTGTAGCGACGCGCTCAGCATCCACAACCAGAAAAATGGTTTGTTCAATTACGCGAACGCTTTGCACGTAGCCGTCAGCGGATTGCAATTGGAGGAAAACGTAGACTTCCTCGTCAGTGGGTAATGCCAAGTTGCCTCCAAACGCGTTTAACTTGCCCGATAGCGCGCTCCGCTCTTCGCCCCCACTGTCGAGCTGCGTCTGTCGTCTTGTCCTGCAAAAGCACGTGTCCGTTTTGTACGATCGCTTTCGCACTCGGGTCGTAATCCGCCACCACTCGAATCCTGTAGCCTTCCCTCAAAATTTCTGCGAGCTCACGCAAGGCTGTGGTAGCACTGTCGATTAACTGGGCCGCGTGGCCCTCATCCAAAAGTTTGCGCTTAATTTGTTGCCGCGACGCTTCCATAATGCGATTCCGAACTTTCCCTGTTAGCTCGTCAGGCAGATCCTTGTGCTGAAATCGCTGGATTTCCGGGTGACCTACTTGGAGCATCGCCCGCACCGCCAGATATACACCGTAGTAGTAGCGATTAAATGCGCTGCGCCCAAACAGATTCGCGCCATCCGCATCTAGTGATGCGATCGCCTGTCGCGCTAGCGAATCAGCAACTTGTTCCATCGAAGGGGGCAAGGGTAGGTTGGTCAGGAAAATTATACGAGAAAGGGTACGAAATCGATCCCTTTCGGACGTAGCGCTCTAGGGGTGTACGAAAGTAAGCCTATACACATTTCGGACGTGCCGTATAATACGGACATCCTTTTCGTACACCCGGAACGTGTCATGTCCCGCACCTTTGCTTACGCCCGAGTCAGCACCGCCGACCAAACCCCAACGAACCAGATTATGGAAATCGAACAAGCCGGGTTTGCCGTCGACGACCGCCGCGTTGTGACCGAGAGCATTTCAGGCAGCGTTGCGGCAGATCAACGCCCAGGTTTTTCTAAGCTCCTTGATCGCATGGAGGATGGCGACGTGCTGATCGTGACGAAGCTCGATCGACTCGGCCGCAATGCGATGGATGTGCGCGCTACCGTAGAAGCACTGGCGGCGCGTGGCATTCGCGTACACTGCCTCGCTCTGGGCGGAGCGGACCTGACTAGTGCCGCGGGCCGAATGACGATGACTGTCCTGAATGCGGTCGCTGAATTTGAACGCGACCTATTGATCGAGCGCACGAACGCCGGCATCGCGCGCGCGAAGTCTGAAGGAAAAGCGATGGGCCGGCCCCCCGCCCTTTCTGCCCTGCAGCGCATAGAGGTTCAAAAGCGATTGGCCGATGGAGCAAGTGTCGCTTCACTTGCGAAGACATACGGCACAAGCCGCCAAACGATCATGCGAATTCGCGCGATCGGCGAATAGACCTCACGCGGCGGGGGGAGCGGCGGCGCGGGAATATTTTCGCGCGCAGCGTTCCAGATGGCGGTCTCTTGGCGGAAATGACTCGAACCGAGCTAACGGTTATCGCCGAAGCGCGGACCTAGTTCCCAAGTTGTTCCCATATCTATGTGTGTTTTGGGAACAACTTGGGAACAGAAAAATCCTTGCAATTCAACCTCCTACCTAGCCTGTTCCCATTGTTCCCGCTGTTCCCAAGGCTTTGTTCCGCGCCGCCGACGATTCGCAACACGCATCACGACAAAGCACTGTGGGTCAACACCTCGCATTTCCGGGTACTTAGTCGGGTACTTTTCACATCGGAATTCGCCAAAGCCTTTACTAGCAAGGCATCCATGCGGACACCGCCTCCGCCAATACTCGCCACCCGCGAGGGTTCGCGGGCAGCCGTCAAAAACTCCCCTGATTTCACTCGCATTTCACGGTGTGTCGTTGCCCGCCGTGCAATTGGCGGGATTTCCTGATTGGGTCTGATTCGTCCTGATGACTCCCGGTGCTCCCGGCCATAAACGGTCGCTGACGTGCACGCGCACGCGAGCATCCGAAATCGGACAAAAGATCCCCAGCGAGCCACGCTTCAGTTCGACAAACAGTCCGCTGCCGGCCGTCCACATGGCGAACGCCGCCCGCCCTCACCCCGTCACAATCCGCCTGTCGCCCAAGCGCTGACGTTTCGTCGCGCGGTAGCTTTTCATTTGGGAATCCGCCAAACCTATAAAATGCGGGTTGGCCACGATTCCAGTGGCAACTGCACCCTGGCACCCCATGTTACGTTTATCCGAAATAAAACTCCCCCTCGATCATGCCGAACGCGAGCTTGACGCCGCCGTTCGCGCGCGCCTCGCCGATCTCGGCGTCGCGGCAGACGAGCTTGTCCGCTTCACCGTATTCCGCCGCGCGCATGACGCACGCAAGCGCTCGGATATCAAGCTGACCTATATCGTCGACATCGAAGTCAAGGACGAAGCGGCGGTGCGCAAGCAGATCGTCGGGCAGCCGCATTGCGGGGTGACGCCCGACATGACGTACCGGTTCGTCGCGAAGGCGCCCGAGCACTCTACGCGTCCGCGTCCGGTGGTGATCGGCATGGGGCCGTGCGGTTTGTTCGCCGGACTCATCCTCGCGCAGATGGGTTTCCGCCCCATTATTCTCGAACGCGGCAAGGCCGTGCGCGAACGCACCAAGGACACCTTCGGTCTGTGGCGCAAGTCGGTGCTCAATCCGGAATCCAACGTGCAGTTCGGCGAAGGCGGGGCCGGGACGTTTTCCGACGGCAAGCTGTACAGCCAGATCAAGGACCCGAACCACTATGGCCGCAAGGTGCTCGAGGAGTTCGTCAAGGCAGGCGCGCCGGAAGATATCCTGTATTTGAGCCGTCCGCACATCGGCACGTTCCGTCTCGTCAGCATGGTGGAAAAGATGCGCGCGACGATCCACGAACTGGGTGGTGAAGTGCGTTTCGAAACCCGCGTCGACGACATCGAAATCGATCAGGGCAAGGTGCGCTCGCTCAAGCTCTCGAACGGTGAAACGCTGCGCTGCGACCACGTCGTGCTGGCCGTGGGACACAGCGCCCGCGACACGTTCCAGATGCTGCACGATCGCGGTGTGTATATCGAAGCCAAGCCATTTTCACTGGGCTTTCGCATCGAACATCCGCAGGGGCTCATCGATCGCAGCCGCTTCGGCAAATTCGCGGGCCACAAGCAACTTGGCGCCGCCGACTACAAGGTGGTCCATCACGCCAACAACGGGCGCGCGGTGTACAGCTTTTGCATGTGCCCGGGCGGCACGGTGGTCGCGGCGACTTCCGAACCGGGCCGCGTCGTCACCAACGGCATGAGCCAGTATTCCCGGGCCGAGCGCAACGCGAATGCGGGCATCGTCGTCGGCATCACGCCGGAGGACTACCCGGGCGGCCCGCTGGCGGGCATCGCGTTCCAGCGCAAATGGGAAGAGCGGGCGTTCGAGCTCGGCGGCGGCAACTACCAGGCGCCCGGGCAACTGGTCGGCGACTTTATCGCGGGCCGGCCGTCCACGTCGCTTGGCTCGGTCGTGCCGTCGTACAAGCCGGGCGTGCATCCGACCGATCTCAGCACGGCGCTGCCCGACTACGTGATCGAAGCAATCCGTGAAGCCCTCCCCCAGATCGACAGGAAGATCGCCGGTTTCGCGATGCACGACGCCGTGCTGACCGGCGTCGAGACACGCACGTCGTCGCCGATCCGGATTCGCCGCAAAGACGATTTTCAGAGCATGAACGTCGAAGGTTTGTATCCGGCAGGAGAAGGCGCCGGTTACGCGGGCGGCATCTATTCGGCGGCCATCGACGGCATCGAAGTCGCACAGGCAGTGGCGCTCGATCTGGCATCGACGCAAGCGTCCTGACTGGCGGCAAGGAGGCGGCTGGAAGGATGCGTCCGCGCATCCTTCCAGCCGCCCGAAGCGGCCTTCGACCTCCTGCCAGCCTCCACGGCCGCAACGGGTCGAATCGCCGAGCTTCGCCTTCAGATCCGCGTCCTGCGGCTGAATCTTTCCCCACACACCAACGCCTGAATCCCCGATCGAGCGACGCTCGGCGAAGGCCCGTGTTCGTCTTTCCAATTTTAGGGTCGCGTGTTTAATTCGCCCTTTTCAGATACCCTGCCAGAACCCGGGTATAACCCTAGGTGAAAACCCTAGTATTGCGGTAAACTATCGCCTGTTCAGGGGATTACTCACCATGCCGCATCGTTACCAGGTCTTCGAAAAGCTGGCCTTTTCACTCGTCGTTCTGTCTGCCGTGATGTGCTCGGGCTACATCGCTTGGGAAAGCTCGCCCGATCTGCGCGCGAACGTGCAAGTCGGCAAGGAGCTGTTCCTCAAGAGCGGCGAATACTCATACGCCTGCGCGACCGTGACCGCGGATCCCTGCGCGCAATTCCCCGTCGAATAAGCGCATCGGCGCCTCGCACATCAACGAACGGATAAGCGCCCAGGCGCACACAACTCGCCAGTACCGCGCGCTCGCGCGGGCGAGTTCGGATTGCATCCCGCACCGTTTCGACTAAGCTCGAATCTGGTTTCGCACTCGAGCCTGGACAACATGCTCATCCGCGTCCGTACGCGCAGCGGTCACGACACCGCGAGCGCTCTCCGCCCGAACATCGCTCACACCGCGCATGCAGCGCCGCTGCGGCGTCTCGGTGCGATCCTGCTGCTCGCCCTTACAAGCGCCTGCACGATCACGCCGCCGCCGCGTCCGCTGCTCGTGATTCCGCCCGAAGCCATCAACAGCACGACGCTCGATCAATATCGCGCCGCCGTGGCGAAGCGCATCATCGAGCGTAATCCGACCTCGGTGCTGCACGGTTCGCCCCAGGCGATGCTGCGCTCGCTCGTGGTCGTTTCGTTCACGATCAATCGCGAAGGCCAGGTGGTCAAGTCGTCGGTGTATCGCACCAATGGCGACGACGACGCCGAATCCACCGCGCTCGCCACGCTGCGTCACGCCGCGCCGTTGCCGCCGCCGCCCGCGCGTCTGCTCAACTCGGTCGGACAGATCGAGCTGTTCGAGGACTGGCTCTTCAACGACAACGGCAAGTTCCAGTTGCGCACGCTCGCGTCGCCGCAAGCGCAGAACTACAACTGATCCGCCACGCGCCTTTCGATGCGCCCGCGCGAGGCTTGCTTACGCCTTGCTGCGCGGCGCGCCCGCTCGTTATAATTTTTCGCTATCCCTAGCCGGCATCCGCCCGGCCACGCCGTCGACCGTCGCCACCCGCGCCGCGCCGATGCGCGCTTCGACCGTATCTGCATCGTGCCCGCGCCTATCCGCGCGCGCCGGACGGTCCACGCCTTCGCGCGCACAGCCCACGCTGCGCGATGCATACTGACGACTCGTTGCCGGCTCATGGATGTTGCAGCGGGATGCCATGGCGGCATCCGCGCCCGCGCGCCGGACTTCGAAACCTGCACAAAGACGCACGCGCCGCGCCTTGCGCCCCAGCCGCCCTCGGCCCGGCGGGCAAAGCGCGTCAGCGCGCATCACAATGACTGGAGACCCCGATGTCCACCTCCCCGCTTTCGTCGGCGAGCGCCGACCAACCCGATGCCGCGCGCCAGCAAAGCACGGCGCGCGTGATCTTCGCGAGCTTCATCGGCACCGCGATCGAGTTCTACGACTTCTATGTGTACGCAACGGCCGCCGCGCTCGTGATCGGCCCGGTGTTCTTCCCGCACGGCTCGGCGACGGCGCAGGCGCTGTCGGCGTTCGTGACCTTCGGCATTGCGTTCGTCGCGCGCCCGATCGGCTCGTTCCTGTTCGGCCATTTCGGCGACCGTATCGGCCGTAAATCGACGCTGGTGGCCTCGCTGCTCGTCATGGGTGTCTCGACCACGCTGATCGGCTTCGTGCCCGGCTACGACTCGATCGGCAGCCTCGCGCCGATTCTGCTGTGCGTGCTGCGCTTCGGCCAGGGCATCGGCCTCGGCGGCGAATGGGGCGGCGCGGCGCTGCTCGCGACCGAATACGCGCCGCAAGGCAAGCGCGGCTGGTTCGGCATGTTCCCGCAGCTCGGACCGTCGGTCGGCTTTCTCGCGTCGAACGGCCTGTTCTTCGGCCTCGCCTCCACGCTGACCGACCAGCAGTTCCGCGACTGGGGCTGGCGCGTGCCGTTCATCGTCTCGGCGGTGCTCGTCGCGCTCGGCCTCTATGTACGCCTGAAGATCGCCGAAACGCCCGCGTTCAAGGCCGCCGTCGAGCGCGACGAACGCGTCAAGGTGCCGGTCGCGACGCTGCTCTCGAACTACTGGTGGCCGACGCTGCTCGGCGCGCTGGCCATGGTGGTCTGCTACACGCTGTTCTACAACGCGACGGTGTTCTCGCTCTCGCACGGCGTGACGGCGCTGCATATTCCGCGTCCGACCTTCCTCGGCATGCTGTGTATCGCGGTCGTGTTCATGGGCATCGCCACCCCGATTTCGGCGGCGCTCTCCGACCGCTTCGGCCGCAAGCCGGTGCTGATCGTCGGCTGCATTCTGGCGATCCTCTCGGGCTTCACGATGCAGCCGCTGCTCGGCAGCGGCTCGCTGCCGCTGGTGCTGCTGTTCCTCGTGATCGAGCTGTTCCTGATGGGCGCCACCTTCGCGCCGATGGGCGCCCTGCTGCCCGAGCTGTTCCCGACCAGCGTGCGCTACACCGGCGCGGGCGTGGCCTACAACCTCGGCGGCATTCTGGGCGCGTCGGTCGCGCCGTATATCGCGCAGGTGCTGGCCGCGCGCGGCGGTCTGTCGTGGGTCGGCGCCTACGTGTCGATCGCGGCCTGCGTGAGCCTCTTCGGCGTGCTGTGCATGCGCGAAACGCGTCATACGTCGCTGACGTGATGCACGACACCGAAGCAGTGCGCTGATGCACTGCTTCGAGCAGACCGAAACGAAAAAAGCGGAATCCGGGTCATTGGATTCCGCTTTTTTTTCGTCCGTTTTTTGTCCACTTGTGCGCACGCGGCGCGTGCCTATACTCGATAACGAGGCATCAACACGGTCCGCGCATTCGCGCCAGGGAGGCCAACGATGAACCTGCATCTGAGCAATGCCGATCTCGTCCTGATGATCGCGCTCGCACTGGGCATCTCACTGGTTCTGGCCTTTCGTTTGAGTACGCGAACGTGGCGCGCGGTGGTTCTCGAAGCCATCGTCGCCAACGTCGCGGCCATCGCGGCGGTCATCGCCGTCGAGATGCTGCTGGCCTGAGCGGGCCGCTCGCGTCGGCATCATGCTCAACGATCGTAGTAGCCGTGATGGTAGCCGCCGCCGTAGTATCCGCCGCCCGGCGGCACCACGATGCATCCGCTCAGCGACGCCGCGAAAAGCGCACCTGCGATCAGGGTAAGCGTCAATCGTTTCACTTCGTTCTCCCTTCGAGTCAATGTCTTGCGTCCGGCGCGTTCCGCAGGGGAATCGCGTGCAGTGGACGGTTTGCATTGAACACGACGGCGCGCATCGCAGGCGTTGCAATTTGTAAGCAGCGGTGTGACCCGTGTTACAGCCCGCATGCGTTCTTACGCCGACAGGCGCGCACGCCGCGCTGCATGCAACACAGGCACGACACTTTTAACAACCTCGTAATAAGCGATGCGCGGGGGAAATGTGCGGATGAATGCGCCGCAAACGCGCCGGGAACGAACTGTTCGCACGCACAAAAGCAACGGGCGCGCGATGAACGCGCGCCGCGAAATACCTCATCGAACCGTTGAATTCAGCCGCTGAAAATCACACGCTCGACACGAGCGGCGCTTTCGGCGTGCCGTCCGCATCGCGCGCGGGATACACGCGATCGACGGCATCGATTGCCACCGAAACCGGCGGCACGTGATGACCGTCGCCGATCGAAATCGAGCGATTGGGCGCACGCACGCCGAGGTGCTCGGCATTGGTCGCCACGAAGATCATGATGGTCGGCTTGAGCAGCGCGTGCGCGAGGTGCACGAAGCCCGTATCGGTGCCGACGACGAGCGCCGAATCCTCGATACGCTGCGCGACCTGCGTGACCGTGAGGCGCGGCAGGATCGTCGCGCCAGGCACGAGCGCCGCGATCTCGCGCGCGGTGGCGTGCTCGGCGTCGGAGCCCCAGGGCAGCTCGATGCGCAGACCGCGCGCGATCAATGCGCGGCACAGCTCGCCCCAATGCTCGACCGGCCACTTCTTCTCTTCCTTCGAGGTCGCGTGGAAGATCAGCGCGGTGGGCGCGTCGGGCGCGGGCAGCGCGTTGCCGTCGCGCGGAATGCGCATCTGGAAATCGGGCGGCGTGTCGATCGTGTAGCCGAGCGCTTCGCCCGTGCTGATGCGCATGCCGAGCCACGCATCGCACTTCGGACGCGGACCGAAACGGCCGTTGTACGCGAACGCCGCGCCGCGCTCGCCGAGATCCTGGGCGAGATAACCGAAACGGCGGCGGCCACGCGCGAGAAACGCGATGATCGCGCTTTTGTATACGCCGTGAATATCGATGACCGCGTCGTAGCGATGCGCGCGCAGCTCGGAGATCGACTGCCAGATCGATTTGAAATCGCTCCAGCGGCGCGCTTTCTTGAAGCGGCGCAGCGGCGCGCACAGCACGCGATCGACGCCCGCGTTCCATGCCACGATTTCCGCGAAGGCGTCGTCGACGGCCCAGTCGACGATCACGCCAGGGTACGCGCGCTGGACATCGGCCACCACGGGAAGGGCTTCGACGACGTCGCCGAGCGAAGTCACCTTGACAATCAAGACTCGTTTCATTGTGCTGCGGACCGGCGAAGGCCCAATTCAGTGATTTGCCTGCATTTTTCCGTGATTTTAACGGACGAAGCCAGGCGCGAGTGACGGAATCCGCGTGGGAATACGCAGGTTTTCCCTGCCCTGATTGCCAGCTTGGCCGATTCGGGCGGATGGCAGTCTCGCCGGGACGCGCGCGGCCGCTATGCGCCCTCTTTTTTGTCCGCGCAAAAGAAGGAGCCCGGCGCGCGGCAACGGGCGAAAAATTCGCACTGTTGCCGCGCGCCGGGCTCCCGCCGGGCTGCTTGCGCCGCGGACCGCGCCCGAACGTCAGTCGATCACGACGAGCGCGGGCCTCCCCTGCAGCGTTGCGCTCAAGCGGACGAATGGTCGACGCGCGAGCTCACACGAAGCGCGCGAGCCTCAAGCGGCCCAGTGGCCTTCGACCCAGTGCCAGTTCGGACCATGCGCGATCCAGTGGCCCGGCACCCAGTGATAGCCCACGCGTTCGGCTTGCCAGTGGCCGCCGATCCAGACGTAGCGGCCGTGATCCCAGCGCCAGTGGCCCTTGTCCCAGACGTAGCCGGCGCGCGGCGCGGGCACGACTTCGATGCGCTCGACGGGCGGCGCGCTCGGCGCAACGACGATGACTTCGGCGAACGCAGGCGCAGCGACAGCGCACGCACCGGCGACGACGATCGCGGTTTTGGCAACGAGCAGGCGGATGGAATTGTTCATGTTGATCACCCTTGAGTAAGACGCCATGAGTGGCGTTACCGGATCAATGCGCGAGCACGACGCCGCGCTGACAGCGGCCGTGTAACCACGCAGGGTGAAGTGAAACCGAATATTTCGGTCAGGCAAGGAATGCGCGAAGGCGGTGAAAACGACGCGGCGAACAGACGCTGCAAACAGCGGCGCGAGACGTCGTGAAGTCAGCCGCCGTCCGCCAAATTGAGATGCGCGCGGCGCAAACCGGCCGCGCGCAATGCCTTCATCAGGCCTGCGGAATCTCGATCTTGACCTCGAGCACTTCGAGGTCGTCCTGGCGTTCGAGGCTCACGCGGATATCGTCGTCGGAGATCTTCACGTACTTCGAGATCACCGCGACCAGTTCACGTTGGAGGGCCGGCAGATAATCGGCGGGCGGATGGCCGCCTGCGCGCTCGTGAGCGATGATGAGCTGCAGGCGTTCCTTCGCTACCGAGGCGGACTTCTTCTTCTCGCCGAGAAAAAACGAAAGAAACGACATGGCGTGCGCCTCCCTTACTTGCTACCGAACAGGCGCTGCAGGAGCCCCGGCTTCTGGTAATCGGTGAAACGAAGCGACTTCTCCTCGCCGAGAAAACGCGACACGACATCCTTGTACGCTTCCGCGACGTCGGTGCCGTCGAGATGGACAGCCGGCAAGCCCTGGTTCGACGCGTGCAGCACGGCTTCCGATTCCGGAATCACACCGATCAGATCGATACGCAGGATTTCCGAAATGTCCGACAGCGACAGCATCTCGCCTTCGTTGACGCGCTTCGGGCTGTAACGCGTGATCAGCAGATGTTCCTTGATCGGATCCTTGCCTTCGATCGCGCGCTTCGTCTTCGACGACAGCATGCCGAGAATGCGGTCCGAGTCGCGCACCGACGACACTTCCGGATTCGTCACGATGAGCGCTTCGTCGGCGAAATGCATCGCCAGCATCGCGCCCGACTCGATACCCGCGGGCGAATCGCACACGATGTATTCGAAGTCCATCTTGCGCAGATCCTCGATCACCTTTTCCACGCCTTCCTTCGTGAGCGCGTCTTTATCGCGCGTCTGCGAGGCGGGCAGGATGAAGAGGTTTTCGCACTTCTTGTCCTTGATGAGCGCCTGATTGAGGTTCGCTTCACCCTGGATCACGTTGATCAGGTCGTACACGACGCGGCGCTCGCAACCCATGATGAGGTCGAGATTGCGCAGACCCACGTCGAAGTCGATGACCGCGGTCTTGTGGCCGCGCAACGCGAGGCCCGATGCGAAACTCGCGCTCGTGGTCGTTTTGCCGACGCCACCTTTGCCCGAAGTCACCACAATGATTTTTGCCATTCCCTTACCTTGCGTTCGTCAGTTTCTCAGTTTGGTCTCATCGCGTGCCGCATGCGAGCGCCCCGCACATCACGCGCGGGCGCACGAGCGGCGACTCAGGTGAGCCTCAACGGTTCGATCAACAGCTTTTCTTCGTCGAGCCGGATTTGCGCCGGCTTGCCCCGCACGTCGTCGGCGAGTGGAACTTCAGTGGTACGGTAGATGCCCGCGATCGAAATGAGTTCCGCCTCGAGGCTCGTGCAAAAAATGCGCGCGTCGTGATTGCCATGCACGCCCGCGAGTGCGCGGCCGCGCAACGGCGCGTAAATATGGATGTTGCCCTCGGCGATCACCTCGGCGCCGTTCGACACCATGCCGAGCACCACGAGGTCGCCCTTCGCGTAGACGCGCTGGCCCGAACGCAGCGGACGGTCGACCACCAGCGTGGGTTCCTTGGGCGCGTTGCGCGACGGGGTTTCCGCCAGCGTTTCCGTGACCGGCTCTTCTGCGGCCGTCGTGGCGGGAAAGAGTTCCGGCTGCGCGGCGCCTTTGTCGGCTGAAGCCGGCGCATTGGCGGCTTCGGCCTGCGGCGCGGCGCTGTGTTCCACGCCGGTGTCGGCGTCGGCGCCGCCCTTCGCGTGGGCGCCGCGCTTGTCGCGCGCTTCGAGGAACGGCAGTCCGGCTTCGGCGGCCCAACCGTGCTGGGCGGCCTGCGCGACCACGCCGACGGGGCGCATGCGCACGCTTTCGAGCAGGCGCGCGATGTCGCCGAGCGCGACCTGCTCGCCATCGGCGAGACGCCGGATGTCGATGGCCACGGTATCGTTGGCGAAGAATTCCGGGGTCGCCTCGAAGCGCCGCGTGAGTTCGGCGCGCATCGCATCGAGTTCAGTCGTTTTGACCACGAACAGAAGCGTATCGACTGAACCGCTCTTCAGTTCAAAATATGGCGATTTCCTGGGCGACATGGCGATCGGCGAAAAATTTTGCGTATTTTACAGGCGTCGACGCACACAGCCATCATTTTTAATGGCCTGGCATGCTGCGGCAAGGGGTCGAGGCGAGAACGACGCCGCGAACGACGTCATGGCGGACGCCGTGCCGACGCCACGACGCGCAGGCGCAGTGGCATCCGGCGCGTCACGACGGCATCGACGACAGAATCAGGGAACGAAAAGACAGCAGGGACACGGCTAAAAAAACCGCAAAAAACCGGCAAAAAAATCGCAGCCGGCGCGCGGCCTCATTGCGCCGGGGCTGGCTGGGCGAGGTCGCACACGTCGCGCACGAGCAGCGTTTCCCATTGCTCCGGCGAGTGCTGGCTACGCGCGTGATCGCCCGTGGGGCCGAAGCCGAGACGCTCGTAGAAGCGCATGGCGGTGGTGTTCGAATCGGTGACCCAGGCGTAGACCTGCGTCGCGCCTTCGCTCACGAGCCATTCGAGCGCCGCGTTCAACAGCAACTCCCCGCCACGCAGATGACGCACGGCAGGCGCCACCCAGAGCGCCAACACGAACGCGCGCCGCGCGGGCGCACTCTCGAAATTCGCGCCGATCAGCCCCGCCGGATGCCCCTCGGTATAGAGGATGAACGAGGTGGCCGCATGCGAGTCGGCATGGCGCGCGGCCGCCGCGTCGTAGACGGCTGCGTCGGCGGACAGCGCATCTTCGAGCGAGTCGCCGAACGCATAAGGTGCGTCGCGCAGCGAAGCGGTACGAAGCTCGCGGAGCACGGCACCCTGATCGGCAACGATACGGCGAACGGTCAGTGACGGACTCATGCAGTCGTAAACCCCAATAAAGCACTAACGCGTAGCTTTAACCGAACTGGCCAGAGAGTCAAATCCTTATTTGACGAAAACGTTCCCCGAGCGCCATCCGCGCGGAACTTCAGCGCGCACTTGACAGAGCGGCCGAGCGGCCGCACACCCGCCATCACGGCGCTTCGTAGCTGCCCGTGCCGTCCGGCCAGGGCGTCAGCAGCTCGTAGCCGTCGTCGGTGACGGCGACCATGTGTTCCCACTGGGCGGAGAGCGAGCGGTCCTTGGTGACCACGGTCCAGCCGTCGCGCTGCACCGTCGTGCCGGCGCGGCCCGCGTTCACCATCGGCTCGATCGTGAAGACCATGCCCGGCTTCAGGCGCAGGCCCTGCCCCGGCTGGCCGTAGTGCAGCACCTGCGGCTCCTCGTGATAGACCTTGCCGATGCCGTGGCCGCAATACTCGCGCACGATCGAGAAGCCGTCGGCCTGCGCGCGCTTCTGGATCGCGTGGCCGACGTCGCCGAGCGTCGCGCCCGGCTTCACCTGGCGAATGCCCGCGAGCATCGCCTCGTAGGTGGTGTCGATCAGCTGGCGACCAACCGGGCTCGGGGTGCCGACCGTGTACATGCGGCTCGTGTCCCCGAAATAGCCGTCCTTGATCACGGCCACGTCGATGTTGATGATGTCGCCGTCCTTGAGGACTTCGCCGCGGCTCGGAATGCCGTGGCAGACGACCGAGTTGACCGACGCGCAGATCGTCTTCGGAAAGCCGAGGTAGCCGACGTTGGCCGGCACGGCCTTGAGCGTGTTGACGATGAAATCGTTGCAGATCGCGTCGAGGTCGTCGGTGGAGACGCCGGGCTTGACGTGTTCGCCGATCATGGCGAGCACGTCGGCGGCGAGGCGGCCCGAGATGCGCAGACGCGCGATGTCGTCCGCGGATTTGTAGGTGATAGCCATCTGAGACTCAGGTGAGCGCGGCGCCGCCTGAGCGATCCGCCACGCATACAAAGGAGCAAACGTGCATTGTACCGGGGCGTTGCCGCGCTCCGGCCGGCCGACATTCGGAACTGTCCGATTGTCCGCGCGCAAGCCGCCATCAAGAATGGGAATTATCTTACAACGACATGAGCGGAACGCCAGGTCATGGATTCATCCACCACTTCCCGCACGGCGGCACCGGCCACGCCCCTGAACGTGCTGATCGCCCTGCCCACCTACGACAACTCGGTGCACTTCGACTTCGCGATGGCGCTCGCGCGCCTGATGGAGACGTTCAAGGCCACCGACGTGAACTTCCAGTACATCCACACGGCCTCGTCGCACATCATTCGGGCGCGCAACTTCTTCGCCAGCTATTTCCTGAGCCACCCGGAGTTCACGCACATCCTGTTTCTCGACACCGACATGGCCTTCTCGCCCGAAGCCATTCCGCGCCTGCTGGCCGGCGACAAACCGGTCGCCGGGATCGCCTGCCCGTATCGCCACTTCGAGCGCAACACGACCATCACGGCGGCGGACGTGGGCCTGACGCTGGCCGAGTGGCAGGAAAAGACCGTGGACTACAACACCGCGATGCTCGCCGACGCGCACGGTAACGTTTCGGTCGACAATGGCTGGACCGAGGTGAACCACATCGGCACGGGTATTTTCCTCGTGCGCCGCGACGCGATCGAAGCCGTCGCGCCGGTCACGCAGCTTTATCGGCCGCCCGCGCAATACGCGCCCTATCTGCCCGACGGCCGCTTTCACGCCTTCTTCGATACGGTCGGCGAGCAAGGCGTGTATCTGTCGGAGGATCTGTCGTTCTGTCGGCGCGTGCGGCAGGTGGGACTTTCGGTGTGGGCGCTCGTCGATGAAAAGATCGTGCATCACGGCACGTCGGCCATCTCGGGCACGTATCTGCGCGCGCTGGAGCGGCGTGGGCGTGATTGATTGAACCTGTTAGCGCCGAAAGCGGCGCTACAAAGCAAAAACCCCCGCAGCGGTTAAGCATGCAGGGGTTTTCAGAATTTGGCGGAGAGGGTGGGATTCGAACCCACGGTACGGGGAAACCGTACGCCTGATTTCGAGTCAGGTACATTCGACCACTCTGCCACCTCTCCGGGGTACTGCTTTTTTACTGCGTTTTTTACTGCTTCTCAGGTCTTGGTCGGCGACCAGAGAAGCGAAGATTATAGAACATAATTTGAATCCTGCAAGCCCTTTTACGAAAAAAATTTCGGGGCGATGCAGGATTCATGTGCCGATCAAACGTCCAGCGACAGACGCGAGACACCGCCCATGTAAGGACGCAGCGCTTCCGGCACGGTGACCGAGCCATCGGCTTCCTGATAGTTCTCCAGCACCGCGACCAGCGTGCGGCCCACCGCGAGGCCCGAACCATTGAGCGTGTGCACGAGTTCCGGCTTGCCCTGCGCGTTGCGATAGCGCGCCTGCATGCGGCGCGCCTGGAACGCTTCCGTGTTCGAGCAGCTCGAAATTTCGCGATACGTGTTCTGCGCCGGCAGCCAGACTTCGAGGTCGTACGTCTTGGTCGCCGAGAAACCCATGTCGCCCGTGCACAGCGTGATCACGCGATACGGCAGGCCAAGCTTCTGCAGGATGGTTTCCGCGTGCACGACCATCTGCTCCAGCGCGTCATACGACGTTTCCGGCGCGACGATCTGGACCATTTCGACCTTGTCGAACTGATGCTGACGGATCATGCCGCGCGTGTCGCGGCCATACGAGCCGGCTTCCGAGCGGAAGCACGGCGAATGCGCGGTCAGCTTGATCGGCAGCGCGCTGCCTTCGACGATGCTCTCGCGCACCGTATTCGTGAGCGAAATCTCCGACGTGGAGATCAGATACTGCGTGACGGTGTTTTCCGCGCCGCCCTTTTCCACACGGAACATGTCGTCCGCGAACTTCGGAAGCTGACCCGTGCCGTACAGGATTTCCGGATTGACGATGTAGGGCGTGTACGTTTCCGTGTAGCCGTGCTGCGTCGTGTGCGTGTCGATCATGAACTGCGCAAGCGCGCGGTGCAGACGCGCGATCTGGCCGCGCAGCATCGTGAAGCGCGCGCCCGAGAGCTTCGCGCCCGTTTCGAAGTCGAGACCGAGCGGCGTGCCGACGTCGACGTGATCCTTCACCTCGAAGTCGAACGCGCGCGGCGCGCCCCAGCGGCGCACTTCCACGTTGCCGCTTTCGTCGCGGCCCACGGGCACGCTCTCGTGCGGCAGGTTCGGCACGCCGAGCAGCAGATCCGAGAGCTTCGACTGGATCTCGTCGAGCTTGACCTGCGACGCCTTCATCTCGTCGCCGATGCCGCCCACTTCGGCCATCACGGCCGAGGTGTCCTCGCCGCGGCCCTTCATCGCGCCGATCTGCTTCGACAGGCTGTTGCGGCGCGCCTGCATTTCTTCGGTGCGGGTCTGAATGGCACGGCGTTCCGCTTCGAGCGCGGAAAAGGCCGCGACGTCGAGGGTGTAGCCGCGGTCGGCGAGGCGCTTCGCGACGCCGTCGAGGTCTTTGCGCAGCAGCTGGATGTCGAGCATGGGATTGTGAGACGCAGTTTCGTTGTGTGAAGTGTCGATTTTAGCGCACCGGCGGCGGCAATCCGCGCGGCGCGGTGCGCGGGGCTTGCGCCGGTCTGCCGGCCCGGGCCTCAGCCCTTGCGTTTGCGCTCGCGGATTTCGTCGCGATGCGCCTCGCGCCATTGCGCGTCGAGGTCGGCGAGGCGCGCGAGCTTTTCGCCGATCTTGCCTTCGAGCCCGCGCGGCGTCGGCTGATACCAGCGCGGTTCGCGCATGCCGTCGGGCAGATAGGTCTCGCCGGCAGCGTACGCGTCGGGCTCGTCGTGCGCGTAGCGGTATTCGTGGCCGTAGCCGAGTTCCTTCATCAGCTTGGTCGGCGCGTTGCGCAGATGCACGGGCACCGCGCGCGACTGATCCTTGCCGACGAAGCGCCGCGCCTCGTTGTAGGCGTTGTAGCCCGCATTCGACTTGGGCGCGACCGCCAGATAGATGACGGCCTGCGCGAGCGCGAGTTCGCCCTCGGGCGAGCCGAGGCGCTCGTAGGTTTCGGCGGCGTCGAGCGTCATGCGCGCGGCGCGCGGATCGGCGAGACCGATGTCCTCCCACGCCATGCGCACGATGCGGCGCGCCAGATAGCGCGGATCGGCGCCGCCGTCGAGCATGCGGCAGAACCAGTAGAGCGCGCCGTCCGGATTGCTGCCGCGCACCGACTTGTGCAGCGCGCTGATCTGGTCGTAGAACGCGTCGCCGCCCTTGTCGAAGCGGCGCAGATTCTCGGCGAGCGCGCTGCCGAGCAGTTCGCCGTCGATTTCGCCCTTCTTCTGCTGGGCCGCCGCGCGCGCGACGATTTCCAGATTGTTGAGCAGCTTGCGGCCGTCGCCGTCGGCGGAACCGATCAGCGCGGCCTTCGCTTCGTCCGTGAACGTAAGCCCGCCCAGCTCGGTGGCGGCGCGCGCGAGCAGCTCGCCCTGCTCTTCCTCGTCGAGGCTCTTGAGCACGTAGACAGCCGCGCGCGAGAGCAACGCGCTGTTCACCTCGAACGACGGATTCTCCGTGGTCGCGCCGACGAACACGAACAGGCCCGACTCCACATGCGGCAGGAAAGCGTCCTGCTGGCTCTTGTTGAAGCGATGGACCTCGTCGACGAACACCAGCGTCTGATGGCCGTGCGCGCGATGCAGTTGCGCCTGCTCGACGGCCTCGCGGATGTCCTTCACGCCCGAGAGCACGGCCGAGAGCGCGATGAATTCGGCGTGGAACGCGTCGGCCATGAGGCGCGCGAGCGTGGTCTTGCCGACGCCCGGCGGCCCCCAGAGGATCATCGAGTGCGCTTCGCCCGACTCGAACGCCACGCGCAGCGGCTTGTTCGGTCCGAGCAGATGCTTCTGGCCGATGACCTCGTCGATGGTGCGCGGACGCAGTCGTTCGGCGAGGGGGACGTTGGCACGGGTTTCTTCAAACATGACGTTTTCGCGATAATGTCGGCTAAGTGACGCTGCGGCGAGTTTGCAACTGATTGCAATGCGTGCTGCACGGCCTGCGCGCTGTTCGCGCCCTCAAACCGCGCCGCCGCGCCAGCCCTGCATTATGACAGCCGGCGCCGCCGCGCGAGGCACGGCCGGGCCAGTGGCGCGCGGCAAAGGTCGCCGTGAAACCGGGCCGGACAAAGCGCCAGAAGAGACACACGCGAGACACAGGCGAGACACACCACGCGCACGACGCGTCAGCCAGACAGCCGCGCCGCGCGTTGAAAAGCCAGCGCGCGCCGCCTGCCGGCCAGCACGACACCAGACATACGACACAGAGGACACGCTTTCCCATGACTCAAGACCCGCAAGCCGGCGCCGACGCCGGCTCGACCTACGCGCCCAACGTGCCCGTGCCCGACGCGCGCCGCCAGTTCCGCACCGGCGACGCCTTCGCGCTGTGGTTCTCGCTCGGCATCGGCCTGCTGGTCGCGCAGGCGGGCGCCCTGCTCGTGCCCGGCCTCTCGCTGCCGCACGCGCTGCTCGCCATCGGCATCGGCAGCGTGATCGGCGTGGTGCTGCTCGCGCTCGCGGGCGTGATCGGCACCGACACCGGCCTCGCGGCCATGTCCTCGCTGCGCCCGACGCTCGGCATTCGCGGCGCGTCGATTCCGGCCGTCATCAACATGGTGCAGCTCGTGGGCTGGGGCTCGTTCGAGATCATCGTGATGCGCGATTCCGCCGACGCGCTCGCCAAACAGGCCTTCGGCCTCTCGATGCCGCTCGTCTGGACCGTGATCTTCGGTCTGCTGGCGACGCTGCTCGCAATCAGCGGTCCGCTCTCGTTCGTGCGCCGCTTCCTGCGCACGTGGGGCATCTGGCTGCTGCTCGCGGGCGCGGCGTGGCTCACGTGGAGCCTGCTCGCCCAGCACGACATCCACGCGCTGATGCAGCGTCCCGGCACGGGCGAGATGCCGTTCGGCAGCGCGATCGACCTCGTGGTGGCGATGCCGCTTTCGTGGCTGCCGCTGATCGCCGACTACACGCGTTTCGGCCGCAAGGCGGGTGAAACCTTCCGTGGCACGCTGTTCGGCTATGGCATCGCGAACCTGTGGTTCTACGCGCTCGGCGCGATCTACGGCCTCGCGGCGGGCGGCGGCGACGCGCTGCTGACCACGGCGCTCGCGCAGGCGGGCGGCGGTCTCGCGCTGCTGCTGGTGCTGATCGACGAAATCGACAACGCCTTCGCCGACATCCACTCGGCGGCCGTCTCGACCGGCACGTTCTGGACGCGCGGCAGCGTGCCCTGGCTGTCGGCGGCATTCGGCGCGATCTGCACGCTGATCGGCCTCGTGGTGCCGATGGCGAAGTACGAGAACTTCCTGCTGTTCATCGGCTCGGTGTTCGCGCCGCTGTTCGGCGTGGTGCTCGCCGATCACTTCATCGTGCGCCGCCGCCGCATCGACGCCAATGCGCTCGCCGATCTGAGCGGCACGTACGGCTATTCGGGAGGCTGGCACGTGAGCGCGTTCATTGCGTGGGCGCTCGGCATCGGCGCGTATCACGCGCTCAATCAATGGCTGCCGAACCTGGGCGCGACGCTGCCCGCGCTCGTCGTGGGCGCGCTGTGCTATCTCGTGCTCGCGGGACGCCGACGCGCGGCTTACGCATAACGCCCGGCCCAACGCCCGCGCCATAAAAAAACGCCACGCTTCGCAGCGTGGCGTTTTTGTTTTCAGCCCGTAAAAAGCGGCTTATTCGCAGTGGCCGCAGCCGCCGTGCGAGTGATCATGACCATGCGCGTGACCATGTGCGTGACCATGATCGTCGGTCGGCAGATGTTGCGCGGCCTGCGCCGTGATGCCCAGACGCGACAGCAGCTTGCGGTCGGCTTCCGCCTGCGGGTTGCTCGTCGTCAGCAGTTGATCGCCGTAGAAAATCGAGTTCGCGCCCGCCATGAAGCACAGCGCCTGAAGCGCGTCGTCCATCTGCTCGCGGCCCGCCGAGAGACGCACCATCGCCGTCGGCATGGTGATGCGCGCGATTGCGATCGTGCGCACGAATTCGAACGGATCGATCGGCTCGGTGCCTTCGAGCGGCGTGCCCGTCACCTGCACCAGATTGTTGATGGGCACCGACTCCGGATACGGTTCCATGTTCGCGAGCTGCGCGATCAGACCCGCGCGTTCGCGGCGCGATTCGCCCATGCCGACGATGCCGCCGCAACACACGTTGATGCCCGCGTCGCGCACGCGTTCGAGCGTCTCCAGACGGTCCTCGTAGGTGCGCGTCGAGATGATCTTGCCGTAGTACTCCGGCGAGGTGTCGAGGTTGTGGTTGTAGTAGTCGAGGCCCGCGTCGGCGAGCGCCTTCGCCTGGTGATCTTCGAGCATGCCGAGCGTCACGCAGGTTTCGAGGCCCATCGCCTTCACGCCGCGAATCATGTCCTTGATCGGCTCGAGATGGCGGTCCTTCGGATTGCGCCACGCCGCGCCCATGCAGAAGCGCGTCGCGCCGTTCGACTTGGCCACGCGTGCAGCGTCGAGCACGGCGTCGACGGCCATCAGCTTGCCGGCTTCGAGTTCGGTTTCGTAATGCGACGACTGCGGGCAGTACGCGCAATCTTCCTCGCAGCCGCCGGTCTTGATCGACAGCAGCGTGGAAAGCTGCACGGCGTTCGCGTCGAAATGCTCGCGGTGCACTTGCTGCGCGCGGAACATCAGGTCGTTGAAGGGCAGCTCGTAGAGCGCGGCGACGTCGGCGACCTTCCAGCGCGCGGCGGCTTCGGCGGCGGCGTGGGCGCTCGGCGCGGTGGCCTTGAGCGAAGTGATGTCGATGTGGGTTTGCGTCATGATGTCGGCGTCCTTGGTGACGTTTTGACTGTTGTAGCGGGACACGCGCTTATTGCGCGCTCATTGCCGCAGGTTGCGGCGCCAGCGCGGCGAGCTGTGCGAGCAGCGTGTCGATGTTCAGGTGTTCGGCGGCATCGTCGGCGCTCGCGCCGCGCATGTGCGGCACGACGCCCAGCAGCGGCGCGCCGAACTGGGCGGCGAGTCGCGTGCGCAATGCGTCGATGTTTTCTTCGGGGAACGTCATGTTCGGATCGATGCGGTTGGCGACCCAGCCCGCGAGCTTGAGCCCGCGCGCGGCCACGGCTTCGGCGGTCAGCAGCGCGTGGCTGATGCAGCCGAGCCGCATGCCGACCACGAGCACGACCGGCAGATCCAGCGCGACCGCGAGATCGGCGGTGTCCTGCTCGTCGGTGAGCGGCACGCAAAAGCCGCCCACGCCTTCGACCACGACGGCGTCGGCGCGCGTGCACGCCTCGCGATGGCTGTCGACGATGCGCGCCATGTCGAGCGTCACGCCTTCGAGCGCGGCGGCGATGTGCGGCGCGGCCGGTTCCTTGAGCAGGAACGGCGTGCGGATCTCCGGCGGCAGCAGCACGCTCGCGGCGGCGTCGAGCTGATCGGCGTCTTCGTTGTGCCAGACGCCGTCGCGCTCATACGCGCCCGCGGCGATCGGCTTGAGCGCCGTGGCGCGCAGGCCCGCGTGCGTGAGACCGCGCAGGATCGCGGCGCTCACGAAGGTCTTGCCGATTTCCGTGTCGGTGCCGGTGACGAAAAGCGAAACGGTCGAGGCGTTCATGCGTGGTGCTCCAGGGCCGCGCGGCTCGCTTGCTCCAGCGCGGTGTTCAGACGATCGAGGTCGGCGTCCGAATGCGCGGCCGACAACGAAATACGCAGACGCGACGTGCCCTCGGGCACGGTCGGCGGACGGATCGCGGGCACCCAGAGGCCGTCGCGTTCGAGTTCCGCCTGCAGCGCGAGCGTGGCGTCGTTCGCGCCGATCACGAGCGGCTGCACGGCCGTCATCGAATCGACGGGCAGCCAGCAGGTCTGCTTGAGCATCGCGCGCGTGCGCCCGATCAGATGATTCAGATGCGCGCGGCGCGCATCGCCCTCTTCCCCGCCGATGATGCGCAGGCTCGCGGACACCGCATGCGCCACCGACGGCGACGACGCCGTCGTGAAGATATACGGACGCGCGCGCTGCACGAGCCATTCGATCACGGTGGCGTGCGCGCAGACGAACGCGCCCGACACGCCCGCGGCCTTGCCGAGCGTGCCGACCATCACGAGCTGCGGCGAGCGCAGCGCGGCTTCGGCGATCGCGCCGCGGCCTTGCGGACCGAGCACGCCGAAACCATGCGCGTCGTCGACCACGAGCCAGGCGTCGTGCCGTTCCGCGAGTTCGACCAGACGCGCGAGCGGCGCGACGTCGCCGTCCATGCTGAACACGGTGTCGCTCACGATCAGCTTCACGTTCGCGTCGGAGGCGTCGAGCATCGCGCCCAGCGCGTCGGTGTCGTTGTGCGGATAGATCTGGATCTCGGCGCGCGACAGGCGTGCGCCGTCGATCAGCGAGGCGTGGTTGAGCGCGTCGGAAAAGATCGTCGTGCCGCGGCCCGCGAGCGCGGTCAGCACGCCGAGATTCGCCATATAGCCGGTGCTGAAGTACAGCGCGCGCGGCGCGTCGACGAAACCGCCCACGAACGCGGCGAGATCGTCTTCGAGCTGCGCGTGCGCGCGCGAGTGGCCGCCGAGCAGATGCGAGCCGCCGCTGCCCGCGCCGTAGCGCTGCGCGCCTTCGGCCAGCGCGGCGACGAGTTGCGGATGCGCGGCGAGGCCCAGATAGTCGTTGCTCGCGAAGCCGATGGTCTCGCGGCCGTCGACCGTCATGTGCGCGTCGCACGGCGTGTCGATGGTGCGGCGGCGGCGGCGCAGGCCGCGCGCGTCGAGTTCGTGCAGGCCCTGTTCGAGCGTGTCGAGAAGCGGCATTACAGATCCTCCGCGACGGTCGCGTCGAACGTTTCGCGCGTGCGTTCGGCGAGATGCGCCTGCGTCTGCGCGTCGAGAATGTACGGCGGCATCACGTAGACCGTGGTGCCGATCGGACGCAGCAGCAGTTCGCGCTGCAACGCGTGCTCGAAGAAGCGGCGCGAGAAGGTGCGCGCGCGCGCGGGATCGTCGAGCTTCACGTCGAACGCGAGAATCGTGCCGCACTGACGCATATCGCGCACGAGCGGATGCGCTTCGAGCGGCGCGAACGCGTCGCGCAGTTGCTGCGATTTCTGCGCGTTCGTGGCGAGCACGTTGTCGCGCTCGAGCAGATCGAGCGTCGCGAGCGCGGCGCGGCACGCGAGCGGATTGCCCGTGTACGAATGCGAATGCAGGAAGCCGCGCGTGGTGTCGTCGTCGTAGAAAGCGCCGTAGATCTCGTCGCGCGACAGCACGATCGAAAGCGGCAGATAACCGCCGCTGATGCCCTTCGAGAGCGTCAGCAGATCGGGCCAGATGCCCGCCTGTTCGCATGCGAAGAACGTGCCGGTGCGCCCGCACCCGACGGCGATTTCATCGGCGATCAGATGCACGTCGAAGCGGTCGCAGAGCGCGCGCAGGCCTTGCAGATAGAGCGGATCGTGCATCGCCATGCCGGCGGCGCACTGCACGAGCGGCTCGACGATCAGCGCGGCGATGCGGCCTTCGCGCTCGGCGAACAGGCGCTCGACGTCGGCGAGCGCGCGGCGCGCGACATCGGCGGCGCTCTCGCCTTCGCGGGCCGTGCGCGCGTCCGGCGACGCCACCACGTGCGCGTGTGTCAGCAGCGGATCGTAAGCATCCCTGAAGAGTTTCACATCGGTCACGCCGAGCGCGCCGATCGTCTCGCCGTGATAGCTGTTGGCGAGGCAGACGAATTCGCGCTTGTCGATCGCGCCCCGATTGCGCCACGCGTGGAAGCTCATCTTCAGCGCGATCTCGACCGCCGACGCGCCATCCGAGGCGAAGAACGCATGGCCGAGCGCGCCGCCCGTGAGCGCGCTCAGGCGCTCGGCGAGTTCGACCGCCGGTTCGTGCGTGCAGCCCGCGAGCATCACGTGCTCAAGCGTATCCAGCTGCGCTTTGAGCGCGGCGTTGATGTCCGGATTGGCGTGGCCGAACAGGTTGACCCACCACGAACTGATGGCGTCGAGGTAGCGGCGGCCTTCGTGGTCGTAGAGCCACGGGCCTTCGCCACGCGAGACGGCGACGAGCGGCAGGCGCTCGTGGTGCTTCATCTGGGTGCACGGATGCCAGACGGCGCGCAGACTGCGCGCGATCCACGCATCGTTGGCAGTGCCTTGATGGAATGGGGTTGCGGAATTCAAGTACGGCTCCAGGGTACGACAGCGGGACCGAGATTAGCGCGTTCGCCCGCGCAATGCACTACCCCTCAAAACCCCGCCAGGCAAGGCTTCTAGCGGGGTTCGACGCGGTTCGCGACATCTGCTGCGGGATCGTTTTAAAAGCCCGTAAATGACCGTAGATGACGACGGCAAAGTCATGCGCGCTTATGCAAAAAAATCCGGGCGCGCGCGAGCGCAGTCGCGCGCTCCAACCAGGCGAAAGCGGAATTTTTTAGGGCGACATCGAAAGAGGCGACGTTGAGGTCCGCCGGCGCCGGAAAAAAAACGGGCGGCCTCGCGGGCCGCCCGATCCGGAACACACTGCAAACTGGGGAATGGCCCGCGCGCGCTGTCTGAGCGTTACGTGCAGGACTCAGCGGCTCGCGAGCGAATGCGACGGCTCGGCGGCGTTGTCCGTGGCGTTGGCGGCGACGGCATGCGCGTCGCCGCTGTCGTTCTGCGCCGTGGCGGCGGTGTCGTTCGCCCACACCACGTTGCCGTTGACCGCGTAGAGGCGGCACGGATCGCTGCTGTGCTGCTGGCAGTTCGCGACGGCGACGGCCATCGGGTTGTCGCCGCCTTCGGCCCACGACCACGCACCCGAGTCGGACACCGCGAACGCGCGGCTCGGATACTGCTTGAGGAAGTTGCGATAGCCGTCGCGGCCGGCCTGATCGAGGAACGGCACCGCGCCCACCGCGTCGATCGACGCATAGCCGCTCGCCTGCGGCGCGGCGGCCGTCGCCACGCGATACTGCACGGACGTGGGCATGCCCTGCTCGGCGAGGAAGGATTCGACCTTCGGCCACCAGACCTGCACGCCGTCGCGGTCGCCCACGAGACGGTGCGCGTCGTTCTTGTACGCGCCGAAATCGATCAGCTTCGCGCTCGCCACGCTGCCGTTCTCGCTCGCCTGCGCCGTGCGGAAGGCCGCGAACATCTTCGTGACGAGGTCGGGCGACCACACGGAGTCGTTGTCGCCGTAGAGCCAGAGCGAGGCCACGCGGGCCTTGCCGCCGTAGTCGCCGAACGCCTGGGTCAGGTTGCCCTGCCAGCCGGTGCACGCGTCCTGGCGCAGACCGCCCGAGAAGTTGATGAGCGCGCGCACGCCTTTCGCGGCTTCGGTGCCGTAAGCCATGGTGGCGAGGCCGCCGTGCGAGGTGCCCGCGACCACGATATGGTTCGCGTCGACGAAAGGCTGCTTCGACATGTAATCGACCGCCGTGGCGACGTCCGACGCCTGGCCCATGCCGTTGCTCGCGACGTCGCAGCCGTCCTGTTCGTAGGTGCCGCCCGAACCGGCGAAGCCGCGGCGGTTCGGCGCGACGACCACGTAGCCGCGACGCACGAATTCGCGCGCGAACGACATCGGATCGCTGCGCGCCTGCAGACGCGGATCGCCTTGAATCTTGCCGTGATTGAACACCACCATCGGGAACGGGCCGGGACCTTCCGGGCGATACACGGTGGTTTCGAGCGTCACGCCGGGCTCGTCGACGACGGGGATCTGGATGATCTGCGCGTTCATGTCGGCGTGGACGACGGGGAGATACGCGTCGTCGAGCGCGAGGCGCGCCACTTTGGCGTTGCCGAGCGGGCCGCCCGTATTGGCGTGCTGAGCGGTCGTGGACGAGGGCGAAGGCGTGGCGGAGAGCGCCGATGTCGCATCGGCCAGCGAGGCGGCGTGAGCGTTCGACAGCGCGACCGACAGCACGCACGCCGTGCCGGTCACTGCCCATCCGGTAAGAAGCTTCCTGAACGCCATCTGCTGCACCTGCCCGCGAAAATTCCCGCCGTCAATCTGACTACCCGAGCGACTCACCCGCGACCTGCCCGCTTGCGCGGGACACAACAGGACACCGCTGCGCGTGGCCGGAGCCTTAAGCGCGTTCGTGACCCGTCGCGGGGAAGAAAACCGATCGGAAAACCTGTGCGGCACCGTTCTGTTGTCGACCAGACCCGCCGCCAGCGTTCGCCCGGGATGCCACGGCGAAGCGTCGAAAAAGTGCTTTTTCAACATTCGCTTACGTGGCGGACGAACACCGTGATTGCATCCTCGCACGACAAATAATTGTTGTGCAATTCAGTAGTAACCCGGCATAAGGCATGCCAGCGGCGCGCAAGCCTTGCTGCGCGGCGGCTGCGGGAATTTCGGCCGGTTTGCGGCGCGATGGAATAAAAAAATTTCGGGAAATTTCGCGTCGCGCGGCGCCAACAATCGCGTCGTTTTTACGTAAGTGCCTGTTTGCAAACGCGATATTTCAGGCGCTATGGCGCCGTCCTTGCCTGTCGGCGGATGCGCGGGCTGTCAGCGCCGGTCAGCGGAATTCATGCATCGGAGACGTCGCCGTCGACGTAGCGCCAACGGCCGTCCTCGCCGCGCGTGAAACGGCTCAGTTCATGCAGACGATGGCCGCGTCCGCCGCTCTTGTAGCGCGCGACGAATTCGACGCGCGCGTGCGTCTCGTCGACAGGCTCGTGACGTTTGATCGCCAGGCCAAGCCAGCGCGGCGCGTCGGGCGCCTCGGCGTTGGCGTCGAGATCGGCGGGACAGGTCGCCGGGTCCCAGCTCGCGCGCAGCCAGGCGGTATCGCCGAGCACGTAGGCCGTGTAGCGCGAGCGCATCAGTTCGAGCGCCGTGGCGGGCAACTCGCCGCCGTCGATGAAGCGGCCGCAGCAGGCCGCGTAGCGCGGCGGCTTCGCGCCTGCCTTGAGGTTCGGCGCGGCACCGCCGCAAGGACAGTCGAGCGGACGCGCGGCGCGCGGGGAATCAGCGGTCATCGGGAAACATCCGTGAACGAAAACGAAAACAAAAACGCACCAAAGCAAAAGGCCGCTTCGCGCGGGCAAAGCGGCCTTTCGCATTTTTACCTGAACGGCGCGCCGCTCACCAGCATTCGCTGGCACGCACCGGTACTCGCCCGCACTTACCAGTCGAGCTCGGTGCCGTCGTACTGGAAGAAGCGTCCGTTGAAGACATCGCGCGCGGCGGCCGCTTCGGCCACCACTTCGCGCATGCCGGCCACGCTCGCGGCGGCGTCGATGGCTGCCTGCGCGCCGCCCATGTCCGTGCGCACCCAGCCCGGATGCAGTGCGACGCAGGTGGCGCGGCGCGTCTGCAGCGAGGTGATCTTCAGGACGTCGTTGAGCGCCGCTTTGCTCGCGCGATAGAGCCAGCCGGTCGTGCCGGTCGTCTGCGCGATGCTGCCCATGCGGCTCGACAGCACGCCGAGCACGCCATGCGCCGCATCGACGAGCGGCAGCAGGATCGGGATCAGTTGCATCGGCCCACGCACGTTGGTGTTCATCACGTATTCGAAATCTTCGGCGGTGATCGCTTCCACGCCTTCGGTGCGCGGACCGTAGACGCCCGAGACGATCAGCGCCACATCGATCCGTTCGCCATCGAGCTTCCAGCCGAGCGCGGCGATGTCCTCGGGCTTCGCGATATCGACCGGATACGTCTGCGCACCGAGCGCGCGCAGGTCCGCGAGCGCGGTTTCGGAACGCGCCGTGGCCAGCACGCGCCAGCCGGCCCTGGCATATTGACGCGCGAATTCGAGACCCAGACCTCGCGACGCACCCACGATCAACGCTGTTTTCATCTCGTCACCTTCTCTCGTGTGCCGCGGCCTTTGCTGAAGCGCCGCGTGCGGGTGATGCCGCGCGCCGCCTCCCTGCGGCGCGCGTTCTGGCGTCAGCCTACAGGAGTTCGACGCCCATTGCCGTGGCTTCGCCCCCGCCGATGCACAGGCTCGCGACGCCGCGCGTCTTGCCGCGCGCGCGCAACGCACCGATCAGCGTCACGAGAATGCGCGCGCCCGACGCGCCGATCGGGTGGCCCAGCGCGCACGCACCGCCGTTCACGTTGACCTTCTCGTGCGGCAGATCGTGCGCCTTCATCGCGGCCATCGTGACCACGGCGAAGGCTTCGTTGATCTCGTAAAGATCGACGTCGGCGGCCTTCCAGCCGGTCTTTTCGAAGAGCTTCGCGATTGCGCCGACGGGCGCCGTGGTGAACTTCGACGGTTCCTGCGCGAAGGTCGTATGGCCGGTGACGCGCGCGAGCGGCGTGACGCCGAGGCGCTTCGCCGTCGACGCGCGCATCATCACGAGCGCGGCCGCGCCATCCGAAATCGACGACGAATTCGCCGCCGTCACGGTACCGGTCTTGCTGAACGCGGGCTTGAGCGTGGGGATCTTGTCGGGATTGGCCTTGAACGGCTGCTCGTCGCGCTTGACGAGCGTCTCGCCCGCGCGCGTGGCCACCTTCACCGGCGCGATTTCCCACGCGAACGCGCCGTCCTCGTTGGCGCGTTTCGCGCGCCTGAGCGACTCGATCGCGAACGCGTCCTGGCTCTCGCGCGAAAAGCCGTGCTCGCCCGCGCATTCCTCGGCGAAGGTGCCCATCAGGCGGCCTTTGTCGTAGGCGTCTTCGAGACCGTCGAGGAACATATGATCGAGCACCTGACCGTGGCCCATGCGCATGCCCGCGCGCGCCTTCGGCAGCAGATACGGCGCGTTGCTCATGCTCTCCATGCCGCCCGCGACGATCACGTCGGCGGAACCCGCCAGCAGCATGTCGTGGGCGAACATCGCCGCGCGCATGCCCGAGCCGCACATCTTGTTGACGGTGGTCGCGCCCGCCGCGAGTGGCAACCCGGCACCGAGCGACGCCTGGCGCGCCGGCGCCTGGCCCTGCCCCGCGGGCAGCACGCAGCCCATCACCACTTCGTCGATCTGCTCGGGCTTGAGGCCCGCGCGTTCGAGCGCGCCCGCTATCGCCGCCGCGCCCAGTTGCGGCGCCGTGAGCGAGGCGAAATCGCCCTGAAATCCGGCCATCGGCGTGCGCGCGGCCGCCACGATCACGACGGGGTCCTGTTGCGTCTCACTCATGTCTGTCTCCTGGGTTGAATGTCTCGATACGCTGATCAAGCGCGATCAGGCCGCGCACGCGGCGGCGTCGCTGCTGCCGGATGCGCATTCGAACAGTTGCGGATAGCGCGCGCGAAACCGAGCGCTCGCTTCGTACGGCAGGCAATCGGGCACCTCGCCCGCGAGCAGGCGCGACTTGCTGTCCTGCCACAGCGCCGGCTCGAAAAAATCGGCGTGATGCTCGAGGAAATAGCGCCGCACGCGCGGGTCGCCGAGCAGGAACGTGCGATACGTCTCCGGAAAAATATCGCGCGGACCGACCGGATACCACGGCTCGTCCGATAGTTCGTCTTCCTCATGACGCGGCGGCGGTACTGCGCGCACGTTGCAGTCGGTCAGATACTCGATCTCGTCGTAGTCGTAGAACACCACGCGACCGTGACGCGTCACGCCGAAATTCTTGTAGAGCATGTCGCCCGGAAAGATATTCGCGCGGATCAGATCCTTCACCGCGTTGCCGTATTCGCGGATGCCGTGCTCCACGTCCTCATCGCTGCCGTTCTGCAGCCAGAGATTCAGCGGCACCATGCGCCGCTCGATATACAGATGGCGAATGACGAGCTGGTCGCCCTCGTACTCGATCATCGACGGCGCGAGCGTTTCGAGTTCGCGCAGCAGCGCGTCGTCCAGCCGCGCGAGCGGCAGCGCGACGCTCGAATATTCGAGCGTATCGGCGAGCCGCCCGAGCCGGTCGTGACGCTTCACGAGCTGGTACTTCGCCTCGACCTGCTCGCGCGTGGTTTCCTTCGGCGCGGGAAAGCTGTCCTTGATGACCTTGAACACATACGGATACGAAGGCAGCGTGAACACGATCATCACCATGCCGCGTATGCCGGGCGCGGCGATGAAACGGTCGCTCGAATGCCGCAGGTGTTGCAGCAGATCGCGATAGAACAGGTTTTTGCCCTGCTTTTGCAGGCCCAGCGACGTGTAGATCTCGCCCTTGGCCTTGCGCGGCATGATGCTGCGCAGAAACTCCACATAGGCCGACGGCACTTCCATGTCGACGAGAAAATACGAGTGCGCAAAGCTCATCATGATGAGCACGTCGTCGGAGCGCAGGAGCGCGGTGTCGAGCGCGAGCCGCCCGTCGTCGACATGACGGATCGGCACGACGAACGGCACGAGCGCGTCGCCGTTGATGATGCGCCCGACGATATACGCGGCCTGATTGCGGAAAAACAGCGAGGCCAGCACGTGAATCTGGAAGTTCGCTTTCGGCTCGACGTCGCCGAAGGTTTCGCGCATCGCGCGCATCGTGCATTCGACGTCGCGGCGCAGATCCTCGAACGGCGTGTCGAGCTGAAAATTCGTGACGATGCGTTCGAGCGTGCCGGCGAGGCCGTCTTTCAGCGGGTAATACGCGCGATACGTGGGCTTGGCGGCGGGTTCGTCGTTCTCGATGTACTCGGTCGAGATCGCGGGGCGCACGAAGATGAACGCGTTGTTGAAGTACGAACGATGCAGGATCTTGCAGCACACCGAGTTGAAGAACGTCTCGGCGCATTCGGGTTGCCGGTGCGTGGTGAGCAGGCCGATGTAGTGCAGCTTGATCTGCTCCCAGACATCGTCGTCGATATGTTCGGCGTCGTATTCGTCTTCGATCGTCACCACGCATTCGCGCACGCGCTCGTCGTAGGACGCGATGCGTTCGCGCGCGAGCTGCTGCAAACCCTGCCAGTCGCGCGCCTCGAAACACGCGCGCGCCCGCGCCGCCGCCGCACAGAAGCTGCGGTAGTGCCGATCGAAACCGTCGAGCAGGGTCTGCGCGACGTCGTAACCGATCTGCGACGAGAGCAGCTTGGGAAAATGTCTCATGGCGCGCTCGGTTCGGGGCGGACGATGCGGTCGACGCTCGGGCCGGCGCGGCTTACCGGTTCGCCGCCGCGGCGTTCTTTTCGAGCAGCACGCGCGCCTGCGCCTCGTACTGGGCGAGATCTTCGAGCGTGGCGTCGAGGTCGGCGCGCTGGCGTTCGAGGATCTCGCGATGGCGCACCACCGTGTCGAGAAAAGCCTGAAGCTGCGGGAGCGTGTCGGTCGGCGACTCGTAGAGATCGAGCAGCGCGCGGATTTCGTTGAGCGTGAAGCCGAGGCGCTTGCCGCGCAAGGTCAGCTTCAGGCGCGTGCGGTCGCGTCCGGAAAACACACGCTTGAGCCCGCTCGCGCCTTCGCGGCTGGGCGCCAGCAGGCCCTGGTCCTCGTAGAAACGGATCGCGCGCGGCGTCACGTCGAATTCGCGGGCGAGTTCGGTAATCGTGTAATGGGTCATGACTGGTGGGCGCCTCTGGCCGCCGGCCGGGTGCGTCGGCAAGGCGGCGTGTTCGTCGTTAGAATCGACGTTTACGTTATCGTCAACCTTCAGGTTTCGCAACCTTGCCGCGACGGCCGGAATCGCTCGCGAGCTGCCCGTGACAGACTCGCGCCGGGTCGGAGCGTCGACATTGTTCCGCGTACCGGAACACTCTCCCGGATTCTCTGCACAAATACCGCAATGCGGCGACAATGTGGAACGGACGGCGCTCGCCCGACGCCGCACCGCGCCGACTCGCACACATAAAAGACAGGAGTTGAGACCCCCATGAATGCGCTCGAACACCAGCTCGATTACCCCTTCAAGGACACGCTGCCCGAACCGGGCCACGCCTTCGAGGTCGCGCCCGGCGTGAAGTGGCTGCGCATGCCGCTGCCGTTCGCGCTCGATCACATCAATCTCTGGCTGCTGCGCGACGAGATCGACGGCCAGCAAGGCTGGACCGTGGTCGATTGCGGCATCACCAACGACACCATCAAGGCGCACTGGGAGCAGGTGTTCGAAAGTCAGCTCGACGGCCTGCCGGTGCTGCGCGTGATCGTCACGCACTGCCATCCGGACCATATCGGCCTCGCGCACTGGATCTGCGCGGGCGGCGACAAGGCGCGCTGGGACGTGCGCCTGTGGACCACGCTCGGCGAATACATGAGCGCGTGCGTGCTGGCCTCGGGCAACGGCTCGAACGCGGGCGGCGAAGGCGCGGCGCGCCATTTCGCGCGTCACGGCGTGAAGGACGAAGCGGCGCTCGACCAGTTGCGCAACCGCCGCAGCTATTACGCGAACCTCGTGCCGGCGCTGCCGGCGCAATACCGCCGTCTGCGCGAAGCCGACACCGTGTCGATCGGCGGGCGCGACTGGCGCGTCGTGACGGGCTTTGGCCATTCGCCCGAGCATTGCGCGCTGCTGTGCGAAGAGATCGGCGTGCTGATTTCCGGCGACATGGTGCTGCCGCGCATTTCCACGAATGTGTCCGTGTTCGATATGGAGCCGGAAGGCAATCCGCTCGGTCTCTACCTCGAATCGCTGGGCCGTTACGAGACGATGGCCGAAGACACGCTCGTGCTGCCCTCGCACGGCAAGCCGTTTCGCGGCGTGCGCACGCGCATCGGGCAACTGCGCGAGCATCACGACGCGCGTCTGGCCGAAGTGATGGAAGCCTGCGCGAGCGCGCCGCAAAGCGCGGCCGACATCGTCCCGCTGATGTTCAAGCGCGCACTCGACATCCACCAGATGACGTTCGCGATGGGCGAGGCGCTCGCGCATCTGCATCTGCTGTGGCTCGCGGGCAAGCTCACGCGCAGGACGGGCGAGGACGGCGTGATCCGCTTTTCGGCTTGATCGCGATGTGATCCTCTGCGAACGCGAATAAAAAAGGGCGGCTCATGCGAGCCGCCCTTTTTCGTTGCCATGCGCCTGGTGGCGCGGCAAAACTCAGTTGCCGCCGCCCGTGATCAGGTCGGCGCCCTTCGGACGCACGAACTTGAACGTCGACGCCGGCAGCGACGGGTTCTTCTCGATGTTGGAGAACGTGAGCAGCGTCACGTTGCCGAACACGTCGTGCAGTTCCATCGCTTCGAGATTGCCGTCGCGAAAGCCAATGCCCACGCTCTTGAACTGCGTGTCCTTCGACTTCGGAATCAGCTCCAGCCAGTCGATGCCGTTCTTCACGCCCGCGTCGGAAAGCGTGAAGTTCTTGTCGAGGTCGTTGCTGCCGAACAGGATGGCCGCCGGGCTCGCGCCGAGCGCGCCGCCGAGCTTGCGCTCGGTGACCTGGTTCAGGTCCTTGTCGTAGACGTAGAGGTTGTCGCCGTCCGATTGGAGTTGCTGCTGATACGGCTTTTCGTAATTCCAGATGAACTTGCCGGGACGCGAGAACACGAACGTGCCACTCGACGTCTTGGCGTTGAGCGTGGCCGTGGCGACGGCGTCGCTCGTGCTCTTCGCGTTCGACGGCGCCTTGAGTTCGCGCTGCACGAAGCTGCCGCGCGCGGCGTGAACCTGCGAAACGAATTGCTTGAGCTGGTCGGTGCCGCCCGCGTAGGCGTGCGAGGCCATCGCGAGCGATGCGCCCAGCGCGACGGCGAGCGCGCGACCGGCGCGCGCGAATGTCAAACGAGTCGGTTGTCCTGCGAAAAACTGCATCTATCGTTCTCCAGTAGCGAAATGGATAGCGTGAAGGGCCGGTCGGCCTTTAGTCGGCGTCGCGCGTGGGCGCGAGAATCTCGCGATTGCCGCTCGACGACATCGACGAAACGAGTCCCGACTGCTCCATCTGTTCGAGCAGCCGCGCTGCCCGGTTATAGCCGATGCGCAGATGACGCTGCACGAGCGAGATCGACGCACGCTTGTTCTTGATGACCACCTCGACGGCCTGATCGTAGAGCGGATCGGACTCGTCGCCGGTGCCCGAAGCGGACGCCGAACCTTCGTCGCCCTCGCCCGCCACGCCGCCTTCGAGAATGCCCTCGATATAGTTCGGCTCGCCCTGCTCCTTGAGCTTGTCGACGACGCGATGCACCTCGTCGTCGGCGACGAATGCGCCGTGCACGCGCACCGGCAGGCCCGAGCCCGGCGGCAGATAGAGCATATCGCCCATGCCGAGCAGCGACTCCGCGCCCATCTGGTCGAGAATCGTGCGCGAGTCGATCTTCGACGACACCTGGAAGGCCATCCGCGTGGGCACGTTCGCCTTGATCAGCCCGGTGATGACGTCCACCGAAGGACGCTGCGTGGCGAGAATCAGGTGGATGCCGGCCGCGCGCGCCTTCTGCGCGATCCGCGCGATCAGTTCCTCGACCTTCTTGCCGACCACCATCATCAGGTCCGCGAGTTCGTCGATCACCACGACGATGTGCGGCAGCTTCTGGCACGGTTCCGGGTCGTCCGGCGTGAGGCTGAACGGGTTCGGAATCTTTTCCTCGCGCTTGTTCGCCTCTTCGATCTTGTTGTTGTAGCCCGCGAGATTGCGCACGCCCAGCTTGCTCATGAGCTTGTAGCGGCGCTCCATCTCGGCGACGGTCCAGTTCAGCGCGTTGCCGGCCTGGCGCATGTCGGTCACGACCGGACAGAGCAGATGCGGAATGCCTTCGTAGACGCTCATTTCGAGCATCTTCGGATCGATCAGGATCATGCGCACCTGTTCCGCGCTCGCCTTGTAGAGCAGCGAGAGGATCATCGCGTTGATGCCGACCGACTTGCCCGAGCCGGTCGTGCCGGCCACCAGCAAGTGCGGCATCTTGCCGAGATCGGCGCACACCGGCTTGCCGCCGATGTCCTTGCCGAGGCCCATGGTGAGCGCAGAAGGCGCGTCCGCGTAGACCGCCGAGCCGAGAATTTCCGACAGGCGCACGGTCTGGCGGCGCGAGTTCGGCAGTTCGAGCGCCATGCAGTTCTTGCCCGGAATCGTTTCGACCACGCGGATCGACACGAGCGAGAGCGAACGCGCGAGATCCTTGGCCAGATTGACGATCTGGCTGCCCTTCACGCCCGTGGCGGGCTCGATCTCGTAACGCGTGACGACGGGGCCCGGATAGGCGGCCACCACGGCCACGTCCACGCCGAAGTCCTTGAGCTTCTTCTCGATCAGGCGCGAGGTGAATTCGAGCGTGTCGTCGGAGATGGTTTCCTGGGTGGCGGGCGCGGCGTCGAGCAGCGAGATCGGCGGCAGCGTGGAGTCGCCCGGCAGATCGGTGAAGAGCGGCACCTGGCGCTCCTTCTCCACGCGCTCCGAGCGCTGCGGCGTGACCACGGGCGGCACGATCGTGACCGGCTCGTGCTCCTCGATCTTGACGCGGCCGCGCTCGACCTTGCCTTCGCGCTTGACGGCGGCAGCCTCGCCGAGCTTGCGGTCGCTGCGTTCCTCGCGGCGCAGCTTGGCGAGCGTGACGGCATTGATCAGCGCCTCGCCGACTTTCTCGGCCACCGAGAGCCACGAGAAACGGAAATACAGTGACAGACCGATGGCCAGCGCGATCAGCATCGCGAGCGTGCCGCCGGTGAAGCCGAGCGCGTTCGAGACCGCGCGGGCGACCGCGCCGCCCACAACGCCGCCGGGCGTCTGCGGCAATTGGACCTTGAGCGACCACATGCGCAGCGCCTCGATGCCGCAGCTCGACAGCATGACGAGCACGAACGCGAAGCCTTCGGCGACCCAGCTGATGTCGCGCGGTTTCTCGTCGTCATCGTCGCGCAGGGTTTCGTGGCGCGTGATGCGGCGGTAGTTCGCCGAAATCAGCCGCCCGAGCAGCACCAGCCACCAGTAGGCGGACAGGCCGAACAGCAGCAGCAGGATGTCCGAGGTGCGCGCGCCGACGCGCCCCGCCCAGTTCGAGATGTGGTCGACCTGGGCGGCGTGGGTCCAGCTCGGATCGTGGCGGCTGTAGCTGATGAGCGCCATCAGCAGGAACACGCCGAGCGCGACCTGCAGGATCCAGCGGATTTCGGTGAAAAGGCGCGACATGCGATGCGGCAATGCCTGCGCCTGCGCGGTAAAAGGTGCTTTGGCCATTGAATCCTGGTGATTCTCGATGCTTTGGCGTACCGGGCGCGCCGACAGGGGCGGCGGCGCGGACGCCGTCGTCCGATCCGGCCTATTGTAAACGCGATGTTTGAGCCCCGGCGGCGCGACGCTGTAAATGAGGGTAACTGACAACGCCGACCCGACGGCCGGCCGCCTCGCCTGACCCCAAGGCTATCGCGCCGATCAGAAAGCTTCATGAAGCGGCGAACCGCCCCGACCTTTATAATTGCGGGCTGATGCCCAACTTACCTGCGTAAGCCCCGACGCAACACCGGCGGCCGACCGCAAATCCGGCAGCAGCGCGGCGCCCCGCAACACGCGCCACGCAGCGCCCTCAACGGAATTCGATCATGTCCGCAACCAAACACGCCAAAGTCCTGATTCTCGGTTCCGGCCCCGCCGGCTACACGGCAGCCGTCTACGCCGCGCGCGCGAACCTCTCGCCGCTGCTCGTCACCGGCCTCGCCCAGGGCGGCCAGCTCATGACCACGACCGATGTGGAAAACTGGCCCGCGGACCCGAACGGCGTGCAAGGCCCCGAGCTGATGCAGCGCTTCCTGGAGCACGCGGAGCGCTTCAACACGGAAATCGTGTTCGATCACATCCACACGGCCAAGCTCGACGAAAAGCCCATCCGTCTGATCGGCGACTCGGGCGAGTACACCTGCGACTCGCTGATCATCGCGACCGGCGCGTCGGCGCAATACCTCGGCCTGCCGAGCGAAGAACTGTTCATGGGCCGCGGCGTCTCCGCCTGCGCAACCTGCGACGGCTTCTTCTACCGTAACCAGCACGTCGCCGTGATCGGCGGCGGCAACACGGCCGTCGAAGAAGCGCTGTACCTCTCGGGCATCGCGAAGAAGGTCACCGTGATCCACCGCCGCGACAAGTTCCGCGCCGAGCCGATCCTGATCGACCGTCTGCTGGAGAAGGAAAAGGAAGGCGTCGTCGACATCAAGTGGGACACCGTGCTCGACGAAGTGAAGGGCAACGAAGGCGGCGTGAACGGTCTGCGCATCAAGAACGTGAAGACCGGCGAAACCACCGACCTCGACCTGCAAGGCGTGTTCGTGGCGATCGGCCACAAGCCGAACACCGACATCTTCGAAGGCCAGCTCGAGATGAAGAACGGCTACATCATCACGAACGGCGGCCTGAACGGCAACGCCACCGGCACGAGCGTGGCCGGCGTGTTCGCGGCCGGCGACGTGCAGGATCACGTCTACCGCCAGGCCATCACCAGCGCGGGCACGGGCTGCATGGCCGCGCTCGACGCGCAGCGCTATCTCGAGACCATCAACGAGATCGCCCAGCCGCACGTGATGAGCGCCGAAGCCGACCGCTAAGTTGTCACCAAGGTTGTCCAGCGGCGTCATGTCGCTAAAATAGTGCCCGTCAGCCCGACGGCGCACCCAACGGGGGCCGCGGCCAGTCAGCCGGCGGCCCTTGTTTTTTGTCCCGTTTTTCTGGCGCTCCGCGTGAGCGCCCCGGCGTGCGCCGCTTCGGCCGTGCGTCCGTCGCTTTATCGTTGCCATCGAGCGCCTTTCGCCATGCCCAAGAACGTGCCCCATCCGGGCGAGCCCAAGCGCCCCGCCACGCCCCGTCCCGCCGCCGCGCCCGCGCCGGTGGCGAGCGATGCCTCACCCGACGCCTCCAAGGCGCAGACCGGCTTCGCCGGCCTCGGCAGCCTGCGCGATGCGCTCAAGGTGCAGACGCGCCAGCGCGAGCAGCAACGCGTCGCCGTTCAGGCCGCGCGTGTAGAAGCCGCCGCGGACAGCGATCTCTTCCGCCGCGAGATCGGCCAGATCGCGCCGCTCAAGCAGCCGCCGCGCGCGCAGCCGCGCCGCAGCTCGCCCGTGCCGCTGCCGCTGCAAACCCAGCGCGACGAACAGGCCGTGCTGCACGAAGCCATCTCCGACGAGTTCGACCCCGAAGCCTTTCTCGACACCGACGACACGCTCTACTACCACCGCCCCGGCATCAGCGAGGAAGTGGTGAAGAAGCTGCGCCGCGGCACGTGGATCGTCCAGGCGCAGCTCGACCTGCACGGCATGCGCCGCGAGGAAGCGCGCGAGGCGCTGCAGGCGTTCATCCGCGAAGCCGGCAAGCGCGGGCTGCGCTGCGTGCGCGTGATTCATGGCAAGGGGCTGGGCTCGGCCGGCAAGGAGCCGGTGCTCAAGGGCAAGGTGCGCGCGTGGCTGGTACAGAAGGAAGAAGTGATTGCGTTCTGTCAGGCACGGCCGCACGACGGCGGCGCGGGCGCGGTGCTCGTGCTTTTGCAGCCGCATGGCGCCGGGCACGCGCATCATCATCCGCATGCCGGGTAGGCTGATCGATAGGCGCATGGCGGCGATGCCGCGCCCTACGCCATCCGGCTAGCTGTTGCGCGCGAGCGCGTTTCGTTATGGTCTTCGGTGTGTCCGACCGATCCGCAACGTAACACCACGCCACGCTGCAATGACCGCCAACGGCCTTCACGCCACCTCACGTCAACTCGTCTACGCGCTGCCCATTCTGATGGGCGGCGTGGAATACCTGTTGCGCGTCGCGCTCGGCCAGAGCGACAGCGACGCCTTCTTTCCCAGCTCGCTCGCGGCGGGCGGCATCGCCTTGTTCATCGCGTTGACGGATCTGACGTCGCTATCGGCATCCGAAACCGGCGCGGTGTCCGGCCGCCGCGGCTGGCTCGATCAACGGCTGGCTCAGGCGGGCGTCTGGGCCGCTGTCATCGGCACGGCCGGATGGCTTTATCTTGTTTTAGCTTCGTTGAGCGAATCGGTAAAAGCCGTCATTCCCTATCATCCATTCTGGTGGGCGATCGCCTACTATGGCGCAGGCGTAGTGCTGAACGAATGGAAAGCGAGAGCCACATGACCGATATTTTCCTGGGATACCTGAGAGAGTTTGGCGCCTTCGACACGTTGATGGCCGCCATCTGGGTCTTCGCGCGCGTCATGGGGCGCATCGCCGACTTCGACAAGGCCATCCGGCTGCGCGCGCGGCTGCAGCGCACGCTCGCGAGCGCCGACTCGCCCGCGAACGCCGAACTCGTCACGCTGCTCGCGCAACTCGCCGAACTCGAAGGCGCCTACACGCTTTCCAAAGCCACTGGCCGCAAGCTTCGGCAAATCGCGCAAAGCCATCGCGCTTACACCGCGCGACTCAGCGAAGCACTGCCCAGCACGTTTCATGAAATCGTCGAACGGCCGTTTATCGTGACCAGCTAGCCATCCAAAGAAAAAAGCCTCACGCGCATGCCACGCGTGAGGCTTTGTATCGGCGCTGCGGTAATGCTGTAGTCGCAGCGCCCCCGGCCAGCCTTATCGCTTAAGCGATACGCTCTTCCGTCTTCGGGTCGAACAGCACCGCCTTCGAAACGTCGAACAGCAGGTCCATGTTATTGAGCGGCTGCGGATTCGCACCCGGGTGCACGCGGCTCACCACGCGCTTGCCGTTCACCTGCGCGAACACCAGCGTGTCCGGGCCGGTCGGCTCGATCACGTCCACCTTCACGGTGTGGCGTTGCAGTTCGTGACCGTGGCCGTCGTGCGAGCTGCGCGCGTCGGTAATACGCTCCGGGCGCAGGCCCAGCACCACTTCCTGGCCAATGTAGCTGCGCAGCTTGTTCGCTTCGAACGGCAGGTTCAGCACGTTGCGCGCCACGCCCGTGTCGAGTTCGAGGCCCACGCCCGAGCCCTGCTCCACCAGCTTGCCGTTGATGAAGTTCATCGGCGGCGCGCCGATGAAGCCGGCCACGAACAGGTTCGAAGGCGAATCGTAGATGTCCTGCGGCGCGCCGAACTGCTGAACGATGCCGTCCTTCATCACCGCAATGCGGTCGCCGAGCGTCATGGCTTCGATCTGATCGTGCGTCACGTAGACGATCGTCTTGCCCACGCGCTGGTGCAGCAGCTTGATTTCCGAACGCATCTCGATACGCAGCTTGGCGTCGAGGTTCGACAGCGGCTCGTCGAACAGGAACATGATCGGGTCGCGCGCCAGTGCACGGCCCATCGCCACGCGCTGACGCTGGCCGCCCGAGAGCTGGCCCGGTTTGCGGTCGAGCAGATGCTGGATCTGCAGCATGTTCGACACGCGGTCGACGATCTGTGTCTGCTCGGCCTTCGGCACCTTGCGGATGTTCAGGCCGAACGAGATGTTCTCGCGCACCGTCATCGACGGATAGAGCGCGTACGACTGGAACACCATCGCAATGTCGCGATCCTTCGGCGAGAGGTTGTTCACCACCTTGCCGTCCATGCAGATCTCGCCCTTGGTCACGGTTTCGAGACCCGCGATCATGTTGAGCAGCGTCGATTTCCCGCAGCCCGAGCCGCCGACCAGAATCAGGAACTGGCCGTCTTCGATATCGATATTCACGCCCTTGAGGACGGGCACCCCGTTCGGGTAGGTCTTGTAGACGTCGCGAATGGAAAGGCTTGCCATGCTATGAATCCTTTTGATCACTGCGCGCTATCGCGCATGAGACCAGGGCCGGCGCCATCGCGCCCGCCCTGACCGACAGGTTTAACCCTTCACCGCGCCCGCCGTGAGACCGCGCACGAAGTAGCGGCCGGCGATCACGTAGACGAGCAGCGTGGGCAGCGCGGCGATGATCGCACCGGCCATGTCGACGTTGTATTCCTTCACGCCCGTGGAGGTGTTCACGAGATTGTTCAGCGCCACCGTGATCGGCATCGAATCGACGCCCGAGAACACGATACCGAACAGGAAGTCGTTCCAGATCTGCGTGAATTGCCAGATCAGGCACACCATGAAGATCGGCAGCGACAGCGGCATCATGATGCGCGTGAAGATCATGAAGAAACCGGCGCCGTCGATGCGCGCGGCCTTCACGAGTTCGGCCGGCACGCTCACGTAGAAGTTGCGGAAGAACATCGTGGTGAACGCGATGCCGTACACGACGTGCACCAGCACCAGCCCGCCGATCGTGTTCGACAGGCCGAAGAAGCCTTCGAGACGCGCCATCGGCAGCAGGATCGCCTGGAACGGAATGAAGCAGCCGACCAGCAGCATGGTGAACAGCGCGTCGGCGCCGCGAAAGCGCCAGTGCGTGAGCACGTAGCCATTGAACGCCCCGATGATCGACGAGATCAGCACGGCCGGAATCACCATCTTCACGGAGTTCATGAAGAACGGCTGCATGCCGTCGCAACGCACGCCCGTGCAGGCCTCGCTCCACGCCTTGACCCACGGCGCGAAGGTCGGGCTGGTCGGCAGCGTCAGCATGTTGCCCGTGTGGATCTGGTCGAGCGACTTGAACGACGTCGACAGCATCACGTACAGCGGGAACAGGAAGTACAACGCGAACAGGATCAGCGCCGCGTACACGAACACGCGGCTCAGCTTCATCTTAGGCTGCATTGCGCGTGCTCCTCGATTCCAGATACATCAGCGGCACGAGCACGGCCACGACGGTGGCGAGCATCATCATCGACGAGGCTGCGCCTACGCCGAGTTGCCCGCGGTTGAACGAAAACGTGTACATGAAGATGGCCGGCAGCGACGACGACGTGCCCGGACCGCCCGCGGTCAGCGCGACGACGAGGTCGAACGTCTTGATCGTGATGTGACACAGGATCAGCAGCACCGAGAAGAACACCGGACGCATGCTCGGAATCACGATCCTGCGATAGATCGTGGGCAGCGTCGCGCCATCCACCTGGGCGGCCTTGAAGATTTCGCTGTCGACGCCGCGCAGGCCCGCGAGGAACAGCGCCATGCAAAAGCCCGTCGATTGCCAGACCGCGGCCACGACGATACAGAAGATGGCCTTGTCCGGGTCGTTGAGCCAGTCGAGCTGAAAGCTCGTCCAGCCCCACTGGTGCAGCACCTGCTGCAGACCCATGTCGGGATTGAAGATCCACTGCCATGCCGTGCCCGTCACGATGTACGAGAGCGCCATCGGATAGAGGAACACCGCGCGCAGCGCGCCTTCCTGGCGGATCTGCTGATCGAGCAGGATGGCGAGGAACAGGCCGAGCGCGACGCAGATGGCGATGAACGGAATGCCGAACCACGCGAGGTTCTGCGCCGATGTCCACCAGACGTCGTTGGCGAACAGTTCGCGGTAGCGTTCGAGGCCCGCGAAGTCGTAGCGCGGCATCAGTCGCGAATTCGACAGCGACAGATAGCCGGTGATCAGAATGAAGCCGTAGACGAAAACGATGCTGATCAGAATGCTGGGCGAAAGCACCAGCTTCGGGATCCAGCGGTCTGCGAGCGCCGCCATCGGCGACGCGCGGCGGGTAGCAGGCGTGGCCGCCTTGCCGTTGCCGCTAAGAGAAGCAGTCACTGCGCAACTCCTGTTACGGTGCGAAAGCGCGCGGGCTTTCACACGATGATGGGGTTCGGGCTGAACCGTCATGTCCAGGGTGTGCCACGCGGGCACACCCTGCTTGCTTCAGGACAGCCAGATGCGGCTGTCGTGCGCCTTTACTTCGTCTTCGCAGCCTTCGCGAGCGCTTCCACCGCGCTCTTCGAATCCTGGTTCGAGTTCATGAACTTCGTGACGACGTCGGTGATCGCGCCGGCCGTTGCGTCGGCTTGCGCCATGCCGTGTGCGAGCGACGGCACGTAGCCGCCGGCCTTGATGGCCGTCTGCTCATCCGCGTACGACTGCTTGCCGCAATCGTCGAACTTGCTCATATCCACGCCCAGACGGACCGGAATCGAACCCTTGTACAGGCTGAACTGCTCCTGGAACGCCGGGCTCATGATGGTCTTCGCGAGCGCGAGCTGGCCCGGCGTCGCCGCCTTCTGGCCCTTCTGCTGGAAGAACACGAACGAGTCGACGTTGAAGGTGTAGGCCTTCGAGGTGCCCGGCACCGGTGCGCAGATGTAGTCCGCGCCCGGCTTCTTGTTCGCGTTCGCGAACTCGCCCTTGGCCCAGTCGCCCATGAACTGCATGCCGGCCTTGCCGTTGATGACCATCGCCGTGGCGAGGTTCCAGTCGCGGCCCGTGCGGCCGTTATCCATGTACGACTCGATCTTGCGGACCGTGTCGAACACGCCGACCATCTGCGCCGACGTCAGCGTCTTCTGGTCCAGATCGACGATGGCCTTCTTGTAGAAGTCCGCGCCTTGCGAGAGAACCACGTCTTCCCACAGCGTCAGGTCTTGCCACGGCTGGCCGCCGGCTGCGACCGGCTGGATACCCGCGGCCTTCAGCTTGTCGGCGACGGCGAAGAATTCCGGCCAGGTCGTCGGAGCCTTGGCGCCGACCTTGTCGAGCGCGGCCTTGTTGATCCACACCCAGTTCACGCGGTGCACCGAGAACGGTGCGGCGACGTAGTGGCCGTCCGCGTGCATGATCTTGTCGATCTGCGGCGGCAGGTTGGCCTTCCAGTCACCCGCGACCGAGTCGATCGGGGCGAGCACGCCCTGTTCCGCCCATTCCTGGATCAACGGGCCCTTGATCTGGGCCGCGCTCGGCGCGTTGCCCGAAATCACCTGGGTCTTCAGCGCGGTCATCGCAGCTGCGCCCGCGCCGCCGGCCACCGCGAAGTCCTTCCACGTGTAGCCCTGCTTCTGCATGTCGTCCTTGAGCACGCCGACGGCCTTCGACTCGCCGCCCGACGTCCACCAGTGCAGCACTTCGATCGACTCGGCCGCCTGTGCCGTAGCCACGCCGCCCATCAGACCTGCGGCGCACAGGGCGCCCATGATCGCTCGGAATTTCATTGCTTATCTCCTCCAGACACCTGAACAAAAAACGGTTGGCCCCTGATGTCGCCAGGGTGCGTGTGGTTCAAACAGGCTTAAAACAGGCAAAACACGGGACGGACGGGCGCCGGAGTACCGCGCGCGCGTATTGTCTTTAGATGCGCGCGGGCCGCGGGCCGGTGTCCGGCCGCTGGACGCTCAAGAGATGAGTGGTTCGGATTGCAAAGACTGTCTCCTCTTTTGATTTTCACCGGCCGCGTCGCAGGGTTGGCGTGCGCGGCCAGTCGAGGCGCCGCACGCGTCACGCGGCCGAACATCCCACGGCCAGGCGTCTGTTGCCGCGCCCGGCTCGTACATGGACGAATCCATTGTCCGTTAACATGAGGGACGTTCCGTCCGCCCGCGAAAAACTGCTGTGCAAAACCACCGCAAACGCGCCGCAAACCCACATCGCGCCGCGCTTCCCAGCACTTTTTTCATCGAATGAACGTTACCTCTTGATTTGGATTGTAGTTAAACTACAATTCAGTGTCAAAAAAAATTTTATCGGACTACGGCCGCTCGACGGAGCCCGCCCGGCATGCCGCCGGCGCCCGCTTCACCCTTGTTCCGCGGCCCCCTCTGGACTGTGACGGAGACTATGCAATTCCCTACCGATTCGGGTTTCACGTTCGTGCTCTTCGGCGCCACCGGCGACCTGGCGATGCGCAAGATCCTGCCGGCGCTGTTCGAGGCGCACCGCTCGGGCATGCTCGGCGAGTCGGGCAAGATCGTGGGCGTCGCGCGCCATGAGGACGACCGCGCCCACTACCTTCAGTGGGTCGAGGAACACGTCAAGCCGCACGTCTCGAAGAACGGTCTGGACGAAGCCGCGTGGGCGAGCTTCCTCGAACGCATCGCCTACGTAAAGCTCGACCTCTCGCGCGCCGAAGACTTCACGCATCTGCGCGACGGCATCGCCGCGCTGCCCGGCATCCGCGTGTTCTATCTGGCCACGGGCCCGTCGCTGTTCGTGCCGATCTGCCGCGCGCTCGCCGCCGTGGGCCTGAACGAAAACGCGCGCATCGTGCTGGAAAAGCCGCTCGGTTACGACCTGAAGTCGTCGAATGCGATTAACGACGCGGTCGGCGAAATCTTCGCGGAAGAACAGATCTATCGCATCGACCACTATCTCGGCAAGGAGCCGGTGCAGAACCTGCTCGCGCTGCGTTTCGGCAATGCGCTGTTCGAACCGCTGTGGCGCCGCGAATGGGTCGAGAGCATCCAGATCACGATCGCCGAGGAACTGGGCGTGGAAGCGCGCGGCGACTTCTACGACAACACCGGCGCGCTGCGCGACATGGTGCAGAACCACTTGTTGCAGCTGCTTTCGATCGTTGCGATGGAGCCGCCGCATTCGATGGATTCCGACTCGGTGCGCGACGAAAAGCTGCGCGTGTTGCGCGCGCTCAAGCCCATCGATCCGAACGAGATCCAGAAGATGGCCGTGCGCGGCCAATATCACGCGGGGGTCATCCGCGGCACGCCGGTGCCGGCCTACGCGACCGAGAAAGGCGTGAAGCCCGACAGCCACACGGAAACCTTCGTGGCGCTCAAGGTCGAGATCGAAAACTGGCGCTGGGCGGGCGTGCCCTTCTTCCTGCGCACCGGCAAGCGTCTGGCCGACCGCGTCGCGGAGATCGTCGTGAACTTCCGCCCCGTGCCGCATTCGGCGCTCGGCCCCACGGCACTGCGCGCCGGTTCGAACCGCCTCGTGATCCGCCTGCAGCCGAACGAAACGATCCGTCTGTACTGCCTCGCCAAGCAGCCCGGCGAAGGCATGAATCTCGCGAGCGTGCATCTGGATCTCGCGTTCGACCAGTTCTTCCGCGAAGGTCAGATGGAGGCGTATCAGCGTTTGCTGCTCGACGTGATCAACGGGCGCCTCGCGCTGTTCGTGCGCCGCGACGAGCAGGAAGCCGCATGGAAATGGGTCGAGCCGATCCTCAACGAGTGGACCGCGTCCACGCGCGCGCCAAAGCCGTACGCGGCGGGCACGTGGGGACCGGCGGCCGCGAGCGCGATGCTGGCGCAGCACGGCACCTGCTGGCTCGAGGAAGAGAATTGAGGCGAGTGAATTGAGGCAAGAGAATCGACGCGCGCGGCGCGGCCTTGCCGGGCCACGCGCAGGCAGGAACGCACAGATGAATGACCCCGCAGACCTACAAAAAAGCAGCCTGGAGGAGAAGTGATCGAGCTTCACGTATTCGACGACCCGCGCGTCCAATCCGACGCGCTGGCGCGAGCCGTGGGCGACGCGCTACATGCGTCGCTCAGCGCTCTGCAAGCGGCGCCCGGCACCGGTGCGCGCCGGGCGACGCTCGCTGTCTCGGGCGGCACGAGTCCGCGTCCGTTTCTCGAGACCCTGTCGACGCATCGCTTCGACTGGTCGCACATCGACGTCACGCTCGTGGACGACCGCTGGGTGCCGGAAACCGATTCGGCCAGTAACGCGCGCCTCGCGCACGAAACCCTGCTGAAGAACGAAGCCGCCAGCGCGCGCTTCCTGCCGCTCGTCGACGTGTCGCAGGATCTCGACGCGCACGTGGCCGCGCTCAACGCCGATCCGCAACGTCTGCTGCCCAACGTCGCCGTGCTCGGCATGGGCGAGGACGGCCACACGGCCTCGATCTTCGCCGACGCGCCCGAGTGGCACCAAGCCATCACCACGGCGCGCCCGTTCGTGGCCGTGCATCCGCAGGCCGCACCGCACGCGCGCATCTCCTGGTCGATGCAGGCGCTGCGCCAGGTGGACCGCCTGTTCCTGCTGATCGCGGGACAGCGCAAACTCGACGTGCTGCAGCAAGCAGCCGCGACAGAACAGAAAAACGCCATTTCGAAACTGGCGAACGACAAGGGAGTGAGACTCGATGTCTACTGGTGCGCCTAACAAATCCGCCCCTGGCGCGGGCCAGCACGCCGACGGAGCGCGGCTGCTCGCCGATATCGGCGGAACCAACGCGCGCTTCGCGCTGGAAACGGCTCCGGGCGAGATCGGCCAGGTGCGCGTCTATCCGTGCGCGCAGTATCCGGGCGTCGCCGAGGTCATCCAGCAATACCTGAAGGACACGAAGATCGGCCGCGTGAATCACGCGGCCATCGCCATCGCGAATCCGGTCGACGGCGACCAGGTGCGCATGACCAATCACGACTGGACCTTCTCGATCGAAGCCACCCGCCGTGCGCTCGGCTTCGACACGCTGCTGGTCGTGAACGACTTCACCGCGCTCGCGATGGCGCTGCCGGGTCTGACCGACGCGCAGCGCGTGCAGGTCGGCGGCGGCCAGCGTCGTCAGAACAGCGTGATTGGCCTGCTCGGTCCGGGCACGGGCCTTGGCGTCTCGGGCCTGATTCCCGCCGACGACCGCTGGATCGCGCTCGGCAGCGAAGGCGGTCACGCGAGCTTTTCGCCGCAGGACGAGCGCGAGGATGTCGTGCTGCAGTTCGCGCGCAAGAAGTGGCCGCACGTGTCGTTCGAACGCGTGTGCGCGGGTCCCGGCATCGAGCTGATCTATCGTGCGCTCGCTGCGCGCGACAAGAAGAAAGTCGCCGCCGAACTCAACACGGCGGACGTCGTCACGCGCGCGCTCGAAGGCGACGAACTCGCGCTCGAAACGGTCGAGTGCTTCTGCGGCATTCTCGGCAGCTTCGCGGGCAACATCGCGATGACGCTGGGCTCGCTAGGCGGCATCTATATCGGCGGCGGCGTGGTGCCGCGTCTGGGCGAGCTGTTCATGCGCTCGTCGTTCCGCCAGCGCTTCGAGGCGAAGGGCCGCTTCGACACCTATCTCGCGAACGTGCCCACTTACGTGATCACGGCGGAATACCCGGCGTTTCTGGGCGTTTCCGCGATTCTCGCCGAGCAGTTGTCGAATCGCGCGGGCGGCGGCTCGTCGGCCGTGTTCGAGCGCATCCGCCAGATGCGCGACGCGCTCACGCCGGCCGAGCGCCGCGTGGCCGATCTCGCGCTGAATCATCCGCGCTCGATCATCAACGATCCGATCGTCGATATCGCGCGCAAGGCCGACGTGAGCCAGCCGACCGTGATCCGCTTCTGCCGCTCGCTGGGCTGCCAGGGTCTGTCCGATTTCAAGCTCAAGCTCGCGACCGGTCTGACCGGCACGATTCCGGTGAGCCACAGCCAGGTGCATCTGGGCGATACGGCGACGGACTTCGGCGCGAAGGTGCTCGACAACACCGTCTCGGCGATCCTGCAACTGCGCGAGCATCTGAATTTCGAGCACGTCGAACAGGCCATTTCACTGCTCAACGGCGCGCGCCGCATCGAGTTCTACGGGCTCGGCAACTCGCACATCGTCGCGCAGGACGCGCACTACAAGTTCTTCCGCTTCGGCATCCCGACCATTGCGTACGGCGATCTGTACATGCAGGCGGCGTCGGCGGCGCTGCTCGGCAAGGGTGACGTGATCGTGGCCGTGTCGAAGTCGGGGCGCGCACCCGAACTGCTGCGCGTACTCGACGTGGCGATGCAGGCCGGCGCGAAGGTGATCGCGATCACGTCGAGCAACACGCCGCTCGCCAAGCGCGCGACCGTGGCGCTCGAAACCGATCACATCGAGATGCGCGAGTCGCAGCTTTCGATGATCTCGCGCATCCTGCATCTGCTGATGATCGACATTCTCGCGGTGGGCGTGGCGATTCGCCGTGCCTCGCCCGATAACGAGGTCAGCAGCACGGTGGCGCAGGCGCGCGAACACGCGGACGACGATGCGTCGGCGGTGCTCGACTGGCTCAGTCACGGGGCCTCGTCGTCGCCGCGCGAGTAATCGGCGCGGCCGGCGTGAATCGCGCACGCGCGCAGTGACGCGTAACAGTGACGTGCCACAGTGACGGGTAGCGAGCGCGATCGAAACAAAACGGGACGTCCATGGACGTCCCGTTTTGTTTTGCGGCTGTCTTACTTTCGAGCTTTTCGCAGCTTTCCGGCTTTCCACCTCTCCGGCACGCTCACACGCACCCGGTCCGCAGACGCAGGGGCTGTTAGTTGCGATTGTCCAACCTGATCGGCAACACGATCACCCCGCCGCCACACCCGGCGCAGGATGCGCGTGCCACTTCACGACGAGGCGGCGTCCGACCCACGTCAGCGCGCCGCACACGCCGATCGTGCAACCCATGCCGAACGGCGACACGCCCGGAAACCAGCCGACCACCGCGCTCGCCAGCGCGCCGAGCCCGAGCTGCGCCGCGCCGAACACGGCAGCCGCCGCGCCCGCGTTCTGCGGATAGCGGTACATCAGATCGGTCGCGCAGTTCGCGCCGAGCAAACCCACCACGCTGACCACGAAGAACAGGCCGGTCACGATCGACCACAGCCCGCCCCACCCCGTCACGCACATCAGCGTGACGAAGAACGACGCGACGACGCTCACCATCGACGCGATCGACACCATGCGCAGCGTGCCCATGCGACCGATGAACCGCGTGTTGAGGAAGTTGCCGAGCATGATGCCGAACACGTTCACGCCGAAGAACAGGCCGTAGTGCTGCGGCGAAACGTGGAAGTACTCGATATAGACGAAGGGCGTCGCCGAGATATAGGTGAACATCGACGCGAACGCCATGCCACCGCACAGCATGTGCCCCCAGACGAGCGGATCGCGCAGCAGACGTCCGTATGCCGCGAACGAGCGCAGCACGGCGGCGCTTTCGCGCTTCTCGGGCGGCCAGGTTTCGGGCACGCGCAGCCACGCGGCCACCGCGCAGACCACGCCGAACAGCGTCAGCGCGACGAACACCACGCGCCAGCCGCCGATCAGCAGCAACTGTCCGCCGATCAGCGGCGCGAGCAGCGGCCCGACCGACGTGACGATGGCGACCATCGAAAGCACCTTGGCGGCGTCCGACGGCGCGTGGGCGTCGCGGGCGATCGCGCGCGCCAGCACCGAGGCCGCGCCCGCGCCGAGCGCCTGCAGGAAGCGCACGATGGTCAGCGAGCCGATCGAGAACGAGAGCCAGCACGCGACGCTCGCGAGCGTGAAGAGCGCGATGCCGCCGAGTAGCACGGGGCGGCGGCCGTAGGCGTCGGAGACCGGGCCGTACAGCAGCATGCCGATCGAGAAACCGGCCATGAAACTCGTGAGCGTGGCCGCCGCGGCGGAGGCCGTCACGCCGAACGACTGCGCGATGGCGGGCAGGCTCGGCAGGTACATGTCGGTGGCGAGCGGGCCGCAGGCGGCGAGCGCGCCGAGCAACAGGATCAACCGGCCATCGGGCCGGCTTCGCGTGGAATGGGACATGGGATCTGGCTGAAGCGGACCGCGCGCGTGGGCGCGGTTTCGGTGTCATGGGCCGCGAGGTCCGACGTCGGCGCCGCGGCGGAGCACGCACGGGGCATGCGCTGAACGACGCGAAATCGACGTAAAAAACGGACGAATCAAACAGCGACGGAGCCGAAGCATTGTAACCGAGCCGCCATTCGCGGCCCTTTCCGTGACTTTCGCGCGCCTTTCGTTCGCTTGCCTCGCGCCCGCTTGCTCGCGCTTTTCCGCCGATTGCCGTGCGCGATATCGCGGCCACGCCGCGCGAGCTTGCGCTAAGCTGCGCGCTTTGCGGGCGGCGCGGCGCCTGTCGTTGCCATGACATCGACGCTCGCCACGCCGTCCGCGTCCGCATGCTGTCTTTCTCTCGTCGCCGTCTATGACTGCCTTTCTGCTGATCTGGAGCCCCAAAAAGTGGCCCTGGCCCGAACTGCCCGACTTCGCGAGCCGCGTGCAGGCGGGCGAAGCCGTCGCCGATACCTGGGGCTGCGGCTTCGCGCGCGGCATCCGGCCCGGCGACCGCGTGTTCCTGCACCGCGTCGCGAGCGAGCCGCGCGGACTGTTCGGTTCGGGCTACGTGACGCGCGCGCCCTACGAGGTGCCCGATCCGGCGTACAAGCGCGGTTACCGGCTGTGCATCGACTTCGTCTATGACTGGCTCGTCGATGCCCACGAGCAGGTGGCGATCGGGCGCGACGCGCTGCGCGTGCATCCGTTTTCCGTGCAGACGTGGGATGCGCAAAGTTCGGGCACGGTCATCAAGCCGGTCGCCGAGGGACCGCTCGAAAAGCGCTGGGCCGAGCTGACCGGCAAACGGCCGATGCCCCCGACGGCCATCGCGGCGATGCACACGTATGAGGCCGCACAAGCAGCGATGCAATCAGCGACGCAAAAACCGGCGCGCCTGACGGCGGCGAACGAGCGCCGCGCCGAATTGACGCAATCCGCCGCGCCACGCACCCGCTCACGCCAACCCCGCGCGCCCCGCACCACGCCGCGCCGCACGCCTTCGCGCTAGCGTTCCGCCGCGCGCCAGGCGCTGCCGCGCAGTGCCGCCGAGCCCCGCGCAGTCGCGCCCGCGCCACCCCGGCCGCGGTTCCGGCCCCCGGCCCGTTCGGCGCGACTCCGGTACAATTTCGGGAGAACCGCCCCCTCGCCCGCGCCGCGCGTGACGCATGCCACGCCCGCGACGCCGCCGGGGTCCGTCGACGACGCGCGAGACCACCCGGCCGCGCGATCCGCGCTCTACCACTCTCGCAGGTCCAGCACCCATGTCCAACACCACGAACCAGGCTCTCTTCGAACGCGCCCAGCGCACCATTCCGGGCGGCGTGAACTCGCCCGTGCGCGCATTCCGCTCGGTCGGCGGCACGCCGCGCTTCGTCGAGCGCGCACAAGGCGCGTATTTCTGGGATGCCGAAGGCAAGCGCTACATCGACTACATCGGTTCGTGGGGTCCGATGATCGTCGGCCACGTCCATCCTGAAGTGCTCGAAGCCGTGCAGCGCGTGCTCGCCAAGGGCTTCTCGTTCGGCGCGCCGACTGAAGCCGAGATCGAGATCGCCGAGGAAATCTGCAAGATCGTGCCGTCGATGGAACAGGTGCGCATGGTGTCGAGCGGCACGGAAGCGACCATGAGCGCGCTGCGTCTCGCACGCGGCTTCACGAAGCGCGACCGCATCGTCAAGTTCGAAGGCTGCTACCACGGCCACGCCGACAGCCTGCTCGTGAAAGCCGGCTCGGGCCTGCTGACGTTCGGCAACCCGACGTCGGCGGGCGTGCCGGTCGATACCGCGAAGCACACCACCGTGCTCGAATACAACAACGTCGCCGCGCTCGAAGAAGCGTTCAAGGCGTTCGGCGACGAGATCGCCGCCGTGATCATCGAGCCGGTCGCGGGCAACATGAACCTCGTGAAGGCCACGCCGGAATTCATCCACACGCTGCGCGCCCTGACGGCGAAGCACGGCAGCGTGCTGATTTTCGACGAAGTGATGTGCGGTTTCCGCGTCGGTCTGCGCGGCGCGCAGGCACTCTACGGCGTGGAAGCCGACCTCGTCTGTCTGGGCAAGGTCATCGGCGGCGGCATGCCGGCGGCGGCGTTCGGCGGTCGTCGCGAAATCATGGATCACCTCGCGCCCAACGGCACCGTCTACCAGGCGGGCACGCTCTCGGGCAACCCGATCGCCGTCGCGGCGGGCCTGAAGACGCTGCAACTGATCCAGGCGCCCGGCTTCTACGAAGACCTGAGCGCGAAGACCGCGCGTCTCGCGCAAGGTCTCACGCAGGCCGCACGCGAAGCGAACGTGCCGTTTGTCGCCGATTCCGTGGGCGCCATGTTCGGCCTCTATTTCGCCGAGAAGGTGCCCGGCAGCTTCGCCGAAGTCACGAAGAGCGACGTCGCGCGCTTCAACCGCTTCTTCCATCAGATGCTGGACGCGGGCGTGTACTTCGCGCCGTCGGCGTACGAAGCGGGCTTCGTGTCGAGTGTGCACGACGACGCGATCCTCGACGAAACGATTGCCGCCGCGCGCCGCGCCTTCGCCGCCGAAGCCGCGGCGAAGTAAGCGCCGCGCACGCGCCGACGCATAGGCCGACGCATAGGCCGACACACTAGCCGACGCACAAGCGACCACCCAGCCGAAGGCGGGGCGCACGCCCCGCCCGTCCAACCGACCGCCGCCGCGGAGAAAGCACGACGATGTTCTCGCAAGCCGATTTCGTCCACATGGAACGCGCGCTCGCCCTCGCGACGCGCGGCCTTTACACCACCGATCCGAACCCGCGCGTCGGCTGCGTGCTGGTCAAGGACGGCGCGGTGATCGGCGAAGGATTCACGCAGCCCGCCGGTTTCGATCACGCCGAAATCCAGGCGATGAAGGACGCCCGCACGCGCGGCCACGATCTGCGCGGCGCGACCGCCTATGTGACGCTCGAACCGTGCAGTCATTTCGGCCGCACGCCGCCGTGCGCGAACGCGCTGATCGAAGCGAAAGTCGCGCGCGTGATCGCGGCGATGGAAGATCCGAATCCGCTCGTGTCCGGGCGCGGCCTCTCGATCCTGCGCGACGCGGGCATCGACGTGCGCTGCGGCCTGCTCGCGAAGGAAGCGCGCGAGCTGAACATCGGCTTCGTCTCGCGCATGACGCGCAAGCGTCCGTGGGTGCGCATGAAAGTGGCCGCAACGCTCGACGGCCGCACCGGTCTGCCCTCGGGCGAAAGCCAGTGGATCACGGGCGAAGCCGCGCGCGCCGACGGTCACGCCTGGCGCGCGCGCGCCTCGGCCATTCTCACGGGCATCGGCACCGTGAAGGAAGACGATCCGCGCATGACCGTGCGCGCGATCGACACGCCGCGCCAGCCCAAACGCGTGCTGATCGACAGCCGCCTCGACGCCTCGCCGCTCTCGCAGATCTTCGTGGGCGCGCCCACGCTCGTGTTCTGCTCGAAGCTCGACGCCGCCACCGAGGAACGCGCCGACGCGTTGCGCGCGCGCGGCGCGGAAATCGTCGCGCTCGGCAACGAGCACGGCAAGGTCGATCTGCCCGCGATGCTCACGGAACTCGCAGCGCGCGGCGTCAACGAGCTGCACGTGGAAGCGGGCTACAAGCTCAACGGATCGCTGCTGCGCGAAGGTTGCGTCGACGAACTGCTCGTCTATCTCGCGCCCTCGCTGCTCGGCACGCAGTCGCTCGGCATGGCCGATCTGGCCGCGCCCGCCTCGCTCGATGCGCGCACGCGTCTCGCGTTCCATAGCGTCGAGCGCGTCGGCGACGACCTGCGCGTGCTCGCGCGCGTCGTGCAACCCGAAGCCCACGACGAGCACGGCGAACCGGACACGCAGGACGCACAAGAAGGCGACGCATCATGATTCTCCCGAACACCCTGAACGAACAGCTAGAGGACAGCCAGATGTTTACCGGAATCGTCGCGGCCGTGGGCCGTATCGAATCGATCAAGCCGCTCGGCGGCGAAGCCGACGCGGGCGTGCGCCTGCGCGTCGACGCAGGCAGCCTCGGCCTCGACGACGTGCAGCTCGGCGACAGCATCGCCATCCAGGGCGCCTGCATGACCGTCATCGACAAATCGGCGACCACGTTCGACGTCGACGTGTCGCGCGAAAGCCTGAACCGCACCGTCGGTCTCGCCGACACGGGCGAAGTGAATCTGGAAAAGGCGCTGCGCGCACACGACCGGCTCGGCGGCCACATCGTCTCGGGCCACGTGGACGGCCTCGGCACGGTCACGCGCTTCGCGCCCGTGGGCGAGTCGCACGAGCTGCGCATTCTCGCGCCCGTCGAGATCGGCCGCTACCTCGCCTACAAGGGCTCGGTTACCGTGAACGGCGTGAGCCTGACCGTGAATTCGGTCGACGATCGCGCGGACGGCTGCGAGTTCTCGATCAACCTGATCCCGCACACGGTGGAAGTCACCACGCTCAAGCATCTCGCGGCAGGCACGAAAGTAAATCTGGAGATCGATCTGATCGCGCGCTATGTGGAGCGCATGCTCTCGGCGGGCGTGTCGGCCAAGCCTTCAGCCTGAGGTCGATCGGCTCGCTTCCGGCACATTCGCGCACCACGACGGCGCGCGAATGTGTCGTGAATGCCACGACGAAAGCGCCCGCGCAAATGGGCCAGCAGAAATTCAGTAGCGCTGATAAACTTCATACCTTACTCGCGCGTGCCGTCCGGCGCGTTGCGGTTTTCTCACCCGACTTCGAACAAGGAGGCAAAGATGGCAACGATTGAGTCCACTGCCGTGATGCTGCGAGTTCGGGTGATGTCGTCTCGCGCGACCCTCCTGCTTCCCGCACTGCCGTAGTCCGGCGCAATTCGCGCGGCCCGATTCCGCCGCGCCGTTTTTTCCGCGATTCAGCCTGTTTGCGTCCGGCTTTCAAGCCGGCGCGCGAGACGTTTTTCTCCGCGTCATCCGCTGCTCTTCGCGCTGGCTGCTTTGCGCCGCCCTTTTTCGCATTCTCGATGAAGTCTTCGCGCCACCCGGCACGAAGCGCCATCCCATGGCTGACCAAGACAATCAAAAAGTGACCGGCGGACAGACGTTCCGCCACGTGCTCGGCTTCACGTTCCGGCACTGGATGCTCCAGCCGCTGCGCGTGAGCGCCGTCGCGCTGACCGCGCTGCTCGGCGCACTCGCCGACGTGTTCACGCCGCATTACGCGGGCCAGCTCGTCGACGCCCTCGCGCACGACGCCGCGGGCAGCAACGCCGCCGCGTGGCACGGGGCCGTCTTCGCGTTCTGGGCGCTCACCGCACTCGGGCTCGGCGGCACGCTGATGCGCCAGGCCGCGTTCCAGAACATCATCGTGCTCACGCTGAAGATGATGAGCGGCGTCGCCACGCACGCCTTCCATCGCGTGCAGCGCTTCTCGACCGACTGGCACGCGAACAGCTTCGCGGGCTCGACCGTGCGCAAGATCACGCGCGGCATGTGGGCGCTCGACCTGCTCAACGACACGCTGCTCGTTGCGCTGTTTCCGTCGCTCGTGATGCTGGTCGGCTCGACCGCCCTGCTCGCGCTCCAGTGGCACGTGATGGGCCTCGTGGTCGGCCTCGGCTCGGCGATCTATCTGGCGATCACCGTGTCGCTCTCGCTGTTCTACGTCGCGCCGTCCGCGCGGCTCGCGAACCAGTGGGACACGAAGATGGGCGGCGCGCTCGCGGATGCGATCTCCTGCAACGCCGTCGTGAAGGCCTTCGGTGCGGAGACGCGCGAAGAGTCGCGGCTCGCGCGCGTGATCGCCAAGTGGGACAGCCGCACGCGCCGCACGTGGCGACGCGGCACTTTCAACGGCGGCGTGCAGGGCGCGCTGCTGGTGGCGATGCAGGCCGCCATTCTCGGCGCGGCGCTGCTGCTGTGGGCGCGCGGCCTCGCGAGCGTCGGCGACATCACGTTCGCGCTCACGCTGTTCTTCCTGCTGAAAGGCTATCTGCGCGACGTCGGCATGCACGTGCGCAATCTGCAACGTTCGGTCAACGACATGGAAGAACTCGTGATGCTCGATACGGAGCCGCTCGGCATCGAGGACGCACCCGGCGCACCGCCGATCGTGATCGACCGCGGCGACATCCGCTTCGAGAACATGACGTTCCGCTACGGCGCGCAGAACGCCGCGCTCTATTCGAACCTGACGCTGCGCATCGCGCCGGGCGAGCGTGTGGGCCTCGTCGGCCACTCGGGCTCCGGTAAAACGACGCTGATCAAGCTGATCCAGCGGCTCTACGACGTCTCGGAAGGCCGCATCACGATCGACGATCAGGACATCGCGCGCGTGCAGCAGGCCTCGCTGCGCTCGCAGATCGCCATCGTGCAGCAGGAGCCGGTGCTGTTCCACCGCTCGCTCGCGGAGAACATCGCTTACGCGCGGCCGGGCGCGACGCACGCCGAGATCGTCCACGCCGCGCAGCAGGCGAGCGCGCACGATTTCATCATGGCGCTGCCGAACGGCTATGACACGCTGGTCGGCGAACGCGGCGTGAAGCTGTCGGGCGGCGAGCGTCAGCGCGTGGCGATCGCGCGCGCGTTCCTCGCGAATGCGCCGATCCTGATCTTCGACGAAGCCACGTCGAGCCTCGACAGCGAAAGCGAGCTGCTGATCCAGCAGGCCATGGAGCGGCTGATGGTCGGCCGCACGACCGTGGTGGTGGCGCACCGCCTTTCGACCGTGCGTGCGCTCGACCGGCTGCTGGTGCTGGAGCGCGGCCGCATTGTGGAGGAAGGCACGCACGATGCGCTCGTGCGGCGCGAAAACGGCCTGTATCGCCGGCTGTTCGAGCGCCAGGCGCTCGAACTCACGAAGGGTCTCGCCGACGACGTGTTGCTGCGTTAAGCGTTTGCTCAACGGAGCGCGCCGTGTGTGTCACGGGGTCGCGGAGTCACGGCGCGGCGGCGGCGCGCGCGTGCGGCTGGATGTTCGCGAGAATGTCGGCGAGCGCCTCGCGCGCGCACTCGGTGTCGTAGTGCGCCTGCAGCTCCATCCAGCTGCGCGCGTCGGTGCCGAAATAGACCGCGAGCCGCACGGCCGTGTCGGCCGTGATGGCGCGCTTGCCGAGCACGATCTCGTTGATGCGCCGCGGCGGCACGCCGATAGCCTTGGCCAGCGCATACTGGCTCACGCCGAGCGGCTTGAGCCAGTCCTCGTTGAGAATTTCGCCAGGCGTAGCGAGCGGGACGTCACGCGTCATGTTGATGTTCCTCAGTGATAGTCGACGATGCGGACCTGCGCCGCTTCGCCCTGCGCGAAATCGAAACCGATGCGCCACTGCGCGTTGACGCGAATGCTGTACGACCCCGCCAGGTTGCCGTTGAACGGCTCCAGCCGGTGGCCGGGCGATGCGCGCAAAAACGACAGCGTGGCGGCGGCGTGGACTTGCTGGAGCTTGCGCACGGCCACCGTTTCGATGGCGGCGAAGCGCGGAATCCGGCGCCCGGCGAAAAGCGCTGCGGTGTCCCGACAGGCAAACGATGTAATGGCCATGATAGTAACGCCTCGCGTTAATAACGTCAAACGTTACCATTGTCGCGACGGCGCCACGCTGCGACCAGCTAGCCGTTCGGCCAATGCCTGCGCGAGCCTGATCCAGACGGGGCCGGGCGCCGGCAGCGCCAGCGCAGGCCCGCCCGCACCGCCCGGCGCCCCAAAACCCGTCGCGTCGTCCCCGTTCAGGGCGACGCGCCCGCCCGCGTGGCGTAAAATGTGCGCTTTCCAGCCAGATTCCCAACATGACGCTCTCCTCCACCCTTGAAATCATTGCCGAGCTCAAAGCCGGCAAGATGGTGATCCTCGTCGACGAAGAAGACCGGGAGAACGAGGGCGACCTCGTCATCGCAGCGGAATTCGTCACGCCGGAAGCCATCAACTTCATGGCGAAGTACGGCCGTGGGCTGATTTGTCTTACGCTCACGCAGGAACGCTGCAAGCTGCTCAACCTGCCGCTGATGACCCAACGCAACGGCACGCAATACGGCACGGCGTTCACGGTGAGCATCGAGGCGGCGGAAGGCGTCACCACGGGCATTTCGGCGGCCGACCGCGCGCGCACGATCCGCGCGGCCGTCGCGCACGACGCGAAGGCCGAGCACATCGTGCAGCCGGGCCATGTGTTCCCGATCATGGCCCAGCCGGGCGGCGTGCTCGTGCGCGCCGGCCACACGGAAGCGGGCTGCGACTTTACGGCGCTCGCGGGCCTCACGCCCGCCTCGGTCATCTGCGAAGTGATCAACGACGACGGCACGATGGCGCGCCTGCCCGACCTCATGGAGTTCGCGCAGGAGCACGGCATCAAGATCGGCACCATCGCCGACCTGATCCACTATCGCAGCCGCACGGAATCGATCGTCGAGCGCGTGGCCGAGCGCACCATGCAGACGGCACACGGCGCGTTCCGCGCGATCATGTACGTCGACCAGCCCACGGGCACGCCGCACATCGCGCTGGTGCGCGGCACGCCGAAGCCGGACATTGACACGCCGGTGCGCGTGCACGAGCCGCTGTCGATGCTCGATCTGCTGGAAACGGGCTCGTCCACGCATTCGTGGACGCTCGACGCCGCCATGCGCGAGATCGCCGAGCGCGATCTCGGCGTGATCGTCATGCTCAACTGCGGCGAGAGCAAGGAACATCTGGTCGACGTCTTCAAGGCGTTCGACCAGAAAGAGCGCGCGGAGGCGCTCGCACGCCGGCCGGTGGACTTCAAGACCTACGGCATCGGCGCGCAGATCCTGCGCGAACTCGGCGTGGGACGCATGCAGGTGCTTTCGAAGCCGCGCCGCCTCGGCAGCATGTCGGGCTACGGTCTCGAAGTCACCGGCTTCGTGCCCATGCCGGGCAGCAGCACGGAAGCGCCCTGCCCGCCGGAAACGGCCGACCGCGCCGCGCCATAAGCGCGGCTCGCATCCCTTCACGCGTCACCACGCTCAATCGAACCTACGGATACCACATGGAAATCGGACAATACCAACCGAACCTGGACGGCGACGGACTGCGCATCGGCATCGTCCAGTCGCGCTTCAATGAACCCGTCTGCAACGGCCTCGCCGACGCCTGCATCGAAGAACTCGAACGCCTCGGCGTCACGGGCGAAGACGTGCTGCTCGTCACCGTGCCAGGCGCACTGGAAATCCCGCTCGCGCTGCAAAAGCTCGCGGAAAGCGGCCAGTTCGACGCCCTGATCGCGCTCGGCGCGGTCGTGCGCGGCGAAACCTACCACTTCGAACTCGTTTCGAACGAAAGCGGCTCGGGCATCTCGCGCATCGCGCTGGACTTCGGCGTGCCGGTCGCGAACGCCGTCCTCACGACGGAAAACGACGAGCAGGCAGTCGCGCGCATGACCGAAAAGGGTCGTGACGCCGCGCGCGTCGCAGTGGAAATGGCGAACCTGACGGTGGCGCTGGAACAACTCGACGGCGGCGACGACGACGAGGACGAGGAAGACGAAGAGGAACAGCAATGAAGAGCGCGCGCCGCCGCTCCCGCGAACTGGCCACGCAGGGGTTGTATCAGTGGCTGCTGTCGGGGGTGCCCTCCGGCGAGATCGACGCGCAATTGCGCGGTTCGCAAGGCTACGACAAGGCCGACCACGAACATCTGGACGCCATCCTGCACGGCGTGATCCGCGAGTCGGAGGAACTCTCCGCTTTCGTCGCGCCGTGTCTGGACCGTCCGATCGAGCAGCTTTCGCCGGTCGAACGCGCGGTGCTGCTCGTGGCGACCTACGAGTTCAAGCATCACGTCGACATCCCCTATCGCGTCGTCATCAACGAAGCGGTCGAGCTCACCAAGACGTTTGGCGGCTCGGACGGCTACAAGTACGTGAACGGCGTGCTGGACAAGGTGGCGGCGCAACTGCGCGCCACCGAAATCCAGTCGGCCCGCAAGTCGTAAAAGTCGTCTCGCGGCGAGGCGTGGCGCGCGCCGCCGGAGTTTCCGGCAGCGCCGCCCGCCACACGCCGCGCTGTCTGCAAGTACTGGAATCACCCGCATGAACACCGTTGCCGAACCGCTGCTGCGGCTTGCCGCGCGCGTCGACGAGATCCAGCCGTTCTACGTCATGGAACTGGCGAAGGAAGCTGCGCAGCTCGAACGCGCCGGACGCGACATCATCCACATGGGTATCGGCGAGCCGGATTTCACGGCGCCCGAGCCTGTCGTCGAAGCGGCCGCGGCCGCGCTGCGCCGCGGCGTCACGCAATACACCAGCGCGCTCGGTCTGCACGCGCTGCGCGAGTCGATCGCCGCGCATTATCAGCACGCGTATGGTCTGAGCGTCGATCCGGCACGGATCGTCGTGACGGCGGGCGCGTCGGCGGCGTTGCTGCTCGCCTGCACGGCGCTCGTCGACCGCGACGACGAAGTGCTGATGCCCGACCCGAGCTATCCGTGCAACCGCCATTTCGTGGCGGCCGCGGAAGGCAAGCCCGTGCTCGTGCCGAGCGGCCCCGACGCGCGCTTCCAGCTGACGGCCGCCGACGTCGAGCGTCTGTGGACCTCGCGCACGCGCGGCGTGCTGCTCGCTTCGCCGTCGAATCCCACCGGCACCTCGATCGAACCCGCCGAACTCGAACGCATCGTGAAAACGGTGCGCGCACGCGGCGGCTTCACGATCGTCGACGAGATCTATCAGGGCCTGAGCTATGACGCGCCGCCCGTCTCCGCCCTCTCTTTCGGCGACGACGTGGTCACGGTCAACAGCTTTTCGAAGTACTTCAACATGACCGGCTGGCGTCTGGGCTGGCTCGTCGTGCCGCCCACGCTGGTCGGCGCGTTCGAGAAACTTGCGCAGAACCTGTTCATCTGCGCCTCGACGCTCGCCCAGCACGCGGCGCTCGCCTGCTTCGAGCCCGACACGCTATCCATCTACGAAGCGCGCCGGCTGGAGTTCAAGCGCCGCCGCGACTTCATCGCGCCTGCGCTGGAATCGCTCGGTTTCACGGTGCCCGTGATGCCGGACGGCGCGTTCTACGTCTATGCCGACTGCACGAACGTCAATCATGCGGCCGCCGGCGACAGCGACGCGCTCACGCGCGCGATGCTGCACGACGCGGGAACGGTGATGGTGCCGGGCATGGACTTCGGCGTGGCCGCACCGCGTCAATATGTGCGTCTGTCTTATGCCACCGCGTACGAGCGGCTCGAGGAAGCGGTCGAGCGCCTGCACACGTTCTTCGGGCGCTGATCCGCGAAATCCGTAGACAGAAGATCTGAGCAAAATGTGAGCAGCAATGGAAAAAGGCACCCGAGGGTGCCTTTTTCGTTTTGTCCGGTCTTTCTCTTGCTGGCTGGAGCTTGGTGAAGCCGCCTGGAGACTCGGCCTAAGCGCCGAGTTCAGGCTGAGCGTGCTTCTGGGCCGCCGTGGCGCTGGCGTCGTCCTGTTCGGACGAGCCCTTCACCGAGGTCTTTTCGACCATGGCGTGCTCGCCGTCGAGCGTCACGTGCAGACGCTTGTCGCCGTTGATGCTCGCCACCTTTTGCGGCGCAGGCGAGCTGGCCGTGGTGGTGACGGGCGCCTGCGGCGCGTTGATCGGCACGTTGCGGCCACGGGCCACGTCGCGCAGACGCACCCGCTCGGCCATGACCTTGGCGCCATAGCCGCCGTCGTCCTGCGAGGTCGAACCGACGTACAGACGCAGACCACCTGGCAGCGAACCGCCGCGCGCGATGCAGTCCTTCAACACCAGCGCGCCGACCTTGATGTTCGCGAGCGGATCGAGCGCCGCGCTCTGGCCGCCGAAGTACTGGAACTTGTCCGAGTGCACTTTCGACATGACCTGCATCAGGCCCTGCGCGCCCACGCCACTTTCGGCGTAAGGATTGAAGCCCGACTCGATGGCCATGACCGCGAGCAGCAGCAGCGGATCGAGACCCACTTCGTGCCCCGTGTCGAATGCCGCCTTGACGAGTTCGCCGACCGGCTCCTGCGCCACGCGATAGCGGCGCGAGATATAGGTCGCGACGAGCGCCTGTTCGCGCGCCGACACCAGCACGCGGTCGTCGCGTGCGTCGGGCGTGATGCGCTGCGACGGAATCATGCGCGCCAGCGAGCCCACGCTCGGCAGCGAACGCGGATCGAGGCCGTTGAGCGTGACCGCGTCGAGCGTGGCCATGCCGCCGCTCGAGACGCTATTGGTCACGTGCGCGACCGCGCCGTTCGAACCGGCAGGCGAGACGCTCGCGAGCGCCGCGCTGTTTGCGCCGTTATCGGGCACGAGTGCGGTCGGCAGGTTCGCGCCGTCGGCGGACTCGCCTTCTTCATTGGCGGGAGCGCCGGAAGGCGTGAACGACGGCAGCGGATTGCCCTGCAGCAGGCGTGCGGGACCGGCCTGCACGGCAGCGGTGACGAAGGGCATCATGCGCGCGGCCAGCGTACCGCGCCACGTGGGCAGCAGCCAGATGGCGAGCGCGAGCAGGACGGCGCAACCGCCCACAATGCTAAACAGGTGATGGCTAAGACGCGTGCCACGCCGCAGCAGCGCACGCAGGCCAAGAGCGAGACGCTCGTCGGCGCGCCACCACGATAACCAGGTATTCATCTACAGATCTCCCCATGTTGCATGATCCGGCGACCGAAGTCGGCGCGAGGCCGATGGCCAATCGCAGGATCAAGACGGCGCGCGCCCTGGCTGGTGCGGCAGCGACGTCGGGAAAAACGGCAACAAAGTACGCCGTTGGTGGAGCTCCTCCGGTACAGCGGGCACGCCTTGGGCGCGCATGGGAGCTCTCACGCGAACAGCCGGCGCGAAGGCGCGCCAGCGAGGACAACCAATCTAGACCGTGGGAAGCCGTGCAGGGAGTCGGCTAAACGGCGACGCGTTGCGTCTGAAGGACCGGGACGGTGGTTAAAAATTGCAAGCCCTGCAACCAGTGTGGACGGATTCTAGCAGGGATTTATAGACCGTCAACACTATAGAATGTCAAAGTTATAACTAATTGTAATAATGAACACCGTTCAATTCGTCAAGAACCGCGCGCCACGCGCTTCTCCAGCCAGTTGGCCGATCGGCTGACAGCGTGCGTCAGCTAACACAGGTAAAATCGACAATCGTTTTGCCCCTGCACTCGCCGCGCGCTGCGGCTCCGACCCTATCCTGATGAAATACAAAGACTTGCGCGACTTCGTCGGTCGCCTGGAGACGCTCGGCGAACTGCGCCGCGTACCGCAGGCCGTCTCTCCGGTACTGGAAATGACCGAGCTGTGCGACCGCGTACTGCGCGCCGGCGGCCCCGCCCTGTTATTCGAGAGCCGCGCAACCCATGCGTTCCCCGTTCTGGGCAATCTTTTCGGCACGCCGCGCCGCGTCGCGCTCGGCATGGGCATCGACGCGCCCGAGAGCGCCGGTGACGGCGCCGCGCTGGAGTCGCTGCGCGACGTGGGCCGCCTGCTCTCCGCGCTCAAGGAACCCGAGCCGCCGCGCGGACTGAAAGACGCGGGCAAACTGCTCACGCTCGCCAAGGCCGTCTGGGACATGGCGCCGAAAACCGTGAGCGCGCCGCCCTGCCAGGAAATCGTCTGGGAAGGCAACGACGTCGATCTCGCGAAGCTGCCGATCCAGACCTGCTGGCCCGGCGACGCCGGTCCGCTCATCACGTGGGGCCTGACGGTCACGCGCGGCCCGAACAAGACGCGCCAGAACCTGGGCATCTACCGCCAGCAGCTCATCGGCCGCAACAAGCTGATCATGCGCTGGCTCGCGCATCGCGGCGGCGCGCTCGACTTCCGCGAATTCGCGTTACGCAATCCTGGCAAACCGTATCCCGTGGCCGTCGTGCTCGGCGCCGATCCGGCGACGATCCTCGGCGCGGTCACGCCGGTGCCCGACACGCTCTCCGAATACCAGTTCGCCGGACTGCTGCGCGGCGGCCGCACCGAACTCGCGAAGTGCCTGACGCCTGGCGTCGAGTCGCTGCAGGTGCCCGCGCGCGCGGAAATCGTGCTCGAAGGTTTCATCTATCCGCAAGAGGGCGCTCCGGCGCCCGCAGGCGCGCCGCCGCGTCCCTCGAAGAGTGCGAGCGCCGCTTACGAGCACGCGCTCGAAGGGCCCTACGGCGATCACACGGGTTACTACAACGAGCAGGAATGGTTTCCCGTTTTCACGGTCGAGCGCATCACCATGCGCCGCGACGCGATCTATCACTCTACGTATACAGGCAAGCCGCCCGACGAACCCGCCGTGCTCGGCGTCGCGCTCAATGAAGTGTTCGTGCCGCTGCTGCAAAAGCAGTTTCCCGAGATCACCGACTTCTATCTGCCGCCCGAGGGCTGCAGCTATCGCATGGCGATCGTGCAGATGAAGAAGAGCTATCCGGGGCACGCGAAGCGAGTGATGTTCGGCGTGTGGAGCTTCCTGCGGCAGTTCATGTATACGAAGTTCATCGTGGTCGTCGACGATGACGTGGATATTCGCGACTGGAAGGAAGTGATCTGGGCGATCACCACGCGCATCGATCCGGCGCGCGATACGGTGCTTGTCGAAAACACGCCGATCGACTATCTCGATTTCGCGTCGCCGATCGCGGGGCTCGGCTCGAAAATGGGCCTCGACGCCACCAATAAATGGCCCGGCGAAACGAACCGCGAGTGGGGCCGCGCAATCGAAATGACGCAGGACGTGAAGACGCGCGTCGATCGTCTTTACGAAGAGCTGGGGCTCGGCGGCGCGTGAAAAACCGCCGGCGATTCACGCGCGACAACGTGTGAATCGCTGCATGATCCGCGCTCGAGCCGCGCTTGCATCATCCGCGAGCCGCACCGCGACTTGCGTGACGTATGCCGCGCACGCGGCATGCATCTATATATAGAGTGCGCGCGCAACGCAGCGCCCGCGCGCCGACCTTGAAACGCGACGCCGACCGACGCCGCGCCTGACGCGCCGCCGCCCCACCCGGCCGCGGCGACTTCAACCCGAGGAGACACGAAGATGAGCCAGTCCGCATCCGAACGCCTGACCCAGCTGAAGGATCCCGCACTCTTCAAGACGCGCGCCTGGATCGACGGCGAATGGAGCGGCGGCGGCGCGACGTTCGCCGTGCTCGATCCCGCCGACAACGGCGAAATCGCGCGCGTGCCCGACTTCGGCGCCGACGAAGCGCGCCGCGCGGTCAACGCCGCGAACGCCGCGCTGCCCGCGTGGCGCGCGAAGACCGGCAAGGAGCGCGCGGCCGTGCTGCGCCGCTGGTTCGACCTCGTCATCGAACACGCCGACGACCTCGCCGCCATCATGACCGCCGAGCAAGGCAAGCCGCTCGCCGAAGCGCGCGGCGAAGTACTGTACGGCGCCTCGTTTCTCGAATGGTTCGCCGAAGAAGCGAAGCGCGTGAACGGCGACGTGCTCGCGAGTCCCGCGAGCGACCGCAAGCTCGTCGTGCTCAAGCAGCCGATCGGCGTATGCGCCTCGATCACGCCCTGGAATTTCCCGATCGCGATGATCACGCGCAAGGTCGCGCCCGCGATCGCGGCGGGCTGCACGATCGTCGTGAAACCGGCCGAGCAGACGCCGCTGTGCGCGCTCGCGCTCGCCGAACTCGCGCAGCGCGCGGGCGTGCCGAAGGGCGTCTTCAATGTGATCACGGCCGACTCGGCGAACTCGATCGAAGTCGGCAAGGCGCTCTGCGAAAGCGATATCGTGCGTCATCTCTCGTTCACGGGATCGACGCCGGTCGGCCGCATTCTCATGCAGCAATGCGCGCCCACGGTGAAGAAAGTCGCGCTCGAACTCGGGGGCCACGCGCCCTTCATCGTGTTCGACGACGCCGATCTGGACGCCGCCGTTCAGGGCGCCGTGATCTCGAAATATCGCAACGCGGGCCAGACCTGCGTCTGCACCAACCGCTTCTACGTGCACGACAAGGTCTACGACGCGTTCGTCGACAAGCTCGCGGACGCTTCGCGCAAGATCAAGGTGGGCAACGGTTTCGAGGCGGGCGTGAGCCAGGGCCCGTTGATCGACGACGACGCCGTGGCCAAGGTCGCGCAGCATATCGACGACGCCACCTCGAAAGGCGCGAAACTCGTCGCCGGCGGCAAGGTCACGGAGGGCCGCTACGTCGAGCCGACCGTGCTCGCCGACGTCACGCGCGACATGCTGATCGCGCGCGAGGAAACCTTCGGCCCGGTCGCCGCCGTGTTCCGCTTCAGCGAGGAAGCCGAGGTCATCGCGCTCGCCAACGACACCGAATTCGGCCTCGCCTCGTACTTCTACAGCCGCGATCTCGGCCGCGTGTGGCGCGTGGCCGAAGCGCTCGAGTACGGCATGGTCGGCATCAACACGGGGCTGATCTCGAACGAAGTCGCGCCGTTCGGCGGCGTGAAGCAATCGGGACTCGGGCGCGAAGGCTCGAAGTACGGCATCGACGAATACGTCGAGCTGAAGTATCTGTGCATGGGCGTTTGAGCACGCGCTTCAAGCACAGGATGAGCACGTAATCACGCTACGATCCGCCCGGCGTCCACGATGCGCCGGGCGCGCAGTACACCGCGCATCACGTGCGGTCGAACGACAACAACAACGGTTTTATGCCTCACTTTTCCCTGCTTTCCGACGGCTTTTTCCTTTCGCTGTCGCTCTGTCTCGACATCGGTCTCGTCAACGTCGCGATCATCTCGCTTACGCTTTCGCACGGCTTCCGGCCGGGCTTCTGGCTCGGGCTCGGCTCGTGTTTCGGCGATCTGATCTACGCCGCGCTCGCGCTCGCGGGCATGGCGGCGCTGCTGCAATTCGAATCGGTGCGCTGGGTCGTCTGGATCGGCGGCGCGGCCATCTTGCTGATGCTCACGTGGAAGATGGCGCGCGAGGCGCTCAACCCGGCTGCCGCGCCGCCCGTCGAGGGCGAAGCCGATAGCACCGCGCCGCGGCCCGATCCGTGGCGCAGCTTCGCGCGCGGCGTGCTGCTCGCCGTGTCGTCGCCGAGCGCGATTCTGTGGTTCGCGGCCGTGGGCGGCGCGCTGATCGCCAAGTCGGGCGCAACGAGCGGCGCCTCGGCGGCCGTGTTTCTGTCGGGCTTCTTTCTCGGCGGCCTCGGCTGGACGCTGTTTCTCTGCGGCCTCGCGAGCCACGGGCGCAAGCGCGCCGGCACGGGCTTGCTGCGCGCGTGTCACGTACTGTCGGCGCTGCTGTTCGCGTACTTCTCCTACAGCGTGATCGTGCACGGCTATCGCGACCTGATCGTGCCGCACGCGTCGTAGAACCGCAGACGCGACGCGCGGACGCAATCGGGCCTCACCAATGCAAACGGCGCAACGCGGCGTGAGCCGGCGTTGCGCCGTTGTGTGGTCAGTAACGACCTGAAAGCGTGCTGGATGGGCGCTTCAGTTGGCCATTTTAGTGTCGATACCAACCGCCGTGGTAGCCACGATAGCCGCGGTAGTATCCGCCGCCGTGATGCCAGTACGGACGGCCATAGTAGCCATATCCAGGATAGCCGCCGACCACCACGGCGGGCGGCGGTGCGTAGACCACCGGCGGCGGTGCGTAGACGACAGGCGGGGGCGGCGGAGCGTACACCGGGGCGGCGTACACCGGATACGCCGGCGCAACAGGAATCCCGATCCCGATGCCCACCGAAACGTGCGCCTGGGCAGCACTGACGAACCCCACACCCAGCGCAGCGGCAACGATAAACGATACGGTCTTTTTCACTTCTCTTCTCCTGGCGGGCGACGAGATCGTCGCTCCACATGACGGGCACTGCCCACAGAAGAACTGTATCGAAAACGTATTGCGTCAAAGGTAGCCATTTGTTGCAAATTGCAATTGCGGATAAGGAGGTCCTGGTGCGCGATCAAGGTATGAACGCGTATTTCGTCCTAAGAAAGCGCCTTGGCGCGCGGCATTGGGGCTTGCACGCCTTCGGGCGCCGTCGTCCGGTCAGACTTACCTGAATCGACGATCGTGCGCTGCGCCCCCCGGTAATGTTTGATTACAAATTGGCTGGCGACGCTAACGGCTCTCCAACCGCCGATGACTGCCCAAAACGACGATGCCCGGTCCGAAGACCGGGCATCGTCATGCATCGAAAACAGGACGCAACTGGGCGCATGGCGCCGCAGCCGCTCTATCCGACTTTCACGTAGGTGAATTCGCGTGAGACATTCGGCGGAACGTACGCGCCGCTGATCTGCACGCGTGGCGTGAGACGCTTCTTCTGATCCCACCAGCGACGACGCTGATAAGGCGTGAGAAATCGCAGATGCTTTCTGTAAGAGAAGATGCTCATTGTGAACTCCCGAATCGGACAACTGCCAGAACACAGCCAAATTGCGCGACAGCTACAGCTAAACCGGAGTCATTGAAGACAGTGTGCACAGGTTTGCGAACCGTGACCGCAGTGTTGCGAGATAGCCGCAGTCGTTGCACATATCGCCGGGGATCTGTTCGTCGCGTTCACCCCGTGCTGCATCGCGCCGTGCACGCCTGTCCTGACAGCAGGTTGCGTGCCACGTTCGAGTCCAATTCGAGCCTTTCTCATACGGTGCCGTCGCGCCTTGCCGCTTTGCGGCCTGTCACGCCAATCAGGCTGCGTCGATGCGCCAGTTTTAACCGCCCTTGGCGGATTGTTTCGTACGAAAGCGAACATTGCGTGGCGCGTTACCGTCAGCCCACTGTAGCCGTTTACGCCGAACGTCGTCGGTATCGTGCTCGTAGAACGTAGGAAGCCGGTGCGCGCGGCCTCCGCGCCCGCATACTGACAAACCGTCAGCCGTGGTAATGTGGCAACGGCGCGCAGGTGCCATCCGCCAGGCGCGCGTTTCGGGATTCATCGACGAGAACGCACAATGATCAAAGTCAGCATCCTCTACCCGTTCCGCGAGGGCGGGCGCTTCGACAGCGAGTACTACGCCACGCATCACATGCCGCTCGCGGCACGCCTCTTCGGGGACGCGTGCAAGGGCTGGTCGATCGATATCGGCATCAACGCGGGGCCGCCGGGCACGCCGCCGCCGTATGTCGCGATCGGCCACTTCCTGTTCGAAACGCTGGACGCTTTTTACGAGGTGTTCAAGCAGCACAACAAGACGCTCGTCGACGATATTCCCAACTACTTCGACGGCGGTAATGGCACGATTCTGATCAGCGAAATCAAGGTTTCGGTCTGATCCGCGCGGCGGCCACACGCTCAGCGACCACCCGCTTGCGCCGCCCTTCGTTAATCCTCAAAAGAAGGAAACACCTCCGATGTTCGGCGATATCGCCCGCTTTCTGCTCAATACGATCTTTACGTTGTTCGGCGCCGCGCTGCTGATGCGCGCGTGGCTGCAATTTGTCCGTGTGCCGCCCTACAACCCGGTGACGCACGCGATCCAGCAAGCGACCAACTGGCTCGTCATGCCGCTGCGCCGCGTGATTCCGGGGGTGCGCGGCATCGACTGGGCCAGCATTGTCGCGGCGCTGATCGCCGCTGTCGTCTTCGTGCTGCTGATGGTCTGGCTCGCGGGCATCGATCCGCTCGGCCTGCTGCCCACGCTGCTGATCGTCGCGGTGCTCACGCTCGTCAAATGGGCGCTCAACCTGGTGATCTGGGTGACGATCCTGATGGCGCTGCTGTCGTGGCTCAATCCGCGCTCGCCGGCCATGCCCGTGCTGCTGCAGGTCACGGCGCCGTTCCTGAATCCGCTGCGCCGCATCCTGCCGAACTTCGGCGGACTCGACCTTTCGCCGATCCTGCTGTTCGTGATCGTGCAGGTGCTGCTGATGGTGGTCACGCGCGCGGCCGTCTCGCTCACGATGTTCGGGATTTGATCCACGCCGTTCCCGCGGCATCCGCCAGCGGGGCGCAATTGCGCTCCGGGGCGGATTCCGCGTAAAATGGCGCGCTCTGCGGGTGTCGTATAATGGTTATTACCCCAGCTTCCCAAGCTGGAGACGTGGGTTCGATTCCCATCGCCCGCTCCACGTTTTCCGAAGTTTTCTGTTGTTTTCGCATGTTCTCGCGCTTCTACTGAATGCGCGACTGAAAGCACAACGCACAGTCCACGGGCAAACCGCCCGGTCAGCCTGACCATCTCCCAAAGACTTCCCGGCGCTAACATGCGCGGCGCATATCGCGCTCGACGCATGCGGATTCCGCTTCGTTTTTATCCGCGCAAACGGTTGCGCAGTCTCGATTTCGGGCTTTCCGAACCGATCAAGCCGCAGACCTGACTTGCGGACTTAACTGCGGCCTCGCCGCGCGATGCGCTAGCATCACGCCTTGTCCACCCTGCGATGGATCCGCGATTTACCCTGCGCGACGCGCGCGGGCCAGCAACGATGCAACGATTTTTCATGTCCCGCCGCAGCGCCATTGCGCTGATCGTCCAGGCGCGCACCGCCGCGCTGGCTCACCACGAAGACCGCCTGCCGGCCGAAGTCGAGCGGCAGCAGGCGCTGGCCGGCGACCTCACGCGTCTGCTATTCGACGTGCGCGCCGGCCGCGTCAGCGAATTCGAACTCAAGGCGTCGTCGATGCACGTCACCGTGGCCTCGGACTGAGCACGCGCAGCCGCCGTTCCGGGCGGCGGAAGGCCGAAGCCGCGCTGCTATAATGCGCGGCGGCTTCGCACCGGGCGCCGCAAGACGCCCCGCCGCCCGACGTCCGGTCCAGCGAGCGCACGCGCGCCGCGCGTCCGGCGCAGAATGAGCGAACCGCGTGAACGACGTGCGCGAACGAAGCGCGCCGCCCGAACATCGACGCTCGAACATCGCCTGTTACCCGCCGCCACGGTTGACCTGCGCGCCGCGACATTCGCCGCGCGAGGCGACCGATCGCGGCATCGAGCGCCGCGACACCCGCTGCCCTCACCTGCCCGTCCTCGAAGATGAACCACGAATCCAACGACGCAGCCCGCCCCGGCTGCACGCCGCCCGCCGAAGCGGACGAATCCGCCACGAAGCTGCCGCAGCACACGCCGACGCCCGACGGCGCCCATGACGACGCGCCCGCCATCGCAGCCGATGAAGACGGCGACGAAGGTGCCGACGAAAGCGGCGAAGAAAGCGGCGAAGGCCTGCACCGCCGCCGCATCCGCAGCTTTGTCACGCGCGCCGGCCGCGTCTCGACGGGCCAGCGCCGCGCGCTCGACGAACTCGGTCCGCGCTACGTCGTGCCGTACACGCCCGCCCCCGCCGACTGGGACGCCACCTTCGGCCGCCACGCGCCGCGCGTGCTGGAAATCGGCTTCGGCATGGGCGCGAGCACGGCGGAAATTGCCGCGCTGCGTTCCGGCGATGACTTCCTCGGCGTCGAAGTCCACGAACCGGGCGTGGGCGCGCTGCTCAAGCTGATCGGCGAGCAGGAACTGACGAACATCCGCATCATCCAGCATGACGCCGTCGAGGTGCTCGAGCAGATGATCGCGCCCGACAGCCTCGACGGCGTGCACATCTTCTTCCCCGATCCGTGGCACAAGGCGCGCCATCACAAGCGCCGCCTGATTCAGCCGAAGTTCGTGCAGTTGCTCATCTCGCGCATGAAGCCCGGCGCGTATCTGCATTGCGCGACCGATTGGCAGAACTACGCCGAACAGATGCTCGAAGTGCTCGGCGCCGAGCCCGCACTCGAAAACACGGCCGCCGATTACGCGCCGCGCCCCGACTATCGTCCGGTGACGAAGTTCGAGCGACGCGGGCTGCGTCTCGGCCACGGCGTGTGGGATCTGGTGTTCAAGCGCCGCGCGGTCTGATCCGCCGGACACGCGCGATTTTTCTCGCGCAAATGAAAAACGGGCACCGGTGCCCGTTTTTTTATGGCGAATACGCCGCGCTCAATTCCAGTCGAGGCCGCCGCCATAGCCGATCAGCAGAATCACGAGACCGAACGCAATGCGATACCACGCGAAGGCCGTGAAATCGTGCGAGGCGACATAGCGCAGCAGCCAGCGCACGCAGGCGAACGCGCTCACGAACGCGGCCAGAAAACCGACGCCGAAGAGGCCGAGCCAGTCGACCGACAAGGTCTGCCACGTCTTGTGCAGTTCGTAGAGCGTCGCGCCGAAAATCACCGGAATCGCGAGAAAGAACGAGAACTCGGTGGCGACGCGCCGTTCGAGACCGAACAGCATCGCGCCGATGATGGTCGAGCCCGAGCGCGACATCCCGGGAATCAGCGCGAAGCATTGCGCACAGCCGACCTTGAACGCGTCGAGCACGGTGATTTCGTCGAGGGAGTTCACGCGCGCGGGCGTCGCGGTGCTTGCCGTGGTCGCCCCGCTCGCGCCGTCCGCTGCGGCGACGCTCAAGCGCCCACCCGAAGCCGCCGCCGCGCGCCGCCGCCCTTCCACCCACAGAATGATCACGCCGCCCGCGACGAGCGCGAACGCCACCGGCACGGGCGAGAACAGCATCGACTTGATCGCCTTCTCGAACATCAGGCCGAGCACGACGGCCGGAATGGTCGCCACGATCACGTTGAGCGCGAAGCGGCGCGCGTCCGGCCGCGAAGGCAGACCGACGACGACGCTGCCGATCTTGCGGCGGAACTCCCAGCACACGGCGAGGATGGCGCCGAACTGGATCACCACGTCGAAGGTCTTTTCGAACTCGCCGTCGAAGCCGAGCACGCTGCCCACCACGATCAGGTGGCCGGTGCTCGACACCGGCAGAAACTCCGTGAGTCCCTCGACGATGCCCAGAATCAGGGCCTTGCAGGTTATCAGCCAGTCCATCCGTTCTCCTCGCCATTGAGTGCGCCGGACGAGCCGCCAGTCGAATTGTCGAAGCGCGCCCGCCGACGGCTGTGCGGCGGGCGTTTCGTCGCTTATTTCTCGACGATCTGCACGCGTATGCCGTTTGTAAGGATGGTGATTGTACCGGGTTCGTAGTTCACCCCGGCAAACTGGAGTTGATCCGGCTTGAAGGTGTAGACCGGATAGTTGGTCAGCAACTGCGTCGCCGCCAGCGCGGCCACCGCATTGACCTGCTGCGCGTAGCCGGCGGCGTTGCCCTGCATGTCGACGCTGTCGACCGACGGCGCGCGCAGCAGCACCGAGCGGCTCGCCGCGTCATAGACCATTTCGCTCGACAGCGTGAACGCGCCGTCGACCGGCTGCTGCATCAGCGGGCTGGCCAGATGCGCGTCGACACGAATGGCGACGCGGTTGCGGTCCGGCAGCAAGGTCACGACCGGATTCGTCAGCGCAACCTCGAAAAGCTGCTGCACCGAACGGTGATACGGGAACTTGCGCTGCACCGCTTCCTGCACCTGCTCGCGCGAAAACGTGTAGTGATCGGGGATGAACGGAAAGGTGCCGGTCGCGCAGGCGCCGAGCGACATGGCCGCGCCGGCAGCGGCGCAGGCCACAAGCAGAAAGGCTCGCCGCGTGGCGCGCGCGGCGCCGGGCGTGGAGGACGGGGCGCGCGGCGCGCGTCGGATCATGCGAAATCTCCTTGAGAGACGACTGGGTAACGGCTGGGTAACGGCGGGGTTACGACTGATACATCGCGCAGTCGTGACGGCATTCAGTGCGCGCCGGGCTGCGTGGCCGCTTCGAGCTGCGCGATCCAGACCAGCGCCTGTTCGCGCGTGTCGCCGCACATGTCCGCCTGCGGTTGCAGCCCGGAGCAGCAGGCGGGGCGCAGCGGCGAACCGAAGATCCGGCACTGCAGATCGTCGTCGAGCTGGATACAGGGCACGCCCGCCGGCTTGCCTTGGGGCATCCCCGGAATCGGGCTCGAAATGGACGGCGCGATACAGCATGCGCCACAACCGGGGCGGCACGCATGTTCGGACGGGGTGACGACAAGACCTGCGCTCAACTCGAATTCCTGAATTTCATAACTGTACGGGGCCAAAGCAAGGAAAACCGGCCGGAAAATCGTGTTCGCATTGTGCCATCGCAAGCTGCGACCTTTTTACACAAACGTCGGCGACGGCGCCCTCTTACACTGGATTCATCCGGCGCTGTAAGACGCCCCTCCGGGGACGCCATCCGGCGCGTCATACCCACGAGAATCTCGCATGAGCGACGCCGACCTGCTCTTCCGCCCCGACCTGCTCGCCAAATACGGCGCAAACGGCCCTCGGTATACGTCCTATCCGACCGCACTTCAGTTCCGCGACGATTTCAATCTCGACGATTACCGCCACGCCGCCGAAGATCCCGGCGCGACCGACACCGACCTCTCGCTCTACTTCCACATCCCCTTCTGCGACACCGTCTGCTTCTATTGCGGCTGCAACAAGGTTGCGACGAAAAACCGCGCCCGCGCGAAACCGTACCTGAAGCAACTGGTGCGCGAGATCGAAATGCAGGCCGCGCTGTTCGACACCAAACGCCCGGTCTCGCAGTTGCATTGGGGCGGCGGCACGCCCACTTTCCTCTCGCTCGACGAAATGAGCGCGTTGATGGCCGCCACGCGCGAGCACTTCGCGCTGCGTCTGGACAGCGAAGGCGAATATTCGATCGAAATCGATCCGCGCGAAGCCTCGGCGCGGACCGTCGCGCACCTGCGCCAGCTCGGCTTCAATCGCCTGAGCCTCGGCGTGCAGGATTTCGATCCGATCGTGCAGGAAGCGGTCAATCGCGTGCAGCCGCTCGACATGACCGTCAACGTGATGAACGCCGCGCGCGAGCACGGTTTCGAGTCGATCAGCGTCGACCTGATCTACGGTCTGCCGCACCAGACCGTGCAAAGCTTCCGGCGCACGCTCGACACCATTCTGATGCTCGCGCCCGACCGCCTGTCGGTGTTCGGTTATGCGCACATGCCGCAGCTCTTCAAGATGCAGCGGCAGATCGACGCCGCCGCGCTGCCCACGCCCGCCACGCGGCTCGCGCTGCTGCAACTCGTGGTCGAGCAGCTCACCGACGCGGGCTATGTCTACATCGGCATGGATCACTTCGCGCTGCCCACCGACGAACTCGCCCGCGCCCAGGCAACGCGCACGCTGCATCGTAATTTCCAGGGCTACAGCACGCGTGCGGACTGCGATCTGATCGGTTTCGGCGCTTCCTCGATCGGCAAGGTCGGCGACGTCTACGCGCAGAACGCCAAAGAGCTGCCGGCTTACGGCGCGGCCATCGACGCCGGCCGGCTGGCGATCTCGCGCGGCATCCGCCTCAGCGCCGACGACCGCCTGCGCCGCGACATCATCACCGAGCTGATGTGCAATCTGGAACTGCGTTTCGACGAATTCGAGGCCGCTTACGGCGTGCGCTTCCTGAGTGCCTTCGCGCCCGAACTGGAGCGCCTGCGCGGCTTCGAGGCCGACGGTCTGGTGGCGCGCAGCTCGAACCGGCTCGACGTGCTGCCCGCCGGGCGCATGTTCGTGCGCAACATCGCGATGGTGTTCGACCACTATCTGGGCACGCAGCCGATGGAGCGGTTTTCGCGCACGGTTTGAGGGCGATCTTGCCGCGCCTGACTACGCCTCACGTCAGCAAGTTGCCTGCGGCGCCGATTTGCGTCATAATTTACGGCTACTTCGCGTGTCTGTCCTGCAGACCCCCGAAAACTGCCTCGGTGGTGAAATTGGTAGACGCGCCGGACTCAAAATCCGGTTCCGAAAGGAGTGCCGGTTCGATTCCGGCCCGAGGCACCAGAATCCACGCACAAAGCCCCGCTCTCGCGGGGCTTTGTCGTTTCTGCGGCGGCGCGTTCAGCGCAGATTCGTCTGCGCCAGTTCCACGACCTCGTCGCCACGGCCGCTCAGCACCGCGCGCAGCATGTACAGACTGAAGCCCTTCGCCTGCGCCCATTGCAGCTTGGGCGGCATCGCGAGCTCGTGCTTCGTCGTCACCACGTCGACGAGCGCCGGGCCGTCGTGCGAGAACGCCGCGCGCAGCGCGTCGTCGAGCGCTTCCGAGGTTTCCACGCGCACGCTGAAAATCCCCGCGCCCCTGGCGATATCGGCGAAATTGGTCGCGATGAGATCCGTGCCCGTCTCCAGATAGCCGCCCGCCTTCATCTCCATTGCCACGAACCCGAGCGAGCTGTTGTTCAGGACAACGATCTTGATCGGCAAATCGAGCTGGCGCGCGGAAAGAATATCGCCCATCAGCATCGAGAGGCCGCCGTCGCCGGACAGCGAAATCACCTGGCGTCCGGCGTGCGCGGCCTGCGCGCCGAGCGCCTGCGGCATCGCGTTCGCCATCGAGCCGTGATTGAACGAGCCGTGCAGACGGCGGCGTCCGTTCATCGTCAGATAGCGCGCGGCCCAGAGCGTGGGCGTGCCGACATCGACGGCGAAGATCGCATCGGGCTCGGCGAGCGCATCGACGCGCGCGGCCACGTATTGCGGATGCAGCGGCTTGCCCGCGGGCGCCGGACGCGCGAGGTCGTCGAGACTCTTGCGCGCGTCGGCGTAATGCGCACGCGCACGCTCGAGAAAGCGGCGATCGGTCTTGCGCGTGAGCTTCGGCGCGAGCGCCCGCAAGGTCTCGCGCACATCGCCGACGAGGCCGAGCGTGAGCGGCGCGCGCTTGCCGAGCGCCGCGGCGTCGCGATCGATCTGCACGATGTTCGCGTCGGCGGGATAGAAGTTGCGGTACGGAAAGTCGGTGCCCAGCATCACCAGCGTGTCGCACGACATCATCGCGTGATAGCCCGAGCTGAAGCCGATCAGCCCGGTCATGCCCACGTCGAACGGGTTATCCCATTCGACGTATTGCTTGCCGCGCAGCGCATGCACGGTCGGTGCGCCGAGCGCATCGGCGAACGCCACCACTTCGTCGTGCGCGCCCTTGCAGCCGCTGCCGCACAACAGCGTGACGGCGTCCGAGCGATTGAGCAGATCGGCGAGCCGGTCGATGTCCGCCGACGAGGGCAGCGTCGCGGGCCGCGACGTCTGCGCCCAGGTCGGATCCTCCTCGGGCGCGTCGAGCAGCGCCACGTCGCCCGGCAGCACGATCACCGCGACGCCCTTCTGGTCGATCGCCGTGCGCAGCGCCGTGTCGAGCACGCGGGGAAACTGCGAGGCGTTCGTCACGAGTTCGACGTAGTGCGCGCATTCGCGGAACAGTTCGGTCGGATGCGTTTCCTGAAAGTAGCCGAGGCCGATTTCCGTCGACGGAATGTGCGCGGCGATCGCGAGCACGGGCGCGCGGTTGCGGTGCGCGTCGTAGAGTCCGTTGATCAGATGCAGGTTGCCGGGACCGCAACTGCCCGCGCAGACCGCGAGCCGGCCGGTCGCGGCGGCTTCGGCGCCGGCCGCGAAGGCGGCCACTTCCTCGTGACGCGTGTGCATCCAGCGGATCGTGCCGAGTTTGCGCAAGCTGGCCGACAGCCCGTTCAGGCTGTCGCCGGTGACGCCCCAGATGCGTTCCACGCCGACTGCTTCGAGTGTCTTCGCCAGATGATCCGCGATCGTCTTCGCCATACTGTCCTCCGTATCGGTTGCCGCGCGCAGCGGCCAGCGCGCGGTGCCGGGCGCGCTACGCTCGAGAAAAGGGGGAATGTGAACGGGCTACGGAGGCCGCCGCGCGGGGCGCGGCGCGTACCGGTTCATCGCGGTACGTTACGCCATCCGCGCAAAACACGTCGTTAAGCGAACAGCATCGCAAGCGAATTCGACAGTGGCTGCAAGGCGGTCGTCATCTTCGGGAGCGCGTAAGAAAACGGCGCAGCGGCGCGCAGTCGCTAAAATGCTGCGGTTTGCAGCAGCCCTCAGCCGTTTTCCGCCGCCAGCGTCACGTCATGAATCTCGAAAGCATTCTCTTCACCCAGGGCTTCGGCTCGCGCCGCCAGTGCCGCTCGCTCGTCGCGGAAGGACGCGTCGCCGTCGCGGGCGCGCCGTGCGACGACCCGGGCGCCGACTTCGACACCGAAGGGCTCGTGTTCAGCGTCGACGGCGCCGAATGGCCGTTCCACGCGCAGGCGTATGTCGTGCTGAACAAGCCCGCGGGCTACGAATGCTCGCGCGATCCGCAGCATCATCTGAGCGTGTTTCACCTGCTGCCGCCGCCATTCGCCGCGCGCAACGTGCAGTGCGTGGGCCGGCTCGATCAGGACACGACCGGCCTCCTGCTGCTCTCCGACGACGGCCAGTTCGTGCACGCCTTCACGTCGCCGAAGCGCAAGGTGCCGAAGCTCTACATCGCGACCACGAAGCACCCGATCGACGACACGCAGTTGAACGCGCTGCGCGAAGGCGTGCTGCTGCACGGCGAGCGCGAGCCCAGCGCGGCGGTCTCGGCGCAGGCGCGCGGCGAGCACACGCTCGAACTGAGCGTGCTCGAAGGCAAATATCACCAGGTCAAGCGCATGGTGGCGGCGGCCGGCAACCGCGTGGAGGCGCTGCATCGCGAGCGGATCGGCGGCTACGCGCTGCCCGACGATCTCGCGCCGGGCACCTGGCGCTGGCTCGATGCCGCCGCGCTCGACGCACTGCGCAACAAGGGGTAAACCACAGGCGCGCCCGCGCCGCCCCGCCGCTCGGAGCGTTGCCCCGCATGGGCGCGCGAAACGGCCCCTTTTTTGCCGCGCCGCAGCATGCTGTTGCTGACAAAGCGCCCTATACTCGTTTAAACAACGATTACAAGTTGCAAGGAGGGGGCATCATGATCATCAACGGCACATACGACATTCCAATCGTGTTGATGCTTTTCGTGGGACTGGGGGCGATCCTGATCGGTGGCCTGCTGGCGTGGATGCATTTGCGGCATCGCTATCATCCGAACCTGATCGGCGCGCTGATCGGCGCCCTGTTCTGCTTCCTCCTGCTCGAGGCGCTGCCGGCCATCACGTGAACGGCACGCTTGCGCCATGCCGCCCGCCCGCTCACGGGCGCGGCGGTAGCGTGCGCAGGAACGCATCCACGTCGGGGTAACGCAGGCGCACGCGCAATTCGCGCTTCAGGCGCGCATTGTCGAGCCGCCGCGACTCCCGCATGAACGAGAGCAGGACCGGATCGAGCTCGCGCTCCGCCTGCGCGCGGCTGACGCGCGGCGCTCGCGCGAGGCCGAACGCATCGGCGACCCGGTCGAAATACGTCCCCATTTTCATTTCGCTATCGTCCGACGCGTGGATCACACGCGCCGAGCGTCCGTGCGTGGCGAGCCGCAGCATGATGGCCGCCAGATCGTCGGCGTGGATGTGGCTCGTGTAGACGTCGTCGGCGTCGAGCAGCGCCGGCGTGCGTTTCTCCAGCCGGGCGAGCGGCAGGCGCGTCGCCGCGTAAATGCCCGGAATGCGCGCGATGGTGGCGCTCATCGCGCCGCGCGCCGTCGCCCGCCGCAGCAGCCGCTCGGCGGCCACGCGTCGCTTGGCGCGGGCGTTCGCGGGCCGCGGAGCGCGGGTTTCGTCGATGCGCGCGCCGCCGCAATCGCCGTAAACACCGGTCGTGCTCGCGTACACCAGCCGGGGCCGCGCAGGGGTCGCGCGAGAGGCTCGCCCGGTACGCTCGGGTACAATGGAGGTCGCTTGTCCGGCCGTTGCGGGCCGCGCCGCGGAACGTCGCCGCGCCTTGAGCGCCGCGACCAGGCGCCGCGTGCGCAGGTCGCCATCGCCGTCTTTCGGAGGCGGCGCGAGGTGCAGCACGACGTCCGCCAGCCCGGCAAGGCGCGCAAGACTCGCGCGTGCGTCCAGGTCGCCCGCCACGGGTGTGGCACCCGCGGCACGCAGGATGTCGGCGCGCTCGGCGCGACGCGCGAGCGCAAACACACGCGGGCGTGCGGGCCGCGCACGCAACTGGTCGACACAGCGCAGACCGACGTCGCCGCTGCCGACGATGAGAATGCGCGCACGGCGCAGATTTCGTGTGGCAATCATGGTGGAACCATTTTAGCCGCCGAGGCACGGATGCGAGGGCACCGCTCCACCCCACGCTCCGGATTACCGATCACAGACTGGCTTTCTCGAACATGGCATTCAACGTAACGCTCAAGCAAAGCGGCCGGACCTTCCAGGTCGAACCCGACGAACCCATCCTCAACGCGGCGCTGCGTCAAGGCGTCGGCTTGCCCTACGGCTGCAAGAACGGCGCCTGCGGCTCGTGCAAGGGCACGGTCTGCAGCGGCGAAGTCGAGCAGCGCGCGCACGCGGCGTCGGCACTGTCGAACGACGAGCGCACGCGCGGCATGGCGCTGTTCTGCTGCGCGACGGCGCAGACCGACCTCGAAATCGACATCCGCGAAGTGGCGGGCGTCGGCGACATGCAGGTGCGCAAGCTGCCCACCCGCATCGCCGCGATCGAGCGCAAGGCCGACGACGTCATCGTGCTCAGGCTGCAACTGCCCGCCAACGAGCGCCTCCAGTATCTGGCCGGCCAGTACCTCGAATTCATCCTCAAGGACGGCACGCGCCGCTGCTACTCGATGGCGAGCGCCCCGCACGAGGAAGGTCCGCTGGAACTGCACATCCGCCACATGCCCGGCGGCAAGTTCACCGACCACGTCTTCACGCAGATGAAAGAGCGCGACATCCTGCGCTTCGAAGCGCCGCTCGGCACCTTCTTCCTGCGCGAGGATTCGGACAAGCCCATCGTGCTGCTCGCGTCGGGCACCGGCTTCGCGCCGCTCAAGGCGATCGTCGAGCACGCGGTTCACAAGAACCTGAACCGCCCGATGACGCTCTACTGGGGCGCGCGCCAGAAGAAGGACCTGTATCTGCTGGAACTCGCCGAGCAGTGGGCGAAGGACATCCCGAACTTCCGCTTCGTGCCGGTGCTCTCCGAGCCCGCCGCGGAGGACGCCTGGACCGGCCGCACGGGCTTCGTGCACCGCGCCGTGATCGAGGATCTGGCCGATCTGTCCGGCCATCAGGTCTACGCGTGCGGCGCGCCGGTGATGGTCGAGTCGGCGCAGCGCGATTTCACGCAGCATCACGGCCTGCCCGAAGACGAGTTCTACGCGGACTCGTTCACGAGCGCCGCCGACCTCGCGAATCCGGTCTAAACGCCTGCCGATGCGCGCGTAACGGCTCGTTGCGCGCGCAATTCCGCGCAATCCGGCCCAATCCCGCGGGTCCGGCGGCCCGCCGCCGCGGCCGCCATCACGAAAAATTCTTCGGCCGATCGGCGAGATTCGGCACATTGATGGTTTACATCGCCGTTCGGCTTGTCGTATTCTTGCGCCCATGAACCGCCTCCTGTCCGCTCTCCGACGTCGCCGCTCGCCCCACCTTTAGGGCCTGGCTTAGTTACGGACGCGCGTTGCATCGTTCAACGCACAGGAAAGTTCGAATCACGAAAGCCACGGCCAGTCCGTGGCTTTTTGTTTTTCTGCCGTTCCATTCACCTGTTCTCAACCCTTTTTGCAGCCCCAGCGCGGAGCCCGTTGCCATGAATTTTTCCGAGTACCCGATCGAGTCGCTGATGTACATCACCAACCGGCCCGAAATCGTTTTCACGCATGGCAAGGGGTCGTGGCTCTACGACAACGAAGGCAAGCGCTATCTCGACTTCATTCAGGGCTGGGCGGTCAACAGCCTCGGCCACTGCAACGACGGCATGATCGAAGCGATGGACAAGCAGGCGCGCCTGCTCATCAATCCGTCGCCGGCCTTCTACAACGAGCCGATGGCGCGTCTCGCGGGCCTGCTCACCGAGCATAGCTGCTTCGACAAGGTGTTCTTCGCCAACAGCGGCGCCGAAGCCAACGAAGGCGCGATCAAGCTCGCGCGCAAGTGGGGCAAAAAGCATCGCGACGGCGCGTTCGAGATCATCACGTTCGACCACAGCTTCCACGGCCGCACGATCGCGACGATGTCGGCGAGCGGCAAGCCGGGCTGGGACACGATCTACGCACCGCAGGTGCCGGGTTTCCCGAAGGCCGATCTGAACGACATCGCGTCGGTCGAGAAGCTCATCAACGCGAAGACGGTCGCCGTGATGCTCGAGCCGATCCAGGGCGAAGGCGGCGTGATCCCCGCTACGCGCGAATTCATGCAGCAGTTGCGCGCGCTCACGCAAAAGCACGGCATCCTGCTGATCGTCGATGAAGTGCAGACCGGCTGCGGCCGCGCGGGCACGCTGTTCGCCTACGAACTGTCGAACATCGAGCCGGACATCATGACGCTCGGCAAGGGCATCGGCGGCGGCGTGCCGCTCGCGGCGCTGCTCGCGAAAAAGGACGTCTGCGTGTTCGAAGCCGGCGATCAGGGCGGCACCTACAACGGCAATCCGGTGATGACGGCCGCCGGCTACTCGGTGATCTCGCAACTGGTCGCGCCGGGCTTCCTCGAAGGCGTGCGCGCGCGCGGCGAATATCTGCGCGAAAAGCTGCTCGAACTGTCGGCGGAACGCGGCTTCGAGGGCGAGCGCGGCGAAGGTCTGCTACGCGCGCTGATGCTCGGCAAGGACATCGGCCCGGCGATCGTCGACAAGGCGCGCGACATGCAGCCCGACGGCCTGCTGCTGAACGCGGCGCGCCCGAACCTGCTGCGCTTCATGCCGGCGCTGAACGTGACGACCGAGGAAATCGACCAGATGATGGCGATGCTGCGCACCATCCTCGACTCGCTGTAAGCACACGCAGCCCAGCACGGAGCCCATGCGATGACCGTCACGATCCGCGCCTTCGCCGAAGCCGACACCGAAGCGGTGCTCGCGCTCTGGCGCGAGGCGTTTCCCGAGTACAACGACGCGAGCCGTCCGCATCGCGATCCGCGCCGCTCGATCGCGAACAAGCTCGGCACGCAGCCGGAGCTGTTCTTCGTGGCCATCCGGCGCGACGGCGAGGCAGACGGCGCGCTCGTCGGCTCGGCGATGGCGGGTTACGACGGACATCGCGGCTGGCTGTATTCGGTCGCGGTCGCGCCCGAGGCGCGTCGTCTCGGCCTCGGCACGCGGCTCGTGCGGCACGCCGAAAGCGCGCTGGCCGCGATGGGCTGCCTGAAGCTCAACCTTCAGGTGCTCACCGACAAGCCCGAGGTGCTCGCGTTCTACGACCGCCTCGGCTATCGCGCCGACGCCGTAATCAGTCTCGGCAAGCGTCTTGCCGTGCAGGAGTCCGAAGCGCTCGCCTGAGCGCGGCCGGCCTCGCCGTCAGGACTGCCTTCGGCACAAAGAAAAAGCCGCATGGGTTTCGCAACCCATGCGGCTTTTGTCTTATCGGCGCCCGCGAGGAGCGCGTTCGTTCACTCGCCCACTTACTCGCCGAGATACGCCGCGCGCACCTTCGGATCGTCGAGCATCTGCTTGGCCTCGCCTTCCATCGTCACGAGACCGGAGTCCATCACGTAGCCGCGATTCGCCGCCTGCAGCGCAAGACGCGCGTTCTGCTCGACCAGCAGCACCGTGATGCCTTCCGACGAGATCGTGCGCACCACTTCGAAGATCTTCTCGACCATGATCGGCGAGAGACCCATCGACGGCTCGTCGAGCAACAGCAGCTTCGGACGGCTGATGATCGCGCGCGCCATCGCCAGCATCTGCTGCTCGCCGCCCGAGAGCGTGCCCGCGAGCTGCGTGGCGCGTTCCTTCAGGCGCGGAAAGAAGCCGAACATGCGCTCGACGTCCTTCTGGATGCCGTCCTTGTCGTTGCGCAGATACGCGCCCATCTGCATGTTTTCGAGGATCGACATGCGCGCGAAGATGCCGCGGCCTTCCGGCACCATCGCGAGGCCGCGCTTGAGCAGTTCATACGCGGGCACGCCCTTGATCGACTGGCCCATGTACTCGATGTCGCCCGACGCGTACGGCTTCAGGCCCGTGATGGCCTTCATCGTCGTGGTCTTGCCCGCGCCGTTCGCGCCGATCAGCGTGACCAGCTCGCCCGCGCGGACTTCCATGTCCACGCCCTTGACCGCCTGAATGCCGCCGTAGTTGACCTGCAGGCCCTTGATTTTCAGAACCGGTGTAGACATCAGTGAACCCCCGCACCCAGATACGCCTCGATCACCTTCGGGTCCTTCTGCACGTCTTGCGGCAGACCCTCGGCGATCACCTTGCCATAGTCGAGCACTGTCATCCGGTTGCACAGGCCCATCACCAGTTTCACGTCGTGCTCGATCAGCAGGATGGTCTTGCCATCGGCGCGGATCTTGTCGAGCAGGCGCGTGAGTTCGACCTTCTCGGTCGCGTTCATGCCGGCCGCCGGCTCGTCGAGCGCGAGCAGCTTCGGATCGGTTGCGAGCGCGCGCGCGATTTCCAGACGGCGCTGGTGGCCGTACGAGAGATTGCGCGACGTGTAGTCCGCGTATTGCGCGATGCCCACGTATTCGAGCAGTTCGAGCGCGCGTTCCTTGATCTCGCGTTCCTCCTTGCGCTCCGAAGGCGTCTGGAACACCGCGCCCAGCAGGCCGTGCTTCGTGCGCACGTGACGGCCGACCATCACGTTTTCGAGCGCTGTCATGCCGCCGAACAGACGGATGTTCTGGAAGGTACGCGCGATGCCCGCCTTCGCCACCTGATAGACGGCGGTCGGCGTATAGGCTTCGCCGTCGAGCTTGAACTCGCCCGAATCGGGCGTGTAGAGACCGGTGATCACGTTGAAGAACGTGGTCTTGCCCGCGCCGTTCGGGCCGATCAGACCGTAGATCGTGCCTTCCTCGATCTGCAGGCCCACGTCGGAGAGCGCCTGCAGGCCGCCGAAGCGCTTGTTCACGCCCTTCACGGACAGGCGGATGGATTTATTGCTCATGTTCTGTTCCTCTCCTGTTCGCAATCAGGCGCGCACCGGCTTCTTGCTGCCGCGCTTGGCGATCTTCGCGATCTTGTCTTCGTGCTTCGGCGACGGCCACAGGCCTTCCGAGCGATACAGCATGATCACGACCATGGCGAGACCGTAAAGCAGCTGGCGAATCACTTCCGTATCGACGATTTCATGGCCGAACAGCATGTGCTGGAGCGGGCCCATCGTCGAGCGCAGGAACTCGGGGAAAATCGCGAGCAGCACGGCGCCGAGAATCACGCCGGGGATGTGGCCCATGCCGCCGAGCACCACGCAGGCGAGCACCACGACCGATTCCCAGAACGTGAACGATTCCGGCGACACGAAGCCCTGGAACGCACCGAACATCGCGCCCGACAGGCCGCCGAACGACGCGCCCATCGCGAACGCCAGCAGCTTCACGTTACGCGTGTTGATGCCCATCGCCTTGGCGGCGATTTCGTCTTCGCGGATCGCGGCCCATGCGCGGCCGATACGCGAGTGCTGCAGACGCGTACACACCCAGATCACGAGCAGCGCGCAGATCACGAAGGCGTAGTAATACATATAGACCGACGTGAACGTGAAGCCGAGGAACTCGTGCGGCTGCGCGAGATTGAAGCCGAACACGTGCAGCGGCGCGACGCCGGTAATGCCCTGCGGGCCGTTGGTGATGTTCACCGGACGGTCGAGGTTGTTCATGAAGATACGAACGATTTCCCCGAAGCCCAGCGTCACGATCGCGAGGTAGTCGCCGCGCAGACGCAGCGTCGGCGCGCCGAGCAGAATGCCCGCGATCGCTGCGAACGCCATCGCGCACGGAATCACGATCCAGTACGGCGTATGCAGGCCGCCCGGGAACATGCTGGCGATCCACGCGAACTGCGAGGTCAGGTGCGGCGACGTCAGCAGCGCGGCCGTGTAGGCGCCCACCGCGTAGAACGCGATATAGCCGAGATCCAGCAGGCCGGCGAAGCCCACCACCACGTTCAGGCCCAGCGCGAGCATCACGTAGAGCATCGCGAAGTCGAGCACGCGCACCCAGTAGTTGCCGCCCGTTGCGCCCACCACGAACGGCAGCGCGGCCACGACGATCGCGGTCACGATGCCGATCGCGTACGTGCGCGTCGTGTTCTTCTCGGGGATGAGCGTCGTCGACGGCTCGATCGGTTGAATTGAAGTCATGTTGATCTACTCCCTCTTATGCGCGATCCGCGACACGTTCGCCCAGCAGCCCCGACGGACGGAACACGAGCACCACGATCAGCACGACGAATGCGAACACGTCCTGATAGTTACTGCCGAACACCCCGCCGGTCAGATTGCCGATGTAACCCGCGCCGAGCTGCTCGATCAGACCGAGCACCACGCCGCCGACCATCGCGCCGCCGAGATTGCCGATACCGCCCAGCACCGCGGCCGTGAAGGCCTTCATGCCGGGGATGAAGCCCATGTAGAAGTGCGCGTTGCCGTACTCCGACGCGATCATCACGCCCGCCAGCGCCGCGAGCGCCGAGCCGATCATGAAGGTCGCCGAAATCACGAAGTTCGGGTTCACGCCCATCAGGCTCGCGTTAGCCGGGTTTTCGGCGATCGCACGCATCGCGCGGCCGAGCTTGGTCCGGTGCACGAGGATCAGCAGGCCCGCCATCACGAGGAACGCGACCACGATGATCACGATTTCGGTCGGCGAGATCACGGCGCCCACGCCGGTCTCGGACGGCTTGATGACGTTGATCGGATCGGTCGAGATGAGCTGCGGGAAGGCCAGCGGATTGCGGCCCCAGATGATCATCGCGAGCGTCTGCAGCAGGATCGACACGCCGATCGCGGTGATCAGCGGCGCGAGACGCGGCGCGCGGCGCAACGGCCGGTAGGCGACCCGTTCGATGGTGTACCCGACGAACGCGCAGACCACGGCGGCGATCACGAGCGCGATGCACAGCGTGGGGATGTTCCCGAGGCCGGGGAAGTGATTCTGCAGCACCGTAATCGCGGAGAGCGCCACCATCGCGCCGACCATGAGCACGTCGCCGTGCGCGAAATTGATGATGCCCAAAATCCCGTACACCATCGTGTAGCCCAGTGCAATGATGGCGTAGATGCTGCCAAGCACCAGCCCATTCAGGATCTGCTGGACGAAAATATCCATTTAATGCTCCTTAGCCCGTGCGACCGGATTCGCGCTGTCATCGGCCGGTGGGCGATGTTTTACGGAACCGCAACGACACTTTCGGGTACTGAAGTAAAAGACCGGTAACGGTTGGCCGCACCCGGTTCGCGTTGTCGCTGTGTTGCAGCGGCAGGCTCGCCGGAAGCGGATGCAAAAACGGCACCGTCGGATGGTTCGGTGCCGTCGGGTTCAACTACCTGTCACATTCGCTGCGACGCGTGCGCGGCCCGCCTTGAGGCCGGCTGCGCAAACGTCATACGTCATGACTCCCTGGATCGGGCCGAGAATCTCTGCCTCGCCACCGTTTACGGCAGCATCGGCCAGGACCTTTCGGACCGCGACAAAAACCGCTCTCGCGCCGCGGCTATCACATGCAACATGTGTGCCAGCCGCGAGTGCAACGAGCGCGTCTGCCGACCCTGACGACGTCGCGACGCGTGCTTCATTGCGTGCTGCGCCGTTCTGATCGTCGTGTCCCAACTGCGGACAAGCTTCCTCCGGGAGTGCAACGGTCATCGATGTCGCGCCCCTGCCCCGTCGTGCACCGCGGATGTGCCACGCCTTGCGCGGCGCAACCGCAGCCGCGACAGTTGCGGCAACAGCAAACTCGATTTGCATTAAACAGGTCTCCTGCGCCTTCCGAAATGCTTGCCTGATGGGCCTCGCGCTGACGTCCGGCCCTCAGAACGCGCGCATTGTAACTCCAATTATGCAGGCGGCAATATTGTTGAATCGGCAGGGTTTTCCTGCATTGCAACCATTTTCGAGAAGACACTCCAGAGACGGTTGCACCATGGGTTGCGCCGTATTTTCGTGCATCAGTTGCACCAAAAATCGGCAACACTCACATCAAGTGTTGCGACGGCCAGGCGCGGGGCCTTATCGGGCGGGCATCGGCTGCACCACGATGAACAATTAAATGGCGATTGAGTTCGCGCACGCATTTGGTGCGGATGCTGAAAAATCGTTATTGAGACATCGATTTATCGGGGTCAGATATCCGGCGACGACCCCGCCCCATAGCGAAAACACCTAGTCCAACCGGCCGTGGCGACGTGGTTCACCGCACACTTTTAATTATCGAACCCCATTTATTTACGGGGCGGATTGCGGCGGCGGGACATAAAAAAAGCGCGCCCAAGGGCGCGCTTCTTCATGCAGAGGCTGACTGAATAGTCAGACGCTCGCGGCGATCAGGCCACTTGCCCGAGCCCGCGCGGCAGCGGAAACGCGATGTTTTCCTCGATGCCTTCGAGCGCGCGCACGTTGCGCACGCCCAGTTCGTTCAAACGCTGGATGATCTTCTGCGCGAGCGCTTCGGGCGCCGACGCACCCGCCGTCAGGCCGATACGGCGCTTGCCTTCGAGCCAGGCCGGATCGATCTGGTCGGGCGCATCCACCATATAGGCGGGGATGCCGCGCTTTTCGGCCACTTCGCGCAGGCGATTCGAATTCGAGCTGTTCGGGCTGCCGACCACGATCACGACGTCGCACTGCGGCGCCATGAACTTCACCGCGTCCTGACGGTTTTGCGTGGCGTAGCAGATGTCCTGCTTCTTCGGCTCGCGAATGCCCGGGAAGCGCGCCTTGAGCGCCTCGATGATCTCGGCGGCGTCGTCGACCGACAGCGTGGTCTGCGTGACGAACGCGACGCGCGCCGGATCGCGCAGCGACAGCGCCTCGACGTCGGCGATGTCCTCGACGAGATACATGCCTTCGTGCGCCTGCCCCATGGTGCCTTCGACTTCCGGGTGGCCCTTGTGGCCGATCATCACGATGTCGAGGCCTTCGTCGCGCATCTTCGCGACTTCGACGTGCACCTTGGTCACGAGCGGACAGGTGGCGTCGTAGACGCGCAGCCCGCGCGCCTCGGCGTCGGTGCGCACGGCCTTCGACACGCCATGCGCGCTGAAGATGACGGTATTGCCGGACGGCACTTCATCGAGCTGTTCGATGAAGATCGCGCCTTTCTTGCGCAGGTCCTCGACCACGTACGCGTTGTGGACGATCTCATGGCGCACATAGATGGGCGCACCGTGGATCTGGATGGCGCGCTCGACGATCTCGATAGCGCGATCGACGCCGGCGCAAAAGCCGCGCGGCTGCGCGAGCAGGATTTCGGCTTCGGCGACTTCAGCGCGGTCGACGACAGTAGACGTGTCCGTGGAGGTCATGGGCTTTACAGGATTCCGATGATTTGCACTTCGAACGCAACCGCCTGGCCAGCGAGCGGATGGTTGAAATCGAACAGCGCGGAGGTCTCGTTCACTTCCTTGAGCACACCCGCGTAGCGGTTGCCGTCCGGTGCGTTGAATTCGATGAGATCGCCCGGATTGAACGACTCGCCAATCATGGCGTTGTCGCGCAGCGTCTTGAGCGAGATGCGCTGGATCAAGTCGGGGTTGCGCTGACCGAAGGCGATGCCGGGTTCTAGCTGAAAGGTGGAGTGGTGACCGACCTTCAAACCTTGCAGAATGTTTTCCAGCGGCGGCGCAAGCTGCCCGGCGCCCAGCAGCAGCGTGGCGGGCCGGTCGGCAAACGTGTTGACGATTTCGGTGCCGTCGGCGAGGGAAAGCCGGTAATTCAGCGTGACGTGGGAACCCGGTTTCACCTCGGAAATATCGATGATGCTCATGCGGTACTCGTTTCGTCTGGTCGCGCCCTCGGGCGCCGGTCGGTCGCGCGCAAGCGCGAGCGGAAAAGCCCCATTGTAAGCCACATAGTTCCTGGACGGACGCCACATGCGAGCGGCATCCACGTCCGCAACGAGGAGATTCAATTGGTGAAAATTGCCTGCGATACGCCCCTCTGGAACGACGGGCCCAAGCCGAGGCGCCGCGCCATGCCGCGCGAGCGGCTGCGCGAAGCCGGTCCGGCGGCGCTCTCCGATCTGGAACTGGTTGCGCTGCTGCTCGGCTCTGGCCTGCCGGGCCATAACGTCTTCGACGTGGCGCGCGCCCTGCTCGATCACTTCAAATCCTTACGCGCGATGCTCGACGCGCCGCCCGAGGAGTTCGAAAGCGTGCGCGGGATCGGCCCGGCGAAGGCGGCCATCCTCATGGCCGTGGTCGAGCTGGCGCGGCGCGCGCTCGCCGAGCAGCTGGAAGAAAAGCCGCTCGTCGACTCGCCCGGCGCCGTCGAAGACTACCTGCGACTGATGATCGGCAGCCGCTCGCAGGAGGTGTTCGTCTGCCTCTTTCTCGACGTGCGCCATCGCCTGATCCGTTACGAGGAAATCGCGCGCGGATCGCTCACGCACATGGCGGTGTATCCACGTGAAATCGTACGGCGCGCGCTGATGCTCAATGCCGCGAGCCTGATCGTCGCGCACAACCACCCTTCCGGCGCGGTCCAGCCGAGCGCGAGCGACCGCCGCCTCACGCGGGTGCTGCGCGACACGCTGGCGCTCGTGGAGGTGCGCCTCGTCGATCACATGATCATCGGCGCGCGGGAGACGTTTTCTTTTGCTCGCCACGGACTAGACTGAAAGCCGGGCCGCCGAACGCCGCGACGCGCGACCAACCCGCACCCTAGCCGCACCCACCCCGCGCGCGTTCCGGCACGCTTTTATGCGTGTTTGCGGAAGGTGTCGGCGCCGCGACCGTCGTGCATCCGCACGACATGATCTGCAAATCGTGTTTGATTTTCCTGGGCTTTTTCTGCTAAACTCTCGGTTTGCCTATTTCCAACCCTGTTCCGAAGGCCCGTCAAGGCGTTCCGGGGGAAATATGGCCTGGGTTCGAGGTTGTCTCTCATCCATACGTGAGCGCGCTCTTATTCCGGCCATTTCTCGCCTGGGAAACTTAAGCGGCTCTCGAACTCAGAATTTCCGTAGGAGTGTACTCATGGCACGTGTCTGCCAAGTCACTGGGAAAGCGCCGATGAGCGGCAACAACGTTTCCCACGCTAACAACAAAACCAAGCGCCGTTTCCTCCCGAATCTGCAAAATCGCCGTTTCTGGGTTGAAAGCGAAAACCGTTGGGTGCGTCTGCGCATCTCGAACGCAGGCCTGCGCCTGATCGACAAGAACGGCATCGACTCCGTGCTCGCAGACCTGCGCGCACGCGGCGAACTGTAAGGAGTAAGTCATGGCCAAGGGTATCCGCGACAAGATCAAGCTCGAGTCGACCGCAGGCACGGGTCACTTCTACACGACCACGAAGAACAAGCGCAACATGCCGGAAAAAATGTCGATCAAGAAGTTCGACCCGGTTGTTCGCAAGCACGTCGAGTACAAGGAAACGAAGATCAAGTAAATCTTGATCCGAGCCTGACGAAGACATTCAAAGCCCCGCTCTCGAGCGGGGCTTTGTTATTTCTGCCCCGCTTTCGCAGCGGGTTTTTTTGTTTTCCCGGCGCGTCCGTTCACCATCGCGTAACGATCTTTTGATCTCTACCTACACGGTGTAGCTTTTCGTCGGCTCCCCTATCGGAGTATGCTTCCCGCTTCACTCGCCGCCGGCGGCGGCAGAAAGCGCAGAACAAGAGAGACGGAGAGGCAGCACCATGAATTTCGATGTAGCGATCGTCGGCAGCGGGCTGGCGGGATTGAGCGTGGCCCTGAATCTGGCCGAAACGCGCCGCGTGGTGATCATCGCCAAGCGCGCGATGACCGAAGGCGCGAGCGACCGCGCGCAAGGCGGCATCGCCGCGGTGCTCGATTCGGCGGACAGCGTCGAAAACCACGTCGACGACACGCTGGTCGCAGGCGGCGGCCTGTGCGACGAGGCGGCCACGCGCTATATCGTCGAGCATGGCCGCGAAGCGATCGAATGGCTGATCGGCCAGGACGTGCCGTTCACGAAGGACGCCGCCGCCGAACTCGGTTTCCACCTCACCCGCGAAGGCGGCCACAGCCATCGCCGCATCATTCACGCCGCCGACGCCACCGGCCACGCCGTGGTGCAAACGCTGCTCGAACGCGCGCGCCAGCATCCGAACATCACGATCCTCGAAGATCATCAGGCGATCGACGTGATCACCTCGGATCGTCTCGGCCTGCCGGGCCGCCGCTGCCACGGTCTCTACGCGCTCGACCTCAAGAACGACCGCACGGTCACAATCCAGGCGCCGCACACGGTGCTGGCGACGGGCGGCGCGGGCAAGGTCTATCTCTACACGACGAACCCAGACACCGCGACCGGCGACGGCATCGCGATGGCCTGGCGCGCCGGTTGCCGCGTGGCGAACATGGAGTTCATCCAGTTCCACCCGACCTGCCTGTTCCACCCGCACGCGAAGTCGTTCCTGATTTCCGAAGCCGTGCGCGGCGAAGGCGGCGTGCTGCGCCTGCCCGACGGCACACGTTTCATGCCCGAACACGACGCGCGCGCCGAACTCGCACCGCGCGACATCGTGGCCCGCGCGATCGACTTCGAGATCAAGAAGCACGGCATCGACTGCGTGCATCTGGACATCAGCCATCAGCCGCCCGCGTTCCTCGAAGAGCACTTCCCGACCATCCTCGCGCGCTGCCGCGAGTTCGGCATCGACATCACGAAAGAGCCGATTCCGGTCGTGCCCGCCGCGCATTACACCTGCGGCGGCGTGGTCACCGACCTCGCGGGCCGCACCGATCTCGCGGGCCTCTACGCGGTCGGCGAAACCTCGTATACGGGGCTGCACGGCGCGAACCGCCTCGCGTCCAACTCGCTGCTCGAATGTCTCGTGATCGGTCGCTCGGCGGCGGAAGCGATCGAAGCCGAAGGCTTCGAAGCGGCCGCGCACGCCCCGCTGCCCGACTGGGACGAAAGCCGCGTATCCGATTCCGACGAGGAAGTCGTGGTCGCGCACAACTGGGACGAGCTGCGCCGCCTGATGTGGAATTACGTCGGCATCGTGCGCACCGACAAGCGTCTGGAGCGCGCACAACACCGCATTTCCCTGCTGCGCGACGAAATCCAGGAGTACTACGCGAATTTCCGCGTGACGCGCGATCTGCTGGAACTGCGCAACCTCGTCGAAGTGGCCTCGCTGATCGTCGAGAGCGCGCGCTCTCGGCGTGAAAGCCGCGGTCTGCATTACAGCCGCGACTGGCCGAATTCGCTGCCGAAAGCGCTGCCGACCGTGCTCGCGCCCGAGCGCGTGCGCAACCGCAACGTCGCGTAAGTCGTCGCGCGAATAAAAAAGGCCGCCTCTCGCGAGGCGGCCTTTTTGCATCAGGAAGCGCGTGATCTATTGCGCTCAGACGATCCGCATCGAGTAGTCGGTCGCGCGCACGTCCTTCGTGAGCGCGCCGATCGACACGCGATCGACGCCGGTTTCGGCAATCGTGCGCACCGAATCGAAGTTCACACCGCCCGAGACTTCGAGCAGCGCGCGCCCCGCCGTGCGCTTGACCGCCTCGCGCATCATTTCGAACGAGAAGTTGTCGAGCAGCACCGAGGTCGCGCCGTGCACGAGCGCCGTGTCGAGCTGGTCGAGCGTTTCGACTTCGATCTGGATGGGCACGCCCGCGTTCAGGGCGAGCGCCGCGTCCATCGCCGCGCCCACGCCGCCCGCCGCCGCGATGTGGTTTTCCTTGATCAGAATGCCGTCGTACAGCGCGAGGCGCTGATTCGCGCCGCCGCCCACGCGCACCGCGTACTTCTGCGCGAGCCGCAGACCCGGCAGCGTCTTGCGCGTGTCGAGAATGCGCGTTTGCGTGTGCGCGATGGCGTCCACGTAACGGCGCGTCGCGCTCGCCACGCCCGACAGCAGCTGCAGAAAGTTCATCGCATTGCGCTCGGCCGTGAGCAGCGCGCGCGCCGGTCCGCGCAACGAGCACACCACCGAGTTGGCCGCCATGCGCTCGCCTTCGCGATAGTGCCAGCGCACGTCGATGCGCGCATCGACCTGCTTCACCACGGCGTCGAACCACAGCACGCCGCACAGCACCGCCTCTTCGCGCACGATGATGCGCGCGTCGCGCATCTCGTCGGCGGGCACGAGGCGACCGGTCTGGTCGCCGGTGCCGACGTCTTCGTTCAGCGCATCCGCAACGTTGCGCGCGATCGCCGCGTCGAACGCCGCGCCGTACTGCGCGCGCACCCCGGGCAGCACGGACGACACCGCGTCCACGGCCAGCAATTCCAGTGCACCCATCACGCCGCTCCCACGTTCGAGAACAGCGCGCCGTCGCGCGCGAGATCGCCGCTCGCCTGCACGCGACGCTTGTGTTCCGCCGCGAACGCCAGCATGCGGTCGATCGGCAGACGCGCGCGCTCGCCGATGGCGGCGTCGACGAAAATTTCGTTATGGCCGCGTTCGAGCACGTCCGCGAGATTCGCGAGGCCGTTCATCGCCATCCACGGGCAATGCGCGCAGCTCTTGCAGGTCGCGCTGTTGCCGGCCGTAGGCGCTTCGATGAAAGTCTTGCCCGGCGCCGCGAGGCGCATTTTGTGCAGAATGCCCAGATCGGTCGCGACGATGAAACGCTGCGCGTCGAGCTTCACGGCGGCGTCGATCAGTTGCGTGGTCGAGCCGACCACGTCCGCGAGCGCGACCACGGCTTCGGGCGATTCCGGGTGAACGAGAATCTTCGCGTCGGGATATTCGGCGCGCAGCAGATCGAGTTCGATGCCCTTGAACTCGTCGTGCACGAGGCACGAGCCCTGCCACAGCAGCATGTCGGCGCCGGTTTTCTTCTGGATGTAGCTGCCCAGATGGCGGTCCGGCGCCCAGAGGATCTTTTCGCCCTTCGCGTGCAGATCGGCGACGATTTCGAGGCCGATCGACGAGGTGACCATCCAGTCCGCGCGCGCCTTCACGGCCGCGCTGGTGTTCGCGTACACGACCACGGTGCGGTCGGGATGCTGGTCGCAGAACGCCGAAAATTCGTCGACGGGACAGCCGAGGTCGAGCGAGCAGGTCGCGTCGAGGTCCGGCATGAGAATGCGCTTGTTCGGGCTCAGGATCTTCGCGGTCTCGCCCATGAAGCGCACGCCCGCGACGACCAGCGTCTGTGCGTCATGATCGCGACCGAAACGCGCCATTTCGAGCGAATCGGCCACGCAGCCGCCGGTTTCGTCCGCCAGCTCCTGCAATTCGGGATCGACGTAATAGTGCGCGACGAGCACCGCCTTCTCGCGCTTGAGCAACGCGCGAATGCGCTCCTTCAATGCAACGCGCTCCGCCGCCGACGGCGCGTCGGGCACCGTCGCCCACGCCTGCCCGACGCTGCACACCGCGCCTTGCGGCCGGTCGTACTCGACCGCTCTGATTGCCTGACTCATGATCTCCTCTACCGGCCGGAACGCGCGCTTTCGCTCTCGTTCCGACCCCATGCCAGTTGCAGCCCTGCCGATCGCCACGGTACGCAACCCGCGCCAAGCACCGGTTTTTCCGCGGCCCAAAAAGAAAAACCCCGCCAGCGCGGGGTTTTGTGACGTACCTGAATTCTAATGGATTTTTCCGCCGCTCACGCAGGCCGCATGGGCCGGGAGCGCGTATCCATCCACGAAATCAGGCGTAGCGGCGCAGGCGCGTCGCGAATTCCTGGAGTGCCTTGATGCCGCTTTGTTCGGCGCGATGGCACCAATCCTGGAGCTGCGTGAGCAGTTGTTCGCGCGAGGCGCTCGAACGTTCCCAGATGGCCGCGAGTTCGTTGCGCAGCTCGATGAACGTGCGCAGCTTCTGGCTGTTCGCGAAGATCTGCGGCAGTTGACGCTTTTGCGGCTCGTTCAGGCTGGCTTCTTCCTTGTCGAACCACTTGCGCGCGCCGCGCATGACCTTGTACTTCTCGCGCTCGCCGACTTCCTTCAGATGCGCCAGCTCCTGGCGATACGCCTGCTTCACGACCGTGGCGTAACGCGCCATGACTTCATAGCGGTTCGACAGCACGGCTTGCAGCGTTTCGTGGTCGGGCACGAGCTTGGTCTTGGTCAGACGCGGCGTGGGCGCGACCTTCTTGACCTTGGCGAGACCGACGGCCTGCATCATGCGGATGTACATCCAGCCGATGTCGAACTCGTACCACTTGCTCGACAGCTTCGCCGAGGTGGCGAAGGTGTGGTGATTGTTGTGCAGCTCTTCACCGCCGATGATGATGCCGAGCGGGAACAGGTTCGTGCTGGCGTCCGACGAATTGAAGTTGCGATAGCCCCAGAAGTGGCCGAGACCGTTCACGACGCCGGCGGCCCAGAACGGGATCCACGCCATCTGCACGGCCCAGACGGAAAGACCGACCAGACCGAACAGCGCCACGTCGATCACCATCATGATGCTCACGCCGAGGATCGGGAAGCGCGTGTAGACGTTGCGCTCCATCCAGTCGTTGGGCGTGCCGTGGCTGAAACGGCGCAGCGTTTCTTCGTTCTTCGCTTCGGCGCGATAGAGTTCGGCGCCTTCGAGCAGCACCTTCCAGATGCCGCGCGTTTGCGGGCTGTGCGGATCTTCCTCGGTCTCGCATTTGGCGTGGTGCTTGCGGTGAATCGCGGCCCACTGACCCGTCAGCATGCCCGTGGTCATCCACAGCCAGAAACGGAAGAAGTGACTCATGATCGGGTGCAGCTCGAGCGCACGGTGCGCCTGGCAGCGGTGCAGATACACCGTGACGCCGACGATCGTGATGTGAGTGGCCACCGCCGCGAACAGCAGGATCTGCCACCACGTGAAATGCAGCACGCCGTGCGCGAGGAAATCAAGCAAGGAATTCAACAAGGTTTGTACCCGTGAAACGTAGCGCGGCGGCCTTTCAGCCCGAAACCGCTGTCAAGAAAGTGAAAGCGTACAGCAGGAGGTTGGACGGCATTCTACTAGAACCGTTCCAAGTGTTTGTAACAAATGAAGATTTTTTTCTTTAACGGCCGCGGAGTCAACCGTCTTGAGGGCGCCAGAGGCGGTTTGCCGCACATTTCGCGCGCCCTTCCGACCCCTTCTTACCTTTCGCCGGCTGCCGCCTGGGGTTGATCCTGGGGCTGTTCCCCGCCAGGCGTCTCGTTCTGTCCCCGAACGGGCGGACCGGCCACCGGCATCGCGCCGCCGATGATGCGCACCTCGCGCTGCGCGAACGGGATCGAAATACCCGCCTCGTTGTACAGACGCCAGATATTCATGTTCACCGCCGAACGCACACTCGACGTGCCGTTGGCCGCGTCGGCGATCCAGAAACCGAGTTCGAGATTGATGCCGTCGCCGCCGAAACTCGCCAGATACGGCGTCGGGGCCGGATCGGTCAGCACGCGCTCGACGCCCTCGCCCGCCCGCGCGAGCAGCGCCATCGCCTGATCGAGATCGGTGTCGTAGGCGACCTGCACGGCCGCCTTGGAGTAGCCGCGCGTCAGATACGAGGACTGGTTCTGCACCACATCGGTGATCAGTTTTTCGTTCGGGATCAGCGTCTCCACGCCGTCGAGCCCGCGCACGACCGTGTAGCGCGTGCGGATCTGCGTGACCTTGCCCGCGAGTCCGCTCACGTTGATGGTGTCGCCCAGACGCAGCGAGCGGTCGATCAGAATGATGAAGCCCGATACGTAATTGCTCGCGATCTTCTGCAAGCCGAAGCCGAGGCCCACGCCGAGCGCGCCGCCGAACACGCCCAGCACCGTGATGTCGATGCCGACGATCGACAGGCTGAACAGAATGGCCGCGAACACCAGCAGCGCGCGGCCCACGCGCGCGAGCACGACGCGCAGATTGGCGTCGATGGTGGTCGCGCGCATCAGCCGGTCCTCGAGCGCCGCGCCCGCCCAGACCGCCACGACCATCGTCACGCAGACCCACAGCACGCCGTTGGACAGCGACAGCAGGCTCACATGCGCGGTGCCGATGCGAAAGCGCACGCTCTCCATCCACGTGAGCACGTCGTCCTGAATGCCGAGCACGGTGAACAGCATGCCGAGCCAGACGATCAGCGACACGAGTTTTTCGACGATGCCGAGCCACGCGTGCGTCTGGCCGTTGCGGCCGAACACGCGCCGCGCGAAGAAGAACGCGATATAGATGAGCCCGATGCCGAACAGCGGCACCAGCGCGAGATTGAGCAGCGACGTGTGGATGAAATTGCTGGCGATCTCGCGCGCGATCCAGACGCAGCCGGCGCCGATCAGCGGGAAAAAGGCGCGCGACAGGCTCTCGGCGCCGAAACGCAGGCCTTCATAGCGATCCTGGCGGCGCGCTTCGAGCACGCGCCGCAGCAGCCGCGCGAGCAGCCACGCCAGCACGAGCGCGCCGATCAGCACGCCGGCCTGCCAGAGCATGACCGGCTGGCCGAAATCGCGGATCACGCCGCCCAGCATGTGCGAAAAAATGCGGTTTTCCATCATGGGTATGCAAATTCAAACGGCGCGGGGCCGCCCGATCGGAATCGGACGGCCCCGCGTTGCTACAGCTTCTGACACGTTCACCGCACTTCCAGCCCGCAGTGAGTTCAAGCGCTTATTCCTGCGTCGCGTCCGGCTCGGCGGCTGCGGGCTGCTGAGCCTTGGCGATCGCGTCGGCGGCTTCGGTCGCGGCAGCGGCCTCTTCCGGCGTGGTCGCGGCGGCGGCCTTTTTCGTCTTCGGCTGCGCGTCGCCGCGGCGCTCCAGCACGGCGGCGAAGAAGCCGTCCGTGGCGTGGCGATGCGGCCACAGCGAGAGGTAGTCGCCGGTATCGAGACCCACGCGCTGTTCCGCCAGCACGTCGCGCGCGCTGACCAGCACGAAGTCCGGATGCGCGTCGAGGAACTGCTTCACGACCGCTTCGTTCTCGGCTTCGAGAATGCTGCAGGTCGCGTAGACCAGACGGCCGCCGCGCTTGAGCAGACGCGCGGCGCTCGTGAGAATCGACAGTTGCTTGGGCGCGAGTTCGGCCACCGACTCGGGCGACTGGCGCCACTTGAGGTCGGGATTGCGGCGCAGCGTGCCCAGCCCCGAGCACGGCGCATCGACCAGCACGCGGTCGATCTTGCCGATCAGGCGCTTGATCTTGGCGTCGTGCTCGCTGTCGATCAGCACCGGATTGACGTTCGAGAGGCCGCTGCGCGCAAGGCGCGGCTTGAGCTTCGCGAGACGGCGATCGGAGATGTCGAACGCGTAGAGACGGCCCGACGAGCGCATCATCGCGCCGAGCGCCAGGGTCTTGCCGCCCGCGCCCGCACAGAAGTCCACCACCATCTCGCCGCGGCGCGGCGCGACCAGCGAGCACAGCAGCTGGCTGCCTTCGTCCTGCACTTCGAACCAGCCGTCCTTGAAGGCGTCGAGGCGCGACAGCGCGGGCTTGCCCGTCACGCGCACGCCGTTCGGCGCGAACGGCGTCTCGCCCGCCTCGATGCCGGCCGCGGCCAGCGCGCGCATCAGCTCGTCGCGGTTCGCCTTGATCGGATTCGAGCGCAGGTCGAGCGGCGCCGGATAGTTGAGCGCGGACGCCAGTTGCGCCATTTCGGCGGCGTCGAAACGCGATTCGAGCGCTTTCAGGATCCACTCGGGCAGATTGAGCTGCACGCGCTGCGGCAGGCTCGCCGGGTCGATCTTCGCGACGTGTTCGAGCCAGTTCGCCTCGGCGTCCGAGACGAACGGACGGATCGCCGAACGGCCGGCCGTGGCCATCAGACCGAGCAGCGTGAGGCGGCGCGTCGGGCTGCCCGTGCCGCTTTCGGCCAGGTGCGCGAACTCCATGCGACGGCGCAGCACGGCGAACACGGCTTCGGCGATCACGCCGCGCTCACCGTGGCCGAGCTTCGGATGCTCGCGGAAAAAACGGCTCGTGATCGCGTCGGCGGGGCCGGCGAACTTGAGCACATCGGCGAGCAGCGTCTCGGTTTGTCCAATCAAAAATCCATGCAGCCTCATGCGCCCTCCCCGGCGTTGTGTGCTTGTGCTTCGTTTACATCGTCAAGGAAGAGCCATTGCGGCTCGGGCGGCGAGAGCGTCACACGTCCGCCGTCGAGCGCGAGGCGCCCTTCGACGAACCAGCGCACCGCGCGCGGATAAATAACATGTTCGGTCTTGAGCACGCGCGCGGCCAACGCCGCGGCGTCGTCGCCCGCGCGCACCGGAATGCCCGATTGCGCGACGATCGGCCCATGATCCAGCGTGGGCGTGACGAAATGCACCGTGGCGCCGTGCACGCGGCAACCCGCGTCGAGCGCCTGCTGGTGCGTCTTGAGGCCCGGAAAGCTCGGCAGCAGCGACGGATGGATATTGAGCATCCGACCCGAATAATGCGTGACGAAACCTTCGGTGAGCACGCGCATGAAGCCCGCGAGCACGACGAGATCGGGTGCATAACCGTCGATGGTTTGCGCGAGCGCCGCGTCGAAGGCGGCGCGATCCGGATACTGGCGATGATCGACCACCGCCGTGGCAATGCCGTGTGACGCCGCGAACGCAAGGCCCGCGGCGTCAGGACGGTTGGCAATCACGGCGGCGATGCGCGCCGGCCAGGCTTCGTGCGCGCACGCGCGCACGATGGCTTCCATGTTGCTGCCCCGCCCCGAAATCAGGATGACGAGATTTTTCATCCGCGGATTTTATCATCGGGGACGACGCCCGACGCTCGGGCGGGAGCGATCGCCCTCGCGTGCGTTTATAATCTCCTGTTTAGTCGCGGCCCAGGCCGCACCACCGGTCATATCGAGCGCGCACGGCCCGCGCGCTTTTCGAGGTTCCTCCAGGTTCCGCTATCGTGAGAGTTTTCCGCGGTCTTCCCAACGCCGAAAGTCGCGCGCCCTGCGCGCTCACCATCGGCAATTTCGACGGTGTCCACCGCGGACATCAGGCGCTGCTCGCGCGCGTGCGCGAAGCCGCGAACGCGCGCGGCCTGCCGGTCTGCGTGATGACCTTCGAGCCGCATCCCCGCGAGTTCTTCAATCCCGCCAGCGCCCCGCCGCGCATCGCCATGCTGCGCGACAAGCTCGAAGCGCTGCGCGAGAACGGCGTGGACCGCGTGGTGGTCGAGCATTTCAACCACACCTTCGCGAGCCAGTCGCCGGACGCGTTCGTCGAACGCATCATCGTGGGCGGCCTGCACGCGCGCTGGATGATGATCGGCGACGACTTCCGCTACGGCGCGAAGCGTGCGGGCGATTTCGCCTCGCTGCAGCTCGCGGGCCGCGAACACGGCTTCGAAGTCGAACAGATGGCCACCGTCGCCGACCCGTCGGGCGTGCGCATTTCCAGCTCCGCCGTGCGCACGCAGCTCGCCGCCGGCGATCTGGACGCCGCGCGCGCCTCGCTCGGCCGGGGCTATGAAATCAGCGGACACGTCGTGCACGGCCTGAAGCTCGGCCGCGACCTCGGCTTTCCCACGCTGAATCTGCCGATCGGCCACAAGCGCCCCGCGCTCAAGGGCATTTTCGTCGTGCAGGTCCACGGTATCGCCGACCACCCGCTGCCGGGCGTCGCGAGCCTCGGCCTGCGGCCCACGGTCGACGACTCCGGCCGCGTGCTGCTCGAAGTGCATCTGCTCGACTGGCACGGCAGCGCATACGGCAAGCTCGTGCGCGTCGAGTTCCTGAAGAAGCTGCGCGACGAGGAGAAGTTCGCCGACCTCGAAACGCTCACCGCCGCGATCGCACGCGACGTAAGCAACGCCCGCGCATGGTTCGCCGCGGCGGGCACGGGCGCGGCCGGCGGCGCGTCCACCGGCTTCGCCACCTCGGCGACCGATCGAATTTGACCCGCGGCCCGCGCGCGTCTTGCCGAGCAAGGCACGCGTTTCGGGCCGCCCGCCCCCAGGCGCCGCCGTGCAGCACGCGTGCGGCGCCCGAGGCGACGGTTGCGCGGCATCGCCCGCAATGCTGACGCCATGCATCCCCCGAATTCCACGTGATCTCACCATGAGCGACAAGAAAGCATCCTCCGGCAAGCCGCAAAAGTCCGAATCGAAGTACCCCGTCAACCTGCTCGACACGCCGTTCCCCATGCGCGGCGACTTGCCCAAGCGCGAGCCGCAATGGGTCAAGGAGTGGGAAGAGCAAGGTATCTACAAGAAGATCCGCGCAGCCTCGAAGGGCCGCAAGAAGTTCATCCTGCACGACGGCCCGCCGTATGCGAACGGCGACATCCACCTCGGCCACGCGGTGAACAAGATCCTCAAGGACATGATCGTCAAGGCGCGCAATCTCGCGGGCTTCGACGCGGTCTACGTGCCGGGCTGGGACTGCCACGGCATGCCGATCGAAATCCAGATCGAAAAGCAGTTCGGCAAGTCGCTGCCCGCGCAGGAAGTGATGAAGAAGGCGCGCGAGTACGCGGCCGGCCAGATCGAAACGCAGAAGAAGGGCTTCAAGCGCCTCGGCGTGCTCGGCGACTGGGACAACCCGTACAAGACCATGAACTTCGCGAACGAGGCGGGCGAAATCCGCGCACTCGCGAAGATCATGGAGAAGGGTTATGTGTTCCGCGGCCTGAAGCCGGTCAACTGGTGTTTCGACTGCGGCTCGGCGCTCGCTGAAGCCGAAGTCGAGTACAAGGACAAGACCGATCCGACCATCGACGTGCTGTTCACGTTCGCGCAGCCCGCGGAAACGGCGGCCGCGTTCGGCCTCGCCGCGCTGCCGCGCGAGGAAGGCGGCATCGTCATCTGGACCACGACGCCCTGGACGATCCCGTCGAACCAGGCGCTCAACGTGCATCCGGAAATCGAGTACGCACTCGTCGACACGCAGCGCGGCCTGCTGATCCTCGCGAGCGAACGCGTCGAAGCCTGCATGAAGGACTTCGGCCTCGAAGGCACCGTCGTCGCCACCACGCAAGGCGAAAAGCTCGCGAACCTGCGCTTCAATCACCCGCTCGCCTCGGCGCATCCGGGCTACAAGCGCACCTCGCCGATCTATCTCGGCGACTACGTGACGACCGACACCGGCACGGGCATCGTGCACTCGGCGCCCGCCTACGGCGTGGAAGACTTCGTGTCGTGCAAGGCGCACGGCATGGTCGACTCCGACATCATCAGCCCGGTGATGGGCGACGGCCGCTACGTCGAATCGCTGCCGCTGTTCGGCGGTCTCTCGATCTGGGACGCGAATCCGAAGGTCGTCGAAGCGCTCGACGCCGCCGGCACCCTGCTGCGCAGCGAGAAATACCTGCACAGCTACATGCACTGCTGGCGCCACAAGACGCCCATCATCTACCGCGCGACCTCGCAGTGGTTCGCGGGCATGGACGTCACGCCGAACGACGGCGGCAAGACGCTGCGCGAAACCGCGCTCGAAGGCATCGAAGCCACGGCGTTCTATCCGTCGTGGGGCAAGCAACGCCTGTTCTCGATGATCGCCAACCGCCCGGACTGGACGCTTTCGCGCCAGCGCCAATGGGGCGTGCCGATGGCGTTCTTCGTGCACAAGGAAACCGGCGAACTGCATCCGCGCACGCCGGAGCTGCTCGAAGAAGTCGCGAAGCGCGTCGAAGTGTCGGGCATCGAAGCGTGGCAGACGCTCGACCCGCGCGAGCTGATCGGCGACGACGCGAACCTGTACGAAAAGAACCGCGACACGCTCGACGTGTGGTTCGACTCGGGCACGACGCATTGGCACGTGCTGCGCGGCTCGCACAAGGACGACCTGCAATTCCCGGCCGACCTCTATCTGGAAGGCTCGGACCAACATCGCGGCTGGTTCCATTCGTCGCTGCTGACGGCGTCGATGCTCGACGGCCGCCCGCCCTACAACGCGCTGCTCACGCACGGCTTCACCGTCGACGGCGAAGGCCGCAAGATGTCGAAGTCGCTCGGCAACGGCGTCGACCCGCATGAGGTGGCGAACCGTCTGGGCGCGGAAATCATCCGTCTGTGGATCGCGTCGACCGACTACTCGGGCGAACTGGCGATCTCGGAAGAAATCCTGAAGCGCGTGACGGAAGGCTATCGCCGTATCCGCAACACGCTGCGCTTCCTGCTCTCGAACCTGTCGGACTTCGACTTCGAGAAGCACGCGCTGCCCGCGGATCAATGGCTCGAAATCGACCGTTACGCCGTGGCGCTCACGCACACGCTGCAAAACGACGTGCTCTCGCACTACGACCGCTACGAGTTCCACCCGGTCGTGGCGAAGCTGCAGACGTTCTGCTCGGAAGATCTCGGCGGCTTCTATCTCGACGTGCTGAAGGACCGCCTCTACACGAGCGCGCCGGATTCGGCCGCGCGTCGCGGTGCGCAGACGGCGCTGCATCACATCACGCACAGCCTGCTGCGCATTCTCGCGCCGTTCCTCTCGTTCACGGCCGAGGAAGCGTGGAAGGTGTTCCAGCCGCAAAGCGAAACCATCTTCACGGAAACCTTCCATGCGTTCCCGGACATCGCCGGCGCGCAGGATCTGATCGTGAAGTGGTCGCTGCTGCGCGAAGTGCGCGGCAACGTCACGAAGGCGCTCGAAGAGGCGCGCGGCGCGAACCAGATCGGTTCGTCGCTGCAGGCCGAAGTGCGCATTCTCGCGAGCGGCGCGCGTTACGACGCCCTCACCTCGCTCGGCGACGACCTGAAGTTCGTGCTGATCACCTCGGCGGCGGAAGTCATCAAGGTCGAGAACGAAGCGGACGAAGGCGTCGAAGTCGTGACCTCGAAGTACCTCAAGTGCGAACGCTGCTGGCACTATCGCGACGACGTGGGCGCGAACGCCGAGCATCCGGGCCTGTGCGGCCGCTGCGTCGCCAATCTGTTCGGCAACGGCGAAACCCGGAGCGCCGCATAATGGCCAAGACCATGACGAAGCAAATGAAGTCGAATGGCGCGAGCGGCACGCTTGCGCCGTGGCTCGGCATCGCGGTGATCGTGATCCTCGCGGATCAGCTCACCAAGATCGCCATCGCCAAAGTGTTCGCATACGGCGAAGGCCGCGTGATCACGCCGTTCTTCAACCTCGTGCTGGTCTACAACAAGGGCGCGGCGTTCAGCTTCCTCGCGGCGGCCGGCGGCTGGCAGCGCTGGGCGTTCACGGCGCTGGGCGTCGTGGCCGCGCTGGTGATCGGCTATCTGCTCAAGCGTCACGCGGGCCAGCGCATGTTCTGCACGGCGCTTTCGCTCATTCTGGGCGGCGCGCTCGGCAACGTGCTCGACCGCCTGATGTACGGCCACGTGATCGACTTCCTGGACTTCCATCTGGGCCGCTCGCACTGGCCGGCGTTCAACGTCGCGGACAGCGCGATCTGCGTCGGCGCGGCCTTGCTGGTGTTCGACGAACTGCGGCGCGTGCGCGGCTCGCGCTAAAGCTCGACGCCAAGGCACGACGTCAAGATACGACACGATTCGGCGCGCCTCGCTGCGCCGCTTCGCGTCACGCTGCGTCACTGGAGAGAACCGACTTGAACACCTCCGCAGCCCATCCGGGCGAACTGGCCGGGCGCCATCTCGTGCTCGGCATGACGGGCGGCATCGCCTGCTACAAGATCGCCGAGCTCACGCGCCTGCTCGTCAAGGCGGGCGCGACCGTGCAGATCGTGATGACCGAGGCGGCCACGCAGTTCATCACGCCGGTGACCATGCAGGCGCTCTCGGGCCGCCCCGTCTACACGAGCCAGTGGGACGGCCGCGTGCCCAACAACATGGCGCACATCGACCTGTCGCGCGAGGCGGACGCCATCGTCATCGCGCCCGCTTCCACCGACTTCATCGCCAGGCTCGCCCACGGTTTGGCCGACGACCTGCTCTCGACGCTGTGCGTTGCGCGCGACTGTCCGCTGCTGGTCGTGCCCGCGATGAACCGGCAGATGTGGCAGAACCCGGCCACGCAGCGCAACGTCGCGCAGATCCGCGCCGACGGCATCGAAACGCTCGGCCCCGATTCCGGTCCGCAGGCTTGCGGCGAAGTCGGTGACGGGCGCATGCTGGAGCCGGAAGCCGTGTACGAGGCGATCGTCGCGTTCTTCACGCCCAAGCTGCTCGCGGGCCGCAAGCTGCTGATCACGGCCGGACCGACGTTCGAGCCGCTCGATCCGGTGCGCGGCATCACCAACCGTTCGAGCGGCAAGATGGGCTTCGCGCTCGCGCGCGCCGCGCAGCAGGCGGGCGCCGAGGTGCATCTGGTGGCCGGCCCGGTCGCGCTGGACACGCCGTGGGGCGTCTACCGCGAAGACGTGCAGACCGCGCAGCAGATGTACGACGCCGTGATGCACGCCGCGCCCGACGCCGACGTGTTCATCGGCGTGGCGGCGGTGGCCGACTGGCGCGTCGATCACGTCGCCGAGCACAAGATCAAGAAAACGGCCGAGCACCGCATGCCGACGTTCACGTTCGTCGAGAACCCGGACATCCTCGCCTCGGTCGCGGCCATGCCGAATGCGCCGTACTGCGTCGGTTTCGCTGCCGAAAGCGGCGACCTCGACGTGCACGGCGAAGAGAAGCGCGCGCGCAAGAAGGTGCCGCTGCTGATCGGCAATCTCGGCCCGCTCACCTTCGGTCAGGACGACAACGAAGTCGTGCTGTTCGAAGCCGCCGGCCGCACGCCGCTGCCGCGCGCGGCCAAGCTGGCGCTCGCGCAGACGCTCGTCGCCGAAATCGCGAAGCGTCTGCCGGCACCGGGCATCATCTCGTGATGCGTGCGCGCGGGCGCCGCCCGCGCGCCGCTTCGCGAACGTCATCGAGGAGCAGTACGCCATGACGCTGCTTTCCGTACTGGATCAATCGCCCGTCATCGCCGGGCACACCGCGGCGGACGCACTCGCCGCCACGCTCGACCTCGCGCAACTCGCCGACGAGCTCGGCTACACGCGCTACTGGTGCGCCGAGCACCACGGCCTGCTCGGCGTGTGCAATCCCTGCCCCGAAGTCCTGCTCGCGCGCATCGGCAGTCTGACGAAGCGCATCCGCATCGGCTCGGGCGGCGTCATGCTGCCCTACTACAGCGCGTTCAAGGTTGCCGAGCAGTTCATGATGCTGGAAGCGCTGTTTCCCGGCCGCGTCGATCTGGGCGTCGGACGCGCGCCCGGCGGCGACATGCGCACCGCGCAGGCGGTCGCGGCGGGCGCCTACAATCGCGGCGACCAGTTCACGCAGCAGGTGCAGGATCTCGTCGGGCTGATGGACGGCACCCTGCCCGCCGATCACCTCGCGCACGGCGTCGTCCTGCAACCGCAAATCGAGACCCGCCCGCAACTCTGGGTGCTCGGTTCGAGCGATTTCGGCGGCCTGCTCGCGGCGCAACTGGGCCTGCGCTTCTCGTTCGCGCATTTCATCAACGCGCACTTCGGGCATCTGGTGTCCGAGGCGTATCACGATCGCTTCAAGGCAGGCCACGAAGCGAAACCGTACCTGGCCTGCGCCGTCTTCGTGATCTGCGCCGATACCGAAGCCGAGGCCGCCGACCTCGAAAAAGCCGTCGATCTGCGCCGCGTGCAGATGGCCTACGGTCTGAACGCGCCGATCCCGAGCCTCGAACAGGGGCGCGCCCAGGAATACGGCGAGCGCGAGCAACTCGTGATCGACCGCGAGAAGCCGCGCAGCATCATCGGCACGCCGGACAGCGTGACGGAGCGCCTGCTGGCGCTCAAAGACCGCTTCCGCGCCGACGAACTGATCGTGCTGACCGTCGCCGGCAGCTACAAGGCGCGTCAGCGCTCCTACGAACTTCTCGCCGAGGCCTTCGAACTGCCTCGCTCAAACTGACCTGAACGCCAACTCATGAAAATCGACGTCAAGATCCTCAACGAACGCATGCGCGACCAGTTGCCCCACTACGCCACGCCGGGCAGCGCGGGCCTCGACCTGCGCGCGTGCCTCGACGCACCCGTCACGCTCGAACCGGGCGAAACGAAGCTGATCCCGACCGGCCTCGCGATTCACCTCGCCGATCCGGGCTATGCGGCGCTGATCCTGCCGCGCTCGGGCCTCGGCCACAAGCACGGCATCGTGCTCGGCAACCTCGTCGGCCTGATCGACTCCGACTACCAGGGCGAGCTGATGATCTCCACCTGGAATCGCGGCCACACGACCTTCACGCTGAACCCGCTGGAGCGTCTCGCGCAGCTCGTGATCGTGCCGGTCGTGCAGGCGCAGTTCAACGTCGTCGAGAGCTTCGAAGAGAGCGAGCGCGGCGAAGGCGGCTTCGGCAGCACGGGCAAGCACTAAGCTGCACGCGCCGCGCACGGCCATAAAAAAAGCACGCTTTCGAGCGTGCTTTTTTTGTTGTCCGGCGCGGGTCGTTTAGCGCGGTGCATCGGGCGAAGCCGCGAGCGGCGCACGACGTCGATACCAGAGCGCGTAGATCACGACCAGCGCGACGAGAAACGCGACGCCATATGCGAGCGTCATGCGGAATTCGCGCGTGAACGCCGTGCCCACCAGAATGCCGAGCATCAGGATCGCGCCCAGCACGCTCGTCAGCGGAAAGCCCCACATGCGGAATTTCAGCGGCGTCTTCGCGTTCTGCATGCGGAAGAAAATCTGCGTGACGAAGATCATCAGCCACGTGAACATCGCGCCGAACATGGCGATCGACATCATCAGCGTGAAGGCCGTTTGCGGCCACAGCGCGTTGAGCACCGCCGACACCGCAATGCCGATGGTCGAGAGCGAGAGCGCCGCCGTCGGCACGCCCTGACGCGTGAGACGGCCGAACACGGCAGGCGCGTAGCCCGCGCGCGAGAGGCTGAACATCATCCGCGTGGTGATGTAGAGCTGGCTGTTCATGGCCGAGAGCGCCGCGACCAGCACGATGAAGTTGATCGCGCCCGCCGCGTACGGCACGCCGGTTTCGGCCATCACCTTCACGAACGGGCTTTCGTTGCCGCCCGCCTCGGTCCACGGCACGATCGCGAGCATCAGCGCGAGCGTCAGCAGATAGAACAGCACGAGGCGCAGCACGGTGGCGCGGAATGCGCGCGTGACGGCGCGCGCCGGATCCTGCGCCTCGGCCGCGGCGACCGCGATGGTCTCCACGCCCAGGTAGCTGAACAGCGACACGATGGTGCCCACCCACACGCCCCACCAGCCCTTCGGCAGCAGCCCGCCGTGCGACGTGTAGTTCGCGAAGCCCACGCCCGAACTCGCGGGCGCGTGCCACACGAACCATGCGCCGAGCACGATGAAGGCCACGATGGCCGCGATTTTCAGGCTCGAAAACAGATATTCGATCGAGCCATACGCGCGCACGCTCATCGCATTCACGACGATCAGCGCCGCCGAAAATCCGACGATCCAGTACAGACCCGGCACGTGCGGGAACCAGAATTTCATGTAGACGGCGATGGCCGCGACTTCGGTGCCGACCGCCAGCACATACGCCGACCAATACGCGTAGCGCACCACGAAACCCGCGAGCGGCCCGATGTAGTGCTCGGCGTAAGCGCCGAACGAACCCGAGGTGGGATGCGCGACCGTCATTTCGGCGAGCGCGCCCATCAGCAGCAAGGCGATCAGCGCGCCGATCGCATAGGAAATCAGCACGCCCGGACCGGCGAAGCCGATCGCGAAACCGCTGCCGAGAAACAGCCCCGTGCCGACCGCGCCGCCGATGGCGATCATCGTCATCTGACCGGCAGACAGCCCGCGGCGCAAACCGCGCTCGCGTTCGACGATCGAATCGAACGCACCCTTTTTATCTGAACTCACCTTCACCCTCGACGGCATACGGCCATTTCACCGGCAATGCGCGCAATTACGACGACGTTCGCAGAAATTACGCGCACAAAACAAAACGGCGCGGACCGTGAAGTCCGCGCCGTTCCGGCTGGCCTGAAGCGGAAACCGCTTATTCTACTTCGACCGCCTCCGGCGGACGCGGCGCAGGCTGCTCGTCGAACGTGAGCAACACCTTGTCGTCGGCGTCCACATCCACGGTCACGCGACCGCCACTCATGAGCTTGCCGAACAGCAGTTCGTCGGCGAGCGCCCGGCGGATCGTGTCCTGGATCAGGCGTTGCATCGGCCGCGCGCCCATCAGCGGGTCGAAGCCGTGCTTGGCCAGATGCTGGCGCAGCGCGTCCGTGAACAGCGCATCGACCTTCTTCTCGTGCAACTGGTCTTCGAGCTGCATGAGGAACTTGTCGACCACGCGCATGATGATTTCCTCATCGAGCGCACGGAAGCTGATCGTCGCATCCAGACGGTTACGGAACTCCGGCGTGAACAGGCGCTTGATGTCGGCCATTTCGTCGCCTTGTTCGCGGCGCGTCGTGAAACCGATCGTCGACTTGTTCATCGTGTCGGCGCCCGCATTCGTCGTCATGATGATGATGACGTTGCGGAAATCCGCCTTGCGGCCGTTGTTGTCCGTCAGCGTGCCGTGATCCATCACCTGCAGCAGCACGTTGAAGATGTCCGGGTGCGCCTTCTCGATTTCGTCGAGCAGCAGCACGCAGTGCGGCTTCTTCGTGACGGCTTCGGTGAGCAGACCGCCCTGGTCGAACCCGACATAGCCCGGCGGCGCGCCGATCAGACGGCTCACCGCGTGACGCTCCATGTACTCGGACATGTCGAAACGGATCAGCTCGATGCCGAGCGTGAACGCGAGCTGGCGCGCCACTTCGGTCTTGCCGACGCCGGTCGGACCCGAGAACAGGAACGAGCCGATCGGCTTGTCCGTCTTGCCGAGACCCGCGCGCGCCATCTTGATCGACGCCGACAGCGCGTCGATAGCCGGATCCTGGCCGAACACCACGGCCTTCAGATCGCGGTCGAGCGTCTGCAGCTTGCTGCGATCGTCCTGCGACACGCTTTGCGCCGGCACGCGCGCGATCTTCGAGATGATCTCTTCGATCTCGCTCTTGCCGATGGTCTTCTTCTGCTTCGACTTCGGCAGGATGCGTTGCGCCGCGCCCGCTTCGTCGATCACGTCGATCGCCTTGTCGGGCAGATGACGGTCGGTGATGAAGCGCGCGGACAACTCAGCCGCCGCATTGAGCGCGCCCGACGAATACTTCACGCCGTGGTGCTCCTCGAAGCGCGACTTCAGACCGCGCAGGATCGCCACCGTCTGCTCGACGGTCGGCTCGATCACGTCGACCTTCTGGAAACGACGCGACAGCGCCGCGTCCTTCTCGAAGATGCCGCGATATTCCGTGAAGGTGGTCGCGCCGATGCACTTGAGCGTGCCCGACGAGAGCGCCGGCTTCAGCAGATTCGAAGCGTCGAGCGTACCGCCCGATGCGGCGCCCGCGCCGATCAGCGTATGAATCTCGTCGATGAACAGGATCGCGTGCGGGCGTTCCTTCAGCTCCTTGAGCACCGTCTTCAGACGTTGCTCGAAGTCGCCGCGGTACTTCGTGCCCGCGAGCAGCGCGCCCATATCGAGCGAATACACCTGTGCGTCGGCGAGAATGTCCGGCACTTCGCCGCGCGTGATGCGCCAGGCGAGGCCTTCCGCGATCGCGGTCTTGCCGACGCCGGCTTCGCCCACGAGCAGCGGATTGTTCTTGCGACGGCGGCACAGCACCTGCACCACGCGCTCGACTTCCGACTCGCGCCCGATCAACGGATCGATGCGGCCGTCCTTCGCCATCTGGTTCAGGTTCTGCGTGAACTGCGCGAGCGGCGTTTCCTTCTGGCCTGCCGCGTCTTCGGCTTCCGCATTCGCGTCGCTGGCCTTGGCGGCTTCGCCGCTGCCGGTCTTCGCGATGCCATGCGAAATGAAGTTCACGACGTCCAGACGCGTGACGCCCTGCTGTTGCAGGTAGTACACCGCGTGCGAGTCTTTCTCGCCGAAGATCGCCACCAGCACGTTCGCGCCCGTCACTTCCTTCTTGCCGTTGGAAGTGGACTGAACGTGCATGATCGCGCGCTGGATCACGCGCTGGAACCCGAGCGTCGGCTGCGTATCGACGTCATCCGTGCCGGGAACCGTAGGGGTATTGTCATGAATGAAGTTGCGCAGGTTCTGTCGCAGGTCTTCAATATTCGCGGCGCACGCGCGCAACACTTCTGCCGCTGTCGGATTGTCCAACAGCGCCAGCAAGAGATGCTCGACCGTGATGAACTCGTGCCGCGCCTGACGTGCTTCCATGAACGCCATGTGCAGGCTGACTTCCAGTTCCTGGGCAATCATGCTTCCTCCATCACACACTGCAGCGGATGCCCGGCCTGCCGTGCGTGGGTAACGACTTGCTCAACCTTGGTCGACGCGATGTCCCGCGTATAGACCCCACAAACGCCCCTGCCCTCGCGATGAACCTTCAACATGATCTGCGTTGCGGTCTCGCGGTCCTTATTGAAATATTCCTGCACGACCATCACGACGAATTCCATCGGCGTGTAGTCGTCGTTCATCAGCACGACCTTGTACATGGAGGGCGGTTTGACCTTGTGCTCCTGCCGCTCCAGTACGGTTGAATCCTGCTTGTCCGGGATAATTGCCATACACCCATTCTAAACAACTCGGACAGGCCCGCAATCCTGCCGAAACCCGACCGGCCGTCCGGTGAAGCTGGCTCCGGCGCCCGCCACATGTGAGCAAAACCTGCGCCTTCCCCGTTCCGGGCCCGATCAACTCCGCCCAGGCGACTGCATGGGCGCCCGGCTGCGGGGCCGGTTCGATCCGCGCTTCGTTCCAACGTCGAAACCGCGGTTTGAATCACTGCCAGCAGCTTTCGGGCCACCGTCGAATCGAGTATCGCACAACCTGCGGCGTCAGGTGGTCGCCTACTGTCGGCGCCCGCACGCTCACTGTCAGATTCCACGCCACTCGATGTCAAACCTGCCTGACGCGCCGTGAGTCCCATGTGCGTCGATTATGCGACTTTTCAAGATGCACCGCTCACATGACCCCGCCGCGCGTCCGACTTCATGCGTCATCGATACTGATCGAAGACCGGACATTGTCCGACACGTTGCGATGCGGCGTTGTCTGTTGGCGGTGCAACCGATGCACCATGAAAAACGGGCACGAGCAGTTCGGGAGCATGACGCGCAACATCGCGTCGCAGCACGCAAGAAAAGCCGGAAAAACCCTGGAAATGCGATCTTTACAACGCGTCCGGCACGGTCTCAAAATATTCTTGACAGCAGAATAAAGAGCCTCAACAATCAAGCTGGCACTTTTTTCAACCGCCTTTAATTTCGAAAAAATGCCGTTGGTGAGCTTGTGAGGAGGGGGCGATTGCATAGCGATCGTTAAGCTTTTCGAACTGCTCGTGGTAGTGACATGAGTTACAGGGGAAGTTGGTATGGCAACCGGTACGGTCAAGTGGTTCAACGACGCGAAGGGTTTCGGATTCATCACGCCGGATGAAGGCGGCGAGGATCTGTTTGCTCACTTTTCGGCCATCCAGATGAATGGCTTCAAGACCCTCAAAGAAGGGCAGAAGGTGAGCTTCGAGGTCGTGCAAGGCCCGAAGGGCAAACAGGCATCGAACATTCAGGCAGCTGCCTGATACGTTCGGTACCCGTACCTTTTGGAAACCCGGCTTCGGCCGGGTTTCCTTTTTTCAGCGCCTGTTTTTGAGCTTTTTTGACACTCTTGCCGACTGGCTCACATGCTGCGCGCTTGCGTCTCCATTCGCTTCTTCTTTCGCATCTTCCTTCGCTTCGTCCTTCATTCGCACTCCGCATGTCATCGTTTCTTAACGATGCGCATGCTATACACCGCGCTCGCTGAACGCGGTCTCGCGCTGCGTCGCGGCTCAGATCACGCGCAATGTGCCCATCATGCCGAGGTCCTCGTGTTCGAGGATGTGGCAATGGAACATGCGATCGCCCGCTTCATGCTGCACGGTCGCGATATGCACGATTTCCCCCGGCCTCACGTTGATCGTGTCGCGCCATGCAAGATAAGGCTCGGCGATGCGACGACCGTCGGACTCGCGCGACAACACCTGGAACTGCGTACCGTGCAGATGGAATGGATGATCCATGTCCGTGCCGTTCGCGATCGTCCAGTTTTCGACGTCGCCGCGCCAACTCGTGAGCGTCGCGCGGCCCGGCACGTAAGTCTCGCCGTTGATCATGAATTTCATGCCGAGCGGCATCGCGCGCGTCGACGCACCCGGCTGGTGCATCGCGTGCATGTCCATCGCTTCGCTGAAGCCCACCGACTTCTGCGCACGCGCGGGTCCGAGCGGCGCGATGGCGCGCAATGACGCAGGCAGCGCGGCAGACTTATCGGCGCCCGACGCATCGGCGCGCGACGCATCGGCGCCCGGAGCAAAGCGCACATCGGCGAGCACGACGTTCGGACCCGGCGGCAGGCTGCCGTGCGACATCGCCATTTTGTGACGGTCGTATTGCGTGGCCAGCCAACGCGCCTGCGACGCGCCCTGCCCCGCGCGCACGATCAGTTCGGCGCGCTCGCCCGGCGCGAGCACGAGCGCGGTGAGTCCGTCGCGCGGCGCGGCGAGCAGACCGCCATCGGTGCCGACTTGCGCAAACGCGCGCCCATCGTCGAAAGCGAGTTGCAGATAGCGCGCGCTGCACGCATTCCAGACGCGCCAGCGCTCGTCGCGCACGACCTCGATGCGCGGTTCGCGCGCGCCGTTGACGAGCACGAACTGGCCTTCGCGGCCATTCATCCAGTCCATCATGCTGTTGGGCGCGATGCTCGCATCGGCGGCGAGCTTGAGGTCGGAGACGAACAGATGACGCTCGGGCCACGCGGCGAGCGGATCGTCGGCCGCGCGCACGACGATCGGGCCCGCGAGGCCGCGAAACACCTGCTCGGCGGTTTGCATGTGCGGATGCGGGTGATACCAGTAAGTGCCCGCGCTGCCCTTCGGCAAGGTAAAGCGATAGACGTGCTCGCCGCCCGGCGGGATCGGATTCGACGGATTGCCGTCCTGGTCGGGCGGCACGGGCAAGCCGTGCCAGTGCATCGTGGTCGGTTGTTCGAGACGGTTGACGACGCGGATCTCGACGCGATCGCCCTCACGCAACGCGATCAGCGGACCGACCACCGGCCCCGACGTGTCGCCTTTGCCCGCCGCTGCGAGGCCGCCGTCGAACTGCCAGAACACGGTGTCGCGCTGACCTTGCACGAGCGCGCGCGCAACCGGTTGCGCGAGCAACGTTGCGCGGAACTCGCCAGGCGTGCGGCTTTCGTTGACGAGCGTGCGCAGGCTCGCGAGCGGCGCGCCGGCAGGCAGCGCATCGACGGGCGCGAGTTCGCTGCCTTGCATCGCGTCGTGCATGCCGGACATCGACGCCATGCCGTTCATTTTGCTCATGTCGTGCATCGGCATGCTGTCGTCGCCAGCGGCGAACGCGCTGCGCGAAAACCAGGCGGCGGCGACGGCGCTGGCCGCGCCCGACAAAAAATCTCTTCGTTTCATTGCTGCATTCCTCGTGCTCGATGGCGCGGCGCGCCGCATGAGCGGACCGCGCGCATAGGATCGTGCGCACCGCGCGCGGCGTGTGAGCTGCGCGGGTGCCAGGCGTATAACGCGTGGGGCGAACGTCGATCAGACGATCGGAGGGGGCAGAAGCGGCGCGTGCGTGATGCCCGCGCGCAAGCTCACGGCGACGAGGGGCGGCGCATGCGCGCCTGCGCCCCAGGCTTCGAAGCGCGCGGCGAGCGGCGGCGCGCCGCAGTGAACACCGCAGCCGGCCACGCAGCAACTGGCGTGACAATGCGATGAACCCTGATGCGCCGATGAAGACATGCAGCCCGCATCCGCGGCGTGCAATGCAGCCGACTGCGCGACAGACTGACCAACGTGCTGCGCGGCGTGCGTCATCGGCATGACCGCTGCGTGCTCGCACGCGCTCGCGCCGCGCATCGACAGAAGCGCGAAGGCGAACACGAGAAGGAGACGGCGCAGAAACGGCATCGGAAAAGGTGCGGCCAATGAGCGTGCGGGAACCGCTACATCATAGCGCAAGGCAATAAAAACCCCGGCGAACCGTCGGTGCGCCGGGGTGTCGTTCAGCGCGAGCGCTCAGACAGGACGCTCTCGATCATTCTGTTGAATTCTGGTGCTACGCCTTTGCTGGGCGCCCTTCGAATTTCAATGATGCGCAATTTCCCTCAGTTTTTCCCTCACTCGCGTTGAGATGCGTTGGTATCCGTAGCGCGCCTCAGACCTGAACAAACCTGAACATTCCGTCAGCAGCGAGAAGCGGCGTCGCTGTTGCTAGCGGCACGGCGGTCGCCCATTCCGCGCATCCTCACCGGTTCATGCCGTCGGCATCGAGTCGCCTGGTCCCGGTTTACCGCAAGGTGCGGTGTGCGGGCGCGTGCTAGGTATACGGCCCGCACAAACCGCCTGTGAGGTGGCATGGAGATGCTGTTTCGTGATTTGTACCTTGGCCCGGCCTCCAACTTCTGCAGCCGATTGCCCGAGGCGGCTTTCATCTTCTGGGGGAAGCCTGCATGACGAACCCATTTACCTGAGGCTGCACCCTCAGCGCGAGGTGCGGTTGCTCCAGCATTACGCTACTGGCGAGCGGAGCGATGCGTCCGACGTGAATCAAGCCGACTGGGGTGAGTTTGTCGAGGCCATGCAGGAAGCCCGCGCCGCCTTCCTTTTGATGATGCCGCTGGCGGTGCTGGATCTCAGGGGGCGAGACGGACTGGATAGCGTGCTTGGTCGCTTTCGTCTGTCCGGTGGTGGCGCCGGGGTTCGAGATAGCAGCCCGGCGCAGGCGGTCTATCGGGCCGTGAAGGATGGCGATCTGGTTTTCCTGCCCGGCCCGCAAGCCCTGCGGGATTGCGTTCAGGCTATCCGGAGGCGGTGGGCGAGCGCACAACGTGACGCAGCACCCCGTCAACCCACCATTGCGGAGCAAGCCGAACCGCTCTACGGCAACAGGCCACGTATGCCGAGCGGTCTTGGCGACCCGACTCCGCTCGGCGATGCGCAAGCGTTCGACTACCGGCCCGATTTGCCGGATGGCGATGTCGTAGAGCTAGCGGGCGGCGAGGGCACGCCAGGAAACAATCAGACTCAGAACACGCAGTTCAAAGCCGTCGTAAAGGCATTGGGCTTAAATAAGGATCAGGCCCGGCAACTCCACGACGACATTAGTAAGCAAGGCCTCGGATATCACGAGATGCTGGAGCGGGGTCAAGATTTGTTCGGAGGTGGTGATGACTGATACCAAGGCAGAAATTACGAAGCGGCTTGCTGTGCTTGTCGGGCTTGAGGTGAGCTGGGTCAGCCACGCAGGCGACATGCTTACGATGCAATTCGGCCCGCAAAGGCGGCATACGCTCAGGGGCAGAGAGCGAGAGGATGGGGCTTGGGCGCTCCACGTGCAATGTGACTGGCGGATCGAGCGCGATGGGCGCGCCGCATCATCAAGGGAGGATCTGCGCGGTGCGGATGAAAAGGCACACGACACTGCCACGCGTTTGCACGGAATGCTCGTAGGCCAAGGCCCTATCAAGGTCGAGAAGTTGTCGGCATACGATACGGGCGGCATGGTCATTGTGCTTTCGCGTGGGTATCGTCTGGAGGTGGTGCCGGATGGAATCGAAGATGACGAGGACTGGCGTTTTTTTGCGCCAGGCATCGATGCTGCGCATCTGGTAATCGAGGGCGGCAAGGTTGCCGCCGAGTCGTTCGACTGAGATGCGATCAACCGCGAAGCGTGTGCGCCTTGTCGGACAGCTCGGCACTTTCGTCCAGCGGTACGGCCGCAAAGCACAAAAGCAGGGAGACCCAAACGACCGCCACTATGACAGGAAGGTCGAAAAAACGATGCGGGCGCTGCGCCCGGACGAGCTTTCCGAGCTGCTGTCTGGCGATGGCGACGAGGCCGAGCCGCCAGCGATCGGCGGCACGGTTGAGATTGACGAGTACCGGTAAGGCATGCGTATCGTTGCAGTCACGGTCTCGCCTTTGGCTGCGTCACGCGCACCACTGCAAAGTGCATAGACCTTTCTAAGTGCGTAGCTATGCCCACATGCGCCGTTGCACCGACTCGCCGTTGATTGCGTAAGTGACGGTCAGGCCGTGTTCATGCGTGCGAATGCCAATGCTCGAGGTGCGTTCGCCGCGGTCATTTGTCCACTGCCAGCCATACGAGAGCCCTGGCCGTAGCAGGGCCTCGCGATGCAACCGTCGCGCGTCGAGCGAATGCAGCCCGCTCGTCTTTGCCTTCGTGGCCGGCCGACTCGAGCCATACCTCGTTCCACCACGCATGACGCCTCCGCTGAATACGAAATCATCTGCGCGATTGCGCGCCGTACCAGCGGCTTTCTCAGTTTGTGGCGGACAGTCAGACGGTCGGTGAAGGATGACCTGACTCCAGGTGAAGCAGCCTGAAACAAACAACCCCGATAGACTTTTCATCTATCGGGGTTGTTGATCCGCGACGATATGCCCTGAAATTTGCCTACATATTGTCGATCATCACCTGCCCGAAGCCCGAGCACGACACCTGCGTCGCGCCTTCCATCAGCCGCGCGAAGTCGTACGTCACGCGCTTTTGCTGGATCGACTTTTCCATCGACGCGAGGATCAGATCCGCCGCCTCGAACCAGCCGAGGTGACGCAGCATCATTTCCGCCGAGAGAATTTCCGAGCCCGGATTCACATAGTCCTTGCCCGCGTATTTCGGCGCCGTGCCGTGCGTGGCTTCGAACATCGCCACCGAATCGGACAGATTCGCGCCCGGCGCGATGCCGATACCGCCGACCTGCGCCGCGAGCGCGTCCGAAATGTAGTCGCCGTTGAGGTTCAGCGTGGCGATCACGTCGTATTCGGCGGGACGCAGCAGGATCTGTTGCAGGAAGGCGTCGGCGATCACGTCCTTGATGACGATGTCGCCGCCCGTCTTCGGATTCTTGATCTTCATCCACGGGCCGCCGTCGATCAGTTCCGCCGCGAATTCCTTCTGCGCGAGCGCGTAACCGTAGTCGCGGAACGCGCCCTCGGTGAACTTCATGATGTTGCCCTTGTGCACGAGCGTCACCGAGCGGCGATCGTTGTCGATCGCGTACTGGATGGCCTTGCGCACGAGGCGCTCCGTGCCCTCGCGCGACACCGGCTTCACGCCAAGGCCCGAGCTGTCCGGGAAACGGATCTTCGAGACGCCCATCTCGTCGCGCAGGAACCGGATCAGCTTCTTCGCGCCTTCGGATTCGGCGGGCCATTCGATGCCCGCGTAGATGTCTTCCGAGTTCTCGCGGAAGATCACCATGTTGACCTTCTCCGGCGCGCGCACCGGCGACGGCACGCCCTTGAAATACTGCACCGGACGCAGACACACATAGAGGTCGAGCTGCTGGCGCAGCGCCACGTTCAGCGAGCGGATGCCGCCGCCCACCGGCGTCGTCAGCGGGCCCTTGATCGACACGACGTAGTCCTTCACCACGTCGAGCGTTTCCTCGGGCAGCCACACGTCGGGGCCGTACACGCGCGTGGCCTTCTCGCCCGCGTAGATTTCCATCCATTGAATCTTGCGCTGGCCGCCGTACGCCTTCTCCACCGCCGCGTCGACTACCTTCAGCATGACCGGCGTGATATCGACGCCCGTGCCGTCGCCCTCGATGTACGGAATGATCGGCTGGTTGGAGACGTTGAGCGAGAAATCCGGATTGACGGTGATCTTCTCACCTTCCGCCGGGACCTTGATGTGCTGATACGGCATGATCAACTCCAGTAGGGGGATCGGTCTGGCGACCGCGAACAGGATCGAAAGCGCAGAATCGGTGAAATCATGACCGGCGGCTTCGCGCAATCGATGCGGCATGATGACGGCTCACGCTCGCGGCGCAGGGGTCTGGCCGTTATTCTAGCCCACGCTCCGAACGCCCGTGCCGCGCGCTACACCGGCCTTTTCCGGCGCCGGCGATGTTGCGGCGCAGCGGCGTTCGTTGGCGCGATGCATCCTTGTCTTATGTCTTATATAAGACTGAGCACAGAGCGGCGCAGCGTTTTGCTTTAAGATCTCGGCGCTTCTTTGCTTCATTTTTTTCGGCTTCCATCGACATGCGTTTGATCGCCCTCAATAAACCGTTCGGCACGATCTGCCAGTTCTCGCCGCACGAAACACGCGAGTCGCTGTCCGACTGGGTCAAGACGCCGAACGTCTATCCTGCGGGCCGTCTCGACGCCGACAGCGAAGGTCTGCTGCTGCTCACCGACGACGGCGCATTGCAGGCGCGCATCGCGGAACCGCGGCGCAAGCTCGTGAAACGCTATTGGGCGCAAGTGGAAGGCGCGCCCGGCGACGACGCGCTGGCCGCGCTCGAACGCGGCGTCGATCTCGGCGACTTCGTGACACAGCCGTGTCGCGCGAAAGAAATCGCCGACAGCGACGCCGATCTGTTGTGGGCGCGCACACCGCCCATCCGCTATCGCGCCGCGATTCCCACGACCTGGATCGAACTCGCGATCAGCGAAGGCAAGAATCGCCAGGTAAGGCGCATGACGGCGAAAGTGGGCTTTCCAACGCTGCGGCTCGTGCGCGTGGCGATCGGCTCGCTCGATATTTTTTCGCTCGGCATCGCGCCTGGCGAGAGTGTGGATGTGGCCACCGACGCGCCATGGCGTCGTTCGACGCCGCAGCGGAAGTGACCTGAAACAAGGCCAAAACGCGCACAAGTGGCTGTTGCGCAAGCACTTTTCCGTTTTGCTTCCGTTCTGCGCCCGCGCGACCGCCACGCCGCTTCTTTCATTTACAGCACGGCAGCGAGAAAACGCGAAGGAAATGAAAACTTCGCGTCAACCGCCTCGCAAGACCATGCGTTAAACCACGCAGATGCCGCCGAAGCTATCCGGCATTCAGCCTTCCAGGCTCGTGCAGCAATGCATGGTCCTGACCGCTGGCAGACGCGAATCGCGAATTTGTTCTGAATTTGCCGATCGAGACTGTCAACCGAAAGGTGGATGGCACGTTTACCGACCTGATCCCATTACCGGGTCACTTGGTTAATTAACTCAAGCTGAGGATTCACAAAATGAACAAACTGATCGCTGCTCTGGTCGCTGGCCTCTTCGCATCGGCTGCATTCGCACAAGCTTCGGCTCCGGAAGCTGCTTCGGCTGCTCCGGCAGCTGCTGCTTCGTCGGCACACAAGGCTTCGCACAAGAAGTCGCACAAGAAGTCGCACAAGAAGGCAGCAGCTAAGGCAGAAGCCGCTTCGGCAGCTTCGGAGTAAGCTAGCTGTAAGACGCATCGGAGAACGGCCCAACGTGCCGATCTTCACCGCGTTTGAAGGGCAGAGTGTCGCAAGGCGCTCTGCCTTTTTCTTTGCGCGCTCGCTTTACGCCGCACGTCGCGAGGCGGGTTTTTGACCCACGCTGACGTACTCGCGTAACATGCGCGAACTATTCTCAAGCAAGGAGCTGACTCGTGCGATTTTCCCTGCGCCCGCTGATCGCGCGTTGCGCGCTCGCCGCTGCATTGCCGCTCGCCGCCGCCGCGGCCTTCACGTTGTCCACGGCCGCGACCAGCACCGTCGCGCATGCCCAGCAGATGCCGGCCGGCGCGAAACAGCCCGGCGAATTTCCGCGCGTGAAGCTCACGGCGGGCATGTTCGTCATCGACGCCGCCGTGGCCGCAAACGATGCTGATCGCGAGCAAGGTCTCATGTATCGCACGACGCTCGCGCCCAACGAAGGCATGCTGTTCGTGTTCGGCGAGAACGCCGTGCACTGCTTCTGGATGAAGAACACGCTGATCCCGCTGTCGATCGCCTTCATGCGCGCCGACGGCACGATCACCGACATCGACGAGATGGACGCCGAAACGACCAACAACCACTGCCCGCGCAACAACGGCGTGTATGCGCTCGAAATGAGCAAGGGCTTCTTCTCGTCGAAGGGCATCAAGCCCGGCATGAAGATCCAGGGTCTGCCGCAGCCGTGATGCGCGGCGCGTAAGCGTCGTCCCCGGACCCCGAAACCGGCCCCGCCTCGCGCGCGGCCGGTTTTTTTGCGCCCGTTTTTTTTCGCGCGCTTGCTGGCTTTGACGCGGCTCATGCGCACCGCGCCGCCACCGCACCGAGCCCGCCCGCGCGCCGCGCCGCCGTGCTCCGGCGCTGTTTCTGCAAAAGCGGCGAGCAAGCGCTATCCTATTAATCCACCGCGCGGCACGGCTGCCGGCGTCCGGCTCGCCGGAACGCCCGCCCTGCCCGCGAATCGCCGGATAGCGCGCTGCCCGCGCCGCGCGCCGTCCGGCACTTTCCATGGCGCGTCATTCCTAGGAGATCACCGTGCCTCGCAAGACTCCCATCGAGCGCTATCGCAATATCGGCATTAGCGCTCACATCGATGCCGGCAAAACCACCACGACCGAACGCATCCTTTTCTACACCGGGGTGAATCACAAGCTCGGTGAAGTGCACGACGGCGCGGCGACCATGGACTGGATGGAGCAGGAACAGGAGCGCGGCATCACGATCACCTCGGCCGCGACCACTGCATTCTGGAAAGGCATGGCCGGCAATTATCCCGAGCACCGCATCAACATCATCGACACGCCGGGACACGTGGACTTCACGATCGAAGTCGAGCGCTCGATGCGCGTGCTCGACGGCGCGTGCATGGTGTACGACTCGGTCGGCGGCGTGCAGCCGCAGTCCGAAACCGTGTGGCGCCAGGCGAACAAGTACAAGGTGCCGCGCATTGCGTTCGTCAACAAGATGGACCGTGTCGGCGCGGACTTTTTCCGCGTGCAGCGGCAGATCGGCGAGCGCCTGAAGGGCGTGGCGGTGCCGATCCAGATTCCGGTCGGCGCGGAAGATCACTTCCAGGGCGTGGTCGATCTCGTGAAGATGAAGGCGATCGTCTGGGACGACGAGAGCCAGGGCGTGAAGTTCGAATACGCCGAGATCCCCGCGAATCTCCTCGAAACCGCGCAGGAATGGCGCGAAAAGATGGTCGAGGCCGCCGCCGAAGCCGACGAAGCGCTGCTCGAAAAATACCTCGACGATCACGAGAGCCTGACCGAAGAGGAAATCAAGGGCGCGCTGCGCAAGCGCACGATCGCCAACGAGATCGTGCCGATGCTGTGCGGCAGCGCGTTCAAGAACAAGGGCGTGCAGGCGATGCTCGACGCCGTGATCGACTATCTGCCCTCGCCCGTCGACGTGCCCGCGATTCTCGGCCACGACCTGCACGACAAGGAAATCGAGCGTCATCCGAGCGATGAAGAGCCGTTCTCCGCGCTCGCCTTCAAGATCATGACCGATCCGTTCGTCGGCCAGCTGATCTTCTTCCGCGTCTACTCGGGCGTGGTGGAATCGGGCGACACGGTGCTCAACGCGATCAAGGAAAAGCGCGAGCGTCTCGGCCGCATCCTGCAGATGCACGCGAACGAGCGCAAGGAAATCAAGGAAGTGCGCGCGGGCGACATCGCCGCCGCCGTCGGCCTGAAGGAAGCGACGACCGGCGACACGCTGTGCGATCCCGCGAATCCGATCGTGCTCGAACGCATGATTTTCCCGGAGCCGGTGATCTCGCAGGCCGTCGAGCCGAAGACCAAGGCCGACCAGGAAAAGATGGGCATCGCGCTCAACCGGCTCGCGCAGGAAGATCCGTCGTTCCGCGTGCAGACCGACGAGGAATCCGGCCAGACCATCATCTCGGGCATGGGCGAGCTGCACCTCGAAATTCTCGTCGACCGCATGCGCCGCGAGTTCGGCGTGGAAGCGACCGTCGGCAAGCCTCAGGTCGCGTATCGCGAGACCGTGAAGAACAAGGTCGAAGATGTCGAAGGCAAGTTCGTCAAGCAGTCGGGCGGGCGCGGCCAGTACGGCCACGCGGTCATCACGCTCGAACCGCAGGCGCCGGGCAAGGGCTACGAATTCGTCGACGCGATCAAGGGCGGCGTGATTCCGCGCGAATTCATTCCGGCCGTCGACAAGGGCATTCAGGAAACGCTCAAGGCGGGCGTGCTCGCGGGCTATCCGGTCGTCGACACGAAGGTCACGCTCACGTTCGGCTCCTACCACGACGTGGACTCGAACGAAAACGCCTTCCGCATGGCCGGTTCGATGGCCTTCAAGGAAGCGATGCGCAAGGCCAAGCCGATCCTGCTCGAACCGATGATGGCGGTGGAAGTGGAAACGCCCGAGGATTTCATGGGCAACGTGATGGGCGATCTGTCGAGCCGGCGCGGCATCGTGCAGGGCATGGAGGACATCGCGGGCGGCGGCGGCAAGATCGTGCGCGCCGAAGTGCCGCTCTCCGAGATGTTCGGCTACTCGACGTCGCTGCGCTCGCTCACGCAGGGCCGCGCCACCTACACGATGGAGTTCAAGCACTACTCGGAAACGCCGCAGAACGTGGCCGAAGCGGTGATCAACGCCAAGAAGTCGTAAGCGCCGGCCTGCATCGCCAGGCGGCATGAAACGCAAGCCCGTCCCGCAAAGGACGGGCTTTTTTCATGCGCGTGCGCGAAGTGAAAAACGCTTGCGCCGGATGCGTGCCCGGCGCATTTTTGTCCATGCCACAATGGGACGGCGAGAGCCACGCACGAACGAGGAGACACGACGATGAGCCACGATCACGACCATCCGCACGATCATTCGCACGACGACCCGCACGACCACGATCATCACGACGCTCCCGTCGACTGGCGCGAACACGGCGTGAAGGTGATCCGCGGCGATCAGCTCGACGCGAACACCGCGCAGACGCCCGGCATGAACCGCGCGGCCGCCATCAACGCGGCGCGCGTGGGCGCACAGAAAATCTGGGCGGGCACGGTGACGATCCATCCGAACGCGAAGACCGGCGCGCATCATCATGGCGCGCTCGAAAGCGTGATCTACGTGGTGCGCGGCCACGCGCGCATGCGCTGGGGCGAGCATCTGGAGTTCACCGCCGAAGCCGGTCCCGGCGACTTCATCTTCGTGCCGCCCTACGTGCCGCATCAGGAAATCAACGCGAGCACCGACGATCCGCTCGAATGCGTGCTCGTGCGCAGCGACAATGAAGCCGTGGTCGTGAATCTCGACATCGACGCGGTCGAACAACCGGAAGCCGTTTATTGGGTCGATCCGATCCATCGGAATCCTCACGATCATTAAACACCACCGCTCAGCCCAGATCATTCACGCATGACATCCGCCGCCTCGTCCGTCCACGCGAAACCACTGCGCCCGCGCCTGATCGTTCTCTACGCCGCGCTGATCGGCGCGAATTTCGCCGCCTGGGCCTGGGCGCTGATCGCGTTCCGCCACTATCCGCTGCTGCTCGGCACCGCGCTTCTCGCCTACGGTTTCGGCCTGCGCCACGCGGTGGACGCCGACCACATCGCCGCCATCGACGCCGTCACGCGCAAGCTCATGCAGCGCGGCCAGCGGCCCATCGGCGTGGGCCTCGCGTTCTCGCTCGGACACTCGACCATCGTGATCGCGGCGACGGTCGGCATCGCGCTCACGGCGCTCACGCTGCATGGCCGCTTCGAGCGCTTTCACGAGATCGGCTCGACCATCGGCACGCTGGTGTCGTCGGGATTTCTGCTGGTGCTCGCGGGCGTGAATCTCGTGATCCTGCGCGACGTGTGGCACCGTTATCGGCGCGCGCAGCAGGGCGAGGACGCCGCCGCGCTTGCCGCGCAGGCGCCCGCGCCCGCCGGTCTGTTCTCGCGCGCGCTGCGCCCGCTTTTTGCGCTCGTCACGAAAAGCTGGCACATGTATCCGGTCGGCGTGCTGTTCGGGCTCGGCTTCGACACGGCCACCGAAATCGGCCTGCTCGCCATCGCCGCCGCCGAAGCCGGCAAGGGCCTGCCGATGTACTCGATCCTCGTGTTCCCCGCGCTTTTCACGGCGGGCATGACGCTCGTCGATTCCACCGACAACGTGCTGATGGTCCACGCCTACGGCTGGGCCATGGACGATCCGAAACGCAAGCTCTACTACAACGCGAGCATCACCTTCGTCTCCGCGCTGGTGGCGATCGTGATCGGCGGCGTGGAAGCGCTCGGCCTGATCGCCGACAAGTTCGGCGCGAGCGGCGGCCTCTGGAACCTGGTCGCGGGTCTGAACGATCGCTTCGGCGAACTCGGCTACGCGATCGTCGCGCTGTTCATCGCCTGCTGGATCGGCTCGGTGCTGTTTCATCGCTGGCGACGGCCGGCCGCGGCGCGCTGAGCGCTGCGATCGCAAAGATTGCGGCGATTGCGGCGATTGCGGCGAACGCTGCAATCGCTTCGATATCCCCCCAACGCGCGCCAACGCCCTGCACGACGCCGCGATCTCGCGCAACCCCGCTGAACCCTGGCATCGTCCGCATCGCCATCAACGGCCCGAAAACGCGTAAACTGGACCGAATCTGCTTCGTCGTCTGCCGTACCGCATGCCGCCGTCGCGTTGGCCGCTTCCGCTAACGCGCCCATTCACGGAATCGCACGGAAATCCGCACCGATGAAACGTCGTCCGCCGTCCCGCCTGTTCGCTTCATCAGATTTATCCGCTTCGTCCCTCGCGTCCGCCTTCGACTCGCTGCGCCCTCACGCCGACGCGCCCGGCAATCACGCCCTCGACGAGTTTCAGGCCGGCCGCCTCACGCGCCGCGAATTGCTGCGCCATCTGAGCCTGCTCGGTCTCTCGGGGCTCGCCGTCACGGCGGGCGGTCTGCTCGCGCCGCGCGACGCCCATGCACAAAGCGCACAAGGTGCACAAGCCGCGAAGCCCGCCACGCCCGGCAACCAGACCATCCGCGTCGCGCATCTGATGCCCGCGGGCGCCGTCGATCCGCTCACCGTGACCGATGCGGGCGCGCTGTGCCTGCTGAACCAGACCGGCGAATTCCTCGCCAACGACGACGCTGAAGGCCGCCTGCAACCCGCCCTCGCGCTCTCGTGGCAAGCGAACGAGAAAGCCGACGTCTGGACCTTCAAGCTGCGCCCGAACGTGAAATTCCACGACGGCCAGCCATTCGGCGCGAAGGACGTGGTGGCCACCTTCGACCGGCTCGCCGATCCCGCAAGCGGCTCGGCGGCGCTGTCGGTGCTCAAGGGCGTACTCTCGAAGGGCGGCACGAAGCTCGTCGACGAGCACACCGTCGCGTTCCACCTCGACGCGCCGAACGGCAATTTCCCGTACTACGTCTCATCGGATAACTACAACGCCGTGCTGCTGCCCGCGAATTACGCGGGCAATTACGAAAAGAGCTTTATCGGCACCGGGCCGTTCAAGCTCGAAAAATACGAAACGCGACGCGGCGCGAGCTTCGTGCGCAACCCCGACTACTGGGGCGACAAGGCGCTGCCCGCGCGTGTGGCCTTCGCCTTCTACGCCGACGAACAGGCGCAGATCCTCGCGCTGCAAGGCCGTCAGGCCGACGTGATGGGCACCTTCACCGTGCAGGGCGGCATCGGCATCCTGAACAACCCCGACTTCAAGGTGATCGGCGTGCGTTCGAGCGCGCATCGCCAGATCCACATGCGCAACGACTTGCCCGCGTTCAGGGACAAACGCGTGCGCCAGGCGCTCGCCCTCTCGCTCGATCGCGACGTGATGGTGCGCGGGCTCTTCAAGGGCCGCGCCGTGGTGGGCAACGACAGCCCGTTCGCGCCGGTCTTCCCGTCGACGGGCACGAGCGTGCCGCAGCGCAAGCCCGATCTCGCGAAGGCACGCCAGTTGCTCGCGCAGGCGGGCGTGGGCAACGGGTTCGACATCACGCTCACGACCGAGAAGTACATGGAGATTCCCGACCTCGCCGTGGTCGTGCAGAACGCGGCGAAGGCGATCGGCGTGCGCATCGCGCTCAAGGTGGAAAGCCAGTCGCAGTATTACGGCGCGGGCACCTACGGCAAATCGGACTGGCTCGACGCGCCGATGGGCATCACCGACTACGGCCATCGCGGCGTGCCGAACGTGTTCCTCAACGCGCCGCTGACGAGCGGCGGCACGTGGAATGCGGCGCACTTCCGCAACGCGCAGTACGACAAGCTGGTCGCGCAGTTCGCCGCCACGCTCGACGTGGCCGCGCAAAAGCAGGTCGCCGCGCAGATCCAGACGCTCCTGCTCGACGAAACGCCGGTGATCATTCCGTACTTCTACGATCAGCTGATCGCGCAGCGCACCGCGCTGTCGGGCGTCCACTTCACGGCGCTCGCGCAGCTCTACTTCGACCGCGCGGTGCTGGCGGGCTGAAGCCGCTCGCGTTGCTTCGAGTCGCTTCGTGTTGTTCTTCGTGTCGCTTCAAGTCGCGCCAGCTTCAAGATCAGGAGTCCGATGGCCACACCGCTGACGAGACCGCCCCGCATCGATCGGGACGCCGCGAACACCGCGCTTGCGCACGCGGCGCGCTCGACGAACGCGCTGCGCTTTCTCGCGACGCGCGCGGCATGGGCGCTGTTCACGCTCTGGCTGCTGTCCGTGCTGGTGTTCGCGGGCGGCCAGTTGCTGCCCGGCGACATCGGCCGCGCCGTGCTCGGCCCGCTCGCCGACGCGCGCGCCGTCGCCGCGCTCAATCACGAACTCGGCGCCGACCGCCCGCTGCTCCAGCAATACGGCGCATGGATCGGCCATGCGCTGCGCGGCGACTTCGGCACCTCGTGGACCTACAGGCAAGCGGTCGCGCCCTTCGTCGGCGACGCGCTGCTGCAATCGGCGAAACTCGGCCTGCTCGCGTTCTTCGTGGTGGTGCCGCTCGGCATCGGCGGCGGCGTGTGGGCCGCGCTCAACGGCGGACGCTGGCTCGACCGCCTGATCAGCACGCTCGGGCTGTGCGCGAGCGCGGTGCCCGAATTCGTGTCGTCGATCGTGCTGATCCTGATCTTCGGCGTGTGGCTGCGCTGGCTGCCGATCGAAGCCGTCGCGCCGCCCGACTCGGGGGTGCTGCAGACGCTGCGCCATCTCGTGCTGCCGGTGCTGCCGCTCGTGCTCGTGTTCTTCGGCTACCTCGCGCGGATCGCGCGCGCGGGCATGCTCGACGCGCTCGACGCCGACTACACCCGCACCGCGATCCTCAAGGGCTTGCCGCGTCACACCGTGATCGTGCGCCACGTGCTGCGCAACGCGCTGCTGCCGAGCGTGACGGTGGCGGCCACGCAGCTCGGCTATCTGATCGGCGGACTCGTGGTGGTGGAGTCGCTGTTCCGCTATCCGGGCATCGGCTCGCTGATCTACAACGCCGCGAAAGCGAAGGACTTTCCGCTGCTCGAAGCGGGCGTCCTCGCGGTCGGCCTCGTCTATACGCTCGCGAATCTGCTCGCCGACGGTTTGCACGTGCTGCTCGATCCGCGTCTGCGCGCGAAGGGAGGCGCATGAATCGCCCGGCCTCCGACACCCTCGACGCGAACGCGCGCGAGCAAACACCGCCGGCGTCTTCGCGCGCCGCCGCCGTCGTACGTCTGCTGCTGCGCTCGCCCGCGTTCGTGATCGGCGCGCTGATCCTGCTTGCGTGGATCGTCTGCGCGCTCGCGGGCCAGTGGTTCGCGCCCTACGACGCCTACGCGTCCGACCCGCTCAGCTCGCTGATGCCGCCCGATCACGCGCACTGGTGCGGCACCGATCAACTGGGCCGCGATATCTGCTCGCGCGTGATCGTGGGCGCGCGCGACATCCTCACCATCGCGCCGCTCGCCACGCTCACCGGCACGCTCGCGGGCGCGGCGCTCGGGCTCGTCACCGGCTACTTCGAAGGCTGGATCGGCACGCTGGTCTCGCGCGCGCTCGACGCCGTGCTCGCGCTGCCGCTCGTCATCGTCGCGCTGCTCGTGCTCGCGGCCGTGGGTGCGTCCAATCTCGCGGTCGTGCTGGTGATCGGCGTGACCTTCGCGCCGCTGATCGCGCGCACCGTGCGCGCCGCCGTGCTCGCCGAGCGCCATCTCGACTACGTGGCGGCCGCCCGTTTGCGCGGCGACCGCGCGCCCTTCGTGATGTTCGCGGAGATCCTGCCGAACGTCTGGCCGCCGATCGTCGTGGAAGCGACCGTGCGGCTCGGCTATGCGATCTTCGCGGTGGCGACGCTGTCGTTTCTCGGCTTCGGCATCCAGCCGCCGTCGGCCGACTGGGGGCTCGCGCTCGCCGAATCCTACGCGCTGCTCGCAGGCGGCGCGTGGTGGACCGTGGCGTTCGACGCCGCCGCGATCGGCTCGCTGGTGGTCGCCGTGAACCTGATCGCGGACAGCCTGCGCGAGGTGCTCGAATCGTGAACCGGCCGGTTTATCCTCCCAATGCGCCGCTACATACGCCGCTAAATGCGCAGTCAAATGCGCCACCCGCACCCGCTCCCGCGCGCGCAACCGGCGCCGCACGCGGCCCCGCACTCGCCACGTTCACCGCGCCGCGCGCGGACGACGCGCTCGCGCTCGTCGGTCTCACCGTCGCGTACCGCGTGCGCGGCAAGGACCGCGACGTGCTCACCGACGTCTCGCTGCGCATCAAGCGCGGCGAAGCCTATGGCCTCGTCGGCGAATCGGGCTGCGGCAAGTCGACGGTCGCGCTCGCGGCACTGCGCTATCTCGCGCACAACGGCCGCGTGAAGGCAGGACGCATCGCTATCGCCGGCGAGGACGTGCTCACGCTCGACCGCGAAGGTCTGCGCGCGTTGCGCGCGCACAAGGTGTCGATGGTCTATCAGGATCCGGCGAGCGCGCTCAATCCGTCGCTGACCATCGCGCGCCAGTTGAGCGAAGCCTTCGAGGCCGCCGACGATGACATCGACCGCGCTGAGGCGCTCGCGCGCTCGCGCGCCATGCTCGAACGCGTGCGCATCGCCGACCCGGCGCGCGTGATGGCGAGCTGGCCGCATCAGCTCTCGGGCGGCATGCAGCAGCGCGTGGTGATCGCGATGGCGCTCGCCTCGAATCCGTCGCTGCTGATTCTCGACGAACCCACCACGGGCCTCGACGCCACCGTCGAAGCCGAGGTGCTCGCGCTGGTCGCGCAACTGCGCGCGGAACTCGGCATGGCCGTGCTGCTGATCAGCCACGATCTGGGCGTGATCGGGCGCATGTGCGAGCGCGTGGGCGTGCTTTACGCCGGGCGTCTCGTCGAAGAAGGCGCGACGCGCGACGTGTTCGAGCACGCGCGCCATCCGTACACGGTCGGGCTGCTACGCTGCCTGCCCGCGCCGGGGCGCACCAAGCGGCACGGCGCGCTCGACACGATCGCGGGCGAGCTGCCCGCGCCGGGCACGGTCGCGCGCGGCTGCGTGTACGCGCCGCGCTGCCGCCTCGCCGATGCGCGCTGCCACGATCAGGCGCCGCCGCCGCATCGCGTGCAGGCCGCGCACGGCGAGCAGATGTCGCGCTGCCACTATCACGAGCGCGCGAACGAACTGCCCGAAGGCGACCCGGCGAATGCGGCAAGTGCGGAGGAAGCGGCGATCGTTGAAGAAGCCTCCGCAACGATGCCGGCGCAACCGCCTGAGATCGCGCCGATCATTGCTCAGACAAACGATCCATCGGAAGAAAGCCCTGAAAAACCGGCGCGCGAGGCCGAAGTCGTGCTGCGCGCAAGCGGCGTCTCGCGCACGTTCGGCCGTGGCGCAGGCGCGCTGCGCGTGCTTCACGACGTCTCGCTCGAACTGCGCGCAGGCGAAACGCTCGGGCTCGTCGGCGAGTCGGGCAGCGGCAAGTCCACGCTCGCGAAGCTGCTGCTCGGACTGCACGCGCCCGATCCCGGCGGCAAGATCGAACTCGACGGCGCGCCGCTCGCGTACGACGTCGCGCGACGCGATGCAAGTCAGCGGCGCGCGCTGCGCGTCGTGTTCCAGCATCCCGACGCCTCGCTGAACCGCGCGCTGCCGGTGCGCACGCTGGTCGGCCGGGCGCTCGCGCGCGCCGGGTCGCATGAGTCGCATGCGACCACGCAGGACGCCGCCGACGCGCGTATCGACACGCTGCTCGAAGCCGTGCGCGTGCCGCTGCGCTATCTCGCCGCCCGCGCGCGCCAGCTGTCGGGCGGCCTCAAACAACGCGTGGCGATCGCGCAGGCCTTCGCGGGCGAGCCGCGCGTGGTGATCTGCGACGAACCCACCTCCGCGCTCGACGTCTCCGTGCAGGCCGCGATCCTCAACCTGCTCGCACGGCTGCAACGCGAACGCGGCGTGAGCTATCTGTTCATCTCGCACGATCTCGGCGTGGTGCGCTATCTCGCCGACCGCGTGATGGTGCTCTACGCGGGACGCGTGCTCGAAAGCGGCCCGGCCTCGGCCGTGTTCGACGGCCCGCGCCATCCGTACACGGAAACGCTGCTCGACGCGGCCGGCGGCACGCAGGGCGCCCGCCACGTAGACGAGGACAACGCCGATAAGGTTGCGCGCGAATCGACCGTCACGCAGAGCGGTGGCCACGGCTGCCTGTTCAGCGCGCGTTGCCCGCGCAAGATCGGCGCGATCTGCGACGAGGCGGCCCCGCCCTTCGACGATATCGGCGAAGGCCATCGCATCCGCTGCCACATTCCCGCCGATCAGCTTCGCGATCTGCAACGCGTCGGCGCGCCGGAGCCAGGCCAGGCCTGATCGCCGCAGCCCGCCCGCCGCACGAGATCGTTGCGCCGCCCACGGTCCGATCCATGACGCGGACTGCCGCTTCCCTGCCCTTTCGCGTTTGATACGCAAACCGCGCGAACCGCGCCGCCGCGTTTCATCGCCGAAACGTTTTCAGCGATTTCGTCCCCGTATGCGCCACAGGGAAAACGTCAGGCCCAGACGGCGCGGCCTTCTGCGGACGATGGCACAGAACTCGCTATATCGAGACCAGGCATCCGGTCGCTTCTGCTCTTGCGACACGCCGCAGATCGCGGCGCGCCGTATCGGGCGAGCGAATGGGCAAACGAATCGCCGCACGCATGACACGCCTGTTATCCGCCGTCCCGCTCGCGGGCTCCGACAATCGGCAAGCAGTCCTGTGTAAATCGACGATTCATGCGCCCCGGACGTCGCGTGTACCGCACGCACCGGCGACACTGCATCGGCCACGAGCGCGATGCACGCCGCCGGCGCGAGGCGGCGTGGGAATGGCGGGGGTCGGCGCGCGCAGCGGTCGTCGAGACAGCATGCACAGCGGCGCGGCGTCAGACACAAAGGCACGAGGAGCGAAGCGCGAACGCGCTATCGCTTCCCGGGAGGAAATCATGAAAAACAGATTTTTTCATCAGTACTGCTATGGGTTCGGCCGCGGCCTCGCGGTGCTCGCCATCGGCGTAGTGGGCGTGAGCGCGCTTCTGCCGGCAGTCGGCGCACACGCGCAGGATAACAACGTGACCGCGCCGACGTGGGTCCTCGTCGCCGATGCGGCGCTGCCGGCAAGCGGCGGCGCGGTGACCGACTCGGGCATGCCCGCCGACGGCATGGCGCCCTTCGGCAACGGCGCGGCCGTCACGAGCGGCGGCAGCGCAGGCACCGGTAGCGCAGATACCAGCAGCAGCGCGGGCAACGCCGGCAGCGCCGCGCCCTCGCCGGGCGTGAGCCAGAGCGCCGATGCGATCGCCGCCGCCGACGCCGCAACGGTTTTCACGCCGAAGAACTGCTACGGCACCAACAGCATGAACGGCAACTGCGGCCAGGGCGGACGCGGCGGCGGCAACAGTTCGTCGGCATCCGCGAGTGCGGGTGGGGCGGGCGGGACGAGTTCGGGCAGCGCGGGCACCGGACGCGGCGGCAGCTCGGGCGTCGGCGGC
>NZ_FNZM01000021.1 GCF_900109265.1 Paraburkholderia tropica
GGCAAGCTCACGTTCGATCGTCTTTCTTCTGTGTTTATTTCGAACACGAATCACGAAGAGAATCAGCCCGCGCATCTGACGCTCAAAGATGCGAAGGTGCCGGTCGATGTGAATCTGCGCACGTATGCGGGTCCGGAAGCGCGCTTCTGCCCGGCGGCGGTCTACGAGTTCGTGAAGAACGACGACGGCAGCGACCGTCTGCAGATCAACGCGCAGAACTGCGTGCACTGCAAGACCTGCGATATCAAGGACCCGACGCAGAATATCGTCTGGGTCACGCCGGAAGGTGGCGGCGGGCCGAATTATCCGAATATGTAACGCGTGCGCAGCGCTGTTGCGCAGACCAGCAAACGAGGAAGAGACATGAGCAAAGAAGTCGTCGTAGTGGGCGGTGTACGCACCGCAATCGGCAAGTTCGGCGGCAGCCTGAAAGACGTGGCGCCGACCGAACTCGGGACGATCGTGCTGCGCGAACTGCTGGCGCGCAGCAACGTGAAGGCCGACGACGTGGGGCACGTCGTGTTCGGCAACGTCATCGCCACCGAGCCGAAGGACCTGTATCTCTCGCGCGTGGCCGCGATCAACGCGGGCATTCCGGAATCGACGCCCGCGTTCAACGTCAATCGTCTGTGCGGATCGGGCTTGCAGGCGATTGTTTCGGCGGCGCAAACCATTCTGCTCGGCGACGCCGACGTGGCGATCGGCGCAGGCGCGGAAAACATGAGCCGCGCGCCCTATATCGCGCCCGACGCGCGTTTTGGCGCGCGCATGGGCGACGCGCGTCTGATCGACATGATGCTCGGCGCGCTCAACGATCCGTTCGATACGGTGCCGATGGGCGTGACCGCCGAGAATGTCGCGCGCCGCTTTGAGATTTCGCGCGAGCGTCAGGACGCGCTGGCGCTCGAATCGCATCGCCGCGCCGCGCAGGCGATCGCCGAAGGCCGTTTCGCGGGCCAGATCGTGCCGGTCACGCTCACCGTGAAGGGCCGCGAAGTCGTGTTCAACACCGACGAACATCTGCGCACCGACGCCACGCTCGAAGACTTCACGAAACTCAAGCCGGTGTTCGCGAAGGAAAACGGCACGGTGACGGCGGGCAACGCCTCGGGTATCAACGACGCGGCGGCCGCCGTGCTGCTGATGTCGCGCGAAGCTGCCGAACAGCGCGGCCTCGCACCGATGGCGCGCCTCGTCGCCTACGCGCATGCGGGCGTCGAACCGCTCTACATGGGCATCGGACCGGTGCCGGCCACGCGTCTCGCGCTGCAGCGCGCGGGCCTGCGCGTCGAGGATCTCGACGTGATCGAATCGAACGAAGCATTCGCGGCGCAAGCGTGTGCGGTGACGCAGGAACTCGGCCTCGATCCGGCCAAGGTGAACCCGAACGGTTCGGGCATTTCGCTCGGCCATCCGATCGGCGCGACCGGCGCGCTCATCACGGTGAAGGCGCTGCACGAACTGCAACGCATCGGCGGCCGTTATGCGCTGGTGACGATGTGCATCGGCGGCGGCCAGGGCATCGCGGCGATCTTCGAGAACGCGGCTTAAACGCGGCGTATTTCGCGTTTTTCGTCGATCCCGCTAAACCGGCCATATCGACATGCCGCAGCGCGCGCTGCGGCATGTCTGCATTGAACACCGCAATTGAACTATCCCAAGATGGAGACAGCGATGCACGACCATTCCAGCGAAACGATGGCATCGGCGTATTCGTACCCCTTGCTGATCAAACGCTTGCTGCTCACGCCGTTGCAGCAAACGCCGAATCAGGAAATCGTCTATCGCGGCACGACGCGCATTACGTATGCGCAATTCGGTCAGCGTGTGGGCAAGCTGGCGAACGCATTGAAAAATGTGGGCACGCAATTTGGCACCACGGTTGCAGTGATGGATTGGGATAGCCATCGTTATCTGGAAGCGTATTTTGCCGTGCCGATGATGGGCGCGGTGCTGCAAACGGTGAATATCCGTCTGTCGCAAAGCGAGATCGCCTACACGATCAATCACGCGGGCGCCGAAGTGCTGCTCGCCCATGCGGATTTTCTGCCCGTGCTCGCGGCGATTCGGGACAAGCTGGAGAAGGTCCGCACGCTGATTCTGATCGACGACAACGGCAACGTCAGCGATACGCACGGTCTGGAATTCGCCGGCGAATACGAGCAATTGCTCGCATCGTGCAGCGAGCACTACGACTTCCCCGACTTCGACGAAAACACGCGCGCCACCACGTTCTATACAACGGGCACGACGGGTTTGCCCAAGGGCGTCTATTTCTCGCATCGGCAACTGGTGCTGCATACGATTACGGTGATGGCGGCGCTGACGAGTCCCGAATCGGGCCAGCGTTTTCATCGCGGCGACGTGTATATGCCGATCACGCCGATGTTCCATGTGCACGCGTGGGGCATGCCGTATATCGCCACGGTGCTGGGTGTGAAGCAGGTGTATCCGGGGCGCTACGTGCCTGACCGTCTGGTCGAATTGCTGCGCGACGAAGGCGTGACGTTCTCGCATTGCGTGGGCACGATTCTGCACATGCTGCTGAATTGCCCGCAGGCCAGATCCGCCGACTTCAGCAAATGGAAAGTCGTGATCGGCGGCGGCGCGCTGCCGCATGGTCTCGCGCGCGCGGCGCTCGAACGCGGCATCGATATTTTCACGGGCTACGGCATGTCGGAAACGTGTCCGGTGCTCACGCTCGCGCAATTGAAGCCGCAGAAGGAAGCGCTTTCGTTCGACGAGGAAGTGAGTTTGCGTTGCCGCACGGGCTTGCCGATTCCGCTCGTCGATCTGCGGATTGTCGATACGGAAATGCGCGATCTGCCGCACGACGGCAGCGCGAGCGGCGAAGTGGTCGTGCGTGCGCCGTGGCTCACGCAAGGCTATCTGCACAATCCGGAAGCGTCGGCCACGCTATGGGAAGGCGGTTATCTGCATACGCAGGACGTGGCGCGTATCGACGCGGACGGCTATTTGCAGATCACCGACCGCATCAAGGACGTGATCAAGTCGGGCGGCGAATGGGTCTCGTCGCTGGAAGTGGAAAGCCTGATTTCGCAGCATCCCGCCGTGGCGGAAGTGGCGGTCATCGGCATCAAGAGCGACAAATGGGGTGAGCGCCCGGCCGCGCTCGTCGTGCTGCGCGCCGATCACAATCCCGTCACGGCCGATGAACTCAAACAGCACGTGCTCAAGTTCAGCGAGAACGGGACGATTTCGAAATACGCGGTGCCGGAGGTCGTGAAGTTTGTCGAGGCGCTGGAGAAAACCAGCGTCGGCAAACTGAACAAGAAATGGTTGCGCGAGCATTTCGAATAAGCGCTTTAAACGGGGAGAAAAGCCGGGTAGCGATACCCGGCTTTTTTTATGACGTCGCGCCTGGCGAACGCGCCCACGGCAAACGTTTTCTCGGCGTCGAATTCAGGCGCGGCCACTGCACGTTTTCCACGGCGATGCTTCGGCGCGGCGCGTCGGCGATAAAGCGTTCGAGCGTGTCGCGGATATCGCGGTCGACGAAATCGGCGCGTTCCGTGTCGATCAACACCGTCGCGTGGTCGGGAATGCGCGCGAGGCAGCGCATCAGCATCGGCTTGGCGAGAAACGACGCGTCCTTGCGAAACGACAGCAGATAATGGTCGTCGTGCTCGGCGAGCGCGAAGGTGTCGTCGAGATTGGCGCACATGGCCAGCAGCATGCTCACCGCAATGCCGATACCGATGCCGATCAGCAAGTCCGTCGCGAGCACGCCCACGATCGTGGCCACGAACGGCACGATGCGGTCGGTGCCTTCGCGCATCATCGAGACGAAGAGTGCGGGTTTGGCGAGCTTGTAGCCGGTCTGGATCAGAATCGCGGCGAGGCAGGCGAGCGGAATCAGGTTGAGCACGGCGGTCAGCGCGAACACGCTCGCAAGCAGCAGCGCGCCATGCACGAAGGCCGCGAGACGCGTGCGTGCGCCCGCGTTCAGATTCGCGGAGCTGCGCACGATCACGGCGGTGATCGGCAAGCCGCCGAGCGCGCCCGCCACGATGTTGCCCACGCCTTGCGCCTTCAATTCGCGATCGGGCGAGGCGCGGCGGCGTTGCGGGTCCATCTGCTCGACGGCTTCGAGACTCAGCAGCGTTTCGAGGCTCGCGACCACGGCGAGCGTGAGCGCGACGCGCCAGACGTCCGCATCGACGAGTTGCGTGAAGTCCGGAAACGCCAGCGCGCCCGCGAGCGTGTCGAACGATTGCAGCGCGTCGAGCGCCACGCGCTGCTCGCCCGGCAAGGCGAATGCAGGCGCGAAGGCGTCGAGCGCGAGCGTCGCCGCGATGCCCAGCGCCACGACCGCTAGCGGTCCCGGCACGATGCGCACGAGCGCGTAGCGTTTCGCGCGCGGCGTTTCCCAGACGAACAGCAGGATCACGCAGACCACGGCCAGCACGAGCGCGGGCACGAGCACCGCACCGAAGGGCGTGGCGAGCGACGCGGCGGAAGCGGACAAACCCTCGGACAAACCGGCGGCGAGCGGCACCTGTTTGACGATCAGCAGCAGACCGATCGACGCGAGCATGCCTTTGATGACCGGCACCGGGACGAAGCTCGCGAGTTGCCCCGCGCGCAGCATGCCGAACACGCACTGCAAGACGCCCGCGATCAGCACGGCGGCGAGAAACGCCGAAAAGCTGCCGAGCGAGGCGATCGCGGAAACGACGATCACTACGAGCCCGGCGGCAGGGCCGCTCACGCTCAGATGCGAGCCGCTGAGCAGGGCGACGACGAGTCCGCCGACGATGCCGGAGAGCAGCCCCGCGAACGGCTCGACGCCGGATGCGGTGGCGATGCCGAGGCACAAAGGCAGCGCGACGAGAAAGACGACGATGCCCGCGAATAAATCGCTGCGCAGGCTTGCGAGGTCGATGTGACGGGAGTTCGGCATGTGAAGGGTCCGCTAAGGTGACGTGAAAGGCGTGAATGAGCGGGCGTTGGCGCTCAGGATCGATGGGAATGTCTGCTCAGACTGCCGCGCTGGCTTCGGTCAATTGCAGCAGGCGGCCTTCGCGCAGACCGAACACCCAGCCGTGAATCTGCGGCGGACGCCGCGCCGCGCGCACGATCGGCGAGGCTTCGAGGCGCTGCACCTGCTCGATCACGTTGAGTTCCGCGAGACGGTCGACGCGGGCATCGAGATCGGCGATGGCGTCGAGTTTGGCGCGGTGACGCCCGGCCAGTTCGCGCAGTCCGGCGATGCGCCGGTTCACGTTCGGCAGCGCGTCCAGCGGCGCGGAAAGCGCCGCGCGCACGCCGCCGCAATGGTGATGTCCGCAGACGATGATGTGCTCGACTTCGAGCGCATGCACGGCGTACTCGACCACGCTCGACGCGTTGGCGTCGTCGGCAGTGAACAGGTTCGCGATGTTGCGATGGACGAACAGTTCGCCCGGCTGCGCATTCACGATGCGCTCGGCGGGCACGCGGCTGTCCGAGCAACCGATCCAGAGCGCGCGCGGGCGCTGGCCTTGCGCGAGCTGCGTGAAGAATTCGGGCTCGCGCGCGGCGACCTCCGAAGACCACGCGAGATTGGCAAGCAGAAAGCGTTTCGGATGATTCATCGATCGAGGCTCCAGAATGATGAGCCGGCGGGTGGGGATGCGACGACGCCGGCGTGGCGATCGATGTTTACGAAATGCTTTCGATGGCTTGGTTCCAAAAATAAATCGGTGTTCCGCTAAAAAAATTCGAAAATAATTCCGCTTGCAGGTTTTATGACGAATGCATGAATACCGATGATGCGGAACCTTTCACTTGTGCGATGCAAGACGCAACGTTATAGTTTTTGGAATAAAAAAACCTGAGAGCAGCAGCAGGGCAGGAGGCGCCGTTTTCATGATGCACGCCTCGCGGTCCCGCGCCGGAGTCATGCATGTCCGAAATCGATCATTGGTTGGGCCGTTATCCCCTGTTCAGAGAGGCGCTCCGGCACGGCGCCACGTCGTTGAATGCTTTGCCGCTTCAGGCGCGAACGGTCGTGTTTAAACGACTGTGCATGAATGAATTAACTGAAGAATCGTCGAAATCGACCCAATGCACACTGGGCGAAGTACGCGCCGCCTATGTTGAATTGCCAATGGCGATTGTCGATACGGCGGTTCAAAAGTTCGTATCCGATCACGGAACGCGTGGCGCCGATACCCTGGCATTGCGCGCCGCGCTCGACGAAAGCGCCGTGCGCTATCCCGCGATGGCGAGGCCGCCTTGTTTGCTGATGCCCGGTGCCGGCGTGTTTCTCGACGGCTGGATGCGGTTTCTCGCCTATCGCGCGCGCGGCGATTTGACGGCGCCGCTGCTCGCAGTCGACTGGGACGATCTTTACGCACGCATCGCGCTGATGGACGGCGAATCGGACGCCTTGCCGCTGGGCGCGCCGGTCGCCGAACTGGATAGCGCCTTGCTCGATTAGGCGCTTGCCGCGCATTGCATCCGTATGTCTCACAAGATTCTGGTCAGCGCCTGTTTGCTGGGCCGTCCCGTGCGTTACAACGGTTCGGCGAAAACGCTGGCGCATGCCGCGCTCGATGCGTGGCAGCGTGAAGGCCGCGTCGTGGCAATTTGTCCGGAATTGAGCGGCGGATTTTCCGTGCCGCGTCCGGCTGCGGAAATCGCGCAGTCGCAATCGGGCGATGCCGTGCTCGCAGGCGCGGCGCATGTGATCGACGAGTATGGCGCCGATGTGAGCGCGCGCTTTATCGCGGGCGCGCAAGCGGCGCTCGATCTCGCACGCGAACACGACTGTCGTTTTGCGCTGCTGATCGACGGCAGTCCCTCGTGCGGGAGCCGCTTTATTTACGACGGCACATTCAGCGGACACAAGTTCGCAGGCGAAGGCGTCACGGCGGCGTTATTGCGCGCGAATGGCATTGAAGTGTTCGCCGATTGGGAAATCGACGTGCTCGCAGCGCGTCTTGCGCAAATCGATTCGCCGTATTGAACCGTAAAGCGTTCGGCGATCACGCGGGCGTACAATGGCGCGGTTCAATCACAGCACGCGGCGAATGGCGCGCCGGTCTTGCGCATGGAAATCAAATGGATAGAAGACTTCATCGCGCTCGCGCAATATCAGAGTTTTTCGCGCGCGGCTGAGTTTCGCAACGTCACGCAATCCGGATTCAGCCGACGCATTCAATCGCTCGAACAATGGGTGGGCGCGGAACTGATTGATCGCAGCAGTTTTCCGCCTGTTTTAACGCCCGCCGGGCAACTCTTTCGCGAAGCGGCGGACGACGTGCTCAGCAAACTCTACGATACGCGCGCGATCATCCGTACCGAGCAGCGGATTGGCGGAAAGAGCCTGCAAATCGCGGCGGGTCATACGATCGCCCTGAATTTTCTGCCGGCGTGGCTCAAACAGCTCGCGAAACATGTTGGCGAGATTCCCGCGCGCGTGGTGCCGACCAACGTGCACGATTCGATCTTGATGCTCGTGAATGGCAATTGCGAACTCATGTTCGCGTATCACCATCCCGAACTGCCGTTGCATCTCGATCCCGCCCGATACGAGCACGTGACTGTGGGCCTCGACACCTTGCTGCCTGCCAGTCGCCCGAATGCGCGATCCGCGCCCGCTTACCGTTTGCCCGGCACCGCGAAACAGCCTTTACCGCATATCGCCTATACGGAGACGAGTTATTTCGGCCGCTGCGTGGCGCTGCTGCTCGGGCGCGCGGCCACGAAACCGCTCTTGCGCCTGCACTACGAATCGGACATGGCGGCGGTCCTCAAGGAGCTCGTGATGCAAGGCGAAGGCGTTGCATGGCTGCCGAAAAGCGCGATCGCGCGTGAACTGGCCGACGGCGAACTGGTGCCGGCAGGGCCATCCGCGTGGCATCTCGACGTGGAATTGCGCGTGTACCGCGACGCCTCGAATCGCAGCGAATTCATCGATACGCTCTGGCAGCATCTGCGCGCGGTCGCACAAGATAGTCGCTGATCCATTTGAAAAAATCCCGCGTTATGCGAGTTTCGCATACGCATATGCCAGACCGGCATCGACCTCTTTTTTCTCCTCCCTACCATCCGTTCTGATTGCGCGGCCTTCGTCGCGCGCCATTCAAGGACGGATATGAAGAATCGCCTCACTCTGAATATTGGCATCGGCATGCTGCTGGGCGTGGCGGCAGGCTATGTCTGCCATACGCATGCCGTCGATGCCGCGAGCGCCAAAACCATCGCCGGTTACTTCTCTATCGTCACCGATATCTTTCTGCGGCTCATCAAAATGATTATCGCGCCGCTGGTGTTCGTCACGCTCGTCTCGGGGCTGGCGGGTATGGAGAGCGGGCAGGACGTGGGGCGGATCGGTCTGCGTTCGGTGGGCTGGTTCGTGTGCGCGTCGCTCATTTCGCTGGCGCTGGGCCTCGTGCTTGCCAATGCGCTGCAACCTGGCGCGGGGTTGCATATGACGGCCGGTACGGGCGAAGTCGATACCGGGCTCAACACGGCGGCGCTCAACGTGAAGGACGTGCTCACGCACGCGTTTCCGACCAGTCTGCTCGATGCGATGGCGCGCAACGACATCCTGCAGATTCTGGTGTTCTCGGTGTTTCTCGGGCTCGCGCTCGGCGCGCTTAAACGGCAGTCGCGTGTAGCCGTCGTGATCGACTGTATCGATGGCATGGTGCCGGTCATGCTGCGCGTGACGAATTACGTGATGCGCGCCGCGCCGTTCGGTGTTTTCGGCGCGATTGCTTCGGCGGTGACGCTGCGCGGCCTCGACGTGCTTTACACGTACGGCAAATTGATCGGCTCGTTTTATCTGGGCTTGCTCGTGTTGTGGGCGATGCTCGTCGGTATCGGTTATCTGTTTCTGGGCAGACGTGTCGGGCCCTTGCTCAAGGCGATTCGCGAGCCCGCAATGATTGCGTTCTCGACGGCGAGCAGCGAAGCGGCCTATCCGCGCCTCACGGAGCAACTCGAACGATTTGGTGTGGAAAAGAAAGTGGTGGGTTTTACGCTGCCGCTCGGCTATGCGTTCAATCTTGACGGATCGATGATGTATCAGGCGTTCGCCGCGATTTTCATTGCACAGGCTTTTGGCGTGGATATGCCGGTTTCGCAGCAGATTTTCATGCTGCTCGTGCTGATGCTGAGCAGTAAGGGCATGGCGAGCGTGCCGCGTGGATCGGTGGTCGTGGTGGCCGCCGTGGCGCCGATGTTTCATCTGCCCGCTGCGGGCGTGGCGATGGTGCTCGCCATCGACCAGATTCTCGATATGGGTCGCACGATGACCAACGTGATCGGCAACAGCGTGGCGACCGCCGTGATCGCAAAGTGGGAAGCCGCGCGTGAGCCGCAGCGCGATGCATCGGTGCAAGGACTGTTTCCGCAGGCGCAGGGAGACGCGAAGTGATGCAATGCGCTGGCCTGAAGGGGCGGAAGTTTGGTGTGATTGGCGGGGTCGTGCCGCTGGGGGGCGCGGAGTTGGTCCGGCTGCTGGCGAAGTTGGCATCGGCGCGCGCGGACGCTGCGGATTTCGATGCGATCTATCGGCAATTGCCGTGGCGTGGCGAGGCGCTCGATTCATCCGCATGGAAACTGCGGATATTCGACACGATTCGCGAATTCGAAAAAAGCGGCGTGACGACGGTGTTGTTGCCGTCTCTCACGAGTGCTGCGTTCATCGACGAATTGAGGGCGAATGCGCGTGTGCAGATTCTCGACCGGGGCGACGCGGTGCAGCGTGTCGTGGTGGAATCGTTTCCTGACGCACGGTGCGTGGGCTTTCTGAATGCCGATGATACGCACGCGAGGTTGCCGTTGACTTGTGTTTATCCGCGTGAGCAAGGCATCGAACGCGGCGATGTTCAGGCGGCGTGCGAAAGCCTGATCGAGCAAGGCGCGCAAATCATCGTGCACGATCTGGACGATGACGCGCGTGGCGCCGTCGAAAGCGCCGCGCGCGGCGTGCCGGTTATCGACGCGAATCTCGCTTACGCACTGTATGCAATTGAGGGCCGCTGTACCGTGCCGGTACAGCCCATCAAAGTGGGCGTGGTGGGCGGCATCGGTCCGGCCGCTACGGTCGATTTTCTGCACAAGGTCGTGCGCAATACGCCCGCTGCGCGCGATCAGGAGCACATCAAAATGCTGGTCGAGCAAAATCCGCAAATTCCCGATCGCACGGAAAACCTGATCGGTGACGGCGTCGATCCCACGCTCTCGCTCTATGCCGCGTGCAAGCGGCTGGAGGAGGGCGGCGCGGATGTGATCGCCATGCCGTGCAACACGGCGCATGCGTTCGTCGAACGCATCCAGCCTCATCTGGGCGTGCCCATCGTCAATATGCTGACCGAAACGGCGCGCTATCTGCGGACGGCGTTTCCGGCGCTGCGCGAGGTGGGCGTGCTCGCCACGTCGGGGACGATTGAAAGCGGGGTCTATCGCCAGGCGCTCGAATCGCAGGGATTGCGCGAGGTGGCGCCCGATGCCGCCTTGCAGGCGCGTGTGATGGCGGCGATCTACGGCAAGCAGGGCGTGAAGGCGGGTTTCACGAGCGGGCCGTGTTTCGACGATATCGCGTCCGCGCTGGATGGTTTGATTGCCGAAGGCGTGGAGGTGGTCATTCTGGGCTGCACCGAGTTGCCACTGCTCCTCGCCGGTGGGGCGTATCAATCGGCCAGCGGCGCGCGCGTGACGCTGATCGACCCGACCGATGTGCTGGCAAAACGCTGCGTGGCGTTTGCGCGGGGTGAGGCGGCTGAAATAGCGACATTATACAGTTAATGTCAAATTTATAGCTATGACAAGTAGAAAGTTGACGGTTTACGTAGTATTATTTTAGAAATTACTGCCGTCAAAGTTCGCCATGTCCGACATTGCCCCCGACGAAGTCCGCATCGCCGCGGAAATCGAGCGTCTCAAAGCCGACTTTCCCAAGACGCGCGAGTTGTATCGCGAAGTGTGCGCGCTGCTGTTCTTTCGCTTCGGTGTAACGCCTACCGCGAACCGGCTGTATCAGCTCGTGCGCCGCGGCAGCATGGGCACGCCCACGGCGGTGCTGTCCGAGTTCTGGGCGGAGTTGCGCGAGAAGAGCCGTGTGCGCATCGAGCACGCGGACTTGCCCGAGGAGTTGCAGGGCGCGGCGGGCGAACTCATCGGGGCGCTCTGGCAGCGCGCAACGGCCTCGGCCCAGGCGTCGCTCGACGCGCTGCGCGAGGAGGTCGAGGCGGCGCGCCAGGAAGCCGAAGTTGCCGTCACCGGTTTGCAGAGCGATCTCGCGCGCACGGAAACCGCCTTGGAGCAGCGCACGTCTGCCCTGCTGGCGGCGCAGGTGCGTATTCAGGAACTGGAGCAGGCCCAGGCTGCGGCGGTGGCTACGCGCGAGGCGCTCGAAGGCGAGGTCGAGCGCCTCCAGCAGGGCAATCGCGAGCGCGACACCGCGTTGGCGCAGGCGCGTGCGGACTTCGCTGCCGAACTCGAAAAACAGCGCGCCAGCGCCGAGCTTGCCGAAACGCGACTGCAAGCCGCCGAGAAACGCGCGCTGCTGGAGATTGAGCGCGAGCGCACGTCCGCTGCGCGTTTGCAGCGCGATAGCGAAGCCGCCGCGAAGCGCGCGGCGCGCGCGGAGGAAAGTGCGCGTGCCGAAATTCAGTCGCTGCAAGGGCAGCTTGGCGATTTGCGCCATCAGGCCGGTGTGCTGGAAGGTCGGCTCGAAGCGCTGCGCGCCACGCATGCGGCGCAAGCCAAAGAGCTCGATGCGGCCCGTGGCAAATTGGGCTCGGCCAGTGCGCAGGCGCCGGCCCGCCGTGCGCCGCGTCGCGCGGGGCGGCCTGCCGAAGCGGCCGCCAAACCGCTGCGGCCCGCGCGCAAAACCGCCACAAAGTCATAATCCCGCGGAAGTTCGCGGTTCAGCGTGGCTCTACGCAAGTTGCATATGCTGGGTCTAGCGCTGGAGCCACCGCTTCGCTAGTCTGATCGGCATTTCATCCAGCCAGGAGATGCCGAGGATGTCCGAGACCGATACCGTCGCCAGCAAGGGCACGCCGCCGTCGCCCCGCACGCGCGTGCGTCGCATGGCGGAACGCGCCGACTACGAGACCGCCACGCTGCACGCGATTCTCGACGATGCCTATGTATGCCACGTCGCATTCGCCGACGAGCGCGGCGTGCACTGCATTCCCACAGCGTGCTGGCGCGAGGGCGATCATCTCTACATTCATGGTTCGAATGGCAGCCGCATGCTCAAGCTCGCCGCCGAGGGCGCGCAGTGTTGCGTGACGGTCATGCATCTCGACGGCCTCGTGCTCGCGCGCTCCGCATTCCACCATTCGATGAACTATCGCTCGGCGATGATCTACGGCGCGTTCGAAGTCGTCCCCGCCGAGCAGAAGGCTGCCGCACTCGACGCCTTTCTCAATCACATCGCGCGCGGACGCGTGAATGAAGTGCGTCGCGGCGACCGCAATGAACTCGCTGCGACGACGATCCTGCGTCTGCCGCTTGACGAAGCGGTGTCGAAGATTCGCACCGGCGGTCCGAGCGACGACGAAGCGGATCTCGCGTTGCCCGTCTGGGCCGGCGTGCTGCCGCTGGCGCTCAAGCCCTTGCCGCCCGAGCGCGTCGCCGCGCAGGCGGGCGAGTGCCCCGACGACGCGCCGGATTATGTGAAAGCGTGGGCGCAGCAGGCGTCGTCGCTGTCACGTTAATCAATCGTATGCGGTAAATGCGCGCATGCGTGATTCGCGATAGGGCAGTGAATCGCGCATCGACGTCATTCAACCGCTTATAGACACGCGAATTCACCCAATTAGCGCGCGTGCGCACTGTGGCGTCTTTCGGATCACGATTCGGCCATTCAAGCTAGAGTCGCTTGAGTCAGCCAATTCTGTTTGATTTTCCGAAAGGATTCGCGCCATGTACTACAGCAGCGGCAATTACGAAGCATTCGCCCGTCCTCGCAAGCCAGCCGGTGTCGATGACAAGCGGGCCTGGTTCGTCGGTTCGGGACTGGCGTCGCTGGCAGGTGCGGCGTTTCTGATTCGCGATGCGCAGATGGCGGGCGAGCACATCACCATTCTCGAACAGCAGCACCTTCCCGGCGGCGCGCTCGACGGCATCAAGGAGCCGGAAAAAGGTTTCGTGATTCGCGGCGGTCGCGAAATGGAAGATCACTTCGAATGCCTGTGGGATCTGTTTCGATCCATTCCGTCGCTGGACGTGCCGAATGCGAGCGTGCTCGACGAGTTCTACTGGCTCAACAAGGACGATCCCAATTACTCCTTGCAGCGCGCCACCGTGAACCAGGGGCAGGACGCTCATACCGACAATCAGTTCAGTTTGAGCGAGCAGGCGCAGAAAGACATCGTGCGATTATTTCTCGCCACGCGCGAGGAAATGGAAGGCAAGCGCATCAACGAGGTATTCGGCGACGATTTTTTCGACAGCCATTTCTGGCTGTACTGGCGCACGATGTTTGCGTTCGAAGCCTGGCATTCGGCGCTGGAAATGAAGCTCTATTTGCATCGTTTCATTCATCATATTGGCGGCTTGCCCGATTTTTCTGCGCTTAAGTTTACGCGCTATAACCAGTACGAGTCGCTGGTGCTGCCGCTCGTGAAGTATTTGCAGGATCACGGCGTGACGTTCCAGTACGGCACCGAGGTCGTCGACGTCGATTTCCGCATCGAGCCGGGCCGCAAGCAGGCCACGCGTATTCACTGGCTGCGTGACGGCGCGGCGGGCGGCGTCGATCTCGGCGCGGACGATCTCGTGTTCATGACCATCGGCTCGCTGACCGAAAACTCCCGCAACGGTGATCACCACACTGCGGCTGAACTCGACGCGGGCCCGGCGCCCGCCTGGGAACTGTGGAAACGCATCGCGGCGCGCGACGCGGCGTTCGGCCGCCCCGAGGTCTTTGGCTCGCATATTGCCGAAACCAAATGGGAATCGGCGACGATCACCACGCTCGACGTGCGCATCCCTCAGTACATCCAGAAGATCGCGAAGCGCGATCCGTTCAGCGGCAAGGTCGTGACCGGCGGCATCGTCACGGCAAAGGATTCGAGCTGGCTGCTGAGCTGGACAGTCAATCGCCAGCCGCATTTTAAACAGCAGCCGAAAGACCAGATCGTGGTGTGGTTCTACGCGCTGTTCGTCGATACGCCCGGCGATTACGTCAAGAAGCCCATGCAGGATTGCACCGGCGAGGAGATCACGCGCGAGTGGCTCTATCACCTCGGCGTGCCGCGCGAACAGATCGACGAACTGGCCGCGAGCGGCGCGAAAACCGTGCCGGTCATGATGCCGTATGTGACCGCGTTCTTCATGCCGCGCCGTGCGGGCGATCGCCCCGATGTCGTGCCCAAGGGCGCGGTCAACTTCGCGTTTATCGGCCAGTTCGCCGAATCGCGGCAGCGCGACTGCATCTTCACCACCGAGTATTCGGTGCGCACGCCGATGGAAGCCGTCTACACGCTGCTCGGCGTCGAGCGCGGCGTGCCGGAGGTGTTCAATTCCACCTACGATGTGCGCAGCCTGCTGGCCGCGACGGGGCGACTGCGCGACGGCAAGCCGCTCGATATTCCCGGCCCCGCGTTCCTGCGCAATCTGCTGCTGAAGAAGCTCGACGCGACGCAGATCGGCACGCTGTTGCAGGAATACGGGCTCGTGCCGCACGATGGGCCACCCGACGGGCCACGCTAGCGCGACGCGATAGCCGCGCGACGTCGCAATTGTTTTCTTCCGGGCAGGCGCGTTTGATAAGCTTTCCGACCATGCCCGACATCAAGCTGAACCTCTCGCTCCACGACAGCCCGCCGTCCGCGCCGATCGCAGCGGACGCCGCGCTGACGCGGGCGGACCGCGTCTATTACACGCTGCGCAACGAAATTTTCGATATGCACCTGCTGCCGGGCGACCGGCTCACCGAGGGCGCGATCGCTGAGCGTTTCGCGGTCTCGCGCACGCCCGCGCGCGAAGCGCTGCAGCGGCTGCAAAGCGACGGCTTGATGCAGGGTTACGTGCGCGGCGGCTGGGAAGTCGTGCCGATCGACAACAAGCGTTTCGACGATCTCTACGAAATGCGCCAGATGATCGAAACCTTCGCGGTGCGCAAGCTGTGCAGCGGCGAAGCGCCGCAAGCCGAACTGCATCTGCTGCTCGACGCGCTCGATCGCACGTGGAAAGTGGGGCGCGCCCAGCGTATCGCCGATGGTCACCGGCTCGTCGAACTCGACGAGGCGCTGCATCACGCGCTGGTCGCGGCGGCGGGCAACGACGAACTCACGGCGACGATGCAGCGCGTGACCGACCGCATCCGCGTGGTTCGGCGGCTCGATCTCGTGCACGGCGACGGCATCGCCGAAACCTACGACGAACACGCCGCGATCCTCGACGCCGTTCGTCGCGGCGACAGCGCGCTGAGCGTCGAACTCGTCTCGCGTCATATTGGCGGCAGTCAGGCGAGCGTCAACGGTCTCACGCTGCAACGCCTGCGCGCCGTGCGCACCGACACGGGGCGCGATGCCGTTGCGCACGCACCAGCGCGGCCTCGGCGCACCACCTGACGGCACGGCGCGGCCACCGGCGAAGCGCAGCGTAGGCAGGCTGAAAGCCTTATCCAATCGGCATTCTCAGGGTTTTTACCAAGGTCTGGCACGAATCTCGCATTAACGTTTTCGTTGTATACAAGGAAACGTCGATGCCTCTCGAACACACTGCTGCACCCATCCTGAATCCCACGCGCGGCTCGCGCGGCATGGCGGTCGCGCCGCACGCGCTCGCGTCGCAGAGCGCGCTCGCCGTCCTGCGCGAAGGCGGCAACGCGGTCGAGGCAATGATCGCCGCCGCCGCGACCATTGCCGTGGTGTATCCGCATATGAACAGCATCGGCGGGGACGGCTTCTGGCTGATCTCGCGTCCCGGTCACGCGCCCATCGGCATCGAGGCGTGCGGCGCGGCGGCGATGCGCGCGGACATCGCCACGTATCGCGCGTTCGGGCTGGACGCCGTGCCGGCGCGCGGCCCGCTCGCCGCGAATACGGTGGCGGGCACCGTGTCCGGCTGGGACTTCGCGCAGCGCCATTCGCAAGCCGCGCTCGGCGGTCGGCTGCCCGTCGCGCGCCTGCTCGAAGACGCGATTCACTACGCGAAACACGGCGCGCCGGTCACGCGCAGTCACGCCGATTGCGTCGCGCGCAAGGGCGTCGAACTGCAGCACGTGCCGGGCTTCGCGCAGACCTTCATGACCGATGGCCGCGCACCGCAGACCGGCGAGCGCTTCACGAACGCGCGGCTCGCGGCAACGCTGCAACAACTCGCCGACGCAGGTCTCGACGACTTCTATCGCGGCGATCTCGCGCGCAGCATCGCGCGCGATCTCTCGTCGCTGGAAACGCTCATCACGCTCGACGATCTCGAACGCCATCGTGCACGCGAACGCACGCCGCTCGCGCTCGACCACACGCTCGGCACGGTCTACAACATGCCGCCGCCGACGCAAGGCCTCGTGTCGTTGCTGATTCTGGGCGTGCTCGATCGCGTGCTGACCGACGGCATGGACCCGCTCGGCCCCGACTTCGTGCACGCCTGCGTGGAAGCGACCAAACTCGCATTCAAGGTGCGCGACGAGCATGTGACCGATCCCGACCATATGCGCATCGATCCGGACGCGCTGCTCGCGCCCGAGGCACTCGATGCGATGGCGCGCCAGGTGTCGATGTCGCGCGCGATGCCGTGGGGCAACGGCCGCGGGCCCGGCGACACGGTCTGGATGGGCGTCGTCGACAACGACGGCGTGGCCGTGAGCTTTATCCAGAGCATCTATCACGAGTTCGGCAGCGGCATCGTGCTGCCGGATTCGGGCATCAACTGGCAGAACCGCGGCTGCAGTTTCTCGCTCGATCCCACTTCGCTGAATCCGCTGATGCCGGGGCGTCGTCCGTTCCACACGCTCAATCCGGCGCTCGCGCAGTTCGCCGATGGCCGCACGATGGTCTACGGCAACATGGGCGGCGACGGCCAGCCGCAATCGCAAAGCGCGGTGTTCTCGCGTATCGCGCGTTACGGCTGGAATCCGCAGACCGCGATCGACGCGCCGCGCTGGCTGCTCGGGCGCACGTGGGGTCAATCGACCGATTCGCTGAAACTCGAAGCGCGTTTCCCGGCGGCCACCGTCGATGCCTTGCGCGCGCTCGGCCACGACGTCGAAGTGCTCGACGCTTACGACGAAGCGATGGGACATGCCGGTGCAATCATTCGGTATCCGAATGGATTGATGGAGGCGGGCAGCGATCCACGCAGCGACGGTTCGGCCGCGGGCTGGTAGCGCGAGTCATCGCATGACCTGACGCATGCACTGAGTTAACTCATCGACTGTTTTTTATATCCGGTTCGGCGTTGTGCCGAACCGGAGGGCGGCACTCGTCCTTTTTCATCCGCATTCAACGGGGAAAACACATGAATACACGCATTCAGACGCTCGGCGCGGAGACCACCGCAAGCACGCACGCCGTCGCGACGCACAATCGCTGGCTTCAGCTCGGCCTCGGCCTGCTGTGCATGATGGCCATTTCGAGTCCGCAATATGTGTGGACGCTGCTGACCAAACCGCTGTCCGCGAAACTCGGCGTGCCGCTGCCCGAACTGCAGGTCACGTTCTCGCTGCTCATCATCCTGCAGACCTTTTTCTCGCCGTTTCAGGGCAAGCTGATCGATCGCTTCGGCCCGCGTCTGCTGATCTCGCTCGGCACGGTGATGTCGGGGCTGAGCTGGGTGCTCGCCTCGCTGGTCACGAGCACGTCGATGCTCTACCTCACGTACGGCCTTGTGGGCGGGCTCGGCACGGGCATCGTTTATGTTGGCGTGGTCGGGCTGATGGTGCGCTGGTTCCCCGATCGACGCGGCTTCGCGGCGGGCGCCGTCGCGGCCGGTTACGGCATGGGCGCGATCGTCACGACGTTCCCGATCTCGGCTTCGCTCGCGACGCGCGGCCTCGACGCGACGCTGTGGATGTACGGCATCGCGTTTGCGGTCGTGGGCTTTCTGGCCTCGCAAGGTCTGCGCGTGCCGCGCGATGCTGCGCCGACACAGACGGCTTCGGCAGCAAACGTGAATGCGTCGGCAAGCGTGCCGAACCTGCGTCCGTCGCAGATGATGAAGTCGCCGCTGTTCTGGCTGATGTTCGCCATGATGACGATGATGTCGACCTCGGGCCTCATGGTCACCTCGCAGATGGCGACCTTCGCGGCGGACTTCGGCATCACGAAAGTGGTGGTGTTCGGCATGGCCGCGCTGCCGCTCGCGTTGACCATCGACCGCTTCACGAACGGCCTCACGCGACCGCTGTTCGGCTGGGTCTCCGATCGTTTTGGCCGCGAAAACACGATGTTTTTCGCCTTTGCGCTCGAAGGCGTCGCGATGGCGCTCTGGCTGCTGACGCGCGATAACGCCGTGCTGTTCGTGCTGCTCTCGGGCGTGGTGTTCTTCGGCTGGGGCGAGATCTTCTCGCTGTTCCCGTCCACGCTGACCGACACCTTCGGCACGCGTCACGCGACCGAGAACTACGGCTGGCTCTATATCTCGCAGGGCATCGGCTCGATTTTCGGCGGCCCGCTCGCGGCGCTGCTGCATTTGCACGCGGGCAGCTGGGTGCCGGTGTTCGCCTCGGCGATCACGCTCGACATCGTCACCGCCGTGCTCGCGCTGTTCGTGCTCAAGCCGATGCGCGCGCGCTTTCTGCAGCAGGGCGCGCAAACCGCAGCGAACTGATCGGCGACGCCCTTGGGCATCCCCGATTTGCATCCGTGAAATTGTCGTGCTAATTTTTCATGAAAATTGGCCGATAAAATTTCACGGATGCCTCGATGTTCGTCGAATCGACTCAACACGTTGACAGCTACTACGCCCGCACCTTGCCGGGCGCGTTGCCCGAGCGCCCCGCGCTGGAGGGCAATCACGACGTCGATGTGGCGATCATCGGCGCCGGGTTCAGCGGCCTGCACACGGCGCTGCGGCTCGCGCTGGCGGGCAAGCGCGTGGCGCTGGTGGAGGCGAGCCGGGTCGCGTGGGCCGCGTCCGGGCGCAACGGCGGCCAGGCGCTGCTCGGCTGGTCCTGCGACATGGGCCCGCTCGAACATTCGCTCGGCGTCGAACGCGCGCGCGAACTGTGGGACAGCATGCGCTGGGCCGCGCGTGAAGTGCGCGAGTTGCCCGCGCGTCACGGTTTCGACATCGACTATCGGCCGGGCAGTTTGTGGACCGCCGTGAAGCGCAGCCGCGTTGCGCTGCTCGAAGAAACACGCGACGAAGCGCAGCAGAAGTGGGGCTACGACGCGCTGCGCGTGATTCCCGAAGCGGAGATGCCCGAGTGGGTGGGCAGCCGCCGCTATCGCGCGGCGCTGTACGATCCCGAGGCGGGACATCTGAATCCGCTCAAGCTTGCGCTCGGTCTCGCGGCGGCCATCGAGCGCGCGGGCGGGCGCATTTTCGAGCTGACGCGCGTGCGCGAGTGGCGCGAAACGCCCGCCGGTTTCGTCGTCACGACGCCGAATGGCACGCTGCACGCCGGGACGCTCGTGCTCGCCTGCAATGCCTATATCGATCGCCTCGACCGCGATCTGGCGCGCCGCGTGCTGCCCGTCGGCACGTATCAGGTCGCCACGGCGCCGCTCGATCCGTCGCTGGCGCAGTCGCTGCTGCCGCGCAATAGCTGCGTGATCGACAACCAGTTCGTGCCCGACTACTTCCGCTTGAGTCCCGATCATCGCCTGCTGTTCGGGGGCGCGTGCACCTATCTCGGCGGCATCCCGAAAGACATTCGCGCGGCGATCCGCCCGAGCCTCCAACGCGCGTTTCCGCAGTTGCGCGGCGTGGCGCTCGACTATGCGTGGGGCGGCCATATCGATATCAGCATCCGGCGTACGCCCGATGTTGGCCACGCGCGCGGACGCTACTGGCTGCAAGGTTTTTCCGGCCACGGCGTATTGCCGACGCTGGCCGCCGCGCGCGCGGTGACCGACGCGATCCTCGGCGACACGCGCTTGCTCTCGCATTACGAGGCCATCCATAATCCGCGTTTCCCTGGCGGCGACGCGCTCGCTGCGCCGCTCGAGGCGCTCGGCAAGCTTTGGTATCGGCTGCGCGATGCCGTCTAGCGCCGCCGCCCGCGCTTCAATTCCGCCCGACCCGATGGAATGCACATGGACAAGCAGGAAGAAATCGAAGGTCTCGCGATCCTGATTCGCGATCTGCGCAAGCACAAGAAGGTGACGCTGTCCGACCTCGCACAGAAGATCGGGCGCTCGGTGGGCTTTCTCTCGCAGGTCGAGCGCGGTCTCTCGCGGCCCACGGTGGCCGATCTCACGGCGATCGGCGAAGCGCTGCAGACGCCCACCACGTACTTTTACAGCGTGAGCAAGCCGCGCGCGCTGCCGTGGGTGACGCGGCCCGGCGAGCGGCGCACGCTTTATTACGGCGGCGGCATTACCGACGTGCTGGTGTCGCCGACCATGTCGTCGGGCGGATTTTCGATGCTGGAGAGTCTGCTCGAACCGGGCGCGACGAGCGGCGAGCGTCCCGTCGACGACAGCGACGAGCAGGGCGGTTTCGTGCTCGAAGGCGAACTCACGATCTGGGTCGACGGCGAAAACGACGAAGTCACGCTGCGCGCCGGCGACAGCTTCCAGTTGCCCTCGCGCTGTCGTTTCAGCTACGCGAACCGCTCGGAACAGAACGCACGCGTGCTCTGGGTGTTTGCATAATTACGCCTGTTGCTGGCGGCGATAGCTGCCGTACGTCGCGTAGCGGCGTATTCATGGTTATTTGTACTCCGAATTAAATGTCGAACTAAAACCCGAAAAACATTGTCATTCTCGCGACACGAACAAGAGGAAATCGAAGTGACTGTCCATGAAACTGCGCATGAAACTGCGCATGAAACTGCGCATGAAACTGCGCATGAAACTGCGCATGAAACTGCGCATGAAACTGCGCATGAAACTGCGCATGAACCCGCCAACGCTGCCGATCTGCTGCGCGAAGTCCGCGCGTTTCGCGCCGCGCATCCCGACGTGCGGTACGTCGATCTGATCTGCCTCGATCTTCCCGGGCATTTCTACGGCAAACGCTATCCGATCGACATGCTCGAAAAGGTCGCCGCGGGCGCGCTGCTCAAACTGCCGCAAAACTGCATCCTGCTAGGCACGCAAGGCGGCGTGTATCCGATCGGCGATTATTGCTTTCGCGACGGCGATCCCGACGCGCCGCGCCGTCTCGTGCCCGGCACGCTCAAGCGTGTACGTTGGGAATCGCAGCCGCTCGCGCAGATGCTCATCACCTCTGACAGCACGGCGGCCCCCATCGGCTTCGAGCCGCGCGAAGTGCTCGCGCGCGTGCTCGAACGTTTCCGGCGGCGCGGACTCAGGCCGGTCGTCGCATTCGAGCTGGAGTTCTATCTGTTCGATGCGAAGCTCAGCGAGGGCCTGCCGCGTCACGCGCGCGATCCGCTCGGCGGCGACGAGGACGATCAACCGAACATGCATATCGAGCGCCTGTCGCGTTTCGCGCCGGTGCTGCACGAGATGGTCGACGCGGCGCGCGAGCAGGGCGTGGACGCGACGGTCATCACGGCGGAGCTCGGGCCGGGCCAGTTCGAGATCAACTTCGGCCATTGCGACGACGCCTTGCGTGCCGCCGACTGGTCGGCGCTCTTTTGCCGCAGCACGCGCGGCGTGGCCATGCAGCACGGTTATCGCGCGAGCTTCATGTCGAAGCCGTGGCTCGATGCGCCAGGCAGCGGCATGCACGTGCACGTGAGTCTCTACGACGACGCCGGCCGCAACGCACTCGCGGCGAACGGCCGGCGCGGGCTGCGTCACGCGGTGGCCGGCTGCCTCGCGCTGCTGCCGAATTGCATGCCGGTTTTTGCGCCGAACCATAACGCGTTTCGCCGTTACGGCGCGATGGTCAACGCGGCGAGCCGGGCGAGCTGGGGCTTCGAGGATCGCGATGCGTGTATCCGCATTCCGGAGTCGGACGAGGCGAATCTGCGTATCGAACACCGTCTCGCGGGCGCCGACGCGAACCCTTATCTGGTGCTCGCCGCCATTCTCGCGGGCATCGAATACGGCCTCGATGCGCAGCACGAACCCATTGCGCCGCTCAACGAAAACCGTGCGAGCGGCGTCGATTTTCCGGGCGACATGCTCTCGGCGGTGGCCGCGATGCGCTCGCATGCGGGCGTGCGGGAAGGGCTCGGCGAGGACTTCACGATGGTTTTTTGTGAAAATAAACGGCAAGACCATCTCGATTTCATGAACGCCATCCACGCACGCGAATATCGGTGGTTTTTGTGAAAATACGCGAAATAGTCATGAATTAGGCGGGAAAATCGCTCTGCACGATTCGTTCCAGCTCGCGGCAGAACGGTGTAAGCCCCGTGTGCCGGAGGTTTCGATATGCAACGCGATTTGCCTGTTTCGCCCTTGTGCGGTAGGGTATGCAGGTTTTCTCAACTCAACACAGGAAGCAGATGAACAAACAGGAACTCATTGACGCAGTCGCCGCAAGCACGGGCGAGACCAAGGCAGCCACGGGAGCCGCAATCGACGCGATCCTCGAAGTGGTCACCAAGGCGGTCACGTCGGGCGATTCCGTGCAGCTCGTCGGCTTCGGTTCGTTCTCGACCGGCCAACGTGCCGCTCGCGTCGGCCGTAACCCGGCCACGGGCGCGGAAATCCAGATCGCTGCGGCGAAGACGGTGAAGTTCACGGCTGGCAAGGCCTTCAAGGACGCCGTCAACGCGTCGTGATGTCGTCTGCCGCCGGCTGACCGCCGCTGATTGGCTCGCTGATTAGTCCGGTTAGCCGCGTCGTCGAACCAGGCGGGCGCGGGCGGCCACAGGTCGTCTGCCTCCGCCGCGTGGCACGCCTTCGGGCGGCAACGCATCTCAAGCCGGGAGCAGGGCGCGTCGCGCCTTGCTCCCGGTGTGCATTTCTGGCGCGGCTTTTTTCACGCCGCGCTGTTTTACGCTACGGTTTTTTACGCGGCGTTCTTTACGCGCCATTACGTGTGCCATTACGCGTGCAGTTATGCCTCGTTCTTGCCCGCCGAGGCGCGCACGCTCTCGTTCACCGCGCCGTTTCGGTGCAGTTCGTAGCGCTGGCGTTTGGCTTCGTACATCGCGGCGTCGGCTTCGCGCAGCATGCCCTCCACGCTTTCACCTTCCCCACAGCACGCCCAGCCGAGCGAAAAACTCAGACGCGGCCCGCCGTAGAACTGGTTATTCAGCTCGACGAGTTTCGTAATGCTGTCGGCGACGATTTCCGCATCGCGCGCGTCGGCGCCCGGCATCAGCACGGCGAATTCGTCGCCGCCGATCCGCGCCGCGTGATACGGCTTCTGGATCGCCTTCGCAAGCACTTCGCCCGCGCGGCGCAGCAGCGCGTCGCCGGCCGCGTGGCCGAGCTGGTCGTTGACGGTCTTCAGATTGTCCATGTCGACCACGATCGCGCTGACCGGGAACGGCCCCTTGCGTTGCAGCCGGTTCAATTCATCGACATAGAACGAGCGGTTCTTGAGCTTCGTGAGCACGTCGTGCTTGCCGAGGAATTCGAGGTAGGCCTCGGCTTTCTTGCGCGCGGTGATGTCGGTGAGCGCGAGCAGCACGAGATCCCACTTTTCCTCGTGGCCGGGAAACACCGAGAACTGCAGATGCACGTTCAGCTCGCTGCCGTCGAGCGCGTAATTCACGACTTCGCGCTGCTGAAACAGGCGGCCTTCCCAGAGATCGAGCAACTGCTCGCGAAAATGCGGACGCATTTCGTCGCGGAACACGTCGGGCAGGCGCGCGAGCAGCGTGGCCTTGTCGGGCGCGCGATACATGCCGAGCGTGTAGTGATTCACGTCGAGCACCTGAATCTCGCTCATGCACCGTTCGACGAACTCGGGATGCACGTCGGTGAACGTGCGGAAATCGACGATGCCCTGCATGCGCGCTTCTTCCAGCAATTCGCGGATCGCCGAGAAATTTTCAACCCACAGCGAAACCGGCGCGTGCTCGAAAATGCCCTGCGCGTAGAGCTGGCTCGCGGCCGCGCGCTGACGCGCATCTTCCAGCGCGGAGACATCTTCGATCGCCACCAGCACACGGCTCCAGTCGGCCTCATGGCCGGGCAGGATCACGCCGTTCAGCAGAATGTCCATGCGCCGGCCGCCGAGCGTGTAGTTCACGCTCTTGCTCTGGAAGCGCGGCTCGCCGGCCCACATCTGTTCGAGTTCGCCGACGTGGGCCTGAAACATGTCGTCGCGCAGCACGTCGGCGAGGCGCGCGGTGAGTTCCTCGTGGCTGCTCGCGCCATAAAGCTCGAGCGTGTGCCGATTCACCTTGAGCACGCGGATGCACGCCGAGCATTCGGCGACGCGGCGCGGATCTTCTTCGAGAAAGGCGCGAATATCGACGACACCCGCCGCCCGCCAGCGCTCGAACAGCGCACGCAACTGGCTATAGTCTTCGAGCCACAACGAGGTGGGCGTGACGTCGAAGAAGTCGAGCAGGTCGACGCCCATATTGGCAAAGCTGGCGGCGGTGGCCGGAGTGCCTTGTTGCATAGCGGTGCGGTGTGGTGGCGAGGTTGGGAGCGCGCCCGGTCCTGCGCGCGGCGGCTGGGTGCGAGGGTCGTTGTGTTGCGAGGCGCGCGATATCCGGCATCCTACCCGAATACGGGCCGCATGAAACTGCGTTCATAACTCACGATGCAACGGTTTTCGTGGGCATAGGCGAAGGCCGCCTGGCAGTCGGGATCGGTCGCCGAACGCTCGCGGTAGGTTTCGTAAGCCGCGAGACTCGGGAAGGAAAACAGCGCGAGCGCGATGTTGTTCGCACCTTCGGACGGCAGAAAGTAGCCGTGATGCTGGCCGCCGAAGCGCTCGACGAGAGGAATCCACATTCTGGCGTAAGTCTCGAATTCGGCCAGGCGGTAAGGGTCGATGACGTAACGCAGGGTGCAGGTGATCACGGCGGCGGTCCTTGTGCGAATGCGGAGGGCTCACCGTGAAAGCTATCGGCGCGCGCCTCCTGTGACGGATGCGCACGATTGTAGCGATCCGGAACGCGCGCCGGATATCTGTTTGATACCTGTCAACGCACGCTTCTCCTCGGCCTCTAAAGTCAAAAAGTGTAAAGACAACGGCCGCGACACGAGAGGAGGGTACGCGATGTATGAAAGGATTCTGGTCGCCTACGACGGCAGCGCGATGTCGCGCGCCGCGCTCGCCCATGCGATCCGGCTCGCCGATATCTGCGGGGCGGAACTGCGCGTGGTGCACGTACTCGACGCCGTGTCGCCGTTCGGGATGGGCGCGGGCTATGTGCCCGCCGATCTGCTGGACGCCATGCGCGGCGACGCGCGGCGCTTGCTGAGGGAAGCCTACGAACAGGCGCGGGTGGCGGGCGTGGCCTGCGAGACGGAGCTGATCCAGCTCGCGAACCTGAACGACGACATTGCGGGCGGCGTCGCGCGCGAGGCCGCGGCTTGCGGCGCGCGGCTCGTCGTCATCGGCACGCATGGACGGCGGGGTATGCGTCGTGCATTGCTCGGCAGCGTGGCCGAGCGTGTCGCGCGTCAGGCGCCGTGTCCGGTGCTATTGGTGCGCGCCGACGATGCCGCCGCCGCCGCGCAAACCGGCGGCGCCGCCGAGGAATCGACGGAAGCCGGCGGCTAGGCTTGTTCGAGGTCGAAGCCTTCGTCGAGCCAACCGGTGATGCCGCCGATCATCAGCTTCACCGGGCGGCCGAGTTTTGCGAGCCGGATCGCGCCGCGCGTCGCGCCATTGCAGTGCGGCCCCGCGCAATACGTCACGAACAGCGTGTCGAGCGCATACGCTTCGAGCTTCGACGCGACGATCTTGCCGTGCGGCAGGTTGATCGCGCCCGGCACGTGACCCTGCGCGTAGAGCGCGGGGCTGCGTACGTCGAGCAGTACGAAATCGGGCTGGCGGCTGCGATCGGCGAGCGCCGCATGCACGTCCCAGCAATCGGTTTCGAACGCCAGCGAGGCGCTGAAATGCGTCAGCGCGTCCGCGCTCGCGGCGGCGGGAATCTCGCTGACGAGAGAGGAAGGCTGCGAAGAAAGCTGCGTCTGAACGGTCATGGTTGCGCTCCGTATTCGAGTGTCGATGTGAGGCATTGTCGCGTGCGCAGCGACTTCGCCGACAGTGGCGCGATCGTCATTTTCCGGTAACATCGCGCCATGTCTCGCACCGCTCCTCATCTCGTCGTCGCGCTGGCTTACGACCGTCTCTGCACCTTTGAATTTGGCTGCGTGACGGAGCTGTTCGCGCTCGAACGGCCCGAACTCGACGTCGCGTGGTATCGCTTCGCCGTGTGCGCGGCCGAGCGCGGGCCGCTGCGCGCGGCGGGCGGCGTGACCGTGTCGGCGCCTTATACGCTGGCCATGCTCGATCGCGCGCAGACCATCGTGATTCCGGGCTGGCGCGATGCCGACGAGCGTCCGCCCGAGGCGCTGCTGCGCAAGCTGCGCGCCGCCCATGCGCGCGGCGCGCGTTTGTGTTCGATCTGCTCGGGCGTGTTCGTGCTGGCGGCGGCGGGCGTGCTCGACGGCAAGCGCGTCACCACGCACTGGCGTTATGCGGAGGCGTTGCAGCAGCGCTATCCGCAACTTCAGGTGGAAGCCGATGCGCTCTATATCGACGAAGGGCAGGTGCTGACGTCGGCCGGATCGGCGGCGGGCATCGACATGTTGCTGCATCTCGTGCGCCGCGATCATGGCGGCGAAGTGGCCAATCGCGTGGCGCAGCGGCTCGTCGTGCCGCCGCATCGCGAAGGCGGGCAGGCGCAGTTCGTTCCGCGTCCGATGCCGCGCGATGAAAGCAGTCCGCTTGCGCGGCTGATGGATTGGGTGCGCGCGAATCCGCGCCTCGAACATAGCGTCGCGTCGCTGGCCGCGCGCGCGGCGATGAGCCCGCGCACGCTGCAACGGCAATTTCTCGACGCCACCGGCATGGGCCCGTACGAATGGGTCGTGCGCGAGCGGGTGAGCGTCGCGCGCGATCTGCTGGAGGCGCGCCCGACATTGAGCATGGAGCGCGTCGCGGAACTCGCGGGGTTCGGCTCGGAAGAGTCGTTGCGACGGCATTTCCGGCGCATCGCGCTCACCACTCCGGCGGCATATCGCGAGCAATTTGCGCGTGGCGCGCGCCGCACGGGGTTGTCGCGTCGTCAGGCTCGCTAATCGGTATTTTCCGGCGATCTGGCCGTGGCGCGCGTAGGCGCAGGCTGCCCGAATCGTCCTTCTCTTTTGCCCGGTCGGGCTGTCCCTCCGCCTCACGCAGACACGTCCTTGCGCGCCGGCGCCTGCATCGCCCGCCCGTGGCGATTCGCTACGCATGGCGGCCGACACACCGCATTCATCCGATAAATAATGTTTGTATTTGGCGAATTGATTTGCTATTGACAAATAAAATGCGCCACTCCTATGATGGCCGCACAGTCGCCACACCGGGCCGCGCACGTTAAGCGCGGTCAGTGCGGTTGCTGTGTGCGTACGGCGCGTCAGACGCAGGCTACCGAAGACCCGCCGCGCGGGATTCGCCACAATGTCTGGAGACAGGCCCATGCCTCAATCGATCATCTCGGACCGCGTGTCCGAGCGTCCGCTCGCGCCAGCCGCCCATGCTTCGGGCGCCGGGAGCGTCAGCGACGACCTGCTGTTCCGCAAGGTCGCGTGGCGCGTCATTCCGTTTCTGTTCGTCTGCTATGTCGTGTCGTTTCTCGACCGCATCAACATCGGCTTTGCGCAGTTGCAGATGAAGCACGATCTCGGTTTCAGCGACGCCATGTACGGACTCGGCGCGGCGATCTTCTACATCGGCTATGTGCTGTGCGAAGTGCCGAGCAACATGCTGCTCGCCCGTTTCGGCGCGCGCCGCACGTTCATGCGCATCATGCTGCTGTGGGGGATCGCGTCGACCTGCATGATGTTCGTGCACACGCCCACGCATTTCTACGCGCTGCGTTTCCTGCTCGGCGTGTTCGAAGCCGGCTTTTTTCCGGGCATCGTGCTTTACCTGACCTACTGGTTCCCGCCGCGGCGGCGCGCAGCGGTGTTCTCGATCTTCTTCGCGGGCGTGGCGGTGGCGGGCGTGCTGGGCGGCCTCGTGTCGGGCTGGATCATGCGCGACATGGGCGGCGTCATGGGACTCGAAGGCTGGCGCTGGATGTTCGCGATCGAAGGACTGCCCGCCGTGCTGCTCGGTCTGATGGCGGCGTTCTGGCTCGTCGACGGCCCCGAACAGGCGCGCTGGCTCAGCGACGTTGAAAAGGCTCAACTGCTTGCGCAGCGCGAGGGCGCATCGTCGGCACATTCCGCACATTCAGCGCACGCTTCGCGTTCGTTCGGGGCGGCGCTGCGCAATCCGCGCGTCTACCTGTTCGCGTTCATCTATTTTTCGCTGACCTGCGCGTCGCTCACGCTGAACTTCTGGATGCCGCTGATGATCCGCGATTTCGGCGTGCACGACGTGCTCGCGATCAGTCTCTACACGGTGATTCCGAACGCGGTCGGCGCGGTGGGCCTGATGCTGATCGCGCGTCGCTCGGACCGGCGCGGCGAGCGGCGCTGGCACTTCGCGGCGTGCACGGTGGGCGGCGGCGTCGCGCTTTCGCTGCTCACGCTGCATCTGGCGAGCTTCGCGGCGATGATGGCGATTCTCTCGATGGCCGCCGTGCTGATTTTCGCTGCGCTGCCGATCTTCTGGGCCGTGCCGCCTGCGTATCTCTCCGGCAAGGCCGCGGCGGCGGGCATCGCGCTGATCAGCAGTATCGGCATTACGAGCGGCATCGTGAGTCCGTGGGCGATCGGTCTCATCAAGACGCATACCGGCAGCATGGACAATGCGCTCTACATACTGGCCGCGCTGCTCGTGGCGAGCGGCGCGGCGTTGCTGATCGGCGTACCGGCGCCGGACAGGGCGCGTTGAACGGCGCGATCGCTCGCGGATTCGCGTATCGGCGGGTATGAAGAAATCGCGCCCGCGTTTGGCGCGGCGCGCTCAGAGGTCGAGCTGCTTGATCGCGTCCACGCGATCCGGATAAAACGCCAGATGGTTCTGGATCTCCGCGACGGCCGTATGCGGATGCTCGTAGGTCCAGACCGCGTTGGCCGAATGCTCGCCGCCCGGCACGATCGAGTAGTACGCGCAGTCGCCCTTATAGGGGCAGTAGGTGGTGTGGTCGGTGCGCGTGAGCAGCGACATGTCCGCGTCTTCGCGCGGCACGTAGATCACGGGCGGGTAGTTCGCCTCGCGCAGTTCGAGCGCGCGGCGCGTGTCGGCGACAACATGGCCCGCGACCTTCACGACCACGTGCTTCGCCAGCAGCTCGATCGTGATCGGATGGTCCGGGCCGGGAATCTTGACGGATCTGGTTTGCATGACGCGGCTCCTCGCAGTCGGCATTGGGCGCACGGCCGTGGCGATTGCCGCGTGTGGCGCTCGCTCCAGTGTAGGGCGAAGTCGAAATGGCCGCTTGCGGCACGCCGCACTGCGAGTTCGGGCGGCAGGACGCCGCCCGGTCATGACAAACGGATGACGGCCGTGCGTCTTACTGCTGCGGTGCGCCGTTCCACGCGGGCAGCGTCACGCCGTGATAGACGGCGAGAATCTTCGCCGCCACGTTCGGCTGCTGGTAGCTGGCCACGAGCGTCTTCACCCACGGCGCGTTCGCATCTTTCTCGTTGACGGCGATGAAGTTGCGATACGGGCTGCCATCGACCTTTTCCTGCGCGATGCGTTCTTGCGGAATGCGGATGCCGGCCTTGATCGCCCAGTCGGTATTGACCACGGCGGCGTCGAGGTCGCCAATCGCGCGCCCGACGATGCCCGCATCGAGTTCCTTGATCTTGATTTGCTTCGGATTGCTGGCGATATCGCGCGCCGTCGGCAGCAGGCCGACATCGCTACGCAGCTTGATGAGACCCTGACCCTGCAACAGCAGCAGCGCGCGGCCTTCGTTGCTCGGATCGTTCGGCACGCCGATGGTCGCGCCCTGCGGCAGCGCCCCGACCGACGGATATTTGCGCGAGTAGAGCCCGATCGGCTGCACGTAGGTGAAGCCCACCGGCACGATGGTGTAGTGACGCGCGGCCACCTGCGCATCGAGATAGGGCTTGTGCTGGAACGAATTGGCGTCGAGATCGTGCTCGGACAGCGCTTCGTTGGGCTGGGTGTAGTCGGAGAACGTCGTCACCTTGATGTCGAGGCCGTGCTGGGCGGCGTTCGCGGCCACCACGCGCCAGACGTCTTCGTCCTCGCCGGACATGATGCCCACGCGCAGCGTCTGCGCCGCCTGCGCCGTCGAGGCGAGCGGCCCGAACAGACCGGCGACGAGCGTCAGCGAGGCGAGTCCCGCGGCGATCAGGGTTCGTTTGTTCTTGTTCATATGCGTGCGCCCGTGGCGGAGTGAAAGATGGGGCGATGCTAGGGCGCGCGCGGGCCGCGTCCAACCAATTTCGCGCACGTTCGTTATCGCACGCACGCTGATAAGCACATCGCGGCGAGTGCTTACGGGGGATTGAAGGGTCAGGGCGCGATGGCGCGTGCTAAGGGGCGATCGCGCAATGCACGTCTCGCGCGAAGCATATGCGTATACGTCGTTTTGCCACGGACCGGGCGATGACTACGATGCTTCGATTGTCACTTTGTCCGGATTCCCCTCATGTCGACCGTCGCCGTCCCCGTTCATGCCGACCGTACCGATCGTGCCGATCCAGCCGGTCACGTCGATACATGGAGCGACGCCGCCGCGCCGCACGCGCGCCCCGTCATCCGCTCGGCGCAGGACGTCGCGCGCATCGTCAACGAAGGGGCGCAGACGGGCAGCAAGGCGCGCGTGGTGATCGCCATCGCGCTCGGCGGCGTGTTTCTCGACGCCTACGATCTCACCTCGCTCGCCTATGGCGTGAAGGACATCGCGCGCGAATTCGCGCTTTCGCCGGTGCAGGTCGGTGTGGTTTCCGCCGCGATCACGTTCGGCGCGATTCTGGGCGCGCTGTTCGGCGGCTATCTGACCGACCGCATCGGGCGCTATCGCGTCTTCATGGCCGACATGCTGTTCTTCGTGGTCGCCGCCATCGCGGCCGGGCTCGCGCCCAATGCGTGGGTGCTCGGCGGCGCGCGCTTCCTGATGGGCTTCGGCGTGGGGCTCGATCTGCCGGTGGCGATGGCCTTTCTCGCCGAGTTCTCGCGCGTGGCGGGCCGCGGCAACAAGGCGGCGAGCGTGGCCGCCTGGTGCCCCGCGTGGTACGCGGCCACGAGTACCTGCTATCTGCTGATTCTCGCGCTCTACGCGATTCTGCCGGCGCATCACGCGGGCTGGCTCTGGCGTTTGACGCTCGCGTTCGGCGCGGTGCCGGCGCTGCTGATCATCGCGGTGCGCAGCCGCTATATCAGCGAGTCGCCGGTCTGGGCCGCGAATCAGGGCGATCTGGAAGGCGCAGCGCGCATTCTCAAACGTTCGTGGGGCGTCGATGCGGTGGTCGAGCGCGACGATGCCAACCCCGCGCAGCACACGCCGCGCGCCGCCTCGTGGCGCAATTACGGCGTGCTGTTCAACGCCACCTATCGGCGTCGCACGATCCTCGCGGCCACCATCGGCGCGGCCTCGTCGTTCGGCTATAACGCGATCATCTTCGGCTTGCCGGTCATCATCGCGAGCTTTTTCAAACAGGGGCCGCTCACTACTATCGTCGCTTCGCTGCTGCTCAATCTGCTGTTCGCCTTCGTCGGCGGCCTGATCGGCGTGCGCACCGCGCCCACCATCGGGGCGTGGAAGATGACCGTGGCGGGCCACGCGTTGCAGGTGAGCGCGCTGGTCGGACTCGCGCTGATCGGTCATCCGTCGAGCGGTGCGTTCGTCGCGCTCGCGATTCTGCTGCTGGGCGCCTATCTGTTCGGGCAAGGTTTCGGCCCCGGCTCGCATTCGATGACGTATGCGTCGCTCAGCTATCCGACTTCGCTGCGCGGCATCGGCGTGGGGTTCAACCAGACGCTCGTGCGCTCGTCGTCGACCATTTCGCTGTTTCTCTTTCCGGTGCTGGCGGCGGCGCTCGGCACGAAGGTGTTCTGGGTGATCGCGGTCGCACCGCTGACGTCGCTGCTCGTGCTGCTGGCGATTCGCTGGGAGCCGTCGGGCTACGACATCGACGGCGAGGATTACACGCCGCAAGCGGGCGACACCGCGCGACGCGCCGACGATTGCCCCGCCTGCATGCGCGGCTGAGCATAAAAACATCGGCGCCAATCGCGCATAGCCGAAAAGCTCATATGCAATCGCGGATTTTCTAGTAGGGGATTGCGGCACGGGCTGTTCAAATGACCGCTGGACTCGCCCGGCGCGACGCGCGGGCGAGGCGCATTCCGGTCCATTCGAAGCCCTCCTGTCATGCCGAAGACGAAACAGCCGATCCTGCTCAACGCGTTCAACATGAATTGCGTGGGCCATATCAATCACGGTCTCTGGACGCATCCGCGCGACCGCTCGGCCGATTACCGCCAACTCGCGTACTGGACCGATCTCGCGCGCACGCTCGAACGCGGCCTGTTCGACGGGCTGTTTCTCGCCGATATCGTCGGCGTGTACGACGTCTATCAGCGCAATGTCGACGTCACGCTGCGCGAGTCGATTCAACTGCCCGTCAACGATCCCACGCTGCTCGTGCCCGCGATGGCGGCGGCTACGCAGCATCTGGGCTTCGGCGTGACGGTCAATCTCACTTACGAGGCGCCGTATCTGCTCGCGCGGCGCTTTTCCACGCTCGATCATCTGACGCAGGGGCGCATCGGCTGGAATATCGTGACGGGCTATCTGGACAGCGCGGCGCGCGCGATGGGCGTGCGCGAACAGTTGCCGCACGACGAGCGCTACGAACGCGCCGACGAATATCTGGACGTCCTCTATCAACTGTGGGAAGGCAGTTGGGAAGCGGGCGCGGTGTTGCGCGACAAGGCCGGGCGCGTGTATGCCGATCCGGCGAAAGTGCATCGCGTGCAGCACAAGGGGCGTTATTACGACGTGGACGGCTACCATCTCGCGGAGCCGTCGCCGCAGCGCACGCCGGTGCTGTTTCAGGCCGGCAGTTCAGGACGCGGCCAGCGCTTTGCCGCGCGCCACGCGGAATGCGTGTTCATTTCGCCGCCCAATCGCGCGGTCGGTCGCGAAACGGTGCGCGCGCTGCGCGAGCAGCTCGTGCGCGCGGGGCGCCGTCCCGACGACGTGAAGGTGTTCGTCGGCGCGGCGGTGGTGCCGGGCGCGACCGAACGCGAAGCGCGCGAGAAGTACGCGGATTACCGCCAGTACGCAAGCCGCGAGGCTGGTCTCGCGCACTTCGCGGCGAGCACGGGCATCGACTACGCGCAATACGATCTCGACGCGCCGGTCGATTACACGCCCGGCAACGCCATCGAGTCGGCCACGCGCACGGCGCAGCAGCACGGCTGGACGCGCCGTTCGCTGCTGGAGATGTTCGAGCTGGGCGGACGCTATCCGGCCATCGTCGGCAGCGCGTCGCAGGTGGCCGACGAGTTGCAGGCGTGGGTCGAGGAAGCGGGCGTGGACGGCTTCAATCTGAGCCGCACGGTGGTGCCCGAAAGCTACGAGGATTTCGTCGATCTGATCGTGCCCGAGTTGCAGAATCGCGGGCTCTATAAAACCGCTTACGAGCCGGGCTCGCTGCGCCACAAGCTGTTCGGCGCGGGCGATACGCTGCCCGATCGTCACACCGGCGCGGGCTTCCGGCGCAAGGAAACGGAGACGGTTTGAGGCCGGCGGCGGGCGAGTTATCGCGCCCTGAATATTTGTGTCAGTGATATTTCCTGTTTATGCGTGTCAGCGATATTTGTAGTTTATGCCTCACAGGCATATAATCGCTTTATGCTTCACAGGAATATCCCATGAAGATCATCGTCAATACGCCGGCGGCGCTCGCCGAAATCCTGCTGTCGGCCAGAAAAGAATACGGCCTGACCCAGGCGCAGGCCGCGAGCGCGCTCGGCATCGGCCAGCCGCGCCTGTCGGCGCTCGAAACCACCGGCACGGCCAGCATCTCGCTGGCCCAGATGCTCACGCTGCTTTCGCTCTACGGACTCGAACTGTGCGTGCAGTCGCGCGACACCAGCGGGGTGCTGGAGGCGCGCGAAGACCGGCTGGAGTGGTAGCGCATGGGCCGCAAATCGCATTCGAGCAGCCTGTCGATCTGGGCGAACGGCGAGCGCGTCGGCACCTGGACGCTCGGCGTGACGGGCGAAGCCGAGTTGCGTTACGACGCCGCCTGGAAGGTCTCGGAAGCCGGGCGGCCGCTGTCGCTCTCGCTGCCGTTCGGCGTCGGCGAGCGGCCGTTGCGCGGTGAGCGCGTCCATCATTACTTCGACAATCTGCTGCCGGACAGCATGCCGATCCGCCGCCGCATTGCCGCGCGCTTTCGCACCGGGTCGATCGACGCGTTCGATCTGCTCAAGGCGATCGGGCGCGACTGCGTGGGCGCGGTGCAACTGCTCGACGAAGACGAAACGCCCGAGCCGCAGGGCCGTATCGACGGCACGCCGCTTGAAGAGGCCGACATCGAACGGCTGCTGCTCGAAACGGCGGGCGCGCTGCCCGCAGGCAACGACGATGACGACGAACCGCTGCGCATTTCGCTGGCGGGCGCGCAGGAGAAAACCGCGCTGCTCCATCACGAAGGCCGCTGGCTGCTGCCGCACGGCGCCACGCCCACCACGCACATTCTCAAGCTGCCGCTCGGCCTGATCGGCCATCGCAAGGTCGATTTCAACACCTCGGTGGAGAACGAGTGGCTGTGTCTCGCGCTGCTCGCGGCGTACGGGCTGCCGGTGTCGTCGGCGCGCATTGCCACGTTCGGCGCGCAGAAGGTGCTGGCGGTCGAGCGCTTCGATCGCGCCGTCTCGCGCACGGGCGCGTTGCTGCGCCTGCCGCAGGAGGATTTTTGCCAGGCGCTCGGCGTCGCGCCGCACTTCAAGTACGAAACCGACGGCGGCCCCGGCGTGCGCGAGATCGCCGATCTGCTGCGTCAGTCGCAACAGGCGCGCGCGGATATCGACACGTTTCTCGCCGCGCAGATCGTCTACTGGATGATGGCCGCGCCCGATGGCCACGCGAAGAACTTCAGCCTGCGTCTGCTGCCGGGCGGGCGCTTTCAGCTCGCGCCGCTCTATGACGTGATGTCGATCTGGCCTGTGGCCGGCGACGGCGGCAATCAGTGGTCGTGGCACAAGGCGTCGCTGGCGATGGCGGTGTGGGGCAAGAGCCGGCACTACCGCATGCGCGACGTGAAGCGCGCGCATTTCAATGCCACGGCGCAGCTTTGTCACTATGGTTCGGATGCCGAATCAATTATCGATCGACTGATCGAACGCACGCCCGCCGCGATTGAAACCGTGAGCGCGGCGTTGCCTGCGGGATTTCCGGAGCGCGTCGCCGCAAAACTGTTCGACGGTTTGCGTTTTTCCGCGCAACGGCTCGCGGAATAAACCGCGCGAGCGACTGGCAACGCGCAACTCAGCGCGCCGCCGGCGCCACGTGTTCCATTTTCGCTTCGCCGTAGAGCACGTAGATCAGTTCGAGCATGCGGCGAATATCCGCCGATTCGTCGAGCATGCGCATGCTCATGATGACGGGCGAAACGAGCTGCTTGTCGTCGAGATCCTTGTACGAGACGTCGTCGCGCTTGAGGCCGTAGACGCTGCTCGGCACGATCGAAATCCCTTCGCCAGCCGCCACGAGGCCCAGCGCGATCTGCAATTCGCGTGCTTCGTAAATCCGCATCGGTTCGAGTCCGCGATCGTGGAAACCCGCGAGCACCTGGTCGGCGTAACTCGGACGCGGATGCTTGGGAAAGATGATGATGGTTTCGTTGAGCAGGTCGTGCAGCGAAAGCTCCGGCTTTGCGTCGATCAGCGGATGCCCGAGCGGCAGCGCCACGATCATGCGCTCCTCGCGCAGCACCACGCGGCGAATGCTCGGATCTTCGAGCCGGATGCGCCCAAACCCCACGTCGATACGACCTTCCTTGAGCGCCTTGATCTGATCCATCGTGGACATTTCCACGAGGCTCAGTTCGACCGCGCCATTCTCCTGGCGAAAGCGCCGGATGATCTTCGGCAGCATGCCGTACAGCGTCGAGCCGACGAAACCCACCGTGAGACCGCGCTCGATCTTGCCGACACGCCGCGTCATCGATTCGAGTTCGTGGGTCTGCGCAAGCAGTTGCACCGCGTGCTGATAGAAAAAGCGACCCGTGTCGGTGAGCTTGAGCGGACGCGCGTCGCGCTCGAACAGCTGCACGCCGAGCAATTCCTCGAGCTGCTGGATCTGCCGCGACAGCGGCGGCTGCGCGATGTGCAGCCGCTGCGCCGCGCGCGTGAAATTGCGCTCTTCGGCCACGGCCACGAAGTAGCGCAGGTGTCTCAGTTCCATAAAGCCCCGCCTGCCGATTCGCCCGCCTACGATACCTCGCGAGCATGAATTTATCCGGTAAATACGGGTTTTCCCTCGTATTTGACCTTATCACTATACCTCAAAGGTATGAAACCGCAGCCCGAAAAGTATTGGACGGTCCCTTTGCGCGGCGCGTATAAATCCAATCCATGAACTCCACTCCTGCCGTTGCCGCCATGAAATCCGCGACGATCGAACGTATCGAAACCTGTCTCGTCGATCTGCCGACGATCCGCCCGCACAAGCTCTCGGTCGCCACCATGCACGGCCAGACGCTGATGCTCGTGAAGGTGTTGTGCAGCGACGGCGTGATTGGCGTGGGCGAGGGCACGACGATCGCGGGCATGGCCTACGGGCCGGAAAGCCCGGAAGCGATGAAGCTCGCGGTCGACGCGTACTTCGCGCCCGCCATGATCGGCAAGGACGCCACGCGCATTCAGGAACTGATGGCGCATCTCGGCAAGCTCGTGAAGGTCACGCACTTCGCGAAGAGCGCGCTCGAAACCGCCTTGCTCGACGCGCAGGGCAAGCGCCTTGGCGTGCCCGTGAGCGAACTGCTCGGCGGACGCCGCCGCGATCGTCTGCCGGTGGCGTGGACGCTCGCCTCGGGCGACACGGCCAAAGACATCGCCGAAGCCGAAGCGATGCTCGACGCACGCCGTCATCGCGTCTTCAAGCTGAAGATCGGCGCGAAGGCGGTCAAGACCGATATCGAGCACGTCGCGCAGATCAAGCGCGCACTCGGCGATCGCGCAGCGGTGCGTGTGGACGTGAATATGGCGTGGAGCGAAACCCAGGCGGCCTGGGCGATTCCGGCGCTTGCCGACGCGGGTTGCGAACTCGTCGAGCAGCCGGTTGCGTCCGCTGCGGCGCTTGGACGCTTGATGCGCCGCTTCCCGGTCGCGCTGATGGCCGACGAAGTTCTGCAAGGTCCCGAAAGCGCCTTCGAGATTGCGAAACAGCACGGCGCGGACGTTTTCGCGATCAAGATCGAACAAAGCGGCGGACTCTTTGCCGCGCAGCGCGTGGCGACGATCGCCGACGCCGCCGGCATCGAACTGTACGGCGGCACCATGCTCGAAGGCGCATTCAGCACCGCGGCCTCGGCGCATCTGTTCGCCAGCTTCGCCAATCTGCAGTGGGGCACCGAATTGTTCGGCCCGCTGCTCATCACCGAGGAAATTCTGACCCGGCCGCTCGATTACAGCGATTTCGAATTGACCGTGCCGACCGGCCCGGGACTCGGCATCGAACTCGACGAAGCGAAGGTCAAGCGATTCACGCGCGACGGACTTACCAAGGTCACGCGCTAGATTGCGCGCTCAATCACGCAATTTCCGCTTCAGATAAAGGAAGTCAACGATGCTTTTCCAGGTACGCATGGACGTGAAGATTCCGTCCGATATGCCCGCCGACGTCGCCAACGAAATCAAGGCGCGCGAAAAGGCCTATTCGCAGGATCTGCAACGCAGCGGCAAGTGGCGCCACATCTGGCGTCTCGTGGGCGAATACGCGAATTTCAGCATTTTCGACGTCGAAAGCAATGCAGAACTGCACGACATTCTGACTGCGCTGCCGCTGTTTCCGTATATGGAGATTTCGGTGACGCCGCTGTGCCGTCATCCGTCGTCGATTCGCGAAAACGATATTTGAATGTGAGTCGGTGAGTCGAAGTTGAAAACCGGTTGGAACCTGAGTAACGCAATCCATTAGAGGGCGTGCACGCCCCTTAAAAATTTCCCCCGCTAAAAGATTCAGTGGAGACAGTGATCATGAACGTGAAAGTGTTCGACACGAAAGAAGTCCAGGACCTGCTCAAGGCCGCCACCAACGCAGAAGGCGCGGGCGGCAACGCGCGTTTCAAGCAGGTGCTCGGCCGCCTGCTCGGCGATCTCTTCAAAGCCATCGACGATCTCGACATCACGCCCGACGAAGTCTGGGCCGGCATCCATTATCTGAACAAACTCGGCCAGGACGGCGAGGCGGCGCTGCTGGCCGCCGGTCTCGGTCTGGAAAAATATCTCGACATCCGCATGGATGCCGCCGATAAAGCGGCCGGTCTCGACGGCGGCACGCCGCGCACGATCGAAGGCCCGCTGTATGTCGCCGGCGCGCCGGTGCGCGAGGGCGTTTCGAAGATCGACATCAATCCGGATGCAGATGCCGGCCCGCTCGTCATTCACGGCACCGTGACCGGTCCGGACGGCAAACCGGTGGCGGGCGCCGTGGTCGAATGCTGGCACGCCAATTCGAAGGGTTTTTACTCGCACTTCGACCCGACCGGCGCACAGGACGACTTCAATCTGCGCGGCGCGGTGCGCACCGGCGCGGACGGCAAGTACGAAATCCGCACGCTCATGCCAGTCGGCTACGGCTGCCCGCCGCAAGGCGCGACGCAGCAACTGCTCGACGCCATCGCGCGTCACGGCAACCGTCCGGCGCACGTGCACTTCTTCGTCACCAGCGAAGGCCACCGCAAGCTCACGACGCAGTTCAATATCGAAGGCGATCCGCTGATCTGGGACGACTTCGCCTACGCCACGCGCGAGGAACTGATTCCTCACGTCGTCGACAAGACCGGCGGCGCGGCGCTGGGCCTGAAGGCCGATGCCTACAAGGATATTGCGTTCGACTTTTCCCTGACCACGCTGGTGCAGGGCAAGGACAACCAGATCGTCAATCGCCCGCGCGCAGCCGCGACGGCGTAATCGCCCGCTAGCGCGACGGTGCCACGCCACCGTTGCCGTTCGGGTTTCCGCGAGAATCAATGCACACCGATGCGCGAAAGCCGTGCAGGAGCTTGCTCGAGCCTACGGAGAGAAAACATGTCCGCCACCATCGACAAAGCCAACGAACTGGAACACCTGTTAGCCACTGCGGTGCAGGACGACAAGCAAGCCGGTGTGTACCGTTGCCGTCGCGATATCTTCACGAATCCCGCGTTGTTCGATCTGGAGATGAAACACATCTTCGAGAGCAACTGGGTGTATCTGGCGCATGAAAGCCAGGTGCCGAACAACAATGATTACTACACCACGTGGATCGGCCGCCAGCCGGTGGTCGTTACGCGCGATAAAACCGGCGAGTTGACCGCCATCATCAATGCCTGCGCGCACAAGGGCGCGATGCTTTGCCGACGCAAGCATGGCAATAAAGGCAGCTTCACGTGCCCGTTTCACGGCTGGACGTTTGCCAATACCGGCAAACTGCTGAAAGTCAAAGATGAAAAGACCACTGAATATCCGGTGCAATTCAACAAGAATGGATCGCACGACCTGAAGAAAGTCGCGCGATTCCAGAACTATCGCGGCTTCCTGTTCGGCAGTCTCAACGCGGATGTAATGCCGCTCGAAGACTATCTCGGCGAAGCGCGCGTGATCATCGACCAGATCGTCGATCAGGCGGCGCACGGTCTCGAAGTGCTGCGCGGCAATTCCTCGTATGTCTACGAAGGCAACTGGAAAATGCAGATGGAAAACGGTTGCGACGGTTATCACGTCAGCACCGTGCACTGGAATTACGCCGCCACCATGGGCCGACGCAAGGAAGACGGCACGCAGGCCGTCGATGCGAATAGCTGGAGCAAATCGGTGGCGGGTGTTTATGGTTTCAATCACGGCCATATTCTGCTCTGGACCAAGACGATGAATCCCGAGGTGCGTCCGGTTTATCGTCAGCGCGACGAAATCACGGCGCGCGTGGGCGAAACGAAAGCCGATTTCATCGTCAATCAAACGCGCAATCTGTGCCTGTATCCGAATGTGTTTTTGATGGATCAGTTCAGCACCCAGATTCGCGTGGTGCGTCCGATCAGCGTCGATAAAACCGAAGTTTCGATTTTCTGTTTCGCACCGAAAGGCGAAAGCGCCGAAGACCGCGCCACGCGCATTCGTCAATACGAAGACTTCTTCAACGTGTCCGGCATGGGCACGGCCGACGATCTGGAAGAGTTTCGCGCGTGCCAGAACGGTTATGCCGGCACGGCCGCGCTCTGGAACGATCTCTCGCGCGGCGCGCCGCTGTGGGTCGAAGGCGCCGACGACAACGCGAAAAAGATGGGCTTGAATCCGCTCATTTCCGGCGAGCGCAGTGAAGACGAAGGCTTGTTCGTGGTGCAGCACGAGTACTGGGTGCGCGTGATGCGCGACGCGCTCAAGAAGGAAAGCGAGGAGACGCTGGCATGAGCATCGATTATCAAGCGATTTGCGCGGCGCTCTATCGCGAAGCACGGTTACTCGATGACCGCCAGTGGGACGAATGGCTCGCCTGTTACGCGGACGACGTCACTTGGTGGATGCCCGCCTGGGACGACGACGACCAGTTGACCGACGACCACGAAAGCCAGGTCTCGCTGATGTACTACCAGGACAAAGGCGGTCTCGAAGATCGCGTATTCCGGATCAAGACCGAGCGCAGCGGCGCGTCGACACCGGAGCCGCGCACGAGCCACAACGTCACGAACGTGGAAGTGCTGGCCGATCGCGGCGACGAAGTGGACGTGCGCTACAACTTTCACACGCTCAATCATCGCTACAAGGTCACCGATCATTTCTTCGGCACGATGTTCGTCACCTTGCGCCGCTCGGGCGATCAATTACTGATTGCCTATAAGAAGATCGTTTTGAAAAACGACTATATCCGGCAGGTGCTCGACGTTTATCACGTGTGATGTCGGGCGCAACGTATCAGAGGCAGTAGAGGAGGTTCCCATGTCCAGTTTCAAGATCGCACTGAATTTCGAAGACGGCGTTACGCGTTTCATCGACTGCAAGGCCGGAGAAAAAGTGCTCGACGCCGCGTTTCGCGCGAAGATCAATTTGCCGATGGATTGTTCCGATGGCGTGTGCGGCACCTGTAAATGCCGCGCCGAAAGCGGCAGCTACGATCTCGGCGACGACTATATCGAAGACGCGCTCAGCGACGACGAAAAAGACGGCGGTCTCGTGCTGACCTGCCAGATGGTGCCGCAAAGCGATTGCGTGATTGCGATTCCCTCGTCGTCCACCGCTTGCAAGACGGGGCAGAGCCAGTTTGCCGCCACGGTTTCGAAAGTCGAGCAGCACAACGACGCAGCCGTGGTGCTCGAAATGAACATGGACGCCAATGCCCCCGTATTTCTGCCGGGTCAATATGTGAATATCGACGTGCCGGGCAGCGGCCAGCATCGCTCGTATTCGTTTTCGTCGGCGCCGGGCGAATCGACAATCAGCTTTCTGATCAAGAAGATTCCCGGCGGCGTGATGAGCACGTGGCTGGAAACTGCGCAAGCGGGCGATAAATTGAATCTGCACGGACCGCTCGGCAGTTTCTATCTGCGCGACGTGCAGCGCCCGCTGCTGTTTCTCGCGGGCGGCACGGGACTCGCGCCGTTCCTCTCGATGCTCGAAGTGCTGGCGCGCACGCACGCGCAGCAGCAGGTGCATCTGATCTACGGCGTCACGCGCGATCTCGATCTCGTGCAGGTTGAGGCCATCGAGGCGTTCCGCGCGAAACTGCCGAACCTGACTTACGCGACCGTCGTGGCCGAAGCCGAGTCGACGCATCCGCGCAAAGGCTGGGTTACGCAGCATATTCCGGCCGATGCGCTCAACGATGGCGACGTCGACGTGTATCTGTGCGGGCCGCCGCCGATGGTCGACGCCGTGCGCAAGTATTTCGACGACGAAGGCGTGAAGCCCCACAGCTTCCACTACGAGAAGTTCACGCCGAATGCGAGCACAGCGACGACGGCTACGACAGCGAAGGCGGCATGATGCAGCAACGATTCGCAGGCAAGGTCGTGGTCGTCACGGGCGCGGCGCAGGGGATCGGCAGCGGCGTGGCGCTGCGCGCCGCGGCGGAAGGCGGCAAGGTGGTGTTCGTCGATCGCGCGGATTTCGTCGCCGAGGTGGCGGCGCAGGCGCAGGTCGCGCAGCCCGGCGCACAAACCGCCGGTTTCGTCGCCGATCTGGAAACTTACGAGGGCGCGCACGCGGCAATGGCGTTTGCCGCGCAACGGTTCGGCGGCATCGATATTCTGATCAACGGCGTGGGCGGTGCGATCCGCATGCGTCCGTTCGCGGAATTCGAGCCCGCGCAGATCGATGCTGAAATCCGCCGCTCGCTGATGCCGACGCTTTATACGTGTCACGCCGTGCTGCCGCATTTGCTCGCGCGTGGCGGCGGCACGATCGTGAACGTCTCTTCGAACGCGACGCGCGGCATCCGGCGCGTGCCGTATTCGGCGGCCAAGGGTGGCGTCAATGCGCTCACCCAATCGCTGGCGATGGAATACGCGCCGCACAACATCCGCGTGGTCGCCAGCGCGCCGGGCGGCACCAGTGCGCCGCCGCGCCGCGTGCCGCGCAACGCGGCGGGCGACACCGAGCAGGAGAAGACGTGGATGAACGAGGCCGTGCAGCAAGTCACGGAATCGACGTTCTTCAAGCGCTACGGCACGCTCGACGAACAGATCGCGCCGATTCTGTTTCTCGCCTCCGACGAAGCCAGCTATATCACCGGCGCGGTGCTCGCGGTGGCGGGCGGCGACAACGGTTGAGCGCGGTTGATCACGGTTGTTCGCTACAGCGTCGGGCACGACAACACGTTCAAAGGCGGCGTATCGACGCCCGGTTTGCCGTCGTTCGCGGGCGTGCCTTGCGGCGGCGTGGAGATCAGGCGCACGCCGTTCGGCGCGGCGTTCGCAAGCGCATATGACTCGGCGCTCGCGGCCGGTTGCCAATACGCGTGATAGAGCGCACCTTCGTGAAAGAGCCGCAGTTTGCCGTGCGCGGTCTGGCCGCCGCTGCTGAAATCGACCGGTTCGCCGTCGCGCAGCACGAAGTGCGCGTCGGGGCCGCCAGGGCCTGAAAGCTTGCCGCATGGCGCGGCGGTATCGGAAGAGTCGGCGGCGAAAGCGGGCTCCACGACCAACCCAAGGCCCAACCCAATCGCACTCGCGCAACAGCACGCGCTCAGCGTCAGCTTCAAAGCCTTCTTCATGGCGACCTCGCAGCGAAACACGTCATTCATCGGATCAGTGCGAGCAGCAAGCCGCATGCCGCGTCTTCATCCGGCACTCAAATCCCCGCGTCCGAATAGTTGAAATTTTCAACTATTTGACTATACTCCGATGCGTCGCCGGTTCGCCGGCCAGGCTGCGGGAGCGCGCGTGTCATCCGGTCAGTATTCCGATTTCCTGACGTTCAGGCTCGACCTCACGAGCGCGTTGCTCAGCGAGCGCGCCAATGCCGTGTATCGCGAGCGCTGGGGCCTCGATGTGCGCGCGCTGCGCGTGCTGCGCATCGTCTGCGCGGAGCCGGGCGTCACGCCCAAAGCCGTCTCGCAGCGCGCGCTGATCGAAAAGACCTTGCTGTCGAAAACGCTCGCCGAACTGGAGTCGCGTGGGCTGATCGGCCGCGATACCCACGCCGACGACCGCCGCAGCGTCGCGCTGCACGCCACGCCGGAAGGGCGGAAGGTCGCGAAAGCGTCGGCGAAGGCCGGGGCCGCGCTCGAAGCCGAACTCGCCGTCGCGTTGACCGATGCCGAGCGCAAGACGCTCGACCGTCTGCTCGGCAAGCTCTCGGACAGTCTGCTCGACGGGGCATCCGCCTGAATCTCGCGCGCATTCCAACCCGCTATTCCGTATCCGAAGCCGTCATTGAAGGAGTCGCCCATGTCCATTCCGGTCGCCAATCCAGTGTCCAAGGCGGTTTCCAGGCCGCTCGTCGAAACCGTCGCGCCTGCCGTCGACGCCTTGTTGCCCGAGCTCGAAGCCGTCTACAAGGACTTGCACCAGCATCCCGAACTCTCGATGCAGGAGTTCCGCACCGCGAAGATCGCCGCCGATTACGTGGAAGCGCTCGGCTATGAAGTCACGCGCGAGGTGGGCGTGACCGGCGTCGTGGCGATCCTGCGCAACGGCGAAGGCCCGACCGTGATGCTGCGCGCCGACATGGACGCGCTGCCCGTGACCGAAGCGACCGGCCTGCCGTATGCGAGCAGCGTCACGGCGAAGGACGACGAAGGCGTGCAGGTGGGCGTCGCGCACGCCTGCGGCCACGATCTGCACGTCACCTGGCTGATGGGCGCGGCGCGCCTGTTCGCGCAGCATCGCGACGCGTGGCGCGGCACGCTGATGTGCGTGTTTCAGCCCGGCGAGGAAGTCGGGCGCGGCGCGCGCAGCATGATCGACGACGGCATGATGGCGCGCTTTCCGAAGCCCGACGTGATCCTCGGCCAGCACGTGATGGTGGGCGCGGCGGGCACGGTCGGCTATCGCAGCGGCACGATTCTCTCGGCCGGAGACAGCCTCAAGGTCAAGCTGTTCGGGCGCGGCTCGCACGGCTCGCAGCCGCAGACTTCGATCGATCCGGTCATCATGGCGGCCTCGACGACGCTGCGTCTGCAGACCATCGTCTCGCGCGAGATCTCGCCGCGCGACAGCGCCGTGCTCACGGTGGGCGCGCTGCAGGCGGGCACGAAGGAAAACATCATCCCCGACGACGCCACGCTCAAGCTCAACATGCGCACTTACGACGAGGACGTGCGCGAGTACATGCTGGGCGCGATCCGCCGCATCTGCTGCGCCGAGTGCATGGCCTCGAACGCGCCGCGCGAGCCGGAATTCACCACGCTGTCGAGCTATCCGCTGACCGTCAACGACGACGCCACCACGGCGCGTCTGCGCAGCGCCTTCGAAGCGCGTTTCGGCGCGCGCGCCTATGAAACGCAGCCCGCGGCGGCGAGCGAGGACTTCAGCGTGTTCGGCCGCGAATGGGGCGTGCCGTACGCGTTCTGGTTCATCGGCGGCACCGATCCCGAGACCTTCGAGAAGGCGAAGGCCGCGAAGAAGATCAACGAGATTCCGAGCAACCACTCGCCGAAGTTCGCGCCGGTGCTCGACGGCACCTTGCGCACCGGCCTCGAAGCGATGCTGTGCGCCGCCGCCGCGTGGCTCGGCCACGAAAGCGAGGCCGCATGAGCCTGGCGCTGGGCGCGCACGTGGGCGCGCATATGAACGCCCACACGGCCTATACCGTGCTCGATCTGATCGGCACGTTCGCGTTCGCGATTTCGGGCGCCGTGGCCGCGCGGCAGCGGCGGCTCGATCTGTTCGGCATCGTCGTGGTGACGTTCATGGTGGCGTGCGGCGGCGGTATCGTGCGCGATGTCTGCATCGGCGCGATTCCGCCCGCGGGGCTGTCGAACTGGGCGTATCTCGCGGTCTCGCTGCTCGCGGCGGCGCTGACCATCGCAGCCTATCCGCAGGTGCGGCGGCTGCGCCATCCGGTGCTGTTCTTCGATGCGATCGGGCTCGGGCTGTTCGCGGTCGCGGGCGCGCAGAAAACGTGGATCTGGACCAACAGCGCGGAGACCGCCATCGTGCTCGGCATGGTGAGCGCCGTGGGCGGCGGCGTGCTGCGCGACATTCTGCTCTCGCGCGTGCCCGCGATTCTCGAACGCGAGATCTACGCGTCGGCGGCGCTGCTGGGCGCTTCGGTGCAGATGGGGCTCACGTACTTCGACTGGTCGTCGTTCTGGACGCCGTGGGTGGCTACCGCCGCCTGTGTCGCACTGCGGCTCGCGGCGCTTTACTACGGCTGGCGTTTGCCGGTGTTTCAGACGCGCGACCTCGTGAAAAAGCCGCCGCGCAAAGCGGCGGCCGACGAGGCCTCGCAGGACGCGCACTGAGGCGCGTCATGCATGCTCAGTGCGCGGTTGCGGTCTTTTCCTCGAACAGCATCAAACCCGCGAGGCTGATGATCCCGCAGCCGAACACGTACCACGCGGGCGCATAGAAACTGCCCGTCGCGCGCCACAACGCGCCGACGGCGAGCTGCGCGAAGCCGCCGAACAGCGTCACGCCCACGGCGTAGATGATGCCGAGCGAGGTCGCCCGCACTTCGGGCCGCAGCGCTTCGAGCATCATCAGAAAGCCGGCCGGGCTCGTGAGCGTCATCAGGCCGACGAGCACCAGCACGACCGCCAGCACCGTGCCGACCGAAGGCCACGCGGCAATCGCGGCGAAGGCCGGAAACAGCAGCGCGAGCGAGACGAGCGAACCAGCGGCGAGCATCGGCTTGCGGCGTTTGACGCGATCCGCGAGCCGCCCGGCCAGCGGCGAACCGACCAGCAGCACCACGCCCGCGATGCCGCCGCTGGCCGAGGCGGCGGCCGTCGGCATATGCAGCGTCAGCGCGAGAAACGCGGGCAGGAAGAACACGATGGTGTACATCGTGCCGGTCGCGCCGATCACGAGCATGGTGCCCGCCACGATCTGGCGCAGCGGCAGCTTGCGGCGCACCGGAGCGGCCGCGCGGTTTGCGCTGCCGTTCGTCTGCGAAGCGGACACGGCATGCGCGGGCAAGGTATCGTCCAGACGCGAGCGCATCCAGAAGCCAATGGGCCCGATCGCGAGCCCGATCAGAAACGGCACGCGCCAGCCCCACGCGACCAGTTGCTCGTGCGTCAGCGACTTCGAGAGCAGCACCGCGATCAACGCGCCCGCGAGCGCCGCGCCGCCCTGGCTCGCCATCTGCCAGCTCACCAGCCTGCCGCGCTGACCTTCGCGGCCCGCTTCCATCAGCAGCGTGGTGGCCGCGCCCACTTCGCCGCCCGCCGAAAAGCCTTGCAGCAGACGCCCGAGCACGATCAGCGCGGGCGCGGCGAGGCCGATCTGCGCGTAAGTCGGCGCGATGCCGATCAGCCCGGTGCCGAGCGCCATCAGCAGCACGGTGAGGATCAGCGCGGGCTTGCGTCCCGCGCGGTCCGCGTAAGCGCCGATCAGCACGCCGCCGAGCGGTCGCACGACGAAGCCGACGCCGAAGGTCGCGAGCGACATCATCAGCGAGGTGAGGGCGTCGTGCGCCGGAAAGAACAACTGGCCGATCAGCGCCGAAAAGAAGCTGTAGACGGTGAAGTCGAAGAACTCCAGACCGTTGCCGAGCGCGGCGGCGAGCACCATCGAGCGCTTCGTGCGCGTGTCCGAAGCGTCCGGTGCTTGCGTTGCGCCCGAGGCGGCGCGTTGGTGTGCGACGTTCATGATGAAACCTTGTTCGGATGACAAGACCGGCGAGGGCGCCGGATTAAAGCCAGGTTGAAGCCAGGTCAAAGCCGGAGCTACGCGCGTGGCTCCGTTCAAACACGGGCGTTACTGACTGCCCTTGATGCCTTCGCCGTCGCGGATGGTGATCTTCGTCGTCACCGAGCGCACGCCGCTCACGCCTTGCGCGATCGACGTCGCGAAGTCGATCTGCTTCTGGTCCGCGACCACGCCCGTGAGCGTCACGTCGCCGTCGTGCGCGCGCACTCGGATAAACGTCGCCTTGAGCCCCTGCTTGCGCGCCGCGCGCAGTGCGTGACGCACGTCGTTGGCGAGTGCGCGGTCGGCGGCTTTGCTCGTGGCGCTCGTCGCCGGATGCATCGAGGCCGCGCCGGTCTGCGACGCGTTATCGCCCTGCGCGTGGGCGCTCAGGCTCGCGGCCACGCAGAGCGTGGCGGCGGCGAGGCGCAAAAAGATTCGCTGTTTCATGTCAGGTCTCCACGTTGATATTCGATCGTCCAATTCGCTGAAGTGCGGCTCAGAACTTGTGATACATGCCCACCAGCACGAGATGCGGCGACTGATACGCCGTCGTGCCTTCCGAGCCCGTATAGCTCGTCGCGATGTTGTCGACGGTCGGCTGCATCGTCGGATATTTGCCGTAAGTCGGCGTCGTGCCGGTGTTGTGGATCAGCGAGCCGCGCACGTAAAGCGCCGTGCGCTTCGAGAGGTTGTAGTCGTAGCCGAGCGTCACGCCGTACGAATGGCTGCCCGCGCCCGCCACGTCGCGATACGCGAGTTCCATGCGGAAATCGTTGCGCTGCAGGTAGCGATAGAGCGCGCCCAGCGTGTAAAGCGAGGCCACGCGGTCGCCTTCGAGACGCGGCGCGAGGAAGCTGTAGCCCGCCGACAGCACGTAGTTGCCGCGGTCGTAGAGCAGGCCCGCCGCGAAGTTGTCGGTGCGCACGTACTGCGAGGTCGTGAGCGCGTTCAGGCCGTAATTGCCGATATAACTGAGCGTGCCGAACAGATGGCCGTCGAAGTAATTGAGCGCGATGGATTTGGTCTGGATGGTCGGCGCTGTCGAGCCCGCGTCGTGCAGCGCGAGCGCCACCTGCGCGTTCAGCGGCCCGAACCACGGCGACGAATAGCTGACCGCATTGGTGAGGCGCGCCGCTTCGAAGCTCGCGCCGGGACCGAGATCGTAGGTCCACGCGGTGAGATACGCGACCGTCGAAACGGTGCCGACCTGGCCGAACACGTCGACGAACAGCGGCACGCCGACGTCGTCCTGCAAGCCGAACTTCAGCTCGCCGGTTTTCGCCGAGCCGATGCCCACCCACGCCTCGCGATTGAACATCGTGTTCGTGCTGCCCAGCTTGCCGGTCGCCGCGTCGAAGCCGTTTTCGAGCGCGAAGCGCACGCGATAGCCGCCGCCCAGATCTTCCACGCCGTACAGGCCGATCTTCGAGGTCCATTCGCCGCCGCTCTGCTGCACGAAGGCGGTCTGCGCGCCCTTGGTGAAGCCGATCGACTGGTCGACGGCGCCATAAAGGCGCACGCCGGGCGTGTAGGCGCCGGTCGTCGCGTAAGGGATGCCCTGGAAGTAGTCGAGGAGAAACAGATCCGAGGTCTGTGCGAGCGCCGCGTGCGAGGCGCCGCCGAGCGCCGTGGCGCAGACGAGCAAACTTGCGGCGCGCGTGGTCCGCGCGCGCCGGGGTTCGTGGGAAGACGACGTGTTGCTGCTTGCTGACATTGTTATTAGCTCTTCAGGTTGGTCAGAAACTGCGGGGAAAGCGGTGCGCGCGGGCGAGAAGCGGAATGCGGCGCCGCCGTCGGTCAATCGATCAGGAATCCGTATCAAGTCGTGGTGATCCGGGGCGAGCCGCACGAACGCGGCATCGCATGGGTCATCGCACCGGGAATGAACCTCAGCTCGCGCGCAGATACCGCTGCGTGAGCGCCACGAACCACGCCGCGCCGTAGGCGAGGGCGTCGTCGTTGAAGTCGTAGCCGGGGTTGTGCACCGAGCAGCCGCCCACGCTGCCCACGCCGTTGCCGATCAGCACGTAGCAGCCGGGCAGCACCTCGGTCATCCACGAGAAGTCTTCGCTGCCCATTACGGCGTCGGGCATCATCGTCAGGCCATGCGGGCCGACCAGCGACTCGATCGCGTCGATGGCGAGCAGCGTGGCGTTGCGCTCGTTCACGAGCGGGCGCGAGATCGCGTGATAGTCGACCGTGGCCGTCGTGCCGTACGACTGCGCCTGCAACTCGGCGATCGTGCGGATGCGCGCTTCGAGCAGGTTGCGCGTCTCGCTGTCGAGCGCGCGCACCGACAGTTGCAGCGTCGCCGTTTCGGGAATCACGTTGCCCGCCTTGCCCGCGTTGATCGCGCCCACCGTCACCACGGCGGCGCGCGTCGGCTCCACGTTGCGCGCGACGATGCTCTGCAAGGCCATCACGATGCTCGCCGCCGCCACCACCGGATCGCAACCCAGTTGCGGCATGGCGCCGTGCGCGCCGCGTCCCGTCACGGTGATCGTGACCGAGTCCGACGACGCGAGCATGCAGCCGTGGCGCACCGCGAAGTGGCCCACGGGCACGCCGGGCGCGTTGTGCAGCGCGAACACCTGGTCGCACGGAAAGCGCTCGAACAGACCGTCGGCGATCATCTTCGACGCGCCGCCCAGACCTTCCTCGGCGGGCTGGAAAATCAGGTTGAGCGTGCCGTCGAAATCGGCGCTGGCGAGGTGATGCGCGGCGGCCAGCAGCGTGGCCGTATGGCCGTCGTGGCCGCAGGCGTGCATGGTCTGCGCGACGGTGCTCGCGTAGGGCAGGCCGGTGCTTTCCTGAATGGGCAGCGCGTCCATGTCGGCGCGCAGACCGATCGCGCGCGTCGAGCTGCCGCGACGCAGACGCCCGACCACGCCCGTGCCGCCCACGCCCGTCGTCACCGCGTAACCCCATTGCGCGAGTTTTTCGGCGACGATCTGCGACGTGCGCGTCTCCGCGAAGCCCAGTTCGGGATGGGCGTGGATATCGTGGCGAATCGCGATAAATGGCTGCTGTTGCTCGCGGATGGCGTCGATCAGGTCGGCGCGCTCGGGTGCGGTGGGGGCTTGGCTGGCTTGCGGGATTTGCTGCGTCATGTCCTTGTCCTGGAGTCCGGGTGCGGTCGGCCGTGGTTGCCGTGTGCTGCAACGGCCGCATTTGTTACAGACTAAGGACGATCGGTCGAAATAAAAAAGCAAAAATCGGCATGTCGATAACCGATGGTAATATCCACCGCATCATGAAAATCCACCAACTGAGAGCGCTGGTCGAGATCGCCGCCACGGGCACCATCAACGGCGCGGCGCGGCGGCTGCACGTGACGCAGCCCGCCATCACCAAGGCCGTGCGCGATCTGGAGGACGAGTGCGGCGTGCGCCTGTTCGAGCGCAATCCCTGGGGCGTGGTGCCGACCGCCGAAGGCGAGGCGCTGTTGCGGCGCTCGCGCACGGTGCTGCGCGAGCTGGAGCGCGCCCAGGAAGATCTCGCGCATCTGAAGGGCCAGCGCGAAGGGCGGCTGGTGATCGGCGTGACGCCGATCGCGGGCACGGCGGGTCTCGCCGACGCCTTCGCCGACTTTCGGCGTCACTGGCCGCTCGTGACCGTCGAGTTTCGCGAGCTGGGCTTCAACCAGTTGCGCGAGCAACTGAGCAACCGCACGCTCGATCTCGCGTTCGCAGCGTTTCCGGCCAATCCCGCCGAGCAGGATCCGGAAGCGGTCAAGACGCTGTTCGCGTTCGACTCTGTGTTCGTGACGCGCGCGCAGGGTGCGTTCGCGCGCGCCACGTCGCTCGCACAGTTGCAGGACGCCGAGTGGATACACACCGACGCCACCGACCATTATCCCGAGCGCATCCGCGCGATGTTCGAGGGCGAAGGGCTTGCGCCGCCGCGCCGCGTCACGCGCTGCACCTCGTACGGGCTGCTCTACGGGCTCGCGCTGAGCAACGACGCCGTGTTCGCCTGGACGCGCCACACGCTCGAAACGGCGGAGCTGGGCCGCGCCTTCGTCGAACTCGCGCTGCCGCAGCGTCCGCCGCCGCTGCAGCTCTATCTCTACTCGCCGCCCGAGGCGCAGCTCACGAAACCGGCGGAATATTTCGTCGACTGCATCCTCGCCGTGGCCGCCGAACGCGTGCGCACAGGCCGCGGCGGTACGGTGCTGCCCGGCGCCTGACGCTGCGCCAATCTGCCTCTTCCCAACGCGCTTGAAATAGAAAAGTAAGGTACGCAACGTGCTGTCGGTGCGCGCTCGCGCGGCCGCGAGCGCCCGCTGCGTGCGGGTTTTGCCCAATTGCGCAATTTTCAATGCACATTTTGCCGCAGGCTGTTATAGTCGCGCCCCGCTGCAACCAGCCAGAAAGCACCTTTCCGGATGACGCGCTATATTTTTTAGACGCCATGTGCCTGGCCGGTTCGCATTGCACCCCTGCGTTGCCGCCGGGCGCCGCGTAAAGCAACCCTGCGGTGCGGATGGATCGGCCCGTTTGCGTTCTCGCCCATGTCTGGTCAGGCACGGCGGGCAGCGCCCGGACGGCACGGACAAACGAAAGAAGAATCCACCTGGGAGCTGACGTGAAATATCAACTGGGCGCACTCGTGCTGCTCGCAGCCAGTTCGGCGGCATCGGCGCAATCGAGCGTGACGCTGTATGGCCGCGTGGACGGCGGCATCGAATATCTGAATCACATTGCAAATGGCAACGGCGGCACCTCGAGCCGCTGGAGCGCGGAAGGCGGCGACTGGGGCACCAGCATGCTCGGCATGAAGGGCACTGAGGATCTCGGCGGCGGCACCAGCGCGCTGTTCGACCTCGAAACCGCGCTGCAGATCATGGACGGCACGTCCGGCGGCGGCAAACTGTTTTCGCGCCGCGCCTATGTCGGTTTGAAGAACGACACCTGGGGGCAAATCCAGGCCGGTCGCAATCTCTTCATCGACAGCGACGGCGTATGGGAATTCGACCCGTTCGTGCAGCAGGCCGTGTCGTCGGCGTCGCTCGTGCGCGGGCGCAACTGGCAGCAGACCAGCAATAACGTCGAGTACCACAGCCCGGTGTGGAACGGCTTCGACGTGCAAGGCCAGTACGCCTTCGGCAACCAGACGAGCGGCTTCAACAATGGCGCCGACGGCGACTTCGGCCGCTCGGACGGCGTCATGCTGACGTACCACTCGCCGCTGTTCGACGTGCGCGGCATCTACGACGAACTGCGCGACTCCAACGGCCGCTTCTCCAACATCTTCACCGCCTCGCGCGAATACTTCGTGGGCGGCAACCTGCGCATGCAGAAGTGGAAGATCCAGGCGGCCTACACGCATTACAGCGCGCCGGATTCGCCGGTTGGCGTGGCCGACTCGGCCGATCACTACTGGCTCGGCGCGACCTATCAGGCCACGCCGAAGTGGGCCGTCACGGCGGCCGGCTTCTATATTCATGTAGGCGAGGGCAGCGGCGACATTTCGCACGACCCGGGCAGCCACGCGATGCTGTACGCGCTCGGCACCACCTACAACCTGAGCAAGCGCACGTTCCTGTACGGCACCGTCGCGTACGTGGACAACAGCAAGAACGGCAACTTCTCGGTGTTCGCCACGCCGCGCGATTCGAGTTCGCCGACCAGCCCGAACGTGGGCGAGTCGCAGACCGGCGCGTACGTCGGGATGATGCACGTCTTCTAAAGGCTTTTTTCGCGGAGTGTTTTTCCGCATTGCCGGCCTCTCCGGGCGTAGCGGAGTGGCTGGACGACTCGCCGGCGTTCGCGCCGGCGCGCCTCGCCGCCGGCTTCGTGTGAAAGACGAGGCAAGCGGCGTCCTCAAAAGAAGGTTGAGATCATCATGTCCAGATCCAGAGAATCATCATCGCCGGGGTTCATCGGCGTCATCACCCTAATCTTTATTGCGCTCACGTCGCTCTATCTGCTGATAGGCGGCGCGTACCTGCTTTCGCTCGGCGGCTCGGCGTACTACGTCATCACCGGCGTCCTGCTGCTCGGCGTGACGTGGCTGCTGTACCGCCGCCGCGCCTCCGCGCTCGTGCTCTACGCGCTCGTGCTCGTGGGCACCGCGATCTGGGCGCTGTGGGAGTCGGGTCCCGACTTCTGGGCGCTCGCACCGCGCTCGGGCGCCCTCGTCGTGTTCGGCGTGTGGCTGCTGCTGCTCGTGAGCTGGCGTCTCGAAGCGCCGCGCAAGCTCGGCGTGCAGACGCTCGTCGGCTCGCTCGTGATCTGGGCGGGCGTGCTCGTGTACGCCTGCTTCAACGATCCGCAGACGGTCAACGGCACGCTGAACGCGTCGACCGGCACGCCGGCCGCGCATGTCGACGGCATCGCGCCGTCCGACTGGCCCGCCTATGGCCGCGACCAGCAAGGCACGCGCTACTCGCCGCTGCAGACCATCACGCCTGACAACGTGAAGAACCTGCAGGTGGCCTGGACCTTCCGCACGGGCGACCTGAAAGGCCCGAACGATCCGGTCGAGATCACCAACGAGGTGACGCCGATCAAAATCGGCAACCTGCTCTACCTGTGCTCGCCGCACCAGATCCTGTTCGCGCTCGACGCGCAAAGCGGCCAGCTCAAGTGGAAGTTCGATCCGAAGCTGCAGCCGGACCCGTCGTTCCAGCACGTGACCTGCCGTGGCGTGTCGTACGTCGACCTGTCGGCGAGCGCGCAATCGGACGACGCTGCCGCGCCGGCGCAAGCCGCCGCATCGGACGCCGCCGCTTCGAGCGCGACCGCTGCCGCCTCGGGCGCCTCGGCCACCGACGCCGCCGCACAAGCTGCCGCTCCGGCCAGCGACGCACCGGCCACGCTCGCCGCCGCTCCGGCCGCGAACGCAGCCTGCACGCGCCGCATCTATCTGCCGGTCAACGACGGCCATCTCTACGCACTCGACGCCGAGACCGGCGCGCCGTGCCCGGAGTTCGGCGATAACGGCAAGCTCGATCTGCAGCATGCGATGCCGGTCACGACGCCGGGCATGTACGAGCCGACGTCGCCGCCGATCATCACCAGCAAGGTGATCGTGGTCGCGGGCGCGGTCGAGGACAACTTCTCGAACCGCGAACCGTCGGGCGTGATCCGCGGCTTCGACGTGCGCACGGGCAAGCTCCTGTGGGCCTTCGATCCGGGCGCAGCCGATCCGAACAAGATCCCGGGTCCGGGCGAGCACTACACGTGGAACTCGCCGAACTCGTGGGCGCCGGCCGCCTATGACGCGAAGCTCGACATCGTCTATCTGCCGATGGGCGTGCGCACCCCGGACATCTGGGGCGGCGACCGCACGCCGGAGATGGAGCGCTACGCCAGCGGCCTGCTCGCGCTGCACGCATCGACCGGCAAGCTCGCCTGGTTCTACCAGACCGCGCACCATGACCTCTGGGACATGGACATGCCGTCGCAGCCGACGCTCGCGAACATCACCGACAAGGACGGCAAGACCGTGCCGGTCGTGTACGCGCCGGCCAAGACCGGCAACCTGTTCGTGCTCGACCGCCGCACCGGCGAGACCGTCGTGCCGGCGCCCGAACTGCCGGTCCCGCAAGGCGCCGCGCCGGGCGATCACACGTCGCCGACGCAGCCGTTCTCCGAACTCACGTTCCGTCCGAAGAATCTCCTCACGGACAAGGACATGTGGGGCGCGACGATGTACGACCAGCTGGTCTGCCGCGTGATGTTCCACAAGCTGCGCTATGAAGGCACGTTCACGCCGCCTTCGCTGCAAGGCACGCTCGTGTTCCCGGGCAACCTGGGCATGTTCGAGTGGGGCGGCATTGCACTCGACACGGATCGTCAGATCGCCATCGCCAACCCGATCGCGCTGCCGTTCGTCTCGCGTCTGATCCCGCGTGGTCCGGGCAATCCGCAGGAACCGCAACCGGGCGCGAAGGGCAGCGGTACGGAATCGGGCATCCAGCCGCAGTACGGGATTCCGTTCGGCGTGACGCTCAACCCGTTCCTCTCGCCGTTCGGTCTGCCGTGCAAGCAGCCGGCATGGGGCTACATCTCGGCTGTCGACCTGAAGACCAACGAGATCGTGTGGAAGAAGCGTATCGGCACCGTGCGTGACAGCTCGCCGATCCCGCTGCCGTTCAAGATGGGCATGCCGATGCTCGGCGGCCCGATGGTCACGGCCGGCGGCGTTGCGTTTATCGGCGCGACGGCAGACAACTATCTGCGCGCGTTCGACGTGAACAACGGCAAGCAGCTCTGGGAAGCCCGCCTGCCGGCAGGCGGCCAGGCTACGCCGATGACCTACTCGGTCAACGGCCGCCAGTTCGTGGTGATCGCCGCGGGCGGCCACGGTTCGTTCGGCACCAAGCTGGGTGACTACGTGATCGCTTACGCACTGCCGCAGTAAGGGCAGGGCGATAGCAGAAGGCGCGGCGCGGCCGGCCGGAAACGCTCAGATCGAGCGTGACCGTCCGGGCGCGCCGCGCTTTTTTCATGCGTTTTTCGCAGGTGTTTCACGGGGCCTTCCGTGCGCCCGAAGCGTTTTTGGTATTTGTACCAACCGGTTAATTTACGGATCGCGATGCGATTTCGCTGCGGTAAAATGCGGCGCTTTCGTGGAAGCGCTGGCAGGCTGGCAGGCTGGCTGGCGAGCGCCGATGCCAGTATTCAGTAGTCGAAACGAGTCGTTTGATACGATGAGTCCGCCGGAACAGGCAGCATCTCCCGCCGCGTGAATCGCGCGGCCTGACATGCGGCTTCTCCCGCCATTCCCACCGCGCGCCGCGCAGCCACGCACGCGCCGTTTTTCTGTTTCCCGTATGCATTCAAGCTTCCGTGCGCCGTTCGGCCCGCACCGGTCTGTCTCACGCGCGCGCGTTTGCGAGCGCCGCCTGATGCCGTTCGCGCAGTTCGCTCCGCGCGCGATTTCCGCGTTCTCCGCTTTCACCGTTTGCGCCGCACTGGCCACGCATGCCGGCGACGCCCACGCGCAAAGCTCAGTCACGCTCTACGGCGCAATCGACACCAGCATCGAAATCACCAATCCGGGCGCGGGCTATGTCGCGCGCATGGATTCGGGCGCGTATCGCGGCTCGCGCATCGGCCTGCGCGGCGCGGAAGATATCGGCAATGGCGTGAAGATTCTCTTCGATCTGGAGAACGGTTTCGGTTCCGGCGACGGCACCTACGCCGTGGCCAACACGATCTTCAATCGTCAGGCGTGGATCGGCCTCGGCACGCCGTACGGCACGCTGCGCATGGGCCGCCAGTATTCGCCGATCTACATCCCGTTCAAGGGCGGACTCGACGCGTTCGGCGCGGGCACCATCGCCTCGGGCCTGAACAATCTCTCGAAGATCACGCCGTACGAGAGCAACGCGATCACGTACCTGTCGCCGGAGTACCACGGCTTCTCCACGACGATCATGGCCTCGCTGCGCAGCGCGAGCGACGGGGACGGCAACGGCCTCGCCGGCCACATCGAAACCTTCGCGTACCATGACGGCCCGTTCCGCATTTCATATGCGCATCAGCAGACGCACGGCTCGGGCGCGTTGCGCGCGAACCTCGGCGGCATGTCGTACGTCTACGGACCGGTCACGGGCTTTCTGTCGTTCTTCAACGGCGACGGCGGTACGCCGCGCTATCACAACGACGGCGTCTCGGTGTCCGCGCGCTATGCCGTCAGCGCACGCTTTCGCGCCTCGCTCGGCTACACTTATATGCGCGACCGCTCGGGCGGCGACAACAACGCGGATCAATTCAGCGCCGCCTGCGAGTACGATCTCTCGAAGCGCGTGCTGCTCTACGCGAGCGCGGGCTGGCTGCGCAACCGCGGCGAAGGCGAGATGACGCTGCGCGGCGTGAACGTGACGGGTCTGACGCCATCGTGGCCCGGTGCGACGGTGCGCGGCGTGCAGTTCGGCATGATCGACCGCTTCTAGCCACCCGAATTCGGCTCTTTTCAGCGCGGCGCCAGGAGAGGCGCGCAGGAGAAAACGTGACGCACACCATCGTCGGCGGGTCTCCGGTTTCTCCACGCGGCGCGCGCGTCCATGACGGAGCGCGCCAGTGAGATTGCGCGCGCTGCCCGACTTCTCGCCGAGGCGCGTCTTCCTGTTCACGGTTGCGCTGGGCGGCGCGGCGGGCGTGGACTTCGTCGCCTCGTCGATGATGGGCATCGCCGGCACGCACATCCGCGGCGGCGTGCACGCCTCACCCGAAGATTTCCTCTGGAGCATGACGTCCTACGCCGCGATGGCGAGCGTGGCGAATCTCATGCTCGCGCGCATCGCGCGACACACCAGCTATCGCTCGTACACCGTGGTGGGGCTGCTCGTCGCGGCCCTCGGCTCGCTGCTGTGCATGCTCTGCGACACGCCGCTCGAACTGACGATCGCGCGCGGCGTGCAGGGTTTCGGCGCGGGCGGTCTGTTCGCGGCTTCGCGCATCCTCATCCAGCTCGTGGCCGCGCGCGACGAACGCGGACCGCTGTTCATCGGCTTCAATATCGGCTCGCTAGGCCTCTCGGCGATCACGCCCTGGCTCGCCGCCGAACTCGTGGAAGGCGCCGCGTGGCAGATGGTGTTCGCGATCCAGGTCGTGCTTGCGCTCGCGGTGCTGGTGCTCGTGCTGCTCACGTATCCGCATCGCGTGACGCCCGCTGGCGGCCTCTGGGAACTCGACATCGATCCGATGGACTGGCCCGTGGTGATTCTCTTCGGCCTCGGCGCGATGGTGCTCATGCACGGACTCGGCGACCTGCGTTTCTATGAATTCGCGAGTTCGCCCTCGGTCGCGCTGACGCCGCTCGCGGGCGTCGCGCTGATCGGCGCGGCCTTCGTGCGGCTGCATCGCGAACCTCAACTCTGGCTCGATCCGCACGCGCTGCTTGGCCGCCGCTATCTCGTCGGCATTCTGTTCTACGCGATTTATTATTTCCTCAACGGCCTCTGGAATTATCTGATTCCGACGCTGCTGCAAAGCGGTTTCGGCTTCGGTTTTCAGGTGACGGGCGAAGTGCTCACATGGGCGTCCACCTTGAGTCTCGGCGCGATGCTGTGCTTCTCGCTGGTCGCGCCCAAGCTGTTCGGTCAACGCCGCTATATCGCGTTCGGTTACGTGCTGTTTTCCGTCGCGCTCCTGATGCTTTCGCTGCGCACGATGACCGGCGCGTCGATGGATGTGATCCTGCCCGCGCTGTTCCTGCAGGGCTTGACCGTGCCGTTCGTGATGGCGCAGGTCGCGGGCATGACCTTCGTCGATTTCGACGAGGACGATTTCCAGGACGCCTACGCCTTCAAGAACATCGTGCGCCAGATCGCGACCGCGAGCGGCACCGGCGCGGCGAGCCTGTGGCTGCAATATGGCGAGACGGTTGCGCGTACGCGGCTCGTCGAGCGCATCACGCCGTTCGATCTCGGCGGCATGCCGCCGATGCCCGAACTGATGCGCATGGCGTCCGAACTCGAAACCCAGGCGACGCTCGTGGCCAGCGCGAATCTGCTGTCCTGGCTGGCGGTGTTCTGCGGCTGCGTGGCCGTCATTGCACTCTTGATTCGCTGGCGCACGACTCCTGTCTCCTAGGCGTCGATGCTGATAGTTCGGCATCCGTACTATTTTGACGCCGCGCGACGCGCGCGCTTTCTCACCGGCCCGGTGGAATCGCGCACGACGAGTTGAGGCGGCGGCCCGATCGCCATCGACGGCGCCTGCACCGGCTCGCCGATCAAACGAATCAGGCTGCTGATCGACAGTTCCGCCACGGCCTCGGTCTGGATCGCGACGGTCGTGAGGGCGGGGCGCACCTGATGCGCCAGCTGGATATCGGTAATGCCGATGACCGATACATCGCCGGGCACCGCCAGCCCCATGCCCACCAGCGCCTGGATCGCGCCGATCGCGAGCAGGTCGTTCGACGCGAAGATCGCGGTAAGTTCGGGGTGCGCCGCCATCAGCGTCAGGCAGGCCGCGTGGCCCGCGTCGATCGAGTCGCGCACCTGCAATTCGGCGGCCGCGCAAGCCACGCCGCCTTCGGCGAGCGCCGCGTGAAAACCGTCCGAACGCGCCTCCTGCAGGCCACCGCAACCGTCGCCGATCAGCATGCCGATCTTGCGGTGCCCGAGTTCGAGCAGATGCTGCGCCGCAAGCCTGCCCGCGCGCGCGAAGTCGACCGCCACGCAGGGCAGCGCGGGCGGTTTTTCCGGGTGCTCCCACATCGCCAGCAGGATCGGGCCGTTGTGCATCGCCGAGATGCACAGCTCGTTCATGGCGATGTCGGTGTTCATCACGAGCACGCCGTCGGCGAAGGTGCCCGCAATCTGGTTGAGGTAGGCGCGGCCGATCTGCGCGTCGTCGTCGGTGTTGCAGACCATCAGGAAATGACCGGCCTTGCGCGCCGCGCGCTCGGCCGCCAGCACGAACTCCGGATAGAACGGGTTGGCGATATTCGAGAGCATCAGCGCGAGCGTGGACGAGCGGCCCTGCGCGAGCGCGCGCGCGTTGAGGTTGGGCCGATAGCCGAGTTCGGCGATCGCCTTGAGCACGCGCTCCGCCGTCTCCGGGCGGACCTTCTCGCGATTGCGCAGCACGTTCGAAACGGTGGCCGCGGTGACGCGGGCGTGCCGCGCGACTTCTGACAAGGTGACCATGGGCTGCCTTTGTTGTGTCGTTTCCCACATTCAGGGACTGCGACTCAAATGTTGCAAGCCGCCGGGGGAATTTGATAATTTTCACCCACACCATGCCGGGAAGGCGATGAGCGCAGGGAATCTCCGCACAGCAATTTAAGCGGTTAAATGCCCGACGCACAAGCCCCCGGCCATATTTATAGCGTAGAATTTAAGCGCTTAAATCCGGAGGAGACAAGATGGCGACGATCCAGTTATCGAACGTCGGCAAGCAATACGGCGACCACGCGCCCGTGATCCGGCGCGTCGATCTCGAGATTGGCCACCACGAATTCTGTGTATTCCTCGGCCCGTCGGGCTGCGGAAAATCCACCTTGCTGCGCATGATCGCGGGCCTCGAAGAGGTAACCGAAGGCGAGCTGCGCATCGGCGGGCGCGTCGTCAACGACGTGCCCGCGGCCCAGCGCGGCGCGGCGATGGTTTTCCAGAGCTACGCGCTGTTCCCGCACATGACGGTGTTCGAGAACATGGCCTTCGGCCTGAAGATCGCCAAGGTGCCGAAGCCCGAAATCGAGCGCCGCGTGCTCGACGCCGCGCGCAGCCTGCAACTCGACACGCTGCTCGACCGCCATCCCAAGGCGCTCTCGGGCGGCCAGCGCCAGCGCGTCGCGATCGGCCGCGCGATCGTGCGCGAGCCCGGCGTGTTTCTGTTCGACGAACCGCTTTCCAATCTCGACGCCGCGCTGCGCAGCCACACCCGCGTGGAAATCGCGCGTCTGCATCAACGTTTCGACAATGCCAGCGTGGTCTACGTCACGCACGATCAGGTCGAGGCGATGACGCTCGCCGACCGCATCGTGCTGCTGCATGCGGGCGCGGACATGGAGAAGTACGGCAGCGTCGCGCAAAGCGGTGCGCCGCTCGATCTCTATCACCATCCGAAGTCGCGCTTCGTGGCGGGCTTCATCGGTTCGCCGCGCATGAATTTCATCGATGGCACGGTCGACGCCGTGAGCGAGCAGGGCGTGCGCGTCGCCTTTGCGGGCGGCAACGACACGCTGCTTGCGAGCGTCGACGGGCGCGGTCTGCAACGCGGCGAGCGTGTGACGCTGGGTGTGCGGCCCGAGCATCAGCGTCTCGATGGCGAAGGTCAATCGATCTCGGGCGCGACCGTGCTCGCCGAGCGTCTGGGCGAGCACAGCTATCTGCACGCCGATCACGCCGCCGGCACGCTGGTGGCGAAGGCGCCTGGCGACACGCCTATCGGCGTGGGCGAGCGGCTGCGCATTCGCGTGCCCGCCGACGCCTGCCATCTGTTCGACGCAGCGGGTCTTGCGCGCAAGCGGCTGGCTGTTGCGCGCACACACGCCGATGCGGGTTCGGCGGCGGCCGCAGCGCTGATCTGATAAAAACGCGATCGCCCGTAGTCAGCTTTACCCCGCCGCGAGAGCGGGGCGAGTTTCACAGGCAAGCAGGCAGCACGCAGGTAAACAAGCAGTGAAGCAGTCAACACGCACGCAGTAACCGCATGCAAGACGAGCAAACAACGCACATCTGGAGACAAAACATGTTCGCACAACGCTTCCGCAGCTTCGGCACGCTCGCGCGCGCCACGGCGGCCGTGACGCTGGTGGCCGCCACGCTCGCGAGCGCCGGCGCCGACGCGGCCACGCTCACCGTCAACGTATCGGCGCGCGGCAATCAGCGCTCGACCTGGCAAGACGCTTTCGACAAGTTCAAGAAGGCCAATCCCGACGTCGACCTCAAGGTGTCGTACGTGACCGAAGAGGCCTACAAGGTGCAGATGAGCGGCTGGCTCGCGACCGATCCGCCCGATGTGGTGTCGTGGCACGACGGCGAGCGCATGGCGTATTACGCGCAGCGCGGCCTGCTCGAAGACCTCTCGTCCGACTGGGCGAAGAACGGCTGGAACGAGCAATACGCCTCGGTGAAGGAAGCGTCGACGTACAAGGGCAAGCAGTACGCCGCGCCGCTCGGCTATGACGCGTACGGCTTCTTCTATCGCAAGGACCTGTTCCAGAAGGCCGGCATCAAGGAGGAACCGAAAACGTGGGACGAATTCCTCGACGCCTGCAAGAAGCTCAAGGCCGTCGGCGTGCAGCCGATCGCCGTCGCCGCGCGCGACAGCTGGACGCTCGCCGCGTGGTTCGACTATCTGGATCTGCGCATCAACGGCAACGCGTTCCATCAGCAATTGATGGCCGGTGAGATTCCCTACACCGACCCGCGCGTGAAGAAGGTCTTCACCGCCTGGAAGACGCTGATCGACAACCACTACTTCATGGACAACGCGCTGTCCTACGACGTCGATTCGATCGCGCCGGTGCTCGTGAACGGCAAGGCCGCGATGATGCTGATGGGCACGTTCTTCTCGGCCAGCTTCCCGGCCAACATGAAGCAGGACGTGGGCTTCTTCCGCTTCCCGATCATCGACGCCAACGTGCCAACCGCCGAAGACGGTCCCGTGAACGTGCTGCTGGTGCCCGCGAAGGCGAAGAACAAGGCCGACGCGCGCCGTCTGCTCGCCTTCATGGAATCGCCGCAAATCAACGCCGATCTCGCGCGCGGCTGGGGCCAGCTGCCGTCGAACAACAAGGCGGCCGAGCCTGAAGATGCGATCTCGAAGGTCGGCTTCCAGACGCTCGCGAACACGAAGGGCGGCATCGCGCAATTCTACGACCGCGACATGCAGAAGGAAATGGCCGACGAAGGCATGAAGGCCATGCAGCAGTTCTATTCCGATCCGACGCAGATCGACGCGCTGCTCGCGCGACTCGAAACCACGCGTCAGCGCATTTACCACAAGTAGTCGCACGTCATTGCGTGGCGGGCCGGCGGCGCGCAGCCGCCGGCCCGCCACGCAAATCTTCATTCGCTTGATTCGTCATCCGTAATAAATAGCGAGGCCTGAACATGTCCGATACCGTAGCGCGCCCCATGGGGGCGGCGCGGCCGCGTCGCGCTTCCACATCGCGTCGTCAGCAGAATCGCGCCGCGTTGTATTTCCTGTTGCCAGGCGGCGTGCTGTTTACGCTTTGCGTGATCTACCCGATTTTCAGCAGCATCGCGCTCAGTTTTTATAACTGGGACGGCATGACCGAAAAGACGTTCGTGGGCCTCGCGAACTACATCGAGTTATTCCAGACCGACACGTTCTATACGGCGCTCAAGAACAATCTGCTCTGGCTCGTGCTGTTCCAGCTTGCACCGCCCGTCGGCCTGATGTTCGCGCTCTATCTGAATCAGACGGTGCGCGGTATTCGCATCGTGAAGTCGCTGTTTTTCGCGCCGTTCGTGCTCTCGGGCGTGGTGGTGGGCCTCGTGTTCTCGTGGTTCTACGATCCCACGTTCGGTCTGCTGCGCCTGATTCTGGGCCACGGCGTGCCGGTGATCGGCGATCCCAAGCTCGTGACCTACGGCATCATCTTCGCCGCGCTGTGGCCGCAAACGCCGTTCTGCATGGTGCTCTATCTCACGGGCCTTACGTCGATCAATCCGGAAATTGTCGAAGCCGCGCGCATGGAAGGCGCGAAGGGTTTCAAGCTTTTCTGGCACGTGATTCTGCCGCAATTGCGTCCCGTCACGTTCATGGCGATCGTGCTGACCGTGATTGGCGCGCTGCGCAGCTTCGACCTGATCGCGGTGATGAGCGGCGGCGGTCCGTTCGACAGCTCCACCGTGCTCGCCTATTACATGTACGACCAGGCCATCAAGTATTACCGCGAAGGCTATTCGGCTTCGATCGCCGTCGTGCTGTTCGCCATCATGCTGGTCTACATCGTGTTCCATCTGCGCCGCATGCTGCGCGAAGAACACTGAAACAAGGGAGTTGCCTTTATGTATCCGCTTCCCGTCCAACGCTGGAAACCCGCGAATCGCGCGCTCTATAAACTCTCGCTGCCCATCGCGCTCGTGATCTGGCTGCTGCCGATGCTGGCCGTGCTCGTCACCTCGATCCGCTCCACCGAAGAACTCCAGCAAGGCGATTACTGGGGCTGGCCGAAACATTTCGCCTTGTTCGATAACTACGGCGCGGCGCTCACGCAAACGCCCATGCTGCATTACTTCGCCAATAGCGTGCTCATTACCGTGCCTTCGGTGATTGGCGCAATCGTCTTGGCGTCGATGGCGGGCTTCGCGCTTTCGACCTACAAATTTCGCGGCAATACCGCCGTGCTGTTCGCCTTTGTTGCGGGCAATTTCGTGCCGATCCAGATTCTCATGATTCCGGTGCGCGATATGGCGCTGCGCGTGGGCCTCTACAACACCGTGTGGGCGCTGATTATTTTTCACGTCGCGTTTCAAACGGGTTTCTGCACGCTGTTTTTGCGCAATTTCATCAAGCAGTTGCCATTCGAATTGATCGAAGCGGCGCGCGTGGAAGGCGCGAGCGAATGGACCATTTACTGGCGCATCGTCATGCCGCTCGTGCGGCCCGCGCTCGCCGCGCTCGGCATTCTGGTGTTCACCTTCGTGTGGAACGACTACTTCTGGGCGCTCTGTCTCACCCAGGGCGACGACGCCGCGCCGATCACCGTGGGCGTGGCCGCGCTGAAAGGGCAGTGGACCACGGCGTGGAATCTCGTGGCGGCCGGCTCGGTGCTCGCGGCGCTGCCTTCCGTGCTGATGTTCTTCGCCATGCAAAAGCATTTTGTCGCGGGTCTCACCTTCGGCGCCAGCAAGGGCTAAACGAATCCTCGCTGGTGTCGAAGGTGCTTTTTCCGCTGTTCAACGTTTAACCGTACCGGGTTTTTCACTCATGCAAATCGGAGTCTGCTACTACCCCGAACAATGGCCGCGCACGATGTGGGCCGACGACGCGCGGCGCATGGCCGAACTCGGCATTTCGCACGTGCGTATCGCCGAATTCGCGTGGAGCCGCATGGAGCCGCGCAAGGGCGTGTTCGACTGGACGTGGCTCGATGAAGCGATCGAAACGCTCGCGGCGCGCGGCCTGAAACTCGTGCTCGGCACGCCCACGGCGTCGCCGCCGAAATGGCTTGTCGATTCGATTCCCGACATGCTGCCGGTGCGCGCGGACGGCACGCGCTGGAATTACGGTTCGCGACGCCATTACGACATCGCCAGCGTCGCGTATCGCAAGGAATGCGAGCGCATTACGGAAGCGATGGCGCAGCGCTATGGCCGGCATCCCGCCGTGGTCGCGTGGCAAACCGATAACGAACTCGGTTGCCACGACACGGTGCCGAGCTATTCGGCCGCCGCGCAGCAGCGTTTTCAGGCGTGGCTCGCGCAACGCTACGGCAGCATCGAGGCGCTCAACGAAGCGTGGGGCAACGTGTTCTGGAGCATGGAGTACCCGTCGTTCGAGACGGTCGGTCTGCCCGTGCTCACGCCTACGGACGCCAATCCCTCGCATCTGCTGGACTTCCGCCGCTACATGTCCGACGAAGTGGCGAGCTTCCATCGCGAGCAAGCCGAGGTGCTGCGCCGTCACGCGCCGGATGCGGACGTGCTGCACAATTTCATGGGTTTTTTCACGACCTTCGATCACTACGAATTCGCGGCGAACAACGCCATCGACGTGGCGACGTGGGACAGTTATCCGATCGCGCGTACCGAAGTGATCGGCGTGCCGGAAGCGGACAAGGCGCGTTATGCACGCACCGCGCATCCCGATGTGTCGGCGTTCGATCACGACCGTTATCGCGCGATTGGCGCGGGCCGTTTCTGGGTTATGGAGCAGCAGGCCGGTCCGGTGAACTGGGCGCCTTGGAATCCGGTGCCCGCGAAGGGCATGGTGCGCCTGTGGGCCTATGAGGCCTTCGCGCACGGCGCGGAACTCGTGTCGTATTTCCGCTGGCGTCAGTGCCCGTATGCGCAGGAACAGATGCATTCGGGCCTCAATCTGCCGAATAACGAACTCTCGCCGGGCGGCGAGGAAGTGGCGCAGGCCGCGCGCGAAATCGCGCTGAGCGAGACCTTGCGCACGCTCGGCGCGCCCGCACCTGCCGCCGTCGCGCTCGTGTTCGACTACGAGACGCAATGGATGTTCGAGATTCAACGCCACGGCGTGGGTTTCGATTATCAGACGCTCGCGTTCGACTATTACAGTGCGCTGCGCGAGCAAGGCCTCGACGTCGATATCGTCTCGCGTCACGCGGATCTCTCTGCGTACCGCCTCGTCGTGGTGCCGTCGCTGGCCGTGCTCGACGACGCGTTTATCGCCAAGGTCGAACAGAGCGACGCGCGCTGGCTGTTTGGCCCGCGTACCGGCTCGAAAACCACGCACTTCGCGATTCCCGGCAATCTGCCGCCGGGGCCGCTGCAACGCGTGCTGCCGCTGCAGGTGCTCGAAGCGGAATCGCTGCGGCCCACGCTCGCGCCCGCGCTGTCGCTCGGCGACGTAAGCGGCGCAGCTTTGCACTGGCGCGAACACGTGCGTGCGAACGAAGGCGCGCAGGTCGACGCCACGTTCGAGGATGGCTGGCCCGCGCTGCTGTCGAGCGGCCGCGTGCAATACGCCACGGCGTGGCTCACGCACGATCTGCATCGCGCGCTGCTCGGTGCGGCGGCACGCGCGGCCGGGCTCGATACGCAGACGCTGCCCGAAGGCGTGCGTCTCGCGCGTCGCGGCGGCTTGAGCTTCGCGTTCAACTTCGGCGAAGCGCGCGTGCGTGCGCCTGCGCCCGAAGGCGCGCAGTTCGTGCTCGGCGCTCCGGAACTCGCGCGCGGCGATGTCTGCGCGTGGCGCGATCCGCGCTGAGTCGAGGCGAATAACGGAGCCGAGCTGAGCTGACCCGGCACGTCGGGCGTATCGGAAGCATCGTATGCATGGATGATGCCGCTATGCCCGGACCATCAGGCGGACCGTCGCAGCGTTCGCATGGCCCGCCGCATAACAAGGAGGAGCACAGATGAATCGAAGAGACATGCTGTCCTGGCTGGCCTGCACGGCGCTCGCGTCGGGCGCCTCGCTTCCGGGCCTCGCGCGCGCAGGCGAAACGGAAAACGGGGCGCGCGAAGCACCCGGTGAGCACCTCGCGATGGGCGCCGACGTATCGACATTGCTCGAACTCGAAGCGAACGGCGCACGCTTCTACGATCATGGCAAAGCCGACGACTGCCTGCGCATCTTCAAGCGTCATGGCCTGGACGCCATCCGCATCAAAGTCTGGAATGATCCTGGGAATCCTGATTATTTCCCGGCGAATCAAAGTCCCGCCACGGGCTACAACAATGCGAAGCACGTGCGCGTGCTCGCACGCCGCGCCGCCGAACTCGGGCTGCGCGTGCTGATCGACTTCCATTACAGCGACTGGTGGGCCGATCCGGGCAAGCAGTATCCGCCTCACGCATGGGCCGGCAAGGATCTCGCGCAGACCTGCGATCTGCTCGGCGAATACACCACGAGCGTGCTGCGCATGCTACGCGAAGAAGGCGTGCGACCCGAATGGGTGCAGACGGGCAACGAGATCACGGGCGGCATGCTCTGGCCGCTCGGCAAGTACGATCAATGGGACAACCTCGCGACGCTGCTGAAGACCGCGCACGACGCGGTGAAGTCCGTCGATCCGGATATCAAGCACATGCTGCATATCGACAGCGGCGGCGACAACGCCAAGAGCCGCTGGTGGTTCGACAGCGCCGTGCAGCGCGGCGTGAATTTCGATCTGATCGGGCTTTCGTATTATCCGCAATGGCAAGGCTCGCTCGACGATCTGCAGAACAACGCCAACGATCTTTCCGCGCGCTATGGCAAGGACATCATCGTGGTGGAAACGGCGTACCCGTGGACCACGAGCGACGGCGACGCGGAACCCAACGCGATGACGAATACCGGCACCGCGACGTTCCCGCCTTCTCCGCAAGGCCAGTCGCAATTCTTCGCGGCGCTGACGAACGTGGTGAAGAGTATCCCGGACGGGCGCGGCAAGGGCATCTTCTGGTGGGAGCCCGAGTGGATTCCCACGCCTGATGTCGGCTGGAAAGTGGGCGGCGGCGATCAGTGGGACAACAACACGTTGTTCGACTTTCACGGTCACGCGCTTTCGTCGATCGACGTGTTCAAGACGCGCTAGCGTAGCGTGGCGCGGCGGCCTTGTCGGGCTTCACCTTCGCCTCGCCGATGAGGCATTCGTCTCATCAATCGCGGCAGCTCGCCGCCGATTCACCTGCTCCAATGCGACGTATTGTCGCCTGCCGCGGTCTCGATCCCGCGCCTGGGCGACATGGCGTCCATTCGGCCTGATTCCCGCGTCGTGGCGCTCGCGCCGTCGGTGGCATACTGCGCCCGCGCGCCGCCGCTTCGCTTGCGTCCGTTTCCCCACGCGCCTGTCCGCGCCTACCTAAAGGATTCTTCATTCTCGCCAATTTCGCCTTTGCGATACTGGCTGAAAAGGCGGGCTGTAAAACACGAGCGCAAAACGGGGTGATCGGCGTCCCCCATCTATCAGGCTGGAACCAGGTTGGAGCATGAGCAAAATTCTCACGATTGAAGACGATCCCATCGTTGGCAGGGACATCACGGAAGAACTCACCAACGCGGGTTTCGAGGTCGAGTGGGCGCGTACGGGCGCGGAAGGCATTGCACGTGCGCTCAGCCCGGAGTTCGACGCCATTACGCTCGATCGCGTGCTGCCCGGCATCGACGGCCTCACGATCGTGAAGACCATACGCAGCGTCGGCATCGAAACGCCGGTGCTGATGATCAGCGCACTCAGCGACGTGGACGAGCGCGTCACCGGCCTGCTGGCAGGCGGCGACGATTACATCGCCAAGCCGTTTTCGGCCACGGAAATGCGCGCCCGCATTCAGGTGCTGTTGCGTCGAAGGGGACGTCTGCAGCAACAGGTGATCACGACACTGAAAGTCGAAGACCTCGAAATCGACCTGATCGCGCGTTCGGTGACGCGCGCGGATATCGAAGTCAATTTGCCGCCCGTCGAATTCCGTTTGCTCGAATATCTCGCGCGCAATTCCGGACAGGTGGTGACGCGGACCATGATTTTTCAGTCGGTGTGGGACATGCACTTCGATCCGGGCACGAATCTGATTGAAGTCTATATCGGCAATCTGCGCAAGAAAATCGACCGGGCTGGCCTCAAGCCGCTGATCAAGACGATCCGCGGATCGGGATATATGCTTGGATGAGCCGTATGAAGATGAGCCTATGGCGCAGCGCGATTTTCCGGCTGCTGTTGATTTACGGATTCGTGTTTGCAGGCTCAATGTCCGGCGTCGTGTATATGAATTACTGGAATTCCGCTTCTTATACGGCGACGCAGGCGGATTACAACATTGCCTGGCAGTTCGCGTATTTCTCGGCGCTGCCAGTCGACAAGGTGCCGATGCAGATCGCGGCCCATATTCGCAGCGAAGTGCGCCGTCCGGTCAACTTTTACGGACTGTTCAGCGATAACCATCGGCATATCGCGGGCGACATTCTCGCTTTTCCCTCCAGGGTGCAGCCGGACGGCGAGGGCGTCTGGAGCAAACCCCTACTCGCCGAGCAGGCCACCGCGCTACCCGATTACATGCGCACGAAGGCGATGAAACTGGAGAACGGCGACATCCTGGTCGTCTCGCGCGACGTCGACGAAATGTCCCGTTTGCGCGCCTATATGCTGGGCGGACTCGCATGGAGCGCGGCTATTGTCGTGCTCGGCGGACTGGCGATTGGCATTCTCGTGTCGACTTCGCAATTGCGTCGTGTCAGCGACGTACGCCGCGTCGTGCAACAGATCACGCGCGGCGACTTCGAGGCGCGTCTGCCCGAAGCGGGGCGCGACGAGATTGCATGGCTCTCGACCATGGTGAATCACATGCTCGACGAAGTGTCGCGGCTCATGCATGAAGTGAAAGGCGCAAGCGACGGCATCGCACACGATTTGCGCACGCCCGTCATTCACATTCGCTCGCTGCTGGCGCGTATTCAGGGCAATGAATTGTCTTCGTCGCACGCGCAATTGCTGGAACAGGCGCGCGAAGAAACCGAAGACGTGCTGCAGCGTTTTGCAGCGATCATGCGGATCTCCGAAATCGAATCGATGAAACGCAAAAAAGGTTTCAGCGATGTCGAAATCGAGGCGTTGTGCCGTAAAGCCGCCGATCTTTATCAGCCGGTCGCGGCTGCGAACGGTCTGAATTTTTTGGTGGATCTGCGCTCGCGCGCCACCATCCGCGCCGATTATCCGCTGATGTTCGAGGTGCTCGTCAATCTGCTCGACAATGCGATCAAATTCACGCCGGAAGGCGGCACGGTATTGCTGAGTGTGGTGGACGGCAGCGATGGCCCGACCATTGTGGTCTCCGATTCCGGTCCCGGCATTCCCGATACCGAACGCACAGCGGTCTTTCAACGCTTTTATCGCAGCGACCTCACCAGCGTCGTGCCGGGCTCGGGGCTGGGCCTTTCGGTGGTGCAGGCCGTGGTTCGCTTGCACGATTTCGGCCTGACGCTTACGGATGCGCATCCGGGTCTCTGCGTCCGGCTCGATTGCTGGACGCAATTCAAGCGTGACTGAATGGACGACGGAGGAGAGAAGGTATGCGCATCCTTTGCATCGGCGTCGAGCGACGGCGGCGCTATCTCGCCAGGGCGCTGGAAGAATCGAATCACAGCGTCGTCGAACTCGACCGCCCCGATGACGCTGCCTGGCTCGCCGGCACCGACTATCTCGACGCGATTATCGCGCTGACGAACGGCGAGGCGGAGCACGTCGCCCGCACGCTTGCGGCGCGACCGAATCATACGGTGCTGGTGATCGTCGAGTCGCAGGCCACGACGGAAACGCGCGTCAAACTACTGGATTCCGGCGTGGATATCTGTTTCGACGAGCCCTGCGACTATGTCGAGTTGCACGCTCGCCTTCAGGCCATCACGCGCCCCGGCAGCCATACGATACAAACCGCGACCAAAACAACGACGTCAGACAGTGCATCGCAACCCTTGCTCTCGCGCGCCACGCGCAGCCTGATTTGCAGCGATGGCAGCGCACTGCTGCTCCGTCGTCGCGAATATCTGCTGATGGATCGCTTGCTGCGCAATCCTGGTGAACCGGTTCGTCATGCCGAACTGGTCGATTATGTATTCGGCGAACTCGAGGTTGACCCGACATCACTACACCGGCTGGTGTCCAGATTGCGCGGCCGATTTGCGAAAGCCGGCGCGCCGGTGAAGCTCGTGGTCATTCCGCGTCTTGGTTATCGCGCCGACGTGGACATGTCGCCCGAAAGCGCAGGCTGAAACCGGCGCAATGACGATTGCGTGGTCGCGATACCTAAATTATCTTTAACTTTTCGGGGGACTACCTGGCGAGCGGCGTCGGCTAGTCTAATGGTTCGAGTTCAGCGCGCTGCGCAACCTATAAAAAAGTCGATTATGAACCTCAAATCAAGCTTGCCTCATCTCGCGATGGCCCTCGTTGTATTCACGTCGAGCTTTGCCGCTTCTGCCGCGACGCATCTTTCGCATCAACAATGCCTGTCGTATCCGTTCAAGAAAACGGCCGGAGGCGTCACGCACGCCGATCTGATGAAAGAGCTCGGCGAACTCGAAGCACGCGGCTATCAACCCGGCTCGGATAACGGTGTGTTTCCCGCCGACCTGAATACGGCGGAGCAAAAGCTCGCCGTCGACTATCGGCATGACTGCGTGGCCGCGCATCCGTAACACAGCGCTCATGCGCAGCGCATCGTTACGCGCGATGCTTCTCGCTCGCTTTAACGGTTCCGAACACACTTCCTAAAGAAAGCTTCATTTTTTGCGGCGCTGTTTCCGCGGCATGCTTGCTACGATACCGCTCGTTTTCTCGCGTGCGGCGTGGCGGAAACAGCGCAGCATGTCATGAATTCCCTCATACTCTGCGACGCGAACCGGATACCGGTGCGCTCTCGCGCACGCATGGCCACGTTCATGAACGACGCGGCGCAAACGCGATTCGGCCTCGGTTCATTTCTTCCTGACCTTCGTCTTTCTTCGCCTTGCCAGCCCGTCGCGCGCCGCGAGGTCGACGCCCGAGTACACCCGAATACATGACAAGGAGTTTGAAACGATGAAGATGCGCAAGACGGTGATTTCGCTTTCGATGTTGCTGGCGACCCAGGGGCTCGCAATGGTCACGACCGCGTCGGCGGCGACCAGCGCCCCGGCGGCGGCAGTCACACAACGGCATGCCGAGCCGATCACCATCCGCAACGTCGTGATCGGCCAGGGTGCACCGAAGATCATCGTTCCGACCACGGGTTCGACGGCCGACGACGTGCTGGCTCAGGCGCGCGCGATTGGCAGCAACCCCGATGTCGATATCATCGAGTATCGCGTCGACTATCTGGACTTCGATACCGACGCCACACGCGTCGCCGGACTGGGCAAGCAGGTCGCGGCCGTGGCGAACGGCAAGCCGCTCATTCTCACGTTCCGCACCAAGGCCGAAGGCGGTGCGAAGGCAATCAGCGACAAACAATACGGCGATCTGTATCTCGCCTTGATCAAGGCGCATTTCATCGATATTCTCGACGTTGAAATGTTCCGCGATCCGGGCGTCGTGCGCGAAGTCGTGGCGACGGCGCACGCGGCCGGTATCAAGGTCGTGATGTCGAGTCACGACTTCAAGAAAACCCCGTCGACAGACGAAATCATTTCGCGGCTGCGCAAGCAGGACAAGATGGGCGCGGACATTCTCAAGATCGCCGTCATGCCGCATAACGCCGCTGACGTGCTGAAACTGCTCGACGCCACCGAACAGATTCGCGATCACTATTCCCGCAAGCCGCTGCTGACCATGTCGATGGGCGGTCTTGGTGCGGTCTCGCGTTTCTCGGGCGAAGTGTTCGGCTCGGATCTGACCTTCGGCATGATCGGCCAGGCGTCAGCGCCGGGCCAGGTCGATGCAAAATCGCTGCGCCAGGTGCTCAATACCATCGATACGGCTGCGAGCGGCAAGTAATCCGCACGACGATCGCCGAGCAAGCTACGTAACGCATGCCGTCACAAGACGGCTGCGCTGGCTGCTCACCCTGAAACGCGCGCACCGCGCTATTGAGCGGTGCGCGCGGTTTCTATTCAGGTTTCGGTATTCGTCTGGAGAATCTTCCGGACAAATGCCGCATCAAAGCAGCATTCATGCATAGAACAGAGAATCGCATTGTTAACTACGGACTCCATAGCATTGTTCTGTGCGCATCACCCCATCGAATGAAACAGAACAATTCCTTTTTGGGTGCATCGGCCAGCGCTTTGCTCGCCGTTGCCGCCGTGGCATCACCGTCCGCGCACGCGCAAAGCAGCCTCACGTTCTACGGCGTGGCCGACGACGCCATCAGCTATGTCAACAATCAGCACGGTCACGCGAATCTCTATCTTCGCCAGGGCAATCTGTACGCTTCGAAATTCGGCCTGAAAGGCGATGAGATGCTCGGCGGCGGCACGCACGCTATTTTTGTGCTGGAATCGGGCTTCGATTTGAATGAAGGCGAAGCGGCTTCGAGCGGTTCGATATTCAATCGACAGGCCTACGTGGGCCTTTCCAACGACCGTTACGGCACCGGCACGCTTGGTCGTCAATACACGCCTTATTTCCTGTTCGTGGGGCCGCTTTCGTCGGTCGGTTCGCTGACCGGCGCGGCGGGCGCGCATCCCGGCGACCTCGATGGCATGGACACGACCGTGCGCGCGAGCAACGCGGCCCTGTACGTGTCGCCGCAATGGCATGGCTTGCAGGCAGCGGGTATGTATGCGTTGGGTGGCGTGGCGGGGAGCATCGGCAGCGGCCAGACGATGAGCGTCGCGCTGCGCTATGCGCATGGACCGCTCGCGCTCGCCGCCGGTTATCTGCGCATGGATAACGCGCTCACCAGCACGGCAAACACGGAAGGCAGCACGAGCGCCGCATTCGATTCGACATCGACCGGCTCGTTCGGCGTCTCCGAGGTGAATGAGGGCTACGTCACGGCGCGATCGATGCGCGATGTCGCCATGGCAGGCAGCTTCACCTTCGGCCCGACGCGCGTGGGATTGATGTATTCCAACGTGCGCTATTTGCCCGGCGCGCGTTCGCTTTTCGCGGACACGGCTTCGTTCAATACGTACGGTGCATTTGCGCGCTGGCAAGTCGAGGCGGACGTCAATCTGGCGGCGGGCGTCTCGTACACGATGGCCTCGAAAGGTAATGGTGTCGCGCATGCCGCGCGCTATGCGCAGCTTTCGTTGAAGCAGGGTTATCGGCTTTCCAAGCGCACCGAACTCTACGCGCTCGAAGCGTGGCAGCACGCGAGCGGCCAGACGCTGGACAGCACGGGGCAAGTGGTGAACGCCGCCCCGGCCGTCGGCGATTCGCAAAACCTCACGGGATCATCGACACCTACGCAGATCGTCGCCATGCTTGGCATCGATATGTCGTTCTGATTGCCGATGCAATATGTGGCGAGGCCCGCATGCGTGAAGCCTCGCCCTATTTTTAATTGAAGCGATACGTCAATGCGATCTGCGCAACCGGATACCAGTGATAGCGCGTGATCTTGTCGCTGAACTTCTGTTCTTCGTTGGCGATATCCTGCTGCGAGACATACGGATCGTAAATCGACGGCACGTCGTACGACACACGCGGACGGCCATACGCTACGCCAAGGTCGAACGAGAAGCCCAGACCGAGTGCCGGCTTCTTGTGACCATAACCAATGCCGATATACGGCATCACGTGCGGCAGCGTTGCTTTCGCGGTTGGCGAAGGACCGAGCGCCGGCACTGTCTGGCCGCCGATCTGATAGTTACCTTGCGCGTTCGGCGAAAGCGTTGCCGAAAGCGAGTCCGCGTTGAAGAGGGCGCCCGCGGTCAACCGGAACGCGCTCGACGCGAACGGATACAGATCGAGATAGGTGCCGCCTTGTGCGAGCGTGAGGTGGCCGTCGTAGCGGTTATCGTCGACTGTCACGGTGTGACTCAGGCCGAATCCCGCTGCTTCTGCGTGCATGCCGAAATGCGGGCCCAGATTGATCGCGCCGCCGAGACCTGCGCCGAGCGTGCCCCCCGTCACATACACTTCCTGCGCCTGCACGGCCGCCGCTCCCAAAATCGCCGCGCCCATTACTGTCGCGCGCAGCGCCCAACCCATATTTACCGAAGTCACTGCCTTTCTCCCTGAAACCGGGAAACGCTCGCTATGGGTTCCCCGACGGCTTCGACTTTACGGTTCATCCGCACTATTCAATTGCACGAGATGCGGGCATTTGGCATCGCAAATCAAAATGCATTCGCAGACATTCGATTCCTCGCCATGGCCCCGATTTTCGCGTTCTAATACAGGCGGTAAAAGCGGTAAATATTTCGTTGATCAGACGATTTTAACGGGGCGGGATTTTCACACACGCTTCAATTGAACGGGGTGCACAACCGCTCGATCGGCGCGATCACCAGCACGCACGTGGAGAATGCAATGAGTGCCAGAAACAGCACGGAGCAGGAGGCGGCGCACCACGCAATAAAGCGCTGGGAGTCGTGCTTGTCCGGCGAAAGCGACACGATCCGGCGCCACGCGCGACCGGCCGCGATTGCCAGCGCAAGCGCGATAACGAACGCACAGGCTGACGCCACCCCCACAATGCCCTCGACGTGAGGCCAGGGCATGTCGGCGTGGCGCTGGATGCCGTCGCCGCATGCTGCGGAGACGAGCGTGACCGCCAGCGCAAGTTGCAGCACCCAGAGCAGCGGCGCACCGACCAGGCCGAGCCAGATGGCCACGCGCAGCGGGCGAAGGGACGCGGAAGCCGGGGCCGGCCCCGGCGCGGACGAATGTCGATTCATCGCAGAGAGAGAAGGGTGGGCGGGGTGGCGCACATGCGCCGCTGTACTTCAGCCCGCAGAACGCATGCCCGCCAGCGTCGCGTTAGCGCGACACCCACCTTGAACGTTAAGCGCGACCGTCCGGTCGGTAACACGGTGGAACGCGTTTCCACCGCGGTTTGCACACGTGTGTAACGCTGGCGCGCCCGCGGCGCGCCACGCTGCGACCGGCTTCGCCGCCGGATCTGACCACATGACGTGGCCATAACGTTAGCGCTAGCGCAACTCCCGAGTGGAAACAACGTTAGAACTGGGGCGCATTTTCCCTGGCGCTTGAGGCCGCCGCGAGCGCGCGGGGCGTTTTTATAATCGGCTCCCGAAGTGCAAGGGGCCTGAGCCTCGCGCATTTCGGGTCGCTGCGCCGGCAAGCCCCACGAAGCCGGGACGTGGTTTGGAGACACACGCAAAAAGATAGGATACCTGATGAAAGAGAAGCTGATTGGCCTCGCCGTGCTGGCTGCGGTATCGTCCGCCGCCCAGGCGCAAAGCCAGGTCACCTTGTACGGCCGTATCGACAACGGCATTCAGTACGAAACAGGTCTGCCGGGCAACAAGAACGCCGTGAGCGCCGAAAGCGGCGACTGGGGTTGTTCGTGGTTCGGCCTCGAAGGCTCCGAAGATCTCGGCGCGGGCACGAAGGCGATCTTCAAGCTCGAAGGCCAGCTCAACACGCAGACGGGCCAGTCGGCGGGCGCGCTGTTCGGCCGTCACGCGATCGTCGGTTTCGACAACGACCGCTACGGTACCTTCAAGATGGGTAATCTCGGCGCGGGCGAAATCTCGCAGGACAGTTGGGGCGCCGACCCGCAACTGATGCAGCGTTACGCGATCGCGACGCTGGTGCGCGGGCGTAACTGGGCGAGCGCCTCGAACGGCTTCGAATACCAGACGCCGAGTTGGGGCGGCTTCTACATGCGCGGCCAGTACGCGCTGACCAACAACACCAAGTGGAACGCGGCCTCGACGCCCACGGGGCAGGGCCGCACGGACGGCATCGAAGCGGTCTATTCGTACGGCCTCGGCGATTTCCGCGTGATCTACGACGAAGTGCGCGGCGCAGACGGCACGTTCAACGACGTCTATCAGCACTCGCGCTCGATCCTCGCGGGCGGCACGCTGGTGTTCGGCCCGGTCAAGTTCTACGCGGGCTATCAGCATCTGAGCGCGCCGAACGCGACCAACGCGAGCGTGGGCGTGACCGATGCTTCGCAGCCTGGCGGCGTATCCGCACCGACGGCGGTCGATCACGAATGGATCGGCGCAGCCTGGCAGATCAACGCGGCGGCGGCCATCACGGCGGCGGTCTTCCACGCCAACGCCAACAAGGGCAACGGTAACGCCACGCTCTATACGCTGGGCGGCACGTACAACCTGTCGAAGCGCACTTTCCTCTACACGGAAGCGGGCTACGTGCATAACAGCTCGACGTCGAATATCAACCTCGGCAACGGTTCGTACGGCAACAACGACTACGATCCGACCACGGGCTCGTCGGCGAACGGCAATCCGAATTACGGGCAGGGCCAGTTCGGCGTGTTCGCGGGCGTCATGCATCTGTTCTGATTCGGGCGGAACAGACGCAGTCTGCGGCAGCAACCGCAATTTCCATGCAGTATCCAGTGAGTTCTCAGCAGTAGCGAGTCGTATGGACAGGCCCGGCCGGACGTTGGTCCGGGCCGCGCCGGCGTGGTCAAACTCCTCCACCCTGACATGCCGGCGTCCTTTTTTTCAGCCTCCGCTTCAAAGCCGCGTGTTTGCCGTTTCATCGCTATTTCCCGCGTATCCACGCATTCCGGGGTCGGCGCGCACTCGGGAAACCCCGCGTTCATCCGCCCTTGAATGTCGCCCGACGACCATGCTATCTTGCAGACGTTAGCGATAACGTCCACGGTGCGCGACGTCTCGCAATGCGGCTCCTACAAAACTACAGCGCGCCGATCACGATGGGTGGAGATCCTTCAATGGAAAAACGGGTATCGAAAGCGATGTTCAAGGCGAAAGCCTGCGAACTGTTCCGGCAAGTCGAAATGCTCGGCGAAAGCGTGGTGGTGACCGACCGCGGCCAGCCGACCATCGAAATACGTCCCTATCGCGCGAAGCGCAAGAGTCCGCTCGACTCGCTGCGCGCGGCCATCGTTCATTGCGATTTCAACGCGCCGGTCGATGCGCGCATCGATGCACTGAGCGAGGCCGTAGGCGAGGGCACGCGTCGCGCGTCGCCCGTCGGCAAATAAGATGCGGGCATGGTCACGCTCGACACCTGCGCGCTCGTCTACTGGCTGCGCGACGACAAGGCGCTGAGCGAACCCGCGCGCACGGCCATCGACGGCGCGCTGGAAAACGGCGAGGTGCTGATCTCGACGATCAGCGTGCTGGAACTGGCGCAATTCGTGGAAAACGGCCGGCTCGCCTTGTCGATGGATACGCGGCGCTGGCTCGCCACGCTCGCGTCGATCGAAGGCGTGCGCATGGTGCCCGTCGATACCGCGATCGCGGTGCGTGCCACCACGCTGTCGCCGGAATTGCCGTCATCGCAGCGGCTTGTTGCCGCCACGGCGCGCACGCTCGGCGTGCCGCTCGTCACGCCCGACGCACGCGTGCGCGCGCTCACGCATCTCGACACCATCTGGTGAAAAGCAGCGCAAATAGAGGCCTCAACGCAAAAACGGCGCGCGTTATCCGAAGATAATGCGCGCCGCTTTCTATTCAATCACCGTTACGCTTTCGCGCGTTGACGCCCCACACGCCGTGCAGCTTCCGCAGGCCGCCGCGCGGCAGCAGGAGCTTGCGCCGTGGACTGGCGCACCACCAGCTCGGCGGGGAAGGTCGTGCGCTGCGCGACCGCGTCGCTGCCCGCGATCTGCGCGAGCAGCGCATTGACCGCCGAACTCGACATCTGCTGAAACGGTTGACGCACCGTGGTGAGCGCGGGATGAAACTGCTCGGCCATCGGGATATCGTCGAAACCGATCACGGAGATATCGTCGGGCACGCGCAGACCCGCTTCGCGCGCGGCTGCAATCGCGCCAAACGCGCTCTGGTCGTTGGCCGTGAAAATGGCCGTGGGCGGATCGGGCAGGTTGACCAGCCCGGTCGCCACTTCGAAGGCGGTCATCTGTGAAAGATCGCCGGTCACGACGAGCGCCGGATCGAGCTCGATGCCGTGACGCACCAGCGTGTCATGATAGCCGCGCTGCCGGTCGCGCACGCCTTCGATCGCCTCGTCGCCGCCGAGAAACGCAATGCGCTTGTGGCCGAGCGACACAAGATGCTCGACCGCCATGCGCGCGCCGCCGTAATTGTCGACCGACACCGAAGGGAAGCGATTGAGCGTGCCGCGCTGATCGACCACCACGACCGGCACGTGCGCGGTGGCGAGCGCATCGAGGCACATGGTCTCGCGCGGCAGGATCACCAGCAGACCATCGGAAAACTGGCGCACGAGCTTGATGAGTTCCTGATGCGAGTGACTGTCGTCTGACACCGTGTAGACGAGCACTTCGCAACCGGCCGCACGCGCGGCGCGGCCCGCACCCAGAATCAGCTCGCTCGAGAACTGCGTGTCGAGCGTGGGCGTCATGATGCCGATGATGCCGTTGCGTCCGCCCGAGAGCTTCTGGGCGGTGCGATTGACGACGTAACCGATGTCGGACGCGATACGCAGCACTTCGTCGCGCGTTTCTCGCGACACGCCCGGACGCCCGTTGAGCGCACGCGATGCGGTCATCTGCGACACGCCGGCCAGCCTCGCGACGTCGGCCAGCGTGGGATTTTGCTTGGTCATGCGACTAGCTTGTTATGAAAGAGTGAGGCGGCGCGACACGAACCGCAACTGGGCAGGTCTTGGTAACGCTAGCGTTACAGTGGAAATGATTCTAGCAGAACCGCGCAGCACGACACTTCAGGCACGCACAGGCCGTGCAGCAAGCGTTGTACGGAAACGTCGCTCGACCATTGCCCGTGGCGTAGTTCGAGGGTTAACGCTGTCTGGCGAGCCTGTAACGTTACGACTACGATCTTGTAACGTTAAGGATAACGTTAAGCGGTCGCAAACAAAACCAACGACAGGAGACACCCAAGATGGCGTACGCGGTGGTAGCGAAAACGACGCGCGCGGCGGTGCTGTTCGCCGCACTCGCGGCGGCGGGCGTGGTGCACGCGCAGGACGCGAAAGTGATCACGACGTGGGATCAGCAGACCAATGCCAGTTCCAGCAAGATCCTGCGCGCCGCGTCCGACCGCTTCGAGCAAAAAAACCCGGGCTACAAGGTCGAAAACTCGCACATCCTGAACGACGCTTACAAGACCAAGCTGAAAGTGGCGTTCGGTGCGAATCAGCCGCCTTGCGTGTTCGAATCGTGGGGCGGCGGCACGCTCAACGAATATGTGAAGGCCGGCCAGATCGCTGACCTCACGCCGTATCTGCAGAAAGACCCCGCGTATCGCGATCGATTCTTGCCCGCCTCCTGGAAAGCCGTGACTTTCGACGGCAAGACCTATGGCGTTGCGGCCGAAAACGCCTCGGCCGCCGTGATCTTCTATAACAAGGACCTGTTCAGGCAATACGGCCTCAAGGCGCCCGCTACGTGGGACGAACTAATGCACGTGGTGCAGGTGCTCAAGTCCCACGACATCGCGCCATTCGCGCTCGCAAACAAGAATAAGTGGACGGGCTCGATGTACTACATGTATCTCGTCGATCGCATCGGCGGCCCGGACGTCGTGCGCGGCGCGGTGGAAGGCGGTGGCAAAGGCTTCGGCGACCCGGCCTTCGTGGAGGCGGGCAAGTACATTCAGGATCTCGTGAAAGCGGGCGCGTTCGCGCAGGGCTACAACGGCCTCGATTACGATGTGGGCGCCTCGCGCCGCCTGCTGTATTCGGGCCGCGCCGCGATGGAACTGATGGGCGGCTGGGAAGCCTCGACCATCGCCAATGAAAATCCCGCCTTCTCGGCCAAGCTCGACTTCTTCCCGTTCCCGAGCGTGCCGGGCGGCAAGGGCGATCCGCGCGACGTGATCGGCACGGTCGGCGACGGCTTCCTCAGCATTTCGAGCGCGTGCAAATATCCCGATCAGGCGTTCAAGCTGATTCAGTCGCTCACCGACGACGAGTCGATGCGCGCACGCGTGACCGATCACAAGGTGCCGCCGATCAAGGACGTGGCGATTCCCGATCCGTTCCTCAAGCGTCTGCAGGCGCTCATCGTGCAGGCGCCGAATGTGCAGCTCTGGTACGACCAGGCGCTGCCGCCGCGGCTGGGCGAACTGCACAAGGACACGACCCAGGCGCTGTTCGGCCTCTCGGTCACCCCGCAGGCCGCCGCGCAGCAAATGGAAGCCGCGTCGAAGTCGGGCGGCTGATTCACACTATTACGATTCGTCATCCTGATCAATTTATCTTTAAGACCGGCGCGTTCGCGAGAACGTCGCCGGCAGAACGCTCCGTGAATATCGCACTTTCCGCCGTTCCAGAACGCCGCTTGCGATTCTCCGCGCAGTGGCTCGTTGCCGCCACCTTTCTCGCGCCCGCGGTGGTGCTGCTCGCCGTTTTCCTGCTTTATCCGCTTGTTTCCAGCTTGCGGCTTTCCCTGCTCGACTGGAACGGACTCGGCAGCAACGCGCGTTTCGTGGGGCTGTCCAACTGGGCCAAGCTCGCGCACGATGCCGTGTTCTGGCAATCGCTCGCGAACAATGCGCTGCTCGCCGCCGCATCGATCGTAGTGGAGTTGCCGATTGCGCTCGCGCTCGCCGTCATGCTTGAAAAAGCGGGGCGCGGCTCGCGTCTGCTCAAGATTCTTTATTTCCTGCCGCTGCTGATGTCGAGTGTCGCGATCGGCGTGCTGTTCAAGAACGTCTACGATCCGAACTTCGGCCCGCTCAACGCGGCGCTGCATGGACTCGGACTCGACGCGCTCGCGCAGGACTGGCTCGGCGACCCGCATCTGTCGCTCGGCTCGACCATCGCCGTGATCTGCTGGCAGAACACGCCGTTCTACATGATCCTGTTTCTCGCGGGTCTTTCTTCGTTGCCGCAGGAAATCGCGGAAGCTGCGCGGCTCGATGGCGCCTCCGAATGGACCATTTTCTGGCGCATCAAGCTGCCGCATCTGCAAGGCACCGTGCGCACCGCCGTGCTGCTGTCCGTCCTGGGTTCGCTGCGCTATTTCGATCTGATCTACGTGATGACGGGGGGCGGTCCCGAAGGCTCGTCCGAACTCATGGCGACGTATATGTACCGCACCGTGTTCAGCTCATTCCAGCTCGGCTACGGCAGCACCATCGGCTCGGCGATGTTCATCATCGTGTGCGCGGTGGCGGCGATTTCGCTGCGCTTCACGCGTCGTTACGCAACGGAGGTTTAAGCGATGTCGACGCTCCCGCATCAACGCGCATTCAGTCTGCGCAAGCTCCGCGTGGGTGTGCCGCTGCTCGCGCTGATCTGGCTGGCCGTCACGACGGTGCCGTTCATCTTCGTGGTGGCCACGAGCCTGAAAACGCAGGACGAAACCTTCTCCTCGCCGGTCTGGGCCTTGCCGAAACATCTGTATGTCGGCAACTACGCGGCCGTACTCGGAGGCCCGTATTTCACCTACTTCCGCAACAGCCTGTTCGTCGTGGGCGTGTCCGTGGTACTGATCGTGATCGTGAGCGCGATGGCCGCCTATGCGTTCGCGCGCCTGCGCTTCACGTTCAACAAGACCCTGTTCGCGCTCGTCGTGGCAGGGATGATCGTGCCGCTGCATGCCACGCTCGTGCCGATCTATCTGCTCACGCGCAATCTCGGCCTTTACGACACACCGTTCGCGCTGCTCGGGCCATATGTCGCGTTGAGCCTGCCCGTGTCGATTTTCATCCTCACGGAATTCATGCGGCAGATTCCACGCGAACTCGAAGAAGCCGCGCAACTCGACGGCTGCGGCCCGTTCGGCATCTTCTGGCGCGTGTTCTTTCCGTTGTCCGGCCCAGGCCTCGCGACGGTGGCGATCTACAACGGCATTGGCCTGTGGAACGAATTCATCTTCGCCTACATGCTCACCTCCACCTCCGAGCATCGCACGCTGCCGCTCGCGGTATGGGATTTTCAGGGCCAGTATTCGTCGAACGTACCTGCGATGCTCGCCGTCGTCACGCTGACTTCGCTGCCGTTGATCGTGGCGTACGCCTTTGGTCAGGAACGCGTGATCAAGGGGATGATGGCCGGCTCGCTCAAAGGCTGACGCACCGTTTAAACCGACACCGACACCGACATCACGACATGGCAAGCATCTCTCTCGCAAACGTACAGAAGTCTTACGCAAACGGTCAGGCGGTGATTCGCAACGCGCAGCTCGAAGTGGGCAAGAACGAGTTCTGCGTGTTTCTCGGACCGTCCGGATGCGGAAAATCCACGCTGCTGCGCATGATTGCAGGCCTCGAATCGATCAGTGACGGCGAGTTGCGTATCGACGGCCAGCGCATGAATGACGTTGCGCCCGCGCAGCGTCGCGTGGCGATGGTGTTTCAGAATTACGCGCTTTATCCGCACATGAGCGTGTACGAAAACATGGCGTTCGGCCTGCGCCAGGCGAAGATCGATAAAGCGCTCATCGATACGAAAGTGCGCCGTGCCGCCGCCGCGCTGCAACTCGACGCGTTGCTCGAACGCCGTCCCGCAGCGCTGTCCGGCGGACAGCGTCAGCGCGTGGCGATTGGCCGGGCCATCGTGCGCGAGCCGGGCGTATTTCTGTTCGACGAACCGCTTTCGAATCTCGATGCCGCGCTGCGCGTGCAGACCCGCACCGAGATCGCGCGCCTGCATCGCGAGTTCCGTGAAGCGAGCGCCGTGTATGTCACGCACGACCAGGTCGAGGCGATGGCGCTGGCCGACCGCATCGTACTGCTGCAGGCGGGCACGGAGATGGAGCGGCACGGCAGCATCGCGCAGGTGGGCGCGCCGCTCGATCTCTATCACCATCCCCGCAGCCGCTTCGTGGCGGGTTTCATCGGCTCGCCGAAGATGAATTTCTTTGCGGGAACGATCGCGAGCGCGGACGTGGGCGGCGTGCACGTCACGCTGGATAGCGGCGAGCGCGTGCTCGCGCGCGTCGAACCCGGCCACGCAAGTGTCGGTATGAAGGTGACGCTCGGTATTCGCCCGGAGCATCTGCGTCTCGCCGACTCCGTGCGCAACGCGCCTACACTCCCCTGTCGCGTACGGCTCGTCGAGCGTATGGGCGAGCACAGCTATGTGCATCTCGTTCAGCCACGCGCGGGTTCTGCCACGCTGATCGCCAAGCTGCCCGGCGACAGTGCGCTAGCCTTCGATGAGAACGTGACGATCGCGCTGCCGCCCGAAGCCTGCCATCTGTTCGACGATCGGGACATGGCGTTCAAGCGCATGCATTGATCGTTGCGTGCGGGTGATTCAATGAGCCGTCGCGTTGAAATATTAAGCAGGATAACTAATGTGTTCGGGCGAACATTGCGCCTGGCGCACGACCAACCAGGAGTGTTGTGATGTCGCTTGACCATCAAAGCGAGGTGCCCGTTTATCGTCGCGCTGATACGCCGACCGAAGCGCGTGTCGCCGATCTGCTCGCGCGCATGACGATCGACGAAAAAATCGCGCAGTTGCATGCCGTCTGGCTCAAGCTGCGCGCGAATGGCCGTCACGAGTGGCGCACCGAAGACTTCGCGCAGCGCGATACGGGCGTGCCGCTCGACACGCTCCTGCAACACGGGCTCGGTCAGGTCACGCGCCCGCTCGGCACGCACACGGTCGATCCGCAAGAGGGCGTGGAGGCCTTCAACGCGCTGCAACGGCAGATGATCGAGCATACGCGTATGGGCATTCCGGTGATGGCGCACGAGGAGTGTCTCGTCGGGCTGATGATCAAGGACGCCACGCTGTTTCCGTCGCCACTCAATTACGCGGCCACATGGAATCCGGCGCTCGTTGGCCGAGTGGGCGAGGTCATCGGCGAGCAGGCGCGCTCGATTGGCTGTCATCAGGGACTCGCGCCCGTGCTCGACGTTTCGCGCGATCCGCGCTGGGGGCGCACGGAAGAGACGTTCGGCGAAGATCCGTATCTGGTCGGTGTGATGGCGTGCCACTATGTGCAGGGCCTGCAAGGCGAGAAGCGCGACGTACTTGCCACACTCAAGCACTTTGTTGCGCATTCGGCGAGCGAAGGCGCGCGCAATCACGCGCCCGTGCACGTCGGGCCGCGCGAACTCAACGACACCTTCCTGCTGCCATTCGAAATGGCGGTGAAGCTCGCGCACGCAGGATCGATCATGCCCGCGTATCACGACATCGACGGCGTGCCGTGCCATGCGAATCGCGATCTGCTGCAAGGCGTGCTGCGCGATAAGTGGGGCTTCGACGGTTTGATCGTCGCCGATTATGCGGCCGTGAATCTGCTCTACACGCATCACGGCATCGCGCGCGACGCCGCCGATGCCGCGGCGCAATCGTTCAACGCGGGACTCGACATCGAGTTGCCCGGCCACGAGTGTGCGCTGCATCTCAAGGAAGCCCTGGCGCGTGGCGAGATCAGCGAAGTCACGATCGATGCGGCAGTCAAACGCGTGTTGCGTGCGAAGTTCGACATCGGTTTATTCGAACAGCCCTATGCCGACGTGGCGCGCGTGAACGTACGCAGTGAAGCCGCCAGCGATGTGGCTCACGAGGTGGCACTCGAATCTGTGGTGCTGTTGCGCAACGACGGCGTGCTGCCGCTCGCCAACGACGGCAGGCAGAACGTGGCCGTAATCGGGCCGACGGCCGACGATCCGCTGGCGTTGCTCGCGGGTTACAGCTTTCCCGTGCATCTGATCAATAGCGGCGAGAGTGCGCACTCGTCGATGACGACGCCGCTGCAAGCGCTGCGCAATATGCTCGGCGAGGCGCACGTCAGCTACGCGCAGGGCTGCGCGATTATCGAGGAACGCCGCGCGGGCGCGCCGGTCTTTCCGGGCGACGTCTCGCTCGACACGCGTGAAGTGGGCACCCGCGACGCACTGATCAGTACCAACACCACGCACATTATCGCCGCCGCCGAAGCGGCACGCGCCGCCGATGTAGCGATCGTGTTTGTCGGCGACCTCGCGGGCCTGTTCCAGTCGGGCACCGTGGGCGAAGGCTCGGATACGGACAGCCTCGCGCTTCCCGGCGTGCAGCAGGCGCTGCTCGACGCCGTGCTCGCGACCGGCACGCCCACGGTCGTCGTGATGACGGGCGGGCGCCCTTACAACCTCGGCGGCCAGGAGGAACGCGTCGCTGCCCAGTTGATGGCGTTCGCGCCGGGCGAGAAGGGCGGCGAAGCGCTCGCCGCTCTGCTGGTTGGGCGCGAGAATTTCAGCGGCCGCCTGCCGCTTTCCGTGCCGACCAGCGCGGGCGCAGTGCCTTACGTCTATAACCATCGGCTCAAAAGCGCGGGCACGCCGGTTGCGTGGCATTTCGGCTCGCGTTATCCGTTTGGATTCGGACTCGGCTACACGCGCTTCGCTTATGAAGCGCTCGACATCGCGACGCCCACTGCGCCCATCGAAACCGGCACCTTCGCGTTTTCATTCACGGTGAAGAACACAGGCGCTCGCAGCGGCGTGGAAGTCGTGCAGATTTATCTGCGTGATCGCGTGGCGTCAAGTGCGCGTCCGGTGCGTGAATTGAAGGCGTTTTCACGCGTGACGGTGCAAGCGGGCGGCGCGGCGCTCGTGCATGTTCGTCTGCCCGTCGACATGTTGAATTTCACCGATGGTCGCGGCGAGCGCATTGTCGAACCCGGCGAATTCGATCTGATGATTGGCAGTTCAAGCCGCGATATTCACTTGCACGCGACGCTTGCCGTCACGGGTAAAGCGACGCGTACGCTGCCGCGCGACTGGCGCATGACGAGCGATGTGAGCGTCGATTGAATATCCCGTGCGCGTGCCATCACGCATCGATTGAACCGGAAGCGAAATAACCCATGTCTTATGCAATTTATCCGAGCCTGAGCGACAAGGTGGTCGTGATCACGGGCGGCGGCACCGGCATTGGCGCCGCCATGGTGGAGGCGTTCAGCGCACAAGGCGCGTGCGTGCATTTTCTGGACGTAGCCGACGAACCGTCGCTCGCGCTCGTCGAGGCGTGCAGGCAGACGCAATACGAACCCGTCTACCATCGCTGCGATCTGCGTGATATCGACGCCCTGCAACGCTATTTCGAAGCCATCGCTCAGGCTGCTGGTGACGTACAGATTCTCGTCAACAACGCAGCCAACGACGACCGTCATGACGTCGGCGACGTCAGCGCGGCTTACTGGGACGATCGGCTCGCCGTGAATCTGCGCCATCAATTCTTTTGTGCACAAGCCGTCGTCGACGGCATGCGCAAGCAGGGCGCAGGCGCGATCGTCAATCTCGGCTCGATTTCCTGGCATCTGGCCACGCCGAATCTCAGCGTGTATATGACCGCCAAAGCGGGAATCGAGGGCCTCACGCGCGGGCTCGCGCGCGATCTCGGTGAATACGGTATTCGCGTGAATTGCGTGATTCCCGGTGCGGTTCGCACCCCGCGTCAAATGAAGCTCTGGCAATCGAACGAAAGCGAATCGGAGCTGCTCGGGCAGCAATGCCTGCACGCCCGCATCGAACCCGAGCATGTCGCGCGCATGGTGTTGTTTCTCGCTTCCGACGACGCCGCGCGTTGCACGGGCCGCGATTATTTCGTCGACGCCGGCTGGTACGGCGCATGAATACGCTGACACCCGAGGTCGAATGGAACGTGGGCGCGCTGCTCGGCGAAGGCCCCGTGTGGGTGGAGCGCGAGCGCGCGCTGTATTTCGTCGATATCAAACGACGCCGCGTGCATCGCTATGTACCCGAAAGCGGCGAGCGCAGCAGTTGGGAGGCGCCCGCGCAAACCGGTTTCGTGCTGCCGCACGCGGACGGCGGCTTTGTCTGCGGATTGCAGGGCGGGCTGCATCGCTTCACGCCGGAAAACGCGCGCTTCGTGTTGTGCGTGCCGGTTGAAAGCGGTCTGCCCGGCAACCGGCTCAACGACGCGCATGTCGATACCGAAGGGCGCCTGTGGTTCGGCTCGATGGACGACGCGGAACGGGAACCAACCGGCTCGCTCTGGCGCGTCGAGGGCGATCAGGCGCCGCGCGTGCACGACAGCGGCTACATCATCACGAACGGTCCCGCGATGAGTCCGGATTTTCGCACGCTGTATCATGTCGATTCGCTGCGCCGCGCCATTTATACATTCGACGTGGGCGATGACGGTGAACTCTCGTCGAGGCGGCTCTTTAGTACGCACGCGCCGCCGGGCGATCCCGATGGCTTTGTCGTCGATGCCGAAGGCTAGGTCTGGGTCGCGACGTTCGGCGGCGCGCGCATCGAACGCTACGCGCCGAATGGCATGAGCGTCGGGCACGTTGCCTTTCCCTGTTCGAACGTGACGAAACTCGCATTCGGCGGCGACGATCTGCGGACGGCTTATGTGACCACCGCGCGCAAAGGTCTGGACGAAGTGGCGCTCGCCCGCGAGCCGTTTGCGGGCGCGTTGTTTTCGTTCCGTGCGCCCGCCGCCGGCCAGAAGCAATCGCTATGCCGTATCGTTTGCCCCGATTAAACAGCTCCGTGCGTGTGTTCGACGCAATAACGTTTTAAAACATTCATTCTCAACGCGAACTCGGGCATGCTCGCGTAAGTAGAACACCGCACACGCAGTCATCGTTCAATCACCTTGCCGGTGCATAATGGCTTTACCGCCGATGCAGTCGATGGCCATCCGTCGAGGAGTCCGCCATGCAAGCGAGGAACGAGGAATTCGTCGCCCATCTGCTCTCCGATGTTCTGGCATTCGCGAGAGCGCGATTGCCGGAACCCGCCTTTCAAACGGTTGAACCGTTCCTGCACCACTATTACGATTTCGTCGATGCCGAGGATTTGCGCAGCCGCAGCATCGCCGATCTCTATGGCGCGGCGATGGCGCACTGGCAAACGGCGCAGCGTTTCGTGCCCGGCTCCGAGCGCATGCGGGTCTATAACCCGATTCTCGAACAGCACGGCTGGCATTCCGATCACACGGTCATCGAAATCGTGAATGACGATATGCCGTTTCTGGTCGATTCGGTGTCGATGGCCGTCAACAAGCTCGGGCTCGCGCTGCATTCGGCCATGCATCCGGTGTTTCGCGTCTGGCGAGGCAAGGAAGGCGGCATCGAGCGTATTGACGTCGGGGCGTCCGGCGCCGAAGACGGGCCGTCGCAACTCACGTCGTTTATTCATTTCGAAGTCGACCGCTGCGGCGATGCAGCAAAACTCGACGAATTGCGCCGCGATATTGCCAAAGTGCTGGGCGATGTGCGCGCCGCCGTCGAGGATTGGCCGAAAATCGTCGAGGTGGCGCGCGAAACCATCAAAGGCATGAAGGCCCGGGAAACGAGCGCGGAAGAGCTCGAAGCCCGTGCGTTTCTCGAGTGGATGGTGGCCGACCATTTCACGTTTCTCGGTCAGCGCGACTATGCGCTCGTCGAGCATGGCGACGGTTTCGGGTTGCGCGGCGTAGGCAATTCGGGTCTCGGTATTCTGCGCGAATCGTTGCGCACGCCCGACACCCCCGACATTACGCCGCTGCCGCCCGCCGCGGCGGACATCATCGCGGGCGCCTCGCCGATCTTTCTGACGAAAGCGAATTCGCGCGCAACGGTGCACCGGCCCGGTTATCTCGACTATGTCGGCGTGAAACTCGTTGGCGCGGACGGCAAGATTTGCGGCGAGCGCCGTTTCGTCGGTCTATATACCTCGACGGCGTATATGGTGCCCGCCGCCGACATTCCGATCGTGCGCCGCAAGTGCGCGAATATCGTGCGCCGCGCGGGCTTTTTACCGAAAGGGCATCTCGGCAAATCGCTCGTGACCGTCCTCGAAACCTATCCGCGCGACGAACTGTTTCAGGCCACGGAAGACGAGCTTTACGATATCGCGCTTGGTGTATTGCGTTTGCAGGAGCATCAGCGCACGCGTCTGTTCGTGAGGCGCGATCGTTTCAATCGTTTCGTCTCCTGCCTCGTTTATGTCTCGCGCGATAAATACAATACCGATTTGCGCCGACGCATCGCCAATCTGCTCGCTTCGGCATTCAACGGAATTTCCGTGGAATTTACGCCGCTGCTTTCCGAATCGGCCATTGCGCGTATTCATTTTGTCGTGCACGCCGAGCCCGGCACGATGCCCGATGTCGATACGCGTGAACTGGAAGCGCGGCTCGTGCAGGTCACGCGGCGTTGGCAAGACGATCTCGCCGATGCATTGCTCGACGCATTTGGCGAAGAGCAGGGCACGCGCTTGCTGCATCGTTACGGCGATTCGTTTCCCGCCGGTTATCGCGACGATTATCCGGCGCGCACGGCGGTCCGCGATATCGAATTGATCGAACGTGTGCAGGGCAGTGCGGGCATCGCCATGAATCTGTATCGGCCCATCGAATCCGGGCCGCGCGCGTTTCGTTTCAAGGTGTATTGCGCGGGCGAAGCGATTGCGCTCTCGCGCAGTTTGCCGATGCTCGAACATCTCGGCGTGCGCGTGGATGAAGAGCGGCCTTATGTGATTCAGGTGCCGGGCTGCGATCCCGCGTGGGTGCACGATTTCGGGCTCGAACTCGCCGACGATGCCGAATTCGATATCGAACGCGTGAAAGATCTGTTCGAGGACGCGTTCGAAGCCGTATGGAGTGCGCGCATCGAGAATGACGATTTCAATCGCCTCGTTTTGCGCGCGTATCTGGGCGCACGCGAGGTGACGATATTGCGCGCCTACGCGAAATATCTGCGCCAGGTGGGCTCGACATTCAGCGACGCTTATATCGAACGCGCGCTAACGGGCAATCCGGCCATTGCGCGGCAACTGGTCGAATTGTTTATGGTGCGTTTCGATCCACACGTAGAAGCGGCGCGCGAACAGCGCGCCGAACTTGCGCTCAAGGCCATTGAAACCGCGCTCGATCAGGTGCCGAATCTCGACGAGGATCGCATTCTCCGCCAGTTTCTCGGCGTGATCAACGCGACGGTCCGTACCAATTATTTCCGTCACGAGCCGAATGGCGCGCCGCGTCCATCGCTGTCGTTCAAGTTCGATCCGTCGAAAGTTCCCGGATTGCCCGAACCGAAACCGATGTTCGAAATCTGGGTGTATTCGCCGCGTGTGGAAGGCGTGCATTTACGCGGCGGACGCGTCGCGCGGGGCGGCCTGCGCTGGTCCGACCGTCGCGAGGATTTCCGCACGGAAGTGCTCGGCCTGATGAAAGCGCAGATGGTGAAGAACGTGGTGATCGTGCCGGTTGGTTCGAAGGGCGGCTTCGTCGTCAAGAATCCGCCGCCGCCCAGCGATCGCGAAGCGTGGATGCGCGAGGGCGTGGCCTGTTATCAGACCTTTTTGCGCGGCCTGCTCGATCTCACCGACAATCTCGTGAATAACGCCATCGTGCCGCCGCCCGATGTCGTGCGTCACGATCCGGACGATCCTTATCTCGTCGTCGCCGCCGACAAAGGCACGGCCACGTTTTCCGATTATGCGAACGCCATTTCCGCCGAATATGGTTTCTGGCTCGACGACGCTTTCGCGTCGGGCGGCTCGGTGGGCTACGACCACAAGAAAATGGCGATCACCGCGCGCGGCGCGTGGGAATCGGTCAAACGCCACTTCCGCGAAATGGGCGTGGATACGCAGACGAGCGACTTCACCGTGGTCGGTGTCGGCGATATGTCGGGCGACGTATTCGGCAATGGCATGCTGCTGTCACCGCATATCAAGCTCGTGGCGGCATTCGATCATCGCCATGTGTTTCTCGATCCCGCGCCCGACCCGGCGCTGAGTTTCGCGGAGCGCAAGCGGCTCTTCGCACTGGAGCGATCGAGTTGGGCCGATTACGATACTGCCGCGATTTCAGCGGGCGGCGGTATTTTTCCGCGCACCGTCAAGACGATTCCGCTTTCGCCCGCGGTGCGCGAGGTACTCGGTATCGAGGCAATTGCGCTGACGCCGAACGAACTCATTCGCGCGATTCTCCAGGCGCCGGTCGATCTGCTTTATAACGGCGGGATTGGCACGTATGTGAAAGCCGCGCGCGAAACGCACGCGCAAGTGGGCGACCGTGCCAACGACGCTGTGCGCGTGAACGGTTCGGATCTGCGTTGCAAGGTGGTGGGCGAGGGCGGCAATCTCGGCGTCACGCAACTCGGGCGCATTGAATTCGCGCAACGCGGCGGCCGTATCAATACGGACGCGATCGACAATTCAGCGGGCGTCGATTGTTCCGATCACGAAGTCAACATCAAGATTCTGCTCGGACTGGTGGTATCCGATGGTGAAATGACCACCCGGCAGCGCAATACGTTACTCGCGGAAATGACCGACGAAGTCGGCCTGCTCGTATTGAGCGACAACTATTATCAAACTCAGTCGCTCTCGATTGCGGGCCGCTATGCAGTGCCGCTGCTCGATGCGGAAACGCGCGTGATGCGCTGGCTCGAACGCGCCGGGCGACTCAATCGCGTGATCGAATTCCTGCCGACCGATGAGGAAGTGGCCGAGCGCCAGGCGTCGAAACTCGGCCTCACGTCGCCCGAGCGCGCCGTGCTGCTCGCGTACAGCAAAATGTGGCTCTACGATGCGCTGCTCAATTCCGATGTCCCCGAAGATCCGCTCGTCGCGGCCTTGCTGATCGATTATTTTCCGAAGCCTTTGCAGCAGCGTTTCAGCGAACCGATGCAGCGGCATCCGTTGCGCCGCGAAATTCTCGCGACGCATCTGACCAATGCGCTTATCAATCGCGTGGGTTGCGCGTTCGTGCACCGACTCATGGAGGAGACCGACGCGCAGCCCGACGAAATCGTGCGCGCCTGCATCATGGCGCGCGATGTGTTCGATCTCGACGAGATCTGGCGCGCGATCGACGCGCTCGACAATCGCGTGCCCGACGATGTGCAGGCACGCATGTTCGTCGATATTGCGCGCTTGCTCGAACGCGCGGCGCTGTGGTTCCTGCGCCATCTGCAGGCGGGCGCGGTGGATCGCGACGGTGTGGGTTCGCTGCTGGCGCGCTGCCGTGATGCCGCTCAACGCCTCGCGCCGCAATTACCCGCGCTTTTGCCGGAAGCCGATCTCGAAGCGCTCTCGGTGCGCCAGGGCGAACTCGTGAACGCGGGCGTGGAGAGCACGCTCGCTCTGCGCGCAGCGAGCGGCGAAATTCCGGTGGCGCTGCTCGATATCGCCGAAGTGGCAGCGGCCTGCGGACGTCCGCTCGAACTGGTCGCGTCCGCATACTTCGCGCTCGGCACGCGGCTGAATTATGGCTGGATTAGCGAACGCGCGGCCACTTTGCCCACGCCCACGCATTGGGACACGATGGCGCGCGCGGCCGCGCTCGCCGAAGTGGCGCGGCTCAAGCGCGCGCTCACGACCAGCGCGCTCGCCCAGTCGCCCAACACGGCCGACGCCGAAGCGATCGTCGACGCATGGTGCGCGCAGCACGAAGCGGCGCTCGAACGCTATGGCCATCTGCTCGCCGAATTGCGTGCGTCGAGCAACGTGAGCCTCTCCGTGCTGCTGGTGATCGCGCGCGCGATGGCGGCGCTCGAACGTGCTTGAATGTGCCAGCGTGCCGATTACGGCACGCTTCGCGCCGCGAGCGCCACGGCTTCGCTGATCGCAGCGGGCAGATACGACACGTGATTCTGCCCCGCGTAGATCTGCAAGTCGGCGTCGAAACCGAGCGCGGGCGTCGTGTGCAGGAGGTCCGCGAAGGTGCGTGCGTTGTCGAGCATCGCCGCGTGCGTCACGCGCTCGACGCGCGCGGGCGGCGCATTGGGCGCGAGTTTCTGTTCGTCGCCGCCGATGCGGATGGCGAGCGGAATGCGCGCTTGCGCGTGGTGCGAGTTTTTTCCCGCCGACGATTGCGCGCTCGCGCGAACATTCGCCAGCAACTCCGCGCCATTCCACCAGATCGACGGACTCGCCGCCATATATCGCGAGTATGCCTGCGGATGCGCGAGCGCATCGTTCAGCACGAAATAGCCACCGAGCGAATGCCCGAACAACATGCGGGCGCGCGGCGCAAGCTGCGTGCGGGCTTCGATGGCGCGCGGCAAGGTCTCGTTCACGAAGGTCTCGAACGCCTGCGCGCCGCCGGTGTCGAGCGGTTTGCCTTGCGCGTCGTTCGGCACGCCCCAGCCGTCGCGCGCCGGCGTGGTGAAGTCGCGAAAACGCTGGCTTTCATCGAAAAGGGCGTCGTTATCGGCGGCGATGGCGGCGATCGTCACCGGACCGATCAGCTTCGCCTGCAGGCGCGCCGCGCTTACGGCGAGCGCGAAGGTCGCGTTGCCGTCGAGCAGCACGAGCAAGGGCTGAGGGCGGCCTGAAACGGACGACGCGGGGTGATACAGCCAGATGCGATAGCGCGGCCCGTTCGGCGTGGCGTCGATCACGAACGATTCGGTGTCGGGAAGCAGGGCGTTTGCGTCGCCTGATAATTTAGCATCCGAATTAGTTGTCGTGACAGCAGAAGCCGCATCCGGCGTTGCCGCCCACGCAGCCGCCGCCATCGACATTCCCGCGAAGACACACACCGTGCGTCGCACGAAAGCGCGTGAGGATTTCATCGTGAGACTCACCATTGATAACGCGCCGTGCCAATCACTTCGCGACGTACGCCCCAGAAACATTGCGTCGCGCTCGCGCACGCCGCCACATATTGACGATCGAACAGATTCGACGCATTGAGCGCGAAACGCCAATTGCGCATTTCATAATGCAAGGCGAGATCGACGAGGGTGAATGAACCGACCTTGAACGAATCGTCGGCGGCGCCATACGTGCTGCCGATATAACGCACGCCCGCGCCCATGCCGAGACCCTTGAACGTACCGCGATGCAGCGTGTAGTCGGCCCACAGCGAAGCGGTATTCTTTGGCACGGCGGCCGGCGTGTGACCCAGCGAACTATCGTTCGCGCTCGCCACATACGCACTCGTATAGCTGTATGCCGCGATCAGCGAAAGATCGCGCGTGATGTTCAAATGCGTTTCCAGTTCGACGCCACGGCTTTTCACCGCGCCGGTCTGCACGCGGTAATTCGCGTTGTTCGGATCGGGCGTCGACACGTTGGTTTGCTGAAGATCGTAGAGCGACAGCGTGGTGAAACTCGTCGTGCCCGGAATCTGATACTTCACGCCCACTTCGAATTGACGGCCCGTCGACGGCTTGAGCGAGCTGCCGTCCGCCGTCGTGCCCGACGTGACCGGCTGGAACGAGCGCGAGAAACTCGCGAACGGCGAAATGCCGTTGTCGAATGCGTAGAGCACGCCCGCGCGCCACGTGAATGCGCGATCGAATTGATACGACGACGTGTGCTTCACATATTCATTCGCGCTGGTGGACGCGTAATCCTCGCGCGCGCCGAGCACGAACGACCATTTGCCGATCGTCATCTGATCCTGCACGTAGAGGCCGAGATCGTCGGTGCGCTGGCGCGTGTAGCTCGCGAGCTTGGGCGCGGTCAGCGACTGGCCGTAGATCGGATCGGTAATGTCGAGCGAGGGCGCCTTGCCCGACGAAAGACGGCGGTCGGACATCGTCATCTGATAGTCGAGACCCATGAGCACCGCATGACGCACGGGGCCGGTGTTGAAATCGGCTTCGAGCTGCGTGTCGGTCGAGAGCGCATCGAGATGCTCGAGCGAAGCCGTGGTCAGGCGATTGAGGTAGCGGTTGCTAGAGTTCGTGTAGCCGCTCGAATAGACCGTTTGATAATCGCTCCACATATGCGTGTAGCGCGCGTTCTGACGCACCGTGAAGACGTCGTTGAAGCGGTGCGTGAACGCATAGCCGATGCTCGCCTGCTCGCGGCGGAAGTGATCGTAATCGGGTTCGCCGTCGTTGAAGCCGGTGCCGATCTGCCCATTGGGGTTATACGAAACCGTGCCGTAGCGCGGCAAAAAACCGTAATAGCCGTTGTTCGGATCGTATTGATAACTCGCGAGCAGCGTGAATTCCGTGTTCGCATCGGGACGCAACGTGAGCGAGGGCGCCACGTAAATGCGCTGCTCCTTCGTGCCGGAGACTTGCGTGTCCGCATCGCGCGCGAGACCGACGAAGCGATAGAGCACGCGCTTGTCCGCGTCGACCGCGCCGCCGAGATCGAACGCGCCTTCCCAGCGATTGTGCGTGCCCGCGCCGAGCATCACTTCATTCACGTGATCGGCTTCGGGACGCTTGCTTTCGAGCACCACCACGCCGCCCGGATTCGCCTGACCATACAGAATCGAACTCGGTCCGCGCAGCACTTCGATACGCTGCAAACCGTATTGCTCGATCTGCGGCACCGCATACGAAAGACCGCGCCCGAGATTGAGGCCGTCGAGAAAATTCACGTACACGGCATTGCCGCCGAAGCCGCCGAAACCGCGCATCTGCAAACTGTCGTAGCGATCGCCGATACCGCGCGTTTCCGGCACGATACCCGCCGAATAACGCAGTGCCTGCGCGACCGACTGCACGTTCTGCTCGTCCATCTGCTTGCGCTCGATGATCGACACCGATTGCGGCGTGCGCGTGAGCGGCGTGGACGATTTGAGCGCCGCGCCGGCAACCGTCGGATCGTGCGCATCGGCTTCGCTTTGCGCGCGGATCGTCATCGCGGGCAGCGATGTTTCGGCGGCTACGTTCGCGTCGGTGCCGGGCGGTTCGGGATCGACTTCGAGCACGAAGGCCGCGTTCTGGCCGCGCACCGCGCGCAAACCCGTGCCGCGCAGGACCTGCGTGAGCGCGCCGGCTGCATCGGCGCGGCCCGTGAAGCCGGGCGACTGCTTGCCGGCGACGAGCGAACTCGCGTAAGCGAGCTGCACGCCGCTGGCTTCGGCGAAGCGGTTGAGCGCCGTGTTGAGGTCGGAAGGCGCGATGCGATAGTCGATACGCGCATCGCGTTGCGTGGATTGCGTCGCTTGAGCAGTTTGCTGGGCGAGCGCGGGCAACGAAGCGCCGAAGAGAGCGGCAGCCGCCGCACTGATCGCGAGTGGTCGAAGTGATGCTTGCGTGAACAACGAAATTCCCCTGATTGTTTGGTCTTACTGAGGGAATAGACGTTGTGCGGAGAAAAAACCGGACGTCGCGCGCGAAATATTTTTGCGCGACGTGTTTATCGCGTGAGGCTCACGACGGCGCCGACAAGATCACGACGCGGCCCGCAATGCGCGTGGCTTGCAAACGCAACGTTTCGGCGAGGGTGTCGAGCGCCTGGGCCGGCGCTCCGATGGCGAAATTGCCCGATACGCGCAACGTCGCCGCGCTGCCGCGCACGTAGATGAAATGGCCTTTCCAATAGCGGTTGAGCGCGGCGGCCACGTCGGCGAGCGGCGCATCGGTGAACACCATGCGCCCGCGCTGCCACGCGGTGACCGAGTAGGCATCCACCACGGCGGCGGCCGGCGCGCGCACCGCGTCGCCATAGGCGACGCTTTGGCCCGCGCCCGCTTCCAGATTGCCCCACGCGTTGCGCACGTCCACGCGTCCCTGCGTGACCGTGACGAGCGATTCGCCGCTGTGCTGGGCGTCGTCGCCGGGCAGACTCGCCTGGAAGGCCGTGCCGATGTCGACGACCTCGCCATCGCCCGCGCGCACGACAAAGCGGCGCGCGTCGCCGTGCTTCACGTCGAACGCGGCGCGTCCGCGCGCCAGCACGATGCGGCGCTCGTGCGCGTCGTAGCGCACGTCGATGGCCGAATCGGCGTCGAGCTTCACGATGCTGCCGTCGTCGAGCGCGAACGTGCGCACTTCGCCCGATGATGTCGACAAATCGGGCGCATGCACATACCACGCCGCGCCGACGCCGAGCGCCACGCACAGCGATGCAAAGGCCGCGCGCGGCGGCGTGAAGATCGAAGCCAAAGCGAAACGCGCGGCAGGGCGCCTGGCGCGCGGTTCCATGCGTTGTTCGACAGGTTGCTCGGCGCGCCGGTCGACGCGCTGTGCGGCAGCATCAGTGCGCGCTGAAACGTGCAGCGCATCGGCGCTGCGCCATTGCGCCAGCGCGTCGTCGAAGGCCGCGCAATGCAGCGGCGAGCGCGCGCGCCAGCGGGCGAGACGCGCATCGTCGGGCGTTGCGCGGCCCGCGTCGATCCGCACGACCCAGACGGCCGCCTCGGCGCGAACGCGGCGCGCATGCGCGGCCGCCCGCGCGTCGCTCGGGGTGTCGGCTGAAGTGGAAACGGACATGGCCGGTTGCGGGAATTCCTTAGTCATGAGCCGGCGGGATGTCGTCGCCGTGCGCGCCTCGATCGAACTCGACGAGACCCAGCAAGGCGCGCCGCAAATGTTTTTCGACCATGTTCTTGCTGATCTGCAGACGCTCGGCGATCGCTTCGTGCGAGAGCCCGTGCACCTTGCGCAGCACGAACACTTCGCGGCAGCGCGCAGGCAGCGCGTTCACGGCGCTTTCGAGCGCGCGCGCCGTCTGCATGGCCTCGGCGAGCTGGCTCGGATCGACCGGATCGATCGCCAGATCGGCGAAGGCGTCATTATCGTCGTCGAGCGGCGTCACGTCGATGCGTGCGTGCGCCGACGCGCGGCTTTCGCGGAAACGGTCGATCATGAGGTTCTCGATCACGCGCACGAAGAACGCGCGCGGCTGCCGGACCTCCGCGGTGCCGGGCAAGGACGCCACTTTGACGAACGCGTCATGAACCAGATCCGCCGCGGCTTCCGCCGACTTCATGCGGCGCGCGGCGAACGCGACGAGCGTCCGGTAATGCGCGGCAAAGGCGTTGGCGAGGCTGGAAGACGGCTGCACGGATCGGTCTGCACGGCACCAGTGCCGCACGGGCGGCCGGTTTCATGTCACTTACGGTTATTTTACGAATGAGAATTATTATCGTTTATTGGGTTTGATGCAAGGTGGTTGGGGATGGGGGCGTTTGGTTGATACTGAAAAGTGCGATAACTTAGATTATGTAAAGTCGCAGAGCCTCGCCTCTGTGCGAGGCGCCAAGTCCGTCATCGTCATTCAATGTTTGGCATGGAGCGTGGGTTGCTGAGGCCATTCCCGACGCCTGTGCGGACCACTCAATCCTGTTCGGTAGATCGCTCTTTACGCGGCCGGCTGCTGCTACGACATCAATGCCTTCGCGCGAACGTTTCGCCGGCACGCATCGCGTAAAAGATGCGAGTGCAACAGGATCCGCAACTTCAGTAACCGCCGCCACGCGCCCATCGTTCAAACTTCCAGACGCTCCGATCGATTGTGAGCGGCATTGTCAATCGCGCCCTCCACAACTCGCGTCGAATCGACATCGTGCGAATCCAAAAAACGGACCGCAATTCGCAAAGCGCGGACTCTCCGACCTGCACATACTGCACCTGACACTGCGCTTTCATTGCAATTTACGCAACGCGGGGTTGCGTTGTGTTCGGCTTCCACAAGGCCGGCGACTCTTCTAACGTTGCGATCTGTTGAGTCTTCCGCGTCAGTGGCACGCGGCCACCGCTCAAGGAGCAAACATGTCCATGCCCTCTCGCGCCCTCGGCGGCAAATCGGATTCCGTCCAACTCACGTCGGGACTCGTCGCGCTGTTTGCCTTCGCTTGCGGCGCGATCGTTGCGAACCTGTACTACGCGCAACCGATCACGCTGCTGATCGGCTCGTCGCTCCACATGTCCGCCGACTCCGCGAGCCTCGTCGTCTCGCTCACGCAGATCGGCTATGCGCTCGGCCTGTTCTTCATCGTTCCGCTCGGGGACCTGCTGGAAAACCGCAAGCTCATGATCGTGACCGCACTGGTGTCGATCGCGAGCCTCACGGCGGCGTCGCTCGTACATTCGGCAAGCTGGTTTCTCGTGCTCTCCTTCCTGATCGGCTTCAGTTCAGTCGCCGTGCAGATCCTGATTCCGCTCGCGGCGCACCTCGCGCCCGACCACTCGCGCGGACGCATCGTCGGCACCATCATGGGCGGGCTGCTGCTCGGCGTGCTGCTCTCACGCCCGCTCGCGAGCGTGGTCGCCGACCACCTGGGCTGGCGCGTCGTGTTCGGCGGCGCGGCGGTTCTGATGGCGCTCGTCACGGCCGTGCTCGCGCTCACGATCCCGCAGCGCCGTCCCGAGCACCGCGCCACTTACCTCGAATTGCTCGGCTCGCTCGTCGCGCTCACCCGAAGCCTGCCCGTGTTGCGTGATCGTGCGCTCTACCAGGGCCTCATGTTTGCCACGTTCAGTCTCTTCTGGACGGCGGTGCCGATCGAACTGACGCGCCAGTACCGGCTCACGCAGTCGGAGATCGCACTGTTCGCACTCGTGGGCGCAATCGGCGCCACCTCCGCGCCCGTGGCGGGCCGACTGGCCGACGCCGGTCATTCCGTGCGGGCCACGCTCGTCGCCCTGGTGACGGCCGCGCTGTCTTTCCTGCCAGCCCTCGTGCATCCGGCATGGGGCGTGTTCGGCCTCGTCGTCACCGGCATCACGCTCGATTTCGCGGTGCAGATGAACATGGTGCTCGGCCAACGCGAGATCTACGCGCTGCATGCGTCGAGCCGCAACCGCCTCAACGCGCTTTACATGACGAGCATCTTCGTGGGCGGCGCGATCGGCTCGGCGCTCGCCAGCACGCTGTTCGCGCGCGGCGGCTGGACGCTCGTTGCCGGCGTCGCCCTCGTTTTCCCGCTCATTGCGTTTGTCCACTTTCTTTTCGTCGGACGCACCCACGTGCGCACCGGCCGATAGACCCCGAAGTTTGTACCCACAGTTCAACTGCAGGAAAGTGACCCACAGGAAACTCGCCATGTCTTCGTTGCTGACTCCTTACGACCTGTCCGGTCTCGCGCTGCCCAACCGGATCGCGATGGCGCCCATGACGCGCGCACGCGCGCCACATCAAGGCGAAGCCACCGCGCGGATGGCGCAGTATTACGCGCAGCGCGCGTCGGCGGGCCTCCTGATCAGCGAGGCCACGAACGTCAGTTCGCACTCCGCCGCGTTCGAACTGGCGCCGGGCCTCGTGACCGACGCCCAGGTGCAGAGCTGGAAACCCGTGACCGAAGCGGTGCACGCGAAGCACGGACGCCTGTTCGTGCAACTCTGGCACAGCGGCCGCGTGAGTTCGCTGGCGCTACTCGACGGCAATCAGCCGCTCTCGCCTTCGGGCCTGAACGACGATCTGGAGCAACTGCAAGTGTGGGGGCAACTGCAAAACGGCTTCTACACGAAGATCCACGCCACGCCGTCGCGCGCCATGACGACCGACGAAATCGTCCAGGCCATCGCAGAGTACCGGCGCGCTGCCATCAATGCGCTCGCCGCCGGTTTCGACGGCGTTGAAATCCACGCCGCCAATGGCTATCTGCTGCATCAGTTCCTCTCGTCGACGACGAATACGCGCGAAGACCAGTTCGGCGGCTCGCTTGCCAACCGCACGCGCTTTCTCGCCGAAGTCATCAAGGCCGTGGGCGAAGTCATGCCGCTCGCCAAAGTGGGCGTGCGCGTTTCGCCGTATGCGGCCTACAACAACGTGCGCGACGCCGATCCAGATGGCACTTACGCGTACGTCGCGCGCATGCTCGACGAAGCGGGCATCGCGTATCTGCACGCGGCCGACACGAACGGCTGGAGCGGCCAGCCGGACTTGCCCCGCATGATTGAGACCCTGCGTCCCGCGTTCAAGGGCACGCTGATGCTCAACGGCTCCATTACGCCTTCGGCCGCCGATCGCCTGATCGCCGCGGGCGACGCCGATCTCGTCTCGTTCGGCCGCGCGTACATCGCGAACCCGGACCTCGTCGAGCGTATTGCCGGGAATCTCGAACTGGCCGCGCCGCGCCCGGTGGGCTGGTATGGCGGCGACGATGTCGGCTACGTCGATTACCCGCCGCATGGCGCTCCCTCCGGCGAACCGTCCGCCGCCGACGCCCTCTCCTCGTGAAGCCTTACCGCAAAGGCGCCCATGAACGAGGAAGCGAGGAGATAGCATGAATCGCAAACGCATTGCGCTGGCCGTTGGCGCGCTCGCTGTCGTGGGCCTGGCGGTGGCGGGCGCCGTCATGTACGAGCCGGCCATCGCGCCCGTCACGCCGCCGTCGCCCGACAGCTTCGACGTCCAGCTCAAGCAGGAAGGCGCGCGCGTGGTCGCTCTGGGCGACTGCGTGGTATGCCACACCGCGAAGAACGGCAAGCCGTTCGCGGGCGGCCTGCCGCTCGCTACGCCGTTCGGTACGATCTATGCCACGAACATCACGCCCGACCCGCAAACAGGCATCGGAAACTGGTCGGAGGCGGCCTTCGCCCGCGCCTTGCGCCGTGGCATCGCGCGCGACGGGCATCAGCTTTATCCCGCCTTTCCGTACGTGCACTTCACGCATATGTCTCGCCATGACGTCTCGGCAGCCTATGCATACCTGATGAGCCGCGAGCCGGTCAAGGCCACCGCGCCCGCGAACGCGCTCGTTTTTCCGCTGAACTTCCGCCCGCTCGTGGCCTTCTGGAACGTGCTGTTCCTGCGCCCCGGCCCGCTTCAGCCAGACCCCGCGCACGACGCGCAATGGAATCGCGGCAAACTGCTGGTGGACGGGCTCGGGCACTGCGCGTCGTGCCACTCGCCGCTCAACGCCATCGGCGGAGAAAAGTCAGGGCAGGCGTTCGAAGGCGGCATTGTCGACGGCTGGGAAGCGCCGCCGCTCAACGCGCTCCACGGCGCGTCGAAGCCGTGGACGCGCGAACAACTCGTCACGTACCTGCGCACGGGCCGCGCATCCGAGCACGGCGCGGCCGCTGGCCCGATGCTGCCCGTCACGCGCGACCTCGCAACCGTGCCTGAGTCGGACGTCGAGGCGATCGCCACGTACATCATGTCGCTTCAAAACGGCGATGCGCCGCATACGACGCCAGCGGCCGCCACGAGCATGATGAGCGCTGCGCGTGAGACCACACCGGCCGAGCAACGCGGCGCGGTGCTGTTCAGCGCATCGTGCGCGCAGTGCCACGGCGACGGCTCACCCATGCAGACGATCGGCGAACGCCCCTCGCTTGCCTTCAGCACGGCCATCAACGCCGCCACGCCGCGCAACGCAATCCAGATGATCCTGAACGGCATCAACTGGCACGGCGAGGACGCAATGAACTACATGCCCGCATTCAGCGGCGTATACGACGACCGGCAAGTCGCCGATCTGCTCGCTTATGTGCGCGCAAAGTGGTCTGCGAAACCCGCGTGGCCCGACACCGTCCCGCTCGTCGCCAAGCTCAGAAAGGAGGACAGTGCGCGATGATTACCCTGAATGTCAACGGTGCCACGCACACGCTCGATATCGACCCGTCCACGCCGCTTTTGTATGCGCTGCGAAACGATCTCAAACTGCACGGAGCGAAGTTCGGCTGCGGCCTCGGTCAATGCGGCGCATGCACGGTGATCGTCGACGGCGAGGCCACGTTTTCCTGCCTCGTGCCGGTGAGCGCGATTGGCGCACGCCCCGTACGCACGCTCGAAGGGCTCGGCAACGCTGCGCATCCCGGAGCCTTGCAGAACGCATTCATCAAGCACCAGGCGGCGCAATGCGGCTATTGCATCGCGGGCATGATCATGCGCGCACAAGCGCTGCTCGACAAGAACGCGCACCCGAGCGAGCAGGAACTGCGCGATCACATGGAGCCGAACCTCTGCCGCTGCGGCACGCACATGCGCATTCTCGCCGCCGTGCGCGAGGTCGCGGGCATGCCACAGCCCGCGCTTCAATCGGTTGCGCAAGCCGTCGCTCAACCTCACATCGAAACGAAGGCGCAACGATGAGCCACCAGGACGATTTCGTCGACGAAGGCCGCCGCCACTTCATGATCTCGGGCGCCCTGTTCGTTGCCTTCAGCATGGCGCCCGGTGCAAAGCTGTTCGCTCAGGAAGTGATCGCCGACGAAGGCGCGGCGGTGCATGTCTCGAAGGAGACCCAGGCGCTCGCGGGCAGCCTCAAGACCAACCCGATGCTCGACGCGTGGATCAAGATCACGCCCGAAGGCAAGGTCACCGTTTTCACGGGCAAGGTCGAACTCGGCACGGGCGTGCGCACGGCACTGCTCCAGGTCGCGGCGGAAGAACTGAATATGGCGCCCGCGCTCATCACCTTCCTGACCGCCGACACCGGCGCGTCTCCCGACGAAGGTCTGACCGCGGGCAGCCATACCATCGCCGACAGCGGGTCGGCGCTGCTGAACGCCGCCGCCCAGGTGCGCGGCCTGCTCGTGGACGCCGCCGCGACGCACTTCAACGTGGACGGCGCGACGCTCGTCGCGAACAACGCGGTGATCCGCGCGCGCGACGGCCGGATGATGAGCTATGGCGAGGCGGTTGGACTCGTCAACCTCCATCGTAGCGCCGCGCCCACCTCGCCGCTCAAGGACCCGAAAACGTTCCGCGTGATCGGCACCTCACTGCCGCGCGTGGATATCCCCTCAAAAGTGACGGGGGGCGTGAGTTATGTTCAGGACATGGCGTTGCCCGGCATGCTGCACGCGCGCGTGGTGATGCCGCCGGTCTACGACGCGCACCTCACGGCGTACGACGAGGCCACGGTCATGAAGATGCCCGGCGTGGTCAGGATCGTGCGCAACGGCAGCATGCTGGCCGTCGTGGCGAAAGGCGAATGGCAAGCCGTCCAGGCGCAACGTGTGCTCTCGGCCGGAAGCGTCTGGACGAATGGCCGCGCGCTGCCCGATCCGCATACGGTGCATCGCGACCTGAAAGTCATCGCGACGGAGCCCATCAAGATCGCGGATCACCACGCGCCCATGCCGCCCGCCGTCAAGACGCTCAGCGCGCAGTTCACGAAGCGCTACATGATGCACGGCTCGATCGGTCCGTCATGCTCGGTCGCCCTGTTCGACGGCACGCAGATGACCGTCTGGACGCATTCGCAAGGTGTGTATCCGCTGCGCGACGCGCTCGCAGAAATGCTCTCGCTGCCGAAGGAGCACGTGCGTTGCGTACACGTGGAGGGTTCGGGCTGCTACGGGCACAACGGCGCGGACGACGTGGCCGCCCATGCGGCGTTGATCGCGGCGGCCATGCCGGGCCAGCCGGTTCGCGTGCAATGGATGCGCGAGCAGGAACATACCTGGGACCATTACACCCCCGCCATGGTGACGGAGGTGAAAGCCGCCATCGACGCGAACGGCCGCATCGTCGACTGGAACTACGCACTGTGGAGCAGCTCGCACAACGAGCGCATCGTCAACGCGGGGCGGCTGTTGCCTGCGCGCATGCTGGAAAAGCCATTCGTCTCCGCGCCTTCCACGCCGATGCTGCAACCCGAAGGCGGCGGCGACCGAAACGGCATTCCGCTCTACGTGTTGCCGAACATCTACGTGATGAACAACTTTTCGCCGACCATGCCGCTGCAAACCTCGGCCATGCGTTCGCTCGGCGCGCACATGAACGTCTTCTCCATCGAAAGCACGATGGACGACCTCGCCCGTATGGCCGGCGTCGATCCCGTCGAGTTCCGCTTGCGGCATCTCGACGACGAGCGCGCGAAGGACGTCATCAAGCTCGCCGCAAAACAGTTCGGCTGGCCGCGCGCGCCGCGCGCCCGCAATCGTGGCGTGGGCTTCGGATTCGCCAGGTACAAGAACCTCATGGGGTACGTTGCCGTTGCCGTCGAAGTCTCGATCGAGCCGGAGACGGGTCAGGTGACGCTCGAGCATGCGGAAGCGGCGGTCGATTGCGGGCAGATCGTCAATCCCGACGGCATCCGCAACCAGATCGAGGGCGGCATCATCCAGTCCGCGAGCTGGACGCTGCACGAGTCCCTGCAATTCGACACGCAGCGCATCCGCAGCTTCGACTGGGGCACGTACCCCATCCTGCGCTACTCGTCGGCGCCCAAACAGATCAACGTGCATTTGATCGACCGCCCCGGCGCGCCCTTCCTCGGCGCGGCCGAAGCAGCCATGGGACCGACCGCCGGCGCGCTCGGCAACGCGTTGTTCGACGCCAGCGGCAAGCGCGTTCGCGACCTGCCGCTGGCCGGCGACTCGCTGCGCAAGCTCATCGAGGTGTAAGAGAGCATGGATACGCTACTGTCGATGCACGTGTTCGCACGCATCGTCGAAACCGGCAGCTTCACCCGCGCTGCGGAACTCACGGGGCTGACCACGCCGCGCGTCTCCGCGCTGCTGCGGCAACTGGAACAGCATCTGCGCTGCAAGCTGCTCAACCGCACCACGCGCCGCGTGTCGCCCACGGAAGACGGAAGCACCTACTATCAGCGCTGCGTTGCGGTACTCAGCGAGATCGACGACATGGAGGCCTCGCTGTCGCGCGCGCGCATCGCGCCCAAAGGCAAACTGCGCGTCAACATGCCGACGGCCATGGCGAGGCGCATTGTGATTCCCGCGCTGCCCGAGTTCGTGGAACGCTTTGCCGACATCTCGATCGACCTCGCGGTCACCGACCGCCGGGTGGACCTCGTGGGCGAAGGCGTGGATTGCGTCGTGCGCGTGGGCGAGCTGCCGGACTCCTCCATGGTCGCGAGGCGCATCGGCAGCATGTCCACCTGCACCTGCGCGACGCCCGCCTACCTGGAGCGGCACGGCACGCCCGAGAGCGTGGACGACCTTATGCATCACAGCACCGTCGACTACGTGTCGGCGGACACCGGGCGCCCGCGCCCGTTGGAGTACATGGTGGGCGGTGCGCGGCGCACGGTAGCCCTGCGCGGGGCGATAGCGGTGAGCGACGCCGACGCGCAGGTCGAATGCGCGCTCGCCGGTCTCGGTCTCGTCAAAACGTCGCTCTACCTCGTGGAGCCCGCCATTCGCGCAGGCCGGTTGTGCGAGGTGCTGCCCGACTGCAACACCCAGCCGCGGCCGGTTTCCGTCGTGTATCCGCCCAATCGCCACATGCCGCCGAAGCTGAAGGTCTTCATCGACTGGCTCTCGGCGCTCTACGCGGGCATTCCGGCCATGCAGGGGCAGCGTCTTTCATGAGCGCGCGCTCGCGAGTGCGGGAGGGCGCGGCATGGGGCCCGCTAGCCATCGGCGGGCAATCTTTGTATGATCCCCACGACGCAACCAGTGGTGATCCAGCATGCCGCGAAAGAAAACGGAGGGAGCCGCGACGCCGCAGGCGCAATCCGCCACGGCGCGCCGCCTTGCGCCTGAAGTGCGCGAGCGGCAGATCCTGCTCAAGGCCATCGACCACTTCGCCACGCACGGCTTTTCGGGCAGCACGCGCGAACTGGCGCGCCAGCTCGGGGTCACGCAACCCCTGCTCTACCGCTATTTCTCCAGCAAGGAAGCGCTCATCGACCGCGTGTACGACGAGGTCTACCAATGGGACTCGTCGTGGGAAAAGCTGATTCTCGACCGCACGGTTCCCATTCAGGAGCGCATGGTCACGTTTTATCACGGCTATTCCCAAGTCATCCTGCGCCGCGAGTGGATTCGCATTTTCATTTTCGCGGGGCTGACAAAGGAAGGCATCAACTCGAAATACCTCGCGCGCCTGCGCGAGCGCGTGTTCGTTCCCGTGATGAACGAGATTCGCGAGGCATACGGCGTGGAACCCGCGAACAATGCGCAACAACGCGCGGCCGATCTCGAACTGATCTGGAGCCTGCACGCCAGCATTTTCTATATTGGCGTGCGCAAATGGATTTACGGGCTGCCGGTTCCCGACGACCTCGAAGGCCAGATCGCCTTGCAGATCGACGCCTTCCTCAACGGCGTTCCGGCGGCGCTCAAGCATCTGCGGCCCGCGCCCGCGGCCAAAGCGACGCGGGCAAAACAGGCGAAAGCGGCGTCCTGACGCACTCGTTCGTCCTCGCACGTCATGCGTGGGACGTTCGCGCTGACGCGAGCTTCGCGCAGCTTGCACGGTCCGCAACGCGGCATTGCATTAGCCGCAGATTCCCGCGTTGCCACACCCTCCCCAACATACACGTGCCACCTCGCAAACAGTCCGCGATTTCGCGCACGCCCCTGCGCATCCACGAAGCCCCGAGCCTGGCCTGATTCGAGCGATACGCCCCTTGGAACGCCCGTCCGCTCCAGGGTAAACACCCGCGCTTTTGCGCTTGGTATTCAGGCGCCTTCCTCCCTACAATTTATCAACCGATCAGTTATCGATCGATAAATTATGAGGAACATCTTATGCCGATTACCAGACTCGCCCACTACTCGATCCGCACGACCGATCTCGAACGTTCATGCGGGTTCTACGAACGTGTGCTCGGCTTCACGCGCGGCTACCGGCCGCCCTTCGACTTTCCCGGCGCGTGGCTCTACCGGGGTGGCGACGAAGCCGACTTCGGCATCGTCCACATCATCGGCGTGGACGCGCACAACCCCGATGGACTGACCGCGTACCTGGGCGACAAGGCCCTGGTAGAAAGCGGCACGGGAAATGTCGATCACATCGCCTTTCTCGCAACCGGCGTGCAGGCGACGTGGCAAACGCTGCGCGCCGAAGGGCTCAAATGGCGCGATCGCACGGTGCCCAGCCTCGGCCTGCACCAGATCTTCGTGGAAGACCCCTCGGGCGTCACCATCGAACTGAACTTCCCCGCCTCGGAGGTCGAACACGGCGAGAAACGATCGTCAGCATCACTGAACGAATCGGGCGATCTGGCAGAGGCAGGGAACTGAGATGAACGGCAAGATTACGAAGGGCACCGCGATCGTGGTGGGCGGCTCGCTCGGCGGCTTGTTCGCCGCCAACCTGCTCGCGCGCGACGGCTGGACGGTGAAGATTTTCGAACGCGTCCCGGAAGCGCTCTCGGGACGCGGTGCGGGTATCGTCACGCATCCGGAGCTGTTCGCGGCGCTGAGCGCGGCGGACATCCACTTTGACGACACGATCGGCGTCAGCATCGACAAGCGCGGCACATTCGATCAGGATGGCGAATTGATTTCGTCCTGCCATATGCCCCAAGTGCTCACCGCATGGGGCAAGATGTACAGCGTGTTGCGCGGATCGATCCACGATGCTCACTATCACCCGGGCATGTCGGCCGTCCGCGTGGACGAAGACGCCGAGCGCGCCACCGTCACATTGGCCGACGGCACGACGCACACGGCGGATCTCGTGATCGCGGCGGACGGACTGCGCTCGGCAATCCGCGAGCAGTTTTTGCCGCGCGTGGCGTTGCAGTATGCGGGCTATGTCGCATGGCGCGGTCTTGTCGACGAAGCGGCCATTTCCGCGCCCACGCATGCGGCGCTCTTCGACAAATTCGCGTTCTGCCTGCCCCCGCGCGAACAGATTCTTGGCTACCCGGTGGCCGGCCACGCCAACAGCACCCGGCCCGGCGAGCGGCGCTACAACTTTGTCTGGTACCGCGCGACCGACGAGCAGGTGGCACTTCGCGACATGCTCACCGATGCGTCGGGCAAACGCTGGGAGGGCGGCATCCCGCCGACGCTGATTCGCGACGACGTGCTGGCCAACATGGAAGACGCCGCGCATGCTCTGCTTGCGCCGCAGTTCGCCGAGATCGTGACGAAAGCCGCGCAGCCGCTCTTCCAGCCCATTTTCGATCTCGAAGTGCCGCGCATGGCCTTTGGCCGCATCGCCCTGCTCGGCGACGCCGCATTCGTGGCGCGCCCGCACTGCGGAATGGGCGTGACCAAAGCCGCGGGCGATGCGATGGAACTCGTCAAGGCATTGCGCGAAAGTGCCGACGTGCGCGCTGCGCTGGAAGCCTATAGCGCCGTTCGCACGGAATTCGGGGCCGCCATCGTTCAGCATGCGCGCCACCTTGGGGCGTACATGCAGGCGCAACTCAAGGACGCGTCCGAGCGCGAGATGGCCGAACGTTACCGCACGCCCGAGGCGGTGATGCGCGAGACCGCCGTTCCCTGGACGGCTTGACGGCACCCGCGTGGCGCACATCGGCAACGCCATACCCGGGTGACGCCGCGCGAGCCAAACACAATCGAAACGGAGACTACGTGGAACCCACTCTTTCCTCTCACGGCGCATACGGGCCCGAAGGGGCGGCCCTGTCCGCCGATCCCCCGCTGACGCTGGTCGGCCATCCCCGCTTTACCGCGCTCGTGAAAACGCGCCGCGCCTTCTCGTGGGGCCTCTCTGCCTTGATGCTCGGCGTCTATTTCGCGTTCATCCTGTCACTTGCTTTCAACGCGAAATGGCTCGGCATGCCGATCACGCAAGGCAAGCCGATGACCTGGGGGTTCCCGGTCGGTTTCGGCATGTTCGTATTCACGTTCGCGCTCGTGGCGATCTATGTCGCGCGCGCCAACGGCGTACACGACGCGATGGTCGAAGCCTGCGCAAAAGGAGGGACGTCATGAAACGCCTTGCACTCCTCGCGTGTTATACGCTGGCGGTCCTGCCCGTTGCGGCGCAAGCCGCGACGACTTCTTCTATCGCGCAAGGCCACAATACGCTCGCCATCGGCATGTTCCTCGTTTTCGTCGCCTCCACGCTTGTCATCACCAAATGGGCGGCGCGCAGGAACAACAGCGTATCCGACCACTACGCGGCAGGCGGCAAGATCACCGCACTTCAGAACGGCTGGGCCATTGCGGGCGACTACATGTCGGCCGCTTCGCTGCTCGGCATCTCCGCGCTAGTATTTACGAGCGGCTACGACGGCTTGATCTACTCGATTGGTTTTCTCGCAAGCTGGCCGATCATTCTGTTCCTCATCGCAGAACCGCTGCGCAATCTCGGCAAATACACGCTCGCGGACGTCGTGTCCTGGCGTCTCGCACAGCGCCCGATCCGTGCATTCGCGGCGTCGAGTTCCATCGTCATCGTGCTGCTCTATCTCGTCTCGCAGATGGTCGGCGCCGGCAAGCTGATCGAACTGCTGTTCGGCCTGCACTACAGCGTGGCCGTGGTGATGGTGGGCGTGCTGATGGTCGTTTATGTATTCTTCGGCGGCATGCTCGCCACCACGTGGATCCAGATCATCAAGGCGGTGCTGTTGCTCGCGGGCGCGGCGTTCATGGCGATCATGGTGCTCTCGCGCCTCGGCTTCAGCCTGAACGCACTCTTTGCCCAAGCCGTTGCCGTGCATCCGGCGCACGACGCAATCATGCGACCGGGCGGCCTGGTCTCCGATCCGGTTTCGGCCATCTCGCTGGGCCTCGCACTCATATTCGGCACCGCGGGCTTGCCGCATATCCTGATGCGCTTTTTCACAGTCCGCGACGTCAAGGCGGCGCGCAAGAGCATTCTTTACGCGACGGGCATCGTCGGCATAGGCTACGCCCTCATTATCGTGATCGGGTTCGGCACGATTGCGCTCGTGGCGACGGACCCACGCTATCACACGCCTTCGGGCGCGGTGACAGGCGGCGTCAATATGGTCGCGATTCATCTCGCGCACGCGGTGGGCGGCAATGTCTTTCTAGGCTTTATCTGCGCCGTTGCGTTCTCGACCATTCTTGCCGTCGTGGCGGGGCTCACGCTCGCGGGCTCTTCTGCGATCTCGCATGACCTCTATGCGAACGTGCTGCGCCGTGGCAAGGCTTCCGAGCGCGACGAAATGCGCGTCTCGCGCGCGACCACCTCTGTTCTGGGAATATTCGCCATCCTGCTCGGACTCGCGTTCGAAAAGCAGAATATCGCGTTTATCGTCAGCCTGACGTTTTCGATCGCCGCAAGCTCGAATTTCCCGGTGCTGCTGTTGTCGATTTACTGGCGTGGCATGACCACGCGCGGCGCCGTGGCGGGCGGCACGATTGGACTCGCCGTCGCCGTGGTGCTGACCATACTCAGCCCAACAGTATGGGTGCAGGTGCTGGGGCACGTTCATGCGGCTTACCCGTACGAATATCCCGCGCTCTTTTCGATGATTTGCGCATTTGCAGGCATCTGGTTTTTCTCAGTCACCGACCGCTCAGCCCGCGCGCAACGCGAGCGCATGCTGTTCGATTCGCAAACTGTCAGATGTGAAATAGGCACCACGCACGGTGCGTAAGCCTCGCAAATACTCACCACATATAAACAGAAGGAGACAAGGTATGGAGTGCACATGCTGTATTTCCCCGGCTCGCCGCCGTTTGCTCGGCGCACTGGGCGCGGTCGCCGGGGGAGCCGCACTCGGCGTGAGCGGCACACAGGCTTCGGCGGCGGCCGCCAACCAGCGTTCGATCGATGTTCACGCGCACTACTACCCCGAAGCGTATTGCGACCTCATCGGTAAGGAAGGCTCGAAATACGGCGGCAGTTTTGTGTCCGACGGCCACTCGTTCACCTTCAAGACACCGGCTGGCGGCCTGGGTCCGTTGCCCATGAAGTTCATCGATGTCGACCAACGCCTGCGGGACATGAACGCAAGTGGCGTCGATGTTCAGGCGCTATCACTGAGTGTGCCCATGGCATACTGGGGCGACCGCCCGTTCAATGCGCGATTGGCGAGAACGTGGAATGTGGCAGCATCGGACGTCTATCGCGCCCACCCCACACGATTCGTCGTGCTGGCGACGCTGCCGATGCTGGACGCGCGCGACGCGCTCGATGAACTCGATCGCGCCGCGGACTTGCCTGGCGTGCGCGGCGTGTATATGGGCACGAACATCGACAATCACGATCTCGACGATCCCCGCTTCGATCCGATTTTCGCCCGTATCGCCCAAATGGGGCTGCCGGTCTTTTTGCATCCCCAACAAACCGTCGGTGGGAGCCGCCTCGCCGACTACTATCTGAGCAATCTGCTTGGCAATCCTTTCGACACGGCCATTGCCGCGTCGCATCTGATTCTCGGCGGCGTGATGGACCGCTATCCCACGCTGGAAATCACGCTGCCGCATGCGGGCGGGGCTTTGCCGATTCTGCTGGGGCGCATCGATGCCGGGTGGAATGTGCGGCCTGAAACGCGCAAGCTCGCCCAGCAGCCCAGCAGCTACGCGCGCCGCTTCAGCTACGACACGGTTTCCCATTCGGGGCCCATACTCGAGTTTCTCATCAAGAACGTCGGCGTGGATCGACTCGTGCTTGGCAGCGACTACTGCTTCGATATGGGATACGAGCAGCCCGTGCGCTTTCTCGACCACGTTCCGATCGATGACGCCGGGCGCAACATGATCGTGGGCGGCAACGCCGCACGACTGCTGCGCATTTAGCCGGGCCCGCCTGCTGCACTACGCGAGCGTCCCGCTACAGCGCGGGGCACGCCCGCGTCTGATTTCCCTTTCTTGAGCCGAGCTGGATCGTTTGGTTCAGCTTGGACGCGCTATTTCCCTCGCGTCGCATTCCTTTAATCCACTTCATCAATTGCCTGGCGCACCCGCGTATTCCGCGGCGCGTGCATGCCCTTTTCACGCCTGTGCATTGCAGAAAACGCAACGCGGCGTTCGCAAGATCTCCGTTTATCGTGTTTTTTTTCGGCCCTATTCTTGAGCCCGTCGATGCATGTGCAGCGGCGCTTGAACGATAACCCCGGTTTGTTTCGCGCGTGCGTCGGCACGACGAAATCATCCAGACACAGGACATGTATGCGCAAGCTTGACGAATTTCACCGAGGCTGGCCTCAATTGATTGCTTGCACGGCCGGCCTCGGTGTCGGAGTGATCGGCCTGGGTTCTTATAACCTCGGTCTCTTTGCCAGGGACCTCGAACAGGCCTTCGGTCTCACGAAAACGCAGTACGGCGCGGGATATCTCGCGTTCACACTCGGCCTTGCCGTGGGATTGCAGTTCTGGGGGCGCATGCTGTCTCGCTTCGGCGCCGCGCGCACAGTCGCCGCCAGCGCGCTCGCGCTTGCGCTGTGCTTTCTCGCGATTGCAGCCGGCGCGCGCTCTCCCGTGACGTATATCGGACTCATCGGACTCCTTGGTTTAGTGGGTAGCGGCACCAGCGGCCTGCCTTACACGCGCGTGGTCAGCAGCTGGTTCGATCGCGGCCGGGGTCTCGCACTGGGCCTCACGCAGGTCGGTTTGGGTCTATGCGGCGCGGCGTTCCCGTTGTTGATCGCCGCCGTGATTCACCGGCTAGGCTGGCATGTCGGTTACATGGCGTTGTCCGCACTGGCCGCGACCGGTGTGCCCATCGCTCTCCTGGTGCTGCGCGATCATCGCGCCGAAGCGACGACGTCCGAAACGCCGCCGCGGCGCGAGGAGAGACTGCACGCCGTCGATATGCAAGCGCTCGAGCGTGAGTTCGCCGATGCCAAACGCAGCCGCACATTCTGGCTGATGTTCGTCGCCTTCACGCTCTCCACCCTCGTGGTATCCGGCAACGCTCAGCACATGGCGCCGTTGCTCGCTGAGTCCGGCGCGGCGCCGGGCACCGCCGCGAAATACATCAGCCTGGTCGGCATCGGCACGATTTGCGTGCGACTGATCTGCGGGTGGCTTTCCGACTATGTTCAGGCTTCCTGGCTCATGGTCTTTTCGTGCCTGGTAGGCGCAGCGGGCCTGCTCGCGATCCATTTCGGCGGCATTCGTTATGCGGCTTTCTATGCGTTCTCAGTGGGCTGGACATTCGGCGGCGAAATCGACCTCGTCTCATACATGTGCACGCGGTATTTCGGCCTGCGTGTGTTTCCTCGCGTCTACGCGTGGCAATACGGCTCGCTTTGCATCGTCGCCGGCATCGGCCCGTTCTCCATCGGCTGGCTCGCCGACCGGTTCGGCAGCTATCAGCCCGGCCTCATGCTGAGCGCGCTTCTGGCCATTGCAGCCTCCGCAGTCTTCGCCTTGATGCCTCGATACGAACAGAACGATGCTTCATCTAAAAACGCGAACCCGTCGTCGACTTCACCGCAAATCGGGCCATCGCTTCATAACCGGTAAGCCTGCCCCGAATTCAAGGCAGAAACGGCTCGCCCTCTCACCACCCCACAGCAAGGAACGCACTCACGATGATTCACTTCGATCATATTTGCCTCGCCGCGCAAAACGTGTACGAAGCCACATTTCGACTGAGCCAGGAAACCGGCATCGGCAATTACGACGGCGGATTCTTCCCGCTCTATGGCATCGGGCATCGCGTCGTGCCGCTCGCCGAAGATATTTACATCGAGGTCGAAAGCATTGTCGATCATACGGTCCTCAAGCGCGGGCAACCGCTTGCGGAATTCTTCGCGCGCCAAACGCAAACAGGCGACTGCTTCGTTGGATGGTGCCTGCGTGCGGACACGCTCGATGAACTGGAGGCCTTCGCGCGTCACCACCATACCGTGGTCGATCCGAACACCACGGGCAAGGAGGCCGGCCGTCAGATGATGAACGGCAATCGCAGCTTTGCCTTGCAGACGCCCAGCGCGTTGACCGCCTGGCCCATCGGCAAGCCGAACCTGTACTTCAAGATGACGAACGGTCCGCATCCTGCAACGCTGCCGGTCGTGCCGGGATCGGGGTCGGTGCGCGGCGAGGGCCTCAACTGGATTGAAATTGGCGAGGATGAAGATGCGCTCGCGCGCTGGCTTGGCGATATCGCGCGTCCCGGCGACTTTCCGTTCGAGATTCGCTACAACAAGCAGCATTCAGGCCTCTATGCCTTGGGTGTCCAGACCGACGCGGGCGAGAAGGTGATTCGCCGCGCTCCGGTCAGTCCCATCGCAGCCTGATCTCCCGTTTTCCCCACACGCTCACGCGTTATTGCAGCGTCCGCGCAATCGTGCGCGGACGCGGGAATCGCCACGTCCATTGAACGCGCTTTGGTCCGCGGAATGACCGGAATCCAGAATGAAATTAAAAACGCACGCACTCGCACTGATTTGTCTGGCCGGCGCACATGCCGGCGCGGCCCATGCACAAAGCACCGTGACTCTGTACGGTCTCATTTCCGTGGGCATTGCGTGGTCGCCGAATCAATCCGGCCATCACACCTGGCAAGCGCTGAGCGGGCAGAATCAAAGCCCCCGCTGGGGCCTGCGCGGCACGGAGGACCTGGGCGGTGGCAATAGCGCCGTATTCGTGCTGGAAAATGGCTTCAATCCCTACACCGGCAGCGCGAGCCAAAGTGGCCGCCTGTTCGGACGCCAGGCCTATGTGGGTCTTTCCAGCCCGAGATGGGGCACGTTCACGGCCGGCCGTCAATATGACGCCGTGGTCGATTACCTCGGGCCGAACACGGCGTGGAGCTGGCTGGGCAGCGTTGGCGACAGCGACAACACGTTCAACAATATCCGCATCCAGAATTCGCTCAAGTACGTGACGCCGAACATCAAAGGCTTCAAGGCGACCGCGCTTTACGGGTTGAGCAACGCGCCTGGAGGATTTGCGAACAATCGGGCGTTCAGCTTTGGGGCGAGTTACGACTACGGCGGTTTGAACTGGAACGTTGCCTATGCGGAATACGACTCGCCTTATAGCTCGACGAATCAGCCGGGCGCGGTCGATAATGATTATTCGGCAAGCTATCTGATCTTTACGCACAGCGCGGCGGACCCGCACGCCTACGCGAGCCGCCAGAAGATCTTCGGCACCGGCGGATTCTACACGGCGGGGTCGGCGATATTCGGTGCGATGTACAGCAACGTCAACTACGACTATCTCGACGCCACGCACCTCACGCTCAACAACTTCAACGTCAGTGCGCGCTATTACTTGAGACCATGGTTGCTGCTCGGCGCGGCGTATGTGTTCACGCGCGGCGTCTACGATCGCCCGCGCGAGATACCCATGTGGCACGAACTGAACCTCGCCATCGTGTATTCGCTGTCCAAACGCACGGACCTTTCGATGCTCACATTCATGCAGCAGGCCGCAGGCGACGCTCACCATGCAACCATACTCGGATATGGACCGGCCAGCGGCAATCGCCAGCTCGTCGTCACGCTGGGGATCAAGCACAAGTTCTAAGGGGACGCAAGAAAGGCCCCGCAGCCGAGCTGCATTCTCTCGCTCGACTCTTTTCGTTCAGGCGCCGGGTTGACTTAGAATCGAACGGGCCCACAAGCCAATCGGGAACCGACATGGACAAGTTGTTAGCCCTGCATACCTTGCTGAAAGTCGCGGACTGCGGGGGATTCACGGCGGCGGCACAGGAGCTCGGCAAAACAACGTCTTCAATCGCGCGCATCATGGACGGTCTTGAGGCATCGCTTGGCACGCCCCTGCTCACGAGAACCTCGCGCAACGTCTCGCTCACCGATGCGGGGTGCGCTTATGTCGAACAGGTGCGGCAGGTGCTTTCCGATCTGAACGATGCCGATAGCAGCGTGATCGATCGCGGCAGCGAACTCACGGGGCATTTGCGTGTGTCGGTTTCCGCGACCTATGGCCGTCTTCACCTCGCCACGCGAATACCCGAGTTTCTTCAGGCCTATCCCAGGATCACCATCGATCTCGTCGTGTCGGACGTCCACCTCGATCTCGTGAATGACCGCCTCGATGTGGCCCTGCGTGTTGGCGTGCCCGACCTCGACGACCGCCTCATCGTCAAGACGCTCGGCAAAAGCAAACGCTTTCTGGTAGCGAGCCCTGCGTGGCTGGAGCGGCATGGACGCCCCGCCACGCCCTCCGACCTTTCTCGGGCCGAATGCCTGCAATTCGCCTATAAGCCGGGACGACGACAGCGCTGGAATTTTCGCTTGGGCGACACGACGGAGCCCGTTATCGTGACCGGTCAACTCGTGACCAATAACCTCGACATGATCGCGGGAGCCGCAATTGGTGGCCAGGGCGTAGCGTTGCTGCCCAGATGGCTCGTGGCACCCGACCTCGAAGCCGAACGCCTCGTGCGGCTATTCGAAGACTGGGAAATCACGGCCGATGCGGGCGAGGCTTTCGTGTACGCCACCTACCTTCCCAACCGCCGCCTCTCGCGCAAAGTTCGCGCTTTCATCCGCTTTGTCGAGGGTTTCTCAGCCTAGAAGGCTTTCGGCGCCCAGTGTCTCCACCACCGGATCGGCGCCGCTCACGCGCCCGCCGCGGCAGCATCGAGGGCTTCGAGCAGACTCCTGGCGTCGCGATCGCCGTCATAACGCCGACCGTTGATGAACAGGCTCGGCGTACCATTTACGCCGCTACGCAAGCCGCCGTCGAAGTCACGTTGAATCCGTTCGTCATAAGCGCCTTCGAAGGCCGATTTCAAGTCGCTCGCACTCACGCCGACGTGCGCGGCGTAATTCGAGAGCGCAGCATCGTTCAATGCGCCCTGGTTTTCATATAGCAGGTCGTGGGCCTCCCAGAAGCGTCCGACCGCCGCGGCGGCCTCCGACATTTGGGCCGCATGGAGCGCATGCGGATGCATCGAAGTCAGCGGAAATTGCCGGAACACAAAGCGCAGACGATTGCCCATCGCTTGCTGAACGGCCTTGACTACAGGATACATCGCGCCGCAATACGGACATTCGAAGTCACCATATTCGACAAGCGTGACCGGCGAATCAGCGGTGCCCTGAATATGGTCGGCGGCGTGCACGGGCGGCGTGAGATTGCTCATGACAGCACCTGTTGCGTGGTGGGGGCGAGGCGTTGCAGGGCGTCGAGCACGCCGTCCACGCCGGGATTGATGCTGATGGGCGAGACGTCCGACCAGCGCACGAAGCCTGCGCCATCGATCACGAAAAGCGCCCGCTCGCTCACGCCCTCCGCTGCACGATAAACGCCATAACTTCTGGCGACTGCCCCTTTGGGCTCGAAATCGGCGAGCATCGGAAAGTGATAGCCGCGCTGCGTCGAAAAGGCCGCGTGCGACCAGGCGCTGTCTACGGAAATGGCGACGAGCTGTGCTTCGTAGTGCTTGAACATGTCGAGCGCGGCATTGAAAAGACCGAGTTCGTCACTGCAAACCGGACTCCAGTCGGCTGGATAGAACGCGAGGACGACCGGAGCGCCGCGCAACTCCGACAACGACATCGTCTGGTCCGGCGTGGCGGGCAATGTGAAGTCCGGCGCTTGCGCACCGGGCTGCAGCGGGGAAGCATGATGTACGGAAGGCGACGTGTTCATGTTCGGGAACGCTCCTGATGGGCTTCAGTGAGTTACCGCCTAACGCGGCAACCGATGTGTTCCAGAATATCGCCGGGCTTGACGGTCTGACAATCATGCCGTCGCATGGAGATTTCACTAGAAGGCAGGAGCGAACGAAACCTTCGTATAACCGCGAGGAACGCCCTCGGTGCCGTACGTCAAGGCGAGGTCGCAAGCCGATACACCGGGCGGCTCGAAACAGCCAGCGTCACCGCGAGGCCGCCGCCATTGTCCGCCAGAGTAAGCGTTCCGCGATGCAGTGTCGCCACGCTCTTCACGAGTGCCAGGCCAAGTCCGACGCCAGGCGTCCCGCGGCTCGCGTCGCCGCGATAGAAACGCTCCGTCACTTTCTCGCGCTCGCACAGCGGAATGCCGGGGCCGTCGTCAGCGACTTCGATTTCGATCACGCCTTCGCGCTCGTTGACGCTCACATGCACTCGCGTGCAAGCGTACTTGAGCCCGTTGTCGATCAGGTTGCCGATCGCCTGCGCAATGAGTAGCGGGTCGACGATCGCATTGAGTTCGAATGGACACGTGAGAGACAGCGCGATGCCCCGCACGTCGCCGAGCGGCTGATAGAAGTCCACGGCCTCCGAAACGATGTCCGCAACGTTACTCGAAACGAACCCTGAGCGCCTGACGCCCGCATCGATTTCCGCGAGACGCAGCAGCGCGTTGAAGATGCTGATCACACGGTCGATATCGCCGAGCGCCCCTTCGAGGCGTTCGAGCGTGTCGGTGCCGACCTGCTTGCGCAATTCGAAGATCATCACTTCCATACGCGCGCGCAGCTCGGAGAGCGGCGTTCGCAGATCGTGAGCGATGGCATTCGACGAGTTGCGCACGCTGTTGATCATCTCGACCAGCGCTTCCTGCGCGACCTGGCGGCGCTCTATCTCTTCGTGCAGGCGAGCGTTGCGTTCTTGTAGTGCCTGCTGAAGCCGCCGCAACTTGACGTGCGTCTGCACACGCGCAAGCAACTCTTCCATCTGAAGCGGTTTGGTCACGTAATCGACCGCACCAACCTGAAATCCCCGGTGTTTGTCGTCGGCACGCGAAAGCGAGGTCATGAAGATCACCGGGATCTCCCACGTTTCGGGTTGCGCCTTGAGCCGGCGGCATACTTCGAAACCGTCGAGTCCAGGCATCATGACGTCCAGCAGGATCAGATCCGGACGCACCAGTTCCGCCCGGTTCAGCCCCTCCTCACCATCGCGCGCGATCGACACCTGAAGACCGCTTGCCTCCAGAAAGTCCACTACGATGCCCAGATTCGACGCCGTATCGTCGACCACCAGCACGACGGGCGGCCTGATTTGAAATTCGTCGGGCATAGACGTCAAGTCTCGTTCAAATGCTTTTCGATCAGTGCAAGCAACTGACGCGATTCGAAGGTCTGCGCGAGTGCACGGACTTGCCCTGCAAACACACGATAGCGGCCATTTTCAGGGCCTTCGCACAAGTTCTGCACGTGCCGTACCACTTCACTCATCGACCCGCGAAGCGCGAGCGCATGGAGCACTTCCATATTGGCGCGCGAAGGCAGCTCGAACGGCGCCGCCGATCTGGCCGGCTCGGCGCGCCTGGAGGGCTCGCCCTCGGCGCGGCGCGTGGCGCCGGCCAGTTCACGCGTGGTCTCACGGGCAGGCGCGCGCTCCACATCTGCGTCAACCGCGAAATCCAGCCAGAACCGGCTGCCGCGCCCCAGCACACTCTCCACGCGGATCGCGCTGCCCATGCGATTCGCAAGATGCTGACTGATCGACAGGCCAAGCCCGAGTCCTGCACGCCTGCGCTCACTGTCGCCGGCCTGTTCGAACGGCTGAAATACGCGTTCGAGCTGGTCCGCACGAATGCCGATTCCCGTATCGCGGACCTCGAAACGCAGCACGTCGCGGCGCGCCATACTCACCGAAAACTGGATGCTGCCGAAGTCGGTGAATTTGACCGCGTTCGAGAGCAGATTGAGCAGCACCTGGCGCAAGCGTTTCTCGTCGGCGCGAATGACGCGCGGGGTGTCGGGCGCGAGCACGCAGGTCTGCGCGAGACCTTTCTCGCGCGCCCGCAGGCACACCATGTCTGACAACGTTTCGACGAATGGCGAGAGCAGCACGTCACCGACGTCGAGCAGCACGCTCCCGGCACCCGCACGCGCGAAGTCGAGCAGATCGGTAATCAAGGTCAGCAGATGCGAACCGCTTTGCTCGATCAATGCAATGTGCGTCTTCGCCCGATCGGCCAACGACGTATCTTGCCGCAGGATCTGCGAATACCCGAGGATGCAGTTGAGCGGCGTTCTGAGTTCGTGGCTGATGTTGGCGAGAAACTGGTCCTTGGCGCGATTCGCGGTTTCCGCGTCGTCGCGCGCGACTCGCACCGTTTCCTCGAGCGCCTTGCGTTCCGTGATGTCCGCCGCCGTGCCGGACACGCGCGTGCCGCCCCGCGCCGCGAGCGCCGTCGACGTGCCGCGCGTGAGCACCCAGCGATAGGTGCCGTCACGTTTGCGCACGCGATGCTCGATCTCGAAGCCGCTTCCCGGTCGCGCCGCACATCGTGCAAAGGCGCGGCGCAGCACCGCGCGGTCGTCCTCGTGGACCAGCTCCAGCACGCGGAGGGAATCCAGCTCGGCATCGCGCTCCGCATAGCCGAGCCACGCGGAAATATTCCAGCACTGAAGACGCGTCGCACGCACACGTGTGCGCGGAATCTCCACGTCCCACACGCCGACTTTCGAGCCGCGCATCGCCACGCCAAGGCGTTCGTTGGTTTCGCGCAGGATTGCGGCTTGCGACGCGTGTCTCGACTCCGTCGCATCGCGGATGGCGAAGACCATGCCGTAAACCGCGCCTCCATCGCTCACGATCGGCGAACTGCGGATCTCGACAGGCAGCGTCCGTCCGCTCCGTTCCACCAGCCGCGTGCGCGCCGGATACGGCACGTTGCCGCCCGCCAGCAGCGCGAAGGCCACGCTGACCGCTACCGGCGCATTCGTGTCCTCGTCGACCAGCGCGAGCACATCGGCGAGCGGACGTCCCGCCGCCGCGTCGCCGCGCCATCCGGTCAGCCGCTCGGCGACAGGATTCATCAGCGTGATGCGGCCATCGGTGTCCGTTGCGATGACGCCGTCGCCAATGCTGGCCAGCGTCACGGCATAACGCTGCTCGCTCTCGCGCAGGCGGCGTTCGGCATCGTGCTTGTAGAGCGCCATGTCCACGACGGTACGCAGTTGCAGATCGTCGAACGGTTTCAGCACGTAGCCGAACGGCTCGCTGAGCGTCGCGCGGCGAACCGTATCCTCGTCGGCGTAAGCGGTCAGGAATACGACGGGCACGTCGTGCGCCGCGCGGAGCTGCCGAGCCGCGTCGATACCGTCGAGCGCGCCTTCGAGCCGGATGTCCATGAGCACCAGACCCGGTTTGTCGCGCGCGGCCAGCGCCAGCGCGTCCTCTCCGGTCGCGACCTGGCCGATCACGTTATGTCCGCAGCGCTGCATCTGCTGGGCGATATCGCGCGCCACCACCCAATCGTCTTCCACGATCAGGATGCGCGCGGGAGGCGTCGCGGACGCTGCGCGCGCGTCCGGCTCAGAACTGGATCGCAAAGCACGTCCCTCCATGGCGGGAGATGTCGATGACGCCTCGCAACTGGCGGCTCAGATCGTGAACGAGTTGCAGCCCGAGCGAATCGACCTCTTCGATGGCAAACGCGACGGGCAAGCCCACGCCGTCGTCGGCGACGCTCAGGATGCAGCGCGGCGCGGCATCCGCGTGACGAGGCGCATGCTCCACCGTGTCGTCGAGGCTCAGCGTCACGCGCAAGTTCCCGCGCCGCCCTTGCGGAAACGCGTGCTTGAGCGCGTTCGACACCAGCTCGTTGACGATCATGCCGCACGCAATCGCGCGATTCATGTCGAGTTGAACGTCGTCCACCTTGACATCGAGGACCACGCCCGACTGGCTCATTTCGTAGACGCGCGCCAGATGCGCGCACAGATTGCGTATGTGCGGCGCCATGTCGATGCGCGCGAAATTGCCTGCGCGATAGAGGTTTTCGTGCACCATCGCCATCGACCGGACCCGATTCCGGCTTTCCTGGAACAGTTCGGCGACCGCGCGATCCGGCACGCGCGCGCCCTGCAGGTTGAGCAGGCTGCTGATCAACTGCAGGTTGTTTTTCACGCGATGATGCACCTCGTGGAGCAACGCATCCTTCTCTTCGAGCAAGGCCTCGACCTGTTCGAGACTGGCATTTTCAAGCGAGATGGCGGCCTGCGACGCCAGCAGGCGCAGCACCGTCATGCGTGGCGGCGTGAATACGCCCGGCGCGAGCTCGTTTTCCAGATACAGCGCGCCGATCACGCGTGTCTGCTTGACGAGCGGCAGACACAATACCGAACGCGAGACGCGGTCCTGAAAGTATTCGTCAGCCGCGAACGGATTGTGAGCGCACGCGTCGTCGACGAGCAGCGCGTCGTGCGTGCGCAAACACGCGTTCAGCATGGTCAGCGGCAAGGTGCGCGGCGTTCCGGGCTGCCGTCCGATGCGCACCTCGCCGCCCTCGCGCGCTTCGGCCTCGACGTGCAGCCGCTCCTCGTGCGGAAGAACCAGCAGTGCACGGCGTGCGCCCGTGTGCTCCAGCACGATCGTCATGAGCGTGTGCATGAGCCGGTCCAGCACGCGTTCGCTCGAAATCGCCTGCGACGCACGCACGACCGACTCCACGTCGAGCAGATTCGCAGCCGCGTCCGGCGTGACGGCGCGCGGCGCGTCGAAGGCGAGTTGCGGATGCGCCGCGTCGAGCGCCGCGACACGCGCACTCGCGCCCCAGCTTTCGTAAGCCTCGCGCGCGCGGCGAAGATACACGGGCGCAATCGCCGCGAAGCCGCGCGCGAGGTAGAAGTGACCCGCACGCTCCGCCGCCAGCGCTTCGACGTGCAGCAGTCGGTTCGCGCGCGCGCTGTCGATCGCGCGTTCATAGAGCCGCATCGCCTCCATTTCCGCGCCGCGCACGCACGCAAGCTCGGCTTCGAGCAAAGCCGCACGCGCTTCGAAATTGGCGGGACAACTCGCGGCCCACGCCTGCACCTTGCTCACGTGTGCTTCGAGCGCCGCGTCGACGGTTTGCGCCGAACGCAAGCCCGCGAGCGCCGAAAAGAAGTGATACTCGGCGAGTTCGAAGTGGCCCGACGACGTCCACACGAGCGGCGCGGCACGCGCGCCCGCCGCGAGCGCGCCTTCGATATCGCCCGCGAAATAGCGCGCTTGCTGCTGGCGAATCCAGTACCAGCACGCGGCGATATCGAGCGCGCGATTGTGCTCGAAATGATTTTCCAGCGCGGCCGTGTCGGCGTAATCGGCGTCAGGCGAGCCGAACCACGGCGAGGTGCCGCGCAGATCGCGAATCAAGGCGAGCTGCGCGTTGATGATATCGACGATCAGGCCGAAACCGGCCTCGCGTACGACGTGCAGCCGTTCGAGCGCGCGCGCTTCCACTTCCGCGAGCGGCGTCGATGCGGCGAGCAGCGTCGTGACGAGACAGCAACTGCTGAAGCCGATGTAGGTGAGATCGCCGCTTTCCGTGGCGACCTCGAAGGCGCGCTGCAGAATCGGCAGGCTGTGGCCAATCGGTTGCGTCCACGGCATGACGTGGTACGAGAAGCACATGTAGACGCGGGCGCGAAACTGATCGAGGCCCTTCTCGTCGACGAGCGCCATCCCGAGCTTGCCGAACTCATAACCTCCCGGATAATCGCCGAATACGGGCCCCGCCACCATGCCCAGATAGGCAAAGCCGAGCGACGATGCGCCCGCGTTGCCGTGCTCCATGCTCAGGTTCGCCATGCGCGCCAGCACGAGGCAAACGAGATTTTCATCGGTGAAAAACGCGGGCGGCAGCACCGCCGTGAAGACGTTGAGCGTCGCCTCGAGCGTTTCGTCGGCGAGCGTGGGATTATCGAGCATCGCCATGATCGAGCGCTCCCGCACGCGCGCAGCCACTTTTGCGTATTCGGCGTGCGCCGCCGCGCGCTCGGGATGCGCGCTCCAGTCGACGCCCACTTCGCGCAGATAATGCAGGCAGATGTCGACGGCCACGCTCATTTCGTCGAGCGCTGTATGCAGCGTGATGCGCAGAAACGCCACGGCCGCTTTTTCGGGGATGCTGCGCGCCAGCGCCGCGAGCGCGCGCAAACGGCTTTCCGCGTCGCCCGGATTACCGGCGAGGAACGTGCATTCGGCGAGCAGCAGTTCGAGCGAGAACTTCTCGCGATAATGCGTTTGCCACGCCGTTTCGTCGAGAATCTCGCTGCCCGCGACCAGATAGTTGAGCGCCGTGGCGTAAGCAGACGCCGCGCGGGCACGCTGCGCCGCCCGCAGATTCAGCAGGCCGACGCGCAGGCGCAGCGCTGCGTCGTCGATGGCGCTCAGGGCGCGGTTATATTGGTTGACGATATCGAAGATCGTGCGATCGAGTTCCGGATCGGCATCGTCGAGATCGAGCCGCCGTCCAATTCGCCCGTGCGCGGCGACCCGCTCGTGCGGCCCGAGCAGCGCATAGGCCGCTTCCTGCACGCGATCGTGCACGAACGCGTAGGCGTGCGCCCGGCGATAAACCAGCCCCTGCTCGACGGCTTCCGCCAGCGTGGCGTCGATCTGTGCGGCGGTCCGGTCGTGCACGCTCGCGAGCACCGTGCGCGACGCCGTGGCGCCCACACAGGCGAAATCGGTCAGCAGCCGTTGCGTCGGCGCGGAAAGACGCTCGATCTTTCCGATCATCAGATCGACGACGCTTTCAGGAAACGCGCGCTGCGCAATCTGCTCGACGCTCCAGACCCAGTGGCGCGCCGTATCGTCGAAACGCAAATAGCCGTCGTCGGCGAGCGCGTGCAGATACTGCACCGCGAAGAACGGATTGCCCCCCGTGCGCTCGAACATCAGCCGCGCGAACTGGCCGCTGGCCGCCGTATCGCTGCGCGTGGCGTCGCGCACGAGGCGCTCGATGTCGTCCACCGTGAGCGGCGCGAGCAACAGGTCGCTCACACGCGCGCCGCGCGCGCGTAGATCGGCGATCACATGCGCGAGCGGATGCGCCGCGCCGACTTCGTTCTCGCGATACGCGCCGACGATCAGCAACGCATCGTTGCCCGCGCCGCGGCCGAGCGCTTCAAGAATCGACTGCGTGCCGGCGTCGAGCCATTGCAGATCGTCGAGAAACAACACGAGCGGCTGGCCCGCGCCGGCAAACGCCGCGATGCAGCGTGTCAGCACGGCGACGAAGCGCGTCAGTGCTTCGTGCGGCGGCGCTTCGGCGACGGCAGACTGCGGCCCGACGAGCTGTTCCAGCGACGGCAGCAGATCGACGAGCAGGCGTCCATGCGGCCCGAGCGCCTGCTGGATGCGCTTGCGCCAACGCGCCTGCTCGCGCGGCTCGTCGCGCAGAATCCGCTGCAACAATTGCTCCAGGCATTGCGCGATCGTGGCGTACGGCACGTTGCGGCGGTGCTGATCGAATTTGCCCGATGCGAAACGCCCGCGCGTCATGCTGCGGTGAAAGTCCTCGACCAGCGACGATTTGCCGATGCCCGAATAGCCGGAGATAAATACGCATTCGGTCGAGCCGTCGCGGGCGACGCGCTCGAACGCCTGCGTGAGCGCATCGAGTTCGGCGGCGCGGCCGTAGAGGCGGTCGGGGATGAGCAGGCGATCGTCGGTATCGGCGCTGCCGAGCCTGAACGGCGCGAACGCACCGCTGCCGCGCAGCCGGTCGGCGCATTCGCGCAGATCGTGCTCGACACCGCGAGCGGTCTGGTAGCGATCCTCGGCGGCCTTCGCGAGCAGTCGCGCGACCAGCAGATCGAGCGTTTCCGGCAGCGCGGGCAGCCAGTCGCGCAGCGGCACCGGCACGCTCGCAGTATGGCAATACAGCCACTCGCCGGGCGACGCCGCGGCGTACGGAAAGCGCCCGGTGAGCATCCAGCCGGTCACGATGCCGAGCGCGTAGAGATCGGCGCGCGCATCGACCTGACGGTTGACGAGGCCGGTGCGCTCGGGCGCGAGATACGGCAGCGCCTGCGCCACCATCAAGGGCGGCGCAGCCACGTTGCCGACGGGCGTGGGACTCGCGGTCAGGCCGAAGCCGGTCAGCGCGACAGCAAGCGTGGCCGGGTCGACCAGCACGTGTTCCGGACGCAGGTCGTTATGCACCAGTTCCCGTCGATGCAACGCGTCGAGCGCCTGCGCGACGTTGGCGGCGATCGTCATGATCTGCGCGTGCGTGAATGCGCGCAGATCGAGCGTGGACAGCGGCACGCCGCCCGGATCCAGCAGCGCGAGCGTGGCCGTCATGCCCTCGCGAACAAAATCGAGCGGCTGGGTCAAACGCGGGCTGTCGAGACGCGCGCGCCATGCCCACGCGTTTTCCAGCATCGCGAGCGTATGCGTCGAAGGTTGCGGCGACGTGGGAAACACGACAAGGCGCGCGGGCGCGTCGGGATTCGCACTCGCTCCATCGGCGACGCGCGCGAGCACGAACAGGCCGTCGTCGCCGAGACGGATTGCGTCTTCCCGATCGCGCGTCATGCTTCGGCCGTGAGCATGTAGCCGGCATTGCGCACGGTGCGTAGCAGCGAGGTGTCGAAACCCGCGTCGATCTTTTGCCGCAGCTTGCTCACGTGCACGTCGACCACATTGGTTTGCGGGTCGAAATGATAATCCCAGATATTTTCGAGCAACATGGTGCGCGTGACGACTTTGTCGGCATGACGCATCAGATATTCGAGCAGCTTGAATTCGCGCGGCTTGAGGATGATGGGTTTGCCGCCGCGCGAGACCTTGCGTGACAGCACGTCGATGCTCAGGTCGCCGCAACGCAACGACGACGTCACGGGATCGGTCTGCGTGCGGCGCTGCAGGACTTCGAGCCGCGCGAGCACTTCGCCGAACGCAAACGGCTTGACGACATAGTCGTCGCCGCCCGCCTTCAGCCCGCGGATGCGCTCGTCCACGGCGTCGAGCGCGCTCAGGATCAGGACCGGCACCTTGCTGCCGGTGGCGCGCATGGCCGCGACGATGCTGAGCCCGTCCACGCCGCCCGGCAGCATGCGGTCGAGCACCACCGCGTCATAGGCGACGCCGCTCAGCGCCAGCAACATGCCATCGCGGCCGTTGTCGGCGGAGTCGACGCCATGCCCGGCTTCCGTCAACCCCTTCTTCAGGAATCCGGCCACCTGCACGTTGTCTTCGACTAACAAGATCTTCATCTGGCCCATTCATGGTGTCCGGCCGATTCGACACGCGCAGGCGCTTCGATGACCCGGGGTTTGCGGCTTCAGGCTTCGGAAAGGTGAATTATCGGTTGCGATCCGAATGACTGTCTTTGTGCCGCACATTAAATTTCGTTAATGTCCGCTCTGGCGTTTCCTCTGGCGTTTCATTTCGCCGCCGAAGCAGACAGGCTCCGGCATTTCAAAATAATCCGCCCGAAAAACGCCGCGGTAAATTCGCGCTGGAATCGAGTCGGGCATCATCCAGCCGTCACGGCCTCAATTAAATCCGAACATTAACCAAATTTAATCCGCGGTTAATGACAGCAAAATACAATCTGGCTATGCTTCAGCCGACATCAATTCTCCGCGAGCAGGCTCGTCACGGAGCCCTGCACCGCCTGTTTCCCGCCGTCTGCCAACCCGCCGGGCCACCCGGATCGACACGGACGCAACCACCATGACGTCAGCGACCTCTGAGCTTTGCACGTTCGCGTCGGCGCATGAATTCGGCTCCCGGTTCATACGATTCGGCGAAACGGAACTCGACATCGGCATGCGCGTACTTCGCCAGGGTAGCCGCGTGCTGGAACTCGGCTCGCGCGCATTCGACCTGCTCGCGACGCTTGCACAGGCGAGCGGGCGCGTCGTACACAAGGATGAGCTGATAGACAGTGTCTGGCCCGATACGATCGTGGACGAAAATGCACTACACGTGCATCTTTCCACAATACGCAAAGTAATCGGGCAAGACAGCAAGCTTATTGTAACGGTCCCCCGACGCGGCTACCAGTTGATTGCGTCGCCGTCCACGCCGGTGCCCGCAGCGAATTTCGAGGACGACAGCCAACGTACACTGCGTACGGCGATGATGCCGATGCGGCCGGCGCTGCTGGGCCGAGAGACGGCGATCGACGTGATCTGCGCCCTGATGCGCGACACTCGCGTGCTCACACTCGCGGGCCCCGGGGGCATCGGCAAGACGTCGATCGCGCTGGAAATCGCGCATCGCACATCGGGCAGCAACGAAGACGACGTCCACTTCGTCGATGTGTCCGATCAACGCTCGCTGGGCGAAGTCCTGCTGGCGTTCGGCGAAATTGGCCCCGTGGCGCGCGAAGACGGCGAGCCCGATCTCGACACAACGGCCGCCATGCTCACGCGTATTCGCGGCCTGATCGTGATCGACAACGCCGAACACGTCGCCGACCCCGTCGCGCAACTGCTCGAACGCGCGTGCCATTCCGCCAACCCACCGCGCTTTCTCGTCACGAGCCGCCAGCCGCTGCGCATTCCTGCCGAGACGGTTTATCGCGTGACGCCGCTCGCCGTGTCGGGCGAAGCGACCGAGCCCTGTGACGCGAACGGCAGTCCATCGCCCGCGATCGCCTTGTTTCTGCGCCGCCTGTCGCACGACGGCCGGCACCGGGTCATCGACGACGAACTCATGACGCAAGCCGCCGAGATCTGCCGCTGCCTCGACGGCATACCGCTTGCCATCGAACTGGCGGCATCGCGCGCAGCGATTCTCGGCCTGGAGCCTGTCCTGAACAATCTCGCCGATCCGCTGCCCTATCTCGACGGCGGTTACCGCACCGCATGCGCACGGCACAAGAGCTTGCTCGCGTCGATCAAATGGAGCTTCGACATGCTCGAGTCGAGCGAACAGACCGTGTTTCAGCGGCTTTCTGTGTTCGACGGCGCGTTCGACGCCCAGGCCGCGAGTGCGCTCGCAAGCGATGTCAGGATGTCGCCAACGGCGGTGATGCAATGTGTGTCCGAGCTGGTCGATCACTCACTGCTCGACATTCATTTCGACGGCGCGGCAGTAACGTACCGCCTGCTCACGCCTTCGAAATCGTTCGGAAGGCAGAGGCTTGCCGAAGCGGGCGAACTGGCAACGATGGTCGAACGTCGCGCGGACTACTTGCGAAGCGCCGCACGTTCCGCGTCGGCACAGCAAGCCGTTTTGTCACCCGTCTCCTTCCGGTCCTGATCGCATGCCTTCGCTTTCCGAGCCGCCGTCGGCTGTCTTCCAGCTTGGCCACGCGCGCGTCAATCTCCGCGAGCGTGTCCTGCTGCGAAACGGCGAACCGGTCCAGGTGGGCGCGCGCGCCTATGCGATTCTCGAAGCGCTGATCGAAGCGGACGGCGGGCTCGTCACGAAGCACGAACTCCTCGCGCGCGCCTGGCCCGGCGTTGTCGTCGAGGAAAACAATCTGCAGGTGCAGTTGTCGAAGCTGCGCCGCGCGCTGGGCGATGACCGCGCCTGTATCGTCACCGAATCGGGACGCGGCTATCGGCTTCTGGCCGCGCGTGCGAACGAGCGTACACGCAGCGAAATCGCAAACGGCCCACGCAATGTGCCGGGCAACGGGGATCACCCGACACCACCCGCCGCACGACTGCCGAATCTTCCGCCGCCGATTGGCAGGGACCACGCCATTTCGTCGGTGCTCGGCGCGCTGACCTGCGGGCGCGCCTTGACGCTCATCGGATCGGGCGGAATCGGTAAGACCACGCTGTCGATGGCGGTCGCGCAGCGCTTTGAAGCGGAGCGCGGCGGTCACGTCATGGTGATCGAACTCGCGGCGATGGCGACGGCCGACGAAGTCGCCCGCGCCGTCAAGGCCCGACTGTCGGCGCACGGCGCGAGCGGTACGAGCGGCAATTCCGGCTCGCTGCTTCTGCTCGACAACGCCGAACACATGATCGCGGCAGTCGCCGACATCGTGCATCGCGTGCTCGACGACTACCCGGCGTTGCATGTGCTCGTGACGAGCCGGGAAGCGCTGGCGATCGACCGCGAAACACTCATGCCGGTTGAGCCGCTCGCCGTCCCCGAGCGAGAAGCCGACGAGCAGACTGTTCGCCGCCAAGCCGCTGTGCAGCTTTTCATGAAGCGCGTCGAGGCAACAGGCCGCCCTGTTCACGGAGACCCCGAGGAAATCGGCCTGATCGGCGAAATCTGCCGCCGGCTCGACGGCTTGCCGCTCGCGATCGAACTGGCCGCCGCGCGGGTGCCGACATTGGGCGTAGAAGGCGTCCATCGCGGTCTCGCCGATCAATTGACGCTGCTTTCACGGGGTTTTCGCACGGCGATGCCGCGCCATCGCACGCTCCGTGCAACGCTGGACTGGAGCTTCGCGCTGCTCGACTCACGCAGCCGCACGCTGCTGAGACGCCTCGCGCTGTTTACCCGCCGCTTCTCGATCGAATCCCTGTGCGCGGTGGCTTGCGACGCGACATTGCCGGTGAGCACCGTCATCGACGGAATCGGCGAACTTCTGGCGAAATCGCTCGTCAAGGTGTCGTTCGACGGTCCGATCGCTCACTATCGCTTGTCGGAGTCGACGCGCGCCTACGCCCTCGAACATCTCCTCTCGGCGGGCGAAGTCAAGGAAGTATCGGCACGCCATGCACGCGATCTGGCTTCGCGCTTCCGCAACCAGGAAGCCGCCGGAAGCGGGCCGGCGCTCGTCACTGGCGAGCATCCCGAGGACATGCTGGACGACACGCGCAACGCGGTGGATTGGGCCTTTTCTCCCGATGGCGATGTGCGTACAGGCGTGGAGCTTTCGTCCACGCTGGTGAGCGCGCTGCTGGCGCGCGCCAAGCTGGACGAATGCGGCCGCCGCGCCGCGCTGGCGCTTCAGGCACGTCAGGCGCTGCCTGAGCCCGCCATGCCACCCGCTGCCGCGATTCGCCTCAAAATCGCACTCGCCGCCGTGCTGCCGAATCTGGAAGGGCCGGTGGAACGCGCGTGCGAACTCTGGCGCGAAGTGCACGAGCATGCGCTGCGAATCGAAGACGACGGCCTGCGCGCGCGGAGTTACTGGGGATTGTGGAATGCGATGCTCTCTTCCGGCAAAGTCAGCGACGCGCGCCGGTATGCAGAGCAATTCGAACAATTCGCGCGTCAGAAGCATTGCCGGTGGCAGCACATCTTCGCGACGACGCTCGCCGCCACCGCGGCGCACTGCGCCGGCGATCATCATGGCGCGGCCGCGACGCTCGAAGCCGTCGTGCAACATGTTCAAGCCTATCCCAACGATGCGGCCGAGATCCGGCAGTTCGCGGTGGACCCGCTCGCGGTCTGCTACGCGGGGCTGGCCCGTATCCGTTGGCTCGAAGGAGACGTCGGCGAGGCCGCGCGCCTCGCGAGTCGCTCGCTGGATCTGATTCCCGCCGAGACCATGGAGCCGTGGTTTACGCACGTCCTCGGCGTTGTCGCGGCGCCGCTTGCGCTGATCTCGGGAGATCGCGAGCGTGCGCGCCACTATCTGTCGATCATGCGCTCGCAAACGACGCTGCACCGCCTGACTATCTGGCACGAGTTCGGCGAATGCCTCGCCGCCATCCTCCTCATTCACGATGGGGACGTGGTCAGAGGACTATCCAGGCTGGAGCGCACGCTCGACTCGCTGCTGGCGCGAGGGTTCCGGCGCTTGACGTCGCCGCTGATCGTCGAATGCGCGCAAGCGCTCATCAGCGTGGGCCGGACCTCGGATGCGCTCGATCGCTTGCAGGATGCACAGGCATTCTGCGAGATCAACGGCTCTTTTTACTTTATGCCTGAAATCCTGCGCGGCCGGGGTTTATGCGCGCATGCCATGTCCCGCACGTTCGATACCGACCGCCCATACGATGCGCACGCGCTGACGCGTGCAAAGGCGTGTTTTACGAAGGCGATCGCGATGGCACAGTCGCAGGGCGCACGCATGTGGGAATTGCGCGCGACGCTCGATCTGATTAAATTGCCACTTGGTGATGAGGAAGCCAACGAGGCGCGGAATGCCTTGTCGGCGCTTGCGAATCGATTCGATGCGTGCAGCGCGGTGCCGGAGGTGCGCGAGATGTTCGCCCTACTCGCCAGTACCCAGCCATCGCCTGCGCTTTCCTGATCTTTCGTATTCGCACGCTCGGCGAATACGCCACTCCCTTGCCCCATTCCGCCTGCAATAACATAACGCTCCCTCCCCAGCCGCAACCGTGCGTTTTTCATCAACCGGGTGCCAATCCGAAAATGAACGCGTGCGTGCCCCTCGAGAATGGCGCTCGTCGATTCCCGACGATTCAGTTTGCTCACGGAGCTACATCGTGCCCATTCGCTTTCTCGCCTCCTCGCTCGCCGCCCTCGGTGCCTGCCTGATCGTTGCCGTATCGCTGCAGAACGGCGTGGGACTGCGCACCGCGTTAATGAAGGTCGGCGCACAAACGGAATTGCCACTGGAACGCGTGGCAGTCGGTGCAACAAACGCCGACGACACACGCACACCTCGGCGCGAAACGCTGCCGCTCAATTCGTCGACGAGACCGACGCGCGCGCAGCAAAGCCGCCTGTTGCGTCTTCAGGAAACGCCGTCCATGCGAAGCCGCAGAGATGGCTACCAATACTGGACGTAGCAAGTCGCATCTTTTCGCGCTTACTCTCGCTTACTCGTGCTTATTCATGCTTATCCCCGGTTGTGCGTGGCCCGATCCGAAGCACGCATCTTCGTTCGAGTTCTGCGAGAGAAGCGCGAAGGCGGTCGCGTGGGAAGCGACGGAAATGCGCTGCACGCCCGATTCGGCACCAACAGTCCGCGCATGATGAGCGACCTTCATGCCGCCGCAATCGATCGTGAGCGGTTCGAGCATCATCTCGTTCAATCCCTTTCGCGAGCGTGCGCTCGAACGCTTCGCCGCACCGCGAAACCCGATAGAAATGGCAACCTTCGGCTCAACGCCGATCAGCACCGGTCTTGATCGGCATTGGCTTCGTGTTTCCGATCATGATTGGCTGCACCTCTACCAGTACGCGATCTTTCGCGGCCCGGTCGGCCCAACGGCGGAAAGTAACGGATGATGCGTTGAGCGAATGCCCGAGAAAGCCGGATCGGCTCCTCGGGCATCAATGTCAGTTCGAATACACAGATGCGTGGATTCCATTCTGGTTGGCGATCCGCGCTCAGGACAACGCCTCCACGACGTTGCAGTGAAGCATCATGTCGGCATTGATCGCGCGTGGCCGCATGGCTCGCGGCCGATAGACGTCGTCGCCCCGGCGAATCGAGCGACCGGATACCGCGCATACGCCATTGCGACGCGCCCGCGTGCGAAACCACTCCTGATCGCAATATGCGCAACGCGACGGATCGCGCCAGGCCAAGGTCACACGCGTGGCGGTGGCCCGCTCGACGAGCTGAACCGTCAGGCCGGCGACCGGCTGATCGGCGCATCGACGCGCGACGTACCTGCGTGCAGACGGCACCTGAACGCCTTCATATTTCTCCCTCGACAACAAGCCGAGCAAGCCAACCGTCATCTGCCACGGATCGACAATCGTTTGAATCTGCGGAATCATATATTGCACTCCTACATGAGTAGACAATACCGTTGAATGTTTAGCGCGTGCTTTTAAAGAGATTCTTTACTGTTGCCCGGACCGTCAGCCCGCCGAAACTTCCGAGGATCGTTTCGCTCCGTTATCCAAAAACAAGGGGTGCATCCTCGGTTCGCGCATGCTCAACTCCAGAGCGCATTGCGCGAGCGATCGTTCGATGGTGCACGCCTCTTGACCCGCGGAAACCGGACCAAACAGATACTCGGCGCTGCATGCCATAAAGCGGACAATCTGGCTATCGAAGCCCATCGTGATTTTTTCTCCATGAACAGGGCGTCTCGCCAACGAATCGTTTGAATACGGTCGTAAAGTGAGCCTGGGAACGAAATCCGCTGGCAAGCGCAACATCGAGCACATTGTGTTGCGAGCGGAGCAGCATCGACTGCGCATGTTCAATGCGCCTGCGCAGAAGATATTCGTGGGGCCGCAAACCGCTCGCCTGACGGAACTGGGCGGCGAAATGCATGCGCGTGAGTCCCGCACTGTCGGCCATGTCCGCCAGACCAATCGGCTCGCCGAGATGCGCGTCCACATAATCCATCACGCGGGTCATGCGCCATTTCGGCAACTCCGAGGCGCCTCGCGATCCGCGCGACGTGCCTGCATACTGGCTCGCGACAAGGCGCGAAGCAATGGCCAGGCTCACGCTATCGGTGAATACTTTTCCCAGCGCCGCGTCGTGGGTCTGCGAGACCGCCAGCGCCTGACTCAGCCGCTCAATCGCGGGGTCGCGCAGCAAGCTGCCATCGCCAAGCGTGAGTTCTTCACCGGGCGTGCGTCCAAACAGGTCCGCGTAGCATTCCTTCAAAACGCGCTGCGTGACAAAGAGGTGCAGGACGTCGAACTGAGACGAAAAGCGGGCGCGCGCAGCGACACCGGGCGCGCCAATATGCGCTACTCCCGCCGCCACGCGACCGCGAATCAACGGACGCGCCGCATAATCGAAATCGACAACGGTACATTTCAGATTCAGCGCGACACAATGCATCGGCGCCGCGCCGTCGCTCGACACGTCGAGAGGTTCGGAGCAGTGATTCGACCAGCGCAGCACCCGAATTTCGTGCGATGCGTCTTCCACGCTTCCCGGCTGACGCCACTCACGTTCCATTTCGATGGGATAACGCGCCGTGCGCGGTGGCGAGAGGCTGTCGGATAAACTATTCATACGGTGCTCTCCTTTGTCGGCGCAATCCAGAATCGATCAGACCCGCGACGCAGCAAGACAGGTTGTGTGATTAGCCTCTACGTTACCCGACTCAAATATTCGATTCTAGTCGTACAATAGAATGCGCCTCTCGCGTATAAGTTTTACGCACTCATACTATTGTTTAATGCCGCGATATTTTTTTGGCAACGCGAAAAATTTCGCTCGCGAATGAAAACGCCCGGTCATTTTCAAATATAAAAATGAACGGGCGTCGAAAATAAAAACGGTGACGTGAAGCAAACAGTTTTCAGGAATCTTCCGCCGACGATCCGATTCCCAACGTCTTGGCTTTTAGCACAAAGTCAGCAAACGAGTTCGACTCCATCTTTCTCATCGCCTGGCCGCGGTGAATCTTCACCGTAATTTCGCTCAGGTTCATTTCCGCCGCAATCTGCTTGTTGCGCAACCCCGAGGCGACCAGCGCCATCACTTCGCGCTCCCGCTGCGTCAGCGAACCGTAGCATTTGCGCAGATTCGAAACAGAACGATCGGCTGCACGACGCTTTTCATCTGCCGCGAGCGCCTGATCGACGGCATCGAGCATGTCCTGATCGCGAAAGGGCTTGGCGAGAAAGTCCATCGCCCCCGCCTTCATCGCCCTGACCGTCATGGCGATGTCGCCGTGCGCCGTCATGAAGATGATCGGAATGCTTAATGCGCCATCGGCGATCTGTTCCTGAACGGCAAATCCGCTCTGTCCTTTAAGGCGCACGTCGAGAATCAGGCAACTGGGGACATCCGGGCGCTCGAAGGCAAGAAACTCGCGCGCCGAAGCGAATGCCTGCACCGGCAAATCAACCGAGCGCAGCAAATTGCTGACGGCATCGCGCATCGACTCGTCGTCGTCCACGACGTACACCATCCGGTTTGGCTCGGCGTCGCCAGCGCCACCGCGCTGAAGGTTCATGGATTATTCTCCTTTTTTTCAGCATCCAACGGCAGCGTAATCAAAAACCGGGCACCTGCCGCCAATGAATCTTCAAGCGTGATACGGCCGCCATGTGCCTCGATGATCGATCGACAGATCGACAAGCCCATGCCCATGCCATTGGTTTTCGTCGTAAAAAACGGTGTGAAAAGCCGCTCGCGAACATCCTCGGGTACGCCGTTGCCCGAATCTTCGATGCGAAGGTCGACACTGCCCTCGCGCGGCGCGGAAATCGAAATGACGATGCGGTGCGGCTTGCCCGGCAGATCGGCCATCGCCTGCGCCGCGTTCAACAGGAGATTCACGACGACTTGCTGAATCTGGACGCTGTCCGCGTGTACGTGAATCGCATCCGGCGGCGGCTGCACTTCGCAGATCACACCGTGGCGTACCAGTTCCGGCGCCATCATGCTGACCGCCTCTTCAACCATCTCGACCAGCGAGACGCGGCTGAGCGCCGACGGCCGCTTTCGCGCCATCGCGCGAATCTGTCGCACGATGTCGTTCGCCCGGCGCGCGGATTGGATCATCTGGCCGATTGATCGGGAGACTTCGCCGATATCCGGCTCCGGCCTGCCGAGCCAACGCAGCGCCGCGTCGCCCGAGGTGATCACCGCGGCCATGGGCTGCGTCACCTCATGCGCCATCGAAGCGGCCATCTCGCCGAGCGTGGTCATGCGTGTGGCGTGCGCGAGCTCCGCCATCGAACGTGTCAGCGCCTCCTGCGTGCGTTGCGACGATGTCACGTCCATGAGTGCGCCGACGTAGTTGAGATCCGTGGAAAGCGGCGGTCCCGAATGCGCGACGTAATGCACGTATTTAAGCTCGCCGTCGGGCATGATCAGCCGATATTTCAAATCGACCAACGGCGTCGCCATTGCGGCGCCGTGCGCGATTTCAACCTGGCGGCGATCCTCGGGATGAGTACGTTCGAGTATGAGCGCGAGACCGGGCGTCAACGCTGGCGACGGCTCGTAACCGAAGATCCGGTAAGCCTCGGCCGACCAGATCATCTTGCCGTGCACGGCTTCGATGCCGATGCTGCCCGTCTTGCTCAGGCGCTGCGCGTCGACGAGAAACGCCTCGCTTCGCGTGAGCGCATCCTCCGCACGCTTGCGCGCCTCGACGTCCGTATTGACGCCATACCAGCGGCGCACGGCGCAGTCTGCATCGCGCAGCGGTTCGGCGGCGATGTGCATCCAGCGATAGCCGCCGTCTCTCTGGCGCACGCGCGACATATTGTCGAGCGCACTCCCGGAGCGGAGCGCGTCCAGCCAGTCGCGGCGCATCGCGCCGAGATCGTCCGGATGCACGACGGCGTCCCAGAGATCGGCGCCGCGGCCCTCCGTATCGACGCCGGACTCTTGCCAGCGGCGATTGACGTACACCACGTCGCCGTCGCCCGAGGCGCTCCACACCATGCCGGGAATCGTGTCGATGGCCGCGCGCAACTCCGCCTGCTGCGCCTCGATCTCGTTGGCCATCCGCTTTTGCAGCGTGATGTCGTTGTTCGTCGCGAGGATCGCGCGGGGCGCGCCCTTCGCATCGCGCCACACCGCGACGCGGCTCATGACCGTCACCGTACGCCCATCGCGGCGAACGCGTTGCAGTTCGCCGGACCAGCTTCCGCTGTCGAGCAACTTCGCGTGGATTTCGTCGAGCGGCAACGCGGCGCGCGTCTGCGTGAGTTCATGAATGCGCTGCCCCAATGCCTGCTCCGCACTCCACCCGTACAGCGATTCCGCGCCGTGATTCCAGAACGTCACTCGCCCTTCGAGGTCCACGACCAGCACGGCGTCGTGGGTCAGATTCAGCATGTCGATCTGTTCGAGCAGTCGTGCCGTGTTGGAAAGATTGCGCAGCGAAAGTATCGAAGTCGAACCAATGGCGAGCAGGCTCAGCACGCAGCGCGCGATGGCGCCGCCGGCGTAATCGCTGTCGTGCGAAATCAGGAAACCGGCGAGCGTGAGCATCGCCACGATGACCGTCGCGCCCATGACCGCGAGATCGGAGCCGCTGGATGCCACCAGCAGCACGACCACCACGTAGAAAACAGCGACCGCAATATCGAGCGACGTAAAGGCGTCGATACTAAAAACCGTCAGCGCGACGATTGCAGCGAACCAGAAAACGATCGGCCCCTCGGGGAGCGCTCGCTTCGTGTTCGATCGGATCAGGGTTGCATTCACGGGCGGCTTTGCCGGAAACAGGTGGCGGCGCTAAAGAGCGCCGCTCATTTCACCAACATTCGGATGTGAACTGGAAAATCAGGCGAACCCGTATTCAAAACCGGACTGAAACTCGCCATGACACCAGAGACGTTTGCACCTAAAAGCGGCGGGCCGACCAGGTCATCGGCAATCATCTGCTGCGACGATCCGGCGGTTCAGCCCGCGAGCGACCACTCCATTTCGCAATACGTAGCGGGGACGCTCAAACTCCATCCGCATTCTGACCGAGTTTTTCCAGGCATGCGAGTAAGACATCGCCGTCGACCGGTTTGTCGAGAAAACACAGGGCGCCGTTGGCGAGTGCTTCACTGCGGCGCGCCTCCGAGCCGAACGCGCTAATGAAGATGACCGGCGGCGCGCCAGGCGTTTCGTTGAGCCTGCGCTGCATCTCGATCCCATCCATGCCCGGCATCTGAACGTCCGAGATCACGCAATGCACCTCCCTCAGACCATCCGCGCGCAAAAACGCCTCCGCCGAAGCGTAGTCCCGCACCTTGCAACCCAGGGAGCGAACGAGACTGCACGTTGCGACGCGGACATTTTCGTCGTCGTCGACAATGGAAACAATCATGGGGGTTTGCAAGCGAATAGTCCTCGTCCAAAACGGCAATTCGGGCGGGGCATAGAAGGGCTGACCGCTCACGTTCGTTATCTTAGACAGGTGTGCGATCCAATAACACTATATTTCGATCTGGTGCAACTATATCTAAGTATGGTTGGGTCAGTGCGGGACGCGGCGCGCGGTCATGTCGGCCTGCGCGCCATCCGGCGGGCCGTTGAGTTCCTCGGTCACCCGACTGACGGCAAAGTCGATGAAGCTTCGCACCCGCATCGGCATGGGCGCGCGGCGAGGATAGCAGAGCATCACCTTGCTGCGCTCGCTCGTATGTTCCGGCAAGACCTGCACAAGCCGCCCCGCGTCGAGTTCCCGGCGCACGAGATACTGGGGAATCTGCGCGATGCCCACGCCCGCGAGGGCGGCCTGGATGATGGCGCCGTCGTCATTGAATGTGGCCACGGCGTTGATCTGGCCACGCGGGCTCTCGCCGCTGCCCGCCGGATCCCATGTGCGCGCTCTTGCCGAGCGCGTGTCGCAACGGCCAATGCAGCGATGCCGCCCGAGGTCGTCGGGCGTTCGGGGCGCGCCGCGCTGGCGCAGGTAGTGAGGCGCGGCGCAATGCACGAGCCGCAGCGGACCGAGCGAGCGCACGACCCAGCGGCATTCGGGCTCGCTACCCACGCGCACGGCGACGTCAATCTGTTCGTCGAGCACTTCGTTGTGCCGCTCGTCGATCGACACATCGAATTCGATCTCCGGATGCCGTTCGCTGAATTCCGCGATCAACCGCGTGAGCATGGCGCTGATGCTCGGGGCTCCGCCAATCCGGATCACGCCGCGCAGGTCGGTATTCGAGCGGCAGACTGCGCTCATGCTCGACTCGATCATCTGAATGCCCTGGCTCAAGGGCGTGAAGAAAAGCGTGCCCTCTTCCGTGAGGCTCACGCGGCGTGTCGAACGATTGAACAATTGCACCCGCAGTGCGCCCTCCAGTTCCGACACCGCACGGCTCACCGCCGGCGTGGACAGTCCCGATGCGCGCGCGGCTTGCGTAAAGCTGCCCAACTGTCCCACCGCGATAAAAGCCTTGAGTGATTTGAACATGTCCATCGCGAGTCCCTCCACGTGTGGTTAGCGCCGCGCACCATGCCGGATTGCGCGTGCTGGCGATGGAGCGATGATGGACAGACAGGCGGCGGGACGTGCGCGAATTGGCCGCGCGTTTATAGATTCGCACGGTCATCCGCCGCTCGTCCGGCATTCTGGCGAACGCCCGGCTCCCCTTGCACCAATAATGCGCACAATGGCCCGTATCAACATCGCCGGGCGCGACCCGCGCCGCATGCGTGGCCGTCGCCCCGAGAGCCACGCGTGACTCGCACCGGTCGGCTCTTACGCGCATCGAATATTTTCCCGTGCTACTTTTGGCGCTCTTCTCGACGAAGTCTTTGCCGCCACATTTTCGATGCAATCCAAGGCGAAGCGCGCGACGGTCATGTAACGACTTGTCTGCGGCGGCAGGACTTCATGAAGAAGACGTAGCGAAGTATCGATACACCAGCAGCGCGGCCGGATGCGCGTCAGACACTGTCACGCCCTGGCTGCCGGCTTTTTATCGATTGTCCAGAAACTCGACATACGCATGGCCGCAAAATGACCACGCAAGGCACGCCTTCCCGCTCGTCCGATACGTCGATCGAAGATCGCGATGCAGACGGCGCGGGAACCACAAGAAAGCCCTTTGACATCGCCTGGTTCGACGGGTGCCACAAGCACGAACTCGATCACTCGGACGGTGTCGTGACCGGCCTGCTCACCGAGCGCGCCGGCGATCGCCATTGGCTCGCACGCTATGAAACGCATTCGTCCGCTTCCGCATCCGAGCGCCTGAAGCGCGAACTGGAATGGAGTGCGCGAATCCGCTTGCCGTGGGGATTGCCGCAAATCGCCACGCTCTGGCAGGACGAGCGCGTCATCGTCATCTACCCGCTGTCGTCCACGGCAACGCTAGCATCGAATGTCGATCCCCGGCAGTTGACGATCGACGCGTTCTTGCGGATCGCCATCGGTGCAACGCGCGCGCTGAGCGACGCGCATGCCGCGGGAATCTGCCACGGCGACCTGCGGCCCGCGTGCATCGTTCTCGGTGACGACGGCACGGTCAGTCTGATCGGCTTCGATCCCGAAGCCCCCAAAGCGTATCGCGAGCGGCTGAGCGCCCAGCCATTCCTCGCGCCCGAGCTTGGCATCATCGATGCGGAGCCTGATCATAAGCGCGAAAAGAGCGCCGATCTCTACGCCCTCGGCGTCACGCTTTATGCGCTGCTGGCCGGGGCGCTGCCATTCACGGCCGAAAGCGCGGCCGGCTGGTATCACGCGCGCCTTGCGGTCGAGCCGCTGCACCCTTCGCGGCATCGGCCCGATGTGCCCGATATTCTGTCCGTCGTGTTGCTCCGGCTGATGGCGAAAGATCCGCTCGAACGCTACACGAGCGCCACGCAAGCGCTAGCGGACCTGCAACTCATTCGCGACGCGATCCGTTTGCATGGCCATGAAACGCCTCTTGCCGCCGATGCCGCCGTCTCATCGCGCTTGCTCAGCATGTCGAGCATGCTCTTTGGCCGCGCCGCGGAGAAAGCCCACCTCGACCGGGCGCTCGCGCGCGTGGTCGAGACCGGAAAAACCGAGCTGGTATTCATCTCCGGCAGCGCGGGATCCGGAAAATCGGCGCTCGTCGAGTCGCTGTTCAACGACGTACGACGCCGCGCCTTTCGCTATGCCTCCGGTAAAGCCGACAAGCAACGCTCCGGCATTCCGTATGCGCCTGTCGTGCAGATCGTCCGCACGCTGACGCTCGAATTGCTTGGCGCGGATGACGACCTGCTGGCCGCCGTTCGCGAGCGCTGGATCGCGCTCCTCGAAGGCCAGGGACGGGCAGTCGCCGAACTCGTGCCCGAAGTCGAGCACATCATCGGACGGTGCACGCCGCTTGCCGAGGTCGCGGGTCCGCTCGCGCAGACGCGCCTGATTCGCGCACTGCTGAATACGATCGCTGCATTCGCCTCGCCGGGCGCACCTGTCGTGCTGTTCGTCGACGACCTCCAGTGGGCCGATCCGGCCTCGCTCAGCTTCCTCAAAGCCTTCTCCGCAGAACCGCCGCCAAACGTGTTATTGCTTTGCGCGTGCCGCGAGTTTTCCGCCGAACAGGTCGGTCAACTGCAATGGCAACACGCGTTGCGCGATAGCACGACGATGCATCTGACACACGTGCCGCTGCACTCGCTCTCCGTGGCGAACCTGGCCGCGCTGATTGGCTTCACGCTCGGTGAATCGGCCGATCGCGTCGAAGCGCTCGCGCGCGCCGTGCATGCGAAGACGGGCGGCAATCCGTTCTTTTCCCGCCAGCTTCTGCGCATGCTCATCGACGATGAGGTACTGAGATTCAGCGTCAAGAGCGGCGCGTGGACGTGGGATGAGACGAGCATTGCGCAACGGCTCTACTCGGATAACGTCATCGACCTGCTGGTACGCCGCATAGAACGTTTCCCGCCCGAAGGCACGAAGCTGCTGGAAAGTCTGGCCTGCGTGGGAATTCGCTGTGAAACGGGATTGCTCGCTGAAATCAGCGGCCTGTCGAATGACGAGGTGCATCACACGCTTCGTCCTTTTGTCGACGCCAATCTGCTCGTGCAGGATTCCGACTCCTACGCGTTCCAGCACGATCGCGTATTGGAGTCGGCTTACTCGCGCATCGACTCCGCGTCGAAGCCGCTGCATCACGCGCACATCGCCTCGGCCATGATCGGCTATTGGCAGTCCAGACTCGCCGAGTACGCGTTCGAGATCGCGAGCCAGATCGAGCGCGCCGCCATGGACGCCCTGTCGCCAGACACACGCGTCGCGTACGTGGGTATTCTCATCCTCGCGGGCAAACGCGCGCGCAATGCGGCCGCGCTCGACCAGGCAACGGTATATGCGAATATCGCGCTCGCGATGGTGGACGAACCCTGGTGGTCGAGCCATTACGATCTCGCCTATGGGGCGAAACTGCAGTATTGCGAGTGCTCGCTGGCGCAAGCGGCCCTCGTCGACGCTCAACGCGGCGTGGACGATTTGCTTGCGCACCCGCTCACGCCGCTTCATCGGGCCGACGTGCACCGGCTAAAGGCCGTCCTGAAGACCGTCCAGTCCGACTACGAGGGCGCGTTGTCGGCCGCGCTGGCCGGGCTGGCGCTTCTCGATGTCCATCTACATCGCGCGCCAACCGCAGAACAGATGCGGCGCGCCTGCGAGTCCGCCCAACGCGCGCTCAAGAACAAAACGATCCACCCCATGCGGCACCTGCCGCGCTGCGATGACCCGCGAATCCAGGTCATCATGGGGCTGCTCGCCACCATGACTTCGTCGTTTTTCGTCACCGACGGCGTTGGCATTCTGCATCTCGCCAAGATGGTCGAACTCACGATCGAACATGGCGTGACGCCCGAGTCTCCCAGCGGCCTGGCGTGGTTTGGCGTCCTTTTTGCGGGTATGTACGACGCCCCCGACGCAGGCTATGAATACGGCCAGGCCGCGCTGGCGCTGATCGACCAGCACGGTTTCGAAGCGCAGCGCGTGGCGACGCTCGTCGCAATCGACCAGGTCAGTGTCTGGACACGTCCCCTTTCGTTTGCCCTCGGCTATGCGCGCCAGGCGAGAGCGCTCGGACGCGCCTCGGGGGACATCGGAATGGCGTGCTATGCGTGCAATCACATCGTTTCCGACCTGATCGCCATGGGCGAGCATCTGTCCATCGTCGATGACGAAGTCGAACGCGGCCTGGAACTCACGGCCATCATTCGCTATCGGGATATCGAAGCCGTGCTCCAGGCGCAGCGCGACTTTGCGCGGGCCTTGATGAGCGCAGCGCCAGCGAGCGAAATCGATACCGACAATGCGTCCACGCAACGGTTGGAAAAACGCGAAGTCGATAACCTGGCCTCGGTCTCCCAGATCGCCCGATTCTTTATCTTCTTCTACGGCGGCCTGACGAAGATTTTCGCCAGGGATTTTGCTGCGGCATTTTCCCTGCTGGATAAGGCCGCCGATCTCGCCTGGACCGTCCCCGCACACATCAACGTTGCCGATTCCAGGCTGTATCGCGCGATCGCTTTCGCGCATGCAGAAAACGTGTCCCCGACAAACGCTCTCGTTGAACTCTCCGGGCATCGAAGCCAGTTCGTGAAATGGGCCAATCGAAACGGTGCCACGTTTCGCAACAAGCTTCTTTTGATCGAAGCGGAAATCGCGCGCCTTCGCGGCGACGTGATGGCTGCGCTGATCGCCTACGAGCATTCCGCGCGGGCGGCGGAAACGGTGGGCTTCGTTCACGAGCAAGGTCTCGCTCATGAACTGGCCGGCGAGCTTTACCTGTCGCAGACGCTGGAATCGTCCGCGATGTATCACTTGCGTCAGGCGGCCGCCTGCTACCGCCGTTGGGGCGCGGTGAACGCGGAACAACGGCTCCATGAGCGGCATGCATCGCTGCTCGGCAACACGGCCGAACAGACCGAGGTCGAGGCGCCCTCGCGCCAGCAACCGTTCGTCGATCTGGGCATCGAAACGGCGAAGATCATTTCTGGCGAGGCCGTCACGGAACGGCTGGTCGAAAAGCTGCTGAACGGCATCGTGGTCTACGCGGGCGCGCAATACGGACTCTTGTTGCTTTCGCACGATGACGGGCTCAAGGTCGTCGCGATGGCGCGCGTGGAGTCGACCAAGGTGGTCATCACGCACGGCAACGCCGCACCGGACGACGATGCGTTGCCATTGGCCGTTCTCAACAGCGTCGTTCGCACCCGCAACACGCTCGTATTCGCGGATGCCGGATTCGAGTCCCCATCATTGCGATCCCGCGTGGGCGCCGGGCGCGTGCAGCGCTCGGTGCTGTGCACGCCGCTGCTACGGGGAGGCTCGCTCGTCGGCGTCGTCTACCTCGAGAACAATCTCGCGCCCGGCGTATTCGACCCGACGCGCGTGACGGATCTCGAAGTGCTCGCGCCTCAGGTGGCCGTGTCTCTCGAAACGGCGCGGCTGTATGAACGGCTCGTCGACGAAAGCGATCACCGTCTGAATGCGGAAATCAGCCTGCGGGCCGCGCGCGATGAACTCGCGCGCACGGCTCACCTGACCGTGATGGGCAACGTGGCGGCCTCGATTGCGCACGAAGTCAATCAACCGCTCGCGGCCATCACCACCACGGTCGATGCGAGCCTGCGCTGGCTGCAGCGTGCCCCCGCGGATCTGGAGGAAGTGACGTCGGGGCTCATGCAGATCAAGCGCACCAGTCTGCGCGCGCTCGAAATCATCCGCGCGTTGCGGGCGCTCGCCAAGCAGGCGCCTGCGGTGCTCGCACCCATGCGCGTCAACGACGTCGTGCGCGATGTCCTGGACTTGCTTCAACCCGAAGCGGAGGCGAGGCAGGTCAGCGTCGTGAGCCTTCTCGACGCTGCCGACGCGACGGTCGAGGCCGATCGCATACAGCTCCAGCAAGTCGTGCTGAATCTGTTCACGAATGCCGTCGAAGCGATGAGCGAGACCGCCGTGGACAGGCGCACGCTCACGATATCCACGCTCGTCGAGGGCGCGCAGGTCGTCATGTCCGTGCGCGACCACGGCGCCGGCATTCCGGACCACGTGATGGAGAGAATCTTCGAGCCGCTTTACACGACGAAGTCCACCGGCATGGGGATGGGGCTCGCCATTTGCCGCTCCATCGTCGAGGCGCATCATGGCACGCTCGATGCCTTCGGTCTTGACGATGGCGCCGAGTTTCGAATGACCTTGCCCATCGCCTGAGCGAGCTCGCCGGTCTCGCTGCCAACGGCATATCAGGCAATCTGCTGTGTCGATGCAAGCGACGGTGCTGCAACACGCTGCGCCTGCCGCACCACATGGGCCGACAGGCGCACGCCGGCATCAGCTCGCGATGAAGTCGAGCAGCGCAGCGTTGACCTGATCGGCGTGGGTCGTGCACAGACCATGCGGCGCGCCTGCGATGACTTCGAGCTTGCCCGTCGGCACGCGTTGCGCCGAAAGCCGGCCCGAGTCGTCAAGGGGCACGATCTGGTCGGCGTCACCCTGAATCACGAGCGTCGGAATCGTCATCTTCTTGAGGTCGTCGTTGAAGTCGGTCTCCGAGAAGGCCTTGATGCAGTCGTAAGCGCTCTTGATCGAGCACTGCATGCCCGCCAGCCAAAACGCGTCGATGGTGCCTTGCGACGCCTTCGCGCCCGGCCGATTGAAGCCATAGAACGGCAGCGCGAGGTCCTTGAAGAACTGCGAGCGATTCGTGCGCACGCCCGCGCGGATCTCGTCGAAAACGGACAGCGGCAAGCCGCCCGGATTCGCATCGGACTTGAGCATGATGGGCGGCACCGCCGAAATCAGCACGGCCTTCCTCACACGCTGCGTGCCATGCCGACCGATGTAGCGCGCCACTTCGCCGCCGCCGGTCGAATGACCGGCCAGCACGGCGTCACGCAGATCAAGATGCTCGATCAGCTGAGCGAGATCGTCGGCGTAATGATCCATGTCGTTGCCCGCCCATGGCTGGCTCGACCGGCCATGGCCTCGACGGTCATGCGCGATAACACGGAAACCACGCTCTGCCAGAAACAGCATCTGCGCGTCCCAGGCGTCGGCGTTCAGCGGCCAGCCATGCGAAAAGACAATCGGCGTCCCGTTGCCCCAGTCCTTGTAAAACAGTTCCGTGCCGTCCTTGAGTGTGAGCGTCGTCATGATGTAACTCCTATTTCCCTGGATTGAGCGACATCAGCGCCGCATTGCGGTGTGCGTTTCGTGTCCACGAATGAAGCGCTGTGTTGCACGGTCCGCCGGATCGTCCGGCGTTGCGACGCAGTATTGATCAGTCGACGGAACGCCTGTTGCGCGGGCCACCGCTTCTTTGCGAATTTGCACGCTCATGCAACCGCTGATCGACATGTTTTATCGCTCAGCGAGTTTTCGGGGGCAAGAAACATCGCCGATTGCTGCCACAGTGACCGCTGCTTTAGATAAGATCGCGAAGGAGTCGAAGCTCAACGAGCTTCGCGCGAAGCGCTGGCGAAAGTAGCAACCTATTTAAAAAGGTCGGTTCCTCGAATCTATATTGCTTCAACGACCGCTCTTTAGAATTCTGAAGGGCCCTTGCGGGTCGCTATGCGCTTTCCGCCTTGTCTGCGAGCTCTCATGAAATGCGCTTGGGCTGTGAACGCCGAAATTGCGAAGCTGTTGACGCGAACTCCGCCTGCACCATCCCAAATCAAAGGCTATAGAAGCTGGTGCAGCGCGCTCCACGGCTTCATCGCTGTCCGGGATGGGGAATCACCAGATCACTGACCAGAAAGCAAATCTATAGAGTAATCCGAATAAAGTACTCTACAGACCTAACGTGGACTAATCAGAAAATCTCGGAGAAATAAGAAATCGCCACCGATAGCAAACTCATCCTTCAGGGCTGCTTCTGCTGGGACCGCCAGCGAACCATACCGTTCTGACTCGATCAGTAATCAATCCACGCATATCGTGCGCTCGCCGACGCAAGCGACGAAGCGGCCTTGCTGACGGCGCGTGACCACAACCTGCTGCGCGAATCGAAACCGCACCCGGGTTACCCGCCGGACAGATGGCACGATCGAACAACCCGCTTCCAACCCGTCAAAACAGCCAGTCCACCTTCACCGATCCGCCTTGAGCCGATGCATGATCCGTGTTGATCAGTGCGTTGTAGTCGAGTGACACGGTGCAGTTCTTTGCCGGCTTCATGCCAATTCCGATACCCGCGGTCAGATAACCTCTCGGCAAGCTCGTTCCCGCCGCGGTAAACAGCGTGCCATCCTGCGACGACACACTGATCGCACGTCCCCCGTCCAGCACCTCCCGCGCGTAGCCAACGCGGACTTGCACATCGACCGGTCTGAACGCATCGCCGAACGCCCGCTTCAGCGCGACCTCCGCATACGGTTGGAGACTGCGGACATTGTCGGTGCCGACCGTGAGATCCTGACCGCCCGCGCCGCTCTCATCGAAGCCATTGGCGTGCAGCCACGCATACCGTACGCCGATTCGCGGCGTCAGCACGAAGCCTGCGAGACCCATCGGCATGCCCGCCTGTGCCGCGCCCGTGAATTCCTGGCCGATGTGGTCGCCACTCGCCGTGCCGATGCCAGCGAACGGACGCTTTTGCGCCATGAAATCCAGCCCATAGCCCAATGTCCCCGCGAGGCTGACCGGCCCGAGCCAGCGCCGCGCATAGATCAGCCCGCGCAACGCGTCCACGGTACCGGAATCGCCCGTCGCCTGTTCGCTCAGGTCGATATGCTGATAACCGCCCGCCACGCCGATCAGATCGTCATCGACCGAGCGGTCGAATCCGGCCAGAAAGCCATATTGATTCGCCTGAAATCCGGGTCGGCCGTCCGTGCCATCCACGTCGGTCTGCGCACCGGTTGCCACCGCCCAGCCGCTCGCATTGCGCCCACTCGCGCCGGCAGGCCGGTCGTCGAGACGATCCATCAAGGCGGACGTCACGCCCTGTGCGTTCATGACGGTCGCGGTACCGACTGCCGTGTAGATACTTGTGTCGGTGGGCGCGACCACGGTGACGTTCACGCTCGTCGGCGCGGCGCTCGCGAGGGTGAGCACGACGTCGTTCGCGCCATAGGTCAGCGACGATTCCAGCGTGCCGAGCGTTGCGCCGCTCGCGAGCGTCGATGTCGTCGACGAAAACTGGCCGCTCACGCCCTTGCTGGCGGTGAGCAGCGTGTATTGCGTCGACGTGTACGTGCCCGGATCGTAGGTGATCGCGAGTACACCGTTGAGCGTCGCACTGCCGTTGACGCGCAATTGCGACGCGGCGCCCGGACTGACTTCGATCGCAAGCGTGGCCGTTGCCGTCTGCGTGTAATTCCCGCCGATGGTCAACGTGCCGATCGATCCGCCGGGCGCAACGGTGCCGTCGTTGCTGACGTCGCCGAGGATCGTGCCGTGACCGCGCAAGGTCGCGTCGCTGTCAACGTCGACGTCGCCGCCGAGCACCGCCTGCGCGTTGTCGGCATCGCCCACCTCCAGCAGTCCTGCGGACACTTCGGTCGTGCCGGTGTACGCCGAACTGTCGCCATCGAGTATGAACGCGCCCGCGCCCTGTTTGATGAGCTTGCCCGATCCGGTGAAACTACCCGAGAACACGCCGTCCGCGCCGGACAGCGTGAGCGTGCGCGTTCCGATGCTCACGCTGCCCGTACCCGACAGGTTGCTCAGAACCGCGCCCACAGTGGTCGCCGAAATATCGAGCACGCCGTTGTCCGCCACGCCGCTCGTCTGCGCGATGCTGCCTTGTCCCGAGAGCGCCAGCGTCGCGCCGCTCGCGATAGTCGTGGCGCCGCTGTAGCTGTTGGCGTTGCCAAGCGTTTGTGTGCCGCCCGTCACGCTCAAGCCGCCGGTACCGGAGATCGCGCCGTCGAATGTGCCGCTCGCCTGCGTCACCGAGAGCGGGCGGGCGCCGAGCACCACCGCCCCCGATCCGGTGAGCGCCGTGATGGACGCACCGCCTGTAGTGGCCGAAATGTCGAACGTGCCATTGTCGATCACGCCAGCGGACTGCGCGATGCTGCCCGCGCCGCTCAACGCGAGCGTGCCGGCGCCGATCGTCGTCGTGCCCGTGTAGGTGTTGGCGCCCGTGAGGGTGAGCGTGCCGCCGCCCGCCAATGCAAGACCGCCCGTGGACGCGAGCGTTCCCGCCACGCTCGCCGTGTCGCCGGAGGCGACGGTCCAGGTCGACACGCCGCTCAACGTGAAGTCGTTGGCGAGACTCAATCCCGTCGCGCCGAACATCAGCCCCGCGCCGTCGGACAGGGCCACGCGACCCGTGCCCAATGCCGTGCTGCTGCCGATGACGAGTGTGCCGGACTGAATCTGCGTGCCGCCGCTGTAGCTGTTGTTGCCGGACAGCGTCAGCGTTTGCGAGCCCGCCTGGATCACGCTGCCCGATCCGGAAATCGCGCTCGAAAACGTGGTGGCGGCGCTCGCCTCGTCGAATACGAGCGTGCCGTTGTCGACCACCGCGCCGGCGATCTGGCCGTCCGTCGCGCCGTCGCCCAGCCGCAGCGTGCCGGCGTCGATCGTCGTGCCGCCGGTATACGTGCTGACGCCGGTCAGCGTGAGCGTGCCGGTGCCGCCCACGATCACACTGCCCGCGCCCGTGATCGCGTTGCTCAACGTCTGCGCGCTCGTCTGGTTGAACAGGACGCTGCCCGCATCGATCGCGATGTTGCCGGTCAACGTCGAGCCCGTTTCGAGCGTCAGGGCGTTCGTGCCGCCGGTGAATTCGATCGCGTTGGCGGTTCCGCCGAGGCCGCTGCCGCCGGAAATCGTGCCGCTGTTCGTGATGCTCAGCGACGCCCCGACGATCCCCTCGCCCCCGCCGCCTTGCTGCCCTCCGTCACTACTGCCGCCCGTACCGCCAGCGATCGTGCCAGTATTGACGATGACCGTGCCGGCCGTGCCCGTCACGTCGACACCATCGCCGCCTCCGCCCCCGCCGCCCACGCTGCCGCCCACGCCCCCGTTGCCGCCCGCGCCGCCCGCGATGGTCCCGCTGTTCGTGAGGCTGCCATCGACCATCGACAGGCCGACGCCGCCTCCGCCCCCGCCGCCGTTGTACTCGTAGGTACCGCTGCCGCCGGCGCCGCCCGCGCCGCCCGTCACGGTGGTTGCGTTGATCAGGCTCGCGGACGCGGTGGTCGAGTCGACGCCCGCGCCGCCGCCGCCGCCGCCGCCGTCGAATGCCCCCTGGCTCCCCACTCCGCCGCCTGCGCCGCCGGCCTGTCCGGTGATCGCCGTACTGCCCGTAGTCGAGGCGCCCGCAGCGCCGCCCACACCGACGGTACCGGTCATACCGGGCGACGCATAAGCAAAGATGCTGCCGTCGCCACCGCTGCCGTTGGCGCTTGCGCTGCCAGTCGCGCCAGTCAGGCCGCCGCCACCGCCGCCACCGTTGCCACTCCCGCCAACGCCCCCATCACTGCTCCCCTGGCCTCCCGTGCTGTCCGCACGCGCGATCGGCGTCACGGCGATGCAACTCGCGGCCATGAGCACCGCACACACGCCTCTCAAAGGCGACGGCACACACGCGCCGCGGACGCCGCGGACTTCGCCACGCATCGCCGGCCGCGCGCTCACGCCCGTCCGGCTGTTCAGACCGTTCCCGCGACGATTCCCCGCCAGTTCCGATGCGACCCGCCACGCATTCGCGGCGGCGCACCAGACAATCCGGTAGATGTGGTTCATGGTTTGTTCCCCGTAGGCGGTGGCCTCGCGTGGTGTCTGCGCGCGCGTCCCACCGTGTTTGTTTTCGTCGTCGGCCGGTGTCAGCCTTTGTCTGGGCTTGCGGTGACGCCCTATGCCGTCACGTACGCGCGTCATGAACGCGCCGCCAACCTGCGGACCGGCGCGAAAAAGCGCAAACTTTCAATGCAAAACCGTCGAGCGCAGGGTAGTAGCTCCGCCCCGATCGTCCCATCGTCTAAACCAGGTATTTCGCGCGCATGCTGCTCTCGCAGGACCGGAAAAGGCGACGGCAAGTCCATCCGCCCGGGTATCATCGGCAACACCGGCTCCCTGCTGGATTCCGCGCGCCTTCGGGCATCACCGGCTTGCGCGCCAGCAACGGGATCTCCAACTGTTGCGTCTCGTCGGCAACCTGTTCCCCATGACCTCAGCTTCAGACGACCGCCCCGAATCCTTCCTGCCCAGCCCGCTTTTACTCGTCGAAGACGAACACCTGATGCAGTTGCGTCTGCGGTCGATTCTTTTAGGACTGGGATATGGCGAGCAGGAAATCTCGATCGCCGGGAGTCTTGCCGAGGCCCGCACGATCCTCGCCGAGCAACCGTTCGCCCTGACGCTGATCGACATCGGCCTGCCCGACGGCAGCGGTGTCGATCTCATACACGAGCTTCATGCTCGCGACCCGGCATTGCCGATGCTGGTAATCTCCGCGTGGAGCACGGAACAGACGATCGTTCAGGCGCTCCAGGCGGGCGCCTCGGGGTATGTGCTCAAGGAACGCGACGATGTCGAAATCGCGGCCTCCATTCGCAGTGCACTGCGCGGCGGCGCGCCGATCGATCCGTTCGTCGCGCGGCATATTCTGGGCCTCGTGCGCGCCGCGGAAGTTCGTGCGAACGCGCCTCCCGCGCCGCCGCTGAGCCCGCGCGAGACCGAAATTCTCGGCCTCGTGGCGAAAGGGCTCACCAATCGCGAGATCGCCGCGCTGCTCTTTCTATCGACCCTGACCGTCGCATGCCATATCCGCAATATCTACAAAAAACTGGCCGTCAGTTCGCGGACACAGGCGGTCTTCGAAGCCCGCACGCATGGTTTGCTGCCCTGAGGCGCATCCTGATTCTTTCGGTGTTGGCCATCGCGACACATGCCGGCGCGGCGCACGCGGCGGCAACTTGCCAACCCGACAATGGCGCATCGACATCGGGCTTCGATCGCATCGAAGCCGCCCGCTCCGGCTGGGATGCGCCCGCGCCGCCGCTAACCGGATGGACGCCCGTCACCTTGCCGGACGTCTGGGCCGGCCGCTGGCCCGGTTTCGACGGCGTGGTCTGGTACCGGTTGAGTTGGCGTCAGTCGGGCGCCGCCCGGCCCTGCGCCATCCTGCTCGACTACCTGAATATGGCGGGCGCGGTGTATCTCAACGGCAGTCTGCTCAGCCGCGACACGAACCTGACCGAACCGCTATCGCGAGCATGGAACACGCCGCGCATCTGGATCGTCGATAGCCCGGTTCTGCGCGACGGCGACAATACCCTGCTCATCCGCGTGTCGGGACTGACCGCCTATAGTCCCGGACTCGGCAACGTGGTTCGCGGCGACCCCGCGCCCGTCATGGCGCAATACCGGCACGCCTTGCTGCTTCGCCAGGACCTGCAGTTCTTCGGTCTCGCCATCACGGTCACGCTGGGCGGCGTCTTCCTCGCGCTGTGGATCATGCGTCGGCAAGAGTCCGCTTACGGATGGTTCGCGGCGATGTCTATCGCCTGGTGGTGCTATGCCTATAACCAGATTGCGATCTCGCCGTGGCCATTCGCAACGACGCATGCGTGGGAGAAGTTCAGCTCCATCGCGTTTCTGCTTTATTGCGCGAGCTTCATGGTCTTCGTACTGCGTTTTTGCCGACGCCGCGCCCCACGCGCCGAGCGAGCGCTCTGGGCGATCGTGCTGATCGGCAGCGGCTGGCTGATCGTGACGCCCGGCTCGGCGATTGCCGATGCGCGAGCACTCTGGGCGCTCATACCGATGGCGGGTTTCATCGGAAGCTGCGGTCTGCTGCTGTGGTTTTCGTGGCGCAGCCGCGAAATCGAGCAGCAGATCCTGACGGTTTGCATGGTGATTTTCATTGCCGTCGGCGTTCACGACCTGCTGGTTTTTGTCGGCATCCTGAATACCAACATCTACTACGCCGTGTTCACGTCGCAAGCGCTCATGTTGAGCATGGCGCTTGCCCTTGCCTGGCGATTCGCCCAGAACGTCCGGAAGATCGAGCAGTTCAACGACGAACTGCGCTCCAGGGTCGATCTCGCGACGCAGGAACTCGCGCACACGCTGACGCGCCAGCATACGCTCGAGGTCGCGAATGCGCGGCTCGGAGAACGCCTCAATCTCGCCCACGATCTGCACGACGGTCTGGGCGGCACGCTGGTGTCGAGTATCGCGGCGCTCGAACACTCGCCCGCCGACATTTCGTCGGATCGCTTTCTCTCCATCCTCAAAGAGCTTCGCGACGATCTGAGAATCGTGATTGACGCGGCCGCTCACTCAACCGAAGACAGCGCTTCGCTTGCGGAACAGATCGGGCCGCTGCGTCATCGGATGACGCGCATTTTCGAAAACCGGCAAATCGAATGCAGCTGGTTAATCGACGGCGCGGATCCGTGCAATCTTTCGGCAGCGCAGGTGCTCGATATCACCCGCATACTGCAGGAAGCGTTGACGAATGTGCTCAAGCACAGTCGCGCGCGCCGCGTGCAGATCGTACTGCGTACGACAAAGAACGCGTTCGAGCTACGCGTCACCGATGACGGCGTGGGATTCGAAACGCATGGGCAAAGCGGATCGCACTATTCGACTGGTCTGCGCAGCATGGCACATCGTGCCACACGCTTGGGCGCGACATTCGAAGTATCCAGCGCATCAGGATCGACTCACGTCGTCGTGGTCAAACCCGACGTGGAGGCGGCGAATCCGCCGCCTCCGCCTTAACCGCGCGCATTGGACGCGCTGATGCGCTTACTTCCAGTGACCGCTTCCGCCCCCCGTTCCGCCTACGGTGCTGACGCCACCTGACATGAAATTGCCAAGGAATTTGCTGCCCTTGCCAAAGAAGTTCACGTTCAACATGACCGGACTGGCATTGAACTGAAAGCTGCGGGTGTCGGCATAAAGCAGTTCGATGTCTTTCGTAAATACGGTACCGAACAATGCGCCGCCGCCCGGGCTGGAAATGCCGCCGGCATTTCCGGTGAACGTTTTGATCGGATTGCCGTATTTCCGGTCCGCCGTCGTTTCAATATGAAAGCGCAGATAAAAGATGGCGCTGATGACATTAGCCTTTGCCGGATATTGCTTACCTTCTTGTGCCGCGCGCAATCCGGACGACACCAGCGCGATGTCTTCGGCAGGCAATGCCGATCGCATGGACTCGGTAAAAAGTTTGATGAGTTCCGCGGGGTCCGCCTTGACCAATTCGTTTTCCATTTTCACGATCTCCTGGTTGGGCAACGCGTGACCAATTTGCTGAAGGTCGTTACTCACCTTCGTGGAACGGGTTCGTTTTTCCACGGCCGGTCGCAGCGTCGTGATGGATACGGTATGGCTTCGAGCGACGGCGAGCCATACCTCAAACCAGGTATTTATTAGACAAAAGCAGCATGAAATGCTCAGGATCGCCGACCGCTTCTCAACCTTCCCCCCCGACGATCACGGCCACCCCGGACTCAAGTTCAAAGCGCCAAGGCACTCGAATCCCGCGCAGTCTCGTCAATGCCAGCGAACATAAATCGCCTGCGCACAACGCTCCCTGCCTCTGCCAACGCAGCCTTGCACATTACAAGGCAAAACTGATCGATGCAGCGCCGCCATGCGGATGCGGCAAGGTCATCATCGGAATACCGTAAATCGCGCTCAGCGTTTGCGCGTCCATCATCTGCGCGGTCGCCCCGTTCGCGAGCAACCGGCCGTCTTTCAGCGCGATGAGCTCGTCGCAGAATCGCGCGGCCATATTGATGTCGTGCAGCACCACGACCACGCCGAGTCCCCGCTCCTCGCTCAAGCGCCTCACCAACGCCAGCACGTCGATCTGATGCGCGATATCGAGCGCCGAAATCGGCTCGTCGAGCAACAGGCAGTCGCTATCCTGCGCGAGCAGCATCGCGATCCAGACGCGCTGACGCTCACCGCCGGACAGGCTGTCCACGGCGCGGTCCGCGTAGCGCGCGACATCGGTCTGCTCCATCGCCTCCGTCACCTTGCTCTCGTCCGTGCGCGAAAAGCGGCCCAATGCGCCGTGCCACGGATAGCGCCCGAGCGCGACCAGCTCGCGCACCGTCATGCCGTCGGCGGTCGGCAGATTTTGCGGCAGATAGGCCACCTTCCGGGCGAACGCACGATTGTCCCAATCGGCAATCGGCCGCCCCGCGAAACGCAACACGCCCCCGCCAGGATGCTGCTGGCGCGCGAGCAGTTTGACGAGCGTCGATTTGCCCGAGCCGTTATGGCCGATCAGCCCATACATGCGCCCCTTCGACAGCGACAAGGTCAGCGGCTTGAGCAGCGCGCGCCCACCGACCTCGAACGTCACCTGATCGAGCGAGAACAAGGGGCTAGCGTCGGCTTCGTTGGGGCGAGCGGCGGTCGCCGCCGTGTGGGTATCGGTCATGTCAGGCGCGTGCATGTTCATGGAAGACTCATTGGCTGGTGCGAAACATCTTGACGACGGACGAAGCGCGTGTGGCTGCGCTGTCTTTTGCGAGCAGTTCTTCTCCGGTACCGGCTTCGACGATCTGCCCGTAATCGAGCTTGATATAGCGGTCGGCGAGATGGAAATAGCGGTCGTCGTGCGTGATGACGACCACCGTCTTGCCCTTCGCTTTCAACGCAGGCAGCAGCTCGCGATAGAAAACGTCCTTGAAAAGCGGGTCTTGATCGGCGGCCCATTCGTCGAACAGATAGAACGGCCGGTCCTCGAGATACGCGACCAGCAGCGCGAGGCGTTTGCGCTGGCCTTGCGACAATTCGAGTGTCGAGAACGCGCCGTCCGCAATCCGCACCTTGTGATCGAGATGTAGCAGTTCGAGCAGGCGTTGCGCCGATTGATCAAGTCCGTCGAGCCGCATACCTAGCAAACTGTCGAACAGGAAGAAGTCGCTGAACACCACGGAAAACAGCTGCCGATAGTCGTCGCGCTGCGCTTCGCCCACGGGCTCGCCGTTCACCAGCACGCGTCCCTGCTCGGGCGGATAGAGACCCACGATCATCTTCGCGAGCGTGGTCTTGCCGCTGCCGTTTCCGCCAATCAGATAGACCAGCTCGCCGGATTTGAAGGTGAGATCGACGGGACCGAGCGTGAAGACTTCATTTTCTTTTTCGCGGAAGTACTGATGCGTGACGCCGTCGAGCACGATCGAATCGAACGCGTGCAACGGCGTCGTGGCGCGCGCCATTTCGACGGGCAGATCGAGGCTGAATTGCTGTATGCGCTCCAGCGCTACGCGCGCCGAACTCACATTCGGAATCGCGGCAAGCAACGCTTCGATCGGCATGATCATGTACAGAAACACCATCGCGTAACCGGCCATGACGTGCGGGCCGACCGGATACAGCCGGTTGAGGACGAACAGCGTGCAGCCGATAAACGCGAACAGCATGAAGCTGCCCCAGCTGGCGGCGGCGGCGTACAGCACATAGCCGCGCGTGCGCTGCACGCGCACCGCTTCGACGTTGCCGGCCAGCGTCTCTTCGACGAAGGCGGCGCGGCGCAGGCGATGGAGCTTGAGTTCCTTCGCTCCGTCGAACAGCGCGCGGAACTGCTTGATCAGATCGTCTTCGCGGCGTCGCGACGCACGCAGATGGAACACCGCGCGGCTGTTCGCAAACCAGAAGCCGGCCGCGCCCACGCCGATCATCGGAATGGCGAACATCAGGATGCGCCACGACAGAAACCCGAGATAGCCGAGACAGCCGGCGATCACCGCGCCCTGCATCGCGAGCGTCGGCAGGCTGATGAACAGCACGACGATCGTATCGAGATCCTGGGTCAGCACGGCGAGCGCTTTCGCTCCGCCCTGCCGTTCGAGTTCGCGAAACGACGCTTCGCCGATGCGCCGCACGGCGTACATCCGCAGCGTGGCCTTGGCGCGCTGTCCGAGATACATGAACTGCGTCTGCGAGAGCGTACGGGTGACGAGCACCAGCGCGCCCACCAGCAGGAAGCGCCAGCCGAGTTCGATCAGGCGGTCGCTCGACGCGCCAAGCGCTTCATTGATGAGCGCGATCAGCGCGGCGTTGCCGAGGCCGCTCACGATGCTGGTGGCCAGCGCCGTGATCAGCATCCAGCGCGACTGGCGAACGAGATAGAGAAAGATGGACATGGGGATTTCCTGAGGCCGTCTCGCCGTCCGCGCAGTGTGGCACGGCGCGGGCGGATGGCCATTCATTGTTCTGCGAATCAGGTTGCACGCGATGGCAAGCGACGAAGTCCGCGAGACGACTTCGCCGCTGGCTAACGTCTCAACAGCCACAACAAATAAGGACCTCCAATCATGGCGGCAAGCAATCCGGCCGGCATCTGCTGCGGGAAGATCAGGTTGCGGCCCGCCCAGTCGGCGAGCACCATCACCAGCGCGCCAGTCAGCGCCGCCACTGTCAACTGGCCACGTGCGCGCGGAAAGCCGAGCAGCCGCGCGAGATGCGGCGCGAGCAGCCCAATGAACGACAACGGGCCGACCACGATCGTTGCGCCCGCCGTCGCCATGGCGGCCACCAGCATCAGCAGGAAGCGCGCGCGCCCCGATTCGACGCCCAATGCGCCCGCCATGCCCGCGCCCAGCGGCAACATCGTGAGCCAGCGTCCGCAGACGAGCGCCGCGAGCGCCGAGGCCACGGCCCAGACCACGGCCGCCGAGGCCACGCCCGGCCCGATCAGATAGGTCGAGCCCAGCGTCAGGCTGCGTAACAGGAAGGCGAACGCGCCGCCGCTGGCCGTCGCGAGCGCGATCACCGATTGCGAGAGCCCGGTCAGCGCCACGCCCGCGAGCAACATCGACGCGGGCGCGAACCGGCTGCGGCGCGCAAACAGCATCATCGCCGCGAGGCCGATCAGCGAACCGGCAAACGAGGCGCCGAGCAACGCGGGCGCGGTCGGTGCGGCAGACGTCAGCGTTGCGCCGAACAGCCCGAGCATTGCGCCGCCGCTCACGCCGAGCAGTTCCGGACTGGCCATCGGATTGCCGCTCGTCCGCTGCAGCACAGTACCCGCGATCGCCAGCATGACGCCCGCCGCCGCCGATGCGACCAGCCGCGGCACGCGCCAGAGCGACACCGCGCCCAGTTCGCGCGCGCCACTCCAGTACCAGCCAGTCTCCGTGTTCGCGTAGCACAGCGAGACGAGCACGGCGAGCGCGAGCGCACCCAGCAGGATCATGACGGCGGTCGCGAGGCGGCGTCGCGCGATGGCCGGTTCGGCGTGCAGCAAGCCCGCCCCGCCGCCGTCGAGCGGCAGGCGGCGCAGGAGCCAGAGCAGTAGCGGACCGCCCAGCAATGCGGTGGCCGCGCCAGTGGGCAGCAACTCGCCGCCCAGACCGGGCAGGCACTGGACGAGCTGATCGGTCAGCGCGAGCAGCGTCGCGCCGGTCAGTGGCGCCCAGAGCAACTGATCGCGCAGACGCCGTGCGCCCGCGAGGCGCGCCAGCACCGGACCCGCCAGCCCCACGAAGCCGATTACGCCCACCGCGCTCGTGGCGAACGCCGCCAGGGCCACCGCCACGCCCAGTGCCAGCGGCCTTACGCAGGCGAGCGAGAGACCGAGTTGACGCGCGCCCGCATCGGGCAGCGCGAACAGTGTCAGCGGCCTCACGAGCAACACGGCGCACACGAGTCCCGCCGTCACGCGCGGCAGCAGCCACAGCACGCTGTCCCAGCCGTTCTGGCTCAGTGATCCGCCGCCCCAGATGAATACGGCGATGAGCGTGCGTTCGTGCGCGATCGTCAAGATCACGGCGACCGCGCCGCAGTACAGGTTGACGATCATCCCCGCCAGGACGACCGGAACGGGCGCGAAGCCCTTGCGCCAGGTGAGGCACAGCGTGACGAGCATCGCCAGGGCGGCGCCCACGAGCGCCACGCCGAGGCGCTGGCTGGCGAGCAGCGCGGGCGCCCAGATCGCGGCCACGGTCATGGCGAGGCTCGCGCCCGCCGAGACGCCCAGCGTCATTGGCTCGGCAAGCGGGTTGCGCAATACCTGCTGGAACAGCGTGCCCGCCAGCGCCAGCGCGCCCCCCACGAGCAGCGAGACGGCCAGACGCGGCCACCACGCGTAATGCACGACCATGCGCTGGAGCGCGACCACGGGCGAGTCCGGGTTCGCATCGAACCAGTGCGCGGGCGCGAGATGGCCGCTCAGCGTATGCAGCGCGATCAGCGCGGCGCACAGCGCGAGCCACGCGGGCAGACGCCAGGGTCCTCGAATGGGAAAACGAGCAAGCAGTGGCGCGATGGCCGCTTCGTCGGCGATACGCTTCATGATCTCGCTCCGCTCAATGCACCGGCCAGTTGCGTGGCGAAGCGCATGGCCGAGACGGGGCCGCCGGTCGGCGACGCCTTGCCGATCGAATGCAGCCGCCCGTCCTTGACGAACGGCAGCGCGCGCCACAGCGGACTCTGTGCGAGTTCTGGCGGCACGCCGGACGACGCCATGCCGACCAGCACCGCGCCCGCCTCGGGCCGCTGCGCCAGGGCGGCGAGATCCGTTTCGGCGGCGCCCTGTGCGTCGGTACCGCCCTGCCATGCGTTGGTGAGACCGAGTTCGCGCATCACGCCGTCGAACAGCCCTTGCGGCCCGTAGACCGTCACATGGCGCCCATCGATGGGCCGCAGCGCGTACAGCGGCCAGCGCGCTGCGCCGGATTCGCGCACCTGCGTGGCGCTCCGCACGATGGTTGCGTCGAGACGCGCCAGCAGCGCGTCGGCCTGCGGCTCGCGGCCCAGCGCGTGTGCGAGGTAGCGCGTCTGCGTGCGCATGTTCAGATAGGCGTCGCCCCGCGACGCAGCAACGCCCGGCGCATACAAGGTCACGGTCAACGTCGGCGCAATCCGTTCGAGCAACGGACGCAGCATGGCGTGCCATGCGGTGATGACGATCAGATCGGGCGCGAGGCGCTGCAAGACTTCGAAATTCGGCTGATACAGCAACCCCGTATCGACGACCTCGTCGGGCAGCGGCGGATCGCCGTCGAGTTGCGTGTACCAGATGGGCCGCGCCACGCCCACCGGGACGACGCCGAGCGACAGCACGATCTCGGTGAGGTCCCAGTCGAGCACGACGATACGGCGCGGCGCTCCGACGGCTGCGCGCGCAACTTCATTGGCGAATGCAGCGGGCGAAGGCGGCATCAGGCAAGCAGGCGCCACCAGCCACGCGGCCAGCCTGCCGAGCACGCGGCGGCGCCCGGCGTCGGGTTCCCGAGCCGTGCGCCGCCGCGCCACGATGGCTTCATCGAACAGGTCGGCGATGTTTACCACGTCGTTACCACGTATAGCGCGCCGAGCCGACGATGGAACGCGTCGCGCCCCAGTAGCAGTAGAACGTATTCGTGCAATACGAAATGTATTCGTGATTGAACAGGTTATTGATGTTCAGACCCAGTCTCCAGTTCTGCCAGTCGTAGTGGAACGCGAGGTCGACCAGCGTGCGCGCCGGCACCTGGAACGTGTTCGCGCTGTCGCCCTCCGAACTGCCCATGTAGCGAAGCCCGCCGCCAAGGCCGAAGTTGCGCAGCGGCCCGCGATGGAAGGTGTAATCGGCCCACAACGCGGCGCTGTTACGCGGCGCGATGGTCGGACGCTTGCCTTCGTAGGTCGAGTCCTGCGTCACGCGCTGGTTCAGATACGTGTACGAGGCGATCAGCTTGAGTTCTTCCGTGATGTTCGCGTGCGCTTCGGCTTCGATCCCTTGCGAGCGCACCTGACCGGTCTGCACCTGGAAGTTCGCGTTGGTGGGATCGGTCGTGGCCACGTTGTTCTGGCGCAGGTCGTAGGCCGACAGGCGGAAGTAGCCCGCATAGCCCTTCGGTTGATAACGCACGCCGACTTCGAGCTGCTTGCCTGTGGTCGGCACGAACGGCGCGCCGTTCTCCGTCGACCCGAGCACCGGCTCGAACGACCGCGCATAGCTGACGTACGGCACGATGCCGTTGTCGAACTCGTAGGCCAGACCCGCGCGCCACGTGAACGCGTGATCAGTGGCATGCGTGACCGCGCTGTCGTCCTGCTGGTTGGTGCTCGCATAATCCTCGCGAATACCGACCGTGAAGACCCAGTGCCGGTAGCGCATTTCATCCTGTGCATAGACGCCGACCTGAGCCAGCGAATAGTCGAGACGCTCGTCCGGCGTGATCGTCGACAGCGAGGCGTAGTCCGGGTTGAACAGATTCAGCGTGCCGGCGAGGCCGCCGCCCGTATCGTCGCCGCCCAGCACGCGGCGATAGTCGAGGCCGAACAACACCGTATGGTCGACCGGACCCGTGGCGAACTTCGCCTGCGCGTGCGTATCGACCTGGAACTGGCTCCAGTGCTCGTTATCGACATTGCCCCACATGTAGGCCGTGTCGTTGTTGGTCAGGCCGCTCGTGACCGAGGTCTGGTAATAGCGCTCGTCGATATGCAGATAGCGCAGATTCTGCGAGACGCTCCACGTGTCGTTGAACGCGTGCTGAAACTGATAGCCGAACCAGTACTGCGTGCGCTGCATGCCGTCGGTGTTCGGGTCGCCGAAGTACTGGTCCGGGCCGAGCTTGCCGTTCGGGTTGTCCCAGATCGTGCCGCTGGCCGTGATCGGATTGAACAGCCCGCCGTTCGGGTCGCGCTGATAACCGGCCTGCAGCGTGAGGCTGGTCTGGTGATCGGGCTTGAACGTGATGGACGGCGCGATCGCAATGCGCTGGTCCTTGATGTCGCTGACCTGCGTTTCCGAATCGCGGCCAATCCCCGTGATGCGATACAGCACCGTGCCGTCCTTGTCGAGCGGGCCGCTGAAATCGAAACCGAGCTGGTAGTTATTGTGATTGCCGATGATTGCTTCGACCTCGTGATACGGTGTGTCGGTCGGCAGCTTGCTCACGTAGTTGACCATGCCGCCGGGGTTGCCCTGCCCGTACAGCACCGAGGACGGCCCGAACAGCACGTCGATACGATCCATCAGATAGGTGTCGATCCGCGGCGTGGCGAAACGCGGCGACTGATACAGCGCGAGGCCGTCCATGTACGAGTCCATGTCGAAACCGCGCGCGCGCAGCTGGTCGAAGCGTACGTCGGTGCCGTCCTGCGTGTAGACGCCGGTCGTGTAGCGCAGCGCCTGGTCGACCGTCTGCACGCCCTGATCGTCCATCTGCTGGCGCGTGACCGTTGAGATCGACTGCGGATTGTCGATCACCGCCGAGTCGGTCTTCGAACCCGTCTTGCTGCGCTTCGCGACGTAGCCCACGCCCGGCCCCTGCGGGTCCTCGACGGCGGCGGATTTCACGTTGACCATGGGCAGCACGTTGCCGTTCGTCGAAGCCGAAGGCGCGGATGCCGCCGCTGCAGCGGAAGCGGCATCGGTCGAGTCGGCCGCGTGCGCCCGCAGCACGCTGCTCCCCAGCAGAGCAGCGATAACGCTCAATTTGAGCGGGTTGGAAAGATCCCCGATTTTCATCTTCTATAGCCTTTGTGTGCCTTGCCAGGCACAATTTAAATGATAAGCGTTTGCATTTGCATTCGCACTATGTTTCTCACTCAGTTGATCTATAGGATGATAGCGACTACCATTTCACACAGGTTGACAACAAATGTTCAGTTTCAGCCATCTTCTGGCCGGATCTAAACGGTCACTCCGGGAGTCGCATGAAGGAATTTCTGCTCAAGCGCTATCCGCACCAGCGCAGGCAACTTGCGCGGCAGGTCACGGTGCGCGCACTCGCCTACCACGACGGCGAGCGCGAACTGTGGCATCAGCATGAGCACGGCCATTTGATCGTCCCGCTGCGCGGCGTGGTGCGTGTGCTCACGCCCAACCGCACCTGGACGCTGCCGCCGTCGCGCGGGCTGTGGCTGCCATCATTCATCGACCACGAATTGCACGCGGTCGGGAGCCTGCATCTTTGCACGGTGAATGTGGAGCCCGGCACGACCGGATGGCTGTGGGCGAACGGCAAGGTGCTGCCCGTCGAGCCGCTGCTGCGCGAACTGCTCAAGGGCATGCTGCACGACGGCACGGATTACGAGCCAGACAGCCGCACCGCGCTGGCCGTTCCCTTCCTCCTGAAGATGCTCGAAGAAGCGCCGCTGCTGGGCGAGGAAGGTCTGCCGCTACCGCGCGATGCACGATTGCTCGCGATCTGCGAGCACATGATGACCGAGCCGGCCACCGATTACACGCTCGACCGGTGGGCGGACGAAATCGGCACGAGCGGCCGCACGCTCGCGCGGCACTTCAAGGAGGAAACGGGTATGAGCTTCGGACACTGGCGTCAGCATATGCGCGCCGCCGAAGCGACGACGCGGCTCGCGCTGGGCGCTGCGGTCACGTCGGTCGCACTCGATCTCGGATACAGCACGCCGAGCGCATTTACGGTGATGTTCCGGCGACTGTTTGGCGCTTCGCCGCAGCAATATATGTCATCGTCCAGCAACGAATAAGCGAACGGATGACTCAAGCGTACACGTGTGTTTGGTTCGCCAGACAGAACACTCTGCAATAGTTGGGCATTCGAGAACGACCGCGCTGTAGCCGTAAACGGTCATTGGGTTATGAACGCATGAGAGGCAGCTTTGGGTCGCATGCGGACTCTCGCCTCAACTCGAAGTGCGTCACTCTATGCGATGTGCATGAGACGGCACTCGGCCATGAGGAGGAGCTCACTCGGCAGCTATAAGTGGCTGCAAACTGCTGCTCTTCGATCATCCGATCGGTTGGTGGACCGATCGACCACGAACCCGAATCTGCGCGTGCAGCGGACCGGACCTAAAACTGTCCTGTCACCAGGAAACCGAGCGTCACTCGCGACGCCGGAAAATCAGCCGGTTTATAGACGGGGGCGCCAGCGAACACGTCATAACTGAGCGTTCCGTACCGCCCGGAAATCGCTCCCTTGAAGCCGATGACCGCGCCAGCCAACTGCGTGCCCGCGAGATACTGTGCGGACGGCCCCCAGACGTGGCCGTAATCGAGCCCAGCATAGACCGCCTGGCCGCTCTGGCCGATGGAATACTGCACTTCGTTGCGCAAGTAGAACCCACGCTCTGCCGCCAGCATCGTTTCGCCGCTGAAACCTCGCACCGTGTAACGACTGCCGATAGTGAGGTCATCAATGTAGTTCAGTTCGTCTGCGGTGTACTGCCCGTGCAGCGTGCCAACGTAGCGGAAGTTTTGCCCTGCAATGGCGAATGGCGCTACGAGATTCGCGTCGAGCGTCGCCATACGGAAACGGTACGTGGGGCCATCCGGCGTGTCAGTCTGTGCGCCGAACCCGCCGACACCCTGACGATACGCGAGCGTACCGTCGAACTGCGATGCGCCGAAGTAATGACGGTTCGTCACGCCCGCCTCGACAAAGGTGTTGTCGCGGCGCTGCTGCGGAATCTCCGTATCCTCGACGAAGCTCGCGCCAAACCGCTTGATGAACTGGAATTCAAAGCCTGTCACGTCCGACTGGCTGCGATACACAACGCGTTCCAGCTTGAGCCCCACGGTCTGCGCGTTGCCGCTGGAGACAAACGTCTGATTGACGCCTGCGACCTGCTGATAGTACGTGTTCGTGTAGCCGTAAAGCGTGCCGGTCCAGTAACCCCATGGCATCGCATAGGAACCGTTCCAGCCGTGTGTTCCGAGCTTGTGATTACCGAACTGCAAATCCTGGTTATAGCCCGCTGACAGTACGTCATTGATGCCTAGCAGGTTATAGAGCCCAAGCGTCACATTGCCGATGTAGTCGCCCGTCTCGCGCGTGCCGGAGTTATCCGCCGACACGACCAGCGACCATGGTTTCGAACGCTTGACGGACACGACCACGTCACTTTCACCGGGCGACGTGCCAGGAACTAGCTGCATGGTCGCATCCTGATTTGGTACGCGTTTCATCTGCTCAAGGCCCTGTTCCAGATCGCGGAGGTTCAGCACGTCACCATCGCGCGCGGGGAAGGCCGTTTTGAGCGTGCCGCGTGTGTTCGCGTCAGCAAACTTCAGATGACGGGTGACACCTGGTATCAGCGCAAATTTCAGCACTCCTTTGGACAAATCCTGCGTCGGCAGGAGTGCGCGCGTCGTGATGTAGCCGCGACTCAGGAGAACACCTTGCAAGCCCTTGGCCAGCACATCAAGGCCCTCTTTGCCAACGCATTGTCCGCTATAGTGCTGGAGCCATTCGGGCAGAAACGAGAACGGGTCCATCGGCAGCGCCGACGCGCCCTTGACGCGCGTCGCGGCTGGCAGCGAATCCGGCACGCCGACCGTGAATACCTCAATACGGAAACACGGCGTTTCGACGGGTAGCGCAGGCCATTCGTCAGCCTTCGGCGCGTCCGAGCGCACGACCGGCGCCGCCACGGCAGCCGCGCGCTGCTGGGCCTCGCGGCGTTGCTGGACTTGCTGTTGTTGTTCGGCGTCCACGTGTACCGCCGCGTTGGGCGGCGTCTGCGAATGAGCGAGCGACATCGCGGCTGTAAGCGGCAGTGCCGCCAACCTGGTATGGATTTTCACGGGTATAAAACTGGCAGGATTAGGGCGTGAAAATCACGCCACATAACCTTTTATTTTTTAACGAAATTCTCGTAAATTTCCGTCAATTTCCCGACAAAATCCCGATTCAGAGGTGAAGAAATTGAATTCCAGCTGCACATACCAACCGACTCAACAATCTTCTTGAGCTCATCAGTTCCGTTGAAATATAAAACATCCCACAGAACATCAACAGGAATATTGTTCCCAACATCTCCATTAGACAATAATTCAGCAAGAAATCGCGCGCTATCGTGCGCTGATATTTCTGGCCTATGCGTAGCCTCGATGAGTCCGCAGTTGACATTTAGGCACAGAAAATTCACAACCGCTCGCCTCCAATTTTCGGGAGTAGCTCCAAATTGCCCTCCGAGAAAATTCGGCAGCGTTGCGTTGGGCGTAAAGTCATCGAGACTTGCTACGATGAGTTGCCGTTGATAGTCACTTTCAGGGAAATTCATTACATTACTCTCACTCACTCGGAAATTTGAACTTCGCAACATTTCCATTATTGATATTTTTTACGGCTGCACTATTAATTTCAACAGTCGCTGTTGTATCTGCCGTTGCAACCGATGCCTGACCTGCAGGACGGTAGGTGATTGCCGTACCATCTGGCATGATTGCCACCCAACTACCTTCACCCGTTATGTTCTTTATAACCTTGACAGGAGTTTGACCATTAAACGCCTCAGTAGCAAATTGCTCTGCTGTTGCGCTAGGGTCAGCCGTCGGCTCCATTGGAATTGGCGTGCCCAGTCCGCCGATCCCGGCAGGCAGTTTTCCATCTTCGCCCAAGATGGAGGAAGGCACCTGTGAATTGTCGCTACCGTTGTTTGCCAAGGTTGCATTGTCAGGAACATAACCCGGAGTTCCTGGCGTCACAACAGCAGGTGTTACTGGAGCAGCCCCCTGAAACACCGGACACAGCGACCCACTTAAAATAACGGGTAGGCATAAGACTGTGTTTTTGACTAACACCAGGCAGGAAGTGATGGACGTGTTGACGGGCCCGGAGCGTCGGCGGCGCTGGACAGCGGAGCAGAAGCTGTCGATGGTGCGCGAGAGTTTCGAGCCGGGGAAATCGGTATCGTTGGTGGCTCGCCAGCACGGCGTGAACCCGAACCAGCTATTCCACTGGCGCAAGCTGTACCAGGACGGCAGCCTTTCGGCGGTCAAGGCTGGCGAAGAAGTCGTTCCGGCATCAGAGCTGGCGGACGCGC
>NZ_FNZM01000010.1 GCF_900109265.1 Paraburkholderia tropica
ATCCGAAATCGAGTGGTTAAGCGACAACGGCTCGGGCTACACGTCGGACGATACGCGCCGGTTTGCAGCCAAAATCGGGCTGAAGCCATTGACCACGCCGGTGCGCAGCCCACAAAGTAACGGCATGGCCGAGAGCTTCGTAAAGACGATGAAACGCGATTACGTCGCCTTCATGCCGAAACCGGATGCAGCAACCGCAGCAAGTAACCTGGCCATCGCATTCGAGCATTACAACGAGAAGCATCCCCATAGCGCGTTGAAGTACCGCTCACCACGAGCGTTTCGGCGCACGACGGAATCAGCAACCTTAGTGTGAAGCTGTGTCCGGGATTACAGGGGCAACTCCAATCGCAAATTCTCGGTCACGTTGGTAACGGATGCGCCACTGCACACGCCCTGTACGGAATATTCGAACGTGCGCGTCGTGCAGTTGGGCACGGTGCGCAGCGCGCTGTGCTCGATACCACGTGCCAAACTCGTCTGGTGCCATTGGCTGCGGCTTGTTTTCACGCCAAGCAGCGGCCCTAGCCATACGCTCACTCTTTGGCACGTACTTGATATCTGGATTCGTTTCGCCTATCCGGCGGCGATACTCAGCTTTTTTGGCTGGGTTGCGTGGGCCGCGTCGTCGCTGCTCTGAGCGCATGCAGGCTTTGCACTTAGTGCGAGGGCGGCCGTAGCGCCTATCTGCGTAGAATTCTTGTTGGTGCTTCTGCTCAAGACATCCAGAACATCTCCGCAACGCCAGCGGAGTGCTCCCGAGAGCAACCTCATTTACGGTTGCGCAATCCTGCAGGTGGCAACCGCGTGTGCCATGAGGGTTAGCGAAATCGGAAGGCGGAATCTGGTAAGCGCTGCACGCCGATTATCCCCTTTTCCCTCGCCCTCCATAAATCGAAAGCTGTTTGTAACGAAATCCACTGGTCTGCCGTGCCGCCGCCGGGGATATTACGTAGCCATTTTTCGATACGTATGGCCATCTCACACGAGAGCGTTGTTCGTTCGTGGATCACGTGGGCTAATCGAGAACGACTGACGCTGAGTTCATCTGCCGCCGTGGCGATTGAATGACCGAGCGCGGGCAAGACGTGCTCGCGAAGAATCTCGCCGGGGTGGAGTGGTGGGCTCGTCCGAATTGACATGATTCGCGCAGTAGGATGAGTAATTGCCATGGTACACAAGACTTTTACGGTATCGCCTTTGTATGTCCGAGAGATGCATCTCCGCGCCGCATCGGCGTCTGTCGCATAAGTTGCTGAGCCGAGGCGCAATGCTGCGCTGACGACATCTACGGGGCGTGTTCATGCGGAGGACAATATCACGCAGTTCTGTCGTCGCGGCTTTGCATGTTGACGATGATCGACATATCGTTGAGAACGATCAGCGCCTCCGGCGCAGGAGATATTCTAAGTTCGCGGCGGCTTTCGCGTGTTCTGCGTGCGCATCTCTGGCGACTTTGCGGGCGTGGCCCCGCGCGGAAGCTATAGACGCTGGAACTCTAGCGATCTTTGCGCACATGATTGCCCCCGCTGACTTGCTTTTTGACGCGGTGGTGGATTAGGTAGCCGCATTCGCGAATTCGCTGTGGTTTTCTAGGGGTAGCTATTCGGCGCCCTGCCCTTAAACCGCACCCGTTAGATTTTCCGCCAGAACTCTCGCTGCCACCGACGTCCCGCAAAGCGACCGATGTTGCGTTGTTTTAAGTAGCCGCATGGTGTCTAATGGAAACATGGCAAGCGGCGGTTCCGGGCTGTTCTCGAACAAGCGCCTGTCATTGTGAGATATACCGAAGTTTTTAAAATTTAGTCAGAAAAGAGAAATATAAAATGATGATTACGGGTCATATGAATTATTTTAGTATTAATGAATGCGGATTATATAAGCATCAAGATGCTAAAATTTACGGGTTGGATGTTAAAGAATGTTTTGATCGAATTGGCGCATGGCTTGCCACTACCTCGTTATCAGATACCTTGCCATGGAATGAGAAATTTAGAAAGGGATCTAATTGCTATTGCAACGACATCTTCATTTCTGAGGAGACCGGAGATGTGGTTTTGGTCTTGTGGAAGTCGGAAGCTGGTGGCAATGGCACGATTTATGGTGCGCAAGAGGATGCGATAACGGGTTCGGGTAAGGTGGTTGAATATACTGCTAATCACAAGGGTTCCAAAGTAATTTGGGGGCGTCCATGCTATTATTGGATTATTCCGTCTTTGAATTTAGTTGTGTCGATTAAATTTGAGCACTCCGTTACGGATTCGCAATTATTTCAGGACTGGGTGCGTGAGGCAATCACAAACAAGGTAAAACATCCAAATAAGCTGAAGGAGACCACCCCGGGTGGGCAGATCCGATTGAGCTTCACTGATGGAACGCAATCCTCAGAGCAACGCTATCGTTTTGGGTTCGATGTCAGTCTGAAAACAATGAATACTGCGGACGGGAAATTAGACGAGCTTGCGCAAAAAATCACTCATGTGATAAGGCGAGAGACCATTTCTTTTTCCACGGCGGATGACAGCGCCGAGTGGGTGCGTGTGTTTAATAAGACGCTCCCCTTTCTGAAGACGCAACCGAAATCAACGACGAGACAGATTGAAGTTCGAGCGGAAGCGCGTCCCACCCCTGAGCAGCTGAAGCGGATTGTCGAAGAGTACGCAAAAGACAACAGAAAACCGAGTGAATGGGATAACGTTGGTTTTTCAACGAATGAAAAAACGACTGTTTGGGTTGATAGATATCGCTTAAAGCATGATATAAATTTCGATCAAAAAGAGAAGGGTGCTATTAGCGCGGTAAAGCTGTACGAGCAATTGCTGCAACGGCGAGATTATTATCTTGAGCCGGCCATTGATCCGATAAAATCTGAGAATAATATTAACCAAAAGACAGGAACCTAGGATGATTTTGCGTGCTATTATTTATGGCGCTGTAATCGTTGCATCCTATTTGTTAGGTTGGCATTTTAATGTCGATTATTCTATTGGTGATTTCAAGAATTTTACAGACTCGTTGTTGGCGGTTGCGGGAATGGTATTTACGCTGATGGGTATTTGGATCGCAATTATTTATCCTAATGCACTGCAAAGATTTGTAAATCCAACTACGGTCGCTTCCGCTGATTTTACTGCTGATTTAAGTGATACTCGACGCTTGGAGGCATTGGTCGCGGGGGTGCTAAAGTCGGCTCTGGCAGTAATGTTTGTATTGATTACATACATGCTGAAATTCGTGTTATCTAAAACACAGCTTTATAGTGATCACATAGCGTCGCTGAAATGGGCCGCATTGTCACTCGCGGTGGCGCTCTCGATTTTGCAGCTTGAGGCTATTTTTCGAGTCGCAGTTGCAAACATAATGTTCATCAACGATTTACATTCGAAGCGTCGAGAGCGGCAGGTAGATAACTCATATTAAACGAACCGCGCGCGATGCCGAGGAGGGCATGTTCGCCCCTCCAGCTTCTTGTTCCAAATGACACCGCCTGCTCCGATAGACTGACAACCAAAGAGGCAGACCGACAAGGTTGCTGTCTTGTCCGGGGCAGGAGGTGGCAATCCCCTAGCCTAGATACCTTACTGGATCAGTGTGCCGCCAGCGGGAGATGCCTTTGCTTCCGGTGCCGGGATTTGCCAGCGGCGGCTTTATAAGTAGTCGAATTGGCGCGCGACGAAGAACATCAATCAACGTGCTCGGATTAGGGAGCCCTAGCGGTCGATGCCTGCGCAGCGCAAGCAGGAAACCCACTTCGCGCTTAAGCCTGTCAAGCGGAAAGAAAAAACCCCCGCCGGAGCGGGGTCGGTAGCCCCGCGCAAAGCGGGGATCGGGGCAACGCTCTACTTAGCGGGTCTATCTAACGAGAGACCAGATTTCGAGCGCAATCCCAACGACATGGATAGCCATGTCAAGGATAACGAGAATCATTTTTTCTCACTCCTCTTGGCGCGAACATCCCATAAGTCACGTGGATCCCATCAAATTACTCAGGGCGTGCGAACGGTCTCTGTTCACGGTGAGGTGCATTCGTAGTTCATTGTCGGGAGATTGTCGATTTAAGGTACACCCTAACCGGACTGTCAGGAGAGGCCGGAAATGTGTCAGATTAGAGTTGTTTTGGGATTTCTTTACACGCCAGCAAAAAGGGTCTATAACCTATCCTGACACTTTGAACAGGACAGAGCATGACCAAAGAACACAAAGGCCAGCGGGTCGGGTACATCCGGGTATCGAGCGTTGACCAGAACACGGAACGCCAGCTCGAAGGGATCACGGTCGATCGGATGTTCGAGGACAAAGCGAGCGGCAAGGATACGAACCGCCCGCAGTTGCAGGCCGCGCTTGAGTACGTCCGCAAAGACGACACGCTGGTTGTGCATTCGATGGACCGCCTGGCCCGGAACACCGAGGACCTGTTGCGCACCGTGCGCGAGCTGAAGGCCAAGGGTGTAGCGGTCGAGTTCATCAAGCCGCCCTTGCGATTCGCGGCAGGCACCGATAGCCCGATGGACGACATGATGATGACGATGTTGGGCGGGTTCGCTCAGTTCGAACGCGCCATGATCCGTGAGCGTCAGCAAGAAGGCATCGAGGCGGCGAAAAAGCGAGGCGTGTACAAGGGCCGCAAACCCGCGTTGACCCCGGAACAGGTGGCCGAATTGCGGAAGCGCGCCGCCGCAGGCGAGCAGAAAACCGCGCTGGCGAAGGAATACGGAATCAGCCGCGAGACGCTGTATCAGCAAATCAAAGCCGACTGACCCGGAACGGCCCAAAAGGGCTGCAATCCTTCCCATAGAGTAAGGAGTGCAAAGGAAATGAAACATTACGATGAGGCCGTTTGGGAGATGCTCGATCCTGACGCGGATTGGCCGACGCCCCCGAAGACATCAACCCGGAGTACGGCGGCCCGGAGAGGTATTTTGATGAGTGGATTCGCGAGGAAATCCACCATGCGCGCCAAGCCCTTGATGCAATGAAAGCCCGCTGGCAGGCGGGGGAGGGGGCCATCGAGCAGCTACAAGAGGCGCTTATGGGGCTTGAAATCGCGGCCAAGGGGCAGGGGTTGCTGGCGCAAGCGAGGCTGGCGGACGCGATGACCGGCGGGTAAGCTTGCTGCGGGCGCGGTTTTGGCGAGCCGCTTTTAGCAACCACATGAGAGACAACGAGTAACGCGATTAGGAAATACCACGTAATGCAGAAAGTAGTAGTTGATGCAGCCCCGAGTAGACAGCAGCAGTACGCCGAGACATTAGCCCACGCAATGCTGGCGGAGGATTCAGGGCTGTTCCTGTACCAAGGCCAGCCGCACCGGATGCTTGCCGCAAACTTTCTTGGTGAACCAGAGTTTGAGGCCATGAGCGCGCGGACGCTCGCGCAGGCGTTCGCAGCAGATGAGTCGGTTGTGGCAGTTGGCGCGCGTGGCGTGAAGGCCGTGCCGGAGAAGCTGGTGCAGCGCGCAAGCGAACTGTTCGCCAAGGGCGCGGCGAGGCGGGGCAAAGAAGTGGCAGCGGTCGTAAGGTTCCCGGTTATGGTTCGCCGGGATGGATGGCAGGCCATGCGTGACATTGCGCCGGGTGTTCGCGATGGGGTGGCGATGATCCCCAGCGAGTGCGCCGAGTCCCCGCCAGTAGTTTCCAGCGACGCCGAGTTTCGTGAGCAGGTTGGCCGATTGATGGCCCCGCTTGAGGAGTTCGCGTTTATGGATGCCCGGCACAAGGCGCTTGCGCTTGCTGCGATGCTGACGGCGGCGAATCGGGCAACGTTGCGCACCGCCCCCTGCGTTGTTATCGAAGCGCCCCAGCCGCGTTCAGGCAAGACACTGCTTGCGGAGACGATTTGCGCGATGGTGCCGCAGCGCGAGGACGTTGACCGCTGCGCGGGAACGGCAGCGGCGACGGACGAGGAACTGGACAAGCGAATCATGGCGAACGCCCGCCAGCCCGTAATGCTGATCGACAATTTGCGGCGGCGGCTTGCTTCGCAGGCGCTGGAGGCGATGCTGACGGCGGGGCACGTTGACGTGCGGGAGGCTGGTCAATGGAAGGAAACCGAGCAGGTAGTAACCCGTGCGTTGCTGGCGGTTACGGGCAACAACATTGATATCAGCGATGATATGCGCCGTCGTGCGCTGAATATCCGGCTGCTAGGCGAAATGAACCCGCAGGACAAGCCGCATTCGTTCGACCCGCTGGAACGCGTGCGGGAGCAGCGGGGAGCGTTTGCTGGGGCGGCGGTTGCGATTCTGGAGTACGCGCAGGGTCGCGAAGGCCGCCAGCAAGAGCAATGGCTGCGGGACGTGTCACCGGATTTTGCGGACCTGATTGCGCCCGCTGTGCGGCTCGCGTGCCGCTTGATGCCGGAGACGTTCGAATGGCCGCGCGCGGTTGTAGACGAGGCTTTGTCACCAGGAGGTGACGCGGAGACGGTGCGCAGCGTGATTGAAGCCGCCATAGCCGTGCCTGAGATTGCCGACAGGATGGCCACAGGGATGCTGAATCGTGAGCTTCTAGACGACCCGCAGATAGAGCAGGCCGACGTACTGCACGCGCTTCGGGAGGTCGTGGAGGGCCGTGTACGAGGCTCACGGGCTTGGAATGCCCGGAATCTTGGGACGGCGCTCAGGCAGGTTATGGACGTGCCGTGCGACCTTGGCTGTCTGACGAAGACGAAGAAGCGAAAGAGCACAGCGCATGACAGCGGCGCGCAGAAGTGGCAGATGGTACTCACGGACGCCGGCAAAGCCGCGCTTGAAATGCGTAGGGCAGAGTTGCAGGCGGAGCAAGAGGCGGAGAGTCGCGCGATGCTGGCGGCTATGCGGAGCAAGGTCGTACCGCTCGCTAAAGCGAATTAGTAGAAGTGTAGGAAGAATTGCGGGGGCGGGCGCTTTCATCACGTTGTAACGCCCGCCAGTAAAGACTTTTGCCGCCCCCCACATCTTTGAAGGGGCGATATCGGAATATGAGAGCAAGACGAAGTTTTAACGTTGACGAAGCGTTGGCGGAATGCCAGGTTGATCCAGATGCGGCGTTGGCGGAGTTGACGGCGGAGGCGGAACGCGCATCGAAGCCCAAGCGGCCAATGATTGGCTTACGGGGTGACACCGAGGCCAAGCGCGCGCTTAGAGAGGCGCGGGCCAAGCTGTCGGGGCTGCGATGCCCTGTGTGCGGAGGGCCGCCCGCAGTGCAGGATCATTGCCACGGAACGGGGATGACGCGAGGCGTGCTATGCCGCCCGTGCAATGGTGCAGAGGGGCATCTGGCGAAAGGCGATACTCAGGACGCAATCTGGCACCGCGCGAAGTACGGCGGCTTGCCGGCGGGCTGGCTGGCCAGAATGGAGGACTACCTGAGGTTCTGGAAGCGCCCGTGCGAGGTCTTAGGGGGCATCATGGATCGCTACGGAGCGCTAGACGCAACACCCGCGCAACAGGTGCCAGACGACATGCCGCGCGAGGTTCTGGAGGCTCTTGTGCAGCTCAGTGAAGAACTTTCAGGCGATCCCGCCAAGGTGCGCCCAGCGGCTTGGGAGGACGAATGGGCCAGAATTTACGCCAGCCTAGGCCAGAGGCTCTGCTGGAAACAGGGCGCGATAGCGGTATCTATGCTGATCCTGGCTATCGAGTGGGGGGCAAAGCTGCGGCTTTTGGACAAAGCTGAGGCCGACGAGGCGGCGGCAAGTTGGGATCGGCCGGAGACGCAAGAATATGTGCGTAGTGGATTGCCTCTTATTGCTGTACGCTTCCAATAGATTCATTTAGAGGCTAGGGGTCACAGCGGTGAAGGGCTGTCTTCCTTTGCCGAACTGTGACACCGGCCTGTTACACCGGCAACGCACTGTTTTTGTAAATTATTGATTTATTTTGGTATTTTTGGGTGCGCCCGGGGTTCAAATCCTCTCGCCCCGACCAGGAAGTTGAAAAAGGACTTACGGTGAAAACCGTAGGTCCTTTTTCTTTTGGCGCGCGGTTTTCGCGATGACGATGTGCGCAAGAGATATGCGCAAGAATCGGCTGTTAATTTTTCTCACATATCGGTGAGAATGATTCGCTATGAGGGACCTGTCCGGACCCTTACGATTAGCGCATCGCGCGCGACGCCTGGTCGCAGCGCAACCGCACATCATCGACCTCGCTGCCTCCATGAATCCGATCGAACTCGCCCAGCTCGTCTTTCTCGCCGCATTGTGGGGCGGCTCATTTCTCTTTATCCGCGTCGGCGTGACGGATCTCGGTGTGGCGCCGCTGATGGCGCTGCGCGTGGGGATCGGCGCGCTGTTTCTGCTGCTCGTGCTGTTCTCGCGACGCTCGCCGCGCGAGGCGCTCGGCGCGCTGCGCGAGCGCGCCTGGCCGCTGCTTGTGGTCGGCTTCTTCAATTCGGCGGCGCCGTTCTGCCTGTTCGCATGGGCCGAGCTGACGCTCTCCGCAGGTGTGACTTCGGTGATCAACGCGACCACGCCGCTGTTTGGCGCGATCGTCGCGTACTTCTGGCTGAAGGATCGTTTGAGCGGTTTGCGCGTGGCCGGACTCGTGATCGGTTTCCTCGGCGTGCTCGCGCTGGTCTGGGACCAGATCGTCACGCATGCGGGCGATGGCGCGAGCACGACGTCGACGCTGCTCGCGGCGGGTGCGGCGCTGACCGCGTCGGCGCTCTACGGCGTGGCGGCGAGCTATACGAAGCGCCACCTCACGGGCGTCGATCCGCTCACGGTGGCGGCCGGCACGATGACGGCCGCCACGCTCATCCTCACGCCGTTCGCGATTGCCACCTGGCCGCATGCGGCCGTGTCGATGCACGCGTGGGGCGCGACGCTCGGCCTCGGCGTCGCCTGCACGGGCCTCGCGTATCTGCTGTTCTTCCGTTTGATCGCGGCGATCGGTCCGGCGCGCACGATCACCGTCACGTTCGTGATTCCGGTGTTCGGCATTCTGTGGGGCGCGCTGTTTCTCGGCGAGCACGTGTCGATCGGCATGGTCGAGGCGTGCGTGGCGATTCTCTGCGGCACCGCGCTCGCCACCGGATTCATCAAGCGTCTGCCCGGCATGGGCGCGCGCGAGCATCGCGCCAGCGCGAAGCACTAGCCACCAGCCGCTCGCGCACGCCCAGGTTTCTCCGTTCTCGATGATCGTTGCGTTCGCAACTATCATCGTTCTTCTGCTGGATCGTTCCGCGGCACCCGCCGCGACGATCCGCGTTTCACATCTCCACGCTCATCCCGTCAAGCCGTTCGCTGAATGCGAGGCCGTCCCGGTCGACCTGCGCGCACCGCTTGCAGGCGCCATGAATATCGCTGAAAGCATTCAGTCAGCGTGTGCATGATTGCGCGCGCTCGCTGTGAGCACGATCATAAATTCGCGACTAAACTGGCGACACTGCGCAGAAAGTTCATTTGCAAACGACCGAACTTGCGCGCAGCGATGGGCTCAAGCCAGTTCACAGGGCGACGACGTTCGCATCCTCGCGCGGGGATCGGGCAGACGTCAGCGCCGGAAGTCAGCGGTTCAGGGAGAGCGGGCCGGATATGGCCGCGTCGTGAAGTGTCGTTCCTTGTCGGGGATGTTCATGACAGCAAGAAAATCGGTGCGGGCGGGCCGCCTGCTCAGGGGCCTGTGCGCCGCGCTACTCGCTGCCGGCGCAGCCAGTGCGCATGCCGACCAGTTCGGCATTCAGATCGGCCCGGGCGTGGCGGATCACGATGTCAAGAAGCTCGACTTCGGGCTCGTCTGGGACCCCGGCTTGCAGTGGTGGCACATCGCGGGCTTTCACTTCACGGTGGTCGGCGAGTTTCACGCGGCCTACTGGCACCTGAGCGAGACCGCGGCCACGCAGCCGACCATCTGGGAATTCGGCGTGACGCCGGTTTTCCGCATCATCAAGGACACCGGCTGGATCCGTCCGTACTTCGAGGCGGGCGTGGGCGTGCGCATGCTCACGCACGTCGAGCTGACGCCGGACCGCACGCTGTCGTCGGCCTTCCAGTTCGCGGATATGCTCGGCGTCGGCGCACAGTTCGGCGCGCACCAGAACTACCAGGCGGGCGTGCGCTTCCAGCACATCTCGAACGCCGATATCAAGACGCCGAATCCCGGACTCAACTTCACCTGGGTCTACGTGCAGTACAACTTCTGAACGCTGTTCCGCTTTCCCGCCTTGCCTCGCGCATGCCGCTGCGGCGCGCCACTGCGCCGCGCCGGCGGCGCTTTCACGCCACTACCCGTTACACTATGGTCCATGATGCAGTGCACCACGCGCGCTGCATTGCCGGTTTTTTTCCATAGCGATGCGCCGGCGTCGCGGACAAGGAGTGAGGAGCAGGCATGGCAATCGAAACGGTAGGGATTGTGGGAGCGGGCACCATGGGCAACGGCATCGCGCAGGCGGTGGCCGTGGCCGGACTCAAGGCGCTGATGATCGACGTGAACGACGCGGCGCTCGCCAAAGGCGTGGCCACGCTCACGCACAGCCTCGAGCGGCTCGTCTCGAAGGGCAAGCTGGACGCGGGCGTGCGCGACGCCGCGCTCAAGCGCATCGAAACCTCCACCGACTATCAGCGCCTCGCGAGCGCCGACCTCGTGATCGAGGCGGCCACCGAGAACGCCGAGCTCAAGACGCGCATCCTCAAGCAGATCGAGAGCGCCGCGCGCGCCGACGCGGTCATCGCCTCGAATACCTCGTCGATTTCGATCACCGCGCTGGCGACCACGCTCGCCGACCCGTCGCGCTTCATCGGCATGCACTTCTTCAATCCGGTGCCGATGATGCCGCTCGTCGAAGTGATCCGCGGTCTGCAGACGAGCCCGGCCGTGGCCGAGTCGGTGCGCGAGCTGGCGCAGCGTCTGGGCAAGACGCCCATCGGCGTGAAGAACGCGCCGGGCTTCGTGGTCAACCGCATTCTCGTGCCGATGATCAACGAGGCGTTCTTCGTGCTCGCCGAAGGCATCGCGAGCGCCGAGGAAATCGACGCGGGCATGAAGCTGGGCGCGAATCATCCGATCGGGCCGCTCGCGCTCGCGGACCTGATCGGCCTCGACGTCTGTCTTTCGGTGATGGACGTGTTCCTCAAGGACTTCGGCGACTCGAAGTATCGCGCCTGTCCGCTGCTGCGCGAGATGGTGGCGGCGGGGCAACTGGGCCGCAAGACGGGCCGCGGCGTGTACAGCTACGACAAGGTTTCGTGAGCGCGCTTCTTGCTGCTTGAGCCAAACGGTGCATCGCGATTCGTCACGATGCACCGCAGCGTTGTGTCTCGTGCGCGCGTCAGGCGCGCACGCGCACACCGTACTGCGTGATCTGGCGATACGTGTCGCCGGGACGCAGCACCGTTGCTTCAGCCAGCGGCGCTTCCATGTTGATCTGATTCGGGAAGCCGCCCGCTTCGAGGCACAGCCCCGCATGGCGCACGCACGGCGCGCCGTGACGGCCGGGCTGGCCTTCCAGATAATTCCCCGTGTAGCACTGCAGGCCGCGCTGATCGGTTGCGACCGTCATTTCACGTCCGCTGGCCGGCTCGTAGACGCTCGCCACCCGGCGCACCGCGTTCGCGGGGTGCTCGCGCAGCACATAGCAATGATCGAAGCCGCGTGCGCGCGCCAGTTGCGCGTCGGGCCAGTCGAGCCGCGCGCCGAGCGGCGCGCCCTGGCGAAAGTCGAAGGCGGTGCCCGAGACGTCGGCGACGCCGGTCGGAATCATCTGCGGATCGACTTCGAGCACACTGTCCGCGTCGATCGTGAGGATATGGCCGCGCACGTCCGCGCCCGCTTCGCCGCTCAGATTGAAGTAGCCGTGGCTCGTGAGATTGAGCGGCGTGGGGGCGTCCGTCACGCCTTCGTATTCGATCGTCAGCGTGCCTTCGTCGTCGAGCGCGTAGCGCACCTGCACGCTCACGTTGCCCGGAAAGCCGCCGTCGCCTTCGGGCGAGTCGAGCCGCATCAGCAGCGCGCCGCGATCCTCTTCGACTTCCCACAACTGGCGATGAAAACCGTTCGCGCCGCCGTGCAGCAGGTTGCCGTTTTCGTTGCGGTCGAGCGCGTAGTCGATGCCGTCGAGCGTGAAGCGCGCGCCCGCGATGCGGTTCGCCCAGCGCCCGACCAGCGCGCCCATATAGGTGCTCGCGGCCTCGTAGTCGGCGGGCGTGTCGTGGCCGAGCAGGATTTCGCCGAGCCGGCCGGCGCGGTCGGGCGCGAGCCAGGAGACGAGCGTCGCGCCGAAGTCGCTGATCGTCACTTTCATGCCCTGGGCGTTGCGCAGCGTGTAGAGCCGGCAGACGTCGCCGCCGGGCAGCGTGCCCCAGGATTCCGGATTCAGTTGGACGAGACTGTTCATGTGACGAAGTGGTGGTGGTCGAGGCGGGCGGGCCGCAATCAGCCCGCGGAATGCGTTGAAGGAGCGGCCGCCGACGCCGTGACGGCAACGGTCGGCGTCACGCTGTCCTGATACTCGCGCGGTGTGCAGCCGAGCTCGCGCCGGAACACCGCGTACATATATTGCAGCGAAGTGAAGCCGCAGCGGATCGCCACTTCGGCGCTCGCTGCGTCGCGGCTCGCGAGCAGGGCTTTCGCGGCGTCGAGCTTGTGGCGCAGGATTTCCTGGTGGACGGTGCAATGCAGTTCGCGCCGGAAATACTCTTCGAGCGACGAGCGCGACACGCCCACGTAATCGGCGACCTGTTCGGTCTTGATGCCCTGGCACGCGTACTGGCGGATGAAGTGGCGCGCGCGCATGACGTGCGGGCTCGACAGCGGCTCATGGCGCGTCGATTCGAGCACGTTGATGCCGACGGGCGGCACCAGAATGCGCCGCCCCGGAAAGCGCGCGCCGCCCAGCATCTGATGCAGCATGTGCGCGGCGGTCTTGCCCATTTCCTCGGTGCCCTGAATCACGGACGACAGCGGAATGCGCGTGAGCGTGCGCGTGAGCGGATCGTTGTCGATGCCGATGATCGCCACCTGCTCGGGCACCGCGATGCCATGCATCAGGCACGCCTGCAGCAACTGACGCGCGCGCGCGTCGGTCACGGCGATCACGCCGACCGGTTTGGGCAGCGCATCGAGCCAGACGCCCAGTTGTTCGGAAGCCTGATTCCACGACGGCGCGCTGGTCGCGAGACCGCGATAGACCGGCGCATCGACGCCTTCGTCGCGGGCGAGCGCCTGAAACGCGAGTTCGCGCTCCTGCGCCCAGCGGTTTTCCTGCGCGACGGGCAGGCTGTACATCGCCAGATGCGGCAGCCCGGCGCCGATCAGATGCGTCCACGCGAGCGAGACGAGCTTGCGGTTGTCGGTGGCGATATACGGCAGGTCGGCGGGATACTGCGCGGCGTCCTCGAACGACGAGCCCACGGCCACGACCGGCAGCGGGCAGCCTTGCAGCGCCTCGGCGACGGCCGGATCGTCGAAGTCGGCGATGATGCCGTCGCCCTCGAAGCGCTCGATGCCCGTGAGGCGGCAGCGGAAATCTTCCTCGAGAAACAGATCCCACGCCACGCGCGTCGAGCGCAGGTAATGGCCGATGCCCGCGATGATCTCGCGGTCGTACACCTTGTTCGCGTTGAAGAGCAGCGCGATCCGATGCGATGTCTGGGAAGCGGGGGCGCGGTTCATGGCGTGTCGCGGGCGTCTGCAAACCGGCGGTTCGCAGGCGCGGTTGTCTCCGTGTCGGGCGCGGCGCACGATGCGCGCGGCGCGGGCTGTTTTAAGTGTCCGGTTATTTTAGGCTCACTGCGGCGCGTGTGCGCGTACGCCGCGCTGCGCTGGCAGGAAACGTTACGCGGCTCGCGCAATTTCGCAATTGCCCGCCTTCGCGCCTCGCGGGCAGTATGGCGTCACATTGCAAGGCGCGTGCCGTTGCGCCGCAACATAACCGGAGACGCCATGTCGTATTTCGAAGCCATTCCCGCGATTCGTTACGAAGGTCCGCAATCGGATAATCCGCTTGCCTATCACCATTACGACCGCACGAAGAAGGTGCTCGGCAAGACGCTCGAAGAGCATTTGCGCATTGCCGCGTGTTACTGGCATTCGTTCGTGTGGCCGGGCGTCGATATCTTCGGGCAGGGCACGTTCAAACGTCCGTGGCAGCAACCGGGCGATGCAATGGAACGCGCGCATCAGAAAGCCGACGCCGCGTTCGAATTCTTCACGAAGCTCGGCGTGCCGTTCTACACCTTCCACGACACCGACGTGTCGCCCGAAGGCAAGGACCTGAAGGACTACACCGAAAACTTCGCGCGCATGGTCGATTACCTCGGCGCGAAGCAGCAGTCGAGCGGCATGAAGCTGTTGTGGGGCACGGCGAATCTGTTTTCGCATCCGCGCTATGCGGGCGGCGCGGCGACGAGCCCGAATCCGGAAGTGTTCGCTTATGCGGCGACGCAGGTGTGCCACGCGCTCGACGCCACGCACAAGCTCGGCGGCGAAAACTATGTGTTGTGGGGCGGTCGCGAAGGTTACGACACATTGCTGAACACCGATCTCGTACGTGAGCGCGAACAGTTCGCGCGCTTTCTTTCGATGGTGGTGGAGCACAAGGAGCGCATCGGCTTCAAGGGCGCGCTGCTGATCGAGCCGAAACCGCAGGAACCGACCAAGCATCAATACGATTACGACGTCGCGACCGTGCATGGCTTCCTCACACAGTACGGACTCCAGAATGAAATTCGCGTGAACATCGAGGCCAATCACGCGACGCTCGCGGGCCATTCGTTCCATCACGAAATCGCGATGGCCTACGCGCTCGGTATCTTCGGCAGCGTGGACGCCAATCGCGGCGATCCGCAAAACGGCTGGGACACCGACCAGTTTCCGAACAGCGTGGAAGAGCTGACGCTGGCGTTCTACGAGATTCTGCGCCACGGCGGCTTTACGACCGGCGGCATGAATTTCGACGCGAAGGTGCGCCGCCAGAGCAGCGATCCGGAAGATATGTTCTACGGTCACGTCGGCGCCATCGACGTGCTCGCGCTCGCACTCGAACGCGCCGCTGTGCTGGTCGAGAACGAACGCCTCGAACAGTTCAAGCGTCAGCGCTACGCGGGCTGGGACACGGAGTTCGGCCGGAAGATTCTCGCGGGCGGCTTCTCGCTGTCGTCGCTGGCGGCCGATGCGGCGGCGCACGGTGTCAATCCGCAGCATGCGAGCGGTCATCAGGAGCGCCTCGAAAACGTCGTGAATCAGGCGATTTACGGCCTGCGCTGAGCGCCCACGCGACTCGCGAAGTCGGTGCAGCAAGCGGACGCGCGCCTGCGGGCGCGCGCCGCCAGAATAAAGGATGGAGACAATGTTCATCGGTATCGACCTCGGCACCTCGGGCGTCAAGGCGGTGTTGCTCGATCGTGCGGGCGACGTGCTCGGCACGGCGAGCGCGCCGCTCACGGCAAGCCGTCCGCAGCCGCGCTGGTCCGAGCAGGCGCCGCAGGACTGGTGGCAGGCCACGCGCGCCGCGCTGGGCACGTTGCTCGACGAAGTGCGCCGCAACGGCATCGACACGGATCACATCGAAGCGCTCGGCCTGACGGGCCAGATGCACGGCGCGACGCTGCTCGACGCCAATGGCGAGGTGCTGCGTCCCGCGATTCTCTGGAACGACGGCCGCTCGGATGCCGAATGTCGCGAACTCGAACGCGCGGTGCCCGAGCTGCATGCGCTGGCGGGCAATCTGGCCATGCCGGGTTTCACAGCGCCCAAGCTGCTTTGGGTGCGCAGGCACGAGCCGGAGATCTTCGCGCGCATCGCGCACGTGTTGCTGCCGAAGGACTATTTGCGCTGGCTGCTGACGGGCGTGTTCGCGACCGATCCGTCCGACGCGGCGGGCACGCTCTGGCTCGACGTCGCGAAGCGCGACTATAGCGACACGCTCCTGTCCGCGTGCGGACTCACGCGCGCGCAGATGCCCCAGGTGGTCGAAGGCAATCAGGTGACGGGCAGGCTGCGTCCCGAGATTGCACAAGCCTTCGGTTTGCGCGAACTACCCGTGGTGGCGGGCGGCGGCGATAACGCGGCGGGCGCGGTCGGCGTGGGTATCGTGCGTCCCGGCGACGCGATGCTCTCGCTCGGCACCTCGGGCGTGTATTTCGCGGTCTCGGACGGCTTTCTCGCCAATCCCGATTCCGCCGTGCATAGCTTCTGCCACGCGCTGCCGCGCACCTGGCATCTGATGTCGGTGATGCTGAACGCGGCGAGCTGCCTCGACTTCACCGCGCAACTCACGCACTACGACAACGTGGCGGCAATGCTCGCCGACGCCGGGCAACACACGAACGCTGATCTCGACGCGCGCCGTCCGTGGTTTCTGCCGTATCTGAGCGGCGAACGCACGCCGCACAACAACGTCAACGCGAAGGGTGTGTTCTACGGCATGACGCCGCAAACGTCGCGCGCCGATCTCGCGAACGCGACGCTCGAAGGCGTGGGCTTCGCGCTGCTCGACGGCATGGATGCGCTGCACGCGGCGGGGCTCGTGCCCGAGACGATCACGGTGATCGGCGGCGGTTCGCGCAGCGCGTACTGGACGCAGATGCTCGCCGATATCAGCGGTCGCGCGCTCACCTTGCGTGCGGGCGGCGAAGTCGGTCCGGCATTGGGCGCGGCGCGGCTCGCGCAACTCGCACTCGAACCTGGCGCGGCGCTCGAAACGGTGTGTCCGCAACCACCCGTGCTCGCCGTGCGCGAGCCCGACGCCGCGCGTCATGCGTGGTATCGCGAGGCGCGTCGTCCGACGTTTCGCGCGCTCTACGCGGCGCTCGAACCGGTTTTCGCCACCGGCGCGTGAGACGCACCGGCGACGAAGCGTCCGCGCGGCCGACATAGCCGCGCGGTTTTCAGCAAGCAAGACCCGCAGTTGCAACGCCGGCAGTCACGTCGTATTTCGCGCAAGCATCGTGCGCGAGCACTTCATCATCAACTACAACGCCATGACGCGCCGTCGCCGCGCAGTGCGCAGCCGGCGCTCGTCATTACCAGGAGTGGAGACATGCAATTCGCCAAACGCCGTTCGGTTCTGGGGGCGCTCGTTTGCGGCGCCGTGCTCGCGAGTCTGTCGCTGGCCGCGCCGCTCGCGCATGCGAGCAAGGATCATCCGGAAATCGGTTTCTGTATCGACGATCTGCGCGTCGAGCGCTGGTCGCGCGATCGCGATTATTTCGTTGCAGCAGCGGAAAAACTCGGCGCGAAAGTGTCGGTGCAATCGGCGGACGCGAGCGAAGAACGCCAGATCTCGCAGATCGAGAATCTGATTTCGCGCGGCGTCGACGTGATCGTGATCGTGCCGTTCAATTCGAAAACGCTCGGCAACGTCGTGGCCGAAGCGAAGAAGGCGGGCATCAAGGTGGTGTCGTACGACCGTCTGATTCTCGACGCCAACATCGACGCCTATATCTCGTTCGACAACGAGAAGGTCGGCGAGCTGCAGGCGCAGGGCGTGTATAACGCGCAGCCGAAGGGCAACTACTTCCTGCTGGGCGGCGCGCCGACCGACAACAACGCGAAGATGCTGCGCGAAGGCCAGTTGAAGGTGCTCAAGCCCGCGATCGACCGCGGCGACATCAAGGTGGTCGGTCAGCAGTGGGTGCCGGAGTGGAGCGCGTCGACGGCGCTGCGCATCATGGAAGACGCGCTCACGGCGAATAACAACAAGATCGATGCGGTGGTCGCGTCGAACGACGGCACGGCGGGCGGCGCGATTCAGGCGCTGGCCGCGCAGCATCTCGCGGGCAAGGTGCCGGTCTCGGGTCAGGACGCGGATCTCGCGGCGGTCAAGCGTGTGGTGGCCGGTACGCAGACGATGACGGTCTACAAGCCGCTCAAGCTGATCGCGGGCGAAGCGGCCAAGCTCGCCGTCGATCTCGCGAAGGGCCAGAAGCCCGCTTATAACGCGCAATACGACAACGGCAAGAAGAAGGTCGACACGGTGCTGCTGCAACCGACGCTGCTCACCAAGAGCAACGTCGACGTGGTCGTGAAGGACGGCTTCTATACGCAGGCGCAACTGGCCAGCCAGTAAGCGTTGTCAGCAGGCAGTGCAGAGTCCCGCGCGCGGCGTGCTGACGCGTCGCGCGCGGGCGCAGCGAGCGCAGTCGTCGCGCTCGCTCGAACCGGCGGACCTCGACAGACTGGCGCATAGCGTATGACCGAACCCTTGCTGACGATGCGCGGCATCGTCAAATCCTTCGCGGGCGTGAAGGCGCTCGACGGCATCGACCTGACCGTGCGGCCCGGCGAATGCGTGGGCCTGTGCGGCGAAAACGGCGCAGGCAAATCCACGCTGATGAAAGTGCTCTCGGGCGTGTATCCGCATGGCACCTGGAGTGGCGAAATCCGCTGGGAAGGCGCGCCGCTCGAAGCGCACAGCGTGCGCGACACCGAGCGCGCGGGCATCGTCATCATCCATCAGGAACTGATGCTCGTGCCGGAATTGTCGGTGGCCGAGAACATCTTTCTCGGCAATGAAATCACGTCGCCCGGCGGCCGCATGAATTACGCGGCGATGTACCGGCGCGCGGATGAATTGCTGCGCGAGCTGAACATCGACGCCATCAACGTCGCCCAGCCGGTGATGAATTACGGCGGCGGCCATCAGCAATTGATCGAAATTGCGAAGGCGCTCAACAAGCGCGCGAAGCTGCTGATTCTCGACGAGCCGTCGTCGTCGCTCACGGCGGCGGAGACGAAGATCCTGCTCGACATCGTGCGCGATCTGAAGCGTCGCGGCGTGGCCTGCGTGTACATCTCGCACAAGCTCGACGAAGTCGAAGCGGTCTGCGATACGGTGAGCGTGATCCGCGACGGCAAGCACGTGGCGACCGAGCCGATGGCCTTGCTCACGACCGACCGCGTGATCGCGATGATGGTGGGCCGCGAGATCAAGAATCTCTTTCCGCGCGAGCCGCACGACATCGGCGAGGTGGTGTTCGAAGCCCGCAACGTGACCTGCTACGACGTGACCAATCCGCGCCGCAAACGCGTGGACGACGTCTCCTTCTCGGTGCGGCGCGGCGAGATACTCGGCGTGGCCGGGCTCGTGGGCGCGGGGCGCACGGAGACCATGCAGGCGATCTTTGGCGCGTATGCGGGCGCGTGTTCGGCGACCGTGGTGCTCGAAGGCAAGACGCTCAGGATCGGTTCGCCGCTCGACGCGATTCGCGCGGGCATCGCCATGGTGCCGGAGGATCGCAAGCGTCACGGCATCGTGCCGCAACTGGGCGTGGGCCACAACATCACGCTCTCGGTGCTGGAGCGTTTTTCGAAGCGCGGACGCATCGACGCCGCCGCCGAACTCGACACGATCCGCACCGAAATGCAGCGTCTTTCGGTGCGTGCGGCCAATCCCATGCTGTCGATCGCGAGCCTTTCGGGCGGCAATCAGCAGAAGGCCGTGCTCACCAAGATGCTGCTGACCGACCCTAAGGTGCTGATCCTCGACGAACCCACGCGTGGCGTGGACGTCGGCGCGAAGTACGAGATCTACAAGCTCATGTTCCAGCTCGCGAAGCGCGGCGTGGCCATCGTGATGGTGTCGTCCGAGCTGCCGGAAGTGCTTGGCGTGAGCGACCGCGTGCTGGTTATCGGCGAGGGCGAATTGCGCGGCGATTTCGTCAACGAAGGTCTCACGCAGGAACACATTCTCGGCGCCGCGATTCAGAGCGCGCGCGCCCAACCCATTGCAGAGAGTGCAGCATGACCCCAGACGTCACGACCCCCGCTGCGCGCGATGACCAGTTGCCCGGTGGCAGCGGCTTCGGCCTGCGCTTTCAGCAACTGTTCGCGCGCTACAAGATTCTCGCCTTGCTGCTCGCCGTCGCGGCGATCTGGGTGTTCTTCTCGGTGCTCACGCACGGCGCGTTCGTCACGCCGCGCAACGTCTCGAACCTGCTGCGGCAGATGTCGATTACCGGCATGCTCGCATGCGGGATGGTGTTCGTCATCATCGCGGGCGAGATCGATTTGTCGGTGGGCTCGCTGCTCGGCCTGCTCGGCGGCGTGGCGGCGATCCTCGACGTGAACCGTCACTGGCCGATCGGCGCGACCGTGCCCGTGGTGCTCGCGCTCGGCGTGCTGATCGGACTCTTCAACGGCTGGTGGTCGACGTATCGACGCGTGCCGTCGTTTATCGTCGGTCTCGGCGGCATGCTGGCGTTTCGCGGCGTGCTGCTCGGCATTACCGGCGGATCGACGATCGCACCTGTTTCGGATTCCTTTGTATTTATCGGGCAAGGCTATTTGCCGCGTGTCGCGGGCGATGTCATCGCGTTCGCGCTGTTCGTGCTGCTGGCAGTGCTGACCGTGCGTCAGCGCGCGAATCGCCGGCGCTATCAGTTGAGTGTGGTGCCGCTCTGGCAGGACGCGGTGAAGATCGTCGGTGCCGGTGCGATCGTGCTGGCTTTCGTGGTAATGCTCGACAGCTACGGCGGCATTCCCGTGCCGGTGCTGCTGCTGCTCGCGCTGCTCGGCATCTTTACGTGGGTGGCGACGCAGACGGTGTTCGGCCGCCGCATCTACGCAGTCGGTTCGAATCTCGAAGCGACGCGTCTTTCGGGCGTCAACACGAATCGCGTGAAGCTCGCCATCTTCGCGCTGATGGGCCTCATGTGCGCCGTCGCGGGCATGGTCAACACGGCGCGTCTCGCGGCGGGCTCGCCGTCCGCGGGCACGATGGGCGAACTCGATGCGATCGCGGCGTGCTTCATCGGCGGCACCTCGATGCGCGGCGGTTCGGGCACGGTCTATGGCGCGCTGATCGGCGCACTCGTGATGGCGAGTCTCGACAACGGCATGTCGATGCTCGACGTGGACGCGTACTGGCAGATGATCGTGAAGGGCGGCATTCTCGTGCTCGCCGTGTGGGTCGACGTGGTGTCAGGATCGAATCGTCGCTGACGAAACCGCAGACGATAGCAAACGTGGTTTTCGTCACATGAAGTTGGCATCGACTATGCGACGAACGTGCGGTAAATGAATTGAAAATGAACGGGCGGACCATCGGTGCCGCCCGTTTTCTTTTATCGGTGTCACGCACCTTTCATGAAGCAATTGCCGCAGGCATGATGAACGCAGCCGTGTGCGGTCGCGCGATCTATTGCGCGGCGCGCAGCAATGCGTGCGCTTGATGCAGCTTCGATACATGCGGCCAGGAATCCTGCCACAATCGATTCGCCGTGTACCGCTGGCGCGTTACTTACGCCGCGCGCCGGCCATCTTCGTCAAGGTGTTGCGCGCCTCGCGCGACATCGCCGCTCTGTCACTTTTCCGGCGCAACCCGCGTTGCGTCGTGCCGTTCCGCGCGCTGCGGCACGGCGCCGAACAGGAGACAAGTCCGCCATGCCTACCCTCTGTGAAATCTGCAATGCGCGACCCGCTGTCGCGCGCGTGACTGTCGTGCAAAACGGCGAGCGCAAGTCGATGTCGATCTGCGACTACGACTATCGCCAGCTGATGCGGCATCAAAGCATGCTCAATCCGTTCGATTCGCTGCTGGGCGGCGGCGGTTTGTCGCGCTTCTTCGGCGGCATGGAAGGCGGCGGCCACGATGTCGACGACGATCACGGCTTCTCCGCCGAAGTGCCGCGCGAGTCGGTCGACGCGACCGATGCCTTCAGCGAGCAGACACTCGAAATTCTCCAGCGGGCCGCCGAGAAAGCGCACGAATTGCGTCGCACCGAACTCGACACCGAGCACCTGCTTTACGTGCTCGCCGACACGGACGTGTGCGCGGCGCTGCTCAAGGAACTCAAGCTCTCGCCGCAGGACATCAAGGGCTATATCGACGCGCACGCGCAGCAAGGCACCGCGCGCGAAGACGCAGCCATCGACAAGATGACGATCTCGCCGCGTCTGAAGAAGGCGTTTCAGTTCGCGTTTCAGGCGTCGCGCGATCTCGGCCATTCATACGTCGGCCCCGAGCATTTGCTGATCGGCCTCGCGGCGGTGCCGGACAGCATCGCGGGCACGCTGCTCAAGAAGTACGGCGTGACGCCCGAGGCGCTGCGCCAGAAGGTGGTGAAAGTGGTCGGCAAGGGCGCGGAAGACGGTCGCGTGGATGCGCCCACGAACACGCCCACGCTCGACAAGTTTGGCCGCGATCTCACGGCCATGGCGCGGCAGGGCAAGCTCGATCCGGTGCTGGGCCGCGCGCAGGAAATCGAGAACACGATCGAGGTGCTCGCGCGCCGCAAGAAGAATAATCCGGTGCTGATCGGCGAGCCTGGCGTGGGCAAGACCGCGATCGTCGAAGGGCTCGCGCAGCGCATCGTCAATGGCGACGTGCCGGAAGTGTTGCGCGGCAAACGACTCGTCGAGGTCAACATCAATTCGATGGTCGCGGGCGCGAAGTACCGCGGCGAATTCGAGGAGCGCGCCAAGCAGTTGATCGACGAAGTGACCGCGAAGAACGACGAGCTGATTCTCTTCATCGACGAACTGCACACCATCGTCGGCGCGGGGCAGGGCGGCGGCGAAGGCGGGCTCGATATCGCGAACGTGCTCAAGCCCGCGCTCGCGCGCGGCGAGCTGAGCCTGATCGGCGCGACCACGCTCAACGAGTATCAGAAGTACATCGAGAAAGACGCGGCGCTCGAACGGCGCTTTCAACCCGTACTGGTGCCCGAGCCCACGGTCGAGCAGACTATCGTGATCTTGCGCGGCCTGCGCGACAAGCTGGAAGCGCACCATCAAGTCACGTTCGCCGACGACGCCTTCGTGGCCGCCGCCGAATTGTCGGACCGCTATATCACCTCGCGTTTCCTGCCCGACAAGGCGATCGACCTGATCGATCAGGCGGCCGCGCGCGTGCGGATCGGCGCGACTTCGCGGCCTGCCGATATCCAGGAACTCGAAGCGGAAATCGTGCAGCTCAAGCGCGAGCAGGACTATGCGTCTTCGCGCAAGCGCTACGACGAAGCGAAGAATTTCGAGGAACGCATCAAGGAAAAGCAAACGAAGCTCGACGATCTCACCGAGGCGTGGCAGCGCAAGACCGGTTCGGAAACGCTCGAAGTGACGGTGGCGTCGATCGCGGAAGTCGTGTCGCGCCTGACCGGCATTCCGGTCGCCGATCTCACGCAGGAAGAGCGCCAGAAGCTGCTCAAGATGGAAGAGACGCTGCGCGAGCGCGTGGTCGGGCAGAGCGATGCGGTGGTGGCCGTGAGCGATGCGGTGCGTCTGTCGCGCGCGGGGCTCGGTCAGGAGCATCGGCCGATTGCCACGTTCCTGTTTCTCGGGCCGACAGGCGTCGGCAAGACCGAACTCGCGAAGGCACTGGCCGAAACCGTGTTCGGCGACGAGCAGGCGATTGTTCGCATCGACATGAGCGAGTACATGGAGCGTCACGCGGTCGCGCGGCTGATTGGTGCGCCGCCGGGCTACGTGGGCTACGACGAAGGCGGCCAACTGACCGAGCGCGTGCGTCGGCGTCCGTACTGCGTGATTCTGCTCGACGAGATCGAGAAGGCGCACCCCGACGTCTATAACGTGCTGCTACAGGTGTTCGACGACGGCCGCCTCACCGACGGCAAAGGTCGCGTCGTGGACTTCAGCAATACGATCATCATCGCCACGAGCAATCTGGGTGCGCAGATCATCATGGAGAATCTGGAGCAGCCCGAGGCGAAGCGCAAGAGCGACAAGGATGTGCGCGGCGAGTTGATGAAAGTGCTCAAGGGCCACTTCCGTCCGGAGTTCCTCAATCGCATCGACGAGATCATCGTTTTCCATGCGCTCTCGAAAGACAACATCCGCAATATCGTGCAGATCCAGCTCGACCGCGTGACGCGCACGGCGGCGGCGCAGGGCATCACGCTGAAGATGAGCGAGGCGCTTGTCGATCATCTGGTGGAGGTGGGGTATCAACCGGAATTCGGCGCGCGCGAACTCAAGCGGCAGATTCGCCAGGAAGTGGAAACGCGGCTCGCGAAGGAGATACTCGGCGACGCGCTGCAATCGGGCGATACGGTCGAACTGGGCTACGACGCGAGCGCAGAAGAAGTCACCATCAACAAGATCGCGGTGCCGCCCGATGTGAAGGAAGGCAAGGCCGCGAAGAAGGCGAAGGGTGACGGCAAAGCGGCGAAACCCGACGTCAATGAAGTCGCGCCCGAGATTGCCGCCGACGACGCCGAGGGCGATCCGCCGCCGCCTCCGAAGAAGAACGGCAAGGGCGCGGGCAAGTCGAAATCGGCGTGATCGGTGTGATCGATATGCGCTAGAAGCGCTCGCGTGGAAACCGGCGTCGCGTGCGGCGCCGGTTTTTCATGGTCGCAAGATAGTTCGGCATACTGATGAATGGCGGTTAGCCGACTTCCCACCAGGCAGGCAGCAGCGCGCGCACGTCGGGCCGCGCAAAGCGGTCGTCGAGCAGATGCACCACGCCGCTGTCGCGCTCGGTGCGGATCACGCGGCCGGCCGCCTGCACGACCTTGCGCAGACCGGGAATCAGATAGGTGTAGTCGAAGCCCGCGCCATAGAGCGCGTCCATGCGCGCGCGGATCGCTTCGTTCACGGGGTTCACCTGCGGCATGCCGAGCGTGGCGATGAAGGTGCCGATCAGCCGCGTGCCCGGCAGGTCGATGCCTTCGCCGAACGCGCCGCCGAGCACCGCGAAGCCCACGCCGCTGCCGCCTTCGACGAAGCGTGCGACGAAGTCCTGCTGCTGCGCTTCGTCCATCGTGCGCGACTGCATCCACACCGGTACATGAGGATGACGCGCGACGAAGGCATCGGCGGCGCTTTGCAGATACGCGTAGCTGCTGAAGAAACACAGATAGTTGCCCGGGCGCTGCGCATATTGCGCGGCGACGCGCGTGACCAGCGCGTCGAGCGAGCGCTCGCGGTCCTTGTAGCGCGTGGAAATGTCGCGCGCGATCTGCACGTCGAGTTGCTCGGCGCGAAACGGCGTGCCGATCTCGACGTTCACCGTATTCGCGGGCAGACCGAGCATGTCGGCGTAATAGTGCGTCGGCGCGAGCGTGGCGGAAAACAGCGTGACGCTGTGCGCGGCCGCCACACGTGGACGTAACGCGCCCGCGGGCACGATGTTGCGGATGCAGAGCGCGGAGCGCGTGCGCTTCGCGTTGCTCGCGGCGGGCAGCGGCGTGACGTCGAAGATCGAATGCTGATCGAAGCGCTCGGCGATGCGCACGAAATGCAGCGCGTCAAAGTAAAAACGTTCGAGTTCGGGATCGCGCACGAGCGCGGGTTCCGCGAGTTGATCGCCGATCGCGCCGATCACGTCGCCGAGCGCGGCGATCAGGGCGTCGGGCAACGCGTCGCTCGCGCGCCACGCGTGCGGCTGCACGGCGTTTTCGGTGTTCCAGTGGCGCGTTAGGCGGGTGAGCGCGCGCTTGACCGGCGTGCTCGCGCCGCGCTTCACGGCGTCGAGCCGCGTCTGCACGAGTTCCGCCGAGTACATCGCGCGGGCGCGTTCGGGCAGGTTGTGCGCTTCGTCGACGAGCAGGCTCGCGCGCCATTGATTGTGCGCGGCGAGCATGAACAGCATGGCGCTCACGTCGAAGTAGTAGTTGTAGTCGCCGACGATCACGTCGCTCCAGCGCGCGAGTTCCTGGCCGAGGTAATACGGACAGACCGCGTGATCGCGCGCGACGTCGCGCAGCGTGGCGCGATCGAGCCGCACGCGCGCGAGCGCCGCCGAGCGGGCGGCAGGCAGGCGGTCGTAGAAGCCGCGCGCAAGCGGACACGATTCGCCATGACACGCCAGTTCGGGATGCTCGCAGGCCTTGTCGCGCGCGACGAGTTCGAGCACGCGCAGCGGCAGCGCTGTGTCTTCTTGCGTGCGCGTCAGCGTCGCGAGTGCATCGAGCGCGAGCTGGCGCCCCGAGCTTTTCGCGCTCAGAAACAGCACCTTGTCGATGCCCGCGCGCGGACACGCCTTCAATTGCGGAAACAGCGTGCCGATCGTCTTGCCGATGCCGGTGGGCGCTTGCGCCAGCAGGCAGCGTGCTTGTGTGGCCGCGCGCCAGACCGCTTCGGCGAGATCGCGCTGGCCGTGACGGAAGTCCGCGTGCGGCAGTTGCAGCGCGGCGAGCGCCGCGTCGCGCGCGCTGCGATGCGCGCTTTCCTGTTCGGCCCATGCGGAAAATCGCGCGCACTGCGACTCGAACGTGGCGCGCAAATCGGTGGCGCTGGCCTGTTCGGTGAGTGCGGTTTCGCGGCCCGAGGCGATGTCGTAGTACACGAGCGCGAGTTCGATCGTGTCGAGCGCCCGCTTCTCGCACATCAGCGCGCCATAGACGCGCAGTTGCGCCCAGTGCAGCGCGCGGTGGTTTTCGCGCATGGCGTCAACATCGCCGCGATAGGTCTTGAACTCTTCGAGCCGGCGTTGCGCGGGATCGTAGCCATCGGCGCGGCCGCGCACGGTCAGCGTGCCGACGGTGCCGGTCAGCGCGATTTCGGTTTCGTAGCCCGATGGGCGGCGCGCGGCGATGGCGGCATGCCCGGCGCGGCCTTCGCTCGCGTCGGGCGATGGCGTGAAGCGCAGGTCGAGGTCGCCGCGCTTCGCGGTGAACTCGCAGAGCGTGCGCACGGCGACCGTGTAGCTCATCGCGCTGTTTCCGGGTGGGACGCGAGCGTGCCGCTATCGCTTTCTTCGCGCTCGTCGCTATCTTCGCGGGCCCAGCGCGCCTGCAGCACCGTGACGGGCATGCCGTGCGACGCGCAATAGGCGAGCCAGCGGCGCTGGTTGTCCTGCAGGCGGTCGCCGGGGCCTTTCACCTCGATCAGCTCGTAGCGGCGTTCGCGCGGCCAGAAGCGCACGAGGTCGGGCAGGCCCGAGCGGTTGGCGGCGGGCTCGCGCAACAGACGCTCGAACCACAGACGCAGATGCGCGGCCGGAAAGCAGTCGAGCGCGAGCGTGAGCAGCGTGTCGTCGAGCGCGGGCCACGCGACGTAAGGCGACTGGATGCCGTATTTCTCGCCGAAGCGGGCGAAGATGGTCTCGCGATAGCGGCCGTCGTCGAGTTCGGCGAGACAGGCCGCGAAGCGCTCGGCGCGCCGACTGACGAAATCGGCGGCGTGGAGGTCGGCAGGGCCGCGCTGGAAAGGATGGAAGAACGCGCCCGGCAGCGGCGCGAACAGCGCGGGCCAGCAGAGCAGGCCGAACAGACTGGTGATTAGCGTGTTCTCGACGTAGAACACGGGCGCGTCGTCGGTGCTGAGCGCGCGGCGCGATGCTTCTTCCACGCGCAGAGCCGCCCACGCGGCGGGCAAGGTCAGCGAGAGCGTCGCGTGGGTGGACGCGGCGGTGTCGTCCGCTTGGCTTGCGTGTTTTTTCGCGCGTGTGCGCAGCAGGCGGCCGAGCGTGCGCGCCGCGCGTTGCGCCTCTTCCTCGTTCGCCGGCGCGGCGGCAATCGCCTGCGCGAGGGCCACGGCTTCGTCGCGGCGCGCGAGTTGTTCGAGCACGCGTACGCGCCGGTAGCGCGACTCCGGATGCGCGCTGTCCACGTAGGCGCGCCACGCGAGGTCGGCTTCGCTGGCGCGCTCGGCGGCGAGCCCCACGGCGTGGCGCAGGCGGTCGTGACGCGCGCGCAGCCACGCATTGCCGTGTGTGCGCGGCGCGAGGGCGTCGAGCGTATCGAGCGCGCAGGCGAGGCCCGCGACCGGATCGTCGGCGAGATCGAGCGCTTCGCGGCAGTCGCGCAGGGCGAGATAGGCGTCGATGTCGGCGCGCTGCTGGAACACGCGCGACGCCGCATCGAGCGGCACCTGCTCGTAGCGATAGACGCCCAGATCGGCGAGCACGAACTCGGTCCAGTCCTGGCGCAGATTGCCGAAGAACATCAGGCGCAGACGCTCGCACAGCGGCGCGGCGTTGAAGCGGAACACGGTGTCGGCGGAAGCGGGGAACCATGCGGCCCATTCGCGTGCGCTGGGTGCGAGAGCGTCGAGCGCGGCAAGCGTGGCGGCGCGCGTGGCGCTGCGTTTGTCGAGCGCGTTGAGCGCTTGCACGGCGGCTGCGTGCGATGGCGCGTTGGCGGTGTCGGCTAAGTCGGCCAGGTCGGCCAGGTCGGGCTCATGGGTGACTTGCGCGAGGTGCGCAGCGAGCGCGAGCAATTCCGCCTTCGTGACGATTGCCGCGAGCGCATCGAAAGCGAGCACGGGCGCGCCGTCGAGCCAGCCGCCCGCCACCAGCGGCGCAGCGGCTTCGCGCGGGCAGCCGATTTCGGCGTAATCGAGCTTGCTGGCGCGAAAATCCGGCCCTTTGCGCATCAGCATGCGCACGAACAATGCACGCGAGGCGCGCGGCAGGGCGACGAATTCGCGCAGGAAGCGGCGTTCCCCGTCGTCGAACAGGTCGGCGCAGCGCGCGTCGAGCCAGCCGAGCGCACGCTCGAAGTTCGCGAGGTAATAGAACGGATCGGGGGAGTCGGGAAGCACGCGCGGCACTGTACGGATATACAGCAGCGATGATAGCAGGCCCGCGCCGCCGCGCATCGCTTCGACGGAGGGCGTGGCCTACCGTAGGCTACAATTGCCGCAGCCTGAAAACCGAACCGCGCTTCGAGCGCATGAAAGAGCGATGAATAAACGGAATGTCAGCCTCGTCGGCCTTGCGGCCGGCGTTACCCTGCTCGCGGGATGCGTCGCGCAGTATCAGAATCCGGGCGCCTGCGAGCAGGAGATGCGCACGCGGCTGAACCAGGCGTCGCTGGGCGAACTCTCCGTCACGCATACCGCCGTGGCCTATCGCGGCGAACGCGTGGTGATCGAAGGGCATCTCGAACGCGGCGTGTTGCCGGCTTCGGAGGCGGTCGCCGCATCGGCGGCTGTGGCTGCGAGCGGGGCACATGCGGCTACGGGTGCTTCGAGTGCTGCGGTGGCGTCGGCGGCTTCGGCTGCGTCGGGCGCTTCGTCGACGCATGCAGCGGAAGCCAAGCCCTCCACGCCCGTCGAGCTGATCGCGCGGAAACTCGGCCTGCACAAGACGCCGCCCACGGCCACCGCCGCCGAGTGCACTTACGATCACACCGGCAGCCTCACGTCGTTCCACTGGCTCGCGCCGGCCGCGCTTGTGAAGACCACGCCGGCTTCCGACGCCAGCGCGCAAGACTAAGCACGTTCCGTCCATCATGACGAGGCGCGCCGCGCGCGCCTCGCTCCGTTTTCCCCCTCGTCATCAGAACGCGAAGTACGGTCCCGCGCCCACCGGCGTTGCCTGGGCCTCGATCGCCGTATAGACGCGCTTGCCGAAGAAAAACGGCAGGCCCCATCCGAACGCATGGCCGTTGTAGCCCGCCAGATTCGCGAACGCCCAGTTGCCGCTCGCGAAGAGCGTCTGCGCGCTGTCGATCGAAAGCGCGGCGGGCGCGCCGGTGCCGTCGATGCCCTTGATCGTCGCGCTGAGGCTTTGCGGCGATGACGGGCAGTACCAGACGCCGCAGCGCGTAAGCGTCGCGTTGGCGAAGAAGAAGCCGTTCGAGCCGCTGTCCAGATAGCTTTGCGCGTAGACGCTGCCGTCCGAGGTGGTGGTCGAGACGAAGCCCGTCACCGTGTTCGCGCGCAGCACCGTCGCGCCGCCGAGCGCGTTGTTCGACTGCGAGCCGATGCCGAAGATCAGCGATCCGGACACGCTCGATGCGCCGGTCGCGGCCACCGCGGGCAGGTCGAGCACGACGCCGTTGTTGTCGGTGGCGAAGGCGGCGACGGGGTTGCGCACCTGCTGCGCGAGCGGCTGCGCGCTGGCCGCGCAAGTGCCCGACGCGCACGCGTAGTACCACGATCCCGACGCCTGATTGACGCACGACGCGCCGCAGTCGGCATCGAACGGACCGACGCCGAGGATGCCGTTCGCGCGCAGCGTCCCGGGCGTCAGCATCGCGAGGCCGCGGCCCTGGCAGGCGTTCGGCGTGGCGGGCACGGCCGGGTCGGCGATCACCTGGATCGGCAGCGCGGACGCCACTTCGCCCGCGAGCCGCACGTCGGCGCTGCGCACGGCGCCCCAGGTGTAGCCGCTGCCGAAGCCCGCGCATTCGCCCGCGATGGCCTGGCCGCCCCCCGCCGACACCGCGGGCAGATTCAGTCCGGCGGGCAGCGCGGAAGCGAGCAGCCGCAGGCCCTGCGAACCGGTGTCCACCTGCACGTTGCCGATGGTCGCGCAGGTGTTCGTGCCCGGCACGCAGACGGTCACGGTCGTGGTGAGCATGTTGCGCGTCGAGCTGGGCGTGGCCGCGACGCTCACGGGATGCACGTTGGGCGTGCTCGACGGCGGCACGCTCGTATTGCTGGTGTTCGGCGCGGGCGTGGCCGCAGGGTTGACGGCGGTAGGCGCGGCGGTCGCGCTGGGGGCGGGCGGGCTGCCCGCGCCGTTGCCGCCGCCATCGCCCCCGCCGCCGCCGCAGGCGACGAGCGTGACGCTCAGCGCGAGCCCAAGGACGCTCGCGCAAGCGAGCAGGCGCATGCGGCGGCCGGATGGCGCAGACTCTTGTGCCCGCGCTGGAAGTTCATGTGCGTTCATTGCAGTGCCCTCTCAGTGATGCCGACGGGCAGCGCGCCGGGCAGCCACGCGCGCCCGATGTAACCGCGCATGTGACCGCCGGTTTCGACGATGACCGATGGCGTTTCCACGCGCGCGGCGTGCAGTTCGTCGCCGCCGGCGGCGTGCAGCGCTGCCGCGCCGCTGTGCCAGGTGGCGGCGTACGGGCCGAGGAGTGTGTCGAGATTGGGCGTCGCCGGACCTTGCCAGGTGTAGGCGAAGATCCGCCGGCTGCGGGCGTCGATGTAGACGTTGACGGTCGTGCCCGCGGCATCGGTGTAGCTCGCCATCCGCGCCTCGCCGCCCGCGACGCTGTGCGCGGGCGGCGAGGCGGCTTCGGCGGCGGGGGCGATGTCGCCGAGCGCGGCGTGCGCGACGGCGGGCAGACCGGCCAGGCACACGAGTGCGCAGGTAACTGCGCGGGCGACAGACGTGACGCGGCCCGCCTCGGTGAGGCTGCAAGTTGTCATATTTCTCTCCGTTAGATTCTTTTTTCGAGATGTTTCTTTTCTTTTTGAGAAAAGTAGCACCGGGCCCTTTCAGGCAAGCCCACCGAACGCGCGACACCGCACTGCGCAAACTCGATCGAATCTCGATAGAACCCGCAGTCGCTTGATTTGTAAGGAAAAGCTGAGCAAAAGGGCACAATCGGCAAGGCTTACCGAATGTTGATAAACGTTAATTTGATTACGGGAAATGCCGGTAAAGGCCGCGCGGACAGGGCGTTGCGCGCGAGGAAAGCGTTTCAAGCGGCGTTGTCGCCCCCGGCTTTTTGCACATCACGCCGAGTCGCCGGTAAAATGTTTGGTTGATCCACGAAACCGGACGTGGCCTAAGCCGAAGGGATTACCCGAACATGAGTGATTTTCATCAACGTCTTGCCGCACGCGCCTTTGCGCTCCTGATGGCGGGCGGGTTGGTCGCCGGCTGCAGTTCGCCGTCGCCGAACAAGATCGATTACCGCAGCGACGCCAAGGCGAAGCAGGCGTCGCTGGCTGTACCGCCGAACTTGCTGGACGAAACGTCCGACCAGCGTTCGGTGGCGCCGCAGGGCGGCGAGGCCTCGCTGTCCACGCTCAAGCAGGTCCAGAGCGACGCGCCGTCGTCCGACCAGCAGACCCAGGTGCTGCCGCAGGTTCCGGGCATGCACATCCAGCGTGACGGCACGGAAAGCTGGCTCGTCATCGACAGCCGCACGCCCGCCGACGTCTGGGCCCAGGTCCGCCGCTTCTGGCAGGAACAAGGCTTCCTGCTGGTCGTCGACCAGCGCGACAAGGGCGTGATGGAAACGGACTGGAACGAAACCCATCCGAAGATCAACGACGGTCTGATCCGCAACACGCTGTCGTGGGCCACGGGCAACTCGTACGTCACGGCCGAGCGCAACAAGTACCGCACGCGCCTCGAAACGTCGCCCACGGGCGGCACGTATGTGTTCATCAGCCAGAAGGGGCTGAGCGAGCAGCTGTCGGGCACCAACAACGAGACCAGCAAGTGGGTGCCGAAGCCCAACGATCCCGCGCTCGAGCAGGAATACCTGAAGCGCCTGATGATGACGCTCGCGAACGCCAAGCCGGGCGTGCCCGACGCGCAGGTCGCGAAGGACGTCGATGCCAAGGCCAACGCCAAGGACGCGAAGTCGAAGGCACCGGATGCGGCGGCCGCCGCCATCGCCGCGCAGAACGCCGCAGCCGTGGGTCAGAGCCAGCCGTCCACGCCGACGGGCAACACGTCGGGTCAGTACACGTCGAGCGAACTCACGCTCGGCGAGCCGTATGACCGCGCGTGGCTGCGTGTGGGCGTCGCGCTCGATCGCGCCAACTTCACCGTGGACGACCGCGACCGCTCGAAGGGCATCTACTACGTGCGCTACGTCGATCCGCAGGATATGACGTCGGCGGAACAGGGCTTCTGGAACCAGATCTTCCATGGCCGCAAGGAAAAGATCGCCAAGCAGTACAAGGTGAACGTGCGCGCTGTGACCGAGAACCAGACCCGCATCGCCGTGGTCGACGACAAAGGCCAGATCGACTCGTCGCGCCCGGCGCGCGAGATCATGGGCCTGATGGTCGAAGAGCTGCACTAAGCGATTTGCAACCGGACGAAGGCGCGCTGTCCGTCGCCTTCGTCCGGTCCGCGATCGTTAAAAAGCCCGCCTGCGTCAAGCAGGCGGGCTTTTTATTTTGCTGCGGAGTATCGCGCGCTCAGTGCGGCGGAATCATCCACGTGAAGACGTTCTGCTGGAGCCAGACGAGCAGGCCGAGCAGCACCGTCATCAGGATCGAATGCTTGAAGGTGCGTGCGAAGACGTGGCCTTCCTTGCCCTTGAGCTCGGTGGTTGCGACGCCCGTCGCGATGTTCTGCGGCGAGATCATCTTGCCCATCACGCCGCCCGACGAGTTGGTCGCCGCCATCAGCACGGGATTGAGGTTGAGCTGCTGCGCGGCCACCACCTGCAGGTTGCCGAACAGCGCGTTGCCCGAGGTGTCGCTGCCCGAGAGGAACACGGCGACCCAGCCGAGGAACGCGGACACCAGCGGGAAGAACGCGCCCACCGACGCCACGCCGAGCCCGAGCGTGTAGGTGAGGCCCGAGTAGTTCATCAGAAACGCGAGCCCGACGATGGTCGCCACCGTGAGAATGGCGATGCGCGTCTGCACCCACGTGTCGACGATCGCGCCGCCGAAGTCGGCGGGTTTAAGCCGCACGACGAAGGCCGTGATGATCGCCGCCACGAGGATCGCGGTGCCCGTGGCGAGCGGCTGGAAGTCCCAGATCGCGCCGTACGGCGTCTTGTAGAGCGTGATGAAGACGGCCTTGTCGAGACCCGGCCACGGCACTTTCACGTCGCCGATCGCGAACACCTTCGCCACGGTCCAGAGAATCACCACGACGGCCACGATGATCCACGGATACCAGCCTTGCGCGCCCGAGACGGCGCCGCGCACTTCCTTCGCGCGGTCGACCTTGATCTCGAAGGCGGGATCGGGCGCGGGTTTCCAGACGCGCAGAAACACGATGGTCAGGATCAGCGAAACGAGCGACGACAGCACGTCGGTCAGGCTGTAGTTGATGAAGTTCGCGGTGACGAACTGCGTGATCGCGAAACTGCCGCCCGAGACCAGCAGCACCGGCCAGATGCGCAGCATGCCGCCCACGCCCGCGTAGATCGCGATCACGTAGAACGGCAGCAGCAGGGCGAAGAACGGCAACTGGCGGCCGACCATCTGGCCGAGCACGTCGGCGGGCAGATGCGTGACCGCGCCGAGCACGGTGATCGGCACGCCGAGCGCGCCGAACGCCACCGGCGCGGTGTTGAAGATCAGCGTGAAAGTGAGCGCTTCGAGCGTCGGGAAGCCGAGCATGATGAGCAGCGAACTCGTGATCGCGATCGGCGTGCCGAAGCCCGAAATGCCTTCGAACAGCGCGCCGAACGAGAATCCCACCACGACGAGCACGATGCGCCGGTCGTTCGGCAGATTGTCGAGCAGCCACATGCGGAATGCCGCGAAGCGGCCCGAGCGCAGCGCGATGTTGTAGAGCAGGATGGCCGTGACCACGATCCACATGACCGGCCACAGCGCGAACACCACGCCGTTGAGCACCGCGCTCACCGCCAGATTGACCGGGAACTGCCAGCCCGCGATGGCCACGATCAGCCCGACGACGAGGCCCGCGAGCGAAGCCTGCCACGCGGGGCGGCGCGCCCAGCCGAGCAGGACGAGCACCACGGCGATCGGCAACACCGCCACGATGAACGACAAGAGCAGCGAGTTGCCGATGGGTGTCAACAGCTGATGAAACATGACGTCTCCTTTGTGCTGGTTCGTATCGGCGCATCGATGCGTGGGCGCACGGCGTGCCGGGCGTGGCGTCGGCGGGGCGGACGGCGCGCGGCGGCTTGCGTCGTCGAGAAGGAGGGCGATGTAGTTAAGGCAGTGCTTCAATCCCCGGTGCCCCTAAGCAGGATAGAAAATGGGCGCGGAGCGTCAAGGAGGGAAAGTACGGTCGTGCGCGGGCCGGGCGCGCGGGAGGGGCAGCGGTTCGAGTGCGGATGCGATGCCGCGCGATCAGCGATGCCAGTGTCCGCCGCCGCCCCAGTAGCCGAAGCCGAACGAGATCGACGGCGCGCCCCAGCCCCATGCGGGATACGAATAGTAGGCGGGCCAGGCCGGATAAGCCGGATAGTACGCAGGCCAGACCGGCCACACGGGCGCGGCGACGACGACCGGCGGCGTGGCCGTGAGCGAACCGGGATACTGCGCGTCGGGAATCGCGGCGGGCGCGGGGTTGGGCGCCGCGGTCCAGGTCGATTGTGCCGATTGCTGCGTTGGATAAGCCGACGTTTCCTGCTGCGTGCCGGCGGCGGGCACCGCGCCGGCGTAGTACGGCGAGTAGGACGAGTAGGGCGCGTAGCCGTATGGCGCGTAGTAGTAGCAGCCCGAGAGCGCGAGCAGCGCGACGGCCGCGCCTGCCGAAGCGGCGCGCTTCGCATATCGCGCAGACGTGGATGCGCGGCAAGCCGACACAGACGAAGACAGCATCGATACAAACGCAAACGGGTATTGCATGACGGGCTCCGAGGCGCGGCGCGGATCGCGGCGTAGTCGATCGAGCTTACTCGCGTTGCCGTCGCGGCGTATTGCCCACGCGTAACGGCATATTGCGGGCAAGGGCACCGACGCAATGGCGCGGCTCAAAAACAGGCGCGGCGCATGTCCCAAGGAACCATGCGCCGCGCATCCTCTCTGAAACCGGGCTGGCCGGCGATCTGCCTGTCGGGGTTGTCGACGTTGTCGTTATGCTTCGCGCAGACCGCGGGTTACTTGCCGACCTGATTGCCGATGATGCCGCCCACCGCCGCGCCGCCCACCGTCGACAGCGCGCTGCCGCCGATCACGGCGCCCGCGGCGCCGCCGACACCCGCGCCGATGGCGGTGTCGCGATCGCGTCGGGACATGTTGTCACAAGCAGTCAGACTGCCGAGCACGGCGACCAGCGTGGCGGCCGTGAGTAGGATGCGGGGACGGACGAGCGCGTTCATTGTCGACTCCTTGAAATCGGATACGCGATGCGGATCTCGCCGCCTATCGCAGGCCCGATTCGCACCTCCAGTACACCCATCCTAGCCACACGCCGCGTATCAGGGTGTGTGCGCTTGTCAGCGAGTTGTCGGAGTCGTTAAAAAATGTATCGGCGCGCCGCACGACGATCGTCGTGACGATTTTCATCGTGCGGCGCAGCGAAAAACCGCTTCGCTTACTGGCGCTGATAAATCTCCGCGCCTTGCTTGACGAACTCGACGGCCTTCACTTCCATGCCTTTTTTCAGGGCTTCGTCGTCGCTCATGCCTTGCTTCGCCGCGAAGTCGCGCACGTCCTGCGTGATCTTCATCGAGCAGAAGTGCGGGCCGCACATCGAGCAGAAGTGCGCGACCTTGGCCGAGTCCTTCGGCAGCGTTTCGTCGTGGAATTCACGCGCCTTGTCCGGATCGAGGCCGAGGTTGAACTGGTCTTCCCAGCGGAACTCGAAACGCGCCTTCGAGAGCGCGTTGTCGCGCACCTGCGCGCCCGGATGACCCTTCGCGAGATCGGCCGCGTGCGCCGCGAGCTTGTACGTGATGATGCCTTCCTTCACGTCGTCCTTGTTCGGCAGGCCGAGGTGTTCCTTCGGCGTGACGTAGCAGAGCATCGCCGTGCCGAACCAGCCGATCATCGCCGCGCCGATGCCCGAAGTGATGTGATCGTAGCCCGGCGCGATGTCGGTGGTCAGCGGCCCGAGCGTGTAGAACGGCGCTTCCTTGCACCAGTCGAGCTGGAGATCCATGTTCTCCTTGATGAGCTGCATCGGCACGTGGCCGGGGCCTTCGATCATCACCTGCACGTCGTGCTTCCACGCGATCTGCGTGAGTTCGCCGAGCGTCTTCAGTTCGCCGAGCTGCGCTTCGTCGTTGGCGTCGTAGATCGAGCCGGGACGCAGGCCGTCGCCGAGCGAGAAGCTCACGTCGTAGGCCTTCATGATTTCGCAGATCTCTTCGAAATGCTCGTAAATGAAGGATTCCTTATGGTGCGCGAGGCACCACTTGGCCATGATCGAACCGCCGCGCGAGACGATGCCCGTCATGCGGTTGGCCGTGAGCGGCACGTATTGCAGACGCACGCCCGCGTGAATCGTGAAGTAGTCGACGCCTTGCTCGGCCTGCTCGATCAGCGTGTCGCGGAACATTTCCCACGTGAGGTCTTCAGCCTTGCCGTTGACCTTTTCGAGCGCCTGATAGATCGGCACCGTGCCGATCGGCACCGGCGAATTGCGGATGATCCACTCGCGCGTTTCATGAATGTGCTTGCCGGTCGACAGATCCATGACCGTGTCGCCGCCCCAGCGGATCGCCCACGTCATCTTGTCGACTTCCTCGCCGATCGACGACGTGACCGCCGAGTTGCCGATGTTCGCGTTGATCTTCACGAGGAAGTTGCGGCCGATGATCATCGGTTCGCTTTCCGGGTGGTTGATGTTCGCGGGGATGATCGCGCGGCCGCGTGCGATCTCGTCGCGCACGAATTCAGGCGTGATTTCCTTGAGCGCGTCGGCGCCGAACGCCGCTGCGCCGAACGCCTGGCCCGGATGCTGGCGGCCCATCATCGCCGCGAGCTTTGCGCCGTTCGGGCCGCTCGACTTGAGGCTTTCGAGGTACTCGGCGCGACGCTGGTTTTCGCGGATCGCGATGTACTCCATTTCGGGCGTGATGATGCCCTGACGCGCGTAGTGCATCTGCGTGACGTTCTTGCCGGCCTGGGCGCGGCGCGGCGTGCGGTGCAGGCCCGGGAAACGCAGTTCGGCCGTGGCCGGATCGGCGGCGCGCTCGCGGCCGTAGTCGGAGGAGAGGCCCGGCAGCGCTTCAGTGTCGCCGCGCTTTTCGATCCACGACTGGCGCAGCGCAGGCAGACCCGCGCGAATGTCGATCTTCGCTTCGGGATCGGTGTACGGACCCGAGGTGTCGTAGACGTAGACCGGCGGATTCTTCTCGCCGCCGAAGCCCGTGGGCGTGTCGGCTTGCGTGATCTCGCGCATCGGCACGCGGATGTCGGGCTGCGAGCCGGTGACGTAGATCTTGCGGGAATTGGGCAGCGGCGCGATCGCGGCTTCGTCGACGTGCGCGTTGGCGGAAATGAATTTGGGATTCGCGTTCATGCGTCTCTCTCTCCATGAAGCAGTGGGGGAACAACGGCTTAGCAGGAGACGAAACGGAACGTGGACGGACTTCGCTTTGATGGATGAAGCAAGGCGATGGTGCTGCGAAGTCCGGACGCTTCCCTGCGCTGGCATTATCCAGATCAGGTTCAAAGGGTATTTCTCACCCGCGAAATACGCAGCTTGAGCATTCGTATGAATGGTTCGAAGCGGCGCATGACGCAGGACCCCCGCGTAAGCAGGCCAAACGATACACCGCGCTGCGACGATCTGGCAAGCGCGAATTCGCGCGCGATGTGGCAGGCGCGGCGCGTTTCGCGCGCGCGCTCATATAGCGATGCGCGCGGATTTCGCTTTGTTGGGGAGGGAGGAAAAGTGGTGGAAGAACCGCGAAGCCACGGCGCAAAGCGGCGCGTGCTTCGGGTGAAAGCTGCGCGTTACTAGAGCGATTAGAGCGATTAGAGCGAAAAATCGTCGGCGGCTTCGGGCTGAAACAGGATGCGATCGATCTTGAGCGTTTCGACGGCGCCGCTCGGCGGCGTGAAGCGCACGGTGTCGCCGCGCTTCGCGCCGAGCAGCGCAAGGCCCGCCGGCGAGAACACGTTCAGGCGTCCGGCTTCGACATTCGCGCCCGCCGGATAAACGACCGTGAAAGTCACCGGCTCGCCCGAGCGCTCGCTCACGAGCGTGACCTGCGAATTCATGGTGACGACGTTCGAGGCGACCTTGTGCGCATCGACGATCTCGGCGCGCTCGAGCAGTTCGTCGAGCATGGCCTGGCGCGCCGGGGCGGCGCCAGGTTCGGCGGCGCATTTTTCGAGGCGGGCGAGATCGAGTTCGGTCAGATAACGGATTTTCTTGGACATGGCGGTTCTCCCGGCAATCCGGAAAAGTGAAAGGGATGAGGTGAGGGATCGTCGGCCCGGAGCCTGGCCGAACGGCTCCGGAAGCGGAGGGTGGTTCAGCGCGGGCGCCGGGCGGCGGCTTGCGGGGCGTGGTAGCCGGTGGACTGGCCGGGTTGGCGTGGGCGTCGTCGAGCCAGTGAGCGGGCCGAGGGGCGCTCTGCCGAATGCGCCGCCCGTGCGCGCACGACCGCGCCGCGCAACGGGCGCGGCGGCGGGCAAACGGCGAGGATCGGGGGCGATTGGCGCATCAGTATCGACGAAGCAAAAAAGTGGACGAAAAATCGTCTGAAAGTAAATCGAAAGGATGTGTCATCCTAGCACGGTCTCGAAAATCGGGGGCGAGGGCGGCCGGATCGACGCTGCGTTTCGCCCGGATCGGGACACCGTTGCGCGCACGCAGCGCCCCCACGCATAAAGGCGCTGCGCGGCGTCCGCAATGAAGCACGTTGTTGCATAATGCGTGGCGCCCGTCCGAGCTTTCAATCGTGTTTCGGGCGCGTTCAGCTTCGCCCTCATCGGCACGCTCTCTCGCACTTTCGCTCCGCTCTCCGCCTCCATCATGCCGTCGCGCTTTGCTCGTCCCGTCCCACGTCCGGCGGGATGCCCGTGCTTCGTCCGTTCCCCTTTCAGCGCCGCCACGGAGCATTGACGATGCTGCCCCGTTTGCCTTCCGGCCAGACTGCTTTGTCGCTCGCACAAGGGCTCCTTCTCGGTCTCCTTCAAGCGTTGATACGGGCGGGCGCCTGGTGCTGGCGCAGTGCGCGCGCCCTGCGCCTGCCGCAGACGCGCAGCGGTCGCGTCGCGCTGTCGCTCGCGGTCGTCTACTTCGTCTGGGGCTCGACCTATCTCGGCGTGCACGTCGCGCTCGGCTCGTTTCCGCCGCTCTTGCTCTCGGGCCTGCGCAACCTGCTGGCGGGCATCGGTCTGTTCGTATTCGCGATGCGGCGACGCCCCGTCATGCCCACGCTCGCGCAGGTGCGTAACGCGGGTGTCGTCGGCACGCTGCTGGTCGGGCTGTCGAGCGGCATGCTCGCGTACGGCATGCGCACGGTCGGCACCGGCACGGCGGCCGTGATGGTCGCGACCGTTCCCTTGTTCGCCACGCTGATCGCAGCGGCTGCGGGCCGGCGTGTCGCGAAAGGCGAATGGGCGGCGGTCGCGCTCGGTCTCGTCGGCATCGCCATTCTGAGTCACGGCGGCGGCGCGAGCGGCACGGCAGGCGGGTCGCTCGCGATTCTCGGCGGCGCGCTGTTCTGGGCAGTGGGCGCGCATCTGGCGGGACGGCTCGAATTGCCGTCCGATCTCTTCATCGCCACGGCCTTGCAGATCGGCCTCGGCGGTGCGATCTCGACGCTGGTCGCGTGGATCACCGGCGAGCGCATGGGCACGCTGCACTTCCTGCCGTTCGTCGCCTTCGTTTATCTGATGCTGATCGGCACGATGGCCGCGTATGTCGCGTATGGCTATCTGATTCGCCAGACAAGTCCGCTCGTGGCGAGCAGCTGCATGTACGTGAATCCGGTGGTGGCGGTGGCGCTGGGCGCGGTGATGCTGGGCGAGCCGATCACCACGGGGACGATCGTCGCGACGGTGCTGATTCTCGGCAGCGTCGGACTCTCGTTTTTCTTCGACGACAGGCGCCGGACAAGCTGATTCGATCTGCGATTCACGCAGATTGTCCGGATTGCCAGGTGATGGCCAGGTACTGGATTTTCTTCTTGATTCGCCGCAAAACGATGAAAAACGGCGCGCACAGCGCAGCCGTTTTTCACCGAGGCCCGCCGCTTACTTCGCCTGCTCGGCGGTGTTCGAAATGGCGTGACCACCTGAAGAAATATCCTGGCCAGCGCCCGCCACGGTGTTGCAGGCGGCCAGTGCCGCAGCCGACGCGGCAACGAGAAGCAAGGCAATCAGGCGTTTCATGAGGGATTCCTCCACGATTAAGGGAATCCTCCTCCAGCACGCGGCGTGCCTGACGCCGTTTCTCTCCCTCCCGATTCTGCTTCGAGCCCTTGTTTCAAGGGCTATTTGCGATTTTTCCGCCAGATTGTCCGCGTGCTCGGGACCGCTGCTTGCGCATAGCGAATTGCCACATCAGCCGCATCCAGGGGAAAAACGGGAGAACGACGCCATGCTTCATTACGCCATCGTCTTTTTCGTGATCGCGCTCATTGCCGCCGTGTTCGGCTTCACCGGCATTGCGGCGGGCGCGGCGGAAATCGCCAAGATCCTGTTTTACGTCTTCCTCGTCGTGTTCGTCGTCACGCTGCTGCTCGGCGTGCTGCGCGGCTAGCGGCCGGTAGTCGCCGTCCGCGACCGCGCGCGAACCCAAGTCAGCCTGCCAACCGTTCGAAGGAGAGTCAGATGTCGAAGTCACACGCTTCGTTTGAGATCGATCTGAAACGCGTGCGCGAAGATGCGCGACGCAATCTGGAGCAAGGCCCGGTCACGCCGGGCTACGGCGCGGACCGCGAAACCGTGCTCAAGCTGCTCAACGATTCGCTCGCCACCGAGCTTGTTTGCGTGCTGCGCTACAAGCGGCACTACTTCATGGCGAAGGGGATCGAATCGGAATCGGTGGCGGCCGAGTTTCTCGAGCACGCGACCGAGGAAGAACAGCACGCGGACATGCTCGCCGCGCGCATCGTGCAGCTTGGCGGCGAGCCGGATTTTTCGCCCGCGCACCTCGTCGAGCATTCGCATTCCGAGTACAAGGAGGGCAAGGACCTGCACGACATGATTCGCGAGAATCTGATCGCCGAGCGCATTGCGATCGAGAGTTATCGCGCGATCATTCATTACCTCGGCGACAGCGACACCACCACGCGGCGCATTTTCGAGGAGATTCTCGCCGTCGAGGAAGAGCATGCCGACGACATGACCGATCTGCTCGATTCGGGCAAATAGGCGTGTCGGCGGCGGGATTTGCCGTGACGGTCAGGAAGTCTGCGCGCTCGCGTTCACGCGCGGGCGCGTGGCGAAATGCACCCACGCGGCCAGCGCCGTGAAGCCGAGTCCCGCCACGCACACGCCGACCCAGCCGAACGCATGCCACGTCGCGGCGCCCACGGCCGAACCGGTCGCGCCGCCGATGAAATAGCAGACCATGAACACGGTGTTCACGCGGCTGCGCGCTTCGGGCCGCAGTGCGTAGATGCGCGACTGATTCGAAATCTGCGCGGCCTGCACGCCGACGTCGAGCACCACGACGCCGATCACCAGACCGATCAGGCTTTTGCCCGAGAACGCGAAGATCACGAACGCGAGCGCCATCAGCGCGATCGACATCGTGATGACCGCACGCGGTCCGCGTTTGTCCGCCGAGCGTCCGGCCCACGGCGCGGCCAGCGCGCCCGCCGCGCCGACGATGCCGAACAGCCCCGCGACCTGCGGCCCGAGATGGAACGGCTCGCCCGCGAGCAGCAGCGTGAGCACGGGCCAGAACAGGCTGAACGCGGCGAACAGGCAGGCGCCCGTCGCCGACGCCTCGCGCAGTCCGCGTAATTCCACCGCCAGATGCCACATCGAGCCGAGCAGCTTGCCGTAGCTCAGCGTCGACGTCGGCCGGCTCTTCGGCAATTTCTTGATGATGACGACGGCGAGACAGAGCAGCACCACGATCGACGCGCCGAACACCGAGCGCCAGCCGAAATACTGGCCGACGAAACCGGCGGCGGTCCGCGCAAGCAGAATGCCGATCAGCAAGCCGCTCATGACGGTGCCGACGGCGTGGCCACGCCCTTCGGGCGGCGCGAGTTCGGCGGCGAACGGCACGGCTTGCTGCGCGATGGTCGAGAGCACGCCCATGGCGAGGCTCGCGCCAATCAGCACGGGCAGCGTGGGCGCGGTCGTGGCGACGAGCAGCGCGCAGCAGAGCAGCGCGGTCTGCATCAGGATGATGCGGCGGCGGTCGAAGCGGTCGCCGAGCGGCGCGAGCAGCAGCATGCCGGCGGCGTAGCCGAGCTGCGTCGCGGCGGGCACCGCGCCGATCCATGCCGCGCCGCCCGGGAAGGCCTGGCGGAAGTCGTCGAGCAGCGGCTGGTTGTAATAGATGTTCGCGACCGAAATGCCCGCGATGGTCGCGAGCAAAAGCAGGAGGCCGCGCAACGACCGGCTGTCGCCGGCGGTAGCGGATTCGGATGTGGGCATGGGCGCTGGGTCGGCCGTTCGCGGCGGAACGGCCCGATACGTAAAGGGCAGCCCGGCGCGGGGCCGGGCGTGCCGATCATACCGGAGCGCGGGGGTTTCTGCTGGCGCCGCTCCGTCGCTGCGGATGCCGTTGCGCGCGAGCCTGACGATGGTCAGACACCGCTCAGGCGATCAATTCGCCCGACGGTTCGTGAAACGGATACGGGCCGTCCGAGGGCTCCACATAAGCGTGATGCGTGACGATGCCGCGCGCGGCGTCGTAGCGGTGCAGCGCGAAGGCGGGCGGTTCGAGCGTGAACGAGGAGGGTGCATCGGCCGCGAGATCGAGCGTGACCTGATGCGCGGGCGCGGGCACCGCGCTGGCGATGGTGCCGCCGAAGCGCACGAACATCGGCCGGTGCACATGGCCGCAGAGCACGCGCTCCACGTTCGGATGCTGCGCGATCAGCGCTTCGAGCGCGCGCGCGGCGGGCTCGTCGAGACGGATCGCATCCATATGCGCGATGCCGCAATCGAACGGCGGATGATGGAGCGCGACGATCACCGGACGCCCGCGCGCCGCGTCGAGTTGCTGCGCGAGCCAGCCCAGCCGCGCCTCGCAGAGCGTGCCGCCGCTGCGGCCCGGCTGCATCGAATCGAGCGCGATCACGCGCAGCGCACCGAGATCGACGACGTATTGCACGAAATCGCCGGGCGCGCGCGCCTGCAGTTCGGCGCGTTCGCCGAACACCTCGCGCAAGCCCTCGCGTCCGTCGTGATTGCCGATCAACAGCCAGTAGGGAATCGCCAGCGTGTCGAGCAGCGTTTTCAGATGCCGATACTCGTCGGCGCTGCCGCAATCGACCAGATCGCCGGTGATGAGCACCGCGTCGGGACGCGGCGCGAGCGCGTTGAGCCGCGCAATCGTGCGCGCGAATTGCGCGGCGGTATCGACGCGCCGGTACGCGAGCGCGCCCGGCGGCTTGATGTGCAGATCGCTGATCTGGGCGAGCAGCATGTTGACCTCGATTGTAAAAGTTACGCGAGCGCGATCAGCGCTTCCGGTGCGATGGCGATGCCCACGGGCGTGCCGCGCGCGAGTTCGATGCGGCCCGCCACGTCGATGAACAGCGCATCGGGCGCGGCGCCGCCGATCGTCAGGCGCGTGCGTTCGCCGAGAAACGTCGCTTGCTCGATCGTGCCGCGCAGCGCGGCGGCGGCGGGATCGGCGAGCGTGGCGTCTTCGGGGCGGAAAAAGAGTTCGTTCGCGCCGCTGCGGCTGTTGCCCGGCGCGCGGACCGCGCCGCCCGTGGTGCAGAGCATGCCGTCGCGCCACTCGCCCGCGAGGCGATTGAGCGTGCCGATGAACTGCGCCACCGCGCGGCTCGCGGGTCGGTAATAGATGTCGCGCGGCGTGCCGATCTGCTCGATGCGGCCATGGCTCATCACGACGATGCGGTCGCCGAGTTCCATCGCTTCGGCCTGGTCGTGCGTGACGTAGACGGTCGTCACGCCCAGCTCGCGCAGCAGCGTGTTCATTTCGCCGCGCAGCGTGTCGCGCAGACGCGCGTCGAGCGCGGTCAGCGGTTCGTCGAGCAGCAGCACGCGCGGGCGCGGCGCGAGCGCACGCGCTAGCGCGACACGCTGGCGCTGGCCGCCGGAAAGCTGCGAAACGGGTTTGTCGGCGTGCGCTTCGAGACGCATCATCGTGAGCAGGGCGTCGACACGTTCGCGCGCGTCCGCGCCGCTCACGCGCTGAATCTTCAGACCGTAGCCGATATTCCCGCGCACGTTGAGGTTCGGAAACAGCGCGTAATTCTGGAACACCATGCCGACCTTGCGGCGCTCGATGGGCAGGGCCGTGACGTCGTCGTCGCCGAACGCCACGCGGCCGCCCGCGTCGGGCGTCTCGAGGCCGGCGATCAGACGCAGCGTCGTGGTCTTGCCGCAGCCCGACGGGCCGAGCAGCACGAGCGTCTCGCCCGCGCCGATGCTCAGGTCGAGCGGCTCCAGCACGCGCGTGCCGCGAAACGTTTTCGCGCACTGCGTGAGCGTGATCGGCATCGAGTCGAGTTTCATTGCGGGCTTCATTCGGCTTCCTCAGTATGAGCGGCTTGCGCGGCGGCGGCGCGCTTCGTCTGGGCGCCCGTCGCCTCCACGCCGAGCCACTGCATCGCCACCAGCAGCGGCATCGTCATGATGAAAAACAGGATCGTGTACGCGCTGCCGACTTCGATGCGCAGCGACGCGTAGGTATCGGCGAGACCGACGGGCAGCGTCTTGGTGTCGGGCGTGTGCAGCATCCACGTCAGGTTGAATTCGCCGATCGAGAGCGTGAGCACCGCGAGCGCGCCCGCCACGATGCCGGGCCGCGCGTTCGGCAGCACGATCGTCATGAAGCGCTGCACGAAGTTCGCGCCGAGGCTCGCCGCGCCTTCTTCGAGCGTGCGCAGATCGCCGGAGGCGCACACGGCCGCCACCGGCCGCACCATGAACGGCAGCGTGAACACCACGTGCCCGACCACGATGAAGGCCGCGCTCATGCGGAACGCGGAGAAACCGCCGTAGACCACCAGCAGCGCGAGCGCCGAGGCGAGGCCGGGCAGCGCGACGGGCATCACGAGCAACTCTTCGATCACGCGCGAGAGACGCGTGCGGCTGCGCGCGAGCGCATAACCGGCGGGCACGCCCGCGACGAGCGTGACGGCGAGCGTCGCGGCCGCGACTTCGAGCGAGAGAAACACGGAGTCGTGATACTGCGTCCAGACCTGGTCGAGCCAGCGCAGCGTGAGGCCGCTCGCCACGCCGCGAAAATAGTTGACGGTGAGGCCCGCGAGAATCGACATCACGACCGGCACCACGAGGAAGGCGCAGGTGGCGAGCGTGATGGCCCATTGCGCGGCGGCGAGCCACGCGCGCGCGCCGGGCCAGACGAGGCGTTTGCGGCGCGCGGCGGGCGGCAGGGACGGAGAAGAGGAAGAGGACGTGGCGATCGTATTCATGCTTCGTTCGGATGACGTCGAGGATGCGGCGGTGTCGAGGGTGGCGCGGCTCACGCCGTTGCCGCCACCGAGGCGCCCGTCAGGCTGCGCGCGAGCGTGAGCACGGCCCACGTCACCGCGCCGAGCACGATCGACAGACCGGCCGCCGTCACCATGTTCGCGTTGAGCGTGAACTCGGTGTAGATGGTCATCGGCAGCACGTCGATGTCGGTGGCGAGCGTGAAGGCGGTGCCGAAGGCGCCCATCGCGGTGGCGAAGCACACGGCGCCCGCCGCGATCAGGCCGGGCGCGAGCGCGGGCAGGATCACGTCGCGCATGACGCGCCACGGCGACGCGCCGAGCGAGCGCGCGGCTTCTTCGAGCGAGGCGTCGAGCTGGCCCGCGACCGCCATCACCGTGACGATCACGCGCGGAATCGAGAAGTACAGATAGCCCGCGAACAGGCCGGCCATCGAATAGGCGAACACCCAGCGTTCGCCGGTGAAGCGCAGCGCGAGCGCGCCGATCAGGCCCTGGCGTCCCGCGAGCATGATCACCATGAAGCCGACCACCACGCCTGGAAACGCGAGCGGAAACGTGAGCAGGGCGACCAGCGCGCGTCGGCCCGCGAAACGGCGGCGCGCGAGCAGGAGGCCGCAGATCGTCGAGATCGCGAGCGTCGCGGCCGTGACGGCGGCGGAGAGCAGCACCGTCGCGAGCAGCGCGCTCATGTAGTGGCCGTTGCTGAGCAGTGCGGTGTAGGTGGCGAACAGATGGCCGTCGGCGCTGACCTGGACGAGCGCCACCATCGGCAGCAGCCAGAACGCGAGGAAGATCGCGAGCGCGGGCGCGATGAGCGCCACGCGCCAGCGCAGGGGAAACGTGAGATCGTGCATGGCGAAACGAAAGTGGACGAACGTGGCGGGTGTGGCGAACTCAGCGCGCGCTCAGTGCATGACTTGCAGATAACGCTCGCCGAAGCTCTGCTGCTGCGCGGCCATCTTCGCGAAATCGACCGGTTTGGCGCGCGCGTAATCGCTCGCGGGCAGGAACTTCGCGGCGGCTTCCGGCGACAGCGCGTTGGCGCGCACGGGACGCAGATACGCGTTGGCCCAAAGCTTCTGGCCTTCGTCGGAGAGCACGAAATCCAGCACTTTCTTGCCGTTGTCGGCGTGCGGCGCGTGCTTCACGAGGCTCATCACATAGGGCACGGAGATCGTGCCTTCCTTCGGAATCACGAACTCCACATTGGCGTGATCCTTGTACTTCGCGCGATAGGCGTCGAAGTCGTAGTCGAGCAGGATCGGAATCTCGCCCGACAGCACGCGCGCGTAGGCGGTCTGCTTCGGCACGATCGGCTGGTTCGCCTTGAGCTTGCTGAACCATTCGATAGCGGGCTGGAAGTTGTCGAGCGTGCCGCCGAGCGCGAGATTCACGGCGACGGCGCCCGCATAGCCGACGAAGGCGCTCGACGGATCGAGGTAGCCGATCATGCCTTTGTACTCGGGCTTGAGCAGGTCCGCCCACGAGCGCGGCACCGGCTTGCCGTCGAGCGCGTCCTTGTTGACGAAAAAGCCGAGCGTGCCCGAGTGGATCGCGAACCAGTAGCCTTGCGGGTCTTTCAGGTTGGCCGGAATGTCGTCCCAGTGCGCGGGCTTGTACGGCGCGATCACGCCTTTGTCCTTCGCCTGGAACGCGGACGACACGCCGAGATACACCACGTCGGCGACCGGGCTTTTCTGCTCGGCCATCAACTGCGCGATCGACTGGCCCGAGTTCTTGTTGTCGAACGGCACGCGGATGCCGGTCTTGCGCTGGATCGCCTGGATCTGGCTGGCCCAGTCGGCCCATTCGGGCGGGCAGTTGTAGCAGATCGCGGTGGCGTCGGCGTGCGCGAGCGTCGGCGCGGCGAGGCCCGCCGCCGCGAACGAGAGCGCGAGGCCGAACATGGCGGCGCCGCGGCGCGCGAGGGCGGCGAGCGGATGGCGGAAGGCGAGTCGGTGAGTCACGTCGGGGCTCCGGATCGGATGGGCATTGTGGCGCGCAGGTGGGCGCGGCCCGTTGTGTCGTGGGCGAGAAGGGGGCAGGCGGCGAGGCCGGGTAAAAATCGATGCGCGAAGCGGCTATGAAGCGGCTATGAAGCGACTACGGCGCGCTTACGACGCGATGCTGCTGCGTGCGCGCTGTGCGGAACCCGCATGCGCCACGCTGGCGATGGCCGCGATCGTGCCGCCTTCGCGCAGCGTGTGCGGCAGCGCGAGGCCGAGCGACGGACCCGAGTACTCGCCGCCGATGCGCGCCATCAGACGCTGCCACGCCGAACGGCCGATCTCGCCGTTGGGCGTGCCGATGCTCGCGAGCGGCGGCGCGAGCAGCTCGCTGACCGCGAGGCCGTCGAAGCCGAGGATCGACATGTCCTGCGGCACGCGCATGCGCGCGCGGCGCAGGCCGCGCATCACCACCATCGCCAGCAGATCGTTGCTGCAGAAGAGGGCGGTGGGGCGCTGCGGGCCGGTCGTCAGATGCGCGAGCACCGACGGCGCGAGTTCCGCCGCGTTGAAATCGATTTCGAGCGCGGGTGCGGGCGTGAGACCCGCTTGCTGCATCGCCTGCGCGTAGCCGGCGTGACGCTGGCGCGCGCGGTCGGAGGCGGCGAGCGTGCCCGCGAGCATCAGGATGCGCCGATGACCGTGGGCGATCAGCGTGCGCACGCCGTCGAAAGCGGCCTGGTGGTTATCGACGGACACCGACGGGCGGCGCTTGGTGTCGTTGTGCATGAGCACGTAGAGCGGGCCGTCGGCGTCGAGTTCGTCGAGGAGCGGGTGCGTATCCGCGTCGGCGACCGTCAGGATCAGGCCCTCGACGCGTTGCGCGCGCAACGTTTCGATCGCGTGGCGCTCGCGCTGCGCGTCGTATTGCGTCGTCATCAGCATGAGGCGGAAGCCTTGCGCGGACGCCAGCTCGTCGATGCCCTGCAGACATTCCGCGAAGACCGGATTGGCGAGCGTCGGCAGCACCACGCCGATCAGACGCGTGCGTTCGCCGCGCAACTGGCGCCCGAGCGGGCTGGGGCTGAACTTGAGCGCGTCGATGGCTTCGCGCACGCGGGCGAGCGTGACCGGATTGACCGTGTGCGGCGCGTTGATCGCCCGCGACACGGTGGCGATCGAAAATCCTGCGTGTGCGGCGACATCTTTGATGGTTGACGTCATGCGGCTGGCCCCGGGCGATGTAAACGTTTTCGACGGGGCCGATTATGAGAAACGCGTATGACGGAGCGATGACGGAGAGGCGCTTGGGAGGGGCGCGGTGCAATGGTAGAATCGCGTCCGCCCTGCCGGGGTGATGAAATTGGTAAACATAGCGGACTTAAAATAATTTGAGTGCCCAGCCGGAAACGGCCGGTGCAGAACCCCTCAAATTCGGCGAATCCCCTGGGGCCCGCGGGCACCGAGGCAACGCCGAGCCAAGCCGGCTGACGCAGCATGCGTCGGCGCGGAAGGTGTAGAGACTAGACGGGGGGCGCCTAAAGTTGGCGCGGCGTGTTACGCGAAAGCGGCACGCGGCACGGCGATGGTGAAGGCATAGTCCAGCGCACGAACGCCCGCCTCGATGAGCGGGTGGCGTCGAAAGACGTAGTGTGACGAAAATCCGCCGCCTCACGGCTTGCCGGTTCGAGTCCGGTCCCCGGCACCAGATGTTGCTGTTCTTCCAGCGCCTACCGCTGGAATCATGAAACCCGCGATAGCGTCACGCTTCGCGGGTTTTTTGTTGCGCGCGCGGGAAACCGGCAGCGGGAATGTGGGGACGCGGAGTAACGCGCTAAACGGCAGAAAAGGGCGCGATCAAGCGGGTGCGAGCAATCGGTCCTGACGCTTCGCGATGCCTACGTAGCGACGCCGATAACGGCGCAATCGCGAACGCGTCAACCGCGCGAAAACAGCGCGACTTCCCGGCAAGCGACGCCAGGCGGACGATGCCGTTGCGCGATCAGCGGCTGCCGATCTGGCCGGTTCGCGGATTCACGAGCCGTGCAAAGCCGAACAAGGCAGCGATGGCGACCGGCGACGCGATGAAGAAAGCGGTAAGCATGATACGAGTTAAGACAAACCGTAACAAAGTGTTAAGTAAGTGTACCTCGGGCATGCGGTTTGAATATCAGGGAGAACGACAACAAACTGTTGCGCGACGGCAAGGTCGCTAAGAAAAAACCTTCTGCTTACCGGCGGAAAGGCTTGTGGAGCGGGGCGTTGGGGGTGGAGCGGGGAGAGATCAGATGCAGTCGAAGATTACTTCTACTGTCTGCGAGGTGACGCCGCGCAAGCCTTCGCTATGGACCTGGATGGCGTGCATTTCCTTCTTGCGCTTGTGGCAATAGGCTTGCGCTTCCTTGAGGCTGGCGCTGCGCACATGATTCCAGGAGACGAAATCCCAGCGCGCGCGGCTCGTGACCGAAAGGTGGCCGTCCTGTCTCGAATTCACGCCGGTGACGGACGTGCACGCCGTCAGCATGCCGATTCCAAGCAGCAGGACCCTTCCTTTCATGAATTCCCTCCGGATTGCGCACCATTGTCGCTGCCAGGTGCGCGCATTGGCAACCCGAAAGAAAGGTTCGCTAACCTGCGGCTTCTGCGCAGGCCGATGGGCGTCGTTTATCACGTCGCCGCAGGGTGCGCGTGAGTGCGCGAATGCGGTGAGCAGCAAGGCAGTCGGCGGGAAATGGCGATGCCGGACGGTATCGGCGGCATATCGGCGGCGGGCCGGACTGGAGCGGACAGCTACGCCTGAGCGCAGCGCGCGGACGGGCCACAATTTCACGAAACGTTTCGCGCAGGGCGAACGGGCGCACGGAGCGCGCCCTCAGGCACACAGCCGGCCGGCCGTGCCGCCAGGCCCTTCCGGCGGAACCCGGCCAGCGATCCAGGCGAGGCTTCAGTCGTGCGCGACGACGTTGCCGACCTGCGCCTCACCGGACACGAGGCAGGACGAGAGGAAGTTTTCCCCCTGGCTGCGCGCCCCGAGGGTCGTGAAACCGCGCGCGAGCGCTTCGAGGCGCACGAGTTCGGAACCCTTCGCGCAGCTGACCGAACTGCCCTCGTGCGCCTGCACGCGAGTCAGAATCCGGTTCCCGAGAAGGAGTGCGAGGACGATGACGATGCCAACATTGAATGCTTGTCTCATGATTTCATCTCCTAGTGCAATCAGACTAGCGCAGCCTTACGCCGGACGAATCCAGGAGTTTCCCGGCGATGCACTGCAACACATGCGGCGTGCGAAAAGCCCTGTAAATGCAGGGTGATTAATGATTCGGCATCCTGCTGTTGCTGCGTGCTGTCCGGTGCGCCTTGGTGGGCGCGGAACCGCGAAGTCGGGGCGTTGCGGCGACACGGCCATTGCGCCGCAACATTGCCGCGTCGCGTCAGATGAAACGTCAGCTAACGAATCTTGCTCCTGAGCGATCGTTGGCGCGCGCGACACGTCGACACGGCATTTTTCGGGCCTGTTTTCGCGATAGATGCGTGCATGAATGTATGCGCATTCCGTCGCAAAAAACACGGTCTAAACGACGCACGGCAATCCGATTGATTCGCTGCTTGATGTCCGGATTTCCTCCGCTCGCTCAGACTCAAGCTCCCACGATAATCAGATGGCCTGAGCAATTTCGGCGAAAGATGGAAGCGCCGGCGAGCTTGCTTTGTCCCCACTCGCTTCGCCGCTTTGCGCTTCATCAATCCGGCTTGAAAACCGGTGGCCGATGCTGCACCATCGATGGTCCGGTCCCTTTTTTGTGAGCGAGGTGAGCAATGCAGCTGATTGGCATGATGGATTCCCCGTACGTGCGTCGCGTGGCGATTTCGCTGCACGTCCTCGGGCTGTCGTTCGAGCACCAGAGCGTGTCGGTGTTCCGGCACTACGACGCGTTCGCGAAGATCAATCCGGTCGTCAAGGCGCCGACATTCATCGACGACGACGGCACGATGCTGATCGACTCCACGCTGATTCTCGATTTCCTCGATCACAAGGTCCCGGCGGCGCGCCGTCTGATGCCGGAGGAGACGCAGGAGCGCACGTTCGCGCTGCGCGTGAACGGTTTCGCGCTGGCGGCGATGGAAAAGACCGTGCAGCAGGTGTACGAGCGGCAGTTGCGCCCCGAGGATCGGCAGCACGAGCCGTGGTTCGAGCGGGTCAACGCGCAGATGCATGCGGCGTACGCCGAACTGGAGCGCCTCGTGAGCGGGCGCGAGGGCTGGCTGTGCGCGGGCCGGATCACGCAGGCGGACATCACGGCGGCGGTGGCGTGGCGTTTCACGCAGCACATCCTGCCGGGCACGGCCGATCCGGCGCGCTATCCGGCGCTGGCCGCGCTGTCGCGGCGCGCCGAGGCCTTGCCGGAGTTCGTCGCGACGCCGCTGGAGTGAGTGCGCTGGCGCGAGGAACCAGGACGCAAGCAGCAGGGCAGCGTTCGGCGCACAACCCCGTGCGGCGCGCCCCTGCGACGATTGTTCGCGATTGACGACAAGTGACTTCGCGTCCAGCCCATTTATCGGCGGACGCTACATTCCTAGAATGGCTTCCATGGAATCGCCGCTGCGTCATGCAGACGCGGCGGCCACAGCGGGAGCCGTCATGAAATCCTTTATCGAACGACAACTGTATCAGCCAGCACTGGTCCTGCCGATGGTGGACCTCATGCAGCTGATGGTGTCGCTCGACTTCAACATGAGCCAGGTCGGCATCATGGTCGCCACGCGCGGCGCACGCGCTGCGGTGCTGCGTTCGCGCGAACTCTGGTGCGCTAGCCGCGGCTGCGAGCGCGTGCACTAAGGCCCGTGCTTTTTTGTTTCCCCCCCGACGCGCAGCGGCATCGCCCGTTTGCTGTTGTGGCGTCACCCTGTGAGCCGCCTCATGTTCCGAGGCGGCTCTTTTTTTCGCCGATTTCCGTGAGTTCTGTGTGAAGCGCCGTCGGCCGCGCTCGCGCGGCGCGTGCGCAGCGCGGCGTAAGATGGCGCGAGCGCGGCATGCGCCGTGCGCGACCTGGACCCTTCACACGAAGCACACGAAGGAGAGCGGCATGGCACAGCGATTCGATGCGATCGTGATCGGCACCGGGCAAAGCGGTCCGCCGCTGGCGGTGCGTCTCGGCGCGAGCGGGCGCAAGACGGCGATCATCGAGCGTGCGCAGTTCGGCGGCACGTGCGTGAACGCCGGTTGCACGCCGACGAAGGCCTGGGTGGCCTGCGCGCGCGCGGCCCATGTGGCGCGGCACGCCGGCGAGTACGGCGTTCGCATCGGCAATGGCGCGCTCGGCGCGCATCGCGACGATGTCAGCGTCGATCTCGCTTTTATCAAGGCGCGCAAGGACGCGATCATCGGCGCGTCGCGCGACGGCGTGGAGCACTGGCTGCGTAACGCTCAAAACGTCACCGTGCTGCAAGGACATGCGCGTTTCACCGGGCCGCATTCGCTGAGCGTGACGTCCGCGAACGGCGAGTCCGACTCGCTCGAAGCCGACGAAATCTTCATCAACACCGGCACGCGCGCCGCCGTGCCGCCTGTGCCCGGACTCGACCGCATCTGGTACGAAACCAACTCCGGCATCCTCGACCTCACCGAATTGCCCGCGCATCTCGCGATCTGCGGCGGCAGCTACGTGGCGCTCGAATTCGCGCAGATGTTCCGCCGCTTCGGCAGCCAGGTCACGGTGCTGGTGCGCGGCGAGCGCATTCTCGCGCGCGAGGACGACGACGTCGCCAAAGCCGTGCACGACGTGCTCGCGCGCGAAGGCGTGGTGTTCCGCTTCGGCGCTGCGCCGAAAAGCGTGGCGCCGCTCGGCGCGACGCCCGCCGACGGCATCCGCATCGAGCTCGGCGACGACACGTTCGACGTCTCGCATCTGCTGTTCGCGACCGGCCGTATTCCGAATACCGACGATCTCGGTCTCGACGCCGCGGGCATCCAGCGCGACGCGCACGGCATCATCGCGGTCGACGGCCAGTTGCGCACCAACGTCGACGGCGTGTGGGCGCTCGGCGACGTGAACGGGCGCGGCGCGTTCACGCACACCTCATACGACGATTACCAGATCGTCGCGGCGAATCTGCTCGACGGCGCGCATCGCAGCGTCGATACGCGCATTCCGGCCTACGCCGTGTTCGTCGATCCGCCGCTCGCGCGCGTGGGCGCAAGTGAGCGCGAGGTCCGCGCAACGAAGCGGCCTGCCTTGATCGCGACGATGCCGATGTCGCGTGTCGGGCGTGCGCGCGAGCGCGGCGAGACCGCGGGTTTCATGAAGGCGCTCGTCGATGCGCACACGCACAAGATTCTCGGCGCGAGCCTCTTCGGCATCGAGGGCGACGAGGCGATTCACTGCTTCATCGACATCATGACCGCCGACGCGCCCTATACGACGCTGCAATACGCAATGCACATCCATCCCACGGTCAGCGAACTCGTGCCCACGCTGCTCGACGGACTGAGGCCGCTCGAATGAACGACAGTACGGCGCGGCCGCGTGGCGGCAAGACCGGCAACCTCTTTTCGGCGATCGACGTCTATGCGGGCGACGAGCGTTTCGACACGCTGCTCAAGCGCGACGGCGTGCTGATCGAGCGCATCGTCTCGACGGGGCAGACGAGTCCCGAGGGCTTCTGGTACGACGATCCGCGCGAGGAATGGGTGGTGTTGCTCGCGGGCGCGGCGGCGCTGGAATTCGAGGCGCAGGGGAGCGTGCGGCACGGCATGCTGCCCGGCGACTATGTGCATATTCCGCCGCATTGCCGGCATCGCGTGGCGTGGACCGATCCGGCGCTGCCGACGGTCTGGCTCGCGGTGTATTTCGATACGCGTGCCGAGGTTAGCGCCGAAGCGAGCGACGAAGTGCATAACGACAGCCACGCGGCTGCGCAAACCTCCACGAACGGGTAAGGTGCGGGTGTTCCGCCACTCGACTACGTTTCCATGTCACGCCAGACGCCGCTGCGCATCGCGCTCGTTTCCGACACGCACAATCTGCTGCGCCCCGAATTGCTGAGCTTCGTCGACGGCTGCGATGCCATCGTGCACGCAGGCGACATCTGCGAGCCGGGCGTGCTGGAGACGCTCGCACGCATCGCGCCGCTGACCGCCGTGCGCGGCAACAACGATCGCGGTGAGTGGGCCGAGGCGCTGCCGGTGCAGACGCGGCTGGAGAGCGGCGGGATCGCGATTGCGGTCGTGCACGAATTGCCCGATCTGCGCGGCGATCCGCGCGCGGACGGCGTGGCGATCGTCGTGAGCGGGCACTCGCACAAGCCCGCGCTCGATACGCGCGACGGCGTGATCTACGTGAATCCGGGCAGCGCGGGACCGCGCCGTTTCAGCTTGCCGATCTCGGCCGCGATGCTGACGATCGATGCCGGCGGCGCGCCGCGCATCGAGCACGCACGGCTGATCGAATGAAGCACGCCGGGCGCGCATCGCACGAACGCCAGACGCAAAAAAGGCCAGCGCAAAGCTGGCCTTTTTCATGGCGTCGCCGATTCGGGAACCGGCGTATCCGTGTGTGACTTACACGCGCGCGGGCATGGCCGTCGCGTAGTCGTCGTCCATCTCGCGGGCGAGACGCACGCCGCGCAGCACCGCATGCGCTTCTGCCTTGGTGCCGACGCTCGGCGCCGAGCCCGGCAGCGGACGGCGCGCCGTTTCGTGCAGCGCCAGCACCGAGACGATACCGACGACCGCCGCGCCCATCAGATAGTACGCGGGCATCATGAGGTTCTGCGTGTGCTCGACGAGCCAGGCGGCGACCAGCGGCGTCGTGCCGCCAAACAGCGAGACCGAGACGTTGAAGCCGATGGCGAGCGCGCCGTAGCGGATCGCGGTCGGGAACAGCGCGGGCAGCGCCGAGGGCATCACGCCCGTGAAGCACGACAGCAGCGTGCCGAGAATCATCAGACCGAGGAACACCGGCACGACCGCGCCCGTCTGGATCAGCGTGAGCGACGGAATCGCCAGCACGATCAGACCCACACAGCCCGCGAGCATCACCGGCTTGCGGCCGATGGCGTCCGAGAGGCGGCCGAACGCGATCGTGAGGGGCACCATCAGCACCATCACGGCGAGCACGAGGAAAAGACCGTGCGTTTCGTTGAAGTGCAGCGTCGCCGACAGATAGCTCGGCAGATACGAGAGCGCCATGTAGTCGGTCACGTTGAAGATCAGCACGAGGCCCACGCACAGCAGGAAGGGGCGCAGATGCTGGGTCAGCAGCGAGTGGAGCGTGAGCTTCGGACGCGCGGTTTCTTCGGCTTCGCGCAGTTCGGCTTCACGCTTGAACGCCGGCGTTTCTTCGAGCTTGGTCCGGATGTACAGGCCCACGATCCCGAGCGGACCCGCGATCATGAACGGCACGCGCCAGCCCCAGTCGAGCAGTTGCTGATGCGAGAGCAGGGCGGTCAGCACGGCGACCGTGCCCGCGCCGAACACGTAGCCCACCATCGTGCCGCATTCGAGGAAGCTGCCCATGAAGCCGCGGCGCTTGTCGGTGGCGAATTCGGCGATGAAGGTCGCCGCGCCGCCGTACTCGCCGCCGGTCGAGAAACCTTGCACGAGACGCGCAACCAGCAGCAGCACGGGCGCCGCGATGCCGATCGAGTGGTACGACGGAATCAGGCCGATGGCGAAAGTGCCGCAGGCCATCATGATCATCGTCATCGCGAGTACGCGCTGGCGGCCGATACGGTCGCCGAGCGGGCCGAACACCATGCCGCCGATCGGGCGCACGAGGAACGCGGCCGCGAACGTGCCGAAGGTGGCGATCAGTTGGGCCGACGGGCTGCTCGACGGGAAGAACACCTGGCCGAGCGTGACGGCGATGTAGCTGTAGACGCCGAAGTCGAACCATTCCATGGCATTGCCAAGGGCCATGGCGCCGACGGCGCGTTTGAGGAGGCTGTTGTCGACGATCGTGATGTCGTCGAGGGTAAGGTCGGACTGGGCCGACGCGCCGGAAGTGGAAGCGGTCAAGGTCTGCATCTCCAATGACTGCGACGAACTCCAGGAGAGCTCGCCACGGTTGCCGGAGAGTGCCGTTTCGCGATAGCGGCAGCCGTTCGTGCGCGGCGCGCGATGCGCATGGGCTCGCCTGGGGCGAAACCGGGCCTGGCCGGACGCACGATGAGCGTGATCCGGCGGCGCACGAAAGTGCATGCTGAAGTGTCGCGAAACGACACTCGATCGAATTGTGATTAAGCTTGGCGCCTGCGTGGCCGTAGAGGGGGGCAGGACGCTTGAGGACACTGGGCTGTCACGGAGTGTGACTGCAAAGTGCCGCTGAACGAAAAAGAATCACCGCGTGGCGGCGCGTTCTTTTTGTGCGAGCGCATTCAGCTGAAAAGGCGTTTTCGGGCGCCGGACTGAATGCAATTGATGGCTAATGCCTGTTGAACGAAGCGACATGATAGCACGATAACGGAAGATCGTGCAAACCGGCCCGTCAGTCGGGGCGCCGGGGAGGCGCGCCAGCCCTTATGCGGCAAGGGATTCCGGCGATTTCGCGGTGCAGCAAAAAACGTCGGTCGCGATGACGAATGGCATAAAACGCGCGTAAAAAAACCGCGCACGAGGCGCGGTTTTTGCAGGGCTTTCCACGGTGTCGATCAGCAAAGGGCCGGATCGGCGCGCGGATGGGCGGACAATCAGCCTTGCGTCGGCGGCACGAAGCCTGACGCCTGATCGGCGCCTTCGCCGAAGAAGTACTTTTCGGTCTGCTTCATCAGGTACTGGCGCGCGCGCGGATCGGCCATGTTCAGGCGGTTCTCGTTGATCAGCATGGTCTGCTGCTTGAGCCAGCCCTGCCAGGCTTCCTTCGACACGCTTTCATAGATGCGCTTGCCGAGTTCGCCCGGCAGCGGCGGAAAATCGAGACCCTCGGCTTCCTTGCCGAGCTTCGCGCATTGAATCATACGGGCCATGCTGTGCTTCTCCTGTAGTCGTATGGGGATGGGCGGCGCGCTCAGAGCTGTTTCATCAGCACGAGCGACTTGCGCTGCCAGTTATAGAGGCGGCGGCGGTCTTCGGGCAGGTCGTCGACCGTGGCCTTGACGAAGCCGCGCTTGAGGAACCAGTGTTCCGTGCGCGTGGTGAGCACGAAGATGCGCGTGAGGCCGCGCGCGCGGGCGCGCTGCTCGATGCGGCGCAAGAGGCGCTCGCCGTCGCCGGAACCTTGCGCTTCGGGCGAGACGGTGAGGCACGCCATTTCGCCGATGCGTTCCTGCGAGTACGCGTACAGCGCGGCGCAGCCGAACAGCACGCCATCGTGCTCGATCACCGAGAAATGGTCGATGTCGCGTTCGATCTGGTGACGGCCGCGGCGCACCAGCGTGCCGTCGCTTTCGAGCGGCTCGATCAGCGTGAGAATGCCGCCGACGTCGTCGGGCGTGGCCTCGCGCAGACTTTCCAGATTCTCGTACGAGATCATGGTGCCGACGCCGTCGTGCAGGAACAGTTCGAGCAGCAGGCCGCCGTCGAGCGCGTAGGGAATGATGTGCGCGCGGCCGACGCCGCCGCGGCAGGCGCGAATCGAGTGCTTCAGATAGAAGCCCGCGTCGCCGAGCACGGTGCCGCCTTCCTGGAGCCGGTAGGCGTCGTCGAGCGACATTTCGCGGATCAGCCCGCCTTCCTCGTCGATGAGACCCTGCGTCTCCGTGAGGAACACGATCTTGTCGGCGCGCAGCGCGATGGCCGCCGCCGACGCGACGTCTTCCATCGACAGATTGAACGCCTCGCCCGTGGGCGAGAAGCCGAGCGGCGAAAGCAGCACGAGCTTGCGGCTCGCGAGCGAATGGCGGATCGAGTCGGCGTCGATCTTGCGGACCACGCCGGTATGCTGGAAGTCGACGCCGTCGAGAATGCCGACCGGGCGCGCGGTGACGAAGTTGCCCGACACGACGCTGATGTGCGCGTGCGCCATCGGCGTGTTCGGCAGACCCTGGCTGATCGCGGCCTCGATGTCGAGACGCACTTCGCCGGCCGCTTCCTTCGCGGATTCGAGCGCGCGGGCATTCGTGATGCGCATGCCGTGCGAGAACTCCGACTCCACGCCGTGCAGGCTCATCTGCTCTTCGACCTGCGGGCGCGAACCGTGCACGAGCACGATCTGGATGCCCATGGCCTGGAGCAGCGCGATGTCGGCGACGAGCGCGTTGAGCAGGTTCTGGTGCACGACTTCGCCGCCGAATCCGACGACGAAAGTCTTGCCCTGGAATGCGTGGATGTAGGGCGCGACCGATCGCATCCAGTCGACGAACTGCGCGTGCTGCGCCACCTGCTGCGCGGCTTGCTGGGACGCGGGGTCCGAGGCGGCGGCGGCGGCCGGCGCGCCTTGGGTGGCGGGGACGAGGTCGGTTTGGGAATTCATGCCCGGGATTATAATGCGCCCCCATGTCGAATGTACCCAAAAGACCTGCCTCGGGGCAGGGCAGCAACACCCCTTCCGGCGATGACGCCGCGCACGGCGGCGCGCGGGAAAAGCGCGGCGCGCAGAAGTACGGCGGCGCGCAGGGCGATACGCAGAAACCGGCGTCGCTGGACCGGCTCGCCGCGCTGATGGGCAGCGGCGCGCTCGGTGGCGCGCGCGTGCAGGATCAGCGTGGGAAACAGGCGCCCGCCGCGAAGCCGGCCGATGCGCAGCCGCCGCGTGAAACACGGAGTGAAAAGAATGTGGCGCCGGTGGTGCCGCATGCGCCGGATCTGCCGGACGCGCCTGCCGTGAAAACGCAGACGCCGGTGACGGCGCAAAAAACGTCGCCGGTTGCTCGGGCCGCTTCTCAAGCCGCTTCTCAAGCCGCTTCTCAATCAGTTCCGCAGCCCGTTTCGCCGCAAACATCGCAGAAAACGCCGCAGAAAACGCCGCAGAAAGCCGATGCGCCTGCGCAAGCGCCGCGCGAGGATCGCCAGGCGCCTCGCGCGCCCGCGCGTGATCAATCTCGGCGAGCGCCGCAAGGCGAGTCGCGGACGGACGAAGCGCGCAACGCGGCGCATAAGCCGCCGCGTGCGCCGCAGTCGGGCGAGGCTTCGCGCGGCGGCGATCGTCAGCCGCGCGATCAACGTGAACCCCGCGAACCCCGCGAACCCCGCGAACCCCGCGCCGAGCGCACGGAAACCCCGCGTGACCCGCAAGCCGCCGCTCAGCGCAAGCCGGCCAACGCCGCGCGTCCGGCCAAACCGCAAACCGAGCGCCCGCAGACGGCCCGCGAAGACCGCCCGCCGCGTCCCGAAGGCGAGCGCAAGGAGCGCCGCGAACGCGCGCCGCGCGCGAACGTCACGCCGAATCCGATCCCGCCGATCACCTTTCCCGAGGCGCTGCCGGTCTCCGGCCGCCGCGAGGAAATCGCACGCGCGATCGCGAACAATCAGGTCGTGATCGTCAGCGGCGAAACCGGTTCGGGCAAGACCACGCAGTTGCCGAAGATCGCGCTGTCGCTCGGGCGCGGTCTCGGCGCGGGCGGCTCCGGCCTGATCGGCCACACGCAGCCGCGCCGGATCGCGGCGTCGGCGACCGGTCGGCGTATCGCCGAGGAGCTGGGCACGCCGTTCGGCGAAGTGGTCGGCTACAAGGTGCGCTTCACGGACAATCTGGCGGCGGGCGCGTCGGTCAAGCTGATGACCGACGGCATTCTGCTCGCCGAGACCCAGACCGATCCGCTGCTCAAGGCCTACGACACGATCATCATCGACGAGGCGCACGAACGCAGCCTCAACATCGACTTCCTGCTCGGCTATCTGAAGGAAATCCTGCCGCGCCGGCCCGATCTCAAGCTGATCGTGACCTCGGCGACCATCGACGCGGATCGTTTCGCGCGCCATTTCGGCAGCGACGAAAAGCCCGCGCCGGTGATCGAGGTGAGCGGGCGTCTGTATCCGGTCGAAGTGCGCTATCGCCCGGTGCAGGAAGACAGTCCGGCCGTGAAGAACGCACAGGGCGCGCCCGCGAAGAAATCGCAGCGCGACACCGACCGCGATCTGATGGACGCGATCGTCGACGCCGTCGACGAACTCTGCCGCGAAGGCTCGGGCGACGTGCTCGTGTTCCTGCCCGGCGAGCGCGAGATTCGCGACGCCGCCGAAGCGCTGCGCAAGCATCATCCGCCGCACACGGAAATCCTGCCGCTGTTCGCGCGGCTCTCGGCGCAGGAACAGGAGCGCGTGTTCAAGGCGTCGAACGCGCGCCGCATCGTGCTCGCGACCAACGTGGCCGAAACCTCGCTGACGGTGCCTGGCATCCGCTACGTGGTGGACACGGGCCTCGCGCGCGTGAAGCGCTATTCGTACCGCAACAAGGTCGAGCAGTTGCAGATCGAGTCGATCTCGCAGGCCGCCGCGAATCAGCGCGCGGGCCGTTGCGGGCGCGTCGCCGACGGCGTGTGCATCCGGCTTTACGAAGAGTCCGATTTCGTCGCGCGGCCGCGTTTTTCCGATCCGGAAATTCTGCGCTCGTCGCTGGCGGCCGTGATTCTGCGCATGAAGTCGCTGCATCTCACGGCGATCGAAACCTTCCCGTTCATCGAGCCGCCGCCGGGCCGCGCGATCGCGGACGGCTATCAGCTGCTCAACGAACTCGGCGCGGTCGACGACGACAACGCGCTGACCACGCTCGGCCGCGAGCTGTCGCGTCTGCCGCTCGATCCGCGCGTCGGCCGCATGATTCTGGCCGCGCGCGACGAACAATCGCTGCGCGAAGTGCTGGTGATCGCGAGCGCGCTGTCGGTGCAGGACCCGCGCGACCGGCCGATCGAAGCGCAGGAGCAGGCCGATCAGGCGCATCGTCGTTTCGCCGACGAGCGCTCCGAATTCCTCCAGTGGCTCAAGATCTGGACGTGGTTCGAAGACGCCGTCGCGCACAAGAAGTCGAACAGGCAGCTCGTCGATGCGTGCCGCGCGAACTTCCTTTCGCATCTGCGTCTGCGCGAATGGCGCGACGTGCATTCGCAACTGCTCACGGTCGTGCGCGAGCACGGCTGGCGCATCAACCAGTCCGACGCGACCTACGAGCAAATCCATCATGCGCTGCTGACGGGCTTGCTCGGCAACATCGGTCTCAAGGCCGACGACGAACCGCATTACCTCGGCGCGCGCAGCATCAAGTTCCATCTGTGGCCCGGTTCGGCGCTCGTGAAGAAAGCGGGGCGCTGGGTCGTGGCGGCGGAACTCGTCGAAACGAGCCGTCTGTACGCGCGCTGCATCGCGAAGATCGAGCCCGAATGGCTCGAAAAAGTGGGCGCGCATCTGCTCAAGAAGTCGCTCTCCGAGCCGCATTGGGAGAAGCGCGCGGCGCAGGTCAGCGCGTTCGAGCGCGGCGTGCTGTACGGCTTGCCGGTGTATCAGCGACGCCGCGTGGCGTTCGGCAAGCAGGACCCGGCGCGCGCGCGCGAGTTGTTCATTCGCGGCGCGCTGGTCGAGGGCGAGTTCGACACAAAGCTGCCGTTCTTCGCGCACAACCGCAAACTGCTCGCCGACATCGAGCAACTCGAACACAAGTCGCGCCGCCAGGACGTGCTCGTCGACGACGAACTGATCTTCGGTTTCTACGATCAGGCGATTCCCGAGGGCATGTATTCGGGCGCGTCGTTCGAGCGCTGGTATCGCGACGAAGTGAAAAAGAGCGGCCAGTCCGAGGACAAGCTGCGGCTGCTGTATCTCTCTCGCGACGACCTGATGCGTCACGAAGCGGCGGGCGTGACGACCGATCTGTTCCCGAAGCGCATGACGATGTCGGGCGTGGCGATGGCGCTCACGTATCACTTCGAGCCGGGCTCGCCGCGTGACGGCGTGACGCTCGCGGTGCCGCTCTACGCGCTCAATCAGGTCGATGCGCGCCGCTGCGAATGGCTCGTGCCGGGCATGCTCAAGGAGAAGGCGCAACTGCTGCTGAAGTCCTTGCCGCAGAAGCTGCGCCGCCATTGCGTGCCGCTGCCCGAGTACGCGGCCGGTTTCGCCGATCGCGTGAGTGGCGAGCGCTTCGGCGCGGGCGGGCTGCTGGAGGCGCTGATCATCGACGTGCGGGAGCAGAAACAGCTCCAGCTGAAGTCCGCGGATTTCAAGCTGGAGACGCTGCCCGCGCATCTGTTCATGAACTTCAAGGTGATCGACGAGCACGGTCGCCAGCTCGCGATGGGCCGCAATCTCGCGCAGTTGCGCGCGGAACTCGGCGCGCAGGCGCAGCAGCAGTTCCAGAAGCTGGCGAGCGCGACCGCGCTGGCGGCGCTGGAAACGCACGCGCAGGGCGCGAAGGACGCGAAGGATGCAAGCGGCGGCGCTGCCGCCGGCGCAGTGCCGAACGCGAGCGCGCCGAAGAAGGCCAACGCGCCTCACACGCCCGCTTCGAGCGACGCGTCGCCCGCCACGGCGCTCTACGAAAACCTCACGACCTGGAATTTCGGCAAGTTGCCCGAACTGCTGGAAATCCGCCGGGGCGGCCAGACGCTGTTCGGCTATCCGGCGCTCGTCGACCGCGCCACGCATTGCGACGTGGAAGTGTTCGATTCGCCCGAGGAAGCGGCGCGGATTCATCGTGCCGGTCTGCGTCGTCTGTTCGCGCTGCAGTTGCGCGAGCCGATCCGCTATCTGGAGAGGAATCTGCCGGGTCTGCGCGAAATGGCGATGCAGTTCATGGCGCGCGCCACGCAGGAGGAATTGCGCGATCAGCTTGTCGAACTCGCGCTCGATCGCGCCTGCCTGCAAGATCCGCTCCCCGACGACGAAGCGAGTTTTCATGCCCGCAAGGACGAAGGGCGCGGACGGCTTTCGCTGCTCGCGCAGGAAATCGCGCGGCTCGTCGGGCAGATTCTGGCGGAATTCGCGTCGGTGTCGAAGAAGCTCGTGGCGGCGATGGCGTTCGGCGCGCCGGCCGCCGACATGCAGGCGCAGCTCGACGCGCTCATCGGCAAGCGCTTCATTCTGGAGACGCCGTACGCGCAGCTCGTGCATTTCCCGCGCTATCTGAAGGGCATCGCGCTACGCATCGACAAGCTGCGTGCCGATCCCGCCCGCGACGCGCGCCAGGCTTCGGAATTCCAGCCGCTCGCGCAGCAGTACCAGCGCGCGCTCTCGCAACGCGGCGGCGTGTTCGACGCGCGCCTCGCGGAGTTCCGCTGGCTGCTCGAAGAACTGCGGATTTCGCTCTTCGCACAGGAATTGCGCACGCCGATGCCGGTCTCCGTGAAGCGCCTGTACAAAGTGTGGGAATCGATGCAGCGATGAGGCCGATCGCGTAGTCGTCACGCTGATTTTTGCGGGCCATAACAATCATGACAATCGGCCCGCAAAGGCAGAAGAAAAAGACGAAAAAGGCGGGAGCGGGGCGCGAAATTTCGCGCCCCGTTGTATTTCATGGGCCCTACGTCAACCTTGCGAAGCGGTAAGCGTTCTACAATCACGGATCTGCCTGGGAACGACTCTTCATGCGTAAAAACGAATTCCGCCGTGCCGCCGGTCGCTTTGCCAAACGCGCCGCCGTGTTTGCCTCCTCCGCGCTGGTCGGCGCCGCGCTGGCCACGGCCATGCCGAGTATCGCGCACGCGAACAACATCATCGTGCTGAACTCCGGCGAAGCCACGCTGAGCCTCATCGACGACAAGACGCACGAAGTCGTCGGCACCGTGCCCACGGGCAAGGAGCCGCATCACCTGTTTCCCACGCCCGACAATACCTCGCTGATCGTCGCGAATTCGGTGTCCAACAATCTGCTGTTCGTCGACCCGAAAACCGGCAAGGCGCAGCGCTGGATCGAGAACATCGAAGACCCGTATCAGCTCGGTTTCTCGCCGGACAACAAATGGTTCGTGACCACCGGCCTGCGTCTCGACCGCCTCGACATCTATCACTACGGCGGCGCCGGTAATTTCACGGTCGCGAAGCGCCTGCCGCTCTCGGCCATGCCCAGCCACCTCGCGTTCACGAAGGACAGCAATATCGTGTTCGTCTCGCTGCAGGTGTCGGGCGAGATCGCGGCCGTCGACCTGCCCACGCAGAAAGTGCTCTGGAAGATGAAAGTGGGCGCCGCGCCGGCCGGCCTGTGGCTCACGCCCGGCGACAAATACCTGCTCGTCGGCATGACCGGCGCCGACTACGTCGCGGTCGTCGACTGGCGCAACCAGAAGGTCATCAAGACGATTCAGGTGGGCAAGGCGGCGCACAACTTCCGCTCGATGGTGGACGGTCGTCACGTGCTGGTGTCGAGCCGCGTCTCGAACGTCATCAGCATTCTCGACGAGGAGTCGCTGGAGAAAGTGGGCGAGATCAACGGCCTGCTGCCCGGACCGGACGACATGGAGCTCACTGCCGACAAGCGCTATCTGTGGGTCACGTTCCGTTTCGCGAAGCGCATCGGTCTGATCGACATGCAGACGAAAAAGCTCATCAAGACGATTGCCGTGGGCCGCTCGCCGCACGGTATCTACTTCTTCGACCGCGCGCCGGTCATGTCGCCGAACGGCGCGTGACAACCGGCGGACTCTGCTAGCGTTTGCCCATGCTCGCGTTGCTGAATTCCGGCATTCAATCGCTCGCGTCCGGCGCCGACGACTGCGTGTCGTGGCTCCAGACGCTGGTCTACGTGAACGTTCTCCAGCCGTTGCTGTTCCGCTTCGGTCTGATGAACGTGGACGAAGACGCATTCGACGCGCTCTATTGGGTGATCGTCGGCGTGCTGGAAGTGGGCGTGATGTACGCGCTGCTGCGTCCGCTCGAAGCGCTGATGCCCGCGGAAAAATGGCAGGACCGCAAGGGCGTGGGCGTGGACGCCGTCTACACGTGGATCACGCGGCTCGGCATTCTCAATCTGCTGTTCTTCTTCGCGATGCAGCCGGTGTTCGACCGCGCGCAGGGCTGGCTGCGTCTGCATGGCGTGATGAGCGTCGATATCGACAATCTCTGGCCCGGCGTGACGACGCAGCCCATCGTGGCGTTCGCGATCTATCTGATCGTGCTCGACTTCTTCGGCTACTGGTATCACCGGCTCTCGCATCGCTACGGCATCTGGTGGGAGCTGCACGCCGTGCATCACAGCCAGCGCCGGATGTCGTTCTGGTGCGATAACCGCAACCATCTGCTCGACGTGCTGATGCAGTCGTGCATGTTCGCCGCCATCGCGCTCGTGATTGGCGTGCCGCCCGCGCAGTTCGTGGTGCTCGTCGCGCTCACGAACTTCGTGCAGAACGTCCAGCACGCCAATATCCGCGCGCATTTCGGCTGGCTCGGCGAGCGGCTGATCGTGAGTCCGCGCTTTCATCGCCGCCATCACGCCATCGGCTATGGCCACGAAGGCACCACCTACGGCTGCAACTTCGGCGTGCTGTTTCCGTGGTGGGACATGCTGTTCGGCAGTGCGTCGTTCAATCGCGAACTCGAACCCACGGGCATTCGCGACCAGCTCGAAGGCGTGCGCTACGGCGAGGGATTCTGGGCGCAGCAGGGGCTGGCGTTCGGGCGCATCGCGCGCCGGCTTGGCGCACGCGGGCGCAACAAGGCCGCCGCCCGCGACGATACTTCCGTTGCCTGAGCGCTTCGCGCCGCCTTCCGGCGCTGCGCTTCATGACTTCTTGACGAAAGCGCTACGCTCCGCGTGCCTGCGCCGCGCCTGCGCGCGTTTCGCCCGAGCGGCGCGCCGTGGTTTATGCTGTCGTTTTGTCGCAGTGACGCCACCGGTTTCGTGACGCTTCCCCGTCTCTCCGCTACTTTCCCGCTCGCATGAACGACTTGCTGCGCTCGCTTGGCCGCGCGCTTTCCGGCGTGTTCCATCCCGCCATGCTGCTCCTGACCATCGTGCCGTTCCTCGTGGCGGCGGGGGCGTGGGGCGTCGTGCTCTATATCTTCTGGCAGCCGCTCATCGACGCGGTGCGGATCACGTTCGAAAACTGGCCGGCGATGTCCTGGCTCTATCACGTCTTCGACGCGCTCGGTTTCGGCGCGCTGCGCAGCATGATCGGGCCGTTCGTGGTCATCATCCTGTCGATTCCGCTCATCGTCATCACGGTGTTGCTGCTGATCGTCGCCGTGGCGATGCCGCGTGTCATTCGCCATCTCACGGCTCGGCAGTATGCCGGCCTGGAGCCGCGGCGCGGCGGCAGCTGGTTCGGCAGCATGGCGCATTCGCTCTGGACCACGCTGCTGTGCATCGTGTTGCTGATCGTGACGCTGCCGTTCTGGTTCATTCCGCCGTTCTGCGTGCTCGTGCCGCCGCTGCTGTGGGGCTGGCTCACGTATCGCGTGATGACTTACGACGCGCTGGCGCTGCACGCAAGCGCCGAGGAACGCCGCGAGATTGTGCGCCGCCATCGTCTGCCGCTGCTGGCGATCGGCGTGGCGAGCGGTCTGCTCGGCTCACTGCCGACGGCGATCTGGGTCGCGTCCGCTTGGCTCGTGCTGCTTTTCCCGGTGGTGGCCGCGCTGACCATCTGGATCTACGCTTTCATTCTGGTGTTCACGGCGCTCTGGTTCGGTCATTACTGCCTGCGCGCGCTGCAGCGCCTGCGTCACGAAGAGACGCAGCATAGCGGGCACGACATCACCATCGTCCACTGAACTCCTTCATCTCATTTCCTCGACGAGGCAACTCATGGCATTTGGCGTCATCATCATCGGCGACGAGATTCTGTCCGGCCGTCGCACCGACAAGCATCTGCCGAAGGTCATCGAACTGCTCGGCGCGCGCGGCCTCGCGCTCGACTGGGCCGAATACGTCGGCGACGATCCGGCGCGCATCACGGCCACGCTCAAGCGGTCGTTCGAATCGGGCGATATCGTGTTTTCCACGGGCGGCATCGGCGCGACGCCCGACGACCACACGCGCCAGTGCGCGGCGGCCGCGCTGGGCCTGCCGCTCGCGCTGCACCCTGACGCCGAGGCGGCGATCAGCGAGCGTATCCGCGACATGCACACGGGCGCCGATCCGATCGATTTCGCGTCGCCGGAGAATCTGCATCGCTTCCAGATGGGCACCTTCCCGCAGGGCTGCGAGATCATTCCGAACGGCTACAACAAGATTCCGGGCTTTTCGATTCGCGAGCACTATTTCGTGCCGGGCTTTCCGGTGATGGCGTGGCCGATGATCGAGTGGGTGCTCGATACGAAATACGCGCATCTGCATCATCAGACGCCGCATGCGGAGAAGTCGCTGCTGGTGTTCGAGTTGCCGGAATCGACGATCACGCCGCTGATGGAGCGTATCGAGCACGATTTTCCGGGCGTGCGCGTGTTCAGCCTGCCGAGCGTGGGCGACACGGAGCGCGGCGGCATTTACGCGCGTCGGCACATCGATCTGGGTGTGAAGGGCGAGCCCGAGGCGGTGGCGGCGGCGTTCGTGAAGCTGCGCGAGGGTGTGCACCAGCTGGGCGGCGATGTCGTGGAGCCGCCCGAGGCGGGCGAGGACGCGCCGGATCGCGAGCGTCGCAGCGGTCCGCGCGCCGGGTTCTGAGTTTGCGAGGTGCTCGAAGCGCTTGAGGCGCTTGAGGCGCTTGAAGGGCACGCCAACCGCATCATCGGCGTGTCACATGGGGCGCTCAGAGTGGCCCGCTGGACGGACGCCGCGCGTGCGGGCCGGTCGGGCGGGCGGTTTGAGTCGGGACGAATCAGGCGCCGAGCCAGGGCAGGCCGCGGAAGCACCATCCCGTGACCGACTTGCGATGGCCTTCGGCGTTCTTGTCGCCTTCGAAGCCTTCGAGCAGGTCGTAGGCGTGCGTGAAGCCGGCTTTGGCCGCTTCGATGGCCGCGAGCTTCGAGCGGGCCGCGCTGCGGCAGAGGAACAGCACGGGCGCGTCGGTGTCGCTGACGGCGCTCTTGAGCTGGGCGATGAAGTCGGTGTTCGGCACGCCGCCTGGGTAGCGCGTCCATTCGACGTGGGCATACTGGCCGTCGCCGATCACGGGGCGGCCCACCCAGTCGAGTTCGGCGCGCGTGCGCACGTCGACGAGCCGGGTACGCGGATCGAGTTGCAGAAGCTCGAACGCCTCGGCGGGCGACAGTGCGCCGGCGTAGGGCAACTGGTTCTCGACGCGGCGCTGGTCGGCCTGGGCGTGCAATTGTTCGAGCGTACTCATGACAGCGGATCTCCTCAGATGCGTGATCGGTCCAAAGAATCATTCTAGCGCGCTGCATGAGTGCGGGAACCCCGCATTGCGGGGCATACTCGCGCAACGACGGCGCGCGCATGACCGCTTGCGGGGCGGCGTCATCGCGATGCCGGCAGGGCGCAGGCGGTCCGCTCGCGCGGCCGCAAGGTTTTTGCGCAACCTTGGTGCAAGAATGCCGTTATGCACCATAATGAAGTGAGTTTCACGCGCCAAATTCGGGATCGCACGGAGTTGGTGCATGAAGGCGCCCCGGTCGTCGAGCCTGCTCGCCGACGAGGCGCGGGTTTTTCGTCCAGGTGCGCGTCGGCATTGGGTTTGTGCCAGGCTGGCGCTTACTTGGCACGGAAGCTGCTTTATCTGTCGCGATCGTTCGCAGCCGGTCTGCGCAAGCGGGCCGGGCAGCAACCGGCGACTAACAAGGATTGGGACGGCGGCAGCGTTCGCCGAAATCGTTAATCAGGAGAATAGGTTATGAGTAAATCCGTGGCCGACGTCATGCAACTCGTCAAGGACGAAGACGTCAAGTTTGTCGACTTCCGCTTTACCGACACGCGCGGCAAGGAGCAACACGTCTCGGTTCCGCTGTCGCACTTCGACGAAGACAAGTTCGAGTCGGGTCATGCATTTGACGGTTCGTCGATCGCCGGCTGGAAGGGCATCGAAGCCTCGGACATGCTGCTCGTTCCGGATGCGAACACGGCCTTCATCGACCCGTTCTACGAAGAGTCGACGCTGGTTCTGACCTGCGACGTGGTCGAGCCGGCTGACGGCAAGGGCTACGAGCGCGACCCGCGCTCGCTCGCCAAGCGCGCTGAAGCGTACCTGAAGAGCACGGGCCTCGGCGACACGGCCTTCTTCGGTCCGGAACCCGAATTCTTCATTTTCGACTCGGTCCAGTGGAACACGGACATGTCGGGCTCGTTCGTCAAGATCGGCTCGGAAGAAGCACCGTGGTCGTCGAGCAAGGAATTCGAAGGCGGCAACACGGGTCACCGTCCGGGCGTCAAGGGCGGCTACTTCCCGGTCGCGCCGGTCGACACGTTCCAGGACATCCGTTCGGAAATGTGTCTGCTGCTCGAACAGATCGGCATCCCGGTCGAAGTGCACCACCACGAAGTCGCTGGCCAGGGCCAGAACGAAATCGGCACGAAGTTCTCGACGCTGGTTCAGCGCGCGGACTGGACGCAGCAGATGAAGTACATCATCCATAACGTGGCGCACACGTATGGCAAGACGGCGACGTTCATGCCGAAGCCGATCGTTGGCGACAACGGTTCGGGCATGCACGTTCACCAGTCGATCTGGAAGGACGGCCAGAACCTGTTCGCAGGCAACGGCTACGCAGGTCTGTCGGAATTCGCGCTGTTCTACATCGGCGGCATCATCAAGCACGCTCGCGCGCTGAACGCCATCACGAACCCGTCGACGAACTCGTACAAGCGTCTGGTTCCGCACTTCGAAGCACCGGTCAAGCTGGCTTACTCGGCACGCAACCGTTCGGCGTCGATCCGTATTCCGCACGTCTCGAACCCGAAGGGTCGCCGTATCGAAACGCGCTTCCCGGACCCGATGGCCAACCCGTACCTGTGCTTCTCGGCACTGATGATGGCAGGTCTGGACGGCGTGCAGAACAAGATCCATCCGGGCGAAGCCGCCGACAAGAACCTGTACGACCTGCCGCCGGAAGAGGATGCAAAGATCCCGACCGTTTGCGCCGGCCTCGACCAGGCTCTGGAAGCGCTTGACAAGGATCGCGAGTTCCTGACGCGCGGTGGTGTGTTCACGGATTCGATGATCGACGCCTACCTCGCACTGAAGGAAGGCGAACTGCAACGCGTGCGTATGACGACGCACCCGGTCGAGTTCGAACTGTACTACTCGCTGTAAAGCGCGCTGTAATCGACGATGGCGCTTCGCTCGCAATCGCGCAGCGAAGTGTCCATCCGACATCGGCGATCGGTCACGAAGGGACGGCGGTGCCGTCCCTTTTTCGTTGGTCCGCTCGCCGCGTTGCCGTCACTCAACGACAGGGACAGGGAGCCGGTGCGCCGCGTGGCGGCCGGCCATGCAAGATGGTGCTCAAGAATCTGATCAAGGCAAGAAAGGGCCACGCCGAGCCGCTTTCGGACGACGCGCCGCTCGTCGAGTCGGGTCTCTTGCCCGGCTTCGAGGCGCTGCCCACCGTCGTGCTCGTGCTCGACAAGCGCAGCCTGCGCGTGGCGTTCGCGAACCCCTCGGCCGAGGCGATGCTCGATCTGTCGCGCCGGCAGCTTTCGCAGATGGTGTGGTCCGATCTGTTCTCGAATGCCGACGAACTGCTCGAAACCATCGCGTCGATTGCCGCACACCGCTTTCACGCGACGCGGCTCGACGCCTCGCTCGAACGGCCGGGCCGTGAATCGCTGCATGTGCATGCGATCGTCGGCTTTCTGGAGAGCGCGCCTGACTACGTGCTGCTCGAACTGTTCGAGAACGAGCGGCATATCCGCACCGACCGCGAGGAGCGCATTCACGACCTCGCGACGGTCAACAAGCATCTGATCCGCAATCTCGCGCACGAAATCAAGAATCCGCTCGGCGGGATTCGCGGCGCGGCGCAGCTGCTCGAATTCGAACTCGGCACGCTCGAGCGTGGCGAGTTGCGCGAGTACACGCAGGTGGTCATCAAGGAGTCGGACCGTCTGCAGACGCTCGTCGACCGGCTGCTCGAACCGCATCGTCATCCGCACATCGTCGGCGACGTGAATATTCACGAAGTCTGCGAGCGCGTGCGCGCCGTGATACTCGCGGAGTTTCCGCGCGGCCTCACGATCGAGCGCGATTACGACGTGAGCGTGCCCGACCTGCGCGGCGACAAGGAGCAACTGATTCAGGCGCTCCTCAACATCGTGCGCAACGCGGCGCAGGCGCTGCGCGAACGCATTTCGCAGGGCGACGCGCGCATCGAATTGCGCACGCGCATCGCCCGCAAGATCACGATTTCAAAACGCCTGTGCAAGCTGGCATTGGACTTGCATATCATCGACAACGGCCCCGGCATTCCCGAGGATATTCGCGACCGCATCTTCTATCCGCTCGTCTCCGGACGCGAGGATGGCAGCGGTCTCGGCCTCACGCTCGCGCAGACTTTCGTGCAACAGCACGACGGCCTGATCGAAGTGGAAAGCCGGCCCGGTCATACCGAGTTTCAGATTTTGCTGCCGCTCGACAACTGATCTCACGACCCGCAAGCCACCAAGACTTCTGACCGACCTTATGAAGCCGATCTGGATAGTTGACGACGACCAATCGATTCGCTGGGTGCTCGAAAAAGCACTCGCACGCGAAAATTTCGCAACCCGCAGCTTCTCGAACGTGCGCGAAGCCGCGAGCGCGCTCGACCACGACAGCCCGCAGGTGCTCGTCTCCGATATCCGCATGCCAGGCGGCTCGGGGCTCGAACTCCTGCAGACCGTGCGCGAGCGTCTGCCGGGACTGCCCGTCATCATCATGACGGCGTTCTCCGACCTCGACAGCGCGGTGGCCGCGTTCCAGGGCGGTGCATTCGAATATCTCGCCAAGCCCTTCGACGTCGACAAGGCCGTCGAGCTGATTCGCCGCGCCGTTGACGAAAGCATGCGCGGTGAACAGCAGTGGGACGACCGTCCCGCCGAAGCGCCCGAGATGCTGGGCCAGGCGCCCGCGATGCAGGACATGTTCCGCGCAATCGGCCGTCTTTCGCACTCGGCGGCGACCGTGCTCATCACGGGCGAGTCGGGCACCGGAAAGGAGCTTGTCGCGCGCGCCTTGCACCGACATAGCCCACGCGCGAACGGTCCGTTCATCGCGCTGAACACCGCGGCCATTCCGAAAGATCTTCTGGAATCCGAATTGTTCGGCCACGAGCGCGGCGCGTTTACGGGTGCGCAGGCGATGCGCCAGGGCCGCTTCGAGCAAGCCGAGAACGGCACGCTGTTTCTCGATGAAATCGGCGACATGCCCTTCGATCTGCAAACGCGTCTGCTGCGTGTGCTCTCGGATGGCCAGTTCTATCGCGTGGGCGGTCACAATCCGCTGCGTGCCAACGTGCGCGTGATTGCGGCCACGCACCAGAATCTCGAAACGCGCGTGCGTCAGGGTTTGTTCCGCGAGGATTTGTATCACCGCCTCAACGTGATCCGCCTGCGTCTGCCGGCGCTGCGCGAGCGCAGCGAGGATATCCCGCTGCTCACGCGTCACTTCCTGCAAAAGAGCGCGCGCGAACTGGGCGTGGAACCCAAGCGCGTGTCGGACGAAGCGCTCGCGTATATGTCGTCGCTGCCGTTTCAGGGCAACGTGCGCCAGCTCGAGAATCTCGCGAACTGGCTCACGGTGATGGCGCCCGCGCAGACCATCGAAATCAAGGATCTGCCGCCGGATCTGCTGCCGTCGCATATCGCGGCGGGCGAGGGCGCGGCGGGTTCGGGCGAACTGGCCAGCGCCGGCGCGGTCGCATACGATGGCGCGGCGGCGGGCGCCGGTGCCGTGGGCGGCGTGCCGGGCGCGGCGAGCGTGCCGGGATTCGGCGGCGCGGCTGGCGCAGCGGTGGGCGGTTTCTCCGCGGCGAACGGCGTCGCCGCTGCGGCGGCGCTCGCGGTGAGCGTGTGGGAAAGCGGCCTGCGCACGGAGGTCGCGCGCCTGCTGCGCGAAAACAGCGCCGACGTCATGGACGAACTCTCGCGCCGTTTCGAAGCGGCCGTGATCCGCGAGGCGCTGGACTTCACGCGCGGTCGCAAGGTCGAGGCTGCCGAGCGCCTCGGCATCGGCCGCAACACCATCACGCGCAAGATCCAGGAATTGAATCTGGAATAAGCAGGGCACGGTGCATCGGCTCCAGGCGGGCCGATGCACCGTACGCGTGCCGGCTCACGCGCTGGGGCATAATCGACGCTGGTTTCTTGCAGACGATCGAACATGCCCGTGATTTCTCCCTGGCCCGCCGAGGCCGATCCCTTTCTCTCCCTCGAATCGCTCGACGACCCCGCCGCCATGACGTGGGTCGAGGCGCAGAACGCGCGCACGCGTGCTGCGTGGCAGGGCGGCGCGCGCTTCGACGCGCTGGAGAAGCGCCTCGCGCAAGCCTATCTGCCGCGCGAACGGCCGGTGATTCCGAGCCGCTGGCTCGAATGGGCCTACGATCTCTGGGAAGACGAGGACAATCCGAAGGGCCTGTGGCGCCGCGCGAAATGGGCCGACTGGCGCGCGCATCAACCGGTGTGGGAAACGCTGCTCGACTTCGATGCGCTCGGCGCGGCTGAAGGCATGCCGTGGGTCTGCGCGGGCATCGACATTCTGTATCCCGATGGCGACCGCGCGCTGATCCAGCTTTCCGATGGCGGCGCCGACGCCGTCACGGTGCGCGAGTTCGATCTCGAACGGCGCGTGTTCGTCGATGGCGGTTTCTGCATCGAGAAGGAAGGCAAGCACACGATTTCGTGGATCGATCGCGACACGGTTTACGTCGGCTGGGATCACGGCAAGAAGACGCTCACGCGCTCGGGTTATCCGCGCGAGGTGCGGCGCTGGACGCGCGGCACGCGCCTCGTCGATGCGCCCGTGGTGTTTCGTGGCGAGTTCGACGACATCAGCGTCGAGGGCGACTACGATCCGGTCGAGCAACGCCACGACGTGGTGCGCGCGGTCGACTTCTTCGATTCCCATACCTATCGCCTGGATGAGCGCGGCGAATGGCAACTCTATGACGTGCCTGCGCACGTGGCCGTGGGCGCGTGGCATGGCTGGCTCATGCTCGAACCGCGTCTCGACTGGACGATCGGCGCGCACACGTATGCGGGCGGTTCGCTGCTCGCGATCCGCGAGGACGCGTTCGTGGCCGGCGAGCGCACGTTCACGCCGCTCTTTACGCCGACGCCCGTGACGTCCGCATGCGACTGGACCAATACGAAAAACGTCTTGATCGTGTCCTGGCTCGACGACGTGCAAAGCCGCACGATGCTCTGGCAGCCGATCGAGCACGAAGGCGCGTGGACGTGGCATTCGCGCCGCTTTCCGGGCCGCGCGAGTTCGCAGGTCGATGTCTCGCCGATCGAGGACACGCTCAACGATGAAGTGTTCGTCGACGTCGACGACTATCTGCTGCCGCCTGAATACTGGCTCGCCGATCTCGCGCAGCAGGATCTGCAGAACTGGGAATTGCTCGACCGCTGGCCCACGCAATTCGACGCCGGGCCGTTCACGGTGATCCGCTCGCACGCCCGCTCGGCCGACGGCACGATGGTGCCGTTCACGGTCGTCGGTCCGCGCGCCGCGCTCGAAGGCGACGCCCGCAAGCCGCTGCCGTGTCTGCTGACGGGTTACGGCGGGTTTTCGATCGCGCTGACGCCGCAGTATCTCGTGGGCTCGGGCATCGGCTGGCTGGAGCAGGGCGGCATCGTCGCGATCGCGCATATCCGCGGCGGCGGCGAATACGGCACGGCGTGGCACGTACAGGCGCAGCGCGAGCATCGGCAGCGTTCGTTCGACGACTTCATCGCCGTCTCGCAGGCGCTGGTGTCGCAAGGCCATACGAGCGCGCCGCAACTCGGCATCAAGGGCGGCAGCAACGGCGGGCTGCTGGTCGGCGCGTGCATGGTGCAGCGGCCCGAGCTGTTCGGCGCGGTGGTCTGCGAAGTGCCGCTGCTCGACATGGAGCGTTATCCGCTGCTGCATGCGGGCGCATCGTGGATGGACGAATACGGCGATCCCGAGGATGCCGAAGAAGGCGCCGCGCTCGCGGCGTACTCGCCGTATCAACGCGTGAAGCCGGGCATTGCGTATCCGCCGGTGCTGTTCACGACCTCGACGAGCGACGATCGCGTGCATCCCGCGCACGCGCGCAAGATGGTCGCGCGCATGCAGGAGCAGGGGCACGCGAACGTCTGGTATCTGGAGAACACGGAAGGCGGCCACGGGCCGGGCAGCGATTCGCTGGAACGCGCGCAGTACGATGCGCTCGTTTATCGCTTCCTCTGGACCACGCTCGGCGGGACGTGGTGAAAGATCAGCGTGAGGCGCGTGCGCGCCTCACGTTCGCCGCGCGCTTGAGTGTTCGCGCGCGGCTATTCGGCGCGCTCAGGCCGCGAGCGTGACTTCGGCGATGACCGGCGTGTGGTCGGACGGCTGCTCCCATTTGCGCGGCACCTTGTCGACTTCGCACGCGATGAGCGTGGTCGCGAGCGCGGGCGAAAGCAGAATGTGGTCGATGCGCAAGCCCGCGTTGCGACGGAACGCGAACATGCGGTAATCCCACCACGTAAAGAGTTTTTCCGGCTGCTCGAACTGGCGGAACGCATCGACGAAACCGAGCGCGATGAGCCGCTGGAACTGCGCGCGCTCCTCGGGCGAGACGAGATTCTGGCCTTCCCACGCTTTCGGGTCGTGCACGTCGCGGTCTTCGGGCGCGATGTTGTAGTCGCCGAGCAGCGCGAGCTTCGGATACTGCTGCATTTCTGCGGCGAGCCAGTCGTGCATCGCGTTGAGCCAGTCGAGCTTGTACGCGAATTTTTCGCTGCCCGGCGCCTGACCGTTCGGGAAATACGCGCACACGATGCGCGTGCCTTCGACCGTCACGGCAACCACGCGCTGCTGCGGATCTTCGAAGCCGGGAATATTGCGCACGACGCTGCTTTCGTCGACGTTCAGGCCGTCGCGCACGAGAATGGCCACGCCGTTATAGGTCTTCTGGCCGGTGAACCAGCTGCGATAACCCTGCGCTTCGAGTTCGGCGCGCGGGTATTTATCGTCGGTGAGCTTCAGTTCCTGAAGACAGAGCACGTCGACCTTGCTCTCGCCGAGCCAGTCGATAACGTGCTGCAAGCGGACCTTCAGGGAATTGACGTTCCAGGTGGCGATTTTCATGAGTTGCTGAACAGGTAATGAGCGCGGTGAAGCAGGCGCGACAAATCGGGCCGGCGGCCGCGCGTGCGTCAAGCGAAAGGACGCGCGCCGCGAACCGGCGTTTCCCGCATCATACCTGGCTGCGGGCGATCATGAGTCAACCCGCGCGCGAAGGGCGCAAATTTCACCATTCCTCCAACCACGGACGCAGGTCGAGTTCATGCGTCCACGCATCGCGCGGCTGCTGATGCAGCATCCAGTAAGCGTCGGCGATATGGTCGGGATTCAGAATGCCGTCGCGCTCCTTGAGCTTGTAGCGCTCCGGAAAATTCTCGCGGATGAATTCGGTATCGATCGCGCCATCGACGATGATCTGCGCAACGTGCACGCCTTCCGGCCCGAGTTCGCGCGCCATCGATTGCGCGAGCGCGCGCAGCGCGTGCTTCGCGCCCGCGAAGGCGGAGAAGCCCGCGCGTCCGCGCACGCTTGCTGTCGCGCCGGTGAAAAAGATCGAGCCGCGCGCGCGCGGCAGCATGACTTTCGCCGCCTCGCGTCCCATCAAAAAGCCCGCGAAACAAGCCATTTCCCACACCTTGTGATACACGCGCGCCGTGGTTTCGGTGATGCTGAAACGCACGTTCGCGCCGATATTGAAGATCGCGACTTCGATGGGCGCGATGTTCGCCTCGATCTCCGCAAACAGCGCGATCATGTCCTCTTCCTTGCGCGCGTCCGAACCGAACGCGTGCGCGATGCCGCCTTCGGCTTCGATCTGCGCGACCAGCGGCGCGAGCTTGTCGGCATGGCGGCGCGTCACGCAGGCGATATAGCCTTCGCGTGCGAAACGCCGGGCAATTGCGCTGCCGGTTGCATCGCCTGCGCCGATCACGAGCACGGCTTTCTTTTGCGTCATGGTGGTTTGTCTCCTTGTCATGTTTGCCTGCATGGAGGAATATGCGTCAAACGAATTCACACACGCATGGAGGAGCGACAATGCAGGACATCAGCGTGCAGTTTCTGTTTGACTTTGGCAGTCCTAATGCTTATTTGAGCCACAAGATCATTCCCGCGATCGAGGCGCGTCACGGCGTGCGCTTCGAGTATGTGCCCATTCTGCTCGGCGGCCTGTTCAAGATGACGGGCAATCGCTCGCCGGCCGAAAGCACCGCGCAGATCGAGAACAAGCGCAAATATCTGTTCGTGGAGATGAAGCGGTTTATCGCGAAGCACGGCCTCAGTGCGTACCGGATGAATCCGCATTTTCCGGTGAATACGCTGCAGATCATGCGTGGCGCGGTGGCGGCGCAGCGCGAGGGCGTGTTCGAACGTTACGTCGATCGCATGTTCGCGCATATGTGGGAGGACGGCCTCAAGCTCGACGATCCCGACGTGCTGCGCGCCACGCTGCAAGCCGATGGATTCGACGTCGCGCGTTTTGAAACGCTGCTCGCCGACGCCGATGTGAAAGCGGGCCTGCTCGCGAATACGCAACGGGCGTTCGAGCGCGGTGCGTTCGGTGCGCCCACGTTCTTTGTCGGCGACGAGATGTTCTTTGGGAAGGATCAACTGCGCGATGTCGAAGACGAAATCGTGCGCGTGAAAGGCGGCGCGTAGTGTTGTAGCGGCCTTGGCGGCAGAGCGGGGAGCGCAGATGCGGTACATGCGCTTCCCCGTTTCGATGGTGCCTGTCGCGTGCCGCGTATCAGGCCGCGGCGGGCGCTTCGGCTTCGCTCGCCGACATCACGCCGATCCGCTCACGCGCCGCATCGTATTCGCGCTTCAGACGCGCGATCAGATCGGCGGCGGGCACGATCGCTTTCACTGCACCGATGCCCTGGCCCGAACCCCAGATGTCCTTCCACGGCTTCACGCGGTTAGAGCCGAAATTCATGGCCGTGGGATCCGATTCCGGCAGCGCGTCCGGATCGAGGCCGCTCGCGACGATGCTCGAACGCAGATAGTTGCCGTGCACGCCCGTGAAGAGATTCGAGTAGACGATATCGGCGGCGTCGCTGTCGACGATCATCTGCTTGTAGGCTTCGACGGCGTTCGCTTCCTGCGTGGCGATGAAGGCCGAGCCGATATACGCGAGGTCCGCGCCCGCCGCCTGGGCGGCGAGAATCGCGTTGCCGTTGCCGATCGCGCCCGAGAGCAGCAGCGGGCCGTCGAACCATTCGCGGATCTCGTGAATCAGCGCGAACGGCGAGAGCGTGCCCGCATGACCGCCCGCGCCGGCCGCGACGGCGATCAGACCGTCGGCGCCTTTCTCGATGGCTTTCTTCGCGAACTTATTGTTGATGACGTCGTGCAGCACGATGCCGCCCCAGCTATGCACCGCCTGATTCACTTCCTCGCGCGCGCCGAGCGACGTGATGACGATCGGCACCTTGTATTGCGCGCAGATCCCCAGATCGTGCTGCAGCCGATCGTTCGACTTGTGGACGATCTGATTCACCGCGAACGGTGCGGCGGGGCGATCGGGGTGCTTCGCGTTGTATTCGGCGAGTTCGGTGGTGATGCGGTCGAGCCACTCGCCGAGCACGTGCTCGGGGCGCGCGTTGAGCGCCGGGAAGGAGCCGACCACGCCTGCCTTGCACTGCGCGATCACGAGATCGGGGTTCGAGATGATGAAGAGCGGCGAGCCGACGACCGGAATCGACAGGCCACGGCGCAGCACGGCGGGCAGGGACATCCCTTATCTCCTTGATGATGGCGGCGGCCCGCGATGGGCGCCGACGCGTTGTTCGTAGGGCGGCGCTTGCACGCGCCGGCAGGGCTAAACATAGCAAAGGCGACAGCACTATGCAACCAGTTGCATAGTGCTGTTTCTCGGGACGCGTTCGGAACCGCGGCGGGAGATTCGTGGCGGGAGATATTCGGGACGGAACCAGGGCGGCGGCGCGGGAGGCGTGGTTTAGAATCGCCGCATGTCGACTCCTCACGCCATCCTCATCGCCCTGCTCGAAAAGCCGTCGTCGGGCTACGACCTTGCCCGGCGCTTCGACCGGGCCATCGGCTACTTCTGGCAGGCTACGCATCAGCAGATCTACCGCGAACTCGGCCGCATGGTTGCGTCGGGATGGGTGACGGTGGTCGAGGAGGGCGCGGCGGCGTCGCGCAAGAAGATTTACCGGGTGCTGCCCGTCGGGCGCGAGGAAGTCGCGCGCTGGGTGCGCGAGACGCGGCTCGGCGTGGATGATCGCAACGTGTTCCTGCTCAAGCTGCGGGCGGATGCGGTGATTGGTCCGCTGGGGCTCGGCGAGGAATTGCGGCGCTTGATCGACGAGGCGAGCGCGCGGCTGGAGACCTATCGCGAGATCGAGCGGCGCGACTTCGGTGCGGCGCAGCTCACGCGTGCCCAGCAATTGCAGTATGCGATTCTCAAGGCGGGTATTCAGACGCAGACCCAGTGGCTTGCGTGGGCCGAGGAATTGCGTGCGATCGTGGGCGATGAAGCGGCTTGAATCCCGGTGCGCACGCCGTTTGAATATGATTCGGATGCCGAAGTAATGGGGTGGGGCAACGATCGCACCAGGTGGCGCATGAACACGATGATGAAAAAAGTGTTGACGTAAAGGAATCGTGGTCCTATAATTCTTTTCTCTGACGGACGCGGGGTGGAGCAGTCTGGCAGCTCGTCGGGCTCATAACCCGAAGGTCACAGGTTCAAATCCTGTCCCCGCAACCAATACCGTCAAGGCTTGCAGCCGGTTTCTTGTGTATCACGGAATCGCGCTGTTTTGCCCGTAGGAAAATCGCCGCGAAACTTAGGTGATTTTTTCCGAAACATCGAACCCGCCTTGAGCGGGTTTTTTGTTGCCTGTTGATCTGGCGTCTCGTTCCTCACCGTCACTGGCCTCAAGGCCGAACCAGGCTGTCTGCTACATCGTCGGGCAAACGTTGATGCAAGGCCATCAGGTCGGAAAGCAATCTGACGGTCTGCAAAAGTATGGCCGCCATCTCTGGCTGGGTTGTCGTGCGCGGTGGCGTATGTGTCCATATCACTTCATCGGCGGCTGCGTTTTGCATGAGGCGAAGAAGTTTCAGATACGAGTCCTGAAATTCCCCGGGCAGATAGAGACTGACGCGCTGGACCGTATCCGCAAATTTGCTCATATCCTGGATTACCACGCTGTATGTGCAGCGCTGTTCCGGCGGCAAACCGACGTTCGCGAGAAAATCATGAGGGACACGTTCCAGCACGTCGTGCACTTCGTGATAGGCATCAAGCTTTAAGGCAAACATCTTCTCCGCTACGACCTTGCGCATTTCAGCACGCAAGCGCTCTGCGCTCTGTTTGCTGGCAAGTTCAGCCTTGTACCTCTCCATTTCGCGCGCGAGTTCGTGCTTGTAGTGGTCCGCGTCGCGCTCTAGGTTTTTGGCCACTCGCCTGGTTAGCCAAGCCGCTATCGTGTCTCTGAAAATGATGGAGATGCCCAACACGATCGCGAGAGTCACAGCCGAAGCACCGCCCAGCGCGGCGAGTATCCATTTCAGTACTTCCATCAAGCCCCCGTTTGCTCTGAATGCTGGCGCTAATAGTATCGCCTGGCGCCGCCGTACTTCGTCCCCTGTGAGCGGTCCAATCCGCTCCATCTCATTTCCAGGCCTGTGTGGAATTCGCGCAATCGCCTTGCGTGCGTCCTTTACCGTCGAGCTGTCCTTTCTGGACGTACCAATACTCTTCCGCCGCTAACGCGTTCAGTTCCGCAAGCGCATGCCGTCCTGTCCGCACTTCCAGGGCAAACTGCCTCACTATCTCGCTGTGGTGTTCCTTCCAGATGCGCCACAATTCCTCATGCGTCGGCGTGAAGAGCGGCGGTATTGCTCGCGCATGGTGAAAGGCTCCCAGGCCGTTTAAACAGCCGTAGAAACTAAAGACGCGCCCCTTGGGGCGGGTTCATTTATTCGGGAAGCGCTCTGGCTTCCGAATAAATTGCGATAGCACGCTCAGTTTGTGGAATGTCAAATCGCGTTTCGCTCACGACGCAGAACGGATAAATCAAACTCCACTTTAAAGATTGTCTGATGGTCTGCCCCCTTGCGTAATTCGACGATTACCGGTTAGCGGCGGAGGGTCCGCCGTGACTGTGCCGGTCGCGTACCTGTACGGTTTCCCATACCTGCAATCGAACGGAGGCACGCACATGAGGCGTTATCTGTTGAGGCTAGGAGATAAATCCACGGCGGGCGGTGTTGTCCTGGAAGGCGCGGAAAACTGCACGCACCACGGAATACCGATTACGTTTATCGGCGCGCAGGTCTGGTGCGAAGGTTGTAAATCGAACGGTTACATCGAGTCGGTAGGTCCGCACCATCCCGCAACGATGCTCGGAAAGCAGCAGGCACTGGAAGGCGACATCTGCATCTGCAAGTGTTCACCGCCGCCCGTTTTCCACGCGTCGCAAGCAAGTGCTTTTCACAACTGGGAGGACGAATGGGGGGAAATGGGCTATAGCGCGAGTCTCGCCGCACTACAGGACATGCAGCGCGCCCCATACGATGAGCAATTTACGCTCACTGACAGCACCGGGCGCGCACTTTCGAAGGTTCGCTATCGCGTCCTATCTGACTCAGCGGTCGTCGCAAGCGGCGTGACTGACTCAGAGGGGCGCACCGTGCGTATCAGTACGGAAACATCGCGGCGGGTAGAAGTTGAAATCATTGTGGGAAGATGAAATGAGCGATCTTCCTGGAAAAAATGAATATGGATTCAAAGTCAATGAAGAAGAATGGATTACGGTTCATTCTACTGCGGTCACAAACACGAATCCCGGATCGATGGTAACGGTAAAAATCAATACCGAAAGAATCTGCGAGGACATGTCCAACAAAGAATTCAGAGAAATTATTAATAGCATTCTCCAGCGTGCAGTTCCACTAGTCGAAGCCCGCGTGCGCGCCTTGAAGTTGTGGACGCCGAACGAGCGCGCACGCGTACAGCGCTGGTTTGGGCGAAATGATGAAACAGCGCGCACGATTCTGCTAAACGGTATAGCGCGTGTGAGCGCGGTCCTGCGCGGGCTTAGTCCGGCAAATTTCGTTCGAACTGGAAGCGACCGCGACAGAGCGACAGGTTGTATGCCGAATCCTGCGAGGTCTGGCCAGGAGGCCGCGCATGTATGCGCGCCGGATACGGCAACGCACACTATTAGCATTAGTCCGCTGTTTTGCACCATGCGGCATTGGTCGGACAATGCGGATTCGCGCGTATCGACCGTAATTCACGAAGTCACACACTTCCTGGACACAATGGCTAGCAAAGATCATCAATATACGATTGCGTTTACGCTTCGTGATTGGGCACAATCGAATTCTGATCTTGCGCTCAATAACGCCGATAGTGTTGCTGGCTATATTGTCGAGGGCGACTAAATTGAAACGAGTCATTCTGTTGCTGTCACTCGCGCTTTCGATGCCTTGTGCGCTCGCCTGTGAGGGATCGTCGCCGATTCCAGGCGTAACGAGAGATATAAATTTCGGATTTAATTCGAGTGAGATAAGTAATGCGGAGATTCTTTCACTCGCAAACTGGGTCGTAGACACGCATAGTAAGCGCTCCGTCCTTAAGGGTGTTTCTATTACCGGCTTGGCGGACAAGCGCGAGCATAACGCTCAACATATCGCAGAAGCGCGGGCGAACGTCGTCAAGAAAACCTTGGACGTGCTTGGCGTGCAGGCAGCGCAGTATGAAGTCACAGCGCACCTTTACAGGCCCGCCTTGCCAAACGACAAATTTGAGCCATCAGGAACCAGAGCGGAATTAACGCTTATTCCGGAATGTCTGGAGAAGTAACGTTTTTCGCACGCCAAATCGTGCGGGCTTTATCCTTTGCAGCGCCGCATCAGCGCGGCGCTACCTTTGCCTTCCTGTCACGCTTCATTCAGCGCCCAATCCACTGCCGCCTGCGCATGGAGCGCCGTCGTGTCGAACACGGGCAGCGCGGAATCCTCAGCACGTATCAGCAGCGTGATCTCGGTGCAGCCGAGTATCACCGCTTGCGCCCCGGCCTGTGCCAGCGCTTCGATCGTGCGCTGATAAATCTGTCGCGATTCTGTTTTCACATTCCCGTGGCACAGCTCGTCATAGATGATGCGATGCACGTCGGCGCGCGCTGCGTCGTCGGGCACGATCGCCTCGATGCCGTGAACGTCGCGCAGCCGCCCCACGTAGAAGTCCTGCTCCATCGTGTAGCGCGTGCCCAGCAGGCCGACGCGTGTGACGCCCGCCGCGCGTAGCGCCGCGCCGGTCGGGTCCGCGATATGCAGGAAGGGAATCGCGATCGCCGCTTCGATCGACGCGCACACGCGATGCATCGTGTTGGTCGCGAGCAGCACGATCCCTGCGCTGCCGCGTTCGAGTTGCGTCGCCGCCTGCGCCATCTGCACGCCGAGCGCGTCCCAGTCGCCCGCGCGCTGGAGCGCTTCGATATCCGCGAAATCGACGGTCGCCATCAGGCTGCGCGCGTTGTGGTGCCCGCCCAGCCGTGCCTTCGTATACGTGTTGAGCAGGCGGTAATACTCCGCCGACGATTCCCAGCTCATGCCGCCAATTACGCCGATCGTTTTCATCATCTGCCAATGCCGAAAGAGGTAAGGATCGAACGAGTATAGGCGTGTGTCCTGCGCTGTACAGGTACGGTGCGGCGCAAGTGTCACGATACGGATTGGGCACAGCGCGCGGACAGTTATCGCGAAATTCGATCACTTCAGTACAGTCGGGCGCGGGTGTATGGGTGCTGCGCTGTGGCTTCCGAACTGGCACCTCATTTCTGTCGCCGATAGAATCGGATCACATGCCGCGATGCGCTGGCCGCATCGGGCCCACAACAAGACGCCACCCAGGAGCTTCGCCATGGACCTGATCGTTCGCCGCGCCGTGCTTGCGCATGGCCATCCCGCCGGCCATGCCACTGTCGATATCGGTATCGAGTCGGGGCGCATCGTGGCCGTCGAGCCGCATATCGACACGCAGGCGGACGCCCAGGCGCGCGAGGTGATCGACGCGGGCGGCATGCTCGTGAGCGCGCCATTCGTCGACGCGCATTTCCACATGGACGCCACGTTGTCGTACGGGCTGCCGCGCGTGAACGCATCGGGCACGCTGCTCGAAGGCATTGCGCTGTGGGGTGAACTCAAACCGCATCTCACTCAGGAAGCGCTGGTCGAACGCGCGTTACAGTACTGCGATTGGGCCGTCGCGCGCGGGTTGCTCGCGATCCGCTCGCATGTCGATGTCTGTGACGAACGACTGCTCGCGGTCGAGGCGCTGCTCGAAGTGAAGCGTCGCGTCGCGCCTTATCTCGATCTGCAACTCGTGGCCTTTCCGCAAGACGGCGTACTGCGCAGTCCGGGCGCGTTCGACAATCTCAAGCGTGCGATTGCGATGGGCGTCGACGTGGTCGGCGGCATTCCGCATTTCGAGCGCACGATGGCCGACGGCGCGGAATCCGTGCGACTGCTCTGCGAATTCGCCGCGGAAAAAGGCCTGCGCGTGGACATGCATTGCGATGAGTCCGACGATCCGCTCTCGCGTCACATCGAAACGCTGGCGGCGCAGACGCACCGCCTCGGATTGCATGGGCGCGTGACTGGTTCGCATCTGACGTCGATGCACTCGATGGACAACTACTACGTGAGCAAGCTGATTCCGCTGATTCGCGAGTCGGGCGTGTCGGCGATCGCGAATCCGCTCATCAACATCACGTTGCAGGGGCGCGCCGACACCTATCCGAAGCGGCGCGGCATGACGCGCGTGCCCGAGTTGATGGCGGCGGGCGTGACGGTCGCGTTCGGCCACGATTGCGTGATGGACCCGTGGTACAGCTTCGGCTCGGGCGACATGCTCGAAGTCGCGCACATGGGCTTGCACGTCGCGCAGATGACGGGCGTCGACGCCACGCGCGCATGCTTCGATGCGGTTACTGTCAATCCCGCGCAGATTCTCGGGCTCGAAGGCTATGGCATCGCGCCGGGCTGTGCCGCGAATCTCGTCGTGCTCGATGCCCGCGATCCGATCGAGGCAATTCGTTTGCGCGCCGCGCGACTCGCGGTCGTGAGCCGGGGCAGGGTGGTGAGCCGCCAACCGCCGCAGCGCGCGTCGCTCACGCTCGACGGACGGCCTGGCAGCGTCGATTTCAAGCTGCATCGCTGAATGACGAAGCGCTAGCAGCGGTATCGAGCGGCCATAAAAAAACCGCGCACCGAAGTGCGCGGTTTTGCTTTTCGGCGTAGCGGTCGTGAACCGCTGTGAACGCCGCGAAGCTCAATGCGCCGGCGGCTGCTCCATGCCGTTGTGGCGCAGCAGCGCGTCGATGCTCGGCTCGCGGCCGCGGAACGCCTTGAACGATTCCATCGCCGGCCGGCTGCCGCCCACTTCCAGAATCTCCTTGCGATAGCGCGTGCCGGTGGCCGCGTCGAGCACGCTCGACTTCGTGGCTTGCGCGGCTTCCTCGAACGCCGCGTAGGCGTCGGCGGACAGCACTTCGGCCCACTTGTAGCTGTAGTAGCCCGCTGCGTAGCCGCCCGCGAAGATGTGGCTGAACGTATTCGGCCAGCGCGAGAACGGCGCCTGCGGAATCACGTGATAACGCTCGTTGATTTCGCGCGCGAGTTCGTTCACGGTCTTGCCCTTCGAGGCGTCGAAGTCCACGTGCAGCGCCATGTCGAACATCGAGAACACGATCTGGCGCAGCGTGCCCAGACCGCTCTGGAAGTTCTTGGCGGCGAGCATCTTGTCGAAGAGTTCGCGCGGCAGCGGCTTGGCCGTATCGACGTGCGAGGTCATCTCCGTGAGGACGTCCCATTCCCAGCAGAAGTTTTCCATGAACTGCGACGGCAGTTCGACCGCGTCCCATTCCACGCCGTTGATGCCGGAGACCGAGAGTTCATCGACGCGCGTGAGCATGTGATGCAGGCCGTGGCCGAACTCGTGGAACAGCGTGATGACTTCGTCGTGCGTGAAGCAGGCCGGACGGCCGCCCACCGGCGCCGAGAAGTTGCAGGTGAGGTACGCGACCGGCGTCTGCACGCCATTGGCTTCGAGCTTGCGGCGCGAGCGCGCGTCGTCCATCCATGCGCCGCCGCGCTTGCCTTCGCGTGCGTAGAGGTCGAGATAGAACTGCGCGACCAGTGAGCCGTCGGTGTTCTCGACGCGGAAGAAGCGCACGTCGTTGTTCCAGACCGGCGCGCTGTCGTCGCGGATACGCACGCCGAACAGCGTTTCCGTGACCTTGAAGAGGCCCTTGAGCACGAAGTCTTCGGGGAAGTACTGCTTCACCTCGTTTTCGGAGAACGAATAGCGCTTCTGGCGCAGACGCTCGGCCGCGAACGCCATGTCCCACGGTTCGAGTTGCGTGAGGCCGAATTCGCTGGCGGCGAATTCGCGCAGTTCTTCCCAGTCTTTCTCGGCGTGCGGACGCGCGCGCGTGGCGAGGTCTTCGAGAAAGCTCATGACCTGCGCGGGCGATTCGGCCATCTTCGGCGTGAGCGAGACTTCGGCGAAGTTGTTGTAGCCGAGCATCTTCGCTTCTTCGGCGCGCAGCTTGAGCTGTTCGTCGACGATCGCGGTGTTGTCCCATTCAGGCTTGCCGCCGCCATAGACCGGACCAAGTTCCGATGCGCGCGTGACGTAGGCGCGGTACATCGTTTCGCGCATTGCGCGGTTTTCCGAATACTGGAGCACCGGGAAATACGAGGGGAAGTGCAGCGTGAACTTCCAGCCTTCCTGGTTATCGTGCTCGGCGGCTTCGCGCGCGGCGGCGATCACGTCTTCGGGCAGACCGGCGAGTTCCTTTTCGTCCTTTGCGTAGAACGCGTAGGCGTTGGTCGCGTCGAGCACGTGGTCCGAGAACGCCTTCGAGAGCGCGGCCTGGCGCTCCTGCAATTCGGCGAAACGCGGCTTCTGCTCTTCGGGCAACTCCGCGCCCGAGAGGCGGAAGTCGCGCAGCGCGTTGTCGAGAATCTTCTTGCGCTCGCTCGTGAGCAACTGAAACGAGTTGTGATTCGTGATGGCCTTGTACTTCTCGTACAGCGCGAGATTCTGGCCGACGCTCGACCAGAACTCGGTCACGCGCGGCAGATTCTCGCCGTAGACGGCGCGCAGCTCGGGCGTATCGGCGACGGCGTTCAGGTGGCCGATCACGCCCCAGGCGCGCGAGAGCGGTTCGGTGACGCGCTCGACGGGCTCGACCACGTCGCTCCATTGCGCGGGCGTCATTGGTTGCGCGGCGCGTTCGACGGCGGCGTTGGCGTTCGCGAGCAGCACGTCGAGCGCGGGCGTCACGTGTTCGGGGCGGATTTCGCCGAAGCGCGGCAGGCCGGAGAAGTCGAGCAGCGGATTATCGGAGGAAGTCGTTGCCATGGTGCGTCCTGTTCCTTCTGTCGCGGTTAATCGATTCGGGGCGCCGCGTGGTCGCGCGCCCCGGCTGTGGGTTCGTTAGATCGGTTATTGGGGCGCAGTGCGCGCTTTCCAACCGGGTCATGCGAGCAAATTAGCAGAAGTCGGCTCGCGGCGGCGAAATCCCGACGCGCGAAACGGCGCGCGCACGGGCATCAGGCGTAAAAAAGCCCCGGATTTCCGGGGCTTTTTTAATATCGACGCAGGCGGCGCCATGTTGCGCCGCGCAATGCGAGGCTTGGTGCAACGGGCGGCAAACAGCGGGCCAACAGAGATCCTACACGCCGGCTGCGCGCTCCGCGGCTTCGATCGTGTTGACGAGCAGCATGGTGATGGTCATCGGACCGACGCCGCCCGGCACCGGCGTGATGAAGCCGGCCTTGTCCTTGAGGCCCGCGAAGTCGACGTCGCCGCACAGCTTGCCGTTGTCGTCGCGGTTCATGCCCACGTCGATCACGGTCGCGCCCGGCTTGATCATGTCGGCGGTCAGCACGTTGCGCTTGCCGACGGCGGCCACGACGATGTCCGCGTCGAGCGTGTGATTCGCGAGGTCGCGCGTCTTGCTGTGGCAGATCGTGACCGTCGCGCCCTTTTCGAGCAGCAGCAGCGCCATCGGCTTGCCGACGATGTTCGAGCGGCCGATCACCACGGCGTTCGCGCCTTCGAGCGGAATCTTGTATTCCTCGAACATCTTCATCACGCCGTAAGGCGTGCAGGGGCGGAACAGCGGCTGGCCGGTCATGAGCGCGCCGGCGTTGGCGACGTGGAAGCCGTCGACGTCCTTCTCGGGCGCGATCGCTTCGATCACCTTGTGGCTGTCGATATGCTTGGGCAGCGGCAGTTGCACGAGGATGCCGTGGATCTTCGGATCGTTGTTCAGTTCGTCGATGCGCTTGAGCAGATCGGCTTCCGAGAGCGTATCCGGATAGCGGTCGTACGACGAATGGAGGCCGTTATCCTCGCACGCCTTGATCTTGTTGCGCACGTAGACCTCGCTCGCCGGATTGTCGCCGACCAGCACGACCGCGAGGCCCGGCTGATGGCCGCGTGCGGCGAGAGCGGCAGCGCGCGTGGCGACGTCGGCGCGCAGTTTCTTGGAGAGGGCGAGGCCGTCGATGAGGGTGGCAGTCATGGTCGGTCGAGAGTCGAGTGAGGCAGATGACAAAAGCGCGGAGCGCGAGTCGCCGGGGCAAGCGGCGGGGCGCAAACGAAGCGAATCCTAAGCGAATCCTGCGTCGCCGCGCGGATGAACAATCGCGCGAAAGCGGGCGCCGCTGTGGAGGCCGACATTATACCCGTGCGACGGGCGTGACTTGTCGCGGCCGGACGGATCGGCGGCCGGTTCTGGAAGGAAAACTGCGGAGAATGACGGTGAAGCCGTGCGGCGGTTGCCGCAGCGGCTTCACGAATGACGCAGCGATTACTGCTGCTGCGCCTGTTGCGGCTTGTTGGAGAGCGCCAGACGGAGCAGGTCGGCGACCGTGTTCACGTTGAGCTTTTCCATGATGTTCGCGCGGTGCGCTTCGACGGTCTTGATGCTGATGCCGAGGTCGTCGGCGATCTGCTTGTTCAGGCGGCCCGCGATGATGCGCTCGAGCACCTGATGCTCGCGCGCCGTGAGCTTGCCCAGACGTTCGGCCGCCGCGCGCTGCTGCTGCACGTTGGTGCTTTCGCTGCGCGCCTTGTCGAGCATGCGCTCGACCAGCTTGCGCAGTTCGGCTTCGTCGAACGGCTTCTCGATGAAGTCCATCGCGCCCTTCTTCATCGTGGAGACGGCCATCGGCACGTCGCCGTGGCCCGTGACGAAGATGATCGGCAGCGACGCGTTGTCGGCGATCAGGCGCTCCTGGAGTTCGAGCCCGCTCATGCCCTGCATGCGCACGTCCAGAATCAGACAGGCGATCTGACCGGCTTGCTGCGCGGGCTGGTACGCCTCGAGGAATTCTTCCGCGCTCGTGAAGCACTGAACGCGGTAGCCGTTCGCTTCGAGCAGCCAGCGCAGGGAGTCTCGGACGGCCTCGTCGTCGTCGACGACAAAGACGGTTTCCTGGGTGGTGACTGGGCTGTTCATGGCTCTCCCGTAACGGTTTGTGGAGTCGGTTCGTCACGACCGTCCCGCGAGGGCTGGTCGGACTCGCCGATGGGCAGACTGCAATGGAACGTGGCGCCGCTGATGTGGCCGTCTGCTTCGACGTTGTTGACCACCCAGAGACGCCCGCGATGCGATTCGATGATCGAGCGGCAAATATTCAGCCCCATGCCCATGCCGTCGGACTTGGTGCTGTAGAACGGTTCGAACAGGCGCTCGGCGGTGGCTTCGTCCACGCCCGGCCCCTGGTCGATCACGCTGATGCAGACGTGGCCGCCTTCGCGCTTCACGATCACGCGGATCACCGGGTCGATCGCCGCATCGGGCGCATTCGGACGCGCGTCGGCCATCGCTTCGGCGGCGTTCTTCAAGAGGTTGACGAGCACCTGCTCGATCAGCACCGGATCGACGTAGATCACGGGCATGCGCGAGCGCATGTCGGTCACGATGCGGATACGGCGCTTGCGCGCTTCGATCTCGGCGAGCCCCACGGCGTCGGCGACGATGTCGGCGACACGCGCGGCCTGGCGCTTAGGTTCGGAGCGCTTCACGAATTCACGGATGCGCTTGATGATCATGCCCGCGCGCACGGCCTGCTGCGCGGTTTTTTCGAGCGCGGGCAGCAGGTTCTCGGGCGCGCCGCGGCCCGATTTCACCAGCGCGACGGTGCCCGAGGCGTAGTTGTTGATCGCCGCGAGCGGCTGGTTCAACTCGTGCGCGAGCGACGAGGCCATTTCGCCCATCGTCATCAGGCGGCTCGTGAACTGCAGCTTTTCGTCCTGCTGGCGGGCCAGTTCCTGCGCCTGCTTGCGCGTGGTGATGTCGGTTGCGATCTGCATCTGGGCGAGGTGGCCGTCGACCCACTGAATATACTGGCGGCGCACTTCGAACCACTTCTGGATGCTCTCGACGTAGATCTCCTGCGCGTCGGCGGTGCTCTCGGTGAGCGCCGTGGCGGGCAGGCCGGCGAAGGCGTCGACCATGTCGATGGAGTCCGACGAGGCGCTCGACGAATCGAAACCGCCGCCGCCCGCGAGTTCCAGATGGCCGTCCGGGCGGATGCCGAACAGATGACGGTAGTAGCGGTTGGCGAACAGCAGTTCGGCTTCGTCGGCGGCCAGCACGGAGACGGCCGCGTCGAGGCTTTCGAGCACGGTCGTGAAGCGCTCGTGGGCGGCGGCGAGTTCTTCGCGCGCGCGTTTCGGTTCGGTGATGTCGGTCATCGACGACATCCAGCCGGTCTGGCGGCCCGAGCTGTCGATCAGCGGCGAGACGTAGAGGCGCGCGTGGAACTGCGAACTGTCCTTGCGGCGCACGCGCAGCTCGAAGCCCGAGGAGGGCGCTTTGCCGCGCAGCGTCATGTCGAGCTGGCGCTGCATTTCCGGATAGCTGTCGCGCGGCCAGTAGGGGAACGGCGCGGTCTTGCCGACCAGATCGCTTTCGTCCCAGCCGGTCATGCGGCAAAAGGCCGGGTTGACGTGCGTGATGCGGCCATGCATGTCGAGCACGCGCATGCCGATCAGCACGGAATTTTCCATCGCGCGGCGGAAGAACGCTTCCGCATAGAGCGCCTGCTGCGCCTCGAAGCGCTGGCGCGTGTGCTTCCACAGGCTCCAGAGGCTCCACAGCACGAAGCAGGAGAGCCCCGCGACCAGCCACACGAGCGTGTTGTTCGTGAAGTTGGTCATCTGCGGATACGAATAGACGCGCACCGAGACGCCCTGACCCGGCGGATCGAGCGGCAGATCGTAATAGACGTCGCGCGGCAGGCGCGGGCGCGTCGAGGTAGTGGCGAGTTCGCGGTTGTTCGCGTCGAGGATCGAAATCTTGTACTTGGCCGACAGCTCCGGCGGGATGTCGTGCTTCAGGATGCCTTCGACCGAGAACACGGCCGCGATGGAGCCAAGAAATTCGCGATCGCGGTATACCGGCGTCTGGAGCGTGATGTAGCCGTTGCCGACGTCGTCGTAAATGAGCGGCGAATAGACCTGGCGGCGCGTGGAGCGCGCCTCGGCGAACGCGGCCTTCACGGCATCGTCCATCTGCGAGTCGTTGGGCTTGGCGAGGCGCTGTCCGAAGACCGGCAGCGCGGTATTGGGCCAGCGCGGCTCCTGCTGGCTGGTGTACCAGTTCAGGTAAAGGATTTCGGGATGGCCCTGCATGATGTCCGTGGTGGACACCTGGAACGACTGCGGGTCGTTATGGCCCGCGACCAGATCGCGCGCCAGCGCCTGCAATTGCTCTTGCGCGCCCGTCATGGAGAGGCGGATCTGTTGCTGGGCCCAGGCCACGTTGCGATAGAGCGTGTCTTCCTGCTGCTGCTGCTCGCGGCGGTTGAGGCTCCAGAGGATCAGGCTCATGACGATCAGAAATACGAGGATCGACAGGAGCGGCGTCAACAAATAGGAGTTCGACCACCAGGGTCCGTGGTGCCAGCGAGACGGCGACGACTCGCCGGGCGAACCGGGCGGCCGCGCCGAGCGTGCGAAAAGCCGTTCGGTCAACATGGCAAGGATTGTAGCTCAGCGTAAGAGTCCAAAATGCCGTGAAAAAAGCATTAAATCGCAGATAAACCGGCCCAAACTGGTTGATATAGGCGCAAGGGCCCGAACGATTCAGCGTGCGCTGCAGCAATTTTTTGCATTATGAAATGTCATCTCGCGATTCGAAAATTTCCTTGCGCGAGTTCGGGGGGCGTCATTACAATCGCCCGCAAAGCTGCTGCGGTCGGCCCGGTTACGTCTGGGCGTCGTCGCCCGCATGGTCCGATCAACAGCGTTCCCCTACATCCAGGAGACGAGCATGTCCGCTGTACCCGACGAAGTCCTGAAGTACGTTGCCGCCGACAAGGACGAGGATCCCCAGGAAACCGCAGAATGGCTCGAGGCGCTCGATGGCGTCATTTCGACCATCGGTCCCGACCGCGCCCATTACCTGATCGAAAAGCAGATCGAATTCGCCCGTGTCCACGGCGAGCATCTGCCTTTCTCGGCGAACACGCCGTACATCAACACCATCCCGGTCGCCAACCAGGCGAAGAACCCCGGCGACCAGGACATCGAACACCGTATCCGCTCGTACACGCGCTGGAACGCCATGGCCATGGTGCTGCGCGCGGGCAAGCACACGAACGTGGGCGGTCACATTGCCTCGTTCGCGTCGGCTGCCACGCTCTATGACGTCGGCTACAACCACTTCTGGCACGCACCGTCGGACAACCACGGCGGCGATCTGATTTTCGTGCAGGGCCACTCGTCGCCGGGCGTCTACTCGCGCGCGTTCCTGCTCGGCCGTCTGAGCGAAAAGCAACTCGACAACTTCCGCCAGGAAGTGGGCGGCGAGGGCATCTCGTCGTATCCGCACCCGTGGCTGATGCCGGACTTCTGGCAGTTCCCGACCGTCTCGATGGGCCTCGGCCCGATCATGGCGATCTATCAGGCCCGCTTCATGAAGTACATGCAGGCGCGCGGCATCGTGAAGACCGAAGGCCGCAAGGTCTGGGCTTTCCTCGGCGACGGTGAAACGGACGAGCCGGAATCGCTCGGCGCGATCGGCATGGCCGGCCGCGAGCGTCTGGACAACCTCGTGTTCGTCATCAACTGCAACCTGCAGCGTCTCGACGGCCCGGTGCGCGGCAACGGCAAGATCATCCAGGAACTCGAAAGCGAGTTCCGCGGCGCCGGCTGGAACGTCATCAAGGTCATCTGGGGTTCGCGCTGGGACGCGCTGTTCGCGCGCGACAAGTCGGGCGCGCTGATGCGCCGCATGATGGAAGTCGTCGACGGCGAGTACCAGACGTACAAGTCGGAGTCGGGCGCGTATGTTCGCGAGCACTTCTTCAACACGCCGGAACTGAAGGCGCTGGTCGCCGACTGGTCCGACGACGACATCTGGAACCTGAACCGCGGCGGCCACGACCCGCACAAGATCTACGCGGCGTTCCATGAAGCTTCGAATTCGAAGGGCCAGCCGACCGTCATCCTCGCGAAGACGATCAAGGGCTACGGCATGGGCGAAGCCGGTCAGGCGATGAACATCACCCACCAGCAGAAGAAGATGCAGGTGGATCAGCTCAAGAAGTTCCGCGACCAGTTCCGTCTGCCGATCACCGACGAGCAGATCGTCGACGTGCCGTATCTGACGTTCGAAGAAGGCTCGAAGGAACTCGAATACATGCGCCAGAAGCGCATGGACCTCGGCGGTTACCTGCCGGCGCGCCGCCAGAAGGCCGCCTCGCTGCCGGTGCCGGCGCTCGACGCATTCGAGCCGCTGCTCAAGGGCACGGGCGAAGGCCGCGAGATCTCCACGACGATGGCGTTCGTGCGTATCCTCAACATCCTGTTGAAGGACAAGCAGCTCGGCAAGCGCGTCGTGCCGATCGTGCCGGACGAATCGCGTACCTTCGGCATGGAAGGTCTGTTCCGCCAGATCGGCATCTGGAATCAGCAAGGCCAGAAGTACGTGCCGGAAGATTCGGACCAGCTGATGTTCTACAAGGAATCGGAAAGCGGTCAGATTCTGCAGGAAGGCATCAACGAAGCCGGCGGCATGTCGGACTGGATCGCGGCCGCGACGTCGTACTCGACGCACGGCGAGACGATGATCCCGTTCTACATCTTCTATTCGATGTTCGGCATGCAGCGTATCGGCGACCTGGTGTGGGCCGCCGGCGACATGCGTTCGCGCGGCTTCCTGCTGGGCGGCACCGCAGGCCGCACGACGCTGAACGGCGAAGGTCTGCAGCACGAAGACGGTCACTCGCTCCTGTGGGCGGCATCGGTGCCGAACTGCGTGAGCTACGACCCGACCTTCGGCTATGAACTCGCGGTCATCATGCAAGACGGTCTGCGCCGCATGGTGCAGGACCAGGAAGACGTGTTCTATTACATCACCGTGATGAACGAGAACTACGAGCACCCGGCGATTCCGCAGGGCGAGGCCGTAGCCGCCGACATCATCAAGGGCATGTACGCGTTCCGCAAGGCGGACGCCAAGGCCAAGGGCCCGCGCGTTCAGCTGCTGGGCGCAGGCACGATCTTCAACGAAGTGATCGCCGCCGCCGACCTGCTGAAGAACGACTGGGGCGTCGAAGCCGACCTCTGGAGCGTGCCGAGCTTTACCGAACTGGCCCGCGAAGGCCACGAAGTCGAGCGCTGGAACCTGCTGCACCCGAGCGAGCCGCGCCGCGAATCGCACGTCGAGAAGCTGCTCAAGGGCACGGAAGGTCCGGTCATCGCTTCGACCGACTACGTGCGCGCGCTGGTCGACCAGATCCGTGGCCTCGTGCCGCGCAAGTTCGTGGTGCTCGGCACCGACGGTTTCGGCCGTTCGGACACGCGTGAAAAGCTGCGTCACTTCTTCGAAGTCGATCGTTACTGGACGACGGTTGCAGCGCTCAACGCGCTCGCGGACGAAGGCAAGATCGAACGCAAGGTTGTCGGCGAAGCCATCGCCAAGTACAACCTCGATCCGTCGAAGCCCAACCCGATGACCGTCTAACGCATCACCCCTGTGCATGGCATGCGCGCCTCCCCGAAGCGGGGAGGCGCGTTTTATGCGGCCCCGGAGACACTAACAATGAGTCAAGCGATCGAAGTCAAGGTGCCGGACATCGGCGATTACAAGGACATTCCTGTGATCGAGGTGCTGGTGAAGGCGGGTGATACCGTCGAGAAAGAGCAGTCGCTCATCACGCTGGAGTCGGACAAGGCGACGATGGACGTGCCGAGCCCGGCATCGGGCACGGTGAAGGAAGTGAAGGTCAAGGTTGGCGACAACGTCTCGGAAGGCGTGCTCGTCCTCGTGCTGGAAGCCGCCGGCGCCGCCGCGGCTCCCGCTGCCGCACCGGCCGCGAAGGAAGAGAAGGCTGCACCGGCCGCCGCGCAAGCCGCAGCGCCCGCGCCGGCAGCCGCTGCTGCCGCGCCCGCCGCGAGCGGCGGCGTGCAGACCGTCAAGGTCCCCGATATCGGCGACTACAAGGACGTTCCGGTCATCGAGATCGGCGTGAAGGTCGGCGACCGCGTCGAGAAGGAGCAGTCGCTCGTCACGCTCGAATCGGACAAGGCCACGATGGATGTGCCGAGCCCGGTCGCGGGTATCGTCAAGGAAATCAAGGTCAAGGTCGGTGACAACGTGTCGGAAGGCGCGGAAATCATCGTCGTGGAAGCGGAAGGTGCGGCAGCCGCTGCGCCCGCGCCGGCTGCGAAGGCGCCCGCCGAACAGCCGTCCGACGCACCGCAGGCTGCGCCCGCCAAGGCCGCGCCCGCTGCGCCGTCGGCACTCGCGCAAGCCCCGATCATCCCGGCCGGCGAAGGCGGTTCGCGCCGTCCGAGCCACGCTTCGCCTTCGGTGCGCAAGTTCGCGCGCGAACTGGGCGTCGACGTGGCGCGCGTTGCGGGCTCGGGTCCGAAGGGCCGTATCACGCAAGCCGACATCACGGCATTCGTGAAGGGCGTCATGAGCGGCCAGACGGCGGCTCCGGCTGCCGCTGCGGCTCCGGCAAACGGCGCGGGCCTGAACCTGCTGCCGTGGCCGAAGGTCGACTTCACGAAGTTCGGCCCGATCGACACGCAGCCGCTGTCGCGCATCAAGAAGATCTCGGGCGCGAACCTGCACCGCAACTGGGTCATGATCCCGCACGTCACGAACAACGACGAAGCGGACATCACCGATCTCGAAGCGCTGCGCGTGCAACTGAACAAGGAAAACGAGAAGGCCGGCGTGAAGTTCACGATGCTGGCGTTCGTCATCAAGGCAGTGGTTGCGGCGCTCAAGAAGTTCCCGGCGTTCAACGCGAGCCTCGACGGCGACAACCTCGTGTTCAAGCAGTACTTCCATATCGGTTTCGCCGCCGATACGCCGAACGGTCTCGTCGTTCCGGTGATTCGCGACGCCGACAAGAAGGGTCTCGTCGACATCGCGAAGGAAATGACCGAGCTGTCGAAGCTCGCGCGTGAAGGCAAGCTCAAGCCGGACCAGATGCAAGGCGGCTGCTTCTCGATCTCGTCGCTCGGCGGCATCGGCGGCACGCATTTCACGCCGATCATCAATGCGCCGGAAGTGGCGATCCTCGGCTTGTCGAAGAGCGCGATGAAGCCCGTGTGGGACGGCAAGCAGTTCGTGCCGCGTCTCACGCTGCCGCTCTCGCTCTCGTACGACCACCGCGTGATCGACGGCGCGGCTGCCGCGCGCTTCAACGCGTACCTCGGCCAGATCCTCGGCGATTTCCGCCGCGTGATCCTGTAAAACCGTTTCGACCGGCCAGCACCCAACGCGCCGCATCCGCTCTTCAAGCCGATGCGCGCCGCGACCGGTGCGGCCGGTCGTTCCTGAAGGGGACACCATGAGTCTCGTCGAAGTGAAAGTGCCGGATATCGGCGACTTCAAGGACATCGACGTCATCGAAGTCAACATCAAGCCGGGCGACGTGATCGAGAAGGAGCAGACGCTCGTCTCGCTCGAGTCGGACAAGGCCACGATGGAAGTGCCCAGCGATGTCGCGGGCACGGTCAAGGAAGTGAAGATCAAGGCCGGCGACAAGGCGTCGCAAGGCACGCTGGTCGCGATCGTCGAAGTGTCGGAAGGCGCGGCTGCGCCCGCGCCGAAGGCCGAAGCACCGAAGGCGGAAGCGCCCAAGGCGGCCGAAGCGCCGAAGGCTGCTGCGCCCGCGCCGCAAGCCGGCAGCTTCAGCGGCAGCGCCGACGTCGAATGCGACATGCTCGTGCTCGGCGCGGGCCCCGGCGGCTACTCGGCGGCGTTCCGCTCCGCCGACCTCGGCATGAAGACCGTGCTGGTCGAGCGTTATGCGACGCTCGGCGGCGTGTGTCTGAACGTCGGCTGCATTCCGTCGAAGGCGCTGCTGCACACGGCGCTGGTGATCGACGAAGCCGCGTCGCTCGAATCGCACGGCATCTCGTTCGGCAAGCCGCAAGTCGATCTCGACAAGCTGCGCGACTTCAAGTCGGGCGTCGTCAAGAAGCTGACCGGCGGTCTCGCCGGCATGGCCAAGGCGCGCAAGGTCGAAGTCGTGACGGGCCTCGGCTCGTTCATCGATCCGCACCACATGGAAGTGGCGGGCGAGGGCGGCAAGAAGATCGTCAAGTTCAAGCAGGCGATCATCGCAGCCGGTTCGCAGGCCGTGAAGCTGCCGTTCATGCCGGAAGATCCGCGCGTGGTCGATTCGACCGGCGCGCTGGAACTGCGTCAGCTGCCGCAGAAGATGCTGGTGATCGGCGGCGGCATCATCGGTCTGGAAATGGCGACCGTTTATTCGACGCTCGGCGCGCAGATCGACGTCGTGGAAATGCTGGACGGCCTGATGGCCGGCGCGGACCGCGATCTCGTGAAGGTCTGGGAGAAGTACAACGCGAAGCGCTTCGCGAATGTCATGCTCAAGACCAAAACGACGAAGGCCGAAGCGAAGGAAGACGGCATCTACGTCACGTTCGAAGGCGAAAAGGCGCCGGCCGAAGCGCAGCGTTACGACCTCGTGCTGGTCGCCGTGGGCCGCTCGCCCAACGGCAAGAAGATCGGCGCGGACAAGGCCGGCGTGGCGGTGACGGATCGCGGCTTCATCGAAGTCGACAAGCAGATGCGCACCAACGTGCCGCACATCTTCGCGATCGGCGACGTGGTTGGCCAGCCGATGCTCGCACACAAGGCCGTGCATGAAGGCCACGTGGCGGCGGAAGCGGCGCACGGCGAGAAGGCGTACTTCGACGCGCTGCAGATCCCGTCGGTGGCTTACACCGATCCGGAAGTGGCGTGGGCCGGCAAGACGGAAGAGCAGTGCAAGGCCGAAGGCATCAAGTACGGCAAGGCCGTGTTCCCGTGGGCCGCTTCGGGCCGCGCGATCGCCAATGGCCGCGACGAGGGCTTCACCAAGCTGATTTTCGACGAAGAGACGCATCGTGTGATCGGCGGCGGCATCGTCGGTCTGAACGCGGGCGATCTGATCAGCGAAGTCTGCCTCGCGGTGGAAATGGGCGCGGATGCGACTGACATCGGCAAGACGATTCACCCGCACCCGACGCTGGGCGAATCCGTCGGCATGGCCGCCGAGCTGTACGAAGGCGTCTGTACCGATCTGCCGCCGCAGAAAAAGAAGTAAGACGTGGCGTGCCGCTGTCGCAGGCGGCATGCACGTAAGCAGACAGACGTAAGCAAACGGCGCACTCCGCAGGGAGTGCGCCGTTTTTCTTCATGCGACGCCTGGATCTTTCTGATCGGGCTGGCGGGTAGGTCGAGAGGCGCGCCGGAGCGGTAAAAAAGATTCCCGGTCGGCGACCGGGTAAGCGGCACGCCTTGCAGCATGCCGGAGCGTCGGTGCCGGAGCGCGCAGCCGTTGCAGCGCGCGCTCCGGTTCGGCGGGTATCAGTTATCAGTCAGCCGACAGCCGGCGTGCGCCGGCGCTGTGTGCCGACAACCGGCCTCAGACCGTCTTCTTGGCCGAAGCGGAAGCCGAGCGCGAGGCTTGTGCGGCAGCCTTGCTGGCCGCGGCGGTGGCGGCGTTGAAGTTGCTTTCGGCCATTTCGACCGCTTGCTTGGTGGCCTTGTGGACCGTTTCGTAGGTCGTGTTCGCGGCGTTGATGGCCGACTTGATCACGGCGACGGCGGTTTCTGAACCGGCGGGCGCGTTCTTCGCGACGTTGTCGACGAGCGACTGCACCTTGCGGTTCTGCTCTTCGTAGTGGGCTTCGGCGACCTTCGCGAATTCGGCTTGCGTGGCCGACGCGATTTCATACACGTGGCGGCCGTACGAGAGCACCTTTTCGGCGAGCGGTTGCGCATAGCTCGACTGGAGCGCGAGCAGTTCCTGCGCATCCTTCACCGACAACGCGCGCTGTGCGTGTTCCTGCGATTCCGCCAGATTCGAGCGAACGGCCTGAAGATTCAATTCGACCAGCTTTTCCACGCCTTCGAAGGCCTTGCCGGTCAGGCCGAACAGGGTTTCGAGGTTGGCTTTTTGGGCGGCGACGAATTGCTCAGGGGTCAGCAGACTCATGTTTACGCTCCTGGATGGTTAGCGGCCTCGTGTGGGTGCGCCGCCTGGAGTAAGTGGCAAGACGCTGGTGATCTGCCGGACGCTTTGGTGCGTCGCAACATTGAAGACGATTTTAGGATGCCTGAGGCGAAAGTCAAGCGTCTTGTGGTGCGTCGCACCATGTCATTTAATTGTTATTAAACAAGCACTTATGCGATTGGCATGTGGCAATTTGCATGCCTGTTGGCAATGTGCGGCATGGCGCCACGGGCGCGCACGCGCAAACCGGCGCCTGGCCTTGCTGGACAAGGCCAGGCATATGCGCGCTGATTCTGGCAAGATTGAGGCTGACGGCGCATCGGAGGTTGTGCCGTCAGATTCGAGGAAGCCTCATGCGGGATTTCACTTAACGCGTCCACCAGATTGCGTCACGGAACGTTAAAGATTCATTCCGGTCGAACGCGCGTCGTGCGTTTAGGCGGCATAGGCGTCTGAGCATCGTCCCCGGTATTTATCCCACATCAAGTTCTGCATGACGTGCGCCGTTAATGCGTAGGCGACAGCAATAGTCGCCGGCCATTGGCGCAGCAGGGCGGGACCGCCCGGACGATTGTCTCTGTCCATCGAGAATGCGAAGCATATTGGTCTACTCAATCAAGAACCAGATTTCGGTTTAACGAGTAGCCATAAGTGCTTCAATTTGCGAATTTTTCGTGGTTTTACTACACTTGGCGAACGATCCCGCCGCTCCATCCAGAACACCAATGAAATCCGACAAATTCCTGTCGTTCAAGCTGGTGCCCTCATCGGTTGTCAGCACCGCGCTGTCGGTGGCTGTGTCCGTGGCCATCAGCACGACGCTATTCGTGCCCGAAGGCGCGTTTGCTGCGTCGCAGAACACCGCTGCGGCCAAGACGGCCAAGGCGAAGAAGTCCACCAAGAAGGTTGCGCCGGCATCGGCCAAGGTTGCGAAGAAGGCGGGCGCTGCCCGCACCGTCGCGGCCAAGGACGACGACGCGCGCCCGGTGGCCAAGAAACGCCGCGTGGCCTACACGATGAACGGCCGCCATCACACGGCCGTGCGCCGCGTGGCGTTCGAGCCGCGTCAGCCCACCGCCGGTCAGGCGTTTGGCCTCCACGAGACGCCCGATTCGCTGATGCTGCGCTCGGGTGTGGCCTATGTGGTCGATCAGAATTCGCTCGAACCGCTGTTCGACAAGAACTCGCGCGCCGTGGTGCCGATCGCCTCGATCTCGAAGCTCATGACCGCGATGGTCGTGCTCGACTCGAAGGCGCCGCTCACCGAGCAGATCGAAGTCACCGACGAAGATCGCGACTACGAGAAGAACACGGGCTCGCGCCTGTCGGTCGGCTCGGTGCTGTCGCGTGAAGACATGCTGCACATCGCACTGATGGCGTCGGAAAACCGCGCGGCCGCCGCGCTCTCGCGCTACTACCCGGGCGGCCGTCCGGCGTTCATCGCCGCGATGAACGCCAAGGCGAAGCAGCTCGGCATGACCGACACGCATTTCGAGAACTCCACGGGTTTGACGAGCCACAACGTGTCGAGCGCGCGCGACCTCGTGAAGATGGTCAACGCGGCGTATCAGTACCCGATGATCCGTCAGTTCTCGACCGATCGCAGCTACGACGTGTTCACGGGCAAGCGCAACCTCGCCTACAACAGCACGAACGCGCTGATCCGCAATCCGTCGTGGGACATCGGCTTGCAGAAGACCGGCTTTATCAACGAAGCCGGCGAGTGCCTCGTGATGCAGACGGTCGTGCATGGCCGTCCGGTGATCATGGTGCTGCTCGATTCGAGCGGCAAGTACTCGCGCTTCGCCGACGCTACGCGCGTGCGCACGTGGCTGGACAACGGCGGCGCCGACCAGCAGCCGCGTATCACGAGCGCGGACGCGGGCGGCGCGGGGACCTGAGCCGCATCGCGCCAATACCGAGTTCGTCTCGCAAAACGCCCCGCTACTGCGGGGCGTTTTTGTTTTCAGGCGTCGCTCCAACGAGCGTCGGGCGAGCGCCTACGCCATCCGGCCAGCTTTATGGGCGCCGGTTCAATCGGCAAGATTTCCAGTGATGAATCAAGGCGGCCGGCCGGGCATCGAGTTCGGCTGGAGTTTGATAGTTGTCAGTTGACAACTATCTTGACGATACATACACTGGGTGGGTCGATGAGACGATCGCATGCGAAGAAAGAGGTCGAGGCGGCACTGGTTTATGCCGAGACTCGAGGTTGGTTAGTTATACCAGGTAAAGGCCGCAGCCATGCGTGGGGGAAGATGTTTTGTCCGCTCAACCAGGGCGATTGCCGTTGCGGCGAATTTTGCATCACGAGCATCTGGAGCACCCCGCGCAACGCGGGCAATCACGCGAACATGCTCAGGCGCGTGGTGGACAACTGTACGGCGCAGCCGAAGGGACCGCCCGGCACGCCATTCAGCGTGCCGCCGGGCAGTGCGGCCGGGGGCGTGCCGCATGAGGCAAGGTCACGGCGGCCCGTTGTAGCCCGCGAGCACGAGTCATGCACGCGCAATGCACCAGTAACGCACGAATAAGGCAGGAGTCAGGCATGGAATACGTTTTCACGCTCAAGTATCAGCTTGCACCGGAAGACAGCGACCACAACGTGCTCGTCGAACGGCTCGCGCAGGCGGGCTGCGACGACGCCACCATCGGCGTAGGCTTGCCGGGGCGCATTGCGCTGGCGTTCACGCGTGACAGCGCAACGGCATGGGAAGCCATCTACACGGCCTTGCAGAACGTGAAGGAGGCGGTGCCGTCCGCGCGGCTCGTGGAAGCGGCGCCCGACTTCGTCGGTTTGACCGACGTCGCGGACATGACGGGCATGTCGCGACAGAACATGCGCAAGCTCATGCTCGTTCACGCAGACGACTTTCCGCAGCCGGTCCACGAAGGCAGTCCCTCGCTCTGGCATCTGAGCGACATTCTTGCGTGGCTCGTTGGCCGCGATGGTTACAGCATCAGCGCGGCGCTGCTCGAAACGGCGCGCTCGGCCCGGCAGGTCAATCTCGCGAAAGAGGCGCGTGCGCTCGATACGCAGATTGACCGGCAACTCGAAGCACTCGTGGGATGAGTTCTGCACGCTAGCTCGCGCGCGGGAATTTGCGGGCGCAAAAAAGCGGAGGACCTGCCTCCGCTTCGTGTGCCGCGACGCCGTGCGTCAGTGTGCCGGTCTCACGCGGTGTGAACGTGTCCGTCGACCGGTTCCGGGTGATAACCCAGCGACTCCGAAATCGTCAGCGCGGTCTTGCTCAACTGACCGAGCCACGAGTCCTGCAGGCGATCCGCAGGCGCGGAAAGTGAGAGGCCCGCCACGAGCTTGCCGGTGTCGTCGTAAATACCCGCGGCAATGCAGCGAACGCCCAGCTCGAGCTCTTCGTTATCGCGCGCGCACGATTCCTGGCGCACATGCGTGAGTTCGCGTTCGAGGCGGCTGAGGTCAGTAATGCTGTTGCGCGTATGACCCGAGAGGCCGGTGCGCGTTGCATAAGCGCGCACGCGGGTGGCTTCGTCGGCGGCGAGAAAAAGCTTGCCCACCGAAGTGAGGTGCAGCGGCGCGCGGCCGCCAATGGCGCGCACGACCTGCATGCCCGAGCGCTCCGAATACGCGCGTTCGATATACACGATTTCGTCGCCCTGGCGTACGGAGAGATTGACCGTCTGCCCGGTGAGGCGGTGCAGTTCGCGCATCGGCGAAAGCGCTGCGTCACGCACCGAAAGGCGCGCTTTCACGAGGTTGCCGAGTTCGAGCAGACGCATGCCCAGCCGGTATGTGCCGGGGTCGGAGCGGTCCACCAGACGGCAACTCACCATATCGTTGAGGATACGGTGCGCAGTCGAGGGGTGCAGCTCGGTACGTTGCGCCAGTTCTTTCAGGCTGACGGGGTCGGTGTGCGCGGCAAGTGCGTCTAGGAGCCGCATCATGCGCTCGATCACCTGAATCGAGGTCTTCGGATCCGGATTCGTGTCGCTCATGGGTGCAATTTCGTTTGACGCGTGAAGCGGAAAATTCATTGTATCTCGTATTGTGAAAAAAGTAAGCGCCTAGCGAGCCTCGTTGCTGCACTGCCGCAGTGCCGGATCAAGCGCACTGAGGCTAGCTGTTGGGCGCCGCGGGGCGAGAGAAACCCGGGCAGCCCCGCGTTGGTGACGGGCGCGAAACATCGGATAATCGGGGACGGTTTTTAGGAGGAATCCCATGCGAGTCGGTTTGTTCGTCACTTGCCTCATCGACACGATGCGTCCCGAGATCGGTTTTTCGACGATCAAACTGCTCGAATCGGCGGGCTACGAAGTCGTCGTGCCGCCCGCGCAAACCTGCTGCGGTCAGCCGGCCTACAACTCGGGCGAACGCGCGCTGGCGCGCGATCTGGCCGAAAAGACGCTGCGCGAATTCGAACAGTTCGACTATGTGGTCATACCGTCGGGCTCGTGCGGCGGCATGATCCGCGCGCACTACGGCGACCTGTTTCGCGACGACCCCGAGCTCATGTCGCGCTACGGCAAGCTGCGCGAGCGCGTATTCGAGCTGACCGACTTTCTGGTCAACGTGGCGAAGGTCGCGTTGCCCGAAGGCGAGTTTCGCGGTCCGGTCACCTATCACGATTCGTGCTCGGGGCTGCGCGAACTGGGCGTGAAGGCGCAGCCGCGCGCGCTCCTTGCGCAACGGGGTGTCGAAGTCCACGAGATGAAGGACTGCGAGCATTGCTGCGGTTTCGGTGGCACGTTCGCGGTCAAGTACGGCGCGATTTCCACCGCGATCGCCGACGAAAAATGCATGAACGTGCAGGCGAGCGGCACGGGCGCGGTGGTGCTCGGCGACCTCGGCTGCATGCTGAACATCGAAGGGCGACTGCGTCGCACCGGCGACGCACATACGCGTGTGCTGCATATCGCACAGGTGCTGGCCGGCGACGTCTGACGCGTCGCGCTGTCGCGCCAACGCGTACGCCAACGCCGTACGCTGCTCCATCCGCACGTTCACGCCACTTAATTGCCCGACACTCCGCCATGCAAGTCCAATCGATGCAGTTCAAGGCGCGCGCCGGCCAGAAGCTTGCCGACCAGCGTCTGCAACAGAACCTGAAGAAGCTCTCTACCAAGTTCGTCACGGCACGGGCGGAGGCGATCACGGCCATCGACTTCGAGGCCACGCGCGCCGCGCTGAAAGCGCGCCGCAACCGTGCGCTGGAGAATCTCGACGTCTGGATCGAGCAGTTCGAGGCCGAGGCCACGCGGCGCGGCGTCACGGTGCTGTTTGCGGAGACCGCACGCGACGCGGCGCAACTGGTGGCCGACATCGCGCGCAAGCACGAGGTGCGCAAGGTCATCAAGACGAAGTCAATGGTCTCGGAGGAGATGCAGCTCAACACCGTGCTCGCGCAAATGGGCGTGCAGTCCATCGAGACGGATCTCGGCGAGTACATCCTTCAGATCAACAACAACGAACCGCCGAGTCACATCATCGCGCCCGTCGTCCACAAGGACAAAGACGAGATCGCCGACCTGTTCGCGCAGACGCATCACACAGCGCGTCTGACGGAAATTCCCGACATGACGCGCGAGGCGCGCGAGGTGCTGCGGCCACACTTCCTCTCGGCGGACATGGGCGTGACGGGCGGCAACTTCCTCGTCGCGGAAACGGGTTCGGTCGTGCTGGTCACGAACGAGGGCAATGAGGGCATGTGCACGGTGATGCCGCGCGTGCACGTGGCGGTCACCGGCATCGAAAAGGTGCTGCCCACGCTGGAAGATCTCGCCACCGCCATGCGCCTGCTGCCGCGTTCGGCGACGGGGCAGGCCACCTCGAACTATTTTTCGATGCTCACCGGCCCGCGCGGTCCGGGCGACCAGGATGGGCCCGAGCATATGTATGTGGTGCTCGTCGACGGTGGCCGCACCGGGCTGATCGGCGGCGAGTTCCAGGAAATGCTGCGCTGTATACGATGCGGCGCGTGTATGAACCACTGCCCCGTCTATCAAAAGGTCGGTGGCCATGCGTATGGCTGGGTTTATCCGGGGCCGATGGGATCGGTGCTTACGCCGAGCTACGTCGGGATCGAGAAAGCGCTGGATCTGCCCCAGGCCGCCACGCTTTGCGGCGAGTGCAACAGCGTCTGCCCGGTCGGCATTCCGCTTTCGGACCTGCTGCGCAAGCTGCGCGAGAAGCAGACCGAACGCAAGCTGCGGCCGTGGCGCGAACGCGCGGCGCTGGCCGTCTGGGGCTGGTTCGCGCTGCATCCCACGGCGTATGCGCTGCTGACCAAACTCGGCGTGCGCGTGCTGGAGCGCCTGGGGCGGCAGGGGCAGTCGATCCGCAAGCTGCCGTTCGCGCGCGGCTGGACCGAGGGGCGCGACATGCCCACGCCGGTCGGACGTACGTTCCGCGAACTGTACGCGGCGCGCCAGACGCATCTCGACGCGAACGCAACGCGGGCTCGTCAACCGTAAATCCGCCACTGTTTAACCTGCGGCAACAGTGTGTTCGTCTTTGTCGGGTTTTTCCTGATTGCGATCGTCTATATCATTTCGACTGGCGATAGTGCGTCTCAAGCACCTCGCCCCATAGTCGAGAGAGAGTCGCATCATGAGAAAGAAAATAGTGGTGTATTGGCCGCTGGCGCTGATCGTGCCGCTCGCGGCGATTGCATGGGTTCATGCCTGGGATACCGCCGAGCAGCAACTGCCGCTCGCCGCCGATCAGGTGAGCGCCGAACTGGCGCGCGCCGTGTCGTATGGTCTCGTCGGCGATGCCGGCGACGTGAAAGCGCCGGTGAAGGCCATGCGCGGCGCGAGCCCGCTGCCGCACGCAAGCACGATCTGAGCAACCGGTGCGCCGCAGGCGTGCCAAGCGCGCATTTGCCGCACTTTGTATAATTGCGGATTCGGCTGTCGCCAGTCCGGTTCGAGCCCGATAGTACGGGCTTCCTGGCGGATTCGGCAGACCCGGTCACACCTCGCCCAGCCCGCACCCCGACACGATGAACAAGGTTTCCGTTTGTTTCGTTTGCCTCGGCAACATTTGCCGCTCGCCCACGGCTGAAGCGGTGATGCTGCGCATGGTCGACGAGGCGGGCCTGAATGGCCGTGTGGTGGTCGATTCCGCGGGCACGGGCAACTGGCACATCGGCGAGGCGCCCGACGAGCGCGCCCAGCGCGCGGGCAAACAGCGCGGCTACGATCTCGCGCCGCTGCGCGCGCGCCAGATCGAGCAGGAAGATTTTGCGGCGTTCGATCTGATCGTCGCGATGGACGACGCCAACGTGACCGCGCTGCATCAGGTCGCGCCGGCCGGCGAGCGAGACAAGATCCGCTTGCTGATGGAATTCGCGCCGAACGCGGAGGATCGTGTGGTAACCGACCCTTATTTCGGCGGCGCGGCGGGCTTCGAGTCGGTGCTCGACCAGTGCGAGGCCGCCTGCGCGGGTTTGCTGGCGGCGCTGCGTCCGCAACTGGTGGATTGAAGTGAACGGTGCGGTGCACGCGTTGCAGGAAGTGCGCCGTTTTACCTTTTCGTCATGTGCCTAATAACCCGAATGGCGGCACGGATACTTGACTAAACTAGTCATGTATTTATACTTGACGAAAATTGTCGAGAATTGCGGTTCCCCTACCATCATGAGACTCACCACGAAAGGCCGTTTCGCCGTCACGGCGATGATCGACCTGGCCCTGCGCCAGGAGCAGGGCCCGGTGACGCTTGCGGGTATCAGCCAGCGCCAGCACATTTCGCTGTCGTACCTCGAACAGCTGTTCGGCAAGCTCCGCCGCCATGAAATCGTCGAATCGGTCCGCGGGCCGGGCGGCGGGTACAACCTCGCGCGTCGCGCGGAGGACGTCACGGTCGCGGACATCATCATCGCCGTGGACGAGCCGCTCGATGCCACGCAATGCGGCGGCAAGGGCGCGTGCGAGGGTACCAAGCAGCACGACGGCCACTGCATGACGCACGAACTCTGGTCCACGCTGAACCAGAAGATGGTCGAGTACCTCGATTCCGTGTCGCTCAAGGATCTGGTGGACAAGCAGCGCGCTCGCGAAGGCGCCGCGCCCACGGTCCTGCGCGACCGCCGCGCGGAAGCCCCCGCGGTCGAGCCGGTGAGGGCCGTGCCGCTAGGGCCGAACTCGATTTTCAACATGGCGGGTTCGTGAGCTTGATCCGAGCCGTCAGGACGCACTACACAGTACAGCGCAGCACAAAGATTCCCCGGAGCGATAGATGAATAACGATATTCCCCACCTGCCCATTTACATGGATTACAGCGCGACGACGCCGGTCGACCCGCGCGTGGTGGACAAGATGATTCCGTACCTGCGCGAGCAGTTCGGCAATCCGGCTTCGCGCAGCCACGCCTACGGCTGGGACGCGGAACGTGCGGTCGAGGAAGCGCGCGAGCAGGTCGCCGCGCTCGTCAACGCCGACCCGCGCGAAATCATCTGGACCTCCGGCGCGACCGAATCGGACAACCTCGCGATCAAGGGTGCCGCGCACTTCTACAAGAGCAAGGGCAAGCACATCATCACGGTGAAGACCGAGCACAAGGCTGTGCTCGACACCTGTCGCGAACTCGAGCGCGAAGGCTATGAAGTCACGTATCTGCCGGTGCTGGAAAACGGCCTGATCGACCTCGAAGCGTTCAAGGCGGCGATTCGCCCGGACACGATCCTCGTTTCCGTGATGCACGTGAACAACGAGATCGGCGTGATCCAGGACATCGAGACGATCGGCGAAATCTGCCGTGAAAAGGGCATCGTGTTCCACGTCGACGCCGCGCAATCGACGGGCAAGGCGCCGATCGACCTGCAAAAGCTCAAGGTCGACCTGATGTCGTTCTCGGCGCACAAGACCTATGGCCCGAAGGGCATTGGCGCGCTGTACGTGCGTCGCAAGCCGCGCGTGCGTATCGAAGCGCAGATGCACGGCGGCGGTCACGAGCGCGGCATGCGCTCGGGCACGCTGGCCACGCACCAGATCGTCGGCATGGGCGAAGCGTTCCGCATCGCGCGTGAAGAGATGGCTACGGAAAACGAGCGCGTGCGCATGCTGCGCGACCGTCTGCTCAAGGGCCTCTCGGAAATCGAAGAAACCTACGTGAACGGCGACATGGAGCAGCGCGTCCCGCACAACCTGAACATCAGCTTCAACTTCGTCGAAGGCGAGTCGCTGATCATGGCGGTGAAGGACGTGGCGGTGTCGTCGGGTTCGGCGTGCACGTCGGCTTCGCTGGAGCCGTCGTACGTGCTGCGCGCGCTCGGCCGCAACGACGAACTGGCGCACAGCTCGATCCGTTTCACGGTGGGCCGCTTCACGACGGAGCAGGACGTCGACTACGTGATCAACCTGCTGAAGACGAAGATCGCCAAGCTGCGCGAACTGTCGCCGCTGTGGGAAATGCACAAGGACGGCATCGATCTGTCGACCATCCAGTGGGCAGCGCACTAAGTTTCACGCGACGCAAAGCGAATATCGACCCGGCCGCAGCGCACACGAACATGCCGCGCGGCCAACGAATTGAAGGAGTGTGATCATGGCATATAGCGACAAGGTTCTGGACCACTACGAAAACCCGCGTAACGTCGGTTCGTTCTCGAAAGACGACGACACGGTCGGCACGGGCATGGTCGGCGCGCCGGCTTGCGGCGACGTGATGAAGCTGCAGATCCGCGTGGGCGCGGACGGCGTGATCGAAGACGCGAAGTTCAAGACCTACGGCTGCGGCTCGGCAATCGCCTCGAGCTCGCTCGTCACGGAATGGGTCAAGGGCAAGACGCTTGACGAAGCGCTCTCGATCAAGAACACGCAGATCGCCGAAGAACTGGCGCTGCCGCCGGTGAAGATCCACTGCTCGATCCTCGCGGAAGACGCGATCAAGGCAGCGGTCGCCGACTACCGCACGCGTCACACGACCGAAGCGAAGGCCGACGCCGTTTAAGGCGCACGGCAGGTCGCGCGGCGAGCGGCAACGCGGCGCGGGCAGAACGGCGGCGAACCTTCGGGTGCGCCGCCGCGGGATTAACGATTTTGGATGCAGGCAGGTTGCGCCGCACCGTGGTGAAACAGGCACGAGCCTGAGACACGCGGGGCGGGGCGCGGCGAAAACGCTATGGCTATTACGTTGACGGAAAAAGCGGCACAGCACGTGCAGAAGTACCTGACCCGGCGCGGCAAGGGCGTGGGCCTGCGCCTCGGCGTGCGCACGACGGGTTGCTCGGGACTGGCGTACAAGCTCGAGTATGTCGACGACCTGGCGCCCGAGGACAACGTGTTCGAGAGCTTCGGCGTGAAGGTGATCGTCGATCCGAAAAGCCTGTCCTATATCGACGGCACGCAGCTCGATTTCGTGCGCGAAGGCCTCAACGAGGGCTTCAAGTTCAACAACCCGAACGTGAAGGACGAGTGCGGTTGCGGCGAGTCCTTCCGCGTTTGAGCCCGTGTGTTGCGGTGAAAAGGCGGCCTGTGCCGCCTTTTTGATTTTGATGGCCCCACAAGAACGCTTTATCCGATGACCTCGCTTTCATCGCTTTCCGATAGCCACTTCGTGCTGTTCGGCCTGCCCGAGCAGTTCGCGATCGACGCCGATTCGCTCGACCACGCATATCGCACCGTGCAGGCGCAGGTTCACCCGGACCGCTTCGCCGCGGCCGGCGACGCGCAAAAACGCGTGGCGATGCAATGGGCCACGCGCGCGAACGAGGCGTATCAGACGCTGCGCGATCCGCTCAAGCGCGCCAAATACCTGTTGCATCTGCGCGGCGTCGACGTCGGCGCCGAGGACAATACGGCCATGGAGCCGGCGTTCCTGATGCAGCAGATGGAATGGCGCGAGGCGATCGAGGACGCAGTGCATGCGAAGAACGTCGACGCGCTCGACGCGCTCTCGGGCGAACTGCGCGACGACGAGCGCGCGCGCCTCGCCAAGCTCGCGGCGCTGATCGACAGCGGCTCGAACCAGCCGGCGGCGGAAGCGGTGCGCCAGCTCATGTTCATCGAGCGCGTCGCAGCCGAGATCGAGACGCAGATCGAACGGCTGGAAGGCTGAGACCGTTGCCGGGCGCCACGCGCCCGACTGCACGGAAAAAAGCGTAGAACATAGGACAGGGCTGCCCGTGGCGGCCCGCAACAGATCAAACAGATGGCATTACTGCAAATCTCCGAACCCGGCATGGCGCCGGCGCCGCACCAGCGGCGACTCGCCGTCGGCATCGACCTCGGCACGACGAACTCGCTCGTCGCCGCCGTGCGCAGCGGCGTGCCCGACGTGCTGCCCGACGCGGACGGCCACGTGCTGCTGCCTTCCGTCGTGCGCTATCTGGCCAACGGCGGCCGCCGCATCGGTCGCACGGCGAAAGCCGAAGCGGCCAGCGATCCGCGCAACACGATCGTCTCGGTCAAGCGCTTCATGGGCCGCGGCAAGGCCGACGTCGAAGGCGCGGCGAACGCGCCTTACGTCTTCGTCGACGCGCCCGGCATGGTGCAGATCGAGACCGTGGACGGCGTGAAGAGCCCGGTGGAAGTGTCGGCGGAAATTCTCGCGACGCTGCGTCAGCGCGCCGAAGACACGCTCGGCGACGATCTCGTCGGCGCGGTCATCACGGTGCCGGCGTACTTCGACGAAGCGCAGCGCCAGGCGACCAAGGACGCCGCGCGCCTCGCGGGCCTGAACGTGCTGCGCCTGCTGAACGAACCGACCGCGGCCGCCATCGCCTACGGTCTCGACAACGGCGCCGAAGGCCTCTACGCGGTCTACGACCTCGGCGGCGGCACCTTCGACCTGTCGATCCTGAAGCTCACCAAGGGTGTGTTCGAAGTGCTGGCGGCGGGCGGCGATTCGGCGCTCGGCGGCGACGATTTCGACCACGTCGTGTTCGATTACGTGCTGGAGCAGAGCGGCATCGAGCGCGCGACGCTCGCGCCCGAAGACGTGCGTCTGCTGCTCGACCACGCGCGCGACGCGAAGGAAGCGCTCTCGTCGGCGCCTGAAGCGCGCATCGACGTGACGCTGTCGAACGGCAAGACGCTCGCGGTCGTCATCGACGAAGCGCGTTTCGAGGCGCTCACGCAGACGCTCGTGCAGCGCACGCTCACGCCCACGAAGAAGGCGCTGCGCGATGCGAAGGTCGGCGCGAAGGACGTGAAGGGCGTGGTGCTGGTCGGCGGCGCGACGCGCATGCCGGTGATCCGCCGCGCGGTGGAACAGTATTTCGGCCAGGCGCCGCTCACCAATCTCGATCCCGACCAGGTCGTCGCGCTCGGCGCGGCGGTTCAGGCCGATCTGCTGGCGGGCAACCGTGGCGGCGACGACGACTGGCTGCTGCTCGACGTGATTCCGCTCTCGCTGGGCGTGGAAACGATGGGCGGGCTCGTCGAGAAGATCATCCCGCGCAACTCGACCATTCCGGTCGCGCGTGCGCAGGACTTCACGACCTTCAAGGACGGCCAGACCGCGATGGCGATCCACGTGGTCCAGGGCGAGCGCGAGCTCGTGGCCGACTGCCGTTCGCTTGCGCGCTTCGAGCTGCGCGGCATTCCGCCGATGGCGGCGGGCGCGGCGCGCATTCGCGTGACCTATCAGGTGGACGCGGACGGGCTGCTGTCGGTGTTCGCACGCGAGCAGCTCTCGGGCGTGGAGGCGTCGGTGGTGGTCAAGCCGTCGTACGGCCTCGAAGACAACGACATCGCCAAGATGCTCGAAGAGAGCTTCAAGACCGCCGACATCGACATGCGCGCACGTGCGCTGCGTGAAGCGCAGGTCGAGGCGCAACGCGTGATCGAAGCGACGCAATCGGCGCTGGCCGCCGACGGCGAACTGCTCGACGCCGACGAGCGCGCCGCGCTCGACACGCTCATCGCCGCACTTGCGCAGATCGTGCAGAGCGACGACACCGACGCAATCGAAACCGCCACCAAGGCGCTGGCCGAAGGCACCGACGAATTCGCCGCGCGCCGCATGGACAAGGGCATCAAGCGCGCGCTGGCGGGCAAGCGGCTCGACGAGATCGGCTAAGTAGCGAACGCAGAGAAAACGACCTGTGCGCGCATCGCGCGCCGGGTGCGTGCTTTCCCGATGTGGCGAAGCGCGCGAGGTCAGTAGAATGGGCGATGCCGCCGCCGTCAGGCGGGGCGCGCCCGAATTGAAAGTTATTGGATACGGAAATCACAATGCCTCAAATCGTGGTGCTGCCCCATGTCGAACTGTGCCCCGAGGGCGCGGTCATCGACGCCAAGCCGGGTGAAAGCGTGTGCGACGCGCTGCTGGAACACGGCATCGAGATCGAACACGCCTGCGAGAAGTCGTGCGCGTGCACGACCTGTCACGTGATCGTGCGCGAAGGTTTCAACGCGCTCGAACCGTCTGAAGAAGCCGAAGACGACCTGCTCGACAAGGCATGGGGTCTGGAGCCCACTTCGCGGCTGTCGTGCCAGGCGCTCGTGCCGGCGGAAGACGACCTGGTGATCGAGATTCCGCGTTACTCGATCAACCACGCCAAGGAAAACCACTGATCCACCCGAAGAGGAGCGCACAGCCATGAAATGGACCGATACGCAGGACATCGCAATGGCCTTGACGGACACGCATCCCGAAGTCGATCCGCAGTATGTGCGCTTTACCGATCTGCATCGCTGGATCACGGAACTCGAAGGTTTCGACGACGATCCGCAAAGCTCGAACGAGCGGATCCTCGAAGCGATCCAGGCGGCGTGGATTGAAGACGCCGATTACTGATTGCTCCGGTCGATGAAGGCTCCGCGCTGCGGCGCGGTCTGAATAAAAAAGGCGATTCGCTGTGATGGCGAATCGCCTTTTTGTTTGCCTGCGTTTGCAGATGCGGCCGGGTTCAGGCGACCTCAGGCCGCTTCGAGCGCCCCGCGTTCGATCCGCACGCGTTGGCCTTGCTGGAACGGCGGTGCTTTGTGATAAGTGAAGTAGCGCATCTTGCCGCTATCCATGCGCACGCGCACCGAATAGGCCGTCGTGCTGCGGATATGCTTTTCGACCGAGTTGCCCGCGAGGCCGCCGCCGAGCGCGCCGAGCAGCGTCATCGCGGTACGGCCGCCGCCGCGGCCGAACTGATTGCCGACGACGCCACCCGCCACCGCGCCACCCACCGCGCCGATGCCGGTGCCGTGGCCTTCCTGCTTGACCGCCGAAATCGCTTCAACGACGCCGCACGAGGCGCACGCGGCCGATTGCGGCGGCGCTTCCTGCGCGGCTTGTTGAGGCTGTTGCGCGTACTGCGGCGCGGGCGCGGCCGGCTGCGCTGGCTGCGCCGCCGCCGGAGCGGGTTGCGGCTCGGTGGGCGCGGTGCTTTGCGCGCCGTTTTGTGCATACTGCGCGCCGGTCGCGGGCCGCGTGGAATCCTGCGTCGCGGGCAGCGTCGCCATCAGCGTGGTCTGGCCGGTTTGCGATTGGGCACTCTGTTCGGCCGTGCTGGAAGCCTTGGGAAATACGCCGGTAATCGCCGCCGTGGCTGCCAGGCTCGCGACGATCACCGCACCCGCGGCAGTCGCGACGAGCGGATGCAGACGGCGTTTGGCGGACGTGTCGGGCGTAGTGGTGGTCGTGGTTTTAGGATCGAGTTCGTTCATGACAGGCTCCGTCTTTTGCAGAGTTGGCTCAAAAGCTTGGGTCAAAACCAGTGTGAGCCAAAGCCGTGGCACGGGCGTTTCATTTTGTAACCCATCCTGCGTGCGCGACGAACCGGTAACGCATCCATCAGATCCCGATCGCCGCACGGCTTTGCCCGGCGCGGTTTTCCGTCCTGACGCAATCCGCATGCCCATTTGCCGCGCGAAATTTGCGCGAAGCAGGGCGGAAGCTTTTACCGATAGTTACAAACGTCCGACGCACGTGCCACGCCGCAGCCAAAAGAAACGGGGCGCATGCGGCGTGAACCGCATGCGCCCCGTCTGGCGCGTCTGTCGTGCAGGCGTCGCTTAGTCTTCGCGGCGCAGGTGCGGGAACAGCAGCACGTCGCGGATGCTCGGGCTATCGGTGAGCAGCATCACCAGACGGTCGATGCCGATGCCGCAGCCGCCCGTCGGGGGCATGCCGTACTCGAGCGCGCGGATGTAGTCGGCGTCGTAGAACATCGCTTCTTCGTCGCCCGCGTCCTTCTGCTCGACCTGCTTCTTGAAGCGCGCGGCCTGGTCTTCCGGATCGTTCAGCTCCGAGAAGCCGTTGGCGATTTCGCGGCCCGTGATGAACAGTTCGAAACGCTCGGTGATGCCCGGCGTGGTGTCCGAGGCGCGCGCGAGCGGCGAGACTTCGACCGGGTAGTCGATGATGTAGGTCGGTTCCCACAGTTGCGACTCGGCCGTTTCCTCGAACAGCGCGAGTTGCAGCGCGCCGACGCCGGCGTTCAGGAACTGCGGCTGGTTCGCGTCGACGCCGAACTTCTTCAGTTCCGTGCGCAGGAACGCGGCATCGGCGAGCTGTTCGGTCGTGTATTGCGGCGCGTACTTCTGGATTGCCTGCACGATCGTCAGACGATGGAACGGCTTTGACAGATCGAGTTCGCGGCCCTGATACGTGAGCACGGCGGTGCCCGACGCGTCGATCGCGGCCTGGCGGATCAGTTGCTCGGTGAAGTCCATCAGCCACGCGTAGTCGGTGTACGCGGCGTAGAACTCCATCATCGTGAATTCCGGATTGTGACGCGGCGAAACGCCCTCGTTACGGAAATTCCGGTTGATTTCGAACACGCGCTCGAAGCCGCCGACGATCAGGCGCTTCAGATACAGCTCGGGCGCGATACGCAGATACATCTGCATGTCGAGCGCGTTGTGGTGCGTGACGAACGGCTTGGCCGCCGCGCCGCCCGGGATCGGGTGCAGCATCGGCGTTTCGACTTCCATGAAGTTCGAGCCGGCCATGAACTGACGCACCGACGCGATCGCCTTCGCGCGCGCCACGAACGTGTCGCGGGCTTCCGGCGTGACGATCAGGTCGACGTAGCGCTGGCGGTAGCGCATTTCCTGGTCCGACAGACCGTGGAACTTGTCCGGCAGCGGACGCAGCGACTTCGAGAGCAGACGCAGTTCGGTCACGCGCACCGAGAGTTCGCCCTTGTTGGTGCGGAACAGGACGCCCTTCGCGGCGACGATGTCACCGAGGTCCCACTTCTTGAACGCGTCGTAGGTCGTTTCGCCCACGTCGGCGGGCGTGATGAAGAACTGGATCTGGCCCGAGCCGTCGCGCACCGTGGCGAAGCTTGCCTTGCCCATCACGCGTTTGAGCATCATGCGGCCGGCGATCGCGACTTCGAGCGGATTCGCTTCGAGCGCTTCCTTGTCGGTCTCGGCGTATTCGCGCTGCAGGTCGGCGGCGTGGTGAGTCGGGCGGAAGTCGTTGGGATAGGCGACGCCCGCTTCGCGCAGCGTGCGCAGCTTCTCGCGGCGCTCGGCGATGATCTGGTTGTCGTCCAGGTCGGGCGACGCGGCAGGCGCTGCGGCGGCCGTATTCGGCTGGGTCGGTTCGGTCATGATGGCTCGGGGTTCGGGAAATTCGGTTCCGCCGCGCGCGCCGCGCGTCTCGAAAGACGCGGGCGGCGGCACGGCGGGAGAGGGCGGCGGACGTTGGCGCCGCTTACACGCCCTGTTTCAGGCTTGCGCTGATGAACGCGTCGAGATCGCCGTCGAGCACGGCTTTGGTGTTGCTGATTTCGACGTTCGTGCGCAGATCCTTGATGCGGCTGTTGTCGAGCACGTAGGAGCGGATCTGGTGACCCCAGCCCACGTCCGACTTGCCCGCTTCGAGCTTGTCCTGCTCCGACTGGCGCTTGCGCATTTCGGCTTCGTACAGGCGCGATTTGAGCATGGCCATGGCTTCGGCGCGGTTGCGGTGCTGCGAGCGGTCGTTCTGGCACTGCACGACGATGCCCGACGGGATGTGCGTGATACGCACGGCGGAGTCGGTCTTGTTGATGTGCTGACCGCCCGCGCCCGAAGCGCGATACGTGTCGATGCGCAGGTCGGCCGGATTGACGTCGATTTCGAACGATTCGTCGATTTCCGGATACACGAACACCGACGAGAACGACGTGTGACGGCCGCCCGACGAGTCGAACGGCGACTTGCGCACGAGGCGGTGAATGCCGGTTTCGGTGCGCAGGAAGCCGTAGGCGTATTCGCCTTCGACCTTGATGGTCGCGCTCTTGATGCCGGCCACGTCGCCTTCGGACTCTTCGAGCACTTCGGTCTTGAAGCCCTTGCGCTCGCAGTAGCGCACGTACTGGCGCAGCAGCATCGACGCCCAGTCGCAGGCTTCCGTGCCGCCCGCGCCCGCCTGAATGTCGATAAAGGCGTTGTTCGGGTCGGCCGGGTTCGCGAACATGCGTCGGAACTCGACGTCGGCGATACGCTTTTCGATTTCAGCGGCGTCGCTTTCGCAGGCCACGAGCGTGTCCTCGTCGCCTTCCTCGCGCGCCATCTCGAAGAGGTCCTGCGCGTCGCGCGCGTCGTTCTCGATACCGTCGAGCACATGCACGACGCCTTCGAGCAGTTTCTTTTCCTTGCCGAGACCCTGTGCGTGCTTGGAGTCGTTCCAGACGTTGGGGTCTTCGAGTTCGCTATTGACTTCGACGAGCCGTCGGGCTTTTACGTCGTAGTCAAAGATACCCCCGGAGCTCGCCCGCGCGTGCGCGCAGGTCCGCCAAGAGGGCTTCGATCGCGTTGAGACGTTCCGCTTCCATTTGTGTCGTGATCCGGCGTGTAAAACACGCAATTATAGCCGATTGGCCATGCATCAAGGGCGCGGCGACCCCATGCGTGGCCTCTCGTCCACGCCGGTCAGAGCGCCGCGTGCTCCACCACCAGTTGCACGCGCGAAACCCCGTTCCACGTGTCGCGCACGAGGCGATAGGCGACGGTCGTGTGCTGCGGCAGCGGCTCGGTGTGGTTGAACCAGATCGCGTTGAAGCGCTGGCGGCCGCGCAGCAGTTGCAGTTTCAGGTGCTTGTCCTTCACGAGTGCCTGCGACGCGACCTCGAATTCACCCGCGAACACGGGCGCCGGGAAGCCCTGGCCCCACACGGCGGCGTCGATCATCTCGACGAAATCGGGCGTGAAATAGGCGTCTTCGAGGTCGCCGTCGGTTTCCACGGTGCGCGCGAGCGCCTCGGCGGTCAGCCATTCGCGGCCCACGCGCTCGAAGGCGGCGGCGAAGCGCGGCACGTCGGCGGCGGCGATCGTCAGGCCCGCGGCCATCGCGTGGCCGCCGAACTTGTGGATCAGGCCCGGCTCGCGCTTGGAAATCAGGTCGACGGCGTCGCGCAGATGGAAACCGGGGATCGAACGGCCCGAGCCCTTGACGAGCGCGCCGTCGTCGTCGGCGAGCGCGAAGGTGAAGGACGGGCGGTGGAACTTCTCTTTGAGCCGTCCCGCGACGATGCCGATCACGCCCTGGTGCCAGCCTTCGTTGAACAGCGTGAGCGTGGCGCCGTCCTGCGGATCGATGTCGGCGAGATCGGCGAGCGCCTGTTGTTGCATGCCGGCCTCGATCTCGCGGCGCTCGCGGTTCATCGCGTCGAGCTGCTGCGCGAGATCCCAGGCGCGGCCCACGTCGTCGGTGGTCAGGCACTCGATGCCGAGCGACATGTCGGAGAGGCGGCCCGCCGCGTTCAGGCGCGGTCCGAGCGCGAAGCCCATATCGAAGCCCGAGGCGCTTTTCGCGTCGCGGCCCGAGGCGCGGAACAGGGCGGCGATGCCCGGCTGCATGCGGCCGTTGCGGATGCGTTGCAGACCTTGCGCGACCAGCACGCGGTTGTTGCCGTCGAGCTTGACGACGTCGGCGACCGTGCCGAGCGCGACCAGATCGAGCAGACCGTCCAGACGCGGCTCGGGCTTGCCGTCGGCGAACGCGCCGCGGCGGCGCAGTTCGGCGCGCAGCGCAAGCAGCGTGTAGAACATCACGCCGACGCCCGCGATGCACTTGCTCGGAAACTCGCAACCCGGCTGATTCGGATTGACGATCGCGCGCGCGGCCGGCAGCACGTCGCCGGGCAGGTGGTGGTCGGTCACGAGCACGTCGATGCCGAGCGTGTTCGCGGCTTCCACGCCTTCCACGCTGGCGATGCCGTTGTCGACGGTGATCAGCAGGTCGGGCGGTCCGCCCTTGCGCTGCGCGGCGAGCGCGACGATCTCGGGCGTGAGGCCGTAGCCGTACTCGAAGCGATTCGGCACCAGATAGTCGATCTGCGCGCCGAACATGCGCAGGCCGCGCACGGCCACCGCGCAGGCGGTTGCGCCGTCGCAGTCGTAGTCGGCGACCACCAGCATGCGGCGTTTCTGTTCGAGCGCGTCGGCGAGCAGCGCGGCGGCCTCGTCGAGGCCTTTCATGCCGGCGGGCGGAATCAGGCGGCCGAGGCCGGTTTCGATGTCGTCGGGCTGGCTGACGCCGCGCGACGCGTAGAGGCGCGCGAGCACCGGGTGCAGGCCGTGACGGATCAGCACTTCGGTATCGGCGGGAGAGCAGGCGCGGGTGACGATTCGGGTCATGCGGACGACTTCGGAAATTATTCGATGAAGAGCGACGCGAACTCGCGGCGTCGCCAGAATTTGCGCAGGTCGCCGCGCGTGAGCGCGAGCGTGACCGAGCCGGTATCGCCGCAGAGCGTGACGTCGAGCTGGTTCAGCTCGCCGGCTTGCAGTGCATCGAGCGCGGGCGCGAACCAGTCGCGTTCGATCTGCGCGAAGGCCGCGTTCCAGCGGCCCCAGTCCTGCTGGATATACGCCGCCGAGAACGGATCGAGCTCGACCAGCGTGATGCCGCTCGCGGCGGCGTCGAGCGTGGTTTTCAGCGTGGCGAAATCGGCCGGCGCCCTGGCCAGCGCCGCGCCCGACGCCATGGCGAGGCCGCGCGTGGCGGCGGCGTCGGACTGCACGCGCGCAAACGGCTTGCGCACCGGACGCAGCGCGCCTTGCGCGTGGAACCAGATCGAGTTGACGGCGGGCAGGCCGCGCGCCTCGCGCGCTTCGTTGACGGGATGCTCGAACCAGGCCATCTGCACCTCGTTCTGCACCTTCATCCACGCGCGCGAACGCTGGCCCGAATGGGCCTCGTGCGGCAGCCAGATTTCGATATTGCGGCCGCTCGCGCGCAGCGGCGACGCGCCCGCGAGCGTGCCGAACTGGTCGCTCGACAGATACCAGCGTTGCGGCGTGGGCGCTTCGATGCGCACGCCGAGTTCTTCGATCAGCGGTCGGGCGATGGCGTACAGCGTGGCGGCGTCGGCGTCGGTGAGTTCGAGCGAGGCGGGATCGATCAGCACCAGGTGATCGTGCGCGATGCGCACGTGCACGGGCTGGATGCAGGCCCACGTGGCGTCGCCGGGCGTGCCGCCGTCGGCAAGCAGCATCCAGGGCGCGAGCGGCGCTTCGTCGTCGGCGCTGGCGCTTTTGGCGTTGGCGCTCGCAGCGCCGTCGCCGAGCGCGCCGAACTGACGCGCGACCCAGCGCTCATGCGGCAGCGTGCGCTGGAAATCTTCGCCGATGACCTGCTCGCCGAGCGTCGCGCGCGCGATCAGCTTCGAGAGCGCGGGAAACTGCAGGCCGGCGAGGGCGGTCGGCGCAACAGCCGCGGACGGCAGCGCGAAAGGCACGAGGAGATGGAGGCGGTCGGCAGGCATGGTGCGCATTGTACTTCGGCGCTCGCGGCTGCTGGGCGCGGCGGGCGGCGCATCCGGCGCGTCGAGTGCACCGCGTTGGCGTGCCGTGCCATACGAATCAGTAACTTACCGACGATCGGCGCGGCAGGCGGGCACCTGCGCGCCGAATCCGCATCCAAGGGGCAGGGGCGCAGACTGGGCGGGTACAGGCGGCCCGGGATGGCGCAAAGTCCGTGAGACCCCCGTAGTGTGGCAAACTTCGCGCTTGGTTGCGGACATGTTCCGGCACGGAAATCGGGCGGCGCGCGGACCGGTGGTCCTGCATCGACGTGATCGCGACGCAAATATGCGACGTAACCAGCACGATGCGACGTAACCCGCGACGCAGCCCGCGCGCCCATGCCCGCGCAACGAAGACGCTTTAAAGGATTCGCTTGAAACTTCCCTACGAATGGCAGATAGGCTGGCGCTACACCCGCGCCGGCAAGCGCACGACCGGCAATGGCTTCATCTCGTTCATCGCGCTGATCTCGATGTCGGGCATCGCGCTCGGCGTGGCGGCGCTGATCGTCGTGCTCTCCGTGATGAACGGCTTCCAGCGCGACGTGCGCGACCGCATGCTCTCCGTGCTCGCGCACGTCGAAATCTTCTCGCCCACCGGTTCGATGCCCGACTGGCAACTGACCGCGAAAGAGGCCAAGACCAATCCCGAGGTGATCGGCGCGGCGCCCTATGTGGACGCCCAGGCGCTGCTCACGCGCGGCGACAGCGTGAACGGCGTGGCGCTGCGCGGCGTCGAGCCCTCGGAAGAACCGCAGGTCTCGGACATCGGCAAGGAAATGAAGATCGGCACCATGAACGATCTGACGCCGGGCAGCTTCAACATCGTGCTCGGCTCCGATCTGGCCGTGAATCTCGGCGTGACGAAGGGCGACAAGGTCACGCTCGTCGCGCCCGAAGGCACGATCACGCCGGCGGGTATGCTGCCGCGCCTGAAGCAGTTCACCGTGGTGGGCGTGTTCGAATCGGGGCATTACGAGTACGACAGCACGCTCGCGCTCGTGAACATCCGCGACGCCGAAGTGCTCTACCGCCTGGCCGCACCCAGCGGCGTGCGCCTGCGCCTGAAGGACATGCAGCGCGCGCCCGCCGTCGCGCGGCAGCTCGTGCACACGCTCTCGGGCGACCTTTATATTCGCGACTGGACGCAGCAGAACAAGACGTGGTTCTCGGCCGTGCAGATCGAGAAGCGCATGATGTTCATCATCCTCACGCTGATCATCGCGGTGGCGGCGTTCAATCTGGTGTCGTCGCTGGTGATGACGGTGACCAACAAGCAGGCCGATATCGCCATTCTGCGCACGCTCGGCGCGCAGCCCGGCTCGATCATGAAGATCTTCGTGGTGCAGGGCGTGACGATCGGCTTCGTGGGGACGGCCATCGGCGTCGCGCTCGGCTGCCTGATCGCGTGGAGCATTCCGTGGCTCGTGCCGATGATCGAGCATCTGCTCGGCGTGCAGTTCCTGCCGCCCTCGGTCTATTTCATCAGTGAACTGCCTTCGGAACTCGTCGCCGGCGACGTGATCCGTATCGGTTTGATTGCGTTCGTGCTGTCCGCGCTCGCGACGCTTTATCCCAGCTGGCGCGCGGCCAGGGTTCGACCGGCGGAGGCACTGCGCTATGAATGATCGTCAAGCGAAAAACACCATCATGAGCGGCGTGGCAAGCGACTATCCGTATGTGATCGAGGCGCACGGCATTTCGAAGGTGTTCGGCCAGGGCGCGCTCTCGGTGCAGGTGCTGCACGACACCGAAATCTCCGTGAAGCGCGGCGAGAAGCTCGCGATCGTGGGCGCGTCGGGTTCGGGCAAAAGCACGCTGCTGCACGTGCTCGGCGGTCTCGACGAACCGGGCACCGGCAACGTGAAGCTGCTCGGCAAGCCGTTCACCGAACTGTCCGAACGCGACCGCAACGATCTGCGCAACCGCGCGCTCGGTTTCGTCTATCAGTTCCATCATCTGCTGCCGGAATTCTCGGCGCTCGACAACGTGGCGATGCCGCTGCGCATCCGCCGCATGCCGCAAGAGGACGCGCGCCGCGAGGCGATGGCGATTCTCGATCGCGTGGGCCTCGCGCATCGCGCGCGTCATCGTCCGGGCGAACTCTCGGGCGGCGAGCGTCAGCGCGTGGCGATCGCGCGTGCGCTGGTCACGCGGCCCGCCTGCGTGCTCGCCGACGAACCGACCGGCAATCTCGACGGCAGCACGGCGGACACGGTGTTCAACCTGATGCTCGAACTCTCGGACCAGTTCCAGACGAGCTTCGTGATCGTCACGCACGATCCCGATCTCGCGGCGCGTTGCGACCGCATCGTGCGTCTGCGCGAAGGCATGCTGCACGAGGAGCCGGTTCTGCCGGTCTAGGCGCGCAGCAACGGCGTCGCCTTGCGCCACGCCTCGCGCCCGCGAGTTGCGCCGCAGTTCTGCCGCGTGATTCGCGGGCCTTGTTTTTGGGTCTATTTCGATGACGTTCGCCGTTTGCGGCAGGAGCGCGTAACCATGTGGATCGACACGCATTGTCATCTCGATGCCGGCGAATTCGACGCGGATCGCGACGCGGTGGCGTCGGCGGCGCGGGCGTCGGGGGTGGCGCGCATCGTGATTCCCGCGGTGGCGCGCGAGAACTTCGCGACCGTGCGCGCGCTCGCGCGGCGCACGCCGGGCGCGGTCTACGCGCTCGGGATTCATCCGCTCTATACGCCGCAGGCGCGCGACGAGGACATCGCCGCATTGCGCGCCGAAATCGAGGCGAGTCTCGACGATCCGAAGTTCGTGGGTATCGGCGAAATCGGTCTCGACTTTTTCGTGCCGGGGCTCGACGCCGAGCGTCAGCAATTCATCTACGACGCGCAGTTGAAGCTCGCGCGCGAATTCGAGCTGCCCGCGATCTGCCATGTGCGCAAGTCGCAGGATCAGGTGCTCAAGGGCTTGCGCCGCAACGGCGTGCGCTGCGGCATCGCGCATGCGTTCAACGGCAGCTTTCAGCAGGCGCAGGCGTTTATCGAGCAGGGCATGCATCTGGGTTTCGGCGGCAATCTGACCTTCGAGCGCGCGTTGCAGATTCGCCGGCTCGCGGAGCAGTTGCCGCTCGACGCCATCGTGATGGAAACCGACGCGCCCGACATCTCGCCGTCCTGGCTCTACAAGCAGCGCAACACGCCGGATCAGGTGCCGCGCATCGGCGCCGTGCTCGCCGCCTTGCGGGGCGTGACGCCCGAGGATATCGCCCTTGGCACGACGGCTAACGCGACGGCCGCGCTGCCGCGGCTCGCGCTTTCGTCGGCATAATTTCCGCATGGGTGGCGCGCGAAACGGCAGGGTGTGAGGGCTTGCGCCGCCGTTTCGCGGAGGCGCTATGCGGGCGATGTGGTGCGGCTTCGCGCTGGGCGTGATCGCGCTGCAACAGCAGGCGGCGTTGCCGGGGCGCGGTGCGTGGTGTGGATTGATCGCGTTGATGTTGGGCGCGGCGATCGGCGGCGTGCGGATGGGGCGGTGGGGTGCGCGAGGGCGTATTGCGCGTTGTGCTGTGAGCTGGGCCGCGCTTGTGCTTGCTTCAACGTGTGTCGGGTTCGGTTATGCGGCGTGGCGCGCGGAAATCCGCCTGGCCGCATCGTTGCCCGAAGCCTGGCAGGCGCGCGACGTCGACGTAATCGGGTATATCGCGCGGATGCCTGCCTTCGGTGAAGGCTCGGCGCGCTTTCTCTTCGCGGTGGAATCCTGGCCGGGGCGCGAGCTTGCGGCGAGCGCTTTGCGTTTCTCGCGTGCGCCGCGTCTGCTGCAATTGAACTGGATCGCGCGCGACGCGCCCGTGCCGCCGCTCGTGTCCGGCGCGCGCTGGCGGCTGACGGTGCGGCTCAAGCCGGCGCACGGCGAGGGCAATTTCGATTTGCGCGATACAGAGGCGGCCTTGCTTGCGCGCGGCGTGCGCGCGACCGGTTACGTCAGCGACGCCGCGCACGCGCAACGTCTGACTCGCGACGCGCAGGGCATCGGCATCGCCATCGAGCGCAGGCGGGCGGCGGTGCGTGCGCGCATCGGCGAGGTGCTGGCGGACGCGCCGCATCGCGGCATCGTCGTCGCGCTTGCGACCGGTGCACAGGACGATGTCAGCGATGCCGACTGGCAACTGATGCGCAACACCGGCACGAGTCATCTCGTTGCGATCTCCGGGCTGCATCTCGCCTTCGTCGCCGGGCTTGCGGGCTGGCTGTCGGGCGCGCTCTGGCGGCGAGCGCGCTGGCGCGGCATGGAAGCGCCGCTCGTCCTGCCCGCCCAGAAAGTGGCGCTCGCGGGCGCGCTGTGCGCGGGTGCGGCTTATGCCGCGCTGGCCGGATTCAACGTGCCGGTGCAGCGCGCGCTCTGGATGCTGGCGGTGGCGGCGGTGGCGCTGCTGGGTTCGCGCGAGGTGTCGCGTTCGCATGTGCTGGCGTGGGCGCTCGGGCTCGTATTGCTGCGCGATCCGTGGGCGGTGACCGCGCCGGGATTCTGGTTGTCGTTCTGCGCCGTCGCGGCGATTCTGTATGCGGCCAGCGGCGTGCCGCGCATGCGCCGCGAAGAGGATGCCGAACTCACACCCGATGAAGTCGATCCGATGCGCGAGAAGGAGCCGGTGGCGGCCGAGGTGCCGCGTGGGCCTTGGCGCGAACGCTTTGCCTCGCTCGTCGATTGGCAGCGCTGGCGCCGCGCCGCCAGGCGTTTCGCGGCCCGTCTGCATGACGGCGCGCGCGTGCAATGGGCGGTCACGCTGGCGCTCGCGCCGCTCACCGCGTACTGGTTCCTGCAGATTCCGCTGATCGGGCCGCTGGCGAACGCCTTCGCGATTCCGTGGGTCAGCATGCTGGTCACGCCGACCGTGCTGGCGGGCGCGGTCTTGCCCGAGCCGCTCGACGCCTTCGCGCTGCGCGCCGCGCACGCGTTGCTCGACCGCCTCGCGATGGCGCTCGGCGCGCTCGACGGTCTGCCGTGGGCGCTGCTGCGTCTGCCGCAGCCGTCCGGCTGGGCGTTGGCCTGTGCGGCGGTGGGCGTCGCGTGGTTGCTCGCGCCGCGCGGGTGGCCGTTGCGCTGGCTCGCGCCGTTCACGTGGCTGCCGCTGCTTGCGCCGTCGCCGGGCGGCCCGCCGGAAGGCGCGTTCCGCCTCACCGCGCTGGACATCGGGCAGGGCACCTCCGTGCTGATCGAGACCGCGCGCCACACCTTGCTGTTCGACGCCGGGCCAGGCCCGGAATCCACCCACGCGGGCGAGCGGATCGTCGTTCCCTATCTGCAGACCCACGCCGTGACGCAACTCGACATGCTGATGGTGAGCCACGACGACTCCGACCACTCGGGCGGCGCTCAGGCCGTGCTCGAAGCGCTGCGGGTGCGGCAGTTCGTGGCGGGCATTCTGCCCGCGCATCCGTTGTGGGCGACAGCGCAGTCGCGCGGGGCGGAGCGCGTGCAGTGCGCGGCAGGGCAGCGCTGGCAGTGGGACGGCGTGACCTTCGAGGTGCTCTGGCCCGATGCGGGGCCGCTCGCGGGCAAACCCAATGCGCATTGCTGCGTGCTGCGCGTGAGCACGGCGGGCATATCCGGGGCCGCGTCGGCGCCGGATGGCGCCGTCACCGCCTTGCTTGCCGCCGATATCGAAGCCGCCACCGAGCGCACGCTGATGGCACGCGACCCCGACAAGCTGCGCGCCCAGATTCTCGTCGTGCCGCACCACGGCAGCCGCACGTCGTCGACTGAACCGTTCCTCGACTCTGTCTGGCCGCTCGTCGCGATATTTCAGGTAGGCTTCATCAATCGCTTTCATCATCCTTATCCGGGTGTCTATGCGCGTTACGCGTCGCGCCACATCGTGCTGGCGCGCAGCGATTGGGACGGCGCGGCGCGCATCGAGGCCGCCCCCGGCGCGTTGACGGTCGAGCGCTTTCGCGATACGCGGCGGCGTTACTGGATGGACCGGTTGGACCGGCCGGATCGGACCGAAGAGGCGGCGGTGGGCGCGATGCAAGGGGCGGCTGCGGTCCGCCCGCCCGGCACGCAAGACAACGACGACAACGACAATCCGACAAGAACGAACGGAACGGAGACAGGCCCAGATTGAAGAACGTCATCCATTTTTCCCATGCGAACGGCTTCCCGGCCTCGACCTATCGCACTTTCTTCGCCGAACTCGGCGACACCTACGAGCTGCGCTATATCGAGCGCATCGGCCACGACGCGCGCTATCCCGTCACGCGCGACTGGCCGCACCTCGTCGAGCAACTGATCGAGGACATCGGCAGCCGCTATGAGCAGCCGGTCTGGCTCGTCGGCCACTCGCTCGGCGGCTATCTTTCGCTGATGGCGGCGCTCAGGAAGCCGCAGTGGGTGAGGGGCGTGGTGATGCTCGATTCGCCCGTGATCGCCGGCTGGCGCAGCGGCATGCTGCGCGTGTCGCAGTGGACCGGGCTCGACGAGCGCCTGTCGCCCGCCGCCGCGACGCGCACGCGCCGCACCAGCTGGGCGAGTCGCGACGAAGCCTGGCGTCATTTCCACTCGAAGCCCGCGTTTGCGCGCTGGGACGAGCGCGTGTTGTCGGACTACATCGACTTCGGCATTCCTCAGACTTCGCCCGACGGCGCACGCACGCTCGCCTTCGACCGCCGCACCGAATACCTCATTTACCGCACACTGCCGCACACCTTCGGCACGCGCCTCGCGCATGGCTCGCCGGTGCCGGTGAGCTTCGTCGGCGGCACGCATTCGAAGGAGGTGCGGCAGGTCGGTCTCGGCGCGACGCGGCGCATCGCGGGCGAGCGCTTCGAGTGGATCGAAGGCAGTCATCTGTATCCGATGGAGCGGCCCATCGAGACCGCGCGCGCGGTGCAGCGCATGCTCTACGCGATGGGTAACGGCGGCTGGACGCGCGCCTGATGGCCGCCGTCTGGCGGGGCACGATCAATTCGGCACATGCTTCATTCGCGCCGCGCCCCGTCACGCAAGATGCTCTTTCAAAATTCAGGGTTAGCCCTTGCTTTACGGTATAATCCGTTTTTCCCGCGAGCATCCAGCGATGACCAAATATGTTTTCGTCACCGGCGGCGTAGTTTCTTCCCTTGGCAAGGGTATTGCCGCCGCCTCCCTCGCCGCGATCCTCGAATCGCGCGGTCTGAAAGTCACCCTCCTCAAGCTTGATCCCTACATCAACGTCGACCCCGGCACGATGAGCCCGTTTCAACACGGCGAAGTGTTCGTGACGGAAGACGGAGCGGAGACCGACCTCGACCTCGGCCACTATGAGCGCTTCATCAGCACGAAGATGCGCAAGGCCAACAACTTCACCACGGGCCAGATTTACGAATCGGTGATCCGCAAGGAACGCCGCGGCGATTATCTCGGCAAGACGGTGCAGGTCATTCCGCACATCACCAACGAAATCCAGGCGTTCATCGAGCGCGGCGCGGCATCCGCGACGTGCGGTGAGCCCGACGTGGCGATCGTTGAAGTGGGCGGCACGGTCGGCGACATCGAGTCGCTGCCGTTCCTCGAAGCCGCGCGTCAGATGAGCCTGCGCCTTGGCCGCAACAGCGCGTGCTTCGTGCACCTCACGCTGGTGCCGTTCATCGCCACGGCCGGCGAACTCAAGACCAAGCCCACGCAGCACAGCGTGCAGAAGCTGCGCGAAATCGGTATCTATCCGAACGTGCTGCTGTGCCGTGCAGACCGCCGCATTCCGGACGACGAGCGCTCGAAGATCTCGATGTTCTCGAACGTGCCCGAAGACGCCGTCATTTCGGTGTGGGACGCCGACAGCATCTACAAGATTCCGCAGATGCTGCACGACCAGGGTCTCGACTCGATCGTCTGCGACGAACTCAAGCTGTCCGCCAAGCCCGCCGATCTGTCGATGTGGGCCGAAATGGTCGAGAAGCTCGAGCATCCGCAGCATGAAGTCACGATCGGCATGGTCGGCAAGTACGTCGACCTGACCGAGTCGTACAAGTCGCTCATCGAAGCGCTGCGTCACGCATCGATCAAGACCTCGACCAAGGTCAACATCGAGTACATCGACTCGGAAGAGATCGACGAACAGGGCGTGGACAGCCTCAAGCATCTCGACGCGATTCTCGTGCCGGGTGGTTTCGGCCGTCGCGGCACCGAAGGCAAGATCAAGGCCATTCAGTACGCTCGTGAATCGAAGGTGCCGTACCTCGGCATCTGCCTCGGCATGCAGCTCGCCGTGATCGAATTCGCGCGCGACGTGGTGGGCCTGAAGCACGCGAACAGCACGGAATTCGACGCCGACACGCCGGACCGCGTCGTCGCGCTCATCACCGAATGGGCCGACCGCGAAGGCAAGGTCGAGAAGCGCACGGAAGATTCGGACCTGGGCGGCACCATGCGCCTCGGCTCGCAGCGCTGCCCGATCAAGCCCGGCACGCTCGCTTCGGAAATCTATGGCAAGGACGTGAACGAACGTCACCGCCACCGTTATGAAGTCAATAACGGCTACGTGCCCAAGCTCGAAGCCGGCGGCCTTATCATCAGCGCCCGTACGCCGACTGAAGACCTGCCGGAAATGATGGAACTGCCGCGCGACATGCACCCGTGGTTCGTCGGCGTTCAGTTCCACCCGGAATTCACGTCCACGCCGCGTGACGGCCATCCGCTCTTCAAGGCGTTTGTCGAAGCGTCGCTCGCGCACCAGCAGTCGCGCGCTCAGGAGAAAGCATGAATCTGTGCGGTTTCGAGGTCGGCCTCGACAAGCCGTTCTTTCTGATTGCAGGCACCTGTGTCGTCGAATCCGAACAGATGACGATCGACACGGCGGGCCGCCTGAAGGAAATCACGGCGAAGCTCGGCATTCCGTTCATCTACAAGTCGTCGTTCGACAAGGCCAATCGCTCGAGCGGCAAGTCGTTCCGCGGCCTGGGCATGGACGAAGGCCTGCGCATCCTCTCCGAAGTGAAGCGCCAGCTCGGCCTGCCCGTGCTGACCGACGTGCACACGGAAGAGGAAGTGGGCCCGGTGGCTTCGGTCGTCGACGTGCTGCAGACGCCGGCGTTCCTGTGCCGCCAGACCGACTTCATCCACGCGTGCGCGCGTTCGGGCAAGCCGGTCAACATCAAGAAAGGCCAGTTCCTCGCGCCGCACGACATGAAGAACGTGATCGACAAGGCGCGCGACGCGGCGCGTGAAGCGGGTCTTTCCGAAGACCGCTTCATGGCTTGCGAACGCGGCGTCTCGTTCGGTTACAACAACCTCGTGTCCGACATGCGCTCGCTCGCGATCATGCGCGAGACGGCGGCGCCGGTCGTGATGGACGTCACGCACTCGGTGCAACTGCCGGGCGGCCAGGGCACCAGCTCGGGCGGTCAGCGCGAATTCGTGCCGGTGCTCGCGCGCGCGGCCGTCGCAACGGGCGTGGCGGGTCTCTTCATGGAGACGCACCCGAACCCGGCGCAAGCGAAGTCCGACGGTCCCAACGCCGTGCCGCTGAACCGCATGGCCGACCTGCTCGAAACGCTCGTCACGCTCGACCAGGCGGTCAAGCGCACGCCGTTCCTCGAGAACGACTTCAACTGATTCACGTAGTCAGGCACCGGCGCGCTTCATGCGCGTCGTGTGCTTTGTCGTATGGCTTCACCGCAAGATTGGATCGCGGAGTTCTACCGTAGTGCTGAAGCATCGCGCGCCGCTTCGATTGCATGAGCGGCGCGATGGAGGAGCCGCGGCGAGCGGCCCGCCGGCGCAGCAGGTGTCATGAAGCGATGCCATGCTGTGCCAGACGGGAACCGCGCCGCGCCAGATGTACAAGGCAGCGTGGCGGCGCAGCGATTACGCAGTGTGTGATCCTCGCGACGCAACAAGTTGAACCCGACGACCGCGCCGCCTGTCCCATGTGACGGTGTGTCCCGCGCGAGCGCGTAGACCGCGCTTCGCCGGACTCGCAGATGGTGCGTGTCTCGCAAGAATTACTGTCATTTCCTGAGGAAACCATGAGTGCAATCGTAGATATCATCGGTCGCGAGATTCTGGATTCGCGCGGCAATCCCACTGTCGAATGCGACGTGCTGCTCGAATCGGGCACGATGGGCCGCGCGGCTGTGCCGTCGGGCGCGTCGACCGGCTCGCGTGAAGCGATCGAACTGCGCGACGGCGAAGCCGGCCGCTACAACGGCAAGGGCGTGCTGAAGGCCGTCGAGCACATCAACACCGAAATCTCCGAGGCGATCATGGGCCTCGACGCGTCGGAACAAGCCTTCCTCGACAAGACCCTGCTCGAGCTCGACGGCACCGACAACAAGTCGCGTCTGGGCGCGAACGCGATGCTGGCCGTTTCGATGGCCGTCGCGAAGGCCGCTGCCGAAGAAGCCGGCCTGCCGCTGTACCGCTACTTCGGCGGTTCGGGCGCGATGCAACTGCCGGTCCCGATGATGAACATCGTCAACGGCGGCGCGCACGCGAACAACAGCCTGGACATTCAGGAATTCATGATCGTGCCGGTGAGCCAGCCGACCTTCCGCGAAGCGCTGCGTTGCGGCGCGGAAATCTTCCACGCGCTCAAGAAGATCCTCTCGGATCGCGGCATGAGCACGGCGGTCGGCGACGAAGGCGGTTTCGCACCGAACTTCGGCAGCAACGACGAATGCCTGTCGACCATCCTGCAAGCCATCGAGAAGGCAGGCTACCGCGCCGGTGAAGACGTGCTGCTCGCGCTCGACTGCGCAGCCAGCGAGTTCTACCACGACGGCAAGTACCAGCTCGCGGGCGAAGGCCTGCAACTGTCGTCGTCGGAATTCGCCGACTACCTCGCGACGCTCGCCGACAAGTTCCCGATCGTCTCGATCGAAGACGGCATGCATGAAAGCGACTGGGCCGGCTGGAAGCTCCTGACCGAAAAGCTCGGCAAGAAGGTTCAGCTGGTGGGCGACGACCTGTTCGTCACCAACACGCGCATCCTGAAGGAAGGCATCGAGAAGGGCATCGCCAACTCGATCCTGATCAAGATCAACCAGATCGGCACGCTGACGGAAACCTTCGCAGCGATCGAAATGGCGAAGCGCGCGGGCTACACGGCCGTGATCTCGCACCGTTCGGGCGAAACCGAAGATTCGACGATCGCGGACATCGCCGTCGGCCTGAACGCCGGTCAGATCAAGACCGGTTCGCTCTCGCGCAGCGACCGCATCTCGAAGTACAACCAGCTGCTGCGCATCGAGGAAGATCTCGGTGATATCGCCAGCTACCCGGGCAAGTCGGCGTTCTATAACCTCCGCTAAGCGGACCTGAACGCGACAGCCGCCTTGCTGTCACTCTTCGTCATCCCTCTTCGCCGCCCTGCGTTCAGCGCAGGGCGGCGTATGTTTATCCGGCACCATCCATGCGGCTTGTCACTGTCGTCCTGATCATCCTGCTCGCGCTGATCCAGTATCCGCTCTGGTGGGGCCACGGCGGGTGGCTGCGCGTGCACGAACTGCAAGGGCAGCTCGCACAGCAGCAAAAGCTGAACGACGACGAAAAACTGCGCAACGAACGCATCGCGGGCGAAGTGCAGGATTTGCAAAACGGCACCGCGGCCGTCGAGGAGCGTGCGCGCTACGAGATGGGTATGGTGAAGGACGGCGAGGTGTTCGTGCAGTTCGTCTCGCCGAATCAGCCGTTGCCGGCTACGCCCGCGGGGTCGTCGAATACGTCGACGCGTGGCGAGATGTCGGCGGCGCCCGTCAAGGTGGTGCCGAATCCGGTGTCGCGCGTGCCCGAGAAACATCACGGACACGGCAAGGAAACGAAGAAGAAGGCGGGCTGAGCGTCACAGCCAACGATGCGGTTCGATAGCGTCGAAATAAAAAGCGCGGCCATCCAGCGGATGCCGCGCTTTTTTATTGCCGCGTGATTTTGCGGGGCGAGCCTTATACGATCGTCGCCCCGATCGTTGCGCACGCTACGATTTCACCAGCCCCAACCCCAGCCCGGATAGCCGTAGCCGATCCCGGTGCCCCAGCCGCCGCCCCAACCGCCGCTGTAGTAGCTGCCGTAGACGTTCACGGGCGGCGTGTACGCGCGCGACCACGCCTGCGCGGCCGCTTCGGCGTTCGCGGCGCGATTGGATTCGGCCAGCGCCTGCTGGTCGATCGCGTCGTAGCGCTGAAGCTGCTCGGGCGTGAGGGCAGGGGCGGCCTGCTGCTGCGGCGCGACCGTGGCGGTCGCGCCAGCTTGATCGGCGGGCAGGCGGCTGTAGATCGGCGAAGGACCAGGCGGATCGAGCGTGCAGCCGCTCATCAGCACGACGCCTGCGGCGGCGGCCGTCAGCGCGGTCAGGGAGATGAGCGTTCTGGCGCGGCGCACGGTGCGCGCGGGCAGGTGAGGTGATGCAGCCCCGAGGTTCGTCTTCATGTTCTTGCTTCCCTGTATCGGTCGGATTCCGGATCTCTGGGCCACGCGCGCGGCCGCCTGGACAGCCGGTTCCGTGAATCGGCTCATGGTGCCGCGCGGCGGCGCCGTCCGCGTGGCGGAAGACGGCGTGCCATGAGCCGGGGAAGCAATCACTGCTTTGCTGGCTTAGTGGCGCTGGTCCGCTGCGGGAGAGACTCCTTCTGAGAGCCCCGGCGTGGCGAAAAGTTGCGCCACATCGACGGGATCGAACTCGTAGCGCTGGTTGCAATAGTCGCAGTGAACTTCGACGTGGCCGCGTTCTTCGATCACGCTGTCCACTTCCTCGCGGCCCAGCATCTTCAGCATCGAGCCGACTTTTTCACGCGAGCAGCTGCACAGGAAGCGCGTGGTGGCGGGCTCGAAGTGCTGCACGTTCTCTTGCCAGAAGAGGCGGCGGAACAGCGTTTCCGGCTCCTGTTCGAGCAGTTCTTCGCGCGTGAGCGTGCCGCCGAGCGTGCAGACGCGTTCCCACGTGTCGGCGTCGAGTTCGTGCGGGTGCGGCACGATGCCGCCGTCGCCGGGCAGCTTCTGCAGCAGCATGCCGACCGCGCGATCTTCGTTCGCGCCGAGCCACAGGCGCGTGTCGAGCTGCTCGGAGTGGTGCATGTAATGCTCGAGCACTTCCGAGATCGACTTCAGCGCGCCGTCTTCGCCGTTCAGCGGCACGATGCCCTGATAAGGCTGCTGGCCGGGCTGCTTGTTGGCCGGATCGAGCGTGATCACGCAACGGCCGCGGCCGTTCACGTTGACGAGTTCGGCGAGCGAGAGGTCGTCGGCGACGGTTTCCACGCCTTCGGCCAGACGCGCCGTGGCGCGCATGGAGAGGTCGGAGCTGCACTGCACGACCAGCATGCGGACCGGGCCTTCGCCGAGGATCTGCATGATCAGCGTGCCGTCGAACTTGAGGTTCGCGGAGAGCAGCGCGCAGGCGGCCATCATTTCGCCGAGCACGGTGCGCACCGGCGCCGGGTACTGCCGGCGCGTCAGCACCTCTTGCCACGTGTTGCGCAGCGAGACGATCTCGCCCCGCACCGGAGCGGCGCTGAACATGAATTTTTGCAACTGGTCGTTCACAATCTTTTCCTTCGTTTCGATGCGTGCGGCGCGCTCGCGCGGCATGACGGCGGCGAGCAGCCGTCAGCCAATGCGTACGAGTTGCGCCTTGAAATACTCGCGGCGTTGCGCGTAACCGTCCGCGTTACGCTTGAGGCCGGCGATGTCGGCCTCGGTCAGCTCGCGCACGACCTTGGCCGGCGCGCCGAGAATGAGCGAGTTGTCGGGGAACACCTTGCCTTCGGTGACCACCGCGCCCGCGCCAACCAGACAGTTGCGGCCGATTACCGCGCCATTCAAGACCACCGCCTGAATCCCGATGAGCGCGCCTTCCTTCACCGTGCAGCCGTGCAGCATGGCCTGATGGCCGATCGTCACGTTGGCTTCGAGCGTGAGCGGGAAACCGGGGTCGGTATGCAGCACAGCGCCTTCCTGCACATTGCTGCGCGCGCCGACCGAAATCAGCTCGTTGTCGCCGCGCAGCGTCGCGCCAAACCAGACGCTCGAGTCTTCGGCGAGTTCGACCTTGCCGACGATGGTCGCGTTGTCCGCGACAAACACGCTTTCGTGAATGGTGGGTGCGGCTTCGCCAAGCTTGTAGATGGCCACGGTGTTGCGTCTCCTTTTTGTCTTGCGAGGCTGCGGCGCGCGGGCGGGTGAGAGCGGGCGCGGGCGGCGCAGAGCGGGTGAATCGCGTATTGTAAACGGTTGCGCCCCGAGTCCGCCTGGCCCGGCTTGCGTGCCGCGTGCGGCAGGTCTCACGCGGGCCGCCGCGCCGCCGTGCCGTGCGTTCGTACTACGCCGTTCGACCGCCTGTTTTCTGCCCGCTTTTCTGCCTGCTTGACGATGAATTCCGTATTTCCCGACTCCGCGCGCACCGGCGCCGAATTATCCGTCGATGCCGCCACGTCGCAGCCAGGCTGGCGCGCCGCCGCGCTTGCGGCGCTGTACGAAGCCGATCCGCTCGCCAAGTCCGGCGCGGTGAGCGCGCTTTACGCGCTCGCCCAGGACGGCGCGGCGCGCGGCGAGACGCACTGGCACGCCGAACAGACGCTCAGCGCGCCCGGGGACCTGCCGGGCCGTCCCGCGCGCCCGGATCTGGTCGAGCCGCGCAGCCTCCAGCGCCGCAGCATGAGCACGCCGCAAGGGCGCGTGGTGCTGCTGCATGCGCTCGCGCACATCGAGTTCAACGCGATCAATCTCGCGCTCGACGCGGTCTGGCGCTTTCCGGACATGCCCGCTGACTTCTACGCCGACTGGCTGAAGGTGGCGGCGGAGGAGGCGTATCACTTCTCGCTGCTGGTCAAGCGGCTGGCGGACTACGGCCACGCCTACGGCGACTTCCCGGCGCACAACGGCCTCTGGGAAATGTGCGAGCGCACCAGCGGCGACGTGCTCGCGCGCATGGCGCTGGTGCCGCGCGTGCTGGAAGCGCGCGGGCTCGACGCCTCGCCGCCGATCCGCGCGCGTCTGAAACAGGCCGGCGACGACGAATCCGCCGCGATCCTCGACATCATCCTGCATGACGAAGTGGGGCACGTGCGCATCGGCAATCACTGGTTTCGCCATCTGTGCGCGCAGCGCGGATTCGATCCGCATGCGGCGTGGCTCGAACTCGCCGCGCAATACCATGCGCCGAAAATGCGGGGGCCGTTCAACTTCGAGGCGCGCCGTTCGGCGGGTTTCGACGACGCCGAACTCGAAACGCTGAAAGCCCAGGGTGGCGACGGCGACGCCGAAAAATAAACGCGCGCCGCCCATCTGTCAGAACCTGTCGATATAATCGAACGACCATTCGTTTTTTTGCGCGAGCGCAATGAATCTTTCCCGATCCGAATTCATCGACGTGAACGGCATCCGTCTGCATGTGCGCCGCTGGGGCGCCGAGGACGCGCCCACGCTGTTCATGCTGCACGGCTGGATGGATGTGGCCGCGTCGTTCCAGTTCGTCGTCGACGCGCTGGGCGGCGACTGGCAGGTGATCGCGCCGGACATGCGCGGCTTCGGCCTCTCGGACTGGCCCGTGGCGCAACGCGGTGCCGGCAACTACTGGTTCCACGACTATGTCGCCGATCTCGACGCGCTGCTCGATCACTACGCGCCCGAAGGCGAAGTGAACCTCGTCGGGCACAGCCTCGGCGCGAATGTCGTCTGTCTGTATGCGGGCGTGCGGCCCGAGCGCGTGCGGCGCGTGGTCGATCTCGAAGGCTTCGGCATGCCCGCCACGACGCCCGCGCAGGCGCCCGGCCGTTTGCGCGACTGGCTCGACGAAATGCGCTCGCCGCCGCAACTGCGTCCCTACAAGACGCTCGACGACGTGGCGGCGCGCCTCACGAAGACGAATCCGCGCCTGCTGCCCGCAAGGGCGCGTTTTCTCGCGCAGCACTGGTCGAAGCCGGTGAGCGGCGCGCAGGGCGAGGGCTACATGCTGCTCGGCGATCCGGCGCACAAGATGGTCAATCCCGTGCTCTACCGGCTCGAGGAAATCATGGCGATCTGGGCGCAGGTGCGCGCCAAGGTGCTGCACGTCGAGGCCACCGATTCGGAAACGCTCGCGCGCATCGCGGGCAAGGTGCCGATCGGCGAATTCAAGCGTCGATTCGAGGCGTTTCCCGACTGGCGCGAGCGCTTTATCGACGACGCGGGCCATATGGTTCATCACGATCAGCCGGAGGCCATTGCGCGTCTCATCGAGGCATTCTGCGCGGCCTGAATGCCCGCCGAATGTGGGCCGAATGCCTGCTAAACGCGGTCGGAGCGGCCCCGGACGGCTTCGCCGCGTTGCAGTAAAATAAGGCTTCATTTTCCAGATGCCCGCAATGAACGCCGATCTCCACTGTCACTCCACTGTTTCCGACGGCCAGATGGCCCCGGCTGCCGTCGCGCAGCTGGCGAAGGCGGGCGGCGTGACGCTGTGGGCGCTCACCGATCACGACGAGCTGGGCGGCCAGCGCGAGGCGCGCGAAGCCGCCGAATCGCTCGGCATGCGTTATCTCTCGGGCGTCGAGATTTCGGTCACGTGGGCGTCGCGCACGGTGCATATCGTCGGTCTGCATGTCGATCCGACCGCTCCGGCGCTCGTCGAAGGGCTGGCCCGCACGCGCGACGGCCGCGCGGCGCGCGCCGAAGCCATCGGTGAACGGCTTGAGGAACTCGGCATTCCCGACGCCTATGCGGGCGCGCTCCAGTACGTCTCCAATCCCGACCTGATCTCGCGCACGCACTTCGCGCGCTTTCTCGTCGAATCCGGCCGCGCGCAGAACACCCAGGACGCGTTCTCGCGCTGGCTCGGCGACGGCAAACCGGGCTATGTGGCGCATCGCTGGGCGAAGCTGGCCGATGCCGTTTCGTGGATCAAGGCTGCGGGCGGCGAGGCCGTCGTTGCGCACCCGGGGCGCTACAACTACACGCAGCTCGAATTCGACACGTTCTTCGGCGAATTCATCGATCTGGGCGGCAAAGCGATCGAAGTCGTCACGGGCAGCCACACGCCCGACCAGTACGGCGAATATGCCGCCGTCGCGCGCCGTTTCGGCTTCGAGGCCTCGCGCGGCTCCGATTTCCACGCCAAAGGTCCGGACGCCATCGAGCCCGGCACGCTGCCGCCGCTTCCCTCCGACCTCAAGCCCGTCTGGGAGCGATGGCTGTAAGCCGCGTGGCCCAACGCTTCCGTTCCCGCCGCGCGGCCTGCGCCTTGCACCGCTGCGCGACGTCCGCTTTATCCGTTCGCTACGCTTTACGATAGCGCGTGCGCGTCGCGCGTCGTGCCGCGCGACTGCCGTATCGACTGTTCCGACCGTTCCGAATTCGTCAGCTGATTACTGCCATGTCACAGTTTTTTCGGCTTCACCCTGAGAATCCGCAGCCGCGCCTCGTCAAACAGGCCGTGCAGATCATCCGCGATGGCGGCGTGATCGCGCTGCCCACCGATTCGAGCTACGCGCTGGCCGCCCGCATCGACGACAAACACGCGGCCGAGCGCCTGCGCCGCATCCGTCATCTCGACGAAAAGGCGCTGCTCTCGCTGATGGTGCGCGATCTGTCCGAGCTGGCGAATTTTGCAATGGTGGACAACCGCCAGTACCGGCTGATCAAATCGGTGACGCCGGGGCCGTACGTGTTCGTGCTCGAAGCGACCAAAGAGGTGCCGCGGCGGCTTTCGCATCCGTCGCGCAAGACAATTGGTCTGCGCGTGCCGGGGCATCCGATTCCGCTCGCGATCCTCGAAGAACTGGGCGAGCCGCTGTTGGCGTCCACGCTGATCCTGCCGCCCGACACGGAACCGCTCAACGACCCCGACGAGATCCGCGAACGGCTGGAAAAGCAGCTCGATCTGGTGATCGACGGCGGGGCGTGTCCGTGGGAGCCGTCGAGCATCATCGATCTGACCGGCGCGGAGCCGGTGCTCGTGCGTGCAGGGCGCGGTTCGCTCGCGCCGTTCGGGCTGGAAGAGGAGGCGTGATGGCGGCGCGGGCGGCGATCCCGACGGCGCCGATGATGTCGACGAACCGCGCAATCCGGCCATTCGCTGCGCGTGTGGCCGCGCGCACCGCGGCGCGCCGCTAGCGCGTTGTTACAATACGCCGCCATGGAATCCACGATCATTCAGACGCTCGCCGTCTACGCCTTGCCCGTTATTTTCGCGATCACGCTGCACGAAGCCGCTCACGGCTACGTCGCGCGCCTGCTCGGCGACAACACGGCCTACGTCCTCGGGCGCGTCTCGCTCAACCCGATGCGCCACATCGACCCGGTCGGCACGATCGCGATGCCGCTCATTCTGTATGTGCTGACGAGCGGCGCCTTCGTGTTCGGCTACGCCAAGCCGGTGCCGATCGCGTTCGGCAATCTGCGCAATCCGCGCTGGGGCAGCCTGTGGGTGTCGGCGGCGGGGCCGCTCTGCAATTTCGTGCAGGCGATCCTGTGGGGCGTCTTCCTCATCGCGCTGAGCGCGGCGGGCGTCGACGAGCCGTTTTTCCTGCTGATGGCGCGCGCGGGTATGACCGTGAATATCGTGCTCTGCGTGCTCAACTTCTTCCCCTTGCCACCGTTCGACGGCGGGCGCGTGCTGGCCGCGCTGCTGCCGCCGCGCGCGAGCATTGCGCTCATGCGGATTGAACCGTATGGTTTCTTCATCGTCATGGCGCTGCTGGTGACCGGCATCTTTTCGCGTTTCTGGATGTATCCGTTGGTTCAAGTCGGTCAACTGGCCCTGAACGTCATCCTCAGTCCCCTCGTATCGCTATTCTCATAACATCATGTTCCCAGACCGTATTTTCTCCGGCATGCGGCCGACCGGGTCGCTGCACCTCGGCCACTACCACGGCGTGCTGAAAAACTGGGTCCGGCTTCAGTCCGAGTACCCGTGCTTCTTCTGTGTGGTCGACTGGCACGCGCTCACCACGCACTACGAGACGCCGGATGTCATCGAGAAAAACGTCTGGGACGTGCTGATCGACTGGCTCGCGTCGGGCATCGATCCGAATCAGGCCACGCTGTTCATCCAGAGCCGTGTGCCCGAGCACGCCGAACTGGCGCTGCTGCTGGGCATGAGCACGCCGCTTAGCTGGCTCGAACGCGTGCCGACCTACAAGGAACAGATCGAGAAGCTGCGCGACAAGGATCTCGGCACCTACGGCTTCCTCGGCTATCCGGTGCTGATGGCCGCCGACATCCTGCTGTACCGCGCCTCGCTCGTGCCGGTCGGCGAAGATCAGGTGCCGCACGTCGAGATGGCGCGCGAAATGGCGCGTCGCTTCAACTACATGTACGGCCGCGAGCCGGGCTTCGAGGAGAAGGCCAACGAGGCCGCGAAGAAGCTCGGCGGCAAGCGCTCGAAGCTCTATCACGAGCTGCGCAACGCCTATCAGCAGGAAGGCAACGAAGAGGCGCTCGAACAGGCGCGCGCGATGTTGTCCGAGTCGCAGAGCCTGTCGATGAACGACCGCGAGCGTCTGTTCGGCTATCTCGAAGGCTCACGCAAGATCATCCTGCCGGAGCCGCAGGTGCTGTTGACCGAGGCATCGCGCATGCCGGGCCTCGATGGTCAGAAAATGTCGAAGTCGTACGGCAACACCATCGCGCTGCGCGAAGACGCCCAGTCGATCGAAAAGAAAGTGCGCACCATGCCGACCGATCCGGCGCGCGTGCGCCGCACCGATCCGGGCGATCCGGACAAGTGCCCGGTGTGGCAGTTGCATCAGGTCTACACGGACGAAGCGACGCACGCGTGGGTGGAGAAGGGCTGCCGTTCGGCGGGCATCGGCTGTCTGGAGTGCAAGCAGCCGGTGATCGAAGGCATCCTGCGCGAGCAGCAGCCGATGCTCGAACGCGCGCAGAAGTACATGGACGATCCGTCACTGCTGCGCGCCATCGTCGCCGACGGCTGCGACCGCGCGCGCAAGTACGCCACGGAAACGATGCGCGACGTGCGCGAGGCGATGGGCCTCTCGTACAGCTAAGGCGCGCGATGACGCTCATCTCGGGGTCCACGCCCGTTGCCGCGGGCATGCACGGGCTCGGCGAGCCGTCGCCCTGGGTGTGCCGCTGGGCGCATCTGGTCTCGCCCGGCGGCACGGTGCTCGATCTGGCCTGCGGCGCGGGGCGGCACGCGCGCTGGTTCGCGCAGCGCGGCCATCCGGTGGCCGCGCTCGATCGCGACGGCGCGGCGCTCGCCACGATGCGCGAGATTCCCGGCATCGGCACATTAGAGTGCGACCTCGAAGGCGCGCCCTGGCCGCTGCCCGCCGATGTGCGTTTCGCCGGCATCGTCGTCACGAATTACCTGCATCGTCCGCTGATGGCGCGCCTTATCGACGCGCTCGCGCCGGGCGGCGTACTTATTTACGAAACTTTCGCGCAAGGGAACGAGACGGTCGGAAAACCGTCGAATCCCGCGTTCCTGCTGGCGGCGGGAGAGCTGTTGGCGATCTGCGCGCCGACGCTGCGCGTCGTCGCCTACGAAGACGGATTCCTCTCACAACCGCGTGAGGCGTTCGTTCAGCGGATCTGCGCGGTGCGCGAGGCGGAAAAATCTTCCGCTGCACCGCGCTCGGGGTCGGACGCAAATCAGGCCGAAAATTCCGGTAACGGGCCTGTGACTCAGGTACTACCCGTACCGCGTTACGATCTGACCGGCTAATCCGCTACAATCGCGGTTTAACGTACTCATTTTTCTGACGTTTCAATGGCTAACGGCACTCAGGACGGCATTACGCTCGGCGGCAGCATTCCCGCGATCGTCACTCCCATGCACGAAGACGGCAGTCTCGACCTGCCGGCATTCCGCAAACTGGTCGACTGGCACGTGGAAGAGGGGACCGATGGTCTCGTCGTGGTCGGCACGAGCGGCGAGTCCGCCACGCTGGACGTCGAAGAGCACATCCTGATGGTCAAGACGGCCGTCGAACACGCCGCGGGCCGCATGCCGATCATCGCCGGCGCGGGCGGCAATTCGACCGCCGAAGCCATCGAACTCTCGAAGCACGCGAAGGACGTGGGCGCGCAGGCGACGCTCCAGGTCGTGCCGTACTACAACAAGCCGACCCAGGAAGGCATGTATCGCCACTTCGCGAAGATCGCGGAGACGGTCGATCTGCCGGTCGTCCTGTACAACGTGCCGGGCCGCACCGTCGCCGACATGACGAACGAGACCATCCTGCGCCTCGCGCAGGTGCCGGGCATCGTCGGCGTGAAGGAAGCCACGGGCAACATCGACCGCGCGGCGCACCTGATCAAGCACGCGCCGGACGGCTTCAAGATTTTCAGCGGCGACGATCCCACCGCGATCGCCCTGATGCTGCTGGGCGGTCACGGCAATATCTCGGTGACGGCCAATGTCGCGCCGCGTCAGATGAGCGACCTGTGCAAGGCCGCCATCGCCGGCGACGTGAAGACCGCGCGCGAGATCCACCTGAAGCTGTTGTCGCTGCACAAGAACCTGTTCATCGAATCGAATCCGATTCCGGTGAAGTGGGCGCTGCAGGAACTCGGCCGCATCGAAAGCGGCATCCGACTGCCGCTCACGCCGCTCGACGCGCGCTACCACGACGTGGTGCGCACGGCATTGCGCGAAGCCGGTTTGCTGGGCTGATCGTCAGCCAAGCCGCCGAATTTTCAATCGACGTCGCCATCGCCCAAGCGCTGACAGTTTTCTGGCAGACCGAGGCTTAGCGTTCCTGGTATCACGAAGGTCCACATGAAACGTTCCGCTTTTTCCCTCCACGCAACCCGCATGGCGGTGCTGGCGCTCGCACTCGGCTCGCTCGCAGGCTGCGAGTCGCTGAACGACATGTTCGCGTCCGATCGCGTCAACTACAAGGACACGTCGAGCGCGCCGCCGCTGGCCGTGCCGAAGGATCTGTCCTCGGCGCCGGGCGATCAGAAATATGTCGCGCCGCCCGCGACGGTGGCGCTCGGCGGCGCCGCGCAGCGCACCGTCACGCAGCAGGGCAACGCCGTGCTCGGCGTGCCCAGCGCGCAAGACCCGCTCGGCATGCACGTCGAACGCGACGGCGACCGCCGCTGGCTGGTGGTCGACGGCCGCACGCCCGACGACGTCTGGCCGCAACTGCAGGAATTCTGGAGCGATAACGGTTTCACGCTGACGACCGATTCGCCCAACACCGGCATCATGACCACGGACTGGGCGGAAAACCGCGCCAACATTCCGGACGACTGGTTCCGTCGCACGATTGGCCGCGTGATCGATTTCGCGTACTCGTCGGGCACGCGCGACCGCTTCCGCACGCTGGTGTCGCGCGGTCCGGATGGCCAGACCGACATTTCGGTCACGCATAGCGCGATGGAAGAAATGCTCACGGGCCAGGACAAGACGGGTTCGAAGTGGGTCGAGCGTCCGCGCGATCCGGCGCTCGAAGCCGAATTCCTCGCCAAGATCATGCAGAAGTTCGGCTTGACCGACGCGCAGTCGAAGCAGCTGCTGACCGACGCGCGTCCGTCGGTGGCCGCGGTCAAGGTCGCGGCGGGTCCGGACGGCACCACGCTGAACCTGCCTGAAGCGTTCGACACGGCCTGGCTGCGTGTGGGCCTCGCACTCGATCGCACCAACTTCACGGTCGACAACCGCGACCGCGAAAAGGGCATCTACTACGTGCGTTACGCCGATTCGATGCAGGAACTGAAGGGCGACGGCCTGTTCGGCAAGCTCTTCTACAACCCGAAGAAAGCGAACAAGAACCAGGGTCCGGAGTTCCAGATCGCGGTGCGCCCGAACGGCAGCTCCACCCAGGTGGCAGTGCTCAACGAAAGCGGTCAGGTCGATACCTCGTCGGACGCCCAGCGCATCGTGTCCGCGCTGCACGCCCAGCTGAACTGATCCCGCCGTGCGCTTTGCAAGCCTCGGCAGCGGCAGCGAGGGCAACGCGCTCGTCGTAGAAGCAGGCAGCGGCGCGACGCCCACGCGCGTGCTGCTGGACTGCGGATTTTCGGCGAAAGAAGTCGAGCGGCGGCTCGCACGCGCGGGCCTCGCCGCCGATACGCTCAGCGGCATTCTCATCACGCACGAACACAGCGACCACATCGGCAGCGCGCTCACGCTGGCGCGCCGCTGGTCGATCCCGCTCTATATGAGCTGGGGGACGGCGCAAGCCGTCGGTGCCGACGACGCCAATGTCGAGCTCAACATTCTCTGGGGCGACGAGACGGTCGAAATCGGCGAGCTGGGTGTGCTGCCTTACACGGTGCCGCACGATGCCCGCGAGCCGCTGCAATTTGTCTTCAACGACGGCGCGAGCCGTCTCGGCGTGCTGACCGACGTCGGCGAATCGACGTCGCATATCAACACCGTGCTGAGCGGCTGCGACGCGCTCGTGCTCGAATACAACCACGACCTCGACATGCTGACGGGCAGCCGTTATCCGGCGTCGCTCAAGGCGCGCATCAGCGGGTCGCACGGACATTTGAACAACGACGCGGCGGGCGACATTCTCGCCGCGCTCGACCGCTCGAAGCTGCGCCATCTGATCGCGGCGCATCTGAGCCAGCAGAACAACACGCCGGAACTGGCGCGCGCGGCGATGGCCGCGGTGCTCGGCAACGCGGCTACCGAAACCGGGGTGGCATCGCAAGACGAAGGGTTCGACTGGCTGACACTCTGAGCGAGCCAGGTTGCAGACGAAAAAAAGCCCATGACGAAGGTCATGGGCTTTTTTGTTGGCCGCCGCTTTCGTTGCGCGGGCGGCGACCGGGGCCGGATCAGGTCCGGCCCGCTTGGCGCCGCTTAGTTGCGGTTGCCGCCGAAGATGCCGAGGATTGCGAGCAGGTTCGTGAACACGTTGTACAGGTCCAGGTAGATCGCGAGCGTGGCCGAGATGTAGTTGGTCTCGCCGCCGTTCACGACGCGCTGCACGTCGAACAGCATGTACGCCGAGAAGATCACGATGGCCAGCACGGACACGGTGAGCATCAGCGCGGGCAGGTGCAGGAAGATGTTCGCGACGCTGGCGAGCAGGATCACGACCACGCCCATGAACAGCCACTTGCCGAGGCCCGAAAAATCACGCTTGCTGACCGTGGCGATCGTGGCCATGGCCGCGAAAATCACGCCGGTGCCACCAAAAGCGAGCATGATGAGCGACGGGCCGTTCGAGAAGCCGAGGATGAACGACAACAGGCGCGAGAGCATCAGGCCCATGAAGAACGTGAAGCCGAGCAGGACGAAGACGCCGGCCGAACTGTTCTTGGTGCGTTCGATAGCAAACATGAAGCCGAAAGCGATGGCGAAGAACGCCAGCAGACTCATGGCCGGGCTGGTGGCGGCGAAAAGCGAGAAACCCGTGGCCACGCCCACCCACGCACCGATGACGGTCGGCACCATCGAGAGCGCGAGCAGCCAGTAGGTGTTGCGCAGTACGCGGTTGCGGGTCTCGGCGCTGGTGACGCTGCCACCACGGCCGAAGTTGTAGGACTCGTTCATGCTTTCTCCTTGCGTGAGACGCGTGGTTCACGTAATTGAGGGCGCGCGCAAATGCGTGGCGCGCTCCCTCGTAAGATAGGTGCGACCGCCCAGAGTTTCAACGGGATGCCACACAGTTTCCGTTATGTTTCACCAGCGTAAGCCGCCATTCTTAAGCCTCGCTGAAAGGCGCGGCTGTGTGGCGTTTGTACGGTGTTTGTACCTTGCGCTCACCTGATTGGCGCGGTTTGCACGCCAATCAGGGTTCAATCGCAATCATACATGGGAACATGCTACAATTGCGGATTCATTTGAACTTGTAACCTCTTAATTTTCTGGAGTTTTTATGGCGATCGAACGCACCCTGTCGATTATCAAGCCGGACGCAGTGGCAAAGAACGTGATCGGCCAGATCTACAGCCGCTTCGAAAACGCTGGCCTGAAGATCGTGGCATCGCGCATGGTCCAACTCTCGCGCGCCGACGCAGAGAAGTTCTATGCTGTTCACGCTGAGCGTCCGTTCTTCAAGGACCTGGTCGAGTTCATGATCTCGGGTCCGGTCGTCATCCAGGCGCTGGAAGGCGAAAACGCAATCCTGAAGCACCGCGACCTGATGGGCGCGACTGACCCGAAGAAGGCGGAAAAGGGCACGATCCGCGCCGACTTCGCAGACAGCATCGACGCAAACGCAGTCCACGGTTCGGATGCAGCGGAAACGGCACGCGTTGAAATCGCGTTCTTCTTCCCGGAAGTCAACGTTTACTCGCGTTAAGCGATAAGCGGCAGTTCAAAGTAGCATAGGGTCGCGAACGGCGATGACGTCCACCGTCCGGTGCCGGGTTCTCTCGAAACCGGCGGTGCACGCGCTCTCGCACTGAAATGGCAGGATTCGACATGACGAGCAGTTCCACCGTCAACCTTCTCGATCTCGACGCCCAAGGGCTTGTCGCTTATTGCGAAAGCCTGGGCGAGAAGCCGTTTCGCGCCAAACAGCTTCAGCGCTGGATCCATCAATACAATGCCGCCGACTTCGACGGCATGACGGATCTGGCCAAATCGCTGCGCGAGAAGCTGAAAGGGCGCGCATGTATCGGCATGCCCGACATCATTTCCGACAACGTTTCCTCCGACGGCACGCGCAAGTGGCTCGTGGACGTCGGCAATGGCAACGCGGTCGAAACCGTGTTCATCCCCGAAGAAACGCGCGGCACGCTGTGTGTGTCCTCGCAGGCGGGGTGTGCGGTCAATTGCCGGTTTTGTTCGACCGGCAAGCAAGGTTTTTCACGCAATCTGAGCACCGCAGAGATCATCGGTCAGCTGCGTATGGCGGAGTTCGCCCTGCGCGCGTCGCTGCTCGGCGAGGCCGGCGGCCGTGCCAACGGCGGTGAAGGCAAGGGCGAGCGCGTCATCACGAACGTGGTGATGATGGGGATGGGCGAGCCGCTGCTCAATTACGACGCGGTCGTGCCCGCCATGCGCCTGATGCTCGACGACAACGCCTACGGCCTGTCGCGCCGTCGCGTCACGCTTTCCACGTCCGGCGTCGTGCCGATGATGGACCGCCTGGGCGCCGACCTGCCGGTGGCGCTCGCGGTGTCGCTGCACGCTCCGAACGACGCGCTGCGCGACGAACTCGTGCCGCTCAATCGCAAGTATCCGCTGCGCGAGCTGATGGCTGCGTGCCAGCGCTATCTGAAGGTGGCGCCGCGCGACTTCATCACGTTCGAGTACTGCATGCTCGACGGCGTGAACGATACGGAGGAGCACGCACGCCAGTTGCTCGCCGTGACGCGCGACGTGCCGTGCAAGTTCAATCTGATCCCGTTCAACCCGTTCCCGGAGTCGGGTCTGCTGCGCTCGAAGAACGAGCAGATCAAACGTTTCGCGCAGATTCTGATGGATGCGGGCGTCGTCACCACCGTGCGCAAGACGCGCGGCGACGACATCGACGCGGCCTGCGGTCAGCTCGCCGGCGAGGTGAAGGACCGCACGCGTCTTGCCGAGCGCACCCAGCGCGCCGGGCAGAAGGTCATCGAAGTCCGTCCCGTGCAGCATTGAGGGCGGCGGCGCGGGCGAGGGGCCCGGGCCGGATGCAACGCGGGTGCGGTCGCGCGGGGGTACGCGGCGGCATCGGCGAGTTTGACAAGAAACGTTGCAGAAGCGATCGGAAGCGGCACAGAGGCCGCGCATTTTGTTATAAAACGGTCTGCGAATCGGGGCCGGGCGCGCTGCGCCCGCCGGTTCCGGGATTGAAAAGAATCGACGCAAGGACTTTGGGATGAGCGAGCCGCAGCACCCCTTCGGGACAGACGGGACAGAGACCCACGCAGGCCGTACGGCGCAGGAGGGCGCGCCGTCGCCGGTGCAGGCCGTGCCGGACACGCTGGGCGCAGTGGGTGCGCGTCTCGCGCAACTGCGCGAGGCGAAGGGCTGGTCGGTCGAGGACGTCTCGGCGCGCCTGAAGGTGGCGGTGTCGAAGCTGCGCGAGCTGGAGGCGGGCGACATCAGCCATCTGCCGGACACCACGTTCGCGGTGGGCGTCGTGCGTGCCTACGCGAAGCTGCTCGGCGCGGACCCCGCGCCGCTCACCCAGGCGCTGCGCCGCGAGCGCGGCGTGCCGGAACAGGATCTGTCGATGCCGGCTTCGGCGGGCGCCGACCTGCCGCGCGGGCGCGTGTCGCTGTCGCTCGGCGGCGGCGGGGCGCGTGCGCCGCGTCGGCGTGCGTCGTGGCTGTGGGGCCTCGGCATCATCGTGATCGCGGTGATCGCGCTCTCGATGCTGCATACGAATAGTGGTGAGTCGTCGGCATGGTTCGCGCGGATCAAGTCGATGGCCAACGGCGCGACGGCGGAGTCGGGTGCATCGTCGGCAACGGTGGCCGAAGGCGCGACGGCGAACGGCGACGACGCGGCGTCGGGTGCGCAGGCCGATCAGGCGGCGCAGAGCGGCGATCAGGTCGGTGCGCAGGCAGGCGACCAGGCACCGGCGCAGGCCGCGGCGCAAGCGACTGCCAGCGCGCCGCAAGCGGCAAGCGCCGCACCCGCGGCGAAGGCGACGAATGCCACCGTGGCAACGGTTGCAGCGGCGAGCGCAACGCAAGCCGCGGCGGCCAGTACACCGGCAGTCGCAACGACCGCGCAGGGCGCATCGGCTGCTGCTGCGGCCGGCGACACCTCGACGTTCGCGATTCGCGTGACGCAGGACACCTGGGTCAGCGTGCGCGGCAAGGATGGCAAGGAGGTTTTCTCCGGCCTCGTCCACGGCGCCGACTCGCGTGAGATCAGCGCCGCCGCGCCGATGAAGATTACAGTGGGCAACAAGGCCGGCATCGAGTCGATGACCATCGACGGTCAGCCGGTCGACGCGGCGAAGTACGCGTCGTCGCGCGGCAATGTCGCGCGCTTCGTGCTGCCCTGATAGAGACATGGCATGCGTCGCGGCCGGCGAAGTATTCAAAAGCCGGCCGCGACGCTTTTTCAATTCGCGCGGCGCAGCAGCTGCATGAGCAGCGGCGGTGCGCGCGAGGTGTAAATGGGTTTTTCGATGCAGAGCGAAACGCAATCCCCGTCCAGCAACAGTCAGATCGTGTCGAACGAACCGATCCTCGGCGGCCACGCGCTGCGCCGCAAGTCGCACGCCGTGCACGTGCGCTGGGGCGGCCAGCTGGTGACGATCGGTGGCGACGCGCCTGTGCGCGTGCAATCGATGACCAATACCGACACCGCTGACGCGATCGGTACGGCAATCCAGATCAAGGAACTGGCGCAAGCCGGTTCGGAACTCGTGCGCATCACGGTCAACACGCCGGAAGCGGCGGCTGCCGTGCCGCACGTGCGCGACCAGCTCGACCGCATGGGCGTGATGGTGCCGCTCGTCGGCGACTTCCACTACAACGGCCACCTGCTGCTGCGCGACCATCCGGCCTGCGCGGAAGCGCTCTCGAAGTACCGGATCAACCCGGGCAATGTGGGTCAGGGCGCCAAGCGCGACACGCAGTACGCGCAGATGATCGAAGCGGCCATCAAGTACGACAAGCCGGTGCGTATCGGCGTGAACTGGGGCAGCCTGGATCAAGACCTGCTCGCGCGCATGATGGACGAAAACGCAGCGCGTTCGGTGCCGTGGGAATCGCAGAGCGTGATGTACGAAGCGCTCATCCAGTCGGCGATCGGTTCGGCGGAACGCGCGGTCGAACTCGGCCTCGGCCGCGACAAGATCATCCTGTCGTGCAAGGTCAGCGGCGTGCAGGATCTGATCGCCGTGTACCAGCAACTCGCGAAACGATGCGACTTCGCGCTGCACCTGGGCCTCACCGAAGCGGGCATGGGCTCGAAGGGCATCGTCGCATCGACGGCGGCGCTCTCGGTGCTGCTGCAACAGGGCATCGGCGACACCATCCGTATCTCGCTCACGCCGGAACCGGGCGCATCGCGCACGGGCGAAGTCGTGGTCGGCCAGGAAATCCTGCAGACGATGGGTCTGCGCTCGTTCACGCCGATGGTCATCGCGTGCCCGGGTTGCGGTCGCACGACCAGCACGCTGTTCCAGGAGCTGGCGTCGCAGATCCAGGGTTATCTGCGCGCGCAGATGCCGCTCTGGCGTGATGAATTCCCGGGCGTCGAAACCATGAACGTCGCGGTCATGGGTTGTATCGTCAACGGTCCGGGCGAGTCGAAGCACGCGAACATCGGCATCAGCCTGCCGGGCTCGGGCGAAAACCCGGCCGCGCCGGTTTTCATCGACGGCGAAAAGGTCAAGACGCTGCGCGGCGAGCGCATCGCCGAAGAGTTCCAGCAGATCGTCAGCGACTACGTCGCGCGCAAGTACGGCAAGGCCGAAGTCGCGGCTCAGTAAGAGATTGCGGCGCGCCCGAGCGGCGCGCTTCCGACCGCGCGTCCGATGGCCGGGCTGCTGAATTAGCGGCGCCATCGGGCAGATCGACCGCCACGCACAACCGAACATCGTCAATCGCAACACCATGAGCGAACAGAAAAGAAAGCCCGAAAAGCTGACCGGCGTGAAGGGCATGAACGACATCCTGCCGCAGGACGCCGCGCTGTGGGACTTCTTCGAAACCACCGTGAAGTCCATGCTTCGTTCGTACGGCTATCAAAATATCCGCACGCCGATCGTCGAGCACACGCAACTCTTCACGCGCGGTATCGGTGAAGTGACCGACATCGTCGAAAAAGAGATGTACAGCTTCACCGACTCGCTGAACGGCGAACATCTCACGCTGCGCCCCGAAAATACGGCGGCGGTCGTGCGTGCGTCGATCGAGCACAACATGCTCTACGACGGCCCGAAGCGTCTCTGGTATGTCGGTCCGATGTTCCGTCACGAGCGTCCGCAGCGCGGCCGTTATCGTCAGTTCCACCAGGTCGGCGTGGAAGCGCTCGGCTTCTCGGGCCCGGACGCGGACGCAGAAATCATCCTGATGTGCCAGCGTCTCTGGGACGATCTCGGCTTGACCGGTATCAAGCTCGAAATCAACTCGCTGGGTCTGGCGGAAGAGCGCGCGGCGCATCGCGTCGAACTCATCAAGTATCTGGAACAGCACGTCGATCTGCTCGACGAAGACGGCAAGCGTCGCCTGTATACGAACCCGCTGCGCGTGCTCGACACGAAGAATCCCGCGCTGCAGGAAGTGGCGAACAACGCGCCGAAGCTGATCGACTTCCTCGGCGAGCATTCGCGTGCGCACTTCGAGGGGCTGCAACGCATCCTCAAGTCGAACAACATTCCGTTCACGATCAATCCGCGTCTCGTGCGCGGTCTCGATTATTACAATCTGACCGTGTTCGAGTGGATCACCGACAAGCTCGGCGCGCAGGGCACGGTCGCTGCCGGCGGTCGTTACGACCCGCTGATCGAGCAACTCGGCGGCAAGCCCACGGCGGCCTGCGGCTGGGCGATGGGCATCGAGCGCATTCTCGAACTGCTCAAGGAAGAGGACCTCGTGCCGGAAGCCGAAGGTTGCGACGTCTACGTCGTGCACCAGGGCGAAGCGGCGCGCGATCAGGCTTTCATCGTCGCGGAACGTCTGCGCGATACCGGCCTCGATGTGATCCTGCATTGCAGCGCCGACGGTCAGGCGGCGAGCTTCAAGTCGCAGATGAAGCGTGCCGACGCGAGTGGCGCAGCGTTCGCCGTGGTGCTCGGCGAGGACGAAGTGGCGAAGGGTGTGGCGGGTGTTAAACCGCTGCGCGGAGTGGCCGCCGACGCCCGCAACGAGCAACAAACGGTAGCGCTTGAGGACTTGACCGAATATCTGATCAATGCGATGGTTGCATCCGCCGAAGACGGCGACGACTGATCGCGACGCTCGAATCAAGATTGGATCAAGATTTGCGGCGCGCCCGGACGGCACGAATCGCCTGAAATATCGGCATGAAGTGCGGCGGCGCGCCCCATAACAGGCTTCAGAATAAACGAGGAATCGCGACGCGATGAGTTACCACGACGAACAGGAATCGATCGAGAGTTTCAAGGCATGGTGGACGCAGTGGGGTAACGCCACTACGTGGCTCGTGCTGATCGTACTGCTCGCGCTCGCCGCGTGGAACGGCTGGAACTTCTGGCAGCGCCGCCAGGCGGCCGAGGCCGCCGTGCTGTACGACCAGGTCCAGCAGGCCGTGAACGGCAGCGACAAGGCGCTCATCACGCGCGTCGCGAGCGATATGGAAGACCGCTTCGGCGGTACCGCGTATGCGCAGATGTCGGCGCTCGCGGTCGCGAAGGCGCTCTACATGGCGGGCGACACGGCAGGCGCGAAGGCGCAGCTGCAGTGGGCCGCCGACCACGCGAAAGACGAAGAATTCCGCCAGGTCGCGAAGCTGCGTCTCGCTTCGCTGCTGCTCGACGAAAAGGCCTACGATCAGGGCCTCGCCCTGATTCCGCAGCCGGATGCGGGTCCGTTCAAGGGCGTCGTTGCTGACGGCCGCGGCGACCTGCTGGCAGCGGCCGGCAAGCGCGACGACGCGCGCGCTTCGTACAAGCTCGCGCTCGACAGCCTGCCGAAGACCGACGCCTCCGAGCGTCAACTGATCCAGTTCAAGCTCGACGCGCTGGGCGGCTAAGCAAGCGGCGGGCGTGGTGCCGTGTGCGCGTCGCCCGCGAATCGAATCAAACAATTCAACTCAACTCCTTTGATGCTTCGTTCACCGATGAATCTGCTGAAACGAACCGTTGTGCCCGTCGCCTGCGCGATGACCGTCCTTGCTCTGGCGGCCTGCTCATCGACGAAGGACGAGCGCCGCGTGCCGGTGCCGCTGACCGAGTTCAAGCCGGTGCTGGACGTCCAGCAGGTGTGGAAGGCAAGCGTCGGCAAGGCCGGCCGCTACCTGTTCTCGCCGGTCGCCGTCGGCGACTCGGTCTATGCCGCCGGCGCCAACGGTTCGGTCAAGAAGATCGACGCCGCTTCCGGCAAGGAAGTCTGGAGCACGAAGCTCAAGGACGACATTTCGGCAGGCGTCGGCAGCGACGGCAACCTGACGGCCGTCGGCGGCCTGAAGGGCGAAGTCTACGTCCTCGACTCGAACGGCAAGCTCTCGTGGCAAGCCAAAGCGCCCGGCGAAATCATTTCGCCGCCGCTGGTCGGCAACGGTCTCGTGATCGTGCGTACGATCGACGGCCAGATCGTCGCGTTCAATGCGCAGACGGGTGAGCAGAAGTGGCTCTATCGCAATCGCGCGGTACCGCTGAACCTGCGCGTCTCGGCCGGCATGACCTTCGCGGGTGACCAGGCGGTGCTCGCGGGCTTCCCGGGCGGCGCCTTCGCGGCGATCAACCTGCAAAGCGGCGACGCATTCTGGGAAACGCCGGTGTCGTATCCGAAGGGCGTGACCGAAGTCGAGCGTATCAACGACGTGAGCGGTCCGCCCACGCTCGTCGGCGCCACGACCTGCGCGGTGACGTTCCAGGGCCAGCTCGGCTGCTTCGACGCCAACTCGGGCCGTGCGATGTGGGAAAAAGCATTCTCGAGCACGACCGGTATTGCTCAGGACGATGCCACCGTGGTCGGCGGCGACGACTGGTCGGTCGTGAAGGCCTACAGCGTGTCGACCGGCGCGCCAACGTGGACCACCGACAAGCTCAAGAATCGCGACGTCAGCGTGCCGGCACTGCTGGGTCACGCAGTCGTGGTGGGCGACTATCAAGGCTACGTGCACTTCCTCTCGCTCGACGACGGCAGCTTCGTCTCGCGCGTGAAGACCGACGGCAGCCCGATCGTTGCCGCCCCGGTGCTCGCGGGCAACACGCTTGTCGTGCAGACGAAGGACGGCGACCTGTACGGTCTGCGTCCGCGTTAAGCAAATCAAGGCGTCCGGCGCACCTTGCCGGTCGCACTGAAGGGGCCGCCCCTGCGGGGTGCGGCCTCTTGCATTTGGTGCGTCATAGCGCCACATGCGGAAATCAGGACGGCGTCCGGGCATGATGCGGCGCGCCGTCGAGCGGGCCGGCGCACGCCGGCCGCGCGCATGTCGGCACGGCCCCGCATGACGCCACGCGCGTCGCGCGCATTCCGGGACCGGCCACTGTACCAGGCGAATGCTTCTGACTGCCGGGCCAGTGCGCCGGGCCGGACTGCGAGGCCGAAGAAGAAAGTCGATCTGGTCCGCCCGAGGCTTTACCCGGCACCTGCCGGGTCCCGATCACCGCTCAATGGCTGCTCAATGGCCGCGAGCGTCGGGTCCGGTGTCCATTTCGTGATAATTTGCAACTGATGCAGCCCTGCGGGCTACCATGCAGGCGCTTGCCGCGCATCGCGCCGGACGTTCCGGCGCCGCGCCTTACTGTAGAAAAGATCAGATGAAACCCGTTATCGCCCTCGTCGGGCGCCCCAATGTGGGGAAATCCACGCTCTTCAACCGGCTCACGCGTTCGCGCGATGCGCTGGTGGCCGATTTGCCCGGTCTCACGCGCGACCGCCACTACGGCGAAGGGCGCGTGGGCGATCGCGCGTATCTGGTCGTCGACACGGGCGGTTTCGAACCCGTCGCGAAGGACGGCATCCTGCATGAAATGGCGCGCCAGACGCGTCAGGCCGTGGAAGAAGCCGACATCGTCGTGTTCATCTGCGACGGCCGCAATGGCCTCGCGCCGCAGGACAAGCACATCGCCGATTACCTGCGCAAGACCGGCCGTCCGATCTTCCTCGTGGTCAACAAGGCCGAGGGCATGAAATACAGTGCCGTGGCCGCCGACTTTTACGAACTCGGCCTCGGCGACCCGCGCGCGATTTCGGCTGCGCACGGCGACGGCGTGACCGAAATGATCAACGAGGCGCTCGACCAGGCCTACACCGATCGTCCGGAAGAGGACGAAGACGACGCCAGCAAGCACGGCGTGAAAATCGCGATCGTCGGTCGCCCGAACGTCGGCAAGTCGACGCTCGTGAACACGCTGATCGGCGAAGATCGCGTGATCGCGTTCGACATGCCCGGCACGACGCGCGATTCGATCTATGTGGATTTCGAGCGCAACGGCAAGAAGTACACGCTGATCGACACGGCCGGCCTGCGCCGTCGCGGCAAGGTGTTCGAAGCCATCGAGAAGTTCTCGGTCGTGAAGACGCTGCAGTCGATCGCCGACGCTAACGTGGTGATTCTGCTGCTTGATGCGCACCAGGAAATCTCCGACCAGGACGCGCATATCGCGGGCTTCGTGGTCGAGCAGGGCCGTGCGCTGGTGGTGGGCGTGAACAAGTGGGACGGCATGGACGACCACGCACGCGACCGCACCAAGCATCACCTGCAACGCAAGCTGAAATTCCTCGATTTCGCCAAGATGCACTTCATTTCGGCGACGGAAAAGTTCGGCATCGGCGCGCTCATGCGCTCGGTGGACGACGCCTACGCCGCCGCCATGGCCAAGCTGCCGACGCCGCGTCTCACGCGCGCGCTGATCGAAGCGGTGGAATTCCAGCAGCCGCGCCGCCGCGGTCCGGTTCGCCCGAAACTGCGCTACGCGCACCAGGGGGGACAGAACCCGCCGATCATCGTGATCCACGGCAATGCGCTCGATGCGATTACCGATACTTACAAACGCTATCTGGAGAACCGTTTCCGGGAAACTTTCTCGCTGACGGGGACTCCATTGCGCATAGAGTTTCGTTCCTCGACGAATCCCTACACTGACAAGAGTTGAGCTTCGTTCGCTACCGCGCTTAACCTGGTCGTTCACCGCCCTGGCCGGACGGCCAGTACAGGCGCGGGGGAGCGAGAATCAGCTATAGTGTAGCGATTGGCGGCGGATTTCTTTTTCTTCGTCGCCAATTTAAGTTAAACCTGCAAAAAAATACGGAGTTTGCTATGAGCAACAAAGGGCAACTGTTACAAGACCCGTTTCTGAACGCGCTGCGCAAGGAGCACGTGCCTGTTTCGATCTATCTGGTCAACGGCATCAAGCTTCAAGGGAACATTGAATCGTTCGACCAGTACGTCGTGTTGCTCCGTAATACGGTTACGCAAATGGTTTACAAGCACGCCATTTCCACGGTGGTCCCGGCCCGTCCGGTGAACTTCCACCCGGATTCGGAAGCGTCCTGACCCATGACGCGGCCGGTCCGGGGCGCCTCGCTGGCGATCCGGACCGGCCGTTTCCATTTTGACATCAGCTAATTTGATCAACGCCGCACTTGTCGGCATCGACTTCGGCAAGACCGACTTCGAAGCCAGCCTCGAAGAACTCAGCCTGCTCGCCAAAAGCGCGGGCGCCCATCCTGCTGTCACGCTCACCGGGCGTCGTTCCAGCCCCGACGCCGCCATGTTCATCGGCAGCGGCAAGGCCGAGGAACTCCGTCTCGCCTGTGAAGCGAACGACATCGAAATCGTCATCTTCAATCACGCGCTGTCGCCCGCCCAGCAACGTAATCTGGAGCGCGCACTCGGCCGCCGCGTGGTGGATCGCACGAGCCTCATTCTCGACATCTTCGCCCAGCGCGCCCGCAGCCACGAAGGCAAGCTGCAGGTCGAACTCGCCCAGCTCCAGTACCTCGCCACGCGCCTCGTGCGCGCCTGGACTCACCTGGAGCGTCAGAAGGGCGGTATCGGTCTGCGCGGGCCGGGCGAAACGCAGCTCGAAACCGACCGCCGGCTGATCGGCGAGCGCATCAAGATGCTGCAGGGCAAGCTCGCCAAGCTGCGCCGTCAGCACGGCACGCAGCGTCGTCAGCGCGAACGTACGCGCACGATGAGCGTGTCGCTCGTCGGCTATACCAACGCGGGCAAGTCCACGCTCTTCAACGCGCTCACGAAAGCGCAGGCCTACGCGGCCGACCAGCTGTTCGCGACGCTCGATACGACGTCGCGGCGCGTCTGGCTCGGCGACGAAGTGGGCCAGATCGTGCTGTCCGACACCGTGGGTTTCATCCGCGAACTGCCTCACCAGCTGGTGGCCGCGTTCCGCGCAACGTTGCAGGAAACCGTGCAGGCCGACCTGCTGCTGCACGTGGTGGACGCCTCGAGCGCCGTGCGACTCGATCAGATCGATCAGGTCAACGACGTGCTGCACGAGATCGGCGCCGACACGATCCGCCAGGTGCTGGTGTTCAACAAGATCGACGCCGTGCCCGAACTGGCGGCGCGAGGCGGGACGGTCGAGCGGGACGAATATGGTAATATTTCGCGCGTCTTTTTGAGCGCGCGCACGGGCGTCGGACTGGATGCGCTGCGCGCCGCCATCGCCGAAATCGCGACCGCCGAACCGCTTGCCGGGGCGTCGCAGCCCCAGGCCGCAACCGACTGGAATGCGGTGCCGCACGAACCCAGCAGGGAAGCCGAGCACGGCCGCTGAGCGGTCCGTGGGGCGCCCATGCGGCGTCCCGGCGGTTTCTCCCACGCACATGACCCGCTGTCTACTCTGGTGAACGAACTCAGGTGAACGATTACAACAAGCGGACTGGCTGGCAGCGCCCCCGCGCCATTTTCTCGTTGAACGACCCGCGTTGGGGCCGTGGCGAGGGCAATGGCCAGCGCACGGAAGACACCCGTCGCCCGTCGGGCAATAACGGCAACAACGGCGGCGGCAAGGGCGACGGCCCGCCCGACCTCGACGAAATGTGGCGCGACTTCAATCGCCGTCTGTCGTCGTTGTTCGGCAAGAAGGGCAAGGGCCCCGGCGGCATCGGCCCGCGCCAGGACAACGGTCACGGAGCGCGCATCGGCGTGGGCCTCGTGCTCGGCGTGCTGATCGCCATCTACGTCGGCAGCGGCGTGTTCGTGGTGCAGGACGGCCAGGCCGGCGTGGTGCTGCAATTCGGCCAGTATCGCCATACGGTCGGTCAGGGCGTGCACTGGCGCCTGCCGTTCCCGTTCCAGACGCATGAAATCGTCAACATCGGCCAGATCCGCAGCGTCGAGATCGGCCGCAACAATCTCGTGCGTCCGTCCAACGTGAAGGACGCCTCGGTGCTCACGCACGACGGCGACATTCTCGACGTGCGCTTCACCGTCCAATACCAGGTCAAGCAGCCGACCGACTATCTGTTCCGCAGCGTCGATCCCGATCTCACCGTGAGCCAGGCCGCGCAGGCGGCGGTGCGCACGGTCGTGGGTGCGCACAGCACCAACGATCTGCTATACGCCGACCGCGAACCGATCCGCGCGCAACTGGCTGACACCATTCAGCACGCGCTCGACGAATACAGGACCGGCCTCGGCGTGACGGGCGTGACGATCCAGAGCGTCACCGCGCCCGACCAGGTGCAGGCCGCGTTCGACGACGAAGCGAAGGCGCATCAGGACCGCGAGCGTGCGAAGCGCGACGCGCAGGCGTACGCCGACCAGCTGCTGCCGCGCGCGCAAGCCGACGGCGCCCGTCTGATCGACGACGCCAAGGCGTACAGCGACCGCGTGGTCGCGCAGGCGCAGGGCGACGCCCAGCGTTTCAACAGCGTCTACGAGCAATACGCGAAGGCGCCGGCCGTGATTCGCGAGCGCATGTATCTGGACACGATGCAACACATCTACTCGAATACGACGAAGGTGTTCGTCGACAGCAAGTCCGGCAATAACGTGATCTATCTGCCGCTCGACAAGCTCGTCGAGGCAACGCGTCAACGCGCCGCAGCAGCGGCGGGAGCCGCGGCCGCGACCGGAGCCGCGGCGCAGAATGTCGCGCCCAACGCAGCCGCCAACGCTGCGTCGGCGCCCGACGCGAATGCCGCCGCGCCGTCCGCGAACAGCGACACGCAGCCGCAGAGCGCCCAGCCGCAAAATACGCAGCAGGGCGCCCAGCAGCAAGGCGCAGCGCCCGCGCCCTCGGCTAGCGACGCCGCGCAGGCGGCCAGCGACGCTTTCCGTTCGCGCGACGCACTGCGTTCGCGCGGTCGCGAAGACGACGTGCAATAACGGAGCGCCGATATGAACAAGATCATTGCGTTCGTCGTCGCCTTCGTGGTGGTGGTGTTGCTGGCTTCGTCGTCGGTCTTCGTCGTCGATCCGCGTCATGTGGCGGTCGTGTCGTCCTCGGGCGGCTCGAAGGCTTCGCTCGCGGAGCCCGGCCTGCACGTGAAGCTGCCGCCGCCGTTCCAGGTCGCGACGTTTATCGACACGCGCATTCAGGCATTCGACGCGCCCGACGCCGATCGTTACACGACCTCGGACAAGTCGGAGCTGCTCGTGAATCCGGTGGTGCGCTATCGCGTTGCCGATCCGCTCAAGCTCTTTGGCGCGACCAAGGGCGATACGCAGACGCTCGCCGACCGGCTTGCGTCGCTGTCGCGCGACGCACTCGCCGATGCCTTCTCGAAGGTCACGCTGTCCGACGCGCTTCAACAGCAGGAAGCCATCGCCAATGCCGCGCGCGACGCGCTCAAGACGGCCGCCGCGCCGCTCGGCATCGACGTGATCGCCATCGAACTCACGCGCATCGACTACCCGGCGGAAGTCGCCAACGTGGTCTACAAGCGCATGAGCGCGGCGCGCGAGCAGGCCGCCGCCGACGAGCGTGCGAAGGGCGCCGCCGAAGCGCAGCAGATCAAGGACGACGCGGAGCGCAAGCAGCAGGACGTGGTCGCCGACGCATACAGCCAGGCGCAGGCCATCAAGGGCGAAGGCGACGGCAAGGCCGCTGCAATCGCCGCGCAGGCATTCGGCCGCGATCCGGACTTCTATCGCTTCTATCAGAGCATGCAGGCGTATCGCGAGAGCTTCAAGCCGGGCGACGTCGTCGTGGTCGATTCGTCGAGCGACTTCTTCCGCTTCATGCGCAGTCCGAACGGAGACGCGCCGCAGGCTCCCGCCGCGTCGCGCAAACACTAAATTGAGACACAGGCGCCGCGCGTGTGCGCGGCGCATTTCTTCGCATGGACATAGCCGGCTCCCTGTTGCTCGCGATCGCACTGATGCTGATTATCGAGGGCATGTTCCCGTTCGTCTTTCCGACGGCGTGGCGCGACACTTTCCGTAGAATTGCGGAACGGCCGCCGCATCACATCCGGATTGGCGGGTTGATCGTGATGGCGCTCGGCCTCGTGCTGCTCATGCTCGCCACCTGAATTCAAGGCGCGCGCCGTGAGGGGCGCGCCGTTTCTATCGTCCGGTCCGTTCATGGCCCGAGTGAGGCGCGCCTTCGCGTGCGCCGCCGGCCTGCGTGGCCCTTTTTGTCGTAGGACTCACCGATGTCGACCTGGTTACTTCCCGAGAATATCGCCGACGTGCTGCCGTCCGAGGCGCGCAAGATCGAAGAACTGCGCCGCCGCCTGCTGGACCGCTTCCGCGCCTATGGCTACGAAATGGTCATGCCGCCGCTGCTCGAGTACCTCGAGTCGCTGCTGGTGGGCAGCGGGCGCGATCTGAACCTGCGCACCTTCAAGCTCGTCGATCAACTCTCGGGCCGCACGCTCGGGCTGCGCGCCGACATGACGCCGCAGGTCGCGCGCATCGACGCGCATCTGCTGAACCGTCAAGGCGTGACGCGCCTGTGCTACGCGGGCAACGTGCTGCATACGCTGCCGCGCGGTCTGCACGCCACGCGCGAGCAGATCCAGATCGGGGCGGAAATCTATGGCCACGCCGGCCTCGAAGCCGACCTCGAAATCCAGCAGCTGATGCTCGACGCGCTGCGTCTCGCGGGCCTCACGCAGGTGCGCCTCGATCTGTCGCACGCGGGCGTGCTCGCGGCGATCTTCGAAGCCGATCCGGCGGCTGCCGCGCTCGGCGACGCATTGTATGAAGCGCTCGCCGGAAAGGACGTGCCGCGCCTGGCAGAACTCACTGCGAAGCTCGCGCCGGTCACGCGCGACGCGCTGCGCGCGCTGCCGACGCTGTACGGCGACGCGAGCGTGATCGACGAAGCCCGCAAGCGTCTGCCGGCGCTGCCCGGCATCGCGCGCGCGCTCGACGACCTGGCGTTCCTCGTCGGCGAAATCGAAGGCGCGGAACTGGCGCTCGATCTCGCCGATCTGGGCGGCTACGCGTATCACAGCGGCGTGATGTTCTCGGCTTACGTGGACGGCGTGCCGAACGCCGTCGCGCGCGGCGGCCGTTACGACAAGGTGGGCGAGGCCTACGGCCGCGCGCGCGCGGCAACCGGTTTCTCGCTCGATCTGCGCGAAGTGGCGCGTATTTCGCCGGTCGAAGCGCGCAGCAGCGCGATTCTCGCGCCGTGGAAGCACGACGAGGCGCTGCGTGCGGCCGTTGCGGCCCTGCGCGATTCGGGTGAAGTCGTCATCCAGGCGCTGCCGGGTCACGATCACGACATGGACGAGTTTGCCTGCGACCGCACGCTGGTCGAGCGCAATGGCGTCTGGGTCGTCGAAGCGCGCGCTTAAACGACCGCAAAGCCGTCACAAAGCAGCCACAAAGCGGACATAGTGCGACGCCCGGCATACTTGCCGGGCAGGGCGTCTCGCTGCGCAGGCTGTTGAGCGCAAAAGGAAATTCCTGGAAATTCGGGAAAAAAAGGCGGTCTTGTCGCCGAACCCAGGTAGAATACGTTTTTAACCAGCTAACGAAACACCATGTCTGCCAGCGCAGTGAATGTAACCCCGGGACGCAACGTCGTCGTCGTGGGCACCCAATGGGGCGATGAAGGCAAGGGCAAGATCGTCGACTGGCTGACGGACCACGCGCAAGGCGTGGTGCGTTTCCAGGGCGGTCATAACGCCGGCCACACACTCATCATCGGCGGCAAGAAGACCATTCTCCGACTGATCCCGTCGGGCATCATGCGCGCCGGCGTCGCCTGCTACATCGGCAACGGCGTGGTGCTCTCGCCTGAAGCCCTGTTCAAGGAAATCGGCGAGCTGGAAGAAGCGGGCATCGACGTCCAGAAGCGCCTCTTCATCTCCGAAGCCACCACGCTCATCCTCCCGTACCACATCGCCATCGACCAGGCGCGTGAAGCCAAGCGCGGCGCCGCGAAGATCGGCACGACCGGCCGTGGCATCGGCCCGGCGTACGAGGACAAGGTCGCGCGTCGCGGTCTGCGCGTGCAGGATCTGTTCGAGCCGGAAACGTTCGCCGCGCGTCTGCGCGAGAACCTCGACTACCACAACTTCGTGCTGACCCAGTACCTGGGCGCGCCGGCCGTGGACTATCAGCAGACGCTCGACACGATGCTGTCGTACGCCGAACGCCTGAAGCCGATGGTCACGGACGTGTCGCGTCGCCTGTACGACGTGAATCACGAAGGCGGCAACCTGCTGTTCGAAGGCGCGCAAGGCACGCTGCTCGACATCGACCACGGCACCTATCCGTTCGTCACGTCGAGCAACTGCGTCGCAGGTGCGGCGTCGGCGGGCGCGGGCGTCGGTCCGCAAAAGCTCAACTACGTGCTCGGCATCACCAAGGCGTACTGCACGCGCGTCGGTTCGGGCCCGTTCCCGAGCGAACTGTACGACGCCGACAACGCTGATCGCCAGGAAGAAGTGGGCCTCACGCTCGCGAAGGTCGGCAAGGAATTCGGTTCGGTCACGGGCCGTCCGCGCCGCACCGGCTGGCTCGACGCCGCCGCGCTGCGCCGCTCGATCCAGATCAACGGCGTGACGGGCCTGTGCATCACCAAGCTCGACGTGCTCGACGGCCTCGAAGAAGTGAAGCTCTGCGTCGGCTACAAGGTCGACGGCCAGGACGTGGACATCCTGCCGCGCGGCGCCTCGCAAGTTGCGGCCTGCGAGCCGGTCTACGAGACCTTCGCGGGCTGGAAGGAAAGCACCATCGGCATCACGCAGTTCGACGCGCTGCCGCAGAGCGCGCAGGCATACCTGAAGCGCGTGCAGGAAGTCGCCGGCGTGCCGATCGACATGGTTTCGACCGGCCCGGATCGCGACGAAACGATCCTGCTGCGTCATCCGTTCAAGGTCTAAGTAGCAAGAAGGTAGAAGCAAAGATGATTCAAATGATGGACCCGCGCAACGACGACAAGAACCTGTGGGTCGGCTGGGACGAATACCACCGGCTGATCGAAATGCTCGCGCTTCAGGTGCACGAGTCGCGCTGGAAATTCGATCAGATCCTGTGTCTCGCGCGCGGCGGCCTGCGCGTGGGCGACCAGCTCTCGCGCATCTATGATCTGCCGCTGGCGATTCTTGCGACCAGCTCGTACCGCGAAGCGGCTGGCACGGAGCAGGGCGATCTCGACATCGCGCAGTACATCACGATGACGCGCGGTCACCTCGAAGGCAACGTGCTGCTCGTCGACGATCTCGTCGATTCGGGCGTCACGCTCGCGCGCGTGCAGGATCACCTGAAAGAGCGTTACCCGGCCGTGACCGGCGTGCGCTCGGCCGTGCTCTGGTACAAGGGCTGCTCGAAGGTGAAGCCGGACTATTTCGTCCAGCATCTGCCGACGAACCCCTGGATTCATCAGCCGTTCGAGGAGTGGGACACGGTGCGTCCGCATAATCTCGGCGCGTGGATCAAGCGCGGTCTGCAACAAGCCCAGCAGCAGAATTCGCAGGGTTGAAGCACGCTGGCGTGCCGCCGCAGCCTTCGGGCGGGTGCGGTGCGGCCAGACCATCAACGGAGCCTTTCGAGGCTCCGTTTTTTTTGCTGCCGAGGCGCGCGTCGGTGCGTTTCGGCGGGTTTCGGCGCGTTTTTACGCGCAAGGTCGCCGGTCGGGGCACAGACGGCTGACCGCGGCAAAGCGCCAATGCTAAACTGCGCGGGGACAAGAGTACGTCGCGGGGTCACAACGGCCACTCGGGTTCCGCCCGTAGCCGGTTTAGAATAGCGCTCGAATTTTTCCGCCTCAAACGGATCTCTGCGTATATGACAACTAGCACGCACGTGGCAAAACAGCCGCTACCTTCCCTGGCCGTAGCGGCCATCGGCGTGGTGTTCGGCGATATCGGCACGAGCCCGCTGTACTCCCTGAAAGAGGCGTTCAGCCCTTCTCACGGCATTCCGCTTACCAATACGTCCATCCTTGGCGTCATCTCGCTGCTGTTCTGGGCGATCATGATCGTCGTCAGCGTCAAATACGTGCTCATCGTGATGCGCGCCGACAACAACGGCGAAGGCGGTGTACTCGCGCTCATGGCGCTCGCGCTGCGCTCGCTCGACCGCAAGAGCCGCTCGGTCGTGGTGCTCACCGCGCTGGGCATCTTCGGCGCCTGCATGTTCTACGGCGATGCGGTGATCACGCCGGCCATCTCGGTGATGTCGGCCGTCGAAGGTCTGGAGATCGCCGCGCCCAAGCTCACGCATCTCGTGCTGCCGCTCACGATGGTGATCCTGATCGCGCTGTTCTGGATCCAGCGTCACGGCACCGCGCTCGTCGGCCGCCTGTTCGGGCCGATCATGGTGATCTGGTTCATCACCATCGCCGTGCTCGGCGTCTCGCGCATCGTGCAGCAGCCGGGCGTGATCGCAGCGCTCAATCCGTACTACGCCTTCTCGTTCATGAGCGCGCATCTGCTGCAGGCCTACGTGGTGCTCGGCTCGGTCGTGCTGGTGCTGACCGGCGCGGAGGCGCTCTACGCCGACATGGGGCACTTCGGCGCGAAGCCCATCCGCTGCGCGTGGTACGGGCTCGTGATGCCCTCGCTGGTCCTCAACTACTTCGGTCAGGGCGCGCTGCTGATGCAGGACCATCGCGCGATCGAAAATCCGTTCTTCCTGCTCGCGCCGGACTGGGCGCTCCTGCCGCTCGTCGTGCTCTCGACGGTCGCCACGGTGATCGCGTCGCAAGCCGTCATTTCGGGCGCGTACTCGCTGACTAGCCAGGCGATCCTGCTCGGCTACGTGCCCCGCATGAAGGTGCTGCACACGTCCGATCTCGCCATCGGCCAGATTTACGTGCCGGTCGTGAACTGGATGCTGCTGTTCATCATTCTGTGCATCGTGGTCGGCTTCAAGAGCTCGGATAACCTGGCGGCGGCGTACGGTATCGCCGTGACCGCGACCATGGTGATGACCACGATCCTCGTGAGCGTCGTCATGACGAAGCTGTGGAAGTGGAACAAGTGGCTGGTCGGGCTCATCATCGCGGGCCTGCTGATCATCGACCTCGGCTTTTTCGGCGCGAATCTGCTCAAGGTCGAGGAAGGCGGCTGGCTGCCGCTCGGTATCGGCGCGCTGCTGTTCTTCCTGCTGATGACGTGGTTCAAAGGCCGCATGATCGTGAAGGAACGCACGGCTGCCGACGGCATTCCGCTGATGCCCTTCCTGCAAGGTCTGCTCGCGCATCCGCCGCACCGCGTGTCGGGCACCGCCATCTATCTCACGGGCAGCGACACGCTCGTGCCGGTGAGCCTGCTGCACAACCTCAAGCACAACAAGGTGCTGCACGAGCGCACGATTTTTCTCACGTTCAAGATTCGCGATATTCCGTACGTGTCGAACGCGGAGCGCGTGAGCGTGAAGGATATCGGCGGCGGTCTCTATCTCGTGAAGGCCGATTACGGCTTCAACGAAACGCCGGACGTGAAGGCGGTGCTCGAGGAGATCGGCCGCATCGAAGGCATGTCGTTCGAGATGATGGACACGTCGTTCTTCCTCGCGCGCGAAACGGTGGTGCCGACGCAATTGCCGGGCATGTCGATCTTCCGCGAGCGCGTGTTCGCGTGGATGCACCAGAACGCCGCCAAGCCGACCGACTTCTTCAGCATTCCCGCGAATCGCGTGGTCGAGCTGGGGACGAAGATCGAGATCTGATCGTCTGCTCGATGACGCAAAAAAGCCGCCCGCGGGCGGCTTTTTTATTGCGCGATTTTCGCGCGGCTCAGCGCTTCATGGACTTCAAGCGCTTCAGGCACGGCGCGGGCTTGCATTTCGCGCGCCCCGCGCCGCGTGTGGCCGATCTCAGCGCTTGAGCTTCGCGAACGCCGCCGCCATCGCGTTCACCGGCTCTTCGCCGCGCGAACGTTGACCACCGCGATTGGCGTTGCCGCCGCGATCATTGCGATCACGGCCGCCGCCATTCGCCGCGCCGCCACCGGCGCGCTGCGCCGCGCTCGCGGGATCGTCGTCCATACGCATCGTGAGCGCGATGCGCTGACGCTTCACGTCGACGTCGAGCACCTTCACCTTCACGACCTGACCGGCCTTCACGACTTCGTGCGGGTCCTTGATGAACTTCGTCGACATCGCCGAGACGTGCACGAGACCGTCCTGATGCACGCCGATGTCGATGAACGCGCCGAACGCCGCCACGTTGGTCACGACGCCTTCGAGCACCATGCCCGGCACGAGATCGGAGACTTTCTCGACGCCGTCGCGGAACGTGGCCGTCTTGAATTCGGGACGCGGATCGCGACCCGGCTTTTCGAGTTCGGAGAGGATGTCGCGCACGGTCGGCAAACCAAAACGCTCATCGACGAATTCGGCGGGCGAGAGACCCGAGAGCGCCTCGCGGCTACCGAGCACATCGCCGATCGTGCGCTTGATCTTCGCGAGCATGCGCTCGACGACCGGATACGCTTCCGGGTGCACCGACGAGCGATCGAGCGGATTCTCGCCGCTGTTGATGCGCAGGAAGCCCGCGGCCTGCTCGAAGGTCTTGTCGCCGAGGCGCGGCACCTTCTTCAGATGTTCGCGTGACGGGAACGGACCGTTCGCATCGCGGTAATCGACGATATTGCGCGCAAGCGTCGAGTTCAGGCCCGACACGCGGGCGAGCAGCGCGACCGAAGCCGTATTCGCGTCCACGCCCACGGCGTTCACGCAGTCCTCGACTACGGCGTCGAGCGAACGCGCGAGTTCGCGCTGGTTCACGTCGTGCTGATACTGGCCGACGCCGATCGCCTTCGGCTCGATCTTCACGAGTTCGGCGAGCGGGTCTTGCAGACGACGCGCGATCGATACGGCGCCGCGCAGCGAGACGTCCAGTTCCGGGAATTCCTTCGCCGCCAGTTCGGACGCCGAATAAACCGACGCGCCGGCTTCCGACACGACGATCTTCTGCAGCTTCAACTCGGGATGCTTCGCGATCAGTTCGCTCGCGAGCTTGTCGGTCTCGCGCGAAGCGGTGCCGTTGCCGATGCTGACGAGTTCGGCCTGCGTCTGCGCGGCGATGCGCGCGAGCTTCGCGAGCGAGCCGTCCCAGTCGCGGCGCGGCTCGTGCGGGTAGATCGTGTCGGTCGCGAGCAGCTTGCCGGTGCGATCGACCACGGCCACCTTGACGCCCGTGCGCAGACCCGGATCGAGGCCGATCACGGCCTTCGGGCCGGCCGGCGCGGCCAGCAGCAGATCCTTGAGGTTGCGCGCGAACACGCGGATCGCCTCGGTCTCGGCCAGTTCGCGCAGGTTCGTCAGCAGTTCGTTTTCGAGGTGCGGCTGCACCTTCACGCGCCAGCACCAGCGGCACACGTCGGAGAGCCACTTGTCGGCGGGGCGGCCCAGATTCGAAATGTTGAAGTGGCGCGCGATATGACCTTCGCCCGGATGCGGCGTCTGCGTGTCGAGCTCGCCGCCGAGGCCCAGCTTGACCATCAGCACGCCCGCGTTACGGCCGCGGAACAGCGCGAGCGCGCGGTGCGACGGCACGGTCTTGATGGTCTCGGAGTAGTCGTAGTAGTCGCGGAACTTCTCGCCTTCCTCTTTCTCCTTGCCTTCGATCACGGTCGACGTCACCACGCCCTGGTTTTGCAGCCAGTCGCGCAGCTTGCCGAGCAGTTCGGCCGTTTCGCCGAATTGTTCGGAGAGGATGTCGCGCGCGCCGTCGAGCGCGGCCTTCACGTCGGCGACGCCTTTCTCCGCGTCCACGTATTGCGCGGCTTCCGTCTGCGGATCGAGCAGCGGATTGGCGAGCAGTGCGTCGGCGAGCGGCTGCAGACCGGCTTCGCGTGCGATCTGCGCGCGCGTGCGGCGCTTGGGCTTGTACGGCAGATAGAGGTCTTCGAGAACCTGCTTGCTGTCGGCGGTCTCGATGGCGGTGCGCAGTTCGTCGGTGAGCTTGCCTTGCTCTTCGATGCTCGCGAGGATCGCGGCACGGCGCTCTTCGAGTTCACGCAGATACAGCAGACGCTCTTCGAGCGTGCGCAACTGGGTATCGTCGAGATTGTCCGTGACTTCCTTGCGGTAGCGGGCGATGAACGGAACGGTCGCTCCTTCGTCGAGAAGCTGGACGGCGGCCGCCACCTGACGCGGTTGAACGTTCAATTCGGTGGCGATACGCTGGACGATCTTGAGTGCTACGGTTTCCGTCATAGGGTCTGGATATTCCTGCGAGGATCGGTTTGCAGTCCGGTTTTCGGTCCGACGACCGGGCGGAGCGCACCCGCGAGGGAACGCCCGCTGGCCGGTGGAGCGGGGCATTTTGCCATAAATGGCGGAGCGCTCGAGTCGGGGGGTGTTAGAATTTCCCCCATGTTCCGCTGCCCTCAGAAGACGTTGATCCCATTCCGTTTGTCACCTGTCCGGTCCGTCGCGCGCGAAGGCGCTGCATGGCGGACCTCCGCCCGCGCGGCGGTTTGTGCCGTCGCGTTGCTGGCGATGGCGAACGTTCCGGCCCTCGCGCAAGACGAGGCCGCCCAGCAGGCGGTGTCGGGCGCTCCCGCGGCTAGCGGCGCGCAAATCGCGAGCCCGGTGGAAGTGGGCGGTCCGATCGGTTCGGGCGCGGCGGCTGCGGGCTTGCCGGCTTCGGCTGCGATCGCGGCGTCGGGTGCAACGAACGCCGATGTGCAGAACGATTTTGCCGCGCGTCAGAAGGTGCTCGACCGGCGCACGGCGGAGAACAACTATCGCTATGGCGTGGCGCAGCACGACTGCTACGACACGTTCTTCGTGAATCACTGTCTGGGCAAGGCGCGCGACGCGATGCGCGTGGTGCAGGCGGACATCCGCCAGAAACAGTTGCAGCTCGACGAAGAGCAGCGCGCCGACAACGCGCGCCGCCGCGACGAGCAGACCGCCCTGCAACGCGCGCGCGACGAGGCGGACGCACCGCAGCGCGCCGCGAATGAGGCGAAGAGCGCGCAGGCGTTCGAGGACAAGCAGCGTCAGCACGAGCTCGATCAGGCGCAGCGCCAGGCCGAAGCGCCGCAGCGCGCCGCGAACGAGCAGGCGTATCAGGACAAGCTGCGCCAGCACGCGCTGGATCAGGCGCAGCGTCAGGGCGAACAGGCCCAGTCGCAACGCGCGGCGAACCAGGCTGCGTACGACAAGAAGCAATCGGATTTCCAGAAGCAGCTCGACCAGGCGCGCGCCGAAGGCCAGCAGAAGGCGCAGGAGCGCAACCAGAAGGCTGAACGCTTCCAGCAGAAGCAGGACGAAGCGGCGAAGCACAAGGCCGACGTCGAAGCGCGTCAGAAACAGGCGGCCGAGAAGGCGCAGCAGCAGGCGCAACAGAAGCAGCAACAGGATCAAAAGCAGCAACAGCAGCAACAGCAACAAAAACAGCAATCGCAGGGCCAGTAGCACCACGCTTTTTCAGCCGGTCAGCAACCTCAGGCGCGCGACCCTTCGCACGGCGCGCGCCGATCATGACGAGGAGGCGAGCATGCGCGAGCATCGTGAAGTCAAAGGCGAGGTCCTTCGTGACCGCATTCTGCAACTGGAATCGGAACACGGCGACCTCAATCGTCAGATCGAGAGGCTCTGCGAGACGTCGGACTTCGACGATCTCGAATTGCAGAAGCTGAAGAGGCGCAAGCTCAAGCTCAAGGACAACATCATCCTGCTGCAACTGCAGCTGGACCCCGATTCAACGAAGACCTCGAACGGGCACGCCTGATTCCGGGTCCCGGCAGGCGCCGGGGCGCGGCCGCAGTCGGGCTGTGCCTCGAGGACCGAGCAGGAACCGCTTGCCTTGAATTCAACGACCGTTTCCCGAACCCAGCCTGCACGCGATGGCGGCGCGCAGGCTGGTGACGCTCGCGCCGCGCAAGCCGCATCGCCCGCGCTGAGCACGCGTCGCGCCGCCGAACTCCAGGAACTCTTTGCCGCCGACGGCTTGCTCGCGCGCGAGATCGACGGCTATCGTCCGCGTGCCGCGCAGATCGAGATGGCGAGTGCCGTGGCCGCGGCGATGGAAGCCGCCGCTCAGGCGCAGCCCGATCCCGCCGCGTTCGAGTTGCAATCGCGTCCGGCGCGCCGTCTGGAACGCGGCGCACCCGCGCCGGCTGCCGCGAATGGCGACGAAGCGTCGCGTGCCGATTCGGGCGACAACACGCTGATCGTCGAAGCGGGTACGGGCACGGGCAAGACCTACGCGTATCTCGTGCCGGCCATGTTGTGGGGCGGCAAGGTGATCGTCTCCACGGGCACGAAGCACTTGCAGGATCAGCTCTTCGCCCGCGACATTCCCACCGTGCGCGACGCGCTCGCGGTGCCCGTGAGCGTCGCGATGCTCAAGGGCCGCTCGAACTACCTGTGCCACTACTACCTGCAACGCACGGCCGACAACGGCCGCTTGCCGTCGCGCCAGGAAACCTCGTATCTGCAGGAGATCATCCGCTTCGCGAAGATCACGCGATCGGGCGACAAGGCCGAACTCGCGAGCGTGCCGGAGACGGCGGCCGTGTGGTCGATGGTCACTTCGACGCGCGACAACTGCCTCGGCCAGGAGTGTCCGCATTACAAGGATTGCTTCGTGATGCACGCGCGCCGCGAAGCGCAGCAGGCCGACATCGTGGTGGTGAATCACCATCTGTTCTTCGCCGACATCATGCTGCGCGACACCGGCATGGCCGAATTGCTGCCGAGCGCGAACACGATCATCTTCGACGAAGCACATCAACTGCCTGAAACCGCCACGCTGTTCTTCGGCGAGACGCTCTCGACGGCGCAGTTCCTCGAACTTGCGCGCGATTGCGTCGCCGAAGGCCTGGCGCATGCACGCGATGCGGTGGAGTGGGTGAAACTGGCCGCCGGTGTCGAACGCGCCGCGCGCGACGTTCGGCTCGCGTTCAAGGAAGATTCGCTGCGGCTGTCGATCACGCAGTTGCCGGAAGACCATCCGCTTTTCGACGCACTCGACGCGTTGCAGACCGAACTGGGCACGCTCGCGACGGCGCTTGCCGGTCAGGCTGAGCGTGCGGAATCGCTGGGTACGTGCCTGCGCCGCGCACGCGAGTTGCAGGGCATTCTCGCGGGCTGGACCGGCGCCGCAGTGGCCGAGCCGGCGCGCAAGCCCGAAGGCGAGGGCGAAGCCGCCAAAGAATACCCGAGCGACGACGAAAAGGTCCGCTGGGTCGAAGTGTTCTCGCACACGGTGCAGTTGCACGAGACGCCGCTCTCGGTTGCGCCGATCTTCGCGAAGCAGCGCGCGGGCGTGCCGCGCACATGGATTTTCACGTCGGCGACCTTGTCGGTGCGCGGCGACTTCACGCACTACGCGGCGCAAATGGGCTTGAGCTCGCGCCGTTCGATGACCTTGCCGAGTCCGTTCGATTATCCCGAGCAGGGCTTGCTGTACGTGCCGCGCAATATGCCGCAGCCGTCGTCGCCGCAATTCACCGACGCCGTGTTCGATGCGGCCTTGCCGGCGATCGAGGCATCGGGTGGCGGTGTGTTCATGCTGTGCACGACGCTGCGCGCGGTTGATCGCATCGCCGCGAAGCTGCGCGACACGATCGAGGCGCGCGGCTGGAACACGCCCTTGCTCGTGCAGGGCGACGCGAGCCGCACCGAATTGCTCGAACGCTTCCGCGCTTACGGTAACGCGATTCTGGTGGGTAGCCAGAGCTTCTGGGAAGGTGTGGACGTGCGCGGCGATGCGCTCTCGCTCGTCGTCATCGACAAGCTGCCGTTCGCGCCGCCCGACGATCCCGTGCTGGCCGCGCGACTCGATGCGCTGACCAAGAAAGGCTTGAGTCCTTTTGCGGTACATCAACTTCCGCAAGCGGTGATCACGCTCAAGCAGGGCGCGGGCCGCCTGATTCGCGCGGAGACCGATCGCGGCGTGCTGATGATCTGCGATACGCGTCTTGTCGATAAGCCCTATGGGCGTCGCATCTGGCAAAGTCTGCCGCCGTTCAAGCGCACGCGCGAAATCGAAGTCGTCAAGGCGTTCTTCGATGGCGAAGAAGAGGGCGCGCAAGCGAGCTGAACAGGCTGTGCGCGTAATACGCGCTTGCAGATGCGTCGCGCTTGTTACATGCGCGGCGCATGAAGAAAGTCTCGATATCTCGATAGAGAAAACAAAAAAGCCACGAACTTGCGTTCGTGGCTTTTTTGCTTGCCCGCTGTGCGACTGACGATGTCGCCAGGCTGCACCGCGGTTCGCAGCGATGCCCGCTGGAGCCGAAGCTCGGCACGGGCCTCGTGCGAATGCAGCTTACTGGCTTGCGCCCGATGCCGGAGCAGCAGCCGAAGCGCCTGCGTCCGAAGCAGCAGCGCCAGCGTCCGAAGCAGCAGCCGTAGCCGAAGCAGCAGCGTCGCTCGCAGCAGCAGCAGCGCCCGAAGCAGCAGCAGCAGCGTCCGAAGCGGCAGCAGCCGGTGCCGAAGCAGCCGTTGCGTCGCTAGCCGGCGCAGCGGCTTGGTCGCTGCTCTTGTTGCACGCAGCGAGTGCAACAGCTGCCAGCAGGGATGCTACGAGGAGGGATTTCTTCATGATCACGTCCTTTTATGGTTAAAGGTAAGCAACAGCGCAAAATAATACCGGTAATGTGCCCCAACACCGACCTGAGCCGCTGGTGGAGATGCACTGCAAGAGCGTGAATCTTCCCTACGGCCTGGGCGGAAATTATAGGCACTTTCGTATCGACCGTCGACAAATCCGGGGACAATACGTTGTCTTTCTCATACAAGCACTATATTAGTACGGTATAACAGTCCGAAGCGCTTACGCAAGCTCCCCGGTCCGTATCCAGCCCGCACAATACCATTCGTGTAGTAACGCTGTCACACACGAATCGTGTGAGAGTGTTACAAAGCGTTTCCCATCCAGAAAGCGGTTGTCGGCCAAGGCCGGCAGCCACTTTCGGGCTTCTCTGAGCAAGTACTGTTCCCCGTTCAGGTAGTACGACCGCGCATCGTAAAGCAGGATCGTCCTGCGGTCGAGTCTTATCCCGCTTTTCGCGGCGCGCGCAACAAAACGGGCCTCGTCGAGGGGTTTTTCGGGGGCGTCGAAGACCACATTGGCCTTCGGTTCCGAAAGGTACGAGCCCACGAACGACGACACATCGCCATCGCTCCAACGCACTTTAGCAAGCACGGCCGCAACGCGCTCCACAAGTGCCGGGGGCAATTGCGCGGGATGCGCCACGGCGGGCTGATCCGGGTCGCGGTAAAGCGCGCTTTTGCCGCCCTTCGCTCCGGGCTGCGCGGCGTCGTCGGCGCCACGTTCGGCGAGCCAGTAAAGAAACTGATTCGTGAGCTCCGACGTGGAAGGCGAGCGAAAGCCGATCGAGCAGGTCATGCACTCGCCTTCGGCCACGCCGTCGTGCGCGATGTGCGGCGGCAGATAGAGCATGTCGCCAGGCTCCAGCACCCATTCTTCCTCGGGTTCGAAATTCGCGAGAATTTTCAGGGGCATGCCTTCCTGCAGCGACAGGTCGCGCTGCGCGCCGATACGCCAGCGGCGCTTGCCGTGCACCTGCAGGAGAAACACATCGTAGGAATCGAAATGCGGGCCGACACCGCCGCCATCGGTCGCATACGAGATCATCAGATCGTCGAGACGGGCGTCGGGCGCGAAACGGAAGCGTTCGAGCAGCGCGCGGGCGCGATCGTCGTGAAGATCGGCGCCTTGCACGAGCAGCGTCCATTGACGCGTTTTCGGCGTGGGCAGTTCGTCGGCGCCGAACGGGCCGTGTTCGAGCGACCAGCGCTTGCGGAAATGCGTGATGAGGCGCGATTCGACGTCGTCGCTGTCGGCAAGCGCGAACAACTCGTCGCGCGAAAGCGGCGCCTCGATGCCGGGTATCGCCTGGCGGATCAAGAGCGGCTTTTTCTGCCAGTATTGCTTCATGAACTGCGCCGGACTCAGGCCGCCCAGCAACGATGTGGGTGCGTCGGGCGTGGGGCGTGCCGCGGAGGAGGGGGCGCGCTGCTTGCGCGCGTCCTCCACGTGGTCAGGGGACCGCTTGGGCATCGTATAATGTGGTCTGTAATCTGGAGGATCGAATGAAAATTGCAAAGGACACCGTCGTGTCGGTCGCTTACAAGCTATCGGATGCGCAGGGCAATCTGATTGAGGAAAGCGACGAGCCGATGGTCTATCTGCACGGCGGCTATGATGGCACGTTCCCCAAGATCGAGGAAGTGCTGGACGGCAAGGAGCCGGGCTTCGAGACCCAGATCCAGCTTGAGCCGCAGGATGCGTTTGGCGAGTACGATCCGGAACTCGTGAAGATCGAGCCGCGCACCCGTTTCCCTGAACCGCTCGAAGTCGGCATGCAGTTCGAAGGCACGCCGGAAGAAGGCGATGAGGATCTCGACGCGCTCATCTACACGGTCACCGACGTCGCAGAAGACAAGGTCGTGCTCGACGGCAATCATCCGCTGGCCGGCATGGCCCTGCGTTTTTCGCTGAGCGTGAAGGAAGTGCGTCAGGCGACGGAAGACGAAATCGAGCACGAGCACGCGCACGGCGCCGATGGTCTCGAAGTCATCGACGAAGACGAGGAAGACGACGGCGACGAAGCCGAGTCGAAACCTACCCTGCACTGATCTCGCCGATCAGTCGACGCGCCGGCCTCAGGGCCGGCGTTTTTCGTTTACGCGCGGATTCGGCGAGCGTGATGTAGTGACGCAGCCGTTCGCGCGTTCAGTAACCGGGCGCCGCGCTGCTGGCGGGCGAGGCGCCGTGACCGACCCACGGCGGTGCAAGCTGGAGCGGCGCGGTGTGGGCGCCCGGCGCGTTCGTGGACGGCGCGCCTTGCCAGTCCGGCGGCATCGATGCGCCGCTGGCCGGGGTGGCGGGCATGCCATTCACACCGTAGGCGTTGTTGACGTCCGGCGCTTGCTGCATACCGGGGATTTCGGTGACGTCGGGCATCGACGACACCTCGGGCATGTCCGGCACGGCAGGCGACGCGTTGCTGCCCGGCATCGGCGGCGGTTCCTGCGGCGGCAGGAGCGGCAGATGTTTCGGTACGTCGCGCACGCTGATGCGTAGCGGCGTGCGGCGCGTCATGTCTGCGTCGATCTGTAGCCATTGCGTGAGCGGATCGCGCAGCGCGAGGCTGATGCGCGTCACGTTTGCAATCCTGACGCCCTTTTCGGTGCGCAAGGGTTGATCGATCGCGAAGCCGCGCGCGAGGCGCGTTTCGTCCGGGTTGACGATCACGATCGGCCCACGGAAGGTCTCGGCGGCCTTGATGAGGCTGCGCCGCAATTCGGTATAGCCGTCGCGTTGCGCGCGGCGGAAACGCAGCCACGCGAAGCGCTCGGGTCGCTCGTAGTGCTCCGGCATCGCGTTGCCCTGCATGAAGATGACGATGGCCCGCGCGTTGCGCCGCCGTGCGTATTCGGCCGCGTGTTCGAGCCAGAACCCGTTGGCGATGACGCGGTCTTCGAATTCGCCGTTGCGCCCGCCTGCGTTCAGATAATGGTTGTTGTCGCCGGGCACGTTCAGCGCGATGAACACGGTGTCGCCGGTTTGCCAGCGCGCATTTTCCCGATATGGCCGGAAGCGCGACACTTCGCTTTCGCGCGTGAGCGTCAGCGGATTTTCGCCGAGCGAATTGCTGTCGCCGAAAAAATTCTGACGCAGAAAATCGAGACGCTCGACCGGGTCCCAGGCGCCGCTGCCGTTCATGCCGCAGTTCGCCCAGTCGCGCTGGCCGGGCACGAACACGAGCGGCGGCCGCGATGCCGAGAGCAAGGCGTGGCGGCGCTCGTACAGGTTGTCCGCGCACGATTCGCGCGGGCCTTTGAGATTGCCGTCGTAGACCACGAAGGCAATTTGCGGATCGCGCCCGATGGCATCGACGAGACGTTGCAGCGTGCCTTCGTCGCCGGGCTCGGTCACGACGTTCGCGAGCACCGCGAACGAATAGCGCTGCGAGGACGCGGCCGATTGAGGCTGTGCATAGGCAAGGCCGGGCAACGCGAGCGCAATGAGCGCGGCGAGTGCAGTGAATGCGCCGACCGCACCGACCGCGAACCGCAGTGCGCTCAGACGCCACGCCCGCACCGACGCGCGCCACCTGCCGTGCATATTTTTCAGATAGCGCGAATGCAGCCGCCCGCGGCCTCGTAGGGCAGGCCGCGGCGGCGTCGCAGGGCGACGCTCAGCGTTTGGCGTCCGGCGCTGTGGCCAGCTCATGCAGTTCGTACAGCAGATCGAGTGCGTCGCGCGGACGCAGCTCGTTGGGATCGATGGCACGCAACCGCTCCGCCACGCGCGCCGCCGCCGGATCTTCCTCGGCTTGCGGCGCATCTTCGACATAGTGTTTCGGGGCGTCGAATTCGTCGTCGCTCGCGGCGGCGGGCGCGGCGAACAGATCGAGTTGCGGCGTGGGTTGTCCCGCCGACATCTGCTCGAGATGCACGAGATGCTTGCGCGCCGCGCGTATCACCGAATTGGGCACGCCCGCGAGTTGGGCGACCTGCAAGCCGTAACTCTGGTTCGCCGGACCTTCGCTGACGGCGTGCAGGAACACGATGCCGTGACCGTGCTCGACCGCCGAGAGATGCACGTTCGCCGCCTGCGCGAATTCCGCGGGCAGTTGCGTGAGTTCGAAGTAGTGCGTGGCGAACAGCGTGTGGCAGCCGTTGCCCGACAGCAGATGGCGCGCGATCGCCCATGCGAGCGCGAGGCCGTCGAACGTCGAGGTGCCGCGGCCGATTTCGTCCATCAGCACGAGGCTTTGCGGCGTGGCGTCGTTGAGGATCGCCGCGGCTTCGGTCATTTCGACCATGAAGGTCGAGCGGCCGCCCGCGAGGTCGTCCGCCGCGCCGATCCGCGTGAAGATGCGGTCGATCGGACCGAAGCGCGCGCGCTTCGCGGGCACGTAACTGCCGACGTAGGCGAGCAGCGCGATCAGCGCGGTCTGGCGCATGAACGTCGACTTACCGCCCATGTTCGGGCCGGTGATCAGCAGCAGCTTGCGGTCCGCGTTGAGCACGCAGTCGTTCGCGATGAACTGCTCGACCTGCGCCTCGACCACCGGATGCCGGCCTTGCTCGATCTCGATACCGGGCGCGTCGGAAAACGACGGCGCGGCCCAGTCGAGCGCGCGCGCGCGTTCCGCGAACGCGGCCAGCAGGTCGAGTTCGGCGAGCGCGGCGGCCACGCGCTGGCAATCGAGCAGATACGGCAGCAGCGATTGCAGCAGCGCGTCGTAGAGCGCCTTCTCGCGTGCGAGCGCGCGTTCCTGCGCGGAGAGCGCCTTGTCCTCGAACGTTTTCAGTTCGGGCGTGATGTAGCGCTCGGCGTTCTTCAGCGTCTGGCGGCGGCGATAGTCGTCGGGGACCTTGTCGGTCTGGCCGCGCGTGACTTCGATATAGAAGCCGTGCACCTTGTTGTATTCGACGCGCAGATTGCCGATGCCCGTGCGCGTGCGTTCGCGTGCTTCGAGATCGATCAGGAACTGGCCGCAGTTCTCGGACATGTCGCGCAGTTCGTCGAGTTCCGCATCGTAGCCGCGCGCGATCACGCCGCCGTCGCGGATCATGGCCGCCGGTTCCGGCGCGACCGCGCGATGCAGCAGTTCGGCGCATTCGGGCGGCGGATCGAGCAGATCGACGATGCGGGCGAGCGACGCCGATGCGCCGCCGGCCGCCGCGACTTGCTCGCGCAGCGCGGGCAGGGCGGCGAAGGTGTCGCGCAGGCTCGACAGGTCGCGCGGACGCGCCGACAGCAGCGCGAGGCGACCGGTGATGCGTTCGACGTCGGCGATCTGGCGTAGTGCGCTGCGCAGGGCATCCACACTGGCGGGCGGCGGGGCGTCGAGCAGCGCGCCGATGGCTTGCTGGCGCGTTTGCGCGATGCCCGCGTCGCGCGGCGGATGATGCAGCCAGTGACGCAGCAGACGGCTGCCCATGGTCGTGCTGCAGGTATCGAGCAGCGAACACAGCGTGGGCGACTCGGTGCCGCGCAATGTTTCGGTGAGTTCGAGATTGCGCCGCGTGGCCGGATCGAGGCCGATATATTCCGACTCCGCTTCGACTTTCAGGCTGCGCACGTGACGCAATTGCTGGCCTTGCGTGGCCGCCGCATACAGCAGCAGCGCGCCAGCCGCGCCACAGGCGCTCGTGAGCGTCTGCGCGCCGAAGCCGTCGAGGCTCGCGACGTCGAGTTGATCGCACAGACGCTGGCGGCCCGACGCGACGTCGAAGTGCCAGGCGGGCACGCGCGTCAGCGCGCCCGGCGTGGTGCCTGATCCAGCGGAAGGCGGCGCCCAGCCCGACGACTCCGCGGGCATTTCCGCGACGAGAATTTCCGCCGGTCGGATGCGCTCGAAGGCCGCCGCGACCTGTTCGGGCGCGACTTCCGCGAGGCGCAGCGCGCCGCTTGCCAGATTGAGCCACGCGAGACCGACGTTGACGGTCGCGCCGCGCCGGTTGTGACCGGGGCAGACCGCCATCAGATAGACGTCGTTCTTGTCGGAAAGCAGGGCCGCGTCAGTCAGCGTGCCGGGCGTGACCACGCGCACGACCTTGCGCTCGACCGGTCCTTTTGACGTGGCCGGGTCGCCGATCTGTTCGCAGATCGCCACCGACTCGCCGAGCTTCACGAGCTTGGCGAGATATTGCTCGCAGGCGTGATGCGGCACGCCCGCCATCTTGATGGGATTGCCCGCCGATGCGCCGCGCTGCGTGAGCGTGAGGTCGAGCAGGCGCGCGGCCTTCTCCGCGTCTTCGAAGAACAGCTCGTAGAAGTCGCCCATCCGGTAGAACACCAGCGTGCCCGGATGATCGGCCTTGATGCGCAGATACTGCTGCATCATGGGAGTGTGTTGCGCGATGTCGGCTGCGCCTGCGGTGTGTGTAGCCATCCTCGGTGTCTTGCTTAAGGTTCAGGGCGTGAGTGTAACCCGCGCGGGAGGCGCGTGAACCTGGCCGGATGGCCAGCGCATGCGCGCGTCATCCCGTCAGGCGGTGCGCGCTCATTCGTCGACGAGCGCCTGCAGGTCCACGGTGCGGGCGTTCGCGGCACTGCGTCGCATGGCGAGCCAGATCATGCCGGACACGAACACGCCGAATACGACGATGATCCATTGCACCGGCATTTTCGCCGTGAGCAGCAGCGCATAGGCGCCGAGCATCATCAGCACGGCGAGGTTCTGGTTGAAATTCTGCACGGCGATCGAGTGGCCCGCCGACAGCAGCGTCGCGCCGCGATGCTGGAGCAGGGCGTTCATCGGCACGATGAAAAAGCCCGCGAGCGCGCCGAGCGCGATCATCAGCGGATACGCGAACAGCAGATAAAAGGGCAGCACGAAGGTGCCGAAGCGCAGGCCTTCGCCGGCCGGAAACAGATTCTTGCTGTAGAACGCCATCGCCATGGCCACGACGCCGCAGAGCACGCCCACGGGCAGCACGCGCAGCGACGCGCGCAACGACACCCAGGCCGCCGCCGCGCCCGCGCCGAGCGCGATCCCGAGGCCCGTCACGCCCTGCATCACGGCGGCCTTCGAGAGCGTGAGGCCGAGGTTCGCGTCGGCCCATTTGAGCACCAGCAGTTGCAGCGTGACGGCCGCGCCCCACATCAGGGTCGTGACCCACAGCGCGATCTGCGCGAGCTTGTCGGCCCAGAGCACGTTGAAGCAGTGCACGAAGTCGCCCACCAGCCGCGCCGGTTCCTTGAGGCGGTTCTCGTAGCGCGCGCCCGTATCGGGAATGCCGACGTTGATGAGCGCCGCGATCGCATAAGTGATCATGACTGCGAGCATCGCGAGATCGGCGGCCGAGTGGATCAGCGGCATCGGATGGTGCTGGACGAAACGCTGCGCGTAGGTCGACACTAGCGCGCCGCCGAGCATGGTGCCGACGATGGTCGAGAGCACGGTCGCCGATTCGAGCCACGCGTTGGCCGCGACGAGTTTCTCGGCGGGCAGCAATTCAGTGAGGATTCCATACTTTGCGGGCGAGTAGGCCGCCGCGCCGAAACCGACCACGCCGTACGCGATCATCGGGTGCACGCCCGCGATCATCAGCATGCAGCCGGCGGCCTTGAGCGCGTTCGAGACGAACATCACGTGGCGCTTTTGCAGCGCGTCGGCGAACGCGCCAACGAAGGGCGCGAGCAGCACGTACGAGACCGTGAAGAATATCTGGAGGAGCGGCGTGACCCAGGCCGGCGACGAAATCACCGTGAGCAACGCGATTGCCGCGATCAGCAGTGCGTTGTCGGCGAGCGACGAAACGAACTGCGCGGCGATGATCGTGAAGAAGCCTTTTTTCATCGCGGGTTGGAGCGGTTGAACGGCGGCTCGATGGCCCAGGCGACCACGGCGCGGGAAACGCAATGGAAAGAAACCGGGACGCAACAGGAGCGAACCCGGCGCGCCAAAACCTCGGATTCACGACGAAAAAAGCGGCCGAAGCCGCTTGTTGTGGCGGGTGGGCGTCGTGCGGCGCGTGTTCGCGCTGCCGTGTCGCCGCTTTCCCCGCGGGTTGTGTCGCCGTGATCCTGCTTTTTCCAGTTTGCCCGATTGTGACACGGGCCGCTGCGCGCCGCAGTGTTCCTCGCAATCGCCTGACGGCTTCATGCGCGACGGCGGCAGCGCGGATACGGCGTCAGCGCGCTCAGGCTTCCTTCTTGATGCGCGTGTACTTCGAGAGGATCGGCACCATTTGCGCGTAGATCTTCGGGTTGCCCGCGACGATTTCGCCGACGTGCAGGAAGTCCGAGTCGCCCGTGTAGTTGCCGATCAGGCCGCCGGCTTCCGTCACGAGCAGCGCGCCCGCAGCGACGTCCCAGGGATTGAGGCCCTGTTCGAAGAAGCCGTCCATGCGGCCCGCGGCGACGTTCGCCAGATCGAGCGCAGCGGCGCCCGGGCGGCGCAGGCCGGCGCAGGCGTTGGTCATCGCGGCGAACAGATCGCAGTAGCTGTCGAGGCCGTCCTTTTCGCGGAACGGGAAGCCCGTGCCGATCAGGCCGTCGGCGAGACGGTCGCGGCGGCCGACGCGGATACGGCGGTCGTTCAGGAACGCGCCGCGGCCGCGCGAAGCGGTGAAGAGGTCGTTGCGCGTCGGGTCATAGACCACGGCCTGCGTGACGATGCCCTTGTGTGCGAGCGCGATCGAGACGCAGTAGTACTGGAAACCGTGGATGAAGTTCGTGGTGCCGTCGAGCGGATCGATGATCCACTGGTATTCCGACTCGTGGGCCGATTCGCCCGATTCTTCGGCGAGGATCGCGTGGTCGGGGTAGGCGGTGGAGAGCGTTTCGATGATGGCGGCTTCGGCCGCCTTGTCGACTTCCGTGACGAAATCGTTGTGCTGCTTCTTCGCGACCTGCACGAGGTCGAGATCGAGCGACGCGCGGTTGATGATCTGTCCGGCGCGGCGCGCGGCCTTGACAGCGATGTTGAGCATGGGATGCATGAGCCTGGATCCTTGTTGTCCGGCGCGCGCATCGGCACGCGCACCGGTGGTGCGAAAGATAAAGCGTCTAACGATTGGACAGGGCGCGGGCCGAGCGGCCGCGGAACCTGTCCCGCCAACGGAGACGAATTGAATAAGAACGGGGCGCGGCGGCCTTGCGGACCCGGTTTTACGGCCACACGACTGACCGGAAAACGCGCGCGAATCTGGCATTTTACCCGATTTCCGGTCCGCTTCGGGGAGACTTCGGATGGGCGCGGCGCGGGCGGTGGCGCAATGGCTCAGGGGCTCGCGCGGCCGTCGTCGCTGCGTCATCCCCGCGCCGTCCCCAATAGGCCGGGCGCGCGAGCCGCGCTAACATACACGCTTCACTGACCACGCCGTACGAGATTCATCTTGGAGCACCCCGATTCACATGCCGCCGAAGCGGCTCACGAGCCGCTGCGCGGCGGTTTCACGTCCACGCGCTTCGTGCTGGTCGAGCCCAGCCATCCGGGCAACGTCGGCGCCGCGGCGCGCGCGCTGAAGACAATGGGCTTCTCGCGGCTCGTGCTGGTCGCACCGCGCGTACCGCAGGTGCACTGCGATCCCGAGGCCGTCGCCATGGCAAGCGGCGCCGACGACGTGCTGGCCGCCGCGCACATCGTGCCGACGCTCGCCGACGCGCTCGTCGGCTCCTCCTGGTCGCTCGCGCTGACCGCGCGCACCCGCGAATACGGACCGCCGCCGGCCGCGCCGCGTCTCGCAGTGCAGGATGCCTGCCGCCAGGTCGCGCACGGCGACATCGCGCTGGTGTTCGGCAACGAGCGCACCGGCCTGTCGAATGAAGACGTCGAGCGCTGCACCGCGCTCGCGCACATTCCGGCCAATCCGGCCTATAGCTCGCTCAATCTCGCGCAGGCCGTGCAGGTGCTGGCCTACGAACTGCGGCTCGCGTATCTGTCCGCGGAGACGCCGGGCGTCGCGCTGCCGACCGCCGGCGCGCAGGAAACGGCGACGCCGCTTGCCACCAGCGACGATATCGAGCGCATGTACGTGCATCTGGAAAACGCGCTGATCGCGCTCGATTTTCTCGATCCCGCCAATCCGAAGAAACTGATGTCGCGCTTGCGGCGTCTGTTTGCGCGTTCGGGGCTCGAGCGTGAGGAAGTCAACATCGTGCGCGGCATCGCCAAGCACATTCTCCTGAAGAGCAAGGACGGCGCGAAGTAGGCGTCTGCGGCGGGTTTCGGCGCGCTGGCGGGTCCAACCTTGATGGCCGCGTGGACTTCCGGGGCCGCGCGCGCCTTTCGCCTACAATCGACTGCACATCACAAGCAAATCAGCGTGGCTGCTAAGGGATTCGACTTTCCCTAAAACCACGCACGAGCCGCGCGCGCCACGCAGCGACGTCGCACTGATGACGCGCGGCCGGTTCCCCTGTTCCTCACGTTCGAAGCGTGTGAAAGCCATGTTCAAGAGACTTCGCGAAGATATCGCCACGATCCGCGAGCGCGATCCCGCCGCTCGCAGCGCCTGGGAAGTCCTCACCTGTTACCCGGGTCTGCACGCGCTCGTGCTGCATCGCTTCGCGCATGCCTGCTGGCGCGCGAAACGCCGCTGGCTCGCGCGTTATGTCTCGCAACTCGCGCGCTTTCTTACCGGCATCGAAATTCATCCGGGCGCGACCATCGGCCGACGCGTATTCATCGATCATGGCATGGGCGTCGTGATCGGCGAAACGGCGGAAGTCGGCGACGACTGCACGATCTATCAGGGCGTGACGCTCGGCGGCACCTCGCTCACGCGCGGCGCGAAGCGCCATCCGACGCTCGGCGCGGGCGTGATCGTGGGGGCGGGCGCGAAAGTGCTCGGCGGATTCACGGTCGGCGCGCAGGCCAAGATCGGCTCGAACGCCGTGGTCGTGAAGCCGGTGCCCGAAGGCGCGACGGCGGTGGGCAATCCGGCGCGTATCGTTGTACCGGCGGTTGTGCCCGCGGTTGCGCCGGCAGTCGGGTCCGCGGCCGCGCACGAGAAGGCGTCGCCGCAGCCGTCGAAGGCCGCCGCGCGCGAGGGCTTTTGCGCGTACGGCATTTCGCCGAACGCCGACGATCCGGTGTCGCTGGCTATTCACGGTTTGATCGATCACGCGGCGACGCAAACGCAGCGCGTCGATTCGATCGTCGTCGCGCTCGAACGTCTGGGCGCGCGCCTCGAAGCGCTGCATGGCGCCGATGCCGCGCTTGCCGAATTGCGTCGTCTTTCGGCGGGTTTCGAGGGCGGCGCTGCGCCTCGCGAAGCGGAGCAGGCGCGGTCGCGCGACGAGTCGACCGCGCGCGTTTGAGCGTTTCCGATCGACGCCATCATCGCTCGCGTCACCAAATAAAACAGCCGCTTGAAGCGGCTGTTTTCGTATCCGGTGCGATCTCTCGCGCCTCGCGCCCTCAATCGAGCGGCAACATCCTGAACCCTTCCGCGTCCACGCGCAGAAAACCGCCACGCGGTTTGCCGTGATCGAGATCCCAGTCGGGCAGCACCCAGCGTGTGCCGCCGGGTTCCTGATGGCGCGCGGGCCGATGCGTATGACCGTGAATCATCGTGTTCGTGCGCGCGCGCTTGAACAGCGCCGCGACGCCTTTCGCCGTCACGTCGTATTTCGGCAGCGACGGCCCGTCGCGCCGTTCCTCGCTCGCGCGTCGCGCGCGTTCCGCGAGCGCGATGCGCCAACGATACGGCCACGCGAGAAACAGCAGTTGCGGCAGCCGGTTGCGCGCGAATTTACGGAAAAACTGATAGCCGCGATCGTCGGTGCACAGGGCGTCGCCGTGCGCGAGCGCGATGCGCGTGCCGAACGCGGTGATCGCGATGGGGTCGGGCAGCCAGATTGCGCCCGCCGCTTTCATGAAGCGTTTGCCCATCAGGAAATCGCGATTGCCGTGCATGATGTACAGCGCGATGCCGCGCTCGGAGAGCGTGTGCATCAACGCGGCCATGCGCGCGAAAAACGGATTGGCGAGCATGTCGTCGCCGATCCAGTATTCGAAGAGGTCGCCGAGTATGAACACCGAGTCGGCCTGATCGGCCGTCACATGGATGAAGTGTTCGAACGCGGCGACCGTGTGCGGAATCGCTTCATTCAGATGCAGGTCCGAGATGAAGAGAAACGGGCGCGCCGCGTGAGGGCGCTTGCCCTCGCCGGGCACGCCCGCGGCGGCGTGTCTGAGTGCCTTGTCCTGCAGCATCGATGAAGCGAGCGCCCTGTTGCGTTATTCGACGACGACAGCCTTCTCGATCACGACGTCGTCGACCGGCACGTCCTGATGGAAGCCCTTCGAGCCCGTCTTGACCGACTTGATCTTCTCGACCACGTCGAGGCCGTCGACGACCTTGCCGAACACGGCGTAGCCCCAGCCTTGCGGCGTCGGCGACGAGTGGTTCAGGAAGTCGTTGTCGGCCACGTTGATGAAGAACTGCGCCGACGCCGAGTGCGGGTCGTTGGTGCGCGCCATCGCGATCGAGCCGCGCACGTTCTTCAGGCCGTTGTTGGCTTCGTTTTCGATCGGCGCTTCGGTCGGCTTCTGCTTCATGCCGGCTTCGAAACCGCCGCCCTGGATCATGAAGCCGTCGATGACGCGGTGGAACACCGTGCCGTTGTAGTGGCCGCTGTTCACGTAGTTGAGGAAGTTAGCGACCGTCTTCGGCGCCTTTTCGGCGTTCAGTTCGAGCTTGATGACGCCGTGGTTCGTATGCAGTTCGACCATGATGGAATCCTTTGCCAGTGGGTGCCTGAGTGTCTGAGGCGGGGGTGAGAGGGCGGTGCGGTTTCGGCACGAGGCGGGGCGTTTGCCTTCGCGTGTGCCGGCGCCGCGCCGCGCGACGAATGGTGGGGTGTGCGGTGCTTGCTGCCTGCTCGCTGCTGGCGCGCTTACTTGCCGACCACGGTGGCCGACTGGATCACGACGTTCGTTTGCGGCACGTCGGACATCGGGCCGCGCGAGGTCGTCGGCGTGGCTTCGATCTTCTTCACGACGTCGAGACCCTGCGTGACCTTGCCGAACACGGCATAGCCGTTGCCGTCCGGATTCGGATAGTCGAGGTTGGCGTTGTCCACGGTGTTGATGAAGAACTGCGCCGTCGCCGAATTCGGGTCGCTCGTGCGCGCCATCGCGAGCATGCCGGTGGTGTTCTTCAGGCCGTTCTTGCTTTCGAGCGGAATGGGCGCGCGCGTGGGCTTCTCGACGAAGCTCGTGGTGTAGCCGCCGCCCTGGATCATGAAGCCGCGGATCACGCGATGGAAGATCGTGCCGTTGTACTGGCCGGACTTCACGTACTGGAGGAAGTTGTCGACGGTCTTGGGCGCCTTCTCGGGATAGAGTTCGACGCGAATGTCGCCATCACTGGTCTTGAAGAGCACCTGCGGATGCGCGGCTTGCGGGCCGTTCTGCGCAAAGGCGGGTGCGTTCGCGATCAGGGCGGCGCTACCGAGCGCCAACATCAACCATTTCATGAGTATCCTCGGAAGTGCGGGGAAAAACGTGTCGCAGTCACGCCGCGCGCGGCGTGCTGCGGCTTAGTTCGATGGCGCCACGAAGGGCGGCATCGCGAGCGACCCGGTCGGGCCGCCGAACTGGATCACCGGATTGTCGAGCATCGGCCCCACGCGCTTGGTGGTGCTTGCGTCCGATGCCGCCGATTCGCCGCGCGCCTTCTTCGACGCCGCCGGCGGATTGACGATCTTCTCGATGTCGGCGAGACGCTGCTGCGTGGGTCCGCTCGTGTGGCCGAGCGAGGAGGCGCGGCGGTACGACGCGTCGGCCAGACGCAGGTACAGGTCGCCGAGATTTTCCCACGCGAGCGTGTACGACGGGTTCGCCTTCGTGGCCGTTTCCAGCGCGATGCGGGCTTCGTCGTAACGGCCGTGCTTCGCGTAGAGCGCCGCGAGATTGTTATAGGGCTCGGGCAGTTCCGGGTAGCTCTGCGTGAGTTCGGTGAAGGCTTCGATCGCGTCGTCGTCGCGGCCGAGACGCGCGAGGATGGTCGCGCGCTTGAATTTCGCCTGCACGTCGCGCGGGTTCGTCTTGATGCGCGCGTCGAGTTCGTTCAGCGCCGAGGCCCAGTTGTGCTGGACGATGGCGGAGTCCGCGCCGGGCGTGCCGTCGGCCGTGGCGGGCGGTGCCGCATGCGCAGCGGACAGGCCGCCGAGAACGAAACCGACGCTCGCGAGAGCCGCCGCCGCAAAGGTCGCAGCGCGTGTCGCGCGGCCGCTGGAAGATTTCATAGGGTGAGGTCGCGGTGTTATACTCCGAGCCATTCTAACAAAAGGTCTGTGCGTTTTCGTCGCGTGAAATCGCAGCGCCCGGTTCGGTGCCAGTTCCGGCTGGTTACGGGAAGTTCCGGAACGGTTGCGCGCCAGCTTCGCGAGCGACATTGCAAACTTCGCGCAAACGTCATGCAGGCGTCGTCGCCCCGCAAGATTGCGCGCGATGCTGTGCTGAACGCCAGGCTTTCTTTCGCCACTCGTGGTCGTCTCCGCCCTGATGACTGATTGAGCGCGACTGTACGCAGCCTCCAGGAGCGCGGTGCTTCGCACGCACCCGCTGGCTGCTGTCGGCGCCGCCGCGGATTTCTTTCGACCCACGTATCCATCGTCTTTATGGAATCACTGCGCATCTACAACACGCTCGCGCGTGACAAGCAAAATTTCGTGCCACTCGAGCCCGGCGTCGTACGCATGTACGTCTGCGGCATGACGGTGTACGACTATTGTCACGTTGGCCACGCGCGTGTGATGGTGGTGTTCGACGTCGTGCAGCGCTGGCTGCGCACGCTCGGTTACAACGTGACCTATGTGCGCAACATCACCGACATCGACGACAAGATCATTCGCCGTGCGGTGGAAAACGGCGAAACCATCAAGCAGCTCACCGACCGTTTCATCGACGCGCTGCACGAAGACGCGGACGCGCTCGGCGTCGCGCGTCCCGATCACGAGCCGCGCGCGACCCAGTACATTCCGCAGATGCTCGACATGATCGGCATGCTGGAAAAGAACGGCTACGCGTATCAAGGTTCGGACGGTGACGTGAACTACGCGGTGCGCAAGTTCGCGCATTACGGCGCGCTCTCGGGCAAGTCCATCGAGGACCTGCGCGCGGGCGAGCGTGTGGCGGCGAACGATGCCAAGCAGGATCCGCTTGACTTCGTGCTGTGGAAACAGGCAAAACCGGAAGAGCCGGCGGACACGAGCTGGGACTCGAAATACGGCCGTGGCCGCCCGGGCTGGCACATCGAATGTTCGGCGATGGGCTGCACGCTGCTGGGCGATCATTTCGACATTCATGGCGGCGGGCAGGATCTGCAGTTTCCGCACCACGAAAACGAGATCGCGCAAAGCGAAGGCGCGACGGGCGAGAAGTTCGTCAATTACTGGATGCACAATGGCTTCGTGCAGATCGACAACGAGAAGATGTCGAAGTCGCTCGGCAACTTCTTCACGATCCGCGAAGTGCTGGCGAAGTACGACGCCGAAGTAGTGCGCTTTTTCATGGCGCGCGCGCATTACCGCTCGCCGCTGAATTACAGCGACGTGCATCTCGACGACGCACGCAACGCGCTCACGCGTCTGTATACGGCGCTCAAGGATGTGACGCCGGATGCCGGCGAGCTCGACTGGAACGAAGCGTACGCGCAGCGTTTCCGTACCGCGATGAACGACGATTTCAATACGCCGGTCGCCATCGCGGTGCTGTTCGAACTCGCAAGCGAAGTGAACCGCACGCGCGACACGGTGCTGGCGCGTCAGCTGCAGCGTCTGGGCCGCGTGCTCGGCGTGCTCGTGCGCGAACCGCGCGCGTTCCTGCAGCAGGCCGCGGGTGCGCAGGACGCGGGCGCGCTCGACGTGGCCGCGATCGAAGCGAAGATTGCCGCACGCGTCGCCGCGAAGCAGGCGAAACAGTATGCGGAGGCGGACCGGATCCGGGCCGAACTGCTCGATGCCGGTGTCGCGCTCGAAGACAAACCGGGCGGATTGACCGAGTGGCGCCGCGTATGAGCGGGCTGTCCAGTTTCCACTGATCGATTCGCGAGGCAGGAGGCAGGATGGCAACGGCCACGAAGACGCAGGCCAGGCGGTCTGCGTCGCTCACTGGCGCGGCAGGCGAGGCGGCGAAACGCGCCGCGCGCGGCCCCCAGAAACAGCAGGAAGCCGACGTCGCGAAGACGGACGGCGTCAAGAAGCGCGCGCTCAACGGCACGGCGCTGGAAGGCGCGGGCAAGACGCGCGCGAAGGCCAATGGCGCCGTCGACGGTGTCGGCGCGATGCCGGCCGCGTCGCCTGAAGGCGCGCATGGCGACGCTGCGGATGCAGCGGCGGCGCCCGCGCGCGGCATCGAGTCCGAGGTGGTGCGCCCCGACTATTGGGACAAGGCCTGCGCGGACCTCGTCAAGCGCGACCGCATCCTCAAGAAGCTCATTCCGAAGTTCGGCCCCGTGCATCTGATGAGCAGCGACGATCCGTTCGTCACGCTCGCGCGCTCGGTGGTCGGTCAGCAGATTTCGACGGCCGCGGCGCAGGCGCTGTGGCAGAAAGTCGAGGCCGCGTGTCCGAAGCTCGTCCCGCAGCAGTTCATCAAGCTCGGCCACGAAAAGCTCGCGGCCTGCGGGCTCTCGAAGCGCAAGACGGAGTACATCCTCGATCTCGCGCAGCATTTCGTGTCCGGCGCGCTGCACGTGGGCAAATGGACCACGATGGACGACGAGGACGTGATCGCCGAACTCACGGCTATCCGCGGCATTGGCCGCTGGACCGCCGAGATGTTCCTGATCTTCAATCTCGCGCGCCCGAACGTGCTGCCGCTCGACGACCTCGGTCTGATTCAGGCGATCAGCGTCAATTACTTCAGCGGCGAGCCCGTCACGCGCAGCGAAGCGCGTGAAGTGGCCGCGAACTGGGAGCCGTGGCGTACCGTCGCAACCTGGTATATGTGGCGCAGTCTCGAGCCTTCGTAAGCCCGGGACGATCGGGCGGAGCGCCGCGCGCGGGGTGCGTGGCAGTTCCGTCCCCGATTGATTTGTCCTGGTTCCTTCAGAATTTTCCTATCGTTATCTCAATTCGATAGTTCTGCGCCGATTTCGACACGGGCCGGCGCGGTTAGAATACGCGCTGCCGCAAAGTGCAAGGATTCCAACACATGAAAACCACGTTTCTGGATTTCGAGCAGCCGATCGCTGAACTCGAAGCGAAGATCGAAGAACTGCGCTTCGTTCAGGACGACTCGGCTGTCGATATTTCGGAAGAGATCGACCGGCTGTCGAAGAAGAGCCAGCAACTCACGAAGGACCTCTACGCGAACCTGAGTCCGTGGCAGGTTTCGCAGATCGCGCGTCACCCGCAGCGTCCGTACACGCTCGACTACGTGCATGAGCTGTTCACCGATTTCCACGAACTGCATGGCGACCGTTCGTTCGCGGACGATCTCTCGGTGGTCGGCGGTCTCGCGCGCTTCAACGGCCAGGCCTGCATGATCATCGGTCACCAGAAAGGCCGCGACACGAAGGAGCGCGCTGCGCGCAACTTCGGCATGCCGCGTCCGGAAGGCTATCGCAAGGCCGAGCGCCTGATGCGTCTGGCCGAGAAGTTCGGCCTGCCCATCTTCACGTTCGTCGACACGCCGGGCGCGTACCCGGGCATCGGCGCGGAAGAGCGCGGCCAGTCGGAAGCCATCGGCCACAATCTGTACGTGATGGCCGAGCTCAAGACGCCGATCATCACGACGATCATCGGCGAAGGCGGTTCGGGCGGTGCGCTCGCGATCGCAGTCGCCGACACGGTCATGATGCTGCAGTTCTCGACGTACTCGGTGATCTCGCCGGAAGGCTGCGCGTCGATCCTGTGGAAGAGCGCCGCCAAGGCGCCCGAAGCGGCTGAAGCGCTGGGCCTCACGGCGCACCGCCTGAAGGCGCTTGGTCTGATCGACAAGATCGTGAACGAGCCGCTCGGCGGCGCGCATCGCGATCCGAAGGGCATGGCCGCGCTGCTGCGCCGTGCGCTGTCCGACTCGCTGCGCCAGTTCCAGGGCATGAGCATCGCCGAGCTGAAGGACCGCCGTTTCGAGCGCCTGATGGCCTACGGCAAGTTCAAGGAAACGACGCCGGGCGCGTAAGCGCACGCCGTCATCAACGTCCGGCGCTCGCGCGCCGTCACGCCTTGACCGACCATCCCGCATCCGACGCCGGGCGCATCGTTCTCGATGCGCTCGGCGTTGTGCTTTCCACGCTCCCCGACGACGCGCGTATCGCGATTGCATACAGCGGCGGGCTCGACTCGTCTGTGCTGCTCGACGCGGCGGTGCGCGCGGTCGGGCCGGCGCGTCTCGTGGCGCTGCATGTCCACCACGGCCTGAGTCCGAACGCCGATCATTGGCTCGCGCACGGCGAGGCGACGGCGCGCGCGTATGGCGTGGCGTTCGACGCACGCCGCGTGGAGGTGGCGCACGACGATCCGTCCGGTGTGGAAGCGGCCGCGCGCGAGGCGCGTTATCGTGCGCTGGACGCGATGTGCGCCGCGCACGGCGCGCAGTCGCTCTGGCTCGCCCAGCACGCAGACGATCAGGCCGAAACCGTTTTGCTGCAATTGCTGCGCGGTGCCGGGCTGGCGGGCCTCGCCGCAATGGCGCCCGAGCGCGCCGTGCCGGGCGCGGTGCCGCGCGTGCGGCCGCTGCTGCATTTGTTGCGCGCGCAACTTGAGCGCTACGCGCACGCCTGCGATCTGCGCTGGATCGAGGACGAATCAAACGAAGACACGCGTTACGCGCGCAACGCGCTGCGTCACGACGTAACGCCCGCGCTCTCGGCGCATTTCCCCGGCTTTCGCGAGGCGCTCGCGCGCACGGCGGCACATGCGGCGTCGGCGCAGCGTCTACTCGACGACCTCGCGCGCATCGATCTGCGCGACGCCTCGCAGGGGGACGGCGACGCGCTGTCGCACGCAGCGCTCGTCGCGCTCGACGACGCGCGCGCGCTCAACCTGCTGCGCTACTGGATGCGCACGCGCGGCATGCCCGCGGCGTCGACAGCGCGTATTGCCGATGCCTTGCGTCAGCTGCGCGAGGTCGCGCTCAAGGGCGAAGGTGGCGATCACGCGTTGCGCGTCGATCATGCGGGCTTCACGTTGCGCTGTTATCGCGGACTCGTCAGCTGGGGCGATGCGCGCGGCGCAATCTCATCAATTGGCTCATCACGCAACGCATCAGACAGCGAGGAATCGATGGACGACGGCAATGTACGCGCACCCGTGCAACTGGACTGGCGCGGCGAGGAAGTGTGGCGTTTGCCGACGTGGCGCGGCAGTTTCGTATTCGCGCCCGCCCACGCCGACGATCCCGACGCCGTCCCCGAAACCGTGCTTCAGCGCACGCCGCTGATTGCGCGTGCGCGTTCCGGTGGCGAGCGTCTGCGCGACGAAGCGGCCAACGTGAGCCGCACGCTCAAGAATCTTTTTCAATCGCACGGCGTGCCCGCCTGGGAGCGCGACGTGCCGCTGCTTTACGCGGGTGAGACGCTGTTGTTCGTGCCCCGCATCGGCGTGAATCGCTCGGCGTTCAGCGCAAGCGAAGGCGGCGAGGGCGATGCGGCGGCGGCAGGCCAGCGCTGGCGCCGCATCAAATGGCGCGAGGATCTGACGATCGCGTGATCGGCCGTCACGCGTCGTACGAGACGCGCCCGCGCGTCGCGGTCAAATTTGCCGTTTCGCCGGAGTTCGTGCGCGCCGACCTGGACCGTACGCCGCAAATCCTTGCCACACAAGCCTTTTTCGCCTCCCGCAGACCATTTTCGTCTTGTAATTTTGACCTCGATCGGGTAGGGTAACTCGTTTGTCCAGCCCGCTTTTTCGCGTTCACGGACGCCGTCAAAAGCGGCGCTCGCCGTGAAGGCGCGATTTTTCCTTCGAGCGGTTTCCATCCGACGGTTGCAAGGATGTCGTAGCGGTATGCGGGCGGAGCGCGCGGGTCAGCACGGCCACGCGGTTCCGAGGGCAAACTCCGCGTGTGCTGCACGCGCCGGAGCGCCGCCGCGGCCTCTATCCCGGGACACCCCCGGGCTTCCCCCGGCGGTGCCGAATCCCGGCGCGCCAGCGCGGTAACATCTCCAGTTCAGAACGACAATGGCACTCATCGTACACAAATACGGCGGCACCTCGATGGGCTCGGTCGAGCGCATCAAGAACGTCGCCAAGCGCGTCGCCAAATGGCACAAGGCTGGCCACAAGATGGTCGTGGTGCCCTCGGCGATGTCCGGCGAAACCAATCGTCTGCTCGGTCTCGCGAAAGAAATTTCGCCGCAGCCGAATCCGCGCGAGCTCGACATGATTGCGTCGACCGGCGAACAGGTGAGCGTCGGTCTGCTCTCGATCGCGCTGCAGGAAGCGGGCGTGGACGCCATCAGCTACACGGGCTGGCAAGTGCCGGTCAAAACGGATAGCGCCTTCACGAAGGCGCGTATCAACGACATCGACGGCGAACGCGTGCTGGCCGATCTCGACGCCGGCAAGGTGGTCGTGATCACGGGCTTCCAGGGCATCGATCCGGAAGGCCACATCACCACGCTCGGCCGCGGCGGTTCGGACACCTCGGCTGTGGCGGTCGCCGCCGCGCTGAAGGCAGACGAATGCCTCATCTACACGGACGTGGACGGCGTCTACACGACGGACCCGCGCGTGGTCGACGACGCGCGCCGCCTCGACCGCATCACGTTCGAAGAGATGCTGGAAATGGCCAGCCTCGGTTCGAAGGTGCTGCAGATCCGCTCGGTGGAATTCGCGGGCAAGTATCAGGTGAAGACGCGTGTGCTCTCCAGCCTGACCGACCCGATGATGAACCTCGACGAGGAAATGAAGTCGGGCACCCTGATTACCTTTGAAGAAGACGAGACCATGGAAAAAGCAGTCATCTCGGGTATCGCGTTCCAGCGCGACGAGGCCCGCATCATCGTGATGGGCGTGCCCGACAAGCCGGGCATCGCGTATCAGATTCTCGGCCCGGTCGCCGACGCGAACATCGACGTCGACATGATCATCCAGAACCAGAGCGTGGACGGCAAAACCGACTTCACGTTCACGGTGCCGCGCGGCGACTATCAGCGCGCCATCGACGTCCTCAACAACCAGGTGAAGGGCCACGTGAACGCGGAGCAGGTGCTGGGCGACGCGAAGGTCTCGAAGGTTTCCGTGGTTGGCGTGGGCATGCGTTCGCACGTTGGCGTCGCGAGCAAGATGTTCCGCACGCTGTCGGAAGAGGGCATCAACATCCAGATGATTTCGACGTCGGAAATCAAGATCTCGGTGCTGATCGACGAGAAGTACATGGAGCTGGCGGTTCGCGCGCTGCACAAGGCTTTCGAGCTCGAGCACGCGTAAATCGCGCATGGCGTGACGCGAATGTGACGGTCAGTTTTGTCTTGAGATGCCACTGCAAACCTTCGCCTCCACCTCGTCTGCAGGGCAGCAGAAAAAAGTTTGCGAAAAAAGCGTCTTATGAATTGACCGAAGCGTTTTAACCCGCTATGATCTTGGCTTCGTTGCGCTGCCTCCCTGGCGCGAACGAAGTTTTCGGGAGACGTGGCCGAGAGGTCGAAGGCACTCCCCTGCTAAGGGAGCATCTGGGCCAAAACCTGGATCGAGGGTTCGAATCCCTCCGTCTCCGCCAGTAAAATGGCGGTGAAAACCCCGCAAGTCTCGGCTTGCGGGGTTTTTCTTTTTCCGCGCGGAAAATCGTCATACGCGAATTTGCGGTGTTTGCGTGATCGTATTTTTCTGAAAGACATTTCGCGGCTTCCTGCCTTTCTGCTTCCATTCTTTTTTCAATTCGATCGACGTTTCGATTCAACGGATTTTTCCCAACAATCGAGATAATCAGGATGGCGAAGTAAATGGCGCAAAAGTTTTTTCCTTGTCAGCCGTTATTGCGTTCGTGCGTTCTAGACACTGCGTGACGTCGATGCATGCGGGTGGCACGGCGATGACAGGCCGCCTGCAGGTGGAGCCGATACGCTGCGCCAGTCGGTGCTATTCTCGCGTCGCTGTTGCGTCTGTCGTGTCGGTTGCTGCGTTCGCTGTTGCTTTAAATCGTCGCTGTGTAACCAGACGTTACCCCGGTGAACGCGCCGTGCTTTTGTGCATCAGTTATTACAAAGTTGAAATACGCGGGCCGGGGAGCCTGCGCTATATTGGCTTCAACAAAACATCAACCCCAAAAGGTGAGTCCATGAAGTTCGCTCGTGTTGTTGCAATGCTGCTCGGGGGCTTGGCTATCGGTGCGTCGAGCGTGGCGATGGCTGGCGTGAGCGTCGGTGTCAACATCGGTATTCCGGCCCCGGTTTATGTCGCGCCCGCACCGGTCTATGCGCCGCCTCCGCCTCCGCCGGTCGTCTATCAGCCTGCGCCGGTCTATGCCGCGCCGGCCATCGTGATCGGCTGGCACGGCGATCGTTATTGGGATGGTCGCCGCTACTGGGGCCGCGACGACTGGTATCGCCATCATGGCGGTTACGGTCCTGGTGGCCCGGGCCGTGGTCATGGCGATCGTGGCGGTCCTCCGGGACACTGGCACTAAGCCACTCAGGCGCGCGTGCGTGACACGCGCGGTGGCCTCTGGCGTTCGCGCCTGAAGATGCGCATCGCGCAGGCCAAAGAAAAAGCCGCCCTCGGGCGGCTTTTTTCATGCGGTAACGCGTGACGCTGCTAGCGTTTCGCCGTTGCGTCCTCAACGAAGCAACGCAGCTCGGACTTACTCGCCGAGATTCGCCATTCCGCCAACGACGGCGTTGAAGCCCGCATCGACATGGACGATTTCCGCCGTCACGCCGCCCGCCAGATCGGAGAGCAGGAACGCGGCCGTATTGCCGACCTGTTCGATCGTCACGTTGCGTTGCAGCGGTGCATTGTGCTCGACGAAGTCGAGAATCTTGCCGAAGCTCTTGATGCCCGCAGCGGCGAGCGTCTTGATCGGGCCGGCCGAGATGCCGTTCACGCGCACGCCCTTTGCACCCAGCGACACCGCGAGGTAACGCACGCTCGCTTCGAGCGACGCTTTGGCGAGACCCATTGTGTTGTAGTTCGGGATCGCGCGTTCGGCGCCCAGGTAGGTGAGGGTGAGCAGCGACGCGTTGTCGGCGAGCATCGGCTGCGCGGCTTTGGCGAGCGCGGGGAAGCTGTACGCCGAGATGTCGTGCGCGATGCGGAAGTTCTCGCGCGTCATGCCGTCGAGGAAGTTGCCCGCGATGGCTTCGCGCGGCGCGAAACCGATCGAGTGCACGAGGCCGTCGAGCGTGTCCCAGCGCTGCTTGAGGTCGGTGAACAGCGCCTCGATCTGCGCGTCGTCGGCGACATCGCAGGGGAACACCAGGTTGCTGCCGAATTCCTGAGCGAATTCCGTGATGCGGTCCTTGAAGCGATCGCCGACATACGTGAACGCGAGTTCTGCGCCTTCGCGCTTGCACGCCTGCGCAATGCCGTAAGCGATCGATCGGTTCGACAGCAAGCCGGTCAACAGGATGCGTTTGCCAGCGAGGAAGCCCATGAATTCTCCTAAATCAGGTCAATGCGCCGGGCGCCGGACGAGGCGGCGCCGCGCGGTTTGGGTAGAATTCTCTCACAATTGACTTGGCACCCCGGACAAATCCCTTTCTATGACGACAGGTACGCGAGGCAGGCAAACGCGCGTGGCGCGTGGGGCAAATCATCCTGCCTGGCGGCACGGCTGGCGATCTACGCTGGCGGGCGTCGCCGCGATGCTGACCGTGTGCTTCGCGGCCATGCCGCAGGCGCACGCGGTCTATGCGATCGCGCAGTATGGCGAGCCGAAGTATCCGGCCGACTTCAAGCACTTCGATTACGTGAACCCGGACGCGCCGCGAGGCGGCACGCTCGTGCTCGCGAATCCCGACCGACTGACGAGCTTCGACAAATTCAATCCGTTCACGCTGCGCGGTAATTCGGCGCCGGGTCTCGGCATGCTGTTCGAGAGCCTCACGACGGGCAGCATGGACGAAGTCGCCTCCGCGTACGGTCTGCTCGCCGACGACATTCGCATCGCGCCCGATCGTCTCTCGGTCACGTTTCATCTGAATCCGCGCGCGCGTTTCTCGAACGGCGACCCCGTCACCGCCGACGACGTGAAGTTCTCGCTCGACACGCTCAAAAGCCGCCAGGCCGCGCCGTCGATGCAGGCGTATTACAGCGACGTCACGCGCGCCGTGGTGGTCGATCCGGCGACCATCCGCTTCGAGTTCCGCAGCAACAACCGCGAGCTGCCGTTCATCGCGGGCGGCTTGCCGGTGTTCTCGCACAAGTGGGGGCTGCGCCCGGACGGCAGCCGCATCGCCTTCGACCAGCTTGCGTTCGAGCAGCCGATCGGCAGCGGACCGTACGTGATCGAGCGCTATTCGAACGGCCGCACCATCACCTATCGGCGCGACCCGAACTACTGGGGCAAGGATCTGCCCGTGCGTATCGGGCAAAACAACTTCGATCAGATCGTCTACAAGCTTTATTCCGACGACGTCGCGCGCCTCGAAGCCTTCAAGGCCGGCGAATACGATGCGCTCGTCGAATACGTCGCGCGCAACTGGGTGCGGCGCGACGTCGGCAAGAAGTTCGACAGCGGCGAACTCATCAAGCGCGAGTTTCCGCAGCATAACGGCACCGGCATGCAGGGCTACGTGATCAACCTGCGCAAGCCGATGTTCCAGGACGTGCGCGTGCGCCAGGCGCTCGATCTCGCGCTCGATTTTCAGTGGCTCAACCGCATGCTGTTCTACAGCCAGTACAAGCGCATCGACAGCTGGTTCGTGAACACCGATCTGCAGGCGAAGGGCGCGCCGTCGCCGGGCGAACTCGCGTTGCTCGAACCGTGGCGCAAGCAGCTCGATCCGGCCGTGTTCGGGCCGCCGCCCGCGCAGCCGAATACCGATCCGCCGGGCTCGCTGCGCGCGAATCTGCTCAAGGCGCGCGAACTGCTCGCGCAGGCCGGCTGGACCTATCGCAACGGCGCGCTGCGCAACGCGCAAGGTCAGCCTTTCGTGTTCGAGGTGATCGACGATACGGCCGCCTCCGCGCAATGGGCGCCGATCATGGCGCAGTACACGCAGGCGCTCGCGCGGCTCGGCATTCGCATCAACTATCGCTCGGTGGATTTCGCGCTGTATCAGAAGCGTCTCGACGATTTCGATTTCGACATCACGACGATCCGCTTTCCCGACGTGCAGGTGCCGGGCGCGGAGCAGCTCGACCGCTTCGGCAGCAAGGCAGCGGGCGAACCGGGTTCGGGCAATCTGATCGGCCTGAAGTCGCCGGCCGTCGACGCGATCCTGAAGGCGATGATGCAGGCGCAGACACGCGAGCAACTGCTCGACGCCACGCACGCGCTCGACCGGGTGCTGATGCACGGCTACTATGTGGTCCCGCAGTGGTATAGCGCGACGCATCGCGTGGCCTACAAGAACACGCTCGCGTATCCGTCGAAGCTGCCGCTGTACTATGGCGCGACCGACTGGATCATCTCGACGTGGTGGCTCAAATCGCCGGCGCCATCGCCAAAGCCATCGTCAACGCCGCCGCAGCCGCAGCACTGATCCTCTTCGAAGCGAGCACAGAATCATGTGGAGCTACATCGTCAAACGCCTGCTGCTGATGATCCCGACGTTGCTCGGCGTGCTCACGCTGACCTTCGCCGTGATCCAGTTCGTGCCGGGCGGGCCCGTCGAACAGGCCGTGCGCGATCTGCGCCGCGGCGCGGAGCAGGGCATGCCGTTCGGCATGCGCGCGCACTCGGGCGTCGACGCGCAGCAGATCGCGCAACTCAAGCAGCTCTACGGTTTCGACAAGCCGCCGCTGCAACGCTATTTCCTGATGCTCGGGCGCTTCGCGCGTTTCGATCTGGGGCAGAGCTACTTCCATCATCAGAGCGTGTGGAAGCTGATCATTTCGAAGCTGCCGGTGTCGATCAGCATCGGTTTGTGGACCTTCTTTCTGACCTATCTGATATCGGTGCCGCTGGGCATCGCGAAGGCGGTGCGCAACGGCTCGCGTTTCGATCTGATCACGAGTCTCGTCGTGCTGATCGGTTATGCGATTCCAGGTTTCGTGCTGGGCGTGCTGCTGCTCGTGCTGTTCGGCGGCGGCACCTTCCTGCAACTGTTTCCGCTGCGCAATCTCACCTCCGACGACTGGGACACGCTCTCGCTCGGCGGCAAGATTCTCGATTACCTCTGGCACATCGCGCTGCCGGTGACGGCTTCGGTGGTCGGCAGTTTCGCCGTGACCACCATGCTCACGAAGAATGCGTTCCTCGAAGAGATTCGCCGCCAGTACGTGCTGACCGCGCGCGCCAAGGGGCTGTCCGAGCGCACGGTGCTCTGGAAACACGTGTTCCGCAATGCATTGCTGCCGCTCGTGGTGGGCTTTCCGGCGGCGTTCATCGGCGCGTTCTTCACGGGCAGTCTGCTGATCGAAACGCTGTTTTCGCTCGACGGCCTCGGCCTGCTGTCGTATGAGTCGGTGGTGCGGCGCGACTATCCGGTCGTGCTCGGCACGCTGTACCTCTTCACGCTGATCGGTCTGCTCACCAAGCTGATTTCCGATCTTTGCTACGTGTGGGTCGATCCCCGCATTCAATTCGAACAACTGGAGCGCTGAGTTGAACCGAGTCCGCACCGGCGCCGAATCCGACCTGCGCACCGAGAGCGTGCGCGCCTTCAAGTCGCCCACGCCCGCACGCCGCGTATGGCTGCGCTTCAAGCAGCAGCGCCTCGGCTACTGGAGCCTGATTATCTTCGTCGTGGCGTTCGCGGCGAGCCTCGCGGGCCCGCTGTGGTGCAACGACAAACCGATCGTCGTGCGCTACGAAGGGCATCTGTATTTCCCGCTTTTCAAGGACTATCCGGAGACCGCGTTCGGCGGCGACTTCCCGACGCCCGCCGACTATCTCGATCCGTACGTGCGCCATCGTTTCGATGCGCCGGGCAACTTCGCGATCTATCCGCCGAACCCGTACTACTACGACACGCTCAATTATTTCTCGAAGGTGCCGAACCCCGCGCCGCCGTCGCGCCAGAACTGGCTTGGCACCGACGCAAGCGGACGCGACCTGTTCGCGCGGCTCCTGTACGGCTTCCAGGTGTCGGTGGAATTCGGCCTCGTGCTCACGGCCATCGGCACGGTGCTCGGTGTGCTGGCGGGCGCGATACAGGGCTATTTCGGCGGCCGCGTCGATATTGTCGGGCAGCGACTGATCGAGATATGGAGCGCGATGCCCGAGCTGTATCTGCTGATCATCTTCGCGTCGATCTTCGAGCCGGGCTTCATCCTGCTGATCGTGCTGCTCTCGCTGTTCGGCTGGATCGGCTTGTCCGATTACGTGCGCGCGGAATTCCTGCGCAACCGCAATCAGGACTACGTGCTCGCCGCGCGTGCGATGGGTTTGTCGAACTGGCAGATCATCTGGCGTCACGTGCTGCCCAACAGTCTCACGCCCGTCATCACGTTCCTGCCGTTTCGCATGAGCGGCTCGATTCTCGCGCTCACCAGTCTCGACTTTCTGGGCCTCGGCGTGCCGCCGCCCACGCCGAGCCTCGGCGAACTGCTCGCGCAGGGCAAGGGCAATCTCGACGCCTGGTGGATTTCGATGTCGACGTTCGGCGTGCTCGTCGTCACGCTGCTGCTGCTCACCTTCATGGGCGACGCGCTGCGCAACGCGCTCGACACGCGCATCGCCGACGCGATGAAAGCCGGAGGCAATCAGTGAGCGCCATGCCTCAAGACATCCCCGCGCCGCTGCTCTCGATCGAGCATCTGAGCGTGCGCTTCGGCGACACGCTGGCGGTCGACGACATCGCGCTGGCGATCGGGCGCGGCGAGCGTGTGGCGCTCGTCGGCGAATCGGGTTCGGGCAAGACGGTGACGGCGCTCGCGATCCTGCGTTTGCTGAGCGACGCGCGGATCGACGGCACGATCCGCTTCGACGGCGAAGACCTCGTTGCGAAGAGCGAACGCGAGATGCGCGGCCTGCGCGGCAACGACATCGCGATGATCTTCCAGGAGCCGATGACCGCGCTCAATCCGCTCTATACGATCGGCGAGCAGATCGCGGAAACCATCGTGCTGCACGACGGCGTGACGAAGAAGGAAGCCTACGAGCAGGCCGTGGGGCTGCTGGAGCGCACGGGCATTCCCGAGCCGCGCCGGCGCCTGTTCAACTATCCGCATCAACTGTCGGGCGGCCAGCGTCAGCGCGTGATGATCGCGATGGCGCTCGCGTGCCGTCCGCGTCTGCTGCTCGCCGACGAACCGACCACGGCGCTCGACGTGACCATTCGCGGTCAGATCGTCGAGTTGCTGCTCGAATTGCAGCGCGAGGAGGCGGCGCGGCGCGGCATGTCGGTGCTGCTGATCACGCACGACCTGAACCTCGTGCGCCGCTTCGCGCAACGCGTGGCGGTGATGGAGAAGGGCAAGCTCGTGGAGACGGGCGCGGTCGAGCAGATTTTCGAGGCGCCGAAGCATCCGTACACGCAGCGCCTGATCGCGAGCCGGCCCGAGCGCAACGTGCTGCCCGTTTTGCCGATCGCGCCGGTGCTGCTTGAAGCGAAGCAGGTGAGCGTCGATTTCGCCACGAAATTGCCGGGGTTCAAGGGCTGGTTCGAGCGCGGCCGGTTCCGTGCGGTGAACGACGCGAGCGTCTCGGTGCGCCAGGGCGAGACGCTGGGCATTGTCGGCGAGTCGGGGTCCGGTAAATCGACGCTCGCACTGGCGATGCTGGGATTGCAGCGCACGGCGGCGGGCGCGGTCGAGTTCCAGGGGCGCGCGCTCGCGAGTTATCAGGGCCGCGACAAGCTCGGTTTGCGTTCGCATCTGCAGGTGGTCTTTCAGGACCCGTTCAGTTCGCTTTCGCCGCGCCAGACCGTGGAGCGCATCGTGGGGGAGGGGCTCGCGCTGCATCGCGCCGATCTTTCCGCCGAGGAGCGCCGCAAGCGCATCGTGGGCGTACTGCGCGAAGTGGGGCTCGACCGCACGGCGCTGCAACGCTATCCGCACGAGTTTTCCGGCGGCCAGCGCCAGCGGATCGCGATCGCGCGCACGCTGGTGCTGGAACCGCGCGTGATCGTGCTCGACGAACCGACCAGCGCGCTCGACGTCTCAATCCAGCAGCAGGTGCTGCGTTTGTTGACCGATCTGCAACGCAAGTACAACCTGGGCTATGTGTTCATCAGCCACGACCTCGAAGTGATCGGGGCGATGGCGCACCGCGTCGCCGTGATGCAAAACGGGGCCATTGTCGAGTCGGGAGATGTAACAAAAATCTTTGACGACCCCATTCATCCTTACACGCGAAAGTTGCTGAAAGCTGCCTTCGATCGCTGAACGTTCGAAGAACTTTAGGGGGAATTTTGGTGAAATTCACCAATGAGGTGCGCATCGCGATTGTATTTTTCTATAAGTTTTGACACACAAATACTTACTGGCTAGTATCGTCCAAACTTTTCTTCTAACTCCCTGATTTACGGGCAATTTCTACCGACCCATGCAGCACCGATACTTGACCCAGGCTTGCACGCGCGTCGTCGCCGGGATGTTCATCGGCGTCCTGATGGCAGCAGCTCCCGGCGCGTTCGCCGACGAAGCTAGCAGCTTCAACCAGAATGTCTCATTTTCGCCGAGCAATTCGGCGAATGCGCAGTCGCTCCCCGCCGTTCAAAACGCTACCCAGACCGCATCGCCGGCTGCCCCGGCTCCGTCCGAAGGCGGCGCGAAGTCGTTCCTTTCCGGCATGGCCGGCAAAGCGGGCGACGTCGTGGTGGGCGCGCTGAACATGATCGGCGTGCGTTACCGCTGGGGCGGCAACACGCCGGATTCGGGGCTCGATTGCAGCGGTTTCGTGCGCTACGTGTTCCAGGACACGCTGGGCCTGAACCTGCCGCGCCGCGCCGAGGAAATGAGCCGCGTCGGCGAGAAGGTGAGCATGAGCAACCTCAAACCGGGCGACCTCGTGTTCTTCAACACGATGCGCCGCACGTTCTCGCACGTGGGCATCTATATCGGCGACAACAAGTTCGTGCACTCGCCGTCCACCGGCAGCACGATCCGTGTCGACGATCTGGACGACGGCTATTGGGAAAAGCGTTTCACGGGCGCACGCCGCGTTGAAACGTCGTTCACGCCGGATCAGGCGCAAAGCCTCAAGCAGCGCGTGAGCGCGCAGTTCGACGGCAGCGGCAACTAAAGATTGCGTTGGGGTCTGCCGGTCCGCTACTGCGGCATCGGCGCAAAAAAAGCCTGCTTCATACGAAGCAGGCTTTTTTGCGTTCTGGCGCTGATGTGGCGCCCGGTTTGGGCGCTCAGGCCGCGCGTGCCGCCGCGAGCTTGCGCTCGATTTCCGCCGCCGCGCGCGCGCCGGCTTCCTCGCCCGCGAGTATCGCGGCGTTGCGCTGCGTGAAGTCGCTGCTCGACATCGCGTTGAGGCTCGGACGGATCACCACGTCGGCGTACTTTTCGAGCTCGTAGGTCTTGATCGACTGACCCATGATCGTGAAGGTCTGCATCAGCACGTCGAACTGGCTCAGCGTCGAGGCCGTTTCCGGGCGCGCCGAGATGTCCACGGCGATCACGAAGTCCGCGCCCATCTTTTTCGCGAACGAGGCCGGCACGGGGCTCACGAGGCCGCCGTCGACGTATTCGTGGCCGCCGATCTTCACCGGCTCGAAAATCGACGGAATGCTGCACGACGCGCGCACCGCAATGCCGGTGTTGCCGCGCTGGAACAGGATCGGCTGGCCGGTTTGCAAATCGGTGGAGACCACGCCGAGCGGCTTGGCCATTTTCTCGATCGGGCGGTCGTGCAGCGTCGTGTTCAGGAAGTTCTGCAGCGCGATGCCTTGCAGAATGCCGCGCGTGCGGAACGGCATGGCCCAGTCGCTGATCGAGGCTTCGTCCATCGTCAGCGCGAGCTTGTTGATCGCGAAACCGTTCAGGCCCGACGCGTAGAGCGCCGCGACCACTGAGCCCGCGCTCGTGCCGGTGATCAGATCGACCTGGATGTTGCGCGCCTCGAGTGCCTTGATTACGCCAATGTGCGCGAAACCGCGCGCAGCGCCGCCGCCTAGCGCGAGACCCACGCGGATCGGGCGCGGATTGCGCGCGACGGGCGGTGGAGCGACCTGCGGCTTGTTCTGCGGCGTCTCCGTGCCCGTGGTCGTGCAGGCGGCGAGGACGGAGGAGGCGGCCGCGAGCGAGGTGAGCGACGCGAGCGAGAAATGGCGGCGGCTCAGTGACAGCGAGGCGGCGGGCGCCGCAGACTGCGGCTGATCGAGATCGTTGTGCTGGTCAGGCTTCGAACGGGACTTCAAGCAATTTCTCCAGGCGGCGCGGGCAGGAACGTCGAGCGTGTGGCGGGCGCGCCGCATTTTTTCTCGCGGACCGCGGCTGCGGACCGGGCGAAACTGGCGAGGAAGCCAGCGCGCCGACATGATAAGGCAAAGCAATACGCGATTACGCTTCGTACGTGTAACGCGGCGTGACGTGGCGCGCCATCGCATCAGGTTCTTGCCGGCCGCGGGCCGCGCCCACTCCCGGCAAGGCCGAAGCCGCTGGCGGCGGGTATAATCCCGTCTCTAATTTTCCCGGTTTTCGTTCGCGTGAGCGCCGTGCGCCGTCGGGCTTTTCCACGAGCCCGCCGCGCCGCCACGGCCCGCGCCGCGAACCTTCGCCGAGCGCCGCCGACAGAACGCGTGCGCGACGTTGTCCGCCTTTCGCGCAACGCCGCCGCGCCTTCCGCTCGCCGGCCGGCATCGTCCTCGAGTATTCGCCCATGACCACGACTCCCGTCCGTACCCGCTTCGCGCCGAGCCCGACCGGCTTTATCCACCTCGGCAACATCCGCTCCGCGCTCTATCCGTGGGCGTTCGCGCGCCGCAACGAGGGCGTTTTCGTGCTGCGGATCGAGGACACCGACGTCGAGCGTTCGACGTCCGAATCGGTCGACGCGATCCTCGAAGGCATGCAGTGGCTCGGCCTCGATTTCGACGAAGGCCCGTTCTACCAGATGCAGCGCATGGACCGTTATCGCGACGTGCTCGCGCAAATGCAGCAGCAGGGTCTCGTGTACCCGTGCTACATGTCGACGGAAGAACTCGACGCGCTGCGCGAACGTCAACGTGCCGCAGGCGAGAAGCCGCGCTACGACGGCACGTGGCGTCCGGAGCCGGGCAAGGTCCTGCCGGTGCCCCCCGAAGGCGTGCAGCCCGTGCTGCGCTTCCGTAATCCGCTCACGGGCGTGGTCGCCTGGGACGACGCCGTTAAAGGCCGCGTGGAAATCTCGAACGAGGAACTCGACGACCTCGTGATCGCGCGTCCGGACGGCACGCCGACCTACAACTTCTGCGTGGTCGTCGACGACCTCGACATGAAGATCACGCACGTGATTCGCGGCGACGACCACGTGAACAACACGCCGCGCCAGATCAACATCCTGCGTGCGCTCGGCGCCGAGCCGCCCGTGTACGCGCATCTGCCGACCGTGCTGAACGAGCAGGGCGAGAAGATGAGCAAGCGCCACGGCGCGATGAGCGTGATGGGCTATCGCGACGCCGGTTATCTGCCGGAAGCGGTGCTGAACTATCTCGCGCGCCTCGGATGGTCGCACGGCGACGCGGAAGTGTTCACGCGCGAGCAGTTCGTCGAGTGGTTCGACCTGGAGCATCTGGGCAAGTCGCCGGCGCAGTACGACCACAACAAGCTCAACTGGCTCAACAACCACTACCTGAAGGAAGTCGACAACGCGCGTCTCGCGGAGCTGTCGAAGCCGTTCTTCGCGGCGCTCGGCGTGGACGAAGCGGCGCTCGCGAAGGGCCCGGCGCTCGACGGCGTGGTCGCGCTCTTCAAGGATCGCGCGAACACGATCAAGGAGATCGCTGAAAGCGCGATGATGTTCTATCGCGAACCGCAGCCGGAAGCGGATGCGCTCGCGCAGCACGTCACCGACGCCGTGCGTCCGGCGCTCGCCGATCTCGCTGTCGCGCTGAAGGCTGCCGAGTGGACCAAGGAAGCGATCTCGGCCGCGTTCAAGGCCACGCTCGCCACGCACAAGCTCAAGATGCCGCAACTCGCGATGCCGGTGCGTCTGTTCGTTGCGGGCACCACGCACACGCCTGCAATCGACGCCGTACTCACGCAGTTTGGCCGTGACGTCGTGGTGAGCCGTATCGAACAAGGGCTTGCGAAGGGCGCCTGAAGTGGCTTGTCGTGGCTTGTTGTGAGCATTGCGCATGCACTCGGCGGCGTGCAAAAAGCAGGGGCGTGAACTTTTTTTGAAGAATTTTCGCTCTGGCACTAGCGCGACGCCGAGAGTTCTTGTAGTATTCGGGCTCCGTTGAATACGGAGCGCGAAACAGCAGCAAGTTTCACGCAAAGAGTGCTTGAATCGAGCAACGATGTTTCTCCGAAACACCGAAGCGATGAAAAAAAGATTCAAAAAGCTCTTGACGAAAGCGAAATTGATGTTTAAAATCTCGCTTCTGTTCTGCAAGGGGGTATAGCTCAGCTGGGAGAGCGCTTGCATGGCATGCAAGAGGTCAGCGGTTCGATCCCGCTTACCTCCACCATCAGAACAGGTAGTTTCCCAGTCGCAGTAAAGCTGGTGATTCGCAGGAATAGCTGTAAAGTGTAGTCAGGCATTATCTGAAAAGATCATGTCCCCTTCGTCTAGAGGCCTAGGACATCACCCTTTCACGGTGAGTACAGGGGTTCGAATCCCCTAGGGGACGCCAGACATGAGCGTCGTCAACGAGGTTGGCGAGGCAGCAGGTGGGAGTCAACCAACGCCCATCTGTGATTGTCGCGTTGGAGCGGTAGTTCAGTTGGTTAGAATACCGGCCTGTCACGCCGGGGGTCGCGGGTTCGAGTCCCGTCCGCTCCGCCAGATAGAAGCCCGTTCAGAAATCGTGAGCGGGCTTTTTAGTTGTAGCAGGATAAGGTGTAAGCCTGTGTTGTCCCCTTCGTCTAGAGGCCTAGGACATCACCCTTTCACGGTGAGTACAGGGGTTCGAATCCCCTAGGGGACGCCAAAGTTTTTCTGCGGCGCCATCAAGCAGTCAAGGCGACGCCGCCAGCGGGAGCTAACCAACGCCCGCCGGTGTAGTAGCAGAGCAGCACTGGAGCGGTAGTTCAGTTGGTTAGAATACCGGCCTGTCACGCCGGGGGTCGCGGGTTCGAGTCCCGTCCGCTCCGCCAGATTCGAGTTGTGCGCGCAAGCGTGCCGCGTGTAGTTCAAGGCGCAAGCCTGTGTTGTCCCCTTCGTCTAGAGGCCTAGGACATCACCCTTTCACGGTGAGTACAGGGGTTCGAATCCCCTAGGGGACGCCAGACATGAGCGTCGTCAACGAGGTTGGCGAGGCAGCAGGTGGGAGTCAACCAACGCCCATCTGTGATTGTCGCGTTGGAGCGGTAGTTCAGTTGGTTAGAATACCGGCCTGTCACGCCGGGGGTCGCGGGTTCGAGTCCCGTCCGCTCCGCCAGAATCAAAGCCCGCTGGAAGTTCCAGCGGGCTTTTTTCTTTTGCGCCGCCGGTTCCGGTTCGCGCGTTCTCTTTCTCTTCCGATCTTTGGTGCGGCGCCGGTACGGTGTTGCTGCGGCTCATTTCTGCGCGCGAAACGTGCGGGCGTACGGACAAAACGCCATTGCCTGAGGCGACGCGTTATCGTAGCGTTGTCGAAACTTCGAATTTCCGCGATTGCCGCCTTGCCTGCCATGTTCGCACCGAACGACATCCCGTCGCGCTTCCAGCTGCGTCACGCCACCATGGACGACTTCGAGTTCGCCGAGTCGCTCACGCGCCGGAACATGGGCGGCTATTACCAGCGGCATCATCTGATCTGGCGGGGCGATCTGTTCCTCGCGAGTTACCGCGAGTCGGAGAATTTCATTCTCGAACTCGACGGCGAGGCGATCGGCGTGCTGCGCGTGACGCAGGAGGGCGATTCGCTGCACATCCGCGACGTGCAGATCGCCGAGGGCTGTCGCGGCAACGGCGCGGGCACGTTCCTGCTCGACATCTCGCATCAATGGGCGCGCGAGCGCGGCTTGCGCGAATTGCAGTTGCGTGTATTCGTCGATAACCCGGCGGCGCGGCTCTATCTGCGCATGGGTTACCGCGTTGCCGGACCGCGGCTCGCGCGGCTCGGCTCGATCCGGCACATGACGCGCCCGGTGTGATCGCGCGTCAGTCGCCCGGCGCTTCGAGTGGTTCGTCGTTCGCGGAATGCGTTTCGTCGAGGTCCTGCTCGCGGTCGCCGGTGCCGCGCGCGATAAAGGCCCGCGGGCTTTCGCCGAACGCGCGCCGGAACATCGCCGAGAACGCACTCTGGCTTTGGTAGCCGAGTTCCTGCGCGACGATCGACATCGGCTTGCCCTGATTCAGCAGCGGAATCGCGCGCGCGAGGATCGCCTGCTGACGCCACTGCGAAAAACTCACCCCCAGTTCCAGCCGGAAAAGCCGCGCGATCGTGCGCGTGCTGGCGCCCACGTGCGCGGCCCAGTATTCGAGCGAGCCCGGCCCGGCCGGATCGGCGAGCAGCGCTTCGCAGAGCGCACGCAGGCGCTTTTCCTCGGGCATCGGCACCGCGAGCGGCAAGGGCGCAGAGCGCGTGATTTCGTCGAGTGCGACCGCACCGAGCAGACGCTCGCGCGCCGGGGCGATGCCGTGTTCGTCGAAGGCGGCGATCGATTCGCGCAGCAAGCCCGAGACTTCGACCACGCGGCACGCGTCCAGCCCGGCGGGAATCACCGACTGATCGACATAGAGCGTGCGCAGGAACGCGTCCTCGACGATGGACACTTCGTGCGTGACGTACGGCGGCACCCAGATCGCGCGCGACGGCGGCACCATCCACGTCGTGCCGGGCGTGGCCATGCGCAGCACGCCGCGCGACGCATAGGCGAGCTGCGCCCACGCATGCGTGTGCTTCGAGATGCGCACGCCGGCGGCCATCGGCCGCGAGCGTACGCGGATCGGATGCTCGAGGTTCGGCGCGAACTCGGGCGGGATCTCGGCGAAGGCGGCGGGCAGGGCGTCGCTGACGCGGGTGGCGTCGAAGGTGGTGGCGTCGGCGGTCATGGCGGCATGCGGATGCTGATTTGCGCTGATCTGTGCGGGTTGGCGCTGACAGGGGCAACGGAGTGCCTCATTGTAGGCGCGTGTACGGATCGGCGCGTATCGACGCTTAAGGGTGCCTTTGCACGCCCGCCACGCCGCGCGCAAACATGCTGGCTATCGCATAATGACGCGGATATCAGGAGCAAGGAGCGGAATCCATGAAATACGTGTTCGTCTACGGCACGCTGCGCGCGGGCGAGATCAACGACATCAACCTCGCCGCGGATCGCCATGCGATCGCGCGTCCGCGTCATCTGGGGCTCACGTCGCTGTCGGGTCGGCTGTTCGACTTCGGCACGTATCCGGGCATGGTGGCGGGCACGCACGACGACGCGGCGATCCAGGCGGATCAACCCGCGCGCGTAGTCGGCGACGTCTATGAAATCGACGATGCGCTGCTGGCCGTGCTCGACGAAATCGAGCAGGTCTATCCGGGCGTCGACGGGCTGTTCGTCTCGAAGGCGGTGAGCCTCGAAGTGCAGGGCGAGCGCGTCGACTGCCTGTACTATCCGGTCGCGCCGGGCGCGGTCGCGGGCCGTCCCGAGATCACGAGCGGCGACTGGGTGGAGCATCGGCGCGCGCGCTAGGCGCCCACCTCGCGCACCACGAAAAACTCGCAGAAAACACGAAGGCCCGGCGGACTCCCATCCGCCGGGCCTTTTTTATCGACGCATCGGCTCATCGCATCCAGCGACGAGCGAAGCCGATCAGATTTCCTCGTACAGCGGCAGCGTCAGGAATTCGACGAAATCTTCCGACGTCGACATCTGTTCGAAGATCTGCGCGGCGCGCTCGTACGGCTTCGTATCGCCGCCGACCACGCCCTTCACCTTGTCCAGTTCCTGCGGGATCAGTTCGCGCACGAGTTCGGCCGTGACCTTGCGGCCGTCGTCGAGCTTGCCCTTCGGCGAGCGGATCCACTGCCACACCTGCGAGCGCGAGATTTCGGCGGTCGCGGCGTCTTCCATCAGGTTGTGGATCGGCACGCAGCCATTGCCCGCGAGCCACGAACCGAGGTAGTGGATGCCGACGTTGATGTTGTTGCGCAGGCCCGTTTCGGTGATCGGCGCTTCCGGACGGAAGTCGAGCAGATCCTTGTTCGTCACGTTGACGTCGGGGCGCTGCTTGCCGATCTGGTTCGGCTTGTCGCCGAGCACCTTCACGAACTCTTCCATCGCAATGGGCACGAGGCCCGGATGCGCAACCCAGCCGCCGTCGTAGCCGTCGCCCGCGTCGCGCGCCTTGTCCGAGCGCACGCCGCCCATTGCCTTGTCGTTCGCTGCCGCGTCGTTCTTGATCGGAATCAGCGCGCTCATGCCGCCAATCGCCGGCGCATTGCGCTTGTGGCAGGTCTTGAGCAGTTCGAGCGCATAGGCGCGCATGAATGGCACGTTCATCGTGATCTGCGAACGGTCCGCGAGGCAGAAGTCCGCGTCCTTCTTGAACTTCTTGATCGCCGAGAAGATGTAGTCCCAGCGGCCGGCGTTCAGGCCCGAGCTGTGTTCGCGCAGTTCGTAGAGGATTTCGTCCATCTCGAAGGTGGCGAGAATCGTTTCGACCAGCACCGTCGCGCGAATCGTGCCGCGCGGAACGCCCACGCCTTCCTGCGCCGCGACGAAGATGTCGTTCCACAGGCGCGCTTCGAGGTGGCTTTCCATCTTCGGCAGATAGAAGTACGGGCCGCTGCCGCGCGAGATCAGTTCCTTTGCGTTGTGGAACAGATAGAGCGCGAAGTCGAAGATGCCGCCGGACACGCGCTGGCCGTCGACCGTCACGTGCTTTTCGTCGAGATGCCAGCCGCGCGGACGCACGATCAGCGTGGCGGTCTTGTCGTTGAGCTGATACGACTTGCCGTTCTGTTCGAGCGAGATCGTGCGGCGCACCGCGTCCTTGAGGTTGATCTGGCCGGTGATCTGGTTGTCCCAGTTCGGCGCGTTCGAATCCTCGAAGTCGGTCATGTACGAATCCGCGCCCGAATTCAGCGCGTTGATGATCATCTTGCGCTCGACCGGGCCGGTGATTTCCACGCGGCGGCATTCGAGATCCTTCGGCAGCGCGGCGATTTTCCAGTCGCCTTCGCGGATCGACTTCGTTTCTGCGAGGAAGTCCGGACGCTCGCCGGCGTCGAGACGCTTCGTGCGCTCGACGCGCGCCTTCAGCAGTTCCTGGCGACGCGGTTCGAAGGCGCGGTGCAGCTTCGCGACGAGTTCGAGCGCCTCGGGCGTGAGGATCTGTTCGAAGCCGGGTTGGATCTCGGCCGTGATCTGCATGCCTTGCGGCAGTTGCAACGTGTTCGCCATTTGCTAACTCCTTGGTCGGTCAGATTGTGAATGCGTGGTGTGCTGCTATCCGTGCTCGCTGAGCGATGTCGTCATGCGCCCGGGCTGGGGCGGGGGCGGCTTCGTTCGGCGGGCGCGGCGGTTTCGATGAAGGCGGCCAGTTCAGCCATGCCGCCGCCGGTGCCGTGCGGCGCGACGCCGAGTTCTTCGGCGGGCAGACGCTGGCGGTTGATCCAGAAGGTGGTGTAGCCGAACCAGCCGGCGCCCGCGGCGTCCCAGCCGTTCGACGACACGAAGACCAGCTCGCGCGGCGCCGCGTCGAACGCGGCGGTGCCGAGCGCGTACGCGGCGGCCGCGGGCTTGTAGGCGCGCACGGCGTCCACGGACAGCACGTGGTCGAACAGGCCGGTCATGCCCGCGCTCTTGACCGCAATGTCGAGCATCTGCGGATTGCCGTTCGAGAGGATCGCGAGACCCGTGCGGCTGCCGTCGGCGCGCGTTTCGCGCAGGCGGCGCAGCACCGGCAGGACGTCGGGGAAGGCAGACAGGCAGGCGTATTCGTCCATCAGACGCTTTTCGCCCGCGCCCGTGAGCGAGAGGTTCAGGCGGCGCGCGGCGTAGCGCAGCGCGTCGAGCGTGACGTCCCAGAACGGCTTGTAGCGCGCGCCGGCGGGGTCCGAGAGCGTGCGCAACTGCGTGTACTCGATCTGCTTGAGACGCCAGAGCTGCGAGAGCGCTTCGCCCTGGCCCGGGAACATCTGCTCGGCGGCGGCGACGACGGAATGCACGTCGAAGAGCGTGCCGTACGCGTCGAAGATCACCGCCTTGGGAAAAAGAGTTGTCGTTGTGGCCGACATAGCCTTGCACTCCGTCGTCAGAGGTCGAGGTGAATTGTATTCATGAGGTGGATTGCTGAAAAAGGCGCGATTGATCACTTGATCTTTTACTTTTACCCACCTAATCTGACGATCATTCGCTTCTTTGCAGCCATTTGCGCTGCGCAATCCGGCTCCCTTTTTCTCCAGATGGATCGATTCAAGCAGATCGAAACCTTCGCGATCGTCGCCGCGAAGGGCAGTCTTTCGGCGGCCGCGCAGGCCGAAGGCGTGGCGCCCGCGATCATCGGACGCCGTATCGACGCGCTCGAGGAACGCCTCGGCGTGAAGCTGTTCGTGCGCACCACGCGGCGTATCACGCTGACTTTCGAGGGCTCGGCGTTTCTCGAGGACTGCCAGCGCATCATCCACGACATGCAGAACGCCGAGGCGAGCGTCTCGGCGGGCGGCGTGAAGGCGAGCGGACATTTGCGCGTGTCGGCGCCCGCGGGTTTCGGACGGCGTCACGTCGCGCCGCTCGTGCCCGATTTCACGGTCGCGCATCCGGACGTGACGATCACGCTCGATCTCTCGGACCGGCTCGTCGATCTGGTCAATGAAGGCTTCGACTGCGCCGTGCGGCTGGGCGAATTGCCCGACTCGTCGCTGGTCTCGCTCAAGCTCGGTGAAAACCGGCGCGTCGTCGTTGCCGCGCCCTCGTATCTGTCGCGGCGCGGCGAACCCGAAACGCTCGCCGATCTCGCGCGTCACAACTGCCTCGCGTTCGGCGCGAGCGCGAATCAGCAGCGCGGCTGGACGTTCCAGCAGGACGGCAAGGTCGTGCAGATTCGCGTGGCGGGCACGATGGAGTGCTCGGATGGCGCGGTGCTGCACGAATGGTGTCTGGCGGGCCACGGTCTCGCGTGGCGCTCGTGGTGGGAAGTCGGCGAGGACATTGCGGCGGGCCGGCTCGCGCGCGTGCTCGACGCCTACGCCGCGCCGCCCATCGGCATTCATGCCGTGTTTCCGCAGCGCCGGCACCTGCCGTTGCGCGTGCGCCTCTTTCTCGACTTTCTCAAGCATACGTACGGTCAACCGGGTTACTGGGGGCAGGACTGACGCGATCCGTCCCGCGACATTCGCTCGACGCGCGGCCTGACGTGGGTGTTTCCGATATGCGGAGATGCCCGCATGCCCGCCGCGGCGTGTTTTTTAGCGCACTACAATCGGCAGAAGACCGGGCAGCAGACTGGGTAGAAGCGTTGGCAGAAGCGTTGCCGGAAGCGCCGGCAGCGCAGACGAACACGGAGGGCGTCATGTTCAAGCACATCCTCGTTCCGACCGACGGCACGGATCTGTCGAAAAAGGCGATCGACGGCGCGATTGCACTCGCACGGACGCTGGGCGCGCACGTCACGGCCTACGCCTGCATGCCGCAGTATCCGTACTCGCCGTATCCTGGCAACATCGCCGGCGACATCGCCATCGAACTTCCCGGCGACTTCCAGACGCGCAGTGAGCGAGAGGCGCGCACGCATCTGCAGGCAGTCGAGGAGGCGGCGCACAGCGTGGGCGTGGCGTGCGACAGCTGCACCAGCGTGCATCCTTCGCCTTATCTGGGCATTATCGAAGCCGCCGAAAACCGGGGCTGCGACGTGATTTTCATGGCCTCGCATGGACGTCGCGGTCTGGGCAGCCTGTTGATCGGCAGCGAAACCCAACGTGTGCTCAGTCATACGAAGATTCCGGTGATCGTCTATCGGTGAAAAGCGTCCGGCGCGCGTCCGGCGGTGGCGGCGGCCGGCATGCCCCGCCAAGGTTCACATGCCGGCCGCCGCGCCGTGCGGACGGCGCCTGAACGGGCGAGGGTTCCCCAACCCGCGCCAACGGTGGTCTTACGCCACCTTTTTATCGAAAAACTGCTCGTCTTCCGTCGAACCGTGCAACGCCGTGGTCGACGCGTTGCGCTCGACCGTCTGCGTCACGGCATCGAAGTAGCCCGTGCCCACTTCGCGTTGATGCTTCACGGCGGTGAAGCCCTTCTCGGCCGCTGCGAACTCGGCCTGCTGGAGTTCCACGAACGCGCTCATGTTCTGACGCGCATAGCCGTGCGCGAGGTTGAACATCGAGTAGTTCAGCGAGTGGAAGCCCGCGAGCGTGATGAACTGGAACTTGTAGCCCATCGCGCCCAGCTCGCGCTGGAACTTGGCGATCGTCGCGTCGTCGAGATTCTTCTTCCAGTTGAACGACGGCGAGCAGTTGTACGAAAGCAGCTTGCCCGGGAATTCCTTGTGGATCGCTTCGGCGAACTGCTTGGCGAACGCGAGATCCGGCTTGCCCGTCTCGCACCAGATCATGTCGGCGTACGGCGCGTAGGCGAGGCCGCGCGAGATCGACTGTTCGAGGCCGTTGCGGGTGCGGAAGAAGCCTTCCACCGTGCGTTCGCCGGTGAGGAACGGCTTGTCGTTGTCGTCGATATCCGAGGTGACGAGGTCGGCGGCTTCGGCGTCGGTGCGCGCGAGCAGCACGGTCGGCACGCCGCAGACGTCGGCGGCCAGACGCGCGGCCGTCAGCTTGGCGACGTTTTCGCGCGTCGGCACGAGCACTTTGCCGCCCATGTGGCCACACTTCTTGACCGAGGCGAGCTGGTCTTCGAAGTGCACGCCCGCGGCGCCGGCTTCGATCATCGCCTTCATCAGTTCGAACGCGTTCAGCACGCCGCCGAAGCCTGCTTCGGCGTCGGCCACGATCGGCTGGAAGAAGTCGGTATAGCCTTCGTCGCCCGGATTCTTGCCTTCCGACCACTGGATCTGGTCGGCGCGCGTGAGCGTGTTGTTGATGCGCTTGACCACCCGCGGCACCGAGTTGGCCGGGTAGAGCGACTGGTCCGGATACATCTCGCCCGCGAGGTTCGCGTCGCCCGCGACCTGCCAGCCCGACAGATAGATCGCCTTGAGGCCGGCCTTGACCTGTTGCATCGCCTGATTGCCGGTGAGCGCGCCCAGCGCGTTGATGAACGGCTCGGTGTTCACGCCTTTCCAGAGCTTTTCCGCGCCTTGCTTCGCGAGCGTGTGCTCGGGCTGGATCGATCCGCGCAGGCGCACCACGTCGTCGGCCGTGTAGTTGCGCTTGATGCCTTTCCAGCGCGGATCCGTGTCCCATTGCTGCTGGAGTTGCTCGGCTTGCTGTTGACGCGTCGACATGGTGGGCTCCTTCTGTTGACCTGATAGATGAACCGCTGATCGGAACGACTAAACCGGTGAACTTCGCGAAGCTTGTGTCTCGTTGTGGGGACGGAGGCGTTTTGTTTCGCGAACTCTTATATAAGAGTCTAGGCAAATCGATCACCCCGCAACAGGGCGGCAATGAGGATTTTTATGGATTTTTATTTGAATTAAATCAATGATTTATTGTGTTTATTTCGCGATGAGGAATGCAATTTCCCATCTCGCAATGGCCCGGTTTGTGCCACGCAGCACGCGATTTTACGGAGCAAAAAATTTTTTCATATCGTGAAATCCAACGTGCGGACAAAAAAAGACCGGTGACGAAGCACCGGTCTTTTTTGGGGCTGCGGACGCCGGGCGGTTGTGAATCGCCGCCCGGTGCCGTTTTCAGCGTGGTTTAGCTGTCGCGACGCGCGCCACGCGGGCCGCCGTCACGACGGCCGCCGCCGAAGCCTTCGCGCGAACGGCCATAGCCGTCGCCGCGCGGCTGGCTGTAGCCGCCACGATCGCCGCCTTCGCGACGCGAGGCGCCGTAGCCGCCTTCACGCTGGCCGTAGCCGCCGCGCGAATCCGACTTGTTGCCCCAGCTGTTGCCGTTGCGGTCGCCTTGCGGACGATCGCCGAAGCTGCGCTCGCCATTGCCACCGCCGTTGCCGCCGGCATTGCCGCCGTAGCCGCCACGGTTGTTGCCGTAGCCGCCACCCGGCTTGCCGCCGAAGCGACGGCCGCCGCCGTTGCCGCCGCCCGGACGGCCGCGACCGCCGAAGCCGCCACGGTTAGCCGGCGGTGCCTTGCGCGGCTCGAAGCCTTCGACGACGTTGACCGGCAGCGTGCCGCGCACGAAGCGTTCGATGCGCTTGAGCGCGCCTTGCTCGGCGTGGTGCACGAGGCTCACCGCGGTGCCCGAACGGCCCGCGCGGCCCGTACGGCCGATACGGTGAACGTAGTCTTCCGCGAACTTCGGCAGGTCGTAGTTGAAGACGTGCGTGATGCCCGGGATGTCGATACCGCGTGCGGCGACGTCGGTCGCGACCAGCACGCGCACGCGACGCTCGCGCAGCGCGCGGATCGTGCGGTTACGTGCGCCTTGCGGCAGGTCGCCATGCAGCGCGGCGGTTTCGAAGCCGGCGTCGGCCAGCTTGCCGGCGAGCTGGTCGGCGTCCATCTTGGTGGCCGTGAACACGACAGCCTGGTCGAGCTTTTCGTCGCGCAGCAGGTGGTCGAGCAGACGATCCTTGTGATCGCGGTCGTCGACGTAATGCACGGTCTGGGCGATGTTCGAGCTCGCTTCGATCTTGCGGACGATCTCGATACGCTCCGGATCCTTCAAGAGGCGGCCGGTGATCGAGGCGATCTTGCCGTCGAGCGTGGCCGAGAACAGCATCGTTTGACGCGTTTCGGGCGTGGCGGCCACGATCGTGTCGATGTCGTCGATGAAGCCCATGTCCAGCATGCGGTCAGCTTCGTCGAGCACGAGCATCTTCAGCTCGGACAGGTCGATACGGCCGCGCTCGAGGTGGTCGAGCAGACGGCCCGGCGTTGCCACGAGAATTTCGGGGTTCTTGGCGAGCAGCATCAGCTGCTGGCCGTAGGCCACGCCGCCGAGAATGCTGACGGTGCGCAGGCGGCGCAGGTGCTTGCCGTACGTCGAAGCGGCCGTCGTCACCTGCATGGCGAGTTCGCGCGTCGGCGTGAGGACGAGCAGGCCGGGGCGTGCCACCGGCTGCGGACGGCGTTGCGGGCGGCGATCGGCTTGCTGGCCGTTCGCGCCTTGCGGACGCGGCTCGCGCGGTTGCGCGGCTTGTGCTTTCTGGATCTGAGCGAAGCGCTCGATGGCAGGCAGCATGAACGCTGCGGTCTTGCCCGAACCGGTCGGGCTGGAGACCAGCAGGTCGCGGCCCGCGATGGCTGCAGGAATGGCGCGTTCCTGAACCGGCGTCGGGGCCTTGTAGCCCGCTGCGGTCAGCGCGGAGACAATCTCCGGCGACAGACCGAGCGACTCGAACGTCGGACCTGCCGGCGTATCGGCAGCAGGCGCGGCGCCTTCAGCGGCGGCGGCGACAGGCTGCTCGAGGCCGAGGGCGTCGTTGGCGATCGCGTCGAGGGGGCTTTGGGTATTGCTCGAAGTCATGAAAATCCTTGGTACACAGGAAATAGAACGTCGGCGCCAATCGGCATACCCAAGTCGTCGGATTGTGCAAACAAATCGAAAAACGGGGGCAATCCGCACACGGGGGCGGATTTTCGTTAGAAGCTGTTTTGGGTGCGGCTCAGCCCGGATTGGCCAACCGCCAGCCTGATACTTGACGGCCCGAAAGCAGGGCCACGGCAGGGAGGGACAGGTTCTAAACTGGATTGGAGCTTAACGCTACGTGGCGTTGGGCTGATCGCAATGGCGACCGGAGCGCAACGCAGCGTGGATTATATCTCGTTTTGTTGCAGCGCGCCAGCGCGAGCGCAAATGATTTGCGGTGCGCGGATAGTTGCACGCGGATCGGCGCAAAAGAGGGTGGGAACGACGGGAAATCGCGGCGAGTTCGCGGAGGGGAAATTCGGGCGAGGCGCGGCTGGGCGTGCCGCGCCGACCGGTGCGAAGCCGGGCTTAGCTCGCCGCGCCGCTCTTGAGCGACTCGACCAGTTCTACATACTGCGTCTTCGCCGTGTCCTGCGCCGTGCCTTGCAGCGCGGCCCACGCGTCGTACTTGTATTTGCCGACGATGTCGGTGAAGCCCGGCTTGTCGCCGTGCACGTCGCCTTCGCTCGCCTGCTTGTACAGCGCGTACAGACGCAGCAGCGTCAGGTTGCCCGGACGCTCCGACAGCTTCTGCACGTCTTCCTGCGCCTGCGCGAACTGGGCGTTGATATCGCTCATTGCTGTTTCCTCCACTTGAATTCGATCGAGTCCGACGATGGTAGCAGCGTCGTCTGGCATGGGGCTGGAACGATTCCTCCACTCTAGAAGGACTCTCGCCGACGGTGAGCGCGGCGCGCAGCGCGCATGCCTGGGCGGCGACTGGGCGAGGGCGCCGCATTACAATAGCGGTCATGACTGAAACCGTGCTGCTTGCCATCGATACGTCGACCGAATTCTGTTCGGTCGCGCTGCTTCGCGCCGCCGCATCCGCGGGCGGTGCATCTGCCCCGGGCTCCGCTCAGGATGCCGCTGAGGATGCCGCTCAGAAACCGACCTCTTCGCGCGTCTGGGTGCGACATGAAGCCACGGGCGCTGTCTCCAGCACGCGCCTGCTGCCTGCCATCGGCGAAGTGCTCGCCGAAGCCGGCCTTACGCTCGCCGATTGCGACGCGATCGCGTTCGGCGCGGGCCCCGGCTCCTTCACGGGCTTGCGCACCGCCACGGGCGTGGCGCAAGGCCTCGCGTTCGGCCTCGATATTCCGGTCGTGCCGGTCAGCACGCTGCTCGTCTGCGCGGAAAGCGCGCGGCTGCGCGACGCGTCGGCGACGCGCGTGCTGGCGGCGCTCGACGCGCGCATGGACGAAGCCTATTGGGCCGACTACGCGTGGGACGCGGCGACGGGCGAATGGACGACCGTGCACGCCGCTTCGCTCGATGCACCCGAAGCCGTCGTCGCGCCCGACACGCCGTTCACGCTCGCGGGTAACGCGGCGGCGGCCTTCGGTACGCGCCTGAGCGCCGCGGCGGCCGCACGCGTGATCGACGCCGAGGCGCTGCCGCACGCCGTGCCGCTTGCGCATGCCGCGCTGCGTGCGTTCCGCGCCGGCCGCACGGTGCCCGCCGACCAGGCCGCGCCCGAGTACATCCGCAACAAGGTCGCTCAGACCACGGCCGAGCGCCTCGCCGCCAAATCGGCCGCGTCCGGGGAGGGACGATGAGCGGTGTGCTGATGACCGACCGCTATCTGTCCCAGATGACCGAAAGCGATCTCGACGAGGTCGTGGTCATCGAAAAGAACGCCTACGAATTTCCGTGGTCGCGTGGCAATTTCGAGGACTCGCTGCGCAACGGCTACTACGGCATCTGCATGCGTCATGTGACCGGCACGCTGATCGGCTATTGCGTGCTGATGCCGGTGGTCGACGAGATGCATCTGCTCAATCTGTGCGTCGCGCCGGCGGCGCAGGGCGCGGGCGCCGGGCTCGCGCTGTTGCGCGAAGGCGTGCGGATGTCGCGCGCGCAGGGGCTCGAAGGCCTGCTGCTCGAAGTGCGGCCGTCGAATCATCGGGCGATCCGGCTGTACGAGCAGTTTGGTTTCGTGACCGTCGGGCGGCGCAAGAACTACTATCCGGCGCGTCACCACACGCGCGAGGACGCGATGGTGATGCGTCTGACTTTTGCAGAGGAGGGCGCGGATGGCGCTCGATGAATACGCGCTCGAGGAGCTGGGACTCGCGCCGCGCTGGGTGCGCAAGGGTGCGGCGGCGGCCGTGGAAAGCGTGGCGGTCGAGGCCGTTAGCGTCGGCACTGGCGTTGCCAGCCATGTGACGGAGGTTGCGCCGTCGGTCGAGGCTGTCGTGGCGCGCGCCAGCGTGCCGCCGCAAGCCGAGGCACCGGCGCCCACGCGAACGTCGCCGCGCGAGCCGGCCGCCGCCGCGCCGCAGCCGACGTCGCCGACGTCACCCGAGTCACGTCGAGCGGCGCCGTCCGAAGCGAAGCGCGCCCAACCGGACGCCGACGAACCGCCGCCGTTCACCGAAGACGATTTCGCGTGGTTCGATTCGGTCGCCGAGCCGGTGCTGCCGCAAGACATCGACGCGCCCGCGCGCGCGCCGCGCGACGACATCGCGACGCTCGACTGGGACGCGCTCGCCGAGCGCGTCAAGTCGTGCGAGCGCTGCCGCCTGTGCGAAAAGCGCACCAACACCGTCTTTGGCGTGGGCGACCGCGAAGCCGACTGGATGCTGATCGGCGAAGCGCCCGGCGAAAACGAAGACCGCCAGGGCGAGCCGTTCGTCGGCCAGGCGGGCAAGCTGCTCGACAACATGCTCCATGCGCTGACGCTCGCGCGCGGCGAAAACGTCTATATCGCCAACGTCATCAAGTGCCGCCCGCCCGGCAACCGCAATCCCGAACCGGACGAAGTCGCGCGCTGCGAGCCGTATCTGCAGCGCCAGGTCGCGCTCGTGAAGCCGAAGATCATCGTCGCGCTCGGACGTTTCGCGGCGCAGAGCCTGCTCAAGACCGAAGGCAGCATCGCGTCGCTGCGCGGTCGCGTGCACGAGTACGAAGGCGTGCCGGTGATCGTCACGTATCACCCGGCGTATCTGCTGCGCAGCCTGCACGACAAATCGAAGGCGTGGGCCGATCTGTGCCTCGCGCGCGACACGTGGCGCAAGGCGGCGGGCGGCGAGTCATGAACGTCGAAGGGCGCGGCGGGGTGGGGCTCGTCGCGTCCGACCTTGCCTCGAACGCCGCGCGCGATCCACTAGCCCGCTACGCCGATCCGGCCGTGCGCGATCTCGCGTGGCTTTTGCTCAGCGCCGACTTGTTGCGCGCGCAACCGGATGCGCCACTCGCGCAGCCTTGCTTCGATGCGAAGTCGGCCCATGCCGTCGCCGGTTGGCTCGCTCAACTCGATCGCGATCCGGCGCCGCTGCACGCAATGCTCGAAGCGGCGAATCTCACCCGCCTCGGCCGTTATGCGGAAGCGCTGCTTGGCGCGTGGCTGACGCTCGGTCCCGCGCCGCGACTCGTCGCCGCCGGTCTGCCGCTGCGTCACGCAGGACGCACGCTGGGCGAATGCGATTTTCTCGTCGAGACCGCCGATGGCCAAAAGCTGCATTGGGAACTGGCGGTGAAGTGCTATCTCCATGCGGGCGCCGATGAGCCTCACGAGGGCCGTCTCGCGGATTTCGTCGGGCCGAATTTGCGCGATCGCTTCGACTGGAAATTCGCGCATTTGCTCGACCATCAATTGCGGCTGACGCAGCGCGAGGAATTCGCGGCGCTCCGCCTGGTTGGGCCCTGGCTCGCGCAGATGTTCGTGAAGGGCTGGCTGTTCTATCGCGCCGATCCGCACGCGGATCATGCCGCGACGAATGCGCCGGAAGTGGCGGCGGCGCATGGGCGCGGCTGGTGGGTCACGCACGCCGATTGGGCCGATTTCGCGGCGCGTCACGGCGCGGATGGCTGGAGTGTTCTGCCGCGTCTCGCGTGGCTTGCGCCGCGCCACCTTGACGCGCGTGAGCTCGCGGAACGCGATCGTCCAGAGATTGCAACTAACGGCCAATCCGGCGATGCGGCAGCAAGTGGTGGTGGGTCAGGCGTCCACGAAAGGCTGGCAGCCGGATCGGCGGACGAAATGTCTATCAAGCGCGCCACGCAGGCTGACGGATTTTTAAACCGTCTCGCCGTCGCGCGCCCGACCGATTCCGCGACGCTGTTCGCGAATCTGCTGCGCAAGCACGATCCGGTGATGGTCGCTGCGTTCGTCGCCGATGGCGTCGGCGGCTATATCGAGCACTCGCGCGGTTTCATCGTCCCCGACGACTGGCCCGAGCGGGCGAGCGCCTTCGCGCGGCAATAACCCGCGCTTACCACCAACGCCAGAAGTGATGCACCGGGCCCACGCCGTGCCCGACATGGAGCCGGTCGCTCGCTTCCAGCGCGCCGGTGAGATAAGTCTTCGCCTGCGCGACGGCGTCCGCGAGCGTCGCGTTCTGCGGCCACAGCGCGGCAATCGCGGAAGACAGCGTGCAGCCCGTGCCGTGCGTGTTCGTCACCGGCACGCGCGGGCCGCCCAGACGCAGCGTGCCGCCGGCTTCGATCAGCCAGTCGGGGCTGTCGTCGCCGCCGAGGTGGCCGCCTTTCATCAGCACGGCCTGCGCGCCGAGCGCACGCAGACGCTCGCCTTGTTCGACCATCGCGGCTTCGTCGGTAGCGGCTTCGATGCCGAGCAGCGCCGCCGCCTCAGGCAGATTCGGCGTGACGATACCCGCGAGCGGCAGCAACTCCTCGCGCAGCGCCGCGACGGCCTCGGGTGCGAGCAGCGCGTGATTGCTCTTCGAGATCATGACCGTGTCGAGCACGACCCGCGGCGGCTTGTGACGGCGCAGCGCGTCGGCCACGGCGCGCACGATCGACGCGTTGGCGAGCATGCCGATCTTCACGGCGTCGATGCGGATGTCGTCGAACACGGCGTCGAGTTGCGCTGTCACGAAGGCGGCGTCGGGTGCGTGGATCGCCGTCACGCCGCGCGTGTTCTGCGCGGTCAGCGCGGTGATCACGCTCGCGCCGTACGCGCCGAGCGCCGAGAACGCCTTGAGGTCGGCCTGGATGCCCGCGCCGCCGCCCGAATCGGAGCCGGCGATCGTGAGGACGTGGGAAATCGGTGAGGTCATGGCAGCGTCGCGAAGGCGCCGCGCGCGCATCGCTCCGAAAGCTCGAAGACCGCCGCGCGGACGCTGAAAAATTCGATGAAGGGGGCGACGGCGGCGCGTTGGCGCAGCCGGTCAGTGTCCGTGATTTTCGCCGATCAGCGCGACCGAGTCGAACGCGCGCTGATTGGCCTGGTGGCGCCGCATCACGAGCCACATCATCAGACAGACGAAGGTGCCGAACAGCACGATCACGATGGTCACCGGCACGTCGAGCCAGACGAGCACGGCGTAGAGGCACAGCATCACGAGCACCGAGAGATTCTCGTTGAAATTCTGCACGGCGATCGAGTGGCCGGCGGACAGCAGCACGTGGCCGCGATGCTGGAGCAGCGCGTTCATCGGCACAACGAAGAAGCCCGACAGCGCGCCCACGACCATCAGGAACATATAGGCGAACAGCAGATAGCCCGGAATGCGCAGATGGCCGATATGCAGGCCCCAATGCGGCGGAAAGAGGTTGCGCGTGTAGAACGCCATCAGCATGACGGCGATGCCCATCAGAATGCCGACCGGCAGTACCGAAAGCGACTTCTTGAGCGGGATGCGCGCGGCCGCGATCATCGCGCCGGCGGCCACGCCCACGGCTACCACGGCCTGCAGCACCGCGCCTTCCGAGAGCGACATGCCGAGCGAGACTTCGGCCCATTTCAGCACGATGAATTGCAGTGTGGCGCCCGCGCCCCAGAACAGCGTCGTGACCGCGAGCGAAATCTGGCCGAGCTTGTCGTGCCAGAGCGTGTTGAAGCAGTCGGCGAAATCGGTGATGAGGCGGATCGGACCGTGCTGCTGGCGCGGATAGCGCGCGCCGGTGTCGGGAATGCGCAGATTGAAGAGGGCGGCGATCACGTAGATGGCCATGATCACGAGCATCGCGGCTTCGGCCGGCGTGTTGATCGAGGCGGGCGTGTGGCGGATCACGTGGGCGGCGATGTGCGGGCTGATCAGCGCGCCGCCGAGCACGGTGCCGAGAATGATGGAGCCGACCGTGGTGCCCTCGATCCAGCCATTGGCGGCGACGAGCCGTTCGGGCGGCAGCAGCTCGGTCAGAATGCCGTATTTGGCCGGCGAATACGCCGCCGCGCCGAAACCGACCACGCCGTACGCGAGCAAGGGATGCGTGCCGGCCAGCATCATGGCGCAGCCCACGACCTTGATCGAGTTCGTGATAAACATCACTTTGCCCTTAGGGCGGGAATCAGCAAAGGCGCCGACGAATGCGGCAAGAACGACGTAGGAAAGGACGAAGAACAGCTTGAGCAGCGGCGTCATCCAGTTCGGGGCGTGAAGGTCTTTCAGCAGTGCAATCGCAGCGATCAGGAGCGCATTGTCGGCCAACGACGAAAAAAACTGCGCGGCCATGATGGTGTAAAAGCCTTTTTTCATCTGATGCGATGCTGTCCTCGCTGCGGTCCGTCCGCCCCGGACGGGTGGGAGGCATCCGGGCTTATTACGTTCGAAATGGGTTGTGCGCAGGGCTTTATATCACGAAAATAGCTGCATTCGGACTAGCACATTCCTTGACCGCCCAGCAGGCGGGCCTGCCGGGCGCTGAAAACACCCTGTAAGCTCCTGATTCGAAAGCGTCTTTACGAAAATCTCCCATGCCTCGCCCCCTCTCAGCCACGATTCACACCGCCGCACTCGCCAATAATCTCTCCGTCGTCCGGAAATACGCGCCGAAGTCGAAAATCTGGGCCGTGGTCAAGGCCAATGCCTACGGGCACGGGCTGGCGCGGGCGTTCCCCGGACTGCGCGCCACCGACGGTTTCGGCCTGCTCGACCTCGAAGAGGCCGTGAAGCTGCGCGAACTCGGCTGGGCGGGGCCGATCCTGCTGCTCGAAGGCTTTTTCCGGCCGACCGACATCGACGTGATCGACCGTTACAGCCTCTCGACCGTCGTCCACTGCGACGAGCAGATGCGCATGCTCGAAATGGCGCGTCTCTCGAAGCCCGTGAACGTGCAGCTCAAGATGAATAGCGGTATGAACCGGCTCGGCTACACGCCCGAGAAATACCGCGCCGCATGGGAGCGCGCGCGGGCGGCGGCCGGCATCGGTCAGATCACGCTGATGACGCATTTCGCGGACGCCGACACGCCGCGCGGCATCGGCGAGGCGATGGCGGCGTTCGAGCGTGGCGCGCAGGGGATCGCGGGCGCGCGCAGTCTCGCGAATTCGGCGGCCACGCTCTGGCATCCGGAGTCGCATTTCGACTGGGTGCGGCCGGGCATCGTGCTCTACGGCGCGTCGCCTTCGGGCGAGGCGTCGGCGCTCGACGGCACCGGCCTGCAACCGGCGATGACGCTCGCATCCGAATTGATCGCCACCCAGAACGTTGCCGAAGGCCAGACCGTCGGCTACGGCTCGACCTTCACGGCGCGCAAGCCCATGCGCATCGGCGTGGTGGCGTGCGGTTACGCGGACGGCTATCCGCGCGTCGCGCCCGAGGGCACGCCGGTGATCGTCGACGGCGTGCGCACGCGGGTCGTCGGCCGCGTCTCCATGGACATGCTGACCGTCGATCTCACGCCGGTGCCGGGCGCGGGCATGGGCACGCGCGTCGAGCTGTGGGGCGCGAATCTGCCGATCGACGAGGTGGCCGCCGCGTGCGGCACGATCGGTTACGAGCTGATGTGCGCGGTCGCGCCGCGCGTGCCGGTGCGCGCGGAGTAAGCGCGGCATAAGCGCGGCGCGTGGGGAAGCGGGCCAGGACAACGACACCAGAAACAAAGGCGGTATGGCGAAAAGCATGGCGAAGGTTAAGACGCTCTATATCTGCACCGAATGCGGCGGACAGGCGCCGAAATGGCAAGGACAGTGCCCCGCGTGCAGCGCGTGGAACACGCTGGTGGAAAGCGTCGCGGAGCCCGCGGGCAATCACCGTTATCAGGCGCTCGCGAAGAGCGCGCCGGTGCGCCGTCTCGCCGATATCGAGGCGTCCGACGTGCCGCGCTTCACGTCCGGCGTGGGCGAATTCGACCGCGTGCTGGGCGGCGGTCTGGTCGCGGGCGGCGTGGTGCTGATCGGCGGCGATCCGGGCATCGGCAAATCGACGCTGCTGCTGCAATCGCTCGCCGAAATCGCGGCCGACCGCCGCGCGCTCTATGTGAGCGGCGAGGAATCGGCGGCGCAGATTGCATTGCGCGCGCAACGTCTCGGTCTGCTCGAAAAGGGCTCGAAGATGAGCGAGCTGCAACTGCTCGCCGAAATCCAGCTCGAAAAGATCCAGGCGACCATCGAGGCAGAGAAGCCCGACGTTGCCGTCATCGACTCCATCCAGACGATCTATTCCGAAGCGCTGACGTCCGCGCCCGGCTCGGTCGCGCAGGTGCGCGAGTGCGCGGCGCAGCTCACGCGCATCGCCAAGCAGTCGGGCACGTCGATCATCATGGTCGGCCACGTGACGAAGGAGGGCAACCTCGCGGGCCCGCGCGTGCTGGAACATATCGTCGATACGGTGCTGTATTTCGAGGGCGACACGCACTCGTCGTTCCGTCTGGTGCGCGCGTTCAAGAACCGGTTCGGCGCGGTCAACGAACTGGGCGTGTTCGCGATGACCGAGCGCGGCCTGCGCGGCGTTGCCAATCCTTCCGCACTGTTTCTGTCGCAACACGAGCAGAGCGTGCCGGGTTCGTGCGTGATGGTGACGCAGGAAGGCTCGCGGCCGCTGCTCGTGGAAGTGCAGGCGCTGGTCGACACGGCGCAGGTGCCGAATCCGCGCCGACTCGCGGTCGGGCTCGAGCAAAACCGGCTCGCGCTGCTGCTGGCGGTGCTGCATCGTCACGCGGGGATCGGCTGTTTCGACCAGGACGTGTTCCTGAACGCGGTGGGCGGCGTGAAGATCACCGAGCCGGCCGCCGACCTCGCCGTGCTGCTTTCGATTCATTCGTCGATGCGTAACAAGGCGTTGCCCAAGGGGCTGATCGTTTTCGGCGAAGTGGGCCTGGCGGGCGAGATCCGTCCCTCGCCACGCGGGCAGGATCGTCTGAAGGAAGCGGCGAAGCTCGGTTTCACCTGCGCGCTGATTCCGCGCGCCAATGCGCCGAAGCAGCCGATCGAGGGACTCAAGGTGATCGCGGTCGAGCGGATTGAGGAAGCGATCGACCGGGTGCGCGAACTGGAGTGATGTCGATGCGACAGGCATGGTCTGTCGCGTAATCATTGGTAACAACCCTGGTTCGCACTGTAACCAGAAAATTTTGCGATTTCCCTATCCTTGCCCGCATATGCAACCCCGCATCCAGCGGAAAGGATAGCGACTTGAAACAGACAGAATCGTCCTTCGTCGGAAACTCGATCGTCGTGCGCGGCTGCCGCGTCTCCGAGCCGCTTGTGCAGCCTTTCGGCGGCACTTGCCGCATCGTCGAGTGGATCGACGGCGACGGCCGCATTTCACGCCAGGTGGTGGCCGGCAATGTGACGGCCGCGCAGGTGCGCAGCACCATCGCCCATCACGTGGAAGGCCGCAAACACGTCATGTACGACGACGAGCGCATGCCGCGTCAAACGCTGCCGCGGCGCTAGGCGCGCGGCGAGGTCTCGGGTGGCGCCCGAGGGTGGCGGCGAGGTCATGGTCACGACACAGGCACTTGCCAGAAAAATGGGCGCATCGAGCGCCCATTTTTCATACAGCTTGCCTTTCCTTAACTTACATTGCGCCTGCTCCTGGTTGCTCCTTGGCAGCCCCTCCGCCGCGCCCTGGCCGCGTTCGCTCACGGGCCGTAGCTGAACGGTTTCTTGCCCGGCGGCTGGCCCGGTGCGTGGGTGCCGCCGCCTTGCGGAGCATTTTGCGCATAGCCCTGCATGCCGGGCGTATTGGTCGCGAAAGCGGTTTGCGGATTGGGCGGCGGAGGCGCTACGGGTGCGCTTTGCGTACCCGCCATGCCGTAGGCCGCAGCGGCGGCGCCCGCCTGGGCAAACGGCGCCGCGGCCGGCGGCAAGCCCGCGGCACGGCGCGCTTCCGCTTCACGCTGCGCGGCGATTTCGTCGAGCACCGCCTGGAGCGCTTCCGGATTGAAGAGCGGATGATTGGCTGCCTCGCCGGGCGTGAGCACCGGCGACACGCAGCAGTCGATCACTTCGAGCCGGTCGATCCACGTTTGCAGCGGCTCGGCCGCAATCATCGCGGCGAACTCGTGCGTGAGCGCTGCCGCGTCCGTGCCACCGATCGCCTGACCGAGGCTCCAGTGCCGCTGCGCCCAATCCTCGCGGCCAATGGCCGTGCAGAGCGCCTGCCAGAACTTCAGCTCCAGCGCACCGACGGCCAGCCAGCGATCGTCCTGGGTGCGATAGAGGTTGTAGCAGGGCACGCCGCCGTTGAGCAGGCCGCCGCCCGCCTCGAGCGCGGCCGCGTCGTCGTTGGCGAGCGCGACCTGGGCGACCACGTTGTGCGTGTGCGAGACGTGCGCCATCGAGATATCGACGAAACGGCCTTCGCCGCCACGCGCAACTTGCCAGAGCGCGGCGAGAATCTGCGTGACCGCCGCGAGCGCGCCGCCCAGCAGATCGGCGATCTGGAAATTGGGCAGCACGGGCGCGCCGTCCCGCGCGGCGATCTGGTGGAGCACGCCGGAATACGCGACGTAATTGATGTCGTGGCCGGCGCGCTCGGCGAACGGACTGGTCGTGCCGTAACCCGTGATCGCGCAGTAGACGAGCTTGGGGTTGATCGCGCGCAGGGTCTCGTAGCCGAGCCCGAGCCGGTCCATGACGCCGGGCCGGAAGCTCTCGACCAGCACGTCGGCGTCGCGGGCGAGCGCGAGCAGCACCGCGCGGCCGCCCTCGGACTTGAGGTCGAGCCGCGTTTCGCGCTTGCCGCGGTTCACGATCTGATAGAACGCGCCCGGACGGCCCGCGATTTCGTCGGCGCTGTTGCGCATCATGGCGCGCGAGGCGTCGCCGGCGCCCGGCGGCTCGATCTTGAGCACGTCGGCGCCCATTTCCGCGAGGCGCAGCGTGGCCACCGGCCCGGGCAAAAGACGGGTCAGATCGAGAACGCGGAGGCCTTGCAAGGCGGGTGTCGACACTCGGGTGACTCCTGGCGGTGAGAGCGGTGACGTCGTTAAGGTCAACAGGCGGATCAGGATCGATTGTGCCGCACGTGCGGTGCGGGCATCAGCCGATCTGCTCGAGTTCTTCGTGCGCTTCGAGCCATTCGGCTTCGAGCGTCTCGAGGCGCGACTGGACGTCGGCCTGACGGCGGATCGCGTCGGTCAGACGCGTCTTCTGCTCGGGCTCGTAGCTGGCCGGGTCGGCGACGAAGCCGTCCAGCGTGCCTTTCTCGGCATTGAGCGCGTCCATTTCCTTTTCGATCTTGCCGATCTTCGCCTGCAGCGGCTTCTTCAGATGCGCAAGACGTTGGCGCGTTTCCGCTTCCTGACGACGCTGTTCCTTGCGGTTGACGCCCGCATCGGCGCCATCCAGTTCGCTGGCCGCATTCCCCGTGCCGCCGGCTGCCGCCGCCTTGAGCGCCGCGCGTTGCTCGGCCGCGTGCTGGAGCAGCCAGTCGCGGTAGTCGTCGAGATCGCCGTCGAACGGTTGCAGCCGGTGTTTGGCGACCAGCATGAACTGGTCGGTGGTTGCGCGCAGCAGATGGCGGTCGTGCGACACCAGAATGAGCGTGCCTTCGAACTGGGCGAGCGCCATGGTCAGGGCGTGACGCGTTTCGAGGTCGAGGTGGTTGGTCGGTTCGTCGAGCAGCAGCAGATTGGGCTTTTGCCAGATGATGAGTGCGAGCGCGAGGCGTGCCTTTTCGCCGCCCGAAAAGGGCGCGATGGGCGCCGTGGCCATTTCGCCGGGGAAATTGAAGCCGCCGAGGAAATCGCGCAATTCCTGCTCGCGCGTGTCGGGCGCGAGGCGCGCGAGATGCTGGAGCGGCGAGTCGTCGGGGCGCAGCGTTTCGAGCTGATGCTGCGCGAAATAGCCGATCTGCAGGCCTTTGCCCGTGCGCGTCTCGCCCGAAAGCGGCCCGAGCGTGCCCGCGAGCGTCTTGATCAGCGTCGATTTACCCTGGCCGTTCGCGCCCAGCAGCCCGATGCGCTGGCCGTTCTGAATGGACAGCGCCACACGCTCGACGATGGGCGTTTCGGTGCCGTCTTCGGCGCGATAGCCGCAGCGCACGTCTTCCATCACGAGCATGGGATTGGGCGCGGAATCGGGCGTGCGGAACTCGAAAGTGAACGGCGAGGCGGCATGCGCGGGCGCGATCAGCTCCATCTTTTCGAGCGCCTTCACACGGCTCTGCGCCTGGCGCGCCTTGGTGGCCTTGGCCTTGAAGCGGTCAATGAAGCTCTGCAGATGCGCGACGGTTTTCTGCTGCTTTTCGTAGGCGCTTTGCTGCAGCGCGAGCTGCTGCGCGCGCAGCAGCTCGAACTGCGAATAGTTGCCGCCGTAGCGTTTGACCTGCTGATTTTCCAGATGCAGCGTGACGTTGCAGATTGCGTCGAGGAATTCGCGGTCGTGCGAAATGACGACAAGCGTGCCCGGATAGCGATGCAGCCAGTCTTCGAGCCAGACGATGGCGTCGAGGTCCAGGTGGTTCGTGGGTTCGTCGAGCAGCAGCAGGTCGGAGCGGCACATCAGCGCCTGCGCGAGATTCAGGCGCATGCGCCAGCCGCCCGAGAAGCTCGCCACGGGCTGGCGCGTCTGGTCGAGCGTGAAGCCGAGGCCGAGCAGCAGCGCTTCGGCGCGCGCGGGCGCGGTGTAGCCGTCGGCGTCGGCGAACGCGGCGTGGGCTTCGGCTTCGGCCGCGCCGTCGTGGGCCGCCGAGGCCGCCGCAATACGCGCTTCGATTTCGCGCAGGTCGGCGTCGCCGTCGAGCGTGTATTCGAGCGCGCTCCTGTCGACCGCGGGCGTTTCCTGCGCCACGTGCGCGATCTGCCACGAAGGCGGCAGCGAGAAGTCGCCGGCGTCCGCGTGCAGTTCGCCGCGCAGCACGGAGAACAGCGTGGATTTGCCCGCGCCGTTCGCGCCGACGAGACCGGCCTTTTCACCCGGATTCAGGGTGAACGAGGTCTGGTCGAAAAGCGGCTTGGTGCCGCGAGCAAGGCTGAATTGGTTGAAGCGGATCACGGGAGCGCTGGCGCGGACGGGGCCGCGAACAAAACGTAAAGCGCTATTTTAACTGGGTGGAGGGCCTCCAATGACTAGCCGAACGGCTAGCCATTCGGCCAGGGTGCGGGGCGGCCCCTTTCTCCATTAGACTGGCGCTTTCCTTTGGAGAGCCAGATGACGACGGTGTATGCGTTTTCGGCCGAGCCGCTGGGCGGCGGCGCGCCAGTGAGCCTCGAACAGTATGCGGGCAAGGTCCTGTTGATCGTGAACACCGCGAGCGAATGCGGTTTCACGCCGCAATACGCGGGTCTGCAAAAGCTCCACGATCAGTACGCCGCGCGCGGCCTCGCGGTGCTCGGCTTCCCGTGCAACCAGTTCGGCAAGCAGGAGCCGGGCGACGCATCGCAGATCGGCGCGTTTTGCGAGAAGAATTTCGGCGTCACGTTCCCGATGTTCGCGAAGATCGACGTGAACGGCGCCCACGCGCACCCGCTCTACCAATGGCTGACCGAGGAAGCGCCGGGCGTGCTGGGCCTCGAGCGCGTGAAGTGGAATTTCACGAAGTTTCTCGTCGACCGCAACGGCAACGTGGTCAAGCGCTACGCGCCGGTCACGAAGCCCGACGCCATCGCCGCCGACATCGAAAAGCTGCTGTAACGCCGGGCGCTAGAGAATCGGCGCAAACAGCCGCGCGAGGTGCATGGTGATCTTGCGCCACGCGGGCGCGTTGCGGTATTCGCCGCGGTCGATCTCGAAGGTGTGCGCGAAGTCGCGCTCCAGCATCGCTTCCACTTCGGCGGCGAAGCCGCGGTGCACGGTCAGCACCATGATCTCGAAGTTCAGGCGGAACGAGCGGTTGTCCAGGTTCGCGCTGCCGATCGCGGCGGCGACGTCGTCGATCAGCACGACCTTCTGGTGCAGGAAGCCCGGCTTGTAGCGGAAGATGCGGATACCCGCGCGCACGGCGTCGTAGGCGTAGAGCGTCGAGGCTTCGAACACCACGTAATGGTCGCGGCGGCTCGGGATCATGATGCGCACGTCCACGCCGCGCAGCGCCGCGAGGCGTAGTGCGGACAGCACGGCCGAGTCGGGCACGAGATAGGGCGTGGTGATCCAGATGCGCTTGCTGGCGGCGTTGATCGCCTCCACGAAAAAGAGCGAGCAGGTTTCCTGGCGGTCGGCGGGGCCGGTGGGCATGACGAGGCACTGCATGTCGTCGCCGTCGCGCGGCGTGACGGCGGGCGGCTCGGAGCCCGGCAATTCCTGGGTGACCCAGTACCAGTCCTCGGTAAACGCGAACTGGATGCTGGCCACCACCGGGCCGCGCACTTCGATATGCGTGTCGCGCCACGGCGAAAGCCGCGCGTTCGCGCCGAGATACTCGACGCCCACGTTGTGGCCGCCCACGTAGGCGCGCTCGCCGTCGACCACCACGATCTTGCGGTGATTGCGGAAGTTGAGCTGGAAGCGGTTGACGAAGCGGCGCTTCGCCGAAAACGGATGCACCTCGATGCCGCCCGCGCGCAGATCGCGCACGTAGCTGGCGGGCAGGTCGAAGCTGCCGATGCTGTCGTAGAGGAAGTACACGCGCACGCCGCGCTGCGCGGCGGCGAGCAGCACGTCCTTGAGCATCTCGCCGAGCGCGTCCGCGTGCACGATGAAGAACTGCACGATCACGTACTGCCGCGCCTGTTCGATTGCGTCGAAGATGGCCGCGAAGGTGGCCTCGCCGTTCACCAGCGTGCGCACCGCGTTGCCCGGCACGAGCGGCATGCCGCCCAGTTGCGCAAAGGTGCGGATCACGCGTTCGCTGAGCAGATCCGTCGGGCCGATGCTGGTGGTTGCCGGGCGGTCGCGTTCGGGGGCGTGTGCGCGTGTGCGCAAGGTTTCGTCGCGGATGCGCCGCGCGTCTGCGTAGCCTTCGAACTTGCTGCGGCCGAGGAACAGATACGGGATCAGCGTGAGGTAGGGCATCGTCGCGAGCGAGACGGCCCAGGCGATCGCACCTTGCGAGGTGCGCGTATTGAGAATGGCGTGGCAGGCCGCGATCAGTCCGAATACGTGGACGACCGCGAGCAGGGTGCCGAGCGTTGACCAGTCGAAGTGCATAAAGGCGCGAGACGTTGCCGACGCGTCAGGCAAGGTCCAAGCCGCGTGAGCCGGGAAACGGTCATCTTACCCAGGGCGGCGCAACGTGCGCCATCAGACCGGCGGCGGAAGACCAGGCCGCCGGTGTTCCAGCAATGCGAGAGGTGGCTGACTGACGTGCGCCCGCTGCCACGGGCGCACATTCAAACGTCAATTCAGACCGGCAGATCGCGGGCCTGGATCAGGAACACCTGGTCGTCGCCGGCGCTCGTCGACAGCCAGACGAGATCGAGGCCGCCGAATGCCGCTTCCACGTTCTCGCGCTCGTTGCCGATCTCGACCACGAGCACGCCGTCGTCGGTCAGCCAGTTGCGCGCGTCCTTGATGATGCGGCGCACGATGTCCATGCCATCCGTGCCGCCCGCGAGCGCCATTTCCGGCTCGTGACGGTATTCGGGCGGCAGCGCGGCCATCGAATCGGCGTTCACATACGGCGGATTCGTGATGATCACGTCGTAACGGCGCTCCGGCAGCGGCGCGTACAGATCGCCTTCGAACAGCGAGATCTGGTCGTCGAGATCGTGTTCGTGAACGTTGCGCTTCGCGACTTCGAGCGCGGGCGCGGAAAGGTCGACGGCGTCGATGTCGGCGTTCGGGAACGCGTGCGCCGCGAGAATCGCGAGGCTGGCCGAGCCGGTGCACAGTTCGAGCACGGCGCCCACTTGCTCGGGATCTTCCACGTACGGCTGCAGGCCGTCCGCGAGCAGCTCGCCGATGAACGAGCGCGGCACGATCACGCGTTCGTCCACGTAAAAGCGCAGGCCGTGCATCCACGCTTCCTGCGTGATGTAGGCGGCCGGCACGCGGTCGTTGGCGCGGCGCTCGATCACGCCGAGCACCTTCTCGATTTCCTCGGGCGCGAGGCGCGCGTCGAGGAACGGATCGAGCAGGTCGAGCGGCAGATGCAGCGTGTGCAGGACCAGATAGGCGGCTTCGTCATAGGCGTTGGACGAGCCGTGGCCGAACGAGAGTTGCGCCGAGGAAAAACGCGTGACGCCGTAGCGCAGCAGATCGCGCACGGTCGAAAACGTAGTGGAAAGCGGATGGGTCATATCAGGGGCTCCAGTGCGTGCAGGCCGATCGCGTCAGGCGATCAGCTGTTCGAGCACGCGGCGGTACACGTTCTTGAGCGGGTCGATGAATTTGACTTCGATGTGCTCATCGATCTTGTGGATGCTGCCGTTGGGCGGCCCGAACTCCACGACCTGCGGGCACATGCGCGCGATGAAGCGGCCGTCCGAAGTCCCGCCGGTGGTCGACAGCTCGGTGGTCACGCCGGTTTCGGCGTGAATCGCCTTTTCGAGCGCGTTCGAGAGCGCGCCGCGCGGCGTGAGGAAGGGCAGGCCGCTGATGCTCCAGTGCAGATCGTATTCGAGACCGTGCTTGTCGAGAATCGCATGCACGCGCTGTTGCAGACCTTCCACCGTGCTCGCGGTCGAGAAGCGGAAGTTGAACTGCACGTCGGCGTGGCCCGGAATCACGTTGCTCGCGCCCGTGCCGCTGTGCAGGTTCGAGACTTGCCACGTGGTGGGCGGGAAGTATTCGTTGCCGTCGTCCCATTTTTCGGCGACGAGTTCGGCGAGCGCCGGCGCCAGCAGATGCACCGGATTCTTCGCGAGATGCGGATAGGCAATGTGGCCCTGCACGCCCTTGACGACGAGCTTGCCCGACATCGAGCCGCGGCGGCCGTTCTTCACGCAGTCGCCGAGCGTATTCGTCGACGTCGGTTCGCCGACGATGCAGTAGTCCATCTTCACGCCGCGCGCCTGGAGCGCCTCGACCACCTTGACGGTGCCGTCGGTGGCGGGGCCTTCCTCGTCGCTCGTGATCAGGAAGGCGATCGCGCCGCGATGCTGCGGGTGCGCCGCCACGAATTCTTCGCTGGCGACCACGAAGGCGGCGAGCGAGGTCTTCATGTCGGCGGCGCCGCGGCCGTAGAGCACGCCGTCGCGGTGCGAGGGCTGGAACGGCGGCGAGCTCCATTGCTCGATGGGACCGGTCGGCACCACGTCGGTGTGACCCGCGAAGGCGAGCAGCGGCGCGTCGGCGTCCGTGCCGCGCTTGACGGCCCACAGGTTGGTCACGCCGTTGGATTCGATCGTTTCGCACGCGAAGCCGAGCGCGCTGAGGCGTTCGGTCATGATGCGCTGGCAGTGCTGGTCGTCGGGCGTCACGGACGCGCGCGCGATCAGGGCTTCGGTAAGGGCGAGGGTGGCGGACATGAAGGGACCACTTTCAATAAAAATGCCGGCGCCGCTGCAATGCAGGGGCCGGCAACAGCTTGTGACGATGATGCGCTAGCGGATTCGCGAGGCCATCGAAGACTTCCGACGGCCGGGCGCTCCGCTCGCGCAGTGCCTCAAACACAGTTCAGGCAAACAGCTCCGCGTACTGCTCGGCCGAAAAACCGAGCGTCTTCACGCGGCCATTCACGGCCACGACCGGGCGCTTGATGATCGACGGCTTGTGGATCATCAGCGCGATCGCGCCCGCGGTCGAATCGGCTTCGGCCTTGTGAACCTCGGACAGGCCGCGCCACGTCGTGCCGCGCTTGTTGATCAGCTGATCGAGCGAGACATCCTTGAGCCAGTCCTGCACCAGCGCGTTCGACACGCCGGCTTTCTTGAAGTCGTGGAATTCGAACTCGATCCCGTGCTCTTCCAGCCACACGCGGGCCTTCTTCACGGTGTCGCAGTTCGGAATGCCGTAGACGACCACGGTCTTTGCGGCCTTCGCCATCAGTCGCCTCGCAGCAGCTCGTTCAGGCCGACCTTGGCGCGCGTCTTCGCGTCGACCTTCTTGACGATCACGGCGCAGTACAGGCTGTGCGAGCCGTCCTTCGAGGGCAGGTTGCCGGCCACGACGACCGAGCCTGCCGGGATGCGGCCGTACGAGATTTCGCCGGTTTCGCGGTCATAGATCTTGGTCGACTGGCCGAGGTACACGCCCATCGAGATGACCGAGTTTTCTTCGACGATCACGCCTTCCACGACTTCCGAGCGCGCGCCGATGAAGCAGTTGTCTTCGATGATGACCGGGTTGGCCTGCAGCGGCTCCAGCACGCCGCCGATGCCCACGCCGCCCGAAAGGTGGACGTTCTTGCCGATCTGCGCGCACGAACCGACGGTTGCCCACGTGTCGACCATCGTGCCTTCGTCGACATACGCGCCGATGTTGGTGTACGACGGCATCAGCACGACGTTCTTGCCGATGAACGAGCCGCGGCGCGCGATGGCCGGCGGCACGACGCGGAAGCCGCCTGCGGCGAAGTCTTCAGCCGTGTAGTTGGCGAACTTCGAGGGCACCTTGTCGAAGAACTGCGTGAAGCCGCCGGCGGCCATCGGCGCGTTGTCTTCCAGGCGGAACGACAGCAGCACGGCCTTCTTCACCCACTGGTTGACGACCCAGTCGCCGTCCTTCTTCTCGGCGCAGCGCAGCGTGCCCTTGTCCAGTTCGGCGATGACGTGGGCGACGGCTTCACGCACGTCGTTCGGCGCGGACTTGGGCGAAAAGTCGGCGCGGTTTTCCCAGGCGGTGTCGATGATCTGCTGAAGTTGTTGCGACATGGTGATGATTTCGTGTGAGTTCAAAAGCCGTTGGACGGCGGGAATTCGGTGGCGATACGCGCGCGGCGGGGCGCGCGTTCGGCGGTGGCGTTACGGCTGACGGTGTTATGCCTCGAGCGAGCGGCAGAAGTCGACGATGCGCTGCGCGCCCTCGGTGCATTCGTCGACGTCGGCGACGAGCGCCAGACGGACAAAGCCTTCACCCGGGTTCGCGCCGTGCGCTTCGCGCGCGAGAAACGAGCCGGGCAGGACCGTCACATTATAGTCGGCGTAGAGGCGCTGGGCGAACGCGGTGTCCGAGAGGCCGGTGCGCGCGACGTTGGCCCAAAGGTAGAACGCGGCGTCCGGCAGCTTCACGTCGAGCACGTCGGCGAGCATGGGCGTGACGGTCGAGAACTTCTGCACGTACTTCGCACGGTTCTCGCGCACGTGCGCCTCGTCGCCCCACGCGGCGATGCTGGCGGACTGCCAGACCGGCGACATCGCCGAGCCGTGATAGGTGCGGTACAGCAGGAACTGCTTGAGGATCGCCGGGTCGCCGGCCACGAAGCCCGAGCGCATGCCCGGCGCGTTCGAGCGCTTCGAGAGGCTGGACAGCATGATCAGGCGCTCGAAACCGCGGCCGAGCTGGTGCGCGGCTTCGAGACCGCCGAGCGGCGGCGTCGATTCGTCGAAATAGATCTCCGAATAGCATTCGTCGGACGCGATCACGAAGCCGTAGCGATCGGACAGCGCGAACAGTTCGCGCCAGTCGTCGAGCGTGAGGACGGCGCCCGTGGGGTTGCCCGGCGAGCAGACGTAGAGCAGCTGCGTGCGCGCCCAGATGGCTTCCGGCACCTGCGAATAGTCGCAGGCGAAGTTGCGGGTCGGATCGCTGTTGACAAAGTACGGCTCGCCGCCCGCGAGCAGCGCCGCGCCTTCGTAGATCTGGTAGAACGGGTTCGGGCAGAGGACGATCGCCCGTTTTGCGGGGTCTTTGGCGCCCGCCGTGGGGTCCACGACCGCCTGAGCGAGTGCGAACAGCGCCTCGCGCGAGCCCGAGACCGGCAGCACTTGCGTGCTGGCGTCGATGGCGGGCAGGCTGTAGCGTTCGCTCACCCATTTCGCGATCGCTTCGCGCAGCGCCGGGCTGCCGCCCGTGGCCGGATACACCGACAGACCGTCGAGCGAGGCGACGATGGCGTCGCGGATCAGCGCGGGCGTCGGGTGTTTCGGCTCGCCGATCCCGAAGCTGATGTGGCGCAGGCCAGCATTCGGCGCGACGTCCTTGAAGAGCGCGCGCAGCTTTTCGAAGGGATAGGACTGGAGGGTGTCGAGTAGCGGATTCACAGGGCTGGCGGGCGTAAGCGAAAAACGGATGGAGCGACGGGCGCGGGCACGCGGCGGGATCGCGGCGCAGGGTGTGCGTCGCACGGACCGGCTGATTGACGCGCTGGTTGGCACGCGGTTGACACACCGGTTGACGCACCGGTTGACCCGCATGGCCGGGTGGGGCCGTGCCGGGCGGTGCGACTGCCGTCGCTGGCAAAACGTGAATTATAGCGTGGCCGCCGTTTGCTGATTGGGTCGCGGTGGCGCGCGGGCCGGGGCGTGGATCGGGCTTGAGGCGGGCTTCGGTCGGGCTTGGGTCGCGCACGGCCTGGCTAAAGATCGCTCACGAATCGGGCGCGAACCCGGTCGGCGGCCCGAGCGGCCATCAAGCTGAAACTGAACAAGGATTGGAATGCAGTCTGAAAAACGCTGGATGGCCGCGATCAACGCGATGCGCGCAATGTCCGCGAGGTTCGCGCGATGAGCGCCGCCTGGTTGACCGCGCGCAATCTGAAATCGGGCTGGCCGACGCTCGCGATCATGATCGGCGCCTCGGTGTGGGGCGTGATCTGGTTTCCGCTGCGCACGCTGGCGAGCTTCGGTCTGACCGGCACGGCTGCCGGCGCGGCGACGAGCGCGGCGGCCTGCCTGTTCGTGCTGCTGCTGCGCCGCCGCTCGATTTCGACGGTGCGCTGGCACTGGGTGTTGCCGCTGCTCGGGTTGGCGGCGGGCGTCACCAACATCGGATTCGTATGGGGCGCGATTCACGGCGAAGTGATGCGCGTGCTGTTGCTGTTCTATCTGACGCCCGCGTGGACGGCGATCTTCGCGCACTTCATCCTGCACGAGCGGCTGACCTGGTCCGGCGCTGCGCTGGCCGGGCTGTCGCTGGCGGGCGCGGTGCTCATGCTCTGGTCGCCCAGGCTCGGCGTGCCACTGCCGGGCAGCGCCGCCGAGTGGGCGGGCCTCGCGGGCGGCATGGGTTTCGCGATGAGCAATGTGCTCGTCGTGAAGACAAGCCGGGTGCTGCCGCGGATATGAAGCCCGAAATGCGTACCGCCGTGATTTTCGGCGGGGCGGCGATATTCGGCGTGATCGCATCGTTTTTCGAACCGATGCCGGCGCTCCATGCCGGCGAGCCGCTCGCCCGCGCGGTTTTGCTCGTGCTGGCGCTCGGTGTGCTGCTGGGCGTGAACAACATGCTCGTGCAATACGGGCTCGCGCGCGTGCCAGCCAACCGGGCCTCGATCATCATGTTGTTCGAAATCGTCGTGACCGCACTTTCTTCGTGGCTGCTCGCCGGCGAGACGCCGGGGCCGCGCGAATGGGCGGGCAGCGCATGTATCGTGCTTGCCTCGCTGCTGTCGAGCTGGGTGCATCGCGCGCAGGAGGCGCGCAAGCGTCCCCGGCAGGTGGCTCACGCGAGCGCCGAAGCCAGCGCGATCGCCCACGCCGACGCGAGCCTGCTCGACGATGAAACTCGCGGCGAGACCAGCGGGGAGATCAGCGCCGTAGGCCGCGACGATGCCGGTGCCTCGTCCGACCAGCACGACTACGATCGCCGCCACGACGAGTCCGATGCAAACGTTGACCCGACCGCCGACAAAAGTGCCGATAAAACCCGCAATCACCACGACGGCCGTGGCGCCCGGCCCGATGGCGGGCAGAATGGCACGCGTGCGATGGTATGATTGCCCCTGATCCTCGCCGGCCGGGCGCGCACTGAGGTGCATCAGGCGCTTCGCACGGCGAGCCGTGGCGGCTGTCCGTGCTGTGCGCGCCGTTCGTTCGGCCAGATGCGAATCCTGCGGCGCCTCGCGCCGCCGTGCGACTGAAGTGACGGTCGACGGTGCGCGGCGGCGGTCCGGGCGGTCCCGTTCACTCTTCCAATTCAAACAGCGATATCGCCGTGCGTCTGACCTCGATTAAACTCGCTGGCTTCAAATCATTCGTCGATCCCACGCATTTCCAGGTACCGGGCCAACTCGTCGGAGTGGTCGGACCGAACGGCTGTGGTAAATCGAACATCATCGACGCCGTGCGCTGGGTGCTCGGCGAATCCCGCGCGTCCGAATTGCGCGGCGAGTCGATGCAGGACGTCATCTTCAACGGTTCCACCGCGCGCAAGCCCGGCAGCCGCGCGAGCGTCGAACTCGTGTTCGACAACGCCGACGGGCGCGCCGCTGGCCAGTGGGGCCAGTATGCCGAGATCGCCGTCAAGCGCGTGCTTACGCGCGACGGCACCTCGAGCTACTACATCAACAATCTGCCGGCGCGCCGCCGCGACATTCAGGACATCTTCCTCGGCACCGGTCTCGGTCCGCGTGCTTACGCGATCATCGGGCAGGGCATGATCGCGCGCATCATCGAGGCGAAGCCCGAAGAACTGCGCGTGTTCCTCGAAGAAGCCGCGGGCGTGTCGAAGTACAAGGAACGCCGCCGCGAGACCGAAAACCGCCTGCACGACACGCGCGAGAATCTCACGCGCGTGGAAGACATCGTGCGCGAGCTGTCCACGAATCTGGAAAAGCTCGAAGGCCAGGCGGTCGTGGCGACGAAGTACCGCGAACTGCAGGCCGACGGCGAAGAAAAGCAGCGCATGCTGTGGCTGTTGCGCAAGAACGAGGCGGCGGGCGAGCAGCAGCGCCAGCAGCGCGCCATCGAGCAGGCGCAGATCGATCTCGAACGGCATACCGCGCAACTGCGCGAAGTCGAAGCGCAGCTCGAAACGCTGCGCGTGGCGCACTATTCGGCCAGCGACGCGATGCAGGGCGCGCAAGGCTCGCTCTATGAAGCGAACGCCGAGGTAAGCCGGCTCGAAGCCGAGATCAAGTTCATCGTCGAATCGCGCAATCGCGTGCAGGCGCAGATCGCGGCGCTCACGGCGCAGCGCGAGCAATGGCAGGTCCAGGCGCAAAAGGCGCAGGACGATATCGAAGACGCTGAAGAACAACTCGCGATGGGCGAGGAAAAAGCCGCCATCGCCGAGGAAGAGGCGGCCGCGAAGCAGGAAGCGCTGCCCGCGCTCGAAAACCGCTGGCGCGACGCCCAGTCTCAACTGAACGACGAGCGTGCGGGCATCGCGCGAACGGAGCAGGCGCTCAAGCTCGAAGCCGCGCATCAGCGCAACGCCGATCAAATGCTCCAGCAGCTTCAGCAGCGCCACGAGCGCCTGAAGTCGGAGGAAGGCGGCCTCGACGCGCCGGACGAAGTGCAGCTCGAAGAGCTGCGCATGCAACTGGCCGAGCAGGAAGAAATTCTTCGCGACGCCCAGGACCGCCTCACGGACGCGCAGGAAACCGTGCCGCGTCTGGACGCCGAGCGCCGTGCCGCGCACGATCGCGTGCAGGCCGAAAACGCCCAGATTCACCAGTTCGAAGCGCGTCTCGCGGCGCTCAAGCAACTGCAGGAGAGCGTCCAGACCGAAGGCAAGATCCAGCCGTGGCTCGAACGTCACGAACTGGGCGCGTTGCCGCGTCTGTGGAAGAAGCTGCATGTCGAGGCCGGTTGGGAAACCGCGCTCGAAGCTGTGCTGCGCGAGCGTCTCGCGGCGCTCGAAGTGTCGAATCTCGATTGGGTCAAGGCGTTCGCCACCGACGCACCGCCTGCCAAGCTCGCGTTCTATGCGCCGCCGCTGGCGGGCCAGACGGCTAGCGTACCGGCAGGTCTCACGCCGCTGCTCTCGCTCGTGCGTATCGACGATGCAGGCCTGCGCGCAGTGCTCAACGAATGGCTCGGGACGACCTTCGTCGCGGACGATCTGGCGCAAGCGCTCGCGCAACGCGCGCAATTGCCCGAAGGCGGCGCCTTTGTGGTGAAGGCCGGTCACTCGGTCTCGCGCGTGGGCGTGCAGCTTTACGCAGCCGATTCCGAGCAGGCGGGCATGTTGGCGCGCCAGCAGGAAATCGAAAATCTCGCGCGCCAGGTGCGTGCCCAGGCGCTGCTCGCCGACGAAGCCCGCTCGGCCGTGGTGCGTGCGGAAGCCGCGCATACGCAGGCCGCGCAGGTGCTCGGCGAGGCGCGCCAGCAAGCCGACCGCGCCACGCAGCGCGTGCATGCGCTGCAGATGGACGTGCTCAAGCTCACGCAGGCGCACGAGCGCTACACGGCGCGCAGCACGCAGATCCGTGAAGAACTGGACGAAATTCGCGCGCAGATCGAAGAGCAGCGCGCGCTGCGTGCCGAATCGGAAGCGAATTTCGAGCGCCACGACGGCGAGCTCGCCGAACTCCAGGCGCGCTTCGAAGACAACCAGCTCGCGTTCGAGGCGCTCGACGAAGAACTGGGTGCGGCGCGCAACGCCGCGCGCGATCTCGAACGCGCCGCGGGCGACGCGCGCTTCGCGGCCCGTAATCTGGCCGCGCGCATCGAAGAACTGCGCCGCAACATCCAGATCTCGCACGATCAGAGCGAACGCGTGGCGGGCTCGCTCGAAGACGCGCGCGCCGAACTCGAAACGATCAACGAGCAGACCGCGCACACCGGCCTGCAAGACGCGCTGGAAATTCGCGCGGAGAAGGAAGAACTGCTGCGCAACGCGCGCGCCGAACTCGACGATCTGAGCGCGAAGCTGCGCGCCGCCGACGAAACGCGCCTTGCCGCCGAACGCGCGCTGCAACCGCTGCGCGACCGCATTACCGAATTGCAGCTCAAGGAGCAGGCCGCGCGCCTGAACGGCGAGCAGTTCGTCGAGCAGTTGCAGGCGGCCGGTGTGGACGAGGCGGCGCTGCAGGAAAAGCTCACGCCGGACCTCAAGCCCTCGTATCTGCAAGGCGAAGTCACGCGCATCAACAACGCGATCACGGCGCTCGGACCGGTCAACATGGCCGCGCTCGACGAACTGGCCGCGGCGAAGGAGCGCAAGACCTTCCTCGACGCGCAGTCGGCCGACCTGACGAGCGCGATCGAAACGCTCGAAGACGCGATCCGCAAGATCGACCAGGAAACTCGCACGTTGCTGCAAGGCACGTTCGACGAAGTGAACAAGCATTTCGGCGATCTGTTCCCGCGTCTTTTCGGCGGCGGTCAGGCGAAGCTCATCATGACCGGCGACGAGATTCTCGATGCGGGCGTGCAGGTCATGGCGCAGCCGCCGGGCAAGAAGAACTCGACGATTCACCTGCTGTCGGGCGGCGAGAAAGCGCTGACCGCGACGGCGCTCGTGTTCGCGATGTTCCAGCTCAATCCTGCGCCGTTCTGTCTGCTCGACGAAGTGGACGCGCCGCTCGACGACGCCAACACGGAGCGTTTCGCCAACCTCGTGCGTGCGATGTCGAACAAGACGCAGTTCCTGTTCATCTCCCACAACAAGATTGCGATGGAGATGGCGCAGCAGCTGATCGGCGTGACGATGCAGGAGCAGGGCGTGTCCCGGATCGTGGCCGTCGACATGGAAACGGCTGCGGGTTTCGCACAGAATACGATCTGATTGGCGATGGAACGCGCGATCTGACTCGCGTGTTACTTCGCGGTTTGAATTGCTGTCTATATCGATAGACGAGGACGGCGCGCCGGGCGCGCCGCCGGAAAAAGAATTGCTGATGGAGCATGCATGGATCAGTTGACTCTCGGGTTGATCGGCGCGGGTGCCGTGGTCGTCGGGGGCGTGGTGGTGTACAACGCATGGCAAGGCGCCAAGGTGCGCCGGCGCATGCCGCGTCCGATGCCCGAAGAGGCGGTCGAGACGCCGCTCGGCGGCGAACTCGAGGAACAGAGCCCGTTCATCGAGCCGGCTCGTGCACCGTCGCGCCGCGAGCCCTCGCTCGCGGGCGGCGAACTGGCTGAAGAACGCGTGGAGCCGGGCTTCGGCTCCGTAGCGCCCGCCGATACGCCCGTGGACATTCAGGCGGAGAACACCTCGCCGAACGGTTTCGCCGAAGCTGAACCGGCGCAGGTCGCGAATGAGGACGGCGAGCCGGCCACGGTTGCCGCCACGTCTGATGCAGCCGACGCGCAGCCAGGCGAAGCGGTTGCAGGCAAGGACGCTACAGCCGAGGTAAAAGCGGAAGCCAAGCCGGCCAAAGACGCCAAAGAGGCGAAAGGCGCTGAAGGCGAGCGCGTCGAACCCGTGCTGCCCGCTGCTACGACCATTTCGTCGGCGCCTCCAGCGGTCGTGGATCGCCGCATCGACTGTATCGTGCCGATTCGTCTGGGCGCGGTGCTGCCAGGCGAACGGGTGATTCCGCTCGCGCAGCGTTTGCGCCGCGCCGGCAGCAAGCCTGTGCACATTGAAGGCAAGCCCGAGGGCGGCGACGGCTGGGAGCTGCTGCAGAACGGCGTGCGCTACGAGGAACTGCGCGCGGCGGCGCAGCTTGCGAACCGCAATGGCCCGCTCAACGAGCTGGAGTTCTCGGAGTTCGTGACGGGCGTGCAGCAGTTCGCCGACGGTGTGGACGGCTTGCCCGAATTCCCCGACATGATGGAAACGGTCGCGATGGCGCGCGAGCTCGACGGATTTGCCGCGCAGTGCGACGCGCAGCTGTCGATCAACGTGCTGTCGGACGGCGCACCGTGGTCGGCGAACTATGTGCAGGCGGTGGCGGCGCAGGACGGTCTGCTGCTGTCGCGCGACGGCACGCGTTTCGTGAAGCTCGACGCGAAGCAGAGCCCGGTGTTCATGCTTCAGTTCGGCGACACGAATTTCCTGCGCGACGACCTCACGTACAAGGGCGGCCAGATGATCACGCTGATCCTCGACGTGCCGGTGGCCGACGAGGACATCCTGCCGTTCCGCCTGATGTGCGACTACGCGCGTTCGCTCGCCGAGCGCATCGGCGGTCGGGTGGTGGACGACCAGCGCCGTCCGCTGCCGGAGTCGGTGTTGCAGAACATCGACAAGCAGCTCATGACGCTCTACGCGAAGCTTGAGCAAGCCGGCATTCCGGCGGGCTCGCCGGCCACGCGCCGCCTGTTCAGCCAGTAAGAGCTGAAATAAGTCGAGCGCGAAAGGCGCGGTGCTGTCGTGGCGCCGCGCCTTTTTTGCGTCTGGGTTTGCGTCCGGGTTTGCGCCCGGGAAGCAACGGGGCACCAGAGCAGAGTGCGCGCGGGTGCGAAGAGGCGGAACGGCACACGCGGCAGGCACGGAGCGTGGATTCGGCATGTTCATGAGCGGTTGGCAAGTGCGGCTTCCGGGCCGGTTACGATGCTTTTAAGTTCGCATCGGCGCGGGGGCTTCGTCAATGGATTCGGGCCAGCGTTAGCCGTTCGGCCAGGAGAATCGAGCGTCGCGTACGGGAGCGCACGCAGCCACCCCGAAGTTCTCCCGACGTTAGCCATTCGGCCGATGCGACACGGGCGGCTTCCTGAGATAATCTGACTCCGAAAACATTCGTCAGAAACCGTTCCCAGCATGGTCCGTCATCCCGCCCGTCCCTCTGAAGCATCCACCGCGACCGAGCGCGCGGCGTGGCTGCGCGCCGAACTCGAGCGCGCCAATCACGCTTACTACGTGCTCGACCAGCCGGAGCTGCCCGACGCGGAATACGACACGCTGTTCCGCGAGTTGCAGGCGATCGAGGCCGAGCATCCCGACCTCATCACGCCCGATTCCCCCACGCAGCGCGTCGGCGGCGAGGCGTCAGAGGGTTTCGAGCCGGTCGTCCACGACGTCCCGATGCTGTCGCTCAACAACGGTTTCGCCGACGAAGACATCGCTGCGTTCGACAAGCGCGTGCACGACACGCTCGGCAAGCCCGAAGGCGAACTGGTCGAATACGCCTGCGAGCTCAAGTTCGACGGGTTGGCCATTTCGCTGCGTTATGTCGACGGCGTGTTCGTGCAAGCGTCCACGCGCGGCGACGGCGCGACGGGCGAGAACGTCACCGAGAACGTGCGCACGATCCGCTCGCTGCCGCTGCGGCTGAAGGGTAAGCGCGTACCGAAGGTGCTCGACGTGCGCGGCGAAGTGCTGATGTTCCGCCGCGACTTCGCGCGCATGAACGATCGTCAGCGCGAGGCCGGGCACAAGGAATTTGCGAACCCGCGCAACGCGGCGGCGGGCAGCCTGCGTCAGCTCGATTCGAAGATCACGGCGCAGCGTCCGCTGTCGTTTTTCGCTTATGGGATCGGCGTGCTCGAAGGCGAGCCGATGCCGGCCACGCATAGCGAACTGCTCGACTGGTACGCGGAAATGGGCCTGCCGGTGAACGGCGAGCGTGCGGTCGTGAAGGGCGCGCAAGGCTTGCTCGACTTCTTCCGTGCGGTCGGCGAGAAGCGCGAGAGCCTGCCGTACGACATCGACGGCGTGGTCTACAAGGTCAACCGCCGCGACGAGCAGGACGCGCTTGGTTTCGTCTCGCGCGCGCCGCGCTTTGCGCTCGCGCACAAGTTTCCGGCGCAGGAAGCGCTCACGAAGCTGCTGGCCATCGACGTGCAGGTGGGCCGTACCGGCGCCATCACGCCGGTCGCTCGGCTGGAGCCGGTGTTCGTGGGCGGCGCGACCGTTACGAACGCCACGTTGCACAATGAAGACGAAGTGCGCCGCAAGGACATTCGCATCGGCGACACGGTGATCGTGCGGCGCGCCGGCGACGTGATTCCGGAGGTGGTGAGCGCGCTGCTCGATCGTCGTCCGGCCGACGCGGCCGAGTTCGTCATGCCGACCGAATGTCCGGTGTGCGGTTCGCGCATCGAACGTCTGCCCGACGAGGCCATCGCGCGCTGCTCGGGCGGATTGTTCTGTCCGGCGCAGCGCAAGCAGGCGCTCTGGCATTTCGCACAGCGGCGCGCGCTCGACATCGACGGTCTGGGCGAGAAGATTATCGACCAGCTCGTCGAGCAGAATCTCGTGCGCACGCCCGCGGACCTGTTCAATCTCGGTTTCGCGACACTCGCGGAACTGGATCGCATGGCCGAGAAATCGGCGCAAAACCTGCTAGATTCGCTCGAAAAAGCCAAGTCGACCACGCTGGCGCGCTTCATTTATGCACTGGGCATCCGTCAGGTGGGCGAGTCCACCGCGAAGGATCTGGCCAAATACTTCGGCTCGCTCGATCCGATCATGGACGCGAGCATCGAGCAACTGCTCGAAGTGAAGGACGTGGGGCCGATCGTGGCGGAGTCGATCCACCAGTTCTTTGCGGAAGAACATAACCGCACCGTGATCGAGCAACTGCGCGCGCCGGGCAAGGTCACATGGGCTGAAGGTCCGCCTGCGCCAAAAGCGCCGGTTGGCGTGCTCGCGGGCAAGACGGTGGTGCTCACGGGCACGTTGCCTACGCTCACGCGCGACGAGGCGAAAGAGATGCTGGAAGCGGCTGGCGCGAAGGTGGCCGGCTCGGTGTCGAAGAAGACCGACTACGTGGTGGCGGGTGCCGAAGCGGGCAGCAAGCTCGCGAAAGCCGAGGAACTCGGCGTGCCGGTGCTCGACGAGGATGGGTTGCACAAGCTCCTGGAGGGGCACACAACATGATTCGCGAAATTCTCAGGATGGGCGATCCGCGCCTGCTCGGTATCGCCAGACCGGTCGATCATTTCGATACGCCCGAACTGCACGAACTGATCGCCGACATGTTCGACACCATGCACGCCGCGAACGGCGCGGGTCTCGCCGCGCCGCAGATCGGCGTCGACCTGCAGGTGGTGATCTTCGGTTTCGAGCAGAACGAGCGTTATCCGGAAGCGCCGGCGGTGCCGCAAACCGTGCTGATCAACCCCGTTATCCATCCCTTGTCGCACGACATGGAAGAGGGTTGGGAGGGCTGCCTTTCGGTGCCCGGCCTGCGCGGCGCGGTGAGCCGTTATTCGATGATCCGCTACAACGGCTTCGACCAGTACGGCACGCCGATCGAGCGCGTCGCGGAGGGCTTTCATGCGCGCGTGGTGCAGCACGAATGCGATCACCTGATCGGCAAGCTGTACCCGATGCGCATCACCGACTTCTCGAAGTTCGGTTTCACGGACATTCTGTTCCCGCATCTCGATCCGAATAGCGACGACTGACGCGCGAGGCGCGCAATCCATGCGCTCTGCGCCATTGGTGCCATTCGCGCCTCGACGTACCAATAAAAACGGGAGCCACTGGCTCCCGTTCTTCATGGCTTGCGGTTCAGGCAGAACCGCGTCGCGCTTTAAAACCCTTCGTCGGCGGACAGGTAACGCCACTGGCCTTGCGGCAGCGCGCCTAGCATCACGCGGCCCATACGCACGCGCTTGAGGCCCACGACGTGGAGACCGACCAGTTCGCACATGCGGCGGATCTGGCGTTTCTTGCCTTCACGCAGCACGAAACGCAACTGCTCGCCGTTCTGCCAGCTGACTTCGGCGGGCTTGAGCGGCACGTCGTCGAGCGACAGGCCGTGACACAGCTTCGCGAGCAGTTCGGCCGGGAAGTGCTGGTCGACTTCGGTTTCGACGTCGCCGTAGGTGACGCGCACGAGGTATTCCTTGTCGATGTCCGAGCTTTCGCCGATCAGCTGCTTCGCGACGCGGCCGTCCTGCGTCAGGACGAGCAGGCCGGTCGAGTCGATATCGAGGCGGCCCGCCGGCGCGAGTGTGCGCAGATGCTGCGCCGAGAAACGGATGCCCGAGCGGTCGCCGTCCCAGTGGTTGTCGCCGGTAACGAGCGTCACGGCGGGTTCGTAGCCGTCTTCGGCCTGACCGGAGACAAAGCCGACAGGCTTGTGCAGCAGGATCGTCACCTGGCGCGCCTGGGCGGCGAGGGCGGCGGGATCGACTTCGATGCGCTGTTCGGGCGTGACCTTGGCGCCGAGCGTGTCGACAACTTCACCGTCGACGAAGACCCAGCCTTTTTCGATCCATTCGTCGGCTTCGCGGCGCGAGCACAGGCCCAGTTCCGACATGCGCTTGGACAGACGCATGACGTTGTCGCCATCGATCTCCACGCGCGCGGCGCGTTGCGGTGCGGTGTTCTCGGCGTCGCGGCGCGGTGCCTTGTCGAAGGATTTGGCTGCGGGCTTGCGCGTGGGCACACCGTCGCGCTCACCCCACGACGCCTTTACCGGGCGCGCGGAACCGCGGTCCTCGCGCGGGCGGAATTCGCGGCGGTCACTGCCTTCGTCGCGGCGCTGGAACGGACGGCGCTCACCACCTTCATCGCGGCGAGGGAACGGACGACGTTCGCCGCCTTCCTCACGCGGCCGGAACTCGCGACGCTCACCACCTTCGTCACGGCGCGGGAACGGACGACGTTCGCCACCTTCTTCGCGCGGACGGAACTCGCGACGCTCGCCGCGTTCGTCGCGGCGCTGGAACGGACGGCGTTCGCCACCTTCCTCACGCGGCCGGAATTCGCGACGCTCACCGCCTTCGTCGCGGCGCTGGAACGGACGGCGTTCACCACCTTCGTCGCGGCGTTGAAACGGACGGCGGTCGCCGCCTTCCTCACGCGGACGGAACTCGCGACGCTCACTACCTTCGTCGCGGCGCTGGAACGGACGACGTTCGCCACCTTCTTCGCGCGGCCGGAACTCGCGACGCTCGCCGCCTTCGTCACGGCGTTGGAACGGACGGCGCTCACCGCCTTCATCGCGGCGAGGGAACGGACGGCGTTCACCGCCTTCATCGCGGCGCTGGAACGGGCGGCGTTCGCCACCTTCCTCACGCGGCCGGAACTCGCGACGCTCACCACCTTCGTCGCGGCGTTGGAACGGACGACGTTCGCCACCTTCCTCACGCGGCCGGAATTCGCGACGCTCACCGCCTTCGTCACGGCGCTGGAACGGACGGCGCTCGCCACCTTCCTCACGCGGCCGGAATTCGCGGCGCTCACCACCTTCATCGCGGCGCTGGAACGGACGGCGCTCGCCACCTTCCTCACGCGGCCGGAATGGGCGACGCTCGCCACCCTCATCCCGGCGCTGAAACGACCGACGCTCATCCCCCTCGCCACGGCCGCGCGAGAACCCGCGCTCGCCGCGTTGATCGCCATCGGCGCGTCGCGGGGGACGCGCGTCGCCCTCGCGCGGCGCGCGCGGTTTCGACGACGCGCCTTTCGGCCCCGTCGACTGGGCAAAAGGCTTCGCCTCGGCCGGACGCACCGGTTTGCGCGCGGTCGTGGCGCCGCGGCGGACGGGGGCGCGTTCCGGGGTAGTCGGGCGCGGATGCTTGGCTGTCAGTTTGGCTCGCATGATTCCAGGTATTTCGATGTTGCTCGGTGTTGCATTCAGACTGCGATCGCGCGCAGCAATTCAGTTTCGACGCGGATTTGCAACCGATTGTCGGAAAGTCCCGACCCGTCCAGCAGGAAAACGTCCTCGACGCGCTCGCCGAGCGTATTGATTCGCGCCGCCTGGACGCCAATCCGGTGCTCGGCCAGCACGCGCGCGATCGAATAGAGAAGGCCGGGCCGGTCATTCGCCGACACGGACAGGATGTAGTACTGGCCGCGCTCGTCGGCCCGCAGGTCGACGCGCGGCGTCACCGGGAAGGTGCGCGACAGGCGCGAGAGGCGGCCCTTGGACGGCTCCGGCAGCACATGGCTTTCGGCCGTCAGCCGCTCGGCGAGTTCCTGCTCGACGAGGTTCGCGATATCGCGATAATGCACTTCGTCCTCGGTATTCGCGACGATGAAGTTGTCCAGCGCGTAGCCGTGGCGCGTCGTGCTCACGCGCGCGTCCAGCACCGACAGGCCGCTGCGGTCGAAGTACGCGCACATCGTCGCGAACAGATCCGGACGGTCCTTCGCATAGACCAGCACCTGCAGCGCTTCGCCGACCGGCGACGGGCGTGCGCGCACGACGGGCGACGGTGTCTCCACGTGGCGGTACAGCACGCGCGTCTGCCAGGCGATGTCAGCGGCGTCGTGACGCAGGAAATAGCCCACGTCGAGCTTGTCCCAGAGCGCGCGATGCGCGTTTTCCGGGACGGTCTCCAGACGCAGCAGCGCGAGCGCCAGCTCCTGGCGCGTCTTCAGCTCGGAATGCGCGTCGGGCTTGGCGCCGCCGAGCACCGCGAGCGTCGCGCGGTAAAGGTCTTCGAGCAGCTTGCCCTTCCAGTTGTTCCAGACCTTCGGGCTGGTGCCGCGAATATCGGCGACCGTCAGCAGATAGAGCGCGGAAAGGCGGCGCTCCGTGCCCACGAGATCGGCGAAACGCTTGACCACTTCGGGATCGCTCGTGTCCTGCTTTTGCGCGACCTGGCTCATGGTCAGATGCTGCTCGACGAGCCAGACGATCAAGTCGGCGTCCTCGCGCTCGATGCCGTGTTCGCGGCAGAAGCGGCGCGCGTCGGCCATGCCGAGCTGCGAGTGATCGCCGCCGCGACCCTTGGCGATGTCATGAAACAGCGCCGCGACGTAAAGCACCCACGGGCGTTCGAAGTTGGCGATCAGCTGGCTGCAGAACGGGTATTCGTGCGCGTGTTCGGCCACGGCGAAGCGGCGGATGTTGCGCAGCACCATCAGAATGTGCTGATCGACCGTGTAGACGTGATAGAGGTCGTGCTGCATCTGCCCGACGATGCGGCGGAAATTGAGCAGATAGCGCCCGAGCACGCTCGTCTGGTTCATCAGCCGCATCGCGTGCGTGATGCCCGCCGGCTGACGCAGGATCTCCATGAACAGGCGGCGGTTTTCCGGGTCGCGACGCCAATGTTGATCCATCGTGTCGCGCGCGTTGTACAGCGCGCGCATCGTGCGCGCCGACAGGCCCTTGACGCCGGGCACCTGTTCGTAGAGCAGGAAGGCTTCGAGGATTGCGTGTGGATCGCGCTCGAACACGTCGTCGGCGACGATTTCGAGCATGCCTTGCTTCTCGACGAAATGGTCCGAGAGCGTGCGCGTGATGCCGCTCGTGCTCGGGAACAGCTGGGCTTCGATGTTCTGGATCAGGATGCTCGAGAGCTGCGTGACTGCCTTGGCCGCCCAGTAATAACGGCGCATGAGCTGTTCGCTTGCGCGCCGCGAGCTGCTGGCCTTGAAGCCGAAACTTTCGGCGACGGCGGTTTGCAGATCGAACACGAGAATGTCCTGGCGACGCCCCGTGATGACATGCAGACGCGCGCGCAGCGTCTTCAGAAAGGTTTCGTTGCGGCGCAGTTCGCGCGCCTCGCGGCCGGTGATCAGGCCGCGCTGGTCGAGTTCCTTCCAGCTGCTGCCGAACGCCGCCGCTTCGGTCATCCAGAGAATCAGTTGCAGATCGCGCAGGCCGCCGGGGCTTTCCTTGACGTTCGGTTCGAGCGCGTAGGGCGTGTCCTGGAAGCGCGCGTGACGCTGGCGCATTTCGAGCACTTTCGCCTGGAAGAACGCGCGCGGGTCCATGGCGTCGCGATAACGCTGGGCGAAGTCGCCGAACAGCGTCGGGCTACCGGTCAGGCGGCGCGCTTCGAGCAGCGAGGTGCGCACGGTTACGTCGTTGGCCGCTTCCTCCAGACACTGCGAGACGCTGCGCACGCTGCTGCCGATCTCCAGCCCGAGATCCCACGCGAGTCCGATGAAGCGCTCGATGCGCGCTTCGAGCGGCGCGAGCGGTTCGTCGTCGGGGAGCAGGACCAGAATGTCGACGTCGGAAAACGGTGCGAGCTCGCCGCGACCGTAGCCGCCCACCGCGACGAGCGCGAGCGAGGCCGGCAGCTCGCACAGGCTCCACGCGCTGCGCAGCGTGTCGTCAGTGGTGTGGGAGAGGGCGTGCATCAGCGTGTCGACGTTGGAGGCCGACTTGAACCGTTCGAGTAACTGGGCCTTGGCGGCCTTGTAATCGGACCTCAGCGACGACGTATCGGGTGCGGCGGCGAGAACGCTCATGAACTGGAACTGGACGATGGTTGGCGCACGGGGCGCGGTCGAAGGGGCGGGGCAGGCCACCGGGGCCGGGGAGCCGCTGGCGCACGCGGGCGCCTTCACTGCATGTCTTGCCTGAACTGCTGCGAGCCGGTCGCTGGATGCGCGCCCGCCTTGCGGCTGCGGGATTACGGGGCCGGATGCGCGACGGCACGCTTTCCGGCGGACTGCTCATGATCGACTGTCGCTCGCTGCGTTGCGCGCTTCGTGCTCCGTGCCACGGAATCGTCGATCAAACGTGGCCGGGACTGACGCGGCGGCCGCCCCGGGAAGGGCGACGCCGCCATGCGGGCCCGCTCAGGCCGGGCTGCCCGCCATCTGCGCGACGATCGCCGGCTTGGCGGGCGTGCCCGCCGACACCGTCAGCACTTCGTAACCGGTTTCGGTCACGAGCACCGTGTGCTCCCATTGCGCCGACAGGCTGCGGTCCTTCGTCTTGACGGTCCACTGGTCCGGCATGGTGCGGATGTCACGGCGGCCGGCGTTGATCATCGGCTCGATCGTGAAGATCATGCCCGGCAACAGTTCGACGCCCGTACCGGCGCGGCCGTAGTGGAGCACTTGCGGCTCGTCGTGGAATACGGTGCCGATGCCGTGGCCGCAGTATTCGCGCACCACGCTGTAGCCTTGCGACTCGGCGTAACGCTGGATGGCATGGCCGATGTCGCCCAGATGTCCGCCCGGACGCACCTGGTCGATGCCAAGCCACATGCATTCATACGTGGTCTGCACGAGACGCTTCGCGAGAATCGAGCCTTCGCCCACAATGAACATGCGGCTCGTGTCGCCGAAATAGCCTTCCTTGATGACGGTGATGTCGATATTGAGCGTGTCGCCGTTCTTCAGCGCCTTGTCGCCCGGAATACCGTGACAGATCACGTCGTTGACCGAGGTGCAGATCGCCTTCGGGTAGGGCGGATAGCCGGGCGGCTGATAGTTCAGCGGCGCGGGCACGGTGCCCTGCACATTGGTCATGTATTCGTGACAAAGGCGGTCGAGCTCGCCGGTCGTCACGCCCGCGACGACGAACGGCGTAATGTAGTCGAGCACCTCGCTTGCCAGGCGGCAGGCGACGCGCATTTGCGCGATGTCGTGTTCGTTCTTGATCGAAATGGCCATGGTGTGCGCCCGAAAATGCAGTCGAATATCGAATTATCGCACCTAATCCCGGCGGTCGCTGGCCTATTGCTAATAGATGCGCGGTATACAGGTGGCCGCGGCCGGCGACGGCGAGGCTCGGGTTGCCGAGGGGGCTGTCGGTTCGGCATCCGCCTGCCGCCCTCGTTTCGAGGGTAATAGCTGGCTTGAGTGGTGCTGATTTCGCGTGCTATAATCATCGGCTAAGTCGCTCCCCGTATTCTTTCATTCCCTGACTAACGTGGGTGGAAGGTGTGGCGGGGCGCTGGCTGAGTCCGCAGCCGCCGCGGGCTCAGTTAATCGGTAGCGAGTCTTACCAGGCGGCATTTTTTAAATCGCGAGCCGGCGCACCCAGGGTGTCGGGCGTTTATCCGCAAAAGCGGAGGGCGTCACGATACGGCAGCCGGCTTAAGACCCAAACCCTAGCGGAGAAATTCTCATGGCAGTTACCATGCGCCAAATGCTGGAAGCCGGTGTCCACTTCGGCCACCAAACGCGCTTCTGGAACCCGAAGATGGCCCCCTTCATCTTCGGTCATCGCAACAAGATTCACATCATCAACCTCGAAAAGACGCTGCCGATGTACAACGACGCACTGAAGTACGTGCGTCAGCTGGCATCGAACCGTGGCACGATCCTGTTCGTCGGCACGAAGCGTCAATCGCGTGACACGATCGCCCAGGAAGCGCAGCGCGCTGGCATGCCGTTCGTGAACGCACGCTGGCTCGGCGGTATGCTGACCAACTTCAAGACGCTGAAGGTTTCGATCAAGCGCCTGAAGGACATGGAAGCGGCTGTTGAGGCAGGCGAACTCGAAAAGATGAGCAAGAAGGAAGCGCTCCTGTTCGAACGCGAAATCGCCAAGCTGCAAAAGTCGATCGGCGGCGTGAAGGACATGGGCGGCATTCCGGACGCGATCTTCGTGGTCGACGTCGGCTACCACAAGATTGCCGTGACGGAAGCCAACAAGCTGGGCATCCCCGTCATCGCCGTGGTCGACACGAACCACTCGCCGGAAGGCATCGACTACGTCATCCCGGGTAACGACGACGCCAGCAAGGCAGTCGCGCTCTACACCGCAGGCGTGGCCGACGCGATCCTCGAAGGCCGTGCGAACTCGGTCAACGAAGTCGTCACAGCCGCGCGCGGCAACGACGGCGACGACGAGTTCGTCGAGGTCAACTCGGAGGCGTAAGCTGCCCCGTGTCCGGCAAGAAAAGGGGGCTTTCCATAGGCCCCTTTTTTTTAAGCCGCGACTTTCGTCGCCGCGTCATCACCGCGGCACCGTAGTCCTGTAGAAGCAGCTGTAAAAAAGCGTTTCAGAACAGACTCGAACGGAAACGAATTCCAGCCGGCCGCATCGAAGCATGCGGCGCGGCGTGTACCAGACAGACTCAAGGAGCGAATGATGGCGGCAATTACCGCAAGCATGGTGGCAGAACTGCGCGCAAAGACCGACGCGCCGATGATGGAATGCAAGAAGGCGCTGACGGAAGCCGACGGCGATCTGGCGCGTGCTGAAGAACTGCTGCGCGTGAAGCTCGGCAACAAGGCAAGCAAGGCAGCATCGCGCGTCACGGCTGAAGGCGTGATCGCTTCGTTCATCGGCGGCAATGCTGGCGCAGTCGTCGAACTGAACTGCGAAACCGACTTCGTCGCCAAGAACGACGACTTCCTCGCCTTCGCGAACACGGTGGCCGAACTGGTCGCCACGCAAAACCCGGCTGACGTCGCTGCCCTGTCGGCGCTGCCGCTGGAAGGCTCGACGGTCGACGCAGTGCGCCTCGCACTGGTCGGCAAGATCGGCGAAAACGTTTCGATCCGCCGTTTCGCGCGCTTCGAAACCGCCAACCAGCTGGCTTCGTACCTGCACGGCACGCGTATCGGCGTGCTGGTCGAGTACACGGGCGCGGAAGAGCAGGTCGGCAAGGACGTGGCAATGCACATCGCCGCGATGAAGCCGGTCTCGCTGTCGTCGGACGAAGTGCCGGCCGACCTGATCGCCAAGGAGCGCAGCATCGCCGAACAGAAGGCTGCCGAGTCGGGCAAGCCGGCTGAAATCGTCGCCAAGATGGTCGACGGCTCGGTGCAGAAGTACCTGAAGGAAGTCTCGCTGCTGAACCAGCCGTTCGTGAAGAACGACAAGCAGACGATCGAACAGATGCTCAAGGCGGCTAACACGTCGGTGCAGAAGTTCTCGCTGTTCGTCGTTGGCGAAGGCATCGAGAAGCGCCAGGACGACTTCGCTGCTGAAGTGGCCGCGCAAGTCGCTGCTGCAAAGCAGCAATAAGGGCCGCGCAGCCTTTAGCCGTATCGAGTCGTACCCGTATCAAAGTCTCATCGCAGTCCCGTAGTACGCCGCGGCGGCGCATTTCCGCCGCGGTGGGGCAGCGTAGCGACGCTCGATGTAGCGACGCCCAGCGAACTTGCCGGGCGCAGCGGTCTCCCGCTGTGCCCCGTGGCGCCAACTCTCGCTATTTCTGGTGGCGCTTGCCCCAAGTCGTATTTCACCCCTACAGTTTCAAGTTATTGCCCTTTGCGCGCGATCCTGGATACCTCCATGCCCACACCCGCCTATAAACGCGTCCTGCTCAAACTTTCCGGCGAAGCCCTCATGGGCGATGATGCCTTCGGCATCAACCGCGCCACGATCGAACGAATGGTGGCAGACGTGGCCGAGGTGGTGCGGCTCGGCACCCAGCTCGCAGTCGTGATCGGCGGTGGCAATATTTTCCGCGGCGTCGCGGGCGGCGCGGCCGGTATGGACCGCGCGACCGCCGACTACATGGGCATGCTCGCGACCATGATGAACGCGCTCGCGCTGCAGGACGCCATGCGTCACGCCGGTATCGAAGCGCGCGTGCAGTCCGCGCTGCGCATGGACCAGGTGGTCGAGCCGTACATCCGCCCCCGCGCGATCCGTCAGCTCGAGGAAGGCAAGGTCGTGATCTTCGCGGCCGGCACGGGCAACCCGTTCTTCACGACCGACACGGCCGCCGCCCTGCGTGGCGCCGAAGTGGGCGCGGAAGTCGTGCTCAAGGCCACCAAGGTCGACGGCGTCTACTCGGCCGACCCCAAGAAGGACCCGACGGCCACGCGTTACTCGACGATCAGCTTCGACGAGGCAATCGGCCGCAATCTGCAGGTGATGGACGCCACCGCTTTCGCGCTGTGCCGCGACCAGAAGCTGCCCATCCGCGTTTTTTCGATCGTCAAGCCGGGTGCGCTCAAGCGCATCATTCAAGGCGAAGACGAAGGCACGCTCGTCCACGTGTAAACTCTCGTTTCACACGAGATCGATTCTGGGCCGCGCCGCCCTTCATGCGCGCGGGCGGGCCCACACCGTAACAAAGGTTCGGAGGTATCAAAATGGCTGTGGCTGACATCAAGAAGGGCGTCGAGCAGAAGATGCAACGCTCGATCGACGCGTTCAAGAGCGATCTCGCGAAGATCCGCACGGGCCGCGCCCACACGGGCCTGCTCGATCACATCCAGGTCGACTACTACGGTTCGCCCGTGCCCATCTCGCAAGTGGCCAACCTCACGCTGGTCGACGCTCGTACGATCGGCGTGCAGGCGTGGGAAAAGAAGATGGTTCCGGTCATCGAAAAAGCCATCCGCGAGTCGGATCTGGGTCTGAACCCGGCCACGCACGGCGATCTGATCCGCGTGCCGATGCCCGCACTGACCGAAGAGCGCCGCAAGGAACTCACGAAGGTCGTCAAGAACGAAGGCGAAACGGCCAAGGTTGCCGTGCGTAACCTGCGTCGCGACGCCAACGAGCAACTGAAGAAGCTCGTGAAGGACAAGGAAATCTCGGAAGACGACGAGCGCCGTGGCGGCGACGACGTCCAGAAGCTGACGGACCGCTTCGTCACGGAAATCGACAAGCTCGTCCAGACCAAGGAAGCCGAGATCATGACGGTTTGAGGCCGCCAGGCTCTCATCCCGCCAGGGTTTCTCTTTCCTTATCGCAGTTATAGTCCGACGGCCATGACCTATACCAGCTCAACCGTTCGCGTGCCCGAAGTGGCGGCCGTGCCGCGCCACATCGCGATCATCATGGACGGCAATGGCCGTTGGGCGACGCAACGCCGCTTGCCGCGCGTCGCGGGCCACACGCGCGGCGTGGACGCCGTGCGTGCGGTCGTCGAGGGTTGCGTCGAGCGCGGCGTCGAGTACCTGACGCTGTTCGCCTTCAGTTCCGAGAACTGGCGGCGCCCGACCGACGAAGTCTCGTTTCTCATGCGCCTGTTCATCTCGGCGCTGGAGCGCGAGGTAGGGCGCCTGCACGCGAACGGCATTCGCCTGCGCGTGGTCGGCGACCTGTCGATGTTCAACGAGCGTATTCAGGATCTGATCCGCCGCGCCGAAACCAAGACGGCGCGCAACACGCGTCTGACGCTGACCATCGCCGCCAACTACGGCGGCCGCTGGGACATCCTTCAGGCCACGCGCAAGCTGGTCGAAGCCGCCGTGGCGGCGGGCGAACCGGTGCCGGTCACCGAAGACACGCTCGGCCAGTATCTCGCCATGAATTACGCGCCCGAGCCCGACCTGTTCATCCGTACCGGCGGCGAGCAGCGCGTGAGCAATTTCCTGCTCTGGCAATTGGCTTACGCAGAATTCTATTTCACCGATACGTTCTGGCCCGACTTCGATCGCGACGCGCTCAACCGCGCGATCGCGTCCTACACCGAACGTGAGCGCCGCTTTGGCCGTACCAGCGCGCAGCTCGAAACCCAGTCCCAGAACGCCGATTCCCTTTCATGCTAAAGACCCGTGTCATCACGGCGATCGTCCTGCTGGCCGTGCTTTTGCCGGTCACGCTGTTCGCGCCGGTGGCCGCCTTTGGCGTGCTGATCCATGTCGTGGTGGCGTTCGCCGCGTGGGAATGGGCGCGCCTGCTCAAGGCGGGCAAGGTCGGTTCGATCGTCTATGCGCTGATCGCCGCGCTCGCCGTGCTGGCGAGCGAGCGTCTCGCTTCGCCGCGTCCGCTGTTTCAGGCGGCCGGTATCTTCTGGATCGTCGCCGGGCCGTATGTGCTGGTGCGCAAACCGGTGCTCGCCGCGGGCGCCTGGCGCGCCTTCCTGCTGGCCGCCGGGCTCGTGATCTTCTGCGCCTGCTGGCATGCGCTGGTGCTCGCACGCACCTCCGGCGTGGCCTTCGTGCTGTCGCTGCTGCTGGTGGTCTGGCTGGCCGATATCGGCGCATACTTTGCCGGTAAGGCATTCGGCAAGCATAAGCTTGCGCCCGCCATCAGCCCCGGCAAGACCTGGGAAGGGGCCGTCGGCGGCTGGGCGGCCGTGATGATCGTCGCCGCTGCCGCGCTTGCGCTGCACGCGTTCGAACCCACGCTTTATTCGGCGCTGGCCGGCCAGCTTGGTCTGGGCCGCGCGTTCTTCGTGCTTACCGTGCTGGTCGCGTTCAGCGTGGTCGGCGATCTGTTCGAATCGATGCTCAAGCGCCAGGCCGGCGTGAAGGATTCGAGCGGCCTCCTGCCGGGTCACGGCGGAGTCCTCGACCGCATCGATGCGCTGTTGCCGGTGCTGCCGCTTGCCATGCTGCTGCTTGGCTAAAGGCGTTCGGCTAGAGAAATGGAAATGCAAAAACGACTCACCTTGCTCGGTTCGACGGGCTCGATCGGAGACAGCACGCTCGACGTCGTCGCGCGTCATCCGGACCGCTTCACGGTTTATGCGCTCACGGCGCACCGCAACGGCGACAAGCTCGTCGAACAATGTCTGCGTTTCGCGCCTGAAGTGGCCGTGGTCGGCGACGCCGCGACGGCTCAGGACGTCGAGCGCAAGCTGCGCGCGGCCGGTTCGAAGACCATTGTGACGCACGGCCCGCAGGCACTCATCGATGTCGCGAAGAGCGACGGCTGCGATACGGTGGTCGCGGCCATCGTCGGCGCAGCGGGCCTCGAGCCCACGCTCGCGGCGGCGCAGACCGGCAAGCGCATCCTGCTCGCGAACAAGGAAGCGCTCGTGATGTCGGGCGACATCTTCATGAACGCGGTGCGCGACAACGGCGCGGTCCTGCTGCCCGTCGACAGCGAGCACAACGCCGTGTTCCAGTGCTTGCCGCGCGAAGCGGCCATGCACGGCGGCGTGACCAGGATCATCCTGACCGCCTCGGGTGGCCCGTTCCGCACGCGCGAACCGTCGACGCTCGTCGACGTCACGCCGGAGCAGGCCTGCAAGCACCCGAACTGGTCGATGGGCCGCAAGATTTCGGTCGACTCGGCCACGATGATGAACAAGGGTCTCGAGGTAATCGAGGCGCATTACCTGTTCGATCTGCCGGGCGATCGCATCGACGTGCTGATCCATCCGCAGAGCGTGATCCACTCGATGGTTTCGTACGCCGACGGTTCGGTGCTCGCGCAACTGGGCAACCCCGACATGCGCACGCCGATCGCGCACGCGCTGGCGTATCCGGATCGCGTGGATTCGGGCGTCGCGCAACTCGATCTCGTGCAGGTCGCGACGCTCAACTTCGAGCATCCCGACTACACGCGCTTCCCGTGCCTCGCGCTCGCCATGAAGGCGCTGAACGAAGGCGGCGTGGCGAGCGCCACGCTCAATGCGGCCAACGAAATCGCGGTCGAGGCCTTCCTCAACCGCCGCATCGGCTTCATGGCCATCGCGCAGACGGTCGACGCCGTGCTCAACGCACTGCAGAATCGTCCCGCCACGAGCCTCGAAGTCGTGCTCGAAGCCGACGCCGCCGCGCGCCGCGCGGCACACACCATCATCGACAGCCTGCCGGTGCCGGCGTAAGGTCCGGCAGCGGGCCCAGCGGCGAGGCCGGGCGATCCCCGGCGCGCCGCTCCAGCACCAGCGTGCTGCTTCCAGCAGAGGAGGCGCTATGAATCTGCTCACCGAACTGGTGGCGTTTGTCGTTGCGATCGGCGTGCTCGTCGTCGTACACGAGTATGGTCACTACAGCGTCGCGCGCTTGTGCGGCGTCAAGGTTCTGCGATTCTCGATCGGCTTCGGCCGTCCGCTGCTGCAATGGGTCAGCAAAAAGACCGGCACCGAGTGGACGATCTCGGCGTTGCCGCTCGGCGGCTACGTGAAGATGCTCGACGAGCGCGAGTCGCCCGACTCGATCGATGCGGCCGATCTGCCGCACGCGTTCAACCGTCAGCCGGTCAGCAAGCGTATCGCCATCGTGGCGGCCGGTCCGGTCGCGAACTTCATTCTTGCCATCGTGCTGTTCGGCGCGGTCTACGCGAGCGGCGTGACCGAGCCCGCGGCGATCGTGGCGACGCCGCCCGCGCAGTCGGCCGCGGCGCAAGCCGGTTTCCAGGGCGGCGAAACCATTCTCTCCGTGAGCAACGCCAGCGGCAGCCACACCGAACCCGTGCGTTCGTGGGCGGATCTGCGCTGGAAACTCATGTCGACGGCGTTCGAGCACGGCCGCGTGGTGCTCGCCGCGCGTGACGGCTCCAGCACCTACGATTTCCCGCTCGATCTCTCGCGTCTCACGAGTCAGGATCTCGACGACGACTTCATGTCGAAGCTCGGCCTCGAACCGGGCGGCGGCACGCTGCGTATCGCGGGCATCGAACCGGGCAGCGCGGCGCAGCGGGCGGGTCTGGAAAAGGGCGATCGTCTGCGCGCTATCGACGGTCGTCCCGTTGATAGCGCAAGCAGTTTCATCGCATATGTGAAGGCGCACGCGGGCAAGCCCGTGCAGTTGTCGATCGAGCGCGGCGGCGCCGTGCCGGCCGAGGTCGCGGATAGCGACGCGGACAATAATGCCGACGACAACGCCGGCGCCACCCGCGGCAATCCGTCGAACGCCGCGCCCTCGAAGCCGCAAACGCTCACACTGAGCGTGACGCCGGCCGCGCAGCGCGACGAGGAAACGGGCAGCGAGGTGGGTCGCATCGGTGCGGCGCTGTCGGCGCAAGCGCCTTCGGTGGAGGTGCGCTACGGTCCGATCGAGAGCGCGCGGCTGGGTGCTTATCGCACGTGGGATATCGCGTTTTACTCGCTGCGGATGTTCGGCCGCATGCTCACGGGCGAGGCTTCGCTGAAGAATCTTTCGGGGCCGGTGACGATTGCTGACTATGCCGGCAAGAGCGCGCGGCTCGGTCCTTCCGCATTCCTGTCGTTCCTCGCCCTTGTCAGTATTAGCCTGGGCGTACTCAACCTGCTCCCAATTCCCGTATTGGACGGGGGGCATCTGTTATATTATGCGGTTGAAGCCGTAACGGGCAAAGCCGTCTCGGATCGCTGGCAGCTCGTGCTGCAGCGAGCGGGACTTGCCTGCATCGTCGCGCTGTCGGCGATCGCGTTGTTCAACGATCTGGCTCGGTTAATCCATTTCTAAAGGTGTCTGGCGGCGTCCTAGGGCGGGCCGCCTGACCTGATGCAGCTATACATACTGGGGAAGCACGTTGTTTAGACCTCATCGCTTGGTTCCAAAAACGGTTGCGGCTGCGGCGATCGCCGCACATGGTCTCGTTGTCCACGCAGCGACGACGCCTTTTGTGGTACAGGACATCCGCATCGAAGGACTGCAACGCGTCGAGCCGGGCACGGTGTTCGCGTACCTGCCCATCAAGCAGGGCGATACCTTCAACGACGACAAGGCTTCCGAAGCCATCCGCGCATTGTATGCGACGGGCTTTTTCAACGACGTGCGCATCGCTACCGAAGGCGGCGTCGTGGTCGTCCAGGTGCAGGAGCGTCCCGCGATCGGCACGATCGACTTCGCCGGCATCAAGGAATTCGACAAGGACAACCTCACGAAGGCGCTGCGCGCAGTCGGTCTCTCGCAAGGCCGCTACTACGACAAGGCACTCGTCGACAAGGCGGAGCAGGAACTCAAGCGCCAGTACCTCACGCGCGGCTTCTACGCCGCCGAAGTGACCACCACCGTCACGCCGATCGACCGCAACCGCGTCGGTCTGCTGTTCTCCGTGGTCGAAGGTCCGAGCGCGAAGATCCGCCAGATCAACTTTATCGGCAACAAGGCATACAGCAGCGGCACGCTCCTGAGCGAAATGCAGCTGTCCACGCCGAACTGGTTCTCGTGGTACACGAAGAACGACCTGTACTCGAAGGAAAAGCTCACGGGCGACCTCGAGAACGTGCGCTCGTACTACCTGAACCACGGTTACCTCGAGTTCAACATCGACTCGACCCAGGTTTCGATCTCGCCCGACAAGAAGGACATGTACCTCACGATCGGGCTGCACGAGGGCGAGCCGTACAAGATTTCGGGCATTCATCTCGCGGGCAATCTGCTGAACCGCGAAGCCGAGCTCACCAAGCTAATCAAGATCAAACCGGGCGATACGTTCTCGGCTGAGAAGCTGCAGGCAACGACCAAGGCGATCGTCGACAAGCTCGGCGAATACGGTTACGCCTTCGCGACCGTCAACGCGCTGCCGCAGATCGACCAGGCGCATCACACGGTCGAACTCACGCTGCAGGTCGACCCGAGCCGCCGCGTCTACGTGCGCCGCATCAACGTGGTGGGCAACACCCGCACGCGCGACGAAGTCGTGCGCCGCGAAATGCGCCAGCTCGAAAGCTCGTGGTTCGATTCGAGCCGCCTCGCGCTCTCGAAGGACCGTATCAACCGTCTGGGCTACTTCACCGACGTCGACGTGACGACGGTGCCGGTGGAAGGCACGGCCGACCAGGTGGACGTCGACGTCAAGGTGGCCGAAAAGCCGACCGGCGCGATCACGCTGGGCGCGGGCTTCTCGTCCACGGACAAGGTGGTGCTCTCGGCGGGCGTGTCGCAGGACAACGTGTTCGGTTCGGGCACCTCGCTGTCGGTGAACGTGAACACCGCGAAGACCTACCGTACGCTCGCGGTCACGCAGGTCGACCCGTACTTCACGGTCGACGGCATCAAGCGCATCACCGACGTCTACTACCGCACGTATCAGCCGCTGTACTACTCGACCGATTCGAGCTTCCGCATCATCACGGCCGGTGGCGACCTGAAGTTCGGCATTCCGTTCTCGGAAGTCGACACGGTCTTCTTCGGCGTGGGCTTCGAGCAGGACCGCCTCGACGTCGACTCGTACACGCCGCAGAGCTACATCGACTACGTGAACCAGTTCGGCCGCGTGTCGAACAACGTGCCGCTCACGATCGGCTGGTCGCGCGACGCGCGTGACAGCGCGCTCGTGCCGAGCCGCGGTTACTTCACGCAGGCGAACGCCGAATACGGCACGCCCGCGGGCGCCACGCAGTACTACAAGGCCGACGTCCAGGCGCAGTACTATTACTCGTTCGCGCGCGGCTTCGTGCTGGGCATGAACTTCCAGGCCGGTTACGGTAACGGTCTCGGCGGCAAGCCGTACCCGATCTTCAAGAACTACTACGCTGGCGGTATCGGTTCGGTGCGTGGCTATGAACCGAGCTCGCTCGGTCCGCGCGACAAGACCACGAACGATCCGATCGGCGGCTCGAAGATGGTGGTCGGCAACATCGAACTCACGTTCCCGCTGCCGGGTACGGGTTACGACCGTACGCTGCGCGTCTTCACCTTCGTCGATGGTGGTAACGTCTGGGGCGACGAGGGTTCGAGCATCGGCTCGAACGGCCTGCGCTACGCCTACGGTGTGGGTCTTGCGTGGATCTCGCCGATCGGGCCGCTCAAGCTGAGCCTCGGCTTCCCGCTCACGAAACACGAAGGCGACCAGTATCAGAAGTTCCAGTTCCAGATCGGGACGGCATTCTGACGACGCGCATCGCCACAGGCAATTTCAGAAACGAGAGGATAACTTTGCTAACGGGATTGTTTTCCAGACGGACGATCGGGGCCATGACGCTGTCGCTGGCGATGCTCGCTCTCGGCACGGGCGCGGCCCATGCGCAGGAAGCGAAGATCGCGGCGGTCAACTCCGACCGCATCCTGCGCGAATCCGCCCCCGCGAAGGCCGCGCAGACCAAGCTCGAAGCCGAGTTCGCGAAGCGCGACAAGGACCTGCAGGACATGGCGCAGCGTCTGAAGACCATGTCGGACTCGATCGACAAGAACGGTCCGTCGATGTCCGCGACCGACCGCGCGCAAAAGCAGCGCGATCTGTCGCAGCTCGACAGCGACTTCCAGCGCAAGCAGCGCGAGTTCCGCGAAGACCTGAATCAGCGTCGCAACGAAGAACTCGCCGCGGTGCTCGACCGCGCGAACAAGGTCATCAAGCAGATCGCCGAACAGCAGCATTACGACCTGATCGTGCAGGAAGCGGTGTACGTCAGTCCGCGCATCGACATCACCGACCAGGTGCTGAAGGCGCTCGCAGCCAACAGCACCGGCAGCAACAGCAACTAAGGCAGGAGCAGCACGCGTATGGCATTTACGCTTGAGGAAATCGCCGGGCGGTTCGGCGGCGAAGTGGTCGGGAATCCGGCGCAACGCGTCGGCTCGCTCGCGCCGCTCGACCAGGCCGGTCCGCAGCAGCTGGCGTTCCTTGCCAATCCGAAGTATCTGTCGCAGGTGGATGCCACCCGCGCCGGCGCGGTCCTGATCAGCCCGAGCGATCTGGAAAAGCTCGCTTCGCGCGAGGGCCGCAACTTCATCGTCACACCCAATCCGTATGCTTATTTCGCGCGTGTCGCGCAGGCGTTCATCGACCTCGCTACGCCGAAAACGCAGCCGGGCGTGCACCCGAGTGCGCACGTCGACGCGTCGGCGAAGATTGCCGCAAGTGCGGTGATCGGGCCGAACGTCACGGTGGAAGCGGGCGCCGTGATCGGCGAGAACGTGCGCCTGGACGCGAATGTGTTCATCGGCCGCGGCACGCAGGTGGGCGAGGGCTCGCACTTCTATCCGGGCGTTACGGTCTATCACGGCTGCAAGTTCGGCGCGCGCGCGATCGTGCATGCGGGCGCCGTGATCGGCTCGGACGGCTTCGGCTTCGCGCCCGATTTCACGGGCGAGGGCGAGGCGCGCACGGGTAGCTGGGTCAAGATTCCGCAAGTTGGCGGCGTCACGATCGGACCGGACGTCGAAATCGGCGCGAACACGACGATCGACCGTGGGGCCATGGCCGACACGATCATCGAAGAGTGCGTGAAGATCGACAACCTTGTGCAGATCGGCCACAACTGCCGCGTCGGCGCTTACACCGTGATCGCGGGCTGCGCGGGTATCGCCGGCAGCACGAGCATCGGCAAGCACTGCATGATCGGCGGCGCGGTCGGCATCGCGGGGCACGTCACGCTGGGCGACTACGTGATCGTCACGGCGAAGTCGGGCGTCTCGAAGTCGCTGCCCAAGGCCGGCATCTACACGAGCGCCTTCCCGGCGGTCGATCACGCCGACTGGAACAAGAGCGCCGCGCTGCTTCGCAACATCGACAAGCTGCGCGACCGCATCCGCGCGCTCGAAGCCGCCCAGAAGCCGCAAGGCGACGCCTGAGCAGGCTCGGGCAAGAATCAAAGCAGTTTCGGGGCACCGGGCAGCGCGCCGCCATTCTTCATTTGCTAACTGTGTTGGCGGAGATGGGCGGCGCACAGCCTGGCCGGCACGCAAAAGCCGGCGTCACGCGCGGGCGCCGTTTTTTGCGTGCCGCTTTGCGTTCCGGGCCTCGGGCCATCGGCCCCGGGGCAATCCGCATGCACGAAGCGCCGTGCGTGGCGCATACTGCGCCTCAGCGCGGGCCGTCGAGGTACGTCAGGCACTTCAGGCATCGCATCCGATAGTCACACGCGCAATTCCTGCGTGAGCAGAAACACCATGAACATCGAAAAACTCAACTTCGACATCCACAAGATCCTCACGCTGCTGCCGCACCGCTATCCGTTCCTGATGGTGGACCGGGTTATCGAGCTCGAGCCGCACAAGAGCATCAAGGCGTTGAAGAATGTGACGATCAACGAGCCCTTTTTCACGGGCCATTTCCCGCAGCGTCCGGTCATGCCCGGCGTGATGATTCTCGAAGCGCTGGCCCAGACCGCCGCGCTGCTCACGTTCTCGGAAGAGGAGCAGGACTTCGAGAACACGCTGTACTACTTCGTCGGCATCGACGGCGCGCGCTTCAAGCGCGTGGTGGAACCGGGCGACCAGCTCGTCCTGAACGTGACGTTCGAGCGCTACATGCGCGGCATCTGGAAGTTCAAGGCAGTCGCCGAAGTCGAAGGCTCGGTTGCCTGCGAAGCGGAACTGATGTGTACCGTCAAGAAAATGGACGCAGCGCAATAAGACGCGCCGCGCATTGCCGTCGCGCGCCGGGTGGCGCGCGGGCACGCTAACAGAATTCGGAGAGCCAGGACGAATGAGCAGGATCCATCCCACTGCGATCGTCGAGCCGGGCGCACAGGTCGATGAAACGGTCGAGATCGGCCCGTATGCGATCGTGGGCGCGAACGTCACCATCGGTGCGCGCACCAAGATCGGCTCGCACAGCGTGATCGAAGGCCACACCACGATCGGCGAAGACAACAGCATCGGCCATTACGCGTCGGTCGGCGGCCGCCCGCAGGACATGAAGTACAAGGGCGAACCCACGAAACTCGTGATCGGCAACCGCAACACCATCCGCGAGTTCACGACGCTGCATACGGGGACGGTGCAGGACACCGGCATCACCTCGATCGGCGACGACTGCTGGATCATGGCTTACGTGCACGTCGGTCACGACTGCCGTCTGGGCAACAACATCATCATGTCGAGCAACGCGCAGCTCGCGGGTCACGTGATCGTCGACGACCACGCGATCGTCGGCGGCATGACCGGCGTGCACCAGTTCGTGCGCATCGGCGCGCACTCGATGGTCGGCGGCGCCTCGGCGCTCGTGCAGGACGTGCCGCCGTTCGTGATCGCCGCCGGTAACAAGGCGGTGCCGCACGGCATCAACGTCGAAGGTCTGCGCCGCCGCGGTTTCTCGCCCGACGCGATTTCGGCGCTGCGCTCGGCGTACCGCACGCTCTACAAGAACGGTCTGTCGCTCGAAGAGGCGAAGGTGCAACTCGCCGAACTCGCCCAGGCGGGCGGCGACGGCGACACGCACGTGAAGGCGCTGCTCGATTTCGTCGAGCTGTCGCAGCGCGGCATCATCCGCTAAACGATGGCGCTGCAAAACCGTCCGCTGCGTCTCGCGATGGTCGCCGGCGAACCGTCCGGCGACCTGCTCGCGTCGTCGCTGCTCAAGGGGCTCGTCAGCAAGCTGCCGGATAGCACGCAGTACTACGGAATCGGCGGCCCGCGCATGCAGGCCGTCGGTTTCGACGCGCACTGGCCGATGGACAAGCTCACCGTGCGTGGCTACGTCGAGGCGCTCAAGCACATTCCCGAAATCCTGCGCATCCGCAACGAGCTCAAGCATCAACTGCTCGCGGAACCGCCCGACGCCTTCATCGGCGTCGACGCGCCGGATTTCAACTTCGGCCTCGAACACCCGCTGCGCGACGCCGGCATTCCGACGATTCACTTCGTCTGTCCGTCGATCTGGGCGTGGCGGGGCGGCCGTATCAAGAAGATCCAGAAGTCGGTGGATCACATGCTCTGCGTGTTCCCGTTCGAAACGGCGATTCTCGAAAAGGCCGGCGTGGCTGCGTCCTACGTGGGCCATCCGCTCGCCGACGAGATTCCGCTCGAACCGGACGTGCCGGGCGCGCGTCGCGCGCTCGGTCTGCCCGAAAATGGCCCGGTGATCGCCGTGCTGCCGGGCAGCCGTCGCTCCGAGATCAACCTGATCGGCCCGACCTTCTTCGACGCGATGCAGATCATGCAGCAGCGCGAGCCGGGTCTGCGTTTCGTGATGCCGGCGGCGACGCCCGCGATCCACGCGCAATTGCAGGAACTCGCGAATTCGCATCAGGGTCTCGCGCTCACGATCATCGACGGTCAGTCGCAAGTCGCCATGACGGCCGCCGACGCGATCCTCGTGAAGAGCGGCACGGTCACGCTGGAGGCCGCACTGCTCAAGAAGCCGATGGTCATCTCGTACAAGGTGCCCTGGCTCACGGGTCAGATCATGCGCCGCCAGGGCTATCTGCCGTATGTCGGTCTGCCGAACATTCTCGCGGGACGTTTTGTCGTGCCCGAGATTCTTCAGCATTTCGCCACGCCCGAGGCGCTGGCCGAAGCCACGCTCACGCAGTTGCACGACGAGGCGAACCGGCGCACCCTGACCGAAGTGTTCACGCAGATGCACATCGCGCTGCGCCAGAACACCGCGGAGCGCGCGGCGGAAGTGGTCGCGCGCATCACCGAAGGCCGCAGGAGCAAGGCATGACCGGAAGCACGACCCGCGCCAAGGCCGCGCCCAAGGGTGCGGCGGGCGGCGCGACGCGGGCGAAGGCGCCGTCGCAGGCGGCGCAAAAGCGCGCTGCGCGTCTGCAACTCGCGGAACAGGCCGGCTTGCTGTTCGAGTCGCCCGACGACGTGATTTGCGGCGTCGACGAAGCCGGGCGCGGCCCGCTCGCCGGTCCCGTGGTCGCGGCCGCGGTGATTCTCGATCCGGCGCGCCCGATTGCCGGACTCGACGACTCGAAGGTGCTCACGGCCAAGGCGCGCGACGCGCTCTACGATCTGATCGTCGAGCACTCGCTGGCCTGGTGCGTGGCCGAAGCGAGCGTCGAGGAAATCGACACGCTCAACATCCTGCACGCGACGATGCTGGCCATGCGCCGCGCTGTCGAAGGCCTGAGCGTCACGCCGACGCTGGCGAAGATCGACGGCAATCGCTGCCCGGTGCTGCCGGTGCGCAGCGAAGCGGTGATTGGCGGCGACGCGCTCGTGCCCGCGATTTCGGCGGCGTCGATCATCGCCAAGGTCACGCGCGACCGCATGCTGACGCAGTTGCACGCAACCTTCCCGTTCTACGGCTTCGATGCGCACGCGGGCTACGGCACGGCGCAGCATCTGGCCGCGCTGCGTGAACATGGTCCGTGCGAACATCATCGCCGCTCGTTCGCGCCGGTGCGCGAAGCGTTTGCGCTGCACGGCGCGGTGCTGACCGCAAGCGTCGCTACGGCGGCGTCCGCGGCCGAAGGCGACGCATTCGCGCCGCTCTAGACGCACGCGTGTCGCCGCGCAGCCCTATCGGCGTCGCCTCGTGCGGCGCCGTTTTCCTTTTCATTCATCGCATTACTGATCGTCAGGCCTGCCCGTGAAAGCCATTACCTCGCGCGACAATCCGCTCTACAAGCGCCTCAAGGCGCTGGCCGGCTCGACCCATCAGCAGCGCCGCGCGCATCAGGCGCTGCTCGAAGGCTTCCATCTGGCGAGCGCCTGGCTCGATGGCGGCTCGCAGCCCGAATATTGCGTCGTGACCGAAGGCGCGCTCGCGCACGCGGAGGCGCAGGACATCGTCGCGCGCGTGGACGAGCGCCGCATCATCACGCTCCCCGACGCGCTGTTCGGCCAGCTTTCGAACGTAGTGCACGGCGCGGGCATGCTGCTGCTCGTCGATATGCCCGAAGCGACGCTGCCGCAGCGCGTCGAATCGACTTGCCTCGTGCTCGACGGTTTGCAGGATGCCGGCAACGTCGGTTCGATTCTGCGCAGCGCGGCGGCGGCGGGTATCGACAAGGTGTTCTGCACGCCGGGGACCGCCTACGCGTGGTCGTCGAAGGTGCTGCGCTCGGCGATGGGCGCGCATTTCCTGTTGCAGGTGTTCGAGAACGTCGAGCCCGAGACGCTCGTCGATCTGCTCGGCGTGCCCGTCGTGATCACCGATTCGCACGGCGCGCAGGCCATCGACGAGGCCGATCTCTCGGGTCAGGTCGCCTGGGTGTTCGGCAACGAAGGCGCGGGCGTCTCGCAGGTCTGGCGCGACGCGGCCGCGCTGCGCGTGACCATTCCGCAGCCAGGCGGCATGGAGTCGCTCAACGTGGCGGCGGCCGCCGCCGTGTGCGTGTTCGAGCAATGCCGGCAGCAGCGCCGCGCGCGCTGAATCTTGCGGATCGTCGCCGCAAATTGAAAAAGGCCCGCTGCGTGCGGGCCTTTTTGCGTTTGCAGCGATCCGTTTCAGCGATCGGCCGCGCTCGATCGCTCAATAGGCGGGCTTGTCGATGCGGATTTCCTGCAGGATCGTGGTGGCGATTTCCTCGATCGACTTGTGTGTGGAGGAGAGCCACTTGATGCCTTCACGGCGCATCATCGCCTCGGCCTCGTTCACTTCGTAGCGGCAATTTTCCAGCGCCGCGTACTTGCTGCCCGGACGGCGTTCGTTGCGGATTTCCGTGAGGCGCTGCGGATCGATCGACAGGCCGAAGATCTTGCCGCGATGCGGCAGCAGCGAATTCGGCATCTTGCCGCGCTCGAAGTCGTCGGGGATCAGCGGATAGTTCGCGGCCTTCACGCCGTATTGCATCGCCAGATAGAGGCTCGTCGGCGTCTTGCCGCTGCGCGACACGCCCACGAGGATCACGTCTGCGTCGGCGAGATTGCGGTCGGACTGGCCGTCGTCGTGCGCGAGCGAGAAGTTGATCGCCTCGATGCGGTTCTTGTATTCGTCGGTGTCGGCGTTCTGGTGGCCGCGACCCATCGCGTGGCTCGACTTGAGCTCCAGCTCCTGTTCGAGCGGTTCCACGAAAGTCTGGAACATGTCGAGCACGAGCGCGTTCGCGCGTTTGACGATCTCGTTCGAATTGCTGTCCACGAGCGTCGTGAAGACGATCGGACGGCGGCCTTCCTGAACGGCGGCTTCGTTGATTTTTTCGGCGGTCGAGTAGGCTTTTTCCGTCGAATCGATGAACGGAACGCGCACGAGGCGGAATTTCTGGTCGAACTGCGACAGGATCGAATGCGCGAAAGTCTCGGCGGTGATCCCGGTACCGTCGGAGACGATGAATACGGTTGGCGGCATCGGATGAGGCTGGGTACGTGAACTGCTGTGCGGCTCACAGGACGGGCTTGGGCGCCCGGACTGCGCCTGCGGGCGGGGCCGCGGCGCGATTCTCGCCGACTGACACAATTTCTGTAGTCGGCACGGTAGAATAGCGGCAACCTGTTGGATAAGCAATTGCAGTGCAACCACGCCAAACGGCAGTCCATCGTGGCTCAATCTGGCGTCAACTTGCAGCGATTTTGCATAACTCCCTGCAATCGCGCGCATCTTCCTGCTTTTCCTTCCGCTGCGTGTGAGCTTTCGCACCTCTCGCGATTGCTTCTCCAACAGGTTGCGCAAGACGCGAATCCGCTTCCAATGGGCGGTCCGCGTTCGAGCCCACTTGCGCAATCGTGAATTTTTTTCACACTTAGGGGCTTGTATGACTAACACCGTTGCCAAGGATCAGGCTTATGTAGTGCCTTTCGAGCAGTTGCGGATGACCGACGTCGAGATCGTGGGCGGCAAGAACGCCTCGCTCGGCGAAATGATCAGCCAGTTGGCTGAGGCTGGCGTGCGCGTGCCCACGGGTTTCGCGACGACCGCGCTCGCATTCCGCGACTTCCTGAAGCACAACAACCTGACCGAGCGGATCGCCGCCCGTCTGGAAACGCTCGACGTCGACGACGTCAAGGCGCTGGCCGAAGCGGGTAAGGAAATCCGTCAATGGATCATCGACGCGCCGCTGCAGCCGAAACTGGAAGCGGACATCCGCGCCGGCTTCGAAACGCTGAAGGCGAGCTCGCCGTCGGAACTCTCGTTCGCCGTCCGCTCGTCGGCAACGGCGGAAGACCTGCCCGACGCTTCGTTCGCCGGTCAACAGGAAAGCTACCTGAACGTGGTCGGCATCGAAGACGTGCTCGACCGCCTCAAGCACGTGTTCGCGTCGCTCTACAACGACCGCGCCATCTCGTATCGCGTCCACAAGGGCTTTACCCACGCCGAAGTCGCCCTGTCGGCTGGCGTGCAGCGCATGGTCCGTTCGGACCGCGGCGCGGCTGGCGTGATGTTCACGCTCGACACGGAATCGGGCTTCAAGGAAGCGGTGTTCATCACGTCAAGCTACGGCCTCGGTGAGACCGTGGTGCAGGGCGCGGTGAATCCGGACGAGTTCTACGTCTTCAAGACCACGCTCGCACAAGGCAAGGCGCCGATCATCCGCCGCTCGATCGGCTCGAAGCTCATCAAGATGGAATTCACGCAGCCGGGCGAGCCGGGCCGCGTGAAGACGGTCGACGTCTCGCACGAACAGCGCAACCGTTTCTCGATCACCGACGAAGACGTGATCGAGCTGGCCAAGTACGCCGTCATCATCGAGAAGCACTACCAGCGTCCGATGGACATCGAGTGGGGCAAGGACGGTCTCGACGGCAAGATCTTCATTCTCCAGGCGCGTCCGGAGACGGTGAAGAGCCAGGCCGCCGGCAAGGCCGAGCAGCGCTTCAAGCTCAAGGGTCAGTCGCAGGTGCTGGCAACGGGCCGCGCAATCGGTCAGAAGATCGGCGCGGGCCGCGTGAAGGTGATTCACGATCCGTCCGAAATGGAACGCGTGCAGCCGGGCGACGTGCTGGTCGCCGACATGACCGACCCGAACTGGGAGCCGGTGATGAAGCGCGCAGCGGCCATCGTCACGAACCGTGGCGGCCGTACCTGCCACGCGGCGATCATCGCGCGTGAGCTGGGCGTGCCGGCAGTCGTGGGTTGCGGCGACGCAACCGACCTGCTCAAGGACGGTGCGCTCGTGACGGTGTCGTGCGCGGAAGGCGACGAAGGCCGCATTTACGACGGTCTGCTGGAAACCGAAGTCAGCGAAGTCCAGCGTGGCGAGCTGCCGGCTATTCCGGTCAAGATCATGATGAACGTCGGCAACCCGCAACTCGCGTTCGACTTCTCGCAACTGCCGAACGCAGGTGTTGGCCTCGCGCGTCTCGAGTTCATCATCAACAACAACATCGGCGTTCACCCGAAGGCGATTCTCGAGTACCCGAACGTCGACGCGGACCTGAAGAAGGCCGTGGAAAGCGTGGCGCGCGGCCATGCGTCGCCGCGCGCGTTCTACGTCGACAAGCTGACGGAAGGCATCGCCACGATCGCGGCGGCGTTCTATCCGAAGCCCGTCATCGTGCGGATGTCCGACTTCAAGTCGAACGAGTACAAGAAGCTGATCGGCGGTTCGCGCTACGAGCCGGACGAAGAAAACCCGATGCTGGGTTTCCGCGGCGCGTCGCGCTACATCGCCGACGACTTCGCGCAGGCGTTCGAAATGGAGTGCCTGGCGCTCAAGCGCGTGCGTGAAGAAATGGGCCTCGCGAACGTCGAGATCATGGTGCCGTTCGTGCGTACGCTGAAGCAGGCGGAGCGCGTGGTTGGCCTGCTCGCGAAGTACGGTCTGAAGCGCGGCGAAAACGGTCTGCGCCTGATCATGATGTGCGAAGTGCCGACGAACGCGATTCTTGCCGAAGAGTTCCTGCAGTACTTCGACGGCTTCTCGATCGGTTCGAACGACCTGACGCAGCTCACGCTCGGTCTCGACCGCGACTCGGGCATGGAACTGCTGGCCGCCGACTTCGACGAACGCGACCCGGCCGTCAAGTTCCTGCTCAAGCGTGCGATCGAAACCTGCCGCCGCCTGGACAAGTACGTCGGCATCTGCGGGCAGGGCCCGTCCGATCATCCGGACTTCGCCGAGTGGCTTGCTGAAGAAGGCATCGCTTCGATTTCGCTGAACCCGGACACGGTTGTCGAAACGTGGCAGGCGCTGGCCAAGTCGCAAGGCAAGTAAGGCAGCCCGCGTCACATGCGTTTCGTGTGTGACGCGCCGTGCGCGAAGGTTGAGGCGGTCGAGGTACCTTACGCTTCACTTTCGCGCGCTGCGGAAAAAAGTGTCAGCTTCGTGCTATAACACCCCGGTCTATCCGGGGTGTTTTGCTTTGGGAGGTCGAAGTGGGTCCGCATGGTGTGTTCTGGTGGATCGGCGCGGGCGTGCTGATCGTGGCCGAGCTGATGACCGGCACCTTCTATCTGCTGATGATCGCGCTTGGCTTTCTCGCGGGCGTGGCGGCGTATGAGCTGGGCGCGCCGCTCGATCTGCAGCTCATGTGCGCGGCGCTTGTGGCGTTGATCGCGGTGATCGTGCTGCGCCGCTCGCGGTTTGGACGTCGCCGCCGCATGGTCGATGCCTCGACCGATCCCGGCGTGAATCTCGATATCGGCTCGACGCTGACCGTCGCCGCGTGGCATGAAGGCCGCGCGCGCTCGATGTATCGCGGCGCCGAATGGGACGTGGAGCTCGCGCCCGGCGAGCCCGATAACGCGCCCCTCTATGAAATCCAGGCCGTGCGCGGTAACTGTCTGATCGTGGGCGCGCATCGCGCAGCGGGCGCGCCGCGTCACGCGTGATCAATCGAAACAAACCAGTCGAAGCTCAGGGGGAAAGTGTATGCAAGTGCCTATCGTCGGATTGATTTTGCTCGTGATCGTCATCGTGATGGTGTCGAAGACGGTCAAGATCGTGCCGCAGCAGCACGCGTGGGTGTTGGAGCGGCTGGGCCGCTATCACGCAACGCTCACGCCGGGCCTCACGATCGTGCTGCCGTTCATCGACCGTGTGGCGTACAAGCACGTGCTCAAGGAAATTCCGCTCGACGTCCCGAGCCAGATCTGTATCACGCGCGACAACACCCAGCTTCAGGTCGACGGCGTGCTGTACTTCCAGGTCACCGATCCGATGAAGGCGTCGTATGGTTCGAGCAATTTCGTGTTCGCGATCACGCAGCTTTCGCAAACCACGCTGCGCTCGGTGATCGGCAAGCTGGAGCTCGACAAGACTTTCGAGGAACGCGATTTCATCAACCACAGCGTGGTGTCGTCGCTCGACGAAGCGGCGTCGAACTGGGGCGTGAAGGTGCTGCGCTACGAGATCAAGGATCTCACGCCGCCGAAGGAAATCCTCCACGCGATGCAGGCGCAGATCACCGCCGAGCGCGAGAAGCGCGCGCTGATCGCGGCGTCGGAAGGGCGCAAGCAGGAGCAGATCAACCTCGCGGCAGGCGCGCGCGAGGCGGCGATCCAGAAGTCGGAAGGCGAGCGGCAGGCGGCCATCAACCAGGCGCAGGGTCAGGCGGCGGCGATTCTGGCCGTGGCCGAGGCGAATGCGCAGGCGATCCAGAAGATCGGCAATTCGATCCAGGCGCAGGGCGGTATGGACGCCGTCAACCTCAAGGTGGCCGAGCAGTATGTGAACGCGTTCGGCAATCTGGCCAAGCAGGGCAACACGCTGATCGTGCCGGGCAATATGAGCGATCTGAGTTCGATGATCGCGTCGGCGCTCACCATCGTGAACCGCACCGGCATGAAGGAAGGGCAGTTGAGCCGGGACGCGGCGAAGGGCGTCTGAGCGGGCCGCCCGGCTGCGGCAAATCGGCACATTTGGGGACCGATTTCGCGCCGTTTCGCACGGTTAGGTTTCGCGTGGCTCAGAGGAAAAAAGGGCGGCTCGACGCCGCCCTTTTTGCATCCGGACGCACGTGACGCGTGGAACGCGTGCGATCAGGTCGGCGTGCGCATCAGGCGCGCCTTTTCGCGCTGCCAGTCGCGCTGCTTCTCGGTTTCGCGCTTGTCGTGCTGCTTCTTGCCCTTCGCAAGGCCGATTTCGCACTTCACGCGACCGCCCTTGTAGTGGAAATTCAGGGGCACGAGCGTGAAGCCGCGCTGCTCGATCTTCCCGATCAGCTTGTCGATCTGGTCGCGGTGCAGCAGCAGCTTGCGGGTGCGCGTGGGATCGGGATTGATGTGCGTCGAGGCCTCCGGCAGCGGGCTGATGTGCGTGCCGATCAGGTAAAGCTCGCCGTCCTTGATGATGACGTAGCCTTCCTTGATCTGGGCCCGCCCGGCGCGCATAGCCTTGACCTCCCATCCTTCGAGCACGAGTCCTGCCTCGTAGCGCTCTTCGATGAAGTAGTCGAAGAACGCTTTTCTGTTGTCGATGATGCTCATAGGAAAATGGAAAAGGCCCAACTCTTGTAAAATTACGATTTTAGCAAAGCGGGCCAGCGAAAGCCCGTCGCGCTTTCACCCTTGCCTCGCATTGCGCAATTTATGGCGGATGTCCAGAAAACCGTGTTGATTCGCCATTCGGCGGAACAGATGTTCGACCTCGTCACCGACGTCGACGACTACCCCAACTTCCTGCCGTGGTGCGGCGGCGTCGAGGTTCGTCGCAAGGACGAAACCGGTATGGAGGCGAAGATCGACATCAACTTCAAGGGTATCAAGCAGCACTTCGCCACGCGCAACACGCAGACACGCCCGGAACGTATCGATATGGAGTTCACGGACGGTCCTTTCAAGAAGTTCACGGGCGCCTGGCGCTTCACGCCGCTGCGCGCCGATGCCTGCAAGATCGAATTCGCGCTGCATTACGAGTTTTCGAACATCATTCTCGAAAAGATCATCGGGCCGGTGTTCCATCACATCGCGAACACCTTTGTCGATTCGTTCGTCAAGCGTGCCGACCAGCGCTACGGCAAGAACAAGGTATGAGCGCGACACTGTCCATCGACGTCTGCTACGCGCTGCCCGACGCGCAGACGCTCATCGGCGTGCAACTGGCGCCGGGCGCCACGGTGCAGCAGGCGATCGAGGCGAGCGGCGTGCTCGCGCGCCATCCCGAGATCGATCTGACGACACTGAAGGTGGGCGTCTATGGCAAGCTCAAGCCGCTCGACACGGTGCTCGCCGACCACGATCGCGTGGAAATCTACCGTCCGCTGCTGGTCGATCCCAAGCTCGCGCGCCAGCGCCGCGTCGACAAGACGCGCAAGGAAGGCTCGATCGAAGGGCGCAAGTGGCAGAACAAGGATTCGCGCTGAGCCGGTTCGGCGTGTCTTCGGCGTTTTAGTCTGAGCGATCAGCATTTCGGCGCGGCCATCGTTCGATGGACCGCGCCGAATTCGTTTTAAGCGCGCGGTTTTCGCGCCCGCTCCACAAGGGATCAAGCGGGATCAAGCGGGATCAGGCCGTCGTGCTGCGTCGCTCGCTGCCGTTGCCGGGCGTGCGCGGGCCCGAATCGCCGCCGAGACCCGGCAGATCGCCGTCCGGCACGAGGCCGTCGCCGTGCGCGGTGTCTTCCGGGCCGCCCGCGTGCTGGCGCACCGACCAGCTCACGCCCGCCATCAGCAGGACGATGGCGGCGACTTCGAGTACGCGCGGCAGGCGGTGATCGTAGATAAAGCCGTAGAGCAGCGCGAACAGCGTCTCGAATACGATCATCTGCCCGGACAGCGTGAGCGGCAGGCGCTTGGCGGCGGCGTTCCAGAGCCCGTTGCCGAGCCACGACGCGCCGATCGCCAGCACCAGATTGAGTTGCCAGAACGTGGTCCAGCGGCCGTCGGCGACGGTTGCCTGCACCGCGCCGGAGGGCAGCACGAGAATCACGAGCCACAGCAGCGCGCCGAGCGCGCCCGTCACCACGCCCCAGAGCACCGACCATTCATTGCCGCCGAAGTGGTCGTTGCGCTGGAGGTAGCGCGCGTTTTCGACCGCGAACCACGTCCAGCAGACCAGCGCGCCCAGCGCGCAGCCGAGCCCGGCGATCTTGGTCAGCACGCTCGCGTGGTCGGAGGCGTCGGCCGTGAACACATCCACGTTGATGCAGACGATGCCGGCCGCGATCATCGCGAGCGGCCAGACGAGCTTCGAAAGCGGCACGGCGCCGTGATCGCCACGACCCAGATACGTGACGGTCACCGGCAGCACGCCGACGATCAGCGAAGCGGGCGCGATGCCCACGAGATGGATTGCACTGGCGAGAAAGAGGTAATAAAGCAGATTGCCCATCAGCGCGAGCTTGACGAGCGCGATCAGATCCGCGCGCGTGATGCGCGGCCAGACGCGGCGCAGCATCGGCACGAGCGCCGCGAGCGAAACGAGCCCGTACATGACATAGCGTCCGGCGCTCAGCAGCAGCGGCGAAAACTCCGGCAATTGCCGGGGCACCAGAAAGACGGTTCCCCATAACGCACCGGCCAACACGCCGTACAACACACCACGCTGCATTTCACTTGCCTCCGCTTCGGCTTTGCTTGAACGCGCTGATTGCGCGCTGGCGGCCCGCATGGCCGCTCAGAATGGGTGCCAGCATAGCGGGGCGGTGCGTGCGCGTCTTGTTCAATCCTGCACCGGACTCGCGTGCGGCGGAGCTGAAGTGAAAATCGGGTCGAAATCCCGGTGCGCATACGATGGCCGAGGCGCCGCGAGACCCCTTCAAAACTTCGCGGAAATCCCAAATTCGGCGCTAAGCTACTGTAGGCACTGATGATTTCCAGGGCGGTATCCCGTATAATCTGCTTTTGCGCCTATAGGATTTGCCATGCGTCTGATCCAGAAAGCACTCACGTTCGATGACGTGCTCCTCGTTCCCGCCTTCTCCGACGTTCTCCCGCGCGACACCAGCCTGAAAACCCGGCTGACCCGCAATATCTCCCTGAACATTCCGCTCGTGTCGGCCGCTATGGATACCGTCACGGAAGGTCGTCTGGCGATCGCCATGGCGCAGCAGGGCGGCGTCGGTATCGTCCACAAGAACCTCACGCCGTCCGAACAGGCGCGCGAAGTGGCGAAGGTGAAGCGTTTCGAGTCGGGCGTCGTGCGCGATCCGATTACCGTGCCGCCGCAGATGAAGGTCGCCGACGTCATCGCGCTCTCGCAGCAGCATGGCATCTCGGGCTTCCCGGTCGTGGAAGGCGCGCAACTCGTCGGTATCGTGACCAACCGCGATCTGCGCTTCGAAACCCGTCTCGACGAACCCGTGCGCTCGATCATGACGCCGCGCGAGCGCCTCGTCACCGTCAAGGAAGGCACGCCGCTGGCCGAAGCCAAGTCGCTCATGCACAGCCACCGCCTCGAGCGCGTGCTGGTCGTGAACGAAGCGTTCGAACTGCGCGGCCTCATGACCGTCAAGGACATCACCAAGCAGACCGAACACCCGGCCGCCTGCAAGGACGAGCACGGCAAGCTGCGCGCGGGCGCGGCAGTCGGCGTCGGTCCTGACAACGAAGAGCGCGTCGAGCTGCTGGTGCAGGCCGGCGTCGACGTCATCGTCGTCGATACGGCGCACGGCCACAGCAAGGGCGTGCTCGAGCGCGTTCGCTGGGTCAAGCAGAACTTCCCGCACGTCGAAGTCATCGGCGGCAACATCGCCACGGCTGACGCTGCGCGCGCGCTCGTCGAGTACGGCGCGGACGGCGTGAAGGTCGGTATCGGCCCGGGTTCGATCTGCACGACGCGTATCGTCGCGGGTGTGGGCGTGCCGCAGATCACGGCCATCTCGAACGTCGCCGAAGCGCTCAAGGGCACCGGCGTGCCGTGCATCGCCGACGGTGGCGTGCGCTACTCGGGCGACGTGTCGAAGGCGCTGGCCGCCGGCGCGAACGCCGTGATGATGGGCAGCATGTTCGCGGGCACCGAAGAATCGCCGGGCGACGTGTTCCTGTTCCAGGGCCGCCAGTACAAGTCGTACCGCGGCATGGGTTCGGTCGGCGCGATGAAGGACGGCGCGGCGGACCGCTACTTCCAGGACAACTCGGCGAACATCGACAAGCTCGTGCCGGAAGGCATCGAAGGCCGTGTGGCCTACAAGGGCCCGATCAACGCGATCCTGTTCCAGATGATCGGCGGCGTGCGCGCCTCGATGGGCTACTGTGGTTGCCGCACGATCGACGAACTGCACACGAAGGCGGAGTTCGTGCAGATCACCGGCGCCGGCTTGAACGAATCGCACGTGCATGACGTGCAGATCACGAAGGAAGCGCCCAACTACCACGTGGACTAAGCCCCGATGAAGCCGCTGCTGCGCATAGTGCTGATTGTCGATGCGTTGACGTTGCTGGGTTTCGGCGTGCTGTTTCTGCTCACGCCGTGGACCTCGCTCTACAACGCGCTGCAACTCGTGCAGGCGCAGCCGGCGCTCATCGGACAGGCGTTCGGGGTCGTGCTGATCGGTTTCGCCTGGCTCGCGCTGCGCGGCGCCATCGACGGCGCGCTGACCGCCACGGTCGGACGCACCGCGGGCCACGTCAACTGGATCGCGGGTGTGCTGATGCTGGTCTGGCTGATCGGTCTGCACGAGCCGCGGCTCACAGGCTTCGGTCAGCTTGTGGCAGGCGCGGTCGGGGTCTGGCTGATCATCGTCGGACTTGGCGGCGCGCGTCTCGCGGGCGCGGTGAAGCAGCGCGATCGCGTGCTGGCTTCCGAAGCCGCTGCGCAGGAGCGCGAAGCGCGTGCGGCGGCGAAAGCCCGCCGCGACGAGCCGGTCGTCTACGCGAAGCCGGTTTTCGCGGGCGAGAAGACGGCGCCTGCCGTCGAGCCGGTGGTGGTCGAGCCGCTTGCGCCCGCTGCACCTGTTGCGCCCGCTGCCGGATCGACAACGGTCCCGCATCCGGTGGCCGAAGCCGCCGGGTCGACCGAAGCCGCGGACGCGCGCCTCACCGCGCGCGACGAAGCCGCCGACGCGCCGAGGCCGCCGCTGCGTGGCTAAGGCCCGCGAAACCGGCCGCCGTTTCGACAGACGTAGTCCGCCCGAACCGCGCCGCTCCACGGCGGCAAGGTTCCGCGCCCCGGTCCGAAAAATTCATGCCGCGCGCCATGCTCAGCCAGCGCGCGGCTTTCTGTATCCGTTCTTTTTGAGGTCTCGTCCGCTGCCATGCATGACAAAATCCTGATCCTCGACTTCGGTTCGCAAGTCACCCAGCTGATCGCGCGCCGCGTGCGCGAAGCCAACGTCTACTCGGAAATCCACCCGTACGACGTCGACGACGCGTTCATCCGCGAATTCGCACCGAAGGGCATCATTCTCTCGGGCGGCCCGAATTCGGTCACCGAAACCGACACGCCGCGCGCGCCGCAAGCCGTGTTCGAACTGGGCGTGCCCGTGCTCGGCATCTGCTACGGCATGCAGACGATGGCCGAGCAGCTCGGCGGCAAGGTCGACGGCGGCCACCTGCGCGAATTCGGTTACGCCGAAGTGCGCGCGCGCAATCACACGAGCTTCCTGAACGGCATCGAAGACTTCCGCACGTCGGAAGGCCACGGCATGCTCAAGGTGTGGATGAGCCACGGCGACAAGGTCATCGAAATGCCGGCGGGCTTCCAGCTGATGGCGTCGACGGAATCGTGCCCGATCGCGGCGATGGCCGACGAGGCGCGTCACTTCTACGGCCTGCAATGGCACCCGGAAGTCACGCATACGGTGCAGGGCCGCGCGATGCTCGAGCGCTTCGTGCTGGGCATCTGTAACGCGAAGGCCGACTGGGAAATGGGTCACTACATCGACGAAGCCGTCGAAGCGATCCGCAAGCAGGTCGGCAAGGAACACGTCATTCTCGGTCTGTCGGGCGGCGTGGATTCGTCGGTGGCGGCGGCGCTGCTGCATCGTGCGATCGGCGACCAGCTGACCTGCGTGTTCGTCGATCACGGCCTCCTGCGCCTGAACGAAGCCGAACAGGTCATGTCGATGTTCGCGGACAACCTCGGCGTGAAGGTGATTCACGTCGATGCGAGCCAGGCGTTCATGTCGAAGCTGGCGGGCGTGACCGATCCGGAAGCGAAGCGCAAGATCATCGGCGCGGAGTTCGTGGAAGTCTTCCAGACCGAAGCGGGCAAGCTGACGGACGCGAAGTGGCTCGCGCAAGGCACGATCTATCCGGATGTGATCGAGTCGGCGGGCAAGGGCAAGAAGGGCGCGCACACGATCAAGAGCCACCACAACGTGGGCGGCCTGCCGGAAACGCTGAACCTGAAACTGCTCGAGCCGCTGCGCGAACTGTTCAAGGACGAAGTCCGCGAACTGGGCGTGAAGCTCGGTCTGCCGCACGACATGGTGTATCGCCACCCGTTCCCTGGCCCGGGTCTGGGCGTGCGGATTCTCGGCGAAGTGAAGCGCGATTTCGCGGATTTGCTGCGCCGCGCGGACGCGATCTTCATCGAGACGCTGCGCAACACCATCGACAAGGAAACCGGCAAGTCGTGGTACGAGCTGACGAGCCAGGCATTCGCGGTATTCCTGCCGGTGAAGAGCGTGGGCGTGATGGGCGATGGCCGCACGTATGAGTATGTCGTCGCGCTGCGCGCTGTGCAGACGCTCGACTTCATGACGGCGCATTGGGCGCATCTGCCGCATGAGCTGCTCGGCCATGTGTCGAACCGCATCATCAATGAAGTGCGCGGTATTAACCGTGTCGTGTACGACATTTCGGGTAAGCCGCCTGCGACGATCGAGTGGGAATAATCCCGTTCTAACCGACGCGTTCGCGCGTCGGCGTCAACAAAAAACCCGCGCACGGATCTCGATCCGGCGCGGGTTTTTTGTTGGCGGCATCCGCGTCCCCTACAAAATCTGATCCCTTCGTACTTATTCGATTTCGCCCTTGCTCACAGGGCCAAAACGCAATCTTCCCTCATCTGCGGCATGCAAATGAGATAAAATTGTGTACCCGCACGGGACTTATCCCCAGCGAGCCGGCTTCACGCTCCGCTCACGCCTCCAACGGCATCGCGCTCGTACCCTTGAGTTCATCGAGGCAGACAATCGAATGCACGCTGCTCACGCCAGGCGCGCGCATGAGCGTGTCTAGCAGGAATTCGGACAGCGCCTTGAGATCGCGCGCCACCACTTTCAGTACGTAGTCGATATCGCCGGTCACGGAGTAGCACTCCTGCACCTGCGGCAACTGCGCGACGAGTTCCTTGAACTTCATAAGCTCGCGCATGTGCCCGCGCTCCATCGTCACCTGAATGAACGCGACCACGCCAAAGCCGAGTGCTTGCGGGTCGAGGCGCGTCTCGTAGCGCTTGATCACGCCCAGTTCTTCGAGTCGGCGATGGCGTCTGAGCGTCTGGGCCGGCGAGAGCTTCACGGCGGCGGCCAGCTCGAGGTTCGAGGCGCGTCCGTGCTGCTGGAGCGCGGCAAGTAGCCGCAGATCGATGGGGTCGAGGGCGATGTTTTGCACTTTTCTTGCTCGGGATAAGTTCGATGCGAAACGAAATTGTACCAATCAGGGTTTGCCTGCGTATCAGATGAAATCATATTTTCCCCCGCCGCCTATACACTGGGCGCACCTGACGGGCTTGTCGGCTGCTGCCGATGGTCTCGTAAGCGCGCCAGCGCAGAAAGTTGCGCGCGCAATTTTATTTCGCGCGGCCGTGCAGGGTCCCCAGCCGGACACCTCGCGGGCGCATCGATAAAGAAGAGACAGGAAGAGACATGGTTTCCCACGATACAAGCGGCGCACGCGGTCAGCAGGACGCGAACGGCCACCTCAAGCGCGGCCTCAAGAACCGTCACATTCAACTGATCGCGCTGGGCGGCGCAATCGGCACGGGCCTGTTCCTCGGCATCGCGCAGACGATCCAGACGGCCGGTCCTTCGGTGCTGCTCGGCTATGCCATTGCCGGCGTCGTCGCGTTCTTCATCATGCGGCAACTGGGCGAGATGGTCGTCGACGAGCCCGTCGCCGGTTCGTTCAGCTATTTCGCCGATAAATACTTCGGCCCGTTTGCAGGCTTTCTCTCCGGCTGGAATTACTGGGTGCTCTACGTGCTCGTGAGCATGGCGGAACTGTCGGCGGTCGGCATCTACATGCACTACTGGTGGCCGACTCTGCCGACATGGGTCTCGGCGCTCGGTTTCTTCGTCGTCATCAACGGCATCAATCTGGCGAGCGTCAAGTCGTACGGCGAGCTCGAATTCTGGTTCGCGATCATCAAGGTGCTCGCCATCGTCGGCATGATCGCGTTCGGCGGCTGGCTGCTGCTCTCGGGTTCGGCGGGGCCGGAAGCGGGCGTGTCGAATCTCTGGCGTCACGGCGGCTTCTTCCCGCACGGCGTGTCGGGTCTCGTGATGTCGATGGCCGTCGTGATGTTCTCGTTCGGCGGTCTCGAACTGGTCGGCATCACCGCCGCCGAAGCCGACGATCCCTCGCACACCATCCCGCGCGCGACCAACCAGGTCATCTATCGCATCCTGATTTTCTACGTCGGCGCGCTGGGCGTGCTGCTCTCGCTGTATCCGTGGGAAAAGGTCGTGTCGGGCGGCAGCCCCTTCGTGCTGATTTTCCACGCGATGAACAGCAATCTCGTCGCGCACGTGCTCAACGTGGTCGTGCTGACGGCGGCGCTCTCGGTCTATAACAGCGGCGTGTACTGCAACAGCCGCATGCTCTACGGTCTCGCGCTGCAGGGCAACGCGCCGCGCGCGCTGCTCAAGGTGAACAGCCGCGGCATTCCGCTAGCGGCGCTCGCGGTGACGGCGGTCGCGACGGCGGCTTGCGTGCTGATCAACTACTTCATGCCGGGCAAGGCTTTCGAGCTGCTGATGGGGCTCGTGGTCTCCGCGCTGATCATCAACTGGGCGATGATCAGCCTGATCCACCTGAAATTCCGCCGCGAAAAGGCGCGCGCCGGCGAGACGACGGCGTTCAAGAGCCTCGGCTATCCGCTCACGAATTACGTGTGCCTGGTGTTCCTCGCGGGCATTCTCGTTGTAATGTATTTGATTCCGGACCTGCGCATTTCCGTGTATCTGATTCCCGTGTGGCTGGCCGTGCTCGCCGGTGCGTATCGTTTCTGGCGTCGTGGCGCGGCGCCCGCGCTGCAAGGCAGCGTGCCGACGCGATAAGCGAGTCGGCAAACTGCGCCGGCCACTTCGTAACCTGCTCATCAACGAAACAAGCAACCGTCATGTTCGAACATATCGATGCCTATCCCGGCGACCCGATTCTCTCGCTCAACGAGAACTTCCAGAAAGATCCGCGCCAGAACAAGGTCAATCTGAGCATTGGCATCTATTTCGACGACGACGGCCGCTTGCCGGTGATGCGGGCCGTCCACGCAGCGGAAGCGGCGATTCTCAACGAGCCGGGTCCGAAGCCCTATCTGCCGATGGCCGGTTTCGCGCAGTATCGCGATGCGGTGCAGGCGCTCGTGTTCGGCGCCGAGTGCCCGTCGCGCGCGGCGGCTCGCATCGCGACCGTGCAGACGCTCGGCGGCTCGGGCGCGCTCAAGGTCGGCGCCGATTTCATCAAGCGCTATTTCCCGCAGAGCCAGGTGTGGGTGAGCGATCCGACGTGGGAAAACCATCGTTTCATCTTCGAGCGCGCGGGTTTCGAAGTGAACACGTACCCGTACTACGACGAGGCGACGGGTGGCCTGAAGTTCGACGCGATGCTCTCGGCCATCGACGCGTTGCCCGCGAAGAGCGTGGTGCTGCTGCACGCGTGCTGCCATAACCCGACCGGCGTCGATCTGAACGACGCGCAGTGGGTGCAACTGATCGACGTGCTGCAAAAGCGCGATCTGCTGCCGTTCGTCGATATGGCGTATCAGGGCTTCGGCGCGGGCCTCGACGCCGATGCGTTCGCCGTGCGCGAACTCGGCCGCCGCGGCGTGCCGGCGCTGGTCGCGAATTCGTTCTCGAAGAACTTCTCGCTGTACGGCGAGCGTTGCGGCGGTCTGCATGTGATCTGCGAAGACGCGGCGGCTGCGGACCGCGTACTGGGTCAACTGACCAGCGCGGTGCGCTCGAACTACAGCAATCCGCCGACGCACGGCGCGAAGATCGTCACGCGCGTGCTCTCGACGCCGGAACTCAAGCAATCGTGGGAAACCGAGTTGGCGGCGATGTGCGAGCGCATCGCGCGCATGCGCGTGAAGATTCACGACGGCCTCAAGGCGCACGTGAGCGGCGAGGCGCTGGAGCGCTACGTCAAGCAGCGCGGCATGTTCACGTACACGGGGCTGAGCGCGGAGCAGGTCGATCGGCTCAAGGAAGAGTTCGGCGTGTACATCCTGCGTTCGGGCCGCATGTGCGTGGCCGGGCTCAATGAGAAGAACGTGAGCGTCGTGGTCGATGCGGTGGGCAAGGTGCTGAAGGACTAAGCAGCGAATCGATCCACGCAATGCAGGCAAAGGCCCCGTGAAAGCGGGGCCTTTGCTTTTTAGAAGCGCATGCCGGTTCCGCACCCGCCGGCGACGCCGCCACCGCTGCCGCCCGCTGCGCCGCAGAACACGCCGCAGCCGCTGAGGCTGACGGCGATCAAGAGGCCGATCGCGCCCAAACGCGCCTTGCGCGCGAGCGCCGCGCGAAATCTAACCGGATTGTCATCAAAACTCGTGTGTTTCGTCATTGCGTGCGCACCAGAGAATGTTGAGCGATGGCGGCGTCGATCCTGCGCCCCGATTGGCCACGCTAACGCCGTGCCGCGGCTGGGCGCCATCAGACGTATCCGGTTTTTCCGGTATTGGTCTGAGTTAATGCGCTTCGCATCAAACAGGGCGCCTGTCAACCTGTAAGAGCTTGACGTGTCACACGACAGACGTCGACGGTCTTCCAGGTCTTACCCTGATAGAATGCGTGGGCCGCAACGTAGTGGATTGCCGATGAAATTGCTTGATGCCCTCGTCGAACAACGGATTGCCGCCGCAGCAGCGCGCGGCGACTTCGACGATCTGGATGGCGCACGCGCGCCCCAGGAACTCGACGACGACCCGTTCGTGCCCGATGACGTCCGGGTCGCGAACCGCATCCTGAAGAACGCCGGTTTCGTGCCGCCCGCGGTCGAACAACTGCGCGCGCTGCGCGATCTCCAGGAAGAACTCGCCAAGGTCGGCGACAACAAAGCCGCGCGCTGCCGCCTGCGCGCGCGCATGCTCGCGCTCGACATGGCGCTGGAGTCGCTGCGCGGCGGCCCGATGGTCGTGCCGCACGAATACCGACGCCGTATCGCCGAACGCCTGTCCGAACGCGCGGCAGGCGAGGGCGGCTTCGCGGCGGGCAGCGCGTGAACGTCGATCCGGGCGCCACGCCGCCCGACGAGACGCCGCAGCCGGGCGTCAGCGCCGAACCGGCTGCCGCTGTCGACCCTTCAGTCGCTCCTTCCGCCGATCATTCGGCTGACGCCTGCGCCGCTCCTCAACCCGATCCCGTCGCCGACCGCGACCGCCATTTCATGCGCCTCGCGCAAGCCGCCGCCGACGAAGCGCGCGCGGCCGGCGAAGTGCCGGTCGGCGCGGTGCTGGTGCGCGGCGACGAGGTGATCGCCACGGGCTTCAATCATCCGATCGGCACGCACGACCCGTCGGCGCACGCGGAAATGGCGGCGCTGCGCGCGGCCGGCGCCGCGCTGGGTAACTACCGCTTGCCCGGCTGTGAACTCTATGTGACCCTAGAACCGTGCCTGATGTGCGCGGGCGCCATCATGCACGCCCGCATCTCGCGCGTCGTGTACGGCGCGCGCGACCCGAAGACGGGCGCGTGCGGCAGCGTCGTCGATGCCTTTTCGAACGGCCAGCTCAATCACCACACGAGCGTGATGGGCGGCGTGCTCGAAACGGAATGCGGCGACGCGCTGCGGTCGTTCTTCGCCGAGCGGCGCCGTGCCAGCCGCGAAGCGCGACGCGCAGCGGCGGAGCAGGCCACCGACGCCTCCGCTGGCGCGCCGTCCGACGACAATCCATCCTGACTCCGCTCGCCGCGCTCCGGCGAGCTTCCACCGCCTCGAACATGATCAAGCATCGCACCATCGAACTGATCGCGCCGTCGGGCTATCCGCATGATCCGGCGGCGGTGCATCGCGGGATCGCGCGTCTGCGCGCCGAAGGTCACCGCGTCGAGAACGTCGACGCCACCGAACGCCGCTTTCAGCGCTTCGCGGGCACCGACGGCCAGCGCGCCGCCGAACTGAACCGTCTCGCCGATCCCGCGCGCGCCTTGCCCGACATCGCGCTGGCGGTGCGCGGCGGGTACGGCGCGGTGCGCGTCCTGCACGGACTCGACTACGAAGGACTGCAGCGACGCCTGACCGATCAGCCGATCGCGTTGGTCGGTCATAGCGATTTCACGGCGATCCAGCTGGCGCTGTTCGCGCGCGCGGGTATCAAGACGTTCGGCGGCCCGATGCTGCTCAGCGATTTCGGCGCGGAAACGCTCAGCACTTTCACGATGCGCCACTTCTGGGACGTGCTGACGAAACCCGAGTACACGCTCAAGGTGCACGCGCCGCAGGCGCAGCAGGCCGACGTGTCGGGCATGCTCTGGGGCGGCAATCTGGCCGTGCTCACGTCGCTGATCGGCACGCCGTATATGCCGCCGGTGGAGGGCGGCATTCTTTTCGTCGAGGATGTGAACGAGCAGCCGTTCCGCGTCGAACGCATGCTGTATCAACTGCATCTTTCCGGCATCCTCGCGCGGCAGAAGGCACTCGTGCTCGGCGATTTTTCGGGCGGCAAGCCGTTCGACTACGACAACGGTTACGACCTGCACGCAGCGATCGAACAGATTCGCTCGCTGGCGGGCATTCCGGTGATCACGGGCCTGCCGTTCGGCCATATCGCCGATATGGTCACGCTGCCGTTCGGCGCGCAGGCGCAATTGAGCGCCCACGCGCATGGTTTCGAGTTGCAGATGAGCGGGTATCCGCATCTTGGCTGATCGACGTGACTGCGAAGCGCCTTCGGGCGCTTTTTTTGACGCCTTATTTGCAACTAACTGCCAAAAAATCGAGCGCCATACCCATGTTCAAGGAACCGCTTCGATACTGGATTGTTGACAAAAAATTGGGCCATTGTGGGGCAGCCGGTCACCACGAAAGTGCGATATTCCCAGAATTGACGCGGGTTTCACCGTTACGATGCACGAACGTCTTGCGTCGGCGTGGGTATCTTCCCCAGGATGGCCGATAAAATTGTTGACAATCTTTATGTCCAAACTAGCATACCCAACATCAAGGTGACAGACATGCGAAACACCGAAACCGATACCGAAGCCGACGCGACCGGCACGAAACCCGAGGCGATCGCCGCGCGTATCCGCGCCGCGATCCTCGAACATCGTTTGCCGCCTGGCGCGAAGCTGACGGAAGCGCAGTTGTGCGAAGTGTTCGGCGTGAAGCGTGGCCCGATCCGCCAGGCGCTGGCGCTGCTGGCCACCGATCATCTCGTCGATCTGGAACCGAACCGGGGCGCGTTCGTCGCGAGTCCTTCGCTACAGGAGGTTCACGAGGTGTTCGAGATGCGCCGCATCATCGAACTCGCGGTGGTGGAGCGCGTTTGCAGCGCGCAGCACGGCAACCGGCGGTTGAAGAGCATCGGCGAGACGATCCGGCGCGAACGCAAGGCGTTCGAGAGCCGCGACTTTCCGGCGTGGATTCGCCTCTCGGGCGAGTTCCACACGGCGCTCGCGACGCTTACCGGCAACACGGTGCTGTGCGACTGCCTGAACGGACTGGTGGCGCGTTCGACGCTGATTTCGGCGCTTTACGAATCGCCGGGACGCAGCCCCTGTTCGTACGACGATCACGAGGCCATTTTGACGGCGCTCGAAAGCGGTCAGGCGCAGGAAGCGGCGGCGCTGATGGTGCGGCATCTGCAGGGCGTCGAGCTGAAAATGCTCGACCGGCCGGCGGGCGCATCGGTCGATTTGCAGGATGTGTTCGGCACGCGCGAGACCGCGGCGTCCGGACGTTGAACCAGACGCCGAATCGGGCAGGGCGGCGAGCGTTGCGGCGAGCAACCGCCGCCGCATAAAAGAACGAAACAGAGCAAACCAGGGAATTCGAACGATCGTGATGCGCACGCCGCCAGGCGTTCTCCGCACACGCATCGGCATGACGGTGGGCACGGCGATCAGGGCGCGCGCAAGCGGCGACCGACGCGGTGCGCAGCACGCGGCGCAAGGCCCCGTGCATCCGCAGGGAATCATCGCGGCGGCCGCAACGAGCGGCGCGGCGCGCGTGTCGAGGCGTTCAGGCGTCTTTTTTCCGTCGGCGTATCCATCCCAAGGAGCGGGTCATGGCTCAGTTCAGCGCATCTCCAGGCAGTCCGGCAGTGCCCGGTTTCGATTCAGGCGAAAGCGGCAACAGCGGCGATGGCGCCGACAATCTGACGATCCCGGCCGGCTACAGCGAGCGGCTCTACAACCACGATCTTGCGCCGCTCAAGGAGCAAACCTGGGGCGCGTACAACATCTTCGCGTTCTGGATGTCCGATGTGCACAGCGTCGGCGGCTATGTGTTCGCGGGCTCGCTGTTCGCGCTTGGTCTCACGAGCTGGCAGGTGCTGGTCGCGCTGATCGTCGGCATCTCGATCGTGAACGTGCTCTGCAATCTCATCGCGCGTCCGAGTCAGCGTCACGGCGTGCCGTATCCGGTCGCGTGCCGCGGCACCTTCGGCGTGCTCGGCGCGAATATTCCCGCTGTGATTCGCGGCCTCATCGCGGTGGCGTGGTACGGCATCCAGACCTTCCTGGCGTCAAGCGCGCTTGTGATCGTCGTGCTCAAATTCTTCCCGCAACTGATGCCTTACGCCGACGTGCACAAGCACGGCATGCTCGGTCTTTCCACGGTCGGCTGGGCCGGCTTCATGACGCTCTGGGTGCTGCAGGCGTTCGTGTTCTGGAACGGCATGGACACCATCAAGAAGTTCATCGACTTCGCGGGCCCGGCAGTCTACGTGGTGATGTTCGCGCTCGCGGGTTACATGGTTTATCGCGCGGGCTGGCAGAACATCGGCCTGAATCTCGGCGGCGTGAAGTATCACGGCACCGAGGTGATTCCGGTGATGATCACGGCGATCTCGCTGGTGGTGTCGTATTTCTCGGGGCCGATGCTCAATTTCGGCGACTTCTCGCGCTATGGCAAGTCGCTGCGCAGCGTGCATCGCGGCAACTTCTGGGGCCTGCCCGTCAACTTTCTCGCGTTTTCGCTGGTCACGGTGATCACGACGTCGGCGACGCTGCCGGTGTTCGGGCAACTGATTACCGATCCGGTCGAAACGGTGGGTCGTATCGATCATCCGACCGCCGTGATTCTGGGCGCGCTCACGTTCACGATCGCGACCATCGGCATCAACATCGTCGCGAACTTCGTGTCGCCCGCGTTCGACTTCTCGAACGTCGCGCCGCGTCTCATCAGCTGGCGTGCGGGCGGCATGCTCGCGGCGGTCGCGTCGATCTTCATCACGCCGTGGAATCTGTTCAACAATCCGGGCGTGATTCACTACACGCTCGACGTGCTCGGCGCGTTCATCGGGCCTTTGTATGGTGTCCTGATCGTCGACTTCTATCTCGTGAAGCGCGGCCGGCTCGCGGTCGACGACCTTTATTCGGTTTCGCCGAAGGGCGCGTACTGGTACAGCAACGGCGTGAACTGGCGCGCGGTCGCGGCGCTGTTGCCCGCAGCCGTGATCGCGGTGCTCTGCGTGATGATGCCGTCGTTCGGCAATGCGGCGAACTTCTCGTGGTTCATCGGCGCGGCGCTCGGCGCACTGTTCTATCGCGCCTTCACGATGGGCGAACGCGCCCGCGCGCAGGCCTGAGCCCGCGAAAGACGCAAGAGACGAAGGAGACGAAGGAACTGCCATGCGTATCAAACTCATCAATCCGAACACCACGCAGCGCATGACGGCCGCCATGGACCAGTGCGCGCGCGCCGTCGTTGCGCCGGGCACCGATGTGGTGGCCGTGAGTCCGACCATGGGGCCGCCCTCGATCGAGGGCTATTACGACGAGGCGCTCGCGACGCCCGGCTTGCTCGCGGAAGTGGAGGCGGGCGAGCGCGAGGGCTATGACGGCTACGTGATCGCCTGCTTCGGCGATCCCGGTCTGTACGCCGCGCGCGAACTGGCGCGCGGGCCGGTGGTGGGCATCGCCGAAGCGGCCATGCACGCGGCGAGCGTGCTCGCGCCCGGCTTCTCGGTGGTGACGACGCTCTCGCGCACCCGCGCGATGGCCTGGCATCTGGCCGAGCGCTATGGCATGACGCGTTTCTGCCGCAACGTGCGCGCGATCGACGTGGCCGTGCTCGAACTCGACGAGCCGGGTTCGGCGGCGCGCCGCGCGATCGTCGACGAATGCCGGCGCGCGCTCGAGGAAGACGGCAGCGATGCCATCGTGCTTGGCTGCGCGGGCATGACGAGCCTGTGCGCCCAGGTGGAGGACGCGCTGGGCGTGCCGGTCGTCGATGGCGTGACGGCGGCCGTGAAATGGGTCGAGGCGCTGGTCGCGCTGCGCCTGACGACCGCCAAGCGCGGCGACTTCGCGCGTCCGCTCGCCAAGCGCTACGACGGCGAATTCGCCCGCTTCAGCCCGACCAGCCCCGCGAGCGCGACGGACACGCCGCCGCCGGTGCGCCCGCTGCGCTACGGGTAAACGCGTGTCCGGCGAGCGTGCAAGCCGGGCGCGGCCCGTCCGGCTCATACACCTCGCTTGACCCGCACTATCTGAGCGTGCATATGGGCGCGGCCTGACGATTTCGCTACACTGGGCCGGTCCGTGAAGCAGATCGCCGTCGAATCCCGCCAATCCTTGTGGCGCAAGGCTTGCAGGCGGGTGGTACCGGTATCGCGCGGACCCGGAAGCCGTTTTCAGCGTGTGTTTTATCCTCACCATTCGATTGATTCGACCAGCATGCCACTCGATCCCCACTATCCCCGCGATCTGATCGGTTATGGCCGCCATCCGGTGCAGGCCAACTGGCCTGGGCGCGCGCGCGTCGCTGTGCAGTTCGTGCTCAACTACGAAGAGGGCGGCGAGAACTGCGTGCTGCACGGCGATCCCGCGTCGGAGCAGTTTCTCTCCGAGATCGTCGGCGCGGCTGCGTATCCCTCGCGTCATATGAGCATGGAGTCGATCTACGAATACGGCTCGCGCGCGGGCGTGTGGCGCATCCTGCGCGAGTTCGAGAAGCGCGGTCTGCCGCTGACCGTGTTCGGCGTGGGCATGGCGATCGAGCGTTATCCCGACGTCGCGCGCGCATTCGTCGAACTGGGTCACGAGATCGCGTGCCACGGTTATCGCTGGATTCACTATCAGGACGCGACGCCGGAACTCGAAGCCGAGCACATGAAGCTCGGCATGCAGGCGATCGAGCGCGTGACGGGCCAGCGCCCGCTCGGCTGGTACACGGGGCGCGACAGTCCGAACACGCATCGTCTGGTGGCGGAATACGGCGGCTTTCTCTACGACTCCGACAATTACGGCGACGACCTGCCGTTCTGGATGGACGTGACGGTGACGGGCGGCAAGACCTCGCCGCAACTGATCGTGCCGTACACGCTCGACACCAACGACATGCGCTTCGCCACGCCGCAAGGCTTCAATACGGCGGATCACTTCTTCACCTATCTGCGCGACGCGTTCGACGTGCTCTACGAGGAAGGCGACGAAGCGCCGAAGATGCTGTCGATCGGCATGCACTGCCGTCTGCTCGGACGGCCGGGGCGCTTCCGCGCGCTGCAGCGCTTTCTCGATCACATCGAACAACACGAGCGCGTATGGGTCACGCGCCGCGTGGATATCGCGCGCCACTGGCGCGAGCACCATCCCTATCAACCGCAACAGAACGAGAACCGCGGGGCCGCCGCATGAAGGCAATGCACTACACCCTCGACCAGCTGAATCAGGCCTCGACCGACGCCTTCGTGGCGGCGCTCTCGGGCATCTTCGAGCATTCGCCCTGGGTGGCCGAGGCGGCCGCGCAGCAGCGCCCCTACGCGAGCATCGACATGCTGCACACGACGATGTCGAACATCGTCGAAACCTCGGGCGAAACGCGTCAGCTCGCGCTCATCAACGCTCACCCGGAACTCGCGGGCAAGGCGGCGGTGCGCGGCGAACTGACCGCCGAATCGACGCGCGAGCAGAGCGGCGCGGGCCTCAACCAGTGCACGCAGGAAGAGTTCGACAAGCTGCAGGCGCTCAATCGCGCGTATCGCGAGAAGTTCGGCTTTCCGTTCATTCTCGCGGTGCGTGGCTATGACCGTCACGGCATCATCGCGAACTTCGAAGCGCGCGTGAACAACAGCCGCGCCGACGAAATGCGCGCGAGCCTCGACCAGATTTATCGCATTGCGCGCTTCAGGCTGGATGAGCTGATCGACGCGTGACGTGGCGATGCGCTCCGGCAGCCGACGCGGAGCGCAGCGCCTTTTTGAACCACAGAATAGATACGAAGGAAGACAAAGATGGCACTCCCGACTCTCGACCCCAACGCACCTGACTTCACGCGCCGCTACGTGAATCTCGCGGACCCGCGTCTGGGCGCGCAGGCGCTGGAGGCGAGCGACGACTTCTTCGCGCCGAAGGAGCGCATGCTCAATCCGGAGCCGGCCGTCTTCATCCCTGGCAAGTACGACGACCACGGCAAGTGGATGGACGGCTGGGAAACGCGCCGCAAGCGCACGACGGGCTACGACTGGTGCGTCGTGAAGCTTGCGCGTCCGGGCGTCATCAAGGGCCTCGATCTCGACACGAGCCACTTCACGGGCAACTATCCGCCGGCGGCCTCCGTCGAAGCCGCGCACGTGCCGGACGGCGCGCCCAACGGCTCGACGCAATGGACGGAAATCGTGCCGTCGATGTCGTTGAACGGCAACAGCCATCACTACGTGGAAGTGCGCAGCGACAAGCCGTTCACGCACCTGCGCGTGAACATCTATCCGGACGGCGGCATCGCGCGTCTGCGTGTCTACGGTCAGCCGCAACTCGACTGGCAGGGCGCGAGCCGCACGGAACTGTTCGACCTCGCCGCGATGGAAAACGGCGCGTATCTCGTCGGCGCGAACAACCAGCACTTCGGTCTCGCCTCGACGATTCTGATGCCGGGCCGCGGCGTGAACATGGGCGACGGCTGGGAAACGCGCCGCCGCCGCGAACCGGGCAACGACTGGGCGATCATCGCGCTCGCGCAGCCGGGCATCATCAAGAGGATCGAAGTCGATACGGCGCACTTCAAGGGCAATTATCCGGATCGCTGCTCGTTCCAGGCCGCGCGCGTGGTGGGCGGCACCGACAGCTCGCTCGTGACGCAGGCGATGTTCTGGCCCGTGCTGCTCGGCGAGCAGAAGCTGCAAATGGATAACCAGCACTACTTCGAAAGCGAACTCGCGGCGCTCGGCCCGGTCACGCACGTGCGCTTCAACATCATCCCGGACGGCGGCGTGTCGCGCGTGCGTCTGTGGGGCACGCTGGCCTGAGCCGCATCATGAGCGATACCCGTACCACGCTGACCATCGAGCCGCTCACGCGCGAGGCGTTCGCGCCGTTCGGTGACGTGATCGAGCTTGAAGGCGCGAAGCAGATTCCGATCAATCTGGGCACGACGATCCGCTATCACGATCTCGCGAAAGTGGATGTCACCGACGAAAACGGCCGCACGCTGGTCAACCTGTTTCGCGGACAACCGCGCGTGCTGCCGTTCGAAGTGAAGATGCTGGAGCGGCATCCGCTCGGCAGTCAGGCGTTCGTGCCGCTCAACGACAAGCCGTATCTCGTCGTGGTGGCGCTGGCTGGCGATCTGGACCTGACGAAGATTCGCGCGTTCGTCACGAGTGGGTGGCAGGGCGTGAATTACGCGAAGGGCGTCTGGCATCACCCGCTGATCGCGCTGGGCGAGGTGAGCGATTTCATCGTCGTCGATCGTGGCGGTGACGGGCTCAATCTCAACGAGCTGGATCTGCCGGAATCGCTGTGGCTCACGCAGGAAGCGATGGAGGCGGCGGGTCGCTGACGCGGTGTTTTCGTCGTCAGTTGTCACTTCGCCATGCAAAAAGCCACGAACTCGCGTTCGTGGCTTTTTTGTTTGCTGCGAGGTGGCGCGCCCGCGTAGCCGCGAGCGCGCCACCGCATGCCGATCAGAACTCGTAGCCGACCTGGGCGCGTGCGCCCGCGTCGCCGTTGTTCGTGACCGCTACGCCGACGTTCGCCAGCCAGTGCATATTGGCCGAACGATACGTGACGGCGACTGCCGCCGCGCTGCTGCCCTTGTAGTAGCCGCCGCCCGCCGCGACCACGGTCTTGCCCGGGCCCGAAGGCGTCAGGTTAGGCATGGCCATGGCCGCTGCCACGCCCGCATACGCGTTCTTCTCGACCGTGTTGATCGAGCGCTGCAGGCTTTGCACCTGCTGGTTGAACGTGTTCGACTGCTGCGAGAGCGCGCTGTTCATCTGGCTCAGGTTGACCGCGTCCGTGCCCGACGTGCCCGCCGCGACGTTGGTGATCTGCCGCTCCGAACCTTCCGAGCCCACCGACACCGCGCCTGCGCGGTCCGCAACCGAATTCGCGCCGATGGCAACCGAGTTCGCCGCCGTGGCCGACGCGTTGCGGCCGAGCGCAACCGTGCTCTCGCCCGACGCCACCGACGAATCACCGATCGCCGTGGCGTTATTGCCCGACGCCGCTGCGCCGCCGCCGAGCGCGATGGTCTGCGCGTTCGTCGCCGATGCCGGACCGTTCGCACTGTTGACCGAAAGCGCCGTGGAACCCGTCGTGGCGATGTTCTGCACGGCCTGGTTCAACGCGTCGACTTGCAGGTTGGTCGCGAAGAGTTGCTGGCCGGTCACGGCGTCGCGGCTCGTCGACGACAGATCCGCGTTTTCCAGACCGCTGAGCTTCACGTTGCCGCCCGTTGCGCTCGCCAGCGTGATCTGGTCGTGCGCATCCGAGTCGTAATGCACGGCGCCGGTGTCCGTGGCAGCGCTCGCTGCGACGTTCGTGTCGCTCGCGGCGAGCAGGGTGCGGTTGACCGCGGACATCTGCACCACGGAGTTCGACGAGCCGCTCGCATGGATCGCGTTCGCGCCGCCCACGACATCCGCGAGATCGGCCGTGTTTTGCGTCACGCGGCTGTCGAGATTCGCGATGGCGTCGCCGACCGTGTTGACGACCGTGCCGCCTACCGAATACGACGGCGCGACGAACGCACCCGCCGAGTTGATCGACGCGCCGCCGCCCAGTGCGCTCACGACGCTGCGCATCTGACCGACGTTGACGGCGTCGTTATCGGCCTGACCCGCCGCCATGTTGACGATGCGGCGCGTGTTGGCCTGGCTTTGCGCGGTGTAGGCATTGCCGTCGGCGTCATAGGCGGTGAACACGCCCGTGCCGTCGCTGCCCACGGAGACCGTGTTCGACTGGTTGGCCACCGAGCCCGCGCCGAGCGCGACGGCGTCCTTCGCGTTGGCGTAGGCCTGCACGCCGAGCGCGACGGCGTTCATCGCGGGCGTGTAGGCACCCGAACCGATGGCGATCGATCCCGCGCCGAATGCGCGCGCGACGTCGGTGGGCGCCGCACCACCCACGCCGTTCGCATAGCCCGCGACCTGTGAGTAGTAGGCCGCGCTCTGGTAGGAACTGGAGCGGCCCGACGAGTCCACGCCGGAGCTGCCATTGACGTTCGAACCGGGCGCGGACGCGCTCATCAGCTTGTTGCCGCCGCCGCCCGGGGTCAAGATCGTGCCCATGATGTCCCAGACCTGCCCAACGCTCGCGGCGTCGGTGTCCACAATGCCGTTGGCGACGTTGCTAATGCGCGTGCCGACGGGCAGATAGCCCTTGGACCAATCGTCACCGTCGACGTGATAAGGGCTATTGCCCGTGCCCTTGTCCAGCTCGATATGCGGGCTGCCTGAATCAATCGAACCCGCCACATAAGTCACGGCTGCATTGGTGACGTTGCCCATGCTGTCGAACGTGAAGCCGGCCGAGGCCATTTGCGCCACGTTCACGGCCGCGCTGTCGGCAATGCCGTTCGCGAGACCCATGAGCTGACGCGCACCGGCCGTGCCCGTGAAGTCAACGTTCGCACCGTCGGTGTCTTTCGCAACGGTGATGTCTCGCGTGTCCTCGTCCTGCAGGGTGAGGCCGATCTTGCCGTTCGTGATGTTGTACGTCAGGTTGTTGATCGTAGTGGTGTTCGCACTGGTTTCCTGGATCGTTGAGAAGAGCTGCGAGCCGTTCACCGCGTCGGTCGAGTCGGCGCTCAGGCGACCAGCCGCGACGTTCGTGAGCGTGCGCTCCGCGCCCACGTCGCCGATGCTGAGCGTACCGACCGGCGCTACGCCCGCGAAGGCGTAGTCGTTGTCGCCGATTGTGGCTTCCGTGGTGGCGACGACCGGCGCGGTCTTCGCGTCGGCGCCGAGCGCGATCGAGCCGTTGTCCGCCGCGTGCGCATTGCGGCCGATCGCAATACCGTCGATGCCGACAGCGGCTGCATTGGCGCCGAGCGCGATGGCTTGCGCGCCGGTTGCGCCGTCGTTGTTGAAGTTGCTGTAGCTGGTGTCGCTGTTCACGCTCAGATAGTGCAGCGACGAACTCGTGATCTTCCGGTCGATGGCGTAGAGCTGCGCGCCGTTGACGGCGTCGGTACTCGTGCTGCTGAGCGTGCCCGCCTTGATGTTGGTGAGTGCCACCGGCGTGGATGAGCCCGCGCCGCCGAGCGTCACCTTGCTGTGCGCCGACGAGTCGTAGACCACGGCGTCGGCGAGCTTGCCCTGGATGTTGGTGACGTCGCCCGCGAGGTTGGTGACCGCGCCGGCGATGTTCGTCACGGTGCCCGCGAGGTTGGTGACCGACTGATTGGTCGCGTAGAGCTGCGCGCCGTTGACGGCGTCGGTGCTCGCGCCGCTGAGCGTGGCCGCCTTGATGTTGGAGAGTGCGACCGGCGTGGAGGTGCCCGCGCCGCCGAGCGTCACCTTGCTGTGCGCCGTCGAGTCGTACACCACCGCGTTGGCGAGCTTGCTGTCCACGATCTGCTGCGCCGCATAGAGCTGCGAACCGTTGATGGCCTGCTTGCTGGTGGCGTTCACGTCGCCGTCCGCGAGACCCACGATCTTGTGGCCGGTCATCGTGGCCTGGCTGTCGAACGCCGCCGTGCCGTAGACCTTCACAGCAGCGTCGCTGCCGGTGCCGCCGCCGGTGCCGCGGATCTCGACCGTCTTGCCGTAGTTGACGAGCGTGCCGTCAGCATAGCCCGAAACGCGTGCGGTCGACGTAGTGAAACCGTAACCGCCATAGCCGTCGCCGGCGTTGTTCAGCGAGAAAGTGAGGCCGTCAGTCGTGCCCTTGCCGTCGGTCGAGCAGTCGATTCGCTCGTATCCCCCCGTATTGCCCCACGCATAGCCGGCGGCGCCGGAACACAGTTCGAGCGAGCCTTTGCCGACAGTGCCGACCGTGGCCGCGCCGGCGGAATTCACCGCGAGACTCGCCGCGAGCCCCATGGCTCCGGTGGCGATGACCGCCATCGTGCGCGATGATTTTCCGCGCGCAGCGGCAGTTTCCGGCGCAGCTACCCAGGTTTGGTCTGTTTCACTCCAGACGGAGCGATATATTTTGTTCATCTAACTACCTATAAGGTGAGGTGAAAGGCGAATGCGCGTGACATGGCGCAGGCAGTTCGAGATGCCCCCCGTATGACGATCACGTGCTCGGCGAAATTTATGTGGGGATCAATGCACCGAACATACGATTTGTCCTAAATGGACCGCGATGCGGCTGTTCGTTGTCTGAGAGCTTGCCTGGCAGGGAAGGTGTCTTCCCTAAACATGCAGAAGGGATTAGGCGGAAAAGTTGACGTAGATCGTTTGCGGCTGTGGGGGAATTCTTCCGCAATGAAGGATCACAATGAGGCGTGAGTCAGGTGGCGCTTAATTGTTGTGAACAGTGATCAAAAAATGTCAATCGGATTGGACGGCGATTCTGTGTTTGATAGGATCAATCCGCCCCCCCAAAACGAGGGAGGCATAAACCAACTTAAATGAGGAAACCTAATCATGAAAAAAATCGAACGCGCTCAACTCGCGGAAATCAAGGTAGCCGGCGGTTGCTGCAAGAAAGTTTGCGCACCGCGCCGTGTCGTCTCGACGCCGGCATCGTCGGGCAGCTCGGGTGGCTCGCCGGTTCCGCGTTAATCGCGTGAGTTGAGCAGGAGGGGCGCATGCCCCTTCTGCTTTCGACGTCACGGTCGCGCATGGACGGCGAGTCGCGTCGCCGCTCCATTGCATGCCGTCATTCACCATGCAAACATCACTCTCCGTCCTGCTGCGTCTTAACCGGCAACTGCGCTACCGGTTCGCCTGTGCGCGTCATGCGATGCGCCGCGCCGTGTTCGCGAGGCTGTCGTTCGCGGGTGTCGAGCGCGTCGCGTTACTGCGCTGGCTGATCGGCAGTCTGTTCGACGCACGCTCGCGCGCAAGCGGCATCGCGCGTTACGAAGCGGGGCGCACGGACGTCGGGCTTGCACGCCAACACGCGTTGCGCACGATGTCGGCGGATCTGCGTCAGCGTTTGCTCGATGAATGCCTCTATGCCGGTCGCGCGCTGCATCGCGACACGTGGCCGGATCTGCGTGCCGCCGGCGCGCACGTGGCGCAGCGCATCCGCGAAATCAAGGCGCGCGAACCGGGGCGGGCGGTCCTGCTTTCGCCGTTTCATCATGTTTCGCAGTACGCCAACATCTATGTGATCGACGAAGTGCGCAAGGCGCTTGGCCTCGCGTCCATTGCCGTCGTGTCGGGCGTGCCGCGCGACGTCTACGGCGAGGACGCCGCGATGATCCCGTCCGTGCCGGTGCTGTACACCTACGACAGCGACAGTGAGCAGCGCAACAGGCTTGGCTTGCGCGTGGCCCGCGCGTTGCGTCGTGACGGCGTGCTGGCGATCTTCGCCGACGCCGCGCCGTTTTCGCTCGCGAAATATCCGATGGAAACCGTCGGCGTCACGATGTCGGGGCGCGCCGCGCGCGTGCATAACGGTGTCTTTCGGCTCGGGGCGCCGATCGATGCCTGTTTGCTGCCGTTTTACCTGACGCTGTCGAACGGGCGTTTCGACGTTCAGGTGGGCGAGCCTGTCGACCTCGCCGCGTCAGACGCGCCGCAACGGCTCGCCGACGCCATCGACGCCGCGCGTCGCCACAACTATCCGGACTGGCTGTTCGCGGGCCATCCGTGCGGCTATCACTTCGCGCCCACGCGCTGAGCCGCGCATAACACGCTGTAGACGAATCACACGCATTGCCGGCACCGCCGGCAACGGGGACCTGATAACAAGATGGAATCGAAGCCTCTTCCCGAGTTTCGGGATATTCGCTGGCGCTGGATCGCCTATGCGTCGTCGGCGTTCGTCGTCGTGGCCTTGGTGCTGGCGTTCACGCACGAAGTCGAGCTCAAGCAGGATGTGCGCTGCGAAATCGTCTCGCCGGCCGAAATCAAGATTCAGGGCGAGACGGGGCTGGTCTCGGCGATCTACGTCGAACCGCCCGCGCATGTCGCTGCCGGTCAGCCGTTGTTCCGTCTCGAACGCGACATGTCGCTCGCCAACGACGGCACGCGCCGCGCGACATTCGACGCACAGGTGCGCGACGAAGAGCGCCGCGCCGCGGACGCGCTCTACACGCAACGACGTATCGACCTGAACACTCAGCTCGCGACCGCGCGCGCCAACGAGGCGAGCCGGCGCGCCGAACTCGCGCAGCTCGGCGAACAAGGCGCGCAGAATGCGCAACTGGTCGGCGAAGCGCAGAAGAAGCTCGCGCGGCTCGAATCGGTGTCCGACTACGTCGTGGCGGATCGAATCGAGCAAGCCCGCGCGGATGTGCATCAGAGCCGCATCGCGCGCGCGGAATCCGCTTCGCGCAGGCAGCAGACGCTGGCCGCGCTCGCCGACCTCCAGAATTCGCAGACCGCGCTCGCGGCGCAGTTGAAGGAACTCGACGCGAGCCACGCGCGCGATCTCCAGGAGGCCGACGCGCGTTTCGAGCAGAACCGCCGCGACGCCACCATTTCCGCGCCGAAGTCGGGCGTCGTCACCTTTTCGCGACTGGTTCAGGGCGCGATGCTGCAGCCGTCGGATATCGCGCTCGTCATCGTGACCGACACCTCGCAGCCTTTGCGCGCCGAGTTGCGCATTCCGTCGCGGCGGCGCGGCTTCGTGCGCGAAGGGCAGACCGTGCGCCTGAAATTCGACGCGTTTCCGTATGCGAAATTCGGTTCCTACGAGGCGCGCATCGATTCGATTTCGCGCACGACAGTGGGCACGGCGCCGCCCGCTCCCGCGAGCGCGGGCGCCGACAAAGCCGCCGCCACGCCGCCCGGCGACGAGTACGTTGCGTGGGTCACCTTGCGCGGCCGCACCTTCGATTACGGCAAGCAGCACTTCGACATCTTGCCGGGCATGCAGGCGAGCGCGAGCGTCGTGGTCGAGCGTCGCACGGTGGCCGAGTGGGTGCTCGAGCCGCTCTTCAAGATCGCGCGAGGTTGAGCATGCACGTTATCTACCAGAATGAAGTCGCGGAGTGCGGCTATGCGTGTCTCGCGATGGTGCTCACGCATTGCGGTCGAGCGACGGAGGTTCGCGAGCTGTCGGCACATCGGCCAATTTCGGCGAACGGCTTGACGCTGATGGATCTCTATGACGTCGCGACCGAGTTCGGCCTCGAAGTGCAGGCGTTTCGCTTCGAACCTCAGGATGTCGCGGATATCAAGCGCGGCTCGATCGTGCACTTCGGCGGCGCGCATTTCGTCGTCGTAGAACGTTGCTCGCGCAACTATGTGAAGTTGATCGATCCAGCGATGGGGCGGCGGCGCATCTCCATGGATACGTTTCTCGCCAACGTGTCGGGTTTCCTGATCGAGTGCGCGCCCACGCCCGCGATGCAGCGCATCGCCAGACGCTGGCGCGTGCCGGCCGCGCTCGCGCAATTGCGTGCCCTCAATCCGCAGATGCGCGGCCAGATCACAAAGATCCTTTTCGTGGCGCTCGGCAGCCAGTTCGCCGTGCTCGCGCAGCCGTATCTCGGCTCGTTCGTGCTCGATCACGTGGTCGCGGAAGACAACCTCAATCTGTTGAACGTGCTCGCGATCACCTTCGCGGGCATCTTCCTGGTAGGAGCGATCAGCCAGTACGCGCAGGGCGTGCTCGTCGAACTGCTGCACGCGCTGATGAGCGTGAACGCGACGCAGGGGCTGCTCGGCCATCTGCTGCGTCTGCCGGTTTCGTACTTCGAAAAACGCAACGTGGGCGATGTCTTCGCGCGCGTGAAGGCGCAGGACGAAGTGACGGGCTTCGCTTCGCGTTCGGTCGTCACGCTCTATATCGATCTCGCGGTCGGCCTGCTCGCGCTGGCGATGATGTTCGTGCAGAACCCCGGATTGTCATTCGTCGTGCTGGCGATCTTCGGGCTGTATGTGCTGGTTTCCGGCTTGATGTTCGCGTCGATGTGGGAAACGCACGCGCGCGTGTTCAACGAATCCGCGCGTTGCGACGACGCGCTGATCGAAACCGTGCGCGCCGCGCCGCTCATCAAGCTCTCGCAGGGCGAGACGCGCCGCGTCGCGCGCTTCATGGAGCAGTTTCGCAGTTACGCGTCGGTGCTGTTTCGCAGTACCCGGCTGTCCGCCACGCGCGACGCCGTGCTCAAGCTGCTCGCACACGCGGAGACGCTGGCCGTGACCTGGCTCGCGGCGAAGCTCATGCTCGCGGGCACGGTGTCGGTGGGCGCGTTCTATTCGTTCATGATCTACAAGTCGTTGTTCTCCGATCGCGTCGCGCACGCGATCAACACCGGTTTCGCGTACTTCATGCTGAGCGTGCCCGTCGCGCGCGTGGACGACATCACGCAGACCGAAACCGAGCGTTACACGCCGCTCGAAGATATGCACAAGACGGTCGAGGCGCAGCGCTTCGAACGCATCAGCGTGCGCGACGTGACGTTTGCGTATGGCGTGTCGGACCAGCCGGTGCTGCGCCACGCGAGTCTCGATATCGCGCGCGGCGACAAGATCGTCATCACCGGGCCGTCGGGCGCGGGCAAGTCGACGCTCTTCAAATTGCTCGCGGCGGCCGAGCAGGCGCAGTCGGGCGAGATTCTGCTCAACGGCATCGCGTGGCCGAATCTCGCGGTCGACGAAATCCGCCGACACGCGGTGCACATGCGCCAGGGCGACATCATCCTGCACGGTTCGATCGCCGATAACATCTCGCTTTTCGAAGGCAACGCCGACGAAAAGCGCATTCACGCGCTGCTCGAAGCCGTGGGCCTGCTCGACGACGTGATGCGTCTGCCGATGCGCACGCGCACGGTCATCAGCGATTCGCTGGCGAATATTTCGGCGGGGCAGCGTCAGCGGCTGCTGCTGGCGCGCGCGCTGTATCAGCCGCGCGAACTGCTGCTGCTCGACGAACCCACGTCGAATCTCGATCCGCTTGCCGTGCGGCGGATCGCGTCGCTGTTACGGCGGATCGAGCGCACCGTCGTGGTGATTACGCACGATGTCGCGATGGCCGAGGGCTTCGATCGCCACTATCGGCTGATCGACGGGGCGTTCGTGCCGGTGGATCGCGCGCAGGCGGAAGCCGCGATGGAGTCGGCGTGATGGCGGCTTCCGGCTCGAAACGATTGGTCTGCGTGACACGTACATGGACGTGCGCGTTGTCGGTCGCGCTGACGATGCTGACATCGCCAGCCGCGCACGCCGCGGACCTGCTCGGCGTGGTGGAAGACACGCTCGATCACGACGCGACGCTGGCCGCTTCGCGCGACGCGTACCGCGCGGCCATGCAGGCGGTCCCGAAGGCGCGCGCGGGCCTGATGCCGCGCGTGCAGGGCGGCTGGGGCCGCGCGTACAACGGCATCGTGATGGAAGACTTTCCCACTCAGCACTACTGGCAGAGCGGCTGGACCGTTTCGCTCGTTCAGCCGATTTTCGACTGGTCGCTCTGGACCGCGTATCGTCAGGCGGATTACGTGGTCGCGCGCGGCAAGCTGGAGACGGCGAGCGCGACGCAGGACGCGATCCTGCGCGCGGCGCAAGCCTATTTCGATGCGCTCGCCGCCGAGGACGAACTGGCGCGCGCCACCGCCTATCGCGCTGCGCTCGATACGCATTACGCGCAGTTGGTGCGCGCGAAGGCGGCGGGCGAGGCCACGCTCGTCGATCTGCGCGAAGCCGAATCGAGCCGCGCGCAGGCTCAGGTGCAATGGCTCGATGCGCAGAGCCAGGCGAGGCTGACGCGGCTCGCGCTGGAGCGGCTGACCGGTAAGCCACCGGGCGCGCTTGCCGTGTTGCCAGCGCAGGTCGCACCACCCGCGCTCGCACCCGCCGACGTCGAACCGTGGGTCACGCAGGCGCAAACCCGTGCGTACGCGGTGCAGATCGGCGAGATGGCGTTGCAGGTCGCGAAGTTCGATACGCAGAAGGCGCAGGCCGCGCATTATCCGAACGTTTCGCTGCAAGTCACGCATACGCCGGCGGGTGCGGGCGGCGGCTACTCGCGTCCGACCACCACCACGACCGGCATGCTGCAAGTGACGATCCCCGTGTTCTCGGGCGGCGAAACCACGGCGCTCACGCGTGAAGCGCAGGCGCTCGAGGACAAGGCGCGCGATGAACTCGAAGCCGCCGTGCGCGACGCGGCGGCGAACGCGCGCGACGGCTGGCTGCGCGTGAACGCGGGTGTCGAGCGCAGCCAGGCGCTCGCGCAGTCGGCGCGGCGCGCGCAGGACGCGCTGGACGCCACGCGGATCGGTTTTCGTGCGGGTAGTCGCACGAGCGTCGACGTGCTTCGCGCGACCGACGCGCTCTATGCGAGCCAGCGCGATCAGATCCGCGCGCGCTACGACACGGTGCTCGCCTTGCTCAAGCTGCTGGCCGAAGCCGCGATTCTCGATCTCGATGAAGTGGGGCGTCTCAACACGCAGTTGTTCGGCCGTGAAGGCGAGGGCAAGACGGTCGACGTGCCCGCGCCGATGAGGGCGACGACGATCGTCGAAGCGCACACGGCAGAGCCCGCACGGCTGCCGGAAAAAGCCGCATCGCCGGAAACAGCGCCTTACGCGCGACGCCCGATGAGCGCCGCCGAGATGGCTCCGGCCGCATCGGTTTCCGGCGCAGTCTGGTAGCCATTTACACCGGCGCAACAAGCAAGAAAGCAAAGAAAACGCAAAGGCCCGAAGCATCGTCTGCTTCGGGCCTTTGCGTTTGACCGGTGACGCGCGCAGGCGTCATGCGCTTACTGTTTTGCGCCGCCCTGGAACCACATCGCGATCTTCTGGCGCTCGTCGTCCGTCATATGCGTGACGTTGCCGAGCGGCATCGCCTTGAGCGTCACCGCCTGCTGATACAGACGCTGCGCGTTCTGCGAGATTTCATCGGGCGTATCGAACATCACGCCGGCGGGCGCAGCGCCCATCATCGTCGGGTGGGCCGAGTGGCAGCCCGCGCAACGTTGCTGAAGAATCGGCTGGATGTCGCCGACCTTGAGCGTCGGCGCGTTCGCCGCTTCGGCTTGCGGCACGACCGGGCGCGGCAGCGTCCACACCAGCGCGACGAACATCAGCGCCACGCCGCCGATCGGCAGATACCAGAGCTGCTGACCGCGATGACGCATCACGAAGAACTGGCGAATCAGCGCGCCGGCCAGCATGATCACCACGAGCACGGCCCAGTTGTAGGTGTGTGCGTACGTCATCGCGTAGTGGTTCGACAGCATCGCGAACACCACCGGCAGCGTGAAATAGGTGTTGTGCACCGAACGCTGCTTGCCGCGCTTGCCGTAGATCGGGTTCGGCACTTCGCCCTTGAGCATCGCGGCGACCATCTTGCGCTGGCCCGGGATGATGACGAAGAACACGTTCGCCGACATGATCGTCGCCAGCATCGCGCCCATGATCAGATACGCGGCGCGGCCCGAGAAGATGTGGCAAGCGAGGTACGCGGCGATCACCACGTAAAGGCCCACGCATACGCCCAGCAGGCGGTCTTTCGTGCCGAGCAGGCGGCACAGCGAGTCATAGACGATCCAGCCCGCGGCGAGAAAGCCGAGCGCCGAGAAGATCGCCACGACCGGGCCCATGTCGAGCACGTTCTTGTCGATCAGATACGTGTTCGGCGCCATCAGATAGAGCACCGTGAACAGCGACGCGCCCGAGAGCCACGTCGTGTACGAAGGCCACTTCGACCAGTGCAGGTCGTCGGGCATTTCGGGCGGCGCAACCGTGTACTTCTGCATGTTGTAGAAGCCGCCGCCGTGCACGTGCCACAGTTCGCCGAACACGCCGCGACGGCGCTGGTTCGGGTCCGTCGGCGGTTTCAGGCTGTTGTCGAGCGCGACGAAGTAGAACGATTCGCCGATCCAGGCGATCGCCGCGATGACGTGGAACCAGCGCAGCGCGAGGTTCAGCCAGTCAGTGATAAAGCCTTCCATGAAACTCCTCCACTTCTGATTCGTGACGCGCGCTGGGCATCGTCCTGGGATCGATGCGCCGTCGCGCGCGGACTGCGGGGCTGGACGCCATGCAAAGAGGCGGCGTCGTGCAGGCAGGGCGCTCCAGTGCGCTCCACGGCGATACAGCGCCGTTGCCTCGACGTTGAATGTGTCTAGCCGCTGTCTTTGCGGTCCGTCTGTTGTTGTGTCTGTATCGTCTGCGCGATGCCGAAAAACGGCGCGCCTAGCTGCCGCGATACGTGCTGTACGCCCACGGCGAGACGAGCAGCGGCACGTGGTAGTGCGCGTTGACGTCGGCGATACCGAAGCGCAGCACCACGCGATCGACGAAGCGCGGCTCCGGCACCTTCACGCCGAGCGCCGCGAAGTAATCGCCCGCATGGAACACGAGTTCGTATTCGCCCGCGGCGAGCGCGACGCCTTCGAGCAGCGGTTCGTCGCAGCGGCCGTCGTGGTTGGTGGTCACGGTCTTCAGCGCCCGGCGTGCCTCGCCGTCGAGCGCATGAAGTTCGACCTTGATGCCCGCGCCGGGACGGCCGTTCGCGGTGTCGAGCACGTGGGTAGTCAGCTTGCCCATTCGCAGTTTTCCTTGTGTTTTGCTGGTGTCTTTGCGAGCTTGCGGCGGCAGCCCGATCCCGGAATTCGGTGCGGCGGATCGAGGCTCCACGTCGCTGGCGAGACAGTGGCTACATACCCGTCGGCGGATCGATGCGAGCGCCGTGAACGCATTTTAAGAACGATCGGGCCTCCAGCGCGCGAGCGATAGGAAAGATAATGCCGGCAGCATGAGCCTCGCGCGCCGCGCCAGTCCTGGCGGCCTTCCGGCGCGATCCAACCCGCATTTTCCATGCGGGTTTTCACCCATGAGTGCATCCTCGCACAGCCAAAAATCGACCTTTATATGCTGGGCGTGAATTCGGGTATCTCATTGGCGCGAATTGTCAGCATTTTTTTGACCGCCGAAGGTAGAGGTCATGCGCTGCCTCGCCGGCTGAACGGCGGGCGGCGCATCCCGAAGACGGCGCTGCGCGCCGGGTAACCGGGCCAGCGGCGTCCTTGCGGGGATGCGTCGGCACCGGTTTCCGGCTCGGCGGCGCGTGCGGCAGGGACGTCTGTCAACACCCAGGGCCAGGGCCCGAACGCCGCGGCACAGCAGGGCCGCCGCGGCACGACAACGGAGCGAACAGACACGATGGAACCCACGAACCGCACGACGAACGGCATGGCGCGCGAATCCGGCAAGGGCAAGACCCTGCTGGTGAAGAACGCCGACATGCTGGTGACGATGGACGGCGCGCGCCGCGAGATTCGCGGCGGCGGCCTTTATGTCGAGGACAACCGCATCGTCGCGGTCGGACCGACGGCGGAATTGCCGTCCGACGCCGACGACGTGATCGACGCCACCGGCCATCTCATCACGCCGGGCCTCGTCAACACGCATCACCACATGTACCAGAGCCTCACGCGCGCGCTGCCCGCCGCGCAGAACGCCGAACTGTTTGGCTGGCTCACGAATCTCTACAAGGTGTGGGCGAATCTCACGCCCGAGATGATCGAGGTGTCGACGCTCACGGCGATGGCCGAGTTGCTGCTGTCGGGCTGCACGACGTCGAGCGACCATCTGTACATCTATCCGAACGGCAGCCGTCTCGACGACAGCATCCGCGCGGCGCAGCAGATCGGCATGCGCTTTCATGCGAGCCGCGGCAGCATGAGCGTCGGGCAGAAAGACGGCGGTTTGCCGCCCGATTCGGTGGTCGAGCGCGAGGACGCGATTCTCGCCGACACGCAGCGCCTCATCGAGACGTATCACGACGAGGGCCGCTACGCGATGCTGCGCGTGGTGGTCGCGCCGTGTTCGCCGTTCTCGGTGAGCCGCGACCTGATGCGCGAGTCGGCGACGCTGGCGCGGCACTACGGCGTCTCGATGCACACGCACCTCGCGGAGAACGTCAACGACATCGCCTATAGCCGCGAAAAATTCGGCATGACGCCGGCGCAATACGCGGAGGATCTGGGCTGGATTGGCCCCGACGTCTGGCATGCGCACTGCGTGCAGCTCGACGATCACGGCATCGGCCTGTTCGGGCGCACGGGCACCGGCGTCGCGCATTGTCCGTGCTCGAACATGCGGCTCGCATCGGGCATCGCGCCGGTCAAGAAGATGCGGCTCGCGGGCGTGCCGGTCGGGCTCGGCGTCGACGGCTCGGCGTCGAACGACGGCGCGCAGATGGTGGCCGAGGCGCGTCAGGCGATGCTGCTCGCGCGCGTCGGTTTCGGCCCCGATGCGATGACCGCGCGCGAGGCATTGGAAATCGCCACGCTGGGCGGCGCGAAAGTGCTGGGGCGCGACGACATCGGCGCGCTGGCACCCGGCATGGCGGCGGATTTCGTCGCGTTCGATCTGCGTCAGCCGTCATTTGCGGGCGCGTTGCACGATCCGGTCGCGGCGCTGGTGTTCTGCGCGCCGTCGCAGGTCGCGTTGAGCGTGATTGGCGGACGCGTGGTGGTGAAGGAAGGGGTGTTACAGACCGTCGAACTGGGTCCGGTGATCGAGCGCCACAACGCGCTCGCGGCGCGGCTCGTGCAGGCGGCGCGTTAATGCTTCGGTGATGAGTTGAGCAAGCGCGAAGCGGCGCCGAACGCCGCTTCGCCTGGACATCGTTTAAGGCTTGTCGATCAGCGTCTTCGTCGCTTCGGCGACGAGGCCGCGCAACCAGCGCACTTCGTCCGAATAATGACAACGCTCGTGCCACAACTGGTAGTACTGCATCGGCGGGAAATCGAGCGGCGCGGGCACGACCGTGAGCGGCAGGAAGCGCGCGTAGTGGTCGGCGAACAGACGCGTGGTCGTGAACACGAGATCCGACTTGATCAGCACGTAAGGCGCGAGATTGAAGTACGGCAGCGTGACGACGACGTGACGCTTGAGACGCTCGCGCGCGAGATGCACGTCGATGGCGCCGCGCTGGCCCACGGAATAGGGCGTGGGCGCGAGATGCGGTGCGTTCAGGTACTGATCGAGCGTGAGCCCGCCGCGCTTGGCGAACGGATGCGTGTTGCTCATCAGGCAGACGATCTGGTCGACGAACAGATTCGAGAGGTGCAGTTGCTCGGGCGGCTCGGGCCAGTTGCCGATGACGATATCGAGCTTGCCTTCTTCGAGCGCGAGTTCGTAATCGAACGCGGGACCGAGCGAATGGAATTCGAGCGTGGCGTTGGGCGCGGCCTGGCGGAAACGCTCGACGACGGTGGGCACGAACAGCACGTTCAGATAGTCGGGGCAACCGATGCGGTAGCAGCGAATGGACGTAGCCGGATCGAAATTATGCTGCTGGAAACGGATGCGTTCGATTTCGCGCAGCGCGTTCTGCACCGGTTCGAGCAGGCGCAGACCGTATTCGGTCGGCACCATGCCCGACTTGCCGCGCACGAGCAGCGGATCGCCCGTGATGTCGCGCAGACGGCGCAGCGCGGCACTGATTGCGGGTTGGGACTGATTGAGCTTGACGGCCGCGCGCGTGACGCTGCGCTCCATCAAGAGGGTGTGCAAGACGCGCAAGAGGTACGTGTCGATCGCCTCGCGTTGCTGACTCATGAACTACTCTCCGAATTATATGTTTTGGCTGATCGAAAGGCTTCGTGGGTATATGTTTTTTAATATGGACAAAAAGGGCCGTCAAGGGCGGCTTATACCGACGCCGTGTGAAAGCCCGGCCCACGTTGGCGCACGTCGGCCAAATAACCGGTATACGCCTGTGAGGTCTGGACGACGAACATTTTTGATGTCTCGACGTTGGCAGGGCTAACAGGTATCGTCACCCGCGCAGCGGCGCTTCGCGCGGCGCGGAACGAACCGGCTGGCGCCTCCGAACAGGCAATCGATTTCCGCGATTCAGCCGCACTCCGGCCGCACCTCGGCCGCAATGCAGGCGCACGACAACGAACTACGGCACAACCTCCATGGGCGACTCTTCTTCCCGTCAAGCCAGCACGCCGCGACTCGCGCTTTTTGGCATCACGAAGCAATATCCGGCGGTGCGCGCCAACGACGATGTCACGCTGACCGTCGCGCCCGGCGAAATCCACGCCTTGCTCGGCGAAAACGGCGCGGGCAAGAGCACGCTGATGAAAATCGTCTACGGCGCGGTGCGCCCGGACGCAGGCGAGATTCGCTGGGAAGGCGAGCGCGTCGAGATCGCGAGTCCGGCGGCGGCGCGCAAGCTCGGCATCGGCATGGTGTTCCAGCATTTTTCGCTGTTCGAAACGTTGACGGTGGGCGAAAACATCGCGCTCTCGCTCGACGAAACGTTCGATCTGAAGGCGCTCGCAAAACGCATCCGCGAAGTGTCGGCGCAATACGGACTCGACGTCGATCCGCAGCGCCACGTGCACAGCCTCACGGTGGGCGAGCGCCAGCGCGTGGAAATCGTGCGCTGCCTGTTGCAGAACCCGCGTCTGCTGATCATGGACGAGCCCACTTCGGTGCTCACGCCGCAAGCGGTGCGCAAGCTGTTCGGCACGCTGCGACGGTTGGCGTCGGAAGGCTGCAGCATTCTCTACATCAGCCACAAGCTCGACGAGATTCAGGAACTCTGCGATACGGCCACCGTGCTGCGCGGCGGCAAGGTCACGGGCAACGTGAATCCGCGCGAGGAAACGCATGCTTCGCTCGCGCGCCTGATGGTGGGCCGCGAATTGCCCGATTACACGCGTCGTGCGCACACGCCCGGCGACGTGCTGCTCGACGTGAAGCAGCTTTCCATGCCGAGCGACGATCCGTTCGGTACCTCGCTCAAGGACGTGTCGTTCGGCGTGCATAGCGGCGAGATTCTGGGGATCGCGGGCGTGTCCGGCAACGGGCAGGCCGAGTTGCTCGCCGCGCTCTCGGGCGAAGCGCAGACCACGCGCCACGGCATGCGCGCCGACGCGGTGACGATCTGCGGCAAGCCGGCCGCACGCATGTCGGCGGGCGCGCGCCGCAAGCTCGGCTTCGCCTTCGTGCCCGAAGAGCGGCTCGGACGCGGCGCGGTGCCGGCGATGTCGCTCGCGGAGAACGCGCTGCTGACGGCGCATCGCGAAGGCATGGTGCGCTCGGGCTGGCTCAAGACCGGCGCGATGCGCGCGTTCGCCGAACGCTGCATCGGCGCATTCGACGTGCGCTGCGGCGGTCCCGACGCGCTCGCGCAAAGCCTCTCGGGCGGCAATCTGCAAAAGTTCATCGTCGGGCGCGAGATTTTGCAGGCGCCGAAGGTGCTGGTGGTCGCGCAGCCCACGTGGGGCGTCGACGTCGGCGCGGCGGCGTTCATCCGGCAGCAGTTGCTCGATCTCTCGGCGCGCGGCGTGGCGATTCTCGTGATCTCCGAAGAACTCGAGGAACTGTTCGATATCTGCGATCGCATCGCCGTGCTTGCGGGCGGACGTCTGTCGCCCGCGCGCCTCACCGGCGAGACGAACGCCGAAGAAATCGGCCGCTGGATGGCGGGACTGTTCGGCGAACGCGCGGAACAGAACGGGCCGCAGACGGGCCCGCAGAACGGTGGCGAGCCGCCCGCCGAACCGGCCGCGCCGACGGCGCACGCGTGAGCGGCGCGACACGACCTAACACGCCGCGCATACCGACAACGACGCAACGTTTCCGATTCCACCGCCATGATTTTTCCCTACCGACTCGAAGCCCGCACGACGCCGTCCCGCACGGTGCGCATTGCCGTGCCGCTGATCGCCGCGCTTCTCACGCTCGCGATCGGCTTTCTGATCTTCGGCCTCGTCGGACGCGATCCCTTGCAGGCGATGCACGCGTTCTTCATCGAGCCGCTGTCCAGCGTCAACGGCTGGAGCGAACTGCTGCTCAAGGCCTCGCCGCTGTGCCTGATCGCGCTGGGTCTCGCGGCGGGCTATCGCGCCAACGTCTGGAACATCGGCGCCGAAGGGCAGATGGTGCTCGGCGGCATCGCCGCCAGCGGCGTGGCGATCTATTTCGACCAGTCGACGGGCTGGTGGATCCTGTTCCTGATGATGCTCGCCGGCGTGCTCGGCGGCATGGCCTGGGCGGCGATTCCCGCGTGGCTCAAGAGCCGTTTCAACACCAACGAAATCCTCACGAGCCTGATGCTCACCTACGTCGCGACGCAATTGCTGATCTGGCTCGTGAGCGGTCCGTGGCGCGATCCGAACGGCATGAATTTTCCGCTCTCCGAAATGTTCAGCGGCGACGCGCTCTATCCGACCTTCGGCGGCGACTGGCACATTCACTGGCTGCGCGGCACGCGTCTGAACGCGTCGATCTTCCTGACGCTCGCGGCCATTCCGCTCGTCTGGCTGTTCATGCGCCGCAGCTTCGCGGGCTATCGGATGAGCGTGGGCGGTCTTGCGCCGCTCGCCGCGCGCTACGCCGGTTTCTCCGAGAAGAAGACCATCTGGACCTCGCTCCTGCTCTCGGGCGGCCTCGCTGGTCTCGCGGGCATGGGCGAGATCGCCGGTCCGATCGGCCAGTTGCAGGCGACGTGGTCGCCGGGTTACGGCTTCACGGCGATCATCGTCGTGTTCGTGGGGCGGCTGCATCCGGTCGGCATCGTGCTCGCCAGTCTGCTGATGGCGCTGCTGTATCTCGGCGGCGAAGCGGTGCAGACCTCGCTGCAACTGCCGCAGGCGCTTTCGGGCGTGTTCCAGGGCTTGCTGCTGTTCTGCCTGCTCGGCGCGGACCTGTTCGTGAACTACCGCATCCGTCGCCGCCATACCGTGGCGACGGCAGGCTGACACCGCCATCCGCGTCGCCTTTCGTCGCAACTAGCAACTCGCATCTCGCGCACTCGCCACACAACGCATCCGAAACAGGTCACACGACATGGATATCCAGCAAGCCAGCTCGCTCGCGTCGAGCGCCGTCACCGCCGCCATTCCGCTGATGTTCGCGGGCGTGGGCGAACTCGTCACGGAGAAGTCGGGCGTGCTCAACCTCGGCGTCGAAGGCATGATGCTGATGGGCGCCGTCACCGGCTACGCGGTCACGACGATCAGCGGCAACCCGTGGCTCGGGCTCGTGGCGGGCATGGCCGCCGGCGTGGCGATGTCGCTGCTGTTCGGCTTCCTCGTCCTCACGATGCAGGCCAACCAGGTCGCCACGGGACTGTCGCTGACGATCTTCGGCGTCGGTCTTTCCGCCTACGTCGGCAAGCCGTACACCTCGGCCGCCACCTCGGCGACGATAGCCGCGTGGCCGATTCCCGGGCTGTCGCATCTGCCGGTCGTCGGCCCGGCGTTCTTCAATCTCACGCCCGTCGATTACCTCGCGTTCGCCATGTTCGCGGTAGTCGGCTGGTTCCTCTACCGCACGCGTGCGGGACTCGTGCTGCGCTCGGTCGGCGAGTCGCCCCAAGTCGCGCATTCGGTGGGATTTCCGGTGATCGGCGTGCGTTACGGCGCGACCGCGTTCGGCGGCGCGATGGCGGGGCTCGCGGGCGCGTATTACTCGGTCGTGCAACTGCATCTGTGGCAGGAGCAGATCACGGCGGGTCGCGGCTGGATCGCGCTCGCGCTCGTGGTGTTCGCGACGTGGCGGCCGGGGCGTCTGCTGATCGGCGCGCTGCTGTTCGGCGCGGTCACGGGCGCGCAGTTCTACGCGCAGGCCGTGGGCGTGCCGGTGCCGACGCAGTTCCTCGCCATGCTGCCGTACGTGGCGACCATCGTCGTGCTGGTGCTCATCTCGCGCAATCCGAACACCATTCGCCTCAACGCGCCGGCCTCGCTTGGCAAGTCGTTCTTTGGCGCGGCTTGAAACATTCGACAACAACAGAAGCGCTCGCAGTTTCTCAATTCACGACCGGAGATCCACACAATGAAAAAAACCCTCCTGACCGCTTTCGCCGTCGCCGCCACGTGCGGCACGGCGGCGCTCGTCCCGGCCGCGCAGGCCGCCGATGCGCCGGGCGTCGCGTTCGTCTACCTCGGCAATCCCGGCGATGCCGGCTGGACCTACGCGCACGATCAGGGCTCGAAGGCCGCCGAACAGAAGTTCGGCAACAAGATCAAGATCACGCGCGTGGAGAACGTGCCGGAATCGGCGGACTCGGAGCGCGTGTTCCGCGATCTCGCGAGCAAGGGCAACAAGATCATCTTCGGTTCGAGCTTCGGTTATCAGGACTTCGAACTGAAAGTGGCGAAGGACTTCCCGGACACCGTGTTCCTGCACGCGACCGGCTACAAGAAAGCGCCGAACTTCGGCACCTATGATGTGCGCATGTATCAGGGCGCGTATCTCGCGGGCGTGGCCGCCGGTTATGCGACGAAGACCAACACGCTCGGCTTCGTGGCCTCGGTGCCGATTCCCGAAGTGGTCCGCAACATCAACGCGTACACGCTGGGCGCGCGTTCGGTAAATCCGAAGGTCCACACCAAGGTTATCTGGATCAACAGCTGGTTCGATCCGGGCAAGGAAAAGCAGGCCGCCGAAACGCTGATCGGGCAGGGCGCCGACGTGCTGCTGCAAAACACCGATTCGAGCGCCACGCTCGCGACCGCCGAAGAAAAGCACGTGCACGCGTTCGGCTGGGATTCGAACATGAAGAAGTTCGGCCCGCACGCGCATCTCGGCTCGGTCGAGGCGAACTGGGGCGTGTACTACGTCGCCGCGATCCAGCAGGTGCTCGACGGCAAGTGGAAGAACGATCCGGTCTGGTGGGGCATTCCGCAAAAGGCCGTCGATCTCGGCGACGTGAATACGGCCGATCTGTCCGCCGACGCGCAGAAGGCCGTCGCCGCGAAGCGCGAAGCGATCGCCAGCGGCAAGTGGGATGTGTTCACGGGCCCGATCAAGGATCAGACGGGCGCGGTCAAGGTCGCGGCGGGCAAGACGCTCACCGACCCGGAACTGCAACGCCTGAACTGGTACGTCGAGGGCGTGGACGGCTCGCTGCCGAAGTGATGGCGACACAAGCGGGGAAATGAGCGGCGGGGAAATGAGCGGCGAAATAAGTGCGGCGCGTTTCCTCAGATTATTTCGCGCTCAGGACGTGAAACGGCAGCGCGAGGCCCGAGGGCTTCGCGCTGCCGTTTTGTCTTTGGCCGCGTGACCGGCCGCGCGCGGCTAGTCGTCGATGCGCATGCCCACCTTGATCGTCACCTGCCAGTGCGAAATCTGGTCGTTTTCGATCAGGCCGCGCGTTTCCACGACCTCGAACCAGTGCAGATGACGCAACGTTTTCGACGCGCGCGTGATGGCGCAGCGGATGGCGTCGTCGCTGGACACCTGGGACGATCCGGTGAGTTCGATCTGCTTGTAGACATGGTCGCTCATGACAGTGTCTCCGTTGGGCACGGTTGTTCGGGGATGCGCCAATCGAGTATAGATACGGTTGCGTGCGGATGCGCGCTGAGGCGGCCAGGCCGCCGGTTATGATGGCGCCTCGCGGAATCCGCGTGCATTGCGCATGCCCGGTGCCGAAGCCGGAGCGACGTCAAGCAACGCCGTACCGCACATCACGACGAGCCACGCCACGCAGGAGACGAAGCACATGCAGGAGCAGGACAAAACCGAACTGGGATTTTGCGGCCCGGGATTGATGGGCGCGCCGATGATCCGCCATCTGCTGCGCGCGGGGCACGCGGTGAGCGTGTGGAACCGCACCGCCGCGAAGGCCGAAGCGCTCGTCGCCGACGGCGCGCGCGTGGCCGCCACGCCGCGTGAACTCGCGCGCCGGGCCGAGGTGGTGCTGCTCTGCGTCGCGGACGGCGCGGCGGTCGAGCAGACCGTCTTCGGCGACGACGGCCTGCTGGCCACGCCCGACGACGCGCGCCGCGTGCGCCTGATCGTCGATCATTCGAGCATTCCGCCGGGCCTCACGCGCGAGCTGGCCGAACGCGCAGCGGCGCTGGGCGTCGGCTGGGTGGATGCGCCGGTGTCGGGCGGCGTGGGCGGCGCGCAGGCGGGCACGCTCGCGGTGATGGCGGGCGGCGCGGCGCAGGACGTGGCGACGGTCGAGCCGGCGCTGGCCGCCTACGCGGCGCGGGTCACGCACATGGGCGGACCGGGCGCGGGGCAGACGACCAAACTCTGCAATCAGGCCATCGTGACCGCCACGGTCGCGGCGATCGCCGAAGCGGTGAGCCTCGCGCGCCGCAGCGGCATCGACGCCGCCAGGCTGCCCGATGCGCTCGCGGGCGGCTGGGCCGACTCCACGCTGCTGCGCACCTTCGTGCCGCGCATGACACAGGACGGGCTCGCGCCGATCGGCGCCCTGAAAACGTTTCAGAAGGACGTCGATACGGTCGCCGACGCCGCGCGCGAAACCGGCACGCCGATGCCGGTCGCGGGCACGGTGCAGCAATTGCTGCGTCTGGCGGAAGCGATGGGGCTCGCGCAGGCCGACTTCTCCGGTTTCGTCGACATTCTGCAGACGCCGCGTCAGGGCTGAATCCGGCGCTGAATCGGCGCTGAACCCGGTGCGCTGGGGGCCGGATGCGCGGACGAATTCCGGCCGTGCCACGCTCCGCAGCATGAATCTGCCACGAATTTCCCGTAATTTGCCGAGGCGCGGTCCTGTCGCCGGACAGGTGGCAGCCGCGCGCGAACTGGCATAACCTGCTAAAATTACAGGTTTTTCGTCGATCTACTTTCGGGACGCGCTGTGCTCTCTACCGCCAACATCACCATGCAATTCGGGCCGAAGCCCTTGTTCGAGAACATCTCGGTCAAATTCGGCGAAGGCAACCGCTATGGCCTGATCGGCGCGAACGGTTGCGGCAAGTCCACGTTCATGAAGATCCTCGGTGCCGACCTCGAGCAAAGCTCGGGCAACGTCATCCTCGAGCCGAACGTGCGCCTCGGCAAGCTGCGCCAGGATCAGTTCGCGTACGAAGACGTGCGCGTGCTCGACGTCGTCATGATGGGCCACACCGAAATGTGGGCCGCGATGACCGAGCGCGACGCGATCTACGCGAACCCCGACGCGACCGACGACGACTACATGAAGGCCGCCGACCTCGAGACCAAGTTCGCCGAGTACGACGGCTACACGGCCGAAGCGCGCGCGGGCGAGCTGCTGCTGGGCATCGGCATCGACACGGAATTCCATCAGGGCCCGATGAGCGCCGTGGCGCCGGGCTGGAAGCTGCGCGTGCTACTCGCCCAGGCGCTGTTCTCGAAGCCGGACGTGCTGCTGCTCGACGAACCGACCAACAACCTCGACATCAATTCGATCCGCTGGCTGGAAGATGTTCTGAACGAGTACAACTCGACCATGATCATCATTTCCCACGATCGACACTTCCTGAACCAGGTCTGCACGCACATGGCGGACATGGATTACGGCACGTTGAAGGTCTATCCGGGCAACTACGACGACTACATGCTGGCGTCGGCGCAGGCGCGCGAGCGTCAGGCCAATGCGAACGCGAAGGCGAAGGAACGCGTCGCCGACCTGCAGGACTTCGTGCGCCGCTTCTCGGCGAACAAGTCGAAGGCGCGTCAGGCCACCAGCCGTCTGAAGATGATCGACAAGATCAAGATCGAGGAATTCAAGCCCTCGTCGCGTCAGAACCCGTTCATCCGCTTCGAGTTCGAGAAGAAGCTGCACAACATCGTCGTGGTCGCGGACGAGATCACGAAGACCTACGAACGCCGCATCTTCAACAAATTCAACATCAGCGTGCAGCCGGGCGAGCGCATCGCGATCATCGGCGAAAACGGCGCGGGCAAGACCACGCTGCTGCGCTCGCTGCTGGGCAACGTGGCGGTCGACAACGGGTCGGTGAAGTGGGCCGAAAACGCGAACATCGGCTACATGCCGCAGGACACGTACGAAGAATTCCCGGCCGACGTCACGCTGATGGACTGGATCGACCAGTACCGCCAGGAAGGCGACGACGAGCAGTCGGTGCGCGGCACGCTGGGCCGTCTGCTGTTCAACGCCGATGACATCAAGAAGTCGGTCAAGGTGCTGTCGGGTGGCGAGAAGGGCCGCATGATCTGGGGCAAGCTGATGCTGGGCCGCCACAACGTGCTGCTGATGGACGAGCCGACCAACCACATGGACATGGAATCGATCGAGTCGCTGCAAATCGCGCTCGAAAAGTTCGAAGGCACGCTGATCTTCGTGTCGCACGACCGTGAATTCGTGAACGGCCTGGCGAATCGCATCATCGAAGTGAAGACCAACGGCACGATCAACGACTACAGCGGCAACTATGAGGACTTCCTGGCGAGCCAGGGTCTGCATTGAGCGCAGTTTGCTGATTGCTGATTGCGGGATGAAATGAAAACGGGCGACGCGTAAAGCGTCGCCCGTTTTGTTTTGGTGGTCCATTCCGCGTAGCGCAGGGCGTCGCCGCCACTTTACGTAACCGTCAACCACGCTAGAATGCAACGTTGCCGCCGCGTGGTTCTTGACGCCCGCGCCGCCCCGAAACACGTCCGGCGTGCGTCAAACAGGCATGCGGCAAGAACACCAACAGACACGGAGACAGGAGCACACCGCATGAACAATTACGCCCAGCTCTACATCAACGGCCAATGGGTCGCGCCGCATGGCAAAGGCACGATCGACGTCTTCGACTCGGGTACGGAGGCCGTGATGGGCCGCATTCCCGAAGGCGTCGAAGCCGATGCCGAAGCGGCCGTCGCCGCCGCGCGCGCCGCATTCGACGCCTGGTCCGCGACACCCGCCGCCGAGCGCGGCGCCTATCTGCAAAAGATCGCCGACAACCTCAAGGCCCGCACCGACGAACTCGCGCAACTGATCGCCGGCGAAGTCGGCATGCCGCTCAAGCTCGCGCGCGCGATCCAGGTCGGCGGTCCGGTCTACAACTGGGGCGCCTACGCGAAGCTCGCAAGCGAGTTCCCGTACGAGGAGCGCGTCGGCAATTCGCTGGTCGTGCGCGAGCCGGTCGGTGTGGTCGCGGCGATCACGCCCTGGAACTATCCGCTCAACCAGATCACGCTCAAGGTCGCCGCCGCGCTCGCCGCAGGCTGCACCGTCGTGCTCAAGCCGTCCGAAATCGCGCCGCTCAATGCGTTCGTGCTCGCCGAGGCCATTCATGCGGCGGGCCTGCCGGCCGGCGTGTTCAATCTCGTCACGGGCTACGGCCCGGTTGTCGGCGAACTGCTTGCGCGCCATCCGCAGGTCGACATGGTGTCGTTCACGGGTTCCACGCGCGCGGGCAAGCGTGTCTCGGAAGTGGCGTCGGCGACGGTCAAGCGCGTGGCGCTCGAACTCGGCGGCAAGTCGGCCTCGGTCCTGCTCGACGACGCCGATTTCGCGGCGGCCGTCAAAGGCACCGTCGGCGCGTGCTTTCTGAACTCGGGGCAGACCTGCTCGGCGCACACGCGCATGATCGTGCCGGAATCGCGCTACGACGAAGCGCGCGCGCTCGCGAAAGAGGCGGTCGAAGCCTACACGGTCGGCGATCCGCGCGACGAGAAGGCGAAGCTCGGCCCGCTCGCCTCGAAGGTGCAGCAGGAGCGCGTGCAGCACTACATCGAACGCGGCATCGCGGATGGCGCCGAACTCGTGACCGGCGGCGCGGGCCTGCCTGAAGGCGTGACGCAGGGTTTCTTCGTGAAGCCGACCGTGTTCGGCCGCGTGCCGCGCGACGCCGCCATCGCGCAGGAGGAAATTTTCGGCCCGGTGTTGACGATCCTCACGGCGAAGGACGAAGACGACGCCGTCGCTATCGCCAACGACTCGCTCTACGGTCTCGGCGGCGCGGTCTGGGCGGGCAGCGACGAGCGCGCGATGCGCGTGGCGCGACGTATCCGCACAGGTCAGATCGACATCAACGGCGGCGCGTGGAACATGGCCGCGCCGTTCGGCGGCTACAAGCAGTCGGGCCATGGCCGCGAGAACGGCGTCTACGGTCTGGAGGAGTACCTGGAATACAAATCGATGCAGTTCAAAGTGCCGAAAGCCTGATCTGTAGGCGCTTTTGCGCCTTGCAAATGTTTCGGCGTGACGTGTTGATGCGAATCATCCATGCGGGGTTCTTCATAAGACCCCGCATTTTTCATTGATTAATCGCAATGTGATCTGTGGGCGGCGCGCGACCATTGTCGTTTTGTCATCGACAACGCAAAGCGGGTCACCATGTTTCCTACTCATTCGTTCTCGCCGCTCGTCATCCGCGGGCGTCAACTGCTGCCGGTCGTGCAAGGCGGCATGGGCGTCGGCATTTCGGCTCACCGGCTCGCGGGCAGTGTCGCGCGCGAAGGCGCGCTCGGCACCATCGCGAGCATCGACCTGCGCCATCATCACGCCGACCTCGCCGATGAATGCCGCGAAGATCACTCGCACGAAACGCTCGCACGCGCGAACCTGATCGCGCTCGGCCGCGAGATCGCCGCTGCGCGCCAGCTCGCCGGCGGCAACGGCATGATCGCCGTGAACGTCATGAAGGCCGTGAGCGCCCACGCCGACTATGTGCGCACGGCCTGCGAGGAAGGCGCCGACGCCATCGTCATGGGTGCCGGTCTGCCGCTCGATCTGCCCGATATGACCGCCGGCGTCGATATCGCGCTCGTGCCTATCCTGTCGGACGCGCGCGGGGTCGCACTGGTGCTCAAGAAGTGGGCGAAGAAGGGGCGTCTGCCCGACGCCATCGTGCTCGAACACCCGGCGCACGCGGGCGGCCACCTTGGCGTGACCGACATCGCCGACATGGACAACGAGCGTTTCGCGTTCGACCGCATCTTCGCCGATCTCGACGAGGTCTACGCCTCGCTCGGCATCACGCGCCGCGACGTGCCGCTGATCGTCGCGGGCGGCATCAACAGTCACGAAGCCGTGCGCAAGTGGCTGGAGGCGGGCGCCAACGGCGTGCAGGTCGGCACGCCGTTCGCTGTCACCGAGGAAGGCGACGCGCATCCGAACTTCAAGCGCGTGCTGGCCGACGCCACGCCCGAAGACATCGTCGAATTCGTCAGCGTGACGGGGTTGCCTGCGCGGGCCGTGAAGACGCCGTGGCTCGATCGTTACCTGCGCAACGAATCGCGTATCCGCGCGAAAATCGGCTCGATCAAGCTGGCCTGCCCGACCGGGCTCGACTGCCTGTCGATGTGCGGGCTGCGCGACGGTATCGAAAAATTCGGCCACTTCTGCATCGACACGCGTCTCGCGGCGGCTTTGCGTGGCGACGTGTCGAACGGGCTGTTTTTCCGGGGGCGCGAGTCGTTGCCGTTCGGCAACGCGATCCGCAGCGTGCGCGATCTGCTGGAGCTGCTTTTGACGGGGGTTTCGCGGCCGGCGGTCGCCAAACGGGCCGCTTTTGCGCTGAGTTGAGGGTGCAGTTGAGCGTCGGGAATTGACGCCCGGCGCGCCGCTCGGGCAGGAAAAAAACGCCGGTTCGTCCGGCGTTTTTCATGTGTACGGCGTCAGGCGTTCTTCTTCTGGAAGCGCATGGCCGTGCCTTCGCGCTCGATGCGCGTCCAGACGGCGCGCTTTTCCTCGTCGCTGAGGAACACCCAGTTGGAGACTTCCATCGCGGTGCGGCCGCAGCCTTTGCAGATGTCGTCGAAGAGCGTCGAGCACACGCCGATGCACGGGCTGTCGGGAAGGTCGTGAAGATTGGATGCCATGAAATATCTTGGGGCGGGATGACCGGCGCGGTCACGTGCCGGTCGGGACCAGAAACCCCGCTATGTTAGCCGATCCGGCCAACTGCGGCCCGACGCCACGGCGGGCGCCGTCGCGCGCAGTCAGCGCGCAATGCTGTAGCCGATCCGCGCAACCCAGTGCTGGCGCTGGTTGTAGTCGAGCAGATCCTCCCCGTAACCGTTGAAATAGCCGATCCACAGATAGCCACCCCACTTGCTGCTGATCAGCCGCGAGAGCGGGTAGGTGAGCTGGGCGTCGACGCTGCCGTACCCGTGTTTCGTGCCCTTGCGCAGCGTCGTGGCGAGCTGCCAGCCGTCCGGGCTGCCGTACTTGATCAGCAGGTCCATGTAGCCGCGGTAATCGGCAATGTCCTCGTTGTCCGATTTGCTGAGGTAGTAGTACAGCTTCGGCGAAACCGTCACGTGGTAGTCGTCCACGTTGCCGAACTCCCACGTGGGCCGCACGAACACGATGTTGATGCCGCGCGACGCCGCGCCCGACTGGCCATTCGACTCGTGACCGACGCCCGCCGCGATGCCCATGCGCGTGAACCAGTCGCTCTTCCAGCCGGTATCCGGGATGTAATAGAACAGCTGCGGCATGTAGCTCGTGTCGCGGAACGGCGCCGAGGTCGCGCTCAGATCCCAGATCGAATTCTGCGTGTAAGCAAAATAAAGGTTGTCGAAGAAACCTTTCGAGCGCAGGTCGTCCGGCATGATGATCCGGTACTTGAAGCTGAGCTGGAAGCGCGCGGTCGTGTCACCGTTCTTGCCCACGCCGACGTACATCGGCTCGTAGTAGGACAGGCGCGCGAGCGTGCTGCGGCCCGTCGTGGCGAGCGAGTCGGCGGCGGGCGCAATGGCGCTGTCGGCGCCGGTGGCCTCGATGGTGGCGATCCTGGCGGGCGAGGTCGCGGCGCTTTCGGCGCGCGCGGTCTGGACGACGGCGGCCTGGTTCGGGCCGCGATTGAGCACGACGAGCGCGGGCGAGGCGTCGAAGCCCACCGGATCGATGCGCACCGCGCCGCGCGCGCTGTCAGGCCACGGCGCACGGTAGCGCACCTTGCGGAACTGGCCGGGCCGCAACGTCAACCTGTCGGGCACGCCGGGCTCGCGCACGAGATCGAGCGGCGCGGGCGCGACGTCGCCGTTCGTCAGCGTTACGCGCAGCGTCGCGGGCAGCGTGACCTTGAGCGGGCGGCCGTCGTCGGCGGTGACGAGCAGGGTGAGTTCGAGCGGCTGGGAGGCGGCGACTTCGCGCGGCGGCTGCAGCATGGCGATGCTCGCGTGCGCGGCCGGCGCGGCGGCAAGACCCGCGGCGGCCATTGCCAGCGCCGGAATCAAAGTCGATGCGCGATGGATCACGGCGGCTTGGCTTCGGCGGCGCCACGGCGATTGCGCGCGGATTGTGCCCCTGCGCGCCCGGAAAGGCATCCAGGTCGGCAAAAGCGGCACAGAAGACACACAGGACAGAAGACGGCGAAACCAAAGGCTAAGGCAAGGCGCGGGAGTATCGAGGCTCATGCGTCGGGTCGTCAGGAGGCGGGCGGTGGTCGGAGGGGCGCGCGGGGCGGTGCATGCCGCCCTGAGGCTCGCGAGGCGCGGGCCCGGTCTGCTCAGGGTTTTTTTACCACGCGTCCTGCCCCGGCGCGCCGGATGTGCCCCCGCGATGGCGTGCCGCACGCCCCGGCCTGCGCGGCGCCTCGGCGTCGCCCGCGTCGCGCGAATGTCGCACGGTCCGGTTTTTTCGGTGGACAGGGACGCATAAACGGCTAAAATTGCGCCCGATTTGCCATCGGCGCCGCACGGAGAATGCGTGTTCCGTTTGCGCGACATGCGGCCGTTCTTTTTTGGCGCCTGGCATGTTTGATGGTAGGTTCGGTAAATTCTGGGGGCCGCGCGAGGCGCGGCGACATGCGAGGCAAAAACAAAGGGCGGGCGCGAGCCGCGCCGTGGCTGAGTGAATCGGAGAACGGGATGAAGAAACGGGTTTGGGCGCATCTGGGTGCGATCGCGTTGTGCGCGGCGCCGTGGGTGTCGTCGGTGGCGAAAGATACGCAACTGAACGTGTACAACTGGTCCGATTACATCGCCAAGGACACGATTCCGAACTTCCAGAAGCAAACCGGCATTCAGGTCAAGTACGACAACTACGATAGCGACGACACGCTCCAGGCCAAGCTCCTCGCGGGCAACTCGGGCTACGACATCGTTGTGCCGACCAGCAATTACGCGGGCAAGCAGATCGCCGCCGGCATTTTCTCGCCGATCGACAAGTCGAAGATCCCCAATCTCAAGTATCTCGATCCGCAGCTGATGGCGCTCGTCGCCGGCGCGGATCCGGGCAACAAGTTCGCGGTGCCCTGGGCGTATGGCACGACGGGTCTCGCCTACAACGTCACGAAGGCGCAGCAGATCCTCGGCAAGAACGTGCCGCTCGACAACTGGGACATCCTCTTCAAGCCCGAGAACATCTCGAAGCTGAAGGCGTGCGGCGTCTCGGTGCTCGACGCGCCGGACCAGATGTTCGCGGCCGCGCTGCACTACATCGGCAAGGATCCGCTCTCGACGAACCCGGACGACTATCGCGCCGCGCTGGCGATGATGAAGAAGATCCGTCCGTACATCACGCAGTTCAACTCGTCGGGCTATATCAACGACATGGTCGGCGGCGACGTCTGCTTCGCCTACGGCTGGTCGGGCGACGTCGTGATCGCCAAGCATCGCGCGATCGAGGCGAAGAAGCCGTACAAGATCGAGTACTACATTCCGAAGGGCGGCGCGCCGATCTGGTTCGACGTGATGACCATCCCGAAGGATGCGCAGCACAAGGAAGCCGCTTACGAGTGGATCAACTACATCGAGACGCCGCAGGTGCACGCGGCGATCACGAATACGGTGTTCTACCCGAGCGCGAATGCGGAAGCGCGCAAGTACGTGAACAAGGACATCGCCAACGACCCGGCCGTCTACCCGCCGCCCGAGGTCCTGAAGACCCTGTTCCTGCTCAAGCCGCTGCCGCCTGAGATCCAGCGTCTGCAGACGCGTCTGTGGACCGAATTCAAGTCGGGCCGCTGACGCGCCGCGCAGCAGACTGATCGTTTTACCCGAGCCCTCGGCACGACGCCGGGGGCTTTGTTCGTCAACCCCGTCCAGTAGTCAGGCAGAACCAGGCAGGGCAGAGAGAATCATGAGTGACCAGTCGAGCGCGCCGGCAACCGCCGGTGTGCTGCCTTCGGGCTTCGCCGCGGCCAACGGTGCCAATCCCGCCGCGGACAACTTCGTGCAGGTCGTGGATGTCGTCAAGAAGTTCGGCGACACCACGGCCGTCAAGGGCGTCAACCTGTCGGTCAAGAAGGGCGAGCTGTTCGCGCTGCTCGGCAGCTCGGGCTGCGGCAAGTCCACCTTGCTGCGCATGCTCGCCGGTCTGGAGACCGTCACGTCGGGCAAGATCCTGATCGACGGCGAAGACCTCGCCACGCTGCCGCCGTACCGCCGTCCGGTCAACATGATGTTCCAGTCGTATGCGCTCTTTCCGCATATGACCGTGGAATCGAATGTGGGCTTCGGGCTGCGCCAGGAAGGCGTCAAGAAGGGCGAGCTCAAGGATCGCGTGGCCAACGCGCTCGAACTCGTGCAGATGACGCGCTTCGCGAAGCGCAAGCCGCATCAGTTGTCGGGCGGTCAGCAGCAGCGCGTCGCGCTCGCGCGCTCGCTCGTCAAGCGTCCCAAGCTGCTGCTGCTCGACGAGCCGATGTCGGCGCTCGACAAGCAGATTCGCCAGCGCACGCAGATCGAGCTCGTCAATATTCTCGACAAGGTCGGCGTCACCTGCATCATGGTCACGCACGACCAGGAAGAAGCGATGACGATGGCGGGCCGCCTCGCGGTGATGAGCGAAGGCCAGATCGTCCAGCTCGGCACGCCCAACGAGGTCTACGAGTATCCGAACAGCCGTTTCTCGGCGGAATTCATCGGCTCGACCAATCTGTTCGACGGCAACGTCGTGGAAGACGAACCGGACCACGTGTTCGTCGAGTCGGCGGATCTGCCCGTACGCCTGTACGTGAACCACGGCATCACCGGCCCGCTCGGCATGCCCGTGACGATCTCGGTGCGCCCCGAGCGCATCTCGCTCACGCGCAAGCCGCCCGAGGGCGTGTTCAACTGGGGCAAGGGCGTCGTCAAGAACATCGCCTACATGGGCGGCTACTCGCTGTATCACGTCAAGCTCGAATCGGGCAAGACGGTGATCGCAAACATGTCGAGCCTCGCGCTCTCCGAGATCGACTCGCCCACCTGGGAGGACGAAGTCTACGTGCGCTGGAGCGCATCGGCCGGCGTGGTGCTGACCTCATGAGCGCGCCGACCTTCAAGGACGTGCTGCACTGGCCGGCGCGGCGCTTCAACCTGACGGGCCGCACCGCCGTGGTGGCGGGGCCGTTCTTCTGGTTGCTGCTGTTCTTCCTCGTGCCGTTCATTCTGGTGGTGAAGATCAGCTTCGCCGACCAGCAGCTCGGCATTCCGCCGTACACGGAACTCACGTCGTTCAGCGACGGCGTCTGGCACATCGCGCTCGACCTCTCGCATTACGCGTTTCTGTTCCAGGACAGCCTGTACTTCGCGACCTACGTGAACTCGGTGGTCGTGGCGGCCATTTCGACGCTGCTGTGTCTGCTGATCGGCTATCCGATGGCGTACTACATCGCGCGCTCGAATCCGGCCACGCGCAACATCCTCATGATGGCCGTGATGCTGCCGTTCTGGACGTCGTTCCTGATTCGCGTCTACGCGTGGATCGGCATTCTGAAGAACAACGGACTGCTGAACAATTTCCTGATGTCGGTCGGCATCATTCATTCGCCTATCGAGCTGTATCACACGAACACGGCGGTCTATATCGGCATGGTCTATTCGTACCTGCCGTTTCTCGTGATGCCGCTTTACGCGCACCTCGTGAAAATGGATCTCACGCTGCTCGAGGCCGCTTACGACCTCGGCGCGAAGCCGTGGCGCGCGTTCCTCGAAATCACGCTGCCGCTCTCGAAGAACGGCATCATCGCGGGCTGTCTGCTGGTGTTCATTCCGGCGGTCGGCGAGTACGTGATTCCGGAACTGCTCGGCGGCGCGAACACGCTGATGATCGGCCGCGTCATGTGGAACGAGTTCTTCGATAACGCCGACTGGCCGATGGCGTCCGCCGTCACCTGCGCGATGGTGCTGCTGCTGCTCGTGCCGATGGCGCTGTTCCAGCACTTCCAGGCGAAGGAACTGGAGGGCCGCGGCAAATGAAACCGAATCGCGTCCTGCAATTCATCGCGCTCGGCCTTGGCTTCGCGTTCCTCTACATTCCGATCGTCAGCCTGATCGTCTATTCGTTCAACGAGTCGCAACTCGTGACGGTGTGGACGCATTTCTCGACGCGCTGGTATCAGGCGCTCGCGACCGACGACGAACTCATCAACGCCGCGTGGCTCTCGCTGCGCATCGCGCTGATGACGGCGTTCGCCTCGGTGATCATCGGCACGTGGGCGGGTTTCGTGCTCGCGCGCATGGGCCGTTTTCGCGGCTTCACGCTCTACACGGGCATGATCAACGCGCCGCTCGTGATCCCCGAAGTGATTCAGGGCATCTCGCTGCTGCTGCTGTTCGTCGAAATGGGCAAGCTGCTCGGCTGGCCCGCGGGCCGCGGCGTGTTCACGATCTGGATCGGTCACGTGATGCTCTGCATCTCGTACGTCGCGATCATCGTGCAGTCGCGCGTGCGCGAGCTGAATCCCTCGCTCGAAGAGGCCGCGCTCGACCTCGGCGCCACGCCGTTCAAGGTGTTCTTCCAGATCACGCTGCCGCTGATTTCGCAGGCGCTCGCGGCGGGCTGGCTGCTGTCGTTTACGCTGTCGATCGACGACCTCGTGCTCTCGGCGTTCCTCTCGGGCCCCGGCTCGACGACGCTGCCGCTCGTGGTGTTCTCGCGCGTGCGTCTGGGCCTGAATCCGGAAATGAATGCGCTCGCGACGCTGTTCATCGGCGTCGTGACGGTGGGCGTGATCGTCGGCAATTACTTCATGCAGCGCGCCGAACGTCGGCGCTCGGCGATGGCGGTCTGAGGGTTTCGCTGCTTCGGCGGCGTCGCCAAAACAGACAAAACGGCGCGTGGACTTCGGTCTGCGCGCCGTTTTTCTTTTCGGGCGTGCGGGCTTAAGAGCCGCTTGTTTAGAGCCGGCTTTTAAAGCCGATACCCCATTCGAAAACCGCCCCAATGCCGTCCGTTGACGAAGATCGGCGCGGACGCGTCCTTCATCATCGCGAACTGGCCGCCGCCCATATCGCGGCGATACGTCTGCAACAGAAACGGCTTCGTATGCGAGCCCGCCGCGAGCCCGGTGCGGTCGTTGAAGATGCGCCGGTTGCGGCAGTTCGCGGCGTTCCATACCGGATCCGCGCCTTGTGGATGCGAGAACTTGCGGTTGTGCGTGGGAATGTAGCCGAGCGGATCGATGGCGGCGCAGAAAGCCACGCGCTCGTCGAGTTGCAGCAGCGGTTCGAGAATCGGCGGAAGCACGCGGTCGGTGAACGCGGTGAAGCGCGTCATGTGCTGCTGCGGCTGCGTGTTCGGCACCGGCGCGTGGTGGCGGTCGAACAGATCGGCCTCGCTGATCTCGCCGCGCGCGACGGCCGCTTCGAAGAGCTTGCCGACCTGCGCCGCCGCGCGCTGCACGCTGTCGATGAAACGCGTGTCCTCGGTTTCCACGCCGGTCGCGGCCGAGAGTTCGATGAGCGTCTCCGAGACCGAAAGCAGCTTGCCGAGCTGATCCTTGGCCTGCGCGAAATTGCGGCTCGAATCCTCGACGCCGTTGGCCATCTCGCTGACCTGCGATTCGAGACCGTCGCACTTCGCTTCGATCTCGCCGGTGAGTTTGGCGATCTCTCCGGCGTGCGCGTCGAGCAGGGTGATCGCATCGCCAGTGCTGTGCACGGCCTCGCCGATCGCGCGCGTGCCTTCGCGCACGCGATGCGCGCGCTCGGTGTTGGCGGCGCCTTCGACGATCAGACGCTCGGTCTGCTGCGTGAGTTTCGCGAGCGTCTGTTCGATCTGTCCGGTGGCTTCCGCGGTCTTGGCGGACAGGTTCTTCACCTCGGCGGCGACCACCGCGAAGCTCTTGCCGGATTCCCCCGCGCGCGCGGCCTCGATGGCGGCGTTCAGCGCGAGCAACTGGGTCTGGCGCGCGATCAGCGAAATTTCCTCGGAAACCCGCGAGACGTGTTCGAGCGCCGCCTTGAGCGCGCCGATCTGGGTTTCGATGACGGTCACGCCCTCGACCAGCCCGTGAATGTCGCCGAGCGACGCCTCGATGGTCTGCTGCGAGGCCTGCACATTGGCGGCCGTCCCGGCGCTGACTTCGCGCATGGCGCGCGCGGCGGTGGCGATCTGATGGTTCCCCGCGAGCGTGTGCGCGGCCGACTCGCGCAAGGCGTCGCACACGTCCGCCTGATGCCCGACGCGGGCCGCCACGGCCTCGACGTTGCCGGACACGTCGCAGATTTCAATGCCAAGCCGGCCCGCGTGCGCGGCGATATCGCCAACGATCGAGGCCGATTTTCCTGAGCGGCGGCGGCCGCGCCAAGCCAGGCGCAAAACTGTCATCGGAAGTCTCCTTGCTCTACGTATTCGCTGCGGCGATGCGTGTCGCGCCCGGTCGTCGCGCCACGCATGCATGACGCGTGCGCGATCGCCGGGATTTCAACGTGTTTACGGCAGCGCGGACGGCGACTTGAGCGGGCTTTCCGGGGTAGCTTCGGGCCAGGCTTCCAGGCCGCTTTCGCGTGCGGGTAGCGCGGGGCGCTATGATCGGGGCTTGCGGATCGCGATGGGCGCGCTCCGCAGTGGGAACATGATGATAGAAGCGATATTTGGGGAGGGCGCGTTTGTGGTGGTCGGCGCGTTCTGGCATCAACTGGCTCAGCTTTGGGAGCTGATTGTGATGGTGTGCCGTTTTCTCTGGGACCTGCTCAAGCTGTTGAGTGGGGCCGGATGAGGCGGCGCGCCGCGCGAGACGCGACACGCTGAGCGCACAACACACGACGAGGGGCGTTCATGACCGACGATTCCACCCGGCGTTTCACCGACCGGGTCGCCGACTACGTGAAGTACCGCCCGAGCTATCCGCGCGAAGTGGCGACGTTCGCGCACGTCGAATGCGGCGTCGCGCCAGGCGCGACGGTGGCCGACATCGGCGCGGGCACGGGTTTGTCGTCGAAACTTTTTCTCGACGCGGGCCATCCGGTCGTCGCCGTCGAACCGAATGCGGCGATGCGCGCGGCGGCGGACGCATTTCTGGCCGACTATCCGCGCTATCGCAGCGTGGCGGGCACGGCGGAAGCAAGCACGCTCGATACCGCGAGCGTCGATCTTGTGATTGCCGCGCAGGCGTTTCACTGGTTCGACAAGGCGGGCGCGCGGCGCGAATTCGCGCGCGTGCTCAAGCCGCGCGGCAAGATCCTGCTGTTCTGGAACAGCCGTCTGCTCAAGGGCTCGGCGTTTCTCGAAGGCTATGAGGCCTTGCTGCACGCGTTCTGCGCCGACTACACCGAGGTGGCCGAAACCTATCCGTCCGACGACGCGATGGCCGACTGGTTCGGCGAGGGCTTCGAGCAGAAAACGGTGTTTCCGAACGCACAGCAGCTCGATTTCGACGCGCTGAAAGGGCGCTTGATGTCGTCGTCATATGCGCCGAAAGCCGACGACGCACGCCACGCGCCGATGCTCGCGGCGCTACGCACGCTGTTCGATGCCACGCAGCAAGGCGGCACGGTGGACTTCGCGTACGAAACGCGGGTCTACGCGGGCAAGCCGGTGCGCGTGTAGACCGCGTGGCGCATATGATTCGGATGCCGAAACATATGCGCCTTTAGCGGCCGAACTCATAGTCGCTTTCGCGCACGCGCCGCGTCTGGTGACGAAACGCGAACGTGAAGCCAGGCCACAGCGACGTGACCTTGCCGCTTTTCGTCTGATAGTAGCTATGGCAGCCCGACTTCCAGACCGTGCGCGCGAGCTGCGCCTGCAGCTTCGCGTTGAACGCGCGCTGCACGTCGGCGCGCACGTTCATCGTGCGCGCGCGACGGCGCTGCATCGCGCGGATGCAATCGGCGATATAGCAGATCTGCGACTCGATCATGTAGATCATCGAGTTGTGGCCGAGACCCGTGTTCGGGCCGATCACGATGAAGAAGTTCGGAAAGCCCGCCACGCTCGCGCCCAGATATGCCTCGGGACCGTCCCGCCGCCACGCTTCGCCGAGATCCGCGCCATTGAGGCCCGTCACGCGAAACGGCGCATCCACGTCGTTGACCTGAAAACCCGTGCCGCAGACGATCGCATCGACGCGATGATGCGTGCCGTCTTGCGTCACGACGCCATCGGCGACCACTTCGCGAATCGGCTCCGTTACGAGCGCCACGTTAGGCTGCGTGAGCGCCGGCAGATAGTCGCTCGATAGCAGCACGCGCTTGCAGCCGAGCAGGTAATCGGGCGCGAGTTTCGCGCGCAGTGCCGCGTCCTTGACCTTATGCGCCAGATAGTTGCGCGCGAATTTCATCGGCGCATTCAGCAGACGCAAATCGACGATAAAGCCGAGCGCGCGCGATTCGAGCTGGCAATAGATGGCCGCGCGCGCGAGCCGCTGCGCGAGCGGAACGTGTCGGTAAATCCAGCGCCGGCGCGCGCTGATCGCGCGGTCGCGGCGCGGCATGATCCACGGCGGCGTGCGCTGGAACACCGTGAGCTGCGCGACGCGCGGCTGGATGCGCGGCACGAACTGGATCGCGCTCGCACCCGTGCCGATCACGGCCACGCGTTTGCCTTCGAGCGCGTAGTCGTGATCCCAGCGCGCCGAGTGAAACAGCGTGCCTTCGAAGCGATCGAGCCCGTCGATCGCGGGCAGGGCGGGACGCGAGAGCGGTCCGTTGGCGGCGATCAGCAGATCGGCTTCCACGGTTTCGGTCACGCCTTCGCGCTCGATCTCGATCACCCAGACGGCGCGCGTCACATCGAAACGCGCGGCGCTTACCCGCGAGCGATAGACGACGAAGCGCTCGACGTCGTATTTGCGCGCGCAGCGTTCGAGATAGTCGAGAATCTCCTGTTGCGGCGCGTAGGTGCGCGTCCAGTCCGGGTTCGGCTCGAATGAAAACGAATAGAGATGCGACGGCACATCGCACGCCGCGCCGGGATAGGCGTTGTCGCGCCAGGTGCCGCCGAGGCTCGCGGCGGCCTCGTAGATCGTGAACGACTCGATGCCCATGCGGCGCAAGCGGATCGCCATGCCAATACCGGCAAAACCGCTGCCGACGATGACGATGCGCGGCGCAGTGGAGGAGGGTCCCGCAGGTGTGGCCATGATCGTGTGCTTCTTCAAAGCGGGAGCGCGTGCTCGAAAAATGAAAGGCAGCGCCGATGTAAAACGGGCTCCGCGAGGGAGCCCGTGATCCAAAAGCAGCGGCGAATGCGCGGCGGCTGGGCGCCTAGCTGTTCCAGTCGTCGGAACTGCTGTCGTTGCTGCCCATGTCGACGCCGCCGCCCGAACCGTCGTCCCAGTCGTTCGAGCCCTGGCCGAAGTCGAGACCGCCGCCGTTGCCGCCGTCGCGCGGCACACGGCGGCCGTCGTCGTCGACAATCACGTCGCGTTCGATCACACGGTCGCGGCCGTGGTTGAGCGCCTCGCCGAGCAGCACGCCCGTCAGCAGACCGCCCATGCCGCCCATTCCACCGCCGCCTTGCTGCACGATGACTTGCGGTTGCTGCTGTGGCGGATATTGCGGCGGATATTGCGGATTGTGACCAAAGGCGGCGTCGGCTTCACGCGCGTAGGCCGAGCCGCTGCCGTACGCAGCCGCCGGTGCGGCGGCGTGGGCGTTCGGATCGGGGCGGCCTTCGGCGCGCGCCTTGAGGCTTTCGAACTGGCGTTCCAGATCTTCGATCTCGTAGGGTGCGACCGGATTCGTGCTGCCCGAAAGCCGCTCGACCACGCCGCGAAGCTGCGTTTCGAACGCTTCGAGATCCTTCTCCAGCACCTCGTGACCGGCCGCCGTCGAGAGCTTCACGTCGAGCTTGAGCGAACGCACGCCATTGAGCAGGTCGGTGGCGCGCTTGAGCTGGTCGCGGCGGTCGTCGCCGGCCTTGGCGTCGTCGTTCGATTTCGCGCGGCGCAGCGTCCAGCGCAGCACGAGCGCGATGCCGATCACGACGATCGCAATGCCGATCCACATGCCAATGCCAGGACCGTGCCTGACCGGCGCGGCAGAGGCCATGGCGGCGGCGGGCGCGACGGATTGCGATTGCTGCGCGAACGGATTGCTTGCGCGGTTGGTGGTGACGCTACCGGCGCGCGCGGCGTCGGAGCGGATTTTGGCTTCGACCTGCGCGAAGCGCTGCGGCTGCGTGAAGCGCACTTGCGGGTCGAGCTGCTTCGCCTGCTGGACCTGCGTGAGCGCATCGGCGTAACGGCCTTCGCGGTTGAGCACCTGCGCGTACAGATAGTGCGCGCGGGCGTTGTCCGGATGCGCCTGCAGAACCTCGGTGAGACCCGAGTCGGCGCGTTGCCAGTCGCCTTGCGACATCGCGGATTCGATCTGCTGGACGCTCGGCACGGCGAACGCCAGGCCGCTCACGAGCGCAAGCGAAGCGAAAACAGCGACAAAAAACTTTTTCATGTTGCAGGCCGGGCGGCTTGTCGCCCGTCTCCATGACAGTGTTACGTGGATGCGGCGCGCGAAGACCGCTGCGCCGCATCCGTCACGCGCGGCGTGTTACTGCGCCGGCGTATTCAGCTGCTTTTTCAGGGCTTCGAGGCGGTCATCCACCGACGGGCCCTTGTTCAGCGCGGCGAGCTTGTCGTCGAGCGCCTTGCCGCTCGACGTGTCCGCCGAATTCAGGCGGGCGTCGGAGCGGGCGTTCGACAGATTCACCTTGTCTTCGAGCTTCTGGAAGTCCTGCGCAAGATTCTTGCCGCCGATGCCGCCGAGCGCGGTCGCCGCGACGTCCTTGGCCTGGGCGATCTGCTGCTTCGCCTGCAGGATGTTCGAGCGTGCGTTGAGGTCGTTGCGGCGCGAACGCATGTCGTCGATCTGCTGCTTCAGCTGGTCGACCGACGGTTCGAGCTTGGCGAGTTCCGCCGCGAGCGCGTCGCGTTCGGCTTCAGCCGTCGACTGCGCGCCGAGCGCCTCGCGAGCGAGCGCTTCGTCGCCCGATTGCAGCGCGCGCTTCGCGCCGTCTTCGTACTTCTTCGCCTTGTCGGCGGCCACGTCGCGCTTGCTTTGCTGCATTGCGACCTGCGCCTGGATCTCGACGAGCGAGTTCTCGGCTTTCGCAATGCTGTCGTCGAGTTCGCGCACGATCTGGCGCGCGTCGCGCGACGGGTCCTGCACGGAGTCGGCGGCATCGTTCAAGAGACCCTTGACCGTGCGAGAGATGGAGTCGAAAAGCGACATGTAATTCTCCGGTGAAATGAGATCGGCCCTACATTTGGCGGGCCGCGATGCGGCTTGCGGCACGTGCGCGCGCCTCGCGTTCAGCTTACGCCGCTTTGGGCGAGCCGCGCATGCAGCGCGCAAATCGGGACGAAAGCGCCGATTGCAATAGCGCGAACGATTCACGCCGACACAATTGACCTTTCTTCACGTCGCGCCGCGTTTCATGCGTGGCCCAGCGCGCATCGCTCGCGGATATTACACCACGGGGTCTCTTAAAAGGGACTTAAAGGCACGGCGCGCAGAGGGTGCCTCGCGCGTGCATCGGCCGTCGCGTTGGCCGTCTTATTGGCGCGGGCAGGCGCGCGCTCAGGCGAACTTGCCGCCCTCGGGCGCGGGGCCATGGCGATGCGTGTTTTCTTCGTCGCGGTCGTCGAGCGTGCGACGGGCGAACGGTGTGCCGCTGAGCGGCTGCAGCGGTTCGTTATCGGCGAAATGCACGTCTTGCGGCAGCGCGGCGTGGCTTTCCTGCGCAGCGCTTTCGGCGGCGGATGCCGCGAGGCGTGCGACCGCTTGCGCCACTTCGTGCGTGGCGTCGTGTTCGAGACGGGCCTCGTGATCTTCGTGTGTTTCGTCGGATGTCTGCGCGTGCTCGAGCGGCGTGGCGGCTTCGAGCGGCGCGTTTGCTTCGTCGGCGACAGCGGGCCGGATACCGGCGCGTCCCGGCTTCAGCGGTTTGGCGGCCTTGCGCAAGACCTGCGCGAGCGCGTCAGGCTGGCGCGGCGCATTCAGACGGTCGACGATGCTGGCCGCCTTCACCTGGTCGCTGGTCGCGCTGAAGGCGATCACCGCGCGCCGCATGAGCTCGCTGATGCTGATGCCGAGTTCGTCGGCAGTGGCGGAGATCGCGCGTTTCTGCGCGGGGGTGACGAAGACCACGATGCGTTCGCTGGGCTTGTTCATGATCGGCTCGCCGATGGATCGGCGTCGGGGTCGGCCTCGAATGACCTCGGGTCCGGCGCGGGTGGGGCGGCCGTTACAGCAGCGCGATGGCCGCCGCTCGCGCAGGGGCGTGCAGCAATCTCTCCATGATAAGACGAGACGCGCGATGCGCAACGCCAAGCTGCGCGCACGGCGCTTGCGCATCGCGCAATGATCTATTGCGGATCGGGGCGCGCAGCGTCGAAAGCGCGTGCCGATCCCCCATCGCTTCGACACTTTCTCCGCAGAACGCGTCAGATGGCGCAAACTGCCGTCACCGCACGGCATTCACGGCGAATAAACAGGTCGGCATGAGCTTGTCCAGGAAACTCTTACAAAAAAAGCGCGACCGCCCCCGCCCGAATTATTTAGAATGCGCTGTTACATTTCGCGTCGATGCAGCGCACAAGGCTTCATGGGCGGGCTTCACGCGAAAGGGTGATGAAAGATTCACCTTGCGACGGCGCGCGGAATTCGCGCGCCACGTGGCCGGACGGGGGCGTTGCCGGCCGCGTTACGGAACCGCGCTCGGGGCGCGGCGCCGTCACATGCCGCATTGGCGCCATGACGCCATGATCGAGATCTACGCGCGCTTGCCGCGCAGCCGCGGCGCAAACGAACGCGCCAATCATTCCAGTCATGCCTATCATTAAACGACCGCCTTCACCGCAGTACCCGAACGACGATCGGGAACCCTCCTTCAACCGTGGACGCGAGCCGCAGCGCCGCGACGACGCGCGCGACGAACGGCCCAAACGCCGCTCGATCGGTGCGTCGATCGCGCTCGGCTTCTTCGGCCTGTTCGCCACGCTGGCCGTGGTGGGCGCGCTGATCGTCGGCTATGCGCTCGTCGTGATGGGCCCGCAGCTGCCTTCGCTCGACGCGCTCACGAACTATCAGCCGAAGGTGCCGCTGCGCATCTACACGGCCGACCACGTGCTGATCGGCGAATTCGGTGAAGAGCGACGTCAGCTCGTGCGCTTCGACGACATCCCCGACGTGCAGAAGAAGGCCGTGCTCGCGATCGAGGACTATCGCTTCTACGAACACGGCGGCGTCGACTTCGTCGGCATTCTGCGCGCAGGCGTGGCCGATCTGATGCACGGCGGCGCGTCGCAGGGCGCGAGCACGATCACGATGCAGGTCGCGCGTAACTTCTTCCTCTCGAGCGAGAAGACCTACACGCGCAAGATCTACGAAATGCTGCTGGCGTACAAGATCGAACGTGCGCTCACGAAGGATCAGATCCTCGAGCTGTACATGAACCAGATTTATCTGGGTCAGCGCGCCTACGGTTTTTCGGCCGCCGCGCGCGTGTACTTCGGCAAGGATCTCAAGGACATCACGCTCGCCGAAGCGGCGATGCTCGCGGGTCTGCCGAAGGCGCCGTCCGCGTATAACCCGATCGTCAATCCGAAGCGCGCGAAGATCCGCCAGGCGTACATCCTCAAGCGCATGCTCGATCTCGGCTACGTGACCCAGGCGCAGTACGACGAGGCCATCAAGGAGCCGCTGCACACGCGCACCGCGGGCACCGAATACAGCGTGCACGCCGAGTACGTCGCGGAAATGGTGCGCCAGATGATGTACGCGCAGTACAAGGACGAAACGTACACGCGCGGTCTCACGGTCACCACGACCATCGACAGCGCCGATCAGAACGCCGCCTACGCCGCCGTGCGCAAGGGCGTGATGGATTACGAGCGCCGTCACGGCTATCGCGGTCCGGAAGGTTTCGTGCAACTGCCGCCGGCCGGCGACGACCGCGACCAGGCGATCGACGACGCACTGACCGATCACCCCGACAACGGCGACCTCGTCTCCGCGGTCGTGATCGACGCCACGCCGAAATCGGTGACGGCGCAACTGCTCGACGGTACGCAGATCACGGTGACGGGCCAGGGCCTGCGCTTCGTGGCGGCGGGTCTGTCGCCGCGCGCGTCGAACGCGCTGCGCATTAAGTCCGGCTCGATCGTGCGCCTGATCGCCGACGAGAAGAACGACTGGCAGATCACGCAGTTGCCGCAGGTGGAGGGCGCGCTCGTCTCGCTCACGCCGCAGGACGGTGCGATCCGCGCGTTGATCGGCGGCTTCGATTTCAACAAGAACAAGTTCAACCACGTCACGCAAGCCTGGCGTCAGCCGGGTTCGAGCTTCAAACCGTTCATCTATTCGGCGTCGCTCGAAAAGGGCCTCGGACCGGCGACCATCATCAACGATGCGCCGCTGTATTTTCCGCCGAGCTCGCCGGGCGGCGACGCATGGGAACCGAAGGACGACGATCAACCCGACGGCCCGATGCCGATGCGCCTCGCGCTGCAGAAGTCGAAGAACCTCGTGTCGATCCGCATCCTGTCGTATATCGGCACGAAGTACGCGCAGGATTACGTGACGCAGCGCTTCGGTTTCGACGCGGACAAGACACCGCCGTATCTGCCGATGGCGCTCGGCGCGGGGCTCGTCACGCCGCTGCAATCGGCGGGTGCGTACTCGGTGTTCGCGAACGGCGGTTATCGCATCAATCCGTATCTGATCGCCGAAGTCGACGACGCGCACGGCCAGCCGATCTCGCGTGCGCAGCCGCTGGTCGCCGGCCAGAACGCGCCGCAGACGATCACGCCGCGTAACGCGTACATCATGAACAGCCTGCTGCATTCGGTGGCGACGGCGGGGACGGGCGCGGGCACCAACGTGCTGCATCGCGACGACCTGCAAGGCAAGACCGGTACGACCAACGACGCGCACGACGGCTGGTTCGCCGGCTATCAGCACACGCTGGTGGCGGTCGCGTGGATGGGTTACGACCAGCCGAAGAGCCTCGGTAGCCGCGAGTTCGGCGCGCAGCTCGCGTTGCCGATCTGGGTCGACTACATGAGCAAGGCGCTGCGAGGCATTCCGCAGGAAGAGCCGCCGATGCCGCAAGGTCTCACGACCATCGGCAGCGAGCTGTACTACTCGGATATGACGCCGGGTGCGGGCTTCGTTTCGGCCATCGGCATGGATGCGGGCGTGCCGGCCGGCGCGGCCAGCGATGCGAGCGGCGCAACGGGCAGCATGGGTCCGGGCGGCATGACGCCGCCGAGCGTGACCACGAGCGAGAAGCAGCAGATCATGGATCTCTTTGAGACGAACAAGCCGTAACGCTGCGGTATTCGCTCAGGTTCGCCGCTTCACCTCATTAACACGGCACGTCGGCAACGACGTGCCGTGTTTTGTTTTGTTTTGTGCGGACAATTCTCTTTGGCAACAAGGGTTTGGGTGGGTTGCCCAGGGCTTGTCCACAGGGACTTCAACAAAAACTGGGGATAAGTTGGCGTGACAACTGCATGCACGCTCGACCACGCAACGGACATTCACGTGCAGGTCGAGGCGCTATACACACCGCTAACGCAACATCGATCGATCGCACTGCTCGTGGAGGCGTTTTCACGCCCCGCGCCTGTGACACCTTTCTGAAGCCCACCGCGCATGCAGTCTGACTGTTGAGCAATGTCAACTGTCTTGACGCGCGCTGGGTAAACGCAATCTTTTCTGCTGTCTCTGCCTGTTCTTAGGAATTGTCCTGTATTCGGGGCCTCATGCGCTCGTTGAGGATTGCTGGATAAATTTTCCGGCGAGACTTTGATGAACAGGAATTTCAGGCTGGTCTACAGCAGGGTGCGTCACATGGTTGTGGCGGTGGAGGAGACTGCGACGGCCAGCGGTGGACGCGGGAAGGGCGAAGTGGTGGTGGCCGCTGCCATGATGCTGGCTGGCATGGCGGCGGGCGCACAGGCGCAGGTCGTTGCGGGCGGGGCGCATGCACCGCAGGTGCAGACCACGCCGAATGCCACGCCGCTGGTGAACCTGCCGTTCAATGCGAAACGCGTCTATCGAGTCATGAGCACGCACGGGCTGTCGATGGAGCGCCGTGCGGCGCCACCGCGTCCGCAACGACGACACGACGGCAAGGTCGCTGTGGCACGAAGCAATCAGCGCTGGTGCTCGGATGGCTTCGAGTTCCGGTGCGACAACGGGGAGCCGCTGCGTGTGACGTTCGCGCTGGACTGCTGTGACCGCGAGGCGATGAGCTGGGCGGCCACGACAGCAGGCCATAGCGGCGACATCGTGCGCGACGTGATGCTGGCGGCAGTGGAAAATCGCTTCGGTGACGCGTTGCATAGCAACATGGGGGCCGTCACCTTGCTAAAGTGGGCAGGAGTACCCAACTCACTTAAAAGTATATCTACAGTGCCGGGTTTCGTCGTTCAACTGAACAAATTTGGAGTGAACCAAACGGTAGGCAGAGGGGCACATGCGCTGACGAATTCTGAGAGTTCAAAGAACCGGTAAGGAGGATACATGTCTGTTGAAATAATTAGTGGGTTGATTGGAGGTTATCTGGCTCCGTTTATTTCTAAATTTCTTGGAAGGTTCAGGTTGTGGAAAGTCTTTGTTGGTACTGTTGCTCTCTTTTATTTTGCGTTTTTTATTATCGGATTTTTGACGGTCGGTCTTCATAAAACTGTTTCGAGATTCGTTGGATTTTTTGATCCTTTCGTGATCTCGGTTGTTTGCGGGGTATCATTGATAGTTACATTCGTTGCCTTGTTGGGCTCCATCGCACGTGAAGCGGAGCGTAAGAAGCAATCATCAGGTTCGGCTGATAAACCCGGTGACGCTGACTGATAAAGGTTGAGATTCTGATTCCAGGGATGATGTTCGAACCGGTGTCAATCATCGCGCTATAGTGGGATAAACAACCAAGGGCGCGGCTCAGAAAGTCGTTAAATATTCGAAGGAAAAGTAACGGAGGAATATCTGATGATTGATCCACTTCTAAGTGGATTGTTCGGTGGATTGTTTGGGGACGTAATCGGAAAATTCCTCGGGAAATTTCGTCTCTGGATGGTTTTCTTTGCGACATTTGTGATGTTCTACTTGGCGGTTTTTATCACGGGAATTGTGATAATTGGATTCCAGAAGACATTACCCAAGATGAGGGAATTCTTCGAAATAGAGCCACTATTGTGCGCCATCGGGTTTGGTTTTTTGGCGATGTTTGTCGCTGCGATACACAGCAAGCCACCATCGAACCCACCTGATTCGGGGGAAGGCGAAAAGTGAACTGGCGACGACTATACGCGTCTGCTCAGATATCAATGCGATCCTGACGAATCAGGCCGATACGATGGCGGCAGCTAGCGCGGCGGGTCAGGCGGTCGCGCAGCGCATTGGCGAATACGCGAATTCGAAACTCGCAGAAGCGAAGGCATCGGGCGATGCGGCGGGCGTCGACGCCTGGAAGGAAGGCGGTGCGAGTCGCGCCGGGATGCAGGCGGCCGGTGCAGCGCTCGTCGCGGGCCTAGGCGGTGGTGCGGGCGGTGCGATTCAGGGCGCGGCCGGTGCGGGGCTGTCGTCGCTCATCGGCGGCAAACTGAACGACATCAGCAATGCAGTGGTGGCAGCGAATCCAACCGGTGATTCGAACGCCAATCAGGCGCTCGGCAACATTCTGGCAAACGTCGTCGCCACGGGCATAGGCGGTGCGGTTGGCGGTAGTGCTGGCGCGTCATCGGCGTTCGACGTCGACCGCTTTAACCGGCAACTTCATCCGGAAGAAAAATCGCTCGCTAAGCAACTTGCAGACAAGAGCGGTGGGAAATATACCGAACAGCAGATTGAGCAACAGATGGCGCAGATGAACTTAAGTTCCGATGGGAAAATAGAACTTGGTAGCGTTCGTGTTGCTGTTGGCAGTCAACCCAATGACGGAACTACGTGGGTGCCATATGGTGTAAATCAGGCTGGGCAGCAGGTATGGGCGCTGAACCGAGCCGGGTTTGGTGGAGGCTCCAACTCTTGAGAGAATGGAGCCATGAACAAGAAGGCAACCAAGTTTTCCCCGGAAGTCCGCGAGCGCGCAGTGCGTCTGGTGCGCGAGCAACGTAGGGAACATCCGTCGATGTGGGCGGCGGTCGAATCGATTGCACCGATGATCGGCTGTACGCCGCAGACGCTGCACGAATGGGTCAAGCGTGACCAGGTTGACCAGGGTGAGCGTGATGGCGTGAGCACCGACGAACGCGAACGGCTGAAGGCCCTGGAGCGCGAGGTCAAGGAATTGCGTCGTGCCAACGAGATTCTCAA
>NZ_FNZM01000036.1 GCF_900109265.1 Paraburkholderia tropica
GGTAAGCAATGGGATGGACGCCCCCACCTATAAAGGCATTGATGTGCCAGAGTGGAGGTGTCGTCAACCACTCGAACAGCGGGAGCGCCCACCATGGAGATTACAACGATCGGCATTGACCTGGCGAAAAACGTATTCCAGGTCCACGGGGTGAACAAGCACGGCAAGGTTCTGCTTCGTAAGCAGCTTCGTCGGGAACAGGTCGCGACGTTCTTTGCCAACTTGCAGCCGTGTTTGATCGGCATGGAGGCGTGCGGAAGCGCCCATCATTGGGCGCGCAAACTTCAGATGTTCGGGCATACGGTGAAGTTGATGGCGCCTCAGTTCGTGAAGCCGTACGTCAAAAGCAACAAGAACGACGCGGCCGACGCCGAAGCCATTTGCGAAGCGGTTGGTCGGCCGTCGATGCGATTCGTGCCGATCAAGAACATTGAGCAGCAGTCGGTGCTTTCACTGCACCGCGTTCGCCAGGGTTTCGTCAAGGCCCGCACAGCGCAGGCGAACCAGATTCGTGGCCTACTCGGCGAATTCGGAATCGTTGTGCCGCAGGGCATCGCCTATGTCGCCCAGCGAGTACCCGAGCTCATCGAAGATGCCAGCAATGCGTTGCCGGGCTCGTTCCGCCTGCTGATCAACCGACTGCTCGAGCATCTGCAATTGCTGCATCGCCAGGTCGACGAGATTGAAGCTGCAATCAAGGCCTGGCACCGCGACAATGCAGTGAGCCAGCGCCTCGAGAAGGTACCAGGAATCGGCCCTCTCACCGCAACCGCTCTGGTGGCAACCGTTGGCGATGCGAAGAACTTCGACAACGGCCGGCAACTTGCTGCCTGGTTGGGGCTCGTTCCACGCCAACATTCCAGCGGCGGCAAGCAGAACCTCCTGGGCATGAGCAAGCGTGGTGACGCGTATTTGCGGACCATGTTGATCCATGGAGCCAGATCGGTGATCTATCGGGCGACGCAGAAAGCCGATCCAAACTGTTGGGTTTTTAACGTCACGGCCCGTCGTAACAAGAATGTGGCCGCTGTTGCCTTAGCGAACAAAACGGCTCGTACCGTGTGGGCGCTGCTTGTCCATGAGCGAAGTTTCCAGCCAGGCTACACGCCACGTACTGCGTGATCAAACAGGTTAAATCGAAACAAGCAAAGTCGTTACGGAACTGAGGAACCCTACCACCGATTGCTCAGGCAAACACGAAGTGATGGCAGGCAGGTAAGACCGTGGCCGGTGAAGCCCAAAAATGACCGAGGCACCGAGAGTGCGCGTAAGCGATAGGGAACTGGCCAGCGAAACCCATCAGGGACAGTGAGCCCGTCTCACAACGAAAGTCCGAATGTACGGGTGCAATCTTCCTTCTACCGTTCACCAACTGCGAGCTTGGCAAACCGGGGGCGTCCATGTACGGCCATCTGATAGAGATCCTCGCGTTGCGGGCCGTTCGGGTTGCTCGCGGAAGGATAGAGAGGCTTGTATTTAGCGTCAGCCACACCTTCAATCCTGTAGTCCGATTGAACAACCGCGTCGGGAATCAACGTGCCAAGTCCCCGCCCGGTAACACCACTGTAGAGGAGTTTCTTCGGCGCTTTCTTCTCGCGCGTTCCATGGGCTACCGTGAACGGAACCGCTGCCTTGCGTAGGACGCTGAGCACATACATTTCCCAAAGCTCGGCGATGTCGAGAAGCACCCCGGTGGTGTCTCCGTCGGCTTCCACATTGGCAGCTAATCCTCGATGACTCGCAATTTGTCGAGACAGCTCAGCGACGGGTGCAAATCCTGCGGTGATCGGCGTGTACCGGACACGCCCCAGTTCAGCCTTTGTTGGGACTGCGGGGCGTGCTCCGGTAACTGCCATGAGATGAGGAAGAAGTTCCTTTGCGCGAGCCGGCAACCAGAGCTCGTCGGGAACAGCGAGCCAGCGTCGTAGCACGCTGTAGGCAGCAACAATCGCGTCGGAAGCAGCGTGATCTAGAGATCGCTCTGATCGGACGGACACGACCGCTCCACCGCGGGATGCAATCAATCGAAGCGAAGCTGCAACGTCCAGTCGTCCACGAACTGTTGGCCCGTTTGTGGTCACGTCACGTCGGAGAGCGGGCAACCCATGCCGCGCGGCTTCGATGAATCCGTGAGCCCAAACGTACGCCAATAGCTGGACAAGGAATGATTCGTCCTCGCGCAGGTTGCCCGGCGACTCCGTAAGTACAGCTGACGTTACCTCAAACAGCCAGCTCTTTAGAGTAGCAAGGCCGAAGCGAGGCTTGATGGTCAGGCTATGTCCCCCGAAAGAAAGGGAGCCGACGTACCGTCCAGCCCACCATGTTCCGTCCCACGAGCAATAAACGATTGGCTCGTCCTCGTCTCGTTCGCCAGAGATTGGGACAACGAAATCGCTGGCATGAACGCTCGCCGCAAGTTTGCGGAGCCACTCTGTCTCTACTGCCGACGGTTGCGGATCGAATGGAGAGCAATCCGATGCAACTAGCTTCATTCGATCGCCACGGGCTTGAGAAAAACCTTGGCCAGCCTGTCAAGCTCAGCATTACGCGAGGTCGCATCAAGTCCCGCCAGATACTGTTCCAGCAACGGGCGTAGAGAAAGACTCCATATCTGGTGGACCGGCTCAAGTGCCTCGCCCTTTTTATTCCAGAGGTAGTTCTGCTTGCGGGTGGGACGAGGACCAAGGAAATTGTTCAGGAACACAATCACGTCGAGCAGATACGTGTGGCCGATTTCGTACTGAGCCCCAAGCAACGAGCTATCGTGAATCTCTCGATTCAGAGCTGCAGCAGCGCCCGCCAGCTTGCGGAAATCCTCTTCGACTCGGTCCCAACCCAGCATTGTTTTAAGTGCCTTCCACTTCGCTTCAGCTGCTTCAACCAGAGCGTTCGCGTTAAACGGACACGGCACCCAAAGGAATCGACGGCGTAAGGCGAAGTCAACCTGTTCAATAGATTGGTCGATCAGATTCATCGTGCCAATGACAAAGAGGTCATCCGGGATGCGCAGGCTGATCGCGCTTCCTTTCCCATCCAAAACCGGTAATGGAATTGGTTGGTTCCGATCTTCCAGCAACGAAAAGCACTCTCCCAGCATCCGACTCAGGTCCGTACGGTTCATCTCATCGAGAATGAGAACATGAGGCAACCGCGTCTCACGAGGTTTTCCCTCAATGTGCTCGATCAACTTTGGCAGATAGCCTGCACGATACTCGGTGCCCCCAGCGTCCGAGACGTGCAGGGCACGAATGAAGTCCTCGTAGCTGTATGCGGGATGTAGTTGCAGTCGGTGCACATTTTCGCTGATGGCTGCATCCACGTCAGATTGGGACTGAAAGTAGCGGGCGGGGCCCATCGCGGCCAGCGCTGCGGCACGGATGATACGCCCAGCCAGCCGTTTGGCACGGAACGTTTTGCCGGTGCCCGGCGGCCCATAGAAGACGATTTGCCTCTTGTACTGGATAACTTCGAGGGGTGCTCCTTCTTCGGGGTTGTCTTCGCTGTCGTCGTACCAAGCCTCGGCCAATGGTGGCCAGTAGAAGTCGAGTTCTTTGTTCGGCAGCAGCCCTTCCAACTCCTGCCGGATGGTATAGATAGTCTGATCCACGTCATCCTCACCCCCGTCTTTGACGAGGCCTGAGAAGGCTTTGATGACGCGCCGTTTGTGACTGGCGCTGGCGATGCGCTCGAAATATTCGGGAAACATGAGATGAAGCAGCATGTGTCGCAACTGCCTTGACTCCGCATCCTCGATGCTGTCGACAAATTGTTCGAAACGCCATTGAGAAGTCGCCAGTTCCGCCTGCCGATCGGATGGAAGCTTTTTCCAGGCAATGGCCAGCTCGATCAGGAATGTGAGCTCAGCTGGGCGCCGAGTGTTATATCCTTGGCCGCCGCTGCCGATCCCGTGGGAGAACGCAAGAGAAACCAAGTGACTATCGGGAAGTACGGTGCCCGACCACCCAAGTACCTCGTTGATCACCTGACGCTTGCGAATGCCACCGACGTTTGACGGAAACAGGAAATAAATGCAGAGTATTTCTGCAGCCAAGCGCACTACTTCCGGACCAGCAGCGCTAACTTGGTCCTTGAACTTGGCGATAAAGGATCGATCACCCCCGTCGGGGGTGGCGACGAAAGCCTTTTGGAGGCGTTCAAGAGTCTCTGGCGTCCATATCGCAGCATCATCGAACAGCAGTGATCCGTTGCGCAACAAGCAATTATCGCGGAAAGCATCAGCCGCTTTATAGATCGGGGCTGTGTCGTACTCTGAATAGAGAGCCATTTGTTGTTCATTTAGATTGATGTGGCACTGCAGGCGATTGGCTCTTCAGTGCTGGGAAATGCTACACCAACTCAAGTGGTTATACGACCGTCGCCTCATGGGGAGGAGCAGTCGCTGGAGCGGCTTGGTCCGGGAACTCAGGAACGTCGTTTTCTGGCCGACCCCGGCCCGACGCAGTCAGGCGGGCGTGGGTTGGCCATTGATCGACCGCATCGGGCGGCAGTCGCCACCCATATGGGACTTTCGTCTTTCTTGAGAGCGGTCATCCAAGTAATTGGCGATGAGCGCGTCTCGTGGCAGTAGTCACGCCTGCATAGAACGTCGCGTCTCGGCTTTTGTGAATTTCTGGGAGGCCTAACTGGACCTCCGCCGCCGTCGCCGGGCCTTCCCCTATCGAAGAGCGCGCATCGGATAGTCCACTGCTCAGACCTTGACTGCCTCCTTCGGCGATGCTGATATAGACAACGCTCGGGCGCTGATCATCCAGCAGGCAGCGGTATAGCGAACATCGGCTCCGTGCACATATGGATCAAAGCTGCGAACGGATGCAATCACTTGCACGCGCGTTCGCTCGTCGGTCTCTTGAAGGATCATACCGACAGGGCCGAGCCGGCTGAAGTAGCTGACCAACTCCCGTTCGGGCAGGGTGCAATCTATATTGATCGGCCGGATGTCGATCTCCGCCCAACCGCTCGCTTCCAGGATAGACCAAACCCTATGCTGGTTTGCGAAGGAGAACTGCCCCGGCGCATCGGGTCGGCGAGCGGGCAGGTTCGGCAGTAGAGGCGCCGCGGCACGCTCGGCGGTCGTCATGAACGGATTCTCGACGGCACTGCGCCAGGCGACAAAGTGCAATTCGGCTCCGTCCCTTGCAGCACGTCGCAGGTTGGCGAAGGCCGATAGCGGGTTATCGAAGAACATGACGCCAAAGCGCGACGTGATCCGGTCGAAGCTTGCCGGCTTAAAGGCATGGGTCTGCACGTCGGCACAGATGAAAGTTGCCGTCGAGTCCTCCCGTTCGCCGCGCGCTTGGGCGACGGCGATCATCGGGGCTGAGATATCGACTCCAATGCAATCACCCTCTACGCCGACCCGCCGTGCCGCAGCCAGCGTCGTGCTGCCGGTACCACAGCCGACATCGAGCACCCGGAGTTCGGCTCCGGTGCCCATCATGTCGACGAGCAGATCCTCGAAGGGCTTGAACGTCTGATCGAGCACCTCCTGCGCGGCCACCCATGCGCGTCCGGCGCTGCCATTCCAAAGCGCCTTCTGCGTGCCTTCGGTCTGTTTTGTGGAATCCATGATCGCTATCCTTGGCCTTGCCCCTGAGGAGCGGAAGCTAAACTATGCAAGTTCAAGTCGACTTTAGGTCAAGCGATGATTCAACTCGATATCGGCGAGGTGGTGAAGCTATCCGGTGTTCCCGCATCAACGCTCCGGTTCTACGAGGAAAAGGGGCTCATCAGGTCGCGGGGGCGCCGAGGGTTGCGCCGCCAGTTTGATCCCGGCGTGCTGGACCGGCTAGCGTTGATCGCTCTGGGGCGCGCCGCCGGGTTCTCGCTGGATGATATCGCGCTGATGTTCGAGTCTGAGGGGCAACCGCGCATCGATCGCCAGATGCTAGCGGCAAAAGCCGAGGAGTTGGACAAAGCGATCCGCAAATTGAGCGTCATGCGCGACGGGCTTCGACATGCCGCGGCCTGTCCCGCGCCGAGCCACATGGAATGCCCCACTTTCCGCCGCATTCTTCGCGCCGTCGCGCCGAGAGCTATTGGAGCACGAAGGAGGAGAGCGCAACAGGAACAGTAGAGTTGGTTCCAGGAGCAGCAATCTCCAACGATCTAGGTGGCAACACCGAATGTCTCAAAGTGGCCGGCCTGCGCCCCACGACCGAGCGTGACGATTACCTCGGGCGCGGCCCTTCATGCATATGGCATGAACCGACCGAGGCTGTGTGAAAACACGAGCTAGGCGCTCGGCCCGAATTTGAGTTCGATGATGGGATCGGCAGAGGCCAATAGTGTGGCGACCTGTTCGGCCGCACTCGGGTCGAGCCCAAGATGCTCGCAGCCGAGGTATGCAACCGTATCCTCGGGCGACCAAGGGCCCAGCGAGGTCACGTAATCAGCGATCTCATCTTGGATCTGTCGCCACGATTCATATCGGCGGCGCGAGAGAAGAATTCGATCACTTCGTGTATAGATCACATGGAGATCCACGTGCGTTCTCGTCGATGAAAATGAGTCTTCATTCTCTCACGTGATCTCCTAAACTTCGGTCAGCACTTCAAGGTCGGAGGAACAATTGAAGCGATTCGTTGAAGGTGACGACCGGAAGCAGGTGACGTTGTTGCCCGAATGCCTGGACGATTTCGTTGCCGAGGACAACCCGGTCAGAATCGTCGAGGCCTTTGTCGAAGAACTGGCGCTAGAAGCGCTCGGATTCGTTGGCGTTACGCCATCGTCAACGGGCCGCCCCTCTTACCATCCCGCAGTGCTGCTGAAGATATACATCTACGGCTACTTGAACCGGATTCAATCGAGCCGGCGCCTGGAACGCGAATGCCAACGCAATATCGAGTTGATGTGGCTGACTGGCCGTCTGGCACCGGACTTCAAGACAATAGCTGACTTTCGACGGAACAACGGCGCGGGCATTCGCAACGTCTGTAGCAGGTTTGTCGTCTTATGCCGGGATCTCAAGCTGTTCTCTCAAGCGCTAGTCGCCATCGATGGAAGCAAGTTCAAGGCATCCAATACGCGTGACCGCAACTTTACGACTGGCAAGATCGACAAGCGTCAACAGCAAATTGAGGAAAGTATCCAACGCTATTTGAGCGCGCTGGAAACGGCGGACCGGACCCAACCGCCCGAGGTGGAAGCAAAGACCACTCGACTGCGAGAGAAGATTGCTCAATTGCAGGGGCAAATGCGTCGCTTCGAGCAGGTCAAGGAAGAGTTGAAGACACTACCTGATGGACAGATCTCATTGACTGATCCCGATGCTCGCTCCATGGCGACAAGCGGTCGTGGCTCGGGGATGGTGGGCTACAACGTGCAGGTAGCCGTAGATGCCAAACACCATCTCATCGTTGCCCATGAGGTCACAAACGCAGGTAGTGATCGTGCACAGCTCAGCCCGATGGCACAAGCTGCTCGTGATGCCATGGGCAGAACCAGATTGAAGGCTATCGCTGATCGAGGGTATTACAGCGGTCCGCAAATCAAGGCGTGCGAGGATGCAGGAATTGCAGCCATCCTACCCAGGACCACGACGTCAAATGCAAAGGCTCACGGTCGCTTTGACAGGGCGGACTTCATCTACATTGCCCGGGATGACGAATACTTGTGCCCTGCCGGACAACGCGCTATTTACCGCTTTACTGAGGTCGGTCGGAATCCGTGGACGCCAACGGGTTAAGCAGCGATCGTGGTCAAATGGAATCGCCGCGTAAAAGCAGCTGGCGACAAGTAGCCCAGACGCTCCTGTGTGCGCTGCCGGTTATAAAAAATCTCGATGTACTCCGCGATTTCCTTCCGGGCCTGGTCGCGGGTCGCGAACTTGCGATGATAGACGAGTTCATTTTTCAGCGAACCCCAGAAGGATTCAATCGGTGCGTTATCAAAGCAATTTCCTCGTCGACTCATTGAGGCCTGCATGCCGAACTGTCTGACGAGCTTTTGATAGGCGTGGGCGCAGTACTGACTGCCCCGGTCCGTATGCTGTATCAGGCCGGGCGGCGGTCGGTGCGACGCGACAGCGCGGAACAGCGCCTGCATTACCAGTTGTTTTGTCATGCGCTCGCTCATCGCGTAGCCAACGATCTCTCCGCTGAACAGATCCTTCAGGCCGGCCAGATACAGCCATCCTTCATCGGTCGCGATGTAGGTGATGTCACCACACCAGGCCTGATTTGGTGAGCTCACACTGAAGTTCTGGTCAAGCAGGTTCGGTGCAACCGGCAAATCGTGCGTCGAATTCGTGGTCGCCTTGAACTTGCGCTCTTGCTTGCATCGCAGGCCAAGCTTTGCCCGCAAACGCCTGATGCGGTGAACACCAATGTGGACGCCGTGGTCCGCTAGATCCCTTTGTAGCCGTTGCGGGCCGAAAGTCTGCCGGGTACGCTCGTGAGCGGCACGCACCTGCGCTTCGAGTCGACCCTCCTGCTGTGCGCGCAACGACGCCGGACGCTTACGCCAGGCGTAGAAGCCGCTCACCGAAACGCTCAGCAACCGGCACATCGGTGGCACCGCATAATCCTGTCGCATCTGCTCAATCACGCCGTACTTCACCGCGACTCCCTCGCAAAGTAGGCCGTGCACTTTTTTAGCAGATCGCGTTCCATTTTCACTTCGGCCAGCTCGCGCTTGACCCGAGCCAGCTCAGCTTCGATTTCAGTTAGCGGCTTCTGATGTTGACCGACGTTTTCAAGCCTACCGGCTTTCGCGGCGCGTACCCAATTCGCTAGCGTCTTCATCGATATCGACAGCCGACGCGCGGCCTCCGACACCCCCACGCCATCGGTCATTGCCAGCTTCACTGCCTCTTCACGAAATTCTTTCGTATAGACAGCCTTCGGAATTCGCTTCATCAATACCTCCATTCCTCAATTCTACGGAATGTTGGCATCCACTTTTTCCGGCTGACCTCAATGGACGCACAACCGACTTCTGCGCAGCCTAGTTGAACATGATAATCGGACATCTCGAAACAGTATCTGGGCTAGCGTCGGCCTGCATAAGCTGCTTTACTGCTTGCGAAGTGGAACTGTCTCCCGAATGCCACGACGGTGCACCGGACGAAGGTCCCGTTTTGACCGCACCGCGTTCAACGCCGGAGCGCGGCAACCGGTTCGGACGAAGGGGCATACCCGACCCGAAGCGGAGCGGACTGAGGAGGTGGCGCGATGTAGACGACCGGCTCTGCGACAAAGCGGCCATTGCCGTTGTCAATCAAAAAAGCCTTTAACGTCGTTTCCGACATCGTTTGCATTCGCGATGACCGCCTCATATAAAGCTTTCATCGTCAGATAGTCATCTTCAATGTCGTAAACAGAAAATGGCGTATTCTTCGGCCCCTTCGAGATCCGAAAATGGAACGAAGATTGCTCACGATCGTGATCAAAGTGCGGCGAAATATGAAGGGTAACGTCCTTGTGATCGCAAAAATAGGCAGTTCCGTCTGCCTCAACCCAGGATACCTCATCTTTTTCAGTGGCTTCCCGCAGTCGGCTTATGAAATCTCGTAGTGAGTTTGGAATCATTGTCTGATCTCCGCAAATGTCGTGTGCTTGCTCTGGTGCGAACTTAATTGCCCTGCCATGGCGATTAACGCCTGACGCGTCTTTGCATATGGGTGGGGCGGTGAGCGACGAGCGCTCCCCGATGACGATGTGATGGCTGTTTTTCCCTGTGCGTTGAATGAGTCGTAGCGAGCCGAATCGAATCGATAGGCTTCAAGAAGCGACCTGTTCTTTCGATGTTCGGAGGATGCATCCTCAAGCTGCACTTGAAACACACGTGAATAAATCTTGACAATATCCAACATCACGGCCGACGGGACAGCCACACCGTCGTCGATACATGCGACAGCTGTCTTGATATAGGCTTGGCAATCTGTGATCTGTTCTACCGCGCCAAGCCGGGACATCGCATCGAAGACACGCTTTGCCGCTGTTGCGGCTAACTCAGCTGCCGAGCGCGTGTATGCCAGTTCAATCAGCGCGAACACAACGCCGTAAAGGGTAATAAATGAGCCGACTGATCCAACAGTTGTCGCGGCGTCCTTTGTCAAGGTTGGCCTCATATACAGAACGAGAGCAGCGAAGCCAGCTGTTATAAGAAATGCTAGACAGTGCGTTATCAGGTGTTTGAGCTTTGATGACATTTATCTGGTACGCCGAGTCAGCCCACCTCTGGACGTCTGAAACGTGACGGTGAATTATAAGCCACGCGCAACAAGACTTTGAGCGTGCATCCTTTATTCAGCGATCTTGCAAGGTGACGCCTTTTCACTCGAATTGAACGACTGCTTGTTGACCTCAAGCGGCATTTGGATGTCTACGGCGCAGCGTTCCCGACTGACTGGAACTGGCCGATCACTGCCTCTAATGTTGAACGCATGACAAGCCCAACCGCGTGTTCAGACGACGTGAGTCTGGGGCAAGGTTTCGGCGCCGGTTCGTGAGGGCGGTTGATTAAACTCCGTCCGATAGAGCCGACCCGATGAGCGCTCTATTCGTGATCAAGCCGTGGGAGGTCCGTGAGCCTTCGGCCCTCATCGGCATCAGTGACCACCATTTCGATGCCTTCGCGTCCGGCCTCGTCGACGACGCGGCGGACTTCTGGACCTGCAACGCGCTGCCCATCCAGCGGAAAGACTGTTACGACGGTGTCGCCCTTAGCCAGTGCGTCTACCACTTCGATTACAGGCGATGAGTGCGGAACGACCTCAAATTGGTCTCCGCTCACGGACACCTGGCCCCAAAGCACGTGTGTGACCCTTTCCGAATTCCCGTCCACCCGAACCGCCGTTATAGCGTGTACAGCCATCGTTTTCCCTCCTTTATTGGGGAAAATCCTAGCACGAGCGCAATGAACAGCCATCTCGGAACCTCCCGATACCGCGATTCGGCGACGTACCCTGGAACTGGTGCGTCCATTTCGAGCGCTGAATGGAGATCGGGGGAAAGTTCAACTGCTGCGCAGGATCAACCGGACGAACGTCAGCCACCACCAACCCTCCGCAAAGTTCCAGATTTACTTCCCTTCGTCAACAGGGTCCAAGTTTACTTCGCAATTCCGGAAAGAAAAGTTGAATACACGGGCTGGTTCGCCTACCGCAGCACGGGGCTCTCATTGGGGGAGGATGAAACGATAGGAGCTATGCGCTCCAATCGTGTTGGCCGAACAGGCACGCCAGCCACCTCAGACATCCTGGACAATATGAATTCGCCCTCCGCGGCGGAACAGGACGGCCGCACAAGCAGCTGAAAAATGCCCGCCAGAGGCGGTGCCTGAGAGAAGGACAAGTGCATCTCCGATGCTCCGTGGGCGTACCGGACCGCGCCTCAAGAAGTCAAAACGTCAAAACAACACTAAGGAATACGAATAAAAATTTGCATCTTGGTACCTACGGCACGGGCTGTTGATTACTGCACCCGGCCCAGCGGGCGCATGGAAAAGATGTCCATCCAGTTTTGGCCACCGTACGTGATGCCCACGAACGTGACCGCAAAAGCCGCATCCTCTACGACATAGGCGAGAATGGTTTCGCCTTCGATGTTCCAGGTTCGCAGTCCCGGCATGACGTCGTCGTGCCGGCTCCCACGATTGGGAAAGGTGGCGAATTTTTCGCAGGTATCAAACACGGTGGACCGGTAACGATCGATCGATGCATCGGAGCGATCATGGTCCACCATGTATTCCTCGATATTTCGCAGCATCTCGTAGAACGACGGCAGGTATTGCACCCTGTACAGCATCAGCCCGCCGCTCCTTTTTTTGCGCGACGCTGGCGCCTGTCATGATCAAGCTGCTGCTCGACCTGCTCCCGGGTCATCGCACTTTCCGGATTGGCCTTGTACTGAAGATAGCCCGGCACCACCTTCTCGGTCAGCCATTGACGAACCGCGATGTCGCGCTCCTTCAGCAGCCGGAGTCCATCCCTGATGACTTCACTATCGCTGTTGTAGTCGCCCTCTGCGGTTCGTTCGCGGACGAACTCAAGCAGCTCCGGCGTCAATGTGATTGTCAGGCGTTCGCTCGCCATGATCGCACCTCAATTCAATCGTGTATGACACTATCATACACCTAACGGAAACATGCGGGCGTACGTGGGGTCCGCCACACTAATGGCAAAGAACTTCCCGCGGGGCCTCGCTTTTCGCTCGCCTGCCGTCGTTTTTCCGGGTACTGTATAAAAATACAGTGTTTGCGGAGAATCCGTCATGGAGCATCTCGTCAGGGTCTGTAGCGAAAAGGATCGCTGGGTACTGGGGTGGTTACGCCAGCGCGTCGGCGACGCGGCGATCGCACGCGCGGCCGCGGAATGCGGTGGCGATGCAAAGCCATATCTGTCGGCAGTATGCCGGCGACTCGGGGTGCGGATCCCGATGCTGGCCACGCCACGCGCCATCGAACCCAGCGTGGTCGCCGAGCAGTCGCTCGCCACCATCCGCGGCATCCTCACGTCCCGCTATCCGCCAGCGGCTTCACGATCTGCCGTGGCAGGCCGATGAAGTTCGCGGCAGGACACCCACATTTGCGTTCCTGTTCCGCTGGCGAAATCCCTGTTCTGGAATCAGGTAGTCTCCCCTGCTTCGAGGCACTCCAAGACCGACTGCCGCCGCGCAATTGCGAATCTGGTACATGTACCACAACCAACGAGGGAGCCCACTGGTAGCTTGGCGTAATTGCGAGCGAGATGTCGTTCGAGCATTGAACATGACTTCCACTAGAATTACATCTTCTCACCCGCCAGGAATAGATGATGATTCGAGCCTTCGTCTCGTACTGTCATGCAGACGAGCAGTATCGCGCAGAACTCGAAAAACACCTTTCGTTGCTGCGGCGACAGGGGGTTGTGGACATCTGGAGTGACCACCGGATTCCCCCAGGGGGAGAGATCGAGGCGCACATTAGCACTGAACTTGACGCGGCCGATCTGATCATCCTCTTGGTCAGTTCAGACTTCATGAACTCGGACTACTGTTTTGGCATCGAGATGCAGCGTGCCATGGAGCGCCATCAAGCAGGTTCAGCGATCGTTGTTCCGATAATCGTACGGCCTTGTGACTGGACATCATCATTGCTTGGCGGACTCAAGGCTCTACCAAAAGATGCCAAGCCGGTAGTCAAATGGCCAACCCTGGATGATGCGTTCGTCGATATCGTCCAGTCGCTACGCAAGTTGCTCGTCGCGAAGACCGGGGGCACGCCGCGACCTGTTTCCAACTCTCCTGTGCAGCAGTCGTCTGATCAGGTAGCTTCTGTTGCGCCGCCGCGCCCCAGATCCGGCTCGCTATCCTTACCACGAGAGTTCCGCGATATTGACCGCGACAACTTTGTCATGGAGGCCTTCAACTATGTTGCCGTTTTTTTCGAGAATTCGCTGGAGGAGCTAGCTCCGCGTAATCCCGGATATGAAGGCCGGTTTCGCCGCACCTCGGAAACGGGATTTACCGGAACCATCTATCGAGATGGCAAACGGGTTGCGGGCTGCTACATTCGGATCACGCATTCCTACGGATCTCGAGGTCAGATCGGCTATTCTGGAAACGATAATCCTCAGGACAACAGTTTCAACGAAATCTTAAGCGTCGAAACTGATGAGCAGTCGATGTACTTGAAGGGGATGATGACAAACCGGTCGGGGCGTGACCAGAAGCTCACGCATGAGGGAGTCGCCGAACAGCTATGGCAGCTTTTCATAGAGCGGGTTAGATAAGATACGCGCGGGCAGTTTTCTGGCATATTGCGATCGCCGCAAAGACTCCTCATGATCGCGCCCTAGAAGGCTGGCCGATAGAATGCATGAGCAACGTGTCGACGCGGCCCTGCGCCAGCCAATATCGCTGTATCTGCCACGGGAAGCATGGCCTGCTTTACTGTGGCTATAAACTTGGCGTAGCAAGCGCTGACCCGGCCACTTGGGCGCGATCGGCAAGCTGGCGCAACCGTGCTTCCAACTCGCGCAAGGCGGCGGGGATATGTTCGTCGCCCTGCTGCCCGTTCATACGGTGAATTTCCGCTTCGAGTTGACTCAACAGGGCGTCTATTCGCTCACTACGCACCTCACGCTCGATCTCACCTGGCGACCGTAACCCATTCGTACTTCTCGCTGAAAACCCATCACTCCTCCTTGCCATTGAGATTTTGCTTCTCCAGCCCGACGGCGACGCCGAGACGAATCGTCAATTTTCCCGAAATGGAAAACTTTTGGCCTTGAGGTAGTCGACGAACTTTTGAGCGACAGACAAGAATCTGACCTCATCAAAGTCCGAGTATGGCCTTATTTCTCCGGGAATATACAACGGCGGTCCTTGGACCAACGTGTTGATCGAACTACCGATTTGCCCGGGGGTACGGACGATGTCCTTGCACCATAAGCGATGCTCCTCAAGGAGAGCAAGTCTGTGTTCCGCCGAGATCTGTATGTTTGGCAAGATTTCTCCTTGTTTGAAGTGCAATCGGAGAGAGCGTTGCAGCGAGTGGTAGCGCACGACGCCGGTGAACGGCAACTATAGAGGCGAAGCGGTCCTTGGAAAGTCCGATCGGATGGCTGGTGGACGGGCCGCTCGTGGGCGCACTGCGACGGATGGGGTCGTCCTTCAGGACGAGCGACCCTGCGCCGATATCGAACTTCCGTAGCCGACCCGAAGCTGACCTTCGAGCTTGCCGAAAGCAGTCATTCAACTCACTTAAAATCGCGCTGTGCCTTATCGATTCGGGCCGCAAGTTCCGGGTTGTCACCCCAACATTCCTTAGCGGGGGCTTTGCGCTGCCACCGCGATTCGTTCCAGTGTCTCGCCAAGGTGTTGCGCGAAAGCGCGCGCTCGGGCGCTCATGTCGCCACGCGATGGATAAACGAGGTAGAGACCCTGTTGCGTGGCGTCCTGCAAGGGAGGGGGAATCTCGACCAGTGTGCCGGCGGCAAGCGCCTCCGCGCACAGATGCGCGGGCAAGGTCGCCACACCCTTGCCGCGTATCGCCATTTGCTTTAGCAAACCAAAGCTGTTCGCCACCACCCTCGCCTGCGGCGCGCTCGCGGCACGATCGGCGCGGGGGGAAAAAGCGAGCAAGTCGAGATGCGCGAATGAGTCGGGCACTGACATCGCGTGGTCAGCGCGATCACCAACGCCGCGTCTTGCGAGCCATGCCGGGCTGGCGAACGCGGCCATGCGGAAACTGGCGATGCGCCGGGCGACTGCGTCGTTGCTCCCCGGCTTGCCTCCGCGTATTGCGAGATCAAACTTGTCACCGACGAAATCCACTACGTCGTTTGTGGCGCGTACCTCGACACGCACTCGCGGGTGGCTGTCGAGGAACGCGGCGATGGCATCGGCTAGCACGGTGTCAGGGAAGTCGAGCGGCACACTCAGGCGGATCGTGCCAGACAGCGTCTCGCCTCGGGTGAGGCCACGTTGCTCAGCGGCGCGCAATGTCGCAATGGCACTCGCAACGCTGGCGTGCCATGCCTCGCCCTCGTCTGTAAGTGCAATCCGGCGGGTTGAGCGCCGCAGCAGACGCACTCCGAGTCGCGCCTCCAATGCTGCAACGCGTGCACTGACCGTCGAGCGCGGCACACCTAGCTCGCGCGCGGCGCCGGCGAACGAGCCGCAATCTACTACAGCTACGAAAGCCAGCGAACCATTGATATCCATTGTCCATCCCGTTGGCGGAAGCCGCCATTCTAGCGGTCTTATCGAACGCTCCGCGAGGGCGCAGACTGGCGCTTTTTAACCACACGTCAGGACTTCAATGAAATCCGCCATCTGCACGCCCTCGGTCGTACTATCCTTCGCCAACATGCAGACCCGAGTTATCGCCGGGAGGGGCGACACAGACACGAGCGGTGTCGACGCTCCATACACTGTGATGGAAATGCGGATCGGAACACGCGGCGGCGCACCTGCGCATCGGTCGCTGGACGAGGACAAGACCTTCGTGGTGCTGGAGGGCTCGCTCGAGTTCCAGATCGGCGAGTCCGTTCAGAACGTATCCCCAGGAGCAGTCGTTACGGTCGCGCGCGGCGACGTGCATGGCTTCAACAATCAGGCGGACGGCGACGCGCGCCTGCTGCTGATATCCGCGCCGGCAGGTCACGACGCATTCTTTCGCGCGATGGCTGCGCTGCCGACGCCCCACGATATCGAGGCTGTGCGGCGCATCTGCGAACAAAATCGGCAGGTGATCGTTGGCATATGAGCACGGATAGCCGATTACGGGTATGCATGTCGTCGATTTGGACGACACGGTCGGAGGTCCGCTCATGGCCGGATGCCGACTCACGCGCATTGCATAACGTGGCGCGCATCGAGTTGAGGCGAGAGTCCGCGTGCGACCCTGATTGCTCACCCCGCCAATGATTTCCTTGTGACTGCGATAGGGCTGGCTGCGGCCCCCCGCGTTTTGCATCGCTCGCTGTAGAGTCGAACTGGACAAGGCGAGGCCCTATCAGATTCTTGCCGGAAGATCGCAACTATATGCGTAGTGAATTAAATATTTAAATTGTTCTGCCGTTATCTGCGTATGCAGGCTGCCGATTCGAAACGAAGCGGCGGTAACGAAAACAGGCCTCGAAGCGAATAGAACTTGCCGGCGCGATCTGACTGATTGCGCGCGGCACACGTTTCGAAGGCCCGGATCCGCGTGAATTCCTGCTTAAGCGCGGACAGAACTACACCGTGATGATCGAGAAGAACTTGAGCCGCCGCGAGCGGCCTCGGGGAAACGCGCGCCTTGTCGGGGAAAAGCAGGGCGTGCTGGCTAGATTCGTGCGCCGGGTCGTGTCGCTCTGCGGCACGGCCCTGGCAGTGCTGCACATTGGTCTTGCCCATGCGCAGGCAACCGGGACACTCGGCGAGCAGGAGCAGCGCCGCCGCGCTCAAGCGCAGGCGCAGGATCGCGAGCGCGCCGCCAACGCGCCCAATGTTCAGCTTCAGGGCGTCGCGCCCAAGGCGCTGGACGACGGCCAGTTGCCTGCGGAGACGCCGTGTTTTCGGGTCGATGCACTCACACTCGAAGTGCCGCCAGGCCTCAGTGATGCCGTGGAGGCTGCTGGCGCGCAGGCCCTCTCGCCCAATCCTCTCTTTCCTGGCGAATTGACTTTTGCGAGCGACTATCTCCAGCGCTATCGCGGTCAATGCGTCGGTCGCGAAGGGCTCAATCTGATCGTGCATCGCGTCGCGGCGCTCATCATCGAACGGGGCTATTCGACGACGCGCGTCGTAATCGCCCCACAGGACCTCGCTACCGGCCGTCTAAGGCTCCAGTTGATTCCCGGTGTCATCAGTGCAATTCGCTTCGCCGACGCGTCGACCTATGGCACATGGCGCAATGCGTTTCCGACGCGTGCGGGCGATCTGCTGAATCTGCGCGATCTGGAGCAAGGCCTTGAGCAGATGAAGCGTGTGCCGAACCAGGACGTCGACATGCAGATCGTACCTGGACCGTCGGCAGGCGAAAGCGACGTCGTGATCGCGGTGAAGCGTCAAAAGCCGTGGTCGCTGGCGTTGAGCGTCGACGATAGCGGGCTGAAGTCGACGGGTCAGTATCAGGGGACGGCGAGCCTCACGATCGATAACCCGCTTGGGCTGTCCGATCTCTTCAACATCGGCTACAACCACGACATCGACGGGCACCCCGGGCAATACGGCACGCGCGGCAACAGTGCCTTCTACTCGATTCCGTGGGGCCGGTGGACCTTCACCGCGACGGCGAGTCAGTACAACTATCACCAGCAGATTGCGGGTGCATACAGCACGCTCGTCTCGAGCGGAAAATCGAAAACGTTCGACGTCAAGGCCGAGTACCAGTTCTATCGCAACCAGGTCCAGAAAAACTCGCTCCAATTCCGCGTGGGCAAATATTTCAGCGAGGCGTTCATCGATGGTTCGGAACTCGATGTCCAGCATCGCGACAACAGCTTTGCGGAGATCGGCTGGGAGCACAAACACTACTTCGGACCCGCGCAACTGGACAGTTCCCTCGCGTATCGCTGGGGTGTGCCCTGGTTTGGCGCGCAGGCCGATCTGCCAGGCGTGGGCGCGGGCACACCGACCTACTACTACCACATCGAAACCTTCAACGCGACGCTGAGCGTGCCGTTCTCGATCGGCGGCGTGCCGCTGCGCTATACCGGGACGGTAAGCGCCCAGAACTCGCCGAGCCTGCTGTACCCGACCGAATACTTTTCGATCGGCGGCCGCTACACGGTGCGCGGCTTCGACGGCAACACGGTGCTGGCCGCCGAGAAGGGCGCCTTCATGCGCAACGACCTCGAACTGCCGATCCTGTGGACGGGGCAGGCGCTCTATATCGGTATCGACGGAGGCGAGGTATTCGGGCCGCAAGCGCACAACCTGCTCGGACGCCGGCTCGCCGGCGCCGTGGTCGGCTTGCGCGGCAGTCTCTACCAGCACGCCAGTTATGACGTTTTTGTCGGCGGTCCCCTGTATCAGCCCACGGGTTTTCCGAATCACTGGCCGGTGGCGGGCTTCAGCGTGAGTTTTCAGCTATGAACAAGAATATCCATCGCGTCGTCTTCAATGCGGTACGTGGTCTCTGGACGGCTGTGCAGGAAACGGCGAAAGCCGTGGGGAAAGGATGTCTCGCAAGCGCGTTGCGCGGCACTCGCGCCGCCTGCGCGCGCCTCGGGCGGATCGACATGCTGGCGATGCGCCATGCCGCTTTCGCCGCGTTATGCGTATTCGGCATGCAACCGGTGCTGGCTGAGGCTCAGGTCGTTGCGGCGCCCACCGCGGGTAGCAAGCCGGCCGTCGGCGTGACCGCCAACGGCCTGCCGATTGTGCAGATCACGGCGCCGAACGGCGCGGGGGTGTCGAACAATACCTACTCGCAATACAACGTCGGCGCGAACGGGCTGATCCTGAACAACGCGTCGGGCAACGTGCAGACGCAGCAGGCCGGGTATGTGGCGGCCAATCCGAATCTGGTTGCTGGCGGGGCGCGTGTGATCGTCAACCAGGTGGTGGGGGGCGGCGCGAGCCAGTTGCTCGGCTATACCGAAGTCGCGGGCCAGAGAGCCGACGTCGTGATTGCCAACCCGGCGGGGATTTACTGTAACGGTTGCGGGTTCATCAATACGAACCGGGGCGTGCTGACGACGGGCACGCCGATCTTCGGTGGCACGGGCAGTCTCGATGCCTTCCACGTGACGGGCGGCCAGATCCAGATCGGATCGGCGGGTCTCAATGCCAGCAGCGTCGATCAGGTCGATCTGATCGCGCGCAGCGTTGCCGTCAATGGGAAGATTTGGGCCGGGCAGTCGCTGAACGTCGTCGCGGGTAACAATGACGTGCGCTACGGCGACCTGAGCGCGCAATCGCTCCGCGCGGACGGCAGCAGCCCGGGTGTCGCCATCGACGTGGCCCAGCTTGGCGGCATGTACGCGGGCAAGATCATGCTCGAGGGGACGGAGGCCGGCGTGGGCGTCAATAGCGCTGGCACGCTTGCCGCGCAATCGGGCGATCTCCAGTTGAGCAGCCAGGGCAAGGTGACCTTGTCGGGCACCACGAGCGCGAGCGGCAATGTGTCGATATCGAGCAGCGGCGGCACGTCGAACATCGGCTCCGTCTACGCGACGCAGAACGCGGTGGTGAGCAGCCAGGGGCAGGTGGTCAACGGTGGGACCATTGCGGCGCTCGGCAATGCATCGGTCGTGGGCGCCAGCGTCAATTCGAGTGGTACCTTAGGCGCGGGCATCGACGCGAGCGGCAATGCGACCGGCACCGGCAGTCTGTCGGTGAGCGGCGCAGGTGCCGTCACCCTCGGCGGTCAGCAGTTGGCGGGCGGCGATCTCGCGGTAGCGGGCAGCAGCCTGAACATGACGGGTGCGACAACCGAGGCCAACGGCAGCGCGACGCTTGTTTCGACCGGCGCAGGTGGAGATAGCGGAAACATCCTGCATTCAGGCGCTTCTCTCCAGGTGGGCGGCACCCTGACCGCGCACGCAACGGGAACCCTCACGAACGATCAGGGGCAGACGAGCGCCGCGCAACTGAACGTAACCGCAGGGAGCATCTCCAACCGGGGCGGCACGCTTTCGCAAACCGGTGCGGGAGAGGCGACGCTGACCGCTTCGGGCGCCTTCGACAATACCGGCGGCGCGCTCAAGAGCAACGGGCAAAACACGACGATCCGCTCCGGGGGCCTCGCCAACGCGAACGGCTCGATCACGTCGGTGCATGCATTGAACCTGACGTCGAGCGGCGACATCGACAACACCGCGGGCCAGGTGGAAGCCGCAGGAGCGGTCAATGTTTCGGGTGCGAACGTGCAGAACGCGGCCGGACGCATCGTCTCCGATAACAGCGATGGACTGTCGCTGACGGCGAGCGGCCAGCTCGCGAACACAGCCGGAACTACCGCCCAGGGCGCGACGGGCGGCCTGATCGGCGGTAACGGCAATGCCACGATCCATGCGGCTTCGCTGGCCAGCAGCGGAACGATCACGGCGGCCCAGGCGCTTGCCGTCACGACGTCGGGCGCACTGGACAATAGTGGTGGTTCGATGAGTGCCACGGCCCTTCAGGCTACTGCCGGATCGATCAGGAATGCGAATGGAGCGTTCAGTGGTGATACCGTCTCAATCGATGCGCCGAAACTCGATAACAGCGGCGGCAACATCACGGCCAATCAGCTCGATCTCAGCGCCACGACCCTGACCAACCGGGGCGGCACGTTGACACAGCTCGGCACTGCTGCGATGGGCGTGAGCGTCAGCAGCGCGATCGACAATTCGGCCGGTGGCGTGATCCAGACCAGCAGTTCGGATCTAACGCTCAATCCGGCGTCGCTGAACAACGACGGCGGAACGATTACGCACGCAGGGACCGGCACGCTTACGATCGGCGCGGACGGTGGCCCTGGCGCCGTGACGAACGTCGGCGGCAAGATCGCCACCAACGGCCAGGCGACGATATCCGCAGGCAGCCTGGACGATTCGGGCGGCACGATTTCTGCCCAACGCGGCTTGACCGCGACTGTCGCTGGCGACCTGAACAACGCTGGCGGACAGATCGAAACGGCGGGCGACCTGAGCGTGGAGAGCGGTGCTTCGATTACGAACACCAGCGGTACGATCGCAGCGTCCGGTAACGCTGCGATTCAGGCTAACGCGCTGGTCAACGGTGGCAGCATCACGACCGCGCAGACGCTCAAGGCGACTGTCGGGGGGGCGCTGGATAACAGCAGCGGGACTCTGAGCGCGCAGACCATCACGGCCAGTGCTGCATCGTTCAAGAATGCGAGCGGCGTGGTTAGCGGCGACAGCGTGTCGATGACTGTGCCGCAACTCGACAACAGCAACGGCCGGATCCTGACCAACCAGCTCGCCGTCACTGCTACGAGCTTGGCGAACCAGGGCGGCTCGATCACCCAGCTCGGTTCTGATCCGATCAGCCTTGGTGTGAGCGGAACGATCGACAATTCGAACGGCGGCGTGATCCAGAGCAATAGCTCGGACTTGGCGCTGGCCTCGGCTTCGTTGGACAACGATGGCGGGACGATTACCCATGCCGGTACGGGCACGTTGACGATCGCACCGGGAAGCGGAACGGGCACGCTGACGAACGTCGGTGGCAATATCGTCACTAACGGTCAGGCGTCTGTGACGGTCGGCACACTCGACAATACTGGCGGCTCGCTTGCTTCGCAGGGTGTCATGTCTGCAATCGTGCGGGGCGTGTTGAACAACACGAACGCCCGGCTGTCGTCAGGGACCGGCCTGACCGCGTCCAGCGGCGGCGAATTGATCAACGCTGGGGGCATCATTGGGGCGGGCGGCGCCGCTGCGGGCAGCACCCTGAACCTGAGCGCTTCGTCGCTGAACAACGCGGGCGGCGCGATTTACAACGTGGGAAGCGGCGACACGACGATCAATGGCGGCAGCCAGATCATCAACACCAATGCGGGCGGTGTGGCCGGCATGGGCTCCATCAGCGGCAATGGCCAGGTGACGCTCGCCGCGACGTCGATCGCCAACACGCAGGGCGGGCAACTGAGCGGCGCGAACCTGCAGGTGAACGCGGCCGGCAACCTCGACAACACTGGCGGCGAAATCGGCAATGTCGCGCAAGCGACTGGCGATGTCGGGATCGCAACGGGCACGCTCGCGAGCACCGGAGGCCAGATCAATTCCGCGCGCAATCTTTCACTGACCGTCAACACACTGGCAGGCGGCGGCGCGTTCAGCGCGGTGAACGATCTCTCGATGAACCTTCAGGGGAGCTTCACCACGTCGGCGGCGTATCGCTTCGACGCGGGGCACGACCTCACGTTCACGTTGCCCGGCACGTTCAGCAACGGCGGCGCGCTTTCGGCCGTGAGCAACCTCAACGTCAACGCCGGCACGATAAAGAATTCCGGGTCGATGCAGGCCGGTGGCAAGGTGACCACGTATTCGGCCACGCTGAACAATACCGGCACGATCGTCGGCGGCAGCGTGTCGCTGAACGCAACCACGGTCGTGGGGAATATCGGCACGAGCGCACTGATCGGGGCGACGGACAGCGCCGGTACGCTGGAAGTGCTGGCGCCCGACATCGAGAATCGCGACGACTCGACGGCCACCGACACGCAGGCGACGACCGCGATTTACGGTCTGGGCAAGGTCGTACTCGCAGGCGGGAAGAATGCGGACGGCAGCTACACGAACGCGACGCTGATCCACAACCAATCCGGGCTGATCCAGTCGGGCGGCGACATGGTGCTCGCGGCGGACAAGGTGAGCAACACGCGGCGCGAGCTGACCACCACAGGATTTACCTCGTCGATCGATCCGGCGCTGCTGGAGAGCCTCGGTATCAGCATGTCGGGCTGTACTTCGACGCAGATGGCTGCGTGCGCAGGGCAAGAGGTCGGCTGGCTTGTTCCGGTCGACCCGACTTTGATAGGCGGCGCGTATACCGAACCGCCGCATGGCGGCCAGTGGAACAGCGGCTACCAGTACACAACGTATACGGGCGTAGCCGTCGCGAACACCGTCGCCACCATCAGCCCGGAATCGCAGATCGTCGCGGGCGGCAACCTCAATGCGTCCTCGGTCGTCGCGTTCCAGAACTACTGGAGTCAGGTGGCCGCGACGGGCGACATCGCCGCGCCGCTGAAGATCGACAACGACAGTTGGGCGGCGTCGGGCCAGATGCAACCCGAGGTCAAGGTGACGTACTCGGGCGAGTATCACTACAACAACTACGACGATTCGATCCGCAACTGGCAGTTGCCGTTTGGCGATGCCGGATTCGTGACGTCCAATCCGGGTGGTTATAGCCAGCCGGCTCCAGCCGATATACGCTATTACACGTTGCCGTCGTACGACTCGACCTATGTGGCACGCGGCACGCTCAGCGGGACGGGCGTGACGATCAACAACTCGGCGGGCACCGCAGGTGTTGCGCCGCTTGGACTTCTGCCGGGGCAGACGATCACCGGTACAGGCGCTGGCACGGTGACAGGGTCGTTGGCGACGACCGGCGGCTTGCGTTCGAGCGTGGCGACGGTGCAGGGCGGGCGCGTTATCAATAGCGGTCTCGCGAATTTCAATAACCCGACAGTTGCGGCCGCAACGGCTGTGAAGGTGCTCAACAACCTCACGGTGCCGAGCGGCGGACTCTTCAGCGCCGACACCGCGCCGAACGCACCGTATCTGATCGAGACGAATCCGGCCTTTGCAAATCAGCAAAAGTGGCTGTCGAGCGACTATTACTTCGAGCAGATGGGCATGAACCCCGGCCAGACGCAGATGCGGCTGGGCGATGGCTTTTACGAGCAGCAACTCGTGCAGAACCAGATTCTGTCGATGACCGGTAAGTCGGTGCTGACGAACTATGCCGACACGCAGGACGAATTCGAGGCGCTGATGACGTCCGGCGCACAGCTTGCGAAGTCGCTCGATCTTGCGCCGGGAACGGGCTTGACGCCCGATCAGGTGGCGCAACTCACCAGCAACGTCGTGATCATGCAAACGCAGGTCGTCGACGGACAGTCTGTGCTCGTGCCGGTGGTCTATCTGGCCCAGGCGAGCCAGGAGAACATGTCCAACGGCCCCGTTATAGCGGCGACGGACATCGACCTGCAAGACGCGCAGACGGTGACCAACAGCGGCACGATTACGGCCACGAACAGTTTCGCGATCAGCGCACAGAATATCGACAGCTCGTTCGGCACGTTGCAGAGCGGCGGCCAGATGTCGATCGTGTCGGCGGGCAATGTCAACCTGACCTCAGCGACTGTGAATTCCGGCAGCCTCGCGCTCCAGGCGGGCAAGGACGTGATCCTGAACACGGCCGTGGATACGCTGCACCAGTCCAACGGTGTCGGCGTGACGCGCGATACGTCGACGCTAGGGCCGCTCGCGAGCATCAACGTGACAGGTAACGCGGCAATCGTGACTGGCGGGAACCTCGAGCAGAACGCGGGAGGGCTGAATGTTGGCGGCGCGTTGGGCATGAGTATCGGCGGTAACTGGGACCTCGGTGTCGCGCAGACCGGCGAGACCAAGACGGTGGTGATCCCGAACTCCGTCTCCGATACCCACCTCGTCAGCAACACGGGAAGCAGCGTGAAGGTCGGCGGCGCCTCTATGATCGCGGTCGGAGGCGATCTCACCGCGAGCGGAGCGACATTCGATCTGGGCGACGGCGGCACGATCGCAGTGGCGGGCGATATCACATTGCAAGCGGCCGCGGCAACGTCGACGATCGACGCCAGCAGTTCCGGCCACGATCACCACGGCAGTTACGCGACATCGCTGCATACGTCCGACGACGTGGTAACGGACACAACGCTCCATAGCGGCGACAGCCTGAGCCTGGTGTCCGGCAAGGACATCGACATGATCGGCAGCAATATCGATCTGACGAAAGGCACGGCTGCGCTCGTTGCTGCGGGAGACGTGAATATTGCGGCTGCGGCCGAAACTCACGTGTCTGATTTCACGGCATCGGGTAGCCATAGCGGCGTGATGAGCAGCACGGGCCGGGAGCGGGTGAGCAACACGGCCTCGACGCAGGCCGATGGAAGCCTTATCTCGGCGGATTCCGTGGCGATCTCGGCAGGTAAGAACCTTAACGTGATCGGCAGCAGCATCGTCGGTACCGATGCGGTAGCGCTTGCCGCCACGGGCGACGTGAACCTCACCGCCGCCACGGAAACCTATCAGGACAACGAGTACTACCAGGAGAAACATTCCGGATTTTCGTTCACCGGCGGCCTGGGTGTCAGCGTCGGCTCCAGCGAGATGCACCAGCGATACGACGCGGGCTCGGTCACGCAAAGCCAGGCGCGTAGCACGGTCGGCGCTTCGGCGGGCAACGTATCGATCGTAGCCGGTGGCGATCTTCATATCGGCGGCAGCGATATCGTGGCGGGCAAATCCGCAACCGATACGAGTGATGCGACCGGCAATATCGCATTGCAGGCGCAGAACATTGTCATTGATCCGGGCCAGGATGCGGCGCAAAGCCATGACGAACAGGAAGCCCATTCGAGCGGCTTGACGGTGGCGGTCACTGGCACGCCGCTCGACACCGTGAAGAATCTGCGTGCCGATGCGTCGTCCGGCAATACCTTCTCGCGTGGGCAGAACACGCTTGAAGAAATCGGCGCCAGCGCGGCAGATACGCCGGGAATTTCGGTTTCGTACGGACGCAGCAGCAGTTCCAGCACGACCGATCTGTCCAGCTTGACCAATGCGGGCAGCACGCTTCGTGCAGGCGGCAATGTCACGGTGAACGCGACAGGCGGCGCAGTGAAGGACGCCGCTGGCAACATGCTCGACGGCGATATCACGGTGACAGGTTCGTCCGTCAGCGCGCGCGGGACCGCGCTGTTCAGCGCTAATCACGACGTCACGTTCCAGGCATCGACCGATCAGTTGATGCAAAGCACGCAATCGAGCAGTTCCAGCTCGGGCTTCTCGCTCGCGTCAGCGTCGCTCGGCGACTTCACGCGTTGGGTTGGCGGCTTGGCGAATAACAGCGGAGTGGGACCCTCGCCCTACAACGCCGCGAGCAGCAGCGCGAACGGCGCGCAAACCGCGAACACGCAGACGACTTCGACCGTGGTTGCGAACAGCGTGGTCGTGAAAAGCGATACCGGCGATATCAACGTGATCGGGTCGGGGATCAGCGGCACGCAGGGTGTGGATCTGGTCGCCAGCCAGGGCGCGATCAACGTGCTGGCCGGGCTGGACTCCAGCACCAATCATCAGGAGTCGAGCAGCAAAAAGATCGGGGATCTCGGCAGTAATGGAACTTCGACCGGTTTTAGCGTCGGCGTGGCGAGCAATCATGGCGTCGAGGACTCCGCCGCGCAAACGCAGAGCACGATGCGTAGCCAGATCGTGAGCGGCAATGGCAACATGACACTGGACGCGAAGCAGGACGTGACGGTGCAAGGTTCCGACCTTAGCGCAGGCGGCGACCTGGCATTGACCGGCAAGAACCTCAATCTTGACCCGGGAACGGACGGCACCCAGAGCAGTGCCAGCCAGAGCTCGAGCCAGTTCGGTGTCAGTCTGGCGCTTGGGGGCGCGGTGGGCAATGCGGTCGCGACCATCAACCAGAGCATGAACCAGGCGAGCAGCACGGATAATTCGCGGCTCAAGGCGCTGGATGTTGCCCAGGCCGGCCTCGCTGCGTACAACGCGATTCAGGTTGCGCGCGCGTCAATGTCGGGACCGACGGCGCAGCCGCTCATCAAGGCGACCGTGAGCATCGGTGGCGGCACGAGTCACAGCCAGACGCAGCAGACCACGCTCGCGAACGATGGCAGCACGCTGACGGCCGGCCATGACGTTACGCTTGTTGCGACCGGAAGCGGCACGAAGGACGCGAGCGGCGCCGCTACCGATGGCGACATCAATGCGTCGGGTACGCGGATTTCCGGCCACAACGTGACGCTTGACGCCGCGCGGGATATCAACCTGCAAAGCGCAAGGGATACGAGCGAGCAATCGAGCAGCAATAGCAGCAGCAACGGCAGCGTCGGCGTGGGGCTTGCCGTTGGCGGCCAGCAAAACGGCTTCACCGTGGAGTTGGCCGCGAGCATGGCGCATGGCAACGCAAACGGGCAAAGCTCCACGAATCAGGATACGCAGATTGCCGCGAGCAACACGCTGTCACTGACGAGTGGACGCGACACCAACCTTCGCGGCGCCGAAATGGCCGGCGACAGCATCGCCGCAAATGTGGGCCGCGATCTCAATGTCGCCAGCCAGCAGGACACGAGCACATACGCTAGCAAACAGACGAGCGGCGGGTTTCAGGCAAGCCTCTGCATACCGCCGATCTGCGTAGGCCAGACGGTGAGCGGCAGTGCGAGTTTCAGTCAGCAGACAATCGATTCGGACTATCAGTCGGTCAACCTGCAGAGTGGGTTCTATGCGGGCAACGGTGGGTTCGACATCAGCGTCGGCAATCATACGCAGCTCGATGGCGGCGTGATCGCGAGCACCGCAAGCCCGGAGCTGAACAACCTGTCGACGCAAACGCTGGGTTTCACAAATTTGGAGAACCACGCGAGCTACTCTGGCGACACTGTGGGGCTTAGTGCTAGCGGGGGTTTTGGCCGCAGTACGAAGGATGGTGTGACCCTGAGCACGCCGGTAGCGCAGGGCGCCAACCACGCGCCAGGACCGCAGACTTCGCAAGGCCTGGGGCCGTCTGGGGTATCGCTTTCGGGAACGAATAGCGATGCGAGCGGCACAACCTACGCTGCCGTCAGTGCAGGAACGATTACGGTGCGCGGCGATGCGGGCACGGGTCAGGACAGCACAGCGGGGTTGAGCCGCGATGCGGCGAATGCCAATGGGTCGGTGCAGAACAGCTTCGATGCGCAAAAGGTCCAGGACGATCTGGCTGTGCAGCAGCAGGCCGGGCAGGTGGGCATGCAGATAGTGGGGGATGTGGCGCAGCATCTCGAACAGAAGGCGAATAGCGACGTTGATGTGGCGAAAGCCCGACTCGATGAGGCTAAAGCTTCAGGCGATACGGCTGCGCAGCAACAGGCGCAGGCAGATCTGGATGCGGCGAGTCTGCAGGCATCGTTGTGGAGTAACGATGGCGCGGCGCGGATCGCCTCGCATGCGGTGGTGGCCGGTGTGGGTGCAGCGCTGGGCGGAGGGAATGTCGCAGGCGCGGTGGGCGGGACAGTTGCGGGGGATGTGGCGGCATCGTATGCCAATACAGCGTTCGGTAATACGCTGGGCGGGGCGCTGCTGACGAATATCATTTCGGGCGCTGCCGGTGCTGCTGCGGGTGGTGTGATCGGAGGCGGAGCCGGCGCGCTGAGTGGTGCGGGTGGGGCGTTGAGTGCGGATTTGTATAATCGGCAGTTGCACCCCGATGAGAAGCAGAAAATCCATGACTATGCGAACGGAGACAAGACCGAAGAGGACAAACTGACGAAGGCCGCGTGCTACGTGGTGCAGTGCTGGGCGCAGTACCCGGTAGGAAGCGCGGAATACAACGCCAACTATGTGAGTCAGGCCGATCTAATCGGATTGCAGAAGGAACTGGATTGGGTCAATTCTCAGCAAGCGGGCAACCTGTTCGTCTACACGGGATCTCAGCAGGCGCTTGACTTCATCTATAGTCAGAAAGGCGCATTCGTAAACGGGTTGCTGAATCTGGTACCCGGCAAACACTATGCTGACCAAGCGCAGGCCGCAGCAAAAAACGGAGACTACGGTTCGGCCGCCCTTCTCGGGGTTGCATCGCTTGGCGACGCAGCGCTTGGAGTCGCGACGGGAGGTGAAGCCGAAGCGCTCGAGGAGGCGCTAGGCTGGGTGAGGCCGAGCGGATGGCGGTTGCCCGCGTCAAACGGAACTTGGTCTGGTGTGGCTGGGGATTCGAACTGGATTTCATCAAATCCAGCAGTTAACACTATCACCAAAGGTCAGCCAATTCCGTTCAAAAGCGGTTATCCAGACTTTAGTCAATGGTCTCAGGGTACCTTCGAAATCGAAAATATGACCGGGCAGAGTAGCGACTTTGGGCTGGTGTACGATGCAGTCTCGGAACAATTCGGGCTTGGATCTCGGACCGCGGGTCAGGATCTACTAAAGGAGCTGGGGCTTACTCCTCACCATGTCGAAGATGGTGTGACAATACAGTTGGTCCCGTCGGACCTGCACGGAAATGTGCCACACATTGGCGGCGCTTCTAGATTAAGAACTGGAATGAACAATGATTGACGTTACTGAAAAGTTGAGCAATTTAGGGTATCGGCCGCTAAAGAACGACGACGTCGAGGCTACTGCTACGTTCCTGGAGTTATTGGAGAGAGATGTGGGTCGTCTTCCGGAGGACTACAAAGAATTCCTCAAGGCGCGCCCCTGGACTGGAATATTCGATGACCAGATTGGCTTCGAGGGCAGTGAAAAGTCGCCGTGGGCTACGGAGGGAGTCGAAATATTGGAATGCTTATATGGTCGGTGCTCTGATAAGTCGAATGACATAACGGCAATTCGAGAACAATTGTCGCCGCAACTTCCAACCAACGTTCTCGCGATCGGGGAGGTGACTGGGGCGAATTTTGTATGCATTTATCTCGATGAGAATATGTTTGGGGGCGTTTGCCTCTGGGATCACGAGCACGAAGAGAACGTGCGGCAAGGTATTTATAAGGTTGCGCCCAGTTTTTCTGAGTTCATTGATCTCCTCCGCAAGATAGAGCAGCCTGCAGCGACGCGGGCAAAGATTGTGAAGGTTGAGATATCCGACGCGCTTAAGGCGAGGGTGGCGGAGCTTAATAAGAACAAGCGTAAGTGATTGTGTCGTTCTGTACGACTGCTAGTTGTACCCCCCCGATGAGAAGCAGAAAATCTATGACTATGCGAACGGAGACAATTCCGAAGAGGACAAACTGACGAATGCCGCGTGCTATGCGGTGTAGTGCTGGACGCGGTACTCGCTGCACTCCTGAATGGACGCAGAACTATGTGAGCCGGCAAGAGGTGGCTGGGTTGCCGTCACTAAAACGCGGCTATCTCGATCATCCAGGTCCATAGCTAGGCGCATTCTGTTGATGTCCACGCAGAACTTGACCATGGAGGAAATTAAGTCCGACGTTGACACGTGGTCCCGGAGCCGTCTTTCGTCTTCCGGATACCAGACATTCAATCGCACGTAGGCTACTACGCGCCAAGCAGTTGCTCACGGAAAAACTGTTCCGCACCGGTTTGCTATTGCTGCGACCGGATAATTGAGATAGAAGACCTGATTGCGTTGAATGCTGATCGAGAGACCGCTCGTGGAATCGTCCAAACTTCAAAGACTAAAGAGTCGGATCGCTCGTACACCGCTGTTCAGCAACATTGGACTCCCCATTGTGAATGCCAGCAACCCGCGTATCGTTCGATGGGATGCATGGTTAGGCCCCGAGGATCCAACCTGCCTCGCGATAGCCATCCGGCAGCAGGAATTGCACGATGATTTGGTTCCGCCAGAGGAAGAGCAAGAGTGGGTTGCCGCGCTGAACCTTGTTGTAGATTACGTGGCAACGCTCATCCCTTATGAACCGGATGAAGATGTCTGGCACGCGCCTTCCGCAGCAGCTTGGGGCGCTGCATGGGTCTTTTCACTGGAACACCTTCATGCTGCACGCGGCGTTGCGCTCCCATCCGATACCGCGGCTCAGCTTGTATGGTTCGAGCGCGGACACTGGCCCTGCGCATTGGTTGACGGAGCTTCAGGCGAGAACCTGAAAGACTACGTGATCTTCTAGAGAGTCGGAACCACTAACGGTTCTTGGGTGTTTAGGGCTATCCCTCCTTGCCGTAAACCGATCCTAGATGTCACGCAGAAGGTTAGCCGCTAACTGTCGACAATCCAACCCGGGGGGTTAATGTCTCAAACTGGCCGCACTGCGCCCCACGACCGAGCATGCCGCTCGCCCCCGGGCCCCCGTCTCATGCAACCGGCATAACCGACCCGCAAGGGGTCCTTCGGTTTTCCGCAAAGTAGCCGTTAACTCTAATGCGTGCATTCCGCGCTGGATCGTGTGAGTCAATCATTCACGACATTGCCGTTCCGATTGGAGGGATCGTATTCTGGCTGAAACATTGATCCGCGGGCGCAGCTATTCAAGCTGTAATTCAAAGACACAGAGGCAGTCATGCTGGAAGCAAGCAAAATAGCATTCGCGAGAATACGCGAAAAAACACCCCTCATAGCATCGTTGGTGGTATTTTCAATCGTTGTCTCGATTGCGAGAGGTCGAGCCTTTGGTGCGGCGCTCGGGAGGTTGATTCCTGTGTTTTTGTTTTGCGCCGTATTTTTCATCTATCAGGTGATCAAGGCGCGCCGAACGCTAAATGGGAAGGCAAGACTAAGCAGAAAGCAATTATTCTCGCGCTTTTATTTGGCAATATTTACTTTGTTTATTTTATATTTTTTATTTTCAATATTTTGGGAAATAAATGGAAAGGGGGAGGAAGCATTCGGGATGCTTTTACCAATTTTCCTGTTTTGCGTCGTGCTGTGTTCTATTGCCTTATATCGAGAGTTAAGTGATCTCCCAGATGATTTTGAAGGGGGAATGTAAAAATCCAATTCGGCCGAAGGTTGCGATACCCGTGCATTGCTGCATCTGGGTAGCGGCAAGGTGACGGCGAACGTGGGCGCCAACCGCATTGTCAATGGTTTAGCCACATCGGCCGAGTGTCCAGTCATGGCCGTGCCCCGCCCATTTACATAGCAGGCCGCAGTCAAAGACTGAATCTAAGAACTTCCCTGTTGGCAGCGGCCGAAGCAAGGAGGTCTCGTAGCGCCACCAATTGCGAGACAAGATCCGTCCGCTGAACCTCAATAGTATGGGTATCTCCAGCGGGGGACCACCCACAAACGAAACTCACCGGGCCGTCACCCTGCGATTGAAGCGACCGGAGGCAGAACTCTAACTCAGGTGCAATTTGTAAAAGAACCGCGGGCTCAGCCTCATCCTCTTCGAATTGGTCGAACGTCGTCCCCAAAGAATTGTTAATTCGATTCCAGAATCCCGAGGTAAAGAGCCACTCGGAGACTGCGCCGTCCAGTATGAAGGCAGGCTCTGCGGAGCCGCCTGCAATATAGAAGCGCGATGCCTGTAATCTGCGCATGGGGGAAAGGTAATCTCGATGCCGGAGGCACTTATTGTCGACGATCCGTGCGACGACGTCGAACGACCGAAACTGGCCGGATGCCGACTCACGCGCATTGCATAACGTGGCGCGCATCGAGTTGAGGCGAGAGTCCGCGTGCGACCCGCAGCGGACCTCACCCGCCCCGAAGCGCTCATTCAAGAATTTGCGCCGTATTTGCTATCGTTGACGAAGCGTTTGCATTTCCGCAGTTTCCGAAGGCTTCGATGGATTCGACAATGGGCGTGGTCGTGATAATTGCGGCCATCGGCTTCGCTGTAGTACAAACTGAAGCGCTCCTCGCGATTCTCACTGCACGCGTGGCTATTATCCGTGTTAGAAAGGCTGCGGCGGGTGGCGCTAATGGCTGTCCTGTGATCGCCGCCGAGGTCGCCTGATATCGTAGCAAAATCAGGGCTTCGGGCCGCTTCCAGTAATTAAAATCTCCGATCAGGGGGATTGATGGATTCTCAGAAAAATCAAACCGTACTTACGCCGTTGCAGGCCTTCTCGCAGTATGGCGAAGAACTCTCTAACCGGCTTGAGAATGGCAGGATGGGGATGTTACCTGGCCTGGTGGGGACGATCTATTTCGAACGGGGTGCACTGCCGGATGGACGTCAGGCCATTCTTGAGTGTTTTGACCGGTTTGCTGACATGTTCGGCGAACATCTGAAAGGCGGAAAAGACTCAGATGATGGGCGATTCACAAAGCGCACCGCTGCGGGCGTAGAGAAAATCAGGCGTTCGATTATAGAAACGCCGATGTACATGATAATCGGCGCTCTCCGTGCGAGCGCGACTGATTACGATACGGCCGCAGAATATAAAATCAGCGTGTTGACTGGGACGGCAAACCCACAAGACCGGACAATGCCGTCCGGTTGCTTTGTGCCGGCCGGTCATGAGGCCGGTTTGTCGCTACTGAAATTCAACGTTCCAATGGAGCTCGCCACCAAACCATCGGGGCTTGAGCAATATGAGGCATTCCTGCGTTTTGTCTGCGAAAAGTTGAAAGTTCGTGGAGGCTATGGCGGGTACGCGCCTGTTTTTCCCTACAGTTACCATCGCTACATGCCGCAGGAATGGGCTCTCGCACAGCGTTTTAGTGGTTTGGATATGATAAGCACTGCGCATCTTAACCAGGCGCATGAAGTTTATTCTTACGAGGGTGATTCTCGCGACAGCGTAACTGCTATCTACAGACAGCTTGTCCCTGGCGCAAAAGTCGACGCATGGGGTTTTATCAAGAGCGTGAACTGGTACACGATTCTTGGCCCAGTTTTCGTCGAACGCCTGGGCGGGGTGGCGCGGATCCGCGATTCTCTCGCCCGACCGGATATCCGCATTGAGGAGATCAACTCGAGCGTCGCAATCCGGGCAGGTGAATTCCCGAGGCTGGGCGCGCCGGAAGAGGGGCTGCCTGAACCCTATGTTTTCGTGAACAGTTTGCTGCGTGTATTGCGCGATCCGATGCCGGACTCGCTGCACACGTTCATCCCCGACCTGCCCAGCGCGGACAAAAGGAATACCGCTGCATGGGAGGCGCGGTTTGATCTACCTGGTGCGCCTCCGATCCCGGAGCCTCCGACGATCGTACCGCCCCAACTGCAGGTCGTTCAGGTGAACTCCAATACTAAGCGCGACACAAGAAAGGCGAATGGCAGGCGAATGCAGAGCGAAAGGAAATAAATTTGGTTTGCAAGACGGGCGGTCGCAGTTCGATTGTTGACGGCAAACGACGCACGCGCGTCGCATCCTTGATGCAACCCAGGTTTGGCAGGTCGCAGTGATGGTTTCGAGGATGCACATCGGAGTGGGGCGGCATCTCGGTTCGCGACCCGAACGAGACACTCAAGGCGTCCGATAACAGTCACTCGAGTTAAGCGGCGGGAGAAAAATGGTTCGACGCGCCGATCATTCAGTGTGTGGGTTCGCAAAAATATGAATTACTATGTGGATCCCGACGCCCGTATAAGCACCGTTAGTCGTTATGGTCTCGCGCAGATCTATTGTCGTCATTCTCCTCTCTTGCCTTTCTCCTTACGGAGTAGCTTCGACCGGACGCAAGAACTACCGGGCCTCCTGTCAGACCCTCCAAGAACTGGGGCTTACCGTTAAGGGAAAGCTGCCTCCGATGCCAGACCACCGCCCTCAGTACGATGACTCTGGGCCGCCGGGAGTTAGCTTTTTTCGCACTCAGGTTAAGGATGTAGATCTTTCCAGCCTTACAGTGCCAAGAAGCTTCTTTGGTCGCTCGGAGATAAGGAACGTGAGTTTCGAGAACAGCGATCTCTCTGAGTCCACCCTGTGCTGGAACAATTTTATTGAGGTTAACTTCAGTCGTTCGACTCTGACGCAATCTGATTTGCGTGCCTCGATGTACGTGAGAGTATGTTTCGATAAAGCAGATCTAAGTGGTGCCGACCTTCGGCTTTCGTCGTTTAAGGCATGCAGCTTCGTTGGAGCGAATATGACTAGCGCTGTGGCAAGCCGTGAACAGCAGGCCAGTCTTCCTCTGTCTGATGAACAGCGAGCCCAAATGTCTTGGAGGGCAGATGAAGGGGAAGAACCAGGTGGCGGCTAACCATTTCGTCGGGAGGGATCGCCCACAAGCTGCACTTGCGGGCATGCTTGGACCGGGGCAGCCATAGGGTGCCGTGCGATCTCGGTCGCAATTGTCGACGATTCACATCACGGCATCGACCGTCCGTTCCTGGTCGCGATGGAGTGGATGACTTCGTCTTCAAATATCGTCAAGCAGCTGGCTGCATTGTGCCATGTGCCAGGCGATTGAGCATTGCTGCGGCATCGGGATCGAGGTAATAAAGCACCATCGCCTGTCCGTTGTCTTTGAAATAAAATCGGCGCCCGTCTAGTTGCTGAATATCGCGCATAACATGAGAAACGGTTTGTGGATCCGCCCAGGTCCCCATTACCTTTGCGGGCAAATTGCGCTCGACGTCCCCGATCCAATACTTCAACCAAGCTTTGGCACTTTGCAGATCAACAAAATCTCTAACATTGTTCAAACCGTCGGAAATTCCTGCAACCTGGCACAATCGTCTTACGATCCGCGTGTAGTCGCCCGTTGAAGTAATGCACTTCGGGTCGAAGTTCCACACCCGCGAACAAAATGGACGGTTCCACGGTTCACGCTCCACCTCGATACCGAGCACAAAGAGAACTAAATCGAAGGGGCGCTTCTCATATTCTTCGCGCGAGAATGAATAGAGCATATCTTCGATCGTAATGCCGTTGTCAAAGTTGATGCCGCAATCCGAAAGCGTTGCAAGTTGCTGCTCAAGTGTCATGACGGTACTTTCCTTTGCAAATCGAGGGCTCTATTGTCGACAATCTACGCCATGATGTCGAACACCCGAAGTCGGCCGAACACGGCCCGACGCGGCAGGCCTTGGCCAACTCGAAGCTCCCTGCCGAGGAAATCCAACGCAGTCGCGCAATACGGCCGAGTAACTGGCTCTGCCGGTCAGCGATCAGTCTTCCATTCCATCTTTTGCACGTTGACTCCAGGTTGACTGGCCAACGGCTCCCACTCGGGCAGGAATGTGAATCCTTGCCGACGATACATCATCACCGCATCGGCATTGTCTGGCGAGACGCTCAACACAATTCGTTGATGTCCGCGTTCAATTGCGCGTGCCTGGATTGCATTGACTAAGCGGCCCCCGATTCCCATGCCTCGTTCTGTTCCTTGATGGTTATCGAACGGGGCACGCCGTTGATTCTGCCGAAAGCATGGCGTCCCAGCGTCATTGTCATCGATGTAACAGCGATCGCTGACTGACCGTTGATGGCCGAGGGTGTGTCAAAACCCGCGCGATCGCCTAGACTGAATCAACCTGTTAGCGCGAGAGGCGGAGATGGGGCGATTCGTCGAAGGTACAAGCCGCAATCAGGCCACGTTGCTACCGGAGTGTCTCGAAGACTTTATCGCTGAAGACAATCCCGTGCGGATCGTCGACGCATTCGTAGACGAACTCGATCTGGCTTCCATGGGCTTCGAAGGCACCACGCCGGCGATCACGGGCCGACCGTCTTACCATCCCTCCGTTCTGCTCAAACTTTACATCTACGGCTATCTCAATCGCGTGCAGTCGAGCCGACGTCTGGAGCGCGAGTGCCAGCGTAATGTCGAACTGATGTGGCTGACCGGTCGCCTCGTGCCGGACTTCAAGACGATTGCCGAGTTCAGACGCAGCAATGGCGCCGGCATTCGCAATGTATGCCGCCGCTTCGTGGTGATATGCCGCGACCTGAAGCTGTTCACGCAAGCAGTCGTTGCCATCGACGGCAGCAAGTTCAAGGCGGTCAACAGTCGCGATAACAACTTCACGCCCAACAAGATCGCAAAGCGTCAGGAGCAGATCGAGCAAAGCATCCAGCGCTATCTCGATGCGCTGGAAACTGCTGATCGCACGCAACCCGCAGAGGTCGAAGCGAAAACCGAACGGCTGCGGGAAAAGATCGAGACGCTGCGCGAGCAGATGCGCGATCTGGATCGGGCCGCGGAACTGTTGAATGATTTACCGGAAAAACAGGTTTCGCTGACTGATCCCGACTCACGTTCGATGATGTCGCAAGCCAAGGGCACAGGCGTGGTGGGCTACAACGTTCAGGTGGCTGTTGATACGAAGCACCACCTCATCGTGACCCACGAAGTGACGAACGTCGGTAGTGACCGCGCTCAGCTAAGCCCGATGGCCAAAGCCGCGCGCGAAGCGATGGGCAAGAAGAAGCTCAAGGCGCTGGCCGATCGCGGGTACTACAGCGCGACGGAGATCAAAGCATGCGATGACGCTGGTATTGCAGCGCTGGTGCCAAAAACACAAACCTCCAGTGCAAAGGCAGATGGACGGTTCGATCGGGCCGACTTCATCTACATCGCGAAAGACGACCAATACCTATGTCCAGCGGGGCAACGGGCGATTTACCGATTTACTTCCGTCGAGCGCGAAACTCCGATGGCCCTGCGTACCTACTGGAGCAGCGCTTGCCCGAAATGCCCGATAAAGAACCGGTGCACGCCCACCGACTACCGGCGTATTCGACGATGGGAACACGAAGCGGTGCTTGAGGCGATGCAGTCCAGGCTGGATCGCCAGCTCGATGCCATGACGATGCGACGGCGCACGGTCGAGCACGTGTTCGGCACTCTCAAGCACTGGATGGGGACGACGCACTTCCAGACGCGTGGACTTGGCCATGTCGCCGCTGAAATGAGTTTGCACGTGCTGGCATACAACCTCAAGCGAGTCATCAGGATCCTCGGATTCGCAAAGACGATGCGAGCGATGAAGCTGGCAGGCGCGTGAATGCGCGCGCCGACGCTGTTTGCCAGTAAAACACGATCACTTCATTTGCCTGCGTCACGTCCTAACGCAACTGTGCTCCCGCCGGGGAGGGATCGGTCGGCCGTTCTGCGCGTTTTTACACGGCCTCGGCCGCCTATTGCCGTCTGCGGTCGGCAGATACGTGGGCGACGTTGCGACTCAGGGGAATTGGTCGATTGAGTGGATCAGAACATAATGCTGGTTCGATCCATTGGGGATTCGGTAAGCGCCGTGCGCAGCGAGAACAGAACATGACAATGCAGCAATTTCCCATGCCATCGTCTGATCGCATTGGATTGTGGCTTGTTTGAACATCTCAAAGCCAGTTAGGTCATATAGCACCTGTATTTTTCTGGATACATCCCGAACGTCCATTGGAAGACCTTCATCCGACCATGACCAACGATAGCGCTGTTTGTCGAGAGAGTGCGTTCCCAATGGCACTATGGACGCCTCTGCGGTTGGAG
>NZ_FNZM01000023.1 GCF_900109265.1 Paraburkholderia tropica
CACCGAGAAAGCTGCGATTGAGCGGCTTCTGCAAGTAGTACCAGTAGAGCGCCGGAGCGTTGCCCAAGGTGCGCTCACCGAGCTCTTCCCTCAGCTTGCGTGGGCGTTCGGTGGACCACACTACGAGAATGGCTTTCGTAGTCAATGGCTTGCCGAGAAGCGTGTATGCTCAGCGCGTTACTTCCCGCGTTACTTCGAACTGCAGACAGCTGCTGGCGAAATATCAGAGCGACGCTTTGTGGAAGTACTGGATGCTACAGAAACAGCCGTGAGACTCGCTGCGGCAATCACAGCTATCGAAGCCGACCGATTGCTGCCCTCTCTTGTCGCGAGGTTTGACGAATCTGTCGAACGCCTCCCTGTCGAAAATGCCGACGTACTGCTGCCAGCTATGTTCTCTTTGGCGGAACGGCTTGTAAGCTCTCGCGAATTAAGCCCATTTAGTTCACCTTGGGTTTCCGCTTGGCGAGCAACGAGCTGGTTCTTGAAGCGCATCCCGCAAGATGCTCGAGGTGATCTTGCACTCGAAGCATTTCGCGAATCCCAAGCCTTGTCAGCTGCCGGCATGATCATTCACCTGAGTGATCCTGACGATCAGGGTGAAGGACGAGATCGAGCCTTCGAGCCAACGCTCGACATCGAAACTATCACAGTAATGAAAGCAGAGTGGCTCCGGCTGATTCGGCGCAGAGCTGCAGACGGCATTTCTCTGATCAACGAACCCGACCTCACGTCTCTACTTTATCGGTGGAGCTCCTATGCCGGCTCTATGGAGGAACCACGCGAGTGGATCGCTGAAGCGATACGCACCGATGAAGGATTCGCCCAGATGGCAACACGTACAATGAGCCGCGGATCAAGCCATTCGCTGGGTGATCGAGTTTCCACGCCTCGTTATACCTTTAATCGAGAGACGATCGACGAGTTCATCGGTATAGATGCTGCGAAGGTGCGCTGCGATGCGATCGACCCAAGCAACTTCCCCGAACACGAGGTCGCCCTGAAGACTCTGCGGAAGTCACTCGATACATGGCTCGGGATTAGAACGCGCGATCCATTCGAGCTTTAAACTTCCGCCAGCAACCATCCTTTCCTAGACTGAAGCCGCGACAATCATCTGTCGCGGCTAAACCGAAAAAATCAAGAAAATGACAAAGCGGCGTTATCGCAGAAAGAGCCACCTGGCGGCGCATATCAACACTCGCAGCGAGGGCGAACAGATCGTGTGGGCAGCGGTCATTGTTGTTGTCTTCGTATTTGCAATGATCATGTACATGTCGAAGTGATGAACCGGAACCGTGAACCCCCACTCCCGCATCGAATCCTGCAACTGGGCAATCTGCGCCTCGCTGTGCGTGCGCGCGTTACGCGCGTAGGCGGTAAGCGTCGAGATCGGCCGCTGCTCGATTGCGTCAGCCCACATGGGAGGGAACCTCCCGCGATGCCGCGTGGACGCGCGCGGCGTGGCTCGCGCGCGCCCGATTGCGCCGGACGACCCCGGCTTCGGATTTCCGCGTTTTGAGAAAAAAAGTTGGGCCGGGGTGACCGTTCAATCGAGAAAATTTTTTTCGAACGCCCCCCGGGGGCTCCTCCCTCCCATCCCTCGCACCCTGCGCCGGGTCAACGCGCCCACGGATGCTCAGGATCGGTCGGCATCCCGTTCACGTCGCACCCACGAGGCCGAGCGCCGTTCTCGGCGGCGGTCTTGCGCGCGTGGCAGTCGTGGCAAAGGGATTGCAGGTTGGCAGGTTGGCTGCGTCATCGGTGCCACCGTCCTCAAGCCGCGTGATGTGGTCGACCTCGATCGCTTCGGTGACGAACCCCCGCCGGACGCCAAAGATAGTAAAAATCGGCGACAATCAGATTCGCTATATTTCGAACATCGAGATATGCACCACGGATTGACTGATTTCGGTGGGAGACGGGTCGGCCACACCCTTTTCACGCCGACGGCAGTCCGACTGTACGGGGAACTTGAGGAAATCGCATGACAAGCATAACGGATAAAACAATTTCCAAACTTTTTGGTTTGGCTGCCGGACGTTGCAGTATGTGCAAGATCGAAGTCGTTCAGCAGGATGTCAAAATCGGGGAGATGGCCCACATCATTGCGAAGAATAAAGGTGGAGCAAGAGGCAATATCCCGATTGAAGGAGATATCAATGGCTACGACAATTTGATACTCCTCTGCCCGAATCATCACACAGAAGTCGACAATAACGAAGACGCCTTTCCGCCAGAAAGGCTGCATAGGTACAAGCAAGAGCACGAAGCGTATGTTCTGCAAGTCTTTGCCCATCAAAGCCAAGGTCGAGTGATGGACGTAGCTGGACTCAAGGCTTTGATGCTGTATTTACCATTTTCTCAGATGATCATCCTAACGGATGGTTTGCCGGAGCGATTCGATCATAAACTGTTCTATGTGGCCGATACGCTTGGAAACTTCGCAAACGACAACCCACAATGTCGCCCCTTTAGTGATGCCAATCTCGAGAGCTACTATCGGAGTTTTTCCGAAAGCCTAGATAAGCTCATTGACTATGAGCAAGAGGCCGTCATCGGCGACAAGAACGTCTACATGCCGGGCCACCTCGTAAACGCTGATTCCAATAGAAGTTATCTGAATCGCGAATTGGATTTTGATGAGCGTAGACAGGCTATCGCAGACGTCAAACCGCTTTTAGAAAATTTGGTCGCTAGCTATCACCAAATTCTTGCGTATTTGAAGAGTACCTATCCAGAGGTTCACTTGGCCAGTTTTGTGGGTTGGTAAGATTTTTCTGAACAAAGAAAGCACCCATTTGGGTGCTTTCTTTCAGCAACGTTGACGAATCTTCTTTTCCAGCTCTCAAAAATTAATGCTCGCATTGCCAAAGTACGACTGGCACCTGTGCTGATCGGATACCTTTCAGTCTACGTCACCACATGTGTAACTTACCGATTCGAATTTCGGCTCTGGCCGAAAATTACGGCAACGATGCATCACGCTGAAATAACATCAGTCGGGCAGGCAATGCTCGTACTTTTCTGGCAGCAAACTGTAGGCACCCCACTCATTGACCTTACACGCCAAAAACCCGTCGTTCTCCCGATAGAGTTCTAGCTGCTTGGTCGCCTCAACGCCACTCACTAAGCGCTCCAGCATGCGGTCGCTCAGGACCGCCGCCCCAAGATCGATCTGATCGGAATATTGACTGGCTTCCACTTCGTAGACCCAGCGACCGGCTTTCATCGGCCTTTCTCTAAACGGGTCTTCGCCTGCCTTCTGACTCTTCATAACTTCGTCCAGTGATGTTTGCGATTGGTTTCGCGCCCGTTGCTCCACTTCCGTGAGCCAGATGAAGTCCTGGGGGCTTTTTGTTTCACCAAAAACGTTCAGCCCCACCTGAAAACCATAAGTGCGGCCCTTACTGGGGTCGATCTCGTTGATCCAGCCAACCGTTGAACCGTGCCAGCACTTTTTTGCATTTATCACGGAGGCGCACCTTTAGGACGTTGAAGCTGGATCTGAACGAGCCAGCGAGAGATATTGGTAACCAGGAAATTCGACGTGACTCAACACGTCATGGGGTCTCGTGCGGCTCGCTACAATTTAGATTCAGCCGGCACGTAGCCATTGTAAGCGACTCAATCTTCAGCGGATTCAACCGGTCAATGCGACACCTAGCATCTGCGTGAACAGCGCGGTGTTGTCCAGAGCGATCTATACTAAAGTGAGCCCCCTAGGGTTGAGCTCATATTCAGAAAGATTTGATCAATATTCGCTCGTAATGACTCACTATACCGCTCGTACCTTTCGTCCATCCTGGGAGTACTCCCCTAACTCAACAAATCCATACTCCTTTGCAAGCAGTGCGCGTAAAAAGCGAGTAAATTTTCGCTGGATACCGTTGCTGGCAAAGTAAGGACCTGAGTTGGTAATGTAAGTCGGGAGCGCTTCGCCACGCTGAGCCATGAAGCGATCCATATACTCGGCCAGATCCGCCTTTGGAAGTGAGTCTATGATTTTCTGAAAGGCGTTTGCCTGCCGGGCAATTTTTCGTTTTTTTAGCTGCTCCTCAGTCGGAGGAAGCAACAAAGCTCGAGCTGCCCGTCGAGCTGCCTGCTGCTCAAGGTTTAGCCGCTTGCGCTCCGCATACTCATCGTCTCTCTTTTTTTCCGCCTCCCGCCGTGCTCTCTCGCGCTCTATTCTCCAGTTTGGGTTTGCCGATCGTTCATTTGCGATCCGTAACGCGTACTCACGAAGATGTGGCTTCGCCCATTTTTCATAGGCCTTCTTTTGACGCACGGTCATCTCAACCTCCATCACTGGCTCGATACCCTGTTCTCGAAACCACTTGAAGTAAAGACGACAGTGACGATCAAAAAGGTCTTGACTGTCTTCCCAATCGCGCTTCAAATCTTCGAGAGTTGAGTCAGCACGCCTCGCATCAAACGCGGACATTCCGTTGCGGCGACCTTCGATGTTGTGCAGCGGGTTTTCATTTTTGATTGCTTGCAGCTCAGCCGCGCGTGCTGCAGCTCTATTTGGATGTTTTTCTATGTTGACGCGCGTTATTTGATACGCCCAATGCGATACACCGATGTGCTGCGCTAAACGCGCAGGCGCGCTCTTCGAAATACCGACGTACAGCAGTTGGTCGTTCTTGTCGAAGTAGCGATACAAGGCCGCTTCTCGTTCTTGCATTCGTAATGCCTCAGTACGAGACGGGTGTGACAAGACTGGGAGCGCCAAACTCGACCAAATGCGCGTGCGACGACTCAAAATATCCCTGCCAGAAAGCACGCAGATCATGGACAGTCTTCGAATCCCGATAGCCGTCGCGCTCCGCTTGCGTACCGCTGGACGACGGAGGCATCACCGCGCCTCCAAGCACGTAGATTTTCGCCCCACCGAGATCGGCGAACATACCGTTCGCCCGCGCCTTGGCGAGCTCAGCCCCCGGGCTGATATCGCGCACACCACCATGCGCATAGAAGGACGAGGTGCGCGAGTTCTCCAGTCCGTCAGTCACGACGAACAGCACCTTGTCCGACGCCGCATCGTTACGCACAGCCGGCCCCAGCTCGCCAAGCGCCGCCATGATTTCAGAAGCGTTGAGTGTCGAAGTCGATTCTGCCATTGCCTGCCGCGTGGTCGAGGCTGCCATCTTGCGCGCGAACGCGAGTTGCTGGCCGAAGCAGGCCTTGATCTGCGGTGCCTTTGTGATCGGCAGCGTGTTGTAGGCATCATCGGGCAGCGGTTGTTCGACGTAACCGGTATGAAGCACCTTGAGGTAATGAGCCTGGGCAAACGCGGAAAATTCAGCGATCACGAACTTCGCACCCGGCTGGATCAGCCGATCCACGTTGTCGAGCACCGATTGCTGGAGAGACTGATCGAGCAGCATGGTTTGATCGATGAGAACGTACACCACACGCGCCGGCTGCTGTGGTGCGGCCGCGAGATGGAACGCACCGTAGCAGCTCGGCACATCGTTGACGAGTCCTGCGTGCGCCGCAGTCGCAATGTTGAGCGCGGCCAGCGCAACGGCCTTGCCTAGTGTCTTGAAAATCTTCATGTGCAGTCAGTCGGTTTGCCGCGGCGCCCGGGAAAGGTGCCACGGCGATCATTCAGGAGGCTCAGTCGTCCAGCAGGTCGCTGAACTTCTCAGTCGTTTTCGCAAGCCGCTTTCGGCGCTTGATTTCATCGCTCAACTGGGCAAAGTCATCGCTGGAAAGCGTAGACGCCTGTTTCTCGAGGAACTCGCCCTTCGCGAGATTGTCGGGCAACGCCGCGAACGCCTGTGCAAGCGCGTTGATGTCCGCCGCCTCCTCCACAGGCGAAGTGGGGCGCGCGCGCGCTGCCTCGATTGTCGCCTGCGCCTCCTGCAGCGCCGCCCGCTCATCGGCCTGCACACGTATGAGCGTTGTGTCCAGCGTCTGTGCGAGCGGGCGCGTTGCTGCCGGCTTGCTACGAATGCCATCGGTACGCAGGATGGCGGCTTGATACGCCTTGATCACCTGATCCTGCTCGCCCGACGAGAAGTTATGGTTCTTCAATGCGAGCTCGTAGCGCAATTCGCGCTCGCCTTCGCTCTTACCCGTGGCCACGTCGGCGGCGACCCTGTCGATCACGTTGTCGCGCGCCTGCTCTTCGCGTTGCTCGCCGTGCTTGAGGAACGACTCAAACGTCAGCGTACCGATGCGGTGGTTGCTTTTCTTGCGAGCTTCCCGCAACTGCGTGAGGAAACTTTCGGCACGCGCGATCCTCGGCTGGAGAAAGCGTGCGCGGAACGTTTCGAACGAAGGCTGGTTGCGCGTGAAGTCGTAAGCCGCTTCGCCCTGCCCGCTAAACGTCGATTTGAATGCAACAATAAAAGCCGTGAACTGCGTGACGAGATAGATCAGCGCGAGCATCAGAGAAGCCGCGATACCCTGGACCTTGTAGTTGCCACCAAGGCTTTCGGCGACGTCCTTGCGGCTCGCCTGCTGTGCCTGGGCGACGCTCAGCGGCAATGCCGACGAAGTACCCGCAGAATCGAACGGACTCACGTCGCCCCCGCCCTGAACGCCGTTCGTCTCCATCGAGACAATCTGGCGCGTTGCTTCGCTTTCCACGCCATTCACGCGGATCACGTAGATCGCCACCATGATTGCAATGATGATCGCGCCCGATACGACCAGCAGGATCGGGCCTTTGACGCCTGGATCGTCCACCCGGTTGGCAAAGCGGCGCGGCAGCGGATTCTGCCGCACAGTGTTCGTATTCGGGTCGATGTAGTAGGCGTCCTGATCCTGGTCGTCGCCGAGATCGATACGCACTTCGAGACCTTCCGAACCGTGGCGCTTGCGAAAGTGCGAGAACTTCGCCATTTCCGCGCCCGTCGTGTGCGTGAGCAGCGCAAGCACGATCGCGACCGCGAGCGCCAGTACGCCCGCCGCGAGATTCGCCTGAGACGGTGTGATTTCAGTGGACATCCACGGCGCGAGCACATAGCCCGTACCCACGGACTCAGCGAGAATCAGCACGAACAGGCCAACGCGCGCCATCATCGAAGGCGGATGGATATCGGTCTGCTGCGTGATCTTCAGATAGTTCTTCGCGCGGCCGAACTGGCCCGCTGTCACTTCCGTGTTGCTCGATCCCGAGATGACCGACTTGAAGGTCGTGCACAGCGTAAGCTCGGCCTGGACGAGCCCGTCGTTCACCGTCGAATCGCCGCTCTCTTTCGTGAGACGCTGGAATTCGGCGCGATGGTCGTTCCCGAATGCCCACCAGCGTTTATAGGCGAACGCAGTGAAACGGAAGCTGTCGGCACGAAGCCAGAAGAAAAAGGCCGCCAGAATCGTTGCCACCGTCACGGAGACGAGGAACGGCAGCGAAGACAGCGCTGAGATGATGGCATGTTGCACGATGGCTTATCCCTTCGATGAGAAATTGACGACTGCCTTGTATTCCGCGTCGTTCCACGGATAGACGACGAGACCACTGCCCGAAGCGGACTTCGTCGGCACGCGCAGATCGACGCATTGCGCCGAGCCTTGCAGGAAGACGCGATAGAGCGTCGCGTCAGCGCCGCGGTAAACGTTCACCGGTGCGTCCCTGAATCGCGCGATGGGTGCGGCGGCATAACCGCTGCCCTCCCGGCGGTATATCTCGGCGGTGACGGGTGGTACGGGCGCCGCCGCGTCACTCGGCACATAGACGCGCAACAACGCGACAGCAGCGTCGCCCTGGCTGCCGAACCACGGCTGGCCATACAGGCCCGGCATCGAATCCTCCACCTTGAGGGGCTGGTTGGTCGCGAGTGAGCGAATCAGCGTGCTCGCGTGCGGCCGGTCCTGCAAACACGAACCAATAATGACCGGCGTGTCGGCATGCGCATCCGTGATGAAACTGAACATCGACGACTTGTCTCTGGACGCCCCCAGATTGACCTGATAACCCGCCGCAGGGAGCGGCTTGCCTGCAAAGCCCAGACCACCGGCTGCCCCCACCGGATTCGCTGGGTGTGCGCTTGTGGAAGCAACTGCCTGCGCGCCTGGGGCACCCGGCACGTCGCCTTTGGCGCTATTAGATGTGGTGTCCGCCGACGTTGTTTCTGCGCGCACCGCCTTCTTGCGCGTGACCTTGTGAATCGCTGCCGCCGGTTGCGGCGTCGTCGGCGTATTGGACGCGAGCAAAGCGGGCGTCGTCGGCGTATTGGACGCGAGCAAAGCGGGCGTCGTCAGGCTTGCGCCGGCAGGTGCGAGGTCGCTCGTGCGCCAATCATCCTGACCCGATGCTCCCGGGTCAGCCTGACGCGCGACGGCGAAGTTGGCGGGATTCGCGGAGCGGTTGCTGGCATACGCCTTCAACGCATCGAGGTTCGGCACGTCGACGACTTCGACGCGGTTGTTGTCGCTACGGCCTTGGACCGTACCGTTCGGCGCGATCGGGAGCGAGTCTCCCGCGCCTTGATATGCAATATTGGCGGCCGGCACGCCATGCTGGCGAAACACTTCCGCAACCGCTTTCGCTCGAGCTTCCGAAAGCCGTGCGAGATCGGGACCCGACATGTTGTCGCGTTCATCGCTATGACCCACGATCAGCAATTGGCGCTGTGCCGCCGCGTTCTGGTTCGCGGACTGTGCGGCAGCGGTCTGTCGTGCGTTCTGGGCGTTACGCGTTTGCGCGTCCAGCGATGTCGCGAACGTTTTCGGGTTGTACTGGTCAGCCACCTTGCCCAGATACTCTTTCGCGCGTGGCGTAAGCGTGGCGGTACCGGGCAGGAACTCATCATCGACACCGCCCATCTGCACGTCGAGCCCCACTACATCGCCCTGACCATTTGCAGCGTCAATGGTGGTGGCCTTGATTGGCGCGCTCGCGAGCTTCATCTGGTACTGCTGAGCAATGTGATAGAGATTGCAACGGCGCTCGTCCATCGCGTGTCCAATCATCATGCCGACCAGCGCGCCGATGCCGGTTCCTGCCACCGTGGCCGCGACATTCTTCCCAAGATAGTGCCCAACGACGGCACCTGCGCCCGCGCCAATGATTGCCGCGATGTTGCGGTCATTATTGGAACAGGGGTCTGGATTGTCGAAAACACTCTTGAATTCTGTCTTTACGGCCGGAGAAAACTCAGGTTGCCCCGTTTGCGGATTGACCGCGCAACCTGCAATCACGGTCGTCGATACGCCGACCAATATGCGTCGTTTCATGCGATATACGTTCTCTTTTTCACAGTGGTCCCCCGTCGCACCCCGAAAATTCCGGGACGGTTGCGATCACAACTTCCAATTCGATCGTGACAGTGTCACCCTACTTATATCGGTAAGGCGCGTGCAATCTTGAGGGCTGAACGAATTTTTTCAGCACCCGGGTGATTGTTTAAACGGATATGACGCCCTGCCCGCAATTGCAGCGCGATAACAGTGACAGCGTACGTGCGAACCGGCTATCGGAGTACGGAACAACGATCACGGCGAATATTTCGCCTTTATGAAGGAGGCACGCGTGATCCAACACGGTCGAACGCTAGCGTTCTATGCGAATTGAATAGATTTCACTTCTTTCCCCGAATTCGTATATTCATTTTGATTGACGCAAACTTTATCAGGAAAACACGGAAGACAGCGTGCGAATCCGACTACGGATGATTTCTCACACGAACCGGCGTGTGAAGTCTTGCCGGCCTGATTTGTCCACGAACACAAGCCGCTCACACTGGACAGTCCCAATCGTTTTTCCAGTCAGCGATCAAGATTTTAGAAATTGGATTTTTCTGCAATGTAAAACGTTTGCACGCTGATTCAAACGGCCGACAAATCGATAATCGGCATGCTCTCTTCGCTAGCTCGCGGTGCATTCAAGTCGCTCCTTACCGTTGCATAGTCAACTACGCGTCAAGCTATCACCACTTTCCCCATTCAGGCCGGCAGCTGGTAACCACGAATTGGCAACTATCCTGGGCATCGCGATCGAGTACGCGGCTCCCCACTCTCTAAACCTCAAACGAATTTTGCCGATAAGGAGATCAAACATACCAACAAAGAACAGATCTTCGTGATGCTTTTCCGAACACTTGCGGCCATTCCGCTCGCTGCCGCCCTGACCCTTCTCAACGCATGCGCGACCAAACCGGCCCTGCCCCAAGTCTCCGAGCCGCCCTATACAGGCCCGCGCATTACACTTCACACGGCACCGGGTCCTGCTGCACTCGCCATCCTGTCCGTTGATCCCGTGCCCACGGCGATCTGCTATCTGAACGCGCGACGTGCGGAACTCGGTCTAAACGCGATCGCTGCCGACCCGCTCGTGGCTGAAGCCGCGGCTGCACACGCGCACTACCTGGAGGTCAATCGCGCAAGCAGCCACGACGAGAGCGCGGGACTTCCTGGATTCTCGGGTACAGACGTCACAACGCGGGTGCGTCAGCACACTGAGACGACGGGGGCGAGTGAGGTGTTCGCTGTCTACGGAGGTCAGCGGGTTCCGGCGCTTCCGATTGAGGAGATATTCGATTCGCCGTATCACCGGGGTGCCATGCTCTATGAGTGGGCACGCGCCGGCGAAGCCGTTGCGTCGGGCGATAGTCAAATCACCGTCGTGGACTTTGCGGACCCCGAGCCCGCGATCGGCGATACCGAACTCGTGGTCTATCCCTATGATGGCCAGAAGGACGCGCCGCTCTCATGGCAGAATATCGAGCAGCCCGACCCGATGGGACCAAATTCACGCTATCGCGGCGCTCTCCTCGGCTATCCGCTGACTGTGTCCGGTGGTACCAACGCACACATCCTGCTTGAGAAGTTCGAGCTTCGTGACGGACGCGGCAAGCCCGTGAGCTGCCAGATCGCACCGCTCACAAGCGCAGACACAGGGCGGAATACGGCTGTTTGCACGCCTTTCACACCGTTGCGTCCTGGCACGACCTACACTGCGCACGCGACCGGGCGCCTGACACAGCAATTCGGGGTCGCCAATGCGCCCTTTGATGTCCGACGGTCATTCGCGACGATCGCAGTGCCGGTTCAAATGAACGACGTCGTCACACAAGCCGCAACTCAGTAACCTGCATGGACCTTCGTCGACAAGAGTAGCGCTCATCCGCCGAGGTCCGAGCGAGGCTCGGGGCTCACTGCCAACCGTGTGCTGCAAGAACGACTGAAAGCGGATCCTGCGTGAATTTTCCAACCTGGGTTTCGCGTCGTGAAGCAATGCCCTCTGGCGAGGCGCATGGCCGTCACACTCCTGCGACTCCACGAACGATTCTTTACGTCGCCCGTACCAACTGCGCGAGTATGTGGCTTACTGCACACAGCCGGATGTGCAAAATCTGGAAGTGGGCCGACTCTTCGCCTTAAATCGACTCGAGCACACGGTGCTCATCCCCTCGGACGGTTCCCTGCAGGCGATCTGCAGACGCACCCTTTTCGTGAGGTCTCGATTCTATGCTCAGCATTGCTGATTACTTCATGCCCCCGCTTGCCAGCTTCGAAGTTCAGCGGGCACAAATGGTGCCGGCCCTTACTGCATTGCGATTTGCAAATGCTGCGCTCGATTTTGCTTTCTATGACGTACAAGCGTTTAGCCGCACGCTTGCGCGCGACGGTGTAGAGCTTGACTGGACCGATGCAGCGGCCGACCAACCTGTGCAAGAACAAGCAAATCTCAGCGCAATGCTGAACCCCGAAGGCTCAATTCTCATCGTCAACGCGGCCAACACACCTCACGTCCTGCGCTTCACCGATTTCCAGACGTTTGTCGATGCACTCGCGAGCGGTGTCCATCGTGTTGAGGCCGTCTCGGTCAGCGGCGTCGGAAGCTCTGCACTCGGCTCAGCTGCCCTTGCGTGGAATGTCTCCACCGCTTTTCAACAGCCCGTTGCTGCGATCGTGCCTGGATACGGACTCGCGGATGTCGTGCAGCAAGCGCTCGGCGGATGGTTTGGATTCGAGATGTACAGCTACTGGATCAAACAGCCGGTCCAGGAAATACTCGCTCGCGTTGCACCGGATGCCGCAACAATAGGACGCCAACTTCTCGCGACTACACCAGGACACGCCGTGGCGCCAGGCACAGGTGTGCCGGTCTTTCGCCGCGGAAGTGGCTCCTCGGATGTCCTCCACGCCCTGCTGCGACTAGCGAACGACTTCACGACATTGGTCGGTCATAGCAAAGGTGCACTGGTCATCGGAAATGCAATCGCCGACCTTCCTGATGAGTGCCTTGAGCGTCTTCACATCATGACCTTTGGCTGCGTGATCGCGGAGAATACGCGCGTCAAACAATACGATCAGTTTCTTGGCACTTTCGACGCGCTCGGCTTTCTGAACTCAGGAGGAAATCATGCCGAACACAGCATACCTGCATGGCACAGCACAAATACGGAATCTTCATTGTCGATGCGCGTCGAGCAATTGGTAACACTTCCGGCGGCGGACAATTAGAGGGAATCTGGAGCGAATCCAAAAGTCTAAAGGTTAATACGAAGCTAGTCTGCTGGCTTATACGCGCCGAAGAGCGCAGTTACCAGTGTCCATTTCTCGAATCGCGACGACACAATCGGCTGTAAGACATCGCTCGCCCGACGATGAGATACGGCAGAAATGCAACCGGCATCGGTTATTCAAGGCGCCTGATGAGCGCTAGAAGCGGCAGCACTAGACAGTGTCCCATACTGAGTGCAAGCGGTGCGAGATGCGCCACACCGAGAAACGAGAAGATCGTTGACACGACTCGCCTCAGAACCGACAGCCTGGCGACAGGTGCTTTCAGATTTCCCGCGGCGCGTCGGAGATCTGGTGGACCCGCGCATCCAGCACGCGAAGCTGCAAAGGCTCCGTGGTGATTCCCCATGCGTGCAACAGGCCGTCAAAAGAAGCCTCGACGTTCCTGGAGCGTGGCTCGGGCAATGGAACGCCTGTTGATCGGTAGCGAGCGGAGCCGCGTCGAGCTGCCTCTCCATTTGCCCGCTCGACGACGCCATTGCGTAGCGCGTACCGGATGAAGTCCGATGCTTCGCGGGAACCCATCAATCCTGAGGCTGTGATTTCGCTAACCGACGCACTTTCACGTTGCGCCAACCACCCGAGCAACGCGAGTGCACCTGTGTAGACTTTCATGCCTGACCTCCCGCTTTCGGCCTCGTTGTGATTTTTCGGTGGCCTGTAGATTGCGAAGGTTCAGAACACACCGCGCGACTCCTTCAGTGCCTTCGTGTCACAGCATACCGCCGACAATATGGTTATCGGTTGAAATTCCCGAGGGCTTGAATCGTCTGCAAAAGTCGGGGGGGGGCTGTGTCCAGTTCGCTACTTTCGCGCACGGGCTCGTGCAATTACTTCATCCGCAACCTACTTCGACGTATCGAACGAGACGCCACCATCCCGTTAGAGCGCAACTGGCGCGCCGCAGAATGAGCGGGGCGAGGCATCTCCGTCGTGCCAATCCCATTTGAGCCGCCGCTAGCCTCGATGGCCACATTCGGCGCGTTTATCGACACACAGCACTTTTCCGACTCGCGCCGTCCTGCAATCTCCTTCGGCATTGGCATGATGCGGGGCAACCTTCGTAACCATATGCCTGGCGGGATGTTCAACTCACCTTCACCGCGTTGTGCAACTCCAGCTCAGTGCAACTTGCTACCGTGCCGGCGTAGTGCTGTCGCGAGCAGGGGATTGTCGTCCGCCTGCGCTTCGGCGCGATCCGGAAGGTTCGTCGCGACGATGACCCTCACATCAAACTCAAACGCCGCCATCAATTGTTGGCGCGCAATCGAAACACAGTCTCCACCGGGGTCCGCACCGGCATTCGCGGCAGCCAGCGCGGCCGCCTTAGCCGCCAGGCCGAAGGCGGCCACGGCTTCGTCCCAGGCGAGCCCGAGCTCGATGACCTGCTGTAGGAGCTTACCGGCTATCGCAGCGACCTCCTCTCCGGTTTCATCATCCATGTTCTACCTTTCGCATATTCAGGTTTTTCTAGCTCATCAATCAAGCAACGCGAGTCCGGTTTGCCATAGCCTTCCTGCTGATGAGCCTCAACATCCGATAGAGACTGACGCGGAACTTGCTCGCCACCCGATTTCCAGACAGCTGTTGCTCGCGGCGCTGATCATACAGACGGCGATAGAGACGACGCAATGCTCCGTTCACATCACGACGTCGACGCGTTCTATCTGTACCTGCACCTGCGATCGCGTGAGAAGAATGAAACGCGGCGTACAGCCGCACCAAATCTCGTAAGCAAGCCATCGTTACCATCGGTAGTCGACACCCTTTAACGACGTGCCGCGGTCCTCAATTTGTACACGGCATCCGGCACAAGCGATCTTGCATGATGACATCTGCTTAATAGGACCAAAATCAGATCAACTTCGATCACTGATTCCGCCGAGAGGCGCGGATGTAAGGTAGAGGCAAGAGACTGTTAGATGCATTTCTTGCTGGCGACTGCCTCCTTGCCAAGTCGGCGCGCGACGCTGTCGCAGCGATCCCGCGACTTCGTCGATGTTCTTTGTTGTGTTGGGCCCCTCCACCAGACCCAACGACGATTTGCCGTAGCCGCGACGTGCTTGCTGCACCCAACGAGAACAACGCATAGGGACTGAGATCCGCTCGGGACCGCATAGACTTTGACCTTCACGATTCGTGTCCAACACAGTCGTGGAGAAATCTGCTCACAAATAGTTAGAATTAAACAACCTTTTCATTCATCGGATGTCACTGCTAATGCGTGAAAGACCCACCCGTCAAAAGCTACTCATGAACCGATAGCTTTTCTAAACATTGGCATGTGACGGATCGGACTGAAACAGTCGGAAATCCACAGAGTGATCATTTCACATGGCGAATCACCGTACTTCAACAATTCAAATGCGCGTTGTGGCATAGTTCGTCAAACCAACCTCAGGGAAACAAAAAACAATGGCAACGCTCGATTCCATTCAGGCAAAGATTGCAAAGCTTCAGGCTCAGGCAGAAGCAATTGTCGTTAGCAAGTCCACAGTCGTCTTGAACAAGATCCGCGACTTGATGGACAAGCACGGTATCAGCGTTGCCGACGTCGACGCTCACGTAGGCAAGCGTCGCGGTCGCAAAACCGCAAGCGCTGTCGGCACAGCGTCGGTTGCGAAGTACCGCGATCCGAAGAGCGGCGCGACGTGGACGGGACATGGGCGTGCCCCGCAATGGATCGCCAGCGCGAAAGACCGGAGTAAGTTTCTGGTTGAGGGTGCGTCCCAAGCCCCTGCACCTGTGAAAGCCGAAGCGAAGCGTGCTGGAAACTACAAACGCGGCCCGCAACCGGCGCTTTATCGCGATCCGAAGTCAGGTGCGACCTGGAGCGGTCGCGGCCGCGCTCCGTCCTGGATTGCAAATGCAAAGGACCGCACGCGCTTCTTGATTGCAAAAGCCGATAACAAGGCTGTCGAGGCCCCGGCCGCCAAGAAAACGGCAACCGCGAAGAAGAGCGCGACAGCGAAGAAGGCCACACCTGCCAAACAAGCAAATGCGGTAAAAAACGTGGCTCCTGCCAAAAAAGCGGCCGCCGTAAGCAGGACTGCGGGAAAACGAGCAGCCACGGCAAAGAAGGCCGAAGCAGTTAATGGGGCAAATACTCAGAAAGAAGCGACTGCAACAAAGAAGGCGACCGTGACCAAAAAGGCCGTCCCGGCAAAGAAAGCGACGACTGCCCGCAAGGCGCCTGCGAAGAAAGCCACCGCTGCGAGAGCTCAACTGCAGGACAAGGCGATAGCATCAGCGCCCATCGAGAATACTGTGCCGGCAACTGAGCTGCCGTTGGCGAACGCAGCCGCATAAGACATGCCCCGTCACGCTGCTCCGTGATACCACTGGCGCGCGTCGTTGCTGCAGCTTTCAGAACATGGCCGCACTCAAGTCCGCCTGCGACTATTGAATGTGTTCCTGTATTCCGCCGATCCAGAACGGCGTCGAGCTCCCCAACAGGCTCGGCGGCGTTCACTTTTCATAGCAACACTATAAGGATCGCATCAGTCATCGTCCGAGGCGAACAACTTCCATTGAAGCGCGATACAAACTATCAATTCCAGAATCAATGTCCTCTGAGCGGCCGCTCAGTCAGTCGACAGAAGCTTGAACCGCCTTTGTACTCGAATCAGTGACAATCGCCAGTTCAGTGGTCTGAACGAACTCAGCATGATAGCCGTCGACATGCTGGAGATCTTGCCACTGGCGACGACCTGATTGCTGATAGCACGCAAGGGCATCAATTAGGAGCTTCGAGGTAAATCGAAAAACAATGTGGCCGGCATCACAAGCGGCGAACCACTGCCGCATAGTGCAGTCTCGAGCTGCTCACCTGTGAGCCAGTTGACGGGTAGAAAGACGACTAGCTCTTGCTCCTCGGCCAAGGATTATTCGGGTTCCTTATTTTGTGTAAAACGTCTCGGATTCTTTCCGGAAATGAGTTGAAGCACTGCGGTAGCGGCCAATTCGCTAGGCGATGTCCCTACCTTTCAATGGCTGTTCTTCACGAAGTACTCGCCTCACGTCTTCTTTCATCTTTTTGGAACCCAGAGAGCCAGGTACTTTACGAGTACGCAAACCCCCACTATTCAAAAGACCGCACGCTCATTTTATATCTGGTGGCTCAATTGGGCCCCTCCACTGGAGCCTACCTCGTAGCGCGTGACGACAATTTACGAAGTCAATCAGCTTTTAATGCCCTACGAAAGACGTAGGAGCACGCTATTTACCCCTACGTTCGAGTTCAGCTCGGGTCCGTTCGAGTTCCTGCGCAATTGTCTCCTCATCGGGCAGCACTGTCTGATATTCCGCCGCAAGAATCTTGTTAGGCAGGTTGTCGAGCGCGTAATGCGCTTCAGCGGCCCCCTTCTCTGCGCACAGGATCAGGCCAACAGGCGGGTTTTCTCCAGGCTTCATCCAGTGCTCACGGGCATAGTTCAGATAGAGATGCATCTGCCCTGCATCGGCATAGCTGAAGCGCCCCACCTTCAGGTCGATGATGACGAGGCATCGCAGGCGCCGGTGGAAAAAGACGAGGTCAACCCGAAACCAGGTATCGTCGATTCTTAGACGGCGCTGGCGCCCAAGGAATGCAAAGTCATCGCCCAGCTCAAGCAGGAAATCCGCGAGGTGCTGGATGAGAGCAGCTTCAAGATCGGACTCCGAATATTCGTCCTTCATGTCGAGAAACTCGAGGACAAACGGATCACGTATGGCCTGCTCCGGTGTAAGCAGATCACTGGGCTGAACCTGCGCAGCTTTGCCGAGCAGCGCCGCCTTGTTGTGCGAGAGTGCCAGACGTTCGTATAGCTGGCTCCCGATCTGGCGGTCAAGCTGACGTACTGACCAGCCCTCCCGTAACGCTTCGGTTTCGTAGAAGACGCGCGCGGCCTCGGTTTTGACGGAAAGCAGCCGCACATAGGCAGACCAGGGAAGTGAAAAGGCCTGGGCGACGACGGTCAGTTCCGGTGCCCCGACTTTGGCCGTATCGGTTGTTTTCTGTGTTTGAGATTTTGCAGACGCTGTCTGCAAAATCCGGGATTCAGTAGATTGTGCAGACACCGTCTGCACAATTCGATCGGCGGGCCATGCAAGGTAGAACGCCCGCATCTGCGCGAGGTTGCGCACACCGAACCCTCTACCGAACCTGCCAGACAGATCCGTCCCCAGACGCCTGATCAACGCCTCTCCGTAGCCCGCCCGCACCTCACCACCCTGCTCAAATTCGACAATCCGGCGGCCGATCTCCCAGTACGTGGCCGTCATCAGCGCATTGACGCTGCGCGCCGCCGCCGACCGGGCAGACTCCACCACCAACGCGATTTCGCGATGCAACTCGACGTAGTCCGCCTGCGCAAGATCCACTTTCGTCATGGTACGTTCACTTCATCCTTGTCTACGAAGTTAGCCGCGAGGCTCTCCGGTTGGGACGGTACGGCCGTCCCGTCAGGCTCAATCAAGACTGTTCGGCTACACCTCCGCCACGACCGGCATCATGGGAGCCAGCCGCGTCGACACTACCTGCATCCTGCGTCCAGAAGTGCAGATGCGGTCAGCCGGCCACGCTACCGCGATCCCGAATCGAGCAGAAGCCTGCGTGAGCAAGTCCATGCATACCAATATAGGCGCGCATCTCTAACGCCAGACGGATCGGATCGCCTTCGCCACCATTTTCGTCACTGCGGACGATCTCTTCGCCGGGCAACCCGAGCGCGGCGCCTCCGGGTCCGAGCACTGGATCACCGCGCGATAGAGTGGATCATCCGGATCATGCCTAGCGTCACAGACCGCATCCAGCATTGCGCGCTGGCCCGCAAAAAGATTCCTGCCCATCCATGACCGGAAGCAACGTGGTGTGATCGCGAGATGCCCCGCCTCATGGAGCGGCGTTGAGTTTCGACATGCCGGATCGACAGCGAGCGTACCCCTATCAATCCCGCATCCATCGGAAAACCCGTTCGCCCCACTTTCATAACGCGCGGCAATCCCGATCCCGTTCAGGAAATTTATCGTGCGATCTCGCGTATCCGCTGCATCGATGACATAACCTGAAGTTGCCAAGCCAGCTGAATATCTGCTCATCAGGTAACCTTTCTCCCTTCCAGAAAGCATGCCGCCCGTCGGATGCGCCGCGGCCAGTGGCGTGCCGGACACGCAGGTCCAGTCGCCGTGCCACCACGCAATCACGCTCGCCGCCTTACGTTCGCTGTCAGCCGACGCGACTTCACGCACCTCATTGGCGACAGCGCGCCACTACGTTTGGAACTGGCCGTCGCTGGCGCGTGCGTCAATCGCACACCGATAGCTCCCCCCCTGGCTGCACCCAGAGACACGATGGCCTGCATGTTTTGCGCCGTATTGTTTGCGCTGGAAAATTGCCGGGCTATAGACTCGGCTCGTTTCCGCCTGAAGTTGAACCGGCCTACGAATCGTTGGATTCCCGACCGCTTTGCCGCGGCCCCGGAAGATGATGTTCACGCAAGGCCGTTCGCAATAGCTCTGCCCATCAGTAGTGCCGTGTCCAATCGCTGGGACCAACCACACCGCAATCCCAGCAGGGTGGGTAGAACGCGCGGCTCACCAGGTCTCCTCATGGGCGACCTGCCTGACTGCAGCCCCCTCATTCTATCGGGCCAGATGCAAAGTCAAGTCAGCAAGTCCGACTCGCGGTTTGCTGATCCACGCCGGACACCGCAGCGAGAGTGTCGTCTATGTCCGAACAACGCAACAAGTGCAAGAGCACGGCCTCGAGCATACGGAAGAGCAGGAGCGGTGATGTCACGGTGCAGTACTGATAGTTGCGCGTCTCGACTTGTCAAACTGTGTGGCGCAAGAACCCGGCACGACCCGTCACGCAGACCATGAACCAAAGTAGGGGATGACTGGTGCCACTGCCGATTTCATATCAACGCCAGCCCAACAACCGAACAATGACATTCGCAGGACCGCGTTCGCACACTCCCCGGCACGGACCACGGGGTCGCCGTGGTGAGCCATGCTCCCCCGAAAACGTCCCGAAACGTCAGGGCTATCGGCATCTCAGGCCTTTGGGAAATGCAAGGCTGCGACCGGCAAGGAACCGCATCACATAGATCCGCAATCACATTGATTCGCATTCCTAAGCACCCATCTTCATGGAATCGAGCGATGCGTGCAAGTTGGCTCCCAACATGCAACACAGCCCCGGGCTGACGCTGAAGTAACGCCAGACCGGTTAGAGAATGTCCAACTCTCAGATTCACTATGCGGACGCGCCCGCAAGCGCGGTAGCGCGTGCAGATGCCCGAGGGACATTCGTGGAAATCTTGCAGACTTGACCCAATGCGACCTGCAGACGACGCCAGCTCAAGCCCAGGCGTTGTGCCTACGCCGGGATCACCAGACGGTGCGGAATGTACCCGCTCGCTTAAACCGGCCCTCACTGAAGCTACGATTCAGAAAGTCACACTGAGGGCGACTAGAAAAGGCCGCCCTGCCGTACATCTCTGGGAGGCGGCAGCGACACCTTCGCACGGCGCGCGCCGCGTCGGCGCACCGCCCGCCGCACGTGCGCCACGAGCTCGGCCCACCCGTCTGATGTCACGAGCACGAGCGCATACTGCCGCACTCCTTCCGCGTTGCCACTCCCCGCCTCCTTCATCACGCGCAGGGACGCCCGCAACGCCAGGCGTCGTGCGCGGTCCAGCAACTGGGCGCGGCTCATCCCCGGCCAGCACGCGGCGATGAACTGCGAAATGCCGGCCGGCAGGGATTCTGGTGCGCAAGCAGGCGGCAGCGCCAGGGCAACGAGTTCAAAACGGTCGGCCATCGTGGGCGAGACTCTCTATATATATGTATGGGGATGCGTGAGTGGAGGATGCCAGGGATACGTGCTGGCTTTGTGAAAACTGCAAAGGGGCGTCTGGCCCTTCACAATGCCGGACACACAATTTCCCTCACCTTGCCCCGCGTTGCTCACTCTTCACCGTGCCACCAGAGCTGGGACCGAAGCGCGTCGATCGCGTAGTCCTCGAGGCGCTTACCCGCAAGCCACGCCGGACGCCGCCCCCGGCCCGACCATTTCCTGCCCGTCGCAGGATCGTAGTATTTCGCCGGCGCAGGCCGGTCATATCCCAGCGCCCGGCGGCTTTCCGGCTCAGTGATCCCCAGCAGTTCAACCTCATCCCGGAACCCCGGCCAGCACAGCGGTGACTTCGTGCGAGCGCGCGTCGGCCAGCAGTTCGTTGACGTGGCCGAGTTCGGCGCGCAGTGCTTTCAGGTTGGACATGGATTTCGTCAAAAAGCCGCCGCCGCGGCGACCTCCCGATTTTAGCGTCCACCGCACTGATCCGTACGTCCGCCTCGGATGCATGACCGGCTACCGACGCGGTCCGTGAACGCGTCAGTACGCGGCATCTGCCGGCTTCCAGGAACAGGAAGGTGAGAATTACAGAATACGTATCAATCGCTACATCGACGGTTCGCAGCCGGTCCACATCGAACCTCGATGCACTCACGTACAGTCCTGCCCGCCTTGGGCCAAGCCAGTTCCGTGAAACATCACCCGCAAATCGTTTGATTATCGTTAAAAATCAATTATATAGACAACGGAATTCAATGCGCCCCCATTGTTTCACGGACAGCCTCCGTACGGGCAAAAACTAGGCAACCTTAGCGCCATAATGTAGCCCAGTCTGGGACCTATTCCAATTGCGGCGCCATACAGGCCCCCTCCTTCTCTGCAGCGCCCATGAGAGTTGCGCTTGCCCTACATTGCGGGCAAGCGAATCGAAGTCGGAATCCAACTGGTATCTGACTGGCGGCGCGCCAGCGATCCGTTGCTCCCCCTCACTTCGACGGCCTTCGCCGCGATAAGGCAGCGACGGTCCCGGTAGACAGGCGACGGCGGCTCGACTGCCCCCGAGGCGCGGCTCTCCAGACGCGAGGGCCGAGGATGAAACGCGTACGCCATACGGAGAATACGTCGGACTGCCCTGCTTCCATACCAGCGTGGCGGTCGCGCAGTCGTTCGCAGGCGTAGTTGGCTGTAGACCTGCGCCCCGCTGTCGACCTGCGTCGTTGCCGCACGCCCGAACCTTATGCCTAGACGATGCGGAAACCGCACGAGTGCCGCGCACTAGTGAATGCCGAGGTCCGCAAGGTGCTCAGCGGGAATACACTGGCAGATGCGATCCGCTGCGCCGTCTTGCTGAACAGTAGCGGAAACTGGACGTTTGCCGACGAGGGCGCCCATCCGGCCTATGCCGCACTGGGCGCCGCGCTTGCCTCTAGTCGCACGCCTGGCCCGTCAACGCAAATCTGCAGACCGTGAATGATTCAGGTACCTAGGCAGAGCATCCCGCGGCGGTGCAGTTGCTCTGCACGGCGTCGATCGGGCTCGATAGTCCGCTCCGGTCCGCCTGCCGGCCGCTCGGACACCGTTGTGGTCGCTCACTGACGCCGAACCGATTTTTCTGCTGCACGTGACAGGCAAACATACCAACCTATGCAGAAGCACTCGACAATTTCTGTAACTAGATCGCGCTCCGCCAAACCCCGACGCCGTGCGTGATCCGTACACTCGTCCCGCACACATTGGCTCGGCCGACCAGCGTCCACCTATCCAACGCCTCGGCAGAGAGTTGCTGTGTATCGCCACTTCGCTGATCTGCATTACCCTCGGCCGGATTACTTTTCGCTGACAATCTGCTGCAGCGCGAAGCGATCGCCGCCCGGTCGGAAACCACGCAAACACGTCGGTGGAAAGCACGAAATCCGTCCGCACCTGATCGTCTGCCAGCAGTGCCACGCGTGATCGCGTAGGGGGTATCAAGCCCCGCACGAACTATCCGAGGCGCCACCGGCCATTCTGCACCTGCGCGCTACTCGCGACAAAGGGGCCAAGACACACGAGGTACCATTCAACGAAATCGCCCAGTTGCTCCAGCTTTATTAGATTTTCCCTAGGCTGGAGCGATCTTCACCGCACGCCCCGGAGTCCTCGTGGCGCAGTACAGCGTTTGAAATTCGATAATGAAGTGGGCCTGCGCGTCCGCACTGCAGTGTGGAAGCTTGTAACGTGGCTGCGTTGGGCGAAGGCAAGCATCGACGAAGTCGAGGCGCGTGCGCGACAGGCGAGCCGGTAGCTGCTCTCGCTCTGGTGAAGAATCCAGTCCAACTCCCCGCCAATAGAGCAGGCGCTACTCTCTTGGCGCATGGTCACGCAGGCGTTCGTGCATCTGCTTATGTGCACGTATTTCCACGCTCTCCCCCTTATCTTCGGAACCTCCAAAGATCGCCAGACTATGAGATTCGCCAAAGCTATCCAGCTTCGATCCCGTCGCCGCGTTCCGTAATCTCGCTTGCCATGTAACGGGCTAGATCGCTGACACACATTCGCCTCAGCTGACTAATGCAGGGGAAAAATTGGGCGGACAATACAGTGGTCGCACAAAGGTCTTAGCTGAATGCGGTGTGCAATCGCCTCGTGATAGCCCTACGCTCACCACTTGGAACCCCGGTTTAATCCCGGAGTTCGCGAACAAAGTCCGGGATTAAACCGGAGTCTCAAGGCTAACACTCCGCAATCTCCGGGCAAATGTCCGACTTTGCGCTTTAATACTCATCGCACCCGGCGATACAGACTCAACGCGAGCCAATCGTTGCGGCAAGACAGTACGGATGATTCGGCGCAGTACGAAGTGTCTCCATTGGAGACACCTTCATCCGCGTGAACGCTGTTATTGCTTCTGACCATTCAGGTCAGATCAACGCGCTCGGCGCTGGCAGCGCGTCGCTGCGCATATGGGCATTGGCTCAACTTAGGTCACTTTCGATGAGGACCTCCACCCACGCCAACAGGCGTGTCTCCAATGGAGACACTCGCTGCCACGAGCCTGTATCAGTCGCATTCAGCGCCACGCCAGTGCGGCCATAGAGAACGGAAAAAGCCGGCAATATATGTCCACGCGCCCGCGCGGACAATATGCGCACTTTGTTCTAACTTCGGTAACTGACTGTTTCCAGGAAACGCGAACTGGTGTCTCCAATGGAGACACTATCGAAAGGAGTTGCTCCCGTCTCGGCCTGACGAGCCGAGTTGCGCCCGACAGTGCCCACTAAGATGATCCGACACAAACACGGGCACCGCTACAGCTTCCACACCTGCCTTATAACGGGGATCAAAGGCCGCCTAGTTCTCGGCATAATTCGGAACAGCCCGCTGGACGCGTGTGTCTCCACTGGAGACACACGGACACGAAGCCTGGTAACGAGTATTCATCTCCAATATCGCACACCGCGTCTCCGCAATGTTCGCGCCTCTGAGCCCCGCACCACCGACGGCGTCGCGTAAGCTAGCGATTGCTCTAACTCTTCACCGGAGCAGCTTCGGCTCAGCCAGCTCACGTCGGTCTCCGTGCCCGAAACTCATCGCCAGTGTCTCCAATGGAGACACCTTGGCACTCCGCCGGCATTGTTGAAATACCCGTCACATGCGTTTCACGTCGTGTCTCCATTGGGGACACTCCAGATCCACGAAGCAGCGCCAACAACAACGCAAAAGCATCCCTGCGGCAACCGAGTCGCTCCACCGGGACAACTTAGATCTGCATCACCTTGCCCGCGGGATTCCGCGGGTCACGATCGTCTCGCGTTGTAGCGCAATAAACCGCCACACAAAAGACGTAAAAAAAGCCCGATAAATCGGGCTTCGTGGTCCGCACAAAAAACTTACGCCGTCCCAGTGAATAGTTGGGCGATTAGCTCGCGGACTTGCCTTTCCTTTTCATCGGTGAGCAGTCCCGCTCTAATTTTCACAGTGAGGCCCACAGAATCGCGGGTGATAGATCCGGCCTGGTTTCCGCCCGCGAAGATCTTCTCGATCTTTCGATCACTAACGTTATGGTCCGTCTTCCCATCGTCCTCGATTGCCTGCTTGATGGCCTTCGCGAGTTTTGTTTGATCGAGATCGCCAGCGACGACCCTCGTCCAAGCTTGCTTGGCAAGTTCGAATGCCTTCTCGTCTTGATCGCGCAGCACTGAAACCAGGTTCTGGGCGGCGTGGGCGCCGAGCAAGCGTGGTTGCACGTCCAAGTCTCGAATGACAAAGTCCGGTAACTCTGCAAACGAGAGAAATCTATACAGCTCCGAGCGCGAAATCCCCAAAGCTTCAGCGACCCGCTTGCGACTCGGAAACTCCTTCTCCGTTCGACGAATCGAACGTGAAATCTCGTAGTCCGACAAATCTTCCCGCGCGACGTTTTCGACGAGCGCAAGCAACGCCATCTCTTCGTCTGAAAGGTCGACCACAAAGACCTTGATGATCTCCCTCTCGATCATCTTGTGCGCGCGCCAACGTCGTTCGCCCGCCACAAGTTGGTAGCCCGCGTCCTTCCGTCGGACAACAATGGGTTGAACGAGGCCCGACTCTCGAATCGACTCAGCGAGTTGAGTCAGCTTGCTTTCGGAAAACACCTGACGTGGCTGCCACGGATTCGGAACGATATCGGCGACTCTCACCTCTGATGGCAAGCCTGCCTTCTCCAACTCAGAGATCCGCTGCTGTGCTTGCGCTAACGCTCCTGCCATTCCAGGCGCAGTAAGAGGCGTCTTATTCTTCTCTGATTGTTCAGCGAGCTTGATATCTTTCGTTGCTCGAACGTCGGCCGTTTTGGCCATCATGCGGTCACGCAGGCTGCTCATTGGCCGGCCCTCCACTGTGCAACATATTGATCGTCAATCCACTTGCAGTAGTCCATTAGTGGCTGCTTTACCCGAGCCAACGTCTTCGCCACAGTGTCGGCACGTGACAAATCGAAAACGGTGGAGAATGCGAGCGCACCATTGCTCATGACCGAACTGGCTGGGATCTCAATCGCGTGGAGCCAATCGCCGTAGGCGCGTTGCGTCCACGAGCGAACGACCGGCGCCGACGACGTCGTTCCATAGTCAACCTTCGAGAGGAGCACGGAAACGAAGTCGTAGGTCTTATCGACGTCGTGCTCGGCAAAGCCATTCGCAACCTCGGCGAACAACGACCAAAACGACGACGAAGAAATAAAGTCGAGACTCTCTGGGACCAAAGGCATCACCATTGAATCGGCCGCCATCAGTCCATTCAACGTCATATAGGACAGCGATGGCGCCGTGTCGATAATGATGTAGTCGTACTGCGTACGGAGCGGCTCGATGCCGTTACGCAAAATCGACCAGAACTTGAATCCTGGATTCGTCTTCTGCTCAGCGGGCAGGTGAAATTCCGCATCATGCAGATAGTTATGCGCGGGGATAATGTCCAGTCCGTCCCAATAGGTGCTCTGGACTTTCGACCCGAGGCCACCTTCGATGTTCGGATCGTAGATGTAGGGGAGAACGGTGTCGTCCCAATTAATATCTTTCTCCGCGTATAGCCCACAGAGTTCCGACAGCGACGCTTGCGGATCCAAATCAATCATGAGCACCTTGCGGCCGCGCAGGCTGAGACCTTGACCAAGGCACATCGAGGTCGTAGTCTTGCACGATCCTCCCTTGAAATTTGCCGTTGTCAGCACACGGCCGCGTTGTTCCCGAGTCCCGGTGACAAGCGGCGTCTGATAAATCGTCGAGATCTTTTGCACCCATTCCCGGGCGTCTTTCAATGAAAAGATCCGTGCTCGACCAGTTCCGTGCGTTTCGCCGGCGGGCAGGTCACTGCCGTCCTTGGTCGCAAGGTAATTGATCTTCTGTCGATCAAGGCCACAAAGCTCCGACAGTTCTCCGATCGTGAAGACCGGAGCATTCTTCCGCGGACGCGGTGCCAAGATTTGATCGCGAAGCTCGTCCGTCATCACTTTCAAACGATCAGCAAACTCACTGAAATCCGTGAGTTTCACCCGTCGATCGATACTTGGAAGCTCGCTTAAATTCATATTGGAAATTCCCTTTCATCAAAGGTGAGGCGATTTCCGAACGCCCACCTTCCATTTCTACGGTTTGGCAGCATTCGCCCGTCGAACCGTAGAATACTCGTCGTGCCGAAGAATTGCCATTACATTCGACCCTTTCGAGGCCCACTGAGACAGATTTTTCGAAAAGGTTTGAATTTCAACCGCTTAGCGGGAGGGTTTCGGTCCAACGGACGGCCTTCGGCCGTCCGAGCTACGAAGCACCGCCTCAATCCACGTTGCGTCGCCGGGTAGAGCAACACAAAACACCTCACCTTAGGGCTGCAAAAGTCGCGTGATCCTGTGCAGCTTTCTCGATGGATCACAATTCGCCTCACCTTGTGGTCGCGGATTTTTACGACGCATCTTCGTTTTCTCCGCTGGTTGGCAGTTCCACGGCACGGAAAGGAGCGCACACATTTCTGTTATTGCAGAACAGGGGTTAGTTTGTTTTTGTAAACATAGAACCTACCAACCACAAACAGCGGCAGTGTCTGTCAATATAAACAATGGGTTAGCGCCGAAAGGTGAGGAATTTTGTGTCCAAGGTGCTGTTGATTGAGCGCAAGAGTGAGGCGTTTACCCCGCAAAAGTGAGGTATTTAGGTCCGTAAGGTGAGGTGTTTGGGCGGCAATGGTGAGGTAAGTTGTGATCCGATCAGCAAAAGGTGAGGTGATTTGAGCGGCTATGCTGGATAAGGTGAGGTGATCTGTGTTGACAGCGCACCTTGCCGTCGGTACCGTACGGCACAAATATGCGGCCACGATGGCGAGGGGAGTCGAATGACGGCAGGAGGGCAGGTAGCCACGTCCAGGCAGTTGGCGTTGGCGCTTTTCGACGATGCGCGAGGGGAAGACCTACCGGTCGAAGCCGCCCGAAAAGATATCGGCTTTGCCCGAAAAAACGTCCTCATTCGGATCGTGGATCTTGGTGTTGCCGCGCGGCGGTTGATCGATGCTGCTTATTTTGTGGTGGCTCAGGAGTCCGGCGTTCACGATCTCTATGACGTCGAACTCGATTACTTTAAGTGGCTCATGCGGTACTCAAGCCGCAACAACGCTCACCTCGAGCAGGTCATCACTGAAGCGCAGAGAGCTCTAATCCAGGCTACAGCGGAAGCCGAGGCGGACGGTACAAAGCCGTTCGGCTCTGTACAGTTGATCGGTCGCATTTCCTACGCCGGCGGCCGCTTCCAGTTTCGAGTTCCGCCCGACCTCATCGGCATAATTCGTGGTCCCGGGAAATCGCACTGGTTGAGTCTTCGCATCACTTCACTGTTCACGCTTAGCTATGCGCGAGTGATGTACGACCACCTACTGCCGTATGCAGATGAGGGCGTAACCGAATGGTTCACTCTCGATGAACTACGGTCTTGGCAGGGAGCGATCGGTGCAAAGGCGAAGGAGTTCAAATATTTCAAGCGCGACTGGCTCGGACCAGCTGTCGAGCAGATCAATGCCGTTTCCGACCTCCACCTGTCCTTCGAAACTCGCAATGAGCAGGGGTCGCGAAAGATCGGCCGCCTCCGTTTCCGCATCGAACGTAAAGCCGTCGAGGAGCGCTTGTTACATACGCACGAGCAAGCGAAAGTGCTGTACGAAACGCTCAAGCAAGAGTTCGGGCTCTCCAGCGTTCAATTTGGTCAGATTGCATCGGATCGCGACACGTACACGGACGAACGCTTAGAGCAGGCCATTGAGCGCACTCGCTTCAGTCTAAAGCTCGGCAAGGTATCGAAAAGCCCTGCGGGCTTTTTCATGAAGGCCCTGAAGGAGCGCTGGATTGTGTCGGACGCTGAACGCCTGATGGTAGAGCAGCAGGAGACGCTCGCACTTGCGGAACGACGTGAAGCCGATGCAAGAGAGCATGTGGAAACACGTGTGGCTCTGCAAATCGCGGCTCAGGATGTACATGCGCAAAATCGCATCGTCGATGAGGTGCGCCGCGGTTGGGAAATCTACCAAGAAGCAACGTCAAAGCAGCGGGATGATTTGCGTCGAACGTTCAAGGCTAGTGCGGCAGGCAAGCTCACATTGCGTCGACTGGGCATTGACGTCTCAGGAGATTTTTCCGAGACGATGGTTGAGCGCTACCCGGACCTCCGCGATGGTTTTGCTGGCTTTGTGTATAACAAAGCGCGTGCAGCAAAGGGTAGGGCGCGCTAGCTGTGGCAGCACGTCGGCTCTTGTTTTGTGATCCGCAGGCCGAACGCTAAAGTCTAACCCTCTCAGTGCCCGATTTCTGTTGCCCCGTTGAGACCGGTCGATCGAGGGGTGACCGCCGTGCCCCGTGTGCATCGTGGGCTGCGACGGCCACTTTGCTGAGTACCGACGCTTCAAAGAAAGTAATCGAACTGGATAGCCACTCTTCAAGGGCTGAAAGATGCGGCATCAAGCGCAAGAGCTGAGGTATTTCCACTCGCAAGCTCTGCTTATCCCGCGCAAGTCGAACTCGAATTCCCCCGACGTTTTGTTGGGGTACCCGATCAGACACAATGTACTCGATACGCTCCTCAACTTTTTGGTAGCCCAACCGCTTCGCTTCCATCGCTCTCTCGATCACTGCGCGTTCGCCGGACACTTTGAGCGCTCCAAGCACAAGCTCACCCACACGAAACGAAAGTTCGTTTGGGCTTCCTAGCGCGGATACCACTTCCGCGGGAATGCGCGCCAGTGCAATGAGACGAGATACGCTAGACGTCGAGACGCCGAGTGCATTCGCCATATCTCGTTGCGATGGCCAGATCTGTTGTCGCAGAACTCCACGATAGAAACGCCCGACTTCATATCGGGAAACATCTAGTTCCTGCATTTGAGCGTGCATGGAGCGCGCAGTGCGTTTGTTCAGTGATTGCGGGACGACGAAGAGTTGTTCCATGGTGTCAAAGTGGTAGCGAAGGGCTCTCTCAAGATAGTTCGCGAGAAAGCTTGTCAAGTCCTTGCCTGTGATCGCTCGACGCGTGATTTCCCATCGCCCGCGAAACAATCGCCCATGTTTGGGCACGATCGGACTGTCGATTCTTTCCGGATAAGAATCAAAGCCGACAGGCGCTTGTCACCTGGGAGTGACATTTCGCGCACAAGCCGTTGATTATTAGAAGGAAGGTATGCCGCGATAGGTGTGGGATTGTTGGGACACAACGTAACACCGAGCAACCGTTACGTTTGCCTCAAAAGCTGCACGAAAACCTCACCATTCCGCGAAAACACCGGCAGGCGCTTGTCACCTCGGCTCGCGAAACACAGCGCGGCGTAATGGTGTGCAAAATAGCTCGGCTTTTGCCCAGAGCGTGGGGTGCCGCACTGATTCAATTGACGCGAACCAACTCGTCTTGCGCGCGCGTCATGCCTCTCTTCCGTCGTTCCAAAAAGCAGATCGCCCTGTCCACAGCTCCGGGCGGCTACTCCGAAGAAGATCCCGAAAAGATCATCTTCGATAAAGGCACGCGTCTGCGCGTCGAAGCGAACCACTGGAAGCTCTTCTGCTTTTTACTCGCGGCCATCGCCGGCGGGGCAGTGTGGACACGGCAGCCGCCGCCGTCCGTGGTGAAGGCTTATGGTGTGTCCGCAGATGCGGGCGGCCACCCGCTCGTTCGCCAGCTCGCCGCCTACAAGCCCGACGATCAGGCGCTGCGGAAGTCCGTTTCCGAGTCAGTCGAATACTGGTTCACGATCGAGCCCGTGCTCACGCCGACCATCGAGACGTCCCGTCTTGCTCGCAACATCAACGCCGTCAAGGCGCAGATGGTCGACAACGGCAAGAACCAGTTTGCCGCCTGGGTCAAGCTGGACGCGCCATTCCAGACCATCACGGCCAACCCCAAGCTCGTTCGCGAGGTGAAGGTCATCAACGTGTCCGTCCTCGATGACTCGACCGTCGTTGTCGAATTCACAACGACGACCACCCAGTTCCCGTCGGACAAACCTGTTGAGGTGCGCTACGCGCTGACGCTGCGCTACCAGATCGTTCCGGCCAGCTCCGACGACGCGATCGGCACCAACCCCTTCGGGATTTTCTTCCCATTCTGGACGCTTCAAAAGACCGCATGACGAACCCGGCATCCCGTTCCTTCGTGCCGCTTGCCGCGCTCGCCTGCGCGCTCGCGATCTCTGTCCCCGCGCACGCCGCGCGCAAGACGCAGTCCTTGCAGACGCTCTCCGGCCCGCTCGATGTCGGCTCGATCATCGGCGACCCGATGAGCCCGGTGAATCCGTACAACACGGGTGTCGATCCGGTGACGATGCCCAACGACGCGCGCATCGTGGTTTTCAACTACAGCCGCGACCAGATCTACCGGGTGATGGCTGCGCCCGCGAAGCTCACGACGATCGAGTTCGCCCCGGGCGAGAAGCTGGTTTCCGATCCGGCATTTGGCGACACGGTGTCGTGGACGTGGGATTCCGATAACGCGAACCACCTGTACATCAAGCCGATGCGCCCGTCGCTCGTGAATACGATGCACATCACGACGAACCTGCGCGACTACGACTTCACGCTTGTCTCGTCACCGGTCGGTGGCCTGTTCTACCAGAGCGTGCGCTTTCACTATCAACAGTCGCTGCTGGCGAAGGCGCGTGCGCGTGATGCGGCCGGGATCGGGCAGGGCATGGGAGCAGGAACAGGCGCTGGTGTGGATACCGGTGCAGATGCAGAGCACGGCAGCTCGACCGACTCGGGGCCGCTCGGCGTCTCGCCCGAGAAGCTCAATTTCGAATACACGATTTCGGGCTCGGCGCCGTTCAAGCCCGAGACGGTGTTCGATGACGGCAAGTTCGTCTGGCTGCGTCTGCCCGCCGATGCGCCGTTCGCCGTGCCGATTGTCAAGGATCACGGCGATGACATCGCGCCCAACTTTATCCGCCGCGGGCAGTACATCGTCGTGCAGCAGCTCGCAAACAAGATCGTGCTGCGCGCCGGGAGCGACGACGTCACGATCACGCGCGGCCGCCGCGGCATCTTCGGGTTCTGAGCATGTCGAACCAGAACCCCCAGCCGACCGATCAGGAGCGCGTCACAAAGGGCAAGTCGCCGCGCGGCGCGCTGCTCGCCGTCGGCATGCTCTTCGCGCTGGTCATCGGCGGCCTTGGCTTCTACTACCAGTCGAAGGAAGCGAGCCAGGCCGATGCGGACGCCAAGGCCGAGAAGGCCGCAAAGATGGCTGCGTCGGTCGATCACACGCATAGCGGCGAAGACATCGACAAGATCATCCAGGACCAGCAGGCCGCTGCGCGCGAAGCCGAACGCAGGGCGCGTGCTACTGCCGGCGCATCCACGCCCGCGCAGGCCTCGAAGCCCGCACTTTCGGTGGATCAGTTTGCGAAGGAAACGACGTCGCCCAATCTCGGCACGCCGGCGAACGTCGACGCCATCTACGCCTCGCCCATCTTCACGCCGGGCAAGAAAGTCAACGAACAGCAGAATGCGCAGGCGACCAGTCAGGCTGGGGTGCAGGGCGTGATGACGCCCGCTCAGATGGCGATGCAGGCGGCCGCAGCCCAGCAATCGGCGACGAGCGCGGCTGAAGCGCAGGCCAAGGCGCTTAGCGCGGCCATGGGGCAGGGCAACACGGCTTCGACGACCTCGTCCGCCCAGCGCGATCTGCAGTTCCTCAAGGATGCGAAAACGCAGTCAGCGTCGGGCGAAGGCTTTCTGAGCGCGGGCTTCGTCGGCCAGTCGGGCGCGTGCACGCTCTCGCCGCCGCATCACATCGGCGTGCTCGTGACGGAAGGCGAAAACTCCGACCGGCCGGGCACGGCGTCGCTGATGGTCGAGCGGGATATCTATGACAGCCTCACGGGCACCTGTCTCATGATCCCGAAGGGCACGATGATCACCGCGCCGTACCAGAGCGACATCAAGGTCGGGCAGGAGAGCATCCTCGTTGCCGCCACCGAGATGCGTCTGCCCAACGGCAAGCAGGTGCCGCTCTACGGCGCGCAGGGCGCGGACCAGAACGGCTACGCGGGCTTCTCGGGTGACGTCAACAACCACTTCTGGAAGATCTACAGCGCGTCGTTTATCACCGCCATCCTGCTCAACCGTTTCGACGGCAGCGACACGAGCTCGACAACGAGTGGCCCGTATGGCGTCACGCAGGTCGGCAATACGGCCGGGCAGGTGGCCGCGCAAACCGCGCAGTCGATCCTGAGCCGCTACCAGAACATCCCGCCGACGATCACGCTCAAGCCGGGCGACCGCTTCATGATCAAGGTGAACCGCGACATTCACCTGGAGCCGTACCGTGGTTAGGCGCGCGCTCGCATCCCTGTGCCTCGCGCTGACGTCCGGGGCAGCCGTCCTCGCGTGCGCCGCTTCTGTGCACGCGGCGTCGATCACACAGGTGATCAGCCCGGTCTCGCTCGTTCTCGGTTCGGGCGGGGCGCGCGAGGTGGCGACGCTCGACGGCAAGCCGGTCCTGTATTGCGGCCTTGCGCCGTTTGAAACCTGGGCGGCACCGCTGCTCGGGCAACCGGTGAACAGTTCCACCGATGCGGGCATGACCGTGTCAGTGGACGCCCACGACGTGTCCCTCGCGGGCCTGATGGTGCGCAGCGGCTGGTTGCAACCGCGCGAACTCGACGACGACGCGCAGGCGGCGATGACCGAAGGCCGAGGCGGCTGGGCATGCGCGAGCGTGGTCACGCCGTTCGAGCTGCTGCATACCAGTGTCGATCCGAAAGTGCTCGCGGGCATTGCGCTGAACGAGTCGGCCTACAACGGTCGTGCGTGGCCGTGGACGCTGAACGTTGCGGGTCGGGGCTTCTTCTTTCGTTCGCGCGAAGACGCGTACGAGGCGATGCGCGCGCTGATCGCGGCAGGCCGCTCCGACTTCGACGTCGGAATCATGCAGATCAACTGGCGGTATCACCACCAGCGCTTTGCGTCACCGTGGGACGCGCTCTCACCCGCCAGGAACGTGCGCGTGGCCGAGGCCATTCTCAACGAGAACTTCCAGAGCACGCGCTCGGTCGCGAAGGCGATCGCGTACTACCACAGCGCGAACCCAGCCCCGGGCAGTGCCTATCTCGCGCGTTTCGTGCGTCACCTCAACCAGATCAACGCCGGCTTATGAAGCAGACCGTTATCCGTATCGCGATCCTCGGCGCGCTCCTGGCTGCGCCGGTCGCTGCGCCTTTCGCGAATGCCGCCAACACCGACCCGTTCGATTTCGACTACGAGGTCGCGGGTGGCATCGCCGAGCGGCCCGCACTGATCTTCAACGACGGATCGAAGACCTACATCCAGCCGCGCGCGGGGCAGGCCATCACCGTCGCAGGCAGCCATCCCGAAGGCCCCTATATCGTGGTCGACGGCACGCCCGCGTCGATCCAGTACAGCGTGGCAGGCCACACCGCGACCGCAACGTGGAACCGCGCGAACAGCTTCATCGGCGGCCACGGTGTCGTGCCCGGTGCGGGCGACGATCAGCCGGTGGCGTTCGCGGGCTTCAGTGGTCGTCTCGCGCTCATCGGCGAGCACGGCGCGCTCGATCCTGTGCGCAGTCTGAACGCGAACATGCCGGTCGCCTCGATGGTCAAGGCGCTGGTGCCACAGGGCTGGAGTGGCGCGGCGCAAAAGGACGTGGATCTGACGGCCGCGACGCGCTTCGAAACGCAGGCGGGCGAGAACTGGCTGCACGCATTGGACCGCCTGATGAATGCGAGCGGACTCTACGCCGATGTCGACTTCGGCACGCGTCACGTGCGTCTGCGCAGCGAAGTCGAGAAGTCCGGTGCGCTGAATTACGCGGTGGCCTCGTCGTCGCAGCCGGTCGCGACCGTTGCGACAAGAACGCCTGACGTTTCCGCGCCCGAGTCCCTGCTTGCGAAGTATTTCGGTGCTAACGCCATCCGTGACGGCGACGACGAGCACACGCAGATCCGCTTCGCGTCGAAGCCGAAGGACCTGAAATTCACCACGGCCGACGGCAAATCGCTGCATCCGAAGTGGGACGCGGACGCGGGGGTGATGACGATCGACCGGGCAGATCGCTTCGTCGTTGCCGACGCGATGAACCACGTCGAAGTCGCGCGCAACGCGGGCACGGTCTACGACTTTCCGGCGGGCAACGCCGCGCATCTCGAATCAGTGTTCGACGAGGGCGGTCAGACGTATTTCAAGTTCTCGCCGAGCGTGATCAACGTGACGGTTGCCGATGTACATCACCTCGGTTCGGGCGAGCAGAAGGGCCGGTACTACAAGTTCAACGGCACGTCCGAGCAGTTCATCGTGACCGCCGATGGCCAGACGATCAGCGTGCTGCGTCGCCATGACGTCAAGTATTTCGAGCGTGCGGGGGCGTCGTCGTGACGCGCCCGCTCTTCATCGTCGCCGCCGCCGCTCTGGCCAGCGTCACGCCCTTCGTTGCACACGCCGACTGTCTCGACGACGCGGCGGCGTTCCGCCACATCAATGTGCAGCTCGTGCGCGCCATCGCAAAACAGGAGTCGGGCATGCGCGCGGACGCCGTCAACGTGAACCGCAACGGCACCGAAGACATCGGCCTCATGCAGATCAATTCGTCGTGGCTGCCGAAGCTCGCGCGTTACGGCATCCGGCGCGAGCATCTCTTCAACGCGTGCGTGAACGCCTATGTCGGCACGTGGATTCTCGCGTCGAACATCCGGCAATTCGGCCCGACGTGGAAAGCCGTGGGGGCCTACAACTCGCCGACGAGTGCACACCAGCTCGTCTACGCCAACTCGATCTATCGCCGCCTGCAGGGGCACTGAGCAATGAGAAAAATTTCCATCCTCGCGTCGTCCCTGCTGGCTCTCTATTGCGCCAACGCTGCCGCCGCTGTCGAAGCCGACCAGTCAAAGGTGCACGCGCCGGCTGGCGATGGCTGGCAGGTGCTCAGCCCGGCGTCGCTCGCGGCTTCATCGCCCGCTGCGAACACGGACCCGGCATCTGGCACCCCTGCCGCAACTGCCGTCCCCGCGACGCCGACGGCTTCCACTGCTGTGACGTCCGGACAGCTTGCGGCATCGCCCCTGGGTGCCGCGTCCATTGACGTGAAGCCGGTCGTACTGCCTGGCACGGCCACGGGCGAGCCAGCGGGAACGATAACGTTTTCTATCACGCCGATGTCCATGAACCTGCGCAACGCGCTCGACGCCTGGCTGCAGACGCTCGGCTGGCAGCTCGCCTGGAAGATCGACGACGATCTGCCGGTTGAGTTCAACGCGACCTTCACCGGCGACTTCCGTTCCGTGCTCACGCAGGTGATGGAAGCCACCAACCATATGCGCACGCCCGCGCGCGTCTGCGAGCACACCAACAACGTCATCCGCGTGATCGCGCGTGCGGCGAACTGCAAGGACTGAACCGATGCGCCAACTCCGTCACCGCTCTCTCATTGCCGCCACCATGGTTTCAACGCTCGTGGCGGCGCTCGCCGGTTGCGCTGTCACGCAGGGCGACGTGAACGATGCCTACAACCAGGCGAATCTCACGGCGTCTTCCGCCTACGGCGGCTTCGGGCAAGGCATTCCGCTCGTTGAGCTTGTGCCACGCGCGTTCCTTGGCGATCGCCCCGTGCCGGTTGCCTATGAGGCGACGCTGCCCGCGATTTTCCGCGACAAGAAGGTCACGTTTCCGCCGCGACTGGGCGTCAAGACTATCGCGACCCTCGTATCGAACGCGACGGGCTATCCGGTGCACGTGAGCCCCGACGTGTACATCCCGCGCGATTCGCTGATCCCGCGTCCGAGCAACGACGGCAAGACGACCCAGGCGATGGTGGGCATGGGCCTGAAAACCACCGAAGAACCCCTGTACGAGCAGCCTTGCGAGGGTTGCGGTGTTGGCCAGTACCTGCACGACGTGACGGAAAACCTCGGTCTCGACTGGTCGTTCGACGGCTCGACAATCAACGTCAGCCGCTTCGTCACGCGCATGTTCCAGATCGCCGCGATTCCGGGCAAGGTGTCGATCGAGTCGAAGATGTCGAAGGGCACTGACACGTCGACGGGCAACCAGTCGACCGGTTCGACCGGGGGCTCGACGAACGATACGGGCTCCTTCACAGCTGTCACGTCGACGGGCCGCAAGGGCGAGTTCGACCAGATCGCGAACATCACCGCCGAGCTCAATGATCTGCGCTCGCCGATGGGCAAGATCACGGTCAACCCGCAGAGCCGCCTCGTCATGGTGTACGACACGAAGGAAGCGGCCGACCGCATGGGCGCGCTGCTCAAGAATGAAAACGCCATCTCGACGCGTCAGGTTGCGCTGCGCGTGCGCACGATCCAGATCGCGCTCAATCGCGGCACGCAGTCCGGGCTGAACGCGGACGTGGTGTTCAACAGCATCCAGGGAGGACTTGCGAAGTGGGCGGTGAGTTTCGCCTCGCCGACTTCGCTTTCTTCTGGTGGTGGCACGGTCGGTTTCTCGGTGCTGCAGTCGAACGCGCCGTTCTCCGGCACGAACGCGGTGATCAACGGCCTGAACCAGTACGGCCGCACGGTCTCCGACAACACCATCACGAAGATGACGCTCAACGGCCTGCCCGTGTCGGTGGCGAATTTCCAGTCGGACGATTATCTGCGCACGACGTCGCCTTCGTCGGGGAGCCTCACGGGCACGTCGAGCGGTGTTGTCGGCCTCACGCCAGGCACGCTCACGACGGGCGACTTCCTGCACATCCTGCCCGCCGTGAACGACCACAACCAGATCGTGCTCGCGTACTGGCGCGACTCGTCCAAGCAGAACGGTCCATTCACGACCGCGGGCACCGGCTCGGGTCAGACGGCACAGTCGATCCAGCTTGCGCACGTCATCGGCAACAAGGATGACCAGACCATTTCGCTGTCCGATGGACAGACCGTCGTGCTCTATGGCGCGGTGACGGACACGGCGGACAGCACGACCAACGGCGGCCTCGCTGGCATCACCGGGACGTGGAACAAGTCGCGCACGTTCCAGATCGTGATGCTCACGGCCAGCGTTGTGCCTTCGATGTGAGCGCGACAGGCATGCATATCACTGAACCGCTGCCCGGAGACAAGCGCGCGCGCCTGGCGTTCGGGCTGGACTGGAGCGCCTATCCCGAGAAGGGCGCGAAGGAGAGCCGCACGCGCTACGCGGGCGACTTCTCCGCGACGCACTACGTCGAGATGAAGGTCGGTACCGAGCTGATCGGCGGCTTCTGCGCGCCCGGTGTTTCCGCGCCCGGCGAGAAGGGCGAACTGCGTGGCGCAAAGCTTTATTCAGGCGCCGCGCGGGTGGCGATGCTCGAGCGCGTGCGCGCGAAGCCCGCTGTACTGGTGCTCATGCAGGACGGCGCCCAGGTGCATCTTGTGCACGTCGTGCGTGGCGCGGTGCGCCGTGATGAAGTAATCGCGCTCTCCGCCGCAGCGAAACGCCGTGAAGAGATCGCGCTCCAGAGTGCAAAGCTGGACTTGGGATTGACCGTGCTGGTTTCGGGCGACGCGCTCGCACCGGGCGATGAACGATTCAGCCCCGCGGAGCTGCTGCAGCAGAAGAAAGCGGGGCGCATCAAGCGCGTGCCGGGCGGCATTCCGACGTCCGTTGTGCTGCTGCTCGCACTGGCGATCGCGGGCTTTGCCGGAAAGCAGATGTGGGGCGCGCTCAACCCGCCGCCGGTGGTGAATACCGCGCCGAGCTGGGACCAGCGTTATGAGCAGGCGATGGGCAAGGTGTTCGCGGGCCACAGGCCGCTCGCGTCGCAACTGGCGCCCGACACGCTCACGCTGCTCGATTACATCGACACGAACCGCATGGGCTGGCAGTTCGAGAAGGCAGAGTGCCCGCCGGTGGGTTCGTGTTCGCTGACCTGGCAGCGCGCGGGCGGCGCATTCGAGGACTTCTCGCGCAGTGCGCCGGCCGCAATGCAGCCGGTCACCTTTGCGCCGGATGGCCTGCACCTCTATGCGCGCGGACCGATGTTGCCGCGCGCGGCGAATCTGTCGGTCGCAGACATGAAGGCGTGGCCCGATGAACAGCGGCTGATCCAGATGCTCCAGACGCCGCCGCAGCGCATGTCCATCAAGCCGCTCAATCTCCAGAGCTTCGGTTACGAGGTGAAGCTCGAACCGAGCCGCGCACTGATCTCGGAGCCGCTTCCGCGTGACGAGCGCGGTCGCGCGCTGCTGCGCGAGGGCAATTGGGAGATCGACGGATACCGGTGGCAATCGCCGCTGCTCGCTGCGCTGCCGTCGAACATGACCCTCGAGTCCCTGAGCGTAAAGCTCGACACCGCCGCGCCCGAGGAACTGGGCAAGGTCGGCATCCATTTCGTTGCGAAGGGCAAATACTATGTCGTCCACTAAATCACGCCATCTGGCCGTGCCGTTTGGCATCGCGCTGCTCGCCGGTGTCGCTGCTGCCCACGCGGCCAACGTCGCCACGCCGTCATTCGCGGCAGCCATCGCGCCCGCGCCTTCATCCACGCCAGCATCAACCGGAGCTGCGCCTGTCGTGCATGCCGAATCGCACCCGGTATCGCACTCCGTCGTTGCCTCACCGGCGACTCCCGCCGAAGCCTCCAACGCTGCGCCAGCGTCGCGCCTGACCGAGGAAGCGGCCCGTACCGGCGCGATCGCAGCCGCGGGCGCGCCGGCACCGAGCGCAAGCGCTGCCGGGCCGTCGGTGGCCGCCGCAGTTGGTGACACCCATCTCACGCTTCACGACATCGACGAGCTTGCCCGCAGCAAGCTCACGCGCGCGTTGCGCGGCGACGGCGACACGCCTGCGAGCGGCGCGGCCGTGACGCTGAAGACGCCGGTACCCGCCGCGCCCGTGGCGGCTCCGGCGCCGATGGTGCAGCCGTTCGTTGCGCGCGAACGCACGACGCCGGTGACGTTCGTGGGCGCCTATACCGACTCGGCCGGTCAACACGTTCTCTATCAGTTCAACGGGGCGGTCTATCCGGCGCGCGTGGGCGAGAAGCTGCTCAACGGCTGGATCGCTCGCCGCGTGGATGGCCTGTCGGTTGTCGTGGCGCAGGGCAAACACACCTGGAGTGTGCCGATGAGCGGCGGCACACAGGAATCCACGGGTTCGCCGTACATCGCCGGCTCGGCACTCGGCGATCTGTCGTCGCCGTTGCCGCTGGGGGTGAGCCTTGCTCAACCGATCGCACGTTTTGGGAGGTAGAGATGTCGCTGTTCGGAAATATGGAAAGTAGCGAAAAGCCCCGCAGCGGCATGATGGCGCGGCTGCGTGCATGGCGTGGCGGCTTTGTTGAAGAGTCTGAGGCGGCTGCGTCACTTGATCCGGTCGAGCCGGTTCTCGGAGCGACGCGGCCTGTGCATGCCGCGCATGCGGCGCGCAAGGGGACCGGCGCACCTGCTGGATCGCTCGGTGCGTACCTGCGCGACGCGGACGTCACCGACGTCGATGCGTTCGAGACCGCCGATGGCTGGAGCGGCACGAAGACCCCGAACGACGTGGCGGGCGACGACGGTGCCGATGCTGGCGTGCATCCCGGCGTGCCGCCTGCGGCGGCGCTGGACGACGAAGCGTTGAGCTTCGCGATGCCGGAGAACATGGTGTCCGGATCGCCCGTCGAAGCACCGAGCGCAGAGGCACGTGCCGAGGCACGCGATGAGGTCCGTGAAGTGGTTCGCGACGAGGTTCGCGAACAGGTCGGCGATGACCCGCGCGCAGCAGCGGACGGTGCGCCCCGCAGCGAAAGGCTCGACGAAGGGAACAGCGGCGATCACGACGAGCCACGCGGCCACAACCGGCAAACGCCGGATGAAGACAAAGGCGAGGCGCAGCAGCGTGCGCTCGCCGTGTCGGACATCGAGTACACGCCAGTCGGCATGCCACGTCTGAATTCGGCCCAGGCACTCGCGGACTTCAAACGTGTGCTCTGCGATACGACGCCGGATGCAACGCTGCGCATTACGCCTGAGGCGCGCAGCGAGTTCGTGGCGGTGGACATGCAGGCCGGCATGGCTGTGGTGATCGCCACACGCGAGTTTCACGAGACTGCGCTGTACGCGACCTATCTGCAGGATCTGGAGCGCGTACACATCACCGTTCGCGAGGAAATGGTGGCGACTGCGGACGTCATCGGCGGTGTCTACGAGCGTGCGCGCATCCGGCTCTCGAAACATGTACCCGAGGGATCGCGCGCGATTGCCCTGTTCCTCGACGTGATCGACGCAGCCAACACGTATGGTGCGAGCGACGTGCACTGGGAATCGCGCGACTACCTCTCCGATGCGGAGGTGCGCTTTCGCGTCGACGGTGATCTTTACACCTACGAGCGCATGCCGAAGGCGACGATCCTGCGGGCGCTGTCAGCGGTCTATCAGGATCTCGTCCAGAGCAACACGAACAGCGGCAACGCGTTCCAGCCGAGCGCCGCGCAGTCGGCCATGATCCCGATCGCGCTCGCGACCGCGACGCTGAACCTGCGCTGGCAGAGCGCGCCCCAGATGGGCGGGTTCGACGTGGCCCTGCGCATGCTCGACGGCAACTTCCGCAACTACTCGGTGCGCATGCCCGAAAAGATGGGGCTCGAGGCGAGCCAGCTGGCGATCGTCGAAGCGCTAGGCCACGTCAGCGGGGGCGCCGTGCTGCTCTCGGGCGAGACGGGTTCGGCCAAAACCACGCTGCTGCGAGCGCTGTCGTTCATGGTTGAAGACCGCGAACTGAAAAAGCAGTACGCGGTGAGCATGCCCTCGGAGTATCCGCTGCCGTGGCTCTCCGATCAGTCGGTGCCGCGTGGTCTGGACGAGACCGAAGAGGAGTTCCGCCGCAAGGTCGCGACAATCATCCGCACGCTGATGCGCATGGACCCGGACGATCTGACGATCGCGGAAATCCTCGATTCGACCATCGCCGGTCTCGTGGTCGAACTCGCGCTCACGGGCCATCCGGTGCGCTCGACCATCCACGCTGACAGCATCATCGGCGTCTTCATGCGCCTCATGGGCGACCGCCTGCGGCTGGCCGCCGATGAAGTCGCATCCGACAAGTTCATCAACGCGGTGGGCAACCAGAAGCTCATCCCGCTACTCTGCCCGCATTGCAAGAAGCCTGCGGCCGACGTCATGAGCGCCGACGCACTCGAAACGCTGCGTGTCAAATTCGGCCTCGACACGGCGAAGATGGCGTGCCGCAACGATGACGGCTGCGAGCATTGCCGAAAGAAGGGCCTTTTGACGCGCGACGGCAAGGTGGCCGCCGGCACGAAGGGCCAGACGCTCGCGATGGAACTGTATCGGCCAACGCCAGAGTTTCTCGACCGCATTGTGGTGCGCGACTGGCGCGGCGCCGAAAGAGTGTGGCGCAAGGAGCGTACGGCGGATTTCGGTTCGGCCGACATGACCGGCAAGACCATCTACGAGCACGCGCTCTACAAGGCGTCGCAGGGATTGATCGACCCGCGTTTTATCGATCGGGGGATGAAGCCGTTCAGCGTTTACAGCGTCATGCCGGACCGTGACGGGAGGACGCCGTCATGATCGGTCGCCTGTTCTACCGCGTCTGCATGCGCCTGCCGCGCGCCGAGCGCATGAAGGTCGCGAAGTGGCGCTTCCAGAAGGTTCGCGAGATGTTCTATCGCGAGTCGCGTCTGGACATCGAGCAGACCACCGGTCTGCGCAACCGCGAAACGCTCATCGAGCGGCTCCAGGTGCTTAAGAAGCGCGCGCGCGAACGAGGCCAGATCGTCTGGCTCGCCTACGACGAGATGGAGACGCGCATGCGCCACGGCGACGGCCTCGCGCTCGCAATCAAGCCGTTCGTGCCGCTCGACGAGTACGCGCTGCTGGATCTGGCGTTCGCGTCGGACAAGGAAGATGCCGCGCGCCGTGGCTTCGACCTGTGTGAGATGGCGGCCTCGGCCAAGCGCGTGCTGTCGAATACGACCGCGCTCCAGATGGCCTATCCGATGGTGCTGCTCTGCTACATGTACGGCCTGTGCATGCTCTTCGGCGGCATGGTGTATCCGCAACTGCTCCAGGTACGGCCGCTCGACCAGTGGATGCCGTCCGGAAAGATCCTCTACGCGGTCGACACGTACTGCTACGACTACTGCCTGCTCAACGTCGCGCTGCTCGCGGCGGGCGTGTCGTCGTATTACTACGGGCTCAAGCGCTGGACCGGCGCGCTGCGCAACCGCGTGGATGCGGTGCCGCTCATGTGGCGCAACCGGCGCGACCTGCGCGCGGCGCTCCTGATCGTTTCGTTGTCGGGTCTGCTGGACTCGGGCCTCACGTTGTCGGCCGCGCTCAAGCGCATTGGCCGCCACGCCGATCCGTGGTTGAGCTGGCACGTCTCGACGATGGAGCGTCGCCTCAAGGAGCATCCCGAGCAGCCAATGCGCGCGTTCGCGACTGGCATCTTCTCCGAGGATGTGGTCGACCGGATCGCCGACTCGGAGCGGCGCGACAACTTCGTGGATGCGATCAAGTCGCTCGGCCGCACGTCTCTCGATCGCGTTGTCGAGGCTGTGCGCCGCAATGCCCGGATCACCCATTACGTGCTCCTTAGTGTCGCGGCAGCCTTGTTTATCGGCCTCGGTGTCGGTTCCTACGTCGTCACCGGCATCACCAGTTTCCAGGGCGCGCTGAGCGCGACTTCGGGAAACAACTTCTAACTTGGGCTATCACATGAAAACCAATGTCACTCAACGCGCCTCGGCGCACAAGGCTCAGATGCGACGCCTCGGCCGTCTGAAGAAGCAGACCGGCGAACTCTCGCTGACCGAGGCGGGCGCGGTGCTCGCTGCGGCCGCGCTGCTCTCGCTCGCACTCTTTTACGGCGTGCCGTTCGTGCGCAACATGGTGCAGTCCTCGACGTTCAAGAGCGAGGTAGGCATGTTCCACACCGGCATCCAGAACGCCACGTCCAACGACGCTGACTTCTCCAGCGAAACGCTGGCCACACTCGCGCAGAACCACGCGTTCGACGCGGCGGGTGCGCGCGTGTCGAGCGACTACTCGACGGTGACGGGAATCTTCGGCGGGCAGGTGACGGCGGAGCCGGGGACGGTCACCTCGTCCAACGACGCGATTGTGACGAGCTACCCGGTTCCGAAGGCGGTGTGTTCGATGGCGCTCAGCGCGGTCGTGAACATCTTCACCGAGGTGTCGGTTAACGGCACGGTGGTGTCCGGTCCGTCGACGACGTTCAGCAGCGCGAAGGCGGGCAGCGCGTGTGCGGCGGGTGGCGATACCGCCACGGTGAACATGTACACGACGCGCAGCTGAGGACCGGGCATGGGCAGCATCATCGAGATGGCGGTTTACCTCGCGGCGGCGGCGATCCTGACGGTGTACCAGATCCGCGAGGACATCCAGAAGCACCGGGCCGCGCTGCTTGCGAGCGAAGGGCAGAACGAGGCCGTGATCGCGGACGCGCTCGGCAGCTGGACCAACGACAACTACTCGACGCTGCTCAGCCAGTACGCCCAGTCGGGTAACGCGACACTGACGGCGCCGACGGTGGCCGACCTGAAAGCGGCGGGCAATCTGAAACAGTCGTACCGCGCGGGGCCGTTCTGGGGCGGAAGCTACACGATCCAGGTCAGCATGGTGCCGGACGGCTGCACCGAGCAGGACGGCAACTGCCATGTGTCTTGGGTCTTCTATCCGTCGTTGCCTTATACGCGTGACGGCAAGCCTGACGTATCCGGCGCGGCCCAGATTGCGCTCGCAGCGAATTCGCAGGGGACGCAGTTCGGGTTCTCGTCGACGCGAAATTCAGGAACGATTTCGGGCATCAGCGGCACGTGGACCGCGACCAATCCGTTATCGGGCACCCCGGCCGCGGCGATTCTCGCGACGAATGGCGCAGGCAACGACGGCAACTCGCTGTATATCCGGCGCGACGGCAGCCTGACATGGACCGGCAGCCAGAACGTGAACGGCGTGGATCTCCACAACGTCGGCAGCATCGACGCGACGGGCACGATCGCGGCACCGATCGTCGCAGCGTCGAACGTGGACGTCTCTAACGCGGTGCGCTCGCCGGGCACGCTCTACGTGCAGAGCGCAGCGGGCACCGACTCGGCGCCGATCGACACGGGTGCGGCCGCGGTGCACGGTAACGCGACCGTGTTCGGCGCGCTCGAGGTCGCGAACCAGGCGACTCCGCGCGCTAGCTGCACTTCGACCACCGGCACGACGCGAATCGCGGCAAATGCAGACGGCTCCGGGCTCATGCTTTCGTGTCAGTACACGACAAGTGGGTATGAATGGCTTCCGATTGGCGGAACCACGCTGCGCTACGGCTACTACACCGTTTCTAACGGGTCGACCGTACCGGCGCCATACTGCGCTTCCGGTGGAATACCCGCGATCTTGCTCGATGCTCAGGGACTGTACGTCGATCCCACTGCAACAGTGAACTTGGGGGCAACGGGCACCGGACCCTGGACGGTGACGATTACAGATGGAAGCGGGGCAGGCATACAGGGAGTGGCTATCGCCACAACTTATTGCGAGTTCTGACCGAGGACGACATGAATTTCCGACGATTGATGTACACGGTCATCGTGCTTTGCACTCCGATAATTTCCAACGCTGCATTCGCAGCGCCCGTGCGCTGTACAAATGGCTACCAAGATTCCTCATGCACGCCAAAGCTGGTCAATGCGCCACAAACTCCCGGCGCGTGTCCTGCGGCCGCGGGTTGGACGACCGCTGTAGCCGCCGTCTGGCAAGGGGCACAGTATTCATCACCTCAGTGCCAGTATCAGGCGCCGCCGACTTGTGCGCCAGGTTATACGCAGATTTCTGGCCCCGATTGGAACGGCGTTGCCTGGGTGGATCTCATGTGTCAACCGACGTTGCCGGCGCGCCCGGACATTCCAACGCAGTGCATGGCGCAGTTGCCGTCCGGCTGGACAGTGAACGGGACCTATAGTGGATCGGCATCCTCGGCAGTACCACCGGCTGGATACCAAATTAGCTGGTACACCGGCAGCACGTCGCTTCTGACAGATAAATGCGGGACGACCTACTACGAGACTATTTTGGAGTGCTGGAGTACGACGTCCGATAGCCTTTTCTACAAGTGGGCCTATTACACCACACATGCCTCTGGGTCATGCGGTCACTGACGTTTCGCAAACCGGAAGAAAAAAGCCCGCAATAAGCGGGCTTTTTTCATTTCTTCGTTAGGTGTTTATCCGACCCTGGTGCCAGTCGTGTAGCGGAAGGTCCGGGTGAATGCCGTACCGTTCCACGTCCCATTGATCGTTGCCGTATACGTGGTGCTCTTACTCAATGCTACGGCGGGATAGGCACGGCCCTCGTACGCCTTAATCAAACCAGTCGTGTCAGTTGATGAATCCAGCACTTGCAGCGCCACGACGTTTCCGGACGTGTCGGAGAGGGTTCCCGAGGTGATCCGAATCGTATCGCCGGGATTTGCCTCGATGCCGATAGCGGCGCCCCAAGCGCCCGACGTATTCGGCGGAACGGGCGACTCGCCAGCCACTTGGTACGGAACGTCGGTGGTGCCTTCGCACGGATATGTCAGCGGCAACGTACCCGCAAGTTTTTGCATGCTGCCCATGGTCACAGTTGACTGGATTTCGGGGTACCCGTTGTACGACAGTTCGTTCCAGCCCACGCCGACTTGGGTGATCGGCAGAACGGTCAGCGCGATGTGATATACCCCAGCGGCCCACCCCGCAGCGATTTGCTCGCCATATGCAGTCTCGGTGAGCGTTGCGTTCGTATAAAAGCCCGCGCTCACGCCGCCTGCGATCGATGCAGCAGGAAAGCCAGCCGCAACCGCCCGATCGGTGTAGGTGACGCCGGTGAAGCCGGGGTTGCCAGCGACTTCCGTATCGGTGACCGTGCCGCCGTTCTGTCCCATATACGATGCGTGCGCTTGTGCTGCCTGGTCGAGAACGGTGTTCTCGGTCAGGGCCGGAAAGCCGCATTGTTGGCGCTGCGTGTTGATCGTGTTGAACACCGCTAGTTGGGCGCTGTTCGCCGCGTACTGCGGGGTCGACACGTTGCCCGTGCTAGCCGACGGTGCAGTCGAGCCGGTCGACGAGTTGTTCGAGCTCGATGCGGCGTCGCCGCCACCGCCACCACCGCCGCACGCGGCGAGAGCAAGCGAAGCTGCAAAGGCGAAAGCCGTGACGGAGGAGATTTTCTTCTGTTTCATCGGTGTGGTCCTCTTTTTAGATTTTTAGCCGCGCCCCATGCGCGAACCTGAAACCCAGGTTACCAGGCTCGTCCGGAAGTCAAGTCGGCGAGCCCGTCGCGCCGCGGGCGATCCTATAACTAACGGAAAGATTTCGAAAGACTTTAAGTATCCGCAGAAAAAACCCGCCTCAAGAGCGGGGAAATGCGATTTGCATCAAATCAGGCGTTTACGCCGCTGTCGGTGGAAGATCCGCAGACCGACGAATACCGCGACCAGCAGGCCCGCCGTCGTCTTTGGGGCGTAGCCGGCCGCGTGAGGGACCGCCTGCGCGCCGATCCAGACGGCGAGAAACGCGATCAGTGCGCGTGCAACGATGGGCCGATTGAGGGCACTCACGAAGCGCGATGGGCGCTCGCGCACCCACGCCGAATAGTCCTCGTTGAGCCGTTCAAGATCGAAGCTTTCCGGAGCGACATTTCGTGCCTCCCGGTAGAACGATTCATAGCCCGCAAAGCGGCCGTCTCCGTAACCACGTAGCCACGCCGCAGCGCTGTCCCTGACTAGCCAGGCGAGATCTTCCATGCGGCGGTCCTTCATCAGTGAACGGCGCGCGCGAACCACGGAACGGAGCCGATTGCGTTCACGATGCAGCGGCCGTCTTCCTCGGCGAAGTAGTCGCCCGTCTCCGAGTCTTGCCAGCCAAACTGCGCGCGACCGTCGGTGCTCAAGACGACAAGGCCGGCGGGCAATTCAACGCGGTCACATACTTGCTGCATTTCCATTCCTCCCGTTTCGGCCGGCGCCGCGCGCGCGGGGCAACAAGCTGCCGTTGCATGCCGGGCACACGAAGCTGTGGCGCATTTCGATCTTCGACTCGTTGTTCGACACGATGTAATGTGTGCGGCACTCGCGGCAAGGCGCGAGGGACAGTCGCGTGCTAGCGCCCATCCACCGAGTCAAGCCGCACGCGCGGTCGACCGTGAGCAGTACCGGGGAAGTGTCGGCGAACAGGTTCGAATAAAGATCGGCGGCCGCGATCAGCGCCTGAGGCGTGTTTGCGTCGGCCCCCAGCGCCGCGCTGAAGAGCCAGATGAAGACCGTCGAGTGCAGACGATGCTGCGGTTTGTCAACGAACCATTGCAGCGAGTTCGGGAGGTTGCCGCACGGCGAGCGCTTGCCGTGGATCGTCTGGTACATCTGGCGCGTCTTGCTCTGAGGCAGACAGAACAGCGTGGCCGCAGTACTCGCGCGGCCGCCGTGGGCCATCAGGGACGCGGCATACATTTCGTGCGTCTCGCGGCCCAGTCGCAGGTCGGTCCAGTTGGCTGTGTGCGGCAGATCACCCGCGCGAAACGGCGTCGTTGACATGATGTGATGGGCTACCTGCTCGACGTTCAGGTCATGTGCGGTGAACTGGAACCAGAAGGCGTCATCGCGAAAGCGCCAGCAGAAGAGCGGCAGGTCGCGGATGCGCTCGAGCGCTGTGCGGAGTTTGTACGCGGGGAGGCTGCCGAGATAGCGCACGAGTTCCGGCGTCATGCCGAGCAGCGGCGCGGCAAGCACATTCATGTTTGCGACAGACTGGATGAGGTCGAGGAACTGCCGGTTGTGGTGTTGGATCGATTGGATGGTTAGCGCGTCGCGTGCTGCCGGCATGCTGTCTCGCAGCGCGTCTACAGCCATAGTCGTTGCCGTGTTGTCAACGAAGCAACGCCAGTCTTCGACCGATGGAAGCGACGGTGAAACCATCAAGAATGGCGTGCCAAGCAGGCTACGCAGCGAAGCTTCGTTGCGGTGCAGATGCTCGATCGATTTTGGGTCGACGCCGTAGATTGCGCTGAAAGCGGGCTTGGAGACCAGGACCTGGCGCATGTGCTCAACGAGATCGTAGTTGGTCGCACGGATACGCTCGCGGAGCCAGCGCGGAAGGTATAGCCGGTCCAGCGCCTTGTAGTCCTCTACACTTTTGGCATGGTTGTTTTTTGTGTGATCCATATTTGATTTTTACGGTGTATTGGTGACCTGCTTTCGAGACACGTTTTCGCGCCCCCGGGCGCGTGTTGCGTTCAGGCTGCCTTGGCTGCGGCCACTATCTCCGTGTGGAACTTGCCGACCACATCGGCGAGTGCGTTGAACATCGGCGCGTAGCGCTGCAGCTTGCCCTCCGCGGTGCACAGCAGCTGGACACTCGTGTAGCGCTGGGCGACCTGGCCGAACTCGATGACGAGCGCATTCATCTCCTCCTCGACGCGCTTGTTGGCTTCAAGGGCGGTTTCGGCCTCTGCGACCTTCGCCGCGATCTCGGTCTCTTGCGCCTTCTGGGCCTCGATGCGCGCCTGGAGCTCCGTGGATTCCTTGAGCAACTTCTGGAACTGATCGTTCAGGCGGTTGAGGTCTTCCCGTGCTGCGTCGTCCTTGACGGGAGGCCGGGCATTAGCTTCGGCGACCTCGCGACGTGCGACAGCAAGCTCCTTTTCGACTTCGCTCAACTGCTGATGAAGCGCGTTGCGCGAGTTGCCGGACAGAGCGAGATCGTTACGCAGGCGGTCGGTTTCTTCTTGATTGGCCGTCTGCGCCAGGCGCATCTGCTCCATTTCACGCTGCACGCGCTGTTCTTCTGCGCGGCTGATGTCGTAGAGCGCCGTCAGGCGGGCGACTTCCTCGTTGTTGGTCTCGACCTGCTCGCGCGTGGCCGTGAGTTCGTCCACCTTTTCCCGGTAAGCGGCGATCAGATCTCTTACTGCGCGCGTGGACAGATCGGGATTCGCCTTGCGTTGTTCAATGACCGCGTTGACGATTTCATCGCCCAGGTCCTTCGGGAGCAGCAACTGCATATCCGTTTGACGCAGGAATTCGACCGCTTCCGTGTTGGCGTGGAATTTTGCGTATGCGCGCAGGTGCGATTTGATTTTCGTTCTGGAGAACTGATGGAGCTTCTCGAGATAGAGATAGGCATCGGTTTGGGCGCGCTGGTGTGTCCTCGCGTCGTCGCCGAACTTCGCGATGTAGGCGGCGTGAACAATGCGAATGACTTCGCCAAAGCGGAAGCCGAGCGTCATGTGTTCATGCATGATGCGGCGCACCGATTCATTGATTTCGGTGCAGCTTTGCATGAGTTCCTGGAGTCGCTCTTCCGGGAGGGTCCCGCCAAACGATTCCCGTGCGGCGTGCGCGATGTCGTTATGCGACGGCAGGTGCGTGCCGAAGAAGCCGCCGGAGCCGTCGTCGGAAGGCAACACGACCCCTTCCTCGGGGATGGTCGGGTCGAAGTCGTCGCTGGGTGGCGTCAAATTCCCGCTGTTCTTGCGATCTTCGCCGTGAGCGGGACTGCTCGCATCTGAGTTGGCGTCAAACGGAGGTTTTTTCTTGTTGCTCATTTTGTTGGTCTCTTAATGTGGAAAGCGCGGTCTGCGAAAGAGCCGATCTGACAGAGCAGATCGCTTGGACACCGGCACTCTTTGGCCAAGGGTACGCGCGCGCGCGGTTGGCAGCCCCGCGAAAGATGATGAAAAACATGCAGCTTTTGCTTAAAAGACAAAGCCATGTATTCAAACGGCATCGTTTGCGTGATCTTTAGCGTGCGTGCGCAATCGTTTTCGGTGTTCATCTATCTCGAAGTCGCAGGTTGATGCATTCAGCATAATCGCCTCCCATGCGACGCGAACATTGACTGGTTTCTTGCGCGCGGTGCCGAAATCTGTCCGTCGCTGGCGCAGCCAGAGTGCGAGTTCGTTGATATGGATCAAAGGAAGCGGCAGATCGGGATGGAGCGTGCAGTCCGCCGCGGCGAACACGCCCAGGCCTTCGATCGGCCAGACGGGCGGCAGCTTCCGGTTGAGAAATGCGACCTTGGTGCGGTTCTGAGCGAGTGGGGAACGGCGCACTTCGGCCACGCCATCGGCGCCGGTGCGAACCACGTCGTCGACGTTCGCCGCGGGCGCGATCTGGCCGCTCCAGTTTTTCGTCTCGATCACGAAGATGCCGAAGGGCGTGATGGCGATGTGATCGATCTCCGCAGTCGGAAACGCCGTGCCCGGCGCGTGTTGCACGAGCACCGCACCGTCATGGAGGTAGAAGTCGTTGCCGCACAGTCCCGCGAGCACACGACGCAGTTCCGCGCGCACGGCGGCTTCGCCGGCTTCGCCGCGGATCATCGCCCGCGTGGGCGGCGGCGCGTTGTGTTGATGCTCCGCGCGGGCAGGCATGCTTCGACGCAGGCGCGGCGCGCGCCGCGCGAACCTGTATCCGAAATAGCCGATGGCGGCGACACCCAAGAGGCTGGTCATGGTCACTCCGTTCAATGAAGGTAGTGAATCCAGTCTGCCAGGCATTTTTCGAAGTCAAGTGCGCGCGCCCGGCAGGCGCATGTCTGTTTAAACCAGGAAAGCTCAACAAAAAGTGAAGCTTTCCGGGTTTTGGGCGACAGGCGCCTGTCGGCAACCACCGCTCAGTGCATCTGGACGAAAGCTCACGTGAATTCGCGAGCATAGTGACGATGCCTACGCCTCCATCTGACCTAACCTCGGGATGTCAAGGCGTCCTGCACGCATCGAAACGGCCGCACGGTTCTCGTGCCGCAACCTTCCTTCACTTCAAGTCCGCGAGAGTCCGTACGCGGTGGCCTGACAACGGGTCACGGCGCACGTGCTTCGCGCACCGGTTTTCCTTGCTCGCTTCGAGCATCGAAACCACCAGGCGACGCCTGGACTTTCCCTTGTGCGTTAATTTTTCTGGAGCGAGAAATGCTGAAGCTGTTTGTTGCAGACGTCATGAAATCACCGGGCAAGCTCCTCGCCCTGTGCTTTGTAGTCTATCTGGCCGCGATGTCGTTCTTCGTGGGCCTGTTCCTGTTTCTGGTCGCCATTCATTGGGTGCGCAAGCAGATCATGCTGAAGGCGAAGGCGTTTGAAGCTGCCGAAGCCGAAGCCGCACGCGAGCGTGCCAACGAGGTTCGTGAGCAGGCATTGAAGGCCACGGGGAAACCTGCGGAACAGGTCGCGCCGGATTCCGTTGCTGTTGCACAGGTCACGCCGGTCCGTCAGTACGCACGTTCCGCCGTTGTCATTCCGATGAAGAAGACGGGTACCCACGACTAGGGTCCGTCATTTCACTTCCACCGCGGCGCTCGTCGCGGTGGCCCTTACCCCGCCGGGAATCCATTCCCGGCAAGGGGTGCGATTGCCCGGCCGATCCCGGAGCAATCCCATGAAACCAAAAGTCGCTGCCTGGCAGCTCGACATCTTTGGCGGCGAGGCCACTCCGGTGCTCGTCGTCCCTCCCAAACCCGATCCCTTACCCGACCCGCAGTACTGGAGCGCATCAGTGCGCGAAGGGATGATCGACGCACTGATCACCCTTGCGCGCGACAGCCGCCGTGGCGACCGCATGCCGGAGTCGCTGATGGACTGCGCCGCGATGCTCAGCGATCGGCTGCGCAACGTGAAGCTCGACGTCGACGATTACCGCGCCACGCTAGGCTGGATCATGGGCTACTGGGACGGGGCGCTGTCGTATGAGCACGTTTGCAGTGTCAACGGGATCGATCCCGAGACGCTCCAGTCCGTGATCTTCGAGACACCACTACTCGCGCGCGATCTCGCTGAGTTGCGCCGCATCTGTTTCGGCTCGTTGCTGTAGGAGTGAATATGGCCGCTCAACATTTCTTCCGCGCGCTAGCGGAGTTCTTTCCCGTTGCAAAAGGGGACGTTCGCAGGGAGCACCAGGCACGTAATGCCGAAGCGTCTTCTGCACCGATGCCCGTTCAGCCGACGCAACCCACACAAATCGCGCAACCGCGCCGTGTCGGCGAGGGAGCAACGAACGAGACGTTCGTCACCATCAAGGACGTGCCCAACCTCTTCGTCGACGAGGGGGACTGCGTCGTGCAGTTCGTCCCGGCGTTTGACGAGGGCGCGCGCGACACGCCGTTCGGCACCAAGATCCTTCCGGAACTTGCCCCGCACTGGTCGCTTCTTCGGGAGCACGCCTCACCATTGAAAGACGCGATCGCCGCGGCAATCCGCGGGTGCGGTGCGCCGCAGATGTCGCCGGCACCTTCCGCAGCCAGTCACGTAGAGGCGCCGTCACCAGTGGGTCAACACTTCAACGCTGCGCATCAGGAGTCTGAACGGCTGGCGGCACACGCGGCGCAGGAGCCGCGCGCGCAACGAAACGCCGGTGGTCATCGTCGCGACATGCTCGCGGCGATACACGGCAAGGTCGTGAGCTGGGGGGAGGAGAAGTTTCCCAATCGCAAGCCCAACGGCAAGCCGTTCTACACCTCGTTCGCAATGCGTATCCAAACCGCGATGGGCGAGCAGACTCTGCAAGGCGAAGGCCTCAAGGACGCGATCGCCGATTCGGGCTGCAAGATCGGCGACACCGTGTCGGTTCGCCGCCTCGAAAAGATCAAGGTGTCCGCTTTCCGCGAAAGCGGACAACCGGTCATGAAAGACGGCCAGCAGGTCCTCTGGGACAAGTGGCTCTGGTCCATCACACGTTAATAACAGGAGTTTTCATGGCATCAGTCAACAAGGTCATCCTCGTCGGAAATCTCGGCGCGGAACCGGAAGTGCGTTATCTGCCCAGCGGTGACGCTGTGGCCAACATCCGGCTCGCAACCACCGACCGCTACAAGGACAAGGCGTCGGGCGAATTCAAGGAAATGACCGAATGGCACCGCGTGGCATTCTTCGGGCGTCTCGCGGAAATCGTCAGCGAGTATTTGAAGAAGGGTTCGTCGGTCTATATCGAGGGCCGCATCCGCACGCGCAAGTGGCAGGCGCAAGACGGCACTGACCGGTACTCGACGGAGATTGTCGCGGACCAGATGCAGATGCTTGGCGGCCGCAGCGGTGGTGACAGCGCTGGCGGTCAACGTCGCGACGCTGGCGACGACGGCTACGCCGACGACGGCGGTTTTGAATCGAAGCCGCCCGCGCGCGCATCGCAAGGTGCACGCGGCGGATCGCGTTCGGTACCCTCGGGCGTGAGTCCTCGTGCTAATCCGCCGCAATCGTCGGCGGGTGGTGGAGGCGGAACGCGGCCGCCGTCGGGCGGAGGTTTTGACGAGATGGACGACGACATTCCTTTCCGCGCCGCCTATCCGCGGGCAGCGTGGTCGGCCATCTGATCCCGTAAGTTCTCACCGCAGGATTTGCTGCTCCCGCAAGTCCTCACCTACGTTTCGCGACGCACCTTCGGGTGCGTCGTGCGACGCATTCCTCTGAGCTGCGCAGCCGCGCGCTGATCCACTTCGACACAACACCGGAAACCTGCTGAAAAGAGCGACTCGCACACGCGGGCGGCTCTTTTGAGCACGAGTTTTCACGCCTGTTGCTCAGGCACCGACCCAACCCACTTCCCTATGGAGAGTGACATATGAGTACGACTGGACGCGGGCTGTCACCCGAGCAGTACGAGTGGCTGCAACGCACGCTGAAGGGATTCACGCTCTCTCCGGAGGCGTGGATCTCGATCCTGATGAGTTACGGCATTCCCGCAGACTATCTCACCGGACGCGCGACAGCGTGTCCGGTCTGCGGGGGCGACGACCGGTTCACCTATGACAACAAGCACGGCCGCGGCGACTGGGTCTGTCGCCAGTGCAATGGCGGCGATCCGATGGCTGGTGATGGCCTGCAGCTGATCACGCGCGTTGCCCATATCGGTCTCTTCAGGCTGATGCGGGAGCTCACGGGAGGCGCGCCGTCGTCGACGCGCCCTGTTGTGGATTTCAAGGCGCCACGCCCGAAACGCAAGGCGAGCCCCGCCTTCGTTGAAAAGCGGCTGAACGGTCTGTGGCAGGACGCCAGGCCCCAGACCATCGGCGATCTCTCGATGCGTTATCTGCAGGAGCGGGTGCCGGGCCTGACGGCTGGTCCATCTGCTGCGTTGCGACTCGGTGAGCTCGAGTACCGGCACGACGGGGCGGTGATGGGTGAATGGCCCGGCATCCTCGCGCGGTTCGAGTTGCCCGACGGCCGGCTCGGCACCTTGCATCGCACGTTCCTTGACCCGATGAGGCCTGCCAAGGCGGCGATCGTGTCAGCGGACGGCGAAATCCTCGATGCGAAGCTCAACGACATGACGCTCAACCCGCTCGCGGGCGGCGCGGTGCGTCTGATGAAGCCGATCGATGGCGAGATCGGTGTCGGCGAGGGACTGGAAACGGTGTATGGCGCCTTCATGGAAACCGGTGTGCCGGTCTGGAACTGCCTGAACCGTGTCCTGCTCGCGAAGTTTGTCGTACCGGAAAGACTCGGTATCAAGGTCGTGCACATCTTCATGGACTTCGATCACATTGACCTGAAGACCGGGAAATCGCCCGGTGTTGCGGCCGGTATGGCACTCGCGAAGCGCCTGCGGGCCGAGGGCTACACGGTCGTGCAGCATCGCCCGCGCGTGCGCGGCACCGATTTTGCCGACCAGTGGAAAGCACGGTTTCTTGCAGCGAATGAAATCGCCCCGACGGGGCTGCGGTTAGTCCGGGCCTCGCGCCCGGCGGTGACCGCCTGATCTGTTAGCCGGAACGTCCGGCAATCTATTTGACCTGCCCGGTGGGGATTCATCCCCGCCGGGGGATGGTCCGTCCGGGCTCTTTTCCCTGAGGCAGAAAATGAGCTACTTCCAGATGAAAGTTGGAAATCGCTTCACGATTGTGGCGACCAATGGCGCAGCCAACGGTCACCAGCCTGTCTGTAAATCCGAGGCGACCGGCTTCGACGTGTTCGACCGCGCGAGCTGCAGGACGGTCGCACGCGACGAGCCCTTCGATAAGGCATTCGACTTTTGCACGCTACGACTTGCTGTGGTAGTAACGAAGCGCACGCAGTAGTGCGCGCGCATGAAGAAACGGCGACCCGAAATTGGGTCGCCGTTTTTTTTGGCTTCGGGTGATTGCAAATCGATCACCGCGATACGCGAAGCCACCACACAAGCAGAAAGCCGGCGCCACGCAATGCATACCAACCGCCGGCTGCGAAGAAAAAACCGAGTGCAGAAGCAAGGCCGATGTACACGGCCGCGTCGTGGAGGCCCTCGCTGTATAACCACGCGGATGATAGCCATACGAGGTAGCACACAGCGGCGATTGCCGCGCGGCGCGCGATCGCGGGCCAGCTCATGAACATCGTCCATGCCTTTTCGATACGATCCATCACTCTCCCTCCGGTTGGTGGTATTTGTCGAACGCGATGCCGCCGACCATCCAGCCAGCGATGCTGACTGCGATCAGCGCTGCGATGTAGATCCACGTGAGCGGTTCGGTCAGTCGTTCTCCGTGGAGGATTGCGTTGAGCAGTGCGTATTCCATTGTGTCTTTCCTTTTCAGTTTGGGGTTATGCACCGGTGCAAGGCGAATTGGGTCCGCGTTGCACTGGTGTCCTGAATTCATGATCGCACGCGCATGGTGAAGTCAAGGCGTGGGCGGATGGCTAGAGAAACCCGGCGAGACTGTCACCGAGGGCGTCGGTCATGACGCTCGACTGCTCGCTCTCGTGTGCTATCGGGATGCTCTGCAGGCCGAGTTCAGCGCCCAGTTCGTTGAGCGTTTCGTTCGTCTTCGTTGGAGCTGCCTCAGACGCCACATCAGCGCGGCCGAACGCATTGGTGGCGCTGCGTGTGGTCGAGCCTGAATGGCGGTCGTTCACGTTGGCCGCATCGTCGCGCGCACCACTGCTTTCGCCCCGAAGGTGCGCTTCGGCGCAGGCCTTGAACACGGCTGCGCGCTCGCGCGGCGAGGCGCAGGCGCTCAGCCGCGCGAACAGCAGTGGACTCACGAGTTCGGTGACCGTGACCTCCATCACGAGCTTCCCGTTCATGCGGCGCGCCGTTCGCGTGCGAGTCCGGCTTCACCGGCGATCAGAAAACCGCCGACGTTCGCGACGCAGGGCGAGCCGATCATTTCGATCACGAGCCGGGGGAATGCGCGGCGCAGCACCGCGGCGTAAAGAGCCGCGCCGCCGCCCGAGAGGATGATCGAGCGCAGGTTCGGCATCTTGCCGACGTTGTTCTGGATCGCGAGTACGACGCCGGCGATGACGGGTTCGGCACGCTCAAGGTAGGGCGCGAGGTCGATTTCCTTTCCGTAGAAGCGGAACGTGGTGTGTTCGCGCAGGGCCTTGTCGATGAGCTCAATGCCTTCGACGTCGTCGCCTTCATCGCGGGAGATCAGGCTGGCGATGCGCTGGTAGATCTGCGACGCGCCGCCCGGCATGCCACCGCTGCGGGTATCGTCCATCGCGAAGCCCTTCGCATACACCCAGTCGGTCGTGAAATAACCGACGTCGACGACCAGGTGCTCGTCGTTGGGGTTAAACGCCTTGCCCCGCGAGCTGGATGCGGAGATGAGCGAGCCCAGCGGCTGGGGAAGCACCACCACCTTGTCGACCGTGACATGTCCGCAACCAAAGTCCATGTCGCCGGCGAATCGCTCCTTGAGGAGATCGGAGTATTTCTTCAGGTTATGCACCGGCAGGCCGAGCACCAGTCGCTCGATGTGCGTGACGCCCGCGAAGTGGATCGCGCCGAAGAGCAGGGCCGCATAGTTGTTGGTGAGCACGTAGTCGTCGGCCAGGGCGCGGCCGGTCTTGCCGTATGCAGCGGTCAGCGACACGTCGGGGCCGACCTCGTATTCGATCCGGTCGAGCGTCACGGTCGCGACCTTGCGCGAGGTAAGAACGGCATCACCGTATCCGCTCAGCGAACGGGTGGCGGCGAGAGGGGCGAGAGAGGGGAACATGTCGGTCGCGACCGTGCCGCTTGCTGCTCGGTACGCGCTTTTGGTGTTGCCGTAGCCGACGTCGATGGCGAAGACCGGGGTTTTCATGATGTGTGGCTCTCTTGAATAATCGTTGAGTGGTGCGCCGAAAGTCCGGGATAAAGTCCGGGTTTGTCGGCGCTGAAAACGCTATCCCGGAGATTTGCCCGGGGTTCGTGCATGCTGCTTTCACGAACCCCGGTTTAATCCCGGAGTTTGCCTGGCAGCCCCAGGCAAACTCCGGGCAAATCTCCGGTATTGCTGAGTCCAGTCTATCGAGCCCATTGCAAAGTCAAGTCGCCGAAAGCGCGCGGGATGAGGTGATCTTTTGGGGCTGCGCGCTTGCGTCCTGGCTTTATTCTTGGAATACCTGCTGCGTCCCTGACGCATCGACCTGAAGTGCAAGGCACTTCGTGCGTCTTTTCTCCGGCCCGACGGGCCAACATCCACGGCCCGCACGGGCCAGAAATCCCCAACTGTCCGTTCTCCACCGTGAGGCGGATTTTTTTTCAGTCAAATCAAGTCCACCGTGATCCATATTGAGGACCACCGGACAGTGCGATATCCATACGATTGGCGGGTGTCCGCCGCAATGTGGCGTATTGAGGAAATGTGGACGCGGACAGTTGGACAGTTCGCGCCCGGCCTCAAACGTCTGCACACGTTCCTTCAGCCCGAGTGCTGGGTGCGTTCACGAAGCCCGATACACCGCGGCGGAGATGAACGTGCTTCGGAACGGGGGAGAGCCTGCGCGCTGGCCACGCCAGTGTTCGCGCCTCCCTGTACGGAAGACATAACGGTCCGCGCAACCGTCACCAGAAACGCGCAACAGGAATTGCCCGGCAGTTGGCCAGGGCGGGCGAACGGCGAGTTGCTGTTCGTTACGCCCCGACGCAGCGATGCGTGCGTGGCCGGTCGGGTAGCCACGGCAGGCGGCAAGGCAGCACAGGCAGTAAACGCGGGAGTAGGTTTGCGCGAAGCGCAATCCGGCCCGTGCCGCAGCAAGGTGGACAGTCGGAACGCATCTCTTCCGTGCGTCGGGCTGATCGGATGGAATCGCTAAAGGACAGGAAGGCAGTACCCCCGCGCCGGGGCATCGGCGAAGCCGCATGGTGAGCGGCAGGAGCAATACAGGATTCAGGCCCGCGTGAGAGCAGACGTGACGTCAGGCAGGGGCGTCGCGACGCGTACCCCGGGCGAGGACAGCGGTCCCCGTGTTTGGCGGGCACATAACAGGGAAGCGAGAAACCATGGCGGCAATCCTCAACGTGCGCGCGGTGGTGCGCGGCTACCGGCTGACGCCCACTGTATCGGCGGCGCTCATCCTGCTGCTTGACGAGCACGTGTCGTCGGTCCACAGCCGTACGCGTATCAGCGCGAAGCCGCTATCGATCAAGACGCAGGAGTTCCGTGTGCGGGCGATCTGCGCGGCGCTGGTTGAACTGCGCGAAGGCGGGTTCGCGCTCGCGACACCGTGGAACCTGCGGCGCAAGCACATTGAATGGCTGGTGCAGCAGTGGATTGGGGCAGGGCAAAGCGGCGGCACCATCGAAAACAAGCTCACGTACCTGCGCGCGTTGTGCGAGTGGATGAACAAGGAAACGTTGGTCGGCACGCTGGCCGACTATGCGAACCGCAAGGAACAGGGCCTCGTTCGCTCATACGTGGCAGAGGTGGATCGTTCGTGGGACGCGAACGGCGTGAGTGCCCATGACAAGATCGGGGAAATCGCACTCACGTGTCCGCGTGTCGCGGTGCAGTTAAAACTTCAGGTCGCGTTCGGGCTGCGCATCGAGGAGAGCTTCATGCTCCAGCCAACGCGCGCGGTGAAAGATCTCGAACTGCTCGAAGTGACCCGCGGCACGAAGGGCGGGCGCGATCGCGAGGTGCCGATCGATGCGAAGTTCGATGTGCTCGAGGAAGCGGCACGCCTTGCGAATCCGATGACTGGTTCGACCGTACCGGCCGATCGGACGCTCAAGCAGTGGCGCAACTGGTACTACTACGTGCTGGAACGGCATGGCATCACGAAAGCGGGCCTTGGCGTGACGAGCCACGGGCTGCGCCATCAGTTCCTGCAGGAGATGTATGAGCGGTGGGCGCGGGTTGCGGCGCCAGTGAAACGCGCGGGCGAGCGCCCCGATCCTGAGCTTCACGCGCAGGCTATTCGCCGTGTGGTCCAAGCCGCGGGCCACAGTCGCCCGACCAAGGCCAACGCCTATATTTCGACGTTTGCGCGCCAGGAGCGGCTCGCGAAAACGAACCCGACGATCGACGAAGTGCGCTCGGCGCTCGAGGCTGCGGCCGGGAACAAGTCGCACGCAGCGGCCGCGCTGGGTATTTCGAGACAGGCGCTGTACCGGCTTCTGAATGCGGCGTCAGCGGAATTCGTCTGACGAAATTGTGTGCGGTCGCGCACATAACACGCGGGCCGCGAGCGGCAAGATGCACGGTCCAGTTGCCGCCGGTCGGGGAGTGGCAAATGGGTGGGAAAGAACCGACGAAACGGGGGAAGAGAGGACCGAAGCGCGAGGCACAATGACCTTGTTGGGTCTCTCAGATTCTGGCATCCCCGGCACTCGCCAGAATCATCCTTCGACCGGCCTTTATCGAAAGATAGGCCGGTTTTTTTTCGTCGGTATGCCGCGTTCAACGGTCACCAGCGATCCCGGTCCGGCAACGAATCGACTGCCGAGGCGATGACGTCCTCGAACAGGCGGTCCTGATCTTCCGGATGGGTGTAGACCTTTGGGAACTGTACGTACCGTTCGCCGTCAATATCGACCCATTTTGTGAGCTGGACGAGCTTGCGGTAACGCGCAGCGTCGTTGAGCACCGGGTCGATGGGCCACGAGTCGAACGTCACGACTGTCGCGTCGATGAGGCGACGGGCGAGCATCGCGAATATCGGCCCCATTTCCTCCCAGTCGGCTTTGGTGCGCGAGAGCAGGTCCAGTACAGCCGGGATATCGGAGACACCGACTTCACGCTCTACAAGCCGTTGAAGATCAGTCTTGTCCGCCTCGGGCCGGTTCAGGCGGGCGTTCCAGATTTCCCCGACGGCATTGCGCGCGGCCGTGTCGTCCTCCTCGCACGCTACCCACGGGGTCTGCATTCCGCACCCGGCGCAGTAGATGCAGACGATAGCCTCGGTTTTTGGGGCTTCGGGCGGTCTATGCATCATGTCGCCGAGAACGGGCGGGCCGCCGAATCTCCCCCATCTTGTCTGGTCGTACCACGGGTCGGGCGAGTCGGAGATGATTCGCTGCGAACGTCCGACGGTCGGTCGGCCGCCGCAGTGGTCGCAAGGTATGAGCTGCTCGTACATGGCGAGTCGGGTGGTTGGAATAGGCCGCCATTATCCAACGTCCCCGTGAATTCAATTCTGCAAGGTGCGTAGCGGATTGGCCGCAACTCGCCGGAATCATCGGGGACGCATCGCCTGATGCTTCACCTCAGGCGCGAGCAGTCGCTTCAACCGCGCGGCGGTGGCAACGTTCCTTGTGCACGGGAAAGCCGTCATGCACACGCCCGTCCAGTAACCGACCGGCGACCTTCTTGCCGACTCTGAGCACGTATGCGTCGTCCTTCTGGAAAATCTCGGCGTCGCGGTCGAGCCGCAATTCACCGGAGACTGAAAGCGATGCTGCCGCGCTCGCCGCGTCGCGCTGGATCGTGTCCGCCTGATCGGCCGGCAACCATTCGCCCCATTGCTTGAACAGGAACGGAACGGCCGCGTTTGCGCACTGGTCACGAAGTGATCGGGCCCAGTGCGTGTGCATGGGCCGCGCCCCCGCGCCGCTCTCGCCGCCGGCAATCACCCAGTCGATGACGTCGTGCATGCCACTCTGGTGAATAGGATCGGTGACGTGGCCAGCGCACGTAGCGCAATAGCCATGCTCGTATCTCGCAGCCTGGACAAAGCCCGTTTCGCATCGCGGCCAGCCCGGGGTGAGGAAATCGCTGATATCGACCGGTCCGAGCAACGGCTCCATGCTCAGGAACTTCACCGCGGCCGGTGTTTCAAGCAGCTTCGGGATGTCGCGCTCCGCCTCGATCTCGTTGACGATCGTCGCGCCGAGCCAGAGGTTCGGCCAGGCGCCCGCGTCCCACGTCCGGGCACCGGACGACATTTCCAGAACCGCCTCGTTGAGCATGGCCCGCGCGTTGCCGATTCGCTTCGTGAGGATCAGCCAGTCCAGGTCGGGTGTCTGTGCGATGAGACGGAGCAGATCGGCGCGCCAGGCGGGCGGCACTTCGTTGTCGAACACGTCGGATAGAGAAGAGCAGAAGACACGCTGCCGCCGGCCGTGGGTGGCGAAGAACGTTGCGTGCGCAGCATTCCAGCGTTTGGGGATCTCCCACGTGGAAACGGCGGTTCGGTGGCGCGGCTGTCCGGCGCCCCACCTGACGTCGAGGATGCGCGTCGCGCGCTCGCGCTCCGCGTAACAGTTGTCGCAGCCCGCAGAGACCTTGGTGCAGCCGATCCAGGCGTTGAACGAGTGATCGGCCCATTCGATTCTGGTGTTCTCTGCCATGCTCAAGCCCCGGACGTCTCATTGCTGCAGACGCCGAGGACGTATTGCCGGATCGTCTGCATCGAGTGGGCGTCAGCGCGCGCGGTCGCTCCCCCGAGGACCGATTCGTCGAGCGGCGTGCACATACGATCGAGGGCCGCGAGGACGTTCGCGGGAATCGGGTGGTCGATGACGTCGCGCGCGAGCAGCTCGGCATCGTCGAGTGCGTTCGATACGCCGGTGCGTGCAATCCCGTCGGGCAGCGCGAGCAGATCCATGCGTGCGCGGGCGAGCGTGGCGAACAGGCGTGCGGCGCGCTCGCGCGGCGGCTTTGGCGCTGATCCGTGGCGGGTGTCGCACGCCGTTTCTGTCTCGTCTTCGATTGCTAGCAGCGCATCGCCGGCACCGCACAGCAGCCGTGCCGTGGTCCAGTTCTGGTTGTCGAGCGATTGAAGGCCGGTTTGAACGCGCCCGATCGCGCGGGAATAGAGGAATGCGGCGACCGGTCCGGCTCCGTTCGCTTCCATCGGATTGCGGTAGAGCGGGGGCAGCGAATCGAGCCAGCGCTGGACGTCGGCGACAGAAACGGTATCGGTTGGGCAGCCGGGAAAGAGAAGGCGGTGGCTGGCTTCGGGTTCGGAGTTGCTGGCGGCGTGTGCCGTGGTCTGAGACATGTTGTGCGTTCCGTAGGATGAAAAAGTGAGGTGCTCTTTCAGCCTACGGCTCGCAGCACAAAGTCAAGCTCTGGCGGACGCGGGCGGCAGCGCGATGTGTTCGAGCGGTTCGCGGTCCACGTTCCATTCAACGGCGGGGATGCCGCGCTCGGCGCGCAACGCCCGCTTCTCGGCCTTGCGCCGCTCGTAGCTGGCGAGACCGTTCATGCCGTAGACCTCGACGTGCGTCGCAGGGCGTGTATCGAGGAGCACGAAATCGGGAAGCATGTCGTCCGCCGCGCTCATGCGAATCGGCTTCTCGAAGATTCGCCGTGCGGAAACGAGTCGATTGGCCATGGCGACTTCGTGGATTGAGTCGCACGGAAGAAATGTCGAGGAACACAGCATGGCGGCGAGGTCTACGACGCGCAGGTGTCCCTTTGCAGTACGTTCGACCAGCAGGATGGCAATGACGCGTGCGCTGCCGTCGCCGACGGCGCGCCACGCGTGCGCGTAGGTCTTTGCAGCGTGGTCGACGAGTGCCGTCGTCGAGAAGTACTTCTGGCGTCGCTGGCGAAGCGTGATGGATTTTCCGTAGGGTGTGTCGGCGACCTCTCCCAGCTCACCGAGGACCAGCGCCCGCTGTGAGACCGCCCCGTCGTTGCTGATCCGGCTCAGGAACGCATCGAACTCCGCGTTGATCGTTTCGCGCTCACTTTCCTCGTACCTCCGCATCACGTAGAGGACCTCCTCGGCAGGCGCGCCGTTGATCTTCGCTTGCGCGCCGAGTCCCGCGAGCAGCATGGCATTGACTGCGCCCCAGCCGCGCGCCATCGACGTGCCGGGCCACGACGTCAGCCCCGCGCTCTGCCAAAGTGCCTGAAGAAACGCGAGAAGCGGTGCGCGGCGGCGCGTCGTGCGAGGCGCTGTTCCCGTTTTCGGTGTACGTGGGCCGGGTACGACGTCACGCTGGATGAGGGAGGCGTCGAGACGAACGTTCAGACCATCCTGTCCGTCGATGATCGCGGCCGTTGAATCCCCGCCGGCCGCGGGCCGCTCACGCCCCGGGTCTTTCTGGAAGTCGCACCCCGGCGCGTGATGGACCCCGTCGTCTGGCCAGCCAGCGAGGTGGAACAGTGAGCCGTAGCGGCGGATCACGAGCTGTCGGGGCTGATCGGTCCGGCAGTGGCAGAGGGCATAACCGGGCGTGACCTTCGCGCGTTCGAGCGATCTGGCGTACCGGGCGGGATGCTCTTGCACCTCGGTCAGCGCGACCCGGACTCCTGAGAATGTCACATCAGGCATCGCTTCCTCGCTCTTTAGCTCGGCGGTATTCGGCCGCCGTCTCGGGTTCGGTGATCACGCGCTGCGCTGCTCGCCGCTTTCGCCATCTATCCAGCAGCGCGAACGCGACACACATAAAAATCACCGCGCCAAAGGCCACGTATGCAATCCATGTAACGTGAAAGGCGCTTGCGAGGCGGATGGCGATCCATGCGATCAGGGACGGCACGACGATGATGGGTACGCATTCGAGTAGCGAGTACATGGCGGGTCAGGCAAGGATTTCGAGTTGACATTCGGGGCCACGCCAGAACGAACCGTCCTCGGTGTCGAGCACGGTCACCATGCCGCTATCCTGGTCGTGTTCGGTGACAATGCCTTTGCCCCAGTCGGTCGAACCGGTTTGGTACAGGACGCGCCGCAGGCGCAGCGGCGTGGTTCCGGGCGGGGGAGTGGAGGGAGTAGCGGCCATCGTTGCATGATGGCGGCGGGTAACCGTGGTCTGGGAGCCGAAAGGCAACAGATTTCGCGCTGCTTTGCGAGAGATGCGCTTATTCCCGGAAAGCTCTACTAAAAGTGGAGCTTTCCGCGTTAAAGCCGACAGGCGCCTGTCGGCCGTCAATTCATCGACCTACCACGCACGCTGCCGGTTTAGATCGGGCATGCGAATTCTCCTGTATCTGCGCTGGCACCATTGCCGCGCGAAACCATTCTCCGGTGAGCGCGCGGCACGTAGTGCCCGCAAAGAGCGGCAATGCCGCGGCCATACTCGCCTGCAGCGTGTGCGGACCGGCTTTATCCACAGAGTTATAAACGGAATCTGTGGATAAGCCGGTCTCGGCGAAAGCGATGCGCACTTCTCGCCCTTTCGCGATGTCGCAGGCGGAGCGGGGCGCGTACGATCAGTGCTGCTTTCGCGTCATCGACGCATCGACCTTCCAGCCGCTGCTGGACACTCCTCATTAATCTTGTCACGGAGGCTGTTTTGAAAGCAGTCCGGTGGGTGCACAACAATCTCTTTTCCATCGCCATGATTTCGGTGCTTGCTACCGGTTTCGGCGTGATTGCACTGGGCGTCGCACAGACACTTGGTTTCGATATATCCGCGCTGATCGCGCACTGAGCTGCTGGCGTTAGCCAGCGTGTTTTCTTCCCTATGGGGCATGTCTGCCCCGTCTGGGGCCATGCCTTCTTCTTCGACGGAGCGGGCATGAGCCGCAAGAGCGCCGAGCGCAAATTTAATCAGACGGCCGACGAATACCAGTGCACGCTGGTCTCGTTGCTCGAACAGTTTTCCTATGGTCACCACCTCGACACAGTGTTTCGCGACTTCGTCGAGATGGCCGCGCTTGCGATCAGCAATCGCGTGGATCGCACGCAGTACGAAGCGCGCGAGAAGCGCTATATGGAGATCGTTGGAAAATACAAGCCAGAGGAAGTGAAGCGTTTCCCCGAAATGTTCGCGGCGCTCACCGGGTCGTTCGAGGCGCGTACGCAGGGCATGCTGGACGGCAGTGGTGTCGGCCTCACGGATGTGCTCGGCGAGACGTACATGATGCTCGGCATCAGCAACGATCGCAGCGGCCAGTTTTTCACTCCGTACGCGGTCTCGAAGCTGATGGCTGGCATGCTCGGCGGCGATGTCGCTGCGCGCGCCGATGCACAAGGTTTTGCGCGCGTGCAGGAACCGGCGTGCGGTGCGGGCGGGATGATCATCGCGACGGCGGAAGCCTTCCACGGAGCAGGCGTCAACTATCAGCAGGCGCTTCACGCGACCTGCGTTGATATCGACGTGTGCTGTGTCCACATGGCCTACGTGCAGCTATCGTTGCTGCACGTCCCGGCGATAGTCGTGCACGGCAACACGCTCAGCATGCAGGTGTGGGGCCATTGGTACACGCCTGCGCACGTGCTTGGCGGCTGGAGCCAGAAGCTGAAGATGCGCCGCGCGTGGGATGCGTTGCGTGGTCTGCTCAGCGGTGGCGAGGCTGATGAATCGGAGGCCGACAACGGCGTTCTGCCACCGCCCGCGGTCGTCGCGGAGGTTCGTGAAACCGCGCCGGCACCGGCGCCGTTGGACGATCATGCCGACATTGCGGTGCTAGAGCGGCCGATCGAAGCCGTTGATACCGGCGGCCTTGCCGACATGTTCGAGGAGGCCGTTGGCGTGCAGCCGGGCGCGAAAGACTTTTTCGAGATTGTCGACCAGCTTGCGCTGTTCTGAAGGAAAGCCCGGGACCAAATCCCGGGCTTTTGTTCTTTAAAAGCCGTATCGGAAATCTGATCTTTTCCGGCGCGCGGCGTTCATTGGCGCGATATCGTTCACTCACCTACCGCGCTTTTCGCGCATCGACTCAGGCCCACGTGGCCTATTTTCTTCACCCTTCGGGAATCCTCTTCCCGTCGGGAGCGGGTTCCCTCTCAGGAGACCTGCAATGCAACAACCCGTTACCCTTCGCCTCGGCGACATTCGACCCGGTCGTAACCCGCGCAAGTATTTCGATCCGTCGAAGATGGCGGAGATGATCGAGTCCGTGCGTACGCAGGGCATCATTCAGCCCGTGCTCGTGCGACCGCTCGAAGACGGAAGCCATGAACTCGTCGCAGGCGAACGCCGCGTTCGCGCTGCACGCCAGGCTCACGGCGATGACTACGCGATGCCCGTTGTCATCCGCCCAATGGATGAATTCACTGCGCGTTCGCTCGCGCTGGTCGAGAACATCCAGCGCGACGACATGGCCCCGTCTGAAGAGGCGGTGGCGGGCGCAGAGATCGTCGGACTGTGTCAAGGCGATCGTGACGAGGCGGCGCGCCAGATTGGCTGGAGCCGATCAATGCTCGACTCACGTCTCGCGCTCATGAACTGCAGTGCGTCTGTTCTGGAGGCGCTCAATACCCGCACGATCAAGCTCGGCCACGCCGAACTGTTCGCGGCCTTCACAAAGGAGCAGCAGGACAAGATCCTGCCGGTCGTTGTGAAAGAGGGGCATACGGTCGCCGATCTGAAGAGCGTGCTGGAGCGAGCCGCGTGCTCGCTCAATGCGGCGATCTTCGACAAGTCGGACTGTGCTGGCTGCCAGCACAACTCGGCCGCTCAGGCCGAAATGTTTGGCGAATCCATCGGCACCGGCAACTGCACGAACCGCAACTGCTACAACGAGAAGACGGAGAAACAGCTCGACGCGACGGCCGCAGGCCTGCGCGACGAGTTTCAGACCGTGCGGATCGTGCGCCCCGGCGACAACCACACGCGCATCCAGCTCGTGGCGGATGGCGCGAAGGGCGTCGGCGTCGAACAGGCGAAGGCGTGCTACGGATGCCAGAGCTTCGGCGCCGCGGTGAGCGGTCTGCCCGACTCGCTCGGAAAGGTCTACAAGGGCCAGTGCTTCGACACCGTCTGCAACATGAAGAAGGTGGCCGCGCGCATCAAGAGCGAGAAGCCGGAGACGCCCGCTGCGAAAGCTGCGGCGTCAAGCGGCTCGTCGAAGGCCTCGTCGGCCGCCGCGGGCGATAAGCCCAGCGCGGCCGCGCCTGAAGCGACGGCGGTGGCCGAGTCCGACCGCGTCAAGACGTACCGCGTTGCGCTCTGGCGCAAGGCGCTGCGTCGCGAGGTGAGTCAGGACCCGGCGCTCGCGCGTCGCTATCTGCTCGCGATCGTGGCAACTGGCCAGGCCCGCAGCATTGAGGCCGGTCCGCTGAACACGATCTGGGAGCGCCTCATCGACGGCAAGCCGCCCGTCGGCGACTTCGGCAAAGCCGCGGGAGCGGCCGCCGCGCTGGACGCCGACAACGAAGCCAGGCTGATGATCGCGGTCACGATGTCGGCCATTCAGGGCGTCGACGTGCCGTATCTGACGTCCATGTGCCGCCACCACAAGCTCGATCTCACGAAGCACTGGAAGCTCGACAAGGAGTTTCTGGAGCTGGTCACGAAATCGGAAATGAAAGTGGTGGCCGACGAACTCGGGCTGCGCAAGGCGATGGGCGACGATTTCAGGAAGGTGTTTGCGAAATCGAAGTCTGAAGTCATCGCTGCGTTGCTGTCGGTCGACGGTTTCGACTACACGGGCAAGGTCCTGAAGGTCCTGAAATTCTGATGCACGCCGCGGCGACGCCGTGGCTTTTCCCCTGTTGCGCCGCCAGTCCTGCGACTGAGCGGCGCTTTTTCTTTTGAGAGGTTTTTCATGTTCCAGCAACTCGAACCGTTCGTGCGCGAGACCGGCAAGCTCACGCTCACCATCAAGATGGCGGGTGAACAGATGTCGGTTGTGGTGGTGCCGTGCGGCGACTCGAAAGAGGCCGCGCTGCGTCAGCCGCTGGTGCTCACGGCGACGCCGGCGGAACTCGATGAGGGTTTCGTGCAGGCGCTGCAATCGTTCGAAGGCGCGCACCGTTCACTCGCGGAGCAGGTGAGCGCGACAACCGAGATCCTGCAGGCGGCCGAAAAGTCGCAGGCGGGCAAGGCGCACAAGGCTCTGTCGAAGGGCTCGAAGGCGGCGCTCCCGGCGCCGGCTTCGAAGCCCGACGGCGAGGGCGATGACGCAGAAGCCGCAGACGACGCAAGCGAAAGCGGCGACGTCCCGGCGGGCGGTGCACCAGCCGACCCGGCTGCCAAGGCTGGCGGCGACGGCAAGACCGATCTCTTTGCGCTTCTCGGAGGAGACCTGTCATGACGATCAGCATTGCAAAGCTCATCCGCGAGTTCACCTACAACGGCATGAAGTTCGCAGATCCCGGCCCGGCGTTCAGCCCGACCGATGTTCGCGATCTCTTCTCGGCGCAGTATCCCGAGCTCACGACCGCCTCGGTCGACGGGCCGGAAATCGCTGGCGAAGTCGCCTCTTACAAGTTTGTCCGCGCGGCGGGTGCCAAGGGCACCCATGCGTAAGGACGCGCTCATGCGTGCTCTCCGCGAGGGGAGCCTTTCTACTGCACAGGAACCGCCCGAAAGGGCGGTTTTTCTTTCCGACGAGGAATCAGCACTATGTTCTTCGACCCTTCGAGAACTGATCAAGACGTCGAGGGCGGCACCGTCGCGTGCTGGCAACCGCCACGCGCTGCCGCTGCCCGATATCGAGCTGCCGATGATTTTCTGAGCCTGCCGTCGGTCTCGGAGCAGGTGCCATCATCGGCCACCATGAAGTGGAAGGTCAGCGGGGAGATGTCCGCGCGGATTCTCGCCCACTTTCGCTACGGCCCCTTGCGGGCTGCGGACGTGCACGAACCGTCAGACGAGCTCAACGCGTTTGCCCAGGCGTTCTTCGCCTGGGTGGAGCGGCAGAAGGGCGAGTTTTCGCGGTTGACGGTTCGGCCGATGTTGCTGGATGCGAACGCGGTCGACACCGCGCTTGAGCACGTCTGTCTGGACAAGGACTTCGAGGCTGCTTCGCCGCTGTATCTGGGCTTTTGCCTGCCTGACGAAAACCTCTTCGAGATGGCGGCGCATGTCGACGCGCTGCGCAGTGCGCATCCGCTTTTGCTGCGCACGGTGCTCAAGGCGATCGACATGGCCTCGTATCGCACCGTGATGATCCGATCGCCCCAGTGGTTTCTCGGCGAGTTCGCCGCGTGGTTCTGGGACGGCGATCCCGAAGCCTCCGACGAGGACGCTTTGGAGGAGCTCAAGGAGCGCTTCGGCGCTGGCGATTCGGACATCGCTGCGTATCTGCCGTCAACGGCCAGGCCGCTGCTCTGCCCGGACGACGCGATGACGGTTAGCTGGCGCGATCGCAAATGGCGCGAGCGCGCGACGCTTTCGCCCACGCAGATCAGAGCGCTTCGGCCACGGCTTCGCGGCAAGGCGCGCAAGGTCTGCACCGAGCTGCTCGCGCTGAATTCGTTGATGCGCAAGAGCCGCACCAACGATCTGCTGCGTGGCGAGCCCTCAATCATGCCGTTGTTCTCTGCAGTCTCGTTTGTGCTGTCCGGCGACCAGACATACGTCGGTCAGATCCTGGACGGCACGATCGAATCCGCCTACCAGGGTGGTGACCATTGCGAATTTACCGCGTTTTCTCCCCTCTCCATGAAGGCAGCCGACATCCGCAGGCAGTACGCGGACTGGTCGCTCGCTTTCCAGATCATGACCCACCTCGACAGGCTTCTGTCGCTGGTGACCTCCTAGGAGCTTTCCATGAAAGATGTCGTTACCGGCAGGCTCGGCAGCACTGTTAGCCTGACCTCCGCAATTCTGCTGTATGAATCGCCGAAAGGTGCGTGTTTCGCAACCGTTCATCCGGTCGAGGTTCCGGAACGTAGCGGGCGCGCTGTTATCGGCGCCGGTCGGCCGGTCTCGCGCGAGGCGCTCCTCAAGGCGCTGCGCGCGCTCGACGAAAACGCCGCCGCGAAAGCGGCGTTTCTTCCATCGACGGTGCTTGGCCTTACGAGTCAAGCTGTCACCTGGTGGTGTGCGCCCGCGCCGCGGCGCGTGTTTTTCAGGTGCGAAGAGCTAGGGACGCGCACAGCCGTTGTGCCGCATCCGGGTTTGGTTTTTCAGGCCTCGATTAACGGCTTCCGCGTGTTCTCGGTCAAGAACTGCGATCGCCCGGGGCCCGATACCCCACTGTTCGAGCCGCCGTACTTCAACACGTGGAACGACGGTCTGGTCTGCATTGGTTCGGCACGCGTGCCCTCGCACATCGACGTGGACTCGATCTCCGGTTGGGAGTCGGGCTTCTTCGAGTCCGAGTTCACCCATCCGAATCACGGAGGCAAGCGTATCGCGTACGAGACGGGCGAGTTTGCCTTCTGGCGCGACATGCTCGACGGCAAGTTCGAAGCGTTTCCTCTCGATGCGCTGGTGCCGACCAACGGAACGGTGCTGAAGCTGATCAATGCGCGAGGCGATGCATGAATCCAGTCGATATCGCACTTCAGGGTTCGTTCCCGTCAGTGATGGTCCCCACGCGTGAGCCGGTCGCACCGATGAGTGCGTCCGGTGAGCGCCTGCTTATCGCGTCCAACGGGGTCTTTCTCGAAATCAACCGTCCGTGGGTGCATCTGGTTCGCCGCCTGTCGTCGTTTGACTGGCGGACACCGGTCCCTTATGGCAAGGCGTTCGAGCGAACCGATCTGCTATGCGGTTCTGTGCCACCCGCTCTCGTTGCGCAGTTCGCAAGCATGGCGCGGGCGGCGCTACCGAATGAGATTGGCGCATGGATCGTGTGGAGCGCCGTCACAGGGGCGTTTCGGCTCGTTGGGCTTCCATCGCTCTCTCATGGACCTGCTCACCTCCACTACGACCGTCCCTTGTTGCATGAGGGCGAGAGCCTCGTCGTCGATTGCCATTCGCACGGTCGCAGTCGTGCTTACTTTTCGTCAACGGATGATCGCGATGACCAGCATGACGTGAAGTTCGCGCTTGTGCTGGGCAATTGTGATCGCACGCCGTCGGTGGCGCTGCGATTGTGTGCGAAAGGTCGCTTTGAGACGGCGGGAGCTGCGCCGGAGCATTGGCTGGCGGCACTGGCAGAGGAGGGCGCATGAACGGATCCATCAGGCACATTGCGCCGCCCGAAATGCTCTCGAGGGCGTGGAAGGTCGTTGTCGTTGGTGCGGGCGGCACGGGCAGCGCGTTATTGCCTTCGCTCGCACGTTTGCATCATGCAATGCTTGCGCTTGGCCATCCGGGCGGCATTGAATGCGAGGTCTACGACGACGACACGGTCAGCGAATTCAATGTAGGTCGGCAGGGGTTCTATCCCAACGACGTCGGGCAGTACAAGGCATCGTTGCTGGTGAATCGTCTGAACCTGCTGATGGGCACGAGCTGGCGGGCTGTCTCGCGGAGGGTTGATTCGTCGACAGCGCTGCGCGCCGATATCGTGATCGGCTGCGTTGATTCGCGCGCAGCGCGTCACGCGATTGTCCAGTCCGCGAGGCGAGGTGGGTGTCGCTACTACCTAGACTGCGGAAACGAGAGGGATCGTGGCCAGGTCATTCTCGGCGAGCTCGGCAAGGGCCGGCCCGACAGGTTGCCCCATGTGGGCGATCTGTTCCCGGATATGCTGAACGCAAAGAACGACAGCGGCGACAATACGCCTTCGTGCTCGATGGCGGACGCGCTGCGTAAGCAGTCGCTCGTCATCAATCTGGCGATCGCGGTGCAGGCGTTCAACCTGCTGTGGTCGTTGTTTCGCGATGGTGGGCTGAAGTTTTCGGCTGTGTTCGTCAACCTCGCAGCGGGGCGCACGAACCCTTTGCCGATCGATCCCGCAGCGTGGGCGCGGTTTGGCTATGAGGCACCTCCCGCAGCTGAGACCGGGAGAAATCCTGCGCGCGGCCGTAAGGCTGCATGACGGCGCGCACTGATGCTCTGAGACACTGCTGGCCGCTGTAGCGGGCAGCAGTGTCTGAAGGAGACTTAACTTGCCGCAGCGGCGACCCACATCCATCGCAATATTGTTCAACTGACGCGGGCAATAGTCGGGGGATTCAAGATCGTTGACGGTGTTGCCGCGCGATGGGGGGCCGTGCCGTCGCGGCTAGTTCATTTTCCTCACAAGATGTACGGCCGGTACCCCGATCGAGTTTGTAAAGCGAGCTACTGTCAGCTTTGCCTTTCGCCTGACTCGATAAATTTCATTGAGCAAGGTTCTGCGAATTTGTAACCGAGCTTACTTCAACAATGAAAACTATATTGATTAGGAATCCAACAAAGTATAAGTGATCCGATCGAAGCGACAACCGCAACTGCTTATATAGATACATCCGCATCCCAACGACGCGGCGCGGGCCTATATCTTTGCTCAGAATTCGGTCCGCCCGGACATCGCTTCATCGGAAGTTGTAGCAGAAGCTCAACTAAACCTCGCACATAGTGCTGGATCGTCAGCAATGAATGATTGAGTTGTCATTGGTTGCATTTGCAACTAGTAATTCGAACTACAATGAAACGGCGAAAACCGAGTCGTGGGTGGTTGAAATGACTAACTTGGTAAACTGAATATCTTGGGAAGTATTTGCTGCAATAGAGAGTTGGTTCACCGCTTCAGCCGGTATCCAGATCTAAAAATCCACGCGACAATTGCTAACAATACGGAAAATAGTGATGCGATCACCGCAAGGCTGTTTATCAGCTGTGTGTCTCCGAATCCGTAAAAACACCAACGGAGTCCGCTTACCAAGTAGACAATAGGGTTAAACATTGTCGCGAATTTCCACGCCGAGGGCAGCATGTTCACCGAATAAAAACTACCACCCAAGAACGTAAGTGGGGTGAGGATCAACAATGGGATTAGCTGGAGTTTCTCAAAACTGTTTGCCAGAATTCCAATTAGAAGTCCGAGTAAACTGAAGTTAACTGAAATAGTCAGCAGAAAGACGAGCAACCAGAGCGGATGTAGTATGTGGAGGTTAACAAATGGGATTGCGGTAAGTAAAATAATTATCGAGACAATTATTGATTTGGTGGATGATGCTGCAACATATGCTGTTGCTACTTCCCAGTGTGAGATAGGCGCAGACAACAGTTCAAAAACCGCGCCGGTGAATTTTGGAAAATAAATTGCATAAGATGCGTTTGAGACGCTTTGTGTCTGTAGGCACAACATCACGAGCCCAGGTACGATAAAATTGCCGTAGGAGATTCCGTTTATGGTGCTAATTTTCGAGCCGATGGCGGAGCCAAAAACTACAAAATAAAGCGTGGTGGATATTACGGGGGCGAGAACATTTTGCATTGCGGTTCGCCAAGTGCGAGCCATTTCGGTACTATACAACGCCCGAATAGCGTAAATGTTTACGGTTAACATACGGAAATCGAAGAGTTTGAGGGGCGGGACGTTAGGCTCAGAAATATGTCTTCCAGAGAACTTTGTGACGTACTAAAATCTTTAACGCCAATTCGGCTCATACGCAGCATGTCCATCAAATCGAAAAATCGGTTATCTTCATTCGATTCATCGTAAGTATAGACAAGCGCCCATCCGAGAGAATCGATTTGTAAAGAGAATTTCGTGAGCTGTGACGGAATTTCAGAAATTTGTTGCTCAAGTTGGATGGTAAGCTTTTTCTTTCCGAATCGACGCATCAGCACATTTTTGTCTGCGGTAAGCAGAAATTTACCACGCTGAATGATCCCGATACGATCGGCAATCCTCTCCGCTTCGTCGAGATAGTGTGTCGTAAGGAGTATTGTTACCCCCTGGTCACGAAGTGAACTGACTAAGCGCCAAGTGTCGTCGCGTAATGCGACGTCGACGCCGGCAGTCGGCTCGTCGAGGAACAAGAGACGCGGCTCATGGGCCAAGGCCTTGGCGATCATTACTCGACGTTTCATTCCACCGGATAATGTCATTATTTTGGCATCGCGTTTTTCCCACAAAGATAGAGATCGAAGGACTCGCTCGATGTGTGGCCGATTTGGGGCCTTGCCAAATAATCCACGGCTGAGCGCGACCGTAGCGCTCACTGTCATGAAGGCGTCTACACCAAATTCCTGCGGAACGAGACCGATGAGCGAACGTGCAGCACGGTATTGGTTCTGTAAGTCGTGACCTGCTATGCAAATTCGTCCTTCAGTTGGTTTGACTATCCCGCAGATCGTGTTAATTAATGTCGTTTTGCCAGCACCGTTCTGACCGAGTAGGGCGAATATTTCACCGGAGGGAATACTTAAATTAATATTATCAAGTGCTTTCGATCCAGCTACGTAGCACTTCGAGAGATTGGAAATCTTCAAGGCTGGAGTAGAAGCTCCAGATGTCCGCTCGGTGTTTTTATCTGCGTCGGATTGAAAGGGCATTTTGACGTTGATAGTAATCATGACCCCTCCCCGGTCGATGGGTTTAAGTTCGGTGGTATTACTTGCGTACATAAGTTAGATAGGTGAATGGTGTATTGCCGGAGATAGTCTCGCTTTCTATAATCTCAAACAAGCTCTCATCAAAGCTTGGAAAATGTCTAGACCCACCGAAACTGGCGTGTATTTTAGTTAGATAAATTACCTTTGCAAAGGGAAGGAAAATCCGGTAAATCTCTTCTCCGCCGCCAATGAAAATTGCATCGTCGGTCATTTTGTCGGCTATCCGCAAAGCGTCGATAGGGTTTGAAACTTGGGTGGCATCGAAAGACGAATGCAGCTTTGATCTAGTCAAAACAATGACATTGCGGCCAGGTAGTCCGTTGGGTATGGATTCGAACGTCTTTCTACCCATAATAACGGATTTTCCAATTGTAAGTTCTTTGAATCGACGCTGCTCTCCCTTTATGCGCCACGGGATGTCGTTCGCATCGCCTATTACGCGGTTTTCGTCCATTGCTACAATCAATTTAATTGGTTTAATTGATTTTGCGATTAATTCCAGAGGGTCGGTCATGATTTTATCCAATTTTAAATAGACTGGTTAAATATATTATCAATAATTTGGATTGGCTGTGAGCAATTCACGGCAATTATCGAATAAGTTTATCTTTAAAAATACTGTAACAAAAAATGTTGTCACGGCTGACTTTGATTTCGGCTGCGCGGATAGACCAATTCGATAAAAGATGGTCAACTGCAGCTTCCGCGAAATTTTCTATTCCACGGTCGAGATATAGGATGATAGTATCCCGCATTACATTGTAATCAATAACATCCGAGAGAAGATCATTTTTACTTGGCGAGTCTTCGACGTCAACGTAAATCTCGGCGTTGACCCGGATCCCATTGAATTCTTTTAGACCGATGGTGTTTATAGGTCGAAAATTTCTTAAGAACAGGCGTCGACAGCTTGTTCTTAGGCGATCAGCGAGTTCGGTGGTGCAGGTCAATTTGAGCGCTCGTTACGTTACGTTTGTTTTGACGATCGGCGATGAGGCAGAGGTAATCGAGCTCTCGAATTTTCGTCTTTCGAGAAATCCGTATTCGACCAAAAAATTTTCCCAACTTCTGGGCAGTGCGCCAGATGTGGCAAAGTTCGAAAACTCCAGATCGGAGGCCTTGAAGATGCTGAGCGCCCTCCTATTGCGACGCGCACTTCGACGTATCGCTTCCACCTCCGTTGGAGTCTCTGGGAGAGCGTAAAAAAAGACTGATGCGAATTCCCGCGGTGTTGTCTGGTCGGACTCGACATCATGCCAAAGCCTCAAGTCCATCGCTAAAATGTCGCCCGGAGAGACCGGTTGGCATACTGAATCAAGTTCGCTTGTTAGGGCCGGGGATTTGACTAGGCGCTCCCAGATTTCTCGCTTGTGCGACGCGGGAAAAATGCGCAAAGCGCCAGAGCCGGGAGTCAGAGGCTGGAGATAAATATTAAATCTTATCCCTTTGAGCTCCCAGTCTTGTGCGTCGCTGTGGCAATCAGTCGGTCCCTTTGCACGGTTGACGTCGACCATTACGCAACATACTTCACTTCCTACGGCGCGTTCGGCGAGTAAGCGAAGATCAGGGTCCATAAATAGCAATTTCGCGGCATTATGATCCGCAGAAAAAAGTGGCGACCACTGAACAACATTTCCCCCTCGGAAGTCGCTTGCCGGTAAGCAGGCTTTTGTCGCCGTTTGCAATTGAGTTAAATTCTCTTTGGTCAACGCCTGCTTAAAGACGGCGTAGCCATCGGTCGCTATTCTTTTCGCTTCTCGGGTATCTAATATAAACGACATCAAATTTCCCTCCGGTCGATGACGACTGTGTAATATGCCCCCCATCGAACGCCTGCTTTTCTGAAAATTAATTGAAGAAAATATAAAATTTCAAGCGCTGCGCGGCCTAATAGATTGTCAGGAATTAAATTCTCTAGATCTGTGATGAAGAGAAATCGATAAGGGTAAAAACTCAATATTCCATCTTCCTCGAATTTTTTCCACCATTCCGGAGTAACCGCGGACCAATAAAGAGACTCATTCCGGAGCTTTCCGAGATTTCTGTCGCTAGTCGATGGCAAATTTTTCCCCCGTCGAATGCGAAATTTCTTCAGGATCTTGCTTAAGTTAACTCGATGAGGATTGTATGTAACTACGACAAGTCTACCGCCGGGTCGCAGAACGCGCAGCATGTCTCGAATTGCGAGCTCTTGATTTTGGGAGGGAACATGATTTATGACATTGACGGAAAGAATGCAGTCGATGCTTGCGGCGCGTAACGGTATAGCGTCGACGGATCCGACAAGCCTAAAGCGCTGATTGGAAGCATTGATGCGCTGCATCGCGACGTACGATAGGTCGAGAAGAAATATCTTTTTGAACGTCAGGTACAGAGATTCGTACTCTGCGTGCTGCAGAGCGCCTGCACCAGCATCGAGGAGGGTGTCGCTAAAGTTGAAAAAATGACGCCGCAACGCTGCTCTGCATCGAGCTTGATAGAGCTTGCTAACCGACCTCTGGTCTTCCCAGAATGACTTATCTAACGATTCTCCTTTCGCATCGCGTTGCCATCCAATCAAATCGTAAAAATCCTTAACGGATTTTGTAATGTCGTGCATTCTTTTGTCTTTAGGAACTCGCATTCACATTAATTTTGAACTATGTTAGGGTTTCTTCGCCAGTCACCAGTGGTGAAATCTGTGTTTTACGCTGTTCCATCAACGCTATGCCAACACAAATTAGGAGTCAAGATTGAGAACATTCAATATGCATGAAGCTCAGTGTGCTCTGGAGCGGTACAACCGAGAAGAGGTTCTAAAATTAGACGCTCGGGCGACTGCATTGTTCAGCGGTGGACTTGGCGTTGACGCTGTCGAGATCGCACGACAGGTGGACTTTGTCCTGTATGAATATGGTGGTTTAGCAGACCATCGGATCAATGGACTGTCAGATTCGATTTCTGAAAAAATTGTCAGCCAGAGAGACGCTTGGCATACCCTGCTGAATGGTGCGACTGAATATTCATTCGGCATGATTGATTGGCAGTACGAATCACCACGCGCGATTCACTTCGATTGTTTTGGCGATCTACGTAAGCAGGGTAATGTTGCACAAACTCGGTGCCTAACGAAATTCTTACATCTACTGCGCCCACAAGCATTCATCGTCCAAGATCGTTGGATTGGTCGTGGACTTGGGGTCGCGGTGGAGGATGCTGGCGGAGTTAACGCATACGGCGCGTTTGTGGAAGGATTTCTATCGTTCGTCAAAGCGCACCAAGACATCATTCCGGTGCTTCGGAAGACAGAAAGTCAAAGAAGTTGGAGTGATATCAAGCTGGTCGACAAGATTCTTCTTTGTCGACGCGCGGCTGACACGAAGTATCGCTTAGCAGCATAGAGGCGTTCGTAGTGACGAGCGTGAAAGCCCGTCACTACGAGGATGTTTGTCGGCGGCTTTACGCGGTCCAGCAAGGGCGCACGCGTACTGCGTTTAGGTGTTCGCCGGTTCGCTTTTTTCAAGCTAGAGGCGCGAGTGTTGAGAGAGGCTAAAGGAAAAGTCGCAGTTGTTAGCTCTTCATACGTCGAGATTGTGAGAAATTTCTTCAATGCTTCACGGTCTTGCAGTAGGGGCTGGGAGATATCGGGAGTTTGGTTTCCGGAATCTAGTCCATCGTTTTCTAATATAGATATTCCGGTCCCGCGGTTTCCTCTAAGGAGGAGTTCAAACGCGTTTGGTGTTGATGAGCGTAGTGCCGAGTTGTTTGAAAGCATCTCCACTGTGCGGCCCGACTTGGTTGTCCTTGTGCGCTATCTATTTTTGGTACACCCGCCGCTCGAATATCGCGGCAGAATTATAAATGTACACGGCTCTTTGCTTCCGGCGTACGGAGGAAAGGGCCAATACGGTGTCCGTCTGCAAGAGGCAATACTCCAGGCGGGGGAACGTAAGACCGGATGCTCCGTCCATTTGGTTTCGGAACAATATGATGTTGGTGACATTTTAGCTCAAGTGGCTATCCCAATTGATATGAAGGATACGCCGGTAAGCCTTCATCGCCGTGTGGCAGACTTGGAGGTGAAAACGTTGATCGGCGTCATAGATGAGCAGGTGCTTAAATTCCGGTGAGTACGTGAGCAAGAGATTTAAATTTACGCGCAATACTAATTTGGGGAAAGTGTGATAACAGATCTATCCCAGTATTTGCCTCTAATCACCGACGTTGAAACCGGGATCTTGAATAGCTCTGCGCAATTATATTTCGATAATGAGCAAAGCTTTAATGTCATACGCGGAAGTCTGCCCATCATCATATCTGCGCCGCACTGTGGCGGGATGATCAGAAATGGTCAGGCAAAGTCACCCGAGGTGGGGACGGCAAGTGTCGCGCTCATGCTCAACGCGATTCTCGGCGCTTCCGTGATTTACACGACGGGCATGGGCAAGCTGGACCCAGCCTCAGTTCCTCACTGCGGTTTCAAGGATGCGCTAACTGGGCTTGTCGAGATCAATCCTCCGTTGCTTTTGATTGATATTCATGCGCTCCATTCTCTTCGATCGATAGACTGTGATCTGGGATCAATGCATGGAAAATCTCTTCTTGAAAGTAGTTTTTTCGCTGAATCGCTTAAATCACACTTTCGTTCGAGTGGACTGAACCCCATAACTGAAAATAAGTATCCCGCTACTGGGCCATGGACCATCACTCGCTGGGGATTTGAGCGCAGAATACCGTCGTTGCAATGCGAGATAAATTCACGCTGGCTTATATATCCTCAGGCAGAACGTTCTCAATTTGAACGATTTGAGCGATTGATTTTCGGTATTTGCAATTCTATCTCGCAGTTTGTGGGGGTTCGAGGTTGAATTTTTTTGAATTTAATATTCCGCAGGAGCCGGGGTTAGTGTCGTACGGAAAGGCGAGACGCATTCTTCAGGTGAGCCAATATGAATTCAGAGATTTTAGAAGCAAGGCATCGTATTATTGCTAGCTGCATTGATGGATTGTATGAAAATCATAAAAATAGGATTATCTTCTGGGATCGAAATTCGAGAAGCGAAAGGAGTTTTAGTGAATTTCGAAGCGATTTGCAAGTGATTTTAGAAAAGATAAATACCTTGACGAATGCGAATGATGTTAAGAGGATCTCTATCATTGGGCCGACGTGCTATGAGTGGTTTTTAATTGATGTTGCATGCATCTACTGCGGATTAATGGTTCACGCTATACCGGAAAGTGTATCGACGATTGAGTATGAAGATCTCCTGACGGGGCAAGAAATTGATCTGGAGTTTGTTCATGTGGAGTGCAGTAGGCGTATTAATATCTCTCGGAAGGTAGTATTTTTTGGGGATTTTTCATCGGATCTGAAAAGTAATCATCTTCTTCACGTTCCACAATCGATTGCCCCAGAACCTAGGGCAGTTCAGGGGCCACATTACAGTTATGCATTCTCATCCGGCACTCAGGGGCGACAGAAACTTTTAAAACTACCATATCCAGATCTTGAGCTCAGCAGAGGAAAACTTGGGCGAGATAAGGGAAGGGACTCACGCAGTGAGCCCGACAGCATCTTCATTTGGATGTCATTTTCCCATTATCTTCAGCGTTGGTTTTCTTTGCAGGCGCTTTTTTTAGGATTTGATTTAATTATTTCCAAAAATAAAGATGCCGTGGTAAATATCATGCGAGAGAGACCAACTGTCATGGCATCGGCGGCGATTCTCTATGAAATGATTGCGTGGGCGGCAGAAAGAAAAATTTCGGGGCTTAGGGCAGATGCTAGGTTTGCCCTCAACGTTTTTAATTTCTTAAAAATCAATAGATTTCATTATAAAAACCCGGTGAGGAGACTGTTTGATTTTGTTTATCTGAAAAACTTGACTAAGCTTTACGGTGGGCGCCCGGAGCAATTTATTTGGAGTGGATCGTGTGTCAAGGAGGAGGCACTAAGAACCCTTGATCGGATTGGGCTTCAAGTATATGGCGGCTATGCATTAAGTGAACTTGGGCCGATTTCTACTGATCGTAGAGAGTCATTCAGATTAGGCAGTGTTGGTCGTCCTACGCAGAAAATTAAAATATCAGAATCGGGAGAGATATTGGTGAAATGGTCAGAGAGCATGCGAGATGCGAGCAATTTATTGATAGATTCTGAGGGATATGTTCATACCGGAGATTTGGGGTATCTCGATCAGGATGGTTATCTTTTTGTAGAGGGTAGAAAGGACGATATTATTGTTCTATCAACTGGAAAAAATATTATTCCCGTCGAGATTGAGGGGAGAATCCGCAGTGTTGCAGGTGTTAGTGACGCAATTATTTACTCTGATGACGATATGTATTTAAAGGTCATTTTGGAGATCGACGGCGAATCAATTGATTCGCACATTATCAGAGATTCGATTGGAAAAATTAACGGTCGATTGCGGGATTACGAGAAAATTATTTCGTTCAAATTGATGGGTGATTTTCGTAGTGTAGAGGGAGTGGTAACGCCGTCGGAGAAAATTAAGAGGAGGGCGATTGTAACTGCTGCACGCTCGATCGAAGAAATCATGATTTGATTTTTGTTTTCCAGAATCAAATTGGCGTCGACAGAATCTTCGGGCCAAATTGATGGTGCTCACGTAGCTTGTCGAGCGTTGTTTAATTTCAAAGGAGTTGATATGAAAGATCGGAATAAGATGGTTGGGAATCTCTCCGAAAATCAAGTTACTGATTTGACGGAGGAGGAAATTGACATGTTGGCTATCGGAACGCTATTGATGAGTGAGGTACCGCTAAGCAAATCCGAGTAAATCCGATGTGACCTGGCGACACCGCATTTCTACGATGCGGTGTCCCACAATAGAGGCAATATGAATAGAAATTCGGTTGTCGCAATGTCTCCAGACGGAGATGGCTGCCCAGTAGTTTTGGTGCATGCACTCGCCGGATCGATAATGTTCTATCGGTCATTGGCGAAGAAGTTGGTGGGGCAGCGCGCCCTTTTCGCAATTGAGGCGAGTGGATTGCGAATAGGTGAGACGCCTCTTTGTTCGGTCCAAGAAATGGCGTTGCGTTATCACGCCGATATTAGGCGATCTCCGATTGGTGATAAATTCGTATTGGGTGGATTTTGTTTTGGGTGTCTCGTGGCTCTCGAGTTGGCCGCGATCTATCAAATGAATGGAATTTTGCTTCCGCCGTTGGTTCTGATTTTTCCGTCTTTGGGGCGATCCTTCATGACTTGCGACGAGCAAGAGTTTTTTAGTCTCGAATCTGCTCGTAGGGCGATCGATCGGCTTCCTGAAAATCGGCGTTTCAGTGCTTTGGCTTTTTTCGACCGATTGAGAGATGTTTATGCGGTTCATGCGCGGGCGATGAAATCGCACACTTTAAAACGCGTCAAATGTGATGTCAGAATAATTATTCCGCGTGATTTGCCGGATGAGGATTTTTATATGATGAGGAGGCAGTTCGATGCCGCAATATTTGGTTCGATTGAATATGTAAAGATAGATGTCGAAAAGAATTCGGCTTTTGAGGACGAAGTGGCGTTGGAATCCATCTTTCAAATATTGAAATCTATTGATTAGATGTTTTTTTAAATTAATTAAAAATATATGGATTCAGAAATCAATATAATGAGACGGCTCATTGTTGATCTGCGAGGATGCGAGGCTGTTTTTTTGCCGCAAAATGATCTTGATTTTGACTCATTTGAATTCATTAGAGTGCAATTGTGGTTGGAGGAGTGTAGGGATATCGATCAACATAAATTCACGTTGCACTTCGATCCTGGCGCGCTTAAGACGGAGGGTGATTTGCTGGAATTCATAAAATTTGTTAGAAAATAGTGATCGCATAGATGGGAATTTTCAAATTGAGTTCGGACGCGGCCACGACGTGGAATTAAATTGCAATTCCTTCTGAACGTTTGTAGATTGCGATGAATGCGCTTCTCTGCGCGGATCGTGCCACGTCGCCGCGCGCAGGGTGTTTCCGGCTGTGCGAATCCGGCCGCCGACGAAACACATAGCGATTCGGCGAGCATTCGGGCCGCCGCGCGCGCGCCACTACCACATACTGTCCCTATTCCCCGCGCCACTGGCGCATCGACCTACCCGCAGCAGCATGCTGTCGCGGGCATTTTCTTGAGGCCGTCCAGGCCAACGGGCCCTTCGCCCGCTATTTCTACCCCGTTGGGAGCCAACTCCCAACGGGGACGCGGCTCCCTTTTTTATTCCAGGAGCTGCACCATGATCCGCATCGTTCTCAGCCTCGTTTTCGCAGTGGCTGTCTCTGCACTTACTGGCTGCGCCAACCTGACCGACTTCGGCTCGCCGAGCGTCTATCAGCGCTCGGACGTCCAGCGCGCCGGCACGCTCGAACCCGCTGTGGTTATGCGCGTGCGCCGCGTCACCATCCAGGCTTCGTCCGGCGGCTCGGGGTTTGAGAACCTCGTCGTCTCGGGCGTCAGCGCTTTCCTGGGTTCCCAGGTGATCGGTAACGGCCGTGGCCGCTATATCTCCGGTGCCATCTCCGGCGCCGCATCCGGCTTCATCGCGCAGCACGTCGGCGCCGCGCTCTCCCGTACCGCTGGTCTCGAAATCGTCGTGCGCAAAGCCGACGGCTCGCTGCGCGTCATCACGCAGCCCGATGACCAGCTGTTTTCTCCCGGTGACCGCGTCCTCCTGATGGACACGAATTCCGGTATCCGCGTCACGCACTGACTCACTCCACTTGCCGGCGCGAGCCGGCTTTCTTCCTGCATGGCGGGGCCCTTCCTTGTGAAGCGCCCCGCCTTTTTTATTTCGAGGTTTGAATGAACCACACGAATTGCGTCATGCACGCCGATCGCCGCAGTGCGGGCGCCGAGCGCGATGCGCGCTTCACGCGCCGCGCGCGCGGCTTTCTGCATCGCGTCGCCGGGGACCTTCGTCTGCGCGCGGGCGAGCACGAAATCAAGGCTGAGCCCTGCCGCCGTGGCAACGGCTGCCGGGTCTCGCTCAACACCGATCGCCTCATTCTGGAGGTGACGGATTCCCCCTCGCGCGGCACCGTCGCCATGTCGTTTCGCACGCGTCGTGGCCGCTCGGACCTGTCCGGTGGCGGTGACAACGCGGTGAGCGCTGAGCAGCTCGGCACCCGCGAGGGATACGAATCGCTGATCAGTGCGCTGCGTCTGGCCAATGGCCTGGACAGCGAACGCCGCTAGGAGGGGGAGCGTGGAAATCATCGAGATCAAGATCGCGTTCCCCGGTGGGCTGACCATCACCGACAGCGCGACCTGGCGTGAAAAGGATGGACTGGTCTATGTTTCCGAGCGCCTCAAACAGGCGTTGCGGGAGCTGGATACCACGGAAGCGCCGCCTGCGGTAACGGCGACGTGTCGCGGACAATCCGTTGCTTTGGAGCCCACATCTAGTGGGGATTTTCGCTTCAAATCTGGGCTAATCATTCGGCATCTTCCGAAAGGCGTCCTCGCGCAGTTTCGGCAGATCGCGATGCAGCCGTCGAAGGATCAAAGACAGCAGATCGGTCGGTTCCTTCATACGCTCTCAGCCGGCGCGACGATCGGTGCCATTGGTTTCTGGCATTCGACCACGCAATGGAGTCTGGCGAACGACTTCTCGGTTTGGAGTCTTTGCATAGCGGCTGTGATACTCTTTTACTTCGGGATTGTTTCCATGGACGGAGAATAACGATGGGCTTTGGTCTCTTCGTATTGGCTGTCACGGCTGTGTTCAGCGGTGTCGCAATGGTTATGAACCACAACGGACGCAAGGCTGACCGCGAACGCCGCGGGCACTGACGCATAAAACGCTTGAGCGCCAGCTTGTAGCTGGCAATCATCACTCAAAGGGCTGCACCTCACGGTGCGGCCCTTTTCTATTTCTGGACCATCCACATGAACACCACTGAACTGGATCTGCCGGTCGCGCTCGCGGCCGCGCCGTTCGACACCGTTGGCAAAACGGTTGGCGCGGTTGTCAACCTCATCGCCACCCGACTTCGCAAGGCTGAGCTGGAACCGGAGTGGGCTGTCGCCGCCAACTGGGTGCCGAACGCGAGCGACTCGATGGCCGGGCTCAAGGCTGAAGCCGCATGGCCCGAGCGCGCTGATCGCGACCGTCTTTGTCTGTCGGTCGCCATCGGCCCCTCCGAGGGCTGGCTGGTCCAGATCGATCACGTTCGCCTGCATGCCGCTGGCGATGGCGGCCACTGGAGCAGCTTGCCGCTCGTGCGCATCAAGACGCTGACGCGCTCGCACGCGTGGGCCGTCGCGGCCGCCGTGTCGCGCATGCTCGATATCGACTGACGCAGTTTCCTCTTTCTCTTTTTTCCCTTGCGGGGCATCGCCCCGGATGGGTGGTGTCTCGCGATTACGGAGCCATCATCCATGTATACGCTTTCCATTCCCGGTACCACGCTGTCCACGTCTTCGCTCGTAGGGCTGTTCACGCTGTTTCGTGACGAGCGCGTGCGTGCAACCGCTACCGCGCAGATCGAACTCGGCGGCGCGCCGGCGGGCGTGAGCGTGACGCGCTATAACGGCGTCCTCGCGCTACGCCAGCCGGGCACTGCCGGGCAGATTCTCGCCGCCATGTTCGCAGAGCACCGCGACGCCGAGTTTGTCGAGCCCGATGGCGCTCAGCGCCAGTCCTGGCAGGTCGTACCCGCCGCGTGGGACGGCCTTTTCGCGTTCCACGACGTCTGCCGACAGCCGCAGTTGCTCCTGTCGTCCGATCAGATCGAAACAGAAGACGCCAGCGCGCGCTCGCGCGGTACACGCTTCTTCCTCTCGGACCTGAGTGCCGAAGCACTCCTGACCACGTTCGGTTTTGCCGCCTGTGGCCCGGCTATCCCGGGCACGCGGGAGACGAACAGCCGTCACGAAGTGCAGGTGGCATATGCGCTCGCGCAGAATCTGCCGGTGCCGGACCGTGTGCTCGACGCGTACCGCGAAGACAGCGAAGCCTTCAGGTACGGCCTCGAATGGGCCGGGACGCTGATTCAGTTGCCCGAGTTGCGTGGCGCGATACCCGTGGAGAAGCTTCGGCCGATCCTCGGGGTTATGCGAGGCGAGGGCAAGGCAGTCGACGCGAACAACGCCGACGTCCTGACCATGCTCGCCCGGCTGCTGCCGGCTCAGCCGACGTACCCGCAGGTCGACGATCTGCTTCATTCGCACGGGCTGATCGACGATCTGGCGCTGCCGGACTCATTCGGTACGCCGGTCGACATCGGCGAGCCCGTGACGCCTCTGGCGGAGCGCGTACGTGAACGGGTGGCCACGCTCATCCGTGATCGCTCGATCGCGCATGCCGACGGCGAGTTGAAGGCGGGTCACATCAGCCGCCGTGCGCATCGCGAGCGCTGTGACGTGGCACGCTTGCAGCATGGCCGCCATTCGTTCGAGCAGGGCAACCGGCTCGCGCGCGCGCTCGCGAACCGCGATGTTGGCACGCTCCTGGAAACGCTGGATCGCGCTGACGAGCACAATCGCGGAAGCAAGCAGGCGTTTTACGACACGTTCGGCGTGAAGCTGATCGGCGTTCGCGCCGCCCAGCGTCGTCGTGCAATTTTCTCGTTGTGCGGCCACACCGAAGAGGAGCAGGCCGCGTGGGAGCGTGATGCGGTTCAGCGCAAGGCTGAGCGCGACGCGCAGCGCGATCTGGCGGATGCACGAGAGATCGCCGGGCGCGCGCGTTATGTCGGTGCGATGTGTGGCGAGATCTCGGGTGCCGAGCACGTGGATCGTGCGATCAACGACGGCTATTCGAAGATCGAGAGCTTTCGTCGCGGTGCGGCGCGCGTCTACGCGCTGGTGCGTGGAACCGAGCGCGAAGGGCGTCGGCTGAGTGCACAAGACGGCACGCTCGCCTACGCGCGCGCAGTGCTCGAACAGCGCGCTGCCTGAGGAGACGGACATGCGTTTCGATCGCCAACCACGCCCGGAAGGGTATCAGTGGACTGCACGCAAGGAAGCTCTCCATCTGCGCCGTGAGGCGCGGGAGGTGGAAAAGATTGCGCGCGACTACCCTCTGTTCGTCGGTGAGTTCCAGCCTCGGCCGACCGTGCCTGTTGAAGAAGAGCGAAAGCGCCGTGAGCAGCAGCTCATGGAGAGCGAGCAGCGCTGGCGCGATTTGATGGCCGAACAGTGGCGCGGGTCACGGCGCGAGTATTTCGCGTGTCCGCCCGCGATGCGCGCGGCGATCATGGGTGAGTGGAACCACTGGCGTGGGCCGCTCAGACCCGTGTACTTCACCTATCTCGTCGAGAAGCACAACGGGGTCGGCGAAAGAAAGTCGCAGGCTCATCGCGAGCAGGAAGCGGCCATGATGGCGCGAATCCGCGAGCGTGAGACGGCACAAGCCTCGTTGTTGTCGCGATAACAATCTGCATCGAACCGGCGCCTCGTGCGCCGGTTTTTTTTCGGCCGTGCGCCGGTCGTTTGTGGCGAAAGCGGTATGAAAATCGCCACGATTGCGCCGGGGCCGCAGCGTACGCACGCCTAAACTGGCATCTATCACCCGCGTCCATGACGCATCGACCACGCCGGCCAGTCCGGCATACACCCCGCCTGCAAGGGACCACGTCCCCAAATGGGCGCGGCGCTTTCAGGCCTTCTCCAGATGGAGGCTCCATGAACCAGCAAACCGGCACCGTGTCGCTCGCGCAGATAGAAGGCGCGATCAACCACTGGCGCGAGCGCCGTCCGCCTGCCGATGCCGAACATCCGGTGCTGTGCGCAGAAGCACGCGCACTCGCCGACGTGTACGGCCTGATGATCTTCCGCGGGGAGCAGAGCGTCGAGCGCTCAACGCTCACCGAACAGCAGCACGCCGCGCTCGCGGCCGCCGCCCTGTAGTCCTCGCCACGCGCTTCACGGCGCACGTTTCACCTTATCGAGTCGCCGCGTTCGCGGCATCTCATACATCCCGCCGGGACACGCGCCCGCCGGGGACGTGACTCGCGCGGGTTTTCTGCACAGGAAACCTCACTATGCAAGTCAACGCTTCCCAGTTGAAATCTCTCCTTCTCGCCTACGTGCCCCAGCGACTGCCGGTCATCGTCAGTGGTCGCCCGGGCGTCGGCAAGAGCGAAATCGTCGAGCAGGTCGCGAACGAACTCGATCACGATCTGCTGATCAGCCATCCGGTCGTTGAAGATCCGACCGACTCGAAGGGGCTGCCGTTCGCGGCACCCGACGGCAAGTCGGCGCGCTTCCTGCCGTTCGGCGACCTGGCGCGCGCGCTGGAGGTGCGCAAGCGCCCGTTGATCTGGTTCCTCGACGATCTCGGGCAGGCTTCCCCGGCAGTCCAGGCCGCGAAGATGCAGTTGCTGCTCTCGCGTCGCATCGGCGAACACACGCTGCCGGACAACGTCACGTTCCTCGCGGCCACCAACCGGCGCAAGGACAACGCGGGCGTGAGCGGCATTCTCGATCCACTGATGGACCGCTTTGCCACGCACGTGGAGCTGGTCGCGGACATCCAGGAGTGGACGTCGTGGGCACTCGCCCATGGCGTGCCCGCCGAGCTGGTCGCGTTCCTGCGCTTCCGGCCGGACCTGCTCTCCGCGCAGAAGGCCGCGGGCGACATCTCAAAGTCGCCGAGTCCCCGCAGCTGGAACTTCGTGGCCAGAACGATGGGCGTGGTCCCGAAGGATCTGGAACTGATCTCCTACGCGGGTTCGGTGGGCGAGGGCGCTGCGAAAGAGCTGATGGCTTTCATCGGCATCTATCGCGAGTTGCCGTCCCCCGACGCGATTCTCGCTGCGCCCGATGCAGCCGCGATTCCAACCGCTCCGTCGGCGCTTTACGCGATCAGCGCGGCGCTGGCGATGTACGCGAAAGAGAGCAATCTCGCCCGCGTGCTGGTCTATGTGAACCGTCTCATCGACGCGGGCTGTGCGGAGTTCGCCGCCCTGCTGGTGACGGATGCCGTACGCAAGACGCCAGCGCTCGCGAGTACGCACGATTTCATTCGTGAGTGCACTGGCGCTGAGAGTAGTATCGGCAAGCTCATCCACGGCTGACCGGTGCAAGCAGGATATGGCTATGTTCAATCACCGGATTGGGAAGTTCGCGCGTCTCGTGAATGCGACCCACGGTCTGCCAGAGTCTGTTCTGGTCACTATCGTGAAAGCTAGTGACCTTCACTCCCCCTCGTATCGCGCTGCAGCGCTTCGACACCTCGTTGCGTGCTCGCCGATTTCCGTCACGCTCGGTTTGCCCTTCGCCCAACGTCGTCGCCTTGTGCGACGTCATTACGGCGTTTGATGCACCAATTCCGGCGGCGACTCGCCGCCGGAGAACCTCTTAGCCAACGCTTATTTCCCCTCGCAGGAGCACGCCCCTGCTGGGGCGCGCTCCTCCATCCATTTCCGCCAGGAGTGCAATGTGTTTAACGAACTCATCGAACAGTTCAAGGCCGCGCAGGTTGCTGCTGCCGATGCGTACCATGCCGTGTCTCGCGCTGAGAGGCTTCTGTTTCCCAACGTCGAGTCCTATCTGCATGCAACGAAGACGCGATCGAGTTACAAGACCGAGCGTGAGCTTTCAAGCTTTTGCAGAGATCTTGCTGCTGCGATCGTGCGGCGAGCATGCAGAAACTTCGCGCCGCCGGGAGGCAGTTTGAGTATCGCCCGCGAGGACGAACTCGAAGAGTGCGGGATCGACCTGCATGAGGCGCTGGAAAAAGGGGAAGTCCCTGATCTTGACGCGCTGTGGCGCCATCTGGAACGTAAGTTCTCGGGCGAGGGCGGCGCAACGCTCGCCTACGAGCAGGCAGCGCGCTCGATCATCGACGGGTTCTATCTCAAGCCAAGCTCGGAGATGAAGCGAACGAGCAGCGGCGTCGTGATCGACATGTCAGCCCAGAGCGAAGAATGCTGGAACCGAAAAGGACAGCGGACCCTGAGTGTGTATGCGCGAGATCGTGTAAGTGCATGTTTTCGTGGTCTCGCTACCGTGGCGCGAAAGGCAAGCTTCGACGAGCTGGCTTCGCAACTCGCCGACGGGCGGTTTTTGGGGGAGGAATACAGCTCGCGCGCGAAGTTGTCCTTCAGCGGGCTCGACGTGACACGGTTCAACGACAAGTGGCAGTGCCGGTTCTCCTTCGCTGTGGGCGATGCGCTGTCGCTGTTTATCAGTGAGTTCGGCGCAGCCTACCTCTCGACGCGCGGTTGATCTGACCGCGCTTCTCTACATCATCGGCTCGCTTCGGCGGGCCGTTCTTCATTTCTACGGAGATTTTATGCAATTCGGTTTCGATTTTGAGGCCAGGGACTGGTATGCGCCGCTACGACGGATCCAGAGTCTTGGCGCGCTCGATCAAGGCGTTGCGCATCAGGGAGAACTGGCCGCGGCACGGCGTCGACATCTTGGCCAGTTCTTCACGCCGGAGTTGGTCGCGCGCTACATGTGGGGTTTCGTCGAGCGGTTTTGCCCGAAGCGCAAGGTCTATGTACTCGATAATTCCATTGGATCTGGTCGGTTGCTTCAGTACGCCGATCCGGAGCGGCATACGATCGCGGGCGTTGACGTCCACGAACCTGTCGTTGTGGCGTGTCAGGCCGCGTTCGAGGCTGCCGGGTTTTCTGTCACGATCAGGCGCGCCGGGATGGAAGATATCCGGCCTTCGCGGTACGACATCGCGATCATCAACCCGCCTTTTTCCGTGCATCTCGAATCGCCGCACCTCCAACCTCTCGGATGCACAAGCGCGGGCCGGTATGGGCCGAACACCAGTGCGCTCTCACATGACTACGCACTTGCTCAGGCGCTTGAGGGCGCAAACATCGTTGTCGCGCTTCTACCTGCCACCATGGCAGAAGCTATCGCGGGCGCGACCCAGGCGGGCAATGCCTTCTATTACCGAGCGGCTGCGCGTCTGGCAGGCTACTTCGAGCTGCCAGACGATGCGTTCAGGGAGGAGGGCGCGACGGTCAGAACAGCGGTGCTTGTTTTCGATCGCTATCGGGTAAGACGGGGCGATTTCGTCCGTGCGTCAGCGGTGCTTAACGCGCCGGCCCCCGCACTTGGGTTGCACTGGGAGGAGGGGTTCTTCGACCGCCCGCGCCTGAATCTGCAGACGCTGGACGACTCGGTTCCCGCGATCACCCGGCCGGTCACGGGCGACTGCCGCGTGCGCGTAGCGCATGACGGTCGTCGCATTCGGCTCGGCTTCGGGTGTGGGTTCACCGAGGCGATGGTGCTCAACGCTATTTTCGATCACCGGATTTTCTCCTCGGATGGACATCGCTTGCCGACAGGGTTTCGATTCGCCGGACAAGGAAGGCTGGATCTCGAGGCGTATCTCGTGCAGGACGATCCTGGTGCGGCGTTCGACCAACTGCTCGCGTGCATCCGTGACGCTGGCGGGAATCCTCTCGTCGCGGCGGGGCTGCGCGAGCACCTTCAGCGGCGGCGGCGTCGTTCGCAACGACAGGGTACGCCGTTGCGCCACGAGGTTTATACGGCCGGTGCGGGGTCGGCGAACTTCGTAACCGGAACCTCGCGAGTCACCCACAAGGTGGATGAGCAGCGATGGGCGAGCCCGCTCATCAAGGCGGGTGAGTCCATGACGTTCGAGCGTGATGGCGACGGACGCTATCGATATGTGTGCAACGGGGGCAACTACTGGCTTGCGGCCGACGAGCTCAACGCGCGCTTTGCCGTGGAGAACGTCGTCCAGGGCTGGGAGATTGTCCATAAGGGGCTGGCCGGTCGTTTCCCCGCTCATGCCGCCGCGTTGCGTCGCCGTGTTGAGTCCCTCGGAATCCCGGCGTGGCTTGACTGGGATTTCCAGGTGGATGACCTGATCGAGACACTGATGAAGCCGACCGGTTGCGTGATCGCGTGGGAGCAGGGCTGCGGGAAGTCGCGGCTTGCGCTCGCGATGATTCTCGCTGCTGGCGTCAAGCATGGCCTGATCGTTGTCGAGTCGCGGTTGATCGCGGAAATGCTGGCTGAAGCGGCACTCACCCCGATCGATCCGGCGGAGGTGAAGGTCATCGAGTCAGCTGCGGACCTCGATGATCTGCGACGCTTCAACCTGATCTCGTACGAGCGGTTGCGCATGGTAGTCGACGCTTCGAAGTCGCGTCGTGCGACCTACGCACATCGGTTGCGTCGGCGTATCGGGCTGCTGGTGGCTGACGAGGGCGAGCGGCTCGCAAACCCCACCAGTGAGCAGAGCCGGGCGCTGTGGAGGTTATCAGCGCGCCGCCGCTATGTGCTCACCGGCAGCCCGATCCCCAACTATCCCCGCGATGCGTTCGGCCTGATCGCCTTCTCTGGAGGCGATGGGACGGCCGCACAACCGTACGGATACCGGCGCGGCTTTCTTGAGCCGTGCTGGCTGACGTCCGTGGAGTATGCGCAGCGTGGCATCGACCGCTTCCGGGATGACTTCGTGGTCACGGAGTGGGTCACCTGGCAATTTGCGGAAAGCCTGCAGGACGGTGCGAAACGCGAGGTACCGAAGATTGGGAACCTGCCGCAGTATCGCGCGATGCTTGCTCCGCATCTGAAGCGCCGTCTTGTGTGCGAGCCCGACGTTGCGAAGTACATTCGTGTCGATCCGCCCGCTACCCGTGTACACGAGATTGATTGGGATCGGGATCATCTGGCGGTGTATCTGAAGGCGGCCGATGAATTTGCGGATTGGTACCGCGACAGACGCAAGGACGGCGGTCGATGCAATCTCGTCACGGTGCTGGCCCGCATCCGTGCCGTGCACTTCGCAGCCAACTTCCCGCCGTATGGGATGGAAGGGGTTGGCACTGTGCGTGGGCTGACCAGCAAGCAGCGCGCGGTCGTTGAGCGCATGCGCGAGATTGCCGCCGAGGGCAAACAGGCGATTCTCTTTGCCGAGAATCCCGGTGTGCTCGACCGGATCGCTCAGGAGCTTCAGGCGAGCAAGGTGGAGTCGGTGCTGTTCCACGGAGGCATCCCGATCGCAAAGCGCGTGAAAGCAAAGGACTCGCGCTTTATCACCGGACTTGCGACGGCGCTGTTGTCCACAAAAGAGTCCGGTCGCGCAGGCTATAACTTGCCGAACGCCGACTACGTGCTGTTTTATGACCGTTCGTGGACGTGGCGTGCCGAGTATCAGGCGATGCGCCGCGCGCTTCGCTGGAACCGGAAGGGAACGTTGCAGGTGGAGTACTTCCACCTGCCTGGTAGCATCGATCTCTACCAGGACCAGATGGTTGCGCACAAGCGCGATGCGATGCAGGCGGGACTCGACTGGGCCACGCCAGAGATGGAAGACGAAGCGTTTCTGCATATGGATACGCTGCTCGACCAGTTCGTTGAAGATGTTGCCTTGCTACATGGGGAGAAGAAAATTGATATGCGCAAGCTGCTAAAGGAGGCTGCATGAGGCACGACCGGCCGGTGACCGTTCTGGTAGGCGACGGTGTGGTAACCGTCAAGCGTGAAGGATCAAGCGCTGCGACTGTCGCTGCGATCCTCGGGCGCGTCGAGCGCGAGGGGACCGAGGTGCTTTGTCTTGATCGCCTGGTGCATGAGTCGCACGAGAACACCTTCTCAGGGTGGTCGGTGAGTGGAGCGGTTACGACGCTGCTCTCACGTCCGATCCAGTCCTCGCAAGCGTGACGAGGTGTTGAAAAAAGGGGGGCGACGGGAATTCCGGCGCCCCCCTTTTCTATTCCAGCGCCGCCGCGGTGAAAGCTGGCCATTTCTGATCATGATTCGTTCCGACGACGGCGCGGCGCATGGTTACGATGGGCCTGCATCTCGCGTCTTTTGACGCATCGACCCTGCCGGGCATCACTCTTTCCGGCTAACTGCAGCAGTCCTTTCTTCGCCGTCTCCCGACGCGCATCTCTTTCATCCACCGACATATCGAGCGAATCGATTCTGGACCGCAGGTGTCGTGATCTGTCGTCCTTCCCGGGCAACCGGTACTGGACCCCGCTTTCCTTCGTTGTTCGGCCACCGCAAGGGTAGCCCGCATCGCTTTCGCCCTTTCCTGCCTCATTCATCCAATTATTTCTGGAGCTATTTCCATGAACATCACCGATATCCAATCTCGCGTCATGCTGTGCTCGGTCACCATCTCGTCGTGGGCGGCCCGCCGCTTCGATGAGAAAGTCACCGAGGAGGTGGAGAAGAACCACGCCACCAAGGGCATCGGCCGCTTCAACAAGCGACTGCTGCCCGAGCACGCGCCGAGCTTCAAGGAAGTGCTGTCGCTGGGCGGTCGCATCCGCCGCCACTTCTATGACCACACGCTGGAATACAACCAGCTCTCCGTGCGTCTGCTGCCGACCCAGATCTACATGGAGTTCGCGGAGCAGATGCGCCGCATGAAGGATGAGTTCGATCTGGCCGTGCAGGTTTTCCTGACCGACTACCTCGACCTCAAGGAACTCGCTCGCGCCGAGATGAACGGCCTTTTCAACGAGGCGGACTATCCGACGCTCGCGCAGCTTGGCGAGAAGTTCGGTGTTCGCATGTCGGTGCTGCCGTTTCCTGACGCCAGCCAGTTCGGTGTCGATCTGCCCGAAGACGTGCTCACGAGCCTGCGTGGCGAAATCGATCAGCACGTGATGCGCTCGATCAACAACGCCAGTCAGGACATCGTGCACCGCCTCTACGACGCGGTGTCGGCGATGGCAAACCGCCTGTACGCGAGCAACAACGTGCGTATGGATGTGGCCGTCAATGTGCGCGAGCTGTGCGGGCTGCTGCCGAAGCTAAATTTCAGCAACGATCCGCAGCTCGTCCATATTCTCGAACAGGCCAAGCGTCATCTGGCCGTGCACACGGGCAACGACCTGAAGGAATCCGACGTGCTTCGCTCGCAGGTGGCCGCGAAGGCCAGCGAGATCGAGGAACTCATGGAGGCCTTCATGGGCGGCAAGCCGCAGGTGGCCATGCCGAAGCCGGGCCACGCGCCGCAACTGCGCATCGCAGCGTGAGGTGAGGATGGATCCCCGCATCTCGAAGCAGCGCACGGCGCTGGTGATGGACCAACCGTTTTTCGGCGTGCTGGCGCTTCGCCTGGAGGTGGTCGAGGATGCGACATGCAAGACGTTCTGGGTGGATGGGGAATCGCTGGGGTACAACCCGGCATACCTCGCTACCCTCAACGATCATGAGTGTCGTGGCGTTCTCGCGCATGAGATCCTACATGTGGCGGGCGGGCACTGTTTCCGGCAGGGCCCGCGCGACGCTGAGCGCTGGAACGACGCGTGCGATTACGCGATCAACCCCATTGTCAGGCAGGCTGGCATGGCATTGCCGCCAGGTTGCCTCGACGGTCCGCGCTTTCACGGCAAATCGGCAGAGGAGATTTACGCGGTCCTCACGCAGGAGGCGAGGCAGAAGGAACAGGAGAAGTCTGGCGGCAAACCGGGGGCGAACGCGCCTGGTGGGCAACAGGCACCCGCGAACGGCGCGAACACACCGTCAGCGGCTCCCGATCAATCTTCCGCACCGTCCTGCGGCGAGGTCCGCCCTTACCCGAAGGCCAGCGACAAGGCGGTAAAGGAAGCCGAATGGCAGGTGGCCACGCTTCAGGCTGCGAAAGCAGCCCAGATGCGCGGCAAACTGCCCGGAGGGCTCACTACGGTCGTAGATGAAGCGGGTGAGGCGGCGGTGGACTGGCGACCGCTCCTGATGCGCTTTTTCCAGCATCCGACTACGGACGATTGCAGCTTTGCCATGCCGAATCGCCGTTATCTGCATCTCGGCTTCTACCTGCCAGCGCGCTACTCCCGCTCGTTGGGCACGATCGTCGTTGTCCGGGATTCCAGTGGTTCGGTCTTCGATGAGACGCAGAAGCAGTTCGCGGCGGAAATCCGGCAGATTGCGGAAGAGCTGCGTCCGAAACGTCTGATCGTGATGGACTGCGATACCCTGGTCACCCAAATCCAGATATTCGAGGAGGGCGACCCGATCGAGATAAAGCCGGTCAAGGGCGGCGGAGGTTCCGTGTTCATCGACCCGTTCAGGGTCCTTGAGGAGATGGGCATCACGCCTGACGCGCTCGCGTATCTGTCGGACATGCTCGGGCGCTTTCCAGACTTCGACGTGACGTACCCGGTTTTCTGGGCATCCACGACCCCGTTGCGCCGCGCGCCGAAGCCCCCCTTCGGCGAAGTGGTTTATGTCGATGCCTGACCGAGGTCTGGTCGAGGCTGTCCCCTGCAACCCGCCCGGCTTTTGAGTCGGGCTTTTTTTTGTCCGCAGCACAACGAAATCAGCCATCAGCTACGCGATTCGTGTTCGGCCAGGCCGATCAAAAGCTTCACAAAAAGTGGAGCTTTCTGCAAAGAGGCCGACAGGCGCCTGTCACCTCCGAATCGACGAACCAGCGCGCGATGGGCTCCTCGAAGGCCAGCGAAGACGTCACGACAAAGCTGCCGAATATAGCGGCCCTTTCGCTCCATCGCGGCGACGGCGCGCCGGAAAAATACCAGCATGTCCGAAGCTGCCGATACCCCCCTCCTGCGTTTTAACCGCCTCGAAAAGAGCGCGGTCGAACTGTTCTTCGCATCGCTGCGTCCGCTACAGGAATATTTTGCAGCGCCCGACGTTGCCGAGGTGATGGTCAACCATCCGAGCGATATCTGGATCGAACGCCGTGGCGTGCTCAGTCGCCTTGATCTCGAAATCCATCCGGCGATGGTGAACGGCGCGATTCACGCGCTCGCATCGTCCGTCGAAAAGTCGGCGAGAGCAGGGACCGGCCAGGGCATTCTGAACGCCGGCCACGGCAATCTGCGTATCGCTGCCGTCATGCGACCGACCGCGATCAACGGCGACGCGTTCGCGATCCGCAAGCATCGCGACCAGAACCTGTCGCTTGGCGATTACGTGCGAGCGGGCGCGTTTTCGCGCGCGCGGGCGCGCGACGACCACGAGCACGACTTTTTCCCGCCCGGCGCTGAGAACGAAGCGTTGCAGCAGGCGCTGCGCGAAATCGTGCTCGCGCGCAAGAACATCCTCGTCGCGGGCGGGACATCTTCGGGCAAGACGACGCTGCTCAATGCGATCGGCGCAGAAATTCCCGACACAGATCGGGTCATCACGATCGAGGACACGGCGGAGCTGAAGCTCACCGTGCCGAACCTGCTGCGACTGCTCTCGAACACCGACACTGGCGTGAGCACGCAGATGCTGGTCGCGCTCTGCCTGCGCTTTCGTCCGGACCGGATCGTCGTCGGCGAAGTGCGTGCAGGCGAAGCGTACGACCTCATCCAGGCACTGAGCACTGGCCACGACGGCGGCATGGCGTCGGTCCACTCAAGCGACGCCCGCGGGGGCCTGCGGCGGCTCGAAAGTCTCGCGATGCTCGGCGTGCCGTCCGGCACGCGCTGGGACATATCCGACCTGCGGGAAAACATCGCCAGTTGCTTTCACTACGTCGTGCACATGAAGCGCACCGGCGAGCTGCGCCACGTCTCCGAAATTCTCGAAATCCGCGGTGCCGACAACGGCGACTACATCCTCAAACGCGTTTTCTAATCCACAGGAGTGGACCAATCCATGATGAAGCAACTGCTGTCTAACCTCAAACGTGCCGCCCGCCAAACCCGGGCAGCGGGCGCGTGGCTGTTCGGCCGACGCGAACTGCGCACGACACTCATCGCTGCGGCGCTGAGCGCGATTGCGCCCCTCGCGTCGGCAACTGACCTGTCAGATCTGTCGTCCGCCACGGACGTCATCTGTCTTATCTCCGGCTGGATCAGCGGCCCGTGGCTCTTTGGTATTGGCCTCGTCCTCCTGATTTTCGGCTTCATCGCCATCGCGTCGTCCGAAGGCACGATCGCCAAGATCCTCTCGGGCTGCGTGCTGGGCATCGGTCTCGCCGCCTGTGCGCTGCCGATCCTGAAAAACCACTTCAAGATCAGTTATGTCTGCACGTAAGCGCATCAAGGTCAGCCGCGCGCTCTCGCTGCCCCGGCAGATTGGCGGCGCTGATCGCGTTCTCGCGCTCGGCAACGGTCTGATCACGGTGCTGCTCTGTTATTCGTGCGGCTTCGACCTCGTCATGATCCCGGCCTTCGTTGGTCTGGGCATTGGCGTGCACATCTTCCTGCGCTGGATGAGTGCGCGGGACCCGTGGTGGCGCGTCGTGCTGATCATCTACAACCGCTACCCGGACGTGCACGAGGCGTCGCCGATGCACAAGACCTCGGCGCGCTTTCGTCGCCCCTACGGATTCGATCAGGATCTTCCATGCTGAAAGCCGCAAAGCGCGGGTCGCTCAAGCGCAGCCCCGTTCACGAGATCGCGCCGTGGGCGACCATGGTGACGCCCCAGCTTGTGCTCGACAAGGACGGCTCGCTGCTGACGTCGTTCACGTTTGAGGGTATCGACGCCGATACGCCGAACGTGGGCGATATCGCCGCTGCGCGAAACAATCTCGATCACGCCTGCAAGAACTTCGACCATCGTGTTACCGCGTGGTGGCGACGCTCGAAGCGGCGCGTCAGGAGCACGATCGAGGGCGGTTTCGCGTCGCCGATGGACGCGCGCATCGACGAGATCAACCAGAAAGCGGCGACGAGCGGTCAGTACTTCCTCAATACCCATTCGGTGTCGCTTGCCTTCACGCCCGAGAGCGGCATCAACAAGTTCTTCGAGAAGGTCGGCTATCACCTCAAGGTGGGCGGCAAGTCGCTGCCGCTGGCGATCTTCGAGTCGATCCGGGATCAGCTGCTCACGCGCAACGCGTTCGCGTTCGACATCGACCAGCTCACCGCCGATATCAAACGGTTCGAGGGCGTGCTCGACGCGTGGCGCGGCGGGGTGGGGCGGCTCAAGATGAAGCGCCTCGAATTGCAGAATGCGCTCGCGTACCTGCATCAGACGGCGAACCCGTCGGTGCCGCCGCGGCGCGTCCGTTATCCGGTGACGATGCTCGACACGCATCTCACCGAATCACACGTGACCTATGGCGCGGAGCATCTGCTTTTCGAGTCCGCGCACGGCAAGCGGTTCGCAAAGATCATCGCAGTCAAGGAGTGGCTCGGGTTTCAGGAAGCGGCGCTCGACGTGCTGGGCGACGTCGACGCGGAACTCGACATCTGCGTGATGTTCCGCTTCCTCAATACGAGCCGCGCCGAGGCGTTCATCAAGGCGATGCGCAAGTTCTACAAGGTCGCTGCGATTAATCCCTGGGCGATGATCAAGCAGTACATCACGAAGGAGCAGGAAAAGAACGACAAGGGGCGCGAGACGCTCGCCACCGAGGCGGAGGATGCACTCTCGCGGCTGACCGCCGACGGCCAGCAGTTTGGCTTCGCGAACATCTCGATCATCGTCTACGGCGAGACCGTCGACGAATGCGATCAGGCAACGGCTGACGTGGTCGGGCGGATCAGCAACGCCGGCTTTGGCGTGGTGCTCGAGGAGCGCAATCTCGGCGCGGCGTGGGCATCGACCTTGCCCGGCCGATGGGATCAGCAAAAGCGTCTCCAGTTCGTCGAGACCGCCGCGGTGTCGGACGTTGCGCCGCTGCGTGGTGTGCATGAAGGCCCAGAGGTCAACGAATGGCTGACCCAGCAGTTCGGCCGCAAGACCGGGCCGGTTACGCTGCTGCCGACGCGGCACCGCACACTCCAGCGCGTCGTGCTGCACCATCCGAGCGGCCGCGCGCACCTGCTGGTGGTCGGTCCGAACGGCGCGGGCAAGACCATCATCCTGAACTATCTGCTGTCGCAGATGGCGCGGCACGACGCACGCCGCATCCGCTTCGATAAAGAGCGCTCCACGCGCATTCCCACTGTGCTCTCCGGCGGGCACTTCATCGACGTGACCGGCCGCTATCAGGCAGCAACGAGCGTGAATCCGCTCTCGTTGCTGTTCGACCGCCGTCACTACGAATACGTGTCCACGTGGGTGCAGATGGCGATCGAGGACGAGGATTTCAGGTGCACGCCGCAGCAGGAGCGCGAGATCTTCGAGAAGGTGATGATGCTCGGCGAGGGTTACGAGCCCGAATTCTGGACGCTCTCGTACCTGACGGCCACGCTGTCGGCGGAACTGCGCGACCGGCTCCGCATCTGGACGGCCGGAGAAAAGAACGGGCAGTACTTCGACCACAGGGACGACGCGTTTTCGCTTTCCGAGAACCTGTCTATCGAGTGTGGCGACCTCTTCCAGAACAATCCGGAGGCCGCGATCCTCTTCATGGACTACGCGTTCTACCGCATCTCGCAGTGGCTCGACGGAAAGCGCTTCACGGTGATCGAAGTCGAAGAGTGCGGCTTCTTCTTCATGTATCCGCGCTTCTACGCCCGCCTCGAATTGTGGGCAGTGACGATCCGGCGTCTGAACGCCATGCTCGCGCTCGCCACGCAGTCGCTCAAGCAGCTTGAGCGCGTGCCGAACTTCGAGATCCTGAAAGAGCAGTTGCAGAACATCGTCTATCTGGCCAATCCGGACGCACGCAGCAACCGGAGTCTGTACTCGGACATTTTTGGCCTTTCGGACGGCCAGATCGACCAGATCGCTGATGCGGTGCCCAACCGCGACTACCTGTGGGTGACGCCCACGACCTCGCGCATGCTGCAAACCAGCTTCGACAAGGAGACCCTCGCCGCAATGCGCGCCGACGGGCGTGCCCAGAACATCCTCGACAAGCACTTCACGTCGGGCGCCGAGCACTGGCGCGAAACTATATGCAGGAAATGCTCACTCTCGAATGACAGGTGAAACCGTGAAAAAGCTCAATCTCCGCGCCGCGGTTGCAGCGGCAATGCTCCTCGCCATGTCCTCGGCTGCACAGGCCCAATGGGTCGTCTTCGATCCGACGAACTTCGCGCAGAACTTCATCACGGCGGCCAAGGCCGTGAAGGGCGAGATTTATCAGGACACCAACATCGCCTACCAGTACCAGATGATGGCGAACCAGCTCCTCCAGGCGACAAACCTGAATCCGACGGCGATGAAGGCACAGTACGACCAGATCAGCGGGGACCTCACGAGTATCAACAAATACGTGACAAACCTGACCGATCTGTACGGCAATCTCCAGCAAGGTAGCCAGTACATCTCGCACGTTCAGAACCTGATCTCGTCGTCGGGCAAATCGCCGTCCCAGTGGCTGTCGGACATGAACGAGCTCTACAAGCAGGGCGACGCCACGGCGACCAAGCTGTTCCAGATGGGCAACGATGTGTCGTCGCACACGCAGACGCTCGCGCAGCGGCGCGCCGAACTCCAGTCGCAACTGTCGCTCAGTCCGACGCAGGAGGCGACGGCCCAACTGACCACACATTACCTCGACATTGTGTCGAGCCAGATGTCGGACCTGCTCAACATGACCGCCGCGAAGACGCAAGGCGAGGCGCAACAGGAGGCATCCGACAATCAGGCGGCCAAAGATCGTGCGGCGGCGGCTGCAGAATTTACGGCGCGACAGGACGCGGAGCGCGCGCATCTCGGCTCGCTCCAGGCGCAATGAGGTTCGACACGATGCTACCGATCCTGCTCAGGGCGCTCAGCGCGATGCTTGTGGCCGCTGTCTGCGTCGCCAGTCCCCTCGCGCTGGCGGACGATACAACCGCCGTCGCGGCCGGCACCACAATCAGTCCCGCATCGAGTGGTAACAATACGTTCGGCGTAACGGTACAGGCAGGCGAGGTCGCCAAAGGCGCGAACGACGCGTTGACCAAGATACAAAGTTTCTTCTCCGCGATCATTCCCGCCGCCGTCACCGTCAGCCAGAGCGTCAAGAGCGAGGCCGACAAGTTCGCGGGCGGCCTGGGTCTGATCACGATGATCCTCGCGTTCGTGCGGTTCGCGGCGACCCGCGACCCAATCCAGGCGTGGACTGACCTGTTCGAAGAGCTGGCGATACTGGGGATCTTCGCGTCGCTGTATATCGGCTATCAGACCTTCGCGCCCGGTTTTTTCGGGTGGTTCCAGAAGCTGGCCGATCTTATCCAGACTGGGGCTGGCCAGGGGGTATTCGCCTCAATGGCGGCGGCGAGCGGCTCAGCATATGAGGCAGTAGTGACCGCCTTCAAGGGAGCGAATCCCCTTAACTTCATCGCGATCACCATCTCGATGATACCGATGCTGGTCGCGTACATCATCCTGCTGATTACGTGTCTGGTGTTCGCCTACATGAATAACGTAGGTCTGATCCAGGCCGCTGTCGGGATCGTGATGGGGCAGATCGCTTTCGCACTCGGCTTTTCAAGTTTCACGCGGGGGTTTTTCAAGGCGTGGCTTGATTACATGATTCACGCCGGGATGTATTGCGTGATTTCCGCGATCCTCTCGAAGCTCGTATTTGCGTCACTTGGCTCTGCGATCAGCGTGGCGGCGGCCAATGGCCTTGTAACGTCGGAAGGCGCAACGTATTGCCTCGATCTCGCGTTCTTCGTTTTCCTTCTCTCATTCGAGATCCCGAAAATGGCGGCCATGTTCGGTGGTGGCGCGAATGCTTCAGGCGGAATGTTCAAACAGGCGGCCCAGACGGCCGCGAAGGCCGCGGCGTTTCTATGAGCATGACCACTTCACACAAGCCTGGCGCGAGCGACGAACTGATGCGTCTGCACGATCGTCGCGTCGCGCTCATCCGGCAGGCGGCAAACGAGGCGAGAGACGCCGACTACCAGGCGCGGTGGGGGGATGTTCTCGCGCGCTGCGCCGACTGGTTCTCGAGCCTGCCGTACTCCCCGATGCTCTACCGCGAACCGGGCGGTGCGTTCCGGTGCACGGTCGAGACTGCGTTCTACGCAATGCGCCTCGCCGGCGGCCAGAAGTTTGGCACCAACCTCCCGTCGGAACAGCGACGTCGAATCGAGCCGCAATACAACCACGCGGTGTTCCTGGCCGCAGTCTGCTCCGGGCTTGACGAGCCGTATCGCCATTTCACGGTGGTGCGCGAGAGCGACCGGACGGAATGGAATCCAGCCGGTCACGGCGCGCTCGGTCCGTGGCTCGCTGGAAGTGCATATGCGTTGCACCGTCGCGCGCAAGCGCTGCCGGTTGAGCGCATGCGTACCGCACTTCTTGCGCAGAACCTGATTGGCCACTCGCTGCTTGCGGGATATGAAGCGTCTGTACTCGCGGAGCTATTCGGGGCGATCAACCCCATCGACAGGCCGCACGCTAACGAATCGCTGGTGCACAAGGTACTCCGGCAGGCTGTGGCGGTCGCAGCGGACTTCGACCGCAAGGCGCAGCAGGGCGTGTATGAACCGGTCCAATACCCGGTGCCGGCCGCCATCCACGTCGCCGCGGCTGTGCAGCCCGCTGTCACCCCTGCTCCTTCGCCCGCATCTACGCCAGCGGCAGCGGGAGCAGCGGGAGCAGCGGCGAGCGGCACGGCAGCCATACCACCGGCTGGCGCCCCGCCAACCGACGCTCAGGCCGCGCCGACCGTCACCGTGCCCACCGCGCCGTCTTCGACGGCCTCGGCTCCGAATGCAACGGCGGCTGCCACGCCTGTGGCCCCGACTCAGTCTCCCGCCCCCGCGTCGCCCGGTCCCACTGGGGCGACCAACGCAGACAGCTCGCCAAAACACGCTGTCTCGACGAAGCCCGACCAGCAGATGGGCCTTCCGTTCGCTGGCGAGACGCCCGCACCGGTTGCGGTCGATCCTTCAGCGATGCGCGCGCCCGCGGCTCGCGCCGATGCGAGCGCGCAGCCGCCCAACTTCGATCAGGTTCTCGACGGGATGCCGAACATGATCCGCGAATTCTTCCGCGCGCTGCGCGAGGACGTGGCGGCGGGAACTGCAAAGGTCGCGTGGACCGACAAGGGTCTCGCCATCCCGAAGCGCCTGGTCGGCAGCTTCGGTGTGGCGAGCGACACCCTCGTAGAACACCTGCGCCGCCGCGGTCTGCTGGTTTCTAACGTGCAGGCAGAGGTCGTGCTGGCAGTGCGGGCGGGCGAACTCATCCTGGAGCGCGAAGCATGAACGGCGCCACAAGCTACATCGACCATTTCCGGCCGATCTACGAATTTCGTGCCTGGGTCTTCTGGCTGGTTGCATTGCTGGCCCTGCCATTCTCCGGCATGCCGTACTGGTGGGCGTTCGAACTGCTCGCGCTCGCGGCGGTGCTGATCCGTGGGCGACAGATCTGGAAGGCGCTGCGCTTTCGTCTGGCCATCTCGACGAAGTGGCTTACGACGCTGGACGTGCCGCGTCTGCTGACCATCCAGAAGCGCATGAGGAGCGAAGTCGATTCGATGTACCTGGGTCTCGGCTTCGAGTGGACACAGAAGCATTGCCAGATCGCGCACGACATTCTTCGCATGCCGACCACGGATATTCCGGGCTTGCCGAAATGGCTCGGGAAAACGAAGCGTGGGCGGCAGATCGAGGCAGCGATCGAAAGAGTGTTCGCACCCGCCGACAGCGTGCGGGACCTCATGCCGCAAGGCGCATCGTGGATTCACGGCATGGAGCCGAAAAAGGGCTATGTGCCGCTGCACTACAAGGCGCTCGGCGGCCACACGCTGGTCGGCGGCACGACAGGCGCGGGCAAAACCCGAACCTACGAGGTCATCTCCACGCAGGTCATCCACCTGGGCGACGTGCTGATCATCGTCAACCCGAAACGCGATGAAGACTGGAAGCGCCGTGTAGAGCGCGAATGCAAGCGCGCGAACCGCAAATTTCTCTACTTCAACCAGGCGAAGCCGTCCGAATCCATCCGCCTGAATCCGCTCGAAAGCTGGTCCCAGCCGTCCGAAATCCCCAGCCGCATCGCGCAGTTGATGGAGGAGGGCCAGTTTCGCCAGTTTGCGTTTCTGTTCATCGACCGCTCGGTCAAAGGCGAACTCTACGTCGGCGACAAGCCCAATCTGCGTTCCATCCTCAAGTACGCGCAGTCCGGGGTGACGCATCTGCTGGAGCGCGCGCTGGAGCGGTTTTTCCGCGAAGCGAAACTCGACAACTGGGAAGAGCTGATTGCGACAACGAGGGTACAGATAACCAGGGGCCCCGCTGCGCTGAAGGTCGACGCGATGGTGATGATCTACAACGAGCGCTTCGCGAAGCACGATCGTGGACACGAGGCCATCGACGGGTTGATCGCGACGCATACGCATGATCGCGAGCACTATATGAAGATCATCGCGTCCGCGTTGCCGTTGCTCCAGATGCTCGCGACCGGCGAAACGGGCCTCCTGCTCGCTCCGAAGGTCGACGACTTCGAGGATGAGCGCGAGATCTGGGATATCGACAAGGTCATCCGACAGAAAGCGGTCCTCTACATGGAGCTGGACTCGCTGTCGAACAACATCGTGCAGCAGGCGATCGCCTCGCTCGCGCTCGCTGACGTGGCGGCGGTGTGTGGCGCGATCTACAACTTCTACACCACGCGGCCCGAGATCGTCCTGATCATCGACGAAATCGCGGAGGCGATCAACGAGCAGGTGATCCAGATTCTCAACAAGGGGCGCGGCGCAGGCTTCAAGGCGTTCGTGGCATTCCAGACGCGCGCGGACCTTGAGGCCCGCCTCGGAAATGCCGCGAAGATGCTGCAGGTTTTGGGCAATCTGAACAACCAGATCGTCCTAAGATTGGAAGACAGCGACACGGCCCAATGGTTCTCCGACAAGGTCGGGGAGACCGCGATCCGCAATGTGCAGATATCCGGTTCCACGAGCCGTGGCAGTGAAGGCCACATCGGCGAATTCAATGGCGGTGTCACGCGCTCGCTTCAACTGGAAAAGGTGCCGCTCATACCGACGGTCCTGATCCAGAAGTTGCCCAATCTGCAGTACTTCTTGCGCATTTCCGGCGGCTCAGTGCATCAGGGACGTATTCCAATTCTCCAAGGCTAAAACTAGACAACGCATGAACTCCACCGTGTTCAAGAAAATCATCCGCGAGAACCGTCTTTCCTCGCGTCTCGTGCCCGTTTTCACGATCGCACCCGAGCTTGAGCTCGCGTGTTCGCGTCTGGCCGATTTCATCGGCGAGCGGTTTATCGGCGAGTGCGAGCCCCTCGTTCGCGAGATGCTCGAGGACGGACTCGCTTCGTACAAGCGCGTGCGCAAAACGGGGGAGCCGCACGTTGCCTTCATGCACGGGCTTTTCCAGCGCGCGCATCTGCTGTATGCGCGCCGCTACGTCGCGCGCGAAGGCGAGCGCGAGCACGTCTGGTCGCCGATGTTCGAAGCGGTGACGGAATTCGAAGCGCGCTTCGCCGCAGGCGTCACCGAGATGGTGAACGAAGCCTGCCCGGAGCGGATCACGCAGAAGACAGCGGCCTTCCAGCTGGCGGCACGCGCGCTTAACGGCGAAACCTTCCGTCTTTATTTCGAGGACTACGATGTCGCTCACGACTACGCTGATCGCGAAGCTGTCGGGGATTGACGAGGCGTACGCCGCGCGCGTGCTGCTGTCCGTGCGCGCGCAGGACGATCTGCAGGCGCCGCCGCCCGCAGAGTTCCGCCGCGGCCGCCCGGCCCGCGCCTGGGCGCTTGCTGTCGTGATGTCACGAAACCCTGTGCGGTTCTGGGTCGGCATGAGCGGACTCATCGCCTTTCCGGTCTATCTCCTGTGCGAAATCGGAGCGTGGCTCCATGGCTAGCAGCAGTCGGTTCGTGCGCCACGTGAAGTGGTGGTTCTTTGTGCTGCCATTGATCGCCGCGGTGGTGTTGCCTGCGATCCCCAACCGGCAGCTCTTCGAAGTCACCGACGTGGAGTCGCAGTCGGTCGCGCGCACCCTCGGTGATGATCGCGCGGCGGCAGCCGTCGACACAACGAACGCATTGTTCCGGGCCCTCTTTGTTGATTCTGGCGCGGTGCAGGCGACGCTTGATGCGGGTGGCGAAGACGATTTCGATGCTGACGGCATGCACGCTTTCGCGCAGAACTGGGCAAAGCAGTTCTGGATGCTTGTGTATCGCGCGGTCTACCGGTCCGTCGTCATGAAAACCTGGCTGCTCGGAATCAGCTTGCTGTGCCTTGCGGCCACGGTGGACGGGACGATGCGGCGCAAGATTCGGGCGGCCGCCGCGGGCTTCGCAAGCCCGCTGAAGTTCCACCTTGCGATTCACGCCCTGCTGATGACCACAGGCAGTGCATTCGTCGTGTTGCTGCTCCCGGTGCCGCTGGTCGCCAACTGCTGGACGGCACCGGCGGTCGCGCTGCCGCTGCTCCTGTGGATAGCAAACTCGTCGACCTGAACCCGGACTTCGCCGCTCGTTGAACCAGAAAGCTCACAGTTTCCTGTGGGCTTTCTGCGTTTTGGCCGACAGGCGCCTGCAGCCTGCGGGGTTATGGTGCGGAATTGTGGTGCGGGGCTGTGAGCGGCGGCCCGTGCGGATAGATCCGAAAAGCCGCGTCATTTGCACGTGTTTCGCCTCTCCGGTGATCGCCTCGATCGCAACAATATGAGGATGCCGCGCGCTGGTGCGCGTGCAATTTCCCAGGATCGACGACATGAGCACCATCAACGAAGAACTGACGAAGATCGACGGCGCCGCGGCCGGCACCGACGAGAACGCAACGCCGGGCGCGCTGACGGCCGCCGCAGCCGCTACCAACGATCCGGCGGACTCACGCCCGGTCACCGACGGGGCAGACGACCACGAGCTCGAAGACGAACTCCAGCGCATGGAGAACGACGCCGCGACGCTCCAGCGTGAGGGCATGATCAGTCAGAGCGAGGCGGACGAGAAGCGCGAACAGGTCGCGCGCACGCGCAAGCTCTTTCGCGATCTGCCGCCGTCGGAACGCGCCGCGATCATCCGCCGGCGCCGCGAGATCGGGCGCCAGTTGCTCGACCGTCAGCTTTCGGGCGCAGCAATCGTGCCAGCCGCTGTGCGTCTGAACCACACGCGCCTCAAGCCGCTCTTCGAGCAGTGGTGGCCGTACCTGAACCGCATGAGCATCAACATGCAGCGTTTTGGCCGCTCCACGTTCGGCGAGCAGGATATGGCCACGGTGAATGGCTTCTTCGACAAGCAGCTCGACGCTCTGGAAGCGTACGTCAACGAGCAGTTCGAAGTCGCGGAGGGCTTCCGCGCCCGCACCGAGCGCGAGATGATGGCGCGGGGCGACGTCGTGTTCCAGCCGACGGTCACCAAGCCGTCCCTCACGCTCGAAGTCGAAGCGTATTCGCGCTTCTCCATGCGTCTGCTGTCCGTGATCACCCGCTTCGACAAGGTCATGGACAATTTCGACTTCCTCGTGTGGAACGGCGTTCGCGACCAGAGCGACGTCGATGAAGAAGTGTCGCGTTTCCTGCGCAAGTTCCATCCGGTCGGCGTGCGCGGGTACATGACCCATCTGCGCCTGATGACGGCGGTTCGCGGCCTCTGAGGGAACTGCCATGCTCGACGGCCTGAACCCGCAGCAGCTCGAAGTCGCCCAGGCGCGGCGTCATTGTCTTGCGGTGGCCTGTCCGGGCGCGGGCAAGACAAAAACCATTGCGTCGAAGGCGGCCGCGCTTCTCGTCGAACGCGGCGCGCGCGTGGGCGCGGTGACCTTCAGCAAGGACGCCGCGCTCGAGCTGCGCGAGCGCATTCTCAAACTCGCCGGCGCGGGCGCGAAGCAGCGCCTGATCGCGGGGACGTTCCATTCGCTCGGTTTCCGGCAGATCACGGGGCCGGGCAAACGTCGTGATATCGCATCGGACGGCGATCGCATCGGCTTGCTGATCCGCGCGCTTGCGGAAACCGGGTTGAACTGGAAAGTCGAGGAGGCGGTGCCAGTGATTGAGCAGATCAAGACCGGCATTACACATCCGATCGACGGCTCGCCCGAGGCGATCCTCTACGCCGCGTACGAGGACGCGCTCGCGCGCAACGACAAAATCGACTTCCAGGACATGCTTCGCCTGTCGATCTCGGGCATGGAGTCGGGCGACATCGAGCCCTACGCGTTCACCCATCTGCTCGTTGACGAGTTTCAGGACACGGACCCGCTGCAATACCGCTGGGTGGAACTGCATGCGGCGGCCGGCGCGTGCGTGACCGTGGTGGGCGACGACGACCAGAGCATCTACGGCTTTCGGGCCGCGATGGGCTATCGCGGGATGGAGGGCTTCGCGAGGAAGTTCGACGCGCAGCGCGTGGTGCTCGGCAGCAACTACCGTTGCCGCTCCGAGATCCTGGCCGCGGCCGACCGGCTCATCCAGCACAACACCGACCGTATCGCGAAGGTACTGCATGCGGAGAAGGGCGCGGGCGGCACGATCGTGGCGCGCCGTTTCGACGACGAATACGACGACGCGGCCGCCGCAGTCGAAGCGCTGGCGCCGCGTCTGCGCAATGGCCAGACCTGCGCGATCCTCGCGCGCACCAACCGCGTGCTGGACGCGATTGAGTCAGTGTGCCGCTCATATGGGGTGAAGTATTACCGCGCCTCCGGCCGCTCCGTGCTGGACCAGCCCGAAGGCGCGCTGATGTGCAATCTCCTGCAGATCGTGCAGCGCGTGAAGCTCAACGGCCTCGACGCCGTGCTGGGCTACGCAGGCATGAGCACGCGCGACCTCACCGCGCTGCACAACGCAATGGGCGCGACGCTGGTTCAACGGCAGAAGAAAGATCTGGTTGCCGTGGGGCTGAGTGAAGATACGGCGACGGCCTATCGCAATTTCATGAAGCGCCTGGCCGAATGGCAGTCTCTATGCGAGCGTGCGTTCTACTCGCTGGCGCTCGAGGGCGTGCGCGAATGGATGATGACTTACGTGCGCAAGGAAGCGGCTGAGCGCGCTGTGCAGGCGACCTACGACGTGATCTCTCGCCTGAACGGGACGTTCAGCGAGCGAATCGAGTTCCTGAAGCGGGCGAACAACGAGCCCGCCGAAGACGCGCTGGTGCTCACGACGATGCACAGTTCAAAGGGTCTCGAATGGGACCACGTGTGGATCACACGTTCCGAAGAGAACATCGTGCCCGATACGAAAAGCCCAGAGTCGGAGGAGCGGCGTCTGTTTTACGTCGCAATGACGCGCGCGCGGGAGACCCTCACGGTCACGTCGATCCGCAAGAACCCGCCTACGCGGTTCATTCACGAATCCCAGATTCCAGAGGTGTGATTGCGCGCCCAATTTACAGCGGAGTTTTCATGAGCATATGGCGCTATGACGCTCAGACGGGCCACCTAACCTCCCATTGCGGACCGGCACTCTCGATGAGCCTTGGCTTGCTCGCGGCCACCGCTGTCTCGCGTTTCAGCGTAGTGGCGGGTGTTCTTGTTGGCGTCCTCGCTATCGTCGGACCGCTGGTCCACGCCCATTTGCAGTTTCGGAAGGCAAGCGGTCGGGCCGCACAGGAAGAGAGCGGAGAGACACGATGAGTGTAGAAAAGACAGGGCAAATGCCTGATTGGTTTGCGAGCTGGTTCTCATCGAAGTTTGGCAAACCCGTGCCCGACGCCTTCGCGCAATATCTCGCGGAGCATCCAAACGGGCTCTGGTCGAATGCCGGAACGCTGTGGAAGGCCGATGCGATCATCGACGCGACCGAGGAGCGCGACCTGCATGAGAAGGGCGTGTGTCTCATTGGCGAGACCGCATTCGAGGCTATATTTCTGCTGCGCGCCCGCGACGGCCGGGTATTTGCGTCGGACAAGTTTGACGCGTCCATCGTCGACGCCTGGTTCAGCGATATCGACTCCTGCATCAGCCTGCTGGACTTCGAGGACATGCCCACCGCACCCGGTTGAGTTCGGCGCACGTTCCGCCCACCCCCGTCGATCCAACAACAAAAAGGCCGCATTCTCGAAGAGATGCGGCCTTTGCCTTTGCGGTTACCGGCTGTTGCTATTACTCAGCAACGAGCTTCAGCATGAGCGTGTAATGCGGATCGCCCAACCGCACGGTGGTCGATTCGCCAGCATTCAGATGCACAGCAACATCGTGCACGTCGAGGCCAGTCGTGTTGACCACCTCGCTCACGCAATCCGCTGGTCCCGTCTTCGTGACGCCGGACAGGCTCGTGTCGGCCGCCGAGACGACCAGATCAAACGATCCGCCAACGGAATTCTTCGTATCGACCAGCAGGCGGCGTCCGACGAACTTCTGGTGCGAGTCCAGTTTGATGCCATTGGCAAGCTTCGTGCACACACCGTAGCCAATGCTCTGGCCCGACTCGAAGAGCAACGGCGAGACCGCGCCGAGGCTATCGCGAATGATGGAGGTCGAAGTTGCCAACGGCGTTCCGTCATGCGCGAGGCCGACCGTGAGAACGTAGTCAGGCGAACCCGTAGCGGCCTGGGCTGCACCGGAGAGGGTCAGGGCGGCGGCGATGGTTGCGAGGTGCTTTTTCATGCTGGTTGTTTCTCCACTTTTGGGTATTTGATGAGCTCTGTTACGCAGCCGCATTTGCAGTGCGCTGAATAGACTGCACGTTGGGTGCTTCGGACACTTCCGTCACACCATTCTCGATGACCAGTTCGCGCGACACGCGCTTGAGCTGCCCTTCAAGCGAGGCGGCGGGACCCAGTCGGATCGTGCCGCAATAGTAAATATTGCCCTTCACGCGGCCATTGATCTCCAGCGATCCCCGTGCGCGGATATCGCCTTCGACCGTACCGTCGACGCGCACGTGCTCGCCGTCGACCATGCCTTTCACCAGGCCGCCCAAACCGATGTGCAGGAGACCCTCGTTTGCGATCAGGTTGCCGCCCACGATGCCAAACAGGCTCAACCCGTGATCGAGGATGAGATCGCCCTCAATCGTGGCCCCGGGCGCGAGCAGTGAGACGTTGAGCTGGTTCTTCATGACAGATGGCCTCAAAAAAGTTGAACGTCGCCGCCGCGCGCCGCCGGTTTCGCTTCGGCAGGTTTCGCGTCCGCGTTCGCGGGCGGTGCTTCATGAGTCGGCGCGAGGCGACGACGCGGTGCGTGCCGGGAGGCGTGCGCTGCGGCTGTCATAGGCGCAGACGCTTCGGGCTGCGACGTCGCCTGGTTCACGGTGACCGCCGTCTGGGTCGGCGGTTGAGGCTTCGCCGGCTGTTGCTCCTCGCGCACGGCTGCCGGAGCGGGCTGATCCGAAGGCGCATGCGGGTCCGGCACGTCCGCCTGCTGTACGCGTGCCTGCCTGATGGGCGAGGCTGCGGCGCGCTGCGCGTAGTTGTCCGGAGCAGCAGGGGCAGCGATCTGGCTCGTTGCCGCCGCGGGCGGTGATTGCCGCATCAAGGCGGCCGGATCGACAGACGTTAGTGCGCCGGAGCGGCCCGCTGACTGGTCGAAATCGCTGGCGGTGAGCGCAGAGGCAGATCCGTTGGTGCTGGCGGCCGAATACGACGCGGGGGAGGTTGCGGTCGCTGCCACCGTCGTCTGTGTCTGCGCGGCAGCGCCCGTCGGGTGGCCGATCGAGCCATAGAGCTTCGCTGCGCCCATGCCGATCGCCGCGCAGATGAAAGTGCCGCCCACCGTCATGAGCGCGCCGCGCCCAACGCTCGCACGCGCTTTCCACATGCGGCGTAGCGAAGACGTGCTTACGGCGGGATCGTGCGCGAGCAGCAGCGGGGCGGGGCGCGCGCGCACCTGTGCCTCCAGGTCGATGACGACAGGCTCGCGCGCGTACCGTGCGTGCAGCGCCTGTATTTCTCGAAGGTCAATCTCCATGCGGTCCTCCATAAAGGGTGTACGGACGAGCGTATCCGGCCAGCGAGGAAGTCAAGCTGGATCGGCAAATGCGTGGGCGCGATCAGGATTCGCGGCGGTTGCCGTCGGCGTCGTACTGGTCGTTGTCGGGGATGCACACCTGAACGATGTGCTTGAGCTTCTTTTCGGCATTCGCGATCATTGCCGAGCATCGCTCGTCGCCGAGCTTCTGCTCGTTGCGGGTTTCGATCGCCCGTTTGAAAAGACGCTCGTACTGTGACAGGCACCGCACGAGCTGACCCGTAAGCGGTCGCTTCACTTCAAGCTCAATCGTCTCGCATGGCCACGGCAGGTTGCGCGCGCGGTGCTGCTCCACCCACGCGAGCGCCTTGGTGAACCAGTCGGACGTCTCGCGCAGCGTCTTGTCGAGTGCGCGCAGCTTGCCACCGCGCGCGACCGAGATCTTCGTCGCACAGAAGTTAAAGTCCGAGCGCACGAATGTGCGCGTGAAAAGCGAGCTGTATTGCAGCGCGGTGAGCTGCTGCGAATCGGGGATGATCTTCGCGTAGCGCGTGTCGCTCGTCAGGCGCTCGATGGGCTTGAGCCCGGTGCCTGATGGGACGGGGGTGAGCGTGGCGGGGGCGCTTGGCGTCCCGCTGGTTGCCGCGTCGCCGGTCGGTTCGTCCGGGAGCGGCCCCGCTTCAAGTACGGCTGCCATGGTGTTTTTCGGGTGTGGTCTCTCTCGACTGCCATTGTCTGTCCGATTCCTCAGACCAGATCGGGCAAAAGCTGCACGATATAGGCCACCATTTCCGGGGTACTGGCGCGCAAATTGCCTGATACTGACTTCATTGCTCGCGTCTCCTGACGCATCGACCTCGACTCCGTAGCCCGGAGTCCATCTTCTGTCTCAAGCCGTGCCCTTGCGGCATGCTCCGACCAGCTGGCCCTGGTGTGGAATCTCTCTTGTGCTGAGCGCTTCGCCATCCGCTCCCCTTCCGTCAGTCGTAATACTCGTCGCCGGCCGCATTCATTTGCGCCGCGACATCGTTCGAGCCCGGACTTTCGGGTGTTCTCTCTCCAGACCCCGTCTGGGCGGAACGATCGAAGTGGACTGACCCGTGATCCTGCGGCGAAAACTCAACGTTTTCGGAAAAGGGCTGTCTGCGCGACGTGATCATGTCGCGCCGGGAACGACTTTGCGTTCCCTGCTATGAGCCGGGAGGCTCCCTGTGCGTCACGTCCCCGGAAGGGACGTGACGCGCGGGTCATCTCCATCCGAATCCAGAACGCGTTCCTCTTGCCAGGGGAGCGCGTTTTTTTCGTCCTGTGTTTTTCCATTCCCTGCCCGGAGACGCTCCCATGCTTCTTCCCAACTCTATTGACCAGCGCATAGCCGACGCGATCAGCAGCACGATCGATGGCGAGCGCACCACTGCCGACACGACGTCACCCGCCTGGCGCGCGCGTTGTGAAACGGCCCAGATCGCGATGCTCGCCGACAGCGAGCGCCGCGTTGTTCTTTCTCATATCGCCACACACCGCGGAGAGGCGGCGGCATCGAACCTGGCGCAGTCGGCCAGCGAGATGTGCACCTCGGCGATCTTCATTCTTGCGAGGAAACCATCATGAACGCTGTCATCAGTGCTCACGGCACCGCCGTGCGCAGCATCGTCGAGGAACGCGCGCCACGTCCCCCCGTGATCGGCCGCATCCGCCCCGGCATCAAGGTGCTGACGTCGGCCGCCCGCAAGAACGAGGCCGCCGTCAAGCTCTACGACACCCTGCTGGCCGCCGGCGAGTCGTTCGAGAGAATCGGCGAGGAGATCGAGCGCCGATGCAGGATCCGGAATGCGCTCGCGCCGCGCAACGTGCCGTATTTCACGTGCCGCCGCTCGGACTTCACCAGCCCCGATGTCGCCGACGAAATTCTCCGCCTCTACGGCGAGGACCGCGGCGAGGGCGTGAAGCTGTATCGTTTCCCGGTGGCGTTCGCCTTCAACGACTGGATGGCCAACATCCCGAACGAGATGGCGGCGTGGGGCACGAACGGACGCAAGTTCTTCTCCGAATACGGAGCCGACGGTACGCGATTTTGCAGGCTCTACGCGAAGCCCGAACGAGATCCGCACGCGCAGCGTGCGCAACGCAACTTCGGTCCGCGGCAGATCATCCTGCGTAACGACGAAGCGATTCCCGACGGCGTATGCAACCCGGAGCGGTGTCCGCAGTATCAGGCACGCCAGTGCAATCTCTCGGCGCGCTTCATCTTCGCGGTGCCGGAGATCAAGGGGTTGGGCCTGATCGAATTGCCCACCAACTCGATCTACGTGTTGCAGAAGGCGTATTCGGCGATGCAGACCGTCGCGCTCGCGCGCGGCAAGCTGACGGGCACGCGCTTCTGGATTTCGAAGCGTGAGTTCGAGATCACGCGCATCAACGAGAACGGCGAAGCGGTTCGTCAGGCGCAACTACTCACGGTGCTCGATGCGGATATCGACATCAGCGCGTTGCTCGACGGCGCGGACGATCACCCGCCCGCGCTCGCGGTTGCGGGCGGTGCGGCGATGTTGCTGGAGGGAGCGGGGAGCCCTGTTCCCAATAACGTGCATGCGTTGCGGCCAGCTGCAGATGACGGTGTGTCGCCGGACGCTCAAGACGCGATGGCGGCTGGTGACAGCGATCACGACGGTGATCCGATGCCCGGCGAACCCGAATCGCTCGATGACAAGCTCGAGCGCATGTCGGACCTGCTCAAGCGGCTGGGTCTGAGCGTCGAAGCACGACAGCGTGATTTCCGTCGCTTCGCCTATGTGAAGTACGGGAACGGCTGGACGAAACGTGTCGAAGACGTTGACGGCATGAACGCGCGACTCGTCGCCGCGCTCGAAAACCGCGCTCCCCTGGAGCGGGAAATCGAGGCAGCGGTGCGCGACGCCGTGTTCCAGTAACCCTGTGCCGGCCCTTTGCGGGGTCGGCGCTTCTTTCTACTCTTTCTACTCTTTCTGCTCGCGATGCGAGAGCCTTTCAGCAAGCTGGCTTGCTAAAACGCTTTCGACTGCGCTTTTGCGCATCGAAATCTGTCCGCCACACGGCGGCCCATTCACTTTGTTCAGGGAGTCGTCCGATGCACAGGATCGGCAACTACACCGCGTTTTTCGGCGCGGACGACGTGTTCAGTAACTGGCATCGTTGTCATTTCACTTACCGCGGCTTCGCATTCACCTCGGTAGAGCAGTTCATGATGTTCGCAAAGGCAAAGCTGTTCGCTGATGAGAACTCGGCGAACGCGATCATGGCAACTTCCGATCCGGCGAAACAGAAGGCGATCGGTCGCAAGGTAGCGCATTTCGACCAGGCGGTCTGGGAGGAAAAGCGCGAATCGATCGTGTTCGTGGGCTGCCGTGAGAAGTTCTCGCAGAACGGCGCGATGCGCTCGGTGCTGCTCGCATCGAATCCGACCGTACTCGTCGAAGCGAGTCCGTGGGACAGGGTCTGGGGTGTCGGGCTAAAAGCTGATGACCCAGGCATTGCCGATCCTGGCCGCTGGCGCGGGCTGAATCTGCTCGGTCAGACGCTGATGAAGGTCAGGGACGTGTTCGATCCACGACATCACTTTTAGAACCCGCTTCACGCGGGATCATTCATTCAGGCTGCCTTCGGGCGGCCATTTTTCGTTCACGGAGGTGCGTCTTGAAGATCGCCCATTTTTCTGACCTGCATTACTCGCCGGAGCGGCTCGACGAAGCGGATCGTTGCTTCGGTTTTGCCGTCGACGATGCGATCGCTCGCAATGCGCGCGTGGCCGTTGTCTCCGGCGATTCGACCGATCACCGGCTCGACGCGCACTCACCGGCGCTCGGCGCACTCGCGCGCCAGATTCACCGGCTCGCGGCGGCCATGCCCGTGATCATGCTGCAAGGCACGTTCTCGCACGAGCCGCCCGGCACGCTCGATATCTTCGCGCTGATGGGCTCGACCAACGAAGTGTTCGTGGCCGATCGCATCCAGCAGGTAGCGTTCGGGCACGGCCGCTTCATTGCGTCTGCGGGCGCGGTGTTCAGCGCCGACGAACTCGCGCACGTGATCGAGATGCGTCCCGACGCGGTGTTCACCTGTCTGCCGACGATCAACAAGGGGCAGTTTGCGGCGAGTGTTGGCGCACTCGCGGCCGCCACCGATCTGGGCGACGTACTGGGGACGTATCTGGCAGCGTCCGGCTCGGTGAACGCGCGGCTGCGCGAGGCTGGCATCGCAACCGTCGGCATTTCACACGGCACGGTGGTGGGCTGCGAGACGGAGCACGGCGTCACGATGGCGGGATTCGATCACGAATTCTCGCTCTCGGCGCTCTTCGACGCGCAGTGCTCGGCGTTTCTGCTGGGCCATATCCACAAGCACCAGTCGTGGGAGAACGGCGGGCGGCGCATCGCCTATCCCGGGTCGATCGGGCGCTTCCACTACGGCGAGCAGGGCGAGAAGGGTTACCTTTTATGGGAAGTGGATACCGATGCGGCCTCGGCCGATCTGGTGCCGACACCTTCGCGCCGCATGCTGTGCGTGGACTTCGACGGGCCGCCCGACATGGAACGGCTTGCCGAGCTCGCGGCGGACTCGGGCGATGCATTCGTGCGCATCCGCTGGCAGATCGACGAGGAGCATAGGCAGTCCGTCGATCGCGCTGCAATCGAAGCGATGTTCGCGCATGCGCCAGGCGTCAAGATCGAGCCGCGCATTCTCCCGGTCGTGCGCAGCCGCGCACAGGGCATCAGCCTGGAGACGTCGGTCGATGCGAAGCTCGCGCGCTGGTGCGAGTTGACGGATGTCGCGTCATCGCCGCTGCTCGAACGCCTGCAGATGCTCGAAACGGCTGACGCGTCTGAGATAGCCGAAGCTGTGCTGGCCGGTCTGGACAGCCCGTCCGTGGCTGCGCCCCTGTCGCTGGTCGTTGGCGCGGCCGTGGACGCTGATGTTGTCGAGGCACAGCCGTCCGTCTCACAGTCGGCCGACGGGTCCAGTCCCGACTGGCTCGAAGGCGATCTTTTCGCGGCGTAAATCACTCGCCGCCAACACGTGAGCGGGGCCTGTATGGCCCGCTCACGCGCGGAACACTGCCGTGTTCCGGGAGCGCGTTCGGATTCCCCCGAATGCTCTGCCGGAACAAGGTTCAACCCGCGCTACTGGCGCATCGATCGCAGCACCCGCTGTATCCATTTTCTTTTGACCCTGCCGGGGGAGCGATCTCCCGATGGGGGCGCACTCCGTCCATTTTTCCGGAGTGTGCCCATGTTTGGTCTGTATCCCGCTGGTCCCGACTGGGTCCGGCATTTCGATGCCACGCTGTCCGCAACCGATATCCAGCAGCTTCTCGTGAAGCATGCCGGTTTCACCGCGGCGCTTTTCCATCAACCCTACGGTGCCGCGCGCGGTGCCGTCATCGCGGTCCGCCACGGCTTCGTCGTGATGGTCCATGAACGTGACGCGTCCGAGCTCCAGCTCGTTGTCGCGCCCGACGTCGAGATGACGAATCTGCTCTGGTCGTACAGCAACGGCTATGCGAGCCAGTGGTCCGCACGCGAGCTGAAGGCGCTCACCGCATGCGACAGCTGGGAGAAACTGCTCAACGTGGCCGGAACGCGTTTCAAGGCGGCCTGCACGGCGCTGGAGCGTGCCATTGACGGCACGATCGTGCCGCCGGCACCGGAACCGGTTGTGGCCGCACCTGTGGCGGCCGTCGACCGGATCGTTTCTTCGTCGCTTCCCGACGATGACGATGTTCCCTGGTTGCCGTCCGACTACCTTCAGGACGTGCCGTTTGCGGAGGGGCTGTCATGCGACCGCTGATCCTCACCCTCGAAGGCTTCCACGGCGTGCGCGACGGGATGCGGCGCGAAAGCGTCACGCTCGATCTCGAATCGTTGCCGGCGGGGCTGATCGCCCTGAAGGGACCGAACGGCGCGGGCAAGTCCACGCTGATGGACAACCTGCATCCGTACCGGATCATGCCCTCGCACGCCGCGAAGCTCTCGGTCGACGCCTTCTCGTACTGGGACCACGTTCGTGGGCCGCAGGCGATGAAGACCCTCGAATGGGACCACGCCAACGTGCGCTACCGCTCGACCTTCTCCTTCCGCAAGCCCGGGAAGACGAACAAGGCGGAGTACTTCCTCGCCTGGCGTGACAAGGCAGGCCTGTGGCAACCGTTCACGGCACCCGATGGCACGAAGTCCGATGGCAAGGCGGACACCTACGACCGTTGCGTCGAATCGGTGTGCGGCTCGCTCGAATCGTTCTTCACGAGCGTCTTTTCCGCGCAGAACCGGCGCCCGCTCGAGTCCTACAACGCGGGCGAGATCAAGTCGCTGCTGGCGGAGCTGCTGCACATCGACCACCTGCGTGCGATGGCGGCGAAAGCCGCGGACGTTGCAAAGGTGATCGGCGCCAGGCTCGACGGCATCCAGCGTGAACTCGCGACCCTGAGCCAGAAGCGCGAAGCGCTCGCGGCAACGGAGCGCGGGATTGCGGCGGACGCCGAGGCGATCGCCGTCGCTCGACGCGACCGCGAGGATCTCCAGGGCAAGGCACAGACGCTCGCGCAGCAACGCGCGACGCTGGCCGCGAAACAGGCTGAATCGGCAACCGCCGAAGCGCGCCTGCGAGAACTGGAGAAGCAGCGCGGCGAAGTCAACGTGTCGCTGGCGAGCATCGCGTCGCAGGCAGAGGAAATTGTCCGCCGGCTGCGCGATCGACGCAGCGCGCTTGAGAAAAGCATCGCTTCTCACGAAGCGACGCTATCTCAACGTGCACAGATCGAAGGTGCGCAGGCGCAGTGCGATCAGGCCCGCATCGTCATCAGTCGGGAAGAGGCGCGCATCAAGGCGCTCCAGACCGAGATCGTCGATCTGGCGCAACAGCAGACTGCGCTGGCCGAGGCAAATGCTGACCTGAACAGGCTGGAAGGTCAGGGCCAGTCGAAAACCGCCTTGCTCAAGACACTGCAGCAGCAGGCCGCGGTGATCGACCAGGTGCCGTGTGCGGGGCATGCCATGCACACCACCTGTCCGTTGCTTGCCCAGGCGCGCGAAGCATCTTCGAGGGCCGCGGAGCAGCGCGTGTCCGTCGAGCAGCTGCGTACGAGCTATCGCCAGCGCAAGCAGGTCGTCGACAGGCTTGCGCCGGTTGTTGCCGCGCTCGCGCCCAAACGCGACGCGCTTCAACAGGCGAGCGACGCGCTGACAAAGGCTCGCAACGAGTTGCAGCAGGCGACGGCCCTTGCCGCGCGCAAGCCGCTCCTCGAAGCATCCGCGAATGCGCTGGCCGAAGCCCGTTCGGAACTGGCCAGCGCGCAGGAGCAGCATCGTCAGGTCACAGAACATCGCGACCGCGAGACGAAGCGCCTGCAGGCGTCGCTGCAGGACATCGCTGCCGAAGCTTCGCGGCTCGCGGCATCCGATGTCACTGCGGCGATCGCGGGTCTGGAGCGCCAGCTCGTTGCGAATCGGGAGGCCTGTGCGGCTCTCGACGCGCGTATCGAGGCGCTGATCCGCCAGCAGGCGACGCGCGAAACACAGCGCGACGCCATGACGACGGAGCTTGCCGGATTCGACGCCACCCGTTCGCGGGCGGACCGACTGTCCGACGAGATCGCGCACTGGAAGCTGCTCGCCAAAGGCCTCGGCAACGATGGTCTGGTCGCTCTGACCATTGACGACGCTGGCCCGGCGCTCACGCAGACGGTCAATGACCTGCTGATGGCGTGCTACGGCCCGCGATTCACCGTCGAGATCCGCACGCAACGTGCGCTTGCCAGCGGCGATATGCGCGAAGGCTTCGAGATCCTTGTCCACGACGCCGACCACGACAGCACCAAGCCGGTATCGGTGATGTCGGGCGGGCAGAAGGTCTGGATCAACGAATGTCTCACGCGTGGCATCGCCCTTTATCTCGCGCGCAATGCGGGGGAGGCGTACGAGACGCTGTTCAGCGACGAGTCGGACGGTCCGCTTGACCCTGCACGCAAGGTGCAGTTCATGAAGATGAAGCGCGAGGTTCTCCGTCAGGGGGGCTACGCGCGCGAATTCTTCATTTCGCAGACACCGGACCTCGTCCTCGAGGCGGACGCCGTCATCGACGTCGAGGCGATGGCTGCGTGATCAGTTCTTTTAACCCTTGTGGGGAGCGACTCCCCGCAAGGGGCGCTCCTCGTCTTCACACCCGAGGAGCAACCATGTTCAAGAAGCATCTTTCCGCTGTGTGCAGCACCACGATCGCCGTGCGTGCTGCCGCTCCGCGCCGTGGCGCAGAGCACGTCTACACGTTCAACGGCTCGTGCCTGCGCGACGTCCTCGTTGATGGCCACTGGATCACCGTGACCGTCAGCGAACCCGTCGCACAGCGCGCCGCTGCGTGATCTTCCCTGGCCGCCCCACACGGGGCGGCGCCATTCTCTTTTCTGGACTTCACCATGTTGAATTTTCTGATGCTGCTCGTGGCAGCCGCCGGCACGTCCTCGCTTACGGCATGTGGCAACGCTCCGGCGATGCCCAAGGCGGACCGCACCGTGATCGTTGTGCACTCGCCCAAACGCGAGCAGGGCGATTTCCGTATCTGCGACGACGGCCGCGTGCTCGTCTTCCCGGCGGGCCATCCGAAGTCGTGCGCGTGACGCGCGCAACTGCGTAACTGGCCAACGGCCCAACCTTCCAACCGCCCAACCTTCCAACCGCCCAACCGCAACGAAGGCCCTGTCTCCCTCGGGGGCAGGGCCTTCGTCCTTTCCGGTTCGAAACAGGAGCTGCCATGCAGCGACAGATCGTCATCGCAACAGTGACGGCATCGCTTCTCGCCGCCGCGTTCATATGCGCGCTGTCTTCGTACACCGCGCCCACTCTTTTCTAGCGCCCCTGCGGCCCTGGGTCGCCCCTTTCAGGAAGTGATCATGACCTATTCGAGTAACGACTTTTCGGACGATATCGGCCGGTGCCTCATCGACACCGATGTAGTCGAAGCGGCGGTGTTCTCCGACGCTGATATCGGCGCGCAGGCCGACCTTGCCATTGCCGGAATCATCGGCGCAAGCCACGCCGCGCGCGCTGCGCGCTTCATCTCGGCGGTTCTCGCGTCTCCGTCCGCTCGGGACGACAAAACGCTCGCTAACGCCCTGCGCCTTGCGGATGCGATCGCGAGTCAGTGCAGGTTGGTGCTTCCGTCGACGTGCGAGGCCTTCACTGACTTCGTGAGAGGTCTGCCCGGTGGACGGGAGTGGTCGAAACATGTCGTGTTGCAGCCGGTGTAGGATGCACGGCATGACGCACTCGCCAACCGCCTCGCGCGCTCGCCCGTGTACCGGCAGCACGCTTCGCATGTCCGATCCGCAACGCGGGCGGCCGGACTTCGCCCGGATTCGGGGGAAGGTCTACCTGGCCATCGCTGACCAGATCGAGCACGCGATCGTCGCCGGAATCTTTCGTGCGGGGGACCTGCTCCCCACGCAACGCGACGTGGCAGACGATCTCGGCTTCCACGTCAACACCATTAATGCGGCGTTTCGCGAAGCGGCGCGCCGCGGCCTCATTGAGAGCCGCACGCGCCGAGGCTCAGTCGTCTCGACGATGGGGCATTCAGGTTGATTTCCGTTCATCGAGAAGCCCGCGCCACCCTACGGTTGGCGCGGGTTTTTTTCGTCTGTGCTCAAATTCGGCAGAAAGCTATACAAAAACCATAACCTTTTGCCCGCACGGCCGTGCCGAAGAGCCCCACAATGTCGGAATGAGATCAGACCAAGTTCACCGGGCGCGCGCTTTCGCGGCATGGATCGTTAACCTGGCCGCGCTGTCGGCCGGACTCGCCGTTCTGTGGAAAGGGATACTGTTCCTGCGCGGCGATGCGTCCTCCTGGCTCGTTCTGGCGCTGAACCGCCACGGCAACATGCGACTGGCTGCGTCGCTCGGCGATCCGGACTCGAGCCTGCTGGGCGTCTTTCTTCACTACGCTTATGGGATGTGCGGCTACGTGTTGGCGACGAGTTGTGTTCTGCTGGCGGGCATGGCGGGAGCACGCATCGCCCTGGTCGGCTACACCCAGTTTCGTCGGGAACTCCAACTAAAGTGGAGAGAGCGCAAGCCGTTATAGAAAGACTCAGGCCCAGACCGGTAGCCGCGCAGCTCATCGTGCGCCGTGTCCCATCGTATGCGATCGCCTCTGAATGCACGAAATTTCGGGGCGACGAAACGATTTGATCCACAAACCAGGACGAATACCAAATGAACGGCTGGATGACTCTATTAATCGACCTAATTGTTGCGCTGCCATTGACGTTCATCGATATCTATTTTGAGCGTACTGGAAACAGCGGCGGCATGCAGATCATCACGATCGTAGGATTTGTGGTCGTGGCGATTAATGCCTTGCTCATTGCTTCACTTTACTTCCGGCGTTGCGACGACTAAGTGAAACGGAAACTCATCATGTACAACGAACAGACGTTTGAAGGTGGCGTGCAGGCTCGGACGGTTGCCGGTGGCATCGTCCAGCATCCGGTAGTGGTAACGCTCGACGGCGTCGCCACGGAATTGACGCTCTCTGACGCGGTGAAGCTGCGCGATGGCCTCGTTGCATCCATCGCCGCCACGGAAGCCGCTGAAAGCGCCGTCCTTGCGCGCAACGGGCATCACTTCATAATCGGCAAGACGATGCACGGCATGTCTGCGGTGCCGTCGAAGCTGCCCGCGTAACAAGACCGGAAAATCGCGCGCGCGGCATACACGTACAATTATCTGTACACGTCCATCCAAGCATGATAGAGTTGTACCTGTATCGGTACAGGTCAATCACAAAGGAGGACATATGCGTACCATCCCGTTCACCGACGCTCGCGCCAATCTGAAGCGCGTCATCGACCAGGTTGTTGATGACGTGGACGTGACCCTCATTACCCGCCGTGACGCACCGAATGCGGTTGTCATGTCCCAAGAGCATTACGATAGCTTGATGGAAACGGTCCATCTTCTGCGTTCCCCGGCAAACGTAGCCCATCTTGAGCGCTCCATTGCGCAGGCACGCGCGGGTAAAGTAAAACCCCGCGCGCTGGTTGACGACGCCGAATGAGCGGCGCTTTGAACATCATGTGGACTGCCGAGGCTTGGGACGATTACGTCTACTGGCAGGGGCAAGACAAAAAGACGTTGAGGCGCATCAATCAACTCATCAAGGACGTGCAGCGCTCGCCCTTCGAAGGAATCGGCAAGCCCGAGCCGCTGAAGGAAAACCTGACTGGTTTTTGGTCGCGTCGTATTGATGAAACGAATCGTTTGGTCTACGAAGTAGCAAACACGCAAATCAATATCGTTTCGTGCCGCTACCACTACTGACGGTCAACAGCACGGAAAATAGGACGATGCGCTTCATCCCTACGGTCTATTCTTCATCTGGCGGCTCGTTACCTCGGACCGAAGAGCGGGCGAAAGCCGATTTCATTCGCCAGCATGTGAGGCACGGTTGGACGGAATGCGACGCGACGGCGCGTTATGAGTTGTGGGTCGCACGAGCCATCGACACGAATCCCGATCTTGACGACCACTCGTACCACGAGCTGGCCGCCAAAGCTATAACGGGCGCCCGCAACTCGTCGCGAGCGCAGGACTAGGAAAATTCGCCGCCACGCGCGGCACTGGAAAACATGGCAGGAAATATGACCCGGCGAGAGCGCGAACAGGCCATTCGGGATTTCGCGACTCTCTTCAATGTCCACTGGTATCGCGACTTCCCGGTGGCATTCGTCGTGAAAGAAGTGGGCCGCCGAGCGGAGTGGACGACGCACATTGGGATCTGTGTGCGTACATCAGCCGACCTGATGGGATACTTCACTCACTTCGAGGAGGGAAAGGTGGACGCGGTCATCAGGGACGCGTTCGGCCGCGCGATCGCGAATATCGAGTGGGAGTGGTTTCAACCCTTCCGGGCGGAGTTCAACGAACTAAAAAAGCTGCGAGAATTCTCATCGGCTGTACCCTTTTCGGTGCTCGTCACATACTCGAGGAACGACCATCACGAGGAGAACATTGCGCGCATACGAAAGGAATGGCGCGGGTCTGATCAGCCCTTGTTGCTGTTTCTTGTGCGATTTGACCTTGAGGAAGGGGCGCGAAGGTTCGGTTACCTGGAGACCTACATGGTCAGGGACGGAGTGGAGCGGTTGATCCGCTCGCAGCCAGCGCTGCCTTGGGAGGCAGATGGGAAACGCTGGATGCTGCAACCTCAACATGCGGATGAGATCAATTAAACCCCGATACCCATAAGAGCGTTGGACATACCACAGGGCGGACCTTTCATAAACAGGTAGGGAAATTCGTCGCCACGCGCGGCCTTACAAAATTCACTGCCGCGAGCGGCGCTGGAACACTATTTCAGTCGGGGAGCGAAGTTGAACGTCAACGTAAAACTGAGTGTGCTTTGCTTGATCGCGGTGGTTGCTGCCGCCAGAGCAGAAGATCAGGGAACAGTCGCAGACCGTACAACGGAGATCACTGACCCTGTAAGGATTGGCAAAATCCTGCACGCGATCCCTGCTATCCAAGGTTCGCTGGCCGATCGACTTACTGCTGCGCGCTTAATACCGACTCAACTAAACGTCACCAAGCTAACCCACGAAGACGTCGCTGACTGGACGCCTCGACTTCACTTGAAGGCTGGTGATACGGCCATCCGAATTTTTACGCGCGGATCAATAGACGGACGAGTGAAGGTTGCCGGTTGCGAGCTTTGGGATAGCCCATCAATATTGCGGCATGGTGCAACCTACTTCCCAGACGATAGGACCAGCAATTGGCTGTTGACCGGCCAGTGCATCGCGCCGTGACGCAACGGAAAATTGGCCCACGAGGTTCTGATCATGACGACCGGCAAGAAACCACTGTTCGAACTCTCAGCTCGTGAGCTAGATGAAGAGCTATCAGCGATGTTCGCGCCATTCAGGGGGAGTCATCCTATCCGCTGCGAAGTCGGCTCTGCGTTGATGGCGGCCGAGGCGGCAACTCAACGCATCTGCCTGCGAGTAGTCGGCCCCCAGGTGGATGCCAGTTCTGGTCGTGAAAGTGACGTTACGCTCGAAAGGCTGTTCACCGACTTTGAGGCGCTTAACGGTTACATGCTTCAGGGGACTCCGTCCCGAATCGATATGGTGCTGTGGGATGCGGCTGGATACATCAATGGGTGGTTTCTCGATGATCGTGGGAGAGCGGATGTTCAACGGGAATCTTGTCCGGAGGCTGTCGCTGCCCTTGCGTCGATGGTCCTGCGCGACGTGCCGGGAGCGGAACCCGCTGTCTGCCGCTGCAAACGGCCATAGCCAGGTGTTCCCGCAGGCGCGGTTGTGGTGGCGAACGGTTGGGCTACTTTTTACCGTGACGGCAAGGGGGTGTGGAGCTGTAATGCCGTCTACGCTGCGGCGAACTTCAACGTGCAACCCGCATAGAAGAATCAATACATGTCGAACGTCATTCCGCTTCGGACAGAAGACGAAGCAAGCGAACTCGAACGCCGGTTGGCCACACGCTTCGGCATCAAGACGGCGCAGCTGCACGCGGCGATCAAGCCGCTGTTCTTGCTGATGCACGACCACGATATCGGTAATGTGTCTATCAGCCGCGACGGCACCAAGGCGGTTGTTACGGTTGATGGCGAGTCTCTTTAAGCACGGCAGCCCGAGGCACAGAGTTATGGATAACGAAACCCGCGCAAAGATCGGTTCGGTGGCAGGTCAGCTCGTTCAGCAAGCAATGGAGTTGGGACTTACCTGGGATGAGGCTGTCGCCGCATTCGGTCTTGCCGCAAAGGCCGCGGCGCAAGCCGCAGAGAGTTCGGGCGGCAAAGCCAACGAAGATTGCGTCGCGATTGCTCGCCAGAGGTTGGACGACGCTTTCGCTTTAGATGTCCGTGTGATCGTGACAATAGCGGAGTCGGAGCCTGCGAGGGGCGACGTGCAAGACAATCCCTTGCTTGCGACCGCCCGCCGTCGACACGGTGGCAGGCTTCATTGAGTCGGAAAATATTCGGTTTCCGTCCATGACCGCAAGATACAGATGGCCAGATGATGTCGGCCCGCTCTGCGATAGAGTATGGGAGGCGCGGTACGCGCTGACTTACGCTCAGCGTAATAGCGAGTGCGCGTTTGGCGACACATTCTCAGACCTATGTGAAGCGTGCGATCACCTGGCGAACCAGCGAGAGAAGATGGAGCCCGATGCCTTTCTTTGGCAGGTCGCGCTAGCCGAGGTCGAGCGAACGTGGAACGCGGCTCACAGCCGAGGAGAGTCGTGGACATTGCTGCCTGAGTTCACATTGCTAAGAAAAGTGATCGACGATGGCTGGGCGGTCGTGACACCCTGAGCGTGGGCTGAGTACACAGAAGAGTTCGCCGTCACGCGCGGGACCGGAAAATACCAACCAATGTTCACGTGTGACTTGGAGTAAAGATGAAGGAAATCCAACTGCTGGAATGGCGCGTTGGCGCACTTACCACTAAAGACGATCCAGTCCTCCGCATTGAGGGCTATGCGGTCTACGAACTCGCCTCTGAGCGGGAAGCCATCGTGTTGGAGAATAACGGCGAACCTTTTGCTGTCTACAAGCACGTTGCGATCAAAAATTCGATTGCCTATGTGTTTGATCTCGACAACCAGCGGACTACGTCGAAACTCGGAGAGGTCAGAATTTACCGACGTGACTGTGACGCGGCAGGGAACCTCCAATTGGTGGCCGTTCCCGAGGCATAGGAAAATTTAGCAATGGACCCCTACATCACATTCGACGTTTTCTGGCGCGGCATGTCGGCCTGGCTAACTCTTATCGGTGCACTTGTGGGCGCACCGTGCGTCGCCTACGTGGTGGTGAAAGTAATTGCAGGCTGGTTGCGCCGCAAGCGTGCGCAGTAAGCAAAGAAAATCAACGCGGCGCGCGGCGCGTGCGCCAAATTACGCACGCATGACGACATGCCAAGGTCCGCGTTTAGATCAGAAAAATCGACCGGTCGGGCACGTCCTTGATCCAGTTTGGCGGCTTCCCACGTCCCGACCACTCAGCGCCGGTAGTGGGGTGGCGATACTTCGCAGGAAGCCTGGGCTTTTCCTTCTGAACCGGCCCGCGGATCTCTTCGATTGTGATCCGATGCTGCTTCATCTTTTCGATGATCTGCTCCATCATCGCGCTTCGCTCCTCCTTGAATGCGGCCGCGAGTTGGATTTCGAGCTGCTCCCGTTGAGCGAGGAGTTTTTTCAGGTCTGACATCGAATCGAAGTGTAGGCTGGGCGAATTCGCATTCTACCGCGCGCGAACACTCGACATTCAGGCACCGGCCCCGTTAAAGGGCGCGGTGCTCGCTGCGAATGGTCTATCGCGCGACACTGGTCACTTACCCGCAGCGGGGTGTGTCGGCGTCAAGCAAGCGCGGCCGCGACCTCGGGAGCGACGTCAGCCGCAGTCGCGTGGACCGTGTCTACCCGCACGCTCCCAGCGGTCAGGTTCTCCGGGTCGATTTCGATACGCTCGACGACGCGGCCCCGCCGTGCTTTTTCGGGGTGGATCTCGTAGCGATTGTCGCGCCTCACATAGTCGTGGAAATCCGGCGTGAATTCGAATCCGAACGAACCCGTCGGATCGGTGGCCACGAGCTTAATCAAATTGAGCGGCACGCCACGCAGGTCGTGTTCGAGCACACGGTTCAGCACATGGTCGCGCGGGGCCACGGATACGACAGGGCTTGGAAAGTCGGCCGCGGCCTGACTCAGCTCGATCACCGCGAGCCACGGTTCGTGCTCGGTGAACGCGATGCGGTAGTACATCGCGCTGGGACGGCCATGCTCGCCCCGGTAGATGATGGGTTGTAATGGGCTTTGAAACGGCATGAAGGGCTCCTTAGGTCTTGTCGCCCACCGCGGGCGACAAGACCAGGTTACGGAGCCTGCTGCGAAGTCAAGCGCTCGTCCGTGGCGACTAACGTCGCGCGCAAACGGACCACAGTCCGTTGACTCGCGAGACCCATCAGGTGGCTGACTTCTTCGTTGGTCCGGCCAGCGATCAACAAACGTCGCCCGAAGGTATTGCGCAACACACGCGGACTCCTGTCGGCCCCCGCGAAGCCCTGCGCGTCCAGCGCGGCCCTCACAGCACGCCATAACGTCTCATCGGAGAGCGAACCGGCCGGACCTAGCAATGGGAACAGCAACTCGTCATCGCAAACTGCGGGCCTTCGAAGCCATGCTGCGAGTACCGCGCGTGCAAATGGCGCAACCGGGATCAAACGCTCGGCGCGCGCTCCGTGCGCGCTGACGAGGAAACGCCATCGCGTCCCCTCCGCGATCACGTGCGCGCGCCGCGCGCGCCTGATCTCGGCCGATGTGACGCCGGTGGCCAGCAATACCGCCACCGCTGCCTGGTTACGGAGTCCGCGCTCATCGCCTTCGGGCCACTCCTGTAACGCGTCCTGCAGTCGAAGATCGGCGATTTCGTCCAGATAGATGGGTACAGGCTCGCCCGCCGGCCACGGGCTCAATCGCGCGTGTGCGGCGGCCGGGTTATCTGCGCGCAGTCCGACGTCGACGAGATGACGACACAGCCGGTCAACGAGCTTGGCATAGCGCAGCGCCGTGCTCGTTTCCGCGCGGCAGTGGTCGCCCAGGTCATCGAGGAAGGCCGCTAAATGGCCCTCGCCGAAATGGCGAATATCCGTCCCAACCGTCGCGAGGAAGCGCTGGAAGCGTTCGAACATCGCCATGTGCTGGACGATCGAGCGGGGGGAGAAAGGCCTGCCGGCCGCGCCCGTCGCATCGAGTTCCTGCCAGCGCCGAAAGGCCTTATCCGGCGTGTGAAGCCAGTCGTCGTCGTTCTGATTCATGGCTGAAATATACTGAATTGGAGTCCTGACCACTTTAGGGCGAATCTGCGATTCGCGCATGGGCGAGCAGCGTGAGGGCGTCGGCGCGACTATTTTCCGACTAAATCGGGGTTCTTGCGGTGTCAAAAGATGGGTCAAATTTGCTATCTTTTCAGCCTGCGATCGGCCACGGCCCCGCTCGCGTACCTCCCGCAACATCTTCGCGGCGCAGTGCCGTTCATCGGGGTGGGGTGTCGCCGAGCCAACCCGCGATTTCTTCCCGATACTCGAACGCGGGGTCGCGCAACCACGCCGCGAACCCAGCCTCCCACTCGTCCCACACAACATCGTCGAGGTAAAACTCTTCCTCGACGAAACGTCGATCGTCGTCTCTCAGATATGCAAAGACCAGTTGCCGAGCGTCTAGCCAGGCGATGACGCATTCGTCCAGTCGTGCCGCGGTACCGCGTGGCTGATCGCGCAACAACATCGCCAGATCACTGACAAATTGCTCCTGCGTCGTTTCCATGTCGACCTCCGTCCCGGCAACACGCCGGGTAGCGAAACTACGTTCGCGTTAGTTCACCGCTTTGCCGATCGAGGATTTCGATGAGCTGTGAACGAACAATAAAGATTGACACAAGACAATACAGTTCGACACAAAACAATAGAGTTTGACACAAGCTGGTTGGCTGCCGTTATCCTGCTGCCTCTCATTCAACGGGACGGGTATGCGGGCACGGCGTTTCAGGACTCAGCAGGACATCGAGCGGTATGTGGCGCAGGGCTACGGACAAGGTGTCGGTGCCGACTACAAACCGTGGCTTCGCGTGCAGGATGTCCCATCACGTGGCCGCTCGCGAAAGGTTCATGGTCTCAAGACGGGGCGCGTCCATCACGTGCTTTCCGATCTTGAGTATCGCTATCTTGTAGCGCTCGAATTTTCTGAGCGCGTCGTTGATATCCGGGAGCAGTTCCCGCTCCTTCCTGTGGCGCCTATCCAGGACGCCGCACGGCTGCGCAGCATTCGCTATCCGCTCTATGCAGGTACAACTGTGCCTTTCGTGATGACGTCCGATTTCGTCGTCACCGTGAAGGAAGGCGACGGCTCGGTTCGTGAGATCGCGCGGACGGTCAAATACGCGGACGAACTGACGCCTGGTAGCAGGCTCTCTCGCACACTCGAAAAACTCGAACTCGAAAGAGCGTTCTGGGCTCAGCGTGACGTGGACTGGAGACTCGTCACTGAAACGAGCATGAGCGCCACGAAGGCAAGCAATCTCATCTGGCTTCGTGGCGGCGCGGAAATCGCGCGGGAATTGCGGGACAACAGCCTGCAGACCAGTTTTGTCGAGGGTATCGCAGAAGCAGGGACGCACGACCGGACGCTCTCGTCGCTGCTTCGCACCGTGAGTTACCGGCTGCGCATGCCTTACCCGGACGCTGTCCGGCTGTTCAGGCATATGGTCTGGCACAAGGTACTTCTCGTTGATCTCGAAACACCGATGAAAGCGACGTTGCGCGCCCCCCTGATACAGGTCGCAGCGGACGGTCCAGGTCGATATAAGCAGGCGGCCTGACATGAGCGACACTGCGGCGTTGCTTAATACGGTCATCGAGGCCCTGTCCAGTGAACTGCCGTTCGATGGCCTAGCGCGTATTCTCTGGATCGGCGACCCTGCGACTCCGGCCACGCTGATCTCGATTTCGCCCACACCCCACAAGCCCTGGGTCGTCGCGGGCGAAGAGGTCCTCGCATGGCTTGAGCGCGGCGCTGCGCGATGCACCCAGTTCAAACTGCCTGCGTACATGCTGCGGGTAGAAGAGGAAATCTCGCTATCCGACAGGAAATCGCGTGATCGCAACTGGAAACGTATCGCCGGTCTGGTCGAGACTGGCGTCCCGGGAGAAATATTCGCCGATGGGGCGATGGGCGCGCTCGTCGCCCGGCATGCTGCAGCAACGGAAATACAGCGCAAGACCCTCTACCGCTTGCTTTACCGGTACTGGATGTTCGGCCAGATCCGCAATGCGCTGTTGCCGAACTATGGGAACGCCGGTGGCCCCGGCAAAGATCGCGTATTCGCGCCCGGCAAACGTCCCGGACGGCCTCCTGTACACGTAGCTGCGAGTGACGAGCGCTGCGGGAAAATTCTTGGTGAGGACGACAAAGGTTTCATCCGGATCGGATACTCCCTCTACAGGAACAACGAAGTCGCGTCGGTAGTAGATGCGTATCACCGGACCCTGCGACGGTTCTACGTTGAAGAGCACGTGATGCCGGGCGCGTCGACGGACGACCTGACGCTCAAGCCCCTCCACCAATTGCCGAGCCTTCGGCAGTTCGGCTACTGGGGGAAGAAGGCATTTGATGATCTGGTGGTTCACCGGTCTCGCCTGGGCGAGCGGCGCTGGCAGAAGGATCATCGCGGATTGACCGGGCGGGCCAACGACGGCGTCTACGGGCCGGGGCACCGCTTCGAGATCGACGCGACCATCGCGGACATCTATCTGGTAAGCCGCTACAACCGGAACTGGGTTATCGGCCGTCCCGTCGTCTACGTTGTGATCGACGTTTTCTCTACTATGATCGTGGGCATCTTTGTCGGACTGGAAGGGCCAAGCTGGAACGGCGCACGCCACGCACTGTTCAACGCGTTTGCAGACAAGGTGGCGTTCTGCGATACATATGGCGTTGAAATCGAGCCATCGGCGTGGCCGTCGTACCATCTTCCCCATGAATTGATGGCAGACCGCGGCGAAATGCTCGGGCAGGCGGCCGAGGGCATCGTCTCGGGGCTGGGGATCGACATTGCGATTGCGCCTCCGTTCCGGCCAGATTGGAAATCGATCGTGGAAAGCCGGTTCCGTTTGCTGAACAAGACTGCCCAGATTCACTGGATTCCAGGCGCGGTCAGGCAGCGAATCGCCGAACGCGGCGAGCGCGACTACCGCCTCGACGCGATTCTCGATCTGGAAGAATTCACCCGCATCATGATCCGCAGTGTGCTCCATTACAACCATCACAGCCGCAGACCTGAAAGGCTGACGACCGACATGATCAGCGCGGCACTGGAACCGTCACCGGTCAATCTCTGGCGATGGGGAATGGACCACGGACTTTCCACACCGAATACGCAGCCGCAGGACCTCGTCTACCTGCACCTGCTGCCCCGCGACAATGCATCGGTCCAGCGTGGTGGCATCTGCTTCAAGGGCATGTATTACTCGTGCGCCCTCGCTATGGAGCAGAACTGGTTCGCCGCGGCACGCCGGGGCGGACGCCGCAGTGTAACAGTCTGGTACGACCCGAACGACACGACCCATGTGTGGCTTCAGGACCCGCAACGCAACTTCGTGCGCTGTGACCTGCTCGCATCAGAGGAGCGGGTCGCCCGGCGCCGTCTTGAGGAGGTTCTCGATATGCTTGGCATGACCGGCAAGCCAGCAACAGAAGACGCGTATGCCACGCTCAATGATCGGGTTCGCCTGGATGCACATATCGAGGCCACCGTGGAACAGGCTTGTATCGACAAACTCGCGGCGAAACCAGCCACGCCCCTCCCGGATAGCCGCCAGGTAGGCGATATCAGGATGCATCGGGCGTTCGAAAAAGCGGCCGAGCGTCAACACGCGAGTGACAGATCGCCGGTGGGTGGCAAGAGTCCGGTAGCCAGCCCCGCGCCTGCCGTGGCTACGCAAGGCGTTGTCGATACCTATGCTGGCGAACGCGGCGCCGAAGTGCTGGACCTGCTTGGGCGACTGCGCAACAGGAGCAACCGGACATGACGACACCTGCTCGCCTCGTTACCGCCGGATATGTCGAGTCGCCCATCGCACAGTATCAGGGTAATCCGCTCATCGAAGCCTTGCCATCAATCCGCGCAGAGGCGGATGCCGCAGCGGCCTTGGCAATGTTCCCGGAAGAACCGGGAAGTGAGGTCGGACTGTCGAAGGAAATCCGGCTGCACTGCATCGACCGGGTGCTGCAACTCGTTCAACCGCTGCAGATCCACCTTGAACTCGAATCTGCGCTGTCTTCGCTGATCCGTAGCGGATACGTCGGCCGCAATCCACTTGCGCACTCGACGTGGCGGCACATGTATGCGCTTGCCCTTGGCCAGACCTCCGAAAGCGGTTTCCGGTCCACAGCATCCACACTGAGCGTCGTGGGACTGAGCGGGATCGGCAAATCCACGGCACTGGAGTCGATTCTCCGACTCTATCCGCAGGCTATCCGTCACCAGCAGTACAGAGGCCGCGAGCTTGTTCAGGTGCAGATCCCCTGGCTGAAAATCGAATGTCCGTTCGATGGTTCGCTCACAGGGTTATGCCACGCTTTCTTTCGCGCCATTGACCGGGCGATTGGAGATGAGCGCTATGCCAAACGCTACCGGTCATTACGTGGGATCGTCCCGCTTGTTCACCAGATTGAACAGATCGCGAGTACTCATTTTGTCGGCGTGCTGATCATCGACGAACTGCAGCATCTACGTGTGGCGAAGACAGGCGGCAAGGAAAACATGCTGAACTTCTTTGTGAACCTCATCAACAGCATCGGCATACCGGTTGTGTTCGTGGGCACCAATTCAATGATCGACCTCTTCTCGGATGTGATGCGCAACGCAAGGCGTGCGACGGGGCTCGGGCTGAGCGACTTCAGACAGCCAGCGAGTGACGATCCGGCATGGGCGCTCCTGGTGGATGCTGCATGGCAGTATCAGTGGATTCGCCATGCGGAGCCACTTACCGCCGAACTGCGCAACGTGCTGTACGACCTGACGCAAGGTGTGACGGACATCCTGATCAAGCTGCTCGTGCTCGCCCAGCGGCACGCGATCCATACGGGCGAAGAACGCCTGACGGTCAGGCTGTTGCGCACCATCGCCGACACACGGATGCAGCTGCTAAAGCCCGCGCTCGACGCATTGCGTAGCGGCGACACGAAGCGCATGGCAAGATTCGAGGATCTGCTCCCACCCGACAGCCAGATCGCCGCGATGATGGGCGTGATCGACAGGGACGCGCGTGCGCCGTCACAGCTGTCGACGCTTCGCGATATGCGGCGACCGGTCGCTGCGAGCTCTGCGCGATCTTCGCCGGACGTGTGCGAAGTGACACGAAGTCCAGCGACCAGCATTACGAACGCTGGAGAGTGGATTCAGTCTGAAGCGCGCGCCATTGCCGTGCATGAAGCGCCGCGTGATGCATTACAAGACGCCGGATGGCTGCTGGAAGATGCTCTTGAATTCTCGACGGCATATGCTGCCTCATGACTTCGACGCCGGCACTCCTGTTTTTTGTTCCGTCGTTGCCTGACGAGACCCTCCAGTCGCGCGTTGTCCGACATCACGTGCTGTCGGGCAACCGGATAGAGGCAGAGACATTTCTGGACCTGTTCGACAGCATCCCGTTTGCGTTGGAGCAAATCGCGTCGCCGCCGATGCTGCATCTTGCGGATCGCATGGGTGACGGTTCGCCTGCGGCGCGGCAAAAGCTTCTGGAACAGAATACCCTCTGGCCGCTGTTCGAGCCATTTCTGGCCGATGGGCCACAGCCCATTACCACAGACATTGGCACCTTGGTGAGTCGACTACCTCGCCGCGTGGTCGGGCATCACGGGGAGGCGCGGTTGTGTCCGGCCTGCGTGAGAGAAGATGTCAATGCGTATGGCATGGGTTACTGGCACCGTGCCCACCATGTGCCAGGCGTCGGCGTGTGCTGGCGACACGGCGGGTGCCTGCTGTCGAGTTGCCCTCAATGTCGTCGCCCGTTCCAGTTTCGCGCACGCCTGCTGCGTCAACCGTGGCACGCTTGCCACTGTGGCTGGGACGTGGCAGGCGCGGAAGACACGAGTGCGTCGGACGTGCGGGGCATGCTTGATTACGCGCGTTTCGCCCACGATCTGCTTAACTACCCATTGGGTCAGGTAAGTCGCCTTCGCCTGCGTGTGGTGTATCAGAACCGTATGCGTGAATTGGGTTTTGGATGGGGATCGCAGATACAGGCGAAAGCGTTCCAGGAACACCTGATCGGAGAATTGGGTGACGCGTTTCTTTCCGCGGTAGATCCGGCATTTGCCTCAAAGAGGATGAGCTTCTGGATACGCCTGACAGGTGGCAATAACTCCACCTGGGATATGCCGATTACCCGGCACCTGCTGCTGGCGAAGTATCTTTTTGATACGCGAGACAGGTTTGCACTGGCCCTGCAACGTGTGTCCGATGAGGATGCAGTTCGCGGCACGAGGGCCGCTGAGTCCCAATCTGGGCGTTCCGTGGTGTCGCCTCCATCCACACCACGCGCGGCGCACCGGGGCCGCATACGCGAAGAGCTATCAAGAAATCCGAAAACGACGCTCGAAGACCTGTGGCGCCGAGCGAATCGCATCACGTCGTGGCTCTACGAGCATGACCGGAAATGGCTTGTTGAAACGCTCTCAGCGCCGGCAACGGACGGCGCGCGCCGAAGTTCGTCTGCGGAAACTGCGTCACCGGACGACGAGCGTTTTGCAGCGCACGTTGACACAGCCGCCACCGAGTTACTCACCCGGTCCGGCAAACCACAACAGGTAACGAAGGAGCGCCTGCTCGCAGCGCTCCCTGTGTCTGTCGCGGACACCCCCCGGCACCGCGAACGTTATCCACGCACACTCAAGCGGGTTACCGACAACCGGGAGTCGACGTGGCACTTCAGGGCAAGGCGGCTGTGGTGGGCATATGCGGTGCTGAGCGCACGGGGAGACGCACCACCGATGTTCGAAGCTGTCGTTCTGTCCGGTGTGGGGCTGTACGCCGCTCAGGCAATCATCGAATACTGCGGATGGGAAAATTTGTTACCACTGGCTGCAAATATCGATGTGCTGGAAAAACTGTCCGGAGCGGGAATTTCGATCAAATGGGAGGGGCCCCCTGCGTGGCGAGGTCAGGCAATCGGTGGGCGTGCGTATCAGCGCCGGAAATGAGTCAGATCTTCAAGCTCGACAGTCGGGCTATTCGCCATGCTACGCCGGTCCCGAAGCGGGGAACGGCACGTTCCGATGCCAAATGAATATGCGCCGACAAAAATATGTATATCGCATCGATGCGTTGGCTGGCGACGGGCACTCGCCGGCCATGACCGGTCACTGGCACTCAGTGCTGGAATCGTCGACAATCCGACGACGGAGCACCACTAGAAATTCCTTCGACACATGCGGAGAGTGCGAATGGAAGATGGGTTGATAGCAATCGACGTCGCGTGGAAGCACGATTTCGACGCGGAGCCAGTCCGTCTCGTGTCCGTCCTCGACCGGAATCGCTATGAGATTTGTAAACTTGAATTCTTTCGCGACGGGCGAGTTGGATTTGCAGACGAAAAGCGATCGGCGTTGGGGACACAACTCGGATTGCTGCCGGTGCCCTCATTGACCGAGATAAACGCCGACCCGCAGTTCGAAGCACGGGAAACGACGATAAAAGCGTTTGAAGTGCTGTGGTCTCGCCTTGTGACGTGACTGATCATCCCAGCTGATTGCGGCCACAACCGGTCGTTCGACATCTCAGGCTAGATCGTCGACAGGCAAATTCCGTGTGCCAAGCAGGAGAACTATGTCTCACTTGACTGATATTTTTGCAGACTGCAAATACCTTTATCTCGACCGGTTGTTTGAGCCCGCCGAAAACCAGCTAACTGTACGAATCCTTGAAGCAACTGACGGAGGACAAATACCAGAGGCACTTCTGAACTCGGAGCCGTTCAAACCCCTGAAGACTGCGCTTGCCGGAGGGTCGGCGATTGAGCATCGACCGGGATGCCGTGTCTTTGAGCTGACCTGGCGGAGCTATGTTGGCTATTCCGTCCTCAATGAAAGTTTCGCTTTGCCTGAGCCGGAAACGTCTACTCGCGTCGGACATCTATTTGTCGAATACATGTCATCGATGTACCTTGACTACCTCAAGAGAGCGTCGTGGGCCTGTGCGGACTACCCTGGTCCATATAGACACTGGGCCGCGCTGTGCCTGAATCATATTGTCGATATTGCGTCGGTTGATGAACCTGTTATCGGCGTCTCAACTGCGAGCGCGAACGAGAGCATCAAGCATGGAAGTTTCGCTGTGCCCTAAGGTGTCTGGTAGAGGCGTCGCGCGGGACCGGCCATGAAGAGTCAGTCGCTATCCGCAGGAAGATTGCTGCAATCGTGAGGTGTGGTGTACCTGCGAGCCGTGGTACAAGGTGTCCAGATATCCTCAAGAAACGAGCCTGGAGATTGCGTGCTACTTACATTTGAACCGCTATGGCGAGATTACGATGGCATGCTGGAACTTCGATTTTCTGTCCAAGCATCTGGATTCGCAGCGAAAATTAGCTTCTATGGCTGCCTGGAAACGATTGAGGCCTTCGGTTGTTCCCTGCGCGAATTTCCTCGATCACCCAAAGACGAAGTTGCTTTTGAAAGTGATTCGATAGCGCTTCGTGCATTTGTTTTTGATGGGGTTGGTCATTCGGCACTTGAGATCGAGTGTCAGAGAGTTGGTACACGTCTTGTAAGCGCCCACTCGCGGTTCGCGGTCGAGTTAGAGCCTGCAACAATCAATCGGCTTGGTTCGGAACTCGTGAATTGGACGTCATCGGGTATTGAGCAGCCTTTTGTGTTTACCTCCGAACAATGATAACAATGGGCCGCTAGCTAACGCGGTTTTGCGGCATATTCATCGTTCCATAGACTGAAAACAGCTTCCGGCCCGTAGTCCTCCTTCAGCTTTTCGCTCGCTTCCGCCAGAGACTCGGCAGCTATCGTCACTCGGAAGCCGGCAACCTCGGATTCTCTCGACCAAACTATCGCGTAATAGATTTTCATAGTCGCCCCGGCGTTTTACATCTCGGCAAAATCTTGGCATTTCGAACGGCCGCTGTCGAGACGTGCGATTGTCTCTTCAGGGTCGCACTCAGCCGTTCGCTCAGCATCGATGTTGTTTTGATTCATGCAAAGCGCATGAGGCGGTAGGCGGCCATAAAGAGACAATAGCTTCCCGAACACGAACGTCGGCTGATTGTACTAAACCAGTCCGTCACTCTCATGTCAGTGGTGCCTCATCAAAGGTTGAGGATACGTGCATCATTTGGGTAGAGGGGATCTCTGCTGAATCATGCAAAATAGTCGGCATCCGGGATGCGGGGGCCAGTTGTGGGCGTGAACTTTGACTTGAATGACTTGCAGGCGTTTCGCGCGGTGGTGGAGCTGGGAAGCTTCCGAAAGGCCGCGGAGGCGGTGAGCATATCCCAGCCAGCGTTGAGTCGCCGGATCGACAAGCTCGAGGAAGCGCTCGGCGTGCGTCTCTTCGAGCGCACCACGCGCAGCGTCACCCTCACCACCGTCGGTCGCGTGTTCGCCCAAAGCGCGGAGCAACTGCTCGATGATCTCGACGTCGCGCTGCTCGGCATTCGCGATGTTTCATCGAGCCGCCTGGGCCATGTGACGATCGCGTGCGTGCCTTCGGTGGCGTATTACTTTCTGCCGAGCGTTATCGCGAGCTATCATCGCCGCTTTCCACGCATCCGGGTCAAGCTGCTCGATTCGAGCGCCAACGAGGTGCTTGGCGCCGTCATCAGCGGCGAGGCCGATTTCGGCGTGAGCTTCATGGGCAGTCAGGAATCCGAGATCGAGTTCAAACTGCTGCTGCAGGAGCGGTTTGTTGCTGCCTGCCGCCGTGACCATCCGCTCGCACGCAAGAAGCGCGTGACCTGGGACGAGCTCTACGAACACGACTACGTCTCGGTCGACAAGACGTCCGGTAACCGCCTGTTGCTCGACCAGGCGCTCACCGCCGTGGCGCCGCGAGCACCGAGCGTTTGCGAGACCCGGCACGTCACGACCATGCTCGGGTTGATCGAGGCGGGGCTCGGCGTCGCCGCCGTGCCGTCGATGGCCATGCCCGGACATGACCACCCAATCCTCACTAGCGTGCCGCTCGTCGAGCCGGTGGTGAAACGACGCGTGGGAATCGTAAGACGGCGAGGACGGCCGCTCACACCGGCCGCACAGGAGTTTCACCGCACGATCATCGAGACGAAGCGCGCCGGCGTCGCACGCAACGATGCCGTGGACAACAGCGCGACGACGACCGCGAAAGCCAGAAGGAAGACCGCATCGTGAAGTTGGCTGAGACAAGCCTTCCCATACCTCTGCCTCAATGCGCGGAGACGGAATCTAGCCCGGTCGCTCTCACTTCGGGTTGCACATCGGGCGATGCGAGATAGTCGAGTAGCGCCTTCGCTTCCTTCGGATGCTGCGCGCCCACGGGAATGCCGCCGGCAAAACGCGTGACGGATTGCAGAGACTCGGGAATCTTGCCGACGAACGTGGTGCCATGGACGGGCAGCAATTCGCTCACCTGCTGGAAGCCGATTTCGTATTCGCCGTTCGCCACCACCGACGCCACGGGAATGCGCGGGATCATCTTCGCCTTCGACCTGACCTGATCCTCAATGCCGAGCTTGCTTAACAACTCTCGCTCGATATAGACGCCGCTCGCGCTGTCCGAATAGGCAATCGACTTCGCATGCAGCAAGGTCTGCCTGAGGCCTTCGGCCGAGCTGATGTCAGGCTTCGCCGCACCTTCACGCACGACCATGCCGATGCGCGAATCGGCCAGCTCGACCCGGGATCCGGGGATGACCTTGCCTTGCTTGATCAGATCGTCAAGTGCGTAGCCGACCATGATGACAACGTCCGCAGGTTCGCCGCGATCAAGCCTGTTGGGGATCGCTTCGGGCGATTTTCCCATCGAGGGGCCAAGCGCGGTGTCGAGCGTGTTGCCCGTTTGGGAAGCGAACCTCGGGCCGAGCACCCTGTACGCGGCGGTGAAGCCGCCCGAGCTCATGACGTGCAGGTCGGCAGCCTGTACGTTCGGCGCAGCGGCCGAGGTTGCGACGAGCGCTGCCGCGCAAAGTTTCAGAAGCAGGTTTCTCATGGTTGTGGTCGTACAGGGTTGCGATGGGTCCGGGGGAAGCACATCAGCGCGCTGGCGTCAGTGTCACTGCGCGGCGGCGATAGAGTGCGAACGTCGCCAAAAGGGCGCACGTCGCGGCGAGGCTCATCCAGTAGCCGGGTGCGGCCTTGTCGCCGGTCATATGAATGAGCGCCGTCGAGATCGCGGGCGTGAAACCTCCGAACACGGCCGTAGCGAGGCTGTAGGCGAGCGAGAAGCCGGCAACGCGTACCTGCGCCGGCATCACTTCCGTGAGCGCGACGACCATCGCCCCATTATAGATTCCGTACATGAACGAGAGCCAAAGGAGGACGAGCAGCATGTTCACGAAGCTTGGCGCGTGAGCGAGCAGCGACAGCGCCGGGTAGGCGGTCGCGATGGCGAGCACCGTCATGCCGACGAGGAGCGGCCGGCGGCCGATCCTGTCGGAGAGCGCGCCGCCGATCGGTAGCCACACAAAGTTCGACACGCCGACACACAGCGTCACGAGCAGACTGTCGGCGGTGCTAAGGTGCAGGACTGTCTTGCCGAAGGTCGGCGCGTAGACCGTGATGAGATAGAAGCTCGTGGTTGTCATCGCCACCAGCATCATGCCGGCGACGACGACAGCCCAGTTCTGGACCAGCGTGTCGAATACTTCCTTCATGCCCGGACGATGCTGGCGCGCCTTGAACTCCTGTGTTTCCTCCAGATTGCGACGCAGCATGAAGACAAACGGCACAATCATGCAGCCGACGAAGAACGGTACGCGCCAGCCCCACGCGGCGATGGCCCGTGCGCTCAGCCATTGGTTGAGCGCGAAGCCGAGGCCCGCGGCGACGACAATCGCGACCTGCTGGCTCGCGGACTGCCAGCTCGTGAAGAAGCCTTTTTGGCCGGGCGTGGCCAACTCGGCGAGATACACCGATACGCCGCCCAGTTCGGCGCCCGCCGAGAAGCCCTGTAGCAGCCGCCCGAGCAGCACGAGCGCGGGCGCGAGAAGTCCGATCGTCGCATAGCCCGGTACGAACGCGACCAGGATAGTGCCGCTCGCCATGATGGAAAGCGTGACGATGAGGCCCTTGCGGCGGCCGACGTCGTCGATATAGGCTCCAAGCACGATCGCGCCCAGCGGCCGCATCAGGAAGCCGGCGCCGAAGACCGCGAACGTCATCATCAACGAGGCGAACTCGCTCCTGGCGGGAAAGAAAACGTTGGCGATCTGCGTGGCGTAGAAGCCGAACAGGAAGAAGTCGAACTGTTCCAGGAAATTCCCGGCGGTTACACGGAAAACCGCGGCGGCCTTTGAATGAATGGTCGAAGGGCTAGACGACGGGTGCATCGAGGTGTCTCCTGAATTCCGGAATATGCGCGGCGTTCCGGTCGATCGCGGTTTTGGCAATGTTCGTCCGGAGCCAGCGAAACGATAAGTGCAAATTTCGGAACGATTGATGTTCTGTCGTTATCAATCGAGTCTGACGAAACCACAAAGCCTCGCAGCGCGAGCACGCGGCGGCGACCGCCAGAGGCCCTTTTTGTCACGCCACAAAGTGGCATGAGGAAGCGGCCGTGCGCGTGTCCATGCTGCGTCCGCGGCTCCGGTGGCAGTGCTCGTATCTTGACAAACGATCGAATGCTTTACCGGGAGTCGGCTTTGGAGCGCACATGAGACACTCGAGGGAAAGCGCTGAAGGTCGGTAACGGGCGGAACTCGGCCAAACTCGGACATTGGTGGCGGTAACGGGACCGGCCGCACCCCGACCAGAACCAGTCGCTCAGCCTCTGCACCCGATTCGAGCTGGGGGGTGTTCGATGTCAGGTTGATCCCGCTCGCAGTATTCGCTTTTAGGTCAAGATCTTCTCGGAATCAGCCAATGGCGCACAATGCGACTCGACGGCTCAGCGTACATTCGCGCGATGAATACGCTCAGACGGGTAGAAAGCAACAGATAGCCGACCAGAACCACCAGTTTCTCGTCACCCGCCACGCCGGAAGGCGGGAAAATCGTGCGCAGCAGGCCCAGCACGATAAGGTGAAACAGATAGAGTTCATAGCTAAGCCTGCCGAACCCTTCTAGCACTGTGGACACACGCGTGCCTCGTACTTTTGATTCGTCCAGCCGATCACTCGCGCCCAGTAGCAAAACCGCAGTGCCGAAGGCCATTGCCGTGACACCGAACACGTTGCTTTCGCGGATCGGCCAGTACAGATAGACAAACGTCATGGCCAGCGCCGTCGGCCACGCCAGCACGCTCCACGCGCGGCCACGCCACACGTCGCGTCTTGCTAGCAGCGCCGCGCAACATCCGGTGGCGATTGCGTCGAAGCATGCGAAATACGCGTAGAGATAGCCACCCTCGTCGCCTTGGTGCAAGAAACGGTAAGCCGGACCAACGAAAATGCATGCGAGCCAGAAAGCAACGAGCTGCGCCTCCCTGCGAAACGCGAGACAAAGCAGAGGAAACGAGAGGTAGAACACCTCCTCGACGGAAAGCGACCACAACACGCCGAGTGCATAGTTGGTCCATCCGTGCGTACCGATGAGCATGTTCATCCAGAACGTCAACGAAGCCAGGTTCACAAGCCAAAATGAAACCGGCGTGCCGGCCGGCGAGTGGTTCTGGAAGATGGCAATGCCAGCCATTGCAAGCGCGTTCACCACAGCCAGCAGCAGCAACAGGCACGGAACGATGCGCGCGATGCGCAAGCCGTAGAACACCCTGACATCAACATGACCGAGTTCGGACCAGCGGCGAGTTGCGTTCGCCGTTATCAGATATCCCGAGATCACAAAAAACATCGTGACGCCATAGTTGCCGTTTCGTGCAACAGCCCGGACCGCTTCCCAGCCGAATACGCGCGACAGAAAAGTGTCGTCGAGCCGATAGGCGATATTGAAGTGGTGAAACAGTACGAGCAGGATGGAAACGCCACGGAGTAAATCGATCTTCCGGTTTCGCGTGGGGGCCTCGGTCATGCCGCGCTCGTGGCCCACTGCACGAACGCCGTGCCCGCTGCGCGCAAAACGGCCTCGCGCGCTTCCATGCTGACGCCAGGCGCATCGTAGTAGGCAGCAACGAGCAACGGCGCGCGCCCGGGCGGGCGCACGAGCGCGTAGTCGTTGGTCTCGCTTTCGACGCTGGTGCCGGGCCGGTCGGCGGCCCGCCAACCTGCGGGCAGCACGGCGCGAATCCGGTTGAGCCCCGGCTTGCAGTCGGCCATGCCGCGCTCCAGTTGTGCGCGAGAACTGGCGCTCAGGGCATCACCAAGCAGAAGGCGCTGCGCCGTGGTGGCGATGGCCTTCGGCGTCGTGGTGTCGAGCACGCCGCGATAGCGGTTCGACTCGGGCTCATAGCGGTCCGAGCGCGTGACTGTATCGCCGAGTCCGCGCACGAACCGGGTCAACGCCGCGGGACCACCGGCGCTGCGCATCAACAGGATAGCGGCCGTGTTGTCGCTCTCCACGAGGACTGCCCGGCAGAGCGCGTCGATCGACAACGCACCCCGCGCGACGTTGGCCTTGGTCACAGGCGACGTGAAAATAAGATCCTTCTCCGTGTAGTGAACGAGCCGATCGAGCCGCTCTGCGCCGCCATCGACGCGGGCCAGTATCTGCGCTGCGAGCAATCCCTTGAACGTGCTGCACATCAGGAAGCGTTCTTCGGCGCGGTGGCTCAGTGTGCGGCCCGAGCCGGTATCGATCGCAAACACACCGAGGCGGCCTCCATTGCGCCGCTCGATATCGGAGAATGGTGAATCGGCTGCACGCAATGCGGGAGCCACGCCCATGCCGGCGAGCAGCGGTAAACCAATCAACAGCTTTCGACGCGTGATCGAGTGAGTCAAGGTCAGGTCCACTTGGACAGAGTGAGGAAACGCGGTGAGCGCGCCGAACGTCAAGCCAGCTTGTGGGCGAGCAGGAGGCGACGGATGTTGATCGCGTCGCGCGCAGGGAACGCAGCCGGCCCGGCGTCCAGAAACACCATCGTGACGCTGTCCCGAACCGAGCGCAGCCGCATGATCAGGCAACGTCCGGCCGCGTCGGTATAGCCGGTCTTCGACAAGGCAATGTCCCAGCCCTTTTGCCCGACGAGCGGATTCGTGTTCTGGTACTCGACGAGCTTGCCGTCGATCGGGACGACGCTGCGGGGGGTAGCCGTGGCGCGCGCGATCGCAGGATAGCGGGCCGCCGCGTTCACCATGACCGAGACGTCGCTTGCCGTCGACGTGTTGAGCGGCGAGAGGCCGGTTGGCTCTTCGATCGTCGTGTGCTTCAGGCCGAGCGCAGCAATCTTGGCTCGCATCGCGGCCTGGAACGCCGGGTAGCCGCCGGGATAGTCATGCGCCAGCGCATATGCCGCGCTGTTATTCGACGACATCAGAGCGAGTTGCAGCACTACATGAAGGGGCAGACTTGCGCCGACCGGCAATCCCGTGCGGCTGGGCCGCAATGCTTCGGCGTCGCTGGCGTCGATGCGAATGGTCCGGTTCATATCGGGCCGGGCATCGAGCACGACCATGGCGGTCATCAACTTCGTCAACGATGCGATCGGCACGATATCGTCCGGGCGCTTCTGGAACAGGACATGACCGGATTTGTCGTCGATCACCACGACGTGGCTCGATGCGAGCAACCCGGCAGGCACGATGCCCGCCGCGGGTTGCGACACGGGCACCTGCCACAGTGTCTGCGCCGTCACGCACAACGCGACGAAGCAAACCGTGATGGCCGGGACGCACGCGACCCAGTGCGGCGAGGGCGGGACGGGGTGGCAGAGGCGTTTGATGCGGTCCAGCAACTGGCCGCCCCGCGCCGATTGCGCGACTCGCGCGTATCCGGCACTCGACGATTGAAGCGCGTCGAGCTCCTCGAGCGCAAGCGCCAAACGCCGAGGGTTTTGAATGAGCGTGCCGGCTATTTGATCGGCGACGCATTCCCGCTCGATACGAATCCGGTGCGACAGCCACCACACTGCCGGATGAAAAAACAGCAGCGCCTCGATCACGCTTTGCAGCAGATTGACCAGATAGTCGGCGCGCTTGATATGCGCGATTTCGTGGGCAAGCACCGCTTCGAGCAGATCGGGTGGCATGCGCGTCAGCAACGCAGCCGGAACAAGCACGAGCGGTCGCCACCAGCCGATCGTCAGCGGGCTTGCGAGATGCGTTGCCACGCACAGCGTCACCGGACGCGACAGCCCGCAACGCACGGCAAGCGCCGACATGTAGTCCTGCCACCGGGGATCTGGCCAAGCGGGAAACGCGTGTCCGATCCGACGTACCCACAGCAAGCCGGCGGTCAGCCGGCACGACATGGCGGCGACACCGACCAGCCATGCCGCAACCAGCCAGGGCAGGACGTTCTCAATCGTGAATGTATCGCGTGTGTGCTTCGTTGGCACGATGAGAGAATCGGTCGCGCGAAACCAGCCAGATGGCCGCGACGCCGCTTCGATACCGCGGTACGCATCGAGCACTGGTATCGCGAGACACAAAAGAAGCGAAAGGCAGAGGAGCGCATAGCGACGTTGCGGACTGGCGTTACGCATTAGCCGCAACGAGAGCGCCGTTGCCACGCCGATCAAGGCACCCTTCCATGCGAAGCAAATGAGCGCCCAGCCCAATGCCTGAACAAGCGTCCAGGCAAATGGGCTCATCGCTTATCTCCATGGAGAAATTTGCGAATTTCCTCGCGTTCCTCCTGACTAACGTGCTTGCGCAAAGCGGCCATGACAAGTGCCTTGCCCGAACCCGAGAACGCCTTGTGGATCAGTTCCTTCAGCAGGCTGGTTTGCAGCATGTTCTGGCTTTGCGCGGGCGCGTAGACGTGGGAACGCTCACTTTCGTCGCGCGTAAGTAGCCCCTTCGCATGCATGACCTGCATCTGGCGCAATACGCTGGCATAGGTAACGTCCGCACGTTCCTCATGCATGGCCTGATGGACCTGCTTGACGGTGGCGGAGCCGATTGGCCATAGAACCCGCAGGAGTTCGAGTTCAGCCGCAGTCGGCCTGGTCGCGGCAGTAGCTTTGGTCATGACGACACCTTCGAGCAGAGACGGGATGACGTAGAGTAACTTGTCTAGACCAAATTGTCTACGCAGACGTGGTCGTGTCCTCACGGAGATCTTTGCCCAATCGGCGATTCGTTGTACCCTCGCCATTCGTTCGGCGATTTCAATCCAAGCCTCACGTTTTCCGCAAAGTCGTCGTAAACCCGCTTACAGGACAAAGAGAGAGGAACGAATGAGCGCGCCAATTACGTTGGCAAATTCGAACCCGGTGGCATTGGGCCAAAGCCAACTCCCGCTGGGTTCTCCCGGGTTGATGCAGTCTTCGCCAGCCACGCAAGCGTCGCCGACGCAAGTTGCTGTGACTGTCGTTGACCCGTCTGTGACAGCGGCTCGCGTTGCAAAGTATCTGGATGCTTTGGGCGCCCCGTTGAAAATGGGAAACGACGCGCGGAACATCGCTAACGCCCTGACGTCCACAATGCAGTCAGTCCTGTCGCAGAGGCCGGACCTCGCCAATGCCCACTTTGATTTCCATTCGAGCAACGGCTCGATCGAGGTCACGTCCAAGGACCTTGGCGCAAACGATATAGCGTGGCTTCAAGGCATGCTTAACGGAAACGCTTCACTCGTCGCTTCGGTTAACGCTTTTCATAGTGACGCGGTGAGCGGCTATGCAAAGTGGTCTGAAGCGGATGGAACGCCGCTCACCGCATCCCAGTCCGACGCGGTTAGCGAGAAAGCGGACGCGCTCGGAGGGTTTATGTCGCTTTTCCAGTCGCTTGGGCAGGATGCGCAAAAATATCAGATGAAGGACGGCGATTACAAGCTGGCCGACGGGAGCAAGATGGATCTCGGCCAGGATCCGACCACCGCAGCGGGCTTTTTGCTGTTCGCGAAGAATGCGCAGGCTGCTGAAAATGGTACGTCGACCTTCGTTTCGACATCGGGCAATACGCTTTTCGGCGGCCGGATGAGTGTCTTTCAGAATACTTCGGTGATCCCGAATTTCTTTCCGCCTTCTGGGACCAAGTCATTGGGATTTTCACAGACGGCCTGAGCATCGCGGCCCACGCATCGAGGTAGGCATCTCATCTATGATGTTGCACGGACAACCGAGGGGCGCTTTGACCTTTTGGTAACGGCCCTTGGTTACCCGCTCGATTGAAGCCTATCGGGCCCGCTCCTGGTTCCAGAAAAGATGGTTCTCGAAGCTGATTGTCGCTCGATAAGGAAATGAGACGACGTGAAGAGACGTTGCCTGCTAAAGGGTGTTGCCGCTCTGCCATTGCTTCCCACCGCCACTATCTTTGCGGACGTGGCTCCGGTCGTGGCTGGAACACACCGCATCCGGCCTGTGATCCTGCGTGGCCAGAAGCAGAACAGTGGCAGGCGCTGAGTCGCGCAGTTGGAGGAAGTTTGTTGCGTCCCGCAACCATCTGGCAGATCTGTGCCGAAACGCCGGGCGCGCCCGATTGTCTTGCTCGCCTCAAAGAGGCGCGAAATCCGATCGCGCTCGGCGACGATCCTGGCGGCACCCAGATCTCAGGTTGGCTCGACGGATGGACGCCCCGTGCGAGCGCCTACGCAGTGGCCGCCCGTTCTACGGCGGACGTGGTTTCCGGCATCGATTTCGTCCGCCGACATAATCTGCGTCTGGTGGTGAAAGGCGGCGGGCATAGTTACCTGGGCGCCGAGCGAATAAAAAGCGGGTTAGCATTACTGCCAGAGCCGCACGGGCATGGAGTGGGCCATGCCCTGGGCGATTTCGACACTCTCTCTTTCCAAACACGAGAGCGATCGGCTTTGCGAGTCTCCTTGGTTCATCTACGCGCTGAGCTTAGACATTAGGTCTTGCTCCGTTGCGATGAACCATACTGACTTCCCACTGTTCGATTCGAGAACGAACTCGCGGAACGCATTGCTGCGTGCAAGCCATTCGTCAATGTTGCCAACCACAGCGATCCTGATACCGTAGTTCATCAGCTTTTGCAGGAAAGCGCCGGCAAAACCACTGTCGAGCCGGTAGAATTCGTGATGCAAGGATTGCGCGCGGACAACGAGATAGTCCGCCCGATGCCGTCGCGCCAACATGATAAGGTCCAACGCGTCGTGCTCCTGCTTGACGGGACTCGCGCATTCGCTCTGGATGAGTACGCGGTGGCTGCCGATCAGCGTCAGACGATAGTCCACGTTTGATTACCCCGTCGGATGAAGAAACCTAAGCAGGCTTTCGCGCTGCCCGCGGATGAAATGGTATTGATCGGCAAGATATCGAACCTCTACCTTCGGTGCGACTTGCCTGAGACGTCGGACCGTGTCGCTCGAGTCGAGCATCACGTCGCGCCCGCCGACAATGACGAGCATAGGGACACACAGCGTTTGAAGCACATCGTCGCCAAACACGGGGATAACTTCGAGGCGCGGACGGAAACCGTGGTCGATTGCCTCCATGAGCGAGGCGGCGTCGCGTTCTGCTGGCGTGGATACAGGCGGAAGACGGCCGAGTACACGTTCTCGGACATACGCGCGCCCGATGCCGCCAAGAAGCAAAAGTGGCAACGCCCACCACAGGAAGCGCTTTTGCCTGCCAATGCCTGGCGGACAAAGCAGCGCGAGGCGCGACACGCGGGCCGGCTGGCGGGACGCGAAATCGAGCGCAAACCAGGCGCCAAGAGAAATACCGACGAATGCGGCTTGTTCGACTCCCAGACCGTCGAGCACGTCGCTCAGCCATTGCGCATGCAAACCGCCTGCAAGCGGGAGACGCGAAGGCGCGCTTGGCCCCGCTTCTCCGATCACGTCTATCGCGTAGAGACGCAAATGTCTGGACCAATCGACCGCACAGTGTTGCCAACTTGCCGCAGTCGTCTGAGACCCGTGGATTAGGACAACGGGCGGAGCCGATTCGGGGCCGCAGACGACGACATGCGTAACGCCATGGCGCGTCGGGATGTTGATACGCGAATGTGAGTCCGGCCAGTGCGAAAGCGCTGCTTCATACGCGGTCTGGATCAATTGCGCTTGACGCGCAGACCGATAGATCGCATTCATGTTTCAGCTTGGGCCACGATAGTTTCGAGCGCGGACATCAACGACGCCGTGTCGCCAGGTGTGGCCGCGATGATGATCTTGATCTGGCTCGATACGGGATCAAAAGCGACATCGACGCGTAGAGGATCATGATATGACCCTCGACTCAATGTCATCGCGTGCAGTGATTTCGACAGGTATTGTTGCATCGATGGAGACCCTTCAGGGATGTCGACGATGCTCGTAACGCGCACTATACGCGGCGCGTCCGATACGGGTCGTATTCGCACGAATTCGAGCAAATCAGCATTGAGGATGCGATAAGCGCGACCCACCCGGGTCGCGCGCAACTTGCCTTCGCGAATGAATCGCAGGACGGTCTTCGGGTGTATTCGAAGGGACGCAGCGACGTCTTCAACGGTATGGAACATGGCGGCCCAAAGAAGCGTTCATATTCCCTATTATTCCATGATTAACGTCACAACAGGGAATAATGTGGGCGGGAAGCCCGAACGAAAGGCCGTGTCACGTGTGAGCTAAAGTCAGTTCGCGGAGCGCGCCGTGCGCATCGGAACCTTGAGCGACTGTTCTTTAGGTGCCTCGAGACATACGAGCAGCGACCTTGACCGACGGCTTCGGGTCGTTTATGCCCTTTGCATGAAAGGCCGTGCCCGCGGCGATCACCGCGCTCGGCCGTGGGGCGCTAGCCGGCCAGGAGCGGACCTTCGACGGTGCGGTCCTAATCGACGACATACATGACCTTAGTCGGCTATCGGTACTCATATGCCAATGATTACCTGCCGATTTTGTTCGCAGATGCGCCGCACAGCCTCGATATCGTGCGGCGTCGGCAGCTCAGCCATCGCGCGAAAGAATGCGTCATGACCTGCCGGCGCGGATATCAGCAGCATGCGCGCGTCGGTGTCCGCCCGATTGGCGAAGCCGTGCACGTCGCCGCGCGCGACCGTAGCGACTGCTCCCGCGGATATTGTCTGGACGGTCTCGCCGATCTGGAACTCGAGCGAGCCCTCCAGGACCACAAAGGTCTTCTCCTCGTCGAGTGAGCGATGCGCAGGTGCGCCGCCGCATGTTCCAATTCGCATTTCCATCACAGTGTATGGAGCGCCGATATCGCCCGTCTCTGTGTCGACCCTCCCGGCGATAACTCGGGTCTGCATGTTGGCGAAGGACAGTACTACGGCGGGCGTGAAGATGGCGGATTTCATGGAAGTCGTGACGAGTGGTGAGAAGCGCCAGTCTGCGCCCTCGCGGAGCCTTCGATAAGACCGCTAGAATGGCGGCTTCCGCCAACGGGATGGACAATGGATATCAATGGCTCGCTGGCTTTCGTAGCCGTAGTAGATTGCGGCTCTTTCGCCGCCGCCGCGCGCGAGCTAGGTGTGCCGCGCTCGACCGTCAGTGCCCGCGTTGCCGCATTGGAAGCGCGACTCGGAGTGCGTCTGCTGCGACGCTCGACCCGCCGGATTGCACTTACAGACGAAGGCGAGGCATGGCACGCCAGCGTTGCGAGTGCCATTGCGACATTGCGCGCCGCCGAGCAACGCGGCCTCACCCGAGGCGAGAAGCTGTCTGGCACGATCCGCCTGAGCGTGCCGCTCGACTTCCCCGACACCGTGCTAGCCGATGCCATCTCCGCCTTCCTCGACAGCCACCCGCGAGTGCGCGTCGAGGTACACGCCACCAACGAGGTAGTGGATTTCGTCGGTGACAAGTTTGATCTCGCGATACGCGGAGGCAAGCCGGGGAGCAGCGATGCAGTCGCCCGGCGCATCGCCAGTTTCCGCATGGCCGCGTTTGCCAGCCCGGCATGGCTCGCAAGACGCGGCGTTGGTGATCGCGCTGACCACGCGATGTCAGTGCCCGATTCATTCGCGCAACTCGACTTGCTCGCTTTTTCCCCCAGCGACGATCGTACCGCAGGCGCGCAGGCGAGGGTCGTGGCGAACAGCTTTGGTTTGCTGAAGCAAATGGCGATACGCGGCAGGGGTGTGGCGACCTTGCCCGCGCATCTGTGCGCGGACGCGATTGCCGCCGGCACTCTCGTCGAGATTGACCCACCCTTGCAGGACGCCACGCAACAGGGTCTCTACCTCGTTTACCCATCGCGGGGTGACATGAGCGCCCGAGCGCGCGCTTTCGCGCAACACCTTGGCGATACGCTGGAACGAAACGCGGTGGCAGGGCGAGGCAACCGCTAGGGGCGGTTGGGACGACAACGCGGAACTTGCACCCCGGGCACTGTCAGGTTGCTGGAGGTGTGGCAGTAGAATGAAGCGATGAAGAAGACGAAATCGCTTTATCACGGCCATCGCTTCCCCGCTATCGTCATCAGCTGCGCCGTTCGCTGGTACTTCCGGTTCAGCCTGAGCCTGCGCGACATCGAAGAGTTGTTGCTCGAGCGTGGCGTCGTGGTCACATACGAAACCATCCGTTGCTGGTGCGACAAGTTCGGCGCTGGATTCGCTAAGTGCGCCAAGGCGGCGCGGCGCAAGCCAGCCAACACCTGGCATTTAGACGAGATGTTCGTGACGCTACGCGGCGAG
>NZ_FNZM01000041.1 GCF_900109265.1 Paraburkholderia tropica
CCGCAAACTCACGATACAGCGCCACGTCGTAAAGCGCCTCTTCCATCGCTGGGTCCGAAAGCCCAAACCACTGCTGCATGAAGTGGATCTGCAGCATCGTCGCAACCGGAAACGGCGGCCTTCCGGTCTTACCCTTCGGATAGTGCGGTTCGATCAACGCAATCAACCTCGACCATGGCACCACGCGCATCATCTCATCGAGAAATTCCCGCTTGCGCGTGCGTTTCGTCGAAAGATCCAGACCAAGACCGAGTTGTGTCATCGACGAACTCCTTGAACTTGTCTATCTTCCAGGATAGGCAAACCAGTCTTCAATGCCAGGACTTTTGCAGACCTTCCCTAGTTAGGTCCGTCCCAATGCCCGAGTCCGTACAAAAATACATGGCCGACGTCCCGCCTGATTCATTGATTAGTGCCGAAGTGACTCTCGCCTGTGCGCAGGCAAAGAAGAATTGGTCTATTGATCAACTCTATGATTTGCACATTAAGCCAAAATACGTCGCCACGATCACACCTCTTACATCACAAGAAAAAGAGAAAATAGGTCAAGCGATAGCCCAACGGAAGGAAACCGACAAACGTAATGCCCCCGTCGTTGAACCACTACTGACCGCACAAAATGGAAAAAACGTATGCCACACGATGAACGGAGTTGATGGAAACCCGTCTTCCTATGAATTGTGTGATGCACAGGGCATGTTCTCGCATGACGTCTATAGCGTTCGGATCGGAGGAATTATTTTTCTTCGAGGAATCGATGACGATGCGACCAAAGGCATTGACGGTGTGTTCTATGGTAGTCCACTTCGACTCCAATGCGAGCCGGTCAATCAGTTGGCAGATGGTGTAACGAATAAAACTATAGAAGGTGCCATTCAGGCCGATAGGATATCGTCGAAAAAAATCTCGTTCGATGATGAAGTGAGGTTCGCGATACTGACCAATGTAGTCGAGATCGGGAGGCATTGCACACTGAGCAATACGGACGGCGTCATGGCAAAGCTTGACGTTGTTTCTCCGTAGCGAAGCAAGTTGTGGCAACAGGCGTCTTGCGCGGATGTCCGTAGTTGAGAAAACTGGATGTCTCTTGTGGGTCGGGCATCGTCCTTCCACGATCGGCGCAGAATGATTCTCCTTCCTTTGAAAGGAGAGTAATCATGGACGCAATTGATGTTGTAGGCACGCGGCGCGTGCCGTGGAACAAGGGCAAGCTGACGGGCCAGAAGCCACCGCTGAAACTCAGGGAAATCTGGGCGATTCGTATCCGACTGCAACTCGCGGCAAAGACTCGCGAACTCGCGATGTTCAACCTGGCGATCGACAGCAAGCTGCGGGCGTGCGATCTCACCAAATTGCGGGTGTCCGATATCTGTCTCGGCTCTCGTGTGGCGCCTCGAGCAACCGTCATGCAGCAGAAGACTCAGCGGCCGGTCCAGTTCGAGATAACCGAACTGACACGAGCGAGTGCCGAAGCATGGATCAAAGCGGCGGCACTTTCGTCGGGCGACTATCTATTTCCGAGCAGGATTCACGGCTCTCCGCATCTCTCGACACGCCAGTATGCTCGACTGGTCCATCGCCGGATCGGGTCAATTGGACTCGACGACAAGGCTTACGGAACGCATACGATGCGGCGAACAAAAGCGTCGTTGATATACCGGCGCACGAAGAATCTGCGGGCAGTTCAGCTACTACTAGGGCACACCAAGCTCGAAAGCACCGTAAGGTACCTTGGCATTGAGGTCGACGATGCGCTTGAGATGGCGGAACAGACCGACGTGTGAAACGCGAACGCCGGGCAGCGATCGGACGCTGCCCGGCCAGAAGCGGTCGCTCGACATCGCATTTATGATCGTCAACAATCGCCAGAGCTCGACCTCGCTCACGAATTCGATGTTATGACTATCAATCCTACGGCCGCACGAGATGTGATTCACGAGTTTTGGCGACTTATGGCCACAAACGACTTTGACGCCGTCGGCGCGGTGCTCGCGGACGATTTCGTTCTTGATTGGCCTCAGTCCAAGGAGAGAATTCGAGGTGCCGAGAACTTCGCTGGACTCAACGCTGCGTACCCAGCGAGAGGTCCGTGGGCCTTCACGATAAATCGCATCGTCGCAGCGGGGAATGAGGCCGTTTCGGACGTATCCATCACGGATGGCGCAGTGAACGCGAGAGCAATTTCGTTCTTTAGCGTCGAATGCGGAAAAATCACCCGCGTGGTTGAGTATTGGCCGGAGCCATACGACGCGCCATTCGATCGGACGCAGTTCGTCGAGCGAATTGAGTGAATCGCTGGTGTCCGCTGCGCATATCCGCGACGAAGCAAGGTGGTTACTTCACGCCAAGCAACGCCTTGGCACTGGCGATCAGCGGCCACCAGCCACCAGCGGCGTACGGACTATCGCCGGTGAATTGGCGACAATTCGCAGTGGCCAGGTACGACTAGTGGTTCTCACCCGGCCATAAATGGATCGCAGTGCCGTCCTTACGAAGCAGCGCTGATCGGAGCAGGCCGAGTCCTTTCAGGCGATAGAAGAGTGCAAAGTAGGCCTGTTCGAGTGCCTCCCAAGTGCCGTATTGTTCGGCAATGCCGTCTGCGCCTTGACAGAAAAGGCTACCTTTTGGTTGATCGGCTATCGGTTCGATAGTCCAAGTGCCAATCAACGGAGCCTTCCATTGCGCGCCCTTGATCGACCTTAGTGTCAATTGCGCACCAGTCGTTTCAGGAACGAAGCTGACCAACCGCCGCTCGTGATCGTCGACATACAGCCTGCCGCACGACGTACATTGATAGCAGTGCCGCACGAATGACTGGTCGAACTCGCCGAGCGATTGACTTGACTCGGCGAAGTCCTCCCAGTCTTGGTCTGCCACTAGATGAGCTTTATAGGCAAGATAATCGGTTTGATCGACAATGACCGCGCCGCATATGCAGCCGATTTTCATTGATATGCGCTCCGTGAAGATTTCGATACGTGGGATTATGGCCTAGGGAGTCGATCGTGGATGACCGCTTCAGAGGAATCCGAACGGCAGTATTGGGTCGGCGACGGAAGCTCAACGCTTGACAGGGCTGCGGTGGCAGTAGCACTCCTCGAACTTCCGCACGCGGCCATGAACAGACGGCCGTAGTTGCCGCCGAGATTGTCGTCAATCTCAACGTTTGGATCACCCGTCGGCTGTGTTAAAAGGTGTTTGAACATCCCCCCAGAAACCTGAGTTCGGAGTTGGAGTGCTACTTACCCTTGAGCCATTATGGCGAGATCACGACGGCATGCTGAAATTTCAATTTTCCGTCCAAGCCTCTGGTTTCGCGGCAAAAGTTAATTTCTACGGCGATCTGGAAACTCTTGAAGCCTTCGGTTGCTCCCTGTGCAGGTTTCCTCGGTCCCTCAAAGACGAAGTTACCTTTGAAAACGGCTCGATAGCACTACGCGCATTTGTTTTCGATGGGGTTGGTCATTCTGCACTCGAGATTGAATGCCAGAGAAGTGGTACGCGTCTCGTGAGCGCGCACTCGCTGTTCGCAGTCGAATTGGAACCTGCAACGATCAATCGGCTCGGTTCCGAACTCGTAAGTTGGGCGTCGTCAGATGCCGAAGAGGCGTTTGTATTCACCGCCGAACAGCGATGACGATGGTCCGCTATCGCTGGGATCGAAAGACGGCTTCGGGTCGGGATGCGGCCAAGAAGCGCCATTCGCGTGCACCAGCGCTCGGACAGTCACGCGTCGGCTCCGCTTGGTAACCGGCCATTATTCTGTTCCAAAATGGCCAGCTCGCGTTCAGGAGACAATGGAACCACCTTCACTGGTGAAGGTGGTTCATCGGGCACCTCCCGGCTCCATGCCAACGTATCTGCAACGGTTTGGCGCATAGAGCGAAAGGTCAATCCTGCGGCAATGGCCCGGTCATTATTTGCTCGCATGAAGCCACCGAATTCAGGATGATTTTCTGGTATCCAGAGTGGCAACTCGGTCCAAGCTTCGACGTCGGTCGCGGTAACGGTGTCGTCGTCGAGCCAGTGCAAGCACGCTTCCCGGCCTACCTCCGCCACACAACAATCGAGCAACTGTGCCATGGTCGTCTGAACCGTCGCTCCCGTCGCGTTGAATACTCCGCTTGTCGAGCGTTCCGTCAAGAGCACAATCCATTCAGCCAGGTCGCGTGCGTCGATGAATTGAAGTGGCCGATCAGGGCGCCCTGGCACGAGCACATCGCCACCGCGATCTATGCGCCGCATCCAATACGTGAAACGACCAGTTGGGTCATGGGGGCCGACGATCAGACCAGGGCGAACAATCGTGGTCTGGCTAGGCAGCCTGCGCTGCAAAGCTTCCTCAGTCCGCGCTTTGAGTGCGCCATATCCCTCGTCACCTGTCAGCACTGCAGCCTGTTCGTCGTAACGTGATCCTGGTGGAAAGCTCGCATAGACCGACACGGTAGAGACCAACGTGTAGTGCCTTGGCAGAGCACCTAGCGCGTCAAGCAGCGACTCGACCTGCCCGGGACGATAGGCAGAGGGATCGATGACAACATCGAAATATCTTCCTTTCAAGCTCGACAGGTTACTGTCGCGGTCGCCTGTGAGACGTTCAACCTCAGAAAACAGGCCAGGATTCCGCAGACCACGATTGAACAATGTGATCTCGTGCTTGTTGCGCAGGGCCGCCTCGACGATATGGCGCCCGAGGAATAAGGTACCGCCCATAATCAGTATGCGCATCGGAATGTCATGTTCCTTCGAATTGGTATTGGAAGAATACCGCACTCACTTTTCAATCGTAATCGGCGTGCCGACCGGTCGGTGTTCCACAATGCTTATGAGCGACGACGGGATGTCCGTTACTACATGGGAAGCGGCCTTCATTCTGTCGCGATGTCGAGAGGCGGCTCTGGGTCGAACTGAGCCGGACGTATAGGACCGGGTTCGGCCAGGACCGGCCGGTGGCTCAGGTTTTCAAAAAGACATTCGAACGTCACATCTACTCAGGTAGCGGTCGCTAACACTCGTTCGAAATGCGTTGAACAAGGCCTCAATCGCACCAGTCTCTTCTCCTTCGAGCTGCAACTTACGGTCGCCCCCAAGAATGTTGATCGATAGTCAGCGATCAATTATCCATCGTACAATGGTTGATCTCTGAACCGGTACGGGCAGTAACGCTATGAATGACGTCAATCCACGGAAGGGCCGCATCCAGACGGTGCTCGGCTTGCTCGACCCGCACGAACTCGGGCCGACACTGATGCACGAGCATCTGCTAATCGACCTCGTGCCGCCAAAGCTGGCCGAGGATGCTGACCACGACCAGACCGAGATCGACCTGTGTAACTGCTGGAAAATCAACTACGGACAGATGCCGGCCCTGAAGAACTATCGGCTCGACCAGAAAGACGTAGCAATCGAAGAACTTACGGAATTTCGCGCCGCGGGCGGCGCAGCTATCGTCGATCTAACCACGGGGGGGCTAAAACCCGATCCCGAGGGGCTCGTGCAGATTGCGCGCCAGACGGGCGTGCAGGTGGTGATGGGTTGTGGCCATTACGTGCACGAGTACCAGAATCCAGCTAACGCGCACCGCAGCATCGACGACTTCGCGCACGAGATAATTGGACAGATTACAGAAGGCGCGTGGGGCACGGCGGTGCGCGCGGGCATTATCGGCGAGATCGGCTGCCAGTCCCCGTGGACCGATCAGGAAAGGCGCGTCGTGCATGGCGCACTGCTCGCGCAGCGGGAAACCGGCGCGGCCCTCAACCTTCACCCAGGACGTCACCCCGATCAGCCGCAGGAACTTGCTGACACGATCCGGCAGTGGGGCTTTCCGCTAGAGCGCGTGATCATCAGTCATATCGACCGCACAATTTTCGACGAAGAACGCCTGCTGCGTCTTGCCGATTCGGGCTGCGTGATCGAATTCGATCTCTTCGGCTGGGAGCAGAGCGCCTATCCGATGTCCGACATTGATATGCCCAACGACGGCGCGCGGTTGCGCATGGTGCGCACACTGATGAATCACGGCCACGGGGACCGCGTGCTGATCAGCCATGACATCTGCACCCGAACGCGCCTTGGTCGCTATGGCGGCCACGGCTATCAGCACATTTTCGCGAACATCGTGCCTCGCATGTCGCGACGCGATTTTACTCAACCCGAGATCGATACGCTCCTCACGAACAATCCACGTCGCCTGCTGACGTTCGTCTGACACTCCGGTCAATTCGAGATAACACGCTCGATACCGGCAATCGCCACCTCGACAAAAGCATCGAAGCTCGAATCGAGCGGCATGTCACTGCCGCTTTGCCAACGCACAATAAACGAACGGTTCGCGAGCGCAGGCAGATGACGCGCAAGCGTCGGGTACTCGAGTGCCCGGATCTCGTGGACTTTCTGCTGCAACTGGTCCGCCCAGGTGGACAGGTCATCTGTTGGCAACGGTGCAAATTCGAGCGTTGCGAAACCGACCATGCTGGCAATCACCACGTTATACATCTCGACGAGCCGCGCCTCGTCGCAGCCCGCCTTGAGCAGCACCGCAAGAATCCGGTCGATCAGCAGCGGGCTAAGACTCGCGTTGGATACCAACTGCGCGCCAACCAGCTGCGCGACGTTCGGATGCCGCTGCACTGCCTTGCGATAGCGCCGGAACAGCTCGCGAAGCCAGTCCTGCCAGCTAAGCGTTCCGAGCTCCGGAGTAACGCCGGCCGTCGTTTCTTCGACGACCGCCGCAAGCAGAACATCGCGGTTCGGCACATGCCAATACACGGCTGCGGGATAGACGTCGAGCTGACGTGCCACCTCGCGCAGACTGAACGCCGCGAGGCCGTTCTGATCGATCTGCTCAATGGCCACCGCGACGATCCTGTCGCGCGTCAACCCCTTGTCCGCCGGTGCACTTTTCTTCTTCGTTGCGGCACCCTCCCGCTTGCGCGCGGGAGTGCCTGCGGTCGTCTTCGCTGCTGCCGTTCTGACTTTGGTGGCGGGTGCCTGCCTGGTCGTTCTTGTCGTCACGTGGGTCCTGTAGGGGGTGACACTCCGACGCCCGGCAAGCGGAACGACGGAGCGGGTTGCACAAGGGTTTCATTGTACACCGTGCAACCACAGATCCTTCACGACCCTTACTGCCTTAAGTTAATTTCCTGATTGCGCTTCTTTTTTGATCGTCATATAACGATGCCTTGTTCGCTGTACAACTCATCAGTGTTCGGCGGGCTATAAATATTGGTGCCGGCTGGCCGGCGTCCTTTAACGACAGGTATTGGAGTTCCTATGAAATGGAAAGCTTTGGGGGGCGCGCTCGGCCTGATGGCTGCCGCTGCCGCCGCGCACGCGCAATCAACGGTCACGCTATATGGCGTCATTGACGACGGGCTGACGTACGTGTCCAACCAGGGTGGCCATTACGCATACCGGATGGACGACAGCATCAGCCAGGGTGACCGCTTCGGCTTCAGGGGCTCGGAGGATCTTGGCGCTGGGCTCAAGGCGATCTTCAATCTTGAGGGCGGCTTCAATCCGAACACAGGCGCATCGCGTCAGGGTGGCCTCGAGTTTGGCCGGCAGGCATGGGTCGGACTACAGCACGACAGTTACGGAACCATCAAGTTTGGACGCACCTTCGACCAGATGACGGTGACGTTGCTGCAGTATCACTCGGGCTATTATTCAGGCATTTACGCATTCGACACCGGTGATCACGACCGCATCTCCGGCAACTGGCTAAACAACGCGGTCACGTACGTAAGTCCAAACCTGCGGGGTCTACATTTTTCCGCACAGTACAGCTTCAACTCGCTGAGCGCGCCCTCCAACAACTACGGTGTTGCTTACAGCCTGAGCGCTGCCTACGAACACGGGCCGTTCAGCATTGGCGCGGCGACCACCAGCATCCATAACTACACGGTGACGCCCGGCAGCAGCTTTGGTGTGAACTCTTTCCTCGGCACCACCGTGGCCTTTTCGTCAAAGGCAGTCGTCGTCGACCGATACCGGACTGCCGGCATTGGTACGTCATATACCTTTGGATCGTTCGGCCTGTCGGGGCTCTACGCCAATACCCGCTATGAGAGCGGTGCCAACTCCACCACGATGCAAAGCTTCAACGCCGTCGCGCACGCGTATGTACGGCCAGACCTGCTGTTAGCCGGCGGTTATGGCTATTCAAAGATGTCTTCGTATAAGTGGAACGAGTTCAATGTCGTGCTCGACTATCTGCTGTCGAAGCGCACCGACGTCTACATAAGCGCGAACTACGACAAGGCGAATGGCGGCGCGCGCGGCGAACTGGTAACGCTGCCGATCTCCGGCAACGACAAACAACTCGCATTGCGTCTCGGCATGCGTCACAAATTCTGAATCTTCCCGTTACTGACCGACGCAAAGACATGCGGGCGGACTCGCCCGCGGTCTCTAACACATCTGACATGCTGGGAGCGACGATGAGCAGCACCTCACACAACTCACGATCCACCGACGCCGCGCCTCCGACGACGAGCGGGGCAGAGCAACGACGCGCGATCGGCGCGGGCATGGTCGGCTACATCCTTGAGTGGTTTGACTTCGGGGTCTATGGCTTTCTTGCCGCGACCATTGCGAAGAATTTCTTTCCGTCGACCGATGAGTTCACTTCACTGTTGGCATCGTTCGCGGTCTTTGGCGTGGGATTCGTCGCGCGCCCTATCGGCAGTCTGGTGCTGGGGCGCATCGCCGACACCCGGGGTCGCCACATCACGCTGGCCACGTCGATGATCCTGATGGCGGCCAGCACCGTGGCAATTGGTCTTCTGCCCACCTATAACCGCATTGGGATTTGGGCACCCGCTCTGTTGGTTCTTGCTCGGCTTGCCCAAGGCTTTGCGGCGGGCGGCGAGTGGGGAACGGCGGCCGCATTTCTGGTCGAATGGGGTGGGACGAGTAGACGCGGGTTCTTCGGAGCTTTCCAGCAGTCAAGCATCGCCACTGGACTCCTGCTGGGTTCGCTTGCCGCTGCCATCCTGAGCAGTACGCTAAGTGCGAGTGAGTTGTCGGCGTGGGGGTGGCGAATTCCCTTCCTGATTGGTGCGTTGCTTGGCCCAGTGGGCATGTATGTGCGACGACGCGTTCAGGAGTCGCCAGCCTACGAAAACAGCGCGTCGCAATCCGTAGCACTCAGTCGGCGCCAGTTCGCCAAATCAGTCTTCCATGCCTTCTCGTTCGTGATTCTCTGGGCGGTCAGTTCATACATGGTCTCGGTATACATGCCAACCTTCGCCAACAAATACGCCCATATTTCGCAGACGCAGGCGTTGTGGACCAGCACCGCATCGCTCGCAACGGTCATGATCTGCGCACCGTTGATGGGGGCGCTATCGGATCGCATCGGCCGCAAGCCCGTCCTGCTCACCAGTTGTCTATTCTTCCTGTTTCTGAGCTATCCGCTTTATGCGTTCATCGTGTCGGGCATCAGCTTCATGACGTTCTTCTTTACCCAGTTGCTGATGAACCTTGCGTTCATCATGTACTCAGGGCCCGGTCCCTCGGCATTGGCGGAAATGTTCCCGACGCGGGTGCGTTCGACGGGTGTTTCGTTTGGGGGCGCGCTCGCCACCATTCTCGGTGGCTTCTCGCCGCTCCTGACCACCTGGACGATCTCTCACACGGGCGCCAGCGCGAATGCCGGCTGGCTTCTCGCCGGCAGCGCATTGCTCACGTTGCCGGCACTCATTTTCATGAAGGATCGTGCCCGCCAGCAGACCATTTGACATTGAGTAGCAATATGTTGTTCAATGCACAATGAAAACTTGATCGACATGTAATGGGCGCCCTTCACGCGGCATATGGGCTGCAACACGAACGTCACCGCTTCAACACGCAGGTACGAACAAATGACTATGCCAACCATCTCCAACGCAGGAACCAGGAACGAACATACGCCCGCCACGCTGAAAGACGCGCTGGTCGCCGCGGCTGGTGCCTTCGCGGCACGCAACCCATTGAGCGCCCGTCAGTACGAACAGGCAGCCGAGGTCATGCCGGGCGGCAACACCCGATCGGTGTTGTTTTACGAGCCCTTTCCACTCGCGATGGCGAAAGGGGAAGGCTGCCGCTTGTGGGATGCGGATGGTCACGAATACCTCGACTTCATCGCCGAGTTCAGTGCGGGAATCTTTGGGCACTCACATCCGCGAATCCGCCATGCTATCGATATGGCACTCGACGGCGGCCTGAACCTGAGCGGCCATAACCTGCTGGAATCGAAACTCGCCAGGGCAATCTGCGAGCGCTTCCCTTCGTTGGAGTCGGTCCGCTTCACGAACTCAGGAACGGAAGCCAATCTGATGATGCTGGCCGCGGCAAAAGCGTTCACCGGGCGGAGCAAGATCATCGTCTTCGTGGGCGGTTATCACGGCGGTGTGCTGACGTTTGGACGCGGTCATAACCCGGTCAACGTGCCGCATGAGTTTCTGTACGCCGAGTACAACAATCTTGACAGTGTCCGGCAGCTGCTCGCCGACAACCCGTCAGATGTCGCCGCTATCATAGTCGAGCCGATGCAGGGCGCGTCGGGCTGCATCGTTGGGGATCGGGACTTTCTGCGTGGCCTGCGCGAGATGGCGACAATGCACGGTACGCTGCTCGCGTTCGACGAAGTCATGACTTCTCGTCTCGCGCCGGGTGGTCTGCAGTCGACGCTCGGCATCCCGCCAGATCTCACGTCGCTGGGCAAATACATTGGTGGCGGCATGTCGTTTGGCGCCTTCGGGGGGCGGGCGGACATCATGCAACTGTTCGATCCGCGCAGGAGTAACGCGTTGCAACACGCGGGCACGTTTAACAACAACGTGATGACGATGGCCGCCGGCTTCGCCGGACTCACTGAGATCTATACACCGGAGGTGGCCCGCGAGTTGTCGGCGCGCGGCGAAAGGTTGCGTGAAGCCCTGAATGCGCGCTTCCATGCGGCGGGCGTCGCATTGCGTTTCATCGGCATTGGCTCACTGATGAACCTGCAGATCACCGACCGGCCGGTGCGTTCGGTACGCGACATCGATTCGTCGCTGAACGGCTTCAAGGATCTGTTCTTCTTTCATCTGATTGAGCACGGCATCTATATTGCACGGCGCGGCTATGTTGTACTCAGCCTGCCTGTGACAGACGTAGAGACGAGACGCTTTGAGGAAGTGGTGTCTGTCTTCATCGACCGCTACGGCTATCTGTTGCCGCGCAGTCAGCAAGCGGAAGTATAGATTTTGCCTTCCGAACATCGTTTATTGCTGGAGGGTAGTGATGGGTGAATACCAGGAACTCGTCGGAATGTCGGCAGTCACGTTGCGCCGTATGATCGGCAACAGGCAGCTTTCGCCTGTCGAGCTTGTCGACGCCTGCATAGCACGCATTGAGGCCGTCGACCCGTTCGTGAATGCGATGGCCGCAACGGATTTCGACGCGGGGCGTGAGGCGGCCCGGGCTGCTGAAAACGCGGTCATGCGCGGCGAGCCTCTCGGACTGCTGCATGGATTGCCGACCGGCGTCAAAGATCTCGAAGCCACGGCAGGTCTGTTGACCACGCATGGATCGCCGCTCTATCGCGATGCCGTGCCGCATGAGGACAACCTGCTCGTCGCGCGATTGCGTGCCGCCGGGGCGATCGTCGTCGGCAAGACGAACGTGCCGGAACTCGGTGCCGGCGCAAACACGCGCAATCCGGTTTGGGGCGCAACAGGTAATCCGTTCAACCCTAATCTGAACGCGGGCGGCTCATCGGGCGGCTCGGCTGCGGCGCTTGCCTGCGACATGCTGCCGGTGTGTACGGGCTCCGACACAGGCGGCTCACTGCGAATTCCCGCAGCGTTGTGCGGGGTGGTCGGGTTTCGTCCGTCCCCTGGACTCGTTCCGAGTCCGCGCAAGCTGCTTGGCTGGACGCCAATTTCGGTGGTTGGTCCGATGGGACGTAGCGTCGCTGATGCACGACTGCAACTTGCGGCCACCGTCGGCGTCGATAGCGGTGATCCGCTCAGCTATCCGGTGCGTGCCTCCGCATTCCTCGCGCCCCGAACGGTCGACCTCAGCACGTTGCGCGTGGGCTGGACGGAAGATTTTGGCGTGTGTGCGGTCGACGACGAGATCAGGAAGACGTTCCGGGCAAAGCTGGATGCGATGCATCCGTTGTTCGGCACGTGCGAGGAGATATCGGTGGACTTCGGCGACGCTCATCGCGCGTTCGACGTCATTCGTGCAGATAGTTTTGTGGCCGGGTTGCGCGACGCGTACGAAGCCGACCCTGCTTCGCTTGGACCGAATACGAGGGCGAACTATGAGCTCGGCGCTGCCATGACGCTTGCCGATGCAGCCTGGGCACACCGTGAGCAGACCGGGATCATGCGTCGGTTCCAGGAGCTGTACAGCCGCTATGACGTGATCTTGTCACCCACGACGCCGGTGTCGCCGTTTCCCTGGACGACACTGTACGCGAGCCGGGTCGGCGGCGAGGTGCAGGCCAACTACTACCGGTGGCTTGCTCTGACGTACGTCGTCACGTTATGCACCAATCCAGCAATCACATTGCCTTGCGGTCTGGATGATGCCGGCATGCCGTTCGGCTTGCAGGTGACGGGTCCCTTCCGGCGGGACCGCTGGACGCTGGATATCGCCGAGGCGCTCGAAGCCGCGTTCGCGCCTTCCCCTGCCTTGTGCCGTCCACGCCCCGATCTGACGAAGCTGTCCAATACGGTAATCGAACCCGCGTTGAAGTCGATCGTGACTGCACCGCCTGCGGTGGCAGCGAAAGCAGCGCGGGACAACCCGGGAACATCCCTCGTGTAGCGACTCGAATCAGCGCATTGCGCGGCAATCACACTCGTGTGTCGGGTCGGTTCCCGTTTGGCCGTCTTCGTGAATCGGCGCGCCAATCGCGGTCAGTCCGGTGTCTAGTGGATAGCGCCGTCGCTGATAGCGCCCGAACCGCAGATTGATGAACTGGTGGAAAGGTTGGAACGCTCGCTTGCCGACATCTAGCGCGATCCCGGTCGCGAGTTCTTGCCAGGCTGAGGCCGTTAGCCGTTGCCCTCATGCTCGGCGCGACTGATCGGCCTAACGCGAGCGGGACCGCATACCTGGCCTGAGCTCTGCAGACACACCGCATCGCGCTGCGATGACACGATTACGACTTTAACGGAGACGGCTCATGCAAAGTGGACCGGCATTTGAAACCCAGAAGCTGATCCGCTTTCAGCATTGCGATCCAGCGGGGATTGTGTTCTACCCTCAGTACTTCGTACTTTTCCACGAACTGATAGAGGACTGGTTCAGCCGCGGACTGGACGTGAACTATGCCGACTTGATTGCCGCACAGCGGCTGGGCGTCCCCACGGTGCGCATCGAGTGCGACTTCGTTGCGCCAAGCACGATCGGCGAAATGCTTGCGTTGCGCCTCGTTGTGCGTAAGGTCGGCACAAGCTCTATCGCGCTCTCGCTTTCCGCACATGCCGGAGAATCAGTACGCGTACGTATCGAGCAGGTGATCGTGCTGTTCTCACTGGACAGCCACAGGGCGATTCCCATTCCGCCCGAGCTACGCGCGCGAATCGAAAATTTCGTCGTGGGCGAAAAGGGCGTTGCCCTATAGGTCCTCACTGTACGTCGCTGAATCACCAGGTGTGTGAAACGCACCAGTCACTCCCCCGAAACGCAAACTAAGCCAATTATCTGGAGACTACTAATGGCCACGAACAAAGTCATCGTACTGGTTGCCCCGACCGGCGGCATGGCGTTCAAATCGCAAAACCCGCATCTTCCGACGCAGCCCGATGAAATCGCCAGAGATGTCTATGACTGTTACAACGCCGGGGCCAGCGTCGTCGCAGTACATGCGCGCTTACCTAACGATGAAGCCACATGCAACGCAGAGATCTATCGCAGTATCAACGAGCAGATCCGTTCGAAATGCGACATCGTCATCAACAATTCAACGGGCGGCGGAGTGCACGGAGACATGATCCGGCCGATCGAAGGTGGCATGTGGGACACTGTCTGGGAAGAACGCCTCAAAGGCATGGAAGCTGGAGCCGAAATGTGCACGCTCGACGCCTGCACATTCGTTGCGAGCTTCGGCGGCAAGGAAGTTCTGTTGAATACGTCCCCGTCGCGCTGTCGCATTCTCGCTGAGGAAATGAAAAAGCGAGGCATCAAGCCCGAATGGGAGGTTTTTAGCCCCACGCATATCGTGCAGGACGTGACGTCGCTCATCCAACTTGGGCTGGACGAACCTCCTTACGTCATCAATATGGTCATGAACGCGCATCGAGGGTTTCAAAACGCGATGCCATACAATCCCAAATCGCTGCAGTACATGGTCGACCTGCTTCCGACCGACAGTATCTTCTGTGTAAGCGGCATCGGCCCTGCACAGTTGCCAGCAAGCGTGAATTCGCTTCTACTTGGCGGTCAGATCATTCGCGTGGGTCTTGAAGATAACCTGTACTATCGTCAGGGGCAACTCGCTCGTAACGTCGAGCTAGTCGAGCGGACAGTTCGCATTCTTCGCGAAATGGACTACGAGATCGCGACACCTGCTGAAGCGCGGCAGATGATGGGACTGCCTCGCACCGACACGCCGATGCGCCCACATTTTTCTGTCGCGTGACCGAACGCTCCTCATTGCGTTCTACCAATCTCTTACAGGCTTAAATAGCGTTTTTAATTGCCGACGCGCAAAGCGTCGGCGTTCCTTAGGTGCATCGAGTTGGTTGACGCACTTTCGCGAGAGAGCTGAGCGAACGGACTCTTCGTGTCACCAGCGAGGGTAAGTTCGGAGGGTTGGCTGGCAGGCAGCGCAGCAAGAGGCGGCGCGGCTGCTCCGCTGTGACACTTTCCATGCTCATCCACGCGGGTGCCCGCGTCTTCAGTAAGTAAGTAGCAGTCGACCGCGCGAAGCGAAAGTCCGTTAGACCTTGGAAGCTGCCATTGACTTGATCCCGGGCCAAGCGACTGTTGAGGATCGACACCGGAAGTTCGTGGGCAGCGGCGATGCGCTTGCCATGGCTGCGTCTCAGGCTAGGGCCGCCTCATGCGCGAATGCGCGGCGAGTCTTGCCGTATCAGCGCCAGTCACACCGTAGAGCGACGCCACGCACTCATGTGCCGGATGAGCGCCCGTGAATCACCGCGGAGCTTGTCCATCAACATGTTCAGATGCCGTAACGCCTCGCCATGCGAAGGGTTGATCTGGAGACACTGCACATACGCTTGCGCCGCGCCATCGTAGTCGCCGAGCTGCTCGAGGACGGAAGTGCAGTTGAACGCGGCGTCGTCGCTGTGCGGATTTAGTTCGAGGCAACGCATGTACCCGCGCGCCGCTTCGTCAAGTCTGCCCGCGTGTTCGAGGAGTACGGCTCGGTTGTAGTGGAGCAGTTCCACTTCGTTGAAATGCTTGAGGGCCTGTTCGAAGACGATCAGCGCATCAGCGCATCAGAGCAGCGATCATCGCTGCGCGAGAGCATGGCTCCAAGGTTGTTGTACGCGTGATAGTGCGGCATCGGTGATAGTTCGATCACCTGGCGATACGCGTGTTCCGCCGCGGCGGGGTCGCGTTCTTGCAATCGCTCAGCCTTCGCGTACCAGTCCGCAGCCATTCTTGCTCGTTGTTCGATCCGGGCGGGCGACGCTTCCAGCGACGTCACAGCGTTTTTCGTCACGCTGTCGCCGAAGTCGAGTAGCAACTGGCCCGAATTCGCATCCCACTGTGTTTCGCCGCTCCTCACGGCGATGGTGTCGCCGACAGCACTGATATGGAGCCCTGATAATGGGGTTTCGTCGGAGAGGCCCTTCTTCACGTTCGCCAGGGCACGCAGGATTCTCCGTCGCGGTATCTCTGACGTGCGCAATTTAATGGCTGTGCGCAACACCACAATGTCCCTGGAAGAGAAGCGGAGTTCGTTCCTGTGGCCACGCACCGGGGCAACGAGTCCACTGGCGATCGTGTAAGGAACGTAACGACCGATGTGTCCTGAATACGATAGCACCCCGACCAAAGTCGCTCCGCGCGTCGCATATCTTCCCGGGACACGCAGAAGTCTGAAATTATTCTTGAGGACGTCGAGTCGATCAGAGCTGCGCCATGATGCTGACATTCGCAGCGAACTGGCTGCAACCGTAGCCATGCCCATCGTTGATCTCGCTAGCGACAGCACCGCCGCCACTCGCGTTGGTCGCACCACCAGTCCCGTACGGGGCGAGGGTGAGCCAAAACGTGCGGCTTCGACATCGAGCGAGGAAGTCGTCCCACCAGAACGCTCTGTATCGGCTTCGCGGCACATCGGGAAGGGAGTGGGTCGCAGTACCGCCCGGCACGGGTGGTGCGGTGGCGCATCGAATTTGCCCTGGCAATAAGGTGTTCAGGTGCAGCGCAGCATCGTGCCCCGGCAGGATGGTGCACCGCAGTGGCAGCGGTAAGTTTCCCTCGTATCGCGGCGGCGGCCTGAGCGTGGCAGCTCGAGCGAATAATCAATGAACAGTTCTTCGCCGGGGGCAATCGCCCGGATTGTCTCAATAAAAACGCGGTTGGACTCCTCGACGGCTTCGCAGTTGGCGTTGCAGGCGTGGTTAAGCCAGCGTGCGCTGTTGCCGCCGCGGCCGCCGTCGATCACACGGCCATCGGAAAGACCGAAGAGGAAGGTGTGTTCCTCGTTTTCTCGCCCGGAGCAATGGTTTGCCGCCTCGCGCCAGGTCGTCACGAGCCCGCGGTATTCCAAGATACGTTCGCCAGCGGCCAGTTCGCGGAGTGCAAATACCCCTTTACCGTGTATTGGGGAGCGTCGGGTGATAACTCGTCTCATGCTTCCGGACAGGTTCGTGATGTAATGGATGCAGGCTCGTCGCGCGTTTCGTGGTCGGAAGTTGCTGGTGCGATGATCTGGGACAGCTCCTCGAGGGAGGGTTTCGTGCAGGTGGCGACAGTCTTGAGCCGCTCGAGGTGATCACTGGCGCGAGAGATGACTTCCAGTCGGACTGTGGCGAGTATGTGGTCGTATTCGTTGACGACGGTCGTCAGTCCGTCCAGCAGTTCGGAAGTGTATTCTGGCCATTGTCCGGTCTGATCGAAGTCGAGCAGCAGGCGGCCAAGTCCGCGCCCGGCTTCTTCGATAACTTGCTGCGAAAGCATGCAGTAGCCGTCCTCTGCAATAAATCCTGTGACAAGGCAGACATGGGCGAGATGTGTCACCAGGTGGCGGTCGATATCCCGATGACGAAACCGCACGAGTGCCAGTCGCGCGCGTAGCGCGAGATCGGACGCGTGTGGCCTTGCCATTGGAAGCTGTAATGCTTTGGATCGTGGCGTTACGGGGCGGCCAGGTTTTCTGCGCGGCATGATGCTTCGGTCTCTCCGGTCGGATGGCGTCAGGACGACGAATGGTATCCGGTTATGGGGCGCGCGGGTTAGTATTGCAAGAGATGACTGCCAGGCTGTTCCATGTGTCGGACCGCAGTCTCCTGGCGTTCCCGCCAGTGTGCCAGTGCAGGCTGTACACAACTGACGGCGGGATAGCGACAGATCGTCGCGGTTCTTTCTGCGGCCACGAAGTGTCTTTCTGCGGTCTGGCTGGATGCGCAGAACGCAGGAGGACGCGGTGCGCGTCGGGTGCACGTCATGAGAAAGGTTCCGGGCGGTGCCGGGAAGCCGCGACAGGCAAATGATTGAACCATGAAGAACCGGAATATGCCCCACCGCGCGCGGGAGGTGCGGACGAAGGACATGCTGCTGCCACTGACTGCGGCCGCCGTGCGTAGCATTTCCCTAGAGAATCATCTTGCGCTCGCGGCGATGCGAAGCGGGAATGGCACATCCGACACCATGGTCTCGCTGCTGCGCGTCCTTTACATGACGTATTTTCTGTGCGGGAAGGACTGCCCTGAACAGGATCTCGCCCTGTTCCTGAGCGCTGAGTTAGCGCTCGATGAGAGCATCCGGGCTGCAACGATGGGGCTTGACTGGCAGTTGCGGGCAGAGCAAATCCCGCTGATTGAGCAGGTGCTCATGCGTGCCGACGAACTGATCGCCAGCGTGCCGAAGTTTCGCTATGTCGAGGCCTGGAAGCAGCTCGAAAGTTTCTCTCGCTCTGATCGGGCGTCGGTGCTGCCAGGTAGCCAGTTGAAGATGGTGTCGAAATAGCTGAGGGCGACCGGTTATAGGTGCCCCCCGGCAGAGAGCGCATGCTGAGGTGTCCTCTCTGTCTATTTGCCCAGCCGAGTGGCTTACGAATGCCCGTGCGATCGCGTAGACAGCCGGCAAGAGTTCCTCATCGCGTTGCCAGTCAACCTGCACATCAAGCTCGCCGCCTGAGATACGGGTGTCGGCGAGACGCGAAAAGCTGGCTCGCACAGCGGCCGGATATCTTCCCTGGAATCCGGGGTTGGCGAAGGCCTGCTCCTCGATATCGAGCAGCGTACGCCACGTCACTGCTGGAGCCGGACGCCACGTAGCTGATCGCCGTGCGCTGACATTGCGCTGCAACAGCAGTACGACGATACGCTGCAGATCCAGTGCAGCGCGTTGCGCCGCCCGTTCGAGTGCAACGGGATCGTTTTCCCGCGCGGCGTTTGCCGGGAACGGGGTGTCAGAAGTTTCGAACATGTCCGGCTCGTGGGGTCAACTATCGTGTCGTCCTGCGCACTACCTTCGAGTGCTGCGCGAGTAGCAGCCGCATCTGCGCAAGATGCTGGTCGGCCACTGCGTGGCTGGCGTCGCCTTGAACAGCGCGAGATTGAGCGGGCGGCCATACGCCAAGGTACCGGCAGACTGCCGACAGGTAGAGCTTGGCGGGGAAGCCGGTCTGTTTCCCGCGCTGTGCGATCAGCTTCTTCGCGGCGTCGGCGAGCCGGTTGTCGCCGACGTGCGTGCGCAACCATGCAAGCGTCTGGCGGTCATCGTCGTTGAGGATTCTTATCAGGTGTTCCATCGTCCACCCCAGTATATCCATACATACTGTGAATATATACAGCATTGTGGTTTTTCGCAAGGAGGTCGCCGTGAACGGTATCGCCCCCCTTGTCGGGCGTTCGCGTTCGCGTGCCAGAGGCGCCCCGTCAACTCGTGCCTACCAGTCCACCCGGTGCTTTTCTTCGGTTTGGCGATGGCGCTGATCGTCATCGGCATGCAAATAGGGGGCGCTTCAGGAAACGGAAAATAAAGCACGTTTAGCCTGAGCCAGGGGGCGGCGAACCCGACCAAGCGCAAAGGGAAATTGCTACGTCGCAGGGTCGCAAGTGAAGTACAACCGGGGTTCGGGATTTTGCGCGAACTAGCGTTCTTCGCCTGGAACGAACGGGATGACGCCCAGCCGGAAGGCTTCTTCCTGCAAATTGCGCGGAATGCAGCGCGCGTCGACGACCATGCCATTGATTTCGATAAGCCAGACGAGCGGATTTCTGTCGAGCTGACTGGGAAGTGACCAGCGAGGATCGAGCTGGCCGACCTTCAGAAGGTTCAGAATTGCTCCTGAGCGGGCCGAACCGGTCTGGGCGCTTAGCCCGAAGTGCTGGCACAGTGCATCGGCGCGCATGTGGGGCTTCTGGGACTTGTCGAAAAGGAAGTTGACCCTCCCGATCGCGTAGGCCACGCCGCAGGCCCAGGAGCGCGCAGGACCGGTCACCAGTGGCGATGGCCGCTTGCGGCACAGGGTGGCAACGAGACGTCGGCAGAGGTCGCGGTATTCTTCAGTCAGGTGTTGCGCACAAAAGGCGTCGGTAAGTGCGATGACCTCGTCATATCGGTCTTGCATGGCGGCCGGCACTCGCTCGCCGCGAAAGGTTGGCTTCATGGATTCGCGATCCGTATGCGTCAGTTTCCCAGTTCGGCGAGCCCATGAACATCGCCCTCCCGCTCGATCAGGCGCAGCCACGTGTCCAGCTTCTCGCTGCTGCCGTCAAGCAACCGGTCAACCAAGGTCCGGTCATTCGCCTTGCCGAGCATGTTATGTAGCCCTAGGTATGCCACGAGAAGGTGGTACATGGCGCAGCGCAAATCATCACGTTCCCCCTGACAGCGTCGGCCATGGCGATGCAGATCCGCAATGGCAAGCCCGAGTTTCTCGCCGACATACGACAGCGGTATGCCGTCGCGATCCTGTCGAGACGTGTACGCCGGGCCGTTGGCGTTTAGGGGAAGATCTGCATCATCCGGAATCGGGGGCATTGCGTGTCTCCGTTGCTGTGCTGCCTGATCAGTGAAACGTCGGCGAACTGGCCATGCAGCAATGTTTGTACTTGCGGCCGCTACCGCATGGGCACGGCTCGTTGCGCCCGATCTTCGGCTCTTCTCGGCGCATGGGCATACGCGCCGGGATGTGCGCCAGTGCCCGCCGATGCGGCTCGAAGTAACGGTAGATATGGGGCAGTCCGGCGATCATCGTTTCCAGCAGTTCCTCGCGCTTTTCTGCAGGGATCCGTGGTGGCCGCATCTGCGGGTCGGGATTGTGCTCATGATGCAGCATCATGATCGGGATCATCGGTCCGCCGTGGTCCTCGTCATGGATCAGCTCACCCCAGCTCGCGGAACGCATCTGTACGCCGCGCATGAAGCCGTGTGCCCAGTCGTTGGCCGGGGCAACACCATCCTCTCGCTCGAGCAACACAGGCAGGTACACGTTCGGCTCACGCAGCGTCTGCTGCAATTCCGTGCTGATCGTGTTCCAGTGGCGCATGAGCAGCTCGACGATTTCGGCGGCCTGTCCGTCACTTTCAAACGAAAAAACTTCCCCCCAGATCTGCGGCAGATACTCGCTGGGCAACACGATGTCTGGTCCGCAAATTAACGCGACGAAATAGCCGTCGAGCGTTTCGATGTTCATCGCTGCATCGCCGATGGAGTCGAGAATCCCGGCGAGACGGGCGAAATCGTCGTCGGCAAGCGGTTGTTGGGACGTCAGGTTATTCACGGCAGATTTTCTCTTCGCGAGGTCGAGGCGGCTATAGCCGATGATTATACGATGTTGAGCTCGTCGGGTATGGCGGCAGGATCGATCGCCCCTGTGGCAGTTCACGAGGGGCGCCGAATGCGCGGTTCTGTCCCCGGCAGCGGCCGCAGCGGCCTGAACTTGCCGGCCTGAAGCTTGCGATCTTGTTGCCAGGCATAGTCGCCCGTCAGGTTGATGTGTTCCCAGCCAGGCGGTGACAGATACGGCAGCAGCGTAGCGTCGGCCGGTACACCACGGGCGTGCATGGTCTGTACAGCCCGCTCGAGGTAGACGGTGTTCCACAGCACGATCGCGGCGGTGACCAGATTCAGACCGCTGGCGCGATAACGCTGCGCCTCAAAGCTACGATCGCGGATTTCACCGAGGCGGTAGAAGAACACCGAGCGCGCAAGCGCATTGCGGGCCTCGCCCTTGTTCAAGCCGGCATGAACGCGTCGGCGCAGCTCGACGTTCTGAAGCCAGTCGAGAATAAAGAGCGTGCGCTCGATGCGGCCGATTTCCCGCAGTGCGACAGCGGGTCCGTTCTGTCGCGGATAGCTGCCAAGCTTGCGCAGCATCAGCGAAGCCGTGACGGAGCCCTGCCGGATCGACGTCGCCAGACGGAGAACCTCGTCCCAGTTCCTCCGGATGTGCTTTTCCTTGTACGTGTCGCCGATCATTGAGGCAAGCGCAGGATAATCCTTGGGATTGCCTGGCACATACAGCTTCATATCGCTGAGATCACGGATCCGTGTCGCAAGCCGGAAACCAAGCAGATGCATCAGCGCAAAGACGTGATCGGTAAATCCGTTGGTGTCAGTGTAATGTTCCTGGATGCGCAGATCTGACTCGTGATACAGCAGTCCGTCGAGTACATAGGTCGAATCGCGCACACCGACGTTCACGAGGTTCGGATAGAACGGCGCGTACTGGTCGGAGATGTGCGTGTAGAACATGCGTCCGGGCTCGGCGCCGTATTTCGGATTCACGTGTCCCGTGCTCTCGGCCTTGCTGCCCGCACGGAAGCGCTGCCCATCGGATGGCGAGGTGCTGCCGTCGCCCCAGCGGGCGGCGAACGGATGGGCGAACTGTGCGTTGACGAGTTCAGCCAGCGCCTGTGAGTAGGTTTCGTCCCGGATGTGCCACGCCTGCAGCCACGACAGTTTCGCGTAGGTGGTACTGGGGCAGGCCTCCGCCATCTTCGTCAGTGCGAGGTTGATCGCGTCGGCCAGGAGCGTCGTGAGCAGCAGAGTCTTGTCTTTCGCTGTCTCACCAGTCTTCAGGTGCGTAAAGTGGCGGGTGAAATCGGTCCACGCATCAACCTCCATCAGCAACTCGGTGATTTTCACGCGCGGCAGCATGACCGATGTCTGGTCAATGAGTGCATGGGCCGCCTCGGGTACCGCGGCATCGAGCGGCGTCATTTTCAGGCCCGATTCAGTGATGATCGCATCGGGCAGCCCGTTATCGGCGGCGAGGCGGTTGCCAGTCGCTGCTCTAGCAACTGCCGCCGCTCCTTCAGGTAAGGGTCGCAATCAGCGAAGATCGGCAGCGGCAAGACATTGCCCTGCATGATCGCCTGGAAATTCTCTGTCGGCAGCAGGTAGTCGTCAAAGTCCCTGAACTGGCGTGAGCCCTGCACCCAGATGTCGCCTGAGCGTAGCGCGTTCCTCAGCGCGGCGAGCGCGCACAGTTCGTAGTAACGGCGATCGATACCGCCGCCGGGCATCACGAGTGGTCTCCAGCGTGGCTTGACGAAGGCGGTGGGCGCGTCAGCAGGCATTTTTCGCACTCCGTCGTTGTCCATGGCGCGGATCGTATCGACGGCGTCAAGCACATTCGTCGCCGCAGGAGCGGCACGTAGTTTCAGGATGTCCAGGAAGGCCGGGACGTACCGGCGCAGTGTCGCATAATGATCCCCGATCTGATGCAGAAAATCGAACGCTTCGGGCTGGGCGAGCTGCTCGGCTTCGCTGACGCTTTTCGTGAACACCTCCCACGACATGACGGATTCGATCGCCCTGAACGCGTCGCCGCCGTTTTCCTTGGCTTCCAGAAGAGCCCGGCCCAGCTTCCCGTACAGTCTCACCTTGTCGTTGATGGCTTTTCCCGAACGATGAAACTGCTCCTGATGCTTCTTTTTCGCGGCATTGAAGAGCCGTCCGATGATGCGGTCGTGCAGATCAACGATCTCGTCAGTGACCGTCGCCGTAGCTTCGATCACGATGGCCACCAGGGTGGCATGACGGCGTTGCTTTTCGAATCTGGCCAGGTCGGCCGGCGTCATCTGCGCGCCTTCGCGGGCGATCTTGAGCAGACGGTTCCGGTGCACCATCCGGTCGAGGCCCGCGGGCAGGTCAATGGCGTGGAGGATTTTGAGGCGGTCGATATGCTTGAGCATCTGGCGTGAACTCGCCTTCCCCGGCGGCAGCCGCAGCCATGCGAGCCATGTCATGCGGCCGTCATCACGGCGCGTCAATAGCTGGTCGAGTCTTGTCCGGTGCTCATCCGACAGTGATAACGTAAGAACATCGTAGATGCGGCGGGTCGCGCGGGTGACGGCCTCCGCGCAGATCCGCTCAATCACGTTCGCGCCGGGCAGCAGGATTGCCTGTTGGCGCAGGTATCCGACCAGCGCCTGCGCGAGCACCAGGCCCTTGTCGGCCTGCATCGCCAGATCAACAAGGGCCTGCACGGCCGGACGGTAGTCACGCACAGTGAGCAATCGCAACTGCAGCGCGGCCTGCAGTTCGAGCAGATGTTCGCGACGCGTCTGGTCCCGCCTTGCATACTCTTTCCAGAGCATCGGTTCTATGCTGAGCTGCCCGGCAACGTACTCCCGCAGCGCAGGCGGCGGTTCGACGCCTGCGCCTAGAGAATGAAAGGGACTTCCCCGTCCCGAGGCTGCGGCGGAAGCCGCGAGTCGGCATCAATGTGCCAGGATGAAGTTGCGAACGTTCATCGA
>NZ_FNZM01000045.1 GCF_900109265.1 Paraburkholderia tropica
CTGACTTCGATTCGAGTTTGTCGATCAACCGGCAACGGGACAGGGCATCGACATCATGAGTAAATAAACGATCACTTTGCACTGCCAGCGGTGATGTGAAGCGGGTTGGACCCGCGCGGAGCGTGCCTGACTAACACGACGGGGATATTGATTCCCGGCTAGAGAATGAGGCCTCTGCGCGCGTCTTTCATCAGGGTCCGGACCATTAGTCCAACATGACCGGTTGTAGAACCGCAGTCCTTCACCTTCTCACACGCACCAGCGCGGCATTGCAGTATGTATCAACAGCGAACCTCGATTGCGCTTGTGCTCAACGGGGAAGCCCTTGTAGTTGTGTAACGGATCACCATGCCTCGGCTGTGGACTAGTGTCAAAGCATCTGCATAGCGGTCGCTACATCGGATTGGCGTCGGGAACACTCCTCCCGGCAAGCGCGGGAGCAATACTAGCCTCAGCGCACAGACTCATCCAGCGCTGACGCCGACACACCATCATTTGTCAGATTCACAGGCTCGCTGCCAACGGCCGTTTGGCCCCAGAAAGCGGTCATCTCTACATCCGTGGCGAGGGACCGCTTCGGGTCGATACCGGAAGTTTGCAGGCAGCGGCGATACGCTTGCCATGGCCGCGTCTCAGGCCAGGACCCGCAGCATGGGCGAATGCGCGGCGAGTCTTGCCGTATCAGCGACAGTCACACCGTAGAGCGACGCCACGCGCTCATGTGTCGGATGAGCGCCCGTGAATCACCGCGGAGCTTGTCCATCAACAGATTCAGATGCCGTAACGCCTCGCTATGCGAAGGGTTGATCTGGAGACACCGGACATACGCCTGCGCCGCGCCATCGTTGTCGCCGAGCTGCTCGAGGACGGAAGCGCAGTTGAACGCGGCGTCGTCGCTGTGCGGATTTAGTTCGAGGCAGCGCATGTACCCGCGCGCCGCTTCGTCAAGTCTGCCAGCGTGTTCAAGCAGTACGGCGCGATTGTAATGCAGCAATTCCGCCTCGTTGAAATGCTTGAGGGCCTGTTCGAAGACGATCAGCGCATCAGAGCAGCGATCATCGCTGCGCGAGAGCATGGCCCCAAGGTTGTTGTACGCGTGATAGTGCGGCATCGGTGATAGTTTGATCACCTGGCGATACGCGTGTTCAGCCGCGGCGGGGTCGCGTTCTTGCAGACGCTCGGCCTTCGCGTACCAGTCCGCAGCCAGTCTTGTCCGTTGTTCGATCCGGGCGGGCGACGCTTCCAGCGGCGTTACAGCGTTTTTCGTGACGCTGTCGCCGAAGTCGAGTAGCAGCTGGCCGGAATTCGCATCCCACTGTGTTTTGCCGCTCCTCACGGCGATGGTATCGCCGACTGAACTGATATGGAGTCCTGATAATGGGGTTTCGTCGGAAAGGCTCTTCTTCAGGTTCGCGAGGGCGCGCAGGATTCTCCGTCGCGGAATCTCTGACGTGCGCAATCTAAGGGCTGTGCGCAACACCACAATGTCCCTGAACGAGAAGCGGAGTTCGTTCCTGTGGCCACGCACTGGGGCAACGAGTCCGCTGGCGATCAGGCTGGACAGTGCGCGCCGTGATACGCCCAACATGGATTGAATTTCACGGGCTGTATACCCGTCGACCGCCGGGCGGCGTGTCACTTCCGCGCTCGCTTGGCGGGCGCGGCCGCCGGGGCGGCTTCTGCGCGTTTGACGGCGCGCGCGCGCTTCGTTGCGGGAAGATGCGCCACTTCTGCTGATTTTGCGGCCTTGCCTGACGCGGGCTTTGCCTTCCCGACGCGCGTGAGGCTCAACCGCAAGGCGTCCATGAGGTCGATGACCTGGCCGCCGGCGGGCGTAGCTTCTTCGGCTGGCGCGACGATTTGCTGGCCTTCGATCTTTGCGTCGATCGCGGCGAGAACCCGTTTCTGTTCTACGTTCTCGTACTGTTCTGGATCGTATGTCTCGGATTCGCCCTGCGCGATAATCTGTAGCGCGAGCTTTAGCTCCGCATCCGACACCGGAACGTGTTCGATGTCCAGGTCCTTGAGTGAGCGAACCTCAGCCCCCCATAAAAGCTGCTGGAAAACGAGGCCATCGTCTGTCGCGCGGATCTGGACCATGTACGTCTTGCCCTTGTTGTTCCAGCTGGCGAGAGCACCCCGGCCGCTGGCCAGCAGCGCGCGCTGCAGGAGGCTGTAGGGCTTGGCGCCGCGCTTGTCGGGGGCGACGAAGTACGCCTTGTCGTAATAGATGGGATCGACCGCTCTGTCAGGCACGAAGGCCAGAATCTCGACAATATGGCTTGGGCTTTCTTCCAGCGCTTTCAGCTCGTCTGCCGTGAAAACGACGAATTTTCCCTTTTCGAACTCGTACCCCTTATTCATCTCGGAGCGTTCAACCCTCTTGCCGGTGCTCTTGGATACGTATTGTTGCTCCACCCGGGAACCGTCGGGCGCGAGCATGTTGAATCGTATTGTCGCGGAACTCTCCGTCGCGCTGTAGAGGCGAACGGGAATCGACACGAGGCCGAAGCTCAACGAGAGCGAGGCGATGGATCGGGCGGTAGCCATGGCCATTTCCTTGCGGAGCGTGGCGCTCCATGAACGGCGCGACTGGCGATCGCCGCGCACCGATAATCCAGATTAGCAGGTGCTGGGATTTTGCTGATGCTTCTTCGCGATGAGCAGAAAGCATGCCGATACTGTCGCGCCCACGTGCATGCGAAAATGCTGGCGCGCCTTTTATTCTGAGGAATGACGATGTCCATCGACCCGAACGAAATCGAGCTGGCCAGACTTCAGGCCGAGAAAAGCCAGTTGGTCTTTGAGCTGCGCGCGGCGCATCAGATCATCCGCAACGCCCTGAGCGTCATGACGATCGACGAGCAGATTCGCTGGGCCGAGATGAACGCGCGCGATGGCGTCGACGGCGACGGCGCCACACGGGCGACCGAGCGCGACGCGCTGCTCGCACACCCGCGCATGGCGATTGGCTCGGCGTGAGCGCGACGTTCACGCCGACCCCAGAGCAGGAGATTGCCGTCGCTGCCGCGCAACGAGGGGGGGACCTCAAGATCAAGGCGTACGCGGGCGCTGGCAAGACTTCGACACTGAAATTGGTGGCGGATCGCTTCGCCGGGCGGCGGGGGATGTATCTGGCGTTCAACAGGGACATTGCGGCCGCCGCCGCGCGGAAGTTTCCGGCTCATGTTCTTTCGCGCACGATGCACGCGCACGCGTGGGCAGCGGCCAGCCCGGCGCTGAAACGACGAGGCGCCCTCGAGGCGGAGCCGCCACACATGCTCGCTTCACGCTTCGGTATCGGGCCGGTGGAAGTGCGCTCGGTGACCGGCAGGGCTGTCGAGCTGACGCCCTTTGAGACGGGGCGAATGATTGCTGACGCGCTGGGCCGATTTTGCCGTTCGGCGGATCTTCAGCCCGAAATGGAGCACATCGTCGCCGACGAGAAGATCGACATCGCGGACGCGGCGCGACTGCGCAACTGGCTCCTGCCGCATGTGCGACGGCTTTGGGGTGAGAGTGCGGCGTCGGGCGCGGGAGGCGCCGTGTCTCCAGACGTCGTGCTCAAGCTATGGGCGCTATCGGCGCCGCATATCGATGCAGATTTCATCCTCTTTGACGAAGCTCAGGACAGCGACGGCGTGATGCTTTCGGTGCTCGCGCGCCAGCGCCACGCGCAGGTGATCTACGTCGGCGACCCGTACCAGCAGATCTACGAGTGGCGCGGCGCGGTGAACGCGATGGCCCGCATCGACGCGCCCGAATGTGCGCTTACGGAGTCGTTCCGCTTCGGTCCAACCTTCGCGGCACTGGCCAGCCGTCTGCTGGGGCAGCTCGGCGAGCGCACGCCGTTGCGAGGCCAGGACGCGATCGGCTCGATCCTGGTCGAAGACCCGGCTATAGCGCCACCGGTCGACGCCGTGCTGTGCCGCAAGAACGTGACGGCGATCTGGCAACTGGCAGTTGGATTGGAGTCGGGTCATCGGCCAGCAATACGGATGAGTCCGGCGGAAATCACCGCCTTCGCGGACGGCGCTGATCAGTTGCTTGCCGGACAGCGCGCGTTTCGGCCAGCAGCTTTCTCGTTGTTTGAGAACTGGTCGGAGGCGCAGGCATTTGCGCGCACGCCGTTCGGACAGGACCTGCTCCCCGTCGTGCAGATCGTCGACGAGGTTGGAACGGGGTATCTGCGCGCGCTTGCACAACAGTGCGCACCGGAGCGCAACGCCGACTACATGATCTCTACGGTGCACCGTGCGAAAGGGCTCGAATGGAAGCGGGTGAGGGTGGCAAACGACTTCAGATTCCGGGGCGCCGACGGAAGTCCCTTTCCTGATGAGGACGAGATGCGGCTGCTTTACGTGGCTGTCACGCGCGCCCAGCATGTGCTGGACATTTCGTCGATGCGTGATGAGCTGCTGCGCCTGGTCGCTCGCGGCCGTTGATGCGAGGGAAGCGCTGGAAACTTGACACAGCAATGGGTGAGACACCCTGGACTCAGGCTCGCGCAGATTCGTAGCCGACCGTATGCCTCCTGGCTATTCGGTTCACCCAATTAAAGCACGACTTACGGAGCGTGCGTCCGACACGGAAAGAATGACATGGACACGAAAGATCCATTGGTAGACGGCGAGCGCTGGTTAAAGCGAGAGCACATGGAAGCCGAGGCGAAGCAGACTAATATGCAGCTTGGGTTCAAATTTACCGAATACGTTCGCATCATCACAAGCGCCTTTGTCGAGAAGTACGGCGATAGCCAGGCAACGCGCCAGCGCGCCAAAAGTCGCTCCCTGGAATACGTTATGAAAGCGCACGGTGTCAGTCGATCGACGGCGCGGCTATATATCGACGTGTACGAACGATTTCACGCAATGCCCCCGAGCGATCGCTGTTCTTCGCCAGACCGATATGCAGCTTCTTCTCGCCCCCAACATTGGCGATGAGATTATTGATGCAGTGATTCAGCGGCGCGAGGCCGCTCCCAGGATGTCAACGCGCGCGGTGAAAGAGCTTATTGGTCGCATGCGGTTGCAGCCTCGCGGCGAGTCATAACGCCAGCACTGACGCCGAGATGCGCGTGCACAACCACAGTGTTCTCGTGCTGGTTCCCCGCAATACAGTCGGGAGGCCGGTACTGCTGAAAGGCCTGGATCCAAGATCCACGATGCGCTCTTGGGCCTTGCGCCCTTCGACTTGCAATAGCGAAAATCTGGTGGCGACCCGCTTCGCATTCAAGCGGCAGTTTTTTCCTATTGGCGGAAAATTAGGAGAAGTCGGAAATAAATACTCAATATTAAAGATAAAATCTTACGGAATTTGACAGCGACTTAAACCGCTGCTATTTTCGGCCCGACTTATTGGCCCCTCGTGTTTTATGCGGCACGATTACCGGCAATGAATATCAGTTAATCAAATCGCATAAGTGAGATTCCTCCGGGGAGAAGGACGTGAACTTACAGCGAGTATTTATCGGTGCGCTGCCGTCGCAGGATACGCGAGCCTTTCGACTCTACTGGCGCAACTCCCAGTCGGACCTTGCAGGCTTGCTGTTCCTGCAGAGGCTTGATATTCGCGAGGATCTTTGCGGAGGTATCGAAGGGCGGTTGTCATGTATTTCAACGAGCAATGGCGTTCCGCTCCAGAATTTTCTCGGGCAACCGGTGACTGTGCAAATGGTCACCGATACCGGCGGCCTTCAGTCTATATGCGGGATCGTGACGGATGCTCACGAGGGTGAGTCTGACGGTTCGTTGGCAACGTATCAGTTGGTCGTGCGCGACGCGCTATCGGTCCTTGAGCGTCGTATCAACACGCGCATATTCCGGACGAAAAGCGCGCTTGACATTATTCAGATACTGGTTCGTGAATGGCGCACGAAAAGCACTACCCTGGCTGCCACGTTCGACATCGATCTGTCGAATATTGACACGTCGAAATACCCGACCCGTGAGCAGACGCTGCAATTTGATGAATCTGATGCCGACTTCATCCGCCGTCTTTGCCGCCGCGAAGGTATTTCATGGTTCATCAAGGCCGGCGGACAGGGCAGCTCTGACCTCTCAGAACAACCGTTTCACACGCTCGTCCTCTTTGACAGCGTGATCAAATTGGCGCAAGGCCCGGCAGGAACGGTTCCTTACCACTCGGACGCCAGCGTCGGCACGTCTGACTCCATCACGCTTCTTTCGATGGGGCGGCAGCTGGTCGCGGGTTCGGTGCGCCGGGTGAGCTGGGATTACAAGCCCAGCCAGATGGACAAGCTGCAGGCGCCGACCCGCGTCGACCAGGGCGCCGCGGGGAATGATCTTGGCCGTTTGCTGTCGGACTCACGCATCGACGCGCCTCACATCGCCGATTCGGCGAACGACAATCAGCGTCTCGGCAGGGCGCGGATCATGGCTCACGGTGGGCAAGCCGTCAGGATTGACGGCGCGAGTGGCGTTCGAAACCTCGAAGTCGGCACGTGGGTGACGGTCTCGGGGCACCCCGAACTGGATCAAGTCGAGGAAGTCGACCGCCGGGTGATCTTCACGTCGCTTCACCACCGCGGCGAGAACAACCTGCCCAAGGAGCTTTCCTCACGCGCGCAATCGCTGTTCACTGCGAGCCGTTGGCTGTCTGACACGCCGCCAACGTCTGTTGCTACTCGCATGCGAGGCGCCCAGGGCGACGACTCCGAATCCAGCCGGTACGAAAACACGTTCACCGGTGTGCCGCGTGGTACGCCCCTTACGCCTGTCTACGATCCACGCGTCGACCTTCCCCGCGTCTATCCGATTACCGGCGTCGTGGTTGTGCCTGACGGTGAGCAGGTTCACACCGACGAGTACGGCCGCATCTTTGTGCAGATTCAGGGGCTCGACGAAGCGGACCATGCCCATGCCGCGGGCGCCGGTACACAGGGCACGCCGGCGGACAGCGCTGCCGTTCGTGTGTTGGGTAGCTGGTCTGGCGCAAACTTCGGCCAGAACGCTTTGCCCCGGAAGGGCATGGAGGTCCTGCTCGATTTCCTGAATGGCGATCCTGACCGGATGTACGTGGCAGGCGTATTTCCCAACGGCCAGAACATGCCCGCCATGTTTAGCCGCACCGGCGCGCTCCCCGGAAATCGCTACCTTAGCGGCACCGTCACCCAGGAAATAAACGGACAGCGTTCGAACCAGCTCCGTCTGGACGACACGCCGCAGCAGATCAGCGCTCAACTTGCAAGCGATCATGCTTCCTCGCAGCTGAACCTGGGCTATCTGACACATCCTCGCTCCGATGGTAATGGCACCGATCGCGGTGAAGGTGCCGAATTGCGCACCGATGCGGCAGCCTCCGTTCGCGCAGCGCAAGGCATCCTGCTGACGACCTATGCGCGATCGCAGGCAGCCGGTGGGCAGATGGATCGCGACGAACTGGTCTCGCTGCTCTCTGAATGTACCGAGCTATTCAAGTCGCTGGGTGACTATGCCGGACAGCACGGTGGCGTGGCTGCCGATGGCACTGGGCAGACGGGAGTCGCGAACGCGCTGAAGAACTGGAGCCCGGGAACTGGCACGGGCGGTACGTCGGGTACGACGCAGGGCAGCGAGCAGGCATTGATGGCGTTTGGCGCGCAGTCGGGGTCAGCAAACCTCACTCCCAAGACCCACGTCACCTATGCGGGAGAGAACATCGACCAGATCGCGCAGCAACATTTGCAACTCATGAGCGGTCAGCGACTGAACGCGACCGCAGGACAGGGCATGCAACTCTTTGCGCGCGGTAAGGGGGTTCAGGCGGTGGCTGGTGAAGGCCCCGTGATCCTGCAGGCGCAGGCAGACACGCTGACCGCCGCGGCGCAGAAAGGCGTGGCGATAAGCACGAACGAGAACGAGATTGTTCTCTCGGCGCCGACTGTTCGCCTCGTCGCCGAAGACGGAAGCTTCATCAAGATCGGCGGTGGTGTGACGCTGGGAACGAACGGCGACATCAAGTTGCAATCCGCATCCCATCAGTGGGGCGGCCCGGCAACGGAAAGCGCTCCCAAGAGCGCCTTCAACAACCAGCCCACCGATCAACGTTTCCGATTGCACCATGTCGGCGATACGCCAGAAGCTCCGATGCCGGCAGCCAACCAGGCCTACCGGATTACAACGAGCGACGGACAGACGATCGAAGGGAAGACCGACGCAAATGGCTTGACAGAAATCGTGAAGGACGACGCGATGAAGTTCCTGAAGATTGACATCCTGCAACCGGATATTTGACCGAGACGGCCATGAGCAATACAACATCTACGAGCAATGTAATCGGGTCGGGAGCAGGTGTCACCACCTCCAATCGTGCAAGTGATCGGCCGGTTGCACGTCCAAACGACCTACCGGGCATCGTCATTTTCTCGCACGGAGTGAATGATCCGGGCGCTAACTATGAGACGACGGAGGAGGGTATCTGCCAGGGGCTGAATGAACGCCTTGACCGGCCCGACATGGTCAAGGGCGAATACGGCGCACTGTATCAACAGGCCACTGCGGCGAAGAAAAAAGGTCAGGCCACCACATTTCAGGACCGGATCGCTGCGGACCCGGACACTTACCTTTACGGCCGCGACGGTAGCAACGCGCATTCGGTGTTCATCCCGTTCTACTGGGGCTACCGTGCGTCAGACAAAGAGATCCTCAAGGACAAGAGCGGCAAGCCCGTCAAACTGCGAACACAGTATCAGGACGTTCGAGGTAATCGCCTTGATGCTCACTTTGCCAAGGCAGGCGGTATGTTCAACAATGCAACCACGAACATCCCGGATATGTATGGCGCTGGGTTCATGTCCACGCGCGCTACGCGTCGCCTAATGCAGTTCCACCTGATGAACGATTACCAGTTTTCGGGCCAGAGCCCGGAGCGACACTATCAGGTTCTCGCTGCCAAGCGGATGGCGACGCTTATTTCAGAAATCCGCAGAATCGCGGCGGACGAGACGATCACTGTGATGGCTCACAGTCAGGGAACCGTGATTTCGCTGCTCGCCCAGGCAATGTTGCATGACGCTGGAAAGCGTTGCGCGGACTGTCTGATTCTCGTCGATAGTCCATATGCGCTCACCGAAGCTGCTTTCTACAATTACCTAGCTCAGAATGGCGCGCCGATTCAGACGGTCCAGGCGCGTCTCCAGACCTTGGTCAATATCGTGGCCGCAAGCACCAAGACGCCGTACACGCTGCCGGCTTTGACTGACCTCGTCTTCAGTAGTGGAAAGTCGGGCGGCCGCGCTGGTCACAAGTGGTCCCCGACAAGTGGAACTCGGCCCGACCAGAACGGAAAGTTCACGGTCTTTGACGAGCGCGATAATCGAGGGCGAGTCTACCTATATTGGAATCCAAATGACAAAACGGTCGCGCTTCAGACGGTTCAGGGAGTTGGGACGTACGGCGTGGCCGATACTGTTGAAGGCAAGGAATATTTCTGGGATGGTAATCATACCAGGCCCCAAAGCACGACGAACACATATGCAGCGATGAATGCACTCAAAGAGCTGCGGTTCTATCAGCGTGTGTGGATCAAAGCCGATAACAAGGGTAACCAGCCTTTGGTGGGCACAAAACCCCACCAAATGGACGTTCCGGATGTTGGGTCGCGCTTTATCAACGGGGATGAACTCAAACCGGCGTTTGCACCGAGGCTCCATGGCGGCGAGGCGGTAGTCGGTAGTGGCAAGGAAGCTCCTGACGCCGTGACACAGGATCTCGCGCTCGGCAATTCGAACGCGAACTTGTTGTGGAAGCAGCTGCCCGCTTCGGGAGATGCCACAGCCGATTCTCTCAAGTCACAGTTCAATGCGGGTAAAGCGCTGGATGACCAGACGCGCAGCGTTGAATTTCGAGCTAATGGCGGCGGTTTGGGCGGTGCGTTTGCCGGGATAAGCGCGTGGCGGGAGGAAACGCCGAACGAGGCGCGTGCCCGCATGTCCCAAGATCCAGCCGCGTTGGCAAAGAACGATCCATCTGGAGTCCTAACAGGAAATTCTTATCATTCGGCCATTCTGCGCGACCCCTGGAATCATCGATTCGGAACCGCGATGGACGTGGCGATCGGCCAGGCGACGACGTTGGACAGCAAAGACTGGCAGGCCGTATGGCTTGCGATGGCCGATTGGAAGATTGACTACACGACGATATCCTCGCTTCCTAAGTTTCAAAAGTTGTCCGACGGCGCTCGCACTTTCCTCAAGGAGGCGTGCGACTACTACAGCTCGGGCGAGTTTCCAAAGTCGGTCCTATCTTCGGGCATTCCATCGCTCGTAGTTAGCCAGACGATGGACCAGAATGAGAATCCCGAAAAGCCGGTGACTCCCCCGTTTAATATGGATTTCAGCGGCCTCGCGCGATGATGCCGCTTGCCACATGTGGTGGACGTGCGTTCGACTGCCGATCTGTTTTGTTGTTTTTCTTTTTGATGGTGGCGCTTATGGTTTGGCCTTTTGGTGGGCAAAAAGCGGCGGCCGCGGATTCTACCGCTGCGACGCAGAACGGGCGTGCGGGTTTGGGCGCCGACTCTTCGCCGAATACTCCCCTGGATAAACTGGAAGTGCATGGGGTTGGTATTACGATTGATCAGTGGGCGCAGACGGAAATCTGGAGTCACATCGAAAAAAAGAACGCCACGCACGAGTCTTTCCTTTCGCGCTCGCCTTCAGCCTATCCCTCCACGTGGACAGACAGGTCGGCGATGTCTAAGCTGGCCCGCGGGCTCGCTCTTAAGCTTGGCGCGGGAGAGGCGGTGGAGTACACGCCACTGCCGGTTTTTGTATATGGGCCGCCCCAACATCCCGAGAACCTGATGGGCGCGGCGTTCTCGGTGAATTACGCCCGACAGGAGGGTAGCCTGCCGTTCAACCTGTTCGTTATCGAAAAGGCGGTTAACGGTTCCGGCCCGTCGCTTGCAGACGTGTTTAAGTTCTTCGACGCCAACCCAGACGCCCCATTCGCGCTGATCTTCTGCACAGACGGCATGGTCACGCGGAAACTGCTGGAGAAGCCAGGGTCGGGTCTGATACCAGATGGTGCGGCAGTGCCTGCTGTTTTTGACAGCAACGTGGCGTTGCTGGTCTCGCGGCCGCACGCAATCGACAGGCTCAGGCCATCAATTGTCACGAAGCCGGAAGGTGTAGACACAAGGGAGACTCAATACGACCTGGTGAAGCTCTGGAATTTCTATTGGGACGAAAGAGAAGCATTCGACGCGCATCACGAGGCCGAATTGACGGCTCGTGGCCAGGAAGGGGTCTCACCTCACACGATGAGCGCGGCGTGGTGGCGCTCGCGGGTCCCCGAGCTTTTGAAGCATACCGAGAACAAGGGGCCCGGCGAGTTTGCGCCCAATGCGTGGACCCCAGTTCGTTGGACAGACTGGCAAGTCAGGCAATTCGACGAGTCTCCAGTCCTCGGCTACATCGATCGTCCCGTGCGTGTGCGGCTGACCGACGAACATGATCATGCGCTGCGAGAAAAAGATCAGGTCACCGCGCTCCGGGATGGATGGTCGCGTGTTGTGGCACAAGGCCACGAAGCGACCGCCCCGCGGCGAATCTTCTTCGACACGACGGGTGACCGAGAGTGGGTGATCCCGTTGACTCAAGCGTTGGGCGCGGAGGCAGATGCGCCTTCGACCGGCAGCGTGGCGGAGGGGTTTGACGTAGGATACCGGATTGGCAACACTGGGGTCAGCTCGGGCGTAGTGCAAATCGCGCTGGCTCTAATAGCCGGGTATCAGGACGGCAAATCCAGTGCGGTCGTCGATCGCACCGGCGGACAGGCCGAAATCGTGGGAGTCACGCCACCGACTGACGCTCAAATCAAGCAGAACCGCAGGACGCGGGGCGAAAACCCTTTTCTTTACAGATGAACGAATCGATCGACAATACGAAGCAGCATGGCCCCGCAGGAGAAGTAGGTGGCCGTAGTCGGGGCGGTCTAGCCGCCATCGTCACCGTGGGGGTGGTTCTGATTGCAATGGGTTTGGCAGGGCTTATCGGTAGCTCTGTTGCCTATTGTGATGGCGGAGTTGGCCGCTCTCTGCTGTGGGCGCTATTCTGGATCGTTGTCGTTCCGATCCAGTCCATAGAGAGCGCACCCGGCTGGCTCGCCCTGGTCGCAGCAGCATACGTCGTGGCGGTGGTAGCTATAGCTAAATGGTCGCCGATCAGGCCGGGAATACGGGTCGTGGTTGTGGCGGTCATGGTCAGCGGGGCAGCAGGCTGGGTAATCACGGCGTGGGTGAGTGGCGTTGGGCGGATGCCATGCGGTCTTGTTTAGTGTGGTTCGCCTGACTGCAAAACATGGGAGGCTGAGTTGCGTGGCGTTATCCGCATAGGTGACTCGACGAGCCACGGTGGCAAGGTTGTAACCGGCCGCGACGGTTCGACGGTGATGGGCCGCGCGGTCGCATGCGTTGGCGACCGGTGCACATGTCCGCAGTCTGGCCACAATGATTGCGTCATTATCGAGGGCGATCAGTCGGTCCTCGTAGACGGCCGGGCCGTGGCTTTTGACGGGCACAAGATTTCATGTGGCGCAACGCTCATTTCGTCGGTGTCGACGTCCGGCCTAGGCTGATAGGCCTGTATGTGCCCGGCGCGTCCGCGGACCGGGCGAATCACTCCGGTCGCGACACTGATGCAGCGATACAAGAGCGAACCACTCAGATTGGGGCGGTTGATGTCAGATCTCAAATCGAGTTACGAACGCGAACTGCAGTTTTTGCGGCGTGGCCTGGCAGAATTCACCGCACGTAATTCACGTGCGGCCGGGCGCCTCTCGATGCAGGGTGAGCACTCGGAGGATATGCACGTCGAGCGGATGATCCAGTCTGCGGCGCTCCTCAATGCGCGCGTGCGCGAACGTCTGGAAGACGATATTCCTGACTTCACGGCTCCGTTGCTCGAGGTGCTTTATCCGGAATTCCTGCGACCATTTCCGTCGTGCTCGATCGCCTGTTTCGAAGCCAGTACTGCGGTTGAGCGGCTTGCGTCGCCGGCGGTTATGCCACGCGGCACCCACCTCACGACGCGCGCGGGTGAGTACGGTTTCAGGACGGTCTATGACACGACGGTGTCGGCGCTGTACATCGACGACGCTGCGTACCAGATCCCTTCCGCCGTGCCCAGTAACGTCCGGTTGCCCGAAGGGACGAGCGGCGTATTCTCAATCAGCTTCGCGGTGCCGTCCGGTGCGGTTGATTTCGCGAATGCCGGGCGCGGGGACGTCCGGGTCTTTATTGACGCGCAGGAATCCGCGGCTGCTGCGGTGATCGATGCTCTCGTTCACCGCGGCAAACAAGCCTTTGTGGAAGTTGATGCCAGCGGGCGCTGGACTGCGCTCGATACCGTTCCAATTTCTCCGGTTGGTTTCGGCGAGCGCGAAGCAGTTGTCGACCTGGGCGCCGCGTCCTCGTACCGACTTCTGCTTGAGTACTTCGCGTATCCAGAAAAGTTTCACTTTCTTGATTTCCGACTTGGCCAGCTTCTCGCGGGGCGCAGCGTCAACAGGCGGCTGTCCATTCACGTGCCGGTTTCCGGTCTTCACCCCGATTCGCCGCCAGCGATCGCACTGGCGACGGTGTCGGCGTCGGCTTTCAGGTTGCGATGTACGCCGGTCGTGAATCTGTTCCCGTGTGCGGCCGAGCCGATCGCGCTGAAGGACTCGACGGTTTCCGCTTTCCCGTTAATCGCGCAAACGGTGAATCCACAAGGCGCCGAGGTCTGGGCTGTGCAAAGCGTACGGCTAACACGGGACGGCGACGGCGCGGCGATCACACGCGGCGTGAAGCCTTTCCACTCGCTCGACCACAGTGTTGGACTCTCGAGTTCTACGGACCGGCGGGAGGTGCTGTATTGGCTTGCTTCACGACCAGGCGGCCACGGGGCTGTCGTCGCAGGTGGCGGGTGCCAGCTTGAATTTGTGACGGCACGTGGAGAAACAGCGGAGCCGCGGCGCGACGAGCAGATTGATGCGACGCTGCTTTGCACCAACGGTGTCGGGCCTGGCTCGATGCAGTGGGGACATCGAGATGGCGACTTCACCCTTGCTGACCGAAGCGTCGTTGCTCGGGTGAGCCTGCTGCGGCGGCCGAGCGATGCCACCGCGCGTTTGGCGCCAAAGAATCAGTACTGGTCGGTCATTCAGAACCTTTCTGCTGGGCCGTTCAGCCTCGATCAGAGTGGCTTGCCGGCGCTGAAGTCGTTGCTTGCAGCCCATGTCCCAAGCCGTGGTCAGACAAACGAGGACCAAATCGACGCGATAGTCGGGCTGTCACGGGAAACCGCGATGGAGTGGATCGTCGAGAAGCCTCAGTCGCGGATGGCGCGGGGCCTGCGTGTGCGGCTAACCGTTGACGAGCAAGGGATGGCCGGGACGCCGATCGCCATTTTCGCGCGAGTGCTTGAGAGCGTTTTCGTGCGGTATGCCCCCGCGCATAGCTTCGTACAGGTCGTGATCGTATCGGAGGCGAATGGCGCAGAGCTGGCGCGCGGTCAACTCATTCCGGGCGCCGTTCCGGTGCTATAACTGAAGACCTGCGATGAAGCACACGCCACCGGTGCCTCCGCCGTCACGCCGGCTTCCCGTACGGGTGCCCAGCTCGGCGCTTGCGCGAGCCATGCAGCGGCACGCGCTGGTGTTTGCTGGCGAAGCGTGGGAAGGCATGTGGACTGCACAGCCGTTCACGTGTACTCGCGGGCACACAACCGTGGTAGCGCCGCGCAATCTCATCCGCCAGCGCGTACCAGGTTGCCAGCAGTGCGCGACCGAAGACATAACAGCGCGCGGGCACGCAGAGACGGCACGAGCGGGTCTCACATGGCTGGACTCTCCGTGGCGCGGGACGGCCCACAGGTATCGGCTTCGTTGCTCGCAGGGCCATGAATGGACGTGCGGTGGACAGGTGCTGCTGCGGGGCGCAGCTTGCGCTGCGTGCAAGCGCGAGTCGGGGCCGCTACCCGGCGATCTGCTTCCTGGCGGACTTGAGCGGCTGAACGCCACCGCACGAGAACGAAGGGGGAAGTGTCTCTCTGTCTCGTATATGGGGATGGTGCGCGCATATCGATTTGAGTGTGGCGCGGGGCACATCTTTGAAAGGTCTGGCTCAGCAGTCTTACAACGCGGTGCCTGGTGCCCGAAGTGCCCACGTCCGAGGAAACTGCTCGCGGACGGCCTGGAGCGGCTCCAGGCGGCCGCAAAAGCCCGCGGCGGTATGTGCTTGTCTCCGCGGTTTCTCGGGACCGCTGTGCGCCACCGGTTCAAATGCGCACGCGGCCATTCGTGGACGGCACTCGCGGGGACGGTTCTTTATACGTCGAGCTGGTGCCGCCGTTGCCACCACGACGCCTTGCTAGCCGCAGACGGGCTCGCGCGACTGCAACAAGCCGCTCACGCCCGCGAGGGAAGTTGCGTTTCGAAGCGATACGCTGGCTATCACGGCAGGCATCGGTTTTTGTGCGCACACGGGCATCGCTGGGTAACCTCGGCGCAGTCGGTGTTCAGGGGCGCATGGTGCCCGACTTGTGCGGAAGCCCACGCGGGCAAGTCCCTCCTTCTAAGCGACGGGCTCGCGCGGCTCAAGTCACATGCCGAGGCGCTCGGCGGAGTGTGCCTCGACGAGACATTCATCGGTACCGCGCGAACGTACCGATTTCGTTGTGCAAAGGGACACGAATGGTCTGGCAAGGGGAGCGCGGTTCTGGCAGGCCGATGGTGTAAGCGATGCGCCGTTGATAGCCAGCGCTGCTCGATAGAGGAGGCCCAGGCGGTGGCGCGTGAGCGAGGAGGCGCGTGTCTATCGCAGTCGTACGTCAACGCTCGGACGCATTTGACCTGGCGGTGCCACCGGGGCCACGTCTGGAACGCCAATTTCGACAATGTTCGCAACAAGGGACGGTGGTGTCCCGACTGCAAGGTCTTGAACATGGTGACCAATGCAAAGTCCCGCTCGCGTGCGAGGCGCCTCGCATAGACCGTCGCCGTAGTTAGGACGACATACTATTTAACATAAATGCAGCTTCTCCTCGCCGGAGACATCGGCGACGAGATTGTTGACGCCGTCATTGGTATCCCTTTGATTTCGGCGCAATTTTCCGGTTAGCCCACGCTAGGCCTGGTGAGGCTTTGCGTTTCGGCCCGATATAAATTTCCCTTCTAATCAGCGACCTGCTGACTCCCCATCTCGGGCAGCGACCGTTAGGCGACCGCGAGTGTGCCGCAGCGCTTCGAGCCAAGCCTCGATCTGCGACCGCAGACGAGTTCGGGGGTAGCGGAAAGTCATTTATGAGCGGCCACGGCTCGATGTGCTTGGAGGGGGAGACAAGGCGGCATCGAAGCGGGGCGGCCGGCTGACGACCCGGAGCAACCTTTCCGTTTGTCAGGAAGCCATTGGCTGCTTCCCATTGTTGGGTGCCACGGAGCATCGTTCACCGGACTTGCTGTCAGCTCGCCGGAAGCGACTGCTGCAGACTGATGAGGTTCTGCGGAACCACGCGGATGAGCCCGCCTCGGGGACTGTCGATATCCGCAATAAGTGAAAGAGAGAGCGAGACCGTGATGGGTAATACGAACAGCAATACGCGTCGCCCGGTCGCGCCGCGTGCGCCATACCCCTGCATCAGGTTGCTGAAAAACGCGATCGCAATCATGAGCGTCCATGCCGAAACCGGAATGCGGTTCATCCACGCCGCCTGCGTATAGCCCTGTGTGTTGATTACATCATTCATGCCGCTTACGGTGAGCGCCGCGATCGGAGTGGGTTGCGCGATCGCCGGTTCGCGTACGCCAGTCCACAACTGACCCTGTAGTTCAGCGGTCTTCGCATTGATGATTTCAAGTTCGCGTGGGTCGCGCGTCTTGTAGTATTCGATGCGCAGTTGCACATAGTCACGCAGAAGCGCCTTTATCGTCGTGGCTCGTGATTCTCCAAGCAGTTCTACGCGCAGGTACTGGGTGCCGATGGCGTTCGCTTCATCTTCCTCAAAGTTCTTGCGCTGATCGTATCGGCTCACCGCCATCGAGAGCGTAAATCCAATCAGAAGCGCGAGCAGCGTGAGCGTCGCGCCCTGCACTACGGTGTAGTTGTCGCGCGCGTCATCCGAAAGCGGAATGGCACGTTTCAGACCAATTGCCCCGAGCGCGGCCGCCATAGAGAGCAACACGATCAACATGACGAAGAGGTACGCCGGATGATGTACGAGCTGCGTCATCTCGAATCCTTTGCGATGATGGATCTTGTGCAGCCGCTCAATTCCGGACGAGTCGTCTGCCGTGCCAGAATCAGGCAGTGGTTATGCGCTGCCGAGTACCGTGAAATCCAGGCGTCGATTTGACAACGTCCGAGTCGGCCATTAAACCTCGCCAGTGGTAATCTCACTTGCTCAAAGATTGCATACTTCTGTGCAGGTTTCAGTACCGCAGCTTTAACCTATCAGAATTGGCTCGCAACTGGTCTGGGAGTGATCCCCGGTGGAATGCTGAAGCCGGGGCTGCCAGATGTTTTGGCTGGCCGCGAGTAGCCCCGGCAGGGGCGAAGCCCGAATCTTCGAGCAGTAGCGGGCATCGCGGACAACCCAGATGGCGCTCACTGTACGAGCGGGGTGTTTTTCGCGCGATGACCGGGATGCGATGGGCGGCTGGGTGAAGCTGTAAAATACTGTCAGGGTGTTAGGGAAGGTCTGCAAAAGTCCTGGCATTGAAGACTGGTTTGCCTATCCTGGAAGATAGACAAGTTCAAGGAGTTCGTCGATGACACAACTCGGTCTTGGTCTGGATCTTTCGACGAAACGCACGCGCAAGCGGGAATTTCTCGATGAGATGATGCGCGTGGTGCCATGGTCGAGGTTGATTGCGTTGATCGAACCGCACTATCCGAAGGGTAAGACCGGAAGGCCGCCGTTTCCGGTTGCGACGATGCTGCAGATCCACTTCATGCAGCAGTGGTTTGGGCTTTCGGACCCAGCGATGGAAGAGGCGCTTTACGACGTG
>NZ_FNZM01000025.1 GCF_900109265.1 Paraburkholderia tropica
CGCGTTGAAGTACCGCTCACCACGAGCGTTTCGGCGCACGACGGAATCAGCAACCTTAGTGTGAAGCTGTGTCCGGGATTACAGGGGCAACTCCAGTTACTGTGCAGCCGCCATTCGGTGTGCAGACGATGACCGATGGCGTAACAACCGCGCCCGCCGAGCCAGAAGGAGTATTGCCTCCGTCGTTCGCCTGCACAAGCGGATTGGCGTCAGCGGGTGGATTCTGCCCGTTATGCGCCTGCACCTGACCTATTACTCCGCTGACCGTCGAGCTGATGGCATTACTGACCTTCTGCCTTGCTTGTTGGACAGCGTTATATGCGGACACAATCTGCTGACCGAGCGCGTCCAGTTCCGTCTTTGCGGCCTCGTCGCCCTTGTCGTTGTTCTCGTTATAGAGATTGACGCTCGATCCCGTTGCCGCGCCGGCCGCCCCTCCGACAAGCGCGCCGCCTACACCGGCCAGCACGTTACCGGCGAGGTTGCCCAGTAACTGCGAATCTGTCGTATCCGCAACACCTTTACCTGCAGCCTTGATCTGGTCAGCGAGGAATGACGAGAGCCCCGCCCCCGCTGCTCCACCAGCCGCCGTAAAGCCGCTACCGCCACCGAGCCCGCCAATCAGCGCGCCGCCGATAATCTGCAATTCCGCGCGGGAGCTTCCCCCTTCCAGCCATTGTTTCGCCGCCGCTGCGTCCGCTGCAGCTGTTGCGAGGTCGCCACTTGCTAAGGCAGCCTTGCCCTCGGCGATCAGTTCGTCGCGTCTCGCGTCCGCATAGGTGCCAATTCCCTGGGCGACAACCTGACCAGCCACCTGCGCGGCCTGCATGAGGTCGCCCTGATCGGACAGCATCGCATTCACATCAGGCGTTTTAGACACGTTGCCGCTGGTATTCGTCGTGTCGCGACTCAGGGTCGATACATCCTGCGTCTGCGCAGCCTGGTTCGTGATGCTGATCGCGCCTGCGCTGATCGCACTGCGCGTCGTCGCGCTATCGTCGCCGCTCTCGTCCTGCGAAATCATGGGGGACACCCCAGGGACACCCGCCACCGAAGCAGGCCCTGTCGCTTTGCCCGTACTGCCCCCAGCCGTGCTGCTTGTACCGAAGCCTGCCGAAATCCCGTTGCTGGCAGCGCTGTAGTGGGACGAATTGTCGATATTGCTGAATGTGAGCGTGCCCGTCGTGAACGCATTTTCTGACTCGCCGGCATCGCTCGCAATATAGGCGCCCGTCAGGTTCGTGTTGCCGGCAACTGCGATATTGAAACCGCCGCTGCCCGCTTGAATGCCTGCCTGCTCGTTGACCTGCCCATAGTTCGAATCGGCGTGTCCGTTTTGCGCCGTAACGCTCACACTTGCACTGCGCTGGCTGCCAGAGACACTGAAACCAGAACTGCTCTGATGCGCGGCGCTCGAAGCCGTATCCTGGACGCTTTCAATATCGAGATTGCCACCGCCGACACCGCGCCGCCATTCACGTTCGAACCGATAATGTTCGTATCGCCGCCGCTCACGATCGACACGCTGTTCGAGCCGGTGACGTGGGTGTTATTGACGGTCGTTTCCGTGTCGTTCGCGTCACCGTGCGAATTCGACAACGAGGCCTGTCAGGTTGCAAAACGACACAAACGACAATATGGGCCGCAAAGCGCCCACTGACTGCGGCGTCTCTAAATGTCCAAAACGGGTCAGCTACAGAAACTCAACGATTGACAGAGCCGCGATGGCAGCAGCACTCTCAGCTTCCGCGCGCCGGCCGACAAGGGACATTCGACTACGCCGCCTGAATTGCCGACACTCGCATGACCACAATTCCCTGGAGAGGCGAATTGCTTCGGGTCGGCAGTACACACTGCCGACTGCCCGATTTCCGACGGTGAATTTGAAGAGCGGGCTGACACAGCCCTCCCAGAAGAGACCCACGCGGAGAGTCATAGACACGCCCGTGCGTTCCGCCGACATCTGATCCACTTATGCGACAATTTCCGCCAAATCTAAAGCCGAAAGCGAAGGGCAGCGCTGCCGCCAACGCATACCATCCGGTGGAACCATGCTTAAAGACGATGTTCAAGCGGTCTTGGATACTTATTATGCAAGAGCGCTTGCCGCGGCCAAGTCCGGCTTGATTCAATATTTTCACGAGCTGTCGGCGCCGTTTCTCCTGAGCGTATCTCAGGCTTACCTCGATGCGCCCGTCCGGGTCATGTTCATCGGGAAGGAAACTAACGGGTGGTGTGGCAAGCTCGGAGCCTTTTACGAGCGCCCGGACATGATCGACATCGCGAGGGCTCGCTACGAGGATCAACATGCCCGTGGCACCGGTAATAGTGAGTTATTGCGGCAATGGCAGCGATTCGCCGACGCGTTCGCGAGAGGCGACCGAGCCGCTGTTTGCTGGAACAACCTAATGAAAATGGACTGGCACCGTCCGAAACGCGCCTATTCCAGAACCTCGATCGGTCATTCCGCACATTTGTTTGATTTTTCGGTAGCAACCGTCAAGTTCGAAATCGAATTGCTTAAACCGGATCTCATCATTTTCGGTAGCGGCCACACGTACGATCGCGCCTTGAAAGCTGTGCTTCCCGAACGCCAGACTGTGAAGGTCGAGCCAAAAGCTCTTTGGCACTTCCGGTCGAATGGCATCGAGTGTTTCAGGACATTCCATCCTGGCGCACGGGATAAGCACGTCAAAAAGCACTACCGGGAAATTATTGACACCGCTTCGAACGCATTTGAGGAGCGCCTGCCGATGCGGAAAGCTTCGGCATAGCGACGTTATTTCAATACTCTTCAACACGGTCGTGCGACGGGTCGGCTGCTGTGTGGACGATACGGAACGCGGCCCAATGTGGGCCTTCCCGTGCTCACGCGTCGGCTTGCCGAGCCCTGCCGGGCGCCATCGGGATTACACCGGAGGTGCTCTGCGGAGCGGCGAGGTATCGCTGAGTCAATTGTCGCTAGTCCGCCGCCATGAGGCGGGACGGCAAGGCGCTGAAAACCTTGCTTCACATGACTTCCGGCGCTTGTTTCCTGCACATATCGACGACGTTTCGCTAACTATCGCTGCGTAGAAGTCGACGCACGCACGCCGCCCGGCAAGTCCACTCACGCCTGCGCCTGCGCCATGAGCGCGCGCACGGCATTTCGCGCTTCGCGCCCGAGTTCGACCATGTCGAGCCCTGGAATGGTGTCGTCGACCACCACGGTCTGGCCTGCCGCGAACAACGCCTTCAACGCGGGCCGCCCGCCGCTCGCCACCGGGCCGATGGCCGGATCGTGCAAGCCAAAATAGCGCGGATCGTCGAGCCGGTAGATCGCGAGATCGGCGGGCGCGCCGGGCGCGATGCAGCCGAGATCCGTCAGGCCGAGCACGTGCGCGCCCCCCGCCGTGCCCCAGTGAATCACGTCTTCCACACTCGCCGCGTGCGCCCCGCCCTCGAAGCTGCCGCCCGCATACTCGGGACGCGCCGCCATGCCCACGCGGGCGCGCTGCGCGAGCCACGTCATATGTACCTCCGAAATCATGTCGGCGGCCTCGTTGGATGCCGCGCCGTCCACGCCGATCGAGACAGGCGCGCCCGCCTCCGCCAGTTCGGTCAGCGCGCAGATGCCGCTGCCAAGCCGCCCGTTGCTTTGCGGACAGTGCGCCACGCCCGTGCGCGTCTGGCCGAGCATGGCGATCTCGTCCGCGTCGAGCTTGACGAGATGGGCGAACCAGACGTCGTCGCCAAGCCAGTCGTATTCGCCGCAGAACGCCACGGGCGAGCAGCCGTGCATCGTCCGCGCGCTGTCCTGATACGAAACCGTCTCCGACAGATGGCTGTGCAGGCGCAGGCCGAGCCGCCGCGCGAACGCCGCGCTCTCGCGCATCTGCTGCGGCGAAATCGAATAGAGCACCGTGGTCGGCGCCATGACGACGCGGCGCGACGCGCGCGGCGACGGATCGTGATAGCGCGCGGCCAGCCGCTCGATATCGGCGAGATAGTCGTCGAAAGACTCGGGACGCAAGGCCGTCGGCAATTCGGCCTCGAGCTGGCGCGTGCGCGTCGCGCCGCCGCGCAGCAGCACGAAACGCAGACCCAGCCGCTCGGCCTCGTCGAAGAGAATCGCCGAGCTGTCGAACGGCATCTGCGGGTAGTACAGGTAATTGTGATCCGCGACCGTCGCGCAACCCGAGCGCGCCAGCTCGATCAGGCCGATGCGCGCCGCCAGCCGGAATCGCGCTTCGTCGAAGCCCGCACGAAACCGGTACGGCGTGGCCGCGAGCCAGGGCGTGAGGCTCGCGTCGAGCCCCGCGCGGTCGCCCTTGAGCAGCGACTGGAACAGATGGTGGTGGGTGTTCACCCACGCCGGGTAGATCACGCAGTCGGTTGCGTCGATCACGCGCTCGCCCGGCAGCGGCGCGAGCGCGCCAATCGCTTCGATGCTGTCGCCGCGCAAGCGGATGTCGGGACCGGCGAGCCGCGTCGCGTCGCCCGCGCGCGGGTCGCCGCCCGTCATGATCGCGGCGGCATGGCGGATCAGCGTGGTGGAAATCGTGGATGTCATCGGTGACGCCTCATGAAAATGCCTTTGCGTTGATTGTCCGGCCATCGACCGCTCGCTCTACAGTTCGCTCTCGTGCCAGCCGCGCAGGCAAACCCGCGACAGCCACACGGTCATGCCGAACAGCAGCACGCCCGTCACGGTGATCAGCAGCAGCGCGGCGAACAGACGCGGAATGTTGAGCTGAAAGCCCGCTTGCAGGATCTGATACGCAAGCCCCGCCCCGCTGCCGCCCGTGCCCGCGACGAACTCGGCCACCACGGCGCCGATCAGCGAAAGCCCGCTGGAAATGCGCAGCCCGCCGAAGAAATACGGCAGCGCGCTCGGAATGCGCAGGCGCACGAGCGTCTGCCAGCGTGTCGCGCGATGAATCCGGAACAGATTGACGAGCCCCGGGTTCACGCTGCGCAGTCCGAGCGCCGTGTTGGAGATGACCGGAAAGAGTGCGACCAGCATCGCGCAGACGACCAGCGCCGCCGTCGTGTTCTTGACCCAGATGATGATCAGCGGCGCAATCGCCACGACCGGCGTGACCTGCAACAGGATCGCATAGGGAAACAGGCTCGCCTCGATCAGCGGACTCTGCACGAACAGCAACGCGATCGCCACGCCCAGCACCGTCGCCACGGCGAAAGCGAGCAGCGTGATCTTGAGCGTCGCGAGCAGGCTCGCGAACAGCATCGGCCAGTCCTGCACCAGTTGCTGCACGATCGCGGCCGGCGACGGCACGAGATACGCCGGCACCGCGCCGAGCGTACACCACGCCTGCCAGATACCGAGCATCAGAAAGCCCACGCACCAGGGCGCCAGCGCGCGCGCCACGCCGGGGCGGCGCAGCAGCGGCACGCGCTCGCGCGCGGCGGTCGTGGCTGCCCCGGCGGTTTCACCGGCCGCGCGCGCGATGCGCAGCGGCTGCACGGTTTGTCCGCTCATGATTGCACCTCGCTGTCCTCGTCGATCTGCGACGCGGCGTGCGCGTCGGCAATGCGTTTCGAAAGCGCGCACGTATGTTCGATAAACGGCGTGCTGATTCGCCAGTCGTCGTCGCGCGCGGCGGGCCCGTCGATCGGCACATCGGCGATCACGCGGCCCGGCCGCGCCTGCATGACCACCACGCGGCTCGACAGAAATACCGCTTCCTGGATGCTGTGCGTGACGAACACGACCGTCATCGCGCGGCGCAGCCAGAGCGCGCGCAGATCGCTGTCGAGCCGGTTGCGGGTGAATTCGTCGAGCGCGCCGAACGGTTCGTCGAGCAGCAGCAGATCGGGCTCCGTGACGAGCGCGCGGGCCAGCGACGCGCGCATCTGCATTCCGCCCGACAACTCGCGCGGCCGCGCGGCGCAGAACTTGCCGAGCCCCACGCCTTCGAGCGCCTCGCATGCGCGCGCCTGCGCCTCGCGGCGCGGCACGCCCGCGAGATCGAGCGGCAGCCGCACGTTCTCGGCGACCGTCGCCCACGGCATCAAGGTCGCCTCCTGAAACACGAACGAGAGCCGCCGCCCCGGTGCGCCCACCGTCGCGAACGGGCCGCCCCACCAGCGCAGATGGCCGTGCGTGGGCGTTTCGATGCCCGCGAACATCTTGAGCAAGGTGCTCTTGCCGCAACCCGACGGCCCCAGCAGCGAGACGAACTCGCCCGGCTCGATGTCGAGCCTCACGTCGTCGAGCGCGACGGTGCCGTTCGGATAGCACTTGTCCACGCGCTGCACTGCAAGCAAAGGAATCGACATGATCAGACCTCCGTTTCGATACGGAACACTTCGCGCTCGCCATGCGTTTCGAGCAGCTTGAGCAGCATGCGGCGCATCAGCAGGCCTGGCTGATCCGATTCCATGTGGCACTCCTGCTGGCGACGCACGTCGATGCAGGCGTCGTAGTCCGTTGCTTCGAGAATGTCGCGGTCTTCATCCGTGATCGGGCGGTCCCAGTCGATCAGCTCCTGCGTCGAGCACGCGTCCTCGGTGTCGTTGCGATAGAGCCATTGCGACAGCATGATCGTGCGGTCGTCGATCGGCGTCGCGCAGTTGTAGATAATGTGATGCACGCCGCTCGCCGGATACACGCAACCAAAACGCCGCGCGAACGGCATGAACCAGCGGTTCAGCAGATGGCGTTCGGTGATCTCCTCGGTCGTGCCGGTGATGCGATGGCTGGCGGCCGGATTGCGCACGGGCACGTGCGTTTCGGCTTCGAAGCCCCAATCGTTGGGCCGGAATGCGTATTTCGACGGTTTCGGGCTGCTGAACAAGCCGAAGTTGGCCTTGTGCACGAAGCTGAAATGCGAGTTGTCGAAGGAGTTCTCCATCATGCGCAACGGGCTCGTTTGCCAGCGCTCGTAGAACTGCAGGATGCGCCGATAGCCGCCCGCGGTTTCCTCGGGAAAGTCGGGAATCGGCTGCAACGGTTCGTCGAGCGCGACCCACGCATAGCCGTAGCGCGCCTCGCAGCGATACGCGGGCACCACGGCGCGCGACGGAATGGCGGCGCCGTCGTTCTGCGGAATCTTCACGCAGCGGCCGCTGCAATCGTAGGTCCAGCCGTGATAACCGCAGGCGATGTTGCCGTCGTCGTCGACGAAGCCTTTCGAGAGTTTCGCCGTGCGATGGCAGCAGCGGTCGCGCAGCGCGTGCGGCTGCCCGTCGGCGCCCTTCCAGAGCACGATCGGTTCGCCGAGCAGCGTGAACGGTTGCGGGCCCGCGTCGAGTTGCGACAGCGGCATGATGGCGTACCAGAAGCGGCGCAGCACTTTCTGTTGCGTGACGAGCATGATGTGATCCTCTTGTTGTCCTCGTGATTGCCTTATCGCGCGCGCGAGGTTCAGGGCATGACCTTGAGGGTGTCGACGAACTGGAGCGTGTAGGCGTTGCGGTAATCCGTATCGGACTTCAGCAGGCCCGCTTCGACCATGTAGTCGTAGGTGCGTTTCCAGCGCGCGTCCGTCATGGCGCCGATGCCGAGCGTCGCGGCGTCGCCGCCGGTAACGAGCCGCAGCTTCTTCATCTGCGCCACGCCGTAGGCGAGCTGGGCGTCGCTCATCTGCGGGTTGTCCTTCTTGATGAGCGCGTTGCCCGGCGCGGGATCGCTGAGATAGCTCTTCCAGCCTTCCATCGACGCCTTCACGAAGCGCGCGACCATCTCGGGCTTGTGCTTGAGCGTGTCGCGCATCGTCACGATCGTGGTGTTGTACGGCGGATAGCCCGCGTCGGCGAACAGGAAGAAGTGGGTTTTCACGTGCGCCGCGTCGGCCTGAAAGGTCTCCGAGGTGGGATAGGCCTGCATGGCCACGTCGCGATCCGCGTAGAACGGTTGCAGGTTGAACGTATAGGGGCGCGCCTGCGCGTCGCTGTAGCCGTACTTCGCCTTGAGCCACGGCCACCAGCTCGTGCGGCCCGAACCCGCCACGAGGATCGTCTTGCCCTTGAGATCGGCGAGCGTTTTTACGTCGTCGTGCGTGAGCATGCCCTGCGGATCGAACTGGAACGACGCGGCCACGGTCGTGACGGGAATCTTCGCCTCCACGGCCGACAGCACCTGGAAGTCGTAGCCGAGAATGAAGTCGGCCTGGCCGCCCGCCAGCAGTTGCAGCCCGTTGACCTGCGGGCCGCCCATGCGGATCGTCACGTCGAGCCCGTACTTCTTGTAGATGCCGGTCGCGACGGCCTGATAGAAGCCGCCGTGCTCCGCCTGCGCATACCAGCTCGTGAGGAGCGTGACGTGATCGTCGGCGCGGGCGGCGGTGGGCCAGGCCGTCATGAAAACCGACGCCAAAGCCGTCGACGCAAAAACACCGAGGAAACGCGCGAGCCGAAGCCAGCGCGCAACGCAAAGCAGGTTGCTCATGGGGAAACTCCGGGTGCTGTGGGAAATGAAGGCGCGAAGCCGATCCGCGGCGCGTGTGTGCGCCGGTTCGGCAACGTCGTGGTGATGAATCGTCTGGGGCCGCTGCATCGCTCGCTCCTTGTTGGCGGAATCCGACGATTCCGGTCAAACGCCGATCGATGATCGGCGTGGGCGCACGATGCGCCCCAAGAGCAATGCCCCACGGTGCCGGCTGCCTCGAAGGCCGTGCCGGTCGCTAGCCGCTTCTACTCTGTGCGGTGTTTCAAGCGAGCTTCGTGCCAGCTACGCACGAAACGCCGCATCCCTGCAATGACGTGGCGCAAAGCGCTGCATGCGCCACGGCGTCGCCGTTGGCGGCACCCTGGCTGGGCATCTAAGCACCAGAGGCGTGCGTGCATGCCCTCGCGCCCGCCAAACCACCGACGGTTTCAGTGGGCCGCATAAACGCCCGCCATCGTCACGAAGCCATCGAGGCGCTTGATGCGCGTACACCATGTTGCAAGCGACGGATAGTCGATCGTCTCGATCTGCGCTTCGTCAAGCAGCACGACGGGCGCGAAGCACGCGATATCGGCAATCGTCGGCGTGCGGGTCGAACAGAGGAACGGCGTGTCCATCGCCTCGTTGAACCAGCAGGTTTCGTCGAGCAGGCGCAGCAAGGGCCGCGCGTCGCGATCCGCGCGAGGCACCGGCGCGCCTACGTCGTGGAGCACCTGCTCGCGGCGCGTAAACACGATGTGCGAAAGCCGCGTCGCCACGCCGAGCCAGCGCTGGATCGCCGCGTGCGTTTGCGCGTCGTGTTCGGGCAGCCACGTGCGGCTTGCGTCGTACCGCTGCGCCAGCCAGACGAGGATCGCGTGGGCGTCGGCGAGCGTGGTGCCGCCGTCCTGCAACACCGGCAACGCGCCCAGCGGGCTCAGCTCGCGAAACGCGGGCGCATCCTGCTGGCGCGACGGATAGCGCTCGACGCGGATGCGCTCCGCGTTCAGGCCGAGCAAGCCCAGCAGCAGACGCGCCTTGTAGCTGTCGCCGCAGAGTTCGTCGTCGTGGAGTTTGAGCATCGGCGGCCTCACAGGTCGAGCGTCAAGGTAGGCGTGCGTGCGCGCGATACGCACACGAGCATGCAGTCGCCGGCGGCGCGTTCGCGCGCGTCGAGCCACACGTCGCGATGCAGCGGCTCGCCGTCGAGCACGGGCGTCAGGCAGGTGCCGCAGACGCCCTGCTCGCACGACGTCGGCACCTCGACGCCGTGCGCGCGCAGCGCGTCGAGCAGGCTCGTATTCGCGGGCACGTCGACGCTGCCGCCGCTGCGCGCGAGATGCACGATGAACGGACCGTCCTGGTCGCTCGATGCCTGGTTCGATGCGTCGATGGCCGGGGACATCGCGCTCGGGGCGGCGTCCATGCGCACGAGCGGCATCGTGACGGCGACGGGCGATAGCTGCGCGCGCGGCGTGCGGTTTTGCGCGGGCGCTTCGGCGAGCGAACCGGTTAACGCATCGGGCTGCTCTTCGCTCACCGCTTCGAGCGCATCACGCACGGCATTGAGTCGAGCCTGATGCGCGCGCTGGAGCGCGAGCCGCTGCGCCGCGTCGAAGTCGCCCGGCACGACGCCGTGCACGCGCGTCTTGCCCTTCTGCGCGGGTTGCAGCACGAAGATCGCCGGGCACGCCGCGCCGTCGAGCGACTCGACCGTGAGCGTGCCGGATTCGCATTCGAAGGCGGCGCACTCCGCGGCATCGGCCTGCGGCAGCACATAGGCCGACAAGGCACGCTTCACGCTCGCGAGATCGGCGTCCATCGTCGTGGTGCGCAAGGGCACGCAGTCAGGCGGCCGGGCGGCGGCGAGCGCGTCGATGGCCGGAAACGCCGTCGGCGCCGCGCCTTCCGCGCGTGCGTACGTCCACACGAAACCGTAGCGCTCGATCGCGGGCCACGTCGTCGCGTGGATCGGCGGCGCGCTCGCGTGCGGATGCGCGGGCACCGCGCGGCACGCGCCCTCGCCGCTCGCGAAGCGCCAGCCGTGATACTGGCATTGCAGCGTATCGCCGCGATGATGACCGAGCGAAAGCCGCACGCCGCGATGCGGGCAGCGGTCCTCCCACACATTGACGCGCCCGTCGTCGGCACGCCAGACAACGAGGCCTTCGCCGTGCAGTTCGGTGCGATGAATCGCGCCCTTGTCCAGCGCGCCCGCCGTGCACAGCGCGTACCAGCGCGCCGGCTCCTGCCTGCGCTCATCCATGCTGCGCTCCTTGTGACGGCGACGCCGTTGTGCCAGCCACCGCGCCGTCGGTTGTCCCATACGTCACGCCGCGAGCGCGCAGCCAGCGCCGATACGCCACCGACATCGCGTCGGCCAGCACCGGATGTTCGCTGCCCGCCGTCAGCGGCAGACGCCTGGGCACCTGGTTGACGAGAATCTTGATGTCCTGCGCGAAAATGGTTTGCTGAAAGCCGCGCAAGGCTTCGTCTGGGCTCGCATCGTCGAGATAGCTCATGACCGTGTGCGCCACGCACCACTCGTCGTCGAGCGGCTGCACGAACAGCGCGATGACGTCGAAGCGCGCGGGCTGCGGCGGACAGGTCTTGTACAGCACGGCGATATACGGCCGCGCCACGCGATAAACGTATTGCACGTCGAGCGCCGCATCGGCGGTCATCGCCGCGCGCGGCTGATAGAAACGGCAATCGCGTGCGTACAGTTCGTCGTTCGCCTCGTCGTGTTCGATGCGATACGGCGCGACCTCGGTGTAAGGCTCGACGCCCAGATAGCCCGTATGCACGAACGGGAAATGACCCATGTCGAGAAAATTCTCGACCGCGCGCAGACCGCTCACATGCACGCGAAACGCACCGGCGTGCAGCAGACGGCGGTCCGGCTCGGCGGTCTCGGGAATCGCGACGATGTCCGCGCGCGGCTCGCCGAGGCACGCCCACACCACGCCATGCCGCGCCCGCGCGTGACACGGCGTGCCGAGGTCGAGCCGCGTCACGCGCGGCGCATTCGGCGAACCGTCGCCAGGCTCGACATACAACGCAACGCCCAGCAGCTGCGTGCGGCCCGCGCGCAGGCCGTCGAGCGCGGCCACGGGATGCCAGTCGTTCCAGATCAGCGCGTCGCGCGCTGCGTCGTTTGACGTATCCATCTGCCCGTCTCCCAGTTCTTTTTTCGTGGTGCGCGCGATCACTGCGCGAGGCTGCCCTGCACGCCGTCGACGAACCAGTCGAGCCGGTTGGCGTCCGCCGCCGACAGCGCCGTGCCCGCCGCCACGCGCGTCTGGCCCCTCTGATCCTTGATCGGCCCGGCGAACGGATCGAGCGTGCCCGCGACGAGCGCGGCGCGGCGCTCCGCCAGCTTGCTCAGCGCCTCGGGCGGCACGGCCTGCGCGTTGACGTGCACGAGATCGGTGATACCTTCCTTCACGCCCCAGTACACGGGCTGATTCGTCCACGTGCCCTGGCGCACCGCCTCGATCGCCTTGACGTAATACCTGCTCCAGTCGTAAGCGACCGAGCCCAGATGCGCGTGCGGTCCCCATTGGCTCATATCCGAGTCCCAACCGAACGCGTGGACATGGTGCGCTTCGGCCACGCTCATCGTCGCGGTCGAATCGGTGTTCTGCATCAGCACGTCGGCGTTCATGCCGATCAGCGTTTCAGCGGCCTGGCGCTCCTTGCCCGGATCGAACCAGCTGCTGATCCACACGACCTTCACGACGGTCTGCGGCGCGACCGAACGCGCGCCGAGCGCGAACGCGTCGATATTGCGGATGACTTCGGGAATCGGCACCGAACCGACGAAGCCCAGCACATGCGTCTTCGACGTATAGCCCGCGAGCACGCCGGCCAGGTAGGCGGATTCGTAGACCTTGCCGTTGAAGTTGCCGAGATTGCGCGCGCTCTTGTAGCCCGAGCAATGCAGGAACACCGTGTCGGGATAGTCGCGCGCGACTTTCATCATCGCGTCCATGTAGCCAAACGAAGTGCCGATCACAACCTTGTCGCCCTTCGCCGCGCGGTCGCGGAACACGCGTTCGGCATCGGCGTTTTCAGGGACGTTTTCGATCCGCTTGAGCTGCATCTCGCCGCCGAGCACCTTCTGTGCGGCGCTGATGCCGCGTTCGTGCGCGTAGGTCCAGCCCGCATCGCCGGGATTGCCGAGATAGACGATCGACACGTCGAGCGGCGCGCCGGAAGCGGCTTGCGTGGCGGGTGCGTTTTGCGCGGCGCAGACGTCGAGCGGGCCCGCGAGCGCGGCGGCGGCGAGCGCAACGAGCGAAGCGGACCGAAAAGCGGAAGACGCAGTGGACGAAAAAGCGGACATAACAGCGGACGGCAAATCGTTGAGACAGGCGTTAAGACAGGCGGGCGTCGTCATGTGGGCGTTCCCTTCAGGGCGCGAGGTGAGGAAGCGGAGCGTGCGGCGGCGGACAGATCGTCATGGGTGATACCGAGTTCGGCGAGCGTTTCGCAGACGATCCGCGCAAGCGCTTCGGGCTGGGCGAGTTGCGGAACGTGGCCGCATTCGAGTGTGCGCACGCGCGCGCCGGGCACCAGCGCCTGCATACGGCGCTGCAAAGGCAAGAGCACGGAGCGATCGAGCGTCGCCTCGATGTAGACGCGCGGCACGCGGCCAAAGCGCGCCGCGCTCAGCGTCGCGACGAGCGCGCGGCCGCCTTCGGCCTGCGCCGTGAGCAGGCCGGCCGCTCGCCGCGCCGCGTCGGGCGGGCAGTCGTGCAGAAAGATTTCCAGCGCCGCGGCGGCGGGCACGCGCGACACGCGGCCGTCGTCGCTCCAGACCAGGTAAGGCGCGATGCCGCCCGCGTTCTCGACCTCGGCGCTCGCGGCTTCGACAAGCTCGCCGTAACCCATGCCCGACGGCAGCATCATCCCGGCGACGTAGACGATCGCCGCGACGCGCTCCGGCACGGCTTCGGCCACCTGCGAGGCGATCACGCCCGCGCCGCTATGCGCGACGATCACGCACGGGCCGTCGAAACGGTCGAGCTGCGCGCGCACGGCTCCGACATAGGTATCGAGCGTGATCTCGCCCGGCGCGGCGGTGCGCGCGAGATTGCCGCCGTCGCCGCCGTTGCAGCCATTGCCGGGCAGATCGAGCGCGTGCGCGAGCCAGCCGCGCTCGCGCATCGGCGCGCGCCACGCGTCCCATGCCCACGCGCCCTGCCAGGCCCCGTGGATCAGCAGCATGCCCGCCGCGCGCGTCATCCGTAGGTTCTCCGGTAGCAGGCCTGCAAGTGGTCGCCGACCGTGATCGGCGGCCACGCGGCGGCTTCGCCCGGCGCGGCCGTGATGCAGGTGACGAGATAGTCCGGACGGCCGGTGAAGAAGAACGGCATCGAGTAGCGCTCGCGCCCCGAGACGTTGACGACGCGATGCAGCGTCGAGCGATAACGGCCGTTGGTCCAGCGCGCGATCAGATCGCCGAGATTGACGACGAAGGTCCCCGGCAGCGGCGGCACGTGAATCCAGGCGTCGCCGTCCTCGACTTGCAGGCCGCCGTGCTCGTCCTGCCAGAGCAGCGTGAGGCAGCCGAAGTCGGTGTGCGCACCGCAGCCCTTCTGCCCCGGCAGCGCGCCCGCCGGTTGCGGCGGATAGTGGAGCAGCCGCAGCGTGGCCATCGCGTCGTCGCAGAATCCGTCGAAGTGGTCCTCGGCGAGACCGAGCGCCAGCGCGAGGCCGCGCGTCAGACGTTTCGACAGCGCATACAGCGCGTCGAAATACGCCTGCATCGCGGGACGAAACGTCGGCGAATGGCCGGGCCACTGATTCGGGCCGCAATTGAATGTGCGCGCCTGCACGTGCGGATGGTCGTCGGCGAGTTCGTTGCCGATGTAGAAGCCTTCCTTGAGATCGGGTGGCGTGCCCGCCTCCAGCACCTGGCCGCGCAACGGCTCGTACCCCCGGTTGCAGGGCGAAAGCGCCTTGTCGACACGGCGCTTGTCGGACTCGTCGAGCGCAAAGAAGTCTTCGGCTTCGCGGCGCGCGGCGTCGACGAGCGCGACGGGCACACCGTGGTTCGCGATGTAGAAGAAGCCTTTGTCAGCGCAGGCGGCGTGCAGCGCCGCGCCGACCTGTGCGCGATCGTCGGCCTGCGCCGATAAGAGACCGCCGATATCGATGACCGGCAGCGTGGCCGTGGGTACGATGCGCGCGGCGAACGGCGCCTCGGCGGGCGGGCAGACTGACATGCGGATTCCTTGCAAAAGGATTTCAGGCAAGTCTAGCCGTGCCGCCGTGCTCAAAAAAGCAGAGAAAAGTGTCCATGGTGATGCCGTTTCGGCATCGGCTCGCACGTGCACGCGCCGGGGCTGGCGGGTGGCCGTTGCCTTCCCCCGGGCTCACACGATCGGCTCGTCCTGTTCGCGTTCGGCGATGGCTTCCGCGAGCAAACGCACGAAGGCGTCGAGCGCCGGCGTCATCGTGCGGCCGGCGCGCGCGTAGACGCCCAGCTCCGAGACGAGCGGACGCGGCGAACGCAGCGGGACGTGCACGAGCGAACCTTCGGCGAAATCGTTTTCGAGGCCGAGCCGCGTCTGAAAGCCCACGCCGTGGCCGCGCGCCGCGAGACGCCGCATCAGCTCGATCGAATCGCTTTCGAGCACGGTGTCGAGCGGCTTGGCATAGCGGCGGATCAGCGGTTCGAGCAGGCCGCCGATCGACAGCCGCGCGTTGCCGAGCAACAGCGGAAACCGCGCGCATTGTGCGAACGTGACGCTCGCCTCGGCCGCGAGCGCGTGCCCCGCGGCCACGATCGCGCCCAGCTGGAAGCGGCCGACCGCCAGTTGCTGGAGATCGCCCGTGTGCGGCAGCGAAAACGCCAGACCGAGATCGGCGTCGCCGTCGAGAATCATGCGCCGGATGGCCGCCGAGCCCGCCGTATGCACATGAAAGCGGATGCCCGGATAGCGCGTCAGCATGCGCTCCACCACGTCGGGCAGCAGGCTCGTGTTGAGCCCCTCGACGGTCACGAGCGAAATCTCGCCGCGCCGGATACCGCGCAGCGCATCCATTTCGCTGTCGAAGCGGCGCGCGTCCTGAAGCACCGTGATGACGTGGCGCGCAAACGCCTCGCCCGCCGCCGTAAGCGCGAGGCCGCCCGGCAGACGCTCGAACAGCGGCGTGCCGACTTCGGCTTCGAGCTTCAGCAATTGCCGGTTCACCGCCGACGACGCGACATGCAGTTGCCGCGCCGCCTCGCGAATCGAGCGGTGACGGCGGATGGCGTCGAAGTAGCGCAGCGAGCGCGCGTGAATGTGCGAGGCGAGAGCGTCGGATTGGGCAGGCTTGCGCATTGGGGCGGATGATAGGACGAGAACGTGAAGGACGGTTAAAGCGCAACCATCCTACCGTACCGCGCGTGCGGAATTGCCGGGCCGCCGGTTAGAGAGCTCGCGGGAAATACTTACACGGATTGGTAACGATTCGAAAATAGGCTGTGCGGAAATTAACATCGTATTCTCGTGTGAATAACCGCACGCATACTTTCATCGGCCTCATTTGAGAATGGAACACGGGGTCGCGAATTTGACGGTGGCGCGACTTGCGACCCTGGCCGAGATTGACCAATGCAGTATTTCACATACTTGTCACAGAGACTTCCGACCGCGAAAACGACCAGGCTAGCTTTGGCGCTATCTGCGGTTCTGGGGCGATTGCACCGCGCTGACCATGAGCTTCTGGTCGAATGGATGAATGTGTTTGCCGCACGAATTCAGCGGCTTCCCCATATGCGCATGTCAGATTTTCCTAACTTGCCGTGATGCAAATAGCGTGTGTCGAAAGGCCTGCCTGGCGCGCTCGCATAATCCCGATGGCAATCACAATGACCCGGGTGCGCTGATTTATCGGTCGGCGACGGGTTTGCCTGCCTTCCATGACGCTCAGTTAGCGATTGGAAACCTTTACCCTTCAGGCAACCAACTCCGCGCCGTCTCGCCATTGCGGTGCATGCGCATGGTGCCAGCCATGGTGCGGTGCCGCACATAATCTTATTTTTTCATTCGGCGACGTACACCAAGGTTCGATACGATGGCATGGATTTTCGAATATCCACTTCACGCCATTTAATAAGGTTTGCGAAATATATATCCACCGGATCGTCATTGATAACGCGCACCGGGCTGGTAACGTGTTGCCGGTGACAGGAGAGAGCTGACATGTTCGAAGACTTTATTGACCTCGCAAAACAGATCCGGCGAAGTGAAGCCTTCAAGAACGCGCTCAATTCCCCGTCGCGTTTGTCGCTTCATCTGAAGCAGCACTTCAATCACGGATACTTTGCGATAGAAATTCGCGCAAATTCGGGATTTTTCTCCGTGATGCAAATCGTGTTGTGCATCCTGCTCTACTGCGAAGAAAAAAATCTGACGCCATTCATCTCCGCGCGAGGCGGCAGTTATGGTGACGCGCAGGGCAAAGTCGACTGGCTTGCCGAGTGCTTCGAAAACATCGCACACGGTGCTACGCCGCGGGACTCAAACTTGCGCTTGCGAACGTCACGAGTGGAAGACCTTGGAAATCTGGGGTTTCGTCGATACGAGTCGGGCCTTCAGCTGACACACGCGAGCACGGTGTTTCTCTCGCAGTATCGCCCTGCTCCATCGATCCGGACCGAGGTCGACACAACATGCCGGAGACTGGGTATTGGTCCATCTACACTCGGGGTGCATTTTCGCGGAACCGACAAGAAGCACGAAGCCCATGTAATCGAACGAGATGCCTTTTGCCGGATGGTAGAGAAAACGCTCTCCGACCATCCGCATCTCACGAACATCTTCGTGTCGAGCGACGAGCAGACCTTTCTCGACTTTTTCAAGAACTGGGGATTCGCCGTGCCAGTCGATATCGCGCCCGCGACAATGCTGGCAAATGGAGAAAAGCCGGTGCACTTCAGCGGACACCCCGGGCTTGCGATCGGGCGCGAAGCGCTGATTACGAGCCTGCTTCTCTCGAGTTGCGGGTATCTGATCAAGACGCCCTCGTATTTGTCCGCGTGGTCCAGGATCTTCAATCCGTCATTGCCAGTCAGGCTCGTCGCACCTCCGCGCGCAAACGCTTTCTGGTTTCCCGACAGCCAGATCTGGTTGGAGCAGGAAAATCACGGCAGAGAGCAGGCCGGACTTCAGATCGACGCGCTGGCTTCCAACTCGCCATTTGTGGGAACCAGCGCGACTTCGTGAACGAATTGCTGTCAGGGAGCTTGATCGCGGACCTGTGCACAACCCCGTCTTACCGGTGACGGGATCATGGTATTTCGCGCGAGCACGCGATGCCCGGTCATCGCGCGGTCCGCGAACAAACTCCGATTCAGTGACCTACGGCACTGCGACGTCCTCCGGCAGTCGAACGCCTGAATCGGCGACATCGCGGGCGCAGGCGGTCGTCGGCCATCCAGTGCGTAGGTCCGGTTCGGCGCGCCGGCGCCTCCCGCGCACCGCCCGCCTCACCGACGACAAGAACCGCCTCCTCGCCCGTTTTCAGGTTCAAGTTGACATCACTTTGGCATAACAATATTATTGGTACAACCGTGTACCAATATCCTGCCATGCAACAGACCATCGACCGGATTTCGACCATTCCCCTGTACAGCCAGATCAAGCAGATCCTGATCAACGAGCTGCAGGGTGCGGGCAGCGCGACCGCGCCGGCCTTGACGGAGGCCAGCCTGATGAAACGGTTTCATGTGAGCCGGGCACCGATTCGTCAGGCGCTCAAGGAACTGGTCGACGAGGGCTACGTCGTTCGCCAGCGCGCCAAAGGCACGTTTCCGGTTCACGGCGTGAATGTGCGCCTGCCTCCGGCGCTCGAACTGGGTGGTTTGACCCGCTACCTCACCGAGCAAGGCTTGACGCCGACCTCGCGCGTGACCGGCCTTCAGCGCGTCGAGCCGCCAGAAGCCGTCATGGAGGCGCTCGGCCTCACCTCGCCCAAGAAGCTGCTTTATCTCCAGCGCGTCATTTCGGTCAAAGGCGCCCCGCTGGTCTGGGCCTGTACCTACCTTTGCACGCCGCCCGATTTTGCGCCGTCGGTCGAAGAGCTCGAGCGCGTCGGCACCGTGTTCGCGTTGATCGAGCAAGCGCTGGGCGTCGTGTACACGCGCGGCGAGCAGCACATCTGGGCGTCGGGCGCGAGTCCGGAAGAGGCGCAGGCGCTAGAAGTCGACGTTGGCGCGCCGGTCCTCGTCGCCGAGACGACGCTTTTCAGCAGTGACGGGCATCCCGGCGGCTGGCGCCGGGCAGTACACCGCGCCGAAGACTTCAAGTACGCCTTCGGTCTGAGCCGCTGACGGTTTTTTTTGCCCGGCGCTTTGTCATAACAATACAACATTGTAATCAATGAACAGGAGACATCCTCTTGAGTCGCATGACCGTTTCTATTGCTGGCGACGTGCATCGCAGTCCTGAGTCCCTCGGAGGCCGACATGTGCGTTAAACACAGCCAGGGCGTCCCGGAGCCGACGCCGCCCTTCACGTCCCTCATCCTTGCCGCACGCAACGATGGCGGCGTCGATGCCGGGACCGTCAACACGGTGCTCGGCCCCGTCGACGCCCGCGAACTGGGCATTACGCTGATCAGCGAATCGCTGCTGTACGTGTTGCCCGGCGCGCAGTACGCCTACGACCTCAAGTTCGATCGCGCGGAGATTTTCGACGCCATCGCAGCCAAGCTGCGCGCGTTCAAGGCCGCAGGCGGCGGCGCGATCGTCGACGCGACCGGCATGTTCGAGGGGCGCGACCTGCGCCTGTATGAAGCGCTGTCACGCGCCACCGGCGTGCATATCGTCGCGTCCACCGGGCAAGGTCCGGAAGCCATGCTCGGCGGCTACTTTCTGACGCCGCAGACCAATCCGCCCGCGCCCTGGCCGGCCGCGAAGTTCGCCGAGATGTTCGGCCGCGAAGTCAACGATGGCATGGTGGTGCCGCGTTTCGAGCGCCGTGCGCCCGCGGGCCTCGTCGCCACGGCGGTGACCCGCAGCGGCATGACGCCGACCGACGGCAGCCTCGTGCGCGGCGCGGCGCGCGCCGGTTCGACCTACGGCGTGCCCGTCTTCATCCGATACGGCGCCAACGCGCTGGAAGACATGCAACTGGCGCTCGACGAAGCGCTGAACCCGGACCGTCTGGTCATGGGCGGCATGGATCGCCGCGACGCCGTCGCCAAAGACTGGCCGATGGCGGTTGCACGCGCGGGCGTGCGAGTCGGCATCGACCACATTGGTTCGACCGACCCGCTCTACATCACCGACGCCGAGCGCGTCGACCTGATCGTCGCGTTGATCGAGGCCGGCCACGTCAATCGCATCGTGCTCTCGTCGAGCGCCACCGGCATCGCGTTCGGCGAAACCGGCAATGACCTTCCGTACTGCGACGTGCTCACGACATTCGCGCCCATGCTCGAGGCGGCCGGGGTGTCGCAGCAACACATCGCCCACATTCTGATGACCAACACCGCCCAACTCCTGAGCGTCAACGGGGAAGCCAAATGACACGCGTAAATACAGTGCTGGGCACGATTTCGGCGGCGGAGCTTGGCTTTGTTGCGATCCACGAACACATCGGCTACGGCATGCCCGGTTGCGAGCTCGACAGCCGCTGGTGGAAGACGCCGGAGCAACGTTATGAAGAGACGGTGCCCAAGCTGCGCCGGTTTCACGAAAACACGAAACCGTGGGGCGCGGCGACCTTCGTGGAAGCCACGGGCATCTGCAACGGTCGCGACATCGACTACTACAAGTCGCTGTCCGACAAGACCGGCGTGCATATCGTCGCGAGCACGGGCTTTGTCGGCGGCGACACCGCCTTGCCGTTCTTCGAGCGCGCGAGCGTCGAGTATCTGACCGATCAGTTCGTGCACGAGATCACGGTCGGTATCGGCGATACGGGCGCGAAGGCCGGGATTATCAAGGTGGGCGTGAGCCGTGGCTTCAAGATGAAGGAGCTCGATCTGCGCATCTATCGCGCGGCGGCGCGCGCCTCGCGCATCACGGGCGCGCCGATCTTCACCCACCTCGCCGTCGACTCCGCGCCGGCGCTGAACATCTTCGCGGAAGAAGAACTGCCCTGCCATCGCGTGCTGTTCGGCCACGCCGACGATGGCGTCAGTCAAGGCCTCGTCAACGAGCAAGCCATTCTGGAAGCGGGCGGCCGGATTGGCTTCGACACCTTCGGCTACGACCTCGAATTGCCCGATCCGCCGTTCTGGGGCCGCCATCGTCAGGAGCGTCTCAAGCACTTCCTGCGCTTCCTCAACACCGGTCTGGTGAAACAGGTGCTGGCGTCGGCGGATGCGAACTGCTCGCCGCTCGGCTGGCCCGGCGTGAAGGGCCACACCGTGAATTATCTGTTCGAACAGCTGTTGCCCGACCTGCGCGCCGAAGGCGTCGAGGACGCGGTCATCGACCAGCTGTTCGTGCAGAACACGGCGGAGTTTCTCGCCCTGACGCCGAACCCGCAGCATTGACAGAACAATCAACTCAAGAGACACATCATGACACCCGGTAATTTGAAGAACCTGAATATCGCCGTGATCGGCGCCGGTTATGCCGGCGCCACGGCCGCGCTGGCGCTGAGCCAGGCCGGCGCCACGGTGACGGTCTACGAGCAGGCGCAAGAAGTGAAAGAGGTCGGTGCCGGGATCGGCCTTCGTCCCTCCACGATGGACCAGTTCCGCAAGCTCGGCATATTCGAGCGCATCGCCGCCGTGACGTCGGCGAGCGATTATTTCGAAATCCTCACGGCACTCGGGCAACGCATCGCGATGGAAGAGTGGCCCGAAAAAGAAGCCTTCGGCGCGACCACGCGCTTCGTGCACCGTGGCGACTTTATCGACGCGCTGCTGGGCGTGCTGCCCGAAGGCATGGTGAAGCTCAATCACCGTCTGAGCCAGATCGTCGACAACGGCGACAGCGCCACGGCGGTCTTCGCGAACGGCGTGAGCGTGACGGCCGATCTGATCGTCGGCGCCGACGGCATTCGCTCGCAGGTGCGTCAGCATCTGTTCAGCGACAAGCCGCCGGTTTTCGCCGGCGAACACGCGTATCGCGCGGTTATCCCGGCGGCGGATACCTGCGGTCTCGTGGACGACGGCAACCTGCGCATGTACGTGGGCCACGGCACCAAGATCTATTTGCTGCCGCTGCGTCATCGCGACGAAGTGTCGTTCGACGTCACCTGTCTCGCGACCGACTCCACGCCCGCGCCGGTGGCGAGCAAGGAACAGTTGCTGAAGGTCGTGGCGGGCTTCGATCCTCAACTGGTGGCGATCACCGAGGGGCTCGACATGGACAAGGTGAACCTGCGCGCCGTCTACGACATCGACCCGGTGCCGACGTGGCACTCGAATTCGGTCGTGCTGATCGGCGATGCAGCGCACGCGATGCTGCACCATCAGGGACAAGGCGCGAACTCGGCGGTGCTCGACGCGGGCGCGCTCGCCGCCTGCCTGAGCGAGGCCGAGTCGATTCCGCAAGCGCTGGCGCAATACCAGGCCAGCCGCAAGCCCGTCACCGACGAACTTCAACGTCTGTCGCGCCAAAGCTGGAGCGAGGACGAAGTCCAAAGCGTCTTCCCGAGCCAGCATCAAGGCGAACTCGCCGCACGGAGCTAAATCATGGCCCTTCATCCTCAGGTTGCCCAGTTCATCGCTTCCCTGCCGCCCCCGCCGCCGGGTCCGCTTGATCCGGCCGCCATGCGGGCGGCGGACGAAAGCCACGTTGCGCCCATCGAACAGCGCCTGCCCGTGCACGCCGTCACCGAACGCATCCTGCCGACGGCCGCGGGCGACGTGCCCGTGCGCATCTATCAGCCGACGGCGGCGGACACGCATCCGGTGCTCGTATATTTCCACGGCGGCGCGTTCTTTCTCGGCAGCCTCAACACGCACGATCATGTGGCGCGCGCGCTCGCCAATGCGACGCAATGCGCCGTGGTGGCGGTCGATTACCGGCTGGCGCCCGAGCACGCGTTCCCGGCGGGCCTGAACGACTGCTACGCCGCGCTCGAGTGGATCGCACAGCATGGCCGCGAGCCGGCGAGCGGCATCGGCTGGAATGGCGAAACCCTGGTGGTGGCCGGCGACAGTTCGGGCGGCAACTTCGCGGCCGCGGTCGCCGCGATGGCGCTCGATGCGGGCCTGAACTGCATCACGCATCAGGTGCTCTATTACCCGTCGCTCGATCTCGACTTCGATGTCGAGCGCTACGCGTCGCTGAAGACCAACGCCGTCGGCAACGGTCTGGAGACCGCGTCGCTGAAGCCGTTCAACGCGTTCTACATCGACAGCGGCGCCGATCCCGCCAACCCGCTCGTCTCGCCGATCAAGCGCAACGATCTGGCCGGATTGCCCGCGGCGCTCATCGTCACGGCGGAGTGCGATCCGCTGCGTGACGAGGGCGAGTTGTATGGCCACGCCCTGAAGCAAGCGGGCGTCCCCGTGAAGGTGCATCGCTACGAGTCGGCGGCGCATGGCTTTGTTCAGTACTTCGCGTGGCTTCCCGAGTTTCAGGGCGTGTTCGCCGAGACGGCCGATTTCATCCGGAATCCTCAACGATGAAAACCGTCGATATCCACCCGCTGTTCTCGCAGTGGGGACGCTTTGGCCTCTACAGCTTTTTTATCGACGGCAGCGAGCCGGCGATTGTCGATACCGGCATCGCCGCATCGCCCGCCAATGGCATCGCGCCGGCGCTCGCGCAACTGGGCCGGCGCATCGAAGACGTGCGCTGGATTCTGCTGACGCACGGACACATCGACCATATCGGCGGCGCGCATGCGCTGTGGGAACTCACGGGCCGCAAAGCAAAAATCGTGATTCACGAGGCGGACGTACCGTTCCTTCGTTCCCGCCGCACGCATGTGGACGAGTATCTGGCCGCGCGCGGCCGCTATATCGACGACGCGGACGCGGAAGCGAAATTGACGGCCGCCTGCGAGGCCGCGATCTCCGGCGAAATGGAACCCGACGTGATCGTGCGCCACGGCGATGAAATCTCGCTGGGACCGGACGTGAAGATCACCGTGCATTCCGTTCCGGGCCACACGGCCGGTTCGGTCGCGTACGTGGTGGAAGGTCAGCGCGACGTCTTCGTCGGCGACGCGGTGCAGATTCACGGCGCCGCCAACGGCTTTCCGAGCTACGCCGATCCGGACGCGTACCGCGCGAGCCTGCTGCACCTGCGCGACCACGTCAAGCCGAACCGCCTGTTCCTCGGCCATCCCTATCGCAGCCAGAACGCCGAATCGCTCGGCGTGGTGCTCGATCGCGAACAGGCGGCGGCAAAAATCGAGGAAAGCCTCGATATCGAGGCCCGCGTGCGCGCCGCCACCGAACAATTCGGCCTCGACGGCGACGCCGTAGCGAAAGCCTCCTGTTCGCCCTTCTGCTGTATCGCGCAATACCTGCGCTACGAGGGCGATCCCACGCTCGAACCCTCACCGTTTTTCACCACTATGCACGGCTACTTTCACAAGGGTTATCGGTCATGATCGTCGTACACAAAGACCTGCGCGTTCCGATGCGCGACGGCGTTCATCTGGCCGCCGATGCCTATCACGCCAAAGGCGACGAACCGCGTCCCGCGCTGGTCGCACTGAGCCCTTACGGCAAGGAACTTCAGGCGCTGGCGCTCACCATGCCGCCGCAGCGCCGCCCTTCTCCGCTGTGGGACGGCTGTATCGAAGCGGGCGACATCGCGCGCGTGGTGAAGGAAGGCTACGTGCACGTGATCGGCGATGTGCGCGGCTCGGGCGCATCCGAAGGCGAACATATCGGCAACTACAACGCGGGCGGCGTGCCGCTCGGGCAGGACGCGTACGACTTCATCGAATGGGTCGCCGCGCAGCCGTGGTGCAACGGCGTCGTCGGCATGATCGGCATTTCGTATTTCGGCTCCATGCAGATCTTTGCCGCCGCCGAACGCCCGCCCCATCTCAAGGCTATTTTCGTCAGCGGCGGTCATTTCGACTTCTATGAGACGACCTATCACGGCGGCGTGATGTGGTTCATGCCGCGCGCGGCGCGCGAAGGCCGCGGCGGCGATTCGGGCTGGGCATTCACGCATCGGCACAAGTCGCGCATGCTGGAAACGTACTCCGAGGAAGCGGTTCGCCAGCGCGTGGCCGAGCGTCTCGCCGATCCCGACGTCGCGGCCTGGCCGAACCTCGTGCATGTGCTGAACTATCCGATTCACCATGAATCGTGGTTCGACATCGTCACCAATCACCTCGACGGCGAGTGGTACGAAGAACAGAATCCGATCAACCTGGCGAGCAACATCGACATCCCGGTGTATCTGCAGATCAACCATGGGCGAGGCTGGACCGTCGATGGCACCCTTGAGCTTTTCGACGTGCTCAAAGGCCCCAAGAAGCTGGAGATCGGGCCGTATCCGCCGATGCAGACGCGCCCGTGGGTGGACGAGCACGACACCATGTTCCGCTGGTACGACTACTGGCTCAAGGGCATCGACAACGGCATCATGGACGAGCCGCCCGTGAAAGTGCATGTCGAGGGCAGCCGCCAGTGGATGAGCGGCGAGCATTGGCCCGTCACGCCCGTCGAATACCGTTCGCTGTATCTGCGCACCCGTAGCAAGCTGGCGTTCGAACCCGAACCGCTCGACGCGGAGCATGCGCATGCGGAAGGCTTCTATCAGGCGCCGCTGACGGTCGTCGACAAGGTCGAAAAGCTGACGTGGTCCACCGAACCGTTCCAGAGCGCAACCTCGGTACATGGCGTGGGCGCGGCGCACCTCTACGCGGCCATCGATCAGGACGACACCAACTTCATTCTGCGCATGTGGGACGAAGCGCCGACCGGCAAGCGTCAACTCGTCACGACGGGTTTTCTCAAGGCGTCGCACCGCGAACTCGACGAGCGGACCACCGAAGGCAATCCGTATCACCCGCACACGCGCAGCGTGCCGGTCGAGCCTGGCGTGATCAACGAGTACGTCATCCGGCTCTATCCGTTCGCCAACGAGTTCAAGCCCGGCCACAAGCTGGTGGTCGAACTCATGTGCAACGAGCCGCTGGTGGATGAACACAACTCGCTGTTGCCGCCCGATGCGTTCCATCTGCCCGTTGGCCGCGCAGTCAGTCACACGATTTACCGGGATGCCACGCACCTGTCGCGCCTCGTTCTGCCTTTCGCATCGTCAAGCCGATAAACGAAGAAGTGGCGGCAGCAGTTGAATTAGCCTGAATCAATCCGTGAATGAACGACTGAGTAGTCGTTCATTTTTATCGGACTACGAACTATTTAATCATAAGAAACGACCGCGATCGAATCGTCGCGGACCGTTCGCCATTGCCAGACCTTGGGAGTCGTGCCCGGATGTAAAGATTCACATGTAATAACCAGTACTACTATATAAAGGAGACAGCATGACAAACGGAATCGGATATCACAGCAGGATGGGTCGATATGGACAGGTCGTCGCTGGCGCGACATTGGCCGCGATGTCATGCCTCGTGCAGGCCTCGACCTATCAACCGGCCGGCATCGACCTCGGCGCCACGACGTTCAACGACGCATTCGGCTCGACGGAGCCGGGCTGGACGAGCATTCAACTCCTCCAGTACGAACACAACACGAACTTCTATACGAATACGGGCGCACGCAGCCCGGCGTTCAAGGACGCGCAGCTCAATGCGCTGGTCTGGATGCCGCAGATCGTCTATACGTCGCCGATTCACATTCTCGGCGGCTCGCTCGGATTCACGGCGATGCTGCCGGTTGCCTGGCTGAATTCGCACTCGACCGAATTCAATCCCTATGCGCCCACGCTGACCTCGCGTTCCGGCTTCGGCGACATTACCTTCGGTCCGTTCCTGCAGATGGCGCCCGTGATCAGCAACGGTCGTCCGGTCTTTGTGCAGCGTTTCGAGTTCGACGTCATCGCGCCCACGGGCGCTTACGACCCGAATCGGCTCGTCAATCCGGGCTCGAACTTCTGGTCGCTGAACCCGTACTGGTCGGTGACGATTCTGCCTACGCCAAAAACGGAAGTGTCGGTGCGTATGCACTATCTGTACAACCTGAAGAACACCAATCCGGGCATCAATAACCCATTCGAAGTACCCGACATGATGAACTTTCAGGCGGGCCAGGCGGTGTGGGCCAATTTCGCGGCGGCCTACAAGATCTTGCCGAATCTCGAAGTGGGCCTGAACGGCTTCTGGTTCCGTCAAATCACCGACGACCGCGTCAACGGCGCGAGCCAGGCCGCGGCGCGCACGACAAATCTTTCGCTGGGCCCGGGCGCCGAGTGGACCATCAATCGACATAACTTCGTCTTCGCCAACCTCTACTTTCCCGTCGTCGAACGTAACACCTACTCCGGCACGCACGTGAATCTGCGCTGGATTCATGCGTTCTGACAAGGAGACGAACATGCAACAGCCAAGCCAACATCCAAAAATCGAAAGCGCGCGCGGCATGGCCACGCTGATGATTGCCCACTGCGCCGGCATGCTCGATCTCGTCGCGCTGCCGTTGTGGGTCGGCACACTGATCGCGTACTATCGTCTCAATCCGCAACAGGCCGGCACCCTGCCGACGCTGTTTCTGATCGGCGCGTCGTTGTCGAGCGTATTCTTTGCTTCCCGCTTCAACCGCGTGAACGCGCGGTGGGCCGCCGTCCCGGGCTTTGCGATTGCCGCGCTGGCGTTCGCGCTCTGTTACGGCCAGACGAGCATGAGCACGCTGGCGCCCTTGCATTTCGCAGGCGGCCTCGCGGCGGGAACCGCGCTGAGTTTTACGCACGGCACCATCGGGCGCGCGCTCAATCCGCACCGCGTTTTTGCGTGGGCGGGGCTGGCGATCGGCATATTCGGCATCGTGTTTCTGGGCGGCACGCCGGGCTTGCTGGCCCGATTCGGCGGCGCGACGCTGTTCATCGGCTTTGCCGCGATCATGGCGCTGGCCGCCGTGATGGGCGTGCTGTCTTTCCCGCGTCCGAGCCGGCAAGACGATGAGCAACGCGAGGGATCGTCGGCGCGGGCTCAACCGCTCTCGCGTGCAGTCTGGTACTCGATCGTCGGCATCGCCCTGCTCGCCATGACCCAGGCGATGACGCTGAGCTTTTACGAACGCATCGGCATCGCACGCGGCTTTGGCCGTGAACTGGTGACGCTCGCGCTCGTGCTCTATGGGATCGTCACGCTCTTTCCGGCGCCCCTCGCCGGTCTGCTCGAAAAGCGCATCAAGGCCACCACGGTGATTTCGATCGGACCGATCATGCAGGCGGTGTTTGCCATGATCGTGACGCATACCTGGAGTTATCTGTTGTTCGCCGCTTCAGGAGCGCTGATGGCGTTCACGATTCTGTTCACGCACACCTTTGCATTTGGTCTGCTGGCTCGCCTGGACCCGACCGGACGCGCGGTGGCGGCCACACCCGCCATGCTGATGGTGGGCGCCGCCGTCGCGCCATTTCTTGGCGGCACGCTGGTCAAGTTCATTGGCTTCGGTGCGATCGGCTATGCCGCCATTGCGCTGGTTGCGATCGAACTGCTGTTGTTCAACCTGACGCGCCTGGCCGCGCGGGACGAATCGCCGCTCGAGCAAGTGCCGGCGGTTTGACTCTGTGGGGGCGGCTGCGTCGACGGCACTCGCCCCCACCATTCATTTCATGCGCAGACGTTGCAAAACGCGTAGCAAACCCATCAGCTCCTTACCTGCCCCCGTCCCCCGGCTCGTCCGCCGCGCTGCGCAATCCAACCGTTTCGATCCAGATATCAACATTCGTAATGACAAAAATACGAAGATTCGATTGGATCGATTTCAGCGAACCGGCCATCATCGCGCAACGCTTTTCGGCAACGTGTCACCATACGGCTCGTTGCGGGTTCACTGAATTCGCGCCGGACCGGTCGAGTCGGCGCGCGACGGAGCAATGCCATGCAAATGAATGCGATCATCTGGCCCGACGGCTACACCCCGGGCTTCACTGACAACTTCTGCTCGAACGAAGTGATCGTCGCGGGCTTGAGCGCCGCCGAGGTCTGGCCGCAGTTGAGCGTCCCGGCCCGCTGGCCGGCGTATTACGCGAACTCCGCGAATATCCGCTTCCACGACGGCAAAGGCCCGGTGCTTGAAAGCGGCGTGCGCTTTTACTTCGAGACGTTCGGCTTTCCCGTCGAATCGCAATGCACCGAATATGTCGCGCCGGCCAACGGGCAGCCAGGCCGGGTGGCGTGGCATGGCTGGACGGGCGAAGGCGATTCGCGTCTCGATGTGATTCATGCGTGGCTCGTCGAGGATCTCGACGGCGGACGCGTGCGCATCCTCACGCAGGAAAGCCAGAAGGGCAAGCCCGCAGTCGAACTGCATAACACGAAGCCGAATCCGATGATCAACGGTCATCAGGATTGGCTCGACGGCCTCGTCGCCGCCTCACGCAAGGTGAAACAAGCATGAAAGCAATTGTGGTGCGTACGCCAGGTGGCCTCGATCACCTGCAACTGACCGATCTGCCCGATCCGGGGCAGCCCGCTGCGGGCGAAATCCGCGTGAAGCTGCACGCGACTTCGCTGAACTTTCACGATCTGCTGGTCGCCAACGGCGGCATTCCCACGGCCGACGGCCGCGTGCCGATGGCCGACGGCGCGGGCGTGGTGGAGGCCGTCGGCGCGGGCGTGAGCGAATTCAAGCCCGGCGATCACGTGGTGTCGTGCTTCTTTCCGCACTGGCCCGCCGGTCCTGCGTTCGCCGAGGTCGGCAATTTCCAGGGCACGCCGGGCGACGGCATCGACGGCTTCGCGGCGGAGTATGCGGTCCGTCCCGCCAATGCGTTCACGCACGCGCCGCGCGGCTGGACGCATGCCGAATCGGCGACGATCACGACCGCGGGACTGACCGCATGGCGCGCGCTGGTCGGCGACGGCCAGTTGAAAGCGGGCGACACCGTGCTCACGCTCGGCACCGGCGGCGTGTCGATCATCGCCTTGCAGATCGCCAAGGCGATGGGCGCGCGCGTGATCGTGACGTCCTCCTCGGACGAGAAACTCGCGCGTGCGCGTGGACTGGGCGCGGACGACGGCGTCAATTACCGCACGACGCCCGATTGGGGCCGCGCCGTGCGCGAATCGACGGGCGGCCGTGGCGTGGATCACGTCGTCGAACTCGGCGGCCCGGGCACCCTCGCCCAGTCGATCGACGCGGTGCGCGTGGGCGGCCATATTTCGCTGATCGGCGTGCTCACGGGCCGTCAAGGCGATGTGCCGACTTCGGTGCTCATGGCGAAACAGGCTCGTCTGCAAGGGCTGATTGTCGGGAGCCGCCAGCAGCAGCGGGACTTCGTCGCCGCACTGGAGCAGACGCGCATTCGTCCGGTGCTCGATCGCAGTTTCGGTCTCGAACAACTCGCCGATGCATTCCGTTTTCAGGAAAGCGGCGGCCACTTCGGCAAGGTCGTGGTCGAGTGGTGATCGGCACCTAGCCGCCCCGACTGACGCCGGCAACACGGCGCGGCCGCCATGACGGCCGCGCCGTTCATTCCCGAACGAAGCACATGCGTACGCGCTTCACCGCGTGCCCGTCTCGCGACAAGGGACGCCGTCGCGACATCGGCACGACGTGGCAACGCTGGCGCAGTCATGCCGGGGCGCGAGCCTGACCACGCAGCCGTCAACGTGACGGCGCCGCCTCCAGCAGCGTGGACGACAAGGCCGGATCGGCCTCGATCTCGCTTTCGGTGAAACGGAAACGCTGCCACGCGCCGCGCGCGAACTCGCGCGTCGCGTCGCTGAAATGCGGCGAAGCGGGATCGTCGGAGAGCGAGTGAGCGAGCATCGTGTCGGCGCTCACGCCTTGCGGGCCGAAGCTCACGACCTGCACATAGCTGTCGCCGTGGCCGCTGCCGTCCATCGCATAACCGCCGGCGTTCAGCGGATGCTGCGCGCACACCACCGTGAAATAGCCCGCGTCGTTGCAGCCGCCGTAGAGCGGCACGCGCACCGCGCCGCGCTGCGTGTAGAGCAACTGACCGCGCGGCGAGTCGGCCGCGAAGCCGAAACCGCGCAGCGCGCGCACGGACTCGGCGAGCGCGTGGCGCAGCGCGGCGACGGTGTCGGCATCGGCGGTATTCAGGCCGTTCGGCGTGGTGAGCGGCGCGGCCGGATCGAACGGCACGCGATAAAGCTTGTCGGCGGGCACCTTGCTCGCGCGGGTCCAGAACTCGTCCCAGAGATTCGCGCCGCGCGCGTCGCTGCGCGCCGTGCCGTCCCATTTCGCGAGCACGTTGCAGGCTTGCGCGACGTCGGCATCGTCCGCGGGATTCACGGCGCTCGCCTGGGTAGCTCGATCGCGCTTGCACAGCGCGTCGAGCACGGGCCGCCGCAACAGTTCCTCCGACATCGACCGGCTCGCCAGCACGCCCTGCTCCAGCGCCGCACGCGTGACGCCACCCGGCGCGGCCTGCAATTGCGCAGCCAGCGCGTGGCCCAGACGCGTGCGCAGCGTCTGCGGCGTGCCCGTGAGCCCCGTCACGCGCGCAAAACCCATGAGCGGCGCGGCCGGATTCGTGAGCCAGTAACTGCCGTTGAAATTGCCCACGTAGTCGTCGCGCGTGAGCGACGGCATCTGCGCCACGCCCAGCGTCTGCGCCTGCGGCGCGTGGGGCGCGCTCTGCCAGGCGCAGGCGCTTTTCGAGCCGTCGAGGAACGGCACGCCCGGCGCCTTGGCGTCGAACGCGCGGCCCAGCGGCGGCGTGCAGGCCTGCGCGAGCGCGTCGCTCACGCCCGGCATCGCGCCGATGTCGGCGAACCACACGCGCGGGTCGTTGCGGCCGATCGCAAACGTGTTGACCCACGGCATGGCCGCGTAGCGCTTCTGGATCGCGATGAAGTCGTCGAGCGACGACGCGCTGCCCCACGCGAGGAAGTTCTCGAACACGCGCGTGTTGTCGGCGTTCACGTCGCGCAACGCGAACGCGTGCTGCGCATTCCACGCGAGCGCGGGCGACATCGTCGACAGATTGATCAGCGGGCCGAAGCGCGAGCGATAGAGCGTGCGCGTGACCTGCGTGATCGCGCCGTCGCTGCCGCGCACCGGCACCGTGACGGGCACCGCCTGCATGGCTTCGTCGCGGCCGTCGTAGAGATAGTGCGTCGGCGCGCCCGGCACCAGCGCAAGCTGGAAGATGCCGAAGCGGCGCGCCTGCGAAACGGTGTGCGTCCACGCGATGTTGTCGTTGAAACCGATCATCACCACGGGCACGCCGAGAAACGACGCGCCCGCCACGTCGAGCTGGCCCGGAATCGTCAGCTGCGCCTCGTAGAAGCGGTCGGGGCCTTGCCAGAACCAGTGCGGATTGCCGAACAGCAGGCTCGCGCCCTCGCGCGTTTTCGCCGCGCCGAACGCCAGCGCATTGCTGCCGATGCCCGCACGCTGGTCGATGTCGAAGCGTGTCGGCGCGATCTCGATCGACGCCGTCGTGGCGCTGGCCCGCGCGGCTTGCGGCGCGCTCGCGGCAGGCGCGGCTTCGGCCGATGGCGGCTTCGCGTGCACGATGGCCTCGACGAAATGCGCCTCGCCGCCCGCGAGCGCGGCCGCGATCAGGCGGCGATAGACATCGTCGGCGTCGATCGGGCGCAGCCAGGCGGCGTTCGCGCACGCGGCATGCGCGCCGGCGAAGCGCCCCGCGCGCAGATCGTCGAGATAGCGGTCATAGCCCGCCGCGTAGCCTTCGACGAGCGCGCGCGTGCGCGGCGTCTGGGCATCGCGAAAACGCGCCACGGCGGCGTCGCCCGCGACGAAGCGGAAGAAGAAGTCGGCGTCGAGATTGTGCGGCTGGCCGAACGACGCGGCCGCCGGCGGACGCGCTTCGGCGCCGAACTGCTCTGAGCGCTCGCCGCGATACGTCACGAAGGCATCGCCGAGCGTGCAGAGATTGTCCTGCGCCTGCGCGTAGCCGGTGCCATAACCGAGGCCGCCCCAGTCGTTCGCGCGGATATGCGGTATGCCGTCGGCGGTGCGGCGGATGTCCGCGCGATAGGCCTGATGAGACTGCTGCGCTTGTTGCGTCTGCTGTTGCGTGGACGTCGTGCACGCGCCGGCCAGAACGGCGCACAGCGCGCCGGCGAGGAGATTGCCTGCTGCGGAAAATCGTTTCATCGAAGGTGGCGTCGGGTGCGGTGTCGGAAAACGAAGTTTGGGCGGCGTTTCAATGGCGTTCGGCGGGCGCGAATCGCGCGCTCAATGCGCGAAACTGATCGGCATGCCGCCGTCCGGATGCGCGACCGTACCCATCGGAATGCCGTAGATCGCGCTGAGCGTCTCGGCGCGCATCAGCTCGGCGGACGGCCCGTGCGCAAGCAGACTGCCGCCCTTGAGCGCGATCAGCTCGTCGCAGAAGCGGCCCGCCATGTTGATGTCGTGCAGCACCACCACCACGCCGATGCCGCGCTCCTCGCTCAGGCGGCGCACCAGCGCGAGCACTTCGATCTGATGCGCGATGTCGAGCGCGGAAATCGGCTCGTCGAGCAGCAGACAGTCGCTGTCCTGCGCGACCAGCATCGCCAGCCACACGCGCTGACGCTCGCCGCCCGAGAGGCTGTCCACGGCGCGATCGGCGAAGCGCACCACGTCGGTTTGCTCCATCGCCTCCAGCACTTTTTGCGTGTCGGTGCGCGAGAAACGCCCGAGCGCGCCGTGCCACGGATAGCGGCCGAGCGCGACCAGCTCGCGCACCGTCATGCCGTCGGCGGCGGGCAGTTGCTGCGGCAGATACGCGACCTTGCGCGCAAACGCGCGGTTGTCCCACTGCGCGAGCGGCTGCCCCGCGAACGTGAGCGTGCCCGCGGCGGGCTGCTGCTGGCGCGCGAGCAGCTTCACGAGCGTCGACTTGCCCGAGCCGTTATGGCCGATCAGGCCATACATGCGGTGCTTCGCCAGCGTGAGCGAGAGCGGCTTGAGCAGCGTGCGGCCGTCCGCCGCAAACGACACGCCGTCGAGCGTGAACATCGCCGGCGCGTGAGCGTCCTGCGGACGTGTCGCCGGATGAATGGCGTCCGCGCTTGCATCGTTGCTTGCATCGGCATTGGCGGGCGCTTCGGGCAACGTCTCGCCTTGCGAAAGATTCATGGTCAAGCTCATTGGCATCTTCAAGTGTAATTGACATCGACATCATCGATGCCGCGCGTGCGTCGGCTTCAGCGCGCGGCGACCCGCGCGAGCGTCGCGTGATCCGTTCCATGCTCGCCGTTGCCCGCCGCGCGCGCGCCCAGATCGGCGCCCAGGCCGGTTTCCACGAGCTGACCGTATTCGAGCTTGATATAGCGGTCGGCGAGATGGAAATAGCGATCATCGTGCGTGATGACCACCACGGTCTTGCCCTTCGCCTTCAGCTCGGGCAACAGCTTGCGATAGAACACGTCCTTGAACAGCGGGTCCTGATCGGCGGCCCATTCGTCGAACAGATAGAACGGGCGATCCTCCAGATACGCGACCAGCAGTGCGAGGCGCTTGCGCTGTCCCTGCGAGAGTTCGAGCGTGGAAAACGCGCCGTCCTTGATGCTGACCTTGTGATCGAGCTGCAGATGCACGAGCAGATCCTGCGCGGTCTGGTCGAGGCCGTCGAAGCGCATGCCGAGCAGACTGTCGAACAGGAAGAAGTCGCTGAACACCACCGAAAACAACTGCCGGTAGCTGTCGCGATCCGCTTCGCTCACGGGCGCGCCGTCCACCAGGATACGCCCGCTCTCGGGCGCGTACAGCCCCACGATCATCTTCGCGAGCGTGGTCTTGCCGCTGCCGTTGCCGCCGATCAGATAGACCAGTTCGCCGGGCTTGAAGCTCAGATTGATCGGCCCGAGCGTGAAGACATCATTCTCCTTCTCGCGGAAATAGCGGTGCGTGACGCCGTCGAGCACGAGACTCTGGAAGCCGCGTTTGACCGGCGCGTCGAGCCCGTTTTCGAGCGGCAGTTCGGCGTTCACTTCCTCGATGCGTTCGAGCGCCACGCGCGCCGTGCTGATGTTCGGAATCGCCGAAAGCAGCGACTCGATCGGCATGATCATGTAGAGAAATACCATCGCGTAACCCGACATCACATGCGTATTCACGGGATACAGGCGCGCGACCACGAACAGCGTGATGCCGATGAAGGCGAACAGGATGAAGCTGCCCCAGCTCGCCGCCGCCGCGTAGAGCACGTAGCCGCGCGTGCGCTGCACGCGCACGGCTTCGACGTTGGTGGAGAGCGTGTCGTCGATGAAGGCGGCGCGGCGCAGGCGATGCAGCTTCAGTTCCTTGGCGCCGTCGAACAGCGCGCGGAAGTGGCGCACCAGATCGTCCTCGCGCTTGCGCGACGCGCGCAGGTGAAACAGCGCGCGTCCGTTGGCGGCGCGAAAACCGGCCGCGCCGATGCCGATCGTCACGATCGCCACCAGCAGAATCTGCCACGACAGCACGCTCAGATACGCAAGACAGCCGATGATGACCGCGCTTTGCATCGCCAGCGCGGGCATGCGCACGAACAGCATCACGATGGCGTCGAGATCCTGCGTGAGCACGGCGAGCGAGCGCGCCGCGCCCTGCTGCTCCAGATGGCGGAACGAGGCGCCGCCCAGACGCCGGATCGTCTGCATGCGCAGATCCGCCTTGGCGCGCTGGCCGAGGTCCATGAACAGCGTTTGCGAGAGCGTGCGCGTGGCGAGCACGATCACGCCGAGCACGACGAACTGCCAGCCCAGACGCGCGAGCTGCGAAGTCGAGGCCGACAGCGCCTGATTGATGAGCGCGACCAGGCCCGCGTTACCGAAACCGCTGACGAGACTGGTTGCGAGCGCAACGAACAAGGTCCATCGGGCGTTGCGGGCGAGCTTCAAGAGCAAAGACATGGGACTCCTTGAGAGAGTGCGTCATGAACCGGGCCGATCTTGCGCCGGCCGCCGGAACATTGTGAGGATCAGATAAAGTCCGCCGAGCAGCGTCGCCATCACGCCGGCCGGCATTTCCTGCGGGAACAGCACCCAGCGGCCGAGCCAGTCCGAGCCGATCATCAGCGTCGCGCCGAACGCGGCCGCCACGAACAGCAAGGGCATGGCGCGGCGAATGCCGAGCATGCGCGCCATATGCGGCGCCATCAGGCCGATGAACGACAGCGGCCCGATCACGAGCGTCGCCACGGCGCTCAGCAGCGCGCTCAGCATCAACAGGCCGAGGCGCGCCCCGGCGATGCGCACGCCGAGCCCCACCGAGACCGCGTCGCCGAGCGGCAGGATTTCCAGCCAGCGCCGGCACAGCGGCACGGCCGCCAGCGCGAGCAGCGCGCAGACCGCGACGAGCGCCGCCATCGTCGGCCCGACGTTGTAGGTCGAGCCCGCCAGCAGGTTGTACAGGACGATGACGCGCGGGTCGCCGCTCGATACGGCGATCACCGACACGGCCTGAAACGCCGCGCTCAGCGTCATGCCCGCGAGGATCAGCGTGTCGGGCGCGAACGACGAGGCGCGCGCGATCAGCACGAGCGCGCCCAGCGTGAGCATCGACCCGGCCGCGCACCAGACGAGAAACGTCGGCAGGTCCGGATGCGTCGTGAGAAACAGCGCGCCGGTCAGGCCGAGCGCACCGCCCGCCGACATGCCGAGCAGGTCCGGGCTCGCCATCGGATTGCCGGTCATGCGCTGCACGACGCCGCCCGAGAGCGCGAGCAGCACGCCCACGCCCGCCGCCGCCACCACATGCGGCAGGCGCAGGAACAGCAGCGCGCCCGCTTCGTGCGCGTTGCTCAGATGCCAGCCCGCGAGCCCGCGCCCGAGCATCAGCGAAACGACCACCACCGCCGCCAGCGCCAGCACGCTCGCGCCCGCGACGAGGCGCAGGCCGCGCGGCGACAGCGGCGCGCTGTGCTGCACGGGCGTCTGCGTGAGATCGGGACGGCCGCGCAGACGGCGCAGCATCGCCAGCAGCAGCGGCGCGCCGATCAGCGTGGTGATCGCGCCGGTCGGAATCGCCATGCCGAAGCGCGCCGTGCACAGTTGCGCGAGTTGATCGGCGAGCCACAGCAGCACCGCGCCGATCAGCGGCGACCAGATCACGCGCTCGCGCAGACGGCGCGCGCCCGCGAGCCGCGCGACCGCCGGCGCGGACAGCCCGACGAAGCCGATCACGCCCACCGCGCTCACCACGAAGGCGGCGATCAGCAGTGTCAGCGCGAGCGTGAGGCCGCGTGTGGCGCGCAGCGAGACGCCAAGGCTCGACGCCACCGTTTCGCCGAGATCGAACACCGCCATCGGCCGCAGCAACAGCAGCAACGGCACCGCGCACGCCGCGAAGCGCACGGCGAGCGCGAGCGCCACGCGCCAGTCGTGCTGCGCGAACGAGCCGCCGCCCCAGACCAGCAGGCCGCTCAGCAGGTCGTAGTGCGAGATCGCCAGCGCGAGACAGAACGCGCCGCCGCACAGGTTGACGATCATGCCCGCGAGAATCAGCGCGAGCGGCGACATCCCGCGCCGCGCCGCCAGCGCGAACACGGCGGCCAGCGCCACCGCGCCGCCCGCGAGCGCGACGGCGTCGCGGCCGCCCGTCAGCAGGAACGGCGCGTAGACGGTGGCGAGCGCGAGTGCCAGCCACGCGCCCGAAAACACGCCGAGCGTCATCGGTTCGGCGAGCGGATTGCGCAGCACCTGCTGGGTCGCGACGCCCGCGAGCCCGAGCGCCGCGCCGCACAGCAGCGTGACGGCCACGCGCGGGTAATCGCCGTAGTGCACCAGCAGTTGCGCCACGTCGGTCGCGGACGGCGCGACGAGCGCCTGCCACCAGAGCGCGGGCGCGAGCCGCGCGTCCAGACGCAGCGCGAACAGCAGCGCCGCCAGCGCGAACAGCGCGCAGACGGGCCAGAGCGGCGTGCGGCGCGACGGCGCGAACGGCGAGGTGAGGGCCTGTTTCATGCGGCCTCCCGCAGCCGTGCGGACGAAGCCACGGACGAAACTGCGGACGAACCCGCAGGCAGCGCCGCCAGCGCCTCCACCAGCGACCGCGCGAAATACGCCGCACTCAGGATGCCGCCTTCGGGCGACACCTCGGCCATGCCGGTCATGCGTCCCGCGCGCGCGAACGGCATCGCCTGCCAGACGCGGCTCGTCTGCATCATCGACGCGGTCATGGCGGGCAGCGGTTTGACGTAGACGAGCGTGGCGCGCGGATCGGCGTCGAGCGCATCGAAACCGATCATCGCCGCCGACGCACGGTCCGCCCGGCTCCACGCGTTGCGCAGCCCGAGTTGCGCGACCAGCTCGCCGAACAGGCTGTGCGTGCCGAACACGCGCAGACGCGATTCGTCGACGAAACGCGTCAGGTAGACGGGCGCGCCGCCGTTCGCGTAGGCCGGCAGCGCATCGAGCCGCGCGCGCGCCGCCGCGACCTCGGCCCGTGACTGCGCCACGGCGGCCTCGGCCTGCGCCTCGTGGCCCAGCATGCGCCCGAGCCGCAGCGTCTCCGCGCAGGCGTCCGTGTACGGCGTCGGGCTCGCGTGGAACTGGCCGAGCGTGACGGTCGGCGCGAGGCGCTCGAGCGAGCCGCGCATCGACGCGTGCGCGGGCGTGATGACGATGAGGTCCGGCTTGAGCGCGAGCATCAGCTCCATGTTCGGCTGGAACATCAGCCCCAGATCGACCACGGAATCGGGCACCGGGCAGGCCGCAAAGTTGCGCCGGAAACCCGGCGTGTTCGCCATGCCGACCGGCACCACGCCGAGCGCCAGCGTCAGCTCCGCGAGCCCCCAGTCGAGCACGATCACGCGGCGCGGCACGGCGGCCGGCGTCGTCCCGGCGCGCGCGCCCGTGCTGGCGAGATTGAGACAGACGCCGCCCAGCAGCGCGGCGAGCAAAGTCCTGCGATTCATTGCATCAGATCGGAAAGTAGGGATTGCAGGGTATCGGCGTCCGGCGCGGCGCTGTTCTGAGCGCGCGCGGCGTCCACGGCGCGCGCGTAGGCGTCGAGCGTGGGCGCGGCGAACAGCGCGGCCAGCTCCACGTCCGCCTGGCATTCGCGCGCGACGCGACGCTGAAGTTTAAGGCTCAGGATCGAATCGCCGCCGAGTTCGAAGAAGTGATCGAAACGGCCCACGCGCTCGACGCCCAGCACTTCGCTCCACAGACGCGCGAGCACCGTTTCGGTGTCGCCTTGCGGCGCGGCGTAATCGTGCGCGGCCTGGAGCGCCGGCACCGGCAGCGCGCGGCGGTCGATCTTGCCGTTCGGCGTGAGCGGCAGGACGTCGAGCACCGTGATCGCGGCGGGCACCATGTAGTCGGGCAGCGTGAGTGCGAGCGCGTGCTTGAGTGCTTGCGGATCAAGTACGCCGGTTTGCGTTGTCACCCACGCGAGCAGACGCGCGCCGCCGCCGTTGCCGTCCACCAGCGCGACGGCTTCGCGCACGCCCGGCTGCGCGAGCAGCGCCGCCTCGACTTCGCCCAGTTCCACGCGCAGGCCGCGCAGCTTCACCTGCTGATCGAGACGGCCGAGGTAGTCGAGCGCGCCGTCGTCGCGCCAGCGCACGAGGTCGCCGGTGCGATAGAGACGTCCGCCCGCCGCGTCGAACGGATCGGGCACGAAGCGCTCGGCGCTCAGCGCGGGCCGTTGCAGATAGCCGCGCGCGAGCCCCGTGCCGCCCAGATACAGCTCGCCCGGCGCGCCGCGCGGCACGAGATTCATGGCCGCGTCGAGCACGTAGGCGACGCGTTCGCCGATCGGCCGCCCGATCGGCGCATACGCGCCGTCGAAGCTCGCATCGACGTCCCAGGCCGTTGGCGCGATCACCGTTTCGGTCGGCCCGTAGGCGTTGATGAGGCGGCAGCCCGGCAGCGCGCGCGCTGCGGCCTGCATCGCCTGCGCGCTCCACGCCTCGCCGCCGACGATGCACAGCCGCAGCGCGAGCGCGGGCAGATCCCCCGCGTCATCGAGCGCGCATTCGGCCACCAGATTGGCCAGATACGACGGCGTGAGAAACACCACCGACACGCGCTCGCGGCGCAGCGTGTCGACGAGGCGCGCGGTCGACCAGCGCGACGGCTCCGCGATCACGAGCGCCGCGCCCGCGCACAGCGGCACGATCCAGCGTTCGTGCGCGATGTCGAAATTGATCGACGCGAAGTGCAATTCGCGGTCGGTGGCCTGCATGCCGTCGCGTTCGGCGATCGCCGCGCAGTGCATCGACAGCGCGTCGTGCGCGACGGCCACGCCCTTGGGACGCCCCGTCGAGCCCGAGGTGTAGATCACGTAGGCGAGATGGCCGGCGTATGGCGCGGGGGTGACATCGGACGCGAGATCATGCGCCGGTTCATCGGCGAGATCGGGCGCGTCGAGATCGAGCACGCTCAGCGGCGCGGCGGCGAGCATCGCGGCGGCGTGCGGGTCCGCGCCTTGCAGCAGCACGAGGCCGATGCCGCTGTCCTCGATCATGTGCGCGAGGCGCGCGGCCGGATAGGCGGGATCGAGCGGCACGTAAGCGCCGCCCGCCTTCATCACCGCGAGCATCGCGACGACCATCTGCGCCGAGCGATTCACCGCCAGCCCGACCCGCACCTCGGGCCCGACGCCCGCGCGCACGAGCCGGTGCGCGAGCTGATTGGCGCGCCGGTTCAGTTCGCCGAACGAGAGTCGCGCGTCGTCCGCGACGATGGCGGGCGCATCCGGCGTGAGCGCGGCGCGCGCGGCGATCCGCAGATGCACGGGCGCGTGCGTAAGTGACGACGCGGTATCGGCGGTATCGGCGGTATCGGCACTATCGGCGCGGCCAAGCGCGAGCAGATCGGCGCGTTCGCCGTCGTCGAGCAATTCGAATGCGGCGGGCGCGAGCCGCGCCGCGCCCGGCGTGCTGGCGAACGCGCGCAGCAGACGCGCCATCTGCTGCGCGAGCCGCGCGGCGTCCGCTTCGTCGAAGGCGGCGCGCGCATGACGCAGACCGAGCCGCAGCGTCTCGCCCTGGGTGACGCCGAGCGTGAGCGCGTAGCTCGTTTCGTCGCGCGCGCTCACCTCGCCGATCTCAAGACCGCCCGGCGAAGCTTCCTTGAGCACCGCATCGACGGGATAGTTTTCGAACACGACGAGACTGTCGAACAGGCCCTGCCCGCTCGCGCCCGCCCAGCGCTGGATCTCGTGCAGCGGCGTGTGCGCGTGCTCCTGCGCGGCCATGCCCTGCGCCTGCAACGCGCGCAGCCAGTCGCCGAGTTGGTGCGCCGCGCGCGGCTGCGCCACCACCGGCAGCGTGTTGATGAAGAGGCCGAGCAGATGCGCCGCGCCGGGCAGATCGGCGGGACGGCCCGCGAGCGTCGCGCCGAACACCACCGCGTCCTGATTCGTGTAGCGCTGCAACAGCAGCGCCCAGGCGGCCTGCAACAGCGTGTTGACGGTCACGCGTTCCTCGCGTGCGAACGCGACGAGGCGCGCCGTGTCGGCGTCGTCCAGCTCGACCGTGTAGAGCGCCTGGCCCGATGCCTGGCTCGATGCATCGCCGGCGCGTTTCGGGAACGCTTCGGCGAGCCGCGTCGGGCCGTCGAGACGCGCGAGCTGCGCCTGCCAGTGCGCGGCGCTCGCCTGCGCATCGTGGCCGCGCAGCCAGCCGATGTAATCGCGATAACGGCCGCCCTGCGCGGGCAGCGCCTCGCCGCTGTAATGGCGCAGCACTTCGCCGAGCAGTTGCGACACGCTCCAGCCGTCCATCAGCAGATGATGGTGGGTCCAGACGAAGTGATAGCGCCGCGCGCCGGTGCGGATCAGCGCCAGCCGATGCAGCGGCGCGCGCGCGAGGTCGAAGCCGCGTTCGAGTTGCTGCGCGGCGAAGGCGTCGAGTTCGGCGCGGAGTTCGGCATTCGAATCGTCGCTGATATCTGTCTTCGCTTCGCCGTCGCGCACGCGCCAGTCGTGCTCGTCGAGCGGCAGTTCCACCGCGCGCGCGACCCATTGCAGCCAGCCCTCGCCTTGCGCGACGAAACCCGTACGCAGGATGTCGTGACGCTGCGTGAGCGCCTGCCAGGCGGCGCGAAAACGCGCGGCGTCGAGCCCGTCGAGATCGACGCGCAACTGGTTCAGATACACGCTGCCGCCGCGCGCATAGAGCGCGTGGAACAGCATGCCCGCCTGCATCGGCGAAAGCGGATACAGATCGGCGACGTCCGTGAGCGCGAGCGGCAGCGCATCGAGTTCGGGCTGAGCGAGCGCCGCGAGCGGGAAATCGGCGGGCGTCGCGCCCGCGCCGCGCGCGGCCTGCGCCTGCGCGCACGTCGCGATCAACTCGCGCAGCGCCGCACCGAACCCGGCGGCGAGACGCTCGATGGTGGCATCGCGATAACGCGCGCCGCTGTAACCGATCGTCAACGTGAGCGCGCCGTCGAGCACCTTGCCGCCGACCGCGAGCGACCAGGCAAGCGGCGCATCGGCGGCCTGCGAACCCGCCTGCGCAATGTTCATTTCGCGCGCGGGCTGCCAGGCCTGCGCCGCGTCGAACTGCTGGTCGAACTGGCCGAGATAGTTGAACACCACCTGCGAGGGCGCGAACTGCGCGAGCGCCGCACGCGCCGCATCGTCGCCGAGATGGCGCAGCACGCCGTAACCGATGCCGCGCGCGGGCACGGCGCGCAGCGTGTCCTTCACGCGCCGCAGCGCTGCGCCGGCGTCGCCGCGCACGTCGAGCACGACCGGATACAGGCTCGTGAACCAGCCGACGGTGCCGCTCGGATCGACGTCGTCGAACAGTTCTTCACGCCCGTGGCCTTCGAGGTCGATACGAATCGACTCCGTGCCGGTCCAGCCACACAGCGCGCGGCCGAGCGCGGTCAGCAGCAGGTCGTTGACCTGGGTGCGCCAGGCTGCGCCCGCTTCGTGCAGCAGCGCGCGCGTCTCGTCGCGATCGAGCGAGAACGTCACGTGACGCTGCTGCGCGACCGTGTTCTCGCCTTCGGGCGTATCGCAGGGCAGCGCGGCGTTCACGCGCGCGACGTCCTGCCAATAGCCGATTTCGTCGCGCATCGCGGGCGTGCGGGCGTGCGCGGCGAGGCGCGCGGCCCAGCCGTCGGCCGTCACCGTCGCCGGGGGCAATTGAAGCGATGCGCCGGTTTGCAGCGCGGCGTAGGCCTCGCGCCATTGCGCGATCAGCAGACGCCACGACACGCCGTCGACGGCCAGGTGATGGATCGCCAGCATCAGCCGCCAGCTGCCGTCCGCCATCTCGACGGCGAGCGCGCGCAGCAGCGGTCCGTCGGCGAGATCGAGGCTGCGCTGCGCCGCGTTGCAGTGCGCGGCGAGTTCGTCCTGCGTCGCGGCCTGGCGCACCCACAGCAGCGTGCCGGGCGCGGGCGGCGCGCCGTGCGTCGCGCGCCAGCGGCCCCCATCATCCCGCTCATCCTGCCTGTAATGCAGTCGCAGCGCCGCGTGATGCGCGACGAGCGCATCGAGCGCGCGCGCCAGCAACGCCGTGTCGAGCGGCGCGCGGCTCGTCAGCAACACTGCCTGATTCCAGTGATGGCGCTGCGCGAACGGCTGCGCGAAAAACCACGCCTGCATCGGCAGCAGCGCGGCTTCGGCGCCCACGGGTGCGATCTGCGCGGCTTCGGTGCTGTGCTCCGCGCTGTGTCCACGCTCAATCGCCTGCGCGACGCTCGCCAGTTGCTCGACCGACTGACGCTCGAACACCTGACGCGGCGTGAGCTTCCAGCCCGCGCGGCGCGCGCGTTCGACGATCTGCAGGCTCAGGATCGAGTCGCCGCCGAGTTCGAAGAAATTGTCGTGACGCCCGACGCGCGCCACACCCAGCACCTGTTGCCAGATCGCCGCGAGCGCCGTCTCGGCCGCGCCTTGCGGCGCTTCCCAGCCGCGCGCGTCGTGGCCCGGCTGCGGCAGCGCGCGCCGGTCGATCTTGCCGTTCGGCGAAAGCGGAAAACTCGCCAGCTCGACCCACGCGGCGGGCACCATGTACTCGGGCAGTTCGGCGCCGAGCGCCGCCGCAAGCGTGGCGCGCTCGATGCGGCAACCCGCGCGCGCGCTCACATAGGCGACCAGCCGCTTGCCGTTAGGACCATCGAGCGCGGCGACGACGGCGGTTTCGACGCCCGGCTGCCGCTGCAACACGGCCTCGATTTCGCCGAGTTCGATCCGGAAGCCGCGAATCTTCACCTGATGATCGAGGCGGCCCAGATAGTCGAGCGCGCCGTCCGGCCGCCAGCGCGCGAGGTCGCCCGTGCGGTAGAGACGCGCGCCCGGCTCGAACGGATCGGGCACGAAGCGCTCGGCCGTCAGCGCGGGCCGGTTCAGATAGCCGCGCGCGAGCCCCGCGCCGCCCAGATACAGTTCGCCCGCCACGCCCTCGGGCAGCGGATTGAGCGCCGCGTCGAGCACATGCGTCGACACATTGGCGATCGGCCGGCCGATCGGCACCACGGCATCGCCCGCGCGGCAGGTCCAGTGCGTGACGTCGATGGCCGCTTCGGTCGGACCGTAGAGGTTGTGCACCTGCACGTGCGGCAGACGCGCGAGCGTCTGGTCCTGCAACGGCGCGGGCAGCGCCTCGCCGCTACAGACGATCTGGCGCAGGCTCGCGCAGACGCGCGGCGCGCTAGCATGATCGGCATCGGCGGCGCGGCGGTCGAGCGCGGCGACGAAGGCCTGCAACATCGGCGGCACGAAATGCAGCGTGGTGACGCGATGCGCGTCGATCAGCCCGACAAGCCGCGCCGGATCGCGATGGTCGCCGGGCTGCGCGAGCGCGAGGCGCGCGCCGGTCATCAGCGGCCAGAAGAATTCCCACACCGAGACGTCGAAGCTGAACGGCGTCTTTTGCAACACGGTGTCGCGCGCGTCGAGCCGGTACGCGGCCTGCATCCACGCGAGCCGGTTGAAGAGCGCGCCGTGCCGGTTCGCCGCGCCCTTCGGCCGCCCGGTCGAGCCCGAGGTGTAGATCACGTAGGCGAGGTTTTCCGCGTCGAGCGCGACCTCGGGGCACGCGGCGGATTCCTGCGCGAGATCGAGCGTGTCGAGCGCGAGCACGGTGCAGCGCGCGTGGGCGTTATCCGTGTTATCGGTGTTATCGGCGTATTGCTCATGAGGAATCAGCGCCTCGAAGCGCTCGCTCAACGCGTGCTGCGTGAGCAGCAGACCGATGCCGCTGTCCTCGATCATGTACGCGAGGCGCTCGGCGGGATAGTCGGGATCGAGCGGCACGTAAGCGCCGCCCGCCTTGAGAATCGCGAACAGGCCGACCACCATCTCCACCGAGCGCTCCGCGCCGATGCCCACCTTCACGTCCGGCCCCACGCCCAGCCGCCGCAGCCGTTGCGCGAGCCGGTTGGCGCGCGCGTCGAGTTCGGCGTAGCTGAGCACGGCATCGCCGAACAGCAAGGCGTCGGCGTCCGGATGCGCGGCCGCTTCGCGCTCGAACAGCCGATGCACCGGCACGGCCGGACCGTAGTCGGCGTGCGCGCGGCTCCACGCGGCCAGCCGCGCGCGCTCGTCGTCGCCCAGATACGGCAGTTCGACGATCGCGCGATCGGGCTGCGCGCAGAGCGCCGCGAGCAGCGCCTCGTAATGCCGGCAGAAACGCGCGACGGTGTCAGGCCGATAACGCGTCGCGTCGTAACGCGCCGTCACGCTCACCGCCTGCGCGCCCACGCGCACATCGAAACTCAGATCGAAGCGCGCGAGCGGATTTTCGGCGTCGACGATTTCCACGTCCAGACCGTCGAGCGCGAGCCGCCCCGACGCCGCCTCGCCCTGCACGTTGAACAGCGTCTGAAACAGCGGATGACGATCGGCCTCGCGCCGCACACCGAGCGCGTCGACGAGCAGCGGCAAGGTCACGTCGGCGTGATCGAGCGCGGCGCGCGCGTCGGCGCGCACGTTCTCCAGCAGCGCGCGGCCCGTCATCGACGGATCGAGGCGCGCGCGATGCACGCGCGTATCGACAAACAGACCGATCAGGTCGTCGCATTCGGCGAGCGTGCGCCCGCTCGTCGGCACGCCGATGCAAAAATCGCGGCTGCCCGCGTGACGCCACAACAGCAGTTGATACGCGGCCATCAGCGCGACGAACGGCGTGCAGCGCGCCGCCCTGCAACGCTCGCGCAACGCCGCGAGCGTCGTGTCTTGCAGCGCAAACGTATGCGCGAGCGCGCGGCGTTCGGCTTGCGGCGCGCGCGGAAAATCGCCGGGAAGTTCGAAGCTGTCGTCGGGCGTGCCGATGTAGGCGCGCCACCACGCGAGATCCGCCTGGGCCTTTTCGCCCGCGAGCTGCGCGCGCTGCCACGCGGCGAAATCGGCGTATTGCCATTCGAGTGATTCGGCATCCGAATGATGCGCGGATGCCGGATCGCGCAGCGCATCGCCATACGCCTGGGCGAGTTCGCGCGCGAAAACGGCGTTCGAGCCGCCGTCGGAAATCAGGTGATGCACGACCACGGACAGCACGTGCCAGTGCGGCGCGAGACGCACGAGGCGAAACCGCGCCGCGCCGTCGCGCGCGAGGTCGAACGGACGTTGCGCTTCGTCTTCCAGCACGCGCGAGAGCATGACGTTACGCGATGCGTCGTCGAGATCGTCACGATCGTCGAGAAGAAGCGGATCGAGCGGCGCGTCGGCACGCAGATCGGCGATCTGATACGGCGTGCCGTCGCGTTCCTCGAAGCGCGTGCGCAGCACCGCCTGGCGCGCACGCACGCGCGACAGCGCGCGATGCAGCGCCGCGCCGTCGAGCGGCCCGCGCAGATGAAACGCGCGGGCCAGATGCCACGCGCCCGAATCGGGCGCGAGGCGCTGCATGAACCACATGCTTTCCTGCACGGGAGACAGCCGCTGCCACGCGGACGACACGCCGGCGACACTCATTGTTCGTTCTGCGGGAACCTGCATGGCAGCACTGCCTCCTGTTGAATTACCACTGATATTTCGCTCCTGCCAGCAACAGCCGGCCCTGGCCCCAGTAGCAGTAGTTCGCGCTCGTGCACGAGGCGAAGTACTTGCGATCGAGCAGGTTCGACACGTTGATCCACGTCGTCCAGCCTTGCAGGCTGGAGAAGCGGCGGCCGAGGTCGTAGCGCAGCGAGAGATCGACCAGCGTCGCCGACGACGTCATGAAACTGTTCGCCGTATCGCCATACGAGCCGCCGATGTAGCGCACGCCGCCGCCGAACAGCAGGCCCGCGAGCGGTCCCGCCGAGACCGTGTAATCGGCCCACAGCGAAGCGGTGTTGCGCGGAATGCCGACCGGCACCTTGTCGAGATTCGACGTATTGCTCTTGGTATTGAGCAGGTTCGTGTAGGTGTAGCTCGCGATCAGCTGCAGGTTGTTGGTCAGGCTCGCGTGGCCTTCCACCTCGAAGCCCTGCGAGCGCACCTGGCCCGTCAGCACGCTGAAGCTCGTGTGCAACGGATCGGTGGTCGCGACGTTGTTCTGCGTGATATGGAACGCCGACACCGTGACGAAGCTGTTATAGCCCTTCGGCTGGAGCTTCACGCCCACTTCGTACTGCTCGGCCGTGAGCGGCGCGAACGCCTCGCCGCTATACGAGGTGCCGACCTGCGGCTGGAACGAGCGCGAGTAGCTGAAGTACGGCGCCACGCCGTTGTCGAACTGGTACACGCCGCCCGCGCGCCACGTGAAGGCGCGGTTGAACTGCTCGGTCGTCGCGCCGGTCTTGTACGAGGTCTGATCCTCGTTGGCCCAGTCCTCGCGCACGCCGAACAGGAACGACCACTTGCCGATGTCGATCTGATCCTGCGCGTACACGCCGAGCTGCTTGATCGAGGTGGCGGTCGAGGTCGCGAACATCGTGGTCGGATACGGGATCGTCTGACCGTAAAGCGGGTTGCTCGCTTCCAGACCCGGCGCCGCGCCACCGAAGAAATAGTGGTTGAACTGGATGTTCTGGTAGTCGAGGCCGAACGTGACGTTGTGCTTGAGCGCGCCCGTGTTGAACTTCGCGTTCAACTGGTTATCCACGGTATGCGAATTCACCATGCCGCGGTTCAGGTAGGCGTCGCGCGACAGCGTGTCGGTGCCGCTCTTGAAGCCGTCGTTGGCGACGTACTGGATCGTCTCGCTGTTGTGCAGGAAGCGATAGCTCTGCTTGAACGACCACGTGTCGTTGAAACGGTGCTCCAGCTGATAGCCGATCGACTCCTGGGTCTTGCGGAAGCTGTCCCACGTCGGCTCGCCCGGGTATTCGCTGCGGCTCGTCCACGTGCGCGGCACCGAGTTGTAGATGCCCGCTTCCGGATCCGACTGGTAGTTCGCGAAGACCGTGAACGTGGTGTCGCGGCTCGGGCGGAACTCGATGGTCGGCGCGATCGAGAAGCGCTGCTGGTTCACGTAGTCGGTCTGCGTGCCGGTGTTGTAGCCGTCGGCCGTGACGCGGTAGAGCACGGTGCCGGCCTTGTCCACGGGACCGCTGAAATCGAAGAAGCCCTGCACGCGGCCATAGCTGCCGGTCTGCATGCCGACTTCGTGGTACGGCGTGTCGGTCGGCATCTTGCTGACGAGATTGACCGTGCCGCCCGGCGAGCCCTGGCCGTACAGCACCGACGCCGGACCGTGCAGCAGTTCGATGCGCTCGAACATGTACGGATCGAAACTCGTCACGTTGTAGCCGAAGCCGCCGCTCGGGCCGGGCGTGCGCAGCCCGTTCCAGAACTCGTCGACGAGAAAACCGCGCGCATAGAGATATTCGAGCGAGTCGGTGTTGGTGCCGCGCTGTTCGGGGTTGATGCCCGAGGTGTAGCGCAGCGCCTGCGCCACGCTCTGCGCGCCCTGCACGTCCATCTGGTCGCGCGTGACGACCGAGATCGCCTGCGGCACCTTGATGATCGGCGTGTCGGTCTTGGTGCCGGCCTCGCTGCGCTTGGCCACATAGCCGACTACCGGCCCGGTGGCCGTTTCCGTGCTGGCCGTGCCCTTCACGACCACGGCCGGCAGCTGCTGGCCGCCCTGGACCGGCTGCGCGGCCGCGGCATCCGATGCCGCCACCGGCGCGGCCGTCTGCGCACTGGCGATTTTCGCGATCGCCAGCGCCACGACCGCCGTCATGGTGCGCAGCCTGATGCGCTTCGCCTTGCCCGTTCCCGCGTCGCCCACGCCGTTATCCATGTGGTTCAATGACTCCCCGCCCCATCCCCGATTCATGCCCTTGCGCCCTGTTCAAAAATTTAAGATTAGCCTCAATACAAATGCGACTCATTACTATTGTCATTCGTATGCGGCACGCGGAGGATAGAATACGGGCTGTGCTTCGCCGTCGTCCTGTCAAATAGCTGCGCGAAGCCGTCGATATTTGACGGTTTTGCCATACTTTTTTCGTTGACTCACAAAATGACCGAGATCTGGCAACGTTTTAACGGTATGCAGCGGCGATATCTCAAGCGTCCAGTCATTGCCAAACGCTATGACTTCGAAACCGGCGATAGCGAGAGCTGGCACTCGCATACGCAGCCGCAATTCGTCTACACGACGCGCGGCGTGCTGCGCGTCATCACGCCCGACGGCGCGTGGACGCTCGGCCCGTACCGCGGGCTGTGGATCGCGCCGCTCGTCGCGCACGAGTTGCAGGCGGTCAGCCCGACGGTGATGTACACGGTCTATTTCGAAGTCGATGTCGCGCCGCGCGACGAACCGCGCTGCCACGTGCTGATGATTTCGTCGCTGCTGCACGAACTGGTGGCGGCGCTCGTGCTCGATCAGCAGAACGGCCAGGCCGAGCGCCGCTCCGCGCTGATCGACCCGCTGCTGCTCCAGGAAATGCGCGAGGCGCAACTCGCCACCGAAGGCCTGCTGCCGCTGCCGAAGGATCGCCGACTGCAACAGATCTGCGGCCAGTTGATGGACGCGCCCGCCGACAACACGCCGCTCAACGACTGGGGCATGCGCGTGGGCGCGAGCGAAAGCACGCTCGAACGCGCCTTCAAGGACGAAACCGGCCTGACCTTCGGCCAGTGGCGTCAGCGGCTGCGTCTCGTCGAGTCGATCTCGCGGCTCGCCAAGGGCATGGCGGTGTCGACCATCGCGACCGAGCTGGGTTACAGCAATTCCAGCGCGTTCATCACCATGTTCCGGCGCGCGATGGGCGAGACGCCGCAGCGCTTCCTGCGCAATCGCGGCGGGCTGGAAGCGGGCGCGGCGCAACCCCCGCAAGCGGCGCAGTAAGCGTCGCAATGAGCGACACGAAACGCGACAGGACAAGCGACGCAAGCTCACGCGCCCTGCCGCGCCGCCAGCAACGCGCTCAGCGACGCCACGCTCGGGTGATCGAACACGTCGCCCGGCGCCAGCTCCACGCCGAGCTTGCGGCGGATGCGCGCCACCAGCTTGATGACGAGCAGCGAATCGCCGCCCAGTTCGAAGAAGTCCTGATCGTCGCCGATCTCGTGCGGCGCGAGGCCGAGCAGCGTCGCGAACAGCTCGCGCACGTCGGCGTCGAGCGGCTGAGCCAGTGAAGTTGCCTGGGTTTGCATAGCGGTGAATCCTGAATCCTGAGTGATGAAAAAAGGCGCGCGCGGCGCGCCCGCATGTCAGACCGTCGCCGCCAGCACGTCCGCGCGCGCGACGAGTTCGCTCATCGCCACCACGATCTTGCGCGGCCCGCTGAACGGATCGCGCGCGTGCGCGACCAGCATGTTGTCGAGCATGATCGCGTCGCCCTTGCGCCACGCGAAGCGCACCGCGCAGCGCTCGTAGGCCGCGCCGATGGCGGCCATCGCCTCGTCGCCGATCTCGCCGCCGTCGCCGAAATACGCCTGGCGCGGCATGCGTTTCGCGCCCGCGAATTCGAGCAGATCGAGCCGCACGTCCTCGTCGAGACAACTCACGTGATGCAGTTGCACCTGGTTGAAGAACGCGCGCTCGCCCGTGCGCGGGTGCGCGATCACGGCCGGGCAAACGGTGCGCGTCTGCAATTCGTCGTTGGCGAGCCATTCGTACTGCACGCCCGCGGCCTCGCAGCGCGTCTCGACTTCGCGGCGATCGTCGGTGTGGAAGAACTCGCGCCACGGCACGTCGAGTCCGCGCGTGAAGGTGCGCACGTACATGATCTGCCGGCGTTCGAACGCCTCGACGAGCGCCTCGGGCAGCACCCGCAGCATCGCGCGGCAATCGACGATGGGTGTCGCGCCGCCGACCGGCGACGGCTGTTCGCAGAAGAAGAACTGGCGGCGCGGCCAATGCGGCTGATGCGCGCTTTCGTTGTGAAACAGGATCATCTGCTTCTCGGGATACGGCGTGGAGCGGTAGGTGTTGCGCCCGCCCTCCTTCTTCGGCAGGTCGCCGTATTCGCCGTACAGTCCCGGCGAGATGGTCTCCGCGAACGCCTCGAAGGCGGCGGGATCGGCGAGGCCGAAGTCGCGGAACAACACCGCGCCGTGGCGCAGCAGCGCGGCTTCGAGCGCCTCGCGATGCGTGTGGACCCACGCGCGCGCGTCGTGCGCGGGATCGAGCGGCGCGCGCGGCGTCAGCACCAGCGGCATGGCGTGCGCGGCGTCGAGCAGGGACGCCTCGATGGCGGCGTCGGGAAATAACGATGCGTTCATGATTTCAGCACTCTCGTTCTGGGCTGCGGGCGTCGTGCGCGACGTCCGCGGATGACGGCGAGGTAGACAAGGACGATGCAAGCGGCGCGCGCGGATCGGCGCTCACCGCGTCGAGCGTCGCGCGCCACGCGTCGAACGCGCGCTCGATGGTCGCGGCGTCGAACAGCGCGCTCGCGTAGACCCATTCGATGTCGTAGCCGCCGTCCACGGCTTCGACGAACAGCGCCATGTCGAATTTCGACTGCGTCGTCGGCGGGCGCAGCAACTCGACCGCGAGTCCCGGCACGCGCGTGTTGCCGCGCGGCAGGTCGCGCAGCACGAACAGCACCTGCACGAGCGGATTGGCGTCGCGGCGACGCTTGAGCGCGAGCGCGTCGACGATGCGGTCGAACGGCAGCGCGCGATGATCGAGCGCGTCCCACGTCGACTGTCTGGCGGCGTCGAGCCACGCGTCGAAGCTCGCGAGATTCGCGCCGTCGGCGGCGATGCGCGAGCGCAGCGGCACCACGTTGACGAAGAAGCCGATCAGCGCTTCCAGCTCGGCGCGCTCGCGTCCGTCGACATCGGTGCCGATCACCAGATCGTCCGCGCCCGTGTGGCGATGCAGGAACCACTGGAAGCTCGCGAGCAGCACGGCGAACGGCGTCATGCCGTGCGCCTGCGCGAGCGTGCGCACGCGTGCGCCGAGCGTCGCGTCGAGCCGGAAATGGCGCGCCGCGCCCGCGTGCGACACCCGCGCGGGCCGCGCGCGATCGGTCGGCAGCGGCAGCAGCGCCGGCGCATCGGCGAGATAGCCGCGCCAGAACTGCTGCGCCTCGCGCACCGCGTCGGGCGTGAAACGCGCGCGCTGCCAGTGTGCGTAATCGGCGTACTGCACGGCCAGCGGCGCGAGCGCGGGCGGCGCGCCGTCGCGTTGCGCGCGGTAGAGCTCGCACAGTTCGTCGAGCAGGATATGCACCGACCCTCCATCGGCGACGATGTGATGCAGCGACACGATCAGCACGTGATGCGCGGCCTCGAAACGCAGCAGCGTCGCGCGCACGAGCGGCGCGCGAGACAGATCGAACGGCGTGCGCGCGGCGTCGTCGAGCGCCTGGGCGATGGCTTGGGTCCGCGCGTTCTCGTCGCTGTTTGTGTGGCTGTTTGTGTGGCTGTTCGCGTCGTTGTCCGGATGCGCGAGCGGCTCGATCACCGGCATCAACACCTCCATGCGCGGCGCGATCTTGAGCACCGGATCGCCCTCGTCGTCGGCGTCGAAGGCCGAGCGCAGCACCTCGTGACGCGCGATCAAGGCGGCCAGGCTGCGTTGCAGCCGCGCCGCGTCGAGCGGGCCGCGCAGATCGAGCCCCGCCGTCATGTTGTACGACGCGAGCGCGCGGTCCGCGAGTTGATCGACGACCCAGATGCGCTGCTGCATCAGCGAAAGCGGCAAGGCGCTGCGGTCCGCAAGCGCGTGAAGCGGCGTGGCGGATTCGGCCTTGTTCGACGCCTGATTCGAAGCACGATCCGATTCCACTCGCAATGCATCGATGCGCGCGGCGAGCGCGGCCAGCGTCGGCGACGCGAAGATCTCGCGCAACGGCAATTCGACCGCCCAGCGCGAACGCACGCGCGACGCGAGCCGCATCGCCGCCAGCGAATGGCCGCCGAGCGCGAAGAAGCTGTCGTCGCGCGCGATCGACAGCGATGACGCGGCGGCTGCGTTGTCCGCTGCGTTATCCGCAGCGCTATCCGTCCCATTCGACGGCTCCAGCAGCGCGGCCCAGCATTGCGCGAGCGCCGTTTCGGTCTCGCCCTGCGGCGCCGCACGCGCGGCCTCGCGATGCGGCGCGGCCGGACGCGCGAGCGCGCTCAGCGCCTGACGATCGAGCTTGCCGTTGCGATTCAGCGGCAGCGCGTCGATCACGCGCAACAGCGACGGCACCATGTAGTCGGGCAACAGCGCGGCCAGCGCGCGCTTGAGCGCCGCCGCGTCGAGCGACGCGCCGGGCTGCGGCGTCGCGAACGCGGCCAGGCGCGCGCCCGCCACCACGATCACCGCCGCGTCGCGCACGCCGTCGAGCGCCTTCAGGCGCGCCGCGATCTCGCCGGGCTCCACGCGATAGCCGCGAATCTTCACCTGATCGTCGATACGGCCGAGATATTCGAGGCTGCCGTCGGCGAGACGCCGCGCGCGATCGCCGCTGCGATACAGCCGCGCGCCCGCCGCGAACGGATGCGGCACGAAGCGCGCGGCCGTGAGCGCGGGCTGGTGCAGATAGCCGAGCGCGACGCCCGCGCCGCCCAGATACAGCTCGCCGGTCCCGCCCGTGCCGACCGGATTCAGATGCTCGTCGAGCAGCCAGGTTTCGTTGTTGTCGAGCGGGCGGCCCAGCGGCAAGGTCGCCGCCGCGCGGCACGCCTGAGCGGCAGGCTGCGTGAGAATGCCGACCGTCGTCTCGGTCGGGCCATAGTGATTGTGGACGCGGCAATCGGGCCGCAACGCGGCGATCGTGTCGAGCAGTTCCCACGAGGTCGCCTCGCCGCCGAGCACAAGCGTATGCGCGGGCAGCGCGTCGGCGGCGCGTTCGGCTTGCAGCAGCGCGTGCAGATGGCCCGGCACGATCTTGAGCACGTCGATGCGCGCGGCCGCCAGCGTCTGCGCGAAACGGTCGGCGTCGAGCGTGGTGTCGCGATCGATCAGATGCAGCGCGCCGCCCGAGGCGAGCGCGCCGAACAGCACCGTATGGCCAAGATCGGCGCCGATGGTCGAGACCATCGCGAAGCGCGCGCGCGGCGGCGGATCGAGCCGCGCGAGCACGGCGTCGACATAGTTCGTCAGTGCCCCGTGCGCGATAACCACGCCCTTGGGCGCGCCGCTCGATCCCGACGTGTAGATCACGTAGGCGGCGCTGCGCGGATCGACGGCGGGCAATGCATGGGGCGCGCGATCTTGTTGCTCCCGCCGTGCCTCTTCTTGCGCCTCTTCTTGCGCCGCGTCGATGCGCGCGTGCTGCACGCCCATGAGGTCGAGCGCGGAGCAATCGTCCTCGCACAGCACGAAACGCGCGCCGCAATCGCACAGCGTCTGCGCGAGGCGTTGCGGCGGATTGCCCGCGTCGAGCGCCACATACGCACCGCCCGCCTTGAGCACGCCGAGCATCGCCACGACAAAGCGCGCCGAGCGATGCGCGACGATCGCGACCGGCTCGCCGCCCTGAAGATCGCGCGCGAGCAGCCATTGCGCGACGTGCGCCGCGCGCGCGTCGAGTTCCGCGTAGCTCATGCGCAGCGCGCCATCGATGACGGCCGGCGCATCCGGTTGCGTGTCCGCATGCCGCGCGACGCGCAGATGAATCGGCTCGCCCGGCGGCGTGCGCCGCGCGACGCTTGCGGCGCTCACGCGCGCGCGTTCGTCGGCATCGAGCAGATCGAGCGTGGCCAGCGTCGGCGCGGCGGCATCGGTCATGTCGGCGCTTCGATCGCCGAGTGCGTGCGCGAACGCCTCCACCGCGCGCAGATACTGCGCGGCCATGCGCTCGACGCTGGCCGCGTCGAAGCGCGCGCTCGCGTAGGTGAAGTAAGCGCGCATCGAGCCGTCGCGGCTTTCGCGCAGGTCGAGCGCGAGCGGCACCTTCACGTGCGTCTCCGCGATCTCGACGCGCTCGGCGCGCGCCCCCGGCCAACGCGCGAGCGCCGGGTAATCGTCGCTCAGGTAGTTGAAACTGGTCTCGAACAGCGGACCGTGCTGCGCGTCGCGCGCGGGCCGCAGATGCTCGACCAGCACGTCGAACGGCAGCGCCTGGTTCGCCTGCGCGTCGAGCGTGCGCTGGCGCAGCTGCGAGAACAGACTCGCGAGCGGCGTCACGGCCTCGCAGTCGCTGTGCAGCACGAGCGTGTTGACGAAGAAGCCGATCACGTCGTGCGTCTCGGGCCGCGTGCGGTTCGCGACCGGCACGCCGGTGCGGATTGCGCGCTGCCCGGTCACGCGATAAAGCCACGCGTGATACGCGGCGAGCAGCACGACGAACGGCGTCGCGCGATGCCGGGCCGCCGCCGCGCGCACCGCCTGCGCGAGCGGCGCAGGCAGCGCGAACGCGACGCGCGCGGCGGCGCGCGGATCGGCGTTTTCGCTTGCGGTATCGGTGGCGGTGTGGTCGTAGGGCAGCGCGAGCGGCGGTGCGTCGTCGGCCAGCGCCGCGCGCCAGTACGCGAGTTGCCGCGCCGCTGCATCGCTCGCGAGCCAGCGGCGTTGCCACGCGGCGTAATCGGCGTAGGTGATGCGTGTTTTTGCTTTTGCTTGCGCTTCCCCATGCGTCGTTGCGCCATCAAGCGCGGCACGATAACCGTCGACGAGTTCCTCGACCAGCAACTGCATCGACCAGCCATCCGTGGCGATGTGATGCAGCGCGAGCATCAGCACGTGACGTTCGTCGCTCATGCGCACGAGTCCCGCGCGCAGCAGCGGCCCGCGCAGCAGGTCGAACGGCGCGTCGGCGAAACGTTGCGCGCATTCGCGGAGCGCGCGCTCACGGTCGTGTTCGTCGATATCGCCGAGATCGCTCAAATCGACATGCGCCCACGCAAGCGGCGCGGCGGCTTCGGTGCGCGGCGCGTAAAGGTGCGCGGCGTCGCCGGTTTCGACGAAATGCGTGCGCAGCGCCGCGTGACGCTCGCACAGGCGATCGAGGCTCTGGCGCAAGGCATCGCGATCGAGCGCGCCGTCGAGCCGGATGCCCGCCGCGACGTGATACGCGCGGCTCGCGGGATCGAGCCTCCACGCGAACAACTGACGCTGCTGCGCATGCGAAATCACGGCCTCTTCGGCGGGTTCGATCGGCGCGTTGTCCTGCGCCTCGTCTTGCGCGTCGTCCTGCGCCTCTTCAACCGATTCAGGTTCCGCAAGCGCCGCGGCCATCGCCGCGAGCGTCGGCGTTTCGAAGATCTGCGCGAGCGCGACGCGGCGGCCCAGCCGCGCGCCGATCAGCGCAACGAGTCGCGCCGCGCTCAGCGAACTGCCGCCGCTCGCGAAGAAATGCGCATCGGGCGCGAGCGCGAGACGCGCGTCGAGCGCCTCGCACCAGAGCGCGGCCAGCGCGCTTTCGCGTGCATCGAGCGCGGCCGGTGCGTCGGGCGCGCGCGCCGCATCGTCGTCGCCGCCGATCACGAACGCGCCCTGCTCCCAGAGCGCGTAGAGGTCGAGCGTGCGTGCGCGCCAGCCTTCGCGCGTCGCGGCGCGCTGGAGCTTGCCGCTCGACGTTTTCGGCAACGCGCCCGGATTGAGCAGCGCGATCGCGGCGGGCGTCTCGCCGCACGCATCGAACGCGATGCGGCGCAAGGTTTCGACGATCTGCGCGGCCGCGAAGCGCTTTTTCATGCGCGGCGCGATTTCGAGCGCGAGACCCAGCGTCTCGCCGCCGCCGAGCGTCGCGCCGAACGCGATCACGCGGCCCTTGCGCGCGAACTCGGCATGCGCCTCCACGGCCTGCTCGACGTCCTGCGGATAGAGATTGCGTCCGCGCACGATCACGAGATCCTTCACGCGTCCCGCGATGTACAGCTGTCCGTCGTGCACGAAACCCAGATCGCCCGTGCGCAGCCAGCGCGCCGGGCCGCTGCCGTCGGCGTGGCGCGGGGCGTCGACGAACGCCTGCGCGCTCGCGTCGGCGCGCTGCCAGTAGCCGTGCGCGACGCTCGGGCCGCTCACGTGAATTTCGCCGATGCGGCCATCCGCGAGCCGTTCGCCCGCGCGCGACGTTTCTGTCTCGACATTCGCTTCATGCGATTCATGCGATTCAGCCGCCGCGCGCGCCACGATCGCCACGCGATGCCCGGCCTGCACCGCGCCGCAGCCGACCAGCACGGTGGCCGCTTCGTCCGCGCGCGCCGCCTCGGCGCGTCCCGCCGAAAGCGCCGCGCTGCTGAACGCGTGCGAGACGAGTCCCGCGCCGCGCACGCCGCCGGTGACGAACAGCGTCGCCTCGGCAAGCCCATAGCACGGATAGAGCGCGGCGGCGGCGAAACCCGCCGGCGCGAAGCGCGCGACGAAGTCGTCGAGCGTGTCGCGCCGCACCGGTTCCGAGCCCGAAAACGCGAGCCGCCAGCTCGACAGATCGAGCTTCGCGCGCGTCTCGTCGTTGATGCGTTCCGCGCACAGCCGATAGGCGAAATCCGGCGCGCCCGAGATCGTGCCGCGATGGCGCGCGATGGCGTCGAGCCAGCGCAACGGCCGCTCCAGAAAGTATTGCGGCGACATCAGCACGAGCGGAATGCCGCTGAACGCCGGCTGCAACAGGCTGCCGATCAATCCCATGTCGTGATACAGCGGCAGCCAGCTGACGAACACGTCGTCGGGGCGCACGCCGAGTCCCGCCTGGATCGCGATCTCGTTGGCGAGCAGATTGCCGTGGCTCACCATCACGCCCTTCGGCGATCCCGTCGATCCCGAGGTGTACTGGAGAAACGCGAGATCGTCCGCGCGCACGGGATGCAGCGGCGCATCGGACGGCGTATCGCGCGCGTCTAACGTATCGACGGCCACCACGTCCGCGCCCGGCGCGAGCATCGCCCAGGCGTCGGCGTGACGCTCGTGCAGCGCGGCGGTCGTCAGCACGTAGCGCACGCCCGCATCGCGCGCGATGCCGCGCAGACGCGCGAGATGCTGTTCGCGCTTCGACTCCGGCGGATAGACCGGTACGGCCACGACGCCCGCGTACAGACAACCGAAGAACGCGCTCACGTAATCGACGCCGCTATCCATCAGGATCAGCGCGCGCTCGGCCGCCGCGCCGTCGCGCGCGAAACGCGCCGCCAGTGCCCGCGCGCGGCGGTCGAGTTGCGCGTAGTCGTAGCGCGTGTCGCCGTCGGCGTCGACGACGATCAGCGCCGTGGCCTCGGGCCGCTGGTGCGCGAGCGCGCGCAGGCGCGCCGCGAGTCCGTGCGCGGGCACGGCGTCGGTGTCGATGCCGTGGGGAAACACAATGTGTTGCGCGGCGTTCATCGCGTTGCCTCCAGCCAGGCGGCTTGCGCGAGGCTCGCGCGCAGTTCGCGCGCGAGCGCCTCGAACAGGTCGCGGTGCCGCACGATGCCCTGGTGATCCGCGTCGATCGAACCGGCCTGCGTGACGCGGCCCGCCACGCGCGCCTGCCACATCGCGGCGGACTCGGCCACCGAACGATGCGGCGCGCGCCCGGACCACCAGAGCGTCAGATCGACCGGCGCGCGGGACGCGGGCTGCACGCGCGCGATATGGCCCAGATGGCGCTGGAACAGCAGCACCTTGCCGAGCAGCGCGCGCGTCTGCGGATCGTCGTCGAGTGTGTCCGGCAGCGGCCAGCGGCGGCGTGCGCCGTCGAGCAGCGTGCGCAGTTCGGCGTCGCTCGCGTGCCAGTTCTGCGCGGTGTCGGCGCTGATAAAGGCGTCGTCGGGCGCGGCGTCGTCGGCGTGCGGCACGTAGGCGTCGATCAGGCCGACGAAGGCCACCTGCGCGCCGTCCGCGACGAGCGCGCGCGCCACCTCGGCGGCGAGCAGCCCGCCGACCGACCAGCCGATCAGCCGATACGGCCCGTGCGGCTGCACGCTGCGGATGCGCGCCGCGTAATCGGCGGCCAGTTGCGCGAGATCGCCGGGCCACCAGCTTTCGGTGTGGAACGGCGCCTGCACGCCATGCACGCTGGCCACGCCGTCGAGCGCTTCGGCGAGCGGCCGGTAGTCGGCGACGAGACCCGACGCGGCATGCAGCGCGAACACGCGCGGCAGGTCGCTGCACGGCGACAGCGCGACGATATTCGACGCACGCGGCGCACCGTGCGCCTGGGTCGTCGCCGATTCGATATGCGCGGCCAGCGCGCGCACCGTCGCGTGCTGGAACAGCGCTTCGAGCGTGAGGCCCGGCAAATCCAGATCGCGTGCGCGCGCCAGCAGTTTGAGCGCGAGCAGCGAATGACCGCCCGCCGCGAAGAAGTCGTCGGTGACGCCAAATTCGGCTTGCGGCAGCACCTCCTGCCACAGCGCGAGCAGACGCGCTTCGAGCGGCGTGCGCGGCGCCACGCGCGCCGCCGATGCGCCCGCCTGCGGCGCGGGCAGCGCCGCACGGTCGAGCTTGCCGTTCTGCATCAGCGGCAGGCGTTCGAGCCGCACCAGCGCCGACGGCACCATGTACGCGGGCAGCCGGCTTTCGAGCACGCGGCGCAGCGCGCCGTCGTCGGCTTCGTCAGCATCGCCGACGACATAACCGACCAGCCGCTTCGCGTCGCCCTCGCCGTGCAGCGCCACGGCGCTCGCCGTGACGCCCGGCGCCTCGCGCAGCACCGCCTCGATCTCGCCCGGCTCGATGCGGAAACCGCGCAGCTTCACCTGCTGATCGAGACGGCCGAGGAAGTCGATGCTGCCGTCCGCGCGGCGTCGGCACAGATCGCCGCTGCGATACAGTCGCGCGCCGGGCCGCTGCGGATCGGGCACGAAGCTCGCCGCCGTGAGACCGGGCCGCCCGAGATAGCCGCGCGCGAGCGTGAGCCCGCCGATACACAGCTCGCCCAGCGCGCCCGGCGGCAGCTCGTTGCCGTCGCGGTCCATCACGTAGACGCAGCGCGACGCATACGGCTCGCCGATCGACACGATGGTCTGCGCGCTGTCCTCCGCGCGCGTTTCGCGATACATGCACGCGACCGTGGTTTCGGTCGGACCGTAGAGGTTGTCGAGACGGATGTGCGCGAGCGGACCCGCCTGCCATTGCGCGAGCGCGTCGCCGGGCAAGCCCTCGCCGCCCACGGTGATCTGGCGCAGCGCGGCCAGATCCTCGCGCGGCGGCGGCGTGCGCAGCCATTGCTGCCAGTAGGCCGTCGGAATGCGCGCGAAGCTCACGCGGCCCTCTTTCAGATGGCGGCTCGTCGCGGGCGCGTCCCACAACTGCGGGCCGCGCATTTCGACCTGGCCGCCTTGCATCAGCGCGGGCAGCATCTCGTGCAGCGCGACGTCGAAATTGATCGTCGACGATTGCAGCTGCGTGTCGCGCGCGTCGATGCCATACGTGGCGATGAAGTCGTCGAGATGGCGGCTCAGCGCGTCGTGGCTCACCGCCACGCCCTTGGGCCGCCCCGCCGATCCCGAGGTGTAGATCACGTAGGCAAGCTGATCCGGGTGGATCGCGGCGTGCGCCTCGGGCGCGATGACGTCGCGCGCGCCGTCACGCAGCGCGGCGATGTCGAGCGCGTCGCGGCCCGCGAACAGCGCGCCGCAGGCGTCGAGCGTCGCGGCGTCGGCGAGCACGCAGGCAAGCTGCGCTTCGTCGATCATCGTGCGCAGACGCTCGGGCGGATAAGCCGGATCGAGCGGCACGAAGGCCGCGCCCGAACGCAGGACGCCGACGAGCGCCGCCACCAGCCCGACCGAGCGCGTGAGGCACAGACCGACGCGCTGCTCCGCGACCGCGCCGCGCGTCTGCAAGGTGCGCGCGATGCGGGCCGACCAGGCGTCGAGTTCGCCGTAATTCAGGTGCTCGCCCTCGCAGTGCAGCGCGTGTGCGTGCGGCTGCATGCGCGCCCGTTCGGCGATGCGCGCGCCCACCGGCGAGAAAGGATGTGCGTGCAACGGTTCTGCGCTTTGCGGCCGCGCGGGCGCGAGTTGCAGCGCGGCCAGCGGCGTGTTCGCATCGGCGACGATCTGGCCGAGCATCGTCACGTAATCGGCGAGCAGACGATCGACGGTCGCCGCGTCGAACACGTCGCGCGCGTAGGTGAAGGACAGCAGCGTGCTGTTCTTCGATGCGTTCTTCGATGCGTTCGTCGTGTTCGTCGCCGTGTGCTTCACTTCGCGCGCGGTCAGCACGAGGTCGAAGCGCGCGGTGCCCGTCGACGTTTCAATCGGCGACGCGCGCAGTCCGGGCAGATGCAAACCGTCGCCCGGCGCGCCGCCGTCGTAGTTGAACATCACGCTGAAAAGCGGCGTGTGCGAAAGGCTGCGCTCGGGGCTCAGCGCCTCGACCACGCGCGCGAACGGCACCTGCTGATGCGCCTGCGCCTCGACGAGCCGCTCGCTCACGTGGCGCACCAGCGCGCTCACGTCGCCGAGGCCGTCGAGTTCGCTACGCACCACCAGCGTGTTGACGAAGAAGCCGACCATGCGCTGCGTGTCGAGCCGGTCGCGTCCCGTCGCGGGCACGCCCACGCGGATGTCGTACTGGCCGCTGTAGCGCGCGAGCAGCAGGTCGAACGCCGCCAGCAGCACGGCCGCGCTGGTCGTGTCGTGACGGCGCGCGAGCGTGCGCACCGCCGCGGCGGTCGCCTCCGGAAGCGCGACGCCGACGCGTCCGCCCGCCTGGCTGCGCCGCGCGCCCGGCCGCCGGTCGAACGGCAGTTCGAGCGCGGCATGCTCGCCCGCGAGCCGCACGCGCCAGAAGTCGAGATCGGCTTCGGCGCGCGCGCTTTGCGCCGCGTCGCGCTGCCACAGCGCGTAATCGGCGTACTGGCGCGGCAGCGGCGCGGATTCGCGCAACAAGCCGTGAATGTGCGCCGCGTAGGCGCGTGAGAACTCGTCGAGCAGGAGCTGATTCGACCAGGCGTCGGAGATCAGATGATGCGTGAGGACATGCAACACGTGATCGCGCTCGCCGAGGCGGATCAAGGTCACGCGCAGCAGCGGCCCCGCGTCCAGATCGAACGGCGTGCGCGAGATCGACTGGAGCGTGTCGGCGAGACGCTGGGCCTGCTGCGCGCACGGCACATCAGCGAGATCGAGCACCGACAGCACGGGCGCGGGCGCATCGAAGCGTTGCAGCGCCTCGCCGTCGGTTTCCACGAAACGCGTGCGCAGGCTTTCGTGACGCGCGACCAGCGCCGCGAGCGCGCCCTGCACCGCCGCGCGGTCGAGCGTGCCTTCGAGACGCACCGCGCCCGGCAGGTTGTAGGCCGCGCTGCGCGGATCGAGACGCGCGAAGAACCACAGACGCGCCTGCGCGGGCGAAAGCGGCGCGGCGTCCATGTCGGCCGGACGTGCGGGCAGCGTGTGCGTTTCCGTGTTTGCGTTCGTGTTCGTGGCATCGGCGCTCGCACCGCCACGCAACGCGCTCAGTTCGCGCGCGAGATCGGCGAGCACGGGCGCGGCGAACACCAGGCGCACGGGCACGTCGATACGCCACGCCTCGCGCAGCGCCGCCGTCATCCGCAGCGCGAGCAGCGACTGGCCGCCGAGCGCGAAGAAGTGATCGCGGCGGCCCACACGCGCGACGCCGAGCAGCGATTGCCACACGTCGGCGAGTTGCGTTTCGATGTCGCCTTGCGGCGGCTCGAAGGTGTCGGCGTCCGCTTCGAGCGTGGGCGCGGGCAGCGCGTGACGGTCGATCTTGCCGTTGCTGTTCAGCGGCAGCCGTTCGAGCACGACGACGGCGGCCGGCACCATGTAATCGGGCAGCGCACGCGAGAGCCGTTCGCGCAGTGCAGCGCCGATGGCGGCATCGTCGGCTGCGGCACCAGGTGCGTGCGGCGCGACATAAGCAACGAGGCGGACATCACGCACATCGCGCTCGTCAGTCGCCGACGCCTGCTGCGCCACGACGATCGCTTCGCGCACCGCCTCCTGCGCGAGCAATTGCGCCTCGATTTCGCCCGGCTCGATCCGAAAGCCGCGAATCTTCATCTGATGATCGGCGCGGCCCAGATAGTCGAGCCTGCCGTCGCCGCGCCATTTCGCCAGATCGCCGGTGCGATAGAGACGCGCGCCCGGCGTGTCGAACGGATTCGGCACGAAGCTCGCCGCGCTCAAGCCCGCGCGGCCCTGATAGCCGCGCGCGAGCCCCACGCCACCGATATAGAGGTCGCCCGCCACGTTCGCAGGCGCGAGATCGAGATTCGCGTCGAGCACGTAAAGCTGCGTCGCGGCGATGGGCGCGCCGATCACAGGCGCGGCGTCCGTCACGCGGCCCGCCGCCGACCAGATGGTCGTTTCGGTCGGACCGTAGAGATTCCATAGCTCGATGCCTTCGCCGAGCGCGAGCAGATCGCGCGCGAGATCGGCCTGCAAGGCTTCGCCGCCGCACAGCGCCTTGAAACGGCGCGGTGCTGTGTTTTGCGCTTGCGTCGATGTTTGCCGCCACGCGGCCGAAGGCCAGCCGCCCGCGCGCAAGAGCCGCCAACCCGCCGGCGTCGATTGCAGCGCCGTCGCGCCCGACGTGTCGATCAGACGCGCGAGCGCCGCACCGTCGCGCACCGTCTCGCGCGGCGCGATCACCACGCGCGCGCCCACCGTGAGCGGCAAGAAGAGTTCGAGCGCGGCGATGTCGAATGAGAGCGACGTGACGGCCACGAGCACGTCGTCGGCGGCGAGGCCCGGCGCCTCGCGCATCGAGAGCAGGAAGTGCCCCAGCGCGCCATGCGTGACCATCACGCCCTTGGGCGTGCCCGTCGAGCCCGAGGTGTAGATCACATACGCGAGTTGCGCGCCCGTCACCTCCACATTCGGACGATGCGCGGGTTCGTCGCCGAGATCGGCGCGGTCGAGTTCGAGGCGCGCAAGACGCGTTTGCGGATCGCAGGCGTCGGCGTGTGCGCTATCGGCGATCAGCACGCGCGCGCCGCTATCGGCGAGCATGAACGCGCGCCGCGCCACCGGCAGCGCCGGATCGAGCGGCACATACGCGCCGCCCGCCTTGTGGACCGCGAGCAGCGCCGCGACCATGTCGGCCGAGCGCTCGACGCACACGCCGACGCGCGTTTCCGGCGCGACGCCGAGCGTCAGCAGCCGATGCGCGAGCCGGTTGGCACGCGCGTCGAGTTCGGCGTAGCTGAGCGTGACGCCGCCGCACTGGAGCGCGACGGCGTGCGGCGTCGTGGCCGCCTGGCGCTCGATCAGCCGATGCGCGCACGCGGCCTGCGCGAAACGCCGCGCGTTGCGTCCGAGCGCGAGCAGACGCGCGCGTTCGGCGTCGTCGAGCAGCGCCGGATGACGCGTCTCGCGTTCGCTCGCGATCTGTTGCAGCACGCCGAGATAACTGTCGAACAGGCGCTCGACGGTGGCCGCATCGAACACGTCGCTCGCATAGGTGAGCGCGAGCTGGATGTGGCCGCCCTGCGTCGCGACATCGAGCGCAAGATCGACCTGCGCCGACGCCGCCGTGCCCGCGAGCGTGCGCACCGTGAGGCCCGGCAGCGCGAACGGCGCGCCGTGCGCGGCGTCGTTTTCCTCGACGTAGTTGAACATCGCCTGGAACAGCGGCGTATGCGCGACGCTGCGCTGCGGTTGCAGACGCTCGACGAGCGTCGCGAACGGCACGTCGGCGTGAGCGTGCGCGCCCGCCATGCGCGTGCGCACTTCGTCGAGCAGCGCGCTGAACGGCGCGTGGCGCGGCGTGGTCATGCGGATCACGAGCGTGTTGACGAAGAAGCCGATCAGCGGCTCGGTTTCGAGGCGGTCGCGGCCCGCGACGGGCACGCCGACGCGCACGTCCTGCTGACCGCCATAGCCTTGCAGCAGCGAGCCGAACGCGGCCAGCAACATCATGAAGCGCGTCGCGCCCTGCTCGCGCGCGCCGGCGTCGAGCGCCTGCGCCAGCGCGGGATCGAGCGTGCGGCGCAGCGTGGCGCCCGCCGTGCCGCGCGGGCCGGTGCGCACGCGATCGACGGGCAGCGCGAGCAGCGGCTGCGTGTCGATCGCGTCATTCGTACCACTTTCACCGCCCAGTTCGCGCATCCAGTAGTCGATCTGCGCCGTGTCCTGTGCGGCGAGACGCGCGCGCTGCCAGATCGCGTAGTCGCCGAATTGCACCGGCAGCGGCGCGAACGCGGGCGACGCGCCGCGCAACGCCGCCGCATAGCCTTGCGCGAATTCGCGCAGCAACGTGGCTTGCGACCACGCATCGGAGACGATGTGCGGCATCGCGAAATGCAACACGGTTTCGTCGGCGAGTTGCGTCTCTGCGTGCGGATACGTCAGCAGCGTCACGCGCAGCATCGGGCCGCGTTCGAGATCGAACGGCAGCCGCGTGAGCGCTTTCAGACGCGCGTCGAGTTCGTCGGCGCGAGCAAGCTGTTCTTCGCGCCAGTCGTAACTGCCCGCCGCATCGACGTGTTGCCACGCCTCGCCCGCATGCTCCACGAAGCGCGTGCGCAGCGTCTCGTGACGCGCGACCAGCGCATCGAGCGAGCGGCGCACGGCCGCGCGGTCGAGCACGCCCGTCAGCGCCACCGCGCCCGAGATCGTGTAGGCGGCGCTCGCCGGATCGAGCTTCCAGAGGAACCAGAGACGCTGCTGGCCGTCGGTCAGCGGGATCGGCGTGCCGGGCGCGCGCGGCACGATCGTGTCGACGTTCGCCGGCGTGTCGCTTTCCGCGGCGAGTTCCGCGGCGAGATCGGCAAGCACGGGGTTCAGAAACAGCGTGCGCAGCGAGACCGCGCGAGCGAGCGCCTCGCGCACGCGCGCGGCGACCTGCATCATCAGCAGCGAATGGCCGCCGATTTCGAAAAAGTTGTCGGTCACGCCCAGATCGTCGCGGCCGAGCACGGTCTGCCAGATCGCCAGCAGCGTGCGTTCGGTCTCGCTGCGCGGCGCGGTGCGGCGGCGCGCAGCGTCCTGCCCCGGCTCGGGCAGCGCGGCGCGGTCGAGCTTGCCGTTTTGCATCGTCGGCAGGCGGTCGAGCCAGACCAGCGCGGACGGCACCATGTAGCCCGGCAAACGGCTTTGCAGCAGACGGCGCACGGCCGTGTCGTCGGCCTCGCCCACCACGTAGCCGACGAGGCGCTTCGCGTCGCCCTCGCCGCGCAATGCGGCGGCGGCCGCTTCGACGCCCGGCGCCTCGCGCAGCACGGCTTCGATTTCGCCGAGTTCGATGCGATGCCCGCGCAGCTTCACCTGCTGATCGAGGCGGCCGAGAAAGTCGATGCTGCCGTCCAGGCGCCGGCGGCACAGATCGCCGGTGCGATAGAGACGGCTGCCGGGCGCGCCCTGCGGATCGGGCACGAAGCGTTCGGCCGTGAGCGCGGCGCGGCCCAGATAGCCACGCGCGAGCGTGTCGCCGCCGACGCACAGTTCGCCGAGCGCGCCGACCGGCGCTTCGTTGCCGTCGGCGTCGCACACGCGCGCGGTGCGCGACGGATACGGGCCGCCGATCGACACGATCGCCTGCGCCTCGTCCTGCGCGCGCGTCTCGCGATACAGGCAGGCGATGGTGGTTTCGGTCGGCCCGTAAAGGTTGTCGAGGCGGATATGGCCGAGCGGGCCGCTGCGCCACTGACGCAGCGCGTCGCCAGGCAGGCCCTCGCCGCCCACGGTGATCTGGCGCAGCGCTGCGAGCGCGTCGGCGGGCGGCGGCTCGCGCAGCCATTGCTGCCAGTAAGCGGTGGGAATGCGCGCGAACGTGACCTTCTGCTCGATCAGATGATGGCTCGTGGTTTCCGGGTCCCAGAGCTGCGGGCCGCGCATTTCGATCTGGCCGCCCATCAGCAGCGCGGGCAGCATTTCGTGCAGCGCGACGTCGAAGTTGATCGTCGACGATTGCAGTTGCTTGTCGTGCGCGCCGATCGCGTAGGTGCCGATGAAATCGTCGAGGTGACGCGCGAGCGTGCCGTGCGTGATCGCCACGCCTTTCGGGCGTCCGGTCGAGCCCGAGGTGTAGATCACGTAGGCGAGCTGGTCGGGGTGGATCGGCGCGGCGGACGTGGCGCGGGCGCTTTCGTCTGCATCATTTGCATCATTTGCTTCGCTCGCGAGCGAGGCGATGTCGACGGTTTCGCGCCCGTTCAGCAGCGCGCCCAGACGCGCCGCGCCCGCCGCATCGGCCAGCACGCAGTCGATTCCGGCGTCGTCGAGCATCGCGGCGAGGCGTTCGAGCGGATACGCGGGGTCGAGCGGCACGAAGGCAGCGCCCGACTTCAGCACGCCGAGCACGCCCGCGACCAGCGCGGCCGAGCGCTCCACGCACAGGCCGATGCGCTGATCGGCCCGCGCGCCGAGCGTGCGCAGACGCGTCGCGATCCGCGTGCTCCAGCGTTCCAGTTCGCCGTAACGCTGCGTCTCACCTTCGCAATGCACGGCCTGCGCGTGCGGCTGCGCGGCGGCGCGGCGGCTGAATCGCGCGCCGACGGCTTCGAATGCGGCGGCGTTCGCGGCGGCGTCCGGTTGCGTGCGTTCGCGCACGCGTTCGTCCACGAGCGCGAAACTTGCGAGCGGCTGCTCGATCACGCTGGCAACCTGCGCGAGCAGACGCGCAAGATGATTCAGCATCTGCTCGACGATGGCCGGCTCGAACAGATCGGCGGCGTAGTTGAACGCGAGGCGCACGCCGTCGTCGCGCTCGATTGCGTTGAGCACGAGGTCGAAGCGCGCGGTCGGCAGATCGGCGCTCAATTCGCTCACCTGCAGGCCCGCGACCTCGAATGCCACGCGCTGCGCGCGCGTGTGGTTGAACATCACCTGGAACAGCGGCGTCTGGCCCGCGTTGCGCTCGGGTTGCAGCACTTCGACCAGTTGCGCGAACGGCAGGCTGTCGTGACGATGCGCATCGAGCACGGTCTGATGCAGACGATCGAGCAGCGCGCCGAAGCTCGCCGCGCCGCGCAGATCGGCGCGAATCACCAGCGTGTTGACGAAGAAGCCGATCAGCGGCTCGGTTTCCAGGCGATTGCGGCCCGACACCGGCATGCCGATGCGCAGATCCTGCTGACCCGTGTAGCGCGCGAGCAGCACCGCGTATGCGGCGAGCAGCAGCGTCGGCAAGGTCGTGCGGCGCGCGGCGGCGAGCGACTTGAGCGCGCGCGCGGTGGCCGCGTCGAGATCGACGCTCGCGCGCGCGCCCGGCACGTTGCGAATGCCGCCGCGCGGCTTCGTCACCGGCAGATCGAGCGTGGCAGGCGTGTCGCCGAGTTGCGTGGTCCAGTAGTGCAAGGCGGCGTCGCGCTCGCCGTCGTCGGCCCATTCCTGCTGCCACGCCGCGAAGTCGCCGTACTGCACGGCCAGCGGCGAGGCGGCGGGCGTGCGCCCGGCCATCAGTTCGCCATAGGCCGCGACGAATTCGTCGAGCAGCAGTTTGACCGACGCGTGATCGGCTACGATGTGATGCAGCGCGACGTGCAGCACGTGGCGCTGCGCGCTTTCGTTGCTATCGTCGATCGTTGCCGCTTCGCGCAGCAAGGCGATGCGCAGCAGCGGGCCGCGCGTGAGATCGAACGGCGCGAGCGAGAGCGACTGAAGCCGCTGGTCGAGCGCATCGGAAGTCGACGCGTCGCGCAGATCGACTTCGGACCACGCGTAATTCACGCCGCCGACAATCTGCTCGACCTGCCCGTCGCGTTCCTCGAAATGCGTGCGCAGCGCCTCGTGCCGCGCGACCACGTGATCGAGCGCCGCGCGCAATCGGTCGACGTCGAGCGCGCCTTCGAGACGCAGCGCGCCCGCGATGTTGTAGCCGGCGTCGTCGGGATTCAGTTGCCAGAGGAACCAGAGGCGCGCCTGCGCGGGCGACAGCGCGAAGCGCTGCGTGCGGTCCGCGAGCGGCACGATCGGCAGCGCCTTGCCGCTCAGCCCGCGCTCGCGCAGACGCGCGCGGAACGTCGCGCGCCGGTCGGCGGGCAGGCTCGCGTAGTTGCGCGCGATGGCCGCGAAATCCGCCGTCGATGCGGGCGCGGGCGATGCAGGCGATGAAGGCGTCATGGCGGCAGGCCCAGGTTCGGTGGCGGATTCAAGCTCGCGCTCGCGCCGCGCCGCGAGCGGCTGCACGCCCGCCTCGCGCGCCTTGCGCTTGAGGAACGGGCAGACATCGGCGGCGCGCACGTTGTGGTCGTCGAGGAAATACTGCTTCCATTCGAGATTGCCTGGATCGCCGTAAAAACCAAGGTCCGGATGCGCGGGCGTGTCGTCCCACGTTTCGAGGCGCTTGCGCACCTGGTTGCGCGCCTCGCGGCCGATCACCTTGTTGGTGATGGTGTCTACGAACACGCTGCGCGGCTGGAACAGCAGCACCATGCCCGGCCCGAGATTGCGGCTGTGACGCAGCGAAAACGACGGGCACGCGCACACCACGAACATCTGCACGCCCGCGAACGAGAACTCCCACGATTCGTCGGACGGCTCGGGCTGCTGATCGGCCTGCGGATCGGGATCGACGTTGTGCAGTTGCTGCAGCGCGTGCCAGAAGAGTTCGTGATACGCGTCGTGCGAGAGCGGCTCGGCATCGGGCTCGAAAAACACGGCGATGTTGTTCTTGCGGTATTGCGGCAGCGAAGCCAGTTCCGCGAAGGTTTGCATCGTGGCCGGCAGATCGGCGATGTCCTTGCCGTGCACGAACGAATAGAACATTTCGCCGCGCCGCTCGGCCTGCGTGCCGAAGAAGCACGGATACGCCGGATGCATCACCTGCTCGCGCAGCGTCGCGTACGAGGCGTCGAGCCAGGCGGGCGGCTGCACGTCGGCGCCGCACGCGCGGCCCTTGATGATGCGGCTTTTCCAGTCCTGCGCCGTGAAAACCGGCGCTTCGTTCAGCGCTGCGTTCGGCGTCTCTTGCTGCATCAGTTCGTCGTTGGGTTGCATCGTCTCGTTCCTTGGGTTCCGCACGGGTCTGTCGCGAGGCTCGGGCCGCGCACGGCGGCAGCGGCGGCGCGCCGCGTGGCCCCGCGACAATCGGGTCATGATTTTTATGTGGGGAGCGTCCGCACCTTCTGGCGAGGTGGCTGGAGAACGGATGACGCGCGCCGGGCGGCGGCGCGTCGTGCTGCGGTCAAGCTGTGCTTGCTGGTGCGTCTGGATCTACGCTTGAAGCCGCGCTGACGATCAGGCGCGTGGCCCGTGCGTCAGGCCGCGGCGCGCGCGGCGTCGGGCGCTTCAAGTTCGAGCATGAGCGCCTGGACCCAGTCGTCGGGAATGATCGGCTGGTGATACGTGCATTCGCTCGACGTGACCGTCGAACCATGCAGACGGCCATCGGGAATCAGCACCATGTCGCCTTCGAACATCTGCAACTGCATGCCGAGATTGCCCCAGAACAGCATCTCGCCTTCCTGGATCGTCACGAGCCGATGGTCGTTGTGCACGTGCGTGGTCGAGCACATTTCATGCGGCTCGATAAACGTTTCGCGGTCGATGTCCGGGCATTCCACGTCGATACGCGCGCTGATGCGGCGCGCGAAATCGCAGAAGCGCGGAATCGCCGACAGCCATTTGAGCTGCTCGCCCAGATCCCACCGCGCGCGTTCCGCGAGATGATCGCCGGCCGCGAAACCCTTGATGAACTGCGCACGCGCCGCCGCGCCGAAGCGCTCGCCGATCGCCCGCACGGCGCGGCTCGCGCGTGCTTCGAGTTCCGCGCGACGCGCCGCGATCTCGCTGCCCGCGCGCTGCGGTCCACGCAGATGCGCACACGCGCGTTCGAGCGCGCCCATGAACGCGAGCCATTCGGCTTCGGCGGCGAAGGCCGCGCCCGCGAGCGCGAAGGCGCGGTCCGGACGGCGCGCCAGCGCAAGCAGCAGATTGGTTTTGGCCATGCTGGTCGGCAGATAGAACTGCCAGTACGCATGCTGCTGACGCGTCACGCCCACATGCTGCGCGACTTTTTCGATCAGTTCGCGATCCTGATCGATCACGTCCACGGACGGACGCGCGTCGTCGGGCAGGCCGTCGAAGCGTCCGCCCGCCGCCGCGCGGCCGAGCGCATGGCGGCGCGACGGCGCGAGCGCCCAGCGCTGGATCGCGATAAAGCGCAGCCCTTCTTCCAGATAGTCGTTGCGCATAAGGCGCGCAAACGTTTCACCCCAGAAGCGCGTTTCGCTGTCGAAGAGTTGCGCAAGGCCTTGCGTCACGAAGTCGTCGCGCTCGTCGCCCGCCGCCTGATCGCCGAGATACGAGAACGCATAGGCTTCGAGGAACGGCGTGAGTTGCGCGCCGAGCGTGCGCACGTCGTCGCGATAGAAGTCGGTGAAACGCGCCCAGTCGGCGGCGTCCGCACTGCGCGGCGCGCGCGTGACGTCGAGCTCGTAGATCGACAGCAGCGTGCGATTCGAGGCCAGCGACGGCAGGCGGCTCACGTTGTCGCTGCGCACGGGCTTCATGAACTTGAGGAATTCGAAATCCTCGGGGCGCAACGGGCGGCGATGGAAATCGTCGTCGAGCACGAGTTCATCGACGGTGGCGCTGCGAAACGCCTGCGCGGCCGCGAATTGCTTGACCAGCGCGACATAGGCTTCGCTTTGCCCGGCGAAGTCGCCGAAATCGAATAGAGCGGGATAACGCTGCGTCATGAAGAAAGCTCCTTGTGCCGGCATGGCGGCGAAATCGGATCGAATCAAATCAATAGGGATAAGCCGGCTCGTCCGCGTGCGTGGCCGTAGCGAACGCCAGCGCGTGCAGCGCCGCCGCAATGTCGCGGATCACCTGCTCGCGCGCCGTCTCGACAAAAAAGTGCCCACCCTCCAACATGCGCTGATGAAATCCTCCCGTGGTTTCGTGACGCCACGCTGACAGGTTTTCATTTCGTTCGGATACCGAATCATCGGTTCCGCCAAAACTCCAGATCGGGCAGCCCAGTCGTATCGAACGCTCGCGCGCGCGCCGCGTCTGGTTCGCGCACAGATGGAAATCGGCGCGCAAGGCGGGCAAGGCGAGATCGAGAAACTCCGCGTCGGCGAGCAGTTCGTCGGGCGTACCGCCCAGACGCCGCAACTCCGCCACCATCTCCGCCGTGCTGCAGGCGAGCCAGTGCGACGGGTGTTCGTCGTCGAGTTCGCGCTCGCGCGGCGCCACGCAGGCGGATGCGCCGAGCCACAGCGGCTCGCGCCCGTGACGTTCGCGGATCGCATGGGCCAGTTCCAGCGCGACGAGCGCGCCCATGCTGTGACCGAAGAATGCGAACGGACGTGTCGGCAAGGGATCGAGGTTCGCGAGCAGCGCGTCGATGAGCGCGGGCCAGTCGGCGAGCGCCGGTGTCGCGCGCAGGCGGCCGTGGCCCGGCAGATCGAGCGCCACGCACTCGATGCGCGGCCTGAGCAACGCGCCCCAGCCGCGATACGTCGCGGCATTGCCGCCCGCATAGGGCAGGCAGTACAGCGTGAGCGCCGCGTCGGCGTGCCGCGCCGGCATATCAGGCTTGCGCGCCTTGCGCGGCCATCGCCTCGCGCAAGCTCAGCGGACGCATGTCGGTCCACACGGTCTCGATGTGCGCGAGGCACTCGTCGCGCGTACCGGTCTTGCCCTCCGCGCGCCAGCCCTCGGGCACGGGCTTGTATGCCGGCCAGATCGAATATTGCTCTTCGTGATTCAGCACGACATGGAAAACGGTGTTCTCGTCGCCCCAGCTCATTGCAGCCCTCCTTGGTTCGAAGCGATGGTTCGGATAGATCTCGGTGTGAATGTCGAAGCGCTTATCGATGTCGTTCTTGAAATCGATGCAAGACGCATCGTTGCGCTCGCATTCATTAACAAATGCAAACGTAAACGCTAATCATTCCTATTCATACCGCAAACAGTAGATCCCGAGGTTCGGTGTGTCAACCTGACTGGGAGGGAGGTATCCGCCCGGCGGCGCAGGCGCGCGCACATTTTTCCTTTCCGTCAAAGGCCTTAAGGTGCGCAAGCGAATTTGTAATTGAATGTATGAAAGCCAATTTAAAACTGATGGCTGAAGGGGCTTTATGGAAAGTGTCATGCTCAGGCGCTACCCTTCGCGCGCACGACGCCCAAACCGCGGCGGCAATGTGCAGAACGCTTCAAACCCGTGGCGAGCCGATCTCGGGCAAGACTTACCGCCACTTCACTTTGTAATCCGAATTAATTGCCGGATTGTCGTGTGCGCGATTCGTTGCGCATAAGATGCGTCGACTCTCCGTCGTCTGCAAGCGCGCTCTCGAATGCGCGCGCCCTCCTTTCCCAATTCGCTGAAAAGCCCGCCGATACGCGGTTTCACGCCGCGCTCGCATGTCCGCTTCGGGCCTTTCTTTAAAAATCTGAATGCGAATCATTTGTAATTGCGCCGAAAATTACGCATCATAGACGGCGTCCTGATTCCCCAGTCAACCTTTCATATTCATGACAACCTCCACGCTCGCGCCTTCGCGCCCCGCTGCCGACGCTGCACACGAACCGGCGCACGACGCGTCGCACGACGTCCGCGCCAATGCTGCACTCGACGTGCTGCTCTCGCGCCGCTCGCACTGGCCGCTCGCCGAACCCGCTCCGCGCGACGCCGAGCTGGATCTGATCTTCGAGGCCGCCATGCGCGCACCCGATCACGGCAAGTTGCGCCCGTGGCGCTTCGTCGTCGTGCGCGGCGAAGCCCGTGGCGCACTGGGCGACTTGCTTGTCGATATCGCGGCCTCGCGCACGCCTGAGTCGCCGCGCGAAGCGCACGCGCATCGTCGGCAAAGGGCATTTGCCGCGCCGCTCGTGATTGCGCTCGCGGCCGCGATCTCGCACGACACCGGCATTCCCGAAGTGGAACAGGTGCTCGCGCTCGGCGCCGCGACAATGAACATGCTCAACGCGATTCACGCATTGGGTTACGGCGGATTCTGGGCGACCGGCGCGGACAGCTACGACACACGCATGCACGACGCGCTCGGCTTCGCGGAAAACGAGCAGGTGCTCGGATTCCTGTTCGTCGGCACGCCGCCCGCCTCATCCGCCGACAAACCGCGCCCGCCAGGCGCCGACTATGTGCGCGAGTGGTTCGGCACCTCGCAATAGGCGTTGCGCCGCGCCAGTCACCCAAGCCGGCGCGCCAGCAAGCGCCGCGATTTCAACGACAAGGAGGCAGCGTGCAAGACACGACGCATGCGGGAGCCGCGCGCGGTTTCCACTCGTCACACCCTATCTATGCAACACCCGGCATCGAGTTCATTCCGCACCGTTCGGGCCTGCACACACGCAAGGAACACGCACTGCCGCGTAGCGGCGAACTGATGATCTGGCGACTCGCTGCAAGCTGGGATTATCTGAATCGCGAAGAAGCGGCGCTGTGGTTGTCGCGCGAGGAAACGGCACGGCTGCGCCATCATCGCAATCCCGCCTTTGCGCGGCGCTACGCCATCGCGCGCGTCTCGTTGCGCCGCATTCTCGGCGATGCGCTCGACAAGTCGCCCGAATCCGTCGCCCTTTCCGACGATGCGCACGGCCAGCCGGTCCTCGACGAATCGGGCTGCCCCTCGCCGCTTTCGCTGCGCATCGCCTTCGCGGGCATCTGGATCACGCTCGCGATGAGCGCCGACGCATTCGGCCTGGAAACCCTGCTGCCGGATACCGCGCGCCCGGACACCGATATGAGCCTCGCGAGCGCGCGCGCCGCCTGTGCATCGCAATTGCTGGCACAGCCTGTCGATTATGTCGAAGCGTTGTGCGCGCATCGCGTCGGCGCGATGTCGCTGATGCACGACGACGCGAACGCCATCCGCGTGATCGATCTGCCGATGCCCGGCAATATCAGCGCCGCCATCGCCACGCCGATTTCGACCTCGACGCTACATGCGTTTGGCTGGTTGAGCCGGAGCTTTTGAGCGCGCGTATCCGCGCAATCGGTGCGGCTAGAACAGCACGTCGAGACCCACGGTCACGGCCGTCTGGCTCGACGCACCGGCGGGGTTGAGCGTGCTGACAACCGCGTGCCGGTAAGACGTGTAGTCGACTTCGGTATAGAGCGTCGTGCGCTTGGAAAGCAGATACGCGAGCGACATGATCGCGAGCCCCCGGCGGCCGGCCTTGTCGGTCGATACGGTGGTCTGGTAATAGCCGCCGCCGAGAATCAGATAGGGTTGGATATTCCACGAAAACCCGCCGAACGCGTTATTCGTCACCTGGTGCGGCGCGGCCGGATTCTGGAGATCCTCCGACATGAAGCCGCCCGAGAGCCTGACCGGACCGATGCTATAAGCCGCGCCCGCCATGTAATAGCTGTCACCGATATAGGTCGTGCCGGTGAGAATGTTGCGATGCCCGTACACGCCGCCTATGCTCGCCGGTCCCATGCTGTAGCTCACGCCGACCGAGCGCGTCGCGCCGCTGCTGAAATTGCCCGCCACGCCGCCAAACGAATTGTCCACCTCGAACAACAAAGGCCCGAAGTCGTTCTTGTACTTGACGGAGTTGTTGTTGCGCGTGCCGTCCGATGCCTGGGTGAGCGGCAGAATCGGCGTGTAGTGAAAACCAAATGGATCGTAAATGCTGATGATGTCGTGCGCGATCGTGTATTGCCGCCCGAAATCGAGCGAGCCGTATTTGCGATTGCCGATGCCGACAAACGACTGGCGGTTGAACAAGGTATTGGTGGTGTTGTCCAGTTGCCCGTTGCCGAGATTGAAGCCGCTTTCCAGACGGAAGTGCGCATTCCATCCGTCGCCCAGGTCTTCCTTTCCAAGAAAGCCCAGTTTGTTGGAACTGTAGTAACCATTCGAATTCATGGTCACCACAGTGCCTCCTCCTTTGACCGCGTTGGTCTGGTAACGAACGCCGCCGTCTGCCGTGCCGTAGATCTGAACGCTGCTTTGCGACCAGGCCGGCGACGCGCCGGCTGCGAGTGACAGTCCAACGCCAATGCTTCTCCACGCGAGTGCTTTCATGCCATGTCTCCGTCTATGTATTTTATTTTTATCGTGCGGAGGAAACGACAACCTCCAGACGATATGCATGCCTAACTAGTTGAATGAAACTCCTTGATATGCGCTTGCTTCCTTGCACTGGCGGAACCGCTCCATCGGTTCCGCCAGTGCCGCGACGCCGTGCGGCTAGTTGCCGGCGTGGCCGCTATGAGTCTGATTGAGACGCGCCGACGCAACCGGCGCGGGTTTGAATCCCGACTTCAACTCGCGGCGCAGCGCCACGCGGTCCAGCGCCTTTTCCCAGTTCGCCACCACGATGGTCGCCACGGTATTGCCGACGATGTTGGTGAACACGAAGCCGCTCGACAACGCCTTGTGAATGCCGAGTATCAACGCGATCGATTCGACCGGAATGGTGTTCGATGCGGCCAGCGTGGCGGCCAGCACGGCGATCGCCGCGCCGGAAACGCCCGCCGCACCCTTCGACGTCAGCAGCAGAACGGCAAGCAGCACCAGTTGATCGTGCCAGCTCATCGGCGTGTTGGTGGCCTGCGCGAGAAATACCGCCGCTGCGGCGAAATAAAGGCAGGTGCCGTCGTGATTGAATGTGTAGGCCGTCGGCAACACGAGACCGACCACCGACTTCTCGCAACCCAGTCGTTCGAGTTTGTCGATCAATTGCGGAAACACCGTCTCCGACGAACTGGTGCCGATCACGAGCAACAACTCCGCGCCGATGTAGCGCATCAGACGCAGCAGACTGAAACCATTGACCTTCGCGATCGGCCAGAGAATCAGCAGAATGAACAGCGCACAGGTCAGATAAAACTCCAGCAGCAGTTTGCCGAGCGACATGAGCGTACCGAAGCCGAATTTGCTGACCGTAAAGGCAATCGCGCCGAACGCGGCAAGCGGCGCGATCTTCATCGTCAGGCCGATGATCCAGAACAGCGCGCCGGACACGGACTCGATCAGATTCAACGCCGGTTGCGCACGCTCGCCGATTGCTGCAAGACCGAACGCGAACAGCACCGAAAAGAACAGCACCTGCAACACATCGCCGCCCGCGAAGGCGCTAATCGCCGTGTGCGGAATCACGTTGAGCAGGAACTCGCTCGTCGTCACGACATGATGCGCCTTCGCGACATAGCTATCGACCGCAGCCGAATGCATGCCATGAAGATCGACATTCATGCCGACACCCGGTTTGAGCACATTGACGACGACAAGCCCCAGCACGAGCGCGAGCGACGTCACGACTTCAAAATAAACGAGCGCCTTGATGGCGACCCGCCCCACTTTCTTGAAGTCGTTGACGCCCGCAATTCCGCTGCAGACAGTGCAAAAGATGATGGGACCGATCAGCATCTGGATAATGCGAATGAACGCATCGCCGAGCGGTTGCAGATTGATGCCGAACTTCGGGAAGAAATAGCCCGTGGCGGTACCCAACGCCATGCCGGCCAGCACCTGGAGCGACAAGTCGCGATAGAACGGACGGCGACCTCTCGGTGGCGAAGCGGTGCCTTTGCCTGGCAGAGCCATGATATCTCCTTGAAAAACAGCGGCGAATTCAGATTCGCTCGAACGCGGGTCACGCGAAAGCCAATCCTTCAGCTTCCGGATTCGCCCAGGATGCGCAAACTATCCGCGAAGATTTCATCGACGCTCAGCTTGCGCGGTAATAACTTCTGCTGCTCGCAATACTGGATCGTCTCTTCGAGCGGCCCGCGCAGCGCGTCATAACCGAACAGCAGTTTGTCGGGCGCGCCGGCGTTCTGCGCGGCGACCGAGTCCTTGCCGCGTTTGAGCAAATCGTACACGGCACGCACCGCCAGCGGATGCGTCCTGGCGAGATCTTCCGTCACGACGACCACGTGATTGATCGGCACATAGCCGTGCCGTGCATACCATTCGCGGTCGGCTGCGGCGGCGTTGTCGATCAGCGGCGTGAAGTCCGGATCGTCGGGCAGATCATTACCGAGAATGGCGGCGTCGATTTCTCCCGAACGCAACATCGATAAAAGCTGTTTGCCCGGCTCGGCATGGCTGACGAAAGGCGGCTCGGCGTATTCCTCCAGATGGCCCCGATCGAGCGTCACCCAATCGATCTGTTCGAGCGGCACGCCATAGGTTTCGCCGAGGATCGCCCGCACCCACATGCCGGTGGTTTGCGAGTACGCACGCACGCCAATGCGCTTGCCCGCCAATGCGTCGAGCGTGGGCTTGGGACGCGCGGTGCTGCAGATGATGCAGCCTTGCTGGAAACGCGCAGCCACCACGGCAGGCAACAGGATCAGCGGCTTGCCATAGGCCTTCGCCTGCAGATATGTGACGATGGCCAGTTCGCTGACGTCGAATGCCTGACGACGCGCCATCGGCGCGAACGCGTTGTGAATGGGCTCGATTTCGTCGAATACGAGTTCGACAGACGGGTCAGTCAGATCGCCGGCTTTGAGCGCGCGCGTGTGCGCATAGGACTTCAGCGCGACCTTCAATCGCAAAGGTTGGGTTGGGCGGTTCACGTTCAGGATTTCACTTTGCAGGGTGCAGGTTCACGCGGCGAGCGACGGATACACCGCACGCGCCGTTCCGCTGAAAATCGCCTGTTGCGCTTCGGTCGGCAACATCGACAGGCTCTCGCGCGCTTCCGTCAGCAATTGCGACAGTGCGCCTTCGGCCGCGGGGAAATTCGATCCCCACGCAATACGCTTTGCGCCGAACGCATCGAGCACGCGCGGGAAAAACTGCGCCGGCGTCGAGGCGCCTTGCGCGGCGGCGGCGATCGTGCGATTGGTCAGCTTCAGATACACGCCCTGATGCGACGCGAGGCTGAACAGCGGCGCCGCCGCTTCATAAGGCGGCCCGCCGGCGAGTTCCGGACGCGCCAGATGGTCGAGCAGCACGCGGATATCCGGAAAGCGCGCGAGCATGTTCAGCAGCGCGGGAATACCCTGCGCCGTCATCTGCAGGCAGATCGACACGCCATGGCGCTGCGCATAGTCCCACACCGGATACGAACGTTCGTCATCGAGCCAGCCCGCTTGCCCCGGCATCGTGCTGCCGGTCGTGAACAGGCGCAGACCCGAGAGACCGGCGTCGAGCCAGCGCTGCATTTGCGTGACAGCATCGCTTGCCAGCACATCGATCGAGAACACGCCGGCAAAACGATCCGGGTGCGCGCGCACCGCATCCACGACATAACTATTGTCGTTTCCGTAGACGGTCGACGCCTGCACGACCACGGCGCGGTCGATCCCCGCCTCATCCATCGATGCGAGCAGACCTTCGTAATCGACCGGTCGTTTGGCGGACCACTCCGATTGATGGCCACCCACCGGCGCGAGCGGATAACGTTGCGTATCAGGCGAAATTGCGTGTGTATGCGTGTCGATCACGACGGACATGAAGGTGCTCCTGGCTGAAAATGTCCTGCTGAATTGAACGTTACTGTAAGTGAGATGCCGCGCCAGGACTCAATACGAAGTGAGCCGCAGGCCATCAATTTACGTTAAGCTCAGGGTTTTCTCCTGGTCATGCTGGAGGCTCGATGCAGGTCGATGGACACACATCGCCAGACGATGATCTGGCGCGATTAAGGCGTCTCTTTCTCTTCGACGCGGTGTGCGAAGCGGGCGGAATCGGGCAGGCCGCCATTCACGCCGGCCGCACGCAGCCGGCCGTGAGCATGGCGATCAACAAACTCGAAGCGAGTTTTGATTGCCAGTTGTTCGAGCGGGGATTCGGCGGCAGTGAATTGACGGGCGACGGGATCATCGTGCAGCGGCGCGTGCGGCGCATGCTCGATCAGATGGAGCGCGCGGTGGTCGTGCTCACCGGTCAGTCGGCGGCGAATGCGGCCAAGATTTGCCGGCGCCTGACCGATGCGCAGGTGCGCTGCCACATGGCGATTGCCGAGGGCGGGTCCGCCGCCGAGGCCGCGTTGTCGCTGGGCATCTCCCAGCCCGCGGTGCATCGGGCGGCGCGGCAGCTTGAGCAGAACGTCGGAGTGTCGCTTTATCGCCGCCGCGTTCATAACGTGTCGGCGAACCCCGCCGGCACCGAGTTCGCGCGCTGTTTGAGCCTCGCGCTCTATGAAATCACCCAGGCGGTCGATGAACTCGCCTACGCGCGCGGGCAACTCACCGGCAAGGTGTCGATCGGCGTGCTGCCCTTGCTGCCGCCGCGCCTCGTCGCGCGCGCCATTCAACGGCTGCGCCAACGCTATCCCGCGTCGCGCGTCACCGTCGAGGAGGGGTCTCATGCGCATCTGCTCCGCGAGTTGCGCAGCGGCGGGATCGATTTCCTCGTTGGCGGACTGCGCGAGCCGCGTCTCACCGGCCTGGTCCACGAAACGGAATTGTTTGCCGATCCTTACGTCGTGGCCGTGCGCAAAGGGCACGCGCTGGCAAAGCGTAAATCCGTGGTCCTCGCGGATCTGGCGGACCATGACTGGGTCATGCCGCAACACAACGTGCCGCGCCGCGCGGTGATCGATTCGATATTCGCGCGCTTGCCGGTCAAGCCGCCGTTGGTCGTGGAAACCAGTTCGCTCGCGATGATGCTGGCGATGCTCATGGAAAGCGATTGCCTGACCCTGCTGTCGCGCGCGCAGATTCGCGATGCGTATCCGGGGCGCGAACTCGTCGCCCTGAATCTGGAATTGCCCGGTGCGAGCCGCGCGGTTGGATACACGGTGCGGACCGACTGGCTCGGCACCGCGTTCCAGCAGACTTTTCTCGAACTGCTGTGTGAGGAGAGTGCGATGGAGTCCCAGAACGGGACGTGACGCGGAGGTGAGAAAGCCAATGCGGCGCGATCTGTGGGCGAGCATGATGCTCGAAGACCCTGATGAGTTTTGCCGGATCGTCGCCGACATGGCGGGACGCATCAACGAGGCATCGCTATCCGCATCGCGCTGCCAGGCACCGCACCAATCCGCCATCCCCCATAAGCATCGAACAATAACTTCGTAAGCGCGGCGGCAAAACGCATTATGGTGAGAGACCGTGCGCGACGTCCGCGCGCGTTTTCTCCGTTCCGATTCCATGCCGTCCCAAGTCGATGCGTTTTCCGCCTGGCTGATCGAAGGGCTCGAAGTCACCAGCACGCTGTTTCACGTCGGCCAGTATTGCGGCGCCTGGCAGGCCTCGACGAGCGGTCATCGCCGCGCCAGTTTCCACCTCGTCCTGCATGGCCGCTGCTGGCTGCATCTTCCTGAGCGGGCCGGCCGTCCGGCGCGCAGCGTGGCGCTCGCCGCCGGCGACGCCGTGTTCCTGCTCGACGACGTCGCGCACTGCCTGTCGCCGCACGCGCTGCCGCCCGCAGCGGGCGCGGAACACGCCCGTCACGGCGCGATGACGCCGCTCGACGCGGCCAGCCTGACCGCGCCCGACAGTCTCGGTCTCGCGTGCGGCTTCTTCGAGTTCAAGTCCGGCCTCGACGGCCTGATGCTCGACCTGCTGCCCGATCACGTGATCGCGCGGCACGATCAGCCCGCGCTGCACGGCGCGCGCCAGATCTTCGAGTTGATCCGCGCCGAGGCGCACCTCGATCCGCACACGCCCTCGCCCCTGATCGCGCGGCTCACGAGCCTGCTGTTTCTCTACACGCTGCGCGCGCTCGATTCGAACGACGAACTGACGCCCTGCTTCTGGGCGCTGCTGCGCCGTCCGGCGTTCGCGCCGCTGGTCGCGGCCATCGTCGCCGAGCCGGGGCGGCGCTGGACCACGGCGAGCATGGCCGATTTCGCGCACATGTCGCGCGCGCGTTTCTGCAAGTTGTTCGCCGAACTCTGCGGCCAGCCGCCCGCGCAGTTCCTGACGCTCGTGCGCATGAAGCTCGCGGCGTCGATGCTGAGCACCGGCACAAGCATGCCGGACGCCGCCGAGCAGGTGGGCTATCAGTCCGAATCGGCGTTTGCCCAGGCGTTCAAGCGCGTGACCGGCGTCCAGCCCGGCGCATGGCGGCGCGCAGCCTCGGGCGACGCGGCGCTCGCCGCGCTGCACTAAGTTGCGCTGATCCGAGCCGCGCGCCGCTTCAACGCGGCCCGATCGCGAACCCGTCCGCACCGCGCAAGACAATCCCGCATGAATCGCGGACAGCGGCGCATTGCCCGCGCTTCGCGCCGCGCCCAGAATCGGCACATCGATCCGCTTCTATCCGTAAGGAATCCCATGAGCCGTCTGCCGCTGCACACCGTCGAAAGCGCCCCCGAGGCGAGCCGTCCTTTCCTGGAGCGCTCGCTCGCCGCGAACGGCTTCCTGCCGAACCTCGTCGCCTCGCTCGCGAACGCGCCCGTCGCGCTCGAAACGTATCTGACCGTCGGCGAAATCAATGGCCGCAGCGGCCTGACGCTCGCCGAACGCGAAGCCGTGCAGATCACCGCCGCCGCGATCCACGGCTGCGGCTTCTGCGTCGCGGGCCACACGGCCGTCGCGCTGAAAAAGGCGCAACTGGCCGCGCCCGTGGTCGACGCGCTGCGCATCGGTAGCCCAAGCGGCGACGCGCGCCTCGACGCCGTGGCCGTCTTCACGCGCGACGTGATCGCCACACGCGGCGCGGTGCAGGACGCCGCGCGCGCGGCCTTCGCCGCCGCCGGCTTCAGCGACGCGAACGCGCTCGAAGTGATCCTCGGCGTGAGTCTCGCCACGCTGTGCAACTTCGCCAACAACTTCGCGCAGAACGAACTGAACCCCCAACTTGCGGGCTATCGCTGGAACGCGGACGATTATCTGCATCGCGCGACACAGCCCGCCACGGAGCACTCCGCATGACACGCCCCGCCGCGCCCGCGCTGCCCGCCGATCTCGCCGCCTGGCTCGACGCGCACGCCGAATCGCTCGATACGGACGCCGCGCACGCCGCCGACGTCGTGCCGCGTCTGGGCCGCGCCGGGCTGTTTCGCGTGGGCGTCGCGCCGGAACTGGGCGGCGCGGGCGGCACGACCGTCGACGCCATCGAGGCGATCGCCGCCGTCGCGCGCCACTCGCTCGCGAGCGCCTTCGTGTTCTGGGGGCAGCGCACGTTCATCGAATATCTGCTGCAAAGCACGAACGCCGGCTTGCGCGCGCGCTGGCTGCCCGCGCTGCTGGCAGGCGAGCACGCGGGCGCGACCGGCCTTTCGAACGCGATGAAGTTTCTGAGCGCGATCGAGCCGTTGCAGATGCGCGCCGCGCCGCTCGACGCCGCGCAGACGCGCTTCGCGCTCGACGGCGCGCTGCCGTGGATCACCAATCTGCGTCGCGAGGGCTTCGTGGTCGCGGCGGCGTTCGATCGTCACGACGGCGCACCGCCCGCGATCTTCGCGCTGCCGCACGATGCGCCCGGCGTCGCGCGCAGCGACGACCTCGACCTGATCGCGCTGCGCGGCAGCAACACGGCGGCGCTCACGCTCGACGGCGCCGAACTCGACGCAGGCTGGCTGATCGACGCCGATGCGCGCGCCTTTCTCGTCCGCGCGCGCCCGGCTTTCCTCGGCCTGCAATGCGGCATGTCGATCGGCCTCGCGCGCCGCGCGCTCGAAGCCGTCGAGGAGAGCAGCCCCGCCGTGCGCGCCGCACTCGCCGACGATGCAGCAGCGCTGCGCCACGAACTCGACGCCCTCACCGCGCGCCTCTACGCCGGGGTGACGAGCGGCGCGTTCGTCGCCGCGCCCGCCGCGCAATTTGAATTGCGCATCGGCCTGGCCGCCGTGGTGGACGCCGCCGCGCATCTCGACGTACAGGCGGCGGGCGGACGCGGCTATCTGCGCTCGCACGCGTCGCGCGCCACGCCCAACGACACCGCGCGCCGCAGCCGCGAAGCCGCCTTCGTGCCGATCGTCACGCCGAGCCTCGTGCAACTGAAATCGCAACTCGCGCAGCAGCGGCGCAGCGAGGCCGCATGAACGGCACGAGCGGCACGAGCGGCATCGCCGGTTCGTCGCCTGAGACGCCGCGTCTGCGGCTGCGCGGCGTCGGGCTGCGCCGCCAGCAACGCAGCGTGCTCGCGAATGTCGATCTCGACGTCGCGCCCGGCGAACTGGTCTCGATCATCGGCGCGAGCGGCGCGGGCAAATCCACGCTGCTGCGCGTCGTGGCGGGCTTGATTGCGCCGCACGCGGGCAGCGTTCAGGTCGATGGCGCGCCGCTCGACGGTCCGCGCCCCGACGTGGCGCTCGCGTTTCAGGACGCGTGTCTGCTGCCGTGGCTGTCGGTCGAGCGCAACGTCGCGTTCGGCCTCGGCTTTCGCAAGCAGCCGAAGCTCGCGCGCCGCGAACGCGATGCGCGCGTGCGCGCCGCGCTCCAGGCGGTCGGGCTCGCGCACGCCGCGCATTTCTCGCCGCGCCAGTTGTCGGGCGGCATGGCGCAACGCGTCGCGCTGGCACGATCGCTCGCGCGTGCGCCGCGCACGCTGCTGCTCGACGAGCCGTTCGGCGCGCTCGACGAAGTCACGCGCGCCGACATGCAGCGCCTGCTCGTGCGCGTGGTGCGCGAAAGCGGCGCGGCGACGCTGCTCGTCACCCACGACATCGACGAAGCGCTGCTGGTTTCCGACCGCGTCGCCGTGCTCGGCCCGGACGGCATCGCGCTCGATCTCGCCATCGCCTTGCCCGAGCCGCGCGCGGATCAGGTCGAAGCGCTCGGCGCGTTGCGCGTGCGGCTCGTCGGCGCTTTGCACGCGAGCATGCATGCGTCGATGCACGCCTCGACCCACGCGCCGCTGTCCGCCTGAACCGCCGCCACACCCCACCGCTCCGAAATACCCAAAGAGGAAGACCACCGCATGTGCCAGCTCCCCATGACCCGCCGCGAGTGGCTCAAGCTCGCCTCGATGTTCACCGTCGCGGGCGCGGCGCCGCTTTTGGGCGCCGCCAACGCGCGCGCGGCCGCCGACGCCGACGCGCCGCTGCGCATCGGCTATCTGCCGATCACCGATGCCGCGCCGCTGCTCGTCGCGCACAACAACGGCTACTTCGAGCAGGCGGGCCTGAAAGTCGAAAAACCGACGCTGCTGCGTAGCTGGGCGCAACTCGTCGAGGCGTTCCTGTCCGGCCAGGTCAACGTCGTCCACCTGCTCGCGCCGATGACGATCTGGGCGCGCTACGGCAGCCAGGCGAGCGCGAAAGTGGTCGCGTGGAATCACGTCAACGGTTCGGCGCTCACGGTCGCGCCCGAGATCGGACAGCTCAAGGATCTCGGCGGCAAGACCGTGGCCGTGCCGTTCTGGTATTCGATTCACAACGTCGTGGTGCAGGACATGCTGCGCGCGCAGGGCCTCACGCCGGTGCTGACGCAGGACGGCGCGCTCAAGCCGAACGAGGTGCGCCTCGTCGTGATGGCGCCGTCGGACATGCCGCCCGCGCTCGCCGCGAAGCAGATCGCGGGCTTCATCGTCGCGGAGCCGTTCAATGCGGCCGCCGAAGCGCTCAAGGTCGGCAAGGTGCTGCGTTTTACCGGCGACGTCTGGCGCGATCACGCCTGCTGCGTCGTGTTCATGCACGAGCGCGATCTGAGCGGACGGCCCGCGTGGTCGCAGAAAGTGGTCGACGGCATCGTCAAGGCGCAGGCCTGGACGCGCGCGCATCCGCAGGAAGCGGCGCAGCTGTTGTCGAAAACCGGGCCGAACCGCTACACGCCGCACGCGGCGGGCATTCTGCAGACCGTGCTCGCGCCCACGGCCGCCGACGAAGGCCGCTATCTCGCCGACCGCGCCATCGTGCACGCCGACTGGCACGAGAAGCGCATCGACTTTCAGCCCTATCCGTATCCGGCCTATACCGAGGAACTCGTGCGGCGGCTCAAGACGACGCAACTGCAAGGCAACGGGCAATTCCTCGCCGCGCTCGATCCGGCTTTCGTCGCACGCGATCTCGTGGACGACCGCTTCGTGAAGAAGAGCATCGAGGCGGTCGGCGGCATGAAAACCTTCGGTCTGCCGGACACTTACGCGCGCACGGAGACCATCGTTGTCTAGCCTCAGCGAAGAATCCGGCGCGACGGGCACACCGGGCGCGCGCGACGTCGCGCCTCGCGCGAACGCCGGCAATCTGCACCGTCGCGCCGCGCGCGTGCTGCTCGGCGTGACCGGGCTCGCGGCGATCGTGCTCGCCTGGTGGATCGGCGTGGCGCTGGTGTCGCGTCACAGCGCGCTGGCCGCGCAGTTCGGGCCGCTCGCGGCGTGGCGCACGTTTCCCGCGCTGATCGGCGAAGACCAGTTGCTCACGCATATCGTCGCGAGTCTGCGGCGGATCGGCGTGGGGCTCGCGTGGGCGATGCTGTTCGGCGTGCCGCTCGGCTTTCTGATCGGCCGCTTCAAGGCGCTCGAAACCGCGCTGTCGCCGGCGCTGCAATTTCTGCGCATGATCTCGCCGCTCGCGTGGATGCCGATTGCGGTGATGTCGCTCGGCGTCGGCGATCCGCCGGTCTATTTCCTGCTGACGTTCGCGGCCGTCTGGCCCATCGTCATCAGCACGGCGGCGGGCGTGCAGCAGATCGACGCGCGCTGGGTCCAGCTCGGCGAAAGCCTCGCCGCGACGCGCGCCGAAATGCTCTGGCACATCTACGTGCCCGGCATCGCGGCGCACGTGCTGACCGGCGTGCGGCTCGCCATCGGCATTCTGTGGATCGTGCTGGTGCCCGCGGAAATGCTCGGCGTGAATTCCGGGCTCGGGTTTCTGATTCTCGATTGCCGCGACCGGCTCGCGTATTCGGAACTGATGGCGGTCGTGCTCGTGATCGGCGCGCTGGGCTTTGCGCTCGATACGGCGGCGCGTGCGGTGTATCAACGCTTCGGCGCGGTGCGCGAGCGCGTTTGAACTTTTGCATTTGAGCGCGCCGTGTACGCGCTTCGATGCTTATCAGCATTGCTTGGTTGGTGCGCGGCGGTGCCGGTTTTAGAGTGCTCGTTTTGCTCAACGCCGCTCACTGCCACGGACCTGCCATGTTCTCGCGTACCCGCCGTCGTTTTCTCTCCCAGACTTCGTTGCTCGGCGCAGGCGCGCTGCTCGCGCGGTCCGGTTTCGCAGCGACAGCAACGACGTCGGCGTCGACCGTGCGCATCGGCTATCAGAAGTCGTCGACGCTGATTACGGTGCTCAAGACGCAAGGCACGCTCGACGCGGCGCTCGCGCCGCTCGGCGTGACCGTGAGCTGGAGCGAGTTTGCGAGCGGCCTGCCGCTGACCGAAGCGCTCAACGCCGAAGCGATCGACCTCAGCGCCGACGTCGCCGACACCGTGCCGATCTTCGCCCAGGCCGCGCACGCGCGTTTCGTCTATCTCGCCCAGGAAGCGCCTTCGCCGGGCGCGCAGGCGATCATCGTCAAACGCGCGGGCGCGCTGCACACGGCCGCCGATCTGCGCGGCAAGGACATCGCCGTGACGAAGGCGGCGGGCAGCCATTACCTGCTGCTCGCGGCGCTCGCGAAAGCGGGCGTGCCGCCCGACGCCGCGCGCATCCACTACCTGACGCCCGCCGACGGGCGCGCCGCCTTCGAGCGCGGCAGCGTCGATGCGTGGGTGACGTGGGACCCGTATGTGGCGTCCGTCGATCAGGACGCCGACGTGCGGATTCTCGCTGACGGCAACGGACTCGCCTCGTACCAGCGCTACTATCTCGCCTCGACGCGCTACGCCGAAGCGCGCCCCGACGTGCTCGCCGCCGTGTTCGCGCAGTTACGCCAGGCGGGCGACTGGGTGCGCAAGTCGCCGCAGGACGCGGCGCGTCTGCTCGCGCCGGTCTGGGGACTCGACGCCGCCACCATCGAGCGCGCCAACGCGCGCCGCAGCTACCTCGTGCGCCCGGTCGAAGCCGCCCATTTCGGCGAGCAGCAGAAGATCGCCGATACCTTCCTCGCCGCCCGTCTGCTGCCCGCCGCCGTGGACACGGCGCACGCGCAACGCTGGGATTTCAGCGGCAAGCGCGCGGTGGCGATCGGCGCTTGATGATTGATGTGAGGTTTGCGCGGGCGTCGATGCGCCTGTATCGGTTCAAATCGGCTTAGTCTGCCTCTGACGCTCGCGGCGGTGCTTCGGTAAGGTTCGATTCGTCCTGTCGACTCAATCGACCCCTACCGACCTCAGCGGAGCCCGCATGCGCATCGACGCCGTACCTTTTGGCATCACGAACTGGGATACCGTGGCGCCCACGATCCACGCGGGCGAGCGCGGCAGCGCGTCGTGGCGCACGCGCCATTTCGACACGATCCGCGTGCGTTTCGTCGAATACAGCCCCGGCTATGTCGCCGATCACTGGTGCACCAAGGGCCACGTGCTGCTGTGCGTTTCAGGGGAACTGGAGACGGAACTCGCGGACGGACGCCGCTTCGTGCTGACGCCGGGCATGAGCTATCAGGTCGCCGATCACGCCGAGCCGCACCGCTCGTCGTCGCCGAAGGGCGCGACGCTTTTCGTGGTCGATTGAACGCTGCCTGGTGGTCGATAAGCGGCGCGCCGACGTAAAATCCCGTCCACCAAACCGTCATGGATACAAGGAGCGCGCGGTGGCAATCGTTGGCGTTATGGGATCCGGCAAGACCGAATGGCTGGAACTGTCGGTCCCGCTGGGACACTGGATCGCCGGGCAGGGATTCGATCTGCTGACCGGCGCGGGGCTGGGCGTGATGCTGTCGACGGCGCGCGCGTTCGCGACCACGCCCGGACGCAAGGGACGCTCGATCGGCATCATGCCGGGCGAAGCGCATCCGGAGCACGGTTTCGTGCCGCTCGCGGGCTATCCGAATCCGTATATCGACCTGCCGGTGCTCACGCCGCTGCCGCGCAAGCAGCCCGACGCGCCCGCCGACGCGCTGAACCGCAATTACGTGAACGTGCTGACGAGCGACGTCGTGGTGGCGCTCCCGGGCGGTCCGGGCACGCTCGACGAAATCCGCCTCGCGACGCGTTTTGGCAAGCCGCTGATCTGCGTCGGCCCCGAACCGGCTTTCGAGGGCGTGCCGCCCGGCACGCGGATCGTCGGCGAGCTCGAAAACGTTTTCGCGTTCGTGCTGGCCCATACGAGCACCGGCGCCGGCTGATCGCGGCCACGAGCGCAGGCACGGCCGCAGCCACGCCGCTCCGCGACTGAGCGGCGTACGCCGCGATCAGCCGGACGCGCCCGCGCCGAACAGATCGTCGTCGTCCTGATCGGGGTCTTCGGCGTAGAGAACCAGAACGCGCTGGACGTCGCGGACGAACGCTTCCATCGCGTTGAGACATTCCTCGCTGCCCGCCGGGAAATCCTCAGGATTCTTCTTGCCCTGAGCCCGCCGGATCGCGCGGATGCTGGCCTCGAGTGCCCGTGCTTCGGCCCAGATAGGATCGTCCTCGGGAAGTTGGGAAGGTTCGTGCGTCATGCCCGGATTTTCGGCATCCGGCCCACGAACTTTAGACGTCCGCCTCGAATTTAGAGGCGCGCCCCTGGTGCGGCGGCGTCGTGCTGGCATGGTAAACCAGCAGCGCAGTTTGCGCCCGACTGATACTCGACTTGCGCCTGATCCCCCCCCGCTTTCGCCGCCCGGCCTAGCGCAGCCGATACCCCACGCCGCGCACCGTCACGATCTGCTCCGCGCCGAGCTTGCGCCGCAGCGCATGCACGTGGACGTCGACCGCATTATTGACGACACTCTTGCGGCGTCCATAGATGCGCATGGCCAGTTCGGCGCGCGTGAAGATTCGCAGCGGCTCGTTGACGAGCGCAAACAGCAGACGGAATTCGCTGGGCTTGAGCGCGACAGATTCGGTCTTGACCTGCACCGAACAACGGGTGTGATCGAGTTTCAGGTCGCCGTCCGGGCGGGGATCGGCGTTTTGCTGCGGCCGCCGCAGCAGCACGCGGATACGCGCGCTGAAATCGGCGGGATCGAACGGCTTGATCAGGTAGTCGTCGGCGCCCGCGTCGAGCGCGGCCATCGGGCTTTCTTGCGTATTGCGGCCGATCATGGCGATGACCGGCGCGCTGCCGCCGCGATGCCGGTAACGCCGCAGCATGTCGAGCGCGTCGAGACGCGCGAAGCCGAGCGCGATCAGCACCAGATCGTAGCTGCCGTTTTGCAGCGACAATTCGGCTTCGTAGTCGTTGCTCGCCCAGTCCGTTTCATGACCTGCACTGCACATCAATTCATAAATCGGGCCAGCGACCGTTTCGTCATCTTCAAGTAAAAGCAATCGCACAAGCGCCTCCCATCATCGAGTGCGATTTTCTCCGCTCGTGGCTTAGGGGAACCTTAATGCGCGCTTTCGCCGCGATACGAATAATCCCGAATCAACCGGCGCGGGAATTAACCGGTTTATTCAAACGGCTTTTCAAGCGCATTTACAAAGCGGCTTTCACAGCGCCTTTCACAGCAAGCTTCGATCGCGGCGCGCGCCGTATTGCCGCATTGCCGCGAGTTCGTTAGCTATCCTCGCCGCCGCTCTGTGCGCCAGCGCACCCAGCGTTCGCACGATAGCGCGATTCAATTTGAATCCCGCCGGTCACGGGCTTCTAATGCAGGCTGTATTGCGCGTTTTGGCGAAGCACATCGAGGCGCGCCGCGCAGCGCCATTCGCATGGAGACGCTCGTGAAAACAACGCGAATCCTGATCGCCGCGCTGCTGGGCGCGTCGATGAGCGGCCTGCCTTTTGGCGTCGCGCATGCCGACGGCGTGACCGGCGCCGGCAGCACCTTCGCCGCGCCGCTCTACGCGCGCTGGGCCGCCGATTATCTGAAGTCGGGCGGCGGCAAGGTCAGCTATCTGCCGACCGGCTCGACCGACGGCATCAAGCAGGTGCTCGCGCGCGCTGTCGATTTCGCGGGCTCCGACGCCCCGCTCACCGACGATCAGCTACGCAAGGCGGGCTTGCGGCAATTCCCGACCGCCATCGGCGGCGTGGTGCCGGTCGTGAATCTGCCGGGCCTCAAGGCGGGCGAGTTGATGCTGACGGGCGACGTGCTCGCCGACATCTTCCTCGGCAAGATCCAGTATTGGGACGATCCCGCCATCGCGCGCCTGAACCCGAAGCTCAAGATGCCCGACACGCCGATCGCCGTGGTGCGGCGCCTGGACGGCTCGGGCACGACGCTGATCTGGACGCACTACCTGGCGCAGGTCAACCCCGAATGGAAGCGGCGCGTGGGCGAAGGCACGAGCGTGCACTGGCCGCTCGGCATCGGCGGCAAGGGCAACGAGGGCGTGGCGACGTTCGTCGGATATCTGCCCGGCGCGATCGGCTATATCGCCTGGGACTTCACGAAGCACAATCGCCTCACCTATACGGCGATGACCAATGCGGCGGGCGCGGTCGTCGAACCGGGCGCGGCGTCGTTCAATGCGGCGGCGGCCAACGCCGACTGGTCGGGCTCGCTCGATCAGGTGCTCACGAATCAGCCCGGCAAGGAGGCGTGGCCGGTGATGGGCGCGACTTACGTGCTGCTGGGCACGACGCCCGCGAAACCTGGCCGCGACAAGGAAACGCTCAAGTTCTTCGACTGGGCGCTCACGCATGGCGAGACCACGATTCAGGCGCTCGATTACGTGCCCTTGCCGGGCGCGGTCGTGGCGAAGATCCGTGCGCAATGGCACGACGGCGAGACCCGCAACGCCGACGACAACAGCGCACGCAAGTCGATCGCAGGACAGTGAGGCACAGCGAGGTGACGTGTCGGCGCTTTAGCGCGCGCCTTAGTCCGCCTCGTGATGAAACGCCAGTTCGAGACCGATGCGCTCGCCGCCACGCACGCGGCTGATGGCGTGCTTGAGCGACACGCGATACACGCCCTGCGCGCCTTCGCACGGACGCAGCGAGGTCGCCACCACCGCGAGATCGCCGGGCCGCAGCGGCACCACGATCGGACGCGACTGCATGCGCGGGCGTCGCTCCGTCATCACGAATTCGCCGCCTGTGAAGTCGCGTTGCGGTTCCGAGAGCACGGCAACGACCTGAAACGGAAACACCTCGCGGCCCGCGTCGCGCTGATGCAGCGCCTGCCAGTCCTCGCTGCGCAAACGCGAGACGCTCGATTGCGGCTGCGTTTGCCCCGCCGCGAGATTGGCGTCGAGAAAGCCGTGAAAGTCAGGCGCGAACGCATGCGGCGCGCCGAGCTTCGCGCTCCAGCGATTCGCGATGGGCGCGAGATGCCGGTACAGCGCGTCGCGCCAGGCGTCGAGCGGCGCGGGTAAATCGTCGGCGAAATAGCGGAGTTCGCCGCGCCCGAGATCCAGTGTGTCGAGCGCGACGCGGCTGCGATAGCACCGCGCATCGGCCTGCATGAGTTCGCGCCCGAGCGCGAGCGCTTGCGTCGCGTCGAACCCGTCCGCCAGCACGGCATAGCCTTCGTCGTTCAATTGCGCTTCGACGGCGTGCCAATTCCGATTATCGATATTCATGTTGATCCGGCATCCGTTCGATTCAGCGCGCGTCGTGAAAGATCAAACCGACCGTGTAGCGATGTCCGCTACGCACGACGCTCACGCCATGCCGCATCGCCACCTTGCGGATGCCACCTCGCTTTCCCGCCGCCGCGCGATGATGCACGGCGAACACCACGGCGTCGCCTTGCGCGAGCGGCACGACTTCGGCGCGCTGTCCGTTCGACGCGGATTCCGTCATCACGAACTCGCCGCCCGTGAAATCGCGGCCCGGCTCGGAAAGCAAAATGGCGACCTGCAACGGGAACACCTGATCGCCGTACAGGTCCTGATGCAGGCAGTTGTAATCGCCGCTGCCGTAACGCAGGATCAGCGGCGTCGGACGCGTTTGTCCGGCGCGATGGCAGCGCGCGAGAAAGGTGTCGAGATCGCGGGGATACGCTTCATTGGTATTTGGGTCGATACCAGGTTGCGCATTCCATCGATTCGCGATGGGCGCGAGCCGCGCATAGAGCGCGTGACGCAACTCGTCGAGCAAAGGCGGCAACGGATACGCGAAATAGCGATACTCGCCGCGCCCGAAATTGTGGCGCGCCATCACGATGGTCGAGCGAAAACGCTGTTCGTCCGCGTAGAGCGCGATCAGCGCTTCGCACTGCGCGGGCGTGAGCAACGCAGGCAGGATCGCGTTGCCGTATCGGTCGAGCGATGTGGCGGCCGCTTGCCAGGCGATGGCGCGCTCGTCCGCCTCGCCTGATTCATCCGCTTCGTCCGCTTCATCCGATTCGTGCGGCGTGAAATCGAAGCCATCCTGCACTGCATAATTCATGGCGCGTCCCTGAAAAAGCCCCAAGCCGTTTCAGCGAAAGTCTACGCGCAATGCTCGCGGATCGAACTCCGCTTCTTGCGTTCTTCCTCGCCCAGAATCTCCGCTTCAAGCCCGCGCGCGCTGACGCCACAGGATCGCGCCATACACGATGCCCGCCGCGAGACTCGTGCAGCCCGCGTAATAGACGAGCCCCATCGCCCAGCCCGCCTCGCCCACGATCATGCGCAGCGTGATGACGAGCGCGCACCATCCCGCGATCCTGAAGCCGCGCGTGCGCCCGGCGTCGAGCGCGCGTCCGAGCACGGCTTGCTGATGCCGCTCCATGCCCAGCGCGAGAAACGCGAACGCCATCACGCACAGCCCCAACGTCAGCCCGACCATCACGCTTCCTCCTCTTGCGGCAGCGTCGCCGTCGCGCGCTTGCCCGCCGCTTTCTCACGCGGACGATGCGTCGCCGTGCGCCACGCGAGCGCGGCATGCAGCGCCGCCAGCGCCCACATCATCAGATCGAAACCGGCGAACACGAAGTCGCCTTGCGCGACGCTGCGCCAGAACGGACGCTGCGTCGTGAGCGCGTTGAGCACCGGCAGGAGCGCGAGCAGCGCGGCCGCCAGCCAGAGCAATTCGATCCACGCACGCTTCGCGGGGCGCACGAGCGCGTAGAGCAGCGTCGCGGCCCAGATCGCGAAGAAGGCGTTGATTTCGGTATCGGCGCGATGCGGCAGCGCCACCGGCAGCAGCCGGTTGCTCCACAGATACCCCGTCATGGCGATCGACAGACCCGCGATGCTGGCGATATTGAGCCGCTCGACGAGGCGAAAACCGAAGTACGGACGCATCGGATCGGGCAGCTTCTGGCGGCGCTTGACGGTCCACATGACGAGGCCCGTGCCGACCATCGCCGTGCCCGCCAGACTGACGATGAAATACAGCCAGCGCGCCGGCAGATCGCCGAAGCGGCCCATGTGCAGCGCGTAAAGCACGCCGCGCGTTTCGGCCGCGCCGCCGACGTGGTCGTGCGTTTCGAGCAGCTTGCCGCTCACGCCGTCGAACAGCAGATATTGCGGACTCACCGACACGCGCAGCGCCTCGCCGCGCGAAACCGCCACGCGTGCGCTCGCATCGCCGGGATTCGTCACCGTCACGCGCAGCACGTTGTTTTCGCCCCAGCGCGCCTGCGCCTCGCGAACCATCCGGTCGACGTTCGCGAGCGGCGCGGCCACGCCTTGCCGCTTGCCGGGGCGGATGAACGCATTCAGTTGCGCGGCGACTTCCTGACGCTGCGCCGCCGACTTGAGCGCGACCTCGCCCGCCCACGGCATGTACATCGTCATCAGCGTGACGAGGCCCGTGTAGGTGATCATCAGATGGAACGGCAGGCCGAAGACCGACAGCGCGTTATGCGCGTCGAGCCACGAGCGCTGGCCCTTGCCCCAGCGGAACGTGAAAAAGTCGACGAAGATTTTCTTGTGCGTGATCACGCCGCTCACGATGGCCACGAGCATGAACATCGCGCAAAGGCCCGCGAGCCAGCGGCCCCACATCACCGGCATGTAATAGAACTGGAAGTGGAAGCGATAGAAAAACTCGCCGCCGAGCGTGTCGCGCGCCGTGACCGCGTGGCCCGTCGCCGGATCGAACACGCCTTCCTGGAACATGCCCTTTTGCGCCGAGCCGGGCGGCGTGCGCCAGAACGCGCTGGCGAGATTGCTGCGCGCGGTCGGCAGTTGCACGCTCCATTGCGTGGTGCCGTCGGCGAGCGTGGCGAGCGTCGTGGCCACGCGCTGCGAGACGGCGGCCGGATCGGGCACCTGTTGCTGATGCGCCAGCTCGGGGCGCATCCATTGCGAAATCTCTTCCTTGAAGTAGCTGACCGTGCCGGTCAGGAACATCGCGTACAGCAGCCAGCCGACCAGCAGCCCCGCCCACGTGTGCAGATCGGACATGCTCTGACGCACGCCCTTGCTCTGTGTTCCGGTCGATTTCGTCGATTTAGCCGATTTCGCCGATTTTGGGGCGCGACCGTTATCGCGCACTTGCGGCGTTGCGTCGTTGGGATTCGCCATCACTTTGCGCCTCCGGCCGACGTCCAGACGGACCACGACGCCAGCAACAGCGGCACCGCCGCGATCAGCAGCCCGCCCCAGGCGCGCCGCGCGCTACGCGCGAGAAACACGCCGATCACAACGCAGGTGTAGACGACGAAGCTCGCCAGCATGCCTGTGATGACGCCTTGCGGCGCGGCAATCGGCAACGCGAGCGCCGCGACGCTCGTGAGCGCGGCCAGTGCGTAGCCGCCGACAATCGCCGCGAGGATACGCGAGACGAGCGGCGCCACCCGGCGCACCTGGGCCAACGCCGCGCTCATGGGCGACGGGCCGCGGCGGCGGGCACAAAAGTCAGCAAATCGGCGAACGACTCGAACAACGGCAGGTGAAACAACACAGGCATGGCGGTGATCGTGAAAGCGGAAAAACGGAAAGCGGCGAGCGCCGCAATGATCTCGTAAGTTGCGCGCGTTCGCCAGCAAATGCGCATTGCTGCGGATTTCGCCGCGTTCGGCCGGTGCCGACGGTTCCATCCGTCAGCCCGGCGAACGTGCGCGCTCATCTTTCATGACACGCGAGCGCCCCGAAAAGGGACAGCCGCGCGTCCGCCTTTCTGTAACGGCGCATGACACGGGCCGCCGCCCGTGTCCGCTTCGGTGCGCGCATCGGTGCCAACTTCCCTGCCCGGCCGCCCCGAGCGCTATTTACGCCACGAACCGTGCGGCAGTTCCACGTCGCGCTGCGCCTGCGCGATGGCGCGCTCCATGCCCGCGCGATCGAGCGGGATGCAGTACGCGGGCTTCGCGCGCTCGAAGCGCCAGCTTTGCGCGAGGCCGCCCGTATCGACGACATCGAAGCCATAGCGGTCCTGCAAGGTGCTCACGACGTCCTTCGCGGCCGCGTCGTCGCTCGCGAGCGGCAGAGCGCGCCGCCCCGGCTGCCCGTCGGGCGCGCCCGTGGTGCCGATATCGGCGGCCAGGATCGCGTTGAACGCCTTCACGACGCGCGCGCCCGGGAAGCGGGCGGCCACGAGCTGGCTCGTGGTGGTCTCGTGCGCGTCGAGCGCGGCAACGTGGCCGTCGCGGTCCGGATAGTAATTGCAGGTGTCGATGACGATGCGCCCGTCGAGCAGGCCCGGCGGCAGTTGCGCGAGATTGCCGAACGGCACGGCGAGCACGATGACGTCGCCGAACGCGGCCGCCTCGCCGGTCGTGCCGAGTTCGCAGCCGATGGCGGCGCGCGTGCTCGTCAAGGTCTGCGGGCCGCGCGAGTTGCTGAGCATCGCGGAGTCGCCGTGGCGCATGGCGAGTTCCGCCATCGCCCGTCCGATAAAGCCCGCGCCAATAATGCCGATTTTCATGCCGATGTCCTCCTGACGGCTTCGCGCCGTCGCCAGATGCGTGGTCGTTGACTGGTTGCGGCGCTTTCGCGCACGCCCCGGATACCACTATGATTCGAACACTGGACGCGATAAAGCGGCGAAAATGGTTGGCTGTCGAAAAGGACAGTTTCGAATCTGGGAGCCAGGATGGATCGATTGACCGGCATGGCGGCCTTCGTAAAGACGGTCGAATGCGGTTCGTTCGCCGCCGCGGGCAAGGCGCTCGGCATGACGCCGCAGATGACCGGGCGTCACGTGGCGGAACTGGAGACGCGCATCGGCACGCGCCTCTTGAACCGCACGACGCGGCGGCAAAGCCTCACGGAGGCGGGACAGGCGTTCTACGAGCGCTGCCGCGCGCTGCTCGCCGACGCCGAAGCCGCCGAGGCCCAGGCGCGCTCGCTGGCCGACACGCCGCGCGGACGCCTGCGCATCACCGCGCCGGTGACCTTCGGCGCCTTTGCGCTGCCCGAGGCGATCGCGCGCTTTTTAAACCGCTATCCCGACGTGCAGATCGATCTCACGTTGACCGACCGTTTCGTTGATATCGTCGACGAAGGCTACGACGCCGCCATCCGGCTCGGCGCGCTCAACGACTCGACGCTCGTCGCGCGTGCGCTCAGGCCGTATCGCTTCGTGGTGTGCGCCTCGCCCGCCTACCTCGCGGCGGCGGGCGCGCCCGAGACGCCGCACGCACTGATCGAGCACGAGTGCCTCGGCTTTGCCTATACGTCGGCGCCGCCGGCGAGCGGCTGGGGGTTCATCGAGAACGGCCAGGCGTGGACCGCGCCGATCGCGCCGCGCCTGCGCGCCAACGACATGAAGGCGCTGATCACGGCGGCCGTCAACGGGCTCGGCATTGCGCTCGCGCCCGAGACCGCCGTGCGCGACGCGTTGCGCGACGGCTCGCTGGTGCCGCTGCTCACGCAGTACGAACCGGTGGCGCGGCCCATGCACATCGTGATGGCGAGCAGCCCGACGACGCTCAAGCTGCGGTATTTCGTGGAGGAAGTGGTGGCGGCTTTCGGCGCGTAGGTTCGGTGCGTAGATTCGGCGCGTGATTTCAGCGCCGCGCGGCGAGCAACACGACGTGACGCGTCAGAGCGCTTCGTGGCACAGCGACATCATCCGCTGCACCATCGTGGAGGCTTCGTTGAGTTCCATCTCGGCGGTAAAGAGCACCGAGACGCTCGACAGACGCACGGCGATGCCCGCGCCCAGCAGGTCGCGGCTCGCGATCTTCAGCGCGAGCTGACCGAGGCGCACGCGGTCGAGCCAGTGCATCGTCAGCGCGCTCTTGTCCAGCCATTCGCGGCAGCACTGCACGACGTGATCGACGCGCCACTCCTGCGTGAGCGCATACGACGACGCGGCAATCGCGACCAGATAGCAGAGCAAGTCGGGGCGTGCACTGCTCGCTTCGACAAATTCGACTTTCACGGCTTGCTGTCCCTGATTTCCCGGCGTGGAAGGCGCCACGCCGCTACTGAAACGAAGTCCTCTACCTAAGGGCGGGCGCGGCAAAAGCAAGCATTGTGCGCCCGAATGTGTCCGCGTTTTCATTTCGCCCGCATGAAATTTCGGCGATGGAATTCGCTGACTGCTTTTGTCGACCGGGTCTAAAGTCCGGGTTTAAAGACTATACGCGCTCCCGGTGACATCCAGCATAAACGGCGACGCGTTCCGCATGAGATCGCCGCGCGCGCAGCGAGTTCGACATCCCTCCACGCGAACCTGCACCGCTTTGGCTCGCTCCGCCTTCGTCATGTTCATTGCAATCGCCCCCGCAAAACGTGCGCTAAAAAGAAACGTTGCATGCACATTCTTCCTGCGTCAGCCACCGAATTTGCAGCGCAAAACACCGTTCACCCATGTCTTGCAATCCGCATAGCGCCTTCGACGACTCCCAACCCACTGGCGCATAACGACGTTTCAATCCCTCGCGCATAGCCTACAAAAAAGTGCGCCGCGCGGCATGCCGCTTGCTCCGATGCGCGCGCGTAAACCCGCAACCGTACCCGCACAGGCGCTCGCAAAAACGCCCGTTGCGACACGCGGATCACGCACGTCGTTTCGTCCAATTCCGCCATGTCATCGAGCGCCGCCGGATGCGCTCATCGTCATCGCGTCACCGGTTTATCCGCACCAGGAGCCTCATCCATGTTCACGAAGCGCATGTGCGCCACTCTCGTCTGCGCCGCGACGGCCGCGATCTCGCCTGCGTCCCATGCGCAGCAGTACACCACCGACTGGCTCGCCAACACTTACGGTACGCTCGCGGCGCACGTGGGCAACGGCGCGCGCTCGATGTGGGTCGCGCCCGAAGGTGTCATCTATACGTCATCGTTCTGGGACGAAAACGAAGGCGGCGTCGCCATTTATCAGAACGACAAGAGCCTCGGCTCGATCGGCATCCACGACGAATTCCAGGGCGGCGCGATCACCGGCAACGCCACCGATATCTTCGTCGCGCTCTCGGTGAACACCTCGAACGGCAGCGGCACCGTGGGCCGCTACAACCGCGCGAGCGGCCAGCGCGACCTCACTTTCAACGTGAGCGTGTGGAACGCCCTGAGCCGCGTCGACGCCATCACCGGACTCGCCACCGCCGGCACGCTGCTCTACGTGAGCGACTTTTACGGCAACCGCGTGCGCGTCTACACCACCGACGGCGCGTGGCAGCGCGATATTTCGATCGCCAATCCGGGCGCGCTCGCGCTCGACAACGCGGGCAACGTGTGGATCGCGCAAAAGAGCGCGGGCACCGTCACCGCATTCAGTCCGGCGGGCGCACAGCTCCAGCAGATCCAGATGGCCGCGGGCTCGCAACCCTCCGCGCTCTATTTCGATGCGACGACCGCCCAGTTGATGATCGGCGACAGCGGCCCCGACCAGAACATCAAGCTCTACAGCCTCGCGGGCACGCCCACGCAAACCGGCACCTTCGGCGTAAAAGGCGGCTACCTCGACACCACGACCGGCATCAAGGGCCAGGTGGGCGACAAGCGCTTCACGCGCGTGACCGGCATCGGCAAGGACAGCAGCGGCAATCTCTACGTGCTCAACAATCCGTGGGGCGGCGGCTGGGATCTCGGCCGCAACGGCGGCACCGATATCCACGCGTACAACGCGGCGGGCACGCTGCTCTGGAAGCTTCAGGGCCTGAATTTCGAAGGCGTCGCCGCGCCCGATCCGGTCACCGACGGCGCGCTGTTCTACAGCGGCACCGCGATCTATACGGGGACCGCGGGCGGCACCTTCGTGGCCAATACAGTCGATCCGTTCACCTACCCGAACGACCCGCGCCTGAACATGAACGACACGCAGCGCGACGAACACTTCGGCCAGCTCGTGACGGTCAACGGCAACCGCATTCTGGTGGCGTCGGGGCAAAATCCGGGCATCTTCTACTTCTATCACTTCAACGTGGGCAGCGGCTATATCGCGATTCCGGACGGCTCGATTCCGGGCACGCCGTTCAACACCTCGCTCGAAGTGACGGGCGGCTTCTGCCTCGACAGCCGCGGCGACGTCTGGGCCGGACTCAACCGCACGAATCACATCTACCACTATCCGCTGACCGGTTTCGACAGCACCGGCAAACCGCAATGGGGCGCGGCCACGACGATCTCGACGCCGGAAAGCGTGCGGCCCACGGCGCGCATTCTCTATCTGCCCGAAAGCGACACGATGATTCTCGCCCAGGGCCTCGCGGGCAACTGGGACTGGACCGCGATGAACGGCTATATCGAGGTCTATCACGGCTGGACGTCGGGCAATATCAACCGGCCGAGCCCCGTTATCACGCTCACCAGCGCGAATCCGAAATCGATTGCCGCCGCGGGCAATTATCTGTTCGTCGGCTACGTGCATACGGTGCCGAACATCGACATTTACGATCTCACCACCGGCAAGCTCGTCACCACGCTGACGAATGCGAACCCGACCAACGTGGATGTGGGCAACGACGTCGATTCGATGTACGGCCTGCGCGTGTATCTGAATTCGGCGGGGCAATACGTGATCACCAAGGACAATTACAACGGCACGAGCGTCATCGTGCATCGCTGGACGCCTTGAGATCGCGCGTGTTCAAGCGTGTTCAAGCCGGGGATTGAATTTTTGAGACGATCGGTCTAATATCCCCGCATGGACGCCTCGATTGACCGGCCGCGTCGCGGCCGCCCCCGCAAAGACCCGCTCGCGCACGCCGACACGCGCGCCGCGCTGATCCGCGCGGGCATGGAATTGCTGACCGGGCAAAGCTTCGCCGCCACGGGGCTCGACGCCGTGCTCAAGCGCGTCGGCATTCCGAAGGGCTCGTTCTATCACTACTTCGAGAGCAAGGAGGCGTTCGGCCGCGTCCTGCTCGACGCCTACGACGCCTACTTTCTCGCCAAGCTCGACCGCTGGCTGCTCGACACATCGCGGCCCGCGCTCGATCGCCTCGCCGCCTTCGTCGACGACGCCAAGGCGGGCATGGCGCGTCACGACTACACGCGCGGCTGCCTCGCAGGCAATCTCGGCATCGAAGTCGATATCCTGCCCGACGATTTTCGCGGCACGCTCGAACGCGTGTTCCAGGGCTGGCAGGCGCGTGTCGCCGCGTGTTTGCACGATGCGCAGCAAGCGGGCGAACTCGCGCCGCACGCCGACCTCGACGCGCTGGCGGCCTGCTTCTGGATCGGCTGGGAAGGCGCGGTGATGCGTGCGCGGCTGGTGCGCAGCGACGCGCCGCTCGATACGTTTTTCAAGGGATTTATCGCCGGGCTGCCGCGCGCGCAGTAGCGCCGCGGCGATCCATTCATTCGATCGCACCGCTCACGTCACACGGGAAACGAACCATGTTCAAAGCCATCCTGATTGAAAAGGAATCCGAAACATACTCGGCACGTGTTGCCGAACTCGACGACGCGCAATTGCCGCCGGGCAATGTGCTCGTCGACGTCAAGTACAGCACGCTGAACTACAAGGATGGCCTGGCGATCACCGGCAAAGGTCCGGTCGTGCGCAGCTTTCCGATGGTGCCCGGCATCGACTTCGCCGGCACGGTCGCACAGAGCGCCGACCCGCGTTACGCGGTCGGCGATGCGGTCGTGCTCAATGGCTGGGGCGTGGGCGAACAGCATTGGGGCGGCCTCGCGCAGCGCGCACGCGTCAAGGCCGACTGGCTGATTCCGCTGCCCGCCGGACTCACGCCGCGCCAGACGATGGCCGTCGGCACGGCCGGTTATACGGCGATGCTCTGCATTCTCGCGCTGGAGCGTCACGGCATCGGCCCGAGCCACGGCGACGTGCTGGTGACGGGCGCGAGCGGCGGCGTGGGCAGCTTCGCCATCGCCCTGCTCGCGCAGCGCGGCTATCGCGTGGTCGCCTCGACCGGCAAGGTGCAGGAGGCCGATTATCTGCGGCAACTGGGCGCCGCCGATGTGATTGATCGCGCCGCGTTCACCGAACCCGGCAAGCCGCTGCAAAAGGAACGTTGGGCCGCGGCCATCGATTCCGTGGGTGGCCACACGCTCGCGAACGTCTGCGCGAGCCTGCGCGCGAACGGCGCGGTGGCCGCCTGCGGCCTCGCGCAAGGCATGGAATTGCCTGCAACGGTCGCGCCGTTCATCTTGCGCGGCGTGAGTCTGCTCGGGATCAACAGCGTGACGCGTCCGTTCGAAGAACGTCAGGAGGCGTGGCAGGCGCTCGCGCATACGCTGGATTTGACGACGCTCGACACGATCACGCGCGAGATCGCGCTGGCGGAGGCGATTCCTGCTGCGGCGGATTTGCTCGAGGGACGCGTGCGTGGGCGGATTGTGGTTGATGTGAATCGGTGAGTGTTTTAGGCGGTAGTTGTGCGGTTGGCGCGTGCGGGCGGTTAGAACGCTGCTGTTAGCTGGAACCCGACCGTCCATCGCGCGGTCGGGAAGTTTTTGGGCTTGTAGATCGGCGTGCCCGCAAACAGGTCGTACGAGACGCCAACAACTTTCGTCGGCACGCCGCCACGAATGCCGATCACTGCGCCCGCCAGTTGCGTTCCAGCCAGTGCTGCCGTGTTCGGCCCGAACACG
>NZ_FNZM01000048.1 GCF_900109265.1 Paraburkholderia tropica
GGCGTGCAGATCCGCAATCGCGGCGAATCGCGGCAGATCGCGCAGACCTTCGTCGAGCACGGTTTTCCGTGCGTCGATCTCACCGGCGACGAACTCTCGAAGCAGCACATCCGCTACATGGTCGGCGGACGTTCGCCGCTCGCGCACGACGAGCGCCTGTTCCGTTTCGAGTTTCCGGAGCGCCCGGGTGCGCTGATGCGCTTCCTCTCGTCGATGGCGCCGAACTGGAACATCAGCCTGTTCCACTACCGCAATCAGGGCGCGGATTACAGCTCGATTCTGGTCGGGATTCAGGTGCCGGCGGCGGAAGACGCGGAGTTCCGCCGCTTCCTCGCCACGCTCGGCTATCCGCATTACGAAGAGACGCAGAATCCGGCGTATCGGTTGTTTCTCAAGTAATTCGACGTCCTGAGTACTTGATGAGTGTTCCCGAGCCTCTTGCTCGACGCGCTGCGAGGCCGGGAACACGACGCCGCAATTCGCGGCAAAATATCGATTCGATCTTCCGCTGGATTCCCGCACTCCCGTTCTTCAGGCGCCTCACCATGAATCGAATCGATCCCACTGAAATCACCGGCTGGCACGCTCACATTTATTTCGATGCCGATACGCGCGACGCCGCGTGGGCCTTGCGCGAAATCATCGACGCGCGTTGGGGCAATACCGTGCAAATCGGTCGTTTCCACGAGCGTCCGGTTGGGCCGCATCCGATGTGGTCGTATCAGCTCGCGATCGCCAACGCGGACTTCGCCGACGTCTTTGCATGGCTTACGCTTAATCACGGTCGTTTCGACGTATTCGTGCATCCGAATACCTCCGATTCTCTGCGCGATCATCGCGATTCCGCGGTGTGGATCGGCCGTTCGCACACGCTCAATCTCGGCGCATTCGGCGTGTGAGATTTCTTCGCGCACGTCGCGACAGCAACACATTGCGCTGATCCGTTGGTTCGGATGCCAAATAAAACGCGCTAATCGTGTGAATAATAAGTCTTTAAAGCGGCCGTAAAGAGCCGCACAAATTCCGCCAATGGGCACGCTGTGCACCACAATAAATCGCGCCAAACGACTCAATAACGACGTAATTTTTACCGCTAAACCACAGTTAAAGCGACGCTAATTCGTCAGTCGAAACCGGTGCGTCAATTCGCTGTTCCAGCCCTCTTTGCATTCCTGCATAATCGCGCGTTTTGCCGGAAAAGCCCGGCAGAAACGCGTTCCGACGCTCTCCCGCAGCAATGCTCAAGTTCATTCGTGTTCTGCCGTTAGTCAGGACGCGCAATCAATTTTCTGCAATCGAATTGCGTTGCCGGATTGAAAGCTGCCGAACGATGTTCGCATCGTGACGCAGAGGGAGTAAGGGCATGAATGGACGCGCCAGCAATAACCGGCATTACACCGGCCGGGGCGACTTCTCGAATAAACAACAAAAGGCTTGTCATGCGGTTTTCCACACTCAAACTCGAAGCGGCCGCCGTGCTGGCCGCTGCGCTTCTCGCTGCTTGCGGCGGCGGCGGTGGCGGTGATTCGTCCGCCTCGTCCGGCTCGTCGTCCACCAACTCGTCCGGCAGCAGTTCGTCGCGCTCCTCCGCGACCAGCGTGCCGACCACGTCCAGCTCGGGCTCGAGCGATGTTGTGCTGCTCGCGCCTGCCGCCACCGCCACGACGTTGCCTTCGGCCAGCGGCAATGCGACCACCGACGGCATCGCCTGGCTGAACGCCGTGCGCCAGAACGTCGGCCTCGCCACGCTGCCGACCGACGCCGGGCTCGCCACGGCGTCGCTCGACCACGCAACCTATCTGGTCGACAACCAGACCTACGGCCATACCGAAGTCTCCGGCAACACCGGTTACACGGGCGCATCGCCGTTCGACCGTATCCAGGCCGAAGGCTCGTACTCGATGATGGGCGAAGTGGTGGTGGCCGGTCAGCCCGCCGCGTTCAACGACAGCCTGTCGCCGGTCGAAACGCTGTTCGACGCGCCGTTCCATCGCATCGTCATGCTCGACGACTTCACGCTGATGGGCGTCGGCTCCATGCAGAACGCGAGCTGGGAAGCATTCAACATCGACTTCGGCAGCAAGGGCGCCGACACGATGCCTGTCACCACGCTCGTCGCGTATCCGTACTCCGGCCAGCAGGGCGTGCCGACGAGCTGGTTCTCGAACGAAGATCCGAACCCGTTCGCGAGCCAGCCGACTTACGAAAATACGACGGTCGGCTATCCGGTGACGATCCAGAGCGCCTTCGGCACCACGCTCAGCTCGTTGAACTTCACGATTACGTCGGCGAGCGGCGCGAGCGTTTCCTGCCTGCCGCAGACGCCGCAAACCACGCCGTCCGAACTCAGCAACGCGGCGATGTGCGTGCCGTACACGGCGCTCGCGAGCGGCACGACCTACACGGTGCAGGTGACCGGCGTGCTGACCGATTCGTCGAGCAAGACGTACTCGATCAACGTGGCGTGGACGTTCACGACGGCGGCGTCGGGCATCGCGCATTCGGCGGTGCAAAGCACGCAAAGCCGTCCGCTGCCGAAGTTCTGATCGCCGCGAACGCAGCGCGCAGCACGTAACACGTAGCACGCAGCAAAACAAAGGGGCCGCATCGAGCGACCCCTTTTGTTCATGTGCGCGCGTCGAGCGCGCGCGATCTTGCCGTGCAGATTGCGCGACTCAATGCCCGAACGATTCGGTTTTCGCCGCGCGCGTCGCTTCGATCGCCTGCGGCCGGGCCGCCTGTTTCACCAGCAGCGCCGCGCACGCGACAAGACCTGCCACGGCGATCGTCGCGAAGATGCCGGCGAACGAGAAATGACGGCGCGCGAGTTCGGCCACGAGGAACGAGCCCGCGATGCCGCCGAAGCGTCCGATGCCGAGCATCCACGCGACGCCGGTGCCGCGGCCTTGGGTCGGATAGAAGGCGGCGGCGAGCGCGGGCATCGACGACTGCGCGGTGTTCATCAGCACGCCGGCCACGAACACGATCAGCACGAGCGCGCCGACGTTGCCCACCGCCTGGCCGATCAGCCAGACCGACAACGCGGTGAGCGCGTAGCAGGCCGCGATGATGCGATTGGCGTTGAAGCGATCCATCAGCACGCCGCACAGCACCGCGCCGATGCCGCCGAGCGGGAACAGCGCGGCGATCAGCGTCGCGTGCGCGGGCGGCAGGCCGGCGTCCTTGAGCAGCAGCGGCATCCAGTTGATCGACGCGTAGAAGATCACGAGGCCCATGAAATAGGCGATCCACAGCATTACCGAGCCGATCAGATAGCGGGCCGAGAGCACCACGCCGAGGCCCTTGCCTTCTGCGTGCGGCGCGGTTTCGGTCATCGTGAACGACTGGGCCGCGAGCGCATCGGCGGAAATGCGCGCCAGCGCGGTGCGGATGCGTTCGGCCGGTTTCGCGTTCGCCACCATGTAGCGCACCGACTCGGGCATGCGCAGCGCAAGCGGCACGGCCAGCACGAGCGGCGTGACGCCGCCTAGCACGAGCACGCTGCGCCAGCCGAAGTGCGGGATCATCCACGCGGCGAGAAAACCGCCGAACGCCGCGCCGAGCGGGAAGCCGCAAAACATCAGATTGATGATGGTCGCGCGGCGATTGTCGGGGCAGTACTCGCCCATCATCGTGACCGCGTTGGGCATCGCCGCGCCGAGCCCCACGCCCGTGACGAAGCGCAGCCAGGTCAGATGGTCGATGCTGGTGGCGAACGCCGAGCCGAGGCACGCGACGCCGAACACCAGCACCGAGCCGAGCAGCATCGCGCGGCGGCCGAGCCGGTCGGAGAGCGGGCCCGAGGCGAGCGCGCCGAACGCGAGGCCGAACAGCGCGGCGCTGAGTACCGGCGCGAGCGCGGGTTTGGCGATGCCCCATTCGCCGAGCAGCGACGGCGCGATGAAACCGATCGCCGCCGTGTCGAAGCCGTCGAGCAGGACGATCGCGAAACACATCGCGAAGATGAACCACTGGAACGGAGAAAACGGATGCTCGTTGAGAAACGTCTGAACGTTGACGGCGGGACTGCGACTCATGAATGTCTCCTCGTTGCGTGAGCGCGCGCGTGGGTTCGCGCGGAGCACGCTTCTTATGCTTGAAATGCCGAGCACGAATAGTACGCCCGTGCGTGCGCGGCCGATATCGGGGACATTATCGAGTGAGGGCGGCGGGCTGGCGCGCGAGACGCATCCGCGAGACGGTGCGCTTCGTATCTTTGCTGACGGCCGGTGCGCGCAGGACGGGCGCGCCAACCCGAACGTGCGCGAGCGTGTCGAACACACCATTTGTTGGCGTGTCGAATCAGCATCGAGCCCGGCGTAGTCTGGAGTAGCGATCTGGCCTGGATGGCCAAAGGAGTCCGACGTGAAGATCCCGGCGTTTTTCCCCAAGGCGCGCACCGGCGCGCTCGTTCTCGTTGCCGCCACCGTTGCGGTGGCCGCCGCGCTGCCCGCGCGTAGCGCCTTCGCGCAGATGTCCGCCGCGGACGATCTGCGTTCGCCGCAAAACGGCCTTCAGCTGATGCCGGACGCCCCGCGCGGCAGCGAATATCCCACGCACGGCAATCGTCAGGCGGGCGAGTTGCCGGTCGGGCCCACCGATCCGCGCGGCCAGTTGGCCAATGGTCTGCCGAACAATGCGCAGGCGGGCGGTTACGGCGCGCCGCAAGCGGGCGTGCGCACGTCGTCCGGTATGTAAGGTGGCGCGATGCTCGGGTCAATGCCTCCGCGCTAGATCCGTCCGGGCAGCCAGGCGAGGTGCGCTTCGACGCTCTCGCCGGGCGCGAGCACGGTGCCGCCCACGTCGAGCCGGCCCGCGAGTCCGTCGAGTTGCAGATTCAGCCAGTCCGTCGTGTTGCTGACGGGCTCCGCACAGAACCACGGCAATCCCGCCGCGCTATAGAGCACGAAGTAGTCGAGCGGCGCACTCGCGCGCAGCGTGAGGCGCCGCCCTTCGGCCGGCCACTCGATCAGCGCCTCGCGACGCCAGCCGGAAAAATTGTTGTCGAGATCGAATTCATCGACGACGAGACCGTCTTCGAGCGCCTCCACGGCCGGATGCGCGCTGAGCGTGACCGGCAGCACCTCGGCGTCGATCTCCCACATCGCACGCACGCGCGCGGCGATGCGCGTGCCGGGCGGGCGCGGATAGTACGGGTGATGGCCGAAGCCGAACGGCATGGCGCGCGTGCAGAGATTGCGCGCCCACAGCCGCACGGCGAGCCCGCTTTCGTCGAGCGTGATGTGCTGGCGCGCCTCATAGCTGAACGGCCAGCCCTCGCCGCCGCGCGCGGGCGCCTCGTGCACGAAATGCAGCGTGACCGAACCGGCGTCGCACGATTCGACGTTCCACGGCCGCCGCCACGCATGGCCATGCAGCGCGTGACGCAGCGCGCCCGTGCCGCTCGGCAGATCGATCATCTCGCCTTCGAAGCGAAAGCGTCCGTCGCGGATGCGGTTGCAGTACGGCATCAGCGGAAAACTCGCCATGCCGAGCGGATCGCATGCGTCGAGCGCCTCCGCTGTCGCGGGGCGCAGCCAGTGTTGCGCGCCGTGGATCGGATCGTCGTCATAAAAGGCGGCAATCGAGCCGCCGACGTGCGGGGCGATCAGCGCGCGCGAGGCGCCATGCGCGAGCGCGATGAGCTGGTTGTCGTCGAGCGCGGCGGCGTCGAACGGCGTTGGCGAGGCGGCGCGGGCGATCGAGGCCCGGCGTGGCGAGGAGGCGGTCAAAGGCGCGGTCTCCGGAAGCGGGAAAAGCGGGGAAGAAGCGAGTCGGAATAGTCGTGTAATTATTACTAATAAAAAATAATATAGTCGCGATCGATGAGAGATGGAGAGGATGTCGTATGGCGACTTACGCTAATTGTTTGACCTAAATATTAGTGCTACGCTTCGGCCCAACAGCGCGGGCCCGGCCCGCGCCGCCTTCCGGCCGCCATGCGGCGAAGCGCGACGCCGTTCGGCAACGCGCTTCGCCGCACGCCTGGCGGCTCGATTTGCGGACAATCCGCACGATCCGCGGCTCACCTCGCATCCGATGAAAAAATCGACCCAGCGCCGTCCGACCATGACCGATATCGCGAAGACCGCGGGCGTGTCGCAATCGACGGTCTCTCTCGTTCTCAATGGCGCGGTCGGCGCCAAGCTCTCCGAGGCCACCCGCAACAAGGTCCACGAAGTCGCGCAGCAACTCGGCTATCAGTTGCCCGTGCGCGCCGCGCAGCCGCCCGCGCGCGCGGGCGATCGCAACCTGATCGTCTATGTTGCCGACGAGGTGTCGACCAGTCCGCATCCGGTCGTGAGCATCGACGGTGCGCGCGACGCCGCCTGGAACGCGGGCTGCGTGCTCGCCGTGTTCTCCACGCACGGCAACGCGCAGATGGAGCAGCAGGTGCTGCAGACGCTCGCCATGCCCAACGTGCTCGGCGTGATCTACGCTACGGTCTACACGCGCAAGGTCGCGGTGCCGCCCGCGCTGCTCAAGGTGCCGGCGGTGCTGCTGAACTGCTACGCGTCGGACCACGCGCTCTCCTCGGTCGTGCCGGCCGAAGTCGCGGGCGGTCACACGGCCACCGACTATCTGATCGTGGCGGGTCACCGGCGCATCGGCTTCATCAACGGCGAGACCTGGCAGGACGCCGCGAAGGATCGTCTCAAGGGCTATCGGCAGGCGCTTGCGACCGCCGATCTGCTATTCGACGAGCGCCTCGTGCGCGACGGCGACTGGAGCCCGGATCAGGGTTTCGAGCTCACGCTCTCGCTGATGCGCGAGCCGCAGCCGCCCACGGCCATTTTCTGCGCCAACGACCTGATGGCGATCGGCGCGATCGAGGCGCTCAAGCAACTCGGCCTGCGCGTGCCCGAGGACGTCTCCGTGATGGGTTACGACGACCAGGAAATCGCGCGTCACACGCACCCGGCACTCACCACGGTCGTGCTGCCGAACTACGAGCTCGGCCGCTGGGCCGTCGACACGCTGCTCCAGGAGGAGCAGAACCGCAGCGCCGGCGCGCCCGTGCGCCATCGCACCGTCAAGCTCGACGGGCCGCTCATCGAGCGCGCCTCGGTCTGTGCGCCCAGCACCGCCGCGGCACCCGTGAATACCCTCATTAATATCTCCTGATTCCGACTGGTAATATTAGTTGAAGCAGTGGCCGTAATATCCGTCGCACGCACCATGCAGATGCGTGTGGCGGAGATCAGGAAGACAGAAAGACAACAAGGCAGCGGGAGGGCGCGCAGCCCGTACCGTCCACGTCATTTCACCGCTTTGCATGGGACCGCCCCAAGAGCCTCAGTGCCCCCGCGGTCAACAGGAGACAGCCATGCGTCATCAACGAATCCAGTCCGCCCTTTTTGCCGCCGGTCTGTGCGCGGCGCTTGCCGCGCTCGCCTCGAGCAGCGCCTATGCGCAGTCCGACGCCGGCGCGCAGAAGGTCCAGGCCAATTCCAGCGAGACCTGCACGAATCCCAAGCCGTCCAACCTGAAACTGAGCGGCATGGTGGTCGGGTTCTCGCAATCGGAGAACGAACAGAATCCGTTCCGTGCGACGGAAACGGCTTCGGTGCGCGCGGCCGCGAAAGCGGCGGGCGTGAAGCTGCTGTATACGAATGCCAACGCGAACCAGGCCAAGCAGGTCGCCGACATCGAAAGCATGATCAATCAGGGCGCGCAGGCGCTGATCGTCGCGCCGAACGACTCGACCGGCCTGCAACCCGCGTTCGCGCAGGCGCGCGCCAAGGGTATTCCGGTCGTGACGATCGACCGTCAGACGGCGGGCACGGTCTGCGAGGATTTCATCACCTTCCTCGGCTCGGACTTCTACAAGCAGGGCGAGCGCGCGGCCAAGGCGCTCGCGGACGCGACCGGCGGCAAGGCCGTGATCGCCGAAATCCAGGGCGGCTACGGCAACACGGTCGAAAGCCAGCGCACCGACGGTTTCGCGGCGGGGCTCAAGGCCTATCCGAACATGAAGATCGCCGCCGCGCAGACGGCCAACTGGTCGACCACCGAAGCGCAGAAAGTGATGGAGCAGATCCTGCTCGCGCATCCGGACGTCGACGCCGTCTACACGCACGCCGACACCATGACGGTCGGCGCGATCACCGCGCTGCGCCAGGCGGGCAAGCTCAAGGGCGTGAAGATCGTGTCGATCGACGGCACCAAGGAAATCGTCACCGATATCGATCAAGGCAGGGTGGCCGCGGACGTCGAAACCAATCCGCGCTTCGGGCCGCTCGCGTTCAAGTCGCTCGAGGACTGGCTCGCGGGCAAGCCGGTCGCGCAAAAGCAGATCATGGACGACGCGCTGTTCGACAAGACCAACGCGAAGCAGTCGCTCGCGGCGGGCAAGGTCTACTGAGCGGCGGCCCGGCGATGACGACGGACGCAGCTCCCGCTCACACGGTCGCCGACGCGACGCCGCGCGCCGTGCTCGACACGCGCGGCGTCTCGAAGACCTTCGGCGTCGTGCGCGCGCTGCGCGACGTCTCGCTCACCTTGCGCGCGGGCGAAGTGCACGGCCTGGTCGGCGAGAACGGCGCGGGCAAGTCCACGCTCATCAAGGTGCTCACGGGTTTTCATCAGCCCGACGCAGGCACGCTCGCGCTCGACGGCGCGAGCGTCGCTTTCGACAGTCCGCGTGCCGCGCAGCGCGCGGGCGTGTGCGCCGTGTATCAGGAAATCAACCTGATTCCGGAGCGCAGCGTCGCCGACAATATTTTTCTGTGTCACGAGCCAAAACGTTTCGGCATCCTGACCGATAGAAAGCAGATGCTCGAACGCACCGCGCAGATCGTGCAGCGTTACCGGCTCGCGGTCGATCCGGCGGCGAAGCTCGGCACGCTCGGGCTCGGCGCGCAGCAGATGGTGGCGATCGCGCGCGGCGTCTCGCTCGGCGCGCGTGTGCTGATTCTCGACGAACCGACTTCGGCGCTTAGTGGCGCGGAAGTGGACGTGCTGTTCGATGTGGTCGACGCGTTGCGCGCGGAAGGCATTGCGCTGCTGTTCGTGAGCCATCGGCTTTCCGAGTGCTATCGCCTGTGTGACCGTTTCACCGTGATGCGCGACGGCGCGGTGGTGCGCACCGGCACGCCGCAGGAGTTGCCGCGGGCCGCGCTGATCGCCGCGATGCTTGGCCGTGAAAGCGCGGGCGAGCACGCGTGGACCGACCGCTCGGGCAAGGCCGACGCCGGCGCGAGCACGACGCCCGCGCTCGAAGTCGACGGCCTGCAATGGGGCAACCGCGTGCGCGACGTGACGATGCGCGTGGCGCCGCGCGAGATCGTCGGGCTGGCCGGCTTGCTCGGCTCGGGCCGCACGGAAACCTTCAAAACGATCTTCGGCGCGCAAAAGCCCGATGCGGGCGACGTGCGTCTCGCGGGCCGCGCTCTCACGCACGCCACGCCCGCGCGCTCGATCGGACGCGGTCTGGCGTTTCTCTCCGAGGACCGGCGCGCCGAAGGGATCTTTCCGCGGCTGTCGGTGCGCGAGAACATCGTCGCGAGCCTGCTGCCGCGGATTTCGCGCTTCGGTTTCATCTCGCGCGCGAAGGAAGCACAGGTAGTGCGCGAGGCGATTGCGCGGCTCGGCATCAAGACGGCGGGGCCGGGCGCGCTGATCACCACGCTCTCGGGCGGCAATCAGCAGAAGGCGCTGATCGCGCGCTGTCTGTCGACGCAACCCGACGTGCTGCTGCTCGACGATCCGACGCGCGGCATCGACGTCGGCGCGAAGGAGGAAGTGCATCGCGTCGTGCAGCAGCTTGCGCAGGAAGGGCTCGCGGTCGTCGTCACGTCCTCGGAGATGGAGGAACTGCTCGCGTTGACGGACCGCCTCGTGATGCTCAACGAAGGCGCGACGCACGGCGGCATGCCGACCGCGGGCGCGCATCCGGACGACGTGCTGGCCGTACTGGCGGGCCAGGTTGCGGACGCTGGCCCGGACAGCGGCGGCGCGTGAGCGCGTCTGACCGTCTCGCTTACCGCTGAACCTCCACGCGCTCGCATCCCCAGGAAGCGCATACACGACGCCTAAACGACGCACAATCGACGAATCCCGTACCGATGGCGACCAACATTGAATCGAACGAGGAACGCTTGAGCCCCTCGAACTTCCCCGCGCCGCGCGCCGATCAGCCCGAAGCCGCGTCGCGCGGCCCCGCCGCCTGGCGCGTGGTGCTGCGCGAGCACAGCGTGTATTTCGCACTGGCGGCGCTCGTCGTGTTCAATCTGATCGTGACGCCCGGCTTCAAGAATCCGTTCGCCGCGCGCAGCCTGCTGTTCGAGGCGGCGCCGATCGTATTGATCGCGCTCGGCCAGAACCTCGCCATTGCGACGCGCGGCATCGACCTCTCGGTCGGCTCGGTGATGGCGCTCGCGAGTGCTTCGATCGCCGTGTTCCTGCCTTATGGCGTGGGCACGGCGCTCGTCGGCGCGATTGCGGTGGGCGCTGTGGCGGGCTTGTGCAACGGCGCGCTGGTGGCGCTGCTGGCGATCGATCCGCTGATTTCCGGGCTTGCGCTGCTGGTCGCGGCGCGCGGGCTCGCGCAGGCGCTGCTCGGCGGCTCGCGCGTGAATTTGCCCGATGCGCCCGCCTTCGATCTGCTCGGCGCGGGCGCTCTCGGACCGGTGCCCATCGTCATGCTGATCGCGATTGCGCTGGCCGTGGTGGTGGCGTTCGTGGTGCGCCGCACGACCTTCGGGCGCTACACGATTCTCGTCGGCGCGAGTCGCAGCGCGGCGTTTCTCGCGGGCATTCCGGTGCGCCGCACGCTGTTTCTGGTCTACGCCGTGAGCGGCACGCTCGCGGGACTGGCGGGGCTGTTCGCGTCCTCGCGGCTCGGCGCGGCCGATCCGAATTACGTGGGCGTGAACTTCGAACTCGATGCGATCGCGGCTTCGGTGATCGGCGGCACGCCGCTGTCGGGCGGACGCATCTCGATCGTCGGCGCGGTGTTCGGCGTGTTGCTGCTTCAGGTGCTCGATGCGAGCTTCATCATGAACAACATCAGCTTTACGTATGCGCAGATCCTGAAGGCGGTGTTCATCGTCGTCGCGCTGTATCTGCAGCGCTCGGGAGCGTGAAGCGATGGCACACGAAACGACATCGACTCCCGCTAACGCCACAAACGCCGCGAATGGCGGCCGGCGCGCGCGGATCATCGCGCTCGTGCAGTCGCGCGGCGCAATCGGCATGCTGGTGGTCGTCGCGCTGATCGCGGGCCTTGTGTTCCCCGACTTCCTGCACTTCTCCAATCTCGCCGATATCGTCTCGAACAGCGCGTTCCTCGGACTCGTCGCGGTCGGGCAGAGTCTTGTGATCATTCTGGGCGGCTTCGATCTGTCGGTCGGCTCGATGGTCGGGCTCGGCACCGTGCTGTCGGCGTATGCCGCGCCCTACGGATGGGGCGCCGCGCTGCTCGCGCCGGTCGCGGCGGGCTTCGTCATCGGACTGGTCAACGGTCTGCTGATCGCGCGCGCGAAGATGGCGCCGTTCATCGTCACGCTCGCCGCGTTGCTCGGTTTGAAGGGCTTCGCGCTCGTGCTGGCGAGTCAGGATCTGCTGATCGCGAATCCGGGTTTCTTCGCGCATATCGCGAACGGCGCGATTTTCGGCATCAGCAATCTGATCTGGGTGCTCGCGGTGGTCTACGGGCTCGGCGCGGTGCTGCTCAATCACACGCGTTTCGGCGCGGCGATCTTCGCGATCGGCGGCAACGAGGAGGCGGCGCGCATGCTCGGCGTGCGCGTGGAGCGCGTGAAGGTGCTCGCTTATGGGTTGTCGGGTGCGCTGGCCGGATTGTCGGGCGCGCTGCTGGCCTCGCATCTGGATTCGGGGCTGGCGGCGGCGGGCACCGGTTACGAGTTGCAGTCGATCGCGGCGGCCGTGATCGGCGGCGTGCTGTTGACGGGCGGCGTCGGGACGATGGCGGGGCCGCTCGCGGGCGTGCTGTTGCTCGGCGTGATCGATAACGTGATCAATCAGGTCGGCACGCTCAGTCCTTACTATCAGAATCTCGCGAGCGGCGCGTTCCTGCTTGCGGCGGTGATCGTCCAGACCGTGCTGACGGGGCGTCGACACGGCGTCGCGCGTGCGACGCCGGGATCGGGCAAACCGCGCGGCGGTGCAAGCAAGGGCGAGGCAAAAGGCGCGACGGGCTGAGGCCGGCTGCGGCTAACTCTCCTTATTGATGAGAGACGGTCAGCTTCACGCGTGCGCCGCCGTCGGTCTGGGCGGTGATTTCGGTGCGGCTGCCGCGGGCGCCCAGATAGAAGTGCTGGCGGTTGGGCGAGTTGACGTCGTGCGTGGCGTCGGGCAGACACGAGGCGATGTCGGCCCCGACGCCTTCCAGCGCGTTGGTGCCGGAGCCGGCGTTGCGCCCGCTCCACATGCACTGATAGGTGCCGCGGCTGGCGGCGCATTGGGCGTCGTCGCCATAGGGTTGCGCGACGGCGCGGCCATCGTCGGCGCGCAAACCGGCGAAGTGTTGCGGCGCGGCGGCGACGATGCGTTTGAGCGCGGCGCAAGGGCTGGCGCTGTCGTCGGCGTGGACGGTGAGCGGCGCGGCCAGGGCAAGCGCAAGGGCGGCGCCGGTCGCGAGACTTTCAATCGCGGTCTTCATGGTGGCTACGCTGCGGGGCAGCGCCTCGTCGTGAGATCTTGCCGGGCGCGCAAACGGCGTGCCGGGAACGCGCTTTGCAATCCGTCGCTGACTACGCTCAACGAGGACAGCGATATGACAAAGCACACTCCCACCCTGCGAGCGGCCGCCTGGATGCTCGGATTCGCGTTGATCGGCGTGGCGGGCGCGAGCCACGCGGCGTCGCAAGACGAACAGGAACACGCGTGCCGTGGTGACGCGTTCCACTTCTGTGCGAGCGACATTCCTAATAAAGAGAAGATCACCGTGTGCATGAAGCAGCACTACGACGAGCTGTCGCCGCCGTGCAAGGCGATGTTCAAGAAGCCGCCGAAGGGCAGCAAGTCTTAGAGAACGGAGAGGCCAGGTGCTGGCGGTGTAATTGGCTGAAGCTGGCCGAAGGCGAGAGGCGCGGAGCGCCTCTATTTTTTTGCGGATTATTTTCGCGATGGGGCTTGCGTGAATGGTATCGCCTCGCTAAGATTCGCCCCCTTCGCTGCACGCAACAAGCAACACGCCGCAGCGAAGCCCGCGACGAAACGAGCGGGTTCGCAGGATCAACAAGCTTTTAAACGGCAACATAAAAAAAGATGTTGACGAAACGAAAAAGAGACTTCATAATCTCGTTTCTCTGCTGCTGACGCAGCAACGCAGCAAACGCCGGGTAGTAACAGCGCACTACGGTGC
>NZ_FNZM01000029.1 GCF_900109265.1 Paraburkholderia tropica
CCGCTGCTGACGAAGGGCGCATCGGTGATTCTCACGGGCTCGACGGCGGGCAGCGCGGGCACGGCGGCGTTCAGCGTGTATGCGGCGTCGAAGGCGGCGGTGCGTTCGTTCGCCCGCAACTGGATTCTCGACCTCAAGGACCGCCAGATCCGCGTGAACACGATCAGCCCCGGCGCGACCCGCACGCCCGGCCTGCTCGACCTGGCCGGCGACGACGCCGCCCAGCGCCAGGGTCTCGCCGACTACCTGGCCGCGCAGATCCCGATGGGCCGTCTGGGCGAGCCGAACGAAATCGCCAGCGCCGCGCTGTTCCTCGCCTCGGACGATGCGAGCTTCGTGAACGGCGTCGAACTGTTCGTCGATGGCGGCCAGCAGCAGATCTGAGTGTGATGCGGGCGCATTCGGGGCGCGCGGGAGTTGAGCGCGCCCTGGCCGCCCGGCACATTCGAACGGAGTTTCATCATGATCGAACACCGCCCTTTTCATTCGCTCGGCGTGCTCCGGCGCGACTGGCTGCATGCGCGTCTGCACTTCCGCGTCGGCGACATCGGGCGCGCGGAGCATGCGCCGCTCGGCCCGCTGCACGTCTGGAACGACGACGAATTCGCGCCGCACTCGGGTTTCGGCCTGCATGCGCACCGCGACGTGGAAATCGTCACGTGGGTGCGCTCGGGCGCGATCACGCATGAAGACGATGCGGGCAATCGCGCGCGCCTCGTCGCCGATTCCGTGCAGGTCATGAGCGCGGGATCGACGATCTTTCACGCCGAGCGCAACGACGAAGACAAGCCCGCGCGGCTGTTTCAGATCTGGTTGCGCCCGCGTACGCCAGGCGGCACGCCGCGCTGGGCCACGCGAGCCTGCGCGCGCGAATATCGCGAAGGCCGCTTCGTTACGCTGGCGAGCGGCGATCCGGGTGACGTGAGAACAGGCGCGTTACCCATCAACGCAGACGCTCGGGTCATGGTTGCCACGCTGCGAGCGGGAGCAAGCGTCAAGCGAACGATGTCCGGTACGCGGACAGCGTATCTTGTCTCGGACCACGGGGACATCGATGTCGGGTCACTGCGCGTCGGCGCTCGCGATGGCGTTGCTATCCGGCGAGAACGCGAAATTTCACTCACGGCTCACCAGGACACCGACGTCGTGATTGTCGAATTGCTATGAGTACGAGGATGCCCGACTCCGGCAAGTCCACGGATCCTCGCGTCGGCGGTACGACCTGAAACGGTTCGTCCGGAATCGGCTTCAGCCGGGAGCGATGAGCATGCGCATGCAAGCGACAGTCAGCGTAAGCATGGCCCGTAGCAGGGGCAGGCAGCGCGCCCCTGCCGACGTGCCCGATTAAAGCGCCTGGACCTGCACCGGCGATCCGGTGTGACCATCGATCAACGGCACGATCACGAGATAGCGCCGCCCCGCGTCCGCTTGCGGCGCATTCACCGAAACGACTTGCCGTATCTGACCAATCGCATTGACGATGGCGGAGCCAGCGGGATTGGTCATGAAGTTCGCCAGCGCATCGATGCGTCCGCTGCCGTCCGCGCGGTCAGCCAGGCCAAGGACATAGGGTTGCTTCGGTTTCAGGCCCGTCACGGACGCCTGAAGCACCTGCAGCAAGCCCTGATCGAAAAGCGCAACGCTTGTCGGGAAATTCTCCGCGCCCGATGCGTGCGCGCCCGCCGCGCCAAGATAGAGATGAGCGGTATTGCCGGCGACGCCGAGCGGCTGAAGGTTTTGCATGCCGTCACCCTCGGCCACCGCGCCGGGAACATACGTGACAGCTTGAGGCGCCTGGCCAATCGGCACCTGCGCAATCACCTTGTTGGTCAGCGTATCGATGGCGGCGAGCGCATCGGCGTTTTCCAGCCCGACATACACGCGCGTACCGTCTCCCGAAGGCCAGATGCCATGCGGCAGATTGCCGACCGGGATCGTCGCGACCTGCTCGTAGTTGTCGGTACGGAACACCTTCACTTCGTTCAGGCCGCCCACCGTCACGTACGCGAACATCCCCTGCGCGTTCTCGACGATATTCACATGATTGGTGATCGGGCCGGTGTCCAGCGTCTTGAGCAAATCGAACGGCGGCTTCGCCTCGAACACCTGCGTCTTGCCGACATCCTTGAGCGTGAACCAGACCTGCTTGCCATCCGGACTGGCGGCAATGTTCGGGCAAAACGGACTGGCTTGCGGTACCTTGCCGACGATCTGGTGATCGGCCACCGAAATCACGTCGACCTCCGGATTGAAGGACGAACAAACGTAGCCGTACTTACCATCGGGCGAGAATATCTGCATACCGGGGCCGGCCGGAACGGTAATACGTGTCTTTTCCTCGTAAGTCGTTCCGTCGAGAACCGCGACATAGTTCTCGCCGCGCACCGTCACCCAGACCTCCTTCCCATCGGGCGTGAAGAACGCCTCATGCGGGGAACGCCCAACGTACGTCACGTGCTTGACGGCATTGGTCTCGGTATCGATAAACGAAACCGAGTTCGATCCGATGGAGACGACCGCGAGTGTCTTGTGATCGGGCGAAAAACCCATGCCGTGAACCAGAACCTGGCCACGGTAGAGCGGACTAAAGTTCGTCGGCGCGGGATCGCCGAGTCGAATTACGCCGAGCAGCCGATTGTCTGCGGGATCGGTAACCGAAACCGTATTGGAGAACTGCTCGGCCGCATAAACCCGATCGTGGTGGCTGACACGAATGTCGGGCGCACTGTCGGCGCCCGGAACCTGCCCGGCCGACGCGAGACTCGATGCGGCCAAAGCCGCAGCGAAGGCGATGGTCCGCAACGTCAATACACGTGCACTCATTTCTGTTCCTCATGATTTGACGTCGATGCCGGCGAGTCCATGGGCATGTTCATATGCATGTTCATGGGCATCGACGAATGGTCGGGCCCGGTGGCCTGGCTGGGGTGAATCTGGTCAGGCGACGGCGACGACGGCGGAAGCGACTGCCCCAACGCGACGCGCATGGCCACAATTTCCTGCTGCTGTTCGACGATGATTTCCTGCGCGATACGGCGCAGTTGCTCGTTGCGGCCATACCTGAGTTCGGCTTGCGCCATATCGATCGCGCCTTGATGATGCGGAATCATCATCGCGACGAAATCGTGATCGACATCACCCGATGGCTGCACGGACATGCCGTCCATCATCTTCGACATCGCCACGTCGTTTTCTTTTAGAAATGACGTCTCCGATGCTGCCGGCGGATTCAACAATTCGCCTGAATATGCGGTTGAAGCGATCGATAAACACGAAGCCATCGCAATGACCACGAGTATGAGTGGCCTCGATGTACTGGCTGGACGCATGCGTTTCCCCTGGTGCTGTTCATGGTCGCTAACACCGTCATTCGCTGCTTTATTCCAGCATGACGGGTGTGCACCGCGGCGGGTCCTCGTGATCGAGACCAGATCACCGACGATATATCGCGACCGCTGAATCTATCGCCCTCCCCGGTGACTGTCATTAGCCGAAGACTTAACGCTTCTTAAGAAAAGTGAATGTCCCGTTTGCGAGCGGCTATGGCAGCCTCGCCTTCTCCGCCCCCTGAACGCGCTTTAACGGTGTCGAATTCGGATCACAGAGACATCGCGCTTGCGCGACGTGAAGAATGCATACGCATACGTGACAAGACTTGTCTACAGCGATTGCGGGCTGACAATTATTGAGAATAAACCGCCGATCGACCTCACAGTTTGCCTCGACATCAGGCGCCGGCGCAGTCCTTCATCACGATGACCCGTGCGGTGCTTCGATAAGTTAGCCCACTCGGGTCCCCCTCCAATTGGAAACGCACTCGCCGTATACCTCAGGTTTGCATCTCCCGAAACTCCCCCGATTCAATGCACCAAACCTGTGAATCGGCGCGCCGTTAACACGAATTCCTCGCCCGTCATTTCCCGTCGGCTTCCCGTAAACGCCCGCCCCGCTTCGGTTGGCTCGCGCCTTGCTTAGAGCATCGCCTGCCGCGCAACACCCAGTCGCGCCCACCACCTTTCCAGGGATCACAGGATGGCTCTCGTCCAAACACTCGCGTCGCGCCGACGCCTGCTCGCCGCGCTGCTGAGCGCGCCCGTACTTGCCGTTTTCGCCGCGCCCAGCGCGCACGCTGACGCGCTCGACGCGATCCAGAAGCGCGGCACGCTGCGCGTGGCGGTGCCGGAGGACTATCCGCCGTTCGGTGCGGTCGGCCCCGACATGCAGCCGCAAGGCTATGACATCGACATGGCCGCGCTGCTCGCGAAGTCCATGAAGGTGAAGCTGCAACTCGTGCCCGTGAACAGCGGCAACCGCATTCCGTATCTCCAGACCGACAAGGTCGATCTCGTGATCTCCTCGCTCGGCAAGACGCCCGACCGCGAAAAGGCGATCGACTTCTCGACGCCTTACGCGCCGTATTTCCAGGGCGTGTTCGGCCCCGCCGACGTCAAGGTAAGCGGCCCGGCCGACCTCACCGGCAAGACCGTGGGCGCAACGCGCGGCGCGCTGGAGGAAGTGGCGCTCACCAACATGGCGCCCAACGCGACCATCCGCCGTTTCGACGACAACAACGCCACCATCCAGGCCTTTCTCTCCGGCCAGGTTCAGTTGATCGCCGCGGGCAACATCGTGGCGGCGGCGATTCTCGCGAAGCATCCGCCGCGCGAACCGCAGATGAAGTTCGTCATCAAGGACTCGCCCTGCTTCGTCGGGCTCAACAAGAACGAGCCGCAACTGCTCGCGAAGGTCAACGCCACGATCGACGAAGCGAAGAAGGACGGCGCGCTCCAGGCGATGTCGAAAAAGTGGTTTGGCCAGCCGCTGCCCGCCAATCTCTAAGGCCTCGCGCGCCACGCGCGTCATCACCGCGAAACTCCTTTTCCGTTCATGAGCTATCAGCTTCAGTTCGGCGACCTTGCCGCCTATAGCGGCATGTTCGCGTCCGGCGCGGCCGTCACGCTCGCACTCACCGCCGCCTCCACGGCGCTCGGCGTGAGTCTTGGCGTGGCGGGCGCCGCCGTGTACCAAAGCAGCCATGCGGCTGCGCGTGCGATCGTTCACTGCTATGTCGAAGCGGTCCGCAATACGCCGTTTCTCGTGCAACTGTTCTTCGTGTTCTTCGGCTTGCCCGCGCTCGGCGTGCATATCGGCGAATACACGGCGGCCGTGTTCGCGATGACGCTCAATCTTGGTGCGTACGCCGTGGAAATTCTGCGCGCGGGCATCGACGCCGTGCCGCGCGGGCATCGCGAAGCCGCCGCCGCGCTCGCCATGTCGCCGCGCGAAACGTTCGTGCACGTGCTCTTGCCGCAAGCGTTCGCGAAGGTCTTTCCGGCACTCACGAGCCAGATCGTCATTACCATGCTCGGCTCGGCTGTCGTCTCGCAGATTTCCGTCGCCGATCTCACGTACGCCGCGAGCTACGTGCAGTCACGCAATTTCCGCGCGTTCGAAACGTATTTCCTGATCGCGGGGATTTATCTGGCGATGGCGCTCGTGCTGCGCGCCGTGCTCAACGCGGCCGGCCGCAAGCTGTTCGCACGCAGCCCGCGAGGCACGCGATGATCGAATTCACATTCGCGCAAATCCTCGAAGGGCTGTTGCTGGCCGCGCGCTGGACCGTGCTGCTTTCGCTCGTGTCGTTCGTCGCGGGCGGGGCGCTCGGTCTTGTCCTGCTCGTCATGCGCGTGTCCAGTTCGCGTGCGCTGCGCGCGATCGTGCGGATCTACATCGAGGTGTTTCAGGGCACGCCGCTGCTGTTGCAGCTGTTCATCGTGTTCTTCGGTTTGCCGCTCGTGGGCGTGGACGTGTCGCCCTGGGTCGCCGCGACGCTCGGCCTCACGTTCTTCACGAGCGCCTATCTCGCCGAAATCTGGCGCGGCTGCGTGGAAGCGGTGCCCAAAGGCCAGTGGGAAGCCTCCTCCAGTCTCGCGATGAATTACTTCGAGCAACTGCGCCACGTGATCCTGCCGCAAGCGGCGCGCATCGCCGTCGGCCCGACCGTGGGCTTCGGCGTGCAGGCGATCAAGGACACGGCGCTCGTCTCGATCATCGGTTTCGCCGAACTCACCAAGGCCGGAACGATCATCTCGAACGCGACGTTCCGCCCGTTTCTCGTTTATGGCCTCGTCGCGCTGATCTACTTCGTCCTGTGCTACCCGCTCACGCGCTACGCACGCTCGCTGCAAAGGAAATGGCATGCCGCTCGTTAAAACCCAGGGCGTCGAAAAACAATTCGGCGCCAATCATGTGCTCAAGGGCATCGACCTCAGCGTGGAGCGCGGTCAGGTCGTGAGCATCATCGGCCGCAGCGGATCCGGCAAAAGCACGTTTCTGCGCGCACTGAACGGCCTCGAAAGCATCGACGCCGGTTCGATCGAAATCGATGGCGAACACGTCGATGCACGCCACGCCGACCTGCGCGCACTGCGGCTGAAGGTCGGCATGGTGTTCCAGCAATACAACCTTTTCCCGCATCTCACGGCCGGGCAGAACGTGATGCTCGCGCAGACCGTCGTCAAGAAAACGTCGCGCGCCGCCGCGCGCGAGACGGCGCAGCAGATGCTCGAACGCGTGGGACTCGGCAACAAGTTCGATGCGCTTCCCGAGCAGCTTTCGGGTGGTCAGCAGCAGCGTGTGGCGATCGCCCGCGCGCTGGCGATGAAACCGAGCGTGCTGCTGTGCGATGAAATCACCTCGGCGCTCGACCCCGAACTCGTGGGCGAAGTGCTGAGCGTGGTGGAAAGTCTCGCGCGCGAGCACATGACGCTGATTATGGTCACGCACGAAATGCGTTTCGCGCGCGCCGTGAGCGATACCGTCGTCTTCATGCACGAAGGCCGCGTGTGGGAGAGCGGCCCGCCGGAGACCATTTTCGAGCAGCCTGAGACGGTGGAATTGCGGCGCTTCATTCAATAGCGCCGTTCAAGTCACGAAAGGCAGCTTGCTATGTCGCGCCTGCGCAAGCATCGATACGGTGATCTTGCGCACCTCCAGCTTGCTCTGCGTGACGTGCGCGCGCAGCAGAATGCCCGCTTCGGCGGTCTTGCCGCGCTCGATCAGCGAGAGTATGGTCGCGTGCTCGTCGTAGGTTGCGTCGGTGCGATGCGGTTTCAGGAAATCGAGGCGCCGCACGATACGGATACGCTCGGTCACTTCGTTGTGAACCCGCAGCATTTCCGCGTTGCCGGTCGCTTCGACCAAACCACGATGAAACCCCTCGTCGAGCCGGAACATCCGCGCCGGATCGCTCTCGCGCGCGTCGGGCGCGACGCACCAGAGCGCCTTGAGCGCCTCGATGGCGGGATGCGGCGGCCGCGCGCTCGCTACGCGGTCGATCGCGGCGAGTTCCAGCACGATACGCAGATCGTAGAGCTGATCGAGCCGCTCGAAGTCGATATCGCAGACTTTCCAGCCGCGCCGGAATCCCACTTCGAGATAGCCTTCGCGCAGCAGCCGAAACAGCGCATCGCGCATCGGCGTGCGCGAGACGCCATAGTGCTGCGCGATATCGGTTTCCGAAAAACGATCGCCGGGAAACAGCCGGAAATCGAAAATATCGTGCTTGAGCCGCTGATAGACCTGCTCCGCCAGCGGATTCGCGCCATAAACCACTTTCGCGTCGCCGGCGCTCGTGTCGTCGGGCGCGTCCGTCGCGTCCGCCTGCTTCGTTTCGGTTTGCCGTTTCGGTTCGATGACTACTCTCCTGCCCGTTACTCGTCGCCTTGCAGCTTACGCGCGCGCTTCGCAGGCCGCCGCATCCGGCGGCTCGATCAGACTCACGTGCGCGGCCACGATAATCCAGCCTCCGAACGGCGCGCCAGCCGAACCGAGCCGCGCCCAGGTCTGCATCTGCCGGCCGACGAGCGGCGTCGCATCGCTCGTGAATTCGGTGCTCACCGTCGCGTAGTCGCGGCCGAACGTGGTCACCACCGTACGATGTCGGCGGCGCGACGTCGGCACCGGCGCGCACGTTTCGCGCCACGCGCGAACGGCCTCGCCGCCGTGCTGGATTTCGGCGATGCCGTAGCGCACCGTCTCGGGCGCGTCCCAGAACAGTACGTTCATCGCCGCGACATCATTGTCGATCAACGCGCGTTCGTAGGCTTCGAACGCGTCCGTCACTTCGGCGACGATGGCCGGATCGTCAATCATCGCGACCTCTTTCATTTGCTCACCGGTTTGCATCGTCACGCATCGGCCTCCAGCAGTTGCGCAAGGCTCGCGGTCCATCCCACGATACCGCCTTGCGAATGGATCATCGCGAGCGTCGCCGCCTTGAACGCGGGAATATAGCTCGCGGTCGCGTCCTCGATCAGCAGGCAGTCATAACCGCGGTCGTTCGCCTCGCGCATTGACGTCTGCACGCAGACTTCCGTCGTCACGCCCGCGAACACCAGATGCGTGATGCCGCGCTGGGCCAGTTCCTCGCCGAGCCGCGTCGCATGGAACGCGCCCTTGCCTGGCTTGTCGATGACGAGTTCGCCGCCGACCGGCGCGAGCGCGTCGACAATCGCGTTACCCGGCTCGCCGCGCACGAGAATGCGGCCCATCGGACCCGCATCGCCGATGCGCGCGCTCGGCTGCCCGCGCAGCCGCTTGGCGGGCGGACAATCGGAAAGATCCGCCGCGTGCGATTCGCGCGTATGCACGACGAACCATCCGCGTTCGCGCGCGTGATGCAACAGGCGCGCGACGTCCGGCACGATGCCGCCCAGCAGCGAAACGTCGTTGCCGAGCGCCGCGCCGAAGCCGCCCGGCTCGATGAAATCGCGCTGCATGTCGATCACCACGAGCGCCGTCCTCGGCGCCTCGAAAACAAACGGCGAAGGCAGCGCGCCAGCAAGTGTCGGCATGATCGATCAACCCTCGTAAGTGCGTTCGGGCGGCGCGAAACCGCAGGACGTGCCGTCGCTCACGCGCACCTCGCTTTCCCACGGCAGACGATATTCGCCGCGCACCATGTCCTGCATGAAGGTGTACGGGCAATCCTGCGCGCCGCCTTTGACGGCCACATAGCCGCGATGCCCGAGCTGATAGATATTGTTCTCGACGCCCCAATGCACGCGCGCCTCGCGCACCAGATCGGGCCGCATTTCGCAGGTGATGATTTCGTCGGGACGATGGCTGCCGTCCACCATGACAGTGCCGTCGAAATCGCAGAACATGCCCTCGCCCATCGAATCGAACGTGCCGTCGCTGCCGCACAGACAGACGCTCGCGGTCTGCGCGAGATTCTGAAACGCATTCGACTGATTGGTGATGCGCCAGGCGTGACGGATCGGCGCCGTATAGCCCGCCGTGCGCACGATCACTTCCGCGCCCTTGTACGCGGCTTCGCGCGCCATTTCCGGGAACATGCCGTCGTGACAGATGATGAGCCCGAGCTTGACGCCGCGCGGCCCCTCGCACACCGGCACGCCGAGATTGCCCGGCTCCCACGGCTCGACCGGCACCCACGGATGCAGCTTGCGGTAGTAAAGCCGGATCTCGCCGCGATCGTCGATGATCAGGCCGCTGTTATACGGATTACCGCGCGGATTGCGCTCCATGATCGAGAAGCAAGCCCAGATGCGATGCTCGACGCACGCCGCCTTGAACGCCGCCACTTCGGGGCCGTCGAGCGTGCACATGATCGCGTCGTCGGTGCGCATCGACAGACCGTGCAGCGCGTATTCGGGAAACACCACCAGATCCATCGATGCGTTGTTGCGCCGCGCCTTGCCGACCAGATCGACGATGCGCTGCGTCTGCGCCGCGAGTTGCGCGGGCGTTTCGACATCGGGATTGCGCAGTTGCACGAGGCCGATCACCACGCCCGCGGGCGAGCGGTTCAATCCGCCGAGTCCACTCGAACTCATTGCTCAGGCTCCATGAAAGGCGGCGGACGGGACCGCCGCTTCGGTTTGACGATCGTCGCCGTGGCCCGCCATGTGGCGGCCGAGCACCACGCGGTCCGCGTTCTCGGCGGCGGTTTCGAACACGAGCCGCCCTTGCGCGATCACCGCGATGCGGTCGGCCAGTTCGAGCAGTTCATCGAGATCCTCGCTCACCAGCAGCACGGCCGCGCCCGCGTCGCGCGCGGCGAGAATGCGCGCGTGGATATCGGCCACCGACGCGAAGTCGAGCCCGAACACCGGGTTCGCGACGATCAGCACATCGACCGGCTGGCCCAGCTCGCGCGCGAGCACCGCGCGCTGCACGTTGCCGCCCGACAGCGTGCCGATGGCGCGCTCCGGCACCGGCGGCCGCACGTTGAATTCGGCGATGCGCTGCGTCGCACGTTCGCGCAATGCGCGCCGGTTCAGACGCCAGCCGCCCGAGCGCAGCGGCGCGCGGTCGAAGTCGCGCAGCGCGAGGTTTTCGGCGATGCTCAGGTTCGCCACGCACGCATTGCGCAACGGCTCTTCGGGCAAAGCGAACACCGACAAACGCGTCATCGCTTCACGGGTCGCGCGATACGGCTCGCCCTTCACGCGCATCGCACCCGACTGCGCGCGGCGCTGGCCGACCAGCGCCTCGACGAGTTCTTTCTGGCCGTTGCCCGACACGCCGGCCAGCCCGAGGATTTCGCCGGCGCGCACGGCCAGCGACGCTTCCCGCACCGCCGCGAGGCCGCGGTCGTCGAGCACGGTCAACTTCGAAAGTTCGAGCAATACCGGCGCTTGAGCGGCGAGTGGTTTGCGCGCGGGCCGCGCGGTGTCGATGTCCGCCGTCGCGCGCGCTTCGGCTTTGGCCGCCGCGTCGGCGTCCGTTCCCATCATCCACGCGGCGAGGCGGTCGCGGTCGGTGTCGCGCACCGCGCAACTGCCGACCAGACGCCCTTTGCGCAACACCGTGACATCGTCGGCATACGCCATCACCTCGCGGAACTTGTGCGTGATCATCAGCACCGTCAGCGCGTGGCGCGTGGCGAGATCGCGCATCAGGCCGAGCACTTCGTCGGCTTCCTGCGGCGTGAGCACGGACGTCGGTTCGTCGAGAATCAGCAGACGCTGACGCAGATACAACTGCTTGAGAATTTCGAGCTTCTGCTTCTCGCCCGCCGCGAGACCGGACACGGGCGCGTCGAGCGCGAGCCGGAATGGCATCTCCCGCATGAACGCGTCGAGCGCCTTGCGCTCGGCATCCCAATCGATCTTCCACGGCATGCGGCCGCGCGCGAGCACGAGATTCTCTTCGACCGACAAGCCCGACGCCAGCGTGAAGTGCTGATAGACCATGCCGATGCCGAGCGCCTGCGCATCGCGCGGCGACGCGATGCGCGCCTCGCGGCCGTCGGCGACGATCTGCCCGCTATCGAGCAGGCCATAACCGACGAGCCCTTTCACAAGCGTGCTCTTGCCCGCGCCGTTTTCGCCGAGCAAGGCATGCACCGTGCCCGCGCGCACCTTGAGCGTGACGTCGTCGAGCGCGCGGAATGCGCCGAAGCGCTTGCTGGCGCCGAGCACTTCGACGCTGAGCGCGCCGCGCTTCGGCGGCAGCGCTTTCATGCTGGCGAGCGTCGACATGATCAGCGTCCGAGCGTGGCGAGCAGCGCGTGCGAATCGGACACCGTGCCGAACACGCCGCCCTGCATCAACACCATCTTCAGCGCCGCGTCGTGATTGCCTTGATCGGTCGCGCCGCAGCAATCGGCAAGGATCGTGCATTCGAAGCCGCGGTCGTTGGCCTCGCGCATCGTCGTATGTACGCACACGTCGGTCGTGATGCCGGTGAGCACGAGATTGGCGATGCCGCGCGTGCGCAGCACGAGTTCGAGATCGGTCGCGCAGAACGAGCCCTTGCCCGGCTTGTCGATCACGATCTCGCCCGGCAGCGGCGCGAGTTCGTCGATGATTTCCCAACCCGGTTCGCCGCGCACGAGGATCTTGCCGCACGGACCGTCGTCGCCGATGCCGATGCCGTTCGTGCCCGCCTGGCGGCTGCGCCAGCGCTTGTTCGCGGGCAGATCCGAGAGATCGGGACGATGGCCCTCGCGCGTGTGAATGATGGTGAAACCCTGCGCGCGCATCGTGGCGAGCACGTGCTTGATCGGCTCGATCGGCGCGCGCGTGAGCGAGAGGTCGTAGCCCATCTTGTCCACATAGCCGCCGAATCCGCAGAAGTCGGTCTGCATGTCGATGATGACGAGCGCGGTGTTATCGGCGCGCAACGCGCCGTCGTAGGGCCACGGATACGGACGGGCTTCGATGAAACGGGTCATGTCGGTCTCCGGTGAGACGAGATGGATCGATGGCGAAATAACGCGTGAACAAGGCGTCGGCAAAGCGTCAGCGCGTGAGGCTCAATTCGCCGGGCGCGCCGGCCAGCGAGCGGTCCGGGCGGCAATTGACGATCATGATCGCGAGCGTCAGCACATAAGGCGCGGCGTTGAAAAGGTAATAGCCGCTCGTCACGCCGATCGCCTGCAACGCGGGGCCGAGCGCGCCCGCCGCGCCGAACAGCAGCGCGGCCCACAGGCAGCGCAGCGGCTGCCAGCGCGCGAAAATCACCAGCGCGACCGCCATCAGCCCCTGGCCGCTGGAGAGACCTTCGTTCCAGCTGCCCGGATAGACGAGCGACAGATACGCGCCGCCAACGCCCGCAAAAAAGCCGCCGACCGCCGTCGCGGCGATGCGCACGCGCGTGACCGGATAACCCATCGCACGCGCGCTCTGAGCGTTGTCGCCGACGAGGCGCAGCGTCATGCCCCAGCGCGTCGAACGCAATCCCCATTGCAGGAGGAACGCCATCGCCACGCCAATCAGAAACAGCGGGTTCACGTGCAGCGCGTTATGCAATTGCGGCGACGCGCTCCAGGCGCCGAAATCGAACGAGCGCAGCATCGGCGCTTGCGGCTCGATAAAGGGCTTGCCGAGATAGAACGCGAGGCCGGTGCCGAACAGCATCAGCGCGATGCCGAAGGCGATGTCCGAGACGCGCGGCAGCGAACAGATCAAACCGTGCAGACAGCCGAGCAGCAGCCCCGCGCAACCGGCCAGCAGCACGCCGAGCCACGGCGAGCCGCTCAGATACGCGCCCGCATAACCGCTCATCGCGCCCGTCACCAGAATGCCTTCGAGGCCGAGATTGACGCGCCCGCCCTTCTCGGTCAGGCATTCGCCGAGACTCACGAACAGATACGGCGTACTCACGCGCACCGCGCCCGCGATCAGCGAGAGCAGCAGCACGGCAAGCGGCGAATGCAGATCAGACATGGCTTTGCTCCAGCGTGGACGCGACATCGGACGGCGCGGCGGCCTGCAATTTCACGCGCCATGCGGCGAGCCGTCCGCCGAGCGCTTCCCACGCGAGCAGGTTGGCGAACAGCAGGCCCTGAAGCACGAGCGTGGTCGCGTCGGGCAGATCGAGACGGCGTTGCAGCAGACTGCCGCTCGCCTCGATGCCGCCGATCATCAGCGCGCACACGATGATCGCGAGCGGATTCTGGCGTGCAGCGAACGCCACGAGAATGCCCGCGTAACCGTAGCCCGCGAGCAGCGAGGCGTTCGCGCTGCCCTGCACGGCCGCGACCTCGAACATGCCCGCGAGACCCGCCGCCGCGCCGCCCAGCGCGCACGCCGTCAACGCGAGCGAATTCACCGGCAGGCCGACGAGACGCGCGGCGCGCGCGTTGCCGCCCGTTACGCGCATGGCGAAGCCCTTCGTGCTGTGACGCACGAAGACCCACGCGGCCACGCACGCCAGCGCGCCCCAGAACAACCCCCAATGCACTTCGAGTCCCGGCAGCGAGCCGATCGAGAACGCATCGGGCAGCGGCGGCGTCGACGGCTTGTTCAGGCTCGCCGGATCGCGCAGCGGCCCTTCGACCAGAAACTTGAACACCGCGATCGCGATATAGGACATCAGCAGCGAACTGATCGTCTCGTTGACGCCGCGCCACTGCCGCAACGCCCCGACCGCGCCGATCCACGCGCCGCCGACGATCATGCCGGCCAGCGCCATGACAGGCGTCGCGACGAACCACGGCGTCCCGTGCGGCAGCAGCGACGGCACGACCGCCGCCGCGAGCCCGCCGAGCGCGAGCGCGCCTTCGCCGCCGATCACGATCAGCCCGACCTGCGCGGGCAGCGCCACGCACAGCGCGGTGAGCATCAGCGGCGCGGCACGCAGCAGCGTGCTCTGCCACGCGAACGACGAGCCGAATGCGCCCTGCGCGATCAGCGCGATTGCGTCGCCCGCCGGTTGGCCCTCGATCAGCAGAAAGAGCGAGAACAGCAACAGCGTGCCGACGATGGCGGCAAGCGTCGGCAGCGCGGGCAACAGGCCGATCAGCGCGCGGGCGCCGGCCGACGTCACCGAGGAAGCGGGAGCGCGCATGATCTCTCCTGGCGAGGTTGAGCGATGAGGGACTTCACGGCGGGATCGCGCTGGACAGGCTCATGGTTCAGATCTGACCGACCACGCCGGCGACGAGGTAATTCATGCTCTCGAGCGTGATGTCGGTCTGCGCGTAGTTGGTGCCCGCCGCGATGGCCGTGCCGCCCTTGTTGTCCTTGAGCGGCCCCTTGAAGATCGCGAACTGGCCGGCCATCATGTGCGCCTTGATCGCGTCGGCGTTCTTCTTCGCATCGGGCGTGACCTTCGCCCCATACGGCGACATTTTCACGAAACCTTCCTTGAGACCGCCGCGCAAGATGTTCGGCTGCGGCTTGCCGGTCTGCGCATCGGCGACGAGCGTCTGATACGGCGTCGCCCAATCCCACTCGGCTCCCGTGAGATAGCCCTTCGGCGCGAGCGCCGCCTGGCTCGCGTGATAACCGCAGCTCATCGCACCGCGCTTCTCCGCGGTTTCGATCACGACCTTCGGACCGTCGACGTGACAGGTCAGCACGTCGCAACCCTGATCGACGAGACTGTTGGCCGCCTCGGCTTCCTTCACCGGCATCGACCAGTCGCCCGTGAAAATCACATGCGTCGTGATCGACGGATCGACCGACTGCGCGCCGAGCGTAAACGCGTTGATGTTGCGCAGCACCTGCGGAATCGGCTTGGCCGCGACGAAACCGAGCTTCTTCGTCTTGCTCATATGGCCCGCGACCACGCCGTTCAAATACTGGCATTCGTCGATATAACCGAAATAGCTGGCGATATTGGGCGGATTGCCCTGCTTCCACAGGCCGCCGCAATGCGCAAAACGGATCTTCGGATATTTGGCCGCCATCTTCAGCACATGCGGGTCGAAATAACCGAACGATGTCGCGAAGATCAGCGTCGCGCCGTCCTGCTCGATCATGGCTTCCATCGACTTCTGCACCGCGACGGTTTCCGGCACGTTCTCTTCCTCGACCACCTTCACGTTCGGCAACTTCTTGATGACCGCCGCCGCTTGCGCCTGCGCCTGGTTGTAGCCGTAATCGCCCTTCGAACCGACGTAGATCACGCCGACCGTCAGTTTTTCGGCGGCGAACACGCCTTCGAAAGGCAGCAGGCTGCCGAGCGCGAGCGCGCCCGCCTGTTTGATGAAGTCGCGACGTTGCGTCATGATTTGGATTCCTGATGGTTATCGGTCACTGCGTTCGGTGTTCGCTTCGGGGTTCGTTGTGCGTTTCAGTTCAGCGTTTGAGTGCATTAGCGCTTTAGCGCGCGATGCGCCAGATACGCGCGCCAGCCGCCATAAGCCGTGATATCGGATGCAGCCGCGTCGGCGGCCACCGCAAAGGGCTCGCAGACGAAACCCTTCACGGTTCGCCCATCCGCGAGATCGAGCGAGCCGATCGCAAGCGGTGCGGGCACCGCGGCAACGAACGCGCCGAAACTGCGCAGCGGCACGTCCCACAATTCGATGGCGATCGCGTCGCCTTCCGCGCCCACGCTCTGCCGCACGAGGCCCGGCTTCGGCGGCGTGGTGCCCGCGAGCGCGTAAAGACGGTAATGCGGCGCCGTCGTGGTCGCTTCGACAAAGCGCGCGCCCGCCTGCAACAGTTGCCAGTTCAGCGGCTCGCCGCGCAGATGCGCGCCGACCACCGCGAGCGTAACGCACGGTTCCTGAATCGGCAGCGGACTCGCGGCTATCGCATCGGCATCGCGTGCCGCGGCGGCTGCGGTGGTTTCGTCCGTTTCGTTAAACAGCGCCTGAATGCGCGCGCCGAGCACCGCGAGCTGCTGGTCCGCGCCCGACGGTCCGATCAGCGTGACGCCCGCGGGCAAGCCATCGTCGCGCGGCACGCCCGGCACCGCGAGCGCACACCAGTCGAGCAGATTGACGAAGTTCGTATAGACACCGAGGCGGCTGTTCACCTCGACTGGATTCGCGTGCACCTCGGCGAGGGTTGGATGTGTCGGCGCGGTCGGAACGATCAGGATGTCGAACTGTTCGAACAGCGCGTCCGCCTCGCGCTTCAGACGCGCTAGCGTGTACTGGCCGTCGAATGCCTTCGCGGCGTCGAAGCGTTCGGCCTGAGCGATCACCTTCGCCACGGTCGGGTCGATCTGCGCGCGATGCGTGTCGAAGAAGTCGCCGAGCGCGGCGCGCCGCTCCGCCACCCACGGGCCGTCATAGAGCAGCGCCGCGACCTGCTGCAACGGTGCGAAGGCGAAGCGCGCGGGCGTGAGCGCCAGATGCGTGGCGATGCCGTCGAGCGTCGCGGCGAATGCGTCCTGCGCGCGTCTGTCGTCGAAGAACGTGAGCGTGTCGGGCACGCCGAGGCGCAGCGATCCATGCGCCAGGCCGCGCGAGACGAGCGGCTTCGAATAGGCGTCACGCGCGTCGAAGGCCGCCAGGCGATCGAGCACGGTCCACGCGTCGGCGACATCGTGCGCGAACACCGAGAGCGTATCGAGCGTGCGGCACGCGGGCACGACGCCACGCTTGCTGACGAGCCCCAGCGACGGCTTGAGGCCGACGATGCCGTTGCAGCCCGCCGGCACGCGCCCCGAGCCCGCCGTATCGGTGCCCAGCGCAAACGCGACGATGCCTTCCGCCACCGCGACCGCCGAACCCGAACTGGAGCCGCCTGAAATGAAGTCGTCGTGATCGACCTGACGCACCGCGCCATAAGGCGACCGCGTGCCGACGAGGCCGGTCGCGAACTGATCGAGATTGGTCTTGCCGATCAGGATCGCGCCGGCGTCGAGCAGACGCTCGACCGCGAACGCCGTTTCGCCGGGCGTATAGGCGAACGCCGCGCAACCGGCCGTGGTCGGCAGGCCTGCGACATCGACATTGTCCTTGACCGCGAACGGCACGCCGAACAGCGGCATGCGCTCGAATAGCGCAGGACCTTCGTCGGCGAGCAGTTGTTCGAGTTGCGCGGCGCGCGTGACGAGGCTGGACGCGGCGACACGCAGGATCCACGCTTCTGGACGATGCGTGGTCGCAAGGCGGTGCAGCACGGTGTCAACCGTCTCGCGCGGCGAGATCTCGCCACGGCGATACGCATCGAGCAGTGCGCGAACCTTCAACGGGCGGAAGCGTGGCATGAGTTCAATCTTGAATACAAGATGGAACGCAACAAGCAGCATCTATGCCAGATGACCCCGCGCGCGCCGCGCAAGCTTGCCTGGCGTGCCTCACAGACGAACGGGCACGCACCGCACAGACAGCGCGCGGCGTCGTTCGCGCGCCATCGTGGGACATCGCGGGCCACCTGGCGGCGCGTACCGGTGCAGCGATTCACGTTGCCAGTGCACGCAAAGTGCCGACGCAAGTCGTGCGGTGCGCGCCGTTTCGGGGCCGCTCGCGCATGCAAAGTCGATCTATCCGCGCGGGTAGCGAAGACTTTCCGTTGCGAGTGATACGCCGGTGGCGGGGAAACTGGCGCGTGCCTGTCTGCCGCCGCTATTCGCGAGGCGTTGGCACGAGCAAAAGCGGAACGGACGTCAATCGCAGCGTTCTTTCGGCGACGCTGCCGAGCAGCCAGCGCGTCACGCCGCGTCGCCCGTGCGTTCCGAGGACGACGAGTTGCGCCTTCCATCGCACCGCGTCGCGCTCGATTGCATGCGGCACATCGTCGAAGGTGCTGCTCGTCTTGATGAGCGCGGTTTCCACGGCTCGCTCATCTTGCTGGCCATACGAGGCGAGTTCGCCGACTGCGGCCTTGAGGGCGACCTGGCCGATCTCTGAGAGCGTCTCCTCGAGCTGCCTTTCAAATGGCCCGGTGCCCGGCGCCAGCAGACGATCGACGACATGGATGATGCGCCACTCCGAACGTGAAGCGACGAGACCGGCGCCTGCACGCAGCGCGCACCGGGAAGCGTCGCTGCCATCTGTCGCGAAAAGCACCCGCGAAGGCGGACCATCGCATGCGCCGTCGTATTCGGCCGGCACGATCAGGACCGGAGCATGAAGCAGTCGGGCCAGCGGCGCGGAGACTTCGCCCTCCACCCAACGCAACAGGCCCTGATGATGACGCGTTCCCAGCACGACAAGATCAGGCGCCCATTGCGAAATCGCCTCGCCGAGCGCATCCACGAGATGGCCGCCCACTTTGCAAAGGTCGACGAGCTGGCCGTCGATTTTTGCACCGCGGCCCTGCAACCGGGCTTGCGCGGTCTGGATCGCGGCGTCCGCGTCACGCAGCAATTCGACCCGGAAAGCCTGTAGCTGCGCTCCCGCCCATCCGCCCAACGGGACAAGCGTGTGCGGGTTTTCTGCGACGGACACCACCCGCACGGTCACGCCGCGGTGGAGGAGCGGCTTCAGATACCTGAGCGCCGCAGACGACGCCGTGGTGGCGTCCACCGCGACCAGAATCCTCGTGAATCGCATGAGTCCCTTCGCGCCGGATTGCTGAGTCATTTCTCACCTCACGATCAACGCAGAACGTGGAACTCATACTCGCGCGGATCGACTTCCGGCGATTGACACAAATCAATCCTGATCGGACGGCAGCGCCCACACTCCAACTCCAGCTGCCGAAAGCACATTTCATATTGCGGAATTCCGACGAATCGACGGCGAATCCGTCATTCCGCTCCTTGGGAGCATGTTTTACATCGCAAAAATCGCCTCACAAGTCATTGAAAAACAACAAAAAATTATGTCTTATGTCTTATATAAGAGTTGGCGGCGCGGCGTTACTATTAAGTCATGCAGTTCGACCGACTATCTAGTCACTCACGCTTTCCTTCAGGAGATACTCATGACCCAATATCAAGACGACATCCAGGCGATTGCCGGGTTGAAAGAGCAGCAAGGCAGCGCCTGGAACGCGATCAATCCCGAATACGCCGCACGCATGCGCGCGCAGAACAAGTTCAAGACCGGTCTCGACATCGCCCGCTATACGGCCAAAATCATGCGCGCCGACATGGCCGCCTACGACGCCGATCCGGCGAAGTACACCCAGTCGCTGGGCTGCTGGCACGGCTTCATCGGCCAGCAGAAGATGATCTCCATCAAGAAGCACTTCAACAGCACCGAGCGCCGCTATCTGTACCTCTCGGGCTGGATGGTGGCCGCGCTGCGCTCGGAATTCGGTCCGCTGCCGGACCAGTCGATGCATGAAAAGACCTCGGTCAGCGCGCTGATCCGCGAGCTGTACACCTTCCTGCGCCAGGCCGACGCCCGTGAGCTGGGCGGTCTGTTCCGCGAGCTGGATGCCGCCCAGGGCGCAGCCAGGGCCGCCATCCAGGCAAAGATCGACAATCACGTCACGCACATCGTGCCGATCATCGCCGACATCGACGCGGGTTTCGGCAACGCCGAGGCCACTTACCTGCTGGCCAAGCAGTTCATCGAAGCGGGCGCGTGCTGCATCCAGATCGAAAACCAGGTCTCCGACGAAAAGCAGTGCGGCCACCAGGATGGCAAGGTCACCGTGCCGCATGAAGATTTCCTCGCGAAGATCCGCGCAATCCGCTACGCCTTCCTGGAGCTGGGCGTGGACGACGGCATCATCGTGGCGCGCACCGACTCGCTGGGTGCGGGCCTGACCAAGCAGATCGCCGTGACCAGCACGCCGGGCGATCTGGGCGATCAGTACAACTCGTTCCTCGATTGCGAAGAACTCTCGGCCGACGCGCTCGGCAACGGTGACGTCGTCATCAAGCGCGACGGCAAGCTGCTGCGCCCCAAGCGCCTGCCGAGCAACCTGTTCCAGTTCCGCGCCGGTACGGGCGAAGCACGCTGCGTGCTGGATTGCGTCACCGCGCTGCAAAACGGCGCCGACCTGCTGTGGATCGAAACCGAAAAACCGCATATCGCGCAGATCGGCGGCATGGTCAGCGAGATCCGCAAGGTCATTCCGAACGCCAAGCTGGTGTACAACAACAGCCCGTCGTTCAACTGGACGCTGAACTTCCGTCAGCAGGCGTACGACGCGATGAAGGCCGCGGGCAAGGACGTTTCGTCCTACGACCGTGCGCAATTGATGAGCGTGGAATACGACCAGAGCGAGCTGGCACAGATCGCCGACGAAAAGATCCGCACCTTCCAGGCCGACGCGTCGCGCGAAGCCGGTATCTTCCACCACCTCATCACGCTGCCGACGTATCACACGGCCGCGCTGTCGACCGACAATCTCGCGAAGGAGTATTTCGGCGACCAGGGCATGCTGGGTTACGTGGCCGGCGTGCAGCGTAAGGAAATCCGCCAGGGCATCGCGTGCGTCAAGCACCAGAACATGTCCGGCTCGGATATCGGCGACGACCACAAGGAATACTTCAGCGGCGAAGCCGCCCTGAAGGCAGCGGGCAAAGACAACACGATGAATCAGTTCTGATCGTCACCGCGCCTCATGCAAAACGCCAACCCGGCCGGGTTGGCGTTTTTTTATTTGCCGGACAAATTGTTCGCGGATGCGAGGCGCCTGCATGAACGTCTCGCCGTCATGCCGCTTTTTTCAGGCCGGTGTGTCCGTCAAGGTATTCGCCGCGCCAGGCAAAGGCGAGTCGAGCGCGGCCGCGACTGCCGTGCAATCCGCGAGCGGGTCACGTGCCAGCGCTTCGAGCGCGGCCATGTCGCGCGCAATCACCTCGCCCAGATAGTTACGCAGAAACTCCACCCAGGTGCGGGTCTTCGCATCGACAAATTTGCGTGAGGGATAGAGCGCATACACATTGACCCGTTGCAGGATGTGTTGCGGCAGCACGCGCACGAGCGCACCGCTGCGCAGCCCGTCGATGGCCGCATAGACAGGCAGCATGCCGATGCCCATGCCCTCGCGAATCGCAACGGCCAGCGACTCCGCGATATTCACCTGCACCGGCCCATCGACATGCATCGACACAACGCCTTCGGGACCTTCGAGCGTCCACTCGTTCGCAGGCGCCGTGGGAGTCTTCAGGATCAAACAGTCGTGACGCGCGAGATCCGCCGGCGTTCGCGGCGCGCCGTGCGCCTGGATGTATTCGGGCGATGCGCACAGAATGCTGCACGACGCGCCCAGCCGATGCGAAACGAGATCGGAATTGGGCAACGAACTCGCGATCACCAGCGACACGTCGCTGCTGCCGCCATACAGATCGGGCATACGCTGCGAAAGCGTGAGTTCGACCGTGACGTCCGGATGCAGCGCACGATACTGCGAGATCGCTGGCAGCACGTAATGCTGCCCGATGCTCGCAAAACTATGCATACGCAGCACGCCCGCGGGACGCTCATGCGCGCAACTGGCTTCCTCTTCGGCGCCTTCGACGTCGGCGAGAATCTGCTTGCAGCGCTGCAAATAACGCTCGCCGGCCGTCGTGAGCGCGAGACGGCGCGTCGTGCGATTGAGCAAACGTGTACGCAGATGTGCCTCAAGCTCCGAAACCGCGCGCGACATCGCGCCGGTGGTCGAGTCGAGCGACTGGGCGGCTGCAGTGAAACTGCCCGCTTCGACCACGCGGGTAAACACCCGCATATTTTGTAGCGTATCCATCAGACCTTCAGTCGTTATCTTGTCTCGCGAATGACCATCGAGCGCGCCACGGGTGACATCGCCTGATCCGCGAAAAGGCTGCCGCGCTCATTTCAAGCGCTGCCGCAAGCTCGCTTCCTTGTATGAAGAATCGCGCCTGGTCGAGCTTCAGCCGAGAGCCAGTTTAATGAAAATTCAGCGATGCATATCGTGATTTTATGTCATAAAATCCAGTCGTTTTTTTCATGTGTCTTTAAGGCGGGAAGCATGCCGATCGATATCCGCGCACTGCGCTATTTCGTCGAAACTGTTCAACTCGGGAGCTTCACGCAGGCTGCCGCCGCGGTGTTTGTCACCCAGTCGACAATCAGCAAGATGGTGAAGCAACTGGAGGACGAAGTCGGTCAGCCGCTGTTGATCCGCGATGGTCGGCGAGTTCAACTCACCGACATTGGCCGCGTGGTTTACGAACGCGGCTTGCAGGCGCTTTCCGTGATTGAACAATTGCAGCTGGAAGTCGCCGACGTCGCGCAACTCGCTCGCGGACAACTCACCGTGGGCATGCCGCCCATGGGCAATCTGTTTTTCCCCAGCGCGGTCAGAGCCTTTCAGCAACGTTACCCGACGCTCGAACTGCGGCTCGCCGAACACGGTGGGCAACTGCTCGAGCAGAAAGTCATAGCAGGCGAACTGGAAGTCGGCGCTACCGTGCTTTTACCCGGCAGCACGCCGGAAGGTCTTGCAAGCCGCGCGATTGCACGCCATTCGATCTGGGCGGTGGGTCCGCGTGAAGCCTCATGGCATGGACGCCGGACCGTGCGACTTGGCGCGCTCAAACACCAGCCGCTGATTCTGCTCGACGAGGGTTTCGCCCTGACCCGCCGCGTGCTTGCCGCGTTTCGCGAAGCCGGTATCGAACCTCATGTCGTGGCACGCAGCGGACATTGGGACTTTCTCGCCGCCATGGCGGCGGCAGGCCTGGGCACCACCTTCCTGCCCGAGCCGTTCCTGGCTCACCTCGACACGGGCAATCTTGCGGTCGCGCGCGTGACCGAACCCGCGCTCGACTGGACGCTGTCGCATATCTGGTCCACGGACCGGTACATGTCGCACGCCGCGCGGGCGTGGCTGGACGTCTGCCATGAGGTGCTGGGCAAACAAACGCGCGTCGGCGCGCTTTAAATTCCGCACGCATTCGATATCGGGCCGCGAAGCATTCTCATACCTGAGCCATGCGAAAGACCGAGATCGCCGTTTCGAGTTGCCCCGACTGCGCCTTGAGCGACAGCGCGGCAGCCGATGCCTGCTCCACGAGCGCCGCGTTCTGCTGGGTCACGCGGTCCATTTCGGAAACCGCCTGATTCACCTGCTCGATATCCTTGGACTGGGCTTCCGAGGCAACGGCGATTTCCTCCATCAAATGACTGGCGCGCTTCACCGAAGCCTGAATTTCCTGCATCGCTCCAATCGCACGATCCGCCTGTTTCGCGCCCGCGCCGACCCGATTCAACGAATCGGTAATCAGGTCCCGGATTTCGCGCGACGCCGTCGCGCTGCGTTGCGCGAGCGAACGCACTTCGCTGGCGACAACGGCAAAACCCCGGCCTTGCTCACCGGCCCTGGCGGCCTCCACGGCGGCATTCAGGGAAAGAATATTCGTCTGGAAAGCAATGCCTTCAATCGCACCGATGATCTCCGCGATCTTTCCCGACGAATCGGACAAGCCGCGCATGGTCCGCACCACGGCCTGCGTGGCCTCGTTGCCCTGATCGGTGAGCAGCGCGGTGCTTCTCACCACATCGCTCGCCTGTTTTGCATTCTCTGCGTTCAGGCGCACGGTCGCCGTCAGCTCGTCCATGGATGCAGCGGTTTGCTCCAGCGACGCCGCCTGCTCCTCCGTGCGCTGCGAAAGATCCACGTTGCCTTCGGAAATTTCGTGACTGGCCATTTCGATCTGGCGCGAGCCATCCCGAACGACGCCGATGGTCCGAATGAGCTTGCCCTGCATCGCCTTCAGGCCTTCCATCAGTCGCCCCATTTCGTCGCGCGAATGGACCTCGACATGCGTGGTGAGATCGCCGTTTGCAATGGCGCTGAAGTGATTGAGCGCCCGATCCAGCGGAACGCCAATTGCACGCTGCAGCGATCGCCACGCCAGAACCGCGGCCGCGAGCGCAATGGCGATACCCACGATGGCGATTGCCACAAACCAGCGAAAACGCGTCTGGGCGGCGTCGAACAATTCCCGTGCGGTCGTGACCTGCGTTCCGCCGAGCGAGTCCATGCCGTCGGATACATCGATAAACAGCGCGGGCGGCAGGTTTTTCCACACGTCCGCAATTCTGGCCGGGTCGTGGGTGTCGATCGCCGCGAACATCCGGTCCAGCCCGTTGGTGACGAGCAGGCCGAACTTCTCGTTGACGTCGCGCGCTTGACGCGCCTCGTCGGCGCTGGAAAACGGCAACGCGCGGTAACTGTCCCACGCGCTCCTGGCGGCGGTCAGCAAATTGCGGGCGGTCTGCGTCTCCTGCTGGACGTCGGGGCTCGTCGGGTCGAGTGCGATGCGATACAGCCACAAACGCGCCCGCGACAGCGCGACGTTCGCCTGCCCCAAGGCCTCGGAAGAAGCGAGCCGGTTCGCGTACAACTCCTTGACATCGTTATTGCTCACGAACACGCCGCCGACGCCCATCAGTCCGCCGATGACGAGCAAAACCGCGAGAAAGGCCATCGCCATCGCAAGGCGGGCACGAATGCTGACATCCTGAGGCATAGAGGTCGCTACCTGGGGCTAGAGTGTTTTAATGTCCCGCCATGATTTCCCTGTTGCCGCTGGAGAATGTGCATGGCATTTTTTTTGGTCACCTGCCCTGCTAACGGCGCGAATTCCCCGACCATTAGCGGTCAATTCAGAAAGGACATTTATTGAACTTCACATTGCCGCCGGCCCGATAAAATGATACATAACATGATATTGTCAGACGAATAACGACTGCCGATTTATTGTTTAAATCGCCAATACGCCTCCTCACGATAACGGCGCGCGCATTCACCCGATTTCGAGCAGATCGACCACAGCCCGCACGCCTGACGTCGCTTTGGCGGCTCCGAACACGAGCCTGCGTTCGGCATTCGACGCGACTTTGCCGGTGAGGATCGCCGTGCCGTCGTCAATCTCGATGCCAATATGTTTCGCTTCGCGATCGCCGTGACGCTGTATCGCATCGCGAATTCCCACCGCGATATCTTCCGCCGACGCCTCGCCCCGGACGCGAATCGTATCGGTGACACCCGTCACGCCGAGCAGATGCGCAATGGCGTTTTTCGCGGCATGACTCTGATAGCTCCAATCGCACTCGCCCATCAGCGTGACCCAGCCCTTTTCGACCCGCGCCTGCACCATCTGATTGTTCAACCCGACGGTCCACTCGAGAATCGAGCGCACGGTGTCCGCGATGTCCTCGTCGCTGCGCACGTCATGGCGCGCGAGACGCACCTCCATTTCGACGACGATTCCGCGCACACCCGCAACCCTCGCGGCCGCCCGTTCCGCCGCGAGTTTCTGCGCAAAGCTCGCGGGATGTCCCGACAAGGTGACGACGCCATTCGACACGCCGACCCCGATCTCCGCGGGGTTGATCGATTTATCCCACGCGAACTCGGCTTCGACGTCGCGCTTTAGTTCGATATCGGATTTCATTGCGTTTCACTCCTGATCTACACGCTGATATCTACGTCAGCATCATGAAAAAGATCGGCTGTCATGCGGCCGAAACGAACAGCTTGTCGGATTGTTTTTTGCAGCTGCATTCATGCATTTGCGTCATGCCACTGGCAGATTGCCGACCAGATATCCTGCGCGTTCTCGCAATAGCGAAAAAGCGTGAGGTCGTCGGGCGCGATCATGCCTTCTTCGGCCATCATGTCGAAGTCGACAAGGCTGCGCCAATACGCCTCGCCGACCAGCACCACCGGAATCGGCTCGATTTTTCTCGTTTGCAAAAGCGTCAGGACTTCGAATAATTCATCGCAGGTTCCATAGCCACCAGGAAAAAACACCGCGGCTTTGGCCTTTTCGAGCAGATGGAGTTTGCGAATGGCGAAGTAATGAAACCGGAAACACAATTCGGGCGTCAGATATGCGTTCGGAAGCTGATCGTGCGGCAACGCGATATTCATGCCGACGGTGGGCGAGTCGGTGTCGTACGCGCCGCGATTGGCCGCCTCCATGATGCCGGGACCGCCGCCCGTCACGATCGTGAGCCTCGGAAGCCGCGTGCTGCCCTCCGATGCGCCAACCAGGCGTCCGAACTCGCGCGCGATTTCGTAATACACGCTGTGGCGCATGTTTGCATCCGCCGCGCGAACCGCGCGTTGGCGCTGCGCGTCGGACGGTTTGGCCTTGAGCCGCGCGCGCGCCTCAGCGAGCCGGCGGCGCGCGCGAGCGGGCGCTTCGATGCGTGTGCTGCCGTACACCACGACCGTGTCGCGAATGCCGAGCTGCTGCAGCTTTTCCTCGGCTTTCCAGTAATCGAGCTGCAAACGCACGCCACACATTTCCGGGCGACGCAGGAAAGCGCCGTCCTCATCGGCCTGAACATAGGTCGGGCTCTCGACGAGGCGGCGCACGCGCGGCGGCAGAGCCTGTCGTGTCTTTCGCGCGGGCCGCCGTTCCGGTTTGACAGACGTGTTCATGCGGGCACCGAAGCGAAGTGGCCGCGAACGAACTCGCGCACGCGTGCGAAGTCGGTTGGCGCGCCCGCGGAGGGCAACGCCGTGCCGGCTTCATCGAAATGGAGGTGGCCGACCACGTCGAACCCCACCGCGCCGAAGACGTGCACGTCCTGGAGCATCTGCATCGCCTGCCAGCGGCCCTTGTCGACGAACGAAGCCAGCGGCGAGCCGGAGACCGTCACCCGCGCCGCCTGTCGCCCCGCGAGCAAACCGCGCACGTCGCCCTGTTCCACCGTGTACGCGAAACCGCGGCTGAAAACACGGTCGATGTAGCCCTTCATCATCGCGGGCATCGCCATCCACCAAAGCGGGTAGATGACGGTCAGCACCGCCGCTTCGAGCACGTCTTCCTGCGCGGACAGCACGTCGACCGTCCGGATGTGCGCGGCCGTTCCGTCGATCAGCTCCGCCGCCGACAGCACGGGATCGAAGCCCATCCGGTACAGGTCGTGAACGCGCACGTCATGCCCCAGCCGCACCAGTTCGCCGACATACGTCCGCATCAGGCGCATGGTGAGACTGTCTTCGACCGGATGCGCGGCCACGATCAGGTGTTGCATGGCATGGGCTCCTTCACATTGAGGATGATGCGCGGCATCGTCGCTGCACACGCAGATTCATCGTGCGCCTCGCCGCCGACCTCGAATTGACACATATCAAGGATGCGAAAAGCACACAGGACGCGTCGATGTTTGCGGCGTACCTCGCCGCGCGCTCGGAGCGCGCAGTCCTGATTGACCTGAGTCAATCGCGCCCCCGTTCCGCGCGCCGAGACTGAAACGGCAGACGGATGCCATGGCACGCGCACTCGCTCAAGGCATCGCGCATTTGCAGCGCGCCGCCATCGGCGTCATCCCTGTGCGTCGACGCGCAATCCGGCTCGACCGCCACGCCAGCGACTGGAGCAATCTCATGACCCCTGTTCAACGCATCGAGTACGAACCCGCGCCGCAATTGCCGCCCGCTCGCGCGAGCGGCGAGGCGCCCGTCTTCATCGACCTGCCGCGCCCGCGGCACGACGCCGGCGCACCGCTCCTGAGCGCGCTTGCGCGGCGCAGAAGCACCCGCGACTACGCGGATACGCCCATTGCGCTCGACACGCTCGGCGAACTGCTCTGGGCGGCGAACGGCATCAATCGCGCCGAAACCGACGGCCATACCGCACCGTCCGCGCAGGCTTTCAACGAGATCGACATCTATGTCGCGTTGCCTCACGGCGTGTACCGCTACGAGCCGGAATTCGACCGGCTGGCGCTCAAGCATGCCGTCGATGCGCGCAACATGACGGGCTATCAGGACTTCGTGGGCAAGGCGCCGCTCGATCTCGTCTACGTGCTGCGCGCTTCCCAGGTGCTCTCGACGCCGCGCCAGCAGCGCGAACTGTTCGCGGGCATCGCCGCCGGCGCGATTTGCCAGAACGTCTCGCTCTACTGCGCCTCCGAGGGGCTCGCCACCGTGGTGCGCGGCTGGATCAACCACCGGCTGCTTGCCGATGTGCTGCGGTTGAACGAAGACGAATTGCCGATCCTCGCGCAGACCGTCGGCAAACCGGCTGCGTGATCGCTCGCAAGCCTGGGACGCGCGGTTGACCGCGGTTGACAGAACCGCGCCCCTGCATCGCGGGACGATCCCGACCGGTGCGCGAGCGGCGCGCGTGAACTTCGTGAGCCAATCAGCCGCCGCGCACCGCACTCGCCGCACTCGCCGCACACTCAGTAAAGGCCCCGGACGAGCAGCACCGGGCAGTCTGCCTCGCGCACGAACGCCTCCGCGACACTGCCGAGGAACGCGCGGCTCACGCCGCGGCGGCCGTGCGTGCCGAGGACGGCCAGTTGCGCGTCCACACGCACGGCGCAGCGGATCAGGCACGACGCCACGCTGTCCGTCACCCCTTCCACTTCCAGCAATAACGTCTCGCACGCCACCCCGGCCGCCGTCGCCCTCGCGCACGCGACGTCCAGCAGCCGCTTCGCTTCTTCCCGGTATGCGTCGACGAGATCCGCCGGCACATAGGTCAGCCCCATGCCAAGCGGCGCGATCACATCGATGACATGCGCCACGTAAAGTTTCGCGTGAGCCAGTTGAGCGAGGCGCAGCGCTTCGTCAAGCGCTTGCAGCGAGGTTTCGCTGCCGTCGAACGCCATCAGGATTTTCTCGTACATGGTCTGCTCCTCCCCGGGACGCCCCGTTACGTAACGTCTTGCCTGAACCCATCTTCGGATTCGCCGACGTCACGCAATTGATTTACATCAATGGAAAAACGCGGTTGCGACACGGCGAAAGTTTGACCTGCGTCAGGCGTGGCGTCCCGTCCCGAGCGATCCTTGGCTCACCACCCAGCCGATTGCCGATGCGAGGAGAAGGCCATGAAACGCATCCATGAAATCACGCTTGCCGTCGCGCTGATGTCGGCGCTAGCGCCCGGCTTCAGTTCTGGCGCCGCGGACATCGCCGACGCCGATACGAACGCCACGGCGACGCGGTCCATGCAGAACGGCATGGCCTATATCACCGGGGGCGTCGGCATCGACGAAGCCGACGCGCTGCGCAGCGTGGCGCATCAGTACAGCTTGCGGCTCACATTCCTGGCGCAGGGCGGCCAGTTCCTGTCGGACGTGGATGTCGAGATCGTCGGGCCCTCGGGGGCGTCGGTCTTCAGGACGCGTACGCTCGGCCCCTACCTTTACGTGGCGCTGCCGCCCGGACGCTATCAGGTCGCCGCCTACGCGGCGGGAACGAAACAGGTGCGCGTCGTGGTCGTGAACAGGCGCCAGGGCACGAATGTGCAATTCGCCTTTGTGCCGGCCGTGCGCCACGCCGTCGCGCCTTGCTGCCCGACGCCGCCCACGATCCGATGACGCCCTTGCGCGTCCCGTTCGCCGCACCACGCAGGCGCTCGCATCAATCACCCGGCCGGAACACCGCACCATGCTGCCCATCAGTGACGAGTACATGCCGTTTGCCGTCGCGCTGGGCGTGGGGCTGCTGGTCGGCGCGGAACGCGAGCGGCGCAAGGGGGAAGGCGTGGCCCGCGCCGCCGCCGGCATCCGCACCTTCACCATCACGGCCCTGCTCGGCACGATCGCCATGCGCGTGGGCGGCGCGATCCTGGCCGCCACGCTGGTCCTCGCGCTCACCGCGCTGGCCACCGCCGCCTATCTGCGGCCGCACGACGACCGGGGGCTGACCACCGAAACGGCGCTGATCGCCACACTGCTGATGGGCGCGCTGGCCGTCATCGACGCACCGCTCGCCGCCGCGCTGGGCGTGGCGCTCACGATCGTGCTCGCGGCGCGCGCGCCGCTGCACCGCTTCGTCGTGGCGCGTCTCGATCGCAAAGAAGTGGTCGATCTGCTGACGCTGGCGGCGTCCGCATTGATCATCCTGCCGATGCTGCCCGACCGGCCCGTCGACCCGCTCGGCGCGCTCAATCTTCAGACGGTCTGGCGCTTCGCCGTCCTCGTCATGGCGATCAGCGCGCTGGGGCACCTGGCACAACTGATGTTTGGCGCGCGCGTCGGCCTGCCGTTCGCGGGCCTGCTCGGCGGCTTCGTTTCCAGCATCGCGACCATCACCACGATGGGCCGCCGCGCCGCGCTGTCGCCCGCCGACTGTCCGCAGTTCGCCGCCGCCGCCGTGCTGTCCTCGGTCGCGACGCCGGTGCAACTGGCGCTGATCGTCGGCGTCGTGCATGAACCGCTGCTGCGCCACCTCGCGCCGGCGTTCGCCGCGGGGATGCTGGGCGCGCTGGTCTGGGGTCTGCTGATCGCCTGGCGCGCGATCCGCAAGCCGATGCAGGAAGCGCTCGTGGTGAGCCGCGCCGTGGATCTGAAGGCGGCCCTGCTGCTCGCCTCGACGCTCATGATCCTGACGCTCGGCGGCACCCTGCTCGCGCGCTGGTTCGGCGAGGCCGGCCTGTTGATCGCCGCGGTGCTGGGCGGCCTCATCGACACGCATTCCGCCGCGGCCTCGATCGCCGCGCTCAGCGCCCAGTCGCTGCTCAGCGCAGACGAGGCGGCCATGCCGATCATCGTCGCGCTCACGGCCAACTCGATCATGAAATGCGTGGTGGCCGCGATCGCAGGCCATCACGCATTCGCCTGGACGGTGGTCCCCGGCCAGGCGCTGATCCTCGTCTGTGTCTGGGGGGCGTGGTGGTTCGCCCACTGAATGCCGACGCAAACTATGACTTGATGTACGTCAAGTCTTCACCCGCATCCGGCGACAACATGGCCACCAGGCACGCGCGCCACGCCACGCCACGCCATTTTCCCCAGCGGAGGCCGCCATGCAGTACAAGACCGTGCTCGCCTATCTCGCCCCGGACGACCGCGCAACAGCAAGACTGGATTTCGCGCTGACGCTCGCGGGACGGTTCGACGCTCACCTCATCGGCCTGTATTCGCCGTTCGCGCCGGACGTGCGCGCCTGCTTCACGGTCGCGGGCAGCGCCCCGTACTACAGCGAATACTGCGACGCGCTGCGGGGCCAGCAGTCGGCGTCCGAAGCGGCTTTCCATCACGCCTTGAGGCGCGTGGGCATGGACGGCGAGTGGATCGCGTTCGACTTCCATGCCGAACAGCCGATCGTGCGCCGCAGCCGCCACGCCGATTTGCTCGTCGCCGGCCAGACCACTCCCGACGACGACAACGCCTCCCTGCGCAGACGCTTTCTCGAACAGGTCGTCATGACGTCCGGCCGGCCGGTGCTCGTCTTGCCTTACGCGGGCGCGCTGCGCGCCACGTGCGAAACGATCGTGATTGCGTGGGACGGCAGCCGCGAAGCGGCGCGCGCGGTGCACGACGCCATGCCGCTGCTGGAAACCGCAAAACGCGTGACGGTGTTGCATATCGCGACGCCGAATTCGTCCCGCACGGCGAAGCCCGGCCCCGCGATTGCCGACATCGATCTGATGCTGGCAAGACACGCGGTCAATGTGGACTTCGCGCAAGACTTCAGCGACTCGGACGAAACCGCGGGCGAGACCTTGATTTCGTGGGTCGCGAAGAACGACTGCGACTTCATCGTGGCGGGCGCCTACGGTCATCCGCAATGGCGCGAGCGCCTGCTCGGCGGCGTCACGCTCGCCCTGCTCGAGTCGGCCACCGTTCCGGTGCTGCTTTCGCATTGAGGAGCCGTGGAGGCACGCGTCACGCGCGGGCGCCGATCGGATGCGCAAGGCCTGTAGGACAATGCCTACAGCCTCAAATCGCGACCTACACCACTTTCAGCGCCCGCTCATTGGAGCGCCGCGCCGCGCTGACCATACTGGAGACGTAGCGAACCGGCTCGAAAAGCCCGCCTCCCGGAGCATCGTCATGCAAACCGCGAACCACCCTGCGCTGTCCTCCGTTCCGCTCGCCACGGCGACTGCCCCCGACGACGCCGAATCCCTGCTCTCGCTCGCGCGCGCCGCCGGCATGCTGGTCACGCTGGACGGCCAGATCGGCCGCGAAAAATACCAGAGCATCGCGGGTTCGCTGGGCGCGTTCCAGCGTTTTGCCGCTGCGCTGCGCGCGGCGCTCAGCGCGGCGAATTGAATCGCGCTGGAGCAGCGCCTCGGCTTGCATCGTTCCACCGCGAACCGTCGGCGCAAGCGCGCATGGGCCGCCGTCAAACGGCTGATCCGCATCGACTGACAGGACGTGGCGCGCTGTCCGGCCGCGCAAGAATCTCGCGCGGCGTCTCTGTCGGCCACGGATCCAGGCTTGACTCAAATCAATTCCAATCCGACGTCCGCGCCTAGACTGAGCCGCACGAGACACCGCTTCGGTGTGCCCTTCACCGCGGAGCGCCCAACATGGAGTACCGCAACATTCTGGTTCACCTTGACGAAAGCGAGAGCGCCCGCAAGCGCCTCGACGTCGCGCTGCGCGTCGCACAGCGTCACCGCGCCCACGTAAGCGCGCTTTTCGCGCCGACCGTGCAGGAGCACGACGTGGCGTATGCATTCGTTCTGAACGCCGAATACTGGTCGCAGTGCCAGCATGAACACGAGGCGTGCCGCCGCGCGCTCGAACATCACTTCTTCGGCAGCCTCGCCGAAGCCGGACTCAAGGGCAACTGGCGCACGGCCACGCACGCACAGCACGAGCTGCTGATGCGCGCCCGCTTCGCCGATCTGATCGTGCTCGGCCAAAGCGGCCCCGACGACCCCTACGCGTCGCTCGCCAACCGGCTGCAGGCGCGCGTGACATTGAGCGCCGGTCGACCGGTCCTGTGGGTCCCGCACGAAGGCGGCTTTCCCACCGTGGGCGAGCGCGTGATGGTCGCATGGAACGCGGATCAACCGGCCACGCGCGCGCTGTTCGATGCGCTGCCGTTCATGCGCCTCGCGGAGCACACCGAACTCGTGACCTTCACGCTCGCGCGCAAGGAAAAAGACCGCATTCCGGGTGCCGACATCGGGCTGGTGCTCGCGCGTCACGGGCTGGATGTGCAGGTCACGGAACTGCATCCGCCGCCGACCATCACGGTCGGCGACGCCCTGCTCGCACGCGCCGGCAAGACCGGCTGCGATCTGATCGTGATGGGCGCCTACGGCCATGCGCGCTGGAAAGAGCTGCTGCTCGGCGGCGTGACGCAGACGGTGCTCGGCTCGATGCCGGTACCGGTGCTGATGTCGCACTGAGCGCGCGAGGCGCGCATCACCTCCAGGAAAAACGTCATGTGCTACAAGACTCTGCTCGTCCACCTCGACGATTCGCCGCGATGCGAGGCCCGCCAGGCCTATGCGCTCGATCTGGCGGAGCGCTTCGACGCGCATCTCATCGGGCTGTATCTGCCGATGCCGCATGCGCGCGCGCCGGCGGCGCGCAACGGGTCCGTGCCCGAGCATCGCCGTGAGCACACGCACGCGCAGTTCCTCGAAGCGGGCGCGCGGGCGGGCCGGATGGTCGAATGGCGCGCGCTGCAGCCGGGCGACACGCCGTCCGCGACGCTGCACGCGCGTCACGCCGACCTGCTCGTGCTCGGACAGGGCGAGCACGGCAACGCCGCGTTCGACCCGACCAGCGGCCTCGTCGTGGACCTCCTGATGACGGCCGCGAGACCCGCCGTCGTGATCCCGCATGCCGGCAGCTTTCCGACGCTCGCTCGCAACATCCTGATCGCCTGGGACGGCAGCCGCGCCGCGGCGCGCGCCGCGTCCGACGCCTTGCCGCTTTTGCAGCGCGCCGATTGCGTATCGATCGAAATGATCGCGGCGCGGCCCGGCACCGCGCGCGTACGCGCGGCAACGGAAGCGGAAGATGCCGCCGCATGGCTGGACCTGCACGACGTCGGCGCGTCGTTTCACGAATGCGCGCGCGAACCGGGCGTCAAGACCGCTGCGACGCTGCTGGACCGCGCGAGTGCGCTGCACGCCGACATGATCGTGGCCGGTGCTTACGCGCACGCGCGCAACTTCGAGCGCGTACTGGGCGGCGTGACGCACAACCTGCTCGAAACCATGACGATTCCGCTGCTGATGTCGCACTGATATGCAATCGCACGGCGGCGCGCCCAACACGCCGACGTGCCTGCCCGACGGGAGTCCACCATGCAAAACCCTCCAGCCGCAGTCGATTCCGCCCATCCGCCCTGCAACGGCGCCGCCGACGTCACGCACGAGTTCGCGCTGCGCTTCGCCGTGCGTCATGCGACGCTCGCGCCGTCGAGCCACAACAGCCAGCCGTGGCGCTTCGTCTCCGGCGCGGACCGCGTGATGCTCTGCGCGGACAGACTGCGGGCGCTGCCCGTCGTGGACCCTTACGACCGGGAACTCGTCATCAGTTGCGGTGCGGCGCTCTTCAATCTTCGCGTGGCGATCGCGAGCCTCGGCATGGGATACGCGATCACCCTCTTTCCGTCGAGCACCGATCCCGATCTGCTGGCCGAAATCCGCCTGCTGCGTGAGCGCGTCACCGCGCCGGAACTGTCGACGCTGCTGAACGCGATTCCCGAGCGAGTGACCACGCGTCATCCTTTCTCTGCCGATCCCGTCGACGCCATGATCGAGCAGCACCTGATGGACGCCGCGCGCGCGGAAGGCGTCGAGGTTGCGTGCGTGAGCGCCGCCGCGCCCCGCAACGCGGTCGCCGACCTCGTCGCCGAAGCCGACCAGCAGCAATTCGCCGATCCGCGCTTCAGGCGCGAACTCGCGAAGTGGATCCACCCGCGCCACACCAACGACGGGATGCCGGTCTATGCAGCCGGACTCGGCGCGCTGCTCGATTTCGCCAGGCCGCTCGTGACATCCGCGATTCGAACCTTCGACCTCGGCGGCGGCGTGGCCGCCACGCATCGCGAACTTGCGGCGGGCTCGCCGCTGCTGCTGTGCATCGCAACCGGCGTCGACGATGCGCAGGCCTGGCTCGCCGCCGGTCAGGCGCTCGAACGGGTCCTGTTGCTGACGACCGTGCATGGCCTGTGCGTTTCCTACCTGAACCAGCCGATCGAGATCGCAACGTTACGCTCCCGCCTCGCCGTGCTGATGGGGCTTCAGAGGACGGACTTTCCGCAGCTTCTGTTGCGGATCGGGCGCGGCACGCCCGACGCGGCGTCGCCACGGCGCCCGCTCGAAGACGTGATGTCCTGAGCGCCGTCTTTGCCGCGCGCGCAGGAGCGATGCGCGACTCGCGGCGGCAAAGACACAAGCAGGACACAACCGAGACACAAGCAGGACGCGACCGCGCAAAGCCGGCAGCCGCGCTTTCTCTCAGCTTGCGCTGCCCACGTCTCGCGCGAAATCGCGCTGGCCCTCGCGCAACTGTTCTGCGCAGGAGCGATAGAGCCATCCGGGTCCGTTATCCACGCTGTACATACCCCGGCACATGCCCTTCAGGCGAATCGTCGCCGTTCCGTCAGCCGCGGTTTCGCGGGCGGCCCAGAAATAGGCCACGCCGAATTGGTGCGGCATCCGCGTCTCGATCGTTTCGTCCGTGCTCCGCTCGATCGGCGTGGGCGAATGCGCCTGGACGAATGCCCGCGCGCGGTTCCATGCCTGCGCGCAATCGCGCAGCGTCATGCAGTGAATCGCCGCGTGCTCGCGCGCGAGCTCCAGCCCCGATTCGGAATCACGAAAGGCTTCGCGGCTCGCATCGGTCGCGCACGCCGCAAGCAGCACCGAAAACACCGAAAACAGCACAGCAAGCCGACCCGTCAGCCGATGCTGACACCATCCCTGAAACATGCTGACAACCCCGATAAAGAACCGGTCCGCGAAGTCGGACCGCATGGCCCAATCTAAGGATTGCCCGCCGCCCCCGATTGATCTGCCTCAAATCAGTCCCTCGCCTTCGATCGCCTCACGACTGACGCAGATCAACCGCGCAACAGAGAAGCGCGCTGCAATCTGTCTCGGAGGCGCCGTGGGGCGCGTTGAGAGGGAGTGCATGATGAAGCTGACCTTTCTGGGTGCGGCGCAAACCGTGACCGGCTCGCGCTACTTGCTCGAAGCGCAAGGCAAGCGGGTGCTGATCGACTGCGGACTGTTCCAGGGCACCAAGAACCTGCGTTTGCGCAACTGGGCGCCCTTGCCTTTTCCGGCCGATACGCTCGATGCCGTGATCCTCACGCACGCGCACATCGATCACTGCGGCTACCTGCCGGTACTCGCGCGCAGCGGCTATCGCGGCCCGGTCTGGTGCACGCCGGGCACGGCCGACCTGTGCGGCGTGATGCTGCGTGACAGCGCCCGCCTGCAGGAAGAAGACGCGGCGTTTGCAAACCGTCACGGCTATTCGAAGCACAAGCCCGCTCTGCCGCTCTACACGCTCGAAGACGCCGAAGCGGCGCTGCGGCTCCTCGCGCCACGCGAATTCGACACGCCGGTCGCGCTCGGCGAACAACTGACCTTCCGGCTGCTGCCCGCCGGGCATATCCTCGGCGCCGCGAGCGTCGTGCTGTGCAGCGGCTCGACCGTCGTCGCCTTTTCCGGCGATCTCGGGCGCCCCGACGATACGCTCATGCGGGCGCCGATGCCGCCCGTTCACGCCGACTATCTCGTGGTCGAATCGACCTATGGCGACCGGCTGCACGACGCCCTCGACCCTGAAGACGAACTCGCCCATCTGTTCGCGCGCACCTTCGCGCGCGGAGGCATCGTGGTGATGCCGTGCTTCGCGGTCGGCCGCGCGCAGGAGGTGCTTTACTACATCGCTCACCTCAAGGAAACCGGGCGCATGGCGAACGTGCCCGTCTATCTCGACAGCCCGATGGCCATCAGCGTCACGGACCTTTACCGCCATCACATGCGCGAGCACCGGCTGAGCATCTCGCAACTGCACGCCATCGATCATGCGGCGTTCATGACCCGCACCGTCGACGATTCGAAGGCCATTGCCGCGCGTCACGGCCCGATGGTCATCATCGCCGGCAGCGGCATGGCGACGGGCGGACGCGTGCTCCATCACCTGAACCTCTATGCCCCCGATCCGCGCAACACGATCGCGCTGGTGGGCTACCAGGCGCCCGGCACGCGCGGCGCGGCGCTCGAGGCCCATGCGCCGACCATCAAACTGCATGGCGACTACGTGCGCGTGCGCGCCGAAGTGGCGTCGATTTCCTCGCTCTCCGCGCATTCGGATTACCGCGAAACGATACGCTGGCTGGCCGGCATGACCTGCCCGCCGGTGCGCACGTTCGTGACGCATGGCGAGCCCGCCGCCGCCGATGCCCTGCGCCGGCGTATCGCCGAAACGCTTCATTGGGACTGCTGTGTGCCGGAGCAGGGGCAAACCATCGAACTGCCCGAGAATCCGGTTCGCGAACATCCGTGTCCGCCGTGCGAGTCCGCCAGCGCGGCGTAAGCTCCCGCGCGAATGACCTTGCCGTACGCGGCGGCGTTCACGCCGCGTCGGCATCGCGGCGCGCCGCCCGCAGGCGAAAGAATTGCGCCCTGCGCCACACAAACTCGCAATTTTTTCCGGACAGATCTGCGCGGCGATCCTAAAATTAGGGCAAGCGGCCCATCCATCCCGGCTCTCGACTGTTCTCCAATGAAGTCGCTACTTCATAGGGGAATGACTGACACAACCGTTCCACGCAAGCGCATCTTCGCAACTTCATCCGGACAGTTGCCATGAGCACACGCGCTCAGCCACGCGCGCACGGCGCAGTACGCATGTTTCTCGCACGTCTACGTCGGCCGGCAGGGGCATCGGCGCTGACGTTCGTTGTCGTCCTGACGCTCGCGCTCGTCGTTGCCGCGTTCGTCGCCGCGCAATGGCAGACCACCGCCGGGCACCGATTCGCGCGCCGCGCGGCCGCGCTGCGCGACACGGTCGAGCAAGCGCTCGTCGCCGACGAAGCCGCCCTGCGCGGCGCGCGCGGATGGCTCGCGCAACAGCCCGCGCCCAGTTCCGCAGCCTGGCGGCAGTACGCCGCCGATACCGTTCTCGACGATTCCCGGCTCGCGGTGGTCGCACTCGGGTATTTCCCGCTGCCTCTCGGCGTGTCCGAGACGGCATCCGCGCAGTCTGCGCAGTCCACGCTCGCCACGCTCTGGGCGGGCCCGGCCGCTTCCGAAGCCGGCAGTGCGTTCGACACGGGCGCCGCGGCCGTGGCGGCGCGCCGCTACGCGCTGCAAACCGGCAATGCCGGGCTCGCCGCCGAAGCCGCTCCGGAACCGGCGCAGCCTCGTCTGCTGCTGTATCTGCCCGTCTATGCCGCGCCGGCGGCGGGCGACGCACAACGGCCGCTGGCCGGCTTCACCGTGGCCTTGCTCGATGTGCAGCGCCTCTTCGAGCCGATCGTCGCCAGCCGGCCGGACCTCGCCCTTGCCGTTCATGCCGGCCAGCACGCCGCCGAGCTGTATCGCAGCGCCCCCACCGAAAACGCCGCCGTCGCCGGGGGCGCGCGATTCGAGCACACCGATACCATCGTGTTCGGCGGCACGACCCTCACGCTGCACACGAGCGCGGACGGCAGTCCCTTCGTCACCGGCGCGGCCCTCAGCGCCGCGCCCGTGCTGCTCTTCGGCGTCCTTGCCGCCGCGTTGAGCGCCTTCCTCGCCCATCGGCTCGCGCGAGCCAATGCCGCGTCGCCCGGTCGTCTCCCCGCGTCCGAGCCCGCGGTCTCCGACGCACGGCTGAACGAAGCACGGCTGAACGAAGCGCGCATGATGGGCATCGTGCGTTCGTCGATGGAAGCCATCATCACGGTCGACGAAGCGCAGCGCATCGTCATCTTCAATCCCGCCGCCGAGTTCGTCTTCGGGCTGTCCGCCATGGAAGCGATCGGCTCGCCGCTGTCGCGTTTCATTCCTGAGCGCTTCCGCCCGGCCCACGCGCGCCACGTCGACCAGTTCGGCGCCACCGGCGTCACCGAGCGTCAGATGGGCCATCAGCAACGCACGCTGTTCGGCCTGCGCGCCAACGGCGAGGAATTCCCGATCGAAGCGTCGATTTCGCAGATCCACGATGTATCCGGCAAGCTGTTCACGGTCATGTTGCGCGACATCACCGAGCGTTTGCGCGCGGAGGACTCGCTCAAGCGTTCGCGCGAGGAATTGCGAGAACTCTCCGCCAATCTGCAAAACGTGCGCGAGGCTGAAAAGACGCGTATCGCGCGCGAGTTGCACGACGATCTCGGCCAGCAGCTCACCGCGCTCAAAATCGATCTCTCCACGCTCCAGAACCGGCTCGGCGGCGCCGTCGACGACGACATCGCCACGCGGCTCGACGGCATGGGCAAGCTGATCGACTCGACCGTGCGGGCCGTGCGCCGCATCGCGGCCGACCTGCGCCCCGTCATGCTCGACGACCTGGGCCTCGTGCCCGCGATCGAATGGCTCGCGAACGACTTCACGAGCCGCTACGGCATCGCCGTGCAGCAGACCATCCACACCGGCAACACGGTGTTTTCCGGCGAGGCGGCGTCGGCGCTCTTTCGCATCATCCAGGAAGCGCTCACCAACGTCGCGCGCCACGCCGAAGCGAGCGTCGTCACCTTGAAACTCGAAGTCGACAGCCAGCACTGCACGTTGCGCATCGCGGACAACGGCCGCGGCGCGCAGCACACCGCCTGCGATCCGCAGCGGCACGGACGCCGCGAAAAGTCGTTCGGATTGCTCGGCATCCGCGAGCGCGCGCATATGTTCAACGGGGAAGTCGAGATCGACACGGCGCCGGGCGAAGGATTCGCCATTGCCATCACGTTCGCGCTCGACGCCCTCCTGCCAGCAGAGACCGCTTCATGATCAAGGTAATCCTCGCCGACGATCACACGCTCGTGCGTGACGGTCTGCGGCGCATCCTCGAAGACGCGCGGGAATTCGACATCGTCGGCGAAGGCTGCGACGGCGCGACCACGCTTGCGCTCGTGCGCGAGCGCGAGGCCAGGGTGCTCGTGCTCGATCTGTCCATGCCGGGGCGCAGCGGCGTGGAGCTCATCAAGCAGATCAAGGAAGAGAAACCGGCCTTGCGCATTCTCGTGTTGACGATGCATGCCGAACAGCAATACGCAGTGCGCGCGTTCAAGGCGGGCGCTTCGGGCTATCTCACCAAGGAAAGCGCCAGTGCGGAACTGGTGAACGCCGTGCTCAAGGTGGCGGCCGGCGGCGTCTACGTGAGCATGGCGATGGCCGAGCGCTTCGCGCAAAGCCTGAACGAGCCGGGCGACACCTTGCCGCACCAGCGTCTCTCCGATCGCGAGTTCGAAGTGTTCCGGCGCCTCGCCAACGGCGAAACCATCGGCGAAATCGCGCAGGCGCTCTGCGTGAGCGCGAAGACCATCAGCACCTACAAGGTGCGCATCCTCGAAAAAATGGAAATGCCGCACGAGGCCGCCCTCGTGCGTTACGCGCTGCGCCACAAGCTGCTCGACGATCAGGACGAACCCTGAGCCGACGCTGTTGCCAGTCGCTGTAGCCAACTTCCGCTGCCCTGCCCGGCGACGCATCGTCGCATGTTTGTAGGAATCGCCCTACATAACTTCCGTTTCGCGTACGCCGCTTTCCATCGCCGCCGATTCTCTTTCGCGCCGCGCTCGCCAATACTGGCTACATGACAGCCGATACCACCACGCGCGCGCTGCACGTGTTTCTCGTCGACGAGGCGACGGCGGTGCGCCGCAGAGTCGCCGAGACGCTCGCCGCCCTGTCGGACGTGAGCGTGGTCGGCGAGGCCGAGGACACCGTCACGGCCCTGCACGGCATCGCCACGAGCGGAGCGCATGTCGCGGTCGTCGACCTGCGGCTGAACGCGAGCAACGGCATGGAACTCATTGCCCGACTGTCGCGCGAACAACCGGGCGTGCTGACTATCGTGCTGACCAACCATGCGGCGGCGCCGTTCAAGGCCGCCTGCGAACGGGCGGGCGCCGCCTTGTTCTTCGACAAGACGTCCGAATTCGACGCCGCCTGCCATGCCATTGAAGCGCTTGCGAAACAACGCGCGACCCTCGCGCGATGAATTGGAGACTCTCATGTATGCCGAGCCCGTTTGCGACCCCTCTCTTCCCATGCCTGCGCCCACGCCCTGGCCGGTGATCGCGCTGCAACCCGCGGCGCGCGAGGCCGCTGTGCGCCGTCCCGCCTCGCGCTGCTCGACCTGCTCGCTGCGCGCGGTCTGCATGCCGGCCGACCTCAGTTCCGCGGAGCTCCAGCAACTGGATACCCTCGTCCTCACGACGCGCATCGTGCGGCGCGGCGAGACGCTGTTTCGCACCCACGATCCCTTCCAGAGCCTCTACGCGGTGCGCACCGGCTCGTTCAAAACGGTCGTCATGCATCGCGACGGCCATGAACAGATCACGGGCTTCCAGATTCCCGGCGAACCGCTCGGCCTCGACGGCGTGTGCGCCGGTACGCACAATTGCGACGCGATCGCGCTCGAAGACAGCTCGGTCTGCATCATCCCGTTCGGCCAGCTGGAGTCGCTGTGCCGCGAAAGCCGCCGCATGCAACATCATCTCTATCAGTTGATGAGCGGCGAAATCGTGCGCGAATCGAGCCTCATGATGCTGCTCGGCACGATGACGGCGGAACAACGGCTCGCGGCCTTCCTGCTCGACCTTTCCGCCCGTTTTCGCATGCGCGGCTACTCGGGCGCGCAGTTCAACCTGAAGATGAGCCGTGAAGAAATTGGCTGTTTTCTCGGCATGAAACTCGAAACCGTCAGCCGGATGTTTTCGCGCTTCCACCGGGAAGGGCTCGTCGAGCCGGACGGCAAGCAGATCCGCATCGTCGATGCGCAGGGTCTCGCGCGCGTGTGACCCGCGACCCATCCAGGGTGAATGTTCCGCAAGCTGGCCGCGGGTCGTCAGGCGCGGGGCGTTTTTTCGCCCTTGCCGCAGCGCTTCCCGCGGCGCACTTTTGGCCTTGACTCAAATCAACGCCATACCGCCGGACGATGTCAGCATGAACAAAGGCGGCGCGCCTTTCGGCCTGCCCGACACTCGAGGAGATCATTCATGGCCTGCGCACCGTTTCCCGCCGCCGTTGCCATTCGACCGCTGCGCGAATCGCGCCGCGCGCGGTCAGGCGCCCTGCTCGTACAGGCGGCCGTGTTAGTCGCCGTTTCGCTGCACGCCGCCGGCGCAGCCGCGCAAACGCAGGAGCCCGTCGAACTCGTCGATCAGCAGCATTGCATGTTTTGTCACACCTCCGACGCCCCGTTTCTCGCGCCCTCGTTCCACCAGATCGCGCAACGCTATCGCGACCAGCCCAACGCCAGCACGATGCTGGAGGAAAAACTCCGGCATGGCGGCAAGGTGCACTGGGGCGACATGTCCATGCCGCTGCCCGCCGATCGCGGCGGTCCGCTTTCGGCCGAGGACGCGCGCACGCTCGTCCAGTGGGTGCTGAGTCAGTAACTGCGCGGCGGCTTCGTGTGCGCATTCGTGCGTGTCAGACACGCAAGCAAAGATCAGCGCGCCGCGACGCGCCCGATGCTCACCTCAATGACCGCGCCGCGCCGGACCGCTGTGAACGGCGTAGCGCGACGTACCGGCGAGTTGCAGTTCACGCTCGGCGGCATCGAAAGCCTGGCGGATGGCGACGAGCGGATCGTCGCCCGAGCAGTGAACGATGGGCTTGAGACCTGTGGCGGCCATGAGAAGATCGAGCCGAACATCGTAGGTCTGAACAGGGCCCGTTATATGCATCGACTCGATCGCCAGGTGGCATGCCTGCAGCACACCGCTGTACCGCTCCAGACGCAGGAGCTGCACACCGGCCTCAGCCTCGATCGCGGCGGACCCGACGAATCCGAGATAAACAATCTGCATGCCTAATCCCATTGCCGCGCCCCTTCTCTTCATACGCCCCATGACTGCGTGCACGCGCATCTCGCCGATCATCGCTGCACGTGGAATGCATGGCGATTCATGAGATCGATCCAGAGCATGCCTTCACGCAGGCCGTCGAGCATCGCGGCCGTCTCGGTGACGAATGTTCGATGATGATCGAAGGCGTGGCAGACCGCCTGTTCCGGCGCGCGCTGCCTGATCGCGATATGGCAGGAGAAGCCGCCTTGTGGCGCAGGCGACGTGACCGCCTCCACGATCCATGTATCGCTGTCGACCGTACCCTTGAGTGTCATGATGCGGATCTCTGTTTAGCACGTCGCTGAGAATGAAATGGCACGCGCGTCGGCGCGTGTCAGCTGCCATAAACGCGAAACACGCCGCTGTGCAGCAGCACGGGCGCCCCGCGCGTCGCCCGAATCAGCGTGACCGCCGTGTCCTCGATGGCGTGGCGATGCTCGTCGAAGGCTTCGACGAGATCCGTCTCGCGAACCGATCGCGCGCCGAAATGATCCTCAAGCGCCTCGGCGGTGATGCCGCACTCGATCCGCTTGCCGTCCACACAGACCGGAAACACCAGGGTGTAGCATTGCGCGTCGTATTGCGGCACCGACGGCGGAAACGTAATGTCCATGACCAGATCTCCTTGCCTCGCCTGCCACCCGCAGCTCACGGGGCGGCCTGAATTCAGCATAGGGTCTTGAAGTGCGGAACCGTTGACACATATCAATTCAGTGAAAGCTGCACCCAGCCGCGAAGACCAGGCGCTCAACAGTCTGCCGCACGACCCACCGTGGCCGCATCAGGCGTCGGCGAGAAAAAAAGCGCAGGGCGTGCCCTGCGCCTGACCGGCGCATCCCGTGCGGGCCAGCACGGATCGATGCGCCGCCTCCCCACAAAGCCCGCCTGATTTACTCGATGCGCATCCGCTTTTGCTCCGCCGGCGCCTTTTTCAGCAGCGTCAGCGACAGCACGCCGTCCTGATACTGGGCCGTCGACGCGCTCTCGTCGATATCGCCGCCCAGCGAGAACGAGCGCGCAAACGCGCCGCTATAACGCTCGCGGCGGATGACCCGCTCGCCTTCCTTCTGCTCGGCCTTGCGCTCGACCTTCGCGCTGATCGAGACCACATTGCCGTCGATCTTCACGTCGATGTCTTTCTTGTCCACGCCCGGCAATTCCGCCTTGACCGTGTAGGCCTGATCGCTCTCGGTCACGTCGATTTTCATGGCCGCCAGATCGTGCTCCTCCGACGCGAGCAGGCCGCGCATAGGGCGGAACAGCCCCTGAAACAGATCGGAAACCGGCTCGACCGAAAACGGGTCGTAACGTGTCAGATTGCTCATCGCGATTCCTCCTTTTGAGCTGTCACTCGCCGCACCGTCCGCTTGCGCGCACCGCGCGGCAGCGCGGGCAGATGCCCACTCCTTGCGCGCCCGCACATCGCCGCCGGGCGCGCATCAGCTTCAATCTACGAACCCGCGACGTTTCCCGATTGATCCAACTCAATGCTCGTGTGTCTGAAGCGCGTCTCGACGCTGCACGGAAGTGCCCGATTTGGCGGAATAGGACGCTTGACTTAAGTCAAGCGTGCGCCCGTCCTCATTCGTAGACTCGAATTCATTCGTGGCCTGCATCAAGCCGGGCGACGATCGCCCGTTCCCACTCGCCGGAGCCCCGCCATGAGTTTGAAGACCTTGCTGCTTCATCTGGATACCAGTGCGCGCGCCAGCGCACGCCTCGCGCTTGCGTTGAAACTCGCGCGCACGTACGGCGCGCACCTGGACGGTCTGTTCGCGGTTTTCGAACCGAGCCCGCGCGAGTTTCACGTCATGGCCGGCACGGCGGACTACTACGACTCGCATCGCAGACTGCGAGCGGAACAGCGCGTCGCGATCGAGCGGCTGTTCCATGCGGAGCTGGCGCGCGCGCAGGTGAATGGCGCATGGGTGGCCGCCGAGGGCGAACCCGTCGCCGCCGTCATGCAGCGCAGCCGCAGCGCCGATCTGACGATCGTCGGCCAAACCGATCTCGACGAACCGGAAGCCTATGTGGCGAATCACTTTGTCGAATCGGTCGTGCTCGGCGCCGGCGGGCCCGTGCTCGTCATGCCCTACACCGGCCACTTCGAATCGGTAGGCGAACGCGTGCTGATTGGCTGGAACGGCAGCCGCGAGGCAGCGCGCGCGGTTCACGATGCGATTCCGTTCATCGCGCGCGCCGCACATGTCACGATTGCCGCCGTTTCCAGCAGCTTTACGCCCGCGCCTTCGGCGGCCTCGTGCTCGGATCTGGCCGCGATGCTCGCGCGCCATGGCGCGAACACCGTCGACATCACGCGTTTCGACCGCAGCGCCTCGGAATCCACGGGCGACGCCCTGCTCAGCTACGCGGCCGATAACGGCTTCGACCTGCTGGTGATGGGCGCGTATGGTCACTACCGCTTGCAGGAAACCGTGCTTGGCGGCGCGACGCGCTCGGTTCTGCTCACGATGACGCTGCCTGTGCTCATGTCCCATTGAGCGGCAGCGAACGCACGCGACCGCACGCGCCCCGGAGACAGATCATGTTTTCCCGCATTCTCGTTGCACTCGACGGCAGCCAGACCGCGTCGAAAGCGCTCGATGCCGCGATCGAACTCGCGCGTGACAGCGCCGCGGAACTACAGCCGCTGTACGTCATCGACATGCCGATGCTGGCCTACGACGTGCCGGGCTTCGATCCGTCGATCATTCGCGATGCGTACGTCGAAGAGAGCCGGATCCTCGGTGCCGATGCCCAGAACCGCATGACCGGCGCGGGCGTGAGAGGCGCCCCGCGCACGGCGGAAGTCCAGCTGGGCGCCGATGACATCGCGCAATGCATCGAACGCGCGGCCGCCGACTGGCACGCCGATCTGATCGTCATGGGCACGCACGGACGCCGCGGCATGCAGCGGCTGGCACTCGGCAGCGTCGCCGAACGCGTGCTGCGCAGCGCCTGCCGTCCGGTGTTGCTGATCCCGGCGCGCGCGACCGCGAAGGAGCGCGCCTGAGCCCTGGCGAGCGTGTGGCGCACCGCCCGCCTCCGTCAACATTGACTTAGATCAACTATTGACCGGATCGCGCTTGCGCGCACTAAACGTGACTGCCACTGCGCACTGTTGCTTGCGCGCGGCATTCAGCGTGCATAAACCCCGCTATCATTCAAAGAATAAGAAGATACGGGCGAACAATTTCATGGTGAAACGGAAAGGCACGCCGCACGATGCCGCCGCAAGCAATCTCCGCGGACAGAAAACTCAATCCGCACAGGCCTTCCGGCAGATCCTGAAGGTCATCGCCCGCAACATGGTCTCGCCGGCCGGCATCCTCGGTTGCAGCATCGTGTTGTGGCTGGCGACGCTCAGCATCGGCACCGCCATGTTAATGACGTCCCGCACCGACGCCTTCAACCACGCGCTACGGAATTCACGCAATCTCACGCTGGTCCTCGAGCGCGACATCGAGCGCAGCATCGATCTGTACGACCTTTCGTTGCGCGCGGTCTCCGACGGCGCGGCCGACAGCCAGGTGATGGCGTTGCCGGCCAACCTGCGCGACCGGGTCCTGTTCGACCGGGCCGCGACGGCCCACTATATGGGACCGATGACGATCAGCGCCGGGAACGGCACGCTGATCGCCACCTCGGATCCCCGATCCGCCGGGCGCGAGCGCGCCGCGCCGGATCTGAACGCCGCCGGCCACCTGATGACGCCGGACGGCCTCTATATCGGCCGCCCTGTCCATTCGTCGGCGAACCCCGCCCAGTTCGCCATTCCGCTAGGCCGCTCGATCTATCGCCCCGACGGAAAATTTCTGGGGACGGTCATGGGCAGTCTCAGCATGGAGTACTTCCGGGAACTGACCAATGGCTTGTCGATTGGCGAGCGCGGCTCGGTCATCGTGTTCGAAACGGATGGCACCTTGATTTCCCGCTTGCCGGACAGTTCGGAAAATATCGGCCGGAATTTCGCGCAGAGCCCGATATTCCGGCGCTTGATGACGGGGACGGAGGGCCACTTTGTGGGCACGCCGAACCTCGATGGCGTTCGTCGGCTTTACGTCTATAAACGCCTGCCCGATTTACCTTTGATTGTTGCCGTTGCGCCCGCGATGAGCACCGTCTATGCCGAATGGTGGGCGCGAGCGACGTGGTTCGGCGCGCTTATTCTGGCGTTCACGGCCATCAAGGCAGCCGGGACCTGGCTATTCGTGCGCGAGCTTCGCCGCAGGCAGCGCGCCGAGGCCTCGCTGGAGCGCATGGCGCATCACGACCCGCTCACCGGGCTGGAGAATCGCGCCACGTTCGACGACGTGCTGGCCCGGGAATGGAAATGCGCAAGGCGAAACGAAAAGCCACTGTCCCTGTTGTTTATCGATATCGACCGGTTCAAATCGTATAACGATCAATATGGTCATCAAGCCGGCGACGTCGCCTTGAAATCCGTGGCCACGCGAATTGCCGCGTGTCTCGACAGACCCGGCGATCACGCCGCGCGGTATGGCGGCGAGGAATTTATCGTCGTCTTGCCCGACACGGATACGCGTGGCGCCGCCTTGATGGCGGAAAAGATACGGAGCGCGGTATTCAATCTCCAGATCGAGCATCGGCAAGCGCCATTGCACATGCTCACGGTGAGCATTGGCGTGTCGACGACGGCGGTCGATCGAGTGACGGACGCAAGCACCCTGCTGAAAACAGCCGATATGGCGCTATACGAGGCGAAGCGACTGGGGCGGAACTGCGTGTCGATCGTGCCGCAACTCGATACAGAATGTGCGGCCTGAAACTGGGAAGCCGCACGTTTCGACAACGCCTCGTTCGCTAGTCATCGCTGGACACGTCGACGCCGGTCACTCCGACAAATGGCGGAGCAGCACTGGATTGATCCAGACGCAGTTCGCCGCGCGCGCGCTCGGCAAGATTTTCATAGTGGCGCCGGAAGCGCGCCAGTTCCTTTTCGTCGAGTTCCTCCAGATCCAGTAACGCGTTGTGCGCGCCCGCGAGCGCGCGTATCAGCTCGTCCAGCTTGATCTGCATGGCAGCGGTATCGCGATTCTGCGTGTTCTGGATAAGGAAGACCATCAGAAACGTCACGATGGTCGTGGAGGTGTTGATCACCAGTTGCCACGTGTCGCTATAGTCGAAAACCGGTCCGGTGATCGCCCATACGATCACCAGTGCGGTGGCCAAAACGAACGTCGCCGGACGGCCGGCGAAACTCGACAATTTGCTGGAGAATCTGGAAAACCAGTTGCTGTTCATGCTCGCCTCCCAGTCCGTTGTGCCCGCGAGCGTTCGCCTCATGGCGCACGGGTCTGCTGCAAATCCGAAGCGAGCATCCGCCGTGCCCGCACAGACTGCACCCGCTGTTTCCACGGCGCGAGAAGTGGCCAGTCTGCCTGGGCCATAGCGTCTACACGTACTGTGCGTATCTTGTGGACAGCCTTCCCCGTATGAAGCACGCCCGTTGAGACCGCTTGGCGGACAACGTCTTCGCTTCCCATCCGCGTGCAACTCCGGTTTGAAAAACACCGTACACTTGGCGGTCCGAATGACTGTTTGCTACGCGAGGACCACGCATGCCGACGACTGCCCTGGTTGCCCTTGCCGTTGTACTCACGCTCATCGTCGTATTGCTGATCGCCAATCTCACTAGCGGCGAGAAGAAGATCGAGCACAAGATCGAGCGGCTTTACGCCAGCGACGATGCCCAATTCACACGCTCGATGGGGCTGTTGCTCGGGCCGCCGGTTGTCGGCGGCAACCGCTTTGAAGTGCTGGTCAACGGCGACCGGATTTTTCCCGCCATGCTCGGCTGCATTCGCGCCGCAAAGCACACCATTACCTTCGAAACGTTTATCTATTGGTCCGGTGCAATCGGTGAGCAGCTTGCGCAGGCGCTGTCCGAAAGAGCGCGTGCCGGAATCGCGGTCCATGTGCTGCTCGACTGGATCGGATCGTCGAAGATGGACCCGCGTTATCTGCGCATGTTGCGCGAAGCGGGCGCACAGGTGATTCAGTATCACAAGCCGCACTGGACCGGGCTCGGCAGAATGAACGATCGCACGCACCGCAAACTGCTCGTGATCGATGGCCGCATCGGTTTTACAGGGGGCGTGGGTATCGCCGAAGAATGGACCGGCGACGCGCAGGACGACAAGCATTGGCGCGACACCCATTTTCGTGTCGACGGACCAGCGGTCGGCCAGATGCAAGCCGTATTCATGGACAACTGGGTCAAGGCGACGGGCAATGTATTGCACGGCCCCACCTATTTTCCGCAGATCGACGCATCGGGCGACGGGCTCGCCCACATGTTCAGCAGTTCGCCATCGGGCGGCAGCGACGACATGCAGTTGATGTACCTGATGGCCATCACGGCCGCGACGCATTCGATACAGCTTTCGAGCGCGTACTTCGTGCCGGACAAATTGACGATCAACGCAATCGTTGAAGCGGCGAAGCGCGGCGTGGCCGTGCGCATCATTACGCCAGGCAAACACATCGACACGCATACCGTGCGCGAAGCGTCGCGCGCGTGCTGGGGACCGCTGCTGGAGGCCGGCGTAGAGATGTACGAATATCAACCCACCATGTTCCATTGCAAGCTCATGGTCGTGGATGAATATATGGTGTCGGTCGGTTCGACCAATTTCGACAGCCGCTCTTTCAGGCTCAACGACGAAGCCAATCTCAATGTCTACAATCGCGACTTCGCGCGGCAACAGACGGCGATCTTCGATCGCGACATCAGCCACGCGAAACGCATCACGCTCGAAGCATGGCGCAACCGTCCATTGCGGGAAAAGCTGCTTGAACGCGCGGTTCAATTGCTCGACTCGCAGCTCTGATTGGGGATCGGCGTAGCGCCAACGTTGCGGCCGGGCGCGCGAATCGCACCGAGCGGTGCAGATCCGTTTCGCGGGACATCGCGTCTTCTTTCGTTCTTTCAAAACACTGTCAATTTGATTAACGCATTCAAACTCATGGCCGATCTGCGCCGAGGTAATCAAGTCCGCCATAATATGGCGCGGTAGCGCACGCACAAAAATCCCGAAACAAGCGCTGCCGGATCGGAGATAAAAAATTGGACAAGAGTCGTCGTAATTGGCTGAAGGCTGGCGCCACTATCACCGCCACGGCAACGGGCGTATTTTCCGGCCGCATTTTCGCCGCGCAGGAACAGCAAGCGGGCACGAAGATCGAATCGATTCCGCCTCTGACGGGCCAGCCTGGCGTGCGCCTCGTCACGTATAGCGTCGGTGCGCAGCCGTCCATCGGCGTGGTGCTCGACGACGGCCGCCTGCTCGATCTCAAGGCCGAAGCGCACGCACGTCACCTCAAGCTGGCGTTCGACCCAAGCTCGATGCTTTCGCTGATCAAGGTCGGCGATCCGGCACTGCAACAGGTCAGAACGCTGAGCGAGCATCCGCGATCCACACTGCTGTCGCTGGAAACAGTGCGACTGCTTTCGCCGATCCCGCGCCCGGATCGCAACATCTACTGTGTCGGCTGGAACTATCTCGACCACTTCGAGGAGGGACAGGCCGTGCGCACCGACAACAAAACCAGTACGTTGCCCGCGCACCCTGTTTTCTTCACCAAAGGTACGCACACCATGAACGGGCCGTTCGATCCGATTCCCTACGATGCGGCGAACTCCACCAGCACCGACTGGGAAGCGGAACTGGCCGTCATCATCGGCCGCACCGGAATCAATATCTCCGAGGCGGACGCGATGAATTACGTGTTCGGCTATTCGGCGTTCAACGACACGACCGAGCGCGACATCCAGCAGAAACGCCACGGCGGCCAGTGGTTCAAAGGCAAGAGCCTCGACGGCCACGGCCCGATGGGTCCCTGGATCGTCACGGCGGCCGGCGTGAAGCTCGACGATGTACGCGTCATTTGCCGCGTGAACGGTGTCGAAAAGCAGAATGCCAGCTACCAGCAGATGTACTTCAAGATCCCGCGCATCATCGCCGAACTGTCGCGCGGTATGACGCTGGAGGCCGGTGACATCATCGCGACAGGCACGCCCTCGGGCGTCGGTTTCGCCCGTCAGCCGCCGGAATTCCTGAAGCCGGGGGACATCATGGAAACCGACATTGTCGGCGTGGGTGTCATCCGTAACGAAATCAAGCCGGTGTAACGCCATCGTCGTCGAGACTACGCGCCACTTCGCCGAACGTGGCGCGCGGCGCTCGCTCAATATGGCTGCTGTATAGTTGCGCGGACGTCGGTGCGGAACGCGATATCGCGCGCATCCGGCAACCCTGCGACGCCCTCCTTTACCACTCCCGAGACCCCGCCCGCATGGATCGCCTGGCCGCAATGGAAACCTTCGTCGCCGTCGTAGAGGCGGGTTCGTTCTCGGCGGCGGCGCGTCGGCTGCATATCGGACAACCCGCCGTATCGAAGTCGATCGCGCAGCTCGAAGAGCATCTGAACGCGCGCCTCCTGCTGCGCTCGACCCGCGGCCTCACCCCCACCGATGCTGGCCAGCGCTTCTACGAACACGCGTGTCTGGCGATCGAAGAAGCCGATCGCGCGGAACATTCGGTGCGCGAGTCGTCGGAGGGACTGGTCGGGAGGCTGCGCGTGGGCGCGGCCGTGACCTTCGCGAGGCTGCACGTCATCCCCGCGCTTGGCGCGTTCCTCGAACAGCACCCGAGACTCGATGTGGAGATCGTGATGGACGACCGTCCGATCGATCTGCTCGAGGAAGGCGTCGACGTCGCGTTGCGCATGGGCCGGCTCGACGACTCCGCGATGACGGCGCGGCGCGTCGCAAGCGGAAAGCGTCTGGTGGTCGGCACGAAGGCGTACTTCGCACGGCATGGCGTGCCGCAAACGCCCGCGGAACTCAGTCAGCATCGGGCAATCGTTCACGCCATGCGCAGCGGTGGAGACGCGTGGGCGTTCGGACACGCGGACGGCACCGAAGTGGCCGTCACGGTGTCGGGCCGCGTGCGGGTCAGCGCGGCCGAAGGCGTGCGCGCCGCCGTCCTCGCCGATCTGGGACTGGCCGTGGCCTCGGAATGGATGTTCGCGCCGGAACTCGCGGACGGCTCCGTGCAGGCCGCGCTCACCGACTGGACGCTGCCGGGCATCGACGTATGGGCGGTGTTTCCTTCCGGGCGCATGGCAACGACGAAGGCGCGCGCCTTCGTCGCCTTCGTCGAAAGCCTGTTTGCCGGACAGACCTAAAACTGGCCATCGGATTCCAGCCTGGCCGATCGAGGCGCCGCGTGCGATCGCGCGATGCCGATGACGGGCGCGCCCGCTCACACCTCCGCGTTCGCGCGCGCCAGAACCGGCAACATATCGACCGGATCGGGACGATGCGTGTAATCGGGATTCACTTCCGAATACAGCACGATGCCGTCCTGACCGATTACGTAGCGCGCGGGCATCGGCAGCGTCCACGAAGGGTCGGCGTTGAACGCGGGCAGATCGTTTTTCAGGGCCTTGTAGAGATCGACCAGATAATCGGGCAGCGCGAAGCGTAGGCCAAATGCAGCACCGACCTCGCCGTTCGTATCGCTCAACACCGGAAAGCCGAGCTTGTTATCGCGCACGGATTTGCGGCTGTTCACCGCGGTCTGCGGCGAGATGGCCGCGACGCTCGCGCCGTATCCCTCGATCTGCGGAAGCACGTCATTGATCGCCTGTAGCTCGATGTTGCAGTACGGGCACCACACGCCACGATAGAACGTGATGACGAGCGGGCCGCGACGCAGTAGTTCGACCGACGACACGTCGTTGCCGTCCTGATCCTTGAGCGTGAAACTGGGCGCACGCTCGCCTGCCTTGATTGCGCGCGTCGCCTGACCGCTTGCGATCAGTTCGGCGGTGGCGCGCTCCATGATCGGGTGAATCTCCGGCGGTGCATAGTACGGCGGCTTGCCGCCCTTGAAGTCCGCCTTGAACGCGTCGAGTTTGTCTTGCAGTGACATGTCCTTCTCCTGTATCGGGTGATCGAGTGAGAACCTGCGCTCAGGCGCTGGCCGCGACGCTCGTCTGCGGCTTGACCCACTCGTTGCCCTTCATGAAGGCGTCGTAAGGCGTATGCACGATGTGATTCGTGTAGTTGCTCATCACCTTCGTCGCCACGCCGAGAATCACTTCGAACACATTGCGGCGCGTGTAGCCGGCGGCGAGGAATGCGTCGATGTCGGCATCGGTGGCGAAGCCGCGCTCACGCACCACGACGGTCGTGAAGCGATGCAGCGCTTCGAGCTTTGCGTCCGGAAGCTCGGTGCCGGCACGCAGCGCGTCGATCACGGCCGGGTCCATCTTGATCATCTTTGCGAGCGTGCTGTGACCGGCCATGCAGTAGTGGCAGTCGTTTTCGAAGTTCGAGGTCAGATAGACAACCTGCTGTTCATGCGGCGTCAGCGTGCTTTTCGAAAACAGATCCCAGAGCGCCGAATAGCCGGCCAGCAATTCGGGCGATTCCGCCATGAAAGACTGGAGATTCGGGACGAAGCCGAAGGCGGCTTTCGTGCCTTCGAGCAGGGGCTTCGAGTCGGCCGGTGCGGTCTCGACGGTGTAGGCGTTGAAGGTGTTCATCGTGGATTCCTCTGTGGGTTGACGGTGAACACATGATCGGGCAGACGCCGCGCCCCAAGAAGGCAGGCGGTGGTGATAGGACTTATTCCTTTGCGGAATGGCGCGCGACTTGTCTGTTACGAGGTTTCGCAACGTGACCGATGCCGTGACTTGAGCGAGTTTTCAAGCGCGTTCACAACCAGCACGCCCCGCATCTACGAATAAAAAACGACCGCTCATCGAAGCAACGATTCAACGCGGACATACACGCCGCTAGCGGCGCGGCATTAACACGCCACAAAACACACGCAACCTATCCAAACTGGCAGGTCATCCAGGTCCATGGATCGCGGCTCACACACGAATCGCCGTGTTCGTCCTGTTTCGGCTGCTTTAAAAAATTCGCTTTGAATTCGAATTGCATTACACAGGCCGGCAACGTTACGCGGTGTTCCGTAACAAGCAACATGAGCCATTACGTTACGCACGATGCCGCGCGCATCGCTCAGTTCGCTGCGCGCACATCGAATTTTCCGGGCCCGCACAAACCGGCCTCGACCATCTCCTGAAGAAGTCCGCTGCACAACGATCCTCGCCCGCCCTCGCGATCCGATTCGCGAATTCGTCAGTCGAATGGCACACCTGTTGCATTAGAAGCAGTGCAGCAAATCGTGCGAGCGCCGATACAAGGCGCAAGCGGCAGTCTCACCGCCGCGCCCGACACATGGCCTGGAGGAGACACCTCAAGCCACGGGTCAACATAGGCGGCAACGTCGCGCGTCGATGCGCGGCGCGGCCCTGGCGAAATCGAGTGCAGTCAGTCGTGGACCGACCATGATGGCTGCGAGTGCGTTCGTCTTTCAGCGCTACATGCGGGGGAGAAGTCTCATGTCAGTCGAGAAGCAGCTATTGCCACTGCCGGGTGGCCTGAAAGTCTACGTCGAGCATCATTGCTTCGATCCATCGTTCGAAACCGTCCTGCTCGTCAACGGTGCGCTGGCGACCACGGCATCGTTTGGCCAGACCATCCGTTACCTGGGCGAACGCGTCAATGCGCTGTGCTTCGATCTGCCGTACGCGGGCCAGTCGCGCCAGCACAACGCGTGCGACTACACGCTCACGAAGGACGACGAGATCGACATTCTCATGCATATCGCCGATCGTTTTCGCCCGTCGTATCTGCTGTCGGTGTCATGGGGCGGCGTGGCGTCGCTATTCGCGCTCGCGCGCGGCTGCGCGAGCGTACGGCGTGCCGCCATTGCGTCGTTCTCGCCCTTCCTCAACGCGGCCATGACCGATTACGTGACGCGCGCGCGCGACCACATCGCGGCCGGTCAGAACCTCCAGGCGGCACAACTGCTCAACGATACCGTTGGCCGTCATCTGCCGCGCATCATGAAGCTCTACAACTATCGCTACCTGACGCGTCTGCCGCGCGACGAACAGGATCAGGTCGCGTTTCACGTCGACCAGATTCTTGCCATGAAGCCGGAGCGATATCTGGACGAATTCCGCCGCATCGATTGCGACGTGAAATTCGTCAACGGCGATCTCGACGAATACACCACCGCCGCCGACGTGCGCCGTCTGGGCGATTACGTGCGGCACGCGGAGTTCGCGACGATTCATGGTGCCGGACACTTCCTCGATCTCGAAGGGCGCACGCAACAGGAGCAGATGCGCAACGTGCTGTGCGACTTCTTCTGCGGCGAGCGCGAGACCTACGCGTCGCTTGCCGTGATACCGAATTCGAGCACGCCGCAGCGTCTGCCGTTCCAGGTGCCCGCGCTGTCGTGAGATGCGCGAATCGCGCGCGCACGCATTCCCTCTCCATCGTCGAGATCTCTTCATGAATATCGCTCAAAGCATCGCCATTGTCGTGCCGTGGCTCGCGTGGCTGGCTTACTGGATCGCGACAGCGCAGGCCGTCAAGACCACCGCTCGCCGCGAAGCGCGCAGCGCGCGCACCTGGCAGTCGCTGCCATTGATCGCAGGTGGCGCGCTCCTCATCCTGCCCGACCCGACATTGAACGCACTCTCGCCAGATCCGACGCGCCTGGGTGCAATGCAGTTCGGCGGCTTCGCGGTCCTCGTTGCCGGCCTGCTGTTTTCGGTGTGGGCACGCGTGCATCTGGGAACGAACTGGAGCGTCTCGGTGACGCTCAAGGAAGGCCATGAGTTGATCCGCACCGGTCCTTATGCACTCGTTCGGCATCCTATCTATACCGGATGCCTGATCGCGCTGGCCGGTTCGGCCTTGATCGGCGAGACCTGGCGCGGCGTGGCTGGGGTCGTGCTGATCTTCGCGTCGCTGGCCTTCAAGGTGCGCATCGAAGAAAGCTGGCTCACGGGGCATTTCGGCGACGCCTACGCGCGCTACCGCCGCGAAGTCGCGGCGTTGATCCCCGGCATCTATTGATGTCGCGAACACCATATAAACGACTGACACGCACGGCGGCCCGATGGCACAAATCATCATCACGGCGATAGGTTCGGCTGGCGATGTGCACCCGCTGCTCGGCGTCGGGCGGGCGCTCGCCGCGCGCGGTCATCGCGTGGTTTTCTGTTCGCATCCGCCATTCGAAGCGGCCGCGCGCCGCGAGGGTTTCACGTTCGTCGCCATCGGTCTTGCCGAAGACTATGCAGCCGCGCTCGCGAACCCTGCGCTCTGGCATCCGCGCACGTCGTTCAAGACGTTGTGGGCTTTGATCGCACCCGTGCTGCAACCGCATTACGCCACCCTTGACGCGCTGCGCGGCCCGGACACGGTTCTCGTCGGCACGCTGTGGGCGTTCTCCGCGCGCCTGCTCCAGGAGCGGCACGGCACGCCTTACGTGTCCATTCAGGTCTCGCCGTCGACACTGCTCTCCGCGCATGCGCCACCGGCGCACAAGCGTCTCACGATTCCGCGCGGCCTGCCGTTGGCGTTCAAAGCCGCGTTGATGACGCTGATCGAGCGCGCCCTGCTCGACGCCGTGTGCGGGCCGAATCTGAACGCATTGCGCGCGACGCTCGCACTGCCGCCCGCGAAACGCATTCTGGGCCGCTGGCTCCATTCGACCGACGGCGTGCTCTGCCTCTTCCCCGACTGGTTCGCCCCGCCGCAGCCGGACTGGCCCGCGCAGCACAGGCAATGCGGCTTTCCGCTCTTCAACGATCTCGACGACGGCGCACCCGACGCGGAACTCGACGCGTTCCTGAGCGCGGGCGAACCGCCGGTAGTGTTCACGGCGGGGTCGACGCTCGTCGACGGCCAGCACTATGCGCGCGCCGTGCTGCACGCATTGCGTGCGACCGGCACACGCGGCCTGCTGCTGGGCTCGGACTTCACACTCGACGACGCGCAACGCGGCCGCGATATGCCACGCCAACGCCTGCTGCAACGCCGCTACGTGCCGCTGCGCGCGCTGTTGCCGCGTTGCCGCGCGCTCGTGCATCACGGCGGCATCGGCACCGCATCGCTGGCGTTTGAAGCCGGTATCGCGCAACTCGTCACGCCGTTCGCGCACGATCAGTTCGACAACGCGCAACGTGTCGCCGACGCCGGTTGCGGCCTGCGCCTCGACGCACCGATCAAGGAAGCCGCATTGGCCCGTGCGCTCGCCCGGGTCCTGCACGACCCACGCATCGCCACGCGTTGCGCACAGATACGCAACAAGCTCGCGACCTCGCCCGACGGTTGCGTCGACGCCGCGCGTTTTATCGAGCGCTTCGTGCCGCAAGCCACATCGCACGCCGCGCAGGAGATGGCACGCGCGCCCCTGCTCAAAGTGGCGGGCGCATGAGCACGGCCTCGCCCTTCACGATCCCCGACGCGAGCGCCGCGCACGCACGCGGCGGCGTTCGTCTCGCGCTTTTGACGTTCGCACTGTCGCTCGCGACCTTCATCGAAGTGCTCGATTCGACGGTGACGAACGTCGCCGTGCCCGCGATCTCCGGCAGCCTCGGCGTGGCCAACAGCCAGGGCACGTGGGTCATCAGTTCATATTCCGTCGCCGCGGCGATTGCCGTTCCGCTCACGGGCTGGCTCGCGCGACGGCTCGGCGAAACACGCCTTTTCATCGGCGCGGTGCTGCTTTTCACGCTCACCTCGCTGATGTGCGCGCTCGCCGCCGACCTGCATGTACTGGTCGCCTGCCGCGCGCTGCAAGGACTCTGTTCCGGGCCGATGGTGCCGCTTTCGCAAACGATCCTCCTGCGCACGTTCCCACCCGCGAAACGCACGCTCGCGCTTGCGCTCTGGGGCATGACGGTGTTGCTCGCGCCGATCTTCGGCCCCGTGGTCGGCGGCTACCTGATCGACACGTTGTCGTGGGAATGGATCTTCCTCATCAACCTGCCCATCGGCCTGTTCTCTTTCGTTGTCTGCGCAACCCTGTTGAGAAAAGACGCGAAACGCGGCGAACGCGTTCCAGTGGATTTTATCGGCATCGCACTGCTGGTGGTCGGCGTGGGCGCATTGCAGGCGATGCTCGATCTGGGCCACGACGCGGGCTGGTTCGACTCGACACTGATCGTCACGCTCGCCATCGTCGCCACACTCGCGCTGGTCTCGCTGCTACTCTGGGAAGCAGGCGAAGCACAGCCTGTCATCGACCTGAGCCTGTTCCGCGATCGCACCTTCTCGTTCTGCGTGCTCATCATTTCGCTCGGCATGGCGAGCTTTTCGATTGTGGGCGTGGTGTTCCCACTCTGGCTTCAGGCGGTGATGGGCTACGACGCCTTTCACGCCGGCCTCGCGACCGCACCGCTCGGCATGCTCGCGCTGGTGTTCTCGATTCTCGTGGGTCTCTATGCACATCGTTTCGACGCGCGCGTGCTCACGACCTTCGGCTTTCTCGTGTTCGCCGCCGTGCTCTGGTGGGACACGCATTTCACACTGACCATGTCGTTCACGCAGATCGTCACGCCCGGCCTGATTCAGGGCATCGGCCTGCCCTGCTTCTTTATCCCGCTGACGGCGGCAACGCTTTCTCGCGTGCCCGATCATCAACTTGCCGCCGCATCGAGCCTGTCTAATTTTCTGCGGACGCTCGCCGCCGCATTCGGCACGGCGATGAGCGTGACGCTCTGGGACCACCGCGCGACGTTCCACTATGCGACCCTCGCGCAATCGGTGACGAAGGAATCGGGCGGCACGCAACACTACGTCGCCACGCTGCATGCGATGGGTATCAGCGGCGCACGCGAAGCCGGCGCACTGCATCAGGTGACCCTGCAGCAGGCCTACATGATGGCGACGAGCGACATGTTCTTCATGGCGTCCGCAACCTGCCTCGTGCTCGCCACGATGATGTGGTTCACGCGCCCCAAACGGGGCGCCGCCATGACCCTCGGGCACTGACACCAGAACGATAAAAAGAGGAACCACGCGATGCGATCAGGCGCACTTGTCATTCTCTACCACCCGAGCGGCGAACAGCTCGCGCGGCTGGCCGCGTTGCGCGACGCGTGCGACGCACTCGTAGTCGTCGACAACACGCCTTATAAGGACGCCGCGAACAACGCCGCTCGCGACGCAGCGCAACGCGACGGCTATACGCTGATTCAGAACGGCAATCGCGGCGGCATTGCGGGCGCGTATAATGTGGGCCTCGCGCATCTGTTTTCGCTCGAAGACAAGCTCGATGCCGTCGCGCTGTTCGATCAGGATTCCGTGGTGCCCGATGCCTATTTTCCGGCGATGCACGCATTCGCAAAACATCAGATTGGACGGCCTTTCATTGCAGGGCCGCGCATCTTCGATGAAAACGACGGGCGCTTTCTCCCCGCGCTCGCGACCAACGGCATCGGCGTGCGGCGCATCGAACTCGACATCGGCGAAACGGCCGACCTGCAACCGGTCCGCTGTGCGTTTCTGATTTCGTCGGGCAGCCTGGTGTCGCGCGAAGCTTATACAGCACTCGGCCGTTTCGACGAAGCGCTGTTTATCGATCACGTCGATACGGAGTATTGTTTTCGCGCGCTCGCGCACAACGTGCCGCTCTATCTCGTGCCCGCGCTCGTGCTGCGTCATCGCATCGGCAACAAGGCGCGCAGACGCATCGGCCCGCTCAATATCCCGACCATGAATCACCCGTGGATGCGCGGTTACTACAGCGCCCGCAACGCGATGGAGATTGCCCTTCAATATGGCCCGCGCTTTCCGGTTGCGTGGGTGCCGAATCTGCTCACGCTTGGGCAAATCGTGCAAGTCCTGCTCGGCGAGCAGGACAAACGCGCCAAGCTCAAGGCCATTCTCTATGGTCTGATCGACGGTCTCGCAGGAAAGCTCGGGCCGCTCGATATCTCGCATCCACGCTGGACCGCACGCCCCACCGTGCAGGAGCGTCGCGGATGAAGACACACACGATCACGCGCCTGCTTGCGCTCGGTACCGCCACGCTGCTCGCGTGCGCCTGTGTGCCGACAATCACGCCAGCCTTGCAACCGCACACGCCCGATGCGAATGCACTCTCGCGCACGCTGTCCGATACGCCGAAATCGAACAGCGCCGCCGCGTGGCCCGCGCCCGACTGGGTGCGCCAGTTCGGCGATGCGCAGCTCGACCAGCTCGTGACCGAAGCCTATGCGCACAATCCCGATCTGCAAATCGCGAAGGCCCGTATTGGCGTCGCGCAATCGCAGTTGCAGCAGTTTTCGTCGTTGACGGGACTCACGGCCACGGCGGGCGCGACCGTCAACAAGGCGCGCATGCCGCAATCAAACGGCGTCGCCAATGTTTCCGCAAACGGCTACGACATCCCCGTACAATTATTTGGTAATCCTGTTCAATCGCCCTCTTCAATTTTCGTCGCGCTGGATTATCAACTCGATCTCTGGGGACGCAATGCGGCGGCCACGCGCGGGCTGCTATCACTGCGCGATGCGGCACGCGTCGACGCGGAACAGGCCCGCCTCACCCTTGCCCTCGCCATCGTCACGCTCTATTGCGATCTTGACCAGGCCTACGCGCTGCGCGACCTCTGGATCGAGAAACGCGACGCGAGCGACCAGATCACCGCGGTGCTGCGCGAGCGCGCGGCGCGCGGCATCGATAACGGCTACGACGCCGACGATGCCGCCGTGCGCCGCAACAAGCTCATCGCGCAGATCGAACTCGCCGACGAGCGTATCCGCCTCGCGCAACTGCAACTGGGCGTGCTCTCCGGCGGCGGCCCCGAGCGCGGCCTCGCGCTCGCCAGGCCGCGTCCCGCGAGCCTCTCCCGTCTCGCCGACCAGCCGCTGCCCGCACGCCTGTCCGCCGATCTGCTCGGACGTCGCCCCGATATCGTCGCGGCCCGGCTGCGCGTCGAAGCGGCCTACGCCGCGATCGACGGCACGCGCGCCGAGTTTTATCCCGACGTGAACCTCGTTGGCTTCGCGGGCCTGCTCGCGCTGACACCTGGCGCGATGTTCTCGCGCCAGGCGCTCGCGGGATCCGTCGGCCCGGCGGTATCGCTGCCGATTTTCGATCGCGGCCGCCTCAAGGCGAAGCTCTCGGGCGACGCGGCCAATGCCGACGTCGCCATCGGGCTCTACAACAAGACCGTCGATACGGCGCTGGGCGATGTCGCGCGCACGCTCGTTTCGCTCTCGACCGTGGATCGCCTCGTGAGCGGCGAGCGCGACGCCGCCGACGCCGCGCAACGCTACGTCTCGATCGCCGAAGAGCGGCACCGGCGCGGTCTGCTGATGCAAAAGGACGTGAATACGGCCAGGCTCACGCTCTATGACGAGCGCGCCCAACTGATCGACCTGCAATCGCAGCAGCGCACGCTGCGCATTGCGCTGATCGGCGCGCTCGGCGGCGGCTTCGACGAACGCACGCTGCCCGGACCCGCGATCTCGCATTTCGATGTCGTCTTCCCCTCCCACGATCGGCTCACGGATCGATCCAACGAACGACTCACCAGCGCGCGCGTCGACTAATGCACCACGACCACACCAACCTCCATCCCGATCCGGCCACGCTCGCCGCAAACGCCGCCCTGCTCGCACGTAAGCGCGCGACACGGCGGCGACGCTTCGCGATCTTCGGCGCGGTCGTCGCCGTCACCGCGCTCGCTGCGGCAACGTACTGGTTCATGGCCGTGCGCTTTCGCGAAGACACCGACGACGCCTACGTCGCCGGCAATGTCGTGCAGATCGCCGCGCAAACGGCCGGCACGGTGATCGACGTCGCCGCCGCCGATACGCAACGCGTGCGCGCGGGACAGCCGCTCGTGCAACTCGACGATGCTGAAGCCTCGGTCGCGTATGCGCAAGCGAAGGCACAACTCGCGCAAGCCGTGCGGCAAACCGCCAACGCGCGCTATTCCGCGACGATGTACGCCGAAGCGGTGAAGGCGCGTCAAGCCGATCTCGATCTCGCACAACGCGCGTTGGCCGCGCGCGATCACGCGTCGGTCGAAGTCGTCTCGCCCGAGGAACTGGCGCGTGCGCGAGCCGCCGTGACGGGCGCCCAGGCGCAGCTCGGCGCGGCGCAGGCTCAACTGGACGCAGCGCGTGCGCTCGGCAGCCGCCTCGCCGTCGAGGACAATCCGGGCGTGATTCAGGCCGTCGCGCAATTCAAGCTGGCGTGGCGCAATCTCAAACGCACCACCATCGTCGCGCCAATCGATGGCGTGGTGGGACAGCGCACCGTACAAATCGGCCAGCAGGTCGGACCGGGTCTCACGCTGATGTCGATCGTGCAATTGCACGGCTTGTGGATCGAAGCGAATTTCAAGGAGGGGCAAATTCGCAATATGCGGGTCGGCCAGCCGGTGACGATCAATTCAGATATCTACGGATCGAAGGTCAATTATCGCGGACGCGTAGAAGGATTTTCCGCGGGGACCGGCAGTGCGTTTTCGATGCTGCCGCCGCAAAATGCGGCCGGAAACTGGATCAAGGTCGTGCAGCGTGTGCCCGTGGTGATTTCGATCGATCCCGGCGATCTGGCCGCGCATCCGCTGCGGATTGGATTGTCGATGCGCGTGCGCGTGGATACGCACGAGCGCGACGGGCATCTGCTCGATTCGGAGACGCCGCTCGCCGCACTGGCGACGCGCGTTCATGACGGCATGGCGAGCGAAGCGCAAGCGGCGGCGGAAAAAGTGATTCGCGACAATCGGGGCGGTTAAGTGGCGAGGAGCCAAAGTCATTGATATTTACCAATAAAATTCAATTCTCCAATTTACACGGGTGAATGTGCATTTCACCCGCGGCCTTTTTCTCGATGCCGGCTTGATATGGATGATTAACTAAAACGGTATTGGACCGTCGATTAAGCGTCGCAGCATGATTTCCCCTGTTAAACAGGAGAAAACAATGCCGCTTGTTCAAATCTCTCTTCTAGAGGGCCGTAGTGACGACCTCATCAAATCGTGCATCAAAGCAGTAGCGGAGGCAGTGCATCAGACCTTAGGTGCGCCATACGGGGCGATCAGTGTTTATGCCGTCGAAGTCCCTCGCGCGCATTGGGCCACCGGTGTGCATACGAAAGACGAACCGGAGACCGCGGCGGCGCAGGCATTGAAACCGGGAAACGAAAAATCCTGAGACCGGGGCAATGTGCGGAGTTGACGGCTACGCTTGCCCACGCTGGTTTGCGTAGCCATCGTTGAGATCTTCGAGGCGCGCAGGCTGCTGCGCATTATCACCGCTACAGAATCTGAAATGCGACTGAGAAACATCGGTATCGCCGGCAAATTGAGTATCGGCTTTGGAATCGCCATTTTTTCGTTGTGTCTCATCGGCGGCCTCGCGCTGCTGCAAGTGTCGCGCATCTATCGTGGAACCGATGAACTGGCAAACCAGTGGCTACCCGGCGTGCAGGCGCTGGGCGAAATCCGGGCATACATGAATGACGCCCGGCGCGCGTCGCTGGTCGTGGCAATGGCGTCGGACGCGAACACCCAGGCATTATTCGCGCAGAGGCGAAACGACGCGCTTGCATCGCTAAACAGTGCGCTCGGCAAGTATGAGCGTGTCGTTTCGTCGCCGGAACAAGTGCAATTGCTTAACGACTTTAAAGGCGCCTGGTCCTCGTATCTGGACATCGACACCCGGCTCAACGCGTTAGCGCAGGGTGGCGGCGACCAACTGGAAGCGGCAAGAAAGCTGGCGAGCGGCGATTCGTCTCCACGCTTCATGGCCGCTGCGGATATCGTCACGCGCGATGTCACGCTCAACCGACAGGGTGCGGATCATGCCGCCGCCACAGCGGCTTCCCGTTATCGCACGACGCTCGTTCTCACCGCGGCATTGATCGCTGGTGCAATCGCACTCAGCGTCATCGCCGCCGTGCTGATCACACGCTCTATCGTGGTGCCGCTACGCCGTTCGCTCGAAGTTGCGAGCACGGTCGCTCAGGGCGATCTCACGTCGGTGATCGTCGTCGACGGAGACGACGAAACCGGCCGGTTGCTGCGCGCGCTGCACACGATGAACGAGGGCCTCGGCGACCTCGTCGGCCGCGTGCGAAACGGCAGCGAGAGCGTGGCCTCTGCCTCCGCCGAGATTGCGGCCGGCAACACGGACCTGAGCCAGCGCACCGAGGAGCAAGCGGCCTCGTTGCAGGAAACGGCGGCCAGCATGGAACAACTGACGTCCACCGTGAAGCAGAACACCGAGAATGCACGCCGCGGCAACACGCTTGCGGCCAGTGCGTCGGAGGTGGCGGCGCGCGGCGGCGCCGTCGTGAGCCGCGTGGTCGGCACCATGAAGGACATCAGCACGAGTTCCGCAAAAATGGCGGACATCATCGACGTCATCGAAGGCATTGCATTTCAGACGAATATTCTCGCGCTGAATGCGGCTGTCGAGGCCGCACGCGCCGGAGAACAGGGGCGAGGCTTTGCGGTGGTCGCGGGCGAAGTGCGCACGCTGGCGCAACGAAGCGCAACGGCTGCGCGGGAAATCAAGGAGCTCATCGACGCTTCCGCAGAGAACGTTCGTACCGGCTCGCAACTGGTGGAGGAAGCCGGCCAGACGATGGACGACGTGGTGCATTCGGTCAGGCAGGTCGCGGATCTGATGGCGGAAATCTCGGCGGCATCGTCGGAGCAGCATACGGGCATCGAGCAGGTCAATGTCGCTGTTGCGCAGATGGATCAGGTGACGCAACAGAACGCGGCGCTGGTCGAGGAAGCGAGCGCGGCGGCCCATTCGATGGCGCAACAGTCGAGTTCGCTGCGAGACCTCGTGGCATTTTTCAAGCTTCGTGGCGCAGTCGTCGCTGCGGGGCGATAGGCGCTTGCGCCTGACGGTTCGAGACGGCGCTCCGGTCGGGAATGAAATTCGCTGAAGGCGTTATCAACGCGAACCGCAAGCGCATCTTCGCCGCGCACGTTCCGTCCAGCGTGATTGTGCAGACAATTGCACGGGGCGTGCACGATGCCACGAAGCGCCACGCCAATCGGCTCGCGAACGCTCTGGAGGCGCGAATGCAGGGAACCCACGTCCGGCATGCGACCGATGCGACCGAGTGCGCTGCACAAGCGGAAATCGACGACGCCCTGGACGGCTTCAAATTGCCACTCGATGCCGTCAGTCTTCCCTCGGCTGCCTATCGACTTGTCGAGGCCTGCCCGGCGTTGCCTCCGCCCGGCGGCGGCAATACGCTGGCGCGCTGGCGCTCGCTCGCGGCAATCGCCGCGCATGACCTGCCGCTGGTGAAGATCTTCGAAGCACACGCCGACGCCATCGCCATCCTGACTGAACTCGGCGGAGATCGGCCGCAATCCGCAGAGGCGGGCCCTGCCCTCTGGGCCGTGTGGGCCGCGCGGGCGCCGCACAACGATCTGCGTGTTACGTGGCAAGAGGGGCAGCGAGTCCGGCTCTCGGGTACGAAGCCATGGTGCTCCGGCGCGGCCTTCGTCACGTTCGCGCTCGTGACCTGTGTCGACGATGATCAGCAAGACTGGCTCGCCGCGCTGCGCGTCAAGCAGCCGGATGTACAGGTCAGCACGCGCGGTTGGAACGCGGTCGGGATGCAGGTCACGCAAAGCGTCGAGATCGATATGGAGGGCGCGGACGCGATCCTCATCGGTCCGCCCCGCGCGTACCTCGAACGGCCCGGTTTCTGGCACGGCGGCGCAGGTATCGCCGCCTGCTGGTACGGCGCCGCGGCAGCGCTCGCGGGACGCTTGCGCGAAGCCGCCGCGCGACGCAAAGATCCGCATCTGCACGCCCATCTGGGCGCGGCCGATGCGGCACTCGCCTCCGCGCGCGCATTGCTGCGTGAATCAGCGCAATGCATTGACGCGGACCCCCACGCTTTTGGATCCGCCGCTGCATTACGGGTTCGCGCCGCCGTCGAACAGGCCTGCGATGCCGTCCTGCGTGCAGCCGCGCGTGGCCTGGGCGCCGGGCCGCTCTGCCAGGACGCGTGGTTCGCGCACATGACGTCCGACCTTTCCGTGTTCATGCGCCAGAGTCACGCCGAGCGCGACCTCGCGTCGCTTGGCGGCGCGCTCGCCGAGATCGGCGAGGACTGGCAGCTATAAACGCGACAGGAGCGCAAATGCAGACCCGGCGTGACGAGGCTGCCGCACGATTTGACGCAGCATTCCAGCTCGATTCCGATCCGTGGCGCTATCGCACCAGTTGGTACGAGGCGCGTAAGCGGGCGTTGATGGTGGCGGCGCTCCCGCGAGCAAAATACCGACGCGGTTTCGAACCCGCCTGTGCGACCGGCGAACTCTCCGCGCTGCTAGCCGATCGCTGCGACGAATTGCTGTGCGCTGACTTCGCTCCGCGCGCCGTCTCGCTCACACGACAGCGGCTGGACGATTGGCCCGCCGCCCAGGTGGAAACGCGCGCCATGCCGCAGGACTGGCCCGCAGGCCGCTTCGACCTGATCGTCATCAGCGAGTTTGCCTACTATCTCGACGAAGCGCGTTGCCGCGCCCTCGCGCGCCTCGCGTGTTCATCGCTCGATGCTGACGGCGCACTGCTGTGCTGCCACTGGCGACACCACGCCGACGACTTTCTCATAACCGGCAACGCGGTTCACAGCCTGTTTCGCGAGTCCGCGCACGCCGCTTCGTTACAGCATGCCGTGCACGTCGACGATGCGGATTTCACACTCGACGTCTGGTGCGCCGATCAACTCAGCGTCGCCGAAAGAGCATCGCTGATGTCGCGCTCGCGCGGCGAAAACGACGCGCCCTGATATCTGGGCCACTCCACGCGCCAGAAATGTTCCGGTTCGGACAGATCGGCGGGAATGTCCTCGCCAAAGGCCTGAAGCTGACTGCCGTAATCCCGCACCGCGAGCTGCTTCAAGCGCAGCGCACGCGTGCTTTCGCGCTGCGGAGTCCACGAAGCATCGAACGCGGTAACGCGCAGTCCGGCGGCTGACAGTTGGTCGAGGCGTGCCGCCGTGATGCCCGGCACCGTACGATGAATCGCATCTTCGTAGACGATGCACGACTGCACGGCCCGCGTGCGCAGCAACGCGAGCCATGCATCGGCCACGCGCAGGTGATCGGGGTGCCTCAGCCCGAGTGGAACGACAAGACTGGATCGATCGAGCGGCTCAAAGCAAGCGAGCAAAGCCCTCGCCACAGTGCGAACGGAAGGCAGTTCGCCGTACTGGCCGTCGAGAAATGGCAGCCGGATCGCCCGCGCGCCCAGACGCGCGAGCGCGCGTGCGTCCTCTCGCGTGCGGGCGCGCATCGCCGCGGACGAATCGCTGAAGCCCGCCGCTGCATCCCACGGTTGAATCTGCGGCGCCCGTGGCGTACCGGCGAATACAGTGCAGACCGTGGCGCCGGGTGGCGAAGCCAGCAGCGTGGCGCATCCAAACACCGCATCGTCCAGATGGGGCGACACGACAAAGAGCGATCCGACGCCGCTATTCATGGTGCTCCCTGCCCTGAAGCGTCTCGTTCAACGTAACGCCTGCGGGCGCACACGCAACCCCGCTCGACCATGACGACAAGGTATCGCCAAAACCGCCGCGAATCCGGAAATCGGTGCGCGCGCTCGTCGTCACGCGCGGCGCAACGCTCCAGGCGATTCTCGCGCCGTTCGCCGTCAGCCGCTCCACGAGCGCCACATCCTCGCCACACGCGAGCGGAGGAAACCCGCCTGCGCGTTGATACGCCTTCGCGCACACGCCGAGGTTGGCCCCATGCACGTGGCGATGTCCGTCGACGCTTCGGTAATGGGTCGACCACGTTTCGCGTACACACGGTGGATGCGCGCCCCAGTCGTCGACTTCGACCGCTCCGCAAACGACATCGGCACGCAGTGCGAGCTGGGCCACGATCCAGTCGGGCGCGACGCATGTGTCGGCGTCCGTCATCGCCAGCCAGCGTGCGCCCAGCGCGATCAGATGACTTGCGCCCGTCGCGCGCGCGATGCCCACGTTGCGCGCCTGCACCGTCAGCGCGGTTGCCCCGAATGCCTGAGTGACGCAGGCCGAGTCGTCGGTACAACTGTCGAGCACGACGACGATGCAGACAGATTCGCCCATCAGCTCGACATGCCGCGCGGCCAGGGCAGCGGCGAACAGGCATCGCCCGAGCCAGCTCGCCTCGTTGTGTGCAGGTATCACGACGCCGATCATTGTCCACTCCTTGGCATGATGAGCAGAGAGCCGATGGCTCTTTCGCGACCCCAATGCATTTTCGGTGCCCGGGTTCTAAATCGAGTGGCGGCGTCCAACGCGTCGTTGGCAGGGCTTAAGAAAAGAGCACGGCACGCCGTTTGCGTCGTGTTTTCGTTTTGCGTTGTTTCATTGAAAATGAACCGCTCAGAAGCGCCATTAAAACTGCGCTCGCGACCGGTCGACATTTAAAAATCGTACGAAACCGTTACCTGCGCCGATAAAGGCGGGCTTGGCGTCAGCGTGTAATCGAACGTCGCCGCCGAGCCGCCGGTGTAGTACTTGCGATTGAACAGATTGAAGATATTCAACTGCGTCTTCCAATGCCCTTGCCGATAAGAAGCCATCGCATCGGTACGCACGTAACCCGCGAGTTTGAACGTGTTGGGCAGCGTCGCCTCGCGTGGCCCGACATAATAAACACCCGCGCCAATCCGCAAGCCCGGAACGGACTCCAGATCGTAGACGGTCCAGAGGCTCGCACTGTTGCGCGGAACATTGCTCAGAATGTCGCCCACCGGATATGTCGTGTCGCTCGTGACCTTCGCGAGCGTATAGGCATAGGTCACGATGGCCTTCCATCGCGGCGTGATGTTGCCGGTGATGTCCAGCTCCACACCCTGACTGCGCTGCTTGCCGGTGAGCACTTCCAGCAATGGATTGGTGGGATCGGTCGTGAGAATGTGATTCCGGTTGATATTGAAAACCGCCAGATTTGCATTCAGGCGATCTTTAATCAGTTCCTGCTTCACGCCGATTTCGAATTGTTCCGCGACCTCCGCCGCATACGTGACGTTGCTGCCGCTGTGACCGACATTCGGTGCGTAACTACGGCTCCAGTCGGTGAAAAACGACGTGCTGCGCGTGGGCTGCCAGACCAGGCCGACGCGCGGCGAGAAAGCCGTCTGCTGACCTCGCCCGGTCGGCTCGCCTGCTTCGTCGGCACTATTGATGAAACGGTCCGCGCGCAATCCGACCTGAAGCTTGATCTGTCGAGTCAGATCGATCAGATCCTGCACATAGACGCCGTAATCCGCGCCGCGCCCTTGATGTCCGGGCAATGCGTCCCCCGCGGTCAATCCAGATGTATAGCTCGGGTTGAAGAGATCCACGTTCATGGTGGAAACTTGCGAGCCGCCGCTGCCGACTTCCAGATACCCGTAATCCACACCGGCCAGTAACGAATGTTTCAGGCGGCCGGTGAAGAAGTCGCCGACCAGTTCGGCACGGGCGGAATACTGACGCGAGAATTCATTCGCGCCGCTGTAGACGGCGTATTCGAGCAGATTGTCCGTGGCGGTCGTGCTGTCGGGGAACGACTGCGTTGAGTGCTGGCGCGCGTACGCGTACTGCCCGGCGAGGCGCAGTTTCCAGTTCTGCGAAAGTTCGTGCTCGAACAACAGCGTTTCGGACCAGGTGTCGTTACGGCCGTAGTCGCCATCGACGCCCGGATAGACGCCGCTGCGAAGTCCGTAATAGCGGCTGCGCGAAAGCGCCTGATAATTGTCGACCGCCGGCACGCCGAAGTCGAATCCGTCGCGATTCAGATGATTGAATTCGCTCAGCAACGTCACGGACGTGCCGTGATGGTTATTCCAGGTGATGGCCGGTGCAATAGACCATGACTTGTAGCCGCCGTTGTCCTGAAACGTCGAGTTCGTTTCGGCAGACGCATTGAGCCGGATGCTCAGGTCGTCGTTCAGCACGCGGTTCACATCCACCGTCGTGCGCGCGAGGCCGTAGCTTCCCGCCGTCGCGCTGACTTCGCCGAAATTCTCCTGCTCGGGTCGCTTCGAGACGGTGTTGATATAGCCGCCTACTGCGCCGATGCCGCCATAAAGCGCACCCGCCGGGCCCTTGAATATCTCCACGTCGTCGATATTCTGCACATCGCGAAACGCGTAATAGCCATAGTTGCGGAAGCCATCGCGCAAGCCATTGCTCTCGCTGAATCCGCGAATATTGAAGAACGTCGCGCCGTTGCCGCCGTAACTTGCTTCGGCGTGTACACCGCTTACGGTATCGGCGACCTGATCGATGCTCGTCACGCCACGGTCCTGCAGAACCTCGGACGGCACGACCTGAATGGATGCAGCGTAGTCCTTGATGGGCGTGTCGGTTCTCGTCGTGCTGCTCGACGTGGGCGCGATATAAGGCGAACCGCGCGTGCCCACCACCGATATCGGCGCCATGACCGGGTCCGCGGCGCTGCTATCGCTCGAAGTGGGCGGGGCCGATTCCGGTTCTGCCGCGCGTGCTTCAGGTATCACCGCGAGTGCCGTCATCAGCACGGCCAGCACCGCACGGACAGGTGCGGCTTCAGGACGTGCACGCAATGTAAAAAGATGCGGTTCGGCGCGGTGCGTTCCGGACGCGCGCGTGCCGACGACGCCCGCGCGCGGCGGTCGTTGTTGGGTCTTCATGTTGTCGATTCAGCTAAAAGAAATGGTCGTGCATGCGCGGCGCCATCGCGACGCGCAGCAGGGAGACGGCATTTAGCTGAAAAGCGGCGGCGCCCGCGAAAGGGGCCGGAAATGAAGTGACAGGCGCACCAGCGGGCGCGTCGATACAGCACGCCACGACTGCGTCACACGGGTCAGCGTGAACAGAGCAATCGCGAGCGCGATGCCCACGCACGCGACGACCAGCGCGGCGCTGAACGGACAAAGCCCGTCGTCGCCGGTCATGGCGCCGTGATCGTGTGCGGGCGAACCCGCCATGCCGGACATGTCCATGTCGCCGTGCATCATGCCCGCCATGTGCGTCATGTCCATGCCGGGCATGACATCGGACATCTTCACTGCCGCGCCGGAATCACCCGCGAACATCGGACCGTGCCCGGAACACATCACGAGTGCAAAATCGCCCTGCGCCACGGATGCCGGATCCAGCATGACGGCGCCCGGCAGCAGCGCGCGTACAAGGAGGACAGCCACAGCAATCAGGAACCATGCCCGATTCGCCATGCCGCCTCGCAGCAGGAATCGGCGAAAGGCACTCATGGCGCGCATTCTATCCGGCTTTCAAATTCCTAAGGGATAAACAGAGCGGCGTGAACGGGCTTTCGCGATTCGGTGCTGCTGCTGCACCGCCGCTGCCCCGCTGCTCCATGCGGCGAAAAACGTGCTTCAGCGACCACCCGGTTCATCGACGCGACATTCCGTCTCACACGCGGACTGAGCCTGGTCCGAGTGCACATTCGCTACCGCAATGTCGAGAGAGTGAGCTACCATGCGCGCATGACTGCACTCGCACGCACTCGAAAACAACTCGGCACATGGCTAGCCTTGCTCGCCATGTGCCTGATTGTGTTCGCGCCGCTCGTCAGTCAAATGCGTGCTTCGGCGCGCGCGGCGTCGCCCGACGCGGCGCTCTGCTCCGCCGGGCCGCCGATCCATAGCCATGCCGCTGTAGCGGACGATCCGCTCGCGGCCTGTGGCTATTGCAATCTGCTCGCCACGCCCTCGGCGCCGCCGCCTCTTGCGCCATCCGTTGCGCAATGGCTGCCGCTTTTTGCGGCTGTTGTCGTCATGCCCGCATTGCGGGCCGACTTCCCGACGCTTCCCTACTTTGCGGGTTATCCGCGCGCCCCGCCGTCTGCGCACTGAAGCGTCGCCGCGCGCTTCACGTCCCCCGCTTCACGTCCTTATTCGCACGATCGACACGCCAGGCCCGGGCCTGCGCCTGCGCTCGTCCGCGCGCCGTCGTCGCGCAAACGCTTTCGATAACGCATCATGCAAAAACCGCTTTTAACCGCGGCGTCCGCCCCATGGCGACGCGCCGCCGTGACGGCTTGCGCCGTCCTGACGCTTTGCGGTGCGCTCGCGCTCAGCGGGTGCAATCAGCAGCCCGTACTGTCCTTCCAGAATCTGGACATTACGGGCAATACGCAGTTTTCAGGCCAGTTTTCCTTGCCGGATACCAACGGACAAACCCGCACGCTTGCGGATTACCACGGCAAGATCGTCGTGATGGTTTTCGGCTACACGCATTGCCCCGATGTCTGCCCGACCACGCTGGCCGAACTCTCGCAGGCGATGCAGCAACTCGGCCCCGAAAAAGCCGCGCGCATTCAGGTGCTGTTCGTGACGCTCGACCCGCAACGCGACACGCCTTCCGTGCTCGCACAATATGCGGCGGCCTTCAATCCATCGTTTCGCGCACTGCGTCCCGCAGACGATGCGCAACTCAGAACGCTGGCCGAGGACTTCAAGCTGGTCTTCGAAAAAGTCCCCGGTACGAACGCGGACAACTACACCATGAATCACACGGCAGCCAGTTTTGTTTTCGACGCCGACGGCAAATTGCGTCTGTATGCACGCGACGCACAGGGTGCGACGCCGTGGGTTCACGATCTGGGCGAATTGCTGAAGCCCGCTTAATCGCAATGTATTTCCAAAACCTTATCCACTCAAAACTGGAGATTCACCATGTCCGCTCTTTTCCGTTCGCTCGCAACGACGTTCGTCCTGTTTGCCGCTCCAATCGCCGCAATGGCCGCGACTGACTCCGTCATGGTGTCGGATTGCTGGATTCGTTCCATGCCCGGCGACGTGCCTTCGGGCGGCTATTTCAAACTCATGAACAAGAGCGACAAGCCGGTCGATCTCGTTGGCATTTCAACGGAAGCGTTTGGGATGTCGATGCTGCATCAGACGCAAAGCAGCGGCAGTACCTCGAAGATGATCATGGTCGACAAGGCCACCGTTCCTGCAAATGGCACGCTCGAATTTGCGCCCGGTGGCTATCACGTGATGTTCGAGCACGCGAAACATCCACTCAAAATTGGCACCAGCATTCCGGTGACCTTTGCTTTCAGCGACGGCGAGAAAGTGTCGGCGCAATGCGATGTGAAGAACGCTGCGGGGAAATAAATTCCACGCGGATTTCATAGCATCGAAAATAACGCCGCTGCCGAATTGTCTGGCTGACATGCGTTTCCGCGCGTCAGCCAGATCATCGCTTCGGCTTACACGTACAACGCAGCCTCGCGGTCGCCTGCGGGCAACTGCACGACGACGCCGGACTCGCTCGCCTGCTTCGCCAGGCCGCCCGCATCGCGCAGCTTGAGCGTCGCACTCGCGCCATCGGCGAGTTCGAACAGATGCAGTTCGCTGCGCGACGCGTAGTTGTCATCCGGGCGCTGATCCGTAGTCCCGACCGCGAGCAGCGTATTCGGCCGCACGTACACCGGCAGACTCAAAGAGCCGTGACGCTCGCGCAGCCACCTGCTGCCCGCAACGGTTTTACTCGTGAAGAGATGCGTCCAGCGGCGTCGGGAAACTCCAGCAGCATCGCGCGCAGCATCGGCGTGCCGTGCTCGACCGCCTGTTGCGCGGCATCGAACAGAGACGGCATCAGACGCGACTTCCATTCGGTGAAAGGGCGCACGACCTCCACGGCTTCGTTGTCGAACAACCCTGGCACGCGATACGACTTGCTGCCGTTCAAACGGCTATGGCTCGACAGCAGCCCGAACGCGCACCAGCGCGTGTAGACATCGGCGGGCGCCGTATGCTCGAACCCGCCGATGTCGTGGCTCCAGAAGCCGAAGCCGCTCAGGTCGAGCGACAGCCCGCCGCGCAGCGTTTCAGCTATCGATTCGATCGTAAGTCGCGCTGCAATCGCCGCCCCAACGCACGGGCAATGGCTGGCTGCCGACGGTGCCGGATCGCGCGAACACCCCGGCCTCACCTTCGCCGCGCACTTCGCGCAGCACGTCGAACACCACCTTGTTATAAAGGTAGCTGTCGTCGTTGTGCATCTTTTGCGGATCGGAACCGTCGTGATAGATCACGTCGGTAGGAATACGCTCGCCGAAATCCGTCTTGAAGCAATCGACGCCCATCTCCTGCAAGCGTCAAAAATGCCCCGCGTACCACTGCCATACCTCACCATCAGGTTTGCGGAGCTAATAGCCCTTCTCCATGCCTTCGGCAAACAGCGGCGCGCCCGTCCGCTGGCCTTATGGTGGAGCAGTGAGCCGGGGCGCGCGATGCGTCCCCGACGCCGCACAGCATAACGGGAAGCGGCTTTAAAGCGGCACGTCTTCGATTAGCCGCGCTTTTAACGCGCGAATACGCTGATCGACGAAATAGCCACCGCCTTCGGTATAGCGCAGATAAAGCCGGCCGCACTGCGTGCATTTCCACACGCCACAGCGGTTATAGGGAAAGTAACGCGGGGCAATGGGCGCTTCGTCGGACCAGTAACCGTGGTTTTCCGGCAAATATTCGGAAAAAGTCGGTTCTGCCTCATCTTCCGGAATGAGTGTGCCGATCTGTTCGAGTTGCCGCTCGTCGAGCGAAAGCGGCTGCGATTGCCAGCCATCGAGCGGTGTTTTTGTGCAGCCGCACACGGGGGCGTCGGCGTGTTCCGCGCGTTGAGCGAGTTTGAGTAATGCAGCGGCGTCGAGGTATTGGGGCATGGCGCGAGGAGGAGTCTGCGATTGAGCCTGATTGAGCCAGAGAGACATCGGTGTCGAGCGCGCATCTTAACGCCAATAGCGATTACGCTCACTTTTCCTTTCGCGCGCTTCTGTTTCGCGTTATTTCCGATGCGGAATTCGGGCGTTTTATGCGGCTTCGCACAACGTGCAATACGTGTCTTGGCCCCATCAAATCCCCGCAATTTCGGCAATTCCACGTCGATTTTCAGCGAAATTACCTCAGGGCTTTCACCAAGTTTTCATTGGATTGCCATCGTGCGACTCTATGTCTCAGTGCCACTTCCTATGGAGACAGGCATGCACGCTGAAACGCTCAAGAACGCAAAGGTCGCCGTTTTCCTCAATCGGTCGGCGCTGTGTATGTTGCTGTTGCCAGCTGCCTGCCTTTCATGGGCACTCCCCGCGTACCCTCCTCAAGACGCTTTCTGGTTCTGCTTCGTTCTGGCCACTTTTTCCTGGCCGTTTGCAGGAGTCCTGTTCATTGTCTCGGCCGGATTTCAGTCCGGTAGACGTGCCGAGCGATTCGAACATGACGCTGGTTTCAGGGAAGCGCACGGTCATTGATCCGCGTTTTGCCTGACCAGTCAGCCGGTCACGCTTCGCAATCGCCAGTCGAACAAAAGCCTCCTGTTTTCAGGAGGCTTTTGAACAATACCTGGTTATCCGAACGATGTTCGCAAACCAGCCGTTTTTAAGCGGTCGGTGCAAATTCGTGTAATCAGTTTTTGTGACAACAGACGCGAGCCCAACGCACGCACCCTGCCCGCGCTGGAGTGCGTTGTGTGCGTTGTGTGCGCTGTGACTGTGCGCCGGGAACCGGCGTCGGCGGAACGCGGAGGTTTCTGGCAGTTAGTTGCATCTTCATCCGCACGCCATCACTCGGCGCGCGCGTCGCGCTTGTCTGCCGATTTCCCACCCGCATTCTGCGAAATAATCCGCGCAATCTCCGCATCGGCTTCATCGCCATACTTCTCGAACACGTTCGTCTCGTACACCGTGTTCTGCGCGTTGCCGAG
>NZ_FNZM01000030.1 GCF_900109265.1 Paraburkholderia tropica
GGCAAGCTCACGTTCGATCGTCTTTCTTCTGTGTTTATTTCGAACACGAATCACGAAGAGAATCAGCCCGCGCATCTGACGCTCAAAGATGCGAAGGTGCCGGTCGATGTGAATCTGCGCACGTATGCGGGTCCGGAAGCGCGCTTCTGTCCGGCGGCGGTCTACGAGTTCGTGAAGAACGACGACGGCAGCGACCGTCTGCAGATCAACGCGCAGAACTGCGTGCACTGCAAGACCTGCGATATCAAGGACCCGACGCAGAATATCGTCTGGGTCACGCCGGAAGGTGGCGGCGGGCCGAATTATCCGAATATGTAAGCCCGATCACAGGCATAAAAAAACCGCTCCTCAGAGCGGTTTTTTTATTGCGGCGCCGAAAGCACCCGGCGCACTGCATGCGCACGCAACGAATCACTCGTCGCTGGCCGCGATCTTCGGCGTCGTCACCACGACGTCGCCGTTCTGGGCGCGATGACGCATCGCGTGGTCGATCAGCACGAGCGCGAGCATGGCTTCGGCGATCGGCGTCGCGCGAATGCCCACGCACGGATCGTGGCGGCCGAAGGTTTCGACGACCGCGGGCTCGCCGGCTTTGTCGATCGAACGGCGCGGCGTGCGGATGCTCGACGTCGGCTTGATGGCGATCGACACGGTGATGTCCTGGCCGGTCGAAATGCCGCCGAGCACGCCGCCCGCGTGATTGCCGTGGAAACCGTTCGGCGTGAGTTCGTCGCCGTGCGTCGAGCCGCGTTGCGCGACGCTCGCGAAGCCCGCGCCGATCTCCACGCCCTTCACCGCGTTGATGCCCATCATGGCGTGCGCGATGTCGGCGTCGAGGCGGTCGAACAGCGGTTCGCCCCAGCCCACCGGCACGCCGCTCGCCACCACGTTGATGCGCGCGCCGATCGAGTCGCCGTCCTTGCGCAGCGCGTCCATGTAGTCCTCGAGCTGCGGCACGACGTCGGCGTTCGGCGCGAAGAACGGATTCTCGTGCACATGCTGCCAGTCGACGAACGGCACCGCGATCTCGCCGAGCGCGCTCATGTAGCCGCGCACTTCCACGCCGAAGCGCTCGCGCAGCCACTTCTTCGCGACCGCGCCCGCCGCGACCGTCGGCGCCGTCAGACGCGCCGACGAACGGCCGCCGCCGCGATAGTCGCGAATGCCGTACTTCTGCCAGTAGGTGTAGTCGGCGTGGCCCGGCCGGAAGGTCTCGACGATATTGCCGTAGTCCTTGCTGCGCTGGTCCGTGTTGCGGATCAGCAGCGCGATGGGCGTGCCCGTCGTGCGGCCTTCGAACACGCCGGAGAGAATTTCGACCTGATCGGCTTCCTGGCGTTGCGTGACGTGACGCGACGTGCCGGGACGGCGGCGGTCCAGATCGATCTGGATGTCGGCTTCGGTGAGCGCCATGCCGGGCGGGCAGCCGTCAATGACGCAGCCGATGGCCGGGCCGTGGGATTCGCCGAAGGTGGTGACGGTGAAAAGCGTACCGAGCGTGTTGCCGGACATGGCGGTCGTCCAAAGTGAATCGGGGAATCCGACATTATGCCAGTCCGCGCGGCGGGCCGCCCGGCTTGCCTCGCCCCACGCGCACACGCCGCGCGCGCAACCCGCTAGCGGCGCGCGCCGCGCAACTCCGCCACGATCTCCTGCAAACCGTCGACAGTCACGTCGGCGGGCGCGATCGGCTCGCCCACCGCCAGCGTGAGCCGGCTCGTCAGCCCGCGCCGCACCGGCCGCTCCTGCCCCGACGCCGCATGCCGCGAAAACGCGCTGCCCCACAGGCCGCGCAGCGCCATCGGCACCACGGGCGCGGGTGTGCGCTTGAGGATTTCCGTCACACCGTGGCGGAACGGATTCATGTCGCCGGTTTTCGTCAGCTTGCCTTCGGGGAAAATGCAGACCAGATCGCCCTCGGCGAGCGCCTGAGCGCAGGTGTCGTACGCTTTCGCAAGCAGCGTCGCGTCTTCGTGCGCCGGCGCGATCGGAATTGCCCTCGCGTGACGGAACAGCCAACCGAGCAGCGGCGAACGGAAAATCCGGTGATCCATCACGAAACGGATCGGACGCGGACTTTCGGCCATGATCACGACCGCATCGACATAGCTCACGTGATTGCAGACCAGTACCGCCGGACCTTCTGCGGGAATACGCTCCGCATGCACGAGGCGCACGCGATAGATCGTATGCACGAGCACCCACGCGACAAAACGCAGCAGAAACTCGGGCACCAGCCCGTAGATGTATGCGGCGACGACGATATTGAGCAGCGACGTCGTCAGAAAAATGCCCGGAATGCCGACGCCCGCTGCCGTGAGCCCCATCGCCATCAGCGCCGAAACGATCATGAACAGCGAGTTCAGGATGTTGTTCGCGGCGATGATGCGTGCGCGGTGGCTCGGTTCGCTGCGGCTCTGGATCAGCGCGTAGAGCGGCACGCTATAGAAACCGCCGAACATGGCGAGCAGGAACAGGTCCGCGAGCACGCGCCAGTGCGCGGGCAGACTGAGGAATTCGCCGACCGACAGCAAATGCGGCGCGGCGGGCAGCGCGTGACTCGCAAAGAACAGGTCGATGCCGAACACGCTCATGCCGATCGAGCCGAGCGGCACGAGCCCGATCTCGATGCGTCGCCGCGACAGCTTTTCGCACAGCAGCGAGCCGAAACCGATTCCCAGCGAGAACATCGCGAGCAGCACGGTGACGACATCGGCATCGGCGAACAGCACGTCCTTCGCGAAATTGAAGAACGACGCCAGAAAGGTCGCGCCCACGAACCACAGCCACGAAATGCCGAGCAGGCTCAGGAAAACCGTGCGATTGCCGTGCGCGAGCCGCAGATTGCGCCAGGTTTCCGAGAACGGATTCCAGTTGATGCGCAGCCCGGGCTGCGACGGCGCGCACGGCGGCACGAACGACGAGGCCACGCGCCCGATCAGCGCAATCGCGATGCACATGCCGCCCAGCCACCAGGCGCCCGCGGGCGTGGCGCTCTGCATGGCGGCTTGCGTAACCGTGACGGCGGCGCGAGGCGCATCGCTCGCGCCGATGCCCGCGGCAATACCGCCCATGATCGTGCCGATCAGAATCGCCACGAACGTGCCCATTTCGACGAGCCCATTGCCGCCGACGAGTTCGTCCTCAGCCAGATTCTGCGGCAGATACGCGTACTTGACCGGCCCGAACACGGTCGAATGCACGCCCATCAGAAACGTGCAGACATACAGCAGCGGCGCGCTGTGCATCCAGAAACCCGCCGCGCCGACCAGCATCACCGCGATCTCGAAAGTCTTGACCCAGCGCGTGAGCACGGCCTTGTCGTACTTGTCTGCGATCTGGCCCGACGTCGCGGAAAACAGCACGAACGGCACGATGAAAATCGCCGAAATCAGGAACGCGACGGTCTTCGGATCGACGCCGGAAAAACGCGCCGCCTGATACGTGACGAGCGACGTGAAGCCGATCTTGAACACGTTGTCGTTCATCGCGCCGAGGAATTGCGTCCAGAAAAACGGTGCGAAACGGCGCTGGCGCAGCAGCGCGAACTGCGAAGCGTGGGCGGTCGCCGCGCGGTCGGTGGTTTCCGTCGCAGGCAAGGAACGTTCGTTCATTGAGTTGGATTTATGCTGTCAGAGTCGAGCGCCAGACGTGAAAAAGCGCGCTTGACGCGCGCTTTTTGATGCTGGTTCGGACGGGCTCGCGCGTTTCAACGCGCCGGCTGACGTTCCTCTTCCGGCCAGTCGCGAATATAGGCCTTGAGCAGCTTGTTTTCGAAGCCTTGGGCCTCGACCACCGCCTTCGCCACGTCGTAGAACGAAATCACGCCCATCAGCGAACGGCTTTCCATGACCGGCAGGTAACGCACGTGATGCTCGAGCATCATGCGGCGCACTTCGTCCACTTCGGTTTCAGGCGTGCAGGTAATGGGATGGTCGTCCATGACCTTGCGGATCGTGCTGGTGCCGACGCTGCCGCCATTCGTACGCAGCGTCATGATGATCTCGCGGAACGTGAGCATGCCGACCAGATCGCCGTACTCCATGACGACGAGCGAGCCGATGTCGTGTTCGGCCATGGTGTTCACTGCTTCGTGCAGCGACGTGTCGGGCGTGACGGTGTAGAGCGTATTGCCCTTGACCTTGAGAATATCGCTCACACGCATGATGTGTCTCCTGTGCGGGCCCGGGCGCGTCCGACTCGGGTCCCTGGCAAAAAGGTCGACGGAAAAACCGTCAAATCGTGGGGGGAGATGCTGAAAAGATACCTACCTGTTTTCGATCCTAGCGGAAAGGGAGGCAAAAGAAAAGTCGCGGGACGGCGCGCCGATCGGCCCGAAACCCCTATGAATCGGCCCTGAAATGCTTTTCGCCGACGTATTTTTGCCGATGAGGCCGGGGTTTCCGATGCGTCCCCGCACGCCCGGGCCGGTGATACGATGCCCTCACCTTTCACCCATCGCCGGTTCGCGCCGGCCGTGCTGCCAGAATGTCCGATCCCCGCTTCGACACGCTCGCGCTGCATGCCGGCGCCGCCCCCGACCCCGTCACCGGCGCGCGCGCCACGCCGATTTATCAGACCACGTCGTTTTCGTTCCGCGATACCGACCACGCCGCCGCGCTCTTCAACATGGAGCGCGCGGGCCATGTGTACTCGCGCATCTCGAATCCCACGGTCGCCGTGTTCGAGGAACGCGTCGCGGCGCTCGAAGGCGGCGCCGGCGCGATTGGCACCGCCAGTGGCCAGGCGGCGCTGCATCTGGCGATCGCCACGCTGATGGGCGCGGGTGCGCATATTGTCGCGTCGGCGGCGCTCTATGGCGGCTCGCACAACCTGCTCGACTACACGCTGCGCCGCTTCGGCATCGAGACCACCTTCGTGAAACCGGGCGATCTCGACGCCTGGCGCGCGGCGTTGCGGCCCAACACGCGTCTGCTGTTTGGCGAAACGCTTGGTAATCCCGGCCTCGATGTGCTCGACATCGCCGCCGTCGCGCAGATCGCACATGACCATCGCGTGCCGCTGCTCGTCGACTCCACCTTCACCACGCCGTATCTGCTGCGCCCGTTCGATCATGGCGCAGATTTTGTCTATCACTCGGCCACCAAGTTTCTCGGCGGCCACGGCACGACCATCGGCGGCGTGCTGGTGGACGGCGGCACCTTCGACTTCGAGGCGTCGGGGCGCTTTCCCGAATTCACGGAACCCTACGCGGGCTTTCACGGCATGGTGTTCAGCGAGGAAAGCAGCGTCGCGCCCTTGTTGCTGCGCGCGCGCCGCGAAGGCCTGCGCGACTTCGGCGCCTGTCTGCATCCGCAAGCTGCGTGGCAGTTGCTGCAAGGGATCGAAACGCTGCCGCTGCGCATGGAACGGCATGTGGCCAACACACGGCGCGTGGTCGAGTTTCTCGACTCGCACGACGCGGTGGAGACGGTCGCCTATCCGGAACTGCCGGACCATCCCGACCACGCGCTCGCCCGGCGGCTGCTGCCGCGCGGCGCGGGCGCGGTGTTCAGCTTCGACCTCGCGGGCGGCCGCGACGCGGGCAAGCGGTTCATCGAATCGCTCACGCTGTTCTCGCACCTCGCGAATGTCGGCGACGCGCGCTCGCTCGTGATCCATCCCGCCTCCACCACGCATTTCCGCATGGACGAGGCGGCGCTTGCCGCGGCGGGCATCGGCGCGGGCACGATCCGTCTGTCGATCGGTCTGGAAGACCCCGACGATCTGATCGACGACCTCAAGCGAGCGCTCAAGATTTCGCAGAAAGCGCCGGCCAAAACCGGCGCGGCCGCGCGCAAGGAGGTGTCATGATCGTCGATGTCGCGGGCAAAGCGGCTTACGCCTACACGGGCGGGCGGGCGTTCGATCCCCAACGGCCCATCGCCGTTTTCGTGCACGGCGCGCAGCACGATCACAGCGTCTGGGCGCTGCAATCGCGCTATTTCGCGCATCACGGCTTCAGCGTGCTGGCCGTCGATCTGCCCGGCCATATGCGCAGCGCGGGTCCGGCGCTCAAGAGCATCGGCGCGCTGGCCGACTGGCTGGCCGCGCTGCTCGACGCGGTGTGCCCGGCCGACAAGCAAGATATTTTCGTCGCGGGCCACAGCATGGGTTCGCTCGTCACGCTCGAATTCGCGGCGCGTTATCCGGCCCGGGCCGCGTGCATCGCGCTGCTCGCCACGGCCTTCCCGATGGCGGTATCGCCCGCGCTGCTGGAAGCGGCCCGCGAGCGCGAGGACGAAGCCATTGCGCTCGTCAACGCGTGGTCGCATTCCACGCTCGCGGCCAAGCCGTCGAGTCCGGGACCGGGCGCATGGCTGCGCGGCATGAACCAGCGGCTGATGCAGCGTGTGTCCGCGCACGGCGAGCCGCAGCTTTTTCACACCGACTTCGCTGCCTGCAACGCGTACGCGGACGGCCTGACCAGCGCCGCCGAAGTGCGCTGCCCGGTGCGGCTGATCGTTGGACAGCGCGACGCCATGACGCCGCCGCGTGCCGCCCGCGCCATCGCTGACGCGTTGACTCAGGCGCGTGAAGTGGACACCGTCGCGCTCGACGCCGGACACGCGCTGATGACGGAGCAGCCCGACGCCACGCTCGACGCACTCTATCGCTTCGCCGCGCCAAGGGTCGGAAACGGCTGAGCAGCGGGCATACAAGCATGTGAAACGCTGCCGCCGGACGCGCGCCAACCCGCCACGCATCACCTGCCGTTTGTCCGGGTTGCACGGTCGTTCGATTCGCCGCAGAATGGTTTCTGGCCGCGCAGCGAGGCGGCTTTCGGGCGCGCAGCTTGCGCCTCGGCCCTCAAGCGCTCGCCGGTCAAGCCGGAAGCGCAACGGAGGAGACAATGAGCCACGCCACCCACACCGAGCAACACTTCGCGAATTTCGCGCAGTTCTATCCGTTCTACCTGAGCGAGCACAGCAACCTCATGTCGCGGCGCCTGCATTTCGTGGGCTCGCTGGGGGTGATCGGCTGCGTCGCCATGGCCATCGCCACCGGCAACTGGCTCTGGCTGCCCGCCGCCGTCGTGTGCGGCTACGGCTTCGCGTGGGTCGGGCATTTCGTGTTCGAGAAGAACCGCCCCGCCACGTTCCGCCATCCCATCTATAGCCTGATGGGCGATTGGGTCATGTTTTCGGATATCTGCCGCGGAAAGATTTCGCTCTAGCCGACGCGGCCAGTGCCCAATGCAAGCGGCCGTTCGCGCCGCTTGCCCGCCTCAACCCGCAGGATGCGGCAGCGCAGGGGGGGAGTCGCCCGCCTCCGCCAGCCGCGCGAGTTCGCGGCGCGCGGCCAGCAAGGAAGCCAGCGAGATCGACAGCTTGTCGTTTTCCAGCGCGGCCAGCAGCGTATGCGAATCGATATCGCTCGACTTGAGCTGATACGCCAGCTCCTCGCGGTCGATCACGAAACGCCCGAAAATCCGCTCCACGGAAATGCGCGCGGGATTCGCGATCAGCACGTAATGCGGCTTCGCGCCGTCCATTTCCAGCCGGGCGATCAGTTCGTCGTCTTCGAGACCGGCTATAAGCCGTGTCACTGTCGCGAGGTCGCGGCGCAGCAGTTGCGCGAGTTGCTCGCCGGTCATGCCGGGTCGGCCGGCGTCGCGCGTTTCCGCGAGACCCGCCAGCAATTCGAGCGCATCGAGCAGATCGCTACCCGGAAAGCGCGGACGGTTGAATCGCCCGGTGCGGATTTCCGGCAACGCCGAGGTAATCATCGCGCCCACCAGCGTGATGAACCAGCTCAGATACATCCAGAGCAGGAACATCGGCGCCGCCGCGAACGCGCCGTACACCGCCGTATAAGTGGGAATGCGGCGCACGTAATAACCGAAGCCGCGCTTGGCCAGCTCGAACGCAATCGCCGCCGCCACGCCGCCCACCAACGCGTCGCGCCACTGCACGCGGCAATTCGGCAGATAGACATAGAGCATCGTGAACGCGAGCGCCGTCAGCGGCAGCGAGGCGCCGATCAGCAGCCAGTCGAACACCATCGAGACATGCTGCTCGGTGGCAATCGCGAGCGAGCGCGTGAACAGATACGACGAAATCGACAGACTCACGCCAATCAGGATCGGCCCGAGCGTGAGAATCGCCCAGTACACCAGCACGCGCTGCGCGAACGGGCGCGCCTTGCGCACGCGCCAGATCAGATTGAAGGCCGATTCGACCGTCATCATCGTCATGACGGAGGTCACGAATAGCACGATCATGCCCATGGTCGTGAGGCCCTTGGCCTTCGACGCGAACTGGTTCAGGTATTTGAAGATCTGACTATTGATCTGCGCCGGCATCAGGTGGTCGGCGAGAAAACCCTGAAGGGAATTCTGGAACGACGCGAAGATGGGAAACGCCGTAAACAGCGCGAACGCCACGGTGGCGAGCGGCACGAGCGAGAGCATCGTCGTGAACGTGAGGCTGCCCGCGACCTGGGGAATGCGATCCTCGCGACTACGCCGCGCCGCGAAGCGCGCGAGACGCTTCACGATATCGAGATCGATCCGGACTTTCGACAACACATCCATTGGCCTGCCCTGCTGAAACGATGCGTCTAACGAGGTGCGTCTGACGAGGAAGCATCAACCGTTGGGCCGCATCGGCGGCGAACCCAACCCCTATAATATCCCGTCCACCGACGAGGTCCGATGAAACCGATTCTTGTGCTCTACTACAGCCGCCATGGCGCCACGCGCGAACTCGCGCGCGCCATCGCCCAGGGCATCGACAGCGTGCCGGGCGCCGAGTCGCGCGTGCGCACGGTCCCGCCCGTGTCCAGGGTCTGCGAAGCCACTGCGCCCGACATTCCCGACGACGGCCCGCCCTACGCGGAGCTGCGCGACCTCGAGGAATGCGCCGGCCTCGCGCTCGGCTCGCCCACGCGCTTCGGCAACATGGCCGCGCCGCTCAAGTATTTTCTCGACGGCACCACGCCGCAGTGGCTCGCGGGCGCGCTCGCGGGCAAGCCTGGCTGCGTGTTCACCTCCACCGGCAGCCTGCACGGCGGCCAGGAAAGCACGCTGCTCTCGATGATGCTGCCGCTGCTGCATCACGGCATGCTGCTGGTCGGCATTCCCTACACCGAAAGCGCGCTCGCCTCGACCGAAGGCGGCGGCACGCCTTACGGCGCCTCGCATCACGCGCGCCCGGACGGACGCAACCACGGCCTGAGCGCCGACGAAAAAGCGCTCGCGGTCGCGCTGGGCGTGCGGCTCGCACGTTCGGCGCTGGCGCTCGCTCAAGGCGAACGGCCGTGAATCGCGCGGACGAAGCGGACAAACCAGCGAACGCTGATCATGCGGCCAAGGCTGCTTCCACCGCCTCGTCCGCCACGGAGCCGCGCACTTTACCGTCATCGGGCAATTCGCGTCGCGACGATGTGCCGATGCGCGACATCGGACCGGAATCGACATCAACGTTTGCCAGCGATCTCGCAGCAATCGGCGCGCCGGGCCGCGTCGCCGGCCGACGCTTTGCCGCGCTCGGCGCCTTTGCGATGCTGGCCGCGCTCACGCTGCTCTGCCTTGCCTGGGAATGGCGGCTCGCGCCGCTGCGCCCCGGCGGCAGCGCGCTCGTGCTCAAAGCGCTGCCGCTCGCCTGCGCGCTGCCCGGCGTGCTGCGGCGACGGCTTTATACGCTGCAATGGGCGTCGATGCTGGTGCTGCTCTACTTCGCCGAAGGCATCGTGCGCGGCATGACCGATCCCGCGCCGGGCAATCTGCTCGGCTGGGTCGAGGTGGCGCTGTCGACCGGCTTCTTTGCCTGCGCGCTGGCTTACGTCGCGCCTTACAAGCGGGCAGCGCGGCGCGCGAAACGCGGGGCACAATAAGGCTGCGCGTCTGGGTACGACAGTTGGGTGCGACAACTGGGGACGACATCTGGCGCGCCGTCAACAAAGTCTCAAAGCAGCCACGATAAGCGCACTGCCCGCGCCGCGCCCGGCAGCGCGTCCGACGTGTCAAACTAGCCCTTTGGCCGTCCCGCCACGCCGCGCCGACATCACGCCACGCGCAGCAAGCACCCGCCCCGAACAGCACCGATCCGCACCGAACAAGCCCAACCGACATCGAACAACAGCGCCCGCACGCCGCCACCGCCGACGCGCCCGCCCGAGACACCCGACTCACCATGACCGACACCCAAGCCTCCGTCCAGCCCGCCTTCCTCGACGCCTGCGCCGCCGCCATCGGTGCGCAGCACGTGCTCACCGACGCCCACGACACCGCGCCCTACCTCGCCGACTGGCGCAAGCGCTATCAGGGCGCGGCGTTCGCGGTGCTCTGCCCGGCCAACGCCGATGAAGTCGCCGCCATCGTGAAACTCGCGCACGCCCATCGCGTCGCGATCGTGCCGCAGGGCGGCAACACGGGCCTGGCAGGCGGCGCGACGCCCGACACGAGCGGCGCGCAAGCGGTCCTGAGCCTGCGCCGCCTGAATCGCGTGCGCGAGATCGACGCGCACAACAACACCATCACCGTCGAAGCGGGCGTGATCCTCGCCGAAGTGCAGGCGCGCGCCGCCGACGCGGGTCGTCTGTTCCCGCTCTCGCTCGCCGCGGAAGGCAGCTGTACGATCGGCGGCAATCTGTCGACCAACGCAGGCGGCACCGGCGTGCTGCGCTACGGCAACACGCGCGAGCTGTGTCTCGGTCTCGAAGTGGTCACGCCGCAAGGCGAACTCTGGGACGGCCTGCGCGGACTGCGCAAGGACAACACGGGCTACGATCTGCGCGATCTGTTCATCGGCGCGGAAGGCACGCTCGGCATCATCACGGCGGCGGTCATGAAGCTGCATCCGCAACCGGCGGCGCGCGTCACCGCGCTCGCGGCGCTCGGCTCGGCCCACGCCGCGCTCGACTTTCTCTCGCTCGCGCAGCGCTACGCGGGCCCGCTGCTGACCGGCTTCGAGCTGATGTCGGACTTCTGCATGCAGCTCGTCAATCGTCACTTCCCGCAACTGCGCTATCCGTTCCAGGCGCGCCACGCGCAGGTCGTGCTGCTCGAACTCTCGGATAACGAAAGCGAGGAACACGGCCGCGCGCTGTTCGAGAAGCTGATGGAAGCGGCGCTCGAACAAGGTCTCGTCGACGACGCCGTGGTCGCCGAAAACCTCACGCAGTCGCAGGCGTTCTGGAATATCCGCGAGCACATTCCGCTCGCGCAGGCGCAGGAAGGGCTGAACGTGAAGCACGATATCGGCGTGCCGATTTCGCGCATCGGCCACTTCATCGAGGAAACCGACGCCGAAATCGCCCGCACGGTGCCCGGCGCGCGCATGGTCACGTTCGGCCATCTCGGCGACGGCAATCTGCACTACAACGTGCAGGCGCCCGAGGGCGGCGACCCGAAGCGCTTTCTTGCGGAAAACGAGAAAACGCTGAACCGCATCGTCTACGACAGCGTCGCGCGTCATCGCGGCACGATCAGCGCGGAACACGGCCTCGGCCAGTTGAAAGTCGACGAAAACGCGCACTACAAGAGCGAAGTCGAAATGGCGATGATGCGCGCGATCAAGCACGCGCTCGATCCGCTCGATCTGATGAATCCGGGCAAAGTGATTCGCTGAAGACGTCGCTGAACCCGTCGCTGAACGCGCAAGGAGCCGATGTGAAAGTTCGCGTGCTGTCCGATCTGCATCTGGAAAACGACGAGCCGGACCTGATCCCGCACGCCGACGCCGACCTCGTCGTGCTCGCGGGCGACATCCACAATCACGGGCTCGGGCTGCGCTGGGCCGCCGAGACCTTCGACGCGGACGTGCCGGTGATCTACGTGCCGGGCAATCACGAGTATTACGACGGCGAACTCGGCGCGCTCGAAGCGGCGATGCGCGACGCCGCCGCGACGCTCGACAACGTACACTTCCTGAACAACGGCGTCTATGTCGATCCGCAGGGCCGCTATCGCGTGCTCGGCACGACGCTGTGGGCCGACTTCGCGCTGTTCGGCGCGAGCGACGCGGCGCGCGAGGCCGCCATCGCATCGGCGCTGCGCGTGATGCTCGATTTCAAGGGTTTGATTCAGGTGTCCTGGCCGGACAGTCCGCAAGCGGGCGCGCGTGATTTCACGCCCGCGGATTCGCTCGCGCTGCATGCGCGCTCGCGCGCGTGGCTGGAGGCGGAACTGGCGAAGCCGTTTGCGGGCAAGACGATCGTGGTGACGCACCACGCGCCGCATCGGCAGAGCCTGGCGGCGCGTTATGCGACCGATCCGGTGTCGGCGGGATTCGTGAGCGATCTCGGCGCGCTGGTGGGTGCGCCCGCCGCGCTCTGGGTGCACGGCCACACGCATACGTGCTTCGACTACACGGTCGGCGGCACGCGCGTGGTGTGCAATCCGCGCGGTTATCGCGACCGGCGCACGGGCCTGCCGGAGAATCCGGCCTTCGCGTGGGACAAGGTCGTGGAAATTTAAGTCAGACGAAGCGTTGCCGCTTCATGGCAGCCGGCTCGCGAACGGAGCCGGCTCGGTGAGGCAAGGAAAGCTGGCGCGCGCTAAATTGGGCTCGATCGCGCTAAATCGCGCTAAATCGCGCTTGATCGCGACAATCAGCGCAGCGGCCGCGAACGATCAACCGGGCGCTGCACGCGCAGGGCGACGGGCTGGAGCTGCGCGCGGCGCATGCGCAGCAGGTCGCGCGATGCGGCGATGCCGATCAGGCCCATCATCACGGCGATGCCGATCATCAGATGCGTATCCATGGAAATCCTCAGGTTCTGGCGAATTGACGTTTCAGTCCCGATACCTTACCAAGCCGCCCCGCGGCCGTGCGTAAGCAAGTGTTGCGAGAACCCGATCCTGTAACAGCGTGTCACGGTCCGCCCCAATAACGGGCCGGGCCGGCGCCCTGCGCGTTCAGGTATTCACTCAGGTGCGCGCGAAACGACGCAGTTCGGCCTGATCCTCGGCGAGCGTCGTCGGCAGCTTTTCGCGCAGCAGCTCGACCCATGTGCGGATCTTCGCATCGAGATACTGGCGCGACGGATACATCGCGTAGACGTTCATCTCCTGCGAGGTGTACTCGGGCAGGATCCAGACGAGTTCGCCGCTGCGCAGACCGCTGATCGCCGAATAAATCGGCAGCAGCCCCACGCCCATGCCCTCGCTCACCGCCACGGCCAGCGCCTCGGCCACGTTCACCTGGAACGTGGGCGCTGCGCCCAGATCGATCGTCTCGTTGCCGTTCGGGCCGCTGAACTGCCATTGCGACACTGGAAACACCGGCGTCACGAGTTGCAGACAGGTGTGGTTGACGAGATCGGCGGGCTTTTGCGGCACGCCGCGCCGCTCCAGATAGGCGGGCGATGCGCACGCAATGCTGAACGCGCTCGTCAGCCGCTGCGAGACGAAACCCGAATCGGGCAGATCGGTCGCCAGCACGAGCGCGACGTCGTAGCCCTCGTCGAGCAGGTCCGGCATGCGCTGCGCGAGCGTCAGCTCCACCTGCACGTCCGGATACATCTGTTGATACTGCCCCACCGCCGGCACCACATAGTGCTGGCCGAAGCTCGTCATGGCATGGACTTTGAGCTTGCCCGACGGACGCGCATGCGCGTCGCCGGCCTCGGCTTCCGCCTGATCGACGTACGCCAGGATCTGCTCGCAACGTTGCAGATAACGCTCGCCAGCCTCGGTGAGCGCGATGCGGCGCGTCGTGCGGTTCAGCAGACGCGTGCGCAGATGCGCCTCCAGATCGGAGACCGCGCGCGACGCGTACGCCGTCGTCGTATTCAGGTGCTGAGCCGCGCCGGTGAAGCTGCCGGCTTCGACCACCCGCACGAATACCCGCATGTTTTGAAGCGTATCCATACCAATCCTCTATCTGACGGACGAATTGTTACACGTTTCGTAAAATCTATTATCTCACATCCCGTAAAAATGCCTTGCATCCTTACCAGTTATTCGCCAATCGAGCAAAAAATATAATGACGCACAGTGATCTATAGCCAAGTTAAGGAGTAAAACGTGCAGTCACCGGTACCGAAAGGACTCGCCGCACTCACGGTTCTTACGTTCTCGTTGATAATCGCGGGCTGCGCCAGTACCGGGGGAATCGCACCGCAAGCGAAACACGTGGAAGCGGCCGATCTGGACGCGGGCACGGCTATCCGCGCCGCCAATACCGACGCGCAATGGCCCGCCAGCGACTGGTGGCGCGCCTATAACGACCCGCAGCTCAATGCCTGGATCGAAGCCTCGATCGCGGGCAATCCGACGCTCTCGGGCGCGCAGGCACGCGTTCGCGAAGCGCGCGCGATGGCGGGCGTCGCCCAGGCCGGCCTGCTGCCGCAAATCAACGGCAGTATGTCGGTGCAGCGCCAGCACTGGTCGGACAATATCTACTACGGTCCCGGCTCGCTCGCTAATTCGAATACGTGGAACAACACGGCCTCGCTCGGCCTGTCCTATCACCTCGATCTCTGGGGGCAGGACAAGAACAACGCCGAGCGCGCGCTCGACATGGCGCACGCCACGGCCGCCGACGCGCGCGCCGCACAGCTCGAACTCGAAGCGAACGTCACGCGCGCCTACATCGAAATGTCGATGAACTACGCGCTGCTCGACATCGCGAAGCAGACGCTCGGCGAACAGCAGAAAATTCTCGCGCTCGCGCAGCGCCGCCTGAAGGGCGGTATCGGCACCCAGCTCGAAGTGAGCCAGGCCGAAACGCCGCTGCCCGAGTACGAACGCCAGATCGACGCGCTGGAAGAATCGATCGCGCTCGGCAAGAACCAGCTCGCGGCGCTCGCGGGCAAGGGTCCGGGCGCGGGCGAATCCATCACGCGTCCGGCGCTCGTGCTGTCGGCGCCGGCCGGCCTGCCCTCGGCGCTGCCGGCGGAGCTGATCGGCCATCGCCCGGATGTCGTGGCGGCGCGCTGGACCGTCGCCGCCCAGGCGCGAGGCATCGACGTGGCGAAGGCGGACTTCTATCCGAACGTGAACCTGCTGGTGTCGATGGGCGGCTATGCCGCCGCCGGCCCGCTATTCCAGTTCCTCAAGTCGATGAGCGGCAGCTACGCGGCCGGTCCCGCGTTGTCACTGCCGATTTTCGACGGCGGACGCCTGCGCGCGCAACTCGGCGCGCAGTCGGCGGAATACGACTTTGCGGTCGATCAGTACAACCAGACGATCGTCACCGCGCTCAAGGAAATCGCCGACCAGGTCGTGCGCATGCGCTCGCTGGCGACCCAGGAAGAGGACGCGCATCGCTCGGTCGCGGCCGCGCAGCGCAACTACGACCTCTCGCAGGAAGGCTATCGCCGCGGTCTGACCGACTATCTGAACGTGCTGATCGCGCAATCGCAGCTGCTGCGTGCGCAGGAAGGCGTGGCGCGCATTCAGGCCGAACGTCTGGGCGCGCACGCGACGCTCGTGACGGCGCTGGGCGGCGGCGTGGTCGACGCATCGAACGATCCGTCCGCGAAGGGCCCGACGCAGGCCGAGCAATTGCCCGCGCACGGCAAGAAGACGCGCTCGATCCCGCTGATGCCGGCCGCGCTGCTCGCGCCGAAGTCCGGCGGCGAGAATGCCGACAGCGCGGATAGCACCGCGGGCGCGGCCACGTCGGCGAACCCGTCGGCGAACCCGGCGAACTGAGGCGCACGTCCATGCAAGCCTCCTCACCCACTTCCGCGCGGGACGGCCAGAGCGTCGTGAAGGCGTTCGCCGACTGGGCGAACACCGACGGCCTCGTCTGGCTCTATCTGTTCAAGGCGATCGCCGCGGCGCTGCTCGCGCTCGGCATCGCGATGAAGCTCGACCTGCCCTCGCCGCGCACGGCCATGACGACGGTCTTCATCGTCATGCAGCCGCAAAGCGGCGCGGTGTTCGCCAAGAGCTTCTACCGGATCTGCGGCACGCTGGTCGGCCTCGTCGTGATGCTCGCGCTGATCGGCCTGTTCGCGCAGCAGCCCGAACTCTTCATCGCGAGCACGGCGCTGTGGGTCGGCATCTGCACGGCGGGCGCGGCGCGCAACCGCAACTTCCGCTCGTACGGCTTCGTGCTCGCGGGCTACACGGCCGCGCTGATCGGCATTCCGGCCTCACAGCATCCCGACGGCGCCTTCATGTCGGCGATGACGCGCGTGGCCGAGATCTCGCTCGGCATCCTCGCCTCGGGCTTCGTGAGCGCCGTGGTGTTCCCGCGCTACACCGGCGAGCTGCTGCGCTCGACGGTGCGCCGCCGCTTCTCGTCGTTCGTCGATTACGTGTCGGCGTCGCTGGGCGGCCGCGTGGACCGTTCGCAGATCGAGGCGACCAACGCGCGCTTCGTGGCCGACATCGTCGGCTTCGAGGCGAGCCGCAGCACCGCCGTGTTCGAATCGCCCGATTCGCGCATGCGCGCCGGACGTCTCGCGCGCATGAACACCGAGTTCATGTCGGCCTCGACGCGCTTTCACGCGCTGCATCAGCTGATGAACCGTCTGCGCGACGAAGGCAAGCTCGCGACCGTCGAGGCGCTCGAACCGTATTTCCGCGAGATCGCGCCGCTGTTCGACAAGGCGGGCGAGCCCGTGCTCAAGGCCGCCGACGCCGTGCATGTGGCCGCGCAGCTCGAAGCGTATCGCGCGACGCTGCCCAAACGCGTGCGCGACACGCGCGCGCAGCTCGAAGCCGCGCAAGCCGCGGCGCGCGCCATCGGCGAGGTGCACGCGCCGTCCGATCTGCTCGACTTCGACACGGCCACCGAGCTGTTCTACCGCTTCGTGCACGAGATGAACGAGTACACGGCGACCTACGCCTCGCTCGCCGTCGACACTCACGCACGCGAAAAGTGGATCGCGCGCTACGTGCCCAAGACCAACCTCGTCGCGGCGGGCGTGCACGGCGTGCGCGCTGCGATCGTGATGGGGCTGCTGGGCGCGTTCTGGATCGCCACGGCCTGGCCGAGCGGCACGAACCTCGTGCTCAACGCCGCCGCCACCTGCGCGCTCGCCTCGGCCTCGCCGCAGCCCGCGCGCATGGCGAGCCAGATGGCGGGCGGCACGATGCTCGCGTCGCTCGTCGGCATGATCCTGACCTTCGGCGTGTTCCCGCACATCGACGGCTTTCCGATGCTGTGCGTCGCGCTCGCGCCCGCGCTCGCCTTCGGCGTGTTCCTGACGACGCGTCCGGCCTACGCGGGCTACGGCATGGGCTACTGCATCTTCCTGTGCTTCCTCGCGGGCCCGGACAACGTGGTGCAGTACAACCCGACCGGCTATATCAACGATGCGCTCGCGCTGTGTCTTTCGATGGTCGTCTCGGCCGCCGCGTTCGCGGTGCTGCTGCCGCCGTCGACGCCGTGGCTGCGCAACCGTCTGCTCGCGAATCTGCGCGGCCAGGTGGTGCATGCGTGCCGCGCGCGGCTGACCGGCCTTTCGGGTCTGCGCAACCGCTTCGAAAGCGGCACGCGCGACCTGATGTTCCAGCTCAGCGCGCTCGCGGGCAACGATCAGGCGTTCCGCCAGGAGACGCTGCGCTGGATGTTCGCGACGCTCGAAACCGGCAACGCCGCGATCGATCTGCGTGAGGATCTGGCCGCGCTGCCCGCGCATCCGCGCTTCGCGAAGGACACGGCCTGGCGCGGCCACGTCGACGCGACGCTCAAGAACCTGAGCGCGCTGTTCGACCAGCCGGGCGCGCAGCGTTACGCCGCCGCGCTCGCCGCGAACGAAGGCGCCATCGCCGCCTGCCGCGATCTGCTCGAACGCGTGCTCAACGACGAAGCGCCGCGCGAGGAACGCCATCCGGTGCAGCGCATCCTCAGCCATCTGCATTTCATCCGCACCGCGCTGATCGATCCGCAATCGCCGCTCGCGCCGTTCAGCCAGAACGGCGCGGCCCCCACTTCCGGCAATGCGCAAGGAGCCCATCATGCCTCGTGACGTTGCGTTTCTCGACGCCTACATTCCGGCGATCGTCCTGCTCTTCATCCTGGGCGCGGCGATCACCTGGGTGCTCGATTCCGTGCTGGCCCGCACCGGCCTCTACCGTCTCGTGTGGCACCCGTCCCTGTTTCGCGTGAGTCTGCTCGTAGTCGTGTGCTGCGTGCTCGGACTCGCCGTCTATCGTTGAACCGGCTACGTAGAATCATGACCATCAGAAATATCATTGGCTTTATCGCGACGGCGATCATCTTCGTCATCGCCATCCTCGTGGGCCGCGCGCTGTGGGTCCACTACATGGACGAACCCTGGACGCGCGACGGCCGCGTGCGCGCCGAAGTGGTGAACATCGCGCCCGACGTCTCAGGCGCGGTGGTCGAGCTGCCCGTGAAGGACAACCAGTTCGTGCACAAGGGCGACCTGCTGATGCAGATCGACCCGTCGCACTATCAGATCGCCGTCGAGCAGGCCGAGGCCGCCGTGGCCGCGCGCAAGGCCGAGCTGACCATGAAGCTCGACGACGCCCGCCGCCGCGCCGACATGGACAGCCTCGTGGTCTCGCAGGAAAACCGCGAAAACGCCTCGCACACCGCGAATTCGGCGCAGGCGCAGTATCAGCAGGCGATCGCCGCCCTCGACGCCGCCAAGCTCAACCTCGAACGCACGCGCGTGATCTCGCCGGTCGACGGCTACATCACCAATCTGCAGGTGTTCAAGGGCGACTACGCGATCGCGGGCCAGGCGAAGCTCGCCGTGGTCGACAGCCACTCGTTCTGGGTCTACGGCTACTTCGAGGAAACCAAGCTGCCGCACGTGAAGGTGGGCAACAAGGCCGAGATCAAACTGATGAGCGGCGGCACGCTCGAAGGTCACGTGGAAAGCATCTCGCGCGGCATCTACGACCGCGACAATCCGCAAAGCCGCGAACTGCTCGCCGACGTGAATCCGACCTTCAACTGGGTGCGCCTTGCGCAGCGCGTGCCGGTGCGCATCCACATCGACAAGGTGCCCGACGGCATGGTGCTCGCGGCCGGCACGACCTGCACGGTGGTCGTGAAGCCCGGCGCCTGAGCAAGCGCCGAACGTGCGCGCTAGCGTCGCGCGGCCAGCCGGTCCGCCGACGCCCGCGAGCACGGGACACGAAAAAGAGCGCCTTCGGGCGCTCTTTTTCGTGGTGCGCACGGACGCGCGCACCTGAAGTTCGCATGACAGTTCTTGCCAGATTCCAGGCATTGGCCGACGGCCGACCATTCGGGCTTGAAAAAATTGTCTCAGAAACAGTCCAAATCTCCGCGTCATTGACGGTCATCAAACCCAAAACCGGCTGCACCTAGGACTATTCTTATTTTTACGTCCTAGATCGGATTGCCAGCGTGGGTTTTCTCTCCGAGCACCTTCCTTTTATCTTTGCGTCCGGCCATGCGGCGCTGTCGGAAACGACGGCGCGCGCGCTCACGCCGGGGCGCATCGTCGTGCTCGGAATCGGCAATGTGCAATGGGGCGACGCGGGCTTCGGCGTGCGCGCGCTCGAACGGCTCAGATCGGCGTGGCAGTGCGCGCCGCATGTCGAGTGCGTCGATGGCGGCACGCAGGGCCGCGCGCTCCTGCCGCTCGTGGAGTCGGCGCAGCGCATGATCGTGTTCAATGCCGCCGATTTTGGCCAGCCGCCCGGCACGCTGTGCGCGCGCGCGGGCGACGACGCCACGGCGCACCTGCGCACGCACGCCGTGAATCTGCACCAGATGGATTTCGCCGATGCGCTCGCCTGCGCGCAGCTCAAGGGCCGCTATCCGCGCGAACTGGTGCTGATCGGCGTGCAGCCGCAAGCGCATGCCGAATATGGCGCGGATCTCCACGACGCCGTGCGCGCCCAGCTCGATCCGGCCGTCGCGGCCGCCTGCCGCTGGCTGCGGCGCTGGCATGCGCGCCCCCAGCCGCTCGCGGCGACCGAGGCCGCCGAACATCGCACCGAACATCGCGCGGAGCGCGCCGGCTGCGCCGACGAAATCGCCTGACGCGGGCGAACGCGCGGGCCGCTTTCGCCACATCGCCGCCACGCCCGCCGGATCCGCGCCGCGCCCACGGGTCAACCCGCGTTGCCCGCTCGCATTGCACTGCACTATGCTCGACACTCCAGGGCCAGTTCCGGCAGTCCGCGCCCCATCGCACGGGAGGAAACACCTCATGCGCCGTTACCGCGATTTTCACCGCGAGTCGATCGAACAGCCCGACGCCTTCTGGCGCCGCGAAGCCGCGCGCGTCCACTGGGAAACGCCCTTCGACGCCGTGCTAGACCGCTCGAATCCGCCCTTCGCGCGCTGGTTCACAGGCGGGCGCACGAACCTGTGCTTCAACGCCGTCGATCGCCATCTCGCCTCGCGCGCGCAGCAGAACGCGCTGGTCTACGTCTCGACGGAAACCGGCATCGAGCGCCGCTACACCTACGCCGACCTGCACGCCGAAGTGAACCGCATGGCCGCCGTGATGCGCTCGCTGGGCGTCAAGCGCGGCGACCGCGTGCTGATCTATCTGCCGATGATTCCCGAGGCCGTGTTCGCCATGCTGGCCTGCGCGCGGCTGGGCGCGATCCATTCGGTCGTGTTCGGCGGCTTCGCGGCGCCGAGTCTCGCCGCCCGCATCGACGACGCGAAGCCCATGCTGCTCGTGAGCGCCGACGCCGGCGCGCGCGGCGGCAAGGTGATCGACTACGCGCCGCTCGTCGACGAAGCGATGTCGCGCGCGGCACACGCGCCGCCGCACGTGTTGCTGATCGACCGCCAGCTCGCACCCGAACGCCTCGACGCGCCCTATCTGGTCCACTACGAGCCGTTGCGCGAGCAGTTTTACGACGCCCGCATACCGTGTGAATGGCTCGAATCGAACGAGCCCTCGTACATCCTCTACACCTCCGGCACCACGGGCAAACCGAAGGGCGTGCAGCGCGACGTGGGCGGCTACGCGGTCGCGCTCGCGGCGTCGATCGACTACATCTTCGAGGGCCGCCCGGGCGATACGATGTTCACCGCCTCGGACATCGGCTGGGTCGTAGGCCACAGCTACATCATCTACGCGCCCTTGCTCGCGGGCATGACCACGGTGATGTACGAAGGCACGCCGATCCGCCCCGACGGCGGCATCTGGTGGCGGCTCGTTGAACAGCACAAGATCAACCTGATGTTCACCGCGCCCACGGCGATCCGCGTGCTCAAGAAGCAGGACCCGGCGCTGCTGCACGCCGCCGATCTGTCGAGCCTGCGCACGCTCTTTCTCGCGGGCGAACCGCTCGACGAACCGACCGCCACCTGGATTTCGGACGCGCTCGGCAAACCGGTCGTCGACAACTACTGGCAGACCGAAACCGGCTGGCCGATGCTGGCGAACCAGGGCGGCGTGGAAGCGCTGCCGCAGAAGCTCGGTTCGCCGGGCGTGCCCTGCTATGGCTACGACCTCGTGCTGCGCGACGAGCACACCGGCGAGCCCTGCGCGAGCGGCCAAAAAGGCGTCATCACCCTCGGTTATCCGCTGCCGCCCGGCTGCATGCAGACGGTCTGGGGCGACGACGCGCGCTTCGTGAGAACGTACTGGGAAAGCGTGCCCGGCCAGCAGGTGTATTCGACCTTCGACTGGGGCATGCAGGATGAAAACGGCTACGTGACGATCCTCGGGCGCACCGACGACGTCATCAACGTGGCCGGGCATCGGCTCGGCACGCGCGAGATCGAAGAAGCGATCTCGTCGCACGCGGCGGTGGCTGAAGTAGCCGTGGTCGGCGTCAACGATGCGGTGAAGGGCCAGGCCGCGCTCGCCTTCGTGGTGTTGCGCGACGCCGCGGCGGCGGCCGACCCGAAAGCGGCGGACAAGCTCGCCACGGCCATCGCGACGACGGTGGACCGCCAGCTCGGCGCGATCGGCCGGCCCGCGCGCGTGCATTTCGTCTCGATGCTCCCGAAGACGCGCTCGGGCAAGCTGCTGCGCCGCGCGATCGCGGCGCTCGCGGAAGGCCGCGAGCCGGGCGATCTGCCGACGATCGAAGATGCGTCGGCGCTCCAGCAGATTCGCGAGGCGGTCAACGCCGCAGGCGAACGCCAAGGTCGCTGAAAATCAGCGCGCGACCGGGGTGTAGGCCGCGAGAAAACGCTTGAGAATGCCGGTCGAGTAGGTGCCGGCGATATCGGCGAGAAACGACGAAAACGACGTGCTCGCGTGTTCGTCGGCGGTGTCGGAGATGGTGCGCACGATCGCGCACGGCACGTCGTATTCGTGGCAGACCTGGGCGATCGCGGCGCCTTCCATTTCCACCGCCAGCGCGTCGGGCAGCAGCGCGCGCAACGCGCCCACGGCGGCGGCGCTCGCGACGAACTGATCGCCGCTGATCACGAGGCCGCGATGCACGCCCGGCCGCGCGTTCGCGAGGCGCGGCAGCGCGGCGCCGAACTGCGCCGACAGCGCGTCGCCCTCTTCCGCGATGAAGCGCTCGCACGCGGCGGCCAGCGCATCGGCGAGCGCGCGGTCGGCGTCGAAACGCGAGCGCGCGAGCAGCGGAATCTCGTGACGCGGAAACAGCGGCTCGGCGTTCATGTCGTGCTGGAGCAGCGTTTCGCCGACCACCACGTCGCCCACGTGCACGTTCTCGCCCACGCCGCCCGCCACGCCGGTAAACACGATCGCATCGACATCGAACGCGTGGATCAGCGCGCTCGTCGTGGCCGCCGCCGCCACCTTGCCGACGCGCGCCAGCGTGACGACGCACGGCGCGCCGTGCACGGTGCCGAGGTGGTAATCGCGCTTGCCGAAGGTGCGCGTGACGACGCCCGATTCGGCCTGCATGGCGGCGATCAGGTCGCCGAGTTCCTGGGGCAGCGCGGCGAGCACGCCGAGCGGACGGGAAGTGGTGTTCATCGTCGGAATCTTCCGGAAAAGGCGTGATGGGCGTGCGCCGTGGCACGCCCGTTTTTTACGCTTTGGCGTGTGCGTCAGTCGACGGCCTGGAGCTTGGCCACCGCCAGCGCGAGCCACTTCTCGCCGTGGCGCTTGAAGCGGACTTGCGCCTTGGCATCGGTGCCGCTGCCTTCGAGCGCGATGATCGCACCCTCGCCGAACTTGGTGTGGAACACGGCCTGACCGACGCGGAAACCCGACTCGGCGGCGCGCTGTTCGTTCGCGTAGGACGGCAGCGGCGTCTTGTCGGCCACGTAGGCGTCGCGATCGCGCGAGCCGCCACCATTGCCGCCGCTCCCATTGCCGCCGCGCGAGAACCAGTCGCGGCCCCAGCCCGCGTTATCCGAGCGGCCGCCCCAACGCGCGCCCGCCTCGACCTTCGGCGTGAGCCACTTGAGCGACTCCTGCGGCAGCTCGTCGAAGAAGCGCGAGCGCACGTTGTAGCGCGTCTGGCCGTGCAGCAGACGGCTCTGCGCGAACGAGATATACAGCCGCTCCTTCGCGCGCGTGATCGCCACGTACATCAGGCGGCGCTCTTCTTCCAGACCGTCGGCTTCCATCGCGCTGTTCTCGTGCGGGAACAGGCCCTCTTCGAGACCGGTGATGAACACCGCCGTGAATTCCAGGCCCTTCGCCGCGTGCACCGTCATCAGCTGAACGGCGTCCTGGCCCGCCTGCGCCTGGTTGTCGCCCGCTTCGAGCGACGCGTGCGAGAGGAAGCCCGCGAGCGGCGTCATGACGTCGGGATTCTGCGCGGGATCGGTGATCGTGGCCGCGTCGAGCACTTCGATTTCGCCGTCCTGCGAGACCAGTTCCGGCGCCTTGCTCGCGCCCGGACGCAGCGGAATCGAGCGCGCCGGCGTGTCCATGCCGTAGCCCTCTTCGCTGACGAAGGCCGTGGCCGCCGTCACGAGTTCCTGCAAGTTCTCCAGCCGGTCCTGGCCTTCGCGCTCGTTCTGATAGAACTCGGCGAGACCGCTCATGCGCACCGTGTATTCGACGGTTTCCGGCAGGCTCATCTGCGCCGTTTCGGCGCGCATCTTCGCGACCAGATTGGCGAACGCGCCGAGGCTCGTGCCCGCCTTGCCCGTGACGTAGGGAATCGCCGCGGCCATCGAGCAGTTGTACAGACGCGCCGCGTCGGCCAGTTGCTCGATCGAGCGCGCGCCGATGCCGCGCGTCGGGAAGTTCACGACGCGCGCGAAGGCGGTGTCGTCGTTCGGATTGTCGATCAGGCGCAGATACGCGAGCGCGTGCTTCACTTCCTGACGCTCGAAGAAGCGCAGCCCGCCATACACCTTGTACGGCACGCCGGCGTTCACGAGCGTGTGCTCGATCGTGCGCGACTGCGCGTTGCTGCGATACAGAATCGCGATTTCGTGACGCGCAAGCCCCTGGTTGATGAGCGCGCGAATCTCTTCGACGATCCAGCCTGCTTCCTGCGAATCGGTGGCCGCCTCGTAGACGCGCACCGGCTCGCCGTGCCCCGCGTCGGTGCGCAGATTCTTTCCCAGACGCCGCGAGTTATGCGCGATCAGATGGTTCGCCGCATCGAGAATATGGCCGTGCGAGCGGTAGTTCTGCTCCAGCTTGATCAGATGCTTGACGCGGAATTCCTCTTCGAAGTCGCGCATGTTGCCGACGTTCGCGCCACGGAATGCGTAGATCGACTGGTCGTCGTCGCCGACCGCGAAGATCGCGTTGCCCGGGCCCGCGAGCAGCTTGAGCCACGCGTACTGGAGCTTGTTGGTATCCTGGAACTCGTCGACGAGAATGTCGCGGAAACGGCTCTGGTAATGCGCGCGCAGCGGCGCGTTATACGACAGCAGTTCGTAGCAGCGCAGCAGCAGCTCGGCGAAATCGACCACGCCTTCGCGCTGGCACTGCTGGTCGTAGGCCTCGTACAGCTCGACGAACTTGCGGTTGAAGTCGTCGGTGACGTCGACGTCCTTCGGACGCAGGCCCTGCTCCTTCGCGTTGTTGATGAAGTACTGGAGGTTCTTCGCCGGGTACTTCTCGTCGTCGATGTTCAGGCCCTTCATCAGACGCTTGATGGCCGACAGCTGGTCGGCCGTATCGAGGATCTGGAAGGTCTGCGGCAGGCCCGCGTCGCGATAATGCGCGCGCAGCATGCGATTGCAGAGACCGTGAAAGGTGCCGATCCACATGCCGCGCGTGTCGATCGGCATCATGGCCTGCAGACGGCTCATCATTTCGCGCGCGGCCTTGTTCGTGAAGGTCACGGCGAGAATGGTCATCGGCGAGGCGAGACCCTGCTGGATCAGCCACGCGATGCGCGTGATGAGCACGCGCGTCTTGCCGCTGCCCGCCCCGGCCAGAATGAGCGCCGGTTCGTTTGGCAGCGTGACGGCGGCGTGTTGTTCGGGGTTCAGATTCGCGAGCAGTTCGGGCATGGAATAGCGAGGAGTGAGGCGCGCGCGGGGCGGCGCAACGGGAAAGCCGGACGACATTATAAATCCCGCCCGCCCGCGCTGCCGTCCGTGGACCGGTGCGTCCATCCGGGTCGGAATCCGGGCCTGAACGGCGTGCCCGGGTGAATCGTCAAGGCGCGTCCGTCATGCCGCCCTTCGCGGCGTCCTTCGCGGCGCGCAACATGTGCGCAACGTGTTCGCAACGTGTTCGCAATACCCGCTCAACCGCGCCGCCGCCGCGTGCGCGCCATGCAAGCTCTCGACAGGACGGGGCGCACGCGGCACTTCCCCTTATAATTGACCGTTTCCGCATCTCTTTTTCGGCAGATTCCACCCATGAGCGACAGCACGCTAGCGAAAAGCTTCGAGCCCCAGACCATCGAGGCCCAATGGGGCCCTGAGTGGGAGCGTCGAGGCTACGCGGCCGCGACCTTCGAGCCCGGCCGCAAGAACTTCTCGATCCAGTTGCCGCCGCCCAACGTCACCGGCACGCTGCACATGGGGCACGCGTTCAACCAGACGATCATGGACGGCCTCACGCGCTTTCACCGCATGCTCGGCGAAAACACGCTGTGGGTTCCCGGCACCGACCACGCGGGCATCGCCACGCAGATCGTGGTCGAGCGCCAGCTCGACGCGCAGAAAGTTTCGCGCCATGACCTCGGCCGCGAGAAGTTCGTCGAACGCGTGTGGGAATGGAAGCAGCAGTCGGGCTCGACCATCACCGGCCAGGTGCGCCGCCTCGGCGCGTCGATCGACTGGTCGCGCGAGTACTTCACGATGGACGACAAGATGTCGGCCGCCGTGCGCGACGTGTTCGTGCGCCTTTACGATCAGGGCCTGATCTATCGCGGCAAGCGCCTCGTGAACTGGGACCCGGTGCTGGGCACCGCCGTCTCCGACCTCGAAGTGGCGAGCGAAGAGGAAAACGGTCATCTGTGGCACATCCGCTATCCGCTCGCGGACGGCTCGGCCACGCTCACCGTCGCCACCACGCGTCCGGAAACCATGCTCGGCGACACGGCCGTGATGGTGCATCCGGAAGACGAGCGCTATGCGCACCTGATCGGCAAGATGGTCAAGCTGCCGCTGACCGACCGCGAAATCCCCGTGATCGCCGACGACTACGTCGACCGCGAATTCGGCACGGGCGTCGTGAAGGTCACGCCGGCGCACGACTTCAACGACTACCAGGTCGGCCAGCGTCACGGCCTGCCGATGATCGAGATCCTCACGCTCGAAGCGAAGATCAACGAGAACGCGCCGGAACAATACCGCGGCCTCGACCGTTTCGAGGCGCGCAAGCAGGTCGTCGCCGACCTCGAAGCGCTCGGCGCGCTCGAATCGGTGCAGCCGCACAAGCTGATGGTGCCGCGCGGCGACCGCACGGGCGTCGTGCTCGAACCGCTGCTCACCGACCAGTGGTTCGTGGCGATGACCAAGCCGGCGCCGGAAGGCACCTTCAATCCGGGCAAGTCGATCACCGAAACCGCGCTCGACGTGGTGCGCAACGGCCAGATCAAGTTCGTGCCGGAAAACTGGACCACCACGTACAACCAGTGGCTCGAAAACATCCAGGACTGGTGTATCTCGCGTCAGCTCTGGTGGGGCCATCAAATCCCGGCGTGGTACGGCGAAAACGGCGAAATCTTCGTCGCGAAGACCGAGGAAGACGCCCGCGTGCAGGCCGACGCCAAGGGTTACACCGGCGCGCTCAAGCGCGACGAAGACGTGCTCGACACGTGGTTCTCGTCGGCGCTGGTGCCGTTCTCGTCGCTCGGCTGGCCTGAAGAAACGCCCGAACTGAAGGCTTTCCTGCCCTCTTCGGTGCTGGTCACGGGCTTCGACATCATTTTCTTCTGGGTGGCGCGCATGGTCATGATGACCACGCACTTCACCGGTCAGGTGCCGTTCGAGACGGTCTACGTGCACGGTCTCGTGCGCGACGCCGAAGGCCAGAAGATGTCGAAGAGCAAGGGCAACACGCTCGACCCGATCGACATCGTCGACGGCATCGACCTGGAAACGCTGGTCGCCAAACGCACCACGGGCCTGATGAACCCGAAGCAGGCCGCCACCATCGAAAAGAAGACGCGCAAGGAATTCCCGGACGGCATCGCCGCCTACGGCACCGACGCGCTGCGCTTCACGATGGCATCCATGGCCACGCTCGGCCGCAACGTCAACTTCGACCTGGCGCGCTGCGAGGGCTACCGCAACTTCTGCAACAAGCTCTGGAACGCCACGCGTTTCGTGCTGATGAACTGCGAAGGGCACGACTGCGGCTTCTCGAAGCCGGGCGACTGCCAGCCGGGCGATTGCGGCCCGGGCGGCTACACGGACTTCTCGCAGGCCGACCGCTGGATCGTCTCGCAGCTCCAGCGCACCGAAGCCGAAGTCGCGAAGGGTTTCGCCGACTATCGCTTCGACAATGTGGCCAATGCCATTTACAAGTTCGTTTGGGATGAATACTGTGACTGGTATCTGGAACTGGCGAAAGTGCAGATCCAGACCGGTACGCCCGAGCAGCAGCGCGCCACGCGCCGCACGCTGCTGCGCGTGCTGGAAACCGTGCTGCGCCTCGCGCATCCGGTGATTCCGTTCATTACCGAAGCGCTGTGGCAGAAGGTTGCGCCGCTGACCGACGCGTACCCGAAGGGCGCGAAGGAAGGCGAGGCATCGATCATGATGCAGCGCTACCCGCTCGCGGATTCGAAGAAGGTCGACGAAGCCGCGGAGCAATGGGCCGCCGACCTGAAGGCCGTGATCGACGCCTGCCGTAACCTGCGCGGCGAGATGAGCCTCTCGCCCGCGGTCAAGGTGCCGCTGCTGGCCACCGGCAACGCCGAACGCCTCGCCACGTTTGCGCCTTACGCGCAGGCGCTCGCGAAGCTTTCGGAGGTCCAGATCATCGCCGACGAGGCCGCGCTCGACGCCGCTTCGGCGGGCGCGCCGGTTGCTATCGTAGGAACGGACAAGCTCGTGCTGAAGGTGGAAATCGACGTCGCCGCGGAACGCGAGCGGCTCTCGAAGGAAATCGCACGACTGTCCAATGAAGTGACGAAGTGCAACGCGAAGCTCGGTAATGAAAGTTTTGTCGCAAAAGCTCCGCCTGCCGTGGTTGAACAGGAGCAGAAACGACTGGCAGAATTCCAGGCCACGCTCGGCAAGCTGACCGCGCAACTCGCGCGCCTGCCTGCCTGATTCGGCTAAGGTGACGGATGGCGGCGCGCGGGCGACGTCATCCCACCACGACCAGGACCATAGACATGCTAAAAGTAACGAAAGCGGTATTCCCGGTGGCGGGCCTCGGCACGCGCTTCCTTCCGGCAACGAAGGCCAGCCCGAAGGAAATGCTGCCGGTCGTCGACAAGCCGCTGATCCAGTACGCGGTCGAGGAAGCCGTCGCGGCGGGCATCACCGAAATGATCTTCGTGACCGGGCGCAGCAAGCGCGCGATCGAGGACCATTTCGACAAGTCGTATGAGATCGAAGCCGAACTCGAAGCGCGCGGCAAGGAAAAGCTGCTCGAACTGGTTCGCAACATCAAGCCGAACAACGTCGACTGCTTCTACGTGCGCCAGCCGGAAGCGCTCGGTCTCGGTCACGCCGTGCTGTGCGCGGAAAAGCTCGTGGGCGACAACCCGTTCGCCGTGATTCTCGCGGACGACCTGCTGTACGGCACGCCGCCCGTCATGCAGCAGATGGTCGAAGTGTTCGACCACTACCATAGCTCGGTGCTGGGCGTGGAAGAAATCCCGCCCTCGGAAACGCGCTCGTACGGCATCGTCGACGGCAAGGAGTGGGAAGACTCGATCGTCAAGCTGTCGGGCATCGTCGAAAAGCCGGCGCCCGAAGTCGCGCCGTCGAACCTCGGCGTCGTGGGCCGCTACGTGCTCAAGCCGCGCATTTTCGACCACCTCCGCTCGATCAAGCCGGGCGCGGGCGGCGAACTGCAACTGACCGACGCCATCCAGTCGCTGCTCGCCGACGAGCAGGTGCTGGCGTACAAGTATCACGGCACGCGTTTCGACTGCGGCAGCAAGCTCGGCTACCTGAAGGCGACCGTGGAATTCGCGCTGCGTCACCCCGAAGTGGGCGACGACTTCGCCGAATACCTGCGCACGCGCAACCCGGTGCTCGAAGGCTGATGGAAGGCTGATCCGCTTTCCGCCGGACAGAAAAAAGCCCGCAATCTCGCGATTGCGGGCTTTTTTATGCGCGTGAGCGGCGGCGCGCGAGTTTATCGCCGGCGCATCAGGAACACGAACGTCTTGTCCTGCTGCGTGCTCTCCACGATCTCGTTGCCGGTCTGCTTCGCGAACGCGGCGAAATCGCGCTGCGAGCCGGGATCGGTCGCGAGCACCTTGAGAATCTGGCCGCTTTCCATGTCGGCGAGCGCCTTCTTGGCGCGCAGGATCGGCAGCGGGCAGTTCAGCCCGCGTGCATCCACTTCCTTGTGAACCTGAATCTGCATCGGGGTGCTTCCTTCTGTGGCGCGCCGCCGAGGCTGCTCGCGGCGCTGGTGCTCTGCTTGACGTGACGTCAGATAGCGGCGATTTTACCGCAGCAGCGCCCTGCCCCGCTCGCCCATGAACGCACGGCGGATGCACCCCGCGCGAGTCAGAGCGTCACCGCCTGCCCCGTATGCAGCGATTCGCGCAGCGCACAGCCGATGCGCGTCGCCTCCAGCGCGTCCTCCAGCGACGCACCCTCGCCAGCATCGGCCGTGGCGCCGTTGAGTCGCGCGCGCACCGACGCCACGAACGCCTGCGCCTCGATCAGAAACGCTTCCTCGAAACGCTCGAAGAACGTCGGCGTGCATTCGCTGCGCATGCCGAGCGCGTCGTAGATCTCGACGCGGTTGCTGCGCGGCACACGACCGATCGCCAGCGCGCCCGCCGTGCCGATCACCTCGCTCGACGTGTCGTTGCCGTGCGCCATCGTGCGCGAGGCGTAGAACATCGCGAGCTTGCCGCCTTCGAATTCGCAGATCGCGACGCCGTTGTCGACGTCGCCGAAATCGCGCAGGCCGTCGTGCAGCGCGATCGCGCCCGCCGCATAGACGCGCGTGGCGCGCGGCTTGCCGAGCAGCCAGCGCGCGACGTCGATATCGTGCACCGTGCAGTCGAGAAAGATGCCGCCCGAGGTGGGCGCGAAACGCACGAAAAAACCATCGGGATCATTGAGATCGCAGTTCTGCGAGCGCACGAGAAACGGTTTGCCGATCTTGCCCGCGCGCACCTTCTCGAAGGCATCGTGATAGCTCGGGTCGAAACGGCGCATGAAGCCGATCATGACCTGCTGGCCCGCATGGCGGCGCGCCTCGTCGACCACGCGCTCGCATTCCGCGACGTCGAGCGAGAGCGGCTTTTCGCAGAATACGTGCTTGCCCGCGCGCAATGCGTCGACGATCTGCTGCGCATGCAGCGACGACGGCGTGACCAGCCAGACCGCGTCGATTTCGCTATCGGCGAGCAGTTGCGCGTAGTCGCCGTAGAGCCGCGTCGCGGGCAGCGTGTCGCGCGCCCATGCGAGGTCGTCGTCGAGCGGACTGCACGCCGCCGCCAGCACCGCGCCCGGCACACGGTACGCGAGATTGAGCGCATGCCGCCGCCCGAGCCGCCCCAGTCCCACCACGCCCACGCGCAACGGCCGGGCACGTTCGTTTGCCTGCATAGTCCGCCTCCAGAATACTATTTCGTCATCCTAGCTATTTGGGCGACGCCGCGAACCAATCGCGACGCCCCTCACACTGCATCGATGCTTCGTGAACGCGTCAAGCGCCCACTTTCACCACGCGTCCTTCGCGCCACGACAGCGCCGTCGCTTCCGCGAGTTCCAGCGCCTTGAGGCCGTCGGCGACCGTCGTGCGCACCGGTTTGCCCTGCGTGACCGCTTCGTGGAAATGCGCCATTTCGCTCGCATACGCGGCGCGATAACGCTCGAGGAAAAACGCTTCGGGCACGTCCTGCGCGACCGAAGTCTTCGACCACGCCACCACTTCGGTCGGCTTCATGTTGCCGGCCTGCAGCATGCCCGCGCTGCCGAGCACCTCGAAGCGCTGGTCGTAGCCGTAGGCCGCGCGCCGCGCCGTATTGATCTGGCAAAGGCGGCCGCGCTTCGTGCGGATCGTCACGGCCGTCGCGTCGATATCGCCCGCTTCCGCGATGGCCGGATCGGAGAGGCAACTGCCCGTGGCATGCACGGTGTCGGCTTCGTCGTCGAGAATCCAGCGGAAGATGTCGAAGTCATGAATCAGCATGTCCTTGAAGATGCCGCCCGAATGCTTGATGTACTCCACGGGCGGCGCGCCCGGATCGCGGCTCGTCACCACCAGCATTTCCGGCGTGCCGATCTCGCCCGCGTCGAGGCGCTGCTTGAGCGCGGCGAAAGTCGGATCGTAGCGGCGCTGAAAACCGATCATCGCGACCACGCCCGCGCGCGCCACGGCGTCGGCGCATTCGCGCGCGCGGCCAATCGCGAGATCGACGGGCTTTTCGCAAAAGATATGCTTGCCCGCCGCCGCCGACCGCATGATCAGCTCCGAGTGCGTATCGGTCGACGAGCAGATCACCGTCGCGCCGATCGACGCATCGCCGAACGCTTCGTCGATCCCGGCCACCTGCGCGCCGTGCTGTGCCGCGAGCGCCTGCGCCGCCTCGCGGTTCACGTCGATCACGTACTTCAGGCGCACGCCGGGCTGGCGCGCGAGATTCGCCGCGTGAATGCGGCCGATGCGTCCCGCGCCGAAAACCGCTACGTCCAGCGCCTGGCCTGCTGCTCCACTAGTCATCGTATCCTCCGGTGTCGGTCGATTCTTCTACGTTGAGTTCGAGCCGGTACGCAAGCGCCACGAACAGCGCCTGGCACAGACAAAACGTGCTGGTCAGCGAGCGGAACGCGAACGCGCTCCCCTCCTTCACATAGAGTTGCGCGTCCGCGTGACGCGCGAGTGGCGACAGCTGGCTGTCGGTGATCACGAGCGTCTTCGCCTGATGCTGCTGCGCCACGCGCAGGCAGTACTGCGTTTCCTTGCCGTACGGCGCGAAGCTGATGGCGATCACCACGTCGCCCTTCTTCACGCTGCGGATCTGCTCGTGATACATGCCGCCGAGCCCCGAAACGAGGTGCACGCGTTTGCGCGTGTGCTGCAGCGCGTAGACGATATAGCTCGCCACCGCGAACGAACGGCGCACGCCGATCACGTAGATGTTGTCGGCGTGTTCGAGCATGCGCACGGCGGCGTCGAACTGCGCGTCGTCGAGACCCGCTTCGAGTTCGTCCAGCCCGCTGCGGCACGCGCCGATAAACTCGCGCGCCACCGTGCCGCCGAGCGCCGGATCGGCCTTGCCGTCCTTCTCGTCGATCAGCTGGCGAATGCGCTGCTGATAGCTCGTGGGCGAGCCGCCCTGGCCCGCGTACGCCTGACGAAACACCGCCTGCAGATCGGAGAAACCCGAAAAGCCGAAGCGCTGCGCGAAGCGCACCACCGCCGAGGGATGCACGCCGCAGCTCGCGGCGATGTCGCTCGTGCGGTCCATCATCACGCTCGCGCGGTTCTGTTCGATGTAAGTCGCGACGTTCTTCAACTGTCGCGGCAGCGCTTCGTAGTCGTGTGCGATGCGCTGCATCAATTCGTCGACGCCCGCTACGGCGTCGCTTGTCTCGTCGGCCATGATCGTTTTTTCCCCTGGCTTGCCGCAGTGCCGCAAAACCCTTGCTGGGCGGGCGTTTGAGGGCAAGCCGACGGAGCCGATTATAGGCACGCGCGCTCATGAATGGAACAGATTTTCCATTTTTATTTGCAATGAAATTTCTGTTGCAACGGCTCGAACGATCGCCTAATCTTGTCCATGAGCAACGTGAAGCACGCATGCCGACGTGCACGGCGAACGCGCACCGCGCTCACCTCAAAAACGAACGACAGACCGAGAAAGGTGGAGACAATGACGCAACGCAAGGGCAAGACCATGCTCAGACGGTTGGCCGCGGCGCTCGCGCTGGCAGCGGGACTGGGCGGCTTGAGCGGATTGGGTGCGCAGACGGCGCAGGCCGCCGACGCGCACTTCGTGCTGATCAGCCACGCGCCGGATTCGGACTCGTGGTGGAACGTGATCAAGAACGCCATCAAGCAGGCCGACGAAGACTTCAACGTCGAGACCGACTACCGCAATCCGCCCAACGGCGACATCGCCGACATGGCGCGCCTGATCGAACAGGCGGCCGCGCGCAATTACGACGGCGTCATCACCACCATCGCCGACTTCGACGTGCTCAAAAGCTCCATCGGCAAGGTCACGGCCAAGAAGATTCCGCTCGTGACGATCAATTCCGGCACCGAGGAACAAAGCGCGCAACTGGGCGCGATCATGCACGTGGGCCAGCCCGAATACGTGGCGGGCCACGCCGCCGGCGAAAAGGCCAAGGCCGCGGGCGTGAAGTCGTTCCTGTGCGTGAACCACATCGCCACCAACACCGTGTCGTTCGACCGCTGCCGCGGCTTCGCGGAGGCCATCGGCGTCGACTACAAGACCTCGACGATCGACTCGGGCCAGGACCCGACGGAAATCCAGTCGAAGGTCAGCGCGTATCTGCGCAACCATCCGAACACGGGTGCGATCCTCACGCTCGGCCCGGTGCCGGCCGCCGCCACGCTCAAGGCGGTGCAGCAGATGGGCCTCGCGAACAAGATCTACTTCTGCACCTTCGACTTCTCGGACGACATCGCCAAGGCGATCCGCGCGGGCACGATCCAGTTCGCCATCGACCAGCAGCCGTATCTGCAGGGCTACATTCCCGTGGCCGTGCTGGCGATCGTGAAGAAGGACCACACGACCGATCCGGCGAAGATCCGCCAGATCCTCGAAGCGAATCCGAAGTTCAAGCAGCGCCTCGAAACCTACGGACTGCAACCGTCCTATGGCCCGAAGAACATCCGCTCGGGTCCGGGTTTCATCACCAAAGAGAATCTGGACAAGGTGGTGAAGTACGCGGGTCAGTACCGCTGATCCGTCACGTCATTTCGTCAGCCACGCGCGGCGGCGGTTCGCTACACGCGACACCGACTCGCCTCTCGCCAGCCTCGCCGCGCGTCATTCACCGGGCCAGTCACGCCATAACGGCACATAGGTCCGGGACACAGGAGACATCATGGGTGTAGCCGGCAAACACTTTCCCTCGCATGCACCGGACGACGCGCAAGATCCGCGCGCGCCCCAGCCCGCTCAGGCGAGCGCCTCGCATGGCGATGAACGCGTGCGCCGCGAATCGTGGTTCGGCCATCTGCTCGGCCGCCCCGAATTCGCCGCGATTTCCGGCACCGTGCTCGTATTCGCCGTGTTCGCGATCGGCGCAGGCGGCTCCGGCATGTTCGACCTCGACGGCGTGATGAACTGGTCGCAGGTCGCCGCATATTTAGGCATCCTTTCCGTTGGCGCGTGCCTGCTGATGATCGCGGGCGAGTTCGATCTTTCGATCGGCTCGATGATCGGCTTCGCGGGCATGATGGTGGCGATTCCCACCATGTATTTCCACTGGCCCATCGCGCTGTCGATCGTCTTCGCGTTCGTGGGCTGCACCGCGCTCGGCGCGCTCAACGGCTACCTCGTGATGCGCACGCGGCTGCCCTCGTTCATCGTCACGCTCGCGTTCCTGTTCATCCTGCGCGGCCTCACGCTCGCGCTCTCGATCATGTTCGCCGATCGCACCATCGTCTCGGGCGTGGGCGACGTCGCGAAAGCCGACTACGTGACCAACCTGCTCTTTCACGGCACCGCGTTCAAAGGCCTGTTCGTGGCGCTCGCGCATATCGGCATCGGCAAGATGCTCGACAGCGGCCAGCCGCTCGTGCCCGGCGTGCCGAAGGTCATTCTCTGGTGGTTCGCGCTCGTGATCGTCGGCGCATTCGTGCTGGCCAAGACGCGTTACGGCAACTGGATTCTCGCCGTGGGCGGCGACTCGAACGCCGCGAAGAACGTGGGCGTGCCGGTCAAGCGCGTCAAGATTTCGCTGTTCATGCTGACCGCGTTCTGCTCGTGCCTGTTCGCGGTGCTGCAGGTGTGCGATATCGGTTCGGCCGCCGCCGACCGCGGTCTGCAAAAGGAATTCGAAGCGATCATCGCCGCGGTCATCGGCGGCACGCTGCTCACGGGCGGTTACGGCTCGGTGATCGGCGCGGCGTTCGGCGCGTTGATCTTCGGTGTGGTGCAGATCGGCATTACCTACACGAACATCGATTCGGACTGGTTCCGCGTGTTCCTCGGCATGATGCTGCTGATCGCCGTGCTCTTCAATCACTACGTGCGCCGCCGCGTCGCGCAATCGTAACGGGAGGCTCACCATGTCCGAATCACAAGACTTCGCACCGGCGGGCGCACAAAACGCGCAAAACGCGCAAACGGCGCAGGCCGCCGCGCCCGGCAGCGACACGATTCTCGCGCTCGAAAACGTCAGCAAGTACTTCGGCAAGGTCATCGCGCTCAACGGCGTCACGTTGCGCCTGAAGCGCGGCGAAGTGCACTGCCTGCTCGGCGACAACGGCGCGGGCAAGTCCACGCTCATCAAGACGCTCGCCGGCGTGCACGCGCCCACCGACGGTCAATACTTTGTCGACGGCAAGCCCGTGCGCTTCGAGTCGCCGAAAGACGCGCTCGACCTCGGCATCGCCACCGTGTATCAGGATCTCGCGCTGGTGCCGCTGCTTTCCGTTGCGCGCAACTTCTTCATGGGCCGCGAGCCGCAGAAAAAGCTGTTCGGTTTCATCAACGTGATGGATCTCGATTCGAGCGCGCAGATCGCCCGGGACCGGCTCTCGGAAATGGGCATCCATGTGCGCGATCCGCATCAGGCCATCGGCACGATGTCGGGCGGCGAACGCCAGTGTCTCGCGATCGCGCGCGCCATTCACTTCGGCGCCCGCGTGCTGATTCTCGACGAACCGACCGCCGCACTCGGCGTGAAGCAGAGCTTCAACGTGCTCAAGCTGATTCACGCGGCGCGCGCGAAAGGCATCTCGGTGATCTTCATCACGCACAACGTGCATCACGCCTACCCCATCGGCGACTCGTTCACGCTGCTCAATCGCGGCCGCTCGCTCGGCACCTACACGAAAGACACGATCAGCAAGAACGAAGTGCTCGACATGATGGCCGGCGGCGCCGAAATGCAGAAGATGATCGCCGAACTCGACGGCGCCACCATCTGAGCAGGCCCGCGTCCCGCACCGAACTCATCAGGAATGCTCATGGCTATCATCCCCACCAACCCGACCCGCACCACGCCGAGCCGTTTTGCGCCGGGCCGCAGCCGCGACATCGTGTGTCTGGGCCGGCTGGGCGTCGATCTCTACGCGCAGCAGGTTGGCGCGCGGCTCGAAGACGTGTCCACGTTCGCCAAGTATCTGGGCGGCTCGTCCGCGAACATCGCGTTCGGCTGCGCGCGCCTCGGCCTGCAGTCGGCGATGCTCACGCGCGTCGGCGACGACCACATGGGCCGCTTTCTCACCGAAACGCTCGCGAAGGAAGGCTGCGATACGAGCCACATTCGCGTCGATCCCGAACGTCTCACCGCGCTCGTGCTGCTGGGCATCAAGGACCGCGACACGTTCCCGCTGATCTTCTACCGCGAGAACTGCGCCGACATGGCCGTCGATCCCGCCGACTTCGACGAAGCGTTCATCGCCTCCGCGAAAGCGCTGCTGATCACCGGCACGCACTTCTCCACCGAACAGGTGAACCGCACGAGCCTCGCCGCGCTCGACTACGCGCGCCGCAACAACGTGCGCACGGTGCTCGACATCGATTATCGTCCGGTGCTCTGGGGTCTCACGGGCAAGGCCGACGGCGAGACGCGCTTCGTCGCCAGCGCGGGGGTGAGCGAGCATCTGCAGCGGATTCTGCCGAACTTCGATCTCGTGATCGGCACCGAGGAGGAGTTCCGTATCGCGGGCGGCAAGGAAGCGCTCGTCGATGCGCTCAAGCGCGTGCGCGAGGTCTCGTCCGCGACGCTGCTGGTCAAGCGCGGGCCGCTCGGCTGCCAGATCGTCGAAGGCGCGGTGCCCGATTCGCTCGACGACGTGCCGATGCAGCGCGGCGTGGAAGTCGAGGTACTCAACGTGCTCGGCGCGGGCGACGCGTTCGCCTCGGGCTTTCTCTCGGGCTGGCTGCGCGACGCGCCGCTCGAAGACTGCGCGCGCGCCGCGAATGCGTGCGGCGCGCTGGTCGTTTCGCGCCACGGCTGCGCGCCCGCCATGCCCACGCCCGCCGAGCTCGACTACTTCCTGAGCGAAGCGCAAGCCGACCCCGTGCGCATGCGCCGCCCCGACCGCGACGCGACGCTCGCGCGCCTGCATCGCGTCACGCCCGCACGCAAACGTCATGACGAAGTGCTCGGCTTCGCCTTCGATCATCGCAATCAGTTCTTCGATCTCGCGCAGCAAACGGGCGCGGACGAATCGCGCATTGCGCATCTGAAGAATCTCTATGTGGAAGCGGTCGCGCAAACCGAAAGCGCGCTCGGCCTGCAGGGCAAGATCGGCGTGCTGATCGACGACCGCTACGGTCAGGACGCACTCAACGCCGCCACGGGCCGCGACTGGTGGATCGGCCGCCCGGTCGAGTTGCCGGGTTCCGTGCCGCTCGTGTTCGATCATGGCCGCTCGATCGGCACCACGCTCGCGAGCTGGCCCATCGGCCATACCGTGAAGTGCCTCGTGCAATTCCATCCCGACGAACCGATCGAGCAGCGTCTCGAACAGGAAGCGCAATTGCGCGCGCTCTACGACGCCGTGCAGGCGAGCGGCCACGAACTGCTGCTCGAAGTGATTCCGCCCAAACTCGACGGCAAGCCGAATCCGCCCGGCACGATCGCGCGCGCGCTCAAGCGGCTCTACAACATCGGCCTCTATCCCGAGTGGTGGAAGCTCGAACCGCTGGACGCGGCGCAATGGCGCGAGGTCGACGCGCTGATCGCCGAGCGCGATCCGCATTGCCGCGGCGTGGTGCTGCTCGGGCTCTCCGCGCCGATGGATCAATTGATGAGCGGCTTCAAGGCGGCGGCGGCCTCGCAAACCTGCCGCGGCTTCACAGTCGGCCGCACGATTTTCTACGAGCCGAGCTACGCGTGGCTCAAGGGCGATATCGACGACAAGACGGTGATCGCACGCGTGCGCACGGCGTTCGAAACACTGATCGCCGCGTGGCGCGAGGCGCGCGCTGAAGCGCAGACCGCGCAGTCTTCGCCGGCTCATCAAGCCGCGCGCGAGGAGAAAGCAGCATGAATCAACGCATCGCTCCGATCTCGCACGCGGCGCAGGAAAGCTCGACGAGCGTTGCGCAGCATCCGCCAGGCGCCACCGTGCGCCTGACCGCCGCGCAAGCCGTGGTGCGCTGGCTCGCGGCGCAACGGGTGGCCTGCGAGGACGGTTCGGGCCGCACCGAACCGCTGTTCGGCGGCGTGTTCGCGATCTTCGGCCACGGCAACGTCGCGGGCCTTGGCGAAGCGCTCTATCAATATCGCCACGAATTGCCGACGCTGCGCGCGCACAACGAGCAGGCGATGGCGCACAGCGCGATTGCCTATGCCAAGGCGCATTTCCGCCGCCGCATGATGGCGGTGACGACCTCGATCGGCCCCGGCGCGACCAACCTCGTCACCGCCGCGGCGCTCGCGCACGTGAACCGTCTGCCGCTGCTGCTGCTGCCCGGCGATATCTTCGTGTCGCGCGAGCCCGATCCGGTGCTGCAACAGATCGAGGATCAGCAGGACGGCGGGCTCTCCGCGAACGACGCGCTGAAGCCGGTCTCGCGTTACTTCGATCGCATCGTGCATCCGGCGCAATTGCTGAGCGCGTTGCCGCGCGCGCTGCGCGTGCTGACCGACGCCGCGCAGTGCGGCCCCGTCACGCTCGCGCTGCCGCAGGACGTGCAGGCCATGGCGTGGGATTACCCGGCCAGCTTCTTCACGCCGCGTCTCGTGAACTTCCATGCGCCCGCGCCCATCGCGAGCGAAATCGACGCGGCGCTCGCGCAGTTGCGCCGCGCGCGCCAGCCGCTGATCGTCGCGGGCGGCGGCGTGCTTTATGCGCGCGCGTCGGAAGCGCTGCGAGCGCTCGCCGCCGCGCGCGGCATTCCCGTCGCCGAAACCCAGGCGGGCAAAGGCGCGCTCGCGTGGGACGACCCGCTCAACGCGGGCGCGATCGGCGTGACCGGCTCGCCCGCCGCCAATGCGCTCGCGCGCGACGCCGATTGCATCCTCGCCGTCGGCACACGCCTGCAGGACTTCACGACGGGCTCGAACACGCTGTTCGCGCACGCGAGCATCGTCAGTATCAACGCGAACGGTTTCGACACGCTCAAGCTCGATGCGATCGCCGTGCAAGCCGACGCGAAGCTCGCGATCGCGGCGCTCGATGCGCAACTGAACGCGCAATTGAACACGCAGCTCGACGGCTGGCGCGCCGACGCCGCGTGGACCGCGCAAGCCATCCGTCTCGCCGATGCCTGGCGCGCGAGCGTCACGGCGCTCACGCACGCGCAGCAGGAGCCCGACACCCTGCCCTACGACGCCGATGTGATCGGCGCCGTGCAGCGCTCGTCCCCTCGCTCGGATACCGACGATATCGTCGTGTGTGCGGCGGGCACGCTGCCGGCCGAACTGCACAAGCTCTGGCGCGCGGGACGCCCCGGCGCGTATCACGTCGAATACGGCTACTCGTGCATGGGCTACGAGATCGCGGGCGGCCTCGGCGCGAAGCTCGCGCGACCCGAGCGCGAAGTGATCGTGATGGTCGGCGACGGCAGCTATCTGATGATGAACAGCGAGATCGCCACCTCGGTGATGCTGGGCGCGAAGCTCATCATCGTCGTGCTCGACAATCGCGGTTATGGCTGCATCAATCGTCTGCAACAGGCGTGTGGCGGCGCGCCCTTCAACAACCTGTTCGACGATTGCGCGCAAGGTCCGCTCGGCGCGCCGCAGATCGACTTCGCCGCGCATGCGCGCGCGCTCGGCGCAGAGGCCGAGCACGTCGCGAACGTGGCCGAACTGGACGCCGCGATGCAACGCGCGCGCGCGGCGACGCGCACGTATCTCGTGTGCATCGACACCGATCCGGCGCGCACCACCGAGGAAGGCGGCTGGTGGTGGGAAGTGGCGGTGCCGGAAGTGTCGCCGCGCGCGGCGGTGCGCGAGGCGCGCGAGCGCTACGTGCAGCAGATCGCGGAACGCCACGCACACGCCTCGCACGCGTCAGACGGCGACGCCCCCAAAAACGAAGCATGAAGCACCCGACGCTCCACAGATCGAGGAACGCACATGAGCGCATTTGAAGTACGCATCGGCATTAATCCGCTGTCGTGGATGAACGACGACCTGCCTTCGCTTGGCGGCGAGACGCCGCTTTCCACGGCGCTGACCGAAGGCCGCGAGATCGGCTACGAGGGTTTCGAGCTCGGCAACAAGTTTCCGCGCGAGCCGCAGGCGCTCAAGACACTGCTCGCGCAATACGATTTGTCGCTGGTGTCCGGCTGGTACTCCGGCATGCTCGCGAAGCGCAGCGTGCCGGAGGAAATCGCCGCCGTGGATCGCCATCTCGATCTGCTCGCGCAGAACGGCGCGACGGTGATGGTCTATGGCGAGGTCGCCGACTCGATTCAGGGCGCGCCGCGACCGCTCTATCAGCGACCGCGTTTTTTCAGCGAGCAGCAGTGGGACGCATACGCGGAGCGCGTCGACGCCTTCGCTCGACATACGCTTTCGCGCGGCGTGCGGCTTGCGTATCACCATCACATGGGCGCGTACGTGGAAACGCCCGCCGACGTCGACAAGCTGATGGCGCGCACGAGCGATGCCGTGGGCCTGCTGTTCGACGCGGGCCACATTACCTTCGCGGGCGGCGACCCGGTCGCGGAACTCGACAAGCATATCGCGCGCGTGTGCCACGTGCATTGCAAGGACGTGCGCCCCGCCGTCGTGAAGCTCGCGCGCAATCGCAACTGGAGTTTTCTCGATGCGGTGCTCGCGGGCGCGTTCTCGGTGCCAGGCGACGGCGCCGTGGATTTCGCGTCGATCATCGCGAAGCTCAAGCAGCATGGCTATCGCGGCTGGCTCGTCGTGGAGGCCGAACAGGACCCCGTGATCGCGCCGTCGTATGCGTATGCGCAGAAGGGTTATCGCACGCTGCGCTCGCTGGTCGATTCGGATACCGAAACACTTTCTCGAACGAAGGAGGCAGCATGAGCCTGCTCGTGAAGGCCGCGCGCGAAGGCCAGACGATCGCGCGCGTCACGCCCGCCAGCGCGGGCTGGCGCTATGTCGGGTTCGCCGCGTACCGGCTCGGCAAGGATGAACTCGTCTACGTGCACGAGGTCGACCGCGAGAGCTGCATCGTCGTGCTCTCGGGCGCCGTGGATATCGAAGCCGATGGACAGCGCTATTCGAGCCTCGGCTCGCGCGACAGCGTGTTCGAGGACGCCGCGCCGGTCGCGCTCTACGTGCCGCCGGGCGTGAAAGCCGTCGTGCGCGCGACGCGCGACGCCGAAGTGGGCGTCGCGAGCGCGCCCGCGAAAGGCACGCTGCCCGTGCGCCTGATCGAGTCCGCGCAGATGAAGCGTTCGACGCGCGGCAAGAGTGCGAATACGCGTTACGTCTGCGATATTCTTCCGCAGACCGAGCCTGCGGAATCGCTGCTCGTGGTGGAAGTGCGCACGCCGTCGGGGCATTCGTCGAGTTATCCTCCGCACAAGCACGACGCCGATCGCCTGCCGCAGGAAAGCGCGCTCGAAGAGACCTACTACCATCGCCTGAATCCGCCGCAAGGCTTCGCGTTCCAGCGCGTCTACACCGACGCTCGCGATCTCGACGAAACCCTCGCCGTGGAAGATCACGACGTCGTGATGGTGCCGCGCGGCTATCATCCGGTGGTCGTGCCGTACGGTTACGACTCGTACTATCTGAACGTGATGGCGGGCCCCAGGCGCGAATGGCACTTCCATAACGATCCCGCGCACGAATGGATCATCGAGCGCGACGCGAAATAGCTGCGACATAAACGCGTCACGATGCAAAACGCCGCGTAAAACGCGGCGTTTTCTTTTCCACTTACGTGATCGCTCGCGGACGATCCGTCACGCCAGATGGAACTTGCCGACCAGCCGCTTGAGCACCTTCGCCTGATCGTCGAGCGACTGCGCCGCGGCCGTCGCTTCTTCCACGAGCGCCGCGTTCTGCTGCGTGCCCGAATCCATCTGCGTGACCGCGCGGCTGATCTCCTCGATGCCCGCACGCTGCTCGCTGGACGCCGCCGAAATCTCGCCGATGATGTCGTTCACGCGGCGCACCGCCTTCACGACTTCGTCCATCGTGTTGCCCGCGTCGGTGGCGAGCGTCGACCCGTTCGCCACGCGCTCGACCGAGGCGCTGATCAGCGTCTTGATCTCCTTGGCCGCCGCCGCGCTGCGCTGCGCGAGATTGCGCACCTCGCCCGCGACCACCGAGAAACCGCGCCCTTCCTCGCCCGCGCGCGCCGCTTCCACGGCCGCGTTCAGCGCGAGAATATTAGTTTGAAACGCGATGCCCTCGATCACGCCGATGATGTCCGCGATGCTCTTGGCGCTCTCGTTGATCTCGCCCATCGTCGCGACCACACGGCCCACCACGGCGCCGCCCTTCTCCGCGATCTGCGAGGCGTTGCCCGCGAGCGTGCTGGCCTGCTGCGCGTTCTCCGCGTTCAGGCGCACGGTCGAGGTCAGTTGCTCCATGCTGCTGGCCGTGCGTTCGAGCGCGACGGCCTGTTCCTCGGTGCGCTGCGAGAGATCGAGATTGCCGGTCGAGATCTGGCCGGACGCGGCGGCGATGGCCTCCGCGCTCGCGGCGATTTCCGCGACCGTCGTCGAGAGACCTTGCTGCATGTCGCGCAGCGCGCCGAGCATGCTGTGCGCGTCGCGCTCGCGCACGACGACCGGTTGCGCGAGATCGCCGGAAGCGATGCGCGCGGCGATGGCTTTCGCATGCGCGGGCTCGCCGCCGAGCGCGCGCGACAGCCGCCGCACGACCCATTCGCTGACGAAGAACGCCACGACGAACAGCGCGATCGTGGCCGCCGCCATCATCACGAACGACGACTTGAAGATGAACGCCGACGCCGCGATGGTCGCCTTGGCCGCCGCGCCGCGTTGCTCGACGAGTTGATCGACGAGCTTTTCGAGCTTTTCGGTTTCGACCAGCAGCGAGACGTCCTGGGTGCCGACCTGCCAGCTCATCTGCGACAGATCGAGAGGCTGCGCCTTCACGAGCGTGACGAAGTCGCGCAGATGGCCGCTCCAGGTCTGCATGGCATCGGAGAACTGTTTCTGCGAGGCGAGCGCGTCGGCGCGCGCGTGGCCGCTGCCGGCGTGGGCGGAGAGATCGTCGAGCACCTTCATTTCGTCGACGATCGCGGACAGATCCTTTTCGATGCCGTCGCCGAGTTCGTCGCGTTCCTTCGCCGTGGTCGCCGTGAGCAGCATCTTCTGCGCGCGGCTCGCGCGCAGCACGTGACCGCGCGCTTCCTCGGCGGCGCGGCTCGCGACGTGCCCCTGTTCGTAGATCGATTCCGTGGAATCGTTGAGGCGGCTGATCTGCGTGAGCGAGAACGCGCCAATCGCGAGCGTTCCCACCAGCACCACGGCGAACGCGAGACGCAGCGTCGCTTTCACCGAGAGGTGCGAGGCGGTGTCCGCCGCCGCGCGCTTCCTGCTCTTGCCCTTGCCTTTACTGCCACCGCGCCCCGTTGCGCCGTTTGCGCCTGGCGCCCCCAATTCGTCCGGCACGAACCCCGCATGGCGGCTCGCTTCAGTCATTGCTCGCATCGTTATCGGTCTCCAGCTTGTTGTACGACGTGCGCCGCGCCGGCTGCGTCCAGGCTCTCCGATATCCGCCCAAACCCGCCGACGCCTCTCGCTGAGCGCTCGTGGCGACTCATGCATGGCGCAACGCCTCAACTCCGGTCAACGGCACGGCGCCGCGCGATCTTTAGCGTGTCGCACTGGCGTCGTCGTCCGCGTACCGGCCCCGTAATGTCGCGGAAATGTTCGCGCATCTTCGCGGGTTATAACCGGCCAAAATCCGCCGCCAAAATTGCCGCGACAAATTTCCCGTTTGCGCGAGACGCCTGCGGCAAGGCGTCGCGGCGGAATCGCGGTGATCGGTGTCCGAATCGCGACAAAACTTGTCCGTACGATTCTTCCAAGACACATTACACTGCGCTTCATAACTCCTATATACGACTCTTTCATGCCGTCGCCGCATTGATTGCCTCGCGCATTCAGCCGGCGTCCGCTTGATGCTCTCCTGCCAAAGACATATGGAAACCAGCCTCGACAAGCGCGCCCTGTCCGGCGCCGCCGCTGCGTCCGCAGCGTCCACCGCCACACCTTCCGCCGCGCCGGCCGTGCAGCGCACGGTCTACAGCGTGCTCGGTGCGATCAGTTTTTCGCACCTGCTCAACGACATGATCCAGTCGCTGATCCTGGCCATCTATCCGATGCTCAAGGACAACTTCGCGCTGTCGTTCACGCAGATCGGCCTGATCACGCTCACGTACCAGATCACGGCGTCGATGTTGCAGCCGCTCGTCGGCGTCTATACGGACAAGCGCCCGATGCCGTATTCGCTGCCCGTCGGCATGGGCTTCACGCTCTGCGGCCTGCTGCTGATGTCGGTCGCGCCGAGCTTCGGCGTGCTGCTGGTCGCCGCCGCGCTGGTTGGCTGCGGCTCGTCGGTGTTCCATCCGGAGTCGTCGCGGGTTGCGCGCATGGCCTCGGGCGGCCGCCACGGCCTCGCGCAGTCGTTGTTCCAGGTCGGCGGCAACGCGGGCTCGTCGCTCGGACCGCTGCTGGCCGCCGCGATCATCATTCCGCATGGTCAGCGCAGCATCGCGTGGTTCTCGGTGGCCGCGCTGGTGGCGATGTTCGTGCTCACGCAGATCGGCCGCTGGTACAAGGCGCATCCGAATCTCAAGAAGAAGCGCGCCGAAGCGCCTGCCGTCGCGCTCTCGCGTGGACGCGTGGCGATGGCCATCAGCATCCTCGTGCTGCTGGTGTTCTCGAAGTACTTCTACCTCGCGAGCATCAACAGCTACTTCACGTTCTATTTGATCGACCGCTTCCATCTGCCCGTGCAGGCCGCGCAGGTGCACCTGTTCGTGTTCCTCGCCGCCGTGGCCGCGGGCACGATCATCGGCGGCCCGGTCGGCGACCGCATCGGCCGCAAGTACGTGATCTGGGGTTCGATCCTGGGCGTCGCGCCGTTCACGCTGCTGCTGCCCTACGCGAACCTGTTCTGGACCAGCGTGCTCACGGTGATCATCGGCATCGTGCTGGCCTCGGCGTTCTCGGCGATCCTCGTCTACGCGCAGGAACTGATTCCGGGCAAGGTGGGCATGGTCGCGGGCCTGTTCTTCGGCTTCGCGTTCGGTCTCGGCGGCATCGGCGCGGCCGTGCTCGGCCAGCTCGCGGATGCCACCAGCATCACGTTCGTCTACAAGGTCTGCTCGTTCCTCCCGCTGATCGGCATTCTCACGGTGTTCCTGCCCGACGTCGAAGGGAAAAAGAAACGCGCGAAGGCCGCTGCTTAAACCGCACTGCGCGCGTCGCACCGAAAACGGCCGGCTGCCTGCGAAGGCGCCGGCCGTTTTTTCGTCGACGATCCGCGCCGCTTGCATTGGCCGCGACTTCGAACCATGCTGGAAGCCTCTGCCTTCGAGACGTTCGCGCGAGGTCCGCCATGCAGCTTTCCACGGTTGAAATCGTCAAGCCCGAAGCGACCAACTTCATCCTCGGGCAATCGCACTTCATCAAAACGGTCGAGGACCTGCACGAAGCGCTGTACGGCGCGGCGCCGGGCATCGCGTTCGGGCTGGCCTTCTGCGAGGCGTCGGGCAAGCGCCTCGTGCGCCGCTCGGGCACGCACGAAGCGCTCGTCGACATGGCGACCGATAACGCTCTGCGCATCGCGGCGGGCCACAGCTTTATCGTGTTTCTCGGCGACGGCTTCTTTCCCGTCAACGTGCTCAACGCGGTCAAAGCCGTTCCCGAGGTGTGCCGCATCTTCTGCGCGACGGCCAATCCGACCGACGTGCTGATCGCGGAAACCGATCGCGGACGCGGCATCGTCGGCGTGGTGGATGGCGCGCCGCCGCTCGGCGTCGAGACCGACGACGACGTGCGCTGGCGCAAGGATCTGCTGCGCGCGATTGGGTACAAGTCGTGAGCGCCGGGTCCGTCACACATTCGCCGATGACATCGACACCGCTCACGTCCGCCACGCTGCGCGCCGCGCTCGACGCGCAAACGCGCCACGCGCTGCAATGCGGCGCGCTGCAACCCATCGACACGGTCCTCACGCATCTCGACGACGGCGGCGTGCGTTTCGCCGTGCGCCAGGTGTCGAGCCTCGCGCGCAAGGAGATGGCGCGGCGCACCGAGGCCATTGAAAGCAGCGCAACGCGCCGCAACCCATTTCTGCCCTGCGACGACGATCTGTGCGTCGGCACGCTCTCGCCGACGCATCTCGCGCTGCTCAACAAATACAACGTGATCGACGATCATCTGCTGATCGTCACGCGGCGTTTCGTGCCGCAGGAAGCGCTGCTCGATCTCGACGATTTCGCGGCGCTGCTCGTCGCCTTGCGCGGGTTCGACGCGCTCGGTTTCTACAACGGCGGCGCAGCGGCGGGCGCGAGTCAGCCGCACAAACATCTGCAGGCGGTGCCGTTGCCGCTCGACGCGTCCGGGCCCGCGATTCCGATGGAAGTTTTATGGCAATCCGCGCAATCGGAAAACGGCATCGCGCGCGTGCCGGGCTTGCCGTTCGCGCACGCACTCGCCGCGCTCGATCTGCGGCAAGGCACCGCCGACGAGGCCGCGCGGCATGCGTGGCGCACCTATCGCGCGCTGCTCGATGCGGTGGGAATCGGCGCGATCGACGTGGAAGGACTCGCGCATCAACGTGCGCCCTACAACCTGCTCGTCACGCGGCGCGAGATGCTGGTGGTGCCGCGCACGCAGGAATGCGTGGACGGCATGTCGATCAATGCGCTCGGTTTCGCGGGTTCGCTATTCGTGCGCGACGCGCAGCAGTGCGCCGCGCTCGCGCACATCGGAGCGATGACGGCGCTCGCACGCGTCGCTCAACCTCGTTGAGCGCGCAACGATCTCAACCCACGCCGAGCCATTCGCGCACGATGTCCTCGCGCTGCGCGAGTTCCGCCGGCACGCCCTCGAACACGATGCGGCCATGCCCCATCACCGCGACGCGATCGGCGAGTGTCGGCGCGAGCGCGAGCCGCTGCTCGATCAGCAGCACCGCGACGCCGCGCTCGCGCAACGCGCGCAGCGCATCGCCGACGCGCGCGGTCATCTGCGCGGACAAACCTTCGGCCGGTTCATCGACGATCAACAGATCGGGATCGCCCATCAGCGCGCGGGCCAGCGCGAGCATCTGCTGCTCGCCGCCCGAGAGCACGCCCGCGCGCGCCGCGCGCCGCTCGTGCAGGATCGGGAACAGCGCGCGCGCCTCGTCGAGCGTAAAGCGCGGCGCGCGGCGGCCGCGCTTCACAACGCCGAGCCGCAGGTTCTCGTCGACGCTCAGCGTGGGGAAAACGTCGCGCTGCTCCGCCACGTAGCCCAGGCCGAGGCGCGCGATCTCGAAGGTCCGCAGCGGCGCGAGATCGACGCCAGCAAAGCGGCGCACGCCGTCGGCGGCGACCATCGACATCAGCGCCTTTGCAAAGGTCGAGCGCCCCGAGCCATTGCGGCCCGCCAGCGCCACGATTTCGCCCGCGTGGATGCGCAGATCGACGCCATGCAGCACCTGGCTCGCGCCGTACCACGCGCGCAGGCCCGCGACGTCGAGCAGTAACGGTCTCGTCGTGCTCATGACGATGCCGCGCCGAAGTCGGCGCCCAGATAGGCCTCGCGCACGGCGGCATCGGCGCGAATCGCCTGCGGCGTGCCGGTGGCGATCACGCGGCCTTGCACCAGCACCGAGACGCGATCGGCGAGACCGAACACGGCGTCCATGTCGTGCTCGACGAGCAGCAGCGTCTTGCCCGCCGTGGTCGCGCGGATCAGCGCCAGCGCGCGCGCGGCTTCGGCGCGGTTCATGCCTGCCGTGGGTTCGTCGAGCAGCAGCGTCTGCCCGCCGCCCGCGAGCGCGAGGCCGAGGTCGAGCGCGCGTTGTTCGGCGTAGCTCAACGTCGCCGCTTCGCGTTCGGCGGCATGCGCGAGGCCGATGGCGTCGAGCACATCTGCGGCGCGCGCGTCGGCCTGCGCGGAGCCGAACCAGCGCGCCGCGAAGCCCGCGCCGCCGCGCAACGAGGCGAGCACGGCGCAGCGCAGGTTCTCGCGCACCGAGAGACGCGCGAACACGCTGGTGGTCTGGAAGCTGCGCGCGAGGCCACGGCGCGCGAGCGCGGGCGGGCCGAGCCGCGTGACGTCGCGGCCATACAGTTCGATGCGGCCCGCGCTCGCGCGCTGCTCGCCTGCGATCAGGCTGAAGAGCGTGGACTTGCCCGCGCCGTTCGGGCCGATCAGCGCATGACGTTCGCCCGCGCGCACGTCGAGATCGACGCCGCGCAGCACGGGCGTCGCGCCAAAGCGCTTCTCGATACCGCTCAGCCGCAGTGCGATCGTCATGGCCGCGTCTCCGGGTGAGCGACGTTCGCGCCGAAGCGTGCGCGGCGCAGCGCAGAGGCGCGGCGTGCGGCCAGCCAGCCGATTGCACTGAACACGCCGATCGCCGCGCCGAGCGACCACTGCGCATGCGTGGACAGCGCGGCGAAGGCGTTGGCCGACGCATCGTCGTCGCCGAAACGGATGGCGTAGGCCCATTGCACCGCGAGCACGAACGCGAGCGTGCCGCTGATCGCCGCGAGCAGCGCCAGGCACCACGGCGCGACGCAGGCCCGCCAGCCGGTGCGCGCGAGCGTCGCGCGTTCGCGCGCGGCGAGGCCCGCGAGACCCTCGGGCGCCATCAGCACGACGACGATGAAAAACACGCCCACGTAGAGCATCCACGCGCGCGAGAGGCTCGCCACGCCCACGCTGAAAGCCACCCACACGAGCGCGCCGAGCACCGGGCCGAAGAACGCGCCCGCCCCGCCCGTCACCGTCGCGATCAGCACGGCGGCCGAACGCATCATGCCGACGCTCTCGGCCGCGGCGAGTTCGACGTTGATGAGCGCGAGCGTGCCCGCGACGCCCGCGAACGCCGAGCCCAGCACGATCATCGCGGCCCGCGCGCGCGCGGGCGACGCGCCCAGCGAGGCGGCGCGCCGCGGGTTGTCGCGCACGGCGTTGGCGAGGCGCACGAACGGCGCGCGCGACAGCACGCGCATCGCCACGCACGCCGCGAAACACCACGCCGCGATCAGCCAGTACGCCTGACGATCAGGGCCGAAGCTCCAGCCCGCGAGCGCCGGGCCGCTCGCGCGATCGATCGGCACGCCGGCCTCGCCGCCGAACCAGCCGGGCAGCGCCCACGCCGCGGCGGCGACCAGTTCGCCGAGGCCGAGCGTGATCATCGCGAACGCGGTGCCCGCGCGGCGCGCGGCGACGCAGGCCGTCAACGCGCCGACTGCCGCGCCCGCCACGCCGCCGATCACGGGCAGCAGCGGCAACGCCATCGCGTAGCGGTTGAAGCAATGCGCGGCCGCCAGTGCGCCGAGCCCGGCCGGCACGGCGTGGCCGAACGAGAGCAAGCCGGTCTCGCCGAGCAGCAGGTTGTACGAGAGCGCGAACACGATCATCGCGGCGGCTTGCGCGAGGCAGGCCAGCAGCCAGCCTTGCGGCGCGCCCGACGGCGAAAGCCACGCCGAAACGAGCGGCGGCGCGACCAGCAGCACCGCGAGCGCGAGCCACATCAGCGCCGACGCACGCATGTGCGGCGGGCGAGCGAGGGGGCGATCGGCGTGAGGTTTGGCGCGCATGGCGTCACGCATCCTCGCCGCGCCGGCCGAACAGCCCTTGCGGACGCACGGCGAGCATCGCGACGAGCAACAGATACGGCAGCAGCGGCGCGGCCTGCGCGAGCGTGAGCGCGCTCCACGCGGGCGCGAGCGTCACGCCTGCGCGCGCGGCGAGCGCACCGAACGACACGTCGCTCGCCACCGCGAAAGTCTGCAGGAAACCGACTGCGAGCGACGCCACGAACGCGCCGCCGAGCGAGCCGAGCCCGCCCGTCACCACCACCACGAACACGATCGAGCCGACCGATTCGGCCATCGCGGGCTCGACGACGAACAGCGGCGCGGCCACCACGCCCGCCAGCGCCGCGAGCGCGGTGCCGAGCGCGAAGACCAGCGTGCGCACGCGCGGCACGTCGTGGCCGAGCGCTTCGACGGCGGCCGTGTGCGTAAGCGCGGCGCGCACGACGAGGCCCGTCTGCGACACGCGCAGCGCGACGAAAATCAGCAGCAGCATGGCCGCCGACATCAGCATCGCGAACCCGCGATAGCGCGAGAACGCCGCGCCGCCGAAAGTGAACAGCGCACCGTCGAGCCATGCGGGCACGGTCGCCGCGAGCGGTTGCAAACCCCAGACGAGCTTGACGATTTCGCCGATCGCCCAGGCCGCGCCGAAGGTCAGCAGCAGCGCATTCAGCGGACCGCCGGGCCGCGCGCGGCGCAGCAGCGCGACTTCGAACAGCGCGCCCGCGAGTCCGGCCGCGAGCGGCGCGAGCACGAGCGCCCAGCCGAAGCCGCACCAGCCCGCGAGCGTCACGCCCAGATACGCGCCGAGCATGTAGAAGCTCGCGTGCGCGAAGTTGAGCACGCCGAGCATGCTGAAGATCAGCGTGAGCCCGGCGGAGAGCAGGAACAGCAGCAGGCCGTAGCTCGCGCCGTTGAGCGTATCGATGAGAAAGGCCTGCACGACAGCGTGTCGATGTGCGCGGCGGCTAGCTTCGTGCGCCGGCGTCGGCGTCGGCGTCATCCTCGACGACGAGCGGCGCGAGCGCCGCGCGCAACGCGTCGGGCAGCGCTTTCACGGGACGGCGCGTCTCGCGATCGACATAGACGTGCACGAAATGGCCCTGCGCGGCGGGCGTGGCGTCGCCCTCGCGAAACAGGCCGACCTCGTAGCGCACGCTCGACGAACCGAGCCGCGCCACGCGCAGTCCCGCCTCCACGCGATCGGGAAAGACGAGCGGCGCGAAGTAATTGCACTGCGTCTCGACCACGAGGCCGATCGTCTCGCCGTGCTCGATGTCGAGCGCCTGCGCGCGGATCAGATACTCGTTCACCACGGTATCGAAGTAGCTGTAGTAGACGACGTTGTTGACGTGTCCGTAGACGTCGTTGTCCATCCAGCGCGTGGTGATGGTGAGGAAGTGGCGATAGCCGGAACGGTCACGGGCGAGCGGTCGGTTCATCGGATCGGGAACATGAAGTTGAGGAAGCCTGCGCAGGCACAGGCGGCATGACGGCGCGCCGGACTCACTGCCCCGGCCGCTCGACGAACTCGAACGGCAGGCCGCGACGGCGCATCCATTCGCCGAGCGCCTGACCGGTGCCCGCGCGCCAGGGCCGCAGCTTCGCGGGCTCGACCAGACGGTATTCGAGCAGTTCCGGCGACAGCGCGATCGTGCCCGTCGCCTTCACGTGATACGCGATGATCAGTTCGTTCTTGCGGATGAATTCGTAGACGCCGATCAGCTCGACGCTCTGGGCGTGCAGCGAGGTTTCTTCGAGCACTTCGCGCGCGATGCCCTCTTCGGGCGTCTCGCCGTTTTCGAGGAAACCGGTGATCAGCGCGAACATGCCCTCCTGCCAGGCCGCGTTGCGCGCCAGCAGAATGCGCCCTTCATATTCGACGATGGCCGCCACGACGGGCAGCGGATTGTCCCAATGCGTGTAGCCGCAGACAGGGGCCGGACAGGCGCGGCGCACGCGGCCGCCTTCGTGCGCCGCGTCGGCGCGCTCGATGAGACGCGAGGCGCAGCGCGGGCAAAACTGGTATTCGCTCATGGCTCGATGGATTCGCAGGGCACAGACGCAGGAAGCAGGCGCGGGACACAACCGCGCCGCCGCGAGCCGCCCGGTGGGCGCGCGCAGGCGGCGCGAAGCAGCCATTTTAGTGCGCTATCGGCGTTGGCGTGCGAGCGGGCTTCGACGGGCGTGGACGTGACGGCGCGCAGCGGCGCAACATTCCACGAAACACGTTCACCAAATGGCGGGAGATGCGGGAGGCGCCTGGCGATCCTGACGAAACCGGCGGTGCCGCTCGACCCGTTTCAGGCGCGCGAACGCAGCGCGCGCCAAACGAGCCCCAGCGCGCCGAGCACGAGCGCGGCGGCGGCGAGCGCGAGCGAACTCGTGAACGAGCCGCTCGACGCCGCCAGCGGCGCGGCCACCAGCGGCCCGGCGATCTGGCCGATGCCGTAAGCGCCCGTCGCGTAGCCCATCAGCGCGGCCGCGTGTTCGCCGCGCAGCAGGCGCGCTTCGCGCATCGCGAACAGCGTAATCGCCGTGAACGGCAAGCCGATCAGCACGCTGCCGAAAGCGAAGCCTGCGGCGTTCGGCCAGACGATGCCGAGCGCGATCCCGAGCGCCTGCAATACGTACGAGACGGCCAGCATCAGGCGGTTGTCCCAGTGCAGCGGCAGACGCGCCGCCGAGAGCGCGCCCACGATCAACGCGACGCCGAACATCGGCCAGAACAGGTCGGGCCACATCGAGCCCGGCAGCGCGTGGCGCGCGATCACCGGCAAGAAAGTCGCCGTGATGATGTAGCCGAAGCCCGGCACGCCGTAGAGCAGGACGAGCCAGAAGGCGTCGGCGCGGTTCGACGTGTTGCCGCTGCCGGAAGACGTTGCGGCTTGCGCCGAAGCGCCGGACGCAGTCGATGCAGGCGATCCAGACGCTGCCGCTGACGTCGCCGCCTCGGCCGCCTCGCGCGTTTCATCGCCGAAAACGGGCCACACGCAGACCGCGATCAGCACGCACACCAGCCCGAACCCGAGCCAGCCGACGCGCGCATCGATGCCGCCGAGCGCGCCCGCCGCGCTCACGGCCAGCCCCGTCAGCGCGATGCCGACGCCCGGTCCCGTGAAGATCACGCCGCCCCACTCGTGCGCGCCCAGTTGCGCGAGCCGGCGCAGTCCCCATTGCGACGCGAACACGAAGGTCGCCGCACTCACCGCGCCGCCCAGGAAGCGCACGATGGCCCAGATCCAGAACGCGTGCGTGAGGCCCATGACGAGCGTGAGCAGCGCCGTCGCCGCCAGCCCGGCGCGCACGATGCGCGCGGGCGCGAAACGCAGCGCCGCGCAGCCGACCGCGCCGACGAAGTAGCCCGCGTAGTTCAGCGACGCGAGCCAGCCGCCGTGTTGCAGATCGAGTCCGCCGCCGTGCAGCATCAGCGGCAGGAGCGGCGTGAACGCGAAACGTCCGATGCCGAGCGCTGCGGCGAGCGTCGCCATGCACGCGAGCGCGGCGCGTCGGGCGGCATGCGGGCGGCGGGCGGTCTGGGAGCCGGAACGGCGGGCGGCAAGGTCGGTCATGATCGGCGAAACAGGGTGGAGAAAAGTCGAGAAAACGGGGCGGCATAGGCGACGCGAGGCGGCATCGCGCAACGAGGTTTCCCAGCATGGTAGTCGCTGAAAACCTTCCTTAAAAATGAATTATGATGAACGAATCATTCCCGTTTAGAGAACTATCATGGATCTCGCCGAGCTCGCGATCTTCCGGGCCGTCGTCCGCGAAAACGGCGTGACGCGCGCCGCCGCCAAGCTCAACCGCGTGCAGTCGAACGTGACCACGCGCATCAAGCAGCTCGAGGAGGAGCTTGGCACGCCGCTGTTCACGCGCGACGGCCGCCGCCTCGTGCTCACGCCCGCCGGCGAAACGCTGCTGCCCTACGCCGAACGGATGCTCGCGCTCGCCGATGAAGCGCGTCACGCGCTCAAGGCGGCGCGGCCGGCGGGGCGGCTGCGGCTCGGCACCATGGAAAGCGCTGCCGCGAGCCGTCTGCCCGGCGTGCTCGCGCGCTATCACCAGGCGTGGCCCGACGTCACGCTCGAACTGGAAACGGCTACGACCGGCTGTCTGATGGAGCGGCTGCGCGAATTCGAGATCGACGCCGCGCTGGTCGCGACGCCGTTCGCGGGTCCGCCCGCCGCCGACGTCTTCGAGCACGTAAGCGTTTATCGCGAGGAACTGGTGATGATCACGCCGCGCGGGCATCGGCCGATCCGCCAGCCGGGCGACGTCGCGCTCTCGACGCTGGTCGCGTTCGAGCGCGGCTGCGCGTATCGCAACTACGTGGAGGCGTGGTATCTGGAGCACGGCATCCGGCCCACGCGCGTGCTGGAGCTGGGCTCGTATCACGCGATCGTCGCGTGCGTGGCGGCAGGTGCGGGCGTGGCCGTCGCGCCGCGCTCGGTGCTCGATCTGCAGCGCAATGCCGACGACATCGCCGTGCATTCGCTCGGCACGCTCGGCCAGATCGACACGCTGCTGGTCTGGCGGCGCGGGCATCTGTCGCCGGCGCTCGATGCGCTGAAATCGGCGTTGCTTGCGCATGCGCGCGGTGAAACGCACACGCCCGCCGAAGCCGCCTCGGCGGCTGTGGCCTGAAGCACGCGCGCTCGTCGGCACAAAAACAAAAAGGGCTGCCCTTGCGGACAGCCCTTTTTTCATCGGCGAATCTGCGCGATTACAGCTTCGCTTCGACCCAGCCCTTCACGCCCGCGAGCGCTGCCGGCAGGTTCGCCGGCTCGGTGCCGCCCGCCTGCGCCATGTCCGGACGGCCGCCGCCCTTGCCGCCCACCTGCTGGGCGACGAAGTTCACGAGTTCGCCGGCCTTGACCTTCTTGCTGGCCTCGGCGGTCACGCCCGCGATCAGGCTGACCTTGCCGCCTTCGACAGCCGCCAGCACGATGGCCGCGCTCTTGAGCTTGTCCTTGAGCTTGTCCACCGTTTCGCGCAGCGTCTTCGAGTCCGCGCCTTCGAGCGTGGCGGCGAGCACGTGCACGCCGTTCACGTCGATCGCCTGACCCGCGAGTTCGTCGCCCTGGCTCGACGCCAGCTTCGACTTGAGCGCGCCCAGTTCCTTTTCGAGCGACTTCACCTGATCCTGCACTTGCACGATGCGCTGCGTGAGTTCAGCCGGTTGCGCCTTGAGCACCGCCGCCGCCGCGTTGATGCGCGCGTCGAGGTCCTGCACGAAGCGCACGGCGTTGTCGCCGGTGATCGCTTCCACGCGGCGGATGCCGGCCGCGACGCCGCCTTCCACCACGATCTTGAACAGGCCGATGTCGCCGCTGCGCGTCACGTGCGTGCCGCCGCAGAGTTCGCGCGAGAAGCCGAGGTCGAGCACGCGCACTTCGTCGCCGTACTTTTCGCCGAACAGCGCCATCGCGCCGCCCTTGACCGCTTCGTCGTAGGACATCACGCGCACGATGCCGGGCGCGTTCGCGAGCACTTCCGCGTTGACGATCTGCTCGACGCGACGGATTTCGTCGTCGGTCATCGGTGCGTTGTGGGCGAAGTCGAAGCGCGTTTTATCGGCGTCGACGAGCGAGCCCTTCTGTTGCACGTGCGCGCCCAGCACTTCGCGCAGCGCCTTGTGCATCAAGTGCGTGGCCGAGTGGTTGCGGGCCGTGCGGGCGCGACGCACGGCGTCGATTTCCGCCTTCACGACGTCGCCGACCTTCAGCGTGCCCTGCTCCAGCGTGCCGTGGTGGCCCGAGACGTCGGCCTGCACCTTGAGCGTGTCGGCGACGGAGAAGCGGATGCTCGCGTTCGAGATCACGCCCTGGTCGCCGACCTGGCCGCCCGATTCGGCGTAGAACGGCGTGTGGTCGAGCACGACCACGGCGTCCTGACCGGTCTTCACTTCGTTGACCGACGAGCCGTCGACATACAGCGCGACGACCTTGGCGTCGTCGAACGCGATCTCTTCGTAACCGTGGAACGTGGTCTTGGCGCCCGAGTATTCGAGACCCTGCGCCATCTTGAACTTGCCCGCGGCGCGCGCCTGCTCGCGCTGGCGCGCCATGGCTTCGTCGAACGCCGGTTCGTCGACCGTGACGTTGCGCTCGCGGCAGACGTCCGCCGTGAGGTCGAGCGGGAAGCCGTAGGTATCGTGCAGCTTGAACGCGAGTTCGCCGTCGAGCGTCTTGCCGCCCTTCGCTTCGAGGTCGGCCAGCGCGCCGTCGAGGATCGACATGCCGTGCTCGATGGTCTCGAAGAAGCGTTCTTCTTCCTGGCGGAGCACATCCGTCACGCGCTGTTGCGCTTCGGTCAGCTCCGGATAGGCCGCGCCCATTTCGACGACCAGATCGTTCACCAGCTTGTGGAAGAACGCTCCCTTCTTGCCGAGCTTGTAGCCGTGGCGGATCGCGCGGCGCACGATGCGGCGCAGCACGTAGCCGCGGCCTTCGTTGCCCGGAATCACGCCGTCGACGATCAGGAACGAGCATGCGCGGATGTGGTCGGCGATCACCTTCAGCGAGTTGTTCGTGAGGTCGCTGATGCCGGTTTCGCGCGCGGCGGCCTTGATCAGGTTCTGGAACAGGTCGATCTCGTAGTTGCTGTGCACGTGCTGGAGCACGGCGGCCAGACGTTCGAGACCCATGCCGGTGTCGACACACTGCTTGGGCAGCGGCGTCATGTTGCCCTGCGCGTCGCGGTTGAACTGCATGAACACGAGATTCCAGATCTCGATGAAGCGGTCGCCGTCTTCCTCAGGCGATCCCGGCGGGCCGCCCCAGACGTCCGGACCGTGGTCGTAGAACACTTCCGAGCACGGGCCGCACGGGCCGGTGTCGGCCATCTGCCAGAAGTTGTCCGACGCGTAGCGCGCGCCCTTGTTGTCGCCGATGCGGATGATGCGCTCGACCGGCACGCCGATTTCCTTCGCCCAGATGTCGAAGGCTTCGTCGTCTTCCTTGTAGACCGTGACCGTGAGCTTGTCCGCCGGCAGGCTGTAGACCTTCGTCAGCAGTTCCCAGCAGTAGTGGATCGCGTCGCGCTTGAAGTAGTCGCCGAACGAGAAGTTGCCGAGCATCTCGAAGAACGTGTGGTGGCGCGCCGTGTAGCCGACGTTTTCGAGGTCGTTGTGCTTGCCGCCCGCGCGCACGCTGCGCTGCGCAGTGGTCGCGCGCGAGTACGGACGCGATTCGGCGCCGAGGAACACGTCCTTGAACTGCACCATGCCCGAGTTGGTAAAGAGCAAGGTCGGGTCGTTGCCCGGCACGAGGCTCGACGAGCGCACGATCGTGTGGCCCTTCGATTCGAAGAACTTGAGGAATTTCTCGCGGATTTCGGAGGCTTTCATGGCGTGCTGTATTTACCTTCGGGGCGTCTGTGCTGAATCTTGTTTGATCTCGAAAACACGGGCCGCAGCTTGCGCGTGCGCGGTTTCCTCGATGCTGAATCGAACGATTATACGGGATCGACGCACGCGCGCGGCGGCGTCCGCGGACCGGCGTGCATCGCTGCCACGCCGTATGCGGCGGCGTGTGCACGCGCTTGACGATTCGTTGCGCGCGGGGCGTCGGGCGAGCGCTGTCGCGCGACAATTTGTTCCGCCAAGCGAAACTTTGTACCGAAATAAGCCGTGCAGAGCGCGAATCGCTTAATATGGACGCAACGGCCGCCTCGACGGCCCGCCTCAAAACGATATTGGAAGACATACAGCATGGGCGCTCTCAGCCATATCCGCGTACTCGATCTCACCCGCGTTCTCGCCGGACCGTGGTGCGCGCAGACTCTCGCCGATTTCGGCGCCGACGTGATCAAGGTCGAGCGTCCGGGCGCCGGCGACGACACGCGCCACTGGGGGCCTCCGTATCTCAAAACGCCCGACGGCGAGGACACCGCCGAGGCCGCCTACTATCTCGCGCCGAACCGCAACAAGCGCTCGGTGACCGTCGATATCGCCACGCCGGAAGGTCAGCGCATCGTGCGTGAACTGGCCGCGCAGAGCGACGTCGTGCTGGAGAACTACAAGGTCGGGCAGTTGAAGAAGTACGGGCTCGACTACGACTCGCTGCGCGAAGTGAAGCCGGACATCGTCTATTGCTCGGTGACGGGCTTCGGTCAGACCGGCCCGTATGCGCCGCGCGCGGGCTACGACTTCATCGTGCAGGGCATGGGCGGCTTCATGAGCATCACGGGCGAGCGCGACGGCCTGCCGGGCGGCGGCCCGCAGAAGGCCGGCGTGGCGATCGCCGACCTCATGACCGGCATGTACTCGACCATCGCCGTGCTCACGGCGCTCGCGCACCGCGACCGCACGGGCGCGGGCCAGTACATCGACATGGCGCTGCTCGACGTGCAGGTCGCCATGCTCGCGAACATGAACACGAACTACCTCGCGAGCGGCAAGCCGCCGGTGCGCTGGGGCAATGCGCATCCGAACATCGTGCCCTATCAGGCCTTCCAGACGAGCGATAGCTGGATCATTCTCGCCGTGGGCAACGACGGGCAGTTCCGCAAGTTCGTCGAAGTCGCGGGCCGCGCCGATCTCGCCGACGACGCGCGTTTCGCGACCAATCCGGAGCGCGTGCGCCATCGCGACACGCTGGTGCCGATCGTCGCCGACCTCATCCGCACGCGCAGCAAGGCCGACTGGATCGGCTCGCTCGAAGCCGCGGGCGTGCCGTGCGGGCCGATCAACGATCTGGGCGAAGTGTTCGAGAACGAGCAGGTGATCGCGCGCGGCCTGCAGGTGGACGTGCCGCACCCGACGGGCGGCATGGCGCGGCTCGTGCGCAATCCCATCCGGATGAGCGAGACGCCGCCTGTGGTGGCGAGCCATCCGCCGACGCTCGGCGAGCACACCGCCGACGTGCTGCGCGGCGTGCTCGGTTACGGCGACGAGCAGATCGAGGCATTACGCGCAAAAGGCGTGCTTTGACGCCTTGGCGGCGCGCCGGCGGCGAGCGGACTTCGCTTCGCGCGCCGCCGGATTTCGTTTAGCGCCATCGACATCAACCCATCGACATCAGCCATTCAAAGCCCTGCGGCCAGTCGCCAAGGCCGCTTTCGGCGTTGATGTGCCCGCGCGCGCCGATCGCCTCCCAGCGGCTGCCCCAGCCCTGCGCACAGCGTTGCGCGAAATCCAGCCCGCCGTACGGATCGTCGCTGCTCGCGACCACGACACTCGGGAACGGCAGCGCCGCCAGCGGCACCGGATCGAAGCCGCTCGCGTCGCGCGGAAATTCGGGGCCATGCGGGTCCGGCGGCGCCACCAGCAGCGCGCCCGCGACCTTCGCGCGCGTCGCCGCGCTCGAAAAACGCGCCGCCCAGTGCGCCACCGTCAGGCAGCCGAGGCTGTGCGCCGCCAGCAGCACGCCGCCCTCGCCTTCACGCTCACCGTCGCGCTGCGGTTCGGCCGCCAGCGCCGCCTCCAGCGCACGGCACCACGCCGCGCAGTCCGGATGCAGCCAGTCGGGCATCGCCACGCGCGCGAAGCCCGCGTGCGCGGCCTCCCAGCGCGTCTGCCAGTGCCCCGGCCCCGAGTTCATGTAGCCCGGCAAAACCCGCACCCGTGTGTCGATCGTCGTCATTTTTTCCTTGCTTCGCGGCGTTGTGCGCCCCGCTCCGGCGCCAGGGCTGGCACGGTGGGGCGCGTCAGGTAGAATGGAAGGCACCACCGGGCGCCCGGCTTGCAACGTTGGCCTGCAACGTGCAGTGCGATGTGCGGCGCGCCCTCGAACGACTTCCCTTTTCGCATGAATACCGAACGTAAAGACGCCGACCGCACGGACGCGCCTGCGGCATCCAATTTCATCCGCAACATCATCGACGACGACAACCGCTCGGGCAAGTGGGCGCAGCGCGTGGAAACGCGCTTCCCGCCGGAGCCGAACGGCTATCTGCACATCGGCCACGCGAAGAGCATCTGCCTGAACTTCGGCGTGGCGCAGCGCTACGGCGGCGTCTGTCACCTGCGCTTCGACGACACCAATCCGGAAAAGGAAAGCGTCGAATACGTCAACTCGATCATCGACGCGGTCACGTGGCTCGGCTTCGACTGGAAGAAGGAAGACCACGAGTACCTCTTCTACGCGAGCGACTACTACGACAAGCTCTACGAATTTGCCGAGCTGCTGATCCAGCGCGGCAAGGCGTACGTCGACAGCCAGACGCCGGAAGAGATGCGCGCGAACCGCGGCTCGGCCACGGAAGCGGGCAAGAACTCGCCGTTCCGCGAGCGCTCCGTCGACGAAAACCTCGACCTGTTCCGCCGCATGAAGGCCGGCGAGTTCGAGGAAGGCGCGCACGTGCTGCGCGCGAAGATCGACATGGCGTCGCCGAACTTCAACATGCGCGACCCGGTCATCTACCGCATCCGCTTCGCGCATCACTACCGCACGGGCGACAAGTGGTGCGTGTATCCGATGTACGACTACACGCACTGCATTTCGGACGCGCTCGAGGGCATCACGCATTCGCTGTGCACGCTCGAATTCGAAGATCACCGTCCGCTCTACGACTGGGTGCTCAACGAACTGGCCGACGCCGGCGTGTTCACGCGTCCGCTGCCGCAACAGATCGAGTTTTCGCGCCTGAACCTCACGTACGCGATCACCAGCAAGCGCAAGCTGCTGCAACTCGTGACCGAAAACCACGTGGACGGCTGGGACGATCCGCGTATGCCGACCATCGTCGGCGTGCGCCGCCGCGGCTTCACGCCCGAAGCGATCCAGCTGTTCTGCGAGCGTATCGGCGTGACCAAGGTCGATTCGTGGATCGACATGAGCGTGTTCGAAGGCGCGCTGCGCGACGACCTCGACGACAAGGCGCCGCGCGCGACGGCCGTGCTCGATCCGCTCAAGCTGATCGTCGACAACTATCCCGAAGGTCAGTCGGAGCAGTGCAGCGCGCCGGTGCATCCGCATCATCCGGAGCGCGGCGTCCGCGAATTCACGTTCTCGCGTGAACTGTGGATCGAGCGCGAGGACTTCCAGGAAACGCCGCCCAAGGGCTATTTCCGCCTGTTCCCGGGCAACAAGGTGCGCCTGAAGTACGGCTTCGTCGTGGAATGCACGGGCGCGGAGAAGGATGCCGACGGCAACATCGTCGCCGTGCATTGCAACTACTTCCCGGACAGCAAGTCGGGCACCGAAGGATCGAGCAACTACAAGGTCAAGGGCACGATCCAGTTCATCAGCGCCGACAACGCCGTGCCGGCCGAAGTGCGCCTCTACGACCGCCTGTTCCGCGAAGAACAGCCGGACGCGGGCGGCCGCGACTTCCTCGAAGCGCTGAATCCGGACTCGAAGCGCGTCGTCCAGGCGTTCGTCGAGCCGGGCGCGCGCAACGCGGCGCCGGAAGACCGCTTCCAGTTCGAGCGTCACGGCTACTTTGTCGCCGACCGCTACGACTCGAAGCCGGGCGCGCCGGTGTTCAACCGCATCGTCGGTCTGCGCGACAGCTGGGGCAAGTAAGGCCGCCGGCGCAGCATCGCGCGAATGAAAAAGCCCGCACGTTTGCCGTGCGGGCTTTTTTCATGGCGGCGGCGCGCGAAACGCTCTGGCCGGCTCAGGCCGTTTCGATCCGCCGATGCAGCTCCGTCAGCGACAGCGCCGTAGTGAACAGGCGCGTGAGACTGCGGCTCGCGTACTGAGCGACGTCGGCGGGAGCGACCCAGCGCCAGGCGTCCATCTCGGGAATCATCACGCCGTCGTGGCGGCGCGGAAACATCGACACGCACACGCAGCGCGACAGATCGCTCTCGCTCGCCAGCGCGCGCGCCGCGAACAGATGCAGATCCTTGTCGCGCCGATACGCGAAACGCCCGAGATCGACGAGCCGCGCGGCGCTCACGTCGATACCGGTCTCCTCGACCATCTCGCGCCGCGCGCTCTGCACCTCGGTTTCGCCCGTCTCGCCTTGTCCCTTCGGAATGTCCCAATGGTCGGTGCCGGTCGCGTGCGCGAGCAGCACGCGCCCCTCGGGGTCGAGCAGCACGATGCCGCACGACACGGTCTTGCCGTTCACCACGCGCTCAGTGCCGCTTCTGGTAGACCCACTGACCCTCGCCTTCGCGGCAGAACTGCGGACGCAGCGTCATCGTCTGGCCCTTCGCGTTGACGACGACGTCCGTGTCGCGGCACGTCTTGTTGCCGTCCTTCTCGGTCTTGGTGGGCGTGATGGTGGCGTCGATCTTGACGCTGTTGCGCAGGCCGTCGTTATTCCAGGTCGACGACTCGCCGTCCGCCTTGTTGGCGACCGCGTCGCGCACGGCGTGCGTGAGCGAATCGTAGTCCGCCTGCTTCATCCACGATGCGGGCGTGTCATGCAGAAAACCCAGATTGGCCGCCTGCGCGTTCGCGCCGAACGCGAGCAGCAACACGGCGGCAATACCTGACAGAACTCGGGGCGACTTCGACATCGAATGTTCTCCTTGTAGAGCGATCTTGTAGGGCAATCGTTGGATCTCAAAAAGGATAGCACGGGCCCTGTTTTCGTCCGACGCTCCACGTCAGTCTGCCCCACGGTTTTTCGGATTGGTCCGATAGCTGCCTGCCTGCCCCGGCTCTACGATTCCTCTGTCATCCACTGACGTGATACAAGGATTTTTCTGTCATGACTTACGCCGCCGCGCTCAGCCTGTTCGCCGTCGTCCTGGCGTTGCTGTGCATCGGCCTGATGGCGGTGCTCGCCCACCATTCAAAGGCGCCGTGCACCGATCCGGCCATGGCGGACCTGAGCTTCGGCGTCGTCGATCAGGCGCCGGCCTGGCCGGAGTTCGCGGTGCGCGGCGGCTTCATCTGCCTGCTGGTGTCGTTCGTGATGCTCACGGCGACCTGCCTGCTGATCGTGTCGTCCTGAACGGAACGCACGCTTACATGCGCGCGCTCAGTGCGCCGGGGGCTGCCAGCCGTCGGTGAGCGTGTCGAGAAACGCCATCACATCCTTGATCTCCGCGTCGGAAAACACCGGCGCATCGCCGGGCTTGCGGTCGAACGGCGGCTCCGTGTTCAGGTTCGCCCAGTATTGCTGCGGCAGATCGTCGAACTTCTTCACCTTGCCCTTCACCACCGGATAGAACTCCTGCGGATTCGTGTCGCGCCGCGCGTAGAAGCGCAGCACGTCTTCGAGCGAGTGATAGACGCCGTTGTGGAAGAACGTCTTCTTGAGCGCGACGTTGCGCAGCGTCGGCGTGCGGAACAGGCCGCAGAATTCGGCGCGATGATCGAGATCCGTGCGCTCGGGCCCGCACGCGCCGAGATCGAAGAAACGCGGATCGCGATTGACGGCGAGCGTGCGATTGCGCGGCACGCCGATCGCAATCAGGCCGAAGTCGCTGAACTGCGGCGGCGCGCCGTCCTTGGCGCGCTGGCTGATGTGGCAGCTCGCGCAATTGCCCTTCTTCTCGTCGTTGAACAGTTGCAGGCCGCGCAATTCGGCGGCGCTGAGCGCGGTCTTGCCCGCGAGATACGCGTCGTACTTGCTGGTGTACGGATAGAACACCTCGGGCGCCTGCTCGAAGGTTTCGAGCGACTTCAGCACGGCCTGGAAGGTGGCGTTGTCGTCGTCGAAAACGTGCTCGCCGAAGGCCTCGCGAAACGCGTTGGCGTACGGCGCCGCACGCACCGCCGCCGTCACCTTCGCGGGCGTGCTCGCCATCTCGAACGACGACAGCAGCGGAATGCGCGCCTGGTCGCCGCCATGATCGACGCGACCGTCCCACGTGAGGCCGCCGGTCGGGCCCGCGTCGACGCTCTCGTCGCCTTCGTCGTCGGAATCGTGATAGTGCTCGGCAAACGCGGGCACCGATTGCAGATACTTGAGCGTGGGCACGGCGCGCATACCCTGACGATGCATGTCGGCGCCGCCGATCTGCACGTCGAGCGCATTGGCCGGCGTGAACGCGTGATTCGGGCTGTGGCAGGTCGCGCACGACATCTTGCCCGAGCCCGACAGCGACGGGTCGAAGAACATCTGCTTGCCGAGCGCCGTCATGCGGCCCACCTGCGCGTAGACCTCGGCGCGCGACTGGGCGTGCGGTTGAGTTGTCGGCTGGGCTATCAGCTGGGCTGTCGGCGTCGCGGCCGTCGATGCGGAAATCTTGATCAGCTTCGCGCCGTTGACCGGTGCGTTGGCCTTCGATCGGGCTTGCGCGTCCTGTGCGCTCGCGCCGTTTTGCGTGCCGTTTTGCGTGCCGTTTTCCACCCCGGCCGACGCGTCCTGCGTGCCGCCGTCGCAGGCCGCCAGCATCGACAGCAACGCGGCCGCGATCAGCAAACGGCCGTGGCCAACACCGCGCGGCCTGCGCGCGCAAGTCTGCGAATGCGTGTTGGAAAAACTGCCCTCAAGCGCCGCGCGTCGCGCCGAACGATGCCACATAAACTGATCCCCGAACTGGTGTGCGGCGCGCGCGAAAGTACGCTCAGGTCCGGTCCGTCGAACCCGCGCACCGCGCTGCCGCGAAAACCGATGCATCCAGCAGGCAACGCATCGAAGTCGCGAAAGCGTATGTCAGGCTCATGACATTCCAATGACGCCGTGTAATTTGCGCGTTACGCAAATCGAGGGATAAGAAAAGCTAAATGTAATTATTTACATATAGCTGTCAAATTTCGCTGAGACACTGCGGCTCGCCCGACGGCCGGTGTCACTCCCGCGCTCGCCGCCCGGCGCCCCCAACGCGAGAGAGAAAAAATGTTCAACAGAAAATGGTTCTATGCGACGCCGATCGCAGCAGCGGCGGCGGCATTGGCCGTCGCGGCCTGCGGCGGCAATGACAGCAAGCCGGGCCTGTCGTCGGTGAAGAACATCGTCGTGATCTATGCGGAAAACCGCAGCTTCGACAACCTGTACGGCAACTTCCCCGGCGCCAACGGCCTGCAGAACGTCACGGCCGCGAGCGCGCAGCAGCTCGATCGCGACGGCTCGGTGCTCGCCACGCTGCCGACGGTCTGGAACGGCCTGACGCAAACGGGCGTGACGCCCGTCGTTACCGCGGCGATGACCGAAAACATGGCGAACGCGCCCTTTGCCATCGACGATCCGAACGGCTTCAACGTCCCGCTCTCGACGACGACGCGCGACCTCTATCACCGCTTCTACGAAAACCAGATGCAGATCCACGGCGGCAAGAACGACATGTTCGCCGCGTGGGCCGACTCGGGCGGCCTGGTGATGGGCCACTACACGACCAGCGCCGAAAAACTGCCGCTCTGGAAGATCGCGCAGCAATACACGCTCGCCGACAACTTCTTCATGGGCGCGTTCGGCGGCTCGTTCCTGAACCACCAATGGTTGATCTGCGCGTGCACGCCGTACTACGCGAACGCCGCGACGGCCACCGCCCAGCCGACCATTTCCAGCGTCAACGCCGACGGCGTGTCGCTCACGCTCGCTTCGAACTCGCCGGCCTCGGCGCTCACCGGCGTGCCGAAGTTCGTGAAGTCGGGCAACCTGACGCCCGACTTCTACGCCGTCAACACGATGCAGCCGCCGTATCAGCCAAGCGGCAATACGGCCGCCTCGGGCGGCGACGCGAATCTCGCCGATCCGAACAACGCCTCGACGATGCCGCCGCAGTCGGCGCAGAACATCGGCGACCTGCTCTCGAACGCGAACGTCACGTGGGCGTGGTACGGCGGCGCATGGGGCGCGGCCGTGAGCGCGGTGCAGAACAGCACCTCGAACGTGATCTACGGCGCGAACATGACGGCGCCGAACTTCCAGCCGCACCATCAGCCGTTCAACTACTTCTCGAACTACGCGCCGGGCACCGCCGCGCGCGCGGCTCACCTGCTCGACGGCGGCATGGACGGCAGCGAGTTCATCAAGGCGATCGACGCGGGCACGCTGCCCTCAGTGTCGTTCTACAAGCCGCAGGGCAACCTGAACGAGCACGCGGGCTACACCGACGTGGCGAGCGGCGACCAGCACATCGCCGACGTGATTTCGCATCTGCAGAAGAGCCCGCAGTGGAAGGACATGGTTGTCGTGGTGACCTACGACGAAAACGGCGGCTTCTGGGATCACGTGGCACCACCGAAGGGCGACCGCTGGGGTCCGGGCTCGCGCATTCCGGCGCTCGTCATTTCGCCTTACGCGAAGAAGGGTTACGTCGACCATACGCAGTACGACACGACGTCGATCCTGCGCCTGATCACGCGCCGCTTCTCGCTGCCGACGCTGCAAGGCATCACCACGCGCGACGCCGCGCTCAAGAGCAACGGCGGCCAGACGATGGGCGATTTGACCAACGCGCTCGACCTGAAGCTCTGATGTTTTGAGACGTTGATGCGCTGATCGACAACGGCCATCGATCGCTGGACATCAGGGTGTCCAGCTTTCTTCGCGGGCAGCCATGTGGCTGCCCGCTATTTTTTGACACAGCGCGATTTATTGGCGTTTTGAGCAGCATTTCTAACGCGACTTTTGACCACAGTCATGACTCCATCATATCCACTAGTCTGTTATTAGTTGACTAGGCAATATTTAATGGAGATCAAACATGGTGCGCGTCGAATCGGTGCTGCCTCCCGGAGAGCGGGTCGTTTATGAGGGCCATCTCAGCATGTGGGCCATGAGCCCGTGGATCACGTTCGGCATCGTGTTGATGATCTGGGGCGTGCTGGTGGGCTGTCTCGGCGACGCGATGTTTTCGGCGGCGATGTTGTTTGGCGCGGGCGTGTTGTTGTTCGCGTTCGCAATCGCCCTGCTGCTGACGACGCAACTCGCGCTGACGAGAAAGCGCGTGATCGCGACCTTCGGCATCGTGCGTCATCGCCGTGTCGCGTTCGAGCTGGGCGATGTGCGCCGCGTGCATGTGCGTCAAGGACCGGTCGGCGCGTTGTTCGACTTCGGCACGATTGTGATCGGACGCGCGAGTGCGCCGGCGCTCAGGATCGCGAGTATCGATCAACCCTTCGTACTTCGTGAGCGGCTCGCGAGGTTGCGCGAGGTGATCGTCGCGCAGATGAAGCTGGCGGCTTGAGGGTCGTCTTTTCGTTGAGGCGCGCGCGATGGTGATCGCAGATAAATGGCAAAAAGCCCGCAAATTGCGGGCTTTTTTTGTTTGGCGCGACAGGAGGGGCTCGAACCCCCGACCCTCGGCTTAGAAGGCCGATGCTCTATCCAGCTGAGCTACTGTCGCGTGGAAAATCTGCGCGTTTTCGGCCCAACGCGGGGCGCGGCCGAAGACGGGCGTGGATTATACCGCGTTCGCCTTGAGCCGGACGTCCCGCCCACAGCCCGCCATCAAGCGGGTTGCGGATGCATCACGAACCAGCCGAGGAAAATCGCGCCCGCGATCACGCAGTACAGGCCGAACGACGCCAGACGGCCGCGGCCCTCGAAATAGCGCATCAGGAACTTCACGCTCAGCCACGCGGCGATGCCGGTCAGCACGCCGCCGACGAGCGCCGTCGTCAGTTGGTCGCGCGCATGGAACAGCTTCGGCAGTTCGAGCACGCCCGCCGCGAAGATGATCGGCGTGCCGAGCAGGAATGAGAACTCCGCGGCCTTCTCGGTCGTGAGACCCGCTGCGTTACCGGCGATCATCGTCAAACCGCTGCGCGAGAAACCCGGAATCAGCGCGCCGATCTGCGCAAGACCGACCAGGAACGCCTGGCGAAACGTGAGCTTTTCGGGCGCGCGATGCGCGCGCGCCTGCTGGAGACGGTCACCGAGCCACAGCAGCACGCCGTTCACCATCAGCGCGGCGGCGACGATGCGCAGGTCGTGAAAGATCGCCTCGATGCGCTTTTCGAGTACCAGACCCACGATGCCCGTCGGAATCGTGCCGATGATCAGCGCCCACATCATGTGACCGTCGTCGTTCTTGCGGCCGCCGAGCGAAGCGAAGAAACCGCTGATCAGCGCGACCCAACGCGCACGGAAATACCAGAGCAGCGCGATCGCCGTGCCGAGATGCAGCGCGACGAGGAACGGCAACAGTTGCGGAGCGTGTTTGTCGATATGCATGCCGAACAGCGCCGGCACAAGCAGCGTGTGACCGAGGCTGCTGACCGGGAACAGTTCGGTGACGCCTTGCAGCACGCTCAGGAAGAAAAGAAACGAGAGACTCACGCGCGGATCCTCGGAATGGTTGGACATGGCGCCGACCATCGCGGGGACAGTGCGGCAAAGCGCACCGATTATGCCTGGCCCGAATTGCAGCGCCAAGCTTCAAGACTCATTTGTCGGAAAAGTTACCGCGTCGCAACAAAATAGCGGCGATATGGACAGAAGGCGCAGCGAGCGCGCGCCATTCAGAAAGGAACAAGCCGGCAAACGCCGGCCAGAATGAAAGATAACTGCAAGCCACACGCGGTGTACGGCTCGCTGCTTGCGCGTTTTTTCGCTTAGCGCGCCATCTTGTAGAAGAAGTACGCGCTGCTCCCGACGAACAGGCTGAACAATCCCATGCTCATGGCCATTGCGATATCCATTTTCCGCGCCCTCCTTCACTCGTGCAGTGTGCGAAATCGCACATTCATTCAGGCCGATTATGGCGGCGGCCAGCCTTGCACAACACCCACGATTTCCCGACGAGGGTTTTCACGCATCTGAAAGCGGCGCACAATCCGGCGCACCCGCGCGACTCGGGCCAGAATTGCGCCAGAATCGTGCAATCGCGGCCCGCCGCCGCTCCGGCGCGGCCTTTCCTTCCCCTCGACTCAGTGACAGGCCATGGAAACACGCCCTCCGCAGAACCTTCTCGAACTCAACAGCGGCGTCTCCACGCTGCGCTTCGCACCGTGGGCCGGCGGCCGCCTGCTCTCGTGGCACGTCGGCGGCGAAGCGGTCATCCGCTGGCCCGACAACGCGAACTGGGAGCAGCCCGCGCGCATACGCGGCGGCAATCCGTTGCTGTTTCCGTTTCTCGGGCGCCATTTCGTCGATGGCCAGATCGGCCGCTGGCGTGACGCCGACGGCGTCGTGCGCGATCTGCCGATGCACGGTTTCGCTCGCGACCTGCCGTTTGCCGCCCAGGTGGACGACGACGGGCGTGGCGTGAGCATGACGCTCGACGACTCGGCGGCGACGCGCGCGGGCTATCCGTTCGGCTTTCGCTTCGAAGCCGCTTACCGTCTCGCCGACGATCACACGCTCGACGTCTCGCTGACCGTCGCCAATACCGGCGACGCGCCGCTGCCCTGGTACGCGGGCCATCACTTTTACTTTGCGCTGCCGCACGCGCAGCGCGCTGAAAGCACGCTCGAGATGCCGCTGGCGGTGCGCCGTCATCAGTTGCCCGACGGTTCGATCAGCGCGCCGGAGCGCGGCGAGACGCTCTATCGTCTCGACGACGCCGGCATCATCGACCGCTTTCACGTGCTCGAACCGACGCCGCCCTCGGTCCCGGTGCGCCTCGTCACGCCGGGCCTGCGGCGCGCGGTCACGATCGATCTCGACCGTCCCGATTCGCTGCCGTGGTACGCGGTGACGACGTGGACGGAAGCCGCCGATTCCGACTTCTATTGCGTCGAACCGTGGCTCGGTCTGCCCGACGCGATCCACAACGGGCTCGGTCTGCGCTGGCTCGCGCCGGGCACGACGGAAACCGCGACGCTGCGTCTGCACGTCGAAGCGCTCGTCTGACGCATCCGTTCCCGCCGGCTTGAAAGGCGCTGGCGCGGCGGCAAAACCGTTAAAATCAGACGTTTTGCCGCCGCGTTTCGCCTTCCGGTCGAACCGCGCGACGGCGTCCTGCGAGGTTCAACATTGGCACAACGATTTAGACGAGGATTCAGACAACTCGCGTGCGCGGCGCTCGTCGCGCTGCTCGCCGCCTGCGGCTCGGCACCGGTCGGCCCGGGTTTCTACCGCGTGGAACGCGGCGACACGGTCAGCAAGATCGCGCGCGGCAATCGGCAATCGGTGTCGAACATCGTTCGCTGGAACAATCTGTCGAACCCCGATGCGATCGAAGTCGGCCAGGTGTTGCGCGTCGCGCCGCCGGCCGGTTCCGCGGCGGGCGCGGAGCGCACTGCGCCGCGCGCCACGGCTGCCGCGCCTCGCGAGTCGGCGCCCGACAGCTCGGGTCCGGCGCCCGCACCCGTCTCGTCCATTTCGCTGATCTGGCCGACCGCCGGCCAGGTGGTCCGCAACTTCGACGGCCGCAACTCGAAAGGCATCGACATCGTGAATGCCCCCGGCACGCCGATCGTCGCCGCCGCGCCCGGCACCGTCGTGTACGCGGGCAACGGCCTGCGTGGCTACGGCAACCTGCTCATCATCAAACATGGCGGCGATTACCTCACCGCGTATGCGCACAACCAGGCGCTATTCGTAAAGGAAGGCGAGTCGGTTGCGCAAGGACAGAAGATTGCCGCGATGGGCGATTCGGATAACGACCGCGTGATGCTCCATTTCGAACTCCGTTACCAGGGGCGCTCGATCGACCCGGCACGCGATCTGCCGCCGCGCTGAACGTTCTCATTCGCCGCGTCGTTTTACTCGATTAACGCTCGCGGCGAATGAAATAGAACGCACAAAAAAAGCCCGGCGTGGCGCCGGGCTAACGGGGGTTTGGCGCATATCGGCAAAGGACCGGTTTACCATGCGCCGAATGGCAATCTATCAACGCGACCCTGCCCGCGCAATCACTTAATTAGATCGAATATGTGTCGCGGCGCACGGATTATGTGTCGCCCGGACTTTCCCTGGTGAAACGATGTTGTAAAGCGCCGCCTTACACGCATAAAAATGCGCGTTGCAGCGCGCGTACGATTGAGCGGCTCTTTCGCCGAAAAGCCTTTTACGGCGGGACTTTGCGACAGACTGATCAATAGCGCGCGAGTGACGGAACGGACTGCCTTCACTGCACCGCAGCGAGCAGTTTCGACCCGCGCGCCACCGATAGTCATTAAGTGGTCCAACGCACAAAGGAATGCAATTATTCGCCGAAGTTGGTTTTTTGGAACACCCGACTCCGTTTTCCAATCGGCTCACGGCGATCACGTTTTACGGGCATTGCCAATTTGCTTTTCGTCCGATTAATCCGCGCTTCTTCATATCCTTCAGTTCGCGCCGATCGAATAAAGCGTTAATCGTTAATTTACCGACTTTTTATCAGACGAAATGCGCACGCCAGCGCAAGCGGGATTGCACGCCTGAGCGTCGCAGTTCGGAAGCGCCAGGCCGCCTCGCCGTCTATCGTTTATAGTATCGGCCGCAATCGATTCTCACGATCATGACCCAAAACGACAACGCTACGCCCAGCCCCCTCTACGCCAAGTTGCTCGGAGAGACCGCCAAGATCGACTGGCAGGATCTCGAGCGTTTCTTCGCCCAAGGCAAGCTGCTTTCGGTGGCGCGCGACCTCGACCTCGTGAGCGTCGCCGAAGCGATCGCAAGCGACGACGGCACGCGCGTGACGCAGTGGCTCTCGTCGGGTCTCGTGCAGCGCATGCAAGCCGAGACGGCCGCCGATTTCGCCGATCGCAAACCGGAATTGTGGGCGGTGGTCGTCTCGCCGTGGGTCTGCGTGCAGGAGCGCAGTTGAGCGACGGCGCCTCCCTGCCTTCGCGGGGCGACTGGCATCGGCGCGTGTTGACGCTCGCGTTTCCGATCGTCCTCGCCAATCTCACCCAGCCGATTCTCGGCGCCGTCGACACGGCCGTCGCCGGGCATTTGGGCCGTGCCGCCGATCTGGGCGGCGTCGCGCTCGGCGGCCTCTTCTTCAATTTCGTCTTCTGGGGCTTTGGTTTCCTGCGCATGGGCACGACCGGACTGATCGCGCAGGCGCACGGCGCCGGCGACCAGGCGGCATTGCGCGTGAATGTCGTACGCGCGTTAGTGCTGGCGTTCGGCATCGGCGCGTTCATCCTGCTCGTGCAGACGCCGCTGATCCATTACGCGCTCGCGCTGATCGGCGGCAGCGACGCGGTGCAGCGCAACGCCACCGTGTATAGCCACGCGCGCATTGGCTCGGCGCCGTTCGCGCTGGCGAACTACGTCGTCCTCGGCTACCTGTTGGGGATGCAACGCGTGCGTATCGCGCTGGTCTCGCAAGTGCTGATCAACGCCGTCAATATCGTGGCCGTGCTGGCTTACGTCTACGGCTTCGGCTGGGGTATCGCCGGCATCGGCGCGGCGACCGCGACCGCCGACACAGTTGGTTTCTTTTTCGGCGCGGCAGTGCTCTGGCATCTGCGCCCGCGCGGGCTCACGCCGCTCGACTGGCGCGCCGCCGTCGAACCGGCCGCGCTCAAACGGCTAGTCGCGATCAATCGCGACATCTTTTTGCGGACGATATGTCTGCTCGGTTCGTTCGGCTGGTTCGCCCACCTGGGCGCGCGGCAGGGCGACGCGATCCTCGCCGCCAACGCGCTGCTGCTGAACTTTCAGACCTTCATGGCGTATGGGCTCGACGGATTCGCTCACGCGAGTGAGGCGCTGGTCGGCGCAGCGATCGGCGCGCGCGACCGCCATGCGTTCCGCCAAGCCGTCAAGGTGAATCTGTTCTGGGCGGCGCTCGGCGCGCTCGGATTCTCGGTGGTCTATTGGGGCGCCGGCGGCTGGATCATCGACAAGCTCACCGATCAGTCGACGGTCCGCGCCGCGGCCCGGGCTTTCCTGCCGTGGGCAGCACTCTCGCCGATTATCTCTGTGTGGGGCTTCCTGCTCGACGGCGTCTTCATCGGCGCCACGCGCACGCGCGAGCTCATGCAGGCGATGGCGATTTCGTTGCTGGTGTTTCTCGCCGCTTCGTGGGCGCTCGTTGCGCCGTTCGGCAACCACGGACTCTGGGCCGCGCTGCTGATCTTCATGGCGGCGCGCGGTCTGACACTCTATCCGCTCCTCCCGCGCATTACGGGAGCGATTCAGCCTGCGATGGCTCGCTGAGCGCCTCAAGGCTCCTTGAGGCGCGCGGCTTCATCGTCCTCTTCCCCTGCTCTGCTGCTTCGCTGCTCTGCCTGCTCGGGGCCGATTACTGCGCGGGCGGCGTTTCGATCATCACGGGCGGCCGGTCGTCGGTCGGTACGCCGTGATAGTCGGCGGGATCGTGAGGCGGCGGACCATGATGCTTGCTCGCCGAATTGTCGGCACAAGCGGAAAGCAGTGCGGCCATTGCGATGGCCAGCCAGACACGTGACATCGATTTAAATCCCTAAAAAATGTTGCCGCGCAGCAGTGTACAGGCTGCGCGCGTGACGCGCCGGTTCGCAAACACCATCATTTTTTCCTGGCCGCCTCTGTCCTAAGATGGTGATATGGCTGCAACCCAAGGAGGCTGCCATGGATACCGAAACCATCGCTGGGCTTGCTGGCCTTGCTGTCGGCCTGCTCGTTCTTTTGGGGCTATCGATTTTCGAATCGCGCGCTTACCGGAAGGAACACAACGGGGAAGGCATGATGCACCACTGGCTCGCCGAGCATCACGTGCTCGAGCGCGTGCGCCGCAGACAT
>NZ_FNZM01000032.1 GCF_900109265.1 Paraburkholderia tropica
CGTGCCGTCCGACTTCACACGAACCTTCACGTTGTAATCGACCACGCGTTTGACGGGTACGAGAATCTTCACAGCACTCCTCCTGTTCCAACGGGTTTATTCAAGCGGGCTCAAATGACGCCCTTGTCCTTCAATTGCGCGAGTTGTTCGTCGCTATAGCCGAGCGACGCGAGCACGTCGCGCGTGCCTTCGCCGAGTTGCGGCGGGGCGCGGCGCACGGGCATGCGTTCGCCGTCGAAGCGCCACGGCGGCGCGAGCACCGGCGTCGTGCCGCTTTCAGTGTCCGGATGCGGCTGCTGCGTCACGAGTCCCGCATCGGTCGCGCGCTTCGAGAGCAGCGCTTCGCGCAGGCCCGCGACTTCGCCGCACGGAATGCCCGCGCCCGCGAGCCGTTCGAGCAGCAGCTTGCGCCCGCGGCTGGCGAGTTCGCGTTCGAGTTCGGGCACGAGCGTCGCGCGGTTCTGCGAACGCAGGATGTTGGTTTTGTAGCGCGCGTCGTCGGCGATGTCGGGGCGCTCGATCACTTCGCGCGCGAAGCGTTCGAACTGCGCGTTATTGCCGACCGTGATGACGAGCGGACCATCGGCGGCATCGAATACGCCATACGGTACGATCGACGGATGCGCGTTGCCGTAGCGCGGCGGATCTTCGCCCATCACGAGCGCTTCGAGGCCGTAGTACGCAGTGATCATCAGCCCGCAATCGAACAGCGCCATTTCGATGTGACGCCCGCGACCGCTGCGCTCGCGTTCGTAGAGCGCGGCGAGCATCGCCTGCGCCGAATACATGCCGGTGAACAGATCGACCGCCGCGACACCGAACTTCAGCGGCGGCTGGTCCGCCTCGCCGTTCAGCGCCATCAGGCCCGCTTCGCCCTGCACGACGAGGTCGTAACCGGGACGCTTCGCTTCGGGACCGGTGCGGTCGTAGCCGGAAATCGAGCAATAGATGAGGCGCGGATTAATCGCGCGCAATTGCTCGTAGCCGAGCCCGAGTTTCTCCGCGCCGCCGAACTTGAAGTTCTGGATAAAGACGTCGCTGGTCTTCGCGAGTTCGCGCACGATCTCCTGCGCTTCGGGCGTTTGCAGATCGAGCGTAAGCGAACGCTTGTTGCGGTTCACGCTGTTGAAGTAAGCGGTCTCGGTCTTGCCGATGCGCACGCCCCAGTCGCGCGTGTCGTCGCCGCGGTCGGGATGTTCGATCTTGATGACTTCCGCGCCGAGGTCGCCGAGCACCATCGCGCTCCACGGACCCGCGAGCACGCGCGACAGATCGAGGACGCGCACGCCCGAAAGCGGCAGGCCGGTGTTGTGAGTCTGCATCAGCAGGCACTCCTGGTTCGTTGTTGAGGGAAGGCCGCGCGTCGCTGTCGCGTCTGTTGCATCGCGCCCGCCTTTCCGTCGCCGGGTTGGAGCTGGGGCGCGACGATCAGGCCGCTGCGCGCGACAGCGCGATATAACGCGCGAGATGATGATCCTCGTCGCCGAGCTGGTGATCGATCATCACGAGACGCTTGGCGTAATGCGCAAGCGGCAACTCCCACGTCATGCCGATGCCGCCGTGCAACTGGATCGCTTCTTCGGCCACGCGCGCGCCAATGCGCCCGATCGTGACCTTCGCCGCCGACAGCGCGCGCTCGCGTTCGACGCGCGCCGCGCCGATGGCCGCCGCCGCGTTGATCACCGACGAACGCGCCTGCTCGATTTCGAGCAGCAGATCGGCCATGCGATGCTGCAGCGCCTGAAAGCTGCCGAGCGGCGCGCCGAACTGCTTGCGCGTACGCAGATATTCGAGCGTGTGATCGCGCGCCACGTCCATCGCGCCGACCGCTTCCGATGCCAGCGCGACGAGGCCGTAGCCGCTCGCCTGTTCGAGCGTCGCGAAGCCCGCACCCGGTTCGCCGACGATCGCGTCGGCGCCCAGTTGCACGTTATCGAGCGTGACTTCGGCCGCGCGTCCGCCGTCGATCTTGCGATAGCCGCGCACGCGCACGCCTTGCGCGTCGCGCGGCACGAGAAAGAGCGAAATGCCCGCTTCGTCGAATTCCGCGCCCGACGTGCGCGCCGAGACGAGCAGCACGTCGGCGTGCTCCGCGTGCTGCACGACGCCTTTCGCGCCTTGCAGCAGCCAGCCGTCGCCGCGCTTTTCCGCCCGCGTGCTCACGCGCGCCGCTTCGTAGTGCGAGCCCGGCTCGTCGTGCGCGAAGGCCGCGATCTGCGAGCCGTCGATCAACGATGCGATGCGCGCGCGCTGCGCCTCGTTGCCCGCGTGCGCGAGCGCACGGCCGACGATCAGCGTGTCGAGGAACGGTTCGACCACGAGGCCGCGCCCGAGCGATTCGAACACGACCGCGACGTCGAAACCCTGACCGCCGAAGCCGCCGTCCGCTTCGTCGAACAGCGCGCCGATCACGCCGAGTTCGGCGAAGCGCTGCCACATCGGCGCGCTGAAGCCTTCAGGCGAGCGCGCGATTTTATCGCGGCTCTCGAAACCGTATTGCTCCGCGATGAAGCGATTGAGCGTATCCGCAAGCATGCGGCGGTCTTCGGTGTGCTGGAAGTTCATAGCAGGACCTCTTAAAGACCGAGAATCATCTTGGAGATGATGTTCTTCTGAATTTCATTGGAGCCGCCGAAGATCGACAGCTTGCGATTGTTGAAATACTGCGACGCGGCGCTCGCGGCTTCGTCGGGGCCGATCGGCTCGCCGTCATAGCCTTCGTGCAGCGCTTCTTCGACGAACGGCGCCGCGTACGGCCCCATCGCGCGACGCAGCAGCGACGAAATCTCCTGGCGGATTTCGGTGCCGCGAATCTTGAGCATCGAGCTTTCCGCGCCGGGCACGCCGCCGCCGGCCACCGCCGCGATCACGCGCAGATTGGTGGTCTTCATGTTCTCCAGGTCGATCTCGACTTTCGCGAGACGCGCGGCGAACTGCGGATCGTCGGCGAGCGGCTTGCCGTTGCGCTTGACCTGCTGCGCGGCGTGTTTCAGGCGCGCGAGCGCGGCGACCGAAAAGCCCACGCCCGCGATGTTGGTGCGCTCGTAGGTCAGCAGATATTTCGCGTAGGTCCAGCCCTTGTTCTCTTCGCCGACGAGGTTCTCGACCGGCACGCGCACGTCGGTGAAGAACACTTCGTTCACTTCGTGCTCGCCGTCGAGCGTGACGATCGGGCGCACTTCGATGCCCGGCGTATTCATGTCGATCAGCAGAAAACTGATGCCTTCCTGCTTGCGCACATCGGTGGCGGTGCGCACGAGGCAGAAGATCATGTTCGCGTAGTGGCCGAGCGTGGTCCACGTCTTCTGGCCGTTCACGAGGTAGTAGTCGCCGTTCGCGTCGGTTTTACGCACGGCGCTCGTGCGCAGCGAGGCGAGGTCGGAGCCCGCGCCCGGTTCCGAATAGCCCTGACACCACCAGTCCGCGCCGTTCAGAATGCGCGGCAGCCAATAGCGCTTTTGCGCTTCGCTGCCGTACTTGATGAGCACGGGCCCGAGCATGTTCACGCCGAACGGCACGATGCGCGGCGCGCCCGCAATCGCGCATTCGTTTTCGAAGATGAACTTCTGCACCGGCGTCCAGCCGGGGCCGCCGTATTCCTGCGGCCAGTGATTCGCGAGCCAGCCTTTGTCGTTGAGGATGGCGTGCCATTGCGCCATGTCGTCGCGCGTGAGATGGCGGCCGGTGCGCACGATATCGGCGAGACGTTGCGGCAGATGATCGCGCAGAAAGCCGAGCACTTCGCTGCGGAAGGCTTCTTCCTCGGCGGTGAATTTCAGGTCCATGGTGGTGTTGCTCCTTGCGGCCCGCGCGCGGCAAGCGGTGCCGGGCGCGGGCGGGTGTTCAGGCGCGTGGCGGCGAGGCCGTCACGCGCTGTTCAAGCGATGCTTCCAGCGATGCGGCTATCGATGCATGTAGCGATGCATCGAGCGACGCGATTCAGCCGATCTGATTCAGGCTCGCGAAGTTCGCGCCGCGCTCGACGAGGTCGACGAGCAGCGGCGAGGGCTTCCAGAACAGCGGATCTTCCTTCGCGTATTCGCGGATGTCGGCGAGCACATTGGCGAGGCCGACCGTATCGGCATACTGCATCGGGCCGCCGCGATAGCGCGGGAAACCGTAGCCGTAGATCAGCGTGACATCGACGTCGAGCGGGCGCAGCGCGATCTTTTCGTGCACGACGTTCGCGCCTTCGTTGATCATCGCGGCCATGTAGCGGCGCAGGATGGCTTCGTCGGTGAAGCTGCGCGGCGCAATGCCCGCGCGCTCGCGCTCGGTGCGAATGATCGATTCCACTTCCGGGTCGGGCGTGCCCACGCGCGCGCCTTCCGGATAGAGGTAGAAGCCGCGGCCCGTTTTCTGGCCGAACCAGCCGCGCTCGCAGAGGCGGTCGGCGATCTGCACGTAACGCGCTTTCGGATCGCGCGTGGCCGCGCGGCGCTTGCGCGTGGCCCAGCCGATGTCGCCGCCCGCGAGGTCGACCACTTGATACGGGCCCATCGGGAAGCCGAATTCGCGCACGGCCTTGTCAATCTGATACGGCGACGCGCCGTCTTCCATCAGATGATCGGCCGCCGTGCGATAGACGGCGAGAATGCGGTTGCCGATAAAGCCGTCGCACACGCCCGCGCGCACCGGCACCTTGCGCAGCTTCTTCGCGAGTTCGAATGCGGTGGCGACGACGTCGGCGCTCACGGCCTTCGGCACCACGACTTCGAGCAGCTTCATGATGTTCGCGGGCGAGAAGAAGTGCAGGCCGATCACGTCCTGCGGGCGCTTCACGCTGGCCGCGATGGCGTCGATGTCGAGATACGAGGTGTTGGTGGCGAGCACCGCGCCCGGCTTGCAGACGCGGTCGAGTTCCGCGAACACGGCCTGCTTGACGCCCATTTCCTCGAACACGGCTTCGATCACGAGGTCGGCGTTCGCGAGCGCGTCGTACGACGTGCTGCCGCTGAAGCGCGCGAGCGTCTGCGCCTTCGCTTCGGGCGTCATGCGGCCTTTCGCGATGAGGCCGTCGTAGACCTTTTCGACGTGCGCGCGGCCGCGTTCGAGCGAGGCCTCGTCGCGTTCGATCATCGTCACGGGCAGGCCCGAATCGAGCACGGCCACGGCGATGCCCGCGCCCATCGTGCCGCCGCCGACCACGCCGACGCTTTCGATCGCGCGCGGCTTCGCGCTCTTCGTTTCCGGCGCTTTCTGCACTTCGCGCTCGGCGAAGAACGCGTGGACGAGGCCCGCGCGCTGCGGGCTGTCGAGGCATTCGAGGAACAGCTTGCGCTCGACGCGCATGCCTTCTTCGAACGGATGATCGAGCGCGGCCTGCACGCAATCGATGATCTTCAGCGGGGAAAACAAACCGCGCGACTTCTTCGCGGTTTCGGCGCGCGCGGCGTCGATGGCGGCCTGCGAGGCGGCGTGGTCGGCGAGCGCCTGCGCGTCGCGCGTGCGGCGCGGCTGTGCATGCGCGGCGAGCAGTTCCTGCGCGTAGGCGAGACCTTCCGCAAGAATGTCTTCGCTCGCGCCCACGCGGTCGACGAGACCGATCTTGAGCGCTTCCTGCGCGCTGGCGTGACGGCCGCTGAGCATGAGCGAGAGCGCGGCCTGCGCGCCGATCAGACGCGGCGTGCGCTGCGTGCCGCCCGCGCCCGGCAGCAGGCCGAGATTGACTTCGGGCAAGCCGAGCTTCGCGCCCGCGACGGCGAGGCGATAGTGCGCGGCGAGCGCCACTTCGAGGCCGCCGCCGAGCGCCGCGCCGTGAATGGCCGCAATCACCGGCTTGTGGCAGGACTCCATGCGCGCGCAGACTTCGGGCAGCGCGGGCGGTTGCGGCGGCTTGCCGAATTCGCGGATGTCGGCGCCGGCGATGAAGTTGCGGCCCGCGCCGACGATCAGCACGGCCTGCACGGCGTCGTTCGACTCGGCGTGCTCGATGGCGGCCGCGAGGCCGCGCCGCACGTCGACGCCGAGCGCATTCACGGGCGGGTTGTCGACGGTGACAAGCAGCACCTTGCCGCGCAGTTCGTGGGTGACGGGAGAAACGGGAACGGCCGTATCGATTGCCATGAAGGGTGTCTCCGGATTGAGGGCCCGACAGGCGCAGGGCCCGGAAGGCGGTTCTCTGATATTCGTTTTATTGTGGATACGCCAAGGTTAATTGACAATCCCATGGTTCGTTGACAGACTGTCAAAGATTCTTTGACAATAATCAGTCTGCAGAAAACTCCGAGACCCGAACGTGGATGTCAATGCGCTAACCATGCTGGTGGAGATACTCGACGCGGGCAATCTGAGCGAGGCGGCGCGCCGGCTCAAGATGAGCCGCGCGAACGTGAGCTACCACCTCAATCACCTCGAAAAATCGGTCGGGCTGCAACTGGTGCGCCGCACCACCCGGCGCGTCGAGCCGACCGAGATCGGCCTGAAGCTTTACGAGCACGGCCGCTCGATCCAGAACGCGTTGCTGGCGGCGCGCGAGTCGGTGTCCACGCTCGGCAAGAGTCTGCAGGGGCGCGTGCGTCTTTCCGTGCCGAGCGGTTATGGCCAGCTCGTGATGTCGGACTGGCTGATCCGCTTCAAGCGGCTTTATCCGGGCATCGTGCTCGACGTGATGTTCGAAAATCGCGTGGAAGATCTGCTGCGCGACGAAGTCGACATCGCCGTGCGCGTGATGCACGAACCGCCGCAGAATCTCGTCGCGCGCGACATGGGTGCGGTGAAGTACATCATCTGTGCGTCGGCGCAGTGGGCGCAGCAGCACGGCATGCCGCAGACGCTGGAAGATCTGGCGAGCGCGCCCGTGATCACCGCCACGGTGGTCGGGCGGCAACTGCGTCTCGCGGGCTATCTGGACGACGACCGGCACGAGGTGCTGCTCGAACCGTCGATTATTTCGGAGAACTTCCTGTTTCTGCGCCAGTCGATTTTGTCCGGACTCGGCGTGGGCATCGTGCCCGACTACGTGGTGCAGGACGACATCCGGCTCGGCGCGGTGGTGACGTCGCTCGACGCGTGGCGTCTGAGCATCTTCGGCACGCACATGTACATGCTGTACATGCCGAACCGCCACCATACGCGCGCGGCCGCCACCTTCATCGACTTCGTGCTCGACGAAGCGCACAAGACGGGGCGCGGCGCCGCCGCGTGAGCGAGCATCGCGGCGGCTTCGGTGGCGGCTTTTACAACAGCGCTTGTGGCTGGAGGGCGAGCCGGATTACACGCCCGTGAGCTGGTTGATCAGCTCGACGGCGGGCTGCGAGGTGTTGCCGCCTTGCGCGACCAGCAGGTGGATCTGTCCCACCGCGAGTTGCGAGAGCGTGCCCGAGATCGGCACCGAGGTGATCAGCCAGTCGGCGTTGTTCGCGAGATCGAAGCTCGCCGACTGGAAGATCGCCGTCTTGGAACCGGACACCGTCGCGATGGCGACGTAGGTGCCGCCGTTCAGGTAGTTCGAATCCTGGCCGCTCGCCGGCACGGCGTTCTTGTACGCCACGCCGGCCATGGTCGGCGCCACGGTGTTGATGTCGGTGCCGGGCGCGACGATGTAGATGTCGAGATTCTGCGCGTTGACGGTGGCGTTGAACGCGCGCACGCGTGCGCTGTTGGAGAACAGGCCCTTGTCGAACGGATCGTCGATCAGGCCGATGTCGCCGCCGGCAAGCGCGGGCAACGCGAGCACCGTGTATTCGTGACCTTTGGCGACGTCGGGGAAGTTGCCGCTGGCGATGGCCGTGGTCGAGCCGGTATTGGCGTAGGCCACGGTCGTGTTGCCCGTGTTGATGTTCGCGAAGTTGGTGACCTGCTTGTATGCGATGTTGGTTTGCAGGGCTGCGCCGTTCACGAGGAAGTCCACGTTGCCGCCGCCGGGCAGCGCGTGCACGAAATGGACTTCGGGGTTTTGCAGGCCGAGTTCCTTGCCTACGTCGTTGCCGCCGCCGCCGCATGCGCTCAGCAGGGCCGCCGCGCTCGCGAGCACGGCCAGGGTGCGAATCGTCTTCATCTCATCCACCTCATCGGGTTTCGTTTCCAGCTGTAGAAGGCACGGTGTATGTGTGCGCGTTTGTTATGGCTGTCCAGCCGCGCGGGCGAGTGTTGCTTGCCACGTAAAATGCCGCGCGCGGGCGGGCGAGCATGCTCAGCAATCGCTGTGCCGTGGGCGTCGCGCTGCGTGGGCGAAGTCGTAACAAGGCGTAAGCGCGCCCGTGCGAACGCTTGCGCGGAGGCGGCGTGGGCGTGCTGCGAAAGCGAGGGAAGTGGCGCGTGAGCGCGCGGATGATCGCGGGGATGATTGGACGGACAAGCGCCGTGGCAGACCGGTCCGATGCGCCGCGCGTTGTCTTTACAACGAAAACCGTGAAAACAGTGAAACGATGCCGCTTTTAAGCGCGCCGGCGCTCAGGCATCCTGAGCGGGCGTGCCGTCCGGGTTCGGGTCTGCAACTTGCGGCTGGGAATCAGGATGCGCTTCGCGCACTTCGCGCGTGTCGCGCGTGTCGCGCTTGTCGGCGCTCGCGCCCGTGATGGGCGGGCGTCCGCGCGTGGCCGCCGCGAGCGGCACGCGTTGCTGGGTGCCCGCCTTGGCGAGCATGTGCGCGCTGATCGGCGCGGTCAGAAACAGGAACGCCGGAATCAGCAATTCATGCAGGCTCGCGAAGTTGCTGTTCGCGCTGAAATAGATCACCGAGGCGAGCACGATGCCGCCTACACCCAGCGTGGTCGATTTGGTCGGGCCGTGCAGGCGCATGAAGAAGTCGGGCAGACGCGCGAGCCCGATGGCGCCGACCAGCGTAAACAGGCTGCCAATCAGCAGCAGCACGCAGACGATCGCTTCGATGACGGTTTGCATCGGCGGGCCTCGTTCAGTTGAGTTCGATGATGTCGCCGCGCTGCAGATACTTCGTCAGCGCGACGGTGCCCACGAAACCCATCACCGCGATCAGCAGCGCGACTTCGAAGAAGACCGTCGAGCGCAGGCTGATGCCGTACACCACGATCAGGGCGATCGCGTTGATGTTGAGCGTGTCGAGCGCGACGATGCGGTCGGGCAGCGACGGCCCGCGCACGAGTCGCACGAGCGTGAGCAGAAAAGCAAGGCCGAGGATCGCGAGCGAAACCGGAATGGCGATGGCTAGCATGCGAAGATCTCCATCAACGGGGCTTCGTAACGGGACTTGATGAGCGCGACAAGCGCGGCTTCGTCGTCGAGGTCGAGCACGTGCACGACGAGGCGCGTGCGGTCGTCGCTGAGTTCGGCGCACAGCGTGCCGGGACTCAGCGAGACGATGCTGATGAGCGCCGTGAGCGCGATTTCATGCGTGCTGTCGAGCGGCACTTCGATGAAGGCCGGGCGCAGGCGTTTCGTCGGGCCGAGCACGAGCAGCGCGACTTCCACATTCGCCACCACGATATCGATCAGCACGTGCAGCGTGAGCCGCACGAGCCGCCACGGCTTGCCGAAGCGCACCGGCTGCAGCCACAGACCTTCGCCGACGCAAAACGAAATCACGCAGCCCAGCGCCGCGCCGAGCAGCAGATTGCCCGGCGAGAGGTCGTTCATCAGCAGCACCCAGCAGACGAGCAGTACGAGGGTGAGCCACGGATGCGGAAAGAGCCGTTTCAGCATGATCAGCTCCCTTGGGCCGCGGGCGCGGGTGGGTTCGACGGCGCGTTCGAATTTGCGTCCGAATTGACGTCCGAATTTGCGTCCGAAGGCGCGGGCAGGACCGCATGCACGTAGGCTTCGCGGTCGAGCAGTTGCGCGGCGGTGTCGTCGAGATAATGACGCACTGCGCCCGCGCCCAGCGTGATCGCCGCCACGCAGCCCAGCAGCAGCGCGCAGGCCGCGAGCTTCGCGTTGCTGCCGCGCGGCGCGGGCGTGGTGGCGTGGGCCTGAACGCGCGCGGCAGGCTCGGCCCACAGCAGGCGCGTGCCGGTGCGGCTCAGCGCGACGATCGACAGCAGGCTCGACAGCAGCACGGCGGGCCACAGCACGGCGGCCGGGCCAAGCGGTGTGGCGGAGAGCACCATGGCCTTGCCGAGGAAGCCCGAGAGCGGTGGCAGACCCGCCGCGCCGACCGCCGCGATCAGATAGAGCAGCCCGGCGACGTTCGAGGGCCACGGCGCGTGCGTCGGGTGTTCGGCAGGTGCGGTGTGCCGGGCCGGTTCCGCATGCGCCAATTCAGCCGCCTCAGCCGCCTCAGCCGCTTGCGCCTTGCGCTTGCGCGCGAGTCGCGCCACCGCCGCCGCGTCGGATTCGGGCGAGATCGCGGCCACGTTGGCGTCGTCGAGTGCTTCGAGCGAACCGGGTTCGACGCTCTCGGCAGCGGCCGCGTGCGGCGTGGCGGGCGCTTCGGGTTCGAGCGTATCGGCGAGCAGGAACAGCGCGCCCGTGCACAGCGTCGTGCTGATCAGGTAGTAGAGCAGCGCGCTCCACGCGAGCGGCGTCTGCTGCGTCGCGGCCGCGATCAGCAAGCCGACGGACACCAGCACGAGATAGCCCGTCGTGGTCTTGAGGCTCGACACCGCGAGCGCGCCCAGCGCGCCGAACACGATGGTCGCGATCGCGAGCCACCACGCCCAGTGATGCATGAACGCATCGAGCACGCCGCCCGCCGCGCCGAACACGAGCGCATCGCAGCGCAGCATCGCGTAGATGCCGACCTTCGTCATGATCGCGAACAGCGCCGCGACCGGGCCGATCGCGCTGCGGTACGCCTGCGGCAGCCACATCGACATCGGGAACACGGCGGCCTTGAGGCCGAACACGAGCATCAGCGTGATGCCCGCGAACTGCGCGAGCGGCAGCGTGCCCGTGGGCAGCAGCGCGAGACGCTGGCCCATGTCGGCCATGTTGAGCGTGCCGGTGATGCCGTAGAGCACGCCCAGCGCGATCAGGAAGAACGACGAACCGACGAGGTTCATCAGCAGATAGTGCAGGCCGTTGCGCACGCGCCGCGCGCCGCCGCCATGCAGCAGCAGCGCATACGAGGCGATCAGCAGCAGTTCGAAGAACACGAACAGATTGAACAGGTCGCCCGCGAGGAACGCGCCGTTCAGGCCCATCAGCTCGAACTGGAACAGCGCGCGGAAATAGCGTCCGCGCCGCGCGTCGGCGCTCGACGTGCCGATCAGGCAGCACACCGCGAGCACGGCGGTGAGCAGCAGCATCAGCGCGCCGAGCCGGTCGAGTTGCAGCACGATGCCGAACGGCGCGCGCCACGCGCCGAGCGCATACGTGACGATCTCGCCTTGCGCCGCGCGCGCCATCAGCAGGCAGGCGAGCGGCAGCAGCGCGATCGTGGCGGCCGCGTTGAGCGCGCGTTGCAGCCGCTTGGCGCGCGGCGGCAGCGCGACGATCGCCGCCGCCGCGAACAGCGGAATCAGGATGGGGAGCAGGAGGGCGTGATTCATTCGTCGCGCAGCGCCTCGCCGGAGATGCGGTTGTCGCTCAGGCCGTCGACGTGATCGTTGCCCGTGATCGAGAGCGAGCGCAGCGCGAGCACGACCGTGAAGGCCGTCATGGCGAAGCCGATCACGATTGCGGTGAGCACGAGCGCCTGCGGCACCGGATCGGCATAGGCCGCGCCTGGCGCGATCACGGGCGGCTTGCCGGTCGAGAGCCGGCCCATGCCGAGCAGAAACAGATTGATCGCATACGAGAACAGCGTGATGCCGAGAATCACGGGCAGCACGCGCGCGCACAGCAGCAGGTAGATGCCGCAGGCGCAGAGCACGCCGATTGCGGCGGCGAAGGCGGCTTCCATCAGCTTTTCTCCACGGATTGCATGTCCTTGTCGCGCACGCCGAGGTGCGAAATGATCGTCAGCGTGGTGCCGACCACCGCGCCCATCACGCCCAGATCGAACAGCATCGCCGTGCTCAATTCGATCTCGCCGATCAGCGGCAGATGGAAGTGTCCGAACGCGCTCGTCAGGAACGGATAACCGAACGCGAGACTGCCGAGCCCCGTGGCCGCCGCCACGAGCAGCCCGAGCCCGGCGAGCGCGCGATAGTTGATGCGGATGCGCGATTCGGTCCACAACACGCCGCTCGCCACGTATTGCAGCAGCAGCGCGACGGAGACGATCAGCGAGGCGATGAAGCCGCCGCCCGGCAGATTGTGGCCGCGCAGGAACACGAATACGGCGACCAGCACGGTGAGCGGCAGCATCAGCCGCACGAGGATCGCGAGCAGCAGCGGATGCGATTGCGACGACCACGGCAAGCCGCCGGGACCGGTGCCGGGCGCTTTCAGGCGCAGGCCGCGCAGCAGCGCCTTGACCGCGAGCCCGGCCACCACCAGCACGCTGATTTCGACCATCGTATCGAAGCCGCGAAAGTCGACGAGGATCACGTTCACGACGTTGTGGCCGCCGCTGCCGGGCAGCGCGTTGGCGAGGAAGTACGGCGCGATGCCGGGTTCCGGCGTGCGCGTCATCACTTCGTAGGCGACGCTGCCGAGCAGGCCGCCGCCCGCGAGCGCGAGCAGACCGTTGCGCAGGCGGGCGGGAATCGGCTCGATGGCGGTCTGCAGTTGCGGCAGGAAGTAGATCGCGAGCACCAGCAGCAGGATCGTGACCACTTCCACGGAGATCTGCGTGAGCGCGAGGTCGGGTGCGGAGAAGCGCGCGAACGCGAGCGTGACGAGCAGCCCGCAGGTGCTCAGCATCACGAGCGCGTAGAGCGTGTGCGTGCGCACCAGCACCACGCCGAGCGCGAGCAGCGCCATCAGCGCGAGACCGCAGAGCGTGAGCGGATCGGGCGGCATGCTCGCGTACGTGCCGCCGAATGCGTCCAGCGCGACGAACGACGCGCCTGGCACGATCAGCATCGCGGCGATCATCCACGAGAGATAGTGCGGCAGCGAGCGCGTTTCGAACACGCGCACGACCGCGCCCGCGCCTTTTTCGAGCCGCTGCACGAAGCGGTCGAAACCCTCGCTCGCGTTCATTTCCGTGAGCAGCGAGCGATGATGGCGGAACGCGTCGCGGCGCGCGAAGAACAGCACGCCGCCCGCGACGAACGAAACCACGCTCATGACGAGCGGCGTGTTGATGCCGTGCCACAGGCTCAGGCTGTATTCGGGCAACTTGCCGCCGAGCGTGAACCACGCCGCCGATTCGAGCAGACGGCCGATCGCCTGTTGCGGAAAGAGCCCGATCAACAGACAGATCACCACGAGGATTTCCACCGGCAGCTTCATGAAGCGCGGCGGTTCGTGCGGCGGATAGTGCGGCAGATCGCGCGGCGTTTCGCCGTCGAAGAACACGCCCCAGACGAAGCGCAGCGAGTACGCCACCGATAGCGCGGCGGCCACGATCGCAACGACCGGAATCGTCCAGTTCAACGGGCCGAACATGCCTTGCGCGAGCGTCTCGCCGAAGAACATTTCCTTCGAGAGAAAGCCGTTGAGGAGCGGCACGCCCGCCATCGCGAGCGACGCGACGCTGGCCAGCACGGCGGTGTGCGGCATGTATCTGCGCAAGCCGCGCAGGCGGCCCAGATCGCGCGTGCCGGTTTCGTGATCGATGATGCCCGCAGCCATGAACAGCGACGCCTTGAACACCGCATGGTTGACGGTGTGAAACAGCGCGGCGACGGTGGACAGCTGCGTGTCGAGACCGAACAGCAGCACGATCAGACCGAGATGGCTGATGGTGGAATAGGCGAGCAGGCCCTTGAGATCGCGCTGAAACAGCGCCATCGACGCGCCGCCCACGAGCGTGACGAGCCCGGCGAGCGTCGCCGTATAGGCCCACCAGTGCGTGCCTTCGAACACGGGATAAAGACGAGCGAGCAGGAATACGCCGGCCTTCACCATCGTCGCCGAATGCAGATAGGCGGAGACGGGCGTGGGCGCGGACATCGCATGCGGCAGCCAGAACTGGAACGGGAACTGCGCCGACTTCGTGAAGGCCGCGAACAGCGTGAGCAGCAGAATGGCCGGATAGAGCGGATGGTGCTGGATCTTGTCGACCTGCGCGAGCACGTCGTTCAGTTCATAGCTGCCGCAGACGTGGCCGAGCAGCAGCACGGCGGCGAGCAGCGCGAGCCCGCCCGCGCCCGTGATGGTGAGCGCCATGCGCGCGCCGCGCCGCGCGTCGGGACGCGACGGCCAGAAGCCGATCAGCAGGAAGGAGACGAGGCTCGTCAGCTCCCAGAAGATCACGAGCAGCAGCAGATTGTTCGCGAGCACGACGCCGAGCATCGCGCCCATGAAGAGCAGAAGCAGCAGGTAGAGACGCGGCAGCGCTTCGCTGCCCGCGAGGTAGTAGCGCGCGTAGATGAACACCAGCAGGCCGATGGCGAGCACCAGCAGCGCGAACATGAACGACAGGCCGTCGAGCCGCAGCGAGAGCGCGAGGCCGATGTCGGGCACCCACTCGTGACGCCATTGCAGCACGCCGTGGGGCGACATGCCGACGCGTTCGCTGAGCAGCAGGCCGAGGCCGAACAGCGCCGCCGCGAACGCGATCCAGGTGGAGAGCGCGCTGGCGCGCCGCGCCGCGAGCGCCACCAGCGCCGCAGCCACGAACGGAAGTACGACGAGCCAGCCCAATACCATTCGATACTCTCCGGGAATCCCGCTGCACGCGGTGTGAACGGTGCGGGCCCGCCGGGCCGCATCCACGATCATAGCCGCAAACGGGGACGGAGTTCATGCGATCGGCATCCACGCCCGTGCGCCCGGCAGGACGCGGATCAGGCCATCTGGCTGAGCGTCTTGCGAAAGCGCGCGAGCGAGAACACGAACAGCACCGAGCCGATCACGGCGAGCCAGAGGAACGGCTGCCAGACGACCGAGATGCCCGCGCCGCGAAACAGGATCGCCTGTCCCAGCTCGACGAAGTGCGTGGTGGGCGCGGCGAGCATGATGTGCTGCACGAACTCGGGCATGCTTTCGCGCGGCGTGCTGCCGCCCGAGAGCATCTGCAGCGGCAGCAGCACGAGCACGAGCAGCATGCCGAATTGCGGCATGCTGCGCGCGAGCGTCGCCATGAAGATGCCCATCGAGGTCGTGGCGAACAGATGCAGCGCCGCGCCCGCGAGAAACAGCGCGACCGATCCTTCGATCGGCACATGCAGCGCGCCGCGCACGATGAACGTGAGCGAGAGCGCGGCGGCCACCAGCACCACGATCCCCATCGACCAGACCTTCGCGACCATGATCTCGGTCGGCGTGACCGGCATCACCAGCAAATGCTCGATGGTGCCGTGCTCGCGCTCGCGTATCAGCGCCGCGCCCGTGAGAATGATGGAGAGCATCGTCACGTTGTTGATGATTTCCATCAGCGAGCCGAACCACGCCTGGGTGAGATTCGGATTGAAGCGCATACGCACGGCGAGATCGACGGGCAGTTCGGTCGGCGCGCGATAGCGGTTCACGAACTCCGTGGCTTCGTCGTTGATCATCTGCTGGATGTAGCTGCTGCCGGTGAACGCCTGGCTCATGCGCGTGGCGTCGACGTTGAGCTGCACTTCGGCCGCGCGTCCGGCGAGCACGTCGCGTTGCAGATTGGGCGGAATGTTCAGCACGAACGTGTAATTGCCCGCGTCCATGCCGCGATCGGCCTGCGCGGGCGTGACCATCACGGGCGCAAGAAAGTGCGGCGGGAAGAACGCCTGGATCAGGCGCTGCGAGAGCGGCGAGACGTCGTTGTCGATCACGGCGATGGGCGCCATGTGCAGCGTTTCGGGCCGCGACGTGGCCGACGAATAGATCATCGCCGTGAACGAGAAGATGATGAGGATCAGCAGCATCGGGTCGCGCGCGAGGCTCCAGAGCTCCTTCACGCCGAGGCGGTAGATGTTGGCGAGATGGCGGCGCATGTCAGCTCTCCTGCTTCTTGAGCAGCGCGACGGTCACGCCGAGCACGATGGGCGTGGCGATCGCCAGCGGCCAGAACGAGTTCCACAGATCGCTGAAATGCAACGCCTTGTTGAACACGCCCCGGCTGATGGTGAGCATGTGGCTCGCCGGATAGATCTGCCCGATGATGCGTCCCGCGCCTTCGAGCGACGAAACCGGCGTGATGAGCCCCGCGAACTGCACCGCGGGCACCATCGTGCCGATCATCGTGAAGAACAGCGCGGCGATCTGGCTCTTCGTGAACGTGGAGGCGAGCAGGCCGATGGCGGTCGCGCACAGGCAGTAGAGCATGCCCGCCGCGAACAAGGTCGGGAAGCTGCCTTTGATCGGCACGCCGAACAACGTAATGGCGAGGAACACCATCAGCAGGAAGTTGAGCATCGCGAGCAGCACGTACGGCGCCTGCTTGCCGAGCAGGAATTCGAGCCGCGTGACCGGCGTGACGTAGAGGTTGATGATCGAGCCGAGTTCCTTTTCGCGCACCACGGCGAGCGCGGTGAGCATGGCGGGCATCATCAGCAGCAACACGGGGATCACGGCGGGCACCATCGCGGGCAGGCTGCGCACGTCGGGGTTGTAGCGAAAGCGTGTTTCGACGGCCACGGCGGCATGCGCGTCGGCGCCCAGACGCAGCTTCGCCTGTTCGAGCAGCCAGCCCTGATGCATGCCCATGATGTAGCCGCGCACGGTTTCCGCGCGCTGCGGCATCGCGCCGTCGACCCACACGCCGATCTGCACCGCCTTGCCGCGCGCCACGTCGCGTGCGAAGCCAGGTGGAATCTCGACCGCGAGCGCGAGTTCGCCGCTGCGCATGCGCTTGTCCATGTCCGCGTAGCTCGCCAGCGGCGGCCGCTCGATGAAGTAGCGCGAGCCCGCGAGATTCAGCTCGTAGTTGTGCGAGAGCGCGGTGCGGTCGTGATCGAGCACCGCGAAGCGCAAATCCTCCACGTCCATGCTGATGCCGAAGCCCATCACGAACAGCAGCAACAGCGAGCCCGCGAGCGCGAGCGTCGCGCGCACGGGGTCGCGCCGCAGTTCGAGCGCCTCGCGCCACATATAGCTCCACGCGCGCTGCAGGCTGAAGCCGCGATGCTGTTGCGGATGCGCGGCGGCGTCGGGATTTTCGGCCAGCACGGAGAGTTCGTCGCCGGTGGTTTCCTCGGTGCCCGCGCCCGCATCCACGAGCCAGGCGATGAACGCTTCTTCGAGCGTGGCCGCGCCGCGATCGCGCGTGATGTTCGCGGGCGTGTCGCTCACCAGCACGCGGCCCGCGTGCATCAGCGAAATGCGGTCGCAGCGCCCGGCCTCGTTCATGAAGTGCGTGGAGATGAAGATCGTCACCTGATCTTCGCGCGCGAGCGTGATCAGCAGGCGCCAGAAGTTGTCGCGCGCGACCGGATCGACGCCCGAGGTCGGTTCGTCGAGGATCAGCAACTCGGGCTTGTGGACCATCGCCACCGCGAGCGAGAGCCGCTGGCGCACGCCGAGCGGCAGGCTGTCGGGCAGCGTGTCGAGCGCGTCGGCGAGGTCGAAGCGCTCGACCATTTCGTCGACGCGCGCCGGAATGTCGGCTTCGGGCACATGAAACAGACGTGCGTGCAGCACCAGATTCTGGCGCACCGTGAGTTCGCCATAGAGCGAAAACGCTTGCGACATGTAGCCCACGCGGCGGCGCGTGTCGAGGTCGCGCGGATCGACTTCGTGCCCGAACAGCCAGGCTTTGCCTTCGGTCGCGGGCAGCAGGCCCGTGAGCATTTTCATCGTCGTCGACTTGCCGCAGCCGTTCGAGCCGAGAAAGCCGAAAATCTCGCCGCGCTGAATGCGAAAGCTCACGTGATCGACGGCCACGAAGTCGCCGAAACGCATCGTCAGGTCTTTGGCCTCGATGGCGATTTCGGTGTGCTCGTCGACGTTGAGCGGCACGATCTCGACCGGCTGGTGGCCGCGTTTTTTCGCCTCGGGCAGCAGCGCGATGAAGGCTTCTTCGAGCGAGTCCGTGTGCGTGCGTTCGAGCAGTTCGGCGGGCTTGCCGATCGCGAGCACCGCCCCGTCGTCCATCGCGATCAGCCAGTCGAAGCGCTGCGCCTCGTCCATGTACGCGGTCGCGACGATCACGCTCATCGACGGGCGTTCCTTGCGGATGCCGTTGATGAGGTCCCAGAACTGCGCGCGCGCGAGCGGGTCGACGCCCGTGGTCGGTTCGTCGAGGATCAGCAGGTCGGGGTCGTGGATCAGCGCGCAGCACAGGCCGAGCTTCTGCTTCATGCCGCCCGAGAGTTTGCCCGCGGGGCGCGCGAGAAACGGATCGAGGCCGGTGCTGCGCGTGAGCGCGTCGATGCGGCGGCGGCGCTCGTGTTCGTCGTGGCCGAACAGGCGGCCGAAGAACTGCAGATTCTCTTCGACCGAGAGCGTGGGATAGAGGTTCTTGCCGAGCCCTTGCGGCATGTAGGCGATGCGCGGGCAGACGTCGTCGCGATGCTTCTTGCTCGACATGTCGCCGCCGAGCACGCGCACGATCCCTTGCTGCACCTTGCGCGCGCCCGCGATCAGCGAAAGCAGGCTCGACTTGCCCACGCCGTCCGGGCCGATCATGCCGATCATCAGCCCGGCGGGGATGTCCTGGGTGACGTCGTGAAGCGCGACGATCTTGCCGTAGTGCAGGCCGACGTGCTCGAGGCGAACGACGGGTTCGCTCATCAGGGCACCTTGATCTTGAGTTTGTCGGGCCATTCCTCGTCGGGGTCGAGCTTGACCCAGGCGACGCCGGGCAGGCCGGTCTTCACGTACTTGAGATGCGCCTGAAGCAGCACGGGATCGATCTGCGCCTTCACGCGGAACATCAGCTTTTCGCGCTCGCTTTGCGTTTCCACCGTCTTGGGCGTGAACTGCGCGGTCGAGGACACGAACGTGACCTTGGCGGGAATCACCCATTCCGGCGCGGCGTCGAGAATGATGTGCACGTCCTGGCCGAGCGAGACGCGGCCCGCCGCGTTGGTCGGCAGGAAGAAGGTGAGGTAGACGTCGGCGAGGTCGATCATGTTGAGCACCTTGCCGCCCGCGCCGAGCACTTCGCCGGGCTGCGCGACGCGGTACTGCACGCGCCCCGCGCGCGGCGCTTTCAGATCGCTGTCCTGAATGTCGGCCTGCACGCGGTCGATGGTCGCCTGCGCCGCCGCGATCGCCGAGACCGCGCCCGTCTGCTGCGCCTTGGCCGCCGAGACGGCCGCCGCCGCGGCGGTGACCTGCGCCTTGGCGGCGGCCACGGCGGCTTGCGAGCTTCGCACGCGCGCGCGGTCGTCGTCGAGTTCCTGCATCGACGATGCGCCTTCCTTCGAGAGTTTTTCCGAGCGCGCGAGACGGCGGCGCGCGGCGTCCAGTTCGCTTTCGCGTTGCGCGACGACAGCCTCGGCGGCGCGCTGGTCGCTCTCGCGCAGGGCGATCGTCGCCTTCGCGCTCGCGTCGGTATTGACGGCCTGCTGATGCTGCGCGACCGCTTCGCTGCGCTGCGCCTGGAGCGTTTCGACCTGCATGTGCGCGAGCACCTGGCCCGCCTCGACGAAATCGCCTTCCTTGACCAGCACGTCCTGCACGCGGCCCGCGAGTTTGGTGGCCACGTCGATCTCGGTGGCCTCGATGCGGCCGTTGCCGTTCACGAAACCGGCGCCCGGGCCGCGATCGGCGTAATAGCGCCAGCCGAAATAACCGCCCACCGCGAGCACGATCACGACGACGGCGGGAATCACTTTGCGGGCTGAAATCTGCATGGCGGCAACCTCGGAATCAGGGAGTGTGGGGCGCGGCGGCGGGCGCGCGCGACGCCTTCGGGGCCGGCTTCGCGCTCGGCGTGCCGGTGCCGGGCGCGGCGATCTCGGGCGAAATGGCGTGCGTTGCGCCGGGCGAAACGGTCGCGCCGTTTGTGTCGCTTTCCGAACCCATCACGCCGGGCGCGCTCGTGGCAAATCCGCCGCCGCCGAGCGCCGCATAGAGCGAGACGCGGCTCGACAGATACGCGCGCCGCGTTTGCACGAGCTGCTGCTGCACCGCGAGCAGGTCGCGCTGGGCGTCGAGCACTTCGAGGAACGGCGACGCGCCGTGGTCGTAGCGCAACTGCGCGAGGCGCGCGCGTTCGGCCTGGGCGGCTTCGGTCGCGCGCAGCGTCTCGACCTGTTCGGCGAGCCATTCGCGCGCGGCCAGCGCGTCGGCCACGTCGCGGAACGCCGACTGCACCGCGCGTTCGTACGAAGTCACGGCCTGATCGCGCTGCGACTTCGCGACTTCGAGATTCGATTCGCGGCGGCCCATGTCGAAGATCGGCAGCGACACGCTCGGCCCGAAATTCCACGCGCGGCTCGGGCCGGTGAAGAGGTCGGAAAGCTGGGTGCTGGCGGTGCCGAATGCGCCGGTCAGCGTGATCTTCGGGAAGAATTCCGCGCGCGCCGCGCCGATGTTCGCATTCGCGCCGCGCAACTGGAATTCGGCGGCGACGATGTCGGGCCGATTGGTCAGCAGGTCGGACGGCAGGCCCGGCGGCAGGTCGCGCATCACGGCGTGGTCGTCGAGCTTGACGTCGATATGCGGCATGTCGATGGGCTTGCCCACGAGCAGTTGCAGCGCATTCACGCGCGTCGCGCGCTCCTGCTGGAGTTGCGCGCCGAGCGCCTCGGCCTGGCGCCAGAGCGTTTCGACCTGCTTGAGATCGAGCCGCGAGATCGCGCCGACTTCGTGACGCCGCGTGAAGATGCGGTACGACTCCTTGCGGCTCGCGATCGTCTGCTGCGTGAGGGTGATGCGTTCGTCGAGTTCGCGCAGGCTCAGATAGCTGTTGGCGACCTGCTCGACGACGGTGAGCGTGACGGCCTGGCGCGCGGCGTCGGTGGCGAGATAGTTCTGTAGCGCGGCTTCCTTGAGATTGGCCACGCGGCCCCAGAAGTCGAGTTCCCAGCTCGCGAGGCCGATGCCGACCTGATACTGGCTGGCCGTCACGGGCACGCCGTAACCCGAGAGCTGCGCGGGCACCCGCGCGCGGGCGAGATCGGCTTCCACGCCGATGGTCGGAAACTGGTCGGCGCGGCGAATGCCGTACATCGCGCGCGCTTCTTCCACGCGCTGGATCGCGAGTTGCAGATCCTTGTTGTAATCGAGCGCCTCGGCGATCAGACCTTGCAGCACGGGGTCGGTGAAGTAATCCTTCCAGCCCACCTGCACGGCGCTCAGCGTGTTCGCGCCGTTCGACGGCGTGCCGCTTTCGGGGAAGGTCTGCGGGACCGGCAAGGGCGGCTGCTCATACTCGGGCGCGAGCGAGACGCAGCCGGTGAAGGCCGTGGCGACGGCGGCGAAGGCGAGCGTCAGCGGCCAATGCCGGGCGTGGCGCGACGGAGCGGGCGTGCCGAACGTTCCGGACGAGCCGGTTGCGTCAAACGCGGCAACGACAGGGCGGCGGGTCATGGGTGACTTCTCCTCTCGCGCAGGCTGCGGTTCACACAGGGCGACGCGCGCGGCGCGCGTCATGCGCGCGAGGTCAGCGTCGGGCGTGGTGCGGGCGTCGAGTGAGGGGCGCAGCGGTGCGGCGGGCATCAATGCGCGCCGCCGTGCAAAGGCCGTGACCATCCGGCGTCCGGTGCTTCGATATGGGTGACGGCGCGCCGCATAACAAGCAACGCAAGGTGCGGCGCAGCGCCGCTCCGGCGCGGTGCGCGAACGACGAGGCGAGACGCGGGCGGGTGCACACGCGTCGCAAAGCGGCGATTCGATCGTTGAGTGGTCATCATCTTGCGGCGCGTGTGGCGGACGATGGCGACTCGCGGAATGCGGTGCGCATCGCGTCCGGGACGCGCGCGGCGCACGCGCGTCCCGATTCGCGAACGATCGTGACACAAAGCAAAAAGCCGTGACGGCGAGGTGCGCAGTCGAAACGCGTCGTCCGTTTCGACGCGGCGTGCGCCAATCGAGCGGCGGCGCGTGCCGCCGCCCGACGGGCGCGACTCGCGCGATGGCGGCTTACGCGGGCTTTCTTGCGCTTACATCGGCCAGACGAAAGCCTCGTGCGTGTGCGCGCGCTGGCCGATGTCGACGGTGCGGCGCACGGTCTTGCCGTCGTGGCTCGCAGTCACGATGTAATGGCCGTCGGGCAGCGTGACCAGCATGAACGGACCGTTCGTGCGCGTGGCGAGCAGTTGCTGGCCGTGCGCGTCGGCGATCTTCACCGGCACGTTGGCGAGATATTCATTGCCGCCCGCCGTCTGGCGCGCGAATTCGAGCGAGAGCGGATAACGCGGCATCGCCGCCTTGAACGCCGCCGACTGATCGCTGCCGATGCCGCCGGAGAGATACGCAATCGAGCCTGCGCGTTGCGGCGAAGGTAGCGCGCCGAGATTCGCTGCGGATGTGTCCGCGCTGGCGTTGGCGCTGGCGTTGGCGTGATTCGCAAGCGCCGCCGCGTAAGCCCCTGGTGCGCCGAACGCGCCGAAGGTGAGCGCGAGCGACGCTGTCGTCGACAGCGCCATCCGTGTGAAAGTGCGTGCCTTCATGATCGACCTCCATCGATGTGAACGAGGTGAATCGAGACTAGGCCGCATGACTTAAAAGTCCCTTAAAACAGGGCCGATTTGCCATTTTTCGATCGACACGCAAGTGCAAGCCATTTGAAAAAAAAGCCGCCGGTCGCGAGGCGAACGGCGGCTTGTGCTGGTGCCTTTGTGTGGCGTCGCCGCACGTACTGTGCGGCGCACGGTCGAGCCATGCGCTTACTGCGGAATCATGCCCGTGAGCACATACGCCTGAATCAGCGTGACGATGCCGACGATGCCCGCGAAGAAGAGGCTATGGCGCACCGTGAAGCGGAACAGCGACGCTTCCTTGCCGACGAGACCCGTGGCCGCGCAGGCGACCGCGATCGATTGCGGCGAGATCATCTTGCCGCTCACGCCGCCCGAGGTGTTGGCCGCCACGAGCAGCGTGTCCGAGACGCCGATCTGGTGCGCCGTGGTGTGCTGGAGCGAGCAGAACAGCGCGTTCGACGAGGTGTCCGAACCGGTCAGGAACACGCCGAGCCAGCCGAGGAACGGCGAGAAGAACGGGAACGCCGCGCCCGTGCCGGCCAGCGCGAGCGCCAGCGTCGACGACATGCCCGAGTAATTCGCCACGAACGCGAAGGCGAGCACGAGACCGATCGAGAGCACCGGACGGCGCAGGTCGCCGAGCGTTTCGAAGAACGCGGTCACGGCGGCGCGCGGCTTCATCTTCAGCACGATCACCGAGATGATGGCCGTGATCATGATCGCGGTGCCGACCGCCGAGAGCCAGTCGAGCTTGAACACGGCTTCGTAGGGCTTGGGCGAGGCGACGATCGGTGCGGTGCGCACCACGAGTTGATCGAGGCCCGGCACATGGAAGCTCAGCACGGTGCCCGCGAGCACGCCCTTCGCGGCGAACAGCGCCTTGAACGGCTTCACGCTCCAGACCGTGACGATGGCGGTCAGCAGAATGAACGGCGACCACGCACGCACGGTTTGCGCGAGCGAATACGGCGACGCCTGGCGGCTCGACGCTTTCGTGCCGTTGTTGCCATTGCCGCCGAACTGGCCGCCGCCGAAGCCGCCGAGCGTGGCCGCGCCGCCGCTCATGCGCGCATTTGCGCCGGCTGCTTGCATCGCGCGGCGCGGTTGCCACACGTTGAGGAAGGCCGCGAGCGCGACGAGGCTCACGAGCGCCGAGGTGATGTCCGGCAGTTCAGGCCCGATGTGATTCGACGTGAAGTACTGCGTGATCGCGAAGCTGCCGCCCGCGACCAGCGCGGCGGGCCACGTTTCCTTGAGGCCGCGCTTGCCGTCCATGATGAAGACGAGCCAGAACGGCACGAACAGCGACAGCAGCGGCAATTGACGACCCGCCATCGCGCCGATCAGGAACGGATCGATTCCCGTCACCTGGCCCGCGACGATGATCGGAATGCCCATCGCGCCGAACGCCACGGGCGCGGTGTTGGCGATCAGGCACAGGCCCGCCGCGTAGAGCGGCTCGAAGCCGAGCCCCACGAGCAGCGCCGAGGTGATGGCGACGGGCGCGCCGAAGCCCGCCGCGCCTTCGAGGAACGCGCCGAACGAGAAGCCGATCAGCAGCAGTTGCAGGCGTTGATCGTCGGTGATCGAGAGCACGGAGGCGCGAATCACTTCGAACTGCCCCGTCTTCACGACGATCTTGTAGAGGAACACGGCCGTCACGATGATCCACGCGATCGGCCAGATGCCGTAGGCGAAGCCGAAACCCGCCGACACCAGCGCCTGCTTCACCGGCATGCCGTATTCGAAGATCGCCACGCCGAGCGCGAGCACGAGCGTGATCGCGGCAGCGACGTGACCCTTGAGGCGCAGGCCCGCGAGCGCGACGAAGAAGAACAGGATGGGCACGGCGGCCACGAGCGCGGACAGCCACAGACTGCCGAGCGGGGTATAGATCTGATGCCAGGGTTGCACTACGGTCTCCTCCGATGATGCGGATAAAAATGGCGATGCGGATCGTCAGGCCGGTTATGCAATGTAGTTCGGATGCCTGACGAGTGTGATTCGTAGCGAGTCGAACGCTATTGCGGCTGATCGCGCTCGCTGAGCAGATCGTGCAGGCTGCGCGGCGCGGGCTTGAGCGGCGTGCGATGCTGCGTCCAGCCCATCTGCTGCGAAGGCGCGAGCGCGCGCAGGCGCGTGGCGGCCCAGCGCAGCGCGCGATACGCACGCGGATGCGCGAATGCGCCGCTCCAGAAGCGCCAGACGAATTGCTCGCTCTTGCTGTGATTCGCGCCCTGGCCGCGCAGCGGATGCGCAACCGTTTCGTCGGGCGCGCGATTCGCTTCGGTGCGCAGACGCACGAGCAGTTGCGGAATCGGAATGCGCACGGGGCAGACTTCGCCGCAGGCGCCACACAGGCTCGACGCGGTGGGCAGATCGGCGGTCGCGTCGAGGCCCAGCAGATGCGGCGAAATGATCTTGCCGATCGGACCCGGATAGGTCGTGCCGTAAGCATGGCCGCCGATGCGCGTGTACACCGGGCAATGATTCATGCACGCGCCGCAGCGGATGCATTGCAGCGTGGCGCGCAACTGCTCGTCGGCGTAGGCCTGGCTGCGGCCGTTGTCGAGCAGCACGAGATGCACTTCGCGCGGACCGTCTTGCTCGCCCGCGCGGCGCGGACTGCTGATCAGATTGAAATACGTGGTGATCGGCTGGCCGGTCGCCGAGCGCGTGAGCAGGCTCGAAAGCGGCACGATGTGTTCGAGCTTCGCGACCACTTTTTCCATGCCCATGATCGCGATATGCACGTCGGGGACCGTGGTCGACAGGCGGCCGTTGCCTTCGTTTTCGACGAGCCAGAGCGTGCCGGTATCGGCGGCGGCGAAGTTCACGCCCGAGAGACCGATCTGCGCGTCGATGAACGCGCGGCGCAGCGCGCGACGGCCCGTTTGAATCAGCGCGTCGACGTCTTCGGTATAAGGCGTGTCGGGAATGTGTTCCTCGAACAGATGCGCGATGTCGCCCTTCGTCTTGTGGATCGCGGGCATGACGATATGCGAGGGCTTTTCGCCCGCGAGCTGCACGATGTACTCGCCCATGTCCGACTCGATGCAGTCGATGCCGCGCTCGCCGAGGTAATGGTTGAGCTCGATTTCCTCGCTCGCCATCGACTTGCCCTTGATGACGCGCGTCGCGGCATGACGTTGCGCGATCTCGTGGACGATGCGATTGGCGTCGTCGGCGGTTTCGGCCCAATGCACGTGCACACCGTTCTCGCGCAGCTTCGCTTCGAGCTGTTCGAGCAGATCGGGCAGACGCGCGAGCGCGTGCTGGCGCACCGCTTCGCCGAGGTCGCGCAGTTGTTCGAGTTCGTCGGCTTCGGGAAACTGCGCGGCGCGCTTGCCTTGCAGGAAATCCATCGCGCCGCGAAAGCTCTTGCGCAATTGCGGGTCGTCGAGCGCGGTGCGCGCGCGAGTGCGGAACTCGGCGGTGGGCATGAAATGCAGCGTGTTTTCAGCGGTGCCGGCCGTGCTCATCGTGCGTCTCCCTGCGGGGCGGCGTTGTTATCGGCGCTGTCGTCGGCGCTGTCGTCGGCGCTGTCGTCGGCGCTGTCGTCGGCGTTATCGTCGATGACGATCACCCACAGCGCGCGCGGTCCGTGCGCGCCGTATGCGGTGGTCTGCTGGATGTCCGAGGTCTTCGACGGACCGGAGATCATCACGAGATTGGTGGGCATGCCGTCGCGCCAGCGCTCCGCTTTGGCGGCGGCGTGCAGATCCGCGTGCAAGGTGTTGGCATACACGAGCGCGACGTGCAGCGGCGGCACCAGCGAAACCGTGCGCGGCGCGTTGGCGTCGGGGACGACGATCAGCGTGCCGGTGGCCGCGAGGCCCGAGCGCGCGACCGTGAAGCCCGCATCGATCGTGTCGAATAGTTCGGACTTCCAGGTTTCGATCGGCGCGTCGTAATGCTTCGCGGCAATCTGCGCAGGCAGCGCGGCGGCGAGTGCCGTGCCTTCGGCGCTCGACGGATCGAGCAGCAGACGCTTCACGCCCGCCTGCGCGAGACGGCCCGCGAGTTCGGCGGGCCAGGCTTGCGCGGTCGTGATCGTCACGTCGGCGTGCGCGGCTTCGAGCATGTGCTGGAATTGCGCGAGGCGCTCGGAATGCGTCAGGTTCGCGAGGGCGCGGCGAGCATCGAAATGCGCGTCGATGCGGGTATCGAGTGCATCGATCTGCGTGGGCGCGGCGGCTGCGGTGGGCATGCTCGCACGCAGGCGTCCGAGCATGCGCGCGCGGGCGCCGGATGAGTCAGGTGTCTCGACTGCGTGGGTCATGCTGCGTCTCCGCCCGTGCGCCGCCACAGGAAGCTGGCGAGGTGTTCGACTTCGAGCGGCGCGCCTTTGCGCTCTGCCGCGTGGCCGATGTTCAGCAGACAGCCGCAATCGGCGGAAACGAGCCGGTTGCAGCCGGTCGCGCAGGCCGAGGCGATCTTGTCGGCGACCATCGCGCCCGAAATGTCGGGGTGCTTGAGCGAGAAGGTGCCGCCGAAGCCGCAGCATTCCGATTCGCGTTCGTGCTCGACGCGCGTAACGCCGGGCAGCGCATCGACGGCTTCGACGCCGTGTACGCGCGTGCCCATCTCGCGGCGCGCGCCGCACGAGGTGTGCAGCACGACGCGCTCGTCGGGCTGGGTGCGTGCGGCGTCGGCGTAAGCGCCCGCTGCGCCCAGATCGACATCGAGCACGCGCACGAGGAATTCGGTCAGTTCGTAGACGCGCGACGAGAGGTCGAGCGCGCGGGCTTCGTCAGCGGCTTCATCCGCGAACAGGGCGGCCCAGTGATGGCGCATCATGCCCGCGCACGAACCCGAGGGCACGATCACGGGCCACGGCTGCTCGAACAGGCCGAGCTGCGCGCGCGCCACCTCGCGCGCCTGGCGCGGGTTGCCGCTGCTGTACGCGGGCTGGCCGCAGCAGCTCTGGCCGCGCGGAAAGTGGACCGTGAGGCCTTCGCGTTCGAGCAGCTTGACCGCGTCGAGTCCGGCCTGCGGCACGAACAGGTCGACGAGGCAGGTGGCGAACAGGTAGACGTCGGTGGGACGCGGGCCGGTGGGGTAGAGCCGTGGCTTCATGTCTCGCTTTGGTATCGGGTGGCGCGTCGTCCGGCGCGGTGGTGCGCGGCAACGGCAGGTTTGTGGCGCATAATTGCCGCTTCGGGCGGCGCACACAAACTGGTTGGACCAGTGCGCATTCGCGCGCCGCCCGGATCACACGAAACACATCTCGGGGACGATCAATGAGGGACAGGGCGGGCGCACGCGGGCGCGTGGAAACGGTGATGAGGCGCATGGAAACGTCGCTGCTCGACGGCACGTGGGGCGCGGGCGCGAAGCTGCCGTCCGAGCGCGTGCTCGCGCAGGATTACGGCGTGGCGCGCAACACGGTGCGCGAGGCGACCCAGCGGCTCGCTGCGCGCGGACTCGTGGCGAGCCGCGCGGGCGCGGGCGTGTTTGTGACCGATCAGCTGCGCACGGGCTTCGCTTCGCCGTGGGGGCAACTGGTGGCCGACCATCCGGCCTTGCGCGACGACATCCTCGAATTCCGCCGCGTGCTGGAAGGCGCGACCGCGTATTTTGCGGCGCTGCGCGCGAGCGATGACGATCTTGCCCGCATCCGCGCGCAGATGGACGCGCTGGAGCGCACCCGCGAAGCCGACGACAAGACCGCCGAGGCCGACGCCGACGCAAAGCTGCACGAAGTCATCGCGCAGGCCTCGCACAACGCGATGTTCCTGCATCTGCACACGAGCGTGCTGGGCGTGCTGCGCGAGCACATCACGATCAACGGCACGGGGTTGCGCGAGCAGACCGCCGACGCCTCCGGGCTGTTGCTCCTGCAGCATCGCACGCTCTGCGACGCCATTCTGGCGCGGCGTCCCGAAGAGGCGCGCACGGCCATGCAGACGCATATCGACTTCGTGCGCGCGCGGGTCGGCGAGGAGAGCGGATTGTTCGAAACTGGTCCGACCAGTGGCGGTGAGCCCGGCGATCAAGCCGCTGGCAAGAAGGGCCGCCGATCCGCCGCGCCGAAGCTGGCGGACAGGTCAAAGCGCGGGCGCGCCTGACGCCCGTGGCGGCGAAAGGCTGCTAAAGTCGGCGGACAGGGGCCGTGCGCGGCCCGCGACACCCATCACAAGGAGGCCAGGCCATGACCCCGCCCGCCGCGCGCAACGAAGCGCGTATCGAATCATTGAGCGCCGTGACCCTGACCGTGAGCGATCTCGCGCGCTCGCTGCGTTTTTACGAGCCGCTTGGCTTCGCGCACAAGCCGGGGCCGCGAATTGCGGGCTTCGCGTCGTTCGTGCTCGGCGGCGATGGCGGCGGCGAGTGCTACCTGAACCTGCTCGAAGGGCCGCATGACGCGGTGGCGGGCTGGGGTCGCGTGATCCTCTACGTCTGCGGCGTCGACGCTTTTTACCAGCAGGCCGTGGCCGCCGGTTTCTCGCCCGAATTCGCGCCGCAGGACGCGCCGTGGGGCGAGCGCTATTTTCATCTGCGCGACCCGGACGGGCACGAACTCAGTTTTGCGCAACCGTTGCCGCGCACCTGAGCGCGCGCGGAGAATCGGTAAATCAGCGAATCGGCAATTCAGGCCATCGCGCGATGCATATGAAATACGCGTGACACCCGCCGCGCCGATAGTGGCGTGTGGCCGTGTCCATCGGCGCTTCGCTTGCGGGGCGCATCCGGCGCGGGGTGCCATTGATCGAAAAAGGAGAGTCGCCATGAACGAACTGGACCGCGAAGCGGCCATCGAGCAGGATCTGGAAGCGGAGCGTCATCGCCGCCGCCGTCTCGACGAAGAACTCATCGACGCCTACGACGAAGAGCTCGAAATGGAAGTCGACGACCGCCTGCAGGAAAGCGGTCTGCAGATCAGCGACGAAGCGCGCGCGCTGCGCCGCGTCTATTTCCGCGAGCTGATCCGTCTGCAGGGCGAACTCGTGAAGATGCAGGACTGGATCATCAGCACGGGGCATCGCCTCGTCGTGATCTTCGAGGGCCGCGACGCGGCGGGCAAGGGCGGCGTCATCAAGCGCATCACGCAGCGTCTGAATCCGCGCATGTGCCGCGTGGCCGCGCTGCCCGCGCCGAACAACCGCGAGCGCACGCAGTGGTATTTCCAGCGTTACGTGCAGCATCTGCCGGCGGGCGGCGAAATGGTGCTGTTCGACCGGAGCTGGTACAACCGCGCAGGCGTCGAGCGCGTGATGAACTTCTGCACCGACGACGAATACGAAGAGTTCTTCCGCTCGGTGCCCGAGTTCGAGAAGATGCTCGTGCGCAGCGGCGTGCAGATCGTCAAGTACTGGTTCTCGATCACCGACGACGAACAGGAAGTGCGCTTCCAGAGCCGGATCGACGACCCGCTCAAGCAGTGGAAGCTCTCGCCGATGGACCTCGAAAGCCGCCGCCGCTGGGAAGCGTACACGCACGTGAAGGAAGTGATGCTGCAGCGCTCGCATATTCCCGAAGCGCCGTGGTGGGTCGTGCAGGGCGTGGACAAGAAACGCGCGCGTCTGAACTGCATTCACCATCTGCTGAGTCAGGTGCCGTATCACGAGGTCGAGCATCCGCAGGTGACGCTGCCCGCGCGCGTGCATCATCCCGACTATATCCGCCAGCCGGTGCCGGAAAACATGTTCGTGCCCGACGTGTATTGAGCGCCGCGTCCGGTTCTCAGCCGGCTCGAATAGAAAAAGCCGCGCCCCGAAAGGAGCGCGGCTTTTTTGCTGCGGTGCTGCTTTTGCTGGTGGTCCTTGCCGATAGCGATACGAATGCGGCGCTCAGAACAGGTGGCGGAACACCCAGTACAGGCCGCCCGCGAGCACGATCGACGCGGGCAAGGTGAGCACCCACGCGAGCACGAGGCTGCGCACCGTGTTCCATTGCAGGCCCGAGCCGTTGGCGGCCATCGCGCCCGCCACGCCCGAGGACAGCACGTGCGTGGTCGAGACCGGCAGGCCGTACACGTCGGCGGCGCCGATGGTGGCCATCGCCACGAGTTCGGCGCTCGCGCCCTGGCCGTAGGTCAGATGCTGCTTGCCGATACGCTCGCCCACCGTCACCACGATGCGCTTCCAGCCGACCATCGTGCCGAGACCCAGCGCGATCGCCACCGCCACCTTCACCCACGTCGGGATGAACTTGGTCGCGTGATCGATCTGACTGCGGAAGTTGTCGATCGCCCTGGCGTCGTCGGCGGCGAAGGCGGGTTGCTTCGCCTTGTCGATCAGGCGGATCGCTTCCGAAATCACGTACATGTTGTTGCGCACGTTATCGACCACCGATTGCGGCACGTTGGCCATCGAGCCGTAGCCGGCCACCTGCTGGCCTACTTCCGCGGAGAGCGCGGAGAGCGCCGGAATCGTCTGCGGCGAGAGCGTGCGCGAGCTGATATAGCGCTCGACTTCGCTGCGCACGGCGGCGGCGTCGGTCGGCGTGGGCACGCCGTTCGCATACTTCCCGAAGGTGCGCGAGGCCTGTTCGGCGACCGCGACGAAGGTCTGCGATTCGCCCGTCGTCACGGCCTTGTTGAGCGCGTAAGCGGTCGGCACGGTGCCGATCAGGATCAGCATGATGAGGCCCATGCCCTTCTGGCCGTCGTTCGAACCGTGCGCGAACGAGACGCCCGTGCAGGTGAGAATCAGCAGCGCGCGGATCCAGAACGGCGGCGGTTCCTTGCCCTTCGGCTCGGCGTAGAGCGCGGGCACGCGCACGAGCGCCTTGAGCACGAGCAGCAGCAGCGCCGCGAGCAGGAAGCCGACGAGCGGCGAAAACAGCAGCGACTTGCCGACGCCCATTGCCTGGCTCCAGTCCACGCCGCTCGTGCCAGTCGAACCGTGCATCATCTGGTTCATCAGGCCCACGCCGATGATCGAGCCGATCAGCGTATGCGAACTCGACGACGGCAGACCGAAGTACCAGGTGCCCAGATTCCAGATGATCGCCGCGATCAGAAGTGCGAACACCATCGCGAAACCGGCGCTGCTGCCCACCTGCAGGATCAGCTCGACGGGCAACAGTTGCAGGATGCCGAACGCGACCGCGCCCGAGGACGTGAGCACGCCGAGGAAATTCCACGCGCCCGACCAGATCACCGCGAGGTTCGGCGAGAGCGAGTGCGTGTAGATGACGGTCGCCACGGCATTCGCGGTATCGTGGAAGCCGTTCACGAATTCGAAGCCCAGCGCGATCAGCAGCGCGATGCCGAGCAACAGCCAGGGCAACGCGGAGCTTTCGCGCACGGGAGACAGATCGTCGGCGAGATGCATGCCGACATAGACGGCGCCCGCGGCGATCACGAGCAGGAAGGCGAGCAGGCTCGCGCTGCGGCCGCGTGCGGGCGAGGCGCCAGGCTGCGGTGACAGGGAAAGGTCCGGCATGACGTGCTGGCTCCTGTGGCTGAAAGGGCGATGAAAATGCGGCGAAAGTCGCGCTTCCGATCATCCGGAGCCAGCGTGTCGGATTGATGACATTTTCATGCGTACGGCTCGCCAGGCACGCAAGAAAAGGGCGTTTTACGCGTGTTTTGCGTGTCAATCGTCGGAGGAATGGGCGCGTGGTCGAACGTGTTCAAGAGCCTGAACGCCATCCCGCCGTGGCGGAGGACGAGGCGAATCGCAGCGCTTCGCCCGAGCCGTGGCATCGCCGACCGCTGGCGCGGCGCGTGCTTTCGCCGACCCAGCGTCTGCGCCGCTGGCTGTTCGCGCAGGGCAGGCTCGCCACGCGCGCGATCGGCAATCATCCGTTTTTCGCCGGGCTCTCGGGCACGCTCGTTGCCACGGTGATGGCGACCGTCACCTATGTGGCGCTCTACGAAAGCCGCGCCGAAGAGATGCGGCACGCGGTCGAGAATTCGCAGAACATCTTGCGGCTCCTGAGCAGCGACATCGCGCGCAACGTCGAGCTATACGACCTCTCGCTGCGCGCCGTGGTTGCGAGCGCGCAGGAACGCGCGACGTGGACGCTGCCCGACGCGCTGCGCCAGCGCGTGCTGTTCGACCGCGCGACGGCGGCCTCGTATCTCGGCGGCGCTTATGTGCTCGACGCGCAAGGCCACGTGAAGGCGTCGCAGAGCGGCGAGGCCGCGCCGAATCTGTCGGTCGCCGACCGCGATTATTTCGTCGCGCAGCAGCGCGATCCGCAGCTCGGCCTGTTCATTTCGAAGCCTTATGCTTCGCGGCTGCGCAACGGCGTGCTGTCGATCGGGCTCACGCGCCGCATCAGCGCGCCCGATGGCGCGTTCGCGGGCGTTGCGCTGCTCGGCGTGCGGCTCGAGTATTTTCAGCAGTTGCTCGATCACATCGACGTGGGGCCGCGCGGCGTAGTCTTCATCATGATGGCGGATGGCACGCTGATCGCGAGCAAGCCGTTGATACCGAACAGCGTCGGCGCCAATTTCCGGCAGGGGGAAACCTTCAAGGTCGTGTCGAGCCGTCCCGCGGGCACTTTCGCGGCGCATTCGGGGACCGACGGCGTGGAGCGTCTCTACACGTGGGGCCGCGCGGGCACGACGCCGATCATCATCGGCGTGGCGCCCGCGGTCGCCGATATCCTCGCGGGCTGGCGGCGGCGCAGCATGGTCGCGCTCGTCATGACGACGGTGTTCGGCGGCGCGTGGGTGGCGGTGTCGTGGATTCTCGCCTTCGCGCTGCGCGACAAGCTGATCGCCGAGGGCGCGTTGCTGCGTCTCGCGGTCACCGATCCGCTCACGGGACTCTCGAATCGGCGCGCGCTCGATCAGCGGCTCGTCGCCGAATGGCAGCGCGCGGTGCGCGAGCGCGCGCCGCTGGGCGTGCTGTTTCTCGACATCGACCACTTCAAGCTTTTCAACGACACCTATGGCCACGCCGCCGGCGACGAGGTGCTCGCGCTGGTGGCCGAGCGCATCGCGTCGGGCACGCGGCGCGCCGCCGATATGGTCGCGCGCTACGGCGGCGAGGAATTCGCGGTGGTGCTGCCCGGCGCGACGTTGGCGGGCGCGGAGAAGGTCGCGCAGAAGATCCGGCGGCGTATCGAGTCGGCGAATCTGGCGTTCACGGGTTCGCGCCACGGCTGCGTGACGGTGAGCGTGGGCTGCGCGAGTTGCGAGCCGCCGGTGGGCGGCAGCGGCGCGAAGCTGCTGGCCGCCGCCGACGTGCAACTCTACGAGGCGAAGAACGCCGGGCGCAACCAGGTGCGCGCGAAGGCGTGGACCGGCGCGGACGACATCATGCCGGGCCCGGCTGCGGCGACGGATATGACGAGCTGAAATTCGGGCTGAATGGCGAACTGATTGGCGGGCAGATTGGCGCGTTTGCGCGGCGAGCACTGAATGGGGCGCGCGTGATGAGTCTGCGCGAAACCGCCGCGGAGCCGCCCTCGTCGCGCGACACCCCGCACAACGCCTGCACCGAGCCGCGCGGGCGTCGTGAAGACGCCCGCGGCCAGGTGCAACCTGATTGCGACGTTTGCCCGGATCGCCGGACCTGCTCGCGTGAATCCGTTCGAATCAGCGTGCCGATTTCGAGAGGCGATGGCCGAGGCCAAGATTCGACACGATCTGCCACGTATAGACGCGCGAATAATGGACGCCGAACTGGCGGCCGATCAGTTCGCGCACGCGGCTGTTGGTCCACGCGTCGCTTGCAAAACCATGCTCTCGCGCCGAGCCGTGCAACGCATTGGCGATCCAGCCCAGCGCGGCGTGGTCGAGCACGGAAGGACGGCCGCCCACGCTCATCTGCTGGAGCGCGGCGAGCCCGCCGTCCTCCACGATGGACTTGTAGCGGCGCACCGTCTGGGCGGAGAGGTGCAGCGAATCGGCCACGGCATGCACCGTGGCGCCTTCCACGAGCATCTGTCCGGCGGCCATCCGGCGCGCGACGCTCGGCAAATTTTCGGTTCTGGTCAGCATGTGATCACTCGTCGACGAAAGATTCCGGTCATGCGGCTTGCGGATGCGCCGCTCCTTCAACCCAATTCCTGCATGCGGGTCTTGTCGTTTGCTGCGGCCTTGCGTCAACTCCTGCCCGACGCGCGGCCTCTTGCGGACGGCGAAACGTGACGCCCACTCGGGACGTCCACCTGGGACGCGTGCGGACTGCTCGGGCAGTCCGCAGCGGATATTAATAATTGTTTTTGTAGGGAATGTGTATAGCTGGCGGAAAAATAGTCTGCTTGACTTACGGATTTTCCTGGACTATCGGAAAAAATGAACGTATCCAATTCGATCAACAATACCGCGAGCCATTGCGCATTCGCGCCATCATGGACCGCCGATTCGCTCGAAGCAATGTTTGCAATCCTTTTTATCACGACCGCCCACGGGCAGATTACGAGAGCGATCCCGTAAATTTCGGCAGAATGCATTTCCGATTTCCATTGAATCGTTTTGCGAAATTCGAGGGGCCTGAATTCACGCGTTTGAATCGCTGAATGCGATTTGAATTGAATCGGACGGATCGAAAAGGCGGACCGGTTTCACGCTGCTGCGCGTCGCGGCGCGAATCCGTCGGGTCTCTTCCGCCTCGCATACTTTTACGGGCTACAGCAATGCATACTGAACTCGACGAAAAGGTGGGACGCCTGCTGCGGCGCGCAGCCAGCCGGCGCGGCCTCGTGCCGTATGGGGCTTTTCACGCGCTGTTCGCGCAGACCGTGCCGCTGCGCGAACGTTATGAGCAGCTCGAAGCGGCGGCGGCGGCGCTGTGCGAGCCGCAGGTGGCCGATTACGCGTCGCTGCTCGCGACCGATTCGGGGCTGCCGGGACCGGACTTCTTCACGCGCTTCCGGCGGCTGCACGCTGAGCGCTATTACGCGACGCTCGGCGCGGACCGCCATCGCATGCTCAAGCTCACGGAAAAGCGCCAGCTCGCGAGCGAGGAGCGCGAACGTGTCTACGACCACTATCGCAGCGCCGAGCCTTGCGTGGCGCTCGGGCAGGACGCGTGAGTGCCACGTGAAGGGCGCCGCGCGGTTGAATCGTGCAGGCGTGCTGAAGCGTCGTTGATTGCAGACGTGGCGCGCGTCGCGTGGCAGGCAGCGCGCGCCGCCTGCCTGATCCGCGCGGAGCGGATCGAGGGTGATCGACGCTAGTCGACGCGATTGCGGTCGCGCGCGAGAATCGAGACGTACACCGCCGTCGAGACGATGATCACGCCCACGCCGATCATCACTTTCTGGTTGTTGAACTGCACGAGCCCGAGCACGGCGATCGCGATGCCCGTGGCCGAACCGAGCGTCCCGATGGCCGCCACGAAGATGCGCAGCTTGCTCCAGACGCGGTGGCGCCGTTCGGGACCTGCGCCTTCCCTCAAACGATCGAACATCTTCTCGTCCCTTTCACGTGATGTGCGCGGTCTGATGACCCCGCGTGGCGGCGCATGCGCGGCCGCGCGCGCAGACCTCTTTGTGACAAGATTAGACGATCGTGCGCTTCGTTGCTTTCGGAATGACTGCAATGCGGGCTGCGATGCGCTGTCATGAAGCCGCCGTAACGAAACTTTCTGCGGACTTTTCCATGGCTTTAAGTTTGCCTTAATTTTGCGTCGCCATGATGGGTGCGTCGGGTCGATTCGATAGTCGATTCGCGGTTGTTCTTCACGTCCCCTGTTAGCCGCCGATTTTCATCGGCGGCTTTTTTTGTCGCGTGCGATTGCGTGCGCGATTGCGGTTTCGCGCGGTGCCCGCTTTGCCCTTACTTCGCCATTCTCTTCACTTTTTCAATCGATTGTGATTGACGTGAGCTGCGACGATTCGTCCGTGCGCATTCGTTCACTTGCGCAGTCTCGTGCACGCTTCAGGTGCTAAGCTCGAGTGAGTGCGGATGCAGTCCGTCATGAGATCGCATGACGCGCAACGGTCGCGTTAATCGATGAAATCGGCGAAATAATCGCATCCGCTCTCGCGCAACACGCACACGACACGCAATGACACAGCGGCGAAGCGCGCGGCCATTGCACATCGTTTCTTTTCTTTTCCTCGCATCGTCTCACTGGAGGAGCAAGATGAAAGCGCTCGTATTCAATGGGCCCGGCCAGAAAGCGCTGGAAGACAAACCCGAACCGCAACTCGAGAAGCCGTCCGATGCCATCGTGCGCATCACGAAGACGACCATCTGCGGCACCGATCTGCATATCCTCAAGGGCGACGTGCCCGAGGTGAAGCCCGGCACGACGCTCGGTCACGAAGGCGTGGGCGTGGTGGAAGCGGTGGGCGAGGGCGTGTCCAATTTCAAGGTTGGCGACGCGGTGCTGATTTCCTGCATCAGCTCGTGCGGCAAGTGCGAATATTGCCGCCGCCAGATGTATTCGCACTGCACCACGGGCGGCTGGATTCTCGGTCATCTGATCGACGGCACGCAGGCGGAGAAGGTGCGCATTCCGCACGCCGACACGAGTCTCTATCACCTGCCGAAGGGCGCCGACGAAGAGGCGCTCGTGATGCTCAGCGACATTCTGCCGACCGGTTTCGAATGTGGCGTGCTCAACGGCAAGGTCAAGCCGGGGCAGTCGGTGGCGATCGTCGGCGCGGGGCCGGTCGGGCTGGCGGCGCTCATGACGGCGCAGTTCTACGCGCCGGGCCGCATCGTCATGGTCGACCTCGACGACAACCGGCTCGAAGTCGCGAAGCGCTTCGGCGCGACCGACGTCGTGAACAGCAAGAGCGGCGACGCCGTCGAGCGCGTGATGGCGCTCACGAACGGGCGCGGCGTGGACGTGGCGATCGAGGCCGTGGGCATTCCGGCGACCTTCTCGATCTGCGAGTCGATCATAGGCGCGGGCGGCACGATTGCGAACGTGGGCGTGCACGGCACCAAGGTCGATCTGCATCTGGAGAAGCTCTGGGCGCACAACATCACGCTCACGACCGGACTCGTCGACACCTACACCACGCCGATGCTGCTCGCCACCGTCGAGTCGAAGCGGCTCGAACCTGGCAAGCTCGTCACGCACCGCTTCACGCTCGATCAGATCATGGACGCGTACGCCACTTTCGGCGAAGCGGCGCGCACGCAGGCGCTCAAGGTGATCATTTCGGCCTGAGCGCGCGCGTCGGAATGTCAGAGCGCGAGCGCTGCGTCGCTTAGTCGTATTCCGGAAAGCCCGCGCGACCTTGCGTGAGATCGCGCAGCGTGTCGCGCGCGGCTTCCACTTCGGTGGCCGGAAGCTGGACCGTCAGGCGCACGGTCATCGTGTAGCGGCTGTCGACGAGCGTGTGCTGACCTTGCTCGATCCAGTGGCGCACGCGCGTTTCGTCGGGATAGCCCACTTCCACCGTGAAGCGCGCCTGTGCGATGCGCTCGACGCGCGGCGCGTCCTTGAGCGCGTGTGCGATGGCGTCGGTGTAGGCGCGCACGAGGCCGCCCGCGCCGAGCTTCACGCCGCCGTAGTAGCGCACCACCGCGGCGAGCACGCCGTCGAGATCGTGATGGCGCAGCACTTCGAGGATCGGGCGGCCGGCCGTGCCCGAGGGTTCGCCGTCGTCGGACATGCCCGACTGGCCGCCTGCCAGCAGCGCCCAGCAGACGTGCGTGGCCGTGGGATGTTCTTCGCGCAGACGGCGCAGTTCGGCCATGGCGGCTTCGCGGTCGGCAACCGGAATCGCGAGGGCGATGAAGCGGCTCTTGCGGATCTCGAGTTCCGCGCCGACGGAGTTGGCAAGGGTATAGGTGGGCAAAGCGGGCGGGGCCGGTAGCAAGGCCGGAGCGGCCAGGGCAAACCGTCATGTTAGCGGATGTGCCGGCGCGCGCGGCCGGCCGAACAGGCCGCGCCTGCTATCGAGCGATAGTGAGGCAAAAAACTGCGACGTCAGGCCGCGCTGCGGCATCTTGACAATTTCCGTAATGGATTCTTGCGCGTTGTGCTAATGACGCTTTGGGCGCGAGGCCCGATAATGCGTTCCATGACGGGTCTAGCTCTGGCTGGAGCGAATCCGAACTCCTCATTCGGTGATCCGTCATATACCGATTTCGTCGTGGCGCCGCAGCTCCTGCGCCGCGATCTCCCAGACGCTTCCTCTCTGCGGCAAGCACGCAGAAAAAATCCCCGGTCAGGATATGCTCCGATGACCGGGGGTCATAAGGCTCGCCTGTTCTCAAGAGGCGATTCCACCTTACGCCCATCAAAATTCCGCGGCAACGCAAAAAAATGTCGCAGGCCGTGCGCCGTCTGCGTGCGGGTCTGCTCGCGCGATGGCGTCTGAGCGATTTTTCGCGCGCAAAAAAAAGCCCCAACCGTAGCGGCCGGGGCAATGAGAATACACCGTGCGCTCCGGGGAACGAAACGCCCAACCACCTTAACCGCCAGTCCGGCCAGGATCAACGCGGGCGCATTACGCAGCATTACCTTCTGTGCGCTTGCGCACTTATCCGCCGTGCGTAAGCGCAGCGCCAGGCGCGTGTTTTTCCCTTCGTTCGCGTCGATTGTGATTCGGAGGCCAAATCAAGCGAAGGCGAGCGATAGTCGCAGTTAGCAGGATTCAGGTAAGGGAGTGAAATGCGCGCTGCGCCGCGCCGCCCGAAAATGGCGCGAAAGCGCCCCGGCGAGGGGAGAAATGCGCCGAGGCCGGTCTCTCTTTCGAAGAGACCGGCCTCGGCGGTCCGGCTTAGCGTAAGTCCGTCGCGCGGCGCTCGAAGGCAGCCGCGCGAGATCACGCATTAGTAGCGCGGCGGGGGCGGCGGACGATGGTCGTCGTGACCGCGCGGACCCGGATCATGCGGGTGACGGTGCATCCACTCGTCATGTTCCCAATAGCGGTGGCCGTCCCAGTAACGGTTGTCGTGCCAGCCGATCGACAGTTGCACGCCCACCGGCATCATGTGGGGCTGACCGTATTCGGGCGCCGAGTCGGCACGCAGGCCGTACGGGGCGGATTGAGCGAAGGCGCTCGAGGCGCCCATCAGCGCGCCGCCGGCCAGCAGTGCAGCCGCGAGGACACGTGCGGGGGTCTTCCAGCTCTTGGTGTTCATGTTCTTTCCTCCTCTTCGGGTTCATCGTCGCGGCGCATCGGTTGTTGCGCTGCGTTCGACCACGGAACCAAGCTTAGCGAGAGGAGCGCGGTGAAAACGTGACCACTTGTAAGCTTTCGTTTCACTCAAACTGTCATAAGAAATAGGCCCTTTTAACAGTCGAACCTTGATGCAAAAAGGATTACCGCGCCTTTCTGAAGATTGCGCGCGGTAATCAAAGGGCCAGGTTGTCAAGAGGCGTTACATTCGACGGCGACCCGACGCGGCTTCGACGCCGTCCGACGCCTCTCGCCGCGCCCTGTATCTTTCAAAAGCCCTTCATTTTGCGGGCTTTTCCGTCTTGCCGAAGTCGATTGCGTTCTGCGATCCCACCTTTGCGCGCAACTCGTACTTCTGGATCTTGCCGGTCGCGGTACGCGGCAACTCGCCGAATTTCACCACGCGCGGCACCTTGTAGCTGGCGAGAAACAGCCGGCAATGCGCGACGATCTCCTCGGCCGTCGCGCTCGTGCCCGGACGCAGCTCGACGAACGCGCACGGCACTTCGCCCCACTTCGGATCGGGCATCGCGACGACAGCGGCCAGCGCGACCGCCGGATGGCGATACAGCGTGTCCTCCACTTCGATGCTCGAAATGTTTTCGCCGCCCGAGATGATGATGTCCTTGCTGCGGTCGGTGATGCGCACGTAACCGTCGGGCGTCATCACGCCGAGATCGCCCGTATGGAACCAGCCGCCGCGAAACGCTTCTTCGGTGGCGCGCTCGTTCTTCAGATAGCCCTTCATGCAGATGTTGCCGCGGAACATGATCTCGCCGAGCGTTTCGCCGTCGTTGGGCACGGGTTCCATCGTCGTGGGGTTGAGCACGCTCACGCCCGCCTGCAGGTGATAGCGCACGCCCTGACGCGCGGCGAGGCGCGCCTGCTCGTCGTCGGGCAGCGACTTCCACGCGTCCTGCACGGCGCACACCGACGCGGGCCCATAGACGTCGGTGAGCCCGTAGACGTGCGTGAGTTCGATGCCGATCTGCTTCATCTTCGCGATGACGGCCGGCGGCGGCGGCGCGCCCGCCACCATCGTGCGCACCGTGTGCGCGATGCCTTCGCGATACTCGGCGGGCGCATCCGCGAGCGCGCCCTGCACGATGGGCGCGCCGCAATAATGCGTGACGCCTTCGGTGCGGATCAGGTCGAACACGAGTTTCGCGTCGAACTTGCGCAGACACACGTTCACGCCCGCGCGCGCCGCAATCGTCCACGCGAAACACCAGCCGTTGCAGTGAAAGAGCGGCAGCGTCCACAGATAGACGGCGTGCTTCGGCAAATCCCATTCGAGGATGTTGCTGAGCGCGTTCAGATACGCGCCGCGATGGTGATAGACCACGCCCTTCGGATCGCCCGTCGTGCCCGAGGTGTAGTTGAGCGCGATGGCGTCCCATTCGTTGGCGGGCAACTGCCACGCGAACTCGGGATCGCCCTGTTCGAGGAAGGTCTCGTAGTCGATCGCGCGCGGGAAATGCTCGGGGTCGGCGGGCGCCACGTCGGCGACCGTGATGATTTTCAGTTCGGGAAATGCGAGCGCCGCGCGTTGCGCGAGCGCGGCGTATTCCGTATCGACGATCAGCGCCTTGGCCTCGCCGTGACGCAGCATGAACAGCATGGTCGCGACGTCGAGCCGCGTGTTGAGCGTGTTGAGCACCGCGCCCAGCATCGGCACGCCGAAGTGGGCTTCGACCATCGCGGGAATGTTGGGCAGCAGCACGGCAACGGTGTCGCCGCGGCCGATGCCCGCGCGCTGGAGCGCGCTCGCGAGGCGGCGCGTGCGTGCGTAAGTGTCGCGCCAGTTGCGGCGCACGCTGCCGTGGACCATCGCGAGCCGGTCGCCGTAGACCTCGGCGGCGCGCGCGATGAAATCGATCGGCGTGAGCGGGACGTAATTGGCTTCGCGCGGCGCGAGGCCGTCTTCGTACGGATGCAACATGGCGCTGTCTCCTGTCTGCGCGCGGGTCGACGTGCTGTGCAAAGCGACGTGCATGGCGACGGCCTGTCGGCCCGTGCGGATTGACGGTTTATCGGTATGATTCGCGCTAACGTAGCAGGACCGCGCGCGCGAGTCTGTCGCTGGCGCGACAGAGCGGCCGCGCGCAATGATCTATTTCAAGGTGAGCGCCATGACGCAGCCCATTATGCCTCCGGACCAAGCCGCTGCCGCCGCCGCGGGCCGCATCGATGCGCGCGACGCCGCGCGGCTCGCGGCGCTGTTCGAGCGCTTCGCGTGGTTCCGTTCGCTCGACGCCGAACACCGCGCGTGGGTGCTCGACACCTCGCACGCGCAGAGCTGGGCGGCGGGCGCGACCGTGGCCGCGCGCGAGGCGCCTTCGGCGTACTGGCTGGGCGTGAGCAGCGGGCTCGTGAAGCTCGCCATCTTCAACGCCTCGGGTCGCGGCTGCACGTTTTCGGGCGTGCCGCACGGCGGCTGGTTCGGCGAGGGCAGCGTGATCAAGCGCGAGCCGCGCAAATACGACGTCATCGCGCTGCAGCCGTCGCTCGTCATGGCGGTGCCCGCCGACACGTTTCATCGCCTCATGGACAGCAGCCTGCCGTTCAACCGCTTCGTCATCCATCAGTTGAATAACCGCATGGGCGAATTTATCGGGCTGATCCAGAACAGCCGCTTGCTCGATGTCGATGCGCGGATCGCCCAGGCGCTCGCGCAGATGTTCAATCCCGATCTCTATCCGGAGACGGGCCGCGCGCTGGAAATCTCGCAGGAAGAGATCGGCATGCTGGCGGGCGCGTCGCGTCAGCGCGTCAATCAGGCTTTGCAGACGCTCGAACGCGCGGGGCTCGTCACGCTGGCGTACAACCGCGTCGACGTGGTGAATCTCGACGCCTTGCGCGCGTTCGGGCGCGATCAGATCTGACGACGCAGCGTGCGCGCCGTTCGCGCCCCTACGCCGGAAATTCTCTCCAGTCTTTCGCGGACTGGAACAGTCCTCCCCTGTGCGGTGCGTTTTTACGCGGGCGCTTGCTGCGTAGACTGGGCGCATCGATTGACACAGGAGAGCAAGGTGAAGAACGCAATGCTACGCACGGCGCTGGTTTCGATGATGGCGATTGCGCCGGCGATCGCGTTCGCGCAGTCCATCCAGAACGGTCCGGTGACGCGCGCGCAAGTGCTGCAGGAACTGAAGGACCTGGAATCGGTGGGCTATAACCCGTCGCAGGCCAGCAACGCGAATTACCCGAACGATATCGAAGCCGCGATGGTCCGCCTCGAAGCGAAGCGTGCCGAAGAGGCGCGTGTTGCGCAGGCGCAGCCGCGGGTGCAGAGCGTGGCCGAAGTGGATTCAGCGGATCGAGCCGCTCAAGCGGGCTATGGCGCGGAACCGGCGCAGGCCGGACAGACGGGCACGCGCGTGGCGGCGCCCGCCGCTTCCGCGCAACACTAACGTGACTGCGGCGACTGTGTCGCCGGCGCTGCCTGCAAATCCGGCGGCACGCCCATCAGTTGCAGCGTGCCCTGCGTGACGCCCGCGAACACCGGGCCCGCGACGGTGCCGCCATAGTACGAGCGGCCCGCCGGATCGTCGATCATCACGGCGACGATCACGCGCGGCGCGCTCATCGGCGCCATGCCGACGAACAGCGCGCGATAGCGGTTCTTCGCGTAGCCGGCGCCGATCTGCTTGCGCGCGGTGCCGGTCTTGCCGCCGACGCGATAGCCCTCGACGTTGGCGGCGCGGCCCGTGCCGCCTTCCGTCGTCGCCATTTCCAGCATCTTGCGCAGCGCCGCCGCCGTGGCCGGCGTGGTGACCGCGCGCGGCGCGTTGGTGGCGGTCACGGGCGCGCCGCGCAGCAGCTTCGCGGGATACATCGTGCCGTCGCCCGCATAGGCCGTGTAGACCTGCGCGATCTGCAGCAGCGATGCCGAGAGGCCATAGCCATAGGCCATCGTCGCCTGCTCGATCGGACGCCAGCGCGCCCACGGCCGCACACGTCCGGCCGCCGCGCCCGGAAACGTCACTTCGGGCCGCACGCCAAGCTCGTATTCCTGATACTTGTTCCAGATGGTCTGCGCGGGCAGGTTCAGCGCGATCTTCGCGAGCGCGATGTTGCTCGACTTCTGGATCGCCTCGGCCACCGTCATGCGGCCGTGATTCGAGGTGTCGTGAATCACGGCGGGCCCGATGCGATACGTGCCCGGCGAGGTGTCGACGATGGTGTTGGCGTTGACCTTGCGCAGATCCATCGAGAGCGCGGCGACCACGGGCTTGATCGTCGAACCCGGCTCGAAGGTGTCGATCACGGCGCGGTTGCGCAACTGCTTGCCGGTGAGGCGCGCGCGGTTGTTCGGATCGAACGACGGCCAGTTCGCGAGCGCGAGAATCTCGCCGTTCTGCGCGTCGAGCACCACGACGCTGCCCGCTTCCGCGTGATTTTTCGCCACGGCCGCCTTGAGCTGCGTGTAGGCGAGCTGCTGCACGCGGCGGTCTACCGTGAGCTGCACCGTCTCGCCGTTCTTCGGCTGCACGCGTTCGCTCGGCTCGGAAATCACGCGCCCGAGCCGGTCGCGGATCACTTCGCGCTGGCCCGGCGTGCCGCGCAGACGCGCTTCGGCGGCGAGTTCCACCCCTTCCTGGCCCGCGTCTTCCACGTCGGTGAAGCCGACCACGTGCGCGGCCGATTCGCCCTCGGGGTAATAGCGCTTCGAGTCGGCGATGAGCGTGATGCCGCCGGTGGCCATTTCGTCGATATGCGCGGCGGTGTCGGCGTCGACCTGGCGCTTGAGCAGTACGAACGAGCGGTCGCCGGCGAGCCGGCGGCGCAGTTCCGCGAGCGGCATGTCGAGCAGTTTCGCGAGCGGCGACCAGGCGGCTGCGTCGAGGATTTTCGGATTCGCCCAGATCTCGAAGGTTTCGAGGCTGACGGCGAGAATCGCGCCGTTGCGGTCGACGATGCGCCCGCGCATGGCGTCGAGTTCGAGCGTGCGCTGATAGCGCTTTTGCCCCTGCTTGACGTAGAAATCGTGATTGACGACCTGTACCCAGAGCGCGCGGCCCGCGAGCGCCGCGAACGCGGAAAACGTGATGAACACGATGAGCTTCGAACGCCAGGCGGGCAGCTTAGACGCCAGCATCGGATGGCGGGTCGCGGTGGCGTGCGGGTCGCGCGGCGGTCTTCTCGAGCGGATCATCGGAGGGCGAGGTGCGTCTGTCGGGTGTCAGTCGAATGGCATTGTAAACTGTGTGTAATTTAATTGAAATTTGCGTGCCAGTGCGCGGACGCGCGGGGTGTGATGCGGCGCAGGGAAAGTGCGCGCGAAGGCGGGGGCGGAGGCGGGGACCGGAGGCGGGGGGCGCCGATGTCCGCGTGGCGCGAGGCGCGCCCGGGCATCGGCGATCACACGGTCAGACGGAGACGCTCAAGCCGCCACCGGCAACCTGAAACTCGCAATCGCCTCGCGCAGCCCCGTCACCTGATCCTTGAGCGAATGCGCGGCGGCGGCGGCTTCTTCGACCAGCGCGGCGTTCTGCTGCGTTACCTGATCCATTTCGCCCACCGCTCGGTTGACCTGTTCGATGCCGGCGCTCTGCTCGCGCGACGCGTGGCTGATCTCTTCGAGAATCTCGTGCACGCGCCGCACCGACTGCACGATCTCGCCCATCGTCGTGCCCGCGCTGGTCACGAGTTGCTGGCCTTCGGCGACCGTGCCCGTCGATTGCTCGATCAGCGTCTTGATCTCCTTCGCGGCCGCGGCCGAGCGCTGCGCAAGGCTGCGCACTTCCGACGCGACCACCGCGAACCCGCGGCCCTGTTCGCCCGCGCGCGCCGCTTCGACGGCGGCGTTCAGCGCGAGAATATTGGTCTGGAACGCGATGCCGTCGATCACGCCGATGATGTCGCCGATCTGCTGCGAGCTGGTCGTGATCGCGCCCATCGTGCGCACCACGTCGTCGACGACGCTGCTGCCGCGCGTCGCCACTTCGGCGGCTTCGCTCGCGAGCGTGGCGGCGTGCTGCGCGCTGTCCGCGTTCTGACGCACGTTGGACGTCATCTCGTCCATGCTCGACGCGGTCTGCACGAGCGCGGCGGCCTGTTGCTCGGTGCGCTGCGAGAGATCGGTGTTGCCCGCGGCGATCTCGTTCGCGCCCACGTTGATGTTCTCCGCGCCGCTGCGCACGCGCGCCACGGTCTGCACGAGCGCGCCCTGCATGGTCGCGAGCGCGCGCATCAGGCTCTGCGCGTGGGTGCCGTGCGTTTCGACGCGCGAAGTCAGGTCGCCCTGCGCGATGCGGTTGGCCGTCTCCACGGCCGTTTCGAGTTCGCCGCCGATGCTGCCGCGCACGCTGCGCACGACGAACACCATCACCACGGTCGCGATGCCGCCGAGCAGGAAGGTCACGAGCAGCCAGCGCACGAGGCTGCCGTAGAACGCGGCGCTCACGTCGTCCATATACATGCCGGTCACGATCACCCAGTCCCACGGCGCGAAGCGGTTGCCGTAGCTGAGTTTCGGCACGGGCTCGCTATGGCCGGGCTTGGCCCAGAGGTAATCGACGAAACCGCCGCCGGGCTGATTCGCCGCTTCGGACAGCGCGGTGAACACGTGCTTGCCCGCGGGATCGGCGAAACCGGAAAGCAGCTTGCCGTTGAGTTCGGGCTTGATCGGATGCATCAGCATCACGGCCTGCGAGTTGTTGATGCTCAGATAGCCGTCGCTGCCGTAGCGGATCGAGCCGATCACGGCGAGCGCCTGTTTTTGCGCCTCGGCTTCGGGCATCGCGTTGCGTTGCGAGAGGCCGTAGTAGTAGTTCGCGATGCTGCTCGCTTCGTCGACGAGCGTCGTCAGTTGCGCGCGCCGTTCGCGGATCATGGAGTCGCGGCTTTGCCATGCGCCGAAGGCCACGATCAGCAGCAGGCCGATCCAGAGGATCGTGATCATCGAGCGGAGTTTGGTGTTGAGCGTCATCGTCTGTCGGATGGTTCGGGGGCTTGGCACGGTGCAATGAATCGAGTGTTGCTTAGGGCGTCGCGCGCGTCGTTGCGAGCGCTCTGCCTGTGCGTGTTAACGGCGTTTTCGAACGCGCGGGCGAGTCAGGGCGAACCCTCAGTCGAGCCGTTTCCTCATACAAAACAAGACGTTGATGCGCACAGTGATGGGCACCGCGACGTGCATATGCACACGCGATGTAGACGCCTGGCGAGCGCTATCCCCATGAGTGCAAAAAACGCCGTAATTCGCGCTTAAAAGCCACAAATTTCACAGCAACTCCATGATTTGCCACTTCTGGCGGGATTCGGGGGCAAGCAATAATCATTTCCGTTATAGTCGCGGCTTCGGCTCAAGGCTGCCCTTGTCATGCGGGTGTCGCGCCGTTGTCGTAGGGGCTGCGAACGAGTGCGTTCCGGTGTGTGTCCCGAGTCTGTTACCGCGACGGTTGCGGTTCATATTCGCGGGTTCAGGATCGATTCTTATTCGCGCTTCGCTTCCGGAATAGCGGGCGATTCGCAAGCGGCACGTCGGTGTTTAGCAAGCGAAAAGCAAGTCGCCCGCAAGCGAAGCAGTACGGCAATCCGCAACGCACCGAGCACCGCGCGAAGCAACGCAAAGCGCACGCAGGCAAGCACGCGACAAGCATGCAAAGCAGCACGCAAGCAGCACGCAAGCAGCACGCGACAAGCGGCGCCCAGGCCAGAAAAGTCATTTCCCAACGATGCGACGCGCGCGGCGCGGGCCAACCCGGCGCCCACGCGACGTCCACTGGAGTTACACGATGAACGCACGCGAACCCGCACTGGTTCCGGCATCGCGCAGCGCACGGCTGCGTCAGATGCTGGTCAGCAACGAACTCGAATTCCTGATGGAAGCGCACAACGGCCTGTCCGCACGCATCGCGCGCGAAGCAGGTTTCAAGGCGATCTGGGGCTCGGGCCTCTCGATCTCCGCGCAGTTCGGCGTGCGCGACAACAACGAGGCGAGTTGGACCCAGGTGGTCGACAACCTCGAGTTCATGGCCGACGCGAGCGACCTGCCGATCCTGCTGGACGGCGACACCGGCTACGGCAACTTCAACAACGTGCGCCGCCTCGTGCGCAAGCTCGAACAGCGCGGCATCGCCGGCGTCTGTATCGAAGACAAGGTGTTCCCGAAGACCAACAGCTTCATCGGCGGCGAAGCGCAACCGCTCGCCGACATCGACGAATTCTGCGGCAAGATCAAGGCCGGCAAGGACTCGCAGACCGACGAGAACTTCTCGATCGTGGCGCGCGTCGAGGCGCTGATCGCAGGCTGGGGCATGGACGAAGCGCTCAAGCGCGCCGAAGCGTATCGCCTCGCGGGCGCGGACGCGATCCTCATCCACAGCAAGCTCTCGAAACCTGACGAGATCCTCACGTTCGCGCGCGAATGGGCCGGCCGCGGTCCGCTCGTGATCGTGCCGACCAAGTACTACAGCACGCCGACCGACGTGTTCCGCAAGGCGGGCATCAGCACGGTGATCTGGGCGAACCATCAGATCCGCGCGGCGGTTTCGGCGATGCAGGCCGTCACCCGCACGATCTACGAAACGCAGACGCTCGTCGACGTGGAAGACCGCATCGCGACCGTCAACGAGATCTTCCGTCTGCAGGACGCCGACGAATACTCGGAAGCCGAGAACCGCTATCTCTCGACCACGCGTTCGGCCGGTTCGGCGATCGTGCTGGCGGCGAGCCGCGGATCGGGTCTCGACGCCGTGACCGAAGACAAGCCGAAGGTCATGCTGCCGGTCGCGGGCAAGCCGCTGCTGCGCTGGCTCGTCGACGCGTTCAAGAAGGAAGCGGTCAACGACATCACGGTCGTGGGCGGCTACAAGGCCGAGGCGATCGACACGGCGGGCATCAAGCTCGCGCGCAACGAGCGCTACGCGCAGACCAACGAGCTGGCGTCGCTCGCGTGCGCCGTCGACGCGCTCAAGAACGACACTGTGATCTCGTACGGCGATCTGCTGTTCCGCAGCTACATCCTGCGCGACCTCGTCGAAAGCGAAGCCGAATTCAGCGTGGTGATCGACTCGTCGCCGGAAACGGAAAACGCGAGCGTGCGCGATTTCGCGTGGTGCTCGTCGGGCGACGACCGTGGCCTGTTCGGCAACAAGACGTATCTGCAACGTGTGTCGTCGGATCAGGCATCTCAGGGCGTGGCGCCCGCGGGCCGCTGGATCGGTCTGATGAACGTGCGCGGCGCGGGCCGTGAGAAGCTCAAGAACAAGCTCGCGCAACTGCAGACGCAAGCCGACTTCGACACGCTCGACATGCCGGCGCTGCTCAACGCGCTGATCGCCGACGGCGAGAAGATCGAAGTGCAATACGTGCGCGGCCACTGGCGCGGCGTGAACGACCTCGAAGATTTCCGCCGCGCGGGCGACTTCGCGCACGCGCAGACGCCGATCGGCAGCGACGCGGGCTCGTCGCCGGAGGCGAAGGCATGATCGAAGCGGCACAGTTCGTCGAAGCGGCGCGCGCGCGCGGCTTCGAATGGTATGCGGGCGTGCCGTGCTCGTTCCTCACGCCGTTCATCAATTACGTGCTGCAGGACGAGTCGCTGCATTACGTGAGCTCGGCCAACGAGGGCGACGCCGTGGCGCTGATCGCGGGCGTCGCGCTCGCGGGCAAGCGCGGCATCGCCATGATGCAGAACTCGGGTCTCGGCAACGCGGTGAGCCCGCTCACCTCGCTCACGTGGACCTTCCGTCTGCCGCAACTGCTGATCGTGACGTGGCGCGGCCAGCCCGGCGTGTCCGACGAACCGCAGCACGCGCTGATGGGTCCGGTCACGCCGCAGATGCTCGACACGATGGACGTGCCCTGGGAGCTGTTCCCGACCGAGGCCGACCAGATCGCGCCCGTGCTCGAACGCGCCATCCGCCACATGGACGAAACGGGTCGCCCGTACGCGCTCGTGATGCAAAAGGGCAGCGTCGCGCCGTTCGAACTGAAGGGCGGCGGCTCGATGCCGGCGAAGCACGCGCTGCCGGTGGCGCAGTCGAAATTCGCGGGCGTGGGCTACGACGATCTGCCGACGCGCCAGCAGGCGCTCGAACGCGTGATCGCGGCCACGCCCGCCGAATCGACGGTGGTGGTGGCGTCGACGGGCTTCTGCGGCCGCGAACTCTACGCGATCGACGACCGCTCGAACCAGTTGTACATGGTCGGCTCGATGGGTTGCGTCAGCTCGTTCGCGCTCGGCCTCGCACTGGCGCGTCCGGATCTGAACGTGGTCGCGCTCGACGGTGACGGCGCCGCGCTCATGCGCATGGGCAACTTCGCGACGCTCGGCGCCTACGGTCCGTCGAACCTCACGCACGTGCTGCTCGACAACGGCGCGCACGATTCGACGGGCGGCCAGGCCACCGTCGCGCAACAGGTGTCGTTCGCGAACGTGGCGGCCGCTTGCGGTTACGCCGACGCCGTGGAAGGCGACGAACTCGCCACGCTCGACGCCGTGCTGGAAGCGGCGCGCGAACGCGCGACGGGTGCGAACGGCGTCGCCGGCGCACGCTTCGTACGCCTGACGATCAAGCGCGGCACGCCCGACGGCCTGCCGCGCCCGACCATCACGCCGCCCGACGTCAAGTCGCGTCTCATGCGCCATATCGGCGCCGAGGCTGCGGCTGCCGTCAACGCCGCTCAATAAGGAATCGCCGATGCTGTTGCTCAATCCCGGCCCGGTCACGCTCACCGAACGCGTGCGCCGCAGCCTGCTGCAGGAAGATCTGTGCCATCGCGAAAGCGAGTTCTTCGACGTACAGGAAGAGGCGCGCACGCGTCTCGTCGGCGTCTACGATCTCGATCCCGCGCAGTGGCAGGCGGTGCTCATGACCGGTTCCGGCACGGCCGCGGTCGAGAGCATGATCGCCTCGCTCGTGCCCGCGAACGGCAAGCTGCTGATCGTCGAAAACGGCGTGTACGGCGAGCGCATCACCGCGATCGCCACGCAGTATGGCATCGCGCACGAAGTCGTGAAGCACGAGTGGATGCGGGCGCCCGATCTCGCGCGCATCACCGCCGCGCTCGACGCCGACCAGTCGTTCACGCACGTCGCGATCATTCATCACGAGACCACCACGGGCCGTCTGAACGATCTGCGCGCGCTGGGCGAAGCGTGCCGCGCGCGCGGCGTGCAGATGCTCGTCGACGGCGTGAGCAGCTTCGGTTCCGAAGCGATCGATTTCGACGACACGAGCATCGCCGCCGTGGCGGCGACCGCGAACAAGTGCCTGCACGGCGTGCCCGGCGCGGCCTTCGTGATCGTGCGCCGCGCGGCGCTCGGCACGGCCGCGAGCCGCACGTACTACCTCGATCTCAAGCGTCTCGCGACGCTGCAGGATCAGCGCAACACGCCGTTCACGCCGTCGGTGCACGCGTATTACGCGTTGGTCGAGGCGCTGCGCGAGCTGGCGGACGAAGGCGGCTGGAAGGCGCGTCACGCGCGTTACGCGGCGCTTTCGGAGCAGGTGCGCGCCGGTCTCGCCGCGCGCGGCATGGACTGCGTGCTGCCGAAGGACGAGTCGTCGGTGGTGCTGCGCGCGTTCCGTCTGCCTGCGGGCATCGACTATCCGAAGCTGCACGACGCGCTCAAGGCGCGCGGCTTCGTGATCTACGCGGGGCAGGGCGGTCTGTCGAAGGAACTGTTCCGCATCTCGACGATGGGCGACATTCATGCCGCCGACGTCGAGCGTCTGCTCGCGTCGTTTGACGCGATCGCGCAATAAGGCTTGACGACCGTTTAGCGATTCGTTTTGACCCATAAAAAAAGGCCTTGCAGCGTGAAAGCGCTGCAAGGCCTTTTTGTTTCCGGCGCGCGCCGCGATCGACGCGATCGACGCAATCGACGCGGCGATCAGCTCGCCGTGCGTTCGCGCGTGCGCACGGGCACGCTCTGTTTCGACGATTTGCGGCGCGCGCGCGCTTTCTTCAGCCAGATCAGCACGCCGGTCACGCTGAGCATCGCCACGACGATGCCCGTGAAGCTGATCGCGATGCGTCCGGGCAAACCGGCGATACGGCCCGAGTGCAGCGGAAACTGCGCCTGAATGAAGATGTCGCCCGCGCTGCCGCGACCGGGAATCTGGCTGCCGAGAATCGCGTCGTTGTGGCCGTCGATCACGAGCCACGGATTGCCGAGCCCGGCGTCGCCGTGATCGTTGCCCGCTGCGTAGTAGCCCACGCCGTAGGCGCCGAACTCCGGCATCGCGAACAGTCCGCCCGGCGGCGCGGTGATGCCTTCGCGCCGGCCGATGGCGGCCGCTTCGGCGACGATGCGCGTGCGCGCGGCGTCGGCCTGGGCGGGCGTCAGCGCGCCGGCGGGCGAGGGCGAGCGGAACGGGTCCGGCGCGAGCGTCGAGAAGACCGAAACCACGGGGCGCACGATCTGCGTGCCGAGATTCATCGAAATCGACGTGACGGCGACCACGATCAGCAGACCCCAGAGCCACACGCCGCCCGAGCGGTGCAGATCGAACGTGAGCGCGTAGCCGCCGCGCTTGAGGCGGAACGCGAGCGACTTGCGCCAGCTCTTGAGATTCGGAAACGCGAGCACGATGGCGATGAAGCCGTCGAGCAGCCACACCATGCCCACCACGCCCATCGTCCAGACGCTGAAGTCGATGCCCATCTTCGTCGGCATGAACAGCGTGTAGTGGAGCTGGTAGAGGAAGGGAATCAGGTTCTCGCGCGCGAGCGACGGCGCGCCCCACATGCGGCGGCCCTGTTCGGCGCCAGTGACGGGATCGAGCGCGATCTGGTTGTAGTCGAGCGGATACGGTGCGCCGGTCTTCGGATCGGTGCGCGGACTCACGCGCGCCATGAAGGTGGTGCCGGGCTCGATCGAGAGCGGCATGAAGGTGACTTCGGCGTGCGGCTCGGCGGCCTCGAAGCGCTTCGCGAGTTCGAGCGGCGACAGCGGCGTGCCCGGCGTGTGAGCGTGATAGAAGGACGGGTTGAGCGCGGAATCCAGTTCGTGGTCCCACGCGATCACCGCGCCGGTCAGCCCGGCGATGAACAGGAATGCCGCCGTGCCGAGGCCGAACCAGCGGTGCAGGCGAACCAGCAGCGGTCTCATGCGGCGGCGCGGCGCGTCCGGCGGAGTGCGGGAACGGGCTCGGTCTGAAAGTGGGTCACGATGCGTTGGTGGTTCGGCTAAACGGCTGAAGAGAGCGGACATGCAATATTACCCGCTACTTGACTGCAAATACGAATCGTTTGCATTTTAAGGAGCGTGGCGCCTGAGTGCAAGCTTGGTGAAAGCTAAGGCGAGGGATAAAAGCGGGAAAGCACGCGGATCGGGTCGATCGTGCGCGGTGGTGGAGGCTGATCGATTGGGTTCGGGCGCACGCGCAGCGGCGCGGCGTGCGCCGCCGTTCAGATCGGGTCCTTGTTCGGCGGACCGTCGGGGCGTTGCGGTTCTTCGCCGTGATGGCCCGGCGGCGGGGGCGTGAGCGGGTCGCGGTCGGGATCGCGCGTCGGGTCGGCGAGCGGTTCGGGAAGCGGGTTCGTGTGCGAGCAGATCATCGCGGCTACCTCGTGCGCGGCCGGGGCCGGGCGGTGGACGGAACGCGGAGCGCGTACTCATAGCCTAGCTGATCGCGGCGCGGCGTGCCGTGGAGATTCGGGCGCGCCTTCAGGCGGGGTTTCGGGGCGCGGCGATTTGCATGCGCGAGTGTGGCGACGAGACGATCGGCAGGCGATTGTTCGTCAAACCTGCCATATTGAGTGCGATACAGGCCGTTTTGAGTGTCGATTATTGCTGTCAGATCAACACTGTTTATATGCTGCCGGCATTTTTCAAAAACTTACCCGGTCGTAAACTTCAGCCTTCCTCAAAACGGGAGCGCCAGCGCGCTCCCTCAGTATCGGCAAGGTGATGGTATGGGTGCGGCGGTAGTGGCGGTGGTGTTCGTTCTGGGTTTGCTCGGCGTGCCGACGTTGTTTGGTCATGCGTCGCACGCGAAAGCCGAGCAGGTCGCCTCGGTGCACACGCCGCCCGCAGTCTCGGAGAAGTCCGGTGGCGATGCGAATGCCAAGGCGGACGCTGCGGCGTCCGACACGGTCGCGAACCCAGTTGCCGATACCACGACGGACGCAGCGACGGACGCCAGCCGTCCCTGAGCCGCTTGCCGAGCTTCTTGCGTTTCCTCAACGCGCCGCCCGGCGCGAAATCCGCGCCTGACGTTTAAAGCCCGTGCAGATCGGCGGGCGTGTCCACGTCGCGCAGAATGCCGGGGTCGTCGACGTCGATCCGTTTGATCGGCTGCGTGCTGAGCAACGCGCGCGCGCCCGTGTCGCCGTCGAGCGCGATCAGTGCCGCGCGATGTTCGAGGCCGAATCCCACCGGATGTCCGCGCCGGCCGTCATGGAACGGCGCGACGAGCGGCGCGCCCGCGTCCAGTTCGCGCGCGACCGCTTCGATCGTGGGCACGGCGATACGCGGCATGTCCGCGAGCGCGACGATCCAGCTTTCGCCTTCCGTATCGGCTTCGACGGCCGCCGCCAGACTCGCGCCCATGCCGCGCACGGCGTCGGGCGCGAACACCACGTCGCAGCCTGCCTCGTTGAGCGCGTGCGCGAGCGCTTCCGCGCCGGGACGCACGACGGCGATCACCTTGGGCACGACGAGCAGCAGACGATGCGCGGCTTCGTGCGCGACGCACGCGCCGCCAGGCAGCGGTTCGAGCAGCTTGTTGCGCAGACCTTGGGGATCGAAACGCGATCCCGTGCCGGCGGCGAGCAGGACGCCGGTGGCGAGCGATGCATAAGCCATGGGGTCTACCGCGGGGCGAGCCGCGCGAGAAGGGAATGGGCCGATTGTGCGGCGCAATGGCGCGCGGGGCAAGCGCGGATTGCCCCGCGCGCGCGTGAGGTGCGGCGAGCGAATCGACGCTGAATCAACGCCAGATCGACGATGCCGCCGCTTCACGCGAACGCGTGCTGCGGCAGCATCAGCTTGTCGAGCGTGATCGGCAAATCGCGCACGCGCACGCCCGTCGCGTGATACACGGCGTTCGCGATGGCGGCGGGCACGCCCGTAATGCCGATCTCGCCGATGCCGCGCACGCCGACCGCATTGAAGCGCAGATCCGGCTGGCCCACGAACAACACATCCAGCGCGCCGATGTCGGCGTTCACCGGCACGTGGTACTGCGCGAAATTGCCGTTTGCGAAGCGGCCCGTGCGCGTGTCGAGCAGACCGTCTTCGTGCAGCGCCGTGCTCACGCCCCACACCATGCCGCCCATCAACTGGCTGCGCGCGGTCTTCTCGTTGAGCACCTGCCCCACGTCATAAGCGCCGACGATGCGCGTCACGCGCACCGTGCCCAGTTCCGCGTCCACGTGCACTTCGGCAAAGACCGCGCCGAACGAGTGGAACGCGTACTGCCTGCGCTCGTCGCCCGGTTTAGCCGTGGCCTGCGCGTCGATTGGCTGGCCGCCCGCGCGCGCCACGATGGCGGCGGCGGGATCGCGGCGCGACGGGTCGCTGCGCAACACGACCCAGCCGTCGCTGACGGTGACCTCGGCGGGCGCGGCGCTGTACACGGGCGAGGCGCGGTCGGCCACGGCCAGCGCGATCAGTTTGTCGCGCGCGGCGCGCGCCGCGGCCTGCACGGCCGGCGACACGCTCGCCGCCGACTGCGAGCCGCCCGAGCCGGGCGCGCGCGGCAGCGTCGAATCGCCGAGCGCGAACGCGATGCGATCGGGCGGAAAGCCGAGCGCATCGGCGGCCACCTGCGTCATCACGGTATAGGTGCCGGTGCCGAGGTCCTGCGTGCCGGAGGCGACCATCGCCGTGCCGTCGGGCAGGATGCGCGCGAGCGCGGACGCTTCGCCGCGGTTCGCGGGATAGGTCGCGCTCGCCATGCCCCAGCCGATCAGCGTATTGCCCTCGCGCATCGCGCGCGGCGCGTTCACGCGCTGTGCCCAGCCGAAGCGATCCGCGCCTGCCGCGTAGCATTCGCGCAGTGCCTTCGACGACCACGGCTTGCCCTCCTGCGGCTCGGCTTCGGCGTAATTCTTCAGACGCAGTGCGACGGGATCGAGCTTGAGCCGCCACGCGAGTTCGTCCATCGCCGATTCGAGCGCGAACGAGCCGGTGGTTTCGCCGGGCGCGCGCGTGAAGGTCGGCGTGCCCACGTTCAGCGGCACGACGCGATGACTCGTGCTCAGGTTCGGCACCGCATACATCATGCGCGTGACGAGTCCGGACAGTTCGGTCCAGTCCTCGAACGTCGAGGTGTGCGAAAAGGTGTCGTGACGCAGGCCGGTCAACGTGCCGTCTTTGCGCGCCGCGATCGACAGATGCTGCTCGGTGTGCGGGCGCGAGCCGACCGGGCCGAACATCTGCGGACGCGCGAGCGCGAGACGCACGGGGCGTCCGGTCTGCTTCGCGGCCATCGCGCACAGACTCACATGCGACCACGACGAACCCTTGCAGCCGAAGCCGCCGCCGATGAACGGCGAAATCACGCGCACGTTCGCGGCGGGCACGCCGAACACGGCGGCGACGGCGGTGCTCGCGCCGGAGACGCCTTGCGTCGAGTCGTAGAGGGTGAGTTCGGGGCCGTCCCAGCGCGCCATCGTCGCGTGCGGTTCCATCGGATTGTGGAATTGCACCGGCGTCGTGTAGATGGCGTCGATGCGCACCGCGCCTTCGCGCAGTCCCGCTTCCGGATCGCCGCGCGACGAATCGGCGGGACGGCCCGGCGGCGAGGGCGGCGTGTGCGCCTCGCTTTTCGCGCGCGCGAAATCGAGCGTGCCGGGCGTGGCGGCGTAGACCGGCTTGACGTGCTGCGCGGCGTCGATGGCGCGCTCCAGCGTGTCGGCGACGACGACCGCGACCGGCTCGTTGCTGTAGCGCACGATGTTGTCTTGCAGCAGCGTGAGGCGGCGGCCCGCGGGCGGCGCGAGCGGCGTCTGGCCGTTGTTGGGCAGTCGCATCGCGTTTTGCCACGTCATCACCAGCAGCACGCCGGGCATCGCCTGCGCGCGGCGCGTGTCGATCGACGTGATCGTGCCGCTCGATAGGGTGCTCGTCACGATCACCGCGTGCGCGAGCCGCGCCTCGGGAAAGTCCGACGCATAGCTCGCACTGCCCGTGACTTTGAGCATGCCGTCGATGCGATCGACGGGCTGGCCGATCAGCCGCTTCGTGTCGTGATTCGTGTCGTGATTCGCGTCCTGGTTCGCGTCGCTCATGCGAAGTCTCCCGTGGCGCCCGCCGCCAGCAAAGTCGCGCGGACGATCGCGCGCTGCGCCAGTTCGACCTTGAACGCATTGCCCGGCAGCGGCCGCGCCTGCGCGAGTTCGGCGGCGGCGGCCGCGCGTAACGTTGCGGTGTCGAGCGGGCGTCCGGTGAGATGCTGCTCGGCGACACTCGCGCGCCACGGCTTGTGCGCGACGCCGCCCAGCGCGAGGCGCACGCTGCGCACGGTCCGGCCGTCGAGTTGCAGCGCCGCTGCCACGGAGACGAGCGCGAACGCATAGCTCGCGCGGTCGCGCAGCTTCAGGTAATGCGCGTGATCGCTGAAGGCGGGCGGCGGCAGATCGACCGACGTGATCAGTTCGCCAGGCGCGAGCGTGGTGTCGAGATCGGGACGCTCGCCGGGCAGTCGATGAAACTGCGCGAAGGCAATCGCGCGCGCGCCGTTCGGACCGCGCACCTGCACGACGGCGTCGAGCGCCGCGAGCGCCACGCTCATATCGGACGGATTCACGGCCACGCATTGCGTGCTCGCGCCGAGGATCGCGTGCAGCCGGTTGAAGCCGCCGAGCGCCGCGCAGCCGCTACCGGGCGCGCGCTTGTTGCATTGCGCGAACGCAGTGTCGTAGAAGTAATCGCAGCGCGTGCGTTGCAGCAGATTTCCGCCGACCGTCGCCATGTTGCGCAATTGCGGCGACGCGCCCGCGAGCAGCGCTTGCGAGAGCAGCGGATAACGCGTGCGCACGAGCGTGTGATTGGCGGCGTCGCTGTTACGCACGAGCGCGCCGATGCGCAGGCCGCCATCGGGCAAGGCGTCGATCTGATCGAGCGGCGCGAGGCGCGTGATGTCGATCAGCGTGACGGGATGCGCGAGGCCGCCTTTCATCAGATCGAGCAGATTCGTGCCGCCGCCGATGAAGGCCGCGCCCGGTTGCTGCGCGGCGGCGATGGCGGCGTCGATGCTGGCGGCGCGCTGGTAGGAGAGAGCGTCCATGAGCGGCTCCGTGCGTCACGCGCCGGCGCTGTGCGCGTCGCGCACGGCGGCCACGATGTTCACGTACGCGCCGCAGCGGCACAGATTGCCGCTCATGCGCTCGCGGATTTCGGCGTCGCTCAGTTGCGCGGGGCGCGTGCGCACGTCGGCGGTCGCGGCGCTCGCGGTGCCCGCTGCGAATTCGCTGAGACACGCCGTCGCCGAACACAACTGCCCCGGCGTACAGAAGCCGCACTGCAACGCGTCGCGCTCGACGAAGGCGCGCTGGATCGGGCTCGGTTGCGTCGCGCTCGCGAGACCTTCGACCGTGGTGATGCGCTGGCCTTCGTGCATCACCGCGAGCGTCAGGCACGCGTTGATGCGGCGGCCTTCGACGAGCACGGTGCACGCGCCGCACTGGCCGCGATCGCAGCCTTTCTTCGTGCCGGTGAGACCGGCGTAATCGCGCAAGGCGTCGAGCAGCGTCACGCGCGGTTCGATATGCAGCGCGTACTCGCGGCCGTTGATGCTGAGTTGAACCGGCTGCGCGGGCACGACGGGCGGCGCGCTTGCGGTGTCGTTCGCGGCGTCGCTCGCGGGCGCGTTTGGCTGGGCGTGCAGATGCGGCGTCGCGCCGAGCGCGGCGGCTGCGGCGGCCGATTGCAGGAAGCGTCGGCGCGAGGTGTCGGCGGGCGGGGTGGGCGCGGGCGTGTCGGCGGCAGCGGGCGCGTCGTGAGAGCGATCGTGTGACATGGCGTTCGGCGGGCTCCATCAAGGATGGCAAGCGCACGCGAATCGCGATGCCGCGTGAGACGTCGCGCAGCGTGCGGACCTCGGTCTACGAAACAACGGCGGGAGCAAATTCAGTGCCGCGCGTGCGGCGGCGACACGGTGTCCAACCCGGCGGCCAACCTGGCGCACCGGCGGGATCAGACCTGCACGTTGCACGCGAGCGTGACGAAAGTAAAGCGCGGAAAAGCGAAAAACGCGTGACGATCCGGCTTCTGGCGCGGACCTGTCGTGCGGCTGACATCGGGCCGTCGCGAAGCTGGCGGCGCGGACAGCCGTCATCGAATTTGCCTTCCGCCCGATGCTTTTCGCGCGATGTCTTTCGCGCGATGCGTCAGACCACGCTGGCCGCGCCGGCCGCGACGCGCTGCGTGTCGCCGTCGTCCGGTTGGGCGGCGAGCCATGCCGCCACGGCGGCGATCGCCGGCTCGCGCGTGAACACGCCGAAGTGATTGATATCGGGAAGGATAGCGAAGTAAGTTTCAGGCGAAGCGCGCGCGACGAGTTCGCCGAGCAAGGGCGCATCGACGGCTTCGTCGTTCGCGCCGACCAGCACCGCCGATTGCGCGCCGAGCTTCGCCACATCGCGGTCGAAACGCGCGCGCGGATGGTACGCGCTATTGAGCCGATACGAATACGCGAGCGTTTCGCTGCCGTCGCGAAACCGCGCGGGCTTGTTGAAGGCGATCACCGGCAACGCATCGAAGCCGTGCACGCCGAACAGGTTCAGCAGCGCGAGCCCGATGATCCGCCGCAGATGCAGGCTTGCCCAGCCGCTATTGGCCTTGAGCGAACGCGAGCGCGCGATGGCCGGACTCAGCGCAAGAAAGCGCGCGACCAGCGCGGCATGCGCGCCGCCCGCGAAACGAATCACGAGACCGCCGCCGCTCGAATGCCCACCGAGCACGATCGATCCGGACTCGCCGCGATTGCGCAGGTGCGTGACGAGATCGGCGAGATCGTCCTCGAACTGGCCGATATAGTCGATGTCGCCGCGCCGCGTGCCGGAAAGATAGTGACCGCGCAGATTCGGCAGCACGACGCGCGCGATGCCGCGCTGGCTCAGATGCGCCGCGAGCGCGTGATACGACGCGCCGTGATACGACGAGCCGTGCACGAAGATCAGCACCTGCGGGGCCGTGCTGTCATAGAAGCGGAACGCGAGCGGCTCGCCGTCGCGCGCCGCGTAGCGCTGCACGGGCGGCAAGCTCACGGCCGGCGGCGCGTCGAGCGATTCGAATCCGAATACATCCTCGGATTGCGCCGCCCTGGGCCCGGCGGACGCTACCATCACGAGCGCGGCGACGAGCGTCGCCAGTGCGATCGCCGCGACGATCGCCACGCCATCGATCAGCGTGAAAAGAACGGCATGCACGGTAGTCTCCTGTTCTGTTTTCCGTGCATGCTAGCAGTTAATCGCAGTGATTCATTTCGCATACAAGGCGATGACGTTTCGCCGACAAAACTGGAGGAGTCCTGATGCTGACGGTTCACCACCTCGACAATTCGCGTTCGCAGCGCGTGCTCTGGATGCTCGAAGAACTGGGCGTCGAGTACGACATCGTGAAGTATCAGCGCGACAAGGAGACAATGCTCGCGCCGCCCGCGTTGCGCGCGGTGCATCCGCTCGGGAAATCGCCGGTCGTGACGGATGGCGAACACACGCTGGCCGAGTCGGGTGCGATCCTCGAATATCTGGTGGAGCAATATGGCGATGGCCGCTTCGTGCCCGCGCGCGGCACGCCGGCGCATTTGCGCTACCGTTACTGGATGCATTACGCGGAAGGGTCAGCGATGCCGCCGTTGCTGCTCGCGCTGGTCGCGCAGCGCATCGCGGGCGCGAAGGTGCCGTTCTTCGTGAAACCGGTCGTGCGCAAGGTGGCGGCCTCGCTGGAGAGCGGCTTTGTCGGGCCGCAGCTCGCGCTGCACTTCGGCTATATCGCGAAGGAACTCGACGCGACAGGCTGGTTCGCCGGCGACGCCTTCACGGCCGCCGACGTGCAGATGAGCTTTCCGCTCGAAGCCGGTGCGAAGCGCGCGGGCGCGCAAAAGCATCCGTCGATTCGCGCGTTTCTGGAGCGCATTCACGCGCGGCCCGCGTATCAGCGCGCGCTCGCGCGGGGCGGCGAGTACACGTTGTTTGGCTGAATCCGCGATTGAAGCACGCGATTGAAGCGTGCGGCCGTGCGGCGTGGTGTGCATCGACGGACCATCGACTGATTGCGCCGTCGAACTCTCCACGCGCAAAAAAAGCCGGGAAGCAGCACGCTTCCCGGCTTTTTTCATGAGTCGCTGACGGCGCGACGCGCGCCTTCAGTCGATGCCGTGAAACGTGGCGTCGTCCGGGCCGAGGTATGCAGGCGGACGCCACACGGCGTCGCGCATCGAATGCTGCACGAGATTCTCGACGCCCAGCAGCACTGCGAAGATCGCCATGCGCACGGGAATGCCGTTGTCGGTCTGGCGGAAGATCGCGAGACGCGGATCGTGGTTCAGGTCGGTCGAGAGATCGTTCGCGCCCGGACGGCTGTCGCGCGGCAGCGGGTGCATCACGAGCGTTTCGGGGGTGCAGAAAGCGTCGAGCAGCGCCAGATTGATCTGGAAATCGGGCGTGTAGCCTTCGAAGGACTCGTCGGTGAAACGCTCCTTCTGGATGCGCGTGGCGTACACCACGTCCGCGCCGCGCAGACCTTCCTTAAGGTCGGTCGTCTGCTCGACCACATGGCCGTTGGTCGAGATCTTGTCGACGATGTACTGCGGCATTTCGAGCATCGGCGGCGAAATGAGCGTGAACTTGATGCCGCGATAGAGCGCGAGCAGCTTCACGAGCGAGTGCACCGTGCGGCCGTATTTCAGGTCGCCGACGAGCGCGATGTGCGCGCCGTCGACGATCTTGCCCAGACGCGAGAACTCGCGCTGGATCGTGTAGAGGTCGAGCAGCGCCTGACTCGGGTGCTCGCCGGGACCGTCGCCGCCGTTGATCACGGGGATGTTCACGGCGCGCGCGAATTCGGCCACCGAGCCCTGGTCGGGGTGGCGGATCACCATCGCGTCGACGTAGCCGGCCATCACGCGGCTCGTGTCGTAGATCGATTCGCCCTTGGCCATCGACGAGAACGTGAAGCCGGTCGTATCGCAGACCGAACCGCCCAGGCGGCAGAACGCGGCGCCGAAGCTCACGCGGGTGCGCGTGCTGGCCTCGAAGAACAGGTTGCCGAGCACCGCGCCTTCGAGCACGCGCGAGATTTTCCGGCGGCGCGCGATGGGCTGCATGATGTCGGCGACGCGGAACAGCGCTTCGACGGAGTCGCGCGAGAACTGGTCGACGGACAGCAGTTGCGGCTTGCCCTCGAATTGCATCTGGCTGGCCAGCGAGCGCGGATCTACGCTTTGCGTATAGCTTTCACGCGGCTCGCCGCCACCGACGATTTCCGAGACGAAACGCTCGACGATCTCGGGCATGGCACGCGATTCCTGCGATTCCTCGGGCAGCAACCACGTGTCGAGCGCGCGGCGCGTGACGCCGATGCGGCTCGCGAAGGCATCGCGGGTCATGTTCAGGCGACGCATGGCGTCGCGGAGGAAGGCTTGTTGCGGAACGCTCATGCTGGCACCCGTGTTGGCTGGTTTATGTACGCGGTGCGTATATTAGTTCGGCGGGGCGAGAAGTCAAGCGATTTTCGCGGGGCAGGGCGTCGCGATTGTCGCGGCGACGTTCGGTTTGCCTGTTCAGGCGGACTTTTTATCGGGATGGGTATTTTTCAGACGCCACGATAATCGCCGTTTCGTTTTCAGGAAGGGCGGGCGCAGGCCGGCCCCGGCAGACTGAGATGGCTATTCGGATCGTGTTCATCGGCGTGAGGGCTTCACCTTTGTGGGCGAAATTGCGCTTGCGGGGGCGATCATGAAATTGCCGTGGTCCAGCTCCAACGACGAGCTTTCCCGTGGCGGCACCCGCTTCGTCACGCAGCGCGCCGCGCGCCGTACGCTGATCGCGACCGCCGGCGCCGCGGCGCTGGTCTCGCTGGCGGGCGGCATCGCCATCGGCCGGTTTAGCGGCGCCGCCGGGGCGGCCGCGCCGGGCCAGACGGGCGCCGCGCAGCATCACTATGTGGTGGGCGAGATCGGCCGGATGAACGCGTCGATCGCCTTGCTCGATCCGCGTATCGAGCGCCTCGCTGCGCAGCTCGCGCAGTTGCGCCAGTTCGACGAGCGTCTGCGCGCGCAGGCGCCGCGCGGCACGGCCACGGCGCCCGCCGCCGCGCACGAGCATTCCGGCGACGACGATGACGGCGAGGGCGGTCCCGCGCTCGCGCCGCGTCGCTGTGCGGAGTCGTCGGCGGCGCGCGCCAACACGCACGCGGTGGTCGGCGAGGTCGATTGCATGAGCGCGACGCTGAGCGCGCTCGAACACGCGGTCGCGCTTCACGAGGTCGCCTTGCAGGCGTATCCGGGCCGCAGGCCGACTGACGGCGGCCGCATGGGCTCGCCGTTCGGCAATCGCATCGATCCGTTCTCGAAACGGCTCAGCTTCCATCCGGGCGTCGATCTCGTCGCGCCCACCGGCACGCCGATTCTCGCCGCCGCGGGCGGCCGCGTGATTTTCGCGGGGCAGAAGGCGGGCTACGGCAACGCCGTGGAGATCGATCACGGCAACGGCTTCATCACGCGCTACGGCCACGCTTCGAAACTCGACGTGAAGGCGGGCGACGTCGTGCTGCCGGGCGAGCATATCGCCGACGTCGGTTCGACGGGGCGCTCGACCGGCCCGCATCTGCATTTCGAGGTCATCGTGCGCGGCGCGCAGGTCAATCCGTCCGATTACCTCGCGCTGTTCGGCGCCTATCGCGTGGGCGCGGCCAACGGCGCGGGTCAAAGTGCCAGCGCCGAGCGAGCCAATGCTGCCAATGGTGCCGAGGGCGCCGATCACGGCGGACGGGCGAATGGCTGACGCGCGTCCCTCCGCGCGTGTGCGCACGGACGCGAAGCGCGCGTTCGAACTCCAGCCGGTGCGCTCGCGCGCGTCGCGCTGGGCGATAGCGATTGCGTGGACGGCGCTCGCGGGCGGCGCGGGCGCGGCGGCGTCGGCGTGGGCGCTGCGTGGCGGCGCGCCGGCCTGTCCCGTGATCGAGCCCGATGTGCTGCAAACCCAGCTCACGACCGCCCAGCTCGCGCTTGAGCAGGAGCGCGCGGCGCGGGTGGCTTTGCAGCAATCGGCGGACGCCGCGCAGGCGCAGGCGGCGAAAGTGCAGGCCGAACTGCTGTTTCTGCGCAGCCACGGCGCGGTTGGCGGCGCCAACGGCAACGGTAGCGGCAACGCCGGCAACCGCGCCAACGCCAACGCCAACGGCGGCAGTCCCGCGCAGTAAGCGCTTGCGCCGGTTTCCCGAGTTTCGTGCCGTGAGCCGAGCCACGGCATCTTTTCAGCAACACAAACGCAACGGTGGAGTTCATGTTCAACAAGAAGAAGCCCCAGCCGGGCATCCAGCAGACCAAGCTCGCGACGCTGATCGCCGAGGATGTGCGCATCACGGGCAACCTCGAATTCGCCGACGGCTTGCGCCTCGACGGCCAGGTGACCGGCAACCTCAGCGGCAAGACGGGCGCGCAGACGCTGCTCGTGCTGAGCGAGCGCAGCGCGGTGCAGGGCAACGTGCATGGCTACGACATCGTCGTGAACGGGCGCATTGTCGGCGACGTCATCGCGGATCATTTCATCGAGCTGCAATCGAATGCGCACGTGGTCGGCAACATCTACTACCAGCAGTTGCAGATGGATTGCGGCGCGAGCGTGGACGGCAAGCTCACGAGGCGCGATCCGGCCGATGCACCGAATCTGCTGCTCGACTCGCCGATTCTCGATGTGGAAGTGCACGGCGAGGCGCGTCGCTAGATTGGCGGCGCGCGGGCGGACGATCTCGGTTACACTTCAGGCCATGTCACGTCAGCCGAATACCTTCGCCCAGCCCATCGCCGCCGCTACGCGCGCGGTGTCGGCGCGCGCGCAGGCCGCGTCGGTCAGCGTGAAAGCCAAAGCCAAAAAACAGCCGCTCATCTGACCGGAGCTTGCTGTTCCGTCGGATGTTGCGATGGAACAGCTTGCCGCCCCCGCCTTTTCTCCAGGCCAGCCCGACTTCCCCGCACCGCTCGACGGACCTTCCACTCGGTCGCGTTCAAGGGAAAGTCATGTCTTCGTTTTCGGGTATCTGGATTCCGCTCGTCACGCCGTTCAACCAGGGAGCGGTCGATCACGAGGCGCTCGACGCGCTGGTGCGCCACTACGCGCATGCGGGCGTGGCGGGCTTCGTCGCGCTCGGCACGACCGGCGAGCCTGCCGCGCTCGACGATCGCGAGCAGGACGCCGTGCTCGCCACGGTGCTGGCCGCCGCCGGGATGCTGCCGGTCGTGGCGGGCGTGAGCGGCAATCACACGGCCTCGGTGCGCGAGCGCATCGAGGCGCTCAACGACGCGCCCATCGCGGGCGTGCTGGCGGCGGCGCCGTATTACATTCGGCCGTCGCAGGCAGGGGTGATCGGCCATTTCGCGGCGCTCGCCGACGCGAGCCGCAAGCCGGTGATCCTTTACGACATTCCCGCGCGCACCGGCGTGCGCCTCGAACTCGCGACGCTGCTCGAACTGGCGGGGCACGAGCGCATCGTCGCGGTGAAGGATTGCGGCGGCTCGCTCGACAAGACGCTCGCGCTGATCCTCGACGGCCGCCTGCAGGTGCTCTGCGGCGAGGACATCGAGATGTTCGGCGCACTCTGCGCGGGCGCGAGCGGGGCGATCGCGGCGTCGGCGCATCTGCTGCCGGCGCGTTTCGTGGCGATGGCGCAAGCCGTGCGCGAAGAACGTCTCGGCGATGCACGCGCACTCTGGCACGGCCTCGTGCCGCTCGTGCGCGCTGCGTTCGCGGAACCGAATCCGGGGCCGGTGAAGGCCGCGCTCGCGCAACGCGGATTGATCCGCAACGAACTGCGCGCGCCGATGACGGTCGTCAGCGCCGAACTGGACGCGATGTTGGGAAGGATGGTGGCGTAACGCGTCGGCGGCTGGCGCGTCGCGCGATGGGTTCTGCGTGTGGGTTGTGCGTGTGCGTTTTGCGTGCGTGGAACGCGGGCGCAACGAAAAGCGGCGCGCCCCGGCTGGCGGGACGCGCGGTTTCGTCAGGCTGTATCAGCTCACCGCGCGTGCGCTCGCGCGGCTGCTGCGCGAGCGTCGGCGCGTGCGCGGACGCTCTGTATCGACGGGTTCGCCGTTGAGCAGAATGCGGCGACCCGGCACGTGTTCGGCGACCAGACGCGCGATTTCGAAGGCCGAGCTTTCCGCCGGCACGACCTGGCGGCGCGCGCCGTCGTCGAGCGGCGTGGTCCACTCGACGAGGCGGTAAGCGCGGCCCCAGGGATGCTGCAGCGGCGTGGAGACGCGGCAAGAGGCGACGCGTCCGGGCGAGCCGTCGCGCAGCAGGGATTGCAGGTGCATCAGCACGTCGTCGTCTTCAACCATGACTTCGCTCCTCCTCGGCTTGCCGCATAAAAAAACGCCGCCGATGTTCCGGCGGCTCAACAGGGGTGAGCATATGGTTACAGTGAAGAATTAAACGAACCTTAAGAGTCAACGCGGAATAACGGCGGAGGCGCGGCGCGTAAAAAACGCGAGGCGAATGCGGCGATGTAAAAACGGTGCGCGAGCGAATACGCGCGGCGCCGCTTGAAAAGCGGTACTCGCGCGTACTTTTTCGGCGACGGCGGAAAGGGAAGCGGCGTGGGGTTGAAGTCGGCTATCAACCCGGCTTTGCGCTGTTTTGCCGCAGGGTCGCACGAACCTTGCGCGCGGCGAAGAGCGGCAGGTAGTCCTGAATACGGGCGTCGATGCGGTATTCGGCGAGCGCGTCGGCGTAAATGCGCGCGACGGTTTCCTCGGGCGTGTGGGTTTCCTCGGCAATGCTATGAACGATTTGCTCGGCGTCCACTTGGGGCATGACGAATCTCCGATCGGCGGTTGCGGTTGGATGGGCAGACAGGATTCGAATTCAAGGACAGTCTCGCGCGCGATGCCAATTGAAACGCGCTATCGGCGGCGATGCGCGGCGAATGGGGCGCGCGCCTGGTTCAGTTCTATCTTCAGTTTTATCGCGCGATGTTAATCGTCGATGAAAAAACCCCGGAAAGGCGGTGTGCCTTTGCCGGGGCTTTTTTTCGTGCGCCGTTTTTGTGCGCGCGGGTTGCGTGCCGGAGCGCGCTTAAGCGACGTTATCGAGCGACGGATAGTCCGTGTAGCCCGTTTCGCCGCGCGCATAGAACGTGGACGGAACCGGCGCATTGAGCGGCGCATTCGTCGCGAAGCGGTGCGGCAGATCCGGATTGGCGATGAAGAGCTGGCCCCACGCGATGGCGTCGGCCTCGCCTGCCGCAAGCACCTGTTGCGCCGATTCCAGCGTGAACTTCTCGTTCGCGATGAACGGGCCGCCGAATTCGGCCTTCAATTGCGGGCCGAGGCGGTTCTCGCCGAGCGATTCGCGCGCGAACAGGAACGCGAGCTTGCGCTTGCCCAACTCACGCGCGACATAGCCGAAGGTGGCCGCCGGGTCCGAATCGCCCATCGTGTGGGCGTCGCCGCGCGGCGCGATGTGCATGCCCACGCGGTCGGCGCCCCAGATTTCGATGCACGCGTCGGTGACTTCGAGCAGCAGGCGCGCGCGGTTCTCGATCGAGCCGCCGTAGGCGTCGGTGCGCTGGTTGGTGCTGTCCTGCAGGAACTGGTCGAGCAGATAACCGTTCGCGCCGTGAATCTCGACGCCGTCGAAGCCCGCGGCCTTCGCGTTGATCGCGCCCTGGCGGAACGCGGCAACCACGCCGGGGATTTCGTCGATACCGAGTGCGCGCGGCGTCACGAACGGCCGCGGCGGGCGCACGAGGCTCACGTTGCCCTGCGCGGCGATGGCGCTGGGCGCGACGGGGAGGGCGCCGTCGAGGAACATCGGATCGGAGATGCGGCCGACGTGCCACAGTTGCAGGAAGATGCGCCCGCCCGCGGCGTGCACGGCCTCGGTCACGATCTTCCAGCCCTCGACCTGCTCCTGCGACCAGATGCCGGGCGTTTCGGCGTAACCGACGCCCTGCGGCGTCACCGAGGTCGCCTCGCTGATGATGAGGCCGGCCGAAGCGCGTTCGGCGTAGTACTTCGCCATCAATGCGTTCGGCAGGCGCACGTCGTTAGCGCGAGCGCGCGTGAGCGGCGCCATGATGATGCGGTTGGGCAGAGTGAGATCGCCGATCTGGATGGGGTCGAAAAGCGTTGCCATAGGTTCACCTCGTACCGCGAGCCAAAAAGCTGAGCGGATTAGCGGAAATATCGGAAATGAAACGGACGATTGCGCTGACGCGCCGTCACAACTGCTGGCTCATGTGGGCGAGGAACGCCTCGATGACCGGCTCGTTGCGCTTGAAGAACACCCATTGACCGACTTTCTTCGACGTCACGAGGCCGGCCTTCTGAAGCGCGGCCAGGTGCGCCGAGACGGTCGACTGCGAGAGCGCGCAGTGCGCGTCGATCTTGCCCGCGCAGACGCCGTGATCGAGCGGAAGCTCCTGATCGGCGAAATGCACGTGCGGCTCCCGCAGGCACGCGAGGATCTCGCGACGTACGGGATTGGCCAGCGCCTTGTAGATGGCGTCGAGATCGAGCTGCGGGGTCGGTTGAGATTTCTTCATGGAAATTGCATCGTCACTATGCGAATCTTATATCGCATTTCTACGATATAGTCGAAGCCTGCGTTTGCAATAGGGTGACGGGCTTTTCTTTTTGCGGGGAGAGATGTGTGAGGAATGGCTGCGCAGACGCGCAGATCGTGCGGGCCGGTTGGGCTGTGCGCGCGTCGCGTTCGCGGTTCACAAAATGGGTATTTTCCGGCCCGAAAACTTTTTTCGCAAAAGCGCTTGACGGCATCCGGAATGACCCGCATAATTCGCCTCCTTCGCTGATCGCTGCGAACGAAAACGAAGCGATTGAGACGAAATTGTTCTTTAAAAATTTACAGCCGATAAGTGTGGGCGCTTGATAGGTGATGCGACCTGACCGGTTCTTCGGAGCACGTCAGGAGAAGCAAAAGTATCAAGAGTCTCACACTAAAGTAAGTCAGGTTTTTGAAGCAATTCAGATACCTGTCAGCTTTGAGTGAGCGACCGGTTCGAAAGAACCGAAAACAGTAACAGGTTTAAACTGAAGAGTTTGATCCTGGCTCAGATTGAACGCTGGCGGCATGCCTTACACATGCAAGTCGAACGGCAGCACGGGTGCTTGCACCTGGTGGCGAGTGGCGAACGGGTGAGTAATACATCGGAACGTGTCCTGTAGTGGGGGATAGCCCGGCGAAAGCCGGATTAAT
>NZ_FNZM01000049.1 GCF_900109265.1 Paraburkholderia tropica
ACAGGGGGTCCCAATACGTCAGCATTCGCTACAGCGAACGTCTGGCCGAAGCGGGCATCGAGCCTTCGGTCGGCAGCCGTGGCGATAGCTATGACAACGCGCTGGCTGAAACGATTAACGGCCTGTACAAGACGGAACTGATTCATCGGCGCGCCCCGTGGAAAACGAAGGAATCCGTCGAACTGGCAACGCTGCAATGGGTGGCCTGGTTCAATCATCATCGACTGATGGAACCGCTCGGCTATATCCCGCCCGCTGAAGCTGAGGCAAACTACTACAGGCAACTCAGAAATACTGCGGATGCGCCTGCTTTAACTTAAACCCAATAGCCTCCACGATTCCCGGCTCGGTTCATGCCGACGACGGAAAGTCTCACACGCTAGTCGTGACCGACGACCTGTATTCGCTCAAGGCCATGTCGCCCCAGAAGGTCGACTTCTATCGTGCCGGCAGCTCCAGCCAGACGGAAGCGCTTGTGCAGTGGTCCGGCACGCGCACGCTCCAAAGCACGAGCTACAGCTCGCGCACCTTCGACTACAAGAATCCTGGCACCACCAAGGAGACTTCGTTTCCGACTGTCGCGAATCAGGGCGACCTGCCGGAACAGGCGGAGGTCTACGAATACACAGGCGCCTATAGCTGGCAGGATAGCGACCGTGGCGACAAGCTCACCAAGCTCAAGCTGGAAGAGTGGGAGTCGCGCGCGAAGCGCTTTTTTGGCGTCGGAGGCCTGCGCAGCATCGACGTCGGCCGCTGGTTCTCGCTGAACAACCATCCTGCTCACGAGCAGGATGACGGCGAGGACCGGAAGTTCGCGGTCATCGAAGCCTCGTGGTACATCCGGAATAATATCCCGGTTAGCGAGACTCACGCGTTCCCGCATAGCCTCTCTGAACGTTTGGCGGCGGTTCGCGCTACCTATGAGCAGTGCGCAACTGCGTTCTTGGTCGAAGATTCCGTCGGCGATGGCAGCGATGGCTTCTTTCTCGTCGAGGTCGAGGCGCAGCGACTGAAGGTTCCGTTTCGCAGCCCGTTCGAACACCACAAGCCGGTCATGCACCTTCAGACGGCAACGGTGACGGGACCGGAGAACGAAGAGGTCTACACCGATTCGCACAACCGCATCCTCGTGCGCATGCACTGGGACCGACGTGAGGCGTCTGCCGGGACGTGCTGGGTGCGCGCAGCGTTCTCGGACACGGGAAGCGGCTATGGTAGCGTCCACGTGCCCCGCATCGGCGAAGAAGTGGCCATCGACTGGGTCGGCGGTGATTGCGACCGGCCCATCGCGACAGGGCGCGTCTATAACGGCGCGACGCAGCCGCATTGGCACTCGAATGGCATCCTCTCCGGCTTTCGGTCGCGTGAATACGGTGGCGCGGGCGGCTTCAACCAGCTCGTGATGGACGACGCGACAGCCCAGAATCGGCTGCAATTGCTGTCGTCCCAAGGTAACTCCATGCTGCATCTGGGTTACCTCATTGCCCAGGACGGGAACACGCGTGGCAGCTATCTCGGCAGCGGCTTCGAACTGCGCACCGATGCCTACGGTGCGCTGCGCGCGAACCGCGGGCTGTTCCTCTCGACCCACGCAGCCGCAGGCACGAACGCGCAGCAGCTTGACGTAAGCGCCGCACGAGGGCAGTTGTCAGGTGCGGGCAACCTTCTCGAATCGCTCAACAGCGCGAGCACGACGCATCAGGCCGAAAGCCTGCAAGCAGGCCAAGACGCGCTCAAAGCCTTCACCGCAGCGTCGACTGATAGCGCCCAGGGCCAGGCGAGCGGCGGCCGTACTGCCGGCGGCGGCACTGGCTCCGCCAATGCGTTCAAAGAGCCGATTCTCCTGGCGGCGAGCCCGGCGGGAATCGGCGTCTCGACGCAGCAGTCAGTGCACGTGAGCGCTGACGAGCAGCTCACCTTGGTCAGCTGTCAAAGCACGCATATCGCCACGGGCAAGTCGCTGCTTGCGAGCATGACCGACAAAATCAGTCTCTTCGTCCAGAACGCAGGAATGAAGCTCTTCGCAGCGAAGGGGAAGGTCGAGATTCGCGCGCACTCGGATAACATCGAGCTGACGGCGCAGAAGACAGTGAAGCTGCTGTCGGCCTCCGAAAACGTGGAAGTCGCTGCGAGCCAGGGCGTCCTGCTGACCGCTGGGGGCGCGTACATCCGCATCCACGATGGCAACATCGAGATTCATGCTCCCGGGCAGATAGACATCAAGGGTGCGCAGCATGCATTCAACGGGCCCACGAGCAGTCCCTACGACCTGCCCACACTGCCGAAGGGCGACCTGCACAACAAGCTCGAGCTGAACCTCACCGACAGCAACCTGAAGCCTGTACCCGGCGCGCCGTACAAGGTCATGTTCGAAAACGGTACGACGTTGGCAGGCAGGCTGGATGCCAACGGCCACGCTGTACTACGTGACGTCCCTGAAGGCACAGTCAAGGCATTTTTTGGCGAGGACGCACGCCCGTTCGCGCAACAAGCGCTGCCTGCAGCGAAAACGCTCGACCAGGCTGACGTATTGAAGGAGCTTGGCGCCGGTGGTCACGAAGGCATCAACCAGGAAAATCTCGCGAGCCTCTTCAATCAATTCTCGGGCCGCCCGGATATCCAATGAACGAAAACGACCAACAGGCCGTCGAAGACGCGGTCGAGCAGATTGGCATCTCGATGGCGGCAAACGCGTTCCCGCTTTTCTATGTCGCGCAGAACGTCTATGACACGTCGGAGAGTGTCTGGAACGTGTGGAATGCACGCAGCGCCACCGACGAGATGACGAAGATAGAGACGGGCATCGACCTGGTGTTCGCAGTCGTGGGCTGGGTGCCCGTGGTCGGTGCCGGCGTGAAGCGCACGTTCAGGCTCGTGAACCATAGGTCCGAAATTTACGGGCCGCTGCTCTTCGACATTCTGCGGATGGTGCTACAGCGCGCGCACTGCCCGACGAGCCCGGAAGAACTGGTTGACAAGCTCTTTGACGCGTCTGGGCTGAAGAAGCTGCTGACTGAATCCCGCGAGCACATCGAGAAATCGTGGCTCTATCGTGAGATGCCGCCGACCGCTCAGACCACGTTCGGCGAGGCGCTCGGCTTTGTTGAGACGAACCTGCCGTACTGGGTGACCCAGTTCGTTGAGCGCAAGCTCATGCACTGGAAGAAGAAGCAGCCGAACTCGTCGGCAGAGGGCGCAGTCGCCTTGCGAAAGGAGACCGAGAAGCCGGGTAAGGTGGGCGTCGAAGCAGAACAGGGGCACAACCGCTCGAATTCTGCGCCGTCCACCGGGGTCGTGAACGCCAAGCTCGCTGTCACGGACATCACGAATAGCATAACCGGCCTTCTGGGCGAGCACATCGCTGACTATTACTGCTATGAGCATCTCGGGTGGGGTTCGGGTTGGGCGTCTCATGACCAGGGGGTGATGGGACACTGGGCGGCGGCACCAAGTGCAGAGGTGCTTGGTAAGCTCAATGGCAACGGCAAGCTCGCGAAGCTTTTCGCGCCACAGGCTCACGGCCAAGGTATTGATGGGGTTTGGCGAGCGAACCCGGGAACAAACGACGGTAAGCCGTACGCCATCGTTGAAGCAAAGTCGTCGAAGGTCGATAGGCCAACGGCGACACCTGAGGCGAAGCGAAACATGTCGCCGAAACTTGGGTTGGCGTCTCGTATCAAGGATGTGGTTCGCCCCTCCGCTGACGAACTCATTGAGCCGCCGATAGTGTCCTCGGGGGGAGCTCAGCCTCCAGCTTCGTCGCCTGGTGGCAAAATGGCAGGCGGGCGTCGGCAGCCGAACAAGAGTTCCCCGGATGCGGCATCTGGCGAAGGCACCCGGGCGCCCGGCACTGGGTCCGCGAAGGTCGTTCAAATGAGTGAGGATTGGATTGACCAGAATCTCGCCGGTGCGGTAAGCGGCAACCTCGTTCGGAGTATCCGAAGAAGCGGCTATTCTCGGCATATTCTTTATGTACCCTTTTACTTGCCTGCCGCTGCTGGACACGAGGCGGCGCTGATGAACGGCGACGAACACGGCCATACCGACCATCAGTTGCCGCCGACCCATCATTACCGCGACGCCGAGGTCGCCGCAGCTGTGCAGCGCAAGCAGGCACGCTTGCGATAAATATCTCGCAGAGGATTAGGATTGGTTCCAATGTCAGATTTCGAATTCATCCGCCGTCAACGTTTTCTGGGCGAGGCTTACTACAAGTGGCTTTTGCCCCTCATCGACGAAGAAATCGCTCACTGGTCTTCGCATATGCCTCCAAACGGCGGCAGCGAGGAGGGCAAGGCTGCGCTTGGCTCTCGCTATGTGGCAAGGGAGACGTTTAGGCGGTTCTTTCTGCGGTACACAGGCGGCGCCGACTTGAACCTTCTGCGAAGCGAGTTCGAAGAAGTCGTTAGCAGCCTTGAGCGCTACACCGCCGCGAAACGTGTGGCGGAGAAGGACAGTACATATCCGCCGTTCATGTTCGGGGAGATTGAAGAGTATGAGGCTGCCATTCAGCTCATCTCGCTCTGCCACCTTCTTCATCGGCGGGACCTGCTCCCTCGATTGGCGGCCATGCTCGACCCGTCGTATCGGGCCCAGGATACGCTCTACGAAGACCTGTTTGCGTATGGGATGGACGGCCGCGTCGATGTGGATAAGTGGTACCACGAGCAATATCGTGATGTCATCAATAGCCTTTACAGCGATACCGACGAGCTAGGTATTTCATTGATAACGTCCTGTCTGGACGGATGGTACCGAGCAATGCGCTCCGCGTCTTGGTATGACAGCCATTTGAAGGCGAATCCTGACGAAGGCGGCGCGTATGTCGGATACTGGGCGATTGAAGCAGCCGCAGTCTCATTCCTGCTTGAACTAGATGACAACTCGTACCGAGACCACTTGCTCTATCCGAAAGATTTGGTTGATTTCGCGCGAAAGTTCGATTCAAAGCAGGATGACCGCCCACCGGCGGAGTTCTCCGGGCCCCCGAAGGTTCGCACCGGTCAACCTTGCCCGGAAACAGGAGTGTGGAAGGCCGTTGGGCACAATGTACCCGGGGTGCTGGTGCAGCAGGGTGAGCCCATGCCAGAGGTGTTCGCGCCCGACCGCAGCGGCGCTCATCGACCACAGCCTGCCTTGTGGGAGTGGGAGCGCAAGGCGTGATTACACCACGTAGCATTCATCGCGATAGGCGCGATTAATGCACTAGGTGGACTTCGCTCTCAAGAGACGTCAACGCCTCATCAGTGAGCCGTATTTCAAATGGCTCTCGCAGTTCCACGTTGAGGCCATCGACGAGTGGTCCCGTATCCTCCCAGCCAACGGCACGGCGGAGCAAAAGCAAGCTACAGCGGCGGCGATGCGCGCGAGCGGACGCTTTGAGCTGCTCATGCTAGAAAGAAGCTCGCATGACAGAGAGCATAATCATCGAAGAACGCCGTGAGTGCTGGTGCATCATGTCGGATATGCTCGTCGACAACGAAGTCGACTACCGCCATGTAGCGGAGCAACTCGTCCGGCACTGCGCCAATATGCCGTTGCCCATGCTGAAGCAGGTGCTGTACGACGAGGTCACTCCCGCACTGGGGGGCATCGCTATGACGCCGGCGCCGCCTGTATGGCTGATGTGGGACCCGGATGAGGTCATCTCCCGGGTCAGCAGCATGCTCGTGCGGCGTGAGTCATCCTTCTTCTACCGGATTGGCAACAACCTCTGGCGCCTGCACCTACGAAGCTTGGCGCGGGACCTGTGGTGCTCACTGGAAGAGGAATTGCTGTGGGTTCGCGCCAACGGTCTCGACCGCTAGATACCTGCCTGCTTCGTTGACGCAGGCAGGTTGGTTCATTCAGGTTGAATTCGCAACATTCGTGCAGCGCTTTGAGCCAGGCGTGATAGTGATATGCGTTGCCATTGCAGAAGACTGCCCGCATGCGTCTGTGATGCGAATCTTCGAGAAGTCGAAAACGAACGATTTGCCCCGTTTTGTCACGATGACATTGCCAGCGTCAGTCGCATAGTTCTGCACGCCTTCCGCCGAGCTGCCCTCTTTTCCGTCCGTGGAGTCGAGAGAGCATGTCAACGAAGAATCGCCTGCTGGCGTGGCAGCGAGATAGCTCCACTCGGTCAACTTGTCCCTATCGACTTCGATATCGAGGTCGTGGTGCACGGTGTTCTGTACGGCCGAGCATCGAAACGTCGATGGCTCTGCGTGTGCGACCGAACATACGCTTGATATGAGAGTTGCAGCGGCAACAATATTCTTCATGTTAGGTACAATCGTATGGAGAGTGCTCTGATTTTCCTCCGTTGGCAGCGTTTCATCAATTCAACGCGAGATGTATGGGACGCACTTGCGAGCAGGAGCTATCGCACGTGTTGAAACGGTACCGCGATGGGCGTGCATCAGGCGGGACTTTGACCGGCCTCGGCGGAGGTGCTCCCGAAATCGACGTGCGTGAGGTCTGAGAACGCAGCCGCGACCTGCGAAATCTGTCGCTTCGAGACCTGATTGATGGTACCAAGCGGTTCGGCCATCGGATGCTCCAAAAAGTGCTGCTTCACCACCTTGCGGAGGTCGGGGAATTTCTTCACCGCATCTTCAATTTCTGGAGCAAGCATCACTTTGATGGTGTATTTATTTGGGCCTACGGTCGCTTGTGCCTTCGAGATTTTTTCTTGAGCTTCGGGAGACAGCTCGCCGGTTAGCCAAAGCTCGAAGGTCAGCTTGACATTCTTGAATTCAGAATTCTCGATAGTTTGCTCTCTCACGGCCGGGATGCGCTTGTTTAACCAAGCGTCGACCTCTAAATCAGGCAGTATGCGGCCGGGCAGCAGCCCTTTGCATTCGATGAAACGTATCTCGCTGTCCGGTACATGAACCCTGACGTCGACTTCCGCAACATCTTTGCCTCCCTTGCGATATATCTTGTTCATGAGGACGTTGGCACCCCCAACAGTTCTCCGCATCAGGTCCGCAACCACGAACTCGAAGAGCGCGCCGCGCAGCGTTCCGACTGCGCCACCGACTTTTCCCAGCTTGGCGAACAGCTCAGAGAATTTTTCGAGGTCCACGGCTTCGGTCGCGGCTTGCTTCAGTGTAGCGGTCAATTCCATCAATGCGCGGGCCACGTCGGTGCCGAACAGCGATTCTGTGGTCGCGGGAATAATGCCTTCGCGCCGCATTGCATTGAGGGCTTCGTGGGCATATCGATGCGCGACAAAGAACTGCAGGGTTCGAACGTTACGTACCTGGCGCAAGGTCTTGCATTTGTAGATGAATGGCTGAACGTCACTCAGCTCGACCTCGTCTTTCAGAAGCACGTCCAGAACCATGAAGCCCGGATTCGGGCGTCCGGCCTTGCTCCAAGTGGTCAGCGCGCTGACATACGACGGGGCCGTCAAATCCCACTCAAAAATGGAAACGGTGGGCGCGGCTCCTTGCTGGATACCCCGAAGTTCAAAGCTTGCGAAGCTGCCCAGTCCAAGCTTCGCAGCCCATTCCTGCACCGATTGAAGCAGGACGGTTTCCGTAATCAGACGGGCGCGTATATCGGGGAGCAATTCGTCAATATTTGTGTCCTTCTTCGCGAACGCGAAGCACTCGCCCAAACCTGGCACCTCTATCGTCTGAAAGAGCTCTGTCTCCACAAGGTCTTGCCAGGCACGGTCGAACGAAATTTGGCGGGCGCCGGATGAGATACCTGCAGCTGCCGCCAGATGCGCCAGCGGGAGAAGGCCGCCACGCGCACGAAGTGCTCGAATCACACGTGCATACGCGCCGTTACCTTCTTCGAGCGCCTCAGCGAGCCGTGTCCAGAATTTGTCGCTCCCGTACTGGGAGGCCGCGTACAGGAACTTCGCTCTTCGCGCGAAGGGAAGCTTCAGTTCGCGAACGGATGCATTTCGTCGTTCGATTTTCTTCCGAGCTGCCGCCGGGGTGATTTCTAGCCAATCCGCGAGGCCGGCGGCAAGCTGGCCGCTTAGCTGAGGCCCCTTGCTCAACAAAAAGTCAAGTAACTCATCACGCATGTCCGTTTCCTTGTCACAGAGCGCTATTTATAACTGTAAGGCGGAGTGACCTGGCGGCGCAAATTTTTTTGTTGAGGACGATAAAAAATCGTTTAAAAACAATGGTTTGAAAAAATCCTGAAAGTTTTGATGTCGAGAATCTGGCAAAACCGCTGTCACAGTCCCGAAGCGACTCGGAGTTCGAATTGCCGCCGACATACTAGGAACACGGCCTAAGCTATTGCGACAGCCCTCGGGGGAGAAGTTTGCGGCTGTCGGCTCCAACTTTACGAGTTTCGCTTCCCCAACGCGCCGCCGGCGTTGCCAAACGGAGCCGAGCTGTAGTGCATCGAGGTGGCTGAAGGCGACGTCACGGAAAAACGGTACGGGCAGATGACAGTATGCCGATGCACTGTTTGCTTCTGGGGCTACCAGCGTTTCGCGCCGCAATCGAGTTTGACGCGAATCCGTTGCACGGCGGCGCATCGATTGTGAGAAATAGGGGGGTAGTTTTGCCAGCAAACCCTTGCTGGGCGGGCTCGGAAAGGTTTTTATGTTTCGGATGCCCCAGTATGGGGAATACGTTCGATGAAGGGGGTAATTTGGAGCTTCCGCGGAGGTAGTAGCGGGCGCTGGAAGCTAATGCGGATGGGGCTTTGGCAGATTTGGAGATTGAAGCGAGAAAGCTTTATTTTTAGGGGGGGCAAATTTCCGCTTGTGCTTGGCTGCCACATTATTGATGGTGCCAATGCCGACTGAAACATGACCCACAGTCAGCAGTTGCAAAAGCCAGCATCGCCGAAGTTAACGTCTGGTCGTTAGCGAATTTCGTCGCCCTCTAGGTGTATGGCTGGCAACCGGTCAAGCCGGCGGGTGCTGGCATCGGCGCGCCAACTGTCGCCAAAGTCGCGCCCGGAACGGTCTGCGGGGTCACGTGCCACCTCGACGTGATTGACCGTTGAGGGAATATGGTCAGCGCTACGCCATCTGATGGGTGGTTTTAGTCGTCGCCCGTCATCCCGGGGCTTGGCTTCTGTCTGGGCACACGTGGGCAGAGGAGCAAGCGCGGTGTCATCTCCGCTTCAAGCTATCGGCATGTTTCAAGCGAATTTAAGAAAGTGGCATCCTTTCTATGCCAATTGGATAATGTTTTGGTCGTTTCCTGATTTGATTAGATAAGACGATAGAAAAGAACTCGGAGCGGAACATAAATCCGCCGAGCTAACGTGCCCAACACTCTCCTCACATATAGCTCGACTAGCGGCCCAATAGGCCTGACTGGAGCAGCCCCCTGAAACACCGGACACAGCGACCCACTTAAAATAACGGGTAGGCATAAGACTGTGTTTTTGACTAACACCAGGCAGGAAGTGATGGACGTGTTGACGGGCCCGGAGCGTCGGCGGCGCTGGACAGCGGAGCAGAAGCTGTCGATGGTGCGCGAGAGTTTCGAGCCGGGGAAATCGGTATCGTTGGTGGCTCGCCAGCACGGCGTGAACCCGAACCAGCTATTCCACTGGCGCAAGCTGTACCAGGACGGCAGCCTTTCGGCGGTCAAGGCTGGCGAAGAAGTCGTTCCGGCATCAGAGCTGGCGGACGCGC
>NZ_FNZM01000001.1 GCF_900109265.1 Paraburkholderia tropica
CGAAGAGTTTTGCCGCGAAGGCGATCGTGAGGATCGTGGAGATGACGACGACGACGAGCGAGGTCGACTTGCCCTTTTCTTTGGCCGCGAGGTCATGGTTGAAGTCCATGAACAGGTGGCGCACGCCGGCGCAGAAGTGAAAGAGGAAGGCCCAGCCGAGCACGAGCACGACGAGCTTGACGATGATGTTCGAGAGGAAGCCCTTGAAGACCTCGAAGCTGAGTTCGGAGGTAAGGCTCTGGTCAAACAGGAACAGGATGAAAGGGAGGAACAGGAATAGAAGTGCACCGCTCACGCGGTGACCGATCGATACGCGACCGGCCAACGGCAGGCGGTATGCGAACAATATCTGCCCAATCCCGATGTTCCGGTATTCCGGCCTCGGTTTTTTTGCGGCTTCTGCCATGCTAGACCCCTACTATGTGTTAACACTAATACGCAATTTTACCGCCTTTTCATTTCGCGCTGCAGCGAAATCCGCCTTCGGAAACCGCAGTTGCGCGCGAACGCAGGCACGTGGGGAAGGCCGCCCGCACCGGTGCGCGGGCATCCTTTCAACTCAAATCATTGTGATAGTAGTACCCGGTTGTGACATACCAACCGCGGCGCACTTCGACTGGCCGGTCCCCATAGGTATAGGACACCCGATCAACCGATAGCAAAGGAAAACCTGCCGGAACATTGAGCAGATCGGCCACCGCAGGCTCGGCGCCCACCGCGCGGATCTTCTCAGTTGCCCGAATCATGCGCGTGCCGAAGTCCGCTTCGAACATGGCGTAGAGCGGTCCTTTATACTCGGCGAGGCGCTCGGCCGTCAGACCGCGGAACACGCCGCCGGGCAGCCAGATTTCGTCGAGCACGGTGTTTTCGCCGTCGAACTGCAGCAGGCGCTTGATCAGCACCACCGGGTCGGCGGGCTTGAGGTCCAGCTGGCGGGCGATCTCGGCCGACGCGCGCAGCCGCCGGCACTCCAGCAGCCTGCTGATGTGCGGATGTTCGGCGCCGTCATCGGCCAGCAATCTGAGAAAGCGAAACTGGGCGCGATCTTCGTTGTGCGTCGCAACAAACGTGCCTTTGCCCTGGCGGCGCACTAGCAGGTTGTCGGCGGCCAGTTCGTCGATCGCCTTGCGTACGGTCCCCTGGCTCACCTTGTAACGGGCGGCCAGTTCGACTTCGCTAGGGATGATTTCGCCGGGCTTCCATTCGCCGGACTCGAGACTCTGGGTAATGAGCCCCTTGATCTGCTGATAAAGCGGACTGAAGGTCGGGGACGGCGAAGCGGGCGCAGACGCCGAAGGGCCGCTCTCTGGAGCGGTGGAATTCGCGTTGCTGACCGGGTTCGCACTCATGGCGCGCATTTCAACATAAAGCCCCCCGGAAATCTACCCTTTCGCTTCAATAGATATGTCTTATATAAGACATAAGATACTGTTGACTTTGGCCCTTACGGCTCCTACACTGCCGATCGAGCAAGGGTTTGCGGGCGACTCATGGGAGCCGCCGGCAGCATCCACCTCGTGGCCAACTGCGCCGCGGGCCGCCTTGCACATGCTGTTCCTTCATGCAGTAGAGGTTTCGATCCGCCCCGCCCGCGCCGCTGCCTGATTCAATAGCGCCCGCGCCGCGCCCGCGGACCTTCCGAAGCGAGCTGTGGCAGGAGCCGGCACACGCGAAGCGGCCAGCGTCAGGCGTCCCTGTCCAGGGTGTCCCCGTCATTCCCTTGAGCATTGTCGCACCGGTAACGGTCCGCGGCCCCGCCTCCCGGCGTGCGGTGCGGCGCTTGCAACCCGCTTGCATCCGCCGCGCGCGTGCGTTCGGCAAAAGGACCGCCTGATTCCTGAACGCTTCGCGTAACGCGCATATAGAATGGCGTTTTACCCTGGCGTCTAACGCATCTTCCTGGAGATTTTCAATGGCTAAGCCCGCAAAGCGCGTTGCCGTCACCGGCGCCGCAGGTCAGATCGCATATTCCCTGCTGTTCCGCATCGCGAACGGCGACCTGCTCGGCAAGGACCAGCCCGTCATCCTGCAACTGCTCGACCTGCCGCAGGCACAAGCCGCCGTCAAGGGCGTCGTGATGGAACTCGACGACTGCGCATTCCCGCTGCTCGCGGGCGTGGTCATCACGGACGATCCGAAGGTCGCGTTCAAGGACGCCGACGTCGCGCTGCTCGTGGGCGCACGTCCGCGCTCGAAGGGCATGGAGCGTAAGGATCTGCTGTCGGCCAACGCCGAAATCTTCACGGTTCAGGGCAAGGCGCTGAACGACGTCGCCAGCCGCGACGTGAAGGTGCTGGTCGTCGGCAACCCGGCCAACACGAATGCGTACATCGCCATGAAGTCGGCGCCGGATCTGCCGAAGAAGAACTTCACGGCCATGCTGCGTCTGGACCACAACCGCGCGCTGTCGCAACTGGCCGCCAAGTCGGGCAAGCCGGTCGCGTCGATCGAAAAGCTCGCCGTGTGGGGCAACCACTCGCCGACGATGTACCCCGACTTCCGAGTCGCAACCGCCGAAGGCGAGTCGCTGACGAAGCTGATCAACGACGACGTGTGGAACCGCAACACGTTCATCCCGACGGTCGGCAAGCGCGGCGCAGCGATCATCGAAGCGCGCGGCCTGTCGTCGGCGGCTTCGGCTGCCAACGCGGCGATCGACCACGTGCGTGACTGGGTCCTCGGCACGAACGGCAAGTGGGTCACGATGGGCATCCCGTCGGACGGCTCGTACGGCATCCCCGAAGACATCATCTACGGCGTGCCCGTCACCTGCGAAAACGGCGAGTACAAGCGCGTCGAAGGCCTCGAAATCGACGCGTTCTCGCGCGAAAAGATGGACGGCACGCTCAACGAGCTGCTCGAAGAGCGCGAAGGCGTCGCTCACCTGCTCAAGTAATCGGGCAGACCGGCCGGCCTCCCGTCGCCACGCGGCGGGCACCGGCCTCGCGCGCGCCATGCCACATGGCGCGCGAGCGTGAGCGCGGCGCGGTTCGTCGCGGGTCGCATGCGGCGCACGCCGCCGCGCACCCGTACCCCGCCGCCTCGCGCCCCAGATCCGCACGCGCCTTGCCTCGAGTTTCGCAGGACGCATCCGAATCCGGTTCCCCCTCCAATATTCGACACCCGCCGCCGAAGATGCGCGCCATCACACCCGCCGAAGTGCTGTTTGACGGCGAAGCGCCGCCGACCATCCTGCCCGCGTGCGACCACTACGCCGGCAGCGAGAAGCTGATGCTGAAATCGCTCGCGCTGCAGCAGCAGCTCGGCCCGGTATTCGACATCACGCTCGACTGCGAAGACGGCGCCCAGGTGGGCCGCGAGGCCGAACACGCCGAACTCGTCGCCTCGTTCCTCGGCGGCGAACACGACCGCTTCGGGCGCGTCGGGGTGCGCATCCACGACTTCCACCATCCGCATTGGCGCGACGACGTCCGCCTGATCCTGCGCGCCGCCCGCCGGGCGCCGGCGTTCATCATGCTGCCGAAGGTCCGCGCTGTGGGCGACGCGGCGGAAATGACGGCGTTCATCGAAGCCACGCGCGTCGAGATGGGCATCGACCAGCCGATTCCCGTGCAGTTGCTGATCGAAACGCATGGCGCGCTCGCGCGCGTGTTCGATCTCGCGGCGCTGCGCGGCGTGCAGTCGCTGAGCTTCGGTCTGATGGACTTCGTCTCCGCGCACGACGGCGCGATCCCCGACACCGCCATGCGCTCGCCCGGCCAGTTCGATCACCCGCTCGTGCGGCGCGCGAAGCTCGAAATTTCGGCGGCCTGCCACGCGTTCGGCAAGGTTGCGTCACACAATGTCAGCACGGAAGTGCGCGATATGGAGGTCGTCGCCAACGACGCTCGTCGCGCGCGCAACGAATTCGGCTACACGCGCATGTGGAGCATTCATCCCGCGCAGATTCCGGCCATCGTGGCGGCCTTCGCGCCGCGCGACGAGGAAATCGCCACCGCTGCCGAGATCCTGCTCGCCGCGCAGAGCGCGCAGTGGGGTCCGACGCGTCACGGCGACACCTTGCACGACCGCGCGAGCTACCGCTATTACTGGTCCGTGCTGCGCCGCGCGCGCGCGACGGGCCGCGCCGTACCGCAGGACGCCGCGCCGCTGTTCGCGCCGGGCGAGCTGGCGCAGGCCGCCGCGTCGTGAGCGCGGCCCGGGCTCGGGTTAAGGTCAGGCTTGGGGCCTGAAAACGTTTTCGGCGGCCGCGCACGCCTCTTGCGCGCCGTGCCGCCCAGTGAGTCATCGAGGAGATGCTTTGCGATGAGCAACACAGTCGACGGAAGCCTGACAAGAGCCACGGCAAGGCAATTTGCAACAGACCGCAAAATCTGCAGTTCGTACCGATAAATAGGTGAAAATAGCGTTCGCTGCGTGCTTTCGGGGCGCGCGCAGTGCATCCGGCGGCTGCAAGGCGCAGCCGCGCACTGTTCAACCGATTTGAGAGATAAAGGTCTGACTCCATGAAGAAATTGCTGATCGCTGCCGTTATCGGCGCGCTGTCCTCGACGATGATGCTGGCTGCGACCGACGCCGCCGCACAAACCTCGTCGACCACGGCCAAGAAGGCTACGCCGAAGAAGCCGGCTCCGAAGCATCGCATCATCAAGCGCAAGGCCAATCCGGCCAAGGAAGCGAAGGTCGACCCGATCCCGGAAGGCTCGGAACACTGGAACTGCGCGGAAGGCATGCAGTTCGACCTGAAGGGCGACATGGCGCGTGACCAGATCGTCACGGTTCACTGGGCGAACAAGAACTACAACCTGCCGCGTCAAACGACGACGACGGGCGCCGACCGCTTCCACGATGCCGCCACCGGCCTCGACCTGGTCGTGATCCCGACGAAGGCCATGCTGTTCTCGGACAAGGACAGCTCGCGTCTGGCCGACGAGTGCAAGACGACGGCCATGCAGCAAGGCGCACCGGCGCCGACCCAGGCTAACGCGCTGAACCGCAACGCCGCTCCGGCTGCGGGCGCGAGCGCCGCTTCGGGCCAGTAAGAACGGCCGGGACGCCTCGATGTCCGCGCCGAATCCCCATGTCAGGCCACAGCCGGATCAGGTCCTCGTCGATATCGTCGACTACGTCCTGAACGGCTTGCCCGGCGACAGCGCCACCGCGCTGACGACGGCGCGCTACTGCCTGCTGGACACCCTCGGCTGCGGACTCGAGGCGCTCTCCTATCCCGCCTGCACCAAGCTGCTCGGGCCCATCGTGCCGGGCACGATCGTCCCGCACGGCGCGAAGGTGCCGGGCACCGCACTCCAGCTCGACCCGGTTCAGGCCGCCTTCAACATCGGCGCCATGATCCGCTGGCTCGACTTCAACGACACCTGGCTCGCCGCCGAATGGGGCCATCCGTCGGACAACCTGGGCGGCATACTCGCGACCGCCGACTGGCTCTCGCGCACGGCTGTCGCCGCGGGCAAACCGCCGCTCACCATGCAGCACGTGCTTGAAGGCATGGTGAAGGCGCACGAAATCCAGGGCTGCATCGCGCTGGAAAACGCGTTCAACCAGGTCGGTCTCGACCATGTGCTGCTCGTCAAGCTCGCCTCGACCGCCGTGGTCGGCCAGTTGCTCGGGCTCACGCGCGACGAACTCATCAACGCCGTGTCGCTGGCGATGGTCGACGGCCAGGCGCTTCGCACCTATCGCCACGCGCCCAACACCGGCTCGCGCAAGTCTTGGGCCGCCGGCGACGCCACCGCGCGCGGCGTGCACCTCGCGCTGATCGCGAAGACCGGCGAAATGGGCTATCCCTCGGCGCTCACGGCGAAAACGTGGGGCTTCTACGACGTCTCGTTCAAGGGCCGCCCCTTCACGTTCCAGCGCCCCTACGGCACGTACGTGATGGAGAACGTGCTGTTCAAGATCGCGTTTCCCGCCGAATTCCACGCACAGACCGCCGCCGAAGCGGCCATGACGCTGCACGCCCTGCTCGTTCAGCGCGGCAAGAGCGCCGAAGACATCGCGCGCATCACGATCCGCACGCACCAAGCGGCGATCCGCATCATCGACAAAACCGGCCCGCTGGCGAATCCGGCGGACCGCGATCATTGCATCCAGTACATGGTGGCCGTGCCGATCCTTTTCGGACGACTGACGGCCGCCGATTACGAAGACGATGTCGCGCGCGACCCGCGCATCGACGCCCTGCGCGCGAAGATCGTCTGCGTGGAAGATCCGCAGTTCACGCGCGATTATCACGATCCCGACAAGCGTTCGATCGCGAATGCGCTGACCGTCGAGCTGAACGACGGCACGACGCTCGACGAAATCGTGGTGGAGTATCCGATCGGCCACAAGCGACGCCGCGAAGCCGGCATCCCGCTGCTGATCGAAAAGTTCAGGACCAACCTCGCGCGGCGCTTCGCCGCGAAGCAGCAGCAGGCGATTCTCGATGTCTCGCTGGATGCGGCACGGCTCGAAGCCATGCCCGTGCACGAGTACGTCGACTTGTATGTGACATGAGCGTGATCCGATCAGTCTTGTACCTGTAAGTACCCGCAGCAAACGTGCAGTAAGCGTTATTTCCGCGATTAAACGAAGGAAAATACCATGGCCCACAACCTCCACAAAACGCTAAAGGAATTCGACAGCGGTTCCGGTAAAGGCAAGTTCTACTCGCTGCCGCAACTCGGCAAGCAGCTCGGCGTGAAGATCGACCGCCTGCCGGTGTCGATCCGTCTCGTGCTTGAGTCCGTGCTGCGCAACTACGACGGCAAGAAGATCGCGGAAGAGCACATCGAGCAGCTCGCGAACTGGAAGCCCACGGCTGCGCGCGTCGATGAAATCCCGTTCGTCGTCGCCCGCGTCGTGCTGCAGGACTTTACCGGCGTGCCGCTGCTCGCCGACATCGCGGCCATGCGCGGCGTCGCCAAACAGGTCGGCAAGGACCCGAAGGTCATCGAGCCGCTGGTGCCGGTCGACCTCGTCGTCGACCACTCGGTGCAGATCGACTACTTCCGCCAGAAAGACGCGCTCGACCTGAACATGAAGCTGGAATTCCAGCGCAATAACGAGCGCTACCAGTTCATGAAGTGGGGCATGCAGGCGTTCGACACGTTCAAGGTCGTGCCGCCGGGCATCGGCATCGTTCACCAGGTGAACCTCGAATACCTCGCGCGCGGCGTGCACAAGAAGGCCGACGGCGGCGACACGGTCTACTACCCGGACACGCTCGTGGGCACCGACTCGCACACCACGATGATCAACGGCATCGGCGTGGTGGGCTGGGGCGTGGGCGGCATCGAAGCGGAAGCCGGCATGCTCGGCCAGCCGGTCTACTTCCTCACGCCCGACGTGGTGGGCGTGGAACTGAAGGGCAAGCTGCGCGAAGGCTGCACGGCCACCGACCTCGTGCTGACGATCACCGAAATGCTGCGCAAGGAGAAGGTCGTCGGCAAGTTCGTCGAGTTCTTCGGCGAAGGCACGGCGTCGCTCTCGCTGCCGGACCGCGCGACCATCGGCAACATGGCGCCGGAATACGGCGCGACCATGGGCTTCTTCCCCGTCGACGACAAGACCATCGACTACTTCAAGGGCACGGGCCGCACCGAAGCCGAAATCTCGGCGTTCGAGAACTACTTCAAGGCGCAGGAACTGTACGGTGTCCCGAAGGCCGGCGACATCGACTACACCAAGACGCTCACGCTCGACCTCGGCACGGTGGCGCCGTCGCTGGCCGGTCCGAAGCGCCCGCAGGACCGCATCGAAATCGGCAACGTGAAGTCGACCTTCAGCGACCTGTTCTCGAAGCCGGTCGCCGAAAACGGCTTCAACAAGAAGTCCGCCGACCTCGCCGCCGAATACTCGGCGGGCGAGAAGGTCAAGCTGCATAACGGCGACGTGCTGATCGCCGCGATCACGTCGTGCACGAACACGTCGAACCCGAGCGTGCTGCTCGCGGCCGGCCTGCTCGCGAAGAAGGCCGTGGAAGCGGGCCTGACGGTCGCGCCGCACATCAAGACCTCGCTCGCGCCGGGATCGCGCATCGTCACCGAATACCTGACGAAGACGGGCCTGCTGCCGTTCCTCTCGAAGCTCGGCTTCGAACTCGCGGCTTACGGCTGTACGACCTGTATCGGCAACGCGGGCGACCTCACGCCGGAGCTGAACGAGTCGATCGTCAAGAACGACGTGGTCGCGGCGGCGGTGCTCTCGGGCAACCGCAACTTCGAAGCGCGGATTCACCCGAACATCCGCGCGAACTTCCTGGCCTCGCCGCCGCTGGTGGTTGCGTACGCGATCGCGGGCACGATCACGCGCGACCTGATGACGGAACCGGTCGGCAAGGGCAAGGGCGGCCGCGACATCTATCTCGGCGACATCTGGCCGACGAGCGAGGAAGTCAACGCGCTGCTCAAGTTCGCGATGGACGCCGACGTCTATCAGAAGAACTACGCGCAGCTCACGAAGAAGGGCGACCTGTGGAGCAAGATCGAGGGCGAGGAAGGTCAGGTCTACGACTGGCCGAAGTCGACCTATATCGCCGAGCCGCCGTTCTTCGGTTCGGACTTCTCGATGACACCGTCGTCGACGGTGGCCGAAGTCAAAGGCGCGCGCGCGCTGGGCATTTTCGGTGACTCGGTCACGACCGACCACATCAGCCCGGCCGGTTCGATCAAGGAAGACTCGCCCGCCGGCAAGTGGCTCAAGGAAAACGGCGTGCAGAAGGCCGATTTCAACAGCTACGGCTCGCGCCGCGGCAACCACGACGTGATGATGCGCGGCACCTTCGCGAACGTGCGGATCAAGAACCTGATGATCCCGGCGAAGGCCGACGGCACGCGCGTGGAAGGCGGTCTGACCATTCATCAGCCGAGCGGCGAACAGCTGTCGATCTACGACGCCGCCATGAAGTACATCGACGCCGGCACGCCCACGATGGTGCTCGCGGGCGAAGAGTACGGCACGGGCTCGTCGCGCGACTGGGCGGCCAAGGGCACGCAGTTGCTGGGCGTGAAGGCCGTGGTCGCACGCAGCTTCGAGCGTATCCACCGCTCGAACCTCGTGGGCATGGGCGTGCTGCCGCTGCAGTTCAAGGGCACGGACAGCGTGCAAACGCTCGGCCTGACCGGCGAGGAAACGTTCGACATCGAAGGTCTCACCGACGACTTCAAGCCGCAGCAAGACCTGACGCTCGTGATCCATCGCAAGGACGGCAAGGACGAACGCGTACAAGTGCTGCTGCGTATCGACACGCCGATCGAAGTCGACTACTACAAGCACGGCGGTATCCTGCCGTTCGTGCTGCGCTCGCTGCTGGCCGCGTAAGCAGGCCGCGACGCATCGCAGTTTTTGCAGGTACCGCGCCCGGCAACGGGTGCGGTTACACTTGGAGCCCGACGCGAGTCGGGCTTTTTTTTCGGCTGGATTTGCGCTGCGTGGTGTTCCGGACCGGGTTCCGGACCGGCTTCGCGCGGCCAATAAAAAAGCGCGCCACACGCGACGCGCTTTGCCCTCCATGCGCCTGAACGCGCACAGCGACTCAATCGATCAGTTTGTTCAACGTAGCAAACTCGATCAGCGCCGCCAGCGACGACACGCCCAGCTTGTCGAGCACGCGCGTCTTGTAGGTGCTCACGGTTTTATCCGACAGACCGAGCCGCGCCGCGACGCCCTTGTTGCTCATGCCGCGCGCGAGATATTGCAGCACCTCGACCTCGCGCGGCGACAGCCCGTTGAGCGCGACGTCGCGGCCGCCGCCGCAACTGCCCGCCGGGAAGCAGTCGTAACCGAGCAGCACCGCCTTGACCACGCCGCACAACTCCTCCACGCCCCGGCTCTTGCTCACATAGCCGTTCGCGCCCGCGATGCGCGTGTGGTTCGCCATGACCTGCTCCGGCTTGGCCGACAGCACGATGATGCGCGTGGCGGCCTGCTTCGCGCGGATGCCGCGAATGACCGACAGCCCGTCGAGCTTCGGCAATTCGAGGTCGAGGATCACCAGGTCGGGTTGCAGCGTCTGGACGAGATGGAGGCCCTCTTCGCCGTCACCGCATTCGCCCACGAGCGCGTATTCGGTGTTCAGCACGTTGGCGAGCATCTTGAGGACGATTGGATGATCGTCGATGACCACGATGCGCTTCATTTGTTGTTCCATTTTCTTTTTGGGGCGTGAACCGGGCGTACCTTGCGGCACAAACCCACAGACTGAACGACACCCTCTTCTTTTTGTATAGGAAAGTTCCGAAAGGGGGCCCAATTCGATAAACGGGTTAACCCCTTGCGCTAACGCATTGGATTTAACTAATGCGTGAATTAGACTGAAACGATGAAGACGCGTGCCGTCACCGCCGCATCGCCCAGCCGGGCCGCCGTGAAACCACGCGGCCGGCGTCGCCATGATCCCGACCTGCATATGCGCGAGCGCCTGCTGGCCGGCGCCACGCAACTGTTCGCCGACCAGGGCATCGCCACCACCACCATGACGCAGATCGCCGCAGCCGCCGGCGTCACGTCGGCCATGGTGCATTACTACTTCACCAATCGCGAAAAGCTGCTCGACGCCGTGGTCGACGAGCGCATCGCGCCCGCCATCGCTTACGTGTGGGGCGGCGAAGCCAGCGAGGTCGGCGAGATCAGCGGAATCAGCGGAGGCGGAGAACGCCCCGCCCATCCACAGGCGCTCGTGCAGGCGCTCGTCGAACGGCTATTCGACGTCACCGCGCAACTGCCGTGGCTGCCGCCGCTCTGGCTGCGCGAGATCGTCAACGAAGGCGGCCTGCTGCGCGAGCGCATGCTCAAACGCCTGCCCATCGAGCAGTTGCAGCGCTTCACCGCGCAGATCGGCGCGGCGCAGCAGGCGGGCGCCGTGAATCCTGGCCTCGAAGCGCCACTGCTGTTCATGTCGATCCTCGCGCTCGTCATGCTTCCGCTCGCGACTTCGAAGCTCTGGCAAAGCACGCGCGGCCTGCCGAAAGTCGAGCGCGAGGCGCTGCGCCGTCACGTCACCGCGCTGCTCGCGGGCGCGATGCGCATGCCGGAAGGCGCAGGCGCGCCGGCGGCCGACCGCGCGAACCTCGAACACGGCGGCCCCGAAGCCGCCACCCGCACGAGCACGCGCGCGCGCTCACGCCGCGCGCCGGGAGCACGCTCATGAGCCCGCGCATCGCCATCGCCCATCGCCGGGCAGCCCATCGCCGGGCAGCGCGCGCCGCGGCCGTCGCCCTCACTCTCGTTGCGGTCGCTGCGCTGCCCGCCTGCTCGCGCCACGAAGCGCCGGTCTATCAGGGTTATGTCGAAGGCGAGTACGTCTATCTCGCCTCGTCGCAAGCCGGCACGCTCACGGAACTCGACGTCCGGCGCGGCCAGCAGGTCGCCGCCGCCGCGCCGGTATTCGCGCTCGAATCCGTCAGCGAAACCGCCGCGCTCGACGAGGCGCGTCACCGGCTCGTAGCGGCGCAGGCGCAGTTCGCCGATCTGCAAACGGGCAAGCGCCCGCCCGAAGTGCGCGTGACCGAAGCGCAGCTCGCGCAGGCCGAAGCCAACGCGCACAAAGCCGCGCTCCAGCTCACGCGCGACGAGGCGCAGTGGCGCGCGGGCGGCATCGCCCAGGCACAGCTCGACGACTCGCGCGCGCAGGCCGCCAGCACCGCCGCGCAGGTGCGCGAGCTGCGCAATCAGGTGCGCGTCGCCAACCTGCCCGGCCGCACGGCGCAGATCGCCGCACAGGCCGCCGACGTCAAGGCCGCGCAAGCCACGCTCGCGCAGGCGCAGTGGAAGCTCGACCAGAAGCGCGTGGCCGCGCCGCGCGACGGGCTCGTCTACGACACGCTCTATCGTGTCGGCGAATGGGTGCAGGCGGGCAGTCCGGTCGTGCAGATGCTGCCGCCGCAAAACGTGAAGCTGCGCTTTTTCGTGCCGGAAAGCGCGGTCGGCGCGCTCGCGCCGGGCCGCAAGATACTCGTGCATTGCGACGGCTGCGCGGCCGACGTGCCCGCCACGCTCAGCTATGTCTCGAACGCCGCCGAGTACACGCCGCCCGTCATCTACAGCAACGAGAGCCGCAGCAAGCTCGTGTACATGATCGAGGCACGCCCGAGCGCCGCCGACGCGCCGAAGCTCCATCCGGGCCAGCCGGTGGAAGTGCGGCTCCAATGAACAGAATGAGCAGCAATGAGGCGGCGATGAGCGACCCGGCCCGCTACGCGATCGACGTGCGCCATCTGAACAAGCGCTTCGGCGACAAGCACGTGGTCAACGACGTCTCGCTGCGCGTCGCGCCCGGCGAGATTTTCGGCTTTCTGGGGCCGAACGGCAGCGGCAAAACCACCTCGATCCGCCTCATGTGCGGTCTGCTCACGCCCGACTCGGGCGAAGGCACCTGCCTCGGCTACGACATCGTGCGCGAGAGCGCGCAGATCAAGCGGCGCGTCGGCTATATGACGCAACGCTTTTCGTACTGGGACGACCTCACGATCCGCGAAAATCTCGACTTCGTCGCGCGCATCTATCAGATGCCGAACCGTCGCGAGACCGTCGACCGCGCGCTCGAATCGCTCGGCCTCGCCAGCCGCGCGAGCCAGCTCACCGGCGCGCTCTCGGGCGGATGGAAACAGCGTCTCGCGCTCGCGGCGTGCATGCTGCACGAACCGCAACTGCTGCTGCTCGACGAACCCACGGCAGGCGTCGATCCCACCGCGCGCCGCGACTTCTGGGAAGAATTGCATCGACTCGCCGCGCGCGGCATCTCCGTGCTCGTGAGCACGCACTACATGGACGAGGCCGAGCGCTGCCACAAGCTCGCCTATATCGCCTACGGCAAGCTGCTCGCGCAAGGCACGGCCGCCGAGGTGATCGCTTCGCAGAACCTCGAAACCTGGGCGATTCACGGCGACAAGCTCAGCGAACTCTCCACGCAATTGCGCGCGCAACCCGGCGTCGATCAGACGGTGGTGTTCGGCTCGTCACTGCATGCGAGCGGGCGCGATCACGCCGCGCTCGCCGCCGCCATCGAACACGCCGTCAAGCACGCCGCCGCGGGCAAGCCGCTGCGCGCGGAGCGCATCGACACGGGACTCGAAGACGTCTTCATCTACATGATGAGCCACGCTCAGGATAACTATGGAGGCGCGACATGAAGTTCGCGCCCGTGTTCTCCGTCTCGCGCTGGTGGAGCATCGTGCTCAAGGAGTTTCTGCAACTCAAGCGCGACCGCGTGACTTTCGCGATGATCGTCGGCCTGCCGATCATCCAGTTGACGCTGTTCGGCTATGCGATCAACACCGACCCCAAGCATCTGCCCACGGCCATCGTGATCCACGACGACAGTCCGTTCGCGCGCAGCTTCGTCGCGGGCATGAAGAACTCGGCCTATTTCGACGTGATCGAAACGCTGCCCGACGAAGCCGCCGCGCAACACGCGCTCGCGCGCGGCAGCGTGCAGTTCGTACTGAGCGTTCCCGTCGACTTCTCGCGGCGTCTGCTGCGCGGCGAGCGCCCTGCGCTGCTCGTCGAAGCCGACGCCGCCGATCCCACCGCCATCACCACCGCGCTCGCGGCGCTGCCGGGCCTCGTCGCGCCCGCCGCCGCGAAGGATCTCACGGGACCGCTCGCGCGCCTGAACGGCACGCCCGCCGCCTTCGACGTGCGGATCCACCGCCTTTACAACCCCGAGGGCATCACGCAGTACAACGTCGTGCCCGGCCTGATGGGCGTGATCCTCACGATGACGATGGTGATGATGACCGGCCTCGCCATCACGCGCGAGCGCGAGCGCGGCACCATGGAGAATCTGCTCGCGACGCCCGTGCTGCCCATCGAAGTGATGACGGGCAAGATCGTGCCTTACGTGGCGATCGGGCTGGTGCAGGCGAGCATCATCGTGCTGGCCGCGCGCTACGTGTTTCATGTGCCGTTCGCGGGCAGTCTCGTCGCGCTGTATCTTTCGGCGCTGCTGTTCATCGCCGCCAATCTCACGGTGGGCATCACGCTCTCCTCGCTCGCGCAGAACCAGTTGCAGGCCATGCAGCTCACGGTGTTCTATTTTCTGCCGAGCCTGCTGCTGTCCGGCTTCATGTTCCCGTTCGCGGGCATGCCGCGCTGGGCGCAGTGGATCGGCGGCGTGCTGCCGCTCACCTACTTCAACCGCCTCGTGCGCGGCATTCTGCTCAAGGGCAACGGCTGGGCCGATCTGTGGCCGTCGGTGTGGCCGCTCGCGGTCTTCACGGCGATCGTGATGGCGATCGCCGTGCGCTTCTACCGGCGCACGCTCGACTGAGACGACGATGACGACGCCCGCCCGCTCTCTTGTCCTCGCGTCGAGTTTCGTGCTCGCGGCGTGCGCCGTCGGTCCCGATTTTCACGCGCCCGCCGCGCCCGATACACCGACCTACACGCGCGAGGCGTTGCCCTCCGCCACCGCCTCCGCGCCGGGCACGGGCGGCGCGCCGCAAACCTTCGCGAGCGCCGATCACGCGCCGCGCGCCTGGTGGACGCAGTTCGGCAGTCCCGCGCTCGACGCGCTCGTCGACGAAGCGCTGCGCGCGAGTCCCACGCTCGAATCGGCGCGCGCGAAGCTCGTCGAAGCGCGCGAGAACTACAACGCGCAAGCGGGCGCGACGCTGTTTCCTTCCATCGACGCCAAGCTGAGCGGCACGCGCCAGAAGATCGACCTGGCCGCGTTCGGCATCACGCAGGTGCCGAATCCGGGCCCGTTCACGCTCTACGATGCGTCGGTCAGCATCTCCTATGTGTTCGATATTTTCGGCGCGAACCGGCGCGCGCTCGAAGCCACGCTCGCGCAAGTGAATTATCAGGAATACGAACTGCAAGCGGCGCAGCTGAGCGTGGCGGGCAACGTCGTCGCTGCCGCGCTGCGGCGCGCGTCGCTGCGCAGTCAGATCGACACGACGCAGCAACTGATCGACGCGCAAACGCGTCAGTTCGCGATCATCGAAGCGCGGCTCGCGGCGGGCGGCGTCGCGCGCCTCGACGTGCACAGCCAGCGCACGCTGCTCGCGCAAACGCGCGCCACGCTGCCGCCGCTCACGACGCAACTCGCGCAGACCGATCATCAACTGGCGATCCTGCTGGGCGCGCCGCCGTCGAGCGATGCCTACGCGCAAGCACGCGATGCGCTCACGCTCGACGCGCTGCATCTGCCCGACACCGTCGCGCTCACGCTGCCCGCCACGCTCGCGCGCGAGCGGCCCGACATCCGCGCGTCGGAGGCGCTGCTGCATCAGGCGAGCGCGAATATCGGCGTGGCGACGGCGAATCTCTTTCCGCAGATTTCGCTCTCGGCGAGCGTGGGTTCGGAGCGCACGCGCGTCGCCGATGTGATCGGCGGGCTGAATATCTGGAACGTCGGGCTCGGTCTCACGCAGCCGATTTTTCACGGCGGCGAGTTGCGCGCGAAGCGGCGCGCGTCGCAAGCGGCTTACGACGCGGCTTTCGCCGATTATCGGCAAACCGTGCTGCTCGCACTGCAACAGGTCGCCGATACGCTGCACGCGCTGCAGGACGACGCGCTCGAGCTGCAGGCGCGCGACACGGCCGCGCGCGAGGCGCAGGCGAGCGCCGATATCGCGCGCGCCAGATATGCGGCGGGCGGCGTGAGCGAGTTCGATCTCGTCGATGCGCAGCGCCAGGCGCTGCAAACCGCGCTCGACCGCACGCGCGCGCAGGCCACGCGTCTCGCGGATACCGCCGCGCTCTATCAATCGCTCGGCGGCGCGGCGCTGCCTGGCGACGCCGCGCCATAACGCCCGTCGTCGCGATCAATATCTACGATTGTGCGACCGCGAGCGGCGCGCCGCGCCGGTACAGCGCCAGCGTCGCGCCCAGCCCGCACGCCGCCGCGAAACACAGCCAGTAACCGGGTGCGGCCTTGTCGTGCGTGACCTGAATCAGCCACGTCGAGACCGCCGGCGTGAAGCCGCCGAACAGCGCCGTCGCGAGACTGAACGCGAGCGAGAAACCTGCCACCCGCACCTGCGCGGGCATCACTTCCGTGAGCGCCGCGACCATCGCACCGTTGTACATGCCGAAGAAAAACGAGAACCACAGCAGCACCGCGAGCATGCGCGCGAAGCTCGCGCTCGCCACCAGCCAGGACAGCGCCGGATACGCCGTGAGCAACGCGAGCACGGTGATGCCGATGAGAATCGGCTTGCGGCCGATGCGATCGGAAATCGCGCCGCCCACCGGCAGCCAGAAGAAGTTCGAGACGCCCACGCACAGCGTCACGATCAGGCTCTCGGCGGTCGTGAGCTTGAGCACGGTCTTGCCGAACGTCGGCGTATAGACGGTGATCAGATAGAACGTCGTGGTCGTCATCGCGACGAGCAGCATGCCCGCGATCACGATGCGCCAGTTGGCGAGCAGCAGCGCGAACACTTCACGCGCGCGCGGATGATGCGTGCGCGCCGCGAACGCCTCGGTTTCCGCGAGCGTGCGGCGCAGCAGAAACAGGAACGGCACGATCGCGCAGCCGATCAGGAACGGAATGCGCCAGCCCCACGCGGCAATCGCGCTCGCGCTAAGCCACGAGTTGAGCGCATAACCGAGCGCTGCCGCCACGACGATCGCCACCTGCTGACTCGCCGACTGCCAGCTCGTGTAGAACCCTTTGGTGCCTGGCGTCGCGAGTTCGGCGAGATAGACCGACACGCCGCCCAGTTCCGCGCCCGCCGAAAAGCCCTGCAGCAAGCGCCCGAGCAACACGAGCAAAGGCGCGGCCACGCCGATGGCCGCGTAGCCCGGCACCGCCGCGATCAGAATCGTGCCGCTCGCCATGATCGCCAGCGTGACGATCAGGCCGCGTCGGCGGCCCACTTTGTCGATATACGCGCCAAGAAAAATCGCCCCGAGCGGCCGCATCAGAAAGCCCGCGCCGAATACCGCGAACGTGAGCATCAGCGAGGCGAACTCGCTGTCGGCGGGAAAGAACACGCGTGAGATCGAGGTCGCGTAAAAGCCGAACAGAAAGAAGTCGAATTGCTCGAGGAAGTTGCCGCTCGTCACGCGCAGCACGGCGGCAGCCGTCGATGCGCGCGTGCGGGCCGGGCGCGTCCCGGCGACGGTGGACGGGGTCACGATGCGTGTCTCCTTGTGGTTTTGTGGGGTGCTGCGGGTGCTGCGGGTTTTGCTTGTGCTGCTTGTTTTTCGGGGGCTCGCGTCAGTCCGATGCCGTGGCGGGCGCCTTCGCCGTACGCCTTTCGATGGCCGCTTTCACGAGCGCCGCGCTGCGAAAAATGCCGTGCGCGAACTTGCCGTAGGGCATGGTCGCGAACAGCGCCATCACCGCGCCCAGATGCACGACCAGCAGCCCGGCCATCGCGGCGGTGTCGCGCCAGGCAAGCAGCGCGAGTCCGCTTGCGCTCGTCATGATCAGCAGGGCGATGAACGCGCGGTCCATCGGACGCTGACGCAAGTCCGTGCGCGCCGGATCGCGATGCAGATTCAGCCACAGCAATCCCGATGCTCCCGCCAGCAGGCTCACGCCGCCCACCGTGCCGAGCAGCACCGGCGCGCTCAGCAACGGATACGGCGCTTCCAGCCCGAACGCGTAGTGATAGAGCGTGGCGACCGCCGTGGCCGCGAAGCACAGCATGAAGCCGTAGAACGTCAGATGATGGAAGCGGCGGCGCGCGAGCGTGAAGCGGTCGTCGGCCTCGTTGCAGCCTTCGCCGTGGCCGCCGTCGAGATACTTGAGCGTGAGCGCATCGTGCGCCGCTTCGACGAGTGCGCCCGGCGTGGCGTCGCCGGTCGAGACGTCGCGCAGAAAACGCGTGACGCCGACGCCCAGCGCGAGCATCGCGAACAGAAACACCGCGCCGAACAGCGTCGCGAGCACGTTGTGCGGAAAGATCGCGTAGAAGTTGGCGCCAGGAGTCGCGCTGCCGAATGCGCGTCCGAGTGTGCGTCCGACTGCGGGACCGCCGAGCACCGCGCCCAGCGCGATGAACAGCGCAAGGCCGAGCGCCAGCGCGAACGCGACCGTTAAACCGTTGCGCTTGTAGAGCGCGCCGAACGCGCGCGGCCACGCATATTCCGTGTAAGTGTCCATGCGCACCTGCGCCATCGCCTTCGGCATGTTCACGGCGAATTCGTGCGGCGGCGCGTACTGGCACGCGTGATAACACGCACCGCAGTTGTGGCAGAGATTGGCGAGATAATTGACGTCGGCTTTCGCGAACGAGAGGCGCTTCGTCATCGCCGGAAAGACCGCGCAAAATCCCTCGCAATAGCGGCACGCGTTGCAGATCTGCATCTGCCGCGCGACTTCGCTTTCGTGCGCGGTCATGGCTTGCGGCGCGAAGCGGATCGCCTGTTCGCGCAGCGCCGGTTGCGGCGCGCCTGCGTTCGTTGCCGTGTCGGCGCGCGCGCCGGACGCGGCCAGTTCGCGCGCCTCGCGCGTCAATGCTTCAAGCTGCTGCACGTGCTGCTCCCTTCGATTCGAATGCGGCCCGCGCCGCCTGCGTGCCCGCGATGCGCCCGAACGCGGTGCCGATCGACATCCCCACGCCCGCCGCATAGCCCTTGCCGAGCACGTTGCCCGCCATCATTTCGCCCGCCACATAGAGGTTCGCGCTCGGCTCGCCGCCGAAGTGCACCTGCGCGTGCGCGTTCACCTTGAGCCCGAGATACGTGAACGTGATGCCGGGCCGCAGCGCATAACCAAAGAACGGCGGCGCGTCGAGCGGCAGCGCCCAGTGCGTCTTGGGCGGCTGCAAGTGCTCGGTGTGACAGTCGTCGAGTGTCGTGTGATCGAACGTGCCTACGCGACACGCCGCGTTATAGCGCTGCACGGTCTCGACGAAGCGCGCCTCGGGCAAGCCGAGCTGGCGCGCGAGTTCGGGCAGCGTGTTCGCCTGCACGCCCGGAAACACCGGCGGCATGAAGCGGCCCACGGCCTTCGAGTCGATAATCGAATAGCCGATCTGGTCCGGCTGCTGCGCGACGAGACGTCCCCAGATCGCGTAACGCTTGGGCCAGAAGTCCTCGCCTTCGTCGTAGAAGCGTTCGGCGTCGCGATTCACGACCACGCCCAGCGACACGCAGTCGATCCGCGTGCAGATGCCGCCATCGTAGAGCGGCGCGCGTGCGTCGATGGCCACGCAATGCGATTGCGACGGGTCGCCGATCGCGTCCGCGCCCGCCTCGATCATGTGCTTGAGCAGCACGCCTTCGTTGAAGCGCGTGCCGCGAATCAGGAAGTTGTCGGCGGGCCATTCGCCGCGTTCGTTTTGCCCCCACGCTTCGCGCAGCCACGCGCGGTTCGACTCGAAGCCGCCCGCCGCGAGCACGCAGGCGCGCGCCGCGAAACGCTGCGCGCCGCTGTACGCCGCGACGAAACGCGTGCCATCCATCTCGATGCGATCGACGGGCGTTTCATAGCGGATCTGCACGCCGAGCGCTTCGGCGCTGCGGTAATACGCGTTGACGAGCGCCTTGCCGCCGCCCATGAAGAACGCGTTGGTGCGCGCCACATGCAGCGCGCCGGAAAGCGGCGGCTGGAAATGCACGCCATGCTTGCGCATCCACGGACGACACGTCGACGACGCGCGGATCACGAGGCGCGCGAGCGGCTCGTTCGTGATGCCGCCCGTGACCTTGAGCAGGTCCTGCCAGTATTCTTCCTCGGGATAGGCGTCGACGAGCACGTCTTGCGGCGCGTCGTGCATGCAGCGCAGATTGCGCGTGTGCTGCGAATTGCCACCGCGCCATTCACGCGGCGCGCTTTCGAGCAGCAGCACCGAGGCGCCGGCTTCGCGCGCCATCAACGCGGCGCATAGCGCGGCATTGCCGCCGCCGATCACGAGGACATCGGCGACGCTATCTGCGGGGGTCGCGGTGGGGATCGCGCGGTGGGTCGCGCTTTGGATCGCGTTGGATACTTCGGCCATCTTCGTATGTCTCCTTCGAGACGCACTCTAGAGGGCACGCGCCGCGCGCGCCAGCAGGCCCACGGCAACAGGGCTTCACGATTCGTGAAGGGTCGCGGCGAAGCGCTGTGACGAACCGCTGCGGCAACCCCGACCGCGACGTTATGCGCGCAACGCAGCGCCGGGCCAGCGCCCGGCCTGCACGAGTTCGCGCGCAACGTCGGCGAGCACGACGCGGGCCGCAAGCGCGGCGGGCGAGAGTTCGTCGTCGGAAACACTGGCGAGCAGATTGGGGCGCAATGCGTCGCGGTCCGCAACGCGCACGCTCGCGAGCGCGCCTGGCGCGACGCGCGCGAGGGCCGCGCCAGGCTGGATCGTCGCGGCGAGGCCGTGGCAGACGGCGTCCATCAGCACGGCGAGACCGTCGACTTCCGCGACCACGTTCGGTGCGCTGCGCGCGCGCTCGAACGCCTTCGAGAGCAGGCTGCGCAAACCATGCGACCCGCTCGGCAAGATCAGCCGCAGATCGCCGAGCTTCGCGAGCGCGACGCGCGAACCCGTCGGCATGCCCGCGAGATCCTTCGCGCCGATCACGAACAGACGCTCGTCGAGCAGCGGCATCACGCTCCAGCGCTGCGCGGGCTCCTCGCGGAAAATCACCGCGAGATCGATCTGCCGCGCGCCGAGCATCGACCCAAGATAACCCGAGAGACTTTCGACGATACGCAGACGCACATCGGGATAGCGCTCCTGCATCGCGCGCATGAACGGCACCGCGAGCACGCCGCTCGTGCTGGGCGCGAGGCCCACGCTCACCTGCCCCGAGAGGCGCTTTTCGCGCGCGGCGGCCGCGGCGGCATCGACGTGACGCAGCGCGAGCTGCGCCTGACGCCAGAATGCGAGACCCGCGTCGGTGGGCACGACGCCGCCCGAAGTGCGCTGCAGGAGACGCGTCGAGAGTTCGCTTTCGAGCCGGCTGATCTGCTGGCTCAGCGCCGAGGTGACCATCCCCAGTTCGAGCGCCGCACGGCCCATGCTGCCGTGCTCGATCACGCTGACGAAATAGCGCAGTTGGCGTAGCTCCATGTTCTCTCCGCTCGCGGCTCCGGTGGCGACAGACGCTATTGTCGATAGCGACGCCGCAAAACGCAAACACGGCGCGCAACGAAGCTGCTATGCGGACGCATCAGCAATCATTTGGCATCCGAACTATCTTGCTCGAACGGCGAGTGATTCAAGGACGGCGCGCGCTCAGCGCGACGACGCTCCCCTCACGATCAGCCGACGAAGTGCCGCAACAGCCCCGTCGCCACTACGCCGATCACCACGGTCGGCAGCAGCGAAAGCCGCATGGCGGCGGCGAGCGTGACCGCGAGGCCGAGCAGATCGGCGGGACGGCTGGAAACAAACGCGGGCGCGATCACCGAGATCAGCACGCAGCCCGGCACGTTCTGCATGATCGCCTGCATGCGCGGGCTCAGCGTGCGATCGCGCAGCACCACGAAGCCGACCACGCGCGTGGCATAGGTCGATGCCGCCATCAGCACGATGACAAGTACGGTGGTCCAGTCAAGCATCGCGCTTCTCCATGGCAACCGCCGCGAGCAGACCGGCGCACGCGCCCGCCGCAACATACCACGCGCCCGGCACGAGGCGGTACGTGACGCCCGCCACCACGAGGCTCACGAACCACGGGCTCGACGCCCGCGCGCCCTTCCACATGCCCTTGAGCAGCACGAGGAAAACGGCCGTGAAGGCCATGTCGAAGCCGTAGCGCTCGACATCGCCGAGCACCGGGCCGAGCACGGCGCCAAGTGCCGTGAACGCGACCCACGTGAGCCACAGGTTGACGGCCGCGCCGAGGTAGTAAGCGAGGCTGATCGAGTCCTGCTTGCGGCCGTTGGCGTCGGCGAGCGCGAGCGCCCAGCTCTCGTCGCACATCAGGAACAGCGCGGCCAGCGCGCGCGGCAGCGGCACGTGACGCAGGCGAGGCGCGAGCGCGGCGCCCATCAGGATATGGCGCGCGTTCACGAGCAACGACATCAGGACGATCAGCGCGATATGCGGCGGCGAGGTCCACAGACGGACGGCTGTGAACTCCGAGCCGCCCGCAAAGTTCATCCCCGTCATCATGGGCACTTCGAGGACGCTGAGGCCCTTCTGGGCGGCCTGCGCGCCCAGCACCAGCGCGAACGGCACGAAACCCAGCATGACGGGCAGCGCGGCGCGCATCCCTCGGGCCATTTCGGCGCGGACCTGCGAGCCGCGCGACGCCATCGAGGGCGAATACAAACTGCTCATTACCTTTCCTTCAACCAGATCTTCAATCAAGCGACGAGCACGAAGCCTACCGCGCCAACCGGGCGTCGGGCTTGAACGTTCCTGCGGTCGGCGTGTGGCCGTACGGCGCTCGGGGCGGCGCATATCCGGCGCATATCCGGCGCATGGTCGGCACGAATGCGCCCTGAATACCGCCGACATGCACCCCGGCGCGCGAGAGGCGCTATTGTCGTCATCGCGCTTACAAAAAGCAAACGCCGCATATCGACGACGCACAAGCAACGCACCCAAGGCGGCAACCGCTGATTCACGCGGCAACCAGCCGTTCGCTTTCGCGCGCGCGCAGGCCAGGCGACAATAAACCGGAGCCCGCTCCAGCCGCCCATCCGTCACCATCTTCACCGAGAGTCACGCATGAATCAGGCATTGCCCCCGTCCGCCCCGCTCGCGCCCCACGACATCGTCGCCGCCGACGCGCTCGAACTCTCGCAGTGGATCCGCCTGCGCAAGGTCTCGTGCCGCGAAGTGATGCACGCCTTCCTCGACCACATCGCGCGCGTGAACACGCCGGCCAACGCCATCGTGTCGCTGCGCGAACGCGGCGCGCTGCTGGCCGAAGCCGACGAACGCGACGCGCAACTCGCGCGCGGCGAGTATCTCGGCTGGCTGCACGGCATCCCGCAGGCGCCCAAGGATCTTTCGGCGACGGCCGGCCTCGCCTCGACGCAAGGCTCGCCGATCTTCCGCAACGAAGTGCCGAAGACCGACGCGCTGATGGTCGCGCGGCTGCGTGCGCAAGGCGCGATCTTCATCGGCAAGACCAACTCGCCGGAGTTCGGACTGGGCTCGCACACCTACAACACGGTGTTCGGCACCACGCTCAACGCGTACGATCCTGGCCGCAGCGCGGGCGGCAGCAGCGGCGGCACGGCCGTGGCGCTCGCGCTGCGCATGCTGCCGGTCGCCGACGGCAGCGACATGATGGGCTCGCTGCGCAATCCCGCGGGCTGGAACAACGTGTTCGGCTTCCGGCCTTCGCAGGGCCGCGTGCCGGCCGCGCCCGCCGTCGATCTCTTCTACAACCAGCTCGGCAGCGCGGGGCCGATGGGCCGCAGCGTGCCCGACCTCGCCATGCTGCTGGCGACGCAGGCGGGCTACGACGCGCGCGCGCCGCTCTCGCTCGGCGACGATCCCGCGCAGTTCACGGCGCCGCTCGCGCGCGAGTTCGGCGGCACGCGCATCGGCTGGCTCGGCGACTACGGCGGCTATCTGGCGATGGAAGACGGCGTGCTCGCGCTCTGCGAGACGGCGCTCGGGGACTTCGGCGCGATCGGCTGCTCGGTCGAGGCCGCGCGCCCCGACTATCCGATGGAGAAGCTCTGGGAATGCTGGCGCACGCTGCGCCATTTCTCGGTGGCGGGCACGCTCGGCGCGCTCTGGCGCGATCCCGCGAAACGCGCGCTGCTCAAGCCGGAAGCGCAATGGGAAGTCGAAGGCGGCCTCGCGCTCTCGGGCGAGGACGTGTGGCAAGCCTCGGTCGCGCGCAGCCAGTGGTACAACGCGCTGCTCGCGCTGTTCGAGCAGTACGACTACCTGGCGCTGCCGAGCGCGCAGATCTTCCCGTTCGATGCGAACGAGCATTGGCCGAAGTCGATCGCGGGCCGCGCGATGGACACCTATCACCGCTGGATGGAAGTGGTGATCGGCGCGAGTCTCGCCGGGCTGCCCGTGGTGAGCGTGCCGGCCGGCTTCAACGCGCAAGGGCTGCCGATGGGTCTGCAACTGATCGGCAAGCCGCGCGCGGACTTTTCCGTGCTGCAACTGGCGAACGCCTATGACGAGGCGACGCGCTGGGTGAAGCGGCGCGTGCCCGCGAGCGTCGCGGTTTAAACACAACGAGTGGACAAGAAAAAAGCGGCGCAGATGCGCCGCTTTTTCATTTGAGCCGAAGGACTTCAGGCCTTGATCGCACGCGCCGCATTCCTGCCGCGCAGCCATTCGAGCGCCAGCAGCAGACAGGTCGAAAACACGATCAGGATCGTCGCGAGCGCGGCAATCGTCGGACTGATGTTTTCGCGGATGCCGGTGAACATCTGGCGCGGCAGCGTCGTTTGATCGGCGCCCGCGAGGAACAGCGTGACGACCACTTCGTCGAACGACGTCGCGAACGCGAACAGCGCACCCGAAATCACACCCGGCGCGATCACGGGCAGCGTGATGCGGAAGAAGGTCGTGACCGGATTCGCGCCCAGCGAGAGACTCGCGCGCACGAGATTGTGATTGAAGCCCGCGAGCGTCGCCGACACCGTCGTCACCACGAAGGGCACGCCCAGCGACGCGTGCGCGAGAATCAGCCCGATATACGTGTTGGCGAGGCCGAGCGGCGCGAAGAACAGATACATGCCCACGCCCACCACCACCACGGGCACGATCATCGGCGAAATGAGGATCGCCATCAGCAGCGACTTGCCGCGGAAATCAGCCTTGTTCAGACCGATGGCCGCGAGCGTGCCGAGCACCGTGGCCACCACCGTCGCGAGCGGCCCGACGATGAAGCTGTTCTTCGCGGCCATGCGCCACTCGTCGGACATCACGAGGTTTTCGTACCAGCGCAGCGACCAGCCCGGAATCGGATAGACGAGAAACGTGCTCGACGAGAACGACAGCGGCACGATCGCCAGCACGGGCAGGATCAGATACAGCAGCGTGAGCACGGCAAGGCCGCGCAACGTGAAGTACCAGATGCGTTCGATGCCCGAGGTATGCGGCGCAAACAGCGGTTTCGCGAATTTCATGACGTGGCCTCCGTTAGCCGAGGCTCAGGTTCGTGCGCGTGAAGCGCACGTAGACGAAGTACAGCACGGTCGTGGCGGCGAGCAGCAGCGCGCCGAGCGAGCACGCCATGCCCCAGTTGATCGACACGTTCGTGAAGTACGCCACGTAGTAGCTCACCATCTGGTCGGCCGGACCGCCGAGCAGCGCGGGCGTGATGTAGTAGCCGATCGAGAGGATGAAGACGAGCAGCACGCCCGCGCCGATGCCCGGATAGGTCTGCGGCACGTACACGCGCCAGAAGGCCGCGAACGGATGGCTGCCGAGCGAGACGGCCGCACGCTGAAACGTCGGCGGAATCGATTTCATCACGCTGTAGAGCGGCAGCACCATGAAGGGCAGCAGAATGTGCGTCATCGAGATATAGACGCCCACGCGGTTGAACAGCAGCGCGAGCGGCGACGAAATGATGCCGGTGCCGATCAGCGCCTTGTTTACGAGCCCTTCGCTTTGCAGGATCACGATCCACGCGGCCACGCGCACGAGAATCGACGTCCAGAACGGAATCAGCACGAGGATCATCACGAGATTCGCGCGGCGCTCGGAGAGCGTCGAGATCCAGTAGGCGAGCGGATAGCCGAGCGCGAGCGCGAACAACGTGACGAACACGCTGATCACGAAGGTGCGGCCGAAGACGGCGAGATAGATCTGCTGCTCGGGATCGGCGGCCACGATGCTGCCGAATGCGTCCTGCTTGTGATCGAGCGACGCGAGCAGATAGAACGGCGAATAGCGGCCGCTGTTCTTCGCGATGGCTTGCCAGTACGCGACGTCGTTCCAGCGGTCGTCGAGTTCGACGATTTTGGCGCGCGTCTGTGCGGGCGTGAGTGTGAGCGGCTTGCCGTCGTCGTCGGCGAGCGGCATGGCGCGCGCGGTCTTGGCGACGAGCGAGCGGTAGCCCGCGATTTCCACGTTCAGGCGGCGCGCGAGCGCGCCCATGGCGTCGCCGTCCTGCACCGCGGTGAGGTCCTGCGCGAGCGCGGCATACGCCGCGTCGGGCGGCGCGCTCTTGCGATCCCAGCCGTGCAGCGCCGCGACCGTGTGCGGCAACGCGGTGGCCACTTCGGGATTCTGCACGGCGCGCGTGAGCAGCGCCGCGATCGGCACGACGAAAATCAGCACCAGAAAGATCGCCAGCGGCGCGATCAGCAGCAGCGCCATCGTGCGTTTCTTCGCCTGCGCGAGGCGCAGCTCGCGCTTGAGGCGCGCGCTCGATTCGCCTGCGTTGTCGGCGACTTGGGTCGCGGTCGTCATCGTTGTCACATCAAGTCTCCTGCACTGCCTCCGTTGCCGCGCGGCGCGCCCCGCGAAAAACGAGGCGCGCCGCGCAACGGATACTTCAACGGTTCATGCGTTGATTCAGGCGCTTACTTCGCGGCCCACGATGCGAAGCGCTGCTCCAGTTCGTCGCCGTGGTCGGTCCAGAACGTGAGGTTCTGCTGCACCGCGTTCTTGCCGTTGGCCGGCGAGTTCGGCAGGTTTTCCAGCGTCTTCTCGTCGAGCGCCTTGATGGCGTTCTGGTTCACCGGACCGTAGGCGATGTGCTTCGCGTACTCCTGCTGCGGCTTCGGCGAGAGCGTATAGGCGATGTACTTGAGCGCGGCGTCCTTGTTCGGCGAGCCCTTCGGAATCGCCCAGTAGTCCAGATCGTAGATGCTGCCGTTCCAGACGACCTTGAGGTTCTTGCCTTCGCGCTGCGCGGCGTCGATGCGGCCGTTGAAGGCCGTGGACATCACCACGTCGCCGGCCACGAGGAACTGCGGCGGCTGTGCGCCCGCTTCCCACCACTGGATGTTCGGCTTCAGTTCGTCGAGCTTCTTGAACGCGCGGTCCTGACCCGCCTTCGTCGAGAGCACCTTGTAGACGTCCTGCGGCGCGACGCCGTCGGCCATCAGTGCGAATTCGAGGTTGTACTGCGCGCCCTTGCGCATGCCGCGCTTGCCCGGGAATTTCTTCGTGTCCCAGAAGTCGGCCCAGCTCGTGGGCGCGGTCTTGAGCTTGTCGGCGTTATAGGCGAGCGCCGTCGACCACACGAAGAAGCCCGCGCCGCACGGCTGCTGCGCGGCCTTGATGAAGTCGCTCTTGTTGCCGAGCTTGGACCAGTCGAGCTTTTCGTACAGGCCTTCGTCGCAGCCGCGCGCGATGTCGCCCGTTTCGACTTCCACCACGTCCCAGTTGACGTGCTTCGCCTCGACCATCGCCTTGACCTTGGCCTGCTCGCCGTTGTACTCGACGGTGGTGATCTTGGTACCCGATTGCGCCTGGTACGGCTCGTTGAAGGCCGCCTTCTGCGCGTTGCCATTCGCGCCGCCGAAGTTCACGACCGTGAGTTCCGCCGCGTGCGCCGCGCCGAACGAGAGTGCGAGCGTGGCCGCGACCGCCGCAACGCGCATGTTGCCGATCTTCTTCATGGTGAGTCCCTTCTCCTTGGTGGTTGTCTTGCCGGGCCCTTCAGCACGCAAGGCGTGGCCCGGTCGTCTTCACGCGAACACGCGCAGATGTTCGGGCGCAAACTCGAGCGCGACCGGCTGACCGGGCGCGAAACCGGCGAGCGCCGCGGTGCCGAGCGGCACCTTCACGAAGCACTCGTCCTGCTGGGGCAGACCGCAGCGCATGCGCACGTGGTCGCCGTAATAGATCAGACTGCGGGCCTCGCCCGCGATGGCGTTCGCACCGTTCAGCGCGCCATTCGACAAGCCGTTCGCGGCGAGCTTCATGCGCTCGGGACGGATGCACGCGATGGCGTCGGCGCCCGCCTGCGCGCCCGCAACGTTGCGGCCCTTGAGACGCGTGCCGTCGGCCAGATGGATTTCGCAGAACTCGCCTTCGACGGAGGCGATCTTGCCGCGCAGGCGATTGCTGTCGCCGATGAAGTTCGCGACGAACTCGTTGCACGGCGACTCGTACAGGCGGTCGACGCTGTCGAGCTGCTGCACGATGCCTTTGTCGAACACCGCGACGCGGTCCGACATCGTGAGCGCCTCGCCCTGATCGTGCGTGACGTAGACGAAAGTGACGCCAAGCTTCTCGTGCAGCGACTTCAGTTCGTACTGCATATGTTCTCGCAGTTGCTTGTCGAGCGCGCCGAGCGGTTCGTCCATCAGCACGAGCTTGGGCTGGAACACCAGCGCGCGCGCCAGCGCGATACGCTGCTGCTGACCGCCCGACAATTGCGCCGGGTAACGCTTCGCGAAGCTTTCCATGCGCACCATCTTGAGCGCATCGTTCACGCGCGCGGCGCGCTCGCCGGCGGGCACCTTGCGCACGCCCAGCGGATACGCCACGTTCTGCTCGACCGTCATGTGCGGGAACAGCGCGTAGTTCTGAAACACCATGCCGATGTCGCGCTTGTGCGGCGGCACGTTGTTGAGCAGCTTGCCTTCGAGACGGATCTCGCCGCCGGTGGGAAACTCGAAGCCGGCGAGCATCATCAGGCACGTGGTCTTGCCCGAGCCGGACGGCCCCAGCAGCGTCAGGAACTCGCCCTGATAGATGTCCAGATCGAGTTGCTTCACGACCAGCGTTTCGCCGTCGTAGGTCTTGCGCACGCCGCGAAAGCTGACGATCACGTCCGAGTGCTTCATCGCCCAGTCTCCTGTCTCTATTCCCGTATTGCCGCGAGCCCGTATTGCCGCGAACCGCCGATCCGGCGCGATTAAATAAATTCTGTCGCTTGCATTAACCAGATCTGACGTGCGGATTACTATAGTCTGTCCCGGCTCTATCCAATGGAGCCATTTCATTATTCCTGATGGAACCACTTGGTCATGGTCATCTTGTCCGACTGGCTGGCCGCGCAGCTTGACAAAAACGACGTCGAACCCGTCTACCGGCAGCTCCTGCGCCTGATGCAGCAGGCCATTCTGACCGGAAAACTCGCGCCCGGCACCAAGCTGCCCAGCTCGCGCACGCTGGCCGGCGATCTCGGCATCGCGCGCAATACGGTGCTGCACGTCTACGACCAGTTGAGCGCCGAAGGCTACGTGCTCTCGACCACCGGCAGCGGCACCTATGTGGCCGACACGCGCCCGGATTCCGCCGCGGTCGGCCCGCGCGCGACCGCGGCCACGCCGGACGGCGCCGACGCGTCGGCCGCGAATGCCGCGAATGCCGAACCGGCGGCGTGCCCGCGCGGCGACATGTCGGTGCGCGGGCAGCGCCTGATCGACGAAGCGGGCGTCTCCGCCAAGCAATGGGGCGCGTTCATGCCCGGCGTGCCGGACGTGGCCGAGTTTCCCGCGCGCACCTGGAGCCGCCTGCAATCGCGGCTCTGGAAGTCGGCGAGCCACGATCTGCTCACCTACGCGCCGGGCGGCGGCTATCGGCCTTTGCGGCGCGCCTTGTCGGACTATTTGCGCGTCGCGCGCTCGGTGCGCTGCACGCCCGACCAGATCATCATCACCACGGGCATTCATCAGTCGATCGATCTCGCCGTGCGGCTGCTCGCCGACCACGGCGACCGCGCGTGGGTCGAGGAACCGTGCTACTGGGGCGCGCGCAGCGTGCTGCAGGCCTCGGGCATCAAACTCGCGCCGATTCCTGTGGATGCCGAAGGATTGAATCCGCGCGAATCGGACCTGCGCCATCCGCCGCGCATGGCGCTCGTCACGCCGTCGCATCAGTATCCGCTCGGCATGGTGATGAGCCTCGCGCGCCGCCGCACGCTGCTCGAATACGCGCGCCAGCACAAGGTCTGGATCATCGAAGACGATTACGACAGCGAGTTTCGCTACGGCAGCCGGCCACTTGCGTCGCTGCAGGGGCTCGACGAATCGGATCGCGTGATCTATGTGGGCAGTCTCGGCAAGCTGCTGTTTCCGGGTTTGCGCGTGGGCTATATGGTGGTGCCGGAACGACTCGCGGCGACCTTTCGCACCGGTGTGGCGGAACTGTATCGCGAAGGTCAATTGATGCAGCAGGCCGTGCTGGCCGAATTCATCATGGACGGCTATCTGACTTCGCACGTACGCCGCATGCGCACGCTCTACGGCGAGCGTCGGCAATTGTTGATCGATGCCGTGACGCGGCATTTCGGCGACGCGCTGCCCGTGATGGGCGACGAAGCCGGTCTGCATTTCGTGCTCAGACTGCCGGATCATTGCGACGACCGCGTGGTGACGGCGGCGGCCTATGACGCGGGCGTGATCGTGCGGCCGCTTGCTTCGTATTATCTCGGCAAGCAGCAACGCAAAGGATTGCTAACCGGTTACGCATGCGTGCCGCACGAGCACATCGAGCCAGCGTTCGACACGCTCGCGCGCGTGATCGAGAAACATGCGTTCGGGAAACGCGCGGCGTGAAGCGAAGCGAAGTGAGGTCAGAAATCGCGGTATATCTATACCGTTTTGTCTTTTCATCGATATCAAAACGGTAATTTCCCTTCGTGCCGTAGTTGCCTATATTCATTTTCAACCCAACTCCATAAAAGCATTCGTCGATTACGCGGCGCCGCTCGTTGCCACTGGAAATCAAGTGTCGACGTGACGCACCGCACTGAATTCACGACTGCTTTTGCCTTGAGTGAAGTCGAAAATGCATTTCCCCAAAGACGCTCAACCGGACCCGTCGCCGATCGAACTGGTCTGCCCCGCCGGCAATCTTCCCGCACTGAAGATCGCGGTCGACAATGGCGCCGACTGTGTCTATCTCGGCTTTCGTGATGCGACAAACGCACGCAACTTTTCCGGGCTGAATTTCACGCGCGAAGCGATAGAAACCGGCATTCGCTACGCGCATGCGCTCAAGCGCAAGGTCTTTCTCGCGCTCAACACCTATCCGCAACCGGACTCGATCGCGAACTGGCACAGCGCCGTGGATGCCGCCGCGGATCTCGGCGTCGATGCCGTGATTCTCGCCGACCCCGGTCTCATGCGTTACGCCTCGCGACATCACCCGGGGTTGCGATTGCATTTATCGGTGCAGGGATCGGCGACCAATCATCAGGCGGTCAACTTCTATCACGAGCAATTCGGCATTGCGCGCGCGGTCTTGCCGCGCGTGCTGTCGCTGTCGCAAGTCGAGCAGTTGATCGGCGAAACGCCGGTCGAAATCGAGGTATTCGGTTTCGGCAGTCTGTGCGTGATGGCGGAAGGCCGTTGTGCGCTGTCGTCGTATGTGACCGGCGAATCGCCGAATCTGAACGGCGTGTGTTCGCCCGCGAAAGCCGTGCGCTGGTTGCAGACGGCGGCGGGACTCGAATCGCGGCTCAACGGTCTGCTGATCGACCGCTACGACGTCAATGAAAAGAGCGGCTATCCGACGCTGTGCAAAGGACGTTTCGTGGTCGAAGGCGAAGCGTATTACGCGATCGAAGAACCGACCAGCCTGAACACGCTCGAACTGCTGCCGAAGCTGATCGAGATGGGCGTACGCGCGGTGAAAATAGAAGGACGGCAACGCAGTTCGGCGTATGTCGAACAAGTCACGCGTGTCTGGCGCGAAGCGATCGACCAGTGTTTGCGCGACCCGCTGCGCTTTCGCGTTCAACCCGACTGGCAGACGGATCTTTCGCGGCTTTCCGAAGGACATCAGCAGACTTTGGGCGCACTGCATCGCCCCTGGAAATGAGTCATTGCCACGCGCATCGCACGGAGCGTCAATCTTGAAGATCTCGCTTGGACCCGTTCAATATTATTGGCCGCGCACGACATTGCTCGCGTTCTACGAGCGCGTGGCGACCCTGCCGGTCGATATTGTCTACCTCGGCGAAGTGGTGTGTTCGCGCCGCCACGAAATGCGGTTTTCGGACTGGATGGACGTTGCCGCACGCTTAACCGATGCGGGCAAGGAAGTCGTACTGAGCACGCAAACCTTGCTGGAATCCGGCAAGGACATGCGCGTGCTTGCGGACATCGCGGATAACGGCTGCTACGGCGTCGAGGCCAACGACGTGGGCGCCGTGCAGCGTACGCGAGGAAAGCCCTTCGTTGCAGGCGCATCGCTGAATATTTTCAATCCGCCGACACTCGACATCTTCGCGGAGGCAGGTGCAAAACGCTGGGTGGCGCCGCACGAAATGCATCAGTTCGATTTGCGCGCGTTGCAGCATGCGCGACCGGCCGGCATGCAAACCGAGGTGCTGGCTTATGGACGTTTGCCGCTGGCGTATTCCGCACGCTGTTTCAGCGCACGCAACCGCAATTTCCCCAAAGACAATTGCCAGTATGTGTGCAAAGACTATGCCGACGGCATGCTGCTGGAAACGCGCGAATTGCAGCCGCTTTTCGTGCTCAACGGCATCTCCACGCAGACCGCGCATATCTACACGCTGATCGACGAAATCGGCACGATGAAAAACATGGGCGTCGATATCGTGCGCATCAGCCCGCAGCAGCATCACACCGAAGAACTTGTGTCGCTCTTTCACCGCGTCATTCGCGAGCCGTCCGAATCCGCGGATGCCTTGGCGCACATGCTCCCCTTGATGCCCGCCGCGCCGTGCAATGGCTATTGGCATTCGAAACCCGGCTTCGAATTCGTTCGATCCTGAATGGATGCCGTGCAGAGGACCTGAAATGAATGAACTGTTTCATCGCATTCCGTCGCCCGTCAAGCGCATGCTGTCGCTGTTACCCGCGTATCCCGGCACGATACTGTTCGCCAGAGCGCTGAATCTCGCACTTCGCCCCCATCTTCCCGGCGATCTGAAATCGTCGATCGAGGGGCGCGCGCTGCGCATCGACGTGAAAGATGCGGGCCTCGTGCTCGATTTCATGTTTCGGGCGAACGCCTTTCATGCGTTGCGCTCGTCCGGGCAACCCGATCTCGTCATTAGCGCCGTTGCGCGCGATTTTTTCGCGCTCATGCGCCGTAAAGAAGATGCCGATACGCTTTTTTTCAGCCGCCGTCTCGTGATGGAAGGCGATACGGAACTGGGCGTGTGCATCAAGAGTTCGCTCGATTCGATCGAATGGCCGTGGTTCGAATTTGAGCGAGTGTTGGGACGCATTCGCGGCAAGGTGGCGGGAAGCCCGTGAAGGTTCGAAATGCAGTGACGTGGTGTATTGCTGCAATGGCGCAAACCCGGCCCATTGCACGCACAGGAATAAAAAAGCGCGCCTCACAAGGGCGCGCCTTTTTTGCATCGTCAGCCGCTTACTTCAGGCCGAAATCCACCCGCGTCGTCGCGCCCTTGTCGTCGATACCCTTGGCATCGAGCTTGGGCGCCACCACGAACACGCGGCTCGGATCCACCTTGCCCTCGAAATACTGCTGCACCGCCTGCGCGCGCCGCTGCGCCAGATCGCGCAGCGTCGCGTCGTCCACGGGCGCGTGTTCGGCGAGCGCCTGCTTCATGTCGTCCTCGGGCAAGCTCTTGGTCAGGCCGATCATGTTGCGCGGCTTCTTGAAGTCGCCCGACTTATAGGCCTTCTCGAGATACTTGTTGTACTCCTTCGGATCGACCTTCACTGCCGAGGTGTCCACGCTTTCGCCGTTGCCCACGGTGTCCTTCACCTTCTGCTGACGCACGAGACGATCCACGTATTGCTCGCGCAGCGCAGGCGTATCCACGGCCGGATCGACGCGGCCGATCAGATCGATCTTGATCGACGGCTTGTCGTCGAGCGCCTTGGCGATGGTGTCGAGCTTCTTCGTATCGGCGTCGGTGAGCGTCGCCGTGCCCGGCGCGAATTCCACATAACCGAGTTCTTCGCCGCTGCCGCCGAACGCATTCGCGAGCAGCGAGAACGGCGCGGTCACGGCCTTTGCGATCAGGTTCAGCACCGCTTTCCAGATCAGCCCGCCAATGCTGAACTCCGGATTCGAGAGCGAACCCGACACCGGAATGTTCACGTCGATTTCGCCGCGACGGTTCTTCAGCAGCGAGATCGCGAGGCGCACCGGCAGCTTCGTCGCCGTGTCGTTGTCGACGTGATCGCCGAACGTCAACTGGTCGATGAAGATGTGGTTGTTCGCCGTGAGCTGATCGTCGGCGAGCTGATAGTGCAGGTCGACGTTGAGCTTGCCCTTCGTGATCGGATAGCCCGCGTACTTCGCGGAGTACGGCGTGAGATTGGTCAGTTCGATGTCGTGCGCGCTCGCGGTGAGATCGAGCGACGGCTTGGCGATCAGCGGATTCACCGTACCCTTGATCGTGATCGGGCCGTTGGCCGCGAGCTTCGCCGAGACATCGACGGGCGCGGGCGTGGTCGACTCGGTGCCGAACGCGCCCACGGTCCCCTGGATCTGCACGAGGTCGGCGGTGTAGTTCGGCTTGATGAAGTTGTCGGTGTAGTTCACGCGGCCGTTTTGCAGCACGAGCTGGCCGAAGTGCAGGCGCACCGGATTCTTCGGCGGCTGCGCGGCCGTCACGGTCGCGCCCGCGCCCGACGCGGCGGCAGGCGCCGAAGCCGTCTGCACCGGCGCGGCTGCGGGTTCGCTTGCGGCCTGCGGCGTGAGCGGCACCGGCTCGCGGCCGCCGCGCTGCGCGGCGCCGGTGTCGCGCGTGAGCGACTGCGCCTGACCGCTCTCGTGCGCCACCACGTCCTTGAGGTTCAGCTTGCCCTGCGAGTCGAGCAGGACGCGCCCGTAGAAGCCCGCGAAGGTCACGCGGCTCGCGTCGACGTCGGTGCCGCGCGCCTCGTCGTAATTCGCCTTGAGGTTCGTGAGCGCGAGCGAGCGCCAGCCCGCGAACGGGTCCGAGGTCGCCTTGTCGAGCATGCGCACGTCCACGAGCGCCGCGTCGCCGCGATAGTTCGCCCGCATCGCCTTGCCCTGCTCGACCGACAACTGCCCCTTCATGTTGAGCAGCGCGCTCGCGATCACCGCGTTCAGCTGGTTGCCGAAATACGGCTCGAACGCGGCGGCATCGAGCCGGTTCGCGTCGATCTTCAACTGCGCTTTCAGCGGCGTGGGATTCACGTTGCCGTCGAGCGCGAGCGTGCCCTTCTTGTTGACGGTCGCCTTCAACTCGATCGGCAGCGCGTGTTTCATGTCGTCGCTGATCTGCTGGACCTTGAGGTCGAGCGGCGCGATCGAGAGCTTCACGGGGCGCGGCGTGGTGCTGTCGGTGAAGTTGACCGAGCCGTCGTTCACGCTCACCGCGTCGATCTTGAAGCGCCACGTCGGGCCTTCCTGCACCGACTTCTGCGCCGCGTGAATCGCCGTGCGCTGCGGCGCGGCTTCATGCGTGGCCGCCAGCTCCATCAGATCGATCTTGCCGTTCTTCAGGCGCTCGGCGTTGACGGCCAGACCCGTGGTGTCCACCGAGGCGACCTGCGCCGTGCGCGCCGCCAGATCGACCTGGGTCAGCTGCACGGTGCCCTTCGCGAGCGCGAGCGCGGGCGCCTTCGCGCCGCGCGCGGCGACCTTCAGGGCGTCGAGCGTCAGCGTGCTCGCGCCGACCGTCACGGCGGCGGGCTGCTTCGCCCAGTTCGCGTTGACGAGCGCATCGAGGCTCAGCTTGCCGTCGACGATCTGCGCGGCCGTGACGTTGTCGATATAAGGCTGCAGCGCCGGCAGCGCGAGCGCGTTGAGCGCGATCTTCGCGTCGGCGCTTTGCGCGGCCATGCCGAAGTTGCCCGAGACCTGCGCCGTGCCGCCTTCGGGCGCGGCGAACGCGAGCGTGTAGGCGGCGGGCTGCTTCGCCGTCGACGAGAAGTTGGCAAGCGTCGCCGTGAGGTTGTTCAGGTCCAGTTGCACGGGCCGCGCGGCGGCCTCGTCGTGCACATGCACCGTGCCGCCCGTGAGTGCGAACTGGCGAATCGAGAGGTCGAGCGGCGGCGCTTTTTCGGCGGGCGCGGCCGGAGTGCTCGCGGTAGCCTGTGCGCCGGACGCCGCCGACGCCGACGCCGCAACCGGCGGCATCGCCGCGACGCCCGCCGACGCGCCGCTCGCGGCGGCGGCAGCTTCGGCCTTCGCGGCAGGCGCGTTGGCGAGCTTTTCGAAGCTCAGCACGCCGGCCTTGTCGCGCGCGACCCAGACCGTCGGCGCATCGATCCTGATCTGGTCGAAGCGATAGCTGTTGCTGAACGGTTCGAGCGAATTCGCCGCCACGTGCAGGCTGCGCGCGTTGAGCAGCGGCGCGCCCGCGTTGTCGCTGGCATCGATGTCGTTCAGGTCCGTCGTGCCCGAGACGCGCAGCGTGGGCTTTTCGCCCGACATCACGAAATCGAGCTTCAGATTGGTCGAAAGCTTGCCGCTCTTCAGCGTGACCGGCAGCTTCGACGGCGCGTACGTGAGCAGCTTCGGCACGTCGAGATCGGCGAGATGCAGTTCGACTTCCGACTCGCGCGAAACGGCGAACGGCTTGGTCTTGCCGTCAATGGCGAGCGTGCTCGCGCCGTCGATGCGCGCGCGCAGCATCGGCTGCACGAAGATATCGGTCTTGGAAGGCAGCGTGGCGATGAACGGAATGCCCAGCGTCCAGCGGTCGATCACGCGCTTCTCGTTGAGCAGGCGGTCGTCGAACGTGATCTGGCCGTTCTCCACGCGGATATTCGAGACGGAGAACTCGGCGGGCTTGCTGCTCGGCTTGTCGGACGGCTTCGAGAACTTGTCGATCAAATCGGAGAAGTTGAAGCGCTGCGCGTCGAGCCGCACGATGGTCGCGCGCGGCGAGTCGAGCCGCACTTCGTCGACGATCGGCGCGAGGCGGAACAGCGACGACCACGACGGCTTCACCACGAGTCGTTCGACGTCGAAGAAGTCGCCCTGACCGCCGCGCTCGCCGATATGCACGCGATCGGCTTCGAGCCGCAGCGTGTACGGATTGAGCCCGATGCGGCCGATCGTGACGGGGCGGTCGAGCTGCTTGCTCAACTGCTGTTCGGCGATGTGGCGGATCAGCGGCGGCGCGGCGAAGAAACCGAGCAGGCCGAACACCACGAGGAAGATCAGGACGCCCGTGAGGATGCGTCGTGTGCGGGGCGCGCGCGCGACGGCGCGTACCGATTGCAGGGAAGTCGTCAGCGATGCTTTGTTGATGCTTGCCATGCTTGCTGGCCAATGACGCGACAGTACGTTGTCGCAGAGTGAAAGACTGGGGCGTTTTGTCGGAAAAGTCCGACAGCCGGAAGTATAGGCCCGATGCCGTTTTGCGCGGCAGTAAAACGCCCGGCGTCATGGGCTTCGCAGCCGGCGCGCGATGACGCGGCGGCACATCCGCGCGCGCGGCGACCCGCGTGGTGAGCGGTTTGCTGGCGTCGGCGCGCGCGGTGGCGGCGCATGTCCGTCAGGCGCACGGCATCCGCTCCGACAAAAAAACAGCGGCGCACATCCGGGGAGGATGGCGCCGCCGCTCTATGCGCGTTTCATCGACGCGTCGATGTCACTGACGCTCGACCGCGGGCGGTTGCCACGAGCCGTCGGTGGCTTGCGGTTTCGGTGCGTACAGACGCAGCACGAGGCGGAAATCGCCCTTCGGCACCGGCACCCAGTTGGCGCCGCCGCGCGGACGCTCGGCGCTCACGTGCACGTCGAGCGAGCCGTCGCGGTTGCGGCGCGCACCGTTGCGGTCGCCGAACGCGACGCGCACCGGGCCGTCGCTGTCGAGCGCGCCGTCGGTCGTGTAGGCCGTGATCGACCAGAAGCCGCGCACCGGCGGCAGTTGCTTCGCGGTGAAGTGGATCACGTAGCGGTTCGCGCCGTTGAGCGTGTGGCCGTCGCTGTCCTGGGCGACGCGCGCCCGCACTTCGTCGAGACTCGTCGGCAGACCCGGCGAGGTGTAGGCCGCGTAGGCGCGCAATGCGTAGTCGGGGCCGTAGTTGCCCGCGTCGTCGCCGATCCAGAGCCAGCCGTTGCCCGCCAGCAGATTCGCGGGCGGCGTGGCGACGCGCGCGCGGCCGTCCTCGAAACCGGCCGCGACGAGCGCGGCGTCCTTCGAACCGGACGGCAGTTGCGCCGTCTCGCCCGCGTGCACGCCGATGTCACCGAGAATCTTGATCGCGTGCGGATCGTCGGGCATCGACGGGTTGTCGTCGATCGCCTGCGCGAGACGCGTGAAGAAGCCGTTGGCGTCGAGCGCCGCGACCTGCGCGCCCGGCGCGCCCGTGGCGACGGGGTCGCCGCTCAGGCCCGCGCCCGAGGACGCATCGGCTTGCGCGCCGCGCTTGCCGTGTTCGTCCCAGGCCGACAGCGGCGCGACGCGGATGCCGCGTTGCAGGCGGCGCACCGCCGCGATATCGCCGCCGCCGCGCGTCTGGATGCGCGCGAGGAACCAGACGTAGCGCGTGCTCACTTCGATGCGCTTCACGCGCGCGGGCAGCGTGCCTTGCCAGCCGGCCGGCACGAACGCAATCGTTTGCGCCTTCTGACCGGCAACGCGTTCCTTCGGCGGCGCGGCCGTCGACCAGACCACATTGGTCCACATGTCGAGCGCGCGGGCGTCCATATAGCGGCCGTGGGTGTCGGGCAGCGCGACGATGACCGGCTCGCGGCTCACGTCGAACCAGCCGGACGAGGCCAGCGTGTCGAGATTCGGCTCGGGCGGGCTGGAGGCGCCGACGGGCGGCAGCGATTGCGCGTGGCGCAGCGTGTTCGTCTCGGCCTGGCCGGGCGCGCTGCCGGTGGCGGCTTCACGCGAGACGTCCATCAGCACGAGCGGATAGCCGAACACGTAGGAATCCGACACCTCGTCCTTGACCCAGCCATTGCTCCTGGGCGCGACGCCCGCGGGCGCGGACGCGCAACCGGCAATCAGCGCAATCCCCGCCAGCGCGGCGCAGGTGCGGAAAAAGGGAAACTCTCGGCGTTTTCTTTTCATTTCTATATAGGTGCGAAGCAGGGGCGGTCCATGAAGTGACGTCGACCGGCTTCCGACGCGGCGCGCGGCCCCCCCAGGGCCGTGGTCTCGTGCGCGCAGCAAGGTGCCAATGCCGCCGGGTGGTATCGTATCGCCCGCGCCTTGCCGTGAAAAGTCTGACGGAAGTAAATCTGCTTTACCCGGCGTGAGGGGGATCGAGAGAGCCCTTGACCTTCCCATCATGGGAACGTAGATACTGCGTGAAGTCGAATCGTCATTGCGCGCGTTCACGTTCGCGCCCCAACATCATGAACGAACCTCTCGTTGCCGACAGCGCCGCCGCCAGCCGCGTCGCCGAGCTTGAAATTCACGGCATGACCTGCGCCTCGTGCGCGATGCGCGTGGAAAAAGCGCTCGCGAAAGTGCCGGGCGTCACACGCGCGTCGGTGAATCTCGCGACGGAAAAAGCCACCGTCGAAGCCAATGCCGACGCCGAAGGCGCTCAGGTTGCCGCCTCGGCCTTCGTCGATCGCCTCGTGGCCGCCGTCGAAAAAGCCGGCTACGAAGCCGCGCCTATTGTCGACGAAAATCTCGCATCGGCCGATAACGGCGCCGATTCCCCGGCAATCGCGCATTTCGCCATCGGCGGCATGACCTGCGCCGCCTGTTCGAACCGCGTCGAGAAAGTGTTGGCGAAAGTGCCGGGCGTGGCGAGCGTCAGCGTGAATCTGGCGACCGAGGAAGCCGCCGTCACGCTGAACGGGCCGCTTTCGGGCCAGATGAGCGATCAACTCGTCGCCGTCGTGAAAAAGGCCGGCTACGAGGCCACGCCGATCGTCAAGGACGCGCCCGCCGGGTCCGCGGCTCACGCCGCCACGGATTCGGCCGCCCACGGCGGCGCGCCGTCACGCGCCGCGGCCGCCGAAGACGCCGCGCGCCGCGAACTGCGCGCCGTGCTGATCGCCGCCGTGCTCACCGCCCCGCTCGTCGTGCCGATGTTCGGCCACTGGCTCGGCCTGCACTGGATGCTGCCCGCCGCCGCCCAGCTCGTGCTCGCGTCGATCGTCCAGTTCGGCTTTGGCGCGCGCTTCTATCGCGCCGCCTGGAAGGCCGTGCGCGCGGGCGCGGGCAACATGGATCTGCTGGTCGCGCTCGGCACTTCGGCCGCGTGGGGCGTCAGCGTCTACGCGATGCTCGCGCATCCGGGCGACACCGCGCATCTCTATTTCGAAGCCTCGGCGGTCGTGATCACGCTGGTGCGCTTCGGCAAGTGGCTCGAAGCGCGCGCCAAGCGCCAGACCACCGACGCGATCCGCGCCCTCAACGCGCTGCGCCCCGAACGCGCGCGTCTGCGCGAGAACGGCGCGGAGCGCGACGTACCGCTCGCGCAGGTGCGCGTGGGCGCGATCGTGGTCGTGCGGCCGGGCGAGCGCCTGCCGACCGACGGCGTCGTGCTCGAGGGCCGCAGTCATGTCGACGAATCGCTGATCACCGGCGAAAGCCTGCCGGTGCCGAAGGAGCCCGGCGAGCCCGTCACCGCCGGTTCGATCAACGGCGAAGGGCTGATCGCGGTGCGCACGACGAAAATCGGCGCGGAAACCACGCTCGCGCGCATCATCCGTCTCGTTGAAAGCGCGCAGGCGGAAAAGGCGCCGATCCAGCGTCTCGTCGACCGCGTAAGCGCCGTGTTCGTGCCCGCGATCCTCGTGATCGCCGCGATCACGCTGGGCGGCTGGCTGCTCGCGGGCGCGTCCGCCGAAACCGCGATTCTCAACGCGGTCGCCGTGCTGGTGATCGCCTGTCCGTGCGCGCTCGGGCTCGCCACGCCCGCCGCGATCATGGCGGGCACCGGCGTGGCCGCGCGTCACGGCGTGCTGATCAAGGACGCTGAAGCGCTCGAAACGGCGCACAACGTCGGCGTGGTCGCCTTCGACAAGACCGGCACGCTCACGCTCGGTCAGCCCTCGCTGACGGCGTTCGAGCCCGCCGGCGGCTTCGTGCGCAACAAGACGCTCGCGCTCGCCGCCGCCGTGCAGCAGCACAGCGATCATCCGCTTGCGAAGGCCGTGGTGAAGGCCTACGACGACGCCTCGCAGGGCGCGCCGCTGCCCGCCGCCGCCGACGCGCGCGCGGTGCCCGGACGCGGCGTGCAGGCGCAGGTCGAAGGCTGGCAGCTCGCCATCGGCAGCGCGCGCTGGGTCGCGGAACTCGCGCTCGACGTGCCGTCCGCGCTCGCGGCGCGCGCCACGGCGCTGGAAGCCGAAGGCAACACGATTTCGTGGTTGATCGGGACGCAGTCCGGCGCAGAGCCAAACGCGAAAACCAACGCAAAACCCGACACCGTGCTCGCCCTGCTCGCATTCGGCGACACCGTGAAGCCGACCGCGCGCGACGCCATCGCGCGTCTGAAGTCGATGGGCATCCGCAGCGTGCTCGTGACCGGCGACAACGCGGGCAGCGCTCATGCCGTGGCCGCCGAACTGGGCATCGACGAAGTCCACGCGCAGGTCCTGCCCGACGACAAGGCGCGCACGATCCGCGACCTCAAGATTCGCAGCGGCGCGATCGTCGCGATGGTCGGCGACGGCATCAACGATGCGCCCGCGCTGGCCGCCGCCGACATCGGCATCGCCATGGCCACCGGCACCGACGTGGCGATGAACGCCGCCGGCATCACGCTGATGCGCGGCGACCCGGCGCTCGTCGCCGCGGCGATCGACATCTCGCGGCGCACGTGGCGCAAGATCCAGCAGAACCTGTTCTGGGCCTTCGTCTACAACCTGATCGGGATTCCGCTCGCCGCTTTCGGGCTGCTCAATCCGATGCTCGCAGGCGCGGCGATGGCGTTCTCCAGCGTGAGCGTCGTGACCAATGCGCTGCTGCTGCGCACCTGGCGCGACAAACGCTAAAGCGCCCGCCTCAGCGCACGATCCTTTTTCAAACACATTGTTCAAACTGAGCGCGCGACGGTCACCGCCGTCGCGCGCTTTTTTTGTTGCGCCGTGCATTCCCATTTATTGCGCGGATCGGAATGCATTATTTTCGTGTGCGAAGTATTGAGTGCATGCTGCTAACGCGTGGCTAACGCGCAATTATTGCGGTTGATGCATCGTGCGCACGCGCGCCGCGAGCGATATTCATCCGAAGATATAACGCAAAAATCGCGATGTATCGCGGATTTTCTTGTCTGTGCCGCGCGTTTCGTTGCATCGCCGCACATTTTTTCGCGTACCCCTCAAGGATTCACGAAGCTGGCCGTAAATCGTTTGCCAGCGCTTCGAAAGCGCCCGGTCCCTCCGCATTATTCTTTTCAGGAACCGCTTCAATGATTCCATCCGTCCAGCGACGCACGAGCGTCGGCGTGCGGCTCGCGCTACTTTCGTGCGTGCTCGTCGCCGCGATCTTCGCGGCCTTCACATGGGCGCTCACGAACAGCGCCGCCAACCAGGTCGGCGACCAGGTGCGCGCGCGCATCGCCGAGAAAGACCATTCGGTCGCCTCGACGATCGCCCTCATCGACAGCGCACTCGACGCCGAAGTCGACCGCTCGATGTCGCTCTTCGCGAGCTTCCTGCCCGGCGAGTTCGCGCTCGATCCCGCGCAGACCGTCGACATCAACGGCAAGGCCACGCCGACCTTCAAGGTCGGCGACCACGTGCTGAATCTCGACTTCTCGATCCCCGATCAATTCCTCGCACGCAGCGGCGCCATCGCGACCGTGTTCGCGCGCAGCGGCGACGACTTCGTGCGCGTGACGACCTCGCTCAAGAAGCAGGACGGCTCGCGCGCGATCGGCACGCTGCTCGACCGCAAGGGTCCGGCTTACGAGCCGATCGTCGGCGGACGCAGCTACGCGGGCCTCGCGCAACTGTTCGGCAAGCAATACATCACCGAATACCGGCCGATCACGGACGCCGGCGGCAAGGTGATCGGCGCGCTGTTCGTGGGCGTCGACGTCGACAAGCAGATCGACGCGATCAAGTCGGAAATCGGCAAGCTCAAGCTCGGCCAGACCGGCTATTACTTCGTGCTGGATGCGTCGAACGGCGCCACGCGCGGCAATTTCATCGTCCATCCGGCCGACGCGGGCAAGCATTACGACGACGCCAACGCGCCCTACACGCGCATGCTCGAAGCCGGCGAAGGCACCTTCGAGTTCACGGGCGCGGACGCCTCGCTCGGCGAGCGCGACTCACGCGCGAAACTGGTCTCGTTCGTGAGCGCGCCGCAATGGCAATGGCTCGTGGGCGGCGTGGTGCCGCGCGACGAGATCATGGCCGAAGTGAACGCCACGCGTAACCGCTTCGCCGCGATCGGCTTCGTGCTCGTGGTGCTGTTCGCCGCGCTTTCGATCTACGCCGCGCGCCGCATGGTGAGCCAGCCGCTCGACGCCGCCGCGCACGCCGCCGGCCGGCTCGCGGCGGGCGACCTCACGGTGCGCATCGGCGCGTCGCTCGATCCGCGCGGCGCGCAGTCGATGCAAGCATCATCCGTATCATCCCCCTCGCTCGACGACGCGCAGAACCAGGGCGCCGACGAAATCGGCCGCCTCACGCGCGCGATCGACGGCATCGGCGTGGGGCTCGCGCAGATCGTCTCGCAGGTGCGCAGCGCGAGCGCGCAAATGAGCGACGGCACCTCGCGCATCGCCCAGGGCAGCGGCGAGATCGCCGAACGGATCGCGAGTCAGGCGAGCAGCCTCGAAGAAACGGCCGCGAGCATGGAAGAGATCACCTCGACCGTGCAGCAGAACGCCGACCACGCACAACGCGCCAACACCGTGGTGACGGGCGCCGCCGAGGCCGCGCTCGAAGGCGGCCGCGCCGTCGAACGCGTGGTGGCGACGATGCAGGACATCAGCCGCGCCTCGCAGAAGATCGGCGACATCACGAGCGTGATCGACGGCATCGCGTTCCAGACCAACATCCTCGCGCTCAACGCCGCCGTGGAAGCGGCGCGCGCGGGCGAGCACGGCAAGGGCTTCGCCGTGGTGGCGAGCGAGGTGCGCGCGCTCGCGCAGCGCAGCGCGGCAGCGGCCAAGGAGATCGCGGAACTGATCACCGAATCGACCTCGACCGTCGATACCGGCTACCGTATCGCGGGCGAAGCGAGCACGACGATGCGCGCGATCGTCACGCGCGTGGAAGAGGTGCGCTCGATCATCGCCGAGATCAGCGTAGCCTCGCGCGAACAGTCGGGCGGCATCGAGCAGGTGAACATCGCGGTCTCGCAGATCGGCGAGGCCACGCAGCAAAATGCCGTGCTGGTCGGCGACGCCGAGCGCGCCGCCGCCGCTTTGTCCGAACAGGCCGCGACGCTCGCGGAACTCGTGAGCGTGTTCAAGGTGCGCGGCTAGGCGAAAGTTGGTGCGCTTCGGCGCGCGGGCCGCAACGAAAAAGCCGGACGGCGTATGGCGCGCCGTCCGGCTTTTTTTATCGACTGCGAATTTTGGAATACGAAATTCGGCATGCGAAGTTGGCCGCGAATATGGCCGCAAAGCACGCGGCTTCGCGCAAAGGTTTTAACGCACGATGGTCGCGCGGCTCGCGAGCGACTGCACGCGCTGGTTCACAGCGGCGTCCAGCGCTTCGGCCTTCAGTTGACGACGGATTTCGTCCTTCACTTCGGCGTAGCTCTGCACCTTCATCGGACGCTTGTCCTGCAGCTTGACGACGACCCACGCGTCGTCCGACTTGACCGGCTGCGGCGCGACGCCGCCCACCTGCAACTGCGCGAGGGCTTGCGCGACGTCCGTCGGCACGCCGCGCGTCTTGCCGTCGACCACGGGCGTCTTGAAGCTCACCCACGGCATCTGGCCGCCGTTCGCCTTCGACGGCGCCAGGCTGACCTGCTTCGCCACGGCGTCGAACGTCTGCCCTGCCTTCAATTGCGCGATCGCGTTTTGCGCTGCGGCCTGATCGGCAACGACGATCAGTTGCGGCTTGAACTCGTACTGGCCGAGTTCGGCGTTCACGGTGGTGTACCGCGCCTTGATCTGGCGCTCGGTCGGATCGGCGGCGCGCACGTTCGCTTCGAGCCACGCGCGGATCGCCATGTCGGTCTTCTCAGCCTCTGGCACCTGGGCGACTTCGGGACGCTTGTCGAAGTGGTCGTGGACGGCTTGCTGACGCAGCAGTTCGCGGGCGATCAGACCGTCGCGCAGCGCTGCGCGCAGTTGCGGCGCGTCGGGTGCGCCGTTGGCGGTGACTTTGCGGACGGTGTCGTCGAGCGCGGACTGAGGAATGGCCACGCCGTTGACGACGGCGACCGCGCCGGCCGGCAACGCCGCCGACTGCGACGTCGCGCCGGATTCGCCGGCCGCGTGGGTGAGCGTGGGCAGCACGGTGCTGACAGCCACGGAAGCGAATGCGGTCACGCACAGCGTGCGGATCAGGTGGGACATGCGGATCACTGCGGGGAACTCCAAGGTTTGAATGCGTGTGCGCTTCGCGGCGGAAGGCCAATCGAGGGAATCTAGCGGAACTTCGCTCAGGAATGCGTCAGCAAGTGTCAAAGCTAAAAAGTAGTCACCCGGGATGTGACTTAGGTCAGCACATGAATGGAGCTGCTGAGGTGGCTTACTGAGTGTCCGTTGCGAGGAATCGCTGCCAGATCAACGGCCTGGCAGAGATGCAGACAGCTTGTCCACAGGGCTGCCAACAATTTCTGTGGACAAGATGGTGCCTGTTTTTGCGGCACACGGCGGGGTGTGCCAAAACGGGGCATCGCGGGGGAAAACGCTTATTCATCAGCAAGTTGGCGCACTCACCCCAAGGTTACTCACAGGGCTATCAACGAAAACTGTGGAAAACTTTGGGGTGCTGCGCAGGGGCTGCGAAGCGGCGGCGAAGTTCGCGCCAGACTTTCGGCGAGCACCGCACACGCCGGCGAATCCATCCGCTCACACTGTCCGCTCATCATCCTCCGGCACCCCGCCAAAATCCGCGCGCACCGCCCCCTTGCGCCCGATCAACCATCACGCAAAACCCGCGCTCGCAATCACTCGATGCTGTTACCGTGCGCGCTCAATTTCGCCTGAGCGCCGATTCGCCAACGCGCCAGGCGCCCGGCACCCCGCACCAGCCCGAGCACCGCTTCATGACGCCCGCCTCCCGGCCGCCTTTGCGCCACAAGATCGCCGCCCTCTACGCCTTCCTGCTGGCCCTGAATACGGGTGCGTGGCTGTGGGCCATCTGCGTTTTCCGCGATCATCCCGCGCTGCTCGGCACGAGCCTGCTGGCCTGGTCGCTCGGTCTGCGCCACGCGTTTGACGCCGATCACATCGCCGCCATCGACAACGTCACGCGCAAGCTCATGCAAGCCGGACAGCGTCCGCTCGAAGTCGGCCTTGCGTTCTCGCTCGGCCACTCGACGATCGTTGTCATCGCCACCATGGCGATCGCCGCGACGGCCGCCTCGTTTCAAGGTCCTCTGGAGCGCTTTCGCGACACCGGCGCGCTGATCGGCACCTGCGTTTCGGCGGCGTTCCTGTTCGCCATCGCGCTATTCAATCTGCTGATCCTGCGCTCGGTCCTGCGCACCTACCGGCGCGTACGGCGCGGCGAGGCCTGGAGCGAAGCCGATCTCGACGTGCTGCTCGCGGGCCGCGGTCTGATCGCGCGGCTGCTGCGTCCGCTCATGCGGCTCGTGACGCGCGGCTGGCATATGTATTTCCTCGGCTTCCTGTTCGGTCTGGGTTTCGACACCGCGAGCGAGATCGGCCTGCTCGGCATCGCCGCCGCGAGCGCCACGCAGGACCTGCCGATCTGGGCGATCCTCGTGTTCCCCGCGCTTTTCACCGCGGGCATGACGCTCGCCGACACCACCGACAGCCTGCTCATGCTGGGCGCCTACGGCTGGGCGCTCGACGACCCGTTGCGCAAGCTGCGCTACAACCTGTCGATGACCGCGCTCTCGGTCGTCGTGGCGGTCGTCGTGGGCGGCATCGAAGCACTCTCGCTGATCGGCCAGCGTCTCCATCTCGAAGGGGGCGTCTGGCGCGCCGCCGATACGCTCGGCGACCAGCTGGGTCTCGGCGGGTTCATCGTGGCCGGTTTGTTCGCCGCCGGCTGGCTCGCCTCGATGGCGCGCTTTCGCGCCCGATCCGGCACGCCCGCATCGCGCACGCCGGCCGGTCATTCCTGACGAATTCTGACAGTCCCGCATCTCGGCGTGCCGCTGAATAAGCCCTCACGCATCGGAATTATCCGATAGCCAATCTGAATTGACTCCGGTCAAAACAAGATGGCCACCCAGGCCAGATCATTCCAATTTTTCGCAGCCCACACGGTCCATCAAGGAGGCCATCTTGGAGACGTTCTACGACGCCATGCGCGCACAGGGTGTGACGCGGCGCAGCTTCCTGAAGTTCTGCAGTCTCACGGCCACCGCGCTCGGTCTCGGTTCGGCGTTCGTGCCGCGCATCGCACACGCGCTCGAAACCCGTCCGCGCACGCCGGTGATCTGGCTGCACGGGCTCGAATGCACGTGCTGCACCGAATCGTTCATCCGCAGCGCGCACCCGCTCGCGAAGGACGCGATTCTCTCCATGATCTCGCTCGACTACGACGACACGATCATGGCCGCCGCCGGCCACCAGGCCGAGGCGATCCTCGAAGACATCCGCACGAAGTACAAGGGCAACTACATCGTCGCCGTGGAAGGCAATCCGCCGCTCAACGAAGACGGCATGTTCTGCTTCCCCGGCGGCGAGCCCTTCGTCGAAAAGCTCAAGCGCGTGAGCGCCGACGCCAAGGCCGTCATCGCGTGGGGCGCGTGCGCCTCGTGGGGCTGCGTGCAGGCGGCGAAGCCCAATCCCACGCGCGCCACGCCGATCGCCGACGTGATCCTCGACAAGCCCATCGTCAAGGTGCCGGGCTGCCCGCCCATTCCTGAAGTGATGGCCGCCGTGATCACCTACATGGTCACGTTCGACCGACTGCCGCCGCTCGACCGCCAGGGCCGCCCGAAGATGTTCTACGGCCAGCGCATCCACGACAAATGCTACCGGCGTCCGCACTTCGACGCGGGCCAATTCGTCGAAAGCTGGGACGACGAAGGCGCGCGCAAGGGCTACTGCCTCTACAAGATGGGCTGCAAGGGCCCGACCACCTACAACGCCTGCTCGACGGTGCGCTGGAACGACGGCGTGTCGTTCCCGATCCAGTCGGGCCACGGCTGTCTCGGCTGCTCCGAAAACGGCTTCTGGGACAAGGGTTCCTTCTACGACCGCGTGGTCGACATCAACCAGTTCGGCATCGAGCAGAACGCCGACCGCATCGGCATGAGCGTCGCCGGCGTGGCGGGCGCGGCCATCGCCGCGCATGCGGTCGTCAGCGCGATCAAGAGCACCGTGCTCAAGCGCACCGACCTCAAGCCGCTGCACGAGATCCACGACAACAATAACCATCAGGAGCCGCGGCAATGAGCTACGCAACCCAGGGCTTCACGCTCGACAACAGCGGCCGCCGCGTGATCGTCGACCCGGTCACGCGCATCGAAGGCCACATGCGCTGCGAAGTCAATCTCGACAGCAACAACGTCATCACCAACGCCGTCTCCACGGGCACGATGTGGCGTGGTCTCGAAGTGATCCTGCGCGGCCGCGATCCGCGCGACGCGTGGGCCTTCGTCGAACGCATCTGCGGCGTCTGCACGGGCACGCACGCGCTCACGTCGGTGCGCGCGGTGGAGAACGCGCTCGGCATCGCGATTCCCGAGAATGCGAATCTCATCCGCAATCTCATGCAGGCCACGCTGTGGGTGCACGACCACCTCGTGCACTTCTATCACCTGCACGCGCTCGACTGGGTCGACGTGGTGAGCGCGCTCAACGCGGACCCGAAGCGCACCTCCGAACTCGCGCAGAGCATTTCCGACTGGCCACTGTCCTCGCCGGGTTACTTCCGCGATCTGCAATCGCGGCTGAAGCGTTTCGTCGATTCGGGCCAGCTCGGGCCGTTCCGCAACGGCTACTGGGGCCATCCGGCCTACAAGCTGCCGCCCGAAGCCAATCTGATGGCGGTCGCGCATTACCTCGAAGCGCTCGATTTCCAGAAGGAAATCGTCAAGGTGCATACGGTGTTCGGCGGCAAGAATCCGCATCCGAACTGGCTCGTCGGCGGCGTGCCCTGCGCGATCAATATCGACGACGTGGGCGCGGTCGGCGCGGTCAACATGGAGCGTCTGAATCTCGTCTCGCAGATCATCGACCGCACGATCGAATTCGTGCAGCAGGTGTATCTGCCCGACGTCGTCGCCATCGCCTCGTTCTACAAGGATTGGGCCGCGATCGGCGGCGGCATTTCGGGGCAATCGGTGCTCTCGTACGGCGACTTCCCCGACCACGCCAACGACTACGGCGACAAGAACCTGCTGGTGCCGCGCGGCGCCGTGGTGAACGGCAACTTCAACGAGATCCTGCCCGTCGATCTGCACAACCCCGAGGAAGTGCAGGAGTTCGTCGCGCACTCGTGGTATCGCTATCCGGACGGCAAGCAGGGCCTGCATCCGTTCGAGGGCGTGACGGAGCCGCATTTCGAACTGGGTGGCGCGACCAAGGGCCATCGCACGAAGATCGAGCAGATCGACGAATCGGGCAAGTATTCGTGGATCAAGGCGCCGCGCTGGCGCGGCCACGCGATGGAGGTGGGGCCGCTCGCGCGCTATCTGATCGGTTATCACCAGAATCGCGCGGACATTCGCGAGCCGGTGGACGCGCTGCTCGCGAAGCTCGGCGCGCCGGTTTCCGCGCTCAATTCCACGCTCGGCCGCACGGCGGCGCGCGCGCTCGAAGCCGACTGGGCCGCCACGAAGATGAAGTACTTCTTCGACCGCCTGATCGGCAATCTCAAAGCCGGCGACACGGCCACCGCGAACGTCGACAAATGGGAGCCCGCGTCGTGGCCCGCGCAGGTCAAGGGCGTCGGTTTCACCGAGGCGCCGCGCGGCGCGCTCGGTCACTGGATCCAGATCCGCGACACGAAGATCGACAACTACCAGTGCATCGTCCCCACCACGTGGAACGGCTCGCCGCGCGACGAGCAAGGCCAGATCGGCGCGTTCGAGGCCAGCCTCATGAACACGAAGATGGCGAAGCCCGACGAGCCGCTCGAAATCCTGCGCACGCTGCACAGCTTCGACCCGTGTCTCGCCTGCTCGACGCATGTGATCGGGCCGGCGGGCGAGGAACTCGTCAACGTTCAGGTGCGCTGAGGCGCGCAAGCGAGGTCGCAATGTCCAGGCAAAAGCAACTCAAGACCTACAGTTTCGACGGCAACGCGCCCGCCGAATTCGAAGGCAAGCGCGTCACGTCGGTCTATGTCTATCAGGCTCCCGTGCGGCTGTGGCACTGGCTCACCGTGCTCGCGGTGATCGTGCTGACCGGCACGGGCTTTCTGATCGGCAAGCCGGTTTTTCCCACGCTCTCGGGCGAGGCGAGCGCGCATTTCATGATGGGCTGGCTGCGCTTCGCGCACTTCACGGCGGGTTACGTGCTCGCCGTGGGGCTCGTGTTCCGCGTGTGCTGGGCGTTCTTCGGCAATCACTTCTCGCGCGAGATATTTCTCGTGCCGGTCTGGGATCCGCAGTGGTGGCGCGAACTTTTTTACGAGTTCCGCTGGTATCTGTTCCTCGCGCGCTATCCGAAGAAATACGTCGGCCACAACCCGCTCGGTCAACTCGCGATGTGCGGCTTTTTCATCGTCGCGGTGCTGATGTGCGTGAGCGGTTTCGCGCTCTATGGCGAAGGCCTCGGCACGACGAGCTGGGCCTCGCACACGTTCGGCTGGGTCATCTCGCTCGTCGGCGGCAACAGTCTCGCGCTGCATAGCTGGCACCGTCTGGGCATGTGGAGCATCGTGCTGTTCGTGATGATCCACGTGTATGCGGCGATTCGCGAAGACATCATGTCGAAGCAAAGCATGATCTCGACGATGATCAGCGGCTTCCGCATGTTCAAGAACTGACATGCGCGACTCGATCTCTCATTCGCAAGACGTGCCGCAACGCGCGCCTCAAGCAGCGCCGCCGCACATCGTCGTGCTCGGCATCGGCAACGTGCTGTGGGCCGACGAAGGCTTCGGCGTGCGCGCCGTCGAGGCGCTCAACGCGCAATACGCCTGCGCGCCGAACGTCGAACTCGTCGACGGCGGCACGCAAGGTCTCGCGCTGCTGCCGCTCGTGGAGTCGGCGCACAAGCTGATCGTGTTCGACGCGATCGACTTCGGTCTCGCGCCCGGCACGCTCGACGTGCGCGAAGGCGACGAGGTACCCGTTTGCCTGCAGGCGCGCCGCATGAGCCTGCATCAGATGGGTTTCGCCGACGTGCTCGCCTGCGCGCAGCTCAAGGGCAACTATCCGCAGGAAATCGTGCTGATCGGCGTGCAGCCGGTCGAACTCGACGACTTCGGCGGCAGCCTGCGCGACGCCGTGAAAGCGCAGATCGAACCGGCTATCGCGCAAGCCTGTCGTTTCCTCGAACGCTGGCAGGCCGCGCCGCGCGCGCGGCCGGCTTCCTCCGCGTCACCTTCTGGCGCCGAGCCGCTGAACGCGGCGAGCCTCGCGCTCGCGGCCTACGAAAACGGACGCCCGAGCGAGCGCCTCGCGAACCGCGACGGCGACACGCGCTTCTGGCGCCCACAGGAGAACGTCTGATGTGCATGAGCATTCCCGCACGCATCGTCTGCGCCGAAGGTCTCGTCGCGCAGGCGGTCACGCGTCACGGCGCGTGCGCCGTCGATCTCGCGCTCACCGGCCCGCTGCCCGCGGGCGCGTGGGTGCTCACCTTCCTCGGCGCGGCGCGCGAGGTGATCGACGCCGACCGCGCGCGCGACATCGACGCGGCGCTCGACGCGCTCGAAGCCATCGCACGCGGCGAGATCGACAGCACGCAGGCGGCAGCGGGCCTCGACCGCTTTTTCGCCGACCTCACGAACCGCGAGCCGTCCCTGCCCGCGCATCTGCGCACGCGCGCCGGTTCACCGGACACTTCGGATACCCCATCATGACGCTCGCAACGCTTTCCGGCGGCCCGACCCTCGACACGCTGCGCGAACGCCTCGCGCGCCACGGCTACGTGGAAGTCGACGAGCACACGCTCGACGGCGTGGCCGCGCGCGCCGCGCAACTCGTGCTGCTGCCGCTCGACAATCCCGCGCAGCGCCCCGAATTCGCCGACCTGCTCGTGATCCTGCCCGAGCTGCTGCGTCAATTCGGCGACGACGCCTTCACGGTCGCCTACGCCTGCCCGCCCGCCGCCGTCGCGCTCGCGCGCCGCTTCGGCGTGCTGCGCCAGCCCGCGCTGGTGTTCCTCCACTTCGGCGCGCTCGCCGGCACGATCGAAGGTCTGCGCGACTGGCGCGAATACGTGCAGGCGTTCGCGCGACTGTGCGCCTCGGGCGCCGCCACAGGCGTCACGGAAACCAAGGGAGTCACGCGATGAACCGCGCCGATTTCATTCCCATCCTGCCGCTCGTGAGCGGCCCCGGCTCGCAGCCGCAGCAACCCGGCGACGAAGCCTGGTCCTGTCTGCCGCTGCCCGTCGAAGTCGAGACCTGGCGCGCGCCCGCGTTCCCCGAGCCGGGCGAGCCTGGCGCCGCCGCCGTATTGCATCTGCTGCACGGCATGATCGACGCGCTCGAAAGCCTGGCGTCGCCGGACAAAGCCATCCGCTTCCCGCTCGATGCGCTCGACGCCGACGCGCATCGCCTGCTCGCGCAGGTCTTCGGCGAAGGCGAAGTCTCGGCGCGCGTCGCACTCGACGACGGCGCGACCGTGCAGATCCAGGAAGCGCGCTACGCGGGCGTCTGGCGCGTGATCACGCTCGGCGCGCAAGGCGAGCGCATCGCCGATTACGTCGAGATCGCGCCCGCGCCGTCCGTCGTGTTCGAAGCGTCGGCGCGCGGCGCGGCGCACGCGGCCATTCCGCCCGTCGGCGAAGCCACGCTGATGAACGCGCCCTCGCTCGCCAGCGAAATCGCCGCCATCCACGCGCGCGCCGTGCAAACCGGCGGCGCGGGCCAGCACACCATCAACTTCAGTCTGCTGCCGGTCAGCCCCGACGATCTCGCGTGGCTCGAAGGCATGCTCGGCGAAGGGCGCGTCGGGTTGTTCTCGACCGGCTACGGCAAATGCATGGTGATGGCCACGGCGCTGCGCCACGTCTGGCGCGTGCGATATTTCGACGGCACGAGCAAGGTGCTGCTCGACACCGTCGAGATCACGCGCCTGCCCGAAGTCGTGCTCGCCGCGCCCGACGATCTGCGCGATTCGTTGCAGCATCTGCGCGAAATCGTGCAATGGCTGGAGTCGCACTGATGTTCGAAGGCAGCTACCTCGGCGACAACGGCGCGCTGCGCCCCGCCAGCCGGCTCGAATGCAAGATCTGCTGGTGGGTCTACGATCCCGCGCTCGGCGATCCGGTCTGGGACATCGCGCCCGGCACGCCGTTCGCGGCGCTGCCCGCGCACTGGAAATGCCCCGTCTGCGACGGCGCGCGCGAGCAATTCATGGTGCTCGACGATGCACGCGCCTGACGTCGTTCGCCGCGCCGCCACCGATCCCGCGCACGATCCGTCGCGCCGCGTCGAAGCCGCGTTCGCGCAGATCGCCGCCACGCGCATGCGCGATCTGCCGTATCTGAATCCGAGCCTTGCGGTCGCGGCCGTGGGCTTTCGCCTCTGGCAGTCGAGCTGGATCGGCGTGCTGGTCACACCGTGGGGCATCAATCTGCTGCAACTGCCCACGGACGACGCGCCGTTCGCGGCCTGGCGCGCGGCGGACGCCATCGACGTGACGCTGCCCGGCGCGATGCTCGCGTTCGTGCCCGCGCGGCTCGATGCGCTCGGCGAGTATCGGCAATGCTCGCTGTTTTCGCCCGCCCAACAATTCGCCGATCAGGCCAGCGCGCTCGCCACCGCGCATGAAGTGCTGCGTCTGCTGTTCGAGCCGGAAGCGTCGGCCGATGCCACCGTCGCTGCCGTCGCCACGCCCGCGCCGCCCGCCGACCCGCGCCGCCGCCGTTTGTTCGGACTCCGGCCATGAACCGCAGCCACGTTCTCACGCTGACACTGCGCGGCGACAGCAAATGCGTCCGCGACGTGAGCGCCGAATGGCAGCCGCTGCCTGTCGAACGCCTGCTGATCGGCGCGCGCGTCGCCGAAGCGGAAGCGCTCGTGCCCGCCGCGCTCGCCTTGTGCCGTCATGCGCACTGCGCCGCGGCTCACTGGGCGCTCGCGGCCGCGCAACCGGGCCCGCTGCACGCGCTCGACGCCCGGCGCGATGCGCGCGTGCGCCTCGAAGCCGCGCGCGAAACGCTGCGCCGCTGGCTCATCGATCTGCCCGGCGAACTCGGCGAACAATGGGCGCCCGGCACGCTCGCGCTCTGGCCGCAGCTCGACTCGCACGCGGCCATTGCGGCCTGGTGCGCCGACCACGTGTTCGGCATGCAAGCCGCGCAGTGGCTCGCGCTCGATAGCCGCGGCCAACGCGCCTGGGCCGCGCGCGGCACGCGCGTCCCGGCGCGCTGGCTCAACACGCTGCTGCACGATGCCGACCGCGCGTGCATCGCGACGTCGGCGGGCGTGCTGCATTACGTCGATCGCGCGGGCGTCGCGCTGCTTGCGGGCGCGCCGTGCATACCGTGTGCGCCGGGTTCATCGTCGACAAGACCCGCCGACGCCGACGCGCCGCCGCACGCCGACCTCTGGGACACGCCCACGTGGATGCCCGATCTCGCAACCGGCCTGCTGATCGCGCGGCTACAACGCCTCGCGCACTACTGCGCTCACGGCGACGACGCACCGCCCGTCTCCGGCGGCTGGCGCGCGGGCGCGCTCGGCATCGGCTGGGCGCGCGGCGCACGCGGCCTGCTCGTGCACGTGGCGCGCGTCGAGCACGGCGTGATCGCCGCGTGGCGCATCGTGCCGCCCACGCAATGGAATTTCGGCGCGCCCGCCTTGCTGCGCCAGGCGCTCGCGCAGCGTAGCTGGGACGACGCGCAACGCCGCGCCGCCCGTCTCGCGCTGTTGCTCGACCCCTGCGTGGCGCACGAGATCGTCGTGCAGCGCGGCGCGGCGCACGTCATCGATTCGGGAGCGTTACAAGGAGCCCAGCCGTATGCATGAAATGGCCATCGCGCACAGCATTCTGGACCTCGTCGAGCACGAGGCCGCGCGCCAGCACGCCACGCGCGTGCGCACGCTCGAACTGGAAATCGGGCAACTGGCCAATGTCGATGTGGGCGCGCTGCGTTTCGCGCTCGACGTCGTGCTGCGCGACACGATCGCGCACGGCGCGCGCCTGGAAATCGCCGAACCGCCGGGCCAGGCGTTCTGCCTGCGCTGCGGCGACGAGGTGGCGCTCGCGCGCCGCGGCGAACCCTGCGCAGCCTGCGGCAGCTACCAACTGGCCGTGACCGGCGGCGACACCTTGCGCGTCGCCGGCATGATCGTCGACTGAGTGCGTCGGCGCGAAATCCAACGCGTCCGGTTCGCGCCGGACGCATCTAGAAAGGACATCATCATGTGTACGACCTGCGGCTGCGGCCCGGACAACGTGCGAATCGAAGGGACGCAGATGCGCGAGCATTCGCACGAACACGAACATGCGCACGGGCACGCGCATCCGCACGAACACGAACATGCGCACGGGCACGCGCATCCGCACGAGCACGAACATGCGCACGATCACGATCACGCGCACGAACACAACCACGCGCCCGGCCGCCGCGTCCGCATCGAGCAGGACATCCTGCGCGAGAACGACCGTTACGCGCTGGCCAATCGCACGCGTCTGCGCGCGCACGGCGCGTTCGCGCTGAACCTCGTTTCGAGTCCCGGCTCGGGCAAGACCTCGCTGCTGGTGCGCACGATCGAAGCGCTCAAGGACGAACTCGCGATCGCCGTCATCGAAGGCGATCAGCAGACCTCGAACGACGCCGAGCGCGTACGCGCCGCCGGCGCGCCCGCCGTGCAGATCAACACGGGCAAAGGCTGTCACCTCGACGCGCACATGGTCGGTCACGCGCTCGACCGCCTGCCGCCGCTCGACAACAGCCTGCTGCTGATCGAGAACGTCGGCAACCTCGTCTGCCCCGCGTCGTTCGATCTGGGCGAGGCGCACAAGGTCGTCGTGCTCTCGGTGACGGAGGGCGAGGACAAGCCGCTCAAGTATCCCGACATGTTCGCCGCCGCCGACCTCATGCTGCTCAACAAGACCGACCTGTTGCCGCACCTCGACTTCGACGTCGATGCCGCGCTCGATTACGCGCGCCGCGTCAATCCGCGTATTCAGGCGCTGTGCGTGTCCGCGCGTTCGGGCGAGGGTTTCGCGCAATGGCTCGACTGGATTCGCGCAGGCTGCGGTGCGGCGCGGGCGCTGCGTCCCGACGCGCGCTAGGCGTACAACCGTCAAGGACATCACGGCGATGAGGCGAGAGCAACTGCGCGTGAGCGGGATCGTGCAAGGCGTCGGGTTCAGACCGTTCGTCTGGCGGCTCGCGCAACGCTTCGGCCTGACGGGCGAGGTGCGCAACGACGCGAGCGCCGTGCGGATCGACGTGCAGGGCACGCGCGCGGCGCTGAGCGCGTTTCGCGCAGCGCTCGCGCAGGAAGCGCCGCCGCGCGCGCGCATCGATGCGATCGATACCGAACGCGCGCAACCGCTCGATACGGCGGCGCGCCAGGGTTTTCGCATCGTCGAAAGCGGCGAGGCGCGCACGCGCGACGGCGAAATGGCAACCGATAGCGCGATCTGCCACGCCTGCCTCGCGGAGATCTTCGACGCGGGCGACCGCCGCCATCGCTACGCGCTGAACAGTTGCTGCGATTGCGGCCCGCGCTACACCGTCACGCGCACGCTGCCGTTCGACCGCGCCAACACGAGCATGGCGCCGTTCGCGCCGTGCGCCGATTGCGCCGCCGACTACGCCGATCCCGCGAACCGGCGCTTTCACGCCGAACTGATCGCGTGCCCCGCCTGCGGACCGCGCTTGCGTTTCGAAGCACCGCTGGGCGTCGCGCGCCGCGATCACGCCGATCACACCGATCCCGTCGCTGACGCGTGGCGAGCGATTGCGCGCGGCGAGATCGTCGCGGTCGAAGGACTCGGCGGCTTCCAGCTGATCTGCGACGCGACGCAGCCCGACGCCGTCGCGCGCTTACGCGCCCGCAAGCGGCGGCCCGCGAAACCGTTCGCGCTGCTCGCGCTCAACGCCGCTTCGGCGGCCCGCTGGATCGTCTGCGACGCCGCCACGCACGCGCTGCTCGACGCGCCCGCGCGACCCGTCGTCGTCGCCGCGCGATGCGACAACAACGCGCTCAGCGGCATCGCGCCCGGTCTCGCGCAACTCGGCGTGATGCTGCCGTGCACGCCGCTTCAATATCTGCTGTTCCACGAAGCGCTCGGCCGTCCGTCGGGCGACGCCTGGCGCGACGCGAACCAACCCACGCTGCTGGTCGCCACGAGTGCGAACGTCTCGGGCGAGTCGCTCGAAATCGATCCTGCGCACGCGCGCGACGCGCTCGCCGGTATCGCCGATGCCATGCTGTTTCACGACCGCGCGATCGTCGCGCGTTGCGACGACAGCGTGCTGCTCGCCGCCAACGCCGACGACGCTGACCACGCTGACGCCGCCGCCCCGCAAGCGCCGCCGCCGCTGCGGCGCGCGCGCGGTTACGCGCCGCAAGCGCTCGCGCTGCCGCACGCGGGGCCGTCCGTGCTCGCGCTCGGTGCGCATCTGAAAAGCACCGTCACGCTCACGCAAGGCGCGCGCGCGTTCGTCTCGCCTTACCTCGGCGACCTCACGAGCGCGGCGGCGTGCGCCGCGCTCGACGCCGCCGCGAACCGGCTCGTCGATGCCTGCGGCGCGCCGCCCGCCGCGCTCGCCTGCGACCTCCAGCCCGATCTTTACTCGACGCGCCTCGCTCATACGCTGGCCGCGCGCTGGAACGTGCCTGTCGTGCCGGTGCAGCATCACCACGCGCACATCGCCGCCGTGCTGGCCGAGCACGGTCACGCGGATGTGGCGCTCGGCGTCGCGCTCGACGGCTTCGGTCACGGCGACGACGGCACGGCGTGGGGCGGCGAGTTGCTGCGCGTCGATCCCGGCCGTGCGACGCGTCTCGGTCATCTCACGCCGCTGGCGCTGCCCGGCGGCGATCTGGCGGCGCGCTCGCCCGCGCGCATGGCGCTCGCGCTGCTCGATCGACTCGATCGGCTTGATCGTGCCGATGCACACGCCAGCACCGCGAACCGCACTCCGCCCGGCATCGACGCCGCCACGGCCGCACGTCTGCGCGCGCAACTCGCCAGCGGCTTCCACTGCCCGCCGACCACGAGCCTCGGCCGCTGGTTCGACGCCATCGCCGGACTCGCGGGCGTCTGCGCGGAGCAAAGCTATAGCGGCGAAGCCGCGCTGCGCCTCGAAGCGCTCGCGCGCCCGTGCGCGCCGCTCGTTGACGGCTGGCGTCTCGACGGCGGCAACCTCGATCTCCTGCCGCTCGCGCACTGGCTCGCCGCCCAAACTGAAGCCGCGACCATCGCGAGCGTCTGGCACGCCACGCTCGGCCATGCGCTTGGTGCGTGGATCGCCCAGGCCGCGCGCGCGCACAACCTGAACGTGGTCGCGCTCGGCGGCGGCTGCTGCGCCAACCGGCTGCTGATGCGCGCGCTCGCCGACGCGCTGCGCGCATCGAACCTCACTCTGTTCACCGCACGCGCGCTGCCCAGCGGCGACGATGCGATCAGCTACGGCCAGGCGTGGGCCGTCATCCAGCAACTCACATCGTCCGCCACCGTCACGCGGACGACACCCTAAGGAATCCGCATCATGTGTCTTGCGATGCCCGTCGAGGTCATCGAACTCTTGCCGGAACAGCGCGCGCGAGCGAGCGTCGATGGCGTCACGCGCGAGATCTCGCTCGCGCTCGTCGACAACGTCGTACCCGGCGACTTCGTCCTCCTGCACGTAGGTTTCGCGATCGGCAAGCTCGACCGCGCCGCCGCCGAAGCCACGCTCGCGCAACTGGCCGAACTGGGCCGCCAACCCGGCGAGGGCGCCACGCCATGAAATACGTCGACGACTTCCGCAACAGCGAAATCGCGCGCGGCATGGCGGCGCGCATTCACCGCGCCGTCGAACGCCGCCGCCGCTACCGGCTCATGGAGTTTTGCGGCGGTCACACGCACGCGATCGCGCGCTACGGCCTCACCGCGCTGCTGCCGCCGCAGATCGAGCTGATTCACGGTCCCGGCTGCCCGGTCTGCGTGCTGCCGGTCGGCCGCGTCGACAGCGCGATCGAACTCGCGCTCGACCACGGCGTCACGCTCTGCACCTACGGCGACACGCTGCGCGTGCCGGGCTCGAAGCGCATGAGTCTGTACAAGGCGCGCGCGGCGGGCGCGGACGTGCGCGTCGTGTATTCGGTTTCCGACGCGATCGCGCTCGCGAAAGCCGAGCCCGCGCGCGAGGTGGTGTTCTTCGGCATCGGCTTCGAGACCACCACGCCGCCCACCGCGCTCGCGCTCGCCCAGGCGCGCGAGATGGCGCTCGATAACTTCAGCGTGTTCGGCAACCACGTGCTCACGCCCGCCGCCATGCGCCATCTGCTGGCCGAGGACGCCGACCAGAGCGCGCGGCTCGACGGCTTCATCGGGCCGTCGCACGTGAGCACGGTGATCGGCGTGGCGCCTTATCGCGCCATCTCGCGCGACTTCGTGAAGCCCGTCGTGATCGCCGGGTTCGAGCCGCTCGACGTGCTGCAATCCGTGCTGATGCTCGTCGAGCAGATCAACCAATGTCGCGCCGACACCGAAAACCAGTTCACGCGCGCCGTGACCGAAGCGGGCAACACGCGCGCCCAGGCGCTCGTGCACGCGGCGTTCGAAACGCGCGAGAGCTTCGAATGGCGCGGGCTCGGCGCGGTGCCGCAAAGCGCGCTCGCGATTCGCTCCGAGTTCGCGCGCTGGGACGCGGAACGCCGCTATGCGCTCGTGCCGCGCGTCGCCGCCGACGTCAAGACCTGCCAATGCGGCGCGATCCTGCGCGGCTGCGCGAAGCCGAGCGACTGCAAGCTGTTCGCCACCGTCTGCACGCCCGCCACGCCGTTTGGCGCCTGCATGGTGTCGAGCGAAGGTGCGTGCGCCGCGCACTATCAATACGGCCGCTTCGTCGCGCCCGCCCTTTCCTCCGCACGCGCGCCGCGCGCCGTGACATCCGCATGAGATCCGCATGACTGCCTTGCCGACCTCTCCCCGTCAGCCCGAATTCGGCCGCAAACTCGACCTCAAGCAAGGCCGCATCGACCTCACGCACGGCGCGGGCGGACGCGCGAGCGCCCAGCTCGTCGCCGAGCTGTTCGCGCCCGCGTTCGCCAACGAATGGCTCGCACAAGGCAACGATCAGGCCATCGTGCCGATGCCCGCGGGCCGCCTCGCGCTCACGACCGACAGCCACGTGGTCGCGCCGCTTTTCTTTCCGGGCGGCGACATCGGCACGCTCGCCGTGAACGGCACCGTCAACGATCTCGCCGTGGGCGGCGCGACGCCGCTCTATCTGACGGCCGGGTTCATCCTCGAAGAAGGGCTCGCGCTCGCCGATCTCGCGCGAGTGGTGACATCGATGGCGCAAGCCGCGCGCGCGGCCAACGTGCGCATCGTGGCCGGCGACACGAAAGTGGTCGAGCGCGGCAAGGCGGACGGCGTGTTCATCACCACGGCGGGCGTGGGCGTGGTGCCGGAAGGCGTGCGGCTCGACGGCGCGCAGGCGCGTCCCGGCGACGCCGTGCTGGTCTCCGGCGCGCTTGCCGAGCACGGCCTCGCGGTGCTCTCGCAGCGCGAGAATCTGGGCTTCGACAGCAGCATCGTGTCCGATTGCGCGGCGCTCAACGGCTTGACGGCGGCGATGCTCGCGGCGTGCCCGTCGCTGCGGCTGATGCGCGACCCCACGCGCGGCGGCCTCGGCAACACGCTCAATGAGATCTGCGCGCAGTCGGACGTGGGCATGCGGCTCGACGAAACCGCGCTGCCGCTGCGCGCGCCCGTGCGGGCCGCGTGCGAGTTCTACGGCCTCGATCCGCTCTATATCGCCAACGAAGGCAAGCTGATCGCGGTGTGCGCCGATGAAGACGCCGACGCGCTGCTCGCGGTCATGCGCGCGCATCCGCTGGGCCGTGATGCGGTGCGTATCGGCACGGTCATCGACGACGCGTATCGCTTCGTACGCCTGACGACGTCGTTCGGCGGCGAACGTCTGGTCGACTGGCTGCACGGCGAAATGCTGCCGCGCATCTGCTGAAAAGGAAGCGAGCCGGGCGCGGTGGCTTTGCGCCGCGCGTCCGCTTCATCGTGTGCGGACGCGCGGCCGAGCCGCCTGGTCAGATCGTCAATTGTTCTGCGGCGGCGTGTACTGCGCGGGCGCGCCGCCGCTCGAATCGGAATCGTCGGGCGTGGGCGTCGGCGCGAGCGAGGGCTCCTGCGGCGGATAAGGCGGCAATTGCTGCGACGCGCCCGACGGCCCGAGAATCGGCGGCTCGCTCGACGACGGCGTTTGCGGCGCGGTGCCGTTGAGAATCGCCGCCGCGCGCGCCGCATCAGACGCGGCAGCCGCCGATGCCGGCGAGATCGCCGAAGCCGACGACGCAGACGAAGCCGCCGCCACGCCGCTCGACGGCGGCACTTCGGCGGGCTCCGGCGCAGGCTCGGGCGCACGCTTGATCGGCGTACCCGGGCGCGGCGCCTCGGCCTTTTCCTTCGACGCAAACAGCGTATCCATCCACGCCTTGAGCTTGTCGCGGAACTGCTCGAACGCGCCCGGCGTCACTTCGGTATCGAAGCGCGCATGCGGATCAACGATGCGCGAGCGGAACGCGCGCTGGAAGAAGTCGCCGACGATCGGCAGCGCGCTGCGCGCGCCCTGGCCCCAGTAGTCGCTGTTGAGCGTCACGCGGCCGTCGTCGAAACCGACCCACGCGCCCGCCACCAGTTGCGGGTCCATGAGGATGAACCAGCCGTCCGCGTTGTCCTGCGTGGTGCCGGTCTTGCCCGCGACGTCAGCCCGAATGCCGAAGCGCGTGCGGATGCTCGAACCCGTGCCGCGATTCACGACGTCGCGCATCGTGTCGAGCAGCGTGCGGTCCGCCGACGCCGACAAGGCGCGCTCGGGCGAAGCGCTGCCGAACTGCGCGAGCACCTCGCCCTTGCTGTCCTCGATGCTCGTGACCATGCGCGGCTCCAGATACTCGCCGTCGTTCGCGATGGTGCTGTACGCCGAGACCATTTCCTTGAGCGTGACCGGACTCGTGCCGAGCGCGAGCGACGGCACCGCGTTGAGCTGGCTGTCGCGCACGCCCATCGCACGCGCGAGACGCGCGACCTTGTCCGGCCCCACCGCCTGCATCACCTGAGCGGTGATGCGGTTGCGCGAGAACGCGAGCGCGTCGCGCAGCGTCATCGGCTTGTTGCTGGGCGGCACGTCGTCGTTCGGACGCCAGATTTCGCCGCCTTCGAGCGGCATTTCCACCGCCTGGTCGATGACCGTGTCGGTCGGCTTCGCGCCGTTCGCGAAGGCCGCGCCGTACACGAAGGCCTTGAACGTCGAGCCCGGCTGACGGCGCGCCTGCTGCACGTGATCGAACGGCTCGTCCTGGAAGTCGCGGCTACCGACCCACGCCTTGATCTGGCCGTCGCGCGGATCGATCGCGACGAAACCGGCCTGCACGTCGGTCTTGTCCTTGCAGAGCGCGCGCATGAACGCGCGGTTGGCCGCGAGCTGCTTGAGCGCGTCGTCGTCGTTCGCACCGGCGTCGCGCGCGCTCTTGTAGTCGGGCGTTTCGCGCATGAAGGTCTTGAACAGATCGTTGCTCGCCGAACAGCCGTTACGGCCGCTCCACGCGCCGTTCGCGATGCCCTGCAACTGGTTCGCGTGCTGCTTGAGCGCGGCCGTCGCCATCGCCTGCAGACGCGAATCGATCGTCGTGTGCACGACGAGGCCATCGGAATAGATGTTGTAGTCGTTACGGTCGGCCCACGCGATCAGCCATTTGCGCAGTTGCTGCGCGAAGTGCGGCGCGGGGCCGGGCGGCTCGGTCTGACGCTCGAAGTCGAGGCGCAGCGGCTGCTTCGAGAGCGTCGCGGACTGCGCCGGCGTGAGCTTGCCGTACTTCACCATCTGGCCGAGCACGGTGTTGCGGCGCGCGAGCGCGCGCTCGGGATTGATCACCGGGTTGTAGTAGGCGTTGCCCTTGAGCATGCCGGTGAGCGTCGCGGCCTGGAGGACCGTGAGCTGATCCGCCGACACGCCGAAGTACGTGCGCGCCGCCATCTCGATGCCGAACGCGTTGTACAGGAACGGCACCGTGTTCAGATAGGTTTCGAGAATCTGCGGCTTGCTGTAGACGGCCTCGATCTTGAAGGCCGTGATCGCTTCCTTGATCTTGCGCGTGAGCGTGGGCGCGCGGCCGATTTCGTCGGGATAGAGATTGCGCGCGAGCTGCTGCGTGATGGTCGAGCCGCCCTGGCGGTCACCCGAGAAGGTGTGCAGCGCCGCGCCCGCCGTGCGCTTGAAGTCGATGCCGTGATGCTCGTAGAAGCGGTGGTCTTCCGTCGAGATCAGCGCGTCGACCATGTGCGGCGAAATCTGGGCGAGCGGCACCCATTCGCGGTTCGACGGCTTGAATTCGGCGAGCACCTTGCCGTCCGCCGACAGAATCTGCGCCGGCCGGTCGACGCGCGCCTTGCGGATGTCGCCGATGCTGGGCGTGAACGGAATCAGCACCAGCACGTAGAGCAGCATGGCCGCCGGCAGCGCGCCGATGGCGAACAGCACGCCGCGCCGCGTCGGATGGCGCAGGTGATGCAGCCCGCGCGCGAGGCGCGGACGCGCGAAGGCGCAGACGCTCGCCGCAGCGGGCTGGAGACGGGAGGACAACTTCGCGACGAGGTCGCGGATGAACGGCACGGAACGCTTCACGCGGGGCTTCGGGGTCGGCTGGCAAAGCGTGCATCGTACCAAAACTGCCGGACGCGGCTTTCATCGGGCCTGCGGGCGACGTGGACGCGCGCTCAGAAAATCAGCGACAGCGCGATAGCCATCCAGACCGCCAGCGCGCCCGCGAGAAAGACACGCCGGGCCAGCAGGAAGCGCGTTTCGTCGCCGGGCGGCGCGGGCGAGGTGGCGAGCCACGGCACGCTCGCGAGACAGGCGAAGCCCGCCAGCGCGATCACGACGACCATGCGGTCGGCGATCCGCCACGGCGTGGGCTCGTGCAAGCCCCAATATCCGAGGAAGACGATGCCGATCGAGAACATCGTCGACGCGGCCGAACTCAGTGCGACGACCGATCCGGTCGGTGATTGCATGGCGAACCTCCCGCGCGCCGCGCGATGGACGGTGCGGCCATTATCGGCGCGGGCGGCGGCAGGGGCAATGCGGGGCGGTCCCGCCGCCGAACCGGGCCCGGGTTCAGCTTCAGGCTCAGGCCTTGGGGCGCACCATCTGGAACATCTCGCCGATCTGCGCGTAGTCGGCGCGATAGCCCGCGCGCATGATCGGCTGGGCGGCGTGCGTGTCGAACAGGCCGTCCTTCAGGAAGCGCTGCTGGATATGCACGCCGACCACCTGGCCGAGCGCGAGCCAGTTGTCCATCGGCGTGCCGTCGAGCGTGTGCAGGCGGATGACCTGCAGCAGCTTGCATTCGAGCGCGGCCGGCGATTCGGCGACGTGCGGCACCGCCACGTTGCGGCCCGGCGCGGGTGTGAGGCCCGAGAGCGCAAATTCGTCGACGTCGGCGGCGACGGGCGCGGAACTGCGGTTCATCTGCTCGGCCAGCGGACGCGAGGCGAGATTCCAGACGAATTCGCCCGTCGCCTCGATGTTGGCGATGCTGTCCTTACGGCCCTCGCTGCTGAATCCGATGATCGACGGAAACGAGGAAAACGCGCCGAAAAAGCTGTAGGGCGCGAGGTTGAGCACGCCCTCGGGCGAGCGGCTCGAGATCCAGCCGATCAGACGCGGCGCGACGATCGCCTTGAACGGATCGTGCGGCAGCCCGTGGCCGGCGGCGGGGTCGTAGAAGTAGGTGTCGGACATGGTCGTGTGGCGGGTTTGATGCGGCCCACACTATGACACGACGGGGCGGGGCTTGCTGGGCGGGGCTTATCCACAGTTTTTGTTCACAACTCCGTGTCTAAAGTCGGTCGGGCATAGCTCAAGTCCGTTCCGCAAGGCTCGGCAGGCGGAAGCAGAGAAAGAGATTTTTGCACCGGCGCTTCCGTTCGTCTATTCACCCAACGGTTTCCTAATCCGGCAGTGCAGCAGCTACGCCGCCCGTGAGGAGATCTCGCCGACCTATTAGACATCCGCTGTGTCTAAAATCCAACACAACGCCGATGCCCCAGTCAATTTTTCGAAACAGATGTCGAGTCAGTTACCAGACGGAATGCCCGTCAATGCTGCATCGCACGCACACAACGGAAGCAGCGTTCCATTCCCAGGCCCCCCGCAAAAAATCACACCCTGTGATTTTGGTACGTCATCGGCGCGTAGCCGTCATGCAGAGCTGCCTTAACTGTTGCCCGTCATTCTCCCACTTCAGTTCGGGCCGGAGCCGCTACTCAGCAGCAGAGCTCCCCCGTCAGGTTCAGGTGTGCGCAGGGAATAGATGTTCGTACCGCCTCGCAGCGCCTGCGTGTGCTGCTCCACTTCACGACGCGCCAGCGCGAGCCGCAGCACGGTCCGAACCGACGACGTGCTGTTGCCCGTCAGCGCCGCCTCCTGATGCGAGTGATACCGCTCGCCCTCGCGCATGGCACGGAGGACTTCCGCCAGCACGGCTTCTTCCGATTTCACCCTGAAATTCATCTGGCCGCTCCTTTGCCGAAAACCGTGGTGTCTGGAGGAAGGTCCACCAGATGCCACTGCCTCGCCTCGGGATCAAACAGCGCGAACTGGTTGCAATGTTCCACGCCCACCTCGGCAAGCTGTATCGACTTCACGGCGGCGCGCACCGTAACGTTCACCTTTTCGATATTCCAGTCCAGCACCTGTCTGTTGGTGTCGCGCCATGCGAACAGGCCCGCGCGTTCATGAACGCTGTCGAGCAGCATCATTCCGCGAGAATCGACTTCAAAGCGGTTCTCCTGGGTCAGTGGGCGCTCAACAACCAGCGAAGCGCTTGCAGGACTCCCATCGGCTTCCCGCACGATGCAGCCGTTCGCTGCGGGCCAGCCGAAGCGCAGGTTTGCGACCAGACCGAGCCCGTCACGCCGCCTGAAAAGGCACCTGGGTGCGTCTGATGCGTTGATGATCGTGTAGGTTCGGAAATGACGTTCGTTCGGCTAGCATCCTGATACTCTCCATTGCTACGCCAGAGAACATCGGCGCGATGCCCGGAAACTGCGTGTAGTCTTTGGGGTAGGTGTAGAAAAGTGACATCATCCAGAAGGTCTGCTGGCAGTGCCGCGCTTCGTGATAGATCGCCACTGCGATCGCCTTCAATTCTCCATCTAAGCCCCTTAGCGCGGCCTGCTTTCTGACTTCGCTTGGGGCTGCATCGACGGCGTCCAGAGCTGTGAAAAGACTGTTTATCCGCGCATCGGAAAGTGCCATTACCCACTGATAAGCAGCAAATACTGCCGCCTCCGTGCCGTCAAGCTCAAATCCGTACTGCTTTGTATTGCCACGCACAGCGACGACGAGTTTTGGCATCGCGGAGGCCGGTAGGCCAAACACGCCGCTTCCCAACGCGTCGTATAACGACTGTTTGACAGCCGCTGAAATTGCCCTGCCGATACCGAACACGACCGCATTACTCGTTACGACGCTCAATTCGCCGTGTTCGGTTGTCGTACCGGTTATGACCTGGCCATCGTCCAGTGTTATACGATAAGGTTGATTGGCAATCGCGAATCCGCCGCCGTGCTCCACCAGCACTGGATGCAGCACGTATTTTCCGGGGCTGTCCGGCGTCACCGGAAACTGCACCGGTTGACCTTGCGCGTCCGCTGTCGCATGTCCTGCCGCGTGAATCAGATGCTGTCCGTTGGTGTAGACGTAGAACCCATCCGGTCGCAGGCTCACAAGCGTGTTGTTGCAGCGGAGATTGATCCCCTTCGGCGCATTGATGTCGACACGCCCCTGGGTGCTCGTTACCGTCATGTCATCCTGCGACATCAGCGTCATCGTGCCGTTGCGCGACTCGGCATGGACCGGCCCGGTCGATATCAGCCGGATGGTCTCCTGTGCATAGAAGGCAATCTTCTCCAGCACCGACACCAGCAACGACTTGCCCGCCGCAAGCGACACGTGACCCGTGGCGCTTGCCGCCAGATGCCGCCCGCTCGACAGGTGCAGGTCGTCGGTCGCCGCTGCCTGGATGCCCGCTGCGCTCGCGAGCAGCAGGTGAGGCCGCTCGAACTCGGGGAAATCATCCGCGCCCGCGCGCGGGTTCGCGCTGCCGCGAAGCTCATCGTTGGCGGTCTTGATCGCCTTCACCGCGTCGCTCTGATCGCGCCCCGGCTCCTGTGCGCCGCGCTGCTGCGCGAGTTGCGTCACATTTTCGTGGATGTCGCGCGCCGCCGTCAGCAGCGCTATCGCTTCACCGTTCTCCTTGATCTTGCCCTTCGCCAGCAGACGCGCGAACGTGGTGAACATGCCACCGAGCGCCGCGCGCAACGCCATGAACCCGTCCGTGCGTACCTCGGCACCCAGGCCACGTGGTTCCTGAAGCCCCGTGTCGTCGTCAACGCGGCGGATATCGCCAAAATGCGCGCCGGTCTTTGCAGCATCAGTCGCAAGCTGCACCTGCTGCTTGCCGTGGGTGTCATCGAACACCAGATGGTTCGAACCGCTTCCACCGGACTCCCTCGTGCGTATGCCGGTCAGCCACATGTTCTTCGCCAGCTCCCAGGGCGGCGGATTGTCCCTGTTCCCCAGGCCGCCCGCAACGTAGGGCATGTCGGGGTTGCCGTTGATGTGCTCCACCACCACTTCACTGCCGACACGCGGCAGGAATACCGAGGACGCCCGGCCGTTCTGCCAGGGCTGCGCGGGCCATAGCCAGATGAACGAGTCGTTGTCGTATTTTCCCTGCCGGTCAGCGACGAGCTGTATACAGATACGCCCCTGGGCGTCCGTCCAGAGTTCACTTCCTTCGGGGCCGGTCACGATTGCCCGCTCGGCACCAATCACCGGCCACGGCGTGACAATCGGCAGGCGGAAGTGACAGCCTTTGGCGGGCTGCGCCTCGAACCCGCATTCGCAGCGAAAGGCCTGTTCCGTGCCGCTCGCCTGGTCGTTGCACTCGATATCGAGCTTCACGTAAACGACCAGCCATTCCTGATTGACCGTGGCGAGCGGATGTTCCGTCAGCTCGAAGGTGTAGCCCGGACGCAGACCCCGAAGATGACCCGAACCCCGGATGCGCATCCCCTGGCAACGGATGGACTGCATGCGCACCATCGCCGCCTGCCGTGCCTGCTCATCGTTATCGAGCGGCCTGCCGTTCAGCCCCATCGCACCTTGCAGGGGCTGGCTCACATTCACGCCGTACTCATAGAAATCCTGATCCGCCTCCGCTGTCTCGCGGGGATCGTGGTCAGTCTCCCGCAAGGGGGTGTTGGAGCGCCGCAGGCGCGGTGCCATGGGATCGTGGTCTACGACCGTCACCTTGCCCTCGGTCCAGTGACTGTCCAGCTCCAGCCACTCGATGCACTCCTCGTCAACGCGGTTCTCACCCGGCGCGTAGCGCAGCGTCTCGTACGCTTCGCCGTGCCGATGGAAAGCCCCCATCGTGTCTGCAATGATCAGCCGGTGGAATCCTTCCGAGTGCTCAAACCAGAAGAACAGACCCGCGCGCTCGCACCAGCGCCTGAAGCACGTGAAGTCGGATTCGAAGTGCTGCCGTTGCAGGTCGCGCACGGGATAGTGTTCGCCGTGGATCGGCCCCGCGATACGCCAGTCAATCGATACCGGGTAGTCCGCCAGCAGTTCGCGGATTGCATCGATCACGGTTTTGTTCTGGAATACGCGATAGTTCTGCCCCATCGCGGCCTTCTTCAGCGTCGGCTCCAGCACGAATTCGTAGACCATCACCCGGTCGTTACGCTCGATGAAGCGCGCCGTGCTCACCCGCCCGGTAATTTCGCGCACGTGAAAGCCGATGTTGCCCCGCCCCGTATCGCCTGGCATGCCGGGAATGAACGTGCCACGTCCGGGAATGTCGATGAACACCGTAACCTCGGTGCCGACGATGGCATCCAGATCGAGCGCGGTGTCGAGCGTCCACGGCGCGCGCAGATCGGTTTTTGCGCGCACGGTGTAGTGAAAAAGGCCGCCGACCGACTCCGTACCCTTCAGGCTGATGGGGACCAGCAGGGAATGCGTCACTTCCTTCGGCGGCACGGTGGGGTTCAGACGCCAGTACCAGTCCTCGCGCGGCGTGAGCGGTGTAAATCGCGGAATGGCCGCGCCGTCCATCTCCATCGGCCTCCCGGGGGCACGATAGCGTTCCTGGCTGAAATCGCTGTGGTTTTGCATGGAATGCCTCACGCCCCGATGAGCGTGGCACCGCACGCGGTTGTGTCGCCAATGAACATCACCTTCACGCCGTTATGCGTGCGCGAGCCCGATGCCTTCCCCGGATAGTCGCCGCCGCACTTCGGACAGCGCACCAGATGCCCTTCCAGCATCACCGGCACGCCGTGGTGTTGCAGATTCGGCGCGGCTTCGATGACCTCGCCGCCATGATCCGTGGCGTCGCCCAGGCGGGCGACTTCGCGCCCCGTTATGTCGTCTCTCATCTGCCGTTGCTTTCCGTGAAATCCACTAAACACGCATTGGCGCATGGGGGATAACAGGGGCGATATGAGAGCAATCCGAATAGCGAATGCGCGGTGCCTGGTTTGGGGGCGTTTTGATCTGGGCCAGGATCCCGGGATCGTTCGCTATCCAAATTCTTTCTGCGACACGAGCGAACAAGCCGACTTGCTGGCACTTCGCGCCGCAAGAGAACGGATCGATCAACACTGCCGGCGCAACGGTAGTTCAGCGCAATCGCGGAAGACTTATCCCCAGTTTTTGTTCACAGCCCTGTTGATAACACCGGAGCAGATGACACAACCCTTTGTCGCCAAAGCAAAAACCTGCGCTGCATCCCACGCGCGTCCGGCGCTTGCCTGGACATTGCCCCGAGCATTGCGCCAAGCCCCAACGCAACAAGGCCGACTCTCTTTCGAGAGCCGGCCTTGTTCGGCGTATTCGGTGCAGATGAGGCGCGGACTGCGGACGGCGGCGTGTTACCGCGCCATGCGCTGCGCCTCGATTGCCTTCGGTCCGGTCGACTTAGTCGCGCGGCAGGCCGAAAGGCGTGTACTGCGAGCGGCGGATGCGTTCGGCTTCGCGGTGACGCGCTGCGTACGAATAGTCAGCATCCATCGGCAGATACGGCGACGCGAAGAGGTCGCTCACCTTTTGGATCAGTGCGAGGATATAGCTCATTGCGACTCCCGGTTAGTTGGCGTTTAAGGGATTTCCCAGATCAATTTAAGGGTTTTCCCTGACCAAACCGATTATAGGGTTTTCCCTAGGCCAACGCTAGTGCAATGCAGCAAAAAAACCGCGGCAGCGCGTCGCAGACACGCGTTCACAGCCTATGCGTTGCATCAAGGCAACACATAGGCATCCTGTGATTTAGGGGGTCGAAACGATTCAGCCGCGAACGGGCCTAGCGCGAGGTCTGCTGGGAATGCGCGTGCGCTTTGGTCTTGCTTTTGGTCGCGGCGTGTTCGGCGGCACGCTCGGTCGGCTTCGCCGCGCGCTTGACGTGACGCGGCTCGGCGGGCGCAACCGGCTTGCTGACCGGGGCGGCAACCGGAGCAGGCGGCGCGATTGCGGCGACCGGAGCTGCCGCTGCGGCGGCGAGCTGCGCCGACATGGCGTCCAGCGAAGCCTGCTGCTTCTGCATCAGCACCTCGATGCGCTGCTGCTGCGCCAGCGAATCGGACGACAGCGTCGCGATCATCAGCGTTTGCGCAATCGCCACGAGCACCGTGACGACCAGCGCCGCGACCGCCACGATCAGCATCCACTTCGTGCGGCGCGCCTGCGCGCCTAGCGTCGCGACGGTGTCGGCGAGCGAGGCGGTCAGCGCGGGTTCGGGGTGCGCGGCGCTTTCAAATTTCGCGGCGGGTTCGAAACCCGATGCTGAACCGCCCGTCGCTGCGGCAAATGGCACGAACGGCTCCCAGCCGGGCGTCGTCGGTTTGGCCTGCGGCTCGGCTTGTTCCGACGATGCAGACAAATCGGGCGCAGGAGACAAAACGGAAGACACAGGCGGCGCGAAGTCGAACGGCTCGGCAGGCGCGGACAGAGGCGCCGGCGTCTCGGCCACTGCGGCCTCGGACACGGCTGGAGCCGCCGCAAACACCGGCTCGACTCTCGCCCCTTCCATGCCAAACGCGCCCGCTCCGGTCGCCTCGTCGCCTTCCGGCGTCGGCATGACCGGCGCTTTCTGGCGTGCGGCGCGGCGGGCGGCGGGCGCGGGCGACAGACGCGGCTCGCGCAGGTCCCCGGCATCCGGAGACGCCGAATGGGCCTCAGCCGATCCCAAACCAGCGTCCGGGCTGTCGCCGAACAGGTCGAGCGTGCTCACTTCGCGCGCGTCGGGCGCTTGCGGGTCGGGGGATTCGAGGGATGGCGCCGGGGTCCGGCGACGGGAAGGCGCGCTGCGTGACGCGCGCTCGGGACTCAACAGTCCGTTGTCTGCTTGATTGACGGATTCGGCCATGGATCAACGACAGGGCTTGCATCTTATTGACACTCGCGTCGCACGGCCGTCCCGCCTGGCCGCAGTGCGACAGCCGCGCTCGCTCCTCGGGCGCACGTGGTCTCGTTGGTCGCGCGCCCATGGGCAGCCATCTTATCCGCAAACGTTCGCCCTGTCCCCCTGGCCAATATGAAACATGCGTGACGCATGCGTTCGATCAGCTTTGCGGTCCGTCCTCGCGGAACTCTCTCACCACCTGCAGCTTCTTCAGCGCCTCGCAGATCGATGCATATTCGGGCGACGAGACGCGGCTCAGCACGATCATCACCTCGTCGAGTTCGGGCGAGTCGTCGCTCTGCTGCACCACGAACTGCTTGACGCGCGGGCTCGACACGCCCAGCGCGTCGTGCAGCGAATGGAACGTGAGCGCGCCGCGATCGACCAGTAGCGAGATGCGGCGGCGCTGCCGGAACGTGATGAAGCGCCGTTCGAGCGGCTTGATGCCCGCGAGGATGATGAGGATGATCACGGTCGCCGCAATCGACGCTGTATAGAGCCCGCCGCCCACCGCGAGGCCGATGGCGGCCACCGACCAGAGGCTCGCGGCCGTGGTCAGCCCGCGCACGATCTCGCCGCGCAGGAGGATCGAGCCCGCCCCCAGGAAGCCGATGCCCGAGACGACCTGCGCCGCCATCCGCGACGGGTCGAGCACGACGTGGTCGCTGTTGAGCACGTCCGCGAAACCGAATGCCGAGACGATCATGATAAGCGCCGAGCCCACGCACACGAGCATGTGCGTGCGCAGCCCGGCGGCCCACGAGAGGCGTTCGCGCTCGAAGCCGATCACGCTGCCCAGCAGCGCCGCCATCACGAGGCGCGCAATGATTTCCCAGTTATTGATCATGATGTTGCTCTCCGTTACGTCGTGGGCGCGCTCCGCTGCGCGACTTCCTGCATCGCGCGCGGGCCGCCCTGTCGTTGGTATTGCCGCGGCGCACCGCAGCCTGCTCCACCTGCCCGGCCCAATCTTCGAGACGCCGTGGCCGGGGCGTACAATCGCGGACACTGTCCGGCTCTGCGCGCCTCCTTGCGCGCCTATGCAATCTATGAACACCGCTACCGGCGCAGCCAGCCTGCGCAATCATTTCGACCGCGTCGTGCTGCCGTTGTGGCGCGGCCCCGGTTTCAACACGGCGCTGCGTCTGCCGCACGAAGCGCTCGCCGTGCGCGACGGCCACGCCGCGCCGCTGCCCGACACGCGCTATCGCGCCATGGCCTGCGCGCGCCAGCTCTTCGTGTTCTCGCAGAACGGCGACGCCGCGCATGCGCACACGCTGTTCGATTCGCTACGCCACACCTTTCAGGACCGCGCGCGCGGCGGTTGGTTCTATAGCGTCGATCCGGACGGCGCGCCGCTCGACACCACGAAGGACCTCTATACGCATGCGTTCGTGGTGTTCGCGTGCTCGGCGTACGGCCAGCGTTTCGGCGTGATGGAGGCGCTCGACACGGCGCGCGAGACCTCGTCGCTGATCGTCGAGCGCTTCGCCGCCCACGACGGCCTGCTCAACGGCGCGCTCGACGCCTCGTTCGCCACGGTCACCGGCACGCCGGTGCAGAACCCGCTGATGCATCTTACCGAAGCCTGGCTCGTGGCCCGCGAGGCGACTGGCGACGCCGCCTTCGACACGGCCATTACGCGGCTCGTCGAAGCCGTGGCGCGCAGTTTCCTGCACGCGCCCACGGGCTGTATCGCGGAGCTGCCGCTGGGCACGGCGGACAATCGCCTGGAGCCCGGTCATCAGTTCGAGTGGTTCTGGCTCGCGGCTCAGGCCGGTGCGGCGCGCCTCGGCGCTTCGGGCCTGCAGGAAGCGCTCGGGCGCGCGTTCGACTTCGCGGTGAAGCACGGCGTGGACCCGGTCACGGGCGCCGTGGCCGCCGCCACCGACGAACACGGCCGCGTGATCGACGCCACCCAGCGCATCTGGGCGCAAACGGAGTATCTGCGCTCGATCGCCACGCACGGCGAGTCCGTTGCGCGCGCAACGCTCGGCGAGCAGATCGGGAAGTTCGAGCAGCGCTTTCTCACGCCGCAGGGCTGGGTGGAATGCCGCGACGCGAGCGGCGCGGTCGCGCGCGCGGACATGCCGTCGACCACGCCGTATCACTTGCTGACGGCGTATCAGGCGCTGCCGCAAGGCTGAAAACGACAACGGCGCGGTGTGACCGCGCCGTTGTACTGGTTTCGATGCGCCGCCGCCCGAAAGGCGGCGGTCGATCCAACGATCAATACGCCCCGGCCATCGCCATGCCCGATGGCTCCGCGCGCGACGCCATCGGCGCCAGCGCACGGCCTTCCGCCAGCACCGAAGGCGAGATTTCGAACGCCGCCACGGCATCCGCGAGCTGACGCGTCTGCTGATGCAGCGACGAAGCCGCCGCCGCCGCTTCCTCGACCAGCGCCGCGTTCTGCTGCGTCATCTGGTCCATCTGCGAAACGGCCGTGTTCACCTGATCGATGCCCGCGCTCTGTTCGAGCGACGACGCGCTGATCCCCGCCATCATCTGCGTGGCGCGCGAGATCGACGCCGACACTTCGCGCATCGATTCGCCCGCGCGCTCGACCAGCTCCGCGCCGCCGCGAATCTGCGAAACCGATTCGCTGATCAACGTCTTGATTTCCTTCGCCGACTGCGCGCTGCGTTGCGCGAGGCCGCGCACTTCGCCCGCCACGACCGCGAAGCCGCGGCCCTGCTCGCCCGCGCGCGCCGCTTCCACGGCGGCGTTCAGCGCGAGGATGTTAGTCTGGAACGCGATGCCGTCGATCACGCCGATGATCTCGGCGATCTTGTCCGAACTCTTCGCGATGCCGTGCATGCGCTCGACCACTTCGCCCACGACATGGCTGCCGCGCGACGTGGCGTCGAGCGCCGCTTCGGCGAGCTGGTTCGCCTCGCGGGCGTTGTCGGCCGTGTTGCGCACCGTGCCGGTCAGCTCTTCCATGCTGGCCGCCGTTTCTTCGAGCGACGCGGCCTGCGATTCCGTGCGCGCCGACAGATCGGCGTTGCCGGTCGCGATTTCGTCGGCGCCCACGTTGATCGAGCCGGCGGTCTCGCGCACCGTATGCACCGTGCGCGCGAGGCTCGCCTGCATCACCGAGAGACCGCGGAAAAGGCGGCCGATTTCATTGTCGCCGCGCGCGACGATGACTTCGTCCAGACGGCCGCGCGCGATGCGGTCGAAGTGACGGCCCGCTTCCTCGAGCGGCGCGACCACGCCGCGGCGCAGCGCGTAATGCACGCCGGTCGCCAGCGCGATCAGCCCGAGCAGAATGATGATGCCGACGGTCTGGAACACCGCGAGGCGCGTGTCGATCGAATCGAGCGACGCGTGGCTCGCGGCGGACGTAAAGCGCGTGAACGCCTGCAGTTCGGCGAGGTAGGCGTCCTGATACGACTGCGTCGGCTGGTCGAGGAACGCCTGGATGTTGTTCGCGTTGAGGTCGTCCACGAGTTCGGCGAGCGCCTTGTGATAGACCTGATAACGCTGGCCGAGCGCGGCCACGCGCGCGCGATCTTCATCGTTGATCGACTCGACGGCGCTCAGCTGCGCGTACGACTGCTCGGCGGCCGTGAGCTGCTCGTTCGCGTGGCCGATCATTTCCGTCGGCGCCGTGCCGCCGCGAATCAGGCGGGTGCCCGCGCGCGACAGGTTGATGCGCGCGTCCATCAATCGCTGCGTGATGTCGTTGGCGGCGCTCGCCTGGCGCAGCGCCACCTTGGAGAGGTCCTTCACGTCGTCGTGCGTGCGGGTCAGCGCCCAGAAACCGAGCCCTTCGGTCACGAGCTGGAGCACGCAGAACGCGACGAGAACACATAGCAGGCCGGATGCGACCTTGATCTTGCTGAACATCTTGAACACCCTGGTATGGCAGTGAGTAGGTTCGGCGCTCGCATGTGATCGCTCGCGCCCGCACTGCATTTACGGCCTGGCAAACGTTGTATTAAGGCCAGTTTCATGAAATTTCCGCGTCAAACGCGCAATTCAGCATTGCAGAAAAAACCGCCAGATCATTGACGCTGTTTTTCGCAACAATATCGGGGGTCGACCCTCCGATTTACCTTGCGCCGCCGCAAGACGCTTCCTAGAGTGGTTAGGAAACCACGGGGCGCGGGCCCAGGGGACAGTGATGACAGATCTGGTGGATCGCGCGCGCGGCGCGCTGCACGCGCAGCCGTTCAGCGTGTTGCTGGGTACGGAGCTGATGCACGTCGGCGCCGACGAGCTCACGCTGCGCCTGCTCGTGCGCGACGAACTCAAGCAGCAGCACGGGTTCGTGCACGGCGGGGTCATCAGCTATCTCGCCGACAACGCCCTCACGTTCGCCGGCGCGCTGGCGCTCGGGCCGCGCGTGGTGACGGGCGAATACAAGATCAACTATCTGCGGCCGGCGCTCGGCGGCACGCTCATCGCGCGGGCGCGCGTGGTGCACGCGGGGCGTCAGCAGGCCACCTGCCAGTGCAGCGTGTTCGTGATGGAGGACGGCGGCGAGCGGCTGGTGGCGCTCGCGCAAGGCACCATCAACCGCATGGGCGATAACGGCGACAACAACGGCCACGCCGCCTGACGCCGTCGGCACGGCACGCCTTACGGCCCCGAAAGACAAACGGCCGCGGATTTCCCGCGGCCGTTTGCTTGTCGCCCGAGGTGCGGCGACTACACGTTCGCCGTCATTCGGCGGCGCGCGTCTTCTGCGTCTGCTCGCCCAGACCTTCGATGCCGAGGCGCACCGTCTGTCCCGGCTTGAGATACACCGCGTTCGGCTTCACGCCCATGCCCACGCCCGGCGGCGTGCCGGTCGAAATCACGTCGCCCGGTTGCAGACTCATGCACTGCGAGAGATACGACACGAGCTTCGCGACCGTGAAAATCATCGTGCGCGTGTTGCCGTTCTGATAGCGATGGCCGTCCACTTCGAGCCACAGCGAGAGATTCTGCGGATCGGGCACCTCGTCGCGCGTCACGAGCCACGGGCCGGTCGGGCCGAACGTATCGAACCCCTTGCCCTTGTCCCACTGGCCGCCGCGCTCGATCTGCCACTCGCGCTCCGACACGTCGTTGATCACGCAGTAGCCCGCCACGTGATTCAGCGCCTCGGTCTCGCTCACGTTCTTCGTGGGCTTGCCGATCACCACGCCCAGTTCCACTTCCCAGTCGGTCTTGACCGAGCCGCGCGGAATCTCGATGTCGTCGTTCGGGCCGACGATCGCGCTCGTCCACTTGTTGAACACCACGGGCTCGCCCGGCACCGGCATGTTCGATTCGGCGGCGTGATCGGCATAGTTCAGGCCGATACACACCATCTTGCCGATGTGGCCCACGCACGGACCGAGACGCGGATTGCCTTCGACGAGCGGCAGCGTTTCGGGATCGATCGTGCGCAGTTGCGCGAGGCCCGCGTCGGAAAGCACGTCGCCGGCAATGTCGGCGATCGCGCCCGAGAGCGCGCGAATGCGGCCTTCGGCGTCGAGCAGACCGGGCTTTTCGTGGCCCTTGGGGCCGTAGCGGAGCAGTTTCATCGTGAGCGTTCCTTGTCTCTTGGGTGTCTCTGTTGTCTCTGGTGTCCTGCGCGCGGCGTACTGGCGTCGCGCGCGAATAGCTGGCGCCGCGGCGGCCGCGGACTAGTTCGACCAGCCGCCGTCGATCACGTGCGCCTGGCCGGTCGTGAAACCCGACTCGTCCGAGGCCAGATAGAGCGCGAGCGCCGCGATTTCCTCGGGCTTGCCCACGCGGCCCATCGGCTGGCGCGCGACGAACGCGGCGCGCGCCGCATCGACCGTGGTGCCCTGCGCCGCTGCCTGCGTGGCGATGCGCTCCTCCAGCGAGGGCGACGCGACGGTGCCGGGACAAATCGCGTTACAGCGGATGCCGCGCGTCACGAAGTCGGCGGCCACGGCCTTCGTCAACCCTATCACAGCCGCCTTCGACGCGCCGTAGACGAAGCGGTTCGGCACGCCCTTCACGCTCGACGCCGCCGACGACATGTTGATGATCGAGCCGCCGCCCGCCTCCAGCATCGCGGGCAAAAACGCGCGAATCGTGCGGTACATGGCCTTGGCGTTCAGATCGAAGGCGAAATCCCAGTCTTCCTCGCTCGCTTCCAGAATCGAGCCCGCATGCACGTAGCCCGCGCAATTGAACAGCACGTCGACCTGGCCGATTTCCTCGGCGAGCGCGCGGATCGCCGGGACGTCGAGCACATCGAGCTTGCGCGCCTCGACCGGCAGCGTCTTGAGCGCGTCGATGCGCAGGTCGGTCGCGATGACGCGGGCGCCTTCACGCGCGAACAGTTCGGCGGCCGCGTAGCCGATGCCCTGGCCCGCCGCGGTGATCAAGGCCGTCTTGCCGGCCAGTCGTTGTCCCATCTGCCACTCCCAAAGAAAGCGCGATTGATATGAAGCCGAAGATGAAGCCCGATCGAGGCGATGCCGCAAACGGCCATTATGGCCAGAGGCACGCCCATCATGCGATTTGCGCGGATGTTTTCTAACCGGCTGGATCGGCGCGGCGCGCGAGACAGCCTCGCGCCAGATTGCCGCCAGCCTCAAGCCAGTTTCGGGCGAGCTTCAGGCGAGATGCAAAGCGAAACGCACACGCCATTCACACGCCACTTACACGCGGTCGAGACGATAAAACGCCGCCGCGTTGCCGCCGAAGATCGCGGCGCGCTCGTCGTCGGTGAGATCCGCGAAAAGATGCTGCGCGCAGTCGTGCCAGCGCGCGTAGTCGCCGTTGAGGTTCAGCACCGGCCAGTCGCTGCCCCACATCAGGCGGCGCGCGCCGAAGCAGGCGAGCAGATGTGCGATCCACGGACGCAGCGTGTCGTCGCGCCAGCCCGGCGCGGCTTCGGTCGCGAGCCCGGACACCTTGCAAAACACCTGCGGAAAGCGCGCGAGCCGCGCGATGGCATGCGACCACGCCGCGTAGCCAGGCGACGCCGCGCCGCCGTCGCGAATCGGCGGCTTCGCACCATGATCGATCACCACGCGCAGCGCCGGATGCCGCGCGAGAAACGTTTCGAGCGCGCGCGCGTGGCGCGTGAAAATCAGCGCGTCGAAGGCGAGGTCGTGGGCGATCAGCGCATCGACGGCGCGGGCGGTATCGGCGTTCGCGATCCAGTCGTCATCGGGCAGGTCTTGCAGCATCGGGCGCACGGCGCGCAGTTTCGGCTCGCGCGCGAGTTCGGCGATCAACGCGGGCGCGCGCGCGTCGTCGAGCGGCACCCAGCCCACGACGCCCGCAATCGACGCGTCGTCGCGCGCGAGGTCGAGCAACCAGCGCGTTTCCTCGACGGTCTGCGCCGCCTGCACGAGCACCGTGCGCGCGACGCCGCACGCGGCGCGCAACGGCGCGAGATCGGCGGATAAAAACGGACGATAAAGCGTGCGCGACTCCGGCGTGAGCCAGCCGTAATCGCCGCGCGCCGGGTCCCAGTAATGCTGATGCGCGTCGATCGCTTCGTGCCAGACGTGCTCGCTCATGATGCGACCTGCGTCGGCAGCGGCGCACGCGCGTCGATAAGCCCCTCGTCGCGCAACGCAAGCCAAAGCTCGCGCGGCAGCGACGTCTCGAACGACGCGACGTTCTCCTGCAATTCCGCCGCGCTGCGCGCGCCCGTGAGCACCGTCGCCACGGCCGGATGCGCATACGGAAACTGCAAGGCCGCCGCCGCGAGCGGCGCGCCAAACGAGCCGCACACCGCTTCGAGCCGCGCCACGCGCTCCACCACTTCGGCCGGCGCGTCGCCGTAATTGAACTTGCGATCGCCGGCCACGCCGCGCGCGAGAATGCCCGAATTGAACGCGCCGCCGAGCAGAATGCTCACGCCGCGCTCGACGCACGCGGGCAGCAGATCGTCGAGCGGTTGCTGTTCGAGCAGCGTGTAGCGGCCCGCGAGCAGCGCGCAATCGATATCGAATTCGCGCATCGCGTCGAGGATCACCTCGCGCTCGTTTACGCCGAAACCGATCGCCTTCACCGCGCCCGACGCGCGCAATTCGTCGAGCGCGCGAAAGCCGCCGCCCTCGCTCAGTTGCCGCCAGTAATGCGCGTTGCGCTCGCCGTGCGTGAAGCGGCCAATGTCGTGCACGAGCAGCATGTCGATATCGACGATGCCCAGACGCATCTGGCTATCTTCGAACGAACGCAGAATGCCGTCGCGCGTGTAGTCGTAAATCGCCTCGAACGGCAGCGGATTCTGCCAGCCTTCGCTGCCGTCATACGCGTGCGTGCGCGGCACGAAACGGCGCCCGACCTTGGTCGACAGCACGTAGGCCTCGCGCGGATAACGGCGCAGCGCGTCGCCGAGTCGATGCTCCGCCTTCGTATGGCCGTAGTGCGGCGCGGTGTCGAAGTAGCGCACGCCCGCGCTCCACGCGGCGTCGACGGTTGCGCGCGCCTCGTCTTCGCTGAGATCGCGATACAGGCCGCCGAGCGGCGCGGTGCCCAGACCCAGCGCGCTCACTTCGAGCGTCGTGCGCCCGATGCGCCGACGCTGCGTCACCTGCGGATGAAATGCCTGCGTCATGCGGCTCGTCTCCAGAAGTCGCCGATCAATGCCCTGTTCGATTCGAAACGCGATTCAAATCCCGCTTCAATGCTCGACCGCCACATGCACCGGCACGCGCGCATTCGCGGGCAGACACGCGGGGCCGACCGGCTCGAAGGTCTTGTACGTGAGAATGAATTCCTGATGCCCGAGCGATTCCGACTTCGAACGCGCGCCCTGCGCCACCGCGAGCGTGACGTCGAACACTTCGCGGCCCACCTCGTCGAGCGTCGCGCGGCCTTCGAGAATGCGGCCCGCGTCGATATCCATGTCGCCCGCGAGATTGCGATACGTGAGCGGATTCGCGCATACCTTGATGACGGGCGACAGCGCCGATCCCACCACCGAACCGCGCCCCGTCGTGAACAGAATCACGTGCGCGCCGCAGGCGATCAGTTCGGCGATCTCCGCGTTGTCGCTGATATTCGGGAATCCGAAACGTGGTTCGCCGTCGGGCACCACGTCGAGCAGATACAGGCCGCCCGTGGGCGGCACGTCGCCCGGCTTCACGATGCCGACAATCGGCGACGCGCCGCTTTTGGCATACGCGCCCAGCGACTTTTCCTCTTGCGTGGTCAGCCCGCCATCCGCGTTGCCGACCGCGAACGAACCGTGCCCGAGAATCGAGTAATAGCGCGCCGCCTTCGCCACGCATTCGACGATGGCATCGCCGAGTTCGGGCCGCGCCGCGCGGCTTTTCATGTGATATTCGCAGCCCACCAGCTCGCCGGTTTCCTCGAAGATGCACGCCGACCCCGCCTCGATCAGATGATCGAACGCGCGCCCCACGGCTGGATTCGCCGTGATGCCGCTCGTGCCGTCCGAGCCGCCGCAGATCGTGCCGACCACGAGTTCGTCGAGCCGCATCGGCACCTTCGTTTGCTGCGCGAGTTCTGCACGCGCGCCACGCACCCAGTCCACGCCGTATTGAATCGTGCTGCGCGTGCCGCCCTTTTCCTGGATCGTCAGCACTTCGACGGGGCGTCCGCTCGCGCGCACCTGCTCGACCAGATAATGCTTGTTCATGCTCTCGCAGCCGAGCGAGACGAACAGCACCGCGCCGACGTTCGGATGCGTGGTGAGGCGCGTCATCATTTTCTCGGCATAGCTGTTCGGATAGCAGCCCGGAAAGCCGATCAGATGCACGGGCGATTCGTTCGATTCGTGCGATGCTTTCGAAGCGCGCGAAACGTCTGCATCGTCGAACGCGTGCGCGTCGTCGTAAAGCGGTTCGCGAAACTGCGCGACGATCTCGCGCGCCACGTGATGCGCGCACTCGACCAGATACGCCACGGCGACCACGTTGCGAATGCCCTTGCGGCCGTCGCTGCGCGGCCAGCCTTCGAGCATCGGCGCATCGGCGCGCGCGGCTTCGGCGTTGAATGAAGTCATGGCAATGTCCCTTGCTAGCGGTGCGGCACGAACTCGTGGCCCGCGTCGTGCGTGTACGTCGGCAGATAATCGCTTTCGAGGTTGTGCGTATGCAGATGCGCGCCGCGCGCCACGTCCTCCGTCACGTGGCCGATGCGCGCGCCGTAGCGCAGCACTTTTTCGTCCTTCGCGAGCGCGCGCCGCGCGATTTTGTGGCCCAGTTCGATGGTCTTCGCAAGCGTCACGCGTTCGCCTTCGATCTCCAGCGTCTCGCCCGCCGCGAGACGCGCGGCGGCGATCAGGCAGTTGTCGTCGGGGGCGAGCAGGATGAGGCGCGCATCGGTGTGTCCGGAACGGCTGTTCAAGTTCTCTCTCCGCGTTCAGTTCTGCGCTTCGCCGCCCGCCAGCCGCGCCACCATCAGCGAGCCGAGGATGATCGCGCCGTAAATCGCCTGCACCCAGAACGACGGCACCTGCGCGAGCGTCAGCAGGTTCTGCACCACGCCGAGCAGCAGCACGCCCAGCAGCGCGCCGAACATCGTGCCCTTGCCGCCGTCGAGCGAAATGCCGCCGATCACCGCCGCCGCGAACACCGTGAAGATCATGCCGTTGCCCTGGTTAGCGTTGATCGCGCCCACGTAACCGGTCACGATCAGCCCGCCGATCGCCGCGAGGATGCTGCCGAGCACGAACACGCCCCACGTGATGCGCTCGACGCGAATGCCCGCCGCGCGCGCCGCGTCGGGATTGCCGCCGATCGCGTAGAGCGCGCGGCCCACGCGGTGATAGCGCAGCATGAAAGCCGCGACCGCGAACGCCGCCGCCGCGAGCCACACGGAAAGCGGCAGACCGAGCACGATGGTGGTGGCGAGCGCGAAGAACGACGGCGGCATGTCGAACAGCGTGCCGCCCTTGGTCGCGCCCACCAGCATGCCGCGCAGCACGATCAGCATCGCGAGCGTGACGATGAACGCGTTCAGGCGCAGCCGCACGACCAGAAAGCCGTTGACGAAGCCGATCAGCGCGCCCACCGCGACGATCGCGATCAGGCCTGCAAACGCGGGCCATTGCAGGCCGAATCCCGCCGACGCCGCCGGCATCACGAGCATCGCGCCGATGGCAGGCGCGATGCCCACGGTCGATTCGAGCGAGAGATCGAACTTGCCGGTCAGCACGATCAGCGACTCGGCGAGCACGACGAGCGCGAGCGCCGCCGACGCGCCCAGCACGCTGATGAGATTCGCCTTCGTCAGAAAACTCGGGCTCACGAAACCGCCGATCACGAGCAGCAATACCAGCGCCGGCAGCAGCGCGAGGTCGCGCAGACGCGCGAACTCGATACGCGGACGCGCGCGTTTGCCGGTGGCGGCGAGGTCGCCTTGCGCGGCCGCGAACGCGGGCGTCGAAACACTATTCTTCATGGAGATCGACTCCTTCGACCGATGCAATCAGTTCATGGTCCTGCCAGCCCGCCGCGAATTCCTGCACCACGTTGCCGCGAAACATCACGAGCACGCGGTCGCAGGTGCGCAGATCGTCGAGTTCGCTCGACACCACGAGCACAGCCTTGCCTTCGTCGCGCACGCGGTCGACGACCGAGAGCAGCGCCTCTTTCGATTTCACGTCCACGCCCGCGGTGGGATCGATCAGCACGAGCACATCGGGATTGCTCGCCAATGCGCGCGCCATCACGACCTTCTGCTGATTGCCGCCCGATAGCCCCGACACCACGTGATCCGGTCCCTGCGCGACGATGCCGAGCGCCTCGATCATGCGTCGGCCGACCTGCTGCTTCTTCGCGGGCGGCGCAAAACCGAGACGGCCGAGCAGGCCCGCGATCGTCATCGACGCGTTCTCGGCCACCGACTGCGTGAGCACGAGTCCTTCGTGATGGCGATCCTTCGGCACGCAGCCCACGCCGCTCGCGAGCGCGTGCGGCACGTCGCCGGGCTTGAGCGCCGCGCCGTTCACGCGGATCTCGCCCGACTGCTGCGCCGTGAGCCCGGCAATCGCCTCGCCCACGCTCGTGCGTCCGCTGCTGGTCGCGCCCGTGAGGCCCACGACTTCGCCGCGCCTCACCTGCAACGAAACATTCGCGTAGTCGGCGCCCGTGATGTTGCGCACGTCGAGCGCAAGCGCGGCGTCGGCGGGCAATGCGGCGCGGGCCGCGGCATCGGCGACGTTGAGGCCGCCGCGTTCGCCCGTCATCGCTTCGATCAGGCGTTCGCGCGGCAACTCGGCAACCGGCGCGCTCACGATATGGCGCGCGTCGCGCAGCACCGTCACGGCCTGGCAAATCTCGTACACCTCCTGCAAATGGTGCGAGATGAACAGGAACGTCACGCCTTCGCGCTGCAATTCGTCGATGCGGCGAAAGAGCCGTTTGATCTCTTCGCCGTCGAGCTGCGCGGTGGGTTCGTCGAGGATGATGAAACGCGCGCCGTACGACAGCGCCCGCGCAATCTCCACAAGCTGGCGCGCCTCAACCGTGAGGTCGCCCGCCCGCGCGTCCTCGCGCACATCGATGCGCCAGTGGTCGAGCAGCGCGCGCGCGTCGCGGCGCATGCTCGTCCAGTCGATCACGCCGCGCTTCACCGGCTGACGGTTGATGAAAAGATTCTCCGCGACCGTGAGATCGCGGATGATCGTCGAGTGCTGATAGACGCAGGCCACGCGCTCGCGCCACGCATCGCGCTCGGCAATGGGCGGCGCGGGCTCGCCGTTGAAATACACCGCGCCTTCGTCGGGCTTGCGCAGTCCCGTGAGGATCGACACGAGCGTGGACTTGCCCGCGCCGTTGCGCCCCACGAGCGCGTGCGATTCGCCCGCCGTCACGCACAGGCTCACGTTCGCGAGCGCCGCCGTGGAGCCGAAGCGTTTGGTCACGCCGCTCGCTTCGACCACGGGCGGCTGCGAGCGCGCCGCGCGCTCGCGTGACAGCGTCATCGTCTGCGCAGGCGGCGCGGTGTCAAGCCGATCGCGGGTTCGATCGCTCATTTGACGGCTCATTTGACTGTATTGCCCCAGAGGTTCTTGTCGTCGACGTTCTGCTTCGTCACGAGCGGCGCGGGCAACTGGTCTTCGAGCACGCCGGGCTGCAACTGCACGATGTTGCTGTCGTGATCGGTCTTGCCCGGCTTGAACGTCTTGCCCTCCAGCGCGGCCTTGATGTAATAGAGGCCGTATTTCGCGTAGAGATCGGCGGGCTGCGAAATCGTCGCATCGATCTCGCCCTTGCGGATCGCTTCGTATTCCTGCGGAATGCCGTCATTCGAGACGATCACGATATGCTTCGCGTCGCCCGCCGGAAACAGCAGTTGCTTGCGGCGCAGCGTCTGCAGCGTGGGCGAGAGATAGACGCCGCCCGCCTGCATGTAGATCGCCTTGACGTCCGGGTTCGCGGTCAGCAGGCTGTCGAGCGCGCTCGCCGCCACGTCGCCCTTCCAGCCCGCCGGAATCTCCAGCAGCGAGAGCGACGGATACTGCTTCAGGCAGGCGCGGAACGCCTCGGAGCGGTCGCGCCCGTTGACGGAAGCCAGATCGCCCATGATCTGCACGACCTTGCCCGACTTCACGTGCTCGCCGATGTACTTGCAGGCTTTTTCGCCGTAAGCGTGATTGTCGGCGCGCACGACCATCGCCACGTTGCCCTGGGTGGGCGCGACGTCCACGGCCACGACCTTCACGTTCTTCTGCGCGGCGTTGTCGAGTGCGCGGCTGATGGCGGCCGAATCGATCGGCCCGACCACGATGCCCTTCGCGCCCAGATTCACCATGTTGTTCATGTCGGTGATCTGCTGCGCGGGGTCGTTGTTCGAGTTGACGGGCGCGAGAATATCGATGCCCATCTGTTTCGCGTACACGCCGAGGTAGTTGTTGTACGACTGCCAGAACGGCGACGTGAGCAGCGGCAGGCCGAGGCCGACCTTGCCCGCGTCCGCGGCCTGCGCCATGCCCGACACGCCGAACGCGGCCGCGCAGACGGCCGCCGCGCCCAGGGTCTTCGCGGCGAGGCGCAGCGACGCGCGCGCCTTGCGCGTTTGAATCAAGCGGCGGGCCGCGTGCGGCCCGGTTGCGAACGCCATGTCAGTCTCCAAAGTTGTCGTTGTTGAACCATCATGTGCGCGACGCGTCCGCCTGAAAAAGCGACACGCGCCCGCGGCGCTGCGACTGCCTTTCCCAACCCTTCCCGTTGCCTTTTTCCTTCCCGACGCCACTGGCACATATTCACCAGTGAACCTATTATTCATATACGCACGATCCAAGGTCAAGGAATGTGCAGTGCAGCAAGGCTCCGGAATTTCCCTGGGCACGTCAGGGTTTTGTCGCTGTTTGTGTCGGCAAGGCGCTTTGAAATAATCGCGGGAGGCGCGCTGCGCAAGGTGGCGGCGCGCAGGCAAGGAACAAGGACACGATGAAAGCGAACGCACGTACGCGGCGGCCGGCGGCGCCGCCCGAAGCCATCGAAGCGGAGATCGGCGATCTGCACGACGAAAAGCACGACGAGAAAGACGACGGCGACCGCTACCGCGCGCCCGCGCTCGACAAAGGTCTCGACATCCTCGAACTGCTCGCCGAGCAGCGCGGCGGCCTCACGCGCGCCGAGATCACGAAGGCGCTCGGGCGCAACGCGAGCGAGATCTACCGCATGCTCGAACGGCTCGTCGCGCGCCAGTACGTGATGCGTTCGGAGGCCGGCGACCGCTACGCGCTGAGCCTCAAGCTGTTCGCGCTCGCGCATCGTCATCCGCCGATGGAGCGTCTGATCGCCGAGGCGCTGCCGCTCATGCAGCGCTACGCGAACGACGCCGAGCAGTCCTGCCATCTCTCCGTCTACGACCGCGGCAATCTGCTCGTGATCGCGCAGGTGGACGGGCCGGGCACGTGGGGCATCGCGGTGCGCCTGGGTTCGCGCGTGGGTCTCGTCGATACGAGTTCGGGGCGCACCATGCTCGCGTTCCAGTCGCCGGAGCAGCGCGCGCACATGCTCGCGGAACACACCAAGGTGAAGGGCGAGATCGCCATCGATCACGCGGCGCTGGAAAGCGCATGCGAGCAGATTCGCGCGGCGGGCGTCTCGCGCACGGACAGCCAGCAGATCTTCGGCGTGACCGACGTGACGTTCCCGGTGCTCGGACCGTCGGGTCAGGCGATCGCGGCGCTGACCTGCCCGTTTCTCAAACGTATCGACGACTACGTCGCGCCCTCGCTCGACGAAGCCACGCAGATGCTCGGCGCGACCGTGCAGGCGCTGTCGATGTTCCGCGAAGGCAATGCTTAGGAATCCGCTCAATCCGCGCGGTTGCGAAGGCGGCTGCACCGACCGCTGCAACGCCCGCAGCGACGTCGAGTGAACGCGCTGGCCGCCTCGCGCATCCGGTGCTACGCTCGAAAGCCCTGCGTGCAATGCGCGCCAGTGTTTCAGCGAGGAGACAACGATGACCGATCTCGTGACATGCGTCTGGTTCGATCAAGGCCAGGCGCGCGAAGCAGCGCAGTTCTACGCCGCCACGTTCCCCGACAGCCACGTCGATGCGGGCCATGTCTCGCCGATCCCCGGCATTGGCGTGGGCGCGGAACTGCTGGTGGATTTCACGGTGCTGGGCCGGCGTTTCGTCGGTCTGAACGGCGGCCCGAACTTCAAGCCGAACGAGGCGGTGAGCTTCATGGTGCTCACCGACAGCCAGGAAGAAACCGATCGCTATTGGAACGCGATCCTCGCGAACGGCGGACAGGCGTCCGATTGCGGCTGGTGCAAGGACCGCTGGGGCTTTTCGTGGCAGATCACGCCGCGCCGTCTGCTCGAATTCGTCGGCGGCGCCGACCGCGAAGCCGGACGCCGCGCCATGGAAGCGATGATGACCATGCAGAAGATCGACATCGCCGTTATCGAGCGCGCGGCGGCGAGCGAATAGCGCTTTCAACCGCAGTTCATCAACCGGCGACGACGAACGGCGCGCGATCGCCCGCGTCCTGCGCCTCGCGCGCCATGATTGCCACGTACAGGCGCTCCAGATCGCGGGTGAAGCGCTTCGTATCGAACAGGGGCGCGTCGTTGCGTGCTTGCACGAGCCGCTCGCGCACCTGCGCGTGCCACGCCGGATCGTTCGCGAGCGCCAGCGCGATCTGGAAATAGGCGTCGAGATCGCGCGCGATCAATTCCTCCAGCCCGACCGCGCGCAGCAGGCTCGCGCCCACGCGTCCCGCGAGCAGCATGCCCGGCGCGCTGACCATCGGCACGCCCGCCCAGAGCGCGTCGCTGCCCGTGGTGTGCGAGCCGGTCGGCAAGGTGTCGAGCGCGAGATCGGCGAGTTGCAGACGCGCGAGGTGCAGGTCGTGCGACACGCGCGGCGCGAAAATCACGCGCGCCGCCGCCACGCCCTGCTCCGCGAAGAACGCGTGCAGATGCGAGCGCGCGCGCGCCTCGCCCGGATCGAGCAGCCACAGCACGCTGCCGGGCGTGGCCACGAGCAGGCGGCGCCAGATCGACGCAATGCGCGCATTGAGCTTGAAGATCTGATTGAAGCTGCAAAACACGAAGCCGCTCGCGGGCAGGCCCGCTTCGGCGCGCGTGGGGCGCGGCCCGCATTCGCGGCGGTGGTCGTGAGGCTGATAACAGTGCGGCATCAGCGCGAGCGTTTCGCTGTAGTGCGCCGCCGTGACGGGCGGCGTCACCACGACATCGCCGATCAGATAGTCCGCCAGACGCGGCGCGCCGAGCGAGCCCGGATAACCGAGCCAGCTCACGATGACCGGCGCGGGCCGCAGCGCCGTGATGCCGAGCCGCGTGCCGGTCGTGTAGCCCTTGAGATCGACGAGCAGATGCACGCTGTCCTGCGCGATGCGCGCGGCCGCCTGCGCGTCGCTGAGCGCGCCGATCTCGTGCAGCGTGGCCGGGCACCGCGCAAGACGCTCGCGCCACGCGTCGTCGGGCGCGATGTCGCCGTACGCGTACAGATGGATGTCGAAGCGCGCCGCGTCGTGCAGTTCGAGCACGCCCGCCAGCAGACGCAGCGTGGCGTGATCGTAAAAATCCGCCGACAGATAGCCGATGCGCAAACGCGCGCCCGTCTCCCGCGCCTCGCCCGCCTCGAACGCCGCCAGCGCCTCGGCCAGTCCCGCGCCGCGCGCGACGAGCGGCGTCGCCGCCAGTTCGCCGCGCCAGCGCGATTGCGCGAACCGCCTGCCTGCCTCGCGGTGCAGCTCGGGCGTGAGCGCCGGGATGCCGAGCAACCCCCACGGCGTGAGCTGCTCCGCCTCGCCCGACGCGATCATCGCGAGCGCCGCCTGATCGATCGGCTCCAGGCCTTCCCAGTGCGCGAGACGCCGCCGCACGGACTGCACCGCCTCCCAGCGCCCGCCGCGCGCGTAGGCCGCCTCGGCTTCGTCGAGCCGGTTCTGGCGCTCCAGCAGGCCGCCATAGCATTGCCACGCATGCGCGGCCTGCGGATCGAGTTCGAGCGCGCGGCGCAAACACGCTTCGGCTTCCTCGTCGCGGCCCGTTTCGGCGAGCAGCACCGCGAGGTTGCCGAACGCGAACGCGTAGTGCGGATCGGTTTCGATGGCCGCGCGATAGGCGGCTTCGGCATCGGCGAGATCCTGGCGCTTCTTCAGCAGGTTGCCGAGATTGTTGAACAGGCGCGCCTCGCGCACGCCTTGCAGGACCGCCGAGAGATACGCCTCGACCGCCGCTTCGTCGCGGCCTTGCCAGAGCAGCGTCCACGCCAGATCGCGCCGGTACGCGCCACCCTCGCGCACGGCCAGCGCGCGGCGGATCGCCTGCTCGCCTTCGGCGTGACGCTGCTGGCGCGCGAGCGCGACGCCGAGCTGATGCCAGGCGTCGGCGTGACGCGGATCGGCGGCGACGGCCTCGCGCAGCAGCGCTTCGGCGTGCATGATGTTATCGGCGTTCAGACGGTCGAGGCCGCGCTTGAACAGCGCGTCGGAACGGGCGGACGGAGTGGGGACGGATGAGTTCATCCCGCGAGGATAGAAAGCGCGGGCCGCCGCGACCATCAGAGCCGTCCTGGTTTCGCGCGCGACACGCGCACGACGTTCCGTCCCCTTGCGCACGCGCGGCGCGACTGGAACCGCGCCGCGCAAAACGGTTAGAATGGCGGCCCTCTTCAATTCCGTCCGGCGCACGATCTCGCGGATCGCACCCCGGACGCGTACTCCGATCTCATGGCGAAACTTCTGACCGATCAAGAATTCCAGCGCTTTTCCGAGCTTCAGCAGAAACAGGCGAGCTTCACGATTTCGGCCGAGGAAGCCGACGAGCTGCGCGACATCGTGGCCCGCGCGCAGCAGAAGCGCGACGACCGTGCCGACGCGATGAAGACCGTCGAAACCGCGATCGCACAATTCGAGATCACGCCCGACGAGCTGTTCACGGCGGAGCAGATCGCCGAAGCCGCGCGCAATTTCGGCCTGATTCCGGCCACGCGCAAGGAGCGCGTGCTGCCGCCGTCGCTGACGTTCAACGGCAAGACGCATCAGTGGACCACGCGCGCGCTGCCCGACGAGATCCGCCTGCCGCTGTTCGAGGCGTTCCAGGGCGGCCAGTCGGTCAAGCCGTTCATCGCCACGCCGAAGGACGGCGCGCGCTGCGCGGCGACCATCGCGCGTCTGGAAAAGGAAACCGGCGCGCAGTACGCCGAGGCGTGGCTCGAAGAACTGTCGCTCTCGCGCGCGCAGGTGGACGAAGCGCTGGCGAAGATCGCGGCGTGAGTTTGGCGTCGATGCGTGTGCGGTGACACCTCCGCACGCACCATGAAAAACGGCCGCATAAAGCGGCCGTTTTTATTTCCCCCTCGCCTGATCCGCCGCCTCAATCCAGCGGCATCCGGAAACCCACCACGCCCGGGTCATCCGTCGGCGTAACCGTGAAGCCCATGGCGCGCGCCAGTGCGATCATCGGCGCATTCTCGCGCAGCGCCTCGCCCAGCAGCCAATGCGTCCCGCGCGAGCGCACGTAGCCGATGATGCGCTCCATCAGCAGCCGCCCCAGCCCGCGTCCCTTCAAGGTGGAGAGCACGGTGACCGCGAACTCGGCGGTTTCGTTGTCCGGGTCGGCGACCGCGCGCACCACGCCCAGCGTGTGCGGACGGCCGTCCTCGCCCGGCACGCTCGCGACGAGCGCCATCTCGCGGTCGTAGTCGATCTGCGTCATGCGCGCGAGCTGCGTGTGATCGAAGCTGCGCACCGCCGAAAAGAACCGCAGACGCAGATCGTCCGGCGACATCGACTCGACGAATGCGCGGTGCATTTCCTCGTCCTCGGGCCGGATCGGGCGGATCGTCAGGCGCTCGCCGTGCCAGTCGATCGTCTCTTCGAGACGGCGCGGATACGGCATGATCGCGAAACGGCTGCGCTTGTCCGCCAGCTCGATGCGCGGCGCGACCACCACGGCGGCGTCGGGCAGCACGCGCAGCGTGAGCCGCATGCCGACGATCTCGCGCACCTCGCAGACCGCCTGTGACAGCGCCGTGAGCGCCGCGAGCGTGGGCGCGGGCGACGCACGGCGCGCATACGGCGATTGCGTGACGATGTCGCGCGAGAGCACCGGGTTCAGCGGCGGCAGGCTGTAGACGCGCATCGGCGGCGAAAAGCCGTCCGGCGACGGCGCCTCGAAATGAAATACGGGACCGAAGTTTTCGTCGTCGCGAAACGTCACCGTCACGTCGACGACGGCGGTCGCGCTCGCCTGCTGCGGCGCCGTCTCGAGCCCGAACGCCTTGAGCAATTGCGTGGCTTCCTCGCCTTCGAGCGCCGCGCGGCCCGCCGCCAGCGCGCCGCGCGCGATGCCCAGCGCCACGTCGATGGCCGCCTTGCCTTGCGCGGGCAGGCTCTCGGGCGTCTGCATCAGCAGCTCGCGCCCGAGCCGGTAATCGACGAGACGCGCGAACGCGCGCGCCAGCCGCCGCGGCGTGGTGTGCACCGGAATGCCGTGCGCATGCAGCGCGTCGCGCGTGGCCTCGTCCACGCCGCCGAAAAAGCACGCGAGCATGCCGCGATACGCAAAACGCTGATGCTCGATGAGCGTGCGCGCCACCTGCTCCACCGGCGCGCTGTGCGTGGGCGCGTGCACGACGAAGGCCGTGCCGGTGCTGCGCTGCGAGGCCAGCGTCTGTAGCGCGAGGCCGAAATGCTCGGGCCGCGCGGTGTCGCCGAGCACGAGCGGATTGCCCGCCTGCGCGTGCGGCAGCGCCGCCGCCACGGCCGCGCGCGCTTCGTCGCTCCAGGCCGCGAGCGTGTCGCCGGCCTTGTTGAAGGCGTCGCGCGCGAGCGTGGCCACGCCGCGGTCGCTGGTGATGAGCGTGGCCGAGTCGCTCGCGGCCACGCGGCCCACGCCGAGCGTTTCGATTTCGTCGAGCAGATCGTCGAGCGTATCGACGCGCACGAGGCCCGCGCGCCGGAACGCCGCCGAATAGAGCGCGTCGCCCGGATCGTCGCGGCCGCTGCGCAGCGCCAGCACGGGCTTGTTGCGTGCCGCCGCGCGCGCCGCCGACATGAACTTGCGCGCCGCGCGGATGCCGTCCACTTCGAGCAGGATCGCACGCGTGGTGGGATCGCTCGCGAGATAGTCGAGCACGTCGCCGACATCGACATCGGCTTCGTCGCCGAGCGCGATGACGTGCGAAAAGCCGAGGCCGCGCGCGCCCGCCCAGCGAAGCACGGCGTTGGTCAGCGCGTTGGACTGCGAGACCCACGCCACGCCGCCCTTGCGCGCGACCGTGGCGGCCGCGCCGAGCTGCGCGTTGAGCGCGGGCGTCAGCGCGCCGAGGCTGCCCGGCCCGACGATGCGCAGCAGATGCGGACGCGCCGCCGCGAGCGCGTGGCGCAGGTCGGCGCGGTCTTCGTCGTTCTTCACCTCGCCGAGCATGATGGCCGCGCGCGTGCCCATGCCGCCGAGCCGGTGCACGAGCGCGGGCCAGGTGGACGGCCGCGTGCAGATCAGCGCGACGGTGGGCGCTTCGGGCAGATCGCCCGCGTCGGCCACCACGGGACGGCCGTCGAACTGCGCGAAATCGCCCGCGTGACGCGGATTGACCGCGAACAGCGGGCCGTCGAAGCCGCCTTCGATCAGGCGCTGCCACACCATGTTGCCGATGCTGCCGGGCCGCTGCGAAGCGCCGATCACGGCCACCGATTTCGGCTGGAACACCGCGTCGAGATTGCGTACGGTCACTGCTCCTCCTGTTGTGCGACGGCGCGCGCCGCGTGCGCGGGCGGCCGGAAATCCCTACCGATCGACACGAATGAGAATAGGCGAATCGGCCTCGCGCTGCGCGCATTTCGCCCGCCGCGCTTGCGTTCGCGCGGCGGCGGCACGGCGTCGCAGACCGCGGGATACGGCGCGGCGCGCACCGGCGATCGATTCGCGCGCTTCGACGTGCATCTCGACGTGCATCTCGACGTGCATCCGGCATGCATCGTGTCGTGGTCCGGAAGAAAAATGACACGCATTGTCTGGCAGTCATTTCGGCGTAAAATGCCCCACGCCGCCGTGAAGTACCGGCGTAGCACCTTTACGCCCGCGATGCACGTCGATCTATTCACCCTCTATCTCCTCGCGATCGGAACTCTTTTCGCCAGCGCCGGCATGACGCTCTGGGAGCATCGCACGCACCCCGGGCGCAGCAAGGAACTGAAAATCCTCACCGCCGGCTATGCCACGCTGGGCGTCGGCGTCGGCGCCGCGATCTGGCGCAGCGCGCTGCCCGGCGCGTGGGGCGCGGCGCTGAGCAATCTGGTCATTGTTACCGGTTATCTGCTGATCGCGCACGGCCTCGCCGTCATGAACGGCCGCCAGAACCGCGCGTTGTCGGCCGCGATTCTCGGGGTGCTCGCCATCGCCTGGATCGTTGCGGGCACGCGCGGCGAGTCCGTCATGTGGCTCTATCTCACGGCCATTCCGATCTCGCTCGCCTCCGCGATGGCCATGCGCGAGCTGCTGCGCAATCACGCGCTCAAGTGGTCGCAGGCGCATCGCATCGCCGTGATCGCGACGGGCGTCCATACCTTCGTGTATGCGTTCCGGGCCGCCGTGCTGCCGTGGCTCGCGACGCGCTACGGTCAGGCGCTGCTGCCGGTCGTCAGCAAGGTGACGATGTATGAGGGCGTGCTGTATTCAGTCGTGCTGCCGATGACCTTGCTGCGGCTCGTGCGCGACGAAACCCACGGGCAGCTTTTGCAGGAATCCCAAACGGATTATCTGACCCGGCTCGGCAACCGCCGCTGGTTCTTCGAGGAAGGCGCGCGCGTGCTGAGCCGCGCCGGCACGCGCGAGCGCGTGGCGCTGCTGGCGTTCGACCTCGACCAGTTCAAGGCGATCAACGACCGTTACGGCCATCAGACCGGCGACGACGTGCTCAAGACCTTCGCGAGCATCGCGCGCGCGGCGCTCGGCGACGACACGCTGCTTGCGCGCATCGGCGGCGAGGAGTTCGCCGCGCTGATCGCCGGGCGCGACAGCGATCAGGTGCAGGCGCTCGGCGAAACCATCGCGGCCCGCTTCGCCCGGAGCGCCGCGCAGCCCGTCGACGGCACGGGCATCCGCACCACCGTCAGCATCGGTCTCGCGCTCACGCACGGCGCGCAGGCGCACGCCGAAGCGGCCGCGCTCACCGACCTGCTCGCCGCCGCCGATTCGGCGCTGTATCGCGCCAAGTCGCTGGGCGGCAACCGGCTCGAACTCGCGCAGGGGCTCGAACGCTCGTCGCGTGTGTGAACGCTGGATACGCAGCGCGCTTCCAGCAATCCAGAAAGAAAGCGCACATGAAAAAAGGCCGCTCGGAAGCGGCCTTTTTCTTTGCTGGCAGCGGACCGGCGAATCGCCCGGCCCGCGCGCCGCGCGTTACATCGACTTGCGGAACGGCGCGCCCGAATGTTCGCGCAGCTCGTTGAAGACGATCTTCGGCCACGCCTTCTGCGCGACTTCGATTTCCGACACGTGCGAGGCCAGATAGGTCGGCGCGTTCGACGCGTCGTAGGCCATGCGGGCTTCGTACGAATCGGTGAAACGGCGCAGTTCGGCGGGATCGTCACAGGTGACCCAGCGCGAGAGGCGATAGCGCGCGGGCAGCAGGCGCACGGCCACCTTGTACTCGGCCGACAGACGGTGCGAAACCACTTCGAACTGCAGCTGGCCGACCGCGCCCAGAATCGTCGCGCCGCCGTGGATCGGGCGGAACACCTGGATCGCGCCCTCTTCGCCGAGCTGCTTGAGCGCTTCGCCCAGCTGCTTCGCGCGCATCGGATCGACGACTTCGACGGTCTGGAAAATTTCCGGCGCGAAGAACGGCAGCCCCGTGAATTGCAGGTCTTCGCCTTCGGTCAGCGTGTCGCCGAGACTCAGCGTGCCATGATTAGGAATACCGATGATGTCGCCAGGGTACGCCTCGGCCACGGTTTCGCGGCGCTGCGAGAGGAAGCTCACGACGTTGTTGGCGCGGAAGGTCTTGTTGTTGCGCGTGACCTTCAGCTGCATGCCGCGCTCGAAATGGCCCGAGCACACGCGGATGAACGCCACGCGGTCGCGGTGCGCGAGGTCCATGTTGGCCTGCACCTTGAACACGACGCCCGTGAACTTCGCTTCTTCCGGCGAGACCGCGCGCTGCACGGCCATGCGCGGCGACGGCGGCGGCGCGAGATCGACGAGCGCGTCGAGAATTTCCTTCACGCCGAAGTTGTTGATCGCCGAGCCGAACAGCACCGGCGACTGCTCGCCGGCCAGGAACGCGTCGCGGTCGAACGTGGGCGTCGCGCCCGTGATCAGCTCGACCTCTTCCTTGGTGCGCTTCCAGTGATAGCCGAAGCGCGCTTCGCCGTCGGCGTCGCTGATGTTCTGCAGCGTTTCCACCGCGCCGCCGAGCGACTCCTGGCCCGCGCGGAACACGCGCACCTGATCGCGCTGGATGTCGTAGACGCCCTGGAATTCCTTGCCCATGCCGATGGGCCAGGTGAACGGCACCGCCGCCACGCCGAGATGCTGCTCGATTTCGTCGAGCAGATCGAGCGGCTCGCGCACTTCGCGGTCGAGCTTGTTGATGAACGTGAGAATCGGCGTCTTGCGGCTGCGGCAGACTTCGAGCAGCTTGAGCGTCTGCGCTTCCACGCCGTTCGCGCCGTCGATCACCATCACGGCCGCGTCGACGGCCGTCAGCACGCGATACGTGTCTTCCGAGAAGTCCTCGTGGCCCGGCGTGTCGAGCAGGTTGATGACGGCGTCGCCGTACTCGAACTGCATGACCGAGCTGGCGACCGAAATGCCGCGCTGCTTTTCGATCTCCATCCAGTCGGAGGTCGCGAAGCGGCCGCTTTTCTTGCCCTTCACGGTACCGGCGATCTGAATCGCGCCCGAGAACAGCAGCAGCTTTTCGGTGAGCGTGGTCTTGCCCGCGTCCGGGTGAGAAATAACCGCGAACGTGCGGCGGCGTCTGAGTTCAGCAACTGACATGGATGGAGCGGGTATACGGATGAATTCGGGCAACCGGCCGCACGGCGGGGGTTACGGGGACGGCCTGAGCGGCGAATAGCACGAGCGGTCGGAAAAACCGGGGCCGGCGTGCGCGCAGAAAGGCGCCAGGGGACGAATGATACACGTCATTACAGCCCCCGACTAAAAGTTCGACGCAGCTCGCGACAGCGCAATCCTGCACGGATTCGCAACGGGCGGCGGCGGCGCATCGCCGGACGCGCGCGGGTGAGCTTTTACGGGAGACGCGCGGACACGGTTGCGACGTCCACGAACCGCGCAGGCGAGACGCAATCGAAATGCAAGCGCGGCGCGCGAAGCACGCGGCGGTGCGGCCGCGCAAGGCGGCGCACGGCATATGAGCAGTCGACGGGATCGCGCCGGAGGGTGCGCGCGGCGCGTCCGCACTGAGTCGACGGTGAGCCTTTACGGGAAGCGCGCTGCCGGCTTCCCGCGCCCGCTCATTCCTTGATCAGGAAACGATCGCGGTTCTTCAGACCGGACAGCCAGCCCGGTGCGCGGCCGCGGCCACTCCAGGTTTCGCCGGTCTTGGGATTCTGATAACGCGCCGGCAACGGCTTCTTGCGCGGCGCGGGTGCGCGCTTCGCGCTAAAACCCAGTTCTTCGGGCGTAATGTCGTACTCGGCGATCTTTTCCTTGATCTCGGCGATGGCCAGCTCGATTTCCTTTTCGCGAGCCGCCGCAACTTCCTTATGGAGTTTTTCGAGTTGCGCGGTCAATTGCTTGTAGCTCGGCATAAAAAATAATCTCCGGTTCGGTCAGACACGGCCATTGTGACCGTTCTGGCGCCAAAGAGTGCCGGTTATCGCGCATTTTTCTCGCACTTCACCGATTTTCATTGCGATTTATTACATAAACGCCCCAAAAACAGGCAAAGACTAACGCACCGATTCGTGTGAAGAACACCCCTTGGCGCGGCGCTCCAACGCGCACAGAGCCTCGGAAAGACGCTTCACGCGCTGCATTTGCGAAGGCACCAGAATCGCCACCTGCACCGAATCGAGACGGCCTCGCCAATAAGAAAGTGGAATGCGGTCCTGACCTGAAAGCCTTGCAATCACATGTTCGAGATGTTCTAAATCCTTTTCAAGTTGGTGGTGATTCATTACTGCCCCCGGCATGAACTGTCTTTATGGAAGACGTCGATTCAAAACGCGTCCGCGCATTCGATGATTTATCGCCCGATTTCGATTAATATTCGTCACCGCCTTAAATGTCGTGCTGCTTCTCCGCTATCTGCCCAGGATAGCGAACATTCAAATCGCATTGCTTCTCAAGAATAAAGTCGGCGCGCCCGCCAATCCGTTGCCTACCGCACGGAACCCCATGGACAGGGCGCTCACGATGATGACCGTTCGGTCAGCTTTACGGACCGAAGATTAACGGCGGCTATTCAATCTGTATATTCCTCAATTGTGGAAGAAATATGCATTGCGCATTTTCCACGACTGGCGGGCCGCGGCGGGTATCAAAATGAGAACGGCGTGAAATCGAACGAATTGCAATACGACCGGCTGCTGAATGTTATTTACGAAACCCTCGAGCACCCTTCCGCATGGAAGGATTTTTGCGCGGAATTGAGGAAATCGACGGGGGCCGCTTCGGTGCATCTTTGCGCATTCGAGCGGCAGCGTGAATTGTTTTCCTGGGCCGACGGTTTCAGCCTGCTCGAAACGGAGCCGCTGGAACGCATCGGCCCGCTCTATCGCGACGACCCGCGGCTCGAGTGGCTGCGCAGCGCGGCGCCCGGGGAATGGCAGCACTGCGGGCCGCAATCGGCGCTGCAGGACGCGGCGAACAATGTAAGGAACGAACCGGATGGCGCACGGCATCCGGTGCTGGAGCCGTGTCTGCTCGCGGCGGGTTCGCGCTGCGTTTCGCTGTGCAAGCTGATCGACGGCGGCGCGCTCACGGCGATGCTCGCCCTGCGCGGCGAAGCGGACAGCGGCCCGTTGTCCGACGAGGCCCGCGCGCTGCTGGAGCGCATCACGCCGCATCTGATGCGCGCGGTGCGCGTGACGGCGCGCCGCCACGTGCCGGACGCCGACGCGCTCGCGAACCGCGCACGCGTGCCCGCCATGCTGGTGAACGCGAGCGGCGAAGTGCTCGACAGCAACGACGCCGCGCAGCGTCTGCTGCGTGCGACCTTGCTGGTGCGCGTGCGCGGGCGGCGGCTCGCACTGGCCGCGCCGCATCAGGCGCGCTTTCTGGAGGACGTGGCGATCAGCGAGGCGCGTCTGAAAAACCGCGTGAGCGGCGCGCGCGCGGCGGCGGCGCGGCTGCGCGCGCTGCGCATCGTGGCCGGCGAAGGGCCGGAGGGCGTGGAGCCGGATTCCGCAACGGAACCGCTGTCGCCCGGCGCGCCGGGCGCTGGCGGACCCGAAGTGCTCTACGCGTTCTACAACGTGCTGACGCCCGGCGATGCCTCGGCGGCCGAGCCGCACGCCGTCGCCGCCCTGATGTTCTATCACCCGCGTTCCGCGCCCGCCGTGGACGAGCAGGTGCTCGCCGAAGCGTTCGACCTCTCGCCGGCCGAATGCCGGATCGTGCATCTGCTGGTGGAAGGGCACACGCAGAAGGAGATCGCCGCGCGCGTGGGCGTGCAGCACGACACGGTGCGCAAACAACTACAGTCGATCTTTCAGAAGACCGCCACGCGCCGTCAGCCCGATCTCCTGCGTCTGCTGATGAACCTGCCGTCCTGCGCGCCGCCGGGCGGCTGACGGACGCGAACGGCGCCCGGACGTCGAGGCGCTCGACACGCTCCGGGCGCGGACCGCACCGCCGCGCTTACTTCGCGTGGCAGGCGAAGACGAGCGTGTACACGTCGCCGTTGGTCGAATTGTCGACGGTGTCATACGTGCCGCCGCAGCGCGCACGCGCCTGCTGCACGCAGGAATCGCGGTCGCCGGCGGCAGGACACTGGACCTGGACCGTCGGACGGCCATCGGACAGAAACAGCGGCGGGCCGCTGCTGCACGCGGACAGCGCCGCGAGCAACGCGCAAGCGCCTGCCGCGAAAGGCAGCCTGCGAAAACGGAACAACGACGAACCGAAACGAGTCATGGAGTACCCCGGGGGCTTTCTAGTTTTTCGACGATGCGATTGTGCCATGCCCGCTCGCGCCTGCGCGGCATCCGGGGCGCATCGGCGTGCGCGCGGGCGACGTTCAGTGCACCGGAGTGGACGACGCAGCGGGCGCGGTCGTCAGCGTCTTGTAGGGCAGCGGCGCGCGCGGATCGGCCGCGAGGCGCACGAACACCTGCTCGACATCGGCGATCGCGGCCAGCCGACGCTCCAGCGCCGCGCGGTCGAACGCGGCGGGCGCGCAGCCCTCCGCATAGACGAAGCGCCGCTGCACGGTGATCCAGATGCTGGTGCCCGCGAGCGAGGCGTCGCCGGAGAAGGCGGCGCGGACGGCGTTCGCGATGTCGGCGTCGTAGAGGTAGGAGTTCGGCTTCGTGCACTTGTGCGCGAGCCAGCAGGTCGTGCCGCGCTCGACGCGATAGTGCGCGTCGTCGTCGGCTTCGGCCTTGCTCATGCGCGGGCCGAGCGGCTGCGGACATGCGCTCGACGCCGCCGACAGCGCGAAGAACGGATCGTTGTACCAGTTGCGCATGTCGCCGTCCTGCGCCCATGCCGACGTCGGCGACGTTGCCAAAATCGTCGACATCGCCATCACTATCGATGCCGCCGCAAGCGTGCGTCGACACGCATCGCGCGCGCCGCTTGCCGCCCTCGCTGACCGTCCGCGCATCGCGCTCTCCTTGCCCCGCTCCTTGCCGTGTCCGATGCTCGCCGCGCTAACCGCGCGCGTCAAGGCGCGCCGCGCAATCTCCTCTCGCGGGCGCGAGCCGATTCGGTACAATCGCTGCGGCGCACCATGAACGGCCGGTGCAGCCAAAGATATGCAATAGAAGTGCATCGACGAAGTGCAACACGCATTGCAGGAGACTCCATGTCGTTCATTATCGTTCTCGCGGCCCTGGCATTTCTGATGCTTGCGGCCTATCGCGGTTACAGCGTGATTCTGTTCGCGCCCGTCGCCGCCCTCGCAGCTGTGCTGCTCACCGATCCCGCGGCCGTCGCGCCCGTGTTCTCCGGCATCTTCATGGAGAAAATGGTGGGCTTCGTGAAGCTCTATTTCCCGGTGTTCCTGCTCGGCGCCGTGTTCGGCAAGGTCATCGAGCTTTCGGGTTATTCGGAGTCGATCGTCGCGGCCGCCATCCGCTATATCGGCCGCTCGCGCGCCAACGCGGTGATCGTCGCGGTCTGCGCGCTGCTCACTTACGGCGGCGTCTCGCTGTTCGTGGTGGTGTTCGCGGTCTATCCGTTCGCCGCCGAGCTGTATCGCCAGAGCGGCATTCCCAAGCGGCTGATGCCGGGCGCGATCGCGCTCGGCGCGTTCTCGTTCACGATGGATTCGCTGCCCGGCACGCCGCAGATCCAGAACATCATCCCGACGACGTTCTTCAAGACCACCGCGTGGGCCGCGCCCGCGCTCGGCGTGATCGGTTCGCTGTTCATCATCGTGGTGGGGCTCACGTATCTCGAATGGCGCCGCCGCAGCGCGATGGCCAAAGGCGAGGGCTACGGCACGTCGCTCGTGAACGAGCCCGAACACGTGCAGACCGACCACCTGCCGAATCCGCTGCTGGCCGTCACGCCGCTCGTGCTGGTGGGCGTCGCAAACTTCTTCCTGACGCGCTGGATTCCGCAGTGGTATGGCGACACCTACACGATCGCCCCCGACGTGCTGCCCGGCATCCACGCGCCCGTGACCACGACGGTCAAGCAGGTCGTGGCGATCTGGTCGGTCGAAGGCGCGCTGCTGCTCGGCATCGTGTTCGTGGTCCTGACGGCGTTCTCGCGCGTGAAGGATCGCTTCGCGATCGGCACGAAGGCGGCCGTCGCGGGCGCGCTGCTCGCGTCGCTCAATACGGCATCGGAATATGGCTTCGGCGGCGTGATCGCGGCGCTGCCCGGTTTTATCGTGGTCAGCGACGCGCTCAAGAGCATTCCGAATCCGCTCGTGAACGCCGCCGTTTCGGTGAGCGCGCTCGCGGGCATCACGGGGTCGGCGTCGGGCGGCATGAGCATCGCGCTCGCGGCCATGTCCGATCTGTTCATCAAGAGCGCGCAGGCCGCGCATATTCCGCTCGACGTACTGCATCGCGTGGTGGCGATGGCCAGCGGCGGCATGGACACGCTGCCGCACAACGGCGCGGTCATCACGCTGCTGGCGGTGACCGGGCTCACGCACCGCGAGTCGTACCGCGATATTTTCGCGGTCACGGTGATTAAAACGCTCGCGGTGTTCTTCGTGATTGCCGTGTTTTATACGACGGGGATCGTTTAAGTCCTTTGTCGCGTTTTTGTTGTGCTCGCGATCGTTGCTGAAGCAACGACAGTTTGACGCTGACGCACAAACTCTGCTTTTAAATTCTCCTGCGAAACGTACGGCGCCAGCCTCGGCGCTGCTACGTTTCGCTCACTCCCGTCGCAAGCTGTCTTCCTCAAGACCTGAAAATATCAACGCCACCGCAGTCGCCTTCCTTTGCATTCAGAGCGGAATAAATTCAATGCAAATCGCATTTATGTAATACATAAGAATGTAACTTGAAGGCATTTTGAATCAATTTCCCACCTCGAATTTCTGTAGTTCCACGACAGCTCGAAAAACAATAAAGAATTGAAGCCGGCTGCCGTAAATCAACCATGTCTGTGTTGGGTAAGCCGTGTTTAGCAAGCAGACATCTTGGTGTTTCAAACAATTGAAAACCTACCGGGGATAATGAAATGACGAAGTTCTATCGAACCCTGTCGCTCTCTGTCGGCGTCGCGATGCTTGCAGCAGGATGCGCATCGGGACCGCAGTACAAAGACGTGGCATCGTCGATACCGACGCTCGCTGCCGATCATGGCCGCATCTACTTTTTCCGCTCGGACAGTTTCGGCGGCGCCATGATCCAGCCCGAGATCAAGCTTAACGACAAGGTCGTCGGGCACTCCGTTCCGGGTGGATTCTTCTACGTCGATGAAACGCCTGGCGACTATACGGTGTCGACCACGACGGAGACGAAGAAAGAAGTAACGTTCGCGCTCCACGCGGGCGATACGAAATACGTGCGGACGTCGATCAGCATGGGCATTCTGGTGGGGCATATCACGCCGACACTGGACGATCCGGACACTGCACCTCACGAGATCGAGCAGCTCAAATACATCGGCGCACCGGCGACTACCGCCGCCCGATAAAACTCATGAGTTAAACCGGCCGGACAAGCACTCTTCTGTATAGAGCCGGTAGACGCGGTTACGATTCACGCCCAAGCCTTGGTGTTCAAGCACCAGATGTACCCGACGTTATGGGACGCTCAGGTCCTGCGCATTGGTAGCGATCGTGCCACCCGTATCGTCGAGCGTGCCGCCCGCGCTGATCGCCTGATCGGCGGTTCCCGTCTGCACGATCTTGCCGCTACGGTTGACGAGGTTGCCCGGCGTGGCAACGCTCACTTGCGCGGCCGATATCTGGCCGCTGGTGTTATCAATCGACGCGCCGCTCACCGTCGCCGTACCGGTCGCGCCAAGCGCGCCGCCGACGTTGGTCAGCGCGCCGGTTGCCTGTGCGCTCAGGTTGCCGCCTGCCGTCGCCGTGCCGCCGTCGTTCCCAAGCGTCTGCGCCTTGAGAGTCGCGTCGCCCTGCGCCGAAACGGTGGCGGCATTCTGCAACGTGCCCGCGCTGATGCTCACGTCACCGTTGCCACCGATCACGCCGCTCGAGGCGTTCAGCACCTTGCCGGTGGCATCGAGCGTCAGGCCCTCCGTATCGAGCGAGACGATATGGCCTGCCGTGTTGTCTACCGACCCGGCCTTTACCGATGCTGCGCCTGCGGCCTGCAAGCTACCTTGCTGGTTCGCAAGCGCACCCGCTGTCTGCACGTTAAGCGTGCCGCCCGCAGCGACCTGGCCGCCATTGTTCGTGATTTGTGCGCCCGAGAGCTGGGTGTTGCCACCGCTGCCGATCTGCGCCCCGCTCGTATCGAGCGTACCAGCCGCGCTGGCTGTGAAAATCGTCCCGGCACCCGCCGTTGCGCCAGTCAGCGCGAGATTGCCGCCTGTTGCAGTCAACGCGAGCGCGGATCCGGCGGAAGTCTGCGACCCCGCCAGATTGAGCGACACGCCATAAAGCGTGACCTGTCCGGTTGCCGCGTTCGTACCGGTCGCTGCGAGCGAGCCCGCCGACACCACTTTCAGGCTGCCGCTGCCCGTCAGGTTGCCGCTACTGTCCAGGGCCGCCGCGAGCACGCCTGACGATTCCACACTACCCGCGTTGAGGTTCAGGTCCGACTGCGCGGCGAGGGTAAAGCCATCGCCCTGAACAGCGATATTGCCCTGAGTGACGTTGAATCCAGTGAGATTGCCATTGGCGTCAAACAACGGATTGCCGGTCGTGAGAATGCCGCGCGAGGTATTGATGAAACCGCCGCCGTCAACGACGATTCCCGATGGGTTCGCCACGACCACATCCGCCTTCTTGCCCGCGACCTCGATATAGCCTCGCAGTTGAGAAGGGTTATTGCTATTGACCTGGTTGACAATGATTTTGGCGGCGTCATTCGCACCGAAATTCGGATTACCGCTAATCTGACCTGCGAGCTGGGTCGACGTAATAACCGACGAATTGTTCAGAATTGCGCCACTACGCGATACGTCGAATTGCGAATAGGTGTTTAGCGATACGCCGGCGCCTGAAGGCTTCTGGATGTTCACCTGCGGCAGCCCATTGGCCGTGCTGATGACGCCCGGCGCGTGCGCGCCCGAAGGCACGATCTGCGCAATCGATAATGCAGGACTCAGCCCGAGCAGCGTGAGCGCGGCGAGCGCCGCGTGACGCATTACGCGCTTCGCGATGGCCCCGACGATTTTGTTTTGACTCGGCCCGCACTGCCGTTTGCGATCGCCGTTTCGGCGACGGCAACCACCATTCCCCGCGACTTGCTGAACACAAGCCGGTGACAACCGCTATTCATTTTTCTGGTACCCGTCACGCTGGAAGAGGTCTCGCCCGCTCCTCAAGGCGTCTTCCCATTGCTACACACGACACCCGCGCACCGTGGCATCGCCCCCGAATTGCTTTTTATATATTTCTAGTGATTTCAACCTGTTACGGGGCGCAGGCTAACAGATTTGCAACTGTGTCGGTTGATTTTTTTAAATGTTTAACAAAAAATGCAGATTGGGCAAAAAATCGACGAAGCAAAGCGTCATTCTCTTTTGCTGAAGATGCTATGAAAATGAAAAGGCCTAGCGTCGTCAATAGCCGAATTGCGCGTCATGCCGGAATATCTAAACAGCGCGTCTGCGGCATCTTGTCATCGCGCCAAAGTCCGCACCGGAAATCGAAAATACGCTAAACATTCCGGCGCGAGTATCAAACTTGAACGCTTGAGCGATCCCAAACCCCATCACTTCCCCACATGCGGCCGCAGCGCCGCCAGCCAGCAGACCACCGCCACCGCGCCCGCATCGGGCGACCCCACGGCGCGCGCGCCCAGATAACTCGCTCGCCCCACGCGCGGAAGCATATGCGCCGTCGCCTGCGCGCCATGTTCCGCCGCCGTCACCGCTTCAGCCCACGCGCGTTGCGTGTCGAGCCCTTGTTTCAGGGCCGATTCGAACGCATCGCTCGCGGGAATCAGCGCATCGAGCATCGTTCGGTCTCCTGCCTTTGCGCCGCCGAGTTCGCTGATCGCGTCGATCGCGCCGCGCAGTGCCTGCGCCCATTCTTGCGCCGCCGGTTGCGCCGATCCCTGCAGATGACGCGACGCGCGCAGCAGCGCCGTCGCGTAGAACGGCCCGGAACTGCCCGCGATCGCCTTGTGCAAACTCACGCCCAGCGACGACAACGCATCGGGCGCCGTCGCGAGCGCGTGCATCGGCGTGGCGTTCATGGCGTCGGCCGCGCGGCGCATGCTCGCGCCGAGGTCGCCGTCGCCCGCTTGCGCGTCGAGTTCGGTGAGCCGCGATTCGTTGTCGGTCAACGCCTGGGCCACGGCATCGAGCACGGCCTTGATGCGCGTCGCGCGTTCGGTGCCTGCCGCATCGAGCACCGGCGCGGCATGGTCCTCGCGCTGCACGCCGGACGTGTCGAGCCGTACCGTGCGATTCAGGCAGCCCTTGCCGGGCCACGCATGTGCTTCGGTCGCGGCGTCGAGCAGCGCGAGTTTGCCGTCGTCGACACGCATCAGCGAAATCGAACAGCCCGGCATGTTCAGCGCCGATAGAAACGTTCCCGCCCACGCGCGCTCCACGCGCAACTCGCGGCGCGTGAGGCTCGCGCAGGCCGCGCGCAGCACGATGGCGAGTTCCATCTGCGGCGTGGCACCCAGACCGTTGACGAGCAGCGCGACGCGCTCGCCGCGCGTGATCGCGAGTTCGTCGAGGACGTTCACGAGCAGCGCTTCGGTCAGTTCGTTCGCGGGCAACGGCGCGCTGCGCTCGACGCCTTTTTCGCCGTGGATGCCGAGGCCCAGCTCGATTTCATCGTCGGCGAGCGTGAAGCTCGATTGCGCGACGCCCGGCAGCGTGCAGCCATCGAGCGCCACGCCCATCGTGCCGAGATTGGCCACCGCGTCGCGCGCGACGGCGGCCACCACTTCGAGCGTCGCGCCGCGCGCCGCCGCCGCGCCCGCGATCTTGTGGATCAGCACCGTGCCCGCGATGCCGCGCCGCTGGCTGCGCTCGGCGTGGCCGCGCAAGGCCACGTCGTCGGCCACGGTCACGACTTCGACGGGAATGCCCTCGGCGCGCGCCAGTTCCGCCGCGAGGCCGAAGTTGAGGCGGTCGCCCGTGTAGTTCTTGACGATCAGCAGCGCGCCTTTCGGCCCCGCCGTCGCGCGGATGGCCGCCAGCACGGCGCTCGTGGGCGGCGACGTGAAGACCTCGCCGCAAACGGCCGCGCTCAGCATGCCCGCGCCCACATAGCCCGCATGCGCGGGCTCGTGGCCGCTGCCGCCGCCCGAGATCAACGCGACGGGCCGCGACGGCGGCTCCGGAATGTCCCTGCGAATAAGCACGTTTTCGTCGCCGAGGATGACGACGTTGGGCGCCTGCAACGCAATGCCTTCGAGCATTTCGTGCACGACGTCGGACGGGTGATTGACCAGTTTCTTCATGACGACCCTGTCGAAAGCGGTTGGACATCCCGGGTGCCATGCAGCGCGCATCGCGCGCCGCCGGGTTCAGCCAGTGTACGCCGCTCGGGGTGGGCGTGGGCAGACGTCGCGACAGCCTCCATCGCTTGCCGCATATCGGGCAATCCCTAAAGCGGCGTGGTCTGATGCCGTTAACTCGCGGATAACGCCAAAGACACCCGGCGCCGCGCGCAATCGCGGCGTCATCGACCTGCACCGTGCCCTGCTGGAGACCTGAGTGAGCAACATCAACGTATTCCTGCGCGAAAATCTCGCGGCCGTATCCGCCAAAAATCTTCACGTCGCGCCCAACATTCCCGAAAAGAAACTGAACAACGCCGTTAAGTCGTTCGACTATGCGGGCAGCGTCGCGCATGTCGTCGCGCTGTTCGACAACACGATGTTCGGCAGCGGGAAAGACGGTCTGCTCTTCACCGGCGAACAGCTCATCTATCGCCCCTCGTTCTCCGATCCCGTGAAGATCAACTACGCGATGATCGAGGCGGTCACTCACGAAGTCGAATTCACCGGCAGCAAGAACGACAAGAAGGTCGAGCGCGTCGATATCCGCCAGCAAGGTGGTGGCGTCGTCGCCCTCAAGGATCTGCTCGAATGCGACTACGCGGAACTCGCGCGCGTGTTGCAGGCCGCGACGCAATCGTTCGAGGACTTCACGGAAGAGGCCCAGTTCATTGCGATCAGCGAGATGAGCGAAGCGCTGAAGACGGCCTACGTGAAGATCATCGTCAACATGGCCTATGCAAACGATGGCACGATCGACCAGCACGAGTTCGCTGAAATCCTGATGCTGATGACGCGTCTCGATCTCGATTCCGATTCGCGCCTCGCGTTGCGCACCTATATGTCCGGCGCGGAATCGCTCGAGCCGGTTCAGGCACTGATCGGCGCGCTCGATGCAGCGGTTCCTGCGGGCCAGTTGCGCTCCGTGCACGTCTCGCTCGTCAAGGACCTGCTGAACGTGCATCTGAGCGTGGGCGGCAAGAGTCTCGCGGACTTCGGCTTCCTGCGCGAGCATCGCGCGTTGCTGCAAGTCTCCGACGAGGAGATCGACCTCGCGCTCGACGTGATCAACAACGACCGCGCGATGCTCAAGGACGATTGCACGGACGATCAGATCGTCGCGGCCATCAAGGTGATCTCGGCGAAGGCGGCCGCCGTGGGCACGCCGCTCGCCGCCGTCTATCTCTCTGGCTCGGTCATCGGCATGTCGGCGGCCGGCATGACCTCGGGTCTCGCCGCACTCGGCATGGGCGGCGTGCTCGGCATGTCGAGCATGGCAACGGGCATTGGCGTGGCGATTCTCATCGGCGTGGGCACCTATGCGGGCGTGCGCAAGCTCACGGGTGCCAACGAGCTCACGCGCGCCAAACGCCGCGAACTGATGCTCCACGAAATCATCAAGCAGACGCAACGCACGCTTTCGCTGCTGATCGAAGACATCAACTACCTGACGATCCGGCTCAACGGCCTGATCACCACGCAAGGCGTTCAGGACGAAAAGATTCGCAAGCTCACGATGCTGATGGCGCAAATGACCGCCGCCGGCACCGTGCTCGCAAGCCGCTCGGACGAAGTGCAAAGCAGCGCGACGAAGTTGCGTTGCGCGCAGTACCTGGACCTCGACAAACTGCGCACGCTCACGCGCGAACCGAGCAAGGCGGACTTCCTCGACTTCATCTCGGGCTATTACGAAGCACGCGATTTCCAGGTGGAAAAGGACGGCGAAAAGCAGACGGTTTCGCGCCTTGTCATCAAGAGCGGCGTCACGACGCGCGATCTCGAGAGCCTCGCGAAAGCGTTCGAAGTGGTGGGCTATTTCAATGTCGGCGACGTGCTCAAGGGGTCGGCGCTCGACGTCGCGGGCAAGGCCAAGGATCGCCTCACCGGCATGTTCTCGTGAAGCGGGCCGACTCGCTGGAAGCCGAGGCGCGAGCGATGCTCGCGCAACAGGATCAGGCCGCGCGCGCCGGCGCCAAGCTCGGCGAAATCGGTGCAACGCTCGACGCGTTGCAGCACGCGCAAAGTGCTGCAACGACGTCGCTCGACGACCTGATCGCGCAGGCCGAGCGCGCAATCGCCACCAATACGGCGCCGTCCGCAGCGGCGCATGTGCATGCCATCGTGCAATCGATCGAGATCGACATTGACGTGACCGGCACATCGCCCCATTCTTCGATCGCGCGTATCGACACGCTCGAATCGATTCGCGTCGATCGCGAGGCGAGCTGGGAAGCCTATATGGTGCAGGTCGAGTCGTATTGCGCGCGCCAGCGCGTGCAAGGCGTCGACTCGCCATTCCAGCAGCTGATGACGCCGTCGCAGCGCGTGGCATTCGAGCGCCGCGTCGAGCAGGACTTCGCGATCAGGAACGCACGCTGCGACAAGTACGATTACATGATTGCCGGCACCTGCGGGCTGATCGGCGGACTGATCGACATTCTGCTGGTGGGCGCGCCCGGCGAAGGCCTGCTCACGCGCGCCGCGGACGACTGGACCGACTCGGCGGTGCAAAAGTTCGCGCGGCTGGTGGGTTGGAAAGGCCCGAAGGAAGGCAGCGACCCGACGCACAGCGCTATCGGTTTTCTCGAAGGCAAATACAAGGTCAATTACGACCATCGTCACGGCGTGGATGTCGGCGGTGCGTTCAAGATGAGCACGAAGAACCACCACATCAAGAGTCTTGGACACTCGCCCGATCTGGTCGGATTGTTCTTCTCCATTCTCGATCAGTTTTGCAGCACCGCGCATTTCGTTTCCGACGGAAAGCTCATTTCCATCGACACGGATACGTTCGAATTGCGGGGCGGCACGTTCGCGGCGAAGCTGTTCGCCGGCTTTGCGAACTGGCTCGGCCATTTGTTTTCGGACGTCGCCGGGTCGTCGGGAGCGCAAGGCCGCGGCTCGGGCATTCCGATTCCGTTTTACTCGCTGCTGCAATTCGTGAACGTCGGCGAATTCGGCCAGCACCGGCAGACATTCGCCACCGTGGCGGTGCAGGTATTCGAACGCGGCTACGATATGCGGCACGGGATTGCCATGTCAATTCCGGTGATCGTCGCCGAACTCTTCACGCGGCTCGCCTGGACCGTCAAGCAGCGTTGCTATCACGAGCGTCCGTGGCGCGAATGCCTGCCGGTCTCGAACGCTCCTGAGTTGCGGCGCATGTTGCTGGTCGCGCACGGCACGCTATGCATCGTCGATGCCACCGATGCCGGTCTGCGCTCGGGCGGTGAAATGATCCAGTTCCTGCTGCGCAGCAATCTGATCGCCTGGGCGCGGTTCGGCTCGCTCGCGTTGCGCGAGGTGCTCGCGCTCGTTCGGGAAGGGCAACTGGATCATGCGGCTGTCGACGAATACCTCGACGCGGAATATCGGCGCATGCTCGTTGCGTAAACGCCGCGCGGCGCGCCGGTTGTAGAGCCGACGCGCCGCGACTCGCGCATTGCAGCCTCAATGCGCGAGAAAATCCACCACCATGCGATTGAACGCGTCCGCATGTTCCCATTGCGCCCAATGGCCGCAACGATTGAACACGTGCAGCTGCGCGTTCTGCATGCCCGCAAGCAGACGCAGCCCCGTATCCATCGGCACGAAGCGGTCGTCGCGGCCCCAGATCACCAGCGTGGGCGCGGCGATTTCGCCCAGACGCGGACCATAATCGTTGAACTGCTTCGGATTCGCCGCGAGGCTCTTCACGAAATTCTCGAGGTGATCGCGGCGCGCGAGCATATTGTCCAGACGCGCCTGCATCAGGTCCTCGGTCAGCGCGCTCGCATCGTAGACGAACACGTTCATCATGCGCTTGAGGTTCTCGATGGTCGGCTCGCGATACAGCCCTTGCAGCAGTTTGATGCCTTCGGTGGGCATCGGCGCAAAGTTGCTCGGACCGCCCGTGCCGCCGCCCATCAGCACGAGTTTGCCCACGCGCTGCGGATTGCCGAGCGCGAACGCCACCGCGCTATGGCCGCCCATCGAATTGCCGAGAATATGCACGCGCTCGATATCGAGCGCGTCGAGCAGGCCTTTAAGAATACGGCCATTGAGTTCCGAACGCGAGGTCGTGCAGACGATCGGATCGCTTTTGCTCCAGCCCGGGCAGTCCATCAGGATCACGCGATAGCCCGCCGCCACGAGGGGTTCGACATTGCGATTGAAGTTGGCCCAGCCGCTCGCGCCGGGGCCCGAGCCGTGCAGCATCACCACCGTTTCGCCGTTCGCGTTGTCGTTCGGCGCGCCGGTGTCGTTATAGTGAATCCGCAGCGTTTGATCGCCGTCTTTCACGTTCGCGAAGCGGCTCGTCGCGGTTTCCGTAATCGCTGATGCAGTTGCAGTCATGATGTTGTCCTTGCTGTAAAAGCTCGTCACGGAGAAAGCCATGCTTTCTCCGTTAAATTAGTTAGACACCCTGAATTTCAGGCGATTGCTTTTCCATCGACTCTCGCCGCGCGAATCCGCCCACCACGGTCAAGGCTGCGATCGCTGCGATCACGACGAGCGGAATGCTCGACGCCACCAGCATCGACGGGCTTTGTCCGATCGCGAACAATTGGCCGGCGACGAGCGGCCCGAGAATCGAGCCGAGCCGCCCCACCGCCACCGCCGCGCCCACGCCCGTGCCGCGCACTTCGGTCGGATACGCGTGGCCTGCGAGCGCGTAAAGCACCGACTGGCCACCCACGAGAAAGAGCCCGCAGAGCAGGCCGCCGCACGCCATCGCGGTCGCGCCGCCCGCGCTCGCGAGCGCCGCCAGCGCCACGGCGATCCCCACGTACATGCCGATCACCGTGCGCCGACGGCCGAAGCGGTCCATCACAGTCGCGATCGTCACCGCGCCAATGCCGCCGCCGATGTTGAACATCATCAGCACGATGTTCGATTGCACGCGCGTGAGGCCGCGCGCAAGCACCATCGAAGGCAGCCAGTTCATCAGGAAATACAGCACGATCAGCGTGCCGAGATAGCTGATCCATAGCGAGATCGTCGTGCGTGCGCGACCCGCGCGCCAGAGCGCTTCGCCGATACCCGGCACCTCGTCGCGCGCGGCGCTGGAGACGCGCGATGCACGCGCCGCCACGAATTGCTGCGACTCGCGCAGGAACGCGCCGAGCAGCGGCAACATCACGATCGGCCCGAGGCCGCCGACGTAAAACACGTCGCGCCAGCTCGTCGGGCTCGCGCCGAGCATGCCGATCAGCGCCGCAATCGCCGCGCCGAACGGCATGCCGCAGTACATCGCGCCCACCGCCGTGCTGCGCTGCTGCGGACCGGCCGCTTCCGAGCACAGCGCGATCAGGTTCGGCATGGCCGCGCCGAGTCCGAGCCCCGTCATCAGGCGCGCGATCAGCAGGCTTTCGAAGTTCCAGACCAGCGTGGTCGCGAGCGAGAACACGCCGAACAGCGCGACCGACACCATCAGCACACGCTTTCGGCCAAAGCGGTCCGCGAGCCGTCCACCGCACGCCGCGCCCGGCAGCAAGCCGATCGCGCCCGCACTGAACGCCCAGCCCATCTGCGCAACGCTCAGCGCGAACTCCTTCGCCATGCGCGGTCCCGCCACGCCCGCCGATTGCAGATCGAGTCCTTCGAGCAGCGCGATCGCAAGACACAGCCCGATCGTCACCTTGTTGCTCGCCGAACTGCCCATGCTTCCTCCAGCACCACCGATTCGCGACGTCATGTGAAAAGTCTCCAAAGTTGTCTTCAGCCGATCTTGTTCGCCGGCTATGGTTTGAATATCGAATCGCCCATCGCAACAACGCCGCGTATCGCTCGATGTCGATACGCGGCGTTGCATTACGGCTGACGCGCGGCGGCGCGCTGCTTCAGATCGAGCGCGACATCCACGATCATGTCCTCCTGTCCGCCCACCATTCGGCGCTTGCCCAGTTCGACGAGAATATCCACGGTTTTCAGGCCGTATTTCTTCGCCGCCACTTCCGAGTGACGCAGAAAACTCGAATACACGCCGGCATAACCGAGCGCGAGCGTTTCGCGGTCCACGCGCACCGGACGATCCTGCAACGGACGCACGATATCGTCGGCGGCGTCCATCAGCGTGTAGAGATCGGTGCCGTGATGCCAGCCCATGCGTTCGGCCGCGGCGACAAACACTTCGAGCGGCGCGTTACCCGCGCCGGCGCCCATGCCCGCCAGCGATGCATCGATGCGATCGCAGCCTTCTTCCACCGCGACGATCGAATTCGCCACGCCCAGCGAGAGATTGTGGTGCGCGTGCATGCCCGTTTGCGTTTCGGGTTTCAGCACCTGTTTGACGGCGCGAAAGCGATCACGCACGTCGTTCATCGTGAGCGCACCGCCCGAATCGACCACGTAAATACAGGTCGCGCCGTAGCTTTCCATCTTCTTCGCTTCGACGGCGAGATTGGCGGGCGTGGTCATATGGCTCATCATCAGAAAGCCGACCGTGTCCATGCCGAGTTCGCGCGCATATTCGATGTGCTGCTTCGAAATATCGGCTTCCGTGCAATGCGTGGCCACGCGCACGACGCGCGCGCCTGCCTCATAAGCAGCCTTCAAATCGTGAATCGTGCCGATGCCGGGCAACAGCAGCGTGGCGATCTTCGCGTGCTGCACCACGTCCGCGACGGCTTCGATCCATTCGAGATCGCTATGCGCGCCAAAGCCGTAGTTGAAGCTCGATCCTTGCAGACCGTCGCCGTGCGCGACTTCGATCGAATCGACTTTCGCCTTGTCGAGCGCGCGTGCAATGTCCTGCACGTTCTGAATCGAGTATTGATGACGAATGGCGTGACTGCCGTCGCGCAGCGTCACATCGGAGATATAGAGTTTCTTGCTCATCGCTTGTGCTCCTTACGCGCCTTGCACGCTCAGCAGCGTGTGCGCCATGCGCTCGGCGGTCGCGAGCGCGGCGGACGTCATGATGTCGAGATTGCCTGCGTAGGCGGGCAGATAATGGGCGGCGCCTTCCACTTCGAGAAACACCGAGGTTTTCAGGCCGCTGAATGTGCCGAGGCCGGGAATCGTCAACGGTGCGTTCGCCGGAATTTCGTCGAATTGCACTTTTTGTTTGAGCCGATAACCGGGCACGTAGGCGTTTACTTTCGCCACGGTGTCTTCAATCGATTTTTCAATCGCGTCCCGGTCGGCGAGTTCGGAAAGCGTGTAGACGGTATCGCGCATCATCACCGGCGGTTCCGCCGGATTCAGCACGATGATCGCCTTGCCTTTTGCCGCGCCGCCGACCACTTCAATCGCCTTCGAGGTGGTTTCGGTGAATTCATCGATATTCGCGCGCGTACCCGGCCCCGCCGATTTGCTGCTGATCGACGCGACAATTTCCGCGTAATGCACCTTCGCCACGCGCGAGACCGCCGCCACGACGGGAATGGTCGCCTGGCCGCCGCACGTGACCATATTCACGTTGGGCGCGTCGATCTGCGCATCGAGATTCACCACTGGCACGCAATATGGACCGATCGCGGCGGGCGTCAGATCGATCATGCGAATCGACGGCTTCAGCTTGCGCAACAACGCGTCGTTCTTCACATGCGCGCTCGCCGATGTTGCATCGAACACGAAGTCAACATCGTTGAAAACGGGCAGACGCGTAAGTCCTTCCGCACCTTCGTGCGTGGTCGCCACGCCGAGCCGCGCGGCGCGCGCGAGGCCATCGGAGTTCGGATCGATGCCGACCATCGCCGCCATCTCCAGATGCCGGCTGTTGCGCATGATCTTGATCATCAGGTCCGTGCCGATGTTGCCGGAGCCGATAATCGCTGCCTTGAGTTTTTCGGAAGCCATGTTAATTCCTGTTTCGGCCTGTCAATCAGGCAGTGAAAGTCGCGCGAACGCCGCCGAGGCCTTCGATCTGCGCGGTGTAGGTGCCGGGTTCCTTCACGGCGACCATCGGGCCGAGCGCGCCCGTGAGCACCACGTCGCCGGCGCGCAGCGGCGTGCCGAGCTGCACCATGCGATCGGCGAGCCACACGGCTGCGTTGAGCGGATTGCCGAGGCACGCGGCGCCGTTGCCGCGCGAGAGCACTTCGCCGTCGCGCGACAACTCCATCGCGCACGCCGTCAAGTCGATCTGCGCGAGCGGCACGGGGCGGCTGCCGACCACGAAACGCGCGCTCGATGCGTTGTCGGCGACCGTATCGACGAAGCGAATATCCCAATCACGAATCCGGCTATCGACGATTTCGATCGCCGCGAGTGCATACGCACTCGCATTCAGGATGTCGACGAAGGTGTGCTTTTCATGCGTGAGATCGCGTGCGAGCACGAGCGCGATTTCCGCTTCCACTTTCGGCTGGATCAGTTGCGCGAGCGAAATGGCTTCGCTGTCGCCGTGCGCCATGCTCGCGAACAGCGCGCCAAAATCGGGCTGATCCACGCCCAGCTGCTTTTGCACCGCGAGCGACGTGAGGCCGATCTTGCGGCCCACGATGCGCTCGCCGTTCTTCACACGCAGGTCCACGTTCGCCTGTTGCACGGCATAAGCCGTGGCGATGTCGTCGAGCGCGATCTCGCCGCGCACGGGCTCGACCACGTTGCGTGTACGCTCCGCTTCGCGCAGTTGCGCGGCGAGCGTCGCGATGCGATGCTGATCGGTCATGCAAACTCTCCTTGTTTCTATGAATCGCGATCGATTGCTTTGATCGTTTCGATCGGCGTCGATCAGGCCGCCGCACGCCATTCGCTTGCGGGCGACGCGTGCATGGCGGCGAAACCGGCGATCCACTCGGGAATCTCGCGGTAGTAATCGAGCGACGCGCGATAGTCGCCATACGCGGCGAGCGTGCCGAACGCGGCCACCCAGGTGCGGATCTCGTGCGCCGACTTGCCGCCGTCGCGCGTGATGGCGGCGTTGGTCATGCCGTCCACCGCGGTCAGCTCGCCCGATGCGAGCTGCGCGAGAAACGCCCGATCCCATTCTGGATTGAGCGGATGCAGCGGGCTGTCGCCTTGAGAAAACGCGCGCGCCGCCGCCACGGTGCGCGCCTGACGCGCCTCGCGCGATTCGGCCGAGGGATTGCGGCCCGCGATCAAACGCTCGGCCACTTCAGGCGTCGCGCCGATCAGTTCGGGCACCGGCGGCTCATGCGAGATGCCGCCGGAACCCACCACGAGTACGCGCCGATCCGTGCGCGACAGAAAACGGCCGATCGCATCGCCGAGCAGACGCGCGCGGCGCAGCGTCGCCATCGGCGGCGCGACGGAATTGATGAACACCGGAATCACCGGATAGCGATCGAGACCGCCCGTCAGCACTTCGAGCGCCTGCGCGCAACCGTGATCGACCTGCATGCGATACGAAAGCGCGACGTCGATATCGGCGGCCAGCACGTGCTCCGTGAGTTCATGCGCGAGCACCGACGGCACCGGCAAGTCGCCTGCGAGGCTCTTGAAATCGCCGATCGCCTGCGCCTTCGCGCCGATGCAGAACGGCGGCATCACATCGTAGAAAAAGCCGTTGAAGTGATCGGGCGCGAACACCACGATCAGATCGGGATTGAAGGCATCGACGCGCGCACGCGCCGCTCGACCCACGCGTTCGACTTCCTCGACCACGTCGGGACGCGGATCGAAGTAGCCGTGCAACGGCGTGTGCGAGAGACATTCGAGGTGAATGGGCATGGTCGTGAGGCTCCTGCTCAAGCTTCGGCGACGCGCGCGACGGCAACGTCGGCAAGCGCGGGGCGCGATATCGGTGCTGCGGCTCGCGCGTCGTTCACGGCGGCGGCGCTCATGCCGAGCTTGCCCGCAAGCTCGACGATGGCGTCCGAGACCTGCTGTGGCGCGCATACGCCCGCCACGAAACGATCGGGGCGCAGCAGCACGACCGACTCCGGCAGACGGCTGAACCAGTCCTTGAGGCGGCCCTGCACGTCGCCGATCGCGAGCACGTCGGGCGGCACGTCGTCGCCGTAGTCGAGTTGCACGTCCGGCTTCACGACCACGAAGCGCGCGCCCAGGCGCGCCCACAACGCACGCGCCTGCGGCGTGAGGCCGAAGGTCGGGTCCGCGCCCCAGGCGAGCAGCGCGAAACCGTTGCCGATCGCATCGTCCAGACGCACGACGCGGCCATCGGCCAGACGCACGCGCGGCTGCACGAACATGCGGCCCACCGGCGACGCGGCATGCGGATCGCGGCCATACGCAAGACGCCCGAGCAGCGAATCGCGCTTCTGGCTCATCAGTCCGAGCAGGCGACCGACCGGTCCGCTGCCTGCGCCTTCGAGCGTGCGCGCGAGCCAGCCGCCCTGCGCTTGCGGCGGCGGCAACAACACGACGCCCGCTTCGTATCGCGGCATCGGCTTGAAACGCATTTCGACGAAATAGCGCTTCACAGAAGGGAAAACGTTCATCGACTTCACGAACGCATCGCGAAAGCGCGCGCCGAAACGCGTGGTCGGCGCGAAGATATCGCCGGCGACTTCGGAGAGGTGAATCATCGAGCGTGCATGCGCGCGGCGCTCGACCGTATAGGTGTCGAGCAAACGGCCATCGGCGAGACCCTTTGCAACCATCGCGAGTTTCCAGCCGAGATTGTTCGCGTCGCGAATGCCGCTGTTGTAGCCCTGCCCTTGCCACACCGGCATGATGTGCGCCGCGTCGCCCGCGAGCAGCACGCGATCCACGCGAAACGTTTCGGCGAGCCGCGCATTGTGCGTATAGACGCGCTTGCGGATGTAGTCGACCTTGTCCGGGTCCGCGACCACCTTGCGGATCAGCGCGGCCATGTTGGCGGGCTGCGAAAGTTCTTCCTCGGTTTCGCCCGGCATCACCATGAATTCGAAACGGCGAATGCCGTGCGGCAGCGCCGCCGACACGTAAGGCCGCGTGTGATCGCAATGCATGTAGATGTGCGGCGAGCCGATCGGATCGTTGCGCACATCCACCACGATCCACTGATTCGGTTTCGTGCGGCCTTCGAACGGCACGTTCAGCGCGCGGCGCACGAAGCTGTTGCCGCCGTCCGCGCCCACCATGTACGCGGCGCGAATCGTGCGCTGCTCGCCGCTGGCGTCGCTCACGTCGATCGACACGCCTTGCGCGTCCTGCACGAAGCCATTCACGTCGTGGCCAAACAGCACGTCGACGTGCGCGAAGCGCGCGAGCCCTTCGTAAAGCACGCGATCCGCGAGCGGCTGAATAAAGGCATTGCGGCGCGGCCAGCCGAATTCGTCGGTGCGCGGTTCGATCGACGCGAAACAGTGGCCGTCTTTCGTCACGAAGCGCATCCAGTGATCGGGCGTGGTGTGCGGCGCGAGTCGATCGGCGAGACCGATCGACTGAAACACGCGCAATGCTTCGTCATCCAAACCAATTGCGCGCGGATAGTCGATAATCTGATCGAGCTTTTCGATGAGCGTGACGCGCACGCCTTGCAGACCGAGAATATTGGCGATCGTGAGGCCGACCGGACCCGCTCCGATGATGGCGACGTCGGTAACGTGCTGGCGCGGGCGGACGGAATCCACCTGATGAGGCGTGGTGTGCATGGTGTCTCCTGTTCGGATCGCGCGGGCGTTCGTGCGCCGCGTGCGATCCCATGCAGATCTGTCGCGCGGCTCGGCGGCCGCTGCGGGTGCTGACAGGTTTTGCCTGAAACGGATCACCGCCGTGGGCGTTTTGCCGCAGGCCGGTGAATGAAAGCGAGTCTAGGGGCGCGCCCACGCCCGCTCAACAATTTCGCAGAAATGTGCATAGAATGCACACAGTTGATTTAAAAGAGATTTTTTATGACGAAGTATGCAAACGTGCGAGGTCTCGCGCGCGGTCTGCAGGTGCTCCGGGCGCTCAACGCGATGGAGAACGGACGCGCGACGAGCCAGCAACTGAGCGAGGCCACGGGCCTGCATCGCACCACCGTGCGGCGTTTGCTGGAGACGCTGGTCGAAGAAAACTTCGTGCGGCGTAGCGCCTCCGACGACAGCTTCCGGCTCACGCTGAACGTGCGCGAGTTGAGCGAAGGCTTCACCGACGACGAACTGATCGCCACCGTCGCGCCGCCGATCATGGGCCAGCTGATGCAACGCATCGTGTGGCCGTCCGACCTCACGACGCCCGACGGCGACGCGATGATCGTGCGCGAGACCACGCATCGTTTCAGCCCGCTGTCGTTTCACCGCTCGATGGTCGGGCGCCGCTTGCCGCTGCTGCTCACGGCGGCGGGCCGCGTCTATCTGGCGATGTGTCCCGAGGCCGAACGCGAGGACATGCTCGATCTGTTGCGCGCGGGCGCGGGCGGCGAGCAGCAGCAGAAGCTCGCCTCGGACCCGGCCTTCATCCGCAATCTCGTCAAGCAGACGCGCGCGGACGGCTTCGGCTCGAATCACGGCGACTGGGCCGACCAGCGCAAGATCGGCGCCGTTGCGGTGGCGATCGAAGCGCATGGCCGCGTGCTCGCGAGCCTTAACGTGATTTATCTGGAGCAGGCCATGCAGCCGCAGGAAGCGGTGCGCCGGTTCGTGCCCGAGTTGCAGCGCGCGGCGAAGGAAATGGTGGAGGCGATGGAGCGGCAGGACGGCGAGGCGTGAACGCGCCCGCCCACGCGCTTTTCAATAATTTTCGCGATTTGTGAAAAGGGGGCTTGCGCACCTGCGAGAGTGTCTCTATAATTCGCGCTCTCTACAGGCTCGTAGCTCAGTTGGTTAGAGCACCACCTTGACATGGTGGGGGTCGTTGGTTCGAATCCAATCGAGCCTACCAACGAATATAGTGGTATCGCGTAGCGGCTTTATCATGCTTACGCAGTGAATATGGCGCATTCCCTCACGGGTCTGCGCCATTTTCTTTTGTGCCTTCATACGCGCACATCAGCACGCTATTCAGCACGCGCCAATCGGCGCATCACACTCGCCATTCAATCGAGTGCCTTGTCGTTCGGATGCGCGAACAGTTCCTTCATCTGCTGCGAAAGCGGATAGTCGAGATTCATGCCATTCGGCGGAATCGGCTGCGTGAACCATTTCGTATAGAGCTTCGCCATCTCGCCCGAGGTCTGCATCTTCGCGACGGTTTCGTCGACGAGCGCCTTGAATTGCGGATCGTCGCGACGCAGCATGCACGCGTAGTTTTCCGACACCGGCGGCGTGCCCGTCACCACATAATCCTGCGGACTCTTCGTCTTCGCGCGCTCGCCGTACAGCAGCGGCTCATCCATCACGAATGCGATTGCGCGGCCCGTCGTGACGTTGAGGAACGATTCGGCGTGGTCCTTCGCGCTGATGATCGTCATGTTCATATGCTTCTCTTCGTTCATCTTGCGCAGCATGCGCTCGTCGGACGTGCCCGCCGTGGTCGCCACCGTCTTGCCCGCGAGATCCGCGAAATCCTTCACGCCCGAATCCTTGCGCGTGATAAAGCGAATGCCGTACAGAAAAATGCTGTTCGAAAACGCGGCCTGATTCTGGCGTTCGAACGTATTCGTGGTCGAACCGCATTCGAGGTCGATCGTGCCGTTCTGCACAAGCGGAATGCGATTTTGCGAGGTGATGGGAATCGTGCGCACCTTGAGGTTCGGCGTGTCGGTTTTCTGCTTCACCGCTTCAACGATCTTCAGCGCGATTTCCTGCGAATAGCCAATCACGTTCTGATTCTGGTCGTAATACGAAAACGGAATCGACGACTCGCGCGTGCCAAGCACGATGACGCCCGTATCGTGCACTTTCTTGAGCGTGCCCGTGAGTTCTTCCGCTTGCGCCGCGCTCGCGAACAGCGTTGCCGCCAGTGCGCTTGCTCCAATCGCACCGATCACACCGACCACCCCGATTTTTCTCATGCCGATCATCGTCCTGTTCTCCCGACTGGTGTAGTGAAACAAATCGTTCAACGCGTCCAACGCGCCGGCACGAAGGCGTCGCCGTCGAGCGGCAGCGCGCGGTTCGCGAGCCGATCCGCCAGCAGTTGCGCGCTGCCGCACGCGAGCGTGAAGCCCAGCGCGCCATGCCCCGTGTTCATCCAGAGATTGCGAAAGCGTGTCGTGCCGATCAGCGGCTTGCTGTCCGGCGTGGCAGGCCGCATGCCCGTCCACGTTTGAATTGCGTCATAATCGCCGGCTTGCGGAAACGTCTCGCGCGCCTGACGCGTGAGCAACGCGATACGCTCGCGATCGGCGTGCGCGCTCATGCCCGTGAGATCGACCATGCCCGCAATGCGCAGACGTTCGCCGAGCGGCGCGTAGACCACCTTGTGATGCGCATCCGTGACCGACACGCGCGGCGCGCCGTGTTCGCGCGCGTCGGGCAACGTGAGGCTGTAGCCTTTGAGCGGATAAACCGGCACGCTCACGCCGAGCGAGGCCAGCATCGGCTGACTCTGGAAGCCGAGGCACATCACGAAGGCATCGGCTTCGATATCGCCTTGCGACGTGATGGCTGCCTGCACATTCGATTCATTGATACGGAGTCCGGATAATTCAGTCGCGAGTTGCAGTTGCACGCCGTCGCGCTGCGCGGCACGCGCCAGATGACGCGTGAAGCTGTCGCAATCGCCGGCTTCTTCACCGGGCGTATGAATGCCGCCTGCAATATCGCCGCCAATATGCGCGAGCGCCGGTTCCAGCGCCACGCACGCCGCGCCGTCGAGCGCGTGCTGTTCGCAGCCGAATTTCGCCTGATACTGCGCCTGGCGGCACGCGCCCTCAAAACCTTCGCGATCGCGAAACACAACAAGTTTTCCGTTGCGCACATAGTCGAAATCGAGCGATTCGCGCGCGACGATTTCGTGCATCAGACGCTGGCTCAGAAAGCCGAGACCAAGCAATTCCGCCGTGGTCTGCTGGCTGCGCGCACGCGTGCAGGCGCGCAGAAACTCCACGCACCAGCGCCACTGATGCGGATCGAGACGCGGCACGAAACGCAGCGCCGCATCGCGTGAAAACAGCCATTGCGGCAGCTTGGGCAGCACCGAGGGATCGGCGAGCGGCGCCACGTAGCTGTAGCTCAGCTGACCGCCGTTGGCGTGGCTGGTCTCCTGCGCCACGTCCGCGCGACGCTCGACGAGCGTCACCTGATGTCCATCGCGAGCAAGAAAATAGGCCGTCGTCACACCGATGACGCCGCCGCCCAACACGCAAATTCGCATAACCCGTTATTCAGTCCACTGGTTTTGACCGGGTCACGCGAGGCTTTCGCTGCCACGCTCGCGAGACCGACCACACCAGTCTTACCGGGCAAAAAACGGAACTCAATTGCGAATTGCGCGGGGGATATAACCTCAGGTTAAGTCCCGATGACGCGGCGCGCCCGGCGAATTCAGGCCAGCGCCGGCTCCGCACCCGCATGCCGTGCGCCTTCCAGGGCTGGCGCGCCCGGTTCGCCCCGGCGCGCGGCATGCCCTTGCGCAGCGCCGAGATTGAATACCGACACCGCCTCGCGCAGCGTGTTGGCCTGCGCTTCGAGCGACTGCGCGGCAGCCGCGGCCTCTTCCACGAGCGCCGCGTTGCGCTGCGTGACCTCGTCGATCTGCGCGACCGCGCGATTCACCTGCTCGATGCCGTCGCTCTGCTCGTGCGTCGCCGCCTCGATCTCGCCCATGATGCTGCTCACGCGCGCCACCGCGTCGCGCGCCGCGCCCATCGTGTGACGCGCTTCGTCGACGAGACGCGCGCCCGCGCCCACCGTCGCGACCGACGCCGTGATCAGCTCCTTGATCTCCTTGGCGGCCGTGCCCGAGCGCTGCGCGAGGCTGCGCACTTCGGCGGCGACCACCGCGAAGCCGCGCCCTTCCTCGCCCGCGCGCGCGGCTTCGACCGCCGCGTTCAGCGCGAGGATGTTGGTCTGGAACGCGATGCCTTCGATGATGCCGGTGATTTCCTCGACCTTGCGCGACGACGACGAGATGTCGTTCATCGTCTCGTTCACGCGCGCGACCACGTCCGCGCCGCGCGACACGGTGTCGAGCGCGCCTTGCGCAAGCCCGCTCGCCTCCTTCGCCGCCGACGTGTTCTGGCGCACCGCCGATGCCAGCTCCTCCAGGCTCGCCGCCGTCTCTTCGAGCGCCGCCGCCTGCTGCGACGTGCGGCTCGACAGATCGGCATTGCCCGACGCGATCTGATCCGCGCCCAGCGTGATCTCGTGCGTGCTGCCGCGTACGCGCGCGACGGTGCCCATCAGCCCTTCGCGCATCTGCGCGAGCGCGCCGAGCAACTGGCCCATTTCATTGTTCGAGCGCACGCGCACGTCCACGGTCAGATCGCCGGCCGCAATGCGCTGGAAGTGGCGAATCGCCTGATCGACAGGCTTCACGACGGCCGCCGCGAGCCCCTTTCGAGCGAACAGACCGAGCACGACGCCAATCACGGCAATCGCGCCGAACACGATGACCGACACCTGGAAGCGCTCGGCGGCGATCTCGCCGTCGCGCTGTTCGCGGGCGGTCTGCCATTGTTCGAGCGCGTCGATCGCTTTCGCGTAGATGGCGTAATAGCGGTCGGCCGTCTCGCCCTGGATGGTGCGGAAGGTGTTGAAGTCGTTGTCGACGAGCGCCTTGTACTCCGGCTCCAGCGCCTGCTCGACGAGCGCCGTACGCGCCTGCGCGACCGCTTTGGCGAGCCGTGCTTCTTCGTCGTCGGTGAAAGGGCCCGCGCTGTAGCCCGCGAAATCCTTGTTCGAATCGACGAGCACCTTGTGCGCCTGTTCGAGCAGGCCCTCCGTGGACTTGCCCACGCTGAACAGCGTCTCGTAGCCGCCCAGCGCGAGGCGCACCTGCAGAAGCCGCTCCGAACTCGTCTTGAGCGCGGCGAGCGACTGGGCGCTGCGCTGCGTATCGACGAGACTCTCGTTGGTCAATTTGAGGGCCCCGTACGCCACGCCGATCACCACCAGCAGAAAGGCGACGAATAGGCCAATGACGAGGGTAAGCCCGCCGCGAATAGTGATATTCCTGAGCATCTGGTCGGTCTCCTGGCTTTTTATCGCGGCGCGTGGCCGCCCGCGCAATCTCGCGCTTCGCAGGGACTAACGGCAGGTTTAATTCACTCCCTTATAGGGGATATCCATGAGGAAAGCGGAACATTCGCGACGTTCGTTTCAATTATTGGGAAATTCGTGGAATTACCACTCTAATTAAGCATTGGCGATGGCCGATGTGGCCGGCGCGTCGTCCGGCCACGCGCAAGAGCAGGCATTGCGGTAAATGGTGTTTTACCTGCCGGGCAATAATCACCCAGGCATGCTCAATGTATTTTCTAGCGATCTTTTTCCGCCCTTCCAAATGGGCTTTCTTTTGCAATTGATCGCAGCAAACGTTTCCTTTTATCGAAATTTCTCTAAATCTCGATTTGTTTAAAACATGCCTGAATTCATTGACACGAATTCAGACACCAGCACTGGGCTTTATCGACTTTTAACGCCCCTCAAGAATGACAACTCGCCGCCGATATCCCGACGGTATTCCGTCCGACTGGCTTCATCGTAATTCGGACGTTGCCTGACTAAAGCAGGCTTTTATTGACCCGGATTGCGTTCCGATATGACAACATTAGAACCCGTCGCGGCTTTATCGAGCCGCACCGCGCTTTCCACGGAGACATCGGCACCGAGTTCGCGCGAATTGCGCGAGCGGCGTCTCGACGAACTGCTCGAAAGCTGCAAACAGCAAACGCTGCAACAGATCATCGGTCCGTTCGGCCTCACGCCCGCCATGTTCGACGACAAGACCGGCGGCAATGTCACCACGCTGCGCAATTTCGAACAAGGCATTACGGCGACGCAAAACGATGCCGCGGCCTATACGGAATGGCACGACAAGCAGTCGAATCCCATCGACCGCACGGCGTACGGCAAGACGTTTCCCGCAAAGCGCAAGGCGATGTTCCAGAATGACGAGCCCATCATCAGCGCTTATACGGGCAAGGAACTGCCGCGCGATGGACGCACGCATCTCGATCATGTGAATTCGGTCAAAAGCATCGAGATCGACCCTCGCGCCAATCTCTTCATGAACGAAGCGCAGCGCGTGGAGATGGCGAATGCGCCGGAGAATCTCGTTCCGGCCGAGCACGATATCAATCAGTCGATGCAGGACAAGGTCAAGCTCGACTGGGCGAATGCGGAGCGCAAGAAAACGCCCGGGCAAACCAACGCGGAGTCGTTCGGCGTCGACGTGGAATTGCTCAAGAGAACGCAGGATAAAGCCGATCGTCATCGCAAGATCGAAACGCTCAAGGCTCAGGCAAAGAAGCAAGGCGCGGAACTCGCCTCCACCTGCGCCACGGAAGCGGGCAAGAACGCACTGCGCCAGGCGATGGGCGTGCTGCTGCACGAGTTCGTCAACAGCAGCTATGTGGAAGTCGCCACGCTCGTGCGCACGCCGGCGCCCACGGAGAATCTCGTCGACCGCGTGACCGAGGCGCTCAAGCGCACGCTCGATCGCGTCACGGCGAAGCTCGGGCATGCGTTCGACGCGCTCATCGAAGGCGGCGTTCAAGGCGCGGTGAGCAATCTGCTCACGTTCATCATCAACAATGTCGTCACGACGTCGGCGAAGATCGTCACGGTCATCCGTGAAAGTTTCAAGGGACTCTGGCAGGCCATCAAGATCGTCTGCTTCCCGCCCAAGGGTCTCTCGGCGATGGACGCCGCGCGCCAGGCCACGAAGATCATTGCGGGCGTGATCACGACCAGCGTCGGGCTTCTGTTCGAGCAGTCCATCAAGGGCTTTCTGGTCAGCATTCCCTTTCTCGCGCCGCTGGCCGCTTATGTCGCGCCCGTCATCACCGGCATTCTGACCGGGCTAATGACCGCGTTGACGGTCTATGCGATCGACCGCCTGTTCGACTGGCTGTCGCAAACCGGCACCGAACATCTCGAAGCGCAGATCGACACGCTCGAAGCCGATGCGGCGCTCGGCGAGCGTCTTGCGACCTTCATCGAGCAGCAGTATCAGCACTCGCAGCGCTACCAGGAAATGCTCGCCTGTTACGAGGCAATGGCCGAAGACCTGGAAAAAGCCGAACACCACTTGCTGGCTGCCGTGGATACGGCCGCCGCCACCGTCGAGATCGGTGCCAGCACGCACAAGGCGCTTGGCACCGGCCTCGCAAACATGAAGCAGATGGACGACGAACTCGAGCGCCTGCTCGCAGACTATTGCACCAAACCTTGAAACCATGAACGACCTGATCCAGGACATTGCCAAGATTGAAGTCCCGCACGATCTGCTTTCGCAGATCGACGTGAACGACGTGCTCTTGAAGTTCCGCAACAACTTCAAGCGGCTCGACGAACTGAAGCGCGCGCGTAACGAACATGAGCAGCGCAACGCGCTCATGCGCTGGTGGCACAACGACAAGCTGAAGGACGCGCAACTCGATGCGCAGGAGTTGCAGGCCGAGTTCTCCAAGAGCCTCGCGCAACTGATGGTCATCAGCATGATGCAGTCGCAGAAGCTCGCGCATCAGCAAGATCAGATCGGCTCGCAGCAACGCGACCTCAAGCGTCAGACCGAACGCCTCGAATCGCATACAGTGCAGCTCGATCAGCAGCAACAGAAGCTGCATATTCAGGCTGTCGAACTGAAAAATCTGATCAACGATTTCTTCGAGCTGCGCGGTTTGACGCAAGAAGGTGCGAAGCAACTTATCGCCATCGCGTCGGAGGTGAAAGGCACGCGCAACGAGCTGATTCAATCGGTGCAGGCAACCGCCGCCAGCATGCGCGACGACCACGCCGCGCTCGAACAGTTCGTGAAGGACGTGGCGGCTTCGCTCAGCGCGTCGGTGATGGAGAAAACCGGGCAATTGAGCCAGCAGGTTGACGCGCAGTGCGCCGCATTGACGAGCCGTCTCGAAACCGCGCAAGCGCACGGCGCCGCGCGTCTCGACGAGATCGCCGCAACGCTCGGCGGCCATATGAGCCATACGCAGGCGCAGGGCGAAGCGCTCGTGGCGCGCATCGAAGCGACGGACGGTCGTCACGCGCAAGCGCAACTCGCCATCGACGCTCTGAGCGCGCGCCAGCAAGCGATGAATGCGGGTATCGAGGCGAACGGCACGCGTATCGGCGTGCATGCCGATTCGATCGCCCAACTCAAATCGGAACTCGACGCGAGCAAAAAGCAGTCGCATGAATTGAAGGCGCAACTGGAACAAGCCGAAAACACGGCCAATCTGAATGCGGCGAAATTCAACGATGCGAACGTGCGTGTCCAGCGTCTCGCGCGAATCAGCGCGGCATGCTCGGTTGTCGCGCTGGTGGGCGTCGTGGTCAGTCTCGCCAACGCGGCACACTGGATTCACTTCTAGAATCGGTTAGCGAGCGAGCGCGCCTGCGCCATGCCCGCTCCTCGCGGGAAGGCGGCAAGCGTGCTCGCGTTGCGGCATCTCGCTGCGCTTTGCGCTTCAACTCCCCGGATCAAGCAGGTTCGACGAGAAGTCACACGACTGCGCCGCGAGCCGCGCCACCGCGGCGCTCAACGAATGCGCCCGCTCCGCGCGATGCATCGCGACGTATTTAACCGGCGGCAACTCGGGCCGCGTCGGGACAACCACTAGCGCGCGCCGCTTGAGCATGCGTGCAAGACACGCCCGCGGCAAATAACTGACGCCCAGCCCCGAAAGCGTGAGCCCGATTTGCGCGATCAGGCTGTTGCTCGCGAGCACCTTCTGCAAGGCCACGCCTTGCTCTTCCAGAAACCGGCTATACACATACCCGGTGCCCGACAATCCGCCCTGCAGAATCAGCGGATATTTCGCGATCTCCGCGAGCGCGATCGCACGCTTGCCCGGCGCGAGGCTCGCCGCGCACATCCACGCGTTCTGCACCTCGCCCACGAGCGTCGACGCATACGGCTCGACCTCATGCGTCTGCGGCACGATGATGACGTCCACCGTCGCCGCCGCCAGCCGTTCGCGCAGGGTCGCGTTGAGATCCACCTCCGCTTCGACCTTCACCTTCGGATACTCGGCCTGAATCGCCCCGATCAAACGCGGCAGCCAGGTCAGCGCCGTGAGTTCCGTGACGCCGATGCGAATCTGCCGAACCAGCGCTTCTTTCGAGCTCATGCGCTCGACAATCTGATCGCGCCGCTCCAGCAATTCCTTCGCGTGCTCGAAGAATTCCGTGCCCTTCTCCGTGAGACGCGCGCTGCGATTCGCGCGGTCGAACACGGCCACGTCGAATGCGCGTTCGAGTTCCTGCACGCGCTTCGAAATCGCCGATTGCGTGGTGTTCAGGCGCGTGGCCGCCGCCTCGAAGGAGCCAAGCTGAACGATCCAGTACAAGGCTTCCATTTGTTTGAACGTCAGCATGGCCCGAATTTCACATCACTAAAAGTGATAGTTTCTCATAGAAAAAAATCGCTTTTTTAGTTCATTTTGGCTGGTTAATTTTTCTCTCGACGAGTCCCGGACGAGGCTCGGTTTATCCAAATCAATCGATACGTGTCTGGAGAACGCATGGAATCCGTCATGGAAACACCTCAACCCGAGCGCGCGGCGCGCAAGCCGCGCGTCGGGCTCGCGTGGCAAATCGTTATCGGGCTTATCGTCGGTATTGCGGTGGGGCTGGTGCTCAACCGTCTGCCCGGCTCGCGCGAATCGGTCATCAACGGCTTTCTGCAACCGGCCGGCGACATCTTTATCCGTCTGATCAAAATGGTTGTCGTGCCGATCGTGTTTACGAGCATGGTGATGGGCATCGCGGGGGTCGGCGACGGGCGTTCGCTCGGGCGTATCGGCCTGAAAACGCTGATCTATTTCGAAGTCGTCACGACCATTGCGATCGTGCTGGGCCTCGTGCTCGGCAACGTGCTGCATCCGGGACTCGGCACCGATCTGTCCCAGCTCGGCCACACCGATATCTCGCGCTATCAGCAGACCACGCAGCAGACGCAGGGCCATCACGGCTTCATGGCGCTGTTGCTGAGCATCATTCCCGACAACATCGTCATGGCGATGGGTCGCGGCGATCTGTTGCCGGTCATTTTCTTTTCCGTGCTGTTCGGTCTCGGCCTGCAAACCGTGCCCGCCGAATATCGCCAGCCCGTGCTGGCTATGTTCAAAGGCATGAGCGATGCGATGTTCAAGGTCACCGGCATGGTGATGCGTTACGCGCCGTTCGGCGTGTGCGCGCTGATCGCGGTCACGGTGGCGAGTTTCGGCTTTGGCTCGCTGCTGCCGCTTATTAAACTCGTTGCGGTGACGTATCTCGCGATCATTCTGTTTGCAGTGTTCGTGCTCGGCCTGGCGGCGCGGCTGTTTGGTTTCAGTATCTTCACGCTGCTGCGCGTCATCAAGGACGAATTGATCATTGCGTTCTCCACCTGCAGTTCGGCAACGGTCCTGCCGCAATTGATGAAAAAGATGGAGGACTACGGCGTGCCGAAAAGCATCACGACGTTCGTGGTTCCCACGGGTTACACGTTCAATCTCGACGGCGCATCGATTTACCTCGGCATCGGCACGCTGTTCGTTGCGCAGCTTTATGGCGTTCACCTCGGCCTGCAAGAACAGATCGTGCTCGTCCTGACGATGGTGGTGACGTCGAAAGGCGCGGCCGGTGTGCCCGGCTTCATGTTCGTCATTTTGCTGACCACGCTCGCGAGCGCCGGATTGCCGCTCGAAGGGCTCGCCTTTATCGCGGGCGTCGACCGGATCATGGATATGGGACGCACGGCGCTCAATGTCGTGGGCAATGCGCTCGCACCGCTCATCATCGCAAAGTGGGAAGGCCAGTACGACGCGGAAAAAGGCAAAGCCTATGTCGCGTCGCTGGACGTATGAGATTCAAAAAGAACCGATCAGTCAGGAACAGCAATCATGGAACGAGGAACCAAAGAGATGAGCAGCCATCGCGGACAGTTGTTTTCCGATTCGCTCATGGAGGCCATCAAGGGCCGCTTTCATTATGTCGATCACGATATCGACGGCAAAGCGCGCCTCTTTTTCGATAATGCCGGCGGTTCTTTCAGATTGAAATCGGCGCTTGAAGCGTTCGCGCAAGTCGATGCGCTGCCCGATTGTCCCGAGCGCATTCACGAACGCGCGCTCGTTTTGCAGGACATTCAGGCACGCGGCGAAGACGACGTTCGCCGTATGCTCAACGCGCGCAACGGCAGTGTGTATCTTTCGCTGACCGCGTCCGCGGCGATGTTCGAGATGGTGCGCGCGGTCATGGAGAACGTGCCCGGCACGAACGCGGTCACGACCATACTCGAACATCCGTCGTCGTTCGATGCCATGACGATGTATTGCGAGCGCACCGGTAAAACGCTGCGCGTCGCGCCGAGCAACGTGGAAACCGGCGGTATCGATGTCGATGCCATCGTCGCGCTCATCGACGACGACACGGCGTTATTGAGCGTGATGTACGCGTCGAACATTTCGGGTGCCAAGCTCGATATTGCCGAGATCGTCGAACGGGCGCGCGCGCGCAAGCCGGATATCTTCATCATCGTCGACGCGGTTCAGCATGCGCCGCACGCCGCAATCGATCTGCAAAAGACGCCGGTCGACGGTATCAACTTCGCGCCTTACAAGTTTTTCGGCTGCCGGGGTTCGGGCGTGACGTGGCTTTCCGAACGGCTCGCTGCGCTTCCGCATCATCGGCTCGCCGCGAAGGAAAAAGGTGTCTGGGAACTCGGCAGCCCCGCGCCCGCGCAATTCGCGGTGGTGAGCGCCATCGTCGATTACGTGACGTGGATCGGCGCACAATTCAGCGACGCCGACGACCGGCGAGAATTGTTCGTGCACGGCATGCAACGTATCGAAATGCACGAGCGAGCCTTGCTTGCGCTATTGCTCGACGGCGTAGACGGTCAGCGCGGACTGCGGGCAATCGAAGGCGTGCACGTATTCTGGGATCACGACGACCTTACGCGCCGAGATCTGATCGCCGGCATCGGCTTCGATCATCTCGATCCGACCGCCGCCGTGCGCGCTTATGAAGAACGCGGTGTGATCGTCTATGAACGGATCGCGACCAGCCTGTATTCCGGGCGCATGCTGAAATCGTTCAATCTCGACGGTGCGGTTCGCATTTCGCCGTTGCATTGTCACGCGCCCGGCGATATGGCGAAGTTTCTCGCCGTGACGGAAGAGATTGCCATTGCGAACCGGCGCAGCCAATAACGCAAAATGAAATGCAGACGCGCCGGGATTCGATTCGCTGACCCGGCGCGTCTGCATACCAACCCGCACGATCCCCTTCGCCAATCATTTCGGCCGATGCGGCCACGCTCCCCGCTTGACGACCGACCAATAAATCCAGCCGATCAGCACCAGCGCGACGGCGCCCAACATGGTTGGGAGTACCAGGAAAGACCAGCCCGGCTGCGCGGCGAAGATAATCACCGGATTGCTGCCCGCAGGCGGATGCACCGTGCGCGTCAGCATCATCAGCATCAGTGCGGATGCGGCCGCAATCGCCATCGGCATATAGCCGGGACCGAACAGATGCAAGCAGACGAGTCCCGTTAGCGAGGTCAGCACATGGCCGCCGATGATGTTTCTCGGTTGCGAAAACGGGCTGGCCGGAAAACCGAACAGCAACACGCAGGTGGCCCCGAATGAACCGAGAATCCACGGTTCCGAGGTCTCTTGCGCCAATACGCCCACGAGAGCCAATCCAACGAACGCGCCCAGGCCGGCGAGCAGAATACCGCCGGCCTGGGTGCGCCACGTCGAGGCTTCGTTAGCGCTTGCAGAAGCAGCGGACGGAGTCGTCATAAGCGATCAGGCCGCCTTGAAGCGGGCGGCTTCTTCCGAACCCTTCGTCGCGTTGCCCGCGCTGTATGAATGCGCGCCCACGCCGGCGAGTTTGCCGCCTTGCACGATCAGATACTCGTCGCGAATCGGACGGCCCTCGAAATAGCATTCGAGAATTTCGCGCGTGCCCGCCGCATAACGCGCCTGCGCGGACAGGCTCGTGCCGGAGATGTGAGGCGTCATGCCCTGATGCGGCATGCTGCGCCACGGATGATCCGCGGGCGCGGGCTGCGGGAACCAGACGTCGCCGCCATAGCCCGCGAGTTGACCGCTTTTCAGCGCATCGACAATCGCGTCGCGATCGCAGAGCTTGCCGCGCGCCGTGTTGATCAGATACGCGCCGCGCTTGAAATTTTTGAGCGTTTGCGCATTGATCATGTGTTCGGTTTCGGGATGTAGCGGGCAATTCAGCGTGACAACATCGCACACGCGCGTCAGGCTTTCGAGGCTCGTGTGATGCGTGAGATTCAGTTCCTTTTCCACCGACTCCGGCAAACGGTGGCGATCGAGATAATGCAGCTTCATGTCGAACGGCTTGAGCAGACGCAGCACGCGCAAACCGATGCGGCCCGCCGCCACCGTGCCCACGTGCATGCCCTCGATGTCGTACGAGCGCTCGACGCAATCGGCAATATTCCAGCCGCCGCTATTGGCCCAGTTATGCGAGGGCATGTAATTGCGCACGAGCGCCAGCGTCGTCATCACCACATGCTCGGCGACGCTATTGCTGTTGCAGTACGTGACTTCCGCCACCGTGATGCCGCGATCCATCGCGGCCTGCAGATCGGTGTGATCGGAGCCGATGCCCGCGGTCACGATCATCTTGAGTTTCGGCGCCTTCGCGATGCGCTCGGCCGTCATGTACGCGGGCCAGAACGGTTGCGAGATCACGATCTCGGCGTCGTGCAGTTCGCGGTCGAGCACGCTGTCCGCGCCGTCCTTGCTCGATGTCACCACGAGTTGATGATCCTTCGATTCCAGATATTTTCGCAGGCCCAGTTCACCCGATACGCAACCGAGCAAATGACCCGGCGTGAAGTCGATGGCGCGCGGCGTCGGCGTGGTTTGTCCGTCGGGATAACGCGTGATTTCGGGAATCGTGTCGCGCGCGTACTGCTTCGGCATACCGTTGACCGGATCGTCATAAAGCACACAAACAATTTTAGCCACGATGGTGTCTCCACTCTGATGGACGGGAATCCGGCGGCTCTGGGCGCCGCCGGTTGTACGACCGCGCTGCATGCGATCGATCGACGGACAGAGTGTCGACGAGAAGCTCGATGGCGATCCAATTCTTTCGACGTATGAACTGATAAACGCGACTTATCAAACGGCGGGCAACGCTTCTCGCGGTGCGTGTGGCCGCGCTATGAAAGCGTCGAAACGCGTTTGCATGTCGAGGTGTTTCGCGACCTTCCACAAGGCCGCAACGAGTGGCGGACGCGACGGCAGATCGCGCGCGATCAGACCGATCTCGCGCGTGAGTTCGGGTTCGAGCGGCGTCACGGCATCGCGCCGCGTGCTGTCCATCACGCTCAGCACGCTATGCGGCAGCACCGTGTGCAAACCGGCGTGCTGCACATTCGACATCAGCGTGAGCAGCGAATCGGCTTCGAGCACGACTTTCGGTTGAACGCCCGCGCGGCGAAACGCAGCGTTGATCACCTGCCGGTTCTGCATTGAGGAATCCAGAAGACCGAATTGCAGATCGCCGAGCGCGTCCCAGCGACGCGCGCCCGAGCACGAGCTCTCGCCCGCGCCGGACGGCGAAACCAGCACGTAGCGTTCGCGATACAGCGAATGCACTTCGAAACCGGCCTGGGTGTGATCGTCGAGATAGGTGAAGCCGATGTCGAGTTCGTAGTCGTCGAGCTGGCGCAAGATGGCGTCCGAACTCAGCGAGCGCACCGCGAAACTCAGCTTGGGATGCGCCGCGCGGCACGTTGAGATGAGCATGCTCACGACCGGCATCGTCGTGGGAATCACGCCGATTCTGACCGTGCCGGTCAGCAGGTTCGACGCGGACACGTCCTGCCGCATGTGATCGAGCGCGGCGATGGTTTGGCGCGCCCAGCCGAGCACGCGTTCGCCCTCCTCGGTGAGGCCGAGAAAGCGGCGCCCGCGGCGTACGATCACGAGCCCGAGTTCGTTTTCGAGGCTGCGTATCGCCGACGACAGCGCCGGCTGCGTGACGTTGCATAGCTCGGCGGCGCGCGCGAAGTGCTGCTCGCGGGCCAGCGTCACCAGGTAGTTGAGTTGCCGGATGAACATCGCCTGTCTCCCGATCCGGTGGGCGCCGCGCATCTTTTTTCATGACGCGTCCGCGACGTTCCGCCCGTTATGTCCGCTGATATATTACGCTAACTTTGTACGTCATCGCAGCGTGTTCCTCTGCCGGCGTCGTAGAGAGGGGAAATATCGACAGAATCGGGCGTGTAAAAAAGAAAGGGCAAGACGTTTCGTCTTGCCCTTTCTACATCGAGTGACACCGGCCCGGCGGCCGGCGCGGTCATGGATCGCCTGCGTCAGCTCAGATCTTCAGACGCGAGACCTTGGTGCCCGCGAGCGAGACGTCGGCCATCAAACCGGCGTTGGTCATCACGAACACTTCGACCGGATGGGTCGCCGTGTTGGTGTCGACCGCACCGTTCGCGCCGATCGTCACGAGCGCGACCGAGGCGTCGGCGCCTGCGGCCCAGCCGTCGGTTGCGCGGAATTTCTCGAGCGACTCCTGCGTCATGAACGCAAAGATGATGGCCTTCGACTGCGCACCCGCCTGCAGGCCGAACGAGCCCGACACCGTGCTGTAGTAGCCCGAGGTCGAGCCGCCCACGCGCAGCGCGCCTTCGCCGTACTGCGCGCCGACGATGAAGCCGGCCTGCAGCACCGACGGGAACACCAGCACGCCGCGCGACTTGGCGATCAGTTCGCGCGAGCCCGGTACCGTCGAGTACAGCTTGGTCATGGCGTTGTCGACGCTCGCGTCGATCGACTGGCGCTTCGACATATCAGTCGCCGCGTTCGAGTTGTTCGTACCCGTAGTCGTACAGCCCGCGAGCGCGAAACCGCCGGTGGCGAGCGCCGCGGCCGCCGAAAGCATGAAGTTGCGTCGTTGCATGTCGTTATCTCCACACGAATAAGAATTTGCGCAGTGGTACAGCAATCCGCGTGCCCGACGTCTGACGGGCGCCACGCCTGTCCTGTCCGCAGGCGCAAGCAGGGCGACGCTCGCGCGCCGCACCCCGCTCGGCAACGATTCTGCCCGATTTATCGTGACCGGGCGTTGAAGGCCGACACGCGCGCCCTCGCCGCCCGCCCGCTCAGCCGCTCAAGGCGTCGCGGGCTGCCACGACGGATCGGGATCGAAAGCCTTCAGCGACGCCGCCACGCGCGCCCCATTCGGCCCAAGATTCTTCTGATACAGCTTGCCGTCCTGATCGACGATAAAGCTCATTACCCCGGTCTTGCCGTACTGCGCGGGCCACGCCACCAGCGCGAAGCCGCCCGTCAGTTCGCCGTTCTCCACGTAATTGCGCGCGCCGCCGCTCGCATGCGCGCCCTGCGCCGTGAGGATGCGGAAGTGATAGCCGTGATAGCCCTCCTGCGGCGTGATCTTCGCGTTGTGCGGCATGGTTTCGGCAAGCGGGCCGAGCGGGCTTTCGGTATCGCCGGGACCGGCCGGCCAGTAAAGGCCGTCGTGCGTGCCGGGCGTGCTCACGAAGCGCTGCGCGTAGTGCTGCGTGAGACCTTTGTAGTCGTTCTGGGCGTCGACGTAGGCGAGCGCCGTGAGCATCGCCGAGCGCTCGTTGCGGCCGATGCGGCGAGTGAGCACTTCACTCGCGCCTTCGCGCGGATCGAAGCGCCAGCCGCCCGCGCCCTGCACGATCGGGATCGGCAAGGTCCAGCCGCTGTCGCCCACGGCCAGATGCGCGCTGGCCTTGCCCGCAACCGGCGGCGAGTCGGGCACGATCTCGTGGCCCTTGGACCAGGCGCCGAGGAAGTCGTCGATGTCCTCGCGGCCAATGTTCTGCGTGGGAATGAACTGCTGGAAGTCGCTGCCGAGCACGTGCTTCATCGCGTCGTGGTCGTTGGTGGCGAGCGCGTTCGTGAACGCCTCGGCCGCAGCGTCGGGTGTGGGATAGACGGCCTGCGCGAATGCAGCGGGTGCGGCGCCCAGCGCGAACGCGAGCGCGGCGGCAGCCGACACCCCGGCGCGTATCCACCCGCAGGAGCGGGGCTGCGCGCGGCGCGGCGCGCCTTGCGGCAAACGGCGTGCTTGATTGCGGATCATCGCGAGTCTCCTGTCGGGGTTCAACGGTTGCGGCCAAAGTGGCGTTGGCCGCCACCGCCTGCGCCGACCCGGCCGCCACCACCGCCGCCGCCGCCGAACGAGGGACGCGCGCCGCCGCCCGCCTGAGCGCCTCCGAAGCCCCCGCCGCCGCGGTTCTGCAGCGCCTGGCGGCTTTGCTGACCGCGCTGCGAATCGGCGCGCGCCGCGCCGCCGTCGCCCGCGCCGCGCAACGCGTTGTCGCGATTCGCGTTTTGCGCGCGATTGCCGATCTCGTTCTGACGATTCGCGTTCTGCGCCCGATTGGCGGCGTTGTTCTGCGTGCCGCCCTGGCCACCGATGCGTCCGCCTTGCGCACCCTCGCCGCGATTGCTGCGATTGTCGCGATTGTTCAGCGCGTTGGCCCCGCCGTTCGGCCCGTTCCCGCCCGGCCGGTTCGCGCCGTTCGCGCCAGGCCGGTTGCCGCCCTGCTGAATGTCGTGCAAACGCTCGCTCGCATTGCCGCCCATGTTCTGCCCGGTGCGGTTCTGCAAGGTCTGCATGGCCTGCGAACGCGACTGGTCGTAGCCGCGGAAATTATTGCGCTGGCCATTCATATTCGCGTTGTTGAAATTCTGGTTGCGGCGCTCGACGTTGGTGTTGCGATTCCAGTTCGCCGTGCTGGTGTTGGCGTTGATGCGGTTATTGACGTTGATGTTGTTGTAGCGATTGACGTTGATATTCACGTCGTGGGTGCCCCAGCCGAAGCCGCCCCACAACGAATTCGCCACCGCCACGCCCGCGCCGAACGCGAGCCCGCTCACGAAACCGGTGGCGAGCGCGTAACCCGGAGGCGGCGGCATGTAGACGGGCGGATACGCCGGATACGGCCACGCGCCGTACACCACCGTGGGGTTATAGGTCGGCACGTAGACCACCTGAGGATTCGCCGGCTCGATGATGATCGTCTGCGTGCTGCTGCTCGGCGCCTGCTGCACGACCACCTTCTGCTGCTCGTTCGATTTGAGGTTGCCCGCCTTCTGCGCCTGCGTGCGCAGACGCTGCACCGAATCCATCACATCATTGGGCTGCGCGAGAAACGCATTGCCGATCTGCGCGACCCAGTCGGGCTTCGACTCCATCGTCGCCAGCACCTGCGGAAACGCGACCAGCGACTGCACGCTCGGGTCCCACGGCTGCGAGGCCACGGCTTTCACGGCGTCGTCGCCCTGCAGTTTCGGGTTGGCCTTCGACCATGCGGCCGCCGCCTGCACGTCCTGCGCAAACGTGGCGGCCATCAGCACCTGCGCGAGCAGCGCGTCCGGATAAAGCGCGATGGGCGCCGTGAGCGAATCGAGTTGCTGGCTCGACAGGTGCGCGGCATTTTGCGCGAGCGCGGAACGCGGCCCGGACGGGCCAATGAAGAGCGGTGCGGCCGCGAGCGCGGCGCACAGGAGCCAGGCAGCACGCTGGCGTACACCGGACGAGTTCACGTAACGGTCCTCCTGATTGCTGATGGGCGCGATGGTGTGTGTTCTGATGCGCTCTGCAAAGTGCGACGCGTGCGAAGTGCGTCAAGAACATGAAGCACGCGACGTACTGTTATATAGCGCACTTGTGCATATCCCTGCGCGCAAAACGTACCCGCCAAAATACGAGCCGCGCAGCCGCGGTGTCAACCGCGCAGCCGCGAAAGCGCAGCGTTTCAGGAGACGCATCAATGAAGCGCGCAAATGCGCGGAACGCAACAATGCGCAGGACATCGAAGCGCGCTTCGCCGGATCAGTGCTCCGCGTTGGCCGTGCGGCGCTCGGTCGGCGCGAGATGCATGCGCACGAAGCCGAGGTGCTCGCGCAGCACGTAGAACGCATCCGCATACGCAAGCGGCATGCGCAGCGTATTGAGCGAACGTTCGATCTCGTCGAGTTCGTCGATCAGCGCATGGCGTTCCTCTTCGTTGGTGTGCTTGAGCGCGTCGCGCTCGATGGCGATCAGCGCGCCGTAATAGCGATAGATGCGCGAACGCACGCGCCAGCGGTACAGCGCCGGAATCGCACGCAGCGCCGGAAACACCAGCACCGCGAGCGGCAACAGCAGCACGAGCAGCCGATCGGTCACGCTCGCGAGCCAGAACGGCAGGTTGCGATAGAGAAAACTCTTGCCCGACTTGTAGTAACGCGTGGCGTCTTCGCTGATGCGGAAATCGTGCGCCACCGGGCTCGGAAATTCGCCCGAGCGCTGCAGCAGCCCCGGCACGCCGTTCACTTCGCTCGCGGCCTCGATCAGCAGATCGGAGATGGCCGGATGCAGCGTGTCGCGCGCGACGATCTCCACGGTCGGCCCGATCAGATGCACGGTCTGCGGCGGCACGCGGCGGCGCAGATCGAGCACGCCGGTCGGCAGGTCGATGGCCTCCAGATACGGGAAAAGCCGCGTATACGCCGACGATTCCTCGAAGCTCATCACCGAAATGCCGGGAATGTTCAGCAGGCGCAGCATCAGCGTGCGCGTGGTGGAATCGCCGCTCAGCATGGCGGCGTCGACGCGGTTCGAGACCAGCGCCGTGGCCGCCTCCATGCCGTCGAGCGGCAGGAAGGTGGCGTCGCCGCCCGGGTCCATGCCGTTCGCATCGAGCAGCTTGAGCGACAGTTCGCGCGTGCCGCTCCCCACGCGGCCGATGGCGATGCGCTTGCCGTCGAGATCGGAAAGCTGCGTGAGTCCGGAGCCGCGATAGAACACCACGATCGGCAGATATGCCACGCTGCCGAGCGACATCAGCGAGCGCGTGTCCTGGCCGTCGGCCACGCCGCCCTGCACGAACGCGAGATCGACTTTCGATTTGGGATCGAGCAGACGCTGGAGATTCTGCACCGAGCCGTCCGATTCGAGGATCTTCAGCTTCACGCCGTTGCGCGCGAGGACCGTGCGATACGCCTCGGCCATCTGCATGAACGAGCTGTCGCGCGGACCGGCGCTGAGGGTGATGGCGCGCGGCGGCGCCGGATCGACGAGCCACACGACCAGGCCGATCACGACGATGCAGAACAGCGCGACCGGCAGCGTGGAGAGCGCGATGTCGCGCCACGCCGGATGCGACGGGTCACGCATGAAATGCGGCAAAGGTGGACGGTGGCGTCTCATGAGAACCCGGCGGCGATGCGTCGATCTCTGGAAGCCCCATCATGCCATTTTCGCGCCGGATCGGGACGCAGGCGGATACTCGGGGATGCCCGTGCTGGCGAGTGGTTGCGAGGCTGCCCGCGCGCTGAAAGCTACGTAAGCGCGCGCCTACGCACAACGCATCACGCCGCCGCTTTGGTGAGCGCGAACAGTTCGGCGCGCAGCGCCTTCGCGCGATCGCGCTTCATATGCTTTTCGAATTCCGCCTGGGCGTCCTGCCAGAGCGCGTGCGCCTTGTCGTAGCGGCGCAAGCCGCTCGCGGAGAGCCGGTAGACGAGCGTGCGCGTATCGTGCTCGGCGGCGGCCGTGAGCACGAGGCCGTCGCGCTGCAGCGGCTTGAGCGCGCGCACGAGCGTGGTGCGGTCCATCACGAGGTCGTCGGAAAGTTCGGCGGCGGTGGCGTCGGGGCGGCCCGCGAGGCGCGAGAGAATGGTGAACTGCGCGGCCGTCACGCCCGCCTGCGCGAGATGGCGCTCATAGAGCTGCGTGACGAAGCGCGCCGCCTGCCGCAGTGCAAAACAGTTGCATTCCTCGCGCGTCACTCGCTTCGTCATTGCCGGTCACCTTCTCGTGCTTCGTTCGCCATCACGTGAATCTCGTGAATTTCGTGGATCTGGAGCGCGCGCGCCGTTTCGTCGATCACGTCGATCACGTCGATGCGCGCGCCCGGCCATCATACTTTCTGGAGCGCGAGCGCGATACCCTGGCCGCCGCCGATGCACAGCGTCACGACGCCCCGGCGCACGCCGTCGCGCTGCATCGACCAGGCCAGACGCGTGGTCAGAATCGCACCCGTCGCGCCGATCGGATGACCGTGCGCGATCGCCCCGCCTTCCACGTTGACGATGTCGTCGGGAATGCCCAGTTGCTTGATGACCGCGAGCGGCACCGCCGCGAAGGCCTCGTTGATCTCGAAGCGCTCGACGTCGCCGAGCGACCAGCCCGCACGCCGCAGCGCGAGCTGCACGGCGGGCACCGGGCCGAGGCCGAACAGACCCGGCTCGACCGCCGCCACGCCCCACGCCACGAGCCGCACCATCGGCGCGAGACCGTGCGCCTCGGCGAAACCGCGCTCGGCCACCAGCATCGCCGACGCCGCGCTGTTCAGTCCCGGCGCGTTGCCCGCCGTGATCGTGCCGTCGGGGCGGAACGCGGGCTTGAGCTTCGCAAGCACCTCGAAGGTGGTGTCGGGGCGCGGCGCTTCGTCGGTGTCGAAACGCTCCACGCCATTCTTGCCCTTCAATTCCACGGCGACGATCTCCTCCTTGAGACGCCCCGCCGCCTGCGCCGCCGCGAAACGCTGCTGCGAACGCGCGGCCCAGCGGTCCTGCTCGTCGCGCGTGAGTTGCGCCTGCGTCACGAGGTCTTCGGTGTGCCAGCCCGAATGCTCGCCCGAAAACGCATCGACAAGACCGTCGCGCAGCATGCTGTCGTGGATCTGCGCGTTGCCCATGCGATAGCCCCAACGTCCGCCGTCGAGCAGATAGGGCGCGCGGTCCATGTTCTCCATGCCGCCCGCGAGCGCGACATCGGCGAGACCGAGCAGCACTTCCTGCGCGGCGCTCGCCACCGCCTGCGCGCCCGAGCCGCACACGCGGTTCACGGTGAGCGCGGGCACCTGCACGGGCACGCCGCCGCCCAGTTCCGCCTGGCGCGCGGGATTCATCTTGTTGCCCGCCTGGATCACGTTGCCGAGCACGACCGAGCCCAGCAGCGCGGGATCGAGCTTCGCGCGCGCGAGCGTTTCGCGCACCGCGATCGCGCCCAGTTCGGTGGCGGGCACGCCCTTGAGCGCGCCGTTGTACGCGCCGATCGCCGTGCGCACGGGATGGCACAGCACGATCTCGCGCGCGGCGTTCGCGCCCGTATTGAGGGGGGAATTCGGGGTGGAATTCGACAGGCTCATCGTGTTCTCTCCAGAGTTATTCGATGGAACAGCATGGACACTCACAATCGCTGCATGCACCGTTTCATTCTATGTATGCATATGCACACATCCAAGGCGTTTCCTCGAATCGATACTCATGATTCGTGGCACGTTTTATGTCGGCGGCGCATGCGGCGCACGTGGCCTGTCGCCGGGTTCGACGCCCTCGCCTCGCGGCGAAAGGCGCGTGAACCCGCTTACGCGACGGCCGGAAAATCGAGCGTCGTATCGTTGATGCGGTTCACGAGGTTCGTGAACGTGATCGACGCAATCGCCAGCGCAATCTCCACGATCTGGCGCTCGGTATAGCCCGCGGCGCGAATCGCCTGCACCTCGGCTTCCGCGACCGTGCCGCGCGTTTGCACGAGCAGGCGCACGAAGTGGACGAGCGCGTCGCGCTTCGCGTCGCCGCTGGCGTCGCCCGCGCGGATCTGCTTCATCGTTTCCGGTGCGAGGCCCGCGAACTTGCCCGCCAGCGTGTGCGCGGCGAGACAGTAATCGCAGCCCGCCACTTCGCTCACGGCGAGTTTCACGGCTTCGATATCGGGCTTCGACAACGCGCCGCCCGCGAGCACGGCTTCCACGCCGAGTATCGAGGCAAGCGCTTCCGGGCTGTGCGTGCCGATGGTCGCGTAGGCGTTCGGCACCTTGCCGACGGCCTTGCGGATCTTCGCGAAAACGTCGGCGGCGACGCCGGTGGCTTCTTCGGGCTTGATGGAGGAAAGACGGGACATGATCGACTCCTGGTTCGTTGAATTCGCTGCATTCGTGGATCAAGCGCGCCGCGCGGAAGTGCGCCGGCATCGCGTTTCTGCTGCACCGCCATCGTCGATGGCATGACGCCAGTCTAGACGCGCACGCCGACGCTTTTAATGCCAGAATGGCGCGAATTCATGCTCGATCGTCTCACCGCCCCTCCACTTACGCCGCCGATCATGGACATCCTCAGCCGCTTGCTCTCGCTCATGCCCGTCGCGGGCCGACTCGACGTGCGCTGCCACTTCGGCGCGCCGTGGCGTATCGACGAGCCCGGCGCGGGCCCGCGCGAGATCCGCTATCACGTGCTGATCGCGGGCTCGGCCATCGTCGAGGACGCGCACGGCACGCCCACCGCGCTGCATGCGGGCGACATCGTGCTGTTCCCGGCGGGCGGCGCGCACGTGCTGCACGACGGCAGCGGCGAAGCGCCCTCGGCGGTCGAAAAACGTGTGGAAAACGGCCTCGAAGTGGCGACCAACCAGACCGACGCGCATCGCACCGACGTGCTCTGCGGCCGCTTCCTGCTGCCCGCCGTGCCGCAACGGCTGCTGCGCGAGAACCTGCCGGGCCGCCTCGTCGTGCACAGCGCGCCCGCGGGCGGCCATGCGCCCGAGCGGCTCGTGCGCCTGATCGCGCTGCTGCGCGACGAGGCGCTCGAAGCGGGGCCGGGCAGCGATTCGCTCGTCAACCATCTCTCGGGCGCGCTGTTCGCGCTCACGCTGCGCTACGCGAGCGGCACCGACGCGCCGCCGCGCGGCCTGCTCGCGCTGGCCCGGCAACCGCGTCTGCAACCGGCGATCGACGCCATGTTCGAGACGCCGGGCCGCCCGTGGACGCTGCCCGATCTCGCCGCGCTCTGCCACATGTCGCGCGCGACCTTCGCGCGTCATTTCGATGAAGCGATCGGACGCTCGGCCGCCGACGTGCTCACCGACATCCGCATGACGCTCGCGGGCCGTCTGCTCGCGCAGGGCAATCAGCCGGTGGCGGAGATCGGCGAATTCGTCGGCTATCAATCCGATGCCGCGTTCCAGCGCGGTTTCAAGCGCCACGTGGGCATGACGCCCGCGCAATGGCGCGCCGCCGCGCGCGCCGAAGCCTGAACGCGCGGACGCCGACTGAGCCAACGACTCATCCAGCGACTCAGCCGCCGCGCGCCGCGACCGGCGACGATGCGACCACCTCGCCGCTTTCGCTCCAGCCGCCGCCGAGCGAGCGGTACAACGCGACCGCCGCGAGCGCGCGCTCGCGCTGCGCGTCGTTGAGCAGATCGGCATCGGCGAGCCAGGTTTGCTGCGCGCTCAGCACATCGAGAAAATCCGTCGCGCCGCCTTTGTAAAGCTGATTCGCGAGCTTGAGCGATTGCGCCGAAGCCGTCACGGCGTCGTGCAACTGCTGCGTCTGCGCGGCCGTGCTCACGAGGTCGGTGCGGCTGTCCTCCACTTCGCGCAACGCCTGCAACATCGTCTGCTGCAAATTCAGCTGCGATTCGCGCATGCGGCTTTCGCTCTGCGCGATATCGGCGCTGATGCGGCCCGCGTTGAAGATCGGGCTCGTCGCGCTCAGCGCCGCGCTGAAGAGGTTGTCGGTGAGCGTCGGCAGCCCGAGATACGAAGCCGCGAGCACGCCATCCGCGAGATTGAGCGAGAACTTCGGATACCGCTCCGCGCGCGCCACGCCCACTTCCGCCGCGCGCTGCTCGACCGTCGCGTAAGCGGCCTGCACGTCGGGGCGACGCAGCAGCGCTTCGGAAGGCAGCAGTTGCGGCACGCTCGCGGGCGCGGCCGGAATCGGCGCGGGCGTCGCGAGCGCGAGTTGCGCGACCGATTCCGGCGTGCGGCCCGTGTACACCGCAAGCAGATTCAGTTGATGATCGATGCTCGCCTGCGCGCGCGGAATCCGCGCCTGTAGTTCGCTCAACTGCGTTTGCGCACGCGTGACGTCGAGTTGCGTGGACAGCCCGTATTTCAGGCGATCCTGCGTGAGCTGCAAGGTGCGCTGACGTATCCCGACGTTGTCCTGAAGAATCTTCAGTTCCGCCTGCGCCCAGCGCAGATCGACATACGCTGACGCCGTATCCGCCGCCAGCGCGAGACGCACGGCGTCGAGCGCGTGTTGCTGACCGACGAGATTCGCCTGCGCCGCCAGCAGATCGAGCCGCTCGCCGCCGAACACATCGGGCGACCAGCTCAGCGCGAGGCCCGCGCCCGCCTGCTTCACATAACCAAGCGGCGGCGGCGTGTTCTGCCGCGCATACGCACCCTGCGCCGTGAAGTCGAGTTGCGGCAGCAGCGCCGCGTGCTTCTGCGTCGTGATCGATTGCGCCTGCTTCACGCGCTCGGCGGCGGCCTGCAAGTCGAGATTGCCGCCCAGCACCGTGGCGAGCAGCGCGTCGAGCGTCGGGTCGTCGAATTGCGCCCACCAGGCGCGGGCGTCGATGGCGTCCTGCGGGGCGTCGATGCGCCACGCGGCGGGCGCGGTGACGTGCACCGTCGCGGGCAGATCGGCGTGTTGCGCGGGCTGCACGGCGCAGGCCGCGAGCGCGGCGAGCGCGAGTGCCGAAAGCGTCGACCGCGCAAGACGGATCGGCTTTAGAGGAGAAAGCGTCGAACGTGACATGGTGAACCTCGGAGATTCAATGCAAACTTCAGTGCAAACTTCGGTGCGAACTTGATTGCGGACTCAATGCGCGTCCGGCGGCGGCGCGGCGGTCGTGATAGGCCGCGAAAACGCCACGCAGACAATCGCCACCACGAAGCACAGCGACAGCACGAAGAACGTATCGGAGAACGTCATGACGAGCGCTTCGCGCAGCACCAGCGCGTGCAGTTGCGCGAGTCCCGTTTGCGCGGCGTCGAGCGTGTTGCCCGCCATCGTCGACCAGTACGCGGTGCGTCCGGCGAGCAGGAGTTCGACTTGCGGCACGCCGTGCGTCACGCTCTCGTTCAGGCGCAGATAGTGAAAATTCAGGCGATCGTTGAGCATCGTCGCGCTCACTGCAATGCCGATCGCGCCGCCCAGATTGCGCATCAGATTGAACAACCCGCTCGCCGATTTCAGCCGCGAAGGCGGCAGCGAGCCGAGCGACATCGTCACGATGGGCGGCACCGCGAATTGCTGGCCGATGCCGCGCAGCGCCTGCGGCAGCAGGAATTGCTGCCAGCCCCAATCGTGCGTGAGCGGCACGTAGAGATAACAGCCGAGCCCGAAGCACACGAGCCCGAACAGCAGCAGCGCACGCATGCTGAAATAGCGCGTGGCGAACGCGTAGAAGCCGAGCGCGATCAACTGGAACGCGCCCACCGAAAGCAGCGACAAACCGATCTGCAACGAGCTGAATCCGCGCACTTCCGCGAGAAACAGCGGCGTGAGAAACACGGCCACGAAGATGCCGATGCCGGTCACGAACGACAGCACGCTGCCGATGCCGAAGTTGCGCACCGAGAGCGCGCGCAGATCGACGATCGGCTCTTTCGCGGTGAGCGCATGCACGATGAACAGAAAGCCGCCGATGGCCGCGATCCACGCGCAGAACACGATCGCGTCGTCGCCGAACCAGTTCTTGCGCGGCCCTTCTTCGAGCACGTATTCGAGGCAGCCGAGAAACGCGCTCATCAGCACGATGCCGAGATAATCGCCGCGCTTGATCAACGAGAGATCGGGTTCGTCGATATGCACGTACTTCGGCACCAGTGCGGCCACGGCGATGCCGGGCACGAGGTTCAGATAGAACAGCCAGTGCCACGACCACTGGTCGGTGATCCAGCCGCCGATCACGGGGCCGAGCGTGGGCGCGAGCGAGGCCAGCGCGCCGATGGTCGTCGAGGCCACGATGCGCTGTTTGCCGGGAAACAGCACGAATGCCGTGGTGAACACGGTGGGAATCATCGCGGCGCCGAGCGCGCCTTGCAGCGCGCGGAAGATGATCATCGAGTTGATGTCCCACGCGAGGCCGCACAGCATGCTCGTGATCGTGAACCCCACCGCCGAGCCGACGAACAGCCAGCGCGTCGAGAACACTTTCGAGAGCCAGCCCGACATCGGAATCACCATGATTTCGGCGATCAGATACGCGGTCTGCACCCACGAGAGTTCGTCCTGGCTCGCGGACAGTCCGCCGCCGATATCGCGCAGCGACGAAGCGACGATCTGGATATCGAGCGTGGCCATGAAGAAGCCGATGCACATCAGCGCGAACGCGAAAGCGCGCTGCGCCATCGGCTGTTCGTGCGGCTGAAGCGGGCGCGGCGCGGCTGCGTTCAGAGTCTCGCTTGCGGCCGCTGTGGGGCGCACTTCGAGTTCGGTGGTCGGGGCGTTCATGTCGGGTCCGTGGCGGTCATTGCGCGGCGGCGTGCTGCGCGCCGCTGTCCAGATGCACCTTCACCGTCGCCGAGAGGCCCGGACGCAGCACGCCCTCCATGCCCGGCGGCACCTGCACGCGAATGCGCACCGGCACGCGCTGCACGATCTTCGTGAAGTTGCCGGTCGCGTTCTCGGGCGGCAGCACGCTGAAGGTCGCGCCCGTGGCCGGCGCAAGACTTTCGACGCGGCCATGCAGCGTGCCGCTCGCGGCGTCGAGTTCGACGTCGGCGGCATCGCCCGCGTGCATCTTGCGGAGCTGATCCTCCTTGAAATTCGCGTCCACCCAAAGGTCCGACGCGGGCACCACGGTCAGCAGCGGCGCGGCCACGTTCGCGAGCATGCCCACCCGCGCCGTGCGATTGCCGATGAAACCGTCCACCGGCGCGCGGATCGTCGTGTAATCGACGTTGAGCGCCGCGAGACGGCGGCTCGCTTCGGCGGTCGCCACGCGCGCCTGCGCGTCGACGATCTGCGCGGCCAGCACGTCGAGCTGACGCTGCGCGGCCAGCACCGCCGCTCCGCTTTTCGCGACCGAGGCCTGGGCTTTCGCGGCGTCGGCATCGGCGCGTTCGACGAGTTGATTCGACACCGCGTCGTCCTTCACGAGCGCGCGGTAACGCGTCTGGTCCTGCGCGCTGCGCGTGAGTTCGGCGTTCGAGGCGCGCGCCTCGGCCTGGCTCTGATTGATGACGGCGGCTTGCAGCGTGCGGCGCGCATCGAGTTCCGCCACGGCGGCGCGCGCGCTCGCGAGTTCGGCGTCGGCCTGCGCGAGCTTCGCGTCGTAGTCGCGCGCGTCGAGACGGATCAGCACCTGGCCGGCCTTCACGCGCTGGTTGTCCTGCACGTCGATTTCGGCGACAAAGCCGCTCACGCGCGGCGCCATCACCGTGACGTTGCCGCCCACGTAGGCGTCGTCGGTGGATTGCACAAAGCGCAGCACGAGGAACCAGTAGCCCAGCGCCGCCGCGAGCGCGAGCGCCACGGCGCCGACTGCGAGGCGCATCCAGGGCAGACGCGCCCGTTCGCGCGGCGCGGCACCCGTGGCAGGAGTGGAAGGACTCGACATGACGTTCACCTGTGTATATGCACTAATGAGAATAAAAAAATGCCGCAGCGTGATGAAACCGATGCGTACCAACTCACACCGCCCGCGTGATGCGCAGCAATTCGCGCCTGAGCCACGCGGCGCGCTGCGCGCCGAAACGGCGCTCGAATTCGTCCTGCGCGGCGCGCCAATGCACGCCCGCTTCGTCCAGCCGCGCGCGCCCCGCCGCCGTGAGCGCAACCTGGCGGCGACGGCAATCCGCGCCTTGCGGCGCGTGCTCGCCGTCCGTTGCCGAATGTTTTGCCACCGCCAGATCGGCGACCAGACCGCTGCGCAGCAAGGGCCGCAGCGCGCGCACCAGCGTCGTGCGTTCCATCACCATCGTGCGGGCGAGTTGCGCCATCGTCAGCGAGGGTTGGTCTTGCGCCGGGTCGGCCGGGTCCGTCGCGCCGAGCGCACCGAGTAGGCTGAACTGCGTGGGCGTGAGCCCCGCCGCGCTCAGATGCCGCTCGTAAAGCTGCGAAAGATGGCGCGCCGCCTGACGCACCGCGAAGCAGTCGTCGTGCTCCAGAGCGAGGGCGGAAAACGACTGCGCCGGCGAAGAACGGTCGGATGTGTGCATACGCACAGATTAGACGGCCTGGCGGGCCGCCACAACTGCCGCGCGCGGCATCAATTTATGACCGCGGCGGCAACAATCGCTGCGCAACGCGCTATGAAGCGGCTATGAAGCGCACGCTGAATTCTCAACCGACTTGCTGTGCCTGCGCATCGGCGAGCGCCTGAGTATGCGGCTGGGCGTGCGTGACACCGCCGAAAAACTCCGTCGCGTGATCGATGAAAGCGCGCACCTTGGCGGGCAGCAGCGTGCGCGAGGTGTACGCGAGACGGATCTCGATCTGCATGTCGCTGATCGGGAAGTCGTCGAGCAGCGTGACGAGGCGGCCCGCCGCCAGATCCGCCTGCACCAGCGCGACCGGCAGAATGCCGATGCCGAAGCCTTCCAGCACCATCGCGCGATTGAACTCGGGATTGTTCGACGCGATCTCGTACTTCAGTTGCACGGTCACGTCGTCCTCGCCTTCGGGGCCGCGAAACGTGAGCGAGGGCTTGCGCAGCGACGGCGGCATCGGCACGAAGACGTGCTGCGCGAGATCGGCGGGATGGCGCGGCGTGGACGTGGCCGCGAGATACGCGGGCGAGGTGACGAGCGCGAGCGGAATGCGTTCGAGCAGCTTCGTCACCGTGGTGTCGTTGTTGAGCATGAACGGCAGCACGAGGCCGAGGTCGTAGCCGTCCGCGACCAGATCGACCTGGCGCTCGGTCAGCATCACGTCGAGCGTGACTTTGGGATGCGCGCGCTTGAAGCTCGAAATGAGCGGCACGAGCCGGTTCACCGTGGCCGTGGTGTGCGCGACGAGACGCAGCACGCCGTTGGCTTCGCGCGTCTGCTCGGTGGCGCCCGCCTCCAGCGCGTCGAGGTCGTCGAGCACGCGGCAGCAGCCGTCGTAGAAGCGCTCGGCGGCCTCGGTCAGCGACACCGCGCGCGTGGTGCGGTGAAACAGGCGGCTGCCGAGCCGCTTTTCCAGCCGCGCGATCGCGCGCGAGACGACCGGCGTGGCGAGGCCGTGCATGTCCGCGGCGCGCGTGAAGCTGCGCGCCTCGACCACGGAACGGAAGATCCGCAAGGTGTCGATATAGTCCATGGCGATGACGATGAAGTTCGAGCGAGTGTAATGCGCCGCGCGCAAACGCGCTTGACGTACTCGGCATACGCGACTTACGCGGCGCGTTCGTCCGCCGGGCTCAGTTCGCCCCTTCCGCGTCGCCGAACACCTCCAGACAGAACGCGCAGCCGTCTTCCGAAAGGCTCGCCCGGCCCGTGCCGTCCTCGGCGAGCGTGGTCACCACGAGGCCGCTGTCGACGAGTCCGGTCAAGTGGCGGCGCAAACCGCTCATCGGCACGCCCGCCTGCTTCGAGAGCTTGGCGAGCGACCACTCGCGTCCGGGCGTCTCGCGATGCGCGCGCCAGAGCTGTTCGAGGATCGAGACCAGCGCGGGATCGACATCGCCGTCCGCGCTGTCCTCCTCGTCGCGCGCGCCGTGGCTGCCGTTGCCGTTATGCAGATCGTCGTCCTTGTCTTCGTCGTGCATCGTGCGTCTCCTCAGGCCATCTTCGCGGCCAGCTCGCCGAGCGTCTTCAGCGCCGCCTCGGTCTGCGCGGTCCACGGATAGCTATAGTTCAGGCGAATGTAGTGGTGAAAGTCGTTGCGCATCGAAAACATATATCCCGGCCCGATGGTGATGCCCTGCGCGAGCGCGGCCTGATAGAGCCGCATCGAATCCACGCGCGGCGGCAGTTCGACCCACAGCACGTAGCCGCCCTGCGGATCGGACGTGCGCGTGCCCGCCGGAAAGAAACGTTCGACCATCGCCTTCATGAGCCGTGCCTGCTGCCGGTAGAAGCGCCGCAGACGACGCAGATGACGGTCGTAGCCATCATGGCGCAGATAGTCCGCGAGCGCCACCTGCGGCACCGACGGCGTGGTGAGCGTGTTGAGGAACTTGAGCTTTTCGACCTGCGCGCGATAGCGGCCCGGCATCGCCCAGCCGATGCGGTACGAGGCCGAGAGACTCTTCGAGAACGACGCGCAGTGCAGCACCAGCCCGCGCGTGTCGAACTGCTTGAGCGACGATGGCCGCGTATCGCCGTAATACAGCTCCTGATAGACGTCGTTCTCGATCACGGGCAGATCGTGCGCCTGCGCGATCTCCACGAGCCGCGCCTTGCTGGCGTCCGGCATGCGAAAGCCCAGCGGATTCTGGAAGTTCGGCATCACCATGCAGGCCGCGACCTTCTGGCGCGCGAGCACGCGTTCGAGCGCGTCGAGGTCGATGCCGGTGTCCGGGTGCGTGCTCACTTCGATGGCGCGCATGCCCAGACGCTCGATCGCGTGGAGCATCGCGTAGTAGGTGGGCGATTCGACGGCCACCGTGTCGCCCGGACGCGCCACGGCCTGCAGGCTCAGGTTGATGGCCTCGGTCGCGCCCACGGTAATGACGATCTCGTCCGGGTCGATGGTCGCGCCGTTCTCCGCGTAGCGGCGCGCGATCTGGCGGATCAGCTCGGGATTGCCGGGCGGCAGGTCGTCGATCAGGTTCCAGCTCGCGTGACGCCGCGCGATAGCGTTCGCGTACTGATTGATGCGTCGCCACGGATACAGCGCCGGGTCCGGATACGGCGAGCCGAGCGGCACCGCGTCCTGCGCGCCGATGGTGCGCAGGGTGGAGAGCACGAGGCGGCTTACGTCCACGGGCGCGGGCGCCGAGGCCGGCGGCAAAGCGGGCGTCGCGGCCGCCGCGGCAGCGTTCCGGGACGCGCCGCCCGGACGGCGCGCGCGGCCGTCGTGCGCCGCGCCGCCGCCTTCATGGCCCGCTTCGCCGCCGTTCTCCCGCCCGGCCTCGCCCGTCCCGCGCGCCAGCGGCCGCGCGCGCACGAAAAAGCCCGACTGCGGCCGCGACTCGATCACGCCCCGGCTTTCCAGCAGCGCATAGGCGTGCAGCACCGTCTTGATGCTGACGCCGTGCTGCTGGCTCGCGCGCCGCACCGACGGCACGCGCTCGCCCGGCCCGAACACGCCGCGCCGCACGGCGGCCTCGATGTCGTCGGCGAGTTGTTCGTAGCGGGTAATCGAGGAAGACGGCGAGGAAGGCGGCGCGGGCATGGCAGAGGCAAACCAGGGCAAACGAAAGGCAAGGAAAAGGAAAGGACGGGCAACACAAACCCCACCAGTCTATGGCAAATCGTCGCAACTGTATCCCTCGGCTTTCCGGATTTCTGTGATCACCGGGAGCACAGGAACACAGTAGTCTCGCCTCATCGGGCGAACCGCCCTCACGAATCCGAAGCCGAAGCATGAAGAAGCCGCAAGGTCGCATCGAACCGTATCACCACCCCGCCGCAGGCTGGGGCGCACTCAAGCAGGTCGCGATCAACCTGATCAAGGAGAAGGTGTCGGGCGGCAACTACCGCACGCTGCTCAAGCAGAACCAGCCGGACGGCTTCGACTGCCCGGGCTGCGCGTGGCCGGACCGCGAACACGCGTCGACCTTCGAATTCTGCGAGAACGGCGTGAAGGCCGTGGCCGCCGAAGCCACCAGCAAGCGCGTGACGCCGGCCTTCTTCGAGCAGCACACCGTCACCGAACTGATGGCGCAATCGGACTACGAGCTGGAGCAGCATGGCCGTCTGACCGATCCGATGGTCTACGACGCGCAGCGCGACCGTTACGTGCCGATCGAATGGGACGACGCGTTCAGGCTGATCGCGAAGCATCTCAACGCGCTCGACAACCCGGACCGCGCCGCGTTCTACACCTCGGGCCGCGCGAGCAACGAAGCCGCGTTCCTGTATCAGCTGTTCGTGCGCATGTACGGCACCAACAACTTCCCCGACTGCTCGAACATGTGCCACGAAGCCACCAGCCGCGGCCTGCCGGGCACGGTCGGCATCGGCAAGGGCACGGTCACGCTCGACGACTTCGAGCACGCCGACACGCTGCTGATCTTCGGCCAGAATCCCGCGACGAATCATCCGCGCATGCTGGGCGAACTGCGCGAATGCGCCAAGCGCGGCGCGACCATCGTCTCGATCAATCCGCTCAAGGAACGCGGGCTGGAGCGCTTCGCGAGCCCGCAGCACACGCTCGACATGCTCTCGCCCAAGGGCGTGGAGATCAGCTCGGTGTTCATCCGTCCGCGTATCGGCGGCGACTTCGCGCTGATCAAGGGCATGGCCAAGCGCGTGATCGAACTCGACGATCAAGCCGCGGCGCAAGGCACGGAACGCATTCTCGACGTCGCCTTCATCGCCGAACATACGGTCGGCTTCGACAGCTTCGCCGCCGATCTGCGCGCGGAATCGTGGGACACGATCGTCGCCGAAGCGGGCGTGCCGCTCGACGAAGTGCTCAAGCTCGCCGACATCTACGTGAAGGGCAAGGCCGTCATTTCGACGTGGGGCATGGGCATCACGCAGCACAAGAATTCGGTGGCGACGATTCAGCTGCTCTCGAATCTGATGATGATGCGCGGCAATATCGGCCGCCGCGGCGCGGGCCTGTGCCCGGTGCGCGGTCACTCGAACGTGCAGGGCGACCGCACGGTCGGCATCGAGGAAAAGCCGACCCAGGCGTTCCTCGACCGTCTGGGCAAGGCCTACGATTTCGAGCCGCCGCGCGAGCACGGCTACGACGTGGTCGAAACCATTCACGCGATGCTCGAAGGCCACGTGAAGGTGTTCATCGGTCTGGGCGGCAACTTCGCGATCGCCACGCCCGACACGCCGCGCACCTTCGACGCCATGCGTTCGTGCGCGCTCACCGTGCACGTGACGACCAAGCTCAACCGCAGCCATCTTGTGCACGGCGAGGACGCGCTGATCCTGCCGACGCTCGGCCGTACCGAAATCGACCTGCAGAACGGCGTGCCGCAAGGCGTCTCCGTCGAGGACTCGATGAGCATGGTGCACATCTCGTACGGCATGAACCGTCCGGCGTCGAACAATCTGCTGTCGGAAATCGCGATCGTCGCGCGCATGGCGCACGCCACGCTCGGCAGCGAGAAAGTGGACTGGCTCGATCAGGCGAGCGACTATGCGAAGATCCGCGACGGCATCGAGCAGGTGTTCGACGGCTTCCAGAACTACAACGAGCGCCTCAAGCATCCGGGCGGCTTCCACCTCGGCGTCGCGTCGCGCGACCGCGTCTGGAAGACGCCGAGCGGCAAGGCGCAGTTCGTGGTGCACGCGATCGCGCTCGACACGCCGATCCATCGCGCGCGCGCCGAACACGGCCAGAAGCTCATGACGCTGATGACCACGCGCTCGCACGATCAGTACAACACCACGATCTACGGTCTCGACGACCGTTATCGCGGCGTGTACGGCCTGCGCCGCGTGCTGTTCGCGAACCGCGAGGACATGACGATGCTCGGCTTCGAGCCGGGTCAGTTCGTGGATATCACGAGCGTCTGGGACGACGGCATCGAGCGTCACGTCACCGACTTCATGCTCGTGGAGTACGACATTCCGCGCGGCTGCCTCGGCGCGTACTATCCGGAAACAAATCCGCTCGTGCCGCTGGAATCGATCGCCGATGGCGCGGGCACGCCCACGTCGAAATCGATTCCGGTGCTGCTGATGCCCGCGAAGGCGGGCGCGGCGGCGCTCGCCGCGTAACGATTCGAAGCGCGTTCGACACGCCGCGCCGCTTCACGCGGCATCGATAGAAAAGGCCTGCAAACGCAGGCCTTTTTTCATTTTCGCGAGACGCTAACCGAGCGCGAACCAAGCGCTAAACGAGCGCTCAGCCCGCCATCTTCCTGAACGTCTCCAGCACCGCCTCGCCCTTGAACGGCTTGACGATCCAGCCGCGCACGCCGGCCGCCTTGCCACGCTCCTTCATCGCCGGGCTGCTTTCCGTCGTGAGCATCACCACGTTGACGGCCGTGTTCGCGAGTTCGCTGCGGATCTTCTCGACCATCGTGAGGCCGTCCATGTTCGGCATGTTCACGTCGCTCACGACGAGCTTCACGCCCGGATTCGCCTTCAGCTTCGCGAGGCCGTCCTTGCCGTCCACCGCCGTGTCGACGTCGAGGCCGTTCTTGCGCAGAAAGCCCGCGACTTCGTCACGCACCGTGCTCGAATCGTCCACCACCAGAATCTTAGCCATGTTGTCTCTTTCCTTTGCGCCGTGCACGGCGCATCTTGACGTCAAAACAGTTCGAGTTCGCCGCTCACCGGTTCCGGCCCGGCGGCGGCCGCGGCCAGTGCGGCCGTCTCGTCGAAACCTTCGCGCGACCAGCCGAGGCTGAACACGAAACGCTGATCGATCACCGCCTCGCGGCCCGTCTTCGGGCACGTGAGCCGGTACTTGATGCATAGCTGCGGATTGTCCGAGCCGAACGACAGATAGCGCCGCCGATGATTGATGAGCAGCGGCACCTGCACCTGCGCGCGAACCCAGCCGCCGTCGCCCGCTTTATCGCCCGCGCCCGCATTGCGCGCGTTCCCGAGATAGCGGTTGCGAAACGCGCCCCATACGAGATTCGTGAGTTCGCCGAGCACGCCGTTCAGATCGCGGAAATCGCTCGCTTCCTCGCGCGCGCCGCGCCCTTCGCGCGGCGGCAGCATGTCGATGAGCGGCGTCTCCTCGGTCTGCATCAGCAGCCAGCCGCGGCACCACGCGGTCTCGATCGGGATCAGCGTAAGCACCTCGCCGAAGATGATGCGGTCGCGCACGATGCTCGGCGTGTCCCAGTTCACTTCGCGGTCCGGAAACAGCCCGCGCAGACGGCCGAGCGTCATGTCGGCGATACCGTCCACGAGCGGGTCCGGGTAATCCTGCGAAAACACATGCGCGTCGAGCGCCGCCTGCAACGACTGCGGCTCGCGCTCGTTCCAGCTCGCGCGCGGCACGCGCCGCAGCGCTTCGGGCAATTCGCCGTCGGTGGTCCGGCGCAGCACGATCGGCAACTCCGGGCGCGCGACTTCGAGCGCCACGGCCACCGCCGCCGCCGCGTCGGGCGAGCCGCCGAAGTCCTCGCCGAGCAGCACGCCGCCGAGGTCGTAATGCGTGTGCAGCGCGGCCGCGAGCGCGTCGCGGCGCACCGGCACGCCCATCAGGCGTTGCCCGGCATCGGGTTGCGCCAGCGCGAGCGCGCGGGCGGAATCGCTTTCGAGCAGCAACACCTTGCTCACCGGCTTGTTCGTGTTCATACGTCTCTTTCCGACTTCCCTGCGATACGAAACTGCACGACATTGCACGACACTACATGCCGACGCGCGCGCGGCGCGTCAGAAGAATTCGAGTTCGCCTGCGCTTTCGCTCGCGTCCGCCATGTCGGCGGCCACGAAATCGAGCGGCGCGCGCGTGCAGATGCACAGCGTCGCGCCGAGGCGCACCGAACCGTCGATCGTCAGCGCCCAGGACTTCACGCTATCGGGCTTCAGCTCGCGCAGATACGGCAAACACTGACCCGACAGCGCATACGGCGTGGACATGCCGAGGTCCGGAAAATGCTCGACGAGCTGCTGGTTCATCGACCCGCAGCAGAGATTGCCGAACTCCGTGAAGGTCTCGATGAGCGGACGTCCCGCACCGGCTTCCGTTTCGCCCGTGTAGTACGCGCGCGTGGCTTCGTCATCCTTAAGATGAATCAATAGCAGCACGCGAAACTGCATCGACGAGATCGTCAGCACGATCACGTGTTCGCCTTGCGCCACCTCGTTCGAGGCGGGCGAGAACTCGCACGCGTGCTGCGCATCGGTCACGAGCCGCGAGCGCGCCGCCGCGAAGAAAATGCGCTCGAAACTGTCCTGCGCGTTCGTGCCGATCATGCGTGCGCCTGCGTGTGCGACTGCGTGTGCGTATCGGCGCGCGATTCGCCGAGTTGCGCATACAGTTGCTGCGTCAGCGAATCCACACTCGCGAGCGAGGCCGCGATCATCTTGCCGCCCGCCTGCACGTCCTGGAACGTCGCGGCGGTGATCAGATCGTTGCGATGCAGGCTGTCGCGATAGCTCTTCGACAACTCCTGCGAACGCGTGGCGAGCGTACGCACTTCGCCCGCGACGATCGAAAAGCCCCGGCCCGCCGGGCCCGCGCGCGCCGCTTCGATCGACGCATTCAGCGAAACGATCAGCACGTGGCTCACGATCGACGACAGCTCCTGGTTCTTCTGGTGCATGTCGTGGTTCTGCGCCATCAGCGAGATCATCTGCTCGTGCCAGCGCTCGAAAGTCATCGACATCTGCCTGAGACGCGCCGCTTCGGCAGCGATGCGCTCGACGCGCTGCAAGGCATCGGCGCCACGCGAACGCTCGGCGGCCAGCGCCGCTTCCATCGCGTCGGCCACCGACTTGCGCTGCGCGAGTTCGGCGCGCAGCGTCTCGATCTGCGCCGCCAGCGCGTCATGCTCTTCGGCGGCGCGCGATTGCGCGTCGTCAGCTTGCGCACTCGCCTGGGCGAGCTGTTCATCGTGCTGCGCGCGTTGCGATTGCAGCGCCGCGTTCGTACGCGCACGCGCGCGCAGATGCAGCACAACCGCGCCAATCGCCACGATCACGGCGCCCGCCAGCGCGCCTGTCAAATACGGAAACACCACAGCCACCTCCGAACCGCGCCTAGCTCAGCGCTTCCTCTTCCTGCTGCGTGGCGCGCGCCGGTTCGCCTTCGACGGCGCACGCGCGCGGCAGATACACGATCGTTTCGAAGTGCCGGTAATCGGCGCCTTCGCGGTTGTCCGTGAAGCGCAGTTCGATGCGGCCGCCCTCGCGTTCGAGGAAGTCGCGCACCGCGTCCATGCCCACGCCGCGCCCCGACACTTCGGTCACCTGTTGCGCCGTCGAAAATCCCGCACGGAAGATGAAGGCCGCGATGGCGTCGTCGCTCGCCATTTCGTCTTCGGCGAGCCAGCCGCGCTCGACGGCGATGCCGCGAATGCGTTCGAGCGCGAGGCCGCGTCCGTCGTCGGCGAGCGCGAGGCGCAGCGCGCCGTCGATCACGTTGACGTCGACCTGAATCCGGCCCGCGTCGTCCTTGCCTTGCGCGCGTCGCTGCGTCGGCATTTCAATGCCGTGATCGAGCGAGTTGCGCAGCAGATGCGTGAAGACGTCACGGACCGTGCCCGCCGCTTCGCTGCGCAGACGCCAGCCGTGATCGTCGATGCGCACGACCGGCGCGACCTTGCCCAGCTCCTGCGCCAGCGACGGCAGCGAATCGAGCACGCCCGCGAGCGCGTCGTGCACGCTCTCGGTGCCGAACGCGCCCAGCACGCGGCGCAGCTCGGCGCGCATCGCGCGCAGCGAGGCAAGATCGTCGTCGCGGGTGTTGTCGATCAGACGCAGGCTCGCGTCGATCTGCTCGCGGCCGATCGCGATGCTGCCGTCCTGCGTGCGGCCGCCGCGACCGAGACTTTCGGTGTTGATCGACGCATAGTGATCGACCGCTTCGCGCACGCGATGCAGGTCGGCGATCAGCGCCTGCTGATCCCACACGTGATCCGGATCTTCGCGGCGCAGCGCGTCGTAACGCTGCTCGACTTCGTGCACCACGCCCGTGAGATGCTGGAGGCTGTACGTGCGCGCGTTGCCCTTCACCGTGTGCATGTTGCGGAACAGCGCCGCGACGGCGTCCATGTCCGCGCAATCGTGCTGGCGAATGATGCGTTCGTTTTCGTGGATGAAGGTCTTCGAGCTCTCCACGAAGCGATGGAACTTCTCTTCGCTGACCGCGAGAATTTCGCCGATCATCTGCAGACGGCGCTTCTGCTCGCCCGCTTCCGCCGCGAGTTCGCGCAGCTCGGTCACGTCGCGCACGCAGAGCATCAAACGCACGACGATGTCGTTCTCGTCGGTAATCGCCGACCACGACAGATCGAGCACCTTGGTGCGGCCATCAGGCATCGCGCGCGTGATTTCGTTCACGAGCAGATGCTGGTTGAACGCGAAATTCACGTCGTCTTCGCCGAGGCACGCGTGCACGGCGGCGTCGATCTGCGAGAGCGTATCGGCGTCGAGTTCCGTGTTCGAGAACACGAGGTCCATCAGCGAGCGGCCCGCGATCTCGTTCGTTTCGAAAATCGCTTCCAGATAGGCCGAATACTCGTTGTGGATGGTCGCGCCTTCGACCACCGTGAGAATGCCCTGCTGCATGTTCTGCAGCATCGCCTGAATGTCGGCGGTCTTGCGCTTGAGCTGCGCCGAGCTGTGCTGGATCTTCTCGATCATGCCGTTGAACGCGACGATCGAATGGCCGATCTCGTCGAGACGGCCCACCGGCACGCGGCGCGTGAAGTCCTGGCTCGACGCGATCTCGCTCATTTCCTGCTGCATGCGCGAAAGCGGGCGCGTGATCTGGCGATACAGCAGCAGGCCGATCGCCGTGAGCAGCAGCACCGCGCCGCCCGTCACGCCGGCGATCGCGCTGGTGGTCGTGTCGAGCATGCCGTTGAGCGCGCTGATCGCGTCGTCCTTCTGGCGGTTCTTCTCGACGCGCATCGTGGTGACGATGCCTTCGAGTTCGTCGCGATACTGCGCCACGTTCGCGAACAGATAGGCCTGCGCCAGTTCGTTCTTGCCCGCGGCCTTCATCTTCGCGGTGTCGTCGATGGCGTTGAAATAGTTGGTGATGCTTTCCTGCGCCTGCGCGACGAGGCCGTCCTGCGCGTGGCTCGCGGCGGCCTTGCGCTGCACGTCGAGCGCGGCGCGCAAGTCGGCTTCCCTCTTCTTGAGATCGTCCTGAGCCAGTTGCGCGGTGGTCGCGTCGGGCGCGTAGACGAGCGTCATCGTCGCGAGCTGCACGTCCTTGACGAGCGAGACGAGGTCCGAGGAAGCGAGTGCGCTCGGCACGACGCCCTGCGTGACCTGGTGGACGTCGGTGGCGCTGCGGCGCGTCTGATAGACCGCGTAGCCGCCGATGGCGGACAACGCGACGAACATCAGCACGATGAGAAGCGTGATGCGGTGACGAATGGTCATGTTGAAATCCCCGAGCCGCGCCGTGCCGGTCGCGCTATCGTTACGCGACTCGTGACAAGGCAGGCCAATTTATTCAACGCGAATTATCGGCGCATCCGTATGACGAAATGATGAACGTACTTAATTAGTGCGTTAGCGCACGGACTCTAATTGTTTATGATGCTTGCCGCGCGGCGCGTGACTGCCACCGCGTTTGCGCTACCATCGAGCTTCACGCTGTTTCGTTTCCGCGAGCCCATTCATGCCGTCCACGTCCGCCATCGCTGCAGGCACCCCGAGCTTCTGGCGCGACGACGCCCTGCCTTTCATCGAAGTGCGCGCCATCGCCGATGGCCGCAAGGTCAGCTATGGCCGTCACGCGCACAGCACGTTTTCGATCGGCGCGGTCACGGGCGGGCACAGCACCTATCTGAACGGCAATACGTTGCAGCATATCGGCGCGGGGTCGGTCGTCATCATCAACGCGAACGTCGTGCACGCGTGCAATCCGGCCGCCGATGAAGCGTGGGCGTATCGCATGTTTTACGTCGACGTGGACTGGCTCGCGAAGCTGCAACGTGAACTGGGCTGCGGCGCGCAGGACGGCCTGCGTCCCTTCGAGCAGACGCTCACGCGCGATCCCGCCTTGTTTGCGGGGCTCAACGCGCTCTACGACACGCTCGTCGATCCGCATGAAGATAACGCGCGCAAGGAATACGCCGTGAAAGCGTATTTCACGGCGCTGCATCGGTCGCTGTACCCGGCCATGCAGCCCGCGCCGCTCGCCGCGCGCGAACCGGATGCGCGTCTTGCGCGCGCCGCCGAATTCATCGACGGCAATTACACGCGCGCGCTCAAGCTCGACGAGATCTGCGCGGCAGCCGACCTGTCGCCGTCGCATCTGATCCGTGCGTTTCGCGAGCAGTACGGCATGACGCCGCACGCGTATGTCGTGAACCGGCGCATCGAGTTCAGCCGCGCGCAATTGCGGCGCGGTCACGCTATCGCCGACGTCGCCGCCGAAGCGGGTTTCGCCGATCAGGCGCATCTGCAACGCGCGTTCCGGCAATTCGTCGCGGCCACGCCGGGTCAGTATCGCGGCTGAAGCTTCGACGCAATCAGCCCAGCAGCAGCCACAACGCGCTCGCCGCCAGCAGCGCGGCCATCAGCCGGTTCACGAAGCGCACGCGCGACGGCTCGCGCAGCGCCTGACGCAGCGACGCGCCCGCCCACGCCCAGCACGCAATCGACGCGTAGCAGACCACGAAATAGATCGCGGCGAATTGCCAGACCAGCGCCTTCTCGCCCGAGGCCGCATACGCGCCCATGCCCGCCACCGACGCGAGCCACGCCTTCGGATTGAGCCATTGCATCGCCGCGCCCGTCATCAGCGAGGGGCCGCGTGCTTCGCGCGAGGCGTCGATACGGCCGTCGTCGCTGGCGAGCCGCCACGCCACGTAAAGCAGAAACGCCACGCCCGCCCATTCGATCGCGCGCGTGAGAAACGGCCATTGCGCGAGCAGTTCGTGCAGGCCGAGGCCGATCAGCAGCAGCAGCAGCGCGAAGCCCACGGTCGCGCCCGTCACGTGGCGCAGGCTCGCGCGCAAGCCATAGCGCGCGCCCGCGCCGAGCGCGACGATATTCACGGGTCCGGGGGTGATGGAAGTGGCCAGCGCGAAGGCGGCCATGGACATGACAGTGCTCACGATTCTCCTCGATACGCCAGACGGCGATGATTCAGCGTCGAGCGTACGCAGCGCGCGAGCGCGCGTATTGAAGAAAATGACCGTGTACACACAGCCCGCGAAATGGGCGCGCGCGCCAACTCGCGCTATCATTTCCGGCCTTCCGCTCGCCCGGCGCGGCCCTTGGCAGCGCTTCTGCGGCCCTTTTGAGGCCCGCCTGGACGACGCACTCACCGGACTATCGACGTGAAAAAGATCCTCATCATCGGCATCGGCGCGGGCGATCCCGACTATCTGACCATGCAGGCCGTCAAGGCGCTCAACGCCGCCGACGTGTTCTTCGTGATGGACAAAGGCCCCGCGAAAGACAAGCTCGTGGCGCTGCGCAAGGAGATCTGCGCGCGCTTCATCGAGAACCCCGATTACCGCATCGTCGAGGCGACGAGTCCCGAGCTGCGGCGCGACGGCGTCGAATACAAGGCGGCTGTCGACGAACTCAATCGCGACAAGCAGCGCGTATTCGAAGGGCTGATCGAGCATGAACTCGCCGACGGCCAATGCGGCGCGTTCCTCGTCTGGGGCGATCCCGCGCTCTACGACAGCACGATCCGCATTCTCGATGCGATCCTCGGCGAAGGGCGGCTCGCGTTCGAGTTCGAGGTGATCCCGGGCATCAGCAGCGTGCAGGCGCTGGCCGCGAAGCATCGCGTGCCGCTCAATTTCATCGGCAAGCCGGTGAGCATCACCACGGGGCGGCGGCTCGTCGAAAACGGCTTTCCGCGCGACGCCGACAGCGCCGTCGTGATGCTCGACGCACAGAACGCCTATACGCAGCTCGATGGCGGGGAGCTCGACATTTACTGGGGCGCGTATGTGGGCACGCCCGACGAAATTCTCGTCGCGGGCAAGCTCGACGACGTGAAGGACGAAATCGTGCGCGTGCGCGGCGAGGCGCGCGAGGCGAACGGCTGGATCATGGATACGTATCTGTTGCGCAAGCGCGGCGTGAAGGACTGAACCGAGCGTTCATGCGTTGAGCGCTTCGCTCACAGCCTTCGCTGCGGCACGCCGCCACGGCACCACCGCGAACAGCGAGGCCGCGACGATCAACGCGCCGCCCGTCCACGCGGCCACGCTCAGGCGCTCGCCGAGCCACACGCAGGCGAACAGCGCGCCGAACGCCGGTTCGCTGCCCATCAGCAAGGCCACGCGCGTCGGGCTGCTGCGGCGCACGGCGTAGTTCTGGATGAAGAACGCGAACAGCGTGCACGCGCCGACGAGCCACGCCACGCTGCCCCAGAACGGCAGATGCGCGGAGAACGTCGGCAGCGGCTGCCACTGGCCGTGCGCGGACACCAGCGCGAGCACCGCGCTGCCCCCCGCCACGCAACCCGCCTGCACCGCCGTCACGGCGAGCGGCGCGATGGCGGCGTCGCGCATCACGCGCCGCGTGACGCAGACGGAGATCGCGCGCAGGAGCGCCGCCAGCAGGATCAGCGCATCGCCGGCGTTGGGCCGGTAGTCGCCGCCCGCCAGCAGCCACGCGCCCGCGAGCGAGACCGCCACCGCCGCCCATTCGGCGCGCGACGGCCGCCGGCGCAACATCGCCCATTCCGCGAGCGGCGTGAGCACCACGCACAGGCTGATGAGAAACGCCGCATTCGAGGCGCGCGTCAGCATCACGCCGAAGGTCTCGCACAGAAAAATCCCCAGCAGCAGCATGCCCGCGCACAGCACGCCGCCGAGCGCGCGGCGCGACGCCGTGCGCAGCGTCCGCAGCGCGGGCGAGAGGAGCACGAAGGTCAGGCCGAAGCGCAGCGCCAGCAGGCCCAGCACCGGATAGAACACGAGCGCGTCCTTCACCACGCCGTAACTCGTGCCCCAGACGAAGGCGACGGCGAGCAGGAGCCAGTCGGCGAGATGCATCGATGGGTGACGGGCGGCGGACATGGCGTGGACCTCTCTGGCGGGCGTTCGCAGCGGAAATCTGCGGAGAGCGCCTATTGTCCATCCTTGCATTCGTCGCGATAATCGGGTCGTCGCGCACAGCTTTTATGTCGCAAACGCACAAATTGCATCGTCCATCCCGATGAATCCGACCACGCTTTTCGCGCTGCTGCCCGATCTCGCCGCCTTCGCGCGCGTGGTCGAAGCGGGCAATTTTTCGCTGGCCGCGCGCCAGCTGGGCAGCACGCCGTCGACGGTCAGCCGCCAGATCAAGCGTCTCGAAGAGGCGCTTGGCGCACGCCTGCTGGAGCGCTCGACGCGCCAGGTGCGCGTGACCGAATCCGGCGAGGAGGTGTATCGGCACTGCCGCGACATGGTGAGTGCGGCTGCGGGCGCCGTCGACGCGGCGGGCCAGCTCGCGGCGAAACCGCAGGGACGCGTGAGCGTCAGCGCGCCCACGGCCTACGCGAAAACCGTGATTCATCCGCTGATTCCGGGCTTTTTGCGCGACTACGCCGACGTGGACGTGCAGCTCGTGTTCGCCGATCACGAAGTCGATCCGCTGCGCGACGGCCTCGATCTCGTGATCCGCCCGACGCGCACGCCGCCACCGGGGCTCGCCGCGCGTCAGCTCGGCGAGGTGCGCTGGCTGCTGTGTGCGTCGCCCGCGTATCTGAATGCGCGCGGCACGCCGAAGACGCCGCGCGATCTGGCGCAGCACGACTGCCTGTGGCTGGGAGAAACCGCCGACGATCATCGCTGGCGCTTGCGTCAAGGCACGCACACGCAGACCGTCGAGGTGAAGGGCCGCTATGTGGCGAACCACGCGGGCGCGCGGCTCGAAGCGGCGCTCGACGACTGGGGCATCGCCTGCCTGCCCGAATTCACCGCCGCCGACGCATTGCGCGCCGGCGGCCTTGTACAAGTGCTGCCGCAGTGGACCTTCGAAGCGCGCGCCTACTCGGGCCCGGTCTGGCTGCTCTATCCGCCGAACCGGTTTTTACCGCCGAAAGTACGCGCGTTCGTCGACTATCTCGCGCGGCATCTGGGCTAGCCAGGATCAAACGGGCAGAACAACCCGGCAGGATCAACCGAGGCCCACGCACACGCCCACGACGATCGAGCCGATCAGCAGCAGCGCGCCGATGGTCTTGCGCTTGTTCAGCTCGGTCCACAGCAGCACGCCCGTGAGCGACAGCAGAATGAGCGCGCCCGCGAAGGTGTCGATGAACAGCACCCAACCGACGCTCATGCCCACGCCCTTGTGCAGATTCGTGATGGTCGCCATCAGCGAATTGTCGGTGCGCTTGAGCGTGACGACATCGTTGCCCACCCAGTATTCGACGGCCACGGTTTCATGCGGCGCCGTGAACATCATCTGCCAGTGCTCGGGCTGCACGGTCTCGCGATCGCCCCAGGCCACCTTGTGCTCGGGTTCCTTCTGCACGCGCCCCATGCGCTGCGGCAGCTTCAGATCGGGCTGCGACTTGAGCCACTTCGCCATTTCGCGCGGCGTTTCCGGCGCGGGATCGGGCACGGGAAGCTGCATCGACGAAACCTGCGGCGCGCCCGGCGAAATGCGCAGCGGCTCCATGCGGTGATTGAGCACGAAGCCCGTCACGCCGAACAGCAAGCCGAGCGCCGCGCCCCACAAACCCACCCAGCCGTGCACCTTGCGCAGCCACTTGATGAAAGTGGCGCGGCGCGAACGTTTCGCACGTTCGGCGCGTTGGCTATCGTCGATCAATACTGCCGCTTCGGTAGAACTCACGTCTCACTCCAGATACGCAAAAGATTGTGGTAGCAACCCACGAGACTGCGCCGCGCCTGGGCGTCGGCGTCGCTCGCGTTCAAACGTTGGATGGCCGTATCCACGTCGAAAAGCAGCGCGCGTTTCGTGTCGTCGCGCACGAGGCTCTGCACCCAGAAGAAGCTGCCCATGCGCACGCCGCGCGTGACGGGCTTCACCTGATGCAGACTCGTGGCCGGATAGACGATCATGTCGCCCGCGGCCAGCTTCACTTCCTGCACGCCATAGGTGTCTTCGATCACGAGCTCGCCGCCGTCGTACTCCTCGGGCGCCGAGAGAAACAGCGTGGCCGAGACGTCGGTGCGCAGCTTCAGGCCGTTGGGCAGCACGCGCACCGCACCGTCGACATGCGAGCCAAACGTCATGCCGCCTTCATAGCGATTGAAGAGCGGCGGATACACCTGATTGGGCAACGCGGCGCTGATGAAGAGCGGATTGCGCTCGATGGCCGCCAGCACGACGTCGCCGAGTTCGCGCGCGATCGGCGTGTGTTCCGCGATCTGCTGATTGCGCTTGACGGGCGCGCCCTGCCAGCCGGCCGTTGCACGGCCGTCGACCCAGGCATCGCCCGCGTTGTCGAGCCGTGCGCGCAGCGCGCGGACCTGCTCGTGTGTCAGTACGTTGGGGATGTGAATCAGCATTATCGCTTCCTTCTTCGCTGGCTTACAGGTTGACAGCACGGCGCGCATGTTACGCGGTATTTCAGGCCTTGTTTCAGGCGCTATTCTGAACTTCGGGCCAGGCTCACTTCGGACTCTTCGCACTGCATGCGCGCCGGACGCGCCAAAGCCCGCATGATGATGCGGGCTTTGCGTGACATGCGCGTTGCCGCGCGCGTGTGCATCCAAACGTAGTCGAAGCGGCATCGAATCGTCGCCGAAGCAACGATGATCGATGCGCGCGCACGCTTTTCCGTTCACACGACTGCGCGGCGACGCTGCTCGCCGAAGCGATCAGAGCCGGTAGTCGAACGTCGCGAGCACCGTGCGGCCGACGCCCGGCACCGAGCGTCCGCCATCCGACTGGATCAGCGCGTCGTAGTAGAACTTGTTGGTGATGTTCAGCACGTTCAGACGCACGTCCCACTTCTTCGCATGGTATCCCGCCATCGCGTCCCAGCGCGTGTAGCCGCCCACTTCGACGTAATTCGTGTTGGCCGCATAACGCGAGGACATATAGGTCGGACCGCCGCCCACTTCCCAATGCGGCGTGAGCGCATACGTGGTCCACAGCGTGAAGGTGTTGCGCGGCGTGTTCGCGGGCGTGTGGCCCTGCGTGCCGTCGGCGGCCTGCAGCACGACGCCGTCCATATAGGTGTAGCCCGCGAACACCTGCCACTTGTCGGTGATATGGCCGGTCGCGCCCGCCTGGAAACCGCGCACGCGAATATCGCCTTCGAGCGTGTATTCGCCCGTCGACGTCTGCGTGCGCGCGTTATCCATTTCCTGCTGGAAGAACGCCGAGGTCAGCGAAAGATTGCCGCCGAGCAGATCCCACTTGCCGCCCACTTCATACGATTTGGTGTGCTCCGGCGCGAGATTCTGCGTGTTGTTCGTGACCGTCAGCGCCTCGAGCGACGGATCGAACGAGGTGCCATACGAGAAGTAATACGACTGCCAGTCGGTCGGCTGATAGATCGCGCCCGCGCGCACGCTCGTGAACGTGTTGGTCTGATCCGCGTAACTCGGCGCGCTGATCGTATTCGCGATGTGCGCCTGGAAGCGATCCCAACGCACGCCGCCAATCAGTTTCCAGTGCTCGCCGATCGACATGGTTTCGTTGAAATACGCCGCGAACGTGGTCGCGCCCGACTCCGCGTGATTGCCGACCGTCTGCGTGACGTTCGAAGGCGTCGGCACATAGACCGGATCGAGCAGCGACAGAATCGGCAGGTTGTTGCGCGTATAGGCCTGATTCGTATAACTGTCATGGCCGATCTCGATGCCCGCGAGCATCTCGTGCCGCAGCGGCCCCGTGTTGAACTTGTACGTGGCCATCGTATCGTTGTAGATCGAGTGATTCTCGATCACGCGGTCGTGGCTCGCGAGCTTCACGTAGAGATCGGACAGCGGCAGCGTCGTGTAGTTGCCGTTCTTGAGCGCCGTGCTCGACGCGAGCGGCCCGGTCAGCACCGCGCCCGCCGCGGTCTCGCGCGCATCGGTGAGCGAGTGCGAGAACTGCGTCTGGTTGCTGATCTTGAACTGATCGTTGAACTTGTGATCGACGCGCGCGGACACGGTCTGCACGTCCTGAATCGTGCGGTCGTCGGTGAGACCGTAGTACGTGCCCTTCGACGGCGAGAACGGATGACCGTTGATCGACTGCACGCCGTAATCGGGCTGATCGTAGTTGTGCTGGATGAGCGCGGAAAGCGTGACTTCCGTGGGCGTGCCGATGCCGAAACGCAGCGTCGGCGCGAAGCCGTAGTCCTTGTTCTTCATCTGGTCGCGCGTGGAGCCGAGCGACTGGCCGAACGCGTTCAGGCGGAACGCCGCGTGGTCGCCGAGCGGACGATCGACGTCGACGGTCGCGCGATAGCGGTCGCTGGTGCCGACCGTCGTCGAAACTTCGGTGATCGGCTTGAGACCGGCCTGCTTGCTCACCTGATTGATCACGCCGCCCGTGGAGCCGCGCCCGAACAGCATCGACGAGGGGCCGTACAGCACGTCGATCGATTCGAGGTCGAAGGTGTCGCGATAGTACTGGTTGCGGTCGCGAAAGCCGTCGAGATAGATGTCGTTCTGGGCCGTGAAACCGCGCAGGTTGATGTTGTTGCCGATCTGGCCGCCTTCCGCGCCGCCAATGGTGATGCCGGGCGCGTTACGCAGCGCGTCCTGGAACGAGGTCGCGCCCTGCGACTGCAGCAGCGCCTTGTTGATCACCGTGACCGACTGCGGAATGTCGCGCAGCGCCGTGGGCGTCTTCGCGCCGACCGACGATTTTTCGGCCTGAAAGTCCTGCGAGGGCGCGTCGGCGGACACCGACACGGCGGGCAGCGTGGCGCCGTCCGTCGTGGCGTTCGTCGTGGCGTTCGTCGTGGCGTTCGAGCCGGCGTTCTTGCCGGCGGGCGCGGCGGCGCTCACCGCCGAAGCGGCGACGGGCGCGCTCTGCGCGAACGCGGGCGAAGCGATAGGTACGGCAAAAGCCAGCGCGAGCGCACTCGCGAGCGGCGTCCTGTTCAACATGGGGGTCCCTGTGCGGCGAAAAGCCAGTCGATGGAACGCGCGAAGGAGGCGCGATCGACGTGGATTCAGGTGGCTGGCTGGCCGCCCCTTCATGCAGACGAAGGCTCGGCGACAGGCTGGCTAGGTTGGATTTAACAAGCCCGAAACGGCCTGGATCCGTGCGGGCGAATGAGAATCAGTATCATTCCAGATATTTCTGTTTATTTCAAATGATTGATGCGTTTCAGCTACACCGTGTGGGGTTTTTGCCGATTCAGCCAAAATAATGAAAATGTAATTTTTTGGATTGGCTTGTGTAATTTTCTGTTTGCTGGCGGGTATTTGTCTGATTTATTCTAGTGAGCGGGTTTTAATTCGACGCGCAACGTTCATCCAATTCTTTTGCATTCCTCTTTATTTTTTAGAATTTAAGACCGCGACAAAGCGGCTTTTCTTTCGCGTCAAATTTGATTAGCGATACGAACTGTTTAATTTTTCCGCATTTCCATTTCGACTGACCTCGTTGCGTCCCGGCGAAGGATTGACCGCCCGCTCCCCGCCCAACCTTATCCACAGAAATTGTTCAAAGCCCTGTGCGTAACTTCGGGACATCGACGCTAACTGGCTGATGCGAATCGGATTCCACGCGGGACACTCGCGATTAGCACCGAATCCGTCAACACACTCTGCCGCCCCGCGCATTTATCCACAGAAATCTTGAGCAACCCTGTGCATATCTCGCCGACACATTCGGCAGGTCATTGAACGCACAGCGAATTTCTGGCGCGCCTGCGCGTCCGACACGCGACCGTTTTCGCCGTGCGCCACGCCGACGTCGATGCGCCATGACTCGCACAGCCAATCCCCTCGCCAAAAGCCCTAAAGAAATGATGGGAAATGCCGTTATTCCCGGCATGTTGTTGGGTCAGCGTAGACCCCCCTGGAAGGAATCCCATGCGCAACAATCAACCCGTCACGCAGCAGGAGTTCGACTATCCTGCTTCGCAGATGCTTGTCTCGGCCACCGACCTCAAAGGCCGCATCCAGTATTGCAATCCCGCTTTCGTTGCCGTTTCGGGTTTTACGAAAGATGAGCTGATCGGCAAGCCGCACAACATCATCCGCCATCCCGACATGCCAGCCGAGGCGTTCGCCGACCTGTGGGAGACCGTTAAAGCCGGCCGGCCCTGGACCGCGCTCGTCAAGAACCGCCGCAAGTCCGGCGACCACTACTGGGTGCGCGCGAACGTGACGCCCGTGTCCGAGCAAGGCACCGTGGTCGGCTATCTGAGCGTGCGCGTGAAGCCCACGCGCGACGAAGTGCGCGACGCCGAAGCGCTCTATGCGCAGATGCGCGAGGGCCGTCTGCGCGGCGTGCGTCTGCTGCACGGCGAGCTCGCGCGCACCGGCTTCATCGGCGCGGTGAAGTCGGTGATGCGTCTGCCGATCGCCACGCGCATCGCCATTGGTTACGCGCTCGTGCCCGCCGCGCTCGCCGCCGCGGGTTTCGCGGCGTATCAAGGTCTGCCGCCCACGCCGTTCTGGTGCGCATTCGGCGCGGCCGCCGTGTGCAGCGTCGCGGCCTGGCGTCTCTCGACGCGTCATCTCGGCGAGCCGCTCGCGCAGATGTCGGCGGCCTCCACGCGCATGGCCGCGGGCGACCTCACCGCCACGCTCGCGATCGCATCGAAGGACGATCTCGGCGACGTGCTGCAGGCGCTCAACCAGCTTCAGGCCAATCTCACGGCCATCGTCTGCGACGTGCGCTCGCAGATCGACGGCATGCTCGACGCCGCGCACGAAATCTCGACCGGCAATCTCGACCTCTCGCGCCGCACCGAATTGCAGGCCGCCTCGCTCGAAGAAACCGCCGCCACGATGGATCAGTTGACGACCACCGTGCAGGCCAACGCGGAAGCCAGCACGCGCGCGCTCGATCTCGCGCGCGAAGCGCAGGAAGCGGCCGCCGAAGGCGGTTCGATCGCGGGCCGCATGGAACGCACGATGTCGGGCATCACCGACGCCTCGAAGCGTATCGCCGACATCACCGGCGTGATCGACGGCATCGCGTTCCAGACCAACATCCTCGCGCTCAACGCGGCCGTCGAGGCGGCGCGCGCGGGCGAGGCGGGCCGCTCGTTCGCCGTCGTCGCGGGCGAGGTGCGCATGCTCGCCCAGCGTTGCGCGGCATCGGCGAAGGAAATCAAGCAGGTCGTCGATGCGAGCGTCCACGAGATCGCGCGCGGCACCGAGCTGGTCGGCCACACGACTTCGCAGATGCGCGCCATCGACGAAGCCGTGAGCCGCGTGCAATCGATCATCGTCGAAGTCGCGAACGCGAGCGGCGAGCAGGCCGAGGGCATCCGCCAGGTCAACCAGGCGGTCGCGCATCTGGACAGCGCGACGCAGCAGAACGCCGCGCTCGTCGAGCAGGCCGCCGCTACGGCGCAGCGCCTCGCCGAACAGGCCGACGTGCTCGACGAAGCCGTGCGCCTCTTCACGGTCGCGGGCAGCCAGTCGACCTTGACCACCGCGGCGGCGCGCAACAACGCGCAGCGGCCGGTCCACGCCCGCACGCTGGAGGACGAAGCCGTCGAGGTGTGAGCGCGGAGCGGGCGCCGCCTGTCGCCGATCTCGCGCAACGCGCGCGTACCGTAATTCGCATGCGCGCTTGCGGATCGATCACGCAACAGGCAAACGCAGATTGTTCAGATAGATCGGCATTAGTCCCATCTCGACAGCGCATGCGCCACGCCTCACACTGAACTTGTCAGCGCTCACCCAGTGGGTGTCTGATCCGAGTAACAACGGCGTTTCAACGGCTCGCCCGGCCTCTACCGGGCGAGCCGTTTTTTCTTGCCCGCATGGCGGGGACGCTCGCGAGCCGGTAGAGCCGCATTGCGTCATAACCATGACAATGCCGTGCGCCGCAATACGTGCCGCATCCACCGTTGCAAGACGCGCAAAAATGCGTGAAAACCCGCGCAGTCGCGTTACACTCACCAGACGGCAGGGAGGCGAGCGCGCTTGTGTGCGCCCGCGCTCACTCGGTCGAGACGCCGCGCGACCGAGACCGTACAATGAACTGGCCACGTATCGCACGTCGCCCGCGTACCACGTAACTGGCTCGACCACGCTTCGACCACAGTTCGACCACCCAACGCACGAGGACAACATCAATGCGCATGACCGGGTCTTCTGGAACCATGACCCTGCTCACCGAGCATGACGAAGCCACCGGACGCGAGCTGCGTTCGCTGCGCCTCGAATCGGCGGCCGACGGCAAGAGTCTTTTGCTGATCGAAGTCGACGAGCGCAAGGCAGGTATCCACCGCGAAGTGCGTTACGAGATCACGCCCGCGGAGCTGATTGCGGCCATCCGCGCGCAAGGCGCCGAGATACCCGGGGAATCGCATAACCGGTAAGCCGGAAAGTCGGTCTATCACGGGCGTTTCGCCCTCGCCCACCGGCGCGTTCGCGCGGCGTCGTGGGCACGACGCGCGTCGGGTTTCCGTCGCGCGTTTTCGTTTGGCGGGCCGACGTTTGATCGACAGTTAAGTCGATGTTTAAGCCGATGTTTGATGCATCGTCTCGCGCGTACAACGCAGCATTCGGCGCGCCGCCGGTTAAACGCACCCGAACCGCATTCGGCGTATGCTTTGGCGCTCGCTTGCACGCCTTCGAAATGCGTCCATAATCGTTACGTTACCCTTCCCATTGCGCCGCTCCGGCCCCACCGGCGCGGCATTCAGGCGACGGAAGTAAGCCGATGCTACATGACCTGATCGCGCAGTACGGGCCTGCGCTCGTGTTTCTGAACGTGCTCGCCGGCTCGCTCGGCTTGCCCGTGCCCGCCATGCCCGCGCTCGTCCTGTTCGGCGCGATGGCCGCCATGCATCCCGGCTCGGTTGGCCAGCAGGTCGCGCCGGTGCTCGGGCTCTCGATCGTCGCCATGCTGATCGGCGACAGCGTCTGGTTCCTCGCCGGCCGTCTCTACGGCGGCAACACGCTCAAGACGCTCTGCAAGCTCTCGCTCTCGCGCGACACCTGCGTAAAAAAGACCGAACGCTTCTTTGGCCGCTGGGGCGTGCGCGTGCTCGCCATCGCCAAGTTCGTGCCGGGGCTGTCGCTCGTCTCGGTGCCGCTGGCCGGTGCGATGGGCACGCCGTATCGACAGTTTCTGGGTTTCGACGGCATTGGCGCCGCGCTCTGGTCGGGCACCGGTCTGCTGATCGGCGTGCTGTTCGCACCGCAGATCGACATGATGCTCGCCGGCGCGAGCCGCCTCGGCCGTTTCGCGGCGGTCGTCGTGCTGGTCCTGCTGCTGCTCTACGCGATGTACCGCTGGACGCGCCGCCGCCAGCTCATCAAGAAGCTCGCGAACGCGCGCATCACCGTGGACGACCTCTATCGCGCGATGGCGAACAAGCCGCCGCCCGTGGTGTTCGACATTCGCTCGGAGGAAAAGCGCAAGCTCGATCCGTTCATCATTCCGGGCGCGCTGTTCGCCGACGAGCGTCAGCTCGAAGAGATTCTGAGCCGGTATCCGCGCGAGCAGAAGCTCGTGATCTACTGCTCATGCCCCAATGAAATTTCCGCGGCCTGGATGGCGAAGAAGCTCGTCGAGGCCGGTTTCGTCGACGTAGTGCCGCTGCTCGGCGGCCTCGACGCCTGGCGCGACGCAGGCCGCACGCTCGAATCGCTGCCCATGGCGCCGCATCCCGAGGTTCCGGTCAGCATCACGCCGAAAGCGATCTGATTCACGCGATTCACGCGTTCTTTCCCGCGCGCATCCGGTCCGCTTTCTGTCTGCATCGTGTCCGTTTCGCGCGCGGCGCCGCGGCATCGCGCGCACGAGGAGAAACGCCTGATGGGCTCACTTGCCACCGAGCCGCCTCGCTACGAGGCTGCGCCGTCCACGCCTGAATCCGCCTCGCATTCCACGCTGTCCGACACCCAGCCGCAACCCGCCGAGGCGCCGTTCTCGACGCTCGCGACGCGGCGTCACCAGATGTTCCCCGAACTGACCGAAGACGAAATCAAGCGCCTTTCGCGTTTCGGCGAGCAACGGCATTGGGAAGCCGGCGAACTGCTGTTCCACACCGGCGACACCGGCCCCGGCATGTTCGTGCTGCTCTCGGGTTCGGTGAAGGTGTTCCAGCGCGACGGTCTGGGCCGCGAACGGCTGATCGTCGAGCACGGGCGCGGCCATTTTCTCGCCGAAGTCGGCCAGCTCTCGGGCGGCCCGGCGCTGGTGGACGGCATCGCGCTCGAACCCGTCGATGCGGTCCTGATTCCACCCGAGCGTCTGCGCGCGGCCATCGTCGCCGAAGCCGAGCTGGGCGAGCGCATCGTGCGCGCGCTGATCCTGCGCCGCGTCTCGCTGATCGAAAAAGGTGCGGGCGGCCCGATCCTCGTCGGCAAGCACGACGACCCCGCGATGCTCTCGCTGCAAGGCTTCCTCTCGCGCAACGGCCATCCGTATTCGGTGCTCGACGAGCGCGACGAAAGCAGCATGATCTGCGTGATCGAGCGCTTCGCGGCGCGCTGCGAAGACCTGCCGCTCGTGATCTGCCCCGACGGCTCGGTGCTGCGCCATCCGTCCGCGCCCGAACTCGCGACCTGCCTCGGCCTGCTGCCCGAACTGAACGGCGAACGCGTCTACGACGTGGCCGTGGTCGGCGCGGGTCCGGCGGGACTGGCGACGGCGGTGTACGCCGCGTCCGAAGGGCTTTCGGTGATCGTGCTCGATTCGCGCGCGCCGGGCGGCCAGGCGGGCGCGAGTTCGCGCATCGAAAACTATCTGGGCTTTCCGACCGGCATTTCGGGCCAGGCGCTCGCGGGCCGCGCGTTCGTGCAGGCGCAGAAGTTCGGCGCGCACGTGGCGATTCCGGTCAGCGTGAAAAAGCTCCATTGCGACGAGCAGCCGCGCCGCCTCGAAACCTGCAGCGGCGACGTGCGCGCGCGCAGCGTGGTGATCGCGAGCGGCGCGATCTACCGCCGCCCGACCATCGCCGGACTCGATCGCTACACGGGGCGCGGCGTCTACTACTGGGCCTCGCCGGTCGAAGCGAAGCTCTGCAAGCACGAAAACGTCGTGCTGGTCGGCGGCGGCAATTCGGCGGGCCAGGCGATCGTCTATCTCTCCACGCACGCGCGCCAGATCGACGTGCTGATCCGCAAGGCCGGTTTCGAATCGACGATGTCGCGCTATCTGATCGACCGCATCGCCTCGCTGCCGAACGTGAACGTGCATCCGCTCAGCGAGATCGGTGCGCTCGACGAGGACGAAGCCGGGCTCGCCGCGATCCGCCTGAAGTCGGCGTGTCCTGCGGGCGTCGACCACTTCGACGCGCGCCATCTGTTCCTCTTCACGGGCGCCGATCCGAACACGAACTGGCTGCAGGATTGCGGCGTGGCGCTCGATGCCAACGGCTTCGTGCTGACCGGCGCGGGCGACGAATCGTGCAGCCTCGCGACCTCGGTCGAAGGCGTCTACGCGATCGGCGACGCGCGCGCGGGCTCGACCAAGCGCGTCGCGGCCGCCGTGGGCGAAGGCGCGGCCGTGGTCGCGCAGATCCACCAGATGCTGGGCGCCGCGCCTGCGCCGAACGCGAGCGTCACGCCCGTGGCGGCGATGGCGGGCCTGCATGCGTGACGAAGACGGCTGCGATACCGCAAACGCGCCGGATGCGCCCGTCGCGAGCGGCGGCCTGACGCTGCCGCTCGCCGCCGTGCGCACGTTGCATCTCGCGGCGCAGGGTCTGCTCGCGCCGCCGCGCCGCAAAGCCACCCAAGACGACGTGCTCGACGCGATCCGCCGCATGGCGCAATTGCAGATCGACACGATCCACGTGGTCGCGCGCAGTCCGTATTTCGTGCTGTTCAGCCGCGTGGGCGCGTACGATCCGCGCTGGCTCGACGCGCATCTCGCCGAAGGGCGGCTGTTCGAATACTGGGCGCACGAGGCCTGTTTCGTGCCGATCGAAGACTACGGGCTGCTGCGTCATCGCATGCTCGACCCGTCGGATATGGGCTGGAAATACGCGGGCGAATGGCACGCGAAGCATCGGCGCGAGATCGACGCGCTGCTCGAACGCATTCGTGCGAGCGGCCCGGTGCGTTCCGCCGATTTCGCGCGCGCGGCGGGCGAAAAAAACGACGGCTGGTGGGACTGGAAACCGGAGAAGCGCCACCTCGAAGTGCTGTTCGCCATCGGCGCGCTGATGGTGGCCGAGCGGCGCAATTTCCAGCGCGTCTACGACCTGACCGAGCGCGTGCTGCCGCATTGGCGCGACGCGCGCGACCTGCCCTCGCGCGCCGACGCCGAACGCGCGCTGCTGCTGCGCACCTGCAAGGCGCTGGGCGCGATCCGCGCCGACTGGGCCGCCGACTATTACCGCCTGCCACGTCGCCCGTACACCGAAGCGCTGCACGCGCTCGCCGACGCGGGCGAACTCGTGCCCGTGCGCGTGGAAGGCTGGAAGCACGACGCGTTCGTGCACCGCGATTACGCGACGTTCGCCGGCGACGCCGCAAATGGCGCGCTCGCCTCGACGGTCACCACGCTGCTCTCGCCCTTCGATCCCGTGGTGTGGGACCGCAAGCGCGCGGTAGCGCTGTTCGACTTCGATTACGCGATCGAATGCTACGTGCCCGCGCACAAGCGCAAGTACGGTTATTTCGTACTACCGATATTAAATCGCGGCAAGCTTGTCGGACGCGTCGATGCGAAGGCGCATCGCACGCAAGGCATATTCGAGGTGAAGTCGCTGCATCTGGAACCGGGCGTGCGCACGAGCGGCCGTCTCGTGACCGACTTGCGCCGTGCGCTACAGCGTTGCGCCGACTGGCACGGCACGCCGGAGTTGAAGATCGGCGACGCGCCAGGCGAACTGGCCGCGGCGCTGCTCGCCGAGTGATGCTTGACGCAAGCGACGCAAGCGCGAAATTGCGCGAGTGCCGCCTGCGTCAGCGCTCGATTTTCACGCGCAATTCGCGCGCCGCTTCGAGCAGGCCGACATAGCCCGAGCGGGCATGTTCGGGCAGATCCGGGTCGCCCACCAGCGCGCCCAGCGTTTCGATCAGGCTGTACACGAGGCCCTTGGCCGCGCCTGCCGCGATATTGCCGCTCCGCACGCCTTCGTCGACGTGCGAGAACGCCGCGTTCAGATGTTCCAGATCGGGTTGCGGCGTGGCCCCGGAGGGCGTTTGAGCGTCATGCTTTTGCGTGTCGTCGCTCGTCATGATGAACAGGTTCCTCTTGCTGAAACGAAATCGAAAGAATGGCTTAATGCAGTTATATACCCATCGCGTGCAGCCGTCCAATGGGCACCCCGTGACCGCCCGGGCGTCGCGCAGGCGGCTCCCGAATCTTCTCACCTTTGGGCGACGCACGGCGCGCAAGTCGGCAGGATGATTTGACGCCGTCGTGGCGCGTGGGCGCGAATAGCCCTTAAAAGCAGGCGTCGATAGATCGATCCGGTGTGCGCAGCCACGGTGCAGGATGCGCGTCTTGCCCGCTCGCCGCGCGGTATCGGCGTGCTCCCGCAAACGCTCACCTTAACGCCTGCGATCGCCCGAAACGCCGTGAAGTCTGTCGCACGAAACGTGCCGCGTCCGTTTTCCGCCTGGCGTTGGAAACGCGTTTTATCCCTTGTTTTAAGGCATAAAGCTTCTCCTCGACGACAACCGGCGTTGCGCGCCGCCAATCGAACGGTGCGCGTTTTCTGCGCTCCATGCTCACTCCCGGAAAGGCTCACCTTTCGCTGATTCACCTGGCTTGAACCCTGCCTGGACCCTGCTTGACGCCGCCGCCGCGCATCCGCAGACTGGGCGGACTCTTCCCACCGCCCTGCCCGTCCGCGCCATGAACCAGATCACGCCCTTCGTGCCCGACCGCTTCCGCAACGCCGCGCCGCATTATCTGATCGGCCGCCCCGCGTACTCGCCCGCGCTGATTCGCCGCGTCGCGCAACGCGCCGGCCTCGACGGCTCGCAGCGCCTGCTCGATCTCGGCTGCGGCCCCGGCCAGCTTTCGCTCGCCTTCGCAAGCTGGGTGGCGAGCGCCGTGGCCATCGATCCGGAACCGGCCATGCTCGAAGTCGCCGCGCAACTCGGCGCGGGCATCGCGCCCAATATCGACTATCGCCAGGGCAGTTCGTACGACCTCTCGCCGGACCTCGGCCGCTTTCATCTCGCGGTGATCGGCCGCGCGTTTCACTGGATGGATCGCGTCGATACGCTCGCGCGGCTCGACGCCTTGCTGGACACGCGCGGCGCGGTCGCGCTGTTCAACACCACGCATCTCGACGATCCGCAGCGCCCCTGGGCCGCGCAATACCGCGACCTGCTCGACCGCTACGCGAACACCGACGCCGCGCGCGAAATGCGCCGTTCCGCCGATTACGAAAGCCATACCGACGTGCTCGCGCGCTCGGCGTTCAACGCCATCGAGCGGATCTCGGTCATCGAATATCGGCGCGTCAGCGCGGAGCAATTGAAGGCGCGGCCCTTGTCGATGTCGAGTCTCTCGCGCGAACGGCTCGGCGACCAACTCGACGTGCTGCTCGCGGACATCGACACGCTCGTCGCCACGCAAGGCAGCGACGGCTGGCTGACCGAGCGCATCGAATCGAGCGCCACGTTCGCCACGCGCGCCGAACTGAGCTGACGCCGCGCGGCCGATGCACGCCAGCGCGCGCGGCCCGGTTGCGGTATCGTATGACGATGCACGGACACGCCCCTGGAGACGCGATGAGCTATGCCACAAAAGCCCCCGCACGCAACGAGATCGACGCGCTGAGCGGCCCCGCCGTACTCGAATTCGGCACCGACTGGTGCGGCTATTGCCAGGGCGCGCAGCCCTTGATCGGCGACGCGTTCGCGAAGCACCCCGCCGTGCAGCGCATCCAGGTCGAAGACGGCCCGGGCCGCGCGCTCGGCCGCTCGTTTCGCGTGAAGCTCTGGCCCACGCTCATCTTCCTGCGCAACGGCGCGGAAGTCGCGCGCGTCGTGCGTCCGACCGACGCCGCCGAACTCGACGACGCTTTCGAAACGCTCGTCTGAACCCCGGCCGTTCAGATCATTCCCCGCGCCGGGTTCATTCGAGCCCGGCCAGCAGATCGTCGATGGCGCGATAGACGCGCTCGACCACTTCCGGCCCCACCTCCGCTTCAAGCGCCGCGTAGCGCGCCTCCAGTTCCTTCGAAATCGCCTTCACGAGCTGTTGGCTCTTTTTCGTGAGCGTAACGAGCACGCGCCGCTGATCGTCGGCGAAACGTTCCTTCGTCACGAGGCCGAGCGCCTCCATGCGCGCGAGCACGCCCGCCATGCTCGGGCTCGAAATCGTGCAGATATCGGAAATCTGCCGCGGCTCCAGCGGCCCGCTTTCGTTGAGCGCGCGAATCACGCGCCACTGCTGCTCGGTGAGTCCGTGCGCGGTGATCAGCGGACGAAAGCGCTCCATCATCTTTTCGCGCGCACGCAGCAGCAGCATGGGCAGATTGCGATGCGCGACGCGCGTGGACAGGCGTGAGGAATCGGACATGGTGGCTTCGTTGAAGGCGCGGAATCGAAAAGTCGGAAAGTCGGTTGCAGCAACCAACGAGGCCTGGGGGAAACCCGCAAAATCCTCGTCGACGGTTGACGCTCGATGCTCGCCAGCGCAAACTCACTCACATATTAGCATTTTCGGGAAAGCACGACACGCCATGTTTGCCGTTGCCGATCATCTGCTGCATCTCGAAGGCGAAGCGCTGCCGCGCGACGTGAGCGCCGAAGCCGTTCACGCGCTGCTCGCCGATGGCGTCCGTGGCGTCCGTGGCGTCCGTTGTCGCGCGCCGGTCTCGGGCGCGGTCTACGGTACGCTGCTCAACGACCGTCACGCGCTGGACGCGCTCGGCGACGCCGTGCATGCGCCACCGTACAAAGCGCCGCCGCGCGCGCCCATTCTTTACCTCAAACCGCGCAACACGCTCGCGGGCCACGGCGCACGCGTGAGCGTGCCGGACGCGAACGGCGTGCAGGTGGGCGCATCGCTGGGCATCGTGATGGGCCGCACGGCTGCGCGCATTCAGGCGCGCGAAGCGTTCGATTACATCGCGGGCTATACGCTGGTCGCCGATCTGAGCGTGCCGCACGCGAGCGTCTATCGTCCTTCCGTGCGCTTTCGCGCGCGCGATAACTTCTGCGTGATCGGCCCGGCGGTTCTCGCTCGTCGATATGTTAGCAATCCTGATGATTTGGCGATTCACGTCGAGCTTTCCGGCGAACCGCGCTTCAGCGCCTCGACTTCCACGAACGTGCGCGGCGTCGCGCAACTGCTCGCCGACGTCACCGATTTCATGACGCTCGCGCCCGGCGACGTCATCACGCTCGGCGTACCGCACGGTGCGCCCATCGCGCACGCGGGCCAGCGCGCCGCGCTCACCATCGGCGGCTTTCCCGCGCTGAACATCGACTTCGTCGCTGAAGGAGACGCAGCATGATGCGCGCCCGCGTCGCCTACGCAGGCGCGATTCACGAAGCCACGCCCATCGTCACCGAGCACGGCCCGCGCTTGCGTCTCGCCGACGGCCGCGTGCGCGACGAGCGCGACGTGGTCTGGCTCGCGCCGTTCGAAGCGGGCACGATCTTCGCGCTCGGCCTCAATTACGCCGAGCACGCGAAAGAACTGCAATTCACGCAGCAGGAAGAGCCGCTCGTCTTTCTCAAGGGACCGGGCAGCGTGATCGGTCATCGCGGCGTCACGCGTCGCCCCGACGACGTCACGTTCATGCACTACGAGTGCGAGCTTGCAGTCGTGATCGGCCGCACGGCGCAACACGTCAAGCGCGAAAGTGCCATGCAGTATGTCGCCGGCTACACGATCGCGAACGACTACGCAATCCGCGACTATCTGGAGAACTACTATCGACCGAATCTGCGCGTGAAGAATCGCGACGGCGGCACCGTGCTCGGCCCGTGGTTCGTCGATGCCGCCGATATCGCCGACGTCAACGCGCTCGAATTGCGCACCTACGTGAACGGCGAACTGAAACAGCGCGGCAACACGCGCGATTTCGTCACGGGCATTGCGGAACTGATCGAATATCTGAGCAGCTTCATGACGCTCGCGCCCGGCGACGTCATTCTCACCGGCACGCCCGAAGGCGTCTTCAACGTGAATGCGGGCGATGAAGTCATCTGCGAAATCGACGGTCTCGGCCGCCTGATCAACACAATCGCGTCCGATGCCGAATTCGGCCGCGCCTCCACCACGGAATAAGCACGCCATGCGTATCGACCATCTGATCGACGGCCGCGCCCACCCGGGCCGCGACTACTTCGAGACCGTGAATCCCGCGAATCAGGACGTGCTCGCCGAAGTTGCACGCGGCGGCGCCGAGGAAGTCGATCTCGCTGTGCAGGCCGCGAAAAACGCCTTTCCCGCGTGGGCCGCGCAACCCGCGAGCGAACGCGCGAAACGCGTGCGCAAGCTCGGCGAACTGATCGCGAAGAACGTGCCGGAAATCGCGCAGACCGAAACGAAAGACACCGGCCAGACGATTTCGCAAACCGGCAAGCAACTCGTGCCGCGCGCCGCCGACAACTTCACGTATTTCGCGGAGATGTGCACGGCCGTCGACGGTCACACTTATCCGACGAACACGCACCTGAACTACACGCTGTTTCATCCGGTCGGCGTGTGCGCGCTGATTTCCCCCTGGAACGTGCCGTTCATGACGGCCACCTGGAAAGTCGCGCCGTGCCTCGCGTTCGGCAACACGGCGGTGCTCAAGATGAGCGAACTGTCGCCGCTCACGGCGTCGATGCTCGGCCAGCTTGCGCTGGAAGCGGGCATTCCCGCAGGCGTTCTGAATGTCGTGCACGGCTATGGCCAGGAAACCGGCGAACCGCTCGTCGCGCATGCCGACGTGCGCGCTGTCTCGTTCACGGGATCGACGGCCACCGGCAATCGCATCGTGAAGAGCGCGGGCCTCAAGAAGTTCTCGATGGAACTGGGCGGCAAGTCGCCGTTCGTAATTTTCGACGACGCCGACTTCGAGCGCGCGCTCGACGCCGCCGTGTTCATGATCTTCTCGAACAACGGCGAACGCTGCACGGCGGGCTCGCGCATTCTGGTGCAGCGCTCGATTTACGCCCAATTTGCCGAGCGCTTTATCGAGCGCGCGAAACGCATCACGGTCGGCGATCCGCTCGACGAAAACACGCTGGTCGGTCCGATGATCAGCCCCGGCCATCTCGCGAAAGTGCGCAGCTATATCGAACTCGGACCGAAGGAAGGCGCGACGCTCGCCTGCGGCGGCCTCGACGCGCCCGATCTGCCGGAGACCCTGAAACAAGGCAATTTCGTGCGTCCGACCGTGTTCGTCGATGTCGATAACCGCATGCGGATCGCGCAGGAAGAAATCTTCGGGCCGGTCGCGTGCCTGATTCCCTTCGACGACGAAGCCGACGCCATCCGTCTTTCCAACGACATCGCCTATGGTCTGTCGAGCTATGTGTGGACGGAAAACACGGGCCGCGCCTTGCGCGTGGCCGCCGCGATCGAAGCCGGCATGTGCTTCGTGAACAGCCAGAACGTGCGCGATCTGCGCCAGCCGTTCGGCGGCACGAAGGCCTCGGGCGTGGGCCGCGAAGGCGGCACGTGGAGCTACGACGTGTTCCTCGAGCCGAAGAACGTGTGCGTGTCGATGGGCGCGCATCACATTCCGCGTTGGGGCGTTTGAATCGGGGCGTTTGAGCGAGTCACAACAAGGAGACCGCGATGGGCAAACTCGCGTTGGCCGCAAAGATTACCCACGTGCCGTCGATGTATCTTTCCGAACTCGATGGCCCACACAAGGGCTGCCGCCAGGCCGCCATCGACGGACATAAGGAAATTGGCCGCCGTTGCCGCGAACTCGGTGTCGATACGATTGTGGTGTTCGACGTGCACTGGCTGGTGAACAGTGAATATCACATCAATTGCGCGCCGCATTTCGAGGGCAATTACACTAGCAACGAGTTGCCTCACTTCATCAAGAATCTGCAGTACGCGTATGCGGGCAATGCCGCGCTCGGCCATCTGATCGCCGACGTGGCCAACGAAATGGGCGTGAAAACGCGCGCGCATAGCGACACCACGCTCGGACTCGAATACGGCACGCTCGTGCCGATGCGCTATATGAACGCCGATCAGCACTTTAAAACGGTGTCGATCGCGGGCTGGTGCAACTGGCATGATCTCGCCAGCAGCGCGCGTTTCGGCCTCGCGGTGCGCAAAGCGATCGAGGAACGCTACGACGGCACGGTCGCGATACTCGCGAGCGGTTCGCTGAGCCATCACTTCGCGAACAACGGCAGCGCCGAGCCATTCATGCACAAGGTCTGGGACCCGTTTCTCGAACAGACCGACCGTCATGTGGTGTCGCTCTGGGAACGCGGCGACTGGAAAACGTTCTGCGGCATGCTGCCGATGTACAACGAAACATGCTGGGGCGAAGGCGGCATGCACGACACGGCCATGCTGCTCGGCGCGCTCGGCTGGGACCGCTACGAAGGCCACGCGGAAATCGTCACGCCGTATTTCGGCAGCTCGGGCACCGGCCAGATTAACGCCGTGTTGCCAGTCACGCCGTTGCCCGCCTGATGCTGCGTTCGATCTCCGGAGACACGCACCGTGCCCCATCTCACGCTTGAATACAGCGCCAATCTCGCCGATGGCGCGAGCATCGGCACCCTCTGCGCCACGCTCGCGCAGGTGCTCGACGCGCAGCGCGACGCCCACGGCGCGCCCGTTTATCCGCGCGGCGGCATTCGCACGCGCGCACTGCGTTGCGAACAGTATTTCATCGCCGATGGCGATCCGCATCACGCCTTTCTGCACGGCTGCCTGAAGATCGCCGCCGGGCGCAGCGCCGACGTGCGCCGCGCAACCGGCGACGCGCTGTTCGCCGCGATCAAGCAGCATTTCGCCGAGGCCTTCGAGGCGCACGGGCTCGCGCTTTCGCTGGAGATCGTCGAGTTCAGCGAGGAAGGCGCGTGGAAGCACAACAATCTGCACGCGCGGCTCAAGACCTGAGCACGCGGGCGAACGGGACATCATCATGCTCGATCCGCAACGCATTCGCGAACTGGCCGCGCAACTCGACGAAGCCGAACGCACGCGCACGCCGCTACGCCACTTTTCACGCGTGCATCCCGAGATGACGATCGACGACGGTTATGCGATCCAGCGCGAGTGGGTCAAGCTCAAACTCGCGGCGGGACACGTCATCAAAGGTCGCAAGATCGGCCTCACATCGCGCGCGATGCAGCGTGCCTCGCAGATCGACGAACCCGATTACGCGCCGCTGCTCGACAGCATGTTCATCGCGCAAGGCGCCGATATTCGCGCAGATCGCTTTATCGCGCCACGCGTGGAGGTGGAACTCGCGTTCGTGCTGAGCCGTCCGCTGCAAGGCCCGGACGTCACGCTGTTCGACGTGCTCGACGCCACGTCTTACGTCACGCCCGCCATCGAAATCATCGACGCGCGCATCGAGCAGTTCGACCGCGAAACCAAGGCGCCGCGCAAGGTCTTCGACACCATTTCCGATTTCGCCGCGAATGCGGGCGTGGTGCTCGGCGGCCGCCCCGTGAAGCCGCTCGACGTGGATCTGCGCTGGGTCGGCGCGCTGCTCTACAAGAACGGCGCGGTCGAGGAAAGCGGACTCGCCGCCGCCGTGCTCAATCATCCGGCAACGGGTGTGGCGTGGCTCGCGAACCGGATTGCGCGCCACGACGAGCGGCTCGAAGCGGGCGATGTGATTCTCAGCGGCTCGTTTACCGCGCCGATTGCGGCACGCGCGGGCGATACGTTTCATGCCGATTATGGTCCGCTGGGCGGCATCGGTTTTCATTTCGTCTGAATGCACCGCCTCACAATCATCAGGATATCGAACTGATTTATGCCCGTTATCGTCAATCCGTTCAAACAGGCGCTGACTGAGAACCGCCCGCAAATCGGCCTGTGGGCCGCGCTCGCCGATGCCTACGTGACCGAACTGCTCGCGACCACCGGCTTCGACTGGCTGTTGATCGACGGCGAGCACGCGCCCAACGATCTGCGCAGCACGCTTGCGCAATTGCAGGCCGTCGCGCCTTACGCCACGCATCCGATCGTGCGTCCGGTTCGCAACGACAACGCGCTCATCAAGCAGTTACTCGATATCGGCGCGCAAACGCTGCTCGTACCGATGATCGAGAACGCCGACGAAGCACGCGCCGCCGTCGCCGCCACGCGCTATCCGCCGCATGGTGTGCGCGGCGTCGGCAGCGCGCTCGCGCGCGCCTCGCGCTGGAACGGCGCGGCCGATTATCTGCGTGGCGCGGCCGAGCAATTGTGCGTGCTCGTGCAGGTGGAAACGGCCCACGCGCTTGCGCAACTCGACGACATCGCCGCCGTCGAAGGCGTGGACGGCGTGTTCTTCGGTCCGGCGGATTTGAGCGCGTCGATGGGCTTGCTCGGCCAACCGGGCGCGCCGGCGGTGCGCGCGGCGATCGTGGAAGGCCTGCGCGCCGTGCGGGCGCGTGGCAAGGCGGCGGGCGTGCTGGCCGCCGATCACGCCATCGCGCGCGAGTATCTGGAAGCGGGCGCGACCTTCGTCGCGGTCGGCAGCGACGTGAGCCTGCTCGCCCGCAGCGCAAGCGAACTGGCTAGCCGGTTCCGCCAGCCGCAAAGCTGAACGTTAGCAAATCAGGCCTGAATTCAGGCTCAATCTTGCGCGCCGCCCTGTTCGACCAGCTTCGCCAGCGCCGCGTGCAGCACTTCGCGCTCATGCGCGCTGAGCACGCCGAGAATCGCTTCGTTGCCCGACTTCGAGATGGCCGACGCGCGCCGATACGTATTGCGCCCCTGCGCCGTGAGTTTGATGAGCACGCCGCGCGCATCGGCGGCATTGGTGGTTTTTTCGAGCAGGCCGCGACGCTCCAGCACGTCGGTGGCGCGGCTCGCCTGACTGCGGTCGAGATTCGACGCGCGCCCGAGATCCGACACCGAAATCGGCCCGAACGCGCCGACGCTGATCAGCAGCCGCGCCTCCGTGAGCGACAGCGCGAGCGCCGACGCAAACGCCTCGTTCATCGTGCGGTCGGTTTGCTTCTTCAACACGTGCAGCCGGTAAGTGAACAACTCTTCGATTGGGTGTTTGCCCGTCATGTCCGTCTCGCACAAAGGTTCTCGACACCTCATCAACGCAACCTGAAGGCGTCTTCGTCGCTAGCATACCATTTCATAAAGCCTTTAAAACACGGTCGTTCTCACAGTATTTGATGCTTGCACACGCATTTATTTGCGCGTAGCATCAGCCTATCGACGAGGAGACGGAGACACCATGAGCGCAGTCCCCGAAGCATCCGCGCGTCCCGCCTGGTGCGAGCCGCAGGAGTGGGCCGCCCGCGTGAAGCTCGCGGCCACGTATCGCGTGTTTCATCAACTCGGCTGGACCGAGTTGATCTTCAATCACATCACGCTGCGCGTGCCCGGCTCGCAGCCGCATTTCCTCATCAATCCGTTCGGGCTCACGTATGACGAAATCAAGGCGTCGAATCTCGTCAAGATCGATCTCGGCGGCCGGATCCTGAGCCCGAGCGACTATCCGATCAATCCCGCCGGCTTCGTCATTCATAGCGCGATCCACGCGAACGTGGCCGACGCGCATTGCGTCATGCACACGCACACCACGGCGGGGCTCGCCGTCGCGTGCATGGAAGGCGGGCTCGCGCCCACGAACTTCTATTCGGCGCAGTTGCACGACATGGTCGCGTATCACAACTTCGAAGGCATCACCGTGCACGACGACGAAAAACCGCGTCTGCTGAAGTCGATGGGCGATCGCCGTCTGCTCATCCTGCGCAATCACGGGCTGCTTGCGCACGGCGTGAATCTCGCGCACGCTTTCGCGCTACTCTGGACGCTCAATCGCGCCTGCGAAATTCAGCTCGCCACCGATTCGATGCGCGGCCAGGCCATTCCGATCGATCCCGCCATCACCGCGCGCGCCACGCGCGACGCGTTGCAGTTCTCGCCCGAGCATGGCGCGGGCGAGAACGTGCTCGCGGCACTGATCCGCCGCGTGGAGCGCATCGATCCCTCGTACAAGGAGTAAGCCGTGAGTCTTTTGCAGTCCAGTCCGCGCTCGATCGCCGTGGTCGGCGCAGGCGCGATCGGCGGCCTGATCGCCGCCCGTCTGTGGCGCGCGCATCGCGACGTGCAGATCAACGTACTCGCGCGCGGCGCGCATCTGCAGGCCATGCGCCGCGACGGTCTCACCATCGTCGAAGGCCGGGACGACGCCACGCGCTACACGGCCCACGTGAATACCGCTGACAACGCCGCCGATCTCGGCGTGCAGGACATCGTGTTCGTCTGCCTCAAGGGTCAGGCGCTGGTGCAGGCGGCCGCCACGCTCGCGCCGCTCGTAGGGCCGCGCACGCATATTGTCTCGGCGATGAACGGCGTGCCGTGGTGGTTTCTGCACGCGTTCGGCGGCGAGTACGCGAACGGGCGGCTCGAGTCGGTCGATCCGGACGGCGTGGTGTCGGCGGCGCTGCCGCCCGCGCAAACGTCGGGCTGCGTCGTGCATCTGTCGTCGGCGATTGCGGGGCCGGGCGTGATCCGCAAGGGCAACGGCAACGGGCTGATCCTCGGCGCGGCGTCGCCGCAGATGGCGGCGCGCGCGGACGAAGCGCGCGCGCTGCTCGCGCAGGCGGGCTTCGACGTGCAGGCCAGCGAGCACATCCAGCACGATATCTGGGCCAAGCTCTGGGGCAACATGACGATGAACCCCATCAGCGCGCTCACGCGTTCGACCGCCGACGTGATCCTCGACGATCCGCGCACGCTGGCGCTCGTCGCCGCCGTGATGGCCGAAGCGCGCGGCATCGGCGAGGCGCTCGGCATTCATCTGGCGATGACGATCGAGGAGCGCAACGCGATCACGCGCAAGCTCGGCGCGTTCAAGACGTCGATGCTGCAAGACGTCGAAGCGGGCCGCTCGCTCGAAGTGGAAGCGCTGCTCGGCGCGCCCGACGAACTCGCGCGGCGCACGGGGATCGCCGCGCCGTCGCTCGGCATGCTCTACGGGCTCGCGCGGCAGCTCGACGCGAATCTCGAAGCGGCGCGCCAGGCCAACGCGTCGCGCTGATTGGCGCTGATCCGCGCGAGGTCCGCGATGCGTTCGTTCAATCTTCCAGCGGCTTGCCCGTGAGGTCGCGAATGAACGGCAGCGCGAGGCACGAGATCGCCACGCACGCCATCACGTACCACGCGGGCGCGAGCAGATTGCCCGTCGTCTTGATGAGCCACGTGGCGATCGCCTGCGCGAAGCCGCCGAAGATCGCCACGCCAATGCTGTAGACGATCGCCATGCCCGTCGCCCGCACGGCGCGCGGGAACATCTCGGGCAGCATGGTGATCGACGGCGCGGCCTGCAACGCGAGCAGCACGCTCAATCCGCCCACCGTGATCAGCAGACGAGCGGCATCGGGCGCGCTCGACAGCCACAGAAACGCGGGATAGATCAGCACGACCACGGCCACACGCGGCCAGAAGATCAGCGCGCGGCGGCTCAATCGGTCGGACAGCCAGCCCGCCAGCGGCCCGACCAGAAACGTCACCACGCCCGACACGAGGCCCGCGAGCAGCGCCGTGGGCGCGGGCACCTTCAGTTCGTGAATCGCGCAGGTCGGCATGTAGAACGTGACGACGTAGGCCGTCACCGTCGAGCCGATCGTCAGCAGCGTGCCGAGCGCCGCACGCGCACCGTGATCGCGCAGCACGGCGAGCACGGGCGCACGCGCGGCGTTTTTCGTCTGCGCGCTTTTCATCTGCGCGTTGGCATCGTGATGCGCACGCGGCGCCGCCTGTTCATCGATGCGGCGGCGTATCCACATGCCGATCGGCGCGATCGCGATGCCGAGCAGAAACGGCACGCGCCATCCCCATGACATCAGCGCGGCGGGTGTGAGACACGTCGTCAGCACGGCGGCGGTGAGCGCGCCGAGCGACACGCCCACGCCCTGGCTCGCGAACTGCATACTGCCGAGCAGGCCGCGATTCGCGGGCGTGCCCGCTTCGATCAGCAAGGTGGTGGACGCACCCACCTCGCCGCCCGCCGAAAAACCCTGCAACAGCCGCGCGAACACGATGATGACGGGCGCGGCGAGGCCGATCTGCGCGTAAGTGGGCGCGAGACCGATCAGCGTGCAGCCGAGCGCCATCAGGAAGATCGTGAGCGTCATCGCCGGTTTGCGGCCCGCGCGGTCGGCATACGCGCCGATCACGACGCCGCCGAGCGGCCGCATCACGAAGCCCACGCCGAAGGTCGCCACCGACGCCAGCAACTGGCCGTAGCTCGACATCGTCGGGAAGAACAGCTTGCCGATGGTCAGCGCGAAGAAGCTGTAGACGGTGAAGTCGAAGAATTCGAGCGCATTGCCGAGCGTGGCTGCGACGATCAACTGCGCGCGGCTCAATTGGCCCTTCCGCACTCCGGCGACGCTGACGCTGTTCATAGGCACGCGCTCCGATGGCCGCCGCGCGGCCCGTGTGTGTTGGCTGCCGAGCGAATCGACTGGCGCATTCGCTGGAGGACAGCTTGGGGACAGACGGGCTAACGGTAGCATCGGCGCCGTCGCGCGCGCCACTGATCAAAACCCCGCACCAGGGACAGTCCTGGGCTCACCGAGGGCGTCTTGCCTTGACCTGTAAATTCATGTGTGTGAATATTAATTCATGCACATGAATTTATGATCTGCGGTTCGTGGCCACAAGCTGGGGACTTATGGGTCTTTGTGAGTTCCGCGAGACATCCACTTCGTGGATGCGTCTTTCGATTGGCTGTTAGTTGCGATTTAAGTCGATGATCGCGCAGCCCGCCATCGATCAGCAGTCCCTATGAAGGAGACAAGCGCCGTGTCGTTCATTCCCGGTTCCCTGCATGGCCTGCGCGTGGTCGATCTGTCGCGCGTGCTGGGCGGTCCGTATTGCACGCAGATCCTCGCCGATCACGGCGCGGAGGTCATCAAGATCGAGCCGCCGAACGGCGACGAAACGCGCACCTGGGGGCCGCCCTTCGACGGCGACACGGCCGCCTATTTTCAGGGCGTGAACCGCAACAAGCTCGGCGCGGTGCTCGATCTCTCGCAGCCCGCGGATCGGGAACGTCTGCTCGCGCTGCTCGACAGCGCCGACGTGCTGGTCGAAAACTTCAAGATCGGCACGCTCGAACGCTGGGGTCTCGCCTACGAGGCCACGCTCGCGCCGCGCTTTCCGCGCCTCGTGCATTGCCGCATCTCGGGCTTCGGCGCAGACGGCCCGCTCGGCGCGCTGCCCGGCTACGACGCCGCGATCCAGGCGCTGACCGGCCTCATGAGCGTGAACGGCGAAACGGGCGGTGCGCCACTGCGCGTGGGCGTGCCGGTTGTCGATCTCGTGACGGGACTGAACGCCGCGCTCGGCATCATGCTCGCGCTGCGCGAGCGCGATACGAGCGGACGCGGCCAGTTCGTCGAATCGACCTTGTTCGATTGCGCGCTCTCGATCCTGCATCCGCATTCGACCAACTACTTCTATTCGGGCAAGGAGCCGCAGCGCAGCGGCAACGCGCATCCGAACATCACGCCCTACGACATGTTCCATACGGGCAGCACCGATATCTTTCTCGCGGTCGGCAACAACGCGCAGTTCGCCACGCTGTGCCGCGTGATCGCCGCGCCCGAACTCGCCGACGACGCGCGCTACGCCGACAACAAGCTGCGCAGCCAGCATCGCCGCGAATTGCGCGAGGCGCTCGAAGCGCACTTCGCCGCCTGGGACGGCGCGCAACTTGCCGACACGCTGATCCGCCAGGGCGTGCCGTGCGCGCCCGTGCTCGGACTCGGCGCGGCGCTCGCGCATCCGCACACGGCGCATCGCGCGATGCGAGTGGAGATCGCGGCGGAGCACAACCCTGGCCGAACGTATAGCGGCATCGCCTCGCCGATCAAGCTCGGCCGCACGCCCGCCACCTATCGCAGCGCGCCGCCCGCGCTCGGCGAACACACGGCGCAGGTGTTCGGCGCAGCGGAGGACCCGTCGTGCTCGCGCTAATCGGAACGCTCGCCATCGTCGCGCTGTTCACGCTGATCATCACAAAGCGGCTCTCGCCGCTCGTGGCGCTGATCGCCGTGCCGATCGTCGCCGCGCTCGCCGCCGGTTTCGGCCTCTCGACGGCGAAATTCATCGTGCACGGCGTGCAGACTATCGGCCCGGTGGCCGGCATGTTCGTTTTTGCGATTCTTTTCTTCGGTATCCTGACGGATGCAGGCATGCTCGACCCGATCATCAACGGCGTGCTGCGCATCGTCGGCTGCCATCCGACGCGTATCGTCATGGGCTCGGCGCTGCTCGCGCTGCTGATCCATCTCGACGGCTCGGGCGCGGTGACATTTCTCGTCACGCTGCCCGCGATGCTGCCGCTCTACACGCGCCTCGGCCTCGATCGCCGCATTCTCGCCTGCGTGGCGTCGATGGCGGCGGGCGTCAACTTTCTGCCGTGGGTCGGGCCGATGCTGCGCGCGAGCGCCGCGCTGCACATTCCGGGCACCGTCATTTTCTATCCGATGATACCGGTGCAGATCGTCGGCCTCCTGTTCGTGTTCGGCACCGCGTACTGGCTCGGCAAGCGCGAGGAAAAGCGCCTCGGCCTCACGCGTGCCCACGCCGCCTCGATCGCCGCCACGCCGCGCGCGCTCACGCCGGAAGAAGCCGCGCTGCGCCGCCCGCAACGCTTCTGGATCAATCTCGCGCTCACCTTCGTCGTGCTCGGCACGCTGGTCTCGGGCATCGTCGATCCGATGGTGATGTTCATGATCGGCACCGTGCTCGCGCTCGTCATCAACTATCCGGACGTCGCCATGCAACGCGAACGCGTCGACGCGCACGCCAAAGCCGCGCTGATGATGGCGAGCGTGCTGCTCGCGGCGGGCGCGTTCACGGGCATCATGTCCGGCACCGGCATGCTCAACGCGATGGCCGAGGTGGTCGTGCGCCACGTGCCCGCCGAACATGCGCGCCATATGCCGTTCGTGCTCGGCCTCGTGTCGATGCCGCTGAGCCTGCTGTTCGATCCCGATTCGTTTTATTTCGGCATCCTGCCTGTTCTGGCGCAGAGCGGCCAGATGCTCGGCGTGCCGCCCGTGCAGATGGCGCAGGCCGCGCTGCTCGGGCAGATGACCACCGGTTTTCCCGTGAGCCCGCTCACGCCCGCGACGTTCCTGATCGTCGGCATGACCGGCGTGGAACTGGCCGAACACCAGAAGTTCACGATTCCGTTTCTGTTCGCCGCCACCGTGCTGATGGTGTTCACCGCAGTGCTGTTCGGCGTGTTTCCGCTCTGAACGCCGTCGATTTCGTTTTTTCGTTTTACGAGGATGTCCGCCATGCAATTCAATCTGACCGATGACCAGCAAGCGATCGTTGCCGCGATCGAAAAAATCTGCGCGCGTTTCGACGACAGTTACTGGCTCGAACGCGACCGCGAAGGCGGTTTTCCGCACGACTTTCACGGCGCGCTCGCCGACGCGGGCTGGCTCGGCATCGCCATGTCGCCGGAGCACGGCGGCTCGGGACTCGGCATGACCGAAGCCGCGCTGATGATGCGCACGATCAGCGGCTCGGGCGCGGGATTGTCGGGCGCGTCGGCGGTGCATATGAACATCTTCGGGCTCAATCCCGTGCAGGTGTTCGGCAATGACGAACAGAAGCGGCGCTTCCTGCCGCCGCTGATCGAGGGCCGCGACAAGGCCTGTTTCGCCGTGACCGAACCGGACGCCGGTCTCGACACCACGCATCTCAAGACCCAGGCCGTGCGCGACGGCGATCATTACGTGCTGTCCGGCCGCAAGATCTGGATTTCGACGGCGCAGGTCGCCAACAAGATGCTGATCATCGCGCGCACCACGCCGCTCGATCGCGTGGCCAAACCCACCGACGGGCTGAGCCTCTTCTACACCGACCTCGACCGCGCGCGCGTGGAAGTGCGCGAGATCGAGAAAATGGGCCGCAAGGCGGTCGATTCGAACATGCTGTTCATCGACAATCTGCGCGTGCCGGTGGAGGACCGCATCGGCGAGGAAGGCAAGGGCTTTCACTATCTGCTGCACGGGCTCAATCCGGAGCGCATCCTGATTGCGTCGGAGGCGGTCGGACTCGGCCGCGCGGCGCTCGCGCGCGCCACGCAGTATGCGAAGGAGCGCGTGGTGTTCGGCCGGCCGATCGGCCAGAACCAGGCGATCCAGCATCCGCTCGCGCAGGCGTGGATGTCGCTCGAAGCCGCCGATCTGATGGTGATGAAAGCCGCCACGCTCTACGATGCGGGCCAGCCCTGCGGCGCCGAAGCGAACTCGGCCAAGTACCTCGCCGCCGAAGCCGCGTTCCAGGCGTGCCAGACCGCCATCGCCACGCTCGGCGGCATGGGCTACGCGAAGGAGTATCACGTCGAGCGCTATCTGCGTGAGTGTATGATTCCGAGGCTCGCGCCCGTCAGTCCGCAGATGATTCTCTGCTTCATCGCGGAGAAGGTGCTCGGGTTGCCGAAGTCGTACTGAGTTGCGCCTCGCGGTTTGGGGCGCGGCCGCACACGCAGGCGCGCGCCGCCTCGCTTTCATCGCGTATTTATGGACGTCAAACTCGTTGCCCGCACGCTCGACCTGTTCGAGCTTTTCGCCGCCGAACAGCGGCCGCTGCCGCTCGTCGAAATGGCGCGGCTGCTCAACGTGCCGTCGTCGAGTTGTCTCGCGCTCGCGCGCACCCTCGTGAGCCGCGGCTATCTCTACGAGGTGCGCAAGCGCGGCGGCTACTATCCGACGCGGCGTCTGCATCTGCTCGCCAGCGCGATCGACGCCGTCGATCCGGTCGTGGAGATGCTGCATCCGACGCTCGTCGCGTTGCGCGACGCCAGCGGCGAAACCATCGTGCTCGGCAAGATTCACGGCGCGGCGGTCGTGTACCTCGACGTGGTCGAATCGGAAAAGTCCGTGCGCTACGCGTGCCAGCCCGGCGCGCTGCGGCCGCTGCACGCGAACTCCATCGGCAAGGCGATCTTCGGCGAACTCGCGCCCGACGCGCAGGCCGCGCTCGGCGCGAAGCTCGATTTCGAGCGCTATACGGAAGCGACCGCCACCGATCTGCCGACGCTCGTCGAACAGGCCGCCGCCGCGAAAGCGCGCGGCTGGTACGCGAATATCGGCGAAAGCGCGCCCGAGTTGTCTGCCGTGGCCGTGGCCCTCGACTTCGGCGGTGACTGTTACGGACTCTCGATTGGCGGGCCGACCGAGCGCATCCGCCAGCAGCTCGACACGCACGTTGCCACGTTGCTCGATGCCAAGGCGCGCATTCTCGCGCATTGGCGCGAGAGCGAGGCGGGCTAAGGTCGCCGCGCTTTCTCTTTCTCCTCCTTGACGCACGGACTTACCCATTGCCGTCGCGACTGCGCCAGTGTTAGCCTGGCGACACACAATCGCCATCCGGCGCATACTTTGGGGCCTCGCGCCGCGCTGATCGCTTCGATGGTGTGCTCGCCTGGCTGCGTCCCTTGTTGTGCCCATGTTTCGCTCCGCGTTAGCGCCCGATTTCAGGCCCTGATTTCCTACCCGTTTTCACCCCCGTTTTCACGCTGCGGGGCACGAGATTTGCGGCGCGGCGTCGAATGTTCCGACGAAACCTTGCCGCGCGCATCGTAAGCCGGAGGCGGCGCCCGACGCCGGCAGCGACGTTACCTGAACCGGCCAACCGGCACGCTGTCCGACATCCGGCCATCGCCGCCAATCCTTGACGCTCATCGACCGTCACCGACGCCCGACTCCGTATTTGCCTATGCCCAGGATGCTCCTTTCTTCCGTGTTACGAACGCTGCGCCTGCCGCGCTGCGCCGCCCTGCTCGCCGCGTTTGTCTGGATAACGGCGCTCGCGTGGACACCGTGCGCGTCGGCTGCTGCCGCTGCACCGGCCCCGGCCGCGACGCCCGCCAATCCCGCCGCACCGGTCGTGCTCACGCCTGCGCAGGCGCACGCCGCGCTGCAGGTCCTCGACGATCCGGTGCAGCGCAGCCACATCGAAGACACGCTGCGCGCCATCGCCGCCGCCGGCGCGCTGGCCACGCCCGCGTCGAGCGCAACGCCCGCGAGCGCGCCCGCGACTGCATCGGCGGCCACCTCGGCTTCCGCGCCGCTCACCGACGCGCTGCGCTCGAACGGCCTTGTCCTGCAACTCGCCGATCACGCCGCGCACAGCGCGCGCCTCATCGGCGATCGGCTCGTGCACGCGCGCACGGCGCTGTTCGACACCGGCTCCGCGCGCGGCTGGTGGCGCGAGCGCCTGAGCACACCTGAAGGTCACGCGATGCTGCTCGGACTGCTGCGCGTGCTGCTGCTCACGCTCGTGCCCGCGCTGGCGATTGAAGCGCTGCTGCGCCGCGCGCTCGCCAAGCCGCATCGCTCGATCGTGGCCCACGCGGCCGCCACGCTCGACGACGCCAGCGACGCTGCCGCGCCCGCCCAGCCGCCGCAAGCGCAACCTCAGACACCCGAAGCGACCGGCACGGCCACCGCGCTCAAAGCCGCCGCGCAACCCGGCGACGATGACGGCGCCCTGCGCGTCGCCGCCGGCATGGAAGCCGCCGACGCGCCTGCTACGGGCACGGCAGACGCGGCGGACGCGAAAGCCGCAAACGTCACGACCACAGCAAAAGCCACAAAAGCGGCCGACGCCGATCCGAACGCCGGCCCCAACGCGAACCCGGCCGCCAACGCCGCAGCACGCGAGACCGTGAATGCCGCCGCAGCCGACGACGCCGCGCCCGACGAGGACCCGCTCTCGCGCGCACGCGAAGCGCGCCATCGCAGCCGCGGCGCCCATCACTGGCGCCTGCTGCAACGCCTGCCCGCCGCACTGCTCGTGACGCTGCTCGACCTCGTGCCCGTGATGGGCTTCGGCCTGATCGCAGCGGGCGTGCTCTCGCTCTTTGGCGCCGACGACGCCGCACCCGCCGCCGCCGTGGGCGAGCTCGTCGACACGTGGGTGATCTGCCGCGTCGTGATCGCCCTGGGCGCCCTGCTGTTTGCGCCCGACTCGGACGCGCTGCGCCTCACGCGCATGAGCTCGACCTGGGCCGCGTTCACGCAGCGCTGGGTCGTGCGCATCGTCGCGATCGGCGGCGTGGGCGGCGCGCTCGCGGGCGCAGTGCCGCTCGGCATGACCGAGGACGCGCACCTCGCGCTCGTGAAGATCGTCACGCTGGTCGGCCACCTCGCGCTCGCCGTCATGATCCTGCAATGCCGCAAGCCCGTGGCCGCCTGGCTGCGCAACGTGGCCGCGCAGCGCGGCTCGCTGGCCTGGCTCGCGCACTGGTTCGCCGACATCTGGGCCGTGGCCGCGATCTTCGTGGTCATGGCGCTCTGGTTCGTGTGGGCGCTCGACCTGCGCGGCGGCTACCGCGAACTCATGCGCGCGGGCGGCCTCTCGCTCGCCGTGCTGCTGGCTGCGCGCGTGGCCGCCATCGTCGCGCTCGGCGCGCTCGGACGCGTGTTCGATCCGCTCGGCAACCGCGCCGACATGACCATCTCGCAGCGCCGCGCCTACCGCTACTACCCCGCCTTGCGCCGCGTGGTGATCGCCGCGCTATGGATCGTGACGATCGACGTGCTGCTGCACGTATGGGGCCTGCGCCCGGCACGCCTGCTCATGAACGCGCCGATCGGGCACCTGCTCGGCTCCGCGCTGCTCACGATCGCCGTGGCCGTGGCCGTCGCCATCGTGATCTGGGAAGTCGCGAACGGCGCAGCCGAACGCCGCCTCAACGCCTGGACCGACGCCGGCGACTACGTACGCGCCGCACGTCTGCGCACGCTGCTGCCGATGTTCCGCACCACGCTGTTCGTCGCGATCTTCGTGATCGTGGGCCTCACCGCGCTCTCGCAGCTCGGCGTGAACACCGCACCGCTGATCGCGGGCGCGAGCATCTTCGGCGTGGCGCTCGGCTTCGGCTCGCAGAAGCTCGTGCAGGACTTCATCACCGGCATCTTCCTGCTCACCGAAAACGCGATGCAGGTCGGCGACTGGGTGACCGTAGCGGGCGTCTCGGGCACGGTGGAGTTCCTCTCGATCCGTACGGTGCGTCTGCGCGGCGGCGACGGCTCGCTCTACACCGTGCCCTTCAGCTCGGTGACGACCGTGAACAACACGAATCGCGGCATCGGCAACGCCGCGGTCAAGGTGGTGATCGCGCACGGCAACGACCTGCAACGCGCGATCGACACGCTCAAGGATATCGGCGCTTCCATCCGCGCCGACGACGCCTTCAAAAACGGCATACTCAGCGACTTCGCCTACTGGGGCGTGGATCAGGTCGACGGCGCCAGCGTCACGCTCGTGGGCCAGATCCAGTGCAAGGACTCTTCGCGCTGGGGTGTGCAACGCGAATTCAACCGACGCGTGCTCGCGCTTTTCACGGAGCGCGGCATCGAACTGGCAAACCCGCAGCGCAACTTTGTGATCGGGGTGCCGCACGACAGCGATGTGGAAGGCCATGTATTCGGCAACGACGAACGCGACGACGACTCGCGCACGACACCGCGCCGCAAACCGTCGTGATCCCGTAAAAGCTCACCTTCGTGCACGCACACTCGCTGTGCGGCGCGCGAAGCGTGATGGGATTTCACGCAACGGCGGGGCTTTGCGCGTGATCGCATCTTGCGAATCGCGCGCAAAACACGCGCGATTCGCTCTCTCCCGAAGAAGCTCACCTTTGCGCTTCCTGCGTTGTCGATTCGCAGCGCGCGCCGATTGATCGTGGCGTTCGCGCACGACGGGACCGCGCGACGCCTGTCGGCCTCGCGCGCCGGTTCGAGCGACAGACGCCCGGCTGTATCGATGCACGCCTGCGCCGACATCAGGCCGTCTCCCTCTCTGCAAGATCGATCACGAAGGCGGCGAGCGGATAAGCCTCCACGGCATCGGACAGTGCCTCCGCCAACGCCTCATCCAGCTGCGCGACCTCGTCGTGCTCTCGCGCAATCTGAACGGTTACATACACGGTCTCCTCCCCCGGACCGTCGTCGACGAATTCACACGCTGCAAGCGCGCGCACGCGGCGCGTGGCGAGAAAACCATAGAGCGCGTCGTGCAACGCCTCGACCGCCGACAGCGGCACCGCGTGGCGTTCCAGAATCGCCACCGCCTTGCGCCGATACGCCTCGGTTTCGCGATCCGTGGCATTCGAGCGCGGACTGAGTGCCTGCATGAGTTCCAGCGCACGCGCCCAGCGCCCCGCCTGCCACGCCATGTCGATTGCGCCGCGCAGCGCAAGCAGGCTGGACGGCTGCGCCTGCCACGCACGCTCGGCCACTTCCGCGGCTTCGCCGAAACGATTGCAGGCCGCGAGCGCCACCGCACAGTTGATGCCGGCCTGCACCCCGCGTTCGCAGCGCAACGCGTTCGCGTACGCCACTTCGAGCGCCTCGCTGTCCCAGCGCTCGGCGGCGAGCATGCCCAGCGTTTGCCACGCAAGCGCCGGATGCGCTTCCATGCTTTCCTTCGCAATGCGTTCCAGGCGCTTGCGCGTGGCCGCGTCGAGCTCGCCCGCGTCTTCGTCGAGATGCGCGCAGATCTGGTTGAACGCCGCCGTGACCGCTTCCGCGGAGAGTGTCCTTCGATCCATCGACATAATCGTGTTCTCCCTTCCGATGACCGCAAAAAATGCAACCGATTCGATGCTCATTCGATTTCAAATCGAGGCGCATCTCGCGTGCGAGGTGACGTACGTCGTGCACCGCTCGCGTCGAAAAAATACTAGCAGCGGAGAATCGTCACTTCTTTGAGGTTCGTACTGCGAAGTTGTCGATGGCACGAAAAAAAACGCTGCGGTCAACGGCACAATTGAGCCGTCATCCACAGCGTTTTTTTCAGGAGGAGCGCCGCGTGCGCTGCGTCCCTTGCGAACCTTAAGCTTCCACGTCCTCGAGACTGAAAATTTCCGACTGGTCGTTATACGAAAAAATCTCGCCGTAGCGGCCCCAGTCGATCACGGTATCGAGCGTTCCTTCGGCCGCCGTATCCGAGAGGAAATCTTCCAGTTCCTGCTCGAAGCGCACGCGCGGCGCGCGGTGGCCCGGGCGTTCGTTGAGCACCTTCTTGATCCGCGCCGCGAGCGGCACGTTGCGCAGCAAATGATCGGCGAACATCAGCTTGCGCGCCTGCGTGCCCATCTCGGCGAATACGCGCGCGGGCGGCGTGAGCAGCAGGTCGCCGTCGCGCACGTCGGCAAAGCCGAGCAGTTGCATCATTTCCGCAATCGGAAACAGGTCGTCCACTTCCAGATGCAGCGAGCGCGCGATTTCCGGCATGTCCGCGCGGCCGTGGTACGGCGCGGCCGCCAGCGTTTCGATCAGGCCGGCCATCAGGTTGGTCGAGACGTCGGGCAGGCGGCTGCCCACTTCGAGACGGCGCGTGGTCGTTTCGGCGGCGTCGCGCGCGGTCATCTTCGCGTAGATCTCGTCCACGAGCTTGCGGAACGCAGGGTCCAGACGATTGCGCGGGTGCTTGAACGGCACCTTGATGTCGGCCACCAGGCGCCCCGGGTTCGACGAGAGCACGAGAATGCGGTCGCACATGAACACCGCTTCCTCAATGTTGTGCGTGACGATCAGCATCGACTTGATCGGCATGCGGCCCTGCGTCCAGAGGTCGAGCAGGTCGGTACGCAGCGTTTCGGCCGTGAGCACGTCGAGCGCGGAAAACGGCTCGTCCATCAGCAGCAGCGCCGGGTCGACCACGAGCGCGCGCGCGAAACCCACGCGCTGGCGCATGCCGCCCGAAAGTTCGCGCGGGTAGGCGTTTTCAAAGCCGTCGAGACCGATCAGGTCGATCGCGGCCAGCGCGCGTTCGCGGCGCTCGCGCGCGGGCACGCCCTGCGCTTCGAGGCCCGCTTCCACGTTCTGCAGCACCGTGAGCCACGGAAACAGCGCGAAGGTCTGGAACACCATCGAGACGCCTTTCGCCGGGCCGTCGAGCGGCTTGCCGAGCCAGTTCACCTCGCCCGCGCTCGGTTCGATGAGGCCCGAGATGATGCGCAGGAGCGTCGATTTACCCGAGCCGGAGCGGCCGAGCAGCCCAACGATTTCACCTTCGCGCAGCGAGAGGTTGACGTCGTCGAGCACGAGGCGCTCGTCGTCCTTTTTCGCGAAACCGCGTGACATGTGCTTGACCGACAGCACTTCGTCGCCGAGCGTGGGCCGTGCGGGCAGCAGGTCGGATGAGACGATTTTCGGATTCAGCATGATGTATTACTCCATCTCAATCGAGCCGCAGCCTGGACTCGGCGTGGGTGTACAGCGGACGCCAGAGCACGCGGTTGAACAGCGTCACGAACAGGGACATCATCGCGATGCCCAGAATGATCTTCGGGAAATCACCGGCGGCAGTCGTTTGCGCGATGTACGCGCCAAGGCCGTGCGCCTCGAGCTTCGTATCGCCCCACTGCACGTATTCGGCGACGATGCTCGCGTTCCACGCGCCGCCCGAGGCCGTGATCGCGCCCGTGATGTAGTAGGGAAAAATGCCCGGCAGGATCGCCTGACGCCACCACTGCCAGCCGCGAATGCGGAAGTTTTTGGCCGCTTCCTTGTAGTCGTTCGGATAGGCGCTTGCGCCCGCAATCACGTTGAACAGGATGTACCACTGCGTGCCGAGCACGATCAGCGGCGACAGCCAGATGTCCGCGTTCAGATGGAAGCGCACGATCACAATCACGAACACCGGGAACAGCAGGTTCGCCGGGAATGCTGCGAGGAACTGTGCGAGCGGCTGGACCTTTTCGGCAAGCGCCGGACGCAGGCCGATCAGCACGCCGAGCGGCACCCAGATCACCGAGGCAATCGCGATCAGCACGATCACGCGCAGCAGCGTGATGAGGCCGAGCACGAACACGTGACCCACTTCGTCGAGCGAGACGCCTGTGCGCACGTAGGCCACCACGCGCCAGACCACGAACAGCGTGAGCGCGATCACGAACACGGCCCAGATCGCGTCGCCGAAACGCGAGCGCTTGCTGAGCGTGAGGTTCACGGCAGGCATCGCCTTCGGCAATTGCACGCGGAACGGAATACGTGCGAACGTCGCGAGCAGGAAGCCCATCGGCACCAGCAGGCGGTGAATCAGATGCGTGCGGCGGATCAGGTCGAGCAGCCAGGATTCGGGTGCGTCGCCGGAACTCGTGTTTTCCATGCGGAACTTGTCGGCCCATGCCACGAGCGGACGGAACAGCAACTGGTCGTAGGCGAGAATCACGACCGTCATCGTCAGGATCACCCAGCCGATGGCGTGCAGATTCTTTTCGGAAATCGCCTGCGCCAGATACGCGCCGATACCCGGCAGCGTGATTGTGTTATTGCCCACCGTGATTGCTTCGGAGGCCACCACGAAGAACCAGCCGCCCGACATCGACATCATCATGTTCCAGATGAGGCCCGGCATCGAGAACGGCACTTCCAGTTTCCAGAAGCGCTGCCAGCCAGTCAGGTGGAAGCCCTTCGAGACTTCGTCGAGATCGCGCGGCACCGTGCGCAGCGACTGATAGAAGCTGAAGGTCATGTTCCACGCCTGGCTCGTGAAGATCGCGAAGATGGCCGCGAGTTCAGCGCCCAACACGCGCGAGGGAAACAGCGCGAGGAAGAATGTGACCGTGAACGAAATGTAGCCCAGCACCGGCACCGACTGCAGGATGTCGAGGATCGGCACCAGCACGAGACTCGCGCGACGGCTCTTGGCCGCGAGCGTGCCGTACACCAGCGTGAAGATCAGCGAGGCGACCATCGCCGCCAGCATGCGCAGCGTCGTGCGCATCGCGTACTCCGGCAGGTTCGACGGATCGAGCGAAATCGGCTGCGCCTTGAGCGTGGCGATAGGCGCCATCGTTTCGTGGAAGCCCACGGCCGCCATGGCGATCAGGCAGATGATGAGCGGGAACGCTACAAAGTCCCAGCGGTTGGGCAGCACGCGCCACGCCGAAGCGTTGGCCGTACGGTTCAGGTTGAATCTGAACTCCATTAGCGGCCTCCCAGGGCGATGGCATGCGCGACGCCGCCTGCACGCGCGGCGCGGCGGGTCGTTCGCATGGAGCGGTTGATCTGATTCATGTCTTGTTGCACCGGCGATCTGGATGATGCGCGGCTCGCGCGTCGAGCGCGCCGCCATTCGGGCGGCGACGCGTTCGGGCGGGGGCCGTTCTTTCTTGTCTTACTGCGTTCAGCCCCGGTCAACCTCGCCCCGACGCGCGGAACACGCGGGCGCGCAAATCGCGCCAGCGCGCGGCAAGGCGCGACGGCGGGCACGGCGGCGTGTCGCTCGTGCGCTCGCGGGCGCCGAGGTGGTCGGGATGAAGGGTGTGCTGCGTTTGCGGCAGGTACGGCAGAAGAAGGCCGAAGTTCATGCTGGATCTCCTCACGTCGCTCAGGGAGCGAACGCGGTTGCGAGGAAAGCCAGCAGACCCGGCTGCGCGCGGCGTACGCGCGTCAGCGGCTCACGTCTGCGCGCTTTCCTCAGGGAACGAAAAAAGGAAGCGGCATAACGGATAACTGTCACTGTCGGACATCGGAACTCCTTATCGTCACGGCGGCGCGCTGGAAACCGGTCCCAGGCGGCGCATGTGGCGATCCGTGCGTCGCGCGAATTCCGCAAGGCGGATGATCGGCGTGACGAACGGACCGTGCCGCGAGCGAACAGGGCTCACGGCGCGATATCGGCCTGGCGCGCTGCGCATACGACGCTGCGGCGCCTGGTCGACGCTAAAAAGAGTGCACGAGAATGTACTGCTGGACGCGCACCATCTGCCTGGCTGGCAAGACGGCGGCTGAGAGAAAAGGGAGCGCGGACGTCCTGCCGGTCAGGCAGCGAAACTGTTCGAAGATCGACTACTGCTACTGTCCAAGGCGTCAGCCCCTTTTGTTAAGACGGGCGAATTTTAGTCACGCACGCTGTCGGAAGTCAACACGATTCGCGCCGCGCGTCAAATCCCGTGCCAATGCCGCCACAGCGCCGCCGGACGGCGCATTGGGCGCGATCGGGCTGAATGCTTCACTGCGCACCGTGAACCCGTTGCGTGGCACGGTCGGCCGGGGGCCGAATCATCGCGTCGCGTCTGCGTCATCACTGCGCGCTGTGGCTGCTTTGCTTACATTTTGCTTCGTGCTGTCTGGTACATCTGCCGGGCCGGGCCGGGCCGGTCCGCTTCGTACGCCGCCTGGACGTGCGAGCGTCGACTTCCGCGTTGTCACCCGCAATCGACATGCCCACCGGACACGTCACGCGCACGTTACGCACGCTTGCGTGCCTGCGCGGCTTCGCCCGCGCGCATGCGCTCGAGCCGCTCGCTCGCGTCGGTCAGCACCCACATCGGCGCACTTTGCAGTTGCACGTCGTAGACATTGATGACCGGGCGCACGGCTTCGAACTGCGCATCGTCGAGACGCCACTCGCCTTGCGCGCCGCCGCGCGAGAAGCACGCGATGATCGCTTCGTCGGCGGGACGGACCTGCTCGGGCGTCAGATCGCCGTAACCGGCATCCGCGATCGATTGCGCCAGCACATGCGCGTGCAGGAGCGCCTGGGCGTCATGCTGTGAGCCGCCCGCGCGCAACGCGGCCAGCGCCAGATGCACCTGGAGCGCCAGTTCATCCGCGCTTGCACGCGGCATCGGCAGCAACTCGGCTTTGGCCTTGTGGCGCCGTGCGCGCGTGGCCTGGATGTGTTGCGCCGGAAAGGGGATCGTCTTGGCCATGGCACAGGAAAGAATCAGTTCAGGTGCAATAACGGCACGTGGCGGCCAAGGTTGAGCGCCGTTTTGCGACGAGGATGTAACTAAAGGTGTCCGCGAGGTCGTGAACGGGCGCGAATGCGCGTCGATTTGCGGATATTCGCGGCGATACGCGGATGCGGGCGGAAACTGCGGAATCGGCGGAATCCGGCGAGCGGCGGATGGTTGCGCGCGTTCGCCGACGCGTCAGCGCTCGTCGTCGCTGGCGCGGCGCGCGGCCATGAAGGCCTCGACGTGGCGGATTGCCGCTTCGCACTGATCGAGTGTCAGATGATGGATCGACGGATTGGGCAGGTCGAAGCCCAGTTCATCGGCGAGCCAGCGCAGCGCGCGGCCGCGCGCCTCGAAAATATTGACCTTGTCGCGCCGCACCTTGGCCGCGACGAGCGGTTCGAGCGCGTCGTGCAGGCGGCTCTTGGCGTCGCGCAGCGCGCCGTTGGCGAGGCGGCCGAGCGGCACGTTGCGCGTGCTGCGCGCGGGTACGCCGATCCACGCTTCGCAGGCGGCACAGACCCAGAGCGTGCCGTGATCGTCTCGGTACGGGTAGGCTTCGTCGCCGAAACGCGCGAGTACTGCCTTCGCGCCGCAGTAGTCGCAGAGCGGTTGCGGCAGCGCCTTGACCGGACGGCCTACGCGCATGGCGTGCTCCGGGAAGCGGACATTGGCGATGGCTGACGGGATGACTGGGACATGCGGGTGACGGGTGTGACCTGGGTGTGGCTGGACAGAACTGGACGCGGCGACGCGAACGCGACGCTTCGGCGAAAGGATACCGGGAATTGACGCGTTTGCCTGGTATCGGCGAGCAGAATAGGGGCGAAAAGGGACCGAAAGGCGTCGAAACTGGCTTCAAAGAGGCAGCAACGAGGCCAGATCGACGTGAAATGAGACAGGATGACGCGCCAGGCCGGCGGCGGCGCGCGGGCTTTTCTTCAGCACTTCAGCGCAAGACCGAGCGGCGACGTACGCCGCAGTTAGTTGCGTCGATCGCCGCCGCTAGTCGCCGCCGCTAGTCGCCGCCGCTAGTCGCCGCCGCTAGTCGCACCCTCTCCCGCTCAACCCGCCGCGCTCGCCGTCGCGTGCGCATCCTCGCGTTCGAGCGAGCGCGTGTCGCGCAATCCCGGAAACAGCTTCATCCACAGCAGCGCGACGCCGATGGTCGCGACGCCACCCACCAGCACCGCCGGTTGCGCGCCCCACCATCCGGCGGTCAGGCCAGACTCGAATTCGCCGAGCTGGTTCGACGTGCCGATGAACAGCGAATTCACCGCGCTCACGCGGCCGAGCTTTTCATCGGGCGTGCGCAACTGGACGAGCGACGTGCGCACGACCACGCTCACCACGTCCGATGCGCCCAGCACCGCCAGCGCAATCAGCGAGACGACGACGTTATGCGACAGCCCGAACACGATCGTCGCGCAGCCGAACAGGATCACGCCGCCGAACATCGACAGCCCCGGGCGTCGGCGCAGCGGAAAGTGCGCGAGCCAGATCGTCCCGGCAAGCGCGCCCGCCGCGGTCGCCGAGCGCAGCAGCCCCAGTTCGAGCGGCCCCGCGTGCAGGATGTCGCGCGCGAACACCGGCAGCAGTGCGGTTGCTCCGCCGAACAGCACGGCGAACAGATCGAGCGACAGCGCGCCCAGAATCACCGGCTGCGAGCGGATGAACGCGATGCCCGAGAACACCGATTCGAGCGTGACGGGCGCGCGCGACGGCGGCCGCGCCTTGAGCGGAATCGTCGCCGAAAGCGTCGCCGCGATTGCGAACGACACCGCGCAGGCCAGGAACGCCGGCCCCGCGCCGAGTCCGTACAGCAGGCCGCCCAGCGCCGGACCGACGATCTGCGCGGTCTGCGTCGCCGAGGTCGACCACGCGGTGGCGTTCGGCAGTTGCGCACGCGGCACCACGCCCGGCAGCAGCGACGAGATCGCCGGCGACTCGAACGCGCGCGCCGCGCCCACGCAGGCCGCCAGCACGTAGATCATCGGCGCGCTGAGCCAGCCGCCGAAGGTGCCGAGCGCGAACGTCAACGCGGCCACGCATTCGATGCTCTGGCAGACGGCGGCGATGCGCCGGCGGTCGTAGCGATCGGCGACATGGCCGACGACGAGCGTCAGCAGAAACATCGGCAAAAATTGCGCGAGACCGAGCAGGCCGAGCGCGAACGCGCTTTTGGTGAGCGCGTAGATATGCCAGCCCATCGCGACGGCCAGCATCTGAAACGACATCGAGGCGAGCACGCGGGCGCCCCAGAAACGCTGGAAACCGCGATTGCGCGCGATGCTCTGCGGCGCGTCGCCGGGAGCGGGAGAAGGTGTGTTCATGTACGGCGGAAGGCGAAAGGGCGCGGCGAGGGCCACGGCGGCGCGGTGACGTTACCGGGTCATCGGGGCTTCACCGGAGCTTCATACAAAGCGGCTGATTTTAGTCGATTGGGCACGACGTCACCGAAGCGCGTCGGATTCATGCACGCAGGCCATTATCGGCATCGATATATACATTAGAATATAACGACTGCGCCAGCGATCCTTGCCGGGATCCGCACGGCGACGATTTCCGCAGATGACACGAGGTGGGTAAGTGAGCAGTCGGCCACGGATGATGAATGCAGTTGCGCGCTCCGCGCCGCCGCGCGTAACGGCGAGCATGGCCGCGACGATCACGGCGCTGCGCCCCGCTTCGGGCCACGAGCGCGCCGAGCGCATGCGCGACGTGATCGACGCGTTCCGGCGTCTGCGCGAGAGCGTCGAGCGCTTCAACCGCTCGCTCGCGCCGGACGCCGACGCGCCGTCCGCAAGCGCCGACGCCGCGACCTCGCTGCAACCGCTGCTGACCTCGCTGGCGCGGCGCGCCGAACTCGCCGGCTTCACGCGTCAGCGCGAACTGAAACGCGCGATCCGCGACGCGCGCCGTCTCGACAAAACCCGCGACGCCATGTTCTCCGACGCCTTCTGCCTCGACACCGAGGCGATGCGCGCGACGGCCGCCGAACTGGAGCATACCGATACGGCCCTCGTGGCGCTGTGCGTCGAGCACGTCATGGCGCGCCATGCGCAGTCCGCGAACGGCTCGGCCAGCGCGACGCCCGCGCATCGGGTCATACGTCCGACGTCCGCGACCACCGCGACGCGACGCATGCAGACACTCGCCAATCCTGACACCCGCGCCGACGCCGCGACCGAACACCGCGACGCGGCCTGACGATCGCCGAAAACCGCTGCTGCAACACGCAAGGGATGCGGACAAGCAGGCTGCGCGCCGTCCCGATGACTGGACGGACCCCGCTATATTCCGTGATATATTGCGCTGACGGTGCGCGGCAGCGTCTGAAGTGAACCTGAAGTCACGTAGACGTCACCCTGAACGTACCCTGCGCGAACCCGGACGCCGCGCCACGCGCTGCGCCCTCGCGCGCTCCTAACCGGACAGAGGTCACCATGCACGCACCGCCGTTTCGCCTCGCCCGCACGCCGGGCACCGCGACGCCGGACGACGCGCCGCATCTGCGCGCCTTCGCCCCGTCCGCCGACTGCTGCGGCCCGTCGCAGGACGAACTCGACCGTTCGCGCCGCCGCACGCGTCTCGCCGAACTCGACGCGCATCTGCACTGCTCGATCATCGGCACCTGTCTGTCGACGCATGAACTGCGCAAGCTCGTGCCGAAGTTCGCGCCGCTCGACGCACGCCACGCGAGCGATCTGGAGATTCATCACACGGCCGTCGAACTGGCGATCCAGGGCGGCGCGGGCGGCAAGGCGCTGCAAAAGGCGCTCGACACGCGCTATGCCGGCGCGCTGCGGCGCTTTGCCGGCGCGCGCGACGCCGATGCGGTGCTCACGCTCTGGAACGAGGCGCGCGCCAACGGCGACATTCCGCCCGCCTACTGGGCGCTGATGAGCCATCCGGCCACGACGATGGAAGTGCGTCAGGCCGCGTTCGGCGAATTGCACATGCTGTCGCATCTGGTCGGCGCGGCGAATCGCGCGGATCTGCGCCGCCTCGTCGCGCTCGAAGAGGACAACGCCGAACTGCACGCGAAGATCGAACGCCAGCAGGCGCGTCTGCACGACATGAGCCGCGAGCGCGACGCCGCACGCGATGCGCTCGCCGAGCAGACCTCGCGCGCGGCCGCCCAGCGCATGGACCGCGATGCGTCCGCGCTGCACGCAAAACACGCCGCGTTGCAGGACGCGCTGGCCGCGCGCGACGCCCGCCTTGCGCTCGAAACAAGCCGTCGCGAAGCCGCCGAACAGCGCGCGAACGCCGACGAAATCGCACTGCACGCGCTACGCACGCAACTGGACGACGCGCTCGCACTGATCGACACGTTGCGCGCGGAAGCGCAGGCGCTCGAAGACGCCGCGCAACCCGACGACGACGCAGTCGCAACCCGCGCCCTGCCGCGCGACGCGCTCAAGAACCGGCGCATCGTCTATGTGGGCGGACGGCCGGGATCGAATCACGCGCTACGGCGCTGGGTGGCCGCGGCGGGCGGCGAATTGACGGTGCACGACGGCGGCATCGAAGACCGCAAGGGTTTGCTCGCGGCGGCGCTCGCGGGCGCGGATCTCGCGGTGTTTCCCGTCGACTGCATCGACCACGATTCGATGAACACGCTCAAGCGCGTGTGCGAACGGCATCAGGTGAGCTATCACCCGCTGCGCACGGCGAGTCTCGCGAGTTTCGTCGAACTGATGACACGCCTGCATACGAACACGGTGCCCACGCTCACCGCGGTGCCGCTTTCGCGCTTCTGTCTGCGGCACGGTTGAAAGCGTCCCGCTGACGCGCCGTGACGGCGCGCTCAGCCCTTCACGAGCTTCCTGAGCGCGGCGATTTCGGGCGCACAGGCTGCGGCCGCGCGCTCCTCGATGCCGCGATAGAGACGGATGATTTCCTCGCCGACGGGCGTGAGCATGCTGCCGCCGCCGCTCTGGCCGCCGTGCTCCGACACCGTGGCCGGCGATTCGAGCGCGCGATTGAGTTCGTCCATGAGCAGCCACGCGCGCCGGTACGACATGTTCAGGCTGCGCGCCGCCGCCGAAATCGAGCCGTGCTCGCGCACCGCTTCGAGCAATTGCACCTTGCCCGGTCCCAGCGCGATGGTGTCGTCCTGCATCACGCGCATACGAAAACGCACGCGCGGTTCGCGGCGCACGCCGCTCGCGGCTTCGGGCGTTTCGGCTGCGGTTTGCGGCTTCGATTTCGCTGTTTCGCTCGTCTTCACGGTCGCTGTTACGTTCGCATTCACATTCGGGTTGGCAAGGGGCAAAGCGCCCGTCTGCACGCGGTCTTTTGCGGGTCTGGTCATGCGCGCAAGCATACACGATGGCCTCGCGCGCGAGCCTGGCCGATTGGCTAACGCGCGTGGCCGAAGCAGAAGCCGAAGTCCTCGCAGCCGGGACAGCCCGGCGCGGGTCCCGGCACGCCGCCGGTGGCCAGCGCGAGTTCGCGCGCCAGCAGCTTTTTCCAGCGCAGGCCTTCGGTATTGCGCGCGACCATCGCGGGGAAAAAACGCGTGAGCATCTGCGTGACGTCGTCGCGTCCGCTCAGGCCGAGATCGCGCCACAGGTGGTCGGGACGCAGACACGCATGCGCGAGTATCGCGGCGAGGCAGCGTGCGTCCTCGCCGTCGACATCGGGCGCGGCCAGGCCGAGCAGAAAGCTGTGCATCGCGGCGACGAACGACGCATGCGTGTCGTCGGTCATCGTGACGATCGCGAGGTTCGCAACATTCGACAGCGGCGCATCAGGCGCGCTGTCGAGCGATCCCGCCACGAAATGCCGCCTCGCGAGCTCGGCGAGTTCGGACGCCGATAAACCGAGCAGCGCGCATTCGCCGCGCACGGCGCGCGCCGCCACGAGTCGCGCGAACAGCCATGCGTCCGCCGTGGGCGCGCCGCCGGGCATGCCCGTCAAGCGGTCGCGGCACGCGGCGGCCAGGCGCTCGACATCCGGGGCTGCGCTCGCGGCTTGAACCGCGGGTTGATTCACGGGCTGATCCGCGGATTGGCGGTGCGCCGGATTGCCCGTTTCGCGCTGCGTCATGCTGCGGTGAAACCGCTGCGTTCAGTCGTCCACGCCGACGATCACGCTCGACGCCTTGAACAGCGCCGACGCCGCCTTGCCCGCCGCGAGACCGAGGCGGTCGACGCTCTCGTTCGTGACGATGGCCGCGATCTGCGCACCGCCCGGCGCCGCGATCACGACTTCGGCGTTCACCGCGCCCTTCGTGACCGACGCCACGCTGCCCGCGATCACGTTGCGCGTGGACACCTTGCTCGCATCACCGTCGACCATGACGATCACCGACGAGGCCTTCACGAGCGCGAACGCGCCCTTGCCCGCCGCGAGACCCAGCGACGCCGCGCTGCCGTGCGTGATGATCGCGACGATCTCCAGGCCGCCGTCGGCGCGCAGCGTGATCTCGTCGTTGACGGCGCCGGGCTTGACGGCGGCGATCTGACCGGTGAAGTGATTACGGGCGCTCGTACGCATGTTGGTCTCCATGAAGATACGCGGCGCGGTGACGGCCGGGGCCAACCGCGCAGGCGATGCAAAGGGCGAAATAAAGGAGCCCAGTGTAGTCGTCCCGATGCCTCCCGCACAGGGCCAATACTAAAAATTGGCCGTTCGGCCAGGTATATAAACGCAGCACGCCTGTCGTAATATAGTGGCCTTTATAACGGAACGGGGTAGAACAGATGATCCGCAAGCTGATCGCATCGGTCGTGATGATGTCGGGCGTGCTCGCCGCAAGTTCGAGCGCATTCGCCGCCGATGACAACGACGTGAACGTGCTCTATGCAGGCTCGCTCGTGAACCTGATGGAGAAAAGCGTCGGTCCCGCGTTCGAAAAGGAAACCGGCCTGCATTTCAAGGGCTACGCCGCCGGTTCGAACAAGATCGCCAATGAGATCAAAGGCAAGCTGCGTCGCGGCGACGTGTTCATCAGCGCGAGCCCCAAGGTCAACGCGAGCCTGATGGGCGAAGCGAATGGCAATCACGTTTCGTGGTACGTGAATTTCGCCGAATCGCCGCTGCTGATCGGCTATAACCCCAAGAGCCGTTTCGCCAACGACTTCAAGACGAAGAAGTGGAGCGACGTGCTGCAACAGGACGGCATTCGTCTGGGACGCACCGATCCGAAGCTCGACCCGAAGGGCGCCTTCACCGTCGAACTCATGACGAAGGCCGCGCAGGCGTATAACCAGCCGGACCTCGTCGAGAAGACGCTGGGCGCGCCCGAAAATCCCGCGCAGGTGCTGCCGGAAGAAACGCTCGTGGGCCGTCTGCAATCGGGTCAGCTCGACGCGGGCTTCTTCTACTCCACCGAAACGTCCGACCTGAAGATTCCGTCGATCCACCCGGCGCCCGAACTGAAGATCAAGGCGAACTACACGCTCACGATCCTCAACGACGCCCCGAACAACGCGGGGGCCGCGCGCTTCGTCAACTTCCTGCTGTCGGCGGAAGGCCGCAAGCTGCTCGCCGAACACGGCGTCGACGTGACGAAGCCCGGCGTGAACGGCAACGGCCAGGCGATTCCGCCGTCGGTGCAAGCCGTGATCGACGCCGCGCAGCAGTGATCGCGCCGTCATGACCCAACCCGTGCAGCGCGCCGCGAGGCCGCTCTGGTGGCTCGGCGCGCTGCTCGCGGTATATCTGTGCGCGCCGTTTCTCGCCAGCATTCCGCAGATCGGCCAGGCCGACTGGGCCGGCGTCGACTGGCATCAGACCTGGTCGGCGGTCGCCGTCTCGGCCGCGAGTGCGAGCGTCGCGTCGCTCGTGATTCTCGTGGGCGGCGTGCCGCTCGGTTACTGGCTCGCGCGTTCGCATGCGCGCGGCGTGGCGCTGCTCGGCTTCGTCGTGCAGTTGCCGCTCGCGTTGCCGCCGCTCACGAGCGGCGTGCTGCTGCTGTTCCTGATCGGCCCGTATAGCGGCATCGGCCAGTTGTTCAACGGTACGCTCACCGATTCGTTCACGGGCATCGTGCTCGCGGAAACCTTCGTGGCCGCGCCCTTTCTGATCGTCGCCGCGCGCTCCGCGTTCGCGGCCGTCGATCCCGTTTTCGACGACGTCGCGGCCACGCTCGGCCATCACGCCGCCAGCCGTTTCTTCCGCGTCACGCTGCCGATTGCGTGGCCCGCCATCCGCGCGGGGCTCGCGCTCGCGTGGCTGCGCGCGTTCGGCGAATTCGGCGCGACCGTGATGGTCGCGTATCACCCGTATTCGCTGCCCGTCTATACCTATGTGGTGTTCGGCGGTCAGGGCCTGCCCGCGATGATGCCGCTGCTGCTGCCCACGCTCGGCATCGCGATCGTCTGCGCGATGCTGTCGGTCTACACGCGCGGCGCGCGCGCCACGCTGCCGGTGAGCACCGACAACGGCGACGAACTCACCGCCATCACGCCCGCCGCCGCGCCCGAACACGCCGGCCTGCGGCTCGCGTTCACCGCGCGACGCAAGCTGGGCGCGTTCACGCTCGACGTCGCCTGGCAGCCGCGCACGCGGCGGCTCGCGATCATCGGACCGTCGGGCTCGGGCAAGTCGCTCGCGCTGCGCATCATCGCGGGGCTGGAGCCGAACGACGCCGGGTCGGTCACGCTTGGTGCGACCGACCTCGGCGCGCTGCCGCCGGAGCGTCGTCAGATCGGCTACATGCCGCAAGACTACGGCCTCTTTCCGCACATGACGGTGGCGCAGCAACTCGCGTTTCCCGTCGACGCCGACGCCGCCAGCGCGCGTTACTGGCTCGCGCATCTGGGCCTCGACGCGCTCACGCAGCGACTGCCGCGTCAGCTTTCCTTCGGCCAGCGTCAGCGCGTCGCACTCGCGCGCGCGCTCACGCGGCACAGCCAGTTGCTGCTGTTCGACGAGCCGTTCGCGGCGCTCGACACGCCGCGCCGCCGCCGCCTGCAACAGTCGCTGCGCGCGCTGCAACGCGAGATCGGCGCGGTCACGGTGATCGTCACGCACGATCCCGACGAAGCCGCGCTGCTCGCCGACGAAGTCCTCGTGATCGAACACGGCCGCGCGCTCCAGGCAGGCGCCGTGGACGCGGTGTTCGCGCAGCCCGCGAGCGTGCGCGTGGCTGAACTGCTCGGACTGCACAACATCGGCGAGGGGATCGTGCGCGCGGTGGGCGAGATCGAAACGGCGTCCGGGCTGCGGCTGCGTTTCGCGGACGGCGCAGGCGCGCCGCTTGAGGTGGGCGCGCGCGCGATGTGGCGCGTGTCGTCGCGTGCGCTGCGCGCCGCGTCCGATGGCCGTTACGAAGGACGGCTCGCGGGGACGTCGCTGCGTCACGGGGATCGCTATGTGACAGTCGAACTGGGCGGCGAAACGTTCGACATCGCCGCCGACGATGCGCCACATGCGCCCCAGGCGCAGACGCTGCGTTTCGATATCGACGAGGCGGGCGTGTCGGTGTGGACGGCGGACGGGTCCTGAAAAGGCTCACCTTTAGTGTCCGCGCCGGACCTGAACTGTCAGGCCGATTCGTAAAAAAAGCCCTGTTTTCAGGGCTTTTTCTTTTTGGTCGCTGCTGAAATACGGCTGGGAATGCGGGTCCTGAAAAGGCTCACCTCAACGGCGTTCGTTCGGATTCGCACGCGATCGACATCGTGATCCGGATCGCTAAGCGCATCGATCGTCATCGGCAAAATTCGCATCGCTTAACCTGGGACTACCAGGAAAAACTCGCGAAATACGCTGGAAAACGCGGGTTTCCGCGCCTTCTGCACGCGGAAGCGACCGGCGAATCCGCTCGCATGTACGGTGATGAACAAGCGGTTCACCGACCTCACCAGGCACACCTGAATCTCGACGCGGCGCGTGCCCCCGTAAATCCTCACCTTGATCGATCGGCATGCGTGCGCGCGTCGGATCAACAGAACGCTTCGCTTCGAATCGCGTGACCTGGGACTCCCAGGAAATTTTCTGCCTTGTTTTACGCGCTCAACGCGTCATGTCTTGCCGACGCGCGCGAGACAAGGTGAGCATCGCCTTCACGCTCAGCATCACCTGACGTCATCCACGTTGGAGTGCGTAACGATTCACCGCACTCCCGAAAAGCCTCACCTTTCGCGTACGGCGTTCAAATCACGAAGCGGCTGTCCTCGTCGAGCACGCGCGGCAGCGGCTGCAGATCCTTGCGCGCGAAACGCACCAGCGAGAACGCACGCACCCCCGCCGGGCTCGCCGGAATATGCGCGAGCGGCACGACGATCGGCGCGCCGCTGACGCCGCCCGCCTCGGCCATGCCCGGTTCGATCAGCACGTTCATCGGGCTCAACCGCAGTTGCCGCATCTCGACGTTCGCGTGCTGCGCCGGATGCGCGAGCACCTCGCAGATCACGCTCAGTTCGTGCTCCAGCGCGTCGGTTTTGAGTCCCAGCGCCGCCAGCGCCTGCTCGTTCGCGGCGATCAGCGCCTCCAGCCGCGCAAGCTCCGCTGCGTCCGCCACCGCCCGCTCGCCGACCATCCGGTGCGTGCCCGCGCCGTGACGCGTGAGCAATTGCAGTCGCGTGCGCAGCAGCGCGCGCTCCTGCTCGAGCGCGTCGCGGCGCGTTTCGTCGGCGCTGATCTGCGCCAGCCCTTCAAGCGCGATCTGCTCGACCACGCGCTGCACGATCAGCGCGCGCAGATCGGCTTCGGTCTCGCCGCACACGCGCACCTGATGGTCGTCGAAGCTCAAGGTCGTCTGCGCGACGTCCGCATGCACCTGATCGCCATGTTGCGCGACGCCGAACGAGCGCCGCTCGCTCATCGCCATGCCGAGCACCGCGTAGGTTTCGTTCGCGAGCGGATGGCTCTCGAACCACGCATGCAGTTCGGCCGAGCGGCTGAGCACATGCGCGATCTCGTCGGGCGCGGCGAAAAACGCGTGGATATAGGGATCGGCGAGCCAGTTCGCGGCGCTCGCCTCGTGCGCGGGCGGCAAGGTCCGCACCACATCGCTCACATAGCTCAGCGATTGGGCGAGCGCGGGCGTGAGCCGCGCGCGCCAGTCGCGCGCGAGCTTCAGCGGCGGGCTCAGCTCGGTCAGCCGGTCCGCCAGCGCGCGTGTCTGTTCGGTTTGCGGGTCGGGCCGCGCGGGCTTGCGCGGCCACAGTCGATCGAAAAAACCCATGAGACGGCTCCCGTAGCGCCGCGCCGGCCGGTGGATTCGAGTTGCCGCCTGGCCGGCGCGCATCGTCGTCGACTATACCGCGTCGGGCCTCGCGCTCCCTGAAAGGCCGGCAACGAAGCGTGTGCGCGCCGCGCGCCTGTGCTCCTGAAAACGCTCACCTTTGGATTTTCTTCCAGACACTTGATGTTAAAAAATCCGCGAAGCAACTTGACGACATCAAGCTACAAAACGCGATTGGGTGTCGATCCCGTGAATAATGGCTCCCGCAAACACTCACCTTTACGGTTCGCGGGCGGTTCGATCGTGCAGTTGGGTGGATCGGTGAGTGCGGCGACACACTCGCCTTCACGTTTCCTGGCACTCCCCAGGTCTGGCTCCCGAATGTCCTCACCGTTGGCATCCGGTCGAGCGCAAACGTTTCCCGTATTCCCTCACCTTCGGATTCGCGGATAAGCGTGGCTCCGCTTCAGAACGCGTCGCCGATTGCCAGGCATATGCCTGGCATATCGAATCATTGCGCGAACATCCAACCGTAAGCGATCCGCTTTCCCACACCGTTTCGTGCACCGTGCCCCCGGCCAGATCGCGCCTCCGGGCCGCGTTTTCTCCGGGAATACGCTTTGCTCAGCGACGCCGGCGCGTCTCAATCACACATCAGGACAAACCCGCGTTGCATCCGCCCCGGCCGCGACGGAGCAAGCGGAAGCGCCCTGATGGCGGCTTTTAGAGTGATTCGTTCAATTGACAGCGGTCAATGTAATGATCCAATCTTCACCGCACAAATTATTACGAGACAGGGAGGCAGACACATGTTGGAGAGCATTGTCCGCTGCGTCGCGCTGGCCGCAGCCGCAACGCCGTTACTCGTCGCTTGTGGTGGAGGCAACGCCAGCGACCCCGCGCCGATCACGCCGGCGCAATGTTCGGGCTCGACCTGCACGAACCAGGGCGCGCCCACGAGCCAGCCGGCCGCCACGGCGCTCTGCCCCGCCGATGCCGACATCGCGAAGAACACCTATCTCGGCGGCGCGGGCAGCGGCGAGGTCGTGAGCCTGAACATCGATCCGACGAAGATGACCTACACGCTGACCTATCTCGCTTCGCCGATACCGGCGCAATCGAGTTCGGTGTCGGCCACGCGCGCGGGCCTCACGGTCACCGGCGCGGTCCAGCATCCGCCGAGCGGCGCGCTGCCCACGGCCGCGCAGATCGCCTGCGCGTTCCAGCTCCAGGCGGGCACCGGCACGCTCAACGGCAACAGCTACACCACGGCCTATAACGCGGACAATCCGCCCACGATCTACGTGGGCTACGGCGTGGCGGGCGGCGGCATTCCCGGCGCGACGGTCAACCTCCAAGGCGACAGCCTCGCCGCGCTGCTGTTCCCGAATGTCCAGTCGCGCACCTTCGACTTCTATCCGTTTCTCGCCTTCTCGTCGGTCAGCACGAACATCGCGGATCTGCAGGGCAACTGGAACGCGCTGCTGTATCACATCGTGCCGACGCAGAGCTTCGCGGCGGCCGCGACCACGGCGCAGGAGACCTACGACGCGAGCGGCAATTGCAGCGTGACGAGCGGCGCGACCAACACGCAATGCGATACGTCCTCGTCGCAATGGGCCACCGATCCCAACGGCAGCTATTTCACGAGCAGCAACGCGCCGCACATCATCACGCCGCAGTTCTCGGGGCTGGCGACCGGCGGCGCGAGCCACCTGATTCTCGGCAAGCTCAACGGCAAGATCGTGCCGGTCGTCGTGCGCACGGGCTACGTGAACGAGAACCTGCTGACGATCGCCATCGACGACGAATCCGGCATCGCGATGATGGCGCCCGCCACGTCGCTCACGTCCGGTTCGTTCGACGGCAGCTATATCGGCGCCGACTCGAACTTCGCCTACACGGCCACGCTCATCAACGGCCAAACCGCCGGCTTCCTCAAGCCCTCGACGATGACGACGCAGAGCACTTTCACGCTCGATTACACGCAAACGCATCCGGGCCTGATCGGCGCGACCGACAACAACGGCAATGCGGGCAACGTGATCGCCGTGGGCGGCCTGTACGGGATCTTCCTGAACGGCGAGGAGAACGGCGGCGTGACCTCGACATCCGCGAACAGTCAGACGTCCAACTCGCCGTACTTCGGTGTGGGCGCACTGATCCAGCCGCAGTAAAGCCGCCGGCGCGCCTCCTCGAGCCATCGCTCAGGAGGCCGAAATAGCAGCAAGCAAGCTCGAAAAGGGGCGCAAGGACAGGGAGCCTGCGCCCCGCCAACAAGAATATTCCGGAGACGCGGTATGACATTGAAGCATTCCGTAAAGCACCTCGCGAAGCTCTCGGCGCTCGGCGCGCCGCTGCTGCTCACGCTGAGCGCCTGCGGCGGCGGGGGCAGCGGCAGCCCGCCGCTGGTCGAAACCGCCCTGTGCCCGACCTCGCTCGACTACAACACGGTCTACACGGGCGGCGGCGGCGACGGCGAACTGGTCAAGCTCCAGCTCGACACCACGAAGAAGACCTGGCAGATCACCTACGTCGAATCGCCGATTCCGGCCACCACCGGCACGGTCACGCCCACGCGCAAGGGCCAGGTGGTCTCGGGCACGATTACCCAGGAGACCGCGCTGCCCACGGCGAAGCTCAATCAGTGCGCGTTCCAGCTCAACGGCGCGAGCCTCGATGCGAGCCGTCCGGCGCGCGTGTTCATCGGCTTCGGCGTCGCGGGCGGCACGATTCCCGGCGCGGAAATCCAGTTCGCGGGCTCGGGCGGCATCGGCGTGGTGCCGGACACGAAGTTCCCGTACTACCCGTTCATCGGTTTTTCGACGCTCGAAACCAATATCGCCAACGTCGCGGGCACGTATAACCAGCTCGGCTATCACCAGGTGCCGTCGCAGAACTTCCTGCCGGCCGCCGTCGACGCGAAGATCACCATCAACGCCGACGGCACGTGGCAGGAGTGCGACAACAGCGGCGTGAACGCCGGCACCTGCCAGCAGCCCGGCACGAATTTCGTGCAGTCGAGCGACGGCAGCGGCGCGTTCGAAACCGACAACTTCCAGGGGCAGGTCAAGCCCACGCTCGTCACCGGCAAGAACGCGGCGAAGGGCTTCATGATCGTCGGCAAGCTGCGCAATCAGCTCGTGCCGGTGCTCGTGCGCACGGGCGTGGCGTATCCGCAGGTCGGCGTCGATCCGCAGAGCGGCGCCACCGGTCCGGTCGCCGACGACGAGTCGGGCATCTCGGTGCTCGCGCCGCAGACGGCCGTCGCGCAGGGTTCGCAGGACGGCGAGTACATCGGCGTGGACAGCCAGTTCGATTACCGCACGCTGGCGCTGTCGGGCACGCAGGGCACGCTGCTCGATCCGTTCAACGCGTCGCAGGCGGCGCTGGCCACCGCGCTCGATCTGAACTTCACCGAGAGCGTGCCGGGTCTCGTGACCACCACGCACGTGAATGCGTCGACCGGCACCACGCCGACCGGCAAGATGATTTTCACGGGCGGCGTGTTCGGCTTCCTCGACCTGACGAATGCTTCGTCGCCGTACTTCACCGCGGGCGCGTTCGTGCAGTAATCCGCACGCCCGCCACGCGCATCGATCGACACATGACGATGCCGTGCCCATGAGGCAACCGCTCTCCGTGTGCGCGCCGCCGGCAACGCGCACACGGGCCGCAAGGCACGCGCAGGACCGGCCGTTCATGAGACGGCCGCCGCGCGCAGGCAGGTTTGCCCGAACCTGAGAGAAACAGGGAGGAACAACAATGATGAGACGTCTTGCGCTGGCGGCGATGGTCGCCGGCATGTCCACGGCTGCGCATGCCCAGCATGCGGGCGACAACGTCGCCGTACTCGGCTGGTTCCACGTCGCGCCCCAGCAATCGAGCACGCCGCTCACCACCACGGTCGCGCCCACGCCGATCAACACGCCGCTGCGTCTGCCGAACTCGTTCACCTCGCCGGGCACGAGCCTGACGACGAACAACGCGAACACCGTGGGCCTCGTCTTCAGCCACTTCCTGACCGATCACATCGCGGTCTCGACGGTGGCGGGCGTGCCGCCGAAATTCAAGCTCTACGGCCACGGCACAATCAAGCCGCCGGGACCGGCGGGCGCGCTTGGCAGCCAGAATCTCGACGATCCGGCCACCAATCCGATCGTCCAGAGCGTGCGGCAGTGGAGCCCGGCGGTGATCTTCCAGTACTACTTCCGCGACGCCGATGCGAAGTTCCGGCCGTTCGTCGGGATCGGCGTGTCGTACAACTGGTTCTCGGACATCCAGCTCAACCCGAACTTCGTGAAGGCGACCCAGGACAATCTGGGTTCGGTGCTCGCGGCGGGCGCGGGCAAGACGGGGCAGACGCAGATCAGCGCGAAGGCGTCGTCGTCGTGGCAGCCGGTGTTCAATATCGGCGCGGAATATCAGATCACGCAGCATCTCGGGCTGGTGGCGTCGTTGACGTATATTCCGCTGAAGACCACGTCATCCGTGATCATCAAGGCCGCCGACGGCACCGAACTCGGCGTGAGCCGCGCCGAACTCAAGGCCGACCCGATCATTTCGTTCCTCGCGGTCTCTTACAAGTTCTGACCGGCGCTTACGCATGCACGCCGCGTTGCGCGTGCATGCGCACACTTGCAGCAATATAAGGCGGATAGCGGGACGATTTCGGCGGACATCGGCTCGCGCGAGCACGGCGGCTCGCGCTAAAATCGGCGCATGCCGAAAACGCCCACGACTCCCGTTCCCGATTCCGCGCCCGAGCGCCCCGACGACAGCGAGTACACCGTCGACGAACTCGCGCGCGTGACCGGCACCACGGTGCGCAACGTGCGCGCCTATCAGGACCGCGATCTGCTCATGCCGCCCGACAAGCGCGGCCGCGTGGGCATTTACAACGACTCGCACGTGGCGCGGCTCAAGCTCATCAATCACCTGCTCGCGCGCGGCTACACGCTCTCGAATATCCAGGACCTCATCAAGGCCATCGACGACGGCGGCGATCTGCGCTCGATCCTCGGCCTCGAAAACGCGATCGGCGGTCCGTGGTCGCATGCGCGGCCCAAAACCTATTCGCTGCCCGAACTGATCAAGCTGTTCGGCCCGCAGGCGCCCAGCAGCCTCACGCGGCTCGCCGAATTCGGCCTGCTGGAACGCAAGGGCCTGTCGTTCGTCGCGCGCAATCCGGCCATGCTCGACGCGGCCGCGGCCACCGTGCGCGAAGGCATTCCCGCGCGCGACCTGCTCGACGTGCTGGAGAAGGCGCGTCCGCATTTCGACGCCATCGCGCGCGTGCTGGTGGAAATGGTCGTGCGCCATCTCGACCGCTACGACGCCGGCGCGCTGCCGCCCGCGACCGACATGCCGGGACTCGTCGAGGCGATCTGGCGGCTGCGTCCGCTCTCCTCGGTGTTCGTCGAGAACGAGATCCTGCGCGCGCTCGAAGCGCAGTCGAGCGAGTATCTGGGCGGCCGCGTGGCCACCATCCTCGACGCCAAACTCGGCCAGCGCGCGAGCGCCGATCCCCATGCCGATGCGGATGGCGACGCCGATGCGCCGCCGGCCGCGAGCAAAAGCGCCTCGCGCACGGCAAAGAAACCTTCGCTCAAGTCCGCGCTGAAGAAGCGCTGATCTCCCGCCGATCTCACGCCGATCCGGCTTCTGACGCGCGCCGCCACGGCTCGCGTTTCGGCTTTTGCGCGGCTTTCGCGTGCCTTGCGCTCGACGCCTGAAAACGCCCTAAACACGCTCCCGCGTTTTCGGCCCCGTTTTTTCCTCTCCGTTTTTTCCCGCTCCCACGTCCGTCCGAGTCGCGCCAAATCCGCCTGAAACCCATGCCAGGCAGGCGTTTTCGCGTATTCGCAGCCGCCGCGCGTTGTGTCCCGAATGCTCCCTCTAGCCCCTTGCGCGATCTCGCCGCGCGCACTATGTTTACATCATTCAATGTAACAGTTAAAAATGAACCATAGGGAGACGATCCGGATGAACGCATCCACCCGGTCTTTGGGCGAGCCGCTTGGCGTCGCCATCATCGGCACCGGTTTCGCGGGGCTGGGCATGGCGATCCGTCTGCTGCAGCGCGGCCACACCGATTTCGCCGTATTCGAGAAGGCCGGCTCCGTGGGCGGCACCTGGCGGGACAACCATTACCCCGGCTGCGCGTGCGACGTGCAATCGCACGTCTACTCGTTTTCGTTCGCGCCGAACCCGCGCTGGACGCGCATGTTCGCGCCCCAGCCCGAGATTCGCGCGTATCTGAACCGCTGCGTCGACAAGTTCCGTCTCTCGCCGTGGCTCAACTTCGACCACGAGCTCCAGAGCGCGCAATGGGACGACGCCGCGCATTGCTGGCGCCTTGCCTTCGCGAACGGCCGCCGCATCAGCGCGCGCGTGCTGATTTCGGCGATGGGCGGTCTCTCGCGCGCCGCGCTGCCCGCGATTCCCGGCGTGGAAAGCTTCGCGGGCAAGGCCTTCCACTCGCAGCACTGGGACCACGCCTATGCGCTCGAAGGCAAGCGCGTGGCCGTGATCGGCACGGGCGCGAGCGCGATCCAGTTCGTGCCGCAGATCGCGCCGAAAGTGGCGAAGCTCGACCTGTTCCAGCGCACGCCGCCGTGGATCATGCCCAAACCCGACCGCGCGCTCTCGCCGTTCGAGCAGTGGATGTTCCGCACGCTGCCGTTCACGCAGAAGATCATGCGCACGGGCCTGTACTGGCTGCTCGAATCGCGCGTGCTCGGCTTCGCGATTCATCCCTCGCTGATGAAGAACGTGCAGAAGATCGCGCTGCGCCACATCCGCCATCACGTGAAGGACCCGGCGTTGCGTGCGGCCGTCACGCCCGACTACACGATCGGCTGCAAGCGCGTGCTGATCTCGAACGACTACTATCCGGCGCTCACGCGCGAGAACGTCGACGTGGTGACGAACGACATCGCGCGCATCGACGCCACCGGCGTCATCACCGCCGACGGCCGGCATCGCGAAGTCGACTGCATCATCTACGGCACCGGTTTTCAGGTCGCCGATCCGTTTCCGCGCGGCGCGATCATCGGGCGCGACGGCGTGGATATCGTCGATACGTGGCGCAACGGCGCGCATGCGTATCTGGGCACCGCGCTGCCCGGCTATCCGAACTTCTTCATGCTGGTCGGCCCGAACACGGGGCTCGGCCACAACTCGATGGTGTTCATGATCGAGTCGCAGATCGAATACGTGCTCGGCGCGCTCGACGCCATGAAGAAGGACCGCGCCGATTCGATCGAGGTTCGTCCGAGCGTCGAAGCGCGCTTCAACGAGCGCATCCAGCAGAAGCTCGATCGCGCGATCTGGTCGGTGGGCGGCTGCAAGAGCTGGTATCTCGATCCGCGCAACGGCAAGAACACCACGCTCTGGCCGGGCTTCACCTGGCGCTTTCGCCAGGCCACCGCGAGCTTTTCGATCGGCGAATATCAGGTGTTCCGCAAAACACATCATCAGGATGCCGAACTACCGTTGAGCGTCGCGGCGCACACGACACACACGACCGAGGCCGCCTGAGCGGCCCAACAGGGAGAGGGAGCACTGACATGAAACACTTCGACAACAAGGTCGCCGCCATCACGGGCGCAGGCTCGGGCATGGGCCGCTCGCTCGCGGTGCAGCTCGCGGGCGCGGGCTGCCATCTCGCGCTCGCCGACAAGAACGCCGTGGGCCTCGCCGAAACCGAGCGCATCGTGCGCGCGCTCGCGCCGAGCGTGCGTGTGACGACGCGCGTGCTCGACGTGGGCAAGCGCGACGCGATGTTCGCGTGGGCCGACGAAACCGCCGCCGCGCACGGCCGCGTGAACCTCGTGTTCAACAACGCGGGCGTGGCGCTCTCCAGCACCATCGACGGCATGTCTTACGACGATCTCGAATGGATCGTGAACATCAACTTCTGGGGCGTCGTGCACGGCACGAAGGCGTTTCTGCCGTATCTGAAAGCGTCGGGCGACGGCCATATCGTCAATACGTCGAGCGTGTTCGGCCTGTTCGCGCAACCGGGCATGAGCGGCTACAACGCCACCAAGTTCGCGGTGCGCGGCTTCACCGAATCGCTGCGCCAGGAACTCGACATGATGAAGTGCGGCGTCTCGGCCACCTGCGTGCATCCGGGCGGCATCCGCACCAACATCGCCCAGGCGAGCCGCGTCGCGTCGAACATGGTCGGCTTCATGGTCGCGAGCGAGCAGCAGGGCAAGGACGAATTCGAGAAGTTCTTCATCACCACCGCCGACGACGCCGCGCGCACGATCCTCACGGGCGTGCGCCGCAACGCGCGCCGCGTGCTGATCGGGCGCGACGCGCGCGCCGCCGACTGGCTCGCGCGCGTGCTGCCGTCCGCGTACCAGGCGCTCGTCGTGATGAGCGCGCGCCGCGAAGCCGCCAAGGCGAACCGCCGCGCCCGACGCGCCGCGCGCGAAGCCGCGCTCAACGGCGGAGCAAGAAACAACAACGCAGGCAATAATCAGGGAGAAACAGCATGATCATGCCGGTCCGACGCGATATCCGCTTCGCGCTACCGCCCGAACGGGCTTGCGACTGGCACGTCGAAGGCGTGCCGGTCACTCACTTCTTCAACGCGCTGTCGCTGCTTTTTCCCGCGGGCGAGCGCTTTTTCATGGACTCCGTGCGCCACTATCGCGACCAGATCGACGACCCCGACCTCAAGAAGCAGGTGATGGGTTTCATCGGCCAGGAAGCCATGCACACGCGCGAGCACGTCGAGTACAACGACCTGCTGCAAGCGGCGGGACTGCCCGCGCACAAGCTCGACAAGCGGCTGTGGGCGATCCTCAACTTCGCGCGCAAGGTGTTGCCGCCTTCGCTGCAACTCGCGCAGACGGTCGCGCTCGAACACTACACGGCCATGCTCGCGGATCTGCTGCTCGCCGAAACCGGTTCGCGCATCGAAGGCTCGGTCGATGGCTACAAGCAGATGTGGCTCTGGCACGCGCTCGAGGAAACCGAGCACAAGTCGGTCTCGTACGACGTGTGGAATACGGTCATCAAGCCGGGCCCGAAGCGCTATCTGATGCGCACCGGCACGATGCTCGCGACCACCGTGCTGTTCTGGCTCATCGTGTTCGACTATCACCTCGCGCTGATGCGCCGCCACAAGCGTCGCATCGGCAAATTCAGCGGCTGGTGGAAGCTGTTCAAGTTTCTCTACGGTCCGCGCCACGGCGTGTTCCCGAGCATCGCGATGGAATGGCTGCGTTTCTTCAAGCCCGGTTTTCATCCGTGGGATCACAACAACCGCCAGCATCTCGAACGCATCGACGGCCTGATCTCGCAGATCGACGCCACTAACGCGCAGTACGCCTCGCAGGCCGCGCCGCGCCGTGTGCCGCTGCATCCGGCGGGCTCGCCGCGCGCGGCCTGACGCATCATGGCCGCGATCGAAACCTTCGAAGTCGATGCCGGCGACGTGCGGCTCGCGGTCTATGCGAGCGGCCCGCGCGACGCGCCGCCGCTCGTGCTCGTGCACGGCTATCCCGATTCGGCGCGCGTGTGGGACGCGTTGCGGCGCGAACTGGACGCGCGCTATCGCGTGATCGCGTACGACGTGCGCGGCATGGGCGCGTCGAGCGCGCCGTCGAATCGCGCGGGTTATCGGCTCGAACGGCTCGCGCACGATCTGATGACGGTCGCCGAGGCGACGTGCGGCGCGCGGCCGTTTCATCTCGTTGCGCACGACTGGGGCTCGATTCAGTGCTGGGAAGCTGTCACCAATCCGGCCAACGCGGCGCGCCTCGCGTCCTATACGTCGATTTCGGGGCCGTGCCTCGATCACGTCTTTCGCGCGCCGACGAATTTCCGCCAGACGCTCAAGTCCTGGTATATCGCGTTCTTTCATCTGCCGCTGGTGCCGCAGCTCGTCTGGCGGCTCGGCGGCGCGGCGCTCTGGCCGTGGTGGCTGCGCAAGACCGAAGGCGTGCGCGCCGAACGCGATCCGCAGCAATTGCGCAACTGCCTGAACGGTTTGCAGCTGTATCGCGCGAATTTCATCGCGTGCGCGCGGCGGCCGCGCGAGCGGCGCACGCAGGTGCCCGTCCAGTTCATCGTGCCGCGCTTCGACCGCTATGTGACGCCCGCGATGTCCGAGCACGTCGCGCAGTGGCTCGGACGTTACCGGCGCGAGCTCATCGACGCGCCGCACTGGACCGTGGTGCGCGACGCGCCGCTGATTGCCGCGCGCGTGCATCGCTTCATCGCGTGGGTGCGCAACGAGGCGTCGCCGCCGGTGCAGGCCGTGGAGGCTTCGCAGACGAGCGACGCCCGCGCGAGCGTGCTGCCTGAGAGAACTTGAACAGCGTCGTTACCGCGCGCATCGCCACGCAGCAACGCGCGGTCATGACAACATCGAGACACACCCCTTCGGAGAGGTCCGCCGGTGAACGCCATCGCCCTGCCCCTTGCAACCGGAATCGCCGTGATCGTGGCCGCGTGCGCCGCGCTCGCGCTCTATACGCGACGCGCCACGCGCCGCATCGAAACCGCCGTGCCGATGGACGGCCGTCACATCGAGATCGACGGCGAGCGCCTGCATTACGTCGAATTCGGCAACCCAGACGGTCAGCCCGTCGTGTTCGTGCACGGTCTGTGCGGCCAGTTGCGCAACTTCGCGTATCTGCCGCTGGAAGCGCTCGCGCGCGACCATCGCGTGATCCTGCTCGATCGCCCCGGCTCCGGCTACTCGACGCGCGCGCCGAACGGCCCGGCGAATATTCGCGCGCAGGCCGATAGCGTCGCGCACTTCATCGCCGCGCTGGGGCTCGAACAGACCGTGCTCGTGGGGCATTCGCTCGGCGGCGCGCTCGCGTTGTCCGTCGCGCTCGATCATCCGGAAGCGGTGGCGCGTCTCGCGCTGATCGCGCCGCTCACGCACGTGCAGACCGAGGTGCCGAAGGCGTTTCGTCCGCTCGTGCTGCGCTCGAATGCCGTGCGCCGCTTCGTGTCGCGCACGTTCGCGACGCCGTTCGGCCTCGCCACGAGCGCGAGCACGTTGCGCGCGGTGTTCGCGCCCGAAGCCGTGCCGCGCGACTTCCGCACGCGCGGCGGCGCGCTGCTGAGCCTGCGTCCGCAGGGCTTCGTGAACGGTTCGCGCGACCTCGTCGCCATCGAGGACGCCGACGATCTCGACCGGATGACGCAGCGTTATGCGCAGCTGGGCGTGCCCGTCGACGTGCTGTTCGGCCGCGACGACATCGTGCTCGACTGGACGCGTCACGGCGAGGCGCTGCGCCGTGCGTCGCCGCGCGTGTCGCTCAAGGTCGTGAACGGCGGCCACATGTTGCCCGTGACCGCGCCGTCGACCACGTACGACTGGCTGCGCAGCGCGATCGCGGGCACGGCGCACGCGAGCGCCGAACGCGCGATCGCCGTCGATCAGCGTGACGAACGCGAGTTGCCGCTCGACGCGCCCATGCAAGGACGTCCGGCGATCTGAACGGCGCGCGGCCACGCGCCGCTAGAGTGACTGCTCGGTACTGATGCAAGCGTTTTGCGAGGCGTCGTTGTTATCGTAAGGGCGGCCGTGTCGATCAGCACGCGCGCGGCGCCCAAAACAAAGACAGACTGGAGACGACCATGGCAGCCCAACTGCAAGCGCAGACGACGGCTCGCGGCGCGCAGCATGCCGCGCCCGACACCGACGGCATCTGGTACGCGTCCTATCCCGCCGGCGTTCCGCCCGAGATCGACGTTACGCAATACGAAACAATTTCGCAGTATTTCGACGAGTGCGTCTCGCAGTTCAGCGAACGCGTGGCCTATGTGAGCGTGGGCGCGTCGCTGACTTATGGCGCGCTCGCACGCAAGGCCGAAGCGTTCGCGGCGTGGCTGCAAGGCGTGGGCATCGCGCCCGGCGAGCGCGTCGCGATCATGCTGCCGAATACGTTTCAGTATCCCGTCGCGCTGTTCGGCGCGCTCAAGGCGGGCGCGGTGGTCGTCAACGTCAATCCGCTCTATACGCCGCGCGAACTCGCGCATCAGTTGAAGGACAGCGGCGCGCGCGCGATCGTGGTGTTCGAGAACTTCGCGAAGACGCTCGAAGAAGCGCTGCCCGGCACGCGCATCGAGCACATCGCGGTGACGGGTCTCGGCGATCTGCTCGCGGACGGCCTCAATCTCAAGGGTCGTCTGCTCAATTTCGTGCTGCGCCGCGTGAAGAAGATGGTGCCGAACTACACGCTGCCGAACGCGGTGCGTCTGCGCGCGGCGCTCGACATCGGCGCGCGGCGCACGCTCGCGAACGCGCTGCGCACGAGCGGCGACCTCGCCTTTCTGCAATACACCGGCGGCACGACCGGCGTGGCGAAAGGCGCGATGCTTACGCATCGCAACATTCTCGCCAACGTGCTGCAGGCGAAGGCGTGGTCGGCGTCGCAACTCAGCGGCGAAGTCGAGACGGTGCTCACGCCGTTGCCGCTCTATCACATCTATTCGCTCACGGTGAATGCGCTGATCTTTCTCGGGCTCGGCGGACGCAATATCCTGATCGCGAATCCGCGCGACACGAAGCGCATGATGATGATCCTGCGCCGCGAAACCTTCACCGGCATCACGGCGATCAACACGCTCTACAACGCGCTGCTCGACAGCGAGGCATTCCGTCGGCGCGACTTCTCCGCGCTCAAGCTCGCGATGGCGGGCGGCATGGCCACGCAGAAGGCCGTCGCCGACCGCTTCAAGGCCGTGACCGGGCAGCCGATCGTCGAAGGCTACGGACTCACGGAGTGCTCGCCGATCGTCGCGACCAATCCCGTCGATCTACAGAACATGCGCGATTTCGAAGGCTCGATCGGCTTGCCCGTGCCGTCGACGCAAGTCCGTTTTCGCCGCGAGGACGGCACGTGGGCCAACATCGGCGAACCCGGCGAACTGTGCGTGAAAGGCCCGCAGGTGATGCTCGGCTACTGGAATCGTCCCGACGAAACCGCGCAGGTGCTAGACGCCGACGGCTGGCTCGCGACCGGCGATATCGGCGTGATGGACGCACAGGGCTTCATCAAGCTCATCGACCGCAAGAAGGACATGATCATCGTATCGGGGTTCAACGTGTATCCGAGCGAGATCGAGGATGTGGTGGCGATGCATCCGGACGTGCGCGAAGTGGCCGCCATCGGCGTGCCCGACCCCGTGCAGGGCGAGCGCGTGAAGGTGTTCGTGGTCGCGCGCGATCCCTCGCTCACGGCCGATGCGGTGATCGCGCATTGCCGTCGTCAGCTCACCGGTTACAAGGTGCCGCGCGTCGTGGAGTTTCGCGAGGCGCTGCCGCAAACCAACGTCGGCAAGATCCTGCGCCGCGCGCTGCGCGACGAGGAAATCGCCAGGCAACGCGCGGCGTAGATCGCGCGGGCTTCACCGGCTTTTATCGAGCAGGCCAACATAAACAGGGAGACGCATCATGAACACCGCTTCAACGCTTGCTTCGCTGCCTCGCCAACCTCGCCGCGCATTCAGGGCGATCGCGTGCGCGGCGCTCGCGCTCGCGTGCGCCGGCGCGTTCGCGCAGGACGACAACGCCGCCAGCGAACAGACCGGCGCCGCCGCACCGCAAGGCGCCGCGCCGTCGGCCGCCGAAGTGAGCAAGCTTTCCGTCGATCAGCAGGTGCGCTGGCTGCAGAAGGCGCAAAAGAGCGGCGCGCTCGTGAAGATGGACGACGCGCAGCTCACCGCGCTGTTCCAGGCGCTCGATCCGCTCGTGGTGCCCACGGTCATCAAGCTCGGGCCGTCGGGTTATCCGTCGTACGAGTTCACGCTGTCGCGCTGGGAGCGCCTGAACGGCAAGTGGCCGAGCAAGCCCGCGCACATGCTCGTGAAACTCGATCACGACCCGCTGCGCATCTACGCGAAGTGGCTGCCCGACGGCGAGCATTCGGGCGAGGAAGTGATCTACGACGCTTCGAAGAAGTCCGATGAAATGTACGGCCACCTGGGCGGCCTGCTCGGCGTGATGCCGATGTGGACCGCGCTCGACGGCACGCTCGCGCACTCGCAGTCGAATCACAAGATCACCGATCTCGGGACCGAGTTCATCGTCAGCCAGTTCATGACCGACGCGAAGAAGTACGTGCAAGTGGGCGCGCCGTACAAGCCCGAAGTCGAGGTGAAGACGATGAACGGCGTGCGCGTGGTCGCGCTCACCTACACGTCGCCGAGCGGCAAGCCGCAGTTCTACGCGAAGAAGCAGACGCTCGGGCTCGATCTGCGTCATCCGTATTTCCGCACCGTGGAAGCGTACGGCGACGACGGGCAGATCTTCGAGAAGATCGTGATCGACAGCATCACGCCGAAAAGTTTCGATGCCGAAGCGTTCGATCCGAAGAATCCGGACTACAAGTTCTAGTTCGCGCGTGCGTCGCGATCAAGGTGAGGGTTTTCGGGAGAGTGGACGGGGTGAAGCGCGGGTTGCATCGCGCGCTCACCGGAAAATACGGCCTCTGACTCCTGGAATTCCTCACCTTTTGCGTTTTTGAAGCGCGTGGCCGACCGTTTCGGGTCATTCCAGGTGATTCCGAGTGCTTCGGGTGATAGATCGTCATGCCAGGCGACTCACCTTGATGGTTGATCGCCTGGAATTCCTCACCTTCAGCGCTTTTTGCCTGCGTGCGGTGAAGCGGCGATGCGCGCCGCGTCTCACCCTCGACGCGCATCTCCTGGAACGTCTCACCGATACTTCTGCAACTCCGGATCCGTGATCGGCTGCTCGGGCAGATTGAGCAGGCCCGGCAGCGCGCTCAGCTTCGGCACGCCGTCATAGTCGGCCCAGCGGCCGCCCGAACCTTGGTAGATGATCGACGGCGTGCCCTGAAAACCGAGGTCCTGGAACAACTGCATATTGCTGTCGAGTTGCGCTTTCGCCGCGGCGGGAATGGTGGCGAGCGGCGCGATGCCGCCCGATTCGTCCTTCTCGTTGTAGCGCGTTTCCAGCACCTTCAGGAGCGCCGCGCGGTCTTTCGCCTGCAATAGCGCAGCCGCCTTGCCCGGCGAATCGGGCTTGAGGAAGCCCATCGGAATCCAGTGCACCTGCAGGCCCGCCGCTTCATACGGTTGCAGCGCCTTCCACACCAGGTGACAGAAAATACAGTTCGGGTCCATGAAGACGTAAAGCGTCGACTTGACGTTCGCGCCGCTCGCGCCTTCGACGATCGCGCTCGCGCTCTGGAATCGCGCGGCTGCCGTGGCGGGCAGCCAGACGGTCGCGGGATCGTCCGCGGCCATGGTGGGCGCCGCCGCGCCGAATGCGCTCGCGGCGATCAGAATGCTGATCCACTTCTTCATTATTCACCTCAGGTTCGTTCCGCGCGCGTCGAATGCAGGCGCGTTGCCCGCGCGCGGAGCCCGTATCTTATGGCGCAGACGTGGCCCGCCCCTGACGCGAACCTGGCAGAAATGTCAGGAGGCGCGACCAGGCGATCGAAGGTGAGAGTTTGCGGGACGCTGCGCGACTCGAAATCGGCGAGCGACGAATTGGCGATGCGCAATGTTTGAATGCGCAATGCGCGCGATTTTCCGTCGCGACGACGGCCGGCAAATGCGTTGTGATTCTTCACCCAGATATCGCCCGGCAATTTAATCTGGAATGCAAATTAATTTGAAGTCAATCGATTCGATACCCGGTCTCGCGTTTCGGTAAGCCGACGCATCGCGCTTCCTTTCGCGATCGCAAACTTCGCTACCGCATTCGACCGATTCTTTCGCCGCCCTTTCTCTCGCGCGGCGGGCGATTTCTCGAATCCTGCCCTGAAACAAGGCATATTACGCATCCCGCATGACGCTCGCCTCGCGGCGGTCGGCCTATGCGCGATGCAATGCGCTCCGCATCATCCGCTCATCGCACACGTTCCGCACGTGCGACACGTGTCGCGCGCAGGCGCGGCGCGGGCGAGCGCAGCTATCAACATTGACAGGGTAAAGGGGCCTGCGCTTCACATCCGGCATGGCAGGACGTTTCCGCCAGTGAGTCGCCACACCACATCAAGAAAGGCAAGGACGTCATGCCAGCCGCCAAAGACCATTACGGGGTTCGCTCATTCGCGTTGCTACAGGGGCTGCCCGAATCACTCGTGCAGCATATCGACGAACGCCTCACGCCCTGGCCCGCTCAACGCAGCCGGCTGTTGTTCTTCAAGGGCGATACGGAGAATTTCGTCGCCTTCGTGCATCGCGGACACATCTATCACACGCTGCACGAGCCGGGCGGGCGCGAAATCATCCTCGACTACACGCTCGCGGGCGGGCTTGTCGGCGAGAGTGCGCTGCTGCATCCGCGTCGCCGCAGCTTCAATGCGCAACTGAGTCCCGACTGCGAGATCTCGCTGCTGCACGAAGCGCATTTCGCCGTGTTGCAGGCCAATCCGCTCTTCATGCTGCGCGTCCAGCAACTGCTCTGCAATCGCCTCGAGCAACTGAGCGACTTCGTGGAATCGGCCTGCCTGTACCGGCTCGAAGCGCGGCTCGCGCGCCATCTGCTCACGCGCATGGGCGACGGCGAGCGACACGAAGTCCGTCTGCCTGGCAATCAAAGCATCATGGCCGCGATGCTCAACGTGAGCCGGCCGCGCCTGAATTCGCTGCTGCAACGCTGGCAGCGCGAAGGGCTGATCCGACCGCAGGCACACATGCTGTGCATCGAAAATCCGGAGCGCCTTCGCCATATCGCCACGGCCGGATGAAGCACGCTGCATGGGCATCGCGCGCGTTGTTACGTACGCGACTGCTTTCTTCACACGATTGGCCGGATCCTGCTGATTCCACCCACGGAGGACGCAGAATGAACATCACAACTTGTGGCGGCGACGAGACCACGGCCTACCGCGAGCAATTCGATTGCACCTGGAGAGATGTGCAAGGCAAGTTGCGCCGACGCGCGCGTCTGCTATGCAAGGGCGATCCCTCGCGCGCCGACGATCTGCTCTCCGACACCGCGCTGAAAGTCCATCTCTACATGCAGCGCTCCCCGGATCGCGTGAAGAACCTCGCGGGCTTTTTCTTTCTCGCGCTCAACCATGCCTTTCTCGATCATGCGCGCCGACGCGGCCGCGAGGATCGCGTGATCGAGCACGGCGCCGAATGGGAAGACGAGCAGTGCATTGCCGTCGCCGATCGCGCGCTGCCCATCGATCAGCAACTCGCGCTCAAGCAGCAACTCGCGCGCATGGAGGCGGCCGTCGCCGAACTCGCGCCCGCGCAACGCACGCTGTTCGCCCTGAAATTCGAGGATGAACTGCCGTATCCGCAAATCGCCGACACGCTCGGCATCAGCGAGGCGCTCGCACGCAAGCGCGTCGAACTGCTGCGCAAAAAGCTGCGCCAGAAGCTCGACTAGGCGCGACGCGCATGCGCGTCGCCGGCCGGCTTCGCAGCCTTCACAAGCACGCCGGCGATGCGTCCGTATTCAGGCAAACCACGCAGCGCGATGCCAGTCGCCTCGCGCTTTCCGCCACCCCCATGCCGTACTTAAGGAGTCGTCATGGCAGACAACACCGCCGTCAACGGCCAGATCACCGACGCCGTCACCCAAACCAACGTCAAGGTCGTGGCCGAAGCCCCGGCCCAGGCGCTCGCTTCGCTCTATCAGTTCGCCAGTCATTCGGCGGGCCTGTCGTTGCAGAACGCCGTGCACAGCCAGCAGGCGCTGAACCAGATTTCCAGCGCCGTGATTTCCAAGGCCGTGACGATGATTCTCGCCGTCGGCGACAAGAGCTGACGCGCGTGCGGAGACCTGAACCATGAGCCTCAAGGACCTCTTTGGCGGCAAGTCCGCCGCGAGCGCCGCCAGCGCCGCGCCGCCCACACCGCCGCCCGCTGCGGCGTCGCCCTCATCGTCGGCCTCATCACCTGAGGCTGGCGCGACGTCAGGCGCGGACAACGCCGGCGCGACCGCCGCGAGTCAAAGCGCCACCGGCACGGCAAACGGCGGCGCGGCGACCGCCGGCCCGTCCACGGCACCGGCCACCCCGGCGAGCCCGCCCGCGAGTCCGCTTGCGGGCTTCACCGCGCAGATGCAAGGCGGCGCGGCCGCTGCGCCCGCCACCGACGCGCTCAACAGTCAGATCGTGCAGGCGGTCCAGTTGACCAACGCCGAGACGACCGCCTACGCGAGCAGCCAGATCGCCGCCGGTCCGAACATGATGATCAGCCAGGCGAGCGGACTCGTCGCGCAGTCGGCCGCGAACTACTTCGACGGTGCGAGCAAGCTCGCGCTCGCCAGCAAGAGCGTGCTGCTCAAGAACATGACCGAGAAGCTGCTCCAGGAAGACATCAAGGGCGCGGCCGAGGATGCGCTCGGCGTGCTGATCACCGATCTGCTGGTCGGCACGGCGGCGGCCGTCGCGGCGGCCGCAGGCGCCATCGAAGGCGAATCCGCGCATTTCGCGCTCGAAAAGATCGACCAGAGCATCAACAAGTATCAGTCGCTGCTGGACCGCAAGGGCGGCTAGCCGACCCATTCCATCAACAGGAGAACGACATGCTCGACCTACATTCGCTCGTGCTCGGCGGCGGCGGCGCCAAAGGCGTGGTCTACCCCAAGGCGCTCCAGAAACTGCATCGCGACCGCCAGATCGATCTGCGCGCCGTGCCCCACGTGGCGGGCGCGAGCGCGGGCGCGCTGACCGGCTTCATCCTCGCGCTCGGCGGCACGCCCGAAGCGATCGCACGTCTTTCGCCGACCATCAGCGAAGCGCTGCCCTTCGCGACCAAATCGTTCGCGAATCGCAGCGAAAAGCGCATCGCCCTGAGCCGCGCGTCGACCGTTGTCGACTACGCGGCCGACAAGCTCGACGGCTCGGCGATTCCCTCGGTGCTGATGATCTGGGCCGAAACCGCGCTGCTGCAACTGATGCGCCGCATCGTCGAGCAAATCGACCTCGACGACGAAGGCGACAGCTACCTCGCGCTCGACGGCGAACGCTATTACCTGAACGAGCTGCATGGGCGCGGCATGGGCTGCTTCTGGGACTACGACGTCGACCCGGGCGGCCCGCACATCGCCGCGCTGCGCGCCGCGCTCGCCACCGGCCTGCGCGATCTGCGGCGCTTCGGCTGCTATCTCGTCGGCACGCATCACCGCATCGTCACCCTGCTGCGCGACGCGGGCATCGACGCCGGCTGGAAGCATCTGAGCGTCACGCTCACACGGCTCTATCCGGCGCAGGTCGACAGCGAGGCGCTCGCCGAGACCTTCGGCTCGCTGAACTATGTGTCGACGCTGTTGCCGCCGGGAACGTGGTCGACCGATCGCAATCCCGTCCATAAGGCGTTCGTGCGTCACGAAGGCGTCTGCCTGCTCGCGGCCGCGCAGGCGAGCGGCGCCTTTCCGCTGCTGTTCGCGCCGACACCGCTCGGGCCGTCGCCGTCGCTGCGCGACTTCCTCTACACGGATGGCGGCTGCATGAGCAACATGCCGATCGAAGCGCCCATCTTCGCGGACAGCATCATCGGCAGACCGCCCGCCGAGCGCGACATCCTCGCGATCGGTCTGAACGACGGCGACGAAGCGAGCAGCCTGCCCTCCGGCTGGCAGATGTGGGCCGTCCAGCGCCTGATGCTGCCGTCGGCGCACAAGACCATCGTCGTGCCCGCCGACAACTCGTTCTACGCGAACGCGCGGCGCGACATTTGCAGCATGCCGCCCGCCGCGCAAACCGAGCACGGCGCGTTGTTCCGCTTCAGCATGAAACCCGAAGGCGACTACCGCATCTTCTACGCGAGCAAATTGCCGGACGCACCGATTTCGCTGACGGCGGAAATTCCGACCGGCGCGCAAAGCCGCAGCGTGCAGGACGCCATCGACGCGTATGCGGACACCATCGCGCGCAATCTCGCGCAGCTCGTGCAGCAGGCCGGACAACCACGCGGCGGGCTGGTCTGGGGCGGACTGTAAGCAGCCGCGTGCGTTAGCGCCATCGCATCGATCGTGCTCGCGCGGTTTGGGTGGGCACGATCGATGCCTCGTCGCTCCATCGATTATATTTTGGCATCCGAATTATTTTGATTCGATGCCTGCGTGGGTCGCTTGAAAATCGCGCTCCAAAACCGCGCTTCATGGCGGCTTCACGCGCGAGCTTCTTCCGCAACCCGTTAGCCGTTTTCACGGATCGACCGACATGTCTCCGCCCGCACCGGCATCGCGTCAAGAAGGGCCCCGCGCGGGCGGACTGCCTTCGCTGAGCCGCAGTCCGATTCATCTGCTGTCCGCGCTCGTCACGGTATCCGTCGACAAGCTGTGGGACAGCATGTTGCTCGACATGGCCAAAACGCTGCCGTTCGAGCAGAAAGCGCATTTCCTGCTGATCGTGGCGCTGTTGCTGTTCGTCGTCACCACGCTCAGCACGACGCTCACGCAGTCGAGAGTCGACTCGGACTCGCCCGGCGTCGCGCTCGCCAAAGGTCTCGCGATGGGCGTGCTCGCCAGCCTGCCCTACACCTTCAGCGCGACGGAAATGGATTTGCTGTTCATCGGCTGGTCGGGCATCAACGAGTTGCAGCAGCAGCATCGGAAGACTCGGCAGGACCCGAAGCCGGATCACCGCTTTTCCCCCACCCAACAGGAGAACGTCCCGTGGACTCCCTGATTTGCTTGTCGCGACGCCTCGCCGCCGCCCGATTCTCACGCCTCACACGCTTCACACGCTTCACGCTCGCCACATTCGCCACACTCGGCCTGCTGGCCGCCGGCAGCGCGCGAGCCGCGGACGCGCCGCCGTTGCCCGCCCTCGCTGCCGATGCAAGTCAGGTCACGGTCTCGGGCTTGTCGTCCGGCGCGTTCATGGCGGCGCAATTCAGCGTCGCCTATTCCCAGAGCGTGGCGGGCGCCGGCATTGTCGCGGGCGGCCCGTTCTACTGCGCGGGGCTCAATCCGAACGGCGGCCGCGACCGCTTTCTGATCACCGCAAGCACGCTCTGCATGACGCCGCCGGGCGCCGCGCCGTCCGGCGCCGCGGCATTCAAGGCCGCCCAGCGCTTCGCCGCCGACGGCCTGATCGACGACGTCGCGAACCTCAAGCGCCAGCGCCTGTATATCTTCACGGGCGCCTCGGACAAGATCGTCCTGCCGAAGGTCGTCGCGCAGACGCGCGCCTTCTACCGTAGCGCTGACGTCCCCGATGCGCAGATCGCCTATGTCGACACCATCAACGCCGGGCACGCGCTCATCACCGCGAACCGCAACGATCTGCCCTGCGCGGCCAACGCGCCGCCCAACCTCAACAACTGCAACTTCGTGCAGTCGCACGACATCCTGCGCCAGCTATATGGCGAACTCGCGCGACCGGCCACCAAGCTGAACGGCGAGCTGCTCGACTTCGATCAGACCGAGTTTTTCCAGGGCGGGCGCACGGGACTCGCCGATGTGGGCCACGTCTACATCCCCGCCGACTGCCTCACGCAGACATGCCGCGTGCACGTGGTCTTTCACGGCTGCACGCAGGAGGACAGCCGTCTCGGCGATCGCTTCTTCACGACGACCGGCTACAACCAGATCGCAGACAGCAATCGCATCATCGTGCTCTATCCGCAGATCCGCACCGACAACCGGCGCAATCCGAAGGGCTGCTGGGACTTCTGGGGTTACACCAGCGACGATCCCGCGCACCCGGACTTCTTTATCAAATCGGCTCCGCAGATGTCCGCCATCGAGGCGATGGTGCAACGCCTTCTCAGCGCACGCAACGCAAAGGATGAACGATGAACCCTTCGACTTCACATCGCAGGCGCGCCGACGCCACCGGCGCGTGCGCCACGAACGGGGCTGCGGCTCCCGCGTCCGGGCCGCTCGCGGCCACGCTGTTCGGGCCGATCGCAGGCACCCTTGCCGAGCCGTTTCTGCAGGCGTTTCTGCGCTGGGCGCCCGCACCGACATTCGCGGCCCCGCCGCCGTCGGCCGCGCAATGGAAGCCATGGCTCAAGGCCGTGCTCGACTGGCGCGAGGCCGTCGGCGAGCGCATCGAGGACAACGCGTGGGAAGGGCCGCGCGCCTGGCATCAGCGCTACGACACGGCCGGGCTCGTCGAATTCGGACGGCAGGTCGCGCACACCACCCATCAACTCGGCAAGCAATGGCTCGACGCACAACTGCTCGCGGCGGCGCAGTGGCGCGAGCAAGGCTTCGCGCTGTTGCCGCAATGGCTCGATGCACGCGGCCAGGCCGACGCCGCGCTGATCGCCGGCGAAGCCCAGCAGGCGGCGCGCCGGCAATGGGACACGCAAAACGAAGCGCTGATGCAATGGTTCAGCGACGCGGGCCCCGCCTATCAAGCCTGTCTTCAGCAATGGCTCGACGACGATCCCGACGAGCGTCGCGCTCGTGCAGACGCCGACGCCAACGTCGACGCTCCCGCGCCCGATCCCGCTTGATCCAGCCTGATCCCGCCATCGACACATTCAGCGAGGAACCCTCATGAAAGCCAATTCCGCCGGTCTCGCACTCATCAAGCATTACGAAGGATTGCGCCTGATCGCGTACGCCGACGTGGTAGGCGTGCTGACGATCGGATACGGACACACGGGCGCCGATGTCACGCCGGGGCTCGTCATCACGCAGGCGCACGCCAACCAGTTGCTCGGCGACGACCTCGCGCGCTTCGAGAGCGGCGTCGGCAATCTCGTAGACGTGCCGCTCAACGTGAACCAGTTTTCGGCGCTCGTGAGCTTCAGCTACAACCTCGGGCTCGGCAATCTTCGCCAGTCGACGCTGCTGCGCTGCCTGAACCGCGGCGACTTCACGGCCGCCGCCAACCAGTTCCCACGCTGGGACCGCGCCGGCGGCCGGGAACTGACGGGCCTGCTCAAGCGACGTCAGGCCGAACAGGCGCTGTTTCTGACGCCACCCGCAAGCTGAGCGTTCACAACCGGCGCGCACGCAGCGTCCTGACCACGACAGGCGTGCGCGTTTCGCGTCTGTCCCGTCACGTTCACTCCCGGAGAATTCATCATGCAGAACGACCTGAACCAGATCCACGACGTCGCCACGAAACTGCTCGGCAGCCATCTGGCCCAATGGGGCGAAGCGATCCTCAACGCTTCGGCCGGTCACGACGACAACAAATACCTCGGCGTGCTGCACGCGCTGCTGTCGGTGCGCAACGCGCTCGAGCCGTTCGTCGGCGGCCACGCGCAGGACGCGAGTCATGGCTGATGCCGCGCTCAACCCCGCGCTGCGCCAGATCGCCGAGCAGTATCTGAACCGCTCGCTCGAAGCCCAGGAAGAAGCCACCTTGCTGCGGCTCCAGCAAGGCTTCCAGGGCCAGGCAGCGACGCCGTCCGCGACGCAGTCGCTCGACGCCGTCGAGCAGGCGCGTCGTCAGGTGCAGGCCGCCATCGGTCAGGGACAGGCGCAGGCGGCGTCCGGCATGCGCACCCTCCTCGAGACGATCCAGACCAGCTCCGCTCAGGCGCTCGAAGTCCAGGACAGAGAGGAACAGGCGATTCTCGCGCTGCTCGAGCACTGCAAGACGCTCTCCGATCTGCGGCCCGCGGCGCTCAATCCCGAACTCGCGCAATTGCAGCCCGGCAACCAGCTTGCGCTCACGCAGATCGCCGCGCATCTGGCCGGCCTCGCGAAACAGGAAGTCGAGCAGTGCTTCAACCAGCAATTCGGGCCGCTCGTCACGCAGTTGCAGGACCTGATCCAGCGAATCAACGCGCAGGAAGCGGCGAAGGCCGCGCCCGGCAACAACGGCGGTCTCGACAACGGCGGCGCGAACGCTCCCGCCGTGCCGAACCACGCGGGCAATCCCGCTGCAGGCAGCACGACGAACGCTGGCGCAGCGACGCAAAACACCCAGACCGAGCAGGCAAGCGGTGTTCACGAGCCGTCCGGCGGCTCGTCCATGCAGTAGCACGGCGCGACGCGCAACGCTGCCGCCCGTCGGCGCCGTGCATCCACACTTCAACCTCAAGGAGCAACACCATGTCTTTCCCGACCTCTGTCAACGACCAGATCACGGACGCCGTCACGCAATCGAACGTCAAGGTGCTCGGCGAATCGCCGGCGATGGCCATCGGCTCGCTGTACCAGACGATGGCGCACTCGACGGGCATCCTGTTCGAGAACTCGGTCTCGGCGCAGCAGCAACAGAACACGCTCACGCAGGCCGCCTCGAACATGGGCGTCATGCAGATCTACAGCATGGATACGATGGCCGGCGCCGCGGGCACGGAGAAAGTCGCCCAGGGCGGCGTCGCCGACAACCTGACGAGCCTGCTCACCGTGTTGCAATCGTTCCGCCGCTGATCGACTGCCTCGACACCGGAGCTGAACCATGGCCTACACCACCGCCGTCAACTCGCAGATCACCGACGCCGTCACGCAGGCGAACGTCAACGTGCTCGCGCAGGCACCCGCGCTCGCGCTCGGCTCGCTGTTCCAGAGCCTCGCGCACTCGACCGGCATTCTGTACGAGAACACGGTCTCGGCGCAGCAGCAGCAAAACACGCTCGCGCAAGCCGGCGCGAACATGGGCGTCATGCAGATCTACAGCGTCGACACGATGGCCGACGCCGCCAGCACCGAAAAGGTGAGCCAGGGCGGCGTTTCCGACAACCTGACCAGCCTGCTCGCCACGATGCAGGCCTTCCAGAACCGCTGATCGCGCGCTGAGCGCGTGCAGAGCGCGCGCGGCCGCTGTCTCAAAGGAGAACTCAAATGACCTTTCCGACTTCCGTGAATAACCAGATCACCGACGCCGTTACGCAATCGAACGTGAAGGTGCTCGGCGAAGCGCCCGCCATGGCGATGGGCTCGATTTACCAGACCATGGCGCACTCGACCGGCATTCTGTTCGAGAACGCGGTGTCGGCGCAGCAGCAACAGAACACGCTCGCGCAGGCCGCTGCGAATCAAGGCGTGATGCAGATCTACAGCATGAACACGATGGCCGGCGCGGCCGCCACCGAAAAGGTCTCGCAGGCCGGCATCGCCGACAACCTGACGAGCCTGCTCACCGTGCTGCAAAGCTTCCAGAATCGCTGACTTCCCTCGTTCCGCGGCCGGCAACGCCCGACGCCTGCTGCGGAACGCGTCCTTTGCCCTGCGTACGTGGCGCGTAGCAGGGCTTTTTTACCGCCTTTGGAGACGGATCATGACGATTCATCGAGTTTATGTGCGCGGCCATGGCGGCCTCGACAAGGGCCCGCTTCCGCCAGCCGCCGACGCGCCGATCGACATCGTGACCGTCGGCGAGTTCGGCTGCACGATGTCCGGCCAGGTCGCTGACGCCTATATCTACGGCCACGTCACCCGCGCGGGCATCGCCAACGATATCGAATCGGCGCGGATCATCTACTGGACATTCGAACAGAGCGACGCCTACGACGGAAGCGGCGATCTCGACCTGCCGAAGCCACCGCTGAATGTCACGCCCGAAGAAAGCGCGACGCACAACCTCGTGTTGCAGGGCGACGGCGGCCTCGGCGAATGCGGCGTCTGCTACTGGAGCGCCGCGAGTTCGGAACTGCGCTGGCTCGTTGAACTCGGCGACGGCGACGAAATCACGCTGGCGCAGATTCTCGACTTGCTGCGCAATCTGCCGCTCGCCCCCGACGACGCGATCGAGCTTTACTGGACGGCCTGCATGAGCGCGAAATACTGGCGCGGCTCGCGCAAGCGCGTGTCTTTCAAACCCCAGTAGTATTCGCGTCGCGTCGCGACGCCGTATATTCCGCGCTGTCGCTCCTGAATACGCTCACCTTGGTCTTGCATGGCGGCGAAACGGACGGCGGTCGGTGAGCGTACACCGACCGGATGGATCACCCGCGACGCAGATTCACCGGTCCGTCCGGCATCGCGGCTTCATCGCGGCTTTCACGAATCGCGACACGCGCACTAGAACTTGAACCGCAACTGAAACCCGACCGTAAACGGCAGGTCGTCGGAAGGAATCGGCGGAATGACGATGAAGTTCACACCCACGCGCTTGTACGCGACCATCACGATCGGCGCGACGACCGGACCGACTGTGTGGTTACGCCCGAGCCCCCAGTTGCCGTAGTTGTAGCCGGAGATGATGCCGCCCATCGCCGCGAGCCGCACGAAGCCCCAATGCAGGAATTCGGGCGCCCAGACCGCGCCGCCGTACCACGACGGCCGACGCAGCGAGTTGCGGAAACCGCCCGCTGTGAGCGCCCAGGTATCGCTCGGCCAGCATTCGATGCCGAGACCCGGATTGAACTGCTCGAAGTCTTTGTCGGGATGGATGTGATACGAGCCGACCATGGCGTCGACCCAGAGCCCCGCGCCGCACCAGTCGGCCGCGCGCGCGCTGCTTGCCGCGCCGAATGTGCCAAGTGTGCCGAACACGGCGCCGAATGCGAACAGCAGCCATGCCGCGACCTGCCGTCGAAGCGGCCTGGTGCGCTTGCGCGTATCGGTTGCTGTGATGCCGCTCGTCCCTGTGATGCCATTGCGCGCTTGCCCAAACCGCATGGATTCTCCGTCCTCGCTCGCGGCGGATCGCATGGTCCGCGCGCTCGCTGTCTTGTTCTTCGATGGCGACGGCAAACTGTACCGCAAGGCGCTGCGCACGCCTATCGGCTCTGTCGAGCACACGCTCGGATCGCGTCTTGCGGCCGACCTGCCGTATCGCCTGTTCGCCGACGACACGCGGCGGCGCGAGCCATCATGCCAGCCCGATGAGTCGCGCCGATGAACGTGCCGATGAACGCGAAGAACAGCGGATAACGCGCGGCTCAGAGCCCGAGTTCGCTCAGGCCCGGATGATCGTCGGGACGGCGGCCGAGCGGCCAGTGATAGAGACGGTCGGCCTCGCGGATCGGCAGATCGTTGATGCACGCGAAGCGGCGCGCCATCAGGCCGTGCTCGTCGAACTCCCAGTTCTCGTTGCCGTACGAGCGGAACCAGTTGCCCGAATCGTCGTGCCATTCGTAGGCAAAACGCACCGCGATGCGATTCTCGGTGTACGCCCACAGTTCCTTGATGAGCCGATAGTCGAGCTCGCGCGCCCACTTGCGCGCGAGAAAACCGACGATGGCCTCGCGCCCCGTGACGAATTCCGCGCGATTGCGCCACACGCTTTGCGGCGTATAGGCCAGCGAAACGCGCTGCGGATCGCGCGAATTCCAGCCGTCTTCCGCGCCGCGCACCTTCTGGATGGCGGTTTCGCGCGTGAACGGCGGCAGCGGCGGACGGACTTCGGCGGTGCTCTGGACGGGATCACTCATGTTCGGACTCCTGGGAACGGGCGGCGCGCCGGGTTGGCGTCCGCGAAAACTTGTGGGATGAGCCGGTGGAAAGCGGCGTCGGCTTACGGCGCGAGCGCGTCGAGCATCACCTGGGCGGCGGCGCGGGCGTCGAGCGCCGCGTCGGCTTCGCCGCTGACGAGCGCCACGCCGATCGCGCCGTCGATCAGGATCAGCCATTGACGCGCGAGCCGCGCCGCCACGCGACGGTCCGCGCCCGCGGCGGCGGCCCATTCATCGCTCTGTTCGCGCACGAAAGCGAGCAGGCGCGCTTTGTGCTCGCGCGAGACGCGCCGGATCGGATCGTCCGGCGAAGCGATCTCACCCGCAGCGTTCAGAAACGCGCAGCCGTGAAAATCTTCCGACGCGAACCATTCGCGCAGTACGTCGAACATGGCCAGCAGCCGCGTACGCGGCGTGCGTCCGCGCTTGAGCGTGCCGTCGATGAACCAGCGCATCCAGCGCTCGTCGCGGCGTTCGAGCGCGGCGGCCACGAGCGCGTCCTTCGAATCGAAATAGGTGTAGAAACTCTTGCGCGCAGCGCCCGCCGCACGCACGATCGCATCGACGCCCGTGGCGTGGATGCCGCCCGCGTAGATCAACGCCTCGGCGGCTTCGAGCAGGCGCTCGCGGACGTCGGTGCTGGGGGCGTGATCGGTGGTGGTGTTCATGGCGTGGCTGCTTCTGGCTAACGGCGGGAATATCCGCGATTTCCGGAGAACGACCGTTCTCCATGACGCGTAGAGTAGAACGATCATTCTCCCTCGTCAAGCAGGTTTTCACACGCGGCCGCGCAATATGGAAAAATGGTGGACCGACGGAAGCTTCTCGCGCCGCCAAACGTAGTGAAAGAACGCGTATTGAAGTAACGCGCATTGCACGCGCACTGTCACGCGAATCGCCAGTCACTGGAGACATCATGAATCGACGTTCGATTGTTGCGTTCGCCGCCGCGTCGGCCGCCACATGCGCGCTGCTCGCCTGCACGCCGCTGCGCGTGGTGACGCACAGCGTGAGCGCGAGCGAAACCGCCGTGCCGGCGGGCGCCTACACGCTCGACGCGCATCACTGGAGCGTCGTGTTCGACGTCGATCATCTGCACTACACGCGTTTCGTGATGCGCTTCGACCGCGCGAGCGCGACGCTCGACTGGCGCGCGAACGGGCTCGACGATGCTGCGGTGCATGTCTCGATCGACGCCGCGAGTCTCGACACCAACGTGCCGGTGCTCGACCGCATGGTCACCGGCTCGCAGATGCTCGACGCGGCGCAACATCCGCAGATCCGCTTCGCGAGCACGCGCTTCGTGCGCGGCGCCGACGTGAACGGCAAGCCTGCGGGCAAACTCACGGGGAATCTGACGATACGCGGCGTGACGCAACCGGTCACGCTCGACGTGGTGTTCAACGGCTACGCACCGAATCCGCTCACGAAGCAGCCGACGATCGGCTTCTCCGCACACGGCGCGTTCAGCCGCGCGAAGTTCGGTTTGTCGACGTGGTATCCGGCAGTGGGCGACGACGTCGACGTGCGTATCGAGGCGGAATTCGAACAGCAGGCGCAAGCCGCGCACCCCGCCGAACCCGCCTCGCAATAATCGCAGTGGCTCAGGCCGCGGCCTGCGACCAGTCGAGAATCACTTTGCCGCTTTCGCCCGAGAGCATGGCGGCGAAGCCTTTCTCGTAGTCGTCCACGCTGAAGCGGTGCGTGATGATCGGCGACAGATCCAGACCGCTCTGCAGCATCGCGACCATCTTGTACCAGGTCTCGAACATCTCGCGGCCATAAATACCCTTGATTTCAAGGCCTTTGAAGATGACCTGATTCCAGTCGATCGCGGTCTGCGCGGGCGGAATGCCAAGCAGCGCGACCTTGCCGCCGTGGTTCATCGCTTCGAGCAGCGCCGTGAAGGCGCTCGGTACGCCCGACATTTCGAGGCCCACGTCGAAGCCCTCGGTCATGTGCAGGTCGGCCATCACGTCGCGCAGCGATTCGCGCGACACGTTCACCGCGCGCGTCGCGCCCATCTTGCGCGCGAGTTCGAGCCGGTAGTCGTTGACGTCGGTGATCACGACATTGCGCGCGCCCACGTGCTTCGCAATCGCCACGGCCATGATGCCGATCGGCCCCGCGCCCGTGATCAGCACATCCTCGCCGACCAGATTGAACGACAACGCCGTGTGCGTGGCATTGCCGAACGGATCGAAGATCGCGGCGAGATCGTCGGAAATTTCAGGCGGAATCTTGAACGCGTTGAAGGCCGGAATCACCAGATATTCGGCGAACGCGCCCTCGCGGTTCACGCCCACGCCCGTGGTGTTGCGGCACAGATGGCGACGCCCCGCGCGACAGTTGCGACAGAATCCGCAGGTGATGTGGCCTTCGCCCGAGACGCGGTCGCCAATCGCAAAGCCACGTACTTCCTGGCCCATTTCGACAATTTCGCCGACGTATTCGTGACCCACGTGCATCGGCACCGGAATGGTTTTCTGCGCCCAGTCGTCCCACTTCCAGATATGAATGTCAGTGCCGCAGATCGCCGTCTTGCGAATCTTGATCATCACGTCGTTGTGGCCGACTTCGGGTTTTTTCACACGTGTGAGCGTGAGGCCGGGCGCGCGTTCGAGTTTGGCAAGCGCTTTCATGATGGTTCGTTTTCCTTCTGAATCACGCCAAGCTGCTTGCCTACGCGTGCAAATGCGCCGACGGCGCGCTGAATCTGTTCGGGCGTATGCGCCGCGCTCATCTGCGTGCGAATGCGCGCGCGTCCCTTCGGCACCACCGGATACGAAAAGCCGATCACGTAGACGCCTTCTTGCAATAGCGCGTCGGCCATCTTCGACGCGACCTGCGCATCGCCGAGCATCACGGGAATGATCGGATGTTCGCCCGGCACGAGCGTGAAGCCGAGTGCACTCATTTCACGGCGGAAATGCGCGCCGTTTTCCTGCACGCGGCGGCGCAGTTGCGCGCCCTCGTCGCTCGCGATCAGATCGAGCACGGCGAGCGAAGCCGCAGCGATGCTCGGCGTGAGCGTGTTCGAAAACAGATACGGACGCGAGCGCTGGCGCAGCAGATCGATCACGGGTTGCTTCGCCGCCACATAGCCGCCCGATGCGCCGCCGAGCGCCTTGCCCAGCGTGCCGGTGATGATGTCCACGCGTTGCGCGACACCACAATGTTCGGGCGTGCCGCGGCCGTGTTCGCCGATGAAGCCCACGGCGTGCGAGTCGTCGACCATCACGAGCGCCTGGTAGCGATCGGCGAGATCGCAGATGCCCTTGAGGTTCGCGATGATGCCGTCCATCGAGAACACGCCGTCGGTCGCGATCAGCTTGTAGCGCGCGCCCGCTTCGTCCGCCTCGCGCAGCTTCGCTTCGAGATCGGCGAGATCGTTGTTCTTGTAGCGATAGCGGCGCGCCTTCGACAGCCGCACGCCGTCGATGATGCTCGCGTGATTGAGTTCGTCGCTGATGATCGCGTCTTCATCGCCGAGCAGCGTTTCGAACAGGCCGCCGTTGGCGTCGAAACAGCTCGAATAGAGAATGCAGTCGTCGGTTTGCAGGAATGCGGCGAGCGCGCTTTCGAGCTGCTTGTGCACCGTTTGCGTGCCGCAGATGAAGCGCACCGACGCCATGCCGAAACCGTCGCGATCGAGTCCGTCCTTCGCGGCCGCGATCAGACGCGGGTCGTTCGCGAGGCCCAGATAATTGTTGGCGCAGAAGTTCAGCACCTCGCTGCCGTCGGCCAGTCCGATCGCCGACGATTGCGGCGTGGCGATCACGCGCTCGCTTTTGTAGAAGCCGTCGGCGCGGATCTGGTCGAGCGTCGCGCGCAGGTGGTCGAGATAGGGTGTGGCCATGGCATCGTGCTCCAGACAGGGGGAGCCGCGGCTGTTATAGTCGCCGTCAGCTCTGAGCGAATATTTTCGTTTTTTCGAACTCAAGTTCGATATACCGAACAACTCTAATCGATGAGGCAGCGTATGGCAAGCAGTGGCGCCGACACCGGCGCGAAAGCCGGCGGCACCGGCACGCGCAAATCCCGCTCCAAAACAGCGACGTCCGCGGTGGATGCGCCGCTTCCCGTGAGCTCGCCGGCCGCGCCGCCGCGCGTCGGCGAGCAGATCCAGCGGCTGCGCGCGGAGCGCAAGATGACACTGGACGAACTCTCGCGCGCGGCGGGCGTGTCGAAATCCATGCTATCGGAAATCGAGCGCGACAAGGCGAACCCGACCATCGCCGTGGCCTGGCGTCTGACTAACGCGCTCGGCGTGAAGCTTGACTCGCTGTTCGCCGCGCCCAAGGCGCCGGATGCGATCAGCGTGGCCGGTCCGCACGACATCCCGACGCTGCTCGGTCACGACGCGGGTTATCAGCTGCGTGTCTGGGGCCCGATCGAGCTGGCGGGACATTTCGAGTGGTACGAGCTGACGCTCAAGCCGGGCGGCTCGCTCGTGTCGAACGCGCACGAGCCTGGCACGCGCGAGCATCTCACTGTGCTGCAGGGCAGTATCGACGTGGAATCGGCGGGCGAGCGCCGACGTCTGAAAGCGGCCGACACGGCGCGCTACATCGCCGATCAGCCCCACGCGATCCACAACGTGGGGAAAGGCGAGGCGCGTGCGCTGCTGGTGGTGATTCACGGCTAGGCCGGCGGGCCGGATCGTTCCGGCCCGATTCCGGCACCTGGCCATACGGACAGGCTGCAAGATCGGCTTCGGTACTGTATATTTATACAGTAAAAGAATGACCGGAGCCGTCATGGACCTTTCGCCCACCCCGAACGACCAGGCACTCGCCGCCTTACGCTTTCAGTCGGCCGCGCGCGACCTGGAGCACATCGTGCGCAACATCGCGCAACGCTACATCGGCCAGCAGGTGCCGCTTACCTGGCGCCTGCTGCACGCGATCGAGGCGGAGGCGCTCGCGGACCTCGGTTTCGCCAGCCGTCACGACGCGATCATGCTCGGGCTGTTCCAGCGTCCCGGCGACCTCGCCTATCCCGAAACCGACGACACTGTCGACTTCGGTCATTCCAATGCACTTCCGGCGGTGTTCGCCTTCGCCGTGTCCGCTTACGAACAGGCCGCGCAAACGGCCGAGCAAACTCAGCGCGAAAACCGTCGCCGCGAAGCGGTCCGGCGCACGCGCGCCTGGGGCGGCTGATCGCGGTTTTCGGATCGCGTCGGCTCCCAATGCCGCCGCACGTTACCGCGCACGCACCGTCTTCGGCACACCTTTTCTCAACTTCGCTACAATCGCAGCAGTAATGCAACTAACGGAATGACAGCGATGACTTCTCAACCCCGCGACCTCTTCGACCAGCGACGCGCCGACTGGCAGAACGATCCTGTCGCGGCGTTCGACGCCTGGTTAGTTTCGCAAGATCTTCGCCGCTCATCCGCCGATATCTATCGTGTGCAATGGGGGCGCTTTCTCGAATGGCTCACGCTCAAGCGCCAAACCATTCTGTCGGTCGAGACCGGCACGATCTCCGAATTCGTCGCCGGGCTCGACGTGAAAAAGCCGCAGCGTCTGCGCTACCTTCGGCTCATCGAGCGCGTGCTCGATCATGTTCGCCAGATCGAACTGGCATCGGCCAATCCGGCACGCTTCATCGCCCAGGACGGTGAAGCCGCCTGGCGCAACGCGCGTGAAAACGACCCCACGGGTTTTTTGACCGCGGCGGAACGTGCTGCCGTCATCGGCCAGTTGTTCGCCCCGCTTACGGAGCACTCGGCGGCCAAGCGCTGGCGCGAACGGCGCGACCGCGCACTCGTCGCCGTGTTTCTGGGCGGCGGCCTGAAAACCGGCGACGCGATTTCGCTCACGCTCGACGCAACCTCGATCGGTTCGGAATGGCTCACGATCGAAGCTGACAATCCGGCGCTCACGCACAGCACGCGGCTCGCGCCGTTCGCGGTCGACGTGATGGGCGCGTGGCTCGAGGCACGGCGGCTCGCGCAACTGCCTGGCAAACTGGTCTTTCCCGGCTCGCCGAATGGGCGGCCGATGCACAAGGCCACGGTGTTGCGTGCGATCGACGCGCAAATGGAAGCGGCCGGCATCGCCAGCACGCGCGCCGAGCGCGCGAGTCCGCAGACCCTGCGCAACAGTTTTGCGGCGGATCTGTTCGAACGCGGCGTCGATCCGGATCAGGTAGGGCAATGGCTCGGCTTCATGCAGCCGATTTCGTCGGGACGCCTGCATCGCGCCTGGCGCGTGTGGGCCGAGCGCGCGGCGACGGCACAGGCCATCGCTTCGGCAGACAATGAAACGGCGCATCCAGAGCAGAAAGCCAGCGCGTCGGGCGACGCCTGAAAGTGCCGCTATTTCAATGGGCCGCGGCTTCGCGGCTCCCGTAAAGACTCACACCCGACTCGCGCGGCGGATCCTGTAAAAGCTCACCGCGTGAGATCGTGGCTGGCGTGGGGATCACGCTTGCCTGCGGAAAATCGCGCGACGGCTTCCAGGCGTGATGCCCCGAGACCCGACGTGTAATCGCACTCGGGGCACGACAATTCAAAGCGGCCATCGACCTGGGACAGCTCCGGCTCGCCCTCTTCGCAACCCGGGCAACGAGAGGGGAGGGCGACATGGCCGTCCACCCGCGTGCCGAGCGCCGCCAATTCTTCCTCGCCCAGCCGGCCGGACGTGGCCAGCGCACACAACACCTGCGCCACCGAACCATCGACACCTTGCTGCGAGCGCAGTTGCGCAAGCTGGCTCGTCAGCGCATCCACTTCGTCCGAACGTTCGCGCAACACCACGTCGAGCCGGTCCGCGCGGGCCTTCGCCGTGGCCAGTTGCTGGATGAACTCGAATTCTTTCTTGCTGGCTTCGCGCTGGGCCGACTGCCATGTCGACGACATCGTACGCAGCGCATCGAGTTCCACCAGCATCGGTTTTACGCGACGCTCGGCTTCGGCGAGCGCGTCCTTGATCTGCTGCGCGTAGTGCTCGGTGCTGCGGCGCATTTCTTCGTGCAGACCGTCGATCCGGTCGCGCAAACCGGCATTGGTCGTCTGCTCGGCTTCGAGCCGTTTTTGCAGCGAGTCGTTGTCCGCTTCGAGGCGACGCACCGTCGCCTGCAAATTGTCCTCATGCGAAGCGCCATGCGCTGACGAGGCCGCGAGCTGATTTTCGAGCTCGCGCACGCGGGCCCACGCGGCTTCGGTGCGAGTTTCGCTGCGCTGAAGTAATTCGTCCGCGGCCAGGCGACGGGCTTCGGCATCGCGCAACGCCTGATCGGCGTCCTGACGACCCACTTCGATTTCGTCGCGCTCGGCCTGCAAGGTCTGGCGCGCGAGCGTGCGTGCTTCCTCGAACAAGGCGCCGAGCAATTCGCCGGCGCGTTCTTCCAGTGCAGGCGGAATCGCGCCACCGCCGACGCGGACTTTCGACGCCGTACGGATGCGCTGCCAGAACAATTCGATATCTTTGGGGATGTCGCTGGCGCTGCCGGTCTGCGTGAGATCGCGAACATTGGCCATCGAGGGTCGAATACCCAAATCGAAGAACAGCCGCTTGCAGGCATGAAGCGATAAATCCTGGCGGCGGGCGCCGTCTTCACGCAGGCGTTCGAGTTCTTCGCGGATGGCCGCGCGTTCTTCGTCTCGGATCATGAGGGTCTCGGCAAGCAGTATCGGATCGAATAATAACAAATTACGTAGTATTCGATACGTTTTATTGGGCGCTGCTGAGATCAATCCGAATCTGGGCAAAAAAGCCCGAAGAAAACGCGCCACAGGTGTCAATCGCTGCCGATTTCGTGAAACAAATCGAGCTTTATTTTATAAGCCATTGTAAACGTTTGATTTTCCAATAGCGACAGGATTTTGGCGAGTGTTTCACGAAGGTCTCTCCGGTCCTGGTCGATCGTGACCTCAGGGCCTTCTTCGAGGGGATTGGGGATATCTTTCGAGAACGCGAAAGGAAGTTTGTCTTGAGAGCTATAAAAGTAAACACCCTTGATACCCGTTAAAAACGTTAACGCCACGGCAAACCCTTATCAGACAAGGCTTCTAGCCCGATCAGGTGAAACTTTACGGGAAACCTGGTGAGGCTCTACGGGACACGCGGGTGATGGGGTTCGGGGAAGCCGGTGAGGACCTGCGGGAAAGGACGTGAGCGGATTCGGGGAACGGCCGATTCTTGACTCTACGGCAAGGGTGAGCGATTTCGGGAGGCCAGTCGGCCTGAAGTCAGTGCTCGCGGGGCCAGGATGTGCTGTTACGTGAAATGCAACGGTGAGCGGATTCAGGACCGGCGATTGATGCGATTTTTTCGCCCAATTTGGCCGCCCAAAACCTTGTGGTGAGAGAGATCGGGAAAAAACGGCAGGCAAAGGTGAAGCTTTTCGGGAGCTGAACGGGCATTTTGGCCGAATCGGGCTGAATTCGGGTGGGCGATGACCTGAAGGTGAGCCTTTACGGGACGGCAATAATGATTTGGGAGGACGATCCGGACGCAGCCTCTGGCGCTTCAAACGGTAGTCAGCTCGTTAAGGTGAGGTTTTACAGGAGGTGGAGACTGTGCCGCTCAGCCATTTGTATCGGGAGCACCGTTTTACCGCTGCGTGAGGCTTTTCGGGAGGCAATTCAGCGCCTTTTTTCGCCTTCAGGTGAGCTTTTTCGGGAGCAAGTTGGCATTCACTACCGCTAGACGGCTGATAATTCAGGCGATCGAATGCCGCGCGATGGCGTCGCGGGATGCGAAAGGTGAGTTTTTTCAGGAGCATCCGACGCGCACTTTTCTGCGCTGATTCACGCCCTGCTCCCGTAATCAGGTGAGCTTTTTCGGGGGAGTCTGGCGAGGGAGCGTGCGTGCGTTCCTGTGGATAAGCCCCCGAATCCATTGGTTTTTTCCCGAATGCTGTTGATTGGTGAGCTTTTTCAGGAGTGCCGCAGACGGTGAGCCGGCAGTTCGGGATTCTGGAACCCTGCGGGACTGCTGAGCGCCAAGGTGAGATAATTCGGGAGACGTTTTGCGGGCTGGCTGGCTCACTGAAGTGATGAAACGGGTGCCTGGCCTTGCACCGTGTTCATCCAAGGGTGAGTATTTTCGGGAGCTAAAGCAGCGCAGGCGAGGGCTTCGGCGACTGCGTGCGTGCTGATCGTTGGTGAAATCGACCGATAGAGGACGATTCAGGAGGCATCCGCACGGAAAAGACCGCCACAAGCGAGCGATTTACACCGCATTGCGGGATCCTTTATTCAGTCGTTTGCGCTCACCCGAAAAAGCGCGAAATGTTGTGTTTGCGCCAGGAAAATTTGAGGTGAGCTTTTTCGGGAACCGTCCGACACCGCTCTTGCGCGGCTTCTTCGCGCGCTTTCGTGCCAGGCCGCAGCCCTGCGCGCATGCGGCGGATCGGGTTTCGACGTAAAGGTGAGCGTCTTCGGGAGCCTGTCGCGGTGAGCCGTCCCGTGAACGACGTCTTCACCGGCAATGGTGAGAGTCGCCCTATAGACGGGTTTCACCCCAGACGGTATCCTTTCGCGAAATTCTCACCTCGACCCGACGCATGGCCACGAAGCGCGTGAAAAAAACCGATGTGGTGAGCCCGAGCTCGGCCGAATTGCGCAAGGCCGTCGAGGCAATCGCGATTCAGCCGAAGAGCGGCAAGATCACTCTGCTGACCCGCAAACTCTTCAACGTGCTGCTCGCCGTCGCGCAGCAGGCGGATGAAGGGGGCGATACCTATCGCGCGCTGCTTTCCGACATCGTCGCGAACTCGGCGTTCGACTCGAACGATACCGCGCTCGTGAAAGAGCATCTGCGGCGCATGGTGTCGGTGCAGGTCGAATGGAGCCAGGGCACCTCAAGCCAGAAGCCTGGCCGCAAATGGGGTATCTCCACGCTGATCGCCGATGCGGAAATTCTCGAAGATCCGGCCACGCGCCGCGTCTGGGTGGAATTCTCGTTCGCGCCCAAGATCAAGAAGAAGCTGCTGGACCCGGTCCAGTACGCCCGCCTGAGCCTGCAATTCCAGAGCCAGCTGCGCAGCAGCGCCGGCCTCGCGCTCTACGAGATCTGTGTCCGCTATCTCACGAATCCGAGCCATCTCACCATGCGCGAGACGTGGGAATGGTGGCGGCCGATTCTCTCGGGCACCCCCGATACCGAAGCCGGCGACGAAGCGAAACGCGAATACAAGTATTTCAAGCGCGATTACCTGCGCCCGGCGATCGCGGAAGTGAACGCCGTGACCAACATCTTCGTCGAGCTGATTGAGCATCGCGAAGGTCGGCGTGTCGCCGAGATCCAGTTCCGCGTGACCGAGCGCAAGCAGCCGATGCTGGCGCTCGATGAGCACCCGAACGTGTTCGACAGCACGCTGGTCGATCGCATGGTCAAGATCGGCATTCCGCTCAAGGAAGCGCAGTCGCTTTACGCGGACAGTGAGGAAAACCGTATTCGTGCGGCGCTTCAGCTCACCGAGCAGCGCATGCGCAGCACGACGCTGCCGCCGGTGCGCAGTGCCGCCGCGCTGTTCAAGGATGCGCTGAAGAAGGGCTACGCGCCGCCAGTCGAAACCGCAGCGGAAAAGCCCGCAGCCGCGGGCCGCCTGGCAACCGGCGGCGTGACGGCCGACGATCCCAAGGCGCGTCTGATGGACGAGTACGCCGCGTATCGGCGCAAGGAAGCTCGTGCCCTCTACGACGAGCAGGGCGACCTTGAACGCGAACTCGCACGCAACTCGTTCGAGAACGACGAATTGCCGGGTCTGGGCGCTCACCTGCGCGACGATTGGCGTCGGCGTGGCCTCGACTCGAAACTGGCCGACACGGCATTCTTCGATTGGCTCGCCCGCAAGACATGGGGCGAACCGACCGATGGCGATCTGCTCGCGTTCACGCTGAACCAGGCACGCGCGGCCTGAGAAGCGAAGTGACGCTGCGCGCACAATCCGGCACGCAGCGCTTCACGATTCGTTGAGCCATAAAAAACGGTCTTCACGTTCGACACGTGAAGACCGTTTTTCTTTATCGCTGCAATCAGGCTCGATCAGACTTTCAGCATTTCTTCGATCTGGTGAAGGATCGCATCGCGCCGATCTTTCGAGAGCCCCTTGAGGCGCAGTTCGAGTCGATCGTCGCCGTACGACTTCAGATCGCCGACGGCCATGCCATCGAGTTTGATCTCGAGCCGTTGCGCGTAGCGCTGACGGCCGGCCGGCTTTGGACTTTCTTGCGGCGTCGCGCGGCCCTTGACGATATCCGCGACTTGTCGCGTGCTGAGGTCGTCGGCCAGAATCCGGTTGATCAGCCGCAGCGTGGCGTCCGTGCCGCGCGCACCGTGATAGCGGCCCACCTGATACGCCATGTTCGAACCGAAGCGGTCGGGGCGCGCCACCATCTCGTGCATGACCGACTCGGGCAACTTGCCGATGGACAAGGCGACCGCGACCGTCGATTCGTCGAGGCCGAGGTGATCGGCGAGTTCGCGCTGGCTCTGGAAATGCTTGTCGTCGATAAAACGCTTCCAGACGACGGCGTTGTCGAACACCGTCTGCGAGTCGCGCTGGACGTTGAGGTCGTAGCCGAGCTTGTAGCTCTCCAGTCCAATCGGCAGATCGACGACGATCGCCTTGACGACTTCCTTGTTGGCTTCCTTGAGCGCACGCACGCGACGTCCGCCGTCGCTCACGTAATAGCTGCCCGGCGCGGCGTAATCCGGAATCACGTGGATCGCCTGCTGCTGCCCTTGCTTCGCGAGATTGACCGCGAGTTCTGCAATCGACGTCTTCAGATAGAAGTGGCGCGGGTTGAACGGACTCGCCTTGATGGCCTTGAGCGGCAGTTCGATGATCTGGCCGGGGCGATAGCCCTGCTCCAGACGCCACGCGCGGTATTCCGCCGACTCGTTTTCAACCGGTGAGGTCGCGTCGTCGGTAGTGACGGCGATGGGTTCCGGCTGGCTCGAGCGGCCGGCCGTTTCACGGGCTTTGGGCTTGTCCTGGACGAGGCCGTCGATGGCGTTGAGTCGGTCAAGCGCCGTGCGCTTCTCGCTGCTCGTGGTGTCAGGCCGGGCCTGAAAACCTTTGGCAAATTGTGAGGGCTTCATTCAGGGTCCTTTATGCGCATAAAGTCAGGGGAGCATCTCTGCGATTTCGTCGGCGCAAGCACGCACCTCCGTCGCAGCGAGTCGCGCACCGCGGTCGCTCATTTGCAGCACCGTCTGGCCGAGGGCCATGGCCTGCTTATAGGCTTCGCGGGTCGGGATCTGGGTTTTGAGCAAGGGGAAGCCCAGTTCTTCCAGCGCGCGCTTCAACTCGCGCGTGAGCATGCGCTTCTCTTCTGTTTTGTTCAGCAGGAAAACGGCCTTGAGATCCTCGTTCATCACCTGAGCCTGCTGGATCAGTTTGACGAGGCCGACGCTCGACCAGTAATCCGCGGGGGACGACGAAGTGGGAATAACAGCGACGGTGGCAGCGAGCAGAACGACGCCCGAGACCTTTTCCGTGATCGACGGCGGGCAGTCGACCACGATGATGTCGTAGTCACCGATGAACTTCTTGATCTCACGATGGATCTGTCCACCGGCTTCGGAGAGGTTGACGACCGGGAACGGAATGCCGGCTTCTCCATCGGAAGACGCACTGGCCCAATGGACGAGCGTGTTTTGGCCGTCGGCATCGACCACGAGCACGCGCTTGCCTCTTTCGTGGAATGCTGCGCCGAGATGCATCGCGATCGTGCTCTTGCCGACCCCGCCCTTTTGCTGCGTGACTGCGATTATCTCTGCTGCCAATTGGTTTTCTCCTTTTGCTAATTGTTTTGGATTTTACCTGGATTGAGTTGCGATTCAATGATTGAGTTTGTGATTTTCGATTTTTACTGCGAACGTTAGCCGTTTGGCCAAGGTTTATGCGCATAAAGTTCATGCGCACGAGCGTGGCCTCGGAGCCACTGACAGATCTGTGATGTCGGTCCAATGAGCGATGATGACCAGGCCGGGCGATCGAGAAGCGAAACGCGGCGTTCGCAAGGCGAAGCCGGTCTCGTCTGTAGGCTCGCTCACACATGAAGTGAACAAGCGAGTGCGGGACCAGCTTTGTGAACTCCACGCACCGCAAGGCAATCGTTTAGGTGCAGCCGAAACGTTCATTCAGCCGCGCGTATCAAACAGAGCAAACACGGGCGGATTTATGCGCATAAAGGCTCGATCAACCGTGAGACTCTCGCACCCTCCCCTCATCAGAACTCCCCAAGCCGCCCATCTTTATGCGCATAAAACTCCGGCACCTCACGGTCGTTCACGCGGAGCCCTTGCAGCCCCGCCCTGCTCTCTTCGCCATTGCCCGTTAAAATCAGCGCGACCGTACGTCGCAGGCAAAGGCGCAAGAGTGCCGTGATCGAATCAGGCACCGCCGACATCGATTGATGCCGGGCTGATGCACGCTGACGCACGCGCCGCTACTTGCTCGCGCATCAGCCAGCAGCGCACCGCGCGCGAGCGCAATAGCGACTACGACCGCCACCGATAACCAATCACAACAGCAACCGAACAGATGATCACGATCTACCACAACCCTCGATGCTCGAAGTCACGCGCCACCTGTGAGCTGGTCACCAGCACCTACAACACGGGAAACGAACCCGTCGACGTGATTGAGTATCTGAAGACGCCACCGACGGTCGAGCAGCTCAAGGCCCTGCACGCAAAGCTCGGCGGCGCGCTGCGCGACATGATCCGTACCGGCGAGACCGAATACGCGGAACTCGGCCTCGGCGCCGCCACGGTTACGGATGCTCAGCTCTACGAAGCAATTGCGAACCACCCGATCCTGCTGCAACGCCCGATCGTCGTCCGCGATGGCCGTGCGGTGATCGGTCGACCGCCGGAGAATGTCGCGGCGCTGTTTGCCTGACACGCGGCAGACACCGCATCGGATCAGACTGCGCATCTGATCGACACCGAAGACGTTCGAAAACATCGAGCGCCGACCAGGCCAGATAGCGGCCGCGCCGACGCCCCAAACGATGGTCGTCGCCAGTGCAGGCAAGCCCTCCCCCGCTCGCCTTTCCCCGGCGCCGACGCAGAAAAAAACCATCAGGCTCTCACCCGCCAACCGCCAATAACGAGACTTCAGTGGAATCGCTTGCAACTCTATCCGCGTGGTCGTTCCACGACACGCGCCTCATCCTCTCCTGCCTGCTGGGCCTCGCGCTGATCGTCATCCTGATCAGCGTGCTCAAGCTCGCGCCGTTTCTCTCGATCCTCGTCGGTACTTTCGCGGCGGGCTTCGCCGCCGGCGTGCCGCTTGAAGGCGTCGCCAGCGCGTTCAGCAAAGGCGCGGGCGCCCTGCTCGGCGACGTCGGCATCATCATCGCGCTCGGGGCCATGCTCGGCGCGCTGATGGCCGAGTCCGGCGCGGCCGACCGGCTCGTGACCACCCTGCTCGATCACTCCACGCCGCGCACATTGCCGTGGATGATGGCGCTCGTCGCCGTGATCATCGGCTTGCCGCTGTTCTTCGAGGTGGGGCTGGTGATGATGGTGCCGATCATCTTCGTAATGGCGCGCCGCTCGAAGCAGCCGATCCTGCGCATCGCGATTCCCGCGCTCGCCGGTATGACCACGCTGCACGCGCTGCTGCCGCCGCATCCCGGTCCGCTGATCGCCGTGAGCGCATTGCATGCCGATCTCGGCATCACGCTCGGATTCGGCGTGCTCGTCGCGCTGCCGGCGGTGATCCTCGCGGGGCCGCTTTACGGTTCGTGGCTGTCGCGTCGCATGCACGTGGACGAGCCCGAGGATCTCGGCAAGCTGTTCACGAGTCACGACACGCAGTTGGCCGCACCCGGTTTTGCCGTTTCGTTGCTGACCATTCTGCTGCCCGCCGTGCTGATGCTTTGCCGCACGATCGCGAAACTCGCGCTCACGCCCGACACGCTCGCATTCACGACGCTGAATTTTCTGGGTGAGCCGCTGATCGCGCTGGGACTCACCGTGTTGTTCGCGATCGTCGTGCTCGGCTGGTCGCGCGGCATGGCGCGCGAGCGCGTCGGTAACATCCTGCGCAAAAGCCTGCCGCCGATCGCGGGTCTGCTGCTGACGATCGGCGCAGGCGGCGGTCTCAAGCAGACGCTCGTGCTCGCGGGCATCAGCACGACCATCAGCAAGATCGCCGTCGGCGCGCACCTGCCGCTGCTGCTGCTCGCGTGGCTGATCGCCGTCGCGCTGCGCCAGGCCACGGGTTCGGCCACCGTCGCGACCACCGCGACGGCCGGCATCGTCGCGCCGGTCGTTACCGGACTGAGCGCCACGCACAATTCGTTGATGGCACTCGCCATCGGCGCGGGCTCGGTGTTCTTCTGCCACGTGAACGACGCGGGCTTCTGGATGGTGCGCGAGTACTTCGGCCTGAAACTCAAGCAGACCGTGTTCGTCTGGTCGATCCTGCAAACCATCGTATCGGTCGTCGGCCTCGTGCTCACACTGCTGCTCTGGAGCCTGCTGAACTGAGGCAGGTGAATGGTCGGATAACGTCTTCGGCGCGATTCCGACCGAGGCCCGATGCCACCGGGCCTGGTGCGGAGTTGTCCACAAGGTTATGAACGAAATCTGTGGATAAATCCGCGCCGCCCCTGCTTATCCACAGGCGCGCCGCGCCGGCCCATCTTAGCGACGTGCGAAAGCGCTCGCGCCTATGATGTCGTTTCGTTCCAACGCGCTTCGCGCGCTTTCGAGGAGAAGGAAATGGCTTATCAAGTAGCGGTCGTGGTCGGCAGTCTGCGCAAGGAATCCTTCAATCGGCAACTCGCGCACGCGGTCGCCTCGCTCGCGCCGTCCGACTTCTCGTTCGAGTTTCTCGACATCGGCGGGCTGCCGCTCTACAGCCAGGACTACGACGCCGATTTCCCCGAGGTCGCGCGGCAGTTCAAGCAGAAGATCGAGGCCGCTGACGCGCTGCTGTTCGTCACACCCGAATACAACCGCTCGATTCCCGGCGTGCTGAAGAACGCGATCGACTGGGGTTCGCGGCCGTGGGGCAAGAATTCATGGACGGGCAAGCCGGGCGCGGTGCTCGGCACCTCGCCGGGCGCGATCGGCACGGCGCTGTCGCAGGCGCATCTGCGCAACGTGCTCGCCTATCTCGACGTGGCGACGCTCGGTCAACCCGAGATGTTCATCAAGCACGATGCCAGCAGGATCAACGAAAATGGCGAGATTGTGAACGACGATACGCGAAAGTTCCTGCAGGCGTTCGTCGATCGCTACGCCGACTGGGTCAAGCGTCAGCTCGGTCGCTGAACCCGGTTTCGATCCAGGGATACAAAAAAAGCGCGGCTCGGGCCGCGCTTTTTTTCGTCAACTTTCAGGTCAATGCAGCGTCGGCCGCGATCCGGTCACCGGGCGGTCGGGGGCGTCGGACGCGCGGTGGTCGTGCGAATCCTCTTCGTACTCGATGAATTCATCGGGGATGCGCTGCGCACCGCTGGCCGTTTCCGTCGCTTGGGGCGCGGACGGCACGTCCACGTGCGGAGCGTGCGTGGCAGGTGGCACGCTCGCTTGCGTGCCCATCACAGCCCCGGCGCCGGGCGCGCTTGCCGCCGTGAGCACGGTGGCTTCGGCTTCGCTGGCGGGACGCGCGGGATCGACAGCGCCCGCTTGCGCTTCGGCGGAGACCGGCTGATCCGCCGAGCCTTCCGGCGCGACGCGTCGGCGCATCGCATCGGCGAGCCCGGCGATACCGAGTTCGTCGAGCGCCGAATGCTCGCGCGTGACAGGATCGGTGTCGCTGGCCGCCGCCCACGCCCAGCTGCCGCCGCGAATCGCCACTTCGAGCGCGTGTTCTTCGCGCAGCGTTTCGCGGGCGAGATCGGCGCGCGCTTCGTCGCTCACGCGAACGCCGATCAGCACGTTGCCGGCCGGCGCACTCGCCGCGTCAGCGGCGCCGGGCGCGTGCGGCGCCGGTTCCGGCACGGCGCCCGCGTTCGCGCGCACGTCGCCGGTCGTCGAAAAGAAACTCGACACCAGCCGTTCGATGCCGGCCAGCACGCCGGCTTCGTGCACCGGCAATTCGATGTCGTTCAGCGCGAAGCCGCGCTGCAGCAGCGCTTCCTGCGCGTGTCGCGCTGCATCCAGGGTCTCGAAGAGACCCGTCACGGTCTGTCTCATGGCTCACTCCTCGCCCGTCGGGCAATGGTGGCAAAAGCGGTGGCTAAGTCTGACATGGCGGTGGGCGCGCGTTCCCGAGATCCACGCATCATGGCGACATGAAGTGGTCAATCCGGCTCGCGGCGCGCCCGCCGCCGCCTGGTCGAGCGTCCCGCAATCTTCGTGCCGCGGGCATCTCGCGCCAGGCTTTCCGATCCAGACTTTTCGACCTACAGCGTGGCGTCCCGTTCCCGGCGCGCGCGCGTCTGCAGGTCGCGCTGGATCGCCTCGAGCAATTTCTCCAGCAGGGCAATGTCGAACGGCTTCGAGAGCACGCGCACGTCCACGTGACGCGCGCGCTCCAGTTCCTCCGCGTAACCGGTGACGAGAATCACGGGCAGCGTCGGCTCGCAGTTCTGCAGCGCCTCGGCCAGATCGATGCCGTTCATCTCGCCGGGCATGTGGATGTCCGAGAGCACAAGATCGAAATGCGCGAAGGGCGTCGCGTCGTCGTCGTTCGCCGCTGCAACGTGGCCGGCCTTGACGAGCGCGAGCGCGCTCGCCGCGTCGTTCGCGCAGGTGACGTGATGGCCCATCATCTGCAGCAGCGCTTCGGTGCCCGCCGCGACTTCGTCGTTGTCTTCGACCAGCAGCACGCGCAGGCCGTGCGGCGGCGCGACGCTGTCCTCGCGCGGCGCCGGTTCGTGCGCGACCGCTGGCGCGGCCGCGGCGCGCGGCAGATACAGATGCACCGACGTGCCCGCGCCGATCGCGCTGTCGATCGCGGCCAGTCCGCCCGAGCGCTCGCAGAACGCGAACACCTGCGGCAGCCCGAGCCCCGTGCCCATGCCCTTCGGCTTGGTCGTATAGAGCGGCTCGAACGCGCGCGCGAGCACGTCGGGCGACATGCCGACGCCCGAATCCTCCAGCGAAACGTGCACGAATTCGCCGTCGAGCGGAAAGCCCTCGCCGGGCCGGAACGCGATATTGCGTGCGCGCACCGTGAAGCGGCCGCCGTTAGGCATGGCGTCGCGCGCGTTGACGGCGAGATTGATGAGCGCGAGTTCGAATTCGGCGACGTCGACGTTCACGGGCCACACGCTTTCGTCGACATCGACGACGAGCGAGACCTTCGCGCCCAGCGACGCGCGCAGCAGTTCGCGGCTCGCGGGCAGCCAGCGTCCGGCGTGGATCGTCTCGTTGCGCAGCGGCTGCTTGCGCGCCACGCCGAGCAACTGGCGCGTGAGCGACTGGCCGCTCTTGAGCGCGCGCTCGATCGCCGAGAGTTCGCGTTCGAACGCGGCCGCGCCGCGCCGCCGCGCGATCTGCACGTTGGCGGAGACGATCATCAGCAGATTGTTGAAGTCGTGCGCGACGCTGCCGACGAGATTGCCGAGCGCTTCCATCTTGCGCGACTGCCGGTAGGCCGATTCGATCGAGCGCCGCATCGACGCTTCGGCCTGCCAGCGCTCCCACGCTTCCTCTTCGGCGGCGAGGCGGCGCAGCGACAGCCAGATCACGCACCAGAGCGCGATCGACGGCGTGAACATCGAGATGATCAGCACGCTCAGGTGCCGGTACCACGCGGCCCAGATCGCCGAGCTGCGGTACGCGCAGGTGACATAAACCGGATACGCGCCGACACGTCGATACGCGAGGATCACCTTGTCGTCGAGCAGTTGCGAGCGCATGTGCACGACGCCCGCGTCCTTGCCGCCGGCGAGTGCCGAGGCGAACGGCGAGCCCGCCGTAATGCCCGGACCGCCGGCGCGCGCCTGAGCCGCGGGCGGCGGCGGCTCGAACGCGAGAATCGCGCCGTCGCTGCGCACGAGGCCGAGCGCCATCGGCGAGTCCGCGCCCAGCAGTTCGCGATAGAAGGTGCCGAAGTAGGCGGGCCGCAGCGCGACCGAAACGAGACCGTCGAACTGGCCTTGCGCGTCGTGGCGCGCCACGCCCGTGTTGAACACGATTTCGCCGCTCACCTGGCCTTGCATCACGCGCGAGACGTGATCGATCATGCGGCCCGCGCGGATGCCCACGAAGTCGTCGCGCGTGAGGATCGAGACGGGCGGCGGCGGCGAGTAGCGGCTGCTCGCGAGCAGGTCGCCGTCGCGGCCGAAGATCGACACGGCCGCCACCTGCGGATAGCCGCCGCCGATCGCGTCGAGCTTCTCGTGAATCTGCGCTTCGTTCAGGCGGATGCCTTCGTCGTCGAGATCCTGCACGCCGTCCACGATGCGCGTGTCGAGCGCGTCGTTCATGTCGAACACCTTGAGCGCGTGCTCCTCGGCCACGCGCACGGTGCGCAGCGTGACGTCGGTGGCGTCGGCTTCGCGCGTGCGCAGGTCGTTCCACGCCATCGTGGCCACGTAGACGCAAGGCAGCACGATGGCCGCCACGAGCAGCGCAATCAGCGTGCGGCGGCGGACCGTGAAGTCGTGGCTGGGCGCGGCTGGAAACGGCGCTTCATCGGTGCGCGGCGAAGCGGGCGAGCGATCGTCTGGCCCGGCGGGCCGGTCGGAAATCATCGTACGGATTAAGGGGATGGAAGCTGCGGCGGAGCTTCTGACATCATAAACGACCGCAGCGTTCCAACCGCCGCGCCGGCGTGCTCGATTGCACGCTCGCGCGGTCCGTTCGCGGCCCTGTGCGCGGCGCGCGCACCGGGAAAAAGTCAATTTCACGCGCCGCCGGACTTAACGTCGCAAAAAAGAACGATTTTTTCGGACAGACGCGCGATTGCGCGAAAATCCGCGTAGCGCAAACGTACACAAAAGGATAATTATCGGCGCTGATTCGTTGGTTCGATTATTTATTTTCCGAAAAACCCGAAAAGAAAGTCAAATTTGATCGCGTAACGATTATCGACGAGTTGCATTTCATTTCATTTGCTTCGAGAATTCGGGGCACGATAAATACGTATGAAAAATGAGCACGGGCAGCGCGCTGTTTTTCTCGTATCCATTCTGTAAGTCGGCCCCCTCAGCTAAAGCAGCGGGGACGAGTAATGCGGCGGAATCGGGGCGCCGCTCTCACCGGGTCGATCCGATTTGCCGCGCCAGCCACGCTTCCCGTCGCGCTGTCATATGCGGTAATTCACGCATCGCGCATAAAATACGCGTCCGCCCTAAAGATAGTGCGCACGCGGCCGTTAATACGTCTTAACGCATTCCGTCCAACGCACATTCACTCAGCATATCCATGTCCTTGCCCATCGTGATCGCCGATGATTCGCTGTTAGCCCGCAAGGTGCTCACGAAGGCGCTTCCCGAGGACTGGGACGTCGACATCTCGTACGCGTCGAACGGACATGAAGCGCTGGCGCTCTATCGCGCCGGGCGTGCTCCGGTCATGTTTCTCGATCTGACGATGCCCGGCATGACGGGTTTTCAGGTTCTCGAAGCCATGCAGCACGAGGATCTGAATACGTTCGTGATCGTCGTATCCGCCGACGTCCAGCCGCGCGCCCAGGAGCGCGCGCTCGCGCTGGGCGCGATGGCATTCGTGCCGAAGCCGGTCACCCAGGAAGCGCTGCTACCCATCCTGAAGGAGTACGGGTTGTATGCCTGATCGAGTGTTCACGGAACTGCAGCGCGACGCGCTTCAGGAGATCGCCAATCTGGGGATGGGCCAGGCAGCCACGCGTTTGTCGGGGCTCCTGAATGCTTTCATCGAATTGTCGGTGCCGCGCGTGCGCGTGGTGGCGGTCAGCGAGGCCGCGGACGCCTTGCGCGAGATGACCGGCATCGACGGTCCGGTGACGGCCGTGCGCCAGGGTTTTCGCTCCGAGATCAAGGGCGAGGCGCTGGTGATCTGCCGCAGCGGCGAGATTGCGGAACTCGGCGCGCTGATCGGCGGCCCGTTCGCGGAGTCGACCTGGGACGCGCTCACCGAGCAGGAACTGATCTTCGACGTGGCGAACGTGCTGACCGGCGCGTGTGTCTCGTCGATGCTCGACCAGCTCGGGCGTCTGCCGGTGTTTTCGCAGCCGGGCCTGCTCGGCGACGCCGTCACGCTCGACGAAGTGTTCCAGCCCGGCCTGCTCGCGTGGGATCTCGCGCTGCTCGTCGAAGTCAACTTCGCGCTGGAAGACCAGCGTTTTCGCGCGCATCTCGTCATGCTGATGGCCGAAGAGTCGATCCATCACGTAAGCCGGGCCATCGACGCGCTGTTGCACAGCCTATGACTACCCCTGAATTGCCGTTGTCGACGCCCTCGCTGTCCGACCTCGTGGTCGAACGCGTGGGCTTCGGCCTGTTCGTGCTCGACCGCGACATGAACGTGCTGATGTGGAACCGCTTCATGCAGGACCACAGCGGCGTGTCCGCCGAAGACGTGATCGGCCGCCCGATTTTCGAGCGCTTTCCCGACCTGCCGCGCGCGTGGCTCGCGCGCAAGGTCGAAAGCGTGTTCCAGCTCGGCAGCTTCGCCTTCAGCTCGTGGGAGCAGCGGCCCTACCTGTTCCGCTTCGATCACGACCGGCCGATCACGGGCGGCGTGGACTACATGCAGCAGGACTGCACCTTCATGCCGCTGATGCGCGAGCGCGAGGTGATCGCCGTGTGCGTCACGGTGTCCGACGTCACGCACGTAAGCGTGATGCAGCGCGAGCGCGAGGACGCCGTGGCGAAGCTGCGCGAATACGCCGACCGCGACGGCCTCACGGGCATCGCGAACCGGCGCTTCTTCGAGTCGCGCCTGATGGAGGAATTCTCGCGCTGGCAGCGTTATGGCGGCGACCTCTCGGTGCTGCTGTTCGATCTCGACCACTTCAAGAAGATCAACGACGAATTCGGCCACGTCGCCGGCGACACGGTGCTGCGCTCGATGGCGCAGCGCGTGGCCGACGTGGTGCGCAAGCAGGACGTGTTCGGCCGCTTCGGCGGCGAGGAATTCGCGCTGCTGCTGCCGTGCACGCCGCTCGACGACGCGCTGCACGTAGCCGAGAAGATCCGCCACACGATCGGCGACACGCCCGTGGACGTGCAGGGCGTGGTCGTGCCGGTCACGGCGAGCGTGGGCGCCGCCGCGGCGCGGCCCGGCTCGAGCGACTACGAGGTCATGATCAACGAGGCCGACGCCGCGCTCTACAGCGCCAAGCGCCAGGGCCGCAATCGTTCGGTGGTGCTGCTGCACGAGCTGTCTTAGCTCCTCGACCGGGATCGCGCCTTCTGGGGCGCGTTCCTCGAACATGGCGGACGATGGCGGGAATCTGCGCGACGTTGTCCGTCATAGGCCGACGATAGGTCCGCGAAAAACCCGCGCGAGACGCGCGTTGGCGCTTCAGTCCGGCGCCGCGCGCCGCTGCTGACCGATTTGCCCCTGATTGCGGCGAGGTTCCCGACTGCGGCGGCCCGCAAAGGTTGATATACTTTGGCCCGTTTCCGGCCTTGGACCCTGAATGGCGTTCGAGAGAGCCGGTGCCTCGCGCGTGTCCGCGCGCGCGGGCGACCCGCTCCATGCGGGCCCGAATATCTGAAACGCCCCGTCGAGGGCGACCCCAGCGGAGATCGTCTTGGCTGTTTCCAACCTCGTCGTGGACGATACACATCAAACCGACGCCGCCGCCGCATCGTCGGGCAGCTCGTTTTATCTGGCGATGCGCATCCTGCCTGCCGCGCAGCGCGACGCCATGTATCAGGTCTACGCCTTTTGCCGCGCTGTCGACGACATCGCGGACAGCGACCTGCCGCGCGCCGAGCGTGCGGCGGGGCTCGACCAATGGCGCGCCGACATCGACGCGTGCTACGCCGGCACGCCGCGCGCCTCGCTGGCCGCGCTCACGCGCCATATCCACACGTTCGGGCTGCAGCGCGAGGACTTCCACGCGATGATCGACGGCATGGCCATGGACGCCGCCGAGGACATCTGCGCCCCCGACGACGACACGCTCGACCTCTATTGCGACCGCGTCGCGAGCGCGGCGGGCCGCCTGTCGGTGAGAATTTTCGGGATGGAAGAGGAGCCGGGCCGGCTGCTCTCGCATCACCTCGGCCGTGCGCTCCAGTTGACCAACATCCTGCGCGACATCGACGAGGACGCGGACATCAACCGCTGCTATCTGCCGCGCGAACTGCTCGCGCGCGAAGGCATCGCGGCCACGGGTCCGCACCAGATCGCCGCCGATCCCCGCTTGCCGCGCGTCTGCGCGACGCTGGTGGAGCGCGCGTTCGGCCATTTCGCCGCCGCCGACGCGATCATGGACCGCACGCCGCGCGTCCAGGTCAAGGCGCCGCGCATCATGTCGGGCGTCTACCGCGTGCTGCTCGAACGCACCATCGAGCGCGGCTTCGACCTGCCGCGCACCAAGGTGGCCAAACCGCGCGCGCGGCTCATGTGGATCGTGGCGCGCTACGCGCTGTTCTGATGCCGCGGCTCGTCCACGTGATCGGCGCGGGGCTGGCGGGCCTCGCGACGGCCGTGCGGCTGCAGCGCCGGGGCGTGCAGGTCGCCCTGCACGAAGCGGGCGCGCAGGCAGGTGGACGATGCCGTTCGTACTATGACCGCACGCTGGCGGCCACGCTCGACAGCGGCAACCATCTGGTGCTGGCCGCTCACGCGCACACGCTCGACTACGTGCGCGCGATCGGCGCCGCCGACGAACTGACGGGACCGGCCGAACCCGGATTCGCGTTCATGGACCTCGCGGCGCGCTCGCGTTGGAGCGTGCGCTTTTCGCGCTCGCGGGTGCCGTTCTGGATCGGCGACGCCCAGGCGCGCGTGCCGGGCACCCGGGTCTCGGACTATCTCGTGCTGCTGCCGCTGCTGTTCGCGAGACCTGGCCGCACGGTCGAGCAGACCATGCGCTGCGATGGCGTGTTGTGGGACCGCCTGGTGCGCCCGCTGCTGCTCGCGGGGCTCAACGTCGAGCCGCGCGAAGCGAGCGCCGAACTCGCTTCGGCGATGCTGCGCGAGGCGCTGGCGGCGGGCGGCGAATCGCTGCGTCCGCTGGTGGCGCGCCACGGCCTGTCGAGCGCTTTCGTCGATCCGGCGTTGCGCATGCTCCAGCATGGCGGCGCGGCGATCCGGCTCGAATCGCCCTTGAGAGCGATCGCTTACGACGACGCGGCGCGCCGCGTCGTCGCGCTCGATTTCGACAGCGGCCGCGTGCTGCTGGGCACGGACGAAGCCGTGGTGCTGGCGGTGCCGCCCGACGCGGCCGCCGCGCTGGTGCCCGCGTTGCAGACGCCGCAGCGTTTCACGTCGATTATCGACGTGCATTTCGCCGCCGACGCACCGCCCGGCCTCGCCACGCCGATGGCGCTCGTGAACGGCACGGCCGACTGGCTGTTCGCCGGCGCGGGCCGGATTTCGGCGACGATCCACGACGCGGGCTCGCTGGCCCTGCTCGCGCCCGACGTGATCGCGCAGCGCGTCTGGACCGATGTCGCGAACGCGGCGTCGCTGCCCGTGACGCCGCTGCCCGCGTGGCAGATCGCCGGCGACGCGCGCGCGACCTTCGCCGCCGTGCCCGACGAGGAACTGCGCCGCCCGGCGGCGCGCACGCGCTGGACCAATTTGATGCTCGCGGGCGACTGGACGGCTACCGGCCTCCCCGCAACGATCGAAGGAGCGATCCGCTCCGGCCGCAAGGCCGCGGACGGGCTCCTGTCTGAACCTTAGGAAGTGCCGATGAACGACTTATCCCAAGCCATGCCGACCGACGAGACGGCGCGCGTCCTGAGCGCCGCCGCGCTGGCGCCCACGCTCGCGCCCGCGCTCGACGACGGCGCCGCCGCGCTGCCGGCCGGAACCCTCGACGCCGCCGTTGCGCGCGCGACCGATGCGATCCTCGCCGATCAGCGCGCCGACGGCCACTGGGTCTACGAACTCGAAGCCGACGCCACGATTCCCGCCGAATACGTGCTGCTCGTCCACTACCTGGGCGAGGAAGCGAACCTCGAGCTCGAACAGAAGATCGCGCGCTACCTGCGCCGCATCCAGCTGCCGGGCGGCGGCTGGCCGCTGTTCACCGACGGCGACATGGACGTGAGCGCGACCATCAAGGCGTATTTCGCACTCAAGATGATCGGCGACGCCGAAGACGCCGAGCACATGGTGCGCGCGCGCGACGCGATTCTCGCGGCCGGCGGCGCGGAAAAAGCCAACGTGTTCACGCGCATCCTGCTCGCGCTGTTCGGCGTGGTGACGTGGTACGCCGTGCCGATGATGCCGGTGGAAATCACGCTGTTGCCGAAGTGGTTCCCGTTCCATCTCTCGAAGGTCTCGTACTGGGCGCGCACGGTGATCGTGCCGCTGCTCGTGCTCGGCGCGAAGCGTCCGGTCGCGAAGAATCCGCGCGGCGTGCGCATCGACGAACTGTTCCTGAGCGCGCCCGTCACCACCGGTCTGAACGAGCGCGCGCCGCATCAGAGCAAGGGCTGGTTCGGCTTCTTCCGCGCCGTGGACGGCGTGCTGCGCGTGACCGATCCGCTGTTCCCGACGTATCTGCGCCAGCGCGCGATCGACGCGGCGGTGGCCTTCGTCGACGAACGCCTGAACGGCGAAGACGGCCTCGGCGCGATCTTCCCGGCGATGGCCAACGCCGTCATGATGTACGACGTGCTTGGCTATCCGGCCGATCATCCGCATCGCGCGATTGCACGCCAGTCGGTCGAAAAGCTTGTCACGGTGCATACCGACGAAGCCTACGTGCAGCCGTGTCTGTCGCCCGTGTGGGACACCTCGCTGGCAGCGCACGCGCTGCTCGAAACCGGCGACGCGCGTGCCGAAGAAGGCGCACGGCGCGGCCTTGAATGGCTGCGTCCGCTGCAGATTCTCGACGTGCGCGGCGACTGGATCTCGCGTCGTCCCGACGTGCGTCCGGGCGGCTGGGCGTTCCAGTACGCGAATCCGCACTACCCCGACGTCGACGACACGGCTGTGGTCGTGGCCGCGATGGATCGCGTCGACAAGCTCGACAAGACCCAGTCCTACGCCGAGGTGATGTCGCGCGCGCGCGAGTGGGTGGTCGGCATGCAGAGCAGCAACGGCGGCTGGGGCGCGTTCGAGCCGGAAAACACGCACGAATATCTGAACAACATCCCGTTCTCGGACCACGGCGCACTGCTCGATCCGCCGACCGCCGACGTCTCGGGCCGCTGTCTGTCGATGCTCGCGCAGATGGGCGAAATGCCGGTGGCGAGCGAGCCGGCGCGCCGCGCGTACAACTACATCCTCGACGAGCAGGAAGCGGATGGCAGCTGGTACGGCCGCTGGGGCATGAACTACATCTACGGCACGTGGACGGCGCTGTGCGCGCTGAACGCGGCCGGTCTCGAACACGCCGATCCGCGCATGAAACGCGCGGCTCAGTGGCTGATCTCGATCCAGAACGACGACGGCGGCTGGGGCGAGGACGGCACCAGCTACAAGCTCGAATACCGCGGCTACGAGCGCGCGACGAGCACGGCGTCGCAGACGGCCTGGGCGCTGCTCGGCCTGATGGCGGCGGGCGAAGTGAATCATCCGTCGGTCGCGCGCGGCATCGCGTGGCTGCAGCAGACGCAGCAGGACCACGGCCTCTGGGACGAAACGCGCTTCACCGCGACCGGCTTCCCGCGCGTGTTCTATCTGCGCTACCACGGCTATCGCAAGTTCTTCCCGCTGTGGGCGCTCGCGCGCTACCGCAACCTCAAACGCGACGGCGCGACGCGCGTCACGGTCGGTCTGTGACGATGGCGGCGGCATTGAATCCGCGTGCGGGCGGCGCGCTGCCCGTGATCGCCGTGACCGGCATGGCGTTCGAGGCGAGCATCGCCGCGGGCAAGGGCGGCGACGGCATCGAGGCCGTCTACGCGGCGCGCGCCGATCTGCTGCAACGCGCGCTCGACGCCGCGCTGGAACGCGGCGCGGCGGGCGTGATCAGCTTCGGCACGGCGGGCGGTCTCGGCCCGGATCTCGAACCGGGGACGATCGTGATCGCCGAAGCCGTCGACGGTCCGTTTGGCTGCATCGCGTGCGACGCGGCCTGGAGCGCGCGCATGGCGGCGGCGCTGATGGCCTCGCCGCTGGCCGCGCAGACGCGCCGGGGCATTGAAGCCGCGGTGGCCGCGCCGCTCACGGGCGCGGCGGACAAGGCGGCGCTGCATCAGTCGAACGGCGCGCTGGCCGTCGATATGGAATCGCATCTCGCGGCGGCGGCCGCGGCCGCGCGCGGCCTGCCGTTCGCGGTGTGCCGCGCGGTGGTCGATCCGGCATGGCGCAGCTTGCCCAAGGCCGCGATGGCCGGACTGCGCGACGACGGCTCCACGGCCGTTCTGCCGATCCTGCGCGAACTCGCGCGCGATCCGCTACAACTGGGTGGCCTGCTGCGCGTGGCCGCCGACGCCGGTGCGGCGCGCAAGGCGCTCACGGCGGCGCGGCGCGTGCTCACGGCATCGGGCGCTTTTTTTCCGCGCTGATTCCACGCCGATTGCCTTCCGGTCTCCCCCGCTTCCCTTTATTCACGATTTCGCGCCGCACTGTTGCCGGCGCGGAATATTGAAATGCATAGGGAAAACCCCTATCTCTGATACCATCTGAGTGTTAACCCTAGGTCCGTTGGTTTCGATCTGGGGGCGGATCACGCATAGGGAGTTACCAATATGAATTTCCATACTCGCAAGTGGGTCAAGCCGGAAGATCTGAACCCCAACGGCACGCTGTTCGGCGGCAGCCTGCTGCGCTGGATCGACGAAGAAGCCGCGATTTACGCGATTTGCCAGCTCGATAACCAGCGCGTCGTGACGAAGTTCATCTCGGAGGTGAATTTCGTGAGTTCGGCGCGTCAGGGCGACATCATCGAACTGGGCATGACGGCCACCGATTTCGGCCGCACGTCGATCACGCTGCGCTGCGAAGTGCGCAACAAGGTCACGCGCAAGAGCATCCTGACGATCGAGCGGATGGTGTTCGTGAACATGGACGCCGAAGGCAAGCCCGCGCCGCACGGCCGCGACCGGATCCGTTACGCCGAAGAGGCCTATGAGCGCTATCGCCAGACTGTGCACACGGCGGTGGACGCCACGGCGGCCGCGGCGGCGAAGGAAGCCGAGCGCGAAGCGCTGAACGAAGACGAAGCGGTGCACTGAGCGCGTCAGCGCAGTCGCGAGGCAAAGAAAAACCCGGCGGGGCGAAAGCTCCGGCCGGGTTTTTTGCGTCTCGCGCCGCCCGAGTTTCGAGCGGCACGAATCATCGCGAATTGATCGCGGAATCAGCGCATCTTCAAGGCGCCGAAGCCGCTTTCGCGGGCGCCGCCGTGGCCGAAGCCGCAGCCGGTGCCGAAGCCGCCACAGGCGCCGGGGCACCCGAAGCCGCCTGCGCCGCCGCCGCAGCAGCCACCCCCGCCGTCCCGGCTGCCGCAGCCGCACCGGCGCCCGCGCCGGCCGCTGCCGCGCCGTTCGCGCTGCCCTCGCCCGGATCTTCGTAGTTCGGCAAACCGTTGTCCGACGCGCCGCCCTTGGCCGGAGCCGCCGGAGCCGCCGCACCACCCGCACCACCCGCACCACCCGACTCGCCCGGATCGTCGTAATTCGGCAGCCCGTTCCCCGACTTGCCCGCGCCGCCGTTGTCATCCGAGGCGCCAGGATCGCCGTAATCCGGCAGCGGCGCATTGTTGCTCTGCGAGCCGCGAATCAGCGACTGACGCTGCTGGCGGTACGCGTCGCGCACGAACGAATACTTGTCGAGCGCCGCCTGTTGTAGCAGGTCGGTGGCGCCCAGCAGATCGGCGCGCGCGCTCACGAATTGCGCGATGTACATCGGATTGCGCACCGCGGGTTCGATGTAGTTGAGGATGTTGAACTTCACATCCACGCCCATGCCGATGCCGTCGCGCACAGAGCTCGGCCCGAACACCGGCAGCACCAGATACGGACCGGCCGGCACGCCGTAATGGCCCATCGTCAGACCAAAGTCCTGATGGTGCTTCGGCAGGCCCGCGGGCGTGGCGAAATCGATCAGGCCGCCCAGACCGAAGGTCGAGTTCATCGCGAGACGCATGAGGTCTTCGGTGGCGTCGGTGATCTTCAGTTGCAGCAGGTCGTTGGCGAAATTGCTGACGTCGCCGAGGTTGGAAAAGAAGTTCGTGATCGCCTGCCGGATCGGCTGCGGCGTGACTTTCTGATACCCCTTCGCAATCGGTTGGGCAATGTGCGTATCGAGCGCGTCGTTGAACGTAAAGATCGCGCGATTGGCCGGTTCGAACGGATCACCCGGCTTGCGGTCGGGACCTGTGGCGCAGCCCGACGTCACGAGGAGCGTCAGGCTCGCCGCCGCCATGGTGAGCGCGGCTTGTTTTTTCTTCATTGATCGATCCCCTGCGTATGCGATCGTGCGCGCTTCGCGCGCGGCTTGCCCATCAGCACCGGCTGGAACACCACGGCGCCGATCAGCGTACAGAACAAGGACAACGCGAGCAGTTTGCCCATGCTCGAGGTGCCCGGATGATGCGAAAGCCACAGGCTGCCGAACGCCGTGGCCGTGGTTGCGGCCGAGAACAGCACCGCGTGCGTGAGGCTCGAATGCAGCAGGCCGGTTTGACCCGCGCGCCAGGCCATCACAAAGTAGATTTTGAACGCGACGCCGACGCCAAGCATCAGGGGAAGCGCGATGATATTGGCGAAATTGAGTTGGATACCGAGCACAACGCACAACTCAAGCGTCACGAGCGCCGATACCAGCAGCGGAATCAGCGTGCGCAGCACGTCGCCGAAGTGGCGCAGCGTGATCCACAGCAGCGCGGTGATGAGGAGCACCGACCACGCCGCCGCCTGCAGGAACGCGAGAATGATCACGTTCGCCGAGTGCAGGATCGAGATCGGGCCGCCGATGGCGTTCGGCTCCGCCGCCTTCACGGCGTGCGAGAAGCGCGCGAGCATGGCGTCGTCGTTCGGATCGACGCCCGCGGGCACGCGCGGCGCGACATCGACGATCGCCTCGCCCGTGACCGGCGACACCCAGTCCTGCACCATCGCCTTCGGCAGATTTTCGCGCGTGATTTCCGACGGCTGCAGCAGGCGTTCGAGCTGCGCGAACGCGAGCTTGAGCGGCTGGCTGAAGGCCTTTTCGGCGCGGTCTCGCGTGGCGGCGTCGGCGTTGGCGAGCTTCGTCAGGCCGTCCGAGAGATGCTTGGCTTCGGCGGCGCCCGGACCCGGGTGATCGCCCGCCGCGAGCGCGAGCTGGTTGGCGGCGCGCTTGAGCGTGTCGACGCGCACCGGGTCCGTCACCGGCGACGACGGCTGCTGCGTCAGCGCGGGCATGAGCTGCTGCGCGGCGCTCGAAATCAGCATCATCTTCTGTTGCTGGTCGTCGGGGATCAGCGAGCTCAGCGTGGTCGCGCGGCCCACTTCCGGCAGCTTCGAGAGTTTCGCGGCGATGTTGTCCGCGTCGGCGAGCGAGGGCGCGAGCACGCTCACGTCGTTGATCGAAATGACCGGCGAATTCTTCAGCGCAATCAGCGTGGCCATCGACTCCGTGTGCGGATCTTTCAGATGCAGCGGATTGAAGTCGAAACGCAGATGGAACAGCAGCGGCGACGCGCCCAGCACGACGATCAGCGTGCCGATCAGCACGGGCTTGCGATGCTCGGCAAGCCAGGTGTCGACCGGCGCGAGGAACGCGAAGCCCGGCGAGGCGCGCTCGCCCTTGGGCTTGAACACGCTGATGAGCGCGGGCAGCAGCGTCATGTTCGCGAAGTACGCGACGAACATGCCGACGCCCGCGATCTGGCCGAGTTCGGAGAGGCCCTTGTAGGCGGTCGGCAGGAACGAAAAGAAACTTTCGGCGACGGCGATGGCGGCCAGCGTGAGCGGCACGCCGATCAGACGCGCGGTCTTGAGCAGCGCGGCGTCGAGCCGGTCGTCCTGGAAGCGTTCCTCTCGATACTTCACGCCGAACTGCACGCCGAAGTCGACGCCCAGCCCCACGAACAGCACCATGAACGCGACCGACAGCATGTTGAGCGAGCCGATCATCAGGAGTCCGAGCGCCGCCGTGACGACGAGCCCGACCACCAGCGTGACGAGCACCGCGCCGATCAGACGGCCCGAGCGCAGCGCGAGCCACAGGATCACGAGCACGACGATTGCCGTGATCGCGCCGTTGAGCGCGGCGCCGTCCTGCACCGAGGCGAATTCGTCGTCGGCGAGCGGCTGTTCGCCGGTCAGACGCACGCGCGCGCCGTATTCGGTGTCCAGATGCAGCGAGGCGGCCGTGTCGCGGATCGCCTGCGAGGCGCTCGCGCCCGCCTTGAGCGCGGCGAAATTCAGCACCGGCTGCACCGTCACGAACGAAAACGCGGGCTTCGCGGCGGCGTCCTTGTCGACGAGCGCGCGCCACGAGAACGCGGCGGGCTTGCCCGCCAGCACCTGGTCGACGGTGTCGGCGGCGCTGCCGAGCAGGCCCGCCATCTGCGGCAGTTTCACCTGACCGATCGTGAGCGGCAGTTGCAGCGTGGTGATCAGCGTGCCCGCGAGGCCCGCGAGGCTCGGGTCCTTCGCCAGCTGGTTGATCAGCGGACGCGCCTGGACGAGCTGGCCCGTGGTGGACAGCACCGTGGGCGTGGACGGGAACAGCAGCCCGTTGTGCTCGAAGAACGGGCCGCCCGCGGGCTGCGAGACCGCGCTGAATTCGCGCGAGTCCTGCTTGAGCGCGTCGGCGAGCTTGTCGGCGGCGGCGTCGGCGAGTTCGGGCGCGGGCGCTTCCACCACCACGAGCAGCGAGCTGCTGCGTTGCGGGAAGGCCTTGTCCTTGGCGTCGCTGAGCGCGGCCCACTCGGCGGTGTTCTCGACGAGGCCGCTGACGTCCGTGTTGATCTTGAAATGCTTCGCGACGTACGTGCCGCTCAGCACGGCCAGTACGATCGCAAGTGCGATGACCCACGCCGCGCGGCGAACCGACCAGGCGACGAGGTGAATGATGAATGGCTTCAGCATAAAGGCGAGGGGAGCCTCGGCGATTAATATTCTTGAACGAAGCGCTCAAGTATACCGGCCTCGCCCAACTCGGCGCGCCTCGCGCACACGAGCGCGAACGTCAAAGCCGTTATACTGGTCCGGCCGGGGCGGGATCGAGCCCCAGACGTGCCATCGAGCAGGCCGGTGTAGTGGTCCGCTTCGTCGGCGCCTGATATTTACTGTTCCAAAAACGCGTATGAAACGTTATCTGACCGCATTACTCACCGCTGCCTTCCTGTCGGGCGTGTCGGGCGCCGCCTTCGCGCAGTCCTCCCCGGACGCCGTCGTCAAAGCGGCCGTGGAAGGCACCGTGAAGGCCATGCAGGCCGATCCGCAAGCGCGCGGCGGCGACATGAAACAGATCACGCAAGTGGTCGAGACCCATTTCGTGCCGGCCACCGACTTCCAGCGCACCACGCGTATCGCGATCGGCAAGGCCTGGACCACGGCCACGCCCGAACAACAGCAGAAGCTCTATGAGCAATTTCAACTCCTGCTCGTGAAGACCTACGCCTCGTCGCTCGCGCAGCTGCGCGACACCCAGGTGAACTTCAAGTTCGTGCCGTCGAACACGGCCGGGAGCGCGAAAGACACCGTCGTGCAATCGCACGTGCTCAGCAACGGCGGCGACGACGCCATCGACTATCGCCTCGAACGCACGGCCGGCGGCTGGAAGATCTACGACATCAACATGATGGGTGCGTGGCTCATCCAGGTCTATCAGACGCAATTCGCCGACCAGATCGCCAAGGGCGGCATCGACGGGCTCATCAAGTTCTTGATCGATCACAACGCGCGCAGCTAAGTCCGCGCGAGCGAGGCCCACGCTTCGCAGCTTCGCATAAAAGAACGGCGCGTTCTCGCAAGAGGCGCGCCGTTCTGCTTTTGTGCGCCGCGATCCGGTGGCGCCGCGCGTCCCCTACTTCCTGCGATTCTCCACCGCGAACTTGATCAGTTCCGCCTGCCCTTCGATATCGAGCTTGCGTTTCAGATTGAGCCGGTGCGTCTCGACCGTGCGCACCGACAGCCCTTCGCGCTGCGCGATCTGCTTGCTGGAGAGGCCTTCGGCGAGCGCGTCGAGGATGTCGCGTTCGCGCGGCGTGAGGCGCTCGATGGGCGTTTCCTTCAGCGACGCCTGGATCATGCGCGCGCCCAGCCCCGCGCTGAAATACGTCTGTCCCGCGAGCACGGCCTCGATCGCGCGCACGATTTCCGTGGCCGGCGAATCCTTGAGCACGTAGCCGCTCGCGCCCGCGCGCACGGCTTCCGTCACGTATTCGACGTTGTCGTGCATCGACAGCATCAGCACGCGGATCGCCGGAAAGCGTTCGTGAAAGATGCCCGCGAGCGCGATGCCGTTCATGCCGGCCATGCCCACGTCCATCAGGGCGAGATCGGGTTCGAGCGTGGCGGCGAGGTCGATCGCTTCGTCGGCGTTGCCCGCCTCGCCCGCGACTTCGAGGCCCGGCACGGCTTCGAGACGCGCGCGCAGGCCGTCGCGCACGAGCGGGTGATCGTCGACGAGCACGAGGCGCGCCGGTTTGCTGGGGTCGTTCATGTGTGTCTGACTTCGTTCGTTGTGTCGGCGACGTGGGCCGCGTGGATCGGCACCCACGCGCTGACGACCGTGTGGCCGGGCTTCGAGCTGACCGTGAGGGTGCCGCCCAGCGGCTCCAGACGCTCGCGCATATTGCGCAGACCCATGCCCGCGCGCGGATCGGCCAGCGCGTGCGCGACGTCGAAACCGCGGCCATTGTCGGCGATCGAGAGCGATACCGCTTGCGGCGTGACCGCCAGCGTGAGCGCCGCGCGCCGCGCCTGCGCGTGCTTGACGATGTTGGTGAGCGCTTCCTGGGCGATGCGGAACAGCACGGTGTTGACGGCGTCGGGCAAGGGCGCGGCGCTCGTCGGCGTGCGGGTGCGCGTGCGCGGCGGGCAATCGCCCGAGAGCGTGAAGCCGATCTCGATTTCCGTCTCCTCGGCGAGTTCGCGCGTGAGCTGTTCGAGCGCGGCGGCGAGGCCGAGATCGTCGAGCATCGCCGGACGCAGCGCGTGCGAGATGCGCCGCACTTCGCGCAGCGTGTCCGACAGGCGCGTGAGGCCGGTGGCGAGCGAAGCTTCGGCGGCGGCCACGCGCGTTTCGCCGCGCTCGAAGCGCGCGAGCGCCGATTCGAGCAGCAGTTTCGCCGACACCAGCATCTGGCTGATGCCGTCGTGCAGCTCGCGCGAGAGCCGCGCGCGCTCCTGTTCCTGCGATTCCACCACTTGCTGCGCGAGGCGCTTGAGCTTGGCGTCGGTGCTGCGGTATTCGCTCACGTTGAGCACGAGCGCGCCGAGCGCGATCACGCCCACGCCCGCGAGCGCGATCACGCCGAGCCATTGCAGCGTGCGCTCGATATTCGCGGAGGCGCGTTCGTCGATATGCGCGAGCGTGGAATCGACGTCGTCGAGATAGATGCCGGTGCCGATCATCCAGCCCCAGCGCGGCAGCGGCACGACATAGCCGAGCTTGGGCGCGAGCTTGCCCGTCGACGGTCGATGCCACATGTAGCGCACATAGCCGCCGCCATGCTGCGCGGCGGCCACGAGTTGCTGGATCGTCAGCGAGCCTTGCGGATCGCGCAGATTCCACAGGTCCTGGCCGACGAGACCGGGCTCGCGCGGATGCATGAGCGAGCGCCCGTGCAGGTCGTAGACGAAGAAATAGCCGTCGGGGCCGAAGTCCATTTTTTGCAGTACGGCGAGTGCGGCACGTTGGCGCGCGGCCTCGCTGGCGGGCGTGGCGGTGAAATCCGGGGCTGAATCCGCAGCCGAATCCGAATCCGGCGCATACAGCGGCGCGATTGCACTGGTGGCGAGCTCAACGTAATGGCGCAGTTCGATTTCCTTGCTCGACAGGTACGCGGCCTGCATGGTCGCGTGCTGGGTCTGCGCGAGCGCGGTGGCCTGCTGGCGCACGCCGATCCCGATCCCTGCGATGGCCGCGAGAAACGGCACCACGGCGAGCAGAAAAATTCGGGTCTTGAGAGTCATGGTGAGCGGCTCGATGCGCGGTTCGGCCTACGTAATTTCACGTAGTTCCCTTACGTAGTTGTCCGCTTGTGGCGCACAAGGCGAAAGCGAATACTACACGCCCATAGCGTGGCGCAACTGCGCCACCTGCCGCGCCGCCTTCGACTAGTATGAATCGAAGCCCGGCGCGTCGCGCGTCGCTCCCGATGTCGGGCGCGCGCAAAGACTACCCAACGAATCTATAAATAAGACAGGAGACACCGCATGAGTCGGACATCCAGTTTTGTCGTGTGGACGATCGTCGCGCTACTTGGCGCGTTCGCGTTCGGCACGATCGCGCTCGCGCACGGCGAGCGAATCAGCGCACTGTGGATCGTGATCTGCGCCGTGTGCGTTTATCTGATCGCGTACCGCTTCTACAGCCGCTTCATCGCGACCCAGGTGCTGCAACTCGACGGCCTGCGCATGACGCCGGCCGTGCGCCACAACGACGGGCTCGATTACGTGCCCACCAACAAATACGTACTGTTCGGCCACCACTTCGCGGCGATCGCGGGCGCGGGTCCGCTGGTCGGCCCGGTGCTGGCCGCGCAGATGGGCTACATGCCCGGCATGCTGTGGATTCTCGCGGGCGTGGTGTTCGCGGGCGCGGTGCAGGATTTCGTGGTGCTGTTCCTCTCCACGCGCCGCGACGGCCGCTCGCTCGGCGACCTCGTGAAGATGGAACTCGGCCCGGTGCCCGGCGTGATCGCGCTGTTCGGCACCTTCCTCATCATGATCATCATTCTCGCGGTGCTCGCGCTGATCGTGGTGAAGGCGCTGACGAACTCGCCGTGGGGCACGTTCACCGTGGCCGCGACGATTCCCATCGCGATCTTCATGGGCCTGTACGTGCGTTACATCCGTCCGGGCAAGATCGGCGAGATCTCGATCATCGGCTTCATTCTGCTGATGGCGTCGATCGCGTTCGGCCAGCACGTGCACGATTCGCCGACGCTCGCCGCGTGGTTCACGTTCACGGGCACGCAGCTCACGTGGATCCTGATCGGTTACGGCTTCGTGGCGTCGGTGCTGCCGGTGTGGCTGCTGCTCGCGCCGCGCGACTATCTCTCGACGTTCCTGAAGATCGGCACGATTCTCGCGCTCGCGATCGGCATTCTGATCGTCGCGCCGGAACTGAAGATGCCCGCGTTCACGAAGTTCATCGACGGCACCGGTCCGGTGTGGTCGGGCAACCTGTTCCCGTTCCTCTTCATCACGATCGCGTGCGGTTCGGTCTCGGGCTTCCACGCGCTGATCTCGTCGGGCACCACGCCCAAGCTGCTCGATAACGAAACCAACGCGCGCTTCATCGGTTACGGCGCGATGCTGATGGAATCGTTCGTGGCGATCATGGCGCTGGTGGCCGCTTCGGTGATCGAGCCGGGCGTGTACTTCGCGATGAACGCGCCGCTCGCCGTGCTCGGCACGACGCCGGACGCGGTGGCGCAGACGGTCGGCCACTGGGGCTTCGTGCTGACGCCGGACATGCTCACGCAAACGGCGCAGGCCGTGGGCGAGACCACCATCGTCGCGCGCGCCGGCGGTGCACCGACGCTGGCGGTCGGCATGGCGCAGATCCTGCACCAGGTCGTGGGCGGCCAGGCGATGATGGCGTTCTGGTATCACTTCGCGATTCTGTTCGAGGCGCTCTTCATCCTGACCGCCGTCGACGCGGGCACGCGCGCGGGCCGCTTCATGCTGCAAGACCTGCTGGGCACGTTCCATCCGGCTTTGAAGCGCACGGAATCGTTGCCCGCGAACCTGATCGCCACGGCGCTGTGCGTCGCCGCGTGGGGCTACTTCCTGTATCAAGGCGTGGTCGATCCGCTCGGCGGTATCAACACGCTGTGGCCGCTGTTCGGCATCTCGAACCAGATGCTCGCCGGCATCGCACTGATGCTCGCGACCGTCGTGCTGTTCAAGATGAAGCGCGAGAAGTTCGCATGGGTGACGGCGCTGCCGACGCTGTGGCTGCTCATCTGCACGCTCACGGCGGGCCTGCAGAAGATTTTCGACAGCAACCCGAAGGTCAGCTTCGTCGCGCACGCGCAGAAGCTGTCGGCGGCGCTCGACGCGGGCAAGATCGTCGCGCCCGCGAAGTCGGTCGAGCAGATGCAGCGCATGATCTTCAACGATTACGTCGATGCCGCGCTCTCGGGCCTGTTCATCTTCGTGGTGGTGAGCATCGTGGTGTACGGCCTGATCGCGATCGCGCGCGCGCGCCGCATCGCCCGTCCGACCGTGCAGGAAACGCCGTACGAGGCGATGCCGGCGAACGGCGCGGTCGTCGCGGCGCATCGCGTGCATTGATACTGACGCACTGAACGGAGCGCATCATGTTCTCGGAACTTCGCGACAACGTGCAGACCGCGGGCCGCTATCTGGGCCAGGCGATGCGTCTGATGGTCGGTCTGCCGGACTACGACGGTTACGTCGCGCACATGCGTGCGACGCATCCCGATCGTCCGGTGATGACTTACGAGGAGTTTTTCCGCGAGCGCCAGAATGCGCGTTACGGTTCGGGCGCGGGGAAATGCTGCTGAGGCGCGGGCCGTAAGCGGAAACAAGCCGCTGAAACAAGCCGCGGCCGATGTCGATAAAAAAGCGCGAGGGCGAAAGCCTTCGCGCTTTTTTCATGGGCGGCGCAAAGCGGCCTACACTACGCGCATCTCGTCCGTTGGACGTGTCCCGAGGATCGCCGCCGATCATGTCCGCCCGCGAAGAGTTCGATGCCGCGCCATCGGCGACGCCCGCCGACGCGCTCGAAGATCCCGCGCTGTTGCGCCGCCTGTTGCGCGCCAAGGATCGCATGGACGCCGCCTCGCACGAAGCGTGGCCCGTCAGGCGGCTGGCGGCGGTGAGCGGCGTCTCCGAGGCGCATTTCGCGCGCTCGTTCAAGCGCGCGTTCGGCCTGCCGCCGCATCGCTACCTGCTCTCCCGGCGCATCGAGCAGGCCACCACGCTCCTGCGCGACACCGACCTCGCGATCACCGATATCGCCTTCGCCACGGGCTGGGAAAGCCTCGGCACCTTCGGGCGCATCTTTCGCGACATCACCGGGACGAGCCCGAGCGCCATGCGCGTGGCGGCGCGCGCGAGCGTGGCCGAACCGGGCAGCGTGCCCGCCTGCGTGCTGAAGGCCGCGCAGCGCCCCGATCTGACGATGGCAGTTTTGGAGAAGCGCCGCCGCGCGGCGAAGGCTACAGTGCGGCCATCAACCAGCACGCGGCCGAAGGCCAGGGAGACAGGATGAATCAGGGTAACAAACACGGCGCCCAGCAGGGCGTCAATGTGGTGGGCATCTACGTGGACGATCAGGACGCGGCGCTCGCGTTCTACGTCGACAAACTCGGCTTTCGCGTGCACACGGACGTGCGCAACGGCGCGTATCGCTGGCTCACGGTCCAGCATCCGGAACAGCCGTCGTTTCAGCTCGGCCTCTTCACGCCCGGTCCGCCCGTGCACGACGAAGCCACGGCGCAGACGCTGCGCGCGATGGTGGCCAAAGGCGCGATGCCGCCGCTCGTGCTCGCCGTGGCCGACTGCCGGGCGCTTTACGCGCAATGGTCGGCGCGCGGCGTCGAGTTCACGCAGGAGCCGACCGAGCGTTACGGCAACATCGATGCGGGATTCCGCGACCCGGCGGGCAACGGCTGGAAGATGATCCAGTCGGCGAAAAACTGAAGGCGCGACGTTCGGCTTCGCCTTCGCCAAAAGAAAAAGGCGCAACGGTCTGCACCGTTGCGCCTTTTTCGATTCAGCCTCGCACCTCGCGGTGCGATCACGCTGAACGTATCGCGATGGCGATGGCTTAGCCTGCCGCGACCGTCACCGGCTTCTTCGTCTTGGCCGAGTTCTTGATCTCGTCGAGCTTGATCTCGACGTGACGCGAGAACACGTATTCAGCCGGACGTTGCGTGTCCAGCGGGATGTCCTTCACGAACGCGCCTTCGGTCTTCGGGCCGCTCAACGCGACCTTCAGCGCCTTCAGCGGATGCGCGACCGTGTCCATCACCGCGGTCGCTTCGAAGCCGCAGTGGACCATGCAGTCCGCGCACTTCTCGTACTTGCCCGTACCGTACTTGTCCCACTCGGTCGTTTCCATCAGTTCCTTGAAGGTCTTCACATAACCTTCGCCGACCAGATAGCACGGCTTTTGCCAGCCGAACACCGTGCGCGCCGGGTTGCCCCACGGCGTGCATTCGTAGGTCTGGTTGCCGGCCAGGAAGTCGAGGAACAGGCTCGACTGGCTGAACGACCACTTCTTGCCGTTGTTGCCGCGCTTGAAGATTTCGCGGAACAGGTTCTTGGTCTTGTCGCGGTTCAGGAAGTGCTGCTGGTCCGGCGCGCGCTCGTAGGCATAGCCCGGCGACACCGTGATGCCGTCGACGCCGATGGCGTGAGCCGTGTCGAAGAACTTCGCCACGCGGTCCGGCTGCGCGTCGTTGAACAGCGTGCAGTTGATGTTCACGCGGAAGCCGCGGCGCTTGGCTTCCTTGATGGCCGCGACGGCCTTGTCGTAGACGCCTTCCTGCGAGACCGAATGGTCGTGCGCTTCACGGTCGCCGTCGAGGTGAACCGACCAGACGAAGTACGGGCTCGGCTCGTAGTCGTCCATCTTCTTTTCCATGAGCAGCGCGTTCGTGCACAGGTACACGAACTTCTTGCGCGCCATGATGCCCTTGACGATCTGGGGCATTTCCTTGTGCAGCAGCGGCTCGCCGCCTGCGATCGACACGACCGGCGCACCGCATTCGTCCACGGCGCCGAGGCACTCTTCCAGCGACAGACGCTGGTTCAGGATGGGATCCGGATAGTCGATCTTGCCGCAGCCGTTACAGGCCAGGTTGCAGCGGAACAGCGGCTCGAGCATCAGCGCGAGCGGATAGCGTTTGTTGCCGCCGAAATGTTGGCGGAAAATGTAGGCGCCAACGCGGACTTTTTGTAGCAGCGGAATAGACAAGACGTCCTCCTTAAACTTCGCGCGCGACGAGCGGTTGCAGCAGCTTCGACGGCAGCTTGAATTCGACTTTTTCCTCACGGCCCGCCATCGTCGACACCTCGACAGGCCCCAACGCGCGCAGCGCGTCGATCACGTTTTCCACCATTTCTTCGGGCGCCGACGCACCGGCCGTGATACCGACCGTATGTGCGCCTTCGAACCACTCGGCTTTCACTTCCGAGCCGTCCGCGACGAGGTAGCTCGGCAGACCCGACTCGCTGCCGATTTCGCGCAGACGATTCGAGTTCGAGCTGTTGGTCGCGCCCACGACGAGCAGCACATCGACCTGCGAAGACAGATCGCGCACGGCGGCCTGACGGTTCTGCGTGGCGTAGCAGATGTCACGCGTGTCCGGACCGACGATGTCGGAGAACCGCTTGAGCAGCGCGTCGATGATGCCGCGCGTGTCGTCCACCGACAGCGTGGTTTGCGTCACGTACGCGAGCGGCGCGTCGAGCGGCAGTTCGAGCTTCGCGACATCGGCTTCGCTTTGCACCAGCAGCACGGTGCCGGGAATCTGGCCGATCGTGCCTTCCACTTCCGGGTGACCGGCGTGGCCGATCAGGATCAGCGTGCGGCCGGCGGCCACGTACTGACGGCCTTGCACGTGGACCTTGGTGACGAGCGGACAGGTTGCGTCCAGCACGTCGAGGTCACGTTCTTCGGCGGCGCGTTCGACCGTCTTGGCAACGCCGTGGGCGCTGAAAATGGCGACTGCGCCCTCGGGCACTTCGTCGAGCTCTTCCACGAAACGCGCGCCCTTGTTGCGCAGGTTCTCGACCACGTGCCGGTTGTGGACGATTTCATGGCGCACGTAGACGGGCGCGCCGTGCTTCTGCAGTGCGCGATCGACAATTTCGATCGCACGGACAACCCCCGCACAAAAGCCGCGGGGTTGGGCAAGGATCACTCGCATAAGGTGGCGAACTCCGACTGCCGCGGTTACCGAAAGGGACGTGTCAGCCCCGCTCGCCGCGGCCATCATTATTAATAAGAAGCTAGTAAATGCTTGATCCGCCAGGGGATGGCGGAAAAACCAGACGCGCATTTTAACCCCATCGCCTTGTGTTTGCTGGTTGGCGAACGAGAAGGTGCTGCGCGCACGCGACGATAATCGATTAGGGCCCCATTTTGGCCTCTTTTCTCGCGGCTGTTTTGGCCCGTGACGATGCGATGTCAGCGAAGTGTCAGGTGCGTGGCGGCACCGTGACAAGGCCCGGCTGGCGGGCTTCAGTGGCTTTTAGTAAGGAAAATGAAGGGCTTGGAGGCGGCTGGCCGGCCGCTGCGCCGACGCGCGGCCAGTTTGTCCGACGGCCGACCGTGGCGCGGTGCAACATGACGCCGGAACCCTTAAACTATCGCTCCCCGCCGTCCGCGCGTAATCGCGATGCCGGGCGGGACCGACCCCAATGGACGCCATGGAACCCGACCACTACGACGAATTTCCGGTAGCGAAGCTGTTGCTGCCGAAGGCGCTGCGCGCGCCTGTCGGCGTGATCTACCATGTCGCGCGCGCGCTCGACGACATCGCCGACGAAGGCGACTGGCTTCCGGAGGAGCGCCATTCGCGGCTCGCCGACTTCCGCGACGGGCTCGACGCCGTCGCCGAAGGCCGCCCGGCGCCCGTGCATCCGATGCTGTTCGCGCGGCTCGCCGACGTGGTGCGCCGCTGCCGTCTGCCGCTGCAGCCGTTCTACGATCTCGTGTCGGCGTTCGATCAGGACATCGACACCACGCGTTACGCCGACCGCCTCACGCTGCTCGACTTCTGCCACCGCTCGGCGAATCCGGTCGGGCACCTGATGCTGCAACTGATCGACGAGGCCTCGCCCGCGAATCTCGCCGACTCCGATGCGATCTGCACGGCGTTGCAACTCATCACGTTCTTGCAGGACGTGCCCGCCGACTGGCAGCACGGCCGCGTGTACCTGCCGCAAGCCGAGCGCGAGCGTTTCAACGTCACCGAGGCGCAGATCGCCGCGGGCGTCGTGGACGACGCGTGGCGCGCGCTGATGCGCCATGAGGTGAACGAAGCGCGCGCGCTGATGCTCAGCGGCGCGCCGCTCGCGTTGCGCGTGCCGGGGCGCTTCGGGCTGGAACTGTGCAGCGTGGTGCACGGCGGCCTGCGCGTGCTCGAACTCATCGAGCGCGCCGATTACGATATTTTCCGCGTGCGGCCCGCGCTGCGCGCATCCGACTGGGCCGTGGTGCTGATGCGCACGGCGGCCATGTGGCTGTCGCGCCGGGTTGGCGTGCGCGCGCCTTCGATCGAGAGTAATAACGCATGATGACAACGATTCTCTTTGCCGTGTCCTGCCTGTCGCTGGTGATCTGGCTCGTGCTGCTGTTCGGGCGCGGCGGCTTCTGGCGCTCGCGTCCGGCCGAGCCGCTGCCGGTCGTCGAGCCCGCGGCGGGCTGGCCGTCGGCGTGCGCCGTGGTGCCCGCGCGCAACGAAGCCGACGCGATCGGCGAAGCCGTCGCCTCGCTGCTCCAGCAAAACTATGGCGGCGACTTCCACGTGATCGTGATCGACGATCACAGCACCGACGGCACCGCCGAAGCCGCGCGCGCCGCCGCGCTCGCGCTGCACTGCCCGGAAAAGCTCACCGTCATCACCGCGAAGCCGCTGCCTGCGGGCTGGTCGGGGAAGGTCTGGGCGCAGTCGCAGGGCATCGAAGCCGTGCGCACGCTCGGTCTGGACGCCGACTACCTGCTGCTCACCGACGCCGACATCGGCCATCCGCCCGACGCGCTCGCGCAACTCGTGGTGCGCGCGCAGGCCGAGAAGCGCGACCTGGTTTCGCTGATGGTGCGTCTGCGCTGCGACTCGTTCTGGGAAAAGGCGCTGATTCCCGCCTTCGTGTTTTTCTTCGCCAAGCTCTATCCGTTCGCGTGGGTCAACAATCCGCGCAACAAGACGGCGGCGGCGGCGGGCGGCTGCATGCTGGTGCGCCGCACGGCGCTGGAGGAAGCGGGCGGCATCGAGTCGATCCGCGCCGAACTCATCGACGATTGCAGCCTCGCGGCGCGCATCAAGCATCGCGGCGAGGGGCATCATCCGATTCGTCTGGACGTGGCGGCGAAGAGCGTGTCGCTGCGCCCGTACGATTCGTGGAAGGACATCTGGAACATGATCGCGCGCACCGCGTTCACGCAGCTGCATTACTCGGCGTGGCAGCTCGCGGGCACGCTGCTGGGCATGGCGGTGATCTATCTCGCGCCGCCGGTGGTCGCGCTCGCGCTGGGCGCGCAGGGCTGGCCCGCGTGGCTCGCCTGGGCGCTGATGTGCTGCGCCTACGCGCCGATGCTTGCCTACTATCGCCGCTCGCCGCTGTGGGCGCCGTTCCTGCCGCTCGTCGCGCTGTTCTACGTGGGCGCGACCTTCGCTTCGGCGTGGCGCTTCTGGCGCGGCAAGGGCGGCCAGTGGAAGGCGCGCGTGCAGGCGCCGGTGCAAGGGCGCTGAGATTCGCCGGCGCGCGTGCCTTGAGCCGCGCGCCAGTAAAAAAGCCGCCGCGTCTTCACGCGGCGGCTTTTTTTATGCCGATGCGGTTCGCGCTTCGGCGATGCGGCGCGGCTTAGCGCTGCGTCAGCATCATGTACATCTGCACGACCATGTCGGGCGAGAACGTGAACGGCACCCAGCCGTGGCCGTTATGGCGCAGCACCAGCAGACGGTCGCCGTTCGACTGCTTCTGCACGGCCATGGTCGGATTCTTCGTCGAGGCGAAGCGCCAGCCGGGCGGAATGCCGGGCGGCGGCTCGGGCTGCATCGAGGCGCGTGCGTTCGCGAGTTCCTCGATCAACTGGCCGACCTGCATCGGATGCAGCGACACGGTCTGACCGCCGATCGTCATCGTGATCTCGTTCTGCGACGGGCGGCCGACTTCGAGCAACGGGGCGGCGGCTGCGGTTTCCGAGGCTTCCGAGGTTTCCACGGCTTCGGCTTGCGCGTTCGCGGAGTCGGCAGCGTCAGCGACCTCAACGGCTGCGGTTTCAGCTTCAGCGGATTCGGCGGCTTGCGGTTCAGCCTGCGGCGCTTCTACCGTCTCCGCGCGCGCGGACGGCTGCTCCGGCGTATCGACAGACGCGACAGACCCGGCGTCTTCGAACGGCGAAGGCGGGACTTCGAGCTTCGGCGGGGCTTCGAACGCGGGCGTGTCGGTCGGCGCGAGCGCCGGGCCGGCAGCCGGGGTATCGACGATATGCAGCGCGGGCGCGGTGCGGACGGCCTGGATGAGCTGATCGACGCCCACTTCGAGCGCGCCGATCTGGTCTTGAAGATTCATGCGAGGCTTCTCTGGTAAGACCCGCGATTTTACCCATAGCGCACGCGCATTGCCCGTCCGCCGTTGTAAGCATGACGCAACAAAAGTTGTAACAAAGTGCGCGGATGGCCGCCAGAAGCCCGCAGATCGGGCGTTTGGGTCGAACCGGACGGGGTCCGGCGGCGCTTATTTCGCGTTCAGATAACCGGCTTCGCGGAACCACGCGAGCGCGTCCTTGAGGCCTTCGCGATATGGCCGCGCCTGATAGCCCAGCTCGCGCTCCGCCTTCGCCGACGTGAAATACATCTTGTTTTTCGACATCTTCAGCGCGTCGACGGTCACGAACGGCTCGCGCTTCGTGATGCGCGCCACGGCTTCCGCGCCCATCGCGAGCGGATAGAGCGGCCAGCGCGGCAGCGCGATCGTCGGCGGCTTGCGGCCCACCATGCCGGCGATGTCGGCGAGCATCTGTTGCAGCGGCAGGTTCTCGCCGCCGAGGATGTAGCGCTCGCCGATCCGGCCGCGCTCCAGCGCGAGAAAGTGACCGTTCGCGACGTCGTCGACGTGCACGAGATTCAGGCCCGTGTCGACGAATGCGGGCATCTTGCCCGTCGCCGCCTCGACGATGATGCGGCCCGTGGGCGTCGGCTTCACGTCGCGCGGACCGATCGGCGTCGACGGATTGACGATCACGGCGGGCAGGCCGTCCTGCTCGATCATGCGTTCGACCGCGCGCTCGGCGATCACCTTGCTGCGCTTGTACACGCCGATCGCCTGATCGGCCTTCAGCGGCGAGGTTTCGTCGGCGGAATTGCCGGAACTCGTGACCTTGAGCGTGGCGACGCTGCTCGTGTAGACGATGCGCTCGACGCCCGCCGCGAGCGCGGCGCGCATGGTGGCTTCGGCGCCTTCGAGATTGGCGCGCTCGATTTCGAGCGGATCCGGCGCCCAGAGGCGATAGTCGGCGGCGACGTGGAACAGGTAGCGCACGCCGTCGAGCGCGCGGCGCATCGAGGCTTCGTCGCGCATGTCGCCGGTGACGATCTCGACGTCGAGCGATTCGAGGTTCTTGCGCGGACTCGTCGCGCGCACCAGCAGGCGCACGGCGAAGCCTTTTTCCAGCGCGATGCGGGCGACGGCCGAGCCGACGAAGCCGGACGCGCCGGTGATCAGCACGAGGTCCTTGTTAGCGCGGGAAGTGTCGGTCATTCTGGATTTCGCTTTCGGGTTCGATGAGCGGCGCGCCGTGATGCAGGCCGCCGCAGTGGCACGGATTGTACGTGGCGCGGCGGCGGCGCGTGCGCGCGCAGGGTCAAGGCAATCGCGTCTACAATGCCGACCGTAAGTTGCAAGCACGGCTAGAGGAGATCGAACGATGAGCGAACCGGATCTGGATGCGCGCCTGGAAACGTATTACGTGCGCGTGCGCGGAACGGTGCAGGGCGTGGGTTTTCGTCACGCGACGGTGCGTCAGGCGCACGCGCTGCGTATTCGCGGCTACGTCGCCAATCTTGAGGACGGCTCGGTCGAGGCCGTGATTCAGGGCACGGCGAATCAGGTGGACCGCATGCTGTCGTGGCTGCGTCACGGGCCGCCTGCCGCGCGCGTGAGTGCCGTGGAAAGCGAGGAGCGCCGCACCGAGAAGCGTTACGAGCGCTTCGAACAGCACTGAGATCCGGCGATGAAAAAACGGGGCGCTTGTGAAAGCGCCCCGTTTTTATTCCGGCTCGGGAAAACGACGCGCGGGTCAGCGCACCGCGAGCAGGCTTTCCGCGAAGCCCCACTCCTTCTCGACCCACTGATGCGCGCATTCGAAGCCCGCATCGGCGGCGATCGCGGGGATTTCGTCGGCGTGATACTTGTGGCTGCTTTCGGTCCAGATGGTCTCGCCCGGCTCCAGTTCGATGCTCAGGCGCGCCGCGCCCACGTGCGCCTCGACGTGACGCTTCGCGCGCAGGTGCATTTCCACGCTGCGCACGTCGGGATTGAAGCGCGCGACGTGCTCGAAGTCGTGCAGGTCGAAGTCGCCGTCGAGTTCGCGATTGATGCGCGAGAGCAGGTTCAGGTTGAACGCGGCCGTCGCGCCGATCGAGTCGTCGTAGGCGGCGATCAGCGTATCGACGGGCTTCACGAGGTCGGTGCCGAGCAGCAGCGTATCGCCGGGACGCAGCATCGCGCGGATGTCGCGCAGAAAACGCGTCGCCGCGAGGCGCGCGAAATTGCCGATGGTGCTGCCGAGAAACAGCACGAACAGGCGCTCGCCGTCCTTGCGCTGGCGGCTGACTTCAGCGAGACCGGCCAGATAGTCGCGCTCGTAGCCGACGATCGAAATGCGCTCGATGTCGGCCAGTTCGCGGCGGCACAGTTGCAGCGCGGTGCGCGAAATTTCGATCGGACAATACGCGGTGGGACGCTTACGGCACAGCGCTTCGAGAATGCGGCGCGTCTTGCGGCCGCTGCCGCTGCCGAGTTCGGCGACCTTGACGTCGGCGGGCAGCGCGTCGACGATCTCGTTGGCGTAGCGCGTGAGCAGGCGCTCCTCGGCGCGCGTGACGCCGTATTCGGGCAAGACCGTGATGACCTCGAACAGCGCCGAACCGACTTCGTCATACAGATACATCGACGGCAATTCCTTCTGCGGCGCGTGCGTGAGACCCGCGCGGACGTCGGCGGCGAAGGTGGAAGGCGGGCCTGGCTGCGGCGTGGGGCGGGACGCAGGAAGTGACATGCGGGCTCCAGTTGCGTTGGACGGCGGGTGGCGGGGGCGCGGCGACGGCGTGGCCTCGATGCGCGGCGGCCGGTGGGCGGTTCCGAAGCGAGACTTACGTTCTAGTCCATCATCGCGTGCAATTCACGGACTAAATTGGCGGTTTCGCTGCCTCCGCAGAGTCAGCATCGGCCGTGCCCGCCGTTACGGCGCGGCTGGCGGGAGACTAGAATGCCGGCTGGCCGACCGGCGCGAGCGCCGCATCCGGCCGCTGCTAAATCAATACAACATTCAAATGACAACGCTTTTTCCGGCGTCCGCCGCGTCGCACCGACGCGCCGCCGCCCTCGCCTCGCCGGCCGCCGTGCTTGCCGATTCCGCTTTTTCGCGCCGCTCGACATGTCGATAAGCTACGAACCCGGGCGCGGCATCACGCTTTCCGTGACCGCTTCGGCGCTGTTCGCGCTGATGTCGGCGTACACCTTGCTGCTCGCGCCGCTCGGCGGCCTCGACATCTTCGCGTGGCGCGTGATCTGGACCGTGCCGGGCGCGCTCGCGCTGGTGGTGCTGCGCAAGCGTCTGCCGCACATGCGCGACCTGCTTGCGCGCGCGATCCGCGATCCGCGCATCGCGCTGATGCTGGTGGCGGGCGCGGCCCTGCTCGGCGTGCAGTTATGGGTGTTTCTGTGGGCGCCGCTGCACGGCCGCATGCTCGAGGTGTCGCTCGGCTATTTCATGCTGCCGCTGGTGATGGTGCTGGTCGGACGCTATTACTATCACGAGCGCCTTGAGCCGCTGCAATGGATCGCGGTGGCCTGCGCGGCCGTGGGCGTGGCGCACGAACTCTGGGCGACGCACGCGTTTTCGTGGCCGACGCTGATCACGGCGCTCGGTTATCCGCCGTATTTCGTGCTGCGCCGCAAGATCCACGCGGATTCGCTGGCGATGTTCGCCATCGAGATGGTGTTGCTGCTGCCCGTGGCCTTCATCGAAGTGCATGCGGGCGGCTCGCTCGCGCTGCTCGGCCAGCATGCGCTGCTCGCGTGGGTGCTGCTGCCGGGGCTGGGCGTGATCAGCACGGTCGCGCTCGCGACCTTTCTGAAGTCGAGCCGGCTGCTGCCGATGGCGCTGTTCGGCATCCTCGGTTATGTGGAGCCGGTGCTGCTCGTGGTGGTGTCGGTGACGCTGCTCGGCGAGCATCTGGGCGCGCGTCAGCTCGCGACTTATGTGCCGATCTGGCTGGCGGTCGCGTTGACGGCGCTGCACGGCGCGCGGCTCGTGCGCGTGTCACGCTGATTGGGTGAAGAAGCGGTGAAGAAGCGGTGAAGAAGCGGCGCGCGCTGACCAGGCTCACTGCGCGTGGTCACTGCGCGTGGTCACTGCGGGCGGTCACTGCGCGTGCTGCGCGCGCGGCGGATTGATACGCGTCGGGCCCACTTTCGCTTCGATCGCCTCGCGCAACGCGGGGCGCCAGCCGAGCGCGAACAGCGCCTCCGCGAGCACGAACAGCGGCCCGACGATCAGGCCGATCACATCGTCGACGAAGGCGGGCTTGCGATGCTCCCACGCCACGTGGCCGACGAACTGAAAGATCCAGCCCACCACGAACAGACCGACGCCGGCCGCGAGCCATACGGCCGTGGATTCGCGCGCGAGCCACGCGCCCACGCCGAGACAGAACGCCGAAAACACGGCCATCATCGCGCCGAGCGGCACGTCGAGCACGAGGTAATAGAGCGTCGCGCCGCCGAACAGCAGCCACGCGGGCGAGAGCGGCACGGCGGCGAGCGGCCATGCGGCGACGGCGAACGCCGGGCGCGAGAGCAGCACGGCGAGCGCCAGCACGATCATCGGAATGCCGACGAAATGCGTGGCGATATTGCGGGCGTCGCGGTGATAGCCGGCGTACTGGGTGAGCTGCTCTGTCAGGTTTCTCATGGATGCCCCTCTGTCTCCAAAATCATTATGATCGTCGGGCGCGCGGCCCCGAACCTTCGGCTAGCCGACAATTGCCGCGCTTTTTACCGCGCGTGTTACCGCTGCACCGCGCCATGATCCCGTGCGCCGGCACCGACCCGATCCGATGACTTCGACCCGTCCCGCCTCGCCCGCTTCCTCAGCTAACGTCGTTTACGCCGACGATGCCGCCGCCGTGAGCGCCGCGCTCGAACGCAGCGCCTGGTTCGCCGCTGCGCCCGCGCCGCTGCGTGCAGCGTTGCGGGCGGCGGGCCGCGTGCGCGTGCTGCGCGCGGGCGAGCGCCTGTTCCTGCGCGGCGACGCCGCCGACGGCCTCTATTGCGTGCTCGACGGCGCGATGCGCGTCGGCGCGGCCAGCATGACCGGACGCGAGGCGCTGCTCGCCGTGGTCGGCCCCGCGCACTGGTTCGGCGAGATCGCGCTGTTCGATGCGGGCGTGCGCACGCACGATGCCTACGCCGAACGCGACTCGACGCTCTTTCATGTGCCGAGCGCGCCGCTCGCCGCGTTGCTCGCGGCTACGCCCGCCTACTGGCACGCCTTCGGCTTGCTGCTCGCGCAGAAGCTGCGCTTCGCTTTCGACGCCATCGAGGAAAGCGCGCTGCTGCCCGCCGCCGCGCGCGTGGCGCGCCGCCTGCTGGTGCTGGCGGCCGATCACGGCGGCACGCAGTCGGCGCGGCGCGTGGTGAACGTGCCGCAGGAAGACCTCGCGCTGATGCTCGCGCTCTCGCGCCAGACCGTGAACCAGATCCTGCGCCAGTTCGAACGCGACGGACTCGTGCAACTGCGCTACGGTGAAATTGAGATCGTCGATGCGGTGCGGCTGGAGCAGCAGGCGCACTGATCGCGCCGAAGGTGGGTGGAATCAATATTGATCGACAAGATCAACATTGACGAAAGCATGCGGCCAGAACATCCGCGCCATTGCAGCGCCGCGCCGTTTGCATCGACAATGACGCGGCTTTCGTTGCTTTCGACCGGCAAGCCCGGCCTATCGACCTCGCGGATTTCCGCGCTCCCCCTTGAGCTTCATGACCGACCGCGTCGTTGCCGCCTTCGATTTCGACGGCACCATCACCACGTCCGATAGTTTCCGCGCCTTCATGCTCGACGCCGCCGGGCCCGCGCGCTTCGCCCTCGCCGCGCTGCGCTGCCTGCCGTGGCTCGCGGGCATCGCGCCCGGCTGGTCCGACCGTGGCCGCACCAAGGCGCGCTTTCTGCGCGCCGCGCTCGGCAATGTGCGGCGCGAGGCGCTCGAAGCCGCCGCGCAACGTTTCGTCGAGACGCGCCTGCCCGATCTGCTGCGCCCCGAGATGCTCGCGCGCATCCGCGAACATCAGGCGCTCGGCCACGAAGTCGTGCTCGTGAGCGCGTCGCCGTCGATCTATCTGCGCAAGTGGGCGCCGGGCGTCGGCATCGACACCGTGCTGGCGAGCGAACTGGCCTGGCGCGAGGGCGTCTACACTGGACAGCTCGCGGGCAAGAACTGCTGGGGCCCGGAGAAGGTCGCGCGGCTGCGCGGCTGGTGGGGCGAGCACGCGCCCGCCACGCTGTATGCCTACGGCGACAGCCGCGGCGACCGCGAAATGGCCGAACTCGCGAACTACGCCTGGATACGCGGCGAGGCGCCGCTGCCCGCGCTCGCGCCGCAAGGCGGCTTCGCGCCGGCCTGAGCGCCGTCGGTCAATTCCCGCGTGACGCGCACGTCGGCACATAAACGAACGCACAAGCGAACCCACAATCGAACGCAAAAACGAACACAAGGAGACGCACCCATGAACGGACAATGGACTCAGGTGACTTCGCGCGACGGCGGCACGTTCCGCGCCTGGACGACGCTGCCGCCCGAAGGCAGCGGGCCGGGCCTCGTGCTGCTGCAGGAGATCTTCGGCGTGAACGCATCGATGCGCGCGCTGGCCGAGCGTTATGCCGAGGAAGGCTACGTGGTGATGGTGCCTGACCTGTTCTGGCGTCTGGAGCCGGACGTCGATCTGGGTTACGAGGGCGCCGACATGGCGAAAGCGCTCGATCTCTACGACCGCTTCGACGTCGATCTCGCCATCGACGACATCGCGCAGACGCTCGCGGCGCTGCGCGCGCATCCCTCGCAGCGCGGCAAGGTGGGCGCGGTCGGCTGGTGTCTGGGCGGGCGGCTCGCGTATCTCGCGGCGGCGCGCACCGACATCGATTGCGCGATCGGCTACTACGCCGTGGGCCTTGAGAACGTGCTGAACGAAGCCGATACGATCCGCTGTCCGCTGATGCTGCACTTCCCCGCCGAAGATAAATGGTGCGACGCCGCGGCGCGCGAGCGCATCGCGCAGGCGCTGGCGGGCAAGCCGGGCGTCGAGCTGTACACGTATCCGGGCTGCGATCATGCGTTCGCATCGGCGGCGCGTCCGCAATACGACAAGCCCGCCGCGATGATGGCCTACTCGCGCACGCTCGCGATGCTGCGCCGCGTGCTCGGTCCGATCTACGATTTCAATGCGCTCTGGGAAGAGCACTGCTATCACGAGTTCGTCACGCGCAATCCGCACGACGTGATGCCGACGATGGTCGCGCAGCCCTACGTCAACCACATTCCGACGATGACGGGCGGCGTGGGCCACGACGAACTCAAGCGCTTCTACACGCACCATTTCGTGCATTCGAATCCCGCCGACACGCGCCTGATTCCGATCTCGCGCACCATCGGCTCGGACCGCGTGGTGGACGAGTTCATCTTCTGCTGCACGCACGACCGCGAGATCGACTGGCTGCTGCCGGGCCTCGCGCCCACCGGCAAGTATTTCGAAGTGCCGATGCTGGCCGTGATCTGCTTTCGCGGCGCGAAGCTCTATAACGAGCACATCTATTGGGATCAGGCTTCGGTGCTCGCGCAGATCGGCGCCATCGATCCGACCGGGCTGCCGATCGCGGGCATCGCGAGCGCGAAGAAATTGCTCGATGAAACGCTGCCGTCGAACACGCTCATGCCCGCGTGGCAAACGAGCGAAGGCAAGCCGTTCTGACGCGCGCGGCGCGCGCGTTCACGATCCGCGACCGACGTTCAGCGATCAACGCTCAACGAAACGGATTGTCGACGACGCCGGGCTTCGCGTCCGGCTCGTCCTTCACCTGCGCGGGCAGATGCGGGTCGGTCTGCAGTGCGGCGACCACGCTGTCGAGCGCGGCCTTGAGCGCGAGCGCGGCGGCGAGGCCGCGCTTGTCGCGCGTCAGTTCGAGCGTGCCGGCCAGCGTCACGCGCGTGGTGCCGTTCGTGACGGTGAGGGCGTCGCCCTGCACGTTGAGCACGTCGTCGTCGTTTGCGTATGCGTCGAACCCCATCGAAATCTCCTTGAGCGTAAAGCGCGGGCCCGCATTATAAGAAGCCGCCCGCGACGCGATCAAACCGCTGTGCAACGGCATCAATCCATTGCGCGATTTGTGCGCGAAAGCGTTAATTGATTGTCAAATATTGCGTGATACCCGGTCATGACGTTGATTAACGTCAGAATTCTCGCGCGAATCCGCAGCACTTTCCAGTAAAGCGAAGATCATGACGCACCTGCGCCGCGCGGCGCGGACGAATCGTGCAGCTTGAACAGGGAGAGCGTCATGGGAATTCTAGACAAGGCGAGCGACATCGCCGGTGTGGCGGTGGCCGCCGGCATGGTCTCGCTGCTCGCCGCCTGCACGTTCACGCCGTGGCAGTCGCTCTCGCGCGAAGGCGACGATGACGCCACTGCGGCGGCCGAAAGGCACGAAACCGGCGCCGCCGTAGCGTCGCCGGTCGCCATGCCGCTCGTGACGACCTCCGCGACACCGACGGCCGCCACATCCGCAGCCGCGCCTGCGGGCTTCTATCGCGTCAAGGCGGGCGACACGCTGTATCACATCGCGGCGACCCAGAAGCAACGTGCCACCGATATCGCCGCGTGGAACAAGCTGCCCGCGTCGGGCCAGGTGCAGACGGGGCAACTGCTGCGGGTGACGCCGCCTGCCGCCGCATCGGCTGTCGCCGAGGCGAAGTCTGCGGCTTCCACGACCACACCGGCTTCCGCTTCCACAGCCGCAGCCGCTTCTTCAGCCTCAAGCAGCGCGACGAAATCCACCTCCGCCGCGACGACCACCGCACGCGCCGGCAGCCGCCTTGTCTGGCCGATGAACGGCACCGTCACGCCGACGACGATCGGCAAGTCGAAGGCCATCGCCATCGCGGGCGAGCCGGGGCAACCGGTCAAGGCTGCCGCCGCCGGGCGCGTGGTCTACGCGGGCAGCGGCATGAAGGCCTACGGCAAGCTCGTGATCGTCAAGCACGACGCGCATCTCATTACCGCTTACGGGCGCAACGGCAAAGTGCTCGTCAAGGAAGGCGACGCCGTGAAGCAGGGCCAGACGCTCGCCACCAGCGCCGCCGATGGCGCGAACAAGGGCGGCGTGCTTTTCGAAGTGCGCGAGGACGGCAAGGCGGTCGATCCGCAAACCCGTTTGCCGCGCGCCACGCCCTGACACACGGCGATCGATTCGCCATCCCGCCGCACAGATTGGACACCTCATGGACAGAAGGCAATTTCTCGCGAGCGGCGCAGCAACCGCCGCCGCGTTGACCACGCTCGCGCTGGGCGCGTGCACGACCCCGTCCGCTTCGCCGGGCGACATCGCTGCGGACAACATCCGCGCGCGCCGCGCAATCGACGCCGATGTCGACGCCGCGCTCGCCAGGCTCTATCGCACCGTGAAAGGCTCGCGCGAATTGATCGACAAGGCGAGCGGCGTGCTCGTGTTCCCCGACGTGGTGGGCGCGAGCTTCGGCGTGGGCGGCCAGTACGGGCGCGGCGCATTGCGCGTGAGCGCACGCACGATCGGCTATTTCAGCACGACCTCGGGCTCGTTCGGCGTGCAGATCGGCGCTCAGTCACGCACGATTGTCTACGCGTTCATGACCCGCGGCGCGCTCGATCGCTTCAAGCGCAGCAGCGGCTGGGCCGCGGGCGCGGACGCGACCGTCGCGCTCGTCAAGATGGGCGCGAACGGCACGCTCGACACCACCACGGCCGTCAATCCCATCGAGGCCTTCGTGCTGACCAATGCGGGATTGATGGCCGGCGTGTCGCTCGAAGGGTCGAAGGTGTCGCGGCTGGATCTGTGATCCGCCCGCGCTTCGTCCCTTCACGTCCTCACCATCCCCACTTCTTCACGGCGAACGCGCGCCCGTTGAACGTCACCTTCGACTGCGCGGCGACGTTCGCCGGAATGCCCGGAAACGCGATGCCGCTTTGCGTTTCCAGATCGCGCACCGAACGCACGTCGTAACGATCGACGGTCGTGTTGTCGGCGACGATCGCGAACGCGAGCTGCTGCGACGGCACGTACACCACCTTGAAGATCTGCGTGGGCACCAGCACGCGCGACGCGCCGATCGTCTGCAACTGCGCGCCCGTGAACAGCGGCCCGGTCACGACGTAGGCGTCGCCATATTTCGATGCGAGCTTGCGCACGGCCGTTTCGATATGCGACCACAGCCGCTGATTGTTCTCGCGGTTCTGCGGCACGATGTTCGCGAGCGAGAACGATTCGGCCATCGCCTGCGGATTCCAGCGATTGCCCGCCGGGCTCATGTGACCGCGGTCGAAGCCGCTGCGCTTGTAGTCGGCGAGTGTCGCGCCTTCGCCGGCCGGCAGACGGTCGTCTTCGAAGAAGCGATTGGTGCGCGTCATCTCCTTCGCGTCTTCGAGGTGATCGCGCGTGAGGTGTTCCGCCGACCAGAGCGGGCCGTGCGTGACGCCCGAATGCAGCACCACGAAATCGGAATAACAGAGCATGCGCGTCTTCGGCGCCATGCGCGGATTGGTGAGCTTGGGGAACTGGCCGTCGGGGACGAAATCGGTGCAGGCGGGCGCGGCGAACGCATGGCTCGAGAAACTCGACACGGCCATGACGAGACAGGCAAACAGCTTCTTCATCGGCGGGAATACGGGAAGACGGGAGACGATCGGATCACGCGGGGCGACGTGAAACGCGAAGCGCAAATTCAAACGCCAGCGACGCTTCGGGCGTGCCCTGCGCACTATGCATAAAGGGCCCGAAAGTATAGCGGCCGCGTTCGCGAGCGGCCATATGGGCAGACAGCGCGCACAAAGTAAAACGGCGCCGCTGGAAGCGGCGCCGCAAGGCATGCAGCTAAGACGCTAAAGGGAACGACCGCGCCGCGCGGCGCGAAGGGATCAGCCTGCGAACAGCGCGTTTTCGGCGTGGATCGCCTGGCGATCCACCGCTTGCAGGCGCCACTGGCCTTCCATCTGCGCGTGCGAGGTTTCGCAGGCCCAGGTGGCGTCGCCGTGCGCCGAGCTGATTTCCTGGCGGCGGTTCACATGCAGGCCGCGCAGGGTGCAAAGCGGTTCGTTCTCGCGCGGCGCGCAGAGCGCCGTCACGCCGTTCGCATCGCGTATCTCGCCCCAGGCGGGAAGCTCGATGCCGTCGTGCGACTCGCGCGACCAGCGTTGCTGGTCGGTATCGAGCCAGAGCACGGCGTAGTCGTGGTTGACGGTCGGATCGGGACCGTTAATCAGGATCGTCAGTCGCATGTGATCTCCGCAAAGACGCGCCATCGGCGCGGAAACTGTCGTGACACTCGTTGAGACTCGGGGGCAGACATTCAGCATAGGATGTGTACGCGCTTGTGCAAGGCGATTCTTCACATAGTGGGACGTCAAATCGTCGCGCCTGTGCAGTGTCCGGATTGGGCCAAGCTTCGCTGCCGGTGGCGCGCCGTCGCGCGGCGATTTGCATTCCGGCTATCGGCGAGATTGAAATTCGCAATTGGGACTGCAAAGGGCATTTCCTAGATTGATAGAGCGGCGTCGTCCGCATTCATGTCTGCTGCACCGCACGAAGATGCGCAGCGCCGCGTCCCCATAGTTCCCACAATCAGACGATGGATGGAGGCACAGATGGCACAGCTCAAAGGCTCGAAGACCGAGCAAAATCTCAAGGACGCGTTCGCCGGCGAATCCCAGGCGAACCGGCGCTACCTCTATTTCGCGGCGAAAGCCGACGTGGAAGGCCAGAACGACGTCGCCGCGCTGTTTCGCTCGACGGCCGAAGGCGAAACCGGCCACGCGCACGGCCACCTCGAATATCTGGAAACCGTCGGCGATCCGGCCACGGGCCTGCCGTTCGGCAGTTCGCGGCTGAATCTCCAGGCGGCGATCGCGGGCGAAACGCACGAATACACCGACATGTATCCGGGCATGGCCAAGGCCGCGCGCGACGAGGGCTTCGACGAAATCGCCAACTGGTTCGAGACGCTCGCCAAGGCGGAGCGCAGCCACGCGAATCGTTATACGAAAGCGCTGGAATCGCTGGCCGATTAGGGTTGGCCGTTTAGGTTTGGCCGATTAGCGCCGGCCAGGTAATTCCGGCCGATCCGGTCCCGACGATTCACGGCGCGACCCGCGCGCCCACGCAGGCGCTTTGCCGCCGCCACGCGCACGCGGCCGGCGCCGCGTCGCGTGCGTTCGTGCGCGCGCGCCGTATCGACATAGAAAAACGAAAACAAGGAGACGTCATGCCCCACAAGGAAGGCAGTCTCGAAGCCCCGACGCGGCATCCGCTCGACTGGCGCGCCGACGCGTTCTACGACCGCGCCCAGCTCGACGACGAACTGGCGCGCGTCTTCGACATCTGCGCAGGCTGCCGCCGCTGCGTGTCGTTGTGCGGCGCGTTTCCGGCGCTGTTCGATCTCGTCGACGAAACCGATAGCGGCGAGGCGCACGACGTCGACAAGGCCGCGTTCCCGAAGGTCGTCGACCAGTGCTATCTGTGCGATCTCTGCTACATGACGAAGTGTCCCTATGTGCCGCCGCATCCGTGGAACGTCGATTTTCCGCATCTGATGCTGCGCGCGAAGGCGATCGACTATCGCAACGGCGAGGTGACGCTGCGCGACCGCGTGCTCTCGAACACCGACGCGCTCGGTCAGCTCGCGGGCATTCCGGTCGTCACGCAGACGGTGAATGCGGTGAACGGCACGAAGGCGATGCGCGCGGCGCTGGAGGACACGCTCGGCGTGGATCGCCATGCGTGGCTGCCGTCGTTCGCCACGCGCAAGTTTCGCGGCGCGGCGCGCAAGGCGTCGGCGAGCGAGGTGCGCGACGGCGAGCGCACGCCGGGCAAGGTCGCGATCTACGCGACCTGCTACGTGAATTTCAACGAGCCGGGCATCGGCCACGATCTGCTCGCGGTGCTCGATCACAACGCGATTCCCTACGTGCTCGTGAAAAGCGAATCGTGTTGCGGCATGCCGCTGCTCGAACAGGGCAATCTGGCCGGCGTGGCGAAGAAGCACGACGTCAACACGCCGATCCTCGCGCAGTACGCGCGCGACGGTTACGCGTTATTGGGCGCGGTGCCGAGCTGCGTGCTGATGTACAAGCACGAACTGCCGCTCATGTTCCCCGACGACGCCGACACGCGCGCCGTGAGCGACGCGTTCTGGGATCCGTTCGAATACTTCGTGGCGCGCAATCGCGATGGCCTGCTCAGAACCGATTTTCGCGCGCCGCTCGGCACGGTGGCGTATCACGTGCCGTGTCACGCGCGCGTGCAGAACATCGGCCGCAAGACCGCCGATCTGCTGTCGCTTGTGCCGGACACGAAGGTCAACGTGGTCGAGCGCTGTTCGGGCCACGCGGGCACCTTCGGCGTGAAGAAGGAATTCCATGCGATGGCGATGAAGATCGGCACGCCGGTATTCAGGCAGATGGCGCAGGGCGAGCCGGATTTCATTGCCTCCGATTGCGCGCTCGCGGGCCATCACATCGCGCAGGGGATCGACGAGATGCAGTTGCGCGACGCGCAGGGCGGACCGCCGCTCGCGCATCCGCTGACGCTGCTGCGCCGCGCGTACGGCATTTGATCAGGATAACGATGCAATCAAGCCACGAGAGATTCCGATGACCATCGCCAGAGATTCGCTGCTCACGCTGGAAGCGTATGCGAAACAGCGCATCGAGATGCGCAGCCGCATCATCGAGCACAAGAAGCGCCGCGCCGTGGCGCTCGGCAATCACCTCACGTTTCTGTTCGAGGACGACGCGACGATCCGCTATCAGATTCAGGAAATGCTGCATATCGAGCGTATTTTCGACGAGGCGGGCATTCAGGGCGAACTCGACGCTTACGCGCCGCTCGTGCCGGACGGCAGCAACTTCAAGGCCACGCTGCAAATCGAATACGAGAACGAAACCGAGCGCCGCGCGGCGCTGGCGCGGTTGATCGGCATCGAGGACCGCGTGTTCGTGCAGGTAGCGGGCGAAGCGCCCGTGTTCGCCATCGCCGATGAAGACCTCGAACGCGACAACGAAGAGAAAACCTCGGCCGTGCATTTCGTGCGCTTCGAACTGACGCCGGCGATGAAAACGCGCCTGCGAGGAGGCGCGGCGCTCACAATCGGCTGCGATCATCCGAACTATCGCGTGCCGGTGCAGACCATCGAAGGCGCGGTGCGCGAGTCGCTGCTCGGCGATCTCGACTGAGCGCGGCGCATGATGCTTCGCGCCGCGCCGCGCGTCAAACGTCCTTGCGATACATGACGAAGCCGGGCTTCACCGCGACGTCGTCGTAAAGGCGCATGGCGGTGTGATTCGTCTCGTGCGTATGCCAGTAGACGCGCGACGAGTTCGCGGCCTTCGCATGCGCGTACACCGCTTCGATCAGCGCGCGTCCTACGCCCTGGCCGCGCACGTCCGCCGCCGTGAACAGATCCTGCAAATAGCAGATCGGACCGTCGAGCGTGGTGCTGCGGTGATAGATGAAATGCACGAGACCGACCACGCGCTCACCCTTGAGCGCAATGAACGCGTGCATGGGTTCGTAGCCGTCGAAGAAGCGCGTCCACGTGGTACGCGTGATCGACTCGGGCAGCGCCGTCGGGCCCGAGCGCTCGTAGAAGTGGTTATAGCCGTCCCACAGCGGACGCCATGCCGCGTAGTCGTCGGGCGTCACGGGGCGCACGTGAATCGCTTCGGTCAATCTCGTTCTCCTGGTGTCGTATGCGATGGGAAGTGTCAGCGTAAGCGATCTGTGGCACCATTGTTAGTCCCACGCAACTGACAAATGATGGAGCCACGCAATTGGACTACGCGCTGATGATGGCGGCCTACGAGCGCAAGGCGCGCACCAGCGTGCAGCGCCGGCTCACGCAGCAGGATCTGCTCTACGAGAGCCTGCGCCGCGCGATTCTCGACGGCGATATCGTGCGCGGCACGCGTCTCGCGTCGAGCCGCGCGCTGGCCGAGGAGATGAGCATCGCGCGCAATTCGGTGCTCTACGCGTACGAGCGCTTGCTGGAGGAGGGTTTCATCACGGCGACGCGGCACGGCTCCGTGGTGAACGACGTGAAGTCGGTGGCCGCGCACACATCGGGGCGCGCGGCAGTCGCGGCGGAATTGGCGGAATCGGCGGAGAATGCGCCTCGCACGCTCTCGCGCCGCGTGCGGCAATTGCCGCCACGTCACGCGTATCGCGCGGGCGTGACGGCGCTGCGTCCGGGCGTGCCCGCGCTCGACGCGTTTCCGCTCGCGCAGTGGCGCAGCACGCTCGAACGCGCGCAGCGCGAGTTGAACCCGGAAGATCTCAGCTATGGCGCGAGCGCGGGCATTCCGGCGCTGCGCCAGGCCATCGCGCAATACGTGCGCGTGTCGCGCGGCGTGCGTTGTCAGCCCGATCAGGTGTTCATCACCGAAGGCACGCAGGAAAGCCTCGATCTCTGCGCGCGTTTTTTCGCGGATGCGGGCGAGCGCGTGTGGATCGAGAATCCCGGTTATCTGGGCGCGCGCGTCGCGATGCAGGCGGCCAGTCTCGAACTCGTGCCGATTCCCGTGGACGCGGCGGGCATGGCCGCGCGCGAGGAGCACTGGCGCGAGGCGCCGCCGCGCCTGATCTATCTGACGCCGTCGCATCAATATCCGCTCGGCTGCGTGCTGAGCCTCGAGCGGCGGCTCGCGCTGATCGAGCGCGCGCGGGCGTGCGGCGCGTGGATCATCGAAGACGACTACGACAGCGAGCTGCGCCACGACGGCCCGCCGCTGCCCTCGATCCAGGGCCTCGCCGACGACACGCCCGTGATCTATCTCGGCACCTTCAGCAAGACGCTGTTTCCGGCGCTGCGCATGGGCTTCATGATCGTGCCGCGCCAGGTGGTGGAGCAGGTGGACATGGCGCATCGCACGCTGGTGCGCCAGGGCCGCGTGGCCGACCAGCGCGCGCTCGCCGATTTCATCGAGAGCGGCCGTTACGCGCGCCATCTGCGGCGCATGCGCAAGCTGTATCTCGCGCGCCGCGACGGCCTCGTCGCCGCCATCGACAAGCATCTCGGCGGACTCATGACGGTCTCGGCGGACGCGGGCGGCATGCATCTGAGCGTGCGTCTCGATGCGCCGCTCGACGATGTGGCCGTGAGCGAAGCCGCGCGCGAGCATGGACTCGCGCTGTCGCCGCTGAGCGCGTATCGGCTCGAAGCGCCCGATACCGCGCCCTACAACGGCTTTTTGCTCGGTTACGCGGAAGCCACGCCGGAGGATTCGGATGCGCTGATGGCCACGCTCGCGCGCGTGGTGCGCGCAATGCTGTGAGCCGCGATGCGGGACACGCTCAGAACATCTCCATGATGCGGTGATAGAACATGCCGATTTCGAGCGCGGGACGACGCCACGCGGGGCCAAGCGGAAAACGCGCGTGGCGCAGCTGCGCGAAGAGATCGAATGCGGCGCGCTCGCCCGCGATGGCCTGCGAAACCACGCGTCCGGCGATGCCCGTGAGCGCCACGCCGTGCCCCGAAAAGCCCTGCACGTAGAACCAGTTCGGATCGACCGCGCCGAAGTCGGGCGCGCGGTTGCGCGTGACGTCGACGAAACCGCCCCACGCATACTCCACCTGCACGCCTTCGAGCTGCGGGAACACGCCGGTCATGCGCGCCTTCATCGCTTCGGTGAGCTGCGCGGGCGCGGCGCCGGTCGAATCCGCGCGGCCGCCGAACAGCAGGCGGTCGTCGGCGGAGAGACGGAAGTAGTCGAGGAAGAAGTTGTTGTCGCAAATGGCGGCGCGGCCCGGAATCAGCGCGTCGGCGCGCGCGCGCCCAAGCGGCGCGGTCGCGATGATGTACGAGGCGATCGGCGCGATGCGCGCTTCCACGGGCGCGGGCAGCACGCCGCCCGGCGCGGCGTTGCAGCACGACACCACGAAGCGGCAGCGCACTTCGCCGCGCGCGGTCTTCACCACGGGCCGCGCACCGCGCACGACCGAGGTGACGCGCGAATGCGCGTACAGTTGCGCGCCTTCCTTGCGCGCGGCGTCGGCGAGACCGAGGCAGTATTTGAGCGGATGCAGATGCCCTGAAAGCGGATCGTAGACGCCCGCGAGATAGCGCTGCGAATTCACGCGCGCGCGCGTGGCGTCGGTGTCGAGCCATTCGAGCTTGTCGTAGCCCCAGCGCGCACGCGCCGCGTCCATCCACGAACGCAGGCTCGGCACGCGCTTCGGTTTGGTCGCGACCGTCACGTAGCCCGAGGTGAAATCGCAGTCGATGCCGTAGCGCGCGATGCGCTCCTTCACGAGTTCCACGCCCTGGATCGAGAGCGCCCACGCGGCGCGCATGCCTTGCGGACCGAGTTGCTGTTCGAGCACTTCGTCCTTCGCGAAGCCGACGAGCGTCTGCCCGCCGTTGCGGCCCGACGCGCCCCAGCCGGGACGATGCGCGTCGAGCACCACGACGGAGAGGCCGCGCGTGCGGCATTCGAGCGCGACCGAGAGGCCCGCGAAGCCCGCGCCGATCACGCAGACGTCGGCGTCGAGCGCGCCTTCGAGCACCGGGTCGTCGGCGGCGGGGCGCGTGACGGAGGCTTCGTAGTACGAGTGGCGGGCGAGCACGTCCGCCTGGGCGTCGAGGTCGAGTTTCATCGGTTCAGATCCATCAAAGCAGGTCCTTCATTCGATACCAGGCCATCGCGAGCACGAGGGCCGGGGTCCGCAGGGTGGCGCCGCCAGGAAAGTCGCGGTGACGGATCTTGCCGAACAGATCGAAGCGCGCGGCCTGGCCGTGTATCGCCTCGGCGATCAGCTGACCCGCGAGACCCGTGGTGTTCACGCCGTGCCCGGAAAACCCCTGCGCGAAATATACCGTGGGCGAGACGCGGCCAAAATGCGGCGCGCGATTCATGGTGATGTCGACGTAGCCGCCCCACGCGTAATCGACCTTCACATCGGCGAGTTGCGGGAAGGTCTTGAGCATGTCGCGGCGCATCGCTTCGCCGAGATTCGGCGGCGCGAAGGTCGAATAGCTCACCTTGCCGCCCCACAGCAGCCGCGTGTCGGGCGCGGGGCGGAAGTAGTCGAGCACGAAGCGGCTGTCGCACACGGCGGCCTGCGCGGGCATCAGCGAACGCATGCGCGCCTCGCCGAGCGGTTCCGTGGCGATCACGTAGGTGCCGACCGGCATGATCTTGCGCGCGAGCGCCGGCGCCAGCGCGCCCAGATACGTATTGCAGGCGAGCACGACGAACTTCGCGCGCACCTGGCCTTGTGCGGTCTCGATCACGTGCGCGCCCGCTTCGTCGCGAATGCGCATGACGGCGCTGTCTTCGAAGATCTGCACGCCCGCTTCGCGAGCCGCGCGCGCGAGGCCGAGCGTGTAGTTGAGCGGATGCAGATGGCCGCTGTCCGGATCGTAAAGGCCGCCTGGATAGCGGCCCGATTGCACGAAACGGCCCACGCCGTCGGCGTCGACGTAACGGAAGCGGTCGTAGCCGAAGCGTCGCGCGGCGTCGTCGCGCCAGCGCTTGAGTTCGTCGACGTCGCGCGCCTTGTTCGCGGCGGTGAAATACCCTTCCGTAAGCGCGCAGTCGATGTTGTGCTTCGCCACGCGCGACTTCACGATGTCGAGCGTTTCGAGGCCCATGTCCCACATCTGTTTGACTTCGCCTTCGTTCATGAACTGCGCGAACGTGTCGATGCCGCAGGCGAAGCCGCCGATCAACTGGCCGCCGTTGCGCCCGCTCGCAGCCCATCCGACTTTCGAGGCTTCGAGCAGCGCGACGCGATAGCCGCGTTCCGCGAGATTGAGCGCCGTGGAGACGCCCGTGAGGCCCGCGCCGATCACGCAGACATCGGCGTCGAGCGTGCCTTGCAAGGACGGATGGCGGGTGGCGTCGTTGGCGGTGGCCGCATACCACGACGGCGCATGAGACTGATTGGCGAATTTGAGCATAGGAAATGCGTGCGAAAAAAACGGCGGGCGCAGGCGCGAGGCCCGCTGCCCGCCGCATACGCGTCAGAACGCGTAGATGAACTGCGCGCCCAGCAAGTCGTTGCTCTTGCTGTACGAGCCGTCGTTGCGCAGGAACACCTTCTGCGAGGCCCAGTCGTGGCGATATTCGACCTTCACGGTGATCTGCTGCGTCGGGTAGAACAGCAGGTCGAGCGCGACGTCCTGGCGTACCGCGCCCTTGCACTCGAAGCCGTAGCCGCCGCCCGCCTGCGAGTTCGCGAGGCAGTCCGCGCCGATGCCGAAGCCGTTGTACGGGTCCATGCCATTGCCGTTGAGCGCCACGCCGCCGCCGCCGCCGCCGTTCTTGCTGTCGACGAGCAGGTCGTAACGCGCGGTCACGCCCATGCGGCCCACGACCGGCGCGTTGAACTTGCGGTGCGCGAGCAGCGAGAGGCCGTACCACTGCGCGTTGCCGCCGTTGAACGCGGCGCGCTGCTGCTGGCCGTAATCGACTTCGGCGTTGTACTGGATGTCCGCGAGCGAGTAGGTCGCGTCGACTTCGCCGAAGAAGAAGTAGCCGCCCGAGCTCGACGCCTGGCCGCCCGGACCGTAGACCACCTGACCGTCCGCATTGGTCGCGCTCGACAGCGTCTGGCGGCCAATGTTGAACGAACCGCCGATATCGAGCGCGCTCGACATCGTGTAGTCCGCGCGCGCCGTGAAGGTCGGGATCTTGTTGCTCGTCGTGATCGGGTCGCCCAGCGCGTTCGTGCCCGTCTGCGTGACCGCGCCGTAGGTGCGGTACTGCTCGTTGCCGAGGATGAACTTGAAGGCCCACTGGCTGCCGTCCGGCGTGTAGTTCCAGCCCACGCCCACGTAGCTGCCCGGATCCGAGAAGTCGTACAGCAGGTTGTGCGTGAGGGTCAGCATCTGGTTCGACTGCTGCACCTCGTAGCCGCCGAAGCTCGGCATCAGACCGGCGACGAAGGTCTGCGTGGCCGTGATCGGCACCGTCACCACGGCCGTGTTCAGGATGTTGTTGCCGATGTCGCCGTGTTCGTTCGCGAGCAGCGTGATGCCGTTGCCGCGGTTCGGCATGAGCGTGATTTCGGCGGACGGCGCCATCGGGCCGACACCGAAGGTCTTCTTGATGTCGAGGTAGAGATCGCCGAACGTGCTGTTGAAGTAGTTGTACGAGCTCTCGTGATTCGCGAACAGGAACGACGAAGTGCCCGGCGCGCGGTTGTAGATGTACGACGGGTCGATATAGCCGGTGATCGAGAGGCCCGCGATGGGTCCGGTGCTGGCCGCGTCGCTGAGCGAATCGACCTTCAACTGCTGGCTCGCGATCTGCTGCTTCATCGAGTCGACGTCGTCGTTGGTCAGGTGAGCGGGCGCCTTGCCGTAGTCGGGCGAGCTGATGTCGACCGGCGCGGCTTCCGCCGTGCTGGCCGTGGCGCCTGCCGTGCCCGCTGCCGCGCCGCCCGCGGAAGCCGTGGCTGTTTTCGACGACGCCTTCGCCGTGTTCTTCGAACTGGCGATTTCGCTCTTGAGCGATTTCACCTCTTTTTGCAGGGCATTCAACTGTGCCTGGAGGGCCTTGATCTGATCGCTGGTCGAGTCCGCGAAAGCGAGCCCCGGCAGTGCCCCGGCCACCAGCAGACAGATTAACTTCTTCTTCATCGACAATTCTCCTTATTGGGTCGTTATTGCAAACACTTCGAGGCGTTCTTGCTTTTCTTGCGGCGGGCCGTTGCACGCGGCGCGCGCGAGGCGCGCCGTCTTGTTGTCGAACTCTCAGGTTCCGCGCGAGGTTCTCTACGGGCGGCTTCTACGACTTGCTTCAAAAAACGGTTCAGGCCGCGCGCCGTCCGATCGGTGCGCCGACCGCGCCGGCCGGTGAAGCGGCGCTGGCGGTTTCGGCGGGATCGGGCTGCGTGAAGGCCATCTGCAGATCGCGCAGACGCTTCTTCTCGCGTGCGCTCATCAACTGATTCACCGCGATCACGCCGATCGTCACGGCCGTGATGAAGAGCGTGGCGAGCGCGTTCATTTCCGGATTCAGGCCGAGACGCACGCGCGAGAACACGACGAGCGGCAGCGTGGTCGAGCCGGGACCGGAGAGGAACGCGGAGAGCACGAGGTCGTCGATCGAGAGCGTGAACGAGAGCAGCCAGCCGGAGAGCAGCGCCTGCGAGATCAGCGGCAGCGTGATGACGAAGAACACCTTCAGCGGCGTGGCGCCGAGATCGAGCGCGGCCTCTTCGAGCGACTTGTTCATCTCCTTCACGCGCGACTGCACGATGATCGCGACGTACGACACGCAGAGCATCACGTGGCCGATCCAGATCGTGAGGATGCCGCGCCCGGCGGGCCAGCCGATCATCTGCTGGAGCGCCACGAACAGCAGCAGCAGCGAGATGCCCTGGATCACTTCGGGAATCACGAGCGGCGCGTTGATCATGCCGGTGTAGAGCGTGAAGCCGCGGAAGCGGCCCATGCGCGCGAGCACGAAGCCCGCCCACGTGCCGATCACCACCGAGGCGAACGCCGTCATCAGGCCGATCTTCAGCGAAAGCCAGGCGGCGCTCAGCAACTCGTCGTCCTGCAGCAGCGCCGCGTACCACTTGAGCGAGAAGCCGGACCACACCGTCACGAGCTTCGACTCGTTGAACGAGTACACGACGAGGCTGATGATCGGGATATAGAGGAACAGAAAGCCGACAGTGAGAACGCTGGTCGAGAGCGTGCGATTGGGCTTGATCATTTGCCTTCCTCCAGTTCCTTGACCTGGTAGTACTGGAACACGGCCATCGGCACGAGCAGCAGCAGCACCATCGCGACCGTGACGGCGGATGCCATCGGCCAGTCCATGTTGTTGAAGAACTCGTCCCACATGACGCGGCCGATCATCAGCGTGTCGGCGCCGCCGAGCAGTTCGGGAATCACGTATTCGCCGACCGCCGGAATGAACACGAGCAGGCTGCCCGCGATGATCCCGTTCTTCGAGAGCGGCAACGTGATCCGCGTGAACGCGACCCACGGCTTCGCGCCGAGGTCGTAAGCGGCTTCGAGCAGCGTGAGGTCCATCTTCACGAGGTGCGCGTAGAGCGGCATCACCATGAACGGCAGATACGAATAGACCATGCCGATATAGACGCCCGCGTCGCTGTGATAGAGCCGCAGCGGCGAGTGAATCAGGCCGATGGCGATCAGCGCGTGATTGAGCAGGCCGTCGTCCTTGAGAATGCCGATCCACGCGTAGACGCGAATCAGGAACGAGGTCCAGAAAGGCAGCATCACGGCCATCATCAGCACGTTGCGCGTGGCCGGATTCGAGCGGGCGATGTAGTAGGCGATCGGATAGCCGATCAACAGGCAGAAGATCGTCGAGACCGCCGCCATCTTCAGCGAACTGATGTAGGTGGCGATATACAGGCTGTCCTGCAGCAGGAACGCATAGTGCGAAAGCTGCAAGGCCAGATGCACCATGCCGTCTTTCATCTCGACGAGGTTCGAGTAGGGCGGAATGCCCATGACCTGGTCGGCGAAGCTGATCTTGAGCACCAGCACGAAGGGCAGCGCGAAGAACAGCGCGAGCCACAGGAACGGCACGCCGATCACCGTGGTGCGGCCCGAGGGCACGAAGCGCGAGAACACGCGCGCGAGCATGCCGCGCGGCGCGTTGCTGCGCGACGGCACGGAGGGCGTGGAGGGCAGGGACGTACTCATGTCGGCATCTCCGTTATTGCGTGAGCACGACGCCGCTGGCGGGCGACCACGACACATACACGTCGTCGTTCCAGGCCGGCGCGCCTTCGTTCATCAGATGCGAGCTGGACAGGTTCGACACCACCACCTTGCCGCCCGGCAGGCGCACGTGATAGAGCGAATAGCTGCCCATGTAGGCCACGTCCGTCACGACGCCGCGCGCCCAGTTCGTCTGCGTGCCCGGCTTCTCGCGCGTCACGCGCACGCGCTCGGGGCGCACCGAAATGCCGACCGGCATGCCGAGCGGGCCGGTCACGCCGTGGCTCACGTACATGCGCGTTTCGAGGTCTTCGCTTTCGACGTAGATGTGATCGGGCTCGTCTTCGACCACCTTGCCTTCGAACAGATTGGTCGAGCCGATGAACTCGGCCGAGAAGCGGCTGTTGGGGAATTCGTAGACTTCGTTGGGCGAGCCGATCTGCACGATGCGGCCTTCGCTCATGACCGCGAGACGATTGGCCATCGTCATCGCTTCTTCCTGATCGTGCGTGACCATCACGCAGGTGACGTCGACCTTCTCGATGATGTTCACAAGTTCGAGCTGGGTCTTCTGGCGGATCTTTTTATCGAGCGCCGACATCGGTTCGTCGAGCAGCAGCAGCTTGGGGCGCTTGACGAGCGAACGCGCGAGCGCGACGCGCTGCTGCTGGCCGCCCGAGAGCTGATGCGGCTTGCGCTTCGCGTAGCGGCTCATCTGCACGAGATTGAGCGCGTCGGCCACGCGTTCCCGGATTTCGTTCTTCGGCACCCCTTCCTGCTTGAGGCCGAACGCAACATTCGATTCCACGCTCATATGCGGAAAGAGCGCATACGACTGGAACATCATGTTGACCGGACGGCGATAGGGCGGCAGCGCCGCGAGGTCCTCGCCATCGACGAAGATCTTGCCCGAGGTGGCCGTTTCCAGCCCGGCGAGCATGCGCAGCAGCGTGGACTTGCCGCAGCCCGAACTGCCGAGCAGCGCGAATAGTTCGTTCTTCGCGATGTTCAGGCTGACGTTGTTCACGGCGACGCTGTCGCCGAACTTCTTGACGACGTTTTCGATACGCACGAAAGCGTCGCGGGAGGTGGCCTGCGCGCCCGGTTGCGCGGCTTCGGAGGCGTGGACTTTGGACGTCGAATTCATGATGTAACGGTTTCCTTTCTGATCGCGGCACTGCGCGTCGTCGCGCGGTTTGCCTGTTTGCCTGCTGCCTCGCGGCGGTTCTGCAAATCGCGGGCGCGAGTCGCCCCGCACGGGGCGCACAAGGCGACTCGCGGACGTCAGTACTGCGAACGGAGCTCGGTGGAGGCTGGCGCGTTGCCGGGGAAAGGGGGCGACGCGCACAGCCGGACTTCGAACAGCGGACTTGCCTGGTGGCGGCGAGGGGTCGAGCGATCCCTCTACCGCGCGGTGTCTCCTTCCTTCTCCTGTTATGCGCTTAGTGGCCCGTCTTCAACTGCGACCACAGGCGGTTTTCGAGGCGCAGGATTTCGGCCGGCATCGGCTTCATCAGCGTCATCTTCTTGAGGACTTCGTCGCCCGGATACACGGTCGGGTCCTGCGCCACCGAAGGCGTCACGAACTGGCGCGCGGCCTTGTTGGCGGTCGGATAGAACACTTCGTTGGTGATCGCCGCGTTGACCTTCGGATCCTGGATGTAGTTGATCCACTTGAGCGCGGCTTCGGGGTGCGGTGCATCCTTCGGGATCACCATCACGTCGAACCACAGCAGGCCGCCTTCCTTCGGGTTGCCGAACTTGATGTGATACGAACGCTTGGCTTCCTCGGCGCGGCGATGCGCGATGCCCACGTCGCCCGACCAGGCGAAGGCCACGCAGATGTCGTTGTTCACGAGGTCGTTGATGTAGCCCGACGAATTGAACTGCGTGATGTACGGGCGGACTTTCTTCAGCGTTTCGAAAGCGGCCTGATAGTCGGCCGGATTCGTGCTGTTCGGATTCTTGCCCATGTATTGCAGCGTGGCGGCGAACACGTCGGCGGCCTGGTCGAGGAACGACACGCCGCAGCCCTTGAGCTTCGACAGATTGGCCGGATCGAAAATCAGCGACCAGCTGTCGACGGGCGCGCTCGTGCCGAGCGCCTTCTCGACGGCTTCCTGGTTGTAGCCGATGCCGTCGGTGCCGTAGGCCCAGGGCACGCCGTACTGATTGCCCGGATCGGCGTCCGCGATCATGTGCATGAGCACCGGATCGAGGTTCGAGAGATTGGGGAGCTTCGACTTGTCGAGCTTCTGGTACACGCCGGCCTGAATCTGCTTGGCCATGTAGTTCGACGTGGGCACGACGATGTCGTAACCCGAGCTGCCCGCGAGCAGCTTGGCCTGCAAGGTGTCGTCGCTATCGTAGTTGTCGTACTTGACGTGAATGCCCGTCTGCTTTTCGAAGTTCGGGATCGTGTCTTTCGCGATGTAGTCGGACCAGTTGTAGACGTTCAGTGTGTCGTCCGCGGCGCGAGCCGGCTGGCTCGAAGTTGCCGTGAGACCCGCGCAGACGGCGAGCGCGGCCAGTGCGACGGCATGACGAAGATGTCTGACACTCATGTTGATTTCCCCAGGTGATGAAGGTTGGCGGGCGGCGCCCGCACCCCGTTGTGCGCCGCCGGCCCGGTGGTGACTGCGTTACGAAAATCCCAGTTGCTGCGCGGTGGCGTCGACGGCCTTCTTCGCCTTCGACACGATTTCGTCGATCTCGCCGCGCGTGATGACGAGCGGCGGCGAGAGCAGCATGCGGTCGCCGGTGGCGCGCATGATGAGGTTGCCGTTGAAGCAGAAGTCGCGGCAGATCGTGCCCACGTCGCCGCCGTTCGCGAAGCGCTTGCGCGTCTTCGGGTCTTCGGCGAGTTGCAGACCGGCCACCAGACCCGCGCCCGAAATGTCGCCGACGATCGGATGATTCGCGAAGGTCTCGCGCAACTGCTGCTGGAAGTACGGACCCGTATCGGTCTTCACGCGCTCGACGATCTTCTCGTCGCGCAGCAGCTTCAGGTTCGCGACGGCCACGGCGGCGGCCACCGGATGACCCGAGTACGTGAGGCCGTGATTGAAGTCGCCGTTCTCGATCAGCGCCTTGGCCACGCGGTCGTGAAGGCCCACCGCGCCCATCGGCACATAACCGCTCGTGAGGCCCTTGGCCATCGTGATGAGGTCCGGCTCGAAACCGAAGTGCTGATGCGCGAACCATTCGCCCGTGCGGCCGAAACCGCCGATCACTTCGTCGGCGCACAGCAGGATGTCGTACTTGCGGCAGATGCGCTGGATTTCCGGCCAGTAGGTCGAGGCCGGGAAGATCACGCCGCCCGCGCCCTGGAACGGCTCGCCGATGAAGGCGGCCACGTTCTCCGCGCCCACTTCGAGAATCTTCGCTTCGAGCTGCTGGGCGCGCGCGAGGCCGAATTCCTCGGGCGTCATGTTGCCCTCGGCTTCGCCGTAGAAATACGGTTGATCGATATGAACGATGTTCTCGACCTTCGACGGCATCTGCTCGTGCATATAGCCCATGCCGCCGAGCGTGCCGCCCGCGATGGTCGAACCGTGATACGCGTTGCGGCGCGAGATCACGACCTTCTTCGACGGCTTGCCCTGCGTGAGCCAGTACTGATGCACGATGCGCAGCACGGTGTCGTTGCCTTCCGAGCCGCTGTTGCAATAGAAGAAGTGGTTGAACGGTTCCGGCGAGACTTCGGCGAGCAGCGCCGAGAGTTCGATCACCGGCGGATGCGTGGTCTTGAAGAACGTGTTGTAGAACGGCAGTTGCAGCATCTGCTCGTAGGCGGCGTCCGCGAGTTCCTTGCGGCCATAGCCTACGTTCACGCACCACAGACCGGCCATGCCGTCGATGATCTGGTTGCCGTCCGAGTCCCACAGATACACGCCCTTGGCCTTCACGATCACGCGGCTGCCGGCCTTGTTCAGCGAGCCCATGTCCGAAAACGGATGGATGTGATGCGCGGCGTCCAGCGCGCGATATTCAGCGGTCGTGCGTGCGCCTTGCGCGGCTTGTGCGCGCAGCGTCGTCGGCGCTTCCTGGAGCGCGCTGGCGGGGGCGTCGATTCGATAGCTCATTGCAATGTCTCCTTTCTCGTTACACGTGCAGCAGCAGGTGCTTGCGTTCCCACGAACTGATCACGCGGAAATACGCTTCGTATTCGGTTTCCTTGAGCGCGAGATACGCGCGCACGAACTTCTCGCCGAGGATGCCCATCAGCGGCTCGCTCGCGCCCATCAGCGTGAGGCCTTCTTCCAGATTGCGCGGCAACTGGTAGGGCAGCGAGTAGCCGTCGCTCACGAGCGGCTCGGTGGGCTTGAGGTGCTGCGTCATGCCCAGATAGCCGGCTGCGAGCGTCGCGGCGATGGCGAGGTACGGATTCGTATCGACGCCCGGAATGCGGTTCTCCACGCGGCGCGCGGCCGGCGACGAATACGGCACGCGGAAGCCCACGGTGCGGTTATCGTAGCCCCATGCCACGTTGATCGGCGCGGCCATGAAGCGCGACAGCCGGCGATACGAATTGATGTACGGCGCGAAGATCGGCATCAGCGCCGGCGTGTACTTCTGCAGGCCCGCGATGTACGCATGGAACATGTCGGTGGGCTTGCCGTCCGCGCCCGTGAACAGGTTCTGGCCGCTTTCCGCCGACACGAGGCTCTGGTGAATGTGCATGGCCGAACCCGGCTCGTTCTCCATCGGCTTCGCCATGAAGGTGGCGTACATATGGTGACGCAGCGCGGCTTCGCGCACGGTGCGCTTGAAGAGGAACACGCGGTCCGCGAGGCCCAGCGGTTCGCCGTGCATGAAGTTGATTTCCATCTGCGCCGCGCCGACTTCGTGAATCAGCGTATCGACTTCGAGATCCTGCACGTCGCAGTACTCGTAGATGTCTTCGAACAGCGGATCGAATTCGTTCACGGCTTCGATCGAATACGCCTGGCGGCCCGTTTCCGGACGGCCCGTGCGGCCGATCGGCGGCGTGAGCGGCATGTCCGGATCCTTGTTCATGTCGACGAGATAGAACTCCAGTTCCGGCGCGATGATGGGCTTCCAGCCCTTCGCGTCATAGAGTTCGAGCACGCGGCGCAGCACGCGGCGCGGCGAGATTTCGACGGGCGAGCCGTCGAAATGCACGCAATCGTGAATGACCTGCGCGGTGGGATCGACGGCCCACGGAATGATGCGGATGGTCGAGGCGTCGGGCACGCAGACCATGTCGGGGTCGGTGACGCCGGTGAGCGTGCCGTCTTCCGGATAGTCGCCGGTCACGGTCTGGATCATCACGGCTTGCGGCAGGCGCATGGATTCGCCGGATTCGAACTTGCTGCGCGGAATGATCTTGCCGCGCGCGATACCCGCCATGTCGGGGATGATCGCTTCGATTTCGGTGATGTGATGTTTCTTCAGGAATTCGTCGATGTCGTGCATGTTCGTTCTCTCTGTTCTGTTCAGGGCCGGGCTCAGACGTGCGCGGCGTGGGCGCGTGCGGGCTGATGCGCGGCGCCGCCCGGTATTCGGGCCAGCATGCGTGCGCGGCAAGCCTCGCCGAAGGCGCGGAAGATGGCGGTGGACAAGGCGTTCTGCGCGTGCTGCCACTCGGGGTGCCATTGCACGCCGAGTGCGAAGGCGCGCGCGTTCGCCACACTGATCGCTTCGATGAGACCGTCGGGGGCCGTTGCGTTAGCAACGAGTCCGTGGCCGAGCGTGTCGATACCTTGCCCGTGCAGCGAATTCACGCTGGCCTCGTGCGCGCCGCCTGCGATCTCGCGCAACAGCCCGCCTTCGACGAGGGCGATCGTGTGCGCCGGACCATATTGCGTATCGAGCGGATCGGCCTTGTTCTCGCGATGGTCGTGCAGTCCGTCGACGGCATGCACTTCCTGATGCAGCGTGCCGCCGAACACCACGTTCATCTCCTGGAAGCCGCGGCAGATCGCCAGCACCGGCACGCCCGCCTCGATGGCGGCGCGCAGCAGCGGCAAGGTGGTAGCGTCGCGCGCCGGATCGTGCAGCGTGCCCGCGGCGCTCGCCGGGCCGCCGTAGCGATGCGGCTCGACGTTCGAGTAACTGCCCGTGAAGAGCAGTCCGTCCACGGCATCCAGAATGTCCGCCGCCGCCTGACGCTCGCCGAGCGCGGGCAGCACGAACGCGAGCGCCCCGGCGCCATCCACGGCAGCGGCGATGTACTTCTCGCCGGCCACGTGCGACGCGTGCGGTCCCATCATCGTGCGATCGGCGGTAACGCCAATCAAAGGTTTGGTTCGCATGACTAATGGTTCACTTCTTCTTCCTGATGCGCGTTTGCAAACGTAATGCACAGGCGCAACAGGCGTGACATGACCTTGCAACCGCACGGCATGCACGGCTGCAAACGGGTTCGCGCAGAATTGAGCGACGCTAACGCATCGCGCTGCGCGTGGAGATCATGTAGGCGGTTCGTTTTCTGCCGTTATGCGGCGCGACGGTATTCAGACGTGCGCAGGCACACCGCGCATGCACGACAGACGTCCTCGCATGCACAACACGGCGATAAAAACGAACGGCGCAGGAAGGAGAGGCGCTAGGGCAGCAGCGACGCGACCTCGTCCGTGTGGACGGCGATAAAGGCGCGTGCGGAAACGGCGTTATGGCGCCGGACGGACCGGCGGGAAAGGATTGTGAAGACGGAGAGAAGCAGGCGAGAGGCAAGCCTGCCGCTACAGCCGTCGGCGATGGCGGCGCAGTCACTGCGAAGACACCTCGCATGACTTCGATCCCATCTCACCAGAGGGCCACGGACTCTCACAATTACACTCGACTGGGGTTTGTTGGTCAGTTGTCTGGTTCGCACCGCGCGGTATGCAAAATGCGCTTCGTGAACCGGAACATAGGTGCCGTTCGATGTAATGCGCATTGTTCGCGTGTTGCGGTGCGATGTGATGCGTGAATCATCGTTCGATCGACCTGTGTTTCAGCATATACGAGCCAAAAAGGCCGTCAATTATTTTTTTACGTTTTTTATGTCAGCACTTTCCCCAAGACGCCCGTAAACACAGCGGAGTGCGAAATATGCCGCACTGTCGTTATATTTCGAATTACTTACAGGGGTTTGTACTGACGCAAAAAAAAGCAAACTGATTAGAATATTCAACACGTTTATCGCGCCGCGCTGCTGTGTCCCCTGCGCGTTCCCTGACCCAAACCGGTTTTCGACCGTGACCGAGTCCGCATCCGTTTCCACCGAAGTCGCCACGCGCCTGCGTTATGTGCGCAAACGCTATGGCCTGTCGCAGCGCGAACTCGCCAAGCGTGCGGGCGTGACGAACGGCGCGATTTCGCTTATCGAGCAAAGTCGTGTCAGTCCCTCAGTCGGGTCGCTCAAGAAACTGCTCGAATGCATTCCGATGAGCCTCGCGGAGTTCTTCACCTTCGATCTGAACGAGGGCGCGAGCGTGGTGTCGCGGCGCGACGAGATGCCCAATCTCGGTAACGCGTCCATCGAGTTCTATCTGGCGGGCGCGAACGTGAAGGACCGCAACATGGGCATTCTGCGCGAGGTGTATCAACCGCTCGCGGATACCGGACCTGAAATGCTGGTTCACGCCGGGCACGAGGGCGGCGTCGTGGTCAACGGCCAGATCGAACTGACCGTCGACGGCACGACGTGGCTGCTCGACCCCGGCGACAGTTATTACTTCGAAAGCCGCCTTCCGCACCGATTTCGCAATCCCAGCGCGACCGACGTCTGCGAAGTGGTGTCGGCGAATTCGCCGCCCACGTTCTGATCGCGCGAAACCGATGCGCCCGCTGCCGCACGCGTCACACGATGCGTGGCACGCCGGGCGAATCGTCATTTATTGAGGCATCCTGATGGAAAAGAAAACTCTCGCTTACTGGCAGGACAAGGCCGCGACGCTGTCGATCGAAGGCCGGGCATTTATCGACGGCGCGTATCGCGACGCGTACTCGGGACGCAGCTTCGACTGCGTGAGCCCGATCGACGGCCGCGTGCTCGCGAGCGTGGCCGACTGCGGCGCCGCCGATGTCGACGCGGCGGTGGCGGCCGCGCGCCGCGCTTTCGACGAAGGCGTGTGGGCCGGGCTCAATCCGCGCGCGCGCAAGGCCGTGCTGCAGCGCTGGGCGGCGCTGATGCGCGAGCACCAGGACGAACTCGCGCTGCTCGAAACGCTCGACGCGGGCAAGCCGATCGGCGACACCACCACGGTGGACGTGCCGGGCGCCGCCTATTGCGTGGAGTGGTTCGCCGAAGCCATCGACAAGGTGGGCGGCGAAGTCGTGCCCGCCGATCATCATCTCGTCGGCCTCGTCACGCGCGAGCCGATCGGCGTGGTGGCGGCCGTGGTGCCGTGGAATTTCCCGATCCTGATGGCGTCGTGGAAATTCGGCCCGGCGCTCGCGGCGGGCAACAGCGTGGTGCTCAAGCCTTCGGAAAAATCGCCGCTCACGGCCATTCGCGTGGCGCAGCTCGCGCACGAAGCGGGCATCCCGGCGGGCGTGTTCAACGTGCTGCCCGGCGGCGGCGAACCGGGCAAGCTGCTCGGCCTGCATCGCGACGTGGACTGCATTGCGTTCACCGGTTCCACCAACGTCGGCAAGCAGATCATGCAGTACGCGGGCCAGTCGAATCTCAAGCGCGTGTGGCTCGAACTGGGCGGCAAGTCGCCGAACATCGTGCTGCCCGATTGCCCCGATCTCGACCGCGCGGCCAACGCGGCGGCGGGCGCGATCTTCTACAACATGGGCGAGATGTGTACGGCGGGTTCGCGTCTGCTCGTGCATCGCGACATCAAGGATGTGTTCCTCGCGAAGCTCGTGGAAGCGGCGAAGTCGTACAAGCCTGGCAATCCTCTCGACCCGGACGTGTCGATGGGCGCGATCGTCGACAAGATTCAGCTCGATCGCGTGCTGAGCTATATCGAAGCGGGCCGCAAGGACTCGAAGCTGCTCTACGGCGGCGAGCGCGTGAACGAGTCGAGCGGCGGCTTCTATGTGGAGCCGACCGTGTTCGACACGCATCACGACGCGCGTATCGCGCGTGAGGAAATCTTCGGGCCGGTGTTGTCGGTGATTACGTTCAGTACGATCGACGAAGCCGTGCGTATCGCCAACGACAGCGACTACGGCCTCGCCGCCGCCGTGTGGACTGCGAATCTCACGAACGCGCACGAGATCGCACGACGCCTGCGCGCGGGTACGGTATGGGTGAACTGCTATGACGAAGGCGGCGACATGAACTTCCCGTTCGGCGGCTTCAAGGAGTCGGGCAACGGGCGCGACAAGTCGCTGCATGCGCTGGAGAAGTACACCGAGCTGAAGTCCACGCTCGTGCGGCTGCGTTAAGCGTCTGTGTCTAGCGTGAGCGCGGCGGCGCGCGCCGCCGCGTTCTTCATTCTCGGCTCCACGACAAGGGCATTGCATGACGGCCACGCTCCACGGTGACGGCGCCATTCGCCGCGACTCGCTGCACGGTTCTTCGATCGAAAACACCTATGCGGGCGTGCTGTCGTTCATGCGCCGCAAGTACACGCGCGATCTCGACGGCGTGGACGTGGCGATCAGCGGCGTGCCGCTCGATCTGGCCACGACGTTCCGCTCGGGCGCGCGGCTCGGTCCGGCGGCGGTGCGCGCGGCGAGCGTGCAACTGGCGGAGCTGCATCCGTATCCGTGGGGTTTCGATCCGTTCGAGACGCTGGCCGTGACCGATTACGGCGACTGCTGGTTCGACGCGCACAATCCGCTGACCATCAAACCCGCCATCGTCGAGCATGCGCGCGCGATCCTGCGCTCGAACGCGAAGATGCTCACGTTCGGCGGCGATCACTTCATCACGTATCCGCTGCTGATCGCGCATGCGGAAAAGTACGGCAAGCCGCTGTCGCTGATTCACTTCGACGCGCATTGCGACACCTGGCCCGACGACGCGCCCGACAGCCTCAATCACGGCACGATGTTCTACAAGGCCGTGAAAGAAGGGCTGATCGATCCGCAGACTTCGGTGCAGGTGGGCATTCGCACGTGGAACGACGACTTTCTCGGCATCAACGTGCTCGACGCCGCGTGGGTGCATGAGCACGGTCCGCGCGCGGCGCGCGAACGCATTCTGGAGATCGTGGGCGAGCGGCCCGCGTATCTGACCTTCGATATCGATTGTCTCGATCCGGCTTTCGCGCCGGGCACGGGCACGCCGGTGGCGGGCGGGCTGTCGTCGGCGCAGGCGCTGGCGATTGTGCGCGGCCTGGAGGCGCTGAATCTCGTGGGCGCGGATGTGGTGGAGGTCGCGCCCGCCTACGATCAGAGCGAGATCACGGCGCTCGCCGCTGCGCATCTCGCGTGCGATCTGCTGTGCCTGTGGCGGCAGCGCAAGGTCGCCGGGCGCTGAGGGTGGTGAGAGTCGACCGGGGCGTCTAGCGCTCGACCAATGCGCTCAGATTGCCCCGCACGCGCTGGAGCATGTTGCTGAACTGCTCCGCTTCTTCGGGTGTGAAGCCCGCCAGGGCTTCGTCCTGCACTTCGTCGCCCACGCGGCGCGCGGCGGACAGCACACCTTCCGCTTTGGGCGTGAGGCTCGCGAGCAATTCGCGGCGATCGTCGGGATTGGGCGTGCGCACGACCCAGCCCGCTTCTTCCATGCGTTCCAGCAATCGGCCCGCCGAAATGGGCGCCACTTCCAGCTGCTCCGCCAGACTCGCCTGATTCATCGCGCCATAGTGCGCGAGGTACGCGATCATGCGGCACTGCGCGCGCGTGAGATCGAGCGACGACTTCGCCAGCTCGTCGTAACGTTTGCCGTACAGCCGGCCCACATCGACGATCAAGAAGCCAAAGCGTTTTTCGAGGTCGGTAGTGTCGGTAGTCATGGCGCGATTATACGGGCGCGCCGTGGGCAGCCCCGTGCGCGGCGGCCGGGGCGGGCGAGGCGCGCCCACGCCGCCCACGACGTGCATCGACCCTCTTTATCCACGTCGTCACGATTGTTCCCGATTGCGCCGGCGTTTCGGATTCGTATAATAAGCAGGCTTATTATTTCTGTTCGACCTGACCCGACCGCTTACTTACCCGCTCACTCACGCACCCGAACGGCTCACGATGACCGCTGTTACGCAGGACGGCGCCGCCGCGTCGCGTCCGGCGCCGCCGCACGACGACGCGCCGCGCAAGGACGCGCCCCATACGGAAGCGCCATTGAATCGCGGCATGATCACGCTCTCGATCATGCTGGCGACGCTGATGCAGACGCTCGACAGCACGATCGCCAACGTCGCGCTGCCGCATATGCAGGGCACGCTCTCGGCCTCGCAGGACGAGATCACGTGGGTGCTCACGTCGTACATCGTGGCGGCGGCCATCGCCACGCCGCTCACGGGCTGGCTCGCCGACCGGTACGGCGTGAAGAAGCTGCTGGGCGTGGCGATCGCGGGCTTCACGCTGGCGTCGGCGCTGTGCGGGTTCTCGGAAACGCTCGGCGAAATCGTGCTTTCGCGCCTGTTGCAGGGCATTTTCGGCGCGTCGCTCGTGCCGCTTTCGCAGTCGATTCTTCTCGACATCAATCCGCGCGAGCGCCAGGGCCAGGCCATGGCCGTCTGGGGCATGGGCGTGATGGTCGGGCCGGTGCTCGGGCCCACGCTCGGCGGCTGGCTCACGGACAGCTACAACTGGCGCTGGGTGTTCTTCATCAACGTGCCGATCGGCGCGTTCGCGCTGTTCGGCGTCTCGACCTTCCTGCCCGCGCGCGAGCCGCTGCGCGAGTCGCGCTTCGATCTGTTCGGCTTCGCCACGCTCGCGCTCGCCATCGGCGCATTGCAGGCGATGCTCGACCGCGGCGAGCAACTCGACTGGTTCGGCTCGCTGGAGATCCGCATCGAGGCGCTGCTCGCGGTGCTGGCGTTCGCGTTCTTCATCGTGCATACGGCGTCGTCCGGGCCGACGACGTTCTTCCGCTACCAGTTGCTCAAGGACCGCAATTTCGCCACCGGCACGTTCTTCATTTTCGTGATCGGCGCGGTGCTCTACGCCACGCGCGCGCTGCTGCCGCCGATGCTGCAGAACCTGATGGGCTATCCGGTCGCCACCACCGGCCTCGTCACCGCACCGAGCGGCGCGGGCACGATGATCGCCATGCTGATCGCGGGGCGCATGCTCAAGCACGTCGACGCGCGCGCGATGCTGCTGTTCGGCTTCGTGGTGTCGGCGTATGCGCTCTGGCAGATGATGCAGTACACCATCGTGCTGTCCGCGTCCGATATCGTCTGGCCCGGCGTGGTGCAGGGCTTCGGTCTCGGCTTCGTGTTCGTGCCGCTGTCGGCGCTCACGTTCTCCACGCTCACGCCGCAACTGCGCGCCGACGGCACGGCCACGTACAGCCTGATGCGCAACATCGGCAGCAGTATCGGCATCTCGATCGTGCAGACTTTCGTCACGCGCGGCACGCAGGTCGCGCATTCGGATCTCGCCGCCAACATCACGCCGTTCAACCCCGCGGTGCAGCCGATGCTCGAAGCCGGATCGCGCTACGATCTCGCGGTGCTGAACCAGTCGATCACGCAGCAGGCGACCATGATTGCGTATCTGAACGACTTCAAGATGATGTTCGTCGCCACGCTGCTGGTGATTCCGCTGCTGGTGTTCATCCGGCCTTCCTCGCACGCCGCGGGCGCCGCCGAGGCGAACCACGCGGCCATGGACTGAGACGGATTTGCCGATGCACTGAACCCGTCTCGCCGCTTCTTTTCCTGTTTCACCCCGTCGTGCGCGCGGCCCGGTCCGCGCGCGATGCTTTTTGCCGCTCCATTTAGCGAACTCCGATGCTCTCCGCTGTTTCCATCCTGCTGCCCGTCTTTGGCCTCATCTTCGCGGGCTTCGCCTGCCGCCGCTTCGGCGTGCTCGGCCCCGCCGCCGCCTCCGAACTGAACCGCTTCGTCGTCTGGCTTGCGCTGCCCGCGCTGCTGTTCGACATCCTCGCGCACGCCACCTGGCATGAACTCTTCCAGCCGGGGTTCGTGGCCGCGTTCGGCATCGCGGGCCTCGCGGTGTTCGTGGGCGTGGTCGCGGTGCGCCTGTTCCTCGGCCGCCCGCTCGCCGATGCGAGTATCGACGGCCTCGCCGCCGCCTATCCGAACACCGGTTACGTGGGCTTTCCGCTCTGCATGATCGCGTTCGGGCCGTCGAGCCTCACGCCCACTACCATCGCGACGATCCTCGTGGTGTGCGTGCTGTTCGCCATCGCCATCGTGCTGATCGAAACGGGGCTGCAAAGCGAGCGCCGCCCGCACCGTCTGCTGATCAAGGTGGTGCGCTCGCTCATGCGCAATCCGCTGCTGGTCGCGCCCGCGCTGGGCGCGCTGATGTCCGGCCTGCACGTGACGATGCCCGCGAGCGCCGAAACCTTCCTCAAGCTGCTCGGCGGCGCGGCGAGCCCGTGTGCGCTGGTGAGCCTCGGCCTGTTCCTTGCCGAGCGCCGCGCGAAAAGCGACGCGCCGAAGGAGTCGTCGTGGTGGCTCACGCTCTCGAAGCTGGTGGCGCAGCCCGCGCTCACGTGGCTGCTCGCCGACCGCGTGTTCGGCCTTTCGCCGCAACTGGTGGAGACGGCCGTGCTGCTCGCCGCGCTGCCGACCGGCACGGGTCCGTTCATGCTCGCGGAGTATTACAAGCGCGAGGCGCACGTGACCGGGCGCACGATCCTGCATTCGACGCTCGGCTCGCTCGTCACGCTCACGCTGATCCTGCTGCATCTGCATCACGGCTGACGGTCGCGCTCCGGGACGATTCAGCCTGCGAATGCGGCACGCGGTTTGCTGACCGATAGCCGTCAGCATCGATCAGGAGATGACGATGAAGCGGCTTTCTCGCAGCGGCGCGGCGCTCGCGCTCCTCGTTCTCATGGCGCTCGGCAGCAGCGCCTGCACGCTCGGCGGCGCGGCCGCGGGCGGCTATGTCGGCAACAAGGCGACGAACGGCAGTGCCGTCGGCACGGTCGGCGGTGCGGTCGCGGGCGGCGTGATCGGGCACGAACTCGGCAAGTAGTCACGCGGCCCCGCGCACCGTGAACGCACGCTAGAACGCGCCGTGCGTTCGCCGTGCGTTCGCCGTCGCTCGCGGCGTTCCGCGCTACGCCGGACAAAATTGGGATGAATTGATTTAAGGCAGGAAGTCGCGTAATGCACGCGATTCCTGACCTGAATCGCTCTGTTTTCCTTCTTCGTCAGACTATTCTTCCTACCTGTTCGAAGCCGTAATCCGACGGTTTCGCACAGGCGGCGAGGCGTCGCGCCGACGCGTCTCGCCAGGTTGTCATCGCAGCCCACACGGCTGCATCACACCTGTTCGGGAGAGCGCATGTCTGATGCGACACCTTCCGGCACCGCCCTTACACAGGGCGGCGCCGCGAGCGGTAATGAGCGCGATGCGGAGGGCAAAGGGGCGCCGAAAATCGGCGTCGTGGCCGCCACGCTCATGGTGGCCGGCAACATGATGGGCTCGGGCGTCTTCATGCTGCCCGCCAATCTCGCCGCCACGGGCGGCATTTCCATTTTCGGCTGGCTGATCACGGTGGTGGGCGCGGTGTCGCTCGGGCTCGTGTTCGCCAAACTGGCCGCCATCGAGCCGCTCGCGGGCGGCCCCTACGCCTACGCGCGCAAATCGTTCGGCAACTACGTCGGCTACCAGACCAACCTGATCTACTGGCTTGCCAACGTGCTCGGCAACACCGGGCTCGCGGTCGCGGGCCTCGGCTATCTCACGCACTTTTTTCCTTCGCTGCGCGACCCGCTCACGTTCGCCGCCGCGCAGATCTTCGTGATCTGGCTGCTGACCTACGCGAACATTCTCGGCCCGCAGGTGGTCGCGCGCGTGCAGTCGGTCACGACGATCATCGCGCTCATTCCGATCGTCGGCATGGCGGTGTTCGGCTGGTTCTGGTTCAGCGGCGCGGTCTACATGTCGGGCTGGAACGTGAGCGGCGGCAACGCGTTCAGCGCGATCGGCTCGACGCTGAACTTCACGCTGTGGGCGTTCATCGGCGTGGAAAGCGCCTCGGTGTCCACGGCCGTGGTGGCCAATCCGCAGCGCAACGTGCCGATCGCGACCGTGGGCGGCGTGGTGATCGCGGCCGTGTGCTACGTGCTCAGCTCGACCGTCATCATGGGGATGATCCCGAACAAGGCGCTGATCGCCTCGAACGCGCCGTTCGCGGACGCCGCACGCGTCGCGCTCGGCAGCACGGCGGCGAACGCGGTCGCGCTGTGCGCGGCGCTCGGCTGCCTCGGCTCGCTCGGCGGCTGGACGCTGCTGGTCGGCCAGACCGCGAAAGCGGCCGCCGACGACGGTCTGTTCGGCAACGTCTTCGCCCGCGTGAATGCGAAGAACGTGCCGTCGGCGGGGCTTGCCATCGTCGCGACGATCATGACCGTGCAGGTGCTCGCGACCATGTCGCCGAACGCGAGCGAGCAGTTCGGCAAGATCGCGTCGATCGCCGTGATCATGACGCTGCTGCCGTACATCTATTCGTGCATCGCGATCAAGGTGCTCGGCTACGGGAAGATGTCGCCGCATCAGTTCTCGTTCTACACGGTCGTCGGGCTGATCGGCGCGGTCTACGCGCTCTGGGCGATGGTCGGCTCGGACGGCCAGCAGACGCGCTGGTCGCTGATCTTCGTGATCGCGACGGTGGTGTTCTACGAGTTGTCGGTGAATCGCCAGCGCGAGATCACTGAAAAGCATCTGCATCCCGGCGGGCGCGTGCCCGGCTGGGTGCGTTACATGTCGTTCGGCGTCGCCGTGGTGGCGCTCGTCGCGACCTTCTGGATGTCGGTGGGCCGCGATCGCGGCCTCACGCTGCGGCCGCGCGTGCCGCTGCCGGGCGTCGCGAGCGCGCCGGTGGCGACGGTTGCGCCAGCCGCGTCGCCGACGCCGTCCGCCACGCCCGCCACGCCTTCCACGAACTCGGAGAATGCTTCATGAGCACTGTGACCCCGCTACACGCGTCGCGCCGCCTCGGCATGCGCGCGCTCTTCGTCCATCCGCAGATCGAGGCCGCCACGGCCAACGGCCGCGCCGCGCGCGCGCTGATCGAGGAACTGCGCGAGCGTCTCGTCGACGTGGTGACGGCCGCGAGCGCCGACGACGCCGTCGCCGTGATCGGCGCCGATCCGGGCGTGCAGTGTCTGCTGCTCGACTGGGAACTCGGCACGGCCGCCGGTGACGCCGACGCCGGTTCGCACGCCAGCGCGCACGCCGCCGCGCGCACGGTGCTCGACGCGCTGCGCGCGCGCAACGCGACGCTGCCCGTGTTCCTGCTCGCGGATCGCACGAGCGCGGCCGGCGTGCCCGTCGAAGCGATGCGCCAGGCCGACGACTTCATCTGGATGCTCGAGGACACCACGTCGTTCATCGGCGGGCGCGTCGTCGCGGCCATCGAGCGTTACCGCGAAACCGTGCTGCCGCCGATGTTCGGCGCGCTCGCGCGCTTCTCGCGCGTCTATGAATATTCGTGGCACACGCCCGGCCACACGGGCGGCACGGCCTTCCTCAAGTCGACGGTCGGGCGCGCGTTCTTCGAGTTCTTCGGCGAGCAGTTGTTTCGCTCCGACCTGTCGATCTCGGTGGGCGAACTGGGTTCGCTGCTCGATCACAGCGGGCCGATCGGCGCGAGCGAGAAGTACGCCGCGCGCGTGTTCGGCGCGCATCGCAGCTATCACGTGACCAACGGCTCGTCGACCTCGAACCGCGTGATCGTGATGGCGAGCGTGACGCGCAACGAAGTCGCGCTGTGCGACCGCAACTGCCACAAGTCCGTCGAGCACGCGATGACGCTCGCGGGCGCGATTCCCACGTATCTCGTGCCGTCGCGCAACCGTTACGGCATCATCGGGCCGATCATGCCCGAGCGGCTCACGAAAGCGGCGATACGGCTCGCCATCGAGCAGAATCCGCTGGTGAAGGGGCGCCCCGAGGTGAAGCCGAAGCCGGTGCACGCGCTCATCACCAACTCGACTTACGACGGCCTCTGCTACAACGTCGCGCGCGTGGAAGCGCTGCTCGGCGAGAGCGTGGACCGCCTGCATTTCGACGAAGCGTGGTACGGCTACGCGCGTTTCAATCCGCTTTATCGCGAGCGCTACGCGATGCACGGCGACCCCGCCGAGCACGACGCGAGCCGCCCGACCGTGTTCGCCACGCAATCGACGCACAAGCTGCTCGCCGCGCTCTCGCAGGCCTCGTTCATTCACGTGCGCAACGGGCGCAGCGCGATTGGCCACGCGCGCTTCAACGAGTCGTTCATGATGCACGCGTCGACCTCGCCGCAATACGCGATCATCGCGTCGAACGACGTGAGCGCCGCGATGATGGACGGCCCCGGCGGCATCGCGCTGACGACCGACGCGATGCGCGAGGCGATCGGCTTTCGTCAGATGCTCGCGCGTCTCGCCGCCGGTTTCGACGATCGCGACGACTGGTTCTTCCACGTCTGGCAGCCCGGCTCCGTGGTGGACCGGCAGAGCGCGCGCCGCTACGCCTTTCACGACGCGCCCGAAGCGCTGCTGTTGCAGGACCCGTCGTGCTGGGTGCTGCATCCGGAGGACGACTGGCACGGTTTCGGCCGCATCGAGGACGGCTACTGCATGCTCGATCCGATCAAGGTGTCGATCGTGACGCCGGGCGTGGCGCCGCACGGCGGGCTGTTGCCGGTGGGCATTCCGGCCAGCGTGGTGACGGCGTATCTGGATCGCCAGGGCGTGGTGGTCGAAAAGACCGCGGACTTCACGATCCTGTTCCTGTTTTCGATCGGCGTGACCAAAGGCAAGTGGGGCACGCTTGTGAACACGCTGCTTGATTTCAAGCGCGACTACGACGCGAACGCGCCGCTCGAACACGTGCTGCCCGAACTTGTCGAACAGCATCCGCAGCGCTATGCGGGCATCGGGCTGCGCGAACTGTGCGACCGCATGTTCGCGGCGATGCGCGATCTGCGCACGACCGAGCTGCTCGCGCAGGCGTTTTCCACGCTGCCGCATCCCGATTGCAGTCCCGCCGAAGCGTACGAGCGGCTCGTCCACAACGACATCGAAACGCTCGAACTCGCGCGCATGGAAGGACGCACGGTGGCGACCGGCGTGGTGCCGTATCCGCCCGGCATTCCGCTGCTGATGCCCGGCGAAAATGCCGGCGACGGCGATGGGCCGTTCCTCGGCTATCTGAAGGCGCTCGAAGCGTTCGACCGGCGGTTTCCGGGCTTCGCGCACGATACGCACGGCGTGGAAGCCGAAGACGGCGTGTACCGTATCGCGTGTCTGAAGAAGGGCGCGCCGGACGCTTGAGGGCGCTTGCGTTGCACCTTCGTCGAGCAAAAAACGGGCCGATCGCGAGATCGGCCCATGGTGTTTTGTTGAGCGAGCGCGGCGAACGACGCCCGGCCAGCCTATTTGACCGCGCCGAGCGCGAGCCCCTTCACCATATAACGCTGAAGCCACGCGAACACCACCGACACCGGCAGCGTCGCCGCGAGCGTGGCGGCCATCACCAGTTCCCATTCGACCGTGTACTTGCCCGCGACCATGTCCGTGACCTGCACGGTCAGCGTCTTGTTCTCGGGCGAGCGGATCAGCGTGTAGACCACGGCGAACTCGTTCCACGCGCTGATGAACGTGAAGATCGCCGTGACCACCACCGCCGGAATCGCGAGCGGCAGGAACACGCGGAACACCGCGCCCGTGCGGCTCGATCCTTCGAGCCACGCCGATTCTTCGAGATCGCGCGGCACGGTCTGGAAATACGACGACAGCATCCACACCGCGAAGGCGATATTGAACGCCGCATACGAGACGATCACGCCGAGCTTCGAATCGACGAGATTGCCGTCGCCGTACGGAATCATTGCGGCGAGGCGGAACAGGCCCACCACCAGCAGGATCGGCGAGAGCATCTGCGTGACCAGCAGGAACTGGCGATACGCGCCGCGTCCGCGAAACGGAAAGCGCGCGAGCGCGTAGGCGGCGGGCAGGCTCACCGCGAGCGCGAGCGCCGTGGAGAGGAACGAGATCACGATGCTGTTGCGCAGCGCGACGCCGAAGTTCGCGGCCTGCCACATATCGACGTAATTTTCCCAGCGCCAATGCTGCGGCAACCAGCGCGCCGGGTAGACGAATACTTCGTTGGCGGGCTTGAACGACGTAAAGAACATCACCGCGAACGGGAACAGCACGGCGACCACCAGCGGCGAAAGCGCGAGCCAGCACCAGAGCGAGCGTTTGAGCTTGCGGTTCATGCGAGGTCTCCTTGCGCGCCGCCGCGTTTGGCCTGCACGCGCAGATACGCCACCGAAAACGCGAACAGGATCACGAGCATGATGAGCGACACCGCCGCCGCTTCGCCCGGACGCCCGAGCCGGAAGCCGAGTTCGTAGAGATAGGTGACGAGGATGTGCGTGCTGTCGTCGGGACCGCCTTGCGTCATCACCCAGATGATCGGAAACGAATTGAACACGTAGATCACGTTGAGCAGGATCGCCATGTTGATGAAGGGCTTGAGCAGCGGCAGCGTGAGCAGGCGGAACTGCTGCCAGGCGCTCGCGCCGTCGATGCGCGCGGCTTCGTAGATGTCGCCCGGAACCGACGACAAGCCGCCGAGAAAGATCGTGGTGGTGAACGGAATCGACACCAGAATGCCGACGGCGATTTCCACCGGAAACGCGTACTCGGGCGTGGCGAGCCAGTGAATCGGCCCGGCGATCAGGCCGAGCTTTTGCAGCGTGACGTTGACCATGCCGTAGTCGTCGTTGAAGGCCCAGCGCCACACCACGGCGGTCATGGTGAGCGACACCGACCACGGCAGCATGACGATCGTGCGCGCGATGCCGCGCCCGTAGAAGTCCTGATTCAGCACGAGCGCGACCGGCACGGAGATCGCCACCGTGCCCACCACGACGCAGAAGGTCCAGATGATGGTGTTTTTCAGCGCGGTCAGGAACACGGGGTCGCCGAACACGTTGAGGAAGTTCTGCAAGCCGCTGAAGTCGCGGATCTGGCCGAAGCGCGACACGTCGTGCAGCGACTGCCAGACGATATTGAAGATCGGATAGCTGATGATGAACAGCGCGAGCGCGAGGCTCGGCACGATCAGCAGCCAGGGCGCGCGGGGCGCGGAAACGTTGCGGGCGGCGCGGTCGGGGCGGCTCATGCTGGGGCTTTGGCGTGCGCGTGTGGGGTCGGGGGCAGCGCCGTCCGCCGGAGCGGCTGGCGGTGTCGGCTTCAGGGGACCCGTGGTCATGTCGTGAGGCGTCCGGTCGGTCGATGAAACAGCGTGAAGCAGGATGACGCAAGCGGCGCGACGCGTAGCGGTGCTGCGGGCTACGCGTCGCGCCGGTTCGGGCCGGTTCGTGCCGGTTCGTGCCGGTTCGTGCAGCAGGCGCACGCCGCGGCGTGCCGCCTGCTGACGTAATGCTCGCTTACTTGCCGAGCGACTTGTTCGCTTCGGTCGCGGCCTGGTTCAGCGCGTCGGCGGGCTTGGCCTTGCCGAGATAGATCGACTGCATCGCGTTGGTCACGGCCTTGGCGGTGTCTTCCCAGCCGGTCACGGTCGGCGCGAACTTCGCGTGCGGCAGCAACGCGACGAAGGCCTTCGTGTCCGGATCCTGGAACGCCGGGTCGCTCGCTTCGGCCTTGGTCGTCGGCAGGAAGCCTTCGGTGCTCGTGAACTCCACGCGCGGCTGCTTCGTGAACAGGAAGTCGAGGAACTTCCAGGCGCTCTTCTTCACCTTCGAGTTCTTGAACATCATGATCGAGTCGGTGACCGCGTAGGTGGCCGGCGCGGTCGCGACCGGAATCGGGTCGATGCCGTACTTGATGTTCGGCGCTTCCTTCTTCAGCTGCTTGGCGAGGAACGGCGCGGAGATCATCATCGCCACGCGGCCCTGCTTGAAGAGGTTCTGCACGTCTTCGCGGCTGTAGCCCGTAACGCCCGGCTCGGTCAGACCTTCGTCGATCATGGTCTTGTAGAGCGTGGCGGCCTTCACGCCGGCGGCCGAATTGAACGCGGCCTTGTTGTCCTTGCCCACCACGTCGCCGCCGTGCGTCCACAGCGCGTAGTAGAAGTACACGTCGGTTTCGATTTCCTTGCCTTGCAGACCGAAGCCCGCGATGCCCTTCGCCTTGAGCTTCTTCGAGGCGTCGATCACGTCGTTCCAGGTCTTCGGGCCGTTCGGATAGCCGACCGATGCGAGCATGTCCTTGTTGTAGTAGAGCGCGCGCGCCGAGGCCGCGATCGGCAGGCCGTAGATCTTGCCGTTGATCTCGCCCGGCGCGAGGAACGGACCGATGAAGCGGCCCTTGAAGTTCGCGTCCATGTACGGATCGAGCGGCTCGGCGATGTCGTCCTTCACGAAGTCGAGCAGCCAGCGCGTGCCGATGATCGCGAGGTCGGCGTTGGCGCCGCCGGAGATGTCGGTCTGAAGTTTCTGTTGCAGCGAGTCCCAGTTCACGTCTTCGATCTTGATGGTCGTGCCGGGATTGGCGGCCTCGAACTGCTTGGCCATTTTCTCGAAGTACGGCGCGGTGGCGTCGCTGTAGTGCGCGACGGTCACGCGCACCGTGTCGGCGTGCGCCGCGACGGCGATGCCGGCGAACGCGAGCGCGGCGGCCAGCTTGCCGAGCGTGAGGGTTGCACGTTGCTGAAACGACATTCTGACTCTCCTATGTGGTCTTCCTGTTTTATTGCACCGACTGCCGCCGCCTGGATGGGCGCGTTTTTTTGCTGCCTGTTTTTTGTGCCAGTTGCCTTGTTTGAAAAAATCCTACAGGATGAAAAAAACGTTGTCACCTGGGAAACGCGATATTGTTTTCTGCTCCTGAATTTGCATAACATGCCGTAAAACATGGGGGAAATCATGCAGTGCACTATGTGGGACGCCTGCGTGTAAACCCGCAACGGATCGCATGCCAAACGATATTTAACGTGCGTCTGTTGGAAATTTACAGGCCCGCTGGCGCGCACGCCGGCGGGCTTTTTCAGTCGATACGCGGAGAGTTCGAACATGAGCCGGGTAGTGCTGGTGACGGGCGCGAGCGGCGGCATCGGCCGTGCGCTGTGCAAGCGATTTCTCGACGACGGCGACACCGTGCTCGCGCTCGACCGCGACGCGGCGGGCGTGCAGCAACTCGCCGACGAATTCGGCGCGCAACGGCTTGAGGCGCTGGCCGCCGACGTGAGCGATCCGCTCGCGATGGCCGACGCCGTGGCGCGCGGCGTGGCGGCGCGCGGTCCGGTCGACGTGGCGGTCGCCAATGCGGGCGGCGCGCTCGGCACGACGCTCGCGCATACCGATGCGGCGAGCTGGCGGCGCGACGTCGACCTCAATCTCAACGGCACCTACAACACGATCGAAACCGTGCGAACGGCGATGATCGAACGCAGGCGCGGCGTGATGGTGCTGATCGGCTCCGTGAACGGACTGAGCGCGCTCGGGCATCCCGCGTACAGCGCCGCGAAGGCGGGCCTCGTGAGCTACACGAAGGCGCTCGCGATGGAGCTGGGGCCGCACGGCATCCGCGCCAACATCGTGTGTCCGGGCACCGTGAAGACGCCCGCGTGGCGCGCGCGCGTGGAGCAGCATCCGGCCATCTTCGAACAACTGAGCAAGTGGTATCCGCTCGGCGATGTGGCCGAACCCGCCGATATCGCCGACGCCGTGCATTTTCTGGCGTCGCCGCAAGCGCGCGTGATTACCGGCGTGGCCTTGCCGGTGGATGCGGGCCTCATGGCGGGCAACCGGCTGATGGCGAACGAGCTGACGCTCGATCCGTTCTGAGCCGCAGAAAAGCCGCTAAAACAAGCAGGAAAACACACGCAAGCAGCGATAACAGCACACGACAGCACACGAGGACAGCATGGCAGCGGTACAACTGAACGGCATCTACAAGCGCTACGGCGACACGCAGGTCGTGCACGGCGTCGACCTCGACATCGAGGACGGCGAGTTCGTCGTGCTGGTCGGACCGTCGGGCTGCGGCAAGACCACCTTGATGCGCATGATCGCGGGTCTCGAAGATATTTCGGGCGGCGACCTCACGATCGGCGGCACGCGCGCGAACGCGTTGCCGCCGCAGCAGCGCAATATCTCGATGGTGTTCCAGAGCTACGCGCTCTATCCGCATCTTTCGGTGTACGACAACATCGCGTTCGGCCCGCGCATCCGCAAGGAACGCGAGGACGGCTTCAAGCCGCGCATCGAAGCCGCCGCGAAGATGCTCAATCTCTCGAACTATCTCGACCGCCTGCCGCGCGCGTTGTCGGGCGGTCAGCGCCAGCGCGTGGCGATGGGCCGCGCCGTGGTGCGCGAGCCGTCGCTGTTCCTGTTCGACGAACCGCTCTCGAATCTCGACGCCAAGCTGCGCGTGCAGATGCGCACCGAAATCAAGGCGCTGCATCAGCGGCTGCGCAACACGGTCGTCTACGTCACGCACGACCAGATCGAAGCGATGACGATGGCCGACCGCATCGTCGTGATGAACTCGGGGCGTATCGAGCAGATCGGCCGCCCGCTCGATCTCTACGACAAGCCTGGCAATCTGTTCGTGGCGAGCTTTCTCGGTTCGCCGTCGATGAACTTCGTGGCGGGCAGCGTGATGAACGACGCGCGCGGCACGGCGCTCGTGCTCGACGACGGTGTGCGCATCGCGCTGCCCGAAGGCCGCGCGCAGGCGGGCGCGCGCGTGACGCTGGGGATTCGTCCCGAGCATGTGGAGGCCAACGCGGGCGAGGTGCCGTTCAGCGTCGAGGTGATCGAGCCGACTGGCGCGGAAACGCACTTGTACGGGAAAATAGGCGGCCAGTCATGGTGCGTCACGACCCGCGCGCGTCCCGGCATCGAACCGGGCCAGCGCATGACGCTCGGTCTGCCTCTCGCGCATCTGCATCTGTTCGACACCGAAAGCGGCAAGCGTCTCGATTGAAGCATTGAACCCGGGCGTCGGGCGTCTCGCATCTTCCACGGTTCAACCCACGGAACATAGCTTGCCGGTCTCCAACCTGATCCATCACATCCGCAACGTGGCGGAGTCGCTGCGGCCCGCCGAACGCAAGGTCGCGGAGATGGTGCTCGCCGACATCGACTTCGCGATGCGCGCGAGCATCACCGAACTCGCGTTGCGCGCGGACGTCTCCGAGCCGTCGGTCACGCGTTTTTGCCGCGCGGTGGGCGCGCACGGCCTGCGCGACTTCAAGATGCGGCTCGCGCAGAGCGCGGCGGGCGGCGTGCCGTTTTCCGCCGCCGACGACGCGGCGAGCGGCGAGCCCGCGCAGATGGGCTCGTTGCTCGACAAGGTCGCCGACGCCGTGGTGCAGGGCGTGATGCACGCGCGCGCCTCGCTCGATCCGGCCGTGTTCGAGGCGGCGGTGGCGGCGCTCGGCAGCGCGCGGCGGGTGTATTTCTTCGGCGTGGGCGCGGGTTCGGGGCTGGTCGCGAACGACGCGGCGCTGCGTTTCCTGCGTCTGGACGTGGCCGCGAGCGCGTTCACCGACGCGCATTTGCAGCGCCTTTATGCCGGTTTGCTCGAACCCGGCGACGTCGCTTTCGCGATCTCGCAGTCGGGCCGCAGCGTGGAAGTGAACGAGAGCATTCAGATCGCCAAGGAGCGCGGCGCGACCACCATCGCGCTGACGAACGCGGGTTCGCGGCTCGCGTGGGTGGTCGACATTCCGCTGCTGCTGCGCGTGCCGGCCGCCGACGAGCCGCACGCGCCGGGCGTGCCGCGCATCGCGCATCTCACGGTGATCGACGCGCTCGCGCTGGGCGTTTCGCTCGGGCTCGGACCGAAGACGCTCGCCAAGATGCGCGACGCGCAGGCGCGCAGCGACTCGGACAGCGCGGGCGAAGTGAAGGCGTAACGCGCGCTGAAGTGCTAGCGCACGCGCTTGCGCAGCTTCACCGGCATCGTGTCCGGCACCATCGTGAACGCCGACACCTCTTTGATCTGCTCTGGATCGATGGCCAGCTCGATTTCGAATTCGTTCATCAGCATCGAGAGCGCGAGGCGCATTTCCACCGTCGCGAGATGGCGTCCGGGGCATACGCGCGGACCCGCGCCGAATTGCAGATACGCACGCACGTCATGTGCGCCATGCGCGCCTTCGCGCGGCGCGTCGTGCTCGCCCTTGCGCATCCAGCGCCACGGATCGTAGCGCTGCGGATCGGCGAAATTTTTCTCGTCGATCATCGCGGGCCGCGCGACGAAGAACATGCGCGTACCTTTGGGCAGCGCGACGTTGTCGACCACCACGTCTTCGAGCGGTTCGAACGAATGCACGGCGGCGACCGGCCGCAGACGCGTCGCTTCGATGGCGATCGCTTCGAAGATGTCGAGGTCCTTGAGCGTGGCGTAGTCGGGGCACACGGGCGCGTCGCCGAGTACGCGATGCGCTTCCTCGCCCAGATGCGTCTGCAACGCGGCGTCGGCGGCCAGATAGGGCAGCGTCCACGCGATCGAATCGGCGGTCGTGTCCTCGCCCGCGAGCAGCAGCGTGAGCACGTTGGCGCGAATCTGCGCATCGGAAATCGGCTCGCCGTCGTGTTGTTGCTGCACGAGCATCGCTTCGAGCAGGTTGCGCGGCAGTTCGGACGGCTCGTCGCGCATGCGCGTGCGAGCGCGCGCCATCATCGAGTCGATGTAGCGGTGTACTTCCGCGAGCGAGTGATCGAGCTTGCGGTCGGCGGGCAGTTTGAATACGCGCCAGTACGGAAACAGCGCGTTGATGCGGCCCATCACGGCGGGCAGGATGCGTTCGAGATGCTCCTGGATCACGCCGTGATCCTGATCGAGCGTGCGCGGGTCTTCGCCGAACGCGAGCGCGCTCGTCACGTCCACCGTGTAGCGCTTGAGGTCGTCGGTCATCTCGACGGTCTCGCCGCGCTCGGCCGCGCGCAGCCAGCGCGTGCGCAGACGCTGCGTGATCTCCGCGAGCGTCGGATAGAACGCCTTGATGTTGGGGATCGAAAGCGCCTGCATCACGAGCCGCCGATGCGATTCCCACTGCACGCCTTCGGAGGAAAAGAGCCCGTTCGCGCCCATTTCGTCGAACACGCTTTCGATCGGCGAATAGCGGCGATAGCGGTGCGGGCGCTCGCGCATGATCGACTGGATCAGTTCGGTGTCGGTCCAGATCGTGATGGGGATGCTGCCCACCTGGAAGCGGTACGGGGTGCCGAGTTCTTCGGCCCAGCGTTCGAGGATCTGGTGCAGCCGCGTGGGTTCGAGTTGCAGCAGGTTGCCGATCAGCGGCAGGCCGCGCGGGCAGGGCAGGTCGGCGACCTGGCGCAGCGCGGTGGCGGAACCGGTGGAGGCGGTGCTCATGGGGCTGTCCTTGTGATGGGGCCGCCGTGCCTGCCGATATCTGTCGACGCGTATCGGCACGGATTTGCGCGGATTGGCGCGTCGACACACCGGATCGGGGCGCGTGGCGGCGCCAGGCGTTGCGCGTGAATCGTCTGATGGAAGCCGATTATAGCGGCGCGGCCGCCGCGCCCGCCACGTAGCCGAAGCGCCGCGAGAGGCGTTCGGCAGCCGCCATCAGCAGGGACGCGCAGGCGCCGTCGCGGCCGGTGTCGATGTGACCCGACGGGCCCATCAGCGCGAGTACGAGGCAGACGCTGCCGGTGTGATCGAAGACCGGCGCAGCCACGGTGCTGATGCCGGGAATCGGCTTGTCGAGCGCGGTGTCGAGCCCTTGCGCGCGGATCGCGGCGAGGCGTTCGACGTAGGCGGCGTTCGCGTTCGCCGCATTGGCCGTGTTCGCGGACGGCGTCGCGCCCGCGAGGCGCAGGCCGTCCTGCGCGAGCAGCGCGGCGCGCACGTCGTCGTCGAACCAGGCGGCGAACACGCGGCCGATCGCCGTGTTGACGATCGACATGACGGTGCCGGGCCGCAGGCTCACGTGCAACGGCCGCGTGGATTCTTCGAGCCGCACGACGGTCGGGCCGAGCGGGCCTTGCACCGCGAGCGCGACGCTCATGCCGGTCGCGGCGGCGAGGCCGACGAGTTCGGCGTCGGCTTCGCGCACCGGCGAAAGGCGCGCGAGACCCAGCAGGCCCAGTTCGAGGCTCAGCGGCCCCGCGCCGTAGCGGCCCGCTTCGTCGCGTTCGAGCAGACCGGTTTTCAGCAGGCTCACGAGGTGCGGAAAGGCCTTCGCGCTCGGCATGCCCGCCGCCGCCGCGAGGTCGCGCAGCGCGAGCGGTTCGCCCGCCGCGACGAGCGCGGCCAGCAGCTCGCCGGTGGCGTCGAGCGCCTGGATGCCGCGTTGCGGTTTGTCGGCGGTGTCGGTCTGGACGGGCGGCGTAGGGTCGGACTTCGGCATGGTCAATTCGATGTCGATGAAAACGCGGCGCGTGCGATGGCGCCGCCGGCCTCGCGCAGCGCGCGCACGAGTGCGCCGTCGGGCCGCACGTCGAGCGCGCCGCTCGCGCCGATCGCCGTAAGCGTGAGACGCAGCGTGCCCGCGGCGTCGAGCACCGGCACGCAGACGCTGCTCACGCCGGGGCTCGGGGCGTCGATGCCCAGTTCGAAGCCGCGCGCGCGGATCGTGTCGAGCGCGGCGGCGAAGGCCGCGTCCTCGCGTGGCGCAGCGTCGGGCGCGGTGTCGGGCGCATTCGAGGTGCCGCGCCAGACCGGCTGCGACGTCTGGTTGGCCCACATCGCGTGGAGCGCGGCGTCATCGAGATACGCGCAGAACACGCGGCCCGTGGACGTGGCCGGCAGCGACATCACCGTGCCCACGTGCAGATTCACGTGCAGCGGCAGGCTCGCATGCTCGTAGCGCACGATGGTCGGTCCCTGAGGTCCGGCGATGCAGATCGCCACGCTGCAGTTGTGCGCCTGCGCGAGCGCTGCCGCGTGCGGCACGGCTTCACGCAGCGCGGGCTGTTGCGCGAGATGCAGCAGGCCGAGGCGCAGCGCGAGCGGACCGGCTTCGTAGCGGCCCGAGAGCGCGTCGCGCTTGATCAGGCCGAGGCGCGTGAGGCTCACCAGATAGGCGTGCGCCTGGCTCGACGGAATGTCCGCGCCGGCCGCGAGATCGCTGGGCGCGAGCGGCACGCGCGCGTCGGCGAGCATGCGCAGCAGGCGCGCGCCCACTTCCACGCTCTGAATGCCGCGCTGCGTTTTCGCGCCTTCCGTGTCGGCGTTGCGAGGGGTCTTCACGCGTTGTCCCGGGCTGAAAAAGGGTCCATGTTAACCGAAGCGCGCGCGATTTCCCGCCGATCGCCCGCCGATCGCCTGCGCGGGCGAAGCGGCGCAAAGCGCAACTGTCGGCGCGATCCAGAAATTAGCAAATAGCGATAGTATTCGCTATTGACAAATAAAAATCGCTGGACGATCATGGCCTCACCCCGGCAGAACAGCGGATCATTCAAACGAGACAGGGCGACACCCCCCGCCCCTACAAACGGAGACTCACGATGGCAAAGGCGTTCGCATCCCAGGCCGACCTCGAAGAGAAGCAGGTCACGTTCACGCAGCTCTCTGAAAACGCATACGCCTACACCACCGAAGGCGACCCGAATTCGGGCGTGATCATCGGCGACGACGGCGTGCTGATCGTCGATACCACGGCCACGCCCGCCATGGCGCAGGACCTCATCGCGAAGATCCGCAGCGTCACCGACAAGCCCATCAAATACGTCGTGCTCTCGCACTATCACGCGGTGCGCGTGCTGGGTGCGTCGGCGTATTTCAAGGAAGGCGCGCAGCAGATCATCGCGAGCCGCGGCACGTACGAGATGATCGTCGAGCGCGGCGAGCAGGACATGAAGTCGGAGATCGAGCGCTTTCCGCGTCTGTTCGCGGGCGTCGAAACGGTGCCGGGCCTCACGTGGCCCACGCTCGTGTTCGAGAAGGAAATCACGCTGTTCCTCGGCAAGCTGGAAGTGAAGATCGCGCATCTGGGTTCGGGCCACACGAAGGGCGACACCGTGGTCTGGCTGCCGCAGCAAAAGGTGCTGTTCTCCGGCGATCTCGTGGAATACGACGCGGCCTGTTATTGCGGCGATGCGCAACTCGCCGACTGGCCCGCCACGCTCGAAGCGCTGCGCGCGCTGGGCGCGCAAAAGCTCGTGCCGGGCCGCGGCCCCGCGCTGCTCAATCCCGCCGACGTGAACAAGGGCCTCGATTACACGAAGGATTTCGTTTCCACGCTGCTCGCGCAGGGCCGCAAGGCGGTCGAACGCCAGCTCGATCTCAAGCAGTCGATGGCGCTCACGCGCGAGGCGATGGACCCGAAGTTCGGCCACGTCTTCATCTACGAACACTGCCTGCCGTTCGACGTCTCGCGCGCGTACGACGAAGCGAGCGGCATCACGCATCCGCGCATCTGGACCGCGCAGCGCGACAAGGAAATGTGGGACGCGTTGCAGGATTGAGCGGGCGATGAGCAGGGCGCGCGCGTCGCCGGGTGCATGCATGCAGGCACGCACGCGCGCGCTGAATGCCGCTAAAGGCATGGTGGAGACAAAACAATGATCGATTATCAGACGCTGACTTTCGACTACACGCGTTGTCGCGAGCAGAACGAGCAGGGCGAGCATGCGGATGCATGCGTGCATCCGGTCGTCGTGGTGGGCGCGGGTCCGGTCGGACTCGCGACGGCCATCGACCTCGCGCAGCAGAACCTGCCCGTGGTGCTCGTCGACGACGACTGCACGCTGTCCACGGGTTCGCGCGCGATCTGCTTTTCGAAGCGCTCGCTCGATATCTTCGACCGGCTCGGCTGCGGCGAGCGCATGGTCGAGAAGGGCGTGAGCTGGAACGTGGGCAAGGTGTTCCGCAAGGACGAACTCGTTTATACGTTCAACCTGCTGCCGGAGAGCGGCCATCATCGTCCGGCTTTCGTGAATCTGCAGCAGTATTACGTGGAAGGCTTTCTGCTCGAACGCGCGCAGGCGTTGCCGAATCTGGAGATCCGCTGGAAGAGCAAGGTCACGGGCATCGCCCAGCGTAACGATGACGATGCAGCCGATCCGCGCGTCACGCTGCAGATCGAGACGCCCGACGGCCCGTATGCGCTGCGCGCGCGCTACGTGGTGGCCGCCGACGGCTCGCGCAGTCCCGTGCGCAAGCTCATGGGCCTCGACAGCCACGGCCGCACCTTCAAGGATCGCTTCCTGATCGCCGACGTGAAGATGGAAGCCGACTTCCCCACCGAGCGCTGGTTCTGGTTCGATCCGCCGTTCCATCCGAACCAGTCGGTGTTGCTGCATCGCCAGCCCGACAACGTCTGGCGCATCGACTTTCAACTGGGCTGGGACGCCGATCCGGTACTCGAAAAAACGCCCGAGCGCGTGATTCCGCGCGTGCGCGCGCTGCTCGGCCCGGACGTGAAATTCGAGCTGGAGTGGGTCAGCATCTACACGTTTTCGTGCCTGCGCATGGACAGATTCCGGCACGGCAACGTGCTGTTCGCGGGCGACTCGGCGCACCTCGTTTCGCCGTTCGGCGCGCGCGGCGCGAACAGCGGTTTCCAGGACGGCGAGAACCTCGCGTGGAAACTCGCGATGGTGCTGGAAGGGCGCGCGCCCGACGCGCTGCTCGACACCTACGCGAGCGAGCGCGAATTCGCCGCCGACGAAAACCTGCGCAATTCCACGCGTTCGACCGATTTCATCACGCCAAAGAGCGCGGTGAGCCGCGTGTTCCGCGACGCCGTGCTCACCCTGGCGCGCGAGCATGCGTTCGCGCGCCAACTGGTGAACAGCGGACGGCTTTCGGTGCCCGCGGTGCTGCACGAATCCGCGCTCAATACCGCCGACGAAGACGTATTCGCGGGGCAGATGGTGCCGGGCGCTTCGTGCGCCGACGCGCCGCTCGCCGACGCGCAAGGCCGCGAGCAATGGCTGCTCGCGCAACTCGGCAACCGCTTCACGGCGCTTGTGTTCTGCCGCGCGGGCGCCGCGCTCGCGAGCGGCACGCGCGCGGCGCTGGACGCGCTCGCGGGCGGCCCGGTGCCGATGCACTTCGTGGCGGTGCTCGAAGGCGAGGGCGCGGCGCCCGCCGGGCTGCCATCGGGCACCGCGGTGCTGCGCGACACGAAAGGCTTCGCGGCGCAGCGTTACGACGCGCGCGACGGCGCGTGCTATCTGATCCGCCCGGACCAGCACGTGTGCGCACGCTGGCGTCAGGCCGACGCGCCGCGCGTCGAGCGCGCGCTCAAGCGGGCGTTGTGCGTGGCGGGCACGGCATGACCTGATCCGACCGCGCGCCTCACACTATCAAAGATGGAGACAACGATGCTGAACACGCAACCCAATCTCGCGCGTCCCGACGACTTCTACGAAGCGCTGATCGACATGCATCGCGATCTGGACGAAGCGCAGAGCCAGTCGGTCAATGCGCAACTGATTCTGCTGCTCGCGAATCACGTGGGCGAGCACGAGGCGCTGATGGACGCGATCCGTTACGCGCGCGCGGGCGTGGCTTTGCCGCCCGCGAATGGATCGGTCGGCAAGCTGGCGGCTTGAATCTGAATTTGAGTTCGACTTCTTCGATGAAGATGTCGAAGCACACGCGCTTCGACATCTTCATCGACACGCTACGCTCACTTCACCTTGTCGCCCTCGCGATGCACGGGCTCGGTTTCCTTCAACTGCTTCGCGAGCCGCGACGCCTGTAAATAGCCCGGATTCGCCGGCCGCTTCAGATAACGCCCCGCGCCGCGCTTCGCGCGCAAATCGCCGTTCGCCCACACCAGTTCGCCTTGCGACAGCGTGTGCGTGGGCACGCCGCGCACCGTCATGCCTTCGAACACGTTGAAATCGACGTTCTGATGATGCGTCTTCACCGAAATCGTGCGCGTGGCTTCCGGGTCCCAGACCACGAGATCGGCGTCGGCGCCCACGGCCACGGCGCCCTTGCGCGGATAGAGATTGAAGATCTGCGCGGCGTTCGTCGACGTGACGCGCACGAATTCGTTCGGCGTGAGGCGGCCCGTGTTTACGCCCTGATCCCAGAGTATCGCCATGCGGTCTTCCACGCCGCCGCAACCGTTGGGAATGCGGGTGAAATCGTCGCGGCCCATCGCTTTCTGCGAGGCGCAGAAGACGCAGTGGTCGGTGGCCGTGGTCTGCAGCACGCCGCCTTGCAGACCGCGCCAGAGCGCGTCGCGATGCTCCTTGCTGCGAAACGGCGGGCTCATCACGTGCGCGGCGGCGCGGGTCCAGTCGGGATCGCGATACACGGCCTCGTCGATCACCAGATGGCCCGCGAGCACTTCGCCGAACACGCGCTGACCTTCGGCGCGCGCACGCGTGATGGCGTCGAGCGCCTCTTTCGCCGAGACGTGCACGATGTACACCGGCACGCCGAGCACCTGCGCGATGCGGATCGCGCGGTTCGCGGCTTCGCCTTCGACCTCGGGCGGACGCGAGAGCGGATGCGCCTCCGGTCCTGTGAAGCCGCGCGCGAGCAACTGGCGCTGAAGCTGGAACACCAGCTCGCCGTTTTCCGCGTGCACGGTCGGCAGGGCGCCCAGTTCGAGCGAGCGCGCGAAGCTGTTCACGAGGATCTCGTCGTCGGCCATGATGGCGTTCTTGTACGCCATGAAGTGCTTGAAACTCGACACGCCGTGATCGTTGACGAGCAGGCCCATGTCGCGGTGCACGCTCTCGTCCCACCACGTCACGGCCACGTGAAAGCCGTAGTCGGCGGCGGCCTTTTCGGCCCAGCCGCGCCACTCGCGGAACGCTTCCATGAGCGGCTGCTTCGGGTTCGGAATCACGAAGTCGATGATCGACGTGGTGCCGCCCGCGAGTCCCGCCGCCGTGCCGGTGTAGAAGTCGTCGTGCGCCTTGGTGCCCATGAACGGCAGCTCCATGTGCGTGTGCGGATCGATGCCGCCGGGCATCACGTACTGGCCGCCCGCATCCACGACGGTGGCGCCCGCGGGCGCGTCGAGGTTTTCGCCGATCGCCTGGATCGTGCCGTTTTCGCAGAGCACGTCCGCGCGCCAGGTCTTGTCCGCGTCGACGACGGTGCCGCCTCGAATCAGGATCGCCATGATGCTATGTCTCCTTCGGTTTGAGCCTGAAAATACAGGGGTTTCACGCGCTCGCAATACTCGGCCTGCGGCTCTTGCCGAGCTTCATCAGCACGCCGTAGACCAGTGCCGCGATGGCGAGACCCACGAACCACGCATACGTATAGAGCGCCTTGAACGCGTCCGGCACCGAGGGAAACGCGCTCGGGAACGCAATGTTCAGAAAGCCCGGCAGATTCGGCAGCACGCCCGCGAGCAGCGCGATCACGGCGGCGCGATTCCAGCCGTTGGTGTAGGCGTATTCGCCGTTTTCCTCGAAGAGCTGATCGGGGTCGAGACGCGTGCCGCGAATCAGGAAGTAGTCGACCATCAGAATGCCCGCGACGGGCCCAAGCAACGCCGAATAGCCGACGAGCCAGGTGAAGATATAGCCCTGCGTGGTGGCGAGAATCTTCCACGGCATCATCACGATGGCGAGCGTGGCCGTGATCAGGCCGCCCGCCTTGTATGAAATGCCCTTGGGCCAGAGGCTTGAAAAATCGTAGGCGGGACCGACGAGATTCGCGGCGAGATTGCAGCACATGGTGTCGAGCGTGAGGATGACGAGCGCGATGCCCACGCCGATGCCTTCCATGCGGCTCGTGAGGTCGATCGGGTCCCAGATCGCCTTGCCGTAGATGACGACGGTTGCCGACGTCACCACGACCGAGACCACGGAGAGCAGCGCCATCGGAATCGGCAGACCGATCGCCTGGCCGACGAGCTGATCCTTCTGCGTTTTCGCGAAGCGCGTGAAGTCCGGAATGTTCAGCGCGAGCGTGGCCCAGAAGCCCACCATCGCCGTGAGGCTCGGCCAGAACGTGATCCAGAAGAGGCCCGCCTTCTTGCCGCCCGGCGCGAATTGCGAGGGCTGCGAGAGCATCGAGCCCACGCCGCCCGCCTTCGAGCAGGCCCACCAGACGAGCGCCACGCACATCACGACCTTGATGGGCGCGGACCAGCTTTCGAGCCAGCGGATCGATTCAGTGCCGTGCAGGATGAAGTAAAGCTGTAGCGCCCAGAAGATCAGGAAGCACGCGCCCTGGCCGATGGAGATGCCGAGAAAGGGCAGCGCGTCGCCGACCAGCGCGTTGTGAAAGAGGATGTTCGCGAGCGTGTAGATGGCGCTGCCGCCGAGCCACGACTGGATGCCGTACCAGCCGCACGCCACGATCGCGCGCAGCATCGCGGGCAGTTTCGCGCCCTGGGTGCCGAACGAGGAGCGCACGAGCACGGCGTAGGGGATGCCGTATTTTGCGCCCGCGTGGCCGATCAGCAGCATCGGCACCAGCACGATCACGTTGCCGAGCAGCACGGTGACGACCGCCTGCCACGGCGACATGCCCTGCTCGGTGAGCCCGGCCGCGAGCATGTACGAGGCGATGTTCATCACCATGCCCACCCACAGCGCCGCGAAGTGATACCAGCGCCAGGTGCGCTGCGCGGCGCCCGTGGGCGCGAGGTCGTCGTTATAGAGCTCGCTGGCGCTGCGCCGCGCGCTTGCGTCGCTGCCGCTGCTGGCTGCTGACTGGCTCATGATGCGGATTCTCCGTGGCTTGTCGTTCGGTTTGTGGTTGGCTTTTTTGTTCAAGTCGACGCGCGCAATTCAGGCCAATGTTTCAAGCGGCTTTCGGATCGGCCACGCGCGCGGGGTTGTTCGGATGCGTCGTCCAGTTCGCATAGCGGCCCGAATCGACACGCTCCATCGTGATGCATGCGTCGACCGGGCAAACATGCATGCATAAATTGCACCCGACGCAATTCGCATCGACCACCTCGAAGTGACGCTCGCCGTTCTTCGTCGCGGTGATGGCCTGATGCGAGGTGTCCTCGCAGGCGATATGGCACAGGCCGCACTGGATGCAGCGGTCCTGATCGATGCGCGCCTTGATGTCGTAGTTCAGGTTCAGGTATTGCCAGTCGGTCACGTTCTGCACGGCGCGGCCGCGGATCGCGTCGAGATTCGCGTAGCCCTTGTCGTCCATCCAGTTCGAGAGGCCGTCGATCATGTCGGAAACGATTCGGAATCCGTAATGCATCGCGGCGGTGCACACCTGCACGCTGCCCGCGCCGAGCACGATGAATTCGGCGGCGTCGCGCCAGTCGGAAATGCCGCCGATGCCCGAGATCGGCAAGCCCTGGGTTTGCGGATCGCGCGCGATGTCGGCGACCATGTGCAGCGCGATCGGCTTCGCGGCGGGGCCGCAGTAGCCGCCGTGCGTGCCTTTGCCGTCGACGGTCGGCAGCGGCGCCATCGCGTCGAGATCCACGCCCACGATCGAGTTGATGGTGTTGATGAGCGAGACGCCGTCGGCGCCGCCCTTGTGCGCGGCGCGCGCGCCGTGGCGAATGTCCGTGACGTTGGGCGTGAGCTTGACGAGGCAGGGCAGGCGCGTGCCTTCCTTCACCCAGCGCGTGACCATTTCGATGTACTCGGGCACCTGGCCCACGGCCGCGCCCATGCCGCGCTCGCTCATGCCGTGCGGGCAGCCGAAGTTCAGTTCGACCGCGTCCGCGCCGGTGTCCTCGACGAGCGGCAGAATCCATTTCCAGTCCGCCTCCGTGCACGGCACCATCAGCGAAACGATCAGCGCGCGGTCGGGCCAGTCGCGCTTCACCTGGGCGATTTCCTTGAGGTTGACTTCGAGCGGACGGTCGGTGATCAGCTCGATATTGTTCAGGCCCGCGATGCGCTGGCCGCGCCAGGTGGTCGCGCCGTAACGCGAGCTGACGTTGACCACGTGCGGGTCGAGGCCGAGCGTTTTCCAGACCACACCGCCCCAGCCCGCCTCGAAGGCGCGGTTGACGTTATAGGCTTTGTCGGTGGGCGGCGCGGAGGCGAGCCAGAACGGATTCGGCGATTCGATACCGGCAATCGTGCAGCGCAGATCGGCCATGATGAGGCTCCTTGTCGATGGTTTGTCTCGTGTACGTGCGTGGTGCGTCAGCGCTGCGCTCAGGCCGCCTGCTCGCTTTGCGCGGCGAGCCAGCGGTCGATGGCGCGCGCCGCGAGCTTGCCGTCCTGCACGGCCTGCACGGTGAGGTCGGTCGCGCCGTGTCCGGCGCAGTCGCCGCCTGCCCACACGCCCGCGAGCGAGGTCGCGCCATCGGCGTCCACGGCGATGCGCGTGCCGGCGTCGTTCAACGCGAGCGCGTCGAGTCCTTCCGGCAACAGCGTCTGGCCGATCGCCTTCAGCACCGCATCCGCCTCGATGCGTTCGATCTCGCCGGTGCCGTGCAGCGCGCCGTTCGCATCGAGCGCGCTGCGTTCGAACTCGATCGCCTCCACGCGGCCCGCGCCTACGATGCGCAACGGCTTCATCCACTCGACGATGCTCACGCCCTGGGTCCGCGCGAATTCCTGTTCGGCCCATGTCGCGCTCATCTGCGCGGCACCGCGCCGGTACGCGAGCGTGACGTGTTCCGCGCCGAGCTTGCGGCTTTGCACGGCGGCGTCGATGGCCGTGTTGCCGCCGCCGATCACCACGACGCGGCGGCCCACGGGCAGCGCCGCGAGATCGCGCGACTCGCGCAGATCGGCGATGAAATCCACTGCGTCGCGCACGCCGTCGAGCCCTTCGCCTTCGATCTTCAGCGCCTGCGTGCCGCCCAGCCCGATGCCGACGAACACGGCGTCGAAGTCCGCGCGCAGCGTATCGAGCGCGATCTCGCGGCCCAGACGCTGCCCTTGCTTCAACTCGATGCCGCCGATCGAGAGCAGCCACTCGACTTCACGCTGCGCGAAATCGTCGACGGTCTTATAGGCGGCGATGCCGTATTCGTTGAGGCCGCCAGGCTTCTCGCGCGCATCGAACACGCTCACCGTGTGACCCGCGAGCGCGAGCGTATGGGCGCACGCAAGCCCCGCCGGACCCGCGCCGATCACGGCCACCTTGCGGCCCGTTCCGGTCGTGCGCTTGAAGAGCGGCGGTGCGCCTTCGCGTTCGCGCGCCATCTGGAAGTCGGTGGCGTGGCGTTGCAGCGCGCCGATGCTGACGGGTTCGCCGTCCTGATGATTTCGCACGCACGCGCCTTCGCACAGAATCTCGGTCGGGCAGACGCGCGAACACATGCCGCCGAGCGGATTGGCGCTCAGGATGTCGCGCGCGGCGCCCTTGAGATTGCCGTTGCCGATCTTGCGGATAAAGCTGGGAATGTCGATGCCGGTGGGGCAGGCCGTGACGCAGGGCGCGTCGTAGCAGTAGTGGCAGCGGTCGGCGGCGACGATGGCCGCATTGGCGGAAAGCGGCGGCGCGACATCGGCGAACTGGCAGCCGAGTTCCGCTGCGCTGAGTCGTCCTGCGGCGATGCCGGGCGTGGCACGCACGTTGTTCTTCGTGGTGTGGGACATCCGGATGCTCCTTGCGAGGCAAAACACGGGTCCGCCGGCCGCGTGCGCGAGGCAGCGCGGCCGGTACGTGGGGACAAAGCGGAATCACTGTGCGGCTCTGTGGCCGCTGGCATTCAGTCGACGATCAAGCTATGAACAAGCGATGTTCAAGCGCGAGCGGCTAGCCCGGCTCGTTCGCGCGTTCGAGCATCGCGTGCAGCAACACGTTCGCGCCGGCCTCGATCCACTCGGGCGTCGCGTCCTCGATTTCGTTATGGCTGATGCCGTCGATGCACGGCACGAACACCATCGACGTGGGCGCGACGGTCGCGAGATAGCACGCGTCGTGGCCCGCGCCCGAGACGATGTCGCGATTCGAATAGCCGAAACGCTCGGCCGCCGCGCGCACCGACTTCACGCAGGCCGCGTCGAACGGCACCGGCGCGTAGTAGAAAATCTGCTCGACTTCGGCTTCGAGCTTGCCTTGTTCCGCGATCTTCGCGATGCCTTCGCGCAGCTCGGCGTCCATCTTCGCGAGCACGGCGTCTTCAGGGTGACGGAAGTCGATCGTGAAGAACACGCGGCCCGGAATCACGTTGCGCGAGTTCGGATGCACCTGCATCATGCCGACCGTCGCGCACGCGAGCGGCGCATGACGCAGGCCGATCTCGTTGACGAGCTGCACCACGCGCGACGCGCCGAGCAACGCATCGCGGCGGCGCGGCATCGGCGTGGGGCCGGCGTGCGCTTCCTGGCCCGTGAGCACGACTTCGTACCAGCGCTGACCTTGCGCGTCGGTCACCACGCCGATGGTTTTCTCCTCCGCTTCGAGAATCGGCCCTTGTTCGATGTGCAATTCGAACGCCGCGTGAATCTTGCGTCCGCCCACCGGCAGGTCGCCCGCGTAACCGATGCGCGCGAGTTCCTCGCCGATCGTCTTGCCGTCGACATCCTTGCGCGAGAGGCCGTAGTCGAGCGTGAACACGCCCGCGAACACGCCCGAGGCCACCATCGCAGGCGCGAAGCGCGAGCCTTCCTCGTTGGTCCAGATCACCGTTTCGATCGGATGCTCGGTCTCGATGCCGTGGTCGTTGAGCGCGCGAATCACTTCGAGTCCGCCGAGCACGCCGTAGATGCCGTCGAAGCGGCCGCCGGTCGGCTGCGAGTCGGCGTGCGAGCCGGTCATCACGGGCGGCAGATCGTTGTTGCGGCCCGCGCGGCGCATGAAGACGTTGCCCATGCGGTCGACGCTGATCGTGCAGCCCGCTTCCTTCGCCCACTTCACGATCAGATCGCGGCCCTGCTTGTCGAGGTCGGTGAGCGCGAGGCGGCACACCCCGCCCTTCGCGGTCGCGCCGATCTTCGCCATCTCCATCAGGCTGTCCCAGAGGCGCTGGCCGTTCACGTGAATGGCGGTGGTCAGCGCGGCGTCGCTTACGGTGTTCATGCGGGGCTCTCCTTATCATGGGGCGGTGCGGCGCGCTCGCGTCGTTTGCATCGCTTTCGTCATGCGAATCGCGCGATGCGTGCGCGCCGGTCGTGCATTCGTGCCATCGTCTGGGGCGCGTTGCGCAACGGCGGTGCATGCGCGCGACGTCCATTCGACCCGGCGATTCCTCGCTTGCCGAATCCTGTCCGATTGGACAGGTTGTAGACGATAAACTTTGCGAATTCAATGCGGTGTTGCGAGCGAAAAGCGTGCCATCCATGTTGCAGTGCGCGAAAACGCATGCATTTGCGCAGGCGAAAGCGAGCGGCATGTGAGTGTTTATCCTGGGTGCGCGCGGTGGACGCGATGCAGTGCTACGCGTCGTTCACGCGCGCTGACTACAATGAAGCCGGCATCGTGCAGTATCACGCTGCAGTGGGCCTTTGAGCGCCTGCTGCTGCGAGGCGATGCCTTTCTCACTCGACCGGACCGATCACCATGCGCGACGACGACACGACCACGCCAGCCGCGAATCTCGCGATGCGTCAGGCAGGCGCCGACGCTGATGCAGCGCACAAGCCGCGACGCAAGGCATCGATTCGCGCATCGAACGAAACGCACCTGCTTGCCTGCGCGGAAGCCGTGTTCGCCGAGCGCGGTTTCGAGGGCGCGAGCACGGCGCAGATCGCCGAGCGCGCCGGCCTGCCGAAGGCGAATCTGCATTACTACTTCCCGACCAAGCTCGCGCTCTACTGGCGCGTGCTCGACGACGTGTTCGAGGAATGGAACGCCGCCGCCGACACCTTCGACGCGAGCGACGACCCTGTCGAAGCCATCGGCGGCTACGTGCGCGCGAAGATGGCGCTGTCGCGGCGCAGGCCGCTCGGCTCGAAGGTGTGGGCGAACGAGATCATCAGCGGCGCGACGCATATGCAGGACATTCTGCTCAAGCGCGTGAAGCCGTGGATGGAGTCGCGCGTGACGCTGATCGAGCGCTGGATCGCGGAAGGCGTGCTCGCGCCGGTGGAGCCGCGCACGCTGCTCTACATGATCTGGGCGACCACGCAGCATTACGCGGATTTCGAAGCGCAGATTCGCGCGCTCTCGGGCAAGCGCGCGCTGAGCGCCGCGAGTTTCGACGCGACCACGGACGAAGTCGTGCGGATGATTCTGCGCGCGAGCGGCGCACGTTCGCCGGATTCACGCGATCGGTCCGCGTGAATTTCGTCAATTGATACGGATGCCGAGCTAATTGGCGGAGGCGTGCATCACACCTGCATCGACGCCACGTCTTTCATGCAGCGCAGCGCGAACATCGAGCGGCTGTGACGGATGCTCGAAATGCGATAGAGCTTTTCGCGCAGGAAGCGCTCGTAGCCCGCCGTGCCGTCCACGGCCACCTTGATCCAGTAGTCGTATTCGCCCGACACCAGATACGCCTCCAGCACTTCGGGCAGTGCGGCCAGCTCCGCGCCGAAGCGCGCGAGCGCGTCGTCTTCGTGGCGGTCGAGCGTGACTTCGAGAATCACGATATCGGCGAAACCGAGCTTGCGCTGGTTCACGAGCGCCACGTAACCGTCGATATAGCCGTCGGTTTCCAGCTGGCGCGTGCGGTTCCAGCACGCCGTGGTCGACATGCCGACCTGTTCGGCGAGTTCGGCGTTCGAGAGGCGCGCGTTCTGCTGGAGCGCGCGCAGGATCTTCAGATCCTGGTTGTCGAGCGTTTTGGGCGGGCGTTCGCGAGCGATCATGGCAGAAAAGAATCTTGTACAGGGAAATTCGATTTTAGCGGAAGGAGATTCCGGTCGCAGGCGGTATTTGCCGGAAAACAGGAAGCCTATCCTGCGGCTTCGGCGGGATAATTTACCCATGCCTTCTTGACCGGCACGACTCACGCGGCCACCTCCCCGCGTCGAGGCGCGCCGCCGCAGCCACAAGCTACGGTGGACCGTCAGGGCCGATTCTCCGTTGCACCCTGCGGCGGCCAACCGGACGTTACGTGCGTTTATCGCGCAGCAGCGACGTCCGATCGGGCAAGAAGGCTAATAAAAACCGCGCACGATCTGCGCGGTTTTTTGTTGCCCGGGCGTTGCGCTTATCCGCGCGCCGCCCCCGTCGCTCACCCCTTCTCGCCGTCGAATTTCGCAACATGTCGCTTCAGCTGTATCTATCGTTTCTGGCCGCCGCGCTCGTCCTCGTCTACACGCCCGGCCCCGTCAACGTGCTCACGATGAGCCAGGCCATTCACGCGGGATGGCGGCGCGCGCTGCCCTGCGTCTGGGGCGGCACGCTCGCCGTGCTGCTGCAACTCGTGCTGACGGCGTTTTGCCTGAATTCGCTGCTGCTCATCAGTGAGCATTCACTTACGGTGCTGCGCTGGGTCGGCGCGGCGTATCTCGTCTGGCTGGGCTGCAAGCAGTGGCGCAGCCGCTCGCTCGGCGGTGCGCAGCCGCAGGCGCTGGATCAAGCGCAGACGGCGGATCAAGCGCAGACGGCGGAGCCGGCGCTCGTTTCACATCGCGATCTGTTCTGGCGCGGGTTTGCGACGTCGGGGCTCAATCCGAAGACCTTGCTGTTCTTTCCGTCGTTTTTTCCGCAGTTCATCAGCGCCGATGCGGCGTGGAGCGCCAATCGCCAGTATCTGGTGCTGGCCGCGACATTCGCGCTGCTGTTCGCGGGCGGCGTGGCGTCGATGGCGCTGTTTTCGCACCGTCTGCGAAACGTGCTGCAACGGCCGCGCCGACTCCGCGCGGTGAACCGGCTGATGGGCGGCCTGCTGGTGGGAATGGGGGCGATGATGGCCGGGCTGCGCTAGGCGCGCGGTCGGCCCGATGCGGAAACCGGCGGGCGTTGCGCGCCGCCGGTCTTGTGAACCGCGCTCAGGGCGCGGAGCTGACGGCGACGCCGGATGCGCCCGATGTGCCTTGCGCGCCGTTGCCCGCCGTGGCGAACGCGGCGATGGCGTCGATCGCGCCGTTCTGCGACGCCGTCGTGGCGTCCAGCGACGAATGGTTCGAGCTGCCGTTGTTGTTCGGCGACGATGCCGCCGTGGGCGCAGCCGGCGCGCTCGCGGCGGAAGCGGCCGCTGCCGCAGCCGTTGCAGCCCCGCTGGCCGCCGACGCGCCGCTCGCGACCTTGGCCGTCGATGCCGTCGCGCTTGCAGCCGCTGTTGCCGCCGACGCAGCCGCAGGCGCCACCGGCGCCAGCAGCGTTTGCGCCGCCGCCGTCGTGGCAGCCGTGGCGCCCGGCACAGGCGCGGTATTCGTGACGACACCGGCCGCCGCCGCCGCATTCGCCGCGGCGTTGGCCGTCGCGCCGGCCACTGCGGCCTTCGGGCCCAGCACCGGCGTCGCGGGCAGCGCGGCGCTGTGCAGCGCCGCCGCACCGGTCGCCGCCGCCGCGACGGCTGCCGCGGGCGCGGCGGAACCGGCCGGAGCGGTTTCGCTCGTCGCCGCCGTCGCAGTGGTCGGCAGGATCTCGGGCGGCAGCGGCGTGACCTGGATCGCGCCGCTGGCCGGAATCGGCTCGCTCTTGGCGACCGTGCTCAGGTAATGGCTGACCAGATCGAAGAAGCGCGTGTAGAACGTGCCCGACTGGATGGTTTCGCTCGAAATCTTGACCATCTCGTCGCTGTTCGAGCGGATCGGCAGCGAAACCGACCCCAGAATCGACAGCCCGACGCTCGCCGACGTATCGCTCTTTTTCAGCGCATAGCCGTTCTGCACGGCGTTCACGTAGACCATGCTCGAATTGCTGGCGTCGCCGGAGGTGCAGACCACGTGCACTTCCACGACGATGTGCTGGTCGCTCGTCGGCTGGAAATTCTTGGTCGCGTCGACGGTGTCGCTCTTGGCCATCGTCGTCATGTAGCCCTGGCTCAGCAGGGCGCGGCGCGACGCCTCGCAGGCGTCGGCGCTGCCGTAGGCGAAGTTGCGCGAGAACGGGCTGGGGGCGCTGCTCCACAGCTGGTCGTCCTGGAATTTAGGCTTCGCGGACGAGCACGCGCCCAGCGCGGCGGCTAGCGGAATCAGCAGAAACGGGGCAACTCGGGAAAAACGGGACATATTCGAGGGAAGCGAGACGGCAGACGTCGGACGGCAATTGTAGTTCGGTTCGGGTTTCTACGACCGAACGGTCGTATCGGGGGCGCGATCGGCAAGGCCGAAAACGGGCGAAAACGCGCGCTGGCGCCCGCCTCGACCGAGACAAAATCACGCACAAACCGAAAGTGAGCACCTACTCACTCTGCCATTCTGCGCCATCCGGACGGCAAGCGCGTGGCGAAAAAAATGGCCAAAAAAAACGGGCTTCCGCGCGTGGCGAAAGCCCGTGTCAACCCGACGCGCGTCCCGGCAGACGGAGAAGTGTGATCCGCCGCTGGCGCGCCGCAGCCGGGTACCGCCGGCTGTTCCCCTGGACCGTGCGACGCCGGGCCGCCCCGAGGAGCGGCGCGAGGTCGCGCGCAACGATGCGTTACTTCGTGCCGACCGTGGTGAGCGGTTGCCACTGACCGTTCACGACCTTGTAGACGGTCACGCCGCCGTACTTCAGGTCGCCGTACTGGTCGTAGGCGAGTTCGTTGGTCGTCACGCCCTTCATGCTGGTCGCCTTGAGCGCGGCGAGGAACACGTGCGGATCGGTCGAGTTGGCCTTCTTCATCGCGGCGATCACGGCGCGCGTGCCGTCGTAGGCGTACGGCGAGTACAGTTCGACCGGCTTGTTGAAGCGCTTCGTGTAGCGCTCGACATAGTCCTTGCCGCCCGGCATCTGTTCGAGCGGGCTGCCGCCCGACGAGGCCAGCGCGCCTTCGGCCGCCGGACCGGCGATCTTGATCAGCTCGGCCGAGTGGACCATGTCGGGCCCGATCAGCGTGGCCTTCATGGCGAGCGACTTCATCTGCTTGAGCATCGGCGCGGCCTGGGTGTCGGCGCCGCCGTAGAAGATCGCGTCGACGTCGGCCGACTTGATGTGCGTGAGGATCGAGCGGAAGTCGACGGCCTTGTCGTTGGTGAACTCCTGCGCGACCACGGTGCCGCCCGCCGCCTTCACGGCTTTCGCGAATTCCTCGGCCACGCCCTGGCCGTAGGCCGTGCGGTCGTCCACCACGGCGAAGCGCTTGAACTTCAGATCCTTCACGACGTAGGCGCCCAGCACGCTGCCCTGCTGCGCGTCGGACGTCACGAGACGAAAGGTCGTCGGCAGGCCCTGACGCGTGTAGGCGGGCGCCGTCGCCGTGGCGATTTCGGGGATGCCGGCCTTCGCGTAGATCGGCGCGGCCGGGATGCTGGTGCCCGAATTGAAGTGGCCGATGACGGCGGACACGCCGTCGTCGACGAGCTTCTGCGCGACCGTCGTGCCCGTGCGCGGGTCGGCCTGATCGTCGTAGGCGTCGATCACGAAATGCACCGGTTTGCCGCCGATGGTCGGGTTGGTGGCGTTTTCGTCCTCGATCGCCATCTGCACGCCGCTCTTGAAGTCGGCGCCGTAGTGGGCCTGGCCGCCGGTCAGCGGGGCGGCGAAGCCGATCTTGACGTCGGTGGCCTGGGCGAGCGCGCCGGCGCTCCAGAGGCCCGCGAGCGCGGCGATCATGACGGGTGCGCGCAGGCGCAGGCTCGGGGTGGTGTGGCGTGTCATCCTGGTTCTCTCCTCAGCGTTCTACGTTTTCATGGGCGCAGGCGGGCCCGCGCCGCGCACGGGAATGCGCGGCGTGCCGTTCTGCATAGGGGTGAATCGGTCAGCGCCCGAGCCGTCCGCAATCCGTTGCGCTCGCAACGGCTTCGGGGCGGTTCGGCGGATACGCTAAAATTGTTTGTTTTTCAGATGCTTACAACATCCCACAGGGTCTCCGGACAAGGACGCGGCAACGGCAAATCGATGGATTGACGGATACACTTGGCGGATACATTCAGCCTCATAAAGTATCCATCTTTGCTTGGATTGTATCCAATTCTGGCAGGCAAAAAAAACGACGACAACTTTTTTTCGTCGGCCTTCGTTCGGCCGGCGCAAACGCACACGAACACATGACGACAGTGCAGGGCAAGGAAGACCAGCGATCGCTGCCTCAAACCATCCGCGACCAGTTGCGCGATGAGATCCTGCGCGGCGTGCTGCCGCCGGGTGCGCAACTGCGCCAGGAAAGCCTCGCGGAGCGCTTCGGCGCGAGCCGCATTCCGGTGCGCGAGGCGCTGCGCCAGCTCGAGGCCGAAGGGCTCGTGAGCTACCAGCTCAACCGCGGCGCGGTGGTGATGGCGATGTCGACGCGCGAGATCTGCGAGCTGCTCGACATTCGCGCCGCGCTGGAGACGTACGCGGCGAAGCTGGCGGTGCCGAACATGGTGGCCGCCGACATCGACGTGATGAAGCGCATCCTCGCCGCCTACGACGCCTCCACCTCGCCCGCCGACTGGGCCGAGTACAACCGCCAGTTCCACCTCGCGCTGTGCGCGCCGGCGAACAACGCGCGGCTGCGCAAGATGATCGAGGAATACTGTTTGTCGACGACGAATCGCTATCCGCATCTGCGTATGTCGCTCGATACGGAAAAGGGCGACGTGCAGCGCGATCACTACGAGATCGTCGATGCCTGCAAACGGCGCGCCGTCGACGACGTGGTCGAGCTGATCGAGCGGCACATTCTCGATACGAAGCGCGAGGTGATGGCCGCCGCGCGGATGGCGGGCTTGACCGATCAGTGAGCTGATCGAGTGTCATTCGTTGCGAATGCAACGAAAAACGGCGAGCGCCCCTGCGGGCGGCTCGCCGTTTTTTTACTTCAGCGCGTGGGGAACGCGCTGTATTTCGAGGCTTGTTTCGACGCTTAAACCGCCATTTCCGGCGGCGCGCGGCGGAAGCAGCGCGTGATCCAGCCGAGGTAGGCGAGGCCGAGCACGAACCAGATCACGCCGAGCACGATCGCGGTTTTTTCCAGGCTGCAGAGCAGCCAGAGGTCGGTGACCGCGCCGATCAGCGGGAACACCAGGCCGCCGAGCACGCCGAAGCCGCGCGTGCCGGCCGCGCCGCTGAAGTACTGGCGGATCACGCAGAGGTTCACCGACGTGAACGCGAGGAACGCGCCGAAGTTGATGAACGACGTCGACGTGGCCACGTCCAGCTTCAGCGCGATCAGGCCGACGATGCCGGCGATCGCGATGTTGATGGCGGGCGTGCGGAAACGCGGGTGAATGTAGCCGAAGATCGACTTCGGCAGCACTTCGTCGCGGCCCATCGCATAGAGCAGGCGGCCGACGCTCGCCTGCGCCGAGATGCCCGAGGCGAACTGCGCGAGGATCAGGCCGGCGAGGAAGATCGTCACGAAGATGTCGCCGCCGACCTTGCGCGCGATTTCGAACGCGGCCGAGTCCGGGTCCTTGAACACGGCGCCCGGATGCGCGAGCTGCAGCGTGTACGCGGCGATCACGAAGATCGCGCCGCCCACCAGCGCGATCAGCACGATGGCGCGCGGAATGGTCTTCTCGGGCTCGATGGTTTCTTCGGTGAGCGTCGAGACGGCGTCGAAGCCGAGGTACGAATACGCGGCGATCGCGGCGCCGGCCATCGTCGCCGAAAGCGGCACGTGCGGCTGGAAGAACGGCTGCGCGGTCAGCAGTCCGCCCGGACCCGCGGCGGCGGAGGCGTAGTGGCAGCACAGCACGACGAACACGGCGGCGATGCCGAGCTGCACGACCATCAGCACGATGTTGAAGCGCGCGGCTAGTTCGATGCCGAGCACGTTCAGGCCGCTCGTCAGCACGATGAACGCGACGATCCACACCCACGCCGGAATGCTCGGGAACGCCGCGCCCAGATAGGCCGCGCCGATCAGCCAGATCACCATCGGCAGGAAGAAGTAGTCGAGCAGCGTGGCCCAGCCGATCATGAAGCCCAGATGCGCGTTGAAGCTCTTGCGCGTGTACGTGTAGGCGGAGCCCGCGACCGGGAACAGACGGGCGAGCTTGCCGTAGCTGAGCGCCGTAAACACGATCGCGACGAGCGCGATCAGGTACGCGAGCGCGGCCGTGTCCTGGCTTGCGCCGGCGAGCACGCCGTAGGTGCCGTAGACGATCAGCGGCGCCATGTAGGCGAGGCCGAACAGCAGCACCGACGGCAGGCCGAGCGTGCGCTTGAGGTGCGGCTCTCTTGCGCTGTGTGCGCTTTGGGCGGGTGGCGAGGATGGCTTCATGATGCAGGTGTCTCCGAAATGCTGCGGGTGGGTTGCAAGGATCTGCGAGTGAAGTCCAGCCGATCTCTGCGCATGCGTGAGTGAAGCGTCCGGCTTGACGCCGCACGCATTGATTCGGGGTGCGAATCAGTGCGTGTCGCGCGCCTGACGTTGCGATGGCCGGTGTTCGGGCCACGCGTCGTTGCTTTATTTTTGGTGGTCGGCGCGGCGCGCGTGAGAATTACGCAGCCGTGCCGGAAAACGGTTTTCAGCGGTTTTTTACCGCGTCCGCGCGCGGATATTGAGCGAGCGGCGGCCCTGCGCGTCGTTTTCGTCGACGAGATTGAGCGCGATGCGCGCGTCGTGCAGATAGCTGTAGTGCTCGCGGCTTTGTGCGAGCAGCGCGCGATCGACGGTGACCGGCAGCACGGCGTCTTCGTGCTTGAGTTCGGCCAGCACGTCGCCGAACGGGCTGATGAGCGCCGACTCGCCGGGGAATGTGAGGTTGTCGTCGCCGTCGCCGATACGGTTCACGAGCGCCGCGAACATCTGGTTTTCCATCGCGCGCGCCACGATCGCGCGGCGGTGCACGGGCCCGAACGGATCCATGTTGCCGTTGGTGACGACCAGCATTTCGGCGCCGAGCGTGCCGACCGCGCGCGCGGTCTCGGGAAACTCGATGTCGTAGCAGATCAGCAGGCCGACGGTCATGCCCTTGAATTCGCAGACTTCGTAGCGGTCGCCGGGCGTGAACACGCCCACGTCGGTGGCCCACAGATGCGTCTTGCGGTATTGCAGGGCGATCTCGCCGCGCTCGTCGATCAGGACGGTGGTGTTGTAGAAGCGCTCGCCGTCACGTTCGGCGAGGCCCACGGCGACGGCCACATTGGCGTCGCGCGCGGCGTCGCGCACGCGGGTCAGCGACGGGCCGGACAGCGTCTCGGCGATGTCGCGCACGTTCTCGCGCGTGGGAAAACCGGTGAGCGTGGCTTCGGGGAACACCATGAGGTCGGTACCCGCGCGGCGCTTGCCGATGGCGTCCAGCGTGCGTTCGAGGTTGGGCGCGACGGCGCCGTCCACGAGGGGAATCTGCGCGAGTTCGAGTTGCATGTCTGTCTCCAAATTTGCCTCTGACAACGGGCTCGCGAGGCATTGAGCTTATAAAATGGCCGCGCGAACATCAGGAGCGGCTATTATCACCACGTTATTTTTGTCCAGGAATTACCCAGCAGGGGTACCCTGATCGGAGGACTCATGGAACCCGACTGGCAGGACCGCGCGTTCCATCATCACATCGCGACGCTGATCGACGCCCTCGACGGCCCCGATTTCTGGACCCGCGCGACTCGCGTGATCGAGCGCTTCGTCGCCTTCGACAACTGGGTGGCGCTCGTCTTCGTGCGCGATCGCGCGCCGCTCGTCTGCGCCGAGTCGCCGATGCCCGACGGCACCGTGGATCTCTTGTTCCGCGCGTATCTGGAGGGGATGTACCAGCTCGATCCGTTCTATATCAACGCATGCGAAAGGCCGCGCGCGGGGCTGATCACGCTCGCCGAAGTCGCGCCGGACAATTTCCGCATGACGGATTACTACCAGCGCTATTTCAAGAGCAACATCATCGGCGACGAAGTGCAGTTCAACGTGCCGCTCGATGCGCGGCGCACGCTGATTTTTTCGCTGGGTGCAAAGCACCATTACACGGAACGCGATGTGGCGCAGTTCGCGATGTTCGCGCCGTGGGTGATTGCGTTGATGCGCCAGCGCCTCGCGTACGAGCCGGGCGTGGCCGCCGACGAGGCCGCGGGCGCGCCACAATCCGACGCCGTGGCGGAGCGCGCGGCGGCGGAGGTGCTCGAACTCGATTACGCCCGCCGCTTCGAAGCGGTCACGCAACAAAGCGGACGCACGCCGCTGACCGCTCGCGAAGTCGAAGTGGTGCGGCAGAGCCTGTCGGGATTTTCGACGCGCGCGATCGCGGAGCGGCTCGAAATCTCCTTCGAAACCGTGCGGGCGCACAAGAAGCATATTTACGCGAAGCTCGGCGTCAGCTCGCAGTCGGAGCTGTTCGCGCTGTTTTACGAGCCGAACGGGCGCGAGGGCGGGTGAGCGCGCGTCGCTGCGCTGCGTGCGTCCGCGTGCTTGTTCCGACCCGCGCGCGCCCGAGCGCGTTGCGAAACCCCGCGCGCCGATGAGCGCGGGGCGCGTGCGTCAGAACTCGATGAGCGCGAAGTCTTCCTTGCCCACGTCGCAGAGCGGGCAGCGCCAGTCGTCGGGCACGTCGGCCCAGCGCGTGCCGGGCGCGAGGCCGTCGTCGGGCGCGCCGAGCGCTTCGTCGTAGACCCAGCCGCAGATCACGCAGACCCATTGCTTGAAGCCGTCGTCGGCCGCCTGTGCGGCTTTGGGCGCGTTCGTGTCTTGCGCGGCCTCGGCCTGTGCGTCCACACGCGGCGTGTCGAGCGCGACGACGAGCGGCGCCGACGTGCTCTCGCGATTCGCGAGCCGGGTTTGCAGGGTCTCGAGCAATGCGGCGGCTTCTTCAGCCGTGAAGTCGATCCAGTAGGGATCGCCGGCGCCGTCGTTCAGACGGTCGGGGGAGAACTGGATTTCGAGGGCGACGCCTTTCTTGTACATAAGCGAAAACGGATTCCTGGGCGTCCCGTGCGGCGCGCCGCGCTTAGACGAACAGACGGACCAGAAGCGAGCCGGCGATGCCGCCAAAGGCGATCAGCGCGAGCATCTGCAGCAGAGAAATGGTCTTGCGCGGCGAAGCGTTCGGGGCGGGATGACGGGTCGTGGTGTTCATGGATGTGCGATGGTCGTGCGACGCGCGCAGCCGGTTGGCGACGCGGCGCGAAAGGTGACGAAATCAGTGTCGAATCTCATGCGCCCGCATTGGCGCGGCCCGGAGTTTCGCACGATTTCGCGTTCGCGGGGGCAATTGCACAGCGACCGCGCGCAGCGGCCGCACGGGCGTTGACGTCGGCGCAGGCCCATCGGCACGACGCTGCTGATTATCGCCGCTAATCGGCTGAGGATTGAGCAGCGAACGGAGATGCATTATTTCGCGAGGGTTGAGAGCGCGGGCGGATTCTTTCTTTGAGCCCCGCTTTTTCGCCTCGGCTTCGTCTGCCTTGCATGCCTTCAAACATGCAGCCACTTGCGCTCCACGAGCGAAAACACCCAGCAGACCGGCACCGCGCAGGCCATGCCGATGGCCACTTCCGCGACCCGGAACAGCGCCACGTCCCACACGGGGCCGTGCGTGGGGACCAGCAGCACGATGGTGGTGGTGATTGCGCCAAGGCGCGCCGCCGTGCTCACCCGCAGACACCAGCACGCGATGATGACCACGGCCACCGCCACGAGATACGCGGTGAGGTTTTCCGGTCCGAGCGTGGCCGCCGCGAAGCCCACCACGCCGCCCGCGATGGCGCCGATGAACTGGTCGCGCGACTGCGCGAGCGTGTCCGCATAGTCATGCTGGGTGACGGCGATGGCCGTGATCGCGGCCCAAAACGCCTGTTCGGTGTGCAGCGCATGGCCGATGGCGTACGCGAGCCCCGCGCCGCAGACGGCGCGCAATGCCATCAGCGTGCCTTGCGCCGCGCGGCTCTTGAGCGGCAGACGCTTGAGCGCGCCGAGCGCCGATTGCTGGAGCGACGAGAGATAGGCGAACAGATTGTCTTGCGGGTCGAGCATTGCGTGATGAGAAAGTCGGTCTGAAATCGTTGACAACGGTGAGCGTGAAACGGTGCACGTGAAGCGGCGAGCGCGCAAGCCGGAACGCGCCGCCGCGAGCCGGCGAAGCATAGCAACTCACCCATGCGGCCGCCTTACGCCGCGCAGAGTTCCCCAAGGCAGGCGTCGAAGGCCGCGAGCAGACGATCGACGTCGGCTGCCGTCGTCTCCGGACACACCAGCATCATGTTGTGGAACGGCGTAATCAGCACGCCGCGATTGAGCAGATAGAGATGGATCACGTGTTCGAGTTCGTCGTCCATGGCGGCGCGCGCTTCGCTGCCATTGCGCGGCGGCGTCGCGCAGAACTGGAATTCGCTGCGTGCGCCCACGCGCGTCACGCACCACGGCAGCGCGTGTTTGTCGATGAGCGCGGCGAGTCCCGCAGCGAGCCGTTCCGAGAGCGCGAACATCAGCGCATAGGCGGCTTCGGTCATCACTTCGTCGAGCGTTGCGCGCATCGCGCTCATGGAGAGCGCGTTGGCCGTGAGCGTCGTGCCGATGCCCGAGTGGCCCGGCGGCGCGTCGAGTTTGGCTTTTTGCGCGCGGCCTGCGAGATCGGCGCTGAAGCCGTACACCGCGCAGGGCACGCCGCCGCCCACCGGTTTGCCGAGCACGAACAGGTCGGGCTCGATGCCGTGTTCGCGTGCATAACCGCGCGGGCCGCTGCTGATGGTGTGGGTTTCGTCGATCAGCAGCAGCGCGCCGTGACGCCGGATGAGCGCCTGCGCTTCGCGCCAGAAGCCAGGCTCGGGGAGCACCATGCCGACGTTGGTCATCGCCGGTTCGGCGAGCACGCACGCGACGTCGTTGCCCGCGAGCGCCTGTTCGAGCGCCGCGAGGTCGTTGAATTCGACCACGCGCGTATGCGGCAGCAGGTCGTGCACCTGGCCGAGCAGGCTGGCGCGCTGGGTGGGCGCGCCGTCGATCAGGTCGACGAAGACGTCGTCGACGGTGCCGTGATAGCAGCCGTTGAACACCACGATGGCCTGGCGGCCCGTGGCCGCGCGCGCCCAGCGCAGCGCGAAGCGGTTGGCGTCGCTCGCGGTCATGGCGAACTGCCAGTAAGGCAGCCCGAAGCGTTCGGCAAGCGCCGCGCCGACGGCCACCGCGTCGGCGCCCGGCAGCATGGTCGTGAAGCCGCGTTCGGCCTGCTGCGCGAGCGCGCGCGCCACGGCGGGCGGCGCGTGGCCGAACATCGCGCCCGTGTCGCCGAGGCAGAAGTCCACATAGCGATGGCCGTCCACGTCGCTGAAGGCCGCGCCGCGCGCGGCGTCCACGTAGAGCGAGAACGGCGTGGACCAGTCGTTCATCCAGTGCAGCGGCACGCCGAACAGCAGATGCTGCGCCGCTTGCGCCGACAACGCCTGCGATGCCGGACGCGCGGCGACAAACGCGTCGCGCTCGCGTGCCAGCACGCGCCGCGCGCGTTCCCGGTTCACGCCGTGATTCTGCGAGGTTGGCCTGTCCTGCATGGGCGCTCCTGAGTCCTGTTGGGTTCGGAGCCATCCTCGCATGGCCGGCGTACGTTCGACAATTCGGTCAAACAGCCTATGCCGTCCGGCCGATGGGCACGCTCCGCGAAGCGCGCCGCACAATGAAAAACGCGCTGCGTCGCAAGTGTCTTGCGTCGCAGCGCGTTGTTTTCTGCCTTCTTGCCTTAAGCCGCGCGGGGCGGCTCCCCGGCGTCTTACTGGCGATCGATCGAGAACTTGCCCGGACCGGCCACGGCGAGGGCCAGCAGACCGCCCGCGATGCTCACGTTCTTGTAGAAGTTGATCATGTTGGCCATCTGGTCGGCGCCCGTCATGTTCCAGAAGTGATGGCCGATGATCGCGGTCGCCACGGTGTAGAGCGCGAGCAGCACGGCGAGCGGACGCGTATAGAAGCCCACGACGATCAGAATGCCCACCACGAATTCCATGACGACGGCGATCACCGCCGAGAGCATCGGCGCCGGCGCGCCCACGTGCGCCATATAGTCGACCGTGCCGGAGAATCCGGTGATCTTGGACCAGCCGAACAGCACGAACAGGGCGGCCAGCAGGATACGTGAGACCAGCAGGACGGCATCGTTGCCTTGCCCGAACAGGTTATGTCGCATGGTGTTCTCTCCGAAGAACTTGATTGAGGCGTGAATGTTATTGACTTGCTTGTGCGCACTCGCCGGGCGGCGGCCTGTGTTCACAGGCCGCCTGACTCCGGTCCGCGCGCCTTGAGTACGACGATGGCGTGCGGTGCTTACGACCAGAGTTCCGACACTTCGATATTACGCAGATCGAAGACCAGGACTTCGGCATCGTGTCCGTCGGTGAAGGTCAGTTCGCGTTCCGAGCGGATCCGCGCGCCGTCGCCTTCGCCCATTTCCACGCCGTTGAGCTTCACGCTGCCGCGCGCCACGTGGACATAGGCGTGGCGTTCGGCGCCGATCTCGACCTTCGCGCTCTCCGCGCCGTCGAGCCGGCCGGCGTAGACGCGGGCGTCCTGGCGCAGCAGCAGCGAATCGTCGGCGCCGTCCGGCGAGAGGATCAGGCGGAACTTGCCGCGCTTTTCTTCATCGGCGATGTTCTTCTGCTGATAGCGCGGTTGCGCGCCCTTCTCGTTCGGCGCAATCCAGATCTGCAGGAAGTGCACCGGCTGATCGGCCGAATGGTTGAACTCGCTGTGCGCGACGCCCGTGCCGGCGCTCATCAGCTGCACGTCGCCGGGGACGATCACCGAGCCCGTGCCCATCGAATCCTTATGTTCGAGCGCGCCTTCCAGCACGTACGAAAAGATTTCCATGTCGCGGTGCGGGTGCTTGCCGAAGCCGCGCGCCGGAGCGACGCGGTCGTCGTTGATCACCAGCAGGTCCGAGAAACCGGTTTGCTTCGGGTCGTAGTAATTGGCGAACGAAAAGGTGTGACGCGAGCTGAGCCAGCCATGTTCACCGCGGCCACGTTGGTCTGCTTTGCGAAGTTCGATCATGTTCTCTCTCCAGTTCGGTGGGGCCGTTTCGGCCCGGAATGTTGTGCTGCGATGGAAGAGAGTTTAGGTCAATCAAAGCGATGTAAATCGCCGTAAAATAGTACTCACTGTCACATTTAAGTGGACAATCGCAATGCAACTCGACGACATGCGGATCTTCGTAAATACCGTGGATGCGGGCAATTTCACGGCGGCGGGCCACCGGCTGCGGCTTTCCAAGCAGTTCGTGAGCCGCCGCGTGGCCGCGCTGGAGGCCGATCTGGGCGCGCGGCTGCTGGTGCGCAACACGCGCAAGCTGGCGGTCACCGATCTCGGCCAGGACTTCTACGAGCGCGCGAAACGCATCCTCGCCGACGTGAACGAGGCCGAGCAGGCCATGTCGGCGCGGCGCTCGGAGCCGCGCGGGCTGCTCAAGGTCAGTGCGCCGATGTCGTTCGGCATGGCGCATCTGTCGCCGCTGGTCGCGGAATTCCTGCGCGAGCATCCGGACGTGCGCTTCGACATGGATCTGAGCGACCGCAGCGTGGACGTGATCGGCGAGGGCTTCGACATGGCGCTGCGCATCGGGCGGCTCGCCGATTCCACGCTGGTGGCGCAAAAGCTCATCGACGTGCGCATGATCGCGTGTTGCAGCCCCGGCTACCGCCGCCGACGCCGCGCGCCGCAAACGCCCGAGGATCTCGCGCAGCACGACTGTCTGCCCTACGGCCAGCAGGGGCGCGCGCCGTGGGAATTCATGGTCGGCGGCGTGCGTACGCCGTTCGAGGTGCATGGGCCGCTGCGCGCCAACAATGGCGAGGTGATCCGCGACGCGGCCATCGCGGGGCTCGGCATCTGTTATCTGCCGGACTTCATCGTGGCGGGATCGGTGGACGCGGGCGTGCTCGTCGAAGTGCTGGAAGACTACATGCCGCCGCCGAACGCGCTGCACGCGCTTTATCCGCAGCACCGCGAGGCGTCGGTGACGATCCGCGCCTTTACGCAATATCTGCGCGAACGGCTGGCCGCGCGGGCGGCCACGGCGCGCGGCGGCGCGCTTTGATGCAAGGCGCATGCGTGTTGTGCGTCAGACTGCGCCGGGCCTTGAGGAATAGCAGTTGCGCCTGCATCTGTTGAATACAGCGCGCGCAATAACTGGCGTCAGTTCCCCGGAACCCGGCGCGGGTTTGCGCGATCACAGCGGTTGCGGCTGACGCCCAGTCGCCCGTCGCGTGTCCTCGTTTGTCATCAAGCCAGAGGCAAACTGACGAGAACAGCCGCATGACGGCCGTTCTGCCGCTCTCGGATGCACCAAAGCGGGGCGCAAACGCGGCAGTGAAGTGAGGCGCGATGTCGCAGTTTCGTTGTATGCTCACCGCCCCGACGGTTGCGCGGGCCGCCCCCGGGCGGCGCGGACGCCCGGCTGGCGGGCTTCGGCGGCTCTCATAGGGCTTTTCCGGGGTCCGATAGGCACGGTTTATTCCCGCGATCAAAGCAACCAATTTTTCAAATGGGCGTAGATCCCTTAATCTTCGTCCATACCTTTTCCCAACCCAGAGCGAGGAAACAACGCATGTCTCTCATCAACACGCAGGTCAAGCCGTTCAACGCAACCGCATACCACAACGGCAAGTTCGTTCCGGTCTCTGAAGAAAACCTGAAGGGCAAGTGGTCGGTTGTCGTGTTCTACCCGGCTGACTTCACGTTCGTGTGCCCGACGGAACTCGGCGATCTGGCCGACCAGTACGCAGAATTCCAGAAGCTGGGCGTTGAGATCTACGGTGTGTCGACCGACACGCACTTCACGCACAAGGCATGGCACGACACGTCGGACACCATCGCCAAGATCCAGTACCCGCTGGTCGGCGACCCGACGGGCGCGATCACGCGTAACTTCGACGTCATGATCGAAGAAGAAGGTCTGGCACTGCGCGGCACGTTCGTGATCAACCCGGAAGGCGAGATCAAGCTGTGCGAAATCCACGACAACGGCATCGGCCGTGACGCCAAGGAACTGCTGCGCAAGGTGCAAGCTGCTCAGTACGTGGCATCGCACCCGGGTGAAGTCTGCCCCGCCAAGTGGACGCCGGGCGCAGAAACGCTCAAGCCGTCGCTCGACCTGGTCGGCAAGATCTAAGCGTCGTTTCACCCGCGCGATCGTCATGACCGCGTGACGCTGAAGCTGTACCGCTGTATCTCCGGGCCGCGCCTTCGCGGCAGCGGCCCGGACGCCTGATCCGCCCCTGTGCAGGACGGCGAAATTTGCCAGGCAATACTTAAGAATTCCCCCGCTTCTTCTCTAGCCGGAAAACGCCATGCTCGACGCCAATCTCAAGACCCAACTGAAAAGCTACCTCGAAAAAGTCACGCAGTCGATCGAGATCGTCGCGTATCTGGACGACGGCGAGAAGTCGCAAGAACTGCAGCAACTGCTGCAGGACATCGCACCGCTCTCGGACCGTATTGCGCTCGAAGAACGCCGTGGCGCCGCAGCCGGCGACGCGCGTACCCCTTCGTTCGAGATCAAGCGCGCCAATTCGGACGTGAAGGTCACGTTCGCGGGCATTCCGATGGGCCATGAATTCACGTCGCTCGTGCTGGCGCTGCTCCAGGTGGGCGGCTACCCGGTCAAGCTCGAAGACGAAACGATCGAACAGGTCAAGTCGCTCGACGGCGTGTTCTCGTTCGAAGTCTATATGTCGCTGTCGTGCCAGAACTGCCCGGAAGTCGTGCAGTCGATCAACGCGATGGCGGCGCTCAACCCGAATGTGAAGATCGTCACGATCGACGGCGCGCTGTTCCAGGGCGAAGTCGAGAAGCGCCAGATCATGGCCGTGCCGACCATCTACCTGAACGGCGAAGTGTTCGGCCAGGGCCGCATGGGCGTCGAGGAAATCCTCGCGAAGCTCGATACGGGCGCCTCGGCGCGTGCCGCCGAAAAGCTGAATCAGAAGGACGTGTTCGACATGCTGATCGTCGGCGGCGGCCCCGCCGGCGCGGCAGCCGCGATCTACTCGGCGCGCAAGGGTATCAAGACGGGCGTGCTGGCCGAACGTTTCGGCGGCCAGGTGCTCGACACGATGTCGATCGAAAACTTCGTCTCGGTGAAGGAAACGGAAGGACCGAAGTTCGCGGCGGCGCTCGAACAGCACGTGCGTGCCTATGACGTCGACATCATGAACCTGCAGCGCGCCGAAGCCATCGTGCCGGTCGGCAAGGGTTTCGAAGTGCGCACGCAAAGCGGCGCGACGCTGCGCGCGAAAAGCGTGGTGCTGGCGACCGGTGCGCGCTGGCGCAATGTCGATGTGCCGGGCGAGCAGGAGTACAAGAACAAGGGCGTGGCGTACTGCCCGCACTGCGACGGTCCGCTGTTCAAGGGCAAGCGCGTGGCGGTGATCGGTGGCGGCAACTCGGGCGTCGAGGCGGCGATCGACCTCGCCGGCATCGTGAGCCACGTCACGCTGCTCGAATTCGGCGCGCAACTGCGTGCGGACGAAGTGCTGCAACGCAAGCTGCGCAGCCTGCCGAACGTCACGGTGCACGTGAACGCGCAGACGACCGAAATCGTCGGCGACGGCCAGAAGGTCACGGGCCTTGCGTTCCTCGAACGCACCACGGGCGAGAAGCATCATCTCGAACTCGAAGGCGTGTTCGTGCAGATCGGTCTGGTGCCGAACACCGAGTTCCTGAAGGGCACGGTGGCGCTCTCGAAGCACGGCGAGATCGAAGTGGATGCGAAGGGTCAGACGTCGGTGCCGGGTCTGTTCGCGGCGGGCGACGTCACCACGGTCCCGTTCAAGCAGATCGTGATCGCCGTGGGTGAAGGCGCGAAGGCTTCGCTCGGCGCGTTCGACTACCTGATCCGCTCGTCGGCGGACGACGAGGAAGATGCGAAGGTCGCCGCCGCGGTGGTCTGACGCGCGCCTCACACCGAAAGGTTTTAGCAGTCTCTCTTTGCGCCGGCTTCGTGCCGGCGTTTTTTTTGTCCGCGAATTTGTCTGTGGAATGCGGGCGCGGATACCCCGTGCAAGCGCCTCGCGGACGTGACACACTAAATGCACGGCGCGTTGCCGATCGAGAAGGAGACTGCCGTGGACCGCGAAACCTTTGTTCGCACGCTGGCCGAAGAAGGCTTTCCCGAACCCGTGCTCGTGACGCGCGAGCATGGCGCGATGGACGAGCATACGCATCCGTTCGAAGCGAAAGCGCTGATCGTGATGGGCGAGATCACGATCGGCGCGGATGGCGAGGAGCGGCTATATCGTGTCGGCGACGTGTTTCATCTGGCCGCCGGGCAGCCGCATGTCGAGCGCTATGGGCCGCAGGGCGTGCAGTATCTGGCGGGACGCAAGGATTGAGTCGAAAAAAATGGCTGCCGGAAGGCAGCCATTTTTCCTTGCAGCGATGCGCGAATCCAGGGACGCGTGGACCCGCACGGTCTAACCCCGCGCCGCAATTTCCTTCTTCCACCCTTCGATGATCTTCGCCGCAAGCGCGTTGTAATCGCCGTCGAAATGGTGGCTGCCGTTGGTCTTCACGAGATCGATGCCGGTGTTCGCGAGCGCCGGGCACAGCGTGTCCTTTTCGTCCTCGCCGTACACGCACTGCACGATCGACGGCGGCACTTTCGCGAGTTCCGGGCGCACCTTGAGCGCCTTGTCGCTCGCGGGCATGCCGAGCCAGCCCGTCACGCGGATCTGGAAATCGGCGTCCGGCGCGAAGCCGAGCAGCGACATGTACGACACCTTCGCGCGCAGCGCGTCGGGCAGACGGTTGTAGGCGAACGGCATCACATCCGCGCCGAACGAGTAGCCCACGAGCGCGATGTGCTTCGCGTGCCAGCGCGACGCGTAGGTGTTGAGCACGCGCGCGAGATCGTGGCTCGTCTGTGCAGGCGGCTTCTCGCTCCAGAAATAACGCAGCGCATCCCAGCCGACCACCGAAATACCCTGCTTTTGCAGCGCTTCCGCGATGGTCTTGTCGAGATCGCGCCAGCCGCCGTCGCCGGAAATCACCACCGCGAGCATGTCGGTCGGATGCGCGGCGGGCAGCTCGATCAGCGGCAGATCGGAGACGTCCTCTTCGCTTTCCGTCTGCGCGCGCAGATGCGGTGCGGTCAAAGTCGCGAGCTTGTCGGCATCGGAAAGATTCGCGGCGAACACGCGTGGCGCGGCGCCGTTCGATGCGGGCGCAACTTTCTCGCCGTTCGCCTGCGAGGCGGTCACGCCTTGCTCGAAGAAGCCGGGCAGACCCTTGCCGCGCGAAAGCGTCGGATCGGCGGGGCAGGGCGCGAAGCGCGCGTCGAGCGGTTTCGTCGACGGATCGAGCGACACCGCGCCCGCCATCGTGTTCGCGGGCGACTGCGAGAGCATGCGTTGCGCGATGAGCGCGCCGGTGCCGCTGCCGATCGCGATCGGCGCGAAATACTCGTTCGATCCCTGCTGGCGTTCGAGCTGATGGCTCAGCGCTTCGGCATCGCTGTAGAGCTTGTGGCAGGTCTCGTTCCTGATGGCGCCGAGGTTCGACGCGTAGCGCGCCGTGTCCACGCCCACGACCAGCGCGCCGTGCTGCGCGAGCGCGTCGGCGCGCGTCTGGTCGGCGGCGTTCCAGTGTTCGCCCGCCGAGAACAGCACCGCGAAGCCGCGAATCGTGCCATCGGGTCTGGTCATCGCCACTTCGCCGTAGCGGCCGCCCGAGACGTGTTCGATGGCGTTTTTTTCAGCGTTTTTTTCAGCGCTTTTTTCAGCACTATTGGCGGCTTTGGCCGTCGACGTGGAAAGCGTGGAAGCCGTGGAAGCGAACGCGCCATGCGACGCGCCGGCGACGAGCAGGACGGCGCCCGCCGCCGCGCGAAGCGTGCGCGGCAGCGTGGAAAAACAATGCATCATGAACGCCAGCCTCCTGCCAGCAGCGATAGATCCGCAAGGGTGATGAACACGCTGATCGAGCCCGAAGCGGCCAGATAGCGCGGTTCCCAGCGCGGCGCGAACTTGTTCTTGAAGCCGCGCAGCCCACGGAAGTTGTAGAACTTGCCGCCGAAGTGCCAGATCAGCCCGGCAAGGCGATGCCACGACGACGCGAGCGGCGTCGGGCCCATGCCGGAAAGCGGCGCCATGCCGAGCGAGAGCGACTGAAACCCGGCGGCCTTGAGATGCAGCGCGAGCTGCGTGAAGAGATATTCCATCGCGTAGGGCGACGCGCCCGGCAGATGGCGCATGACGCCGACCGTCGCGTCGGTGTTCAGGTCGGTCGTCATGAAGGTGACGAAGGCGAGCGGCTCGCCGTTCTGACGCACCAGCAGCACGTGCTGGGCGGCGAGGTAATCGTCGTCGAATGCGGCCACCGAGAAGCTCTTTTCACGCGCTTCGCGGTCTTCGAGCCACGCGTCGGAAATCGCGCGCAGCGTCGGCAGCGTGTCGGGCATCTGCGACGGATCGATGTGATCGAAGGTGAAGCCGTCGCGCTCGCCGCGCTTGAGCGCGTAGCGCAGATGCGCGCGCTGCGGGCCCTTGAGGTCGAATTCCTGCAGCATCACGCGCGCTTCCTCGCCGAGCTTCATCAGCGTGAGGCCGGCGTCGAGGTAGAGCGGCAGGGCGTCGGCGCGCACCTGATAGAACGCGGCGCGGCCGCCGTGCGCGTGCGCGAGCGAGACGAATTCGCGGATCAGCGCGGGCCATTCGTCGCGCGGTCCGACCGGATCGTGCAGCGCGGCCCACGTGCGGCCGCGCTTGGCGTACATGAGGAACGCGCTGCGCGACTGCGAGAACAGGAAGCTCTTGTCGCCCATCAGCGCGAGGCCGGCGTCGCTGCGTTCCTGCGCGCGCACGATGCGCGCGGCTTCGATCAGGTCTTCGCTCGCGGGCATCACGAAACGCCCGGCCGCCGGACGCAGCAATTGCCACGACGCCAGCGCGGCGGCGAACACGCCCGCGCCGAGCGTGGCGCGCAGCGCACGCGGCGCGCGTTCGTCGAAAGCGAATTGCCACCAGAGATGCTGCGAATAATCGACGTCGCGGAAGGCGAACAGCAGCACCCACACGGCCAGCGCGATCACGCAGCCGACCGAGGCGAGCCACGCGGGCGTGAAGCGCTCGGTGAACAGCGACGAATGGCGATTGAAGCGGCGGCGCGTGGCGAGCAGCAGCGCGATCAGCACGCACAGCACGCCCGCTTCGACGAACGCGAGGCCCTTCATGAGCGAAAGCGCGAGGTTGGCGACGGCCAGCATGAGCGCGAGCCACCACGCGGCGTCGAGGCGGCGCAGCAGGCCGCGCGCGACGAACAGCAGCAGCACGCCGAACAGGCTGCCGAGCATCTGCGAGCTTTCGAGCACCCAGAGCGGCAGCACGGTTTGCAGCAGCGCGATGCGCTTGGCGAACGCGGGCGTCGCGCCGGAGATCACGAGCATGCTGCCCGTGACGAAGGTGACGATGGCGAGGAACAGCGGGGCGAGTTGCGAGACGCCGTCCGCGCCGCGTTTCGCGATCGTCGTGCTGAGCGGGTTCGTGAGCGCGCGGCCTTCGAACACGGCGAGCAGCGCGGCCGAAAGCGCGAGCGGCGCGCCGAAATAGATCGCGCGGTAGGCGAGCAGCGCGGCGAAGACCTTCGAGCCGGGCACGCTGGAACCGAGCGCGAATACCATCGCGGCCTCGAATACGCCGATGCCGCCGGGCGTATGGCCGATCAGGCCGAGCAGCATCGCGGCGGTGTAGACGGTCAGGAAGTCGGCGAAATCGATGTGCGCGTGCGGCATCACCGACCAGAGCGCGAGACCGGCGCCCACCACGTCGAGCGCGGCGAGCAGCAGTTGCGCGACGAGGTCGCGGCGCGCGGGCACCGAGAAGCGCGCCCAGTCACGCTTGAGCGGATTGATTTCGCGCGCCGTGGCGGGGCAGGCCGCGATCATCGCGGCGCCGAGCGCGAGGACCGCGCCGCCGATGCCGCGCAGCGCGTCGGGCGAGAGATGGAGCAGGCCGGAGAGCGTCGGCGCCGCGCAGACCATGCCGAGCGCGGCCATCAGCGCGAGGGCGAGCGCGAGCGTGACGCTCGTGAACACGGTCATGCGGCCGATCTGCGCCGGCGTGACGCCCGAGCCGCCGTAGACGCGGCAGCGCACCGCGCCGCCCGTGAGCGCGCCGAAGCCGGTCACGTTGCCGAGCGCCGAGCCGGCGATCGCGCCGACCCAGAGCGGGCCGCGCGGCACCTTCATGCCGAGATAGCGCAGGCCGATGGCGTCGCGTCCGACGAGCGCGACGAAACTCAGCGCGGTCGCGCCCAGCGCGCCGATCCACTGGAATGCGCTCAACTGCCAGAGCTGGCGGATCACCGAGCGGTAATCGACGGATCGCGACAGATGCTGGAACACGACCAGCAGCAGCGCGCAGATGCCAAGCGCGAGCGCCGGCGCGACGAAGCGCTGCAGGCGCAGGGCGCGAGCGCGGCGGCGCATCGCCACGAGGGCGGCGCGCGCGATGCGCGAAGGGGGTGATTGAAGCATGGATCGGTCTGGCGAGTCTGCGATGGCGCCAATGCGCCGTGGGCGGCGTCCCCGGGGACGGCATCGCGTTCTGGTCGTCACGTTCTTCCGGTGCCGGCGCCGCTCGATCGCGTCACGCAGTAATCAGAGCCGGGACGGCGAGCCAAAACGTAAACGTTCGGTAAATGACTGGTAATCCAGAAAACGCGCTGGGCGGGCTGACGGTTGACTAAGTGGATAAAGAATCCCGGAAAGTGAACGATCGGGCAGCTGATCGGCGGGCGTCCGAAACCGCATTTTCGGCGCCTTCGGCGGTTAAATGGGCCGTTAAACGTTTGTTAATGACCGGCGCGCCGGATTGCGGATTTCGCAAAAGCGGGGCATGAGACGACAGCATCGATTCAAAGCGGAACACGGCGGAAAAAACCTCGTTTAACCCGACAGGACGAACACGCCGACAGCCCTGCTGCGCAAGGCATCGGCGAAAATGGGGTGCGCCATTGTTTCATCGCGCGACAGAATGATTTACGGCAGCACGCGACCTTTTCTGAATCCGCTGTGACCCCGCTGTGACCAATTGGATACACGCTTTTTAAATCTTTTACTTCCCCTCGCCGTGGAGTTAGTCTGAATACCTCGGGCGACGTATGACTGCGATTTGACCGTGCGAGGAGAATGACGTGAACAGACTAGCCTTGACTTCGCTTTCGCTCGCCGCGCTCGGTGCAGCCGGCATCGCGCAGGCTCAGACCAGTGTCACGCTGTACGGCACCATCGACACGTCGATCACCTACGTCAACCACGCCAACGGCAGCAACAGTCTCTGGTCGCTCGGCAACAGCAGCTTCGGCAATCTGTCGGGCTCGCGCTGGGGCCTGAAGGGCGCCGAAGATCTGGGCGGCGGCCTCAAGGCGATCTTCCAGTTGGAAAACGGATTCAATCCGTCGACCGGTCAGTCGGGGCAGGGCGGCCGCATGTTTGGACGCCAGGCGTACGTGGGCCTGACCGCCGAGCAATACGGTTCGCTCACGCTCGGGCGTCAGTACGATCCGCTCATCGACCTCGTGCAGGGCATCACGGCCGACAACTACTTCGGCTCGGCCTTCGCCACGCCCGGCGATGTCGACAATTACGACAACAGCTTCCGCGTCAACAACGCCGTCAAATACACCACGCCGGTGTGGAACGGCTTGCAGGCCGCCGCGATGTATTCGTTCGGCGGCATCGCCGGATCGACCGGTTCCGAGCAGTCGTATTCGGCGGCGGTCGCCTACAACAACGGCCCGATCGCCGTCGCCGGCGGCTACTTCTACGCGGCCAACAGCCAGGCCGGACTGGGCATCCGCACCGACGGCTGGACCAGTACCTCGGACGGCACCTTCGACGGGCCGGTCAATTCCGGGTATGTGAGCGCACACTCACTTTCTATCGCGCGGGCGGCGGCGCAGTATTCGGCGGGTCTCTTCACGTTCGGGCTCGGCTACAGCAACGCGCAGTACGCGTCGGATGCGAGTTCGGTGTTTCGCGACACGGAGAAGTACAACACCGGCCAGGGTTTCGTGAATTACCAGCTCAACCCGGCGCTGCTGCTCGGGCTCGGCTACACCTATACGCACGCGAGCGGCGACACGAACGCGAACTACCATCAGGTGTCGATCGGCGCGGATTACAGCCTGTCGAAGCGCACCGATCTCTATATGACCGCGGCCTGGCAGCACGCGAGCGGCGAGCAGGGCGATGGTTCGGGCGGCTCGATGCCGGCGGAAGCGTCGATCGGCTCGTATGGCTACAACGGCACGTCGTCGCAGACGATGGTGAACTTTGGCTTGCGGCACAAGTTCTGAGGCAAGCACTTTTTAGCGCGTTTCGAGACCTGCGCCGGGCGTCCGTTTTCATGGACGCCCGGCGTTTTGCTTTTTCTCTTGTATGTTGTCGGCCACGCCTGCCGGCTTTCACGTCGCGCCGCTAACGCGCGCGCCGCAAGAGCCGCAAGACCCGCAAGTCGAGCCACGCCGCGAGACGTTCGACGGCCACGCTGGCAAAACTCGGTTGCCGCCAGGCGCTCGTGAGCGTCACGCGCGCGAGTGGGCGGCGCGTGGCGGCGTCGGGCGTGTGGTCGGTGTCGTTGATGTCATCGGCGCTCAGCCACAGACGTTCGCCGCGATGCACGCGCAGCATGTCGCCGGGATTCAGCCAATGATCGTAGGGAGAGCGTGCGCGCGTGAGCCAGATGCGCGCGCCGTAGACGCGCAACGTGCCGTCGGCGCTGACGCGCCAGGTGAGCGTGGTCGCACGCGGTACGGCGAAGTGAATCGACAGCGCGGGCAAGGCGACATCGTGTGCGGCAAAGTCTGCACCGAAATCCGCGCCAAAAGCGGGAACGGCGCTGCACACGCCGGGCTGCTGTGAAGCTTCATCCATCGTCATCTCCAGAGTGGGAGCCGACCGACGGGGCGCTTTCTTCTGCCCTTGCTGCTTGTTCGATGCTCACAAAACAAGAAGCCCCGTCGATGCCGGCGGGGCTTTGTGATTTGCGTAAGACGGACTGCCTGTATTACCCGTTCGCACACACTCCCCGTGACTCGCCAGTATTCGGCGTGTGCCACGGATGATTCATCGCGGTCGTGAGGGTGAGGGGACGCATGTGCATGAACCGAGTGTGCGGGGGCGAGCCGTGTGGTGTCAACAGAATTCGCTGCGAGGCGAGGCGCCGGACGTGAGCGCTGACTGCGCTGAATACGCTTGTTTGCGCTCGCTTACGCTCGACCGATCTGGCGAGGGAGACAACGGCGAGCGGAGGCGAGATCCGTTTCATCTGCCCCCTTGCCGCTGACGGGCATTTCCTCCAGGATGGGTTGTTTTCTCATCGGAACTACCGGAATTACCGGGACTACTAGCGGGACCATTGGGGCCATCGGGACCCGCCGCGCGAATGGGCCGCCTTGCCGGGCGGACGATTCGCCAACGTGCCACCGTCGCCGTTGCAGAAAGGTCACATTAGAACAGATCCTCTCTGATATACCACATACAGAATATTGCTTTTTGTCGCGACGCAGCATATGATTCAGTCATTCGATGACTCAATCTTGCGGAGCTTCAAATGGATCTCGTCTCTCTTGCACTCTTTGCGACGGCAGTTGTGGCCTTGGGTGCCGCCGCTACGGTTATGATCGCGAAATGGCTGCCGCAATCGGCCATCGAGCAGGCCGCACAGCACGGCCGCTTCGTCGGTCTGGGCGAGGCGCCGCGCGCGCAGCCCGCACGTTCGGTCCGCCCGCTGGTTCGTCCGCAGGTCGGTAAAGAGGCAATGAATGTCGTCAGAACACACTGAAGCAGTCGCCACCCGGGACGCCGCGCCGCTCACGCTGGCGCTGCAGCCCATCAACGCCACGCTAAGCCTGCGCGATCAGGCTTATGCGATGCTGCGCCAGGCTATCGCCGACGCCGATATCTATCAGACGCGCGAGGAAATCCGCCTCGACGAACGCGTGCTGAGCGAAACGCTCGGCGTCAGCCGCACGCCCGTGCGCGAAGCCATGACGCTGCTCGAACAGGAAGGCTTCCTGCGTATGGTGCCGCGTCGCGGCATCTATATCGTGCGCAAGAGCAAGCGCGAGATCGTCGAGATGATCCAGATGTGGGCCGCGCTCGAGAGCATGGCCGCGCGCCTCGCCACGCTGCACGCCACCGACGAGGAAATCGCGAAGCTGCGCCATATGTTCGACAGCTTCCGCGACAGCACGCCCGCCGAGCACATTGCGGAATATTCGGACGCCAACATCGCCTTCCACCAGGCGATCGTCGAGCTTTCGAAGTCGCAGATCATCCTCGATACGATCAAGAACATCTTCGTGCATGTGCGCGCGATCCGTCGCATGACCATCTCGCAGAGCGATCGCGCGTCGCGCTCGATCGTCGATCATCTGCGCATCATCGAAGCGCTGGAGCAGCGCGATACCGAACTGGCGGAACGGCTCACGCGCCAGCATTCGCTGGATCTCGCCGCTTACGTCGAAAAGCATTGCGACTTTCTCGATTGAGCGCGTGACAGAGCGCGTTATGCGCTGACGGGACACAAAGACGGGAGACCAGCGGGTCTCCCGTTTTCATTTGCACGCAGCGCGCTCACGCGCTCTGTGCTCGGAGCGGATGAGACGGCGCTGGCGGAAACTTTATGCGCATCAAGGCCGGCGGCGGGCGGTGCGAGCCGCCCGAACGCGCTTGCCCAATCGGCAAACTCCAAGCGCAGTAAGCGTTCCACGCACTCGGACGCCTCTCCATTTTCCACACGCGATCTGAAATATTTGCCCGCGTTCGCTCGGGGTTTTCCCGTTCGTGCGCTGCAGCAAACGCGCGCCGATTCCCTCAACGCCTTATTCCACAAGCTTTTCCGCCCACTTTTCGACGCGCTGTGCCGGATAAATCCCCCCTTGCTTCGTTGTGATATATCACATACCGTATTGTTCAAGGACGCAGCTCGCATCGCAATCAGCCAGCGATGAACGCAACATCCGGCGACCGCCCCGGCGCCTTTGCAACCTGACGATTTCGAACTCTCGCCCGGCCACGATTAAACAAGGAGACATGACATGGGCAAGGCACTGGATGGTGTGCGCATTCTCGACTTCACGCATGTGCAGTCGGGCCCGACCTGCACGCAACTGCTCGCCTGGTTTGGCGCCGACGTGATCAAGATCGAGCGCGCTGGCGCCGGCGACATCACGCGTGAACAGTTGCGCGATATCCCCGACGCGGACAGCCTCTATTTCACGATGCTGAACAGCAACAAGCGCTCGCTCACGCTCGACACGAAGAACCCGGAAGGCAAGCGCGTGCTCGAACGGCTGATTCGCGAATGCGACGTGCTCGTCGAGAACTTCGCGCCCGGCGCGCTCGATCGCATGGGCTTTAGCTGGGAGCATATTCAGTCGCTCAATCCGCGCATGATTCTCGCGTCGGTGAAGGGCTTCGGCGCGGGGCCGTACGAGGACTGCAAGGTCTACGAGAACGTGGCGCAGTGCGTCGGCGGCGCGGCCTCGACCACGGGCTTCGACGATGGTCCGCCGGTCGTGTCCGGCGCGCAGATCGGCGATAGCGGTACGGGTCTGCATCTCGCGCTCGGCATCGTCACGGCGCTGTTTCAGCGCACGCACAGCGGACGCGGCCAGAAGGTGCTCGCCGCGATGCAGGACGGCGTGCTCAACCTCTGCCGCGTGAAGCTGCGCGATCAGCAGCGCCTCGATCGCACCGGTGTGATGAAGGAGTATCCGCAATATCCGAACGCCGGTTTCGGCGATGCGGTGCCGCGCGCGGGCAACGCGTCGGGCGGCGGTCAGCCGGGCTGGATTCTGAAGTGCAAGGGCTGGGAAACCGATCCGAACGCGTACATCTATTTCATCGCGCAGGCGCCGGTGTGGGACCGCATCTGCAAGCTGATCGGCCGCGAGGAATGGATCGACGATCCGCGCTACGCCACGCCGAATGCGCGCCTGCCGCATCTGAAGGAGATCTTCGCGGAGATCGAGCACTGGACCATGCATCGCAGCAAGTTCGAAGCGATGGCCGCGCTCAATCGCCACGACATTCCGTGCGGCCCGATTCTCTCGATGAAGGAAATCGCCGCCGACGAATCGCTGCGCGCGAGCGGCACGATCGTCGAGGTCGAGCATCCGGTGCGCGGGACCTATCTCACGGTCGGCAATCCGATCAAGCTCTCGGACAGCCCGACGAACGTGACGCGTTCGCCGCTGCTCGGCGAGCACACCGATGAAGTGCTCGCGGAATTCGGCTACAGCGAAACCGAGATCCACTCGCTGCGCGCGGCAGGCGCGCTCTGAGCGGCCAAGCGTGCACATGCACACATGACACGATGGAGCAAAGCATGGATACATGGATGCGCTTGATGGCCAACGACGGCAGTATCGTGTTTGGCCGCGTCGAAAGCGGTTATCTGCACGAATACGAAGGACTCGATCAACCGGTGCCCACGGGCGCGGTGCTGTCGTTGCGTGCGCTCACGCCGCTCGCGCCTTGCGCGCCAGGCAAGGTCGTCGCACTGTGGAATAACTTTCACGCGCTTGCGTTGAAGCTGGAAAAGCCGGTGCCCGAGCATCCGCTTTTCCTGATCAAGCCGGCGAGTTCGGTGATCGGTTCGGGCGATGCGATTCGCCGTCCTGCTCATTATGCGGGCAAGATCGTGTTCGAAGGCGAACTGGGCATCGTGATCGGCAAGCGTTGTCGCGATGCGAGTCTCGAAGAAGCCGAGGCGTCGATCTTCGGTTACACGATCGTGAACGACGTCACCGCTGCGGGCCTGCTCGCCGAGAATCCGCACTTCCCGCAATGGTGTCGCGCGAAGGGTTTCGATACGTTCTGTTGTTTGGGGCCGGCGATCGTGTCGGGTTTCGACTGGCGCAGCGCGCGCGTGGTGACGCGGCTAGACGGCGTGGAGCGGCAGAATTATCCGCTCGACGACATGGTGTTTTCGCCCGCGCAGCAAGTGAGCCTGATTTCGCAGGATCTCACGCTCGAACCGGGCGACGTGATTGCGTGCGGCACGTCGCTGGGCGTGGGCTCGATCGGTGAGGGCGCAACGGTCGAGGTGACGATCGAAGGGATTGGCGCGCTCGTCAACGCGCTGGGCGTGCCCGTGCGCGATCGGGCCGATGCGGCGCAATCCGCAAGCGAACGCGAGAAACCCGCTGTGGTGTGGTAATAGCGACGACGCGTGCGGCCACGCCGCCGACGCGCGAGGAGGAGACATGCCGGAGCAACTGGCGGGCGAGATGGCGTGGCTGGGCGGCGGCGTGCTGTTCGCCTGGCTCGTCTGTGCACTGGCGCAACTGGCCGCGCTCGCGCCCGCATGGGCGCGGCGCGAGCCTGCGCGCGCGAAGCCGCGATGCCGTCGTGCGCAAGACGAAGTCAGCAAACCTGCGCGTCACGCGGCCTTCGCTATTGCGTTCGCGCTGCTGTTGACGATTCCGCCCGGTGTGCTGGCGGCATCGCTCATGCATGGCGCGGCGGCGGTGGCTGTCGTCGAGGCGGGCGTGATGGCGGGACTGTGGCTCGGCGCGCGCCACGATTTGACGAAGCGCGCGCGCGTGGCCGGCGTGGCGGGATGCTTGCTCGGCGCGAGCGCGATGGTCGCGGCGTTCGCGAGTTGTCTGCAGTGGCCCGCGCAAAACGTTGTCGAACGCGTCACGCTCTATGCGGGCGCGACGTTCGGCGCGCTGCTGTTCGGCGCAGCCGCGTGTGCCTGGTCGCTGAGCGCTCGGGGTAAAGCGATCAGGCGTTGGCGTGCGCGTGCGCCGGCTCGAAACAGCGACGTGATTCTGCACGCCGCGGCGATCGTGCTCTGTGCGGCGCTCGGCTATGGCTTCGCGATTGAGCGGATTGGCGCGTCGGCGGAATTCGGCGCGTCGGTGCTCGTGGGCGCGTGCGTGTTATGCGCCGCGCTGGGCGTGCGTCTGATGGGCGGCGCGCGACGGCGCTCACCGCACGCGCGTCAACACGCGCTGTTCGCGCCACCCGCTCCACCTACACATTACGCGCGGTTCGCAGGCGTCCCCGACGAATGGCTCGTCGCCGCCTTCGACAGCAACGCGAGCGATGCCGCGTATTTCGATACGTGGAGCGCCGACTATGCAACGCCGCCCGAATGGGCGCGCGCCGCGCAGCACGCTTCGCAGCATATGCCGCGTCGGCGGCGTAGTCGTCATCGCGCGCTCAGGCAACGCCAGGGGCCGCATTGATTCAAGCGAGTTGAAGGTGGCGTGCATTCATCGCCATTCTGCTCATTCACGCCTTCGATCACGCGAATCATTCAGCGCAATCAATAGATTCGCGCCGATCTATCTATCCTTACTTATGGAAAGTCGATTCGGAGACGCGTGTAATGTTTTCGATAAGTTGCGCGCCTTCTTCCATCAGGAAGCGTTTGAAGGCCAGCGCGACGGGCGGCAGACGCTTGTTCTTGCGATGCACCACATACCAGTTGAGCATGACCGGAAAGCCCTCCACGTCGAGCACGACGAGGTGGCCGACCTGCAATTCGAGGCTGATCGTATGCGCCGATAGAAACGCGATCCCCATGCCGGCGATCACGGCCTGCTTGATGGTTTCCGTGCTCTGGATTTCCATCGCGATCTTGAGGTTGGTGATCTTGCCCGCGAAGCCTTCTTCCATCGAATTCCATGTATCCGAGCCGCGCTCGCGCACGATGAAGGCCTCGTTGGCGAGCGTGCTGAGCTTGATGCTGCGCTTGTGCGCGAGCGGGTGCGAGGGCGCGGCGACGATCACATAGGGATGCGGCGCGAAGGGCTCGTTGATGGCGTCGGTGGTATGCGGCGGACGCACCATGACCGCGAGATCGGTCTGATTGCTCGAGAGCTGATGCAGCAATTGCTCGCGGTTGTGCACCGAGAGATTGAGCGTGACGCCTTTGTAGCGGCGCGTGAATTCGGCGAGCAGACGCGGAAAGAAGTAGTCGCCCGCGCTGATCACGGCCACGTTGAGCTTGCCGCCGGAGACGCCCTTCAACTGACTCATCGCCTCGTCGACTTCATGGAACTGCTGAATGATCGCGCGGCTGTAGTGCAGCATCTCGGTGCCCGCGGGCGTGAGATAGATCTTCTTGCCGAGCTGCTCGAAGAGCGGCAGACCCGCGTGCTCTTCGAGCTGGCGGACCTGCGTGGAAACGGCCGGCTGCGTGAGATGCAGCTCTTCCGCGGCGCGCGAAAAACTGAGGTGGCGTGCGACGGTTTCGAACACCTTGAGCTGGCGCAGCGTGGCATTTCTCATGGTCATGGCCGATCCATAAAGGATGGTGAATCAACATAATAACAAACTTTAATTGTGACTAATCGAACAATCACCCTAGCATGAGTTGAAAGGAGTCCGAATGCCAATGGAACGGTGTGCGGGTTAACGCGTAAAAACGCGAAAAAGTGCCTTTTAAAGCGGGAAAACCCGTAGTCGGTGGCTTCTGCATCGGCGTATTCAGGCAATTCATGGAATTGTCGAATGAAAGGGAATTCACGAATTTCCATTCGATTTTTCGTGTGCTGTTTCGAATGGAATTCAGAAAGTAAGCAGGGAAGAATTAAAACGATAAGTAAATATCTATGCAGGCCGGCGAAAGTACCGGCATCCATGAATGGATAGCGGAGACAAGCGAGATGAATGCAATCAGTCAGAGGAGCGAGGGCGGTCCGTTCTGGACGAACCGCTGGTTTCAACTGGTGGTGGGCATGCTATGCATGGCACTCGTCGCCAATCTGCAGTACGCGTGGACGTTGTTCGTCGCGCCAATGAATGCGCGTCACCACTGGGGGGAAGCGTCCATTCAGCTGGCGTTCTCCATTTTCATCCTGACTGAAACCTGGCTCGTGCCGATCGAAGGCTGGCTGGTCGACAAGTTCGGCCCGCGTCCGGTCGTGATGGTCGGCGCGGTCTGCGCGGGCCTCGCCTGGGTGCTCAACTCGTACGCGAGCACGCTGCCGATGCTGTATGTCTCCTCGGTGATCGCGGGCATCGGCGCGGGCGGCGTGTACGGCACCTGCGTCGGCAACGCGCTCAAGCTGTTCCCGGATCGCCGCGGTCTCGCGGCGGGCCTGACGGCGGCGGGCTTCGGCGCGGGCGCGGCGGTGACGGTGATTCCGATCGCCAACATGATCACGCGCTCGGGCTACGAGCACACGTTCTTCTTCTTCGGCATCCTGCAGGGCGTATCGATTCTGCTGCTCGCGCTCGTGCTCGTGAAGCCCGTGACGCGCGCCGGCGCCGCGGCGGGCCGACGTCTCGTCACGCGTGTCGACTACACGCCGGGGCAGATGGTCCGGCAGCCGGTGTTCTGGCTCATCTACGTCTCGTTCGTGGCGGTGGCGGCGGGCGGCCTGATGGCCACGGCGCAGATCGGACCGATCGCGAAGGACTGGGGCCTCGCGCGCATTCCGATGACCGTGTTCGGCGCGACGCTGCCGCTGCTCACGCTCACGCTGTCGATCGATAACATCTGCAACGGCTTCACGCGTCCGTTGTGCGGCTTCATCTCCGACAAGATCGGCCGCGAAAACACAATGTTCATCATCTTCACGGGCGAAGGGCTCGCGCTGCTCGGCATGATGCAGTACGGCACGAACCCGTATGCGTTCATGACGTTCGCCGCGCTCATCTTCCTGTTCTGGGGCGAGATCTTCTCGATCTTCCCGGCGATCTGCGCCGACACCTTCGGCAGCAAGTACGCCGCGGCCAATGCGGGCACGCTCTACACCGCGAAGGGCACGGCCGCACTGCTGGTGCCGGTGGCCTCGGTGCTCTCGGCGACGGGCGGCTGGAGCGCGGTATTCATCGCCTCGGCGGTCATCACGATCGCGGCCGGTGTGAGCGCCAAGTTCATCCTCGCGCCGATGCGCCATCGTCTGATCGAGCAGAGCGACGAGCACTCCGCCACGCTCGCGACGAATCCCGCCGGGCTGCAAAGCTGGCCCAACCGCAGCGGCGAATGACGAACGGGCGGCACGATGTCGATGAACGTATCGCTTCAGCAACTCAAGGTGTTCGTCGCCGTGGCGCGCGCGCGCAGCTTCACGCGCGCCGCGCGCGAATTCGGGCTCACGCAGTCGGCGGTCAGCCGCTGCGTGCGCGAGCTCGAAGAAGCGGTCGATCTCAAGCTGTTCGATCGCACCACGCGTCAGGTTGAACTCACGGTCGCCGGCAGCGGGTTCGAGCGGCGCATCGGGCGTCTGCTCGACGAGATCGACATGGCGCTTTCCGAAGGCCGCGACGCGCATCAGGCCCATAGCGGCGTGGTGCTCGTCGCGAGCAATCCCGTGCTTTCCTCGGGCTGGGTGCCCGCCGCGATGGCGCGCTGCGCCGCGGCCTTTCCCGCGCTCACGCTGCAATTGCAGGACCTGCCGCAAGCTGCCGTGTTGCAGGCCGTCGAGCAGGGCGAGGCCGACTTCGGCGTGATCGCCGAATGCGTGCCGTTCGCAAGCGGCAATCTCGACGTGCAGCCGCTCAGCGCGACGCCGTTGTGCGCCGTGCTGCCCGCGCAGCATCCGCTCGCCTTGCAGGGCGCGTTGCGCTGGGACGATCTCGCGCGCGAGCCGCTCGTCACGCTCAATCGCGATGCGGGCTGCCGCGCGGCCGTTATGCGCGCGCTCGAAGGTTTGCGTCCCGAGGGCCGTCCGTTGCAGGAGTTCGCGCATGTGGCGGGCGTGGCGCGCATGGCGCAGCTCGGCATGGGGATCGGCGTGCTGCCGGTGTGCGGCGATGATGGCCGCGATGGACGCGTAACGGGCGATGCCGCGGGACTTTCATCGAGCGCCGCGTGTCACTGGCCCGCGCCGCCGGGACCGCTCGTCACGCGCGTGCTGCATCCGGTCGTGCAGGTGAGCACGATGCTCGTGCGGCGGCGCAATCGTTCGCTGCGTCCGTGCGCGCAGGCCGCGTGGTCGCAGTTCGTGAGCGATGGCCGTACGACGGCATCGGATGTCGTGTCGAATTCAAGCGACGCGCTGGCCGACAATCGCGCCGCTCGCGCGCGCAGCAACGACGCCAGCGAATCCCGGCGGGGTGCCGCGCTGTTCGAAAGCGCATTGCGCGCCTCGCGCGAGCAGGCGCGCGTGGAGTGATCCTCGCTGGCGCTGTCTGCGTCGCTGTCTGAGTTTCGCACCTTCGCACACTTTCCCGCATCGGCAACAAAAAACGGACCGCATCTTCATGCGGTCCGTTCGTTTTAGCGCTTGAAACAGGGTGTTTTCTACGCCGCCAGCTTCGCCATGCGTTCGCGCTGCTTGATGAGTGCGAGCACGGTGTCGATGGCGGGCGTGGGCTCGCCCACGAGCAGGCCCATCTCCTGCACGACGGTCAGCAGCGGATCGATTTCCAGCGGCCGCCCCTGTTCGAGATCGACGAGCATCGAGGTCTTGTGCGCGCCCACCGCGCCCGCGCCGTTGATCCGCCGCTCCAGATCCACGCGGAAGTGCACGCCGAATTGCTCCGCGATGCGCTGGCCTTCGAGCATCATCGTGCGCGCGACGGCGCGCGTGGCCGGATCCTGCGTGATGACGTCGAGCGTCGCGTGCGTGAGCGCGCTGATCGGATTGAAGCAGAGATTGCCCCACAGCTTGAGCCAGATTTCGTCGCGGATATCGTCGCGGATCGGCGCGTCGAAGCCGGCCGCCGTCATCGCTTCATGCAACTGGACGATGCGCGGCGTGCGCTCGCCCGACGGTTCGCCGATCGGAAACTTCTTGCCGTACACATGGCGGATCAGACCCGGCTCGTCGATTTCGGCGGCCGGATAGAGCACGCAGCCGATGGCGCGCTCGGGCCCGAGGCGTGTCCATTGCGAGCCGTCCGGATCGATGCTTTCGAGCCGCGTGCCTTCGAACTTGCCGCCGTGACGATAGAAGTACCAGTACGGAATGCCGTTGGTGCCCGTGACGATGGCCGTGTGCTTGCCGAGCAGCGGCTGCATCGAGTCGATTACGCCCGCCACCGAATGCGCCTTGAGCGTGACGATCACCACGTCCTGCACGCCGAGTTCGCGCGGATCGCTCGTGCAGCGCACTTTGGCGACGTACTCCTCGCCGTCCATCAAGAGGCGCGCGCCGCGCTCGCGCATGGCGGCCAGGTGCGGGCCGCGCGCGACGAAGCTCACGTCGGCGCCCGCGCGTGCGAGCTGCACGCCCATCATGCCGCCGATCGCCCCCGCACCGAAGATGCAGATCTTCATATCGATTCCCCAATGACGTTGAAAACCGCGTGTCCGCTCGATGGCCGCAAGCGTCGTGTGCCGTGCGTTCAATACGCATGCACGCCCGCGCGAGGGACGATGATTCGAGCATAGGGGCTGCCGTCGATTAACGACAGTTAAAGTTTCTCGCCAAAATCATCAGCGAAACGTTATGGATGACGGGTGCGAAAAGCGCCTTGCCGGACGCGTTTTCAGCCGCGCCGGACCAGCAGAAAACTCACGCCGATCGCACCGAGAAACGCGCCGCATGCGCGGTTGAACCAGCGGCGCACGACGCTGCGCGTGAGCCAGCGCGCGAGGTACATGCCGGCGAGCGAGTAAAGCGCGATGGCCACGGTTTCGAGCACGAGAAAGCTCGCGCCCAGCACGCCGAACTGCGCGAGCATCGGCTTCGTCACGTCGACGAATTGCGGCAGAAAGGCCGTGAAAACCAGAATCGCCTTCGGGTTGCCCGCCGCCACAAGACACTCGCGCCAGGCGAGCCGCGCGAGCGTGGCGTCGCTGTCGAGCTTCATGCCGATGGGCGCGTCGTCGCTGCGCCAGAGTTGCACGGCGAGCCACACGAGATAGGCCGCGCCCGCGAGCTTGATCGCGAAGAATACGGCTTCGGAGGCGCGCAGCACGACCGCGAGGCCGGTGGCCGCGAGCGCGATCATCGCCGCGAAGGCCAGCAGCCGGCCGAGGCCGCCCACGAACGCGCGCGCGAAGCCGTGGCGCGCGGCCACGTTGATCGACAGCAGGTTGTTCGGCCCTGGCGCCATGTTCAGCGCGAAGCAGGCGGGCAGGAAAAAGAGCCAGGCGGAGAAGGACATGATCGTGCTCGATGAGGACTCGCGCGAACGCGCATCCGCCGATTCTAACGCGACGCCGCGCGCCGTCTCGTACGCGCAAAAATCACGCGAATTTCACGCGGCGATCACGCGAAAAACGGCAACGCGAGAAACAGCTTGATGACGATGGCGTTGGCGATATCGATGAAGAACGCGGCTACCATCGGCACGACGAGGAAGGCCAGATGCGAGTGGCCGAAGCGCGCGGTCACGGCCTGCATGTTGGCGATGGCGGTGGGCGTCGCGCCGAGGCCGAAGCCGCAATGCCCGGCGGAGAGCACGACGGCGTCGTAGTTGCGGCCCATCACGGGGAAAGTCACGAACAACGCGTAGAGCACCATCATCACGGTCTGCGCGACGAGGATCGAAAACACCGGCAACGCGAGCGCAGCGAGATCCCCGAGGCGCAGCGTCATGAGCGCCATCGCGAGAAAGAGCGCGAGGCTCACGTTGCCGATCAGCGCGACCGCGTGTTCGGCGACGGGGCGGCCCATGAACGCGAGCGCGTTGGCGAGCAGCACCGCGATGAACAGCGTGCAGACGAAACCCGGCAATTCGAACGGCGTGCCTGCGATCCATCCGGCGATCACGTCGCCCGCGGCGAGGCTGATGGCGATCAACGTCAGCGTTTCGATGAAGACGGCGGGCGTGGTCGCCTGTTCGGCTTTGGGTTCCTCGAAGGCGTAGGGCGCGTCGGCGGGGGCGTCGGCATCGGCCGTGTTGTCCGTGTGGCCGATGCGTTTGAGCAGGTGCTGCGCGACCGGGCCGCCGAGTATGCCGCCCATCACGAGGCCGAACGTCGCGCACGCGATGGCCGCTTCGGTCGCCGACTGCAGGCCGTGATGCTCGGTGAAGACCTTGCCCCACGCGGCGCCCGTGCCGTGTCCGCCCGCGAGCGAGACGGAGCCGCCGAGCAGCCCGAACAACGGATCGACACGCATCGCGAGCGCGAGTCCGATGCCCACGACGTTCTGCAACACCAGCAGGCCGATCACCACGGCGAGAAAGCGCACCAGCATCGGGCCGCCGGATTTCAGGCTCGCGAGATTGGCGTTCAGTCCGATGGTCGCGAAGAACGCGAGCATCAGCGGCGCTTGCAGCGAGGCGTCGAAGCGTACGTCCACGTGCACGAACGTATGCAATCCGAACAACACGAGCGCGACGACGAGGCCGCCCGCGACGGGCTCGGGAATCGTCCATTTGCGCAGCAGCGGCAGCGCGGCCAGCAGCCGGTTGCCGAGCAGCAGGACGAGCGACGCGGCGACGAGCGTTCCATAGACACCGATATTCATGCGGGCCTCGTGATGCAACGATGGCGTGGCGCGTCGGCGCGCAGGCCGCGCCGTCCCCGAAAGCTCAATGCGCACGGTACACGAGCGTCGCGCGCGTTGCGCGCACGTTGCGCAGCGCCCTGGCGCGATGCGGACGGGCGGCCGCGGCAACCGTGCCGCGCTTGCGCAAAAGGGGGCCGCACGCTTAAATATGGCTGGCGCGGCGCGCCTTTGCGGACACGCCGATGCGGCGCGCATCACGGGTCGTCACTCTCATCCGGAACGGGAGCCGTTCATGAATGGAAAGACCGTTGCAGAACGCGAAGCGGCCGGGCGCGCCGCGCGCGAGCGGGCGAAGCGTTCGAGCCACAAGCAGACCGGCGAGCTGCATCGCGATCCGCTCAAGCTGCTGGAAGCGAGCAGCGAGGGCCGCGTGCCGAACCTCGTGCCGCTGCGTTATGGTCGCATGATCGTGTCGCCCTTCACGTTCTTTCGCGGCAGCGCGATCCTCCAGGCGCACGATCTCGCCCAGGTGCCGAACACCGGCATGGTCATGCAGATCTGCGGCGACGGCCATCTGCTCAACTTCGGCGGCTTCGCCACGCCCGAGCGACAACTCGTGTTCGATCTCAACGACTTCGACGAAGTCGCGCCCGGTCCGTGGGAATGGGACCTCAAGCGCCTCGTCGCGAGCTTCGTGGTGGCGGCGCGGCACATGCGCTACTCGCGCGGCGTGGCCGAGGATCTCGTGATGACGGTGGTGAACACCTATCGCGACCGCATGCGCCAGTACGCCGACTACGGCGCACTCGAACTCTGGTACGACAAGATCACGTTCGACCGCATGGTGGAGACGGCGCTCACGCCCGAGGGCCGCCGTCTGATCCGGCGCGGCATGGAGAAGGCGGCCGGGCGCACGCACGAAAGCATGCTCGAAAAGCTCGCGCATCGCGACGACGCGTCGGGCCACTGGATCGTGCGCGACGCGCCGCCCGCGCTTTTTCACGTGCACGGCCCGAACTCGCTCTACGAAGCCGAGGACAACTGGCTCACCTTCGACGACTGGCGCACACTCATCACGCCCACTTACGAAGCCTATCTGAAGACGCTCGCGCCCGACCGCCGCGAACTGCTCGAACACTTCGCGTTGCAGGATCTCGTCTTCAAAGTCGTGGGCGTGGGCAGCGTGGGCACGCGCTGCCTCGTGATCCTGCTCGTCGATCATCACGGCAAGCCGCTGTTCCTTCAGGTCAAGGAGGCGCGCCGCTCAGTGATCTCGCAGTTTTTCAAGTCGCCGCCGTTCAAGCACGAAGCCGCGCGCGTCGTGCAGGGGCAGCGCCTGCTGCAGGCCGCGAGCGATATCTTTCTCGGCTGGTCGACGGGGCCGTCGGGGCGGCACTTCTACTTCCGCCAGTTGCGCGACATGAAGCTTTCCGTCGATCTCGAACTGCTCGACAGCACGCTGCTCGCGGGCTACGGACGCCTGTGCGGCTGGGCGATGGCGCGCGCGCATGCGAAGTCGGGCAACGCGGCGATCGAGATCGCTTCGTATATCGGACGCAGCGATCAGTTCGCCGAAGCGCTCGTGGGTTATGGCTTCGCCTACGCCGATCAGGTCGAGAAGGATTACGACCTGTTTGTGAAGGCTGCGCGCAGCGGCAAGATCCGCGCGCGCAGCGACGAGGACATGGCCGCCGATTTCCGCGTGTGAGGGTGCGTCGATCGGTGCGGAACGCGGAGTACGCCGGGCGCTCGACTGGCACGTCGTCGGCGCTCGCATTCGCGTGTGCGCGCTGATCCACGCTGATCCGCACGCGCGAACGCGCTATCCTTGCGCTTTTGTTCAGCCGCACGCGGACCGTGCGGCCCGCGCCTCATGCGTCTACGCCACATCGAAGTCTTCCACGCGATCATGCGCACGGGCTCGCTGTCGAAAGCCGCCGAGCTGCTGTGCGTGTCGCAGCCCGCCGTGAGCAAGGTGCTCGCGCATGCCGAGCGCAGCGCGGGCCTCAAGCTGTTCGCGCGCGCGCACGGCCGGCTCCAGCCGACACGCGAAGCCGAACTGCTGTTCGCCGAAACCCAGAAGCTGCAAACGAGCCTCGACAGCATCCGCGACCTCGCGCGCAATCTCGCGCTGCAACCGCAGGGGCTGCTGCGCATCGGCTGTCTGCCGAGTCTGGGTTTGAGCCTGATTCCGCAGGCCGTGCAGGCGTTTCGCGCCAGCTATCCGGAAGTCTCGCTGCAGATCCAGACGCGCCACACCAACGAGCTGTTCAACGCGCTGCTCACGCGCGAACTCGACGTGGGCGTGGCGATCAATCCGCCCGCGCGGCCCGGCATCGCCTCGCTCGAACTCGGGCGCACGGCCGTGGTCTGCGTCGCGCCGCCCGACGAACCCACGCCCGCCGATGCACCGCTCGCGCTGCAGGACGTCGTCGCGAGCGACTGGATCAGCATCGGCAATGTCGATCCGCTGGGCGAGACCATCGGGCATCTGCTCGAAACGCAGGGCGTCGAAGGGCGGCTCGCGGTGGTTGAGGCGCAGACCTGGTATGTGGCGCGTTCGCTCGCGGCGCGCGGCGTGGGGCGCGTGTTGCTCGACGAAATCACCGCGAAGAGTGCGGGCGAACCGGTCGCGATCCGTCGCGTGGAACCGGCATTGAGCGTGGGCGTGTTCGCGCTGTGGCGCGACGGCGGCATGGATTCGCAGGCGGGCAACGCGTTCGTCGACGTGTTGCGCGCGGGTTTCGCGCAGGCTTGAAGGTCAACAACATCGAAGCAAACGAGGCGGGAACGATGACAGAGTCAACGCAGGAAATCACCCAGGACCGTGGACAAAACACCGCTCGCAAGGTGGCGATCGTGACGGGCGCGGGCAGCGGCATCGGCCGCGCGTGCGCGCGCAAGCTGCTCGCGAACGGCTACGCGGTCGTGCTCACGGGCCGCCGCGCCGAGCCGCTCGACGCGCTCGCCGCCGACGCGCGCGCGGCGGGCCAGGAAGCGCTGGCCGTGCCGTGCGACGTCAGCGACGCGGCCGCGGTCGAAGCGCTGTTCGACACGGTGCGCCAACGTTATGGCCGCCTCGATCTGCTGTTCAACAACGCGGGACGTAACGCGAAGGCGGTCGATATCGACGAGTTGTCGGTGGAAGACTGGCGCGCCGTGGTCGATACGAATCTGACCGGCGTGTTCCTCTGCACGCGCGCGGCGTTCGCCTTGATGAAGCGGCAGAACCCGCAAGGCGGCCGCATCATCAACAACGGTTCGATTTCGGCCCACGCGCCGCGTCCGTTCAGCATTGCGTACACGGCGACCAAGCACGCCATCACCGGGCTGACGAAGTCGGTGTCGCTCGACGGACGGCGCTACGACATCGCCTGTGGGCAGATCGACATCGGCAATGCGGGCACCGAGATGGCCGAGCGCATGGCGCGCGGCGTGCCGCAGGCCAATGGCGAGATCGCCGTGGAGCCGCTGATGGATGTGGAACTCGTCGCCGATGCGGTGCTGCACATGGCGCAGTTGCCGCTGGCCGCGAACGTCCAGTTCATGACGATCATGGCCACGAAGATGCCGTTCGTTGGGCGAGGATGAGTGCGCGTAGCGATGCGTAGACCGATTTAGCCGTTGGCGGGCAAGGCGTGCGGCCGGTGGGGCGCCCGCACGCGCAAACGCGCGCTCCCGTATACTGGACGCCGAATCATTACGACGTTCGCCCCATGTCTTTGCCTTTGCATCCCGAGGACGACCCGCGCCCGGAACCGCCCGAGCGGCCCAACGACGGCGACTGCTGCCAGAGCGGCTGCAGTCCCTGCATCTTCGATCTCTACGCCGAAGAGGTGCAGCGCTGGCGCGAAGCGCTCGCGGCGTGGGAAGCGCGCCACGCGGCAGAGGCCGTCGAGGCCGAACCGCCGCGCTGAGCGGCGCGCCCCACACTACGCCGAGCCGTCATGTCCGAATCCCTCGATCTTCCCGCCGCCGCCTCTGTCGTCACCTCTGCCGTCAAGCCCGCTGATGCACTCACGGCGCTCGATGCGCTCGATGCGCTCCAGGCGTTCGCCGAGCGCCACCCGCGCCTGTTCGTGCTGACCGGCGCGGGTATCAGCACGGATTCGGGCATCCCCGGTTATCGCGACGAAAACGGCGCGTGGAAGCGTTCGCCGCCCATCACGCTGCAGGAGTTTCTCGGCTCGGACAGCGCGCGCCGCCGCTACTGGGCGCGCAGCATGCTGGGCTGGCCGACCGTCGGGCTCGCGCAGCCCAACGGCGCGCATCGCGCGCTCGCGCGGCTCGAAACGGCGCGGCGCGTCGGCACGCTCGTCACGCAGAACGTCGACGGCCTGCATCAGCGCGCGGGCAGTCATGGCGTGATCGAGCTGCACGGCAGCATCGGCCACGTGCATTGCCTCGCCTGCGGCGCGCAGTACTCGCGCGCCTCGATCCAGCCGCAACTGGAGGCGCGCAATCCGGCGCTCGCGGGCGCGTTCGCGGAACCGGCCGCCGACGGCGACGCCCATCTCGACTTCGACGGCGAACACGCCTTCGACATTCCCGCATGCGACGCTTGCGGCGGCATGCTCAAGCCGTCGGTGGTGTTTTTCGGCGAGAACGTGCCGCGCGAGCGCGTGGCGGCGGCGTCGGCGGCGCTCGACGAGGCCGACGCGGTGCTCGTGGTCGGTTCGTCGCTGATGGTGTATTCGGGCTATCGCTTCTGCGCGTGGGCGCAGCAGCGCGGCAAGCCCGTGGCCGCCATCAACCTCGGCAAGACGCGCGCCGACCCGCTGCTCGCGCTGAAAGTCGAAGCGCCGTGCGCCGCGACGCTCGACGCGCTCGCCGCGCGGCTCGGCGCCTGAATCGCGCCGTTTTTCATCGCCGATCACGGGTGCTTATTGGCGTTCATCGGCGTTCATTGGCATTCTTGCGCCGCAAGCCGCCAGGAAATCGAGAGGACCCCGACCGATGCTGACCACGACCGACGAACTCGAAGCGCACTACGGCACGCCGCACGAGCGCGCGCTGCGCAAGGAAATCGACCACGTGAACGCGGATTACCGCCGCTTCATCGAGCTGTCGCCGTTCGTCGTGCTCGCGACGGGCGGCCCGGACGGCCTCGACTGCTCGCCGCGCGGCGACGCGCCGGGCTTCGTGCGCGTGCTCGACGAGCGCACGCTCGCGCTGCCCGACCGGCCCGGCAATAATCGCGTCGACAGTCTGCGCAACGTGGTGGCCGCGCCGCAGGTCGGCCTGCTGTTCATGGTGCCGGGCGTGGGCGAGATGCTGCGCGTGAACGGCCGCGCGCGCGTGAGCGTTGATGCCGGGCTGCTCGACCATTTCGCCGTCGACGGCAAGCCGCCGCGCTCGGTGTTGCTGATCGACATCGAGAGCGCCTATTTCCACTGCGCGAAGGCGATCGCGCGCTCGCATCTCTGGGACGCGTCGCGCCACGTCGAGCGTTCGCAGTTGCCGAGCGCGGGCGACATGTTGCGCCGCGTGAACGACGAGCAATACGGCGAGTCATTCGACGTCGAGCGTTACGAGGCCGATCTCGCCGAGCGCATGAAGAAAACGCTTTATTGAGCGCTTGCGGTGTCGTCTCCACTTTCGTCTGCATGTTCGCCCGCGTATTCGCCTGCATGTTCGTCCGCAATCAGCGCCACTCTTTTTTCCCGCTTCAGATGACCGATTCCGTTTCAAGCTCCGCTTCCACGCCGCGCCCCGAGCGCCTGCACGCGCCCGCCGCCGAGCGCAACGCCGCGCCGATCCTCGACGTGCTGCGCAGCGCCTTGCCCGCGCGCGGCACCGTGCTTGAAATCGCGAGCGGCACCGGCCAGCATGCGGTGCATTTCGCGTCGGCGCTGCCCGGCGTCGACTGGCAGCCGAGCGACGCCGATCCGCGCGCCCGCGCTTCGGTGTCCGCGTGGCGCGCACACACCGGGCTCGCCAATCTGCGCGAGCCGCTCGATCTCGACGTGCGCCGCGAACCCTGGCCGATCGGCGAGGTCGATGCCATCGTCTGCATCAACATGATTCATATCGCGCCGTGGGAGGCCGCTGTTGCGTTGCTGAAAGGCGCGGGCGCGCGGCTTGCGGTCGGCGGCGCGCTGGTGCTGTACGGTCCGTACCGGCGCGGCGGCGCGCATACGGCGCCGAGCAACGCGGCCTTCGACGCCGATCTGCGCGCGCGCGACCCGTCCTGGGGCGTGCGCGACATGGAGGCCGTCGAGGCGCTCGCGGCCGCCGAAAGGCTCGTCTGCGAGGCCGTGGTGGCGATGCCGGCGAACAATTTCAGCCTCGTTTTCCGCAGGCAGGCGGCGGCGGGCCGCGAGTAGGCGATAATCGCGGCCCTCGGGCGGGATGCCGTGCGCGCCATCGCGCAGCGCACGGGCGTTTCCCTTATGCTTGCACGATCGACGCGCTGCGCGATGCCGCGCGTGCGTCACCCCAATTGATTGAAGTGGAGAGTCAACATGAGCAAACAGGCAATCGGCGTGGTGGGTCTGGCCGTGATGGGACGCAATCTTGCGCTCAACATCGAAAGCCGCGGCCATGCGGTGTCGGTGTTCAACCGCAGCCGCGAGAAAACCGATGAGCTGATCGCTGAATTCCCCGAGCGCAAACTCGTGCCGGCCTACACGCTCGAAGAGTTCGTGGCGTCGCTCGAAAAGCCGCGCCGCATTCTGCTGATGGTCAAGGCAGGCGAACCGACCGACGCCACCATCGCCGCACTCAAGCCGCTGCTGGAGAAGGGCGACATCCTGATCGACGGCGGCAACACACATTTCACCGACACGATCCGCCGCAACCAGGAACTCGCGAAGGCGGGCCTGCATTTCATCGGCACGGGCGTGTCGGGCGGCGAGGAAGGCGCGCTCAAGGGCCCGTCGATCATGCCGGGCGGCCAGCGCGACGCTTACGATCTGGTTGCACCGATCCTCACCGAAATCGCGGCGAAGGCGCCGGCGGACGGCGAGCCGTGCGTGGCCTACATGGGTCCGGACGGCGCGGGCCACTACGTGAAGATGGTCCATAACGGCATCGAATACGGCGACATGCAGTTGATCGCCGAAAGCTACGCCGTGCTCAAGCAGGTGCTCGGCCTCTCGAACGAGGAACTGGGCGAGGTCTACACGGAGTGGAACGCGGGCGAGCTGGACAGCTACCTGATCGAAATCACCTCGAAGATCTTCCAGAAGAAGGACGACGAAACCGGCCAGTATCTCGTCGACGTGATCCTCGATCGCGCGGCGCAAAAGGGCACCGGCAAGTGGACGAGCCAGAACGCGCTCGACCTCGGCGCGCCGCTGCCGCTGATCACGGAAGCCGTGTTCGCGCGCGTGCTCTCGTCGCTGAAGACGCAGCGCGTGGCGGCGAGCAAGGTGCTCGCGGGCCCGGACGCGAAGCCGTTCGCGGGCGACCGCAAGGCGTTCATCGAGTCGGTGCGCCGTGCGCTGTATTTCTCGAAGGTGATCTCGTACGCGCAGGGTTTCGCGCAGCTGCGCGCCGCTTCGGACGAGTACAAGTGGGATCTGCAATACGGCACGATCGCCAAGATCTTCCGTGCGGGCTGCATTATCCGCGCGCGCTTCCTGCAGAAGATCACCGACGCCTACGCGAAGAACGCGCAGCTCGACAATCTGCTGCTCGATCCCTATTTCAGCGATATCGCCGCCAACTATCAGGCCGCGTTGCGCGACGTGGTGGTCGAAGCGGTGAAGGTCGGCGTGCCGGTGCCGGCGTTCTCGTCGGCGGTCGCGTACTTCGACGCGTATCGCTCGGAGCGCGTGCCCGCGAATCTGGTGCAGGCGCAGCGCGACTTCTTCGGCGCGCACACGTTCGAGCGCATCGACAAGCCGGGCAGCTTCCACGCCGACTGGTCCTGATCGCCCGCTGCGTGCGCCTGTCAGCGGGCGTTGCGTCGGCGGACTGAGGGGCTATCGGCCCGATAGTTTTTGCGGGCTTTTGTCTGAATAAAAGGGGAGCCTTCCGGGTTCCCCTTTTTTGTTAACGATTTTGCAACGGTGTTTTTTGTTATTAGGGTTTTCCCTAGATCAAAGAAAGGCCTAGACTTTCATCAAGCGCTGAGGAAAACAGAGCCCAAAGCGCAAAAAAACAGATGGAGGTTAGATCATGCACAAGCTTATTCCCGCCGTTGTCGTTGCAGCAGCACTGGCCATCCCGGCGATCTCGTTCGCCCAGTCGAGCCAGCAAGGTCTGACCCGCGCACAGGTCCGCGCGGAGCTCGTCGAACTCGAGCAGGCCGGTTACAACCCGTCCGCCGATCATGTGAATTACCCCGAAAACATCCAGGCCGCTCAGGCCCGCGTGAACCAGGAAAAGCTGGCGAACGGTGAAACCAGCGGTTACGGCGCGCCGGCAGTCGGTACGTCGCAGTCGGGCGCCCCGGTGCAGCCCGCGCATGTCGCCCCGTCGCAAGCCGTGTATTTCGGCCACTAAGTTCGGGTGTGAAGTATCGGTGAGATCGCCCGGTGCGGTCTCACTATCCAGGCAGTGAAGCCAGGCAGTGAAGCAGTCGAAGTTGTTGTGAGTTGCGAGCAGAGAGCAGTTGTTGTTTGTTGTGGATGTAGAAGTTGCAGGTGCAGGACCTCAGTACGTAGTTGCAGTATGTAGTTGCAGCAGGCAATAGAAGTAGCAGTGCGTAGTTGCAGGTCGATGTAAGCAGCAAGAGGTTGCAGTTTGCAGTGAGCAGTTGCTGTAGAAGTTGCAGGTCGAAGTAAGCACACAGAGGTGCAGTACGCAGTAGAGGTTGCAGCAGGCAGTTGAAGTTGCAGTGCGCAGTAGAGGTTGCAGCAGGCAGTTGAAGTAGCCGTACGCAGTAGAGGTTGCAGCAGGCAGTTGAAGTAGCCGTACGCAGTAGAGGTTGCAGTACGCAGTCGAAGTCGAAGTAAGCAGTAGAGGTCGCTTTAAGCAGTAGAAGCACGCAGTAAGCAGTAGATGTTGAAGTCCGTAGTCAGCAAAGAGGTTGAAGTTGGCAGTTGCAGTGCGTAGTGAGCAGTAGCAGGAGTCGCTGTATGCAGCAGAAGTCCGCAGCAAGCAGTAGAAGTGAAAGTGCAGTACGCAGTAGCAGCAGTCCAGCGCGGCCCGGTCGAGAACCGGCCCGCGCTTTTCTTTTTGGCGCTCGCGTTGAGTGGCGCGTTTCGTGGCGCGTCAGATTGCGCGCGACGTGAAAAGCCCGGCGGCGTCGCGCCGCCTCAGCGTCCGTGCAGATGCGGCACGCCTTCGCTGCTCGTCACGCTCAACTGGTGGATCGTGCGGTGCGCCTTGTTCAGTTGCGCCTGCGCGGCGATGCGTTGCGCCTCCATCTGCGCCACGTCCTTGCGCACCTGATGCTGGCGCGCGCTCACGCGGTGCTCCTGCTCGGCGTGCCGTTGCAGATCCACGCGCAGCCGTTCGGCCTGCGCTTCCGAATCCTCGATTTGCCTCGCCAGCAGCACGTTTTGCGCGCTGAGCTGGGCGATGCGCGTTTCGCCATCGGCGAGGCGCGTCGCTTGCTCCTGCAGATGATGAAACACCGCGCCGGCCGAATCGATGTCAGCGGCCCGGAACGCATGCCAGAGCGCGCCATCCTGATGCAGCGCCACGAAATAGCCGAGCGTCTCGCCATGAAAGAGCAGCGTCACCGTGTAATCGAAGCTGCGAAACGAGCGGAACGTGGTCATCGCGTGGGTCGCGACGAGCGCTTCGAACGACGCGCCATCGGCGATCTGCACCGGGCGGCCGCTCAGATGCGCGGGCATTGCGGGCACCGCGTGCAGCGTCGAAACCGGACGCGGCGCGCCGCCCGAGTGGATCGGCATGCGGGCGGTCGTTGCGGCGTCGGCGTGGTAATCGAGCGTGTCGGCGCCGTCGTGGTCGTTGCTATGGTCGTTGCTCTGTTGATGAGCGGTTTCGGCTTCGTGATGCGGGCCGGGTTCGCCGGCGGGGCGATGCGTGTCAACGCTCCCGGCGGGGTGGGCGAGGTCGGCGGAAGAACTGTCGCGCGCGACCGCGACGAGATGCGACGGGCCGCCCGGTTCTGCGGCACGACGGCGGTTCAGGAATGATTTCACGGCGTTTCCCCCAGAAGATCACGCCGCTCGTCCACGGCGCGCGCGGGGCGGCCAAGGCGGCATGTCGGCAAGACGGGACAGGCGCGCGCCGGCGGGCGCGGTCCGCTCCGGGCGGTCCTGCGGCGCCTCAGTGCAGGAGGCGCGAGCGGCGTGCGATGTCGTCGAAGAGTGCACGGCCGGGTTCGAGCGCGAACAGCCAGGTTTCGTCGTAGCCGCTCAGGGTTTCGAGCGCGTCGCGCAGACGCTCGATCACCACGGCCGGAATCTGCACGGTCGGTTCGGCGTCCCCGGAAAGACCGGCGACGCTGGCGTGCTGGACCAGTTCGTCGGCGGCTTCGGCGACGTCGGCGGCAAAAACGAGATGGTTGTTGAGCAGTTCGACCAGCCCCGGAGACGCCGCGACGTCTTCGACATTGAGCTGGACGGACAGGAAAGTGGCTTTGTTCATGCTCGAAATCCTCACGGGACGTGGGGCCGCGGCGAGAGGCGCATCGTCTCTTTCGTCTGATTATCTGATGAGCAGCTTGAGGCAGTATAGGCGAGGGGGCGAACAGTGGAGTCGTGTTTGTCCTTGCAAACTGTAGGGTAGTTCTGACAAGCGTCGTATGCTGGTTGAAAACCGGGGCGCGTGCGCCTTGAAAGGGGTCACGCGTCCGGAAAGATATAATGGGGGCCGTTCGCCATAATCAGCGGAGGGTCTCGCGGGCGAACGCCGGCGGCCCCACGCGCATCCAGATATACGTATCCCCGACGTACGTAGCGAGGAACAAGCGAGGTATAGCAAGATGAATCGACAACGGCGAAACCCGGGCGCGTACGCGGCACTGGCCGCGCTCACGCTCGTCTGCAGCGCCTGTACGCTCACCCCGTGGGAGGGCCAGCCGAGTTCGGCGCCCACCGCATCGACCACGGGCGTCCCGGCCGGTTATTACCGCGTCAATCCTGGCGATACGCTCACGCGCATCGCCGCCGCCTACGGCCAGCGGCCGCAGGACCTCGCGAGCTGGAACCAGTTGCCGCCGAATGCGCAGGTGCTGCCCGGCCAGGTGTTGCGCGTCGCGCCGCCCGCGAGCTATGCGGGCGCCGTGCCCCAGCAGCCCGCGTTCGGCGCGCCCAGCTCCGCGCCGGCCGCCGCCGGCGTGGCCGTGCCCGCGCCCGTCGCGCCCCAGCTCACGCTCGCGTGGCCTGCGCGCGGTCCGATCCTGCAGCGCTTCGTGCCGGGCAAGTCCACCGGCATCGTGATCGGCGGCCAGCCGGGCGCACAGGTCCGCGCCGCCGCGGCCGGGCGCGTGGTCTACGCCGGCACGGGCATCGAGGCCTATGGCCCGCTCGTCATCATCAAGCACAACGATCAGACCGTCACGGCCTACGGCCATAACGGCAAACTGCTCGTGAAGGAAGACGACGCCGTCTCGCAAGGCCAGCCGATCGCCGAAATGGGCGTCGACAACAACGGCGTCGCGGGCGTGCAGTTCGAAGTGCGCAGCGACGGCAAGCCCGTCGACCCGTTGCCGCTGCTTTCGCGCTAGGCGCGTCTTCTCCCCGTCGAACGGATGCGCGGCGCTCGGGCGCCGCGCTTTCTCCTCCCCGCTTTTCCCTCCGCGTTCCCTGCCGATTTTTCGCGCGGTTGCCTCGCCGCGCCGTTTGAAAATACACTCGATGATTCCACGCCGCGCGGCCTGAGCGCGGCCACCACGAGGACTTCGAGGACTTCATCGCATGATCGATCTGCGCAGCGACACCGTCACCCGCCCGGGCCCCGCCATGCTTGCCGCCATGACCCGCGCCGAAACCGGCGACGACGTCTGGGGCGACGACCCCACCGTGCTGCGCCTCCAGGCGCGCGTGGCAGAGCAGGCGGGCAAGGAAGCGGGCCTGTTCTTCCCGAGCGGCACGCAGAGCAACCTCGCCGCGCTGATGGCGCATTGCGGACGCGGCGACGAATACATCGTCGGCCAGCTCGCGCACACCTATAAGTACGAAGGCGGCGGCGCGGCGGTGCTCGGCAGCATCCAGCCGCAGCCGCTCGATAACGCCGCCGACGGCTCGCTGCCGCTCGAGCGCATCGCCGCCGCGATCAAGCCGATCGACGACCACTTCGCGCGCACGCGTCTGCTGGCGCTCGAAAACACCATCGGCGGCAAGATTCTGCCGCCGGCCTATGTCGCCGAGGCCACGCAGTTCGCGCACGACCGCGGACTCGCGACGCACCTCGATGGCGCGCGCGTGTTCAACGCGGCGGTCGGCTCGAATCAGCCGTTGCAGGCGCTCACGGCGGACTTCGACTCGGTGTCGATCTGCTTTTCGAAAGGGCTGGGCGCGCCGGTCGGCTCGGTGCTGGTGGGCAGCCGCGCGCTGATCGAGTCGGCGCATCGCTGGCGCAAAGTGCTGGGCGGCGGCATGCGCCAGTCGGGCGTGCTGGCGGCGGCGTGTCTCTACGCGCTCGATCATCACGTCGAGCGTCTCGCCGACGATCACGCGAACGCCGCGCGCCTCGCGGCTGGGCTCGCGCAGATCGATGAAGTGAAGGTGATGTCGCACGCCACCAACATGGTGTTCGCGCAGTTTCCGCAGGCCGACTGCGCGCCGCTCGAAGCGTGGCTCAAGGAGCGCGGCATCCTCACGCAGATGCTCTACGCGTCGCGCTTCGTCACGCATCTGGACGTGAGCGCCGCCGATATCGACACCTTCGTCGACGCCGTGAAGGCGTACTTCACGCGCTGATCCAGCCGGGCGCGGGTTGCGCAACCCATCGCGCAACCCGTCTCGCAACCTTCCACGCGCGCGCCGCGTCAGCGCTTCACCGGCCCCGCGCTAATGCCCCGCGCGGTGCGACGGCGCGAACAGGCGCAAGCCGCTCACGATGCTCGCCGCCGCCGAGAACGCCGCGCCCAGACCGAGCGCGAGCGTCGGGCCGCGCGAACCCACGATTCCGAAACACAGCGCCACGAGCGCCGCGCCCGTGGTCTGCCCGAGCAGACGCGAGACGGCGATGGTGCCGCTCGCGCCGCCGCTGCGCTCGGGCGGCGCGGCGGCCATGATGGCGCGCAGGTTCGGCGACTGGAAGAAACCGAAGCCCGCGCCGCAGATCGCCATGCGGATCACGATGTCGGGCACGCTCGGATGCACGGGCAGCATCGCCAGCGACGCCATGCCCGCCGCGAGGATCGCCAGGCCGATCGCACCGAGCAGGCCCGGCGGATAGCGGTCCGACAGCCGCCCGGCGATCGGCGCGGCGGCGGCCACCACGACCGGCCAGGGCGTCATCAGGAAGCCGGTTTCGACCTGGCTGCGCATCAGCACGGTTTCGAAATAGAACGGCAGCGAAACGAACGCGAGGCCTTGTGCCGCGAACGAGCAGACCGCGGTCAGCGAAGACAGCGCGAACACGGGCCGCTTGAACAGATCGACGGGCAGCATCGGCGCGGGATGGCCGGCTTCGCGGCGGATCAGCAGCAGGCCGAACACCAGCGCGATCACGGCGGCGATGCCGACTTCGCGCAGCGGCGCGCGCTGCGCCGCCTCGCCGAGCGCGAAGATCAGCGCGGCGAAGGTGACGAGATTGAGCAGCGCCGCGAGCGGATCGAAGCTGTGCTTGCCGCGCGCGGTGTGCGGCAGCGCGGGCATCGCGAAGACGAGCGCGAGCGCGCCGAGCGGCACGTTGATCGCGAACAGCCACGGCCACGTGCCCGCCGAGAGAATCAGCGACGCGACGGTCGGGCCCACGGCGAACGACACGCCGACGATCAGCGCGTTCATGCCGAGACCGCGTCCGAGCCGGTGCGTCGGATAGAGGAAGCGGATCAGCGCCGTGTTGACGCTCATGATCGCGCTCGCGCCGAGGCCCTGCAGCACGCGCGCCGCCGCGAGCGCACCGAGCGTGGGCGAGACCGCGCAGGCGAGCGAGGCGACCGTGAAGATCGCCAGCCCCGCAATATAGATGCGCCGATGCCCGAGGATGTCGCCGAGCGCCGCGAGCGGCAGCAGCGTGGCGACCATCGCGAGCTGATACGCGTTGATGATCCAGACCGAAGCGGCGGGCGCCGCGTGCAGATCGGTGGCGATGGCGGGCAGCGCCGTGTTGGCGATCGCGGTGTCGAGCGTCGCGAGCGCGACGGCGAGCATGATCGCGGCCATCGCACGGCGGTTTTTCGCCGACATGGGCTCGTCGGCGCGCGGCGTGGTGTCGGGCTGCGCGGTGTGGGTATCGGACAAGGCGGCGGTCTCGGGCGAATCGAAGGGCAAGCGCAAGGCAGGCGCGCGCGACGCGCGCTGGTGCAATTGTTACAGACGCGGCGCGTTCGTGCAGCGCCTGCTTCAAAGCGTGAGGTGCTTGTAAGGCGGCGCGGTGTGCATTTTTGGCGTCGGGATTTTTGCGCCTCGAATGTCGTCGTCCGGCTGATGGAACGCAACTAACAGCCAAACTGGCCGCGTCCGCCCGAGTCGCCCGTCTCGCGTGCCGTGAGCGCTCGTGCAACGAGGCGAACCAGGCGCGTTTGCGATGGCGCGCCGCCGCACGCGATCTCAAAATGTCCTAATCTGCAAACTGATCTGCGCCCGCGGGCCAAGGTGAGGATGCGGCGCGAGGCGAGTCACGCAGGCTCGCGTGCGCCTCGCCCTGCATCGGTCCGCGTACCCGGCGTGCACCCGAACGGTGCTCGCGCGCAGCCCCTGAACGAACGCGCGCCGCCGCATCGACATGCAACGCGGCGCGTCGCTTTTCCGGGAGGCATTCGATGACAGCAGTCGGTCTTGAGTTCGACCAGTTGAAGAGCAGCGCCGATGCGCTGCGCCGTTCCATCTCCAATCGCCTGATGTACGGCGTCGGCAAGGACGCCGTCACGGCGGCGCCGCAGGACTGGCTGCACGCCGCCGCGCTCGCGGTGCGCGACCGCCTCGTCGAGCGCTGGATGATCACCACGCGCCGCCAGTACGACCAGGACGTCAAACGCGTCTATTACCTGTCGATGGAATTCCTGATCGGCCGCACGTTCTCGAACGCGCTGCTCGCGCTGGGCATCCATGATCAGATGAAAGAGGCGCTCGCCGACGTCGGCGTGGATCTCGATTCCGTGATCGACCTCGAACCCGACGCCGCGCTCGGCAACGGCGGTCTCGGCCGTCTCGCGGCGTGCTTCCTCGACTCGATGGCGACGCTCGGCATTCCGGGCTTCGGCTACGGCATCCGCTACGACTACGGCATGTTTCGCCAGCAGATCATCAACGGCGAGCAGGTCGAAGCGCCCGACTACTGGCTGCGCTCGGGCAATCCGTGGGAATTTCCGCGCCCCGAGGTGCAGTATCCCGTGCACTTCGGCGGGCGCACCGTGCAGCGCGACGGCCACGTCGAGTGGATCGACACGCAGCACGTCAACGCGATGGCCTACGACACCGTGATTCCCGGCTACGCCACGAGCGCGACCAACACGCTGCGCTTGTGGTCTGCGCGCGCCGACGAGGAACTCGACCTTTCGGCGTTCAACAAGGGCGATTATCAGCGCGCGGTGGAAGCGAGAAATATTTCGGAGAACGTATCGCGTCTGCTCTATCCCGACGACTCGACGATGGCGGGTCGCGAGCTGCGTCTGCGTCAGGAATACTTCTTCGTGTCGGCGACGATGCAGGATCTGATCCGTCGTTATCTGCGCACGCACAGCACGTTCGGGCGCTTCTCCGACAAGGTCGCGGTCCATCTGAACGACACGCATCCGGTGCTGGCGATTCCCGAGTTGATCCGCCTGCTCGTCGATATCCATCACATGCCGTGGGACGAGGCGATGGGGCACATCAAGCGCGTGTTCTCGTACACGAATCACACGCTGATGCCTGAAGCGCTGGAAACCTGGGACGTCGAACTATTGGCGCGCCTGCTGCCGCGTCACCTCGAAATCATTTTCGATATCAACGCCGCGTTTCTGCGCGAAGCGAGCGAGAAAGGCACGCACGATCTCGACTTCATCCGCCGCATTTCGCTCGTCGACGAATACGGCCAGCGGCGCGTGCGCATGGCGTATCTGGCGATCGTCGCGAGTCACAAGGTGAATGGCGTCTCGAAGCTCCATTCGCAACTGATGACGCGCGATATTTTCGGCGACTTCGCGCGGCTCTATCCCGAGCGCTTCACCAACGTCACGAACGGCATCACGCCACGCCGCTGGCTCGCGCAGGCGAGTCCGCCGCTGGCCGCACTCGTCGACGAAACCATCGGCACGCGCTGGCGCACCGATCTGTTCGAGTTGGGCGCGCTGCGCAAGCTCGCGGGCGACGCGGCGTTCGAAACCGCGTTTCGCGCGGCCAAGCGCGAGAACAAGGTGCGCCTGATCCGCCGGCTCACGGCGCGCACGGGGCTGTCGTTCAATCCCGATGCGCTGTTCGACATGCAGGTCAAGCGCATCCACGAATACAAGCGGCAGTTGCTGAACGTGCTGCATGTGATCACGCGCTACAACCGCATTCTCGCGGAGCCCGAGCGCGACTGGGTGCCGCGCGTGGTGGTGTTCGCGGGCAAGGCGGCGTCGGCGTATCGCATGGCGAAGATGATCATCCGCCTCATCAACGACGTGGCCGAGAAGATCAATCACGATCCCGTGGTGGGCGACCGGCTCAAGGTGACGTTCGTGCCGAACTACGGCGTGAGCGTGGCCGAAGTACTGATTCCGGCCGCCGATCTCTCCGAGCAGATTTCGACGGCGGGCACCGAGGCGTCCGGCACCGGCAACATGAAGCTCGCGCTCAACGGCGCGCTGACGATGGGCACGCTCGACGGCGCGAACATCGAGATCCGCGACGCGGTGGGGCCGGAGAATATCTTCATCTTCGGGCACACGTCCGATCAGGTCGATGCGCTGCGCTGCTCGGGTTATCGCTCCCGTCAGGTCTACGAAGAAAACGCCGAGCTGCGCACCGTGCTCGACCAGATCCGCACGGGCTTCTTCTCGCCGGGCGATCCGGCGCGCTACACGGATATCTTCCACACGCTCGTGGATTGGGGCGATCACTACCTCGTGCTGGCCGACTATGCCGCGTTCGTCGAGGCGCAGGAGGCCGCCGACCGCCGCTTCGTCGACGTGCCGGGCTGGACCGCGAGCGCGATCGAGAATGTCGCGGGCATGGGGACGTTTTCGTCGGATCGGGCGATTGCCGAATATGCGCGCGACATCTGGCACACGCGGCCGATCGATCTGGAGTGACGACGCGGGCGTGGCCGGAAAACGGGTAGCTGGCGGGAGAAGCTGGCTGGGTGCGCGGGCCGCTTATTGTTGCCAGGGGCCGCGCGGTGTGCGGATCGGGTGACTGCTCAGGCGCCGCCGCTCAGGCTGCCGGCGCGGCGCCGGGTGCAGTGGGTGCGGCGGGCGCTGCTGGGGCGTCGGCCTTCGCGGCGCGCACGGCCTGTTCGACGCGTTCGAGGAAGGCGCGGTCGCCGCTCGTGACGGCTTCGCGCGGCGCGCCGCCCACCACCACGATCAGGCGGTGCGAGACTTCTTGCCAGATCCACGCGAGCCAGCCGACCACGATCAGCATCACGCCGCAGCCGAGCGCCGCGCCCGCGCCCCAGACGCCGCCGGCCGCGGCGATGGCCACGCCGATCAGCGAGATCACAATGGGCACCACGCGGCTGCGCTCAACGGTGACGATGCGGGTGTCTTCGATGTCGCGCATCGCGATGACCTGACCGGCGGCGGACAGCGAGGTGCGAGTGACCGTCACGGCCGCTTCGTTGAAAGGAAGTTCCATCGATTCGAATGCTGCGAGTGGAAAGGCCGCAGCGTACCAGAAGCGCGCGCGCGGCGGCAGGTCCTGTGCTGCCGCAGACCGCGTGCGGAGCGCGAGAAGCGGCTGTACAAAAGAGAAAGGGCGTCCCGAGGGACGCCCTTTTTTCGCGCGCGCACCACGCCCGCAAGGCGGGCGCGGCGTCGTGCGTGCTTAGAACTTGTGGCGGATGCCGACGCGAACGGCGAGCTGGTTCTGCGAACCCGAGCCCGACGGCGCGAAGATGCTCGACGACGAATCGCCGATCTGCGCCTGCACCGGCGTGCCCTTGTACGAGCCCGACGCGTCTTCGAAAGCGACCAGGCCGTAGACGTCCGTGCGCTTGCTCAGCGCGTAGTCGACCGAACCGTTGACCTGGTTCCAGTGCGCCGTGAAGAGGCCCGAAGCGCGCGAGTACGTGTAGCCGACCGCGCCCGTCAGGGCCGGCGTGAAGGCGTACTTCACGCCTGCTTCGTACGCGTTGTACAGCGTCGACGAACCCGTGATCGGCTCGAAGCGCGTGTTCGTCCACAGCAGCCATGCCGTTGCCGGGCCGAACACGTAGCGGCCGCCGAAGCCGAACGAGCGCAGGTCGCGGATCGCGCTGACGGCCGTGCTGACGTTGGCGAGCGAGGTCGAGAACGTCGTTGGCGATGCGGCTGCCGGGTACGTGATGTCGGCGTATGCGCCGCCGATGCTGAACGGACCGTACGCGTAGTTCGCGCCGAAGCTGTAAGCGCGCGACGAAGCCGTCGTGCTGCCCGACGGTGCGCCGGCGAACGACGTCGTGTTCGAGAAGCCATACAGGCCGCCGAACGTGAAGCCCGAGAAGTTCACGCTCTGGAACTTGACCGCGTTGCTGATACGGCTCGACGTGAGCTGGTCGACGTCGTTGACGTGATACGCCCAGTTGCCCGACACCGTGTTGCCGCCGGTCGAGTACAGCGAACCGAGGATGTCCGTGTTGAACGAGTATTGACGACCGAACGTCAGCGAGCCGATGTTGTTTTGCGTCAGACCGACGTAGGCTTGACGGCCGAACATCGAGCTACCCTGGCCAGCCGTGCCGTTGCCGCTGTTGAAGCCGTTTTCGAGCACGAAGATTGCCTTGAGGCCGCCGCCCAGGTCTTCCGAGCCGCGCAGGCCCCAACGGCTGCCTTGCGCCACGCCGTCACCGTACTGGAATGCCTTCGAGCTGCCCTTCGTCGCGTTTTGCGTGTGATTGATGTAGCTCACGCCTGCGTCGATCAGGCCATACAGGGTCACGCTGCTTTGAGCGTGGGCCGCGCCCGCGATGGTTGCAAGGATAGCGGTGGTCAGAATTTTCTTTTTCAACTGTTGCTCCGGATGAAGGAAAAGTATGTGCCGGCCTCTTTTGGGCCGGTCTGTGCGACGCGCTGCAATTTAAGGGTCGAGGACGAAAGGATTGTGACAGTAAGGAAATGCCACATGAATGTCGCTACTCTGTGGCGTAAATGCGACAGCGGGCTTGCCGACGGGAGCAAACGGCGCAAATCGAGCGCTGGCGCGGCTCGCGAGGCGATAGGAAAGAAAATCCGGGCAAAAAAAGCGCGATTTAGCGCGTTATAAAATTTTCTGCTTTCAACGATTGGATTTCGTATATGGATCGCTTTTTATGGTGGTTTTATTGGCGAATCCATTCGATTTATCGACGCAGGGAATGAGTCGCGCGTGGCGTGTTTTATCGACTTCATGAAGTTGGGATTGCGAAATAATCCGTAAAACGATCTGCCCGGCAATGGAGATGGACGTGTGCAGTCATGGCTCATCGGTGCGATGAGCCATGACAAAACGGCGAGGGGAGTTACAGCGAGAGCAGCGAGCCCGTGCGGATCGGCGTGTCGCCGGCGATGCGCGCGACTTCCATGCCGGCCGTCGCAAAACGCGCGCTGTGACGCGCGTACATCACGCCGCTCACGCTGGTGTGCAGCGTGACCAGCTCGTCGGTGAGCGGATCGACGATATCGGCGACCGGCGCGCCCGCTTCGAGCCATGCGCCGCATTCGGCGCGGAACACGATCACGCCGCTTGCCGGCGCGACGATCGGCTCCGTACCCGCGAGCGGCGTGGCCGGATGCGCGAGCGGCGGCAGCGGGGCGGCCGCGCCGGCAATCACGCCGCGCGCGGTCAGATACTCGACGATCGCCTGGGCGTCGTGCTCGGCGAACTCGTGCGAGACGTCGCGCTGGCTGCGCAGTTCCACTGTCACCGAAATCGAGCCGTGCGGAATCGGGAAACGCTCGCCGAAGCGCTCGCGCAGCTCGCTCCAGCAAAAGCTGTGAATCTCGTCGAACGGATTGCCGATCGAATTCAGCGCCAGCAGCGACGCCTTGGCGTCCAGATAGCGCGCGAGCGGCTCGACTTCCGGCCACAGCTCCGGGTTCGTGTAGATGTGCATCGCGGCTTCCCAGTCGCAATGCAGGTCCAGCACGATGTCGGCGTCGTAAGACAGGCGTTGCAGCGCGAGGCGTTGCGAATCGAGTTCGGTCCTCGGCTGCTGCGCCGCGAGCGCCTCGCCCATCGCGTGGCGGATGGTCTTGAGGTTCGTGGCGGCGTCCGTGCCCAGGCGCGCCTCGATGTGCGGCAGCACGAGCGCCGTGAGGTCGTGGAAATTGCGGTTGAAGTTCTGCGCGGTGTTCGATTCGAAGCGGCCCACGAGATGACCGAGCCAGTGCTGGTTCAGGCCGATAGGATTCGCCACCGGCACGATCACGATCTCGCCGCGCAGGCGTCCGGCGGCTTCGAGCGCGGCGAGCTTGCGGCGCAGCGTCCACGAGACGAGCATGCCGGGCAGTTCGTCGGCGTGCAGCGACGACTGGATGTAGACCTTCGGCGCGCCGGTCTGGCCTGCGGACGGATCAGCCGCCGGGCCGTAGTGGAAGCTCGCGATCTGTCGCGCGGTACCGAGCGCGGGTGCGATCAGCGGATGGTTGCGGGTTTGCATGATGAGTGCGTGCGACGCGGTTGAGCGCGAGGCGCGTTCGGAGTGGCAGTAGGTTTGGTCCGCGGGCGGACCGGTGCCCATGATCTTAGCCGATATGCGCGGTGGGCTGAATCGGGGTGCGGCGTCGCGTGTGGACTGGCCGATGCGTGGCCTTTGCCGGATCTTCGCATCGCTGCGCGCGCCGCAAAGCAAAAAGCCCAGACCGAGGTCTGGGCTTTTTCCATCTTGCGGACCGCACGGCGGCGGTCGCAAGAAGGGAACGGCGATGCTTAGTTGCCGTACACGTCGAAGTCGAAGTACTTGGCTTCGATCTTCTTGTACGTGCCGTCCTTGATCATGTCGGCGATGGCCTTGTCGATCTTCGCCTTCAGGTCGGTGTCTTCCTTGCGCAGGCCGATGGCGGCAGCGCCCGTCGGGATTTCCTTGCCCGCGAACTGGAAGCCCGCGCCGCGCGGGGTCTTCAGGAAGCCGAGGTCGGCTTGCACTTCGTCTTGCAGCGCGGCGTCCAGACGGCCCGAGATCAGGTCGGCGTAGACCTGGTCCTGGTTCTGGTAAGGCACCACGTTCACGCCCTTCGGCGCCCAGTTTTCCTTGGCGTAGGTTTCCTGGATCGTGCCTTGCTCGACGCCCACCGACTTGCCCTTGAGCGAGTCAGCCGTCGGCTGGAAGCTCGTGCCCTTCTTGGCGACGAGGCGCGTCGGCGTGTTGAACAGCTTCGCCGAGAACGCGATCTGTTCCTGGCGCTGCGGGGTGATGGTCATCGACGAGAGCACGCCGTCGAACTTCTTCGCCTTCAGGCCCGGAATCATGCCGTCGAAATCCTGCTCGACCCACACGCACTTCGCGTTCATGCGCTTGCAGATTTCGTTGCCGAGGTCGATGTCGAAGCCGACCAGCTTGCCATCGGGTGCTTTCGATTCGAACGGCGCGTAGCTCGCGTCGACGCCGAAGCGCACGGTGGTCCAGTCCTTGGCTTGGGCGGCACCGGCCGAGACGGCCAGCAGGGCAACCGACAGGGCGGCAAGCAGTTTCTTCACTATGTGTACTCCTCGTATGGTTCAGGGCGCGCGGCGTGCGGTCGTGCCGCCGCCGTGCTGTGTTCCGGCGCGGCTCGCGCTGGAACTGTGGTGGCCTCGCACTTCACGTTTGAGCGTGTTGCGAGCGGCGCCGCAAAGCTTACCCGGTCAAAATTGCTGCGTCGCTAGTGAAATACCGGATGGCGGGCGAGCCAACGCTCTAACGGTCGCCGGCGAATCGATGACGCTGGCCGCAAAGCCTTGCTGGACAAGGCGCGCGGCGTATCGGCGCAAGACCGCGGCGCGCGTGCGGGAGCGCGATTGCGATGCTCTGCCGCAACAGTCGGATGATTGCGCGAGCACCGATACGGCGCAAGGCGCGGTACCTGAAGGGAAGTTGAAATCGAAACGACGGCGCGCCGTTGGCTTGATCGACAGCCTCAGCGCGCCGTTACTGCAACGCAGCAATCTTGCGGCTTCTACTTCAATGCATGCTTAAAGCGTGCTCACCACGCGCTCACACCACGCGCTGCCCCGCGCGCCACGTCGCGCGCGGCACCGGCAGCGCATCGAGCATGGTCACGCGCACGAAGTCGGCGCGCAGGCCTGGTTCGATCGCGCCGCGGTCGTGCAGACCCGCCTTGCGCGCGGGCTCCCACGACACCGTGGCGACGGCGCGCGGCAGCGTCCAGTCGGCCTTGGTCACCAGGTCGAACGCGGCGGTCAGCAGGCTCGACGGCACGTAGTCCGACGAGAGGATGTCGAGCAGATCCGCCTGCGCCAGTTCGAGCGCCGAGACGTTGCCCGAATGCGAGCCGCCGCGCACCACGTTCGGCGCGCCCATGATGGTGGCGATGCCGCGCTGCTTCGAGGCTTCGGCGGCGAGGCGCGTGGTCGGGAATTCGGCCAGCACGATGCCTTCTTCCGCGGCCTGCTCGACGTGCTCGATCAGCGTGTCGTCGTGGCTCGCGAGCGGAATGTTGCGCGCGCGGCAGCGCCCGACGATCTCGCGGCGGTGCGCATCGGCGTAACGCTCCTGCTCGGTTGCCATTTCGGCGAGCAGGTTGTCGGCGTGCTCGTCGGTCCATTTGCCGTGGCGCTCCTGAAAGCGGCGCCACTGCGCGCGGTCGTGCCATTGGCGCTGGCCGGGCGTGTGGTCCATCACCGAGGCGAGCCGCAGCAGCGGATGCGCGCTGAGCGTATCGAACAGCTCGATCACGTCTTCGGTGGCGATCTCGCAGCGCAGATGCAGGAAGTGATCGGCGCGCAGCAGCTTGCGTTCGGTGAAACGCGACAGCGCGGCGGCGCTCGCAAGCTGCACGTCGCGGCCGCGCACGCCCACGGAAAGACGCGTGCCGATGGCGAGCGCGTCGAACACCGTGGTGATGCCCGCGGCGGCGATCTGCGCGTCGTGGATCACGAACGCGGCGTCGATGTTCCACTGCACGCCGGGACGCGGCGCGAGGTGTTTTTCGAGGTTGTCGGTATGCAGTTCGACGAGGCCGGGCAGCAGGAAATCGCCTTCCCAGTCTTCGGCTTCGGGCGCGGCGCTCGTGCCGCGCGACAGCTCGCGGATCATGCCGTCTTCCACGCGCAGCGTGCCGGTGAATACGTCGTCTCGCGTCACGATGCGAGCGTTGGTGATCAACATCGTCGGGCTCCGGAAATCAGGTCGTCATCAGGTTGGGACGCGTGCGGCGCACAGGCTTCAGTGTGCGCGCGGCGCGTGACACAGTGCAGTTTCTTCGCGTCGTTTTTCAGGCGACGGCGTGGGTTTCCATCCCGGCTTGCAGGCCGATCGGCGCGCGCGGCGCGGCGAGCGTCAGCACGCGCGTGGCGACGCGCTCGCGCGTGTCCTCGTCATGGAACACGCCGACGATCGCCGCGCCGCGCTCGCGCGCCTCGACGATCAGTTGCGCGACGACGGCGCGGTTTTCCGCATCGAGCGACGCCGTGGGTTCGTCGAGCAGCAGCACGCGATGCTGCGCGATCAGTCCGCGCGCGATATTCACGCGTTGCTGCTCGCCGCCCGAGAACGTGGCGGGCGCGAGCGGCCACAAACGCTGCGGCACGTTCAGGCGCGCGAGCAGCTGCGCGGCCTGTTCGCGCGCTTCGTCTTCGTCGACGCCGCGTGCAACCAGCGGCGCGGCCACGATATCGAGCGTGCTCACACGCGGAATCACGCGCAGGAACTGGCTGACGTAGCCCACCACGTTGCGGCGCAGACGCAGCACGTCGTGAGGTTCGGCGCCCGTGATCGCCAGATGCTGTTGCGGCAGCGCGTCGTCGCGGATCGCGATGGTGCCGCCGCTCGCGAGATAGTTGCCGTAGAGACAGCGCAAAAAAGTGCTCTTGCCCGCGCCCGACGGGCCGACCAGCACGACGCATTCGCCGCGTTCGACATCGAGCGACACGCCCGCGAGCGCCTCGATGCCGATGCCGCCCTGGCCGTGCAGCGTGAAGGTCTTGCGCACGTCTTCGGCGCGCAGCATGAGCGCGGGGCGCTCGGCGAACGCGCGCGCGGATGAGGGATTGAGTGTCATCGTGTTCACCATCCTAGACCGGCAGCACCGAGGCCACCAGCGTCTGCGTATAGGGATGCTGCGGGTCGTCGAGCACCTGATCGGTCAGGCCCGATTCCACCACCGTGCCGCCTTGCATCACCATCAGACGATGCGCGAGCAAACGCGCCACGCCGATGTCGTGCGTGACGATCAGCACCGAAAGATGCAGCGTGGTCGTGAGCGTGCGCAGCAGGTCGAGCAGGCGCGCCTGCACGGAGACGTCGAGGCCCGCGGTGGGCTCGTCCATGAACACGAGGCGCGGACCGGTAACGAGATTGCGCGCGATCTGCAGACGCTGCTGCATGCCGCCCGAAAACGCCGACGGTAGTTCGTCGATGCGCGTGGCGTCGAGTTCGACGCGCGACATCCATTGCTGCGCGGTATGGCGGATCTGTCCGTAATGACGCGCGCCCACGGCCATCAGCGGCTCGCCGATATTGGCGCCCGCCGAAACGCCCGCGCGCAGTCCGTCGCGCGGATTCTGCTGCACGAAGCCCCATTCGGTGCGCGCGAGCAGACGGCGCCGCGGCTCGGAGAGCGTTCGCAGATCGAGCGTCTCGCCGTTCACGTTCAGGTAGTTCAGCGCGCCGGAATCGGCGGCCGTGCGCAGCGCGAGCGTGTTGAGCAGCGTCGTTTTTCCCGAGCCCGATTCGCCGACGATGCAGAGCACCTCGCCGGGATACAGGTCGAAGCTCACGTCGCGGCAGCCGTTCTTGCCGCCGAACTGTTTCGTGAGCCGGCGGGCGCTGAGAAGCGGCGTCATGCGTGTTCTCCCGGTTGAACCGCTTTCTCGTCCAGTGAAGACGATTCGGCATCCTGATGTTCGCGTCGATCGTGGCAATAGTCGCTGTCCGAGCAGACGAACATGCGCTTGCCCGCATCGTCGACGATCATTTCATCGAGAAAACTTTCGCGCGAGCCGCACAGCGCGCACGCGTGCTCCCAGCGCTGCACCTCGAACGGGTGATCGTCGAAATCGAGCGATTTCACCGGCGTATAAGGCGGAATCGCGTAGATGCGGCGCTCGCGGCCCGCGCCGAACAATTGCAGCGCGGCATTCATGTGCAGCTTCGGATTGTCGAACTTCGGGATCGGCGAAGGCGAGGTCAGATAGCGGCCGTTCACCATCACGGGATAGTCGTAGGTGGTCGCGATGCTGCCGTGCTGCACGATGTCCTCGTAGAGCTTCACGCTGATGAGTCCGTAATCGGCGAGCGCGTGCAGCTTCTTGCACTCGGCCACGCGCGGCTCCAGGCGGTACAGCGGCTCAGGCATCGGCACCTGATAGACGAGAATCTGCTTCTCGGTGAGCGGCGTTTCGGGAATGCGGTGGCGCGTCTGCACGATGGTCGCTTCGCGCGTGCGGCGCGTGGTGGCCACGCCCGTCGTGCGCGCGAAAAAGCGGCGGATGTTCACGGCGTTGGTCGTATCGTCGGAACCCTGGTCGATGACCTTGAGCGTGTCGTTCGCGCCGATGATCGCCGCCGTCACCTGAATGCCGCCCGTGCCCCAGCCATACGGCAGCGGCATTTCGCGCGAGGCGAACGGCACCTGGTAGCCGGGCACCGCCACCGCTTTGAGCAGCGCGCGGCGGATCATGCGCTTGGTCTGCTCGTCGAGATAGGCGAAGTTGTAGCCGTCGGCGGCCTGGGTTTCGTGCGAGGCGAGCGCCGTGTCGAACGTATCGGGAGCGTTCATGCGGCTTCTCCTTCGTGCTGCGCGCGCAGGCGGCGCACGAGTTCGAGTTCGGACTGGAAATCCACGTAATGCGGCAGTTTCAGATGCTGCACGAAACCCGAGGCCTCCACGTTGTCGCTGTGCGAGAGCATGAATTCGATGTCCTGGGTGGGCGAGGCGAGCGTCTCGCCGAGTTCTTCCGCACGCAGCGCGCGATCGACCAGCGCCATCGCCATCGCCTTGCGTTCCGCGTGGCCGAACGTGAGGCCGTAACCTTGCGTGAAGGCGGGCGGCACGTCCTTGCTGCCTGCGAACTGGTTGATCATCTGGCACTCGGTCAAATCGATTTCGCCGATCTCGACCGCTTCGCCCAGTTCGTCGAGCACCATTTCCACGGCCACCGAACCGAAGCGGATCTCGCCCGCAAACGGATGCGAATGTGCGTAGCCGCGCTGCGTGGCGTAGCCCATCGCGAGCAGAAAGCCTTCGTCGCCGCGCGCGAGGTTTTGCAGACGCACCGAGCGGTCGGCGGGAAACGACAGCGGTTCGCGCGACAGATCGCCGGGTTCGGCGGCGTCGGGCGAGGCCGTTTCCTGTTCGATCAGCCCTTCCTTGTCGAGCAGCGTGACGACGCGCGGCATCGGCTCCGATTCCTGCTGTGGCTGTGCTGGCGAAATTGATTCGGTATCCGTATTATTATCGTCTTCCGCGAGCAGCGCGAAGTCAAGCAGACGCTGCGTGTAATCGTAAGTCGCGCCCAGCACCTGGCCGCCGGGCACGTCCTTGAAGGTCGCGGAAATGCGGCGCGCCACCGCCATGTTTTCCGTTTCCACCGGCAGCGTATAGCCGAAACGCGGCAGCGTCGTGCGATACGCACGCAGCAGGAAGATCGCTTCGACGAGATCGCCCGCGGCCTGCTTGATCGCGAGCGCGGCGAGTTCCTCGTCGTAGACCGAGCCTTCGGCCATCACGCGCGCCACGGCGAGGCGCATCTGTTCGCGGATCTGCGCGACGCTCAACTCGGGCACGGTCGTGTCGCCACGGCGTGCCTTGTCGAGCAGACGCCATGATGCTTCGATCGCGCGCTCTCCTCCTTTGACGGCGACGTACATCAGTTCACCTCCACGCGGGTCGTGCGCGGCAGGCCCATGAGGCGGTTGTCGCAGACGAAATAGAAGTCGATGCCGCACGGAAAGCGCGACGCGAGCGCGGCGCGTTCCTGCCAGAAACGCGCGGGCAGTCCGGCGGGCGCGATGGTGTGCGTCGATGCGATGCCGGGGCCGCGCAGCGTGAGCGGCGCGCCTTCGGTCAGCGAGTCGACGCGCACGAACACGGTGGCCGATTGCTCCGGCGACTCGGGCGTGCCGCTCGCGAACGCGTCGAGCGGCGGCAGTGCGGCGGCGTCGTGCACGTAGGCGAACGCGGCTTCGCGCGCCGTGTCGGCGAGCGGCGCGTCGGCGTGAAAGCGCAGCGCGGCGGCGAGCGCGGCGTCCGGCTGCGCGAGCCAGACCGGCGTGGCGTAATCGGCGAGCGTGAGCAGGGCCGCGAAGGCGGCGAGGCCCGCGCGGTCGTGCGGTTGCGGCTGCGATTGCGTCGATTGCGTCGATTGCGCCGATATCGCGGAAGCGGCGGCGGGCAGCGGCGTGTCGATCACGCCAATCGTGCCGGGACGCGCGAGCGCGTCGAGCAGCGTGCGGAACACCGTTTGCGTGTCGTGGACCGGATCGGCGAAACCGGGCGCGAGCGCTTCCAGCATCGCGTGGGAGTGCGTGTGTGTCAGAGCGTCGTTCATGCGTCGCCTCGAACCATCGTGAAGAACTCGACCTTGGTGCTGGCCGCTTCGTCGCGGCGCTCGGCGCGCTGCGCCGCGAGGCGTTGCGCGAGCGGCGCGATCAACTCGGCATGGAGTTGCGCGTGGCGAGCGGGCTGTTGCAGGAGCGCGTCGGCGAGCGCGGCCAGTTCGGCGCGGCGCTTGTCGCGGCCCAGATGGCAGGCGACGCCGATCGTGGCCGCCTCGCCGTCATGCGCCCGCAGCCGCAGCGTGGCGCGCGTGACCGTGGCCTCGCCGAGATTGAAGGCATTGCCGGTGCCGCCGACACGTCCACGCACCATCGCGAGACCTGTCTGGGGCGGCCGCAGCCAGTCGTAGGCAGGCGCCGGAGCGCCGCCGAGGGCGCGGGCGAGCGCCGTTTCGAGCTCGGCGCGCGAGGTGCGCGCGAGCACCGCCATCCAGGCGCGCCGGGCGGGGGAGCCGGCGGCGGAGGGCGGGGCGGAAGATGCGTTCATCGGAGTTCCTGTGTCGAGAACGGGAGGATCATTTCAGACCACGACGGATGACTGCGCGAATCACTGCGACTGCGGGAAATCTGGCGCCACTTTCTTGCCGGATCGAGGCTAGACATTTGAGCATCTATTCATCTAAACGTCTAGACGTTTGGTCGTACAGTCGACCCGATCCGGCGTACGGGGCGTTTTCATATTTCCATCACGCCTTGCGCACTACAATGCGCAAAACGGTATTGGAAACCAGAGGAATGACAGCACCATGACATCGAACGACGAGGCGGCGCACAGCACGCTCGAACGCGGCGCGGGCGTGGCGGTGTGGCGGCAGATCGAGCAGATTCTCGCGGCGGAGATCGCGGCGAAGGGTTTCGGAGAGGACGGCCGCCTGCCGAGCGAAGGCGAACTGGCGCGGCGTTTCGACGTGAATCGCCACACGGTGCGGCGCGCGATGCTGGGCCTCGCGGCGCTCGGGCTCGTGAGCGTCGAGCAGGGGCGCGGCACCTTCGTGCAGCCCGGCGCGATCGACTACAGCATCGGCAAGCGCACGCGCTTTACGGAGAATCTGCAGCGTCATCAGCATTCGGCGGTGGGGCGGCTGCTCGCCTCGTCGCGCGTGAAAGCCGATCCCACGGCGGCGAAGGCGCTCGGGCTGCGTGCGGGCGCGCTGGTCTATCGGCTGGAAACGCTGCACGAGTCGGACGGCGTGCCGCTCACCTACGCGCGCAGCTGGTATCCGGCCGCGCGTTTCGCCGATCTGCCCGCCGTCATGGAGCGCGTGGACAGCACCTCGAAGGCGCTCGCCGAATTCGGCGTGACCGACTATCTGCGCAAGTGGAGCCGTATCGGCAGCGTGCTGCCCGAGCCGGAAGTGGCGCGGCGGCTGAACATCAATCGCCAGCAGCCGGTGCTGTGGGTGGAAAACGTCGACGTCGATCTCGACGGCACGCCGATCAAATACGGCATCACGCACTTCGCGGCCGATCGCGTGCAACTGATGGTGGAGCACGACCTATGAGTTCGCTCCAGGCGTTGCGGGCCGCGACGCTCGCGGAGGAAAGCTGGACCGGGTCCACGCGTTTCGCGCTCTATTACGCGCCGCCGCGCGAATCGGCCTGGTGGCGCGCGGGCTGTGCGTGGCTCGGACGCGATCCGGAAAGCGGCGAGACGCTGACGCCGCCGCTGATCGACGGACTGGCGAGGCCGCTCGATGCGCTCACTGCCGCGCCGCGCCGCTACGGCTGGCACGGGACGCTGGTGCCGCCGTTTCGTCTGGCCGCGGGCGTGACGCCCGAAGCGCTGTGCGCCGCGGTGCAGGCGTGGGCCGCCCGGCGCGCGGCGTTCGAGGTGGCGGCGGAAGCGGCCACGCTGGGCCGCTTCGTCGCGCTGCGCGCCGCCGACGAACGCGGCGCGGACGCCTTGCGCGAACTCGCCGCCGACGCGCTGCGCACGCTCGCTCCGTTACGCGCCACGCAGACGGCCGCCGAACTCGCGAAACGGCTCGACGCGCCGCTTACGCAACGTCAGCGCGAGTACGTCGAGCACTGGGGCTATCCGTATGTGTTCGACGAATTCCGCTTTCACATGACGCTCTCCGATTCGCTTCCCGATTCGCTCGACGACAGCGACACGCGCACGCAACTCACGCAGGCCTGGAACGCGCGGATGCGTGACGCGGGCGCGCTGCCCGTGCATGGCGTGGCGCTTTATGTGGAGCCGCGACCGGGCGCGCCGTTCGCGTTGTGGCGGCGCGCGGCCTTCGCGCCGGGAGGACGCGCATGACCATTCCGACGACACCACTCGCGGCCACACGCCTGATCTATGTGATGGGCCCGTCGGGCGCGGGCAAGGACACGCTGCTCGGCTATGCGCGCGCGCGTCTCGCGAGCGAAGGCGTGGTGTTCGCGCATCGCTACATCACGCGCGAGGACGGCGGGCCCGAGAACCACATCGCGCTGACCGATGCCGAATTCGAATCGCGTTCGAAGCGCGGCCTGTTCGCGCTGCAATGGCGCAGCCATGCGCTGCGTTACGGCATCGGCGTGGAAATCGACCAGTGGCTGGCGCTCGGCTGCACGGTGGTCCTGAACGGCTCGCGTGCCTACGTGGCCGAGGCGCTCGCGCGTTATCCGCGCATGACGCTCGTGCATGTGGAGGCCGCGCCGCACGTGCTCGCCGCGCGCCTCGCTTCGCGCGCGAGAGAGACGCCCGAGCAGGTCGCCGCGCGGCTGGCGCGGCGCGCGCCGTTCGACGTGCCCGAGAGCGCGTCGCTCACGCGCATCGACAACTCGGGCCGTCTCGACGAGGCGGGCGCCGCCTTCGTGCGCGCCGTGCAGCGGGTGGCGCTGGACTAGCGCTCGACTAGCGCGGCATCGTGCGGGCCTTGAACGGCGGGTGGCGTGCGTTGCGGTGCGCGTTATTTTTGGCCGCCCCAGAATGGCGTGAGAAGATGCAGGCGACCCCGCGAATCAAGCGCAAACCCCAACGAGAACGCCCTTGGACCGTTTCCAGGAGATGCAGATCTTTACGCGCATCGTCGACCGCCGCAGCTTCACGCAGGCGGCCGAGGATCTGAACCTGCCGCGCGCCACCGTCACCAATTCGATCAAGCGCCTCGAGACCCGTCTCGGCGTGCGTCTGCTCGAACGCACCACGCGCCACGTGAAGCCCACGCACGACGGCGACGCCTACTATCAACGCTGCACGCGCCTGCTCGCCGACCTAGAGGAAACCGAGGAAGCGTTCCGCGAGACCGACCCGCAAGGCCGTCTGCGCGTGAACATGCAGGAGACGCTCGCGCGCTACTTCGTGATGCCGCGTCTCGGGCAGTTTCTCGCGCGTTATCCGCGCGTGGAGCTGTTCATCGGCTCGGGCGATCATTTCGTGGATCTGGTGCGCGAGGGCATCGACTGTGTGCTGCGTGCGGGCGAGCTGGCCGATTCGTCGATGGTCGCGCGGCGCGTGGCGCTGCTCGAACAGGTGACGTGCGCGAGTCCCGCGTATCTGGAACGTCACGGCGATCCGGCGTCGATCGATGCGCTGCTCGACGGCCATCAGGCCGTCAACTATCTCTCGCCGGCCTCGGGGCGCGCGCATCCGCTCGAATTCGCGTTGCCCGACGGCGTGCGCAACATCACGCTGCCCGGACCGGTGGCGGTGAACGGCGCGGAGTTGTACACGGCGGGCGCGGTCGCGGGACTGGGGCTCGTGCAGGTGCCGCGCTATCGCGTGCGCGAGCAACTGGCCAACGGCGAGCTGTGCGTCGTGCTGGCGGATCAGCCGCCGCCGCCGATGCCGGTGTCGGTGCTGTATCCGCAAAGTCGGCAACTGGCGCTGCGCGTGCGCGCGTTCGCCGACTGGCTCGTGCAGGCGTTCGCCGACGCGGGTTGAGGTCGAGGCGGCTTGACGCCGAAGCGCGTTGAAGTCGAAGCGGCGCCGCCGTGGCGATTCAGGTGCGCCGCGAAACCATGCCGGAGACGCGCTGCGCGGCTTGCTGAAGCGGATCGAGGAAGGTCTTGACCATCTGCTTCGCGCTCGTGCGCTGGGCGTTGCCACTGATGTTCATCGCGGCGATCACGCGGCCCTGGCGGTTGCGGATCGGCGCGGAAATCGAAATCAGCCCGCCTTCCAGTTCCTGATCGACGATCGCCCAGCCCTGCGCGCGCACCTGCGCGATGATCTTCTTGAGCTCGTCCTTGTCGGTGACGGTGCGCGGCGTGTGCGCATAGAGCGGCGAGGCGCCGAGCGTGGCGTCGAGCGCGTCGTCGTCGAGCGCGGCCAGCAGCACGCGGCCCATCGACGTGCAATAGGCGGGCAGGCGGCTGCCGATCGAGAGGTTGATCGTCATGATCTTGTGCGTGGGCACGCGCAGCACGTAGACGATTTCGGTGCGGTCGAGCACCGCCGCCGAGCAGCTTTCGTGGACCGTGGCCGAGAGTTCTTCCATGACCGGCTCGGCCAGATTCCAGAACGGCATCGAAGTGAGGTACGCGAAGCCGAGGTCGAGAATCTTGGGCGTGAGCCGGAACAGCCGGCCTTCGGCCTCGACGTAGCCGAGCGTCTGCAGCGTGAGCAGGATGCGGCGCGCGCCCGCGCGCGTGAGGCCGGTGGCGGCGGCGACGTCGGTGAGCGTCTGCTCGGGGTGCGCGGCGTTGAACGCCCGGATCACGGAGAGTCCGCGCGCGAACGACTGCACGTAGGAGTCGCCCGGCTTTTCGGGCGTGTCCGGCTGCTCGTCGGAACGGTCGGGCGAGGCGCTGGTGGCGGAAGTCATGGCGTCGTGGCGTCGGATCAAGGGCGGGAGGCGGCGCGTGGGTAACCCATCACGATAGCGCAAGCGCATTGTTTCGCCAACAGACATAGGGAAAAGCTGCGGCGGCTTGACGCGAGCATGCGGCACGTCCACGCATTTTATCCGTAGATTTGATTTAGCTCAATTTTTGAGCCGAATAAGCACATTGACGATATTTTCTCCGCGCGATATTGCGAAGTTTTTATCGGATAAATGAATTGCCGGCGTGATTAACTCGGCTAATTAAATCGACGCCGGTAATCGGGCGTTTTTTCCGAATTCAGGGCGAACCGAATGGGTCGCATTCAGGCCGCGCCGGGTGGGCATCCGGCTCGCGTCGGGTGATTGCCTGGATGGCGTCGAGCGCCGTCTTTGCGCCCAGGCAGGCGGGCGCAGCCCCGCGCCCGCGCCGCCTTCAAGGCAAGAAAGCAAATTGAAAGATATTTGCGTCTTTCCGTCGCGCCTGGCCGGGCGAGATTTGTCGCATTTGATAAACCTTGGCGAGGATCAAATTTTCGAATAGTTCCTTTCCGTAGAATTTCGCCAAATACGATACGGGTGCATTTTGCATAGCGGTTTTATCGCGAAGCGAATGTGTGAAGCGTCGAAAGTGGTTCAACGGAAAATCAGGCAATTATGAAGAGAAAGGCCTTCAAAAGGTGGTTAATCCCCCTCGGCAGCGGGCTGCTCGTCTCCCTCGCGGGATGTAGCGGCAACATGGTTCTGCTCGATCCCAAGGGCAGCGTGGGCGTGGCCGAAAAAGAACTCATCGCCACGGCAACATGGGCCATGCTGCTCGTCGTGGTGCCCGTCATCCTGCTGACGCTCTACTTCGCCTGGCGCTATCGAGCGTCGAACCGCGACGCCACCTACGCACCCAAGTGGGCGCACTCCACCGCGATCGAAGTGGTGGTCTGGACCATTCCGGCCATCATCATCCTGTTCCTCGCCATCCTCACGTGGAAGACCACGCACGAGCTCGACCCCTACAAGCCGCTCGAGTCGAACACGAAGCCCATCAACGTCGAAGTCGTCGCGCTCGACTGGAAATGGCTGTTCATCTACCCGGACCTCGGCATCGCGTCGGTCAACCAGCTCGCCGTGCCGGTGGGTACGCCGGTGAACTTCCGCATCACGTCGGATTCGGTGATGAACTCGTTCTTCATCCCGCAACTGGGCACCCAGGTCTACGCGATGGCGGGCATGCAAACGCGCCTGCACCTGATCGCCGACCATGCGGGCGACTACGCGGGCATCTCGTCCAACTATAGCGGCCGGGGCTTCTCCGACATGAAGTTCCGCACGATCGCCACGAGCCAGCAGGACTTCGACGCGTGGGTCCAGAAGGTCAAGGCGTCGCGCGCCGACCTCACGATGGACCAGTACGCGAGCGTCGCGCAGCCGCAGGAAAAGGCGCCGGTGGCGTACTTCTCGACGGTCGACCCGAAGCTCTTCAACAACATCATCGCGAAGTACAACAACGGCCACGTCACGAATTTCAGTGACCCGTCGTGCGCGACCAAGGGGTAAGCAGGCATGTTCGGCAAACTTACATTAGAGGCGATTCCATTCGATCAGCCGATCATCATGGGCGCGGCCGCGTTCATGGCGCTGATCGTGCTCGCGGTGTTCGGCCTCGTCACCGTGACGGGCAAGTGGAAGTATCTGTGGAACGAGTGGTTCACGAGCGTGGACCACAAGCGCATCGGCGTGATGTACATGATCGTCGCCGTGCTCATGCTCGTGCGCGGCTTCGCCGACGCGGTCATGATGCGTATCCAGCAGGCGCTGGCGTTCGATGCGCCGGGCTATCTGCCGCCGCACCATTACGACCAGATCTTCACGGCGCACGGCGTCATCATGATCTTCTTCATGGCGATGGCGCTCATGGTCGGGCTGTTCAACATCGTGGTGCCGCTGCAGATCGGCGCGCGCGACGTGGCGTTCCCGTTCCTGAACTCGCTGTCGTTCTGGATGACGGCGATCGCCGCGATCCTCATGAACCTGTCGCTCGTGATCGGCGAGTTCGCGCAGGTGGGCTGGCTCGCGTATCCGCCGCTGTCTGAGTTGCAATACAGTCCAGGCGTCGGGGTCGACTATTACATCTGGGCGTTGCAGCTCTCGGGCGTCGGCACGCTGATCACGGCGATCAACTTCTTCGTCACGATCATCAAGATGCGCGCGCCGGGCATGAGCCTGATGAAGATGCCGGTGTTCACGTGGACCGCGCTGTGCTCGAACGTGCTGATCATGGCAACGTTCCCGATCCTCACGATCGCGCTCGCGCTGCTCGGCCTCGACCGCTACGTCGGCACGCACTTCTTCACGAATGACGGCGGCGGCAACCCGATGGTGTATCTGAACCTGATCTGGGCGTGGGGCCACCCCGAGGTGTACATCCTCGTGCTGCCCGCGTTCGGTATCTATTCGGAAGTCATGGCCACGTTCTCGAAGAAGCCGCTGTTCGGCTACAAGACGATGGTCTACGCCTCGTGCGTCATCATGATTCTCGCGTTCCTCGTGTGGGCGCACCACTTCTTCACGATGGGCTCGGGCGCCGACGTCAACGCGTTCTTCGGCATCATGACCATGATCATCGCGATCCCAACGGGCGTGAAGATCTTCAACTGGCTGTTCACGATGTATCGCGGCCGCATCGAATTCACCGCACCCGTGCTGTGGACCATCGGCTTCATGGTCACCTTCTCGATCGGCGGCATGACCGGCGTGATGATGGCCATCCCGGGCGCGGACTTCGTGCTGCACAACTCGCTGTTCCTCGTGGCTCACTTCCACAACGCCATCATCGGCGGCGTGGTGTTCGGCTACCTCGCGGGCCTGCACTACTGGTTCCCGAAGGTGTTCGGCATCAAGCCCAACGAGAAGCTCGGCAAGGCGTCGTTCTGGTGCTGGTTCGTGGGTTTCTACGTGGCCTTCGTGCCGCTGTACGTGCTCGGCTTCATGGGCGCCACGCGCCGTCTGAACCACTACGACAATCCGGCATGGCATCCGCTGTTCATCGTGGCGGCCGTCGGCGTGGCGATCATCGCGCTGGGCGTGGTGTTCCAGGTGCTGCAATGGGTGATGGCGTTCGTGAACCGCAACAAGGCGGAATGCCAGGACGTCGATGGCGATCCGTGGGGCGCGCGCACGCTCGAATGGTCGATTTCGTCGCCGCCGCCGGTCTACAACTTCGCGGTCATCCCGCAGGTGCATGACATCGACGCCTTCACGCACATGAAGGAAACGGGTCGTGGCCTCGGTCTCGCGGCGAAGTACCAGGACATCCATATGCCGTCGAACACGGCGTCGGGTTTCCTGATCGGCATGTTCAGTCTGGTGCTGGGCTTCGCGGGCATCTGGCACATCACGTGGCTCGCCGTGCTCGCGCTCGTCGCCATCGTCGTGACGGTTGCGGTGCATAGCTTCGGCAAGCACGACGGCTACTACATTCCGGCCGCCAAGGTCCGCGAGATCGAAGAGAAGCGCCATCGCGCGGCGGTTGCCGCCGAGCGCGAAATGGAAGCGCTGGAGGCTTAAACAATGTTACAGAAAACTCATACGGCAACGCTCGCCGATCTCGATCACGACGATCATCCGCCTTCGAACTCGGTGTTCGGCTTCTGGGTGTACCTGATGACCGACTGCATTCTGTTCGCGTCGCTGTTCGCCACGTTCGGCGTGCTCGGCCATCAGTTTGCGGGCGGCCCCACGGGCAAGGACCTGTTCAAGATCGGCGATGTCGCGGTCGAAACGGCGGCACTGCTGCTGTCGAGCATCACCTACGGTTTCGCGATGCTGGCCGCGCACCGCCGCAAGAGCGGCGCGGTGCTCGGCTGGCTGGCGGTGACCTTCGTGCTCGGCCTGGCGTTCCTCGGGCTCGAACTCAACGAGTTCTCGCACCTGATCGCCGAAGGCGCGGGTCCGCAACGCAGCGCGTTCCTCTCGTCGTTCTTCGCGCTGGTGAGCACGCACGGTCTGCACGTGTTCTTCGGCCTCGTCTGGATGGTCGTGTTGATGGTGCAGGTGATGCGCCGTCCGCAACTCGACGATCAGGCGATCCGCCGTCTCACGTGCCTCAGCCTCTTCTGGCACTTTCTGGACGTGGTCTGGATCTGCGTGTTTTCTTTTGTCTACCTCGGGAGCGTGCTCTAAATGGCTCATCCTCAAGCAGAAGCCCATGGCAGCCTCAGCAGCTATGCAACCGGCTTCATTCTCTCGGTGCTGCTGACCGCCGGCGCGTTCGGCATCGTGCTGCACGGTTCGCTGGACGCCAGCACCGCCCTGATCGCAATCGCCGTGCTGGCCTTCGTGCAGGTCGTCGTCCACCTCGTGTTCTTCCTGCATCTGAACTCGTCGGGGCAGGGCTGGAACGTGTTGTCGCTCGCCTATACTGTGCTGGCCGCTGCGTTCCTGATCTTCGGCACGATCTGGGTCATGCATAACGTCAGCATGAACATGATGTCGCGCTAAGCGTCATCGCGCGCGCCCCGTCCGGCGCGCAGGCACTTCCCGCAACGGCCGCACAGTTCTTTGATCTGTGCGGCCGTTGCCGTTTTGTCTGCGCTTTATGGACCGGATGCGCGCTTGACACCCGCGCGCCGCGACGCCTATCATGGGCGCCAAATGTTCGATTATCGACCATGAGTTCGCATATCGAACATCACGCACGAGGACGTGCGCGTTCGATCCCTCCTTTTCGCCCGCGCAGTCCGTCTATCTCAATCAGCTTGACATGAGATTCGGGTCGAGCCGCCACGCTCGCGCCGGGATCGACAGGAGACTTCAATGACGGAAGCTTTCATCTGCGACGCGATTCGCACGCCGATCGGCCGCTATGCGGGCGCGCTTTCCCCGGTTCGTGCCGACGACCTCGGCGCCGTGCCCCTCAAGGCGCTCATGGAGCGCAACAAGGAAGTGGACTGGGCCGCGATCGACGACGTGATCTACGGCTGCGCGAACCAGGCCGGCGAGGACAACCGCAACGTCGCGCGTATGTCGTCGCTGCTGGCGGGCCTGCCGCAGGCCGTGCCGGGCTCGACCGTCAATCGTCTCTGTGGTTCGGGCATGGACGCCGTCGGCATCGCCGCGCGCGCGCTCAAGTCGGGCGAAGCGGGCCTGATGATCGCGGGCGGCGTGGAAAGCATGAGCCGCGCGCCGTTCGTCATGGGCAAGGCCGCGACCGCGTTCGCGCGCGACGCCGCCATCTACGACACGACCATCGGCTGGCGCTTCGTCAACAAGCTGATGAAGCAGCAATACGGCGTCGACTCGATGCCGGAAACGGCTGAAAACGTCGCGGTCGACTACAACATCAGCCGCGCCGATCAAGACGCCTTCGCGCTGCGCAGCCAGTTGAAGGCCGCGCGCGCCATCGCCGACGGCACGCTCGCGCAGGAAATCGTCTCGGTCTCGATCGCGCAGAAGAAGGGCGATCCGCTCGTGGTGTCGCGCGACGAGCATCCGCGTGAAACCACGCTCGAAGCGCTCGCGAAGCTCAAGGGCGTCGTGGGCCAGGACGGCTCGGTCACGGCCGGCAACGCCTCGGGCGTGAACGACGGCGCCTGCGCGCTGCTGCTCGCGAACGAAGAAAACGCCAGGCGCTTCGGCCTCACGCCGCGCGCACGCGTGCTCGGCATCGCCACCGCGGGCGTCGCGCCGCGCGTAATGGGCATCGGCCCGGCACCGGCCACGCAAAAGCTGCTCGCGCGTCTGAACATGACGATCGATCAGTTCGACGTGATCGAGCTCAATGAAGCGTTCGCTTCGCAAGGCCTCGCGGTGCTGCGCATGCTCGGCGTGGCCGACGACGACGCGCGCGTCAACCCGAACGGCGGCGCAATCGCGCTGGGCCATCCGCTTGGCATGAGCGGTGCGCGCCTCGTGACCACGGCGATGTATCAGCTGCATCGCACCAATGGCCGTTTCGCGCTGTGCACGATGTGTATCGGCGTCGGGCAGGGCATCGCCATCGCCATCGAGCGCATCTAAGCCGGCGGCTTCACGCGGCGATGTTTTAAAACAAGCCGCGCCGCACCAATTGCGCCAAACCGCGAACCTTCGGGTTCGCGGTTTTTTTTCGTCCCGATTGTCCGCTGATTTGCGCGAAGTCCAATTCCTGGCGCTTGCCGGTCGTAGTCCTGCATCCAACACGAATACCCTGATACCGGACGCGGACAGTTACGACGCTCGTTCAGAAAGCCGCGCGTAAAATTGCCTCCACATCGGCGCGAGATCGCCGGTCGTAAGTTGGTCGCGGATAGATCGCATTCCCGTTGCATCGTGATTCAAACCCCGTCTTTCAAGGAGACCGCGGATGATGAAGGCAGCGACTTTGGCAGCAGCAATGGTGATGGGCGTGGCCGCCGGCCAGGCGGCGTGGGCGCAAAACGAGCAACCCGCGCAGCCCGATCAGGCGGGCGGACAAACGGCGCTGGCGGGCGCGGCGCAGGCGATCATCGCCAATGTGCCGCCGGTGCATCTGAAGGCGAAGATCGTCGGGATCGACCGTGCCGCGCGCGTGGTCACGCTGCGCGGTCCGCGCGGCAACGACGTGGATATCGCGCTCAGCCCGCAGGTCGGCAATTTCGATCAACTGAACGTGGGCGATACCGTCGACGTGCTCTACAAGAACGCGCTGCTCGTGACGGCGAATAAGGTGACCGGCAGCGACAAGGGCATCCGCAAGCGCGTGGATACCAACGTCTATCTGCCCGCTTCGTCGGGATACGACGCCGCGCGCCAGGTCGAGGTGCGGGCGACGGTGCAGCACATCAATGTGAAGAAGCGTGAGGTGACGCTGCGCGGCGCGTATCAGACGGTCACGCTCGAAGCGCCGTCGGATATCGATCTCAAGAGCCTGAAAGTGGGCGACATGGTGCACGCCGTGTTCGTGTCCGCGTACGCGACGCAGGTGACGCCGGTGGGCGCGTCCGAATAAGCGCGCGCATCGTCCGGCTTCGCAAAAGACAACGCCGGCGCACCGCGAGTGATCGCGATGCGCCGGCGTTTTTTACATCGGCGGGAGCGTCGCGTCGAGCGGTGTCGACGCGACGCGCAGGCGGATTACATGCCCGCCATGCACAGATACTTGATGACGACGTAATCGTCCACGCCGTAGTGCGAGCCTTCGCGGCCGAGGCCCGATTGCTTCACGCCGCCGAACGGTGCGACTTCGTTCGAGATCAGGCCGGTGTTGATGCCGACCATGCCGTATTCGAGCGCTTCGGCCACGCGCCAGACGCGGCCGATGTCACGGCTGTAGAAGTAGGCGGCGAGGCCGAACTCGGTGTCGTTCGCCATCTTGATCACTTCCTCGTCCGACGAGAAGCGGAACAGCGGCGCGAGCGGGCCGAAGGTTTCGTCGCGCGCGACCTTCATCGCGGGCGTGACGCCCGTCAGGATGGTCGGCTCGAAGAAGCCGTGGCCGAGCGCGTGGCGCTTGCCGCCCGTCAGCACCTGCGCGCCCTTGCCGAGCGCGTCCTCGATATGCGATTCCACCTTCAGCACGGCCGCTTCGTTGATCAGCGGGCCTTGCGTCACGCCGTTCTCGGTGCCGAGGCCGACCTTGAGCTTTTCGACCGCGTCCTTGAGCTTCGCGGCGAACGTGTCGTACACGGCGTCGTGCACGTAGAAGCGGTTCGTGCAGACGCAGGTCTGGCCGCTGTTGCGGTACTTCGAGGCGATCGCGCCCGCGACGGCGGCGTCGATGTCGGCATCGTCGAACACGATGAACGGCGCGTTGCCGCCGAGTTCGAGCGAGACCTTCTTGACCGTCGAGGCGCACTGGCTCATCAGCAGGCGGCCGACCGGCGTCGAGCCCGTGAACGACAGCTTGCGCACGGTCGGGTTGCTCGTCAGTTCGCCGCCGATGGCCTTCGGGTCGCCCGTGACGACGCTGAAGATGCCCGCGGGCACGCCCGCGCGTTCGGCCAGCACGGCCAGCGCGAGCGCCGAGAACGGCGTCGCTTCGGCGGGCTTGAGGACGATCGGGCAGCCGGCGGCGAGCGCGGGGCCGACCTTGCGCGTGATCATCGCGGCGGGGAAATTCCACGGCGTGATCGCGGCGCAGACGCCAATCGCTTCCTTCGTCACGACGAGGCGCTTGTCGTTGGCGACGGTCGGGATCGTATCGCCGTAAATGCGCTTGCCTTCTTCCGCGAACCATTCGAGGAACGAAGCGGCGTAGCCGATTTCGCCCTTCGCTTCGGCGAGCGGCTTGCCTTGTTCGGTCGTGAGGATCAGCGCGAGATCGTCGGCGTTTTCCATCATCAGGTCATGCCACTTGCGCAGGATGACGCTGCGCTCCTTCGCGGTCTTCGCGCGCCACTTCGGCCACGCGGCGTTCGCGGCGGCGATCGCGCGGCGCGTTTCGGCGGTGCCCATGCGCGGCACCGTGCCGATCAGCGCGCCGGTGGCGGGGTTGGTCACGTCGAGCGTGGAGCCGTCTTCGGCGCCTTGCCATTCGCCGTTGATATAGGCCAGATTCTTCAGCAGCGATGCGTCTTTCAGGTTCATTCTGGAACTCCCGACAGGCTTCGATTCGTTTCGGGTTGACGTGGCTGGCGCGCGCGCGACGAATGCGCGCGGCGCACAACGACGAACGGCACAGCGGCAAGCGCCGGTGTGCCGTCAGGGGATGGCCCGCGCGCGGCGGGCCGGTGTTGCGATGTGAGGCGCGAGGTGCGAGGTGCGGGGCTTACGCCGGCACGCCCACGGCTTCCTTGATCGACTCTTCGAGGATCGCGAGCGCTTCGTCGAACACGTTGTCCTGGATCGTCAGCGGGAACAGGAAGCGCACGACGTTCGAGTACACGCCGCAAACCAGCAGCAGCAGGCCGCGGTTCAGCGCGGCGGTCTGCACGCGCTTCGTGAAGTCGGCGTCGGCGTCGCTCGTGCCCGGCTTGCAGAATTCGACGGCGTTCATCGCGCCCGGGCCGCGCACGTCGGCGATTTGCGGCACTTCCGCCTTCATCGCGTTGAGCTTGGCCTTGAGCTTGTCGCCGAGCTTCGTGGCGCGCTCGCAGAGCTTTTCTTCTTCGATGATCTCGATCACCGCGTGCGCCGACGCCACGGCCAGCGGGTTGCCCGCGTACGTGCCGCCGAGGCCGCCGGGCGCTGCCGCGTCCATGACTTCCGCGCGGCCGACCACGCCCGACAGCGGCATGCCGCCGGCCAGGCTCTTGGCGATCGTCATGAGGTCAGGCGTGACGTCGTAGTGTTCCATCGCGAACAGCTTGCCGGTGCGCGCGAAGCCCGTTTGCACTTCGTCGGCGATCAGCAGGATGCCGTGCGTGTCGCAGATCTTGCGCAGGCCGCGCACGAAGTCCGCCGGCGCCTGGTAGAAGCCGCCTTCGCCCTGAACCGGTTCGAAGATGATCGCGGCGACGCGCTTCGGATCGATGTCGGCCTTGAACAGCATCTCGATGTGCTTGAGCGAGTCGGCCGTGCTGATGCCGTGGACCGCGTTGGGGTACGGCGCGTGGTAGACGTCGGACGGGAACGGACCGAAGTTCAGCTTGTACGGCGCGACCTTGCCGGTGAGCGCCATGCCCATCATCGTGCGGCCGTGGAAACCGCCCGCGAAGGCGATCACGCCCGGACGGCCGGTCGAGGCGCGCGCGATCTTGACGGCGTTTTCGACGGCTTCCGCGCCGGTCGTGAAGAACGCGGCCTTCTTCGCGAAGCTGCCCGGTGCGCGCGCGGCGACCTTTTCGGCCAGCGAAACGTACGACTCGTACGGCACGATCTGGTAGGCGGTGTGCGTGAAGCGGTCGAGCTGCGCCTTGATGGCGGCGACGATCTTCGGATGGCGGTGGCCCGTGTTGCACACGGCGATGCCGGCGGCGAAGTCGATGACGCGGCGGCCTTCGACGTCCCACAGTTCCGCGTTTTCAGCGCGCTCGGCGTAGAAGTTGCACATGACGCCCACGCCGCGCGGCGTGATGGCGTCCTTGCGGCTCTGCAGATCGGCGTTCTTGCTCACGTTCATCTCCTTCACAAACTTCGGTTTTCGGATTGGTTGGTGGACCGGCAAGCAGTCCATGGCGCGACTATACTCACGTTTGGCTCTAAATTTCAGAGCCATTCAAATAAATTCATAGGAGCCAATTTCGATGCGTGCGAGTGTCTTGTCCGACTGGCTGGCCCAGCGGATCGAGCGCGGCAGCGGACAGCCCGTCTATCGCCAGTTGCACCGGCTGTTGCAGCAGGCGATCCTGTCGCGCGAGCTGCCCGCGGGCGCGCGCGTGCCGTCCTCGCGGCTGCTGGCGGCGGAATTGGGGATCGCGCGCAATACCGTGACGCAGGTCTACGAACAATTGGTGCTCGAAGGCTATGTGACCTCGGCGACCGGACGCGGCACCTTCGTCGCCGATACGTCCCCGGACGAGATCGTCGGCGCGGCGGAAATTGGCTCTGTCGATGGGCGGAAAAATGCGTCCCAGTCAGGAGCCGCGCGGATTGGCGGCGGGATTGCAACTAACAGCCCCGACGGGCGGCGTGCGGCGGGGTTGGCCGGAGCGGGGAGCGAGGCGGATCGGCTGGCGGATCGCGGCGCGGCGGGTTCGGCAGGTTCGGCGGGTTCGGCAGGTTCGGCAGGTTCGGCGGGTGCGGCGGGTGCGGCGGGTGCGGCAGGCCGAGGCGGTTCGATTGGCTCGGGCCACGCGCCGCTCGCCTCCGCGACGATTTCCGCAACCCACGTCGCAACCCACGCCGCAACGTCCCCCGAAACCTCATCGCCCATCCTGCCCGCGACCGCGCCTTTCCATCGTCCCGCCGCGCGCGCCTTGTCCACGCGCGGCGCGCGCCTGATCGCGGGCGCGGGCGTTTCGAAGCGCCAGGGCGGCGCGTTCATGCCCGGCGTCCCCGACGTCTCGCGCTTTCCCGCGCGCGTCTGGACGCGTCTGCACAACAAATACTGGCGCAGCCTGCGCCCCGATCTGCTGACCTACGCGCCGGGCGGCGGTCTCGCGCTGCTGCGTCACGTGCTCGCCGACTATCTGCGCACCTCGCGTTCGGTGCGCTGCTCGCCCGAGCAGATCATCATCACGACCGGCATCCACCAGTCGATCGACCTCGCGGTGCGGCTGCTGTCCGATCCCGGCGACACCATCTGGACCGAAGACCCCTGTTACTGGGGCGTGCGCAGCGTGCTGCACGTCTCGGGGCTGAAGGCGCGTCCGGTCGCCGTCGACAGCGAGGGTCTCAACCCGTCCGCCGCCGATTTCGCCGCGCCGCCGCCGAAGCTCATCCTTGTCACGCCGTCGCATCAATATCCGCTCGGCATGGTAATGAGCCTCGCGCGCCGCCGCATGTTGCTCGAGTACGCGCGCCAGCATCAATGCTGGATCATCGAGGACGATTACGACAGCGAATTCCGCTACGGCAGCCGGCCGCTCGCATCGCTGCAAGGGCTCGATACGGCGGGTCAGGTGATCTACGTGGGCAGCTTCGGCAAGACGCTGTTTCCGGGCTTGCGCGTCGGCTATCTGGTTGCGCCCGAACCGCTCGCCGAAAGCTTCGCCACCGCGAGCGCGGAGCTGTATCGCGAAGGGCAGTTGCTGCAGCAGGCCGTGCTGGCGGAGTTCATCGCCGAGGGGCATTTCACGTCGCATATCCGCAAGATGCGCGCGCTTTACGGCCAGCGGCGCCAGGCGCTGCTCGACGCCGCCACGCGCCGTTACGGCGACGCGCTGCCAGCGTTGGGCGGCGATGCGGGGCTGCACGTCGTCATGCAGTTGCCCGAAGGCAGCGACGACCGCGCCGTGGCCGAGGCCGCGCTCGCGCGCAACATCGTCGTGCGGCCCTTGTCGGGGTATTACTCGGCGCGCGAGCGTGCGGCGTCGGGCTTGCTGATCGGCTATGCGTGCGTGCCCGACGAGGACATCGCGCCCGCGTTCGACACGCTCGCCGAAGCCATCGACGCAACCTTGCCGACGTTCGCCTGAGCGCCGGGCGCGCGGGCGCCTTGCGGGTTGAAGGCGCGTTCAGAGCCGGATCAGCACCGCGCCGCAGGTGACGAGCGCGCACGCGATCATGCGGCGCGCCGTGAGCTGCTCCTTCATGAAGAGCCAGCCGATCAGCACCGCGAAGATCGACGACAGTTCGCGCAGCGCGGAGACCATCGCGATCGGCAGGAAGCGGAACGCCTCGATCACGAAGCAGTACGCGACGAGCGCGAGCACGCCCGCGAGCATGCCGCGCGCGACGGCGGCTTTCGACGTGAACATCTGCGCCGCGCCGCCGCGGAGCTTGCAGACGATCAGAAACTGCGGCACGTTCCAGAGCAGATACACCCACATGATGTAGCTGAGCGCGTTGCCGGCGGCGCGCGCGCCGAGTCCGTCGACGATCGAATAGACCGCGATGAACAGGCCCGTGAGCAGTGCGTACGGCACGCTTTCGCCCGAGAAGCGCATGCCGCGCCGGAACGCCAGCGACATGATGCCGAGCGACACCAGCACCACGCCCGTCGCGGCCACCGCGTGCAGTGCCTCGTGCGCGAACACCAGCGCGCCCGCTGAAATCAGCAAGGGCGAGAGTCCGCGCGCGATCGGGTAAATCTGGCCGAAGTCGCCGCTGCGATACGCGCGCACGAGCGTGAAGCAGTACGCGAGTTCGAGCACGGCGGACGCGGCAATATAGGGCCAGCTCGCGGCGTCGGGCAGCGGCAGCACGCACACCCCGATTGCGCTCACGATCACATACGGCACCGAGAACATCCCGAGCAGCCAGACGCGGTCGTTCGAGAGATGAAGGAAGGCATTCCAGCTCGCGTGCATGAGCGCCGAGAGCAAAACCAGCAGGACGACGAAACTGGCCATCGAGAGTGATCGCGGGTGAGGCGTTGGAAGGGAGCGCACGGAGAGGCAAAGTGCGACACGCTGTGACGAATGCCACAATTTGCCACAAAGCGATGCAAATCGCCGCAAGCCTCCCATTATTCCAGTGAATGCCGGGCGATGCCAGTGAATTGAAAGTGGCGTGTGGCGTGTGGCGAGGGGCCGGAAAGCGCGACGCGAGCCGCGGAACGGGGGCTCGCGTCGAGAAGCGAGAAGGGATTTCAGCGCCCGGAAGCGCGCCGCTCAGATCACCCGCGCGCGCAGCCGCGCCGACACCAGATCGATGATCGTCACCACGGCCACGACCATGATCAGCACCGCGGAAGTCTGCTGATAGTCGAACGAGCGGATTTCCTCGTAGAGCACGACGCCGATGCCGCCCGCGCCGACCATCCCCACCACCATCGCCGAGCGCACGTTCGACTCGAAACGGTAGAGCGCGTAGGAGATCCACAGCGGCATGACTTGCGGCAGCACGCCGTAGATGATTTCGTCGAGCGGCGTGGCGCCGGTCGCGCGCACGCCTTCGGCGGGACGCGGATCGATGGCTTCGACGGCTTCCGCGAACAGCTTCGCGAGCACGCCGGTCGTGTGCACCCACAGCGCGAGCACGCCCGCGAACGGCCCGAGCCCGACGGCCACGATGAAGAGCATCGCGAACACCATCTCGTTGATGGCGCGGCACGCGTCCATCAGCCGGCGCACCGGATGCAGCACCCAGGCCGGCGCGAGATTGTGCGCCGACATCAGCCCGCACGGCACGGCGCAGACGATCGCGAGCGCCGTGCCCCAGAGCGCGACCGCGATGGTCACCCACATCTCGTGCACGTAGGTGCGCCACTCGTGGAAGTCGGGCGGAAAGAAGCCTTCCGCGAAGGTGCCCATGTTGGCCGAATCGGAGAGCAGGTCGAGCGGGCGCATGTCCGCGCCGCGCCACGCCGCGCCGAGCAGCATCAGCACCAGCGCCCACAGCACGAGCGAGGACCAGCTGCGCTTGCTGGCGGCGGCTTGCATGCGCGCTTTCGTATCAGCGTTCTGCACGTTCTGGGCGTTCTGCGCAGCAAGCGGCGAGGCGTCGAAGTCCATCGCGCACATCACGGTTTCGCCGGGGCGTTGAGCGCGCCGATCTTCGCGTCGATGGCCGCGATCTGGCTCTTGCGGTCGTCGTCGGAGAGATGGGTGTCGGCGGCGATCTTCTGCTTCTGCTGGAACAGCGCGATCTGGCGGATCGGCAGCAGTTGCTCGTCGCTCGACGGCGCGAAGCCCGCGTAGCCCGTGATATCGGCCATGATTTTCTTCTCGCGCGGATCGGTCTTCGCGTAGTGATAGAAGAAGTCGCGCAGCTTCTGTCTGGTCGCTTCGGGCAGATCCTTGCGCATCACGAGCGGATCGGACGGAATCAGCGGCGAGGTCCACAGCACGCGTACTTCCTTGAAGCGATCCGGATGCTTGCGCGCCAGCGTGGCCAGTTCCATCGTGTTGTTGGTGGCGATATCGACCTTGTTGTTCACCACGGCGAGCAGGTTCGCTTCATGGCTCGACGGCAGCACGGTCTTGAACGTGGTCGCGTTCACGGGCAGATTGCGCTGCGCGAACAGGTAATAGCCCGGCACCAGCGAGCCCGACGTGGAATTCGGATCGCCCCAGCCCAGCGTGAGATCCTTAGGATTCTTGAATACGTCGTCGAGCGTCTTCACGCGACTGTTCACGTTGGTGATCAGCACCGATTTGTAGCCGGTGTCGCCGTTCGCGTAGAGCACCTTCGCGAACACTTCGCCGTTCGAGCGGTCCACGGCTTCCATCGCCGAGGCATTGCCGAAATAGCCGATCTGCACCTTGTTGAAGCGCATCGCTTCGATAATGCCCGAATAGTCGGTGGCGAAGAACGCATTCACGTGCAGGCCCGTCTGACGATTCAGATCGTCGATGAACGGTTGCCAGCGCTGCTTGAGGACTGCTGACGAATCGGTCGAAATAATGCCGAAGCTCAGGTCGTCGGCGCGAGCAGCCGATGCGCCGAGCGCGGCGAAGGCCACGGCGCCGGCGGCGCAGCAGGAAAGCAGGGCACGGATCAGTTTCATGTGAGAGGCGGTCCGGTTCGTTGGGGAAGAGACAACGTTTGCGTGCGATGCGGTGAAGCAGGCTAGGCCGCCGTCGGCTGCGCGCCGAAATGCTGCGTGTGCGCTTGCATCAGTGATTGTTCGAGCGGCTGTTCCAGCGACTGATCGTGCGCGCCATCCGCGTCGCGCAATTCGCGCGCCGCGCTGCCATAGAGCTTTTGCAGCAACTCGGGCGTGAGCGCGGCGGACGGCCCGTCGTAGACCACGCGGCCGTCGCGCAGCGCGACCGTGCGCGGGCAATACTGCATGGCGATATCCACCTGATGCAGCGACACGACCACCGTAAGCCCGTGATTGCGATTGAGCATGCGCAGCATGTCCATCACGCGGCGCGACGATTCGGGGTCGAGCGAGGCGATCGGTTCGTCGGCGAGGATCAGGCGCGCGCGCTGCACCAGCGCACGCGCGAGCGCGGCGCGCTGCTGCTGGCCGCCCGAGAGATTCGCGGCACGCTCGTACGCTTTATCTGCGATGCCCACTTCCGCAAGCGCCGCAATCGACAGTTCGCGTTCGCTGCGCGGAAAGCGGCCCGTGAGACGCCGCCACAGCGGCAGGCGCGCGAGCGCGCCGATCAGCACGTTGGTCTCGACGGTCAAACGATGCACGAGATTGAATTGCTGAAACACAAAGCCGACGTCGCGGCGAATGCGGCGCACTTCGCGCACGATGCGTCCGTCCTGCTGGATCGGGCGGCCGAGAATCTCGATGCGCGAAGGCTGCGCATCGGCGGCGACGAAGCCCGCGATATGGCGCAGCAAAGTCGATTTGCCCGATCCCGACGCGCCGATCAGCGCGACCATTTCTCCCGTGCCCACGCGCAGGTTGATTTCGTCGAGCGCCTTGCGCTGCGGTCCAAAAGTCTTCGACAGTCGTTCGATTCGAATTGCGTCCATTTGCGCGCTCATGTCAGCGTCCTGCCTGATTCATCCGACGAGTGGGAGACGTACGCGTCCCGTGCTCGAGTCGGGGACATTCTAGGAAGCGACTATGACGGCTGAGTGAAGGCATCGCGACGTCTAGACGACTACACAACTGAAAACGCGTCGAATGAAGCCAGCAAGTCGAAGTGATGACATCTGTGTGACGTCTCGCACATGTCACGCGATCTGCCGCATGAAAAGGCTATATTGTTGGCAAACGCATGTGCTGTCCCCGGTTTTCGAATGCCGCGCTGTTTCCCTTGAACCGAACGAGCGACGACTTGCGCCGCCATGCAGGCACTGAGCTTCCTTCCTGACAGCTTCGCCGAATACGAGGACCTGAAAACGCTCCTCGACGCGGGCTCGCCCTGGTTCGACATCCGCAGCGCGGGCGAGGTCGAGGTGCGCGGGCGGCCGTTTTCGCTCTACGTGGCGGCCGTGGGCTCGCGCGATCCGCACGCGCCGGCGATCGGTTTTTTCGGCGGCATTCACGGGCTCGAGCGCATCGGCTCGCAGCTCGTGCTCGATTACATGCGCGCGCTCGTGGGCCGTCTCGCGTGGGACGAATTGCTGATGCGCCAGCTCGAATCGGTGCGGCTCGTGATGATGCCCATCGTCAACCCCGGCGGCATGTGGCTCGCCACGCGCGCCAATCCGAACGGCGTCGATCTGATGCGCAACGCGCCGCAGGACGCCGACGAGCGCGTGCCTTTTCTCGCCGGCGGCCAGCGCGTGGGATCGTGGCTGCCGTGGTATCGCGGACGGCGCGGCGCGATGATGGAAACCGAAGCCTCGGCGCTGCTCAAGGTCGTCGACGAGGAACTGACGAACCGGCCGCTCGCGTTCGCGCTCGATTGTCATTCGGGTTACGGCTGGAGCGACAGCATCTGGTTTCCGTACGCGCGCACGCGCCAGCTCATGCGTCATCTGCCTGAAATGTACGTGCTGAAAACCCTGTTCGAACGCGCGCATCCGCATCACGGTTACACGTTCGAGCCGCAGAGCCATCAATATCTGCTGCACGGCGATCTGTGGGATTGCGCGTACGATCGCGCGCCCGCCGAGAATGTGTTTCTGCCGCTCACGCTCGAACTCGGTTCGTGGCTGTGGATCAAGAAAAATCCGCGCCAGATTTTTTCGCGCCAGGGCATGTTCAATCCGGTGATGCAGCATCGCACCGCGCGCGTGCTGCGGCGTCACGCCAATCTGTTCGATTTCCTCACGCGCGCCGCGTATTCGTCCGAGCGCTGGCTGCCCGAAGGCGTCGCGCGGCAGCAGGTGCTGCAAAGCGCGATCGGACACTGGTATCAGCGGCCCGGCGTATGAGCGCGCACTCGAATCCGGACCCGAACCCGAACGCGAATCCGTCGCCGTGGATTTTGCTGCGCGGCCTTACGCGCGAATCGCGTCATTGGGGCGCGTTCGCGTCGCTGCTCGAAGCGCGTTGCGGCGCCGTGCTGCCCGTCGATCTGCCCGGCAACGGCACGCGTCATCACGCGATCTCGCCGCTCGAAGTGAGCGAATACGTCGACGCCGTGCGCCGCGAGCTTCAGCGCGCGCTCGGGCAGGGCGACGGCGCGCCGCCGTACCGCGTGCTGGCGATGTCGCTCGGCGGCATGGTCGCGACGGCGTGGGCGCTGCGCTATCCGGCCGAGATCGTGCGACTCGTGCTGGTGAACACGAGCATGCGGCCGTTTAGCCGCTTCGACGAACGACTGCGGCCCGCCGCGTGGCCCGCGCTGCTGCACGCGGCGCAGCACTGGCGCGGGCGCGACCGCATCGGCGTGGCCGAGACGCGCATTCATGCCGCGACGTGCGCGCGCCGCGATACGCTCGCGGCCGACCTCGACACCTGGCGCGCGATCCGCGCGAGCGCGCCGGTGAGCCGCGCGAACGCGCTGCGCCAGCTGTGGGCCGCCGCGCGGTTTTCGGCGCACGGCGTGCCGCGTTGCGAGGTGCTGGTGGCGTCGTCGCGTGCGGATCGACTGGTGAATCCCGTGTGTTCGGCGCGGCTCGCGCAGGCGTGGGACGCGCGCCATCTCGAGCATCCGTGGGCGGGCCACGATCTGCCGCACGACGACCCGCACTGGCTCATCGATGCGATCTGCGCGAGCGAACCGGCGAGCGAACCCGCGAGCGCCGCGACCGATGCGCCAGCGCACGTCGATACGCGAGCCGATACGCGAACCGACGCGGCCGCCGATCCGCAGCCCGATCCGCAGCCCGATCCGCGAACCGATCCGGCCGCCGCCCCGGACGGCCCAGCATCGCCGGCGTGACGATTGCCCCATAATAGGGACGTTTCGTCAGCATATTCAGGAAGACTCCCCGCCATGAACGACACCGTCCGCACTTCATCGGGCAGCGCCGCGCCGCGTCTCACGAGCCTTTCGCACGGCGGCGGCTGCGGCTGCAAGATCGCGCCGGGCGTGCTCTCCGCGCTGCTCGCGCGCAGCACGCCGCTCACGGCTGCGTTTCCCAATCTGCTCGTCGGCACCGAGACGGCCGACGACGCCGCCGTCTACAAGCTCAACGACGAGCAGGCCATCGTCGCGACCACCGACTTCTTCATGCCGATCGTCGACGATCCGTACGACTTCGGCCGCATCGCCGCGACCAATGCGCTGTCCGACGTCTACGCGATGGGCGGCAAGCCGATCCTCGCGCTCGCGCTGGTCGGCATGCCGATCAACGTGTTGCCGCACGACGTCATCGCGCAGGTGCTGCGCGGCGGCGAGGACGTCTGCGCGGCGGCGGGCATTCCCGTCGCGGGCGGGCATTCGATCGATTCCGTCGAGCCGATTTACGGGCTCGCGGCGCTCGGCGTCGTGCATCCGTCGCGCGTGAAGCGCAACGCCTCGGCGCGCGCGGGCGACGTGCTCGTGCTCGGCAAGCCGCTCGGCGTGGGCGTGCTCTCGGCGGCGCTCAAGAAGGACCTGCTCGACGCGACCGGTTATCAGGCGATGGTCGCCGCCGCCACGATGCTCAACCGGCCGGGCGCGGCGCTCGCCGAACTCGACGACGTCCACGCGATGACCGACGTGACCGGCTTCGGCTTGCTCGGCCACACGCTCGAAATCGCGCGCGGCGCGAGTCTCACGGCGCGCGTGCGTTACGCCGATCTGCCGTGGCTGCCGGGCGTCGAGGCGTTTGTCGATCAGGGCGTCTTCACGGGCGCGTCGGGCCGCAACTGGGCGTCGTACGGCGAGGGCGTGACGCTCGCGCCGAGCCTGCCGGAAAGCGCGCGCACGCTGCTCACCGATCCGCAAACCTCGGGCGGTCTGCTGGTCGCCTGCGCGCCCGAGCGCGTGGACGACGTGCTCGCGCTGTTCCACCAGGACGGTTTCGCGGATGCCCGCGTGATCGGCGAACTGGACGAAGGCCCTGCTCGCGTCGAGGTCGTATGAGCGCGGAGTCGCCGAAAGCCATTTTCTACGCGCTCGCCGCGAACGCGGGCATCGCCGTCTGCAAGTACGCGGCGGCGGCGTTCACGGGCTCCGGCTCGATGTTCGCCGAAGCGATTCACTCGACCGCCGACTGCGGCAATCAACTGTTGCTGCTGTTCGGCCTGCGCCAGTCGCGCGAACCACCTTCGCCGCTGCATCCGATGGGCTCGGGCCGCGCGATCAACTTCTATTCGCTGCTGGTCGCGCTGCTGCTGTTCTTCGTGGGCGGCGCGTTTTCCGTGTATGAGGGCGTGCACCGGCTGTTCACGCGCGAGCCGCTGCAATACGTGTATGTGGCGCTCGCGGTGCTCGGCGTGTCGGTCGTGCTGGAGGCGCTCTCGCTGTATGGCGCGATGCGCGAGATTCGCGCGGGCAATCCGGGCAAGCCGCTGTGGCGATGGTTCCGCGAAACGCGCGATTCGGACCTGCTGGTCGTGGCGGGCGAGGACGTCGCCGCGCTCGCGGGTCTCGCGATTGCGTTCGTCGCGGTGCTGCTGACGGTGATCACCGGCAATCCCGTGTGGGACGCGTGCGGCTCGATCTGCATCGGCTTTCTGCTGATGACGATCGCGTGGCTCGTCGCGCGCGAAGTGAAGTCGATGATCGTGGGCGAGTCGGCGAGTCCGGAAATGCGGCGCGACATCGAAACGTTTCTGCGCGCGCGGCCCGAGATTCGCCACATCATGAACGTCATCACCCTGCAATGGGGCAAGGAGATCGTCGTGGCCGTGCAGGCCGAGATGATCGACTACGAACACAGCCGCACGATGGTCGAAGCGATCAACGAGATCGAAGCGGATTTGCAGGCGCGTTTCCCGCAGGTGCGCTGGGTGTTCTTCGAGCCGGACTTCGTGAATCGTTAAATCGTGATCGGTCGTCAGCCGACAAGCTGACGATCCGGCAATCCCCGAACGGGCCGCCGCTCCTGGAGCGCGGCCCGTTTTTCTTGTCGATGCGCGGATGAGGCGCGCTGTCGCGTGCGTCGTCGATTTAAGAATCGTCCTATTTTGCGTTGTCCTACGTCGCTATAGGATTTCCTTTCGGTTGACTTGCATGAATTGCAAAATTTTGTCGCATGTCGCGCGCCTGTTCACGGCAGGACGCGCGATGTGCCGCCGCACTGTCGCAGCGGCGCGATGCGCGACATGGGCGTTCGATCCGGACGCCCTGCAACGCTGAATCGCGAAGCGCACCGGAGACGCCATCCTGTTCGTGATCTTTTGCTTCGCGAAAGTGCTTGCAATGATCAGGATGACGAATGAACAAGATTTATCGCACGATCTGGAACGCCGCATCGGGACGCTGGATCGCTGTGCAGGAAAACGCGCGCGCACGCGGCGCGAAGGGTGGGAGCGGTGCGCGTTCGCGTAGCCGGCTCGCATGCGGCGCGCTTGCCGTGGCGGCGGCGTGGGGCGGCGGCGTTCGCGCGGGCACGGTGCTGGACACGGACGGCGCGACCGTCATAGCGGCGGACATCTGCACGGGTACGACGATCGGCGGCTCCGGCCTCAACTATCTGGCGATGGGCTGCAATGCCAGTGCGTCGGATACCGATTCGATCGCCATCGGCACGTCGTCGGTGGCGAACGGCGCCTCGGCGCTCGCGCTGGGCGATCACACCTACGCGATCGCGAACGGCGCGACAGCGCTCGGCGGCGGCGCGACGGCGAGCGGCGTGCAATCGGTCGCGCTGGGCGGCGACAAGGTGGACGCCCTTCAAGACGCCGCCGCCAAGGCCACGGGCGAGCGCGCGGTGGCGGTGGGCGCGGCGACGCGGGCGATGGGCAACAACTCGGTCGCGCTCGGCAGCACCGTGACGGCCGCCGCCGACAACGCCGTGGCAATCGGCTCGGGCGCCGCGGTGAGCGGCGCGGGATCGGTCGCGCTGGGCGTGAAGGCGAGCGGCGTCGGCGCGAATGCGGCCGCGATCGGCGCCGGTTCGGCGGCGTCCGGCGACGCGTCCACGGCGATCGGCAATCTTGCCATGGCAAGCGGCAAGAATGCGTTCGCGCTGGGCTCATCCGCGAGCGCGTCGGCGGACAATGCGATCGCGATGGGCCTGAGTGCGAAAGGCACCGTGAGCGGCGCGATTGCGATTGGTCAGGCCGCCGCCGCGCAAGGCGCGAACAGCATCGCGCTGGGCTACAACGCCAACACCGGCGCCGCGTCGACGGCGGACGGCAATATGGCGATCGGCGCGAACGCAGGCATTGCGAACAAGGGCGCGGGCATCATCGTGATCGGCCGCAACGCGAAGCTCAGAAACGACGGCGGCACGCCGGCCATCACGGGCGATGGATCGATCGTGATCGGTGACGGCGCCAGCATCTTCGGCAGCAATAGCACCGCGCTCGGCGCGAATACGTATTCGCTGTACTCGGGCGCGACGCTCGTCGGCGCGGGCGCGCGCTCGACGGTGTTGGGCGGCGGCACCGCGCTCGGCCAGGGCGCGTCAGTCACGGCGGACAATGCCGTCGCGCTGGGCGCCAATTCGATCGCCGACCGGTCCAATGCGGTCTCGGTCGGCACCGCGACCGCGGCGCGGCAGATCGTCCACGTGGCGGCCGGCGCGGTGAGCGGTACGAGCACCGACGCGATCAACGGCTCGCAACTCAACACGACGAATACGCAGGTGACGGCGAACGCAAGCGCCATTACCGCGTTGCAGGACTTGACCGACAACGCCGTGATGTATGACTCGACGACGCATGACCTGGTGACGCTGGGCGGCGTGGGCTCGAACGTGAAATTGACCAACGTCGCGGCGGCCACGCTGACCGGCACGAGCACGGATGCGGTGAACGGCGCGCAACTTTACTCCACGAACAGCAATGTGACGGCCATTTCGAACACGGTGAACAAGATCGTGAGCGGTGATGGCATCAAGTATTTCCACACCGGCTCGGCGCTGGCCGATTCGGTTGCGAACGGCACGAACTCGACGGCGATTGGTCCGGCGGCCGTCGCTTCGTATGCCGACGATATCGCGATTGGTGACGGCGCTGCGGCAAGCCGCCCGGCCATCACCCAGCAAAGCGGCAACATCGCACTGGGTGCGAGCGCATCGGCGCAAGGCTATCGTTCGATTGCGATCGGCTATGGCGCGCAAACGAATACCGGCTCGCTCTATGTGAACTCATCCGATATCGCAATCGGGCAGTCTGCTTTTGCTGAAGGTTATAACTCGGTCGCGCTCGGCAACAATGCGAATGTCGGTACGGCAGGCGGCGACGGCAATAACGTCGCCGTAGGCTCGAATACGTACGCGAAGGCAACGGGCGCCGTGGCGTTCGGCGGATCGTCGACCGCGGCGGCTTCGAATGCCACGGCGATTGGCGCGGCCGCTTACGCAGGCGGAAGCGGCTCGACGGCATTGGGCGAAGCATCGACGGCGAGCGCGGCGAACGCGATCGCGATCGGTAACGGTGCGAATGCGTCGGTTTCCAACTCGCTGGCGCTGGGTAACGGCGCGACCACGGCGGCTGCTGTCGGCACGGCGAATGGCGTGATCGGTGGTCAGACGTTCACGTATGCCGGTGCAACGCCGACCGGCGTGGTGAGCGTGGGCGCGGCGGGTGCCGAGCGCCAGGTGACGAACGTCGCGGCCGGTCGTGTGACGGCAGCGAGCACGGACGCCGTGAACGGCTCGCAGCTCTACGCGACAAACACGCAGGTCACTACGAACACCGGCGCAATCAGCACACTGCAAGCGCTAAGCGCTGGCGCGGTGATGTACGACTCGTCGTCGCACGATTCGGTGACGCTCGGCGGCGCGGGTGCGAGCACGCCGGTCGCACTGCACAACGTGGCGGGAGGCGCAGTGAGCGATGCGAGCAACGATGCGGTGAACGGCTCGCAGCTTTTCAAGCTCGCGAGCAGCACGGCAAGCGGTCTGGGCGGCGGCTCGACGGTGAACAGCGACGGTTCGATCACGACGCCGACCTACAGCGTCGGCGGCGCGACGTTCCACAACGCAGGCGAAGCCTTCACGAATATCGACGGCCGCACGACCGCGAACACGGACGCGCTCAGCACGCTGCAAGGCCAAACCGCTGACGCGGTGATGTACGACTCGTCGTCGCACGATTCGGTGACGCTCGGCGGCGCAGATTCGAGCACGCCGGTCGCACTGCACAACGTGGCGGCAGGCGCAGTGAGCGATGCGAGTAACGATGCGGTGAACGGCTCGCAGCTCTACAAACTCGCCAACAGTACGGCAAGCGGTCTGGGCGGCGGCTCGACGGTAAACAGCGACGGTTCGATCACGACGCCGACTTACACCATCGGCGGCGCGACGTTCCACAACGCAGGCGAAGCCTTCACGAATATCGACGGCCGCACGACCGCGAACGCCGACGCAATCAGCAACCTTCAAGGCCAAACCGCCGACGCCGTCATGTACGACTCGACTGCGCACGATTCGGTCACGCTCGGCGGCACGAGTGCGACCGCGCCGATCGCGCTCCATAACGTCGCGAATGGCGCAGTCGACGCATCGAGTTTCGATGCCATCAACGGCTCGCAACTCTTCGGCGTATCGAGCGCGCTCGTCAATGCACTCGGCGGCGGCGCAAGCGTGTCTGCCGACGGCTCGATCACGCTGCCGACGTATCGCATCGGCAACACGACCTTCCACAACGTGGGCGGCGCGCTCACGAATCTCGACGGCCGCGTAACGGATCTCTCCGATGCGGTGAGCAGCGGCACCATCGGCCTCGTGCAGCAGGATGCCACGACGCACGCCATCACGGTCGGCAAGGACGTGTCTGGCCGCGAGGTCGATTTCGCCGGCACGAACGGTGTGCGTCTGCTGACGGGCGTGGCGGCAGGCAATGTCGATGCGAGCAGCGTCGACGCCGTGAACGGCTCGCAACTCTTCGCCATCGGCAACGCCACGGCGAACGCGCTGGGCGGCGGTGCGACGATGAACGCGAACGGCACCATGAGCGGCCCGAACTACGCTATCGGCGGCAACACGTACAACAACGTGGGCGGCGCGCTGACCGATCTCGACGGCCGCGTTGCGCAGAACGCGCAGGACATCAGCGATATCAAGGGCGATGTGGCGAATGCGGTGGCCTACGACTCATCGGCGCACGACTCGGTCACGCTTGGCGACGGCGGCACACCGGTGAGTCTGCACAACGTCGCGGCCGGCACGGCGGACACCGACGCGGTCAATCTCGGCCAGATGAACGACGCGATCGCATCGGTCCAGCAGGCGGCGGATGCGGCGGTCAATCCGTTCGTCGCGGCGCAGGGCAATCGCGACACGGAAGGCGCGATTGCCAGCGGCACACACGCAACGGCCGCCGGTGCGAACGCCGTCGCGAGCGGCGCGAACGCCGTGGCGCTCGGCGCGAACACGCAGGCGACTGGCGCGAATTCGGTGGCGCTCGGCGCGGATTCGGTGGCCGATCGCGACAACGCGGTGTCGGTCGGCTCGGCGGGCAACGAGCGGCAGATCACCAACGTCGCGCCCGGCACAGCCGGCACCGACGCGGCCAACATGAACCAGCTCAACGCGATGGCCGCGCAGGGCCAGGGTTACGTCGATCAGCGCATCGCGGGCGTGCAGAACCAGATCAGCGACGTGCGTCGGGACGCATTCGGCGCGGCCGCGGCGGCGATGGCGGTCGCCGGTCTGCCGCAACCGACCGAGCCGGGCAGGACAATGGTGGCCGCCGCCGGTTCGCGCATCGGCGGACAGACCGGCATGGCGCTCGGCGTGTCCTACGTGACGCGCAACAACCGCTGGGTCGCAAAGGCGTCGGCGAGTTCGAGCAGCCAGGGCAACACGGGCGTGACACTCGGCGCCGGGTATCAGTGGTAAGTCTCGTACGGCAAAGCCCGATGGTCGACAAACCATCGGGCTTTTTTATTGCGCTTTCAATGACGGAACGGCGTCCACACCGGTGCGGTGTTGTTCCAGGTGTCCAGCTCGGAAGGCGTAGTCGTATTCATGATCAGTCATCCTGATTAATGATGAAGTTCGCGATGCAGGTCGACGCGTCGCGTGTTATTCGCTCACGCGCGCCACGCGTTGCGCGTCGTTCGCGCGGCCTTCCTGAATCGCGAGACGTTCTGCCTGCGTGCGGCCCACGAGACTCTGATTCGGATAGCTCGTCTTGTTCAGCGCGGGCAACGTGCCGTCGCGATACGCGGCGACGATTTCGGCCTTCACTTCTTCACGCGTCTTGGGACCGTTGTTCACCGATTGCGCGAACACCGATGCGCTGGCGGCAAGCGAAACAACGAGCGTTGCGCCGAGGGCGGTTGCGAGAGTGCGTTTCATGATCTGCTCCTGTTTTAAGGGCGCCGCAAATCGATGAAAACAACAACCGGTGCGGCGACAGGTGCAAATGTAGGTGTCCGCGCGTCGGCGATAAACAGTCTGAAAACGAAAGGAATTGTCGAGATTCCGGAACAATCGGTCGCACGCGTAGGCAATGCAAACGCTCAAAAGCAAGACGGGCGGGCGTTCGAAGCCCGCCCGTCTGGGCGCGAATATGCACGGTATCGCGCAATATCGCGCCTGAGAATCCGCGAAAAATTACGCAGCCCACTCCGAAATGACCGGCGTTTCGAGGCTCGGCGCCGACTCGCGCTCTTCGAGCGTGCGCAGCGTGCAGGCCTTGTCGAGCGAGCCGCGGCCGCTCAGCAGCGGGCAGCGGTCGAACACTTCGGCGATCCAGTCGACGAACACGCGCACCTTCGGCGACAGATGGCGGCTATGCGGATACACCGCCGAAATCGGCATCGGCAGCGGTTTGAAATCGGGCAGCACTTCCACGAGCTGGCCCGATTTCAGCAGCGGCAGCACCATGTAGCGCGGCGCCTGAATCAGCCCGAAACCTTCCACGCCGCAGGTCACGTACGCATCGGCGTCGTTCACCGACACCATGCTCTTGAGCTTGACCTCGACTTCCTTGTTGTCGACGAGGAAGGCCCAGTCGATCACGCGCCCCGTGCGGCTCGAAAAATAATTCACGGCGCGATGCTCCTGCAGATCGTCGAGCGTTCGCGGCATGCCGTGGCTTTCGAGGTACGAGGGCGCCGCGCACGACACGCCTTCGAACAGCCCGATGCGCCGCGCGACCAGCGACGAATCCTGCAACGCGCCCACGCGCACCACGCAATCGACGCCTTCCTGTAGCAGATCGACGGGGCGATCGCTCAGGCCGAGCTGCAGATCGATGTCCGGATAACGCGTGTGGAATTCGCACAGCGACGGAATCACGATCAGCCGCCCGATGGAGCCGGGCATGTCGATGCGCAATTTGCCGTGCGGCTTGCGATTGCGATCCTGGAACGTCTGTTCGGTTTCCTCGACATCGGCGAGGATGCGCACGCAGCGCTCGTAATACGCGGCGCCGTCCGGCGTGAGCGAAAGGCGGCGCGTGGTGCGATGCATGAGACGCACGCCGAGAAACGCTTCGAGATTCTGAATGATCGTCGTGACCGAGGCGCGCGGCATGTCGAGCGTTTCGGCTGCGCGCGTAAAGCTGTTCGTGTCGACGACGCGGGTGAACACCTGCATGGCCTGAAGGCGGTCCATTGCCATTCTCCGAAAGTCATCGGACGCACGCCGCGCGGTGTTCGAAATAAACACTCGCGCGTAAAGAGGAGACAGATTGTTCAGGTGCGCCGAATTGTGTTGCCGGATTATAGGCATTTATTTAGAAGTCTGCCGAACCCACAATTCGCTCCATTCGAATCTACTCTCGCGCATTGCGCCGTTTCGACATGGATGCCTTTAAACGTTCGACGCCGTGGATTTCAGCCGCCGCTCAAGTTGCTAACGCTGCTAACGCGTCGGCCGATGCACCTTATGCGCCCGACGCGGCCAACGAGCCCGCCCAGCCGGCGCGCGTCGCGCCTGCCTCGCCCGTTGCGGGCAAGGCGCGCGGCCGGACGACCGCGATCGACGTCAGCGAAGTGACGATCGAAGGCCACGTGAAGGACATCGTGCTGCGTCTGTATCGTCCGCAGGGCGCGAACAATCTGCCCGTTCTGCTGTATTTCCACGGCGGCGGATTCGTGCGCGGCACGCTCGACGACGCCGACGTGCAAAGCCGCTTTTTCGCAGAACGCTTACCCGCGCTGGTGGTGTCGGTCGATTATTCGCTCGCGCCCGAATTCCCGTTTCCGGCCGCGCCCGAAGACGCCCATCGCGCGGCGCTGTGGGTGCTCACGCGCGCCCGCGCATTCGGCGGCAGCACGAAGCGCGTGATCGCCGCCGGTCACGACGCGGGCGGCCAGATCGCCAACGTGCTCGCGTTTATCGGCCGCGATCGCGGCGACGTGAAGCTCGCGGCGCAGGCCTTGTTCGCGCCGATGCTCGACCCGAGCCTCACGCGTCTGGGCGACGAGCGCCGCCTCGGTTCCGACATCACCGCGAGCGAATGCGCGCAGTGCTATCGCGCTTATCTGCCCGACGCCACGCAGCGCATGCATCCGTACGCGGCGCCGCTCGAATCGTCGCGGCTCGGCGGTTTGCCGCCCACGCTGATCGTCACCGCGCAGAACGACGTGCTGCATATCGAGGCGGAAAAGTACGCGAGCCGCCTGATCGACTCCGGCGTGCGCACACATGTGGTGCGTTATCCGAGCGTTTCGCACGCGCAGATCGGCGCGCACGAGGAAGCGCTCGCGGAAGCCGTGCGCTTTTTCAAATGCTGCTTCGAGGCCGACGCGAATCGCGATGCAAGCCGCGATGCAAGCCGTGACTCGCCGCGTTCGCCGCGCAATCCATAAACAACAACCACACACCCATCTGGAGCCCGCCAAATGTCACTCTTTTCGCAATCCCCATCACGCATCGCGCTAGCGGTCGTGGCCGTGCTCGTCGTCGCGGGGCTCGGCACGCTCGGCGCGATGCGCTTCGATGCGCATCCGGCCGTGGCCGCCGAAGCGCCGCCCGCGCCGGAAGTCGATGTCGCCGCCGTCGCGCAGCGCACGATCACCGACTGGCAGTCTTACTCCGGCCGCCTGGCCGCGGTCGAAAAAGTCGATATCCGTCCGCAGGTATCCGGCACGATCGTTTCGGTGAACTTCCGTGACGGCGCGCTCGTGAAGAAGGGCGACACGCTGTTCGTGATCGATCCGCGTCCGTATCAGGCCGCCGTCGATCAGGCCGCCGCGCAACTCGCCGCCGCGCAGGCGCGCACAGGTTACGCGCAGAGCGACTGGGAGCGCGCGCAACGCCTGATCGGCGACAATGCCATCGCCAAACGCGATTACGACGAGAAGCAGAACGCCGCGCGCGAAGCCAGCGCGAACCTGAAGGCCGCGCAGGCCGCGCTCGAAGCCGCGCAGATCAATCTCGGCTATACGCGCATCGTCGCGCCGGTCGCGGGCCGCGTGTCGCGCGCGGAGATCACGGTCGGCAACGTGGTGAGCGCCGGCGCAAGCGCCGCGCCGCTCACGACGCTGGTGTCCGTGTCGCCGATCTACGCCGAATTCGACGCCGACGAGCAGACCTATCTCGACTACATCAGCCGCATGAAGGATGGCTCGAAGGTGCCGGTCGAACTGGGGCTTGCGAACGAAACCGGCTACTCGCGCTCGGGCACGATCGAGTCCGTCGATAACCGGCTCGATACCTCGTCGGGCACGATTCGCGTGCGTGCGCGTTTCGACAACGCCGATGGCGCGCTCGTGCCGGGCCTCTACGCGCGCATCAAGGTGAGCGGTTCCGCGCCGCATCCGGCGCTGCTCGTGGACGAAGCCGCCATCGGCACCGACCAGGACAAGAAGTACGTCTACGTGGTCGACGGCACGGGCAAGGTCGCCTATCGCACGGTGCAGATCGCCGGGCAGCAGGGCAATCTGCGCGTGATCGTCGATGGCCTGAAGGCGGGCGAGCATGTGGTGGTGAACGGCACGCAGCGCGTGCGTCCGGGCGAGGCGGTGCGCTCGCATATGGTGCCGATGAACGGCGATCCCGACGCCGACGCGGCTGCCGTCGCCACGCAACCGGCCACGAAAGACAGCAAGGACGCAAAGACTTCCTGACGCGCAGCGTCTCGCACACGGCGCGTGTCGCCGTGTGTGTCAGCCTCGCAGTTAGTTAGTGATACGAATGAATTAAGAGCGACCCATGAACATATCGAAATTCTTCATCGACCGGCCGATCTTCGCGGGCGTACTGTCCGTGCTGATCCTGCTGGCCGGGGTGATCGCACTGTTCCAGTTGCCGATCTCCGAATATCCCGAGGTCGTGCCGCCTTCGGTCGTCGTGCACGCGCAGTATCCGGGCGCGAATCCGAAAGTGATCGCCGAAGCCGTGGCCGCGCCGCTCGAAGAGCAGATCAACGGCGTCGAGAACATGCTGTACATGCAGTCGCAAGCCAATAGCGACGGCAATCTCACGCTCACGGTCACGTTCCGTCTCGGCACCGATCCGGACAAGGCCACGCAGCTCGTGCAGAACCGCGTGAATCAGGCGCTGCCGCGTCTGCCCGAAGATGTGCAGCGTCTGGGCATCACGACCATCAAGAGCTCGCCGACGCTCACGATGGTGGTGCACCTGATCTCGCCGAACAATCAGTACGACATGACGTACCTGCGCAACTACGCGCTGCTCAACGTCAAGGATCGCCTCTCGAACATTCAGGGCGTGGGCGAAGTGCAGCTGTGGGGCGCGGGCGATTACGCCATGCGCGTCTGGCTCGATCCGCAGAAAGTGGCGCAGCGCAATCTCACCGCGCAGGACGTGGTCAACGCGATTCGCGAGCAGAACGTGCAGGTGGCGGCCGGCGTGATCGGCGCGTCGCCGAGCGTGCCCGGCACGCCGTTGCAGCTGAACGTGAACGCGCGCGGCCGTCTGCGTACGGAAAGCGAATTCGGCGACATCATCGTCAAGACCAATCCCGACGGCGGCGTGACGTATCTGCGTGACATCGCGCGTATCGAACTCGCGGCGTCGGAATACGGCCTGCGTTCGCTGCTCGACAACAAGCCCGCCGTCGCGCTCGCGATCAACCAGGCGCCGGGTGCGAATTCGCTCGCGATTTCCGAACAGGTGCGCGCGGCGATGAAGGATCTCAAGCAGGACATGCCCGCGGGCGTGGACTACAAGATCGTCTATGACCCGACGCAGTTCGTGCGTTCGAGTATCGAAGCAGTGATTCACACGCTGCTCGAAGCGATCGCGCTGGTCGTGATCGTGGTGATCGTGTTCCTGCAAACGTGGCGCGCGTCGATCATTCCGCTGATCGCCGTGCCGGTGTCGATCGTGGGGACGTTCTCGCTCCTGCTGGCGTTCGGTTTCTCGATCAACGCGCTGTCGCTGTTCGGGATGGTGCTCGCGATCGGCATCGTGGTGGACGATGCGATCGTGGTGGTGGAGAACGTCGAGCGCAACATCGCAAGTGGATTATCCGCGCGCGACGCCACCTATAAAGCGATGCAGGAAGTGAGCGGGCCGATTATCGCCATCGCGCTCACGCTGGTCGCGGTGTTTGTGCCGCTCGCGTTCATGAGCGGTCTCACGGGCCAGTTCTACAAGCAGTTCGCGATGACCATCGCCATTTCGACGGTGATCTCGGCGTTCAACTCGCTCACGCTGTCGCCTGCATTGTCGGCGCTGCTGCTGCGCGGCCACGATGCGAAGGAAGACTGGCTCACGCGCGGCATGAACCGCGTGCTCGGCGGCTTCTTCACGCGCTTCAACAAGGTGTTCCATCGCGGTTCGGAAAGCTATGGCCGCGGCGTGAACGGCGTGCTGCGCCGCAAGGGCGCGATGCTCGTGGTCTATGTGGTGCTGCTCGGCGCGACCGTGCTGATGAGCCGCGTCGTGCCGGGCGGCTTCGTGCCCGCGCAGGACAAGGAGTATCTGATCGCGTTCGCGCAGCTGCCGAACGGCGCATCGCTCGACCGCACGGAAAGTGTGATCCGCGAGATGAGCGCGATCGCGCTCAAGCAGCCTGGCGTGGAAAGCGCGGTGGCGTTCCCGGGTCTCTCGGTGAACGGCTTCACGAACAGTTCGAGCGCGGGCATCGTGTTCGTCACGCTCAAGCCGTTCAAGGAGCGCAAGGGCAAGGCGCTGGCCGCGGGTGCGATCGCGGGTGCGCTGAACCAGCAGTACGCGAGCATCAAGGACTCGTTTATCGCCGTGTTCCCGCCGCCGCCGGTGCTCGGTCTCGGTACGCTCGGCGGCTTCAAGATGCAGCTGGAAGATCACGGCGCGCTCGGTTACGAAGCACTCAATCGCGCGACGCAGGACTTCGTGAAGCGCGCGGCGCAGACGCCCGAACTCGGCCCGACCTTCACGAACTATCAGATCAACGTGCCGCAACTGAACGTCGATCTGGACCGCACGAAGGCGAAGCAGCTCGGCGTGCCGGTGACGGACGTGTTCGACACGATGCAGATCTATCTGGGCTCGCTGTATGTGAACGACTTCAACCGCTTCGGACGCGTGTATCAGGTGCGTGTGCAAGCCGATGCGCCGTTCCGCCAGAAGGCCGACGACATCCTGCAACTGAAGACGCGCAACGCCGCGGGCGACATGGTGCCGCTCTCGTCGCTCGTCACGGTGTCGCCGACGTATGGTCCGGAAATGGTGGTGCGTTACAACGGCTATACCGCCGCCGACATCAACGGCGGACCGGCGCCTGGTTACTCGTCGGGGCAGGCGCAGGCGGCAGCCGAACGAATCGCGGCCGAAGTGCTGCCGCGCGGCGTGAAGTTCGAATGGACCGACCTCACGTATCAGCAGGTGCTGGCCGGCAACGCGGGCATCTGGGTGTTCCCGATCAGCGTGCTGCTCGTGTTCCTCGTGCTGGCCGCGCTCTACGAGAGTTTGACGCTGCCGCTCGCGGTGATCCTGATCGTGCCGATGAGCGTGCTCTGCGCGCTGACCGGCGTGTGGCTCACGCAGGGCGACAACAACATCTTCACGCAGATCGGCTTGATGGTGCTGGTGGGGCTGGCGTCGAAGAACGCGATTCTGATCGTGGAATTCGCCCGCGAACTGGAGCACGACGGACACACGCCGCTGTCGGCGGCGATCGAAGCGAGCCGTCTGCGTCTGCGCCCGATTCTGATGACGTCGATCGCGTTCATCATGGGTGTGGTGCCGCTCGTGCTCTCCAGCGGCGCGGGTTCGGAAATGCGTCACGCGATGGGGATCGCGGTGTTCTTCGGCATGCTGGGCGTGACCGCATTCGGTCTGCTGCTCACGCCGGTGTTCTACGTGGTGCTGCGCACGCTCGCGGGCGGCAAGATTCACGTCGCGCAGAAGGACAATGCGCACGCGCCGAAGCATACGGTGGACGCGTAAAGAAGGATGATCAAGATGACTAACTATGCTTTCTCGCAGGAACACCCGGCGCACGCGGGCGCGTTCTGGCGCCGCACGCGGCTCGCGCTGGGCGTGGCGCTGTTCGCCTGGCTCGCGGCGTGCTCGGTCGAGCCGACCTACAAGGTGCCCGATTCGGGCGTGCCGAACGCCTACAAGGAAGCGCCGCAACAGACGCAAGGCGCGCAATCCGCACAAGCCGCGAATCCGCACGACGTGGGTTCGTGGACGGCGGCCCAGCCCGCCGACGCCATGCATCGCGGGGAATGGTGGAAAGTGTTCGGCGACCCGACGCTCGACCAGCTCGAAGATCAGGCGCTGGCCGCGAATCAGGACCTGAAGGCGGCGGCCGCGCGCGTGCAGCAGGCGCGTGCGCTGACGCAGGCGGCGCGCGCTTCGTGGTTCCCGTCGTTCGACGCGGGCTTCGGTCCGACTTACGAGCGCGCTTCGCCCGCTTCGCAGTATCTGCCGCAGAACACGCCGGTGGCGACGCAAACGCTCTGGCGCGCGCAGGCCACGGCGAGCTACGAAGCCGATCTGTTCGGCCGCGTCAGCTCGAACGTGAACGCGGCGCGCGCGGACGCGCAGCAAAGCGAGGCGCTGTTCCTCTCGGTGCAACTCGCGTTGCAGGCCGACGTCGCGCAGAACTACTTCCAGCTGCGCCAGTTCGATTCGGACGTCGATCTGTATCGGCGCACCGTGACGCTGCGCGCCGACGCGCTCAAGCTCGTCGAGCGCCGCTTCAAGGAAGGCGATATCAGCGAGCTCGACGTGGCGCAGGCGCGCAACGAACTCGCGAGCGCGCGTGCGGATGCGGTCGGCGTGGCGCGTCAGCGCGCGGCGTCCGAGCACAGTCTCGCGATTCTGCTCGGCAAGGCGCCCGCCGATTTCACGTTCCCCGAAACGCCGCTGCAAAGCGTGAACGTGAGCGTGCCGCCGGGCTTGCCGTCGACGCTGCTCGAACGCCGTCCGGATATCGCCGCCGCCGAGCGCGCGATGGCCGCCGCGAACGCGCGCGTCGGGCTCGCGAAGTCGGCGTTCTTTCCGAAGCTCGATATCACGGGCGCGTTCGGCTACGAATCCGCTTCACTTGGCGATCTGTTCATGTGGTCGAGCCGCGCGTTCCTGCTCGGGCCGCTCGCGGGCACGGCGCTCACGGTGCCGCTGTTCGACGGCGGCCGCCGCAAGGCCAATCTCGCCCAGGCGCGCGGCAAGTACGACGAGGACGTCGCGCAGTATCGCCAGCAGGTGCTCGTGGCGTTCCGCGAGGTCGAGGACAATCTCTCTGATCTGCGTCTGCTCGACGACCAGATTCGCCAGCAGGATGAGGCGGTGAACGCCTCCGAGCGCTCGGCGCATCTTTCGCGCACGCAGTACGAGGAAGGCGAGGTCAGCTATCTGAACGTGATCGACAGCGAGCGCACGGTGCTGGTGTCGCAGTTGCAGGCGAGCCATCTGCAGGGCTCGCAGGCGGTCGCGGCCGTCAACCTGATCCGCGCGCTCGGCGGCGGCTGGGGCGACGCGAAGCCGCAGACGCCCGCGCAACCCGACGGCACCGCGCCGCCGCCCGCGCCGCTCGCCGCGCGTTAAGCGACGCGCCAATTGCCGCACCTTCGGTGCAGGCGCTTCGCGGCTGGCCCGTATGCACGTGCATATCGCCAGCCGCGATTTCATTTGCGTAAACGGTTCGTAGACCGTGCCGGCGCCTGCCACTATCATCGTTTGATTGAAGCTGGAGCGGACGCGCGCCGTCCGCCGGTTAGCTCGTTCGCGAGCGTCACTCATTCGGGAACCCAGGCATGAACGATCCACGACCGCCGCGCACGGCGGAGCACGCTACGTCTTTCTCGACCCGGCTCGCGACGCTCGCCGCAACCCTGCGCGAAAGCGCGGCGCGCCGCGACCTCGCGGGCGGTCACGCCGCCGCCGAAAAGCAGTTGATCGCCGATGCCGGTCTGCTCGCGCTCGCGGTGCCGCGCGAGTTTGGCGGCGCGTTCGACGACGCGTTTGACGACGTACCCCGCGCGCAAAACGGCGCGCGCTGGCCTGAAATCTACAGAACGATTCGCACGCTCGCGCGCGCGGACAGCGCACTCGCGCATCTGCTCGGCTTCCAGTTTCTGCAGATCGTGAGCGTCGATCTGTGGGGCAGCGCCGCGCAACGCGCGGACTGGCTGCGCGGCACGGTCGAGCATCGCTGGTGGTGGGGCAACGCGGTCAATCCGCTCGACACGCGGCTCGTCGCGCAGGCGGACGGCGAGGGCGGCTGGCGTCTGCACGGCAAAAAGGGCTTCTGCTCCGGCACTTACGGTTCGCAGATGATGACCGTGAGCGCGCACGATCCGGCGACCGGCCAGCCCGTGTTCGCGGTGGTGCCGACCACGCGCGCGGGCATCACCGTGCACGACGACTGGGACCCGATCGGCCAGCGTCAGACCGACAGCGGCACGGTGTCGTTCGACGCGGTCGAAGTGCGCGCGCATGAAGTGCTCAAGCGTCCCGACACGCCGCGCGCCTCGCTGCGCACGCTGGTCTCGCAACTCGTGCTGACGAACCTGTTCGTCGGCATCGCGGAAGGCGCGCTCGAAGAGGCGCGCGAGTACGTGCTGGCGAACGGCCGTCCGTGGGTGAATTCGGGCGTGCAGCGTGCCGCCGACGATCCCTATCTCCAGCAGCGTTTCGGCGAGATGCGCATTCAGGCGCTCTCGGCGTCGCTGCTCGCGGACCGCGCGGCGTCGCTGCTCGACGCCGCCTGGGCGCAAGGCGACGCGCTCGGCGCGGACACGCGCGCCGAAGTCTCGCTCGCGGTTTCCGAAGCGAAGATCGTTGCGCATCGCGCCGCGCTCGCTGCGGGCGAGCAACTGTTCGACGCCTGCGGCGCGCGCGCCACGGCCGCCGCGCTCGCATTCGATCGCTTCTGGCGCAACGCGCGCGTGCATACGCTGCACGATCCGCTCGACTATCGCGTACGCGATGTTGGCCGCCACGCGCTCACGCGCGAATTGCCGGAGCCGACGCTGTACACTTGAGGGACCGATCGCGTGCCCCTCGTTTTGCGGGCCGCGAAAAAATCCACCCTCGAGGATCGCACCGTTGGAGTTCAAATTACCCACAACGGCGACGGCGCCGTTTTGCCCATCGGAAGTGCAGGGCAGCGTGGCGGTATCGCCGGCTGCGCCGTTCTGGAAAAAGTTTCTCCAGTTCGCGGGCCCAGGCCTGCTGATCTCGATCGGTTACATGGATCCGGGCAACTGGGCCACCGACATCGAGGCCGGTTCGCGCTACGGTTACAACCTGCTGTTCGTGGTCGTGCTGTCGAGCATCGCCGCAATGGCGCTGCAATGTCTCGCGATGCGGCTCGGCATCGTCACGGGCCGCGATCTCGCCGAACTCTCGCGCACGCGCTATTCGAAACCGGTCGCGATCGGCCAGTGGGTGCTCGCCGAACTCTCGATCATCGCCTGCGATCTCGCCGAAGTGCTCGGCGGCGCGCTCGCGTTCCATCTGCTGCTCGGCTGCTCGCTGATGTGGGGCGTGGTGCTCACCGCGTTCGACACGGTCATCGTGCTCGGCCTGAAGGGCAAGAACTTCCGCACGCTCGAAGCGATCATGGCGGGGCTGATCGCCACCATCGGCATCGGTTACGTGATCGAACTCGCGCTCGTGAAGCCGCACTGGCCGTCGGTGTTCGCGGGCGCGGTGCCGTCGTGGCACGCGATCGCCAGCCAGGAGCCGCTCTATCTCGCGATCGGCATTCTGGGCGCGACCGTGATGCCGCATAACCTTTACCTGCATTCGTCGATCGTGCAGACGCGCGCCGTGAAGCGCGACGAAGCGAGCATCGGTCAGGCGATCGGTCTGTCGCGGCTCGACACCATCGTCTCGCTGGTGCTCGCGCTGCTGATCAACGCGGCCATTCTGATTCTCGCGGCCGCGGCGTTTCACGCGACGGGCCACAACCAGGTCACCGAAATCGAGGACGCCTACAAGCTGCTCGCGCCTATCGTCGGCAGCGGCGCGGCGGCCGTGCTGTTCGCGATCACGCTGCTGGCGTCGGGGCAAAGCTCGACCTTCACCGGCACCGTGGCGGGCCAGGTGATCATGGAAGGCTTTTTGCGGATGAAGATTCCGTGCTACCAGCGGCGGCTCATCACGCGCGTGCTCGCGCTGATTCCGGCGTTCGCGGGCGTGTGGCTGCTGGGCAACGGCGCGGTGGGCAAACTGCTGGTCGCAAGCCAGGTGGTGCTGAGCCTGCAGTTGCCGTTCGCGCTCTGGCCGCTCATCCGCATGACGAACGATCGTTCACTGATGGGCGTGTTCGTGAACCGGCTGCCCACGCGCATGATCGCGTGGCTGCTGTTTGCCATCATCACGGCGGCGAACCTGTGGCTGGTCTGGCAGACCTTCGTGGGGAATTAAGGGAACTGAGGGGATTTGAGGCGAAGCAATGCGCTTCGCCGTCCGGCGCCGCGTGGGGCACCGGACGGTTTCGCGTCTAGTCGTGCTGCTGCGTCCGGTTGACCGGATCTTGGCTCTCCTACGCTTATGCAGCCTCGGCAATGCCATCCGGCGTTTCCACCGGAAGGTCGCTCTCGGTCTGCTCTGCGCCCCGTCGCGCTGCAGCCGCCTTCTTCGTCTTGCCAGCGCGCGAAGGCGGCTGGCATGCGCCACACACGACGTTGTGCTGCAAGTCGTGGCGGTGCGCGACGAACTTACCGCCACAACGGCAGCAAGGCGTCATCTGCAGAATATCGGCATCGAAAAAACGCACCAGAGTCCACGCACGCGTGAGGTCGAGCACCGGCTCGGTCTCGCTGTGGCGGCAGTGTTCCAGATACAGCCGGAACCCTTTGGTGAGCGCGTCGAGATGCGAACAACGCGCTTCGTTCTTGAGGAACAGGTACGTGTTGTAGAACAGCGAAGCATGAATGTTCGCCAGCCACGTCATGTACCAGTCCGCCGAGAACGGCAACATACCCTTGGGCGGCGATACGCCGCGGATCTCACGATACAGGCGAATCATGCGGTCCCGCGAGAGCGACAGCTCGCTCTCCAGAACCTGCATGCGCGCGCCCAGTTCGATCAGCGCGATCGCGCGAAACACTTCCTGGGCATCTTCGGTGAGGCTGCGGCGGTTCGTCATGTCCGTTCCCCTCAGGCGAATTGCCCGGCGGGCTGTCCCGCAAGCAGGATAGCCGCATGAGTCGCCGCTACGTTGGCATGCCGCGAAGTCTGCGTCAGAGCGGACAACATGGCATGGTCATCGAAGCGGAAAAGGCAAAGAAGCTGGTCGGAAGCAGCCAGCTTGACGATCTGTGCCAAAGACAGATTGGAAAGCAGATCGGCCAGTTCCGACGACAGACCCAGTCGGAACATCCCGACCGGTTTGTCCTCGCGCAGCATGCGCTGTGCGAGCATCAGATACGACAAATTAATTTCGCGGATAGATTCCAGCGTCTCGCTGCTACGGTCCATTTCTCTCTTTTCCGAAGCCCCGATTAAACCCCCCGGCATTTGCTGCCGTTGTAACTTTTCTGGTCGTCGTCGGCCCGCTCTTTGTCGGCCCTGACTCTTTGATACAACGTGTTACAACTCGTAACACGTTGAAGCGAATTGTATGAGGACTAATCTCAGAAATCAATCCCTGTTCAAAAAAATAATTCGGCTGTTACAAATATTTTCGGTAAGTCTTTCTGGTGTCCGAAACAACGGCCTCCAGGAACCCCGAGCGCACGCGAAGCAGTCTGAAATCTCTCGTAAACCCAAGTGGTATAAGGGATTCCTCGAAGGCACCGCTGCATGCGCAACGAATCGTAAATCGCGGACGGACGCTTGTCATCCGAATAAACGGTTTGAAAGGATTTGCGTTGACAGGTAAGAAATGCGCAGTCAGCGATTAATACGTATGAGGATAAATCTGTAACAAGTGTTTCGACCCTGTGTAACGAGGCTTGTCAAGATGTGACAAGCCGCAGGCATGCGCGTCGCGTTGACGCGCTTTGTAACAGTGCTGGTTTACACGAATATGTAAATCGCATGGAAATGCGGAATTGAACGCATGGCGGCGCATGCGTGCCGGCGCGCAACGGACGATCTGGCGCCGGCTATGGATGCCGTGCCGATTCAGACGGCACGGTCGCCGAGAATCGGGGTGCGCTTGACCTCGGAAACATAGAGCAGGATCAGCGAGACCCAGACGACGCCGTAAAGCAGCATGAAGCAGCTCGAGCGGATCTTGAGCAGGTCGAGCAGCGCGCCGAACAGGATCGGCAGCAGAAAGCCGCCCAGCCCGCCCGCCAGTCCGACGATGCCGGTCACGACGCCCATGTTGGACGGAAAATCGTCGGCGACATATTTGAAGGTGGACGCCATGCCGAACGCGAACACCGCGCCGAGCACGAAGGTGAGCGCCACGAAACCCGCGAGCGGCATGCTGATATGGAGCGTGGCGGTGCCGTCGATGGTGTGGATCACGAAGTCGGTGGCCGGGTACGAGAGGATGAAGAGACAGATCCACGCGACCCACAAGCCCCACCAGGTGACGTTGTGCGCGCCGAGTTTGTCGGCAAGCAGGCCGCCGACCGCGCGCAGCACCGAGCCCGGCAGCGAGAAACCCGCCGCGAACGCCGACGCCATCACGAGCGACATGCCGTATTCGGCCTTCAGATACTGCGGAATCCACAGCGAGAGCGCGGTGAAGCCGCCGAACGTGATCGAGTAGTACTGGCACAGGCGCCAGACGCGCGGATCGGCGAGCACCTTGAACGAGTCGAGCAGCGAGCCGTTCGACTTGCCCGCGCCCGGATCGCGCGCCGAGGCGAACCAGAAGATCGCGGCGGTCACGAGCAGCGCGACGGCGTAGATGCGCGGCACGAAGCGCCATCCGTACAGCGACTGCAAGGTGGGCGTGACGAACAGGTTGACGGCCGCGCCCGCCGTGCCCGCGCCGAAGAAGCCCATCGCGAAGCCGCGTTTCTGGGGCGGGAAGAAGCGCGCGACATACGGCGTGCCGACCGCGAACGACGCGCCCACGCAGCCGAGAAAGAGGCCGATGAACAGAAACTGCCAGAGCTGGCTCGCATAACTGACGATATAGACCGGCACCGCGCAGACCACGAGCAGGATCGTCATGACGATGCGCCCGCCGTAGCGGTCGGTCCACGCGCCCAGCGGCAGACGCATGATCGCGCCGGTCAGCACGGGCGTGGACGTGAGCAGGCCGAACTCGGTGCTGTTGAGCTTGAGCTCTTCGCGCAGCGGCACGCCGAGCACGCCGAACATCATCCACACGACGAAGCAGACCAGAAAGGCGAGCGTGCTCGCGAACAGAACGGACCATGCCTGCCCGCTCACGCGTGGGGGAGTGGCGGCGGTCGGGGGCGGTTCGGTGCGCAGATTCATGATGTTTTTCCTGGTCGCGCGTGGTGCGGGTGGGGCATGGGCGGGTTACTGCACGAGCGGACTCGTCGCCGCCTCGACGGCGGCGTGTTCGAGCGTCGCCGCCGATGCGAGGATCGAGACGTATTGCTGAATCGCCTTGTGACGCACGCGTTCGGTGAGAAAGCGTGCGATGTCGTCGGCGGCGGTTTCGAATGCGACCGGCTCGCCGGGCACGCGCCGGTCGATACGCACGAGGTGGAAGCCGAAGCGCGTGCGCACGAGGCGCGGCAGCAAACCGAGTTCGGGACTGTTGAACAGCGCCTGCTCGAATTCGGGCACGGTGTCGCCGCGCGTGAGCTGGCCGAGGCTGCCGCCCACGGCACCCGACGGGCAGTTCGACAGTTCGCCCGCGCGCGCCTCGAACGCGTGCGGTTCGCGCAGCAACGCGTTGAGCGCGTCTTCGGCCTGATGGCGCAGCAGCGCGAGCGGCACGCGCTCCGTCACGGCGAACAGAATATGGCTCGCGTAGACGATCTCGTTGCGCACGAACTGCGCGGCGTGCTGCGCGTAATAGCGGCGGCAATCGTCGGGCGTCGGCTCGGGCACGCGCAGTTCGCGTGCGAGCAGCGTGTCGAGTGTGGTGTCGTCGAGGGCGGCGTCGGCGTCGATCAGCGCGAGTTCGACGGCGCGCTGGCGCAGCAGTTCGCGCACGACCAGCGCGCGGCGCGCCGCCAGCGGCGGGTCCGGGTCGTCGGCGTGATGGCGGCTTTCCTCTTCGATCGCCGCGGCGGCGATTTCCACGTGATTCACGCGCGCGGCCTGCGCGTGGTCGAGCGTGTGCGGATCGGCGTTCATGGTCTCGCCTCCTGGCGTTCGCGGGGTATCGGCTCAGCGCTTGCGCACGAGTTGATACGGACGCAGCAGATAGGCCACCGAGGCCAGCCCGCTCCAGATATGCACCATCCGCGTGAACGGCGAGACGAGGAAGATCGTGAAGCCGAGCGCGATATGCATCTGATAGACGAGCGGCACGCCGTCGAGCAGCGCCGCGAGATTGCCCTGGAACGTCACCACGCCTTTCACGTAATCGGTGAGCTGTTCGAACATCGCGCCGTCCATGTGATGTGCGGACAGCACGACGGTCATGAGCCCGAGCGCGAGCTGCACCCACAGCATCAGCACGATGACGATGTCCCACACCTTGCTGTTGCGGCGAATGCGCGTGTCGCCCAGACGCCGCGCGATCAGCAGCGTGAGCCCGACGATGGCGAATGCGCCCGCGATGCCGCCCGCGACCATCGCAAGCAACTGGTGCATCGACGCGGAGATGAACGGCGCGACGAGCCAGTGCGGCGCGAGAAAGCCCGCGAAATGACCGGCCACCACGACGAGAATGCCCCAGTGAAACAGGTTGCTTCCAAGCCGCAGCGTGCCGCGTCGCAGGAGTTGCGACGAGTCGCTTTTCCACGTGTATTGCTCGCGGTCGAAGCGCACCAGCGAGCCGAACAGCAGGACCGCGAGGCAGATGTACGGGTAGATGCCGAACAGGAACTGATGGAAATATTGGCCCATGACTGATCCTTTCCAGGTGAGACGTGTCGTGCGGTTGAGTGCTGTCTCTTGTGCCGCTTTCTTGCGCCGCTCATTTGCGCCGCTTTCTTGCGCCGCTCATTTGCGCCGCTTTCTTGCGGCGTGCCTCAACGCGGCGGCCGCCGTGCGTGGAACTGCACCGGCGCGACGCCCGGCTGCGTGTTGCCCATGAAGCGCACCGGCTCCTCGCTCCAGGCGGCGTCGAGCGCGCTCAAGCCTTCGCGGTCGTGCGGCGCGTTGGCGTCGTCGTCGTGGGCTTCGTCGGGCTGTGCCGCGCCGTTGTCGCCCCCGAGCGCGAGCACCGCGCCGGTCACATACGCGTAGTGGCTGTTGCGGCGGCTCAGTTCCGCGGTGATCGATTGCAGAATGGCCGTGGTTTCGCCGAGCAGCGAGCGCGCCTCGTTCGCTTCGAGCAGCGATAGATATTCGAGGAACACCGGCAGATAATCGGGCAACTGCTCGGGACCGAGCAGCAGGCCGTGGCGCTCGTAGGTCTGCTTCAGATCGATCATCGCCTGGCCGCGATCGCGCGATTCGCCATGCACGTGCTCGAACAGATGCAGCGAGGTCGCGCGCCCGCGATCGAATAGCGCCACGTAGTTTTCCTGTAGCGCAAGCAGATCGCGCGAGCCGAGATAATCGAAGAAGCGCAGCAGACGCTCGCGCGTTTCGCCGCGCAGCGCGCGCTCGCCTTGCAGATACGCGCGCGCTTCGCCGACGGAGTGAATCAGCGTGTCGTCGGGATACTCGAGACACGCGGCGAGCAGCCTGAATGTGAGGCCGTTGGGGCGGGGCGCGAACATCTCAGATCTCCTGAATCGGAATGTTGCGATGGCCGCTTTTCGGCGCGAAGAGGCTCGCGTCGCTGCGTCCATCGGAACAGCCGTTGCCGAACGTGAAGCCGCACGACGAGTGCAGATCGAAGGCGTTTTCCGCGTATTCGCGGTGCGTCGTCGGAATCACGAAACGGTCCTCGTAATTCGCAATCGCCAGATAGCGATACATCTCTTCGACCTGATACAGCGAAAGCCCGGCTTGCGTGAGCACCTGCGTGGCGTCGACGCGATCGACGTGACGCGCGCGCATGAACGCGCGCATAGCGAGCAGACGTTCGAGCGCGACCTGCACGGGCTGTTCGTCGCCAGCCGTGAGCAGATTCGCCAGATAACGCAGCGGAATGCGCAGCGAATGCACGTCGGGCAGCCAGCCGTTCATGCCCAGATCGCCGCTATTGGCGGCGGCGTTGATCGGCGAAAGCGGCGGCACGTACCAGACCATCGGCAGCGTGCGGAACTCGGGATGCAGCGGAAACGCAATGCGCCAGTCGATCGCCATCTTGTAGACCGGTGAGCGTTGCGCGCCCTCGATCCACGCGGCGGGCACGCCGTCGCGCTCGGCTTGCGCGATCACTTGCGGATCGAACGGATCGAGAAACACATCGAGCTGCGCCTGATACAGATCTTTTTCGTTTGCGACGCTGGCGGCTTCCTGAATGCGGTCCGCGTCATAGAGCATCACGCCGAGATAGCGGATGCGGCCCACGCAGGTTTCCGAGCACACGGTGGGCTGGCCCGCTTCGATGCGCGGATAGCAGAAGATGCACTTCTCCGCCTTGCCGCTCTTCCAGTTGTAGTAAATCTTCTTGTACGGGCAGCCCGATACGCACATGCGCCAGCCACGGCACTTGTCCTGATCGATCAGCACGATGCCGTCTTCCTCGCGCTTGTAGATCGAGCCCGAAGGACACGCCGCCACGCACGCCGGATTCAGGCAGTGCTCGCACAGGCGCGGCAAATACATCATGAAAGTATTTTCGAACTGGCCGTAAATCTCTTTCTGCACGTTCTCGAAGTTGTAATCCTTCGCGCGCTTTTCGAATTCGCCGCCGAGAATTTCTTCCCAGTTCGGCCCCCATTCGATTTTCTCCATGCGCTCGCCGCTCACCAGCGAACGCGGGCGCGCGACCGGCGTCGCCTTCGTATTGCCGGCTTCCTGCAAATGCGCGTAATCGAAGGTGAACGGCTCGTAGTAATCGTCGATTTCGGGCAGGTGCGGATTGGCGAAAATCTGCGCGAGCAAACGCCACTTGTTGCCCAGACGCGGCTCGATCTTGCCGTCGGCTTTACGCACCCAGCCGCCGCGCCAACGCTCCTGATTTTCCCAATCCTTCGGATAGCCGATGCCCGGCTTCGTTTCGACATTGTTGAACCACGCGTATTCCATGCCTTCGCGGCTCGTCCAGACGTTCTTGCAGGTGACCGAACACGTATGGCAGCCGATGCATTTATCGAGGTTCAGCACCATGGCGATCTGCGCGCGCACCTTCATGACGTTTCTCCTTCGCGAACGACGGGCGGCAATGCGCCCACGGGCGTTTCTTCGCCATCGAGCCAATCGACGTTCTTCATTTTGCGGACGATGAGAAACTCGTCGCGATTGGAGCCGACCGTGCCGTAGTAATTGAAGCCGTAAGCGAGTTGCGCGTAGCCGCCGATCATGTGCGTGGGCTTGAGCGAAATGCGCGTGACCGAGTTGTGAATACCGCCGCGCGTGCCGGTGATTTCCGAGCCCGGCGTATTCACGATCTTTTCCTGCGCGTGATACATCATCACCATGCCGCGCGGAATGCGTTGACTCACCACGGCGCGCGCGCACAAGGCGCCGTTCGAGTTGTAGCACTCGATCCAGTCGTTATCGACCACGCCGATCTGCTGCGCGTCCTGCTCGGAAATCCACACGATCGGGCCGCCGCGCGAGAGCGTGAGCATCAGCAGATTGTCGGTGTACGTGCTGTGAATGCCCCACTTCTGGTGCGGCGTGATGAAGTTCAGCGCGATCTCGGGATTGCCGTTCGAGCGCGAGCCCACCATGTTTTCGTAGCTGCCCGTGTCGATGGGCGGCTTGTAGACGCAAAGCGCTTCGCCGAAGGCGCGCATCCACTCGTGGTCCTGATAAAGCTGCTGCCGGCCGCTGAGCGTGCGCCAGGGAATCAGCTCGTGCACGTTCGTATAACCGGCGTTATACGACACATGTTCCGATTCGATGCCGCTCCATGTCGGCGACGAAATGATCTTGCGCGGCTGCGCCTGAATATCGCGAAAGCGGATCTTTTCGTCGGCGCGCGCTTCGGACAAATGCGCGTGCTGAATACCGGTGATCTTGCTGAGCGCGTCCCACGCTTTCACCGAGACTTCGCCGTTGGTTTCGGGCGCGAGCGAGAGAATGGTTTCGGCGGCGTCGATCGCGGATTCGATGCGCGGGCGGCCGGCGGCGTCGCCGAATGCGGGCTCGTTCGCGTAGCGATAGTTGAGATCGCCGAGCGCCTTCACTTCGTCCTGCGTGTTCCAGCTGATGCCCTTGCCGCCGTTGCCGAGCGTGTCCATGAGCGGGCCGAGCGACGTGAAACGGTGATACGTCTCGGGATAATTGCGCTCGACCACGGCCACGGTCGGCATGGTCTTGCCGGGTATCGGCTCGCATTCGCCGCGCTTCCAGTCGGCCACGCCGAACGGCTGCGCGAGTTCGCCGGGCGCGTCGTGCGCGATCGGCGAAAGCACCACGTCGCGCTCCACGCCCAGATGCCCGACGCTCAGTTCGGAGAAGCGCTTCGCGATGCTCTTGAAGATTTCCCAGTCGTTTTTCGCCTGCCACGAAGGATCGACGGCGGCCGAGAGCGGATGAATGAACGGATGCATGTCCGACGTGTTCATGTCGTCCTTCTCGTACCACGTGGCCGTGGGCAGCACGATGTCCGAGTACATGCAGGTCGTGGACATGCGGAAGTCGAGCGTGCAGAGCAGATCGAGCTTGCCGCGCGGCGCTTCGTCGTGCCAGACGATTTCCTCGGGATGCGGCGCGCCTTGCTTCGACATTTCCTCGCCCTGCACGCCGTTGGTCGTGCCGAGCAGATGCTTGAGGAAATACTCGTGGCCCTTGCCCGACGAGCCGAGCAGATTCGAGCGCCATACGAACAGGTTGCGCGGGAACGCATCCGGATCGTCGGGATCTTCGCAGGCGAGCTTGAGACTGCCGTCCTTGAGGCTCGCGGCAACGCGTGCGCCCGCTTGCGCGCCGTCGCCGATCGAGCGCCCGAGTTCGAGCGGATTACTTTTCAGTTGCGGCGCCGACGGCAGCCAGCCCATGCGTTCCGCGCGCACGTTGTAGTCGATGGGCGCGCCGTGATACGTCGATTTGTCCGCGAGCGGCGAAAGCAGGTCGGTCGGATTCATCGGGTCGTAGCGCCACTGGTCGGTGTGCGCGTAGAAGAACGAAGTGGCGTTCATCTGGCGTGGCGGACGGCTCCAGTCGAGTGCGAACGCGAGCGCGGTCCAGCCGGTTTGCGGACGCAGCTTTTCCTGGCCCACGTAGTGCGACCAGCCGCCGCCCGATTTGCCCACGCAACCGCACATCACCAGCATGTTGATGATCGCGCGGTACGCCATGTCCATATGGAACCAGTGATTGATGCCCGCGCCGATGATGACCATCGACTTGCCCTCGGTCTTGTCGGCATTCTCGGCGAACTGGCGCGCGACGTTGATCACGTCGGCGCGCTTCACGCCCGTGATCGCTTCCTGCCACGCGGGCGTGTAGGGCACGTCGTCGTCGTAGCTCTGCGCGACGTCCTTGCCGCCGAGGCCCTGATCGAGCCCGTAGTTCGCGATGAACAGATCGTAGACGGTGGCGACGATCCGCTCGCCTTCGCGCGTGGCCACGCGGCGCACGCCGACGCGGCGCGAGAGGATCGACTGGTGCTCCGTATGCGCGAAGTGCGCGTGCGCGACGTTGCCGAAGTAGGGGAAGGCGACGTCCACCACGTCGTCGTGTCCGGCGACGAGCGAGAGCGCGGGCGTGAGCGGTTCGCCTTCGGCGTTTTCCTCGCGCAAATTCCATTTGCCCAGATCGCCGCCGACCTGCTGGCCCCAGCGGAAGCCCGCCGATCCGGCCGGCACGGCGAATTCGCCATTCGCGGCGTCGATCACCACGGTCTTCCAGTCGGGATTGTTGGACTGGCCGAGCGCGTCGGCGAAGTCGGAGGCGCGCAGATAGCGGTCGGGCACGTACTGGCCGTCGCGCTCGACGAGCGTGACGAGACACGACATGTCGGTGAAGCGGCGGCAGTAATCGGAGAAATACGCGCTTTTGCCCGCGAGGTGATATTCCTTGAGGATCACGTGGCCCATCGCGAGCGCGAGCGCCGCGTCGGTGCCCTGCTTCGGATGCAGCCAGATGTCGCCGAACTTCGCGCCTTCCGCGTAATCGGGAAAGATCGACACGATCTTCGCGCCGCGATAACGCGCCTCCACCATGAAGTGCGCGTCGGGCGTGCGCGTTTGCGGCACGTTCGAGCCCCACATCATGATGAAGGTGGAGTTGTACCAGTCTGCCGATTCGGGCACGTCGGTCTGCTCGCCCCAGGTTTGCGGCGAGGCGGGCGGCAGATCGCAATACCAGTCGTAGAACGACAGACACACGCCGCCGATCAGCGAAAGGTAGCGCGAGCCGGCCGCGTACGAGACCATCGACATGGCCGGAATGGGCGAGAAGCCGATCACGCGGTCGGGGCCGTGGCGCTTGACCGTATGCACGTTCGCGGCGGCCACGATCTCGGTGACTTCGCTCCAGTCGGCGCGCACGAAACCGCCGAGGCCGCGCCGCGATTGATAGCTCTTGCGCGCGGTGTCGTCGTCGACGATGGCGGCCCACGCTTCCACGGGGCCGAGCGTGCGGCGTTTCTCGCGCCACAGCTTGACGAGCGCGCTGCGCACGAGCGGGTACTTCAGACGGTTCGCGCTGTAGAGATACCAGGAATACGACGCGCCGCGCGAGCAGCCGCGCGGTTCGTGATTGGGCATGTCGGGGCGCGTGCGCGGGTAGTCGGTCTGCTGCGTTTCCCACGCGACGATGCCGCCTTTCACGTAGATCTTCCACGAGCACGAGCCGGTGCAGTTCACGCCGTGCGTGGAGCGCACGATCTTGTCGTGCGCCCAGCGCGTGCGGTAGGCGTCCTCCCATTTCCGGTCTTCGTCTGTGACGGCGCCGTGGCCGTCTGCGAATGACGGTCTTGCGGTGGTGAAATAACGCAGACGATCCAGAAAATGGCTCATGACACCTCCAGACAACCCTGTGGGGACAGGCTTATTCGAGAATATGAAACTTAACAAGTAGATCTAATACATCAAATGTTAATAGACACTTGTAGCCATATGCACGCGTTGCGAATGCAACGCGATTTGAATCAAAAGAAGTGTGTGATGGCATTGTGCACGATGCGATATTTGTGCGTGTGCAATTTGTGCCAATGAGGTTATGTATCATTTCGATATATTTTAAAAGGAATAACGAATTGAATTGAAAGTGTTGAATGCTTTGGCCGAAAGGAAAGGCGGTGGATGGCCGTCAAAACCGTGTTTACAAGTTGATTCGTCGTGCGGCGCGTATGAAAGGCGATGTTAATGAAGTCCCGAACGACGTGCGGCGCAGCGTCACGCGCTATTTACATCGGCGTGAAAAATGAATTAACGAAGCGCGGGGAAAGCGCGGGGATGCGTAAAGCATCGATATTTTAAATATGACAACTGCAATCGTGACGGTGGTCTCAATGACGATCATTTCGCCATCGGTACGAGGCCGAAAAGCCGTGGGGTTAATCGCGCTGTGTCTGCAATGCGTGGACAGTACGGGAATCCGCGGGAAAGAAAGCCTCGATGGCCAGTTCGGCAAGCGTGATGTCCACGGGCGTGCCGAACACGGTCGTGGTGCTGTAGAACGCCAGTTCGCCGAGCGCCGTCTGCACGCGCAGCGGTATCGCGATGGGATGCTGGACCGGTTCGACGGCCGCGTGGCCCGCATGCGGCGGCGCGGGATAGGCGGCGAGTTCGTCGTGCAGCGCGGCGAGCGTGGGGTCCGCGCTGACGTCGATCTGCCGTTGCAGGCGCGCGAGCAGATGCGCGCGCCAGGCGTGCCAGTTGAGGATGCGCGGGGCGATGCCGTCGGGATGCAGCGAGAGGCGCAACGCATTCACGGGCGCGGCCAGCAACGCGGGCGACGCGTCGCCGATCAGCGGCGCGAGCGCGTCGTTGGCGGCGACGATATTCCAGTGGCGATCGACCGCGAGGGCCGGATAAGGCGCGTGAGCACGCAGCACGAGTTCGACGGCCTCGCGCGCGGCCGCGAGTTGCGGATCGTCGAGCGCGCGTTCGCGATAAAGCGGTGCGTAGCCGGCCGCGACGAGCAGCGCGTTACGTTCGCGCAGCGGCACGTCGAGACGCTCGGCGAGATGCATCACCATTTCGCGGCTCGGCGTGGCGCGCCCCGACTCCACGAAACTCAGGTGGCGCGTGGAAATTTCCGCTTCGGTGGCGAGCATCAACTGACTCATGCGGCGACGCTGCCGCCATTCGCGCAACAGTTCGCCGACACCGCGGCGCGCGTCGCCGGAAGCGGGTACGGCGAGCGCCGACGTGAATGCAGACGTGAGCGTGTTCATGGCGCCGATTCTAACGAAATCGCGCCGTCGCGCGATTACTTCAGACGTAATGGCGGCGCTGCATGCGTGCGATTCTTTTTTGTCGACGCGGCGATGCGGGCATCATGTGAATCCCGCGCGTTTGTGCGCGCGCGGTGTGCGCGCAAGCCACTTATCGCTGCGCGTGCGATCGCCTAGAATGCAATTTCACTTTTCGTGCTGACATGGCGGGAGAAGGCCATGAGGGAAACGGTTGTCGCTTATCTGCTGGGTCCAGCCGTGATGGTGCTGATCTGCGCCGCCATGTGGGCCGCGTCGCGCCATCATCGCGGCGGTTTCGAGGCGCGCGTCGCGCGCTGGCTCGATGCGCACCGGGGGCACGGCATTCGCCACAAGCATTGAGCGTGCCAGTGCAGCGCTGCAATCGGTGCAACGGCGGCGGCGCCTTGCGGGTATACGTGCATTCCATTCGCGGCGAGCGTCAGGCGATTTACGCCAATTGAATGGCACTCCGAAGTAATTGATGCGCTGCGGCGCTCCGGCCGTATCGGGTCTGTCCCGTATGCGGGGAACTGTATGACAGTACACGTGTCACTGCCATATTGCGAAACGGAGCCTTCCATGACACGACCCGCCGACTCCCTGATCATTTTCATCGCCCGCATCCTGCTCGCGATCCTGTTTTTGTGGGGCGGCGCCATGAAACTGCTGGGTTACGCGGGCTTTATCGGCTATCTGCATTCGCGCGGCGTGCCGTACGTGCAGGTCGCGGCGCCCGTGGTGATCGCGGTCGAACTGCTCGGCTCGCTCGCCCTGATCTTCGGCGTGCGCATGCGCGCCATCGCGTTCCTGCTGGCCGTGTACGCTGTCGTCACGGCCGTGCTCGGGCATGACTTCTGGAATGTCACCAATGCCGCACAGCAGCAGGAAGCGGCCGTGCATTTCTGGAAGAACGTCGCCATTGCCGGCGGATTTTTGCTGCTCACGGTAACGGGCGCGGGACGTGCTTCCATCGATGGAATGCGCGCGCCGCGCGGTGGCCTGCGAGGCTGAGCGCCGCGCCGCATCCCCGATCCCCTGAACGCAAGGAGCCGGCTTTGATCCAGAATTTCGATTTCAACGTGGGCGGCAAGACCGGGCAATTCTGCGCGAGCCTCGCCGACGACGGCACGCGCCGCGTGCTGATCAGCACCGCCGATACGGCCAAAACGCTGGTGATCCTCGACGCGACCGGCGTGCTCGGCGCGCTCAAGGCCGAACTCGAGGAGCCCGAGCAGTTGATCGCGCACGCTATCCGCAAAGCGCAGACCGAAGGGCTCATCGAACGCGCGCTCGCCTCGGGCGCGATTCAGGAGACGTCGCTCTAGCGCGCCTCTTCTTATCCGCACGTTCGGGCGATGCTGCGTCGACGCGGTGTGTCACGCAAGCGTCATGCTCGATGTCGTCTCAAGCGCGCCGCCGGGCTTTGGCCTTCGCGGCGCGCGTTGACGTCCTTCTCTTTCGTTTAGCGCGATGCCTTCATGCGCGGCGCCGTCTCGGCGGCGGGCGGCGCGTGGGCGGCGTCCGTCCGCACGAAGCACGCGAGCGCCGCCGCAATCAGCAGCAGGATCGCCGAGATCGCCGCGTCCGCGTGCAGACCGCTGACGACTTCCGTCGCCGCGCCGCTGCCCGTGAGCGCGCCGAACGCCGCCACGCCCACCGCGCCGCCCGCCTGGCGCGCCGTGTTCAGCAACGCCGACGCCGTGCCCGCGCGCGCCGGTTCGACCGAGGACAGCACGGTCGTCGTCATGGCCGGCACGGCGAGTCCCATGCCCGAGGGAATCAGCAGGAAGGCGGCCATCATCGCCAGCAAGGGCGTGCTTGCGTCGACGGGCATCAGCAGCGCGTAGCCGAGTCCGGCGAGCAGGGCGCCGCCGATCATCGGCGCACGCGTGCCGAAGCGCGCGACCACGTGGCCGCTCGCGATATTCGAGAGCAGAAAGCCACCTGTGAGCGGGATGAACGTGAGCCCGGCCTGTAGCGGCGTCTGACCGCGCGCATGCTGGAGAAACAGCGCGAGCACGAACACCGTGCCGTAATAGGTGAAGTTCACGCAGATGCCGAACAGCACCGACGCGCTGAAATTACGGTTGCGCAGCATGCCGAGCGGCAGCATCGGCGAGTCGATGCGCGCTTCGAGCATCACGAAGGCCACGCCGGCGATCAGCGCGAGCGCGAGGCCGCCCGACACCGCCCAGTGCGCGAGGCCGAGCGGCCGCCATTCGATTACCGCGCCCGTGAAAGCCGTGAGCGCGACGACGGCGAGCAACTGGCCGCGCAAGTCGAGGCTGCGCGCGGCGGCGGGTTGGGCGGTGCCTGTTTCGGAAGATGCTGAAGCGGCGGAAGCCTTGCGCGGCGCGGGAATCCACAGCAGCGTGGCGGCGAGCCCGGCCGCGCACAACGGCAGATTCACGAGGAAGATGCTGCGCCAGCCGAACGCCGCGATCAGCAGGCCGCCCGCGACCGGCCCGGCGGCGATCGAGATGGCCCCGGCGGCGGTCCAGAAGCCCACGGCGCGCGCCCGCAGCGTGCGTTCGTGGCGGCAGGCCTCGTTGAGCAGCGCGAGCGAATTCGGCAGCATCGCGGCCGCGCCCGCGCCTTGCAGTGCGCGCGCGGCGATCAGCATGACCGGATCGGCGGCGAGTCCGCAGGCCAGCGAGGCGAGCGCGAACACCACCAGCCCGATCGCGTACAGACGGCGCGCGCCGTAGCGGTCGCCGAGCACGCCGCCGGACAGCATCAGCACGGCGAAGGCGAGCGTGTAGGCATCGACGATCCATTGCAGCCGCGCGACATTGGCGTGCAGGTCCGTGGCGATGCGCGCGAGCGCGATATTGACGATGGTGACGTCGAGCTGCGTCACGACGAAGCCCACGCTCACGGTGGCGACGATGCGGGCGAGCGCCGGCGTGAAGCGCGCGGGCGGGGCGGAGTGCGGATGGGAGGGGTTCATGCGACTCATCATAGGCCGCGTGAGGCCGACGACGTTTCGGGTTGAGGTGAAAGATGGGCGCACGTTCCAGGCCCGCGAAGTCGGCGCCTGCGCGCGCGCCAATAAAAAAGCGCCACATCGCGAACGATGCAGCGCCATCCAGGTGAGCGCAGTCTTTCGGGGACCGATCAGCGCGTGCGCGCCGGGTCCTTGAAGAACAGCGTGGTCAGCGCGCCCAGCACGCAGATCGCCGCGACGTAGTACGGCGGCGCGAGCGGCTCCGACTTCATCATCAGCGCGACGACGATCGGCGTGAGTCCGCCGAACACCGCGTAGGCGACGTTGTACGAGAACGAGATGCCCGAGAAGCGCACCACGGCCGGGAAGGCGTTGACCATCACGAACGGCACCGCGCCGATCGTCCCGACGAGCAGGCCCGCCACGGCGTAGAGCGGCATCAGCAGCGAGCTGTCCACGGCGAGCTGGCGGAACAGCGTGTAGTACGCGATGGCCAGCGCCACGCCGCCGATCGACAGCACGCGGCGCGCGCCGAAGCGGTCCGCGAGCGCGCCGGCGCTCACGCAGCCGACGGTGAGGAACAGCGTGGCGACGCAGTTGGCGAGCAGCGAGGTGGTGGCGTCGAGATGGAACTGCTTCTGCAGCAGCGGCGGCGTCATCAGGATCACGACGACGATGGCGGCCGACAGCATCCACGTGAGCAGCATCGACACGATCACGGCGCGGCCGTGGTCGCGAAGCACGGCCTTGAGCGGGACTTCGTCGGCGAGCGACTTGCGCGCCTGCATTTCCGCGAACACGGGCGTTTCGTGCAGCCATTGGCGCAGATACACCGAGAACAGCCCGAACACGCCGCCGATCAGGAACGGCACGCGCCACGCCCAGGCCGAGATTTCCGACGGCGCGAAATGGTGATTCACCGCCGCGGCGATCAGCGAGCCGAGCAGGATGCCGAAGGTCAAACCCGCCGTGAGCGTGCCGCACGCGTAGCCGATATGGCGGCGCGGCACGTGCTCGGAGACGAACACCCACGCGCCCGGCACCTCGCCGCCGACAGCCGCGCCCTGCAGCACGCGCAGCGCGAGCAGCAACACGGGTGCGAATACGCCGATCGTCGCGTAGGTCGGCAGGCAGCCCATCGCGAGCGTGGGCAGCGCCATCAGCAGGACGGAGAGCGTGAACATGCGCTTGCGGCCGAGCAGGTCGCCGAAGTGCGCCATGACGATGCCGCCGAGCGGACGCGCCAGATAGCCCGCCGCGAAGATGCCGAAGGTCTGCAACTGGCGCAGCCAGTCGGGAATTGCCGCCGGAAAGAACAGCTGGCCGATGGCCGGCGCGAAGAACACGAAGATGATGAAGTCGTAGAACTCGAGCGCGCCGCCGAGGGCGGCGAGGCCGAGCGTCTTGTAGTCGCTGCGCGTGAGCGCGCGCGCCGGTGCGCTCGCCTGAGCGCCCAGATCCGTAGCTTGCATGTCCGAAAACCGAGAAGTTGTTATGAGCCGTGGGACGGCACGTCTATTGGCTTCACCGGCAGGCGCGCGGGTGGCGCGGCGGGCGGCGGTGGTCGGGCGCGGATCGCGGGTGCGGATCGAGGCCTGGTAGGCACGGGGAACGGCGCGCGGTTCCGGGTAGGGCACGCGCCGACGCTGACCAATCCGCGATTTTACAGTAAGCCGACGATGCGCCCGGCATCGGCTTCTGGAGGATTCCTGTCAGGTTTGGTGGAGTCGCCGTAGGAATGCGGCGCACTGTTGCGCAATTCGGACTGATCTGATGGGCGGCCTTTGCAATTCTCCACAGAATTGCCGCCAGGTTGTCTGACATAGAGAGGTGTCTTCATGCGTATCGCGATTCTCCAGCGCGACCCCGTCCAGCGCGCGCAGATCGAGCGGGTGCTCGGCCAATGCGGGCATGCCTGCATGCCGTTCAGCGACGGCATCTCGCTGGCCAAGGCGCTCGCCGCCTCCACGGTCGACATGCTGGTGCTCGACTGGCAGGGCACGCGGCTCTCGGGCGCGGAGCTGCTGAAAACGGTGCGTGCGATCAACGGCAATCAGATTCCGGTGCTGTTCGCGTCCGAAGACACGTCGGACGACAGCGTGCTGCGCGCCTTTTCCGTGGGCGCCGACGACTACGTGAGCCTGCCGGTGTGTCCGTCGGTGTTTCGCGCGCGCGTGAACGCGCTGCTGCGGCGCGCGTTTCCCGATCGCTTCGACAACGTGACGCTCGACGCCGGCGCCTATCGCTTCGACATGCGCCGTCAGGCGGTCACGGTGCGCGGCAAGAGCGTGGAGCTGTCGGGCACGCAGTATCGGCTCGCTTCGCTGTTCTTCGCGAACGTCGGGCGCGTGCTGTCGCGCGATCATATTTACGCGATGGTCTGGGGCCGCGAGTTGCAGACGCTCACGCGCACCATCGACAGCCACGTTTCGCGGCTGCGCGTGCTGCTCGACATCGAACAGCACAACGGCTACCGGCTGCAGCCGGTCTACAAGAGCGGTTACCGCCTGTTGCGTCTGCAGGACGACGCTGCACCGCTGCAGCGCGAGGCGGCCTGATCTTCGCGAACGCGCCGTCGCGAACGCGGCGGGCAAAAAAAAGGCGGCACGTCATGCGTGCCGCCTTTTTGTTTGCGCGGTCCGGCTGTGCGGGACCGACGCGGAATCTGTGCGCCGCTTCAGCGCGCGAGGCCGAGTCCTTGCAGGACCGCATTGCCTTCGTTCGTCAGGCGGATCTTCGTGGCGCCCACGTCGACGTCGCCGGGCACCTGCTCCACGAGACCCGCTTCCTGGAGCATGGCGATCTCGGGCTTGGCGTGCGCGTCGATGGGCGCGTGCAGCAACAGCAGCAGCGTGGCGAGCTCATGATGGCTCAACAAGCGGCGCAGGATCGTGCGTTTCGCGGGCTTCGCCGGTTGCTCGTTGCTTGCTGCCTGATTCTTCGAACTGGTCCAGTACACGGGCACCTCCTGCTTCGTTGTCTTTCTGGTGACGCGATGATGCGGACGAAGACTTAAACGATTCTTAAAACCGTCCGCTCAATTGTGTCGCGGTACTACACCGGGTTACGCCAGTAAGCAGGTGTTAATGCGGGCTGCATCGACAGCCGGAATGTCCGCCTGGTGTTCCGCAGCGCGGACCGCGATTCCGGAATCATGGTGCGCAGGTTTTGCTCGCGCCCTCAATCCAGAAATTCTTCGCGTGGCGCTTGCCCGCGTAGAAACGATAGGTGGTCGTGCCGTTGTCGGCGCGCACCTTGATCACGTTCGAGTCGCCGAAATCGAGCATTTCGCCTTGCGGCAGCGACGTCGTGTTGAAGCTCGATCCGTGCCGCGTCGCTTCCACCGTCAGGCAGGAGATCACGTCCCGCACCGAGCGGTTGGTCGTGGAATCGATAACGGGCTGGCCGGAATCCGGATTGCTCTGGAACCAGGCGCAGGCGCCAAGCGTGAGCGAAAGGGCGAGGGGCACGACGAGCTGCTTCATATTGCTCCTGTTAACCAGTTAACCGTGTGGGCGACCGGCGCGAAGTCAGGGGAAGCCCTTGCGAGCCGCGCGGCGGCGCGCCGGAAAAAATGAGCCAAAGATTATATCGGCAGCACGTCGCGTGCCGCCGCGCGCAAGGCAACGCAGCGCGTGAAAAAACGCGCGATGCGTGACGGAAAGCGGGCGCATCGCGGAACAAGCGGGCACGTGTGTTGCACAGACGCGACTTGCGCGCCCGTCGCGCGACACAGACGCACACGTTTGATCGCGGCGAGATAGACTATTCGACAGGTGCACTCCGCGATCTGACGCGACGTCAGGGAGAATAACCATGAGCCGCCCGTCGATCCGTTTTCCTGTTCGTGCCACCGGTACCGGCTCGGTCTGGCGGTGGATCAAGTGGGGTGTCATCGTCGCGCTGCTGGCGGCGATCGTGATCCTCGCGCGCATCGTACAGATCGAAATCGACACCTCGCGATTGCAGGCGCGCTATCTCTCCGAACTCACACGCGACATCGGCTTCACCGTCGAAAACGGGCCGAGTCACAGCATCCGCTTTCCCACCACGAACGGTCCTTACGACACGCGGCTCGGCTACGCCCAACTGCCGATGTTCACCGACCGTCTTGCGCAGCGCGGCTTCGCGGTTGCTTCGCAGGCCCGTGATTCGGAACGCATGATTTCGCTGGCCGATCAGGGTCTTTTCATCCCGTTCGAGGAGAAGGACCAGGCCGGCATCGCGCTGCGCGACGCGAATGGCGCGACGCTGTTCCACACGCGCTATCCGCAGCGCGCCTATGAAAGTTTCGACGCCGTGCCGCCGCTCGTGCGCGACTCGCTGCTGTTTATCGAAGACAAATACCTGCTCGCCGCCGATCAGCCGAACCGCAATCCGGCCATCGACTGGGGCCGTTTCAGCCACGCGCTGATCGATCAGGGCGCGCGCCTCGTGAACCGCCATCAGCAGACGCCGGGCGGCAGCACGCTCGCCACGCAGATCGAGAAGTTTCGCCATTCCACCGGCGGGCGCACGTCCACGCCGCCGGAGAAACTGCGCCAGATCGCGTCGGCCTCCGTGCGCGCGTATCTCGACGGGCCGCAGACCATGCCCGCGCGTCAGCAGATTCTCGTTCATTACCTGAATTCCGTGCCGCTGTCGGCGAAGGCGGGCATCGGCGAAGTCAACGGGATTGGCGACGGGCTCGCGGCTTGGTACGGGCGCGATTTCCGCGACGTGAACCGCGTGCTGCGCGCGCCGGTGTCGAGCGCGACGCTCGACGAACAGGCGCTCGCGTTTCGCCAGGTGCTGTCCTTGCTGATCGCGCAGCGCGCGCCTTCGTATTTCCTGCAAAAGAACAACGAAGCGCTCGCGAAGCTCACCGACAGCTATCTGCGCCTGCTCGCGAACGGCGGCGTGATCACGCCGCAATTGCGCGACGCCGCGCTCGCCACGCAACTGACGCTCGACCGCTCGAAGCCCGCGCCGCGCCCGGCCGTGTCGTACGTGGACCGCAAGGCGGTGCTCACGTTGCGCACGCAACTGATGCAGGCGCTCGGTCTGAAGACGCTTTACGACCTCGACCGCCTCGACCTGACCGCGACCGCCACGCTCGACGACGGCGTGCAGCAGGCGGTGAGCGACCGGCTCGCCGATGCCGCGACGAAGGACGGCGCGCGCGCGGCGGGACTCGTGGGCTTCGAGATGCTGCGCCCTGCCGACGATCCGTCGAAGATCGCGTACAGCTTCACGTTGTTCGAGCGGCGCGGCGGCGAAAATCTCGTGCGCGTGCAGACCGACAGCGTGAACCAGCCCTTCGATATCAATTCGGGCGCGCGCCTGAATCTGGGCTCGACGGCGAAGCTGCGCACCATCATCACGTATCTGCAGATCGTGAGCGCGCTGCACACGAAATACGCCGACCAGGATGCGAAGACGCTGCGCGCGGAACTGCCGCAGGTGGACCCGAGCGATGCGCTCACGCGCTGGGCGATCGACTATCTGTCGAAGACCTCGGACCGCTCGCTGCCCTCGATGCTCGAAGCGGCCGTGGAGCGCAAATACTCGGCGAGCCCGGGCGAAACCTTCTACACGGGCGGCGGCGCGCAGAGCTTCAATAACTTCGAGTCGAGCGACAACGGGTCGATTCTCACTCTGCACCGCGCGTTCCAGCATTCGGTGAATCTCGTGTTCGTGCGGCTCATGCGCGACATCGTCCACTACGAGATGATCCAGACGTCCGGGCCGCCCGCCACGTGGCTCGACGATCCGGCCGTGCGCAACCGCTTTCTCACGCAGTTTGCCGACGGCGAAAGCCAGGTCTACATGAAGCGCTTCTACGCGCGCTATCAAGGCAAGAGCAACGACGAAGCGATCCAGATCCTGCTGCAACACACGCGCAAGGGACCGGCGCGGATCGCGACCGTGCTGCGCAGCGCGAATCCGGACGGCTCGCTCGCGTGGTTCGATACGCAGATGCGCGCGCAACTGAAGAACACGAAGTTCCAGTGGCTCGACGACGAAGAGCTCGCGAAGTACTACGACAAGTACGCGATCGACAAATTCAACCTCAACGATCGCGGCTATATCGCGGGCATTCATCCGCTCGAACTGTGGCTGCTGCTGTATCTGCGCTCGCATCCCGACGCGACGCTCGCGCAGGTTCAGCAGGCGAGCCGCGATACGCGTCTCTATACCTATAAGTGGCTGTTCAAGACGAAGTATCACGCGACGCAGGATCGCCGTATCCGCCACATGATCGAACTGCGCGCATACGACGCGATCGGCAAGTCGTGGCGCGCGCTCGGCTATCCGTTCGACAACATCACGCCTTCGTATGGCGCGGCGATCGGCGCGTCGGGCGACCGGCCGTCGGCGCTCGCGTATCTGATCGGCCTCGTGTCGAGCGATGGCCAGAAGCTGCCGACGCACAGCTTCGAATCGCTCGACTTCGCGCGCGGCACGCCGTACGAGACGCGCTTCGTGCATGCCGCCACCGCGCCGCAGCCGCTCATCTCGCCGGATATTTCGAAGGTGGTGCGCGAGCTGCTGACGTCGGTGGTGGAGGGCGGCACGGCCAAGCGTCTCGCCGACGGCATGACCTTCCCCGACGGCAAGAAGCTGGACGTCTACGGCAAGACCGGCACCGGCGATCAGCGTTTCAATGTCTATGCGCCGGGCGCGCGGCTGATCGAGTCGCGCAAGGTGAACCGCAGCGCCACGTTCGTGTTCGTGATCGGCAATCGCTTTTATGGCACGCTGACCGCGTGGGTGCACGAGCCGTATGCGGCGCGCTACACGTTCACGAGCGCGCTCTCGGTGCAGTTGCTCAAGTCGCTCGCGCCGGTGCTGCAACCTTTGCTCGAGGATCAGGACGCGCCCGACGGCAAGCTCAAGGCGGCAACGGGATCGAAGGAGATGACGCTGATCGATCCGCAAACGGGCGCGATGCAGCAGGTGAGTCTCGCGTCGCTGAACGCGGCTGCGCAAAGCGGATGGACCAGCACGATGCCGGGCTTCTATGCGGATGCCGGCTCAACGGGCGCGATGGGTGCGATGGCGAAACGGAAATGAGCGCTCACTGCGTGCATCGATGAACGTGATGCCGATAAAAAACGCGCCCGGATGGGCGCGTTTTCTTTGGTGCCGCCGATGCGCCCGTGAGCGCGATGGCGAAGCTCAGTACGAGCCGGCGTCCGGAGGCGGCGGCGATCCCGGCGGCGGCGGCGGCAGATAACGCTGCTGCGGTTGCGTCTGATACGGCTGCTGCGTCTGCATGCGGCCCGCGACCGGAATGCGGTTGCCGTTGCCGTACATGCACTGCAGATACGCGTAGTCGTAACGGCGTTGCACGTCGTAAGCCGAGCCTTGCACGTTGCCCATGCCGACCGCGCTGCCCGCGAGCAGGCCCGCGCCCGCGCCGATGGCCGCGCCCTGGCCGCCGCCGAACGCGGCGCCGGCTGCCGCGCCGAGTGCGGTGCCGACCACGGCGCTGCCCACGCCCGCATTTGTTGCGGCCTGGTTGGTGGCGCCGCCGCCGACCTGCTGGAAGGCGAACTGGCGGCAGTTGTAGTCGTCGTTGCGGAACTGGTCGAAGGTCTTGCCGGTGCCGGGCAGCGCCATCACGCTCGGGCCGGTCGGCACCACGGCGCACGCGCTCAGGAGCCCCGCCGCGGCAAGCACCGCGAGATAAGTCGATTTCATGTGCAGCTCGTCTGGTCGGTTAGTTCGAAGGGGCCGCCTGGGCGGGCACCGAGCGCCAGCCCGACGCGCATTGCTTCACGTACGGGTAGTAGGTCTTGGAGGCGTCGCAGTAGTACCAGGTGTCGCCGTTCTGGCTGGCGGCGACGCCGTTCGGGCCGTTGGCGGGCCCTTGCTGGTAGACCGCGTCCGGGTCGCCGGCCTGGCCCTGCTCGACGTAGTCGGGCGGCGGCGGGGGCGGCGGGGTGACGATGACGGGCGGCGGCCCCCAGTAGTAGGGCACGGGCGCGACGGGGTAGTAGTACGGCACGCCGCCGCCGATGAACACGCCGACGCGCGCCGCGTTCGCCGCGCCGCTCACGCAGGCGATGGCGGCCACGGCAGCCCCGAGAATGAATTTCGACCTTCTCACAACGATCTCCAGTACGGATGGTCCCGGGCCGGTCAGCCCGCGCATGATGAAACGCTATGACAAGGCGGGGTTCAATGCAATTACGCGAGTTGTACTGTTTTTTCGAGTTGTTACAACTCGGTGACGGCGTCCGGTACGCACCTCGGACGCTCGCGCCGTTCGGAGCACAAGCTGCGGCTTCGTGGTCGTATCGGCGGTCTTCAGTCGCTTCTTGCGCGGTTCGTGCGCGGCGCGTGTGTTTGCCGTAAGCTGCGCGTCGGTAATATTTGGATATTTGAGACAAGTGCCTGTTGAGCGATGTCAGGCCTGATTCTGGCTTTCGGATTGAATAGAAAAAGCCGGATGTCCCCCAGAATGATCTGAAATCCTCGACGTCTTGTCCGGTCAAGATGTGCCGCGCAATGTGCGCGCATCTGTCCCGATCGCCGCTCGAATCGATCCTCTGTCTACCCATGCCGTTGTTTCGCGCTCGCCCGTGCGTTCGGGCTTGCGCGGAATTCGCCATCGGCGCCGCGCGCGACCGCGAAAAAGTCGAATAGTCATTTCGATTCGCCGCGCGCGGTACACGCGCATGCGCCACTTAGACTGGCCGACCGCCGCGTGATCGGCGCGGCGCCATCCTTGAAAATTAATAAGGACTACAAAGATGAGGAAAATTCTGATGGGCGCGGCGGCGTGCGCCGTCGTGAGCGCAGCGCCCGCATGGGCCGGTTTGGGTGGCGCGCCGACTTATCCGTCGGCGCCACGCATGCCGGGCATCCGCACGATGACGGCAGCCAATGGCGTCGCCGCGTCCTACACGGTGACCACGGCCACGCTCGCTAACGGCACCGTGATTCATGAGTATCTCGATAGCGCCGGTACCGTGTTCGCGGTGTCGTGGCGCGGTCCGCGCGTCGGCTCGCTCGAAACGCTGCTCGGCAATTACTTTCCGGCGTGGCAAAAAGGTCTTGCCGAAGCGCGTGCGGCGCGCGGCGGCGGCCACGGCCCGGTCTCGATGCACGGCCCCGATCTGGCCGTCGAGTCGGGCGGCCACATGGGGGCGCTGACGGGGCGCGCGTGGCTGCCGAAGGCGCTGCCGCAAGGCATGAGCGCGGATCAGATTCAGTGAACGGAGCGAGACGATGAACAAGATCATTCTGGCTTCGGCACTCGCGCTAAGCGTGGCGCTCGTGGCGTGCGGAGGCGGTGGGGGCGGCGACGAGGGCGATGGCGCGCCGGGCCAGGCGGCGGTGTCCAACGGCAGCGCGCCGTCGAGTGGCGGCGCATCGGGTTCGGGAACGAACGGGGGCAAATCGGGTTCGGGCAGCGCGACGAGCGCGACGAATAACCCGCCGAATAACAGCAGCTCAGGCAATAACGGTTCGGCTGGCGGCAAGGCCGGTTCGGGATCGACCACGCCTTCGGGCAACGCGGGCGATGGCGGTTCGGCGTCGGGCGGCCAGAGTTCGGGCGGCACCGATTCATCGGGCTCGTCGGGATCATCGGGCTCGGGCACTTCGGTCGGCGACACGTCCGGCAGCGGCGCTCCGGGCGGCGGCAGCAGCGACGGCGGCGCGCCCGACGGCGGCGCAACCGCCGACATCGGCAACACCGTCGCGGTGAGCGTTTCGTCGGCGAGCAGCGTGCGCAATGTCCCGCTCGTGAGCGTGACCGTCTGCCAGCCCGGCAGCAGCGGCCAGAAGAACTGCGCGACGATCGACAACGTGCTGCTCGACACCGGCTCGTTCGGCCTGCGCCTCTATGCATCCGCGATTCCGCCGGCCACGCTCGCCGCGCTGCCGATCCAGCGCGACGCCGCGAGCGGCACGAACGTCGCCGCGTGCGGCATGTTCGGCTCGGGTTATACGTGGGGCAGCCTGCGTAGCGCCGACGTGAAGCTCTCGCGCGAAATCGCCGCCTCGGCGCCGATCCAGGTGATCGGCGATCCGGCCATCGTGTCGAGCGCGCCTTCGTCGTGCGTCTATAACGATTCGCTCAACACGACCGGGTCGCTCGGCGGCGTGAACGGCATTCTTGGCGTGGGCGTCGCGCGCAACGACTGCGGCGCGGCGTGCGCGAGTTCGGCGCAGGCCGGCTATTACTACGCGGATGCCGCGCCGGCGACGCCCATCGCCATGCCGCTCGCGAACCAGGTCACCAATCCCGTCGCGCTGTTCCCGATCGACAACAACGGCCTGATCGTCGATATGCCCGCGATCGACGCGACGGGCGCGCTGACGTCGTCCGGCACGGTGATCTTCGGCGTCGGCACCCAGTCGAATAACGCGTTGCCGGGCGCGGGCACGACGATCCTCGCGACCGACCGCTGGGGCAATTTCAGCGGCAGCGTCGCGGGCGGCGCGGCCGTGCCCGCGTTCATCGATTCGGGTTCGAACACGCTGGGCTTCGAGGACTGGGCGCTGCCGCAATATCAGGGCTTTTACGCGCCGGTTTCGGCGATCCAGCGCGCGCTCGCGCTCTCCGACACCACGGGCGCGGCCGCGACGGCCAGCATCGGTATCGGCAATGCGCGCGCGCTGCTCGCCACGCGTTACACGGCGTTCAGCACGCTCGGCTCATTCCTCGGACAGACGCTCGATCTCGGCATGCCGTTCTTCTATGGCCAACGTGTCTGGTACGGCATCGAAGGCACGCGCGCGGGCGCGAATGTCACCGGACCTTATGTGAGTTTTGCTGCCCGGTAATGCTTTCTTCAGGTAATTAGCATAAAAAAGCGCGCTTATTTCAGCGCGCTTTTTTTATTCAAACTACTCTGTCAGGTTCTCATTAACAACATAAAAAGTATTTGCAAAGCATGATTCGTTTCCCCTATTATTCGCACCTCATGCAAAGTTCGATCGGGTACGCGTAAGGCGGCAAAAAATTCCCAATGGCGCCCTAAAAAATTCACGAATACAAACGTTTGCCCTGGCGAAAACCCTTAGTCAAGGCGTCAGACCGGGCGCCGTTATAGCGCAAGTAGGCCGGACCGTTTCCAATCGGTCCTTTTTGCAAGACCTAAAATGCACTGGCGTTTTAAAACGTCGACAAAAGCCACTGAGAGAAAGCTTGCGATTTGCATGCAGATTGCGAGTTGCGCGCCATGACCACGAGGGAAATAACAATGGAACATTCGACGCCCGAGCGTCAGCTCGAACTCATCGAGCTGAGCGCGGTCACCGCTGCGCTCAATCGCGTGCAGGCCGTGATCGAATTCGATCTGCAAGGCATCATCCTGCATGCTAACGAGAACTTTCTCGCAACCGTTGGCTATACGCTCGATGAAGTGCGGGGCAAGCATCATCGAATGTTCTGCGAGCCCGAGTACGCGCGCAGCGAACCGTATCGACTCTTCTGGGAGCGCCTCGGCCGCGGCGAATTCGATCGCGGCGAATACCGACGTCTTGGCCGCGACGGCCGCGAAATCTGGATCAACGCGTCGTATAACCCGGTGTTCGGCGAAGACGGCCGTCCCTATAAGGTCATCAAGTTCGCGACCGACATTACCGCGATCAAGCAGCAGCACGCGGAATACGAAGGCCGTTTGCGCGCCATCGACAAGGCGCAGGCCGTGATCGAATTCGACACGCAGGGCATCGTGTTGCAGGCGAACCAGAATTTTCTCGACACGCTCGGTTATCGGCTCGAAGAAATTCAGGGCAAGCATCACCGCATGTTCTGCGACGAACTGTACGCATGCAGCGCGGAATATACCGAGTTCTGGGCCAAGCTCAATCGCGGCGAATTCGATGCGGGTCGTTACAAGCGCATTGGCAAAGGCGGGCGCGTGGTGTGGATTCAGGCGACCTACAACCCGATCTTCGACGTCAATGGCCGTCTCTACAAGGTCATCAAATTCGCCAATGACGTGAGCGCGCAAGTCGAGCTCGAAGAGAGCGTGAAGCACCGCGCCGAAAGCGATCAGCGCAAGGTGGAAACGCTGCTCGAGGTGGTGCGCAATGCGGCGGCGGGCGACCTCACGGGCAAGGTGGAAGTGGCCGGCGACGATCCCATCGATCAGCTCGCAGCCGGCATCAAGAGCATGATGAGCGACCTCTCCGGCGTGATCGGCAAGGTGGTGGAATCGGCGGGCACGTTCAAGGATTCGTCGCAGGACATCGCGGCGCGCGCGGATACCGTCGCGGGCGGCGCGCAACTGCTCGGCGCGACGGTCGAGGAAATGAACGCGTCGATCGAGGAACTGACCGCATCGATCAACTCGATCGCCGACAACTCGCGCGGTGCGGACCAGCTCGCCAAGGACACGCAGCAGGAAGCCGAGCGCGGCGCGAAAGCGGTGGGCCGCTCGATCGAATCGATGGAACTCATCAACCGCTCGTCGGAGGATATCGGCGAGATCATCAAGGTGATCGGCGAGATCGCCAGCCAGACCAATCTGCTCGCCTTCAATGCGGCAATCGAGGCCGCGCGCGCGGGCGAGCACGGGCTCGGCTTTTCGGTGGTCGCCGACGAAGTGCGCAAGCTCGCGGAGCGTTCGTCGCAAGCCACCAAGGAAATCTCCAAGCTGATCAACGAGTCGGTCAAGCGCGTCGCGCAGGGCAGCGAAATCTCGAAGCAGGCCGGCGAGGCGTTCGAGCGTATTCTCTCGGGTGTGAGCCGCACGACGCAGGCCATTTCCGAAATCTCCTGCGGTGCGGACGAGCAATTGATCGCCGCGCGCGAAGTGGCCGCCGCGATCCAGCAGGTCGCGGAAGAGACCGAGAAGTCCGCGGGCGCGTGCGACACCATCGCGCGCGCGGCGGCCTCGCTCAGGGGCGGCGCGGAAGGACTCGACACGACGGTCGCACGCTTCGTCGTCTGACGATCAGGAGAGAGTAGTGGACATCGATAAGGATGCCGAAGCATCGGTGCAGCGTGCGTTGTTCGAGCAGGTGAGGCGGCATACCGGCATCGCCATGAACGAGCGCAAATGGACCATGCTCAAGGGCCGTTTGCGCCGCCGCGTGATGGCGCTGGGGCTGCCCGATTATCGCGACTATCTTCAGGTGCTCGACACCAACGTGGAGGAAGTGCGCGACTTCATCGATCTCGTGACGACGAACGAAACCTCGTTCTTTCGCACGCCGCGTATCTGGGAGTATCTGTCCGAAGCGTTCTTGCCGTACTGGCATTCGCTGGAGACGGGCGCGCCGTTGCGCGTGTGGTCGGCGGCGGCGTCGAGCGGCGAGGAAGCGTGGTCGACGGCCATGCTGTGCGAGGAGTTTCGCGCGCGCCAGCCGTCGTTTCGCTACACCATCGTCGGCACCGATATTTCGGACGGCATTCTCGCCACCGCGCGCGCGGGCCGTTATCAGGGGCGCAGTCTCGAAGGCCTGCGCCTGCATCATCCCGCGCTCGCGCAGAAGTATCTGCGCAGCGACGGCGAATGGGCGAGTGTGAACGACGCGCTGCGCGCGAACGTCACGTTCCGGCAGCACAATCTCTATGCGTTGCCGCGCGACTTCGGGCAGTTCGATCTCGTGCTGCTGCGCAACGTGCTGATCTATTTCGATCAGGACGGCCAGCAGGCGGTGCTCGCCAACGTGCGCCGCGCGATGAAGCCCGACGCCGTGCTGATCGTGGGTGAATCGGAATCGCTGAGCCGCATGGCGACGGACTTCACCTTCGAGCAGCCGCTCATCTACCGCAACGGAAGACACAACGAGGAACGCGACCATGAGCACGCGTGACGTGCAGGTGCGGATGTGCGAGATCGCGGTAGGCAGCGCGGACGACGCGAAAATCCTTCGCGCGACGCTGGGTTCGTGCGTGGGCATCGGCCTGTTGTGGCGCGCGCGCGGCACCTATGGGCTGGCGCATTGTCTGCTGCCGCAACCGGTGGGCAGCGCGCGTGCGCCTGGCGCCGCGCAGACGGGCAACGGCGCGAAATACGTGATCGAGGCCCTGCCGGCGCTGATCTCGATGATGGGCGCCGACGCGGCGCCGGACGGCGAAATCGAAGCGGTGCTCGCGGGCGGCGCGAACATGATGCATCACCGCACGACGATCCACGAGCCGATCGGCGATCTGAACGTGCGCATGGCGCAGCAGTTGCTGGCCGGCGCGCGCGTGCGCGTGGTGCACGTCGATGTGGGCGGCGAGTGCGGGCGTCAGCTCACCATCGATTGCGGACAGCATCACTACGCCGTGCGTCATTTCGCGCGGGCGTCGTGACGCACGATGCGCGCCTGATCAATTCGTTCGGATAACGAATCAAGGAGCTTCGCGATGAATCATCGTGCGCTGGCCGCGGGTGGCAAGCTGGAGCTGTATGGATCGTTTCACCTCGCGGGCACGGAACTCGCGTTGCCGGTGTCGGCGCTCCAGGAAGTGGTCAATCATCCCGAAGCGCTCACGCCGGTGCCGCTCGCGCCGTCGTATCTGCTCGGCCTGTTCAATCTGCGCGGCACGCTGATTCCCGTGGTGGATCTGTGCCAGTTGCTCAATCTGCGCGACGAAGGCGTCGCGGGGGCGCGCAAGATCGCGATTGTCGAGGCGGCGGCGGGACGTGTCGGTCTGCAATTCGACGCCACGGGCGAGATCCTGCGCGTGCCGAAGGATCAGGTCATCGAGATCGCGATGGCCGAGGGCAGCGCGCCGTCGGCGATCGGCTCGGTGCTCAAGCTCGACGGCGGCGAGCGCATTTTGCAGGTGTTGTCCGCCGATGCGCTGCTGCGTTTGCGCGACGTCCCGCATCTGGCCGAACCCGCCGCGCGCTCGACCGCGCGCCGGGCCCAGCAGGGGCAGCGTCGCCAGAACGTGTCGTTCAAGGTGGGCGGCACCGCGCTCGCGCTGCCAATGGGCGCGATCCAGGAAATCATTCGCGTGCCCGCGCTCCAGCATTCGCCGCTCGCCGACGACGTGTGCATCGGCATGCTCAATCTGCGCGGCGCGACCGTGCCCGTGCTCGATTTCGGCAACTTCCTCGGTTTCTCGCGCGCGCCGGAAGACACGACGTCGGCCGACGAGCGGCGCATCGTCATACTGCACCGCGACGATCTGTATTTCGGCTTGCTCGTCGACGAAGTGGCGAGCATCGTCGCCTGCCGCGATGACGAACTGCTGCCGATGCCGAGTTACGGCAACGCGCATCGCTCGCTGTTCTCGGGCTATCTCGCAGCGGAGGGTGCCGAGGGTGCCAGCGGCGTCCTGCTCGTGAACGCCGATGCGCTTTACGCGCATGCGCGCGTTGCATCGCTCGCGGCGGGTCATCGCGATCTCTACCGCAAGGCCACGGAAGCGGCCGGCGTCGCGCAAAAACGCGGAACGGGCACACGTCAGACGCTCGTGACGTTCCGCATCGGCCAGTTGCTCGGCGTGCGCATTACGGAGCTGCGCGAGGTGATCCACTATCGCCACGACACCGTCAAGACGCCGGGCCTGCCCGCGTTCGTGCGCGGCGTGCTGAATCTGCGCGGCGTGCTGGTGACGGTGATCGACGTGCGCGCGATGTATGCCATGCCGCCGTACGAGGATCTGACGCGCGCGAAGATCCTGATCGTCGAGCATCACGGCGAGAAGTATGGGCTGCTCGTCGATTCCATCGAGGACATCATCACGCTCAAGAGCTGCGCGCAACTCGCGATGCCGACCATGCTCACGCGTGCAGCGGGCGCGAATGTGCGCAGCGATATGCGCGAAGCGGTCGAATTGCCGGGGCAGGGTACGCTGATGCTGCTCGATCCCGCTTCGCTGTGCGAGCGCGTGGCGCAAGAGGCCGCGACGGTGTGAGTCAGGCTTCGAGCGCGAGCGTGGCGAAGGTGGCGAGCCAGTGCTCGCCCATATAGTCGCCGGCGACGTGATCGAGCGCGGCGTTCAGATGCGTCTGCGCCGCTTCATGCAGCACTTGCACGCGCGGATCGGTCGCAGGCAAGGCGCGCGCGAGCGTGCGCTGGCACCACGCGCGGCTCAGGTTCAGACCGTCGAGATGCGCGATCTTGCCGTCGGTGCGGTCGCTGACCGTGGCGGGCATGAACAGCGTGGCCGGTTCGCGCCGCGCCAGCGCGGGCAGAAATCGCGTGAACCATGCTGCGAATGCATCGGCGGGCAACACGCGGCTCATCAGCACGGCTTCCATCAATGACGGCGACAGAAATTCGTCGCCGGACGGTTCCCATGCCTGGCAATCCGAATCATTTTCATGCCAGCGTGTGGCCGTCTCTTCGATCAACTTCGCCAGTGTGTTTCGCTGCGTTTGCCGCGCAAAATCGAGCGCCAGCGTAAGCGCGAACGCCGTGTTGAAATGCGTGCCCACGCGCAGCGGATAAGTCGATTTCGGCAGGAATTCTTCGAAGCGCTCGACGAACGTTTCCGTGAGCGGCGCAAGCGTGCGCGACCAGCGCGCGGCCGCGGGTGTGGTCATCGCATGGAGCTGTCCCGCGAGCGCGAGCAGCCACGCCCAGCCATACGGACGCTCGAATCCACGGTTATGCGGCAGGTCGAGATAGGCGCGCTCGCCCGCCATGTTGGCGTCGGTGAAATGCGCGTCGATCACGGCGACAATGCGGGGCGCTTCCGGCAGCTCGGGAAAACGCGCGAGCAGCCGCGCGACGAGCCAGTAGCCGTGCACGCAGGAATGCCAGTCATAGCTGCCGTAAAACACCGGATGCAGCGCGCGCGGCGTCTGCACGTCCTGCGGACCCGCGAGCGCGTGCGTGAGCTTGTTCGGATATTCGCGCGTGAGGTGAGCGAGCGCGAGCGAGGCGAAACGCGAGGCGTGTGCAGAGGAAAGCGTGGCGTTCATGGCAGCCGTGGACGATGTCGCGAGAGCGTCAGCTTAGCGCGATTCGCCGCGTTCATCGCGGCGCGCGTTCGCGTTCGAGCCGCCGCATCGCTTCGCCGACGTCCTGACTGAATTGCGCGAGCGCCGCCAGTTCGACGTTGGGCGGTTGCAGCGCGCTCCACAGCACGCTGGCGAGTTGCGTGGCGGTGGCTTCGATATCGGTGCGCCGATTGGCGAGCGTCGCGTCCCAGAGCACATGTTCCATCGGCCCGAACACCAGCGAGCGCAGCAGGCGCAAGGGCATGTCGCTGCGAATCTGGCCGCATTCCTGGCCGCGCGCGAGCACGCGCATGAGCGGCGCGGTATAGCGGCGCTGCATTTCCACGAGCGCCTCGCTCAGCTCGTGATGACGCGTGCGCCCTTCAGAGAGCACGAGTTCGCAGATGCCGGTGCCGCTTTCCAGCATCAATTGCAGATGCATGCGCACGATGAATGCGAACTGCTGATGCACGGTGCCGTCGCGGGGCAGTCCGGCTTCGATCGCCTCGATCGATTCGTCGTACCAGTCGCCGATCACGCGCGCGCAGAGTTCGCGTTTGCCGCGGAAATAGCTGAACACCGTCGCTTCCGAGATGCCCAGGCGTTGCGCGATCTCGGCCGTGGTGGCGCGCGCGTAGCCTTTCTCGGAGAACACCGCGCGCCCGGCTTCGAGGATTTCCTTGACGCGCTGCTGGGACTTGCGTCCGGCCGGTTGGCGGCGCGACGCGGGCAGGACGGGATGGGCGGTTTCTGACATTCTGAGTAAGCTTCACGTCCATGCGGATTTGTAGCCGATTATGCACGAATGCATTGGCTGTTCAATGAGTTTTTATATGGCTAAGGTGCGCATGTTAAGAAATCTGAGTGATACTCAAAATCACCTATTGACGTTAACGTAAATGTGGCGTGAAATGGGCGACGAAGAGGACAGCATGCGCCCTGCGCGGCCAACCCCGCGCCCGCACTCAGGAGACAGACAGATGAGCAACGTACCCGGTTTGCAGTTCCCGCTCGGCGAAGAAGTCGAAATGCTGCGCGACAGCATCGCCAACTTCGCGGCGAAGGAGATCGCCCCGCGCGCGGGCGAGATCGATCGCACCGACCAGTTCCCGATGGACCTGTGGCGCAAGATCGGCGACCTGGGCGTGCTCGGCATGACGGTCGCGGAGGAGTACGGCGGCGCGAACATGGGCTACACCGCGCACATGGTGGCGATGGAAGAGATTTCGCGCGCATCGGCGTCGGTCGGCTTGTCGTATGGCGCGCACTCGAATCTGTGCGTGAACCAGATCCACCGCAACGGCACCGAAGCGCAAAAGCGCAAATATCTGCCGAAGCTCGTTTCCGGCGAACACGTGGGCGCGCTCGCAATGAGCGAGCCGAACGCGGGTTCGGATGTCGTCAGCATGAAGCTGCGCGCCGAGAAGCGGGGCGATCGATACGTCCTCAACGGCACGAAAATGTGGATCACCAACGGGCCGGATTGCGACACGCTCGTGGTCTACGCGAAGACCGATCCGCAGGCGGGCGCGAAGGGCATCACGGCGTTCATCGTCGAAAAAGGCATGAAGGGTTTTTCGGTTGCGCAGAAGCTCGACAAGCTCGGCATGCGCGGCTCGCACACGGGCGAACTCGTGTTTCAGGACGTGGAAGTGCCTGAAGAAAACGTGCTCGGCCAGCTCAACGGCGGCGTGAAGGTGCTGATGAGCGGGCTCGATTACGAGCGCGCCGTACTCGCGGGCGGTCCCACCGGCATCATGGCCGCCGTGATGGATTCGGTCGTGCCGTACATTCACGAGCGCAAGCAGTTCGGTCAGGCCATCGGCGAATTCCAGCTCATTCAGGGCAAGGTCGCCGACCTCTACACGACGTATCAGGCGTGCCGCGCGTATCTCTACGCCGTGGGCCGCCAACTCGACACGATCGGCAAGGAACACGTGCGCCAGGTGCGCAAGGATTGCGCGGGCGTGATCCTCTATACCGCCGAAAAGGCCACGTGGATGGCGGGCGAAGCCATTCAGATCCTCGGCGGCAACGGCTATATCAACGAGTATCCGGTCGGACGTCTCTGGCGCGACGCGAAGCTTTACGAAATCGGCGCGGGCACGAGCGAGATTCGCCGCATGTTGATCGGCCGCGAACTGTTCGTGGAAACCATGTAATCCTAACTATCGTCAAGACAGGCAAGGACAGGACACCGCGATGCCGATCATCGAATCGAAGCTCAATCCACGCTCGGACGAATTCAAGGCTAACGCCGCGGCGCTCGATGCGCTGGTCGCCGATCTGCGCGAGAAGATCCAGAAGCTCTCGCTGGGCGGCGGCGCGGCGGCGCGCGACAAACACGTGTCGCGCGGCAAGCTGCTGCCGCGCGAGCGCATCGCGCAACTGCTCGATCCGGGCACGCCGTTTCTCGAACTCTCGCAGCTCGCCGCTTACGGCATGTATAACGACGATGCGCCGGGCGCGGGCGTCATCACGGGCATCGGCCGTATCGCGGGCCAGGAGTGCGTGATCGTCTGCAACGACGCAACGGTGAAGGGCGGCACCTACTATCCGGTCACGGTCAAGAAGCACGTGCGTGCGCAGGAAATCGCGCAGGAGAACCGCTTGCCGTGCGTCTATCTCGTCGATTCCGGCGGCGCGAATCTGCCGAATCAGGATGAGGTGTTTCCCGATCGCGATCACTTCGGCCGCATCTTCTACAACCAGGCGAATCTGTCCGCGCAGGGCATTCCGCAGATTGCCGTGGTGATGGGCTCGTGCACGGCGGGCGGCGCGTATGTGCCGGCCATGAGCGACGAGTCGATCATCGTGAAGAATCAGGGCACGATTTTTCTCGGCGGTCCGCCGCTCGTGAAGGCCGCGACGGGCGAAGAAGTAAGCGCGGAAGATCTCGGCGGCGGCGACGTGCATACGCGCCTGTCCGGCGTGGTCGATCATCTCGCGCAGAACGACGCGCATGCGCTCGCCATCGCGCGCTCGATCGTCGGCAATCTGAATCGCGTGAAGACGCCCTCGCTCGCGCTGAAGGAGCCGCTGCCGCCGCGCTACGACGCGCAGAGCGTGTACGGCGTGATTCCGGTCGATACGCGCAAGCCCTTCGACGTGCGCGAAGTGATCGCGCGCATCGTCGACGACTCGGCTTTCGACGAATTCAAGGCGCGCTACGGCACCACGCTCGTCACGGGCTTCGCACACATTTGGGGGCATCCGGTCGGCATCGTCGCGAACAACGGCATTCTGTTTTCGGAGTCGGCGCTCAAGGGCACGCACTTCATCGAGCTGTGCTGCCAGCGCAAGATTCCGCTCGTGTTTTTGCAGAACATCACGGGCTTCATGGTGGGACGCAAGTACGAGAACGAAGGCATCGCGCGCAACGGCGCGAAGATGGTGACGGCGGTGGCCACGGCCAAAGTGCCGAAGTTCACGGTGATCATCGGCGGCTCGTTTGGCGCGGGCAATTACGGCATGTGCGGGCGCGCGTATTCGCCGCGTTTCCTGTGGATGTGGCCCAACGCGCGCATTTCGGTGATGGGCGGCGAGCAGGCGGCGTCGGTGCTGGCGACGGTGCGTCGTGACGGTATCGAGGCGAAAGGCGGTGCATGGAGCGCGGAGGACGAAGAGGCGTTCAAGCAGCCGATTCGCGATCAGTACGAACGCCAGGGGCATCCGTATTACGCGAGCGCGCGCCTGTGGGACGACGGCGTGATCGATCCCGCCCAAACGCGCGACGTGCTTGGCCTCGGGCTTTCGGCCACGATGAATGCGCCCATCGAAGAGACGCGCTTCGGCGTGTTCCGCATGTGAGCGGCGCCACGGAGACGAAGCTATGACGATGCAATACGAAACATTGCTGGTCGATATCGCGAATCACACGGCGACCGTCACGCTGAATCGGCCCGACGTGCGCAACGCGTTCAACGAAACCATGATCGCCGAAGTGAGCGCCGCGTTCGAATCGCTCGGCGCGCGCGACGACGTGCGGGCGATCGTGCTCGCGGGCAACGGCAAGGCTTTCTGCGCGGGCGCGGACCTGAACTGGATGCGCAAGATGGCGGGCTATTCCGATGCGGAAAACCGCGCCGATGCGATGGGCCTCGCGCGGATGCTCGCCGCCGTGTATCGCTGCCCGAAGCCGGTCATCGCGCGCGTGCAGGGCGACGCCTACGCGGGCGGCATGGGCCTCGTCTGCACGGCCGATATCGTGGTGGCCGCGGACACGGTCAACTTCTGCCTGTCCGAAGCGCGGCTCGGTCTGATGCCCGCGACCATCGCGCCTTATGTGATTCGCGCGCTGGGCGAGCAGGCATCGCGCCGTTATTTCGTCACGGCCGAGGCGTTCGATTGCGCGACCGCGCTGCGCCTCGGACTCGTGAGCGAAGCGGTGAGCGCGGCCGATCTCGACGCCACCGTGCAGCGCATCGCGCAGACGCTTTGCGCCAACAGCCCGAACGCGGTGCGCGAGTGCAAGCAGCTCGTGCAGGACGTCGCGAGCAAGCCGATCGACGACGCGCTGATCGCCGACACGGCCGAGCGCATCGCCCGCATCCGCGCGAGCGACGAGGGCCGCGACGGCGTGTCGTCGTTCCTCGAAAAGCGCACGCCGCGCTGGCGCGCCTGATCGTCCTGCAAGCCCAGATATCGCGAGATCCTACATGTTCAACAAGATTCTGATCGCCAACCGGGGCGAGATTGCCTGCCGCGTCGCGGCCACCTGCCGCCGTCTCGGCGTCAAGAGCGTGGCCGTCTATTCGGATGCGGATGCGAACGCGAAACACGTGGCCGCCTGCGACGAAGCCGTGCATATCGGCGAGGCGAGCGCGGCGCAAAGCTATCTGCGTATCGAACGCATCATCGCCGCGGCGAAAGCGACGGGCGCGCAGGCGATCCATCCGGGCTACGGTTTTCTCTCCGAAAACGAAGAGTTCGGCCGAGCCTGCGAGGAAGCGGGCATCGTTTTCATCGGGCCGCCGGTGGCCGCGATTGCCGCGATGGGTTCGAAAGCCGCGGCGAAAGCGCTGATGCATGCGGCGGCGGTGCCGCTCGTGCCCGGCTATCACGGCGACGATCAGGACGCCGCGCTGCTCCAGCGCGAAGCCGACGCGATGGGTTATCCCGTGCTGCTCAAGGCGAGCGCGGGCGGCGGCGGCAAGGGCATGCGCGTGGTCGAGCGCAGCGAGGACTTCGCCGCGGCGCTCGCGTCATGCAAGCGCGAGGCCGCGAGCAGTTTCGGCAACGACCGCGTGTTGATCGAAAAGTATCTGCAGCGTCCGCGTCATGTGGAAGTGCAGGTGTTCGCTGACTCGCACGGCGGCGCGGTGTATCTGTTCGACCGCGATTGCTCGGTGCAGCGCCGCCACCAGAAGGTGCTCGAAGAAGCGCCCGCGCCCGGTCTCGCCGACGACGTGCGCCGCGCGATGGGCGAAGCCGCCGTGGCCGCCGCGCGCGCGGTCGATTACGTGGGCGCGGGCACTGTCGAATTCATCATGACGGGCGCGAACTTCTACTTCATGGAGATGAACACGCGCTTGCAGGTCGAGCATCCGGTGACGGAAATGATCACGGGCCTCGATCTCGTCGAGTGGCAGTTGCGCGTGGCGGCGGGCGAACCGCTGCCGCTCGCGCAGTCGCAACTCGCGGTGACGGGGCACGCGCTCGAAGCGCGTATTTACGCGGAGAATCCGGTGCGCGGTTTCCTGCCGTCCACGGGCACGCTCAAGCATCTGCGCATGCCCGCGGGCGTCGAGTTCCGGCTCGGCGATGCAGGCCAGCGCGCGAGCGTGCGCATCGACAGCGGCGTGCGCGAGGGCGACACCATCACGCCGTTCTACGATCCGATGATCGCGAAGCTGATCGTGCATGGCGCGACGCGCGCCGACGCGCTCGCCCGTATGCAGCGCGCGCTCGAGGAATGCGAGGTGGTGGGGCCGAGCACGAATGTCGAGTTTCTGCATCGGCTCGTGACGTGCGAACCGTTCGCGAACGCCGATCTCGACACGGGGCTGATCGAGCGTCATCACGACGCGTTGTTTGCGCCGCGCGACAGACCGTTGCGCGAAGCGCTTGCGCTGGCGAGCGCGGCACTGATCGGGCGCGAGGGCGGCGGCGTGAACACGGCGTCGCCGTGGCAGACGCTCGCGCATTGGCGGCTCAACAGCGGCTTCACGCAAACCTTCAAGTGGCGCGACCTCGAACGCGATACGCCGATCGAAGTCGCGTTCGCACACGACGGCGGCGTGCAGACGCTGGCCTGTGCCGCAAGCGACGAGCGCTTTACGTGGTGGCGCGGCGCAAGTGCGAATGAATACGGCGTGACGATCGGCGATACGCGCGTGACGGGCCGCGTGTTTATCGACGGCGACGTGTTTCATGTGTTCTGTCTGGGCGCGGCGCTGTCGTTCGAATGGCAGAACCTGCTCGCGCATGCGGCGGACGCCGAGCACGGCGAAGGGCGTCTCACCGCGCCGATGCCGGGCAAGGTCATCGCGGTGCTGGTCGAGCCGGGCGCGGTGGTCGAGAAGGGCGCGCCGCTCATCGTCATGGAGGCGATGAAGATGGAGCACACGATCGGCGCACCCGCTGCGGGCAAGGTCACCGAGGTGCTCTACGGCGTGGGCGATCAGGTCGCGGACGGCGCGCAACTGCTGATGCTCGAAACCGAATGACGCGATTGCGGTGATCGGCACGAGACATGGTTTGACGCGTGAGAGCGTGTGACCCTGGGGCGTTTCGCGAATGCGGAACGCCTTCTTTTTTGTGCGCTTTCAGGCCGCGTTAGTTAATCGGCGCCGGCACCGGCGGCGCGAATCGCAGCGCCACCGCAATGCGATTCCAGGCGTTGATGTTCGCGATGGCCGCAGTCAGAAACGCCATCTGCATGCCGGGGAACTGCTGCGCCACTTCCGCGTAGAGCGCATCGCTCACGCCTTCGTGCAGATGCGAAACCAGCGCTTCCGTATAGGCGAGCGCCGCACGCTCGCGCGCCGTGTAGTGCTCGGGCGCTTCATGCCAGGCCGCGAGCAGATCGAGCTTCGTGCGCGTGAGCGGCTCGCCGGGCAGCGCGCGTGCGATATTGAGGTGATATTGAATGCAGAACGCGCAACCGTTGATTTGCGAGGCGCGAATCTTCAGCAATTCGGTGAGCGCCTTTTCGAGGCCGGAGGCGTCGACGGCCTTGCTCATCGTGACGAGTCCGGCCACCACCGACTGGGCTTCGTGGGCGAACGTGTCATAGCTGATGCGGGTGGACGTGCTGGACATGACTGGACCTCGCGCAAGTTGGCGGTTAATATCAGAGCACGAACATCATATTCGAACTCTGATATCATGCGCAAGACGACGAAACGGTCCGAAGAAATCGGGGCTGAAAGCGCGGCATCCGGCAACGCCGGGATTCCCGCGCCAGGCGAAGGCAAGCGCGGCGAGGCCGGTTATCTGGGCTATCTGCTGCGCCAGGCCGGCGCGGCGCACCGTTTGCGCATGGAGCGCGCGCTGACCGATCTTGGCATCACGCCGCCGCAATTCGTGGTGTTGACGATGCTCGTGGCTTATCCGGGCATTTCCGGCGCGGATCTCGCGCGCCTCGCGGCGCTCACGCCGCAGACCGTGAGTGTGATCGTCGGCAATCTGGAGCGCGATGGCGCGATCGAGCGGCGTCCGCATCCGGTGCACGGGCGCATTCAGCAGATCGGCGTGACCGAGGCGGGGCTCGCGTTGCTCAAGCAATGTCGCACGCGCGTGAAGAAGCTCGAAGCGCAGATGATCGAGGGCTTTTCGGCGGGCGAGGAACAGGTGATCCGCCGCTGGCTCGCGAGCCTTGCGCGCGAGGGCGAGGCCGGCGGATTACAGGCGTTGTCGTGAACGTTATCGTGAAGGTGATTGCGGCCGTTACTGCGGACGCGCGATGGCGCACGCGTGATCGAGCAGACCTTCGGCGCTGCCCGAGCCGTTGTCCACATCGAGCCCGCTGTTGACGACGAGCCAGCCGTCGCGCGCCGTATCGGGACCCGCGCCCGTCACGAGAATCGTTTGCGCACTCATGCTTTGTTTCGCGTCCAGATCGCGCTCGACCACGCGGAACGGATTGCTGCGATCGGCGAGACTCGTCACGCGCGTGATGCGATAGCGCTTGCCGTCGAGCGTCGCCCAGCGCCACGCGCCGGGTGCGTCGTGTCGATAAGGCGCGAGCGCGTCGGCGATATCGGCGCGCATGCAGTCGACGTGAATGTGCAGCTGATTCTGCGAACGCCGTTCCGTTGCATTGATTTCGAGGCCGAGCTGCGTCGGCGCCAGCGTCGTCTTCAGCTTCGCGTTGACGTAGCGCGTCGCGTCCCAGGCGCCCACCCAGTAGTCGGGCGAGCCGCCGTAGAGAATCTCCGGACTCTCGATGCCCGAGACGCGATCGGTCGGAATCAGCAGATATTGCGCGCGTCCGTTGATGTCCTTGAGCACCGCGTAGCGCTTCTGGAAGTCGACCGTCGTGCACGGACCCGGCTCGCCCTTGTCGCGTGCGTTGGGCACGCATTGTTCGCCGACCACTTTCCAGAGTCCGTTCGGGTCGAAGGTCGACAGCCGCACGCAGCCCGTGACGGCGAAGGCGGCGATCAGCGCACTGGAGAACGCGGCGGAGAGCGCCGCGATGCGTGAGCGGCGACGAGCGGCGAGAGCGGGAACGTGAGGCATCGGCGCAAAAGGGCGTAGTGGATCGATTCGAGTTCGATCGTGGACGGGCCGCGCGACTGGCTGCGTCGAGTCTGCTTCGCTGCGCGCGGGCTGGCCTTGCTGCGGGGAGTGTAGCGGAAGCGTGTGTCGGGCGTGTGCGCGGATGCGTGTGTCGATTTAATCGCCCTCGCGAAACAGCCCATAAAAACACGGCATAAAACGCAGCGGCCCGCCGAATTACTCCGGCGGGCCGCTATTTCATCGACATTCACAGTGCCTGCGCACCGCTCATTTACGCGGCGGATGAAACGTCACAGTTTGCTCCGCAGGCGCGTCGGACGGCCCGCAGGTGCCACAGGTGCCGCAGCCGTCGCCACAATCGCCCGTCGCGCCTTTCGGCTGGATCCAGCGTCCCACGCGTTGCGCGAAGGCGCCGCGTTGCGGCCGCAACAGCGGCGCGGCCGCGCCCGCCTGCACGCGTGAAGCGGTCTTCGGCGCGAGCTTGCGCAGCGCCTGCCAGAGGCTCGCGGCGACGAGCAGGGCGATCACGGCATATTGAATCAGCAGATTCGCGCTCACAGGAAATACCTCGCGACTTGATACGTGACGAACGATGCCGCGTACGCGACCACGAACATGTAGCCGAACGACACCACCACGGCGCGCCACGAACGCGTCTCGCGGCGGATCACGGCGAGCGTCGACATGCATTGCGGCGCGAAGGCGAACCACACCATCAGCGACAGCGCGCTCGCCACCGAGAAATTCTGCGCGAGCGTATGGCCGAGCGCGGCGACATCGCTGTCGCCGCCTGCCACGGCATAGACGGTCGCGAGCGCGGCCACGGCGGTTTCGCGCGCGGCGAACGCGGGAATCAGCGCGAGGCTCATCTGCCAGTTGAAACCGAGCGGCGCGAACGGCCACTCCAGCGCGCGGCCGAGATAGCCCGCGATCGTGTAGTCGATGGCGGGGCCGGTCGCGCCCGCGGGCGGCGAGGGGAACGTGGAGACGAACCACATGATCACGGTCAGCGCGAGAATGATGCCGGTCAGGCGCTTCAGGAAGATCGTGCAGCGTTCCCACAGGCCGATCGCCACGTCGCGCGCGCGCGGAATGCGATACGACGGCAGTTCCATCAGCAGCGCGTGTTCGGTGCGGTCGCGGCGCAGATGCTTCATCACCCAGCCCACCGCCATCGCGCCCACGATGCCCGCCACGTAGAGCGCGAACAGCACGAGCCCCTGCAGGTTGAACAGGCCGAACACCATGCGGTGCGGAATGAACGCGCTGATCAGCAGCGCGTAGACGGGCAGACGCGCGGAACAGGTCATGAGCGGCGCGACGAGAATGGTCGCGAGCCGGTCGCGCGGATCGGAGATGCTGCGCGTGCCCATCACGCCCGGAATCGCGCACGCGAAACTCGAGAGCAGCGGAATGAACGAGCGCCCCGTGAGACCGACCGACACCATCATGCGGTCGAGCAGGAAGGCCGCGCGCGGCAGATAACCCGACTCCTCCAGCACGAGGATGAAGAAGAACAGCACGAGAATTTCGGGCAGAAAGCCGAGCACGGTGCCGAGGCCGGTGAGCAGACCGTCTGTGAGCAGGCTGCGCAGCGGGCCGTCGGGCAACCACGCGCCCGCGATGCCGCCGAGCCAGTCGAAGCCGTCGCCGATCGAATCGGTCAGCGGCTTGCCGAGCCCATAGACCGCCTGGAAAACGAGGAACATCACCACCGCGAGAATCAGCGGGCCGAATAGCGGATGCAGCGCGACGCTGTCGATGGCGTCGTCGCGCGCGTCGGTGGCGCGCGGCATCGTCACGGCGTCGGCGAGAATGCGGCGCACGGCGACGTGCAGATCGGCGTCCTGTGCGATGTCGGCGGTTGCCGCTTGCGACGGCGCGGCGTCGTCCGCGTTCACGCGTTCGAGCAGATCGACGAGCGACTGCGCGCCGTTGCGCTGCACGGCCACCGTTTCGACCACCGGCATGCCGAGCGCCTGCGAGAGCTTTGCCGCGTCCACGACGATGCCGCGTCGCTTCGCGGCATCCATCATGTTGAGCGCGAGCACAACCGGGCGGCCCATGCGCTTCACTTCGAGCACGAAGCGCAGATGCAGACGCAGATTGGTCGCGTCGGCCACGCAGACGACCAGTTGCGGAATCGCCTCGCCCGGATAGCGGCCCATCAGCACGTCGTGCGTGACGCGCTCGTCGGGGCTCGCGGAATCGAAGCTGTACGCGCCGGGCAGATCGAGCAGTTGCACCTTGCGGCCCGACGGCGTGACGAAGCGGCCTTCCTTGCGCTCGACCGTCACGCCCGCGTAGTTCGCGACTTTCTGGCGCGCGCCGGTGAGCAGATTGAACAGCGCGGTCTTGCCGCAATTCGGGTTGCCGACGAGCGCAATGCGCAGCGGCGTGGCGTTCGTCGTGCTCATGCAGCGGCTCCGGCTTGGGTGTCGGTGGCGTCGATCGCTTCGATCTGGATGGTCACGCGTTCGGCTTCGGCGCGGCGCAGCGCGAAACGCGTCGAGCCGATCTGCACGAGCAGCGGGTCGGCGCTCCATGGCGCGCGTGCGACCACGCGCACGGGCTCGCCGGGCACGAAGCCCAGATCGCGCAGACGTTGGGCGATGGGGTCCGGCGCGGAGGCGTCTTCTACGCGCGCGACAAAGGCGCTTGCGCCTTTTGAAAGGTCGGTCAGACGCATGGGGAAGCTTTCTATATTGAAATGAGAACTGTTCTCATTGTAGCGGCGATGCGCTTTGCGTGCGGCGGCGTGCGTCAGATTGCGGCGTTGCAATGTGAGCGGGAGACGCTGTGCAGGGGTTTAGCCGAGGTCTGGCCGATCTGGTGCGCCAATTTGTCGCACCAATAGTCGGCGCAGGCCGCGCCGACGCCACTTACGACTGACGGCGCACGGCCGAAAAGGCGTAAGCGTAGCGGAAGTCGAGCGAAAGAAAACTGGGCCGTCGTGCTCAGAGGGCGGGCGCGGGCAGGCTGCCGAGAATCCGCTCGAAGGCGAGACCGATGGCGAGCAGGCGGCGGTCGCTGCCTGCCGGTCCGTCGAGTTCGAGGCCGACCGGCAGCGGCCCGTTGTCACCTTCGACGAGACCCGACGGCAGCGCGAGCCCCGGAATGCCCGCGTTGCTCGCGGGATCGGTGTTGCGCAGATAGGCCTCCATCTCGTCGATGGGCGGGCCGCCGTCGATCGACACGCGCGACGAGCCGTTCAGTTCGTCGAGCGGCACGGCGGCGAGGCGCGTGGTCGGGAACAGCAGCGCGTCGAGCCCCTTCGCGGAGAAGGTCTGCGCGTAGCGCTGCTGCAGGCGCGGACGCCACACGGTCATCGCGGTCTGATAGTCGCTGCCGCGCGCGTCGGCGAGGATCGCATCGTAGGCCTCGCGCACATCGGGGCTGGCGATGCGCGCCGCCACCTCGGCCACGCTGCGCGCCGGCGCGTGATTGGCCGCGAGCCACGCCTGCAGATCGTCGATGGGTTCGTGCAGCGCGATCGCGAGGCTCACGCGGTCGTTGAGCGCGAAGATGTCGCCCATGTCGATCGGCACGAGCGTCACGCCCGCCGCCGCGAGCTTCGCGAGCGCCGCGCGCGAGACTGTTTCGGTGGCCGCTTCGAGACCTTCCCAGAACGGCGCGGGCAAGCCGATGCGCAGATTCGCGACGGCCGCTTCCGCGAGCGGGCCGTGACCGGTGATCACGCCGTCGAGCAGCGCCACGTCGGCGACCGTGCGCGCCATCGGGCCCACGGTGTCGCGCGTATGGCTGATCGGCACGACGGCTTGCGGATCGTGATAACGGCGCTGCGTGCCACCGTCGCCCACGCTCGGACGCAGGCCGACGATGCCGCAGAGCGCGGCCGGAATGCGCGTGGAGCCGCCGGTATCGGTGCCGAGTCCCGCGGGCACGATGCGCGCCGCGATGGCGGCGGACGTGCCGCCCGACGAGCCGCCGGGAATTCGTTCGGGATCCCAGGGATTGCGCACGGGGCCCGCATGCGGCGCGAGATTCGTGCTGGTGATGCCGAACGCCAGCTCGTGCATGTTGGCCTTGCCGAGCACGATCGCGCCCGCATCGACGAGACGCTGCACCGACGGCGCGTGGCGCGCGGGCACGAACCCTTCGAGCGCGGGCGTGCCCGCCGAGGTTTGCAGTCCGCGCGTGTTGATGTTGTCCTTCACCACCACGGGCAGGCCCGCGAGCGGCAGATGCGCGCGTTCCGCGGCGCCGAGCGTGTCGATGCGCTGCGCCGCCGCGAGCGCGCCTTCCACGTCGAGCGTGGTCAGCGCGTTGAGATTTTGGAGCGCCTGCGCACGCGCAATCAGCGTGGCGACGTAATCGGCGGCTTTGAGCCGGCCCGCGCGGATCGCGTCGACGGCCTGCGTCGCGGTCAATTCGAGCTGCTGGTCGACAGTCCAGGTCATGCAGTCTCCTCCTTGTGCGGCGCGGCGGGCGCGCGCAATCATGCGCAATCGCGCAATCGCGCAAACCGTGCGCGCCGGTGCGGACGTCTTCGCCTAGCGCTTCATGAAGCGCAGCGCGAGCCGCGCGAGCGCGGGCACGAGCGTCGGACGCAACAGGCGCGGATCGTAGCCGCTCATGCGGTCGGTGTCTTCCTTCAGGCACAGTTCGATCATTTCGCGCGGCTTGAGCGCGTCGCCGAGCACCTCGCGGTTCGCGGGCAGGAAGTTCGAGTCGTGCGCCACGCCGTCGGCGTCGATGCCGCGCGCGATCGCCACGCGGTCCCATATCAGTTTGATCCAGATTGCGCCCACGCGCAGCGAGTGCCACGGACGGCGCCACCACGGCATGGTTTTGCGATACCACGCGACCCAGTTCACGAAGAACAGAATGTGGCGCGCTTCTTCCTGGATCACGGGCTCGAAGGTCTCGACCAGTTCCGCCGGAAAGAAGCCCGAACGCTGCGCCGAGCGGAACAGGCCGAAGGCGAAGAAGCTGTCGATGCACTCGCTGTAGCCCGTGAACATCCACGCCCATTCGGCGTCTTTCGGCGGCGCGTAATGCGGTTCGGGCGCGAGTTCGATGCCGTAGGCCTGCACCAGATGCGAGAGCACGACCTTGTGGCGCGCTTCCTCGTCGCCGTCCATTTCGATGGCTTCGCGCAGCAGCGGTTCGGTCACGGTCGCGGCGTAGGTTTTCACGCGGATCGACGCGCGGCCTTCGGTCTGCACGGCGATATCCCAGATCGGCAGCGATGTCAGGCGGCGCAGCGCATCGACTTCGAGCTTCGGCCAGTCGAGCACGGCGGGACGGTACGGATCGTGGGTGTCGAGCAACATCCGGCAGAACATCTTGCGATGTTCGTCCGATCCGATCTTGATGGGCCCTGGCGTGTCGTGAGTCCAGCGACGCAGCGCGGCGTCCTGGTCGGTGAGGTGATCGCCGCCTACCTCTGGATGCGTCAGGGTTTCGGACATGGATACAGTAAAAATGACAGTGATATGACTCCTATTCTGTCACATTCGTAAGAAATCCTGCCTTGGCGCGCGCAGGCCGGAACCGGCTGGCGACGACCGTAGATGGCCGCTTCAAGCGTGCTTCATTCGTCCTTCATTCGGGCCGGATCAGGCGCAGCGGCGCTGTTCGTCGATCCACATGCGCGCCCATCGGCACGCGTAGGCGAGCGCGTGGCGCTCCTCGAAAAAGTAATCGAGCGCGTCGAACGAGCGGTGCGCGCGCGGGCGCGTGCTCGGCAGCGTGCCGATCGTCAGATTGGCGGCGTACAGGCCGTTCGGAAGCCGCTGCGCACTGGGCGCGACTTCGTAGCCTTTGTAGCGAAGGGTTGCGTGCATGGCCACTGAATCCTGTCGATGCTTGCGTAAACAGGCCCAAGCGTAGTGACACCCCTGCGCGGGCGGAACCAATCATTCGTCGCAAGCAAATCACGTCCGGCCTGCAACGATCAGCAGCGGGAACTGCATGAGGATTCGCGCAGAGCGGGTTCGCGTATGCGGCTTCAATGTGCGGTCGCCACAATGCGCCGTCTGTGGGATGACCGACGCAATGCGCGTGCATACGTGCGCTGGCGCGCACAGCGCGCGGCGAGTCCGGCGGGGGAGATTGGAGCGGGAAGCGTCCACGCGCGGCGCGGACGCTTCAGACAGTCGGCGGAGCGTGGTCAGACGCTCCGCCGGTCAGCCGTTCAGACGGCGACGCTCAGGCGGTCTTCGTTGCGTGCGGGCTGGGTCGACGAACTCGATCCGGCGGCGGCGGCGAGGGCCGCACCGGTCTGCGACGCCGTGTGGCGCGAATTGAACGCGAGCGCGAATTGCGCGGCCTGCTGGCCGACCGTCGAGAGCTGATCGACGACCTTCGGGGCCGAGCATTCGTGCGCGCTTTCGAAGCGCGTTTCGAGCGTGTTGATGCCCGCGCCGAACGGCGTCGGCCAGCCGCGCAGCGCGTGCACGATCGAGCGCAGCGAGGTCAGCACCGAACCGGCGGCCTGCCAGCCGTAGGCGGTCACGATGCAGCCGACCGCGCGGCCGTCGAGATACGGACGCGCGTCGCCGCGCAGTTCTTCGAGCGTATCGAGCGCGTTCTTCACGAGGCCGGACACGCCGCCGTGATAGCCGGGCGTCGCGATGATCACGGCGTCGGCGGCGCGCACGGCTTCGATCAGCTGGAGCTGGGCGTCGGTGCGCGTCGGGCTTTCGGGCGCGTAGTGCGGCAGGCTGTGCAGGAAGGTGCCGTCGAACAGCTGGGTGCGTGCGCCGGCGGCTTCCGCGCCGCGCAGCGCGAAGGCCAGCGCGCGCTCGGTCGACGACGCGGCGCGCGTCGTGCCGCCAATGCCGACCACGAGCGGACGGTGTCTGGAATCGGAAGTGCTCAAGGGGTGCTCCTCGAAATGGCGATGGGCGGGCGTGCGAAGCATGACGGCGCGCGGCAACGCGGGTCATTCGCCGGGTGCCTGATGCCCGATGCTGGGGCGGCTTAAATCAGGCCGGAACAGTCATCTTAGTGAGCGCGCCGCGCGGCGCGAAACGACTTTTTGTTCTAACCATATGCCGTCGCGGCGGGTTCGCACCTGGGGTACGCGCGCGATATGCATATGCGAAAGCATTGGTTGGGACGCGAGCGGGTCATCGGTACGATGAAACCGTCTCCTCCATGACATCTCCTTGACATGGGATTCGGCCCCGCACCGCAAGGTGGCGGGGCCGCTTTTTTTGCGTCCAGGAAATGAGGCGGCGCGGGTGGCTTCGCGGGTGGCTTTTACTGCGGCGCGCGCGAAGCGGCGGAGGATTGCGCGGCGGACGGCGTGGCGGCCTGCATCGACGGACGCGCGACCTGCACCGTGGGCAGCGCCATCAGCGGGCTTTGCGCGCGACGCGCGGACACCGCGTAGCCAACTTGCAGCACGTTGCCGTCGGGGCCGATCTGCGGCGGAATGGCGGGCAGCGTGCCCGGTTCCGGCTTCGTGAGCATGGGCGTGGAGCCCGGCAGCACGGGTACGGTGGGCGCGGAGGCGCGCAGCGCCGGTTCGGCGACCTTGCGCGTGCCGAGGCGGTCGTTATTGGCGAGCTTGTGCTTCGCGCCGTGATGCCCGTGCCCTTTCTTGTCGGTCGTCGTGGGATGCGCCCCGGGCGTGCGGGCCTCGGGCGGATTCCAGATCTCGATGTAGTGTTCCCCAGCGAGCGCGGTGGATGCGAGGGCGCACAACAAGCTCCCCGTCAAGATGAATCGCACGTCGTGATCTCCGTTTTGATGAACTGCCCCGCCGACCGCACCGGCCCGCAAAGCGCGGGCTGGCGGGCACGCCCGAAGGCGGCGGTGCCCGGTACGGCAACCGGGCGGCACGGATGGCCGGCTGCACGCACTGTACATTCGTACAGCGGTGAATGCAAACGTTTGAGGCAAATGCGCGCGTCGCTGTTGCGCGGATACGCCGAGCGCGCGGGCGCGGCGGTGCAAGGTATTTTTTCGCGATTTTTGGGTGCGTTTGCGCCGCCGGGCCAGGCAGAGAGATCAGGCTGCGTCGAGCGCGCCCGGTCCGTGGATGCCGAGCCATCGCCCATAACTGCGCGGCGAGAACGCGAGCGTGAGCACGATCATCGCGGTGATGGAGACGGCGAGCATGACCCACGCGGCCGTGAAGCTGCCGCTCAGGTCGCGCACGCGTCCGGCCACGAGCGGCGCGAGCGCGGCGATCACGAAGCCGAGCCCCTGCACGAACGCGACGAGGCGAGCCGCGATGCGGTGATCGCCCGAATGATCGAGCGCGGTGACGAGCGTGACGGAGAAGGTGCCGCCGAGGCCCGCGCCCGCCGCCGCGACCCACAGCAGCGGCGCGGCCTCGGGCCAGGCCGCGAGACCGGCCACGCCGATCCACTGTGCGCAGAGCCCGGCGATCAGCCAGGGACGTCGGTCGGTGAAACGGGCGGCCGCGAGCGGCAGCAGCAGCGCGCTGGCGGCCTGGAAGACCGTCATGGCGGCGAGCAGCGAGCCGCTTGCCTCGACGCTTGCGCCATGCTGCTGGTAATACGCGGGCAGCCACGCGACGAGGCTCGTATAGCCGCCGTTGACGAGGCCGAAATGCAGCCCGAGCGTCCATGCGCGGCGCTTGCGCCAGACCGGCACGTGGGCGTGGTTTTGCGTGCTTGCGTGCGCCGCCGCTTGCGCGCGGTTCGCCCCTTTGCCGCGATTGATTCCGAGCCACAGGCCGAGCGCCGCCACGGCGGGCAGCGCCCAGATCGCGAGTGCGCCGTGCCACGACGCGCCCGCGCGTGCGACGAGCGGGCTGAGGCTCGCGCCGAGGCCGCCGCCGCCCATGATCGACGCGGAAAAGAGGCCCATCGCGAGCGGCACGCGGTGCGCGAAACGCTGCTTCATGACGGCGGGCAGCAGCGCCTGGATGGCCGCGACGCCCGCGCCCGCCGCCACGGCGGTGAGCATGAGCGCGACGCCCGACGCCGCGACCGCGCGCGCCCCGACTGCCGCCGCAATCGCGACGAGGCCGAGCGCCACGCCGCGCGTTTCGCCGAGCCGGCGCGCGAGCCAGCCGGTGCCGAACGCGCCGAGTCCCATCGCCACCACGGGCAGGCTCGTGAGCAGCGAGGCGCCCGAGAACGACAGCGCGGTGTCGTGCCGGATCGTCGCCATGAGGGGGCTGATCGACGTGAGCAAGGGCCGCAGATTCAGGCCGATCGCGACGATGGTCGCGTACCAGACGAGGGCGGCTTTTCCGTCGGCGTGGGGCGGCGAGGCGCGGGAAGGGTCCTGGCGAAGTGTCATGCGGTCAACCTTATCTGCTATATTTGGTTGACCATTATACAGATTGATTGTCAACAATCTGATCTTCCCGGCTATCCCGGGTATCACGCAACGGCCATGCGCCGCCTGGTTTCGTCCGGGGGCGCGCGTCGCTACAATGCGGCCTGATCCTGTCCGCAAGTCAAATCGCACCCACGCTCATGGCATCCCGAACCCGCTCGATCACGCCGCCCCTCCCGCCCCAGACCGACGACGAATCCGACGACGTCGAAGCCCTCGTCTACGCGTCGATCAATTCGGCGCTGCTGCAAGGCAAGCTCTCGCCGGGCCAGCAGCTCGTCGAGCGCGAGCTCGCGGCGGCGTTCGGCTGCACGCGCGGCGCGCTGCGCAAGGTGCTCGCGCGGCTGGGCTACGAAGGCAAGCTCGTGATGGAACCGAATCGCGGGGCGTTCGTGCCGTCGCCGTCCGAGGACGATATTCGCGCGGCGTTTCGCGCGCGGCAGGTGGTGGAGGCGGGCGTGGTGACGAGCCTGTGCGGCGCGCTCGATGCGCGTGCGCGCCGCGCGCTTGCCGCCCACGTGCGCAGCGAAAAGAAGGCGCTGCGCGACGGCCGCGTGGACGAAGCGGTGCGCCTCGCGGGCCAGTTTCATCTGGTGCTGACGGAGATCGCGGGCGGCGCGGCACTGGTAGCCGCGCTGGCGCAGCTCGTCGCGAAGACGGAGCTGTACAAGGCGCTGTTCGATCCGAACAAGGCCACCACCTGCGCGCCCGACGAGCACGCGCAGATCATCGCCGCGCTCGAAGCGGGCGAGCGCGAGGCGGCGCTCGCGACCATGCGCGAGCATCTGGCGGAAATCGAGGCGCGGGTGGTGAAGCAGGCGCGTGCGCGCGCGGGCCTCGACCTGAAGGCAGTGTTCGCCGGGCTGGCGCCGTAGCGGCCGCGCGCCCGGCGCGTCGCAGAGGCGCGCTCAGCGCATGAGCAACGAACGCGCTTAGCGCATGAGCAATGAACGCGCTTAGCGCGTTTCGGCCACGCGCCGGTTCAATTCCTTGGTCGCGGCGAGCGGAATACGCGCGTCGTCCCAGGTGGCAAGCCATTCGACTTCTTTCGAAGCGAAGATCTGGCCGTGATTGCGCAGCGCATATTGCAGCGAATCGATAATGTGATTGCGGATGATCTCGGGGGTATGCGGATCGTCGAGTACGGTGCGGAAAGCTTCGAGCGTGGCCATCGCGATGGCTCCGGCGAGTGTGGCGATTAAGTGGTTATCGCACGACAAAAAGACCGCTGCCAGCGCGTCAAAATAATCTCGTGCTGGTTTTTTTGCGTCGATGCGCAGGCTCGCCGCCGTCACGCCGGTTATTTTTTCTGGTCGCGTGCGCGTTTGAGCCGCTCCAGATCCGCTACGATCGCCCGCGCGGCGGCCGGCCGGCGCGCGAGGTCGATGCCCACATACGGCGCCCGGTTCGGCACGGTGAGAAGGCCGGCACCGGCGCCTGGCCGAGCGCATTGACCGCGAACTAATCGCCGTCGTCGATAATTTATCTGGACTACGTATTAACCGGGATGAAGTTCGCGGCGTGGGATCTTGCGTGCGCCGCAAGGCGTCGCGCTACGTGCGCGCGTTCCATTGATACACTACGCCGATCGCGCCGCGAACGTGACGGCGCAATCGAAGTACATCGACGAAAAAGGAACATGACGATGGTGCGCTACCGGCACTACAAAGGCGGCATTTACGAACTGGTTTGCGAAGCGACGCTCGAGTCCGATCCGTCGGTCACGATGATCGTGTATCGCGCCGCGAACGGCACGATCTGGACGCGGCCCGAATCCGTGTTTTTCGAGCTGGTCGAAGTCGATGGCGCGCTCGTGCCGCGCTTCGCGCCCGTCAACTGAACGCACTTTTTTCACACCACACGAGGTCCGCTCACGATGCGTCTACTGATTGCTCTGGTCTTGCCCTGGTTGCTGTTCTTCACGATTGGCCGTCCGCTCGCGGGCATCATCTGCCTGATCCTGCAGATCACGCTGATCGGCTGGATTCCGGCGGCCATCTGGGCCGTGTATTCGCTGAGCCAGTATCAAACCGATCGCAAGATCAACGACGCGTTCGGCCGCCGCAATTGATGCTTCGCGTCGCGCGGTTACACCCGTAATGCGCGCTCACAATTCAGCGAGAACTTAAGACTGATTCCACTTTCTTACATATGGAAAGGAGATTCGGTCATGCTTAAATATGCGCTGATGGTGGGCGCCGTCGCCCTGCTCGCGGGGTGCGCCGTGGCGCCCGGTTACGACTATGGATACGGCTACGGCCAGCCCGGCTATTACGACTACGGCTACGCGCCGGGGTATGCGGCGCCGGCTTATGGCAGCGTGAATATCGGCATCTGGGGCGGCGGCGGTGATTACTACCGTGGCGGCGGCTGGCACGGCGGCCCGCGTGGGCCGCATGGCGGACCGCCCCCGGGCGGCTGGCATGGCGGCCCCGGCGGCGGGCGCGGGCCAGGTGGTCCCGGAGGACACGGCGGTCAGTGGGGTCCGCCCGGCGGCGGCGGTGGCGGTGGCCACGGTGGTGGTGGGGGAGGCGGCCACGGTGGCGGCGGCGGTCATGGCGGCGGAGGCGGTGGTCATCGTTAAGCCGACGGGCTTTTAGAGGCACACCTCGGGAATTTCGGGAAGCCTCGCCAGGCTGTGACGCCGGCAAACCGCTGTCTCTAATCTCTAAGTATCGTCCGAAAAAAATCAGGCCCGCCGCTCAAAAGAGCGGCGGGCCTGATTCACATCTGGACGCGGCGCGCTGCCTGACCTGTCAGCGACCGCGCGTCAAAACTTACTGACCCGACTGCGACGTGCCGGCGGTCGACGGACCGTAAGCCGTGTTGGCCTTTTCGGCAGCGATCTTGGCTTCGGCAGCCTGAATGTTTTCCGGATAGTGCATCCAGTCGCTCGGATCGTAGCCCGCTGCGCGCAGTTGCGCGAGTTCGGCGCGGACTTGAGCGCGCGTGACGGGTTGTTGCGACTGGGCGAACGAAACCGCCGGGGCGGCGACGATGGCGGCGATGATTGCGGCCTTGAGAAGCGACTTCATAACGATGACCTCCGGTTCTTTTTTAGCGGGCCGGCGCGACGCCTTGACCCATGGCGACAATGTAGGCGACCGTGAGCCTAGGGTAAATACCTACCAAACGAATTCAGTGTTCTCCTGGCGACAACAATCGTCCCGGCAATTCGTCTGATTATTTCGGCGATCGCTTAAAACGGCGCATTGTTTAGGTGTCAGATCATTTCGCATCGCGCGCGGGATTATTGCGAAATCCGCAACTGGAAATCGCCTGATTCGCCATATATCCGGAACTGGCGCTTGCCTAGAATCCACTCAACGCTCGATGCCGGCCCTGGTGCCGCGACATGCCGGGCGATTCCAACAATCCGGAGGTCATCATGAAGTCGCTCATTCAAGCCGTTGTCATCGCCACTGCCTTCGCCGCGCCGCTGGCCGCGTTTGCACAGTCTGAACAGGGTCTCACGCGTGATCAGGTGCGCGCGCAGCTCGTCGAATTCCAGCAGACCAGCCGTAACCAGAACGCCGGCGCCGCCACGGTCGCCGCGCCCGTCACGCAGGGCAACAGCGCGTACGGCGGCGTGAGCAGCACGTCGATGGCCGGTGCGGGCTACGTCTCCGAAGCCGCGCGCAAAGGTCCGCAATCGGTGTACTTCGGCGGTCAATAAGCCGTCAGGCGAAGCGCTTTCGCCACGTACACAGAAACCGGCCCGCGATCTCGAATCGCGGGCCGGTTTTTTTCATGAATCGGAATAATCGGCGCGGAAGTGGATAACAGCGCGCAAAAAGGGCGAAATCCGGCCAAAGCGGCCTGATTCAGGCCAATTCGGCGTCGGGCACGTCGAGCACGAGGTCGGTGAGCGCGACGGCCACGCAGGTCAGCACGTCGCCCTGCGCCTTTTCCTCGCGCGACAAGCCCGGCCATTCGATCGTGTAGCGGATCTCGCCGCTGACGATGCGGCACAGACACGTGCGGCACGTGCCGTTGCGGCACAGACGCGGCAGGCGAATGCCCGCGAACGAAGCGGCTTCCAGCAGTGTCAGTTCGGGCGGCGCTTCGAAGGTCGCGCCGAGCGGTTCCACGCGCACGACCGGTATTGTCGATACAGCCGGCACGGGCGTGACTTCGTGTTGAGGTTCACGTTCCGGTGCTGTCGATGCTTCGGTCTCCTGCGCGAAGCCACGCGGGTTGTTGTCGGCGCTCATGATATCGATACGCCGAGCAGACGCCCCGCGCCCGCCGTGAACGCGGCGGCGGCGAGACCGATCACGATTTGCCGCGATGCGGAAAACGCCGCGCTGCGCCCATTGAACAGCGAGGTGAACACGCCGACGGCCGCCAGCCCGAGCGCGCTCAGCGCCACGCTCTGCACGATGGCCGCCGTGCCGTGCGCCCACAGAAACGCCGCCGTGGGAAACGCCGCGCCGAGCGAAAACAGGCAGAACGACACCGCCGCTGCCGACCACGGATTGCCGCCCAGTTCCTTCGGATCGATGCCGAGTTCCTCGCGCGCGAGCGTGTCGAGCGCTTCGTCCTTGTCGCGCATGATCTGGGCGGCGACGCGGCGCGCCTCGTCGGCGTCCACGCCCTTGGCCTGGTAGATCAGTGCGAGTTCGTGACGCTCGGCGTCGGGCGTGTGTTCGAGTTCGTCGGCTTCCCTCGCGAGCTGCGTGCGCGCCAGCTCGCGCGCGTTCGTCACCGAGAGCCATTCGCCGAGCGCCATCGAGCACGCGCCCGCCACGAGTCCGGCGAGTCCCGTCAGCAGGATCGTGCGGCTCGCGCTGCCCGCGCCCGCGACGCCCATGATCAGGCAGAAGTTCGAGACGAGTCCGTCGTTCGCGCCCAGCACTGCCGCGCGCAGGTCGTTGCCGCGCGTCGCGCCTTTGTGCCACGACTCGGCCGCCGCGATCTGCTCGCCTTTCGTGCGGCCGCGCGCGCCGCGTGCGCCTTTGCTCTCGACGATCGATTGCACGATGGCCGCGTGTTCCTGCTCCTGCGCGGAGAGCGTTTCGGCGCCGGGTTCGCGCGCGTAGCGGTCGCGGTCGGCGTACTCGGCGGCGGCCACCGTCGGCAGGACGAGCGACGGTCCGAACGCACGCGTGAGCGTCTGCAACAGCCGCGTCTTCGCGCTGCGCCGATGCGTGCGCACCCGCACGCCGTTGGCTGCGAGCTTGCTGCGCCAGATGTCGGCGTGTTCGCGTTCGGAGGCGGCGAGTTCGGCGTAGATCGCGCGCCGCCGCGTGTCCTGCTCGCAGGCGCTGAGCGTGTCGTAGACGGCGGCGCTGTCGAGTTCGTCGGCGAGATTGCGCCGGTAGCGTTTGAGTTCCTGGGCGGAGGCCATGTCGCGCGGGGGAAAAGCGTTGTCGCGAAGCTTACCCTGGCGGCGCGCGAATACCGGTATCGCTGCACGCGCGCGGCTAGCGCCGCCGCAGGTGCCGGTAGACGGTATTGCGCGCGAGCCCGAGCTCGCGCGCCGCGGCGGACACGTTGCCGCTGTGGCGCGACAGCGCGTCGTCGATCAGATGCGCTTGCCAGTCGGCCAGACGTTCGGGGCGCGCGTCGCCGTTGTCGTCGCGCGTGTCTTGTGCGTGCGCATGGCGGCGATGCGCGGATTCATCGGCGTGGACGGATGTTCGTACCGACTCCGACTCCGACTCCGACTCCGACTCCGACTCCGAAGCAGACCCAGACCCAGACCCAGACCCAGACTCAGACGCGCAATCGGCAAGCAGATCCTCGGGCAGATGCACGATGTCGATGGCGTCTTCGCCCTCGGCGAGAATCGCGGCCGTGCGCAGCACATTGGCGAGCTGGCGCAGATTGCCCGGCCAGCGGCAGCGCGCGAAACACGCGCGCACGGCAGGTGTCAGGCGCGTGGGCGCGTCGGGTGCCTCGGCGCGCACGCGCGCGAGCACGCGGGCGATGAGCGCGTCGAGATCGCTGCGCTCGGCGAGCGGCGGCAGCGTCACGGCGAGCCCGTTGATGCGGTAATAGAGATCTTCGCGGAAGCTGCCTTCGGCGATCATCGCGCGCAGATCGCGGTGCGTCGCGCAGACGATGCGCAGATCGACCGGCACCGCCCGCGCCCCGCCGAGCGGCACGACCGCGCGCTCCTGCAGCACGCGCATCAGGCGCACTTGCTGGGCGAGCGGCATGTCGCCGATTTCATCGAGAAACAGCGTGCCGCCGTGCGCCTGCACGATCTTGCCGGGACTGCCGCGCCGCCGCGCGCCGGTGAACGCGCCTTCCTCGTAACCGAACAGTTCGGCTTCGATCAGCGAGTCGGGCAGCGCCGCGCAATTGAGCGCGACGAAGGGCGCGTCGCGCCGCGGCGAATCCTGATGCAGCGCCCGTGCGAGCCATTCCTTGCCGGTGCCGGTGCGGCCGAGCACGAGCACGGCGATGTCGCGGCCGCGCACGCGCGCGACGCGTTGAAGCACGGCGGACACGCGCGCGTCGCCGCTGTCGAGATCGGCGAGCGTCGGCTGCCAGGCCGTTTCGGCGACGCGTGCGCTCGCGGGCGCGGGCCGTGCGATATCGCGCGCGGCTTGTGCGGCCTGCGCGGGGTTCGACGCGCTTGCGGACTGGCCGAACGACGGCGCGCCGAACGCCGAAGCGCCCAACGTGCCACGCGCGACCACGCGCACGCCGCTCGGCAGCGTGAGCGTGACGGGCTCGCCACGCGCGCGGGCGAGCTGCTGCATGAAAGCGGCGAAGGGCTGGCCGAACAGCGCGTCGAAGCCGCGCGATTGCAGGGTGGCGAGCGGCGAGCCGAACTGGAACAGCGCACTGCGGTTCGCGCACAGCAGCGTGCCGTCCTGCGCGAAGGCGGCGAGGCCTTCATAGAGCGTGCCGATGAACTCCGCGCGCGCATGAAATTGCAGCCGCACGGCATCGGCGAACTCGATGTTGAACAGATGGTTCTCGATCATTTGCGCCGACATCCGCACGAGCGCGAGCGTGTGCTTGTGAAAGCCGCGCGATTCGCCGCTCACGTCGAGCGCACCGAGCGTGCGGCCCCACGGATCGGCGATCGGCGCGCACGAGCAGGTGAGGATGTGGTTCGCGCGCAGGAAGTGCTCGCCCGCATGGACGATGGTCGGCTGGGCGTCGACGAGCGCCGTGCCGATCGCGTTGGTGCCGCGGTCGCGCTCCGCCCACGAGACGCCCGGACGCAGCGCCACGCGCCGCGCTTTCTCGACGAAATCGGTATCGCCGAGACTGTGCAGGATCACGCCGTTGCGGTCGGTGAGCACCACCATGCTTTCGGTATCGACGATCTGCGCGTGCAGCGCGTCCATCACGGGCCGCGCCTGATGGTAGAGCGTGCGATTCGCGTCGAGCAGGTCGCGCAGGTCCGCGCCGCCGAGCGGCTGGAAGTCGGGCGCTTCGCCCGCGCGCAGGCCGAGCGCCAGCGAGCGCGCATGCGCCTGGGCGATCGTGTCCGCGCGCGCCGCCTCGGGCGGCTTGACGGTGACGGAGGGGCGTCGGGTCACTCGTGTCTCCAATCTTGTGTGGCTGCGCTGCGCCGCAACAAGCCGGCGCGCGCCGTGATGCCTCGCCTCATGGTACAGGAAGGCGCGCGCGCGCCACATCGGGGCGAATCCGGGCGTTTCGGCGCATAGGGATGGCCGGTTTGTGCCGAGGGGAGCGCGGCCCGCACGCGCCGCTTGTCGCTGCTTGCTGCTGTTTGCCACTGCTTGCCTTTATGCGCGCGAGTGCCAGGATAAAGGAAGGGATGCGTCTCGCGCGCGTTCCGGCGGCGGCGCAGCGGGTGGTGGGCGGATGGATGTCGGGCCGTCGCGGCTCCCTAGGGGAGTGCGTCATGGTCTATGGCGAATTCAGGATCCTGGTGGCGGCGCTCGCCGTCTTCGTCGCGCTGGCGGGTCTCGCGGCAGCGATTCACGGTCTGCTCTTCGACAGGCACGACTTCGTGGTCTACGGCATGGCGACGGTCGGGGGCGGCATCGCCGTGTTCGTCGCCATGCTGACCGTGCATCCGAAGGATCTCGAGATCGAGCATCGCCAGCATCGCGAGTCGTGACGTTGCGAGTCGTCACGTTGCACTGGCGCGCGACGATCGTTGCGATGCAGCATGCGCCCGCACGGAGCCGGCGCGGGAGCGGGCGTGTGCGCGTGCAACCCGACGCGATCCTGAATGCGATGCTGCACGCGCCAACGCTCGCAGCGGCAGCGGCAAGAATCGGGCCGCGACGAAGGTTTCGCCCGTGTGACAAAGTCGACCTTGCAGGCCGCAGGAAGTGTCCTACAGTGAATCCAATCAACCGCCGCAAACGTGTCGCGCAAGACGGCACCCGCGGCGGTCGGTGTTTTGACCCGCGCGCAAGCCGTGGAGGAGCAACGTAGCGTGACGATGGCGCGGCCCGCAGACCCTCTCAACCTGAGGCATTCCCATGCAGATCCAGTTTCCGAATGAAGTCCCTGAGTACTCGGGACGCGCACTGACGTTGGCGTTTCCGGCGATGATCGATGGGGAGAGGGTCGAATGTACGATCACGGCGGCGGCGCTCGAGGATCACTACGGCGCGGCGTCGACGCGCGCCGAGGACATGCTCGACGCCTTCGACCATCATCGCGAGAACATCGAGGCGGTCGCGCGCCGGCTGCTCTCGGAAACCCGCGCGCAGTGCCTGACGCTGCGCAGCGGCTACGTGCGTTTCGTGCAGGCGCACGGGATGCTGTCTTGAGCGCTCGATGTTTGATTGATGCCTGAATAATGCGCTGAAATCCACGCGCAACGCCGGAGATCACGTTCCGGCGACTCACTACGCCACGCGCCCGCCGGACGGGCGCGTGGCCGTTTTCGGACCCCGCCTCAGATCATGCGGCGCAGCGTGTTGTCGCGGAACACCAGATGGTGCGCGATGGCCGCGAGTGCATGCAGGCCGATCACCCAGTAGAACGCGTTGCCGATGAGTTCGTGCGCACCTTTCAGGAACTGGCGCGCAACGGGGTCGGCGCCCACGAGCACGATCTGCAGGTCGATGCCCGCAAGCGTGACCGGGCGGCCGCCGGCGTTGATCATCAGAATGCCGAGCAGCGGCTGCACGAAGATAAACAGATAGAGCGCCAGATGCACGAGCCGCGAGAGGAAGGTGAGCACGCGATTCGAGTCGATGTCTTGCGGCGCGCCGTGCCAGAGCCGCCACAGGAGCCGCAGCACGGCGAGCGCGAGTACCAGCGTGCCGCACCAGAAGTGCACGTTGCTCCAGAACGCGCGGCTGTCCGAGCCTTTCGGGCCGCGTATTTCGATCGCCAGATAGGCCAGTGCGACGAGCAGGAAAATGACCCAGTGAAAGAAGATGGCGGGCTTCGAATAGCGTTCGGCGGCGGCGGGGTAACTGGCCACGGGCGGCTCCTTTGTGCGGGGATCGTTCTGGTGTGAATTCCCTATGATAAGTAGCCAGCGCGATGGCGTGCGGCTGCATGACCGTTTAGCTTGATGTGGCTACCGGCGAGTGGTCTCTAAGCGCCGCGCCGCGCGGACGTAAACGCGAAACGGGCGGCCCCGAGGCCGCCCGTTTCGTTTCGCGCTGAACACGTGCAACAGCCGCCGCGCGTTACGCGGCTGACCGGGCCCGCGTCGCCGGTGTCATCAGCGTTATTCGCCGCCGAGGTAGAAGTAGCGGAACAGGAACACCGCCGCGATGATCCAGACGATCAGGCGCACGTCGCGCAGACGGCCCGTCAGCAGCTTCAGGCCCGCGTACGAGATGAAGCCGAACGCGACGCCATTGGCGATCGAGTACGTGAACGGCATCGCCAGCGCGGTGAGCGCGGCGGGCACGACTTCGGTGGCGTCGTCCCAGGGCAGGTCGGCGAGTTCGCGCAGCATCAGGCACGAAACGTAGAGCAGCGCCGGCGCGGTTGCGTAGGCGGGCACCACGCCCGCGAGCGGCGCGACGAACAGGCAGGCGAGGAACAGCACGGCCACGGTCAGCGCGGTCATGCCCGTGCGGCCGCCCGCCTGCACGCCCGAGGCGCTTTCGATGTACGCCGTCGTCGACGAGGTGCCGAGCACCGAACCCGCGAGAATCGCGGTGCTGTCCGCGAGCAGCGCGCGGTTCAGACGGTGCATCTTGCCGTGCACGAGCAGGCCCGCGCGGTTCGCGACGCCCATCAGCGTGCCGGTCGCGTCGAACAGTTCGACGAGGAAGAACACCAGCACGACGTTCAGGATGCCGGTCGAGAGCGCGCCCTTGATGTCGAGTTGCAGGAAGGTCGGCGCGATCGAGGGCGGCGCCGAGAAGATGCCGTGGAACTGGTTGCCGCCGAAGAAGAACGACAGAACCGTCACGCCCACGATGCCGATCAGGATCGCGCCGCGCACCTTGAGCACGTCGAGCGTCACGATCACGAAGAAGCCGATGATCGCGAGAATCGTGTGCGGGTCGTGCAGATTGCCGAGCGAGACCAGCGTGGCCGGATTGCCGACGATCACGCCCGAGGTCTTCAGCGAAATGATCGCGAGGAACAGGCCGATACCCGAGGTGATCGCCACCCGCAGCGAGTGCGGAATCCCGTTGATGATCGCCTCGCGCACGCGCAGCAGCGTGACGATGAAGAACAGGCAGCCCGAGATGAACACGGCGCCGAGCGCGGCTTGCCACGTGAAGCCCATCCCCTTGACCACCGCGTACGCGAAGTACGCGTTCAGGCCCATGCCGGGCGCGAGTGCGATCGGATAGTTCGCGTACAGGCCCATGACGATCGACGCGAGCGCCGCGACGAGGCAGGTGGCGACGAACACCGATTCCTTCGGCATGCCGGCGTCGCCGAGAATCGCCGGGTTCACGAAGATGATGTAGGCCATCGTGAGGAAGGTGGTGATGCCGGCGAGCACTTCGGTGCGCAGGTTCGTGCCTGCCTCTTCGAAGCCGAAATAGCGTTTGATGGCGTCCATGAAGGTTGGCCCTTGAGAATCGAGCGGTTGATTTGTTGTTGGGATCGGCGTCGGCGGACGGGCGGCGGGGCGCGTCCGGATCGCGCGGATCGTGTGGTTGAAGCGGTTACGGGCGGGATTGTAAACAATTGTCCGCGCCGCGCAGCAATGCGTTTACGAAACGCGTGGAAGCGCTGCAACAGTGCGTGCTGTAAGGATAGAAAGGGATGCGCGCGCAACTTCCGTGCGGCGGGGGAAACGGGTCGGGGTCCGCGTGTATCGGAGCGCGTCGGAGCGTGTCGTCGCGTACCGGCGGGTATTGGCGCGTCATGCGGTGAAGATCGTCAGGCGGTGCGCGCGGACAAACGCGATCGCACGGCAGTCGCGAAATCAACGATTCCGGACACAAATTTCACGCGCCGGTCGGCCTTTGAGGGGCAGACCGTCATACCCGCCGGGAGCGGGTCCGGCGCGCGCGTGCGGCGGCGCGCCTGCTCCTGTTTTCTTCCGGGCGCTTGCTTACTGCGCCGATTGCGGCATGACGCCCGCTGCGTGCGCCGCGCGGCGTTGCGCGACGATGGCACCCGCGCGTTGCGCGTTTTCGGGGTAGTCGATCCAGTCGAGCGGATCGTAGCCCGCGGCGCGCCACTCGGCGAGATCCGCGCGCACCTGCGCGCGTGTCATCGGCTGCGCGGGGTTGTAGCTCTGCGCCGAGGCCGGCAGCGAAGCGAAGCAGCACGCGGCGGCGAATACGCCGACCGCGGCACGTGTGACGGTGTTCATGATGAAGCCTTTCGTATTAGGGATAACCCTTAAAAGTATAGACGGTATCCCGATAATCGAAAGGTGCGATTGAGTCTGTGTGTTATGCCGCGTGCATGGATTCAGCCCCGCCCCGCGGCGCGTTCGCGCGATTGGCGGTATTCGCCGGGACGCATGCCGGTCCACTTGCGGAAGGCGCGGTGAAAGGCGCTCGGCTCGGCGAAGCCGACGGCGGCCGCCACGTCGGCGACCGCGCGCGCGGGGTCTTGCAGCGCCGCGAGCGCGAGGTCGCGGCGCAGTTCGTCCTTGATCGTCTGGCAGCTGTGGCCTTCCTGATGCAGCCGCCGCCGCAGCGTCGCGGGCGCGACGTTGAGCAGCCGCGCGATGGCGTCGGCGTCCGGCCACGCGCTCACGGGCAGGGCGCGCAGCGCCCGCCGCACGCGCGCCGCGAACGCGCCCGGATTGCGATACTTGACGACGAAATTGCCCGGCGCGTTGCGCAGAAACGCGCGCGCGGAACCGGCGGTCTGGATCACCGGCAGGTCGAGAAACGCGGGCGCGAGGTCGAACCACGACCCGGCTTGATCGAAGCCGATGTCGTCGCAGATCATCGACTGGTATTCGTGCGCGTTCGCGGGCGGCGCGCAGCGAAAGCGCGCCGCCACCACCGGAATGCGCCGCCCGACCAGCCAGCTCAGCAAGCCGTAGACGAGGATGAACCACGTCGCGTACGCGAACATCGCGGGCGGCCGCGTGCCCGCGCGATGGACGAGCGTGACGCGCACGCGCGTGGCGTCGATGTCGATCTCGCCCGCGAGGTCGTCGAGCACGAGGCGCATGAAGTGGACGGCGCGCTGCAGCGCCTGGCGGCCCGTGCGTGCGCCGAGCGCCGCGTGCGTCATGGCGACGAAGCTGCCGCTTTTCATGGCGTGCGTGTCCTGGCCGAAGAATTCGTCGTCGAGCGCGCGCGCGATGCCCGACCACAGCGCGCCGTATTGCGCCGCGCTCACGCGGGCGCGCGGCGCGTCGAGCAGGTCCGCGCCGATACCCGCCGCGTCGAGCACCGGCGACACATCGAGCCCCTGGGCGCGCGCGAGCGCCAGCGTCTCGTTGACGAGACTCATCGCGATCGTGCCTTTCTCGCTCACTCTGCTGGTTTTCCCTGACTGCAAGGACTGGCCTCCGGTGGGGTTGTCGCAGACGATATGGTAAATCCGCTCAGTCAGTTTGATCGTGGCGGGCATCGAATGCCGGTGCGCCGATGCCTAAACTTTTCGCGAGCCTTGCAGTGGTGCGCAGCCGGGGCCACAGTGGCAACGAGGCTGTGAGCGACGCCGATGCGCGCCACGCGCCGCACGGCACGAGACATGAAGGGGACAAACATGGACGAGTTCTACACCGAAGATCAGCGCATGATCCGCGACGCCGCGCGCGATTTCGCGACCGAGCGCCTCGCGCCCCACGCGGCGCAATGGGACCGCGACGGCAAGCTGCCCGACGACGTCGTCGCGCAACTGGGCGAACTGGGTTTGCTCGGCATGATCGTGCCGCAGGAGCAGGGCGGTTCGTACACCGATTACGTGGCCTACGCGCTGGCGATGGAAGAGATCGCCGCCGGCTGCGCCTCGTGCGCCACGCTCATGAGCGTGCACAACTCAGTGGGCTGCGGGCCGATCCTCCAGTACGGCACCGACGCGCAGAAGGACCGCTGGCTCGCGAAGCTCGCGAGCGGCGAGATGATCGGCGCGTTCTGCCTGACCGAGCCGCAGGCCGGTTCCGAGGCGAACAATCTGCGCACGCGCGCCGAGCTGCGCGACGGCCAGTGGGTGCTCAACGGCAACAAGCAGTTCGTGACCAACGGCGCGCGCGCGAGCCTCGCGATCGTGTTCGCGGTCACCGACCCGGACGCGGGCAAGCGCGGCATTTCCGCGTTCGTCGTGCCCACGGATACGCCCGGTTTCAACGTCGGGCCGCCCGAAAAGAAGATGGGCATTCGCGCCTCGGACACCTGTCCGATCACCTTCACCGATTGCGCGATTCCCGAAGCGAACCTGCTCGGCCAGCGCGGCGAGGGCCTGAAAATCGCGCTGTCGAATCTCGAAGGCGGGCGCATCGGCATCGCGGCGCAGGCGCTCGGCATCGCGCGCGCGGCCTTCGATGCGGCGCGCGCCTATGCGCACGAACGCGTGCAGTTCGGCGAGCCGCTCATCAAGCATCAGAGCGTGGCCAACATGCTGGCGGACATGCATACGCGCCTCAACGCCGCGCGCCATCTCGTGCATCACGCGGCGCGTCTGCGCACGCTCGGCAAGCCGTGTTTGTCGGAGGCGTCGCAAGCCAAGCTCTACGCCTCGGAAATGGCCGAAGAAGTGTGCTCGCACGCCATTCAGATTCACGGCGGCTACGGTTTTCTCAACGACTATCCGGTCGAGCGTCATTACCGCGACGCGCGCATCACGCAGATTTACGAAGGCACGAGCGAAGTGCAGCGCATGGTGATCGCGCGGCAGCTTTGAAGATGGAAAGGATGGCTAAATAAATAACGATAGCAACTGGAGACGACGATGACCGGGTTCACCCCTTCCGCGCAGGCCTTCATCGACGCACGCGATCTGCTGCAGCGTCACCGCACCGACTACGCGCGCGCTTACGCGGAATTCGCGTGGCCGAAGCTCGACACCTTCAACTGGGCGCTCGATTACTTCGACGTGATCGCGCGCGGCAACGCGAATCCGGCGCTCTGGATCGTCGACGATCTCGCAAGCGGCGGCACGCAGTATTCGTATGCGCAGATGGCCGAACGCTCGGCGCGCGTGGCGAATTTCCTGCGCGAGCAGGGCGTGGGACGCGGCGATCGTCTGTTGCTGATGCTGCCGAACCGCGTCGAACTCTGGGACGTCATGCTCGCGGCGATGAAGCTCGGTGCCGTGGTGTTGCCCGCCACCACGCAGCTCTCGCCCGACGACGTGCGCGAGCGCGTGGAGGCGGGCGGCGCGCAATACGTCGTGGTCGATGCGGCGGAACTCGCGAAGTTCGACACGCTGGACGCGAACGTGAAGCGCATCGCGGTGGGCGCGCCGGACGTCGGCGCGCCGTGGATCGATCTGTCGCGCGCCTATGCGGCCAGCGCCGCGTTCGTGCCCGACGGCCCGACGCGCGCGAGCGATCCGATGCTGCTCTATTTCACGTCCGGCACGACCTCGAAGCCGAAGCTCGTCGAGCACACGCATCAGAGCTATCCGGTCGGCCATCTGTCGACGATGTACTGGATCGGCCTCGTGCCCGGCGACGTGCACTGGAACATCAGCTCGCCAGGCTGGGCCAAACACGCGTGGAGCTGCTTCTTCGCGCCGTGGAATGCGCAGGCCTGCGTGTTCGTCTACAACTACGCGCGCTTCGTGCCGAAAGAGACGCTCAACGCGATCGTGCAATGCGGCGTGACCACGCTGTGCGCGCCGCCGACCGTGTGGCGCATGCTCGTTCAGGAGCCGCTCGCGAGCTATCCGGTGAAGCTGCGGGAGATCGTCGGGGCGGGCGAGCCGCTCAATCCCGAGATCATCGAGCGCGTGCGTCACGCCTGGAACATCACGATCCGCGACGGCTACGGCCAGACCGAAACCACCTGCCAGATCGGCAATTCGCCGGGCCAGCCCGTGGTGGCCGGCTCGATGGGGCGGCCACTGCCGGGCTATCGCGTCGAACTCGTCGATCCCGACGATCAGCCCGTGAACGAAGGCGAAATCGCGCTGCCGCTCGGGCCGGATTCGACGCTGCGTCCGCTCGGCCTGATGACCGGCTACGCGAACAACGCGACGGCGAGCGAGTACGCCATGCGCAACGGTTACTACCACACGTCCGACGTGGCGATGCGCGCCGAAAACGGCTACTACGTCTACGTCGGTCGCGCCGACGACGTGTTCAAATCGTCCGATTACCGGCTCAGTCCGTTCGAGCTCGAAAGCGTGCTGATCGAGCACGAAGCGATTGCCGAAGCGGCCGTCGTGCCGAGCCCCGACGAACTGCGTCTCTCGGTGCCGAAGGCGTTCGTGATCGTGCGTCAGGGCTACGAGATCGGCCCCGATCTCGCGCGCGAAGTGTTCCGTTTTTCGCGCGAGAAACTCGCGCCGTACAAGCGCATTCGCCGGCTGCAATTCAGCGATCTGCCGAAGACGATTTCGGGCAAGATCCGCCGCGTCGAACTGCGTCGCCGCGAGATGGATCGCACGCCCGACACCGCGCGCCAGCCCGACGAATACTGGGAAGAGGATTTCCCCGAACTGCGCGGCTAGGTCCGCGCCTGCACGGAGTCACGCCATGATCGAATTCGAATACGTGCACGAGGGCGCGGTTGCGCTCGTCACGCTCACGCGCGCGCCCGCGAACGCCTTCACCGTCGATGGCTTGCGTCAGCTTCAGCAGGTCATTGAAGCGTTCGACCGCGAGGCGCAGGTGCGCGCCATCGTCATCACCGGCAGCGGGCCGAAGTTTTTCAGCGCGGGCGCCGATCTGAACGCTTTCGCCGATGGCGACCGCGAAGCCGCGCGCACGGCGGCCACGGCGTTCGGCGCGGCGTTCGAAACGCTGCAAAACGCGCGCGCGGTGACCATCGCGGCGATCAACGGCTATGCGATGGGCGGCGGGCTCGAATGCGCGCTGGCGTGCGATATCCGCGTGGCAGAAGAACAGGCGCAACTCGCGCTGCCCGAGCCCGCCGTGGGTTTGCTGCCGTGCGGATGCGGCACGCAGACGCTGCCCTGGCTCGTCGGCGAAGGCTGGGCCAAGCGCATCATTCTCACGGGCGAGCGCGTGGATGCGGCCACGGCGCTGCGCATCGGTCTCGTCGAAGAAGTCGTGCCGCAGGGCGGCGCGCGCGAGGCCGCGCTCGCGATGGCGGCGCGCGTTGCCGGGCTGAGTCCGCACGCGGTCACGTCGAGCAAGGCGCTGATCCATCAGGCGCGCAACGGCGTGCCGCGCGGCGCGGCGCTGGCGGTCGAGCGCGAGCGTTTCGTCGATCTGTTCGATTCGCCCAATCAGCGCGAGGGCGTGAACGCCTTTCTCGAGAAGCGCAAACCGCGCTGGCACAGTGAAATGGAGAGTTAAGTCATGAATGCACGACCGGAAGCCGTGCGGCACGCAGCGGTGGGAACGTCCGCGCAAACGGAAGCCCTATCGCCTGAACAAAGCGACGTACTGATTCGCGTGGTCAATCGCGTCGCGATCGTCACGCTCAATCGTCCCGCCGCGCTCAACGCGCTTTCGCACGCGATGGTGCGCGAGCTGGCCGTGCTGCTCGAACGCGTGCGTCGCGATCCCGAGGTCGTCGCGCTCGTGCTCGAAGGCGCGGGTCCGAAGGGCTTTTGCGCGGGCGGCGACGTGCGCGCGATCGACCGGCTCGCACGCGCGGGCGAGCGGCTCGGCGAACAGGGCTGGCAGCAGTTTTTCGTCGACGAATACCGGCTCGATTACGCGCTGCATACTTTCGACAAACCGGTCGTCGCGCTGCTCGACGGCGTGACGATGGGCGGCGGCATGGGGCTCGGTCAGGCGGCGTCGCTGCGCGTGGCGACCACGCGTACGAAGATCGCGATGCCGGAGACGCGCATCGGCCTGTTGCCCGACGTGGGCGCGACGCATTTTCTCGCTCGCATGCCCGCGCACATGGAGCTGTATGTGGGGCTCACCGGCGCGCTGCTCAATGGCGCCGACGCGCTGCATCTGCATCTCGCCGATGTCTGCGTGCCGGGCGACTGGCTCGACGGCTACGAGGCGCGGCTCGCGCAGGTGTCGTTCGACGGCGGGGTGTACGACGGGCTGCGGCAGGTGTTCGAGACGTCAGGTCACGACGCGATTGCGAGTCCGCTCGCCGCGCGGGAGCCGCTGATCGCGCGGCATTTCGAGCCGCACGCGCGCGTTAGCGAGATGGTCGCTTCGCTGCGGGCCGATCTCGAAGGCGCGCCGCCCGGTGACGCATGCGCCTGGCGCGAAGCCACGCTCGACGCGCTCACGCACTATTCGCCGACGATGCTCGAAGTCACGCGCGAGGCGCTGCTGCGAGGCCGTCATGCGACGCTCGCGGAGAGCTTTCGCATGGAGCTGGGCATCGTCGTGCGCGCGATCGAGGAGGGCGACTTCTGCGAGGGCGTGCGCGCGCATCTCGTCGACAAGGACCGCACGCCGCACTGGTCGCCCGCGACGCTCGCCGACTTGCGCGAGCCGCGCGTGCAGCATTTTCTCGCCTCGCCGTGGCGCGCGGAGGATCATCCGCTGGCGGATCTGGGCGCGTGATTGCGAACCATGAAAAACGCCCGCCGTGCGCAAGGCACGGCGGGCGTTCTGGTCTGAGCGCGGCGCGCTTACACGCTCACTGCATTCACAGATAGCTGCAGCAGTAATCGAGCGTTTCGACCACGTCGATGTCGAAGCGGCTCTTGCCCGGCACCGAGAACGATTCGCCCGCCGCGTACGTCTTCCATTCGTCGCTGCCGTCCAGACGGATGCGGCACTTGCCGGCTTGCACTTCCATCAGCTCGGGCGCGTCGGTGCCGAAGTTCAGCTGGCCAGGCAGGATCACGCCGAGCGTCTTGCGCGTGCCGTCCGCGAACAGCACCGTGTGCGAGACGCACTTGCCGTCGAAGTACACGTTGGCCTTGCGGATTACGGAAACCTGGTCGAATTGCGTTGCTGCCGTCATGGCGGTCTTCCTCTGAGTCGTCGTGAATGAATGCGTGGGCGCCTCGCCGCGCAGGGCGGCGCGCGAAGCGCGGCCCGCCATCATACCGGCTCCCGGCGCGTCCTGACATGGCCGCCCGGTCAGCGCCGAACGGTCGCCTGCCACTCATCTTCGCCATGAATTCCGGCCTGCGCGTGCCGCGCGCCTTGCCATCGCCGACGATCCCCAACGCCCTCGCCGCTGAATATTCGGTAATCAGTGTTTACAGAAAAATAACATGTCATTACAATTGCGACGGCAAATGAGAATCATACGCATTTGCAAATAACATAAATTACAGGGGCCGGGAAGTGCTGCGTGGCGCGTGACGCCTGGTGCTATCCCGTCTCCGCCTTCGATCAAGCCGCTCACCATGTCCGCTCACTTCCCGAGTCGGATGCGCACTGTCGCGTCCGTCGCAGCCCTCTATTGCTCCGGATTTTTCGCCGCGACCGCCGCGCATGCGCAAGCTGCGCCGGCCGTGGCCGCATCCAGCGCCACCACCACCACGACGCCCACGACGCCCACGCCGAACGCCGCCGACGCCATGCTGCCCGCCGTCAAGGTCAGCTCCTCGGCGCCTTCGGAGATGCAGACGAAGTCGCTTTCGTCGTACAAGTTCACCTCGCCGCTCATCGACACGCCGCGCTCGATCACGGTGATTCCGGAAGAAGTGCTCAAGCAGAAGAACGTCTCGACGTTCCAGGACGCGCTGCGCACGGTGCCGGGCATCACCTTCCTCGGCGGCGACGCGGCGGCGAATCCGTCGGCGGACCGTCCGGTGATTCGCGGCTTCGAGTCGCGCAACTCGATCTTCGTCGACGGCATGCGCGACTCGGGCGTGCAGAACCGCGAGACCTTCGACGTGGAGAACATCAGCGTCGTGAAGGGCCCGGATTCGGTGTACGCGGGGCGCGGTTCGGTGGGCGGCAGCATCGACATCACGACCAAGACGCCGCAGGCCGACAGCTTCATCAACGGCAGCATCGGTCTCGGCACGGACAGCTACCGCCGCGCGACCATCGACTGGAACCAGCAGCTCAACGACACCACCGCATTCCGCCTGAACGCGATGGGCCACGACGCCGACCAGGCGGGCCGCACCAACGTCTACAGCAAGCGCTGGGGCGTGGCGCCGTCGATCGCGTTCGGCCTGAACTCGCCGACCACGGTCACGGTGAGCTACTACCACCTGAGCAGCTACGACATGCCCGACTTCAGCGTGCCGTTCCGCTCGACGGGCGGCACGCCGGTGCCGAGCAACCGCAGCCAGTTCTACGGCCTGAATTCGCGCGACTATCGCTACGGCCAGACCGACACCGGTGAAGTGAAGGTCGAGCACCGCATCAACGACGCGTGGAAGATCCACAACACGACGATGTTCGGCCGCTCGACGCTCGACTATCTCGCGACCAATCCGCAGATCTCCAGCACGAATCCGAACCTGCTGAGCCTGCAGGCCAAGAGCGGCAAGTACGCGACCAACAGCGTGTCGAACCAGACCGAGGCGAACGGCAAGTTCGATCTTTACGGCATGCGCCACACGCTCACGGCGGGCGTGGAGTTCAGCCACGAGCAGGATCTCTACGAGGGCTATCTCGTCACCGATTCGAAGGGCAACAACATCCGCTCGGGCGGCCCGTGCTCGGTGGCGTACAACTGCACGCCGCTCGGCAGCTGGAACCCGAACAATCCGTGGACCGGCAGCGTGCTGCTCAACGGCGACAAGAGCTTCCCCGGCCCGGCGACGCATACGCAGACCAACACCGCCTCGGCGTATCTGTTCGACAGCGTGCAACTGTCGCAGCGCTGGATCTTCAACGCGGGCGTGCGCTTCGACCGTTACGACGTGACGGCCGAGCAAGCGGGCGTGGCGAATCTGAACAACACGTCGAACCTGTTCAGCTATCAGTTCGGCCTCGTCTTCAAGCCGATCGACACGGTGAGCCTGTACGCGTCGTACGGCACGTCGGCGAATCCGCCGGGCGCGAACTCGGGGCTGGGCGGCGGCACCGACCAGCTCACGGCGACCAATCAGGATCTCGCGCCGGAGCGTTCGCGCAATATCGAAGTGGGCGCGAAGTGGGACGTGCTCGACCGCCGTCTGTCGCTGACGACCGCGCTGTTCCAGACCGACAAGACCAACGCGCGCGTGAGCGACGGCCTGGGCGGCACGATCAACGCCGGTTCGCAGCGCGTGCGCGGCTTCGAATTCGGCTTCGCGGGCAACGTGACGGAAAAGTGGGCCGTGTTCGGCGGCTATTCGTATCTCGACGCGATCACGACCAACGCGGGTCCGACGAGCCCGGCGCTCTCCGGCCTGCCGATGGTGATGGTGCCCAAGCACAACTTCACGCTGTGGACGAGCTACGACGTGCTGCCGAAGCTGAACATCGGCGCGGGCGCGACGGTGTCGAGCCTGACGTACGCGTCGGTGTCGGCGACCTCGCGCAAATGGACGCCGGGCTACGCGCGTTTCGACGCGTCGGCGACGTGGCGCGTCTCGAAGAAGGTCGACTTGCAGCTCAACGTGAACAACATCTTCGACAAGAAGTACTACCAGAGCGCGTATCCGATCTACGCGACCTGGGCGCCGGGCCGCTCGGCGATGGTCACGCTGAACTTCTATCAGTGATGCGTGGACGCAAGGTGTAAACGGAAAAGGGGCGCTGCGAGCGCCCCTTTTTTTGCGTGTGCGTCATGCACGTGCGTTAAGTGCGACGCGCGCGCTTACTCCGCCGTCACCGTCACCGACGCTTCGGACGTCAGCATCATGAACGTGAAGCTTTCCTGCAGATACAGCTTCACGCTCTTGTCGTCGTGCGAGGCATAGCCGATCGACACGTCCTGACCCAGATGCAGCGCGAAGTCGCCGCCGCGCGTACTGAGAATGCTGCCGCCTTCGATCGCCGGCGCCCAGATGATCTCGCCGTTCACGAGGCGGCGGATGTGTTCGAGAATCGGATAGCCCTGATCGCTCGCCTCGCTCACGGCCGTGTAGGCGTCCGAGCCGAGCAGCACCGCGTACGGGCCGTCCACGCCCTGCAGGCGCAGTTGTTCGAGCGCCTTGGCGATGACCGTCGGGTAATCGGCGATGTCGGCGGGCATCGGCAGCAGCGGGTTCGACGTGCCTTCGCGAATGCCCGTGATCTGCGCGGCCTTGTAGCCGTCGAAGATCGCGCGGTCTTCGGCGAACGCGAGGCGCGTGGCCGCGTCTTTCGCGGGCTGCCAGTCGGAGTCTTCCGCGCCGCGCTCGACGTCGTCGATGGCTTCGCGCGAGAGTTCGAACGGCACGCGCAGTTCGACGATCGCCTTCACTTCGCGCTGGCGCGCGCGGATGCCGTCGAGCGGCGCTTCGATGCCGTTCTGATGGCCGGTGCCGACCGCGGCGAGCGCGGCGCCGCCGGGGCCGTTCACGTCCACGACGCGGCGGCCCGCCAGCGAGCGCTTGAAGGTGCGCGCGACTTCTTCTTCGATCTGCGACCACGCGGCCGTGGAAATGGGCGCCAGCTCGCGATGGAGGTTATTCATACCGGGGAGCTCCTTTGAGTGATCCGATGGCGAGCGAGCCGTCCGCGTTCGCGGCGGCCGTCTCGGTTTGCGTGTCCGGCGCCGAGGCGTCCGGCGTGTCGATGGTGGCGGCCGCGCCCGGTTCGTGGTCGGCGAGCGCTTCGAGCAGCGGCTGCGACGGCACGAAGAACAGCCCGCCGGTCACGGCGCGGCTGAAGTCGAGCAGGCGGTCGTAGTTGCCTGGCGGCAAACCGACGAACATGTTTTCCAGCATCTGCTCGATGGGCGCGGGCGAGCGCGCGTAGCCGATGAAATACGTGCCGAACTCGCCCGAGCCCGGCCGGCCGAACGGCATGTTGTCGCGCAGGATCTTGATCTCGTTGCCGTCGGCGTCGTCGAGCGTGGTCAGCGAGCTGTGCGACCAGCTCGGCTTCACGTCTTCGTCGAGTTCGATGTCCTGCAGCTTGGTGCGCCCGATGATGTGTTCCTGCGCTTCCACGGGCAGCGCGTTCCAGCCCTTCATGTCGTGCAGGTACTTCTGCACCAGCACGTAGCTGCCGCCGCAGAAGTCGGGGTCTTCGTTTTCGCCGATCACGGTGAAATGGACCGCTTCGTTGCCGGTCGGATTCTCGGTGCCGTCGACGAAACCGATCATCGCGCGCATGTCGAAGTTGCGGAAGCCGTGCACTTCGTCCTCGGTCGTGACCGCGCCGTCGAGCTTCTTCATGAGCTGCGTGGCGAGTTCGAAGCAGAGGTCGGTTTCGTCGGCGCGAATGTGCAGCAGGATGTCGCCCGGCGTGGCGACGGCCACGCGCTCGCCCTTGCCGAATTCGCGGAACGGGTGCAATTCGGCGGGACGCGGCTCGCCGAACAGCGTGTCCCATGCGTCGGACGAAAAGCCGACCACGCACGAGAGGTTGCCGGCGGGCACGCGTTTGCCGACGGCGCGCACGAGATTGCCGACGTCCGCGCACCAGGCGCGCACGGCGGCGCGGCTGGCGGCATCCTCGTTGACGGACAGGACGATGAAAAACGCGCTGCGGGTGACGGCGCTGGAGACGGACTGCGGTTCCTGCGTGAGTGAGGCCGGCGTCATGGTGTGGGGTTTCGCTCGTGAAGTCGGATGCGGATACGGCACCGCGCACGCCGCGGCGGCGCGCGGGCGGGAAGCTTTCGGTTCCCTGCCGGGCGCGCGTGGGGAGCGTGGGGGCCAGTGCCGCATAGTGTAATCAAACTCGCGGAAACAGGCGGTTTGCAGGTAAAAGGCGCGCGTGCGACGATAGCCCTGTCCTGTCCGCGGAGAGATCAGTCATGTGGGACCACACTGAACATGAAGGCTTCGAAATCTGGGTGTTGCCGATTCCGGCATTCGGGCCGCGTTCGCCCGAGCCGCTGTTTCACTACAGCGGCTATATCTGCCGGCACGGCGCGGACGCGCATCTGGACGGGCGCAGCGTGCGCTTTCACGATCTGATGCGCAATTACGTCGGGCCCGATGCGGCGCTCGACGCCGCGTACGCCGACGCGCGCTCGCGCATCGACCGCTTCCACGCCAGCGGCAGTTGGGCCGAGTCGCTGGCCCAGCCGGGCGCGTAGCGATCGCGTCGGCCGCCGCGAACGCCTGTGCCGGCAGGGCCGGGCGCAGCCGTCAGGCGGTGCGTGGAATCGCCGCGCTCAATCAGCGGCCGCCGGAAACGACCAGCATGACCGGTCGCCCTTCGCAGCCTTCGCTGCCCGGCATCGTCATGACGCGCCAGCCGGGCGGCTCGCCCGGCGCGGCCAGGTCGGGGCGGCGGACCTGGTCGCTGCCGTCGTTGTCGCGATCCACGTAGGTCGTCAGCACGTTGAACGGCCAGGACGCGCGGCGCAGCCGTTCGTGCACGAGCGAGCCCACCCAGATCGGCGTGTCGGCGGACGCGAGCGCATAGCCGGTCGGCCAGAAGCGCAGCACGTCGCGGCGGCTGCCGGGCCGTTGCGGATCGTCGGGCAGATGCAGGCGCGCGAACACCAGCGGCGACGGCTGGCCGTTGTTCAGCTTCGGCAGCAGCGGCAGCGAGAGCGCGTCGACGTTCGGCGCGACCAGCGAGAGCACGCTCTTGACCGAAAACTGCGTGCCTTCGCTCCAGCCCGCGTCGCGCAGCGCGTGGCTCAGGTCGGCGGCGCTGGCGGCCCACTGGAGCGTCATCGGCTCGCGGCGCTCGCCTTTCATGTCCACGCGGTAGCACGCGAAGGTGCGCCAGAGCGTGTCGGTCCACGCGAGCTGGCTGACGACGACCGGCGGTTCTTCGTCGCGCGATTCGACGGCCGCCACGTGCCCGGCCGCGCCGCGCTGCAGCACGAACGCCAGCACCAGCACCGCGAGCACGATCGACGGCATCACGTTGCGCTCGGGCGGACGCTGCGGATAGCGCCACAGCGAGAGCAGCACGACCGCCGCGACCCAGATCGAGGCGAAGGCCGCGCCGCCGATTGCGTCGGAGAACAGGAAGCGGTCGAAATAAAGGCCCGCGAAGGTCACCGACACCACGATCGCATTGCCGAGCGTCGCCACGATGGCGGCCTGCGGCATGTTCGCGCGCCGCACGAGCAGGAACATCATGAAGCCGTAGACGATCACCATCGACGCCACGCGGTCGCTCGGGAACACGTATGCGCCCACGTGCGCCGCCGCGCCCACGTCGTGATGGATCAGGATGCGCAGTACGAGGATGAGCGCCTGCGAGACGCCCGCGGCCAGCATCCAGTACGCGATGGTGCGCCAGCGCCGTTCGAGCGCCATCCACGCCGTCACGGTCACGACCAGCAGGGCGAGCGTGAGATTGCTGCCGAGCGTTTCGACGCGCGCGAGCACGTCGTCGGCCCAGGTCGTGTGGATCGAATGCAGAAAGAGGCGCACCGACTGGTCGATCTGCACGAGCGGATCGCCGCGCAGCAGGTTGCTCAGCACGTACGAGAACACGGCGGCGCACAGCGGCACCAGCGCCGTCACCACCAGCACGGCGCCGAGCGCGGGCTGCCTGGGGTCGAGCAGGCGCGCGATGCGCCGCGCCGCGTGGCTTTCGCCGTGCCGCTGGGCCCACTGCGCCGCGCCGCGCCGCGAGGCGCCCGCCCACTGGTCCAGATGCGCGAGCAGCACGTGCGTGAAGCGCCAGATCAGCCAGAACGCGAGCGCGATCATCGCCAGCGCGACCACGAGCCGGAACGACACCGCGCCCGCCAGTTGCAGCGACGCGCCGAACACCACGCCCGGCAGGATATGCGCGGGCGCCCAGACGAGCGCGGAAATCACGTTCATCACGAAAAAGCGCATCGGCGTCATGCCCGCCATGCCCGCGACGATGGGCACCACGGCGCGCAGCGGTCCGACGAAGCGCGCGAGGATCACGCTGCGCGTGCCGTGGCGCGCGAAGTAGGCTTCGGCTTTTTCGAGGATGGCGGGATGCCGGCTGAACGGCCAGACCTTGACGATGGAGTCGCAATAACGGCGGCCGATCCAGAAGCTCAGCGCGTCGCCGGCCACCGCGCCCACGATCGCGCAGACGAACAGCCAGCCGAGATTGAGCGCGCCCGTGCCCGCGAAGGCGCCCGCGATGAACATCGCCGTGCTGCCCGGAAAGAACGTGCCGATGAGGGCGAGCGATTCGAGGAACGCGGCGAACACGACGAACGCGAGCGTCCAGCCGGGATACTCGGCGAGCAGGTGCAGCAACTGGACGTAGGCGTGCTCCATCGACGCGGGTTGGGTGCCTGGTTGGGAGCCGCGCGGGCCGGCGCGGCGGTGGATCGGCGCGGGGCGCGGCGCGCGGCGTCACCGGCGTACTGGTCGTCGTGAGCGAAGCGCGCGTCCCCATCCGCAATATAACCGGGGTCGGATTTGCGCGCGCGGTGCTGCACCGCTACGGTTCCGGCGCGCCGCCGGCTTGCGCCCGCCGTGACGCCGCCGCGCCCATGAAAAAACGCCCCGCGGCGGGCGCGAGGCGCGCGGCGCGGGGCGTTCAGCACGTGTTGCGCTTTCTGTGCGCTTTCCGCGCGTCCGGCTTGCGTCAGTGCTTGACCGCTTCCATCGGCAGCAGGCCGGTCTGGCCGTAGAACTCCTGGGCCGCGAACGCTTCGCGCTCCTTGCGGGCGCGCGCGCTGTTATCGAGGCGCGAGACCGTCCAGATGCCGATGAACGCGAGCGGCACCGACACGAGCGCCGGGTTGTCGAGCATGACGAGCGCGTGGGCGTGATGCAGCACGTCGACCCACACCGACTTCGAGAACAGCGTGAGCAGCACCGAAGCCGCAAGGCCGAGCGCGCCGCCCGCCACCGCACCGCGCGTGGTCATGCCGCGCCAGAAGATCGACATCACCAGCACCGGGAAGTTGGCGCTGGCCGCGACCGCCGCCACCAAACCGACGAGAAACGCCACGTTCGCATGCTCGAACAGGATGCCGAGCGCGATTGCGATCACGCTGAGCGTGAGCGTCGCCACGCGCGAGATGCGCATTTCGCGGCGTTCGTCCTTGCGTCCGCGCGCGAGCCAGCTTGCGTACAGATCGTGCGAGACCGTGGTCGCGCCCGAGAGCGTGAGGCCCGCCACCACGGCGAGGATCGTCGCGAACGTGACCGCCGCGATGAAGCCGTAGAACAGATTGCCGCCCACCGCCTGGGCGAGCTTCACGGCCACCATGTTCGAGCCGCCCAGCAGGTCGCTCGTCAGATTGAAGTGGCCGCCGGCGTCGAGGCGGAAGAACTCCGGATGCTGCGCGAGCAGCGCGATCGCCGAAAAGCCGATCACGAACGTGAGCAGATAAAAATAGCCGATGAAACCCGTCGCATAGAACACCGACTTGCGCGCTTCCTTCGCGTTCGGCACCGTGAAAAAGCGCATCAGGATGTGCGGGAAGCCCGCCGTGCCGAACATCAGCGCGATGCCGAGCGAGAGCGCGTTGAGCGGGTCGCGGATCAGCTTGCCGGGCGCCATGATGCTGAGCGCGCCCGGATGCACGTTCACGGCCTGGCGGAACATCTCGTTCGGGCTGAAGCCGAATTGCGCGAGCGCGAGAATCGCCATGAGCGTCGCGCCGCACAGCAGCAGCGCGGCCTTGATGAGTTGCACCCACGTGGTCGCGGTCATGCCGCCGAAGAACACGTAGATCACCATCAGCGCGCCCACCACGATTTCGGCGATCCAGTAGTCGAGGCCGAGCAGCAGTTCGATCAGCTTGCCCGCGCCCACCATCTGCACGACCAGGTAGAAGATCACCACGACGAGCGAATTGGCCGAGGTCATCATGCGGATCGGGCCTTGCGCGAAGCGATAGGCGACGACGTCGGCGAAGGTGAATTTGCCGAGATTGCGCAGCGGTTCGGCGATCAGGAACATCACGAACGGCCAGCCGACGAGGAAGCCGATCGAATAGATCAGGCCGTCGAAGCCGAAGATGAACACCATGCCCGAGAGGCCGAGAAACGAGGCCGCCGACATGTAATCGCCGGCGATGGCGAGGCCGTTCTGGAAGCCGGTGATGCCGCCGCCGCCGGTGTAGAAGTCGCGCGTGGTGCGCGTGCGGCGCGCGGCCCATTGCGTGATGCCGAGCGTGACGAGCACGAACAGCAGGAACATGCCGATCGCCACCGGATTGTGCTGATGCGGCGGCATGGGCGCGGCCGGGCCGGCGGGCACGTTGGCGTGCGCGAGCACGGAGGCCGTGGCGAGCGCGAGCGCGGCGAATGAACGAAGCGGGCGCGTCATGCCGTCACCTCGTGTTGCAGCCGGGCGATGAGCGCGCGCATGGCCGGGTCGAAGCGGCGATTGGCGCGCAGCACGTAGAAACCGGTCAGCGCGATCGCGCCGAGGATGATGCCCACGCCGACCAGAATGCCGACGCTCGTGGTCGCGCCCGCATACAGCGGATGCGCGAGCTGATGCGGCGCGAGCGCGACGATCAGGATGAAGCCGTAATACAGGGCGATCATGAGCGCGGTGAGCGAGAAGCTGAAGCGGCGTCGTGCCGCGACGAGCTGCCGGTACTCGGGATGCGCCTTGATCGTGTCGATCGAGGATGAGGCCATAGGTGTCTCCTTGCCAGTGCCGCCGGATAGGCGACGGACGAACGGGGCCGGGCCACCTTCACGGGGTTGCCTGACGCTTTCTCCGACGGGAACGCTGTTGTTGTGTCTTTGAATGCGCCGCGCCGCTGGAGAGCGGGGCGGCGCGCGCGCTATTTATTCGCGTCTTGTGGGTGCTGCGTGTTTCAGGTTTTGTGCTTCGGGTTTCGCGCTTTATGCGAGCGTGTTCACGAGTTCCGGCACGGCCGTGAACAGATCGCCGACGAGACCGTAATCGGCTACGGTGAAAATCGGCGCTTCCTCGTCCTTGTTGATCGCGACGATCACCTTCGAATCTTTCATGCCCGCGAGATGTTGAATCGCGCCTGA
>NZ_FNZM01000042.1 GCF_900109265.1 Paraburkholderia tropica
ATGCCGACCGTCACGCGATTTTCGAAGGCAACGCGCGCCGTGTGTATCCGCGCCTCGATGCGCTTCTCAAGTCCCGCGGCCTGTAATCGCGCCCGTTATGAACGACATCGACATGCGTCCTGCGCGACGGCTCGCTCGCCGCGCACCGCGATCCGGCGAACGGCAAGCATGAAACTGGTCCATCAACTGCCGTTGGCATTAGGCGCCGCGCTGCTGGTCGCCGCGGGCGCGGGGCTGTTTGGCGTGTTGCAGATGAACCGCGCCGCGCACACCTATGAGCGGCTCGTTTCGGTCGACGACGCGCAGGCCCGCGCGGTCGACGAGGCGCTGGTCGCGTTCAAGAACCAGGTGCAAAACGGCAAGGATATTCTGGTGCGCGGCAAGGACCCGGCGCACTTCCAGAAGTACTGGGGGGCGTTCGAGAAGTACGAAGCGGCGGCGCAGGACACCACGGAAAAGCTCGCGCAGGCATTGCCGCCCGGCGAGGCGCGCGAGAAGATCGAACGCTTCAACGTGTTGCACAAGCAGATGGGCGTGGCGTTTCGCGCGGCGCTCGGCAAGTTCGAAGCGTCGGGCTTCGATATCGCCGTGGGCGACCGGGCGATCGACGGCCTCGATCGCGATTCCGCCATTACCTTGCGCGAATCCGGCGAAGCGATCGTCGCGCAGACCGCCGCCGCCATCGGCCGGGCGAAAGCCGAGCAAACGCGCGCCATGCTCGAAAGCGTGAGCGTCATGGCGATCATCGTGCTCGCGGGCATTGCCGCCGCGCTGAAATTCTCGCAGGCGATCACGCGCAAGCTCGGCGGCGAACCCGACGACGCGTGCGAAGCCGCGCGCCAGATATCGCGGGGCAATCTCGACGTCGACTTTCATGTGCGTCCCGGCGACAACGACAGCCTCATGGCCGCGATGCGCGCGATGACGGGTTCGCTCGCGGGCATCGTCGAGCAGGTGCGGATGAGCAGCGACGCCATTGCGACCGGTTCGGCGCAAATCGCGTCCGGCAACGCGTATCTGAGCCAGCGCACCGAGGAGCAGGCGAGCGCGCTACAGGAAACCGCGGCCTCGATGGAGCAGTTGAGCGCGACGGTCAAGCAGAACGCCGCGAATGCGCTCGAGGCGAGCGAGCTTGCAACGGGCGCGTCGTCGATCGCCGTGCAGGGCGGCAGCGTGGTGGGCGCGATCGTCGAGACGATGAAGGGCATCAACGAGGGCTCGCGCAAGATTGGCGAGATTATCGGCATCGTCAACGACATTGCGGCGCAAACCAATATTCTCGCGCTGAACGCGGCAGTGGAAGCGGCGCGCGCCGGCGAGCAGGGGCGCGGGTTCGCAGTCGTGGCGACCGAGGTTCGCTCGCTCGCCAAACGCAGCGCGCAGGCGGCGCACGAGATTCGCGCGTTGATCGTGTCGAGTGTGGATCGCGTCGATCGCGGCAGCGCGCTCGTCGACGAAGCGGGCGCGACGATGACGCAGGTCGTCGAGGCGATTCAGCGATTGAGCGTGCTGGTCGCCGAGATCAGCCACGCGAGCGGGGAACAAAGCGCGGGCGTCGGACAGGTCGGCGAAGCGGTCAGCCAGATGGATCAGAGCACGCAGCAAAACGCGGCGCTGGTCGAAGAAAGCGCCGCTGCCGCCGAGAGCCTGAAACAGCAGGCCGACAATCTGGTCGGTTGCGTCGCGCAGTTCCGGCTGTGAGGCGATGAACGTGGCCCTGCCGCGCGTCACCCGCGCTTCGACATCAGCGCCGTGCTTCGGTTCGAAACTGACTGGGCGTCTGTCCGACTTCGCGGCGAAAGAAGCGCGTGAAATAGGCGGCATCCGCGAAGCCGAGCCAGAATGCAATCTGCTCGACCGACATATCGCCGAAAATGAGTTCGCGCTTCGCTTCGGTAATAATGCGCGCGTGAATCATTTTAGTCGGGCTCTTTTCTTTCGCGGAGGCGCACGCGGCGCGCAATTGGACCAGCGAAACCGCGAGCATCGACGCGTAGTCCTGAAGCGGCAGATTGCTGCGGTAATGCTCGTCGATCAGTTTGCGAAAACGCTCGACGAGGCGCACGTCGTGGCGCGGCATGCTGTCGTGCGTGGCCGGTTCGAGGCGCGCGGTGCGAATCAGCGTCAGCAGCAGCATCGTGAGCAAGGCTTCGGTGCCCGCGATCTGGCCGACCGCATTCGTTTCGATTTCGTGTTTCAGGCGCTGAAAGATGGCGTAGATTTCGTTGGCGGCATCGCCGCAATGAACAAACGGAATCATGCGCGGCGCGGACCAGAGTGCGATGAACTCGCGCAGCTTAGCGTTGACCTGTGTGAGCCAGGACACTTCGATCGTGACGACCCAGCGGTCGACATCGACCTTGTAGTCGAGTCCGTGGATGCAGTCGGTGGGCACGATCAGCGCGCAGGGGCCTTCAAACGCCACGCTGCGGCCTTCGAGATTCATCACGCCGCAGCCATTGCGCACGAAGATCAATTGCCCGTAGCCCGGATGCGCGTGCGGCTCGGTGCGCCAGCGCCCGCGTTCGGTCACGTGACCGACGTGCACGAACCAGTTTTCTTCTTTGCGCTGCTCGACATAGAGCCGGACTTTGGGAACCGCGCCGACGCGGCGCTCGTCGGGTGGGAGGCGAGGGGCGTTACTGATTATTACGCCGTGGGTCATGCTGTCTCCTGAACGGCCAGTCACGCGCGGCCGCCATTGCATTTGGAACTTCGCCGGTACGCAGCGCCTTTCAGGCAAGGCACGCGGGCGACTTTCTCTACTTTCTCGATTGGCGCCTTGAGAAAAGCGCTGTGAATATCGTCGTATCTTTGCATAAACGACGTGACAAGCGAATGGCGATATACCCCGAGCGCCGTGTTTTAGCTTTCAGCGCGGGCCCTGTTTGTCCGTCGTCGCGCATGCGTGCCCGGCTTACGTTTTCTGATCGAAGGCTTTCGTTGCATGCAAGGCTCGCAGCGTTGCTACGACGATCGTCGCACGCGAGTACGATTTTGCGGATCATCGGTTTGGACTGCGATCGATTCCAGCGGAGCCGAGGCGCGATCGGGGCGCGATCATCGCCCGATCACGGCGCGTCGTCGCAAGAATCCCCCGCACGCGGCAGCAAAAGACGAAAAAATATCGTACGATATGTTTTTCGATAATTCAGGTCGATGCGCAGACCGCGGCCCTTCAGGGGTCGACGCGCCTGCGCACTGCCTCGCTGACCCGCTGACCGTATGCCCCCTCCGTCACCCGCCACGCCCTTACCACCCGCCGCACGCGTGCGCGCGATCATGATTCTCGTGACCGGCGCGCTTTTCATGGAGATTCTCGACGGCACCGTGATCGCCACGGCGCTGCCCGCGATGGCGCGTTCATTCGGCACCACGGCGGTCGCGCTGAACATCGGCGTGAGCGCGTATCTGCTCGCGCTCGGCGTGTTCGTGCCGGCGAGCGGCTGGGTGGTCGACCGCTTCGGCGCGCGGCGCGTGTTCGCTTTCGCGATCGCCCTGTTCACGCTGACATCGGCGCTGTGCGGCGTCTCCAACGGCCTCGTGAGCTTCGTGGTCCTGCGCGTGATTCAGGGCATTGCGGGCGCGTTGATGGTGCCGGTCGGGCGGCTCGTGGTCATGCGCTCCACGCCGAAGGAGCGGCTCATGGCCGCGATGCAGTCGCTCATCTGGCCCGCGCTGATCGCGCCGGTGCTCGGGCCGCCGGTCGGCGGCTTTATCACGACGCATTTCGGCTGGCGCTGGATTTTCTACCTGAACGTGCCGATCGGTCTGATCGCGCTGGTCGTCGCGTGTTTCATCATCCCCGACGCACGGGAAGCGCGCGAGCGCCGCTTCGACTGGACCGGCTTCCTGCTGAGCGGCGCGGGAACGTTCACGCTGCTCACGGGCCTCGAACGCGCCGATGCGCGTCTCGACGCCATGGCCTTCGCCATGCTTGCCGTCGGCATCGCGCTGCTGATCGTGGCGATTCGCCATTTGATGCGTGCGCGCGATCCGCTCGTCGATTTGTCCGCGTGTTCGATTCCAACCTTTCGCGCCGCGCTGCGCGGCGGTTCGCTCGCGCGCATGGCGATCGGCAGCGCGCCGTTTCTGCTGCCGTTGATGTTTCAGGTCGGTTTCGGCTACGACGCCTTTCATTCGGGCCTGCTCGTGCTCGCCGTGTTCGCGGGCAATCTCGCGATGAAGTCGGTCACCACGCCGATTCTGCAACGCTTCGGGTATCGCCCGGTCATGATCTGGAACGGCGTGTTCTGCGCGGTGTGCCTCGCGGCGTGCGCGTGGCTTCAGCAAGACACGCCCGTGCCGATCACGGTGCTGTTGCTGTTCCTCAGCGGTATGACGCGGTCGATGCAGTTCACGGTGCTCGGCACGATCGCTTACGCCGATGTCGCGAAAGAACGCATGTCCGACGCGAACAGTCTCTTCAATACGGCATCGCAGATCGCCATGGCGGCCGGCATCACGCTCGGCGCGCTGGGCGTGCGGCTCGGTCATTTCGTTGCGCTTCACGCCGATTGGCATGGCAGCGGCATCGAATATCGGGTGGCGTTCGTGTTGATCGGCATCGTGGCGCTCGGCAGTATCGTCGACGCGATTCGACTGCCCAAGGGCGCCGCCGATCATTTCATTACGCGCTCGACCTAAGCGCCCGATCCATAGGCTGATTCATTGCCCGACCGACCGCGCTCTGCGGTCGAAGCGCGCGTTCGCGAAGCGCGCGGACGCTGCTTCAAGCACTTCCTCAGCCCAAAACGAACATCAGACGAACACATTCGAAAGCTGAATGTGTTCGTTTTGTCGCCTTTCCGGCGCCCATCCGGTTCGCTTTGCGCGTCTTTTGTAGCGCCACTTTCGGTGTTTCTTCCGGGAAAACCCCTAAATTTCCGCTGATTCTGCGCCAATTCGGGCGTATTTCCCGCATTTCGCCTGTGCTCGCCAAAACGAACTTTACTTTTTCGATTTTGTTCGTTAGATTTCGGATTCGAACATTTCGGGTTCGCCCATGGCGACATGGGGCGCAAGGCGATCCGGTACTCGATGTTGCGACGACTGCGTCGCTCCGGGTGCCGCCTCGGCCACTATCAGGAAACGCAGGTGACTCAAGAGAATCGGTACGATCTGCTCGTCGTGGGCGGCGGGATCAACGGCGCGGGCATCGCGCGCGACGCAGCCGGGCGCGGCCTGTCCGTGCTCCTTTGCGAACAGGACGACCTCGCCTCGCATACCTCGTCGGCCAGCACCAAGCTGATTCACGGCGGTCTGCGCTATCTCGAGTACCGCGAATTCGGTCTCGTGCGCAAAGCGCTGCAAGAACGTGAAACGTTGCTGCGCGCCGCGCCGCACATCATGTGGCCGCTGCGTTTCGTCATGCCGCACATGCCGAATCTGCGCTCCGCATGGCTCATCCGCCTCGGTCTCTTTCTCTACGATCACCTCGCGAAGCGCGAATTGCTGCCGGGCTCGCGCGGCATCGACATGCGCCGTCACGCGGCCGGCGCGCCGCTGATCGATTCGATCAAGCGCGGCTTCGTCTATTCGGACGGCTGGGTGGACGACGCGCGTCTCGTCGTGCTCAACGCGCTCGACGCGCAGGAACGCGGCGCACGCATTCTCACGCGCACGCAGCTCGTGGACGCGCGCCGCGTGAAGCACGCGCAGGGCGGCGAATGGCTCGCCACGCTGCGCCGCGCCGACGGCAGCACCTTCGACGTGCGCGCGCGCGCCATCGCCAACGCGGCCGGTCCGTGGGTGGGCGAGGTGCTGCACGGCGCGCTCGGACAAGGCGCGCAACACAGCGTGCGCCTCGTGAAGGGCAGCCATATCGTGACGAAGCGTCTGTTCGATCACGACCACGCCTACATTTTCCAGAACCCGGACAAGCGCATCATTTTCGCGATTCCGTACGAGCACGACTTCACGCTGATCGGCACCACGGACGTGGAATATCGCAACGATCCGGCCAAGGTCGCCATCGACGGCGATGAAACGCGTTACCTCTGCGAGTCGATCAATCGCTATTTCAAGCGTAAGATCTCGCCCTCCGATGTGCACTGGACTTACTCGGGCGTGCGTCCGTTGCTCGAGGAAGAAGGTGCGAAGGATGCCTCGGCGGTCACGCGCGACTATCGTCTCGAACTCGACGAAGCCGACGGCGCGCCGCTGCTCTCGGTGTTCGGCGGCAAGATCACGACCTTCCGCAAGCTCGCGGAAGAGGCCGGCGACATGCTGTGCCGCGCGCTCGGCAGCACGGCGGGCGCATGGACGGCGGGCCAGCCGCTGCCGGGCGGCGATATCGCCAATGCGCGTTTCGACGCGTTCGCCGCGGCGTTCGCGAAGCGCTTCGCCTGGCTGCCCGCGCCGCTCGCGCAGCGCTACGCGCGCGCTTACGGCACGCGCGCCGAACGTCTGATTGGCGGCGCGGCGTCGCTCGACGGTCTGGGCGCGCAGATCGCTCCCGGCATTTACGAAGCCGAGTTGCGTTATCTGCGCGACACCGAGTTCGCGACCTGTGCGCAGGACGTGCTGTGGCGCCGCTCGAAGCTCGGCCTGCACGTGGCGCCCGGCACGCTCGACGCGGTTGCCGCCGCGCTCGAAGCGTGGTTTGCCGCGAGCCGCGCGCCGATGTCGCCGCTCCCGCCGGTGTCGGTCACGCACTGACGCGGCCGCGGTTGCATCGGCAGTCATCGGCAGTAAGTACCGCATGGCAGTAACCCCAACGCGCCGCGCTCAAGCGGCGCGAATCACAACTACGTACGGACGGAGATGAGAGACATGCAGGATCAACAGTACATCCTCGCGCTCGACCAGGGCACCACGAGTTCCCGCGCCATGTTGTTCGACCGCCAGGGCCGCATCGTGTCGAGCGCCCAGAAGGAATTCGAGCAGATCTATCCGCGACCGGGCTGGGTCGAGCACGATCCGCAGGAAATCTGGGCGTCGCAGGCCGGCGTGGCCGCCGAGGCCGTCACGCGCGCGGGCCTGAACGGCACCAACATCGCCGCGATCGGCATCACGAACCAGCGCGAAACCACCATCGTGTGGGACCGCGAAACGGGTCATCCGATCTACAACGCCATCGTCTGGCAGGACCGCCGCACGGCCGACTTCTGCGATCAGCTCAAGGCGCAAGGCCTCGAAGAGAAAGTGCGCGCGAAGACCGGTCTGCCGATCGACTCGTACTTCTCGGGCACCAAGATCCGCTGGATTCTCGACAACGTCGAAGGCGCGCGCGAAAAGGCGCGTCAGGGCAAGCTCGCGTTCGGCACGGTCGACAGCTGGCTGGTCTGGAACTTCACGAAGCACGAACTGCATGTAACCGACGTGACCAACGCGTCGCGCTCGATGCTCTTCAACATCCACACGCGCCAGTGGGACAGCGAACTGCTCGACGCGCTCGACATTCCGCGCAGCATGCTGCCCGAAGTGCGTTCGTCATCGGAAATCTACGGGCCGACGAAGACCACGGTGTTCGCCTCGAAGATTCCGCTCGCGGGCATCGCGGGCGACCAGCAGGCCGCGCTGTTCGGCCAGATGTGCACGCACACCGGCATGGTGAAGAACACCTACGGCACGGGCTGCTTCCTGATGATGAACACGGGCGACAAGCCCATCGAGTCGAAGAACAACCTCGTCACGACCATCGCCTGGCAGATCGGCGACCAGGTGAATTACGCGCTCGAAGGCAGCATCTTCATCGCGGGCGCGGTGGTGCAATGGCTGCGCGACGGCCTCGGCATCATCAAGAGCGCGGCGGAAATCGAAGCGCTGGCCGCGAGCGTGCCGCACACCGACGGCGTGTATCTCGTGCCCGCCTTCGCGGGTCTGGGCGCGCCGCACTGGAACGCCCGCGCACGCGGTTCGCTGTTCGGCGTGACGCGCGGCACGAGCTCGGCGCATCTGGCGCGCGCGGCGCTGGACTCGATCGCATATCAGTCGCTCGACGTGCTGGCCGCGATGGAAGCGGACTCGGGCATCAGCGTGGGCGAGCTGCGCGTGGACGGCGGCGCGAGCGCGAACAATCTGCTGATGCAGTTCCAGGCCGACCTGCTGGGCGTGGACGCGGTGCGTCCGCAGATCACCGAGACCACGGCGCTGGGCGCCGCGTATCTCGCGGGTCTCGCGATCGGCTACTGGAAGAACGTGGACGAGCTGCAAAGCCAGTGGCACGTGGATCGCCGCTTCTCGCCCGCGATGGCCGCTTCGCAGGTGGACGCCTGCCGCGCGGGCTGGCAGCGTGCGGTGCGCGCCGCCAAGGCCTGGGCCGACGACGGGAAGTGAAACCGGCATGGCGCAATTCGCGCCATTGATCAGTAACCCGAAATAAATAATCAAAATCATATCCGCGAGCGGGTAGACGGTAGACGCCCGCCGCGGAAGAGAGAGACGACATGTCACCCTATATTGCAGAATTTATCGGCACAGCCATTCTCGTGCTGCTCGGCAACGGCGCCGTGGCCAACGTGCTGCTGGCGAAAACCAAGGGCCGCGGCGCGGACCTGATCGTGATCGTGATGGGCTGGGCGATGGCCGTGTTCGTGGCCGTCTACGTGACGGCTTCGTACAGCGGCGCGCATCTGAACCCGATCGTGACCATCAGCCTCGCGCTGGCGGGCAAGTTCGCGTGGTCGAAAGTGGGCGGCTACGTGGCCGCGCAGATGCTCGGCGGCATGGCCGGCGCGTTCCTCGTCTGGCTCGCGTATCGCCAGCATTTCGCCAACGAGGAAGACGCCGATCTGAAGCTCGCGGTGTTCTGCACGGCGCCCGCGATCCGCAGCGTGCGTCACAACGTGATCACCGAAGCCATCGCCACCTTCGTGCTGATTCTCGGCGTGCTGTATCTGGCCGCGCCGCAAGTGGGCCTCGGCGCACTCGACGCGCTGCCGGTCGGTCTGCTGGTGCTCGGCATCGGCATCTCGCTGGGCGGTCCCACGGGCTATGCGATGAGCCCCGCGCGCGATCTCTCGCCGCGCATCATGCACGCGCTGCTGCCGATTCCGGGCAAGCGTGACAGCGACTGGCGCTATGCGTGGATTCCGGTCCTCGGGCCGCTCGTCGGCGGCGTGGCCGCTTCGACGCTGTATCTGTATCTGCACGCGATGCATTGAGGTTTTCATCTCTCGTTGCCGCAACGAAAAAGCCCGCGAACGTGCTGCGTTCGCGGGCTTTTTGTTTGTGCGCGCGTGCCTCAGTCCGGCAGCGGCGGTTCGCCCGCAAGCATGCGCTGCGCGTCTTGCGCGGACAGCGCGTAGCCATAGAAGCGCGCGTAGAACTGCTGCGTTTGCGCGATGAGCGCATCGTTCGCGCCTGCACCCGCGAACGCTTCCGGATGCAGCGTGCGCGCGGCCCAGCGGATCTGCAACGCGGCTTCGGGGCCGTAGCGGTCCCACGGAAACACGCCCATCGGATTGCGATAGACACGCTGCGCGCGCACGGCGTCGAGCGTCTCCCACAGCGCGCGTTGCGGCGATTGCGCGATCGAGCCCGCGTTGGCCGCGAGGATCACCACGTCGGGATGCCACGCGAGCACCTGCTCGATCGAGACCGGCTTGAGATTGCCGGTGAGGCCGTCGGCGGCGTTGCGCGCGCCCGCCGCGTGTATCCACTGATCGACGATCGTATCCGCGCCGTCGACCTTGAGCGGCGCGAGCGACGCCACGTGCAGCACGCGCGGCTGTGCGTGCGAGCCGTGCGTGGCGAGCGTATGCGCCGTGTCGTCGAGCGTGCTCTGGAGATACGCGCGATAGTCCTGCGCGCGCTCGCGTGCGAGCGGGGTATCGAGCGTTTGCGCGGTGAGATCGACGCAGCGGAGCATCGACGCGTAATCGTCGAAACCGACGGGCACGACGTTAAGACCGAGGCGACGCATGGCGGCGATCGTCGGGTCGCCGGTGCTGGCGAACACGACATCGGCGTTCAGGCGCAGCAGGTCTTCGGCGTTCGCGGTCGCGCCATTCACGGATTGCGCCTGCGCGAGCGCGGGCGCGACGCGGAACATCCACGGCAAGGCCTGCTTGCGCGCGACCGTCGCGACCACGTCGTTCGCGGAGCCGAGCATCATCACCACCGCGTTGTGCGCGAACCAGAGATCGGCGATACGCGTTTTGGGCTGCGCGTAGGCGGGCGTTGCCGCGAGACTCGCGGCAAGCATCGACGCGCAGAGCGCGAGTGAGGCGGCGGCGCGCGTGAGTTGGTGGAAAAGGCGAGACGTCATCACAGATCGAACTCCACCGAAGCCGTCACCGTGCGCGGCGCGCCGAGCTGCGCCGTGGCGTTGCCCGAACCCGTATAGCCGTTCAGGCCGCCCGGCACGATATTGGTCCAGTAATGGCGGTTCGTGACGTTATCGACGGAGAGGCGGAACGTCACGGCGCGATCGAGGATGTCAGCGAGATAGCCCACGCCGAGATCGAGCGTCGTGTACGAACCGACCGACCACGTATTCGCGTTATCGGTCGGACGCGCGCCCACGTAGTGTACGTTGAGATTCGTGAAGAGCCCCGGCACCTGCGGCACCTTGTATTGCATCAGCACGTTCAGCGCGAATTCGGGCAGGCCGACGATGCGCTTGCCCTCGGTGCTCGCGCTGCCCGTATCGAACAGTCGCGGATCGAGCCACGTGAAGCCGCCGAACAGCGTGAGATTGCGCGTGGCGTTGCCGTCGAGCATGACTTCCACGCCGCGATTCACCTGATTGCCCGCCGTGCCGTAGGTGCCGTCTGCAAGCGTGTACGCATACGGGCGCGTGATGCGGAACGCCGCCACCGACGCGTTCAGGCGCGCGAGTGCGAGCTTGTAGCCCACTTCCCACTGCTTGCTGCGATACGGATCGAGAATGTTGCCCGCGTTGGTCGAACCGGCGGGCGCGGTGTCGCCTTGCTGGAGACTGTCCGCGTAAGTCACGTAGAGGCTCTGGTTCGCGCGCGGCTTGAAGATCAGGCTCGCTGCGCCCGAGAGACCCTGATTCGCCGACTCGCTCGTCTGCGCGCCCTTCACGTTGTAGTTGTGCGTCGAGAGCCAGCTTTGGCTGCCCGCGAGCAGCACCGACCAGTGCGGCGACACGGTGATGTCGTCGCTCGCGATCAGCGATTGCTGCGCGCTCTGCGCCGACTGATAGCGATGCTCGAAATCGGGCGCGCCCGTGACCGCGAACGACTGCGGATTCGCGAGACTCGCGCTGCCGAGCGTGGCCGTGCCGCCCGCGACCGGATTGAAGTTGTCCCACAGAAAGCCGCTCGTGCCGATGCTCACGTCGTGCTGGATCGCGCCGGTATCCACGTGGCCGCGCAGATAGAGCAGGTTGCTCGTGATCGTGAATCGGCTTGCGGTTGCGGTGGAGATCGTGGTCTTGTAGTCGCCCGCGTTGTCGATCAGCGTGTTGGTGGGCGTGGTCGATTCGCGGTCGGCGATCTGGCGCAGCACGGCGGCTTCGAGATGCCAGTTCGGCGAAAAGTCGTGACGCAGACGCAGCGTGCCGGTGTCGGTCGTGTCGTCGTTGCCGCCGTTGGACGAGCCGTAGGCCGCGTTGGTGGGATCGAGCGCGGCCGGGAAATGCACGCCGCTCGCGAGCGCGAAAGTCGCGGGAAAGCCCTTCGTCACGTAGTGATAGTGGCTGTAGTTGGCCTCGATCACCGTGTCGCGCGACAGATGGAAATCGAACGCGACGCTCGCGAGCTGGCGGCGCAGCGAGCTGTGGTCGGTATAGCCCGTGCCGGTTTCGTCGAGCAGCGTAAGGCGATAGCCGATGGCCTTCGACGGTCCCACGCGATCCGAAACGTCGAGCCCGCGCAGGAAGCGCGTCTGCGAACCGTAGCCGAGCATGAAGTGAAGCTGGCGGTCGTCGGTCGGACGGTTCTGGATGAAGTTGAACGTGCCCGCCGGATTTGCCGGGCCGTAGAGCGCGCCCGCGAGGCCGTTCATCACTTCGATACGGTCGAATTCTTCGAGCGGATAGTCGGTGGTCGAGACCGCGTTGAGGCCGTCGATGCGGCTGTTCTGTACCACGCTGCCTTGAATGCCGCGGCTCTGCGGGCGCGCGCCGTCGCCTTGCACCGAAGGCAGCAGGCGCAGCGCGTCGGGAATGCTCTTGAGCTGCTGGTCGGCGATCACTTCCTGCGTCACCACGTTGACTGTGTACGGCGTGTCCACGCGTTTGACGTTGCCGAGCGGGCCGAGGCTCGCGGTGGTGCTGCGCGGCGTGTCGGCTGTATCGGCGGTGTCGGCCTTTGCGTTCACGGCGACGGTGGGCAGTGTGGCGGTCTGGGTCGCCTGGTTCTGCGTGGGTGTGGTGACGCGCTTTGCCGGCGGGGTTGTTTCGGTATCCTCTGCATGTGCATTGCGTGAGGCAGTGAAGGCACAGGTAGCGGCGAACGCGAAAACGGCACAGCGGGACGGGAGACGGTGATTCATCGGGTGGAGGCTGGCGGGTGGGAAGAAGCGGATGGGGCGGTGGCGTCGGCGTCATCGTCCGTAGCGAACGTATTGGTCGCCGCGCGAAAGAAACGCTGGCCGTCCACGTCGATCTGTTCGACGTGTGCGCGATAGAGCGCGCTCACGGCGCGCGCGTCGAGCACCTCGCGCGGCGCGCCGTCGGCAACGAGGCGGCCGCCGTCGAGCAGCGCCACGCGCGTGGAGACGTTGCAGGCGTCGTCGGGGCGGTGCGTGGTGTTGACGATCGCGTAGCCGTCGGCCGCGAGCCGCGCGAGCCGATCGAGCAGACGCAGATGGTGGCCGTAGTCGAGGCCGCTGAACGGCTCGTCGAGCAGCAGGACGCGCGCGCCTTGCGCGAGCGCGCGGGCGAGCAGGGCGCGCTGGCGTTCGCCGCCCGAGAGCGCGCCGTAATCGCGCTGCGCGAGATGGCCGATCTGCATGGCGTCGAGCGCCGCGTGCACCGCGTCGCGATCGTGCGGGCGCGGCGCGCGCCACAACGCGAAACCCGTGCCGAGATGCGGCAGACGGCCGAGCGCCACGATCTGCTCGACGGTGTAGGGAAATTGCGGCGCGTGATGTTGCGGCACCCACGCGACCTGCCGCGCAATTGCGCGACGCCGCTGGCGATGCAGCGCTTCGCCGTGCAGCAGCACCTCGCCGGCATCGGGTGCGATCAGTCCGAGCAGCACGCGCAGCAGCGTGCTCTTGCCCGCGCCGTTCACGCCGAGCAGCGAGACGAGTTCGCCCGCGCGCACCGCGAAGCTCACGCCGTCGAGCACGGTCGCGTGCGCGCGCCGTACCGTCACGTCGCGGCAGGCGAGTGCGGCGGGCAGCGTGTCCCAGTTGGAGCGCAGGTTCATCGTCGCGCCTCGCCGTCAGCGCGCACGGCGGCGCAACGCGCGCAGCACGAACACGAAGGCGAGCGCGCCGCCCATTTCGGTGATCACGCCGAGCGGAATTTCGGCGCTCGCGACGCTGCGCGCGCAGGTGTCGGCGAGCATCAGCGCGATTGCGCCGACCAGCGCGCTCATCGGCAGGACCACGCGATTCGAAGCGCCGACGAGCGGCCGCACGAGATTCGGCACGAGCAGCCCGATCCAGCCGATCATGCCCGCAAGCGCGACGGTCAGCGCGGCGATCAAGGTGGCCAGCGCCATGACGGCGAAGCGAATCGCCTGCACGGGCACGCCGAGGCTGCGGGCTTCGTCGTCGCTGAGCGTGAGGCCGTCGATCAGCGGGGCGGCGAGACACAACAGCAGCGTGCCGAGTGCGAGCGGCGCGGTGGCCCACGCGAGATCGGCCCAGCCGGTTTGCGCGAGCGAGCCGAGCAACCAGTAGACGATGGCGGGCAACTGGTTGAGCGGGTCCGCGACATATTTGAGCAGCGAGACCAGCGCGGAAAACAGCGCATTGCTGACGAGGCCGCCGAGCAGCAGCGCGAGGATGCCGCCACGTGCGAGCGCGCCTTCGCCCGGCTCGCCGCCGAGCATCGCGGCCGCCGAGACGCCCACGGCCATCGCCGCCACGCCGCCCGCGAACGCCCCCGCTTCGACCCAGAGACGATGCACTACAGCGCCGCCCAGCACGATGGCGAGCGCCGCGCCGAAGGCCGCGCCGCTGAGCACGCCGAGCATGCCGGGCGAGACGAGCGGATTACGGAACACGGCCTGGCAGGTCGCGCCCGAGACGCACAGCGCCGCGCCGATCAACGCCGCCGCCACGAGACGCGGCAACCGCGCCTCCATGACGACCGCGTGCAGCAGCGCGCCGTGCGCGGGCCACGCATGCAGATGCAGCGCGGCGAGCACCGTCAACGCCACTTGCTCCGGTGCAAGGGGGTAGCGTCCCGCGCACAGACCGATCAAGCCGGCCAGCGGCACACACAGCGCCGCCATGCTCAACGCGAATGCGGGACGCGCACCGAATCGCGCCGCGAATCCGCTCATCACGCGAGAAACACAGCGCGAGCCAATTCGAGCGGATTGATAAAACGGGCTTAAAGCGAATTGAAAGAATTGACGCGTCTTCGATATCGGCATTGCGGCGGGCGATATGGCGCGCGAGCGCCATGATGCTTATTTGAATCGACAAGTCTCTCTTGCCGAAAATCGAGATATCTTATCGGATATATCGAATGGCGACAGAGGAAACCTGCGACAAATTAGCACGCCAATAATCAAAGACGCTCAATAACGCACCGTTATTGGGCGCAAACCGATCGTGTGATCGCCGGAAATTCCGATGCACCAGGATGGTCAAGCACATAACCACAACGCGATGCCGATACTGAGGATCGGTCCGAAGGCGCATTCGGATAGGAATTTTTTTCGTCGGCGGCGGTGGTCCCGCTTAGCCATGCGCGATAAAGCTGCGCTTTGACCTGAATGGGCTCGACGCCGTGGCGCCCGGCGGGGTTGGCGGCGGCCAGCGCGGTGACGGCGGGCAGGGCGGTGGCGAGCGAGATCAGGCCAAGCATAAGCGTGCGTTTCATGACGGATTTCCTGTGGATCGATTAAGCGGACGGCCCGGAAAACCGGACACCAATACGAGCGCGAAAGCGCATCAAATCCGGATCAAATCCGCGCCGATATGGCGTTCAAATCGGGTCATATTCCGGATCGAAATCCGCGATTGCGGGGCTCGTGATTCGGTATTGTCCGCCTCGGTCACGACGGCTTCATTGCCTGCGAATTAAACTTTATTTATTGTGTCGTTCGGCGCAAATCGGGGAATTTGCGTTGATTATCGAAGATTAAATATTTTTTCATGTTCGGGCGAGTCCGGTTTGCGATACTGGGCAGCTACGCGGGGAAATACGATGAAAATGAGTCTCTGGCGCAGTACGACATTTCGGCTGCTGATGATCTATGCGCTGGTGTTCTCGGCTTCGATGTCCGCGCTGGTCTATCTGAATTACTGGCAGTCGGCCAGCTATACCGCGCGCGAAGCCGACTACAACATCAACTGGCAGTTCGCCTACTTCTCGGCGCTGCCGCCGCAACAGGTCGAGGCGCAACTCGCCGCGCACATCCGCAGCCAGTTGCAGCGCCCCGTGAACTTCTACGGCCTGTTTTCGCCCGACCGGCGCTGGCTGGCCGGCGACATCGGCGTGTTTCCGTCGCGGCTCGCCTCGAACGGCGTGGGCGTCTGGGGTCCGCTCACGCTGACCGGTCCCACGTCGGGCCGGCCGCAATATCTGCGCACGCGCGCGACCCGTCTACCCGACGGCAATCTGCTGGTCGTGTCGCGCGACGTGGGCGAAATGGCGCGGCTGCGCGAGACCATGCTCGGTGGCCTCGCGGGCAGCGCCGCGATGGTCATGCTCGGCGGGCTTGGTGTGGGCGTGCTGGTGTCGGCGGCGCAATTGCGGCGCGTGAAGGCGGTGCGCAGCGTTGCCCAGCGTATTGCCGACGGCGATCTCGACGCGCGTCTGCCCGCGGGCGGGCGCGACGAAATCAGCTGGCTTTCGCAGATCGTCAATCACATGCTCGACGAAGTCTCGCGTCTCATGCACGAAGTGAAGGGCGCGTGCGACGGCATCGCGCACGACCTGCGCACGCCGCTCGTGCACGTGCGCACGCATCTCGCGCGCGTGCCGCTCGACACGCTCGACGGCGAGCACGCCACGCTGATCGAAAAGGCCTCGCATGGCGTGAGCGACGTGCTCAAACGCTTTTCGGCGATGCTGCGTATTTCGGAGATCGAAGCCATGCGGCGGCGTGCGGGATTCGGCGACGTCGCGCTCGAAACCTTGTGCCGCGAACTGGCGGATCTCTATCAGCCGCTTGCCGCCGACAAGGCCGTCGAACTGTCGCTGCAACTGACGCGCGTGAGCGCGGTGCGCGCCGACTACGCGCTGATGTTCGAGGCGCTCGCCAATCTGCTCGATAACGCCATCAAGTTCACGCCGCCGGGCGGCCGCGTGGAATTGCGCCTCGCGACGGGCGCGCAAGGGCCGAGCGTGCAGGTGAGCGATAACGGTCCCGGCATTCCCGACGCCGAACGCCTCGCCGTCTTTCAGCGCTTTTATCGCAGCGAACGCACGCGCGAAACGCCGGGCTCGGGGCTCGGACTCTCGCTCGTGCAGGCCGTGATGCGCATGCACGGCTTCGGCCTCGGACTGGAGGACGCGCGGCCGGGTCTGCGCGTGACGCTCGATTGCTGGGCGTATGCGGGCGTCGCCACGCTGGCGACGGGCGGCGCGACGGCGGCGCGTTCACGCGATCAGGAAACAATCTGACCGCAGAACTGAACGCAGCGGCCGCCGCGCGTGGCCACGCTTACTGCGGAATCACGAACAGCAGCGCCGCGAACACCGCGTACAGCGCGCCCACATAAGTGAGCTGGCGGCTCTTGACCTGCGGCGCGCGAAACGACCATTGCAGGAACAGGATCGCGAGCATCGTCATCGTGGCGGCGAGAATCGACGGCGCGCCGAGATGCCACGGCGTGAAGAACAGGCCGAACGCCGTCGGAATGGTCGCCTGAATCATCATCGCGCCGCTGATGTTGGCGAGCGCGAGCCGCTCCTTGCCCTGGCGCACCCAGATAATCGCGTTCATGATTTCCGGCAGTTCGGTCGCGATCGGGCTGAACAGCAGCGCCGTCAGTTGCGGGCTCAAACCCAGCCACGGACCAACCGCGCTGATCTGCTGCACGAACAGGTGCGAGGCAAAGAAAATCACGGCGAGCGCGCCGAGCACCTGCAACGCGATCCAGCCCATCGACGGATTGGCGTCGCGCGGGCGCAGCTTGAGCGGTTCGAGTTCGATGCCGTCTTCCTCGTCGCCGCTGTCGTCGCTCAGTTCCTTCCAGCAATAGAACGCGTAGGCCGCGAGAAACGCAATGCCGAGCAGCGGCTTGAACTGGAACACCACGAGACCGATGCCGATCTTCACGACGAAGATCGCGAGGAACCAGAGCTGGTCGCGGCGCAGGCGGCGCGTGTCGGCGTCGACGGCGGCGGCGCGCGCGCGGCCCACCCGTCTGGCCGTCGCGAGCAGCGCGAAGCCGACCACCGCGTAGGCGACCGTGCTCAGCGCGAGCGGGCCGCCAATGGCCGCGCCCACGCCGATTTCCTTATGCGCGGCATCGGTGCCGAATGCCACCGCGACGAGCGTGACCACGCTCTCGGGCAGCGCGGTGCCGAACGCGGCGAGGATCGTGCCGGTGGCGGTCTGCGTGATGTTGAGCTTCCGGCCGAGCCATTCGACGCCGTTGACGAAGGTTTCGCAGGACAGATAGATGATGCCGGCTGCGGCAATGAGCAGGGCGAACGTCCAGATCATGACGTGCGCTCCAGGTCGGCCGTGCTGCGGGTCGTGCGGAGATCCTTGCAGGGATCCGTACAGAGAGTCGGGGACATTATTGTTTTGACATTCCACGGGCCGGACGTTTGGGACCAATGACGCAATCCTCCCGCCCAGCCCGGGTGCGGAGGAAGACGTCATAGGTCTCGTCAGGCCGAAGAACGGCTGCCGGCGCCATGGCATTGGGTGCCAATTATGTTGACGGCGGCGCTTCGCGCGTCGCGCGCAAAGCAGACTACTCCCCTAAGACCCGCGCATTATAACCGAGGTTGATGGCGTTGCCGAGTCGGTGGAGCGTCGCTGGCAAGTCGGCGACAAATCGGGCAACAAGGAAAAACGCGCCGGGCGTCGTGTGACGCCCGGCGCGTGGACAGCAACGGAAACCCGTCAGCCGCGATCAGAAGTGGTGGCGGATACCGACCATCGCCATCGCCTGCTTGTTGGTGGTCGCGTCGTTGCCGAAGTCGCCGAACGAAGCGTTCGCGTTGACGAGCGCGCCCGTGTCCGCGTCGATCGTGCGGCCCGACGCCTTCTGATAGCCCGCGAGCGCGTAGATGTCGGTGCGCTTCGAGAGGAAGTAGTCGCCGCCGAGGCTGAACTGGTTGTAGCTCGCGTTCACGCCGTTGCCGCTACCCTTCGTGTAGTTGTAGCCGAAGCCGACCACGGCGACGGGCGTGACCTGGTAGTTCACGAACAGTTGTCCCGTGTTGAACTTCGTGTCGCTGTTCGCGCCGGCCGCGCTCTGGTAGTTCGCGTAGTCGACGTTGCTGTAGGCGAGACCGAAGGTCATCGGGCCGTAGCTGTAGTCGCCCACCGCGCGGATGATCTGCAGCGAGTTCGCCGAGACGAAGCCGCCCGTGATCGCCGACGAGTCGACGTTGACGTCGGTGTTCGGGTTCAGGCCGTCGAAGGTCGCAGCCGTGCCGCTGTTGCTGTTGGCCTTGAAGTAGCCCGCGCCGAAGCCGAACGGGCCGTGGTTGTACGCGGCCGCGACGGCCCACGTCTGACCCGCGCCCATGCTGCCCGCCTGGCCGCCGAACGCGTACATCGCGCTGACCTGCAGGCCGGCGTAGTTCGGGCTCATGTACTTGATCGAGTTGCTGGTGCGGTAGCTGTTGTCGTAGTTGTCCATGTCGCCCGGCGTGGCGAACGCGGAGCCGAACGTGACGTCGTCGGTCATCGGCTGCAGCAGGTCGATCAGCGGATCGTACTGACGACCCAGCGAGACCGTGCCGCCTTGCGTCGAATTCAGGCCGACCATCGCGGTACGGCCGAACAGACGGCCGCCCTGGCCCGACTTGCCGTTATCGATATTGAAGCCGCTCTCGATCTTGAAGATCGCGGAGAGGCCGCTGCCCAGGTCTTCCGTGCCCTTCAAGCCCCACAGGTTCGGCGACATGTTGCCCGACATCATCTGGAACGTGTTGCCCGAACCGTTGCTGCCCTTCTGATTGCCGAAGAACGCGACGGACGTGTCGAGTGCACCGTAGAGCGTGACGCTGCTTTGCGCGTGCGCGACGCCGGCGATCGAAGCCAGCGTGGCGGCGAGGGCGAGAGCGGTTTTTTTCATTGATTGGTCTTCATTAAAAAGTTGCGTGAGAGAGCGTGTGCTTCATGTATTTGAAAGACGGCCAGGCAGGCAATCCAGCCGAATTCAGCGGCGATTATGCGTACGGTGCCCGTTTGGCGAATTTGAAAAACGGAAAGACTGAGTTTCAGAAAATGCATCTGCGTGCAGGTGCCGTGTGGACGGCGCCGCAAAGCGTTAAATCGAGCAGGTGTTGTTTTTTTGCGGCTGTTCGCGGGGTGTTCGCGCGAGATTCGTGCGGCTTTTCAGGCCTGATTTGCAGCATGCCGATGGGTGCATACGCACAGATCGGCGCGAATTTCAGCGCGTATTGACGTGGTGGCGAAGGTTATTCGAGTGCGTATTGAGCGTATTCGTATTCGTCGATAACCGGCTTCGCGATGAAAGCCGGACGCAAGCGCGGTGCTAGCGCAGTTTCATCAATGCGCTATCGAAATGCATCTTCATGTCTAAACATTTCTTCATTTTCCTGCGGATATTCGCGAGGGTTCGCGCCTCTATCCTTGCGCCATGAATCGCGTTGCAACAGCGCAATGCACAGGGAACCGGCGCAGGTTGCGCACGGCACTGATCCATGTCGACGGCGAGAAGCCGCAGAGGAGTACGAGATGAAAAAGAGCTGGAAGGGCGCGGCTGCCGCGCTGATGGTGTCGATGTCGGCGCTCGCGCATGCACAGGCGAGTGCGCCGGCCGCGGCGAACGCGCCCGTGCAGCAAACGTCGGCGAGCGCGAATGCGTCGTGGAATTCGGGTGGCACGGCACCTGTCACGCGCGCGCAGGTTCGTCGCGAACTCGTGCAGGCGCAGCAGGACGGCGAGCTGAAAACGCTCAACAGCACGATTTACGCGCATCACTGACATGAAACGTTGAGGCGTACTTCATGCAGCGTCACGACAGACCAGGCCGCGCGTCGTGACGGCAATCCGCAGGCGCGGCCGCTAATTCGAGTTTCGAACCCATGAAATCACGCATTGTCACTTATGTTGTGCGTGCGGCGCTGTGCGTCGCCGCCGCCGCCGCCATGTCGGGCTGCGCCAGCCTGCATCCGCAGCCGAACGGTCCCGGTGATTGCGTCGGACCGCCCGACTACTGCGTGCCGTTCTTCGGCTCGTAAAGCGAGGCGGTAAAACGCCGGCTGTCGTTCACGCAGACAGCTTCGTCGCCGACGCGGCGCGCGGGGGGAAACGCCCGCGCGCCGCGCGCATTTTGGGCGCTCGCGACGCCCTTGTTTCATCAGGCTAATTCGCGTCTTACCCGGTCTTTCCGTCCCTTTCTCCTTCGCTTCAGTTCCTCCCTTGCAAGCCGTTAACACAGGCGAGCGCGGGCGAGTCCATCGGTGTGACGGTTGGCACGCGCTCGCGTCAAGACCACCCATTCCTGATATTCGATAAACGTCGCCCCACAAAGGCGCCTGGAGCTCTCGCCGTGTTTGCCCGACTCTCTATTTCGGTTCGCCTGCGCATCGCGGTCGGCGTGCTGGCCGCGTTGATCGTGGCGGCCGGTGTCGCCGGCCTGATCGGCATGTCGCATTCCAACGCGGCGCTCGGCTATGCCTATTCCAATCAGCTTGCCGCCGCCATCGACATCGGCAAGTCCAATCTCAATCTGACCATCGCGCGCACCACGCTCGACCGCATCCTGCTGCATCCCGACTCGCCCGACGTGCCGCAACTGCTCGACAAGGCGCAGGGCTATCTCGACACTTCGCACAAGGCGTGGGAGAGTTATCGCGCGCTGCCGCACGACGCCGACGAACAGGCGCTCGCCGAGCAGGTGCAGACCGCGCTCGGCGCGATGCTCGAACAAGGCATTCAGCCGCTGATGGCCGCGGTCAAGCAGGGCGACCGCGTCGCGCAGGACGACATCGCGATGAAGCGCATTCCGCCTTTGTCGGTGGCGCTCACCAAGGCCTCGACGGCGCTCGAGCAATGGCAGAAGTCGCACGGCCAGCAGACCTTCGACGGCGCGCAGGACTTCTACGCCGCATTGCGCGCGGGCAGCATCGCGCTGATCGCGCTCGGTCTGGGCGTGGCACTGATCTGCGCGGTCGGTCTGCATCGCGCGATTGCCGCGCCGCTCGCGAACCTGCTGGGCGCGCTGCAGCGCATCGCGGCGGGCGACCTGACGGTGCGCCTCGATGTGCGCTCGTACGACGAAATGGGCCGCCTCGTCGCGGGCCTGCAGACGATGCAGGACGAACTGGCGCGCACGGTGCGCAAGGTCTCGCACAGTTCGGAGTCGATCGCGTCGGCAACGCGCCAGATCGCGGCGGGCAACGACGATCTCTCGCAGCGCACCGAGGAACAGGCCGCGTCGATCCAGCAAACGGCGGCCAGCATGGAGCAACTGACCGCCACGGTGAAGCAGAACAGCGAGCACGCGCGCACGGCGCAGTCGCTCGCGGGCAGCGCGCAGGAGGTGGTGGAACGCGGCGCGCTGGTGGTCGGCGACGCGGTGCAGACGATGGATCGCATCGACCGCAGCTCGCAGAAGATCGCGGAGATCACGGGCATCATCGAAGGCATCGCGTTCCAGACCAATATTCTCGCGCTCAACGCCGCGGTGGAAGCCGCGCGCGCGGGCGAGGAAGGACGCGGTTTCGCGGTGGTCGCGGGCGAGGTGCGTTCGCTCGCGCAGCGTTCGGCGGCGGCGGCGAAGGACATCAAGACGCTGATCGGCGAATCGGTGGAGCACGTCGCGACGGGCGCGCAATATGTGCGCTCGGCGGGCACGACGATGACCGAGATCGGCGAGTCGATTGGCCGCGTGACGACCATCATGACCGAGATCGCGAACGCTTCGGAGGAGCAGCGCGACGGCATCGAGCAGGTGAATCTCGCCGTCTCGCAGATGGATCAGGTCTCGCAGCAGAACGCGGCGCTCGTCGAGGAAGCGGCGGCCGCGGCCATGTCGCTGACCGAGCAGACCGACGCGTTGCGCGACGCGGTGGGCGTGTTCAAGGTTGCTTGAAGCAGCGTTTAGGGAGTGTTCGTGCTGCATACGCGAAGGTGGGGTGAACGCGGCCTTCGCGCGCGGGATGGGCCGGGAGCAGCAAGGCCGTCACACCTGCGAAAGCGGTTGATGCTTTCGCTTCCACACGTCGATCTCCAATGTCCGCTCAGCCAACCCTGTCATCGTGCCCCTGCATCATGATGCAGCAAGCGACATTCGCGCCTTCAATTCGAGCAGTTTACGAGTACTGGCGAAGCATCAGGCGATGAAACACTAGTCAGAACTGAGCAGTAATCTGGAACCCGACCGTCCATCGCGCGGTCGGGAAGTTTTTGGGCTTGTAGATCGGCGTCCCTGCAAACAGGTCGTACGTGACGCCAACATATTTCGTCGGCACGCCGCCGCGAATGCCAATCACCGCGCCCGCCAGTTGTGTTCCAGCCAGTGCTGCCGTGTTCGGCCCGAACACGTGCCCGTAGTCGATGCCCGCGTACAACGTCTGTCCCGTTTGGAACATCGGCCATTGCAGCTCGTTGCGCCAGTAGAAGCCGCGTTCGGCCGCGAGCATCGTTTCGCCGTCGAAGCCGCGCACGGTGTAACGGCTGCCGATGGTCAGGTCGTCGATGTAGAAAAGCGTGTCGTTGGTGAACTGGCCGTGGAATGTCGTGACGTACCGGAATGGCTGGTTGGCGATGGCGAACGGCACCGACAGGTTCGCATCGAGCACGGCCATATGGAAGCGGTACGTCGGGCCATCGATATACGGGTCCGGCGTTGCGCCCAAGCCGCCAATGCCCTGACGGTAGGCGAGCGTGCCGTCGAACTGCGCCGC
>NZ_FNZM01000034.1 GCF_900109265.1 Paraburkholderia tropica
CCGCTGCTGACGAAGGGCGCATCGGTGATTCTCACGGGCTCGACGGCGGGCAGCGCGGGCACGGCGGCGTTCAGCGTGTATGCGGCGTCGAAGGCGGCGGTGCGTTCGTTCGCCCGCAACTGGATTCTCGACCTCAAGGACCGCCAGATCCGCGTGAACACGATCAGCCCCGGCGCGACCCGCACGCCCGGCCTGCTCGACCTGGCCGGCGACGACGCCGCCCAGCGCCAGGGTCTGGCCGACTATCTGGCCGCGCAGATCCCGATGGGCCGTCTGGGCGAGCCGAACGAAATCGCCAGCGCCGCGCTGTTCCTCGCCTCGGACGATGCGAGCTTCGTGAACGGCGTCGAACTGTTCGTCGATGGCGGCCAGCAGCAGATCTGAGCGTGATGCGGGCGCATTCGGGGCGCGCAGGAATCGAGCGCGCCCTGGCCGTCGCGTTCGAAGCGAACATCGGCCTGATCATTCGCGGCAGTGCCGCATATTTCTTGCGCGGCACAGCAATTGCTCATGGAAGGCGTGTCGACTATCCCGTCGATCCACCCACCACGGAGCCGGCCATGCAATTCGTATTTCAATCGTGCCTGATCAGCACTTGCGCGAGCATCGATGACGGAAGAATCGTGGCGAACGCGAGAATCTTCAGCCCGGCTTCGGACGGTTCATTCGACGACGACGTCCACGATCTGTGTCTCGACGAGAATTTCATCGACGAGCACGAAGCGCTCACGTTTGCCCGCGAGCGCGCGATGCTCTGGGTCGAGGAGCATTGCGTGAGCGCGATGTAAATCGCGCAATCGGCGTGTAATCATCGCTTAATCGCCGCTTGATAGCCGCTTGATAGCCGCTTGATAGCCGCGCAACGGCGAGCGAAACGGACCGCGCACTGCGCCGCTCGTCGCCGAATGGCGGTAAAGTCGCAACGTTATCGCGTCAATCCGTCCGCATAATCGGTTCAATGCTCGTGCGCGGTTGCAAAGCCAGGTTGCAAAGCCGGCGCAAGCCGCAACGGCTTCGACCGCGTCCAGTTCGCGCATCCAGAAGACGGTACAGGGCAATGGGACCATGTCCACCACGCAAGACCGGACCGCCGAACCGATTCGGCTCCCTCGCGAGCCCGAAGCTGCACCCGAAGCCCAATCCGCTACCGACGCCCGCTGCCTGATGGGACCCGGCGAAACTACGCCGCGAGCGTGGGCGTCGTGCCCATCGACGCCAATTCGCTGGCCTGCGGACTCGCGGCCTACAAGCGCGAAGCCGTGATCACGCCCGACGTGCGGACCGACCCGCGCTGGAAGGACTGGGCGTGCCTCGCGCAGGCGTATCGCTATCGCGCCTGCTGGTCGTTTCCGGTCGAGGCGACGAGCGGCAAGGTCGTCGGCACGTTCACGCTCTATCGCGAGGAGGTGGGCGCGCCGACGGCGCGCGACCGCGAACTGGCGATGCGCTTCGCGCAGTCGGCGGCCATCATCATTTCGCGCCAGCAGGAAGCCGACGAACGCGCGCACGGCGTCAAGGCGCTGCGCCGCGGCGACCGCCAGAAGGACGAGTTTCTCGCGATGCTCGCGCACGAACTGCGCAATCCGCTTGCGCCGATCGCCAACGCGGGCGAACTGCTGACGCGCGTGCTCACCGGCCATCCGGGCGCACAGGCGGCCGTCGACATGATCAAGCGTCAAGCCGCGCAGTTGACCCGTCTCGTCGACGAACTGCTCGATATCTCGCGCATCACGCAGGGGCGCATTACGCTGCAGCGCGGCCCGGTCGATCTCGCGGGCGTGGTGACGCAGGGCATCGAGCCCGTCGAGCCGCGGCTGCGCGAAAAACGTCATACGCTGACGGTCGAAACGACGACGAGCGACGAACCGCTGTTCGTCGAAGGCGACAGGGCGCGGCTCGTCCAGTGCGTGGGCAACATCCTCACGAACGCCGTGAAGTACACGGACCCAGGCGGCGTGATTCGCGTCTGGACGCGCCCGCGCGGCGCGCACGCCGTCATCGGCATTTCGGACAACGGCTCCGGCATCTCCGCCGAGTTGCTGCCCCACGTCTTCGATCTGTTCGTGCAGAGCACGCGCACGCTCGATCGCGCCCAGGGGGGACTCGGCATCGGGCTGGCCGTCGTCAAGCGGCTCGTCCACATGCATCAGGGCGAGATCGCGGTTCATAGCGAGGGCGTCGGTCACGGCGCGACCTTCGAAATCCTGCTGCCGCGCATCGCGCGGCCGAGCGAAAGCGCGGTCGAAACCGACATCGCGAAGATCAGCCCGCGCCGCGTGCTGGTCGTGGACGATAACCGCGACGCGGCGGATTCGCTCGCGATGCTGCTCGCGCTACAGGGACACACGCCGGTGGTCGCGTATCGCGGCGACGAAGCGATTGCGCGGGCGCAGACGTTCCTGCCCGAAGTGGCGTTGCTCGCCATCGGACTGCCCGGCATGAGCGGCTACGAACTGGCGCGGCGGTTGCGCGCGATGCCGCAACTCGCGGGCATTCGCCTCGTGGCGATCACGGGCTATGGTCAGCCCGAGGATGATCAGCACACGCGCGAGGCCGGCTTCGACGAGCATCTGATCAAACCGATCGACCATAAGGCGCTACAGCGTAGTTTGAGTGGGCGGGCGGGATCGGAGCGCAGTGGGGGCGCGTGAACCGCGAAGCCTGCGTTAGCGCGCTCGCTCGCCATCGTGATGATGGGTGTGTGCAGACCGCCGTCCTTCGACAAGCACGCGCCAATCGCCGACAATGGTCCGAAGCCATCGAATCCGCATGACAAACGGCACTACCGACCGCACTACCGACGATGAATCTGTCCCAGCCCTCCCGCCTGCGCGGCGGCCTGTTCGGCCTGTTGATCGGCGACGCCCTGGGCGTTCCCTACGAATTCCACAGCGCCGCATCGATACCCGAATCGAGCGCGATTGAGATGACGCCGCCGGCGCACTTCGAGCGCGCGCACGCAGGCGTCCCGCCCGGCACCTGGAGCGACGACGGCGCGCAAGCGCTCGCGCTGCTCGACGCGCTCCTGCACAACCGCGAACTCGACCTCGATACGTTTGCCGACAATCTGCTCGACTGGGCTCAGCGCGGCGCGTTCACGCCGGACGGTCGGGTCTTCGACGTGGGATTGCAGACGCAGCGTGCATTCGAGCAGCTTCGGTCGGGCGTTCCCGCAGCGAACGCGGGCCCCGACGACGAACGCGATAACGGCAACGGCTCGCTCATGCGATGTCTGCCCGTCGTCCTGGTGACGACCTCGCGCGACGAAGCCATTCATCTGGCGCGCAAGCAGAGTCGGGTCACACACGGACACGCGCGCGCGCAATTGACGTGTGCGCTCTATTGCGTGACGGCGCTCGGCATTGTCGAAGGCCTGTCTGCCGCAGATGCCGTGCGCGCCGCCGAAGACGAACTGCTGCAGCGCTACGCCGATTCACCCGATGAAGCCGAACTGAAGATCGTGCTGGACGGACGCTTCGACGCGCCTCAAGGGTCCGGCTATGTCGTCGACAGTTTCTGGTCCGCCATCCACTGCGTCTTGTCGACGCGTTGCTACGAAGACTGCGTCAAGCGCGCGATCTCGCTTGGCAACGACACGGACACGACCGCCGCCATCGCAGGCGGCCTCGCGGGGATCGTGTACGGCGAAGACGCCATACCCGGGCGCTGGATGGCCACGCTGCAGCACAAGGCCCTCGTCGACGTCATGCTCGCTAGAATCTAGCGACCGCCGGCATCACGGCGCGTTCTGCCACTCCGTCAACTTCTCGCGTGCATTGAGGTCCAGGAATGCCGGCCTCGCACGCAAGCGCTCGATGTAGCGCGCGAGATGGGGCCACGTCGTTGCCGGACGCGGCATGTTGCGCGTCCAGCGCATCAGCGTGATCGCGAGGAAATCGGCCGTACTCAGCCGATTGCCGACCAGATAATGGCGTCCGTCGCCCAGCAGACGATCGAGATTGTCCATGGATGTTTCGATCTGCCGACGCTCGAACGCTCTGACTGCGGCCGCACCTTCCGGCTCGCCGTCGGTGTCTGCGTAGAACCAGCCTCGCATGGCCGGCAACACGGCATTCGCGAGATAAATCATCATCTCGAGCCACTCGGCGCGTTCGGGTTCGCCCGGCAATGGCGCAAGCCCGGACTCGGGATGCCGTTCCGCAAGCAGCATCAACAAGGCGGTCGACTCGCCGCGCGGTGCGCCGTCGACAAGCAGCGTCGGCACACGGCCCGTGGGATTCAGGCGCAGATACTCCGGCGAACGCTGTGCACCCGTGTCGATATCGACGAGTCGCGTTTCGAACGGCACGCCCAGCTCCAGCAACATCCAGTGCACGGCCATACTCGCCGCGCCGGGGCTGTAAAACAAAACGTAGGACATAGGCGGATTCCTTGTTCAGGTTGCGCTGCCAGCAATATGCCCACCATGTTACATCGCGCCCGCCGAAGATTTGCACGGCGCACCGCCAGCCAGACGACGAGTGCGTTCGATGCGTCTGCGGCATGAAGGCATGAGTGTTACGCCCGCTTCGCCGTCAAATACGCAATCCGCTCGGCGCCAAGCTGCTTTCCGCTTTCAAAAATCGCGCGCATGCGCACTTCGAGATACGCGCGCTCGTCGCGTGTAAACGCCGTATCGAGAATCTCGTCCAAAGGCGGCGCCAACGGATGCGGCGAAGTGCGAATAAACATCTCCCAAGGCAGACAGTCCTCGGTGCGTACGTCGATATGCAATTCCAGATGAATGTCCGTGAATCCCGCGTCCATCGCATACCGCACGAGATCGCGCTCGCCATAGTTCGTAATGGGCATCGACCGCAACTTCTCCTCGGTATCGGGAAACTGCGCGGCGCGGCATCGAAGCAAGAGCGGAAAGAACGGATCGTCGGCGTGGAAAGTGCCTTCATCGACGAGGCGCTTGAGCATGCAAACCTCCAGCGCTTCGTCGCGCAGAATCGGCTCTGCGATTGCGAAACGGCCGCCCGGTTTGAGTATGCGGAACAACTCGCGCATCGCGGCAGGCTTGTCTTCCACATACGCCAGAACGGCGCGCATCGTGGCGGCGTCGACGGAAGCATTGGCGATATCCTCAAGCCGCTCGGCAGAGCCGTGAACGAAAGCGCACTGCCCGCTGACACCGCGACTGCGCGCGGTCGCTTCGGCATGTTGCAGCAAAGGCAGCGAAATATCCGTCATCACCACGTTGAGCGACGCACCGGCGCGCTCGATCGCCCGGAGCCCAACGAGACCGTCTCCCGTGCCGATGTCGGCCAATGTCATGCCTGGGCGCAGTCGAACGGAATCGAGCACACGGTCGGCGTATTTCGTAATTTCGACACGGACGTTGCGCTCATGCGCGCGGTCATCGCCATGACGCTGCCGGAGAATCCATGTGGACCAGTTATCGTGAGTGGCAGTGTTCGTGTGCAGTGACAAGGTGATTTCCACAGGAATTCGAGCGAGCGGCGCAATGCTAGCTTTCTATTCTGATGAGCACCTTAACGATTGCAATTCGAATGCAATTCGAAAGCAATCTCCAATCTGGCGCGTCATTTTCAAAAGAACGCAATCCGTCCGCTTTCAGACTGAATAAAAGGCATTGTCATTCCAGGCATTCCATCGACGATTTCGATGGGCTGGCTGACATGGTGCCATTTTGATTCGTCGCCGCGCGAATCAAACCGCAGCTTATGCAAGCCTTAAGGAAACTCATTACCGGAAAATAAATACTTCTTAAGAGTTTGAAAGATCCTCCGATAAACCGGGCGCAGTACGCGGTTTTCTTTTCTTTCTGGAGATTCTTCTATGACCATCCCCGCCGTTTCCAGCCAACCCGCAAGCGTAAGCGCAGCGGCAACCACGAGTGCCGGAACGCAGAAGCAAGCGGCAAGCGCCTCGCAAACGACTGCCACGACACAGGCGCAATCGCAAACGCAGTCCGGCACGTCGACGCAAAGTTCGACGCCATCGGCTTCCTACACGGTGAATATCAGCAGCCTCGCGCGCGCCGCATTTGCCGAGGCCACGGAAACATCGGTGCAAACCGCGCAGGAAGCCAACCGGGGCGACAGGCAGGCGCAACGTCTGCTTGCAAAGGAGCAGGCCAACAAGGTGGATTAACGTCGAAGCGCGTCATCAATCAATGACGCGCGGCGGCCTGCACTCAGGCGAGAAAGCGACGCTCGGTCGATTCGATCAAGTGTCGCGAACGGATCGTGGATTCAATAGCTCAATGAATCAATCGACACTCAACCACGCGTCGACGAGTCACGCCATATTGATCGCACAAACGCGCCCCTTCACGCGATTTTCGCCAGACGTCCGTGTGCGCCGACTGCATCCGTCGACATCGATTCGCGCACATAGCGCGCGAATTCCTGCGCCGTTGGCTTCATCGTCGCGGGTAATTGCAGGCAGATCGCGAATGGCGGCAGCGCGGGCAAACCCGCCGCGTGAGGCGCAAGCGTCTCCAGATCAGCGGGCACGGTGGAGACGAGCCACGCCGTGATGGCGAGTCCCGCGCGCACCGTGGCGGCCGTCGCCTCGATGTTGCCGCTCTCGAACACGGTGCGCCACGCAATGCCTTGATCCGCAAGCGCGCCGAGCACTACAGGACGAAACGCGCAACGCTCGTCCACCATCGAGAGCGGCAGCGGACGCTTCTGCCAGGCGTCGCTGCGCTGACCCGCGACCCACACCAGCGGCTCGATCCGCACCACTTCGCCCTCGGCTTCGCTCGCCACGTATTCGACCAGCGACACGTCCACGCGCCCGTTCTTCACCGCCTCGCTCAACTCCGGCGACGCCGCGCACACCAGCGAGATCTCCACTTGCGGATAGGCCTCGGCGAACGCCTTCATCGCGGGCGCGAGCGGCGTGACGAGATCGTAAGGCACGCCCACACGCAGGCTTCCGGCGAGCGAACGGCCGGTCATGTCCGCCCAGATTTCGTCGTTCAGCCTGAGCAACTGACGCGCCTTCACCAGAAACTGCTCGCCATGGCGCGACAGTTCCAGCTTGCGCGCCTTGCGCACGAACAGCAGACAATCGAGCAGGTCTTCAAGACGCTTCACCTGCTGGCTCACGGCGCCTTGCGTCATATGCAGCAGATTCGCGGCGACCGTCATGCTACCGCTGTCGGCGACGGTCACAAAGGTGCGGATCAAATCGATGTCGAGATTTCGGCTCATTCACGCATTATGCCGCGTAATGGATCACATCAGAATTATTGCCTTTGCTGATGTGTCGGCGGTCCGTACAGTGCAGGTCTTTACCACGTGAACCTGCGCCGATGACCTCGATCCTGCCACTTCTCCTGTTTGTCGCCGTCGCGACCGTGACGCCCGGCGGCGCCACCACGCTCGCCACCGCATCGGGCGCGCGCTTCGGCTTCGTGCGCTCGATTCCGCTGATATTCGGCATCGCGATGAGCCTCGCGTTATTGGCCGCCGTCGCCGGACTCGGGCTGGGCGGCCTGCTGATCGCGCTGCCCTCGCTGCAGGCGGCGGTGAAGGCAATCGGCTCCGCGTATTTGCTATGGCTCGCGTGGCGCATCGCGCGCAGCGCTCCGCCGGTCGGCGGCGCCGGTCCCGCGCGCCCGATCACGCTCGCAGGCGGCTTCGTCCTGCTGCTTCTGAACCCGAAAAGCTGGGCGATGACGGTGAGCGCGGCGGCGTCTTTCGCGCTGCTCGCCAGCAATCCGAACCGGCTTGCGATGCTGCTTGGCGCGTCGTTCGGCACCGCCGCCTGTCTGTCGCTCGCGCTGTGGTGCGCGCTCGGCGTGCTGCTCGCGCGGCTCTTTCGCACGCCGCGTCATTGGCGCATTCTGAATCTTGCGATGGGCGCGTTGCTGGCCGCATCCATCATTCCCGCATGGAGATAACGATGACTTCCCTTCCCTTCGCCGAATCGTTCGATCTCGAACACGTGTTCGCCGGCGTATCCGAATACTGGTCGCCGAAAGTCGTCGCCCAGGTCAACGATCAATACGTGAAAGTCGCCAAGGTACGCGGTCAACTCGTGTGGCACGACCACACTCACGAAGACGAACTGTTTTACGTCTTACGCGGGCATCTGAAGATCGAATATGAAGGCGGGCGCGTAGTGGATCTGCCCGCCGGTTCGATGCATATCGTGCCGCGCGGCACCTTGCACAATCCCGTCGCCGACGAGGAATGCTGGATCGTGCTGATCGAACCCGTGCAGACCAAACACACCGGCGACGTGAATTCACCGCTGACGAAGACCATCGACGCGCAATTGCGTTGATCGCATCGAGCATTGCGTCCGGCGTTACCAGATCGCGCCTGCGGAAGGCGAAAGCGCCAACGGTGTGCCCGTGCGCTCCCAGCCTCCGCCCATCGCCCTGAAGAGCGCGATTTGCGCGCTCAACTCGCCCACCTGCTCACGCACGAGCGCGGCTTCGCTGTCCACGAGCGCGAGTTGCGCGCGATCGAGATCCATGCGCCCCACTTCGCCCACGCGCAACTGCGTTTGCGTCTTGCGCAGAATCGTGCGGCGTTGCGCGACTTCGTTGGTGCGCGCGTCGCGCAACTGCGCTTGCCGCGAGAGCCGCGCGAGCGCCTGCTCGACGTCGAAAAGCGCGCCCTGCGCCGCTTTTTCGTAGGCCAGTTCCGCCGCGCGCGCCTGCGCATCGGTGGCCTGAACGCGCGACTCGCGCGCGCCGAAATCGATCAGCGGCATCATGGCGGCCGCGCCGAACAACCAGAGTGTGCTCGGCCCGAGCGACTGTCCCGCGATTTCCCATCCGTTGCGCGCGAGCACGGCGCTCAATGAAAACGTCGGCCAGTAATTCAGGCGCGCGACATCCGACTGACGCACGGCGGCAAACAGACGATCGCGTGCCGCAATCAGATCCGGACGCCGCTCCAGCAGATCGACCGGCTGTCCCGGCGCGATAGCCGGCAACGCTTGCGGCAGCTCAGTGGTTTCGTCGAGCACACTCGCGAGTTCACCGGGCTGCGCCGCGCAGATCTGCTCGATCGACAGACGCGCGCTCACGAGCGCACGATCGACTTCCTGTTCGCGCGCCTGAATTTGCGCCAGGGCGGCGCGCGCGGCATCGATATCCGTACTCAGCACGACGCCCGCGACGAAGCTGTGCTGCGCAATCACGACGAAGTCTTCGGCAATTGCGCGGCTCTGCTCGATCAGCCGACGCTGCACGATCAGGCCGCGGTAAGTCATATACGCGTCGGCCACCGTCGCGACGACCGCTAGCCGCGCGGCCTGTGCGTCGCCTGCCGCCGCCAACGTCATTGCACGCGCGGCGGCCAATCTCGCGCGGCCACGCCCGAATACGTCGATCTCCCATTGCGTCTGCAATCCGACGCGCCAGAATTGCGCGTCGAGATCGTTGACACCCAGAAACTGCGCGAATTCGAGCTGGGTTTCGCCACCATGATATTTCGCCGCCTCGACCCCGACGCCCACGCTCGGCAGCAACGCCGAGCGCGCGGCCAGAATATTGGAGCGCGCATCGTCGACGCGGGCGGCGGCGAGCCGGAGATCGTAATTGTTTTTCAGCGCTCGTTCGATCAGCGCATTGAGCGCCGGGTCATCGAACTGGGTCCACCAGTTCACGAGTCTGGTTTCGTCGATCGATTGCTGCGCGTTCGCTTCCGCCGCGTTCTGTTGCTGCTCGAAACCGGCGGGCATCGCGGGCGGGTGATCGAGCTTCAACGGTCCATTGCATGCGCAAAGCGCGGACACGACCGTGAAAGCGACGGCGCAGATCGACGCCTTACAGCTGCCGCGCACAGCGAATTCACGTGGCCTCATGACGTTCTCCGTCGGCCGCGCCCGGCCCCGTCTCGTCGCTGCGGATCGAGAAGAACACGACATAAAGCGCGGGCACCGCGGCCATCGTCAGCACCGTTGCGAACGCGAGGCCGGCCATCATCGTAATCGCCATGTCCTTGAAAAAAGGATCCCAAAGCAGCGGCACCATGCCGAGTATCGTCGTGCCGGCCGCGAGCGCCACCGGTCGCAAACGGCTCTTCGAACCGTCGATGACGGCACGCATGCGCGGCACACCGGACGCGATCTGAAGATCGATTTCATCGACAAGCACGACGCCGTTCTTGATCAGCATGCCGATGAGACTGAGCAAGCCGAGCAGCGACATGAAACCGAATGCGCCACGAAACGCCAGCAGGCCGATCGTCACGCCGCAGATCGACATGGGCACGACCAGCAGCACAATCAACGCGGGTTTCAGGCGACCGAACATAAAAAGAACGAGTAACAACATGCCTGCAAAACCAATTGGCAATTGCGTGAATAAACTCTCTTTCGCTTTGTTCGACGACTCGTATTCGCCGCCCCATTCAAGTTCGTAACCGGGCGGCAGCGCGATCGCCTCGATGGGCGCGCGCACACGGTCGAAGGCGGCCACGCTGTTCTCGCCATAGCGCGTGCCCGCCGACACCGTGAGCGTGCGGATTCGGTCGCGCCGGGCGATCACACCGTCTTCCGTGCCATACGTGACACCGCCGAGCACGTCCGCCATCGGCACATAGCGGCGCTGGCCGAGGCTGTACACCTGCAACCCCTGCAGACGCTCGATGCCACCCATGCCGGGCGGCTCGTTGAGCACGATGGGCAGCAGCAGATCCTCGTCGCGAAACAGGCCCACGCGCAGGCCTTCCGTCGCATACGCGAACGTGTCGTTGAGTTGCCGCCGCGTCACGCCGAGCGAGCGCGCCCGCGTATCGTCGAACACGGGACGCACGACGTTGACGCGGTTTTCCCAATCGTTGCTGATCGATTGCAGGCCACCGTCTTTACGCAATACGGCCTGCGCCTGCGCGCCCAGTTTGCGTAGCACGGCAGGATCGGGACCGAGAAAGCGCGCCTGAATCGGCAGCCCGCTGGAAGGACCGAAGTTCGGGCGCGTGACGGACCAGTTCACGTCGGGAAACTGTTTGCGCAAGTCGTGATCGAGCGTCGGAATCAGGGTGTCGATACGCGCGGCGTCATCGACTGTCACGATGAATTGCGCATACGACGGGTCCTGCGTCTCCGGATCGTAGACCAGAATGAATCGCGTCGCGCCGCCGCCAATATACGTTCCGACACTCTCCACACCGGGTTGCGCGAGCAACAGTTTTTCCGGACCTCGTGTTCGTTCCATCACGGTGCGAATATCGGCGCCGCGCGGCAAACGCATATCGACATAGAAAATCGGATTGGTCGACGCCGGAAAGAAACTCTGCTCGACGAACCGAAAACCCCAGATGCAAACGACCAGCAACACGACCATCGAGCCGATGACCCAGAGTCGCCTGCGTTCGACCCAGCCCAATAGCCGACCGTATTGCCGATACAGCCGCGTGTCGAACGGATTCTTCTGTTCGCCTTCGCCTCGTTTGAAAAAATAAAAGCCGAGCAGCGGCGTCAATGCGATGGCAATCACCCAGCTAAATAGCAGCGAAATGGCCGCAACCGCGAAAAGCGATGCGCAAAACTCCCCTACCGCATCGGGCGACATGCCAATGCCGGAAAACGCGAGAATGCCGACGACCGTGGATGCAAGCAGCAACCATTGCCCTTGTTTGAGCACTTCCGCTGCGGCCTCGATGTGCGAAAGTCCTCTTTGAACGCGGACGAGCATACCCTCGCACACCACAATCGAATTGTCGGTCAGCATGCCCATCACGATGATCAGTGCGCCGAGCGAAATGCGCTGCAATTCAATACCCGCCGCATACATGACAAAGAGCGTGCCGAGAATCGACAAGAACAATTCGATGCCAAGCACGACACCCGCGCGCCATCCCAGCCCGATACCGAGCGCGACCGTTACGATGCCGACCGAGAGCATCACATCCAGCACGAACCCGCGCACGGCGGCATCGACGGAATCGGGCTGGTCGTAAAGCACGTGCAATTCGATGCCTAACGGCCGGACCCGTTCGAGTTCCTTCAGCTTTTCTTTCACCTCGTCGCCGACCTTCACGACGTTGACCCCCGAGCGCGCGCTGATCCCGATCGTCAGCGCATCCTGCCCGTTATAGCGAATCGCCTGCGTGGGTATGCTCGCGTAGCCGAAATTCACGCGGGACACGTCGCCGAGCAGCAATTCGCCCGGCGTCGTGCCGACCGGCAATGCGCGCACCGACGCCAGCGTGTCGAGCGTGCCGGTCGGCGAAATACGGATCAACTGGTCGCCGACACGCTCGCGCCCCGCGCTGCGAACCTCGTTTTGCACGCCCAGCGCCTGAGCAATGTCGTCCGACGAAAGATTGTTGGCGACAAGCAGTGACTGGTCGGCCGTGATCGTCACCTGTTGCTGCTGATTACCCGCAATCACGATATCGGCGACGTCCGGCAAAGTGAGCAGGTCTTTGCGCAATTCGCGCGCGTAATCGAACAACTGCGCCTGTGAATAACCTTTGCCGGTAATAGCATAGAAAAGACCGTACACGTCGCCGAAACGGTCCAGCACGATTGGCGGACCTGCGCCTGGCGGCAGTCGTGGCGTGAGGTCGCCAATCTGCCGCCGCAATTGCTCCCAGATCTGCTGCAATTGATTCGACATGTACTGATCGCGAATCTGAATACGCACTTCGGAATAACCCGCCATCGAACGCGAACGAATAAAATCCACCTGCTCCAGTTGCTGCACGGCGCTTTCGATGCGATCGGTCACCTCGCTCTCGACTTGTTTGGCGCTCGCGCCCGGATAAAGCGTAACCACCACGGCCGTCTTGATCGTGAATTTCGGATCTTCCAGCCGCCCAATGTCGATATACGCAATGATCCCGCCGATCAACGACACCAACGCGATAATCCATGCGATTAGCGGCCTCTCGATTAGCGTGCGCGCCAGGTTCATGGATTCGTTTCCATCGGACGGACTTCTTCGCCTTCGGTAACGAATTGGGCTCCGCCTGCCACGACTTGATCGCCCACCTGCAACGCGCCGGTCACGACGGCATCGTCTCCGCGAATCTCGCGCAACGCCACGGCAGTGCGCGTCACGCGATGACTCGTCGTGTCGTATTTCCAGACCGCGCGGCTATCGTCGCCGCTAACGACCAGTGCGTTGACCGGCACGACGAGCGCGGATTGCGTAGTGGCCGACGCGGGAACGCGAACGCGCACACGCAGCGCCATGCCCGGCAGCAGATTGAGATTGTCCGGTCGCGCGAGAGAAAACAGCAGACGATACACGCTGCCGCCAGGTGTCGTGAGCGTCGAGTGCTCGCGATAGACGAGCGGAAAGATTGCCGAGGGCCGGTCGGGCGGCCATGCCTCGGCGCTCAATGTGCGATCGAACGGCAGTGAGTCGGCGATATTCTGCGGCAGCGCCACGCCGACTTCGAGGCGCGATCGCGCTTCCAGTTGAAACACCGGTGCGCCGGCTTGCGCAATCTGCTGCGCTTCGATCGTGCGCCGTGCAATCCGGCCGTCGAACGGCGCCAGCAGTCGGGTATTGCGTAAGTCGCGGCTCGCGAGATCGCGCTGGGCCCGCGCCATTTCCACGGCGGCTTTGAGTTGGTCGTACGCCGCGCCGGAGAGAATGTTTTCGTCACGCAACGCTGCCTTGCGCTTGAGGTCGTCGGCGAGCTGCTGATATTGCGCGTCCGCACGTTGCAGTTGAAGGCGGTAAGGCTCGTCGTCGATGCGGGCAAGCAACTGGCCCTGCGTGACGCGCGCGCCGTCGAGCACCGCAATCTGCACCACGCGGCCCGATACTTCAAAGGCGAGCGCGGAAACGTTGGTGGCTTCGACTTGTCCGGAAAACACGCGCAACTCACTTGCTCCGCTCTCACCCACGGGCGCGATTTCCACCATGCGCGGCTCGTTCGCCCGTTCACTGGGTGTGGGCTTTCCGCACGCCCCCAACATGAAAACGAGCAACACGAGAGAGCAGACCTCGCGACCGCGCACACGCGCAGAATGACCGGCCGTTGCGTTGGCACCGGAATTCGAGTGTGAACAGGCATCCACGATGCTCATCCGTCCCCTCTCAGTGACATTGCCCAATACCTATTCAACACATGATCAGCGACGCAGAAACGTTCGTGAACGTCGCTGAATGAATCGAGTGCGAAAAGTACGCGATCCGATTTGAGGCGAGCATAGCTGAATATTTAAAAACGAGTTTCATACGCGACGCGTGGCAATCTGCGCATCGACACGTTTAAATAGCGATTATGATCAGACCGTCGAACTCGCGCGGCACTGCTCACGCGGTTGAACCGATAAGAAATAGGTGAAGTGGAAATTCAAAACTCACGAGTCCGCCGTGTTATTGCCATTTCCCGCAAACGTATCCTAACGAATCGCTCACGATGACTCTCCCGTCTCGATGCGCCTCCTGGTATGGAAAAACTCCATGTCCATCCGCTCCGCCCTGAAACGATCCCAACTGGCGACGGCCGAACAGCGCGCCATGAAGGTGTCGATGTACGTGGTTTGCCTGGGCTTCGTCTCCAACGTCGGCTACGGCTTTTTCGTGCAGTCCGACACGCTGATCCTGACCGCGATTTTTTATCTGCTCAATTTCGTGAGTTCTGCCTTGGGGTGGATGGCGGCATCGCTCGTCAACCGTCCCGCGACCGACCGGTTTCAGTATGGATTCTGGTTTCTGGAGCCGCTCGTGAACGGCATCAACGGCCTGATGATGTTGATTGTCTGCGTCTACGGCCTCGTGAACGGCATAGAGGGCATTCGCTCGGGCGGTCATGCGATCGACGCGCGTGGCGTTATCTGGTTTAGCGTCGCGAGCTGCGTGGTCTGTTTCGCGATGGTCGTTTACAAAAAAGCAACAGCCAGACGGATTAATTCCAAACTCTTGAAGACTGACAGTTTCAAATGGATCATGAAGTTCGCGTTCAGTGCGGCCACGCTGCTCGGCTTCGTTGTGTATTCAGTGCTGCCGGCGGGGATGCGTGATCAATGGTACCCGTACGTCGACAGCGTCATGACAACGGGCTTGTCGCTGCTCTTCCTCCTTGTTCCTGTGAAAATCATTCGCAGCAGCTTTGCTGAATTGCTGCACATGACTCCGGATGAGAACAATCCGCGTCTGGGCATTGAAACCATGCTCGACGACATCAGTCGCGATTTCGGCATCATTCGCCATTACACCCATGTCGTCCAGGCGGGAAGACGTAATTTCGTCGAGATCAATATGCTTGTCGATGCCCTGTCGACGTTGCGCGACATTGGCGCGCAGGACCGCCTGCGGGAGCAGATATGGAAGTCGCTGGGGTCGATTCCAATAGAAAACCGTCTAACCATACAGATCACCGCCGATCCACGATGGGAAGACGGTCGGGAGCCGGATTGATCTCGACCGCCTGATTCAATTCATGTTGGGAAAAAGCGTCATAATTTTCAGAATTCACTCTTTATTCTGAACATTTATTAGTCATCCAAATCAACATGAAATACGCTGAAACCTGTCAATGCGACATCGATTTGAGATGTCACGTATGCGAATGTTGTTCTTCGACACTCAACCTGACAAGCGCTCGCTGGCATAACCAACCGTATGGCAGGGCATCGCGTGGTGGCACAGCGACGTGACAAAGGAGACACGATGAGGTCAATGCCCGTTTGCACCGTTTCCCTGGCGCTCCTTGGCGCCGCAAGCAGTGCCAGCGCTCAAAGCAGCGTCGCGCTCTACGGCTTGCTCGATCAATCGGTTCAATATGTCAGCAATGCCACACCGTCCGGCGGTCACCTCTGGCAAATGTTCGGCGGAAATCTTCAAGGAAACCGGTTCGGCCTGAAAGGCAATGAGGATCTCGGCGGCGGTCTTCAGGCCATATTCCAGTTGGAAAACGGCTTTGACATCAACACCGGAAAACTCGGCCAGGGCGGCCGTCTTTTTGGTCGCGAAGCTTATGTCGGGCTGAGCGCGGAAACATGGGGGACCGTGACCGCGGGACGGCAATACGATCCGCTCGTCGACATGATTCAACCGCTGACCGGTGACGGATATTTCGGCGCCCCCTTCGCGACACCCGGCGACGTCGATAATAACGACAACAGTTTCCGTGTCGATAACTCGATCAAGTACGTCTCGCCGAAATTCTATGGCTTGCAAATCGAGGGCATGTATGCGCTGGGCGGCCAGGCGGGATCGACCGGATCCGGGCAATCGTGGTCGGCCGCAGCCGGTTACTCGGGCGGTCCATTCAGCATGGCGGCGGGCTACTTTCACACCGACAACCTGTCCTCGTCGATACCGCGCACCGGATGGGGCGGAACGACCGGGGCAGCCACGTTCAACTCAGGATTTCCAGACTCTGCGGGCATCAACAGCGCCTACGTCACGGCCAAATCGATTGGCATTGCGTCCGTGGCATTTCAGTATGAAGACGGACAATTCACGGGCAACATCAGCTACAGCAACGCGCAATACAAGCCTGACGCCGCTTCAGCTTTCCAGAATACGCAGCGATACAACATCGGTCGCGCTTTCCTCGGCTATCAGATCACGCCTGCGAGTCTGATCGGCGTCGGTTATGCCTATGTCCGCGCAACGGGCGACGCATCGGCGACGTATAACCAGGTGTCGCTGGGCGGCGACTACGCGCTGTCGAAACGAACCGATCTGTACCTCGTGGGTGCCTGGCAGCATGCGGCCGGCGATCAGCGTGTGCCATCGCAAGGCGGTACGGGTGGCGGCCTCGTCCCGGCAACCGCATCCATAGGTTCCTATGGAAACCAGGCGAGCACCGATAACCAGATACTGGTGAGCTTCGGTATTCGACATCGATTCTAGGTTGAATGATCGATGCGCATGTCATTCAGACGCCTCGTTTTCCGACGCTTCCGTGGCCGCGTGAGAAGTACGCGGCATGCGGATGCCAGCATACGCAAACGCTATGGTGATGATCGGACTGAGCATGCAAAACACCGCGTAGGGACCGTAGACGAACGTCGATACGCCAAGCGTCGCGGCCATATACGCCCCGCAACTGTTCCAGGGTATCAATGCCCCCGTCGTAGTGGCCGAGTCGCCCACCGACCGCGATAGCACAGTAGGCGCATAGCCACGTGCAGCAAACGCGTTCTTGAACATTCTCGCAGGCAGGACGACGGCAATGAACTGGTCTGCCGCCACCACGTTCGTGGCAATCGTGGCTGCAACCACGGAGGCCACCAATGCACCACGGCCTTTGGCCCAACTGACCACGGGCGCGATGAGTCGTTCGATGACGCCGCATTTCTCCACCACGCCGCCAAATCCCAGCGCGGCGATGATCAGCCAGATCGTACTCAACATGCTATCCATGCCACCGCGCGTGAGGAGCGCGTCGATCACCGGTTCGCCGGTTGTCGATTTGTAGCCGCTTGCGATGGCAAGCCAGATGCCTTTGATCACGGCGATCCAGTTCGGCACGCCCTCGCGTGCCGCAGCGAATGTGATCACTCGCCCTGGCGCGACCACGGCGGCCACGACACCGCCGGCCAGTGCGCCAAGGAAAATCGTCGTAAAGGGCGGCAGTCTGAGCAGTGTCAGCAGCACAACCAGAATGAGTGGCGCAAACAGCACAGGGGAAAGATGAAACGCATTCTGCATGGCCGCGACTTCCGAACTGGCATCGAAGTGATTCGGTTCACCCAGCCAATAGAATACAAATAGCGTAATGACGAGCGCGACAAGCGAAGTCACCAGCGTCTCTCGCACGTGCTCGTAAAGTCCAACACCCGCCGCAGCCGCCGCCAGATTCGCGGAATCGGAGAGTGGCGACGACTTGTCGCCGAAATACGCACCCGAAATCACGGCACCGGCTGTGATGGCCGTGCTGAGTCCCATACTCTGCGCGATGCCCATCAAGCCAATCCCTATCGTTCCTGCCACGGTCCACGATGTGCCGATGCAAAATGAAATCAGCGCGCAGATCGACGCTGCCGTGACGTAAAAGTAATCCGGGCTCAGCAGTTTCAGTCCGTAATACACCATCGCGACAATAGTGCCGCAGAGCGCCCATGTTCCAATCAGTGCTCCCACAGCGAACAGAATGAGTATCGCGCCGACGCCGGAACTGATACTCGCGTTGGCGGCCTCGCCCAGCGAGGCGAGCGAATGACCGCGCCGCCACCCGACCAAAACCGCGAGCATGCCCGCCACAACGAGCGCCACCTGGTTTGGCCCGCTTGCGCCTTCATTACCGAACAGATAATAGGAGAGACCAACGAGCAGAATAAGCGCCACGACAGGCACCAGCGCTTCGAATAACGACAAAGGTTGCGGTGATGCGGGCCGCTTCATGCCACCCTCCCTTCTCTCGCCGTAAGCGTCGGCCTACGCTGCCACGACAGCATGGGGTCCCGCTTCTCGCGACACGTTCGCGCTAGCGCGAGAGGCTGAAGCCAATTCGCGCGGCCCAGCGGTGCTGGTTGTAGTCGAGAATATCTTCGCCATAGCCATTAAAGTAACCAACCCACAGGTATCCGCCCCACGCGTTGCCGAACAGCTTGGCCAACGGGTAGGTGAATTCCGCGTTGACGCTGCCGTAGGTCGATTTCGTGCCTTTTCTCAGGGTCGTTGCGAGTTGCCAGCCGTCGGGGCTGCCGTATTTGATCAACAGATCGACATAGCCGCGGTAATCGGCAATATCCGAATTCTCTCCGGCAATATGCTCGTACCAATAGACCTTGGGCGCGACCGTCAAATGATTCGCATGGATGTCGCCAAAGTCCCAGATCGGTTTGACATACAGAATGTCGATCCCACGCGACTCGGGCCCGTCCCGACCGTTCGATTCGTGCTCATAGCCCGTCTCGATGCCCATTCGGCTAAACCAGTTGGCTTTCCAACCCGTGTCCGCAAGATAGTAAAACAGCGCGGGCTTGTAGCTCGTATCGCGGAACGGCGCGGAATACTTGCGGATATCCCACAAGGACGTCTGCGTATAGGCAAAGTAGAGATTGTCGACGAAGCCGCGCGAGCGCGGATCGTCGGGTAAAACAAAGCGGAATTTGAAACTGATCTGGAATTTGGCCAGACTGGTTTCATCGGATGACCAGCCGTCGGCGAAGTACGTGGGCTCGTAGAACGAGAAACGGCCCGCCAGGAATGTGCCGAGATCGGGAATAACCGCATTCGATGGCTTGACCGCCGACGGCGGCATCTGCGTTGCCATGGCTTCGTTGCCCGCCATGGCGTCGTTGTCCCCCGCGCTGCCGGGCGCGTTCGAAGCCGACGTTGCGGTTTGCGCGGCAGACGCTGCCGTCGCTCCGGACGCGGCGCTATTGGCCGCGACACTGGCTTTGCGCGTCAGCAGAACCAGCGAAGGCGACACGTCCACGCCTGGCACATCCACTCGAACCGCACCGCGCGCCCAGTCCGGCCACGGCGCGCTATAGCTCACGGCCTTCATCTCGCCTGCCGCGAGCTTCACATGTTCCGGCGCACCCGACTCGCGCGTGATCTGAACCGCCCGCGGCTGTTGCTCGCCGTTCGTGAGCGTGATGAGCAAGGTACGCGGCACATCGAACGAGGAACCGGTCGGCGCGTCGCCGGAATAGACAATCGTCACGACGAGCGGCTCGTCGGACCTGGCCTCTCGTGGCGGTCGCATGACGGACACCGCCGCACTAGTCGTTGGCACGTAGCCGGCATATGTCGTGATGGAAAGTGCAGAACACGCCAGCATTCGCCGTAGCATTCGCGTGCGCGGTGCTGTTCTCAACCCGTGTCGCCTGCGAAATGCGGGTTCCCGTGCCATGCAACCTCCTCTTTATCATGGAAACTGCGATGGACACTGCGCACTCACATCTATCCAGTCGATCAGTCAACATCTGCACAAGATCCAACTGCGCCATCACGGCGACAAACACCACTACGAGGCGTTCCGCAAGCATTTCGCAAGCAACAGGCACGAAGTCAGCATGCCTTTTCAGGTATGGATACAACTCAAAAACAACACCGAAATTAGCATCACTTAAAGAATCAATTCGCCAATTTCACCTCCGAATTCGAAGTTATGGAACGATGTCTAGATCATCTTAATCCAGAAATTTTTTTCAACGCCATCACGTGTCAATTTTCGATAAAGATTGCGAACATAGTTATCGATGCATCGGCATTTCAATACACTTGACTGGCGCGATCATTCCAAAGCGACTAATCTTTTGCAACGTTCTTGCGTGATGTCTGGCGAGACATCGTGATTGACTCACCATCGGAAAGCATGATGCGAACGCCTGCCTTGACTTGCATGGTTTGCGCGGCTTCGATTTTTTCTCTGACTGCCTGCGAGCATCCAACATCCGCCAGCACGTTCACGCCGTCTCAAGCTCAACAAGCTCAGGTAATCGAGGTTGGCGTGGTCGAATGGGTACGGCCCGTTACCATCCAGCCGCAGCAAAGCGGTGTAGGCGCGATCGCAGGCGGCGCACTCGGCGGCATTGCGGCCGGCAGTGCGATCGGGCGCGGCAACGGCTCGCTGGCAGCAGGCATAGGCGGTGCTGTGCTCGGCGGCATGGCCGGCAATGCGGTCGAATCAAACGCAACGCGGCGCGCCGGATTGGAGATTTCCGTCCGACTCGACTCCGGACAATTAATCGCGGTGACGCAAGATGCGGACCAACCTTTTTCACCAGGCGATCGCGTGCGCGTGCTATTTGGCTCTCATACGGTCCGCGTGACTCGATAATTTTCCTTTGTTTAAAACATCGAAAACAACAACCAGCCGGATTCGAATTTGTAAATAAATACACGATATTTTGATCGGCCTGACGCACTGCCAGACGAATTACAACACGAGACAATGAGGACTCCGATGAGTGAATCCGTGCAGAAAATGAGTCGCTTGCAGCTGACCGCCATGGTAGTCGGCGGCATGATCGGTGCGGGCATCTTCTCGTTGCCACGTACGTTTGCAAACGCAACAGGGCCGGTGGGCGCCGCCATCGCGTGGATAATCGCCGGTGCCGGCATGTATGCGCTCGCACGGGTCTTTCAGGCGCTCGCGGAACGCAAGCCCAATCTCGACGCGGGCGTGTTCGTCTACGCAAAAGTCGGCTTTGGCGATTACCCCGGCTTTCTCTCCGCATTCGGATACTGGATCGGCAGTTGCATCGGTAACGTGTCGTACTGGGTGCTGATCAAATCGACGCTGGGCGCCTTTTTCCCCATCTTCGGCAATGGCAACACGTTAGTCGCGATCATCGTCGCGTCGATCGGCATTTGGCTCTTTCATTTTTTGATCCTGCGTGGCGTCAAGCAGGCGGCGTTCATTAACACCGTCGTGACCGTGGCGAAAGTCGTGCCCATCGTCGTCTTCATCGTCATTCTGGTGTTCGCGTTCAAGCTCGACATGTTCACGCTGAACATTCACGCTGCCGCTCAGGAAGGCAGCATCGTCCAGCAGGTTCGGGCAACGATGCTGGTGACCGTCTTTGTCTTCATCGGCATCGAGGGCGCGAGTGTGTACTCGCGCTACGCGAAAGAACGCGCCGATGTGGGCCGCGCGACGATATTTGGTTTTTGCGCGGTGACGGCACTCATGGTGCTCGTTTCGATGTTGCCGTTCGCGATCTTGCCGCGCGGCGACGTGGCCGGCATGCGCCAACCTTCGATGGCTGCCGTGCTCGAAAGTCTGGTCGGTCCGTGGGGCGCAATTTTCGTGAGTATCGGGCTCGTTGTCTCGGTCCTCGGCGCCTATCTGGCGTGGTCGCTGATCTGCGCGGAAGTCATGTTTGCCGCAGCGCGTAACGCAGACATGCCCGCCCTCTTCTCGCGCGAAAACGCGAATGGCGTCCCGGCCAACGCACTCTGGATCACGAACATCATCATTCAGCTTCTGGTCGCCAGCACCTATTTTTCCAGCGACGCCTTCGCACTGATGCTCAACCTGACCAGTTCGATGTCGCTGATTCCCTATCTCTTTGTGGCCGCTTACGGGCTGATGATCGCCAAACGCTCGGAGAGCTACGAAATACGCCCCGAGGAACGCAATCGCGACCTGACTTTCGCGGCGATCGCCGTGATCTATACCGTGTTCATGATCATCGCGGGTGGACTGACTTTCATATTGCTGTCCGCGATTCTCTATGCACCGGGTACTGCGCTTTATGTCTGGGCGCGGCGAGAACGGAACATCCCAGTCTTCGTTCGCGGAAGCGACTGGATCATTTTCATCGTGGCAACGCTGGCCGCCATCGCGGGCATTGTTCTGATGGCCACTGGCTCCATTCAACTCTAGCCATTACGAGCGGAGATCGACGTGACAAAGCCTAAAACTGCTGATGAAAAATCGACCCATTCCGATAGCCCGCTGGGGGTCTATTCGGAAGTCGGGCAACTCAGGAAAGTCATGGTGTGCGCCCCCGGCATCGCACACTCCCGCCTCACGCCCAGCAATTGCGACGAACTGCTGTTCGACGATGTGCTCTGGGTCGACAACGCCAAGCGGGATCATTTCGATTTCGTCACGAAGATGCGCGATCGCGGCGTGGAAGTCGTGGAGATGCATAATCTGCTCGCGGAAACGGTCGCCGTGCCCGAGGGGAAAAAATGGATCCTCGATAACCAGATCGTTCCCAATCAGGTTGGCCTCGGTTTTCTCGACGAATTGCGCAGCTATCTGGAAGGACTCAACGATCGCGCACTGGCCGAAACCCTGCTAGGCGGCCTCTCGATTCACGACTTCCCCGAAGCTCACGGCGGCGCGGCGCTCAAGGTCGTACGCGAAGCGGCGGGCGCAACGGAATATCTTCTCGCACCGCTGCCGAACACGCTTTATACGCGCGATACCACCTGCTGGATATACGGCGGCGTGACGCTCAATCCGCTCTATTGGCCCGCGCGCCATGAGGAAACGATTCTTGCGGCCGCGATTTATCGATTCCATCCTGACTTCGCGGGCAAGGTCAATGTGTGGTGGGGCGATCCAACCGAAGATCACGGATTGGCCACGCTCGAAGGTGGCGATGTCATGCCGATCGGCAACAAGACGGTACTCATCGGCATGAGCGAACGCACGTCTCGCCAGGCCATCAGCCAGCTCGCGGCGACCTTGTTCAAACGCGGCGCCGCCGAGCGGGTCATCGTGGCGGCCATGCCGAAGATCCGCGCGGCCATGCATCTCGACACCGTATTCACGTTCGCCGACCGCGACTGCGTCCTGATTGCACCGGATTTCATGGCACGTACGCGCACATTCTCCTACCGGCCGAGCGATCATCCGGCCGGTGTGGAATTGCACCAGGAAAAGAAGTCCTTCGTGGAAGTCGTGACCGAAGCGTTGGGATTGAAGAAAATGCGCGTGGTGGAAGCTGGAGGCAGCGATTATCAACGCGAACGCACGCAGTGGGACAGCGGCGCGAATCTCGTTTGCACCTCGCCCGGCGTCGTGTTTGCGTATGACCGCAACACGTACACGAATACGCTGCTGCGCAAGGCCGGGATCGAGGTCGTGACGATAGTCGGTGCGGAACTGGGCCGTGGCCGCGGCGGCGGACATTGCATGACGTGTCCGATCATTCGCGATGCGGTGGAATTCTAGTTCAGCGCGTCACACCATTCGCGCTCAACCGCCCTGGCCCACTCCCCGACACCCCAAGGCATGCGTCGAGAACTCATTACGGCCACGTGTATCAGCATCATTACGTTCATTGCCGGTGCGGTACTGTACGTTGGGCGTCCGGTTCTGATACCGATCGCGTTCTCGATCATCACCTGCTATGTCATTTACGGACTCGCCGAGATGCTGCATCGCCTGCCGCGTCTCGGCGCGCATTTGCGCGCAGGCGTTCGCTATTGGTGTTCGGCCTTGCTCATTTTCGCAGCGGCATACGGCGCGATCGAGCTATTGCTCATCGACAGCGCGCGAATCGAAGCCGTTGGTCCGAAATACGAAGCCACCTTGCTTGCACTGCTCGGCAAAATGGCGGCGCTGCTCCATATCGAAACCGATGCATCGTGGACGACATTTCGCCGGATTCTTCTCGACACCCTCAATATCAAGTCGATGATTTCGGTGCTGGTCGGCTCTATTTCGTCGATATTGGCCACGACGCTGCTCGTCATGCTCTACACGCTGTTCTTCATGATGGAGATCGGCAGGTTTCAGCATAAACTCTTCACGTTCATGGGCGGAAAAGCCAATCTCGCACCGCTCATTTACGCCATCAACTCCAAGATTGGAACCTATCTCGCACTGAAAGCCTCGCTCGGGGTCGTGGTCGGCGTGCTGAGCTGGATCTGCATGTGGATAGCCGGACTTGAATTCGCTTCTCTCCTCGCCGTGCTCATCGTCGTGTTGAATTTCGTTCCGTACGCGGGCTCGCTTATTTCCGTCGTACTACCGGGTTTGCTCGCCGCCCTGCAGTTCGGACAATGGAGCGAGCCGCTGGCCATTCTGATCGTGCTGGCTTCCATTAACTTCGTGATGGGCAATGTGCTCGATCCGTGGTTGATGGCGGGCTCCATGAATCTGAGCCCGGCAGTCATTTTGATGAGTCTCGCGGTATGGACCGCGATGTGGGGAGCCGCGGGTTCGTTTCTGGCGATTCCCGGCACCGTCGCGCTGACGATTATCTTTTCCGCGTTTCCGGCAACGCGTCCAATTACGCTCCTGCTGACCAAGGACGATCCTGGCGCGCATCGGTAGGACGAGAATAGCGGTTTACACCCGGCTATCTCAGCACTTTCCCTTTAAGGCGCCCGAAAAGCGCCAGCAATTGTTACACTGGCGTTGCAGCGAGGTGCAAGCACAAGCGTCGCTGATGCTCACCACGATCCGCCCGAACGCTGCCTAGTCGAGGGAAATCGCGCCCAGTCGCTTTTTTCAATCGTGCCGGATCACAACAAAGGAACGCGTTGACTACTGTAATTCTGAAACCTGACGAACCCGTGGACGTTGCCCTGCGCCGCTTCCGTCGCGCCATCGAGCGCACTGGCCTGATTCCGGAGCTGCGTGCCCGGACCGCCTATGAAAAGCCGACTACGGTCCGTAAGCGTAAAAAGGCCGCTGCGGTCGCGCGCGTGCGCAAGCAGATCAAACGGTCGATGCCGCCGAAAAAGCGCTACTGACCCAGGCAACGACGGGCGAGGCAGAGATTCAGGGCCATATTCGGCAGCCGCCAGACAGGCGCATGGCAAAACAGTTACAAATCAGATCTTGACGTTGACACACCTGCAAGGTTAGTGTGTCGGCCGAAGGTCAAGAAGTTCGATTGCTGTTCATCAATTGCTCGCTCCTCAGCGGTATTCGTGGTCCTCTCCCTCCTTGTCGCTTCACGTACTCTCTTTATGAGAGTGAATTCTCGTTTTTTTTCATCAAGGATTTTTCATGGAAACCGGTACCGTTAAGTGGTTCAACGACAGCAAGGGCTTTGGCTTCATCACCCCGGACAAGGGTGGCGACGACCTGTTCGCTCACTTCTCCGAGATCAAGACCGACGGCTTCAAGACGCTCGCTGAAAACCAGAAGGTGAGCTTCGAAACCAAGCAAGGCCCGAAGGGTCTGCAAGCGGCTAACATCAAGCCGCTGTAAAGTTTGAAGGACCCGGCCTCCGACAACGGACGCCGGGTTGCAGCGACACCCTCGCGGAGCAATGTCTCCCTAAGTTGGCGCGATCGCATTGAGTTGCCGCTATATCCGGCAACCTGCCCGACGCCACACGCCTCGTTGCACCTCATTCTCCCCTTCGGCGACTACGCCTTTTCGCTTTCCGTCTGCCTCAGATTCGGCTCGCAATGGCTTTGAATCGGCTCGCCCGTGCACGTCCTCACGTCACGCGCGCATTCAGACATTAATAGAATTAAAAATGCATACCAAACATACTCAGCAGTACAACGGCTATGCCGTCCAACCGTCCGCACATCGTTTGCCTGACGGGTGTTTTTCATCCAATCTGCTACTCGAACGCACTAACAGCGCGCAAGCCGAAGCCTCCTACCGGTTCTATTCGCTCGATTACTTCGAGAGCGAAGAACAGGCGCTGGAATTTTCAACGCGCTGGGCGCGCAACTGGGTCGATACGCGCGGATAAAACCGCGCCGGCCTGACGCGTTCGCTCGCACCCGAGCGAGCGCGAGCGCCGGATCAGCAATCAACGCTCACCCTTTTCGTGTGGCGAAAATGCCAAATCGGGCGCTCGCATTTTTGAAATGGATTTTTTTAAAGCCATCATGGCGCAACAAACCTTGATTCAGGTTTGTCGCCAAATGGGGGCATGTTATGGGCAGTGCGCTGGTATGGGCTGCAATCCCTCACAATAGTGACGGGGTCGTGTTTCAGGTTCGCGTGATTCGCGGGCTTCAGCGTTTTCATCTGTCCCGCCGGACGCTCGAGGACGTGTTTGACCTCGCGCCTCACGCATCGGATGCGCGGCAACTCGAACGCTTTTACGAGCACGCGCCTCAGATCTTGCGGCAGGCCATGCGAAAACGCCCGATTGCGGGCGCCGATACCGCCGCGCTTCAAACTGGCGATTTCATCTCGGCCGTCGAGACAGAATGGGCTGAAACCGCATATCTGCCGGAAATACCCGGCTATCTGACTTTGGACTGAGGAACGCGCGCAGCCGGCTGGATCGCACACAGCGCAGACAGCCCAGGCGCTCAAAAAAAACGGCATGGTTCGCCCGGTCGGCTATCATGCCATTCCTCTCCGAAGTAGCTTCTTATGATTTCCGTCCGTAATGTCACGCTGCGCCGCGGCGTCAAGGTCGTGCTCGACAGCGCCACCGTCACTTTCACCCCTGGCGAAAAGATCGGTCTTGTCGGCCGCAATGGCGCCGGCAAGTCGTCGTTCTTCGGCCTGCTCAACGGCTCGCTGCACGAAGACAGCGGCGAATTCTCGATTCCCGCTGCATGGCGGATGGGTCAGGTCGCGCAGGACATGCCGGAGACCGAACAGGGCGCAACCGACTTCGTGGTCGAGGGCGACACGGCCCTTCTGGCGGCCCAGGCTGAAGTCGCCGCCGCCGAGGCCAGCGACGACGGCATGCGCATGGCGCACGCCTACATGGCCCTGCACGACGCCGGCGCACACGATGCGCCCGCACGCGCACAGGCGCTGATCCTGGGTCTGGGCTTCACGGCCGCGCAGCTCGATCAGCCGGTCAACAGCTTCTCCGGCGGTTGGCGCATGCGACTCCAGCTGGCACGCGCGCTGATGTGCCCGTCCGATCTGCTGCTGCTCGACGAACCGACGAACCACCTGGACCTCGACGCACTGGTCTGGCTGGAAGCGTGGCTCAAGCGCTATCAGGGCACGTTGGTCGTGATCAGCCATGACCGCGAATTCCTCGATGCGGTGACGCAGGTGACGGTGCACGTCGATAACGCGAAGCTCGTGCGCTACGGCGGCAACTACAGCAAGTTCGAAGACATGCGCGCCGAACAGCTCGAGTTGCAGCAGGCCGCGCTCGCCCGCCAGGCGGACAAGATCGCCCATCTGCAGAAGTTCATCGACCGTTTCAAGGCCAAGGCTTCGAAGGCGAAACAGGCGCAGAGCCGGGTCAAGGCGCTCGAACGCATGGAGAAGATCGCACCGGTTCTGGCGGAAGCGGAGTTCAACTTCGAGTTCAAGGAACCGCTCAACGTCCCGAACCCGCTGTTGTCGATGCTGGACGCGAGCTTCGGTTACCCCGCGCCGGAGGATGCCGCGCCGGACACGCCGCCCACGGTCATCGTGCGCGGGATCAATCGCTCCGTGCTGGCCGGGCAGCGCATCGGCATTCTCGGCGCGAACGGCCAGGGCAAGTCCACGCTCGTGAAGACGGTGGCGCACGCGCTCGCGCCGATTGCCGGCGAAATCAGCGAGGGCAAGGGGCTGAACATCGGCTATTTCGCGCAGCAAGAGCTGGACGTGCTGCGCCCGCAGGACACGCCGATGGAACACATGATCCGCCTCGCCCGGGACACGCCGCCGCACATGCGCGCGCCCGGCCAGAGCGGCACCGAGCAATCGCTTCGCACCTTCCTCGGCACCTTCAATTTCAGCGGCGATACGGTTCACCAGGCCGTGAGCACGATGAGCGGCGGCGAAAAGGCGCGGCTCGTGTTGTGCATGATCGTGTGGCAGCGCCCCAACCTGCTGCTGCTCGACGAGCCGACCAACCACCTCGACCTCGCCACGCGTGAAGCGCTCGCCATGGCGTTGAACGAATTCGAGGGGACGGTGATGCTGGTCAGCCACGACCGCGCGCTGCTGCGCGCCGTGTGCGACGAATTCTGGCTGGTCACCAAGGGCGGCGTCGAACCCTTCGACGGCGATCTGGACGATTACCAGCAGTTCCTGCGCGACGAAGCCCGCCGCATGCGCGAGCAGGCCGACGCGGCGTAAAAAGCGATTGCCCGAGATTGCGCTCGGGCTTTCATCAGAACTTGCCCGGCGCGTGTCCGCACGCGCCGCGGCAAATACCCATTCCCGCACGCGTAAGTCTCACAGCGCAATGCGAATACCGGAAGCATTAATCGGTGCGCTGAGTTCCGCATTATCCTCATTTCAACGCCTGTTATTCCGATCGGCATTCGGCTGACTGGATTTGCCTTTGCTATTGGCTTCTGCGTCATCGGGCTGCCGCACCAGAAAGTCGTGATAGCTCCGATTACGAATCCAGGACGGTGCGCGACCGCGACCGCTCCAGGTCGCGCCCGTAACGGGATCCTGATACTTCATCTGAACAGGCCTGGTGTTATAGATGCCGCGCCGATCGACACGTAATTGATTCGGCACCAGGTTGAAAACATTCATGACCTGGCGAATGTGCTCGATCGCGGCTTTCTGCTCCTGTTGCCACGCGGCCGTAATGCGTTCATTGAGTTGCACGAGTTGCTTTTCCAACACTCTGACCTTGTTGTTCATGCGCTCTTTCCGTATTGCATGGCCTGGTTGGTGCAACGCACGTCCAGTTTTATTGCCATTGCGCGCGCCCTGCCTTTGCAGGCGCGCTCGTTAGGTCCTGGTGAAATGCACGGGTATCATCATTACGATCACATATCAGTTGATATGCGAATGTAATAATATCCATTTGATATTTAAATATCAACTGATATCCTTGCGGCCATGAACGCGGCCCCCTCCTCACCGCGGCGAAGCCGCGAAGAAAGTCGATTGCAGACTCGTGCGCATTTGCTTGCAGCGGCGAAACGGTTGTTTGTCGAAAAAGGCTTCGGCGCCACCTCGCTCAGGGATATTGCGGCCGAGGCGGGCTACACGCAGGGCGCTTTCTATTCGAATTTCGCCAGCAAGGAAGCGCTGTTCGTGGAATTGATGCGGGAGCGCTCGAAGGCGCAAGTCACTCACATTGCGCAGGCGCTGGGCGACCCGTCGGCTTCAGCGGAGCAAATATTGAATGCGCTGGAGATCTGGGCGCAGACGCTCGACGCCGAGCCGGAGTGGTCGGTGCTGGGCGTGGAATTCAAGCTTCAGGGCCGTCGCAATCCCCTCTTTGCCACGGCTTCCGAGGCACTGCTGAACGCGCACCGCGATGGTCTGGCCTATTGCATCACGCAGATCTTCGCCCGACTGGAGAAGGTGCCACCGGAATCGCCGGCCGTCCTGGCCGCGGCCTTCATGGGGCTCTCACAAGGGCTCGCATTGCAGCGGCCCCTGCTTTCCGAGGCGCCGATCGGGCACATGATCATGGTGTTCTTGCGCAGCTTGCTGGCCGCCGCGCCGCCGGCGAAGTGATACGCGGATAACCCTCGGCGCCCGACACACATCACGCCGTCGCGCCATCATCAAAGACACCGACCGCCGCTTCAACGCGCGCGCCAACGCCCAGCGCGAATCCCTGAAAGCGACCGCTCCCCGGCCCCACCGGCCATGACATCAAGTTATGCCGGCTCCAACAATTTCGGCGTTGTAGCGCCGAAATTGACTCACTATAGTCGAATCAACCCGATGCCCGAATCCCCCAGTCAGGCGCGCCCTCAAGCCGACGCGCCCGACCGGGCAAGCTTTCCCCTTCAACCCTGTCGAGGAAGAGTCGTGATCAAACTGCAGAGCTGGCGCCCGGTCGCCATAACAATGACGTCGATCGCCGCGCTCGTGGCCACGGCGAGCCACTCCGCCCAGGCCGCCGGAAAAATCACCTTCGTCTCGCAAGGCGGGGCGTATCAGGAAGCGCAGACGAAAGCCATCCTCGATCCGGCGGCAAAGCAACTCGGCATCACGATCGCGCAGGACAGCATCCCCGACGCGTGGCCGCAGGTGAAAGCGCAAGGCGCGACCGGCAAGCCGATCTGGGACGTCATCGACACGCCCACGTCGAACTGTCTGCGCGGCGGCCGCGAAGGGCTGATCGAAAAGCTCGACTTCTCGAAGATGCCGAACGCCGCCTCGATTCCGGAAAAATATCGCACGCCCTATTCCGTCGCGTACGAGTTCTATTCGACGGTCATCGGCTACAACAAGAAGACGCTCAAGAAAGTCCCGCAGAATTGGGCCGATTTCTGGAACGTGAAGGGTTTCCCCGGCACGCGCGCGCTGCGTAACGATCCGCAGACCGTGCTCGAAGCGGCCCTGCTCGCCGACGGCGTCCCGCGCGACAAGCTCTATCCGCTCGACGTCGATCGCGCCTTCAAGAAGCTCGAGCAGATCAAGCCGGATATCGCCGTCTGGTGGACCTCGGGCGGTCAGTCCGCGCAGTTGCTGCACGACGGCGAAGTCGACATGGAGATGATCTGGAATGGCCGCGCGAGCGCCGTGCGCAAGGACAATCCGGACATCGCGTTCACCTATAACGACGGCATCCTGCAGAACACGCAGCTGTGCATCCTGAAAAACGCGCCGAATCTTCAGACCGCCGTGCGTTTCGTCGATGTCGCGGTGTCGCCGGATCTGCAGGCGAATCTGCCGACCTATATCGATTACGGCCCAGGCAATCCGGCCGCGTACAAGACCGGCAAGATTTCCGCCGCGCGCGCGGCCGAGTTGCCGAGCGCACCGGAAAACGCGGCCAAGCAGGCCCTGATGTCCGAAGAGTGGTGGGCGTCCGACGCCGGCATCCAGGCGAAGGCGCGCTGGCTGAAGTTCATGCAGCAATAAGCCATCGCCGCCAGGCTGGTGCAGCGCGAGGCCTGACGCCACGGCAGGCCTCGCGCGTTTCGTCCGTCCTTCTGAATCGGCCCTCCCTATTGTGTTCGACTACCTGATTCTCGGCGGCGGCTCGGCCGGCTGCGTGCTCGCCGCGCGGCTGTCCGAGGACGCCCGCCGCACGGTCTGCCTCGTCGAGGCGGGCCGCAATCTGAGCCAGGCGACGCTGCCGCCTGACATCCGCAGCCGCTATCCGGGCCGCGCCTATCTCGACACGCGCAATCTCTGGCAAGCGCTGCAGGCGCGCATGAGCGCCCCGGCCGCGCCGCGCCGCTATGAACAGGCGCGGCTGCTCGGCGGCGGCTCCGCGATCAACGCGCTGATGGCCAACCGCGGCGCGCCCGCCGATTACGACGAGTGGGAAACGCTCGGCGCCGCCGGCTGGAACTGGGCGACCTGCCTGCCGTTCTTCCGCAAGCTCGAACACGATGTCGATTTCGACGGGCCGCTGCACGGCAAGCACGGCCCGCTGCGCGTCACGCGCGCGCCGCGCGCGCGGCTTTCGCCGTTCGTGCGCGGGGTGATCGACGCGCTGGGCCGCCGCGGCTATCCGCTGCGCGCCGACCAGAACGGCGCGTGGGAAGACGGCACCTTCGTCGGCACGCTCGGCGTGAGCGCGTCGGGCGAGCGGATTCCGACCTCGGTCTGCTATCTCGACGACAGCGTCCGCGCGCGCCGCAACCTGACGATCGTCACCGACACCCAGGTCGAACGCGTGCTGTTCGACGGCGCGCGCGCAACCGGCGCGCAACTCATACACCACGACGGCACGCGCGACTCGATCAGCGCCGCGCGCGTGATCGTCAGCGCGGGGGCGATCCACAGCCCGGCGTTGCTGATGCGCAGCGGCATCGGTCCGGCCGACGAACTGGCCGCGCACGGCATCGCCGTCGTCGCCGCGCGTGACGGCGTTGGCCGCAATCTGATGGAGCATCCGTCGATCGCCGTTTCCGCGTTCCTGCCGCCCGCGGCGCGCACGCCCTTCCCCGACGAGCATCACGAGCAGGCCATCGTCCGCTATTCGTCGGGACTGCCCGGCACGCCGCGCGGCGACATGCACGGCGCGATCCTGTCGCGCTCCGGCTGGCACTCGGTCGGCTACCGGCTCGGCACGATGTTCTTCTGGGTCAACAAGTCGTATTCGCGCGGGCGCGTGACGCTCGCCTCGCCGCACGCGCAACAGGAACCGACCGTCGAATTTTCGATGCTGTCGGACGCACGCGACCTCGAACGCCTGAAAGGCGCGGTGCGCTTCGGCGCGCAGACGCTCGCCGATCCGGCGCTCGCGGCCACGCTCGGGCCGCGCTTTCCGTCGAGCTATTCCCCGCGTGTTGCCGCGGTCGCGCGCCCCGGAAACTGGAACGCGTTGCAGCGCGGGCTGCTCAGCGGGTTGCTCGATGTCGCCGGACCGTTAAGGCCTGCGTTGATCGAACGCGTGATCACGCAGGGCATGACGCTCGACACGCTGCTCGCCGACGATGCGGCGCTGACCGAATTCGTCACGCAGTCGGTGGGCGGCACCTGGCATCCGTCCGGGACGTGCAGGATGGGCGCGCCCAGCGATCCGCTCGCCGTCACCGGTCCGGACGGCGCGGTTCACGGCGTCGACGGCCTGACGGTCTGCGACGCGTCCGTGATGCCGTCGATTCCCTGCGCCAACACGAACGTGCCGACGATCATGATCGCCGAACGGATCGCCGATACGCTGAAGTAAGCTGAAATAAAAACGCGCCGGCTTTTGGGCCAGGCGCGTTTTGCTCTCTTCCTTCGATCAACTTCGTAGGACAAGTTCAAGCGGCCAACTTCACTCGCCGTATCCCACCACGCCCTTGACCTCCAGAAACGATTCGATGCCCCATTCGCCGTACTCGCGGCCATTGCCCGACTGCTTGTAGCCGCCGAACGGCGCACCGGCGTCCCAATCCGGATAGTTCAGATACACGCTGCCCGCGCGCAGCCGATACGCCACGCGACGCCCGCGCTCCACGTCCGCCGACTGCACGTACGCGGCCAGCCCATACGGGCTGTCGTTCGCAATCGCGATCGCGTCTTCGTCGTCGCGATAAGGGATGATCGTCAGCACCGGGCCGAAGATCTCTTCGCGGGCGATCCGCATGTCGGGCGTCACATCGGCGAACACGGTCGGCTTGACGTAGTAGCCGCGCTCAAGCCCGTCCGGCCGCCCCACGCCGCCCGCGACGAGCGTCGCCCCTTCGGCGATGCCCGCGTCGATCAGCGCCTGCACCCGCCCGAACTGAACCTCGCTGACGACCGGCCCCAGCGTCGTGTCCGGCGCATCCGCCGGACCGACCTTGTGCGCGAGCGCCGCACGCCGCGCAATTTCGACCGCCTGCGCGTGACGCGCGGCGGGCACCAGCATGCGCGTCGGCGCATTGCACGACTGGCCGCTGTTGCCGAAACAGGCGTTCACGCCCTTCGTCACCGCGACGTCGAAATCGACATCGTCGAGCAGCAGGTTCGCCGACTTGCCGCCCAGTTCCTGATGCACGCGCTTGACCGTGGGCGCCGCGAGTTGCGCGATCTGGATACCCGCGCGCGTCGAGCCCGTGAACGAGACCATGTCGATATCCGGATGCGCCGCCAGCGGCGCGCCGACCGACGGCCCGTCGCCCTGCACGAGATTGAACACGCCGGGCGGCACGCCGGCCGCATCGAGCACTTCGGCGAACAGCACCGCGTTCAGCGGCGAGACCTCGCTTGGCTTCAGCACCATCGTGCAACCGGCGACCAGCGCGGGCGCGACCTTGCAGACGATCTGGTTGATCGGCCAGTTCCAGGGCGTAATCAGCGCGACGACGCCGACCGGTTCGTAACGCACGCGCGTGGTGCCTTTGTCGCGCTCCCAGACGAAGCTCGCGCAGGTCTTCAGCAGTTCTTCCAGATGACGGCGGCCGATCCCGGCCTGCCATTCGTACGCGAGCGCGCGTGGCGCGCCGATCTCGCGCGAGATTGCCGCGGCGATCTCGTCGTAGCGCGCAAGGTACATCTCAAGAACGCGGCGCACGAGCGCGACGCGCTCGTCCGGCGTCGTCTGCGAGAACGATTCGAAGGCGCGCTTCGCCGCGGCCACCGCGCGATCGACGTCGCGCGTATCGCCCGTCGCGATCTCGGCGAACGGCAGTTCGGTGCACGGATCGATAACCGGCAGGCGCGCGTTGGCGGCAGGCGCAACCCACGCGCCGTCGATATAGAACTTCAGGGCATTGTCTGTCATGTCGGTTTCCGGTCGCGGAAAGTGGTTCAAACCCGGTCGGCTTCAGGCCCGCGCCGGCTGCAGCTGGCGCTGACCGCTGCGACGGCTGACGACCACGAGCAGCACGAGCGCAAGCGTCAGCGCGGTCAGCATCGTGCTGATCGCGGCGATGGTCGGATCGATTTCGTCGCGCAGCGTGACGAACATCCGGCGCGTGAGCGTCTGGTTGTCGCCGCCCGACACGAACAGCGCGACGACCGTTTCGTCGAGCGCCTGAATGAACACGAACACCGCGCCGGAGATCACGCTCGAACGGATCTGCGGCAGCGTCACAGTCAGAAAGCTGCGAAGCCGGTTCATGCCGAGGCTGCGCGCCGCCATTTCCTGCGCGTGATCGAACGAGCGCAGATCGGCGCCGACCGAAATCAGCACGTAGGGCAGCCCGAGCATCGAATCGGCGATGATCAGACCGCCGAGCGTGTTCACGTAGCCGAACTTCGAATAGACGAAGAACACGCCCACCGCGACGATGATGATCGGCACGATCATCGGCAGCATCAGCACGGTCTTCAGCGGGCGGATCAGCGGATGCTCGCCGTGCTCGATCGCGTAGGCGGCCGCCACACCGACCGGCGTCGCGATGCACGCGGCGGACAGCGAAGCGATCAGCGTCACGCGGGCGGCCGACAGCCATTCAGGATTGCCGAAGAACGACGCATACCAGCGCAGCGACAACGCGGGCGGCGGGAACGTCATGAAGCGCGTGTCGGAGAACGAGATCGGCACGACGATCAGCACCGGAATCATCAGGAACGCGAGGATCAACACCACCAGCACGATCAGCGCGCCGCGCACGAACGGGTTCGGTCTCATTTCGCCCCCAGGGTCTTGTCGAGCGGAATCACGCGGCTCGCGAGGTAGAAGATCGCGAACACGCACAGCAGCAACACGACGCACACGGAACTCGCCGCGCCCCAGCTGTTATAGATTTCGACGTTGCGGCTCACCACCATCGACACCATGATCGATTTGCCGCCGCCCATCAGCTCGGGCGTGATGTAGAAGCCGAGGCACAGCACGAAAACAAGCGTCACGCCCGCGACCACGCCGCCGAGCGAGAGCGGCAGGAACACGCGCAGGAACGCGTGCAGCGGCGTCGCGCCGAGACTCGCGGCCGCCTGCGAGAGATTGGTCGGGATCTTCTGCATCGCCGAATACAGCGGCAGCACCATGAACGGCAGCAGGATATGAACCATCGCGACGATCGTCCCGAACTCGTTGTAGGCGAGCTGAACGGGGCGATCGACGAGGCCGAAGGCCAGCAGCAGCTTGTTCACGACGCCGGTGCGCTGCAACAGCACGAGCCACGCGTAAGTCCGCACCAGCACGCTGGTCCAGAACGGCAGGATCACCATGCCGAGAATCAGCGCGGCGAAGCGCGGCCGCACCGACGCGGCGAGATAAGCGACCGGATAGCCGAGCAGCAGCGTCGCGGCCGTCACGATCAGGCTCAGCTTGAACGTGAGCAGGAAAGTGTCGAGATAGGTGCCGCTGAACACGCGATAGTAGTTCGCGAGCGTGAAGCCGCCGTCCTGGCGGACCGACTGCCACGACAGCCACGCGAGCGGCACGACGAGCAGAATCACGACGACGGCCAGCGCCGGCGTCATCAGCAGAAGCATCGTGCGGTTTTCTCGGCGCTGATGGTGCCGCGCCGCGTCGGTCTCGTCGTGTTGCATCGGTGCGGATCCGGAGTCTGAAACAAACGCTCTGGCAGTCGTCATCATGCCCCCATGGCATCGAGGAACTGGTACCACGCGGCCACGAGTCTGACACCTGGCGCACGCAGTGCGTGGAACGGCACGGGACGCAGCCCGTCCTGCGCGAGCAGCGCAAGATCGGGCGTCTCGCCGAGTGCGAGCGCGGCCGCGTGCTGGCCGATCAGGCTCGCCATCGCCACGCCCGCGCCGTTATAACCGACGCAGAACACCGTCGCGTCGTCCGCGCGGCCGACATGCGGCAGCGCATTGAAGGTCATCCCGACATAACCGGACCAGCGGAACTCCACGCGAATATCGGCGAGATCCGGAAACAGTCCGACCATCGCGCGCCGCAGCGCCTCGAAGCCGGTGTCCTGGCCTTCCTTGCCGAACGCGTCGCGGCCGCCGAACAGCATGCGACCGTCCGCGCGCCGGAACCACTTCATCATGCGGCGCGTTTCGGTATAGCTGCGCCGCTGCGTCATCAGCTTCGCGTCGAGCGCGGCGGGCAGACGTTCGGTCGCGATCATCGCGCTGCGAAACGGCACCAGCTCGCGACGCATGGCGTCGGTCGCGGGCGTGAGGTCCGAATAGGCGTTGGTCGCGACGATCACCTGCCGCGCGCGCACCGTCGCGCCCGCCGTGCGCAGCGTGACGCCCGCGACGCCGGGCGCGCGGTCGATCGCGAGCACGGGCGTCGAGGTGTGGATCGGCACGCCGCGCGCCGCGAGCGAGCGCGCGATGCCCAGCACGTATTCGAGCGGCAGGATCGTGCCCGCATCGGCGCTGAGCACGCCACCGACAAAACCGGTCGAGCCGGTTTCGGCGCGCACTGCCTCACGCGACAGCACGGTCATCGAGCGGTCGCCGAGCGATGCGCGCACCCACACGGCTTCCGCGACGATCGACGCGAGCGCGCGCTCGGTATGGGCGCAGCGCAGGCTGCCGGTGCGTTCGAACTGCGCGCGCCCGATGCCGCATTCCTCGACCAGCGCCTCGACGGTGCGCACGCCGTCGTGCGCGAGACGATGCATGCGCTTCGCAACGTCGAGCCCGTGTGCACTGGCGATCGCCGAAAACGACGGGCGAAACTTGGACGACACGACGCCGCCGTTGCGCCCGCTCGCGCCCCACCCGACCGGATTCGCGTCGAGCACCGCGCACGACACGCCGCGCTGATGGAGCGCATGGGCGGCGCACAGGCCGGAATAACCGGCGCCGATCACGGCGACATCGACCTGCAGATCGCGCGTGAGCGGCCCCGCGCCGACCGGCGCGTCGAACGAACCGGCCTCGCCGGCCAGATGACGCCAGAGCGAATCCGGCTGCGGCGAGGTCGAAACGGGCGGCGCGAGCATTGTCAGGCCGCGCAGAGTTCGGCTTCGACGGCGTCGGCGAGCGCCGCGAGCGTCGGGAAGCAGAACGTCGGCGTCGTCACTTTTTCCGGCTCCGGCGTGCCGCCGAAACCGGCCTGGCCGCGTCGGCGCTCGATCCAGCAGGTCGAATAACCCAGTTCGGTCGCAATGCCGATGTCGTGATACTGGCTCTGCGCCGTGTGCAGGATTTCGCCGAACTTGTAGCCGAACGCCGCCTGGCGGCCACGGTTATAGGCAAAAAATTGCGGATCGGGTTTGGCCACGCCGGTTTCGTCGCAGCAGACGGTGTCGTCGAACGGATCGCCGAGCGTGTGCGCATACGCGGAGAGCGCGACGCGGTCGGCGTTCGTCATCGCGACGAGGCGGAAGTGTTTGCGCAGCCGCTTCAGCGCCTCGACCGAATCCTCGAACGCCGGCCAGTCGAGCACGTCGCGCTGGAACGCGGCGGCCGTCGTCGCATCGCCCGGCAGATCCAGTTCGGCGGCCAGCGACAGCCACACGTTGGCCATTTCGTGGCTCGACCGGCCGTAGAACTTCGCCCGGCCGCGCAGATACGGCGCGAAAATCTGGTCATCGGTCAGATCCTTCGCGGCCGGACCGCCTAGGCGGCGAACCGAAGTCAGCACGCCTTGTTCGAAGTTGATCAGCGTGCCGACGACGTCGAACGTCAGCACCTTGAAATCGGTGAGCTTCATGAATGGATCCTTGATTGCGTTGCGGTTGGCTGGAAAGACGGCATGCGCGGCGATCGCGCCGCACGGTCACGCCGGTACGACGATCGTGTCGCGTGGACTGAGGGCGACGGAAACGGGAGAGCCGGGCGCAGGAATCCGATGCCGCGCATCGTGATTGCCCGGCTGGCGCAGGCTGAGCGACGTGCCGTCCGCGAGCTTCGCGAACACGCGCAGACTCTCGCCCTGATACAGCACTTCGGTCACGCGCGCCGAGAGGCGGTTGGCGTCGGGCGCGGCGTCGCCGCTGTCGATCACGAGCTTCTCGGTCTGCACCGCGAGCAGCAGTTTGTCGGCGTCCGGCAGCGGTTCGGCGGAGCGCAGCACCGCATCGCCGAGGCGCACCGCGTCGTCGCCCGCGCGCGTGACGGGCAGCAAGGTCGCCTCGCCGATAAAGCTCGCCACGAACGCATTGCAGGGCCGGTCGTACAGGCGCTCGGGCGTGTCGATCTGCACCAGCTTGCCATTCTTCAGGACAGCGACACGATCGCTCATCGTCAGCGCCTCGCGCTGGTCGTGCGTCACATAGACGATCGTCGCGCCAAGCCGGCGATGCAGCGCGCGCAGCTCGATCTGCATCGTCTCGCGCAATTGCTTGTCGAGCGCGGACAGCGGTTCGTCCATCAGGATCAGTTGCGGTTCGAACACCATCGCGCGCGCCAGCGCGACGCGCTGGCGCTGGCCGCCCGAGAGTTCGCTGATGCGCCGGCCCTCGTAGCCGCGCAATTCGACCATCGCCAGCGCGTCGGCGACCTTGCGGGCCCAGCCCGCTTTCGGCTCGCGGCGCGCGCGCAGCGGAAAGGCGACGTTCTCGCCCACCGTCATGTGCGGAAACAACGCGTAGTTCTGGAACACGATGCCGATGTCGCGCTTGTGCGGCGGCGCGAATGTAATGTCGCGCTCGCCGACCCAGACGCTGCCGCTGGACGGCTGCACGAAACCGCCGAGAATCCCGAGCAAGGTGGTCTTGCCCGAGCCGGACGGCCCGAGCAGCGAGACGAATTCCCCCTGAGCGACGTCGAGCGACACATCGTCGAGCGCGACGACATGGCCATAACGTTTGACCGCCGATCGAATCGATACGCCTGCCTTTACTCGTGCGTCCATCGTCGTGCTCCCGCCTTTCAGTCAGTGTTCAACCAAGAATAGGCGGCGATTTTTTTGGCGGCAATTCCCGAATTGTTGGATCAGGCATAACATCAGGTCATGCCAAACCTTCGCCGAAAACTGCCGAGCGCCAACGCGCTGTTCGTCTTCGAGGCGGCGGCGCGTTGCGGGAACTTCACGCGCGCCGCCCAGGAGCTCTATGTCAGCCAGCCCGCCGTGAGCCGCATGCTGGCGCGCATGGAGGATCACATCGGCGTGCGGCTGTTCGAGCGCGTCCATGGCGGCATCGAGCTGACCGAGAACGGCCGCATTCTGTACCGCAAGATTTCCGAGGGACTGAACGGCATCGAGGAAGCGATTCTCGATATCGAGGCCCGCGCGACGGGCGTCGAGCCGGTCACGCTGTCGGTGTCGACCGCCTTCACCACGCACTGGCTGATGCCGCGCATGAGCCGCCTGAACGAGGCGTTTCCTTCCGTGGATCTGCGCTTTCAGCTGATCTCGGGCCGGATCGGCGGCCCGCTCGGCGACGTCGATCTTGGCATGCGTTTTCTGCACGAAGCGGAAATGGGGGAAAACAGCATCAGGGTTATGCCTGAGGTGCTGCTGCCCGTCTGCAATCCGCACTATCAGGAACTCGCGCGCGGCGTCGACTGGCTGGCGCACGGCGACACCGTGATCGTCATGGACGACGAGGAACGCGGCTGGCACGCGCGCTTCGCAGCGTTCGCGAACGAGACGCGGCGCGCGGCAAGCGTATTGAGCTTCAACGATTACGCCATCGTCGTGCAGGCCGCGCTGCTCGGTCAGGGCCTCGCGCTCGGCTGGGTCAACGTCGTGATGCACTGGCTCGCGCAACGCGCGCTGGTGCCCGCCGTGGACGAACTGCAGGTGACGAACCGGCTGTGCTGCCTGTCGTGGGCGCCGGGACGACCGCTTCGGCCCATCGTCGCGGAAGTGCGCGACTGGCTGCTGGCCGAGATGCGCGCCGACCTCGCCGCGGTCGACAGCGCGTATCCGTCGCTCGGGCTCGCCGCGGCGCTTTCTTGTACGACGTGATGCCCCGCTTGCCCCCGCATTTTCTACGGAGCCGCCCTCCGTCATCGCGATTTGATACTGCCTGACGCGGGCAAATGAGTTTTTTCGGTGGCACGAGCAATCGTAAGCTCTCCACTATGAAATTCATGTCCGACCTTGCTCAGGCAGCGAGCGCCGCCAACGCTGCAGCCATGAACGCATCTTGCGTCCGCACCGGCGGCACGCGCGCGCTGAACGGCTTGCGCACGCGTGCGGGCGTCGAACTCGCGATTGCGCAGATTCACGCCAGCCCCGCCAGCGATCTGAGCGTCGCGGCGCTGGCCGCACGCGCCTGTCTCAGCATGTGGCGCTTCACCGTCATCTTCAAAGGACTGACCGGCGAATCGCCGCATCGCTATGTGACGCGCGTTCGGGTTGGGCATGCGCAGCACCTGCTGCGCCAGGGCGTCACGCCCGTCGACGCCGCGCAGGCGTCGGGCTTCTACGACCAGAGTCATCTGTCGCGCAGCATGAAAGCGAGCTGCGGGATGAGCCCCAAACAGTTTCAGCAACATCACACCGGCGACACGTCGGCTCTCTTCTCTTCCCTTTCATCCGCGAGCTATACATGAGTCTGAAACGCTTCAAAGTCTTGACGTTCGACGTCGTCGGTACCCTCATCGATTTCGAGCGCGGCATGCTGAACTACCTGCATCAGGTGGCCGGCGACGCCAAAGTCTCGGACGAAGATTTCCTCGCCGCCTATCGCCAGGCGCGCAAGCGCGCGGGCACGATCTGGTATCCCGACGATCTCGAACTGTGCTGGAAGCTGATCGCGCCGCGCCTCGGCCTGCCCGAGAGCGACGAGGTCGCAAAAGGCTTTCGCGATTCGGTCTCGGAGTGGCCCGCATTTCCGGACTCCGTTGAAGCACTCAAGCGCCTCGCCCAGCACTTCAAGCTGGTGACGATGACGAACGCGCAAACGTGGGCGCTCGCGCATTTCTCGAAGACGCTCGGCGAGCCGTTCTCGATGCTGCTCGCCTGCGACGACGCGCTGTGCGAAAAGCCGGACGCGCGCTATTTCGCGTACGCGCGCGGTCGCTACGAACAGGCCTGGGGCTTCCGCCAGGAAGACAATCTGCACGTGGCGCAGAGCCAGTATCACGACATCGGCATCGCCCGCGAGCTGGGCATCACGAGCTGCTGGATCGAGCGCCGTCATGGCATGCCCAGCTCGGGCGGCACGATCGAGTCCGCTCACACGGTCCCCGACTACCACTTCCACACACTCGCGCAACTCGCCGATGCCGTGGAAGCCGGCCAATAAACGGGACGCACGATCACATCATGCCGATCACCATTCTTTCGCAAAGCGCGCAATGCCAGGACCTCACGCCCGCGGGCGCGGTGGGCGCGCCGCTCACCGAACCGGCCTGCACGACGCAGACGCTGGAAGTGCCGCTCGAAGGCTCGGGCGACAATCGCTCGGGACTGTGGGAGGTGTCAGTGGGACGCTTCTCGCGTCATCTGGCCAATGCCGAAGTCATGCACATTCTCGCGGGCGAATGCACGTTCACGCCGACCGGCGGCGAAGCGCGCGCGATCAAGGCAGGCGACACGCTGTTTTTTCCGGCGAACACCACCGGCGTCTGGGATATCAAGACCCCGCTGCGCAAGGTCTATGTCGTCATGGCCGATAACTAATATTAATTAATATTGATTCGGACTTCGTAGCATTTGAATGACGATGCGCTCTCATCGCGAGAGCGCATCGTATGTCACGGCATACTCAGACTTTACCGCCAAAGACTTTCTCGATCGGATAATGCGTCTTGATGAAAGGCGATTTGATCACGATATAGCTGAAGTATTTCTCGATGCCGACGTTGCGCTCCAGCAGCCCTTCCATGACTTCCTGATAGTGATTGACGCCGCGCGCCACGACCTTGAGCAGATAATCGTAGCCGCCGCTCACCAGATGACATTCGATCACTTCGTCGAGTTCCTTGACGGCTTTCTCGAAGCGGATGAAATCCTCGCGATGATGGTCGGACAAGGTGACTTCCGTGAACACGGTCAGGATGTCACCGATCTTCTCCATGCAGATCTGCGCGCTGTATCCGCTGATAAAACCCGCCTGCTCCAGGCGCTTGACCCGGTTGAGGCACGGACTCGCCGACAACCCGACCGCTTCGGCCAGATCCACGTTGGTCATGCGCCCGTTATTCTGAAGCTGGCTCAGGATCCGCAAATCCAGTCGGTCCAGCTGCATATTTGTACTCATACCGCGGTTCCCTAATGTTCCGATACGGGTCGTCTAACCCAGAGCCTGAGCAGCAACGGCAAAGGTGTGCAGGTCGGCGGCGCCATGCGCGGCGTCGCCGAATGTCATTTTGGGGACACGATTCACGCAGGTCAACCCAAGGCTTTCGAACCACGCGCCGATCGGCACCGCGTAGTGTTCGACCGCGTCGAGGCGCACGAATTTGCCGGCGGCCTTGCCGCAGAGATGCGCGATCAGCGCTTGCGCCAGTTGCGGCTCCGACGCGACGACCGGACCGATGAGCAGGCCGCGCCCGAAGCGGCGCAGGAAGGCGAAACCCCGAATGCCTTCATCCGACGATTCGCTGTCGAGCACGATGGCCTGGACATGCTGATCGAGCCACGCGGCGATCAGCCGTTCGCGCCGCATGCCGTTGGCGCGGGCGTCCAGTTCGCAGAGCGCGGCTTCATCCGCGTGGTTCGCCGGACGCAGACGCGTGCCCGCAGGAAGGGCGATTAACGGCGCCGAACGCGGACGGCCCTGATACTGGAGCACCGCGCCGCTTTCGCGAAAGCCGAGGCGCTCGACCGCGTGGCGCCAGTGTCCGAACGCATGCACCGTCACGCCGCGCGTGCCCGCGCGTTCGAGGAGATCGCGCAGCAAGACGGCTTCGGCCTCGCCCGCGCGATGCGCCGCGTCCGAAACCAGCAGACTGATCGAAGCCGCGTGCTCGTCCCACACGAAGATCTGCCCGAGCGACGCGATCTGCCCGTCGCACATCACCACCCGGCCGATCCCGAGCGCACTCAACGACTGCCAGTCGCTCAGCCGATGCGGCCAGCCTGCTTCTTCCGAGAATTGCTGCGCGACGGGCAAATCCGCCTCGCACAGATCGCGCAGCGAAAAGCGCGCGGCGTCTACCCGCTCATGTTGGTTCGAATCGTTCATGAAGGTCGAATGGTTGTATCTGCCCCATGATCACTCGCCGGAATTTCCACGCGATAGGAAAAACGCCACCTGTTTTTTTGCGTGAAAACGCCGTCCATTAGCACAAACCTCAATAGCAAACTCGCGCATTTTTTTGACTCGCTGCTGAATCGGCGAGCACGTGCGACGTCATTTTCGCCGCACGGCAAACAATGCTGTCGAGCCCCCCATAAACCGCAGTTCCGCCTGTGCGAACCGGTCAATACGACGCGAAGCCTCTGTTTTGGCGTGATTCAATTTCAGCACTGTTCATCACCCGCGCGGTCACTGACCGCCCGACCCTGTCGCCACGCCGAAAACGCAAGCCGATCCGCGTGAACGATGCGTCGATTGAACCTGCATGACCCTGGAGATCGCATTAGTCGATGAAACTCGATTCGTATTGGAAGGAAGGTGTCGAACTGACGGAGCATACCGCGGCGCTGCCGTCGAGCGCGGACGTGGTCGTGATCGGCGCAGGATTCTGCGGACTCTCCGCCGCGCTAACGCTGGCCCGCGCCGGCGCGCGCGTGGTGGTGCTCGAAGCCAACGACACCGTGGTCGCTGAAGCGTCCGGCCGCAACGGCGGTCATGTGAACAACGGGCTCGCCGTCGATTACGCGGCGCTGGCCGCGAAGATCGGTGCGGACAAAGCGCGCGCGTTCTATCAGCTTTACGACGCCGCCGTCGATACCGTCGACAGCATCGTGCGCGAAGAAGCGATCGACTGCGATTTCATGCGTCACGGCAAGCTGAAACTGGCGTCGCGTCCGGGGCATTACGACACGCTCGCGCGCAGCTACGAACGGCTGATCGCCGATGGCGTGGACACCGATATCGAACTGCTCGACCGCGGTACCGTGCGCGCCGAGGTGAACAGCGACAGCTATCACGGCGGTCTGCTCTATAAAAAAAGCGCCCAGATGCACATGGGCCGCTTCGGCAAGGGACTCGCCGATGCCGCGATCCGCGCGGGCGCGCAGATTCATACGCGCACGGCGGCGCTGCGTCTGGAGCGCATCGCGCAGACGGCGCACGGCTATCGCGTGCAGACCGCACGCGGCACCGTGAAAGCCGACAAGGTCTTGCTCGCGACGGGCGCAACGCGCCACGGCAATTACGGCAGCTTCGGCTGGATCCGCCGCCGCGTGGTGCCGATCGGCAGCTTCATCGTGGCGAGCGCGCCGCTCGGCGAAGCACGCGCCAGCGCGCTGCTGCGCGAGCGCCGTACCTACGTCACGACCTCGAATCTGCATCACTACTTCCGCGTGTCGCCCGATCACCGGCTGATCTTCGGCGGCCGCGCGCGTTTCGCGGTGTCCAATCCGCAGTCCGATGCCACCAGCGGGGAGATCCTGCGCGAAGGGCTGCTCGCCACCTTTCCGCAACTCGCGGACGTGCCGCTCACGCACTGCTGGGGTGGCATCGTCGATATGACGCAGGACCGGCTGCCCCACGCGGGCGAGCGCGACGGCCTGTTTTACGCACTGGGCTTCAGCGGCCACGGCACGCAGATGTCCACGCATACGGGCCGCTGCATCGCCCGCACGATGCTCGGCGAGCGCGCGGCCAATCCGTGGGCCGGGCGCGACTGGCCGGCGGTGCCGGGCCACTTCGGGCCGCCGTGGTTCCTGCCGTTGATCGGCCTCTACTACAAGATGAAAGACGCCATTGCCTGACGACCCGCGCAAGCGAATTCCGTTTTCAACCATGACTTTGCCTCCAGGAACGTGTAGCCATGTCTGAACGTAAAAAACTCGAAACTCTCGTTGGCGCACCGGAATCGGATCGTCTGATCGGCGCGCTCCAGCACGGCGCAACCCGCCGCGACGTGCTGCGCCTGCTCGCAGCGGGCGGCATGCAGCTCGCGATGGCCGGCACGCTCGCCGGCGTGGCGGGCGCCGCGTACGCGCAAACGCCGCGCAAGGGCGGCAAGATTCGCGTCGCGGGCGACAACGGTTCGGCGAACGACACGCTGGACCCCGCCAAACAGTCGAACAAAACCGACTATTGCCGCGGCACGATGCTGTACAACAACCTCGTCGAACTCGACGGCACGCTCGCGCCGCGCCCCGCTCTGGCCGAGTCGTTCAAGACGACCAACGCGCGCGTGTGGGTCTTCACGTTGCGCAAGGGCGTGACCTTCCACGACGGCAAGGCGCTCTCGCCCGCCGACGTGGTCTACTCGATCATGCGCCACAAGGACCCGGCCGTCGCGTCGAAGGCCAAGACGCTCGCCGACCAGATCGACAGCGTGAAAGCAACCGGCCCGAACGAAGTCACGGTGACGCTCTCCGCGCCGAACGCCGATCTGCCGGTGATTCTCGGCACGTTCTACTTCCATATCGTCAAGGACGGCACGACTGACTTTACGAAAGGCATCGGCACCGGCCCGTTCAAGTTGCAGACCTTCCAGCCAGGCGTGCGCTCGATCGTCGTCCGGAATCCGAACTACTGGAAACCCGGCCTGCCGTATCTCGACGAAATCGAATTCGTCGGCATCGGCGACGAGAGCGCGCGTGTCAACGCGCTGCTCTCGGGCGACATGGATCTGGTCGCGTCGATCAATCCGCGTTCGGTGGCGCGCGTCAAAGGCTCGTCGAATGCGAGCGTCTTCGTCACGCAGTCGGGCCAGTACACCGATCTGATCATGCATCGCGACACCGGCCCCGGCACCAATCCGAACTTCGTGCAGGCCATGAAGCTGCTGCTCGACCGCAACCTGATGAAGCAGTCGATCGCGCTCGGCTATGCGGTGACCGGCAACGATCAGCCGATCGATCCGACCAACCGTTTCTACACGCCGGGCCTGCCGCAAACGCAGATGGATCTGGACAAGGCGAAGTTCTACCTCGCCAAGGCCAATCTCGGCAGCACGCCGATTCCCGTGGTCGCGTCGCCCGCCGCGATGTATTCGGTCGACATGGCGCTGATCCTGCAACAGACCGCGCGCAAGGTCGGCCTGAATCTCGACGTCAAGCGCATGCCCGCCGACGGCTTCTGGTCGAACTACTGGCTGAGCGCGCCGGTCGGTTTCGGTACGGTCAATCCGCGCCCGAACGCCGACACGCTCTTCACGCAGTTCTTCAAGTCGGATGCGCCGTGGAACGAGTCGCGCTGGAAAGATCCGAAGTTCGACCAGTTGCTGCTCTCGGCGCGCGCCGAGATGGACGTCGCGAAGCGCAAGCAGATTTACGCCGACATGCAGACGATGATCCGCAGCGACGCCGGTATCGGCATTCCGCTGTTCCTCGCCACCATCGACGGCCACAGCAACAAGCTGCAGGGCCTGTCGCCGATTCCGCTCGGCGGCATGATGGGTTACGCGTTCGGCGAGCACGTATGGCTGTCCGCCTGATCCGCAATCGAAGCACACTTCGCCGCCTATCGCAGGGATGGGCGGCGAGCGGTCCATTTGAGGGGTGTCCGATATGAACACTGTGATTGTTCGCCTGCTGGCGCGCCGCGTGAGCGCTGCCGTTCTGTCGCTACTCGCGATCTCCGCCATCGTGTTCGCGATCACCGCGGTGTTGCCCGGCGACGCCGCGCAATCGCAGCTCGGCCAGGACGCCACGCCCGAAGCCGTCGCGGCGCTGCGCGCGCAAATGGGCCTCGATGTGCCCGCGCCCGTGCGCTACTGGCACTGGCTGACCGGCATGCTCACGGGCCATGCTGGTGAATCGATGCTCACGCATCTGAGCGTGGCGAGCCTCGTCGGCGATCGCCTGTCGCATTCGCTGCTCCTCGCCGGCATCACGACGCTGGTGTCCGTGCCGATCGCGCTCGCGCTCGGCATTCTGTGCGCCGTGCTGCGCGGCCGCGCGTTCGATCGCACGGTCAGCGTCGGCGTGCTTGCAGTCGTCTCGGTGCCGGAGTTTCTGGTTGCGTCGCTCGCCGTGCTGCTTTTCGCGGTCAAGCTGCAATGGCTGCCGGCGCTCGCCTATCTCGACGATGGCGCGCCGTTCGGCCGCGTGCTGCGCGCGCTGGCGATGCCGGTGATGTGCCTGTGCTGCGTGATCGTCGCGCAGATGGTGCGCATGACGCGCGCCGCGCTGATCGATCAGTTGAAGGCGCCCTACATCGAGATGGTGCGGCTCAAAGGCGCCACGTCGTTCCGCATGGTGATGTTCCACGCGCTGCCCAATGCGATCGGACCGATCGCCAATGCCGTTGCGTTGAGCCTCTCGTACCTGCTCGGCGGCGTGATCATCATCGAGACCGTCTTCAACTATCCGGGCATTGCCAAGCTGATGGTCGACAGCGTCAGTCAGCGCGATATGCCGGTCGTGCAGGCCTGCGCGATGATTTTCTGCTTCGCTTACCTCGTCCTCGTCACGCTCGCCGACGTCTGCGGAATTCTGGGCAATCCGCGTCTGCGCCACCGCTAACGCGACCTCACCCTTTCGTTTGTGGAGCTCACCAAGATGACCCAATCGACCTCTGAAGGCAAACTCGCGCCGCCTCCGGCCGACGCCGCCGCCGACCTGAGCGCGCACCCGCGTTTCATTCACCTGCGCCGCACGCTGAGCGGACTCGGCGTGCCGGGCTGGATCGGCCTCGCGATCGTGCTCGTATGGATCGCCGCCGCGATCGCGGGTCCGCTGGCCGGCGACGGCGCCAGCGCATCGACCGACAACGTGCAGATCTTCGCGGGCGCGAGCGCGCACCATCTGCTCGGCACCGACTATCTGGGCCGCGACATGCTCGATCGCGTGATGATGGGCGCGCGCTATACCGTGGGACTCGCGCTGATCGCGACGCTGCTGGCCAGCGGCGTGGGCACCGCGCTGGCGTTGCTGGCGATCGTCGGCGGCCCGAAGCTCGACGCCGTCATGAGCCGCACGCTCGATACGCTCACGGCGATTCCGAGCAAGATGTTCGCGCTCATCATGGTGGCGGCGTTCGGCTCCTCGACCGTCATGCTGACCGCGACCGCCGCGATCATCTACCTGCCCGGCGCGTACCGCATCGCGCGCTCGCTCGCCGTCAACATTCACGCGATGGACTATGTGGCGGTCGCCCGCACGCGCGGCGAAGGCACGGCCTACATCATGCTGCAAGAGATCCTGCCCAACATCCTGAGCCCGATGCTCGCGGATCTGGGGTTGCGTTTCGTCTACGTCGTGCTGCTGCTCGCCAGCCTGAGCTTTCTCGGCCTCGGCATCCAGCCGCCCGACGCCGACTGGGGCTCGCTCGTGCGCGAAAACCTCGACGGACTCGCCGAGGGCGCACTCGCCGTGATCGCGCCGGCGCTCGCCATCGCGAGCCTGACGATCGCCGTGAATCTCGTGATCGACAACCTGCCGGGCGGTGCGCGCAAGGCGAGCCGCGATGCACGTCGCCAGGCGAAGCTCAACGAACAATTCAACGCTTCGCGTCGTGCGCAGATCGCCGCCACGACCGATGGGGAGGCACGCTAAATGGGCGCGGCAATTCATGTCAGGGACCTGACGATCATGGCAGGCGAATCCGTGCTGGTGGATCGCCTCGCATTCGATATCGCGCCGGGCCAGGTGCTCGCCCTGATCGGCGAATCCGGCTCCGGCAAGACCACCACGGCGCTCGCCTTGATGGGCTACGCGCGCGACGGTTGCGCGATCGCGCCGGACAGTGTGGTCAATGTCGGCGAGCGCAACGTTACCGCGCTCGATGTCGCCGCCCAGCGCGCACTGCGTGGCCGCGTGGTCACGTATATCGCGCAGAGCGCGTCGGCATCGTTCAATCCGTCGCGCACGATTATGGATCAGGTGGTCGAGCCGGCGCGCATCCACAAGACGATGCCGCGCGCCGAAGCCGAAAAACGCGCCGTCGAACTGTTCCGCGAACTCGCCTTGCCGAATCCCGAAACCATCGGCGCGCGTTATCCGCATCAGGTGTCGGGCGGTCAGTTGCAACGGCTGATGGCCGCGATGGCGCTGATCACCGACCCCGATCTCGTGATTCTCGACGAACCCACGACGGCGCTCGACGTGACGACCCAGGTCGAAGTGCTGCGCGCGTTCCGCCGCGTGGTGCAGCAGCGCAAGACCAGCGCCGTGTATGTGAGCCACGATCTGGCGGTGGTCGCGCAGGTGGCCGATCATATTCTCGTGCTGCGCCACGGCAAGATGCGCGAATACGGCGAGTCGGATCAGATTCTGCATGCGCCCGCCGACGACTACACGCGCAGCCTGCTCGCCGCCGCGCGCCCGAAGGAGCGTCACGCCGATGCACCCGACGATGCGGTCCACGCGCGCGCCGACGCCCCGTTGCTGCGCACGGACCCCGAAGGCACGCGCCGCGCCCCGCAACCGCTGTTGCAGATCGACGCGCTTTGCGCGGGCTACGGTCCGCTCGACGCGCAGGGCCGCCCGCAGAATCGCATTCTCGACAAGGTCGATCTCAAGCTCTATCGCGGGCAGGCGATCGGCGTGATCGGCGAGTCGGGCTCCGGCAAGACGACGCTCGCACGCGCGGTGGCCGGTCTGATCGCGCCGTTCGAAGGCCGCATTGCGTTCGACGGCAAGACCATGTCGCCGCAGCTCGATCAGCGCAGCCGCGACGAGCTGCGCCGTATCCAGATCGTGTTCCAGATCGCCGATACCGCGCTGAATCCCGCGCATACCATCGAGCGCATTCTGGCGCGGCCGCTGCAGTTCTATCATGGCCTTCAGGGCAAGGCGCTGCGCACGCGCATCGCGCAACTGCTCGACATGGTGCGCCTGCCCCGCACGCTGATGGAGCGCCCACCGGCTGCGCTCTCGGGCGGACAGAAGCAGCGCGTCAACCTTGCCCGCGCGCTGGCCGCCGAACCCGATCTGCTGCTGTGCGACGAAGTCACTTCGGCACTCGATACGGTCGTCGGCGCAGCCGTGCTCGATCTGATGGCCGATCTGCGCAAAGACCTCGGCGTGTCGTATCTCTTCATCAGCCACGATCTGCATACGGTGCGTGCGATCTGCGATGAAATCGTCGTCATGCAGCATGGCCGCAAGGTGACGCAGGTCGCGCGCGAAGATTACGATCGCGGTCCGCATCATCCGTACTACGAATTACTTTCTCAATCGGTGCCCGAGCTGCGGCGCGGCTGGATCGACGAAGTCCAGTTGCCGAAGACCGAAACCGTCGCGTAACGCTACAAGACGCGACCTCATACCCTCACTCTTCACGAGATCAAGGAAAGCAACATGTCTCTGAGCATCAGCAACGATTCCCTGCTCCCGGGCCGCAATTACATCGACGGCGCCTGGGTGGAAGCCGTCGACGGCAGCACGTTCCCGGTCAGCGATCCGGCCACCGACG
>NZ_FNZM01000035.1 GCF_900109265.1 Paraburkholderia tropica
GGTAAGCAATGGGATGGACGCCCCCACCTATAAAGGCATTGATGTGCCAGAGTGGAGGTGTCGTCAACCACTCGAACAGCGGGAGCGCCCACCATGGAGATTACAACGATCGGCATTGACCTGGCGAAAAACGTATTCCAGGTCCACGGGGTGAACAAGCACGGCAAGGTTCTGCTTCGTAAGCAGCTTCGTCGGGAACAGGTCGCGACGTTCTTTGCCAACTTGCAGCCGTGTTTGATCGGCATGGAGGCGTGCGGAAGCGCCCATCATTGGGCGCGCAAACTTCAGATGTTCGGGCATACGGTGAAGTTGATGGCGCCTCAGTTCGTGAAGCCGTACGTCAAAAGCAACAAGAACGACGCGGCCGACGCCGAAGCCATTTGCGAAGCGGTTGGTCGGCCGTCGATGCGATTCGTGCCGATCAAGAACATTGAGCAGCAGTCGGTGCTTTCACTGCACCGCGTTCGCCAGGGTTTCGTCAAGGCCCGCACAGCGCAGGCGAACCAGATTCGTGGCCTACTCGGCGAATTCGGAATCGTTGTGCCGCAGGGCATCGCCTATGTCGCCCAGCGAGTACCCGAGCTCATCGAAGATGCCAGCAATGCGTTGCCGGGCTCGTTCCGCCTGCTGATCAACCGACTGCTCGAGCATCTGCAATTGCTGCATCGCCAGGTCGACGAGATTGAAGCTGCAATCAAGGCCTGGCACCGCGACAATGCAGTGAGCCAGCGCCTCGAGAAGGTACCAGGAATCGGCCCTCTCACCGCAACCGCTCTGGTGGCAACCGTTGGCGATGCGAAGAACTTCGACAACGGCCGGCAACTTGCTGCCTGGTTGGGGCTCGTTCCACGCCAACATTCCAGCGGCGGCAAGCAGAACCTCCTGGGCATGAGCAAGCGTGGTGACGCGTATTTGCGGACCATGTTGATCCATGGAGCCAGATCGGTGATCTATCGGGCGACGCAGAAAGCCGATCCAAACTGTTGGGTTTTTAACGTCACGGCCCGTCGTAACAAGAATGTGGCCGCTGTTGCCTTAGCGAACAAAACGGCTCGTACCGTGTGGGCGCTGCTTGTCCATGAGCGAAGTTTCCAGCCAGGCTACACGCCACGTACTGCGTGATCAAACAGGTTAAATCGAAACAAGCAAAGTCGTTACGGAACTGAGGAACCCTACCACCGATTGCTCAGGCAAACACGAAGTGATGGCAGGCAGGTAAGACCGTGGCCGGTGAAGCCCAAAAATGACCGAGGCACCGAGAGTGCGCGTAAGCGATAGGGAACTGGCCAGCGAAACCCATCAGGGACAGTGAGCCCGTCTCACAACGAAAGTCCGAATGTACGGGTGCAATCTTCCTTCTACCGTTCACCAACTGCGAGCTTGGCAAACCGGGGGCGTCCATGTACGGTCAATAAATAGCGCCCTTTCCATGAGGGTCAGGAGGTCAGAAGCTAGGTGTCCGCGTGGACACCTGCACTCAGACCTCAATGACAGAGCAACCTAATCTTCGAAACAGACTCGTAGTCGGCCGCAAGCGAGACGGTCGACGTGAATTTGACGAGGCAGCACGGCAGGAACTGGTCGAGCTGTGCTTGCGGCCTGGCGTGTCGATTGCTCGCACGGCGATGGATCACGACGTCAATCCGAACCAGTTGCGCAAATGGATCGCGAGCCATCAACAACGGCAACTTGCGCAGCCATCGGCTGATGAGGTTGTGGCCGACGGCGTACCCATCGATATTCCAGGGCCAACGTCCCGTTGTCCATCACCCGAGTCGCCGTCTGCATTTGTGCCGGTGATGTCGGCCTCACGGCAGCCGTCACCGCCGCGATCGACTGAGTTGCTCATGGCGATCACGTTACATGTGCGGCTACCCAATGGCGTCGAATTCGATCTCGGCGAAGCGAGCCTCGATGAATTGGCGGCAATCGTCCAGATGCTGGGGAGGTTGCCGTGTTCCGGCTCGACGAAGCGCTGAAGGTCTACCTGCATCGTGATCCGGTTGACTTCCGCATGGGCATCAACGGGCTGTCGATCCTGGTCGAACAGGCGATGCGCCTGAACCCGATGACCTCTGCGTTGTTCGTCTTCGGTAACCGCCGTCGCGATCGAATCAAGATTCTCGGCTGGGGCGGCAACGGTTTCTGGTTGCTGCTCAAGCGACTCGAGGCCGACCGCTTCATCTGGCCGAACGGGGGCGATACGATCACGCTCAGCGTTGAGCAACTGCACTGGCTGCTCGACGGTATCGACCTGGCCGTGATCCAGAAGCATCCGCAGCGATATTACGAGCGAATGAGCTGAACACCGGGCGCACGGCCAAGTCTAATCGACCATGCCGAACGCTCCCGTCATGTTGAGCGCCGAAGAGTATCAGGCGCTGATTGCCGCGATCGCCGAGCGCGATGCGCTGCGCGGCGAGCTTCGGCTCGTGACAGCACAACGCGATCTGGCCGAAGAAAAACTGCGGGCCTACAAGCACGAACTGTTCGGTGCATCGAGCGAGTCTCGCCACGCTGACCAGCTCGGCCTGTTCAACGAAGCCGAGGCATTGGCGACGACTGCCGACGTGCCGGCGCGCGAAGACGTGCTGGGCACGTCGGTCGCCGCCCACACGCGCGGCAAGCGCGGGCGCAAACCACTCGATCGGAACCTGCCGCGCGAGGTCGTGCGGCATGAGCTGCCCGAGTCTGAACGGTTCTGCGCGCATGACGGACATGCCCTCGTGGAGATCGGCGTGGAAACGAGCGAACAGCTCGACGTGATTCCCGAGCAGGTGCGTGTCGTTCAGCACCAGCGGATCAAGTACGCGTGCCCATGCTGCGATCTTGGCATCAAGGTCACGCCGGCACCGGCTCGGATCATCCCGCGCGGGCTACTCACGGAATCCGCGCTGGCGTGGATCATCACCGGCAAGTACCAATACGGAATGCCGCTGTATCGCCAGGCCACGCTGCTGCGTCGCTTCGGCGGCGACATCTCGTCGAACACGCTGGCCGCCAGTGTAGTGCGAGTGGGACTGGCCACGCAGCCGGTGATCAACCTGATGCGCGACGCGCTGCTCGAATCGGACTTGATCTACGGCGACGAGACGACGTTCCAAGTGCTGAAGGAACCGGGACGAAGGCCGCAGGCGAAGAGTTACCTCTGGGCACAGATCAACGGCTCGGGGCCGCCTGTGCGGATGTTCTCGTACTCGCCGGGGCGCGGCGCCCAGCATGCGCAGAAGCTCTATGCCGGCGTGCAGCCTGGCACCGTGCTGATTACAGACGGATATGAGCTCTACAACGGCATCGCCCACGATCACCAGCTCGTGCATCTCGGATGCTGGGCACATTATCTCGAGCCCGATTTTATCTGTTGAGTAACGCCCGAGGCCTTAGCTCACGAGCGATGACATGTCGGTGTGCTTGGCATAATATTTCCCTGCGCTTACTTCCTCGCGGGCGCTCTTGGGAACGGCCATGCAGATTCTCGTGCGTACAAGTTCCGACGTGGAAGCCTACATCTCCGCGCGCGAGTGGACAGTTGCAAACCTGCCCGCTTGTCCACTGCATCCTGAGGGTGGCTGTGGCATCGCTCGGCACGGAAGCTATGCGAGAGCAAAGCCCGCTGGTGTCCGTGTAGCGCGCTGGTATTGCCCGCGAGGACATTGCACCTTTAGCCTGCTGCCGCACTTTCTGGCTGCGCGTATGCCCGGATTGCTTGTCGAGATCGAAGAGGCGTTCGCGGCGGCGACTCGTTTGCCGAGCATCGAGGCCACTGCTTCGAGCATTCGTGATCCGGAGATATCTCTCACGTCGGCGGTTCGCTGGTTGCGTCGTCGCATCTTGCCCGTCCGGCGCGCTATCCAAGCCCTGAGAGACGCCAATACCGAGACTCCCTTGGTAGCCGATGCTGGCTTTCTGACGCGTCTCCGCCTTGATCTCGACGGTAGTGACCTCGCGCATCTACCCGCACCACTGGGGTTCCAGTCCCGGCGGGCGCAACAACAAGACGTTGTAACCAGGGACGTCCAACACAAGATGGGGCCTGGCGCGCTCAAACGGACGAGTTATCCTGGTCGACAACACAATCGCCAGTTGCAACCAGTCGTATGGTCACGCGATCTCAGCAGTCAATACAGCCTGAACGCACGCCCACCTCCCGGGACATCCTGCGTGTGTGGCACGCTGACTCCAGCATCGGTCCGAGCACCGCTCGGCAGTACCTGTATTGGATCGGCCGGTTCAGACGCTACTGCGATGCGCTCGGGCTCAACGAGCCCAACGAACTGACGCACGACGCGGTCCAGCGCTTCCAGGTGTGGTACGCGCATTCGCGTGGAATCACCACTGCAAATCTCGCGCTTGCGGGTTCGTCTGTGCGCGCACTGCACCGGGTCTACGAGGTAATTGGCGTAGCCGTTCCACCATGGAAGCAAGTCGCGCGCTGCCCTGTGCCTGCCACAGCGGTCCTGCGCGACTACGCTGCTCATCTCAAGCAGCATCGTGGCAACCCCGAGGTAACGATTCGCAAGAAGCTCTACCAAGTCGGCAAGCTCCTCGAACACCTGCGGCGTTCCGGCAAGACTTGGCGACACTTGAGCTTGCCTGACATTGATACGTTTCTTACCGCGTGCGCCCAGCAAGGTGCGCGCTCAACGACGGCCGACATCGCCAGTACGGTCAGATCCTTTGCTCGCTTTCTACTGCTCAGCGGACGGATTCGCGTTGACCTTGCCGATGCGGTGATCTCGCCCGTGCAACCCCGTTTCGAACGTCCCCGACGAGCCTTACCATGGGAGGATGTTCAACGACTGCTGCGAGCCGTGGACAAGAGCACGGCGTGCGGATTGCGCGATCATGCGCTGCTGCTGATGATGAGCACTTATGGCCTCGGTGCCGGCGAAGTGATCGGCCTGCAATTGCAGCACATCGACTGGAATGCCTGCACGCTGCAGATGTTTCGTCCCAAGACAGGCGTCAGCTTCATTCTGCCGATGCTTCCGTCAGTGGCCAGCGTGCTCGCGCGGTACCTGCGTTATGGGCGCCCGGTACATACACCGTCACGGCATGTGTTTGTTCAGATGAGGGTACCGTTCGGCGCGCTCACCGCTTCGTCTGCAGTACGGCACATCCTCATCAAGCATGCTGCGATCGCCGGTATCCAGGCTCCCTACCTAGGTAGTCATGTCTTGCGGCATTCAAACGCTGCACGGCAACTCGATGTTGGCACCAAGGCGCGAGTGCTTTCGGATCTGCTTGGCCATCGCGATCCTGAATCGGTGTCGGCCTACCTTCGCATCGCGACACAGTCGCTGCGCGAAGTCTCGTTGCCGGTACCGCGATGAACACAAAGGTTACCGCCGCACGTCTGGCCCGTGACGCAAGGGACTTCCTGGCGTTCAAGCGAGCCTTGGGAATAGGCTACGTGCGCGCGGAGTTCGTGCTCAACGCCTTCGTGCGCTACGTAAGCGACCGGTACGGCGATTGTGCGGCACCACTAGATCGGGTAGTGGCAGAGTGGGCGGCGAGGATTGATGGTCGCAAAGCTGTCACGCTAGGGAATGAATTCGGTGTCGTTCGTCAGCTGTGCCTCTACCGTCGCCGCAGTGATCCACGCAGTTTCGTGCCGGATCATGCCCTGGCACCTGTCAAGGAATCGTTGTTCGTACCTTATATCTTGAGCCGCGAAGACATACTAACCCTTCTGAACGCCGCGACGCGCCACGAAGGCCGCAACATGTGGGGAGCAATGCTGCGAGCGCTCATCCTCGTGCTGTACTGCACCGGGATGCGCCTCGGCGAGGTCGCGAGACTGCGTATGGCGGACGTCGATCTGCGTCGAGCCATTCTGACGGAACAACGAAGCAAAGGGCGTTCGCGCATCCTCGCAATCCGCGATGATCTCGTCGACGAACTGCAGCAATACATCCGCCGCCGTGAGACGGTTCTATCGGCAAGCGGCGCTGACGATCCCTTGACACTGTTCATCCGTCGCGACGGTTCAGCACTCACCTCGCGGGCAGCGTCGGATGCGATTCGAAGCTTGTTGCGCGGCTTCGGTCTGAAGCCACCACGCGGACGCTCCGGCGCCAGACCCTACGAGTTCCGGCACGCCTTTGCAGTACACCGGCTGACTGCGTGGGCTGTCGAAGGTGTGGACGTGCATGCGAAGCTGCCGTTGTTATCCGCCTACCTCGGGCACCAGAATGTGCTGGGCACCGAAGTCTATCTGAAGGCCACTCCGCAATTGCTGCAACTGGCCAGTCAACGCTTTGAACAACGTGCGCGCGGCAAGCGTCGGCTGCCATGAACCGCCTGTCGCAACCTGGCCTCTTCGCTCATGTGCAGTCGTACTTTACCGAGTACCTGCCACGGCAACGTGGTGCCAGTGTTCACACCATTCGAGCCTACCGGGACGCACTGACGTTGCTGTTCAGGTTCGTTTCCGAGCAGAGCGGTCGAAGTGTTGCTGCCTTGAGCCTCTCCGACCTCGATGCCATCGTGATTACACACTTCCTCGATCACATCGAGGCCGATCGATCAAACTCAACGGCGACGCGCAACTGCCGACGCGCGGCGATCCGTGGCTTCTTCAAACACCTGTTGCGGAACGACCTGACTCACTCGCAACAGTACATACGGATATTGGCCATACCAGCAAAAAAGTCCCGACAGGTGCCAGCAACTTACCTTGAGCCGGAAGATGCAAGACTAATAATAAGCATCCCAGACAAACGAACGTGCGATGGTTGGCGAGACTACACGCTGCTGCTGTTTCTCTACAATTGTGGTGCCAGGGTCAGCGAGGCTACGGGACTTCGTTGGGGTGATCTGCAGTTGACCGTGCCGAGGCAGGTGCAGCTGCGTGGCAAAGGAAGAAAGGAGCGCGTGCTGCCGCTATGGCCGGAAACCGCCAATGCGTTGCACCGTCTGCGCGGTATGTCACGAAGAGATGACGGACAGTGCGTATTCGTCAATCGACACGGGCAACCCCTCACCCGCGATGGCGTTGCCTACATCCTTGACAAATACACCACTGCGGCAGGTCACCAGAAACCAGCATTGGTACGCAAACACATCACACCCCACGTCCTTAGACATAGCTGTGCCGTAGCCTTGCTGCAATCCGGAACCGATGTAACCGTGATCCGTGATTACCTTGGCCATACCAGCGTCACAACGACAGGGCGGTACATCACGATCAACCTGCAGATGAAGGTCGATGCCATGCGAGCGTTCTGGAAGAAGGCTGGCATACAACCGGCGAATGTAAAGCCATGGAAGCCCAACGCCGATCTTCTCGCGTTCCTACAGTCCTTGTGATCGCGGTCGAACTTTATGCGGAGTGCGCACCTCCGATTTACTCCATGTACATGGACCGCGATCCGATTCTGTCGAGATAAAATCGGGCTCGAGATAATGCGCCTTATGTAGAGCTCCGCATAAGGCGCACGTGCGCCGCGGCTTCATCAAGGCTGGAGAGTCGGTACCGAAGGCGGCTCGCTCGCCAGACTTGCTGGCGACACGCTTCGTGGCGCTGATCGGCAAGCTGTTCGCTGCCGAAGCGCGCAGTGCGAAGTGGAAGCCTGAACGCCGGCAGCGACTGCGCGCCCGGTACAGCGCTCGCGTGCTCGCCATCATCGAGCGCATGCAGGTCGGGAATCTGCCTACCGTGGTGCCGTCGAGTTTGCTCGGCAAGGCATTGCAGTATATGAGCGGACAGTGGCCCAAACTGGTCCGCTACGTCGAAAACGGCAACTGGCCGATCTCGAACAACCTGTGCGAGAACGCGATCCGGCCGTTCGTCGTTGGCCGCAAGGGCTGGCTGTTCTCCGATACAGTCGCCGGTGCGCAGGCCAGCGCCAACCTGTACTCCCTCGTCGAGACCTGCAAGGCGAACGGCATCGAACCGTATCGCTATCTCGTCTGGTTGTTCACGAAGTTACCGCGCACATCCACTGCCGATGAGTACGCGGCACTCATGCCATGGGATATGCCTACTGCAGAGGAAGCCCCTCGCCGGCAGGTGTAGCGCGCTATGCGGCGATCAGAGTGGCACGATCGGAATGTTCCACCCGAGGAACGATGCTCGGTCGGGCGCTTCGTCCACGCCATGAGGTAGGCGATCGTCGAATATGAACCAGTCGCCAGCCTTCGGTTTATGGCGAACCCTGCCTTGCCGGAAGGTCAGGCCGTCGTTGTGCAGCACCACCATAAGTACCAGGCCCTCATCGTCCGTGTGCATGTCGGCGGCGGCCGTTGCCACGAGCAGTTCCTCACGGCCCCGGTAGTCGCTGTCGGCGCGACGGTAACCGAGCGCAGTGAGATCCGGAAGCCACACGGCACCATTGCGACTGGCCCAAGACGGAATTGCATAGGTTTCGACCTGATCGCCGCAGAACTCACTTTCGTCAGCGGCGGTGTAGAACTCGTTGGCTAGTTCGTCCGATAGACGAATAACGTCACCCGGAATCTGGACCGAGCCAAGAATGGAACCGAGCGGCAGCGTGCCTCCCGCTGGGCGGGTCGGCATCGGGCGCTGGCGAATGTGGGTGCGTTGCATGGCGAGTTGCGCCTCTTGTGATCGGGTATAGACGAATTATTCCAGATGGCGCGCGTCATTCAAGGACAGGCGCACAGTCCCGGTTCGCTTGCTGTCAGAAAAGTGCCTTAAGCCGCACCGATCACCATGCCAAACGCGTCCCGATAGGAAGGCAGATCCACTGAGAGGTGTGATTCACGGACCGCTTACAATCAATCGCATCGACGAACTTCTGCCTTGGCGTGTGGCCGACAAGCTGCACACACCAGGCAGTCCGCCAGATCCCTCTTCCTGACTGGCAGTTCCAGTCACCATCTTGCCTTACGCGCACGCGAATGGACGAACGGCCCAACTGAGGCTCTTACCGCTTACCCAACGCCGCAAGCCGAGCTTTGCCAATTGTGGGTGTCAGGCGCACGGCGGGGTCCGGGCTTAGGCGCGGAGAGAGAGTGATGAACGTTTCGTGCGAACGAAAAAAAAGCCCCGCAAGGTGCAGGGCCACCACTCAGGAATGCTCTGCCTCAGCGGCAAATCGTTTTATACGTTCGACTTCCGTTTCTTCGGCAACCTGAATGTCGGCACGCTCAAGTTCGGATTTAACGTCGGCGTAAACCGCTGCACTTGCATCGAACCGGCTTTCAGGCGGGCGGACGACAAACAACGCGTCACCGTATAGCTGCTTGTCACGACGCAACTTCTTGATCTTGCCCAGCCACTCCCAGCCGTGATCGTAGAGACGTGTTGGATCGCTTCGATCAAGGTCCAGCGGCTTGATCAGGCGAACAGCGCGATCCGTCTCGTCAACCTTGACGAACGGAACCCTCGCCTGGATGTCCAGACCAAGGACGCGTGTCTGATAGGCTTTCTGCAGGTCGACGGCCTTCAGAATTCCTCTCACGCGTTGCTCGACCATCCGTTCCTGATAGACGGGGGTCGCGAACGACCGCCCAACGTAATAGTCGAAATACTCCTCGAGCGCGATCCGTGGATCTGCAACGATCGCACCGCGGGGCGTATCGGCGTAGATGATCGCTTCGCGAGGACGAGAAAGCTCATCAAACGCAAAGTTGACGAACTCCGCGCTCGGGCCGTTCACCGCGCCGATGAACGCACGCTCAATCATCTGACCGATACGGAAAAGTTCGTTGCGGAAAGTGTCGCGCGCCCGCTTGTACACGGTGACGTCGAGTTCATCAAAGAACGCGGTAATACGTCCTACCCGGTCAAGAAGCTTGTAACCAAAAAAGCGTGCGGTTGGGCTCATCACCACAACCCCGACGTTGGCGAACTCTCCTGTTTCAGGGTATGGCATGAACCGCACGAGAGCATATCTGCATGCGTGTTTCATGTTTTGTTCCAGAAATCTGCTAAATCGACTCGATCCAATACATGTTTGACCTTATCTGGTGTCAAACGTGCCGGGACTCCAGGTGCGACCTCCAGCCAGTCATCGGGCATTTTGTCGCACGCCTCTTCAAACCGGCGTAGTGCGGTGCGCATCCGTGTCTCGTAGGCCGGCCGCGCAATGAAGTCCTGGTACACACTGTTCCAGTCTGCCGCAAAAACGTGCCCAGCGAGGAACTGTCTGGGGTCGAATGTGTCATCGAACGCCAGATTGTAGTCGATTACGATCAACTCCTGCTGAACCACATGCCACAGCAGGTTCACGTTTCCACCAAGGCTCGTCAGCGTGCGGTCGTCGTTTTTGACCCACCAATCGAACACCGCGACATCCCGGCGCAGTTGATCCGGAACACGGTCGACAAAACCAAATGGGAGGTCGATGACACTGTCAGCAATCACCGACCCGAAAGCATAACCCACCCCAAGGTCCTGAAAGTCAGGTAAGCCAAGCCATTCCATTTCTTCCGGGATTTCAACGATCCGGAATTCAGCAACGGGCAGACCAAATGCCAGTGCCAGGCTGGAGGCCAGCCATTCGGCGATGAGACTCTGGCGACCAGCGTCGCGCCCCTTCACGTAGTAGAGTCGACCGTCCGCGCCGCGGCAACGGAACGGGAGCGTGCGCCCCTGAACCGAGCGCGCCTGAATTTCGACGATCTGGACCACTTCCCCGTTAATCATCAGCGCGTCCAGTTCCGAGAGGCTCCGACGCAGCGCGTATGGCGATCGGGCGTGTCACCGTGCAGCCCCCTAAAATTCGTCGACTCATGTTTCTCTCATGCCTCTGGCTCTTTATATTCGTTGCTGCGTCCGCGCTCGGCGTCCAGCGCCCACGGCGCGTTCGCAATCTCCCAGATATTTTAACGGGAAGCCGCCATATCCCCTCCGGGCGGCCGCCCGGATTGACTACATCCGCCTGGCTCAACCGGCCGTGCGTCATTCAACCTTCCCCCCTGTGGTCCTCAACGCGTCAGCGGCTCCAGAGTCAGAACAACCCGCCCTGCCGCGCGTCGCGCACGGCTGGTAAGGAGACCTTCGCGCGTCGAGCCCCGCGACGGCGAGCGACGCGGCGCACGTGAGCGACGAGATCGGCCTGGGCGACGTCGGCGTCCCGCGCGGCCAGCCGCAGCGCGTAGCGCCGGACGCCAATGTGTCGGGTCCATGCAATGCCCGCAAGGAGAGACGCAGCCCTGCGCGGTTCACGCGTCCGACGAAGTGAAACCTGTTCCATTCCAGAAGTAAATCTGGTAGTGCCCGATGAGGCATGGCAGCTGATTTTGAATTTATCGCCCCAAAAAAGCAGAACGCGTCTGCGGCAAAAAGGAAGAGCGCCTCAGAGTGGGCTTGCTAACGCCTGATGATATTTCCATGTTCTGTGGCAAGAATAATCGGCCGTTATAGGGACAAATCACTCTTCGTCGTCATGCACCGAAGGGGCACAAGAAGCCCGGATAAATCTGTGCACAGCCGATCAATATCCCCGGCTTGCTGCACTTCACGCATCCGGGTAAAAACTGAAAGCCAGTTTGCTGGCGTCATCGCAATCTCCGTAGCTAGTTCGTAATGACGATGCGTGGCCCATCTTCGTCGAGACGAAATTCGTCGGTTCGACCGGCTCGAACGTCGAGCAGGAGCCTGTCCAGAGCAGCAACCTTGGCGTTATCGCCATCGGTTGGCGGGACGCGCCCCCCGTCCGGGATCGTTGATCGCGTCCTGATCAAAAGGCGGATTGCCTCTTTCCGCTTAATGAATATCTTGGCCACACAAATACTCTGCAAACGGTTACGACACCACAGTCGGCATCGCCAACGCCAACAGCCGCCCGACGGTAAAGGAGTCACTACCGGATTGTGCACGCTTTGAGCTCAGCGCTTTAAACACACGCTAAAATCTTCCTCACATATTCCGCAATCGAACCATCTGTCTCGCAGAACATGCGCGGCAGGTGAGCGGTACGCTTCTCATGCCGGACCCTCCCGTTCCCGCCATGACACCGCAACAAGTAGACGCCGACAGCTACCCGGCCAAGCAATACCCGGAAGACCGCCCCCCTGCCGGACGCGAAACGACGTCCCCCGGGGCAATGCCACCTTTCGCGCTCTCCGTGCAGAAAGACAATTTCGCGAATGCAAAGGCGAGGGTCATGCTGCTCGTCGAGTCCGAGACACCGGGCGTGGAAACCACCCGGGTAGTCAAACGCCAGGTTGGCGACTGGACGTGGTTCGACATCGATGCCTGGCACTCGACCTCGAAACGCTGGCTAACCCGCAGGGGTGTTCCGGAGCGTCGGCGCGCTTTCGAAATCGCGCGACTGCGAGCCTGGCTGGAAAGCGAAGATTAAGGCGTGTCATGCCGGACTACCGCACACACCATTCTGGGCATCGGCGTATGCCCTGCTCATGCCCTCACGCCCGGTTTTCAACCGCCGCAGCTGACTTCGATGAGATCGCGGCGTGCGACAGCGCCCGGACGCACCACCTGCTGTCGCAGGAATCCAGTTCCTGTCTGCGCCGCGAGGCTCACGCGCATCGCCTCCAGACGCCATCCAGCATACCCGTCTGGTGCAGCTGGTCGCCCAGTTGTGCCTGCAGCGAGTGGATCTCCGCCTGCGCGCTCCACATCGCGCGTGGCACGATGTGGCACCCCTACGGCCCACGAGCGCCTTGCCATTCGACGAATTGCGGCAAGGTTTCGGAGTCGCCGTTGCAACCTTACGCAGTTCTGTATGAATCTTCAGCGTAATCATATCGCCCGTCGCAATGTGACAATCGCTCCCGGACCGATTTCTTTTTCCTCTCCGGCGCCGACCTGACAAAGCGCCGTGCCGCTCAGCACGACAAAGGTTTCGTCCAGCGCGCGGGCCGTATAGCTGTACGTGCCAGGCGTGGTGCGACACACGGCGACGGCAGCCGGGTCTTCCGCGTCGCTTCCGTCCACACGCAACGGGCTCAAACGCCCGGCACTGCAACCCTTTCGAAGAGGTGACGAAGCGATCCCAAGGAGGAATAGGCAGCTAACACCTCGCTCGCAGTGCACGCCACCTTAAGATCTCGATAACACACGCCAATTTGCGCCTTCACCCGTTGGGGCGCGCAATCCTTACTCTACGCCGCTTGCGCCAGGGCCATTAAGAACATTTCAGATTCTTAATTTGCTACCAAAACTATCATTGGCGCTGTTGCTTGAAGCGTAGCGCGACGCTCCTCCGCGAGCGATGCGCCGACAGCAGCGACATCGTGGCAATGCCCATCCATCATGACAGGGAACTCGCAAATGAGCCGCATCACTACGCCTGACGGTACGGAGATTTTTTACAACGACTGGGGTACCGGTCAGCCTATCATCCTGGTCGGCGGGTGGCTTGTGAGCGCCGACATGTGGGAATACCAGGCGCTCTTTCTCGCCAGCAATGGATTCCGAGTGATCGCCTATGATCGTCGCGGTTTCGGGCGTTCTAGCCAGCCGTGGTCGGGCTACGACTACGATACTCTTACCAGTGATCTGGACGAATTGATCAGGCAGCTCGACCTCACCGACGCCATCCTGGTCGGCTACTCAATGGGCGGTGGGGAAGTTGCAAGGTACATCGGGACTCATGGATCGAAGCGTATTGCCAAGGTCGTTTTGCTTAGTGCTACCACCCCTCTACTAGTGGCACGGGCCGACAACCCGGCAGGGGTTCCCCGAGACGTCTTCGATGGGCTACGGGCCGGTACACTTAAAGATCGCGCCGAATTTCTGGTTAATTTTGGTCGCGCCTTTACCGGGGCCGATCGTGACCCATCCGCGGTCACACAGGCGATGCTCGACTGGACATTCGATATGGCAATTAAAGCGAGCATAAAGGCAACCCATGACTGCATTGCATCCTTTTCGGAAACCGACCTGCGTCCCGACCTGGTAAAGTTCGACATCCCAACTTTGGTCATTCACGGCGGCGCAGACCCTGTTGTGCCAATCGAACTTTCAGGCAAGAAGTCCGCGTCGCTAATTCCAGGCGCAAAATTTGTTGTCTACGAAGGCGCCTATCATGCTCTCTACTACACGCATAAGGATCGGCTCAATCAGGACATATTGAGCTTCGCTCGATTGTCGTAGGATCGCCACTGAAGACGGCTGCGTGACTTCAAGCATCCAACAGGATGTAAGCCTCATCGGAGGGCTTGTTCGCCTTAGCAGCGACGCCAGGCAAAGCGAGTACTTGCGAACATGTGCATGGCACTTTGGCTCGCCCATGCACTTTGAATAAGTAGGTCACACGCCGTTGTCTGACTTTCGACATTCTGGAAAGCGTCGTTGGGGCGTCGGACGACATCGGCGTGAGCGAACTCGCCGCGCGGCTCAATACGACCAAGGCGACGATCTTTCGCCATCTGCAAACGCTGATGGAACTGGGCTATCTCGCGCAGAACCCGGTGACCTCGCGCTACCGGCCGGGCGTGAAGGTGTATCTGCCGAGCCGCTCGGCGGCCTCGCGCATCGACTTGCTGAGCGCGTCGGAAGCGGCCATGCGCGATCTGCGCGAGGAATTGGGCATGTCGGTCGTGCTCTCGGGGCTCGGCGCGCGTGAGCTGACGGTGCTCGCCACCGTGGTCGGCAAGGCGCCGCTCGAGATCGGCGTGCGGCCCGGCACCAACCTCGCGCTGCACGCGAACGCGCAGGGCTATGTCGCGCTCGCGTTCGGTCGGCCCGAACTGCGCGCGCAACTCAAGCGTCAGGAATTGAAGGCGTACACGCCGCACACCGTGACCGCGCACGCCAGGCTCGACGCCGTGGTGCGCTCGACGCGCGAGGCGGGCTACGCCGTGGCCCACGAAGCGGAAACGCTCGGTATCAGCGCCGTGGCCGCGCCGCTGCTCGACAGCACCGGTTTTGCGATCGGCACGCTCGCGCTCGTGGGCAGCATTCAGTACCTTCCGAAGGCGCCGCCCGCCGCGATCGTCGACCCGCTCGTACGCACGGCGCTCCGTATTTCATGGAATCTGAGCTACAAGGGCAGCGATCTGCGCCGCGACCCGGCCGGGCCAGCTCTCAACGGTTGAAATTGCCGGGCGCGGTAGTGACGACATCAACGAAGGCGTCGATGAAGAGTCGATGTTGAAACGCGCGATGCGGATACGGCAGCAAACCGCGCCGTATCCGCATCGACGTCGGCCACCTTAAGCACGTGTCACGCCGGCGTGTCGCTAACCACGCTGCGCTGCGCCGCGCGTCGCTGTCGCAGTTGCGGCACGCAGGCCATCGTGAGCGCGCCTACGAGCGTGACCACCGAGAGCGCATAGAGCCCGCTTTCCAGATGCCCCGTGCGGTCGCGCAGCCAGCCGATCAGGAACGGACTCGCGTAGCCGCCCAGATTGCCGATCATCGCCATCAGCGCGATCGCGGCGGCGGCGGCCTGGCCTGTCAGCAGCACGCCCGGCAGCGCCCACAACACGCAGAAGCCCGAAAGACCGCCCGCCATCGCCACGCTCAGGCCGATCAGCGAGAGCCACGGCTGCGTGTGAAAACACGCGCTGAATGCGAGACCCGCTGCCGAAAGCGCCGTGGCGATCGTGCCGTGCCAGCGGCGCTCCTTGGTGCGGTCCGAATGCTTGCTCACGATGATCATCACCACGGCCGCGACCGCGAACGGCACGGCGGCGAGCAGACCGGTCGTGAAGAGACTGCGCACGCCCAGGTTCTTCACGATCTGCGGCATCCAGAACGACACGCCGTAGGTGCCGCACAGCAACGTGAAGTTCGTGACGATGAGGCACCAGATGCCCGCGTTCGTGAACGCGGCGCCGAAGTCGTGGCGGGCGCCGTCGCGTTCGTTCGCCCCGCGCTCCGCCGCGAGTTGCGACGTCACGCGCGCGTTGTCTTCGGCGCTGAGCCAGTGCACCTTGCCGGGGCCGTTGTCGAGATAAAAATACGTGACGGTGCCGAACAGAATCGCCGGCGAGCCTTCGAGCAGAAACAGCCACTGCCAGCCCGCAAGCCCGCCCACACCTGCGAACGTCTGCATGATCCAGCCCGAGAGCGGACTGCCGAACACGCCCGCGAGTGCGATGCCGAGATTGAAATACGCCATCGCCTGCGAGCGTGCGTAGGTCGGGAACCAGTACGTGAGATACAGCACGATGCCCGGATAGAAGCCCGCTTCCGAAATGCCGAGCAGAAAGCGCAGCATGTAGAACGCCGTGGGCGTATGCACGAACAGCATGCACGAGGAGACGATGCCCCATAGCACCATGATGCGTGCGATCCAGAACTTCGCACCGAAGCGCTGCAGCATCAGGTTGCTCGGAATTTCGCAGAGGCAATAGCCGATGAAGAACACGCCCGCGCCGAAGCCGAACGCGGTGTCGCTCAGGCCGATATCGGCGGCCATTTGCAGCTTCGCAAACCCGACGTTCACGCGGTCGAGAAACGAAATGATGTAGAGAAAAAACAGGAACGGCAGGATGCGCCGCGCGATGCGGTTGTAGAGCGCCCAGTCGCGTGCTGAATCGAACGTCGGGCGGGAAAGCAGATTCATGGGTGTCTCCTCGACTGCGTAATGTGCTGTCTCGTGTACGGCTTTTAGGTGTGTGGCGTTTGCTGCTTGCTACGGTTCGCGCGACCGGCGGCGCGGCTCTCTGGCCGCTTCCGCCGGTCTTCGCATCGACGTGTTTTAAATCGCACCGCGTCAGGCCGGGCCGCGCTAGGCCGTGCGACGTGCGCCGGCTTCGCGCTGCGCGAGCATGAAGTCTGCGCAACGCTCGCCGATCATGATGGTCGGTGCATTGGTGTTGCCGCTCACGATCAACGGCATGACGGATGCGTCGGCGATACGCAGTCCTTCCAGCCCATGCACGTGCAAATCCGGCGCGACCACAGCCTGTGTATCGGTCCCCATCTTGCAAGTGCCGACCGGATGGAACACCGTTTTCGCTACCGAGCGCACGTAGTCTTCGTACACGCTTTCGGGGATCGAATCGTCGGCTGTATCGGGCAGCATGAGCATGCCGTCGAGCAGCCCCGCGAGCGACGGTGCGCGCATGATACGCCGCGCGAAGCGCACGCCCGCGACCATCGTGCGCATATCGGCTTCGTCGGAAAGAAAACCCGCGTCGAGCGAAAAACCGTCGTGTGGATCGGCGCTGCGCAAACGTAGCGCGCCGCGCGATTTCGGCCGCAGCGCGCACGGATTCACGGAGATGCCGTGACCTTGCGGCGGCGCGCGATCCACGTCGCCGACCAGCGCGGGCACGACGTGGAACTGCACGTCCGGGCGGCCACAGCCAGTGGCATCGACGAAAGCGCCGCTCTCGATCACATTCGACGTGAGCAACCCGCGCCGCGCCGCCACGTATTGCAGGCCGTGACGCAGCGCCTTCACGCCGCGATCGTGGCCGAGCAAACTGACCGGCTCGCGCGTGCGCCCATACACCGAAGCCGAAAGATGGTCCTGGAAGTTACGGCCAACGCCGGGCAGATCATGTAGCACGCCTACGCCCAACTCGCGCAGATGAACGCCGTCGCCCACTCCCGAAAGCATCAGGATCTTCGGCGTAGCCAGCGCGCCCGCGCTCAGCACGACCTCCTCGCGGCAACGAATTTCGTGGCGGCTGCCGTCGTCGGCGCGCGCGATCACGCCCGCAGCGCGGCGCCCTTCGAACACCAGCCGCTCCACTTCGTAGCCGGTGCGCACGCTCAGGTTCTGCCGGCCGCGCACGCGACCGAGATACGCGACCGCCGAACTGCAGCGGCGGCCCGCTTCGGTCGTCGTCTGGTAGTAACCGACGCCTTCCTGGTGGGTGCCGTTGAAGTCCTCGGTGTACGGCACGCCCGCTTCCATCGCCGCCTTCACGAACGCAAGACTCAACGGATGACGATGCGTGCCATCGCTCACCGTGAGCGGCCCGTCCTGACCGTGCAGCGGCGCGCCCAGTCGCTGATTGCCTTCGGCGCGGAGGAAATACGGCAAGACATCGGCGAAACGCCAGCCCGTCGCGCCCGCGGCGGCCCAGTCGTCGTAATCCTGCTGCTGGCCGCGAATATAGATCATCGCGTTCACGGAACTGCCGCCGCCCAGCGTGCGCCCTTGCGGGATGTACACCTCGCGGTGGTTCACGTGCGCCTGCGCATCGGTGCGATACATCCACGTGCGGCGCGTGCCGTGCACGCGGATGAACGTGCCCGGAATGTGGATGAACGGGTGATTGTCGCGTGGGCCCGCTTCGAGCAGCAGCACGTTACAGCCCGCCTCGACGAGACGCGCCGCAACCGTGCAGCCGCCCGAGCCGCCGCCCGCCACGATGTAGTCGAAAGTTTCCATGGTGTGGCTAGTCACGCGCCGCTCACACGCCGATCTGGCTGACGAACTTCGGCTGGAGATACGCGTCGAGTCCTTCGCTGCCGCCTTCGCTGCCGTAGCCACTGTCCTTCCAGCCGCCGAACGGCGTTTCCGGCGCGGCGAGCCCGAAGTGGTTGATCGACACCATGCCGCATTCGAGGTCGTCGGCGAGACGCGTGGCCGCGGCGATCGAGCTCGTGAACGCAAACGCCGCGAGTCCGTACGGCAGCGCGTTGGCGCGCGCGATCACTTCTTCGAGCGTGTCGAAACGCGCCACCGCCGCGATCGGGCCGAACGGCTCGTCACGCATCACGCGCGCGGCGTCGGGTACATCCGTGAGCACGGTCGGCTGGAAGTAGAAGCCGTCCGTGCCGCCGACCCGCGCGCCGCCCGTGCGCACGGTCGCGCCGCATTCGCGCGCGTCTTCGACGAAGGCGCTCATGGCGTCCACGCGGCGCGCGTTCGCAAGCGGTCCCATTTGCGTGGCGGCGTCGTGGCCCGCGCCCACGGCGAGGCGCGCGCTGTGATTCACGAAGGCATCGACGAACGCTTCGTACACGCCCGACTGCACGAAAAAGCGAGTGGGCGACGCGCACACCTGGCCTGCGTTGCGGAACTTGAGTCCGGCACCGAGCGCGGCAGCCGCGGCCACGTCAGCGTCGTCGCAAACGATGAACGGTGCGTGACCGCCGAGTTCGAGCGTGCAGCGCTTCAGATGCTGCGCCGCGAGCGCACCGAGCGCGCGGCCGACCGGCACCGAGCCCGTGAACGAGACCTTGCGAATAACGTCCGACTGGATCAGATACGACGAGACTTCCGCCGGCACCCCGAACAGCAGATTCAGCGCGCCGTTCGGCACGCCCGCGTCCTGAAACGCGCGGCACATTTCGATACACGACGACGGCGTTTCCTCCGGCCCTTTCGCGATGATCGAACAACCGGCCGCCAGCGCGCCCGCGATCTTGCGCACCAGTTGTGAGACCGGGAAGTTCCACGGGCTGAACGCCGCCACCGGTCCGACCGGCTCGCGCTGAACGATCTGGCGCGCACCGCGCTGACGAGGCGGAATCAGCCGGCCATACGCGCGGCGGCCTTCCTCCGCGTACCAATCGACGTGATCGCCCGCGCCGCCCGCTTCCATGCGCGCTTCGGCGAGCGGCTTGCCCTGCTCCTTGGTGATGAGCTGCGCGATGGTCTCCGCGCGTTCGCGCAGCAGATCCGCCGCGCGAACGAGAATTTTCGCGCGATCGTAAGCCGAGGTCTTGCGCCACACCTCGAAGCCGCGCTGCGCTGCCGCGAGCGCGAGCGCCATGTCCGCTTCGCTGGCGAGCGTGAGTACGCCGAGCGACGCGCCGGTGGCGGGGTCGCGCACCGTCGAGCGCTGCGCGTGCGTTCCGGCGCGCCATGCGCCGTCGATCAGCAAGGGAGTTTCCAGATTCATTGTGTAGCGTCCTTTACGGGTCCCGCGACCTTTGTTTGTTGCGCTTAATACTTTTTTTCGTTTCCATGAAAGAAACAACGTTCTTTCCATCGACACATCGTAGAGGCGCAATTCCACCAATGTCAAGCACTTGTCGCCTCGGTATAAATCCTGACGACTTTTATCGATGCCGATGCTTGACCGCCGCTTGAAACAACAACTAGGATTCCCTTTGTCGAAAAATTGTTCTTTTAATCGAAACACGCAGCACACCTTCCCCGCGCGCCGCGTCAACCACGAGGGACCCACGCAGATGAACTCGAAGAGCTATCAAGACCTGCTTCACAACTGGAACGACCTACCGCGCGAAGTGGTGCGCAAGGGCGTGGAACGCGTCGGTTTTCGCGGCGACGATGTGATGTGCGTGATGAACTGGCTCACGCCGGGCATGCAGGTGTTTCCGCACAGCCATACGTTCGAGCAGCTCGTGGTGATCGTGCAGGGCCGGGTGCGCTTTCATCTCGACGAGGAAGTGATCGAAGGCGGCCCCGGCACGATGATCCGAATCCCGCCGCACGTCGTGCATTACGCCGAACCGATAGGCGACGAAGTCGTGCTCAACCTCGACGTGTTCGCGCCGCTGCGCGAGGACTACCGCCATCTGGTCGAATACCAAGCCGATGAATTCGCGGCGAAGGACGCTTCGGCCGGAGCGTCCGCATGAGCGCGCTGACGTTCCGCCAGCGCCTGCGTTCGGGTGCGGTCATCGTCAGTTCGTTCATCAAGACCGGCCACTATCAGCCGGTCGAGGTGGCGGGCGCGGCCGGGCTGGACGCCGTGGTGATCGACGCGGAACACGCCGCCTTCGGCGCGGGCGAACTCGACGCGTGCCTGATGGCGTGCCGCGCCGCGGGCGTGGCCGGTCTCGTGCGCGTGCCGGACACCCAGGCGGCCACGCTGCTGCGCGTGCTGGACATGGGCGCGGACGGCGTGCTCGTGCCGCACGTGCGCAACGCCGCGCAGGCCGCGGAAATCGTCGCACGCACCCGTTACGCGCAAGGCGTACGCGGCTTTTCGAACTCGGCGCGCGCGGGCGATTACGGCGTCACGCCGATGGGCGAGCACATCGCGCGTCAGGACGAAAACATCTGCGTGATCTGCCAGATCGAGGACGAGGACGCGCTTGCCCATCTCGATGCGATCGCCGCCGTGGACGGCGTGGACTGCCTGTTCGTGGGTCGCGCCGATCTCTCCGTCTCGCTAGGCACCTTCGATCTGGACGCTCCCGCCGTGGCCCACGCCACGCGCGCGGCGCTCGGCGCGGCGGTGGACGCCGGAAAGACCGGCGGGATTTTTCTTGGCGAAACCACAACCGTGCCCGAATGGCGCGCGGCGGGCGCCTCATTTTTTGTCATCGGCTCGGATCAATCCATGATGCGCGCCGGCTGGCGTCAGGCCGCACAGCATGTGCGCGCCGCACTCTGAAAGGAATTGCCATGAACGACACCATCCTCGAACACGACACCACTGAGCAGGACGCACAGATCGACCGCCTCATGCAAGGCGCGATCGACCTGCATTGTCATAGCGGCCCTTCCGTGATGGCGCGCTATCTCGATCACATCGAGGCCATTCGCGAAGCGTCGGCTTCCGGCATCAAGGCCGTGCTGCTCAAGGACCACTACTATTCGTGCACGCCGGTTTCGTATCTGCTCAACAAGCATTTCGCCGATTCGGGCGTGCAGGTGCTCTCGGGCGTGCCGCTCAACAACGCCGTGGGCGGCCTGAACGTGCACGCGGTCGAACACGGCCTGAAGCTCGGCGCGAATCTCGTGTGGATGCCGACGTTCTCTTCGAAGAACCACATCGCGCATCACCATCAGGACAAGCAGTTCGACCAGAAATTTCCGCAGACGACCCAGCGCATGCTGGAGCCGATTCCGCTTACCGTGCTGACCGACGACGGCAAACTCAAGGACGAAGTGCTGGCGATTCTCGATCTGATCGCCGAAGCGGGCGTGGTGCTTTCGGGCGGCCATCTGCATATTTCGGAGATTTTTCCGCTGTTCGAGGAAGCGCGCAAACGCGGCGTTAAGCGCCTGCTCGTGAATCACCCCACCTACGTGGTGGACGCGACGCTCGATCACATGCGTCAGCTCGCGAGCGAAGGCGTGTTCATGGAGCACTCGATGTGCATGTGGGTGCCCGGCTCCAAGTTCAAGTTCTACGACCCCGAATTCTTGGGCCAGGTGATCGAGGCGGGCACCGTCGATCTGACGATTCTGGGCTCCGATCTCGGCCAGAAGGGCAACCCGACTATCGGTGACGGATTCCGCAGCGTGATACGCACCGCACTCGACATTGGATATAGCGAGTCGGACATACGTAAAATGACGTCGGGCAATGCTGCCCGGCTGATGGGCATCTGAGCCGCGCCGGGCCACAACCGGAGAACGAATTAATGGCAACGCAAAAGGCGCGCGTACAGGAAGCGGGAGAAGGTCCGGCGCTGCTGGAGTCGGTGGATATAGTGTTCAAGCTGCTCGACGAGCTGTCGTCGGCGCGTCGGCCCATGGGCGTGACCGAGCTCGCGCAGATCATCGAGGAACCCAAGCCGCGCGTGTACCGGCACCTGGCTTCGCTGCGCCTGCTGGGCGTGGTGGAGCAGGACCCGGTGAGCGAGAAGTACCGACTCGGCGCTCGCCTCGTGATCTACGGCGCCGCCGCAAGCGAGCAGTTCGACCTGCGCCAGCTTGCAGATCCGTATCTCACGCAGATTCGCGACGCGACGGGACAAACCGCCCTGCTTTCGGTCGCGACCAACGACACCGCGCTCGTGGTGGCGACGGTCGAATCGAAGGCCAACGTGTGCATTTCAGTTAAGCCCGGCAATCGCGTGCAGCCCTACTGCTCGGCGCAGGGGCGCATCGTGCTGGCGTTCGCCGATGAAGCGAGCCAGCAGCGCGTAATGCGGCGGAAGATGCCGCCGCTCACGCCGCATACGATGACCGATCCCGCTGAACTCGCGGAGCGCCTGAAGCTGATCCGCGCGCGCCTTTACGACGACGCGCCCGGCGAAGTGACGGTCGGCATCAACGCGCTGTGCTGCCCGATTTTCGGCCATAACAACGTGGTGCTCGGCACGATCGGCGTGGTGGGTTCGAGCGGCGAAGTGATGTCGCCGCCCGAACCGGCCATGCTCAAGCACGTGCAGACCGCCGCCGCCGCCCTGAGCGCGCGCCTGAACGGCAACGCTTACGAGCACACGCTCGCGGCGCATCGAAAGAAAACCGAATAACCAAGGCATCGAAAGCATCATGACGAATCGACTGGAAAGCCGCGTGGGCACGCTCACCCTCAAGAACCCGGTGATTTGCGGCGCGGGCGAGCACACCATGACCAGCGACGCGATCCGCGCGGCGCTGCGCCAGGGCGCGGGCGCCGCGGTCGCGAAATCGACCAACGAATCGCAGGCCGCGAAAGACCAGCTCGATCGCACCGATTACGCACTGCTCGACGCGCACTGGAATCCTGTGCCGTGGCACCAGGCCGCCGCGCAGAACGCCACGCTCTTTTGCCGCTCGGGCCTGCTGCAACGCAGCTTCGAAGGCTGGATCGACGAACTCGCCGCGCTCGACACCGAAGCGCGCGCAAGCGACAGCTACGTGATCCCGAGCCTGATCCTCAGCAATCTCGAACAATGCGCGCAGTTCGCCGCGCAAATCGAGCAGGCCGGCCTGCGCGTGCTAGAAGTGAACATCGGCGCGCCGCACGGCGAGGAAGCGGCGCAAGGCGCGATCCGCCTCGAACGCGACGCCGAGCGCATTACGCGTATCGTCGCGCGCCTGCGCGAAAGCACGAAGCTGCCACTGTGGATCAAGCTCACCGGCCAAAGCGAAGACGTGGCCGGGATCGCGGCAGCGGCGAAAGCGGGCGGCGCCGATGCGGTCATTCTGATGGGCCGCTTCATGGGCTTTTTGCCCGATCTCGACACGCAACGCCCGGTGCTCGGCACCAACGCGGCGGTCGGCGGCGGCTGGGCACTGCCGCTCACGGCGCGCTGGATTTCGCTCGCGCGCCGCCGCGTGGGCGCGGATTTCCCGCTGCTCGCCACCAACGGCGCGCGCAACGGGCTGGACGTCGCGCGCTTTTTGCTCGCAGGCGCGTGCGCGACCGAGATGACTTCTGCCGTGCTCACGCGCGGTTACGCGGCGCTCGGCGACGCCATCGCGGAACTCGACGCGTACTTGCGCGAACGCGACCAAACCGTGGCCGAAGTTTTGGGCCGTGCGGCGGACAGCGTCGAAACCTATCAGCAGCAATCGAGCCGCCCCGGCTACTGGGAGCAGTTCGCGCCTTCGGCCGCAGCCTCGAACGATTAACCCAACACGCGCCTTTTCAATAAAGCGCTCTCACATAAATAGTCAGCAATCCAAATCAAATACAAGACGCAGGAGACATATGAAACGCTTGACCCCACGCTACGCGGCGCTCGTCGCGTTGCCGCTGCTTGCCGCCTCTAATGCGCACGCGCAATCGTCCGTGACGGTGTACGGACTTGTCGATACTTTCGTGCAATACGTCGATACCGGAAAAGGCTACACTGCCGCGATGAACAGCAGTGGCCAGTACGGCTCGCGCATCGGTTTTCGAGGCTCGGAAGACATTGGCGGCGGCAACAAGATCGACTTCGACCTGGAAAACGGCTTCAATTCGAACGACGGCACTTTCTCCACGGCGGGCTCCCTCTTTAATCGCCAGGCGTGGGTGGGCGCATCGGGCAACTGGGGCAGCGTGCGCGCGGGGCGGCAGAATTCGCTGCTCTTTCTCAACGAGGGAAGGCTCGACGCATTCGGCGGCGCGACGCAAGCCTCGGGCATCGACAACCTGAGCGTGTACACGTATCGCACGAGCAACACGGTCGGCTATTTTTCGCCGAAGTTCGCGGGCTTTCAGGCGTCGGGCTATATCGGTCTGGGCGATGCGGGCGGCTTTCGCTCTGGCGGCTCGAATTATCAGTTCGCGTTGACTTACGACAATCAGGCGATTTCGGCCGTGTACGCGATGCAAGGCGTGCGCAACGCTAACGCGACCAGCACGGAGCGTTCGACCTTCGCAGGAGGTTCGTACGACATTGGCGCGATCAGGCTCTATGCGGGTTACGCGGGCGCCTCGTGGGACGACATGCACATCAACATCCGCAGCGTGGAATTTTCGGGCCGCTGGACGATCTCGCCGTTCGCCTGGGTCGCGCTCGGCTATACGTTCCTGCAAGATCGCATCGGCAGCAACGACGCGGCGCAATACAGCGCGCTTTTCGACTACGCCCTTTCGAAGCGAACGAGTTTTTACGCAGCGGTTTCATGGCTTGACAATCGCGGCACCGCACAGTATCGACTCGCCGGCGCAGCCAATGCAGGTTTGGCGCTTGCGTACCCCGGCGCTCCCGCGCGTGGCGTCCAGGTCGGCGTCGTCCAGGCTTTTTGATCAACGCTGTTAGAAGCGTTAGAGAATGACGTAGAACTTGCGCATGGGCTCGGGCATTTCCCAGAGCCCCTGAGTGTTAGCAGCGAAGAACAGCGTGTCGCCCGGCGAGAATTCGACAGGCGCTTCGCCGTCTGGCGTGAAACGCCCATGACCCTGCAGAATATGCATGACTTCAGGTTCCATCACGATCCGGCGATAGGATCCCGGGGTACATTCGAAGATCCCGGTGTTCGTGACTTCCGCGCCGTCAACCGACTGTCGGATGCCGCGAAGTTCAATATCGGGCCCGCTGAGCGAAGCGATCGAGCCACGATCCTCGAGGTCCGGGAAGTGCGCGCTATTTTTAATGCTGGTGACTTTCACGGGGATATCCTGTTGCGTGTTCCGTCTATGATCGAAGCGAAAGATTTGCCCATTGTGGCATGAGTCTTTCGGGGTTAGCCCAACTATAGAAATGCAAAACCGCGCTGGGTTTAACGGCCATTAAACCCGCGGTTAAACGAGGATGAACGTCACAGGCAGCACAAGCTGCGGCACAGGGGATTTGGGAGGCAGAAGAAGGCGAGCAGGACGCGCGTGCGACAGAAAGCAGGAGACCGGCGGTGCACTGCACCGCCGCCTGTTGGGAGAAGGCTATCCCCTGAAATAGCGCTGTGCGAGTTCAACCCAGTAGCGCACGCCGACCGGCAGAATGTCGTCGTTAAAGTCGTAAGTCGGGTGATGCAGCCCGGCCGGCGCACAATCAGGCTTTGCATTTCCGATCAGCACATAGGTACCTGGCCGCTCTTCGAGCATGAAGCCGAAATCCTCCGACGTCATGTTGGGCGGCACGTTCGCGTGGACGCGTGCATCACCAAACGTATCGCGCAAAACCGCGTCGCAGAGCGCGGTTTCGGCTGGCGCGTTGACCGTCGCCGGATAGTACTGAAAATATTCGACGTGCACGCTTGCGCCGTAAGCCGCAGCAAGCCCCTCGCACATTGTCTGGATATCGCGCTGCAATTGCTGCTGCAACGTAGACGATAGCGTGCGGATCGTACCGCGCAGTTCGGCGGACTCTGGGATCACATTGTCTGTGTCGCCGGCATGCACCATGCAAACCGAGATCACGCATGGATCGACTGGATCCTTGTGGCGCGCTGCAATCGTCTGGCATTGCAGCACCATCGAACACGCGAGTGGAATCGGATCGAGCCCGAGATGAGGCTGCGCCGCGTGTGCGCCCTTGCCTGTTACAGTGATCCGGAAGCGCGAGCCCGCCGCCATGATCGGTCCAGTGCGCAGACCAAATTCGCCAGCCGGCAATCCTGGCCAATTGTGCATTCCGAATACTGCCTCGGTCGGAAAGCGCACGAACAGCCCATCGTCGATCATCTTCCGTGCACCGGCCCCGCCCTCTTCTCCCGGTTGAAAGACGAAGTGAACGGAACCGGGCAGTTGTGGCAGCGATTTCAATACGCGCGCCGCACCGAGCAACATGACAGTGTGGCCGTCGTGGCCACACGCGTGCATCAGGCCGGAGCTGCACGATGCATGAGAAAACGTGTTGGCTTCCTGGATCGGCAATGCGTCGAGATCCGCGCGAAGCACAATACCGCGCGACGGATCTGCGCCAGGGAGACTCGCTACGACGCCGGTTTGGCCGAGACCACGCACGGGTTCGTAGCCGAGCGACGCTAGCTCGCGCGCGACAACATCGGCCGTGCGAGTTTCCTCGAAGCGCAGTTCGGGGTTGGCGTGAAGGTCATGCCGCAGCTTCGTCCAATGTGCGTGATGCACGCAGTAGAACGGCAATGAGGTGTCGGGTTCGAGAGCGGTTTCCATGCTATCCATAGAGAACAGATACGGGCGGGAAAGCAACTATCGAAGTTGGCAGCGGCATACCAGATGCCCGCGAACCGCTGCATGCGCTGCTCATAATCGCTATGCCTCCACGCCGCTGTCTTAAGCGTAATACCCGAGGATCGATTTGATCTCCAGGTATTCTTCCATCCCTTCGACACCGTACTCACGTCCATTGCCGGACTGCTTGTAGCCGCCGAACGGCGCTTGCGGATCCCAGGCCGGGTAGTTCATATGTACCTGTCCCGACCGGATCTGTGCGGCAACCGCACGCACCGCGTCGAGGTCCGTGCCCTGAACATGCGCGCCGAGCCCGTAGACAGTGTCGTTCGCAATCTCGACCGCTTCCTCAACGGTATCGTATGGCAGGATCGACAGTACCGGTCCAAAAATCTCCTCGCGAGCGATCTTCATGTCCGTGCGAACATCCGAGAAGATCGTGGGTCGCGCAAACCAGCCACGCGTGAAACCTTCCGGCCTGTCGAGGCCACCCGTCAGCAGCTTTGCCCCTTCCTCGATGCCCGCCCCGATCATCGTCTGCACGCGCTCGAACTGCGCACGATTCGCCAGTGGACCGTGTGTCGTGCCGTCGGAGAACGGGTCTCCCACGACCATGGCCTCGACGGCTGCAATAGCCAGCTCTTCAACCGCAGGCAGGAGCGCGCGTGGCACGATCATGCGTGTGGGCGCACTGCAAGACTGCCCCATGTTACGGAATGCAGCTGCGACGCCGAGCGATACGGCGCGTTGCAGATCTGCATCCGGCAGGACGACATTAGGAGACTTGCCGCCAAGCTCCTGTGCGACCCGTTTGACGGTGGGTGCGGCTGCCTGCGCGACCAGTACGCCGGCACGCGTAGAGCCGGTGATGGACACCATGTCGACCTGGTCGTGCGCGGCAAGTCGTTCGCCCACTTCAGGGCCAGTGCCATTCACCAGATTGAACACCCCGGCAGGCAGACCAGCGGCCTCCACGATCTGGGCGAACAGAAGCGCGGACAGCGGGGAGAGTTCGCTCGGCTTGAGCACGACCGTGCACCCAGCCGCAAGCGCCGGCCCGACCTTGGCCGTGATCTGGTAGATCGGCCAGTTCCACGGTGTAATCAGCGCGCAGACGCCAATCGCCTCGCGCACTACTGCAGTCGCACCGCGCTGCCTGCGAAACGGATAGTCGACGAGATTGTCGCGCGCCACGCGCAAATGTTCGGCCGCGAGCGGCACGTGTGCGCCGCGTGCATAAGCAATCGGTGCACCCATTTCGGTCGTGAGCGCCTGAGCAAAAATCTCAGCACGCGCCAGCATCAACGCATGCAGTCGCGCGAGATACACTGCCCGTTCGTCAGGGGACGTGCCAGACCAGCTTGTGAATGCGCGACGCGCGGCTTGCACCGCGCGATCAACATCGGAGGCATCGCCGAGCGGCAATTCGGCCAGCGTCTCACCGGTCGACGGACAGACGACCGGTACACTTTCCGCCCCGGCGGGCGTCGTCCATTCACCGTCGATAAAAATACGGCTGAGATGCCCTGTGCGGCGCAGCTGATCGAGAGGTGATTCCAGCGGTGTTGTCATTGCGTTGCGTCCTTGTATCGGTACCAGGCTCCAACGATTGGCAGGAACCACGGCTTGCCGAAGTGGCCAGGGATCGCTGGCCAAGAAAAATCCTTCCACGGATTCAGGTCCGTACGGCCGTCCATGATGTCCGCCATGCGAGTGCCCATCAGCGTCGACATCTGGGTACCGTGACCGCTGTAGCCCATCGAGTAGTAAATGCCGTCCCGCTGCCCGGCGCGCGGCAGCCGGTTCTTTGTCATGTCGACCATCCCGCCCCAGCAATAATCGATACGGGTATCAGCCAGTTCAGGGAACACGCTCGCGAGTTGTTGCCGCAGGATCTGACCACTTTTTCCGTCAGCGCTGGGGCTCGACACCGCGAATTGCGCGCGGCCACCAAACAGCAGCCGGTTGTCCGGCGTGGTGCGGAAGAAGTTGACGAAATTCTTCGTGTCTGTCGCCATTCGACGACGAGGCAACAGCCGGTCAAGCACTTCGACTGGCAGTTTTTCCGTCACGATCAGAAACGCGCCGACCGGCACGATGCGTCGACGGATCCAGCCAAACGGACCGACCTGGGAGATGCCGCTCGCGAGCAGCACCTGCTTTGCACGGATCTCTCCGCGCGGCGTGCCGATCCTGTATGCACCGCCAGGCTCCCGGTTGAGTGCAAGCACCGGATTGTGCTCAAGAATGTGGACGCCACGCGCTTCGGCTGCACGCGCGAGGCCACGCACATAGCGGCCAACGTGCATCCCTGCGCTCTTGCCGAAGATCAAGCCACCGCAATAACGGTCGGAGCCAATCTCGTCGCGTAACTCAGCGCGCGTCAGGATGCGAGTGTCAGGATCAACGTGCGCAGCCAGCAGCTCGTGGCTACGCGCGAGCTTGTCAAAGTGTGCGGGCTTCGCCGCGAGCTTCAGCTTGCCGGTACGCGCAAAGTCACAGTCAATGGATTCCTCGCGCACGAGCCGCTCAACCGTGTCGACACCAGCATCAAACGCGCGGTACAACTCGTTCGCGCGTTCGACACCGATCAGCGTCGACATCGTTCCGTAATCCTGCGCGAATCCGTTATTGCACATGCCACCATTGCGGCCTGACGCAGCCTGACCAACCGTGCCAGCTTCGCACACGACCACGCTCGCGCCCTTCTTCGCGAGCGCGAGCGCGGCAGTCGTACCAGTGATGCCTCCGCCCACGACCACCACGTCGCACGAATCGACAGGTAGCCCCACCGAGCGCGATACGAACGGCTCCGATGTGTCCAGCCAGTATGATGAGAATTGCATCAGGATTTCCTTGCGCAGAACAGACAATGCCGGTGCGTCAGCGCACGACTGCGCGCCGCATCGGCATTGCGTGCATTACAGACCGACGACGCCGGCGAGGCCAGAAATATCGCGGATCTCGATGTTCTCGTAGAACGGATTCACCGGCTCGTGGCCGCGATTGACGAACACCTTGTGCTTCACACCCATGTCGTGCGCCGACATCAGGTCGTAGCGGAACGAAGACGAGACGTGCAGGATGTCTTCCGGACCGCACCCCAGGGTGTCGAACATGTACTCGAACGCACGCAGCCGCGGCTTGTAGGCACCGGCTTGCTGTGCCGTCAGCACTGCGTGAAACGGCGCACCGAGCTTTGCGACGTTGCTTTGGATCTGCGCGTCCATCGAATTCGTCAGGATCACCAGCGGAATCTCCTTCGCGACTTTTGCGAGACCTGCCGGCACATCCGGGTGCGGGCCCCATGTCGGGATGCTTTCGTAGATCGCCAGTGCGTCCTCAGGACGGAACGGCAGCGAGAAGGCTCTTGCCGCGCGCTCCAGCGCGTTGTGAACGATCTGCGCATACGGTTTCCAGTCGCCCATCGCCTCATCCAGACGGTACGCGGAAAACACCTTGCAAAAGCGCGCCATCTGGTCCGGCGCCAGGCGCGCCCCGTACAGTGCGTGAGCCGCTTCGTTCATCTCGAAGTGGATAAGCGTGCCGTGGCAATCGAAGGTAATGTATTTCGGGCGAAGCGTTGTCATCTGCGAATCCTCAGTGTGGATGTGTCGGCATCAGTGCAAAAGAGCCAGATACCGGTCATGCAATCGAAAAATTTGGCGAATTGTCTCGCGGGTGCTGCTTAGAAATCGGCAACCTTGCCCCAGACGGATTGCTCGAACCTTGCGTGCTGATAGGGCTGCGGATCGACAATCGGCGTAGCGCCGCTGACGATATCGGCGGTGAGGTGGCCGACACCAGGCCCAATACCGAAGCCATGGCCGCTAAGCCCCGCTGCGAACACAAACCCTGGAATTTGAGCCGATTCACCAATCACCGGCACACCATCCGGCGTCATGTCGATATAGCCAGCCCACGCACCAGCAACAGGTGCGGCAGCGATCGCCGGACACAACGCCGCAGCACGGCGACGGATTTCCGCGACAGTCGGCTCGTCAACGCTTGGGTCAAGCACACGCATACGCTCCATTGGCGTCGGCTCGTCGAGCCGCCACCGAGCGCTGCTCTCGTGACCGGAACGGACACCCTCGAACGTGCCAAAGCTGAGACTGCGCCAGCGGGAGGAAAACATCGGCAGGAAGTCCCGTGAATACCGCACCTTCTGCCAAGTGGGATCAAAGCGCGCGATACCGCTGATTGCGAGCGTATAGGTCGCGTCGCCCCGTCGCGTTATCGTAATGCCCGACGTGTGCAGCGCATCCGGCAGCGAGCCGGTTGGCAGCGATACAGCGGCAACCGATGCCCGGATCGTGGCCTGGGGAAACCGGATGCCGAGCTGCCGGCAAAAAGTCGACGCCCAGGCGCCACCAGAGAGCACCGCGATAGGCGTGCGAATCGTGCCGTGCTCCGTGACTACCGCTGAGACACGTCCACCCGATGTTTCAATGCCGCGCGCAGCACAGTTCTGGTGGACCGAGCCACCAAGTTTGCGTATCGCCGCTGCGACTGCGGGCGCTGCGCGGCCTGGATCAGCCGTGCCATCGGTTGGCGCAAACACGCCCCCTTTCCAGTCACGGCCCGTCGCTTCACCACGCGACCTCGCTTCGCGGCTACCGAACACCTCTGTCCTTACACCTGCCGAGCGCGCAAAATCGCACCAGCGTGCCCAGCGGGCGAGTTCGGCTTCGTCATTGCTCAGATACAGCAGGCCGCCGCGGCGAAAACCGGTCGTCTCGCCGGATTCGGCCTCGAACTGCTCCCAGAGTCGCAGGCTTTCAGTCGCGATCGGCAATTCACGCGCATCGCGGTTCTGCTGACGCACCCAGCCCCAGTTGCGACTGGACTGCTCGCCGCCGACAAGGCCCTTCTCCACGAGGGCGACCTTCATCCCGCGCTTCGCAAGAAACCACGCAGTGAATACGCCGACGATCCCCGCGCCAATTACAACGACATCGGCGTGGGTCGGCAGCGGGTCGTTAGCGTCGATCCGGGTCAGCGGTACGCGCATGGTCTAAAAACTCCTTTGATATCTGGCTTCATGAAATTCGTTGGACTGATTATCGAGTAGCGCATACGGGCTTTGTTGAACGATCAATAAAGCCAGCGTTAAAGAAGATTTAATGCTCTTCGCAGCTACACGCAGATTGAAACCGCTGGGTTCGAACCTTTATCGTTGAAGTGAAGCGGCCCGCACAAGGCCGGCCAGTCACGAGCCGTATCTGCGATCAGCGGCTGGCAAGTCTCGATATCGTGCAGACGCAAGCCAGCGCGCGGCTAAACAGCATCGACCACCGCACTGACCCACAACGCCCCATTCGTGCCCGCACAGGATTTCGTGCCACAGGCTCAGAGCGCCGGTGCGGCTTCCGCCTGCAGCAAAGCGAGATCCGCCTCCGTACGATGACACAGCACCTGCGCGCCATTTCCGAAGGTCCGCAGTGACGGCGCCGTCCGGTTGCAAACGCCGTCCACCCGCAAAGCACACCGTGCCAGGAACGTGCAGAGGTCGGGGTCCGACGCGACGTCGCCAATCGGCGCGAGCGGCCGATGGCAGCGTTCGCTCGCCTCATCGAGCCAGCCTTCACGAGGCTCGGGTGCCGACGACACCAGCAGATGCGAATACGGGTGCAGAGGTGGTGCCGACAGTGCGTGCCGATCCCCCGATTCGACACGATGCCCTGCGTAGAGCACGACAATGTCGTCACTGATCGCGCGGACCTTCGCGATGTCGTGCGTGATGAACAGATACGAGACGCCCAGTTGGCGTTGCAGATCTCGCAGTAGATCGAGGATTGCCGCGCCGACTACGGTATCCAGCGCCGAAGTCACCTCATCGCACAGGATCAGATCGGGTTCGGCTGCGAGCGCGCGAGCGAGATTGACGCGCTGCTTCTGACCACCCGACAGCTCGGTCGTGCGACGCTGCGCGATGGATGACGGCAGCTTCACCAGTTCCAGCAGTTCCGCCACCCGGCGCCTCGCACGCTCCCCCTTTAATCCGTGATAGAACGCGAGTGGCCGCGCGAGCGTGCGTTCAACCGTGTGCACGGGATTCAGCGCAGTATCCGCGTTCTGGAATACGATCTGGATGCGCCGGAACTGATCGCGCGTTCGCCCGTGCAGGCCACGCGGGAGCGGATCTCCATTGAGCAGCACGCTCCCCCCGCACGACGGCACGAGCCCCGCGATCACCTTCGCAAGCGTCGACTTGCCAGAACCCGATTCGCCGATCACTCCGACCGTTTCTCCCCGACGGATTGTCAGGTCGATATCGTTGAGGATCATCTTTTCCGGCCATCCCTTTGCGTCGCGACGCCCATAGCCCGCTGCAACGCGACGGATTTCGAGCAATGGTGCATCCGTCGTGTCGGTCGTACGCTCACGCGCAGGGAGATCTGTCGGCGTGACCGCCGCAACAAGGCTCTGCGTGTAGGGATGCTCGGGGGCCTGTAGAATCTGCGCCGTTGCGCCGATCTCGCGAACAACGCCTTCGCTAAGTACCGCGATGCGATCCGCCATCTGGCCGACCACTGCCAGATCGTGCGACACATACACGGCTGTCATGCCGCGCTCGCGAATGACAGTGCGAAATGCACGCAGCACATCGACCTGGGTGGTCACGTCCAGCGCTGTGGTCGGCTCATCGAGGATAACCACTTCGGGATCGGTGATCAGCGCCATCGCGGCCATCAGTCGCTGCAATTGCCCACCCGATACCTGGTGCGGATACCGCCGACCAATCGTTTCCGGTTGCGGCAGCGCAAGCGCACGAAACAGCTCAATCGCCTTTGCCTGAGCTGCGGCCTTCGACATCGTGTGGTGGATCAAAGCACTTTCGATCACCTGGTCGAGAATCGTTCGCGACGGATTGAAGGCTGCGGCGGCGCTTTGCGCAATGTAGGCCACGCGCCGTCCGCGCAGCGCGGCAAGCTCACGGGCACTGAGCGCAAGAACATCAGTGTTGCCGACGCGTACCGTGCCCCCTGCAATCCGGCAGCCCCCGCGCGCATGCCCCATCAGCGACAGCGCGATCGTCGTCTTGCCTGAGCCGGACTCGCCGATGAGCGCCAGTATTTCACCGCGCGCGATATCAAGATCAATGCCATGTACGATCGTCGTGTCAGGTTCTCCGGGGCGGCTGCCAACAACGCGCAGTCCGCGCACCTGCACGTGGACACCTGCATCACGCTTCGTGGTAGTCATGCCCGACCTCCCGATTTCTTAGCCATGCGACGGCCGCGTCGCGGCAAACCATCGACCAGTAGATTGACGCCGATAGTCAGCATCGCAATCGCCAGCGCCGGAAAGATCACGACTGGTGTACCTTCCCCCAGCCCTGTCATGTTCTCGCGTACCAGCGAGCCCAGATCCGCATACGGAGGCTGCACGCCAAGGCCGAGAAAACTCAGGCTGCTCAGCAGCAGTACGATAAATGTGAAACGCAGCCCTGTATCGGTCAGCATCGGATGAATCATGTTCGGCAGCATCTCGGTGCACGCGATGTACAGCACACCTTCGCCACGCGATCGTGCGACCTGCACGTACTCAGACGTACCGATGTTCACAGCCAGTGCACGTGCAATGCGGTACGAGCCCGGCATGTAGCTGACCGCAGCAGTCAGCACCAGCAGGGTCAACGACGAACCAAGCGCAGCGACGAACATTAGCGCGAACATCTTCGACGGGATCGACGTGAAGGCATCAAGCAGACGGCTCAGCGGTTCGTCGACGGCCGGACCCGAAACGGCAGCGAGCAACCCGAGCAGCGTCCCGACGATCGCCGACAACAGTGCCGACGCGAGCGCGAGCAGCACTGTCAGGCGTGTGCCTTCAATAATCCGGCTCAGCATGTCCCGCCCGAGGTAGTCTGTGCCCAGCGGGGTCTTCACGCTGATCGGACCGTACAGGTCCTGGGAGACGATCGTGCCTACCTGATGCGGCGCAAGCCATGGCGCGAACAGCGCAACGAAAAGCGCAAGTGCGACCAGCACTGCGCCTAACCAACCACCGATCGACAGACGCACGCTGGCGACGCGGCGAAAAACGGACAAAGGTGGGCGTGCGACGGCGGCGCCTGCATGATCTGAACGAATTCGGGAGAACATCATGTCCGCAGCCTCGGATTGGAAAGGATCGCGCACAGGTCCGCGAACAGGACCAGTAGCAGGTAGCCGGAGCAGAACAGCAGTGTGCAAGCCTGAACCAGCGCGAGATCGCGGTTGCTTACCGCGTCGACCATCAGGCTTGCGAGCCCGGGGTAGTTGAAAATCGTCTCGACAACGATCACGCCGCCTAACAGATAGGACAAGCTCAACGCAATTGCATTGGCAATCGGCCCAATTGCATTGGGAAGTGCGTGTCTCAGGATCAGGCGCGCCGGGCGAGCGCCTTTTAGCAGTGCCATCTCGACATACGAAGCGTTCAGTTGCTCAAGAACGGCTGCGCGTGTCATCCGCGCCATCTGCGCAATCACTACGGCACACAGCGTCATAACCGGCATTGCATAGGCGCGTAGCAAATCGTGCAGACTGTCGATTTCCCCGCCGTACGACAGAGCGGATAGCCAGTGCAGCTTGACCGCAAGCACGAGAACAGCAACGGTCGCAATCAGGAATTCCGGAGTTGCGATCAGCGAAAGCGTGCCAAGACTGATCACCCGATCGATCCAGGAGTCTCGGTTGACCGCGGCGACGATGCCACCAGTCACGGCAATCGGCACCGACACCAGCGCGGTAATCCATGTGAGTTGTAGCGACTTCGGCAAGCGAGACTCAATCAGCTGCGCGACCGGCAGGTTACTCGACGACGACATGCCAAAGTCACCGTGGGCCAGCGCGTTCAGCCAATGCACGTAACGCAGCCATGCCGGCTGGTCGAGTCCGAGCTGATGCCGGAGCGCCGCGACCGTTTCCGGCGTAGCCGACTGGCCGAGGGCCGCCTGCGCTGCATCGCCGGGCAACAGGTTCGTGATCACGAAGATGATCGCCGACACCAATAGCAAGGTTAGAAGCGCCGCCCCAACCCGCTGCGTAATCAATATCGCCATGCCGCGATTCATTTGCTACCTCCGTCAATCCCGCGTACGGGGACGCAAGAATGCGAATCCCCGTTCGCTTCATCACCGGACGCGTGAGCGGTCACCGTGCGTGCCATATGCACACCTGGCGATGCCGGGTGCGTCCGGCATTGCATCACGCATTCCACCAAACGTATTCAGCGAACGCACCACCCATCATCGCGCCTGTCGGAATCGAGCCGAGTCCCTGCAGACGCGTGTCATACGCATCGAGGAAGCTCAGGAAAGCGGGTATCCCAATGCCACACTGCTCCGATACGATTACCTGCATGTCACCGTACATCTGCTTGCGCTTCGCTTCATCCGTCTCCGAGCGCGCCGCGGCGAGCAACTGGTCGAACTTGGGGCTGTTCCACCCGGACTCATTCCACGGCGCGTTGGATTTGAAGAACTGGCTGAACAGCACGTCAGCACTGGCACGTGGATTCACGTTTCCGAAGCCCAGGGGATGCTTCATCCAGTGATTCGACCAATACCCGTCGGACGGCACGCGGTTCACGCTCAGGTTCACACCGATCTTCGCGCCGGCCTGCTGCAAAAGCTCTGCCATCTCGATCGAGCCATTTGCGTCGGTCGTCGCATACATTGGCGGCAGGGCGATACCCACAGCACCAGCCTTCTGGAAGTGAAACTTTGCCTTGTCCGGATCGTAGGGACGCTGCGGCAGTGACGCATTGAAATAGCGATGACCCGGCTGGATCGGCTGATCATTGCCAACCACCGCATACCCCTGAAAAACCGCGCTACGCAGCTGCTCCCGGTCGAACAGGAATTTCATGCCCTGCACGAAATCCGGGTTGCCCGTCAGAGGGTTGTCGCGACGCATAATCAGGTCGGTGTACAGCCCGGACTTCGTTTCCTTCATCGCATAGCCGGTCGTCGAACTGATACGTCGCGTCTGACGGGGATTCACCGAATTGATCAGATGCACGTCGCCAGCGAGGAGCGCGTTCACGCGCGCGGCGTCATCGCTAATGCCGATCAACTCAATCTGATCGAGGTAAGGGCCTGCGCCAGTTTTCCAGTAGCTCTCGTTGCGCACACCGACGGTCGACACGCCGGGCTTGAAGGACTTCAACCGATACGGACCCGTGCCAACCGCAGTCGTAAAGTTGGTCGAGCCCGCTTTCACAATGACCAACTGCGGCGTCGCCAGAATGACCGGCAGATCAGCATTCGCCGAATCCAGAGTCAATGTGACTTCGTCGGGCCCGGTCTGCTTTGCTTCGGTAAACTGCTCGGCGAGCACCTTGATTTTCGATGCGGTATTCGGATCCTTGTGCCGCATCAGTGAAAACACCACGTCAGCCGGCGTCAACGACTTGCCATCATGAAAGGTCACACCGGGACGAAGCTTGATCATCCAGACACGTCCGTCGCGCGACTCGACGCTGCGCGCGAGATTCATCTGCGGCGTCAGCGTACCGTCGAGAGTCGTCAGGCTGCTATAGAACGTGAAGCAGCGGATGTAGTCGGAACCGGTTGACGCCTTTGCCGGATCCAGCGTATCGGCGGTCGACGACGTGTCATAGGCGACTCGGATCGAGCCTCCTTTCTTTGGCGCAGGCGCTGCGAATGCGCGCGATGCAGTGCCAATCCAACCGCCTCCCGCCATCGCAGCGCCGCCCGCCGTCATCAGTCTCAGCATGTCGCGTCGCGTCACGCCACCCGTTGTTTTTTCCTGCTCGGTCATGCCCATCACTCCTCGTGTATTCACTGGGTCGAATCGCTGACTGCCATGCAAAGCAACGATCCACGTGACGACGCAGCCCGCTCCACGCAGGCGAGCGTCGCCACCGCGTTATCGGTCAGAACATCGCTTGAGTGATCAGCCCGTACCAGCGAAGATCAGGATGCGGAGCACGGCGATGTGCGTCTGCGGGAGCATTGCGTACCATCTTGACGACAGAGTCGACGCACGGCAGCCCCTGCTCGGCCAGCCAATCGTCGACACTCGATCCGTCGGGTACGTCAACCCGGATGTACTCGTTCTCACGCCCTGCCAGCCAGTAGCCGATTAGCGCCTTCGCATGCAGGTCGTCCTCCGAGTTCGTCGCGATAACCGGCCCGATCACGTAGCCGCGCCCAAAACTACGGAAAACAGAGAAGCCGATAATCGCGCCGTCACGCTCCAGCACAACGCCCGTGCCAACCTGGAACAATGCGGCAAGCATTGCGGCGCGTTCGAGACCAGTTGCACTCGCCGCGAGCGCGGAGAGCACCGAAACGTCGCCGGGTTGGGCATCACGAAGTCGCAGGTTATCCGGCAAAACGACGGGGACAGTCTCCGTCACTCGACCCTGATGCTGGTTCAACAGACCGCAGACGCTGAAACCCAGCTTTTCATAGAGCGGCTGTCCGGCCGGTGTCGCGTGCAAAAACGTTACGCGCTCACCCACCTCTTTCAGCAGCATCTCCATGAGCGTGCGGCCAATGCCCCGCCCCTGATATGCGTCGGACACGATTACGAGACCCAGAGAAGCACGCTCTGGCCCATGCTTCCAGCAAAGTGCAGTACCGATCACGTCGCCATCCAGTTCCGCGACGAAGCCGGTGCCGGCATCCAGTGCGAACTGCCAGTCCTCGGGACGATGGGGCCACGACACTGCGAGCGACATCGCATGTGCGGTGGGGATGTCCGCCGACGTCATCAGTCTGTAGTTCGGGGTCGTTGTCGACGCTTTCTGCATGGAGCTTTCAGTCGCCTTAATATTCATACGTACACCTTAATGATTGTCGTTGCGATGCGATCTCTTCCCGGGCGCCTGCCGGGGTACGGCTGGCACCACCGTTGAATCGATTATCCGCGATCAAAATAAATATCAATTAATCGCCGACTAACATCGCATTAAGAAAAATTTAATGACCGAAGATCCAGTCTGCGCCGATCATCGGGGCTGGGCGATGCCACCAGCATTGCTTCGGGCCCCTATGAGCGGCCTCTGACGGTGCTGCGGCCGTCTCAGTCAGTGAGAACGCGCCGCCTTGGCGCTGCTCGCGGGCAGGACAGCCATCGTTCCGGCTCGCAGCACACGATACGGGGCGGGATTTTTGGCGTGTTTAATATCTATTGAACGTATGATTTAGGGCCATTTAATGATCGAACTTGACGACATGCGGCTGTTTCGGGCACTGGGGGCATCCCGTTCGCTCGCCGCTGCCGCGCGCCTGCTTAACCTCACACCGCCGGCCGTGTCGGTACGCCTGCAACGCATGGAGGAACGCCTCGGCTTGCGCCTGGCCGTGCGCGAAGCACGCGGCGTTACCCTTACCGACGAAGGCCTGAAGTTACTCGAAGAATCTATCGAGCTGCTGGAGAGGATCGAGTCGATTGCGTCCCGCGTAGCTGAGCAATCGGGAAGCGTCAGCGGACATTTGCGTGTAGTCGCGCCATTCGGGTTCGGCCGTACCCACATTGCGCCCCTCCTTCGTGAAATGCATCTCACGCATCCCAAGCTGGAGGTTTCACTGATTCTTGCGGAGAGTCCGCTATCTGCCGCCTCGGGCGCGGACATCGTGTTGTCGATCGGTGCAGCCAAATCGTCATCGTGGGTCGGCCATTTCCTCGCACCAAACGAACGCTTCCTGTGTGCGAGTCCCGCATACGCGAAGCGAATTGATCGCCTGGACCATCCAGCTGACCTTTCACACTACGAATGCCTGACACTTCGCGAGAACGATGAGGACGTAACGCGCCTGCGCTTTATGCCCGCGGGCGACTCACACAAGCCCGGCGCCAAGGGAATCACGGTGAGACTGTCAGGGGCACTTTCGTCGAACGACGGCACTGTAATCAGCGACTGGGCGACTGCCGGCCTCGGCATTATCGAACGCTCGGAATGGGATGCTGCACGTTTGATCGCCTCCGGCAAGCTGGTCCGAGTGCTTCCCGCATGGAGGCTGGAGCCGGCACCGATCATGGCGCTACTGCCTTCGCGTCACGGCGTGACGAACCGTCAGCGATTATTCCTCGACGCCGCGAAGCGGGCCCTCGATCCTCCGCCCTGGAGACAGCCGGCAGGCGTTAATCCGGTTTAACGATCGGTTTATCGTCCGTTAAACACAAGCTGAAAACCGACTCCTATAGTGGGAACTCCATCCAGGCTGCGCAGCTCCGTTGCCCAACGCTGTGCGCCGGTATCTCGCAAGGAGTCGAATTTTGAATCTGCAGTCGTTGAACACGCCGGCCGCCCTGATCGACGTCGCGCGCATGAACCACAATATTGCGCGCATGCAACAGCGCCTTGACGCGCTAGGCGTCGCGTTCCGGCCGCACGTCAAGACCACCAAATGCGAACCCGTCGTACGTGCGCAGCTCGAGGCGGGCGCGTGCGGCATTACCGTATCCACGCTCAAGGAAGCCGAGCAATTCTTTGCAGCTGGCATTAGTGACGTTGTCTATGCGGTGGGTATCGCACCGGGAAAGCTGCCTCAGGCACTCGCGCTACGACGCGCAGGCTGCGATCTGAAACTTGTCACGGACAGCGTCGCCAGCGCAGAAGCGATCGTCGCCTTTGGTCAAGAGCACAGTGAAGCATTCGAGATCTGGATCGAGATTGACGTCGATGGTCACCGCTCCGGCATCCCCCCCGAAGACGCAACGCTCATATCTGTCGCAACCGCCCTGGTGGAAGGCGGGATGCACCTGGGTGGGGTGATTGCACACGCAGGATCGAGCTATGAATACGACACGCCGGAAGCGCTTGCACACATTGCTGAGCAGGAGCGTGCTGGCACCGTGCGAGCGGCGCAGCGCCTGCGTGAAGCAGGCTTGCCGTGCGAAGTCGTGAGCATTGGCTCCACCCCTACTGCACTCGCCGCCGGACATCTCGAAGGAGTGACCGAGGTGCGAGCCGGTGTTTACGTGTTCTTCGATCTTGTCATGCACAACGTCGGCGTTAATGAAACGTCCGAGATCGCGCTCAGTGTACTCACCACGGTGATTGGCCACCAGGCCGAGAAAGGTTGGGTGATCGTCGACGCGGGGTGGATGGCGATGAGCCGGGATCGTGGCACGCAAAAGCAAAAGCAAGATTTTGGATACGGTCTCGTCTGCAACGAGCAGGGCGAGGTACTGGACAGCTACCTGATGTCGGGGGCAAACCAGGAACACGGAATCATCTCGCATGTTGGTACGCCTGATCACGATATTGAAAAGCACTTCCCGATCGGAACGCGACTGCGCATCCTGCCGAATCACGCTTGCGCCACCGGTGCACAGTACCCCGACTATATCGCGGTCAAGCCGGACGGCGAATTGCAAACGTGGCCGCGTTTTCACGGCTGGTAAATAGCAGTAAACGCACGGGAATACGGTCTGGTCAGACCAATTCGATACACGCTATTTTCTCGTTAAATCTCTAGAACTATGGATGCCTACGCGCAACTCCTTCTGCTGGACAACGAATCGGTCGAATTCGCTTTGCAAACTGAAGACGTACTTGGCGCCGTCCGCGAGGCCTTTGTTCTTCACAGTCAGGGTGCCGGCCGTGTTTTTCCGGTCATTCGAGAAAAGCTGCATACGGGAGGTGTCTTCGGGATCAAGGCGGGAGATGTTGCTGGCCAGAACCTCCTCGGCTTCAAGGCGGCGGGGTTTTGGCCATCCAATCGTCAAACAGGGAGCGAACCGCATCAGGCAACAATTCTTCTGATCAATCCCGCGACAGGTCGGCCACAAGTCATTCTGGACGGCAACGCAATCACGACTGCCCGCACTGGTGCTGCGGGTGCATTGGGCCTGAAAACCTTCGCGCGAGAAGACAGCGAGCGGCTTTGCCTGTTTGGCACCGGCGTCCAGGCTCACATCCAGCTTACGTACGCACTCAGCACCCTGCCGAATCTGCACGACGTTCAATACGTAAGTGCGTCTGGCGAGCCGGAACATGGCTTCGAGGCTCAATTCCGTGACCGATGCACGATTCGCGTAGCAAGAGACCGCAACGATGCCGTCGCATTGAGCGACGTCGTCATCACCGCTACGCCGGGTCGCCAGCAGCTGTTCGATTCGACGGCAATGCAAGCCGGTACGCACCTCACCTGTGTTGGCGCTGACACAGCCGGAAAGCGCGAATTGCCGCCCAACGTGCTGGAACGCGCACGCGTTTTCGTTGACGACAGGCAACAGGCACAGTCGATCGGCGAGTGCCAATGGGTTAGCGGCATTCAATGCACCGAGATCGGCGATGTGCTCGTCGGCAAGGTACCGTTCCAGCGCGAATACAGTGACATTACTGTCTTCGACATGACCGGACTCGCCTTACAGGATCTCACGGTTGCACGTCTGGTTTACCAAAGCGCCATATCAAGCGGAAAGGGGCGAACCGTCGCGTGGCCTTGGTAATTGCATACCAGCAGGCCGGGGATTCAACACGAATTGGCCCGCCGTATGCTCCAGATACACACAACACACATTGCTCCGCTGATGCAACCATGGTCGTCATGGGAGCACTTTATGTTCAGGATTACGAAATGCCCTTTAGTCTTGATAGCGATTCCCTGCTCCCGGGCCGCAATTACATCGACGGCGCCTGGGTGGAAGCCGTCGACGGCAGCACGTTCCCGGTCAGCGATCCGGCCACCGACGCCGTGTTCACGCAAGTCCCCAACAGCGGCGCACAAGACGCGAAGCGCGCCGTGGACGCCGCGCACAACGCATTCGCCACATGGCGCAAGGTCCCGGCGAAGCAGCGCGCCGCGATCATCAAGCGCTGGAACGATCTGATCGTCGCGCACACCGAAGACCTCGGCAAACTGATTTCGCGCGAACAGGGCAAGCCGCTCGCCGAAGGCAAGGGCGAAGTGCTGTACGCGGCGAGCTACGTCGAATGGTTCGCCGAAGAAGCCACGCGCACGAACGGCGACATCATTCCCGCGCCCGTGCCGGGCCGCCGCATGTATGCGCTGCGCGAACCGGTCGGCGTGATCGCCGCGGTCACGCCGTGGAATTTCCCGGCCGCGATGATCGCCCGCAAGATCGCGCCCGCACTCGCCGCCGGTTGCACGGTCGTCTGCAAACCCGCCGAAGACACGCCGCTCACGTCGCTCGCGCTGGTCAAGCTAGCCGAAGAAGCCGGCGTGCCTGCGGGCGTGCTGAACATCGTCACCGCCTCGCGCGAAAACACGCCCGCCGTGGTCGACGTCTGGCTCGACGACGCGCGCGTGCGCAAGATCACCTTCACCGGATCGACGCCCGTGGGCAAGCATCTCGCGCGCCGCAGCGCCGACACGCTCAAGAAGCTCTCGCTCGAACTCGGCGGCAACGCACCATTCATCGTGTTCGACGATGCCGATCTCGACGCCGCCGTCGAAGGCCTGATGATCTCGAAGTTCCGCAACGGCGGACAGACCTGCGTGTGCCCGAACCGCGTCTACGTGCAGGCGGGCGTGCATGACGCCTTCGTCGCGAAACTGGCCGCGCGCGTGGGCGCGCTCGTCGTCGGTCCGGCCACCAACGCCGCCTCGCAGATCGGCCCGATGATCAACGCGCGCGCGGTCGACAAGATCGAGCGCCACGTGCGCAATGCCGTGGAAAACGGCGCGAAAGTGATCGTGGGCGGCACGCGCGTGCAGTCGGAACAGTGCGCCTCGGCGAACTATTTCGCGCCGACCGTGCTGATCGACGCGACGCCGTCGATGGACTGCTCGTGCGAAGAAACCTTCGGCCCGGTCGTGCCGAT
>NZ_FNZM01000037.1 GCF_900109265.1 Paraburkholderia tropica
GCACCGTAGTGCGCTGTTACTACCCGGCGTTTGCTGCGTTGCTGCGTCAGCAGCAGAGAAACGAGATTATGAAGTCTCTTTTTCGTTTCGTCAACATCTTTTTTTATGTTACCGTTTAAAAGCTTGTTGATCCTGCGAACCCGCTGGTTTCGTCGCGGGCTTCGCTGCGGCGTGTTGCTTGTTGCGTGCAGCGAAGGGGGCGAATCTTAGCGCCCCCTGAGGCCAGGCGCAAGGGGTGGCGGAAAATAATTCCGCCACCGGACCCAATCGGGCGCCAAACTGGGGCGCCAAACTGCTTGCCACCCACCCTTACTTGTTCTTGAACGCGGGTTTGCGCTTCTCCACGAACGCCGCCATCCCCTCCTTCTGATCTTCCGTCGCAAACAGCGAATGGAAAAGCCGACGCTCGAAGTGCACGCCTTCGGCCAACGTCGTCTCGTAAGCGCGGTTCACCGCCTCCTTGGCCATCATCACCGCGGGTAGCGAGTATTCGCAGATCGTCGTCGCAGCCGCAATCGCTTCGTTGAGCAGATCGGCCGCCGCAATCACGCGCGACACGAGTCCCGCACGCTCCGCTTCCGCCGCATCCATCATGCGCGCCGTCAGACACAGATCCATCGCTTTCGCCTTCGATACCGCGCGCGGTAGACGCTGCGTCCCGCCCGCGCCCGGAATCACGCCTAGCTTGATCTCCGGCTGACCGAACTTCGCCGTATCGGCGGCGAAAATCATGTCGCACATCATCGCCAGCTCGCAGCCGCCGCCCAGCGCGAAACCCGCCACCGCCGCAATGATCGGCTTGCGGATCGAGCGGATCGTCTCCCAGTTGCGCGTGATGTAGTCGCCCTTATAGACATCCATGAAGCTATAGGTCGCCATCATGCCGATGTCCGCGCCCGCCGCGAACGCCTTCTCGCTCCCCGTAATAACGATCGCGCCGATGTTCTCGTCCGCGTCGAACGCTTTGAGCGCCGTGCCCAGTTCGTCCATCAAGGCGTCGTTGAGCGCGTTCAGCGCTTTCGGCCGGTTCAACGTGACGAGACCGACTTTGCCGCGCGTCTCGACCAGGATGTTTTCGTACCCCATACCGCCTCCTTCTGTCATAGAAAAGTCCTCAAAAATTTCTTTTACGCCGAAGTTTGACTAATGCTAACATTTGCCAACCAACCGGTCGGTCAATTAATTGGCGCGGGCCTTATCCAACCCCTCAATTCAAGTCGAGCCATGACACATCCGTTTTTCGACAAGCACGAAGGCCTGCTGCAGAAGGCGTTGGCCGCCATCGAGACGCGCGGCTACTGGAGCCCGTTCGCCGAAATGCCGAGCCCCAAAGTGTACGGGGAAACCGCCAGCGCAGATGGCGAAGCCGCGTTCAAGGCGCACCTGAATCAGACGTTCGAACTCGACCAGCCCGCCAGCGCCGAAACCGTCGGCAACGAGGCTTCGCCGTTCGGTTTCGCCTTGGGCGCGCGCTATCCGAAGTCGACGCCCGACCAGTTGATCGACGCTGCACAGCACGCCCAGCGCGACTGGCGCGCCGCCGGCCCGAAAGCGTGGGTGGGCGTGAGCCTCGAAATTCTCGAACGCCTGAACCGCGCGAGTTTCGAGATTGCCTACGGCGTGATGCACACGACGGGTCAGGCGTTCATGATGGCGTTCCAGGCGGGCGGCCCGCATGCGCAGGACCGCGCACTCGAAGCGGTGACTTACGCGTGGGACCAGCTGCGCCGCATTCCCACCGATGCGCACTGGGAAAAGCCGCAGGGCAAGAACCCGCCGCTCGCGATGCAAAAGCGCTTCACGGTGGTGCCGCGCGGCACGGGCCTCGTGCTCGGCTGCTGCACGTTCCCGACCTGGAACGGCTATCCGGGCCTGTTCGCCGATCTGGCGACGGGCAACACGGTGATCGTCAAGCCGCATCCGGGTGCGATCCTGCCGCTCGCAATCACGGTGCGCATTGCGCGCGAAGTCCTGCGTGAAGCCGGCTTCGATCCGAATGTCGTCACGCTGCTCGCCACCGATCCCAACGACGGCGCACTCGTCCAGCAACTCGCCGTGCGCCCCGAAATCAAACTGATCGACTTCACCGGCAGCACGCAGAACGGCGACTGGCTCGAACAGCACGCGCATCAAGCCCAGGTCTACACCGAGAAGGCCGGCGTGAACCAGATCGTGATCGACTCGGTGAGCGATCTGAAGGCCGCCGCGCGCAACATCGCCTTCTCGCTCTCGCTCTACTCGGGCCAGATGTGCACGGCCCCGCAGAACATCTACGTGCCGCGCGACGGCATCGAGACCGCCGAAGGCCACATGAGCTTCGATCAGGTCGCGCAGGTGATCGCGGGCGCGGTCACGAAATTCGTGGCCGATCCGGCGCGTGCCGTCGAAGTGCTCGGCGCGATCCAGAACAACGGCGTGACCGCTCGCGTCGACGAAGCCCGCAAGCTGGGCACCGTGCTCGCCGACAGCCAGACGCTCGATCACCCGCAGTTCCCCGGCGCACGCGTGCGCACGCCGCTCGTGCTCGCACTCGATGCGGGCCGCGACGCCGCCACGATCACGCGCGAATGGTTCGGCCCGATCTCGTTCGTGATTGCGACCGACTCCACCGGCCAGTCGCTCGAACTCGCCGGCATGACCGCGCGCGATCACGGCGCGCTGACGCTCTCCGTCTACAGCACGAGCGACGCGGTGATCGAAGCCGCCCACGACGCGGCGATCACCGGTGGCGTGGCGCTGTCGATCAATCTGACCGGCGGCGTGTTCGTCAATCAGTCGGCGGCGTTCTCGGACTTCCACGGCACCGGCGCGAATCCTGCCGCGAATGCCTCGCTGGCCGACGCCGCGTTCGTGGCGAACCGCTTCCGCGTGGTTCAGAGCCGCGTTCATGTTGAACCGAAAGCGGCGCCCGTTGCAGTCGGCTGAACGGCCTAGGCCATCTGGCCGAATAGCGCACAACTGTCCGACCCTCTAGCATGCAAGGCATGGGCGCATTCCGCACCCGTGCCGCCGGAACCTGAGATGACCGAAGCCTATATCTGCGACGCGATTCGCACCCCGTTTGGCCGCTACGGCGGCGCCCTGAAGGACGTGCGCGCCGACGACCTCGCCGCCGTGCCCATCCGCGCGCTCGTCGAGCGCAATCCCGGCGTGGACTGGCGCGCGCTCGACGACATCCTGTACGGCTGCGCCAACCAGGCCGGCGAAGACAACCGCAACGTCGCGCGCATGGCCGCGCTGCTCGCGGGTCTGCCCACCGAAGCACCCGGCGGCACGCTCAACCGCCTGTGCGGCTCGGGCCTCGACGCCGTCGGCAGCGCCGCTCGCGCGATCAAGGCCGGCGAAGCGCGCCTCATGATCGCGGGCGGCGTGGAAAGCATGACGCGCGCCCCCTTCGTCATGGGCAAAGCCGCGTCCGCGTTCGCGCGCGAGGCGAACATTTACGACACCACCATCGGCTGGCGTTTCGTCAACAAGCTGATGAAGCAGCAATATGGTGTCGATTCGATGCCCGAGACGGCGGAAAACGTCGCCGAGGAATTCAGCATCAGCCGCGCCGATCAGGACGCTTTCGCGCTACGCAGCCAGCAAAAGGCCGCGCGCGCGCAGAAGGACGGCACGCTCGCGCAGGAAATCGTCGCGGTCGAAATTGCGCAGAAGAAAGGTGATCCGGTGCGCGTCGCGCTCGACGAGCATCCGCGCGAGACCTCGCTCGAATCGCTCGGCAAGCTCAAGGGCGTGGTGAAGCCGGACGGCACGGTCACCGCGGGCAACGCTTCGGGCGTCAACGACGGCGCCTGCGCGCTGCTGCTGGCCAATGAGGAAGCGGCCAACCAGTATGGTCTGCGCCGCCGCGCGCGCGTGCTCGGCATGGCAACCGCCGGCGTCGCGCCGCGCATCATGGGCATCGGCCCCGCGCCCGCCACGCAGAAACTGCTGGCGCAGCTCGGCATGACGATCGACCAGTTCGATGTGATCGAGCTCAACGAAGCGTTCGCGTCGCAAGGCCTCGCCGTGCTGCGCGCACTCGGCATCGCCGACGACGATCCGCGCGTGAACCCGAACGGCGGCGCGATCGCGCTCGGTCACCCGCTCGGCGCATCGGGCGCGCGGCTCGTGACCACGGCGCTGCATCAACTCGAACGTACGCAGGGTCGCTACGCGCTGTGCACAATGTGTATCGGCGTCGGCCAGGGCATCGCGCTGGCCATCGAGCGCGTCTGACAGCGCTCGTCATCGCCACAGCAACAGCACAGCAGTAGCGGCACAGCAACCCGCCGGGCGACACCGCGCGGCGGGGCCCAAAAGCCCCGAAAAGCAGGCATGGAGGAGACGACCGATGCCCTTTGAAGCGATCCGCGTCGAGATCGACGCAACCACGCGCGTGGCCACCGTCACGCTGAACCGCCCGGACAAGCTCAACAGCTTCACGCGCGCCATGCACCGCGAGCTCGCAGCGGCACTCGACGAAGTCGAAAGCGCCGGCGCGCGCGCGCTCGTACTCACCGGCGCGGGCCGCGGCTTCTGCGCGGGCCAGGATCTCGCCGACCTCGACTTCACGCCCGGCGCGATGACCGACCTCGGCGCGCTCATCGACGAGTACTTCAATCCGCTGATCAAACGTATTCAGGCGCTGCCGATGCCCGTGATCGCCGCCGTCAACGGCACCGCGGCGGGCGCGGGCGCGAATCTCGCGCTCGCGTGCGACCTCGTACTGGCCGGGCGCTCCGCGAGCTTCATTCAGGCCTTCGTGAAGATCGGCCTCGTGCCCGATTCGGGCGGCACGTGGTTCCTGCCGCAGCGCGTGGGCATGGCGCGCGCACTCGGTCTCGCCATGACCGGCGACAAACTGAGCGCCGACAAGGCGGAAAGCTGGGGCCTCGTCTGGCAAGTCACCGACGACGCCGAACTCGCCGCCACCGCTGCCGCGCTCGCCGCGCAACTCGCGAAGCAGCCCACGCGCGCCATCGTCGCCACGCGCGAGGCGCTGCGTGCGTCGGTCACCAACACGCTCGATCAGCAACTCGATCTCGAACGCGATCTGCAACGCGAACTGGGCGCGTCCCACGACTACGCGGAAGGCGTGCAGGCCTTCATCGAGAAACGCGCACCGCGCTTCGAGGGCCGTTGATATGACCGCGTCGATCTCCACGCACACGCCCGGCGACATGACGCCCGACGAACTGGCCCGCGCCACCGCGCAGGCCATGTACGAGGCTGACGGTTGCAGCCGCGCCCTCGGCATGGAATTGCTCGAGGTACGCGCCGGCTACGCGCGTCTGCGCATGTCCGTGCGGCCCGAATTCCTCAACGGCCATCAGATCTGCCACGGCGGCCTGATCTTCACGCTGGCCGATTCGACCTTCGCGTTCGCCTGCAACTCGTACAACATCAACACGGTCGCCTCCGGCTGTTCGATCGAATTCCTGCGCCCCGTGCAGCCCGACGACCAGCTCACCGCCGAAGCCGTCGAACAGGTGATGTCCGGCCGCAACGGCATCTACGACATCCGCGTGACGAATCGCGCCGGCGAAACCGTCGCCATGTTCAGAGGCAAATCCGCGCAGATTCGCGGCAACGTGATTCCTGTCGAGGCGTGACGCATCTCGCCAACTCGCCCGCACCGCATTCATATCTAAAGCAACTGGAGACATCGATGACTAACCCGCTGCCGCTCGAGCCTATCGAAACGGCCAGCCGCGACGAACTCGCGGCGCTTCAGCTCGAACGGCTGAAATGGTCGCTGAACCACGCGTATGAGAACTCGCCGGTCTATCGCCGCAAGTTCGACGATGCGGGTGTTCACCCCTCCGAACTCAAGTCGCTCGCCGATCTCGCGCGCTTTCCGTTCACGACCAAGAAGGATCTGCGCGACAGCTACCCGTTCGGGATGTTCGCGGTGCCGCAGGAGCAGGTCTCGCGCATTCATGCGTCGTCGGGGACAACCGGCAAGCCGACCGTGGTCGGTTACACCGCCAAGGACATCGACACCTGGGCGAATCTGGTCGCGCGTTCGGTGCGCGCGGCGGGCGCGCGGCGCGGCGACAAGGTGCACGTGAGTTACGGCTATGGCCTGTTCACGGGCGGTCTCGGCGCGCATTACGGCGCGGAGCGCGCGGGCCTCACGGTCATTCCGTTCGGCGGCGGCCAGACCGAAAAGCAGGTGCAACTGATTCAGGACTTCCGGCCCGACATCATCATGGTCACGCCGAGCTACATGCTCGCGATCGCCGACGAAATGGAGCGCCAGGGCATGGACCCGGCAAGCTCGTCGCTGCGCATCGGCATCTTCGGCGCGGAGCCGTGGACCAACGACATGCGCGCGGCCATCGAAAAGCGCATGGGCATCAAAGCCGTCGACATCTACGGTCTGTCCGAAGTGATGGGGCCGGGCGTCGCCTCCGAGTGCGCCGAAACGCAAGATGGCCCGACCATCTGGGAAGACCATTTCTACCCCGAGATCATCGACCCGGAAACCGGCGAAGTGCTGCCCGACGGCGAATTCGGCGAACTTGTCTTCACCTCGCTCACCAAGGAAGCGCTGCCGATCGTGCGTTATCGCACGCGCGACCTCACGCGGCTTCTGCCCGGCACGGCGCGCACGATGCGCCGCATGGAAAAGATCACCGGTCGCTCCGACGACATGCTGATCATCCGCGGCGTGAACGTGTTCCCCACGCAGATCGAGGAACTGCTGCTCAAGCAGCCCGCGCTCGCCCCGCACTATCAGATTGTCCTCACAAAGGAAGGCCCGATGGATGTCATGACGCTCAACTGCGAGCCGTGCCCGGAAACGGCGCCCGACTATGGCGCGCTGGATGCCGCCGCCAAGGCACTCGCGTACGACATCAAATCGCTGATCGGCGTGACGGCGAAGATCAACGTGCTCGACGTGAACGGCATCGAGCGTTCGGTCGGCAAAGCGAAGCGCGTGATCGACAAGCGGCCCAAGTGAGCGCAAATTAGCGCGAACGAGCACAGGTGAGTGCGCAAAACGATGCGCTCAGCCAATAAAAAAGCCGGCTGATTCAGCCGGCTTTTTTCATGCACTCAAGCACCGCGCCGCTTACGAGTTCGGGAACAGCAGCCACATGCGGCCGCCCTGTTTCATCTTGCCCGCGAGATCGCCGGCATCGTCGCCGAGACCCCAGAAATAGTCGGCGCGCACGCCGCCCTTGATCGCCGACCCGGTGTCCTGCGCGAACACAAGCCGGTTCAGCGGCGTATTGGTGAGCGGACGCGTGGTCGTCAGGAACACCGGCGTCCCGAGCGGGATCGACGACGGATCGACCGCGATCGAGCGCTCCGGCGTGAGCGGCACGCCGAGCGCACCGATCGGGCCGTCGGCGCCGCCCTGCGGCGAGCTTTCCCCCGACGGCATCTCGCGGAAGAACACGAAGCGCGGATTGGTGTCGAGCAGCGCGTCGACGCGCGTCGGATTCGCGCGAGCCCATGCCTTGATGCCCTGCATCGTGGCCTGCGCGGGCGTGAGTTCGCCGCGATCGAGCAACCAGCGGCCGATCGACTTGTATGGTTGATTGTTGGTGCCGCCGAAGCCCACGCGCATCACGCTGCCGTCTTCCATGACGATGCGGCCCGAGCCCTGCACCTGCAGGAAGAACGCCTCGATCGGGTCGTCGACCCAGACGAGTTCGTTGCCGTTCAGCACACCCGCGCGTTCGAGTTGCGCGCGCGGCGGCAGCGCGGCGCCCGCGCGATAGCCGGATGGCCAGCGGTACAACGCAGTCTGATAGATGCCGTGACGCGTGCGCGAGCCACGCAGCAGCGGCTCGTAGTAGCCGGTGACGAGGCCGTCGAGCGTGCCGTCGTTATTGGCGAACTGGTAGGGCGTGAAGTACGACTCGAAGAACGCGCGCGCGCCGGATGCGTCGAGGTCGTCGAGTTGCGAAGCCGCCGCGCAGGCGCGCTGCCAGCGCGGTTCGCGGGCAAGGCGCGTGCAGTTCGCGCGCAGTGCGGCCGTCGCTCCGATCAGCGAATCGTCCTGCCAGCCGGGCACCTGCTGCCACGCAACCGGAGTGAGCCGCTGCGCCGCGAGCTGCGAAGGCAGCGTGGGCGAACCCTTGGGCGGCGTGGTGCGCACGTAGCTCGGCCCGCCGCACGCGGCCAGCAGCGCCGCCAGCGATGCGGCGCCGATCAGGCCGCCGATGCGCCCGAAACCGCGTCGCACACCGTCGCGCAGCGCCGTTAATCCCAGCATCAGCGCGGAAAAGCGCGCGGAAACACGCATACAATATTTGCTCTCGATGGATGCCGCCATGTCTGATCTGCTCGACGAATACCCGATGCTCATGTTTGGTCTGGAAGCGCTGCTCGCGCTGTTCCTGCTGATTTTCATCGTCGTGTGGACCGCGTCGGGCAGGAAAAAGCAGAAGCGTGCCCCGCACGTGTCTCACGACGAACGTCAGGACTAGCAGACCGCGAAATCGGGGAACGGTTCAACGGAAGTCAGTGCAGCGTGCGCGGCATGCGCAGCACGAACTCGGCAACCGGCGCTTCGAAGCGCTCGGCGTCTTCCGCCACGCAGAAGTATGCGCCGCGCATGGTACCGACGGGCGTGGCGATCATCGCCCAGCTCGTGTATTCGAATTGCTCGCCCGGCTTGAGCAGCGGCTGATGGCCGACCACGCCCAGCCCCTTCACTTCCTGAACCTTCTCGTCGCTGTCGGTAATGATCCAGTGGCGCGCGATCAGCTGCGCGCTCACCTGGCCGGTGTTGCGGATGGTCAACGTGTACGCAAACGCATATTGCCGGCGCTCGGGATCCGACTCTTCGGGCAGGTAGCGCACCTGCGACGTCACGCTAAATTCGTACTGACTCATCCTCTTTCCAATCCCTGTTCAGGCCCGCTGTTGTCGCACGCCCGGGGTCACAAATACTTACGCGGCGCAAGGTGTTCAAGCGCCGCCGGCGCGGCGGGCCGCATGAAATTGCATTCTGCTTGATGCGGCAGACCCCCGCAACCGCCGCAAGCCGATGCCAGCGGGTCCTGGCCGGATGGCCAACGTGCGTCCGGCCGACGTCCGCCGCCGCGCGCTAACGCTAAAATACGGTTTTTCCGTCTAATTTCCGCTTACCGCCATGACGCAATTCCGAATTGCCCCCAGTATTCTGTCCGCCGACTTCTCGCGTCTTGGCGAAGAAGTCCGCAACGTCGTCGCCGCCGGCGCCGACTGGATCCACTTCGACGTGATGGACAACCATTACGTGCCGAACCTCACCATCGGCCCGCTGGTGTGCGAGGCGATCCGCCCGCACGTGGACGTGCCCATCGACGTGCATCTGATGGTGCGCCCGGTCGACCGCATCGTGCCCGACTTCGCCAAGGCCGGCGCGAACCTCATCAGCTTCCACCCGGAAGGCTCGGACCACATCGACCGCACCCTGTCGCTCATCCGCGACCACGGCTGCAAGGCCGGCCTCGTCTTCAACCCGGCCACGCCGCTGAACTATCTCGACCACGTGATGGACAAGGTCGACCTCGTGCTGATCATGTCGGTGAATCCGGGCTTCGGCGGCCAGTCGTTCATTCCCGAGGCGCTCAACAAGCTGCGCGAGGCGCGCGCGAAGATCGACGCCTACAACGAACGCACCGGTCGCGAGATCCACCTGGAAGTGGACGGCGGCGTGAAGGTCGACAACATCGCCGAAATCGCGGCAGCGGGCGCGGACGCCTTCGTCGCCGGCTCGGCCATCTTCGGCAAGCCCGACTACAAGGCCGTGATCGACCAGATGCGCGCGCAGCTCGCCACCGTGAAGGCCGGCGCGCAATGAGCGCCCCGTTCAAGGCCGTCAAATTCACCGCGCCGCGCATCGAGGCGGCGCTGATCGACCTCGACGGCACCATGGTCGACACCGCCGACGACTTCGCGGCAGGCCTGAACGGCATGCTCGCCCAGTTCGACGCCGAGGAAACCACGCGCGAAGAAGTCATGGGCTACGTGGGCAAAGGCTCGGAGCATCTGATCAAGAGCGTGCTCGCTCCGCGCTTTGCCGCGGACGACGCCCAGGCGCGTTTCGACGAAGCGCTTGCCCTCTACCAGGACGAGTACGCGAAGATCAACGGCCGCCACACGCATCTGTACCCGGACGTGGAAGTGGGCCTCGCCGCGCTGCGCGCTCAGGGCATCAAGCTCGCGTGCGTGACGAACAAGCCGCACCGCTTCGCCGTCGAGCTGCTCCAGCAATACGGCCTCTCGCCCTATTTCGAGGTCGTGCTGGGCGGCGACAGCCTGCCGAAGAAAAAGCCCGACCCGCTGCCCATGCTCACGGCCTGCGAGCGTCTCGGCGTGAATCCGGCGTCGGCCGTGGCGATCGGCGATTCGGAGAACGATGCGATCGCGGGCCGCGCGGCCGGCATGGCCACGCTCACGGTGCCCTATGGCTACAACCACGGTCAACCTGTACAAAAAATTGAGTCGGATGGTATAGTTGCCACGCTGCTCGACGCCGCCAAGGCGGTCGCAGCGCACAATGATCTGACTTAAGTTCTCTACTGAACGTCAACTATCCTCATGTTTCTGAATAAAAAACGGAGTCTGAGCAGCATCGACCGGGGAGCCTGGCCCTGGCGTCGCTGGTCGCGCTAACCTCACTCGAGGTTCGCTGAAGCGGCGCGCTTGTCTCAAGTTCGCTCTCCCTTCAGCTCCGTTTTTTACTTCGCTGCGCTCTCGCGCGTGTCTCGTCTCTAAACTGTTGCGGTCAACCGTCGGCTGGTCTTGCCGTGGGCTGTCGCGATCCTTGCATGTCGATTCGTCGCATGCCGGGCCGCCAGCGCCTACGTCACGCACCGCCCCGATCGTCCGCACGCCGGCCCGGCAAGCGCCTTGTGCGTCCGCGGGCCGCACGAGCGAGCGCCAGCGGCCAACCCGCACTCAAAACAGACGCCTTCGCGTTCACCGCGCGCCCCTATTTGAGCCGCACTGGGCCCGCACACACGCCGCGACCGGCAGCACGAACAGGATCGGAACATGACCGAACTCGAATTCCAGTCTCTCGCCAACGAGGGCTACAACCGCATCCCGCTGATCGCCGAAGCACTCGCCGATCTGGAAACGCCGCTTTCGCTGTATCTGAAGCTCGCGCAGCCCGAGCGCGGCGGCGCCAACTCCTTTCTGCTCGAATCCGTCGTCGGCGGCGAGCGGTTCGGGCGCTACTCGTTCATCGGCCTGCCGGCGCGCTCGCTGCTGCGGGTGAAGAACGGCATCTCGGAAGTCGTGCGCGACGGCCAGGTGATCGAAACGCACGACGGCGATCCGCTCGAATTCATCGCGCAATACCAGTCGCGCTTCAAGGTCGCGCAGCGTCCCGGCCTGCCGCGCTTCTGCGGCGGCCTCGCCGGCTACTTCGGCTACGACGCGGTGCGCTACATCGAGAAGAAGCTCGCCGACACCAGCCCGCCCGACGATCTCGGCCTGCCCGACATCCAGTTGCTGCTCGCCGAGGAAGTCGCGGTCATCGACAATCTCGCGGGCAAGCTCTACCTGATCGTCTACGCCGATCCGCAAACGCCCGAGGCGTACACGAAGGCGAAGCTGCGCCTGCGCGAACTCAAGCAGCGTCTGCGCGCGACGGTGCAGCCGCCGGTCACGAGCGCGAGCGTGCGCACCGAAACGTTCCGCGAGTTCAAGAAGGACGATTACCTCGCGGCCGTGCGCAAGGCCAAGGAATATATCGCCGCGGGCGAGCTGATGCAGGTGCAGGTGGGCCAGCGTCTGACCAAGCCGTATCGCGACAATCCGCTGTCGCTCTATCGCGCGCTGCGTTCGCTGAACCCGTCGCCGTACATGTACTACTACAACTTCGGCGAATTCCACGTGGTGGGCGCGTCGCCGGAAATCCTGGTGCGTCAGGAGCAGCGCGGCGAAGACCGCATCGTGACGATCCGTCCGCTCGCGGGCACGCGTCCGCGCGGCAACACGCCCGAGCGCGACGCCGAACTCGCGACCGAACTGCTCAACGACCCGAAGGAAATCGCCGAACACGTCATGCTGATCGACCTCGCGCGCAACGACGTGGGCCGCATCGCGGAAATTGGCTCGGTGGTCGTGACCGATCAGATGATCATCGAAAAATACTCGCACGTGCAGCACATCGTGAGTTCGGTGGAAGGCAAGCTCAAGCCCGGCGTGAGCAACTTCGACGTGCTGCGCGCGACCTTCCCGGCCGGCACGCTCTCGGGTGCGCCGAAGGTGCGCGCGATGGAACTCATCGACGAACTCGAACCGGTGAAGCGCGGCCTCTACGGCGGCGCGGTCGGCTACCTCTCGTTCAACGGCGAGATGGATCTGGCGATCACGATCCGCACGGGCGTGATCCACAACGGCAATCTGTACGTGCAGGCCGCGGCCGGCGTGGTTGCCGATTCGGTGCCGGAGTCCGAATGGCAAGAAACGGAAAACAAGGCGCGCGCCGTGCTGCGCGCCGCCGAGCAGGTGCAGGACGGCCTCGACAGCGACTTCTGAGCGGAGATAGACCATGTTGCTCATGATCGACAACTACGATTCGTTTACCTACAACATCGTCCAGTACTTCGGCGAACTCGGCGAAGACGTCCGCACGTATCGGAACGACGAAATCAGCATCGACGAGATCAAGGCGCTCAATCCGAAGCGCATCTGCCTCTCGCCGGGACCGAGCAATCCACAGCACGCGGGCATCACGCTCGACGTGCTGCGCGAATTCGCCGGCAAGACGCCGATTCTCGGCGTGTGCCTCGGCCATCAGGCGATCGGCGAGGCGTTCGGCGGCCGCGTCGTGCGCGCGAAAACCATCATGCACGGCAAGGTCAGCCAGATTGAAACCGACTGCAAGGGCGTGTTCGCCGATCTGCCGAAGCACTTCAACGTCACGCGCTATCACTCGCTCGCGATCGAGCGCGAGTCGCTGCCCGATTGTCTCGAAGTGTCCGCATGGACCGAGGACGGCGAAATCATGGGCGTGCGCCACCGCGAACTCGCGGTCGAAGGCGTGCAGTTCCATCCGGAATCGATCCTCTCGGAACACGGCCACGCGCTGTTCGAGAATTTCCTGAAGCAGACTCAAAGCGCTTGATACGGAGGCGAGCATCATGTCCATTACCCCGCAGGAAGCGCTGCAACGCACGATCGAGCACCGCGAGATTTTTCACGACGAGATGCTGCATTTGATGCGCATGATCATGCGCGGCGAGCTCTCGCCCGTGCTCTCGGCGGCCATCATCACCGGTCTGCGCGTGAAGAAGGAAACCATCGGCGAGATCGCGGCGGCCGCGACCGTGATGCGCGAATTCGCGAATCACGTCGAGGTGAAAGACAACTCGAATTTCATCGACATCGTCGGCACCGGCGGCGACGGCTCGCACACCTTCAATATCTCCACGGCGTCGATGTTCGTCGTCGCGGCGGCGGGCGCGAAGGTCGCGAAGCACGGCAATCGCGGCGTGTCGAGCAAGTCGGGCAGCGCGGACGTGCTCGAAGCGCTCGGCGTGAACATCGACCTGCAGCCGGATCAGGTGGCCGCGTCGATCGCCGAAACGGGCATGGGCTTCATGTTCGCGCCCAACCATCATCCGGCGATGAAGAACATCGCCGCCGTGCGCCGCGAACTGGGCGTGCGCACCATCTTCAACATCCTCGGCCCGCTCACGAATCCGGCCGGCGCGCCCAATCAGCTGATGGGCGTGTTCCATCCGGATCTCGTCGGCATTCAGGTGCGCGTGATGCAGCGCCTCGGCGCAAAGCACGTGCTCGTGGTGTACGGCAAGGACGGCATGGACGAGGTCTCGCTCGGCGCGGCCACGCTGGTCGGCGAGTTGAAGGACGGCGCGATTCGCGAGTATGAAATCCATCCGGAAGACTTCGGTCTGCAGATGGTGTCGAACCGCTCGCTGAAGGTCGAGAACGCCGACGAATCGAAGGCGATGCTGCTCGGCGCGCTCGCGAACGAGCCCGGCACGGCGCGCGAGATCGTCACGTTGAACGCGGGCACCGCGCTCTACTCGGCCAACGTCGCGAACTCGATCGCCGACGGCATCGCGCTCGCGCGCGAAACGCTCGCCAGCGGCCGCGCGCGCGCCAAAGTCGACGAACTGGTACGCTTCACGCAACAGTTCAAGCGTGCGTGATTCGCGTCGATAAGGCGCTGATCCTGCACCGTTTTTAGCCCGATTTGTGTTGAAACCATGAGCGACATCCTCGAAAAAATCATCGCCGTGAAGCGCGAAGAAGTGCGCGCGGCGGAACAGAGCGCCCCGCTCGAAGAGCTGCGTCTCGCGGCGAGCACGCGCGATCTGCGCGACTTCGTCGGCGCGCTGCGCGCGAAACACGAGAACGGCCAGGCGGCCGTGATCGCCGAAGTGAAGAAGGCCAGCCCGTCGAAAGGCGTGCTGCGCGAACACTTCGACCCCGCCGAAATCGCGCGCTCGTACGCCGGTCACGGCGCAGCGTGCCTCTCCGTGCTCACCGACGTGCAGTTCTTCCAGGGCAGCGTCGCGTATCTGCAAGCCGCGCGCGCCGCCTGCGACCTGCCGGTGCTGCGCAAGGACTTCATCGTCGATCCGTACCAGATCGTCGAAGCGCGCGCGATGGGCGCCGACGCGATCCTGCTGATCGCCGCCGCGCTCGAACCGGCTCAGATGCGCGACCTCGAAGCGCTCGCGCATTCGCTCGGTCTCGCGGTGCTCGTCGAAGTGCACGACCGCGCGGAACTCGATCACGCGCTCACGCTGAAGACGCCGCTCATCGGCATCAACAACCGCAATCTGCGCACCTTCGAAACCACGCTGCAAACCACCATCGGCATGCTCGACGACGTGCCCGAGGACCGCATCGTGGTGACGGAATCGGGCATTCTGTCGCGCGCCGATGTCGAGAAGATGCGCGCGCTGTCCGTGCATACGTTCCTCGTCGGCGAAGCGTTCATGCGCGCGGAACAACCCGGCGCGGAACTCGCGCGCATGTTCTTCTGAGCGCGTAGCGACATGGGTATCGAACGCGAAATCAAGCTCGCGCTGCCGCAGGACCAGGTCGCGGCGGCGCTGCGTTTCTTCGAAACGCGCGCGGGCGCGCCGGGTCATCCGATCCGGCTCGAAAACATCTATTTCGACACGCCGCAGCTCGCGCTCGCGCGCGCGAAAAGCGCGCTGCGCCTGCGCCGCGCGCCCGAGGGCTGGTTGCAGACGTTCAAGACGGTGGGTGTGTCGGTGAACGGTCTGCACGCGCGTCACGAGTGGGAAATGCCGGTCGCGGGCGAGGCGCTCGAAATCGACCGTCTGCTGCACGAGTGCGACGAAGCGGGCGTGTCGACGGCGCTGTCCGGCGCGGCCGCGACGCTGATTCCGCTCTTTCGCACCGATTTCACGCGCACGCTGTGGACGCTCGACATCGACGGCGCGCAGGTGGAAGCGGCGGTCGATCAGGGCGAGATCACGGCGGACGTGAACGGCGAGGCGCGCAGCACGCCGATCTGCGAAATCGAACTCGAACTGAAAGCCGCGAAGGACGACGGCGAAGCCGCACTGCACGCGCTCGCGGCCGAACTCGCGCAGGCGCTGCCGGGTCTCGCGCCCGACGACATCAGCAAGGCGCAACGCGGCTACGCGCTGCGCGAAGGCTGAACGCGAAGACCGGGCACAAAGGCTAAACGCGAAGGCTGAACACGAAAACCCGAACGCGAGAGCGGCGCGCATGCGCACGTCGCCTTCGCCTTCGCCTTCGCCTTCACTTTCTCATTCGCCTTCTCGCTCGCGCTGACTGCGCAGGCCCCGCAACGACGCTGTTAGTTGCAAGACTCGCCGCGATGTCCCTGTCCGCCGCGCCGCGCGCCGCACTGCATTGAATCCCCGCGCGATTGCTGCGACACTTGCCGCCCATGACTCCCACAAAACGCACGACGCGCCTCGCGCAGCCGGTGCAGACTTCGCTGTTCGACGACGAAGCGCCCGACGCCGCGCAGGCCACGCTCGACGAACCGGCGCAGCCCGAGGTCGATCCGCGTCAGATTACGATTTTCTCGCTGTTCGACGCCGACGAATTCCCGGCGCCCGCCTTCGCGAACCCGACGCCGCCGCACGCGGCGCAATCCGCGCATGCGTCTGACGCCGCGCCCGCCGCCGCGCCTGAGCGCCACGCATCCGACACCCAACTCGCTATCGCCATGTCCCTGGTTTCCGACACGCCGCGCCTCGAAGATCAGTTCGCCGCCCTGCCCGCCGCCTGGCGCGACCTGCTCACGCCGTTCACCGCGAGCGACACCTACGCGCCGCTGTGCCGCTTCGTCGACGACGAGCGCGCCGCCGGCAAGACCGTCTATCCCGCCGATGTGTTCCGCGCGCTGCGCCTCACCTCGCCCGACGACGTGAAAGTGGTGATCCTCGGTCAGGACCCGTATCACGGCGACGACCGCGGCACGCCGCAGGCGCACGGCCTCGCGTTTTCGGTGCCGCCGGGCGTGCGTCCGCCGCCGTCGCTGCGCAACATGTTCAAGGAGATCGCGGCGAGCCTCGGCATCGACGCGCCCGCGCACGGCTGTCTCGATGCCTGGGCGCGTCAGGGCGTGCTGCTGCTCAACACCGTGCTGACGGTCGAGCGCGAGAACGCCGCGAGCCACGCCAAGCGCGGCTGGGAGCGCTGCACCGACACGCTCATCCACGAACTCGCCACGCGCCACCAGCATCTCGTCTTCATGCTGTGGGGCGCCCACGCGCAGAACAAGCGCGCGCTGCTCGGCAACGGCGAGCATTGCGTGCTGGAAGCGCCGCATCCGTCGCCGCTGTCGGCGCATCGCGGCTTTCTGGGCTGCGGCCATTTCGTGCAGGCCAACGCGTATTTGCAGGCCCACGGCCGCGCGCCGATCGACTGGCGCTTGCCCGAGGTCGGCGAAGTGCTCGCCTGAGCGCCGGATCTGCAAGACGCGCGAACATCACGCGAACATCGCGCACACATCGCGCGCAGGCAATAAAAAACGCCACGAAATCGCTTTCGTGGCGTTTTACTTTGCAGCGCAAGCGCGTGACCGCGCGTACCTTACGCAGCCGCGATGGCTTCGCGTGCGCTCGCCAGAGCGGCACTGGCTGCGTCCGCGCCCATGTTCAGGCCTTCGGCGTAGATGAAGCTCACGTCGGTCATGCCGAGGAAGCCGAGGAACGACTTCAGGTACGGCGTCTGGCTGTCGTGCGGGGTGCCTTGATACTTGCCGCCGCGTGCCGAGACCACGAACACCTTCTTGCCCTTGACGAGACCTTCGGGGCCGTTCGCCGTGTACTGGAACGTGATGCCGGCGCGGGCGATCCAGTCGAAGTACGTCTTCAGTTGCGACGAGATGCCGAAGTTGTAAAGCGGTGCGCCGATCACGACGATGTCCGCGGCCTGGAGTTCGGCGATCAGCGCTTCGCTGCGCGCGGCGATCGCTTGCTGTTCCGGCGTGCGCTGGTCGGCGGGCGTGAAGAACGCGCCGAGCACGGCGTCGTCGAGGTGCGGCAGCGGATCGGCTTGCAGGTTGCGCGTGACGACCTTCGCGCCGGCGTTCGATTGTTGCAGCTTCTCCGTCAATTCGTTGACGAGCAGCGTCGACTGGGCGCCTTGCGAGCGGGCGGCGGAATTGATTTGCAGGATCGTGGTCATGGTGGCTCCTTCGGGTCGGTTTGCGCAGTGTTGCGCGAGTGAAGGCATTGTGTTTTTTTGCCGCGCCGCGAAAAAGGCCCCCGCCGATGACGGATTGTTGCAACGGTAGAACAATCCCCGGCATAAAAAAACGGCCGGATCAGATCGATCCAGCCGTTTTGGGCCGCCCACGCTGCCGACCGGGCGTTTGGCGGTGCCTGTCCTGCCGCTGTCAGACCGCCGTTAAAGCGCCAGCCAGCGCTCGCGCAAGGCACGCGGCGCGGGCCGCTTGTCGGTGACGCTAAGCTTGTAGCGCGCGATCTCCGGCTGATCGAGCGTCAGGCGCGCGACGCGCAATTCATCGCGACGGAACGCGTGAAGTTCGACCTTCGCGCCGGGCTGATAACGCGAAAGCAGGCTGTCGAGATTCGAGCCTGTCACGCGCAGGCCGTCGAGCGCCACCAGCGCGTCGCCGGCCGAGAGACCGGCTTTCTGCGCCGCGCCGCCTTCGTACACGACCGCCAGCGTGGCCTCCGCGCCGCCGCGCAGACGCGCGCCCAGCGACGGCTTCGCGCCGCGCTCCGGCTCGCCTTCGAGCTTCACGCCGAACGGCTCGAGCAACGTGGCGAGCGGCAGATCGCGCGTACCGCGCACCGCGTCGCTAAAGAGCGCGCCGAGTTCCACGCCGGTTGCCTCGGCGATCAGCGCCTCGACGTCGTCCTCGCCCACGCCCACTGGCTTGCCGCGGTAGAAGTCGCGGCCGTAGCGCTGCCACAGCAGACGCATCACGTCGTCGAGCGACTTGCGGCCGCTGGTTTCGGCGCGGATCGTCAGATCGAACGCGAGCGCCACGAGCGAGCCCTTCGTGTAGTAGCTGACGATCGCGTTGGACGCGTTTTCGTCCTGGCGGTAGTACTTCACCCACGCGTCGAACGAGCTTTCCGCGACGCTCTGCTTCAGACGCCCCGCGCCGCGCAGCACGCCGGCGACCGTCTTGCCGACGAGGCCGAAGTAATCGTCGACGGAAATCAGGCCGCTGCGCACGAGGATCAGGTCGTCGTAATACGAGGTGAAGCCTTCGAACAGCCACAGCAGCGACGTGTAGTCCTCGCGCGTGAGGTCGTACGGCACGAACGCGGCGGGCTTGATGCGCTTCACGTTCCAGGTGTGGAAATACTCGTGGCTGCACAGGCCGAGATAGGTGCGGTAACCGTCCGACATCTCCGGCTTGCCCTTCACGGGCAGGTCGGTGCGATTGCAGATCAGCGCCGTCGAGGCGCGGTGTTCGAGGCCGCCGTAGCCGTCGCTGACCGCCTGCGTCATGAACACGTAGCGCTCCATCGGCGCGCGTTTCGTGCGCGGCTCGAACAGCGCGATCTGCGCCTCGCAGATCTTCTGCAGGTCGGCGGCGAGGCGCTCCATGTCGAGCCCCACCACGCGCCCGGCGATCACGATGTCGTGCGGCACGCCGTGCGCCTTGAAGCTCGCGAGCGTGAAGTCGCCGAGCGTGACCGGATGGTCGATCAGCTCGTCGTAGTTCATGGCTGCGTACTCGCCGAAGCCGTAGCGCTTGGTGCCGCGCGCCTCCGACAGCGCCGTGGCGACGCGCCAGTGACGGAACGCGTGCCCGTCCGGACGCTGGATATCGACAACGTGCTGCGCCTCTTCATGACCGAGCGCCGCGAGAAACACGCTCGTGCCGTTGAAGAAGCCGGCCGTGTCGTCCAGATGCGCGGCGCGCACCGAGAGATCCCACGCGTAGACCTCGTAGCGCAGCGTGAGCGCGCCCTTCACGGGCGCGGCCTGCCAGGTGTGCTTGTCGGTCTTGCTCACGCGCACCTTGCGGCCCGCGTCGTTGAAGGCGCGCAACGTGACGATGTTGCGCGCGAACTCGCGCACCATGTAACTGCCCGGAATCCACACGGGCAGCATGAAGCGCTGGCCGTCCGGCGCGGGATCGTCGACGGTGAGCGTCACTTCGAACAGATGCGCGGCGGGATTTTTCGGGACGATGGTGTATCGGATCGGCTTCATCGGCGGGATCGGTGATGTTCGGTTCGGCGGACGGCGGCGGGTGTGTCAGCCGACACCATGCCGCAAAAAAACGGCGGACAAAAAAAGCACCGGCCGCAAAGGCGGCCGGCGTGTCGGGTGTCGCGTCAGCGAGCGGCGCTCAAGGCGCTTTCGAGCCGGTCCGCGCTGACCGCGCCCGGCAGGCGGCTGCCGTCGGCGAGGATCACTGTGGGCGTGCCGGTCACGTTCATCTTCGCGCCGAGCTGGAGGTTGCTGTCGATCGCGGCGGTGTTGCAGGTGCCGGCGGCCGTGGGCGCCTTGCGGTCCACCATCCACGATTCCCACGCCTTCGCGCGATCCGACGAGCACCAGATCTGCTTGGCCTTCTGCGTGGAATCCGGCGAGAGCACCGGATACAGGAAGGTGTAGACCGTGACGTTGTCGACCGACTTCAGCGTGCTTTCGAGCTGATGGCAGTACGGGCAGTTCGGGTCGGAGAACACGGCGATCTTGCGCTTGCCGTCGCCTTTCACGACCTTCACGGCGTTTTCGAGCGGCAGCTTCGAGAAGTCGACCTTGTTGATCTCGGCCAGACGCGACTCGGTGAGATTGCGGTGCGCCTTGGCGTCGATGAGGTCGCCGGTCAGCACGTAGTCGCCGTTGGCGTCGCTATAGACGATCTGCGAGCCGAGGTTCACTTCGTAGAGACCCGCGACCGGCGCCTTGGTAATGCCCTTGATGTCGCCGCTGTCGATGCCGAGGCGCGACTGCAGCGCGGTCTTGATCTTGTCCGTGGTCTGGTCGGCCTGGGCCGAGCAGCCGAGCACCGAGGCGACCGCCGCGAGGACGAGCGCGGCAATGCGAATACGCTTTTGCATGTGAAGCATTCCTGATTCGGGCGCGCGGCGCGATGCGATGCGCGCGAAACGTTGCGGATGGGTTCGGTCTGCGAACTGTGCTGCGGACCCTGCGCTGAACCCGGCGGCGCGGCGACGTCACGGGACATTGCCGTCGTGCGCCGCTGACTCAACCATCCATTCTAAGCTGCCGAGCGGCGCGGTACCGGAAATGTCACCGCGAGCGCGGTTTGCGCACGGGCTGTGCGCGGTCTGTGCCGCTTGGGCCCGGCGCGCCCTCAGCCAAGCGCCGACGCCACGAGCCAGCGCTTGACAAGCGGCTGCGCGCCCACGAAGGCCATGCCCGTGTTGCGCACGGCGCGCGCGAGCGTGCCGGGCACCGAGAACAGCCGCTGCAGACCGTCGGTGGCCACGACGAGCTTTTGAATGTCTTCGCGGCGGCCGCGTTCGTAGCGGCGCAGCAGAACGGTGTCGCCGAGATCGCGGAAGGCTTCCTTCTGCGTGACGACGTCGACGAGCGCCGCCACGTCGCGCAGACCGAGATTGACGCCCTGCCCCGCGAGCGGGTGGATCAGATGCGCGGCGTCGCCGACCAGCGCGACGCGCGGCGCGATCAGCTTGTCGACGGTTTGCAGCGAGAGCGGGAAACCGCGCGCGGGCGTGACGCATTCGAGCGCGCCGTGCTGACGCTGCGTGACGCGCTCGACTTCGGCGGCCAGCTGCTCGGGTTCGAGCTTGAGCAGTTCGTCCGCGTGCGCCGTTTGCGCCGACCACACGAGCGAAACGTGCTGATCGGGCAGCGGCAGCAGCGCGATGATCTCGCCGTCGCGGAACCATTGATACGCGCATTCGCCGTGCGGCTTTTCCGCGCGGAAATTGGCGACCACGCCGGTCTGCCGATAGTCGCGGCGTTCGACCGTCGCGCCGATCTGCGCGCGCACCCACGAGTGCGCGCCGTCCGCGCCCACGGCCAGATCGGCTTCGATCGTGCGGCCGTTCGCGAGGCCGATCACGGCGGCAGCGGGATTCACGTCGAGCGTTTGCGCGCGCGAATCGATCCACGTGAGATTGGGCTGGAAATGCAGCGCGGAGTCCATCGCGCGCTCGATCAACGACGATTCGGCGATCCACGCGAGCTGCGAAACCGACGCCTGATACGCCGAGAAGTGCAGTTCCGCGGCGGCGTCGCCGAACACGCGCATGTCGTAGACGGGCGTGAGCCGCGCGGGATCCGCCGCCTGCCAGACCCGCAGCCGCTCGAACAGCGCCTGCGAGCTGCGCGAAAAGGCGTAGACGCGCGCGTCGAACACGGCGCCCGGCGGCAGCGGCGCGCAAGGCTGCGCGAGCAGCGCCACGCGCAGGCCATTCTGGGTCAGCGCCAGCGCCGCCGCCTTGCCGACGAGCCCGCCGCCGATCACGGCGACATCAAAGGTCTGGTTGCTTGCAGTCATCCGCGCATTATAGCCGTGGGGCCTTGTCTGACAGGGCCGGATGGGCGCGATGTTGCGGTGCGGCAAGCGCGTGCGGCCGGGGGCGGGCGGCGGGTGTCTGCGGTTCATCCGCGCGTCGCCCGATAGCGCCCTTTTCCGCGCCCCGGCTTTGCGGCACACCGCTCACCAAAGCCATGCGCGGACAAGGTTACAATTACGGTTTTCGTGACGTCGCGTCACGCCCCCGACGTGCATTCCGGGCCGTCCCCGGCTCGCCTCCCGGCGAGCGCCGGCACTGCCAGGCAGCGGACGCCCGAGCCCGGCGCGCCGCACGTCGCCACCCTGACATGCAGAGATTTCCATGAGCCTCAAATGCGGCATCGTCGGCTTGCCTAACGTCGGCAAGTCCACCCTCTTCAACGCGCTGACCAAAGCGGGCATCGCCGCCGAAAACTATCCGTTCTGCACGATCGAGCCGAACGTCGGCGTGGTCGAAGTGCCGGATCCGCGCCTGAAAGCGCTCTCGGAGATCGTCAAGCCCGAGCGCGTCGTGCCGGCCGTGGTCGAGTTCGTCGACATCGCGGGTCTGGTCGCGGGCGCGAGCAAGGGTGAAGGTCTGGGCAACCAGTTCCTCGCCAACATCCGCGAAACCGATGCGATCACGCACGTCGTGCGCTGCTTCGAAGACGAAAACGTGATTCACGTCGCGGGCAAGGTCGATCCGCTCGCCGACATCGAAGTCATCAACACCGAACTCGCGCTCGCCGACCTCGCCACCGTCGAAAAGTCGCTCACGCGCTACTCGAAGGCCGCCAAGTCGGGCAACGACAAGGAAGCGGCAAAGCTGGTCGCCGTGCTGGAGCGCGTGCGCGCCCAGCTCGACCAGGCCAAGCCGGTTCGCGCGCTCGACCTGAACGAAGACGAACAGGCGCTCCTCAAGCCGTTCTGCCTGATCACCGCGAAGAAGACGATGTACGTCGCGAACGTGAAGGACGACGGCTTCGAAAACAACCCGTACCTCGACGCCGTGCGCAAGCACGCCGAAGCCGAAGGTGCGCCGGTCGTGGCCGTGTGCGCTGCGATCGAAGCCGAAATCGCCGATCTCGACGACGAAGACAAGGCCGCGTTCCTCGCCGACATGGGCATGGAAGAGCCGGGCCTCGACCGCGTGATCCGCGCGGGCTTCCGTCTGCTCGGTCTGCAAACGTACTTCACGGCCGGCGTGAAGGAAGTGCGCGCGTGGACGATCCACGTGGGCGATACGGCTCCGCAGGCTGCCGGCGCGATCCACACGGACTTCGAGCGCGGCTTCATCCGCGCGCAGACCATCGCCTTCGACGACTACATCCAGTACAAGGGCGAAACCGGCGCGAAGGAAGCCGGCAAGATGCGCGCCGAAGGCAAGGAATACGTCGTGCACGACGGCGACGTGATGAACTTCCTGTTCAACGTTTAAGCATGAACTGTTGTTCTTGGGTGTTCGCCGACATTCGCGAATTCAGCCAACCCCTTTAAACACAAGGGGTTTCAGTTCACCAGTGTTCGTGACTGTTCGTTGATATTCTGACGATGTGGGGGCATCATATGGGGCACGCAGGACCATGCCCGATGCCCCTAAGGAATCATGCCCCCACATCGCTCAGATGCCCCTGACAATACAGGGGAAGCCCAATCCCACAACACTACGTCTCCACAGCGCTCTACGAAGCCGCGAGTTAGTGATGCCGCACTGCGCGCACTGAAACCCGCCGACAAGCCGTACAAGTATTCGGTAGGTGAAGGGCTTTATCTGGAAGTCTCTCCGCAAGGCTCCAAGCTCTGGCGCTGGAAATATCGCCTGGGCGGCAAGGAAAACCGCTACGCGATTGGCAGTTACCCGGAAACCTCCATGAAAGAGGCACGGGAACAGGTGGACGCCGCCCGGAAGCTGGTCAAGCAAGGCCAACACCCGGCTCAACAGCGAAAGATCGAGCGCCTAAAGGCCATCCATGGGCACGCCAGCACGTTCAAAGCCTTGGCCGACGAATGGTTGTCGCTCAAGGACTGGGAGGAACTTACCAAGGCGCGCAGACTCGACATGCTGACGCGGGTCGTGTTTCCCTCTATCGGTGACCTCCCCGTCCGTGCAATTGCGCCGAGCATGATCCTCGACATCCTGAAAAAGGCGCACAGCAACAACGGCCCGTCCGTCATGGCTGAAGCCAAGCGGACTATGTTCGGGATTTTCGAGCTAGCTGCGGAAACCTTCCGAGTTGACGCCAACCCCGTGCATCAATGGCGTGAAGCTCTGCCCAAGAACAAGACCCAGCACAAACGTGCTCTGGAGACTACGGAAATCGGCCAACTACTGAAGGACGTGGACGGACACGGCGGCAACCTGCAGACGCAAAGCGCCTTTAAGCTCATGTGGTTTACGCTTGCTCGTCCTTCGGAAGTCATCGAAGCTGAATGGACGGAGTTCGATCTAGAAGCTGCCACGTGGCGCGTTCCAGCAGAAAGGATGAAAAAGCGCCGCGAGCACGTGATTCCATTGCCAACACAAGCCGTCGATCTCCTGAAAACCATGCGGATGCTGACTGGCACGAGGCAGCATGTATTCCCACACCGCGACGACAAGACCAAACCGATGGTTACGGCTGCATTTCGGCAAATGTTGCACGTCCTCGGTTGGTCAGGGAGATTCAGCCCTCATGCCACTAGGACAACCGGTAGCACCAGGCTCAACGAACTCGGCTTTCCTTCGGACTGGATTGAGCGCCAACTCGCTCACACCGAACCTAACTCCGTCCGGCGTACGTACAACCACGCCGACTACATGAAGGATCGGATAACGATGATGCAAGGGTGGGCAGACCTGTTAAATCGGTGGAAAGCAGATATCGCCCCATGACATGACCATAGGCAACTGGCGGGTCGCCCACTTCAACTAACAGGGGCGCCCGACAGAGAACAAGCTCAGTCGCAATGAGACAACTCGACTGGTGCCTCCGCTCATCCCATGAAATCAGAAACCTCAGCCGAAATGAGCCTGCAATTCTTTGTGAATCAATCGCCTCATTGCAACTTCAGCGAACTCGCGCTTCTCGAAGCATCTCGCCATCTTACGCCAACCCTCGAATCGATCTTTTCTATAGTCTGTAGCGTTCAAACCATCCAGACCCAGTCGCGTAGCAGCATCCTCTACCATCCGATCGAATAAATGCGGCGGCCATTCGTTCTCAACAGCAGCGATGAGACTAGCGATAGCGTTCTTTCGATCCTCACTGTCCTGAATAGCACGCTCCCAAGCCGTCTTATATTCCGTTATCCAGCCAAGCAGTGAGTCACAAAGCGCTCGATTGGACTCTTGCCAGTCCGGTGGGTATCCCTTCCCGTGTTCGAGGTACCATGCCTTTGCCTGCCGACGCTGTTTTTCGTCTGTACCAGTCGCTCCGGGGAGATTGTGAGCAATATTAGTGCGCAGACATTGAACGATCGACTGCGTAGCCGCACACTCCGAAGCCTTTGGACTTTGAGATACTTTAACGAGACGCTTCAATTCGTTAAACGCCGGTTGACCAGCTTCGTAGATGAAAGCGTAGGCCCACGTTACAAGCCTCACAAAATGAAGTTCATCTTCGGGCAGCTTTGGTATCTCGATGGTGACTTGGTCCACCATAGTGCGGCCAGTGGACGTATTCAAAAGTTGCCTAAGTTCGTCGGCAGCTTGACACACTTGAGAGAAGTTCATCGCTGACGCGCCCGAGACGTGAGGGGGTCCGCGAGCGGTCCTCTATAGTTAAAGACAATCGAAAACTCACGAATTTGTCTCCCTTGTGCGAAGTCGATGTGCGGAAAATGTTGCTCGGCCAGATCAACATGACGCCCCAACTGGTCGACGAGAATTGACCATCTATCACCGCCCAAGCGCTTTTCCAGAATGCCGCTAAAGACTCTTGGACGAAACGCTTCATCTGTGATCACGTGACGGTTGATCACGCGACTCACATCAACAAATTCGGTATCAATTTGCAGTTGCTGCCACGTGGCCATGCTGATTTTTTCATTCCCCGCCATCCAGTCCATAACTGCATCGAGATAACGATACTTCGGTGACAGCCCATCGGGCATCACAGCGGCAATGTCCGTTAATATTCCTTTGATCTTCCGCAGGTCCGATGCGTGCGTGGGAATTGGCTGACGCGCCCCTTGAAACAGCCATCTGCGTGTGGAAACCATCCACTCCATTCTCAATAGAAGATGAAGTGATCGATCATCAGTGCATATTTTCTGATAGTGCTCCCGAAGATAAGCAGCGGCTTGCATCGCTTTCGCTAAGTCGCCTTGCGAGACCTCATGCTCTCCTTCAGCCCTCTCCGGAGACATCGCGCGCGCGCGCAAATAGAATCCGACACTTGATCCGGCTTTATCCAACGCTTCGAAGGCCTCGTCACTGAGTGAAGAGTCGCCCAATACACCGGCAAAAAGCATACGTTGTCGGTTGAACGCATCGCGCTGAGCTGGTTGCAGGATTTCCGGCTCAACGAGATCGATGGTCGCCTTCACGTCCGCCTGCACTTCTAATCTCTGCAGATCGCCAAGCGACGAAGAGGCGCGAAGAATACCTGTCGGCATCCAAAGCGCAATATCGGTCGGCAGATAGCTGTCCACCCTAGCCGATGCAGCCTTTACCGCTTCACGAGCAGCTTTATATCCGGACCATACCTCCGCAGCCTCGTCCCCCCGCCGCGCCCCTTCCGTAGCCACAAAACCATAGGTCGCGGCCCGCTCGACCCACAAGTGCTCTTCAGTTCTGCGTGACGCATAGATCGAGCGATATCCCCCCTCGCGGATTAGACGCAACGCGGTATCCACCACCTCAGCAGCCTCCTCCAAGATGGCCCATTTCTCGTCCTGGCTCAACTGTCGATGCGTACGTACATATGCTCGTCGAAGCGTCGATTCTTGGAGCATTAGCCGGCCATTAGGCACGCCGCTTCGCACGCGAAGATTCGTTAACGCGCGCGCCACATTGGCATAGCAATCCTTATATCGCTCTTTCGCCGGTCCATCAGGCCCAATAGCGAAGACGATATCGGCAACAAATTGCGTTTCTTCGTTCTCATCTGGGCCGGCGCGATGTGCCGCCTCGATAAGATGAATAATTGCGTTGCCCTCTGCCTCGGCGCCACCAAGACGACGATCGCATACGAGTTGGGCCTCGAGCTGAAGTCTAGCGCCCACCAACACATCTGAATACTCGCTTTCAGCGTAGCTCCAACGAAATAAATCTTGCCGGTTGATCAAGTCAAGTATCAGATTCGGATCAACATTTCCTACTAATTCAGGTCGATCGGAAACTGCAGCCCTCAGCAGCAAGTTGACCGGCACCTCAATGTATAACCTCGATGCAGCCATGACAAAATCGATGATGCGACCAGCCGGCGCATCGCCCGCTACGTCATGCTGATTTATGTCTTCAAATAGGGATTCTGAGGACGGCTCATAGCCTGCCAATATCAGCGCTTGCCCGAGTACACCCATTGGGCGTGCTTTCGGCGGACTTGCCCCCCAAGAATGTATATCGCGCTCCGCTCTGCGAGCCTCATCTCCGAGTCCGCTGGACAATCGAGTGCGGCTATGTGGTAAAACCCAATAAAATCTCGCAAGTGCGTATGACGAATGCCGCAGCCTGTTGAAATTATTAATTAACTCGGGTTGAACGCGTTCAACTAGCTTACCGAGGTCTTTTCTCTCCCGATCTGAAAGCTTTGCGTCCGCCTCGATAAATCGAGGAGCTTTCTTAGTGACGTCGGGTCCGAGTCGATAGCAGGAACCGACCACGACAACGTGATGCCCCAGGCTTCGCAGACTATGTAAAAGATCGTCGTACTTTTGCGGGGAAGTGGTGGCATCGGCAATCAGCAGGGTAACGCCGCCCACTTTATCTACAGCCTTCAGAAACTCAAAAACGTCGCCGGGCTGTGGTAGCCGTCCACGCGCAAATAGTACGGCGTACCCTGATCTACGTTTCGTAAGAGCCAAGCGCGCCAGCGCAATGGTCTTTCCCACGCCCGACTGACCGTGAACGACAATTGCGCCCTTTTGCACATGGTGACGATTCAGCGCACCGCTTACCACCTCATGCAGCTTGGACTCAAAAGTGCGCTCAATGGCGAAATTGCGACGCACACCATCGAACGTCAATCGAATGCCGTCGGCCAAACCATGGAAAGCACTAAATGCGAGCTTTTCATCGTCCGAACTGAGAGGGGGCAGAAAACCACTCCAAGAATCATCGACGATTGCCGCCGAAGCCTCCGTTATCAGCCGAAGGCGCGGAGAAATCACGATCGACTTGTCGCCTGCGAGACTGACTAACTCTGGCTCGTTCCAATCGGATCCCCACTCGCCTCCACGGGCGGCTTGAATTTCTCCAAGGATGTTCGCAAGTGCCCGTGGGTCGCGAACGATGATTCCCGCACTTCTCAAATCTTCGTATGCGGCGCGATCATCTTCATTGAACTGTGGTTCATCGCCCAGCCATAGTACACCGCGTCTTGGAGCATTAGCCAACGACGCAAGTAAGTCCTCAGCGCGCAGCCAGTCACTCCGGGGGTCAAAGCCATCGACCAAAATAAGACCCAAAGCAGTCGCCGCCTCTTCCAAGCTCTGAAGCATGGCGCCCGCGTGACGAATCCGTCGTTGCGCAAGCCCTTGCAGACTGAGAGGCGCAGATGCCTCTACGGGCCCTATGCCCGCCCGTCCGAACAGATAATAAACCGGAGGACGCCTCAGGCTTCGCTGGTGCTTCGGCTTTAAGTTGCCGACAAGCACAAGCTCCGGCTCACGGCCTCTACTGGCTAGCAAGTCAATCAGACCGGGATCCACGGACGAGGTGAAAATGGCACTGAACGGTGCATCGCCAATAGTGTCGAGTGATACTGAGGGGATTCGTCGGCTAAACCGCTCATCAAGCCAAGTGTAAAAGTCGGTCGCGAGGCTATCGCGTGTGAGCAAGTCTCGCCAACTGCTACCCACCCTACCCGCGTGATTCAAAGCGATTTCGAGCACCGGATCGGGGTTCGAAGATGACCAACCCGCTGCCTGCCCTAGAAAGGCAACGATTGGAGAGCACTCTTCAATATGCGTTCGAAGCAACTGCGTACCGACAAACTCATCGTCAATTTGATGTTCCAAGCAACGCTCCCGCGCTAAGGCCGCAATCAGACGTACGGCAAATAAGACTCGAATCGGGTCACCGGTTCACTTTTGGGCTTTGAACATGGTTGGTACGCCGTCCACGAATTCAACATGCTCAAAAAACGCGACCTCACCTCAATTGCCGGTAATGTATCAGACGCGAGCAACACGTTCGAGGTACAGAATAGCGTTTGACCTCACGTCTGCCAGCCCCATGCTGGCGAAGCTGTATAGGCCGGAATAAGTCACTTCGCGGATGAACGGCCTGACAGGCTCGCGAGGGACGCAAGCGTCGATAGCAAGCGAAACGCGAGACAACAGCTAGGCGTCATACGAACCTAATCAAGTCAGTCGTGCGCGCAGAGACTCGATCTCACTATATCTCAGCACGATCAACTTTTAGCGAGACGTCACATGGCTCAGCACGGAGAAGAGCACACCAGCAAGGGGGTTCTCTCGGTAAACGATTTTTGCCAGTGGGCTGGCGTAGGCCGTACGGCAGTTTATTCCGAGATGAAGGCTGGTCGGTTGTCAGCCAGGAAATTCGGGCGGCGCACAATCATTCCGCAAGTCGAAGCCGAACGTTGGCTGGCGTCACTTCCTTTGCAGCGCAACTCATAACCGTCACCGCACTCGCTCCTACCTGCAAGACGTAGCGGCAGCACCGCTACATCTTGCGCAGTCGGCTTTCACTTGGCCGGGTCGTCCCTAGCTGAACCGGAACCCAGACCGGGCAAAACCAAGTTAGCCCACCGAACGCGGTCGCAAGCATCAACACCCCCGCGGCGCCGGCCCCTCGGGCACCAAAGTCCACGCCCGCATACCAACCATCCACCAATATGAAAACGAAGACTGCCACGGTCCAGAGTATCCGATTGAATCGAAGCGGCAATCGAGAGATGCGTTGACCGGTAGCCAGCTTCCGATAAAGGAATAGCCAAACAGACGCGCTGAGCGCACCTGAGACCCAGAACGCCTGGTCACCCCCTCGCGTCAGGTAATCGGTACCACCGTACCAACCCACGAACATCATCGCCATAAACGCGATCAAAGAGATCATCCAGTTCTTCATCTGTCGCACCTTACGATCTCGCGTCTCGGAACCATAGAGTCGCCGCCCGATGAGGCTACTCTAGCCCACAAAGTTCGAGTTGTGTCGCCATCACGCGTATCGCCAAGATGCCATGGACAATCGGTGGGCGCCACTTTATGGAGCGTATGGTTTGCGGCTACATAGCTGTAGCCGTCTCATTACAACGGAAACGATCCTCGACTGTCGCGAGACCGCGCAAGTCTGACAAATCCGCAAACCGGCCCTTAATGGCCTCCGCAAGCCTTTGACGCGAAAGCACTTTCCAACCGGCCTAATGCGCAGATGGCACGTTCAGGCCGGGTACGGACCTCCTGCTCGCACGCCAAGGGCGCGCCGGAGGCCACTACCGTGTGCCCCGCCAGGCCCGTCGCTAACTTCGCCTATAGCAGCTACTGCAAATCAATGAGGCAATGCTCGTATGGGCCAAGCACGATCACAGAAGGCGCCTGAATTGAATCAGCCGACTGCTGCGATGTTATTTCGACGCGCTGCGTTTGAAGATCCGCAACGAAGGCACGGTCAAGAACAAGGTGGCGTACCTCGCGCTGTGCATTAGAGCCGATGGCTGAACGGAAGTGCCCGGCTTGTGGATCGAGCAAACCGAGGGGGGGCAAACTGCACCCGCCCCCGGCAGTCAAAAATTCCGCTTCCTCGATTGACGAATCGCTGATTGAGCGAACGGCAAACGCACTATAAAAGCGCGGGACACATTGCTCTCCGCGACGCCAACGGCACCACCGCCATCCACCTCCGCGTCTCCTACCCACCGCGCCAGCCCCCGTATCACCGAGCAGATGATTCCCGCTCCATCATTGGAGTTGCCCCTGTAATCCCGGACACAGCTTCACACTAAGGTTGCTGATTCCGTCGTGCGCCGAAACGCTCGTGGTGAGCGGTACTTCAACGCGCTATGGGGATGCTTCTCGTTGTAATGCTCGAATGCGATGGCCAGGTTACTTGCTGCGGTTGCTGCATCCGGTTTCGGCATGAAGGCGACGTAATCGCGTTTCATCGTCTTTACGAAGCTCTCGGCCATGCCGTTACTTTGTGGGCTGCGCACCGGCGTGGTCAATGGCTTCAGCCCGATTTTGGCTGCAAACCGGCGCGTATCGTCCGACGTGTAGCCCGAGCCGTTGTCGCTTAACCACTCGATTTCGGAT
>NZ_FNZM01000017.1 GCF_900109265.1 Paraburkholderia tropica
CGGCCAGCCGGTGGAAATGACCGCGGACGTGTACGGCTCGTCGGTGGTGTATCACGGCAAGGTGGTGGGCTTCTCGGCGGGCACGGGTTCGGCGTTCTCGCTGCTGCCGGCGCAGAACGCGACGGGCAACTGGATCAAGGTGGTGCAGCGTCTGCCGGTGCGTATTTCGCTGGATCCGGAAGATCTGCAGAAGCATCCGCTGCGTATCGGTCTGTCGATGCAGGTTGACGTCGACATCAAGAATGATGCGGGCAGCCAGCTCGGCAACGCGCAGAACACGGTGTACGAGACGAACGTGTTCGAGAAGTATGGCGATGAAGCCGATGCGGAGATTGCGCGGATTATTTCGCAGAACGCGGGTCCGAACGCCAACAAGGCAGCGCAAGTTTCGTCGGCGAAAACGCCCGCGAAAATGATGTAAGCGCAGCGCCGATACGAAGCGAACAACAAAGCATTCAATGGCAGCACAACAACCCGTCGTCCATCCGCCGCTACAGGGCGCGCAACTCGTGATCGGCACCATTGCGGTGTCGCTCGCGGTGTTCATGAACGTGCTGGACACGTCGATCGCGAACGTCTCGATTCCGTCGATATCGGGCGACCTCGGGGTCGCCTCCGATCAGGGCACGTGGGTCATCACGTCGTTCGCGGTTGCGAATGCGATCTCGGTGCCGCTCACGGGCTGGCTCACCGAGCGCATCGGCCAGGTGCGCCTGTTCATGGCGTCGATCATTCTGTTCGTGATCTCGTCGTGGCTGTGCGGCCTCGCGCCCACGCTGCCCTTCCTGCTCGCCGCGCGCGTGCTGCAGGGCGCCGTGGCCGGCCCGATGATCCCGCTTTCGCAGACGCTGCTGCTCGCGAGTTACCCGCGCGCGAAAGCGCCCATCGCGCTTTCGATGTGGTCGATGACCACGCTGATCGCGCCGGTGGCCGGCCCGATTCTCGGCGGCTGGATCTCCGACAACATCTCGTGGCCGTGGATCTTCTATGTGAACATCCCGGTCGGCATCGCGGCGGCCATCGCCACGTGGGCGATCTTCCGCAACCGCGACTCGGCCATCCGCAAAGCGCCGATCGACGGTGTCGGCCTCGGCCTGCTGATCGTCTGGGTCGGGTCGCTGCAGATCATGCTCGACAAAGGCAAGGATCTCGACTGGTTCTCGTCGACCACGATCGTCGTGCTCGCGCTCACGGCCGTGATCGCGTTCGCGTTCTTCGTGATCTGGGAACTGACCGCCGAGCATCCGGTGGTCGACCTGTCGCTGTTCGCGCGGCGCAACTTCACGGGCGGGACGATCGCGCTGTCGGTGGGCTACGGGCTCTACTTCGGCAATCTCGTGCTGCTGCCGCTGTGGCTGCAAACCGATCTCGGCTACACCGCGACCGACGCCGGTCTCGTGATGGCGCCCGTGGGCTTTTTCGCGATCCTGCTTTCGCCGATCACGGGCCGCATCCTGCCGCGCACCGATCCGCGCTATATCGCGACCGCCGCGTTCGTGGTGTTCGCGCTGTGCTTCTGGATGCGTTCGCAGTACACCACCGGCGTGGACACCTGGGCGCTAACGGTTCCGACGTTGATTCAGGGTATCGGCATGGCGGGGCTTTTCATTCCGCTCGTCTCGATCACGCTGTCCGGTTTGCCGGGCAACCGCATTCCGGCAGCGTCGGGTCTGTCGAATTTCGTGCGGATCATGTGCGGCGGCATCGGCACCTCGATCTTCGAGACCGCGTGGGACCATCGCACGATCTTCCATCATGCGCGTCTCACCGAGCAGGCCACGCCCACGAGCCCGGTCTTCAATCAGTCGATGCAGCAGATGCAGAACGTGGCCGGCCTCGATCCGTCGCAGGCGCACGGACTCTTCGACCGCATGACGACGCAGCAGGCCGCGCAGCTCGGCGTGAACGATCTGTTCTGGATTTCGTCGGTGATCTTTATCGTGCTGATCGCGCTGATCTGGATTACGCGCCCCGAACGCTCGGGCGGTGGCGATGCAGGCGCGGCGGCTTCGGCGGCGCACTGAGGTTCGCATTCGATCTCGCTCACGGCTCGATCGGTTGATCGGGTCGTGAATGCAAAAACGGCACGCACGGTGTGAACCGGCGTGCCGTTTTTTATTGTGCGATGTGCGCTATGACCTGTGCTGTGACTTGCGCCGCGCGAATCAAGCCGCGCCGCTCACCACCAGACGCTCCGGCGCGAGCACGCCGTTACCCGCCTTCGCCACGCCGAGCAGACGCCCCGCTTCGTCGTAGACGCGCACGCGATCGGCCGCCTCGCACGCCGCGCGATCGAGCACCAGCTCGTTGAGCGGCAGACGCTGGCCGTGCGTGAAACGGCGCGCCGCGTCGGCGTTCAGCGTGAGCGCCGGAAACGTCGAGAGCAGCGCATCGACCGGCTGCAGCCAGGTATCGCGCTGCGGTTCGTCGGCAGCCGTGAGCGCGTCGAGCGTCACCGCATGGTCCAGCGTCAGCGCGCCGACGCCGGTACGGCGCAGCATCACCAGATGCGCGCCGCAGCCAAGCGCCTCGCCGATATCCTCGGCGAGCGTGCGCACATAGGTGCCCTTGCTGCACGTCACGCGGAACGTGACGTCCGGCAGGCTGCACGCGAGCATGTCCAGCGCGAGTATTGTCACCTCGCGCCCTTCGCGCTCGACCGTCTGGCCCGCGCGCGCGTATTCGTAGAGCGGCTTGCCGTCGCGCTTGAGCGCCGAATACATCGGCGGCACCTGCACGATATCGCCGACGAACTTCGTCATCGCCGCGCGCACGGCGGCTTCGTCGCAGTTCACCTCACGCGTTTCCACCGCTTCGCCTTCGGCGTCGCCCGTGGTCGTGCGGATGCCCAGACGCAGCGTCGCCTCGTAGGTCTTGTCGGCTTCGAGCAGATCCTGCGAGAACTTGGTCGCCTCGCCGAAACACAGCGGCAAGAGGCCCGTCGCGAGCGGATCGAGCGTGCCGGTGTGGCCCGCCTTCTTCACGCGATACAGACGCTTCGCGCGAATCAGCGCGTCGTTGCTCGACAGGCCGAGCGGCTTGTCGAGCAGCAGCACGCCGTCGAGCAGACGGCGCGGCACTTTAGGGCGAGCCTCGCCCGGACTCTTCTTCGATGATGCTGTCATGCTGGAGACGTCAGTCGTCCTTGGCGCGCGTGGCGTTCGCCTCGTCGATCAGGCGCGACATCTCCACGCCCTTCTCGACCGACTGGTCGTAATGGAAATGCAGCGTCGGCACCGTGTGGATGTGCAGGCGCTTGAACAGTTGATTGTGCAGATGGCCCGCGGCGTGATTGAGCGCTTCCTGGGTGGTCTTGGGATCGCCCGTGAGCGTCGTGAAATAGACCTTGGCGTGCGCGTAATCGGGCGTCAGTTCCACGCTCTGGATCGTCACGAGACCCACGCGCGGATCCTTCACTTCGCGCATCAGCTCGGAGAGATCGCGCTGGATCTGATCGGCGATCTGTACGTTGCGATTCGGAGAAGAACGTTTTTTCGGCATGATGGTTCCACCTCATTGGTGCGAGGCATTCAGGCGGCGCGCTTTATCGCTAATTTCGCGGAGGTCAAGCGGCCGCACAAAAAACACGTGCAAAAAGACAAACGGGCGGGGCTGGCCAGCGCCCGCCCCGCCCGTCTTGCGTATGCGCTGGAGACTTACAGCGTACGCGCGACTTCGGTGATCTCGAACACTTCGAGCTGATCGCCTTCGACGATGTCGTTGAAGTTCTTGATCGACATACCGCACTCGAAGCCTTGCTTGACTTCCTTGACGTCGTCCTTGAAGCGCTTGAGCGAGTCGAGTTCGCCGGTATAGATGACCACGTTGTTGCGGATCACGCGCACCGACGACGAACGCTTGACGAAACCGTCCGTGACCATACAGCCGGCGACGAGGCCAACCTTCGGTACGCGGATCACCTGGCGCACTTCCGCCATACCCGTCACGACTTCGCGCTTCTCCGGCGCGAGCATGCCCGACATCGCCGCCTTCACCTCATCCACTGCGTCATAGATGATGTTGTAGTAGCGGATGTCGATGCCGTTCGCTTCGGCAACCTTGCGCGCCTGTGCATCCGCACGCGTGTTGAAGCCGATGATGACCGCCTTCGAAGCCGTTGCCAGATTGACGTCCGACTCGCTGATCGCACCGACCGCGCTGTGCACGATCTGCACGCGCACTTCGCCGGTCGACAGCTTGAGCAGCGATTGCACCAGTGCTTCCTGCGAACCCTGCACGTCGGCCTTGACGATGAGCGGCAGGTTTTGCACTTCGCCTTCCGCCATCTGCTCGAGCATGTTTTCGAGCTTCGCGGCTTGCTGCTTGGCCAGCTTCACGTCGCGGAACTTGCCTTGACGGAACAGGGCGATTTCACGCGCCTTGCGCTCGTCCGGCAGCACGATGACTTCTTCGCCCGCGCCCGGCACTTCCGACAGACCCTGGATTTCGACCGGGATCGACGGGCCGGCTTCCTTCGCCGGCTTGCCGGTTTCGTCGAGCATGGCGCGCACGCGGCCGTAGGCGCTGCCTGCCAGCACGACGTCGCCGCGATTGAGCGTACCCGACTGAACCAGGATGGTCGCGACCGGACCCTTACCCTTGTCGAGCTTCGCTTCGATCACGATGCCCTTGGCCGGCGCTTCGACCGGTGCCTTCAGTTCCAGCACTTCGGCTTGCAGCAGCACGTTTTCGAGCAGATCGTCGATACCCGCGCCGGTCTTCGCCGACACCGGCACGAACGGCGAATCGCCACCGTACTCTTCCGGCACGACGCCTTCCGCGACGAGTTCCTGCTTCACGCGTTCCAGATTCGCATCCGGCTTGTCGATCTTGTTGATCGCCACGACGAGCGGCACGCCGCCCGCCTTCGCGTGCGAGATGGCTTCCTTCGTCTGCGGCATCACGCCGTCGTCGGCTGCGACCACCAGAATGACGATGTCGGTTGCCTTCGCACCGCGGGCACGCATGGCCGTGAAGGCCTCGTGACCCGGCGTGTCGAGGAACGTGATGACGCCACGCGGCGTTTCGACGTGATACGCGCCGATGTGCTGCGTGATGCCGCCCGCTTCGCCCGCTGCAACCTTGGCGCGGCGGATGTAGTCGAGCAGCGAGGTCTTGCCGTGGTCGACGTGACCCATGACGGTGACGACCGGCGGACGCGGCAGTTGCTCGGCGTCAGTCGTGGTGGTCGTGCCTTCGACCAGCAGCGCTTCCGGATCGTCGAGCTTCGCGGCAACCGCATGGTGGCCGAGTTCCTCGACGATGATCATCGCCGTTTCCTGGTCGAGCATCTGGTTGATGGTGACCATCTGGCCCATCTTCATCATCACCTTGATGACTTCCGATGCCTTCACCGACATCTTGTGCGCGAGGTCGGCGACCGTGATGGTCTCCGGCACGTGCACTTCACGGACGATCGGTTCGGTCGGCGCCTGGAACGACGATGCGCTGTCCTGATGACGGCCACGGCCCTTCGGGCCGCCGCGCCAGCCGCGGTCCACGCCGCCCGACGAGTCGCCGCGCGTCTTGATACCGCGACGCTTCGATGCGTCGTCCTGCCAGCCGCCCTTGCCTGCGCCCGGCTTCTTGTTGCGGTCGCCCGCGCCGGCACCCGGCGCGCTCGTCGAGGGCGCAGCCGCGGTGGCGGGCTTTTTCGCACCCGCGCCTGCTGCCGGACGTGCAGCCGCACCTTCCGGACGCGCCGGCTTGTGCAGCGTGCCCTTGGCTTCGGCAGGCTTCGGCGGCTCGACCGGCTTCGGCGGTTCGACCGCCTTGACCTGCGCCTTGCGCGGCGTGTTCATCATTTCGCGGATCGCGCGCGCTTCGGCTTCGGCGGCCGCGCGACGACGCGCGATCTCGTCCTGTTCCTTCTGCGCCTTGTCGGCGGCTTCGCGTGCGGCGGCCTCGGCCTTCTGAGCCGCTTCGCGTTGCGCGGCGCGCTCGGCGGCGGCGCGCTGTTCGTCTTGCTGGTCCTGCTGCTGTTTCACTTCCTTCGATTCCGCTTCGGCATTGCGCTGTGCAGCCACGGCTTGAGCGGCGAGCTCACGCGCGGCGGCTTCGGCCACTGCCTTTTTCTTTTCTGCTTCTTCCTCGGCGCGGCGGCGTTCGGCCTCGGCGGCCTCTTCGCGCGCACGGCGCTCCGACTCTTCGCGCGCGAGCAGCTCCTGGCGCTCCTTGAGCTCCTGAGCCTGACGCTCGAGCAGCTCGGCCTCGCGGCGTGCTTCTTCTTCGCGGCGCTGCAGCTCCGCCTCTTCGGCGGCGACTGCTGCGTCGGCGGCATGATTCGATGCCTCCGCCTGTTCGGCGGACTCGTCGCGGCGGACGAACGTGCGCTTCTTGCGCACCTCGACCTGAATGGTGCGTGCCTTACCCGTCGAATCGGACTGCTTGATCTCCGACGTATGCCGTTTCGTCAGCGTGATCTTGCGCTTGTCCGCGTCGGTCGAACCGTGCGACTTGCGCAAGTGGTCGAGCAGACGCGCCTTGTCAGTTTCCGACAAGGCATCGCTCTCGCTCGCTTTCTGGACGCCCGCTGCCTGCAGCTGCTCCAGCAGCACGCCTGCAGGCATTTTCAGTTCCGCGGCAAATTGGGCTACGTTGTTACTCGCCATTCATTCCTCTTAATGCAAGGACCGATTCCTTGCGGTTGACATCGGTTCATGCGGCCGTGGGTGCCTCGCCTGGCGAGGCCCCGCCGCGATCAGTTCAATGGGTCATGGTCGCTTCCTGCTCGTCGCGCCCCGGTTCCAAACCTGTTGCCAGGCTTACTGGAACCAGTGCTCACGTGCCTTCATGATCAACGCCTTGGCGGCGTCCTCTTCCATTCCCGTCATTTCGACCAGCTCGTCCACGGCCAGCTCGGCGAGCTCGTCGCGGGTGTGAACCTCGTGCTGCGCCAGCTTGGCAAGCAGTTCGGGGTCGATGCCGTCCAGACTCTTGAGGTCCAGCGCGGCGCTTTCGACTTTCTCCTCGTTCGCGATAGCCTGCGTGAGCAGCGCGTCGCGAGCGCGGTTGCGCAACTCGTGCACGGTGTCCTCGTCGAACGCCTCGATTTCCAGCATTTCGTTGAGCGGCACGTAGGCGATCTCTTCGAGGCTCGTGAAGCCTTCGTCGATCAGGATGTCGGCGACTTCTTCGTCCACGTCGAGACGCGCCATGAACAGGTCGCGCAGCACCGTGCGCTCCTGATTCTGCTTCTGCGCGGATTCGTCCGGCGTCATGATGTTGATCTGCCAGCCGGTCAGTTCGCTGGCAAGACGCACGTTCTGGCCGCTGCGGCCAATGGCGACCGCAAGCTCGCTTTCGTCGACCACGACGTCCATCGAGTGCTTTTCTTCGTCGACGACGATCGACTGCACGGCCGCCGGCGCGAGCGCGCCGATAACGAACTGGGCGGGATCCTCCGACCATAGCACGATGTCGACGTTTTCGCCACCGAGCTCATTGCGCACGGCCTGCACGCGCGAACCGCGAATGCCGACGCAGGTGCCGATGGGGTCGATACGCTTGTCGTAGGCCACCACGCCGATCTTGGCGCGCACGCCCGGATCACGCGCCGCCGCCTTGATCTCCAGAAGGCCTTGCTCGATTTCCGGCACTTCCATTTCGAACAGCTTCATCAGGAACTCGGGCGCCGTGCGCGAGAGTTCGATCTGCGGGCCGCGCGCGGTGCGGTCGACCTTGCCGATCCAGGCGCGCACGCGGTCGCCCACGCGCAGGTTTTCCTTCGGAATCAGCTGGTCGCGGCGCAGCAGCGCTTCGACACGGCCCGATTCGACGATGAAATTGCCCTTGTCCATGCGCTTGACCGTGCCGGTCATGATGCTTTCGCCGCGCTCGAGGAAGTCGTTGAGGATCTGCTCGCGCTCGGCGTCGCGCACCTTTTGCAGGATGACCTGCTTGGCGGCCTGCGCGCCGATACGGCCGAATTCCACCGACGGAACCGGCTGCTCGACGAAACCGTCGATCTGCGCTTCGGGATCTTGCTCGCGTGCTTCGAACAGCAGGATTTCCTGATCCGGCTCCTGCAGACCCGCCTCGTCCGGCACGATGCGCCAGCGGCGGAACGTCTCGTGTTCGCCGCTTTCGCGGTCGATGTGCACGCGGATGTCCGCATCCTCGTCGAAGAGTTTCTTGGAGGCCGACGCAAGCGCCGCTTCAAGGGCGGCGAACACCACGTCCTTGTCGACATTCTTCTCGCGTGCCAGCGCATCCACCAGCATCAACACTTCGCGACTCATTGTTTGCGGCTCCTAAAGTCAACTTTGGGGATCAGGCGGGCTTTGTCGATGTCCGCGAGCGTGAAATCGAGCATCGCAGGACCCGCCTTCCCTTCGAATTCCAGACCGATGGTTTCGCCTTCCGGGGCATGCACGATGCCGCGGTACGATTTCCGTCCGTCCAATGGCTTTTTCAACGTGATAACCGCTTCGCAGCCCGCGAAGCGTTCGAAGTCCGCCAGCTTTTTCAGCGGCCGGTCGAGGCCGGGCGACGAGACCTCGAGACGTTCGTAGTCGATGTTCTCGACAAACAGAACGTGCTGCAGCTGACGCGTGACCTTCTCGCAATCCTCGATCGCGATACCCGCAGGCTGATCGATGTAGATGGCCAGCATGCCGCGCCCGGTGCGCTCGAGGTCGACCAGCTCGTAACCGAGCCCGGTGACCGTGGTTTCAATCAGTTCCGTCAGTTGCACAATGCCCACTCCAGATATTCGCGCAGCGAGCCGGCAACTTCCTGTTCCTGAGAGTCAAACGGGATTCGCGGGCCGCGCGCCAGATGAGCGCGCGCTCTTGCACCTACTTGCGCGTGACCCAGATGGCGAACCCACCCCGACGTGATGTCCGGCGATGCGATGCCCGGTTCTGCTGCCCGGGGGCTTCGACGTCGGATTCGACGCCTGCGCGATGGGTGTATTCGACTACTTTTTCACCGCACATCGCGCACTGCCTCGAAACCCGAAACCGTTACGAAACCGCTTCGATCACATACCGATCACATTCGGCCGAGCCAAAAAAAAATGGGCGAAACGCCCATCTTCTCACTTAGCCAGGTGGTCGCACCTGGGACGCAAATAAAAGCCGCACGCCCAGCGACTCCGAGATTGTAGCCTTTTTCCGGCTCTAACGCAAACCGCGCAAGGCGAACGGCCATGCGTTATGCACGGAATATCGGCCGCCCTGAGGCGTTTTCAAGGCGTTTTATGGCGATTTCCGCACTTTGCGCTTCGGGCGCCGTCGACGCGTGCGATACCGGCTATGTCACACGCATGTCGCATTCGCGCGACGGTCGTCGCCGTATCGACGAACGGCGGGGCACGGCGCGAGGACAGAGCCCCCGCGCCACCGACCCACGCCGTACGCTCAGTGCCCGCGCGTGCGGTTGCGCGGCGTGCCGCGCTGGCCGCCCCGGTTGCCCGGTGCGCGGTTGCCGCCGCCGTTGGCGTTCGCGTTGCCGCCCGGGCCACGGCGATTGCCGCCCGCACCGGCGTTGCCGCCCGCACGCTTGCCCGCTCCCGGTGCGCGATTGCCGTCGACGTCGCCACGGCCGCCGCGGTTGCCGTTACCGCCGCCATTGCCGGCATTACCACCATTACCCCCATTACCCCGGCCCGGACGATTGCCGCCCATGCCGCCGAAGTTACCCGAGCCGCCGCCAAAGCCACCCGCCGCCGCACCGCGGCGGCCTTGACCCGGACGGCCCTGGCCCTGACCCTGACGCGACTGTGCCATCGCACCATGCGAGCTCAGCACCGGCTCGCGGTTGATGAAGCCCATCGAGGTCTGCATCGGATCCGGCTGACGGCGCTCCTGTTCCTTGCCGCCCCGGCCACCCTTCTCGTCGCTCGGCGCCTTCAGGCCAACCGACGCCATCAGCGCACGCACCTGGTTGTCCTCGAGCTCTTCCCAGCGGCCGCGCTTGAGGCCCTTCGGCAGCGCGATCGGACCGTGACGCGTACGGATCAGGCGGCTCACCATCAGGCCCGCCGCCTCGAACATACGGCGCACCTCGCGGTTGCGGCCTTCGGCCAGCGCGACGTGATACCAGTGATTCGTGCCTTCGCCGCCGCCGTCGCGGATGCGCAGGAAGCTCGCCGGGCCGTCTTCGAGCTCGACGCCCTTGAGCAGCTTCTGACGCATCCCTTCGCTCAGCTCGCCGACCACGCGCACCGCGTATTCACGCTCCACGCTGTAGCGCGGATGCATGAAACGGTTGGCCAGATCGCCCGAGGTCGTGAGCATCAGGAGACCTTCGGTGTTGAAGTCGAGACGGCCGACGGCCAGCCACTTCGCCGTCTTCATCGGCGGCAGGCGGTCGAACACCGAGGCACGGCCTTCGGGATCCGCATGGCTGACGATCTCGCCGGTCGGCTTGTGATAGATCAGCACACGCGGCGGCTTGTTCTGCAGCTTGCGCTTGATCGGCTTGCCGTTGATGCGGACCTGGTCGGTCGGCAGAATGCGTTGGCCGATGTGCGCCGGTTCGCCGTTCACCGAGACGCGCCCGGCGATGATCAGCTCTTCCATGTCGCGGCGCGAGCCCATGCCCGCGTCGGCCAGCACCTTGTGCAGCTTCGGCGCGTCGTCGTCCGGGCTCAGCACGCGCTTGGGCTGCTGGGCGCGGCCACGGCGCAGCATCGGCGCGTTCACGCCCGAGCCCGCACCGTTGTCGGCGTCGAATGCCGGCGACGTCACGTACAGGAACAGATCGTCCTGATTGCCTTCGCCCGCAGCGGCCGCCGGCGCGTCGCCGCCAGCCTTGCGGCCACGGCCGCCCTTGGCGCCGGCCGTCTTGCCGCCCGCGCCGCCTGTGCTCTTGCCAGCCGGCTTGCCCGCCGGTGCATCCGCGCCGGCCTGTGCGGCGTTGGCCGGATTCGCGCGGCGGCCGGGCTTCTTCGCACCCGTCGCGCCGGTCTTGGCGCCCGCTTCCTTGCTGCGCGGCGCGCGCGCGGGAGCGGCGCTTTCCGGCGCGGCCTCGGCGCCCGTTTCGGCTTCGCCCGGCGCTGCTGCGCCTTCGGCGCCCTTGCCCTTGCCGCCAGCGCGGCGCCGGGCGATCAGGCTGCGCGGACCGCGGCGCAGGCCACGGCGCGGACGGTCCTCGCCGTCGGCCGAACCTTCGCCCGCGTGCGGCGCGGCGCTTTCGGCCGAGCGCGAGTCGTCGTCGCGCGTGGAGGACGCGCGACGCGCGGATTCGGACGCGTCGGCCGAATCGGTGTCGTGGATATCAGTCAAAACAACCTCGAAATGTCAGGTTGCGCGCCCGGCTGCGGGGGCGCGTCAAAAGTGTTCTTGCGTCAGACGCCGCGCGAGGCGGCTACGTTGTCCGTCCTCAGACGGGGTCGTCCTGCGCCGCGTCGCGGCGGTCTTCGTTTTCTTCTGCGGGCGTGCCGGCAAGGTGGCCGGCTGACTCCGTGATGTGCGCGTCGGCGCGATCCGCGTGGACGGACGGCGTGTGCGCCGCGTGTTCGTCCAAGGCATCGACGATGACGTCTGCCTCGGCGCCGGCTTCGTCTACGTCTGCATTCGCCGCGCTATCCATACTCTGCGCGCCAGCTTGCGCTTCGGCCACGGCGCGGTCGCTGGCCGGCGCGTCCTGATGCGCCACCGCGATGTCATCCACCGCGTCTTCGACCGCTTCCACGCCGGCTTGCGCGTGTTCCACGCTATCCGGCGCACTTTCTTGCACGGACGCATCGGCCATGCCCGTTGCGTCCGCCGCGGCGGCTTGCGCCGCCTCGCCTTCGGGCGCACCCGCGGCGATCAGCTGTGCCACTTCGCTGTCCGGAAACTCGATCGCATGCTGCGCGAGCAACTGCTCGCCGAGCTGATTCGACGGATCGTCGAGCGGCGGCAGTTCTTCGAGCGACTTCAGGCCGAGATCGTCGAGAAACTGACGCGTCGTGGCATAAAGCGCGGGACGTCCGGGTACGTCGCGATGACCGATGACTTCGATCCAGTTACGGTCTTCGAGCTGTTTGACGACCTGCGTATTGACGGTCACCCCGCGAATCTCTTCGATATCGCCGCGCGTGACCGGCTGCCGGTACGCGATGATCGCGAGCGTCTCGAGCACCGCGCGCGAATAACGCGGCGGCTTTTCGGGATGCAGGCGGTCGAGGTAAGTGCGCATGGCCGGCTTGCTCTGAAAGCGCCAGCCGGACGCGAGGCCCACCAGTTCGACGCCACGCCCGGACCAGTCGTGACGCAGGTCTTCGAGCAGGTTACGGACCGTGTCGGCCGAAATATCGTCGGCAAACAGTTTGCGCAGATCGCCGATTTTCAGCGGCTCCTGCGTGCAGATCAATGCAGTCTCGAGGACGATTTTCGCCTCTTGGGTATTCATGCAGCCAGCTCAGACCCTAAGTAAGGTAAACCAGGTTCAAGGAACCGGATCAGACAGACAGAGACGATGTGGAACTGGAGACGCGCTCGCCCGATTCTGATCGGTCATATTGATGGGAGCACGCACCGGGGGGCCGCAAACAACGCAGAAGCAGGCAAAGTGCCAGACCCAGCCGGACGGAGCAGCGAAATTCCCGCAGGGAATCGCGTGACTGAGCGCCATCTTACGCAAAAACGCCGGGTGCGTAAAGACGGCTTCAGGCGCGTTTTAACCCGTTTGCGTCAATAGCGTATCGAGCGATGCGACACGCATGACCGTGCAATTTCAGCGTGCGCCCTGCTGATCGGCACCGCGCTCCAGATACCGCGCGAGCCGTTCGACGCCCGCGTCGAGCCGCGCCGGATCGCAGGCGTAGCACCAGCGCACGAAACCTTCGCCTTGCGGCCCGAACGCGCTGCCGGGTGCGAGCCCGAGACCCGCCTCGCGCACCAGCGACTTGCACAGATCGAGACTGCGCTCGGCGCCCGCGAGCCGGAAAAACAGGTACATCGCGCCATGCGGCACCTTCACGTCGACGCCGGGCAGCCGCGCGAGCGCCGCCGCGAGATGGTCGCGCGACGCACGCAGATCGGCGACCAGCGCGCGCGTCGAGGCCTCGCCCTGCTCGACGGCGACGATGCCCGCCTGCTGCACGAACGACGGCGCGCACGAGGTGTTGTACTCGACCAGCTTGCCCAGATCGTCCATCAAGGTGCGCGGGGCGACCATCCAGCCGAGCCGCCAGCCGGTCATCAGCCACGCCTTCGAGAACGAATTCACGCAGATCAGGCGTTCGTCGCGCGAGGCCAGATCGAGAAACGACGGCGCGGCGAGTTCGCCCGCCTCGCCGTAGTAGAGCCGCTCGTAGACTTCATCGGCGACGATCCAGATGCCGTGGCGGCGGCAATGCGCCAGCACGGCCTGCTGCTCGTCGCGCGTCATCACCCAGCCGGTGGGGTTGTTCGGCGAGTTGATCATCAGCATCCTGGTGCCGGGCGTCAGTGCCGCGAGCAGCGCGTCGAGGTCGAGCGTCCAGCCGCGCTCGCCGTAGCCGAGCGAGACCGTCTCGACCGAGGCGCCCAGAATCTTCGGAATCTCAACGAGATTCGGCCACAGCGGCGTGACCGCCACGACGCGGTCGCCCGCGCCCACCACCAGTTGCGCCGCGAGCATCAGCGCGTTCACGCCGGCGCTCGTCACCGCGATGTTGTCGGCGGACGTCGGGCCGTGCAGCGCGCTCACGTAGCGCGCCAGCGCTTCGCGCAGCGGCGCGATGCCGAGGTTGTGCGTGTAGAAGGTGTCGCCGCGCGTGAGCGCCTGCGCGGCGGCCTCGCGGATGAACGACGGCGTCGTGCGGTCCGACTCGCCGAACCAGAACGGCAGCACGTCCGCGACGCCGAAACCCGCGTTGGCCACTTCGCGGATCTGCGAGGAGCGCAGCGCGCGCACGGCGTCGCGCGCGAGGCTCGATCCGGCGGGCGCGGCGGGTGCAGCGGGTGCGTTGTGCGGGGAGTCAGGCGAAACCGAAGCGGACGAAACCGAAGCAGACGACGGGGACGAAGCGGACATCGAGCCTTCCTTGGCGGGTTGAAAGCGGACCACGTGCGAGCAGCCGGACGAGAACCGGATGCGGGCCGAATGCGAACCGGATGCGGGCCGGACGCGGCAGCGGGTAAAGCTCGACAGTGTAGCGCGCGATTTTTTTGAACGACGCCCCGCCCCGCCGCCACCTGCGCCGTTATCCGCGAATCTATGCCCGTCTCTATCCCCGCCGCTATCCCGCCCCGCGCGACGCCTCCGGGCGGGCATCGAGTTCGCGGATCAGCGTCCAGACCGCCTCGGCGGCCGGCGACAGCGAACGCTCGCGCCGCCGCACGAGTTCGACGGTGCGCTCGGCGCGCGGCACGAGCGGGCGCGCCACCAGCGACGATCCCGACGGCACCGGCAGCGCGAGCCACGGCAGCACGCTCACGCCCACGCCGGCCTCTACGAGGCCGAACACCGTCGCCGGATGGCCGAGTTCCTGCACGACGCGCGCGTGCACGCCCTGCTCGCGCATCACCGCGTCGATCAGCGGCCGGCTGCCGGACGCATGATCGAGCATCACGAGCCGCTCGCCGTCGAGCGCCTGCCAGCTCACCGCGTCGCGCTGTGCGAGCGCATGATCGTCGCGCACCACGACGCAGAACGAGTCGGTCGTCAGCAGCTCGGTTTCCAGATCGTCGGCGACCGGCTGGGCGCCGAGCGGCCCGATGATCACGCCGAAATCCACCTCGCCCGAGCGCACCTTGCGCACCACGTCGCTCTGCACGTCGTCGCGCAGGCCCAGCGTCACATACGGAAACCGCCGCCCGCACGCCGCCACCACCTCGGGCATCAGGCGGCACGCGACCGTCGGGCTCGCCGCCACCACCACGCGGCCGCGCCGCTGCTCGCCAATTTCGCGGATCTCGCGCAGCGCGTCGTCGAGGTCGCCGATCAGACGCGGAATGCTCGCGATCAGATTCGCGCCGACATCGGTGAGCTGCACCTCGCGCGTCGTGCGATCGACGAGCTTCACGCCCATCTCCGCTTCCAGCTCACGCACGCAGCGGCTCACCGCCGACTGCGTCAGGCCGATTTCGTCCCCCGCGCGGCTGAAGCTGTGCAGGCGCGCGACTTCGATAAACACCCGCAACTGCCGCAACGTCACATTCATCTACCTGCCTCATTAATTGTTCGTATTCATGCAATTTTATGACAGCTTTGGCGAGGCGCGCCGATCGTTACCGTCGCGTGAATCTCACAGCCCATTATTCGACGCAGTGCAGCAATCGGCCTGGATCGCACGCCTGGAGGGCCTGTTTGCACAAGATTGGTGATTCTCCCGATTTCCCGACGATGCGTTTTCGAGTCTCATACGCCCCTGGCAAGCACCCGCGCGGGCTTGATGCCACGCGGCTTCGAGACGAAAGCGTGCGAGCTGGCACGCTTCTCGCATTAAGGCAGACACAGGATCGGCGGACGGTCCGTCGCTTTTCGAGATTAGCCCGTCCACAACCGATTCCGCCTGGTACTCCGCCAACCGGCCGGAAGTACATGAAGAGTGCGCAGCGCGGGGCAGCGCACCGGAGATAGCTTCGCTGAGGTGAAACATGATGCTGTTCGACGATTTGAGAGACAACGAGTGGGCGCTGGTCGAGGCATTGTTCTGTGCAGAACCGGCACGTAGCGAACGACGCGGACGGCCTCGCGTCGAGGCGCGTGCAGTGGTCAACGCAGTGCTGTGGGTGCTGTCGACCGGTGAAGGCTGGTCCAAGCTGCCGGGCCGCTACCCCTCGCCGCCTACCTGCCGCCGCCGTTTCGACGAGTGGCAAGCCGACGGCACGCTCGCCGAGATCGTGAAGCGCCTCGGCACGAGCGGTCGCGAAATTTCGCTGCGCGGACGCATTGGCGCCACCGCCACGAAGCCGCCGGCACCGCCGAGCCGCGATCGTCTGCGCGGCGCGTTCTGGACCAACCCGGAGTCGTGGCGCGCGCCCGTCAAGATGGCTTGAGCGCGCGCTGAGCCGCCCGCCTGCCGGAACCTGACCGGCACGACCTCCCGCTTTCTGCCGCCGGACGCCTCGCGCGTCCGGCGATTCATCCGCAACGGCGCCTGCCGCGGACTCCCTTCCTGAAACGCGACGTCGCGACTGCATCGAACCTGTTCGCTGCGGTGGATCGCGCTCGTCCCTCGCCTGCTTCGACGATCAACGCGCTCTCACGCACCCTCACGCGCCTTGCACGCCCGAAATCGGTGCGCGCGAAACATCTCTTTACCAATATTTACAGCGCGCTTTCGCCTCTGACGTTAGCGTAGGAGCATGTCTACAAACGTCAACAGCCCGTTCTGACGGGAGGCTGCCATGAAATCCATGATTCTGCGCAATCGGGGCGTCATGGTTTCGCTGTCCGCCCTTGCTCTGCTCGCGCCGCTGGTATCGACGACGCTCTCGTTGACCGCCACGGCCCAGCCACCGCGTCCCGGCGAAGCCAGTTGGGGGATCTCGCGCACCGGCGCACACGCCTGGCCGCCGGAAGCCGGCGGCGTGCCCGAACGCGTCAACGAACCTGTTCCGCGCGGCGACCTGCGCGGCGATATTGCCGACAACGCCCGCCGCAGCGGTCCGTCGCGTCCGGCGCAGGGCGGCGATTCGCGTCGCTGACGAGTACCGCTGAGCGCGTCGCTGAGCGGCATGCGAGCCCGACCGGAAGCGCGCAACAGCATTTCGCGCACCCGGCGCGCAAAGCTCGCGCGAAACAGGGAACCTCTTGTGCCCAAAACCGGTCTACTTCCATGCCATTAAGCACAGCGTGGCAGCAGTAATTCCGGTAAGCCCGTATCTTTCGATGCGGGCTTTTTTTTGGCTGGGTAAAAACGGGAACGCGGATGACGGCGACTGGCCTGTGCCGCAGTCGCGCCCGAGCGGGCAGGCAGCGTTGCCCGAAGGCGTGCGCCCGTGGCTAGGAACGCACTTCGGCCGCGGACGATTGCGGCGCGCTTTCGTCGACGTAATCGGCCATGCGCTGATCGGTCCAGTGGAGCGTGCGCTCGTCGCGGGCGAGGCGCGCGAATTCGGCGCGACCGCGGTCGGTCAGCACGGCGATATCGACGGGAGCGTGAAAACCGGGCGCCGGCGCGACGGTGCGCTGCCTGACGGTATCCATGAGACCGAGGTTGCGCAGATATTGAAAGACTTCAGGACGGCGCGCCCACGGGACCTGCCGATACTGCACCCGCCGCAGCGCTTCGAGTACTGCTTCGTTGGAATACGTGGTCATCTCACTTCTTTCTTAAAATGCAGTCCTGCGGCAATCCCGCCTGCTGCGGCGCGAAACAGGCGCGCTGCGAGGCGTGGAGCCGCGCGCGCCGCCGTGCCTTGCGCCGTGGCACGGACTGCAGGTTATTCGGGGCCCCGCGGAAAGCCTCAGCCGTACTTGCGGCCCGAAGCCCGCCGGCCCTCGCTTCCGGCGTGCCTGACGCGGCTGCCGCTGTCGCGGCGCACGCGCGCAATGCACGCTTCATCCCGAAAACAATACGTTACCTCATTCAAATTGATACTAATCGGATTATTTTTCCTGGTCATTGCGCTATTCGTGCTGTGGCGCAACGGACGCCGACTTGTCGCAGGCGTCGCGATTGTCCTGTTCGGACTCCTCGCGACCGGCTGGCTTGCGCTACCGCTCGTCGACCTGGCGCAGCCCTCGTCCTATCGTACTCCCTACGATCCGGCCGCGACGCCGCTTGAGGCATTCGGCGCGCGCACCGCGATCGTCATGCTCGGCGGCGGCACCGAAACCGGCGACGACGGCACGCTCGTGCCCAAGCACGACGTCTACGCGCGCATCGCGCTCGCCGCCTCGCTCGACGCGCGTTGCCGGGTCGCCGGACGCGTCTGCCGTGTGATCGTGAGCGGCGGCAATCCGCAACATCACGCCGCCAGCGAAGCCGACACCTACGCGCCCCTGCTGCTGCGCGCCGGCGTGCCGCCCGCCGACCTCGTGCTGGAAAACCGCAGCCTGACGACCTGGGAGAACGCCCGCAACGTCGCGCCGATCGTGCACGCCGAGCGCGCAGATACGCTCTTCCTTGTAACCTCCGCTTATCACATGCCGCGCGCGATGCTCGATTTCCACCGCTTCGAGATGGAGCCTGCGCCGGCCGTCTCCAGCGTGCGTCATGTGCGCGCGGGCATCCAGCCGCGCCTGACGAATCTTCAGGACGCGGAAGTCGCGCTGCACGAATTGATTGGGATTGCGCAGTTTTATGTCTATCGGATGATCGGCTGGTTCTAGCGCGTGGCCGCGTCGCGAAGGCCATGCGGCGGCAAGTGCAACATTGTGTAACAGATGCGCGCACGCTTTATGCGATGTCATCTGAAGCGACAACTTCGTCGTTAGAATGACATGCCAATCCTGCTCGGCAGGCTCCGGCTGGGTCCATAAACCACTCCTTTGGAGGTCGTGATGAAAAAAGTGTCCCTCGCAGTCCTGGTTTCGCTGTCCGCGCTGACGGGCGCCGCCTACGCACAAACGGAGAACGGCATCACGATGAGCACGGACCCCGCCCGGGCCTCGGACGTCGAGCAACGCGCGCAAGATCTGCAGTCGCGCCAGCAGGCCGCGGCCCAGTCGGAGTCCGAAGCGCCGATGAAGCACCACAAGAAGGGTGCGCATCCGCATCACAAGAAGCCGGCGCAGTAATGCGCAAGGCGGCCCGCGCCAGCGCATAGTCAGGCGCCGGATTGGCGGAAGCCCTTGCGGGCAGATCGCCCGGCTGCGCATGGGTGCTCTGCGCGACACGCTGCCGGGCGATTACCAGAATGCGCGGTGCGCGGGCCGCCAGCCAGACATATCGAGCCGAAGCCGGTCATCCGGCCTCGGCTTTTTTCATGGGACGAACGCCAATCGGCCTGCAAACCGGCCCGCGCGCGGGTTATGCTAAAGTCGCGCACCTCGAATTCACCCACTGTTAGTGCGCCCCACGCGCGGAGAAAAAACGATGAGCAACATCCAGCTCGACATCGAATGGACCGAAGCGGCATCCCGCAAGATCGAAAAGCTGATGCCGCGCGGCAAAGGCACCGAAGCGTTCCTCGCGCTGCCCCCGATCGAATGCATGCCGATGGAAGGCGACGTGCTGTTCCTCGGCCCGGAAGGCAAGCAGCAGCCGTTTATCGTTGCCGAACGTCAGTATCACCATGAAGGCGACGCCGACTGGACCATCGTCCTGATCCTCGACGTGCCCAGCACGGCACACTGATCGCCGGTCCGGCTGGTCCAGACGCTCGACGGGCGGCCCTTTGCGGCCGCCCGTTTCGTTTTCAGGCTCTACGTTTTCGCCCTGTGAGCGCTGACGCCTAAGAGCGCGCCTCACTCCTGCACGCGCCGCCGCCCTTCCTTGACGTCGCCTCGACGCGACTTGCCGTCGAGGCGACGCTGCTTCGAGGCGCGCGTGGGCCGCGTCGCCACCCGTGCCTTGCGCGTGACGCTCACACTGTCGATGAGCGCTTCGAGCCGCTCGAGCGCGGCTGCGCGGTTCTGCTCCTGGGTGCGGAATTCCTGAGATTTGATGACGACCACGCCCTCGTGCGTGACGCGCCGATCCGAGATCGCGAGCAGGCGCATCTTGAGCACGTCGGGCAGCGACGAGGCGCGGATGTCGAAACGCAGGTGAATCGCGCTCGACACCTTGTTCACGTTCTGGCCGCCCGCGCCCTGCGCCCGGACGGCGGTGAGTTCGATTTCGTGGAGCGGGACAGGCGGACGCGGAAACATGGCAAGTCGGTCAAGGATCAGCCCGCCAGTTTCGCATACGCGGGCGCACGCGATGCGATCCCGCGCAACCCCGAGCCCTGCACTGCCCGCGTCAGGCACACGATATGCGGCCCGCCAAACCGATGTCGGTGCGGCACGCGTTGCCGATCACCGGACATTTGCCGCATACTTTCCGCAACCCTCCAAGGAGCACGCACCTCATGAAGCTGCGTCCAGCATTCGTCGCCGAACTGGCGGTCAATCTGCTGCTGCCCTGGGTCGCTTACCGGCTCGCCCAACCGTACTGGGGCGAAATCGGCGGCCTGATAGCCTCAGCCATTCCCCCGCTCGCCTGGAGCGCCGTCGAACTCGTCCGCTTCCGGCGTATCGACGCACTCTCGGCCGTCATCCTGCTCGGCATCGTCCTCTCGCTCGCGGCCATGGCCTTCGGCGGCGGCACGCGTGCGCTGCTGATGCGCGAAAGCCTTGCCTCGGGCGCGATCGGCGTGGCCTTCCTCGGTTCGCTGTTCGCACGGCGCCCGCTGGTGTTCTATCTGACGCGCGCCACGGTCGCGCGCGAAACGCGCGAAGGCGTCGCGCGGCTCGAACTGCTGTGGAGCGAAAACCGCAGCTTCGGTGCCGCAATGCGTCTGCTCACGCTCGTGTGGGGCGCGGGCCTGTGCGCCGACGCGGCGCTGCGCACGTACCTCGCGGCGACCTGGCCAATCGAGCGCTTCCTGGTGGTCTCGCCGATCCTCGGCTACGTGGTGTTCGGCCTGCTGCTCGCGTGGACCTTCTGGTATCGCACGCGCATGCGCCGTATCCGCGGCACGCATGGACTGCTCGGCGATGCGTCGAGTCTGAGCGTCGATTAGTCTGCGTCCGCGTCTGCGCCGCTCGTCGGCCACGCCTCGTTCGACGCGCCCGCCCGTCGAGGCGCGCGTCTGCGTCGCGGGAAAGCCCGCATACAGAGACGGGCAGATCGCGCCCGAAATCCGATAAACTCAGCGCCACAGTCCGCGGCGCACAGCCGCATTCGAACACCACCGGCAGTCGATGCGCTACTCCGTAGAAATCAGGAAATTCCTCTATAGCCAGTACTTCTACGGCGGTCTGCGCATCGCGGTCGGCATTTCGCTGCCGGCCATCCTGTGCCTGTTCGTTCTCGACAAGAGCGACCTCGGCTTCACGATTTCGACCGGCGCGCTCGGCGCCTGCGTGGTCGACATGCCCGGCCCGCTCAAGTACAAGCGCAACGAGATGCTCGCGTGCAGCGTGATCGGTTTTCTGTCCGCGTACGCTACGGGGCTCGCCACCTTCAGCCCGATCGCGCTCTGGGCCACGGTCGTGCCGCTCACCTTCGTGCTCTCGCTGATCGTGGTCTACGGCAATCGCTGGCCGCAGATCAGCTTCGCCACGCTGTTCATGATGGTGATGACGCTCGAGGAGCACTTCACGCCGCATCAGGCGCTCATCAACGCGCTGTGGATTCTGCTGGGCGGCCTCTGGTACACGGGCTGGTCCACGCTCGTCAGCAGGCTCATGCTCGATCGCATCGAGCAGCAGGCGCTCGCCGAAAGCGTGTTCGCCTGCGCCGACTATCTGCTCGCGCGCGCGCAGTTCTACGACCTCGACAACGATCTCGACGAGTGCTATCGCAATCTCGTCGCCAAGCAGATCGCGGCGGTCGAGCGCCAGGACGCGGCGCGCGACATCGTCCTGCGCAACCTGCCCAAGCTACGCAGCGGAAGGATCGACGCGCGCCGGGCGATGCACTTCAACCTCTTCATCAACACGGTCGATCTGCACGAGCTGTTCGTGGGCGCGCACACCGATTACCCGCTCGTGCGCAACACCTTCGGCGGCTCCGATCTGCTGGTGTTCTATCGCGACTTGATCCGCAAGGCCGCCGCCGATCTCGAAGACATCGGCCTCGCGGTGCTGCAGAACGAAGCGCCGCGCGCGAACGTCAACGTGAAGGCCGAACTGCGCGCGATCGAATACGAACTCGAACTGCTCAAGAAGCGCGATCTGCCCGCGAAAGATCCCGAAGCATACGCGGCGATCTCGGCCTCGTTCCGCCGCATCTGGAGCGCCACGCGCCTGATCGACCGCATGCGCCGCAGCCTCGCGAGCGAAGTGCCGACCACCGAAACCGAAGTGCGGATCGACGAGGCGCTCACGCGTTTCGTGACGAACCGGCGCGTCTCGTGGCTGCAGATCTTCTCGAATCTGACGATGGCGTCGCCGAGCTTTCGCCATGCGCTGCGCGTGACGATCGCCGTGGCCGTGGGCTTCTGGCTCGGCCGCCTGCTGCCGCTCACGAACGCGTACTGGATCGTGATGACGAGCATCATCATTCTGAAACCCGGCTACTCGCTCACGCGCCAGCGCAACGCGCAGCGTATCGTCGGCACGCTGATCGGCTGCGTGGCCAGCATCGCGCTGATCCTGCTCGTGAAGCAGCCGCTCGTGCTGCTCGTTTCGATGTTCGCGGCGATGGTGATGAGCTACAGCCTGCTGCTGTTCAACTACACGGCGAGCGTGGTCTTCACCTCGGCTTATGTGCTGCTGATGTTCCATCTGCTCGCGCCGGGCAGTATGCGCATCATCGGCGAACGCGCCATCGACACGGTGGTGGGCTGCATGATCGCAATCGGCGCGAGCCATCTGTTCCCGTACTGGGAATATCGCCTGATGGGCAAGCTCGTGCACGACATGATCGCGGCAACGCGCGGCTATCTCGAAGCCAGCTGGTGGCGCAGCGCGCGCAAGACTGCGCCACAGCCGGCCTTCGCGGGCGGCATGCTGACGGAGGCGTCGGCGCGCGTGGCGTCGGTCGCGACGGGCGGCAATGCGGCGGGCGCGGGCAACGCGCAAGCCTCCGAAGCGCTCGTGCTGGACGCCGACGACGCGTCCACCGCCAGCCAGCCTGTGGCCGCAGTGGGCGCGAAGGCCGCCGCGCAAAGCACCCAGACGTCGACAGCCGCGGCCGCCGTACCCGCCCTCGCGCGCGACTTCCGTTACCGGCTCGCGCGCAAGAACGTGCACGTGGCGTTTGCGAATCTCGGCCAGGCGTTTCAGCGCATGATGCTCGAACCGAAGTCGGCGCAGAAGTTCGTGCCCGAACTCAACGACCTGCTGGTGCGCAGCCACGAACTGGCCTCGCAGATCACGGCCACCGCCCCGCTGTTGCGCAGCACCGCGAATCTCGAAGCGGATGCGGCAGAAAACGTGAAGCTCGACGCGCTGGAACGCACGTTCGACTGCGTGCGCGAGAATCTCGTGGCTGCGGAGACGGGCACGGCCGTCCCCGAGGATCAGCTCGATATTTCAAAGCGCATGACGCGCGAACTCGACACCATGGTGGTCGACGCGGAGCGCGCGCTCGGCCCGGCCGCCGAACTCGTGCAGGATCTGAAGCTGCTCGCGCATCAAGGCAAGCAAATGCTCGCGGCGTCATGGCTGATCCGGCGCGACGCGAGCCTGATCCATCTGCCGGAAGCGTAAAACGGTTTTACTGCGCGTGGCGTTACTGCGTGGCGCTGCCCGCCTGCGAGGCGGTCGCGCTGGTGGCCGCATGGCTCGCCTGCGCGCCGACGGTCTCGTCGTATTCGCGCTTGCTGCGCAGCGCATTGAACAGCACGGTGCCGATCACGAACAGCACCACCACGACGATCAGGACACCTACGCCCAACGTGGGGTTCTTCTTGCGCGGCTCGTTCATGTAGCGTGCCCTGCCCGATGAGGTAAGGAAGAAGGAAGGGGCATTCTACGCCGCCGCGCCTTGCAGACGGCTTGCGACGCGGATGACGACCGGCACGACACGCGCAATGCTCGAACGCGTTCAGGTTCCGCGCACCGGCAACGCCGTCGAATACTTGATCTGCTCCATCGCGAAACTCGAACTCACGTCGAACAGCGGCACGGCGCGAATCAACTGCTTGTAGATGCGATCGAAATCGTCGATATCGGACACCACCACGCGCAGCAGGTAATCGGTCTCGCCGCTCATCCGGTACACCTCGACGATCTCGGGAAAATCCTGCACCGCGCGCGTGAAGTCCTGCGCCCACGCCTCGGTGTGCTGGTTGGTGCGCACGGCGACGAACACCGTCGTGCCAACGCCCAGCTTCTTCGGATCGCACAGCGCCACTTGCGCGCGGATCACGCCGGTTTCCTTGAGGCGCTGCACGCGTTTCCAGCACGGCGTCTGCGAGAGATTGACGCGCTGCGCCAGTTCGGCGACCGGCATGGTGGCATCCTGTTGCAGCAGCTCCACCAGCTTTTTGTCGATGATATCCATTCCCACCTACCCCGTCGTATAGAAATTTCTTCTATCTTACGCCGCAATGGGGAAAAAGAACGGAAACTCTTTCTCGACGCCAATCGGTATAACTCTGTTGACGAGAACCACGCGACACGAGGCCCGCCGATGAATGCTCCCTTCAACCCCGCGCTGCTGGACGCCGCCCACGCCGATCACGCCGATCACGCCGCGGCCGTCGCGCGCCTGTGCCGCGCGCTGGACGATGCGTTCGACGCCAGCGCCCATGCCCTCGATGCCGACGAGGCGATCCACAGCGATCCCTCGCGCTGCGCGGCATTCGCGCAAGGCGTGCGCTTCGCGCTCGCCCAGGCGCTGGCCGACGCCGCGCTCGTCGCACCCGCGCAGCGCCTGCCCGCCGCAGGCACCGACACCGACACCTATCGCCGCCACCTGATCGCCGCCGATCCGCGCGGCCGTTATACGGTCGCCGCGCTGGTCTGGCAGCTGGGTCATGCGAGCCCGGTACACGCGCATCACACGTGGTGCGGCTACGCCGTGCTCGACGGCACGCTCACCGAAACGCTCTACGACTGGAACGAGTCGCGCGGCGTCGCCGAAATCCGGCGCGCGCAGCAACGGACAACCGGCGCAATCACGTTCGGCGGCCCCGGACGCAAGAACGTGCATCGACTCGCCAACGACAGCGCTGCGCAGACGGTTTCGCTGCATGTGTACGGGGTTGCGGCCGCGCGGATCGCGACGCACGTCAACGACGTGTTGTCGTTCGCGCTCGCGGTCTGACTGGCCGTTTCAGTTGCGTCCGGCGGTGGGAATCTGCGGCGGCGCGCCTTCGGGGCTGCCGGTCGGCGGCGGCGCGGGACGCGGTTCGTGCGAGGCGTCGCGCGTCACGCCGCGCGTGGCGATATCGCTGGCTGCCCCGGCTTGTTTCGATTCCGCCTCGGCGCGAGCGTGCGCCTCGTCCGGCATCTGCGGCGCGCCGTGCTCCGCGGCCGTATCGAGGCCTTCTTCGCCCGGATCGCCGGCATCGCGCGCATCCTCGCCGCGCGGCGACATATGCACCTGCATCTGCGGCACCGGCATCTCGATGCCCGCTTCGTCCATATGCCGCTTCAACCGCGCGTTGAACGCGCGCGCCACGCTCCACTGCTGCAACGGCCGCGTCTTGATCTGCCCTTTCACGACCATCCAGTTCGGATCGAAACGATCGAGGCCCCACACTTCCACCGGCCCGAGAATCTCGCGCCGATAGCGGAAATCCGCGACCAGCTCCGCGCCGGTTTCGCGGATCATGCGCGTGACCGTATCGAGGTCGACGGAAAACGGCACGCGCACCTCGAACACCGCGAACGCAAAATCGCGCGACAGATTCTTGACGATCTTGATCTGCGAAAACGGGATCGCGTGAATCGCGCCCTGCCCGTCGCGCAGCCGCACGGTGCGAATCGACAGATGCTCGACGGTGCCCGCATGGCCGTTGTCGAGATCGATCCAGTCGCCCACCGAAATCGTCTCTTCGATGATGATGAACAGCCCCGTGATCAGGTCGGTCACGAGCGATTGCGCGCCGAAGCCGATCGCCAGACCGATCACGCCCGCACCGGCCAGCAGCGGCGTCACGTTGATGCCGAGATTCGCCGCCGTAACGATGCCCGCGATCGTGAGTATCGTCACGAGCAGCGCGTTGCGCACCAGCGGCAGCATGGTGCGCGCACGCGTGCTGGGCGCGCGGCCCTTGGTGCGCGGGCCGCTCGGATTGAGCGCTTCGAGAATCGCCGTATCGAGCACGATCCAGACGAGCCACGCGAGAAACACGGTGAAGATAATCGCGAAGATCGCGTGGGCGATGCCGCGCGCGGCCACGTTCGCCTCGATGATCGCCGCGAGCGACACGTCCCAGAGGCGCGCGCACGACTCGAAATACGCGAGCCAGACGAACAGCACCAGCAGTGTGCCCGCGAAACGCAGCAGCCGGCGCAGATACGGCGAACGTCGCCGCACGCGCGTGAGGTCGGGCCGCGTGATGCGGAACACGACCGCCGAGAGGAAGAACGCGAGCACCAGCAGCAGCGCGGTGACGACGGAGATTTGCAGCACGTTTTCGTGACTGCTGATGCCGCCGAGCGTCGCCACGATCGAGGCCGCCGCGAGCAACAGCATCGGCAGTTGCCAGAGCGAGGCTAGCACGTCGAAGACTTCGGTCAGCGCCTTGTGGTCCTGACGCAGCTGATAACTGCGGTTGCGGATCAGATGCGCGACGGGTCGCCGGAAGCCGATCGCGAACACCGCCGTGAGCACGGCCGCCGTCATGTTCGCGCAGGTGGAGACGAGCGCGGCGAGATTGACGCCCAGTTCGCTCGCGACTTCGTAATTGGTGGCCGCGTCGCCGAGCGCGGCGAGCACGCCGATCGCCCAGAGCAGTCGGCGCGCCTCGTGGATCAGCACGTTGACGGCCACGCGCCGATGCCCCGCGCCGAACAACGAGAACATGATCAGACAGATCGACGAGAACACCGCGCCCGCGACGATCGCATAGGCGATCACCACGCCGATCGTGCGCCCGAGCGCCTGCGGCAGCGCACGCTCGACGATCAGCGCGCCGATGAACGCGACGATCCACGGCGCGACGCGATGCAGCACGAACACCAGCAGATCGATGGTGCTCGGATTGGGCCGCAGGCCCACCCGCACGGAAAAGCGGCGCAGCATGCGGCGTTCGAGCCAGCGCAGCGTCGCGGCGCACACGCCCCAGCCGAGCAGCATCGCCGCCATGTCGAAGAGAATGCGGCCGAGCGTCTCGCCCTCGCCGCCCGAGGCGATCGTGTACAGCTCGATGCCGGCGGCGTTGAAGCGGCCCGCCCAGTAATGCAGCGGGCTGGGGCCGCGGCGCGCGTCGGCTTCCACCGAGGCGAGGCCGGAGGCGATCGCGCCGAGCAGCCCGGACGCGTTCGCCGCCGCACCCGAAGCGGGCGCAGGCGCGACGTTCTCGGACGCCGAACGCAGTTTCTTGAGCTGCGAGAGGAGCGCGTTGCGCTGCTTGTCGCTGTCGAGCGTGCTGATGACGCTGTCGAGCGAACGCGTGAACTCCGCCTGGCTCGCGGGCGACGGCGCCGACGCGGCGTCGGCGGCGGACGCGCCCGACGCAGTCGCGGGCGCGCCGGTAATGAGGCTTTGCAGCGCGGGGAGCACCGGCACGGCGGCCGGTGCGGCCGGCGCAGCGGGTGCAGCCGCTGCCGCTCCGGCGGCGAATGCGGGCGCGCACAGGCCGAGGCCGCCTGCCAGCAGGATGCCGATGAAAAAGCGCACGATGCGGACGATGCGCTCGATGCGGACGCAGCCCATCCACGGGCCGCGCAGATCGCGACGTGCGCCGACCGGTGCGAGTAAATGCGCGAGCGGGAAAGCCCAAAACAGAGCCAGCACGGAACCCGACGCGGACGGCCGCACGCGTTGCGGCGTCCCGCCCGCGTCGTCCCGTCCGAAGCATGGATTCATGGCGAAGGGGCGAAATCAGGACGCTCCAGTGTAGCCGCAGACGCCGCAGCCCCGCCTCACGCGTGCGTAACAGAATGCAAGCGCGCCGCCGCGCAACGCGGCGCGTCTTTCAGCGGCGCGGTTTCGCGCCGCGCCGCATCAATACGCGACCGTCGCGATCTGGCGCACGAAGTGCGCGTGCTCCAGTTCGTTCACGAAAGCGATGGCGTAATCCTCGGCGGAAATGCGGCTGTCACCCTTCGCGTCGGCGATCAGCGTGTTCGTGCCCGTGCGGAACGCGCCGGTACGCTCGCCCGGGGCGATCAGCGCGGCGGGCGCGAAGAAGGTCCAGTCGAGATCCGTCACCGTGCGGTAAAAAGCGAGTGCCTCGCGGTGCGCGAGCGCGATCGGCTTGTAGGCGTCCGGGAAGCCGTCCGTATCCACCAGTTGCTTGCCGGGCGCGACTTCGAGCGAGCCCGCGCCGCCCACCACCACGAGGCGCGTCAAGCCCGCGGCGCGCGTGCCGTCGACCAGCGCGCGGCTCGCGACCTGCAGATCGCCAAGTTGGCCCGACGGCGGCGCATAGGCGCTCGCCACCACGTCATGACCGCGCACCGCCGCCGCCACGCTCGCGGCATCGAGCAGATCGGCCTTCGCGGCCTGTACGTTCGGGCCGGCGATGACGCGCTCAGGCTGGCGCACCAGCGCACTGACCTGATGGCCACGGCGTGCCGCTTCGGCGGCGATGCGCGAACCCACCATGCCAGTGGCGCCAAAAAGCGCGATTTTCAGGGATTGGCTCATGTTCGACTCCTGTCTGAAGTTAAGGCATTTATGTAACTAATTTAGTTACAGTTTTGGGGCTAAAAAACGGGGCTAAGCCCCGTCGGGTGAAATCCTGTCGCGTGCTGCGCGGCCCCGCTTTCCCGCCCGATCACGCCCGGCGCGGCACCTTCGGCGCACGCGTGCGTTCGAGCTTGCGCTCGTTGCGCTGCATGTCCTCGACCACGTCGGTGAGCGTGCGCGCCGCCAGCGAGGCTTCCATCGCGCGCTGCGCATCGTCGATCACGCCGCGCAGCGACTGCTGGATATGCCGCCCCACCATGCAGGCCGGATTTGGCTCCTCGCGGTGCATCGCGAAAAGCTGCGCGTCGTCAACCGCGTGATAGATCTCGAGCAGCGTGATCGTACGCGGCTCGCGCGCCAGCAACGCCCCGCCGCCCGCGCCGAGCTGCGACGTGGTGAGCCCGGCGTTGGCCAGCATCGTCAGCAAACGGCGGATCAGCGCGGGATTCGTGTTCACGCTGCCCGCGATCATCTCCGAGGACAAGGGCTCGCCTTCCTGCAACGCCAGCAGCGCGAGCACGTGAACGGCGAACGCAAAACGGCTACTCGTATTCACAGCGAACCGGCCGCAGCGCGTGCGGCAAGATAAAGTGTAACCATAATAATTACATTAATTCCGTTCGTCAAACGACGCGATGCGCCTGCTGCTCCGCGTCACTGGCTGGCGCCCGTCGACGAGCCCGCCGCCGCGCCGCTCGCGGCCCAGCGTTGCAGCGAATGGCCGGCGATCGAGAGACCCGTGCCGGTGGCCGCCGCCGCGTCGCCGAGCATCGCGTGCGCGGCGCTCGCCGCTTCGCGCCACTGGCCGCGCGCCTGAGACGCGAGTTCGGCGCTGGAGTCGCTGGCATTCTGGGCGATGGAGGCGCTCGCGTCGCTGGCGCGGTCGGCCTGCGACTGTATGTGCGAGTCGATGGTCGCCTGGGTCTGCGACGCCGCGTGATCGAGCTGACGCTGCGCGGAATCGAGTTGCTGATTCACGAAACTCGCCGCATGGCCGAGCGCCTGCGCGGCTTGCGCCTGCGCCTGGCTCGCCGCGGCCTGCACGGCTTGCTGCGCGGCGTCGGCGGACTTGTTGGCAAGATCGGACGCCGTCTGATCGTGTTTTTCGCAGCCCGCCAACAGCGCGCAGACGAGCGCCGGCGCGAGGGCCATGCGTGCCACGCGCGCAAGGGACGCAAGCGAGGCGTCGGCGTGCTGCGACAGGTCCTTCGCTACGTGCTTCGATACCCGCTTCGATACCTTCAAATACATGGTCATCCTGAAAAAGACACCGCACGCAGCGGCTTGCAAAGATGAAAACGCGGCAATGATACGCTGCCACGCCGCACCCGTTCTTCTGCAACGAGAGAAAAACCCGCGCGCTCGAACACGGGCCGCGCGAGCGCGCTGGCGTCGGTGTCGAGCGTGCTCGCCTCGGCCTCGCGCGCCAATGCCTCCAGCCGCGCGATCAGCGCCGACGCCAGCCCGCGCCGCGTCCATCCGGGCGCGACGTAGAGCATCTCCACATGGTCGACCGGAAAGAGCTGCGCGAACGCCACCGGCGCGCCCGCGTAATCGGCGATCAGCGTCACGCCGCGCGCCAGGCGCGCGTCGAACTCCGACAGATTGTCGGCGCTTGTCGACCAGGCGGCACGCTGCGGTGCGTCATAGTGCGACGCCGCCAGTTCATTGACGGCGGCGCGGAACACCGCGGCGAGCGACGCCGCGTCGCGGCCCGGCTCGTAGGTGCGCCAGCCGATGTCGGCGAAGGTGGGCGTGCCCGGCGCGCCGGGCTGTGCGAAATCGTCAAACATGCTGGAGTAGACTGCGGGAGACCCGTTTATGTTCCACGCTTGGCGTTTCACGTGCGCAAACCGCAACCCCACCGAGGAGGCAAGCCATGGCAGTCAAGAAGATCCTGTTTCTCACCGGCGATTTCGCCGAGGACTATGAAACGATGGTGCCGTTCCAGGCGCTGCTCGCGATCGGCCATCAGGTCGATGCCGTGTGTCCCGGCAAGAAGGCCGGCGAGCGCATCAAGACGGCGATCCACGACTTCGAGGGCGACCAGACCTACACCGAAAAGCCAGGCCATCAGTTCGCGCTGAATGCGAGCTTCGACGAAATCGATCCCCAGCACTACGACGCGCTCGCCATCGCCGGCGGACGCGCGCCCGAGTATCTGCGGCTGAATCCGAAAGTCATTGAAATCGTGCAGTACTTCGCGGGCGCGAACAAGCCGATCGCGGCCATCTGCCATGCGGCGCAGTTGCTGGCCGCCGCCGAGGTGATCCGCGGCAAGCGCATTTCGGCCTATCCGGCCTGCGCGCCCGAAGTGCGGCTCGCGGGCGGCGAATATGCCGATATCGCCATCGATTCCGCCGTGACCGACGCGCCCTTCGTGACCGCCCCGGCCTGGCCCGCGCATCCGGAATGGCTGCGCCAGTTCCTCGTGCTGCTGGGCACGCGCATCGAGCCCTGACTTATCTCGTTCGCCTGTTTAGGACCGGTCTGATGGTTTTTGTGCCAGGCACTCCCGACAATCCAGGATGGATTGCGGGAGTGCATCGATGGACCTGACAGACTGGATTGTGTTGCTCGTGACCGCCTTGATGGCGATCGCTTTCTTTTGCCGCCGCGCGCACCGTCGCGGCACGGCCGCCGAACGCGCCCGCCATCTGCGCGGCACGCGCATGTTGATCCAGGCCGCCATCGCGCTCTGGGGCGCGCTGCTCATGCTCGAACGCGCTTTCGTCTCTCCCGCCGGCATGCCGTTCGGCACATCGCTGAGCACGCACGCCGTGCTGGGCGTCGTCGTCGTGCTGGCCGTGGCGGGCTGTCTCTGGTCGATACGCGGTCACCAACTGCTCAAGACCCGGCGGATTTTCGCGTGCTGATTGCATGACGTGCATCAACGCGTTACCGTTCTTCCCACCTCACGTCACACACCCGCCGCATCCGGCGGTCCGCCTGCCACGGCCAGCTTGCCCGTCGCCTTGAGCGCGCCCGGGCGCGCCGGCGGCTGCCCTTCGGCGCTCTCGTCGCCGCCGCGCAATTCCCGTTCATGCGCGGCCAGCAGCGCCGCCGCGTCGCCGGGCGCGGGCGGCACGACCGCCAGCGCATCGGGCAACGACAGATAGAACGTCGTGCCCTCGCCTTCCACCGACTCCACCCACACGCGCCCGCCGTGCCGCTCGACCATGCGGCGCACCAGCGCGAGCCCGATGCCCTCGCCCGGCGCAACGTTGCCGTGCATGCGCTGGAACGCCTGAAACAGCCTCGGCAGCGCCACTTCGGGAATGCCGAGACCGTTGTCGCGGACGTAGAAGATGTGCAGCGATTCGACGCCTGGCGGCGCATCGGCCGCGCCGATCTCCACGCGCCCTTCGCGCGCCGGATCGAGATAATTGAGCGCATTGCCGATCAGGTTCGCGAACACCTGCTCCAGCGCGGTCGGATCGCCCCAAACGGCGGGCAGCATGCGCACGCTCACCTGGGCGTTACGCGCGCGCACCGACGCGTGCATGGCGTCGACCACGCGCTGCACCAGCTCCTGCACGTTCACGCGCTGACGCCGGTACTCCACGCGCCCCACGCGCGCGAGTCGCAGCAGCGCGTCGATGATGTGCGAGGCGCGCAGCACGGCTGTCTGCAAATAGCGCAGCGCCTCGCCAATATCCTCGTTGATGATGCGCTCGACGCGTTCGCGCGCTTCGGCCGTCAGCGACGAATGCGCGACGCGGTCGCGCAGATCGTCGCAGGCGTGATGCAGCTCGCGCGAAAAGCCTTGCAGGTTGACCAGCGGCGCACGCAGATCGTGCGACACGCTATGGATGAACATCTCGTTTTCCTGCGTCTGCTGGCGCAGGTTTTCGTTAATGCGCGCCAGTTGCTCGGCGCGCCGCGCGAGATCGGCCTGGAAACCCACGCGCAGGCGTTCGGCTTCGACGAGCCGCTGGCTGATCTGATGCAGCGTCAGGTCGAGCTGGGCGATCTCGTCGTCGCCGCTCGTAAGCGGCGCGAGCGGCTCGTTGCCCGCGAGGCGCCCGGCATTGTCGGAGAGCGCGTCGAGCCGTCCGCGCACGCCGCGCGTGAACAGCCACACCGAGATCCCCACCAGCAGGATCGAGCCGATCACCGCCGTCACCACCAGCGACTCCTGCTGGGCGCGCGCCTGCTCGGCCGCCGTCACGCGCATCACGTCGAGACGGCGCTCCTCGGTCTGGAACGCGGAGACCTGGGTGCGCACGCGGTCGAGCACGTCGTAGTCGGTGAAGGTGCGAAAGCGCTCGACGAGATCGGCGCGACGGCCCGAATGCAGCAGATCCTGGATCCGGTCCGACCATTGCCGGTAGCTCTGCACGGTCTGGCGGATCTGCACCGCGCGCTCGACCTGGGGAGGATTGTCGGCGACCAGCTCGGCGAGCCGGTCGATACGGCGGTCGACGTCCATCCACAACGAGACCGGCGTGCTGAAGCTCACGTCGTTGGTTGCGACCGCGCCGCGCAGCCGCACCGACTCGACCAGCACCGGCTCCAGCACGCGGGACGCCTGCGCCAGCACGGCCTGACTATGCTGGCCCCAGCGCTCGGCGCCTTCCGCGTCCGCCTCGGCCTTCACGATGGCCGACAGCAGCGTCAGCTCGAAAACGGCGGGAATCGCGATCAGCAACAGCCCTTTGGTGGTGAGGCGCATTGTGTGGCGGCCTGGAGCGTGTGAACGGCTACGGTTCTTGATCCGCTCATTATGTCGGCGTTTGCGCCCCCAGTGCGGCGGAAATGCGCTGCGGCCGCCATTTTCCGGTTCGCTCCCGCCATCGCGGCGAACATTTCTAAATGCCGACAAATCGTTGATTCAGAAAGCGAAAACAAATAAATAGCCCTAAACTGGCGCGCACGCTCACCAACTTCGCGCGCGAGCACTGCTTTTGTGCCACCGGATCGTGCATGCGCCATGCGGCGGGCCCATCGCGCCCCGTTCTGACGCTCATCCAGCGCGGCGAGCGGGGCCGCGCCGGTGCATGCGCGCACCGCTTCAATGCCTCGCGCGAGCGTGCTTTCACCAGTTTGGCGCGAAGCTGGCCCACATCTTGCTCATAACGCGCTCCTATTTTGGGCAAACGCAGGACGCAAGGATGGACACTCTCAAGACCGGTACCGACACGCTCTTTCTGCTGCTGGGCGCCGCCATGGTGCTCGCGATGCACGCAGGATTCGCGTTCCTCGAACTCGGCACGGTGCGCAAGAAGAATCAGGTCAACGCGCTCGTGAAGATCCTCGTCGACTTCTCGGTCTCGACGATCGCGTACTTCTTCATCGGCTACACGATCGCCTACGGTGTGCAGTTTTTCTCGCCGGCCGATCTGCTCGCCGAGCACAACGGCTATCAGCTGGTGCGCTTCTTCTTCCTGCTGACCTTCGCGGCGGCGATTCCGGCCATCGTGTCGGGTGGCATCGCGGAGCGCTCGAAGTTCAATCCGCAACTATTCGCCACATTCGTGATCGTCGGCTTCATCTATCCGTTCTTCGAAGGGATGGTGTGGAACAACCGGCTGCACTACCAGGACGCGATCACGCACGTGTTCGGCGTGCCGTTCCACGACTTCGCGGGCTCGGTCGTCGTGCACGCGTTCGGCGGCTGGGTCGCGCTGCCCGCCGTGATCCTGCTGGGCGCGCGCCATGGCCGCTACTCGCGCGACGGCCGCATCGCCGCGCATCCGCCCTCGAACATTCCGTTCCTTGCGCTGGGCGCGTGGGTGCTGGCCGTGGGCTGGTTCGGCTTCAACGTGATGAGCGCGCAGACCATCGACAAGATCAGCGGCCTCGTCGCCGTGAACTCGCTGATGGCGATGGTGGGCGGCACGCTCTCCGCGTGGCTCGCGGGCCGCAACGACCCGGGCTTCACCTATAACGGGCCGCTCGCCGGTCTCGTGGCGGTGTGCGCGGGCTCGGACATCATGCACCCGCTGGGCGCGCTCGCGACAGGCGCGGTGGCGGGCGTGCTGTTCGTCTATATGTTCACGTGCGTGCAGAACCGCTGGCGCATCGACGACGTGCTCGGCGTGTGGCCGCTGCACGGCCTGTGCGGCGCGTGGGGCGGGATCGCCGCGGGCATTTTCGGCGCGCGCTGGGCGGGCGGCATCGGCGGCGTGTCGCTGGGCGCGCAGATCGTCGGCACGCTGAGCGGAATCGTGATGGCCTCGCTCGGCGGCTTCGTCGTGTACGGCGCGCTGCGTGCGGTCGTGGGCCTGCGCATCGATCAGGAGGACGAGTACAACGGCGCGGACCTGTCGATCCACAAGATCACCGCGACGCCGGAGCGCGAGTCGGTGTCCTGATCGCGCACGATGTCACGCCGATGGCGTCGACAAAAGTGAAAAGGCCGGCGCAATGCCGGCCTTTTTTATTGCGCGAAACGCCGCACGCAAGCGTTTGAAAAACGGTTGCAGCGTGCTCGCGCGTAATCGCCCGTAACCGTTGAGCGCGCATCCATCGCGCGCTGCCCACACTGTGCGTCAACGCGAAACATGCGCACAGCGTTCCTGTTTTTCCGGCAGACTGATGCCGGACGTGCGCTAGCGCACAGCAAAAAAAAAGCGTCACGTGTGAACGTGACGCTTTGAAAAGTTCTAGCCATTCCGAGGGCCGTGCTAGAACCTGAGAGCCGGTATTCGACAAGAACTGCGCAAGTACTGCGCAATTACCGCGCGCGACAAAAACAGCGAACGAGGACTGCGCTTGTCTGATCTTCATTCATCGCACATTGCACGCCGCAGCGACGCTCGCGCGGCGCGGACAATGGAGACGTTTATCAAGCCCGTTAATACGGTGCGCGGAGGTTTGTGCCCAGCCGCGAATTTATGCGAATTGCATAACCCGAGCGACATAAAAACCCCGCAAGGCCGCGGGGTTCTTTGCTCAGGCAAAAACGCGTTACCTGGCTTGCATCCAACCCGCCTTCGATTACCTGACATAACGTTTGCGCGCGCAAACGTCTCGAAGTCCTGTCGAAATCAGGTTCCATTTTTTATCCAGACGCTGACTAAGTCAAGCAAAATCTAACCAAAATACGCGAACTATCAAACCCCTCTTGCGCACGGCGAAATGCACCCGCCGTCAGCCGCTTTCCCCGATGTAGCCTGACTTTCGTCCGATGGATCGGTACTTCCGAGGCACAAAAATCGGGGTCGATTTAAGCGTTAAAACTCGCATCTCGCGCAAACAAAATTGAAATAGCGTTTCGGAAAACCCCACGCTCATGACCACCGCCCCCGATCACCGCGCTTCGCCCGACACGCCCCGCGACCGAGACGGCAGCGCCGAAGAAGTTACCGCGCTCGCGCGCGGCCTCGCCGTCCTGCGCGCCATCGCCGCCGCCGACACGGCGCTCGGCAATCGCGAACTGACCGAGCTCACCGGCATCCCGAAGGCGACGCTCTCGCGTCTGACCGGCACGCTCGTCTCCACCGGTTTCCTGGCGCGCCTGCCCGACAGCGAGCGCTTCGTGCTCACCTCGTCGGTCCTCGAACTCTCCAACGGCTTCCTGCGCAATTCGGACCTGCGCGCCCGCGCCCGGCCCTTCCTCACCCGCCTCGCCGAACGCACGGCGCTGTCGGTCCATCTGGCGGTGCGCGACCGCCTCGACATGGTCGTGATCGACGCCATCCGCCCGCGCTCGGCCGTGCTCGTCTCGCGGCTCGAAGTCGGCGCGCGTATCGACATGAGCCGCACCGCCGTGGGCCGCGCCTACCTCGTCTCGCTCGAAGCGGCCGAGTGCGCCGAACTCACCTCCGCCCTGCAGGCCGCCGCCGGCAACGACTGGGGTTTCGTCAGCAGCCGTCTCGACGCGGCGCTCGCCGAAACCGCCGAGCAAGGCTACGGCATGGCGATCGGCGAATGGTACGAAGGCCTCAACGCCATCGCCGGCACCTTCTTCGGCCCGGGCGGCGAGCTTTACGCGATCAACTGCGGCGGCGCCGCCCAGCAATGTCCGCGCGACTGGCTCGTCGCGCACGCGGTGCCGCTGTTGCGCGAATCCATCGAGCGCATTGTTGCCGAAATCGGCGGGACCGCCTGCCTGCCGCCCCCGCCTCACGTCACCGCTGCCTCGACGGCCGCCCCAGCCGCGAATCCCGGCCGCTCATCCTGACAGATAAATGACACAGCCGGTAACGTTCGTAACGTCTCGAAAGATACGGTACTGGACTGTAACGAAGGCAGCGACGTAGCATCATGCTTTTTGGCGGCGTAAGCCGTCTGTACGCCGTCGCACGCGCCGGCGCGGAATCAGCACGCATCGCGCGCCCAGCCGCGCTGGCCCGGGAATACAACCGCATCACGCCGCGATACTTCGCGCGACGTCAGGCCGACCGCGCCTCCCGCCAGCCATGCGCAGCACGCCAGCCAGCGCGGCGGCACCTGACATCAAGCTTGCGCGCGCCTCGCGTAGCATCGGCAGTCCGTGCGGCTTGCGCCGCCCGCCCCGATGCCGCCGGGCCGCCGCGCGCGGCCAATCCGCTCAACCGACACGCACGTCACCGACCTCGTAACCGACCTGACCGATGGATCAACAAGAAAAGCGCCCGGATTCCCCTCGTCGAGACACGCCGTCCGCCACCGCCACGCCGCCGTCGGGCGAGGTCCGGCGCAGGAGCCGGGGCAAGCTCATCGCGTTCGTGATCGTGTTGATCGTCGTGCTCATCGTGCTGCTGCGCTGGCAGCCCTGGAGCAAGACGCCCAATGGCGGCGCGGCGGCGCCCGGCGGCGCGAGCGGCGCGCATTCGCGCCGCGGCGGACCCGGCGCGTTCGCCAACATGCCGCAGCCCGTGAGCGTGGCGACGGCCAGGGCGGGCGACATGCCCATCGTCATCACCGCGCTCGGCACGGTCACGCCGCTCGCCGACGTCACGGTGCGCACGCAACTGTCCGGCACGCTGCAGAGCGTGAACTTCGAGGAAGGCCAGATGGTGAAAAAGGGCGACGTGCTCGCCCAGATCGACCCGCGCCCGTACCAGATCTCGCTCGCCAACGCCGAAGGCCAGCTCGCGCACGACCAGGCGCTGCTCGCCACCGCCCGCCTCGACCTCAAGCGCTACCAGACGCTGCTCGCGCAGGACTCGATCGCGAGCCAGCAGGTCGACACGCAAGCCTCGCTCGTGAAGCAATATGAAGGCACGGTGAAGTCGGATCAGGCCAACATCGACACCTACAAGCTCGACCTCACCTACGCGCGCATCACCGCGCCGGTCTCGGGCCGCGTGGGCCTGCGTCAGGTCGATCCGGGCAATTACGTCACGTCCGGCGACACCAATGGCATCGTCGTGCTCACGCAGTTGCAGCCGATCAGCGTGATCTTCACGACTTCGGAGGACAACCTGCCCGCGATCATGAAGCAGATGCGCGCGGGCACGAAGTTGTCGGTGACCGCCTACGACCGCAGCAACACCACGATGCTCGAAGGCGGCTATCTGCAAACGCTCGACAACCAGATCGACACCACGACCGGCACCGTCAAGCTGCGCGCGAGCTTCAAGAACGACGACGAGTCGCTGTTCCCGAACCAGTTCGTCAACGCGCGCCTGCTGGTCGACACGATCCACAACGCCGTGATCGTGCCCACCTCGGCGGTGCTCAACGGCTCGCAGGGGCAGTACGTCTACGTCGTGAAGCCGGACAACACCGTGACCGTGCGCGTCGTCAAGGTCGGTCCGATCGACGCCGAACGCACCAGCATCGCCTCGGGTCTCGCCGTGGGCGAGCGCGTCGTGATCGACGGCTCGGACCGCCTGCGCGAAGGCTCGAAGATCACGATTCCCGCCGAGCGTCCGAAGCATGCATCGGGAGCATCGGGAGCATCGGGTGCGTCCGGCGCATCGGGCGCGTCGTGGGCCGGCGCCGCCTCGGGCGCTCACCGCCATCGCCGTCACGCCTCTGAAGCTTCGAGCCAGTAAGCCGCATGAATCCTTCCCGCGCTTTTATCCTGCGCCCGGTCGGCACGGCGCTGCTCATGGCGGCGATCATGCTGGTCGGTCTCGTCGCGCTGCGGTTTCTGCCGCTCTCGGCGCTGCCCGAAGTCGACTATCCGACCATCCAGGTGCAGACCTTCTATCCGGGCGCGAGCCCGGACGTGATGACGTCCTCGGTCACCGCGCCGCTCGAGCGCCAGTTCGGGCAGATGCCGTCGCTCAACCAGATGTCGTCGCAAAGCTCGGCGGGCGCCTCGGTCATCACGCTGCAGTTCAGCCTCGACCTGCCGCTCGACGTCGCCGAACAGGAAGTGCAGGCCGCCATCAACGCGGCCGGCAACCTGCTGCCCTCCGACCTGCCCGCGCCGCCGATCTACGCCAAGGTCAATCCGGCCGACGCGCCGATCCTCACGCTCGCCATCACCTCGAAAACGCTGCCGCTCACGCAGATTCAGGATCTCGCCGACACGCGTCTCGCGCAGAAGATTTCGCAGGTCGCCGGCGTGGGTCTCGTGAGCCTGTCGGGCGGCCAGCGTCCGGCCGTGCGCATTCAGGCGAACCCGCGCGCCCTCGCCGCCTACGGCCTGAATCTCGACGATCTGCGCACCAGCATTTCGAACCTCAACGTCAACACGCCGAAGGGCAACTTCGACGGCCCGACGCGCGCCTACACGATCAACGCGAACGATCAGCTCACCGACGCCGACGCCTATAAAGACGCCGTGATCGCGTACCGCGACGGCCGTCCGGTGATGCTCACCGACGTGGCGAACATCGTGCAGGGCGCGGAGAACACCAAGCTCGGCGCGTGGGTGGACAACACGCCCGCGATCATCGTGAACGTGCAGCGCCAGCCGGGCGCGAACGTGATCGCCGTGGTGGACAGCATCAAGGCGCTGCTGCCGCAACTGCAGGAATCGCTGCCGCAGGCGCTCGACGTGCAGATCGTCACCGACCGCACCACCACGATCCGCGCCTCGGTGCGCGACGTGCAGTTCGAGCTGCTGATGTCGGTCGTGCTGGTCGTGCTGGTGATGTATCTGTTCCTCGCGAACGTCTACGCCACCATCATCCCGAGCCTGTCGGTGCCGCTCTCGCTGATCGGCACGCTGGCCGTGATGTATCTATGCGGCTTCTCGCTCGATAATCTTTCGCTGATGGCGCTGACCATCGCGACCGGCTTCGTGGTCGACGACGCCATCGTGATGATCGAGAACATCGCGCGCTATGTGGAGGACGGCGACCCGCCGCTCGAAGCCGCGCTCAAGGGCTCGAAGCAAATCGGCTTCACCATCATCTCGCTCACGGTGTCGCTGATCGCGGTGCTCATTCCGCTGCTCTTCATGGGCGACGTGGTCGGCCGCCTGTTCCACGAATTCGCGATCACGCTGGCCGTGACCATCGTGATTTCGGCGATCGTCTCGCTCACGCTGGTGCCGATGATGTGCGCGAAGATGCTGCGCCACACGCCGCCCACCGAAAGCCGCCGCTTCGAGACGCGCGTGCACGCGTTCTTCGACTACGTAATCGGCCGCTACGGCGTCGCGCTCGAATGGGTGCTCGCGCGCCAGCGGCTCACGCTGCTCGTGTTCGCGGCCACGCTCGTGCTCACGGGCGTGCTCTACGTCTACGTGCCGAAGGGCTTCTTCCCCGTGCAGGACACGGGCGTGATCCAGGCGATCACGCAGGCGCCGCAATCGGTCTCGTATGCGTCGATGGCCGAGCGTCAGCAGGCGCTCGCCACCGAGATCCTCAAGAACGAGAACGTGGAAAGCCTCACGTCGTTCATCGGCGTGGACGGCCAGAACATTACGCTCAACAGCGGCCGCATGCTGATCAACCTGAAGGCGCGCGACGACCGCAGCGAGACCGCCAGCCAGATCATCCGCGACCTGCAGCAGTCGACCGCGCATATTCCCGGCGCGACGCTCTACATGCAGCCCGTGCAGGATCTGACGATCGACTCGACCGTGAGCCCGACGCAGTATCAGTTCATGCTCACCACGCCGAACATCCAGGACTTCACGACCTGGGTGCCCAAGCTCGTGCAGCGTCTGCAACAGCTGCCCGAACTCGCCGACGTGGCGACCGACCTGCAGGACCAGGGCAACTCGGTGTTCATCGAGATCGACCGCGCGAGCGCGGCGCGTTACGGCATCACGCCCGCGACCGTGGACAACGCGCTCTACGACGCCTACGGCCAGCGCATCATCTCGACCATCTTCACGCAGTCGAACCAGTACCGCGTGATTCTGGAAGCCGATCCGGTGATGCAGCATTACACCGACTCGCTGAACTCGATCTACCTGCCCTCCTCGACCTCGACGACGGGCCAGGTGCCGCTGTCGGCCATCGCGAAGTTCCACGAGCGGCCCGCGCCGCTGCTGGTCTCGCACCTCTCGCAGTTCCCGGCCACCACGGTGTCGTTCAACCTCGCGCCGGGCGCGTCGCTGGGCGCGGCGGTCAAGGCGATCCAGCAGGCGGAGAAGGACGTCGGCCTGCCCGGTTCGTTCCAGACGCGCTTCCAGGGCGCGGCGCTCGCGTTCCAGGCGTCGCTCTCGAACGAGCTGTTCCTGATCCTCGCGGCGATCGTGACGATGTACATCGTGCTGGGCGTGCTCTACGAGAGCTTCGTGCATCCCATCACGATTCTCTCGACGCTGCCCTCGGCCGGTATCGGCGCGCTGCTCGCGCTGATGATCACCGGGCACGATCTGGACATCATCGGCATCATCGGCATCGTGCTGCTGATCGGCATCGTGAAGAAGAACGCCATCATGATGATCGACTTCGCGCTCGACGCCGAACGCAACGAAGGCAAGGCGCCGCACGAGGCGATCTATCAGGCCTGCCTGCTGCGCTTCCGCCCGATCATGATGACGACGATGGCGGCGCTGCTCGGCGCGCTGCCGCTGATGCTCGGCACCGGCGCGGGGTCGGAATTGCGGCGGCCGCTCGGCATCGCGATCGCGGGCGGCTTGATCGTGAGCCAGGCGCTCACGCTTTTCACCACGCCCGTGATCTATCTCGCGTTCGATTCGATCGCGGCGCGCCTGCGCAAGCGCTTTGGCGGCGACTCGCAGCCGACGCCGCCCGCGCCCACGTCCGGCCCGGAGCACTGACGCGATGAATCTCTCGCGCCCGTTCATCTCGCGCCCCGTCGCGACCACGCTGCTCGCGCTCGGCATCGCGCTCGCCGGCCTCTTCGCGTTCACGAAGCTGCCGGTGGCGCCGCTGCCGCAGGTCGATTTCCCGACGATTTCGGTGCAGGCCACCTTGCCGGGCGCGAGTCCGGAAACGGTGGCGACCAGCGTGGCGAGTCCGCTCGAACGCCACCTCGGTTCGATCGCCGACGTCACCGAAATGACCTCGCAGAGTTCGGTGGGCAGCACGCGCATCACGCTGCAATTCGGCCTGAACCGCGACATCGACGGCGCCGCGCGCGACGTGCAGGCGGCCATCAACGCCGCGCGCGCCGACCTGCCGACGAGCCTGCGCTCGAACCCCACGTATCACAAGGTCAATCCCGCCGACGCGCCCATTCTGATTCTCGCGCTCACCTCGCCCACGTTGAGCGCCGGTCAGCTCTACGACTCGGCGGCCACGGTGCTGCAACAGTCGCTCTCGCAGGTGGACGGCATCGGCGAAGTGGACGTGAGCGGCTCGGCCAATCCGGCCGTGCGCATCGAGCTGGAGCCGCATGCGCTGTTCCATTACGGCATCGGTCTCGAAGACGTGCGCGCGGCGCTCGCCTCCGCGAACGCGAACAGCCCGAAGGGCGACATCGAGTTCGGCCCGCAGCGCTACCACCTCTACACCAATGACCAGGCGAGCAAGGCGAGCCAGTACAAGGACCTCGTGATCGCCTACCGCAACAACGCGGGCGTGAAGCTCTCGGACGTGGGCGAAGTGGTCGATTCGGTGGAGGATCTGCGCAACCTCGGCCTCGCCAACGGCAAGCGTTCGGTGCTGGTGATCCTGTACCGCCAGCCGGGTGCGAACATCATCGAGACCGTCGACCGCGTGATCGCGATGCTGCCGCAACTGAAAGCCTCGCTGCCCGCCGACGTCGACGTGATTCCCACTTCGGACCGCTCGGTCACCATCCGCGCCTCGCTCAAGGACACCGAGCACACGCTGATCATCGCCGTGGCGCTCGTGGTGATGGTGGTGTTCCTGTTCCTGCGCAACTGGCGCGCGACGCTGATCCCGAGCGTGGCCGTGCCCATCTCGATCATCGGCACCTTCGCGGCCATGTACCTGATGGGCTTCTCGCTCGACAACCTCTCGCTGATGGCGCTGACCATCGCGACGGGCTTCGTCGTCGACGACGCCATCGTGGTGCTCGAAAACATCTCGCGCCATATCGAAAGCGGCATGCCGCGCATGAAGGCCGCGCTGCTCGGCGCGCGCGAAGTGGGCTTCACGGTGCTGTCGATCAGCGTCTCGCTGGTGGCCGTGTTCCTGCCGATTCTGCTGATGGGCGGCATCGTCGGACGTCTGTTCCGCGAATTCGCGCTGACGCTCTCGCTCGCCATCGCCGTCTCGCTCGCGGTCTCGCTCACGCTCACGCCGATGATGTGCTCGCGCCTGCTCGAAGAAGCGCACGAGAAGAAGCAGGAAGGCCGCTTTTCGCAGTGGCTCGAACGCGGCTTCATGCGCATGCAGAACGGCTATGAGCGCACGCTCGGCTGGGCGCTCGCGCATCCGCTGCTGATCCTGATGGTGCTGCTCGCGACCATCGCGCTCAACGTGGTGCTCTACGTGATCGTGCCGAAGGGCTTCTTCCCGCAGCAGGACACCGGGCGGCTGATCGGCGGCATTCAGGCCGACCAGGCCACCTCGTTCCAGGCGATGAAGGTGAAGTTCGCCGAGATGCAGCGCATCGTGCAGGCGAACCCGGCTGTCGATTCGGTAGCCGGCTTCACGGGCGGACGCGCGACCAACGCGGGCTTCATGTTCGTCTCGCTCAAGCCCAAGAGCGAGCGCAAGCTGTCCGCCGACGAAGTGATCGCGCAACTGCGCGGGCCGCTCTCGAACGTCGCGGGCGCGCGCACCTTCCTGCAATCGGTGCAGGATATTCGCGTGGGCGGGCGGCAATCGAACGCGCAGTATCAGTTCACGCTGCTCGCCGACAACACCGCCGATCTCTACAAGTGGGGGCCGAAACTCACCGAAGCGCTGCAGGCGCGCCCCGAACTCGCGGACGTGAATTCCGACCAGCAGCAAGGCGGCCTCGAAGCGATGGTCACGATCGACCGCAAGAGCGCGGCGCGGCTGAACATCACGCCTTCGCAGATCGACAATACGCTCTACGACGCGTTCGGCCAGCGCCAGGTCTCGACCATCTACAACCCGCTCAACCAGTATCACGTGGTGATGGAAGTCGCGCCGCAATACTGGCAGAGCCCGGAGATGCTCAAGCAGATCTGGGTCAGCACCTCGGGCGGCACCGCGAGCGGCGCGCAGAGCACCAATGCGACGGCGGGCACGGTCACGTCCACGGCCACGACGAGCGCGTCGTCGGGCGGCACGGGCGGCACCTCGTCGTCGAGCGCCGCGACCATCGCCGCCGACTCCGCGCGCAATCTCGCGATCAATTCGATCGCGGCCAGCGGCAAGTCGAGCGCCTCGTCGGGCGCGGCCGTGTCGACGGCGCAGGAAACCATGATCCCGCTCTCGGCCATCGCCTCGTTCGGGCCGGGCACGACGCCGCTCTCGGTGAATCACCAGAGCCAGTTCGTGGCGTCGACGATCTCGTTCAACCTGCCGCCGGGCAAGTCGCTCTCCGACGCCACCCAGGCCATCTACGACACGATGGCCGAGATCGGCATGCCGCAGACCATTCACGGCAGTTTCCAGGGCACGGCGCAGGCGTTCCAGCAATCGCTCGACAACCAGCCGATCCTGATTCTCGCGGCGCTGCTGGCCGTCTATATCGTGCTGGGCATTCTCTACGAGAGCTACATCCATCCGCTGACGATTCTCTCGACGCTGCCTTCGGCGGGCGTGGGCGCGCTGCTCGCGCTGCTGCTCTTCAAGACCGAGTTCAGCATCATCGCGCTGATCGGCGTGATTCTGCTGATCGGCATCGTCAAGAAGAACGCGATCATGATGGTGGACTTCGCGATCCAGGCCTCGCGCGAGGGCCTGAGTTCGCACGACGCGATCCGCCAGGCGTGTCTGCTGCGCTTCCGTCCGATCATGATGACGACCTGCGCGGCGCTGCTCGGCGCGCTGCCGCTGGCGTTCGGGCGCGGCGAAGGTGCGGAACTGCGCGCGCCGCTGGGCATTTCGATTGTCGGCGGCCTGATCGTCAGTCAGATGCTCACGCTGTACACGACGCCGGTGGTCTATCTGTACATGGACCGGCTGCGCGTGTGGTGGGATACGAAGCGCGGCAAGCTGGAGCCGCCCGCGCGCGTGGTGGAATAAAAAAAGGCGGCTGAGTTTGACGCTCAGCCGCCTTTTTTAATGCGCTTTCCGCTTTGAAGCGGCGCTGAATGTGCCGCTTGATTTCCTGCTCACCTCGCCGCTCGCCTCAAAGCGACCGGCAGGCACGCCACCATCAGATGCAGCAGCACCGGCACGACGATCCCATCGTCGACAACGCCGACGAGCGGCAGCGCGATATTGAACGGCGCGAGCGCATAAAGCGTGAGCAACGCCGCCGAGGGCACCAGCCACGCCGGCCGGTTCGGTTGCCGCAGCGCAAACCACAGGACGCGCGCATCGCCCCTCACGATTTTCAACAGCCAGGCCAAACGCTTCATCTCAACCTCCTCGTCCGTCAGCACGCCTCAGTGCTGTTCGTGCCCCGGCGCGTCCGAGCGCGACGTCCGGATCACCAGGCCATCCGGCGAAAAATGCGCATTGAACATGCCGTCGCCGGCGACGCCGCCTTCGGCCCAATGCCAGCTCCACACTTCCTCGTGGCTCAGCGCGTACTTCGACACCGTCGCCGGCTTGCCGAGCAGCTTGCGCACGTCGTCCTGCGTCATGCCGGGCACCACCTGAGCGATATTCAGCGCCGTCAGCGCCTGGGTCATGGCGACGAGTTTGCCATCCGCGTCGAAATCCAGCATCCACGTATTCAGTCCGTTCGGACCACGCGGGTATTCGAGGCGTTCCGTGCCGTCGTCGTTCTGCCAGACGATTTCGGGTTTGCCCGCCGACGCGCGCACGTCCTCGACCGTCGACACGCCGATCTTGAGCCCGCCGAACGCCATCGCGTCGGGCTTGACCGCGTTGACGGCGTCGGCGACCTTCTGCTGGTCGCAGGCAGTCAGCAGCGTGCCGCAAGCGGCGGCGAGCGCGAGGGAAACACTCAGGGTTCGGAACATGGCAATCGTCGGCGTAAGAAAATGTGGGGGCGCGCGGCCAGGCTTCAAGACGGCCTCGGGGGATCGCATGAATCGCATAAATCGCATAAATCGCGGGGATTCGCAGGGATTTCGCGGATCGCCCGGCCCGCGCGGCTGGCGTGCGAGTATGCCACCGTCGCGCGACGCATCAGCGGCGTTTGCGCGCCGTTTGCCTACGCGCGAGACACACGATTGCGTCTGGTTTGTCCGCGCGCAAGTTCATGAACGACTGCAACGTCAAGCGCTTCGTCACGCGCTTAGAACCGCCCTCAAAGCCGCTGCACGATCGCCAGCGTAAAGATGCGCGCCCAGCGTTTCGCTTCGCCCTCGCCGGGCATCGGCAATTGCCAAAGCGGGTGTTTTGCATCGCTGACACGCAGCGCAACGTGCCAGCCGTTGGCGTCGCGTTGCGCCTGCGCGTCGTGCAGATCCGCGAAGATATAGGCGCCGTGCGCGCCCTCGCACGTGACTTCGCACAGCCGCTTGCCCGCCGCGAGCCGCGCCTCGCCCCAGGCGCCCGAGACACGGTGCGTCCAGTCGCCGTCGCCGCGCAGATTGGGCGCAACCGCTTGCCGACGACGCCACCAGCGCGCGACCAACGCCACGATCGCCACCGCGACCACCACCGCCACGCCCACGGCCACGCCGAGTCCGAAGCGCGCGGCGAGCGCATGAAACGACCACACCGCGCCATAGACGAGCGCGGCGAACGCGAAGAGCAGAACGAGAATCGGCATGCGGGAAACGGCAAAAGCAAAGAGAGAGGAGGCGGCGTCGCCGGCACACGGCGGGCGACGCGCAAGGACACAGCGGACGAAGCAACGCACATAACAACGCACGAAACAGCGCACGAAACAGCGCGCAAAACAGCGCATCAACCGGCGCGCGCAGCCTTCACGCCATGCGCGCCGCGCGCCTTATTGCTGCGGATGCTGCGCGGCCCATTCCTTCACGGCGCGCAGCGTGTTTTCCACGTGCTGATCGGGCGAGAGACTCGTGTACTCGTAGATCACCTTGCCGTCCGGCGCGATCACGTACGAGACGCGGTTGGCCATCGACTCGTGCATCGGCATCGAGGCGTCGTAGGACTTGATGATCTTCGAGTCTTCGTCGGCGGCGACGGGGAACTTGCTGCGGCACTCGCTCACCGAGAACTTCGTGAGCGTGCCGATGTTGTCGTGCGACACGCCGATCACGGTCGCGCCGTACTTCTTGTACTCGTCGACGGCTTCGGCGAATTCGTGCGCTTCGATCGTGCAGCCCTTCGTGAACGCGGCCGGATAGAAGTACACCACCACCGGTCCCTTCTTGAGCTCGGAAGCGAGCGAGTACGTGTAGGTTTTGCCGCCCAGCGACGCCTGGGTCGTGAAATCGGGCGCGGCGTCGCCCGGCTTGAGCGTGGCCTGCGCAGTCAGGGCGAACAGCGACAGGCCGGCGCACACGAGCGCCGCGGCGCCGGCCGCGAAATACCTCGGTTTCATAGCGGATGTCCTCGGATGTCCTCGATGGGGCACGAATGGAGCGCCGGGACCGCGGCCCGCGACGGACCGCCACGGGTCTTCGGCGCCGCCCCTATTGGACCACAGTCCGCGCGTGCACGCAGAGCGCGCATGCAGCCACGTGCGGCGAACGCGAACGAGCAATCCGCATGCCCTTACACGCGACTTTCAACGCGCGCGGATCAACCGTCCGCGTAGGCCGAGAACCACGCGCCCGCCCACAGATTGAGCTCGCCAAGCAGCGGCGGCGTGAGCGTGGAGAAGCGCCCGCCCGCTTCGGCGATGAGCGTCTGCGCCCGGGTCTCGTCGCCGCGTTCGCACGCATGCGCGACGCGCAGCAGCATGCCGAGTTCGCCATGCTGGCCGTCGACGGCCGCGGTGATCTCGCGCGCGAGGCCGAGGCCTTCGAGCGTATCGGTGGCCGTCGAACCGACCAGCACGTGCACGAGCGAGAAGATCCCGGTCATGAACGCGGCATCGGCGAAATCGGGGTCGTTCGGCGCGAGACTGCGCGCGGCGAGTTCCATGAAGTGCGAGCGCGTGCCCGCGAGTTGCACGAGCGGATCGGACGCCCACGGCAGATCGCGTCCGCTTGCGTAAAGCAGCAACTGCGCCCAGCGCGCGATCTGGCGCGTGCCCGCAGCCAGCACCGCCTCGCGCAGCGACGAGATCGGCCGCCCCGGCGCATACGCGCTCGAATTCACGAGGCGCAGCAACTGCACCACCACGCCCGGATGACTGCGCAATTCATGTTCGAGCGCGGCCACGCCCACGTCGCTCGCGACCAGCGCGAGCAGACGCACGAGCGCAAGACGCGACGCGCGCATGCGCGGCGCGCGCAGCATCTGCGGACGCGCGAAGAAGTAGCCCTGGAACAGCTCGAAGCCGAGGTCGCGCGCGTACTCGAAGTCCTCGCGCGTCTCGACCTTTTCGGCGATCAGCGTCTTGCCCGCGGCGGAGATGGCGGCGGCCAGCGCGGGCAGTTCGGCGCGATCGGTCTGCAGCAGATCGACCTTGACGATGTCCGCGTAAGGCAGCGCGCGGCGCAGGTTGTCGGTGAGCGCGCTCACGTCGTCGAATGCAATGCGATAGCCCACGCGGCGCAACTGCGCGAGACGTTCGAGCACGGCGACATCCAGGCCCACATGTTCGAGCACTTCGAGCACGAAGCGGCCCGGCGGCAGCAGATGCACGATGTCGTCGAACAGCAGCTCGCGGCTCATGTTGACGTAGCCGTGATGGCGCCCGAGCACGGCGGGCACGCCGAGCTGGCCCATCGTGCGCGTCATCACCTGAGCGGTGGCATGGCGGTCGTCGAAGACTTCGGCGCGATTTTGCGCGCCGCCGCGAAACAGCAGCTCGTAGGCGTTCAGCGCGCCGTTGCGGTCGAGGATCGGTTGCCGCCCGAGATAGACGAACGGCTGCCCACCGAGGCCCGCTGCGTGTTGCATGGGCTCCTGGCCGCCTGCGCTGGCCCCGTGTTCCGGCCTGGCGGACGATGACGATGAATCTGACATGGCGGATGACTGGAGCGGATAATCCCGGACAGCAGGTCCCGACGGTAGTGGTAATAACCGGTAAGAAATTTGTCCCTGCGGACAGGCTCTCAACGGACCTTCGCTCCGGATGCCTGGCCGCTCAGACAAGCCTCCGGGCGCGGCGAGCGTATGCATCGCGCATCGGCGCGGGCAGGCTGCCGGCGCCACTTTAACCGAAACTGCGTGCGCTGACACCGCTCGATGCCGCGAGTTCGCACACGGGTCGAAATTTCCGTTGTGTTTCGGTTTTGACACTAAAGATTTTGCGCGCAAGGTCGATATCACGGTCTGATGGGCGTGTTCAGCCGGATGCCGATGCGCCCGCCGACCGGACCACCGTGGCCTCACGCTCTGGCGTGCCGCCTGGAGAACCGGCGCAACAACGATCAGATCAAGGGTTGCCAGCGATACACATGGAAGCGAACAGGATCACCGCGCCCCGCCCGGGCTGGCTGCGCTCGGTCATCGGCCGGCTGCGCACGCGCGCCGGGCTGCCTGTCGAAGCCGGCGTCCCGCTCGCCTCCACGAGCGGCGCGCCGCTGCTGCCTGACGCGCATGACGCGCCGCACGACATGACGCTGGCCGCGCGCATGCTCGAAGCGCCGTCCGACGCTGTCTCGCGTTCGTTCGAACACACGGCGGCGGCCGTCGACTTCCTCGTGCACGTGGACCGCAACCTGCGCTTCCTCTATGTCTCCGATGCGAGCCTGCGCTTCGCCGGTTATCACCGCGAGTTCCTGCTCGGCGCGACGCTGCACGACCTCGTGGCGCCCGAACATCAGACGCGGCTCAGCGAGCTGTTCGCGCGCGCGCTCGACAGCGGCGCCGTCGAGAAGGACACTGTCGACCTCGTCAAGGCGCTCACCTACCCGCTCGCCGTGGAGCTGCGCGTGCAGCGCGCGGCCTATGCGGGCATGGACGGCTTCGCGGTCGCGGGCTTCGATGTCTCCGCATGGCAAGGCGACGCCGCACGCCTCACGCACGCGCTGCATCACGACCCGCTGACCGGCTTGCCGAACCAGGCGGCGCTCGGTCCCGCGCTCGAAAGCGCCCAGGCCGAAGCCGACCGTCACGGCCTGCCGATCGCGCTGCTGCTGCTCGATCTCGACGACTATCAACGCGTGAACCGCGCGCTCGGCTACGACGCCGGCGACGAACTGCTGCGCGAAACCGCGCGCCGCCTCACGCATCTCGCGCTGCAAGGCGAGCTGATCACCCGCATCGGCAGCGACGAGTTCGCGATCCTGATCACGCCGCAGCTCAACGCGAGCCCCGGCGATCTGCGCGTGACCGCCGAAGCGCTCGCGCGCCGCCTGCTCACGTCGATCCTGCAGCCCTATACGTTCCGCGACCAGCCCGTGCATCTGTCGGCAAGCATCGGCATTGCGTTCTATCCGGACCAGCGCGCGCAAGGCGGCCTGCCCGGCATCCTGCGCGAAGATCCGCACGAGACCGCGCACGACCTGAACGATATCCAGGCCGACAGCACGCCGCTGATCCGCCGCGCCGACCAGGCGCTGCAACAGGCCAAGGCGGCGGGCGGCAACACGATGATGTTGCACGTGCCCGACGACGATCCGACCGACGCGATGCTGCTGAAGCTGGAGTCCGACCTCTACGACGGCGTGCGCAACGGCGAGTTTTCGCTGCACTATCAACCCATCACGAGCAGCGCCACGCGGGGCGTCGTGGGGGTCGAGGCGCTGATCCGCTGGCAACATCCATTGCATGGGCTCGTGCCGCCCTCAACATTTATTCCCCTTGCGGAATCCGTCGGCCTGATTAATTATCTCGGCAACTGGGTTTTGAAAGCGGCCTGCATGCAGTTGACGCAATGGGACGAGCAAGGCATCTCCTTGCAGTACATTGCGGTCAACGTATCGCCGCAGCAGTTCCGCAATCCGAGATTCAAGGACAGCGTTCAGGAAGCGATCCAGCTCACCGGGCTCGATCCGCGCCGACTGGTGTTCGAGATTACCGAAAGCCTGCTGATGCAGGACCCGCAGCACGCGGTCAAGCTGCTCGAAGAGCTGACGGGCCTCGGCATCCGCTTCGCCGTGGACGACTTCGGCACGGGCTATTCGAGTCTTGCGTACCTGCAGCGGTTTCCGCTTTCGAAACTGAAGATCGACCGCAGCTTCGTGGAGAACCTGCTCACCTCGCGCAACGATCAGGCGATCGTCAACGCCGTGGTGGGCCTTGCGCGCACGCTCGAACTCGAACTCGTCGCCGAGGGCGTCGAAACCGAGGCGCAGCGCGAATTGCTCACGAAGATGGGCTGCGACCACATCCAGGGATGGCTCGTCTGTAAGGCGTTGCCATCGGAGGAACTCTCGCAGCGGTTCGAGTCGCGCAGTCTGCACCTTCACGGAGTGCACTGATGGCGACACCGATATACGCTGGGCTTTTGCGAAATTGACATGGTTCAGATGGTAAAGGCAGTCCTGCTCGACCGGCTCTGGGCTCGCATGAACGAGCGCGGCGACTTCCCCATGCTGTCGCAATCGCTGCGCACGACGGTCGCGGCCATGACCAACGACGACTACGACTTCGGCGCGCTCGTGAAAGTCGTGCTGTCGGACTTCGCGCTCACGCAAAAAGTGCTGCGCCTCGCCAACTCGGCCATGTACATGGCCTTCGGCGGCAACATCACGACCGTCACGCGCGCGCTGATGGTGCTCGGCATGGACGCGGTCGGCCATCTCGTGGTCGGCCTGAAGATCGTCGATCACTTCCATCACAGCGCGCCGCGCCGCATCGACGCCAAACTCGAACTGAACCGCACCCTGCTGTCTGGCTGCGTCGCGCGCAAGCTCACCGAGCGCGGCGACCTGCGCGCGGGCGAGGAAGCCGTGGTCTGCACGCTGATGCGCCAGGTCGGCAAGCTGCTCGTGGTGTTCTATCTCGAACCCGAGTGGGACCAGATCCGCCGCGAATGCGACGCGGGCACGAGCGAGGACGAAGCCTGCATCGACGTGCTCGGCGTGACCTTCGCCGAAATCGGCCAGGACGCGGCCGCGCGCTGGCGCCTGCCCGAGGCCATCCGCGAAGGCATGGGCGAGTACGACCCGGCCGGCACCGAGTCGCGCCAGGTGCAGTGGCTGCGCGCCATCACGAACTACTCGACGGAAGTCGCGCGCGTGCTGACCACGCCCGGGCTGACCGACGAAGTGCGCGAGGAGCACATCGCCGAACTCGCGCAGTACTACGGCCGCGCGCTCAACACCGATCCGGAAACGCTGGTGCAGATGAGCCTCGCGCTCGCCAACGAGGAAGCCGACGACGGCGTGATGCGCGAGATCGTCGAACTGCGCGCGAACGCGGACGCCATCGCGCGCGAGGCGCTCGATCCCGAGGCGCGCATCGCCGCGGGCGTCGAGGATCTGCGCGCCCTGCCGCCCGACAGCGCGCTCTCGGCGGCGCTCACGCTCGCCACCGAAACCGTGCTCGCGGGCCTCGGCTTTGCGCGCACGGTCGTGTTCGTGCGACGCGGCGCGAACATGTTCGAAGCGCAGCGCGGCTTCGGCCCCGACGTGGAAGACGGTCTCGACAAGCTCACGTTCAGCGCGACTTTCCAGCCCGATGTATTCCATCTGGCGATCGCCAACTCGGTGGGCATCTTCATCGAGAATGCCCAGGACCCGAAGATGCTCACGCGTCTGCCGGGCTGGTATCGCGCGCGTTTCGACGACACGCGCGCCTTCGTGCTGCTGCCGGTCGCCGCACAGGGCGAACCGCCCGTCGCCCTGCTCTACGGCGACTGGATGACGAGCCAGGAACCGCGCCGCATCTCGCAGAAGGAAATGAGCGCGCTCAACGAGCTCGCGCACGAACTCGCGCGCTTCTTTGCCGGCGATGCGGTGAAGACCCTGGCGAAAACCTCGAGCTGATCTCGACTCGCGAGCGTCGTCGCCAGGCGGCGTTGTCGTTCTAAAGCAAAACGGGGCGCCTGGCGCCCCGTTTGTTTTTCTGCGTGAATAACCGTGCGCCCTTACTCCTCGACTTGAACGAGCCCCTGCGCTTGCGCATCGCGCTCGGCCATGCCCGCCCATTCGGCCGCCTGCAAGGCCAGCGCCGACACCGCGCCCGCGTCGAGCGGCGCGAGATGTTCGCACGCCGCATCCACGGCGGACCAGTCGCCGCGCTCCAGCGCCTCGCTCGCATTGAGCAATTGCCCAAGCACGCCTTCGCGGCGCAGGATCGCCGCGCGGATCGGCTTGGCGAGACGCAGCACTTCGAGCGCGCCTTCGATCGGGCCGCCGAACACGGCATCGACGAACGAGAACACGCCCACGAGAAACGCCGAATCTTCTTCGGTCGGACCGGCTTCGGGCAACACCGCCGCCGCCATTTCCATGAAGCGCGCGCGCGTGGCCGCGAGTTGCAGCATCGGGTCGTCTTCGAGGGAAATCTTGCGGCCGTCCGCGTACAGCAGCAGTTGCGTCCAGCGCGCGATGCGGTTGGTGCCGGTGGCGTTGATCGCCTCGCGCAGCGTGGTGACCTTGCGGCCGGGCGCGAAGCTGCTCGAATTCGCGAGCCGCATCAGATGCATCACAAGCACGGGATTGAGCTTGAGCTCCGCTTCGAGCTGCATCACCGTGGGCTCGGAGGCGAGCAGTTGCAGCAGGTTCAGCAGCGCCTGGCGCGAGGCGCTCGCGCGGCGCGCGCCGCCGTGCGGCTTCGTGAAGTAATAGCCCTGAAAGCGGTCGAAGCCGAGCGCATGCACGCGTTCGTAGTCGTCCTTGTTTTCGACGCCCAGCGCGACGAGCAGCTTGCCCGCCGCCTTGAGCACGCTCGCGAACTTCGGCAGCATCGTGGCCGCGATGTCGCGAATGTCGATCTTGATCGCGTCCACGTAAGGCAGCAGCTTCGCGAACGATTCGTCGGCTTTCGTAACGTTGTCGAGCGCGAAGCGAAAGCGCTTGCCATGCAGCTTGACGATGCGCGCGATCACCTCGGGGTCGGCGCCCACGTCGATCGGCAATTCGAAGGTGACGCGATCGGCGGGCAGACGCAGCAGCGCGTCGTCGAACAGCATCTCGCGCGTCACGTCGATCCATGCCGGATGGCCCGTGAGCGCGGCGCGCAGCGCGGGCCGCGTGAACGCCTCCACGAGCACGGCGGCCTGTGACGGCGGCGCGAGCGTGAGCCCTTGCACCGCGTTCGCCGCGTTTGCGGGGTCGGCGGGCGTGTGACTGTCGGCCGGTTCGCCTTCGCGCGCGACGATGCGCGGCAAGGTTTCGTAGGCGCACAACATGCCGTCGCGATCGAGCAGCGGCAAGCGCGCGAAATACACTTCGACGGAATCGGCCCGGTCCTGCGTGGCGCCGGCCGGCGCGCCCGAAGGCGTGCCGGCCACGGCACCTGACGTGTGCTGGTCTGCGGTATTGAAGCTCATGGGTCCCCCGCGTGGCGCCACGTTTTTCGTCGCGCCCGTCTGGTCTCTCTTCGTTCGACTTCTTCTTGCTCGCCTGCGGACCGCGATGCGGCGCCGCGGCGCATTCCCGTTTCCACCTTTAATTCTTACTCTTTCTTACCCGCAAAGATTTTATCCTGGCGGATACGTCCAGCCTATGAAGCGGACGCTCAATTCACGAAAATAATCGCCATGTTACGCGTTCAATGCGGCGCGCGCAGGGCCAGATACAGCGGCGGGCGCGGCCATTATTCCGGATTCCGAATTATCGATGCGTAAAAAATACCGGCCGGTGTCAACCGGCCGGTCGGGCGCTACACGATGACACCGCGTGCGCTTACTTCAGCACGACCTTCACGTCGAAGTATTTGGCGGCGATCTTGTCGATCGTGCCGTCGGCCTTCAGTTCCTTCAGCGCGCCGTTGAGCGCGGCCTTGAGCGCCGCGTCGTTCTTGCGCACGCCGTAGCCCACGCCCTCGCCCAGCAGCTTGGCGTCGACGACCTGCGGACCCGCGAACGCGAAGCCCGCGCCTTGCGGCTTGTTCAGAAAGCCCTTCGACGCGGCTTCGGCGTCCTGGAACGCGGCGTCCAGACGACCCGAGGCGAGATCGGCATAGATCTGGTCCTGCGTCTGGTAAGGCACGACGTCGACGCCCGCGGGCGCCCACTTGGCCTTCGCATACGACTCCTGGATCGTGCCTTGCAGCACGCCCACGTGCTTGCCCTTCAGCGATGCCGGCGTCGGCAGCAACGGGCTGCCCTTCTTCGCGATCATCTGGTTCGGGATCGCGTAGATCGGATCGGTGAAGTCGATCGCCTGACGACGCTGGTCGGTGATCGTCATGTCCGAGTTGATCGCGTTGAACTTGCGCGCTTCGAGCGCCGGAATCAGGCCGTCGAACGAGTTTTCAACCCACACGCACTTCGCCTTGAGCTTCGCGCAGACGGCGTTGCCGACGTCGATGTCGAAGCCCTGCAGTTCGCCGCTCGGCGACTTCGATTCGAACGGCGCATAGGACGCCTCGACGCCGAAGCGGATTTCCTTGATATCGGCAGCGTGCGCCGCGCCGGCGGCCACGGTGACGGCCGCGCAGAGCGCGAGGCGGGCCAGCTTGTTCCAGTTCATGTTCATCAGTGTCTCTTTCCAGTCGGTTTACACCGCGCTCCGGTGGTCTCCGTCGCGCTTGGGGCAGGATCGCTGCGCCAAAAAAGCGGCTCAAACGGCCGCATCGTTTCTGATGCGCCGCAGCAACCGCGAGGGCGCGATTGTACCGCGCCCGCACACGCGCTCCGAAAACGCCCCTACGCCGTCGGCGAGCCGGACGGCGCGGGGCGAAATTGCAATTGGATGTCGTGGATGCGCAAGCGGCGGACGGCGACGGGCGTGCGCCGCCCGAGCGCCGGACGCGGCTTAAACGAGCGCGGCGAGCGTTGCGCCGGTCGTCTCGACAACGAGCAGACCCGCGCGCAAACCCGGCTTCACGGACGGATTAGGGAACACGATGCGCTCCTCGTCGTGCGCGACGACATAGCGATACGCGCCGTCCTCGGCGAGCACGGTGCCGCGCGCGAACGGCGTGAAGTTGGCGACGTCGGCGGCCACGTGCAGTTGCAGCGCGTCGCTCTGCTTCGTGATCTGGCCGATCACGGTGAAGACGCGCGGCATCGGCGCATCGGCATCGGCGTGCGCGCCCGAGACGAGCCGTCGGATCGCCGCGTCCGCGTGCGCGAAACGCGCGAGGTCGTTCTGGCCGAACGGACGCACCTTGCCGAGTTCGAGCGTGCAGGCGGTCGCGCCGCACGCGTCGGCGGTGAACGACGAATACGTCGCACCCTTTTCCGTGTGGATCAGCACGGCGGCGATGCGTGCGTCGGCGAGCCAGTCGAACATCGCGCGCGCGGGCGCGCCGCCCGTGTACGGCAAGAGCGCGAACTGCTCGAACGCCGAGGCGCGGATCGCCGTGTGCAGGTCGAGGTGCCAGCGCGTGCCGGCGGCGGGCGCGGCTTCGAAAAAGCGCTGCGCAGCCTGTTCGAGCGCGATCGCGCGCGGCGCTTCGCGGCTCTGCGGCACGCGCGCGTGGCGGCCGCCGAACAGGCGGTTGAGGTCGTCGTCTTCGTAGCGCGTGGCGGCGCGCATCGCGGCCGCGTTGCCGAGCACGACGAGCAGACGGCACGCGAGCGGCAGACGCCCCGCCGCGATGTCCGCGACCATCTGCGAAAGCAGCTCGATGGGCGCGGTTTCGTCGCCGTGCACGCCCGCCGAAATCAGCACGCTGCGCGCCGGGGCATCCTTGTCAGCATCGCCGTGCACAGGTTCGAGCAACAGCACGCCTTCGTCCTGCCACTGCCAGCGCACCGCGCCGTTCGCGCACGCGCCCGCATTTGCGTCGTCGTGCACGGGACGCCGGCCTGCCAGCGTCGCGGCGAGAAAATCGGCGAGCACCGCGGAATCAGCGCTGGAAGTCATAGAGCGAGCCTAGGCCGAGAATCTGCGTGAGTTCGTCGAGCGCCGTGCGCGACTCCGCGAGCAGCGCCGGATCGGTGAGATCCTGCGGCGCGAGGCGGTCGCGATAGTGCTTTTCGATCCACGCGTCGAGGCGCGCGAACAGCGCGTCGTTCATCCACACGCCGGGCGCGACGGCGGCGCGCTCCGCTTCGCTGAGCACCACGCGCAGACGCAGGCACGCGGGACCGCCGCCGTTCTTCATGCTCTCGCGCAGATCGAATACGAGCACGTCGTCGATCGGACCGGGCTTCGCAACCAGCTCTTCGAGCCAGATCGCCACGCGCGGGTTCTCGCGGCATTCCTGCGGCACGACGAGCACCTGCTTGCCGTCCGCGCCGCTCAGCAACTGGCTGTTGAAGAGATACGACGTGACCGCGTCGGCGACGCTCACCTGCGCGTCCGGCACCTCGATCACGTCGAATGGCGCGCCCTGCGCCGCGAGCTTCGCGCGCAGTTCGTCGTAGACCTTGCCCTGCTCGACGAACGCGCGTTCGTGGCAGAACAGCGTCGTGCGGTTGCCCACGGCGATCACGTCGTTATGGAACACGCCCGCGTCGATCACGTCGGGATTCTGCTGCGCGAACACGGCGATGTCGTCGCTCAGGCCGTGGCGCTGCGCGATCGCGCGGCTCGCCTCGAAGGTCTGACGCGCCGGAAAGCGCTTCGGCTCCGGTCCGCGACGGTATTCGCTGCGGCCGTAGACGAAAAATTCCACGCCGCGCTCGCCGTACTGCGCGCAAAAACGCGTGTGATTGGCCGCGCCTTCATCGCCGAGCGCGGGCGTGCCGGGCAGCGCTTCGTGCACCACGAAGTGCGACGGGTCCGCGAAAATCGCGCCGAGCGTGCGGCGCGTGTACTCGTGTTCGATCGCGCGATGCAGCTTGCTGCACAGGTTCGCGGGCGTGAAATGCACGCGCCGGTCGGGCGTATCGGCCGACGGGCTCACGGTGGCCGCGTTCGCGGTCCACATGGCCGACGCCGAGCTGGCCGCCGCGAGCAGTTCGGGCGCGTCCTTCGCGGCGCGCGCGATCGCGTCGGTTTCCTTGCCGCTGAAACCCAGTTCGCGCAGCAGACGGATCGACGGCCGCTCCTGCGGCGGCAACACGCCCTGCGCGAAGCCGAGATCGGCGAGCCGCTTCATCTTGCGCAGACCTTGCTGCGCGGCGGCGCGCGGATTCGCGACCGACTTCTCGTTGTTCTGCGACGCGACGTTGCCGAACGACAGCCCCGCGTAGTTGTGCGTGGGGCCAACGAGTCCGTCGAAATTGGCCTCCAGGGTGGCCTTGGATCCGGTTGCGGAATGGCTCATCGTCGATCCTCAGAATTGAAGGCCCGGCGAAACGCTCGCGGGCATCTGCAGTTGTGCGCTTTCCACCGAGGCCATCGGCCATGCGCAGTAGTCGGCTGCGTAGTACGCGCTCGGACGGTGATTGCCCGAGCGGCCCGGACCGCCGAACGGCGCGCCGCTCGACGCGCCGTTGGTGGGCCGGTTCCAGTTGACGATGCCCGCGCGGATCTCGCGCGAGAAGCGCTGCCAGAGCGCGGCATCGTCGGCGAGCAGACCGGCCGAAAGACCGTAGGCGGTGTTGTTGGCCTGGGCGATGGCGTCGTCGAAACCGGCGTAGCGCACGATCTGCGCGAGCGGGCCGAAGTGCTCCTCGTCGGGCAGATCGGCCACGCCGGTCACGTCGAGAATGCCGGGCGTGACGAAGCCGAGCGCCGGGTCGCGCTGCGTCATTGGCAGCAACGCCTTCGCGCCGCGTTCGAGCAGCATGGCTTGCGCTTCCATCAGCTTGCCCGCCGCGCGCGCCGAGATCACCGCGCCCATGAACGGTTGCGGATCGGCGTCGTACTCGCCTACCGCGATGCGCGACGACACCTCGACGAAGCGCGCCAGAAAGCGCTCGCCGAACCCATCGGACGGTACGAGAATGCGGCGCGCGCAGGTGCAGCGCTGCCCCGCCGACAGAAACGCCGACTGGATCGCGTGATGCACGGCGGCATCGACGTCGTCGACAGGCGCGACGACGAGCGGATTGTTACCGCCCATCTCCAGCGCGAGCACGATCTCGGGCCGGCCACCGAACTGGCGATGCAGATGCGTGCCGGTGTTCGAGCTGCCGGTGAAAAACAGCCCGTCGATCTGGCGATGATTCGCGAGCGCCACGCCGGTATCGCGCTCGCCCTGCACGAGGTTCATCACGCCCGCGGGCAGTCCGGCGTCGCGCCAGATTTCGACCGTCACGCGCGCAACATCGGGCGCGAGTTCAGAAGGCTTGAACACGACCGTGTTGCCGGCGATCAGCGCGGGCACGATATGGCCGTTGGGCAGATGGCCCGGAAAGTTGTACGGACCGAACACGGCCACCACGCCATGCGGACGATGACGCAGCACGGCCACGCCGTCGGCCATGTCGCTGCGCTTTTCGCCGGTGCGCTCGTGGTAGGCGGTGATCGAGATCGCGACCTTGGCCGCCATCGACGCCGCTTCGGTGCGCGCCTCCCAGAGCGGCTTGCCGGTTTCGCGGCCGATGGCCTGGGCGAGCTGCTCCTTGCGTTCGGTGACGAGCGCCGCGAAGCGCTTGACGATCTCGCAGCGCGCCTCGAACGGCAGATTCGACCACGCCGGGAACGCTCGGCGCGCGGCGCTCACCGCGCGCTCGACGTCGCCCTCGTTGGCGGCGTTGCCGCTCCACACGATCGCGCCCGTGCCCGGATTGCGCGACGCAAACGCGGCGCCCGAGGCCGCGCACCATTGCCCATCGATGAAAAGCTCGTTCATGACTCGTCCTGTTATTTTGCTCGCGCGTGCTGCCTGTTCACGTTCACGCGCCCTGACGCCGCGCGGCGCCCAGCACGCGCACCGGCTCGCCTTCGCGCACGCCGAGCGCGGCCGCTTCCTGCGCGCTCAGCGTGAACGCGCCGTCGCTGACGACACCCGGCGCGAAACCCACGCGAAAATCCGCGAGCGAGGTGTTCGAGACCAGCGAGCGCACGCCCTCTTCGGCCGTCTGCGCGCCGATGCGCACGGGCACCACCACACTCTCGCGCACCGTGCGCAAATCGGCGATATGGCATTCGAGCACGGGGCCCGCATCGAAAATATCGACGTGATTCTCGTAGCGCAGCCCTTCGCCTTCGAGCATGCGGCGCGCGGGCACCGTGTCCGCATGCGTGAGGCCCACGCACGCCTGCGCCTCCTCGGGCAGCAGTTCGACGTAGACGGGGTAGCGCGGCATCAGCTCGGCGAGAAACGCCTTGCGGCCATGCGAACTCAGATAATCGGCGGCATTGAAATCGATCTGATAGAAGTGCGAACCGACCGCGCGCCAGAACGGCGAGGTGCCTTCGTCGTCGAAATGGCCGCGCAATTCGGCGCAGATGCGTTCCGGAAAACGCTCGCGGAACTGCGCGATGAACATGAAGCGCGAGCGCGACAGCAGCCCGCCCATGCCGCCCGTGCGATGGCGCGGCGAGAGGAACAGCGAGCACACTTCCGCATAACCGGTGAGGTCGTGCGAGATGTTGAGCGCGCGCATGCGCGTCCAGATGCCGAGGTCCTGACTCGCGTGCACCACCGTGCTCACGCGATAGTTGTAGAACGGCTGCGTGAGGCCCACGGCCGCTTCGATGCCGCAGACGCCCGCCACGTCGCCGCTCGCGGTGTCTTCCATCACGAAGAAGTAGCCCGCCTCGGCCGGCGCGGCTTCGCCCGCGAGCGTGCGCCGCGTGCGCTCGATGCGCGCGGCCAGCGCCTCCCGGTCGGGCTTGAAGGTCGTGAGACCGGGGCCGGTTTCCTGGGCCAACGCGACGAGCGCGTCCACATCGCCCGTCTGCACGACGCGTACCACGATCATTGCGCTTCTCCCATCGAATTGTCGTTGTCGGGCGTCTCGCGATACAGCGGCGCGCAGCGCACGCGCGCGCCGTCCTGCACGTTCAGCGCCGCGCGCGTGGCGGCGTCGAGCGGCGCGTCGGCGACGAGGGCCAGCGGTGCGTGTGGCGCATGCGGCGCGTACGTCGACGCTTCCTGCACCGGCAGCGTGGCGAGCACGCAGCGGAACTCTCCGCCTTGCTGGCTGGCGACCAGATAGGTTTCAGAGACTTCTGCGTTCGCGGATGCGCTTTCCCGCACCACGCGCGTCGCGTTGCCCGCAACCGACGCCGTGCGATCCACCTGCGCCGTGAGCACCGGACCCGCGTCGAAGATATCGACATAACGGTCGGGCTCGAACCCTTCTTCGAGATGAATCTCGTACGCGAGCAGCGCACGCGGATCGGGCTCGCCGAGCACGCGCTGCGCCGCTTCCGGCAACAGCGGCACGTAGAGCGGATACGCGGGCATCACTTCGGCGATGAAGGTGCGGCTTCTGCCGCCCGAGGCCATTTCGATGTCCTTGAAATCGCGCCCGAAGAACTTGCGGCCCACCGCTTCCCAGAACGGCGAGGCGCCCGCGTCGTCGGTCACGCCGAGCAGCAGCGAGAACACCTCGGGCGTGAAACGGCGGCGGTTCATCGCCACGTACATCATGCGCGCGCGCGACATCAAATGCGCCGCCGCGTCGCCGCGCAGGGCGGGATCGATATAGAAGCCCGCGAGGCGGCTCTTGCCCGTGAGTTCGTGCGACATCGTGAGCGCGTGAATCTTGCGGTTCACGTGCAGCTCGCGCGAGGCGTGGATCAGCGCGTCGTTGCGGAACGCGTAGAACGGCTCCGAGTAGCCCGCCGCCGCGATCAGGCTCGACGTGCCGACGAGCCGGCCCGTCGCCGAATCTTCGAGCACGAAGAGATAGAACTCCTCGCCCGGAAAATCGACGTCCGCGCGAAACGAATCCTCGGACAGCGCGATGCGCGCTTCCAGCGCCGCGCGGTCGTGCGGCAGCGAATGCAGCACGGGCTGCGCGGTGCGGGCCATGTGCGCGATCGCGTCGAGATCGGCAAGCCTGGCGGGGCGAACGAATAGCATCGTCGGTCCTGTTATCGAGAATGAACGCCGGTCAGCGCGCGCCGACCACGTCTTCGAACGCCTGTTCGAGGCGCGCGAAGCCCTCGTCCAGATCGGCCGCCGGCATGATCAGCGAAGGCGCGAAGCGCAGCACGTCCGGGCCCGCGATCAGCATCATCACGCCGCGGTTCGCCGCCGCGCCGTTGAAGTCCTTCGCGCGGCCCGCGAAACGTGCGTTCAGTTCGGCGCCGATCAGCAGACCCTGGCCGCGCACTTCCTTGAACACGTCGAAGCGCGCGTTCAAGTGCGCGAGCTTCGCGCGGATCGTCTCGCCGCGTGCGCGCACGCCCGCCAGCACCGCCGGGTCGCTGATCAGCTCGACGACCTTGTGCGCGATGGCCGCGCCGAGCGGATTGCCGCCGTAGGTCGTGCCGTGCACGCCCACCTTGAAGTGCGCCGCGATGGCTTCGGTCGTGAGCATCGCGCCGATCGGGAAACCGTTGCCGAGCGCCTTCGCCGTGGTCAGGATGTCGGGCGTCACGCCGGTCTGCTCGTAGGCGTAGAAGGTGCCCGTGCGGCCCACGCCGGTTTGCACTTCGTCGAAAATCAGCAGCGCGCCGTGCGCGTCGCAGGCCTCGCGCAGCGCGCGCAGGAAGGCCGGATCGGCGGGAATCACGCCGCCTTCGCCCTGCACCGGCTCGACGATCACCGCGCAGGTTTGCGGGCCGATCGCGCGCTTCGCGGCGTCGATGTCGTTGTACGGCAGATGGATGATGCCTTGCGGAATCGGACCGAAGCCTTCCGAATATTTCGGCTGGCCGCCCACGCTCACCGTGAAGAAGGTGCGGCCGTGGAACGACTGCGTGAACGAGACGATCTCGGCCTTCTGCTCGCCGTGGCGGTCGAAGGCGACGCGGCGCGCGAGCTTGAGCGCGGCTTCGTTGGCTTCCGCGCCCGAGTTGGCGAAGAACGCGCGATCGGCGAACGTCAGCGATTCGAGCTTCTTCGCGAGGCGCAGCACCGGCTCGTTGGTGTAGCCGTTGCCGATGTGCCAGAGCTTGCCGCCCTGCTCGTGCAGCACCTTGAGCAGTTCCGGATGCGCGTGGCCGAGCGAGGTCACGGCGATACCGCAGGCGAAGTCGATGTAATCGCGCCCGGCGGTGTCCCACACGCGCGAGCCTTCGCCGCGGTCGGGCACGAACGGCGCCGGCGAGAAGCACGGCACCATCACTTCGTCGAAGGTCTGGCGGCTCACAGTCTGGTCGTTCATGGCGAATCCTTGTGGTCTCGAATCGGGTGCCGATTCAGGTTCTCGATTCAGGCTCGTGCCGCGCGAGGCGCGATTAGGGTACGAACCGGATGCTAATGGGCTCAATCGAGCGAGTATCGGTTGCAGTGTAGGCAACCGCGCTGCAAACGTCTTGCGCAGGCGCGACGCGTTTTTTCGTCAGCGGCGGCGCGGCGGGGTTTTCCGTCCCGAATGAGCCATTTTCGTGCGCCGGGTCAGGCGAGCGCGCCCGCTTCCACGACGGCTCGATCACGCTTCAATCACGCTTCAATCACGCTCGGGCGGCTCCACCAGCGCCCCGGCGCGCGGCTCGGGATTCGCGCCGCCGTGCTGACGCTCGATCCAGTTGCGGCGATCCTCGCGCGGCGTCACGCCGAAGCGCTCGCGATACGCGTTCGAAAAATGCGCCGCCGACGAAAACCCGCACGCGAGGCTGATCTGCACCACCGACTTGCTGGTGCGCTGCAACTGCGAGCGCGCCTTCGCGAGCCGCAGGCCGAGGTAGTACTTCGACGGCATCGCGTTCAGATACTGCCGGAACAGGCGTTCGAGCTGACGGCGCGAGACGCCCACGTGCCCGGCGATCTCGTCGGTCGTGAGCGGATCCTCGATGTTCGCTTCCATCAGCATGAGCGCGTCGTTCAGGCGCGGATGGCGCTCGCCGGGCGCGGTCACGAACGGAATGCGCTGACGCTCGTCGCCGCCGCGCAGCGCGCTCGCGCCCATCGCGTCGGCGATGCGGTCCACGAGTTCGGGGCCGTGCTCGCGACCGATCATCGCCAGCATGAAGTCGAGCGTCGCCTGGCCGCCCGCGCAGGTCGCGCGATCGCGGTCGATCTCGTAGAGATGCTGCGTGACGATGGTGCGCTCGAACTGCTCGGCGAACTGCTGGTACGTCTCCCAGTTCACGGCCACGCGATAGCCCTGCAACTGCCCGGCCATCGCGAGCCACCAGACGCCGTGATGAATGCCGGTGACGAGCGGCGTGCGCGGCCCGAGGCGCGCGAGGCTCGCGAGAAACAGGCGATAGTCGGCGAACTGCTGATAGCGCTCGGTCACGACGATCAGCCAGTCGCACGCGAGCGCGTCGCCGAAGGTGCCGTCGGCGGGCCACTGCGCGCCGCCCGCGAGCGGCACGGGCCGGCCGTTCCACGAGTACATCTGCCAGCGGTAGAGCGCGCGGCCGTCGATCTCGTTGGCGAGATTGAGCGCGTCGACGATCGGGCCCACGCCCGACATCGACACCGGCGGCAGCGCGACGATCGCCACCTGCGTCGTGCGATTCGCGCGCGCGACGGCTGGCGTGGTCGATGCCACCGATGCAGTCGATGCCACCGAAGCGGCGGATGCGTTCCCTTCCTGGTTCATGCGCGGATACGGCTTGCGTCGCTTATTTCAGACTGCCCGACAGAAACTGGCGCAGGCGCTCGCTCTTCGGCGCGCCGAGCACGTCGGCGGGCGCGCCCTGCTCCTCCGTGCGGCCCTGATGCAGAAACATCACGTGATTCGACACATTGCGCGCGAAACCCATTTCGTGCGTCACGACGATCATCGTGCGGCCTTCCTCGGCGAGCTTCTGCATCACCTTGAGCACTTCGCCGACGAGTTCGGGATCGAGCGCCGACGTCGGTTCGTCGAACAGCATCACGTCCGGATGCATGGCGAGCGCGCGCGCGATCGCCACGCGCTGCTGCTGGCCGCCCGACAGATGCGAGGGATACTGCTTTTCCACGCGCGGCGCGAGCCCGACTTTCTCCAGATACTCGCGCGCGCGCTCCTCGGCTTCCTTGCGCGGCACGCCGAGCACGTGCAGCGGCGCTTCCATCACGTTCTCGATCACGTTCATGTGCGACCAGAGATTGAAGTGCTGGAACACCATCGCGAGCTTGGTGCGGATGCGCTGAAGCTGCTTGTGATCGGCCACTTCGAGGCCGCCGTCACGGGCCGCTTTCGTGCGCACCGTTTCGCCATCGACGACGATCTCGCCCGCGTTCGGCTTCTCCAGAAAATTGATGCAGCGCAGGAACGTGCTTTTGCCCGAACCGCTCGCGCCGATGATGCTGATCACGTCGCCCTTCTTCGCGTCGAGCGAGACGCCCTTGAGCACTTCGTTGTCGCCGTAACGCTTGTGGATGTCGCGCGCGATCAGCTTGCTCTCGCCCGCAGGCGTCGTTTGCATCGTCTGAGCCAAGATGGTCTCCAAAAAAATGTCGCGTCAGTGCAAGGCGATTCAGCGCGTGCGCACGGCCAGATGGCCGAGCCAGCGCTTTTCCGCGCGGCGGAACGCGGCCACCAGCACGCACGATACCGCACAGTAGATCAGCGCCGCGAGGCCGAACGACTCGAACGAGCGATACGTGGCCGAGTTGGCGTCGCGCGCCACCTTGAGCAGATCGGGCACCGTGGCCGTGAACGCGACCGTGGTGGCGTGCAGCATCAGGATCACTTCGTTACTGTACAGCGGCAGCGCGCGGCGGAGCGCCGAAGGCAGAACGATGCGCCAGTACATCGTAAACGGGCTCATGCCGTAGGCGCGCGCCGCTTCCACTTCGCCGTGCGAGGTCGCGCGGATCGCGCCGGCGAAAATCTCGGTGGTGTACGCGCAGGTGTTGAGCGCGAACGCGAGGATCGCGCAGTTCAGTCCGCTGCGAAAGAACGCGTCGAGAAGCGGTTCGCTGCGCACGAAGGCGAGACTGTACACGCCCGTGTAGATCAGCAGAAGCTGCACGTAGAGCGGCGTGCCGCGAAACACGTAGGTGTAGAAGCGCACCGGCATCGACAGCCCGCGCCGCTGCGAAACGCGCGCGACCGCGAGCGGCACCGCGCACACGAAGCCGAACGCCACCGACACCACGAGCAGCCAGAGCGTCATGGCGAGGCCGGAGACGTGCTCGCCGTCCCAGTAGAGAAACGCGCGGCCGAATTGCTGAAGGATTTCGTTCATCGCTTGTGCCCTTGCGGTGTCAGAGTTGCGCGTGGCGCACGCCGGCCGAGTAGCGGCGTTCCAGCCAGATCAGCGCGAAGTTCGAAATCGTCGTGATCGCGAGATAGATGAGCGCGGCGATCAGCAGGAAGAAGAACAGGTTGAAGGTGCTGCGGCCCGCGTCCTGGGCGGCCTTCACGACATCGGCGAGACCGATGATCGACACCAGCGCCGTCGCTTTCACGAGCACCTGCCAGTTGTTGCCGATGCCCGGCAGCGCGAAGCGCATCATCTGCGGAAACAGGATGCGGGCGAACACGCGCGCGCCGCTCATGCCGTAGGCGTAGCCCGCTTCGAGCTGGCCGCGCGGCACGGCGAGAAACGCGCCGCGAAAGGTCTCGGTGAAATACGCGCCGTAAATGAAGCCGAGCGTGAGCACGCCCGCCACGAACGGATCGATGTCGATCTGCGCCATGCCGAGCGCGTCGGTGGCCTCGTTCACGCCGATCTGGATGCTGTAGAACAGCAGCAGCATCAGCACGAGATCGGGCACCGAACGGATCAGCGTGGTGTAGGCCGTCGCGCAGGCCGCAAGCGGCCGGTTGAACGAGAGCTTGGCCGCCGCGCCCGCGAGGCCGAGCAGCACGGCCACGCCCAGCGACAGCAGCGAGAGTTCGATCGTCTGGATCGTGCCGGCGAGCAGCACCGGACCAAAGCCGTAAAGCATCACGCGCGTCTCCGGGGAAGTCGTGGTCGAGATGCCGGGCGCGAAAAAAGCCCGGGAAGTGGCGCGGATCGTCGCAGCGCCAAATTGTTTGCTCAAACGCGCCCGGCGCGCGTGCTGCATTGCAACAATTCGTGTCGGCGCAGGCCGCCGGGCCCGGCGCGACGGCGTTTCGCCCGCACTGTCAGGGCGCGATGCTTTTGAAAGCTGCAAAGACAACGCCCCGCCAGGCGCAAGCCCGCGGGGCGTTTTGACAAGTTTCGGGTCGCTTTTTCGATAGACGGCGCGATGCCGCGGATGTCAGGCGCCGACGCGAGGCGGCGGTCGAGCCCGCCCTCCTCAGTCGATCCCCAACTGCGCGCGGATCGCGGGCAGCATGTACTGGACCGCCGCGCGGCCCTCGGCGATGGCCGGTCCGGCGCGATGAAAGTCGAAAATCCCCATGCCGCCGAGGCGCGGCTGGATCAGCACATCGGCGGGTTCGCCCGCGAGACGGCTGCGCGTGATGCGCACCTGCATGATGTCGATGCTTTGCGCGATCGAGCTGAGCATCGACGGCACCCGCGCCGAAGGCGGCGGCGCCACGCGCACGTCCGGACCGCCCGCCCCGCCCGGCCCCGACGGTTGCAGCCAGCCCGGAAAACGCTTGCCGTTCTTGCGCATCAAGGGCGCCGGGTCGGCCGCGCCGGTGATACCACTCGCGCCGGTCACGTCGCCCGCCGCTTCGCCCGCTTCCGGCAACACGCCGTCGGTCACGGCGCGGCGCGCGGCGCCCGGCACCGCGCGCGGCACCGTGTCGATCGCGCCGCCCAGATCGCGGCCATTGAGAATGTCGTGATTGAGATCGATGGCGATCACCGTGTCGGCGCGCATCGCGCGCGCGGCGGACACCGGCACCGGATTGCTGAGGCCGCCGTCGACGAGCCAGACGCCGTCGTGCCAGATCGGCGTGAAGATGCCCGGAATCGCAATCGAGGCGCGCACCGCGTCGACCACGCCACCCTCGCGCAGCCAGACCTCGCGGCCCGTGTCGAGTTCGGTCGCGACCGCCGCGAACGGCATTTTCAGGTCGTCGATCGCGCGGCCGTTGAACTGCTTCGCGAACAGGTCGATGACCTTGCGCCCGCCCAGCAGCCCGCCCGAAAAGCGCAGATCGAGCAGCCGCACCACGGTCTGCCACGTGAGCTTGCCGACCCAGTCCTCCAGCCAGTCCAGATCGCCATTGGCATAGACCGCGCCCACCAGCGCGCCGATCGAGGTGCCGCAGACCACGTCGGGCCGGATGCCCGCTTCCTCCAGCGCGCGGATCGCGCCGATATGCGCCCAGCCGCGCGCCGCCCCGCCGCCCAGCACGAGCCCCACGCGGCGGGCGCGTCGTCGTTGCGTCACCATACCCGCCTCCCGCGTGCCTGTTGCCTGTCTTGTTTCAGAGTCATGGCGTTTTGTCTGTGTTTTGCGCCGATTCGTTCAATGTCCGCGCTTAGTGTCCACCTTAGTGCCCACCTTAGTGTCCACGTATCACGTCCGAGCGCGATGTCGTCGAGACATGGCCGTCCGGGCCGAAATGCACGTTGAAATACGCCTCCGGCGTCACGCCGCCCTCGTACCATTTCCAGCTCCAGACGGTCTCCTGCTTGAGCCGGTAGGCGGCTATCTGCCCCGGTTTGCCGAGCAGCGCGCGCACCTCGTCCTGACTCATGCCGATACGCACCTTCGCGAAGTTTTCCGCCGTGAGCGCCTGGGTGATGGCCACGAGCCGTCCGTTCGGGCCGATGTCGACCATGAAGGTCTTGAGGCCCTGCGGGCCGCGCGGATATTCGAGGCGGCGCGAGCCGTCGTCGAACAGGCGCTCGGTCTCCGGCTTGCCCATCTGCTCGCGCACCTGCTCGAGCGTGGACACGCCGGGCGTGAGGCCCTTGAGCAGCAGCGCGTCGGGCTTCACCGAATCGAAGAAGGTCTTGAAGCTCTGGCGGAGCGAATCGAGCATGGCGTCGAACTGGCGGTCGTCGCAGCCGGCGAGCGTGAACGCCGCCAGCGCTGCGCACGCAGCGGTGAGCGTCCGCGTGGATCTGAATGGGGAAGGCATGTTCGGGTACGGCATCAACATGGGCTTGCGCGTGCGCGGCCCCGAGGCCCGGCGCACGCCGGATAGCCACAATGTACCGTCAATGACGCCGGTCGTGTCCCGAAGCCCGCTTCGAAGGTTCGGCAACGCGCGCAACGGCGCGCAGCCCGACGCGCTCCGGCGCGCCGCCGTGCAGCGCGCGGCGCGTGCGCACGATCTCGGCGGCCTGCCAGGAAATCAGCGCGATCACGCCGAACACCACTTCGCGCATGCGCTTGACGAGCGCGAGCGAGAACGCCACGTCCTGACTCACGCCGAACAGTTGCGCGAGCAGCACCACGGCGACTTCCTGCACGCCGAGGCCCGCGGGCACCATGAAGGCGGCGTGGCGCACCGCCTGGGTGATGGCTTCGATGGCGAGCGCGTCGCCGACCGAGACCGGATGGCCGAGCAGCGAGAGCGCCCACCAGGTTTCGAACGCGCCCAGCATGTAGCCGCCAAGCTGCCAGAAGAACGCGCGGAACATCAGGCCCGTGCGCGACATCAGCGCATCGAGATCGGCGTCGAGCCGCTGGCCGTCGATGCCCAGCTTCTGCCACGTTGCTTCGCCGAACAGACGCGCGGCCCAGCGCTCGATCGCATGGAACACGCCGCCGCGACGCAGCAGCACGATCGCGAGCACGGGCAGCGGCGCGCTCAGCACGAGCGCGAGCGCGATCGTGACGATGGTGCGCAACGAGCCGCCGTCGCCGGTCGCCGCGACGATCAGCACCACGCCGAGCGCCGAAAACGCGTACTGCACGGCGATCGTCACGAAGACCTCGACGATCACCGACGCCGTGACCTCGCTCGCCTCGTGCGGCTCGCGCAATTTCCAGCGCGCAAGGCGAATGCCGACCAGCTCGCCGCCCACGCCCACGACGGGCAGCAGGCGGTTGACGGCTTCGCGCACCGTGGCGACCCACCAGAGGAAGGCAAGCGGCGCGCGCCGGTCGAGCAGCAGACGCCACGCGTGCGCGTCGAGCAGCAGCGGCAGCGCATGGAACGGCACGAGCCAGAGCAGCACCGGACCCGCCGCGCCGATCACGCGCATCACGTCATGCGCGCCGTCGTGAACCACGAGGCCGATCAGGATCGCGATCCCGACCGGCAAACCCAGCCATTGAAGCCACTTCATGATGACGCCCGACCCTCCGCCAGCCCGGCGCGCGGCCGCGTCGCTGCGTGAACATCATGACCGTCGCGACCATCGCCGCCATCGAAAAACACGTCGGTGAAGCCGCCGTGACGCACGCCCGCACGCGCGAGCGCGGCGGCCACGCGCGGCGAGACCAGCGCGGCAAGTTCATCGGCGTGGCGATAGCGTTGCATCGACGCGGTGATCGGCCCCTCGCCCACCGCCGGCGCTTCGGCCGGGTGGCAGTAGATTTCGCCGACGCCCTGCGCAGGCAGGCGCGCGATCGCTTCGAGCAGCACGGCTTCGTCCATCGCGCCCGTGTTCGCGATGCCCACCACGTAATCGTTATGCGCGATGCCCGCCCGTGCGAGGCGCGCGCGCACGAGCGCGAGCCACGGCTTGAGCGCGGCGGGCGCGCCCGCTTCCAGCGGCAGACGCACCGCGCGCAAACCATACTCGCGGCCGATCGACAGGATCAGCGAAAGCACCGTGGGATGCAGATGGAAATGCTTGTGCGTGTTCACGTGATCGAGCGCGAGGCCCGTCGCCGCGAACGCCTCGAACTGCGCGCGGATTTCGAGCGCGAGCTGCGCACGCACGTGCGGCAGGAAGAAGAAGCGAAAGCCGTCGCGCACCATGTTGTCGCCGAACCGGCCTTGCGCGTCGACGAGCGCGGGAATGCGCGCGCGCGGCAGCATCGACGCGCCGTCGGCCAGCACGAGATGCAGGCCCACGCGCAGCGTCGGCAGGCGTTGCGCGCGCGCCACCGCGTCGGCCGCGGCGGGCGCGGCCACCATCAGGCTCGCGGCATTGAGCACGCCGTCGCGATGCGCGCGCTCCACCGCCGCGTTGACCCGCTCGTGCAGGCCGAAGTCGTCGGCGGTGAAAATCAGCGCGCGCGCGGGCGGCTGCATCATGCCTCGTGGGCGCGCAGGAAGCGGAAGAACTCCACGCCTTCGCGCAGACGGCGCTTCATCATGTCCCAGCTCGTCAGCATTTCGCGGACGATTTCCCAGATCTTCGACGGCCGGAAATAGAACTGGCGATAGAACTGTTCGAGGTGGTGATAGATCTCCTCGCGCGACAGATGCGCATAGCCGATCGCCGCGAGCTGCACGCCTTCCTTGCTCACCAGATTGATGGTCTTGTTCTCTTCCATCCAGCCGTTTTCGACGGCCTGCTTGTAGAGCGTCGTGCCCGGATACGGCGCGGCGAGCGAGACCTGGATCGTGTGCGGATTGATTTCCTTCGCGTACTCGATGGTCTTCCTGATGGTCTCCTGCGTCTCGCCCGGCAGACCCAGAATGAAGGTGCCGTGAATCTTGATGCCGAGGCTCTTGCAGTCCGCGCTGAAACGGCGCGCGAAGTCGGTGCGCACGCCCTTCTTGATGTTCACGAGAATCTGGTCGTCGCCCGACTCGAAGCCCACGAGCAGCAGGCGCAGGCCGTTTTCCTTCATGACCTTGAGCGTCTTGTACGGCACGTTGGCCTTCGCGTTGCACGACCACGTCATGCCGAGCTTGCCGAGGCCGATGGCGATGGCTTCGGCGCGCGGCAGGTCGTCGGTGAAGGTGTCGTCGTCGAACATCAGCTCTTTCACTTCGGGCATGTTGTCGCGAATCCACTTCGCTTCGGCGATCACGTTCTCGACCGAGCGCGTGCGATAGCGATGGCCGCTGACCGTCTGCGGCCACAGGCAGAACGTGCAGCGCGACTTGCAGCCGCGCCCCGTGTAGATCGACACGTACGGGTAGTTCAGATAGCCGATGAAGTAGTTGCCGATCTTCAGGTCGCGCTTGTAAATGGGCGCGACGAACGGCAGCTCGTCCATGTTTTCGAGGATCGGACGCGCTTCGTTGTGCTCGATCGAGCCGTCCTTCGCGCGCCAGCTCAAGCCCTTGATCTCGGGGAAAGGCTTGCCTTCGGCGATTTCCTTGCAGGTGTAGTCGAATTCCTCGCGGCAGACGAAGTCGATGGCGTCGGACGCCGTGAGCGAGTTGTGCGGATCGACCATCACCTTCGCGCCGACCATGCCGACCAGCAGCGACGGCTTGCGCTTCTTGAGGTCCTCGGCGAACAGCGCGTCGGTCGGAAACGAAGGCGTGCTCGTATGGATGATCACGAGGTCGTAGTCCATCGCGATCTTGAGCGTTTCCTCCACGCCGATACCGTCGGCGGGCGCGTCGAGCACGCGGCTCTGCGGCACCAGCGCCGCGGGTTGCGCGAGCCAGGTCGGATACCAGAACGAGCGGATCTCGCGCTTCGCCTGATAGCGCGAACCTGCGCCGCCATCGAAGCCGTCATACGACGGGGCCTGCAAAAACAGCGTTTTCATGAGATGAATGCTCCGGCAATCCTTGAGTCAATTGTGCTTGAAAGCGTGCGCGCGCGAACGCCGGTTCCAGCCGGCGTCGCGCGCGATGAGTGGTGCGTATGCGTGTTCTGTTCAGCGCCATCCGTGTCCATCAGCGCCCATCCGTGACCTCGACGACCGCGCGCCGCCGCGACGCGCTCACACGCGGCTCGCGCGCAGTGGACACGGTCGGCGTGACAAGCGTGTGTCCGGGCCCGGCCGCCTCGCCCGTTTCGGGATTGGCCACCGGCACGCGCACGCCGCGCCAGACCACATGCGAGCCGAACACGGCCGCGAGCCACTGCAAGAGCAGCAACGCGTCGCGCAGCGGCACGAGCGGCAAATCGCGCCAGAACACGCGCCAGCCGCCGCTGCTGCGCGCATGCAACGCTATGCGCGCGATGATACCGCCGACCGTGCTGGTCGCCAGCGCGGCCATCGCCGCCCGCGCGCCGGCGCACAGCGCGACGCCACTGCCGCGAACCGGCAGCAGACCCGCGAGCAGCGCATAACCGAGCGCGCCCGCGACGAGCCACGGAAACGTGAACGTGATGAAAAGCGAGGCGAAGCCCGCCGGATTCACCGAGCGGATCGTGCGCAGCCAGCGCGTTTCGCGCAGCCACAGCGTGCGCAAGGTCGGCTCGATCACGTCGGTCGCGACGAGCACGGGCGCGAGCACCGTCGCGAGGCCGTGATCGCGCGCGAAACGGGCCAGCAGATAGTCGTCGGCGAGACAGTCCTTGAGCGCCGCGAAGCCGCCGATGCGCTCGAGCGTCGTGCGCGAAAGCGCCAGCGTGGCGCCGAAACCGAAGGCGCGCGAGCCCGTCGAGTGCGCGACGCGCACCGACGGCGCAAACCATTCGTTGATGAACAGCGCGCCGAGGCGCGGCCAGAAGCCGCCGACGCTGCGTGCGCGATAGAGGCAGGTCACCACGCCCACGCGCGGATCGGCGAGCGGCGCGGTGACGATGTCGAGATAGTCCGGTTCGACGGCGATGTCGCTGTCGGCCACGATCAGCAGGTCATGACGCGCGTGCGCCGCCATATTGATCAGATTGCTGACCTTGAGGTTGCTGCCGTGCACGCTCGCGTCGATCACGAGCATGATGTCGTGGCCCGGATACGCGGCCTGTAGCCGCTGCACCACGGCGATGGCCGGATCGTTCGCCGACGACACGCCAAAGATCAGTTGATAACGCGGATGACGCTGCTCGCAGAAGGTCGCGAGGTTCTCGTAGAGACGCGGCTCGGCGCCGCACAGCGGCTTGAGCACGCTCACCGGCGTGGCCGCGCGGGCGCGCGCGAGACGCGCGGCGAGGCGCACCTGCGTGGCGGAGCCGTGGCGCGGCATCGTCAACGCGGCGCTGATGGCGTAGAACGTGGCGGCGCAGCACAACGCCACCAGCAGCCACCACGCGAACGGCCATGCGGAAAAGAGCGAACCTGTCATGCGAACGCGCCTCGCCCGTCAGTCAGGCGGACGCCGCATGGCGCGAATGCGCACACGACGGCCCGGCATACCGCACCGTCCAGATCAAATGTCTTGCCTGGAACCATTTGCCCTACCCCGAAATTCATCAAAAAACAAACGCGCATCGTATCTGCACTACATATTGATCGCCATAAACGTAACGGGCGACGTCATTTTTAGTGACCCAGCGCAAATTTAAATGATGATTTGATTAAACGACGCCTTAAAACTTGATGCGCATCGCGCGAGTTTCGCAATCTGCGCCCTGATTCGGCGCAAAAATTGTAGCAGCAACGTCCTCAAACAACCTTCCAGTCTTCGCAAAAATCCTTCTCAAAGATGAAAAGATCGGAAAGGTCCGCGATTATTCCAACAGCGAATCTTTTCCACCGACAATATTGCTGTAATTGAAAAAATTCGGTAAGCATATCGCAATGCTTCTTTAACACAATTGAATTAGAGATTGTAAAGTCGGAATAAACAAGAATTATTCCGATTCAATTAAACCGCCATGGCGAGCGATGGAACCCACGCCGCCCGCATGGGTTCCTGGCGGCCGTCAGCAGGTTCCGGAGCGCTTTGGCACAATGGCCGCACCTTGCGCGGGCCTTGCCGCCGCGCCTCATGAATTCCGGAGCGCCACGATCCCCATGATTCCCTTCTCCGTCCTCGACCTGTCGCCGGTGCCCGCCGGCTCGAACGCCGGCGCCGCGCTGCGCAACACGCTCGACCTCGCCCAGCACGCCGAGCGCTGGGGCTACCACCGCTACTGGCTCGCCGAGCACCACAACATGACCGGGATCGCCAGCGCGGCCACCTCGGTCGTGATCGGCTACGTGGCGGGCGGCACCCAGACTATCCGCGTGGGTTCGGGCGGCATCATGCTGCCCAACCACGCGCCGCTTCTGATCGCCGAGCAGTTCGGCACGCTCGAAGCGCTCTATCCGGGCCGTATCGACCTCGGTCTTGGCCGCGCGCCCGGCACCGACCAGACCACGGCGCGCGCGCTGCGCCGCGATCTGCAAGCCAGCGCCGAAGCGTTCCCCGACGACGTCGCCGAATTGCAGCGCCTGTTCGGCGAGCCCGTCGAAGGCCAGCGCGTGCGTGCGGTGCCGGGCGCGGGCCTGCACGTACCGCTCTATATCCTCGGCTCCAGCCTGTTCGGTGCGCAGCTCGCCGCCGCGATGGGTCTGCCGTTCGCGTTCGCCTCGCACTTCGCGCCCGATCATCTGCTCACGGCGCTGCGTCTGTATCGCTCTCAGTTCCGCCCGTCGGCGACGCTCGCGAAACCGCACGCGATGGTCGGCGTCAACGTGATCGGCGCCGAAAGCAACGACGAAGCGCGTCTGCTGTTCACCTCGCTGCAGCAGCAGTTCGTGAATCTGCGGCGCGGCACGCCGGGGCAGTTGCCGCCGCCGGTCGAGCAGATCGCCGCCAACGATTACGAACTCGCCGGCGTGGCGCATTCGCTCGCCTGCTCCGTGATCGGCGATCGCGAAACGGTGCGCGCGGGACTCGCGTCGGTGATCGAGCAGACCCAGGCCGACGAGTTGATCGTCACCGCGCAGATCTACGATCACGCGAAGCGTTTGCGTTCGTTCGAGATCACCGCCGAGGTGCGCGCGGAGATGGCGGCGGGCTGATCGAAGTCGCGCGGCGAGTTGGCCGCTTAAGGAGAAAAGGAGAAAACGGGCGCTCGATGCGCCCGTTTTTTATTGCCGGTCCGGCGCCCCGCCCGCATGCACGCCCACCGACCAGGCAAGCGGCTTGCTTCCCGCTCTGAGGCCGCGCGCGCACACCGGATTCGCACTACCCGCTTTTCGGTGCTAGAACATTCAATGCGCGGTCACAAAACGGACATCGCGGAACCCGGCGGACCTGGCGAACCCTCGCCGAGACCGGCCCGCGACACATCACAGCGAAACCGGGGGCACAACAAGGAGACGTCCATGGAAACTCCGGCAAGCCTCAACGATCTGCAACGCACCACGCTCGCCATCGTGCTCGCGGGCGGTCGCGGCACGCGCCTCGGTCCGCTCACGAACAAGCGCGTGAAGCCCGCCGTCTACTTCGGCGGCAAGTACCGCATCATCGATTTCGCGCTGTCGAACTGCCTGAATTCGGGCATCCGCCGCATCGCCGTGGTCACGCAGTACAAGGCGCACTCGCTGCTGCGGCATCTGCAGCGCGGCTGGGGCTTCCTGCGCGGCGAATTCAACGAGTTTCTCGATCTGTGGCCGGCGCAGCAGCGCGTCGAGGGCGCGCACTGGTATCGCGGCACCGCCGACGCCGTCTACCAGAATCTCGACATCATCCGCTCGATCTCGCCGAAATACGTGGTCGTGCTGGCCGGCGACCACATCTACAAGATGGATTACACGCGCATGGTCGCGGACCATGCCGCGAGCGGCGCGGACTGCACCGTGGGCTGCATCGAAGTGCCGCGTCTGGAAGCGCGCGCGTTCGGCGTGATGGCCGTCGACGAACAGCGCCGCGTCACGGGCTTCGTCGAAAAACCCGACGATCCGCCCGCCATGCCGGGCCGCCCCGACATCGCGCTCGCGAGCATGGGCATCTACGTGTTCGACACCGCTTACCTCTTCAAGCTGCTCGAGGAAAACATCTCCGCGAGCGCCACCGACCACGACTTCGGCAAGGACATCATTCCGCGCGTCGTCAGCGACGGCGTCGCCATCGCGCATCCGTTCAGCATGTCCTGCGTGACCTCGGACCCGAGCGCCGAGCCGTACTGGCGCGACGTCGGCACCGTGGACGCCTACTGGTCCGCCAACCTCGACCTCGCCTCGACCATCCCGGCGCTCGACCTTTACGACCGCAACTGGCCGATCTGGACGTATCAGGAGCAATTGCCGCCCGCCAAGTTCGTGCGCGACCTGAACGGGCTGCAAGGCTCGGGCACGAACCTGATCGTCTGCGGCGGCAGCGTGATCTCCGGCTCGCAGATTTCGCGCTCGGTGCTGTCGTCGAATGTGGTCGTGAAGTCGTTCTGCAACATTGCCGAGGCAGTCTTGTTACCGCAGGTCGAAGTGGGCGCGAGCTGCCGGCTGCGCAAGGTCGTGGTGGACCGCGGCTGCGTGATTCCCGATGGACTCGTGATCGGCGAAGACCCGGTGCGCGACGGCGAGCGCTTCTACCGCACCGAGAACGGCATCGTGCTGGTCACGCGCGAGGCGCTCGACAAGCTTGGCGCGGGAGGGTGACGCGGCGCGCAACACCGCGTAGCACAACGCAGCACCGCGCAACACGTTCGCGAACGTATCGCACCGAACGCCGCCCCGGTTCTCCGCCGCGCGGCGAGAACCGCAGCGCCCCCAAGGCTCAATCGAGGACCTCAGCCCGATGACGATCCGTGTTCTGCATGTCGCCAGTGAACTCTATCCGCTCCTGAAAACCGGCGGTCTGGCCGATGTGACCGCCGCCCTGCCCGCCGCGCTGATCGAACAAGGCGCCGACGCGCGCGTGCTGTTGCCCGGCTTCCCGGGCGTCGCCGCCGATCTCGCCGACCTGCGCCCGGTCGCGCGGCTCGAACGCAGCTTCGGCGCGCCCGAGGCCTCGCTCGAACTCGGGCGTCTGCCGGGCAGCGGCGTGCCCGTCTACATGATTCGCGCCGATGCGTTCTACGCGCGCCCCGGCAATCCCTATCTCGACGCCGAACACGTGCCCTATGGCGACAACGCCGAGCGTTTCGCGCTGCTCGGCTGGGCCGCCGCGCAACTCGCGCTGCATCTCGACGCGAACTGGACGCCGCATATCGTGCACGCGCACGACTGGCATGCGGGCCTCGCAGGCGCTTATCTGCGCGCCGCCGCCCGCGAGCGAGGCGCGGGCAGCCACGGCGCGCGGCCGCCCGCACGCAGCGTGTTCACGATCCACAACCTCGCCTATCAAGGCATTTTTCCGGCACAGCAGTTCGACGCGCTGGGCCTGCCCGCCAACTTCTTCGACATGCACGGCGTCGAGTTTTACGGTCAGCTTTCATTTCTCAAAGCCGGACTCTATTACGCCGACAAGATCACCACCGTGAGCCCGAGCTACGCGCGCGAAATCCAGACCGTGGCGCAAGGCGGCGGCCTCGAAGCACTGCTCAAGGGACGCGCGCACGACCTCGTCGGCATCCTGAACGGCGTCGATTACGCGGTGTGGAGTCCGGCCGGCGACGCCGCCATCGCCGCGCGTTACTCGGCCACGCGCATGAGCGGCAAGCTGCGCTGCAAATCGGCGCTACAGCAGCGCTTCGGTCTGGCCTCGAAGCACGATGCGCCCGTGTTCGCCGTGGTGAGCCGCCTCACCGAGCAAAAGGGCCTCGACCTGCTGCTCGCGGCGCTGCCCGAAATCGTCTCGCGCGGCGGCCAGCTCGTCGTGCTCGGCACCGGCGACGCGAGTCTCGAACAGGGCTTCACGCGCGCGGCGCGTCAGCATCCGGAGTCGGTGGCGGTCGAACTCGGCTTCGACGAAACGCTCGCGCACGAGATCGTCGCGGGCGCGGACGTGATGATGGTGCCGTCGCGCTTCGAGCCGTGCGGGCTCACGCAGCTTTACGCGCTCGCCTATGGCGCGCTGCCGCTCGTGCATCGCGTGGGCGGACTCGCCGATACGGTCGTGGACGCCTCGCTCGAAAATCTCGCCGACGGTCTCGCCACCGGCTTCGTGTTCGAGCGCTTCGAACCGGACGCGCTCACCGCCGCGATCCGCCGCGCCTTCGCGCTCTACGCACGCAGCCGCGACTGGCGCGAGACGCGCGCGCGCGGCATGCATCAGGACTTCGGCTGGGCGGCGTCGGCGCAACGCTATATGGCGCTTTACCGCGAGCTGGCCGACTCGGTCTGACGACGATCGCCCTGACGAGTCAGCGTGGCCACTCCGCGTGACAACTCAGCCTGACGACAAACCGCCGCGCTCGACGATGCCTCGCGACGGCGGCGCGCAACACCGCGCCCGTCGCGCGCACGCGATGATCGACCCGGGGTAGCGAATTCGGTTATCGTTGCTGCACCGCATGCATCGCGCGCCGCCGCCTGGCGTCTCCGTGCCCCGCGCTTTGCGCGTCATACGGACACCCTCCTTCAAACAGGCCGCCACGCGCAGGACCGAACCGTTGCGCACCGGCCGACAGCCACGTTATGACCGAGACACTCGACCGAAGCACCCGCCCGAAACCCAACGGACCGGCCATGAAAAATGTCCTGAGCATCCAGTCGCACGTCGTGTTCGGCCATGCGGGCAATAGCGCGGCGGTGTTTCCCATGCGACGGCTCGGCGTCAACGTGTGGCCGCTCAACACCGTGCAGTTTTCGAATCACACGCAGTACGGCCACTGGACCGGCAGCGCGATCGACGCGGAGCAGATGGTCGATCTCGTCGACGGCATCGGCGCGATCGGCATGCTGCCGCGCTGCGATGCCGTGCTCTCCGGCTACCTCGGCGCGCCCGAACAGGCGCAGGCCGTGATCGACGTGGTGCGCGCCGTGAAGGCGGCCAATCCGCAGGCGCGCTATTTCTGCGATCCGGTGATGGGCACGCTCAACGCGACCGGCAACGGCTGCAAGGTCGAGCCCGGCATCCAGGAGTTTCTCGTCACGCACATGCCCGCCGTGGCCGACGCGATGATGCCCAATCACAGCGAGTTGCAGCGACTCGTCGGCCGCGAGCTGGAGACCGCCGAAGAAGCCGTCGCCGCCTGCCGCGAACTGATCGCGCGCGGCCCGAAGCTGATCCTCGTGAAGCATCTGCTCGACCGCAACAGTCCCGCCGACACCTTCAACATGCTGGTGGTCAGCGAGCGCGAAGCGTGGCTCGCGCAGCGGCCGCTCTATCCGTTCGCGCGGCAGCCGGTCGGCGTCGGCGACATCACGAGCGCGATTTTCGTGGCGCGTCTGATGCTCGGCGACTCGCTGCGCCGCGCCTTCGAGCACACGCTCGCGGCGGTCAACGCGGTCGTGCGCACGACCTACGACGCCGGTCGCTACGAGCTGGAAATCGTGGCCGCGCAGGACCAGATCGCCCGCCCGCGCGAATGGTTCGACGCCTGGACCGTCGAGCCGGCCTGAGTCCGTTCGCGCCGTCTTCGAGCGCTCGCGCGGTCAGGGTCCGCGGCGATGTAAAAGACGGCGCGAGCGTCGGGTCTCAGTCATCGGGCATATAATGCGGGCCGCACGCGCGCGGCCACCCGCGCCCACCGTTTGAAGAGATTGACCGATGTCCGACCCCATCCGCAGTGAACAGGAAGAGTATTTCGAGCAGTTGTGCATCGCCGTCGATGGCGGCGAAACGCACGAGCAGGAAGCGATCGAATACTTCGAAGAGCAAAGCCACGAGGCCGATTTCGACGCCGCCCAGTGGCTCGACATCGCGCTCTACCACGCGCCCGACGTGGCGCGCGGCATCATCGACTTCGTCGACGCGGAAGACCGCGCGCGCAGCGATATCGCGCAGACGATCGCCGACAACCTCGACATCGCGTACGGCGACGACGACTGCCAGCGCTTCGAGTCGGTGATCCGGTTCGCGCTCGCCAACGGCGTGCCGGTCGACTTCGACGTGGTGCTCGACGGCTGCAACCGCGCGCTCGACGACCTCGAAGGCTGGGCCAACGACGACACGATGGCGCCGCTCGTGCAGTTGCGCGAATCGCTGCTCGCGCTGCAGGCGGAGTACTGATCCGGCCGCCGGTCGCCGGCGACCGGCACACCACGGCTGACCCCGATGCCAGCCTGTTATATTGCTTGCAAACACCTGTCGCCGGCCCCGCGCCGGCGCCCCGAGGGAGTCCGCCGGGCCGTAGACGGCCCGCGCGCGACACGAGCGCAACGTACAAGAAAGCACACTGCCGCGCCCGCCCGGCGCCAGGAGTCACGATGAGTCCGCGCCACACACCCCGCCTGGCCGCCGTCGCGCGGCCACGCCGCGCCGTCTTGCGCACGCTCGCGCGCCTCGCCCTCGCCGGCACGGTCGCGGGCGTCTGCGGCGGCGCGCTGCTCGCCTTGCCGGACGGCGCGGCCTACGCGGCGGGGCCGCTGACCGTGCGCATCGGTTTCGTGGCGGCGATCTCGGGCGACTACGCGAACTATGGCCGCGACCTGCAAAACGGCGTGCAGCTCGCGCTCGACGAAGCGAACGCCCAAGGTCTCCGGATCGGCGATCAGGTGGCGCATTTCGAACTCGTCGCGCTCGACGACCGCGCCGATCCGCGCCTCGGCGTGCAGTCGGCGGCCCAGCTCGCGAATCAGGGCGTGGCGGCCGTGATCGGCCATTTCAACTCGGGCACGGCGATTCCCGCCTCGCGCATTTATGAGAGCGCCGGCATTCCGATGCTCGACCCCGCCGCGACCAACCCCGTCATCACGGCGCAGGGCTTCGCGAACACCTTCACGGTGATCTCGAACGACGCGCAGAACGCAGGCATTGCCGGCGCGTGGGCCATCGACGTCATGAAGGCCAAACGCGTGGCGATCATCGACGACCGCAGCGCCTTCGGCCAGGGCGAGGCCGACGTGTTCGAACGCACCGTGAAGGAGCACGGCGGCAACGTGGTCGCGCGCGAGTTCGCCGCCATGGAATCCGACGACTTCGGCCCGCAGCTCTCGAAGATCAAGGCCGCCGACGCCGACCTGCTCTACTTCGGCGGCCTCGCGCACCAGGCGGCGTCGCTCGTCAAGCAGATGAAGGCGCGCAGCATGAACACGCAGTTCGTGGGCGGCGGCGGCGTGGCGAACCCCGATTTCGTGCAGCTCGCGGGCGCGGCCGGCGAAGGCGCGATGGCATGGGAATACGGCCGCCCGCTCGCGCAACTGCCCGATGGCCCGCGCTTCGCGCAGAAGTACCGCAGCCGCTTTGGCACCGACGTGCTCGCTTACGCGCCCTTCGGCTATGACGCCGCGTGGGCCGCGATTCACGCGATGGTCGCGGCGAAGTCAGCGAAACCGGACGTCTACCGCCCCGTGCTCGGCACGCTCGCCTTCGACGGCGTGACCGGCCGCATCGCCTTCGACGAACATGGCGCCCTCAAGAACGGCGCGTCCACGTTGTATCAGGTCAAACAGGGCGTGTGGGTTTCGGTGATGACGCGCGGCGGCTGAGACCGCGCGTTCGATGCCTGTTTTCAGGCGTCCAGAAAATTAATCAGCCATCCTGATCGATTCATCGCGCGCGCACGACGATCTGCGCATGCGTGTCGCGCTGGATGCGCACGAGCGCATCGCGCATCTGCTCGAACTGCTGCGCCGAACACACCTGTTGCCCGAATCGCGCCGACAAGCGCCGCGCAATCTGCACCGTGCGCGTGAGCGGATCGAACACGTAATGCGCGCTGTAGACGATGCGCGCCGCGTCGGCCTGCGTGCTCGCATCGGTATCGCGCGGCAGATCCGTCACGCGCGCGAACGCGGGCAGCGCGATCTGCGCGTCCTCCTCGTATTCGCCGCCCACGCAGGCCCACGGCTGCGTGCGGCGCGGCACCGCGAGCCAGGTGTCGATCTGCGTCGCGATGCCGCCCGACAGGCTGCTCAGCGCGGGCAGCGCCGTGGTGCCGTCGCGCCAGACGAAGTGGTCGAGCGTGCCCTCGATACGCGTGCCGAGCGGCCCCGACGTGGCGTCGAGCGCGCTCGTCGACAGACGCGCCGTGCCTGCGAGTCCGGTCAACCGCACACGCTGCGCGGCGATCTGCTGCGCGACCTGACGCGTCGCGCGGCGAAACGTGTTGCGCTCCGGTTCCGCGCTCGCGCCCGCATCGTCGACGTGATAGCGAAACGCGGCGTTGCCGTCGGCATTCACGTCGATCTCCAGCCGCGCCGAACGCGCGCGCGGTTGCGTCGCGGGCGTGCGCACGAGCACGCCGTCGTCGACGAGCAGCGCCGGGCGGTCCATCACGCCCGCCGGCAGGAAGCCGAACGCCACGCCGCCCGACGAGGTATCGGCGAACACGTTCAGATCGGGCAGATACGCGATGACGTGGTTGATCGCTTCCGCGCCATAGCCCGGCACGTCCGGCAAGCTGTAGACCGGCCCGAGGCTGATGAGCGCGGCCTCGGCGCGCACGCCGACCGCCGCCAGCAGCGCCGTGAATAGCGCGACGTGATCCTTGCAGTCGCCATAACGGTCGCGCAGGATATCCGCCGCGCGATGCGGCGCGGCCTCGGTCTCGCCCAGAAACAGCGCGACGTAGCGAATGTTCAGACGCATCCAGTCGTAGATGCGCGCGGCCTTCTCGCGCGGATCGCTCGCGCCCGCCGTCAGCGATTGCGCGAAGGCCGCGATGGCCGGACTCGTCGCCGACGGATCCGCCGCCGACTCGCGGTAGCGCGCCGCGAAGGCCACGAAGCCCGGCACCGTCGTCACCATCAGGCGCGCACCCCAGTTCACGCGCGCGATCGCGCCCGCCTCCAGCGGCGCATACGGGCCGTGCGCGTAATCGAACGCGTAGCGGGTGCGGCCGTTCTCCGTCACGGGCGGCTGCGCGGTGTAGCCGCGTGCGTCGGCGTAGAGCGGCACGTCGGCGGGCAGATCGAAAATCAGGCGCTGGAACTGCGTGGGCTGATCTTCCGGCACCGCGAAGTACGAGAACGTGCCCGCCTGCAAGGGCTTCGTGCGCCGCTTCGAAAACGCGAGGCGCACGCGCGAACCGGGCTGCACGCCCGGAAAGATCACGGTGCGCAAGACGCCGTCCTCGAAGGTCGGCGCGCCCGCCGAGCGCGGCTCCTGCACGTCGCGGATATTCGCCGGGCCGACCGCGTGCGCGCTGCCGTCCGGATCGACGGTCTGCGCCGCGAGGCCCGTAATCGTTTCGATATCCTTATTGAACCAGACGTAGCGCTGGGCGATGGCATCGACGCCCGCGCCCGTGTTCGCGCGCAAGGTCGAATCGTCGTGCTCCTCGACCGAGCCGTCTTTTTGCACGACGAAAACGTGGACGTCGCGTTCCAGCGTCGCCGGGGGCGTGTCAGCTTCGGTGGACGAATCGGGCGGCGGCGTGGTGACGGGCTGCGCCGATGCCGCCCGCGTCGCCGAGGCCACGCAGAGTGCAAGCGCAAGCGCGAAGATCCGCGCAAAGCCGCCGGGGCGCGTCACGCTCAACGCCGCGTGCGCCGCGCGCCGCGATCACCGAACGATCCCGCCACGACGATCGCGAGACACGCGCGTTCGTGACGTTCCTCGAAGGGCCGGTCGCCGGGGCCGAGCGTGCGGACGCCATCATCGGCGTGCGGGCCCGGACCCGCGGCGAGCGGGCGGCGTTCCGGCTGACGCGCCGCGCCGTCGCGCCGAAGCTGCGCGAGCGCGCGTTGCAGACCGGCGGCGAGCGACGAAGAGGACGGGGAAAGCGCAGCGGACACGGCGACCTCGCGGAGACAATGGCGTTCGACTTTCGTTGTAGCACATCGCCTGCCGCACCGCCCGCTTCAGACCACCCGCTTCAGACCACCCGCTTCAGGCCGCCCGCCTGCCCTGCTCCTCGACGGCCCGCAGCAATGCCAGCGCGATGCCATGCGCCGCGAGCCGCACCTCGTCGAGCGAAGGAAACGACGGCGCAATCCGCAAATGGCTGTCCTGCGGATCGACGCCATAAGGAAACGCCGCGCCCGCCGGCGTGAGCACGAGCCCCGCCTCGGCGGCAAGTTCCACCGTGCGGCGCGCGCAGCCCGGCGGCGCATACAGGCTGATGAAATAGCCGCCCTGCGGCGCGTTCCAGCTCACCTGCGGCACGCCCGCCAGACGCTCGCGAAACACCGCATCGACCGCGTCGAACTTCGGCGCGAGCAAGGCGCGGTGCCGGGCCATCAGCGCGTCGAGCGTCGCGCGATCGCGCACGAAACGCACGTGGCGCAACTGGTTCAGCTTGTCCGGGCCGATCGAGCGCACACCCGTATGGCGCAGCCACCACGCCACGTTGCGCGGCGACGCCGCCAGCCACGCGAGCCCGCCGCCCGCGTAAGTCACCTTCGACAGCGACGCAAACACCAGCACGCGGTCCGCGTGGCCCGCCGCCGCGCAGGCCGCGATCATGTCGTGCGCGGCGCGCGGCGTCTCGACGAGATGATGGAAGCGATAGGCGTCGTCCCAGAACAGGCGGAAATCGGGCGCGGCCGTGGCCATCGCGGCGAGTCGGCGCACGACGTCGTCGGAATACGTCGCGCCCGTCGGGTTGCTGTAATGCGGCACGCACCACATGCCCTTGATCGAGGCGTCGTCGCGAACGAGCGCTTCGACGGCGTCGATGTCGGGACCGTCGTCGTTCATCGGCACGGCGATCATGCGCACGCCCAGCGCCTCGCAGATCGCGAAGTGACGGTCGTAGCCCGGCGCGGGACAGAGGAACGCGATCTCGCCCTGGGCGCGCCACGGCGCGCCTTGCGCGCCCGCTTCGCCCGACGGCACGCCATGCAGCAGTGCGAACACGAACGCGTCGTGCATCAGTTCGAGACTCGAATTGCCCGCCGCCACCACCTGCGCGGCGCTCACGCCCAGCAGTTCCGCGCCCAGTTCGCGCGCCTCGGGCACGCCCGCGCCCAGCCCGTAATTGCGGCAGTCGAAGCCATCGCGCGCGCGAAAACCGGCTGTATCCGCAGCCTCGAACAGCGCCGCCGAGAGATCGAGCTGTTCGGGCGCAGGCTTGCCGCGCGACATGTCGAGGCGCAGGCCGAGCGCGCGGAATCGTTCGTAGTTCAAATCAATAGACGGGGTCATCGACATCGCGGATCTCGTTATGGTTGGCGGCAACGCGCTAGCGGAACGTGAGAAGGGAGCGGACCGAGGACAAAGCGGACGGCTCGTTCCCCAGAATACGGACGTCGCGGGCTTCAGACAAACGCGTTATATTGAAGTTTTCGATCAGTTTTTCTTATACCGATGAAGACCCTCGATCTGGACGTGCTCGCCATGGTGGTGGCCGTCGCCGACGCCGGCAGCTTCGTGCGCGGCGCGGCGCTGGTGCACCGCTCGCAGGCCGCGCTGAGCATGCAGATCCGCGCGCTCGAAGAGACCCTCGGCAAGCCGCTCTTCATCCGCGCGCCGCGCAACGTCACGCCCACGCCCGACGGCCATACGCTGATCGCCTACGCGCGGCGCATGCTGGCGCTGCGCGACGAGGCCTGGGCGACGCTCGCACATCCCGAGGTGACGGGGCGCGTCTCGATCGGCATGCCCGACGACTACGCGTCGTCGCTGCTGCCGCCCGTGCTGCGCAAGTTCTCGGCGAACTGGCCGAAGGTGGAGATTCAGGTGGTCGGGCTGCCGAGCAGCGCGCTCGCGCCGCTGGTGCGGGAGAACAAGATCGATCTCGCATGCATCACCGGCACGACCGGCACCAGCAGCGCGCGCGGTCTGTCCGGCGAATTCATCCGCTTCGAGCCGATGGTCTGGGCCGGGCCGCCCGCCGCCGCCACGGCCGCGATCGGCCGCGAGGTCTGGCGCGAACGGCCGCTGCCCATCGCCCTCTTCAGCGCGGGCAGCGTGGCGCGCGCGAACGCGATCCAGGCGCTGGAGCGTGCGCGCATCACCTATCGCACATCGTATGAAAGCCCGAGCTTGATGGGCTTGTGCAGCATGGTGGCGGCGGGCCTCGCCGTGGCGCCGCTTGCGCGCTGCGCCGTACCCGAGACCTTCGCGACGCTGGGCCGCCCGCACGGTCTGCCCGATCTGCCCGAACTCGAAGTCGTGCTCGCACGCAGCGCGAGTTCAAACCGCCCGCCGTGCGACTTTCTCGCCGAGCAGATTCTCGCGGAACTGCGGGTCTAGCCGATGAAAGCGGTGCGTAATGCGCGGCGTCACTCCTCGCCGAGACGCAGCAGCAGCGCATGCAGCCGCGAGATGTGCCGCAGCAGTAACTCGCGGTGCTTCTCGATCTGCTCGAGCCGCCCTTCGAGATCGGCGCGCACGCTTTCGTCGGGCTCCGCGTAGCCGATCACGTCCTCGATACGCGAGCGCAGCGCTTCCGGATCGACCGGCAGCATGCTCAGGTGGCGTTCGAGCTTGCGCACGTCCTGCGCCGCCAGTTCGCGGATCTTGCGCGTGCCCGCCAGCTTCCGCTGCGCCTGAGCGTCCTGCCCCGCCTCGCGCCTTGCGCCCGTCTGCCCGAAGATGGGCTCGGAGCGCAGCACCGGCGCCTTGCGCACCGGATGCGCCGTGCCGCGAAAACGCGCGCGCGGCGATTCGCCGGCAATGGCCTCGCGGGCTTCGTCGGGTACGTCGGCCGCGTCGTGCGGCTCGTCCATCCAGCCTTCGCGCAAGCCCGTGACGGCTTCCACGCCGCGCACGAACTCCGCGCTGAAGTCGCGCTGACCGGTCACGATCAGCTTCATGTGACTGGCGGAAAACGTCATCATGCGCGCGAGCCTAGTGACCGCGCCGACTTCGCGGGTGAGCAGCGCGAGGTTCGCGCGCCACATGGGCATGAGCGTTGCGCCGGAATCTTCCATTGCGGAGGTCCTCCTCGAAGGCCGCATCAGCGTCGATGCGCCTGGCCGATGCCTGAAGGTTAGCCGCATCGCACGGTGCGATGCAACCCGCCGCAAGACACGTGCCGCGCGGCCGCAACGTTCAAGCGGGGTCGCAACCCGCTAGTCAGCGATGCAGCAGCACGCTCGCGCCATAGGGAGTCATCGCTGCAAAAGGAAGGGATGGATTACTTCGGATTACCAATGAATCCATGTCCGCTGCAACGCAACAGAAAGACGAAGCGCGACTGGAAAAAACGGCGGAACGTGCCTAGAAATGCCCGGTAAATCGATACCGGCTGCCCGGATGCCAGAGGTTCGCCACCGACGCCACCAGCGCGCGCGACCACGTGCGCCGATGCAGCACGAGACACGGCTCGGACTCGCCCATCGCCAGATGCGCGCGCGTGTCGACTTCGGGCGCAAGCGCCTCGATGCGGTACTCAACACGCTGCAAAGGCGCCACGCGCACGAGATACTGATTCGGCGTGGTCTGCGTGAAATCCTGTCCGGCGTAATCGGGCGCGAGCGCGGGATTGACCCAGCGCTCTTCGAGTTGCACGGGCTTGTCGTTTTCGAAGTGCAGCACGCGCGAGCGAAACACGACGTCGTGCGTGCGCAGGCCCATTTCGAGCGCGAGCGCCTCGTCGGCGGCCATCGGCCCGAGTTCCAGCACTTCGGCGCGATAACGATGACCCCGCGCGACGATCTCATCGGAAATGCTGCGGATGGCCACCAGCGTCGACTCGTACTTCGGCCGCGCGACGAAGGTGCCCGCGCCCTGCACGCGCGTGAGCACCTGTTCGGCAGTCAGCTCGCGCAGCGCGCGGTTCACGGTCATGCGAGCGACCTTGAACTCGCGCGCCAGCTCGTTCTCCGACGGCACCTGGTCGCCCTCGCCCCACTCGCCCGCGTCGATGCGCGCAAGGATGAAGTCCTTGATGCCTTGATACGCGGGCGCGTTCATGCGCGACGCTCGTCGCCCGGCGACGCTCAGTTCGCCTGCGATTCGAACGCGAACGGGCTGTGCGCCGCGATCACGCCGTCCTGCACCAGACGCGTGACGGCCGCGATATCCGGCGCGAAGTAGCGGTCGAGATCGTAATGCGGAACTTCGGCGCGCACGGTCTGCATCACGCGTTGCAGCGCCGGGCTGGTCTGATGCGGCGCGCGCAGATCGACGCCTTGCGCGGCGGCGAGCAGTTCGATCGAGAGGATGTTGGCCGTATTGTCGGCGATGTCGGCGAGCTTGCGCGCACCGAAGGTCGCCATCGACACGTGGTCTTCCTGGTTCGCCGAAGTCGGCAGCGAATCGACCGACGCCGGATGTGCGAGCGTCTTGTTTTCCGAGGCCAGCGCCGCCGCCGTCACGTGCGCGATCATGAAGCCCGAGTTCACGCCGCCGTCCTTGACGAGGAAAGGAGGCAGACCCGAGAGCGTCGCGTCGATCAGCAGCGCGATGCGGCGCTCGGCCAGCGCGCCGATTTCGGCGGCCGCCAGCGCGAGATTGTCGGCGGCGAAAGCCACCGGCTCGGCGTGGAAGTTGCCGCCCGAAAGCACTTCGAGCGTTTCCGGAAAGATCAGCGGATTGTCGGAGACGGCGTTCGCCTCGATCAGCAGCACGTGCGCCGCGTGGCGCATCTGGTCGAGACACGCGCCCATCACCTGCGGCTGGCAGCGCAGCGAATACGGGTCCTGCACCTTGCCGCAATCGCGGTGCGAGAGGTTGATCGCCGAGCCTTCGAGCAGGTCGCGATACGACGCGGCCGCTTCGACCTGGCCGCGATGGCCGCGCAGTTCGTGGATGCGCGCGTCGAACGGCTTGACCGAGCCCGCCGCCGCGTCCACGCTCAGCGCGCCCGACACCAGCGCCGTGCGGTACAGGTCTTCGATCGCGAACAGGTTGTAGAGCGCGAGCGCCGTGGACGCCTGCGTGCCGTTGAGCAGCGCGAGGCCTTCCTTGGCCTGCAGCGTGAGCGGCTTGAGGCCGGCGGCGGCCAGACCCGCTTCGGCGCTGGCGCGCTCGCCGCGAATGAACACTTCGCCGATGCCGAGCAGCACCGCCGACATATGCGCGAGCGGCGCGAGGTCGCCCGAGGCGCCGACCGAACCCTTCACGGGAATCAGCGGCAGCACGTCGGCGTTGAACAGCGTGATCAGCGCGTCCATCACTTCGCGGCGGATGCCCGAGTGGCCGCGGCCCATGCTCGACAGCTTCAGCGCCATCAGCAGGCGCACGACCGGACGCGACATCGGCTCGCCCACGCCCACCGCGTGCGAGAGCACGAGGTTGCGTTGCAGCAGTTCGAGCTGATCGGTCGGGATATGCGTGCTCGCGAGCCGGCCGAAACCCGTATTGATGCCGTAAGCGGGCTCGCCCTTGGCGGTGATCTCGGCGACGGCGCGCGCGCCCGCGTCGATGCCGGCGTAGCTCGCCGGATCGAGTTCGAGTTTCACCGTTTCGCGCGCGATCTGGCGCAGTTGGGGCAGGGTCAGATGGCCGGGCGTGAGAAGCATGATCGAATCCTGTCTATACAAGTTGTCGCGCAGTCTAGCCTGGCGCGCCTGTATAGACAACTCTTAGTCGGATCACGCCGCCCTGGGACTATCCATGAGTGCGGCCCCCGCCCCGGCACCGGGCCCCGTCAGGGCTGAAGTTCCAGCCTGCCCCCGATAAACGCGAGAAAGCACTGCACGCGGGCGGCCAGCGCGGCGCTGCGGTAATAGACGGCGTGGATCGGCTGACGCTCGGCGAGCAGCGCGTCGTCGAGGAGCGTGACGAGGTGGCCCGACGCGCGGTCGTCGGCGGTCATGAAGTCCGACAGACAGGCGATGCCCGCGCCGGCGAGCGCGAGTTGCCGGATGGTTTCGCCGCTCGAAGCGGACAGCGTCGGCTGGATCGCGATGCCCGGCTCGGCGGTTTCGTCGAACAAGGGCGCCTGATGCTCGCTGTCCGCGTAGGCGTCGGCGTTGGATTCGCGCAGCGGCCAGCGATTCAGTTGCACGGGCGCCGTGAAACCGATCAGCCGCTGCTCGCGCAAGGCCGCGAGCGAGCGCGGCGTGCCGTGCTCCGCGAGATACGCGGGACTCGCCACCACGCGGCGGCGGCTCACGCCGAGCGAGCGCGCATGCAGCGTGGAATCCTGCAGCGCGCCGATACGGATCGCGATATCCACGCGCTGTTCCAGCAGGTCGACGATGCGCTCGTTGCTCGTCAGTTCGAGCTGAATCTCGGGAAAGCGCGCCGCGAACGCGCTCACGTGCGGAACGATACAGTGCAGCATGAACGGCGTGGCCGCGTCCACGCGCAGCCGCCCCGACGGCTGCTCGCGATGGCGCGTGACGGCCTCTTCGGCATCTTCCATCGCGCCCAGAATCGCGCGGGCGCGTTCGAGGAACAGCTCGCCTTCTTCGGTCAGTTGCAGCCGCCGCGTGGTGCGCAGGATCAATGCCACGCCCAGTTGCTTTTCGAGCCGTGTGAGCGCACGGCTCACGCCCGACACCGTCTGCTGAAGTTTTTCGGCGGCGGCGGTGATCGACCCAGCATCGATCACGGTGACGAATACGAGCAATTCGTCGGTCGACGTTTTCATTATTGATCCGCAGTCAAGATTCATTTGAGACTAACACGGTTTTTGCAAAGCGCGAATGCCGCGATACTCATCGCCAGATCATTCATCACGACCATTCGCCCCCGCTGCCGTTGGCGGCGCCGGGCCAACCAGGAGAGTCCCAATGAAAGTATTCGTGACAGGCGCAGGCGGCTTTATCGGCGGCACGATCGCGGCGCATCTGGCGCGCGCGGGCCACGAGGTGCGCGGGCTGGTGCGCCGCCCCGAACAGTTCGCCGACCTCGAAGCGCTGAACATCGCGCCGGTGCGCGGCGGCCTCGACGACCGCGACCTGCTGATGCACGAAGCGCGCGCCGCCGACGCCGTCATCAACGCCGCCGACAGCGACCATCGCGGCGCGATCGAAGCGCTGCTCGACGCGCTCGAAGGCTCGGGCAAGCCGCTGCTGCATACGAGCGGATCGAGCATCGTCGGCGACGCCTCGGGCGGCGAGCCGACCGACAAGATCTACTACGAAGACGCCCTGCCCGCGCCGACGCCCGACAAGGCGCCGCGCGTGGCCATCGACGATCTCGTGCTCGCGGGCGCGCAGCGCGGCATTCGCAGCGCCGTGCTCTGCAACACGCTGATCTACGGCGTCGGCGCGGTGCCGGGCGCGGCGAGCGTGCAGTTGCCGCGGCTGATTCGTCAGGCGCAGAAAAGCGGCGTCATGCGTCACGTGGGGCGCGGCCTGAACATCTGGTCGAACGTGCACGTGGACGATGTCGCCGAACTCTATCGCCTCGCGATCGAGAAAACCCCTGCGGGCACGTTCTATTTCGTCGACAGCGGCGAAGCCAACTTCGTCTCGATGACCGAAGCGCTCGCTCGGAAGATGGGCCTCGGCGCGCCGCAAGACTGGCCGCTCAAGGACGCGATCGACGAATGGGGTTACGAGATGGCGTCGTACGGGCTCGGCTCGAACAGCCGCGTGCGTGGCGAGCGCGCGCGCACGCTGCTCGGCTGGCAGCCGAAGCGCAACTCGGTCACGGACTGGATTCGCGACGAGATGCCGGTGCCGGCGTCCGGAAAATAACCGGCGCAAAAATAACGTTGTAATGCGCCGTATTGTTGCGTATCCGTAAGGTCGATCCGCTAGAATCGCGCCGGTTTGCACTACCCGCCGGCCCGCCTTCTTCGGATCGGCACCCGGATATGCCGATGCTCCTCGCGCTGAACTTCGACTGGCTGACCAACCTGCTCGCCATTCTGTTCGTCGTCGCTTGTCTCTACGATGCGCGCTACGACGAATACGGCACGCTGACCCTCGCCGCCGCCGCCATGGGTCTGATCGTGATGGCGATTGAAGTCCTGCTGCGCCCCGCGTTCGAGATGTCGCTTTAAGCCGACTCTCGCGTTCGCGACGCCGCATTGCGTCGCTCGCCCCTGGTGCTTTCATTCACGTTTCGCAGCACTTTCCGCGACCCTGCGCAAGCTGACAGACGCATCGTTTCGCGCCGCTTCACCCGACGTCTTCTTCAGTGCCCGGCCTTGTCGTGCCCACAGCACGCGTGCGTCTGCGCGCTGTCGCCATAACGATCGTGATGGCGCATCCAGTCGTTCATGTCGTGCGCTTCGTTGCGGCCTTTCGCGGTGAATTCGAGCATCGCGTAGGTCGCGATCGGCAATTCGACGCCGCGCGCGTAGGCCGAATACGTGTGATAGACCTGCCCCGCCTCGTCGCGATAGAACGCGCTGATGCCCGGTAATTCGTCGCTCACGTAGTCCTGTTCGCGATAGTTGTAGCGCGCCGTGCCGCGTGCCTTATCGGCGTCGGAAAACGACACGTCGAAGTCGAAATTGAAGTCGCCGCCATAGGACGACACCCACGGAAACCGCCAGCCCATGCGCTGCTTGAAAGCCTCGATCTTCGCGAGCGGCGCGCGCGAGACGGCCACGTAAGTCACGTCGTGATGCTCCAGATGCGGCAGCATGCCGTCGACGTGATCCGAGAGAAACGAGCAGCCCGGACAGCCCTCTTCCCAGTCCGGTCCGAGCATGAAGTGATACGTCAGCAACTGGCTGCGCGGACCGAACAGCTCGGCGAGCGTGCGTGTGCCGTGCGGCGTCTCGAAGGTATAGTTTTTCTCGACTTTCACCCACGGCAGCGCCTGGCGCTTCGCCACCAGCGCGTCGCGCGCATGCGTGAATGCGCGCTCGTCTTCGAGCAGCGCCTCGCGCGCCTTCAACCATTCGGCCTCCGAAACAATCTTGTGCGCTTCCATCGTGTCTTCCTCCTTCGGTTGATCGTCGATCCCGGCTTGAGTCCGGCCTAGTCGAACAGCTCGCCCAGCCGGTCGAACGCGCTGGACCAGCCTTCGCGATGCGCGTCGCGCGTTGCTTCGTCGAAGAGACGTTCGTGGCGCAGCGTCAGCTCGGTCGTTTCGCCTTCGGCGCGCAGCAGCACGCTCACGCGCGATTCGCGCTCGGGCGTGCTGCGCCACGCCCACGTGAACACCAGTTTCTGCTCGGGCACGACCTCCAGATACGTGCCGCTCACATCGTGCTCCTCGCCGTCGGGCGAACGCATGATGACGCGAAAGCGCCCGCCCACACGCACGTCCGCTTCGGCATGCAGGCAGGTCGTGTCGAGCGGATGCATCCAGCGCATCAGTTGCGCCGCTTGCGTCCATGCCGCGTAGACCTTGCAGGCGTTCGCGTTGAGACGACGGCGGATGACGAGGACGGCGACACCTCCGGCGGCGTCGGCGCCATCGCTTGTATTGGTGAGAGCGGTTGCAGCGGTGACAGGTTCGGGTCGGCGGGACATGCGTCTTCCTCCACGAAAGCGGCGAGGCGATCGAGCGCCGCGTTCCAGAAGCGCTGATAGTGCGCGAGCCACTGCATCGCGTCCTCCATCGGCCCCGCCGCGAGACGGCACGCGACCGTGCGCCCGGTCTTCTCGCGCGTGACGAGACCCGCCTCGGCGAGCACGTCGAGGTGCTTCATCACGGCGGGCAAGGACATCGCGAAGGGCTGTGCGAGCGCGCTCACCGAGAGCGCGTCCTGCTGGGCGAGCCGCGCGAGCAGCGCGCGCCGCGTGGGGTCCGCGAGCGCGGCGAAGGTGCGGTTCAACGCGTCGTCTTCATACTTAACCATGCGGTTTAGCATAGGACGCGAGACGCGGAAGTCAAGGCGCGATCTTTGCCGGTTCCGGCAATAAAAAATCGCGCCGCAAATGCCGCACGGCCCGCGCCGCCGTCAGGCGAACGCGAGCCGTGAAGCCGCCAGGACGGGCCGCCGTGGGACCGTCCTGCCGATGACCGGGCCAGCGCGACGCGTGCGCGTCAGATGGCCCAGCCGCCCAGGTAGAACGCCACGAGCACCGCGGCGATGATGACCGTGCCGACGTTGAGCTTCCTGAACTCGCCGCTCACCACGCGGCCGATCACCAGCGTGGAGAAGCCGAGCATGATGCCGGTGACGATATTGGCGGTCAGCACGATAAACACGGCGCAAACGAGGCCCGCCATCGAATCGACCATGTCGCTCATGTCGAGGCGCGCGACGCTCGACAGCATCATCAGGCCCACGTACATGAGCGCGGGCGCCGTGGCGTACGAGGGCACGAGGCCCGCGAGCGGCGCGAAGAACATCACCGCGAGGAACAGCACGCCCACCACGGCGGCGGCCATGCCGGTCTTCGCGCCCGCCGCCACGCCGACGGTCGATTCGATATAGGCGGCCGCCGGCGCGCCGCCGAAGAAGCCCGAGAAGATCGAGCTGACCGAGTCGGCCGTCAGCGCGCGGCCGCCGTTGATGATGCGTCCGTTGGCGTCGAGCTGGCCCGCCTGCCCCGCCACGGCGCGGATCGTGCCGGTGGCGTCGAACACGGCCGTCATCACGAGCGCGAGCACGCTCGGCAACACCGTCAGCGAAAGCGCGCCCTTGATATCCATCGCGCCTATCAGCGAGGCATGACCCGGCGCAGACAGCGACGGCCACGCGAACACGCCGTGGAACGCCACGGCCGGATCAAGCGCAAGCCCGAGCGCCGAGATCGCCACGATCACGATCAGGATCGAGCCCGGCACGCGGCGGCGCACGAGGCCGAAAATCGCCGCGAGACCGACCACCGACATGATGACCGGCAGCGAGGTGACATGACCGAGCGAAACCGGCAGACCCGCGCCCGGATTCTTCACGACGAGGCCCACGTCGTTGGCCGCGATCAGCAGCAGGAACAGCCCGATGCCGATGCCCGTGCCATGCGCGATGCCGTGCGGCAGGTTGCGCAGAATCCACGAGCGCACGCCCGTGACGGAAATCGCCGTGAAGACGAGGCCCATCAGAAATACCGCGCCGAGCGCGACTTCCGGCTTGAGCCCTTTGCCGAGCACGAGGCCGAACGCGGTGAACGCCGTCAGCGAAATGGCGCAACCGATCGCGATCGGCAGGCGCGCCCACAGCCCCATCAGCAGCGAGCCGAATGCGGTGGTCAGGCAGACGGCGACGAACACGGCGCTGGTGTCGAATCCCGCCTTGCCGAGCATGCCCGGCACGACGAACACGGAATAGACCATCGCGAGGAACGTGGTGACGCCCGCGATGCCCTCCTGGCGCACCGAGCTGCCGCGCGCGGCGATGTCGAAATAGCGGTCGAGCAAGCCCGTCGCGCGGGCGGCGTCGAGGGCGTCGCCGTCACGGGCCACGGACAGATCCGCGGTCAGTTCGGCGGCGTCGGCCAAGGGCCGGACGTGGGGGTCGAGCATGAGTGCCTCCTTTATCAGCATGCTGAAACGGACCGGCGGCTTGCGCGCGGCCCCGTCATCAGGTTCGTCTCGTATGTTGAGTTGTCGTGTCGACGCCAGCCGGGCGCGCCTTGGAAAGCGCTGTCTATGTCGGTGGACAGTTTTTGACATCTTTATGCTGGATCGAAGGTTAGGCGAACCCGTCATGCGCTCCCATCGCGTAAATCGCATTGAGGACATGCCGTGATCCTTATATCGCCGCGAACAAGGCCCGGCGGGCGGGCGGCCCCCGCGTTTACCCCGGCGCTTTTTTCTTCCGCGTTCTGGCCGCGCGCGATGTCGTCCGATGAATGAATCGGATGGGGTCGCCGCGCTCGGGCGTGCGGCTTGCGCTGAGCCGCACGCCTGACAGAACGCGCAGGCAGCCCGAATTGGCACGAACGGCACCCGACGCGCGCCGGCCGGCTCGCGCGACAAGCGCAGCATCCGGGCCGCCGATGTGCTTTTGTCGTCGAGATGGCGGGTCAATCGGGTTGAAAAGACGCAAAAAGGGCCGTTTTAGGCGGATTGCCGCGTTGCGCGGGTTAAACTCTCACGACCCGGTTTGACCCCGCCGCGCGGCGCGCCTGAGCGCAAGCCCGCGCCGGCGCTCCTAGGAGTTTCTGTTGATGAAAGGCGGTTTCGCACGTCCTGTTGTAAATCTTCCGACCCTTTCTGCTCTGCTCGTCGTAGCCGTGCTGTCGGGCTGTAGCCTGTTCCGCTCGCCGCCGCCACCCGAGCCGGAAGCGCCCGTGGCCGCGAGCGAGCCGGATGTCGCGAGCGAGCCCGAGGCCGCATCGGCGCCCGATGCCGCCAGCGACACCGAAACGCCCGAAGCGAAGCCCGCGCCGCGCAAGCCGCGTCCCGCACCCGTGCGCCGCCGCCGCCCCACGCCGCCGCCGCCCGCGCCCGCCAGCGCGCCCGTCGCGCCGCCGCCGCAGCCGCTCGTGCAGACGAAGGTGATCGAACGCGGCACCTTCCGCACGCTGCTCGACAGCGAAGTGCAGAAAACCGACGGCAAGGTCGTGGGCCGCGCCGTCGACATGGTCGCGGGCCCCGGCGGCAAGCCGCAGGAGGTCGTCGTGAATCTGCAGGGCTTCATGGGGATCGGCGACCGCAAGGCGAGCTTCCCGTGGAGCGCCGTGCGCGTGAATCCGCAGCCGAAGACGCCCGCCATCACGCTCGCGCTCACGCCCGCGCAGTTGCAGCTGACCGACCGGCCCAAGTCGGGCGGCGCGCAGCCCGGCGTCGGCGAGGCCGGCCCGACGCGTCTGCCGCTCATCGACGCGACCGTCGAACGCGCCAACGGCGCCAAGGTGGGCCGCGTGGTCGACGTGCTGCTTGATGGCGGCGCCGACCCGCTCGCGGTCGTGCTCGACGTGAGCGGCACGCTGGAGAAACGCCACACGATCGCCGCCGACTGGTCGGCGCTGCACTTCGTCACGAAGAACAACGCGCTCGAAGCCCAGATCGAGATGAGCGATCAGCAGGTCGACGCCTCGCCGCCGTATGCGAACGACCAGCCGGTGCGCGCCGTCAGTCCGAATCCGGCCACCGGCGCCGCCCCGGCAGCTTCCGCGCGCGGTGCCCAATGATCGGTAAGACCACGCAATTCACACCCAGTCTGCGCAGCGTGCGTGCGCTCGACTGGCTCAACTTCTTCGTCGCGAACGTGCAGACGGGCTTCGGGCCGTTCATCGCTTCGTATCTGGCTTCGCACAAGTGGACGCAGGGCGAAATCGGCCTCGCGCTGTCGGTCGGCACGATCAGCGCGATGGTGAGCCAGGTGCCGGGCGGCGCGGCCGTCGACGCCCTCAAGAACAAGAAGGCCGCCGCGGCCTGGGCGATCATCGCGATCATCGCCTCGGCCGTGCTGCTGGCGTCGAGTCCGACCGTGATCCCGGTGATGGCCGCCGAAGTGTTCCACGGCTTCGCGAGCTGCATGCTGGTGCCGGCGATGGCCGCGCTCGCGCTCGCGCTGGTGGGCCGTCAGAATCTCGGCGACCGGCTGGGGCGCAACGCGCGCTGGGCGTCCATCGGCAGCGCCGTGGCCGCCGGGCTGATGGGGCTGTGCGGCGAGTACATCTCGCCGCGCGCCGTGTTCTGGCTGACGGCCGCGCTCGCGCTGCCGGCGCTCGTCGCGCTCGCGATGATCGAATACGACAAGCACGCGCACGCACCCAAGCCGCTCAAGGCGAACAAGGCCGATGCCGCGCCCGCCGGCGAAGAGCGCGAGACCATTCTCGATCTGCTGCGTGACAAGCGCATGCTCACGTTCGCGGCCTGCGTGGTGCTGTTCCACCTCTCGAACGCGGCGATGCTGAACCTCGCGGCGGGCGAAGTGACGGCCGGCATGGGCGACAACGTGCAGCTCGTGATTGCGGCGTGCATCATCGTGCCGCAGGCGATCGTCGCGATGATGTCGCCGTGGGTCGGGCGCACCTCGCAACTCTGGGGACGCCGCCCGGTGCTGATTCTCGGTTTCAGCGCCCTGCCCGTGCGCGCGCTGCTGTTCGCAGCCGTGGGCAACCCGTACTTCCTCGTGCCGGTGCAGATGCTCGACGGCCTGTCGGCCGCCGTGTTCGGCGTGATGCTGCCGCTGATCGCCGCCGACGTCGCGGGCGGCAAGGGCCGTTACAACCTCTGTATCGGGCTGTTCGGGCTCTCGGCGGGGATCGGCGCGACGCTCTCGACGGCGCTCGCGGGCTTTATCGCCGATCACTTCGGCAATACCGTGAGCTTCCTCGGCCTCGCGGCCGCGGGCGCGCTGGCCGTGCTGCTGGTGTGGCTCGTGATGCCCGAAACGCGCGAAACGCTCGACGAAGAGCCTGCGCGCGACGCGCCCGCATAAGGCGCGCCCGCAATCGTCAGACGTAAGGCGCGTGAAGCACGGCTGGCCGCGCTCCACGTGACAAACAAGCCCCCGTCGCAGCAATGCGGCGGGGGCTTGTCACATGCGCGCTGCTTTTACGTCGATATCGATGCGTTAGCGTCTCGCGGATTCCCGACGCGAGCGCAGAAGGGATGAACGAAAGGCACAAACGAGACGAGACAGGCCGGACGAACCGGCCTGTCTCTTGAGGAAAACCATGTAGCACGCATGATGCGGGTGCGACTCAACGGCGGCCATGAGCGCCGATTGCCGCTTATCGACAACTTATCGGCCGCTCATCGCCCACCTATCAGCCGGGAATCGACCGCGCGACGCCGCCTGCCCCGCCCCGAGCCGCGGCCCGGCCACCGCTCACGCGGCGAGCGCCTCGTCGAGACGCGCGGCCACGACGCCGTTCGGGAACGCATCGAGCTTGCTCGCGAGGATCATCGCGTCGGCATTAGCCGGACGATGACGGCGATTCGGGCTCGGACGGAACACCGCGTCGCCGCGACGAATCTTCTCGCCGGTCAACGCGCACACCGCACTGCGCCGCGCGGTGCAAACCCGCCACAACTGGTCGGAGTAACGCCCATACGTTGCGTCGCTCCAGCATACGGTGATGCTGTCCGGATCATGACGCCGGATCAAGGTGATGCCCTGCGCATCCCACGACCGCACCGTGGCACGACGCCGATTGGCCGCTTCCGATGCGCTGCGTGTGATGGGTACCGGTTTGCAGTTTCTGAAGCCCATTGGCTCGACGTCCGGACTTACGGGTTCCGAAGCGGCCGTCAGAAGATCAATGGTTTGTTGCCATGCGCTGCCGGTATCTAATTTCGTCATAATGCACCTCGTGCACGTGGAAACGATTCAAATATGCCGGTCGAATAAGCACTCTGCCACGTCCGGATTATAGCGTGCGATTTCCGCTCTCCACAGGAAAAACTGAATTTTCACACGATAGTTCTCAATTATGAAATTCGAGACGTCGAATTTTCAAGTCAGACTATCTGCGGGCAATGGTGGTTTCTTTACATTCGGAACTTTTTTCGTGGATTTGTTGATTTTTAACATTGCCAACAGGAAAAAGTAACCGCACCATGCGCGCAAAGTGGAACGGTCCCGCCAATTAGCAAGACTATTAAGACATTCAACGGTTTCTCCGCGCACCTGCCGCAACGCCTTATCCGGCGGCCCTGAACGGGCAGCGCATTGGATCCGCACTAGCAGACGCCGCATGTGCGCAGATGCTTGAGATCGTTGTTCGATCAATGAAACGCATGGATGTCTTAAGCCTTATGCGCAGTGGGATTACGCAAGGAGAAGTCGCCCGTGAGGCGCAGAAATTTGTCGCACGCCACGCCCCAAACCTTACAGATCTGAATTGCGAGACACGCCTCTATTTCAGGCATTATTAATCAAATATCAATTTGGTTTTAGCCGTTTTGTCATGCGGAAATGCACGGCCATTGCAGCGGCATTGCAACGGGATTGCGCCGCGATTCCACGGCGATTGCACCAATTGCGCGCGCCGTCCGTCATCCAATAGACACAGCGATTCCCCGCACGGATAACAACAATTCAAATGGCGGCTAATAGCGGATGAAAGGCGGATAGTGCGAACGACCTCCGCCGCCGCGCTCGCGACATGCGGGCGGCGCGGGTTCGGGCGGTCGGGAAAGGGGAATCGAAAAAGGGAATCGGAAACGAACTTAACCGCGACCCTGATCGAGCCAGCTCGCCGACTGGCGGCGCAACATCGCGCCGAAATCGTCGAGCCAGCCAATCGAGAGACGCCAGCTCTGCCAGTAGAGTTCGACGTCGAGCCCGCGCCCTGGTGTGAGCTCAACGAGTTCGCCGCGTTCGAGATGCGGCGCGATCATGCGTTCGGGGCACATGCCCCAGCCGAGCCCGCTCACGCAGCAGCGCAGAAAACCCGCGACGTGCGGAATCCAGTGCAGCGGCGCGTCCACCTGCGCGCGCGTGATGCGGCGCACGAAGCGCTTTTGCAGTTGATCCTTGGGATTGAACTCGACGCAGGGCGCGCGGCGCAGCGACTCGCGCCCCACGCCGTCGGCGAAATAGCGCGCGAAGAATTCGGGCGAGCACACCGCGAGATAGCGCATGCGCCCGAGACGCGTCGAGCGGCAGCCCTGCACCGGCTCGGCCTGGGTGGTGACGGCGCCCTGCACGCTGCCGTCGCGCATACGCTGCGCCGTGTGGTCCTGATCGTCGATCACGAGATCGAGCAGAATGCCGCGCTCCACGCAGAAGGCCGCGACGGCGTCGATGAACCACGTGCCCACGCTGTCGTCGTTGACGGCCACGCGCAAGGTGGGCCGCGCCGCGTCGATCGCGCCCACGACCGTGGGCATGCCGCCGCCCAGTTCCGCTTCGAGCAACTGCACGCGCTCGGTGTGGCGGCACAGCAGCGCGCCCGCGGCCGTCGCCACGCAGGGCTGACCGCGCTTCACCAGCACTGCCCCCACGCGTTCTTCCAGCAGCTTCACGCGCTGCGAGACCGCCGAAGGCGTGACGTTCAGCGCGCCGGCGGCGCGGTCGAACGAACCATGCCGCACCACGGCGGCGAGCGCATCGAGCAGCGCGTAGTCGAGCATTAGCGTTCCTTAATCGGGATTAACAAAAACAGCTTTGCTTAAGACGATTCCGGCCGCAGACTAACGCCATTCTCCGCTTCTGTCCACGCCGCGACGCCCGGAACGCGCAATTCATCGCTCCGCGCCGATCGTCCCGGCCGCTTCGTTTCCGACCATCATGAACTGGCTCGCTTTTTCTCACGGCGCGGCGCTGTGCGCTTCGCTCATCGTCACCATTGGCGCGCAAAACGCGTTCGTGCTGCGCCAGGGCATCTTGCGCTCGCACGTCGGCAAGATCGTGGTGCTGTGCGCGCTGTCCGATTTCATCCTGATCGGCGCAGGCGTGGGCGGCGCGTCCGCGCTCGTCGAACGCTATCCGACCTTTGTGCATCTCGTGCTCTATGCGGGGCTCGCGTGGCTCGTCTGGTTCGGCATCGGCGCGCTACGGCGCGCGGTCAAGCCCACGCATGCCGTACTCGACGCCGCGACGCAGGCCAACGCGCCCGAGCAGCGCGCGCTGCCCATCATGCTGATGACGCTCGCCTTCACGTGGCTCAATCCGCATGTTTACCTCGACACGTTTTTGCTGATCGGCACAGCGGGCGCGCGCGAGCCGCAAGGCGCGCGGCTCGCTTTCGCGATCGGCGCGATGTGCGTGAGCGCGGTGTGGTTCGTCGGACTCGGTTATGGCGCGCGGGCGATGGCGCCGTTATTCCGCCGCGCGAGTGCGTGGCGCGTGCTCGATGGCGCGATCGGCTCGATGGTGCTGCTGATCGCGTTCGCGCAATTGCGTTGAGCGCTGTTCAAGGCGCGACTTCTAGCGCGCCTTACCCTCGCCATGCCGTATCGCGAGCAATCCGTCGACGAGTTCCGGCGACAGATAATGCGGCCCGTCGAACACATACACGCGATAGCCGCGATACGCCTCCAGTTGCGGCGCCAGCTCGGCCGCGGTGGCCGCGCGGAATCCCCCACCCTGCTTCGGCCTGAACGCCTCCGCGATGACGCGCACGCGCTTCTTGCCCAGATGCGCCGCGAGCGCATCGGCATATTCGCGCGCCGCCGCCGGACCACGCGCATAGACGCCGCAGCCGTCCTGCAGCAGCACGCCCACGTCGCGCGGCAACCAGCCGTCGAGCCACTTCGCGAACGCCTCGCCGCCGATATTGCTGGTGTCGTACACGCTGATCCAGAGCGGCTTCGGCAAGCGTTCGAGCAGCGGACCCATGCGCGCGGCGTCGGCCCAGGTGGGATCGGCTTCCACGGGAAAATACCAGCCGGTGATATGCACGGGCGGGCGCACCTTCGCGAGCCGCAGCGATCGCTCGACGAGTTCTTCCATGTTCGCGCGCGCTTTCTTTTCGTCCGCGAAACCCGCGAGGCCGACGATCACGCCGCGCGCCCACGGCTCGTTCGAGATGCGCACCCAGTCGGGCACACGCGGCGCGGGCAACCCCGCGCCCGCCATGTACGCGACGTCGTCGACGGCGATCCACTGCACCAGCAGTTCGTTGACGCCGAGCTTGTCCCAGTTGCCGCGCAGATCGAGATGATCGTTGTCGGGCTGCCAGACCACGCCTTGCGCGAGCGCGTCGGCGTGCGCAGGCACCTGCAGCGTGCAGCCCGCCGCCGCGAGCGCGCACAGCGCCGCCACGGCGGCGCGCGTGCAGCGCTGCGTGAGACACGTGAGAAACGTGAGACACGCAAGACACGCCACGTGCGTGCGCGCAACCGCACCTGAATACGCGCCGGGCTGTGCGATGCACCTCGCCATATCGGCCTCTCCCTCAGTAAGACAGCACGGCGCCGAAGAACACGCCGCCCGCGCGGTCGTCGCCCGTGAGCCGCCAGCGGTATTGCACGGACACGTCGACATACGAGCGCGGCGAATCGTAGAAGGTATCGCGGAACCAGTAGCGCGTCGACACGCCCACGCCCATGCCCACCGGCACGCTGTGATTGATGCTCGAATCGTAGTCCATGCCGATCACGCCATACGGGAACACGGTCAGTTTCGGGCTGATGCGATCGAGCCGCCACGTGCGCCCCGCTTCGAGATAACCGGTCGCGTAGTTCCAGCCGTTGCTCACGTAATGGCCCACTTCGGCGTAGTCCTGCACGGTCCACCAGGACGGCACGTCGAGGCGTCGCTCGGTGCCGAAGCCGCCCGAATACGCGAGCCGCACGAGCCAGTCCGAGGGCGCATGCGAGCCAATCGGAATCAGGCGCTCGAAGGCGATCACCGCGTTGATCGATTCGAACGGCTTCACGCGCATGCCGATTGCGCCGAGCGCCGTCGAGACGCCGCTCGGTGCGCCGCCCTTCGCGCCGAAGTCCTGGTAAGCGCGCGCATAGACTTCGAAGTTGCGGTCGCCGAGCGAGCCGAACGGACGCCAGTAGCCTTCGACGCCCATCTGCCAGTTGTTGTACGCGCCGGGCACCGAGCCGGTCGTCACGCCGGGCTGCAAACCCGCGCCGCGATAGTTGATCGAGGCGATGAAACCCCAGTCGCGCGCGACGTCGGCGTGCACGTTGCGCAGGTCCTGCAATTGCAGCAGCGTGGCGGGCGCGACGCCGTCCGGCGGCGCGGTGCCGTAGTCGATGGCGCGTTCCAGATAGCGCGCGGCCGCCGCGTCGAACCACGCGCGATAGGCGCTGTAGCCCGCGTCGCCCGCGGCTTGCGGCGGCAATTGGCCCGCTTCGTCGGCTTGCACGAAATACTCGAAGGCGCGCCGGTCCGCGCCCGCGCGCTGCGCGAGATATGCGGCGGACAAAGGCGGCATCGCGTCGAGCAGACCGGCGTCGAGCGCGGCGCGCGCTTCGCGCCGTGCGCCGTCCGGATCGCCCGCCGCGACCAGCGCGTCGATCAGTTCGACGCGATGTTGCGGATTGCGCGGCGCGGCATCGACCGCCGCGCGCGCGTAGTGCACCGCCGCCTCCTTGTCGCCGCGCTGCGCCGCCAGAATCGACGCGCGCCGTGCTGCGAAGCCCGCATCGGCGGCATAGACATCGCACGCCGCGCCGCTCGCATCGACCGCACAATCGAGCACCGGACGCGCCTCGCTCGCCACCTGCTGCGCGCTTTCGGGCGTCGATCGCGCCAACGCCTCGCGCGCTGCGTAGCGCCGCGCCGCGATCCACGCGTCGGTGTCGTCGCCTTGCGTGCCGAGCGGCTTCAGCAGGTCGAGCGCGCGCTGGGGCTCGCCTTGCGCGGTCCACACATCCGCGACGATCACGCGCGCCACGCGCCGCTCACGCGCGCTGCCGTCGTCGGCTTGCAGCGCCTGCGTGAAATCGGCATCGGCCTGCGCCGCTTGTCCCTGCGCCGCGCGCGCGTAACCGTGCATGACGTGGAGCATCATCGTCGGCGTGATGTTGGCGCTCAAGGCGTCGCTGGCTGCTGCGTCGAGTGCGGGCATATCGCCTTCATCGATCAGGATGCCGAACAATTGCAACCGGTAGCCGATCCGGTCCGGCGCATAGGCGATGGCGGCGCGCGCCTGGGTCGCGGCATCGGCGAGATCGCCCCGTTGCTGCGCGTCCTGCGCGGCCGCCGCAAACTTCGGTGCGAGACGCGCGCCGATCTGTGAACGCCGCGCGCGCAACTCGGCGTTGCCGCCGAAGCGCGGTGCGGCGTCCTGCGCCAGTTGCCACGCCGCCGCGTCCTCACCTTGCGCCATGGCCGCGTCGATGGCGAGCAAACGCAGACGCAGCACGTCGGGCCGCAACGCGATCGCGGCGTTCGCCTCGCGCAACGCGCGCGCGTAATCCTTCGCATCGTAAGCGCGATAGGCATCCTGCGCCAGCACGAAGGCGCGGCCCGTGAGATTGTCGGGCGAACCGTGACCCGGCTGAGCAGCCTGCGCAGGCCGCCCCGCGCGCGACGCCTGCGTGGCGCGCGACGCCGACGGACGCGCCGTGGCCGCCGCGATCTGCGTATCGAACGCTTTGCGCCGCGCGACCAGCGACGGCTCGGGACCCAGTTGCGCAATCGCCTCCGAAAGCGTGCGGCTGCCCGCGCGCAGATTGCCCTGCGCGGCCTCGGCATTGGCGAGCAGCAGACGCAGCGACGCCACATCGGGCCGCTGCCGTATCGCCTCGCGCGCGTAGCGCTGCGCGGCGGCGTAATCGTGGCGCGCGAATGCGTCGTAGCCTTGCTGCGCGACGCGATAGGCCGCGCCCGAGAGCGGCAGCGCGTGAGCCGCCGCCGGCGCGGCTTGCGCCCGCACCGGCACGTTCGCGCCGAGACTCAGGCACAGCGCGGCCAGCGCAATCGCGCGCAAAGCCGGCTGAGTCGGCTGAGTCGGAAAAGCGTTCGGCATGCGCTTCATGACGCAGCCTGCGCCTCGGCGCGAAGGCGTTCCTGCTCGGCGATGGCCTGCGCCAGCGCGTCGCGCGAAATCACGCCCTGCTCCACCATGTAGTCGCCGATCCGCCCATGCTCCGCCGGACGATAGCGCTGCAGCGCGTCCTCGAATTGCGCGCGCCGCACGGCGCCCCGCTCGATCAGCAGATCGCCGAGCAGCGGCACCGCGAGCGGCGTCTTCGCCTTCGGCGGCGAAGCGCCTTGCGCCGCGTCGCCGTCGCCCTCGGGCGTCACGGGCACGCCGCGCAACAGCCGCAAACCATCGGCGATCTCGCCTTCGCGCACGATGCGCTGCACGACCGGCATCGCCGTCTTCGCGCGCAGCGTGGCCAGCGCCTCGCTCGTCAGCGGACTCGCGCACAGCAGCACGCAATGGCCCGCGCCATCGTCGCCTTGCGGCAGCACGCGATAGCGCACCGCCAGTTCGATCGGCACATCCTGCGCGTGACGCATGAGCTTCGCGCGGTCGAGCCGCGCGCGCGGCAGGTCGGCCTGAAACGCAATCGCCTCCGCGAGCGTTTCCTCGTCGAGCCAGCCATGCGCCATCAGCACGCGGCCCAGCGGCGCTTCCTGCGCGTGCTCCTGCGCGAGCGCCTTGTCGAGTTCCTCGGGCGCGATGGCCTGCCACGACACCAGCAGTTCGCCGAGGCGCTGACGCCGGTCCTTGAACCCGTCCGACGAAGGAAAGTCGTGCATGGTCTTGTCCCACACGAGGCGCTTGCCGGTCGCCAGATAGTTCAGATACATCTTCCACGCGCGCGAGACCGCCATGAAGTTCACGAAATTGCCGATCACCATGCGCGGCACCGACAGCAGCCCATGCTCCCAGCCATACAGCCGCGAGACGAAGTACACGCGCTGCACCACGCGCAGCAGCAGCGCGATGCCGTTGGCCCACAGCACGAGGGTGAGAAACCGCGAATTCGAAAACGGCGAGGCGATCAGATCGGGCCGCAAGCCGAGCAGATCCGCGTAAGTGAACAACAGGAACTGCACCAGCAGCGCATAGGCGACGATGCCGACGAACGCCGTGAGAATGCCTTTGCGATCGCGCGCGAGCAGATAGCGGTTCGCGAACGAGCCGACCCAGCCGGTCTGCTCCCACCCTTGCAGGCCGATGCCGAGCGTCCAGCGCGCGCGCTGACGATACGCGGTGCGGAACGTATCGGGGAAATACTCGCGCACGCACAGCGGCATGGTGAGCGTGAATTCGCGCATCGGCCCGAGACCGAACCACGACTTGCGGCGCGTGGCGAACTGCACGGGAAAGCGCGCGAAAATCGACTGCATGCCCATGCGCCCGAGCCGCTCGCCCACGTCGTAATCCTCGGTGAGCGTTTCGGTATTGAAGGGCTGATTGTTGGTTTGCGCCGCCAGTCCCGCGAGCGCGCGCCGCGAGAAACAGGTACCCACGCCCGCCGACGGCACCGCGCCCGCGAGACTCTCGCGCACCACGAGATCCTTCGCGTGCCACTCGGCGAACTCGTCCATATAGGTGCCCGCGACCAGCTCGTACCACTCGCGTTCGAGCGAGGCGACGGGTAGCTGGATCATGTCCTTGCGCGGCAGCAGATAGTTGAAGAAGCGCAGTTCGAGCGGATGCAGCACGTCCTCGCTGTCGTGCAGAATCACGCCCGCGAATTCGATGCCCGCCTCGCCTTCCATGCGAAAGATCGCCTGCACGATCCAGTTCAGGCAATCGGCCTTGCAGGTCGGTCCGTCGTGCGGCACCTCCACGCGATGCAGTTGCTTGTAGCGCCGCCGCATGCGCTCGACTTCGCCGATGGTCGCCGCATCGTTCTGATAGGTGCCGACGAAGATCACATAGTTGCGGTAATCGAGCACCTTCACGGCGTTCTCGACCATCGCCGCGATCACGTCCTCTTCGCGCCACGCGGGCACCATGATCGCGAGCCACTGCTGTTCGCGGTCGTAAAGCTGCTCGGCGCGCAGCGGCTGAAAGCGCCGCTCGACCGTGAAATGACGGATCGTGCGGCGTAGCCAGTACCACGCGTCGATGAACAGATCATCCAGGCTCGAAAGCAGGATGATGACCGCCACGGCCGCCGCCAGGTACTCCATGCCCTGGTAATAGCGGCCGGCGACGTAGTTCAGCCACCAGTCGATCGAGGCCCAGTTCACGCTCAGCCCTGCGGATTCGCACCGCCGCCGGATGCGCCCGGCCCGCCGTCGTCGGGACCGCTGCCGGTGTGGGCGCTCGCACTCTCGGCCTGCGCCGCTGCCGCCGCCGTGCGCTTGCGGGCGCGGCTGCGCGCCCAGGCCGCGCCGACCAGCAGCAACACCAGCAGCACGACCGCGATCGTCGGCACGCCCCAGCCCGCCCAGTGACGCGCGAGCCACACGCGCTGATCGTCGGTCGGCGGCACACCGCCTGCGTATTGCGTGTCGAACTGCTTGATCACGCCCGAGCCGTCGACGATCGCCACGTCGCCCTGCAGCAGTTGCAGGCTCGCGGGCAGCACCGGCGGCGCGCCCACGCTCCGGTAGAGCACGCCCGGCGTGCTGCCCGCGCGCGTCACCTCGATCACGCCCACGCGGTCCAGTCCCGCGAGATCGACGAGTGTCGAACCGCCGCGTCCTTTGAGCGTGATGCGGCCGTCGGCGAAGCTCGCGTGGTTCGCATCCTGATCGAGCGCGACGTCGGCGGCGAGGAACGGTCCCGCAGGCTGCGCGGCCTGACCGTCGGCCGCCACCTGCAAGGTCGCGCGCGCCGACGAGACGCCGGTCGCGTTCGCGAGACGCGCGAGGCGCGGCAGGCTCGCGAGCGGATCGGCCAGATACGCCTGCGGCACGACGATGTTCGACGACTGCGAGAACCGCGCGACCATGCCCGTGAAATCGTCGCCGAGCGGCCCCTTGCCGAGCACCAGATAACTGCTCGGCAGCACCGCCGCCGGATAGCCCTGCTCGCGCGGCCGGCAGCCGCCCGCCGGTTGACGCTGGAACAGCACGCGCAGCGTGTTGGTGGTGCCGAGCGCGTAGACCGGAATATCGGCGCTCACGCGTTGCGCGCGGCCATCGGTATCGAGCAGATGCGAGCCGATCAGCACGCCGTTGAAGAAGATCGACGCGGTCTGCCCGTTGCGATCGGCGGCGGGCGCGGCGGCGAGATCGAGCACCACGCGGCGCGGAATCTTGCCGTTGCCGCTCACGGCGGCGAGATCGAAATGCGCTTCCCACGCGGCGCTCGTCAGCACGCTCAAGGTCGCGGGCGCGCCGCCGATCAGCGAGAGCGCCAGACGGTCGCTCGCCCCGCCCGCGCTCAGATTCGGCGACTGCGCGAGTTCGTGCACGACGAGCCGGTTCGACACGCCGATGCCGCTCCATACGCGCGACAGCGCGCTCACGCCGAGGTCGTCGCCGACCACCACGGCGGGCAGGCCACCGAGATGCGCGAGCGCGAGTTCGCCTTTGGGCGGCGTCGCCGATCCGCCCGAGAGCAGCGCGCCGCCCGCGCGCTTGCGCCAGGCGTCGAACGCGCCCGCCGCATCGGCGGACACGCTCTGCACCTGCGCGCGCAACGCGTCGAACGCTTCGCCCGTGCGCGCACGCAGGGCTGCATCGGCGATCACGACGTTCGGCGCGAACACGCCGGCGGGCGCCAGCGCGATCAGCGCGCCGAGTTCGGCGGGATTCGCGAGCTTGTGATCGCCGCCCGCCGCGAGCGCCGCGAACGCGGGCACGGCCTGCAACGCGGCGGGCACCTGCACGCTGCCCAGATGCACGGTGTCGCCCACCGCCGGCACGATCTGCGTGACGGGCGTCGCGCCGCCGCGCACCAGCAGCGCTTCGAGCCGCCACGCGGCGTCGTACGCGGCGGGATCGAGCTTGCCCGCGCCGATCGCCACCACGGGCTTCGCCGGCAGCGCGCTCCAGGCGGTGTGGACGTCGTCGATCGCGGAGGTGTCGAACTGATAGGTGAGACGCGTCGTCGGCGCGACGCGCCAGAGATTGGCGATCGCGGTCTGGTCCGTGCAGAACGTGTCGTTGAGCACCGACGACCATTGCAGCCCCACGCGCACGAAGCCAGACGCGCGCGGCGCGCCGTCGACGCCGATGCTCAGCGAGCCATCGCCCTGCGTGTCGCCCGGCGTGCGTGCCTGCACCGGCGAGCCGTCGAGCGACAGCACGAAGGTCGTGCGGCCACCGTTGCCGCGCAGATAGTTCGCGTCGAGTTGCAGCGTGGCGTTCTCGATCGGCAGATTCGCGGGCACCGGCAGATAGAGTTCCTGCGCCGCGTCGGGCGCGCGCAGCACGACGGGTTCACGCACGCCGAGATCCGCGAGCGACACCGTGCGCGATTCGACGCGCCCCGCCCCGAGTTGCGCGAACGCCGCGGCGAGATCGCCGGGCGCGGCCAGCGCCGGCGCGCACCACGCGACGCTCATCGCGCCCAGCGCGTGCAGCAGTGCGCCGTTCAGCCAGACCGGCACGCGCTTCGGGCCGCGCGCGCTCGTCGTCCCCACCGGATGCGAAGTCGAATTCGATATCACGTCATGGACCTCATGTTGGTCGGCGCGGCGCGAACCCCGCACGATGCGATCGGCGCGCTTCAGATGTGCGCGAGGCATGCGCTAGGCATCCGCCCGCGCGGCAAGCACCGGATGCAGATAACCCGGCAACGCGCGGCTCGCGAAAGGCGTGAACGGCTTGCCCACCAGCGCCGCGACGATGCGCTCCGACGCATGACCGTCGCCATAAGGATTCACGCGGCGCGCGAACGCACGACGCTCCTCTTCGTCGTCGACGAGTTCGAGCACGGCGCGCTCGATCGCCACGCGGTCGGTGCCGATGAGCTTCACCGTGCCCGCCGCGAGCGCCTCGGGCCGCTCGGTCACGTCGCGCATCACGAGCACCGGCTTGCCGAGCGCGGGCGCTTCTTCCTGCACGCCGCCCGAATCGGTCAGCACGATCGCCGCGCGCTGCATGAGCCGCACGAACTCGGGATAGTCGAGCGGATCGGTGAGCGTCACATTGGGCGCGTTGCCGAGCGTGGCGAGCACGGGGCCGCGCACGTTCGGATTCAGGTGCACGGGATAGACGATCTGCATCTTGCCGGTCTGCGCCAGCGCCGCGAGCGCCGCGCAAATGTGCTCGAAGCCCGCGCCGAAACTTTCGCGCCGATGCCCCGTGACGAGCAGCAGCGGACGGCCCTCGCCTTCGGGTTCGAGAAACGGAAACTGCGCATCGATGCGTTCGCGCATCGCGGTGTCGCTGTCGAGGCGCTCGCACATTAAACGCAAGGCGTCGATCACCGTGTTGCCCGTGACGACCACGCGGCCCGTGAGCGCCTCCGCATCGAGATTCGCCTGCGAGCTTGCGGTGGGCGCGAACAGCAGATCGCTGACCACGTCCACCACGCGCCGGTTCATTTCCTCGGGCCACGGCTCGAAGAGATTGCCGGTGCGCAGGCCCGCTTCCACGTGGCCGACCGGAATGCGCCGATGAAACGCCGCGAGCGCGCCCGCCATGCTGGTGGTGGTGTCGCCGTGTACGAGCACGCGCTCGGGCTGCTCGGCGGCGAGCACATCGTCGAGACCGGTAAACAGTCGTGCGGCGAGTCCGTTCAGCGTCTGGTTGGTGGTCATGGCGGCGAGGTTGTGCGCGGGCACGATGCCGAACAGGTCGAGCACCTGCTGCAACATGCTCTGATGCTGCCCGGTCACGCAGACGACCGACTGCACGCCGGGCTCCGCTTCAAGACGCGTCACGAGCGGCGCCATCTTGATGGCTTCGGGCCGCGTTCCGAATATCGACAGGATGCGCACGGGCAAGCTTCCGGTTAAGGCTGGCTCCGGCGCCGCGTGCTGCCGCCTTCATGACGACCGCGCTTGCGACGCCCCCTGTTTCGACTGCCTTCTGATGATGAAAAAGATTCGCCGTGTTGCAGCGAATCAAACATCCGCCACAGGCTATATCGAATAGCGCGATGACGCGCTGTATCTGCGCCATTTAATTCCCCGCGATATTTCGGTTTATTTTTCTGGCACGAGATGAATGTCGACATTCGTCTTCATTATGCTTTTTATCGAAACCACGCCGGTTATCGTTCAAGCAAATGCAACGATCCTCATGCGCTCGGCACGCGTTGACGTGAAAAACAGGGTCAAGCTCCCAAGCCCTTCAGCTAGGCGATTTTTTGCCTGAATTCAAGCCGATTCAACTGATCTGGATCGATCGATCTCGCGCGCGACATATGCCGAACGGTGCCACAATTAGCGGAAACGATTGAAGACAGCGATCGAAAAAGCCGGCAATCGATCTCAAGCCATCTTTAATCGGCGTGAATCATCCATTCAGGCCGCCACGGTGAGTTCATTCGTTTTTTATTACAGGCGTTTCGGCGTTGTGCTCAACCTGGAGAGGTTTTCTGATGAGCGATCAGGCCATCGACAGCTTCGACACCGCGCGGCTCATCCCGGGCTTCAGCGCGCCGCACTTGCCGCTGCATCATGCGGACCGCCGCACGCTCGAAGCGGCGGACTACACCACGCGCCACTGGACCAGCGATGCAAGCGGCCCGCTCACGCCCGGCACGGATCTGCATCGTCGCGAGACCTGCCGCATGTTCCGCGAGACCTTCAATCCGTACCGGCCCGCCGTGCTCGAATGGCCCGTGCTCGAACCGGCCGCGCTCAAGCGCATTGTCGAACTGCCGATCTGGGACATCGCCGTGCAGACCGAGGGCAAGGCGCGCCTGCGCATGGCCGCCTATGCCGCCACGCTCGACGACCCGGACATGCGCGCGGCGCTCGCGCTCAACGCATGGGAAGAAAGCCGACACAAAGACGTGCTCTCGCGACTCGTCGCGGCCTACGGCATCGCGCTCGCGAGCGAGCCGCCCTACGTATTGCCGAAAGACGCCGAATGGGCCTATCTCGTCACCGGCTACAGCGAATGCGTGGACAGCTTCTTCGCCTTCGGCCTCTTCGAAGTCGCCAAACGCTCGGGCCTCTTTCCGCCCGAACTGATCGACACCTTCGAACCGGTCATGCAGGAAGAGTGCCGCCATATTCTGCTGTTCGCGAACTGGTTGGCGTGGCATCGCGCGCGGCTGTCGTGGTGGCGACGAATCCGCTTCGAGCTGCGCATCGCCGCCGTGTGGGTGTTTCTGTGCTGGGAGCGCGTGGGGCTCGCGCGCGCGATGGACGCCGACGGCAACGAGCATCGGCAAGACAACAACTTCACGATGAACGGCGCGCAGTCGGTCAGCGACGTCGATATCGGCGTGCCGGATCTGATGCGCCTGTGTCTCGCGGAAAACACGCGGCGTTTCTCGGGTTACGACATGCGTTTGCAGCGGCCTGAAACCATGCCGAAACTCGTGCGTTTCGCGTTGCGTTTTGCGCGCGAGAAACGGCGGTAACCTTTCAATCTGAACAATAAAAAAACGCCGGGAATTCCGGCGTGTTTTTTGCGTTCTCGTCGATTCGGCGGAGGGTGCTTATGCGGCGACTTTCGTCTCGCCGTGCTCAAATAACGCGCCCACGCGAGCACACTCCGCAATCGCCCAGGCATCGTCGAGCAACGCACGCGCCTGTGCTTCGCTCGCCGCGTGCGAGAACGCCGCGAGACGCACGAACTTCGAAGCAATCTCGTCGCGCGAGAGCGTATTGCCGGGATCGCCCTTCGGTTCGTCGACGCGCCCGTGCAGCGTGCGGCCGTCGTGCGTCGTGACCGTCACCTTGCCGATCCAGCGCGCCGGATACGCGCGATCCACTTCCTCGTCGAGCGCCATCGTCACGCGTTCGCGGAACGCGGCGATATCGGCTTCGGCGTAGCCGTGCTCGAACTCGTTCACGCCCGCATAGCCGCGATACGCGCAGAGGCCCAGCACCGTGCCCATGTTGAACTTCGCCTGGTGCACCGTGCTCGGCACCACCACGTTGCCGAGCACGTCGATGGCGCCCTGATGCACGTGCGCGGTCACGGCGGCGATATCGGCGGGCGTGAGGCGATGCTCGGCCATCACCGCGAGCAAGGCGTCGGCGGCCGGATGCGTGTGGCGGCACGCCGCGTGGTACTTGAACGAGGTCTCGACGGTCGCCCAGCGCTCGCCGAGACGATCGACGAGCTTCGCAGGATCGGCGTCGCTCGACATGCCCGCCGCCATCCCTTGCGCGCCTTCGAGAATGCGCTGCGCGCCGCGAAAGCCGTCCGCCGCGAGTTGCGCCGCCATCAAACCGTTGGCCGCGGCCATCGCCGTGTGCAGTTGCTTCGAATCGGCGGCGTCGCGCAGGAATTCCCACAGCCCGCTTGCCTGCGTGCCCGCCGAGCCGAACGCGTCGAGCATCTGCCCGGGCGTGAGCTTGAGCAGGCGTCCCGCCGCCGCGGCCGCCGCAATCGTCCCGACCGTGCCCGTCGTGTGGAAGATCTTGTAGTGCGAGCGCCCCATGAATTCGCCGACGCGAATGCCGACTTCATAACCGGCCACCGACGCCGCGATAAATTCCGCCCCCGACGCACCAAGCGATTGCGCCAGAGCGAGCGTCACCGGAAACACCACGGTAGCCGGATGCAGTACGGAGCCGTTATGCACGTCGTCCTGCTCGACGAAATGCGAAGCCGCGCCGTTGACCATCGCCGCGAAATACGGCGTGGTGCGCGTGCGATCGATCACGACATCGCACGCATCGCTCGCGCTTTGCGCGTCGCGCGCCGCGCGCGCAAAACGCGCGATCCTTTCGACCGGACGCGCGCCCTTGCCGCCGAGCGCGGAGCCGAGCCAGTCCACATAAAGATTGACGGTGCGTTCGACAACGTGCGCCGGAATCGCGCGATAGTCGAGCGTCGCCGCGAACGCCGCGAGCGTGCGGCTGGGATGATCGGTCATGAGTCTGTCTGCGTGGAAAATGCGTGAATGAATGGAGCACTCAGGCGAACGTCGCCGTAGCCTGCATCGTCAGATAGCCGTCGTGGTCTTTCGCCCACAGTTCGACGGAGCGGCCGTCCGCAGCGGGCAGCCCGCAAAGCGTGAACGCGTTGCCCGCGAAGGTCGGACGCACCGCACGAAACGCGAAAGTCGCGACCGTTGCGTCGGGCCGTTCGCGATGCACGAGATCGAGCAGCAGCGTGGCGATCAGCGGACCGTGCACGATCAGTCCCGGATAGCCCTCTTCCTGCGTCACATACGGAAAATCGTAGTGGATGCGATGACCGTTGAACGTGAGCGCCGAATAGCGAAACAGCATCACGGCGTCGGCCGTGAGCGTGCGCGACCATGTTTCGCCGACCGGCGCGCTCACGGGTTTCGGCGCGCTCGCGCCAGCTTGCGGCGCGTCGCGATAGACGATGTCGTGCTCTTCCTCGATGCAGAGTTCGTCCGCCGCTTCATAGCGATGCTGCACCGTCACGAACACGAGACGGCCGCTGCGGCCGGTCTTGTCTTCGATGTTCGCAATCGTCGAGGTGCGTTGCGCGCGTTGCCCCGCACGCAGCGGCGCATGAAACGTGAGGCGGCCGCCCGCCCACATGCGGCGCGGCAACGCCACCGGCGGCAGAAAACCGCCGCGCTGCGGATGGCCGTCCGCACCGACTTGCGCGAGCGGCGCGACCGGCAGGAAATACAGCCAGTGCCACAACGGCGGCACATGCTCGCCGGGCGCGTCGCGATCGAGCGTGGCGGCGAGCGCGCGTAGCGGAAACGACGTGATGTCGTCAGCGAGCGTTTCGCTTTTGTCGAGCCACGCGTCAAGCGATGGCGTGGATGAATCGGACACGGTGCTCCTCCCTGCGGCTACGGCCGACGATGCGGCTACTATGCCGCGCGCGCCGCGTTTCGCGAAGTTGGCTTTGCCGAATCGGCCCTTTTGCGTGGCTTAATGCTTGCAGCCGGCTTTCGTCACTTCCTCGTTCAAACATCGTACGCGCGCCCTTCAAACTTCGCCGCGCAAATGCGCCGACGCTTCGTCTTCCACGCGCTGCCACAACTCGAACGACATCGGACGCTCGCCCTCTTCGAGCAGATGACCGACGAGGCCGATTGCGCGCGCCATCACGCCGAAGCCGCGCACGATGCGCCACGGAAAACCGAACTCGCAGCAGATCGCGCCGATCGCGCCCGTCGCGTTGATCGGCAGCGCCTTGCCCGACACGCGCTCCGCTTCCTTGCCGATCAATTGCATGAGCTTCACATAGTCGCCCGACAAACCGTTCTGCGCGGCGAGTTCGAACAGGCGCGGCGTGCGCGGATCGATCGGCTTGTGCAGCGGATGACCGAGGCCCGGAATCGGCGTGCCGCGCGCGCGCCAGGCGGCCACGGTATCGACGGCGAGTTTTTCGAGGTCGTCGCATTGCGTCCCATAGGGCAAGATTTCGGACAACATCCGGCACGCGCCCTCCATGCTGCCGACGAACACCGAACCGAGCCCGCACAAACCGGCCGCCACAGCGGCCTGCAACGACTCGGGCGCGCCCGCATAGGTCATGCGCGCGGCGATCGCGCTCGGCGTCATGCCGTGCTCGACCAGCGTGATGACGATGGCGTTGAACATCGCCGATTGCTGCGGCGTCGCCGCCTGGCCGGTGAGTTGCAGAAAGGCGAAATCGCCGAGATTCATATGGCCGAGCACGTCGTCGGGCAGGCTCTTGCCGCGCACGACGATACGATCGGGCGTGCTGTATGCAATATCGGAACGCACCAGCGGTTTGGGTTGACGGGCCATGACTGCGATTCCTTCGAATTCGATTGACAGTGAATGTGCGCCGAACGACGCGTAGTGCCGAACCTCAGCGCAGCGACGCGGTGCCGTTGTTCAACACGATGATATTGCGCTCGACCACGCGCGCGCGAAAGCTCACGGCATTGCCGTCGCGCCAGATTTCGGTGCGGATCGTTTCACCCGGATAAACCGGCGCGGTGAAGCGCGCGTGAAAGCGCACGAGACGCGCGGGATCGCTCGCACACAGCGTCTTGAGCAGCGCGTGCGCCGCCACGGCCCACGTGGCGAGTCCGTGCAGGATTGGCCGCTCGAAACCCGCTGCGTGCGCGATTTGCGGGTCGGCGTGCAAGGCGTTGTCGTCGCCGCACAAACGATAGAGCAGCGCGGTTTCGGGACGCGTCGGCAATTCGCAGACATAATCGGCCTCGCGATCGGGCACCGCGGGCGGCGCCGACGGCGCCTCGTCGCTCGGACCGCCGTTGGCGCTAAACCCGCCATCGCCACGGCAGAACGTGAGCTGACGCAGCGTCGCGTAGCGCTCGCCCGTGGCCTTGTCCGTGAGGCTGCGTTCGATTTCGAGCAGCGCGCCTTTGCCTTCGCCTTTATCGACCACGCGCGTGATACGCGAGCGGCCAATCACCGTGGCTTCGCGCGGCAGCGGCTTGTGAATCTCGATGCCCTGTTCGCCGTGCAGCAGGCGCACCCAGTCGATGCCGCTTTTGGGGTCGCGCGCCCAGAAGCCCGGAAAGCCGAGCACGACGGCGAACGTCGGCGGCACGCGCAATTCTTTTTCGTAGACGAAAGCAAGATCGTCGACATCGACGGGATTCGCGCCGTAGCCCACCGCGAGGCTGTAGAACATCGCGTCGCGCGCGGTATAAGTCTGTTCGACGTCCTGAAACGGCCAGTTGCGCAGCGTGTGATAGTCGATCGTCATAACGGTGCGATGAAAGTGAATGGCGAGATTTTGGAAAGCGAGCGTTCGCTCACGTTTTCAGACCAGCTTATTGACTTACGGGCCACTGAAACAGCGGCGCTTCTTTCTCGCGAAAACGACGCACGGCCTCGCGATGAAACTCCGTGGTAAACGCAATGCCCTGCGCGGCGGCTTCGATGTCGAGCATCGCGCGCAAGTCGCTGCCGAGCGATTGATTGAGCGCGCGCTTCGCCAGTCCAAACGCGACCGGCGAGGCGTTGGCGAGACAAGCCGCGATCTGCGCGGCGCGCGCGTGCAACTGCGCCGCCTCGACGATCTCGAGCACCGCGCCCGCTTCCTTCGCCTCCGGCGCGCGCATCTCGCGCGCGGTAAATACGAGGTCTTTGGCGCGCGCGAGACCGACCACGCGCGGCAGCGTGTAGAACGCGCCGCAATCGGGCACGAGGCCCACTTTCATGAACGGCATGCAAAAACGCGCGCGCTCGCTGGCGATCACGAAGTCGGCGGCCAGCGCGAGACTGAAGCCCGCGCCGTAGCAGACACCGTCGACGGCGGCGATCACCGGACGATCGAGATCGATCAGCATGCTGATCCAGCCATGCAGGTCGTCGATGCGCTCGCGGCCCGCTTGCGCGCTCGTCACGTTCATGCCGCGCACGTCGCCGCCCGAACAGAAGTCGCCGCCCTCGCCGCGCAGCACCACGGCGCGTATCGAACGGTCAGCGCGAATGCGCACCACGGCGTCGTGCAACGCCGTGCGCATTTCCGTGTTCAGCGCGTTCTTCGCTTCGGGGCGATTAAAAGAAAGCGTGACCACGCCATCGTGTTGCGTGATCAGCAGCGTGTTGTTGTCTTCAGGCGCGTTCATGCGGTCGCTCCCGCCGAATCTTCGCGCACGCGGTCGCCGGACGAAGCGGCCGATCCCGCCAGTTCGGCCAGCGCCTTGTCGAGCGCCGTCAGCAGATGCACGGGTTCGACGCCCGCGAACTCCACATCCTCGCGCGCGAGAAAGGCTTCGATATGCTGGCCGCAGGCGTCACGCGTGGCGGCGAGACCCGCGAATCCGTCTTCGAGCCAGTCCACCGATCGCAGCGGCCGCGGATGCCAGTCGCCGTTCACGATCGCACGCTGCACCACGCCGCCGCGCACGAGCAGGCTCAACCAGATCAGTCCTGCCGGCGCTTTCTCGCGGCCGCGCACCACGCGGTCGCCTTCGCGCGCGTGCGGGCCGTAGCGCGTGGCTTCGCTCTTTTGATGGAACCAGCCGTCGTCGATCAGTTCGCTTTCGTATTGCTGCGCGAACGCGCGTTCATCGGCATTGAGTTCGCCCGCTTCGAGCGCGATGTCGCCGAAGATGCGCCGCACGCACGCCTCGACCCACGCACGCAATTCGGCTTCGCTCACCGCACGGCCCAACTCCTGCTCCAGATACGTGTAGCGCGAGCCAAGATCCTTGTGCTTTTTGTCCTTCACTTTCTCGGGCGCCATCGGCATCGCACGCGCCGCGATAGCCGTATCGATGGCCTTCACGTTGAGCAGGATGCGGAACGTGAGCACGCCGCTTTCGATTTTCAGCGACGTGGCGACGAGCTTGCGGCCGTCGATTTCGACGTCGTTGAGCGGACGATAAGCGGCCGCGAGGCCGAACACTTCGCGCAACGCCTCGGCCACGTGACCGAGCACCGTGGGAAACGCCTGCGCGGCCGTCGACGGCACGCCGGGCAGATCGACCGGCAGATACAGCGCGAGAAACGCCGAGCCGCTACCCGCATAAATCGCTCCGCCGCTGCTCACACGACGACGCACCAGCACGTTGTTCTCGCGGCAGAACGGCAGGTCGAGCACCTGGTTCGGATCCTCGTTCACACCGACCGTGATGCTGTCGCTGTTGAACACGTTCAGAAGCACCGTGGGCGGTGCGCGACGCTCGGCCACCGCGCGCTCGACGGCGGGCGAGACCGACGTCGAAAAGTCGGCGTAACTATGGCCGCCCACCACGTAGCGCCACGGCGACGCTGCTGTCTTTGCGTTCATGCTGTCTCTCTCCTGTTGTCTTCGACCAGCGCGGCGCCGTCGAGCTTCTCGACAGTCTCGATCGCGTCGGCATGAATGAGCGTCTGGCGCTTGAAGCGCTCGGCGACGGTGTGCAGATCGGTGGGTGCGCCTTCCACGAGCAGCGTGAGATGATCGCCGCCGTGCGCCTTGCGACTGAGCACGAGCCGATACGCGCCCGTTGCGCCCGGCACGCCGAGCAGCACCGTTTTCAGTTCGGACGGATAGACCTTCACGCCCTTGACCTTCACCATCGAATCGACTCGACCGAACACCACGCGCGGCAGCGCCACCGTGCGTCCGTGCACGGGCGGCGTGCGTTCGAGCACGGTCAGATCGCCGGTGCGATAGCGCACGAGCGGCTGCAATTCCTTCTTCAGATGCGTGAGCACGAGTTCGCCGCGCTCGCCGTCGGGCAGCACTTCGCCGCTATCGGGATCGATCACTTCGGCGTAAAGCAGTTCGTCGAATACGTGGACGCCCGGCGATTCGCTACCGGGAAAAGTCCGCGCGACCGGCAAACATTCGGACAACGAATAACTGTCGATCAGCAGCGTATGGGGCATCGCGGCCCGCACGCGCGCATACAGTTCCGCGTTGCCGCTGAACGCCTCGCCGCCCGCGAAGAACACGCGCGGAATCGGGCAGCCCGCTTCGATCAGCTTCAGCGCATGCGAAGGATTGCCCGCAAGCACCGTCACGCCGCATTGACGCGCGACCTGTGCGGCGCGCTCCGTTTCGCCGGGGCCGTGCGGAATGCACGCCACGCCGCGCGCCTCCATCTGGCTTTGATAGAACAGGCCCGCGACAAACAGGTGATAGCCGAACGTGACCATGCAGACGTCGCCGGGACCGATGCCGCACGCGTCGAGATGCTGCCCGCAGGCCGCTTCGATGGTGCGCAGATCGGCGGTGCTGTGCAGAATGGGCACGAGCGACGCGCCCATCGGCGTGAGATGCACGCGCACGGGCGGCGCGGAGGGCGCGGGCGCGAACGCGCCGTAGCCAGGCTTCGCCATTTCGGCGACGAGTTGCGCGCGCGACATCAGCGGCACGCGTTGCGCGAATTCCGCCGTGCTCGTCACTTCGCGCGGCAAACGCCCCGCATAGAACGGATGCGTGTGCAGGCGCTCAAGCTGCGCATTGAGCCGATGCAGCATGGTTGTCTCCTCCTGTTGATCGTGCCGCGCCCGTCTGCGTCAGACCGCGCGTTCGAAGATCGCTGCGATGCCCTGCCCGCCGCCCACGCACATCGTTTCGAGTCCGTAACGGCCTTTACGGCGCTGCAATTCGTAGAGCAGCGTGGTGAGCATGCGCACGCCAGTCGCGCCGATCGGATGACCGAGCGAAATACCCGAACCGTTCACGTTCAGACGCGATTCGTCGTGCCAGCCCCAGCCCTTGAGCACCGCGAGCACCTGGCACGCAAACGCTTCGTTCAATTCGACGAGATCGAGCTGATCGAACGTGAGCCCCGTCTTTTGCAGCAGTTTTTTCACGGCAGGCACCGGGCCGATGCCCATCGTCGCGGGCTCGCAGCCCGACGCGGCCCAGCCGGTCAGATAACCGAGCGGCGTGAGCCCGAGTTTGTCGAGTTGATCTTCGGCGACGATCAGGCACGCGGCGGCCGCGTCGTTCTGCTGACTCGCGTTGCCCGCCGTGACGGTGCCGCCCTTGATGAGCGGCTTGAGCTTCGAAAGCGACGCCTCGCTCGCGTCGGCGCGGATGCCTTCGTCGCGCGCGAACTGCACGGCATCGCCCTTGCGTTGCGGCACCGAAACCGTGACGACTTCATCGGCGAAGCGCCCGGATTCCCAGGCCGCCGCCGCGCGCTGATGACTGCGCACCGCGTACGCGTCGGCTTCTTCGCGCGTGATGCCGTATTCCTTCGCGAGGTTTTCCGCCGTCTCGATCATTCCCGAGATGTAGCCGAAGCGCGCCTCGGGCTGCGAGCGCTCGCGGCCGCGTTCGAGCCGGTCGTGCATGCGCACTGAACCGGCGCGCGCGCCCCAGCGCATATCGGTGGTGTAGTACTCGATGTTGCTCATGCTCTCGACTCCGCCCGCCACGACCACATCGGCGGCGCCGCTCTGCACCATCATCGCGGCCGTGACGACCGCCTGCAGGCCTCCGCCGCAACGACGGTCGAGCTGCATGCCGGGCACTTCCACCGGCAGTCCCGCTTCGAGCGCGGCCCAGCGGCCGATGCACGGCGTCTCGCTGTTCGCATAGGACTGCGCGAACACGACGTCTTCGATACGCGCGGCGTCGATGCCGCTACGCGCGATGGTCTCGCGCAGCACCGTGGCGGCCAGCGCCTCCACGCTCATGGGGCGCAGACTGCCGCCGAAGGTGCCGACGGGAGTACGGACCGGCGCTACGATTGCTGCTCGTCTCATTTCGGATTCCTTTTTATTCGATTCGGTTGCCGACTTCGTGTTGCGTGAATTCGCGTATCAGGCCGCGACGGTCTCGCGCTGCGCGTGATGCGCGGCGGCCAGCGCCTCGCGCTGTTCGGGCGGCGCAATCTCCAGCATGCGCGCGACACGCTGCGCGAGCGTGAGTCCGCGCAGATCGGCCACGCCATGTTCGGTCACGATGATCGCAGCGTCGCTACGCGGCGTGCTCACGGGACCATTGAGCCGCGCAACGATCCGGCTGCCGTGCCGCGTGCTCGACGCGAGCGCGACGATCGCCATGCCGCCACGCGAACGCGCCGCGCCGCGCATGAAATCGAGCGCGCCACCGACCGCGCCCACGTAGCGCCCCGCCGCGACTTCGGCATTCACCTGCCCGGTCAGGTCGACTTCGAGCGCCGAATTGATCGCGACGAAACGGTCGAGACTGCCGAGCACGTCGATGTCGTGCGTATAGGCGGTCGAACGAAACTGCACCTGCGTATTGCGATGCGCGAAGCGATACGCGCGGCGTGTGCCCATCAGCGTGCCCGCGACACTCACGCCCGCGTCGCGCGTCTTGCGTGCGTTCGTCACGACGCCCGCTTCCGTGAGATCGGCAAGCGCGTCGCCGAATGCGCCGGTATGCACGCCCAGATCGCGGCGATCATGCAGACGCGCAGCGATCGTTTCGGGCAGCGCGCCGAGCCCCAATTGCAGCGTCGAACCATCTTCGATCAGCCCCGCAACGTGCGTGGCGATGCGCGCTTCGACGTCGCCCGCAAGCGTGAGCGGCGCTTCGAGCGGCATGCGTTCGGTGTGGATCAGCGCGTCGAAGTCGTGCGAGACCAACACGCGCTCGCCATGCGTCCACGGCGCGGCCGCATTGACTTCCGCGATCACCACGCGCGCGCTGTCGATCAGCGGCACCAGATATTCGTGCGCAACCGAGAGGCTGTAACGCCCCGCTTCGTCGGCGGGCGCGACCTGCAACAGCAGCACGTCGACGCGGTTCGGACCGCGCGTGAGCGTCTCGCGAAACTGCGAGTAGTGGCACGGCAGAATGTCGAGCAGCCCCGCGCGTTCGAGCGCGCGATTCGCGCCCGCGCCGCCATAGCCCGCAAAATCGACGACATCGGCGCAGGCGGGATCGAGTGCGTCGGACCACGTCGCGCCCACGAAGACGCGAAAACGTCCGCCCGACTTCGCCTGACGCGCAATCGCGTGACGCTGCGCCATCAAGCGCGTCGTGAGGGCCAGCGGCTCCGCGCCGCATTGGCCCCACGCCACCGTATCGCCGGGGCGCACGTACTGCGCGAGATCGAGCTGGTCCGCGTCGATCACGCGCGCGGCGCGCGTCATCAGATCGGATCCCAGCTGAACACGTCGGCGGAAACGTCGAGCGTATGGAACGATTTGCGCAGCGCGGGCATGGCGTGCTCGGCGATGCTCTGCGGCGTCCAGCCTTCGCCGCGATGCACCGAGCGCACCGGACGCGGCTGGCTCATCAGGAAGATTTCGTTGTTGCGCACCGCGAAGATCTGCCCCGTGACATCGGCGGCCTCTTCGCTCGCGAGAAACACGGCGAGCGGCGCGATCTTGGCGGGCGTCATCTGCTTGATCTTTTCGACGCGCGCTTCCTGCTCGGCCGAATCGATCTTGATCGAATTGATCATGCGGCTCCACGCAAACGGCGCGATGCAGTTCGAGCGCACGCCGAACTTCTGCAAATCGAGCGCGATCGATTTCGACAGCCCCGCAATCCCGAGTTTCGCCGCACTGTAATTGGCCTGCGCGAGATTGCCGATCAGGCCCGACGTCGACGTCATATGCACGAACGCGCCGCTGCGCTGTTCCTTGAAGTGATCGGCGGCCGCGCGCGACACATAGTACGAGCCGTACAGATGCACCTTCACGACGGCGTCGAATTCTTCTTCGCTCATCTTGTGGAAGAAGCGGTCGCGCAGGATGCCCGCGTTGTTCACCACGCAGTCGATGCGGCCAAACACGTCGAGCGCGTTTTGCACGATGTGCGCGGCGCCTTGCGGGTCGGCGACGCTATCGGTGTTCGCCGTCGCCTGTCCGTCGAACGCGGCGATCTCGTTGACCACGGCCTGCGCGGGACCGTCGTTATGGCCCTCGCCCGCGAGCGACGCGCCCACGTCGTTGACCACGACTTTCGCGCCTTGACGCGCCATGGCCAGCGCGATATCGCGGCCGATGCCGCCGCCCGAGCCCGTCACCACCACCACTTTGCCGTCCAGCATCCGTTGCGTCGTCATCTTTCGTCTTCCTCCAGGCCGCCTTGCGCGGCGCGTTATTCGACTGATTGCCGTAGCCGGCGCGGGCCCGGCGTCACTGGCCGCACACCGTGTCACAGTCTGATTCACCGTCTGCTTGCCAGCTTGACGCAAGGCGCACGCACGCACAATTTGGATATGCCGAACGCCCGTTTCGTCCACGATTAACCCGTGATTTCGCTAATGGCGCATGTTGCAATGCGGCGCAATAATCGCCAATGTGCGTCGATGCGCGCCCATGCTTCACGCATTGGCATACCGTAGACCGAACGGCGCACGCACAGTCACCACCCAGGCGGAGCAATGCATTTCGATCTAGTCGACCTGAAGCTCTTTACGCACGTCGCGGAAGCCAGCAGCCTCACGCGCGGCGCAGAACGCGCGCATCTGTCGCTGCCGGCGGCCAGCACGCGCATCAAGAATCTCGAAGAACAGGTCGGCGTCAAGCTGCTGTCGCGCACGAGTCAGGGCGTGACGCTCACCGCGCCCGGCGAAACGCTGCTCGCGCATGCGCGGCGCGTGCTCAAGCAACTCGAACAATTGAGCGGCGATCTGCAGGAGTATTCGCAGGGCGTGAAAGGCCACGTGCGCGTTTTCGCCAACACCACGGCAATGAGCGAGTTTCTGCCCGCGGTGCTGCGCACTTACCTGATCAATCATCCCGATGTCTACGTGGATATTCACGAACGTTTGAGCCCGGATATCGTGCGCGCGGTGCAGGACGGCACCATCGATATCGGCATCGTGGCGGGCGAAATCCGCACCGAGGGATTGCAGGCGATGCCGTATCGGCGCGATCGGCTCGTGCTCGTGACCGCGCTTTCGCATCCGCTCGCGCAGGCCAGCGAAACGGCATTTGCGAGCACGCTCGATTACGATTTCGTGGGTCCGCCCGACGAAAGCGCGATCTTCGCGTTTTTGAAGCGCGCCTCGTCGGATTTGCAGCGCACCATTCGCTGGCGCATTCAAGTGGGCAATTTCGAAGCCGCTTGCCGCATGATCGAAGCGAATATCGGCATTGGCGTCTTGCCCGAAGGCAGCGCGCGCCGCCATGCGCAAACCATGGCGCTCAAGATCGTGCCCCTCACCGACGAATGGGCCGTGCGCAAACTGCAAATCTGTGTGAACGATCGCGATGCGTTGCCGCTGTTCGCACGCAAACTCGTCGATCTGCTCGTGGCCGATGGCATCGGCCGGCTCGAATAATTCACGCTTTAAAAAAAAGAACGGCGGCGCATTGAAATTGCGCCGCCGTTTCTTTTCATTCAAATCAAAGCGATTCAATCTATTAACGCGCACCCGCCTCGCGCATCATATTGCGCGCGATGACGATCTGCTGAATCTGGCTCGTGCCTTCATAAATACGGAACAGGCGCACGTCGCGATAGAAACGCTCGATGCCGTATTCCGCCATATAACCCGCACCGCCAAAAATCTGCACCGCGCGATCGGCCACGCGCCCACACATTTCCGACGCGAAGAGTTTCGCGCAGGCCGCCTCGGTACTCACGTTCTTGCCTTCGTCGCGACGGCGCGCGGCGTCGAGCACCATGCAGCGCGCGGCGTAAAGCTCGGCCTGGCTATCGGCCAGCATGGCCTGCACAAGCTGGAATTCGCCGATCGCCTGACCGAACTGCTCGCGCTCCATCGCATAGCGCAGCGCGTCGTCGAGCATGCGCTGCGCCACCGCCACGCAGATCGCGGCAATATGAATGCGGCCCTTGTCGAGCACTTTCATCGCCGTCTTGAAGCCCACGCCTTCCTTGCCGCCGATGATGTTTTGCGCGGGCACTTTCACGTCTTCGAAAATCACGTCGCAAGTATGTGCACCCTTCTGGCCCATCTTGCGATCGCGGCGGCCGAAGCTGATGCCCGGCGTTTTTGCATCGACGATAAACGCCGTAATGCCGCCCGCGCGCGGTTCGTCGGGATTGGTGCGCGCCATCAGCGTGAACATGCCCGCTTGCGGCGCGTTCGTGATGAAACGCTTGGTGCCGTTCACCACGTAATAATCGCCGCGGCGTTCGGCGCGCGTCTTGAGCGACGCCGCATCCGAACCCGAGCCCGGTTCGGTGAGCGCGAAACTCGCGATCACTTCGCCGGTGGCGAGCTTCGGCAGCCACGTGGCCTTCTGCTCCTCGGTGCCGTCGATCACGATACCCTGCGAGCCGATACCCACCGTCGTACCGATGATCGAGCGGAACGCGGGCGAGGTCTTGCCGAGCTCGAACATCACCAGCACTTCCTCTTCCATCGTCAGGTCGAGGCCGCCGTAGACTTCCGGAATCGTCAGGCCGAACAGGCCCATCGTTTTCATGTCGTTGACGATATCGGCGGGAATTTCATCGGTTTCCGCCACGCGTTCCTCGTTCGGCACGAGACGCTCGCGCACGAAGCGCGCGACGTTATCGAGCAGAACGTTCATCGTTTCCTGGTCGCGAATCATTATTGTCGGTCCTGAGTGGGCGTACTTGAATGGATTGGACAGAACAGGCGCGCGTTCAGCGACGCCGCGCCGCAAGCTCGCGCAAGGGCTGCTTCTGCAGCTTGCCGCTCGCCGTGGTGGGAATCATGTCGATGGGCACGATCTGCGCGGGCCGCTTGTATGGCGAAAGCCGCTCGCCGATATAGCGTTGCAGCGCGTCGATATCGAGCGTCGCGCCCTCTTTCGGCTCGACGAAGGCCACGACCTCTTCGTTGCCCTCGGCGTCGGTGCGGCCCACGACCGCGCACAAACGCACCGCGTCATAGGTGTTGATCACCGATTCGACTTCGATCGGATACACGTTGAAGCCCGAGCGGATGATGAGATCCTTCGATCTGCCGACGATAAAGAGCGCGCCGTCGGCTTCGAGTCGGCCGAGGTCGCCGGTCTTGAGCCAGCCGTCGGCGTCGATCGCTTCTTCGGTCAAACGCGGTTCGCGATAGTAGCCGCGCATCACGCCCGGTCCGCGCACCCACAGTTCACCCGCTTCGCCGCGCGCGACTTCGTGGCCATCGGGGCCCACCACGCGCAGTTCCGCGCCCTCGACGATCTGCCCCGACGACACGTCCTTGCGCGGCCGGTCCATGCGTGTGATGAACAGCGAGCCCGCATATTCCGTCATGCCGTAGCCGTGATGCAGCGGCATGCCGAACAGCGTTTCGACCTGCTGTTTCAGCGTGGGGTCGAGCGGTCCGCCGCCCGTGTAAAGATAGCGCAGACGCGGCGCGTTCACGGCGCCGCCGTGTTCGCGCACGTAAGCGACGATGCGCGTGAACATCGTCGGCACGCCTTGAAGGATGGAGATTTCGGCGGCCGTGAGCGCACGCACGACTTCTTCCGCAGAAAAGCGCGCGGCCAGATGCAGGCTCGCGCCCGCCTCGAAGGTGGCGAGCAGCAGCGTGGCGAGGCCGAAGATGTGCGACATCGGCATGACCGCATAGGCACAGTCGGCGGGACTCATCTCACGCGAGGTCGCGGACACGCGCGCGAAATGCAGCAGCCCGCGATGCGTGGCCATCACGCCCTTGGGCTGGCCCGTCGTGCCCGAGGTGTAGATCAGCAGCGCGACTTCATGCGCGAGCGCCTCGGGCTCGCGCGTGGCTGCGGGATCGGCGTCGGCCATCATGAGCGGGCCGAGGCCTTCGGGCGCAATTTCCTTCGCGCGATGACGCACGCCATGACGCAGCGCGTCGGGCGACGCGGCGTGCGTGAACAGCACGAGACGCGGCCCGCAGTGCGCGCGGATGGTTTCGATTTCGCGCTCGGACAGCCGCGCGTTGACGATGGCCGGCCACGCACCGATCTCCGAGAGCGCGAACAGCAGCGCGATCACGGCGGAACAGTTTTCGGCGACCACCATCACGCGGTCGCCCGTGCCCACCCCCTGTTCGCGCAGGAAGCGTTGCGCCGCCTCCACGTTCTGCCAGAGCTGGCCGAAGCCGGTTTCCCGGCCCTCTTCGCGTATCGCCGTGGCATCGGGCGTTGTTTGCGCCCAGTGCCGCGCGATGTCGCTGATCTTGCGCGCCGCTCGCCTCTCCACCGTCACCTCCTCTCTATGCCTTGTTTTCTGCGCGCGGCGTTATCTCGCACCGCGTCGCGACAGGCACCAGTTTGGTGGAGCAGCGCACGACCAACAATTCGTTTTCGAAGAAGCCGGCATTCGTCAGGCCGGAAGTCGGCATTCGCCCGGAGTGGCTACGGAGAAACCCGTATTTCGGTGCGCGTTTGTGCGGCGTTCGCGCGATGGATCGCCATGATGCCGAGGAGCGAGATGCACGCCGGCACGGCCGCCGCCACGAACAGCGCCGACGACGACCAGTTCAGATGCAGCAGCGCGCCGCCGAGCACCGGGCCGACCACGGACCCGATGCGTCCCACGCCGAGGCTCCAGCCGATGCCTGTCGAGCGCAGCGACGTCGGATAGTAGGTCGCGGCGAGCGCGTTGAGCGCGGGCTGCCCGCCGATGATCGAGAAACCCGTGAGGAAAATCGCCACGAACATCGCGACCACCGAAACCATCACCGCCGGATTGCCGATGGCCGCCGTCGACACGATGGCGATCAGGAACGTGCTGGCCAGCACGCGCGTAAACCCAGCCATGTCGATGATGCGCCCGAGCAGCAGCGTGCCGATCACGCCGCCACCCCACAGCGCGGTGCCCGCGAGCACGGCGGTCTGGGTCGAATAGCCGGCGTCGCGGATCACGGTCGGCAGCCAGTTCGAGAGGAAATACATATCGAGCAGATTCGCGAAGTTCACGATCCACAGCAGCACCGTCACGCGTGCGCGGCCTTCCTTGAACAGCTCGACGAACGGCAGGCCGCGCGAGCGCGTTTCGGCACTCGTGAGCACGACGTCATCAGGCAACGCGAGCGTGGGCGCGATACGCGCAAGTTGCCGGCGCACGCGCGCCGCGCCGCGTGCGCTGCCCTGCTGGCGAAACAGCAGGAACTGGATCGATTCCGGCAACGCGAGCCACATCAGCACGCCCATCGCAAGCGGAATGGCGCCGCCGACGAAGAACACCGCGCGCCAGCCAAACGCCGGAATCAGCACAGCGGTGATGAGGCCGCCCACCACGCCGCCGAGCGTGAAACCGCAGGACACGATCATCATCAGCGTGACGCGGATCCGGCGCGGGCTGTATTCGCCCGCGAGCGCCATCGCGTTCGGCATGATGCAGCCGAGACCGAGACCGGCGAGAAAACGCCAGACGATCAGTTGCTCGATCGTCTGCGCAAAACCGGTGGCGATCATGCACGCCGAGAAAAACAGCGTCGCGCCGATCAGCACGGGACGGCGGCCGATCTTGTCGGCGAGCGCACTGAACGTGAGCGAACCGATGAGCATGCCGAACAACCCCGCACCGAACACCGGCGCAAGCGTTTCCCTCGCAATGCCCCATTCGCGGATCACGACCGGCGCAACGTAGCCCATTGCCTGGACGTCGAAGCCGTCCATCACGAGGCACAGCGCGCACAGCGCCACCACCAGCAATTGATACGGGCCGAACCGGCTCGCGTCGACGACGCCCGTCACCTCCACGGTCTTGCTCATCCTTGTGTCTCCAAACGATATCTTTTTAGTCTTGATGGTGTCTTGATGCGGTCTCGCTCGCGCGGCAGTCTTCGGCGACGCTAGAGTTCGAGCACGATGCGCTGTCCTTTCGCACGCGAACAGCAAGCCATCATGCGCGTCTGCGTGTCGCGTTCGGCGCGCGTAAGCACGACATCGCGATGATCGATCTCGCCCGCCAGCACGCGCACTTCGCACGATCCGCACAGGCCTTCTTCGCAGTCGCTCTGCACGTCGATATTCGCGCGGCGCAGTGCGTCCAGCACGGTCTGATCGGCGGCAACCGGCAGCACGAGTCCCGAATCCTTGAGTTCGACCTCGAAGGCATGTTCGTCAGCCGGATCGAGCTTGCCCACGCTCGCCGCGAAATGCTCCACGCGCAACGCGTCTTCGGGCCACGCCGCGCTCGCGGCTTCGAGCGCTTCCAGCATGCGCGCCGGACCGCACGCATAGACGCGCGTCAGCGCATCCACGCGCAGCGCGCCGAAGTCGTTGCGCGTGCCTTCCTCCGACACATGCACGCAAAGCCGCTCGCCATGCAACTGCGTGAGTTCGTCGATCAGCGCCATATTTGCGCGCGCACGGCCGCTGTAATGCAGTTCGTAGTCGATGCCGAGTTCGCGCGCGCGGCGCGCCATCGCACTGACCGGCGTGATGCCGATGCCGCCCGCGATGAAAATCGCGCGGCGTCCTTCTTCATCGAGCCGGAAATGATTGCGCGGGCCGCGAATCTTCAGACGCATGCCTTCGCGCAGCGTGTCGTGCACCCACACGGAACCGCCGCGACTTTCAGTTTCGCGCAGCACCGCGATCTCGAACGCGTGCGTGTCGGCCGGATCGCCGCACAGCGAGTACTGACGCGAGACGCCGCTCTCGCCGCATTCGACGTCGATATGCGCGCCCGGCGCCCAGCGCGGCAGCACGCCGCCATCGGGCGCGACCAGACGCAGGCGCACGATGTCCTGCGCCACGCGCTCCACGCGCTCGACCACCACCGGGCGGCTCAACGCATGCGCCGACGGCTCGCCGATACGCACCGGCACCTCGGCATCCAGCAGCGCGCGGTTCGCGCGTTCGGGATTCTGCTTCGGGTCCCACTCGACCCAGACATGCTCCGGACCCCGGAACGACGTGTTCGGCACATAAGAGAATTGCTGCTCGGCGAGCCGCATATGCGGCAGGCGGCGCGTGAACTCCTCGAGGAAAATCTGCATCTCCATGCGCGCGAGATTCTTGCCCATGCACTGATGCGAGCCATAGCCGAAGGTCACGTGATCGCTGGCGTTGTCGCGGCGAATATCGAACAGATCGGCGTCGGCGAAATGACGTTCGTCGTGATTCGCCGACGACGTCACGATCAACAACTTCGCGCCCGCCGCAATCTCGATGCCGCCAATCCGCACGTCTTTCGTGACGAGCCGACGCCACGCAGCCACCGAACCGTTGTGGCGCAAACACTCCTCCACCGCGTTCGGAATCAGGCTCGGGTCCTCGCAGATCTCGCGCCACGCGCGCGGATGCTGCAACAGCAGCTTCATCGCATTGGCCGTGGCGTTCGCGGTGGTTTCGTGGGCGGCCACGATACCCGCCATCATCATCGAATGCAGATACGAGTCGGTGACGACGTCCGGCTGTTCCTGCTGTTTGCGAATGCCGTATTGCATCCAGCCAGGACCGTCGGGCTGCTGGCGCATCTTGTCGAGCACCTTGCCCGCGAACTGCCAGAAGTTGCCCACCGCGTGCGCGACCGCGACCTGCTCCTCGGGACGCGGACGTCCCCACGTATTGACCGTATGCGCGATCGAATACTGGCGCAGCAGATCCATGTCCTCCTCGGGCACGCCGAGAAAATGCAGCGCCACCGTGAGCGGCACTTCCCAGAGCATCTGATCGACGAGATCGGCGCGGCCCGAGTCGATGAAACGATCGACGTACTCGCGCGTGAGACGGCGCACCATCGGCTCGTGATGCTTCAGATGCTCGGGCGTGAACGGCTCCATCAGCGCGCGGCGACGCGGCATGTGCGCCGGTTCGTCCTCGTTCACGAGCGTGCGGTTCATCGCGTAGCCATACGACGCCAGCACTGCATTCGCTTCCGGCCCTGTGGGCGTGATCTTTTCGAGCGCGATGGACGGCGAGAACGTGAGGTTGTCGCGGAAGATCGCCTTGATGTCGTCGTAGCGCGTGACGACCCAATAGCCGAGTTGCGGGCTGTAGAACACCGGCTCCTGCTCGCGCGCCCAGCGCACGTATTCGGGCGGGTCCTGCTGATAGCCGTCGCTGAAAGGGTCGAATGCGGCGGCGTGGGTGCTCACCGCATGATTCGCATGCATCGGACAGCGCGCGGCGTCCTGCGTATTCGGAGCCGCCTGCGCCGCGTGGGGAAACGGGCATCGCCCGGACGTTTGTGAAGGTGTCTCGCTCATCGTCCTGCCTCCTGCTGGGTGCGTCGACGTTACGTCGATTTCGTTTTGCGTAACTCTAGTACGCATTGCGTAATTGCGAGATAGGGGTTAACCTCGGCCCACGCCGTCATCCGCGCGGAGCGGCCCTGACACTAGAATCGCCGTATGAAAAAAACCGCAACGTCCACGCCCGCGGCTTCCGCCACGACCGCCACGAACGCCAGGCATGCCGCGCCCGCCGCCGCACGACGCAAATCGTCACGCGCCGCGCCCGCCTCATCCGCCCCTGAAAACGCCGACGCGCCCGTCACGCCGGTGACTCGCGAGCGCCGCCAGCGCGTGCAGTCCGCGCAGACCGGCATGGCCGTGCTCAAGGGTCTCGCGCGCCTCGGCGGCCGCGCGAGTCTCTCGGGACTCGCCGCCTTCGTGAGCGAAAGTCCCGCGAAGGTGCATCGCTATCTGGTGAGTCTGATCGAAGAAGGACTGGTCGCGCAGGACAGCGCCACGCAGCAATATCAGCTCGGTCCCGAGGCGATGATGATCGGCGTGGCCGCGATGCGTCAGGCCGATCCCGTGCGCATCGCCGAGCCTGCACTCGTGCGGCTGCGCGAATCGCTCGAAGTGACGTCGTTCGTCGCGGTGATGGGCAACAAGGGGCCGACGATCATCCGCTTCGAGGAACCGGGCCTGCCCGTCACGGTGAACGTGCGTGTGGGCTCGGTGATGTCGCTGCTCTGGTCGTCGACGGGACGCGTGTTTCTGGGCCTGCTCGACGATACGCGCGTGCTCGCACAGGCGCAGGAAGAACTCGCGCACGCCGACGCCGATCTGCTCGGCCAGCTCGCGCAATTCGACGCGCGCGATCCGATCGGCGCGTTGCGCAGCGCCGTGCAACGCGCGCGCTGCGCGAGCGTGAAGGATACGAATCTCAAGGGGATCAGCGCGGTATCGGCACCGCTGTTCGATCACACCGGCAAGCTCTGCGCGGTGCTCACGGCGCTCGGCGCGACGGGCGGCTTCGACGCCACGCCCGATGGTCCGATCGGACGCGCGCTGCGCGACGAAGCGGCCGCCGCGAGCGCGTTGCTCGGGTATAGTGCGCCCGCAGTTTAAAACCGTTGTTTGATTAAATCGCGGCGCGCTCTTTTAATTACGCGCGCCGCGAATTTTATTGACGATTCATTGCCGCTTCATTGCCGCTTCATTGCCGCTTCATTGCCGCTTCATTGCCGTTTGATTGGCGCTTGATTGGCGCGCTCGTCGTGCTGATCTTCACGAATCTCGCGCCCGCCGTAGGCGGATTGGTCGGCAGGTAACCGTCGTCGAGCGTTTTGAGGAACGCAATCACATCGTCGATATCGCGCGCATTCCAGGCGGGCTTGCCGCCCGGCTTGCGCGTCAACGGCTCATCGACAGTATCGACATTCACGCGCTCCGCTGCGGGCAGATCGTCGAACTTCACGACATGGCCGTGGCGATCCTTCGGATACCACTTCTCCGGATTCGTATCGCGTTCCACGTAGAAACGCAGTGCGTCGCGCAGCGTATGAAAACGCCCGTTATGGAAAAACACTTCGCGCGTAGCCACGTTGCGCAGCGTGGGCGTTTTAAACAGACCGCAGTAATTCTTGTTGCTCGACACGTCGGTGCGCACCGGACCGCACAAACCTTTGTCGAAATACTTCGGATCGCGGTTCGCGCGCAGTTCCGGATTACGCGGCACGCCAAGCGCCTCGAACTGGTAATCGGTAAAGAGCGGATGCGCGCCGTTCGCGCCGACCTGATCGATATGGCACGACGCGCAATTGCCGCCGTTCGGATCGTCGAACAGCTTCTTGCCGCGCATTTCGCTCGCGGTGAATTCGGCTTTGCGCTCGAGCACCGCATCGAACTTGCTGGTGTACGAATGGAAGCCCGGCTCTTCGAGTTCGAAGCGCTCGACCGCCTGCATCGCCTGATGCACGGCCGCATCCTTCGAGACGAAAATCGTCTCGCCGAACAGTTGCTTGAACCGCGCGGCGTACGGCGCGCGCTCCAGCTTCGCGGCCACTTGCGCGCTATCGCGATTGGCCATCTCGTTCGGATTGAACAGCGGGAACAGCGCCTGATCGTGCAGCGTGTTGTAGCGGCCGTCCCACGCGAAGCCGCCGGCGGGCGGGCTGTCGGCATCGGTCAGACGCTCGAAGACGCTCGCGGCCTGCACGTGCGTCCACACCGGCGTGCGGTTGAGCACGTAGCCGAGCGTGGGCACCGCGCGCGTGCCCTGCGCATGCAGATCGGCGCCGCCGGGTTGCGCGGCGAGGCCGTTGGGCGGACCGTAGGCATGCGCGGGACTGTGGCAGCTCGCGCACGACATGCGGCCCGACGCGGACAGCGACGGGTCGTTGAAGATGAGCTTGCCGAGCGAGGCAACGTCGCTGAGCGCGGGCTGGGATTGCGCGGGCGAACCGGGTGACGAAGACTGCGCATGCGCCGCACCGATACCCGATGCGGCCAAAGCCGCCAGCGCGGTTGCGCCGGCGGCCAGCGCAGTCGCGACGGCGCGACGCGCCGCCTGACGTGCGTGGAAAACGGTCATCGGCTTAGAGGCTCGTGAAGATGTCCTTGCCGAAACCGACCAGCCCCGACTGCCCCGCATAACCGAGGTGGGTCAGACCGAAGATGTCCTCGATGCTCTTGAGCATCGAATAATGGTTGTACTGCACCGTCGACACCGTACCCGGCTTGATGAACTTCGAGAGCATGACGGCGCCCGTGCGGTCGCCGCCGTAGCTCGTCTTCGTGAGCACGAGATTGATGTTGCCGGTCACGCCGGACGGCACGGTCATGCCGAGCTTCGTCAGGTACGCGGCGGGCACCGTGCCCATCGTCGCCGACTGCGGGAAGGTGCCGAGATTCGGGCCTTCCTGCTGGCTGCAGCAGGTGTCGCCCGCGAAGGTGAAGTCCACCTCGCTCGAACTCGGCATGCTCACCGAGGCATAGCTGCTTTCGTCGAAGTTGATGATCAGCAGACCGTCCTGCTGATACGCCGGCGACGCCATGATGATGGGCACCCACTTTTGCAGGAACGCATCGGCGGACACGAGACCGCCCGTCGCGCCGTTCGCGCACGGCGAGTCGTGGCCGTCGTCACAGGTGCTCGGCGTGATCAGGTTGAAGTTCGCCGTGGTCGCGACCGTCTTGAGGTCGGTCGTCAGGTTGTTCAGATTCACCACGTTCTTCTCGCAGTCCGGCGAGTCGATGATCGAGTGGAAATACATGAACGGGTTGTGACGCGTGGCGTACGAGTCGCCCAGCGGCGTGGTGGCGTTCGGGGCTTCCTGGGTGTTCGTCAGGTCGGTGGTGTTCAGCGTCGGGTGGCCGCAGGTCGCCGCCTCGCGCGCCGGGTCGTTGCCCATGTCGCCTTCGTAGCCTTTCCACGTGAGGTTCGCGGCCGTGAGCTGGTCGGCGATGGTCTTCACGCTGGCCGGATACACGCAGCCCGTGCCGATAGCCTGACCGTCCGAGGTCATGCCCGTGAGGCTGAAGTCCTCGTAGGTCGTGCAGTCGTTATCGGTCTGCAGCGTCGGCGACTGACCGCTGATCATCGAAATATAGTTGTCGAGGCTGACGTGGCCCGTACCGTAATACTGCTGCACGAGCGCGCCCTGCGAAGTCAGCGTATTCGCCAGATACGGCGCCTTGGTGGTCGAGCTGAACGTCGTCGTGTAGTTCTCGTTTTCGAGCGTGATCACGAACACGTGACGAATCTGCTGGGTCGTGCCCGCGACGGTGGAATTCACCGACGAGCCACACGCGCTCACGAAAAGCGCAACGAATAGCGCGGCGAAGACGGTCGCGCAAAACGCGCCGAATTTGCCCTTGAAGCAAACAGCCATGGGAGTCCTCTGTTGTGTCGAGTCGTTATCGATTTTTTTGGTACCCATCCGACGCTGAGTGAATGGGCCGCGCAAGCTTAGGTAGCGTGTGTGACCAAACCATGAAAAAACCGGCCTTTCAGGCACGTTCGTGCAAAAACCACAGAAACGCAGCATGCTTGCGCGCGCAACGGACTCCATCGCGCGCGCGGCGTTTCACATATGAACTGCGAGGGGTTTCGTCGAGCGCGGATCGGCGGGCGATCGAGATCGAAATCGTCTTGATCGCGGGTGGCCGGTTGCCGGTTTTCAGCCCGCCTGGCCGCGAGGGGCTATCATGTACGTTCGTACCGTAGATGGAACAAACGAATCACATGGCCTCCCCTCAGGAAAACGTCAGCATGGCGGTGTTCTGCGACTTCGAGAACGTCGCGCTCGGCGTGCGCGACGCGAAGATCGACCGCTTCGATATCAAGCCGGTGCTCGAGCGCCTGCTGCTCAAGGGCAGCATCGTCGTGAAGAAGGCCTATTGCGACTGGGAACGCTACAAGGGCTTCAAGGCCTCGATGCACGAAGCGAGTTTCGAGCTGATCGAAATCCCGCACGTGCGCCAGTCGGGCAAGAATTCCGCCGATATCCGCCTCGTCGTGGACGCGCTCGATCTCTGCTATACGAAATCGCACGTCGACACGTTCGTGATCGTGAGCGGCGACTCCGACTTCTCGCCGCTCGTCTCGAAGCTGCGGGAGAACGCGAAGAAAGTGATTGGCGTGGGCGTGCGGCACTCCACGTCCGACCTGCTGGTCGCCAATTGCGACGAATTCATTTTTTACGACGATCTGGTGCGCGAACTCGTGCGCGAACAGCAGTCGCGCGGCAAGGGCCGCGACGGCGGCGCGAACGCGAAGCGCCAGGGCGGCGACGAGCGTCAGGCAAAGCCGGAGAGCGCCGAGGAGCGCGGCGAGGAGCGCAAGGCCAAGGCCATCGCGCTCACCGTGGAAACGCTCGATGCGCTCGGTTACGAGCGCGGCGACAGCGGCAAGATCTGGGCCTCGGTGCTCAAGAGCGCGATCAAGCGCCGCCGTCCGGACTTCAACGAGGCGCGCTACGGCTTTCGCGCGTTCGGCAATCTGCTGGAGGAAGCGCAGGCGCGCGGCCTGCTCGAAGTGGGCCGCGACGAGAAGTCCGGCACTTACGTGACGCGCACGAGCCCGCCGGCGGTGGCGGGCACGCCTGCGGCGTTCACGAGCGCCACCACGGCCGCTACGACGCCCGCTGCCGAGGAAACGCCCGCACCGCGCAACGACGAATCGCGCTCGCGCCGCAAGGGTCGCCGCAATGGCCGCAACGCGCAGGCTCAGGGCGACGAGGCGCGCGAGTCGAATCATGCGAATGAATCGAACGACGCCGCGGTGGCATTCGAAGCGAGCGAGCGCGAAGACGTGCAGGTGTTCGAAGCCGACACGCAGCACGGCGACCTGTTCGCCGACACGCGCCGTCACGACGCGGCGATGCCGCTGTTCGAAGTGCCGCCTTTCGACGTCGATACGGCTGACGCGCCGCAAGCTCAGGCCGAAGCCGAGCCCGAAGCGCCCCGTCGCGCCCGCAAGACCGCTTCGCGCAAGAGCACGGCGCGCAAGAAGGCCGCGAAGCCTGCTGTTGAGGCTGTTGAGGCTGTAGAAACCGCCGAGGCCGTGCACGACGTTACGCACGACGGCGCGCCGGAATCAGCGGCCGAGCCGGCCGAATCCGCGTCTGCGCAAGCCGCCGCGCCCAGCAAGAAGGCGCCGAAGAAGACCCCGGCGCGCCCGCGCCGTCCGCGCAAGACGGCCACGCCGGAAAGCTAGGCGGCCTCAGTCGCCGAACGGGTTCGCCGGGCGCTTGCGCGGCGGCTCGTTCGCTTCGTCATCGGGAGCCGGCGGCGCGCCGAACGGATCGCCGCCCGACTTCGCGGGCGTGGCATCGCCGAACGGATTCGCCTTCGCGGCGCGCGTCGTGTCGCCGAACGGATTGAGGGGTGCATTCGATGTGCCCGCGCCGCCGAATGGATCGGCCGCTGCACGGCGCGGCGTTTCCTCCCCTTCGGTGGCGTCCGCTGCTTCGTCGCCTTCCGCGAGGTTGTACGCTTTCTGCACCTGCGCGAGCACGCCCGCGATGCTCGCTTCAAAGCCCGCCGCATTGCCGAAGTGCTTCATCGTCCAGTTGCAGCCCGTGCGGTCGACGGCCTGAATTTGCGGACGCGGCACGACGATCTTCACGCCGTCCTCCACCACTTCCTGCAAGCGCTGAAGGCGGCGCTTCACCTCGTCCTGCAATCGCGATGCGTTGAGTGTCTTGCGCAGCATCGGTGAACTCCTGTTCCTGTTTGCCGGTTTCCCGATCACATCGATCCGATGCGATGCGCGAGTCTAGCGCAATGCCGCACGTCGCTGCGCGCGTTACCAGGGACGTTACTGCGCACGCGGCAGCAGCACGCCGGGATCGCGCGGCACGTTCATGTGCCGGAGCGCGTCGCGCATGGCATCGCTGGCGATAATGATCTGCCCCGTGAACGGCGTATCGAGATCGACGATCACATACACCGACGACGAGATCGACACCGCACCCAGCACGATCATCACGGCGGCCAGCGAGTTATGTGGCGCGACCAGTCCGAAGCTCAGAAAGATCAGCATGAGCCAAAGCGTGAGCATGGCGAAGAACGGCCGTGAGATCGTGCCGTGCGCCTCCTCGATCAGTCGCCAGCGCGTGTCGCGCACGCGTCCGAACAGATCGACGAGGCGCGTCGCGAGCGCCGCCTGATAGCGGTCATGCGGATCGAACAGCGCGATCTGATGACCGACCGTGTTGAGCATCGCGCCGAGTTGCGTGCTCTCCAGCTCGCCGTCGCGCGCGCCTGGCACGCGCGGATAATAATCGCCCGGCGGCGCGCTCTCCTGCGGCCACGTCGACGCGATCGCCGCCGCGGTGTAGACACGCAGCGCGTTGCGCGCGGCGTCCGCGCCGTCGCCATAATCGCGCAGACGCGAGTCGAGCTGGATCAGGTCCGCCGCGTAGGCGCGCATGTCGTCGGTGGCGGTGTCGTAGCTCGTTTTCGCCGATGCGGTGAGCAGACTCAGCACCAGCGCCGCAAACGTCACGAGCATGCCGACAACGAGTTGCACGAGCTGCACGGTCTCGTGCTTGCGATGTTCCTCGGGCAGCAGAGGCTTGAGCAACACCCCCAGGCCGGTGCCGCCAAGCAGCAGCACGAAGACGAGCGCCGCGTAGCCGAGTTCGGTCATGGCGCGGCTCGCTGTTCGGGGGCGCTTTCATGCGCGCTTTCATTCGTGCCTTCATGCGCGCTTTCCTCGCGCGGCGCCTGCTCGACGGACTCGCTGCGTGCCGCCGCCGCGTCGCGCGACGCACCGGCTTCGTCGATCGAAATCGGCGTGGCGTCCTCGTGCGCGAGCGCCGCCTCCGAAGGCAGCAGCACGCCCGGATGCGCGCGCGGCACCGCGAGCTTCCACGCCACGTCCAGCTCGCGGCGAATCGAATCGTAGATCTCCTTCGAGATCGAGCGGTCCTCGTACATCGCCACCACGCGCGCGCGGCCTTCGCGCAGCGCGTACAGCAACATCATGCGGCGCTCCAGCACGTCGGCGCCATGTCCAAAGCAGGCGCGCACTTCATCGAGCCCACGCTCCACCGCTTCGATGCGCCCCTTCAGGATGGTGCCCAGCAGCTTCGCGAGCCGCGCGCCGAGCAGCGGCGTCAGGCTCGTTTCCGAGAACGCGTACAACTCGTGCAGCACGACGCGCCGGCACATCAAGAGTTCGAAACGGTCCGCGAGCGCATCCGAATAGGGCTGCGTGATATGCACCCAGCGCGCGACGAAACGCGCGAGACGCAGGCCCGGCGTATCTTCGAGAATGCGTGCTGCCGCGCGCTGATAGCCGATGCGGCCCGACACGCGCGACTCCTCGATCATGGCGTCGGTGTTCTGCATCATCGCATCCAGATTGCGGACCGTGATGATGCCGCTGCCATAGCGCGGAATCAGATCGCGCTCTTTCGACGCCAGCGTGACGAGCCCGATCGCCAGACGCTCGCGCTCGGACAGCGCCACTTCGATATCGAAAGCCGTCGTGCAGAGGTCGATGCTGCGGCGGAACGTGCTGCACGCTTCGTCGGCGATCACATCGGAAATGCGGAACGTGCGGGCCGCCGCATGCACTTCCTCGGAGACGCGGATCGACGAAAGCTGCACCGCTTGCTGCTGCAATGCGGTCTCTTGCGGCGAGAGCAGATCGAGTTTGAGCCGCTTGATCAGCAGTTTCAGCGACGAGCCGTTGACGATCAGGCTCACCAGCACGAAACCGGTCGCGAGGATCGCCACGAAGCGGCGCGTGCTCTCGGGCAGCGCTTCATTCTGTGCGAGACCGAGCGCGAGCACGAGCGTGACCGCGCCGCGCAATCCGCCCCATGCGATCACGAGTTTGTAGGCAGCGCTCACGGGCTCGGTGAGTTTCAGCTTGCTCAACAGCGGCAGCATGCCGAACGCCACCACGAGGCGCGCGAGCAGCGCCGCGATCACAACCACCACGAGCGCGAGCAGATCGCCCCAGTGCGCCGCGCTCAAGGTGGCGGGAATCTGCATGGCCGCGAGCAAAAAGATCGCCGCGCCCGCCATCGCCGCGACCTGTTCCCAGATCAGTTGCAGATGCTCCCAGTTACGCGGCGACAGACGCGTGCGCCCCAGCCCGCTGATAACGAGGCCGGCCGCCACCACCGCCACCACCCCCGACACGTGCAGCACCTGATCGGCGAGCAGATAGAGCGGATACGGCAGTGCGAAGCTCAGCGAGATTTCGGCCTTGCCCTCGCCGCCCAGATTCGGCAGCAGATACGCGACGGCGCGTCCGGCCAGCGCGCCCACCGCGAGGCCGCCAACGAGTTCGACGGCGAGCGTGCGCAGCGCGGCGCTCGCCGTTGCCGCGGCGGCGTCACCGGTGATGGCGGCAATCAGCACGCTCGCGATGGCGATCGCGGCCGCGTCGTTGAGCAGGCTCTCGCCTTCCACGAGGCGCACGAGGCGCGCGGGCGCGCCCACTTCGCGGAACACGGCGAGCACCGCCGAGGGATCGGTGGTGGCGACCATCGCGCCGAGCAACAGGCCGTCGGTGACCGGCCCGAGTCCCGTGAGGCCGATGCCGCCGCCGACCATCGCCGTCGCCACGAACACGGCGACGACCGCGAGCAGCAGGATGGGCGCGGCGTCGCCGAGCATCTCGCGCACGTTCACGCTGAGCGCGGCCTGGAACAGCAGCAGCGGCAGGAAGATCCAGAGATAGGCTTCGGGCGGCAGGCGCGGCTCGAGCGCGGGCGTGACGAAGCTCGACGCGAGTTGCGGCCACAGATCGCCGCTCGCCATATAGATGCCGCCCAGCGCGAAACCCCACGCCGCGAGCAGCACGGATTCGGACAGCGCGAATCGCAGACTCACGGCTTGCACCAGCGCGATACTCGCCAGCAGAAAACCGCTCAGTAGAAGAATGTGGATGACCATCGTCGCTCGCGTGACTGCCCGGCTTGCGAGATCGCCTCGATGTCGTGCGTGTCGAGCGCGCGCGGCACCGTCACGGCGCGGGCAACCACACGACGGTCAGCGATCTCACCCCTTGCGCGCCCTGAATGAGCACGCCCTCGATATCGGCGGTCGCGGACGGGCCCGTGACCAGCACCGCGTAACGCGCGTGACGGAAGTCGTCGCGCCAATACGCGCCCTGCAAACCCGCCACGACCGCAGCGGGATCGAGCAGCACATAAAGATGCTGCACGAGATAGCCGAGCGCGTTCACGCCGTATTCGCGCTCGCTCAGCCACACCGAACCCGTTTCCGCCACGCCGAAGCGCGCCCGCACCACGCCCACCTGCACGTCTTCGAGCGAGGCAGGCGGCGTATGTGCATCGATCGCGCGCGTGCCGGGCACTTCCGGCGCGCTGGACACGATGGACACGTTCGCGCCGAAGCGCGCCTGAATCTGCGCGAGCACCTCGCCGCCCGATGCAACTTGTGCGGTCTTTCCGCCCATCAGCGCCAGACTTGCGACGAAACGCTCGCGCACATCGCCCGGCGGCGCATCGAAGCCCGGCACTTCGGGCAGCGGTTCGGCGGCCGGTTGCGCCGCGCGCACGCGCGCCAGAAAGGTCTCACGACTGGCCATCGCCGCCTCCCTTGCCACGGTGTTTGCGATACCACGCATGAAACGTCGTGGATGGCGCCTGCGGCAGCGTGCGTTGACGTCCCCAGATATTCAGCGGGTTATACAGCACGAAATTCGGCAGGCGTCGCAGCGCGCCATCGAGCGAACTCACGGCCGTGCGATAGAGCTTCGGGCTCGCGAGTAGTTTGCCCGCCATTTTGAGCACTTCCTGCTTCACGAACGGCACCGCATGTTGAGCGGCGATCACTTCGCGCCATTGATAAATCTGTTCGTGAATATTGATTTTCACCGGGCACACATTGGTGCAACTGCCGTTGAGTGTGGACGCGAACGGCAGCGCGCTGAATCGCTTCAGATCGAAGGTGGGATTGATGATCGCGCCGATCGGTCCCGCGTAGGTGCTGCCATAAGACAGCCCACCGCTGCGCCGATAAACCGGACACGTATTCATACACGCGCCACAGCGAATGCATTTGAGCGAATACCAGAAGTCGGGCATCGCGAGCCGCGCGCTGCGGCCATTATCGACAAGCACGAAATGCAGTTCGGCGCCTTCGCGCGGCGCACGGAAATGCGAGGTGTATTGCGTGATCGGCGAGCCGAGCGCGCTGCGCGAAAGCATGCGGATAAACACACCGAGATCGGACAGACGCGGAATCAGTTTCTCGATGCCCATCGACACAATATGAATGGGCGGCACATTGGCCGAGAGATCGGCGTTGCCTTCATTCGTGCACACCACCACCGTGCCGGTTTCCGCCACCGCGAAATTGCAGCCCGTCATGCCCGCCGTGCGATCGCGCACGAACCACGGACGCGTATTCATGCGCTGACTTTCGGCCAGATAATGAATATCGTTGTTGTGCGGATCGGTGCCGATCGTACGGCCGAAGACCTGGGCCACGTCGTCGCGCAATTTGTGCACGGCCGGCACGACGATATGGCTCGGCGGCTGTTGATCGAGTTGCTGGATACGCTCGCCGAGATCGGTTTCCATCACCGCAATGCCGCGCTGCTCCAGATAAGGGCGCATCTCGCATTCGTCGGTGAGCATCGACTTGCTTTTCACGAGCGCCGTAATGCCGCGTTCGCTGAGAATGCGGAAGACCGTTTCGTTATGCTCGCCCGCCGTATCGGCGAAATGGACTTTTACGCCATTCGCTTCGGCCACGCGCGTGAACTGGTCGAGATAATCGGCCAGGTGCGAAAGCGTGTGCGCCTTGATCTGCGAAGCGAGCGTGCGCAACGTTTCCCATTCGGGAATTGCGTGCGCCTGGGCGTCGCGTTTCGTGCGCAGATCCCAGAGTCGTTTGTCGTGAAAGTCGACATGTTCGGGATGCGCGAGAAACGAGCCCGCGAGTTTCGCGTGCTCGACGCGCTTTCCAGAGTTCGCGTTGGCTTGACGCGGCGGTTCGAGCGGGCTCACGCTCGGATTCGGATTCGTCCTCGTGGGGGAACCGGCACTCATGCGCGCGCTCCGTTGAGCACCTGGGCGATGTGGATGAAACGCACGTCGGCCTTCATACGCTCCGCGCAGCCCTGCTGGTGCATGAGGCACGACATGTCGCCCGAGACGATGTACTGTGCGCCCGCGCTCACGTGATCGACGATCTTGTCCTGGCCCATGCGTACCGAGACCGCTTCTTCGGTCACCGCGAACGTGCCGCCAAAACCGCAGCATTCGTCGGGGCGTTTAGGCTGCACGAACTCGATGCCCTTGATGTGTTGCAGCAGTGCGAGCGGTTTCGAAAACGGCGCGCCGGCGATTTCGGACATCGACGCTTCGTGCAGATGACGCAGCGCGCTGCAGCTATTGTGCAAGCCCACACGCCAGGGGAATTCGGCCCACGGAAAATCGCGTGCGCCGAGCACGTCGTGCAAGAATTCGACCAGCTCGTAAGTGTTGGCGCGCACGCGGCGCACTTCGTCGGTCTGCTCGATGGCGGTGAGATGGTCGCGCACGTGGTTCACGCAGCTCGCCGACGGCCCGACGATATGATCGTAGCCCGCGAAGGCGCGCACGAACACGCGTTCCGCGCCCGCGGCGTCGGCCTGAGCGCCGCTGTTGGCCATCGGCTGGCCGCAGCAGGTCTGCTCCAGCGGATAGTCGACCTCGCAGCCGAACCGCTCCAGCAATTCGAGCGTGGCGATCCCCACCTCGGGGTAGAACGCGTCGATGAAACACGGGATGAACAGGGCAACTTTCATGCGAGGGCTCACGCGGAAAGCGGACCGGTTCATTTTAGCGCCGATCCGCCCGCCGGGCGCGCGAAGCGGCCAGGCGCCGCCCCGCTTGCCCCGCTTGTCCGGCCTGCCCCGCGCTTTTTTTGCGCGGTGCAACGCAACGCGCCCGTGCGCGCCCTCGCTCAGAAGTTGTGGCGAATCCCGGCGATCACTGCGAGTTGCTTGTCGGTGTCCGAATTCACGAGGTTCGGAATCTGCGCGAGATTGCGCGATGCGCCAGTCGATGCGTCGATCCCGATGCCCGCCCCCGACGACTTCTGGCCGATCGCCACCGCATAGAGCGCGGTCCGCTTGGAGAGGTTGTAGACTGCGCCGAGATTGATCTGATGCACGCGCGTCGACGAACTGTCGCCCGGATGGGCGTCGTTGAAAATATACGCAAAGCCGAATTGCAGCGCAGGCGAGTATTGCCACATCGTATTCAACTCCGCGATATCGAATGAGATATTCGCGCCTTGCGGTTGCGCGGCGCTGGCGAAGTACTGACTTTGCGACAGCCGCGTGTGCGTATAGCTCAGCGCCACCGTCACCGGACCGACGACGTACGAACCGCCCGCGCCCCAGATATCGATCTTCTGCGCATTCTGCAATTCGCAATACGAGGCGTCGGCATTCGCGCAACTGAAATCGCCGATATAGCCGCTCTCCCCGCCCAATGCCGCCTGCAAGGGATTGTGCAATTGCAGATAGCCCGCCGACAGCGACAGCGGACCGTGCGTGTAATTGGCCGCGAGCGACCAGCCGCGATTGCGCGAGAAGTCACCGGCGATGCCGCCGAGACTGAACAAGCCGTCCACGGTCAGGCCGCCGAAACTCGGGCTCAGATATTTGATCGAGTTATTGAAATTGAACGCTTCGTTGAGGTTATCGACATCGCCGAAATGCGAACCGTAAAGCGTTGCCCAGTTATTGCTCGATGCATACGCACCCAGGTAATCGGAGAACGGATCGTACTGACGCCCCAGCGTGAGCGTGCCGTAGTTCGCGTTCGCGACGCCCACCCACGCATTGCGGTTGAACAGCGTGCCGCTTTGCAGCATTGCGCCGTTCTGCGTAAGCAGGCTGTTTTCCAGCGTGAAATTCACCGTCGTGCCGCCGCCGATGTCTTCACTGCCTGTGAGACCCCAGCGCGACGGCACGAGATTGCCGCCGCCCAGTTGCCAGTTCGAGTGGCCGTCGGTGCTGCCATCGGCGTGCGTGGTTTGCTGGTTCGTCGAATAGACGATGCCCGCATCCACGGTGCCGTACAGCGTGACGGAAGATTGCGCGTGTGCGCCGATCGCGAGGGTGCACGAAGCCAGCGCCAGCGCCGCGCGCTTGACGAAAAGATCTGCCATGTCGTTGTCTTTTTGAAGTGAGAGATCGCGCGGGCCGTCATGCGCCGGACGCGACCGGGCCACGGCGCGCGTCGTTCGCACGCGCCGCCCGCGTAGCTGCTGCCAGAGTTGACTGCTGGAGGTAGTGCTGAATGAAGCCTTCAGCGAGGCGCGGGGAACGCGCCCTCGCCCTGCCTGCTACTGCCCGAAGCGCGCGTAGATGTCGGGCCGCGCGCGCTTGAGCGCGAAGCCCAGCACGATGCCGAGCACGGCGACCGTGAGCACGATCCACGGAAACGCGCGCACGATGGCGCTATCGGAGCCCGAGAGCGCGTCCAGATTGCCGATCAGCACGAAGCCGATCCACAACAGCCCGATGCCGCCCAGCACCGGCGCCGCGAGTGCGTGCCAGAAGCGCGTGTCCTTTTTCGTCGCGCGAAAATACGCGACCACCGCGAAACTCGTCACCGCCTGCAACATCACGATGCCGATCGTGCCCAACGCCGACGTGCAGCTAAAGACGATATTGAACGGGTCCGCGCCCACCATCACGAAGATGCCGATCGGCGCCAGTACCGAGAGCGTTTGCAGATAGCTCGCGAGATACGGCGAACCGTACTTCGGATGCAGGCGATCGAGTTTCGCGGGCAGCAGACCTTCGACCGACAGCGCGTGAATGTAGCGCACGATCGTGTTATGAAACGACAGCAGGCTCGCGAAAATACTGGAGAGCAGCAACAGGCTCATCGCGGTCGTCATCGTGCCGCCGAGATATTTCGCCGACTGCATGAACCAAAAATCGCCAGGCTGTTTCGTCGCGACATCGGCCACGTCTTTCAAGCCGTATGCGCACACGATGGCCCACGTAACGAACGCGAAGAACACCAGAATCAACGACACCGACACATAGGTCGCGCGCGGCACCGTGATTTTCGGATCGCGACACTCCTTGCCGTAGATGGCCGTCGCCTCGAAACCGATGAACGACGCGAGCGCGAACATCACCGCAATGCCCATATGACCGCTGAAAACGTGCTTCGGCGCGAACGGTTCGAGCGTGAGTCCATCGGGGCCGCCGTGATGCGTCACGATGGCGAGCGAGAGCACGAGCAGAATGCCCATTTCGAGGCACATCAGCACGCCGAGCAGGCGGCTGTTGAGATCGATGCCGCGCAATCCCGTGATCTGCACGATGGCAAGACAAGCGAGCGAATACGCGTACCACGGCAGCGCGCTATGCAGCATCGGGCCGAGTACCACCGTGCAGAAAAATCCAAACAGGCCGTAGAGCGCGATCTGGATGCAGGTGTACGACAGCAGCGCGACGAGCGCGCCCGCCATGCCGAGCGGTCGCCCGAAACCCGCCGTGATGTAGGCGTAAAACGCACCGGCGCGCACGATGTGGCGGCTCATCGAGGCGAAGCCCACGCTGAACACGAGCAGCACCACGCCCGCGATCACGAACGCGCCCGGAATGCCCGCGCCATTGCCGAGGCTGATGGCCGGTGGCACCGCGCCGAGCATGCCGGTCAGTGGCGCGGCCGCCGAAATCACGAGAAACACGATCTGCCACAGGCCGAGGCGGCTGCGCTGCGGCGCCGAGGCGTCTGCGGCGTCATCGCCGACGAGGCCGGCGGTTGAAAACGGTTCGTTCATCGTTGCCTCTGCTGGTGTCTGGACTGTCATTCGCCATTCGACACGATGGGAACCGCGTGCCCTGGCGCTCGGGGAATCGAATCTCGCGGACGGCATTCGCGATGCCATTTCGTGAATCGATTGGAGCGCATGGTAGGCAGCTAAAAAATCCGGCGACCTGGCTTTCCGCGCCAAATTTTCGATAAAGTGCGCCAACACCCCTGCGGGTTTTTACTTAACGAGGCAAAAATTCCGAATTTGATTCGGATGACGAATCAATGAACGGAGCGGTCGAACGCCGCTCGCGCCGGCATAGCTTTCTATTTGTAAGCGCGCGGCGATTCGCGGACGGTCGCTATTTTTCCGGCCGCGCCCAGTTGCGCGTGGCGCGCCAGAGCACGGTGGCGTCGGCATAACCAACGGCGCGCGCGACCGCTGCGTTCGTCATGCCTTCCTGATCGCGCAGCACGGCCACGCTGCGTTGGCGCTCGTCGCGAATGATCTCGCGCACGGAGGTGCCCGCCTCCGCGAGATGGCGCTGCAAGGAGCGGTTCGAAAGTCCGAGGTCGCGTGCGATATCGGCCACCACGAGTTTCTCGCGCGCGAGTCGCCGCGTGACGAGATCGCGAACCTGATCGACGAGATTATGGGGCACGGTATCGCGCGAAATGAGGTCGGTGGCGTGACGCTCCATCAGGCGCGCAAGCTGGGTGTCGGCGCTTTTGAGCGGCGCGTCGAGATCGTGCGGATGCAGGACCACACCGCTCGCAGGCTGCTGAAAACGCACCGGCACGCGGAAAATCCGCATATAGGGTTTGATATCGGCGGGCGCGGCGTGCTCGAAATGGATCTCGACCGGCGTCCATTGCGCGCCGCGCACGAGGCGAATCATGTGGCACATCGCGCTCACGCTGTATTCGGCATCCTGACGACGTGGCCAGATGTTCGCATGCGCGATGCGATAGCTCCACATCGGCCATTCATTGTCGCTCACGAGGTCGACGAGCGTGGCGCTTTGCCATGAGGCCAACGCATCGGTGAATCTACGGATTGCGGAGCCGAGCGTCGGCGACGACATGAACACGAGCCCGGCCGGACCGAGTTCCGTGAGCTGCAATTCGTTGCCCAGACGCAGCCCGAGCCACGGCTCGTCGAGCACCTGCGCGGCGCGTTCGAACACCTCGACATAACGCCCCAGCGGCAGGATTTCATAAGGGTCCGACAACTGTCGGCGGCTCAAGCCGAACTCGTCGAGCAGCGCGTCGCAATTGGCGCCCGCGGCGTCGAGCGCGCGCACGATGGGACCCATCACGGCGCCGCGAATCATCGGATAACCGCTGTTCACCGGCACTCTTTTCATGTCTCGCTCCGTTCGCCTGACAGCTTCGTTCGCTCTGCGTATGGCGCACTCTATCGCCCCTTTGGCGCGTTCTGCAAGCGCGAAAAAAATACGGCGTTTCTACGATGGATGCACGACATCGCTCACGGCATCGCCACTCGAATCACCCTGCATTCAGCACTTCATACAGGGTTTCTCGCGATGCAGGCGGCGCTGTTCCGGCTCAACGACATCCTTACGAAATGCTTATGAACACGACCTCGAATTCGCATCCGCTCGACCCGCTGAGCCTCGCCGAAATGCAGCTCGCCTGTGACATCGTGAAAGCCGCCGAACAGCTCGACGAATTTGGCCGCTTTCCCGTGACCGAATTGCGCGATCCGCCCAAAGCGGAAGTGCTGGCCTGGCAGCAAGGCGATTATTTTCCGCGCCGCGCGTTTGTGATCGCCATCGATCGCACACGCGCGCAAACGATCGAATTCGTCGTCGATCTGCGTGAGAAGAAAGTGGAATCGCGCACGCCGCTCGCACTGCAAAGCGCGCCGTTCGGTCAGCCGCCCGTGATGATCGAAGACTTCATCAATGCCGAGCGCATCGTTAAGGAAGATCCGGCGTGGCGCGCAGCCGTGCTCAAGCGCGGCCTCACCGAAGACGATCTCGAACGCGTGCAGGTGGACCCGTTTTCGGCAGGCGCGTTCGATCGCCCCAACGAAGGCGGCCGTCGCCTCGTGCGCTGCGTGAGTTACTACCGCGAGCACGTGAGCGACAACGGCTATGCGCATCCGATCGAAGGCGTGGTCGCGGTAGTCGATCTGCTCGAACAGAAAGTCATCGAACTCGTCGACGACGGCCGCATCATTCCAATTCCGCGCGCAAAGCATAACTACGACACGCCGAGTCTCGGCGAGCCGCGCGACACGGTCAAACCGCTGTCGATCAGCCAGCCCGAAGGTCCGAGTTTCACCATCGACGGCTGGCAGGTGAAATGGCAAAACTGGAGCTTCCGCGTGGGCTTCACGCCGCGCGAAGGTCTCGTGCTGAATCAGATCACATGGGACGACGGCAAGCATGCGCCGCGCCCCATCATCTATCGCGCGAGCGTGACGGAGATGTGCGTGCCCTACTCCGATCCCACCACGAATCACTACTGGAAAAGCGCGTTCGACGCGGGCGAATACGGCCTCGGCAAACTCGCGAATCAGCTCGAACTCGGTTGCGATTGTCTGGGCACGATCCGCTATTTCGACATTCCGTCCGCCGACGATTTCGGCAATAGCTTCACGATGAAAAACGCTGTCTGTCTGCACGAAGAAGATTACGGCACGCTCTGGAAGCATTATGAATTCCGCACCGGCGTATTCGAAATGCGCCGCTCGCGCCGCCTCGTGATTTCGTTCTTCGCAACGGTCGGCAATTACGATTACGGTTTTTACTGGTACTTCTATCAGGACGGCACGATTCAGCTCGAATGCAAACTCACGGGCATTATCCAGACCTCGGCAGTTGCCGACGGCGGCTCGTATCCGTGGGGCGGCATGGTCACCGAAAATCTCGGCGGCCCGACGCATCAGCACTTCTTCAACGCGCGCCTGCACATGATGGTCGACGGCGAAAAGAACGCCGTGACCGAGCATGAATTCGTGCCGCGTCCGATGGGCGAAGGCAATCCGTACGGCAATGTATTCGACACCACGAAGCGCGTGCTGAAAACCGAGCAGGAAGCGGCGCGCAATGCGAGCGGTCAGACCGGCCGCTTCTGGAAAGTCGTGAATCCGAACGTGAAAAACCGCGTGGGTGCGAATCCTGGCTACAAGCTGATCGTCAACGACTCGCCGCTAATGCTCGCCGATCCGAACTCGAAGGTACGCCAGCGCGGCGGCTTCGCGACGCGTCACGTATGGGTCACGCCGTACGACACCACGCAACGCTATGCGAGCGGCGACTATCCGAATCAGCATGCGGGCGGCGACGGTCTGCCGCGTTATATCGAGGCGAATCGCAACGTCGAAAACGAGGACATCGTGCTGTGGCACAGCTTCGGTCATACGCACGTTTGCAAGCCCGAGGATTTCCCGGTGATGCCGGTGGAATACGCGGGATTCATGCTCAAGCCGAATAACTTCTTCGACGGTAATCCGGCGATGGATCTGCCAGGCGGACGCGATCCGCATAGCGTGCAGGACGGCGCGCCGGACAGCGCCCCCACCTGCTGCGGCAGCAAGAAGTAAGCGGACCATGCAGCCACGCGCGCGCCGCCTCCCGGGCATGAACGTTCGCGACACGCTCGCCGCTGCGCGCGCGTGGTGCGCCGTGACGGGCGGCGCGGCCGCGTTGGCGGCGGGCGTGATGGCGACGGCGATGCGCGCGGGCACGCAAACCGGCGCGCTCGCCGCCAGCGGGCTTGCGCTTGCGGCGATGGCGTGCTTGCCCGCTATGCTGGCGCGGCGATTCGCAACGCGGCCCATTACGTCCATTACGTCCATTACGCCCATCGCCACCGCGCTCGCGACAACGATGCTCGCGATAAGCGCGGCTTCGGCGCAGGCGAATTCCATATCGATCGGTCAAGCGGCGATATTGATTTTGTTTGGCGTTTCACTGCTTACTCCGATGGTGAATTTCTCGCAATTTAAAAATTTACCAAGGATTCCCAATCATAAAATTAGACGCAGCGAGGTGAATAGCGCGTTGCGCAGCAACGCAGCCATGCTGGCCGCCGCGTTGCTTGCCGGTTTGTCGAGCGGCGTGCTCGCCCGCTTTCAATTCTTTTCGATCTGCGGCTCCGGACCGTTCTCGCTTTCGCACGCCGCTATTTCGCTCTGCCTCGTCGCGACGCTCGGTTTGATCGCGGATCGCGCCGATCATCGGCACACGCTGCTCGCACTCTTTGTCGTGCGCGGCGCGTTACTCGCCGCGCTCACGCTCGCGGCGTTTTCCGCCTGGACCGTTTTCGCCGCGCCCGCCTTCGCGCTGCTCGATGCGCTCACGCTGCCCGCGCTCATCCGCGCGTCACGCATGCAGCGCGCCGCGCACGCGGGTTGTCCGGGCGTGGTTCATCACGGCGGCATGCTCGCGGGCGCAGCGCTCGCCACGACGTCCTGGGGCTTCGGCCAGGGCTTCTACGCGCTTTACTTGCTCGGCGGCGCGCTCAATCTCGCCTGTGCGTATGCACTCGCCCATCGCCGCGTCGCCGGGACGCAATACGTCGCGTCGTCCGCGCTCGCCACGCGCGGCGCAATCGAACTTCGCTGAACCCATCATCGAATCAAGGAGACAAGATGGACCGCCAGGATTTCACACACACGATCCGCACGCAGATGTTCGTCGACGGACGCTTTGTCGAGAGCGGCAACGGCCGCCATTTCGCCGTGTTCAATCCGGCCACCGGCCATGAAATCGCGCAGGTTCCCGACGCCGGCGACGCCGACATCGACGCAGCCGTGAGCGCCGCGCGCCGCGCCTTCGAAGCCGATACGTGGCGACGCCTGCCGCCCGCCGCACGCGAGCGTCTGTTGCTCAAGCTCGCCGATCTCATCGAGCAGAACGGCGACGAACTCGCCGCGCTCGAAACGCTCAATCAAGGCAAATTGCTGGGCTTTTCGAAAATGCTGGAAGTGGGCGGCAGCGTGCAATGGCTGCGTTACATGGCGGGCTGGGCGACCAAGATCGAAGGCAGCACGGTCGATCTCTCGCTCGCGTTTCCGCCGGGCGTGCGCTACAACGCCTCCACGCGTCGCGTGCCCGCGGGCGTGGTCGCCGCCATCGTGCCGTGGAATTTTCCGCTGCTGATGGCCGTGTGGAAGATCGCGCCCGCGCTCGCGTGCGGCTGCACCGTCGTGCTCAAACCCGCGGAGGAAACGCCGCTCACCGCGATCCGTCTCGCCGAACTCGCGCACGAAGCGGGCTTTCCGCCGGGCGTGTTCAACGTCGTCACCGGCCAGGGCGAGACGGCGGGCGCAGCACTCGTGCGCCATCCGCACGTCGACAAGGTCACGTTCACCGGCTCGACCGAAGTGGGCCGCATCATCGGCAAGCAATGCGCGAGCGATCTGAAGCGCGTTTCGCTCGAACTCGGCGGCAAGAGCCCCGTGATCGTGCTCGACGACTGCGATACGCAGCGCGCGATCGAAGGCGCGGCGGGCGCGATCTTCTTCAATCACGGCCAGGTCTGCACGGCGGGCTCGCGGCTCTACGTGCCGCGCGCGCTTCGACGAGATCGTCGGCGGCATTGCGGACGTCGCGCGCAACACGGTGCTCGGCTCCGGCTTCGAGGCGGCCACGCAGATGGGGCCGATGGTTTCGGCGCGTCATCGCGACAAGGTGGCGGCCATGATCGCGCAGGGCCGCGCGGAAGGCGGCGAGATTCTCGCAGGCGGCGGCGACGCTCAGCGCGCGGGCTTTTTCGTCGAACCGACCGTGATCGCGAACGCCGGCAATCGTGCGCTGACCGTCGTGCGCGAAGAGGTCTTCGGCCCGGTGCTCGTGGCGATGCCCTACGACGACGTGGAAGAAGCGATCGACGCCGCCAACGCCTCGGAATACGGGTTGGGCGCGAGCGTGTGGACCAATCAGCTCGATCGCGCGATGCGCGTGGTCGATGCCGTGCAGGCGGGCACCTTTTGGGTGAATACGCACAACATGGTCGATCCCGCGCTGCCGTTCGGCGGGTTCAAGTCGTCGGGGATCGGACGCGAACATGGCCGCGCGATCATCGATGCGTACACCGAGACGAAATCGGTCTGCATCGCGTATTGAGCGTCTTCGCAGGCGCACGTGACGATATGAAATACGTTCGCTAACCTGCGTCCGCCCTCGATCGATTGTTAATCGAAATGGAATGATGAAACCCGCCGCCGCGCAATGACCGGCGGCGCGAATTCCCGCATGATCGACTCCATTCCCGCTGCGGCGGACATCCATCGAAAGGAGATCGAGCATGAGCAACGCAACCACGACCTCAAACAGCGGCACGCGCGGCGTGGCGATCGTGACCGGCGCGTCGCGCGGCATCGGCGCCGCCGTGGCCGAGCGGCTGGCGCGCGACGGCCACGCGGTCGTCGTCAACTATGCGTCGAGCGCGCGCGAGGCCGAAGCGCTGGTCGCCACCATCACGGCGGCGGGCGGTCGCGCCATCGCCGTGAAAGCCAATATCGCGAAGGCCGACGAAGTGCGCGCGCTGTTCGACACGACCATCGCGCAACTCGGCCAACCCACGGTGCTCGTCAACAATGCGGGCGTGATGAAGGTGGTCACGCTCGCCGATTCGACCGACGCGCTCTACGACGAGATGTTCGACATCAACGTGCGCGGCACGCTGAACACGATGCGCGAAGCCGCCACGAAACTCGCGAACGGCGGGCGCATCATCAACTTTTCGACGACGGCGCTCGCGCTGAATCTGCCGGGATACGGCATTTACAACGCCACCAAGAATGCGGTCGAAGCGCTCACGCGCGTGTTCGCGAAGGAATTGCGCGGGCGCGGCATCACGGTCAACGCCGTCGCGCCGGGACCGGTTGCCACCGCCCTCTTCCTTGAAGGCAAGACCGAGGAGCAGATCCGCCATTTCGCGAGCCTGCCGCCGCTCGAACGCCTCGGCCAGCCGGAGGACATCGCCTCGGTCGTGTCGTTCCTCGCCGGGCCGGACAGCGGTTGGGTCGACGGCCAGACGCTGCGCGCCAACGGCGGACTCGCGTGATGGTGTAAGCGCAGCATCGCATCAAGTCGCACATCGCGCCGCGCAGCGCCTGCTGCCCTGCGGCGCGATGCTACACTTTCGGGGTCCAGGCCGGAGCGCGCCGGCAGCCGGCACAGACCGTTCGCCGCCAGCCGTGTGCGCCTTTCATTGCGCTCACCACGACCCCTGACATGTATCTGTCCATACTCGCCGTCGGTATTGGCGGCGCGCTCGGTTCGCTGCTGCGCTGGGTGCTCGGCCTGCGGCTGAACGCGCTGTTTCCTTCGTTGCCGCTCGGCACGCTGGCGTCCAATGTGATCGCCGGTTACGTCATTGGCGTGGCGGTCGCCGCGTTCATGCGTTTGCCCGAGGTCTCGCCGCAATGGCGTCTGTTCGTCATCACCGGCTGCATGGGCGGCCTCTCGACCTTTTCGACCTTCTCCGCCGAAGTGGTTTCGCATCTGCAAAACGGCCGCTTTGGCTGGGCGGCGGGCGAGATCGTCATTCACGTCTGCGCTTCCGTGCTGATGACGATACTCGGCATCGCAACGGTCGCGGCCGTCATGCGCTAAACGCGCGAGCAATAAAAAACCGCGTCGCGCATTCCATGAACGCGCACGCGGTTATGACTTATCAGGCGACGGCATTAAAAAAGGCCTTGTTTCAAGGCCTTTTTTCATTCGATTATTCCGCCGACGGCATTTCAGGCCGCACGTAACCGCCCACCCGACCATTTTTCGACAGCACGAATTGCCAGAGCTGAATATCGCGCGCACGGAACGCACCCGCGCACGACAGCAGGTAGTAACGCCACATGCGATAGAAACGCTGGCCCATTTCGGCTTCGAAACGCGGCCACGCGGCTTCGAAATTCGCGTGCCATGCCATTAGCGTGCGGTCGTAATCGGCGCCGAAATTATGCAGATCTTCGGTGACGAACAAACCGCCCGATGCATCGGCGACCTGGCCGATGGTCGGCAATTCGCCGTTCGGGAAAATGTATTTGTCGATCCACGGATCGGGCGTGGTGTCGCGCCGGTTCTTGCCGATCGTGTGCAGCAGGAAGAGGCCTTCGCTGTCGAGACAACGATGCGCGACTTCCATATACGTGCGGTAGTTTTTCGGCCCGACGTGCTCGAACATGCCCACGCTGGCGATGCGATCGAACTTCTCGTCGAGCAGACGATAGTCCTGCAGGCGAAACTCGACCGGCAGCCCTTCGCAGCGCGCGGCGCCCAGCGCGGCCTGCTCCTTCGAAATGGTCACGCCCACGCATGCAACGCCGTAGTGCTCGGCGGCGAACTTCATGAGACTGCCCCAGCCGCAGCCGATGTCGAGCAGACGCATGCCCGGCTGCAAGCCAAGCTTGCGGCAAATCATGTCGAGCTTCGCTTCCTGCGCTTCTTCGAGCGTTTTCGCGCCGCCCGACCAGTAACCGCAGGTGTAGGTCATGCGCTTGTCGAGCATGGCCTCGTAAAACGCATTGCCGATATCGTAGTGCTGCTGACCGACCTTCCATACGCGACGCACGGTCTGGCGGTTCATGAGGCGCGCCCGGAGCGCGTGGAAGACGAGGCGCGCGGGATCGATCTGATCATCCAGATGCGCCCGCAACACATGTGCGAAGAACTCGTCGAGTTGTTCGCAATCCCACTGGCCATCCATATAGGCTTCGCCGAGGCCCAGATTGCCGAGCGCCAGCACCCGCTCGGGCACCTGGTTGTCGTGGATGCGCATGTCCCAGGGGCGCGTGCCGTTCATCTTGACGTCGGCGCGCGCGAGGAGTTGGGATGCAAATCGCCAGGCCCCCGAACCGGTGGCCTCGCGGGCGGGTTGGGCTGCTTCGAGATCGGTCGTTGCCATACGTGCTCCGTCAAGACCGGCACTGGCGCCCTGCGCCTCGCTCCGGCCACATGCAAGAGGTTGCTATCAAGACTTCGTCGTCGCGCTCGCTGCGAGAACCCCTATGATGCACCCGCTTCAAAAAAAGTGCAGGGACACCGACACACCGCTTTCGTCACCCGGCCAGGCGATAATCGACCGCTGCGGCTGCGACAGCCGCCTGAAAGCCTCCAGCAATCACGCAGGAAAACCCAGGCAATAACCCGAGGACAACCCATGGCATACGACACCAACAACATCTTCGCGAAGCTGCTGCGCGGCGAAATTCCTTCCATCAAGCTGGCCGAAAACGACGCCGCCGTCGCGATCATGGACGTGATGCCGCAGTCGGAAGGCCACGTGCTGGTGTTGCCGAAGGAAGGCGCGGAAGAGATTTACGAACTGTCGCCCGAAGCGCTGAGCGCGGCGATGGCGATGGTGCACACGCTGGCCGCGGCGCTGCGCAAGGCACTCACGCCCGACGGCCTGATGATCGCGCAGTTCAACGGCGCGGCTGCCGGCCAGACCGTGCCGCATGTGCATTTCCATCTGATTCCGCGCCGCAACGGCGAGGAACTGCGCATGCACGCGCGCGACATGGCCGACAAGGCAGAACTGGAAGCCGTCGCCGCGCGCATTCGCGCGGCGCTGTGAAGCAATGCGTCACGATGTGACGCAACCAGCTTTCAAATAGCTTAAAACGCGGTTCGCGGCGGCGAGATCGTCAGATGCCGTCGAATTGCGCAAACGCTTCGAGTGGCACGCGCGCCGAACGCCACTGATTGATCGGCGCCGCGACATCCTCATAGCCGATCGCCATGCCGCTGAACAGCATGCGCTCGTCCGGCAGCACCAGAAATTCGCCGACCGTCTGTGCATAGCGCGCCCAGCATTCTTGCGGGCAGCTATGCAAGCCGGCTTCGCGCAACAGCAGCATGACCGTTTGCAGGAACATGCCGAGATCGGACCATTGCGGCGGTCCCATCTGCCGGTCGACGCTGCAAAAGAGCGCGAGCGGCGCGTCGAAGAACGCGAAATTGCGCGCGAACTGGCGCAGCCTGCCCGGCCGGTCGTCGCGCGCAATGCCGATGCTGCGATACAGATCCTCGCCGACCTGATAGCGCCGGTCGCGATACGGCGGCGTGAGTTCGCGCGGATACACATCGTATTCGCCGCGCTCGCCCTCGGGCGCCTCGGCGATGCGCGCGGCCATGATCGACTTGAACGCCGCGAGCCGCTCGCCGCCCACCACGTGGATGTGCCACGGTTGCAGATTGCCGCCCGACGGCGCGCGCGACGCGGTGGCGAGCACCGTGCGCATCAGTTGGGGATCGACGGGATCGGGCAAGAACTGACGCACCGACTTGCGACTGTTGACGGCTTCACTGACCTTCACGCGCGGACTCCTCAAAGAATCGACGATGCATTATCGACGAAGCGCTGGGTGTCTGCAGAGCGCCTCTTCCGCGCGTGTGTGGGCTCAGCTTTAGAACTTGTGACGGATGCCGACGACGGCGAGCGTCAGCGACGTGTAGTTGCAGCCGACGCCCGCGCGCACGATCTGAATCATGATGCGGGCTCCGCCGTTTTGGTGCTTCGTTTTGCGGTGGCTGGCTGAGGTGGAGCGTGCAATCGGAGCAAAAAAGCGATACGGAATGAAGGCAGGGCGCGGAGCGATGCAATTCTTCGTTGCTTTGTAGTGGGCGGCGGCCGGAAGGCGGCGATTGTTTATGGGGTTTGGCGAGGGTTTGGCAAAGGCCAAATTTCGACGCTCCAGCAACGCCCTCCCCCCGGCGCCCAGACTCTGCTATAATTCGCGTCCCGCCGGAGAGATGGATGAGCGGTTTAAGTCGCACGCCTGGAAAGCGTGTATAGGTTAATAGCCTATCGGGGGTTCGAATCCCCCTCTCTCCGCCAGGACAGATTCTCAAAACCCCGTAAGTTCAAGGACTTGCGGGGTTTTTGTTTTTCGGGGCCTTGAATCGATCCACGGCGGATCCACGGCGGATCCACGGCGGATCGACGGTGCATCCACGCACGAGAATGAAAAAGCCGGAATCCCTCGATGACCCACCACACCAGCGTGCGCCTCACACCCGTCAAGCCCGGCGACGTCCTGCTACTGCGCCCACGCAGCCTGACTTGCGGCAGCGTCGCGAATCTTGCCATTCAATCCGTCGCGCGATTCGCCCGACCGCGATTCACGCATGTCGCCGTCGTGCTGAGTGGCGGGCTCATCGCGGACGCAATGCCCAGGAAAGGGGTGACATTTCGCCAATGGGCAGACGTTCGCGACGCCTACAGTCTTGAACGCTCGATCGTCGCCCGACATCCGGCGCTCGCTGGCAATCCCGATGCGGTGGAAACCTTGCTCGCGCAAGCGACCTACGATTACAAGGTGCGCTACCGGCTGCATTCGCTCTTTGGACCGCGGCGGCTGGTCTCCGAGCGCTTCGGGTTAGTGTGCTCGCAGTTCGTCGGTCTGCTGCTGCATGAAGCGGAGGTGGCGGGCAAGCGACGCGCGCTTGAAACGCTTTGCGGCGACCTGCATCCCATGCAAGCCGGCACGACCTGAAGCTGAAACGCTGCGCCACCCTTTCGGCGCGCACTCATTATTAAGGATGCCGAATATAATCCACCAACGCGACCATATACTCATCCGGTTTCCGATCGAAAAGACTCACAACGATCGCCACCAGAAACCCCGCCGGCACCCCAAACACACCAGAAGAAATCGCATCGATACCAAACCAACGCGCCCCTTCGAACCCGGTAAGTTGCGTGAAAAACGGATACGTCGACACGATGTAATATACGCACACGACAAGCCCCGCGATCATCCCCGCCACGGCGCCGAGGCGCGTCGTGCGCTTCCAGAACACGCCGAGCACGAGCACCGGAAACAGACTCGACGCCGCCAGCGAAAACGCCGCGCCCACGAGAAACAGAATATTCCCCGCATTCAACGAAGCGACCCACGAAGCAAACAACGCGACGCCCAGCAGCAGAATCTTCGACATCGTCACGCGTCGTTGACTCGACGCATTCGGATCGACCATGTGGTAATACACATCGTGCGAGAGCACGTTGGAAATCGTGAGCAGCAAACCATCCGCGGTCGACAGCGCCGCCGCGAGCGCGCCCGACGCTATCAGCCCCGACATCACATACGGCAGCCCCGCGATCTCCGGCGCCGCGAGCACGACCATATCGGCCTGCATTCGAATGTCGCCCCAATGCACGATGCCGTCGCCGTTCACGTCGCTCACGCTGATCATCGACGGCTCCACGCGCCGCCACTGCATCACCCAATGCGGCAGATCCGAAAAATGTTGCCCCACGAGATGCGAAAGAATCTCGTACTTCATCAGCACCGCCAGCACCGGCACGGTCAGATAAAACAGCGCGACGAAGAACAGCGTCCAGCCCACCGAGCGCCGCGCCGACGCCACCGAAGTCGTCGTGTTATAGCGCGTGAGAATGTGCGGCAAGCTCGCGGTCCCCAGCGAAAGACACAGCAGCAGCGAAAGAAAATTGCGCTGATGCACGCGCCGCGCCTCGTCGCTTTCCGCGGGAAACGCTTCGTGCATCGGCACGGGCGGCGTCGCGAGTGCAAGCAGATCGTCGCGCTCGCGCGTCCACGCCGCGCGCGCCGCCTCGACGTCGCGCGGGAAACGGGCGACTTCGCGTTCGAGCGAATCGATGTCGCGCAGCGGGCCGTTATGGCGGCGCAGATCGACCAGCGCCGCGACGAGACGCGTTTTCTCCTCGACGTACGAACCCGGCAGCGCATCGAGCCGCGACTGCCACAGCGCCGCGCGCCGCTCGTATTCGTCGCGCACGTTGGCCTCGGCGCTCGACGCGCGCACATCGCGTTCGAGCGCTTCCACGCGCTGCATCACGTTGCCATAGTCGAGTTGCGGCACCCAGCCGAGACCGTCGCGATGCGCGATCAGCGAGACGGGAATCAGGATCGCCGCGATCAGGATGATGTATTGCGCGACCTGCGTCCAGGTAACCGCGCGCATGCCGCCGAGAAACGAGCACACGAGGATGCCCGCGAGTCCGCAGAAGATGCCGATGGCGAAGTCCACGCCGATGAAGCGCACCGCGATCAGGCCCACGCCCTGGATCTGCGCGACGAGATAGACGAACGAGCACAGGATCGTCGCGAGCACGGCGAGTGCGCGCACCAGGTTGCTCGAAAAACGCGTGCCGAGGAAATCGGCGATGGTGTAGCGCGCGAGCTTGCGCACGTACGGCGCGAGCAGGAAGGCGACGAGGCAGTAGCCGCCGGTCCAGCCCATCAGGTACGCGAGGCCGTCGTAGCCGGTCGCGTAGAGCGAGCCCGCGAGGCCGATGAACGACGCCGCCGAGAGCCAGTCGGCCGCCGTCGCCATGCCGTTGAAGACCGAGGGCACGCGTCGTCCCGCGACGTAGTATTCGACCAGATCCGAGGTGCGCGACAGCAGCCCGATCACGGCGTAGACGGCGATCGGCACGAACAGGAACACGTAGCCGATCCACATGCCCGGGCCCGTCGCGCGCTCGATGCGCCCCATCACGAAGACGAAGGCGAGAAAGCCGAGCGTATAGAGCGCGTAGGAGCGGATGAGCCGATGCGCGAGCTTCATCGTTGCGGCGCCTGGCTGGCCTGACGGATCGCCATGTCGGCTTCGCGCGCGGCTTGAAGCACGCGGTCGGCGCGCTGCATCAGCACGATATACACGACCACGAGCGCCACGTAGATCAATATCGCCCCTTGCGCGCCGAGGTAGAACGGCAGGCTGAAGCCGGCGAAGCGCAGGCCGTCGAGCGCGTGCGCGAACAGCGGCGCGACGAACGAGACCGCGAAGCCGATCGTCATGAGCACGGCGATCAGCGCGAGATTGAAGCGCCAGTAGCGCCGATGCGCGTGCGCCATCGCCTCGCTCACCGCGGGCGGTTCAGGCAAGGGATTGACGGGGTTCGGAGGGGTGGTGTGTGGCGCGGCCATGCGCCTGTGTAGCAAAAAGGCGCATGACCGGCAATTGGGGGCAACCTCGGGAGGCGCGCGGCGGCCCTGTGACGCAGGCCGCCGCGCGCTCCGGCCGGGATTACAACGACTCGCCGAGCTGGTCGAGAATCGCGGGATTCTCCAGCGTGGACACGTCCTGCGTGATCGCCTCGCCCTTCGCGAGCGAGCGCAGCAGGCGGCGCATGATCTTGCCCGAGCGCGTCTTCGGCAGGTTTTCGCCGAAGCGGATGTCCTTGGGCTTGGCGATCGGCCCGATCTCCTTGCCCACCCACGCGCGCAGCTCGTTCGCGAGCTTCACGGCGGCGTCGCCTTGCGGACGGTCGGCCTTGAGCACCACGAACGCCACCACGGCTTCGCCGGTCGTGTCGTCCGGGCGGCCCACCACGGCGGCTTCGGCCACGAGCGGATTCGCCACCAGCGCCGACTCGATTTCCATCGTGCCCAGACGGTGGCCCGAAACGTTCAGCACGTCGTCGATGCGGCCCATGATCGTGAAGTAGCCGGTTTCCTTGTCGCGCACGCTGCCGTCGCCGGCGAGGTACAGGCGGCCGCCCAGTTCCTCCGGGAAATAGCCCGACTTGTAGCGCTCGGGCTGGCCCCAGACGTTGCGGATCATCGACGGCCAGGGGCGCTTGACGACCAGAATGCCGCCCTGCCCGTTCGGCACGTCCTGGCCGGTTTCGTCGACGATCGCGGCCATGATGCCCGGCAGCGGCAGCGTGCACGAACCCGGCACGAGCGGCGTGGCGCCCGGCAGCGGCGTGATCATGTGGCCGCCGGTTTCGGTCTGCCACCAGGTGTCGACGATCGGGCAGCGCTTGCCGCCCACGTTCTCGTAGTACCACATCCACGCTTCCGGATTGATCGGCTCGCCGACCGTGCCGAGGATGCGCAGCGACGACAGGTCATAGCTCTTCGGATGCACCCTGGCGTCGGCTTCCGCGGCCTTGATCAGCGAGCGGATGGCCGTGGGCGCCGTGTAGAACACGCTGACCTTGTGGCGCGCGATCATGTCCCAGAAGCGGCCCGCGTTCGGGTAGGTGGGCACGCCTTCGAACACGACCTGGGTCGCGCCGATCGTGAGCGGGCCGTAGGCGATATAGCTGTGGCCCGTGATCCAGCCGATGTCGGCGGTACACCAGAACACGTCGCTCGGCTTCCAGTCGAAGGTCCACTTCATCGACTGCGCGGCCCACAGCAGATAGCCGCCGGTGCTGTGCTGCACGCCCTTGGGCTTGCCCGTCGAGCCCGACGTATAGAGGATGAAAAGCGGGTGTTCCGCGCCGACGGGTTCCGGCGCGCAGACGTCGCTCTCGGCCGCGGAGACTTCGTGCATCCAGAGGTCGCGGCCTTCGTGCCACGCGACCTTGCCGCCCGTGCGCTGGTAGACGATCACGGTCTGCACCGCTTCGCAGCCGCCCATCGCGATGGCTTCGTCGGCGATATTCTTCAGCGGCAGCGCCTTGCCGCCGCGCATCTGCTCGTCGGCGGTGATGAGCGCGACCGCGCCCACGTCGACCATGCGTTCGTTGAGCGACTTCGACGAGAAGCCGCCGAACACCACCGAGTGCGTCGCACCGATGCGCGCGCAGGCCTGCATGGCCACCACGCCTTCGACCGACATCGGCATGTAGATGACCACGCGGTCGCCCTTCTTCACGCCGCGCTTTTTGAGCGCGTTCGCGAAGCGCGAGACGCGCGAGAGCAGATCTTGATACGTGATGTTGGTGACGGTGCCGTCGTCGGCTTCGAAGACGATGGCGACGCGCTCGCCGTTGCCCGCTTCCACGTGACGGTCGAGGCTGTTGTACGAGGCGTTGAGCTCGCCGTCCTCGAACCAGGTGTAGAACGGCGCCTTCGACTCGTCGAGCACCTTCGTGAAGGGCTTTTGCCAGGTCAGCGTTTCGCGCGCGAGGCGCGCCCAGAAACCCTCGTAATCGCGGTCGGCCTCGGCGCACAGCGCCTTGTAGGCTTCCATGCCGGACACCGTAGCGTCCGCCACCGTTTGCGCGGTCGGCGCAAACACACGATGTTCCTGAAGAACCGATTCAATCGCAGACATCGACAACCCCTTGGTGAAGATGAAACGTCAAACTCGTGGACGCGCGCGGCATCGTGGATGCCCGCGCGCGCCGTCTCCGTGTGCCGCCGCGCTGCCGCCCGGATTTGCGCGGGCGCGCGACGGCGCGTTGTTTACTTTGCCGCTCGATGGTGCGAAGCACATGTGCCTGGCGCCTGGCGGTCTGCACGGGTCCGCGCGCAAGACCCATGCGGCAAAACCCGTGCGGCAAGACCCATGCGCTCAAAGGTTAAGCGCGACAACTTACCCGCTACTTACGTGCGCTCGCGTGCGGCGCAGGGGTTTGCCCCAAGGCGGCACGCCCCGCGGCGCTCGAGCGCCTTCGCCGGTCACCCTGGCGAGGCATTAAGCGGGCATTTAGAATGCTAACTGATCTCAGCGCCCGGATTCCAGCTTGAACCGCTATTCATTTTTCCTCGTCGCCGCCATGCTGCTGGTGGGCAGCAACGTCGGCATCGGCAAGTCGATCGTCGCATTTTTGCCGGTCCCGCTGTTCGCGCTGCTGCGCTTCGTGATCGCGCTCGCGGTGCTCTGGCCCCTGCTGCGTCTCTCGCGCATGCGCCGCGTGAAGCGCGACGAATGGATCAATCTGTTCCTTCAGGCCCTCTTCGGTACATTCGGGTTTACGCTGCTGATGCTCGGCGGCGTGCATCGCACCAGCGCGGTGGCCGCGGGCGTCATCACGAGCACGATCCCGGCCGTGGTCGCGCTGTTCGCCTGGCTGTTCCTGCGCGAGCGTCCCGACGCGCGCGCCTTCGCGTCCATCGCGCTCGCGATCGCGGGCATCGCCGTGGTCAATCTCGCGCACACGGACGCCGGCTCGCACAATCCCGGCTCGCTCGCGGGCAATCTGATGGTGCTCGGCGCGGTGTGCTGCGAATCGCTCTACGTGATCCTCTCGCGCCGTCTCACGCAAACGCTCGCGCCGCTCGAAATCTGCGCGTACACGCATCTGTTCGGCTTTCTGCTGATGCTGCCCGTGGGGCTGGCCGGCGCGTTCTCGTTCGACTACGCGAGCGTGCCCGCGGGCGTCTGGGGCCTCGTGGTCTGGTACGGGCTGTCGGCGAGCGTGTTCTCATTCGTGCTCTGGATGATGGGCATCCGTCACGTGCCGGGCAGCATCGCGGGCGTGTTCACGGCCGTGCTGCCGGTGGCCGCCGCCGTCTACGGCATGGTCTTCCTCGGCGAGCGGCCGACGCCCGCGCACGGCGTCGCGCTCGCCTGCGTGGTCGCGGGCATCGCGCTCGCGAGCGTCAAGACGAAACGGCTGCCGCCCGTGGCGTCGTGAAGGCGCGTGAAGTCTCGTGCGGGCCGCGCCCGACGGGCTTCAGCGCGCTGCGGCCCTGTTCTGACGTAAGAATTCTGAAAGTTTGTCTGCCCGCATCCCGGCGATGCGCGCCGCCGACGCGTTACAATAGCGCCCGCCCGGCCCCTGCGGCATTGCGGCGCAGCGCGCAAACGTGAAAAACGTGCCAGCGCGCGCGGCGCACGCCGTCGCGGCCCTGCCCGAATCGTCAGAATCGCCCGCTGCGGCCTGCTGCGGGTGATTCGTCCGGTTCCCACGATCATCGCGACCCACAACGCACATGTCCGCCGCTCGTCCCCAGCCGCCGTCCCGCCGCCGCATGCGTTTGCTGCCCAGCATCATCTTCATGAGCCGCTGGCTGCAGGTGCCGCTGTACCTCGGCCTGATCGTCGGGCAGACGGTCTATTGCGTGCTGTTCATCAAGGAAGTCTGGCATCTCGTCACGCACGCGATGTCGCTCGACGAAACCAGCATCATGCTCGCCGTGCTGGGCCTGATCGACGTGGTGATGATCTCGAATCTGCTCATCATGGTGATTGTCGGCGGCTACGAGACCTTCGTCTCGCGCATGGGCCTCGAAGGCCACCCCGACGAACCCGAATGGCTCGATCATGTGAACGCCGGCGTGCTCAAGGTGAAGCTCGCGATGGCGCTCATCAGCATTTCGTCGATTCATCTGCTGAAAACCTTCATCAATCCCGACGCCGTTTCCGAGCGCACCGTGATCTGGCAGGTGGCGATCCACATCGCCTTCCTGCTCTCGGCGCTCGTGATGGCGTGGATCGACCGCATCACGACGCACACGCATCCCGAGCATTACCACGACCTCGCCGCGCGCCATCCGGTGCCGGAGCGTGTCGTGCGCGACACGGCGACGCCGGAGTAATACCGGCGCGCCAGGCCACAATTCGAAACACCCCTGTCCCCACAGAAGCTAGCCATGACCGTCATCAAGCAGGAAGACCTGATCCAGAGCATCGCGGATTCGCTCCAGTACATCAGCTACTACCATCCGCAGGATTACATCGAAGCGCTCGGCCGCGCCTACGAGCTCGAAGAGAGCCCGGCAGCGAAGGACGCGATCGCGCAGATCCTCACCAACAGCCGCATGTGCGCCGAAGGCCGCCGTCCGATCTGCCAGGACACCGGCATCGTCACGATCTTCGTGAAGGTCGGCATGGACGTGCGCTGGGATGGCGCGACGATGGGCGTCACCGACATGATCAACGAAGGCGTGCGCCGCGGTTACCTGAACCCGGACAACGTCCTGCGCGCATCGATCGTGTCGCCGCCCGAAGGCGGCCGCAAGAACACGAAGGACAACACGCCGGCCGTGATCCACTACGAGATCGTGCCGGGCGACAAGGTCGACGTGCAGGTCGCGGCCAAGGGCGGCGGCTCGGAAAACAAGTCGAAGTTCGTCATGCTCAACCCGTCCGACTCGATCGTCGACTGGGTGCTCAAGACCGTGCCGACGATGGGCGCGGGCTGGTGCCCGCCGGGCATGCTCGGCATCGGCATCGGCGGCACCGCTGAAAAGGCGATGCTGATGGCGAAGGAATCGCTGATGGAGTCCATCGACATTCAGGACATCATCAAGCGCGGTCCGAAGGACTGGATCGAAGAACTGCGCGTCGAACTGCACGAGAAGGTCAACGCGCTCGGCATCGGCGCGCAGGGTCTGGGCGGTCTCGCCACCGTGCTCGACGTGAAGATTCACGCCGCGCCGACGCACGCGGCCTCGAAGCCGGTCGCGATGATCCCGAACTGCGCGGCCACGCGCCACGCGCACTTCGTGCTCGACGGCTCGGGTCCGGCCAAGCTGGAAGCGCCCTCGCTCGACGCCTGGCCGAAGGTCAACTGGGAGCCGAACACGGAAACCAGCAAGCGCGTCGACCTGAACACGCTTACGCCGGAAGAAGTCGCGTCGTGGAAGCCGGGCCAGACGCTGCTGCTGTCGGGCAAGATGCTCACGGGCCGCGACGCGGCGCACAAGCGCATCGCCGACATGCTCGCCAAGGGCGAAAAGCTGCCGGTCGATTTCAAGAACCGCGTGATCTACTACGTCGGCCCGGTCGATCCGGTGCGCGACGAAGTCGTCGGCCCGGCAGGTCCCACGACGGCCACGCGCATGGACAAGTTCACCGAACTGATGCTCTCGCAGACGGGCCTCATCTCGATGGTGGGCAAGGCCGAGCGCGGTCCGGTCGCGATCGAGGCGATCCAGAAGCACAAGGCCGCGTACCTGATGGCCGTGGGCGGCGCCGCCTACCTCGTGTCGAAGGCGATCCGCGGCTCGAAGGTCGTTGCGTTCGAGGACCTCGGCATGGAAGCTATTTATGAATTCGACGTGCTCGACATGCCGGTGACGGTCGCCGTCGATTCGTCGGGTACCTCGGTGCATAAGACCGGCCCGGCGGAATGGCAGGCGAAGATCGGGAAAATCCCCGTCGCGACCGCATGATGTGTATGATTCGGTTTCACACCGAAAACTGAAAACCGGGGCTTACGCCCCGGTTTTTGTTTTGGACGACGCAAAACGTAACGAGATTAATTCTCAGCACAAGCAAGTGTTTGATTTCAGCCGGGATTCGGCCTTGGCATTTGCGTATTGAGCGTTTATTGTTCGAACCAGTGTTTGAAAACCCACGCCCCACAAGGAAGGAAAGATCATGCAAGGCGATAAAAAAGTCATCGAGTATTTGAACGCGCAACTCAAGAATGAGCTCACCGCGATCAACCAGTATTTTCTGCATGCGCGCATGTACAAGCACTGGGGTCTCGAAAAACTCGGCAAGCATGAATACGACGAATCGATCGGCGAAATGAAGCACGCCGACTGGCTTATCGAGCGCATTTTCATGCTCGACGGCCTGCCCAATCTCCAGGATCTGCACAAGCTGCTGATCGGCGAAGAGACCAAGGAAATCCTCGAATGCGATCTGAAACTCGAACAGATTTCGCAGTCGACGTGTAAGGAAGCGATTGCTTATTGCGAATCGGTTCGCGATTTCATTTCGCGTGAAATCTTCACGAAGATTCTCGACGACACCGAAGAGCACATCGACTGGCTCGAAACGCAAATCGACCTGATCGACAAGGTCGGCCTGCAGAACTACCAGCAAACGATGATGGGTTCGGTAGAATCCTGATCGCTTGGGCTCACGCGGCGCATCCGCAGCGATTGCGGGTGCGGCCCCCGAGCGCGGCGCGGCTACGTTGTCCAGTCACGCCGTCCGCGAGCCCTGTTTCTTTTCCGGTTTCCCGACGCACTTGAACCTTCCGGCTTCCACTCGCGCCGCGCCCATCGGCATCTTCGATTCCGGTCTGGGCGGCCTCTCGGTGCTGCGCGCCGTGCGCGCGCTGCTGCCCGCCGAACGGCTCGTCTACGTGGCCGATTCGCGCTATGCGCCCTACGGCCAGCGCGACGACGACTTCATCGCCGACCGCACGCTCGCGATCGGCGAATGGCTGGTCGCGCAGGGAGCCAAGGCGCTCGTGGTGGCCTGCAACACCGCCACGGCGCAGTCCATCGAATTCGTGCGCGCGCGCCTGCCGATTCCGCTCGTGGGCGTGGAGCCGGGCATCAAGCCTGCCGCGCAGTTGTCGCGTTCGCGCGTCGCCGGCGTGCTGGCCACGCCGGTCACCTTGCGCAGCGCGCGCTTCCAGGCGCTGGTCGAGCGCCATGCCGCCGACCTGCGCGTGCTGAGCCAGCCGGGCTATGGCCTGGTGGAAGCGGTCGAGTGCTGCGACGTCGACTCGCCCGAACTGCTGCAACTGTTGCGCGGCTACGTCGAGCCCATGCTCGACGCGGGCGCGGACACGCTCGTGCTCGGCTGCACGCACTACCCCTTTCTCGACGCGGCTATTCGCTCGATCGTCGGCGAACGCATGACGCTCGTCGATACGAGCGTGGCCATCGCGCGCCAGCTCGACCGCGTGCTCGACCAGCACGGTCTGCGCGCCGACGCGCACGCGAACGAGTCCGCGAGTCCCACCGCACGGTTTTGCTCGACGAACGACGGCACGCACCTGCGCAAGCTCGCGGCCGCGCTGCTCGGCATCGAGTCGCAGGTGGAATGCGTGAGCATTCCGTCGCGCCGCACGCGCGAACTGGAACCCGACGCGGCCTGAATCGCCTTGGCCGCCTCGGCCAACCTCAATCTCCCTATCAACGACAGGGTCGATGCCGGCATTTCGCCGCCCGCGCTGCGTCCGTCCAAAAAATTTTCGCGCAGATCGCGCCCCTTTTCCGGACGAACAATCATCGCTCGCGCTGATGGGTCCCTCATCGCGACGCTTTAACCCCTCGCGCCGCGACGCCCACCAGGCACGGCTTTCCCGCCATCCGTCTGTCGCTTGACACGCATCGCACCCCGATTCGCCGGCCGCCGGGCAGATCGCACCCTTGATCCTGAGCAGCCATTTCTCTGCTAAGCCCTGAGTTTCGTTACAAAAATTCCCTGCGCATGCTTGCCAAACGATCCAAACATAATGATAATAATTCGCATTAACTCTTTCTATTGCGCTCCATCATGATTGTTTGCGTGTGCAAGTCCGTCTCCGACCGGACGATTCGTGCCTCGATTGCCGAAGGCATGGACTCTTTCGACGAGCTGCAATTCGAGCTTGGCGTCGCGACCTGCTGCGGCAAGTGCGAAGAATCCGTGCGCGACGTGATGGCGCAAAGCGGCGTCTGTGCAAGCCGCTGCGGCGTGACCCGCCCGCAGGTGGCCGTCGTTCCGCACGTGGTGCCGATGACGTTCTACGAGCGCAAGGCAGCCTGAACAGCTTGACGGGCGCGCGCCCGCAGCTCGCGCGCGCCTTGCTTCATCGCTCGATCATCGAGCGCTTACCGCCGACAGCAAGCCAGTTTCTTGACCAGCCAGCTAGCGCCTGTTTCCTTTTTCCCGGAGGATGCCCGCTATGGAATTGCTGATCGGATTCGTGACCACCGTGTGCATCTCGCTGTTGATTTTTCGCCCATAAAGCTGCCTGTAGCGACGCGTTGCCCAGCCTGCGCGCCGTCGTCATCCGGGCGGCAACGCTAATATGCAGGCTACCCAAACCACCGCCAGCGCGCTTTCGTATCCCGCCGTCCGCACGAACCGCCGGGTCGTGACCGCGAGCGCGATCGTCATCGCGCTTCACGCCGCGCTCATCGCCGTCGTGCTCATGAAACGCGACGCCGTCACGCCGGTCGCGCTCGAATCGCAAACGATCACCGCCGAGCTGATCAAGCCCGAACCGGTTGCCGCACCCGCCGCGATCCAGTCCACGCCCACCCCGCCGCCGCCCAAACCGGTGCCGGTCAAGCGCGAAAAGCCCAAGGTCCAGCCCAAGCCGAAGCCCACGCCCACTCCGCCGCTGCCGGTCGCCGACGCGCCCTCGCAGCACGTCGTGGAAACGCCCGCTCCGTCGCAGCCTGCGCCACCCGCGCCGACGCCGCCGGCTCCGGCCGCTCAGGCCGCGCCCGCGGTCGGCAAGCCGACCATGGCCCTGACGGCGCCGAAGAACGTGTCGCACCTGGAGTGCAACATCGTCAAGCCCGACTACCCGACGCTCTCGCGCCGCCGGGGCGAAACCGGCACGGCCTATGTCCACTTCGTGGTGGGCTTGACCGGAAAGATCGAGAATATCGAACTGAAGAAGAGCAGCGGCTACAGCCGTCTCGACGACGCCGCGATGGGCGCCATGCGCGACAGCTCGTGCAAGCCGTACCTGGAGGACGGCCAGCCCGTGCGCGCCGCCTACACGCAGCCTTTCGGTTTCACCCTCGACGATTGACGGCGCCCGGTGTATCGGCCGCGCCATCCGTCTGAATGAGAATCACAACGTTTAACGCATCGAATCAAGGAAAAAAGCATGCAGAGCTACGGTATCGCCCACGTTTGGGCGCAAGGGGATTTCGTCACACGCGGCATCGCGCTCGCGCTGTTGATCATGTCGGTGCTGTCGTGGTGCGTGATCGTCATCAAGGGCTGGAACGTCGCGCGCCTCAAGCGCCTCACGAAGAACGCCGAGCAGCAGTTCTGGCACTCGGACGACCTCGCCGACGGCGTGAAGAAGCTCGGCACCGGCACGCCGGAGGACAACCCGTTCCTCGCGCTGGCGCTCTCGGGCCAGGAAGCCGCCGATCACCATCACCAGACGCAACCGCATCTGCATGACCGCATGGACGTGTCGGACTGGGTCACGCGCTGCCTGAAGGACACGATGGACGAGTCGGTCGCGAAGATGCAAAGCGGCCTCGCGATCCTCGCCTCGATCGGCAGCACGGCGCCGTTCGTCGGCCTGTTCGGTACGGTGTGGGGCATCTATCACGCCCTGCTGACGATCGGCGCGACGGGCCAGACCTCGATCGACGCGGTCGCGGGTCCGGTCGGCGAAGCGCTGATCATGACGGCGTTCGGCCTGTTCGTGGCGATTCCGGCGGTGCTCGGCTACAACGCGCTCACGCGCGCCAACAAGACGATCGTCACGAAGCTCAACCGCTTCGCTCACGGCCTGCACGCTTTCTTCGTGACGGGCGCGCGCCTGTCGTCGACCACGGCGAAGAACGGCAACCTGCGCGTCGCCGCACGCAGCCACTAATTCGCGGAGGCAGCAAACATGGCGATGAGCCCCTTTGCCAGCGACGACGACGATGGCCTGATGAACGAGATCAACATGACGCCGCTCGTCGACGTCATGCTGGTTCTCCTGATCGTTTTCATGGTGACGATCCCCGTGATCCGTCACGCCGTGAAGATCGACCTCCCGCACGCGAGCAGCGTGAAGGAAGACACGAAGCCCACGCAGATCAACGTATCGATCGAAGCGGACGGCACGGTGCTGTGGGACGGCAACGTCGTGAGCGACGACCAGCTCACGGCGAAGATTGCGGCCGCCGCGCAGCAGCAACCGCAGCCCGAACTGCATCTGAACGCCGATCGCAAGGTGCAATACGAAAAGGTTGCGCAGGTGATGTCGGCCGCGCAGAGCGGCGGTCTGACGAAGCTCGGTTTCGTGACCGATCCGGCGCATCACTGATGCGTTGATCTTCGCATCGTCGCAAGACGGAACGAAACCCGGAACGCGCGGCGCAGTTAGCCGCGCGTTTTTGTTTTCGGGCCTTGTTTTCAGGGCTCAAAAGTAAAAGGCCTTCATCGTCAGATGAAGGCCTTTTTTCGTGCGCACGCGGCGCATTCGGGCGGTGGCGACACTCCCCGACATTCGATCGGTTCACATCGGCACATGCGACTGCCGTGGTCGACACGGACTGCGCGTTCAGCCCTGAAGGCCCACTATGATAGCGGCCATCGAATCCCGCTCAAGACCGGTGCTTGGCGAGACGGCTTCAATATATGCCTCTCGCCGCACGCCTTCAAGACTTCGCCCATTGAAAGTAACGATTGCCGGCCGCGCTTAAATGCCAAAAGGCAAAGACGTGACACGGGCGCGGAAGTTCGCAAAGCTTCGATCGCCTTAAGGCGTCGCGCGCCTCAAGCCGTTTCGATATTGCTCGGCGACTTCGTGCGCGGCAGGCCGCCGGTCGAGAGCGAACTGCTGGGTCCCTGAATGGCCTGCCCCGCCTGATTCTGCGCGGCGAGCGCGGCGATCTCGCTGCGAAGCGGACATTCCTGCTGAAGACTCTTGTCGGCGTCGAGCACTTCGACGAGGTAATCGACGAACGCGCGCACTGCGGGCACCATGCCCTGACGCGAGAGAAACACCGCATAAAGCTGCGGCACCGGCAGCGTCCAGCCCGGCATCACCGGCGAGAGCTTGCCCGAGCGCAGCGCGGCGCCGTACATCATCTCCGGCATCGCAGCGATGCCGAGGCCCTGCAACGCGGCTTCGCGGATCGTCGTGAGGTCGGCGCTGATGAGGCGCGGCTCGTGTTCGTGCGCGTGGCGCGTGCCGTCCGGCGCGATCAGATGAAACACGTGACGGCCGTCGCTGGTGGGCGTGTCGAGCGTCTCGAAGCGGGACAGATCGTCGGGCGTGAGCGGCGGCGCGTTCTGCGCGAGCAGGCTCGGTGCGCCCACCAGCATCTGCTCCGTGCGCCACAGCGGACGCACCACGATGTTGGCGTTCTGCGGCGGTTCCGAGCGCACGCGCAAGGCGATATCGACCGAATCCTCGAACAGATCGATCACGCGATTCGTCACGCGCATCACCACCCGCACCTCCGGGTAGCGATGCATGAATTCGGGAATGATCTGCGAAAAGATGGTCTGCGACAGCGTGACCGGCACGCTCACGCGCACCGTGCCGCGCGGCGAGGAACGCAGCGACTGCACCACGTTCACGGCGGCCTGCGCTTCGGCGAGCATGGCGCGGCAGTGCTGATAGAACAGTTCGCCCGCCTCCGTCAGCGCGAGCTTGCGCGTGGAGCGCTGCAACAGACGCACGCCGAGCGACGACTCCAGCTCGCTCACGCGCCGCGACAGGCGCGACTTCGATATGCCGAGCACCCGTTCGGCCGCCGAGAATCCGCCGTGCTCCACCACCTGCGAGAAATACATCAGGTCGTTCAGGTTGTGCGAATCGATTTTCATGTCGTCGTTCCAGCGATGGGACAATCCATTGCGATCAGGCGGTCAAACAGGCCAAATCGGCTACCTATAATAGCGGTTTGTTTCGCATATCGCGCAATTCCCATTTTTCCGAGGTGATATCCATGCCGGCCATCCGCTCGATCGAACGCGTCTTTCCCGCGGTTCGCACCACCGAGGGCGGGGGATTCATCGTCCACCGCCCGTTCCCCACCCGTCAGTTGATGGATTTCGACCCGTTTCTGCTGCTCGACGAAATGGGGCCCACCGACTACGCGCCCGGCGCCGCCAAAGGCGCGCCCGACCATCCGCATCGCGGCTTCGAGACGGTCACGTACATGCTCGCGGGCCGCTTCGGCCACAAGGATTCGTCGGGGCAGTCGGGCACGCTGAATCCGGGCGACGTCCAGTGGATGACGGCCGGTGCGGGCGTGATCCACAGCGAGATGCCCGACCCCGAGTTCACGCGCACGGGCGGCCGCATGCACGGCCTGCAGCTGTGGGTGAACCTGCCTGCGCGCGACAAGATGATCGCGCCGCGCTATCAGGAAATGCCGCACGCGAGCATTCCGCAAGGGCGCTCGGCGGACGGCAAGGCCACGGTCAAGGTGATCGCGGGTGAATCGCTCGGCGCGCAAGCCGCGATCGAAACGCGCACGCCGATCCTCTATCTGCACTTCACGCTCGCGCCCGGCGCGCGCGTCGAGCAGCCGGTGCCGCACGCCTGGAACGTGTTCGCCTACGGTCTCGCGGGCAAGGCGCTGTACGGCGACCACGCTGAGCCGATCGACGCGCAGCATATGGTGGCCTTCGCCGGCGACGGCGAGACCGTGACGATCGCCGCGCCCGCCGACGCCACGGAGCCGGTCGAAGTGCTGCTGATCGGCGGACTGCCGCTCAACGAGCCGGTGGTGCGCTACGGCCCGTTCGTGATGAACACCGAAGACGAGATCCGCCAGGCCGTGCTCGACTACCAGGCCGGCCGCATGGGACGCATCTCGCACTGAGGCCGGCCAGCCGGTTGCCGGTTACGTCGGTCGCCGACCCCGGCCACCGACGCTAACCCGCAGGCTCACGCGCTTTTTGTCACAATGAGGTTTCACTGGCCGCCCGTCGCCCGCCGTATCGCGGGCGCCGCGGCCGTTCTCCGTTCAACCGTTCCGTTAGCGAGAAGCGCATGACCGATTCCGTAGTCACCGCACACATCGGCTCGACCAACTATCAAGTCCAGTTCGACGACGGCACCCACACCTGGATCGCCGACGAACCGGCCTCGCTCGGCGGCGGCGACCGCGGGCCCTCGCCCTTTTCGCTGCTGCTGTCGAGCCTGGGCGCCTGCACGTCGATCACGCTGAAGATGTACGCGCAGCGCAAGGAATGGCCGCTCGAAGGCGTGCGCGTGAAACTGTCGATGGAAACCGGCAGCGCGGGCACCATGATCGACCGCCAGATCGCGCTCGAAGGCCATCTCACGGAGGAGCAGCGCGAGCGCCTCCTGCAGATCGCGAACGCGTGCCCGGTGCATAAAGTGCTCACGAATACGATCACGATCCGCTCGGGGCTCGTCGTCGCCTGAAGGCGGCGCGCCCGGCGCACGGACATAGACACACAGGACGTTGCCTTGAATTTCGAACACCTTATCCAGATCAACGACCCGCAGAACCCGCTCGTCCTGCCGATGACACGCGACCAGCTCTGGGAAGGCCTCGTGCTGCGCGCCGAGCAGCCGCAGCTGTTCGTGATCGGCCTCGACGGCTGCACGATCCTCGCGCAGGAAGCCAACACGATGGAGCGCGAGCTGCATTACGGCCAGGCCACGGTGCGCGACCGCGTGACGTTCACGCTCAACGAGAGCGTGCGCTACGACATCCTGCCGACCGCCGAACACGTCGGCGGCTCGCTCACGATGACGATCGAGGAACCGGAGGAGGCGCAGCTGTTCCTGCGCTTCGAGTACCGCACCACCCTGCCGGCCGCCGAAAACGAGGACGATCGCCAGACCTCGGAGATCGTGAAGTCGGCGTATCGCGAGTCGGATATCGACACCGTGCGGCTGATCCGACAGTACGTGCAGGGGATGCCCGGCGAGCAGGACGCGCCGCTGCATTGAGAATTTTGCCGATGCACGACGCGCGCGCGGAGGTTGCCGGGCGCGCGTCGACCTTGTTTTTCAAGCCTTATTTCACGCGCCACGCATAAAACTATCGGCACACGAATCCGATGAATTTATCGCAGTTGAAAATGGGAACGATTATCATTTAGAATTCATCCATCGAATCGAGACACACACAAGACGTCACGTTCATGACTGAATTCAATCGCTCATCGACACTCAGCCTGCGCCGTAACGGTTCCGCGCTGACCGGCTCGCGACCCGCGAAACCCGTCACCGCCGCTGCCGCGCGCAAGAGTGCCGACACCGCCAGCACGGCAGCACCGGCCAGCAGCGAGCGAACGCTCGACAGCACGGCCCTGCTGCAAGGCCGAAGCCATGTGAGCATCCTGCACAACGGCGAGACGTATCAGCTGCGCGCCACGCGTTTGGGCAAGCTGATTCTCACCAAGTGAGGCAGGCAGATTTGTTGTAGTACCGAGTATTGTGGGGACCGCCTCCATCGAGAGGCGTTGGGCAGTAGCCAGCAACGACGGCTTGCACGCGAGATCTAGACCCCTTCGTGCAGACATCCTTCAAGCCAGCCGTCACAGCAAGCCAAGCCATTTTTTTGTTCTCACCTGTGATGACGGAGCGGCGCGCAAAGCGTGCCCGCCCGAGGCGAGCGCCGCGGCATGGTCCGCGGCGTTTGTCATTTCTATGGGGTATTTTTTTATGCCGCCTGGGGATGGCGAGCCAGCGCTCGCCTGCTTGTTCGACTGTGTTGCTCGGTACAGCGGCGATGCGTGAGCCGCGATTATAACCACAGCTCCGCTTCGCCGCGCGTAAACCCTGGCGGTTTGCTCGGTTACTCAGGGCAATCGTCGAGACGACTGCCGGAAACATCGATCGGCAGCCCTAAGCGAATCCGGGCAAGACCCGGCAATCTCACTCGATCCCGAGCGCCGCAATGCCGGCGCGCGCGATCTCCGCGTCCTGATCGGACTTCACGCCCGACACGCCCACCGCGCCGATCACGTCGCCATTCACGACGATCGGCACCCCGCCCTCCAGCATCGCCGTGAGCGGCGCGCTCAGGAACGCGGTGCGGCCCTGGCGGATCGCCTCTTCGTAGAGCCGGCTTTCGCGGCGTCCGAGCGCCGCCGTGCGCGCCTTGCCGGGCGCCATCTCGGCGCTGATCGGCGGCGCGCCGTCGAGGCGGCGCAAGAACAGCAAATGCCCGCCATCGTCGACGATCGCGATCGTCACGTTCCACTCGTTCGCACGGGCGTGCGCGGCAGCCGCGTCGGCTACCTTCGTCACATCTTCTTCGGTCAGAACTGCTCGCGTTCGCATACGTCTCTCCGAAAAGTCAAAAACCGGGTGGCAAAGGCCAACCCGGTTTTCGAGATTAACATCCGACGGCGCGCGGCGACACGCTGATCCCGCATATAGCGGCCGCGCGCGATGAAGCGCTTAGTGAACGCGCGCCACGATCAACGCGTCCAGCCCCAGAACATCAGCCACCACGCGCTGTCGACCACCGCCAGCGCGAGCGCGAAGCCCACGAAAGCGAGTCCGCGCTGCCAGAAACGCGCGCTGTAACGGCCCGTCACGCGCCACGCGAGCCACGCGCTCCACAGATTCGTGATGACGAGAATGCCGATGCGCACCTCGGTCGCCCAGTCGAGCGGCACGTGCTCGGCGCGCAGCAGCGAAAGCGTCGTGGCCGAGAGGCCGAGGAACACGCCCGCGCCCGCGAGCGGAATCAGCGACTGCGCGAGGTGATGCAGACGGCGCATCTCGAAGCGGCCGAGCACCGCGCTCGACGCCGCGAGAATCGCGAACAGGACCGTGCCGTAGATCAGCCCCGTCGTCATGATGTAGCCGACGATCATGGTGCCGTCGAGCCACGAGAACACGTCGTTCTGCGCCGGATAGTGCGTGAGCAGGAACCACGGCGCGTTGGTGTCGAGCGGCCAGGTGATGTCGCGGTCGATCAGCCAGCCCGCGAGCCACTGCTTGATGTCGATGAACCACGGCGAACCGGTCCAGTGGAACGCGCCGATCGCGATGCCGAGCAGGCCGTACAGAATCAGCGCCGTGTCCCAGCCGCTGGCCTGGCTGTCGCCGAGTTCGACCACTTCTTCCGCCGGCGAGCGCCACGTCAGCGCGATGGCGTCGCGGTGGCCGCTGCAGCGTCCGCACATGTGGCACTGCGCGGCGCCCTTCATGTTGCGCAGGGGCACGAGCGGCGCGCAGTTCACGGGAATCACGCGATGTCCGCCGTGCTCGCCGTGCGTGTACGAGTTGCGCCACGCGTCTTCGTCGACCTTGAAGCGGAACGGCGCGAGGCGCGCCAGAAGCGCAAAAACCCCGTTCACGGGGCAGAGGTATTTGCACCAGACGCGTTTCTCGCGTCCGTACAGGAATCCGATGATCATCGCGCCGAGCGTCGATCCGCCCAGCACCAGCAACACCGCCTTCGGGTACTGGTAGACGCTCACCATCTGTCCGTAGATGGTGGTCAGGCCGAAGGCCACGAACGGCCAGCCGCCCCAGCGCATCCAGCGCGGAATCGCCCAGCCGCGCCCGAACTTGCTGGCGAACTCGGTGAGCGCGCCTTCGGGGCAGAGCACGCCGCACCAGACGCGCCCGAGCATCACCATCGAGAGCAGCACGAACGGCCACCAGATGCCCCAGAACACGAACTGCGCCGCGAGCGTGAGGTTGTTCCACAGGTGCGCCGTATCGTCGGGCAGCGGCATGACCGCGGGCACGAGAATCAGGAACGCATAGACCGCAACGACGACCCACTGCACGGCGCGGATAGCCGCACCGTGCCGTTGCATCCATTGGCCCGCCTGGGCCAGCTTGCCCCGCTTTTGCAGCGGCGGGGCCGATGCACAACTCATACTGCTTCCCTCATGCTGCTGTCCTTTTGGTCATGGCGGCGTGACGTCCGCTCGCGCGGCGCGCGAGGAACCCTACCACCAGCCAGTACACCGCGTAAGCGATCAGGTTCATCAGCGCCGGATGCGCACGATAACCCGTGAGCGTCGCGACGAGCGAACCGAAAGTGCTCGAATCGTCGAGGATCGCCGACGAATTCCACACCTGGTCGACGATGGTCGGCAGGATTTCCTTGTCGATCAGCTTGTCGACGCCCGTCTGAAACAGGCCCGCACCGAGGAACAGCAGCATGATCTCGGTGACGCGGAAGAAATAGCGCCACGAGAAGTACTTGCCGCCCAGCTGCAGAATATAGAACGTGAGGAACGCAAGGCCGAGGCCGAGCAGCACGGCGACGTACTGGCTCGCGTCGACGTGGCCCGACTGACCGAAACCGAGACCGTAGAGGAAGATCACCGTCTCGCTGCCTTCGCGCGCGATGGCCAGCGCGACCAGCACCGTGATGCCCCACCAGTTCGCATCGCGCGTGCTCTTCTCGAGCGACTCTTCCATCTCGCGCTTGAGCGTGCGGCCGTGCTGCTTCATCCACAGCACCATCTGCACGATCAGCACGCAGGCGACCAGCACCATGCCGGTCTGGAAGTAGTCCTGGGCGTCGCCCGAGAGCACTTCGGTGAAGCCCACGAGCGCCGCGCCCAGCGCGATCGCCGCGAGAATGCCCAGACCCACGCCGGCCCAGAGATACGGCAGACCACGGCGCGCGTCGGCGTCGCCGTTCTTCAGCCACGCATACAGAATGCCGACCACGAGCAGCGCTTCCACGCTCTCGCGCCAGACGATGAACAATACCTGACCCATTCCTTGGCTCCTGCCGCCGGCACACGCGCCGGCCGCGTTCTTCACTTCATGACGATGACGGCTTCTGGCCGATCGAATCGCATCACTTCGCGACGATCACACCCTGCGCCTGCTGATGGAAATCGTCGAAAAACTTGTACTCGCCCGGATCGAGCGGCGCGATCACGACGAACGAATCCGCGCCCGGCGCCAGCACTTTTTCCTTGCGCAACTGAACGCTCTCGAATTCGGCCGCGCCCTTGCCCGTGTTACGCACCTCGATCTTGATGCGCTTGCCCGCCGGCACTTCGATGCGCGCGGGGTTCAGCTTGCCGTCGGTCATTTCGAGCTTGAACGTCGGCAGATCCTCGGCGTGCGCCACCGTGGCCACGCCCGCCAGCGACGCTGCAAAAGACGCGCTGAGCGCGAGCGCCGCAAACTTGCGAATTCCGGTCATGAGTCTTACCTGCTCCTTCGTGTCCTGCGCGCAGCGACTGCGCGCGACTCGGGGTCCTGCTGAATGCTTCGCGACGCGGCCCGCGCGGCGACTGGCGCGCGCGGGCCGCATGCGGATTTAGTAACCGCCCTTCTTGCCGATGCCCGCGAACGGGAAATCGTATTCGATCGTGATGGGCTTGAACCACGGGCCCACGCCGGTTTCCTTGTCGACGTGACGGCCGAACGCCATGTGGCCCGTCTGCATCGGCGCTTCGACGATCAGCTTCAGGTGGTACTTGCCGGGACCGGCGAGCTTCACGTTGTCGCCGTAATGCGGGCCGTCGTTGGCGACCATCGGCATCAGGTCGCCCTTTTGCACGTAGCTCGAACCCGGCTTCGAGAGTTCGTAATGGACCTGCAGATACGGCATCCAGTCGCCTTCGGCAAAACCGGTCGGGTTGTTCTTGACCGCGTGGATGTCCGACTCGAGGTGGATGTCCGAGTCCGACGCCTTGCGCATCATGCCTTCCGGTTCCATGGTGATCGGCTGCAGATAGACCGCGCCGATTTCCATGCCGCCCTGGATGGCCTGCTTGCCGATCGGGTATTCGGCCGCCTGGGCCGAGAACGCCGCCGCTGCGGCCGCCATGACGACGGTGCCGCGCACGAAAGATTGGATCCGCATCGAAACTCCTGATTTTTTTATGAGTGATACCACCGAACCGACAACGCGCATCAACCTGAAAATGTTAATGCGAACAATTCTCAATAATGGCGGAGTTTAACACCGAAGCCAGTGCGGAACAATTTGTGGAAGCCAGAAAGCCCCATCGCAACAGGGTTTTAGCACCGTTACACACGTAAGCTTAACGGCGCCTTACGACTGGATCCGAATCTATTTTCGCGATACGGCGATCCGAAAGCCAATTGCAGGATTAAGCGAGGAAAACACTGAAACCGGCGCAAGCCAAAAAGAAAGCGCGCGATCAAAAACCCCGCGCGCGTTCGCCGGTTTTCCCTCGCGCCCGTCGCCAGGCGCCACGATCAGGCCGGATGGTCGCCCACATTCGCGCCGAACACGCGCTGGCGCAGCACGGCCAGTTGATCGCGCGTCTGCGCCGCCTTTTCGAATTCGAGGTTCTTCGCGTAGTCCATCATCTGCTTTTCGAGCTTCTTGATTTCCTTGGCGAGCTGCTTCTCGGACATATCCTCGAACTTCGCGCGCTCCTGCTCCTCGCGCAGCTCGGCGCGCGCTTCGTCCACGTTGTAGACGCCGTCGATGATGTCCTTGATGCGCTTGACCACGCCGCGCGGCACGATGCCGTGCTCCTCGTTGAAGGCCATCTGCTTCGCGCGGCGGCGTTCGGTTTCGTCGATCGCCTTGCGCATCGAGTCGGTGATGCGGTCGCCGTAGAGAATCGCCTTGCCGTTCACGTTACGCGCCGCGCGCCCGATCGTCTGGATCAGCGAGCGTTCGGCGCGCAGGAAACCTTCCTTGTCCGAATCGAGAATCGCCACCAGCGAGACCTCGGGAATATCGAGGCCCTCGCGCAGCAGGTTGATGCCGACCAGCACGTCGAACGTCCCCAGACGCAGATCGCGGATGATTTCCACGCGCTCGACCGTGTCGATGTCGCTATGCAGATAGCGCACCTTCACGCCGTGATCGGCGAGGAACTCCGTGAGCTGCTCGGCCATGCGCTTGGTCAGCGTGGTGACCAGCACGCGCTCGCCCACCGCCACGCGCTCGTTGATCTCGCCGAGCACGTCGTCGACCTGGGTGGACGCCGGCCGCACCTCGATCACCGGATCGACGAGGCCCGTGGGCCGCACCACCTGCTCGGCGATCTGGCCCGTGACGCGCTTCTCGTAGTCGGCGGGCGTTGCCGACACGAAGATCACCTGGCGCATCTTGCGCTCGAACTCGTTGAACTTGAGCGGCCGGTTATCGAGCGCCGAGGGCAGACGGAAACCGTAATCGACGAGATTTTCCTTGCGCGCGCGGTCGCCGTTGTACATGCCGTTGAGCTGGCCGATCAGCACGTGCGATTCGTCGAGGAACATCATCGCGTCGGGCGGCAGATAGTCGACCAGCGTCGGCGGCGGCTCGCCGGGCATCGCGCCCGAAAAGTGCCGCGAATAGTTCTCGATGCCCTTGCAAAAGCCCAGTTCCTGAAGCATTTCGAGGTCGAAGCGCGTGCGCTGTTCGAGGCGCTGCGCCTCCACGAGCTTGCCTTCGGTGTGGAAGAACTCCAGCCGGTCGCGCAACTCGGTCTTGATGGTCTCGACGGCGCGCAGCACAGTCTCGCGCGGCGTCACATAGTGCGACGACGGATACACCGTGAAGCGCGGAATCTTCTGGCGCACGCGGCCCGTGAGCGGATCGAACAGTTGCAGCGTTTCCACTTCGTCGTCGAAAAGCTCGACGCGCACGGCCATTTCGGCGTGCTCGGCGGGGAAGATGTCGATGGTGTCGCCGCGCACGCGGAAGGTGCCGCGCTGGAAATCCTGCTCGTTGCGGCTGTACTGCATGGCGATCAGGCGCGCGATGACGTCGCGCTGGCCGAGCTTGTCGCCCTGGCGCAGCGTGAGAATCATCTGGTGATACTCGGACGGATTGCCGATACCGTAGATCGCCGACACGGTCGCGACGATCACCACGTCGCGGCGCTCCATCAGGCTCTTGGTCGCCGACAGCCGCATCTGCTCGATGTGCTCGTTGATCGACGAATCCTTCTCGATGAAGAGATCGCGCTGCGGCACATAGGCTTCCGGCTGGTAGTAGTCGTAGTACGAGACGAAGTACTCGACGGCGTTGCGCGGAAAGAACTCGCGGAACTCGGCGTAGAGCTGCGCGGCGAGCGTCTTGTTCGGCGCGAACACGATGGCCGGACGGCCGAGGCGCGCGATGGTGTTCGCCATCGTGTAGGTCTTGCCCGAGCCCGTCACGCCGAGCAGCGTCTGGAACGAGAGGCCGTCGCCCACGCCTTCGCAGAGCGTCTCGATGGCCGTCGGCTGGTCGCCGGCCGGCAGGTAGGGCTGATAAAGCTGGAACGGCGAGCCTTCGTACTGGACGAATTTCGACTCGTCGAGCGCGGGCGCGTCGGCCACGGAATGGTCGGACATGGGTGACATCCTGTGCGCGGAGCAAACAACTATTCTAGCGTCTCGCCCGATCTTGCCGGGGGGCGAGCCTTGGGGGCGCCTGCCGGGTCTTGCGGGGCGCGACGGCGCGGCTGCGGCGTGCGTTCCGGAACCGTTTTCGCCGTCGGCAAAAGGCAAGCGGAGAGCTGACAGAAGGAACAGATGGGGCGTCGCAGGCGCCGCTGCAAGGGCCGCGCCGCACGCTGCGGCGGAAATTCACGCGCGGGCGCGGCGGCTGCGACATCAGGTGCAGACCAAATGGCCCCGCTGGCGTCGCAGTCGGCGGAAATACGGCCGGCGGATTCGTTACAATAGCGAGTTGCGTGGCCGGCTGCCCGGCGCTCGTCGCTCGCGAGGAGCGCGCCAAAGAAGTCCCGAATCTGCCGAAGTACCGGCGAATATCGGCAGCGTGTGGTCCACCGAGCTTCTCCCTTCACTTTTGCCGAACCATCATGTCCCTCTTTTCCGCTGTCGAACTCGCCCCCCGCGACCCGATCCTGGGTCTGAACGAAGCCTATAACGCCGATACGCGCGCGACCAAGGTGAACCTCGGTGTGGGCGTGTACACCAACGAGGACGGCAAGATTCCGCTGCTGCGCGCGGTGCGCGATGCGGAAATGGCCCGCGTGGAAGCCGGCCTGCCGCGCGGCTATCTGCCGATCGAAGGTATCGCCGCCTATGACGCGGCCGTGCAGAAGCTGCTGCTCGGCGACGACTCGCCGCTGCTGGCCGCGGGCCGCGTCGTCACGGCGCAGGCGCTGGGCGGCACGGGCGCGCTGAAGATCGGCGCCGACTTCCTGAAGCGCGTGAACCCGAACGCCAAGGTTGCGATCAGCGACCCGAGCTGGGAAAACCACCGCGCGCTGTTCGAAAGCGCCGGCTTCGAAGTCATCGCCTACCCGTACTACGACGCGCAGACCAACGGCGTGAACTTCGAAGGCATGCTGAGCGCGCTCAACGGCTACGCCGCGGGCACGGTCGTCGTGCTGCACGCGTGCTGCCACAACCCGACCGGCGTCGACCTCACGATCGACCAGTGGAAGCAGGTGATCGAAGTCGTGAAGGCGCGCGAGCTCGTGCCCTTCCTCGACATCGCCTACCAGGGTTTCGGTGACGGCATCGCCGAAGACGGCGAAGTCGTGCGCCTGTTCGCCGCTTCGGAACTGAACGTGTTCGTGTCGTCGTCGTTCTCGAAGTCGTTCTCGCTGTACGGCGAGCGCGTCGGCGCGCTGTCGATCATCACGAGCAGCAAGGAAGAATCGACGCGCGTGCTGTCGCAACTCAAGCGCGTGATCCGCACGAACTACTCGAACCCGCCGACGCACGGCGGTTCGGTGGTCGCCGCCGTGCTCGGCTCGGCCGACCTGCGCGCCATGTGGGAAGCCGAACTCGGCGAAATGCGCAACCGCATCCGCGCGATGCGCACGGGCCTCGTCGAACGCCTGACGGCGGCCGGCGTCGACCGCGACTTCAACTTCATCAACGTGCAGCGCGGCATGTTCTCGTACTCGGGCCTGACGGCGGCGCAAGTCGACCGCCTGCGCGAAGAGTTCGGCATCTACGCCGTGAGCACCGGCCGCATCTGCGTGGCCGCGCTGAACACGCGCAACCTCGACGCCGTCGCGACCGCCGTCGCCGCCGTGCTGAAGTAAGCGTGCCGAAATAAGCGATTCGCCTCGATGCGCCGTTTTCGGACGGCGCGTCGAAGTGAGACGAAAAAGGCGTCCGTTCGCAAGAACGGACGCCTTTTGTTTGGGCGCAGACTACTGCGCCTGCCTGAGCGCAAATCGCGCGTTCAACCGTGCCCGTGCATATCGCGATGGATATCGTGCGTGACGAAGCCCGAATCGTTATCGGGTTTGTCGAGCCACCCCGGTTGCCCGAGCGACGCGCGGATGTCCTGCAAGCCGCTCGTCCAGTGCTCGCGCATCGTCGAAATGCCGAACTGGAAGTCCTTGAAGTGGCCTTCGTACTCCTTGTGCCGGTAGATCAGGTGGATCACGTTGTACTTCTTCGAGCACGAGAGTTCGTCCGCCAGCTCGATCCACCTGTCCTGCCGATGCTCGGGCGCGACGCGCTCCAGCACCTCGCGCAGCACGTGCCGGAAACGCTGCGAGCGTTGCAGCATGTCGGTGACCATCCGCGTGCGGCTCGAATACTGGATGTCCTTCATGCGGCCCTGCACGTCGGTGATGTTGTCGGGCACCGGACCGCGCGCGCTCCATAAATCGACCTGAAACGCGAGCGTGTCGCGCCGCGGCGTGGTCTGAATCACCTCGTAGAGCGGCGTGTTCGACATCAGACCGCCGTCCCAGTAATACTCGCCGTCGATTTCCACCGCCGCGAAACCCGGCGGCAACGCGCCCGACGCGATGAAATGCTCGGGGCGCAGCGTGGTGGTCGAATTGTCGAAGTAGACGAAGTTGCCCGTGCCCACGTTCACCGCGCCCACCGAGACGCGTATCTCGCGCGAATTGATGCGGTCGAAATCGCAGAGCCGTTCGAGCGTGGCCTTGAGCGGCGTGGTGTCGTAATAGCTCGCCTTGCCCGGCTCGCCCGCCGCGGTGGGCAGCGGCGGCGGAAAGCGCGGCGTGAAGAAGCCCTTCTGCCCTTCGATCACCGCGCCCGCCGCCTGCAAGGCCGTGAAGCTCTTGCGCACGGCGTCACCGGAATTGAACAGCGCGTGCTCGATGAAGGCCGGCAGCGGCGGACTCCACGCGGGCTGGCAGATCGTCTCCCAGAACTCGCGCAGACGCGCCACGCGATGCTCGGGCGCATTGCCTGCGATCAGCGCCGTATTGAGCGCGCCGATGGAAATGCCCGCGATCCAGTTGGGCGCGATGCCCGCCTCGAACAGCCCTTCGTACACGCCCGCCTGATACGCGCCGAGCGCACCGCCGCCTTGCAGCGTGAGCGCGACCGTCTCCCATTGATCGGAGTCGCTCGCGCAGCGCGAGACGCGCGGGTGCGCGCCGGGACGGGGAGCGGTTTCAGCGCCCGCCTGTACGCCTGCCGGTTCGCCAACCTGTGCGCCCGTGGCGGCGCGTACGCCGGTCGCGTCGTCGACGGCGCTCGACTGCGCCTGCCCTTTCTTGCGTTGCGCCATGACCGGCCCTCCGCGTTACTGCATGAACCAGCCGTGGCTCACCACGAACGACTGACCCGTGAAGGCCGCCGTGGGGAATGCCGAGAGGAACAGCACCGTTTGTGCGACGTCCTCGACGGTCGTGAAGATGCCGTCGACGGTGCCGCCAAGCATGACGCGCTTGACCACTTCCTCTTCCGAAATGCCGAGTTCCCTGGCCTGCTCGGGAATCTGCTTTTCGACCAGCGGCGTGCGCACGAAGCCCGGACAGACCACATGCGAGCGCACGTTGTGCTTGCCGCCTTCCTTCGCGAGCACGCGCGCGAGACCGAGCAGCGCATGCTTGGCCGCCACGTAGGCCGACTTGAGCGGCGACGCTTCGTGCGAGTGCACCGAGCCCATGTAGATCACCACGCCGCCGCGGTCGTCCTTGTACATATGCTGGAGCGCGGCTTTGGTCGTGAGGAACGCGCCGTCGACGTGAATCGCCTGCATCTTCTTCCAGTCGGAGAACGCGTAATTCTCGATGGGATTGACGATCTGAATGCCGGCGTTCGAAACGAGAATGTCGATCGAGCCGAATTCGGCGGCCACGCGGTCGATGCCCTGATTGACGGCGTCTTCGTTGGTGACGTCCATGGCCACGCCGATCGCCTTGCCGCCCGCGCCCTTGATCTCTTCGGCGACGGCGTCGGCGCCGCTCTGGTTAAGGTCGGCGATGGCGACGGCCGCGCCCGCCTGGGCGAGCGTGAGTGCGATCTGCTTGCCAATACCGCTGGCCGCGCCGGTAACGACCGCGACCTTGCCATCGAGCTTCGAATTCAGAGTGAGAGACGACATCGAGCACCTCCAGGAATGGGACAACGACGTAGAAGAGATGAGACCTCGACGCGCGCATACCGTCAAACCTGTCGAATGGCTTAAGCGTTTTCCTGCATTTGTCCTACGCCATCCGGCCGGATGTTGCGCCGCGGCCAACCGCGCTATTGTGCATGAAGCCGCGTGTCGCAAGCGTCGATCTGGACAAGGCGGCGCAGGCTTGCCGCAGCGCATCGTCGCGCGCAGGCACGGCGGCGGTTCGGCCATCCATGCGGTCCGGCTGTTCAACCGCTTGCACAACGCCGCGCGCGCGCAGCGCGGCCCGCGCGATCGTGCTAATTTGGCGAGCTCAACAAGGAGGCGTTCATGAACTATCGGCGACTGGGCCGCTCGGGCCTGCAGGTTAGCGAACTGTCTATCGGCTCGTGGGTCACGTACGGCAATCAGGTCGATCGCAATCTCGCGCGCGAGTCGCTCGCCGCGGCGCGCGATGCGGGCGTCAACTTCTTCGACAACGCCGAGGTCTACGCAGGCGGCAAGTCCGAGGAAATCATGGGCCAGGCGCTCAAGGAACTCGCCTGGCCGCGCGTCAGCTACGTGGTCTCCACCAAGTTCTTCTGGGGCTTGAACGAAGCGCCCAATCAGTACCACACGCTCAATCGCAAATATCTGCTGAATGCCATCGACGAATCGCTCAAGCGGCTGCAGCTCGATTACGTCGACCTCGTGTTCTGCCACCGCCCCGACCCGAACACGCCGGTTGAAGAAACCGTCTGGGCGATGAGCGACATGATCACGCGCGGCAAGGCCTTGTACTGGGGCACGTCGGAATGGAGCGCGGAGGAAATCCGCGCCGCGTGGGAAATTGCCGAACGGCATCATCTTCACAAGCCGGTCATGGAACAGCCGCAGTACAACCTGTTCCATCGCCGCCGCGTGGAAGACGAATATCGCCGCCTGTACGAAGACATCGGCCTTGGCCTCACCACGTGGAGCCCGCTCGCCTCGGGGCTGCTGACCGGCAAGTATCGCAGCGGCGTGCCGTCGGACAGCCGGGCGCAACTGCAAGGCTACGACTGGCTGCGCAAGGAAGTCACCGACGCGGACAAGAACGCCATCGTCGGCAAGCTCGCCGACTTCGCGAAGGAACTCGATTGCACGGTCGGCCAGCTCGCACTCGCGTGGATCCTGAAGAACCCGCACGTGAGCACGGTCATCACGGGCGCGTCGCGCGTCGAGCAGATCGGCGAGAATATGAAGGCGCGCGATGTGGCCGAAAAGATCACGCCCGAAGTGAAGGCGAAGATCGAGGCGATCGTCGGCGAGCATTACGAGTAAGGCGGCAACTCAGCCTTTGGGCCAGGCCGCGCTGCACGACGCTGTACAATACGCGGCCTCGCCGGCATGCCTCGTTCCCGAAGCACGTGAAACGCCGCCGGCGCGCATCGCCAGCGGCGCGTCCCGAAAGAGCTTGCTCGAAAGAAGCTCTCGAAAGAACCTGAGCGCCGCCGTTTATCGTTTCACCGCCATTGGCGCGCAAGTGCGCGCGCCGGTCGCCACCTTCCTCGCGTCCGCCCCAACATGCTGAGCTACCGCCACGCCTTCCACGCCGGCAATCACGCCGACGTCCTCAAGCACGCCATCGTCGTGCAACTGCTGCAGTACCTCGGCAAGAAGGACAAGGCCTACTGGTACATCGACACCCACGCGGGCGCGGGCGCCTATGCGCTGCGCGAGGGCTACGCCACCAAGAATGCCGAATTCGACACGGGTATCGGCAAACTCTGGGGTCGCAGCGACCTGCCGCCGATGCTTTCGGATTACGTCGACGAAGTCGCGGCGCTCAATCCCGACGGCAATCTGCGCTTCTATCCGGGTTCGCCCTATCTCGCGTGGCGTCTGATGCGCGAGCAGGACCGCATGCGTCTGTTCGAGCTGCACAGCACGGAAATCGACGTGCTGCGCCATCGTTTTCACGACGCCGGCCGCCGCGTGATGATCTACGCGGGCGACGGTTTCGACGGCATCAAGCCACTTCTGCCGCCGCCGCCGCGCCGCGCGCTGGTGCTGATCGATCCGTCGTACGAGGACAAGCGCGATTATTCGCGCACGATCAAGTGCGTCGAGGATGGACTGCAGCGCTTCGCGACCGGCACCTACGCGGTCTGGTATCCGCAGGTCACGCGTCCCGAATCGCAGCGCTTTCCCGAGCAGCTCAAGCGTCTGCAGGACAAGAACTGGCTGCACGTCTCGCTGTCGGTGAAGCGTCCGCCGCACGATGGTTTTGGTCTGTTCGGCAGCGGCATGTTCATCGTCAACCCGCCGTACACGCTGGTCGCCGCGCTCAAGGAAACAATGCCCTGGCTCGTCAAGACGCTCGGCGAGGACGACGGCGCGCAATTCAAGCTCGAATCGCGCGGCGATTGATGCCTGGCGACTAACGCCAGACGATTTCACGCGGCATGCCCGTTCGCGGCATGCCCACTCGATTCATCCCGCTACTTACCGCACCTTGTTGCGCCCTGTTGCGCTTTATTGCGCAGGCGCGTACTGCTGCTGCGCGGGCCGCGGACGCGGCGGCCGCCCGCCCCCGCCACCCGGCACTTCCACATACGGCGCGACGATGATCGGCTGCTGATTATTGGCATCCGGCGACGGTAGCTGCTGCATCGGCACCATCTGCGACTGGCCGAGCGGCGCATTCTGCAACACGATGCCCTTCTGGCCGTCACTGATCCCATGCTGCGTATCGAGGATCAGCGGCTGTCCCGCCTGCGCGCCGGCGCTGGTCAATGCGCCAAGCGTCACGAGCGCAAGCGCACACACGGAATGGTGAAAAAAGTTGACTGGCGCCATGAACGTCCCCCGGTAGAAGAAAGCGACTCCACTGTGTTGTCGGCTTGTCGCAAAAAAGACTTTACCTTACCGCGGTGGGAAGGCTGAGACTGCCTTCATCGAAGCGTTTCAGACACGGAGCGCCGGAGCACCAGAACGCCGGACCGCAGAAATGACAAAGCCCCGCCAAGGCGGGGCTTGCGACAGCGCAGATTGCCTGCGGCTGCTTACAGCGAGTAGCCGTTCGATTCGAGCGAGCGGATACGCTGTTCGAGTTGCACGATGTCCGACGAGGAAGCGAGATACGCTTCGCGGCGACGACGTTCGGCAGTTTCAAACCAGGTGCTCAGCTTTTCAAGAAGGTACGCAAACATGATGGTGTTCTCCAAGGATCGGTCGTATCCCCGGTGGATTTGCATCAGGGATTACCCTCGTAAGGGATAACCCGTATTATAGCGGTTGCACCTGACTTTACCAGTGAATTGCTCGAATGCGGTGCATTCCAATCTGGAATGATGCGCCGCGCGCATTTGGCAACTTAATGATTTATCGACACATTTCTTGCATGGATCGGCTCAGGGCGGAGTCGGACGGCACTTTTAGCACCGATATGGTGCAAAAAGCTCCCCGGGCGAGTCGGTTGCGACAATTTGTCTGCGAGGGTTGCACCCTCGGTTGCGGCGCTCAAGCCGCGCCAGTCTGCTCCACCGGCTCAGGATCGGCGAGGCGCTCGATGATCGGGCAGTCGGGCCGATCGTCGCCGTGGCAGTGCGCGGCCAGATGGCGCAGCGTGTCGCGCATCTGCGTGAGTTCGGCGATGCGCTGGTCGAGTTCGGCCACGTGCTCCATTGCGATGGCCTTGACCTCGGCGCTCGCGCGCGAGCGGTCGTGCCAGAGCGCCAGCAGGCGGCGGATATCGTCGACGAGAAAACCCAGACGCCGCGCCTGCCGGATGAAGCGCAACGCGTGCACCTCCTCCATGCCGTACACGCGGTAGCCCGATTCCGTGCGCGCCTTGGGCGCGAGCAGGTCCACGCTCTCGTAGTAGCGGATCATTTTCGCGGTGACGCCCGAGGCGCGCGCCGCTTCGCCAATGTTCATGCTGCTCTCCTGCCGAATTGTCATCGATGTATCGATGCTACACCTTCCCACGATGGGAAGGTCCAGCGCTCGCCGGCAGTCCCGCCGATGAGCGCCTGGCCCCCACTGGCATAATCCGGCACAGGCCGCATATGTCTTTCGTCTCCTCCGTTCCGTTCACTCAGCAAAGGAAAACATCATGATCCAGTTCAACGTCGAAGGCATGAGCTGCCAGCACTGCGTCGGCGCCGTCACGCGCGCGATCCACGAGCAGGACGCCGCCGCCCAGGTCCAGATCGACCTGGCCGCGGGCCGCGTGAGCGTCGAATCGACCCAGAGCGCCGACGTGCTCAAGGCCGCCATCGACGAAGCCGGCTACACGGTCAAGGGCACGGCCGCCTGAGGCCGGGCGCGCCATGTTCAAGGTCGCCGTCATCGGCGCGTCCGGCCTGCTCGGACGCGCGCTCGTGCGCGAACTCGACGCCGAAACCGGCTGGCAGGTCGTGCAGACCGCGCACAGCCGCGTGGGGCCGCGCCAGGTCGCGCTCGACGTGCGCGATGCGCAAGCCGTCGCGGCCTTCGTCGCGCGTGAAGCGCCCGATGCCATCGTGATCGCCGCCGCCGAGCGACGCCCCGATGTCTGCGAGCACGATCCCGCCGCTGCGCGCGCGCTCAACGTCGACGCGGTGCGCAGCATCGCCACGGCGGCGAAAGCGCGCGGCGCGTGGGTGCTGTCGATCTCCACCGATTACGTGTTCGACGGCACGCAGCCGCCTTATTTGCCGGATGCCGCGCCGAATCCGCTCAACGCCTACGGCCACAGCAAGCTCGAAGGCGAGCGCGCGCTGCTCGACGCGAGCGACGATGCGCTCGTGCTGCGTCTGCCGCTGCTGTACGGGCCGATCGTCGACTGGAACGAGTCGGCGGTCACGAGCCTCGTACCGGCGATCCGCGCGGCGGCAGCGACTGCGCACGCCGCGGCCAAACCGGCGCCGATGGACGCGTGGGCCACGCGCTATCCGACCTTCACGCCCGACGTGGCCGTCGTGATCCGCGAACTGCTCACGCGCTGTGCGGATGGCGAGGCCGTGCGCGGCATCGCGCAATGGTCCGGCGACGAGCCGATGACCAAGTACGACATCGCGCAACGCATCGCGCGCGCGCTCGGGATCGAGGCGCAGTTGATCGCGCAGACGCAACCCACGGACGCGACGCCGCGTCCGCGTGACTGTCATCTCGATTCGGGCCGCCTCGAAGCGCTCGGCATCGGGCGGCGCACGCCGTTCGACGCGGGCATCGGTGCAGTGCTCGATGCGTTCGAGCGCGAGCACGCGGACAAAAACTGACCACAGCGGCGATACGCGCAGCACAGCCAGGCTGCGAAGCGCGCATCGCCCTCTCCTTTTTTCTCCTGTCGGCAAACAACGCTCAGTGGAAATCGCGGCTTTCCGTCGCGAGCCGCCCGAGCAGACGGCTGTGATCTTCGAGCCGATGCGCGACCAGGTGCACCACCTCGCCCTCGCGCTGCACGACGCCCGCCACCGCCAGTAGCGACGCCCCCAGCAATTCCTTGCGCTGCGACTCCACGAGCGCGGCGTGCACGATCACGTTGACCGAGCCGGTTTCGTCCTCCAGCGACACGAAGATCGTGCCGTTCGCCGTGCCCGGCCGCTGCCGCACCGTGACGATGCCGCACACGCGCGCGAGCATGCCGTGGCGGCAACGCGCGAGTTGCGCCGCGCTGCGAAAACGCTGTTTCGCGAGCCCTTCGCGCAGCAGTTCGAGCGGATGGCGATTGAGCGTGAGACGCAGGCTGGCGTAATCGGCGACGATCTCCGCGCCTTCCGAGGCGCGCGGCAAGTCGAGCCGCGCCTCGGCCACGGGCGCGTCGCGCAGCAAGGCCGGCACCGCATGCTGTGCGGTCACGGCCCACCACGCCTCGCGCCGATGCCCGGCGATGCTCGCGAGCGCATTGGACGCCGCCAGCGCTTCCAGCTCGCGGCGCGTAAGCCCGGCGCGGCGCGCGAGGTCGTCGACATCGGTGAACGGCGCCTCGGCGCGGGCGGCCATCACGCGGCGCGCGGCGTCCTCGGAGAAGCCCTTGATGAGACTGAAGCCGAGCCGCACCGCCGGGCCGTGGCGGCCGTAATGACGCGGCGCGAGCAGGACGCGCGCGCGCACGACGCCGCGATAGCCGCGCATGAGTGGCCGGCGACGCGTTTTTTTCTGCGCGACAAAGCTCGCCGCGTTTCCATGCACCTCATCGTTGAACGTCGCGGCGCGCAACAACGCGCGATAACGCGCGACGTCGGCACAACGCGCGGCCTCGCCATCGGCATCGGCGGCAAGACGCACGCCCGGCGCGCCGCGCACTTCCAGCACCGACTCCCAGTCGCTCAAGCCGATATCGGGCGAGCGCACCTTCACGCCATGCCGCTTCGCGTCCTGCACGAGTTGCGACGGCGAATAAAATCCGAGCGGCTGACTGTTCAGCAAGCCCGCGAGAAACGCCGCGGGCTCGTAACGCTTGAGCCATGAACTCGTGTAGACGAGCAGCGCAAAGCTCGCCGCGTGACTCTCCGGAAAGCCGTAATCGCCGAAACCCTCGATCTGCTTGCAGATGCGTTCCGCGAACTCCGGCGAGTAGCCCTTGCGCAGCATGCGCTGCGTCAGATCGGCCTGATACGGTCGCAGATCGCCATCGCGCCGCCACGCCGCCATCGCGCGGCGCAGCTTGTCGGCCTCTTCGCCGGTGTAGTCGGCAGCGACCATCGCGAGGTGCATGACCTGCTCCTGGAAAATCGGCACGCCGAGCGTGCGTTCGAGCACCGGACGCAGTTCCTCCTTCGCGTATTCCACCGCCTCCTCGCCGTGCCGGCGCTTCAGATACGGATGCACCATGTCGCCCTGAATCGGCCCCGGCCGCACGATCGCCACCTGAATCACGAGGTCGTAATACGTCTGCGGCCGCAGACGCGGCAACATGCTCTGCTGGGCGCGCGATTCGATCTGGAAGACGCCGACCGTATCGGCGTGCGTGCACATCTCGTACACGGCGCGATCTTCGACGCCGATGTCCTGCACGCGGAACTGCGGCAAGCCGCGCCGCAGCGCGACGCATTCGAGCGAACGCCGGATCGCCGAAAGCATGCCGAGCGCGAGCACATCGACTTTCAACAGGCGCAACGCGTCGATGTCGTCCTTGTCCCACTCGATCACGTAGCGGTCCTTCATGGCCGCGTTTTCGATCGGCACGAGCCGCGAGAGCTTGTCGCGCGCGATCACGAAACCGCCCACGTGCTGCGAGAGATGCCGCGGAAAACCGCGCAGCTCGCGCGTGAGGCGAATGAGCTGCTGCGTGACGTGCGAATCGGGCGAGAAGCCCGCTTCCTCGAGATGATGCGCGATCGAATCGGGACCGTCCCACCACTGATGCGCGCCCGAGAGTTTTTCGACCAGCATGGTGTCGAGCCCGAGCGCCTTGCCCACGTCGCGCAAGGCGCTGCGCGAGCGATAGGTGATCAGCGTCGCGGCCAGCGCGGCGCGGCGCGTGCCGTATTTGCGATAGATGTACTGGATGACTTCCTCGCGGCGCTGGTGCTCGAAATCGACGTCGATGTCGGGCGGCTCGTTGCGCGCGCGGGACAGAAAGCGCGCGACCAGCATGTTCATGCGCACGGGGTCGATCTCCGTGATCATGAGGCAGTAGCAGACCACCGAATTCGCCGCCGAGCCGCGGCCCTGACACAGGATCTTCTGCTCGCGCGCGAAGCGCACGATGTCGTGCACAGTGAGGAAATATTTCTCGTACTGCAGCTCGGTGATGAGCGCGAGTTCCTGCTCGATCTGGTCGCTGCGCTTCTTGTTCAGGCCGTCGGGCCAACGCTCGGCCACGCCCTTCATGACGAGCTTGCGCAGCCACGAGCCCGGCGTTTCGCCCGGCGGCACGAGTTCCTCGGGATACTCGTAGGCCAGCTCGCCGAGACTGAAAGTGCAGCGGCGCGCGACGTCGAGCGTCGCGTCGAGCGCCTCGCGCGGATAGATCGCGCCGAGCCGCACGCGCGAACGCAGATGGCGCTCCGCGTTGACTTCCAGCGCGCGGCCGCACGCCGTCAACGGCTTGCCGATGCGGATCGCGCTCAGCGTGTCCTGCAAGGGCTTGCGCGAGCGCGCGTGCATCAGCACGCCGCCCGTCGCCACGAGCGGCAGACCGCTTTCCTGCGAGACGTGGCGCAGGACTTCGATCTGCGCGTCATCGCTGCCGGTTTGCCAGAGTTCGAGCGCGAGCCACGCGCGCTCGGCCGCGAAACCCGCGAGCCAGTGCGCGGCGCGCAAGGTCTGCGCGAGCGTGGCCGTGCGCTGCGGCACGAGCAGCAGCACGCAGTCGCGCAGATGCTTCAGGTGCGTGAAATCCTGGGCGGGATCGCCGGCATGGGTTTGCGGATCAGTGAAGTCGGACGGCGTCACGCGGTACTGGCCCTTCGGCGCCCGCGAACGCGCGAGCGTGATCAGCTCGCAGAGATTGCCGTAGCCCTCGCGGTTCATCGCGATCGCCACGAGCGTGCAGAACGGCGCGCCGTCTTCATCGACGAGATTCAGTTCGCTGCCCGTCAGCAAGTGCAGCGACGGCACGAACGGGCCGGGCGTGCGCGCCTCGGCGTGCGCCTTGCGGCGCGCCTCGTCGTAGTCGTTGAGCGCGCTCCAGGCGCGCACGATGCCCGCGAACGAGCACTCGTCGGTGATGGCGAGCGCGCGATAGCCGTGACGGATCGCCTGCTCGACCAGCTCGCTCGGACGCGACGCGCCGCGCAGGAACGAGAAGTTGGTCAGGCAGTGCAGCTCCGCGTACTCAGGCAACTGCGCCGGCAACTGCGCGGGCAGCGACGAAGACGACGATGATGGTTGCGCGGGCAACGAATCGCCCGCTCCGCTGATCGACATGATGCTCGATAAAAACCGCTAGCCGAACAGGCCTTGCAGATACCACTGGCCGCCGATGCGCTCGCGATACAGCCAGAACATGCGGCCCTGATCGTCGGCGGCGACGTAGTAGTCGCGCTCGACGCCCTCGCCGTCCCACCAGCCGGCCTCGATGCGCTCGGTGCGCGTGAGCGTCTTGAGCGGACGCCGATACACCGGCCGGTCGCCGCGCATCGCGAGCTTGAGCGGTTTTTCGAGCAGCCACGCCGGACGCGGCTGCGACGGCAGCGGCACCTCGGGCAGATCGAACGCACTCTGCGCCGGCGTGCTTTCCGGCGGCTCGCCGCTCGGCGCGCGCGCGCCCTTGCGGCCCTCGCGCGGCTTGCGCGGCGCCGCGCGGCGCGCGCTCGCCCGCCACGTGCGCGCCGACATGGCGTGCTCGGGCCGGTGATCGTCCTCGACGAAAAGTTGCAGCACGTTCTGCTCGCCCACGCGCGCGCCGATGCGCTCGAACAGTTGCGTGATCGACGCCTCCGACGCCTCGGGCATCGGGAACAGCGTGTCGGTGGGCGCGGCATATTCGCTGACCTGGTCGGCAACCAGCGCGAGCCCGATGACCGGCGCGATCAGCTCGGTCTGGTTGAGCTTCTCGCGCAGCAGCCAGAGCAGATGCTCGGGATCGCGCGACGGCGCGGCCCACGCAAGCGCGAGGCTCGACGTGCGCGGCGCGTGGCGCGACGCGAGCTCGTGTTCGAGGCGCAATTCGAAGCCGCTCAACGCGCCGTGCTGCGCGGCGAGCCAGCCCGCCAGCTGCATCACGAGACGGCGCGCGGCGAACAGCAGCGCCTCGGCGCTTTCCACGCGCGCCTGCAATTCGAGCGACGCATGAAACGACGGCGGCGCGGCGAACCAGACACGCGGATCGGGCGCCTCGCCGCGCGCCTGCGCGAGCCACGCGAGCACGCCGTCGCCGAAACGCCGCACGATGCCGTCGCGCGGCAGCCGCCGCAGATCGCCGAGCGTCGCGCAGCCGATCTGCGTGAGCGCCTGTTCGTGCTGCGCGGCGAACGGCGCGAGACCGACCGGCAGCGCGTCGAGCGCGCGCGCGAGCGTCGTTTCCTTGAGTACGTGCCAGCGCCGCGACGAGACCCGCGTGGCGCGCGCCTGCGCCAGCGTCCACGCACCCCACGCCGTGGGCGCGCAGGCGATGCGCGCGGCGTGCCCGCAGCTCGCGACCGTGGCCGACACCTTCGCGAGCAGCGCGCGCACGCCGCCGAACAGCCGCAGCCCCGAGCCGACTTCGAGCAACAAGGTATGCGACTGCGCGAACGACACCTTCGGCGTGTAGGCGAGCAACGCGAGCGCGAGCGCCTCGAACGCGCGCTGCTCGCGCGCCGCGTCGGCTTCGAGCAGCACGAGGCCCGGCGCGAGCGCCAGCGCATGCGCGCGCGTGGCGCCGGGCTGCACGCCGAGACGGAACGCGTCGAGATCGGCGATCAGGATGCGCGCGTGATCGGCGAGCGCATGGCAGCGCTCGGGCGGCGCGGCGGCTTCATCGTGCGGATGGGCGGGATCGGCGTGCTCAGCCCGCCTGTCCTGCGGCGGCAGTGACGACAGTGACGACGGTGGCGGCGGCGGCGGCGGCGGCGGCGGCGGCGGCGGCGCGGGCGGCAGGATCGGTTTGACGGCCTCCAGCGGCAACAACGGCAAGGTGACGGCGATCCACAGCATGATGATTGGCCCCGGGCCACGGCAGCGCCGACGCCTCGCCCGGCTGGGGCAACAGCGACGCCTGCAACGGCAAAGTAATGACGAGTGGCTGGGCGGGCGGCGGCCCGCGGCGTTTGAAGATATCGACGGACACGGCGGCGAGCTGCATCCAGGCGCGCCGGTTCAGACTCGCGTCCGCCTCGGGCGGCGGCACCGGCGTGCAGACCATGCGCAGCGGCGCCGGCGACGACTGGTTGCGCGCCGCAGGCGGCCGCATGAGAAACGCGAGCGCCTGCGAATCCTGCGCGGCGACCTGCAGACGCCGCAGGGTGTCGGCGCGCGCCTTCGGCTGCCAGAGCATCACGGCGCCGATGCCGTCCTGCTTGAGCGCCTGCTCGGCGGCCCAGGGCGCCTCGTGCTCGCTCGCGCGCACCCAGATCACGCGGTCGAGCGCGATGCCCCACGCCTTGAGCGCGCAGGCGTACGGCTGCCACGGCGGTGCGACCAGCAGCACATGACGGCCCGCCTGCGCCGTCAGCGCGCGCAGCGCGGGCGCGACGAGCCGCATCTCGCCGATGCCGCCCTGCTCGACCAGCAGCTCGGTCAGGCTGCCCGCGGGCCAGCCGGCGCCGGGCAACAGGGCGTCGAGCGCTGCGTGACCGCTCGACACCGTGCGCTCGCTCGCGTACGCGAGCTGATCGCCCTGCCAGACGCGGCTTTGCAGCCGCGACGGCAGATGCGCGGTGAGCTGAATCGCGGCGGCCATGCGTGCGCTCCGTTGCCGGGTTGCCCTGTCGATCGGGAATAGTTCGCCCTGCCCGGCAATGAAGGGGCATGGCGAAGGGAGTTGGGCGGGCGCATCGGGTGGCGCCGTAGTCCTGTATATTTATACAGTATTTCTGCGCGTTCCTGGAAGGGAGTTTTGGGTGGCCAAGGGGTGGCCCGGGGTGGCCAGGCCAAGACGCGACGCGGAATTTTGAGGGGCGGATGGCGTGCCGGGATCGTCGCAAAAGCATCGCCAGCAAAAACAGCGAGCAAACGGATTTGACGCCGCGGGTAGGAAGACGCTACAATCCGCGGCTCCTCGGAGCGTAGCGCAGCCTGGTAGCGCATCTGATTTGGGATCAGAGGGTCGTAGGTTCGAATCCTATCGCTCCGACCACGAAAAAAGCAGCAGGAACAAGGACTTACGATATCGCGTCGTAAGTCCTTTTCTTTTTCGGCTGCCCGATAGGCGGACCCGTTACCGCCGAGTTACCGGAAAATTACTCGAACGAAACCGGACATCAGCGCTCTTAGCCGAACTCCAGCGAAACTGGCACGCTCTAACTTGTACAGAAACATCTTTAGCGAATCGGCAAAACCATTCATGATGGGGCTGGCATTTTCGGTCGCTCAACCTGCGGCGTACGACGCGTTCAAGGTCGGCGGAGACTCAGACGAATCTGTCGGAGATGGCCTCGACCTCCGAATCAAAAGTGGACACCGGCGACGACGATTTATGCGCGCCTGTGGATGATGCCCCTAAGGGGATTCATGTCAATCGCAGCAGCGTGATTTGGCCGGTCACGACTACTCGTGACGATATAGCAGGAGAAAAGATGCAACCGGGTCGAAGAGGAATGTCGAACTGAGCCGCTCAACGCCACCAAACGAGAAATCGGAGTATGACGGATACAGTTGCCCCTCCCCCGACTGGCCCCCTGAGTTAAAGGCTGGATGTGGCAGACGCCACCTGCATGGGAAAGGTGCGGTCCGCACGTTGGCGGACCGCGGCAAAGCCCTTTTACACCTTAGATAGCAGAATTGACACCGGAACGGCAATCAACAACGCAACTATTGGGCCAAAGTGCGGCGCGAGAGTGGTTAAAACCATCCCGAACGCACTCAAGCGTAGGTGCAAAAGTGCCGGCGTCAAGGTTTGGCCTTTCATGGGCGTCTCCCTCACGTTGCGCCGGTCCCTTGGTGAGTCAGGTAGGCGCGTCCGGACTTTGCTGCCCTTTCCGCTTAAACATCTTCCAGTGCGACGGCGGCAGCAACCTGACTGGCCGGGACGAGGCATGCCTCGAATTGGTTGCGATTCTTAGACGAGCGCGTATTTAGTCACAGTCTTGAAAGCGCGTCAAGCGAGTCTCGCCGCACCATGAAGAGCGATGCGTGAAACAAACGCGGGCAAATTCGCTAACAGGTCAATTCCCTCGCGGGCGCGCCGAATCAGCTCTTCAAGCAACGACATTCCTGCAAGGTACTGGCCCGTAGACATGGCATGTTCGGGCGGAGGCGGAAATACACTCTGCCCAATGATCAGCGGAGCGATTGAGTCGTACAGCTTGCGCTCAAAGCCCTTCGACGCCCTTCCGGACTTCAGCGCGGCATTACAAGCGCCCGCCAGCACGTCTGCCAATTGCACACCCGGTTCCTCATGAGATTTAGCAAACGCGATGGGAGCTGCGAGATTGAAATTGAATCTGTGCGTTACACCCTGCAATTCGACGTTCAGCTTGTCGGTACGCCCGATCATGCTATCGAACGTATATTGCGAGTGTTGTAACGGCTGTGATTCGTCACAGACAGCGATAATCGAATCGCAATGCGGAGCCCAGTGGCACAACAGACTATACAGGCTAGTCCCGGACAACTCGAGCACCCATTGCCCGACAGCGTCGCTTTCGAGTATCGACAGTTCTTCACGAAGTGTCGACGCATTGAGCCTCGCAAATTCCGAGATGAGACGAATTGGCACCGCTGTTCTGTCAAGCTGACATTCGAATAGTGTCGGCAGCAATTCTGGTGAGCGAAGTCGAATCAGCTTGTCGAAGTCGATCGCAATTTCTTCTGCCGCTCGATGTTGAGCTGCCATCGCCATATACAAAACCTGTGCGACAAATTTATGAAATCCGAACTCGTAAAGAAGGTTGTTGTTTTCGGATAAGCAAGGCTCAAAAATATACTCGAAGAATTTGCATGCCAACGCGTATTTCTTATGATGCGCGGTAATTGCGATCCGCCCTTCAAAAGCGTTAAACAGATCGAGGATGGCCCGGCGTCCCGCTGAAAAGCTGGCGAGCTTTCCGAAGGAAAGCTCATCGCCTTGATACTTGCAAGCGCTGCGGATTTTTTCCACGGAGGCTCGTGCTTCGTCTCTCTCTGCAACGAGGGAAGCGTATGAAAAGAACGGTTGTTGATCAAGAAGCAGGTCGTTTCCCGTGTACCCCGATTCGTCAAAATAGATCGTCGTTGCCATTATTCAGAACGTCCTTCTTAGTGTCGGCGGCAACGTCAGCAGGCTGCAACCGCTAAGTCGATATATGTACCTACGCGAGCATCTTGGCCAGCGCGTCGTAGTTCAACTGGCGCGGAGCACTACTCAGATATTTTGCAGCACCATCCGTCATTGCGGCAAAATCGCACATGCGCTGGTGTTCCGCGTCCTTACGTGCTACGACCCGATCAAATTCCGAATCCGACTTGCGCATCTCCGTCAGAGTTGTCGCGTGTTGGGCCTGCAACTCCTTCCAGTAGGAGTAACTAGCCAGGCCTTTCTTTTCCACATAATCGAGAAGAATAAGGTCACCAGGAGGCTGCACATCGGGGTGCGACGTCTTATGCAGCGAAATATCGACCTTGCGGCCACAGAACTCGACCCAAGCATGGGACGACGCGCCGTCCCATGTCCCGTCGTTCACCCAACCGACCACGACGTCAACGTGAATGCTGTGCTCTCGTCGTAAATATTCTCGCAGGAAGAAAGACAGGAGATAGCAGCCCTCCGTGAAGTTGTATCGGTTCACGAATTTGTCGTAAAGGTCGCCAGCAACTTTAACTACGGTCCGTTCTTCGTCGTTCAAAGAATCGAGCCAAGTTCCACGACGGTTCTTCAAGGCCTGAATTTCGGCTTTACGACGCGCGGCTTCACCCATGGTTGCCTTGTAGCTAAGGTTACTCGTCGCTCGAATTGCCGCAGTCTTCGCAGTCTTCGTTGCTCGGCCCTTCATCCACGAGAACCTCGTGGTTTGCCACACAGTCTTCGCAAAGGACCATGGTCGGATAGGCCTCGCTGCTCTTCTCCGATGCGAGGTCACCCTGCACTTGATAGCTATTATTCATATTCGCTTGTCCAGGTAAGAAAGAAAACCAATATTAGAGTGCTGAGGGCGGTAAGTCGGCTGCAGACCCTCAAGGAAGGGCTTTTAACCGAAGTATGCGACACCAAACCGCGCTGCTCGTTGATATCAGGACAAGACTCGGAAATTTCAAGCACCGTGATAACCCTTATTGCAAAATCGACTTGTACACAGTAATCGCTCGCATAAGAATGGTAATCAAACGTCCGATACGCGACCGCGCCGATGGCGTGCGGGAACGCGGTAGACAACTGCGACCGCGCTTGTTGACTACCAGTGGCTCCGATTTCCACGATTGATTACCGGTCAGATCGTACTTACTCGGCGCACGCCCGCTTGACGGTCGCTGTACCGACGCCGAACTCTTCTGCGGTTTTGCTGATGGTCGCGCCATGCTCGGCCCGCCATGCCTTGATTGCTGCGTAGTCGTGGGATCGCGCGCGCCCCCTGTATTTCCCTTCCGCCTTCGCGATCGCCACGCCGCGACGCTGCATCTCCGCACGGTTGCGGTAATCCGCTTCCCCTTGCGCCGCCATGAACGCCAGCACGGCATCGCGCGTCGCTTTCTCGATGGGATCTTTGGCCTTTCCGTCAAACACCATGCCGTTAAGCGTGCATTCGACGCGAACACCGAGGTCCATGAGTCGACGCATGGTCCGGTGTAGCTCGTCGTAGCGGCGGCTGATGCGGTCGAGCCAGCGCACGATGAGCACGCCGCCGTGCCGCAGATCGTGTTCGGCTTTGCGCCACTGTTCCCGCGCGTCAGGAGCGACGTGGTAGCCGCTCACGCCCTCGTCAATAAAAACGTCCTTGTCCAGCACCCCGTGAGCTTTGGCGTCGTCGTACTGGCTCGCTGCGGACTGGCCGTCCGTGGTCGAGATACGCCCGTAGTAGAGTTTGCGCATGGTTTTATGTGGATCATTTGAATATATAGATCAATTATAGCATAGCTCAAATTGACGGTTGATCCTGATGAGCCATCTGCCAGCCCATGGATGGCTAGCTCAATACGGTATGCCCAAATGAGCCGGAGACGTTCAGCCGAAGCATAATCGACGGCGTGGCGCATCCACAGCTTGCCCCGCGTTTGATGGCGCCTATTGCTAAGGCGTATCGGTTCCCCATCCAACAATACTCAAGCTCGGAAGTTGAGAAACCAAATTGCGATGCCTGACCGCAATAGGAAATTACCGATGCAGCGCCGAGAACGGTGCGGTATCTGTCGCCGTTAGAAGTCGACAGATTGTATTTTTTCTGTTAGCCTGCGACCGCTACAGGCGGGCGGAGCGCAGCTTCCTCTATGCGGCGAGAATATTTTCTAATAGACAACGAATGAATAACACGAAGCCTTCCGTTATAGATTTGTTTTGCGGCTGCGGCGGCTTTTCGCTTGGGGCAGAATTGGCAGGATTTCGATCTCTCGTAGCGATCGATATTGAGCCAACGCTGCAATCCAGTTTTGGAAAGAATTTCCCCTCCTCGAAGCCTGTACAGGCTGATGTTTCAGACATTAATCGAGCTGACTGGAGTCTGCTCATAGGCGATAAGCGGCCGGACGGGATAATAGGCGGTCCGCCTTGCCAAGGATTCAGCCGAATTGGCAAGCGGAGCAAAGACGACCCGAGAAATACGCTTATTCATCATTTTTACCGCCACGTCAATCTGTTGCAGCCCAAATTCTTCGTAATGGAGAACGTGGAGGGGTTGTTGGACGAAGACAATATCGGGGTTCTAGAGGCCGCAATCGGTACCGTGTCGCATAGATACACCGTTTTGGGTCCATTCGTAGTAAATGCCGCTGATTTTGGAGCAGCAACAAATCGTCGTAGAACACTTGTAGTTGGGTACGACCCGAACGAGTTAGCACTTGAGCAACGTCTTTTTGACCAAGTGGCGGTCGAAATAAGGGCTACCGTCCGAGATGCGATTAGCGATCTTCCGTCTCCGGTACCTCGCAATCCTCGGGATAAGAGTGATTTCGGCTGGGCGAATTACAAAATTAACTCCATCGCGACATCGGAATATGCGCGGAGTCTCCGCGAGCTACCTCCGGACGGTCTAGGTTGGTCATCTGCAATAGAGCACCTGTCATCGGGAACGGTGTCGGGGATGTTTCAAACATGCCATACGCCAACTGTGCAAAATCGGTATCGGTCAATACCAAACGGAACCAGCGACCCGATCAGCAAGTCGTACCGCCTCAGTTGGAATGGGCAATGTCCGACCATTCGTGCTGGTACCGGTTCGGAAAAGGGTGCGTTTCAAGCTGTGCGTCCGCTTCATCCGTCGGAACCGCGTGTTATTACCGTCCGAGAAGCAGCGCGAATGCAAGCTTTCCCGGATTGGTTCATTTTTCACCCTACTGTATGGCATAGTTTTCGAATGATTGGGAACAGCGTCTCTCCGAGTGTCTCCTTTGGGGTTTTGTCGGCTATATTTAAGAATCTAGGTCACGATGAAATAACGAGAGATCAATTGAAACGCAGGGCCGCATAAACCAGTAATCCGGGGAGCTGAGCATGGCAACAAAAAAATCTACGGCGTTCGAGATCGACACAACGCCCAGCAAGCAAGTAATTGTGGAGAGTCTGACTCGAGATATATCAATTGATGCATGTGTATTCGATTTGATAGACAACGCAGTAGACGCAGCAAGAAATTCAATTTTTGCTAAAAAAAAAGATAGCAGTAAGGGCCCCGAACTTCCCATCTCGTACAAAGGCTATGAGATAAAAATACAGTTCGGTGCCGACGCATTTTCTATCCAGGACAATTGCGGCGGGATTTCCATCGCAGACCTCAAGACGTCAGTCCTTCGGTTTGGCGAACGCTCGACCCATCAGCTTGGCATTGGGGTTTTCGGAGTTGGGTTGAATCGGGCGCTGTTTAAGATCGGTCGTACGAGTAACATCGTCACCGACACGGGCACCCAACGTTCGGAACTTAGTCTGGATACGGAAAGATATCTCCAAGCAGTCGGCTGGGCACTTCCTGCCGTTGAGGCTCCGACCACGGGCAAAGCAAGCACTATCATAAAGATCGGCGGGCTATCAACAGAGACTGCTCGACGATTTGCTGACAAAAACGAGATCGAGAAATTCGGAAGTGAGATCGGACGAATCTACAGCCGCTTCATCGAAAAAGGCCTGAGGATTCTCGTCAATCGGAAGGTGGTCGAATCCCACGCGATTGAGATTCGTGAAAATGGCCCGTACGCCCCCGACAGAAAATTATATAAAACAGAGGACGGGATTTCTATATTCCTTCACGCAGGCCAACATTCGAAACATCGTTTCGTCGCCGAGCCAGACTACGACAAGGAAACCAACAGTCAAATTACCGATGAATTTGGCTGGACAATCTTTTGTAATGATCGCGCGGTGGTGAGTCACGATCGATCTGCGAAAACTGGCTGGTTTGCAAAATTTCACAGTGAGTTCTACGGTTTCGTTGGTGAAGTTAATTTTGTAGGCGACCCAGCAAAACTCCCATGGACCACAACGAAAGAAGATGTCGACCTTAATAATCGAGCCTATCAAACTGCCCTTGATGATATGCGTCGTTTTGCGGAAAACTGGCGAAGCAACGCGACGGACGCAAAAAAGAAGAAAAAGCAACATATCTCACTGAATCCGCCTCCGTCGCCACCGAAAGGTCGACCAGCAAAAAAAGAATTGCCGGTCAGTAACCCAAAGCCCACCATTAAGAGAAAGGTGGTCGAGAAAGTCGATCACCATCAAATTGCAACAATTTTACCCGCCGACATCGACGAAAAGCACTGCAATGATAAGCATCTTGCACTGGTGCACGAAGCCAAGCAATTAGTGCTTGGAAATTTCGTTTATTCCGGTCTTGTGTTGATGAGAATATTGTTTGAGACGACTGTCGTTACCTATTTGATTCGCCACAGTGCTTTTGACGCCTTTAGTGAAACTATTAAAAAGGAACGCGAAAAGGACAAAAAAACTAACGCACCGACGGGAAATTCGAGTATTCTTCCGAGTTTGGATGAGGCACTCACTTATCTAGCCAAGAATCCGGACATCTTCGGGGCGGGCAAAGACCAGTATTTGAAGCACAGCCTAACAAGAATGCAACATCACAAGAAGATGCTCAATAGTGCCGCGCATAATGCTTATCAACCGATTAATAGGTCAGAGGCTCTTCAGATACGTGATGAAATTCTCCCTATTCTGCGTCACCTCATAGAAAACTAACGCAAGTGGTCGGAGCCGCGTCATTTCGCCTACAGCAGGAATGCCTCGATCTTTGATCGAAGCGCCGACAAATCTCCGACCTCGCACTGCCATATCACTAAAACGCGCCAGCCAGCGAGTTTGAGCTCTCGAATCACTCTCACATCACGCTCCACGTTGGTCTGTAGTTTCGGCTGCCAGAAGTCCAGTTTAGATTTTGGCAGCTGCCCTTTCTTGCATCCGTGCGCGTGCCAAAAGCAACCATGGACAAAAATCACCTTTTTACTTCGCCGAAATACAATATCTGGGCTACCCGGCAAATCTTTCGCATGTAAGCGATAGCGAAAACCTAGCGAATAGATGAATTTTCTCACGCGTAACTCTACCTCTGTATCTTTAGAGTGTACCCGTCGCATCATTTCGCTTCGCCGACTTGGAGAAACTCTGTCCATCCGCCATCTCCGAAGTTGCTTGCCGCCTGAAAGATTTGCGGCACTCTCCGATAGCCAGCACGCTTTACGCAAACTTGCTGGCACGCGTATTGGTGCAATCTAGGTCGATGCATCGTGCCGAATGCAGCGACACCGAGTCTGCAAAGTGTATCTCTCTCGGAGACGGCTAGTCGGCCTGTCTAGCCAACATGCGATAGCGCCTTGGTGAGAATGGCGAAGATGATGCCGTCGAAGACGGCGATCTGCTGCCGCAATACGCCTGCATTCATGCGCCGCGGGGAGTCACTTTGTGACGTACCAAAGGGCGCTTGTTCCGAAGTAGGCTACTTATGGCTTAGGTGCCGGTGTCTGGCTGGCGTCTGTCTTTGTTATTCTCCACGTACGGCCCTCGAAAAGCTGCGGTCTCGTGAGTTCTTCAATAGTCGGCGCTCTCATCCGACTCCCAGAGACGGATTTTATCGAAAAATGGAGGCGCAGAATTGTTTCCCGCGATGTAGATTATATAATTCCTGAGCGTGTCCCATGCATATCCGGCGCTCAGGCTGGCTTATCAGTAAGCGCATCGCTGAGCCCGCTGATCACATTAGCCAAAAACGGTGGATACAATATCTCCCTCCTTTCCGTTCCGGTATTCCCCATGACAAAGCGGCGGTCACAGAAGTTCCGGCGACCGATGACTCGCGAGATGCTTTTGCCGATCGCGCCATCAGTGGCGCGGCGCAGATCAATCGAACATCACATGGCCTGCCGTCAACTAGCAAGCGGAAACGGCAGCCCAACGGGTTTTGCGCAGCTGTTCGAGGCAATCTATTGTACCTATTTCGTTCACTTCGCGACCGAAGGCCGCTACGGACTCGAAATGTTCCGGGAAGCGGAAAGGGAACTGGGCGAATGCTACACACGAGCGAAGGCAGAAGGGAGATTTGACACGGTGCCCGGCGGCATGGCGGCAATCCAGAAGGTCCTCCTGCTGCGCGATGAGCAATTTCGGACGGTTCCGTCCCATTTTCTCGACGCTGCACAGGAACGATTCCTCAGATACGTAAGAAGCGACGGCGACGATTCGCCGATTGTGTCGGAACCCGATTGCGAAAATTCGCCGTCACTCTGACGTGTGGATTATCTATAGAGATCATGACTTGAAATAGCCCGCTGCTCACGACAAGACGCAAAATGGATTCGTCGATATCCCGGTTCGCACAGGACGGTTGAACCCGGAATAAATGCTGCGTGCATAAAACGGCTATGCCGATGATATGCCTGTTGAAAATCACGATCATCCTGGAGTCATGCGGCATTGATTTTGATATTATTTCCGCGCTATCAGGCGGGATTTTTCTGGCTTGACTTTTTTACCGATTGGAAAATTTTCCGGTCAAAATTTCCTTTTTCATCGAATAAAACGCGCGGTTCCAGCCATTGGGTATTTGCTGCGGCCGGGCACGTGATTCAAGCTCGAACGGGGTAACGCATGGCTTCCCAGGCACTGGACAAGGCGTTGAGCATCGGTTACGCCCAAGCCGACCGTCTCGCCAGACTCGACACGCCACTTGGTGACGACTGGCTGGTTCCGTTGTACGTCAGGATCAACGCCCGGCTCGGGCGCAATTTCGAGGTGACCGTCGATGCAGCGTCAACCCGCGATACGCAGATCAAGCTCAATGCCCTGATGCTGCAGCCCATCACGCTCTGGATCAGACAGACGGATGGTAACTATCTGCCAATCCACGGCTATGTGCAGCGGGCAAGAAGAATCGGCAGCGATGGCGGCATCGCCTATTTTCAGCTCCAGTTTTCGTCTTTCCTGAGTTTTCTCAAGCTCGGCAGTGACCGGCGCGACTGGCAGGAAGTCACCGCCCAGCAGGCAATGTCCGATGTGCTTGACAAGCATCCTCAGGCGCACGGCCACTACACGTTTGATCTGCGCTCATCGACCCGCACGTATTCGAATCGTGTGCAGTGGGAGTCGGACTGGAACTATGTCCAGCGGAGCATGGAGGAAATCGGTGTATTTCCGCGCTTCGACTTCGCGAAGGACGGCAAGTCGCACACGGTGGTCATTTTCGACGACCTGTACTTTGGGCCGCAGTTGCCCCAGCAGGAACTGAAATTCAGTCGCGCCGGGACCGGCGAGGAGTTTGACGGGCTGACGCAGCTGAGCGAGCAGCAGGAGGCACAAAGCGCCACACTCACGACGGCCACCGCCGACTACAAGCGGCCCGATCTGGACAGGCAGGTCAGCACGCCTGCGCTGAACACGGACGAGCTGCCCGCGCAGGGCGAAGACTATCTCTACACCGGTTCGCAGAGCTGGGGCGAGCGCGACCTGGGCGAGCAGCAGGCGCGCATCCGCACGGAGCAATGGGCGTCGCGTGCAAAGCGTTATTTCGCAGTGGGCAGTCCCCGCTACGCATTGCCCGGATACTGGTTCACGCTCAGCGGCCATCCCGAATTCGACACCCTGCCCGAGCACGACCGGGAACTCTCGATCATCGCCAGCGACTGGCTGATCCAGAACAACGTGCCGGGCATCGATACGCTCGCGCGCTTCCCGAAAAGTCTGCGCGCGGAGGTCGAGCAGGCAAAGAGCACCGGGAGCGGCGCGGGCGTAAGCCACCCGGACGGCAGTGTCGGTTTCATTCAGGTGGAGATCGAGGCGCAACGCCGCCGCGTGCCGTTCCGCAGCCCGTTCGAGCACCTCAAGCCCGAAATGCACGTCCAGACAGGGATCGTCGGTACGGCTGAAAATGATGAAATCACGACCGACGATGGAAACCGCGTGAAGGTGTGGATGACATACAGCCGCAAGGACCGCAACGAGAAGGCGTCGGCGTGGATTCGCGCCGCGATGCCGGACGCGGGCGCGAAGCGCGGCGGCTACTTTCCGCTGCGCAAGGGCGATCAGGTCCTCATCGCATTCGTGAACGGGGATTGTGACATGCCCGTAATCATATCGAGGCTGCACGGCGGCGAGACGATGCCGGTGTGGAATACGAACGGGCTGCTCTCCGGTTTCCGCTCGCGCGAATACGGCGGCGACGGCTTCAACCAGCTGGTGCTGGACGACGCCAGCGGGCAGAACAGAGTCCATTTGTATACAACCAGTTACGGGTCCCACCTCCACCTGGGGTATCTCATCGACCATTCCGACAACACGCGCGGCGCGTTCCTCGGACGTGGTTTCGATCTGAAGTCCGGCGCTTACGGTGCGGTGCGTGCCGAACAGGGTCTGTATGTCTCGACGCAGCCCGCGAGCGCGCAGCCGATGAACGTGACCGCGGCGACGGCGCAGCTTGCGGGCGCGGAGGCCGTGCTCGACACCGTGTCGAAGGCGAGCGAAACGAACCAGGCCGAGAGCCTGCAGGATGGGCACGACGCGCTCAAGGCGTTCACCGACGCAACCCAGCAATCGGTTGCAGGCACAACAGCCAACGGCGGGCGCACGGCAGGCGGTGGCACGGGCAACGCGAACGGTTTCGCGAAACCGGTGATGCTGCTGTCGAGCCCGGAGGGCATTGCGACGTCAACCCAGCAGTCGGCGCACATTGCCGCGAACAAGCACGTGAATGTGGTTGCGGGCGACACCGTCAACATCGGCGCGGGGAAATCGCTGCTGGCGAGCGTGATGGACAGGATCAGCCTGTTCGCGCAGAACCTCGGGATCAAGGTATTTGCGGCAAAGGGGCCAGTCGCCATCCAGGCGCAGAACGGGCCGGTGACGATGGCGGGGCTTCAGGATGTGACGGTTGAAAGCTCGGGTGGCCGGGTGGTCATCACGGCGTCAAAGGAAGTCTGGATTGGCGCGGGCGGCTCGTACATCAGCATCAAGTCGGGGCTGATCGAGAACGTGACGACGGGGCAGATTCTGGAGAAGTGCGCGGACTGGGAGAAGCCAGGCGGCGGAAGCGGGACGGCCCTCAATCCGCTGAAGTCGAGTCCGGTTTCGACGGACGGCGGGCGCGGCTCGCTGTTCTCCGGCTAGGCAGCCAGCCGTCAGGTTTCTGAACGATTCCCTATATTACGCGCAGCAGGAACAACAGGAGAGTCTGGACCCCATGAGCACGCAGCATCCCGCACATCCTTCGCAGCAACCCGCCACGACAGCGCCCACCGCATCATCGACTTCAGCCCCGGCCTATATCCCGCTGAAATGGGCATTCCCGTTCTCTCCGGTGGACAGCAAGGCGGATGCCACCGACCCGATGACGTACATGAAGGCGCTGGCGCAGGCGGAAGACGGCTTCTATCCACTTGGCGCAAGCGGGATGTGGCATGGTGGGGTGCACTTCGACGGGAACAGCGCCCAGATGCTCAAGCAGGATGAGGGCGTGCGGGCCATTGCGGACGGTGAAGTGGTTGCATACCGCATGGACAGCAAGTATCCCGAACAGGCGTATCAGGATGGCCGCCACGCCCTCTATTCGACGGGCTTTGTGCTGGTCCGTCACAAGCTGCAACTGCCGCCGGTCCCGCCGAAACCGGCTGCGTCCAGCCAGCCTGCCCCGGACTCCCATGCCGCTTCCGGCGCACAATCCGCGCCCGCGGCGCACCCGGCACCGTCTACATCTGCTGCCGCGAGCACGAACGCATCGTCCAAGCCGTCCCCCGACGAAACGCTGACCTTTTTCAGCCTGTACATGCATCTGACAGACTGGAGCAGCTATCAGGCAGCCATGAAGCAGGCGGCGAACTCAACAGGAGATACGGCCAGACTGAACATGGAGCCGATGCCGTACTGGGAAGGCGACCGCTACTACCGCGTCGGCGACAGGGCAAAGGACCCACAGGACGTACCGAAGCCCAAAGCCTCACCGGCCCTGCCGACGGGAACGGCGGCTTCTGACCCGCTTGGCGAATTCATCGATGCGGGTTTTATCGTGAAGAAGGATCTGCCTGCGCCGCAACCGGTTGACGACACACCACTTCCACCGCCTGTGAAGGGCATTCGCATTCGTGCGACGGCGAACGGCAAGATCATCGGCATTTTGCCCACGGGCTCTGAGCTGACGGTTTCGGAGTCGGACCAGAAGAATCCCGGCTGGTGGAAAATCAGCGCGCTCAAAAGTGGGCAGCCGGTCGGGCCGGAGGTGGGCAAGCCTGCCAGTGAACACGCCAGATGGGGCTGGGTGTATGTGAAGGAACTTGATCCTGTCGTCGATCCCAGGCCACTCGACACCGTGGTCGTCCTCAAGACCCCCTACCCGGTCAAGGCCGGTGACGTGGTGGGCGAGCCGGGGCACTATCTGCGCTACACGGACGCGAAAATCCTACCGGCGAAGCCGACGCGTTCGCTGCTGCATCTCGAAGTATTCGCGGGACCGGAACTGAAGGCCTTCATCGATAAAAGCCGGGCGCGCGCAAAAGACCTACCGGCCGCAAAGACTTTCCTTGAGATTTCTCCGGGTGCGCTGCTCGTCACGGACATCCCCGATCCGGACCAGACGCTGCCGCAAAGTCAGGGCGGCCTGAAGCTGGTGCCGGTTGGTAACACGCAGGGTTCGCGCTGGGTCAAGGTTCAGCCGAAGACGGTGACGGCTGCGGCCCAGAGTAGCCATAGCGCCCATGGCGCACACCATGCCCACAGTCCGACGCTGACAAGCGTCGGCTCTCCAGTATGGGTGGAGGCCAGACTCGCGAATACGACGACGACCGAGGTCGTGAAAGGATGGGCAAATTTCCCGGTGAGCTTTTCCAGGGCGAAGGGGCCGGGTGCGGATTTTCGGGATGTTTTCCGGCGCGTGGACCTCGACAGGCTCGGCGCTGAAAACATTGCCGTTGATGACAAGGGCCATCACTGGTGGAACATCACGATCGGCGCAAAAGACGGCTCAACCCGGCAGGGCTGGGTATGCGAGGATAACCACCCTCTCACGCGGATGTGCGGGCCATGGGACTGGCCGGGATTTGAACTGGTCGACAACAGCGGCTTCAAGCCGGTCGACATGCTCAAGCGGTACATCCACGCAACGGACCAGTATCTCCCCGGCGAGGACAAGTCAGAATTCGAACCCAGCGCGATGAGCGTGAACGCTGGGGAGCTGATCGTGAAGCTGGAGAAGGCGATTGACGCGAATCACGACGGCAAGGTGACGGCGCAGGAACTGAAGCACGCGCAGGAAACGCCGTGGATGGCCGAAGCGATCTCACATCTGGTGGCGCGCAACGAGAGCGAATGGGGCGGCGGTCTGGGCAAGTGGGAAGCACTCTCACCGTTGATGAAGAAGCTCCTGTGGTTGTGGCAGGCCGAGATCGAGCGGATCGGCAAGCTGCAATGGTGGGAACAGGCCGCGGGGATTGAAGGTTTCCCGAAAGAACCGACGCCGTGGCACTTCCATCCGGTTGGGCTGGTGGGGAATTTCTCGGAGTCCGATTGCTGCGCAATTACGGTCGACTTGCTGGAGAAGGTACTGGGTAAATCCGGAGATTGGTTCACAGGAAAAGGCGGGACGGCATCTTTCGTACTTCATTTTCCGGAAAAATATCCCGGCATCTACAAATTCGACAAATACAGATTTGTTTCGCTGCTCAATGAAAAAATGACCAAATATGGCATCATCACGTGCTATCAAAAGGCGCATTTTCTTGCGCAGTGTTTTCATGAGTCTGCAAGATTCGAAACGACCATCGAGTTTGCTTCCGGGGAGGGCTACAATCCTGGGGTGCACAAGGATGCCATTAAAAACGGCAATACAGTCATGGGTGACGGGCCTAAGTACAAGGGCAAAGGCTTGATTCAGTTGACGTGGAAAAACACGTATAAGGCATACTCTGACTATAGAGGAATAGATTTCGTTTCAAATCCCGATCTGGTCGCTTCGAACATGGAGAATGCAATCGATGCGTCTTGCTGGTTCTGGCGTCACAAAGGAGGTATCCAGAAAAAATATGACGCGAATGGTGACATCAACGTTCTCATCGATCACGAAAAAAATAACGTTACGATGGTTACCCTTGCTGTTAATGGCGGAGACAACGGCTTGAAAGAGCGCCAAGCTCTCTTCGATAGAATCAAGAAAGAATGGGGGTTAGCTTGAGATTAACGGGTACGAATTGGCTACTGAACCGCAGTCTAGTCCTTGCGGTTGTCGTGACGGCGATCGCGGTTTCTCATGCCGAAGCCGGGGAGGCTTCTCTCTTGGTCGATGCAACCGGAGCCATACGCTTTTGCAACGAAAAATCCAATTGCAGAAGCGTTGTGCCTACAGGTGAATTGAAGAAGGCCATCGACGACGGCTACGAGCATGTCTCTGTCGTAGATATTTATAAGAATGGCAACCAGCAGATCGTGGCAACAAGCGAAGGTGCTAACGAATGCTCGAAATTTTTCTCGTTCGATCCGACAACGTTCAAATTTTCCGTGCTTAAGTTCTCGGATCGAGATATATGCAATTACCAGATTGCCAGAAATCATCTGATTAGCTCATATAAACTTGACTCAAAGCAATATGAAGATGTTTACGAGCTTAAGGATGGGACCTTCCAGCTCGCTCTGCGCGATGGTTGCGTGGGGTGCGATCAGATAACACGCTCGATTTATAAGGATGGCAAACTGTCTGAGACGCTACTGGTTACCAATCAAGCGAGCTACACACAGCGCCAGCCGGTGACAACTTCGGTGACGACTGATAAGGCATGGTTATACGCCGATCACCAAGATTCCGCCAGGACAAAAATGTATCTGCTTAAGGGAGACAAGGTTCAACTCATAGAATTCGACGACTCAAACGGCCTTTGGTATTTTGTCAAATATCTTTCAAAGGAACATGGAGCGATCTCGAAGTGGATCAAGTGCGAAGACCTAACCATATGCAAGTAAAGTACGCGCATCCGGAAGCGGGTCAGGAGGCTGACGATTGATGGCTCAAATATTTTATTATGATCAATCTCATTCGCGTCGGTGACGACACCGACCATGGTGGCAAGGTCGAAACCGGATCAACGAGCATGCGCTTCGAGGGGCGCTATGTCGCGCGCAAGGGAGACCGGGTCTCCTGCCCTCGCCATCCCGAGGTGTCTCCGAACGTCATTGAGGAAGGCGATCCGACGATGATGGATAACGGTATTCCGATTGCCCGGCACGGGCACCGGGCGACGTGCGGCTGCCATCTGATATCGAGCCTGATCTGATTCGGCTTACGGTGACGGCAAGCGTCCCATCGTGACGATCGCCCATCCAGACTCAACGAGGATAAAAAGACCGCCACACTCCAGGCGGAGGGCAGCGGTTTGAGTCTCAGCGGATAATTGCTATCTCCGCGAGAGGAGGACCGGATGCAAGCTCTGGAAGCAAGCATCGTGGCTAACACTAACGAAATCGTGTGGCAAAGTATACAAGCGGACGCATTCACTTACTGACCAATTCTTACCTGCCGTAGAAGTAATTTGCCCCTTAAAGCAGGGGCAGCTTTCCGGCACGAAACGCGCAACGCCGGATTACCGAGCCGTTCGACTTCGACAGTACGACGAGTTGCGTGAAGCTCGTCGCTGGCACATAGCGCGCGAAATATCGGTCGATGACGCCGATGAAGGCAGCCATGCTGTGCTCGGCGAACGCGTGCTCGTCGAGTGAGAGCGTGATTTCCAGCCCCGATACGATTGACGAATTCGGCTTGCCGGGAAACATCTGCTGCAACCTTCTTTTGCCCACAAACGACACCGCATCAACGTGTTGCGCCTGTACATCGGGCGGCGTGCATTGCCGCAGAATCCGTCTGAGTTGCGCCCACCCTTCGCGACCGAGCTGGGTCGGGTTCGGCGTCGTCAACGCAACAATACGCATGCGGGCGTCTTCAGTGTTCTCTGGACGGAACGTATGCGTGGGCCGCGACAGCAGCGTGACCCGATTTGCGATGGCGCCCTTCTCGTTGCGCAGGTCCCCAGTCGGGGAGCCGATTTCCAGTTGCACTGGCAGATCGCGGTTGGTGCATGTCACGTCAATCTGGATTTGCTCGGGCCACTGCTCCACGGTTTTTCCATTACCCTGTAGCAGAATCAGCGACGTTTCGTGACCGGGCCGGTTACGGGCCTGATAGTCATCACGGCGCTTCAGCCAGTAGGTCCCCCGGGTGCCGGGTTTCGTTGCATGGGCGAGTGCGTTGTAAGGTGGAATCACCTGACTGCCCGTTGCTTCCCGCACGCCGTTGATTGCGTAGATTTCGTGGATCGATGGTTTTTGCGGTACCGGCACGACCGGATACATGACCGGAAGCTCCTGCCGTCGGGCCGTCACATCCACCTGTTCGAACAGGTTGACGACCGGTGTGCAGAAAAGCCGGAAATGATGCCGCGACAGACCGGAGAGAGATTGCGCCGTACGGCTGTCCGGATGCAAACCCGTTGTAATGTGTAGCGTGATGCGCCGAGCATGGCTCATGCGGCTGGCGCGCAGCAGCGCGTTTGCGTCGATGTCGACAAAATCGAATTTCTGTGGGAAGGCCGCGTATTCAAGCAATGGCCATACGAACGAACCGGGAGCGCCGCCGACGGGCAGTAGTGTCTCTTCGTGACCGAAACCTGCCGCTGCCAGCGGGAGTCGATCCAGCGGCGTCCAGCGCCCTGAGTCATCGGCTTCGACGAAAGCCTGCAGGGTTCGCAACAAGAATGTGTCGCCGATCGCTGCGACGGTTTGAGGCTCTCCGGCCAGATAAACGCGGATCATGTCCGGCATGGCGGTTCTGAGCGCCACTCCCGCGTCTGATGGTTCGAACGTGATCGACACAATGAGGGTCGTGCCCGGATGCAGACTGGTGTGACCTGGTGCTACCGTACCGGGAGACAAGCGCGCATCGGTGATACGCAAGGGCGCAACCGTTACGTCGTACACCGTGCGAAAGCGCAGTTCGCCGTTCGGACTTGTCAGTTGCGTGCCGCGCCTGAAGACTAACGGCGCGGCTGGGGACTCGACACATTCGACGCATGCGATCGAACTGGCGGGAAATGGACGCAGGTAGTGCGGATGCAGCACATCCAGCAGGGCTTCCGAGAACTTTGGTGCGCCATTCTCCAGTTCCACGCGTGCGCGGGCGGCGAGTAGCGCGAACGCCTGCGTGAGCCGCTGCACATGCATGTCTTCGGCATCATTGCCGGAGATGCCCAGCCGCACGGCGGCCCGGGGATACCTTTGGGCGAATCTGTCCAGCTGCTCGCCCAGCAGGCCGAGTTCCTGTTCATAGTAGCTGCGCAGGTTTTCGAGCATAGATGGTGCGGCGTGATCCACGCAGTTCATTGGTACCGGTCATGATCCGGCCCGGGGTTGCAGGCTCAGCGTTTGCCGGAGATATATGGTGGGGTCTGCGGATGGTCTTCGGGTTGGTGGTCATCGCAATCGACACCGCAACGCTGTGCAAGGCCGGCCGCCGTTTTCGTGAACTCATGCCCATGATCGCAGACAGACCGGCAGCGGGTTTTCCGCAGCGTCAGCCCCTGCAACCGAAGTACCTTGTTCAACTGCCCCGGATTTTCGACAGACAGACAACGCTACCGCTCCACATTTCACTGGTTTTGCCCACTGGGGGCATTAATATGGCAACGGCCCTGCCATCCGTACGCGTACGATAACCCAAAGTCGCCACGCGGCCGATCACGCAAATGATTCCCGAAACAAAGCACGCGGGGATTCTACTGTGTGAGTAAATTGCACTGGAGGATTTTATCGAATGCGAAGAACCATCGCTTGTTGCGTTTGAGACACCGGCGTGCGGTGTGCGTGATTTCCTTTCATGAAATTCATCTGGATGACGCGACGGGTGTGGCACCTTATCTGCAATGCATGAACTCGACGTGTGAACCTGCAACCAGCCATAACCACCTGGAGACCTCAGATGGGTAAGAAATCTTCCTCGAAGAACGTCGATGTCGGGTCGACGCAGACAACGACGGCGACGCTGGAATCTCTCTTAACGCAGATCACCGAATTCGTACAGGCAGGAACGCTTGACAGCCGTTGCGCAGCGAAGCTGGGCCGACGGCTCAGGAAGGAGGCGGAGGCGATCGAATCCGACGGGCGAGCGTCGCAGTCCGAACTCGATACCTTGAAGCAGGCGTCCGAAAAACTGGACGCTTCGTTAAACCGGCGCAATGGGAAACTGCTTGTCGAGGCCTATGAAGCTTTGCGTGATTCCGACTCGCCATCCTGAGAGGCTTCGCGCCGCGTAACGGCTTTTCCGGCGCGACTCCCCGGCAGCGGGCAGTCATGCGTGCTGCCTCCGCCGAATCCAGTACGGATCGCAGCTGGCATACACGGTTTTTGTGTCCGTCTCGCGCGCAGCACCTGCGGTCAGCCGGGGGAAATGCGAAAATTTGCTGATTTTCCCCGTCCGAGCAAGGCGCGTAGCCGCTCAAAGCCAGGTTTAGGAATGCAAAGCACCTGAAACGGCCTGTTTTTGCCAAAATTGCTCAAAAATTAAGCAGATTGCGGCTATTTTTCGCCCCTGACTGGCTCGAATCCCGAATTGTTGCATCGCGCCAAATATTACAAATCTTTCCATCTCAGGGAATCGGGCCGTAGCGGCGTTGCCCGCTGCCACCCACCCCAACCCCTTGGCCGAGCGATCCAGAGCCGCTGACGGACCGGAAAACGGGCCGGATGGCCCTTTTCCTGTTCGCCAGACGCCCCAAAAGTTCACCGGGTAACCAAAGTTTCGGAAAATCGCAGAGTCGAGACGCTTTGATTGCGCCCTTTTTATCCGATAAGTGGATTTGTGTTACATTCCGCTGCCGGACGGCTGGTGCGGAAATTTTTTTGCCGATTTTTTCATGAAAAATGGCATTTTTCCTCTCGCCTGACGACCGCCTGGCCGATTTTGTGTGCCGCCTGAGGGACGCGCCCTGAATCGCCTCTGCAATCCGGTCCGTTGCACCCCGATTGTCTGAATTACCCCTCCGCAGCACCTCCCCGTTTCATCTTTCAGCGTCGATTCCCCCTGATGCCGGTATGCCTGCCGGGGAACTCGCTCGTCCAAATAATTTAGGAAACCTGATTATGTATAAAAACGACCAAACACCTCTTTTTACGCTGGGCCAGATTGTCATGACGCCCGGTGCGCTCGATCTCATGTGCCGAGCCGGAATTTTTCCCTTGCGGTTAGTGCTCCGTCATCAACGGGGCGACTGGGGCAGCCTGGATGAGCAGGACCGCACCGCCAATGATCGGGCCGTGCACGGACGCACGCGGATTCTCAGCTCATACGAAGTGGGCGCGCGCCAGGGAAAAATATGGATCATCACCGAGGCGGATCGAAGCGTCACGACAGTGCTGCTCCCGAGCGAGTATTAGGCGATGGGCTTCACCGTCCAGAGGTTTCATCCGCTCATCCGGCCGGGGCTGTATCTCGGCGCTGACGGTTCGGCGATTCCAGTCTTTTCGCAGCAGTCTGCGTGGGATTCGCTTTGCGCCCTTCATGCTCTCGCCAGCGCCCTGAAAATCCTTGGCCTCATCGCGGACCCGGCGCGTATTGCGACGCGGCAGAGAAAGATTGAAGCCGCCATCTGGCGCAAGGCAACCGACATTTTCCAGACCGGCGTGACGTTCACGGAGCTTGCCGACTTTATCGCCGGGCTCGATTGCGGGCTGAGGATAAAGCTGTTCGAGCGCGGTTCGCACCGGGAAGTCATCCCCTTCATCGAGCGCGAACTGGCCCGAAAACGACTGGTCATTGCGAGTTTTCGCGTGATCGGAGAGTCGCATAACCATGCGGCACTTGTGATCGGCGTAGAGGGATTAGAGCACGGCGGCAGGTTCGAGCCGCACGCGCTTCTCATCCTCGACCCTGCTGAGTCACTACCCGGTGCGTTCGCGACGGGTAACGCCCGGCTTGACTATGCGGACCGCAAACCCGGCAAAGCGCGACGCGTGTGGCGGTACGGCAAATATGCGACGGCAGGGGAAACGTTTTCGGTTGTCGTCAATGCTGCGCTATCGATTCATGTCGACAAGCCGTTACATCCGCCGTAGCAAATGAGCGTTACCTCAGTGCCCGGCGCCTTGGTTGCGGCGCCGAATCCCGCCGATGCGCGGCAGATGGTTTGAGCGACAACGCAATTGGCTCGAACAGGTCCGAAAGCGTAATGCCGAGCACGTAACAGATCGTCGCCAGGGTTTCGACAGTCGGATTGGCAATTCCGCGCTCTATGGCACTCACGCGGGTTCGGTCCAGGGATGCCCCGTACGCCAACTCCTCCTGTGATTTGTCGGCCTCGATCCGACATGCCTTGACCCGCGCTCCAACTGCTGTCGCAACTGGGCTGCGTCGATCCCGACTTTTCGATTTCTCGCTCATGGGTTCAAGCATGGCCATGAGACGCCTCTAAAACCACGTCTTATAAACCGCCATTAAACGACGCTTATAAACCGCGTTAACGATAGACTATCTGCATCAGGCAATTCGTCCCCGTCGACTTGGGGTCCTGAAAAGCCTCACCTCAAGCCGTAAATAAACCACGAGGAAACCAAAAATCATGAATATCCTGAAAATCTCAACCATCGTTCTTGCAGCCCTTGCGCCCGCAGTAGCGAACGCGCAGCTCAACCAGCTTCTCGGTGTGATCCACTCGGTCCAGAACGCCGTGGCCCAGCCAGCCCAGAGCCAGTCCCAGCAGGCCGGGCAGGATTCGATGCAGGATGATCAGCGAATGATCGCGCAGGCGCAAAGCCAGCAAGCAGCCATGCAGCAGCAGGCGCAACAGCAGGAACAGAACGACAACGCGGCGTATCGTGCGGCGATGGCCCAGAAAGCAGCTGCGGGGCGGCAACAGGCGCAGCAGATAGTCGCCGATCAGGACGCAAAGGACATTGCAAAATACCGGGCGTCGCAGCAACGCGACCAGCAGCAGGCGCAACAGCAATTCAACGACGCGAAGAAGTCGGCAGCGGCATGCCGTACCCTGCTCGACCAGAATATGCCGATTGCGGAGCGGTTCATCCGCTGTCGCAATCAGGGCATGACGGAACCGCAGGAGATGGCGTTTGTCGGCGCAATGCCAGTTCTCGCGCAGGCGTACATGGCGTCCATGGTGCAGGACGTATTTGAAGACGACGTAACCAACCCGGCGCGGGGCAAGGCAATCACCGACTACTACGACGCCTGCTACCGGCGCGGCACGCCGTGTGCCCGGCCGAAGTGGTAAGCAAATTCGACGTCTCTGGAAAACTACTGCGTGACGGGCTCACGGTCCGTCACTCCCAATGGAAAGGAAAATGAACTTCATGCGGAAACGTCGGGCGTTCGCCGACCGCCTCTGCATCATTGCAGCCATTCCGCTTGTTTTGGCTGCGTGCTCAAAGCAGGCCACCAACGCTACCAATGCGGCCGAGCCCGCGCCAGCCTCAACAGTTCAGCAATCGTCGCCGGTCGCAGCCGCATCAAACCAGCCTCCGGTGGCTTCATCTTCCGTCGCCCCGGTGTCAATGCCGACTGTATCCGCTTCTAGCGCCGAGAGTCGCGATGCAGGCGCTGACGCACAGGAAGCCGATGAAAGCGGTGCAGCGGTAGGCACGGTCATGGTGAGCGACACCGGCGGCGACCAGAGCGCGGAGACGCCATTCGGCAAGCTAAGCACGAACGACAGCAACGTGCTTCTCCTCGACGGCAAACCCGTTAGCCCGCAGATTCAGGGTAACAACTCGCTGAGCTTCGTCGCACAGGTCGCCATGAAGAACCGCCGCGCGGTACTGGTTCAGGATAATGGAGGGACCGCGTGCCCGGCGTTGTATCACTGGGTCATTCTGTCGGAAGGCAGCTACACGGTCGGCCCGGAGTTCGGGTCGTGCTCCGATCTGCCGAAAGTCTCGACCCAATCGGGCAAGCTAATTGTCACGATGCCCGACTTCGTTGGCGATGCGGCCTCCGAGGCGGAACAGAAGCGCGTCGCAAAGAGGACGAAGAAATACGTCTACGACGGAAAGGCCATGACCGACGACGGGAAGCAAGTTCACGGTGACTGATCGAGTCGTATGGCAGGACGGTGGCATGGACGAGCCTGATGAGCCCGCATGCCACCCAAATTTCTCGTAGGTCTATACGTATCACCGCAGTACACGCGCCGCGGCATCGAAGGCGCAATTCATCAGAACGGCCAAGCGGTCCCGATCAGCCGCCCGAGGTACGCGAAGTCGCGAACCATCAACGCCGTCAGTCCGTCACATGCAGCGAGGAAGCCAACGGTCGACATTATCAAGTAGTGCAGGGAAAAACGTGCGGCGCCATCGAAATTGCGTTCGGTGAGGTACGCAAAGACAAGATAGAGCAACGACAGAAACAAGGCAGCAAAACCCACGACCGTGAGGATACGGTATGCAAGAGGGAGGACCACGCCCAGCCACGTAGACCATTGGCCTGCTATTGGCAAGCCATATCCTAAAAGCGACTTCGCCATCGGGTAGATTTGCGAAGCGTTTGCCGCAGTATTGACGAGATACAGATTCGCACTATACGCCAGCCAACAGGCGATCGCCGCGCCCAAGACGTAGAACACGTCCCATATGCGATAAGCCCCGTATGCGCGCATCGTCACGATAAGTGAGATGAACGCGATTGGCACTCCGATCAGGGCAAAGGTCTGAAGGACGGAGTTGTACAACGGCCCAAGAATAGGATAGGTAAATGCAATCAGCAGAACCAACATCTGCCACAGTAGTTTGAAGCTTTTCTGGATCGGTGCCAGCGCATTGTTTACGATGACAATGTTTCCGGAACCTTGAACGTTGATGTCGCGACTCACTTTCACGTTGAGTCGCAGTGTCTTGATGGAAATCAGACTGCTGACAGTAATGGTAATCAGGCCTTTGAGGCTGAACAAATCGCTCATACTTACTGCTTCCGTCTATTGGGATTTTTGAAACTGGGGTCTATCCAGGAACCGTCATAGCGATCGGTTGGCGGGATGCCCCTCGATTACGAGAACCACGAGAGCTGCTTTCGCATATGCGCGCAATAGGCATCCCAACCGACGTCATACTCCGCGAACAAGTGAGTCCTCATGGCTGCAGGAAAGGCGCCGCGAATCGGATGCTCCCTGTCGAGTTCTACGCGCCACTCAGCGGATACTCGACTGACCGCACTAATGTAGTCGCGCAGGCGCATCTCCGGGTCAACAAAATCCATTAGGTCACAACGGAAATCGGCCGGTCGTTGCAGAGGGGAAATTGGCGAATCGAGGTAGGAAGCATCACCCCGGAATTGCCGCAGGGTTTCACGGATGTTGTCCATCACATGTGCGCATAGCGCCATGCGATCTGCATTCGTTATAGCATTCTCAGACGTGGTCCGATTGACAATTGGCGACAGAAGACGTTTCAATGACGATTGCATAATGAGCTGAGAAGCTACCCTAACATCTGAATAACGGCGCTTCCGCCAAAAAATTAAGACGTTTTCGCTAGAGGCGGGCATCCACTTTATCAACGCGATCATCTTGCCTATCAGGATCGCGGCGCCTACTCAACCCTCCGCGACGATAAGTATTGGCGCTGACCGTGGAATAGATTCGTAAGCGGCTCAGCTGGGCCGTTCGTCCATTCGCGTGCGCGTAAGGCAAGATGGTGACTGGAATTGCCAATCAGGTAGAGGGATCTGGCGGACTGCCTGGTGTGTGCAGCTTGTCGGCCACACGCCAAGGCAGGAGTTCGTCGATGCGATTGATTTTATGACCGGCGATATGGGTTAGCACGTAGTCGAGGTAGGCACGCGGATCGACGTTATTCAGTCTGCAAGTGCCAATCAATGCGTACATCGCGGCTGCCCGTTCGCCGCCGCTGTCTGAACCGGCGAATAAAAAATTTTTCCGACCCAGGCTTACACAACGCAGCGCGTTCTCGGCGATGTTGTTATCAATCTCTAGCGTACCGTCTTCGCAGTACAACGTCAGTGCGCTCCACTGGTTCAGCGTATAGTTGATCGCCTTGGCCGTATCGGACTTCGACGACAGCGTTTCGAGCTTTGCCTTGAGCCACGCTTCATAGATTTGAAGCAGCGGTCTGGCTTTCTCCTGCCGTATTCGCAGCCGTTCGGCT
>NZ_FNZM01000040.1 GCF_900109265.1 Paraburkholderia tropica
TATGCGCGTGCCTGCCGGTAGGGAGATCATGAGCGCAGACTACCCAGCACGATCCGCAGCATATCCGCGTCAACCAGGCCATCCACCTTAACCACCGCACGACCGATCCGGATCTCGATCGTGCCGACAGGTGATGCGGACTTCGCGCCTTGCGCTTGCGGCTCTACCGGAGCTGACGCAATGACCTCCGTCGGCGTGTCGCTGAGCAATACGACCGGCATGAGCCCGGAAGATCGAGCTTGCTGATCGGCCAGATATCGCCGCCGCCAGGTGAACAGCATGTTCGCGTTGATGCCATTCTCCCGGGCCAGCTTCGCGACTGATACGCCAGGCTCGCAAGCGGCTGCTGCCAATCGCTCACGAAGCTCCCGGGGGTAATTCGGGCGCCCCGTTCGGGTACCCGGCTTGTTCTCTGCAGACTGTGTCAAAGTGATGCCCATCAAATCGGAAATGATGGACATCACTTTGATGTCGCCCTCAGCCACCGTCTATAACGGCCGGCACGAGCCGCTTACGGAAATACGCGGGTACCGCACGGAAGACCTACGCCTCGGCCAAGCCGAGCCGGATTCCCGCATTTCCTTGCTGCATGTTCGAAACAAGTAAGCGATGGATGAATGCAAATTTCGGTTCGGGTAGCTCGCTGAACAGCGAAATGGAGGCTCGTCCTACGCCACCAGCACCGCCGTGCGCGAAGCCGCCAACGAGGGGAGTCCTCACCCGGCGAATGAGGTTTTCGAATCCATGCGGCCAGGCTCGAAGCAGGCGACCGACCTGCTCGACACGCCAGGAAACGGCGCGAATCCGCTTGGACTGCGTTACGGCGCACCAGGTCCGATGACTCTCCTCATTCAGCCTGCACAGGAACGAAATCACCCTGAGCAGATCATTGAGATCGAGGTCGTTGAATTCATCAGGAACATCGGTGCAGCGTGGTGGTATGTCTCGCATGAAACTGAGCTGCCATCGTCGGCACACAAGGCTGATCACTCGCATTTCGTCATCAGATACCGCGATGCTTTCCACGGTGCCCAGATCGAGTCCGCATTGGCATAGGTGAAGCCGCGGCCGCATCATGTCGATTGCACGCTCGCATCTCGGGCAATGATCGAGCAACCGTGAAGCATGGAAAGGGCAAGCAGTAACGAATGTGAATGCGTGAACTGCGGGCAGGTGGCCAAACCCACGGATGCAACGCGGGCAAACCCGCTCGGACCGGCCAACGAGAAGGTGCTCCATCCCGACAGTCGCTCCGTAGTACTGGTACCACCTGCCAGTCCAACGCCATTGGGCCAACTGACGGCCGATTGACCACGATGCCAAGTCGCCGGCGAACGCCGAACGAACCATTCCCAGCTCGCGCCATCGCCAGCATGAGGGGGCTATGCAGACAACTTGAGCCGGAGACCGCCGTTTTCAGCCCAGGTTCACGACCGAGAAATCGGGACAATTTTCGTAATTTCTGCATCATGATGGCTCACTTCCGAAACAGAAGTGGCGGAATACGTTACAATTTTCTAAATTTTCGATTCATTCATCGTGGCGACCAAGATGGAAAATATTTCAGAGGTTTTAAAAATCCTCGACGGCGCCCTTCGCTCGAACGCGTCGATGGCTACCAGCTACGCTGGTCTCTTGGCTGAGAAGTTAGAAGAGTCTGGCGAGCGGCAACAGGCCCGCCTCATTCGCGAGCGACTTGCGAGGGCGCCAAGCGCGCTCGCAAGTGCTCAAGACGCCGCCGATGGGATTTCTTTCAATAGCCTTCCAGTTGACGGCGAAAGTCGACTGCACACCGTCGACGTTAGCAAACCAGATGTTGACTCCACGACCCTGATGGTTCCCGATGCGATCGAGAGCCGTCTCGCCGATTTCCTTGCAAACGTCGAACATTACGAAAATCTTCAGAAAGCACAAGCGGCTCTACCTAGCCGGCTATTGCTGTATGGGCCGCCGGGAACCGGGAAGACCCAGACCGCACGATGGATAGCTGCACGACTGAACTTGCCGCTGCTCACGGTACGGTGTGACACGCTCATTAGTAGTCTGCTCGGTCAGACGAGCCGAAACCTCCGCAGAGTCATGGACTATGCGGAGCAAACCACGTCCGTTCTCTTTTTGGATGAGTTCGATGCTCTTGCGGGCGCCAGGGGTAATGAACGTGATGTAGGAGAACTTCAGCGAGTTGTAGTTGCGCTTTTGCAGAATATTGACGCGCTGTCGTCCAATACGATTCTCATCGCTGCGACCAATCACGAGCAGTTGCTTGATCCAGCTGTATGGCGACGCTTTAGCTTTCGAATTCCGATGAGCTTGCCAGACCCGAATATGCGCGAAAAGCTCTGGCGTCACCTACTCGGTGATTACGCTACCAAGGATCTTGCGTGGAAGGTCCTCGTTGAATACTCTACTGATGCGTCAGGTGCGTTGATTGAACAGGTATGCTTGGATGCAAAGCGTACCGCCGTCATTACTGGAAAGCCAACGGTCGATCCTCTGGAGTTGTTTCGTCGACTCGGGCTTGCGCTTGCGCTCGTTCAAGGAAAAATCCTCAATACATCAAATCAAGAAATCGTATATTTAAGGGATTGGTGTCGTACAATTTTCTCGTTACGCGCGCTTGCCACGTTGTATAGTTCTTCGACACGTCAAGTGTCGACCATACTAAACGGGGGAAGTAGTAATGGCAACACGCAAAAGCAGCGGAAGTCCGAGGCCAAATAGACCGACCAACGCCGATAATCCATTCATTCACGTTCCATTCGCTCGGCAGGATCTCAGCATTCCTGGCACCGGTGGATCCGCAAAGAAAATCCACGTTCCTGTCGACGATGAGTACCGCTACTCTTTAGTAAATACGCTGGACTTGGCGGCAGCTGATCTAGCGGACGATCTGAAAAAATTCCCCCACGCATTGGGTCCCCTCGTGTTCACACTTCGCGAGGAAGCCGTTGCGAAAAGCCATAGACCGCTGAAGCTCGTTGAAGAATCGGGCATCCAACCAGCGGGCCATGGCAACATCAACGAGATGCTTGTCGCAGCCAATGCCGCCAGTCTGGAAGTATTGCGATCTGTAATCCTGACGCGCTCCATTCATGAAATTAAGGCGAATCTTAGCGCCATCGAAACAATCTCCGCATGGTCGAGCTTGCGGAAAAACCCTCACGGTATTCAATCTCTCCGTAAAACAAACGCTATTCTTATTGATATTTTTCAGTATTTTTCAGAAGAGCTTACAAAAAGAAATTTCGATTACCTCAAGAAGTGGCTAGAGAAAAAGAATATTGAATTCTCGTCATTAACACGTATTCAATCGATTCCACTGCTCCGCATCGATGACTCTCATCAAGTCGCAGATAGTGATTTGATTGAACTAATTTCCTATCCCGGACTTCGGCATATCTACGCAGAACCCCAGTATTCAGCGAAAGTGACGTCCGGGGAGGTGGTCCCTAAAGCCGTAGCACTTCCGGCGCCGAACGCCGACGCCGATACGCAGACGCTCCCGATTGTTGGTGTATTTGACACCGGCGTCTCCAGTAAGGCCACATCGTTGAAGCCATGGGTGGCGAGTAAGGACGTATACGTGTTGCCGCCGGATACAAATTTCGAGCATGGAACAATGGTGGCATCGATGATCACCAGCTCCGGCCATATGAACGACGGGCATAGTTGGCTCCCGGGTATGGGCTGCCTAATTCACGATGTCTGTGGATTGGAGGCAGCAGGAGCAGGCGTCGGAATTCTTATTGAGCGCATTAAAGAGGCAGTCGAAAAAAAACCGGACATCAAAATTTGGAATTTGTCACTCGGAGCAACGCAGTGCTCCAACGACGAATTTAGTGAATTTGCGAAGGAATTGGACTCGATCAGCGATAAATTCGGCGTCTTGTTTGTGGTGGCGTCCGGAAATTACCTTGATCTACCTCGCCGTGCGTGGCCACCGATCGGTTCCCTTGCTGATCGCGTATCGAGTCCGGGCGAATCCGTCCGGGCCCTCACGGTTGGCTCAGTCACTCACTTGACGGCATTCGGCTCGTACACCAGTACCGGCGAACCTCCTCCTTATTCGCGCCGCGGTCCCGGCCCAGTATTCACACCCAAGCCGGATATCGTGCATGCCGGCGGTGGAGTTCATAAGCCTTGGGACGCCGGAGTTGCCAGCGTCAAAGCCCTTACGCCTAACGATCAAATCGCTCACACGTTCGGCACCAGCTTCGCCGCGCCGATCGCATCAAACCTGGCCGCACATACGTGGTTCGCGCTTGAGGGACGAGCAGACCTTCCGCCGCATCCGTCTCTCGTTAAGGCCTTGATGATTCATGCCGCGCAATTATCGTCACCTGACTATAGCCCGAACGAACGCCGATACTTCGGCGCCGGTAGGCCGGATAATGTGCTTCGCACGTTATACGACAGCGACGACAGCTTCACGCTGGTCTTTGAAGCACAACTGTATCCATCGATGCGATGGAGAAAGACTCCATATCCAATCCCCGCGTCGCTGATTGAAAACGGAAAGTTCAGAGGGGAAGTTATCATCACGGCAACCTATAACCCCCCGCTGGATGGCAACGCAGGAAGTGAATACGTACGGGCCAACGTCGAACTCGGATTTGGTGTTCTCTCCGCGAATGGCGACTTCCATGGCCGCGTCCCGGGCGAAAGCGAAATTGGAACCTCCGGCTATGAGATGGCACAGGTGGAACATGGCGGCAAATGGGCACCTGTGAAAATCCATCGCAAGCGTTTTCCAAACGGAACAGAGGGAACGCAGTGGGCTTTGCAGGCAGGGGTCAATCTGCGAGCTTTCCAACCTTCCCTAGTTGACCCATTGATCGCCACAATTGTTGTTACATTGAGATCGGTAGACGGGAACAACAACATCCATGCGGAGGGAGTTCGTGCGCTGAACAACACCTCGTGGGCACACACGGTTCTACCCTATCGGATCCCGATCATTAGCTGAGCCCATGCCACCTTCGCCCGTATCGGGCGGAGGCAGCCATGATTCTCGAGGGCATATCAACGGCCTGTCGTGCTGCAAGGTGTGCGAACCATCGCAACAATAACCCATGGAAGCAACCGTCTTTTTCTCACTGCAGGCAGACCGACCGCCTGTCGTATGTCGGGACGCTCAAATAGCTACGGATTCGAATAGGCCGCCCAGTTAGGCAAACGATTTCGAGCTGTGCCGCCAGTGATTTAATGTGGGCGAAGGGGCCCGTCAATCAAGTTCCAACAAGAGGAGAACCAAGTGGCCGATTTTCACGACACGGTCGAAAGTCTACGACGATTGCCGGACACAGGGAGACAGTACTGGCTATTTGGCGCAGGCATACGCGAGCGACAAGGCGACTAATAACATGCGAGACAAGATCAGCGGCGATCGATTTCAGCAAATGTTTTCCTGCGTGTTGCCCTAGCTTCTCGGAACGTTGTCTCGCTGAGTCTCCCCTTGCCATATTGTGCCGTGAACGAAGCTGTCACGCTCATCCGGCGTCGTAAGGGCAAACTGCGCAAAGTGGGAATGCTCCATTTGGTGAAGTTCCGCTGCCCATGCTCGCTTATCGGTTTCAGACTCCAGACGGCTCCCAGTCCGGGCAGCTTCGTCGAAGATTTGGCTGATGTCTATGGGGTGTGCACTTTCAGTGCGAAGTCTTGACCTGACATTCCCGCTACTGATCTCCACGATCAAGCCTGTCATGTCCTTGCGCAGAAGGTCTTGAAGGATTTTGGCCTTCTTCCGTGCCGAAAAATCGCTTTCTTTCAGTTGCGTGTTGTATATCGGCTGGAAGTGCCGAATGAGGCCGGCCTCCGCCAAAGCGACCTGTGCGTGACGGCTCAAGGTAGCTTGGTGCATGCGGTCCACATGCAACCGTTCCTCGGCAGAGCTTGCTTCCGGCTCCGCATTCAAATCGCCACCGGTACTCAGCATGATCTTGATGTTCTGAAAGCGATACAGAAGCAAGATGAGTTCGTGGTCGGGTCTGAATGTCGATGCGTCCGCCAAAATACGCTGTAACGTGGTGTGATTGAGCAGACGATCGATGGCACTTCGTTGGCCGGATCGGCCAATTCCTTGGCCAACATACAGTACTTCAAGGTCTTTATCTTCACCGCTCAAAGCCGAATGTGCGTGAGCAACGACGACATGGGCAGCGAGAATTGTAGTGTTCCCTTCCGTGACGACGACGAGGTGGGTGCCGCTACCCAAAACGTGAACATCCCTGACGTAACCTGCATTTACGACAATTTCATCCGTAATTGTCAATTCGAAGGGAACGTGTGTAACACCAGACATTCGCTGTACGATGAAAGCACCACGAACAACGTTGCCTTCTCGAGAAACATGTGATGGATCAATGTAGATTCGCCGGCGTGTCGTAACCAGATAGATGTTGCAGGTGGCAAGAGCTGCACGAGCCGCTGGATTGCCCTTAATCTCGTAAAGATCTGCAGGCGTGATTGCCGTCGGCATGCTGGAATAGATGTGCATGCCACCCTCCATCAGGTAAAGGCGTCGCGATGTATTTTTATCGTTAAGATGCATGTAATTTCCTTGCCTGCTCTTTCAAGAACTGCAACGGGTTTGATTAAGCCGCCAGGGTCCGCCAGGCCGTGCCTTTGCGGTGTCGTGGAGATATTTCAGCACTTTCGAATGAATTGCATATCACTTGTCCGACCTGCCGAGAAGCCACGTGGCAATGGAAGACCACCAGTTGCTGGAGCGACGCGGCGTTGAAGTGATCTCGCCGGCCACCCGATTGTCGGTGCTGCGGCCGTCGACCTGCTCGCCATAGAAATTGGCCTTGGCTGCCTTGTCGCGCCGGTGTTCGGCTGCGACCTGTGCCGCACTCCAAGGTTCGGCCTCGATCACTCGACCCTCCCGGATTACATAGTGCGAGCGGCACCGCAGTTGCCAGTTGCCGATCGAAGGCATGAGCGAGACCGATGCGCCGTCGTAGATCATCTTCCAGTCGGTCGGGGACAGCGGCGTTACTACTTGTTCGCCACAACCGCAGCAACAGCTGTGAACTGCAGTCGCGTAGTCCATCGACACATACAGGATGCCCGGGACGAGTTCCCGCGGCACGCTGCGAACGAAGCGATGCTCAAGCGTGGTGATACGCATCATGTCTGATCCCCGTTAAGCAACAGGTTGCCGTCAGTCGTGTACGTGCAGTGGTGTTCACGCTCCAAATCGCGATAGAAGCCCCGGAGCTTCTTCCATTTGATGACGGCGAGGACCGCGTTGAACGCGTTCAAATCGGCGACCTGAATGTTCGAGGCGTAGATGTCGCGCTCACCACCTCCCGCAAACGAGATGCGGCCGGCGTGGATATGCTCGCGCTTCTCCGGCGTACTCGTGGTCACGCGCAAAATCCCGCCTAGGCTACCGGCGACCAACTCCAAGCCCATCCCAACATCGATGAAGGGCACGCTGAGCGCTTCGAGCTTTTGCACCACCACGCGCTTGTCCTCCCCGGCATCCATGCAGAGAAAGGCAAAGGTGGTGCCGTTAAGCAGTTCGACGTTGGCATGGTCAAGTTTGACCGGATGGGCAACGATACCGCGGTGCATCCTGCTATAGATGCCCTTGAGGTAGTCGACCTTCCTCGGCGCGTCGCGCAACTCTTCCAGCGACGGTGCCCCGGGAGCACGAAAAGCGTTGTGCTGCAAAAATTCGTCGGCGTCGAAAAGGCGAATCTCGCGCACTGGTGCTTTGGCCACCAGATCCACGATGTAGCTGCCGGTGCCGCCCGTGCCGACCACCGAAATGACTTCACCCTCAAGCTTTTCGGAAAGCCCGCCGATGCCCACGCGATCCGAAGCAGTATCGATATAGTTAAACATCGTATCGGTCTCCGTTTCGTCAGGCGCGCGGAAGATGCGCGGGCTGATACCCGGTTGCAGCACTGCAGCCGGGCCCGCGAGGATTGACGCGTAGGTCGCCATTTTCTCGTAGAAGTTGGGATAGCCATCAGGCCCTGGCTTGCTTGAGAAAGCGTGTTTAGCAGTCACGCCGTGGCCCAAGTCGAAGAGTTGGGACTGGTGGGCAATTTCTCGCAGCGGCGTGCCGTCGGCGCGGCATGGGAAATCGCCATCCCAGTGCATAACATGGGTCGAAGGTTTGCGCGTCATATCTCCTGCCAGATCCAAGGGGCACACGAGTACTCCCGTATGTACTCGCTTCTGGGAGTCGACGTAGGGCACTTCGCGCATCACCAGCAAACCGCCTACGATTTGCACGAAGTAGCCGTCGTCGCGCAACTTGCGCAGATCCGCATTAAGACTGAACAGTTTTGGTGACATTGAAGATCGTCCCGTGATGTTGAACTTCCACCGAACCGCCTTCGGCGAGCTCGCCCGCGTGCGGCCTCGAGGCCGCATGGTGATAGGTCATGGAGTAGCGAACGTTGGGCTCGGCCGGCGCGCCCGGGAAGGCCAGTTGCACCACCTGCTCGAACGTAACGCGCTTTTCGGGCACCGGTTCATCGCGCGAGTTCACGACGATGACATAGCCCTTGACAGGGCGCCGCGCAGTGATAAAACGCTCCACGCCCGGCTCGGTGAGATCCACGCGATCTTCGCGCTCGATCAGACGATCGGTGCCGCCGCGAACCTCCAGGAAGACTGCCTGTTGCGCGTCGATGTCCGACAAGACGTAGAGCGCCTCGCCGAGAATCGTCGGCAGTCCCCAGATCAGTTGCCGCTCATTGAGCGCGAGTTTGAAATCGCGATCGGTACGGAACGCGATGAAACGCTCAGCTCCTTGCCCGCGCAGGTCGAACGTTTCATCAAGGGAAACGTCCTCGAAGTCGCCCGAGGGCAGGATGGCGCACAGCGTGAAGTCGTCACGATCATCCAGGCCCGCTGCCGCCAGGATCTGGCGACCGGTCGGCACCGGATCCGTCACCGTGACGGGACGGAAATCCACACCATCCAGCGCGAGAAAAATCCGGTAGGCGCGAGCGGCCTTCAGCGGGCGGTTCTCCCGCAACGCTTGGCCCACATCGTCGATTTCGTCGAAATCGGTACTCATGGTCAAATCCTTTAAGGTATGTGCCAGGTGGCACCTGGCTACAGTTGCTTAATCGGACTGACGGAAGAGCGCCGGTAAATTATTTTTCAGAACGCTTTGTGAAGTGTTCCGGGTGGAGTCGCGCCGCATACGAAGAAGGCGGGACAACCCGGACAGGTGTACTCGGACCGTCTGGCCTCGAACTGTCCGGCCCCGATGCTTATCAGGATGTCTGCGAGCTTGCCGTGGCCATTGGCCAGTTGCTTAGGTGTGAGGCTGAGCGGCGTGACCGCACCATCGGCCAGATAGATCACTTCGACGGTAGCGCCGGGGAGTACGTGTTGCGCGGCGAGCAGTGCGGCGGCCGTACCCACATCTTTGGGCTCCTTGTTAGGAGCATGCCCGGTACGCACGGTACGCAGTGTCCGCACCCCGTTCCTGACCAGAATCTCATCCGGACGCGTGACAACGTGCTGGTTACCGACAGGCAGGTGCAAGGCGTGGGAGGACTCGATGACGGCACCATCGCGCGAGTGCAAAAAGAACCGGAGCATGTCCTCCGCCATTCCGCGAAAGTCCGCGGCGTAGCCATGCTCATGCAGTTCAAACTCCACGAATGCGGCGTCGAGGTGGCTCTCCCAGTTGTGTGCCTGACCGCTGTCAATGATGGTCTGGTAAACTGAACGCACTGCCTCATGCATCTTCATAAAGGCAGTGGTCTGACGACGCCCGCCCACCTGAAGCAAATGAGTATAGAGAAAACGTCGGGGGCAGGATTCGAAAAGTGCTACAGCCTGCGCGTTGAAGCTTACCGGCCCCGAAAACGCCACCGACACGGGCACGGTGTCCGGCGCTGGCGCCAAGCTCAGCGCGGGGGTAACCGAGTGCCGTTGCAGCGCACCGAGCCGATCAACAAACTCCGACAGCGGCCGCCGGTGCCCATTTCCTTTAGCTTGAGCCGCGTAAAGGAAGAGCCGGTCACGCGCGCGTGACATCGCCACGTAAAAAAGGCATTCCTGCTCCTGTGCCTGCGCGTCACGCTCGGCCGCATCAGACGAGGCCGTCGCCCCAGCGATCATCCCCTCGGGTGGCGGGCATTTGGGCGGTCGATATGCGCCAGGCATGCTGTCCTGGTTCGCGCCGGTCAGGTGCACCACCGAGAATTCCAGCCCTTTGGCACCATGAATGGTCATGAGCCGGACGGCATCGATTCCCTGCGCGGCAGCTGGCAACTGGCGCAGATCGCGATCGTCGCGTAGTCGAAGTAGCCGGCGAATGCGCTCCATCAGCCGCGCAATCGGCAAGCCTTGCCCGGGTGGCTGCACACGTACGAAATTCAGGAATTGCCATATGGCGATTCCTTGAGCCTGGTCGGTTACACGGCTTGCGCCAGCGATGCGCGCAGCCATGCGCGTGCGGTCAAGCAGGGCCGTGGTCAGGACAGTCCAAGGATGGGCCATGGAGTCGAAGCCAGCCAAGGCGGTGGCAAGCGCGCCGAACGAAGTTTGCCCGACTGGCGAGAGATGCGCAAAGGCCGATCCCCAATCACCCGGCGCCGCCTCAGTCGTGCGCAGGTGATCGAATACCCGCATCACATCCTCAAGCGACATCGAGAATTCGGGCCAGCACGCGACACGCACTAGCCCCATAGCACGCCGATCGGTAAGCAGCGACAAGAAAGCAACCAGATCCTTGATCTCCTGCCTCTCGAAAATACTTCCCAGAAATAACACGGGAATTCCAAGCCGCTCGAGTTCTTGGCCCAGCTCCGAGAGCTTGTCATTGCCTCTACAAAGTACCACCTGATCCCGGTACGGATAGCCCGCCTGTCTCAGCTGATCAATGTTCTCGGCCAACGCAGCGCTGGTGAGCTCGCCAGTCGCCACAACACGCAACTCGGGCAAGGAACCGCATGACGTGCGATCGGCCTGAAGTCCACTGTGCGAGCCACCGACATGCATGTTTGCAGCAAACATGGAGAAGGTATCGACGATCTCGGGGACAGAACGGTAGTTACGCGCCAGATAACCGGTGACGCCACCAGAAAAGTCTTGAGACCCGAAACGGGGAATGTTGAACGACGAAGCGCCCCGAAAGCGATAAATGGACTGCTTGCCGTCGCCGACGACCCACAGATGGTTGCCGTCCGGTTTTAGGGCACTCAGCAAGCGAACGCTCGAGCGATTGACGTCCTGGTACTCATCGACCAGCACATGATCGTAGGTCTGCTGCAACTGCAGACGCAGTGCCTCGTTGGCTTCCAGCAACTGGACCGGCCGCAACACCAAATCGCCGAAGTCCACACAGCCGGCTGTGCGCTTCAGGTCTTCATATGCTTCGTAGACCGTTGCCACTTCCAATGCCCGCTCAGCAGCCTCGATCTCTCCGGGATTCGTTGCCGCGTCGTACATGTGCTGAGCCAAGTCGCGGTACTGTACGGCGTCGACTACCTCATCCTTAGCGCGCGATATCGCGCTCAGCATGTCAGAAATGACCTGCGCCGGATCGTAGACGTCGCGATAATGCCTCAGGCTCAGCCGGGGAAATACGGACTCCAGCAGTTCCACTGCTTCGGTGCGGTCCATAAGTCGTGGATCGGGAGGCAGATCCGCCAGGTCATAAAAGCGCCGAAGGATATCCAGACCGAAGCGATGAAAGGTACCGATCCACAACGCGGCGGCGGCCACGGGTTGCGTAAGCGCGAGGCGCTCGGCCATTTCAGCGGCCGCGCGATTAGAAAACGTCAATAACAGGATACGGCGAGGGTCCACTCCCTCCTCCAGCAGGCTCTCCACTCGTGCGACAAGCGTACGCGTCTTGCCGGTACCGGGCCCAGCCTGGAGCAGATAGGCGGGTCCCCGATGCATGGCAGCTTGGCACTGCGCGTCGTTCATTGGAATAACCGAGGCCTGCCGGTCGGGTGTCGCGGTCACGCTCGGCAGTAGCAACGCGTCGAGCATCTGCTGCGCCACAACTTCAAACGGCGCGCCAAGCCGTGTTGCGATGGCGCTGCATGTCATTCCTTGCCCAAGATGCAGTTCCCGGACCACTGGGCGCGGTAGCAGGAACTCGCGCGCAAAGAGATCCATCTGTACTTCACGGCGCTGGCGATGACTATAGTCGACGACCCGATCAAGCCCCATGGGAGCCGCCTCGCTGGTGCGGGCGGGATCGATCGCGTAGGGACCCTCGTCCTCTTCGTCGTCACCGAGATCGGCGTGACCGATTTCATGCGCTACCAAGAATGCCTGTTCAAAGGCAGACCCACTGTCCTCGTGAATAATGAGTCGAGCGTCGCGATCAAAGAACGCGCGACCGCCATCCAACGCGTCCGCATCCGGTGCGCATTTCTCCACTTTCAATTGCCGGGACTGTGCTTCGGCAATAGCGAAGGCATACGGTGCCCAAGGGTCGCGTCCCAGACGAACGGCTTCGCAGTGCAGCTCCGTAGCTCGTTGCCGGGCGAGCTCGATCGCGTCCACTTACTCGCCCCGATCAATCAGAGCTTGCACTCGCGCGGCCTCCACGCCGGCGTCACGCAAGACTTTCTCAAATGGAGCCTTGACTGCCGCAACCGGTTTGACGCGGGACTTGCTCTGCCGCGCGGCAGATACCAGTGGGGGCTGCGCCAAGAAAGCACGCAGTTGATCCATAGTGCTCTCCAGCGCCCCTGCCAAACGCTCAAGGAAACGCACAGGCACTGAGGCGAGATCGACCCGGCGCTCACGAAACGACACCAATACCAATGTGGGAAGTTGCAGACGTTCTGCCGCAACGTTAAAAGCTTGTGCCGCAAAGCTCACCGGTACTCGCTGCCCGATACCGGTTCGAAAGCGGGTTACCGCAGCGTCCACACGCTGCGCATCGGCGGGGGACAATGGCTCGTCCGACACGGGACGCGTCAGCTCCCGAGATAGATCGATCAGTTCTTGGGCATATTCCGGATAGGTCGCGAGGTAGCGCATCAACGTGTCGCGGCCTCCAACATCTTCCACGGAAAAGGCGTAAAGCACTTCGTCGCGGGTCATCGGTTGCGATTGATTCATTGCAAGCCCTCCTTTCGCTCAAGGCGTCGCCGCAACGTCGCGAAAGCACGGTCGCGCTGATTGCGGATAGTTTTTTCCGCCTTGCCTAGAACCCTACTGATTGTAAGAATACTTGGATCACCCGACGTAATCGGGATTTCTTGGCGCAACATCTCAACAATTTGACTCTGCAATGGCGGCAACGCATCAATCGCCCCGTCAAGCATGCGTCGGTAATCTTTTTTGTCGAGCTCATCAGGATCGAATGGATCGTAATGCTCGACCGCGCTCTCCACTTCTGCGGTGATCTCCTCGTCCTCGTTCTCCAGCGCCTCCGAGCGATTCGATTCGGTCCAGACTTGGGCACTGGCGTCTAGGCGGTCTTTCGCCATCGCGCCATTGAAGTTGATCTCGAAGTAATCAAGCCTCTCGTCGTACTCGGTTTGATCAGCGAGAAGTAGATCCACAAACGCGTCCAAGACTCGGTCACGAATAGATAATCGACCGATGTCCACCGTCGTGCCACCAGTACCGTCAGATTTCGGCAATAGGCGCATAGTGCGGCTGATCAGAATGTTTAGTAGCAACTCATGATGATGATTTGCCGGATCGATCGTGCGCACAAAATAGAGAATGGCCTCAGGACTCACAAATCCGACAGCAGATTTTGGCCGTGACTGGCAGCGTGCCAGAAGCTCACTCGGACCGAGCTGTTCGAGCTCAGCAATCTCTGCTTCCACTGCTGCGCGTCGCACGTAGAGCGTTCCCGTTCCCGTTCCCGTTCGCTTTCGCAAAGGCCGCACCATTCCGGTCCCCCAGTATTCTTTACCTCAAGATAGTACTACCGGCTACCGCGCCATTAACCATTGCGCAGAAAAAAATGCCCGGCTATGCCGGGCATTGGTACTAATCACATCGGAAGACGTATGCGGAATAAATCCGCTTCCCGCAGTCCCTTGAGCTGCTGCTTCCTGAAGACTGTCGAATCAGCAGAAATGATGGCATTGGAATAACGCCTGTCCGCACAAACATCCACCCGGACAACTCTGTGAGAATTCGGCCATCTATTCTGAGAAACAACACTCGTGCCCGGACGCCAGAAGCTCCTTCACGACCGCAAAACCGATAGCACCACTCGCTCCCGTCACAAAAATCCGCATCGCACCTTCCTCCTGATTGATGGAATTGATGCTACGGGATCGAGTCAGTACAATCTATGCTATGAAATCCGTTTTAATATCTAGATCGTCCAAATCTGGTTCCGACCCGTTGTCTGATGTTCTGTCACTGCTTAACACGCAGGGTCTGATGTCAGGAGGACTGGATGCTGGTGGAAGCTGGGCATTCTCTTTCAATGCAGATGAATTATTTCGTTGCTTCTCGCTGGTGTCCGGGACGTGCTGGCTCGTCATGGAGAGCGATGGAGAGCCCATCACGCTCCGAGAGGGCGATTTCATCGCGCTGCCACACGGTCGCGCTTTCACCCTGACAAACGACCTTTCGATTACGCCCGTGAATATCGAATCGGTGATTGCAGCGCCGCTGAATGGCCAAATCATTTCATGGCAAGGTGGCGGGAGTTGTCAGGTCTTCAGTGCGCTCTTCACTTTCAAGAAAGAGTTCGCCGACTTCCTGCTCGGGGTGCTTCCGTCAATCGTACATATTCGTGACGGCCACGATCGGATCGCATTGCAAGGCTATCTGGAGCGAATGATGTCGCAGCTTCGAAATCCGCAGCCCGGCAGCATTCTGGTAAGTGAGCACCTCGCCGAGATATTGCTCATTGAGATTCTGCGCCTACACCTCGCTCATGAGGCTGGAAATGGAACGGGCTGGCTTTTTGCACTAGCTGACAAACAGATCAGGACGGCAATCACCGCCATGCACGAACGTCCCGGTTTTCGATGGAGCATTCAATCTCTCGCGGAGAATGTGGGTATGTCACGCTCTGCGTTTGCCCTTCGTTTCAAGGGGAAAGTGGGAGTCTCGGTGATGGAATACCTTACCCGCTGGCGCATGCTTCTCGCGGCAAATCGTCTTGAGGAATCAGCCGACTCTGTCGCCACAATTGCGCTCTCGCTGGGATACGAATCGGAAAGTGCGTTCGTATTCGCATTTAAAAGAGAGTTAGGATGCACGCCTCGTCAATACGGCCGCCGGGCTTGATCTCCGCAACAGGTCAACCCATCGTTCACTATCCGTGATCCAGCATCAAGTTCTGAACAGCAACACCCGATGCGCCTTTGCCGAGATTGTCGACAACCGCAGCTAGCAGGACCTGCCCATGTTCGGTGTTTTCGAAGACGCACAGGTTCATATCGTTCGTACCGTTCAGCATCTGCGGATCCAGATGCTTCAATGCGCCCGATTCCTGCAGTGGCTGCATCGGCATAGTGGCGCGTGAAGCAGGCATCTAACGTCGCGCAATCCGCGCCAGATGCAAGCTGGCGTGCCGCCAGCGGCACCGTTGGCAAAATGCCTTGCCGGAACGCGCCGTATGCAGAGACAAAAACAGGACGCTGCGAGCCCGGCGTGTTGCTCGATCTCGGGCGTGTGCTTGTGCGCACTCGTCAATGCGCCGGGCAGATCACCGTCATCTGGAATGGGCCGCCGTTCACCGCCGCGTGCGTGACCGCCTCATTCGCTTCGCCGAGAGCGAAAGTCGTCACTTCGAAGTGACCTAAATTCAGTAACCCACCTCGAATCAAACCCGTCATCAACGTTACGGCTTGCGTGGGGTACATCCACTTTCCCCGAAGCGTGATGTCGTTACGCATGAGCCACGGATACGGGATCTCGAGGCCCGAGCCACCCAACATGCCGACACCGCCCATCAGGACCACGCGCCCATAAGGTCGCACCGCCATCACAGCGGCGCGCACCGTTGTCGCCGGAACCGACGGCGGCATCAGGTCCATCACGCAATCCACCGGCCCGGGCGCTGCACGTTGCATGCGTTCGCGATCCGTCGCTTCGTCGCCCGACAACACGACGGTTCGCACGCGCTCGCCGAATCTTCGCGCCAGGTCCTCGAGCGCGCGGGCATTGCGACCCGGCGTCACAACGCAGCGCGCGCCCATCGCGAGCGCGACCGCCACGCACGCGCTGCCGAAATTGCCGGTCGCGCCGCTTACGAGCAGAATCTCGCCCGCCCGCAAATCAGACGCCAGCAGTCCACCGTAAGGCACGAGCAGCGTATTGAGCGCACACCATCGCGCGGCGTCGGCCGGGTCGATATTGCCTATGCGTACCGCATTTTCAGTCGGCACCCTGATCTGTTCGGCGAACGGCCCATCATGATAAAAGCGCTGCAATTTCTTGCCGCCCTCGCCTCGTGCGCTCCAACCCTGTAGCACAATGTCAGGCATCAGCGCGTCGTCGCGAGCGCGCACCGTCGGATCGCAGAACACCCAGTCGCCCGGTTGCAATTGCGTTGCATCCGGCCCAACGGTCCGTACCCGGCCGATCGCACCGCAGCCCGGAACGATCGGCAGTGCGATCGGATAGTTGCGTTCTCCGCTGAACACGTCCTGCGCATAGGACAACACCGGCGCTGCGACAACGTCCACGATAACCTCGCCGGTCCCAGCGGAGGGATCCGATATCTGTTCGATGACGAGCGGTGTATTGAGCGTTTTCAGAATGGCTGCTTTCATTACACTTCCAGAAACGGGAATGAGCCGATTCTGGCAGCCTTAGAATTCGCAACAAGACTTGGCACAATCCCAGGATTGCGCAATACCTCCCTTCACGAAGCGAACGCGATGACAGACACCACTCGAACCCAATTCGGTGATTTTCTGCGCTCCCGACGCAAGAAGCTGAGACCCGCAGACGTCGGTATCAAAGACGAGCGACGCCGCCGCACGCCGGGTCTGCGGCGTGAAGAAGTCGCGGAACTCGCTGGAATCGGCGTGGACTGGTATATCCGTCTCGAGCAGGGACGCGCGGTCAGTCCGTCAGCTTCGACGCTCGATGCGCTTGCGCACGCATTGCAACTGGACAAAGCCGAGGCGACGCATTTGCACGCGCTCGCGGCACGCAACGAACGACGCGCCTTCGGTCGCGAGAGTGTACCGCCCATCATTGCGCGGATCGTCGTCAGCCTCGCCCTTCCGGCTTACGTGACCGGTCGCCGCTGGGACATCCTCGCGTGCAATCAGGCGGCCATCGAACTGCTCGGCTTCGATCGTCTCGCTGAGCCAGACCGCAACATCCTGATCTACATGTTCATCGAACCCGAAGCACGGCGGCTATTTGGCGCGAGCTGGTCCGACGAAGCCCGCCGCATGATTGCGCTGTTTCGTACAAACCATGACCTTCATGCGGGCGATCCTGCGTTCATGGAACTGGTGCAGCGCCTTGGTTCGAGCAGCGAGGAGTTCGCGAAATGGTGGGACACACACGATGTGCACGGTGGTGCATTGGGTCAGAAAGTCTTTGCGCACGCGAGCCGGGGTGTGCAGCGTTACGAGTACGCAACGTTTCAGGCGAACGACGATCCTGCGCTTAAGCTCGCGATCTACACGCCGATCGACGCGGATGGCGTTTAGCACAGGCGGCAACAGCCGCGTGGCATTTTTGTCAAGATGCACTATGGCTTGACACTCTGCCGCGACGCGCCGTTCGCGCTCCGCACAATCCCCTTCAGCAGAGTCGAGGCACGCGCGCGGAAAGTAAAGTCAGAGTTACGTGCTCGCGAGGTCGAGCCGATTCGTTTTATAATTTAGCATTCCAGATAAACTGTCCCGGCAAAGCCCGGACATCAACAACGCTCAATTAGTCCACGAAATTGGTGGATCCGGACGATCCTTTCCACGCGTCGAGATCCACCGAGACAGCGCTCGCCTTGGCACTCCCCAGTTCATTCGCGAGCTTGCTCGCAAACAAATGAAGCGGAGCGATGCAACGCTCGCGGCCTGGATGATCAGCAGCGCTGAGTTTGTCCGGATCCCCCGACTGATGTCCATGCAGGATGTCGAGATGCAGATCCAGCGATGCCTTGGCCTCGGTGTAGTTGTCGATCTGCCGCTAGGCCACCGCGAGCGCGCCATTCACCAGGAAATCGGTGCGCACAGGACCCTGATAGATCATCGTCGCACGAATGCCCAGCTCGGAGACCTCGGATGCGAGGGATTCCGTCATGCCCGCGAGCGCGAACTTGCACACGATCTTCTTATATAACTTTCAAAAATTCGGGCGACAGCCTTTCCTGGTAAGGCTTTGGGCGTCTTTCGCTCTGGTAACCGCCAAGAAATACTGAGGTTGTGCACCGCCAGCTCACGGAGTCTGATCAGTTGCTATTTGCAGCGCTTAGCCCCGAGCCACTTCGCGCGTCAGCAACTAGTGACTGAGAGCGGCCACAACCCGCCGTTCATATCCATCGCGATCGGACATTCAGACGTCGGCTCTGCTCATAACCGGCCATTCGATTTTCAATGCATCTCCCACGTGTTTTAGAGACCTGGTGACGTTTGACTGCTCCCCTGTCGGCAAAGCATAATCAAAAAAGCTCACGTTGTATTCCCATCCTTATAGAGTCGCTGATGCCCGAAGCACTCAAGTATGGCGAAGAGCTCATCACTCGGAGGCATAAGCGGTGGCAGGAAGTCTGGTTGCCTAGTTGAGCTTCGATCAAGATCAGCAGCAACGCACTCAGCTCCTCATGGCTGCGCTCTCCCAGCAAAGTACCGTCGACGAGCTCGGCATGGGCGTTCTCCGGGATCTCGTCGCGGGAGTCCTATTCCCTGGCCACACAGTACTGCATACACGCGCGAAGCACCTGCTCTTCCTGCCGCGCGATTTCATCGGGTTGAAGGGCTCGACGGTCGAGGCCCTTTCCAAAGCAGCCCGGCAAGCGGAAACCAACCGGATTGCGGCTCTGCGCCGCCATTACAACCCAGAGCTCCAAGGCAAGGGGATCATTGGTTACACCACCGGCAGCGAAACCAAGCAGATGCCGAGTGGGAGCTATTGGGGCCTGCTACGTCGGCTCGGAATTTACAAGGGCAAGGGCTCTGTCTGGGACGCCCACTCTACCCTGGCTACCGAGCGTTCCGCGCGCTTGCAGCGCTCAATGTTCCACGCAGAAGACGAGGACGATCAAGTCGCACCCGGGATCGACCTCTGGGACGAGCTCCCTGAGCCTGCCGACGAGTTTCAAGGCTTCGATCTCAGTGCCGACGAGGCGGCTTGGTTGCGCGAGAAGTTCCTGCTCTCAGACAAGAGTTCGGCCAATGCCCGTTCGCTGGTCTCATGGCTGCTTGACCCGGACCGCAAAGAATGGGGCGCGGAGGTGAGCCGAATTTGGGATCACGCGCGGGCAAGCGAGTTCCCTGCAATGACAGCGGAAGCTATGTGACTCGGCAGGGACGCGAACAGCCTCGTCTTCGGAGCTCGTATCCTCTACAACTATCTCTGCGCTGTCGGTCGTCCAGATAACACCGAGACTCGAGACCAGCTTGTTGACAAATACGAGGCGGCAATGAGCGACTGGCAGACGAGGCGCGACGCCCCCCCCTCCGACCGACTTGACCAGCTCAACAAATGGGCGATCTCGCGTCTCGCTTTACTCGTACTATCTGTATTCACGCCGTGACGCAGGCTTCGCGATCGCAGCGAACAGCAGCGGACTGGCATGAGTGACGACGCCACGAATATCGATGACCTTGAGCCGCACACAGAGTTACAGGCCTTCGAGCTTTGGACACGCACCGGGACATTTTTCATGACCATCTGGTTTGAATGTGAAGCCGACGCGCAAATGATGGGCGACACGCTCGACATGATGCTGGAGCCGGGACCAATCGGAGTCGTACGCCCTGAATAAATCTCCATCCACATAAGGACTAAACCACGAATACGAAAACCAATACGATCGAATGGATCGCTGATGAAACGGGCTTCATCTTTGAACCGACGCGTGCCAAACGCGAAGCAGAAGCGCGCGAGATGCTCGGGGAGTTTGTCGAGGTGATCAGCGCCGGATGCGACGAGCATCTCGAAGCGCAACGCGAAAACTTCGTGCCGCTGCTCCTCTCCCGCCAACGTTTCGAGACCGCTGCGCAAGAGGAATCGAGCGCGACACGGCAGTATGCGTTTCTCGACAAGCTGAATGGCGCGATCCTCGCGCTCATTGCACAGCCGCACGAAGCCGAACGCGCTGCGTTGATCAGGCAGTTTCGCGGCTTTGTGCGACGGCTTGTATTGCCCACCATTACAGTGCCATGCCACGCAAAGCGCCTTCATCAATAGCCAGGATTGCTCGCGGCGATTCTTGCGAAGCCAACCTGCGAGAAGAATTGAGTGCGTGAGCAACCAAGACGGCGGACCTGAACTGAGTGGCGTCATTAACACTCCCCGCAAGATGAATGCAGGGAGCTTCCGCACCAGCACGTTAGTCAGTGGGCAACGCTTACTGCATCAGCAGGGTCCGCCCTTGCCCATGCTCCCAGCGCTCAATTCGCTGCACCAAGGATGTCGCCTTGAACCACGCCCACTCATACGCAAGGCGCAGGGAGGAACAGATCGTCGATTCGTTGCATCCGGTGCGAGTGCGACCTTTAAGGGCAATCGCCAGTAAGCAAGTGAAGTCATGACCTTGGATCACATTCCAAACGGGCTCGGCAGGAGCGTCCTCCAACCATACCTCGACCTGCTCGACAGATACTCCACATAAGGCGGAGAAATCCAAGCAGAGATTGTGAGTATTTAGCTCAACAGATTGTTGATCAACGTACTTCCATGGTGACAGTTTATCGAACGGAACGTTGAGCGAGTGTTTCCTATTCACATAACGTAGCTTTCCGAAAACGGTCGCAATAGTTTTAACCTTCTGAGTAAGCTCGGCTGTTTCTATATCGTGCTCACTCGCGTGATCTCCGACGAGATGCTCCTCAAGAATTTTTTGCAATGCCGGTGAGCTCCCAAGGAGTGTTTCAAGGTCGTTAGTTTCGGTTGCCACAAGGTTGACAGAATCGTAATCGCTGCCAAGAAAATGATCATAATCGTCATCAACGATCACCACGAACCCGTCAAAACCGGCTGCATCGAGGATTTTTGTTACGCTTACCGAGGTTGCTTTGCTGCCAGAGATGGTGATCTGGCATTGATCCTTAGCTATCTTATTTCGCCAGAAGATAGAATCAGTAGGCCCTTCCAAAACAAGAAGCACCCCTTTAAATGCAGCGCGAGTCATTTTTAGTTCGGAGACGATATCACCAGCAGTTCTAGTCGTTATCATTTCAGTCTTGGGTTTCCGCACCTAACCCAACCATCAAATCATGACGATCCCCAACAATAAACGGCGAATGTGTTGCCACGATTGCGTCAAATTGTGTAGCGTCCACGATTTCAAGAAAATCGGTTAAGAACTGCTTCTGCCATGTCAGATGCAAAGAAAGCTCTGGCTCGTCGAGCAGGACCAAGGTATTGGGTTCAACTCGGAAAAGCAAATCATAGATAAGCACAAGTTCATGCTGCTCGCCTGAAGAGAGAGAATCGAGATCAAGCAAGGCGCCAGTACTGCTGACAGCCGTAAGGCCCTCTTGTTTGTCCAATGACACCACTTTATTGCGGAACTTGGTATTAACGATACTAAGTAAAAGCTTGACCCGCGTAGCAAGGTTATCGAGCACTGCGAGCTTAGACTGAGTGTCGGAAACATACAGCGCAAGGACATCCAGCCTTGTATCGTCCAAGGCGTCAATAGCGTTCACGTCAAAAGGATAGCTGTTGTCATCGGCCAAAAGTCCGATCTTCTTCAAATCCGCACGCTTTTCCTCAAGCTCAAGCATTCGCCGCTTTATTCCTGCTACTGAATCTCGTGGATTGTCTCCGTGAAGCAATCGCCACGGGAAAGACTGATCCAAGGTTTGCGATTCCTTGCCATAGTTTGCAAGCGTCGTGCTTACCCGTTCTTTTAAGTCGGCTGAATCGCTCTTAACCATGGAGATCATTGTTCTATCGGCGCCGCCCCAAGGCCTCTCGGCTTCTTGAAAACTCAGTTTCAAAAGACGCTGAGTTTCGATGAAGTGAATCTTCACGCGTCGCCTCAGTCGCCTGACTAGCTCCGGCTCTTTAAACAACCGCCCTTGATAGCGAGTAGGCAGACGGTCAGAATAACGCTCAATCACCTCGTATGACGTCAGATAATCGTTTTGCTCCCGGTCTTTCCAGAGATCCGGATTGACCCGAAAAAGCCAAGGGACCTCGCCGTCAATAAAGCTCGCAAGTTTTTGCGCAGACGCTTTATTGGGAAGCGCCCCGAGTTCGGCTTCGTCACGCTCGCCACCAGAGGTCGCGAAAGCCCTGATAACAATCCGAGGGATTTTCTTCTCAGCGGTCGTTCGACTGCCTCCCTCAAAGAGAATCTTTTGTCGAGAAGATGCTGAATCCAAGTCTCCATCGTCTATAACGTCTTTGATTTCTCGTCGAAACCCAAGCACGGACCCATCGGACAGAGTAACGATGAATGAAGAAAATTGTGTTCGAGCCAGCTCAACGATACGACCAGAAAACAAAGCAGCCAGTAGTTTGAGCAGCATTGTTTTGCCGACGCCGTTGGGGCCATGGATGATCGTGACCCGCTCACTTAGATTTAGGTCGAACTGATGGTCATATAATCCAAAAAGCCCTGTCACCTCGACTCGGCTTATCCGTAGCGTACTTTGGTCCATATTTTTTCTCTTAACGGTTCTTATCGCGAAATTCTACATCATCTTTTGTCTCAATCCGGCCTTCGATTGCACCCGCCGAACACTTTGATCAATTGGTCGAAAGCCATGCAAAGTGAATGCGGTGGCTGTCACCTAGCACCCATCACATGCTTCCCGCTCTTGCGCGCAGGATGACCACAGCCGTCAATGCTTCGAGTTAGAGCAGAAGCTCGGAGGGCGTTCATTTGAAACTTTTACATTGAAGTGAAAAGGCCTGACCAAGTGTGTATTACACATCGGATGCGCCAAGATCGACGACTCGCGTACCGTCGCGTGCGAGCATTTGCAAAGTACGAAAATTCCTCACGAGAGACAAATTCGGAACTAACACTCGCGGCCGAAAAACACTCTTAACCACGAATGCAGCCGATCGCGCCCAATGCGCGCTACCTATCACCGCCGAGGAGCGGTCCGATACGATCTTTCTCGTGTTGAAGACGGCAGCGGATGCGCCCAATCGCATTGCTAGCTTCGTCCATCGAGCGCGGCTACTTGTGCAGGTAAAAGTGCACTTCGGCCGTCAGAGCGAGAAGCTCAAAGATGGCGTGGCGCCCGCATTGCACTTCGAGCGCCAGCCGCCGCGTCGTCCCGTTCGGATGCTCTTTCCAGATCCGACGCAGTTCCTCATAGCTCGGCGTGGAAAACGGCGGCAGCTTGTAGCGGCCGATCTCTTCACGCTTGCGGCGCTCCTTCGCCCAGTCCACCTTTTCGTCGAGCGGCCCCATAATCGGCCGATTTGCGCGATTCCGATCACGCTTCGTGTGTTCAATCGCGTACGAGCGCGGATCCGTGTAATAGGACCAGTCCGAGCGCGCTTCCGTCTCCGTCATCCAGGCAGGCGTCTGCTCAAAGCAGCCCGCCTTATCGTTCCAGAACGCCCATTTGTACTCCCAGACCGGCTCCATCCCCTTGCCCCAAATACTGTATATACTTACAGCATCAGAAAATTTGTTGCGTTGTAGGATAGGTCCGCCCGTCACGCCGCACGGCGGTTATGCGCGCTGGCTCGTACGAGCATCGTTTCTGGCAAGGAGACGCCGCACGTGTGTACAAATTACGCCGCTGCCCGGCGAATCCAACTGTTACGCCACTTCGGCGTTGAGCCGCCAGACAGCCAATGGCGCGATAAGATTTACAAGGACTATCCGGCGCCGATCATTCGCAATGCGGCGGACGGGCCACGTGCAGATCTTGCTTCGTTTGGAATCGTGCCGCGCAGGCACATTCCACCGGGCGTTCGCGTGTTCGACACGATGAACGCGCGCGCGGAGACGGTCGGCGAGAAACGCAGTTTCAGCGGCGCGTGGAAGAAGCTCCAACTCTGCCTGATCCCAAGTGAATCGTTCTATGAGCCGGACTACGAGACCGGGAAAGCTGTTCGCTGGCGCATCGGCACTGCGAACGGCGAGCCATTCGCGATTGCAGGCCTGTGGCGTGAGTGGAGCGAGGAAGAAGGCAAAGTACTCGCGTGCAAGATGCTCACTTTGAACGCGGACGATCATCCGTTGATGCGACGGTTTCACAAACCAGGCGCAGAAAAGCGCTCTGTCGTGATCGTGCGGCCCGACGACTATGAAGGCTGGTTGCAGTCGCGATCGACTGACGAGGCTAGGACCTTCCTGAGCCTCTACCCTGCTTCGGCGATGCACGCCCTGCCGGATCCAGCTCCACCGCGGAAAACTACAACCTCGGCCGAAACAGGCTCTGCGTGACAGTGCCCCGGTATCGAGTTGCCCTGTAGCTTGCCAACTCAATCGCCTCCGCATCTCCGTCGTCGATCACGCGTGGCCTTTCGCAACTTACCTAGACGCACAACACTGATCACACGGTCAAGGGAGCAGGTCCCTGCTGACCGCAATACGTTAGCATTCGTGCTCACGAGGCGGCCTTGTCGCGCAATTGCACAAAAATATCTATGCGTCCAAGAAATTACGAGGGCTATCACGCCCAAATATTTAACGGGTGGTGGCTTAAAGCCTTTAATCCAGTGCAGCCTTTGGATTCGACCGCAACACAAACGCCCCGCGGCATGTGGAGCAACTACAGCCGTAGAGGGCTTGAGCGATGAAGACTCTCCTGAACCGCTTTTCAGTGTGGCGAGCCCGTCGAAACGCGAGGAACGACGCTGAGGCTGAGCGAGCCAAACAACCGGACGGCGGCATCGGTGCCGAAGCCCCGATTCGGACATCATCCGAAGATCGCCTTAGGAGAGCGGACTTCGCTGAGCGCATTGCTGCTGTCCTCTCCGAGCTGAACCTGCACGAGGGCCGTGTGTTCTCGATCCGCGGTGGATGGGGCTTTGGAAAATCGTCGCTGAAAAATCTGATCACCGAGCGGCTTGACGCCAATGAGGACAGAGCAAATTGGCTTGACTTCAACCCTTGGCAATGGGGTGATAGCGATGCAATCGCCCGAGCGCTATTCGGGCAAATAGCAGATCGTCTCGGGAGCGAACATTCGAAGGCGGCGCTGGAACGCGCGGAAGCGCTTCGGCGGTATGGCGCAATGCTAACCGGTGCCGGTGCGCCACTGAAAACGGCAAGGGGCGCCAGCCACATCATCTCCACCGTGCTGACGAACGCCTCGGTTATCGCCGTCGCTTCGGCTATCGGCTTCCACCTCCCGACAGTCGCGAAAGCAGCGGCAGCTCTCGCGGCCCTTGCCGCAGGTATGCCGCTACTCGGGCGAGTTCTTGCATATCTAGGTCGTGATCGCAGCGCAGATTCGCTCGACAAAATACGCATAGCTTTAGAAATTCGACTTCGTGACCTCGACCGCCCGCTTATCGTCTTTGTTGACGATATAGACCGGCTCGAACCAGATCAAATCCGGATGCTTCTGCGGCAAGTGAAGGCCAACGCGAACTTACCCAACATCGTCTTCGTGCTGCTGTTCCAGTCGAGCATTGTAGAGCGAGCGCTCGATCCAGTCGCCGATAACGATGGTCGCGCCTTCCTGGAAAAGATAGTCCAGTCGAACTTCGACCTCCCTGCCGTACCAGCATCCCTTGTGCATGCCATGTTTGGCTCTGAAATCGACGAGTTGGCGGGAGCCTATGCAAACGAAGCTAACGGGTTCTCGCATACACGGTGGGGCAATAGCTTGATCGGATGCATACAACCTAAGCTCCGAAATATGCGTGATTCGCGCAGGTTAATCTCCTCGATCGCAGTACATCTGCCCCTGCACATCAACGAAGACGTGTTCGAGGTCAACATCGTCGATTTCCTACTTTTGGAAACACTCCGCGTCTTCGAATCAGATCTTTATAACGCCTTGTTCCGAGAGAAAGACCTTGTCCTTCAAGCACACCGCTATCTCGGTG
>NZ_FNZM01000043.1 GCF_900109265.1 Paraburkholderia tropica
ACCTGCTTTAGCGCGTCCGCCAGCTCTGATGCCGGAACGACTTCTTCGCCAGCCTTGACCGCCGAAAGGCTGCCGTCCTGGTACAGCTTGCGCCAGTGGAATAGCTGGTTCGGGTTCACGCCGTGCTGGCGAGCCACCAACGATACCGATTTCCCCGGCTCGAAACTCTCGCGCACCATCGACAGCTTCTGCTCCGCTGTCCAGCGCCGCCGACGCTCCGGGCCCGTCAACACGTCCATCACTTCCTGCCTGGTGTTAGTCAAAAACACAGTCTTATGCCTACCCGTTATTTTAAGTGGGTCGCTGTGTCCGGTGTTTCAGGGGGCTGCTCCAGCGATATATGAGCGCGTACGCGCGGCGCTGAGGCGTAAATCACGCTTATATCCGAAGTTGGGCGACTACATGCGCGCGGCCCTTAATCGTAAAGCAACCAGCAGCGTAGTTGAAACTATCTGTGGATACACAATTGAGGCGCTGCGCTTGCACCTCGAAACGTTATTCACAGATGGTATGTCATGGGAGTTGTTCGCAACCGGCGCAATCCATATCGATCACATCCGTCCTCAGTCCACATTCGATCTGAACGACCTTGAGCAAGTGCGACAGTGTTGGGCATTGTGCAACCTGCAGCCTCTCTGGGCAGAAGATAACCTTGCCAAAGGCGTTCGCTGGTCGCCTGACCTGTAGGACCGCGCAAAGCGCCTGTGAACAATTCCATCCCACTCTGACAAGACCGACTATACGCATGCGCGCTGCAAGTCACGCCGGCCTGTCGATTGAGGCGGCAAAGCGGCAAGGAGCGTGCTATCTTCCGCCCAATGGCTTGCAGGAAGCCGAGATCCCATGAGGCTTTGCAGTCGTCCCCCTCCGCGAGGCGGAGTTATCGACAGAGAAAAAAGTTGATGCAATTGAACCGCGAATGGCTGCTTGAGAGATACACATTCCGCTTGGTCTGGTCTGAGGAGGATCAAGAACACGTCGGCCTGTGCGACGAATTCCCCGGCCTAAGTTGGCTTGATCCTACCCAGGAGGCGGCATTGGCGGGAATTCGCCAATTGGTCGCTGATTCGCTCGATGAAATGATCAAAGACGGCGAACCACTACCGACGCCTATTGCTCAAAAAGCCAAGGAATGATTTACGAGCGGGCCATGACCGTGCGTGGAGGCCAGCTTTCCGAATGTGGCAAGGTTGGCGAGTTGCGCGAAGGGATAGTGTTGGGTAGCCCCCCCCTTCTCTAGGTTCTCCTAGATCTCTCAAGGCTGAGGGCACTGCGCGCGCTCGATATTCGCCTAGCTACAAAAAGTCGAAATTCGGGTAACAGGTAACGCTTTGGTTCTCTGAACAACGCGGGAGCCCCGTGGAACAAGGCCGGCGGCGGTTTGCAGGGCGGAAATTTGGGTTACACGCTTGTTACCCTAACGCGCCGCTCGACCCTCCTATGGCTTCTTTGCTCGATCGTATCCACTGAAGCAACTTAGCCCCCTCCCATCCCGCCTAAAGTATTACGAAATAGGGACGATATGAAGAGACGCAAACAAAGGTCTCATCCATGACGTTCTCTGTACAACCAGTCATCGGCCCCATTGTGGGAGCGCTTTTCGGATTTTTTCTTAACAGGGTCGCTGAAAGTCGAAAAATACTTTACTGCGCAGACGGCCAAACAGTTTTTGAACGACGTGACGAGGTTGCTGGGCTTACGGTCCTTCAAGACGGCATCCCGGTCGAGCGACTTGCGAGGTCTCATGTATGGATTTGGAATTCCGCGCGCAAATCGATCAAACCTGAGGATGTAATTGCAAGTGACCCGATCACGATTAGGTTTGACGACAAAGGAGAAATCCTTTCACTTCAAGTCATTAACGCGGCACCCGGCGCAACAACTTTCCGCTTCCGATCACCTGAAAATGGGAGCTGCGTGCTTCAATTCGACCATTGGGCAGGAAAGGCGGGAGTAATGCTTGAGATCCTCCACACTTCACGCAAGGTTGTTCCAGTGCTGACTGGCACAGTCGAAGCATTCCAGCCCGCGCACTGCCTAGGGCGCATTTCGACCGGCTCCTTTCAACAATCCCGGGTAATTCGCCAGCTGCGAAGATTTGCTCCAATCGGAGGGATTGCCTCTATGGCACTAGGCGCGCTGGCGATCGTCAAGCTAAACGCAACGATTGATCCCAAGGGGCTTTTAGTGCTCGCTCTTATGGGATTCGGAGAAATGCTACTACTGACGAGCGGTGTGGCATATCTAGATGCGCTACGAATCCCCCGCACGCTTCGGAAATTTGGAATAGACAGGAAAGTATGACAGCACCCATTCGCGAACACAGAGCGCTCTGCTTTATGCCGCGATAGTTCAGGCCAAAGTGATGTCCCGCACTTTGGCAAGATCCAAACAACGCAAGTGGGAAGCCGGGTCAGTTTGCACTCAATCCGAAGATGCCGCAGGAAACGTCAGGCGGTTGAGCGCAGCCTGCATAACGGGCAAAGGAACGTGCGTGTACACCTTGCTGCCGGTCGAGCCGCCCACGGCATGGCCCGTGATCGCATCTTGCGTTGCTTCGGCCACGTCTAAGGCGTTCATAGCCGTGCGTATCCAATGCCGGAATTTGTGTGACCCATTAAGCTTCCCCGAGGGCAAGCCCGCAGCCTTCCGAAACTCCCTAAACCATTGCACCGCCGTATCAGCAGGGCCACGCGCACGCCCAGCCATTGACGGGAACACGGCAGCATCGGAACGCTTGCCATCCACAACTTCAGCCAGCCACGCGCCAAACCATGCATCGGCCAACAGATGATCGGCAAGCGGCACGCTGCGCTCTGATTCCGCAGTCTTGACGGTTCCGGCTTCGCTCGTGATGCGAATGGTAGTCCCGCCGTCCCACATCTGAAAATCACCGCGCCGTAGTTGCGCTATCTCTCCGATCCGCGCCCCCGTGTGCTGGAGCAGCATAAGCAACGCACGCCCGTCCATGGGCTTGACGCCCTGCCACTCGGGCACGTCGCTCATCCGACCAGAAAACAGCGCGTGGCCGTACATCCGAGCCAGCTCATCGTCACTCCACGGCCCCCGCTTTTTCGCTCCAATGGTCTTATCAATCGTCAAGTCCAACAAATTCCGGTCGATAAGATCATCCTTGACCGCGACATTGAGCAGCGCCGTAATGTAGGAAGCGTGGTTATGCGCCGTCTTTGCCCCGAACGGCCTACCCTCATCGAGCAAGAACGCGACAAATTGCGCACCATGCGCTTTCCTGAGATCACGTAGTGGTACAACGCCAACAGCCTCCTCGAACAGGTCTAGCGCCTTCTCAGCTCGTTTGACGGCCTCTGGCTCAGCGCTCGTCCGACGCACCCACGATGGGATTACCTCACGAAGATTCTTCGACGTCTGGGCGGCTGCGGGTGTATCGACCTTCAGAGCAGTAGCCGCCAATGCTTCATCCTGCTGGAGACGCCTAAGTGCTTCCCTTGCTGCAAATATGCGCTGAATTTCCTGCGCAATTAGATCTTCCCGGCGGTCGTGCTCTGCAATATCTTGTTCTTCGGTTTGGTAGAACTGTTCGTATGCTTGCTCGTCAGCCTCCACCTGCTCCCGCTCAATCTCGTCGCGCTGACGCTCAGACGTAGCCGCCACAAATGCGGCTGATACGGACGCGCGCACGCTTTCCGCGACCTTGTCTGCGTCGCTGAGATTGCCGCTACGCGCCACTGCAAATTGCGCATCAGTGATGACCGTATGCGTTGCGGCCAGCCGCTTGGCTTCGGCGTAGTCGTGAGTCTTCAGCGAAAACATAAGCTGCTTTCGGCCAAAGTGCTGCTCTAGATCGATCGGAATTTTGCGACGGAAGTACCAGACGGTACCGCGCTTTTCAAGATGATTTGTCATGGCGTGCAAGAGTGTAGCAAGTGTCTATGACACCGGCTACACCCTGCTTTAAGCCATTGATTTCTTTGATTCTTTAACGAAATCAAAGAGATATCTGGTCGGGGCGAGAGGATTTGAACCTCCGACCACCTGCACCCCATGCAGGTACGCTACCAGGCTGCGCTACGCCCCGAGAGCTAGAGAGTATAACAGACCCTTTTCCCAATTAGAACTGTCTGTCGTGCAATTCGTCGGAAAAGACGCTGCGGGAAAACTCACCGCCGTTCAGGTCCATTCACATCCCTTCATCGACCAAGCACATCGAGCACATGCAGCAAGGCCTTGCGCAACTGATCGACATCGACGCTCGCCATATTGCCTTCGCTCACCGGCGCGTCATTGGCTTCGGGTTCGCCGCTCGCGGCGCCATGCGAATCGAGACGATTGCGCGCACCGTTGATCGTGAAGCCCTGTTCGTAGAGCAATTCGCGAATGCGGCGGATCAGCAAGACCTCGTGATGCTGGTAGTAGCGGCGATTACCGCGCCGCTTCACCGGCTTCAACTGCGTGAACTCCTGCTCCCAATATCGCAGCACATGGGGCTTCACGCCGCAGAGCTCGCTCACTTCGCCGATCGTGAAGTAGCGCTTGGCGGGAATCGGAGGCAAGACGACCTTTTCGATTGTCGATGTCATCGCCGGGTTGCCGTCGTGGTGGTTGCGCAAATTGGCGTCGCCGCCAGGGTCCGTAGTATCCAGTCACGCCCGCCGCTGTGCCACCCGTGCGGGCGCGCGCGGGATGACCCGCGCATGCGTTGATCTCGCTTAACGCGGGAAGCTTGCCTCAGCGCCGCTCTCGACCAGCGCCTTGAGCTTCTGGCTCGCGTGGAACGTGACGACGCGGCGTGCCGCGATAGGAATCGCCTCGCCCGTTTTCGGGTTGCGGCCAGGACGCTGCGGCTTGTCGCGCAGCTGGAAATTGCCGAAGCCCGAGAGCTTCACGCTGTCGCCGCCTTCGAGCGCGTCGCGAATCACTTCGAAGAACGCTTCGACCATGTCCTTCGCTTCGCGCTTGTTGAGTCCGACGTTGTCGAACAGCAGCTCTGCGAGTTCGGCCTTGGTCAGCGTGGGCGTGTCGTTCGTGGCGCTTGCCGACGAGGCAGGAATGTCGCGAATCATGGCGCTACGCTGTGCCGCAAGAAGGGCTTCGAAATCACTCGAGTTCATTTCGTTCATCTATCTTTGAAATGGCGCGCTTCCGGTTGCGATGACACTGCAGACCGGAAGCGATTGTCGGTACGTGATGAGCCGTGGAGCTTATCCGCGCAACCGGGCGCCAAACACTCGAGCCAGGCGATCCACCAGGGACTTGATGGCCGCGTCGACCGTCTCGTCCTGAAGAGTTCCGCCAGTATCTTGCAGGGTCACCCGGAAGGCAAGGCTTTTCTCGTCCGCGCCAAGTCCGGAAGTATTTGATTTTGCACGAAATTCATCGAACAGCGCAACCCTCTGCACAATCCGTGCGGGCTCGTCCTGCATGCCCTTGCGGAACTCGTCCAGCAGTGCTTGCATCTCAATCTTTTGATCCACAACAAGTGCGATATCGCGTCGCACCGGCGGGAACTTCGAGACTTCGGTCGGTGCGGGCAGCTCGCGCGCCATCAGCGCGTCGGCTTCCACTTCGAAGAGGATCGGTGCGTGCGGCAGATCGTACTTCTGCATCCAGCGCGGATGCAGCTCGCCGATCCAGCCCACGGCGCGACCATCGACTTCCACGCGCGCGCTGCGTCCCGGATGCAGCGCCGGATGCTCGGCCTTCACGAAACGCGGCGTTTTCGTGGCGCCGAGGCCCGCGAACAGCGCTTCGAGATCGCCCTTCATGTCGAAGAAGTCAACGCCGCGCGTTTGCGCGCCCCACTGCTCTTCGAGCGCCGGACCATACGCGAGCGCGCCGATCATCTTCGGTTGCGCGAAACCTTCGACCGTCATTTCGCTGGCCTTGATCGACGCATCGCTCAGGAACACGCGGCCCGCCTCGAACACGCGCACGCGATCCGCGCGACGGTTGAGGTTGTGGCGCAGCACGTTGATGAGGCTGCCGAACAGCGTCGTGCGCATGACCGAGAGCTGGCTCGCGATCGGGTTCAGCAGCTTCACGGGCTTGTCGTTACCGGCGAAATCGAGTTCCCACTCGGCATCGACGAAGCTGAAGTTGATCGTTTCCGCGTAATCGCGCGCGGCGAGCGCGTGACGGATCGCGTGAATCGAACGGCGCGTTTCGTGGGTCGCGCGCATTTCGCTGCGCGCCACCGGCGGCAGCGCAGGAATCTTTTCGACGCCGTAGATACGCGCGACTTCTTCGATCAGATCTTCTTCGATCTCGATGTCGAAACGGTACGGCGGCGGCGTGACGCTGAACGATTCGTCGCCTGCGGCGTCGACGCTGCGCTCGAACGTGAGGCCCAGACGCGTGAAGATCTGTGCGATTTCGTCGGCGCCAATCTTCACGCCGATGATGCGGTTCGCGCGCGCGACGCGCATCGTCACGGCCGCGCGCTGCGGCACGTTCACGGTTTGATCGTCGACCGGACCGGCTTCGCCGCCGCAGATGTCGAGGATCAGTTGCGTGATGCGTTCGATGTGTTCGACGGTCGTCGACCAGTCCACGCCGCGCTCGAAACGATGGCCCGCATCGGTCGAGAAGTTGTAGCGGCGCGAGCGGCCACGAATGGCATCCGGCCACCAGAAAGCGGCTTCCAGATAGATGTTTTTCGTGTCGAGCGTGACCGCCGTGCTGTCGCCGCCCATGATGCCCGCGAGGCTTTCGATCTCGCGTTCGTCGGCGATCACGCCCACGGTTTCATCGACTTCGACCGTGTTGCCGTTGAGCAGCTTGAGCGACTCGCCCTTCTTGCCCCAGCGCACGTCCATCGAGCCGTGGATCTTCTCGAGATCGAACACGTGCGACGGGCGGCCGAGTTCGAGCATCACGTAGTTCGAGATGTCGACGAGCGCCGAGATGCTGCGCTGACCCGAGCGTTCGAGGCGCGCGACCATCCATGCGGGCGTCTGCGCGCGCGCATTCACGCCGCGAATCACGCGGCCCGAGAAGCGGCCGCACAGATCGGGCGCCGAGATCTTCACGGGCAGCGTTTCGTTGAGTTTGACTTCGACCTTCGGATACACGGGCGCTTGCAGCGGCGCGCCGGTAATCGCGGCGGTTTCGCGCGCGACGCCGTACACCGAGAGGCAATCGGCCTTGTTCGGCGTGAGCTTGATTTCGAAGATGATGTCGTCGAGATTGAGCGCTTCGCGGATGTCCTGGCCGACCGGCGTGGCTTCCGGCAGGATCATCAGGCCGCTGTGGTCTTCCGAGAGCTTGAGCTCGCGCGCCGAGCACAACATGCCCTGGCTTTCCACGCCGCGCAGCTTCGAGAGCTTGATCGCGAACGGCTTGCCGCCTTCTTCGGCGGGCGGCAGTTCCGCGCCGACGAGCGCCACGGGCACATTGATGCCGGGCGCCACGTTGGGCGCGCCACAGACGATCTGCAGCGTCGCGCCGGTGCCGGCGTCGACCTGACAGACGTTGAGCTTGTCCGCGTCCGGGTGCTTCACGACTTCGAGCACGCGACCCACGACGATCTTCGTGGTGGGCGGCGCGGCCGGGCTCAGGCCTTCGACTTCGAGGCCCGCCATCGTGAGCGCGTGGGCGAGTTCATCGGTCGTGAGCTTCGGATCGACAAAGCTTCTCAGCCAGGATTCGGGAAATAGCATGGGGTTTTACGTTCCAGACAGATTGTGACCACTGCGAAGCGGGTTCTCGCGCACCTTTTGCGGTGCCGCGTCCGCTTCGCGCGCTGCTAATGCGTGCTTCTGCGTGCTTGCGCGTACTCAGGCGAACTGGCGCAGGAAGCGCAGATCGCCTTCGAAGAACAGACGCAGATCCTGCACGCCGTAACGCAGCATCGTCAGGCGTTCGAGGCCGCTGCCGAACGCGAAGCCGATGTAGCGCTCCGGGTCGAGACCCATGTTGCGGATCACGGTCGGATGCACCTGGCCCGAGCCGGAAATTTCGAGCCACTTGCCCGCGTTCTTGCCGTGCTCGAACATCATGTCGATTTCCGCCGACGGCTCGGTGAACGGGAAGTACGACGGGCGGAAACGCACCTGAATGTCGTCACGCTCGAAGAACTTCTTGAGGAAGTCGCTGTAGACGCCCTTCAGGTCCGCGAAGCTGATGTTCTCTTCGATCCACAGGCCTTCGACCTGGTTGAACATCGGCGAGTGCGTGGCGTCGCTGTCCACGCGATACGTGCGGCCCGGCACGATCACCTTGATCGGCGGCGTGTGCGTGCGCGCGTAGCGCACCTGCATCGGGCTCGTGTGCGTGCGCAGCAGTAGTTGACGGCCATCGGCGTCCTTGCCGTCCACGTAGAACGTGTCCTGCATCGAACGCGCCGGATGGTTTTCCGGGCTGTTGAGCGACGTGAAGTTGTACCAGTCGGTCTCGATCTCGGGACCGTCGGCCACATCGAAGCCGATCGAGCCGAAGATCTGCTCGACGCGTTCCCACGTCTGCATGACCGGATGCAGGCTGCCCGTGCCGGCGCCGCGGCCCGGCAGCGTGACGTCGATCGCCTCGGCGGCGAGACGCTGGTTGAGCAGCGCGTCGGCGAGCGCCTGGCGGCGGGCGTTGAGCGCCGCCTCGACCTGCTGCTTGACGGCGTTGATGCGCGCGCCCTCGGTCTTGCGCGTTTCCGGGTCGAGCTTGCCGAGGCCCTTGAGCAGTTCGGTCAGCGCGCCCGACTTGCCGAGAAAGCGAGCCTTTTCGTTTTCAAGCGTGTTGACGTCGGGGGCGGAAGCGAAGGCGCGTTGCGCGTCGGCGACAATCTGGTCCAGATCCATTGATCCCATCTTTTCAGCGTCAGTGTTTGAGACTTGGAGCAGCGTGGCACGTTGCCGTCCGCCATGATGACCCACGCGAACGACGACATGACGACACTGCCAGAAGCGGCGCCGTACCCGGCACTTGAACAGCACGTAAAGCACAGCACTTGAAGCGCGCAGGAAGCGCTTCACCAACAAAAACGGGGCTCGGTGAGGAGCCCCGTTTTTGTTGCAGCATCACCGAAACGACCGGACGCTGCTGCAACGAACCTGCGCAATACCCGACTTAGGCAGCGACGGCGGCCTTCACCTGCTTGACGATCGCAGCAAATGCAGCCTTGTCGAACACAGCCATGTCAGCCAGGACCTTACGGTCGAGTTCGATCGAAGCCTTCTTCAGGCCGTTGATGAACACGCTGTAGGTCATGTCGTGCTGACGCACCGCTGCATTGATACGCGTGATCCACAGTGCGCGGAACACACGCTTCTTGTTGCGGCGATCGCGATAGGCGTACTGGCCTGCGCGCATGACCGCCTGCTTGGCGATGCGATAGACGTTATTGCGACGGCCGCGGTAACCCTTGGCCAGGTTGATGATCTTCTTGTGGCGGGCCCGTGCGGTAACCCCACGTTTGACTCGAGGCATGAGTAGCTCCTTTGAGTTGTCGGTTGAGGATTACGCGAACGGCAGCATTGCGCGCACGGACTTCAGATCGGAATCATGAACGGCCGTTGCACCACGCAGATGACGCTTGTTCTTGGTGGTCTTCTTGGTCAGGATGTGACGCTTGAAGGCTTGACCGCGCTTGACGGTACCACCCGGACGAACCACGAAGCGCTTTGCGGCGCTCTTCTTGGTCTTCATCTTGGGCATGAAAAACTCCATTTATTTGATGGACATGGGTGTGCGGCTGGCTCCCACGCGCGCTTCGAATATTTCGAACACCTCGCGTTTCGCCCTTATACCGCCCTTCGAAACCCACTCCACTTGTTTTGGCAGCTGGCCGGCTTTCAACAAACAAGCTCGCCGCCGCTTTCAGGAAAAACGCCCGTTTACCGCACTTTCGCGCGGCGCGCGGGCGCCATTCCGGAACCTGCTTCCCGTGCTTCACGCCACTTGGCGCACTGCACGTCCTACCAAACTCTTCGGGCCGCCGCGCCCTGCCGTAACACGACCGACACGCGACAACACCTTACTTCTTCTTCTTCGGCGAGAGCACCATGATCATCTGGCGCCCCTCCATCTTAGGCATCTGCTCGACCTGGCCAACTTCTTCGAGGTCCGTGCGCAGACGCTCGAGCACGCGCATGCCGATTTCCTGGTGGGCCATTTCGCGGCCGCGGAAACGCAACGTGATCTTCGTCTTGTCGCCGTCTTCGAGGAAGCGGACGAGATTGCGCAGCTTGACGTTGTAATCGCCGTCATCGGTACCCGGACGGAATTTGACTTCCTTGACCTGGATAACCTTCTGCTTGAGCTTGGCCTCGTGTTGCTTTTTCGCCTCCTGGTATTTGAACTTGCCGTAGTCCATCAGGCGGCACACGGGGGGCACGGCCTGCGGGGCAATTTCAACCAGATCGACGTCCTGTTGTTCCGACATACGGAACGCTTCGGCCAGCTTTACGATGCCGAGCGGCTCGTTGTCGACTCCGACGAGACGCACCTCGGGTGCAGAGATTTCACCGTTGATGCGATGCGACTTATCCGTAGCGATGTTACGTTTCCTCTAAAAATTGAAAAAAACGAGCCGCGCTGCCAGGTGGCTCACTTGAACGACTTGACGTCCTGCGCCAGACGTTCAGCGAATGCGTCGACAGGCATGACACCCAGGTCGACACCGCCACGGGCACGCACGGCTACCGTTTGTGCTTCACGCTCTTTGTCGCCGACAACCAGGAGGTACGGGACCTTCTCAAGCGTGTGCTCGCGTATTTTATAGCTAATTTTCTCATTGCGCAAATCCGCCTGCACTCTAACCCCTTGTTTTTGCAACGATTGGGCTAGATTTGCTGCATATTCGGCCTGACTTTCCGCGATATTCATCACAACGACCTGCATTGGAGCCAGCCAGGACGGCATTGCACCAGCATGGTGCTCGATCAAAATACCGAGGAAACGCTCCATCGAACCGAGGATGGCGCGGTGCAACATGATCGGGCGACGGCGGCTGTTGTCTTCCGCCACGTACTCGGCGCCGAGGCGCTCCGGCAGCACCATGTCGAGCTGCAGCGTGCCGCACTGCCACGAACGGCCAAGCGCATCCTTGATGTGGTACTCGACCTTCGGACCGTAGAACGCGCCCTCGCCCGGCAGCTCTTCCCACGTCAGACCGCACGCCGTCAGCGCTTCGCGCAGGCCTTGCTCGGCGCGATCCCAGATTTCATCCGTGCCCGCGCGCGACTCGGGGCGCAGCGACAGCTTGATGTCGATGTGATCGAACCCGAAATCCTTGTAGACGCTCATCGCGAGCGTGTTGAAGGCGATCGACTCGGCGATGATCTGGTCTTCCGTACAGAAGATGTGCGCATCGTCCTGGACGAAACCGCGCACGCGCATCAGGCCGTGCAGCGCGCCCGACGCCTCGTTGCGGTGGCACGAGCCGAATTCCGCGTAACGCAGCGGCAGATCGCGGTACGAACGCAAACCATGATTGAACACCTGGACGTGGCCCGGGCAGTTCATCGGCTTGATCGCGTAGTCGCGCTTTTCCGACTCCGTCGTGAACATGTTTTCACGATAGTTCTGCCAGTGACCCGACGCTTCCCACAGCGAGCGGTCCATGATCATCGGCGTCTTGATTTCGTCGTAGCCCGCCACGCGCAGGCGGCCGCGCATGTACTGCTCGACCTGCTGCCAGAGCGTCCAGCCCTTCGGATGCCAGAACACCATGCCCGGCGACTCGTCCTGCATGTGGAACAGGTCGAGCTGCTTGCCGAGCTTGCGGTGGTCGCGCTTTTCGGCCTCTTCGAGATTGTGAAGATAGAGTTCCTGATCTTCCTTCTTCGTCCAGGCCGTGCCGTAGATGCGCTGCAGTTGCTCGTTCTTCGCGTCGCCGCGCCAGTACGCGCCGGCAACCTTCATGAGCTTGAAGACCTTGAGCTTGCCCGTCGACGGCACGTGCGGACCGCGGCACAGGTCGGTGAAACCGCCGTGCGAATACAGCTTGATGTCCTGGTCGCCCGGGATCGACTCGATGATCTCGGCCTTGTACTTCTCGCCGATGCTCTTGAAGTAATCGACCGCGTCGCCACGCGAGACGACGCGGCGCGTGACCTGCTCGTCCTTTTTCGCGAGTTCCTGCATGCGCTTTTCGATCTTCTCCAGATCTTCGGGCGTGAAGGGACGGCTGTAGGCGAAGTCGTAGTAGAAACCGTTGTCGATCACCGGTCCGATCGTGACCTGCGCTTCCGGGAACAGCTCCTTGACCGCATACGCCAGCAAGTGCGCGGTGGAGTGACGGATGATGTCGAGGCCGTCGGCATCCTTGTCGGTGACGATGGACAGCGATGCGTCGTGATCGATCAGCGTCGACGTGTCGACCAGTTCACCGTCGAGCTTGCCGCCGAGCGCCGCTTTGGCGAGGCCGGCGCCAATCGAAGCCGCCACTTCGGCGACCGTGACGGGATGATCGTACTGTCGAACCGAACCGTCGGGCAGACGTATCGCAACCATGTTTTTCTCCAGCTGTGCCTCGACGGCACATCGTATTCGTGGGAACAGACCCGCGCAAATCTCGCGGCGAAAAAAAATGCGGCCCCGCTTTCGAGGGGCCGCATTCACTTTTCAAACCAGATTGCAGGGCGAAAGAGGTCCTCGACTAGCGTCGCTCCGAAGTAGTTTCGGTAAACGTTCGCGATGTCATAACCGTATTCGCCTTGAGCGCAGAGCGCTTGTACTGCCTTGAAGCCCCGGCAACTACCACCTGCCGCAACTTCGATTTCGTTGGTAGGCTCGATTGGACTCGAACCAACGACCCCCACCATGTCAAGGTGGTGCTCTAACCAGCTGAGCTACGAGCCTGAAGAAGCAAGACTATATAACGTTTTCACGGAGCTGGCAAGGGCTTTTTTGCGTTGCGGCATTAGCGGGCACGCTCGGGGCAATCAGTGAAAACCATTGATCAAATGCGGATCAACTCCCCGATCAACTCCGCCGCGACGCCCGCACCACACCGGCCACCTCGCCGAGCACCACGCAGGCGCGCTGGATCTGCGCCGAATTCGACACCTCGACCGTGAACTGCATATACGCCGCGTTACGACGCGACTGCGTCTTCACGCCGATCACGTTCATCTTCTCGCGCGCGAACACTTCGGAGATGTCGCGCAGCAAGCCTTGCCGGTCGGTGGCCTCGATCGAGATGTCGACCGGATAGACCGACTGGCCGCGCCCGCCCATCACGTCGGCGGACCACGTGGTTTGCAGCACGCGCTCGGGCGCACGGCGCGCCATGCGGATGAACGTCGGGCAGTCGCTGCGGTGAATCGACATGCCCTTGCCGCGCGTGACGAAACCGCTGATTTCGTCGGGCGGCGCGGGACGGCAGCAGCGCGCGAGCTGCGTGAGCAGCGCATCCACGCCCACGACCAGCACGCCCGACGATCCGCCGTGCGCGACGTTCGCGCCGCTTGCGCGCTTGGTGAGCTGTTCGGGCGTTTCCTCTTCGGGCTCCGCGACCGGCGCGTCGCTCAGCGCATGCTCGACGTGGCGCAGGCTGAACTCTTCCTTGCCGACCACGCTGAAGAATTCGTCGGTCGACTTGAAGCCGAGCTTCGCGGCGAGCTGGTCCAGATTGACCGACGTGCGCCCTTCGCGCTGCAGCGTTTTTTCGACCATCGCGCGGCCATTCGCGATGTTTTCCTGCGCCTCGATCGCGTTGAACCACGCGCGCACCTTCTGGCGCGCGCGGTTGCTGTGCAGATAGCCAAGTTGAGGATTGAGCCAGTCGCGCGACGGGCCGCCCTCCTTCACCGACACGATCTCGACGGTCTGGCCGTTCTGCAACTGCGTGTTGAGCGGCACCATCGCGCCGTCGACGCGCGCGCCGCGGCAGCGATGGCCCAGCTCGCTATGCAGGTGATACGCGAAGTCGAGCGGCGTGGCGCCTTGCGGCAGCGCGATCACGCGCGCCTGAGGCGTCATCACGTAGATGTGATCGTCGTCGAGCGTGGCCTGACGCAGTTCTTCCCACGGCTGGCGATCGTCGGAGACGTCGTCCTTCCAGGCGAGCAACTGACGCAGCCAGGCGATCTTCTCGTCGTAGCTGCTGCTCGCGCTGAACTGGCCGCCGTAGCCCTTCGTGCCCGCTTCCTTGTAGCGCCAGTGCGCGGCCACTCCGTATTCCGCGAACTGATGCATTTCCTGGGTGCGGATCTGCACTTCGAAGGCGCGCCCGTCGTCGCCGACCACGACCGTATGCAGCGAGCGATACCCATTAGGCTTGGGACGCGAGATGTAGTCGTCGAACTCGCGTGGCACCGGCTGCCAGAGGTTGTGCACGATGCCCAGCACCGTGTAGCAATCCTTGATATCGCGCACGATCACACGGAAAGCGCGCACATCGTAAAGCTCGGAGAAGTCGATCTCCTTGCCACGCATCTTCTTCCAGATGCTGTAGATGTGCTTGGGCCGCCCGCTCACCTCGGCGTCGATATGCGCGGCGGCCAGTTCGTGTTCCAGCCGGGCGATCGCCTCGGACACATAGCTTTCGCGCTCGACGCGCTTCTCGTCGAGCAGCTTCGCAATGCGCTTGTACGTGACCGGCTCCTTGAAGCGGAACGCGAGGTCTTCGAGTTCCCACTTGAGTTGCCAGATGCCGAGGCGGTTGGCGAGCGGCGCGTAGATCTCGAGCGTTTCGTGCGACACCTCGGGCGCGGGCTGGATCTTCGCCGCCGCGTAGTAGCGCAGCGACTGCAGCCGCGACGCGAGACGGATCAGCACCACGCGGATGTCCTGCGCGAACGCCAGCAGCATCTTGCGCAACGACTCGACCTGCGCGCGCCGCGCGGCCTGCGCGTCGCGGCTTTCGCGGCCCGACTCGGGCGCGGCATTCTGCGCGGCCGCACGCTGACTCACCGAGCCCAGACGCAGGAGCTTGCGCACATCGAAAGTCAACTTGGCGACTTCGGCGCCGAAGCGCGCTTCGAGCGTGCGTTCCGGGTCGTCGAGATGCGGCGCGAGGTTGAAGAGCGCCGCAGCCAGCACCGCCGGCGGATCGACGTTCAAGCGGCTGAGGATCGACGCCGTCCCCTGCGCGTGCTCGATCAGGGGTTCGCCCGTCGAGAGGCGCGCGTCGCCCGCGTGCTCGCGCACGAACGCGAGCGCGTCGTCGAGCGACGGCAGCGCGGCTTGCGCCGCAGAGCCGGCTGGATCGGCGGGGACAGTAGGGATGGTGTCGCTGCTCATGAGGCTGGGCCCGCCGGCGTACCGAACGGGCTTATGACTACGGTAATACGGTCAATCGGACGATACGAAACGCGAGGAATCACCTGGCGAAGCGATCTTCGAAGCGATGATCGCGGCACGCTCAGTCGCGCTGCGCGGCCACCACGACGATTTCAATCAGGCATTCCGGATTGGCGAGCTTCGCTTCGACCGTCGCGCGCGGCGGCGTGGCACCCTGCGGAACCCACTTGTCCCACTCGGCGTTCATGCCCGCGAAATCCTTCATGTCGGCGATATAGATCTGCACCGACAGCAGCAGCGTCTTGTCGCTGTTCGCTTCGCCCAGCAGGCGGTCGATATGGCCCAGCACTTCGCGCGTCTGGCCAGCGATGTCCTGCTTCGTGTCCTCGGCGATCTGACCCGCGAGATAGACCGTACCGTTGTAAACAGCGGTTTCCGAAAGGCGCGGACCCACGTGGTGACGAATGACTGCCATGTAAATTCCTGTTGAAGTTGAACGTGCCGGGCGCGCCGGATCGGCTCCGGGCGGCGCACGGCTATCTCATATTATGACGCGCTGACCGGCTCCCCGGCGAAGAAACGGCGAGCGATGCCGATCTGGTCGGGCGAGAGGAAGGCCGGCGCATGGCCGACACCCGCGATTTCGACGCTCTCGACGTGCTGACCCTTTTCGACCATTTTCGCGACCGTTTCGCGCGACAGCAGATCCGAAAGTTCACCGCGCACGCTCAGTACCGGCCCCTTGAACGCTGCCAGCGAGCGCCACAGGAACTGCTCGCCCTGCTCGTTCTGCTCGGGCGTCACGCCCTTGAACGCCTCGGAAATGCGCGGGTCGTAGCGATAACGCCATCCACCGTCCACTTCGTGCAACAGCGGCGTGTTGATCTCGCGCCACTCCTCGCGCGTGAGCGGTCCGAACGACGACGCCAGCAGCGCGGCGTTGTCGATCCCTTCCTGCAGCGTTGCGAAGCGCGAGTCGCGCCCGACATACTCGCCGATGCGCTCGAGCGACGCCGGTTCGATATGCGGGCCGATGTCGTTCAGCAGCAGGCGCCCGATGGGCGCGTCGGGCAGGCCTGCGAGCGCCATCCCGATGAGACCGCCCATCGACGTGCCGAACCAGTCGACCTGTTCCTCGCCCGTGCGCGCGATCAGCGTCACCATGTCGGCCACATACTGCGCGACGCCATAGCCGCGCGGATCGACGAGCCACGACGACAACCCGCGCCCCACCACGTCCGGACACACGACGCGATACGTACCGCATAGCGCCGCCGCGAGACGATCGAAATCGCGGCTGGAACGCGTGAGGCCGTGCACGCACACAAGCACGCGCGGATTCGCTGGATCGCCCCACTCGGTGTACGCGACGCGGTGCAGCCCCGAGGGGCTGAGGCACTGAACGTACTGCTGACGTGGCACGGCTGACGATTCGGTCATCGCTGGGTCCTCGCTGGAAGTGCCCGAAGGCTCAGGACGAATTCTAAACGGCTTTGCCAGGCGGCATGGACGGCCGCGACGAGCCGCACCCCGGCGTGCTGCCTCCACGCGCCCGGACGGATGCTCCGTCCGACGGTGTGTCGCCGGCCTGACGCGCATGCCGAACGGCCTATGCCATCCGGACGAGGTTTCAGGCACGCGCAAAAGCGCAAGAATGGAATCGTCCAAAACGAAAACGGGCGAGACCGAAGTCCCGCCCGCCACCGTCATGCAAAGTTCCGCTGAGAAAACCGCGCCGCGATCAACCCACCGCGCTCACGTCGAGCGGCGCGCCGGTCTTGGTCTTGATCTCGTCCACCGTCACGCCCGGGGCGAGTTCCGTCACCTTCAGGCCGGCGTCGGTCACCTCGATCACGCCGAGGTCGGTAATGATGATGTCGACCACGCCCACACCCGTGAGCGGCAACGTGCATTTGTCCAGAATCTTGTGCTGGTCGCCCTTGGCCACGTGCTCCATCAGCACGACCACGCGCTTGACGCCCGCCACGAGGTCCATTGCGCCGCCCATGCCCTTGATCATCTTGCCGGGGATCATCCAGTTGGCCAGGTCGCCCTTCTCGCTCACCTGCATCGCGCCGAGGATCGCGAGATTGATGTGGCCGCCGCGAATCATCGCGAACGAGTCCGCCGACGAGAAAATCGACGACCCGGGCAGCGTCGTGACCGTCTGCTTGCCCGCGTTGATCATGTCGGCGTCCACCTGTTCTTCGGTCGGGAACGGGCCGATGCCGAGCAGGCCGTTTTCCGATTGCAACCACACTTCCACGCCTTCCGGCACGTGATTGGCCACGAGCGTCGGCAGGCCGATGCCGAGGTTCACGTAGAAGCCGTCCTGCAGTTCCTTCGCCGCGCGCGCGGCCATTTCGTCACGATTCCATGCCATGATCCGTCTCCCTCCTCAGGCGCTCGCCGCGGCGCGCACGGTGCGTTGTTCGATGCGTTTTTCGGGGCTCGCGTTGAGCACGAGGCGCTGCACGAAAATGCCCGGCGTGTGGATCGCGTCCGGATCGAGTTCGCCGTTCTCGACGATCTCTTCCACTTCCACGACCGTGATCTTGCCCGCCATCGCGCACATCGGGTTGAAGTTGCGCGCCGTGCGGCGATAAATGAGGTTGCCCGACTTGTCGGCCTTCCAGGCCTTCACAAGCGCGACGTCCGCCGTCAGCGAATGTTCGAGCACGTAGTGGTTCTCGCCGAACTGGCGCGTTTCCTTGCCCTCGGCGATCAGCGTGCCGTAGCCCGTGTTCGTGAAGAAAGCCGGGATGCCCGCGCCGCCCGCGCGCAACTTTTCGGCCAGCGTGCCCTGCGGCGTGAATTCGAGTTCGAGTTCGCCCGACAGATACTGGCGCTCGAATTCCTTGTTCTCGCCCACGTACGACGAGATCATCTTCTTGATCTGGCGCGTTTCCAGCAGCAGACCCAGGCCGAAGCCGTCCACGCCCGCATTGTTGCTGATGCAGGTGATGCCCTTCACGCCCGAATCGCGCAGCGCGCCGATCAGCGCCTCGGGAATGCCGCACAGCCCGAAGCCGCCGACCGCGAACGTCTGGCCGTCCTTGACGATGCCTTCGAGCGCGGCAGCCGCGCTTCCATAGACCTTGTTCATCAGTGTGTCCCTTCCTCGAATGGAAATTCGTCGCTACGTTTTGCGTTGTTTCTGTTCGTTCTGCCCGGCACGCGGGCGCAATGCGCGCCCGGATGCCCCATTCTAGTCATCCGCGAGTGGCGTTGCCGTGAATCCGACAGCCTTGCCACCCGGCCCTCCGATGGTTGTGAAGCGTACGCTGGGCGGGCGTTGCGGCACAATACGCAAAACTACATAAAGCCATTCCCGTATCGCACGCCATGCCCGAACCTGCCACGTCCCCCTCCGCGATCGATTACCGGACCGCGTTTCACCTCGCGCCCATCGGGCTCGTGCTCGCGCGCGAGCGCATCATCGAAGACTGCAACGAGGCGCTTTGCGCGATCTTTCGCTGTCCGCGCGAGGCGCTCGTCGGCCAGTCGTTCCTGGTGCTATATCCGTCGGCGGACGAGTTCGAGCGCATCGGCGAGCGCATCCCGCCCATCATGACCGCGCAAGGCAGCTATGCCGACGACCGCATCATGAAACGCGCCAATGGCGAACTGTTCTGGTGCCACGTCACGGGCCGCTCGCTCGACCGGCAGGCGCCGCACGCGGCCGGCGTCTGGACATTCGAGGATTTGAGCGCCACGCGCCGTGTCGCCGTCGAGCTTACGCCGCGCGAGCGCGAAATCGCGGCGCAACTGGTCACGGGCAAGACGAGCAAGCAGATCGGGAGAATTCTCGACATCAGCTCGCGCACGGTGGATGTTTATCGCGCGCGGCTGATGCGCAAGTACGACACCGGCAACGCCACGGAACTGCTGCAGCGGCTGCTCGGGCATTGAGCAAAGGGGAAGACGGCGGACGCTGGAGACGCGCCCGCGCAGCGAAACGTATCAACGCACGGTGTCAGCGCGCCTTGACGAGCGGCGCGTTCTCGATGGTGGCACGCAGATGGTCGGGAATCGGCACCGACTTGCCCGCTTCGTAGTCGATCCACACGCAGCGCGCGTTGCCGCGCGCGTAGAGCGTGTCGGGCTCGTCCACGCGGCGCAGTTCGAAGCCGGTGTCGAAGCTGCTGCGTCCCGGCTGGCCCACGGTCATCGTGCAGACAATGTCGCCGGGATAGTGGAGCTGCTTCAGGAATTCCATCGAGGCGTTGACGATGACCGGCCCCTGACGGTTGCCGCCCTCCCGGCTCTCGCCGGCGACGCCGAGCTGTTCGAACCAGGAAATCCGCACCTGTTCCATGTAGCGGAAGTAGACCGTGTTGTTCACATGGCCGAAAGCATCCATGTCGCCCCAACGGATCGGCATGGTCATTTCAAATACGGGGTGGTAATCGCTCATTGCACTTCGACTTCGGGTTACGCAAAAACGCGAGTGTACGATCCGCGACGCATCAGCGCAGCGACATCGCCACCCGCGCGGAAAATGGGAAAGCGCTCAGGTCAGGCCGAAGCCGTCGTCGGCGGTAATGATCGAGCCGTTCATGAACGCGGACTCGTCGGCTGCGAGCAGCAGCAGCAAGCCGTCGAGGTCGGCGGGCGTGCCCACGCGATGGCGCGGCAGCATCGAAATCAACTTTTGCCCCTGCTCCGTCGACCAGTGGTGATGGTTGATTTCGGTGTCGATATAACCGGGACAGATCGCATTGACGTTGATGCCGTGGCGACCCCATTCGAGCGCCATCGCCTTCGTCATGTGCACGACGGCGGCCTTGCTGATGGAATACAGGCCGATTTGCGGCAGCACGCTCAGCCCCGCCACCGAAGCAATGTTGATGATGCGGTACGCCGGTTTCGAACCGCCGCCGTTGCCGCGCATGATCATGCGTTTGGCGACTTCCTGCGCCACGAAAAAGGCGCCGCGCGTGTTGGTGTCGAACACGTACTCGAAATCGGCGGGCGTGACGTCGACGAGTTTCTGCGTGGTGGAAACGCCCGAGTTGTTGACGAGGATGTCGATGGTTCCGGCTTCGGTTTCCGCGTGCGCGACCGCCGATCGAATGCTCTGGTAGTCCGTCACATCGAGCGAAACCACATGGGCGGCACCGCCATCGGCTTCGATTTCCGCGCGGAGTTCCTTGAGCCGCTCCACCCTGCGGCTCGCCAGCACGACTTTCGCCCCTGCCTGCGAGAGCACCTGCGCGAAGCGCTTGCCGAGTCCGCTCGACGCGCCGGTGATCATCGCCACCTTGCCTTCCAGATTGATCGAACGGCCCATTTTCGCTTCCTGTTCAGGGATGAATAAGTGCCGGAATGCCGCTGCGGCAGCGAGCCGGGCATTCTGGCATAAAATAGAACGGTCGTGCTAATGTAGGCTGATTGGGTTGCGGCTCGCGGAGCGTTCCCCGACAATACGAACCCGAAAAAAGCATTCTAATGGCAAGAGGAGCTTTAATGACCCCCGCAAGTCTTTTGGAGCAATACGGCCCACGCGAGTCGATGGAATACGACGTCGTGGTCGTCGGCGGCGGCCCGGCCGGGCTGTCCGCGGCCATCCGCCTGAAGCAGCTCGCAGCGGAAAAAGGCGTCGAAATCGGCGTATGCGTCCTGGAAAAAGGCTCGGAAATCGGGGCGCATATCCTCTCGGGCGCGGTCATGGATCCGCGCGCAATCGACGAACTCTTTCCCGACTGGAAAGCGCAAGGCGCGCCGCTGAACGTGCCCGTGACCGAGGACAAGTTCCTTTTTCTTTCCGAAACCGGGGCTAAGGCTGTGCCGAACTGGGCGCTGCCGGACAACTTCAAGAATCACGGCAATTACGTCATCAGCCTCGCGAACGTGACGCGCTGGCTGGGTCAGCAGGCCGAGGCGCTGGGCGTCGAGATTTTCCCGGGTTTCCCGGCCGCCGAAGTGCTCTATAACGACGACGGCTCGGTCAAGGGCGTCGCGACGGGCAACATGGGCATCGGCAAGGATGGCGAGCCCACCGAGAATTTCCAGCTCGGCATGGAACTGCACGCGAAATACACGCTGTTTTGCGAAGGCGCGCGCGGGCATCTGGGCCGTCAACTGAACGAGAAACTCAAGCTGGGCAAGGACGCCGATCCGCAGGTCTACGGCATCGGCATCAAGGAACTGTGGGAAATCGATCCCGCGAAGCATCAGCCGGGTCTCGTGA
>NZ_FNZM01000053.1 GCF_900109265.1 Paraburkholderia tropica
TCCAGCCCGCGCGGGACTGACAGCCTGTCCACCCGTTTCGCCACCGAAATCGCCGAAGGCATCCAGACCCGTTCGGGCGGCCCGCTGACCGTGCGCGACCTGACCGCGAATCCGCCGCCGCACATCACACCGGCCTACATCCAGGGCCGGATCACGTCGCCCGAAGATCGCACGCCGGAACAGGTCGCGGCAGTGAAGGTCGCGCAAGATCTGGTCGACGAGTTGAAGCTCGCCGACGTGATCGTGCTCGGTTCGGGCATGATCAACTTCGGTCCGTCCTCGCAGCTCAAGGCGTGGTTCGATCACGTCACCTGGCCGCGCGTCACCTTCGGCTACGGCGATACCGGGCCGAAGGGGCTGCTGACGGGCAAGAAGGTCTATCTCGTTACCGCTAGCGGCGGTGTGTTCTCGGAAGGCGCCTGGGCACCGTTCGACTTTCAGACCAACTATCTGCTGCACCTGCTCGGTTTCATCGGCCTGACCAACGTTGAAGTGGTGCGTGTCGAAGGTACTGTTTTAGGCCCCGATGCAGTGAAGGTCGCCATCGCCAACGCCGAAACAGCCATCAAGGCCTTACTGGCGACGGCTGCGTGACCTCATGGCCGGGAAAAAAACCATCGCGCTGTTCGGCGCAACCGGGCCGACCAGAAGGCACGTCATCGAGGAAGCCCTGAAGCAGGGCTACAACCTGTCGGTCTATACGCGCGACGCAAGGAAACTCGCGTCGTTCGCGGGAAGGGTCGACATCGTTGTCGGCGACCTGCAGGACCAGCGTGCCATTGCGAAGTGCGTCCAGGGGGCTGATGCGGTCATTAGCGCCCTGGGTCCCAACAGTCTCAAGGTGCAAGGCGACAAGCCGGTCATGCACGGCTTGACCCACATAATCGCCGCGATGAAGCACGCAGGCGTGCGTCGTCTTATCCAGATTTCTACGGCTGCCTATCGTGATCCCAGCGACGGCTTTGCCATCAAAACCCATGCGTTCGCGCTGCTGTTCAAGGTTATCGCGCGCAAGGGGTATGAGGACATCAAGGCGACTGGCGAACTGGTCGCCAATTCGGACCTGGACTGGACACTGGTACGCATCCCGAACCTCCAGGATGGTCCTGCCGATGGCAGCGTGGACGTAGGTTGGTATGGAAAGGCCAAACTCAGCATGAAGCTTTCCAGAGGCAATCTTGCGAAGTTCCTGGTTGACCAGGTGACCGACACGAAGTTCGTGCGTGCCGCGCCGGGCATCGCTAACCATTGACCCAGCAACGTCTCGACAAGGTTCACGCCATGAGCGGATTTACCCATGCTGATGTCCCCGATCAATCGGGAAAGACCTTTATCGTCACCGGCGCCAACACCGGCATAGGTTTTGAAATAGCAAGTACGTTGGCGACGCGGCGAGCCAGGGTGCTTCTCGCGTGCCGTGACGAGCGGAAAGCGGAAGCCGCGATTAGCCGGATTCGTCTGAAGACCCCTGAAGCGAATCTCGCCTTCCTGCCGCTTGACCTCGCAGACCTGGCGAGCGTGCGCAACGCAGCAAAACTGGCCGAAATGGAACCGCGCATCGACGCGCTCATCAATAATGCGGGCGTGCAAGGGCCGAAGCTAAAACACACGGCGCAAGGCTTCGAGCTGACATTCGGCGTCAATCATCTCGGGTGCTTTGCGTTCACCGCGCTCATGTTGCCCAAGCTCGCGGAAACATCCGGATCGCGCATCGTTGTCACGAGCAGCGGTCTGCACAGGAACGCGAAGATCGAGTGGGACGATCTTGATGCGCAGAAGAGCTACAAATGGATGCCTCGCTATGCAGCCAGCAAGCTGGCGAATCTGCTTTTTATCTTTGAGCTGGATCGGCGACTGCGAGCGGCAGGCACACCTGTTACGGCGGTGGCCTGCCATCCAGGCCTTGCCGGAACCAACCTTGCGCGCGACAGCTGGTGGGGCAGCGTCGCCATGTCATTGATCGGCCTGTTTTTCAACACGCCGGCTCAGGGCGCGTGGGGTGCATTGCAGGCGGCGACCGGACAAATAAGGTCCGGCGGCTATTACGGGCCGACGAAAACGTTCGAATTGAGAGGCCCTTCCGGTGAATGCACTCCGTCGCAGGACGCACGGAATCCAGAACTCGCAAGACGACTGTGGGACCTATCGGTTCAACTGACCGGAATCGATGCCGAACTACCTTCGAATTCATAGCGCGAAGATCAGATCACGAGAACAGGGTTATGCGAATAGACCTCTATACTGAAATCACATGCCCGTGGTGCATCGTCGGGCATCACCGTCTCGATAAAGTGCTGGCGGAGCGTTTCCCCAACCTGGCCGTCGACATTCGGCAGCATCCAGTCCTGCTACTGCCAGATGCGCCGCCAGGCGGCCTCTACATTCCCGACTTGCTGCGCTCGCGCTACGGCATAACCGATCCCAAAATCGCCTTTGCTCGCCCTGAGGGAGAAGCCCGCGCTTCGGGCTTCGATCTGGATCTTGGCCGCCAGCTCTGGGCCTATCCGACTCAAGCTGCTCATGCCGTGATTCTGGCAGCCGCTGGGCGTGACACGCAGCACAGGCTCGCCGTTGCAATCACTGACGCTTACTTCATCGAAGCGAAGAATATTTCCGATGCCGACGTATTGGCCGACATCGCAGCCGACTACGGTTTTGACCGCGACCAGGCTCGTGCTATCGCGCTTGATCCTGCACAACACCGCCGCGTCGAGCAGGAAGCGGCCAAGTCGGCCGGTGCCGGTGTCCGTTCGGCTCCTCACTTTGTCTTTGGGGGAAGCATCGCCATCAATGGAGGGCGCAGCGAAGACGAGCTTGCTGCGGCAATACAGGCGGCTTCCGGCGCAATCTCTCTGTGACGCGGCATCCTCAAATCCAATGACCCGGAACTCGGCACGTCAGGTCGATAAGGTTCTGTGGCACTGTTGACTGTGTTGGCCGATGCCCGACCAAAAAGACAGGCCCTCGGATGACCGCAGTACTTCAAGAAGCGACAAAGGGACCGCAATCTTACGACTGACCGCAACGGGTCGGGAGTGTGCGTTGACGACCGGCCGCTTTCGGGAGGCGAAAGCCTAACGGCCGCTTTCGGGCGATGAGTTTGAAGCGCGGATGGACTCAGTCCGACCCGGAGCCGTCGTTGGGATCAGCGCCAATGGAAGGGCCGCTTTCGACGCGTTAGCTGTCGTCCGGCGTTGGATGGTCACTCTACTGCTCGGACTGTGCTGCGCAGTTGGCACAGGCACTTGCCGCGTCTCGCTGGTTGAATTAAGCTCTGCGAAATGAACCAATTTATCCTCAACTCGATTATTAGGGAAGGTCTGCAAAAGTCCTGGCGTTGACGTCTGGGTCGACTATCCTGGGAGAAGGCAAGTTTCAGGGGTTCCCCGATGACACAGCTTGGTCTGGGTCTGGATCTTTCAACGAAACGCACGCGCAAGCGGGAATTTCTCGATGAGATGAGGCGGGTTGTGCCATGGTCGAGATTGATTGCGTTGATCGAACCGCACTATCCAAGGGGTAAGACTGGAAGGCCGCCGTTTCCTATTGCGACGATGCTGCAGATCCACTTCATGCAGCAGTGGTTTGGTCTGTCAGACCCGGCGATGGAAGAGGCGCTTTATGACGTGCCGCTGTATCGTGAGTTTGCTGGGCTGGACGAGGGCATGACGCGTTTGCCTGACGAGAGCACGATTCTCCGGTTCCGGCACCTTCTCGAAACGCACGGCCTGGCTGCGCAGATGCTCACGCTGGTCAATGAGATCCTGAGCGGGAAAGGCCTGATGCTGAAGGCAGGCTCGGCGGTCGACGCCACCTTGATTTCCGCGCCCAGTTCGACGAAGAACGGCTCCGGCAAACGGGACCCGGAGATGCACCAGACGAAGAAGGGAAATCAATGGTATTTCGGGATGAAAGCGCACATCGGAGTGGACGCAGAGTCGGGTCTGGTCCACACCGTTATTGGTACGGCGGCCAACGTCCACGACATCAATGCGGCCGAAGCGCTGTTGCACGGCCAGGAAAAGGATGTGTACGCTGACGCCGGATATCAGGGTATTGAGAAGCGCTGTCAGGCAAACCCGGTACGTTGGCATGTCGCGATGCGACCAGGCAGACGTCGACAACTGAACCTGAACGATCGTCTGGACGCGATATTCGACCAGATTGAACGCCTGAAAGCGGGCATCCGCGCCAAGGTTGAACATCCGTTTCGCGTACTCAAGCAGCAGTTTGGCTATACGAAGACCCGGTACCGAGGGTTGTTGAAGAACACCGCGCAGATCACGACACGGCACTGTCAGGTTGCTGGAGGTGTGGCAGTAGAATGAAGCGATGAAGAAGACGAAATCGCTTTATCACGGCCACCGCTTCCCCGCTATCGTCATCAGCTGCGCCGTTCGCTGGTACTTCCGGTTCAGCCTGAGCCTGCGCGACATCGAAGAGTTGTTGCTCGAGCGTGGCGTCGTGGTCACATACGAAACCATCCGTTGCTGGTGCGACAAGTTCGGCGCTGGATTCGCTAAGTGCGCCAAGGCGGCGCGGCGCAAGCCAGCCAACACCTGGCATTTAGACGAGATGTTCGTGACGCTACGCGGCGAGCCGTATCTGTTGTGGCGAGCGGTTGACGAGCATGGTGCT
>NZ_FNZM01000003.1 GCF_900109265.1 Paraburkholderia tropica
ATTCGAATCGTCGTCGATGGCTTGTTTGCCGAGAATTACCAGCGAAGGCTGCTCTTTATCGACGAGCGCTTTCAAAAGCTTCGCAACAGCCAACGGTTGCAATTCCTCATTCGATTCGATCAGCACCGCGCGATCCGCGCCAATCGCCAGTGCCGTGCGCAGCGTTTCCTGCGCCTGCGAAACGCCCGCCGAAACCGCAATCACTTCCGTCGCGATGCCCGCTTCTTTCAAGCGCACCGCTTCCTCGACCGCGATTTCATCGAACGGATTCATCGACATCTTGACGTTCGCGACATCCACGCCCGTGCCGTCCGACTTCACACGAACCTTCACGTTGTAATCGACCACGCGTTTGACCGGCACCACGATTTTCACTTTCGATCTCCTCCATTGCATCATTCGAATTGCACGATTGACGCATTACACGTGGGATCAGCGAAATCGGCCACTATCGATTAACTCTACCGGTCATAGCCCAGACCTATTGGCGAGGTCTCAACGCGGTTTCAACCCCGCAATTCGCGGCGCAGAATCTTGCCCGTCACGGTCTTCGGCAACTCGTCGATGATCGTCACGATGCGCGGATATTTATACGCCGCCATGCGTTCCTTGCAGTATGCGGCCAGCTCGTCGGGCGTCACATTCGCGCCCGGCTTGAGACTCACCACGGCCTTCACGGTCTCGCCGCGATAACTGTCCGGCACGCCCACCACGGCCGCCTCGCGCACGGCCGGATGCGTGTACAGCACGTCCTCCACTTCGCGCGGCCAGACCTTGTAACCGCCCGCGTTGATCATGTCCTTCTTGCGATCCACGAGATAGAACCAGCCCTGCGCATCCATGAAGCCCACGTCGCCGGTGCGGAAGTAACCGTCGACGATCGCCTTCGCGCTTTCCTGCGGCTTGTTCCAGTAGCCGGGCACGATCATCGGCCCGCGCGAAATGATCTCGCCCACTTCGCCCGCCGGCAGCGGCTGACCCGCATCGTCGCCGATATACGACTCCACGTTGAACGCCGGCACGCCGATGGCCAGCGTGCCCGACGCGGCATCGACGGGCGCTTCGCTGCCGACCGGCACGACGTGCGTGGGGGAATTCGTTTCGGTCAGACCGTAGCCGTTGTGGATGTAGTGGCCGAAGCGCGAACGGAACGCTTCGATCACGCTCGGCGGAATCGGCGCGCCGCCCGAATAGATGCGGCGCAGCGAGGCGAAGTGTTCGCGCGTTGCGCGCGGATGATTCATCAGCGCGATAAACACCGTAATCGCGCCGATGGTGAACTCCGGCTTGTGTTCGGCGATGGCGTCGAGCAGCACACCCGGTTCGAAGCGGAACGCCAGCACGAGCGGCGCGGCGCAGATGAAGGCCGCGCCCACATGGCCGACCAGCCCGGTGATATGAAAGAGCGGCGCGACGCCGAGCAGCGGCGCGCCTTCGCGCAAGCCCACCCAGTCGCGATAGACCTGCGCGTTGAAGGCCACGTTGCCGTGCGTGTTCATCGCGCCCTTCGGCACGCCCGTGGTGCCCGAGGTGTAGACGAGCATGGCGACGTCGTCGCTGTGGAGGTCGATCGCGGGCGGCGTCTGGCCGCGATACGCGTCGATGACGGTGCGGAAGTCTTCGGCGTCGTCGCGCGGTTGAGTTTCGCGCGCGCGGTCCATGCCCGCGAACAGGCGCTCGTCGTGGCGTTGCTGATAATCGAGCGCCGAAGTCGTCATCACCTGCGGGTGCACGCGCGCACTCGCCGCGATCTCGCCGTTCGCCACGCGCGCGTCTTCTTCGGCCAGCAGCGGACGCACCACCTCGTCGTGCAGCGCGCCATGACACACGAGCAGACGCGCGCCCGAATCCGCGAGCAGCACGCGCAATTCGCGCGCACGATTCATCGGATTGACCGGCACCGCAATCGCGCCGAGTTTCCACGCGGCCACCAGCGCGATCACGAATTGCGGCACGTTCTGCAGATAGATCGCCACGCGCTCGCCGCGCGCGATGCCGCGTTCGCGCCACGCGCAGGCGAGCGCATCCGATTGCGCATCGAGTTCGGCGTAGGTGAGCGCGCCGTCGAAATACAGCAGCGCGGACCGCTCGGGCGCGCGCGCCACAGCCGCGCGAAAGAGACTCAGGGCATCGCCGTATTGCGGGTCGATGGTGGCCGCGTGACCCGCCGCGTAATGCGCGAGCCACGGTTTGCTTTCATAGGGCGTCATGAGCGCTCCAGCAATTCCAGCAAAAAAACGGCCGCCGCGGGGCGATTTTTCAACGCGACACGACGGCATCGCGGCGCCGCGCAGGCGGACCGGTTCTCAATCAATCGACGAAAGATGCCGCAGCGGAAGCGATGCAGGCGATGCTACGCCTACTTCACCACCACCGGATTCACCGGCGCGCCGCTGCCGTTCACCACTTTCAGCGGCGCGGCGGTGTAGAGGAAATTCCACTGGCCGTCTTCCGCGCAATCGGCGGCGAGCGGATCGAGTTGCGCGATTTCGGTGAGCGTCACGCCCAGATTGCGCATCAGCGCGTTATGCAGCGGCAGTGCCACGCCCGAAACGGGATCGACGGTGACTTCGTTTGCAATCGTGTCGGTGACGAGATTCGGGATCTCCATGCGATGGAACCACTCGACGAGTTCACGGCTGTACGTGAGCCCCGGCTCGACGAAGTTCTGATAGAACTCGGCCTGATCGCGCTCGTAGAACGAACCGATCCAGCCCGTGCGGATCACCAGAATGTCGCGCTTTTCGATCTGCACGCCCTGCGCCTTCGCAGCCGCGAGCAGGTCTTCGTGCGTGAAGGTTTCGCCCGGATCGAGCACGGCCTTGCCGCGATGGCGCGCCATGTCGATCAGCACGCCGCGCCCCACCACGCCGCGCTCGGCGATCGGCAGCACGCTCGCTTTTTCCAGCCCGCCGATGGTCGACTTCGCGTCGTAGCCGTTCCAGAGCTGATCGTCGTACCAGACGTGGCCGAGCGCGTCGTACTGCGTCGAGCCTTGCAGATACATGATCATCATGTCGTCGGCGTATTCGGCGAGCCCCGGAAACAGCGGGCCTTTCCCGCACAGGTAATGGCCCTTGTCCATCACGTTCATGCGGCGCGCCTGCGAACGCCCCGGCCAGACCGGATCGCCCTTCGGATGCCCCATCTGGATCTGCAGCGTGAAGGTCTTGCCCGATCGCACCGACGCCACGCCACGCAACACCTCGGCCTGCGTCAGATAGTTGAGCGAGCCCACTTCGTCGTCGCTGCCCCACTTGCCCCAATTCTTCGGCGAATCCTGCAGCAGTTCGGCCACTTCCGGAACGTTCTTCGACTCCATGCGCTGTCTCCTTTCCTCTCACACGTTGATGGGTGATGCAGATGGAACGACGCGAACGCGGTGCGCGTTCGGGGTATCGAAATAAATCGCACGACCGTGCGGCAAAGTCAACCGGGAAAAACAGCAGGCGCAGAAAAGTGCGTTCGTGCACATCATGGACGGTCGGCGACCTCTCTCTCCCGCGCGGCGCGCTGAATCACCGATTCAGGGTTGTGTCGTTTCCGCGCCGCGATTCAATGCGCATTGCAAACCGGCGCACCTGGGTGCGTTCCGCGAGGCTTTCCATGAACGAACGCGAGTATCTGGACGATCTGCATCGAAAGTGGGCGCACGCCTGGCCCGCCGATGCGCCGCGCGAGCCGCAGTATCCGCTCGGCCAGCGGCCTTTGACGGCCTATCTGCGCGAGTGGGCGCGTCGCGCGCCGCAACGTCGCGCCGTGCACTTCTATGGCCGCACGCTCAGCTACGGCGAACTCGACCGCCTGAGCGACCGTTGCGCGGCGCTGCTTGCGTCGCTCGGCGTGCAGCGCGGCGACCGCGTCGCCGTCTTCATGCCCAACTGTCCGCAGATGCACGTGGCGTTCTACGGCATCCTCAAGCTCGGCGCCGTGCATGCGCCCGTGAGCCCGCTCTCGAAGGCGCTCGAACTTGGTTATCAGCTCAAGGACAGCGGCGCGCGCGTGGTGATCTGCGCCGATCAGCTGCTGTCCGTGGTCGATCAGGTGCGCGACGAGTGCGCGTTGCGCGAGGTGATCGCGACCGGCGTGGGCGAGATGCGCGGCGCGCAATCGGCGGTGCCGCTGCCCGATATCGTGCTCGCGCCCAAGGTGACGAGCGCTCGCGCCATCGACTTTCTGCCCGCGCTCGAAGCGGCCAACGGCCCGGTGCCCGACGACGAACCGCAACTCGACGACATCGCCGCACTCAACTACACGGGCGGCACGACGGGCTTGCCGAAGGGCTGCATCCACACGCACGGCGACATGCTCTACACCTGCGCGAGCTTCACGCCGGTCGCGCTGCACACCGACGAGCACACCGTCTTCCTCAACTTCCTGCCCGAGTTCTGGATCGCGGGCGAAAACGCGGGCCTGCTGTTTCCGGTATTCGCGGGCGCCGCGCTCGTGCTGCTCGCGCGCTGGGACGCGCTCGCCTGGATGCGCGCCGTGCAGCACTATCGCGTGACGCATTGCGGCATGCTCGTCGACAGCGTCGCCGACGTGCTCGATCAGCCAAACGTGCGCGACTTCGATTACGGCTCGCTGCAACGCGTGGGCGCGATCTCGTTCATCAAGAAGCTCACGCCCGATTACCGCCGCCGCTGGCGCGAACTCACGGGCTGCACGCTCTACGAATTCGCGTACGGCATGACCGAGACGCACACCTGCGACACCTTCACGCTCGGCCTTCAGGACGACGACCGCGACCTGCGCGCGCAGCCGACCTTCGTCGGTCTGCCGGTGCCGGGCACCGAATTCAAGGTCTGCGATTTCGCGAGCGGCGCGCTGCTGCCGCCGGGCGGCGAAGGCGAACTGTGCGTGCGCTCGCCGTCGCTGTTCAAAGGCTACTGGCAGCGCGAGGCGGCCAGCGCCGACGCGCTGCGCGACGGCTGGCTGCATACCGGCGACCTCGCAACGATCACCGAAGAAGGCTTCATCCGCTATCTCGGACGGCGCAAGGAAATGCTCAAGGTGAACGGCATGAGCGTATTTCCGAGCGAACTCGAAGCGCTGCTCGGCCAGCATCCGGCGATTGCGGGCAGCGCGGTGATCGGCAAGGCGGACGCCGCGCGCGGCCAGCAGCCGGTTGCCTTCGTCGTGCTCAAACCGGGCAGCGAAGCGAGCGGCGACGAACTCGCCGCGTGGTGCCGCGCCTCGATGGCCGTCTACAAGGTGCCGGAAATCCGCGTGATCGACGCATTGCCGATGACCGCGACCGGCAAGGTCAGAAAACAGGAACTGGACAAGCTGCTGTGACGAACTCCGCCTCCCCTGCTCCCCACGCTGCGCTGCGCTCACTGTTGATCGCCAATCGCGGCGAGATTGCCGTGCGCATCGCGCGCGCCGCCGCCGAAGCGAATCTGCGCAGCGTCGCGGTCTATGCCGAAGACGACGCGCAGTCGCTGCACGTGCGCCGTGCCGACCTCGCCGTGCCGCTCGCCGGACGCGGCGCCGCCGCGTATCTCGACATCGCGCAACTGGTCGAGGCCGCGCGCGCGAACGGCTGCGACGCCGTGCATCCCGGCTACGGTTTCCTGAGCGAAAGCGCCGAATTCGCGCGCGCCTGCGCGGCGGCTGGTTTGCGCTTCGTCGGGCCGTCGCCGCTCGTGCTGGACACTTTCGGCGACAAAGCCCGCGCGCGCGAACTCGCGACGCGCTGCGGCGTGCCGCTCGCGGCGGGCAGCAATCGCGCGGCCACGCTCGACGAAGCGCGCGCCCTGCTCGCCGAACACGGCGCGATCATGGTGAAGGCCCTCGCGGGCGGCGGCGGACGCGGCATGCGCGCCGTGCGCGACGCGGCCAATCTCGCCGACGCCTGGGCGCGCTGCGAATCGGAAGCGCGCGCGGCCTTCGGCAACGGCGCGCTGTACGTCGAACGGTTGATCGAGCATGCGCGTCATGTCGAAGTGCAGATCGTCGGCGACGGCACGCACGTGAGTCATCTCTGGGAACGCGATTGCAGTGTGCAACGGCGTCATCAGAAAGTGATCGAGATCGCGCCCGCGCCGCATCTTGACGGCGCGTTGCGGCGCAAGATCATCGACGCGGCGCTCACGCTCGCGCGCGCCGTGCAGTATCGCGGCATCTGCACGTTCGAATTTCTCGTCGATACCGCGCGCGGCGACTTCGTGTTCATGGAGGCGAATCCGCGCGTGCAGGTCGAGCATTGCGTGACGGAAGCCGTCACCGGCGTCGATCTCGTCCGCACGCAGTTGCGCCTCGCCGAAGGCGCGACGCTCGCCGACCTCCGGCTGCAAGATCCGCCGCCGGTGCGCGGCTTCGCGGTGCAGGCGCGCGTCAATCTGGAAACGATGCAGCCCGACGGCAGCGCGCGCGCGGCGGGCGGCACGCTGAGCGCCTACGAGCCGCCGAGCGGCGCGGGCCTGCGCGTGGACGGCTACGGCTATGCCGGCTACACAACGAGCCCGAGCTACGACTCGCTGCTCGCGAAAGTGATCGCGCACGCCGACGACTTCGCAGGCGCGCTGCGCCGCGCGTATCGCGGCCTGAGCGAATTCCGGCTCGAAGGCGTGGCGAACACGCTGCCGTTTCTGCAGACGGTGTTGCAGCGCCCCGAACTGCCGGGCTACGACATCGATACGCGCTTCATCGAACGTCATATCGGCGAACTGATCGCGTCGGGCGGGCAGGCGCACCCGCAGCTGCATTTCCGCGCCGATCAGCCGGGCGGCGCGCATTCGCCATCCAACATCGATGCACAAAGCGCAGATAGCGCGCCGCCAGGCTGCGTGCCGCTCGTCGCGCCGAGCCAGGGCGTGCTGGTGAGCCTCGACGTGCAGCCCGGCGACGCTGTCGCCGTCGGCCAGCAAGTCGCCGTGCTCGAAGCGATGAAGATGGAGTTCGTCGTGCAGGCCACGCAAAGCGGCATCGTGCGCGCGCTCGCGCTCGAACCGGGCGGCAGCGTGTTCGAAGGCGCGCCGCTGCTGTTCATCGAACCCGCCGAGGTGGCCGCGGCCGGCATCGAGACCGAAGCGAGCCGCGACCTCGCGCACATTCGCGCCGACCTCGCCGAAGTGCTCGAACGCCATGCGCTCACGCGCGACGAACGCCGTCCGCACGCGGTCGCGAAGCGGCGCAAGACCGGCCAGCGCACCGCGCGCGAAAATCTCGACGATCTGCTCGACGCCGACAGCTTCGTCGAATACGGCGCGCTTGCGCTCGCGGCGCAACGCGGCCGCCGTCCGCTCGACGAGCTCATCGCGCAGAGTCCCGCCGACGGCCTGATCGCCGGCATCGGCACCGTGAACGCCGCGCGCTTCGGCGCACAGGCCGCGCGCTGCATGGCGATCGCCTATGACTACACGGTGTTCGCGGGCACGCAGGGCATGATGAGCCACAAGAAAACCGACCGCATGCTGCAACTCGCGGAGCAATGGCGGCTGCCGCTCGTACTATTCGCGGAAGGCGGCGGCGGGCGTCCCGGCGACACCGACCATGTGGGCGTCGCGGGCCTCGACTGCCGCACCTTCGCGAGCATGGCGCGGCTCTCGGGCCAGGTGCCGCTCGTCGGCGTGGTGTCGGGACGCTGCTTCGCGGGCAATGCGGCGCTGCTCGGCTGCTGCGATGTGATCATCGCCACGCGCAACGCGAGCATCGGCATGGCCGGTCCGGCGATGATCGAAGGCGGCGGCCTCGGCAAGTTTTCGCCCGAGGAAGTGGGCCCGACCAGCGTGCAGTCGCCCAACGGCGTGATCGATATTCTGGTCGACGACGAAGCAGCCGCCGTGCGCGTCGCGAAGCAGTATCTCTCGTATTTTCAGGGGCCGTTTGCGTCATTCGCACAGGAAGGCGATGGCGATTGCGCCGATCAGCGGCTGCTGCGCGAGGCGATTCCGGAGAACCGGCTGCGCGTCTACGACATCCGCCGCGTGATCGACACGCTCGCCGACACCGGCTCCGCGCTCGAACTGCGTCGCGACTTTGCGCCGGGCCTCATCACCGCGTTCGTGCGCATCGAAGGCAAGCCGTTCGGATTGCTCGCCAACAATCCGATGCATCTGGGCGGCGCGATCGACGCGCAGGCGGGCGACAAGGCCGCGCGCTTCATGCAGTTGTGCGACACCTTCGGCATCCCGCTGGTCTCGCTGTGCGACACGCCCGGTTTCATGGTCGGCCCCGATTCGGAAAAGCAGGCCACGGTGCGCCACGTATCGCGCATGTTCGTCGCGGGCGCGAGCCTGCGTGTGCCGTTTTTCACCGTCGTGCTGCGCAAGGGCTACGGGCTGGGCGCGCAGGCGATGGCGGCGGGCAGCTTCCACGCGCCGCTGTTCACCATCGCGTGGCCGAGCGGCGAGTTCGGCGCGATGGGGCTCGAAGGCGCGGTGCGGCTCGGCTACGCCAAGGAACTCGCGGCCATCGACGATCCCGCCGAACGGCAAGCGCTGTTCGAACGCATGGTCGCCGACGCGTATCGCAACGGCAAGGCCATCAACATGGCGAGTTTCCTCGAAATCGACGGCGTGATCGATCCCGCCGACACGCGCCGCTGGCTCATGCGCGGACTCAACGCGAGCCCGCCGCCCGCGAACGGTTCGACGGCGGCGGCGCACGACGCGAAGCGGCGTTTCGTCGATACGTGGTGACGCGCGAATCTTCACTCAAGGAGCAAGGGCAATGAATCCAGGCAGTAAAGTAGACGCAGCAGGCGCAGAGAGCGGCGAAGGACTCGTGCAGATCGCCATCGCGGACGGCGTCGCCGACGTGCGGCTCAATCGCGCGGAAAAGATGAACGCGCTGAACCCCGGCCTGTTCGCGGCGCTCATCGCCGCGGGCGAGCGGCTCGCGAGCGAAGCCGATCTGCGCGCCGTCGTGCTCTCGGGCAACGGCAAGGCGTTTTGCGCGGGCCTCGACATGCAAAGCATGGCCGCGCTCGCGCAGACCACGCGCACGACGCCCATCGCCGTGCGCACGCGCGGGCTGAGCAACGACTTCCAGTACATCTGCACGCTCTGGCGCGAGCTGCCGGTGCCGGTGATCGCGGCCGTGCATGGCGTGGCGTTCGGCGGCGGGCTGCAACTCGCGCTGGGCGCGGACATGCGCTACGTGACGCCCGACGCGCGGCTCTCCGTGATGGAAATGAAGTGGGGCCTCGTGCCCGATATGGGCGGCATGGTGCTCACGCGCGACCTCGTGCGCGACGACCGTCTGCGCGAGCTGATCTATACGGCGCGTGTGGTGGCAGGACCGGAGGCCGTCGAGATCGGTCTCGCCACGCGCGTGAGCGACGATCCGCTTGCGCTCGCTTTGCAAACGGCGCGCGAGATCGCGCAGAAAAGCCCCGACGCGATCCGCGCCGCGAAGCGTCTGTTGCACGTGGCCTCGCGCGGCGACGCGGCGGCCACGCTGATCGCCGAATCGGTCGAGCAGGATGCGCTGATCGGCGGCGCGAATCAGCGTGAAGCCGTGCTCGCGAACGTCGAGCAACGCGCGCCGCGCTTCGTCGCGGCCACGCCGCATCGCGTGGAGGAACCGTCATGAACGCACCGCAATTGCCGCAATTCGAAACGCTGCGCTACGCGGTCGAGGACGGCATCGCCACGATCACGCTGCATCGGCCGGAAAAACTCAACGCATTCACCGCGACGATGATGCAGGAGCTGATCGCCGCCTTCGACGCCACCGACGCCGACGACGCCGTGCGCTGCGTGATCGTCACCGGGTCGGGACGCGCGTTCTGCGCGGGCGCGGACCTGTCCTCGGGCGGCGAAACTTTCGACTACGCGAAACGCCTCGGCACGAGCGTGGACACCGTGCATCGCGACGGCGGTGGCCGCGTCGCGCTGCGCATCTTCCGCAGCCTCAAGCCGGTGATCGGCGCGATCAACGGCGCGGCGGTCGGCATCGGCGTGACCATGCAGTTGCCGATGGACATCCGCCTCGCGTCCGCCGACGCGAAATTCGGCTTCGTGTTCGGGCGGCGCGGCATCACGCCCGAAGCGGCTTCGTCGTGGTTTCTGTCGCGCGTGGTGGGCATCTCGTCGGCGCTCGAATGGTGTTTCACAGGACGCGTGTTCAGCGCGCAGGAAGCGCTGGCGCGCGGGCTCGTGCGCTCCGTTCACGCCGCGGAGGACCTGCTGCCCGCGGCCTACGCGCTCGCCCGCGAGATCGCCGACAACGTCGCGCCGGTGTCCGCCGCCATTGCGCGGCAGATGATCTGGCGCATGGCGGGCGCGCAGCATCCGATGGAAGCGCACCGCCTCGACAGCCGCGCGATCCAGTCGCGCGGGCGCTCGGCGGATGCGGCCGAAGGCGTGAGCGCGTTCCTCGACAAGCGCGCGGCGGCGTTCCCCAATCGCGTTTCCACTGACATGCCGGACTTCTTCGACTGGCAGAGCGAGCCGCCGTTTATCTGATCGATGCGGCCTGCCGTGCGCCTGCGCCTGTGAGCGAGGCGCACGCGGCGCGCGGAGCCCCGACTCGCACGCGATGTCCCTTTCAAGTACCCTACGGGTCTGCCCGCAGGGCAGGCGCCGCGCGCGGCGCGTGTTTGAACGCTTGTTTCAACGCTTGAAAAAGGAACCCGCATTACCCCATGACCGTGCATGAAATCTGGTTTGCGCCGCTGGTCGGCGCGCTCGTCTTGCTGGCCGCCGCCTTCGCCGTGGCCGCCATCGCTCACTTCCTGCTGTTCCGCGTGGTCGCGCGTCTGGCGCGGCGCTCCACCACCCGCATCGACGACGCCCTGTTCGAATTCGGCGCGTTCACCTGGCTCAGCCGCGTCGCGCCCTTCGTCGTCATCAAGCTCGGTCTCGGCTTGGTGCCGGGTCTGCCCGACAACGCGCTGCAACTCGCCGACAAGATCGTCTTCGCGCTGATCGTCTTCCTCGTCACGATGACGATCAGCGCCACGCTCTCCGCGCTCGAACACAGTCATCGCACCGCGCGCCAGGATCAGCCGCGCCTCTCGCTCAAGGGCGCGATGCAACTCGTCAAGCTCGTGATGTTCATCACCGCGGCGCTGGTCGTGATCGGCGACGCCACCGGCAAGCAGATCGGCCTGCTGCTCTCGGGCATCGGTGCGATGTCGGCGGTGCTCATGTTGATCTTCAAGGACACGCTGCTCGGGCTCGTGGCGGGCGTGCAGCTTTCGTCGAACGACATGCTGCGCATCGGCGACTGGATCACGATGCCAAGCTCGGGCGCGGACGGCACCGTCGTCGACATCACGCTGAACACCGTGAAAGTGGTGAATTTCGACAACACCATCATCACGATTCCGACGTGGAAGCTCATCACCGAGAGCTACCAGAACTGGCGCGGCATGACGGAATCGGGCGGGCGGCGGATCAAGCGCGCGCTCATGCTCGACGCAACGAGCGTGCGTTTTCTCGACGCCGGCGAAATCGCGCGGCTCGAACGCCTCACGCTGCTCACCGATTATCTGAACGACAAGCGCCACGCACTGACGCAGTTCAATGGTGCGCTCGGCAGCGCGGCCGACTGCGCGGCGAACCGTCGGCAGCTCACCAATCTCGGCACGTTCCGCGCCTACGTGCAGGCGTATCTCGAACGCCATCCGCAGATTCATCACGAGATGACCTGCATGGTGCGGCAACTGGCGAGCGGCGCCGACGGCATTCCGCTCGAACTCTATTGCTTCACCAACACCACGAAGTGGAGCGATTACGAGGCGATTCAGGCCGACCTGTTCGATCACCTGATTGCCGTGCTGCCCGAGTTCGGCTTGCGCGTTTATCAGCAGCCGTCGGGCTACGACATGCAGCAGGGTTGGCACGCGGCGCGCGAGACTTCGCTCGCCGCGTGAGGCAGGCAGCGGTTCCCGCGACAGTTCGCGCGCCCGCTGCCTGCCTCGAACGATCAAGCCGTCACGCGCGGCGTTTCGGTCTGGCCGCTCGCGCCGGTCGTCAGTTCGTCGCGGTCCGACTCCGGCACTTCGCCAGCGCGGCGATGGATATCGTGCGTGACAAAACCCTGTTCGCGGCTAGGCACCGCGAACCAGTCTGGATGCGCAAACGACGCGCGGATATCTTCGAGTCCGCTCGCCCAGTGCTCTTCCATCGTATCGACGCTGAATTCGTAATCCTTGTAGTGGCCTTCATACGGTTTGTTCTTGTAGATCAGATGCACCACGTTGATCGACGAACCGTCGGCCACACGCTCGGCGAGACGGAACAGCGGGTCGCCGCGGCGCGTTTCGGGCGGCACATGCTCGAGCAGTTCCTTGATGAAACGCGCGTGCTTCTGGCGATCGGCGAGCATGTTCGTGATCGCGCGCGTGCGGCTCGAATACTGGATGTCCTTCGCGCGTTCGGCCACGTCGAGAAAGTCGGCGGGCACGCTGCCGTTCGCGCTCCATAGATCGACCTGAAACACCAGCGTGTCCTTGTGATCGGCGTCGCGCAGCACTTCGGTGAGCGGCGTGTTCGAGACGAGTCCGCCGTCCCAGTAGAACTCACCGTCGATCTCCACGGCCGGAAAGCCCGGCGGCAGCGCGCCCGAGGCCATGAAGTGCTCGGGTTCGAGACGCATCTTCGCGTTGTCGAAATAGATCAGATTGCCGCTGCGCACATTCACCGCGCCGACCGACACGCGGATCGGGCCGTCGTTGATGCGGTCGAAATCGGCGAAACGTTGCAGCGTGGCCTTGAGCGCGGCCGTGTCGTAATAGCTCACGGCCGTGGGCGGCGCCTTGTGCCAGCCCGCCACCGGCAGCGGCAGGCGCGGCGCGAAGAAGCCCGGCTGGCCTTCGGTAAGCGCGCGGCTCGCGGCCCACATGCTGGCCCAGCGGCGCGACAGCGCCTGATGACCGAACAGCGGCAGCGCCAGTGCGCCGAGGTTGCCGAACCAGTCGAGCGGATGGCAGATCGACTCCCAGAATCCGCGCAGCGCTGCGACACGCTTGCCCGGTTCGTTACCCGCGATGATCGCCGTGTTGAGCGCGCCGATCGACACGCCCGCGATGCGATGCGGTTCCACGCCCGACTGGGCGAGCCCTTCGAACACTCCGGCCTGATACGAGCCGAGCGCGCCGCCGCCCTGCAAAACAAGGGCGATTTCGTCGTAGCGCGGCAGCTCGACCGGCTTGCGCTCCTTGCGTGCGGTTGCGTCTATTTTCGTGCTGCTGCGCATACGTTCTCCTCGCGTGATTTAGTGCATCGACCAGCCGTGCGTGACGAGCACCGACTGCCCCGTCAACGCCGCCGACCCGAATCCGGCGAGGAACGCCACCGTGTTCGCCACGTCGTCGAGCGTGGTGAATTCACCGTCGACGGTGTCTTTGAGCATGACGTTCCTGACCACGTCGGCTTCCGAAATGCCGAGCGCCTTCGCCTGCTCGGGAATCTGCTTGTCGACGAGCGGCGTGCGCACGAAGCCCGGGCACACCACGTTCGCGCGCACGCCGCGCGGGCCGCCTTCCTTCGCCACCACGCGCGCGAGGCCGAGCAGGCCGTGCTTCGCGGTCACGTAGGCCGACTTCAGCTTCGACGCCTCGTGCGAATGCACCGAACCCATATAGACGATCGAGCCGCCCTTGCCGCTGCCGTACATGTGCTTGAGCACCGCTTTGGTGGTGAGAAACGCGCCGTCCAGATGGATCGCGAGCATCTTCTTCCAGTCGGCGAACGGAAAGTCCTCGACCGGGCTGATGATCTGGATGCCCGCGTTCGACACCAGCACGTCGATGCCGCCGAACACCTTCACCGCTTCTTCGATGCCCGCGTTCACGGCTTCTTCATTGGTCACGTCCATCGCCACGGCAAGCGCCTTGCCGCCGGCCGACACGATGCTGTCGGCCACCTTGCCCGCCGCCGCGAGGTTCAGGTCGGCGATCACGACCGCCGCGCCCTGGCTGGCAAACGTCCGCGCGCAATGTTCGCCGATGCCGCTCGCGGCCCCCGTGATGACTGCAACCTTGTTCTGCAACGACATAAGTAATCCTTATTGGTTTAGACAAATGTTAGAAATGCACAGTGCATCAGGCCAGTTCGGCTTCGCGTTCGTCCAGACCGGTCTGGCGCGTGGACGCGGCGGCATTCGCATGGCCGGCCGGTTCGGCGAGATAGTCGTACGCCACTTCGCCGATATCGAGCGTGAGGTCGGCGATCACGTGACGCGCGCCCACCACGCGGCGCACCGGCAGGTCGGCGACCGGCGCGAGCGCATGCGGATGCAGTTCGATCGCGGCCGGCCCGCTCCACGCGCCATGCACCGTCACGTCGCGCAAATAGAAACGCACGAGTTCGCAGATGCGCGCGCTGCCGTCCACGTGCGGAATCACCTTGAGCAGATAGTTGGGCGTGTCGGCGAGCTTGCGGCGCTCGTCTTCGTTGTTCAGCACGTGATGCTTGTAGCCCATCGTGCCCGTGGCGATGCGCTGCGTGCCGTAGTCGAGCGTGCCGAGCAGCGTGTCGTTGCCGTCCACGGCGAGCACCGGGCGCGCGAGCTTCTTCGGGAAACCCCAGATTTCGCGACCGCCCGCGATCGGGCCTTCGTCGTCGAGATACATCGAGTGCGTGTAGTTGCCGAGGCGGCCTTGCGGGTCGCGCACCGAGACGACCTGGCCGCTTTCGGTGTAATCGCCGAAACCCGACGAGTCCGGCATGCGAATGAACTCGTAATGGACGAGATTGTTTTCCGGCGTGAGCGGTTCCGGCACGATCGCGCGCAGCGCGTCGGAATCGGTCTCGTAGGAAATGATGAAGTATTCGCGATTGACGAAGCGGAACGGCGGGCGCGGATACGCGGGATTGTGCACAGGCATCGCGAAGGCTTCGCGGCGGATTTGGGCTAGATCCATTTTGTCCTCATGGCTGAGCTGCGGTAAAACGTCGCGACTAATCATAGAGGCAAACGGTAGCGCGTTCGCATTTTTGGTGAATATACACCGTTGCGATTCCGTTAATTAACAAGCCATCTGAAAGCATTAATTAACAGTTCGGGTTTTTATGAGATGAACCGGTCATTCCGAAAGCCTTTCTTCATCGGCATTTCATGGCATTTCTGTAAGCGGCGCACCCCACATTTTGCTTACGATTCAAATGACGCAATAGATTGATGTCGAACGTCGCAACAACACGGCGCTTGCAATGTTTGCAATGCGCCCGCGCGGCGGTAATGCGAGTAGCGAAATTCCAATGAAAAAGGCGCGTCGCGCAACGAGTCGAGCGACCGTGCGGCGAAGCGCCTGCGAGATATCGAACCGGACCTGCCCGGTCAGAAGTTGTACTGTACGTAGACCTGGCTGAAGTTGATGCCGGGGTTCGGATGCTTGAGTCCCGCATTCGACAGATGCTGGAAGCGAAAGCCCGCCTGATAGTTCTGGTGCTCGCCGAAGATTGCGCCCACGCCCACCATATCCGCGAATTGAAACGACGACGAAAAGCTGCGGTCCGGCGTTTCGTCGACGTGCGACAGCAGACGCACGCCCACGCCCGCTTCGATGAACGGGCGAATGAAGCCTGAGTTCTTCACGAAGCGGAGAACCGGCGTAAAACCGAACTCCCAGATGTTCGCATGCGACGCCGGATTCTCCCGCGTGTCCCAGTACGCCACGTGTCCTTCACCTACCACGGTGAAGTGATAGCCGCCTATCGCCCACCATTGCCAGCCCGGATCCCACACGATGCCAAGATCCGCTTTCTTCACGTCATGATCCGCAACGCCGCCCGCGAACTGAATGCCCCATTGATCGGCGTGCGCCGCCGTCGAGCCCGCGAGCAGTCCTGCGAAGAGAACCGCTACCGGCAGCTTTCGTTTTCGCATTTCTTCTCTCTTTTCGTTATTCGATTGTGGGTCCGCGCATGCCTTGAATAAGGAGTGCGCTGAATCGAATGCTCGCGGATTATAAGAGCTGAATCACATTTGTTAACGTTGCATCAATGCAATGAAGCATTACCAAAACAGGCAAAATCCTTACCGCCGGAAAGCACAATGCGCTATTGCGTTTCGCGAAATAAATTCGATAAAAAAAGACCTCCGTTTTGCGCAAACGGAGGTCAAGTCGGTTTGGAGACCAGCATCGTTCATCGCCTGAACGACGCGTGCCAATCTTAATGCGCGAAACGCTTGCGATAAACGCGGCACCGCGCATCAATCCTTTTCGAATGCAGCAGCAATGCGGCTTTGTTAAGCAGGTCGTTACGCGAGTCAGTCCGCAAAACGCGTAAGACTTTTGAATTCCACGCGCCGGATGATGCGGCTTTCCTGCGCCACGATCAAATGCGCGGACGCCTGCAAATACGCGGGCCAATGCGGATCGACATCGCGTGCGGTACGGCGCGCGTCGTAATCGGCGATGCTTTCGTACGCCCAGAGATGCACGACCTGATTCAGCGCGCCAATGTCGCTCATATAGAAACCGGCCGGCGCGCCCAGATACTTCAGCTGGATCGGCATGGCGAGGCGGTCGAATACGTCGATGAATTCGGCCATGCCGCGCGCACGGATCGTGTAGGTGCGGTGATCGATAAAAGGCTTGCTCATGCGGCTCTCCGCCTGATGAAAAGTCATGCCGCTACGCGCGTCGCGCGCGCAGCGTCTGCGGAGGAATCGACGGCGTTGTCGAGTCCGGCGAGATGGCGGCCCGTGAGGTAGCCGAAGGTCATGATCGGGCCGAGCGTGATGCCCGCGCCCGGATAGTTGCCGCCCATGATGCTCGCGCGGTCGTTGCCCACCGCGTAGAGGCCGGCGATGGCGCGGCCGTCGTCGGCGAGTACGGCGCCCTCCACGCTCGTGCGCAAACCGTCGAAGGTGCCGAGGTCGCCCATCACGACCTTCAGCGCGTAATACGGGCCGTCGCCGATCGGCGCGACGCACGGGTTCGGGCGCTGCGCGGGGTCGGCCAGATAGCGGTTGAACGACGTCGTGCCGCGCCCGAACGCGGGATCTTCGCCGCGCACCGCATGCTCGTTGTAGCGGCGCACGGTCGCTTCGAGTCCGTGCGCGTCGATGCCTGCGCGCTGCGCGAGTTCGGCGAGCGTGCGCCCTTTCGCGAGATAGCCGTTGCGCAGCATCGGGCCGAGCGGCACCGGCGCGGGCTTCGCGTAGCCGAGGCCGTATTGGCGAATCGTCGCGTGATCGCAGATCAGCCACATCGCGGTCTGCGCGTCGCCGCGGCACGCCTCGATCATCGCCGCGCCCACGTCGTGATACGAATTCGCTTCGTTGGTGAAGCGCTCGCCGCGACGCGTCACGCCGATGATGCCCGGCTTGTAGCGATCGAGCAGATGCGGGAACACCGCGAAGCGGCCCTTGCCGCGCGGTACGCGCGAGACCGGCATCCACGCGGCGGGCTGCGGATAACGCGGCGTCACGCGCACGCCGGCACGCTCGGCCAGCCGCGCGCCGTCGCCGGTGTTGTCCTCCGGAACCGGCGAGGCGTGCGTGCCGCCGCGTTGCAGATGCGCGTAGGTTTGCGCGGTGCGCACAGCGTCGTGCGAGAAGCCGCCGCCCGCGAGCACCACGGCGCGGCGCGCTGCAATCCGCTGCCCGCCCTCGCCCGCGCGTTCGACCACCGCGCCCGTCACGCGCCCCGCTTCGACGATCAATTCGCGCGCCGCCGTGGCCGTGAGAATCGGAATACGCAGATCGAGCGCGGACTTCGCAAGGCGCGCGGCCAGCGCGTTGCCGCTCGTGACCTGCACGCCGCGTCCGTGTATCGCCAGTTCCCTCAGATGCGATCCGAGCCGCTTCGCCACGTACCACGCCGACGCCAGCGAGCGCATGGCGTTGAAGAAGTGCTTGAGATCGGCATTGGACGAATTGAACATCATGCCGACAAAGGTAATGCTCCGGAGCGGCGGCCGCAGACGCGCGAGATCGCGGCCGAGGCGACTCGCGTCGTATGGCGCGGCGACCACCGAGCGTCCCACATCGACGCCGCCGGGCGCATCCGGATGATAGTCGGGATAAAGCGTCGGCGCGAATTGCACATCCGTCTCGCGTTCGAAGAATTCGAGCATGCGCGGACCGTGTTCGAGGAACGCTTCGATCGCGTCTTCATCGTAGAACGCACCGAGTTCGCCGCGCAGATACGTGCGTGCGGCTTCGCGTGTGTCCGGCGCTTCGCGCGCGTCGGAACGCATGCCGTGACGGTTGCCCGGAATCCAGAGCACGCCGCCCGAAAACGCCGTCGTGCCGCCGAAAACTTCGGCTTTTTCGACCACGACCACGTCGAGTCCCGCCTTGCGCGCCGTGATGGCCGTCGAGAGTCCGCCCGCGCCCGCGCCGATCACGAGCACATCGCAGGTCGCGGGAATCGGCGGCGTATTCGTGCTATTTCGCTGCTTCATGTTTGTCTCCTTCATGTCTTCATGTCGATAGGCACATGCTTTAGCGCGCCGCCGCGCCTTCGTAGCCTGGACGCGGCACGAGATCCATCAGCATCGCGTCGAGGCCGCCGTCGACGACAAGTTCAGCGCCGTTCACATACGCCGCGCGATCGCTTGCGAGAAATGCCACCACGTTGGCGATATCCTGCGGCTCGCCGATACGGCGGCTCGCGGTCATCGCGCTACGCCGCGCCTCGATATCGCCGTGCGTATAAAACGCTGCGGACAGCGGCGTGCGGATCATGCCGGGGCAGACGGTATTGCTGCGCACGCCGCGCGGCCCCCATTCCGCCGCAAGCTGACGCGCCAGCATCGCGACGGCCGCCTTGCTCGCGCTGTACGCGCCGCTATGCGTCTGCGGATAACGCGCCGCGATCGACGCCACGTGCACGAGCGCGCCCGACCCGCGTGCGAGCATCGGCCTGCCGAACGCCTGCGAACACAGCATGTAGCCCGTGAGATTCACGCGCAGCATCGCGTTCCAGTCGTCGAGCGACAGCGATTCGATTCCACCCGGACGCAGCAGTCCTGCGTTGTTCACCAGCACGTCGGCTGTGCCGAATTCGCTTGCCACGCGCGCGGCGGCGGCTGCCACGCTTGCCGCATCGCCGATATCGCAACCGATGGCGATGATCGCGTTTTGTGCCTGTTTTTCAGCTTGATTCTGCAATTGTGCGGCGAGCGCCTGGGCTTTATCGAGGTCGCGATCGAGCAATGCGATTCGCGCGCCGGCAGCCGCGAGCGTCTGCGCAATCGCCGCGCCGATACCGCCCGCCGCGCCGGTTATCACGCAGACCTGACCATCGAGTTGCAGCCATCCCGAGCTCGGTTTTTTCGATCTTTCATTATTCATCTGGAATCCTGATTGAATTGACGATACGCTAGCGACGGCATTCACCGTGGCTGCGTCGATCTGCGAAGAAGTATAGAGGCGGGGGTTGCGCGCGAAGTGGACAAACGTGTCGATGAACAGGACAATTTGTACACAGGAGGCAAGACCGCATGCGGAGAATCCCTAACTACGATCTGTACGGCGAGTCGGCACAGCCGCCCGGATACGGCGCGTTCAACTTCGAGTGGATTCCCGAGCGCAGCCGCCCGAACGACTGGCAGATCGCCGCGCATCGGCACGACGCGCTGCTGCAACTGCTCTACATACGCGGCGGCGGCGGTCACGTCACCATCGAAGGCGTCCGGCACGCGTTCGATCCGCCCTGCCTCGTCGTGCTGCCCGCGCAAACCGTGCATGCCTTCGCGTTCTCCCCGCAGATCGACGGCCTCGTCATCACGGCGGCGCAGCGGCCACTCGAAGCGCTCGTGGAGGTCACCGCGCCGGGTATCGCCGCGATCTGCGCGCGCGCCGCCGTCATTCCGGTACGCGGGGCCGATCCGAGCGTCGGCATGCTTGCGCCGCTCTTTGCGCTGCTCGAACAGGAGTACCGCAGCGGCGGGCGCGGGCACGCCGCGGCCGGCATGGCGCTGATGGCCGCGCTATTCGTGCATGTCGCGCGCCTGAGCGACCTCGCGGCGGCGCCCGCCGGTGCGGGTGGCAATCGCCGCGCCGAGCTGCTACGACGCTTCCGGGAGCTCGTGGCGGCCCATGGACGCGAGCATCGGCCCGTGGCGTTCTACGCGCAGCGTCTGGGCGTCGCGGCGGCCCAGCTCGCGCGTGTCTGCCGCGAGGCGCTCGCGCAGTCGCCCACGACCGTCGTCAACGAGCATCTGATTCGCGAGGCGCAGCGCGAGCTCGCCTATTCGGCGCTGAGCGTGAAGCAGATCGCGCACGCGATGGGCTTCGAGGACAGCGCCTATTTCAGCCGCTATTTCCGCAAGCAGACGGGCCTCACGCCGGTGGCGTTCCGCGCGGCCGCGCACCGTCAATGGACCCAGGAGCCTTGAGATGAACGACGAAACGCAGATTCGCGATCTGATCGCGCGCTGGCACGCCGCGACGGCCGCCGGCGACATCGACACCTTGCGCGGCCTGATGGCGGCCGACGTCGTGTTCCTCGTTGCCGGTCAGCCGCCCATGCGCGGCCGCGAGGCATTTGCCGATGCGCTCTCGGCGTTGCTCGTGACGCACAGCATGACGTCGTCGGGCGAGATCCGCGAGCTGGTGGTGGAGGGCGGTTTCGCGTACTGCTGGAACGCGCTCGACGTGCGCGTGATCCCGCGTGCGGGCGGCGCAACCATGCGCCGTGCAGGCAACGTGCTCTCGATCTATCGACGTGAAGCGGGAAGTTGGGTGCTCGCGCGCGACGCGAATCTGCTCACGCTCCAGACCGACGCATAGGCTTGTTCGCGCTCGCTCGCTGCACCAGAACGGTGGCCGCTCGGCGTCGCCCGCCACTTGCGTCCGTTATTTTTCAGCGCATCGCGCATCCATGATTCGCCGTCATTTTCTCGACTTATACTCAGTTCGCCACTTCCATCTTCCCCACGGCGGCGACTATGAAACGTATGACCGTCCGGCAATCGCCGGTGCATGGCAAAGGCGTCTTCGCACTGCGCGCGTTGCGTGCCGGCGAGCGCATCTTCGAATACAAGGGCAAGGTGACGACGTGGCGCGAGGCGACGCGCTGGAACGCGCGTCGCGACGAGTCGGGGCACACGTTTTTGTTCGGACTTTCCGATGGACGCGTGATCGACGGCGGGCGCGGCGGCAACGGCGCACGCTGGCTCAATCACGCATGCGCCGCGAATTGCGAGGCGATCGAGGACGATGGACGCGTCTTCATCGAAGCCGTTCGCGACATCGCGCCCGGCGAGGAACTGTTCATCGACTATGCGCTGGTGATTGAGCAGTGCGAGGCCGACGAAGCGCAGCGCCAGTATGCGTGCCGATGCGGGTCGTCGTTGTGCCGGGGGACGATGCTGGGCGTGCTGGCCGCCGCCGCCATGACGGCGGCGGCGCCGGTGGCTGTGACCGTCTGAACGGTCAACATTAATCAGGAATCCGATGGAATCACGGTCGATAAAACCGCATTTTCGGACTTGCGGGACTGTGCGGATCAGCGCGCCGGTTCACGTCTGATTTATCCACAGATTTTGTTGAAAACTCTGTGGACACGCCCAGGGACGAATCAACTAAGCGACTGATTTTGCAACTAATTCGCAGATAGCGCGACGCCCCGTTTCGGGGCGAACACACAATGAGCAAACCAGCCCGAAATCGGCGATTTCAGGCCCTGGCGGCGCGCGATATCCGCCCGCTTACGCTGCGTTCTGCTTGAGCTTGCCGTACACGAACTGACCGAAATACCACGACAAATCCGAGTGATTGAGGATGTTGGCGTCGGACAGCGCGCCGGCCTCGAGCTTCAGACGACGCAGCATGAGCTTGCCCGCCTGCGAAGCGATGTAGAGGCGCACGAGCTCCTTGCGCGTCTTGTCGTCGGCCGACTCGAAGTGCTCGCGGCCGCGCTGCACTTCGTCGTTGCGGCGCGTGCGCGCCTCTTCGTCGCGCGTGGCGATGCTCTGCTTCACTGCAGCGCCCGCCTCGGCCTTGGCGGCTTCCTTCGCCGCCTCCTTCGCCGTTTCCGCGGTGGCGATCTCGGTCTGGATCGCGACCATCTTGCGCTCGGCCTCGGACACCTGCCAGTTGTGGCTCAGCGCCTTCATCAGATAGCCGGCTGGGCTCTTGGTGACCTTGCCCTGGTTCAGACGGAAGCGCGTGTACTCGATCGCCTGCTGGATGCGCTCGTCGTTCCAGCTCATGCGGTGCTCGGCGATCACGTCGAACTGCTTGTTGCTCAGGCCGAACTCCTCCTTGAGCGTGAGCAGCAGGTCGTGCGCGTTCGGCTGCCGCGTGAGCATGGCCGCGACCGTGTCCTTGCGCTTCAGCCGGAAGCGGATCTTGTTGATCTTGCGCGAGCTTTCGCCGTCCGCGCGCGTCTCGTAGCTGATGTCGAGGTCGGAAAGCTCGTTGATCTGTTTGACCGCCGGATCGAGATACTTCGGCCGGAAATGCTTGAACTCCGACGCGCTCGAACCGAGCTTGCCGGGCCAGCGCCGCATGACGTCGAGCTCGATCCAGTCGGTGAGGCCCGCCGTCACGAAGGGCTGAATGTAGTCGTAGATCGCGCGCGCGAAGGTCTGCGAAAACGCCGCCGTGATGCACAGGTTCAGCCAGTGATGCTTTTCCGGACCGGTGATGTGACGCAGCATCAGCGGGGGAATGCGGAACTGGATGCGCCCCTTGCCGATCTTGACGCTGCCCATGAGCTGCTCGGACACCCACTGATCGTCTTCGGTGGGGGCGCGGTCGGGCGGCGTATCGGTCACCTCGATCAGCACGCGCTGCGCCTCCTTGATCACGCTCTGCAGGTGGCGCACGTTGCGGCTCTCGTAACGCATGAGCCACTTGAAGTAGTTCAGGTCGACGTCGTAGGTCTCGTGCGCAATCGGTTCCTGGGCCGCGATGAAATACGCGGCGTCGATGAAACGCCGCGACGACAGGCCGAGCCCGTTGATCGCTACAAAAACGTTATTGCGCTGAAAGCCGATTTCCCGCGTGCTCTCGCTGATGGGCTGTCCGGACATTTCCTCAAACAGCCCCAGCGACATTTGCTGGGTCGTCGTCCTTCGACCGATGTCCTCCGACATTCGCGTGCTCTCTCCGTCGATATTGGCCGCGACTCTATCACTCCTCAAACACAAGTCAACACAATAAACGTTACCTGATGCAGGGTGTGGATTGGGGGCCGGCACAAAAACCGTACCTTGCTGCACATAGAACGCGACATCACTTGCACAAAAAACGGCAATCCATTGCACATAAATCGCTGCCTCTTGCACATAGACCGATGCTTCTGGATGCCAAGTGCTTGATTGTGAACGATCCCGAGCCTGCTGTTAGTGGGTTTGTGGGTTTTCTATCTTTAAGTAAACAAACCAACCCGGTGCTGCAAAAGACGCTTCGCGCAAATTTCGACGCAGATTGCCTTGCAACACGAAGGCGAATTTCTGCGCGAGAGGTAGATTTGCTGGCCATTTACAGGGAGGAGTGTGAGCCAGACGGGCGTATTTCGATCCCTCATCGAGCGATTCGGGCATACAAGCCTTGGCGAGAGGCAACGTTTTGTGTGCGTCTGCTATTCCAGGAGGTGACGTTTTTTGTGCATGACCGTTTTCAGCTGCGGCGACGTGAGATGAAGCCCGGAGAAATCTCCTCGAGGTAACGATTTTTGTGCGTCGACGGAGGGCGACCTTGAAGGTCACGTTTTCTGTGCAGGGCCGTGGGGCATCGCGAGGGTAACGTTTAATGTGCAGCGATCGCGGAAAGGTCGGAACGTGCCTGCGTCGATCGAAAGAGGTCACTCAAGGACATCGTGGTAACGGTTTTTGTGCGTTCGTAGAGGCGGAGCACGGCCCGTAGCGACGCGATACTGCACACGCGACTGCACAGAAATGCAATTTGGCAGAACTGCATCGGAAAGGTGACGTTTTTTGTGCAATGCGTGAGCGCTTGTCGCCGCCAAGGCTTATCCGCTCTGGAGACCGGGATTCAGAGGTAACGGAATTTGTGCGAGGTCGGGCGTCGCGGCGATAGATCGCGGATTAGCTGCACAAAATCCGTTACCGCGGAACGATGGCGCGAAGCGGTGAATCCGCGATTCAGGAAAGCGCACAAAAACCGTGACCTCGGTGCGACTCGCCGAAGGAGAAGTCAGAAAAGCGCGAGAAAATAGAACGCAATTGAAGGCAGCCAGGCAAAATCACCTGTCATTCAACTGACGATTTGCTGAAGAATTAAGCAGGCCGCCGAAAACCCCTCTAAACGCCTCTTAGCGGGCTTGAGGGTCCGGCGAAGGCCTGAGCCTTGACCAAGGTCCGGGAAGCCCGCAAAAGACGAATAAAAAGGTCGTTTTTTTAAAATACTGGCCTCAATCAGTGTGTTCTGAAACGCTTTTCCTGTATTCTACGCTTTATCCAAATTCCGATAAAAAGCGTATTAATGGCAAAGACTATCGAATTCCCATCAATTGATCGGCGCGTCGACCTTTCGACGGTTACGCAATTCGCGGAGGAAGCCGGTCATCTGTCAGAAGAGCTTCGGGAAATGATGCTGGCACCGAAGCCGCGCAAGGCAGCGCCTACGTTCACGTCGGCGCAGGTCGCCGAGATGTGCGGTATCGACCGCATCAAGCTGAATAACCTGCTGGCCACGCGCGAAGGATTGCCGCAAGGCGAGGCGCAAGGTTCGGGGCGCAGCCGCGTGTTTACGTTGCCTGATGCACGCACCTGGGTCCAGCAGGTTTCGGATATTTATCAGACGCCGCTGCACACCGGCGTGCGCGACGCGGACGGCAAGGTGCTGCTCGTCGCCAACTTCAAGGGCGGCTCGACCAAGACCACGACCACGATGTGCCTGGCGCAAGGTCTGACGCTGCGCGGCCGGCGCGTGCTGCTGATCGACCTCGATCCGCAGGCGTCGCTCACGGAATTGTGCGGTTTGTACGCGGAAAAGGAAGTGACAGAAGACAGTACGGTCCTGCCGTACATCTACGATCCGCACATGGAAGGCGGTCTGCTTAATTTCGTGCAGCCGACTTATTGGGATGGCCTCGATGTCATTCCGGCGCACCCCACGCTGTTCTCGGCGGAATTTCATATTCCGGGTACCGTGATCAAGAACCCGGGCTTCAAATTCTGGGACCTCTTGCGTCAGGGCGTGGAGACGCTGCGCCAGCACTACGACTACATCATTCTCGATACGGCGCCGTCGCTGTCGTATCTGACGATCAACGCACTGATGGCCGCCGACGCGATGGTCATGCCGCTGGTGCCCGAGAGTCTCGACTTCATCAGTTCTGTATCGTTCTGGAGTCTGTTCTCCGATCTCGCGCACACGATCATGGAGCGCGGCGACGAAAAGACCTATGACTTCGTCTCAGTGCTGCTGTCGAAGGTGGATTACGGCAAGACATCGTCGGCGCCGGTCGTACGCTCGTGGGTGCAGCGCACCTATAAGGACTGGCTGAGCGCGATCGAAGTGCCAGCAAGCTCGGCGATGAGTAACGGCGCGCTTGCCATGGCAACGGTATTCGACATCAGCAAGGGCGATCTCGCCGATAAAACGGTCGCACGCGTGCGCCAGCCGCTTACCGATTACGTGCGCTGGATCGACGATCTTTACGTAGAACAATGGAGGGCCGGCAAGTGAGTTCATTCCGCGACAAGATGGCGGCGAAGACTGCCGAGCTCGGTTCGACGGCAGAGCGTCAGACGACCACCGAGCGTCCTGCGGCGCCGCCGCCCGAGCCGCGCCGCAGCAGCGCGTTCAAGACCGGCCCGGGTATGCTCGGCGCGCTTGCGGTTGCGCAGCAGCGCATTCAGGAACTGGAGACCAAGAGCGACAAGCTCATGCTGCCAGTGAACGCGATCCAGCCGAACCCGTGGCAGCCGCGCAAGATTTTCAGCGACGAAGGTTTGGCTTCGCTGGCTGAATCGATTCGCGAAGTGGGCCTCGTTGAACCGGTTGTCGTGCGGCGCTCGGATAACGGCTATCAACTGATCGCCGGGGAGCGACGCCTGCGTGCGCACGTGCTGCTGCACGAGGAAGAGATCCGCGCGTCGGTGATCGACTGTTCGGATCAGGATATGGCAGTGCTGGCGCTCGTCGAGAACGTTGGCCGCGAAGACCTGACTGACTACGAAATCGCTCAATCGCTGCGTCGTGCCGAGCACGAATTCCCGACGCGCACGCGCATGGCTGAGGCGCTGGGTATGTCGCGTAAAGGGCTGTATCGATTTCTCGCCTTCGAAAGCCTGCCGGATTTTGTGCGCCGGGACCTCGATTTGAATCCGCGTCTGCTGGGTGGATCGGCAGCGGATGAGATTGTGTCGGCGATCAAGAAGCACGGCGCGGCAGGGCTCGCGTCGGCTCGCGAACTTTGGCCGGCGGTGGTGGCAGGGACGCTCGATCAGGGTAAGCTGGCTGCGGCGATCGGCGCTCAGTCGAACCGGACCGTGGATGAGCGCAGCGTGTCGGAACGTAGCATCGAGAAGATTTTCTCGGGCAAGAGTCACGCGGGCAGCATCACGAAGGATACGAATAGCTTCACAGTGAAGCTCAAGACCGGCGTGCTTTCCGATGCGCAGGAGACGCAGATTCGCGAACTCATCAGCCAACTGTTTAACGTGAAGCCTGGCTGATGGTTGGTATGTAGGATGTACGCTGACATTCGAAGCCCGCATATGCGGGCTTTTTTTATTGCTGTCGCGGAAAGGGGAGGGTGTGTCGAGTCGACACGGACTGGGGGATGGGATGGTGTTGGGGCGCTTGAAGCTGTGTCGAGTCGACACAGCGTTGCGACTCGCGGCGGGAGGGTTTGCTGGTGATGTCGCTCTGGCTTCGCTCGGGATGGAATCGGTTGCGATCAGGTTGTCTGCCTCGATGTGTCGAGTCGACACGCTTCAGGTTTTCGCAGTGCTGGGTTATCTAGATCCCTCTACGCAATCTCGATCGGAGAGAAAGTTGATAGCCGCGAGGTAAGGAAAGGGCGGACGTGTGTCGAGTCGACACAGCTTGTAAAACCCTTGCTGATTCGCCTTGTATCGCGTCTGACGAAGATCTTGGCTTTGTTCGCGATAAGCAGAAGTTCTTTTCAAGTTCGCCGGTCTGACCGAATGTGCCGAGTCGACACACGATGGTATTTCGTGACGTGCGTTTGATTGATGGCGTGGAGCGCCGGGAACGCAGCGCTCTGCACGGAACAGATCCGATGTCGGGGGTAGGAGCGTGTGTCGAGTCGACACACGAAGCGCGCTCGCCGTGAAGCAATATCTCATGGCGGATACCTGGCCGTTTCGGTAATCAGTTGAGGTCACCCGAGTGGCCGGGAAGAGTAGGCGCTTGCTGTGTCGACTCGACACAAGATCGACGTAAGGCGCCGTGCGCGGAAAATTCGCTGCGCGATCTACGTAGCTTGGCCCGGCGCGATCGTGGTGACTCGCGACAGGGGGCCATTGCCGTGTGTCGACTCGACACAGGTTTCTGATCAGCCAAACGGACCGGCTCTGCACGACTTGGCAAACCGGCTTCAGACATTCAACCTGTGAAGCGCCCGTTGAGTTTGATTGTGTCGACTTGACACACCATCTGCGTCCGTTGCTGCCCCAAGTACAATCGCTGGGCGGGGTGATCGCCAAGGGGGATCCGCGACATCCTCCTTTGTTAGAACTGGCACTGGCAATCGTGGCGACTAGATGATGCGCGAGTCTGTGTCGAGACGACACGACACAACACAAAACCAGTTGTTGACGTTCTGTCTCCCTTTGGTTACTTAACGATTCATGTGTCGAGTCGACGCATCAATCACCTCTGATTCGCAGCCATGATGGCCGCAATGACCCGCTCAAAGGAGCCCCGGGTGCATGAGGAGGGGCGCACCGCCGAACTGAGCCCACTGTGTCGAATCGACACAGTGCTACATCGAGTGCTCGGTTCGCAGCGCCGTCGCCGAATCGACCAAACCGCCAGAGTCAAATCAGTCTGACGTGTGCCGGCAGCATGCTGGGGTCACAACCTGTGTCGACTCGACACAGGCCAACCTTTCTTCTGCCCGGAAATAGCACTGCGCCCGACTAGCCTCATTGCAGTGCCGAACGCGCGCCGCGCACTCATCGAGCGCACGCGGATATTCGACAGCAAATCGCTTAAGTCGCGCCCTTTGCGATGTGTCGACTCGACACAATGAAGTGTGTCGAACGCTTAGCGGTGGTGGGGAAGGGTTGCGAGGTTTGCAGGAAGGTATCCAGCGCTTCGGCAAATACCAGGCGAAACATGTGTCGACTTCATACTCGGTACGCTTAGCGGGGGACAATGACGATTCGCGAACGGGGTTGGACGAAGTTCACCAGCCGCACTCTCAGACTGCTTAACCGAACATCAAAAGGGCGGACGAGCCGAATTGAAATTTTTCTTTGGCTGCGCTCGTTGCACCAGGCGCCCGGCAGAAGTCACACCAACCGAAGACCAGCCTGATGCGAATGGTTTGCCGAACGCAGCATGATGGCGCACGAGCGAATCGATCGGCCCTCAATCATCAGCGGCTGTCCTGACAAACGATTTCGAGTCGGCGGTCTATCGGTCACTACGGCACACGAGCCATCGGGACTTTCGCACCGGATGACCGCCAGGCGCGCGCGCAAACGGCGATTGGACTCGACACTAATCTTGCAGACTCTCGGCATGGCCAGACAGTCTCATATCACCCCGTCGAGATGAGCCGCTTCCATATTCCATTAACGCAACTAACGGTACAAATAGGCGCGAAATTCTAGCTATATCCACCTCTAAATCCGGCGCTAGAACCCTTGGGACCGCGTCACCGCGCCCGCTAGAGCATCCAGACGCCGCCTCGCGTGAAACATTTCAGAAAATATCGCCAAATCGCTGAAACGCCCGTGGGGCGGACGATTCAGCGATTGAGCTACGGGTTCAACCCCCAATGTTCCACGGATGGGTGAACTTTCGAACCTAAAAACTACCGGCCGACCCTCACTGCGAGCCCAAAAAACCCAGAGCAAGGCCTCAATGTATAAAACACTACGTATTTTGTAATTATCGAAGCCAAATTAGCGCGCTGCGGTGCCAAAAAACCATCAAAACCTCGCCCGCACCACGCCAATCCCGCATTTAACCACCAATTTCCCGCGCTTTCACCATCCCGCTCGCGCGCGCGAAATTCCCGGCGCCCAAATGATGAAGCGTGTGCAGGTCGGTGTTGCTATCGTCGAAGATCCAATGTCCGTTGTTGAACACCCGCGGATCCGCAGCCGCCGACACCACTTCGCAGAAACACGTGTCGTAAGCATCCTCGGTATGCTTCTCCGGAATCAGCCTGCACTCCATCCACGCCGCGCAGCCCTTTTCGAGCAACGGCAGTCCGAGCACCGGCCCCGTCACCGCATCGATGCCGAAGCGTTCGAACTTGTCCGCGTCGCGGCCGCTAATCGTACCGACCGCAAAAGTCAGATCCATCGCCGCGAAGCCCGGCACGCAAACACCGAACGTGCCGCTCGCCTGAATGAGCTCGCGCGTGAACGTTTTCTTGTCGATGACCACCGCGAGACGCGGCGGCGTGAATTCGACCGGCATCGACCATGCGGCTGCCATGATGTTGCGACGCTTGCCGTCGGAACTCGTGACGAGCACCGTCGGGCCGTGATTGATCAGCCGGCTCGCGTGCTCGAGCTTGACGGGTTGAAACGCGGGTTGAAAAGAAGAGGGAGAAGTCATCGTGCTGTCTGTCCGCATCGAGTCAAGATTCGACGGACTGTACAACAGATGAAAAAACCGTGCGGCGCGCGCTGAGTCAACCCGCGCGCTGTCGACATCAACCGACCGTTTCCGCATCCGGCGACGAAGCGGCCGCGATGTGTCGTTGCACCAGGCTGCTCGCATAGCCGCGCGATTGCATCTCGGCGAGGCGGCTCGTCGTGCGCGACACATCGTGCGCGCCGTCGAGTCCTTCAAGCGCCGCGCGAATCGGCCGGTCGGACGCGATGAACAGCGCGTGTTTGCGATCGTAGAGAATATCGACGAGCCAGACGAATCGCTGCAGCACGTCGCCGCGCTTGAGCAGCGACGTGTCGAGGCCATCGAGAATCAGACCCTGCCAGCGTTCCGCGAGGGCAAGATAATCGAGGTGCGAACGGTGAGTGCCGCACAGCGCATCGAAATCGGCCCACACCAGTTGCTTGCCCGCAGCCGTGACGGCGAGCGGTCGCCCCGCGACCTCGATGGTCGCCGGATGCACCGCGCCTTGTGCCTCATACTCGCGATAGATCGACCACAACGCCTCGCGCGTGCCGTCGAGCGGCGCGAAGTAGCGCTGCTCCGTGGCTTGCGCGCCGAGTTCGCGATAATCGCGCGCACCGTCGAAGGCGATCACCTTGAAGTGCCGCGCGATCAACGCGATGGTCGGCTCGAAGCGCGCGTGAAACTCGGGATCGGGCAGCAGATTGTCGGGGCTGTAATTCGAGGTCAGCACGATGCGCGTGCCTTGTTCGAGCGCCGTTTCGAGAAAGCGCCCGATCAGAAAAGCATCGGCGATATCGTGGACGTGAAATTCATCGAAGTAGAGCAGATCGACGTCTTCGAGCCACGCGCGCGAGACGTCGCCAAGACGATCGTCGCTGCGCGGCGCCTGCACGAGCCGGCGATTCACTTCGCGCGTGAACTCGTGAAAATGAATGCGCCGCTTCGGGCATTGCGCGAGCGCGAACACCGTATCGACGACCAGACTCTTGCCGCGTCCCGGCAGCCCGTGACAGTACACGCCCTGCGTGCCTTCGCGATTGATCATGGCCAGCAACGCGTCGATCGCGAGGCGCTGACTGTCGTCCGCACGAATAGCTTTGGCAGCGAGTGCGCGAATGACGGCGGACGGATCGAGCATGCGGATAAAAACGGGAAGGGCTTCGGAAAACGCGCGCGGCGCACGACGCGCAATGCGCACGGCACTCACGACACAACCGCGCCAGTTTAACAGGGGGCCCGAATCGCGCGCCCGCTCGCGGGCAGTCGTTCGCGCCCCGTTGTGCTGGTTTTGTGCGTCCGTCGCGCGTGCATTGCGGCGTCAGTTGACACCTGTCGCGTAGCGTCGGCAATGTTCCAGATAGCCCGCTTCGTGACTGCTTGCGAGTTGCACGACGCTGTTCCAGAGCCAGAGCGGCGCGTTGATCGTCTTCGAACGATTGCGCCGCAATTCTGCGAGCCACGCGCGTCGCGAGGGCGGGTCCATCTGCCGCGCGTGCGCTTTACCGACGACCGCCGCAAGATAGAAGGCGACCGCGCGCGCATCGTCCTTGTCGAGTTCGTCGATCTCGAGCTTGAGATCTTGCGGCAGCAATTCGCGGATCACCACCGCGCGATCGAGCATGCGTGCGGCCCGCATGCGCTCGCCGAGAAACGGCGAAAGATGACGCGCGCCCTCGACGACGCGCTCGGCGTTGTCGCGCGGCATCGATGCGTCTTCATAACGTGGCGCGGCCGCCTTCACGCCTTCCTTGATGTCCATGAGACAGAGATCGTCGCCTTCGATCACGCCACCATCGACGTCGAGCAACACCGCATAGCGCAGACGTCCGAGCGAACTGCAACCCTTCACCCAGTACGCCGCGTCGAGCACTTCGACTTTGCCTGCGTCGTTGCGCCCGCGCAGTCCTGTGGGCAAACTGGCGATCGCTTCGTCGCGGAAAATCTCCGTGATTGCCTTGTTTTCAGCGCGCGTGAGCGGCCAGAAGCGTTTGCCGAACGGAATTGTCGGCTTGAGATCCTCGATACGTTCTTGCGCGAGATGCTTCCATGATCGACGCACGGCAAGTTTCATCGCAAGGTGAACGGGTTCGGGGCGATCAGGAAGCTTCGGATTCCTATGCTTGATGGCGAACGCCGATTCATAGCCCGCCGCAAGCGCTTCCATCATATGCACGATCGTCAATCCTGAGAGCGATGAGCCGCGCGCCGCCGTCGCCAGCGAAAGGCCGAGGCGAATCAGATCGTGCACCGGATTGCCGATCACGGTCTGATCGAGATCGCGAATATGCACTTCGACCTTGCCGTCCTGATTCGCGACTGGACCGAGATTGCCGGTATGGCAGTCGCCGCAGATCCAGATCGCCGGGCCATGCGGCAGCGAGCTGCCGTTGGATTCGTTGATCCATGCATAGAATTGCGCGGTGTTGCCGCGTACGTACGCATGCGGCGAGCGCGCCATTTTCAGGCGTCGCTGTTCAGTCAGGATTGCCTGGCGTTCGGATGATTTTGGAAAGCGCGTGGACCGCTTTGCGTGATGGGCTTGTCGGCTGGGTTTCTTCGATTTTTTTTCATGGGCCATGATGCATCCTCGCTCGCGCGGGTGACGTTGCTCGGCAATACCGCGTTCATTGTGCGCGCATAGGCAGCAAACCCAGCAAACGGCGTGCCGCACGACATTACGAATTGAAAGGCTGTAATGAGCGAATCGCGACGCCGCGCGCGAATGCGCGAACTCGCGAGGGTGGGCCAATGTGCACGCCCGCGCGCGCCGTCATAAAAATTAAAAGCAGTTTCGCTACACTTCAGCGTTGCCTTACCGCTGCTTACCTGCGGTGAGGGCATCGCTCGGGCCGCTCCTCGAGCCGTTGTTGCACCTCTCTCTGGTTGGAGACTTCGATGACGGTCGATTTCGCGCCGGTGCGCCCGCTATGGTGGAGCGCGCCGCGCAAACGTTTGAGCTTGCCCGGAGCGCGCATGTCCATGCGCGCGCGTGCCGTGACGTTCGTCTGTGCGATTACCGCCTGCGCGTTCAGCGCGTGCAGCGATCGCGCGGATGACGCACGCGTCTCACTCACGTCGGGCGCCGCGCGCGAACTGGCCGACGTGCAGCCTTCCGCGCAACGAGCACAGCCATCGCAGCCGTCGCAGCAGCAACCGCTCGCTGCCACGTTCGCGCCCGCGTCCGATTCCACTGCATCGAATTCAACCGATACCACCAGCAGCGCGACCGCGTTGCCGGCGAATACCGTGCGTTCGCCCGCGCAGCCTTCCGCGAGCGACGGCGCGCAAAGCGCGCAGAACGAACCACTCGCCACACCCGAGATTCACACCGCCGATTGACGCCCCCGGCCGCGCGACGTTTGCCGCTTGCCGGACGAACCGGCGTCGGCGCATCGCGCGCGCTTTCTCAACCTGAAGATGGAAACCAGAACATGACTTCGAGAAGCCGCCGTGACTTTCTCCGCACCGCCGCGATGAGCGCCGGTTCGGCCACCGCCCTGACGATGCTGCCGCAAGGCATCCGCAACGCGCTCGCAATTCCCGCGAACAATCGCACGGGCAGCATCAAGGATGTCGAGCACATCGTGATTCTCATGCAGGAGAACCGTTCGTTCGACCATTACTTCGGCACGCTGCGCGGCGTGCGCGGTTTCGGCGACACGCGCGCCATCACGCTGCCCAATGGCAAGCCGGTTTGGAATCAGCCGCTCGCAGCGGGTGTCGGCGAAGTGCTGCCGTTCCATCCGACCGCCGCCAATCTCGGCCTGCAGTTCCTTCAGGATCTGCCGCACGACTGGCCCACCACGCACGCCGCGTGGAACGGCGGCCGTTACGATCAGTGGGTGCCGTCGAAGGGCACGACGACGATGGCGTATCTCACGCGCGACGACATTCCGTTCCACTATCAACTCGCGGACGCCTTCACGATCTGCGACGCCTATCACTGTTCGACGCTGACCTCGACCGACCCGAACCGCTACTACATGTGGACCGGCTGGGTGGGCAACGACGGCAGCGGCGGTGGCCCGGTGGTCGACAACGCCGAAGCGGGCTACGGCTGGTCCACGTATCCGGAAGTGCTGCAAAACGCGGGTATTTCGTGGAAGATCTATCAGGACGTGGGCGAGGGCCTCGACGCGAAGGGCGCGTGGGGCTGGACCGGCGACAACCCGTATATCGGCAATTACGGCGACAACTCGCTGCTGTACTTCACGCAATACCAGAACGCGCAGCCGGGCAACCCGCTTTATGATCGCGCGCGCACGGGCACGAACGTGCTCGCGGGCGGCGGCTATTTCGACGTGCTCAAGCAGGACGTGGCCAACAACACGCTGCCGCAGGTTTCGTGGATCGTCGCGCCCGAAGCCTATTCGGAGCATCCGAACTGGCCCGCGAACTACGGTGCGTGGTACGTGGATCAGGTGCTGCAGATTCTCACCTCGAATCCCGATCTCTGGAGCAAGACCGTGCTGCTCGTGAACTACGACGAGAACGACGGCTTCTTCGATCACCTTGCGCCGCCGTTCCCGCCCGCGTCGAGCGCGAACGGTCTGTCGACGGTCGATACCACCAACGAGATTTTCCCCGGCAGCAGCAAATACGCGTCGGGGCCGTACGGTCTCGGACCGCGCGTGCCGATGCTGGTGGTCTCGCCGTGGTCGCGCGGCGGCTGGGTGTGCTCCGAAACCTTCGATCACACCTCGGTGATTCGCTTCATCGAAAAACGCTTCGGAGTCCATCACGATTTGCGTGAGGCGAATATCACGCCGTGGCGTCGCGCCGTGTGTGGCGACCTGACCGCTGCGTTCGACTTCGCCACGCCGAATGCCGCGCTGCCCACGCTGCCTCCGACCACCGGCTACGCGCCGCCGGACCAGAACCGTCACCCCGATTACGTGCCGCTGCCGCCGGCCGTCGGCGCGGTGCCGAAGCAGGAATCTGGCGTGCGTCACGCACGCGCGCTACCGTACGAACTGTTCGTGCGTTTCAACGCGAACGTGTCGACGGGCACGGCGGCCGCGCACTTCATCAACACGGGCCGCGCGGGCGCAGTGTTCCTGCTCTACACGGCGGGCAGTCTCGATGCGCCGCGCACCTACACGGTGGAATCAGGCAAGCGTCTTGAAGACAAGCTCACGATTGGCCTGACCGGCGCCTACGATTTCACCGTGCATGGTCCGAACGGCTTCCTGCGCCGCTTCGCGGGCAAGCAGGTGCAGACTGGCTGGTTCGGCAGCGACGTGGCGCGTCCGGAAGTGGCGGAAGGCTACGACGTGGCGAACGGCAATCTGCAACTGCGTCTGGAAAACACGGGCCACGCGCGCTGCCAGTTCACGATCGTCAACGCGTATGACCCGAGCACGAAGATCCAGCACACGGTGCGCGGCGGCGATACGGAGCAACTCTATCTCGACCTGCGCAACGCGCACGGCTGGTACGACCTGACCATTACCGTCGATAGCGACGCGACGTTCGTGCGCCGCATTGCCGGCCACGTGGAAACGGGCCGTCCGAGCTATAGCGATCCGGCACTCGGCGCATGAGGATTGTCGACAGCGTTTGAGCGCGCGTGCGTCGATCGGTCATCCGACGCATGCGCTCGAACAGATGAAGCCACGGTGCCGCCCGCGCGGCGCGCCGTGGCTTTTTCAATGCTTCAGGCGTCGCGCTGAGCCTGTTCTTCCAGCAAGCCGAGCAAGCGTTTCGCCGATTCGCTCATCTGCCGCGCCGCGCGATGCACGATGCCGATGTCGCGGTGAAACACGTGATGGCCGAGATCGAGCGCGCGCACTTTCGCGGGCCATTTCCGGTAGGTGGCCGTTTGCGGCACAAGCGCCACGCCCACGCCATTCTCGACGAGCTTGACGATCGCTTCGAGTTCGTCGAGTTCGCAGATCTCGCGCACGTTCAACTGCATACGCCGCAAGAAGCGATCGACCTGACGTCCGCCGAACGACGCGCGGTCATAGCGGATATACGGTTGCGTGGCGATCAGCTCCATCCAGTCGTTGCCCTTGACGGCACGCGGCACGATCAGCGCGAACGGTTCGCGCCGCAGCGAGGTCCAGCGCAAATCGCTCTGAAGCACGAAGGGCGGACGGATGATGGCGGCGAGATCGGCTTCGCCTGCATCGACGAGATTGATGAGTTCCATCGACAAACCGGGAATTACGCGCGTGTGCGCGCCGGGCCATTGCCGGTAGAACGCGGCGAGCGCGTCGGGCAACAGCGCGCGCTGCACCGAAGCGATTGCGCCGATCGTCACGCGCATCTCGACGGCCGGATCGACGGCAACGGCGCTCAGATTGCCATAGAGACGGATCACTTCCTGCGCCTGCACGAGCAGTTGCTCGCCGCGCGCGTTCAGGCGCGCATGGCGGCCTTCGCGCTCGAAAAGCGCGAAACCCAGTTCGGCTTCGAGCCGCTGCATCTGCGCGCTGACGGCTGCCTGCGTGAGGCCGATGCGCTTGCCCGCAGCGGCGAACGTACCTTCGCGCGCGACAGCAATCAGCGTTTTCAGCTCACGAATCATTCACAAATTTCCTTTATGTATTCGACAATTATATATTGATTTCATTGAGCCAAACCCGTGCGTATGATGAGGCGATTTCCCCACGACACCATCCCCGCAAACCGGAGCGCGTCATGAGTCTTTCCCCCTTCCATCTGGCGATTCCCGTCTACGATCTGGCCGCCGCGCGCGACTTCTACGGCCGCGTGTTCGGTCTCGCGGAAGGCCGTTCGAGCGATGCCTGGGTCGATTTCGACTTCTTCGGTCATCAACTTGTGATTCACGAGCATCCGAAAACGGCGTCGCAGGAAAGCGCACACACGAATCCCGTCGATGGCCACGACGTGCCGGTGCCGCACTTCGGCGTGGTGCTCGAATGGACGCAGTGGGAAGCGCTCGCGGAGCGCCTGCGCGCCTTCGGCACGGCGTTCGTGATCGAACCGTATATCCGCTTCCAGGGCCAGGTGGGCGAGCAGGCCACCATGTTCCTGTTCGACCCGTGCGGCAACGCGCTCGAATTCAAGGCGTTCAAGGATATCGGCCAACTGTTTGCAAAGTGACGTTTGCTGAATAATGTTGGCCGAACGCAGGCGCACGAAAACAGTGCGTCCTGCATGCAAAACATAAATAGTGTTTCGATATAAACATATCGAAATAGAATAATTCTCAGCGGTACATATCGTCGCTACGCTTGCAGCCATATTGCACGCGAGGGCCTATGTCCGCTTCTGTCTCCGCTTCCACGTCGTTCCTGCTGCGCCGGCGTCTGCTCGGCGCGTGCGCCGCTGCGCCGCTCGCGGCGCTCGGCCTCGCGACGGCGCCGCGTCGCGCGGCCGCCGCCGATCTTTCGTCGGTTACGCTTGTGCTCGGCGATCAGGCGGGCGGTTTGCGCGCGCTCGTCGAAGCCGCGAAAGGGCTCGACGGCGCGTCTTATCGTTATCGTTGGGCGAATTTTCAGGGCGCCGCGCCGCTGTTCGAAGCGCAGCGCGCGAACGCCGTCGATATCGCGCCTGCGGGCGACTTGCCGGTGCTCGCGGCGGCCACCGGCGATCCGTCACTGCGCATCGTGGCGACGCGCGTCGGCTCGCCCACGCAACTCGGCCTGCTCGTGCCGCAGGATTCGCCGATCCGCACCGTCGCGCAGCTGAAGGGACGCACGATCGCGGTGTCGTCGGCGCGCGGCAGCATTTCCGAATTCCAGCTCTACGGCGCGCTCGCCGAAGCGGGCCTGTCGCGCCACGACGTGAACGTGCGCTACATCCTGCCCGTCGATGCGTTCGCCGCATTCGCCTCGGGCGCGCTCGACGTGTGGGCGACCTTCGATCCGTACTACGGCATCGCGGTGTCGCGCGGCGCGCGCGTGCTGCGCGACGGCACGGGCATCAACAGCGGCCTCAACTTCATCACCGCGTCAGGCGCGGCGCACGCCGACCCGCTCAAGCGCGCCGCCATCGCCGACGTGCTCGTGCGCATCCAGCACGCAGGGCAGTGGGCGCTCGCGAATCCGCAAGCCTACGCGCGCGTCTACGGCACGCTCACGCGCACGCCCGATACGGCGGCGCTCACCATCACGCAGCGCTCCGCGCTCAGGCTGCGCTTCGTGACCGGCGACGATGTCACGACGCTGCAGCGTGTCGCCGACAAAGCCGTGGACGACGGCATTCTGCCGCGCCGCATCGATGTGCGCGCCGTGTCCGATACGCAGATCGGCGCGGCCTGAATCTCGCAACGGAGGACGATCGATCATGACTTCTCGCGCAGCACGAACGTTGACGCTGCCACCGGCGCAACAGACGCAACAGGCCGCGACAGCGCGCGCGCTTTCATCGACCACGCGCGCCGCGCGCGGACGCTGGACAACATGGACCGCCTGGGCGGCATCGCTCGCATGGCTCGGCGCGGCGGCCGTCACGCGCGCCTGGCCGAGCCTCGACGACTGGCCGCACACCGATGCGCTGCTGGCGATCGAACTCGCGCTCGCCGTCGTGGCCGTTCTGCTCGCCTGGCGCGGCGGTCGCGCGGGCGTGGCGCCCGCCATCGCGCCGTGGTTGCTGGCGCTCGCGTTCGGCATCAGCGCGTGGGAGATCGTCACGGCGAAGCTCGAAATCCTGCCGCGTCCGTTCTTCGCGCCGCCGCAAGCGCTCATCGCTGTGTTCTTCGACGATTACGCGCGGCTTTTATCGAGCGTGGCGCATTCGTTCGGATTGCTATCGTTTGGTTATCTGATCGGCGCGGCGACGGGTTTCGTCGTCGGCGTAAGCATCGGCTGGTCGCGCGCGGTGGGCTACTGGCTGCATCCGGTGCTGCGCCTCGTCGGCCCGCTGCCCGCAACGGCCTGGCTGCCGCTCGCGTTCTTCTTTTTTCCGTCGAGCTTCAGCGCAAGCGTATTTCTGGTCGCGCTCGCCACGGCGTTTCCGGTGGCGGTCCTCACGTGGTCGGGCGTGGCGAGCGTGAATGCCGCGTTCTACGACGTCGCGCGCACGCTCGGCGCGCGGCCCGCGTTCCTGATCGTGCGCGTGGCGATTCCTGCGGCGCTGCCGTCGGTGTTCGTCGGCCTGTTCATGGGGTTGGGCGCGTCGTTTTCCGTACTCATCGTCGCCGAGATGATGGGCGTGAAAGCCGGTCTCGGCTGGTATCTGCAATGGGCCCAGGGCTGGGCCGCCTATTCGAACATGTACGCGGGCCTGCTCGTGATGGCGCTGATGTGCTCGGGCCTCATCACGCTGCTCTTTCGCGTGCGCGACCGCCTGCTCGGCTGGCAAAAAGGACTGCTCAAATGGTAGCCGCGACGCTTGCATTGCAACCCGAAGACCTCGCGCCGTACGAGTCGCATGACCCAGCGCCGGAGGATACGCCCATTGGCGCGCGCATCGACGTGCGCAACGTCACGCAGGGTTTCGCGCTGCGCGGGGAAACGCTGCCCGTGCTCGAAGACGTGAGCCTCACGGTCGAACCGGGCGAGTTCGTCGCGCTGCTCGGGCCGAGCGGCTGCGGAAAGTCGACCTTGCTGCGTCTCGTCGCGGGCCTCGATGCGCCGTTGAGCGGCACGCTGCACGCGAACGGCGTACCGATTGCCGGTCCCGATCCATCGCGCGTGCTGGTGTTTCAGGACCCGACGCTGTTTCCGTGGCGCACGGTGCGCGAGAACGTCGGGCTCGGTCCGCAGGCGCAGCGCGCGCGGCGCGGCGGGTTCGCACGCCGCGCGACGTCCGCACATGGCGAAGCCGAGACGCGTATCGACGCCGCGCTCGAACTCGTCGGCCTGAAAGGCTTCGAGCAGGCGTATCCGCATCAACTCTCGGGCGGCATGGCGCAGCGCGCGGCGCTCGCGCGTGCGCTCGTCAACGATCCGGCGCTGCTCGCGCTCGACGAGCCGTTCGGCAAGCTCGATTCGCTCACGCGTATGCGCATGCAATCGGAACTCGTCGCGCTATGGCAGCGCACGCGTGTTTCGGTGCTGCTCGTTACGCATGACGTGGAAGAGGCGCTCGTGATGGCGAACCGCGTGGTGGTGTTCAGCGCGCGGCCTGCGCGCATCGTCGCGCAGGTGCAAAACGACGCGCCGTATCCGCGCCATCGCGACGATCCGAAGATCGTCGAATTGCGGCGTGACGTGCTCGCGCAACTCGGTCTCGATGCGTGAGTGCATCGTCATTAATCAGAATGCCTAAATAATTGTGATACCGATAAACCATGAACCCGACCGACCAACACGCCACGCCGGATCAACCCGTTCAACCCGCACGCCGCACGTGGCTGCGCAACACCGCATTCGCAACCGGCGCGGCCGCGCTGGGCGGACTCGCGTTCGGGCTGCCCGCGTCCCGCGCGCGCGCCGATGAGAACGCCAAACACCTCAAGCTCTCGTGGAACGCGGGCGCGATCTGCACCGCGCCCGTGCCAGTGGCCGCGACGCAAGGCTTTTTCCGCAAGCACGGCCTCGACGTCGAACTCGTGAACTTCGCAGGCTCGACCGATCAACTGCTCGAGGCGATCGCCACGGGCAAATCGGATGCGGGCGTCGGCATGGCGCTACGCTGGATCAAGCCGCTCGAACAGGGTTTCGACGTGAAGCTCACGGCGGGCATTCACGGCGGCTGCATGCGTCTGCTCGCGACGAAGCAGTCGGGCATCGTGGATCTCGCCGGGCTCAAGGGCCGCGCGGTGGGCGTGAGCGACATGGCGAGTCCGGCGAAGAACTTCTTTGCGATCACGCTCAAGAAGATCGGCATCGATCCCGATAGCGACGTGCGCTGGCGTCAGTACCCGGCCAACCTGCTCGGCGAGGCGCTGAAAAAGGGCGAGGTGCAGGCGATCGCGGACGGCGACCCGACCATCTGGACGCTGCGCGAATCGGATCATCTGTACGAGGTGTCGAACAATCTGTGCGGCGAGTACGCGAATCGTGTCTGCTGCGTGCTGGGCGTGCGCGGCACGCTCGTGCGCCGCGATCGCGCGACGGCGCAGGCGCTCACGGCGGCGCTGCTGGAAGCGACGCAATGGACCGCTGATCATCCGGCGGAGGCGGCGAAGGTGTTTTCGGCTTACGCGCCGAACGCCGATGTGAACCAGCTCACGGCCATGCTCAAGAGCCACACGGACGGTCATCATCCGGTGGGCGCGGCGTTCAGGAAGGAAATCGCGCTGTACGCCGACGATCTCAAGACCGTGGGCGTGGTGAACGCGAGCACCGATTCGAATCAGTTCGCGTCGCGCGTGTTCGCGGACGTGCTCGCGTAGCGGAGCAAACGGCGAAGCGTTCGGCGAGCGCCGAACGCCTGCGTCAGACCGATCAGACTTGCGCGATGAAGTTGCGCACGTAGGTGTTGAAGAGGTCGGGATGCGTGCCGTTCATGCCGTGCGTCGCGCCTTTCATGGTCACGCGCTGCGCGAACTCGATCCATTCTTCGAGCGCTTCCACGTTGTTGCGGAACATCAGCGGGCTGCGCTGGCCGTCGATCAGCAGCGTGCGGCATTTGATGTCGGCGGCGGGGCGGCGCATGTAGGCGGGCAGCGGATCGTCGAGCTGCTTGGGCAGCGTCGTGGCGTTGGCGATGGCCATCTCGCGGAATGCCTGCGGGCTCTTGCGCCACGCGCCCGGCATGCTCACGGAGTCGACGAACAGTTCGAGACCTTCTTCGAGCAGACCGTCTTCGATCAGATTTGCGGCGCGCGTACGCAGCGCGTTGGTCGCCGGCGGCAGCACGTCTTCGTCGTCTTCGAGACGGCGCAGCGGGCCGCCCGGATCGGCGAGCACGAGCGTGCGCACGAGGCGCGGATAACGGCGCGCGAGGTGATAGGCAATCGAGCCGCCGCGCGAATGGCCGACGACGTGAACCGATTCGAGCCCCAGCGCCTCAATGAAGTCAGCCAGTTCGTGCAGATGGCTTTCCCAGCCGAAATCGCCCTGAATGCAGGCGTCGGCGGCCGGCCAGTAATGGCTCAGGCTCGGCGAGATGCAGCGGAAATCGTCCGCGAGTCCGTCCAGTTGGGGCGCCCAGTAGCGGTAGTCGCACAGCGAGCCGTGCACGAACAGGAGCGGTTCGCCTTCCCCGCGTTCGAGATACGGCAGGACGACACCCGAATGCAGCGTGGCGAACGACAGGTCGGGCGGGGCAAGAAGGGACGGATCGATGCGTTGGTTCACGGAGATGCACTCCAGTCGCGGAGATGACACTTTGCCGCAGGTCAACGCTTAAGGGAAACGAAATTAATTGAACGTTGCAATAAGGTTTTCTGATTGATAACGGGCCTTTCACGACGGAATTGGAACCGATTCCAGCGAAGGCGCAGACGAGCCGGGCGGTGCGCGATGCGCCCCTGCATCACCATGCCGCCGTGGGTGCGCCTTACAGCGCGAGTTGATAGCGCACGAAGTCGTCGGCCTGAACGAAAGTGTCGTACAGCTTGCGCGCGGGATTGTCGCGCCGCGTGTGCCAGTACAGACGCGACCAGCCGCGTGCGCGTCCGAGTGCGACGAGATCTTCGATCAGCCGCCGGCCGACGCCCCGGCCGCGACAGGACGGATCGACGAACAGATCTTCCAGATAGCCGATGGGCGCCACGACCCACGTGCCCTCATGCAGCACGGCAATGCTGAAACCCACCACGCGATCGCCCAGTTGCGCGACGCGGCCGAGCATCGGGCTGGCCGGATCGAGCAGGCGTTCCCACGTGCGCGCGCTGACCTCCGGCGCGACTTCGGTTTCGTAGAACGCCGTGTAGCCGGCCCAGAGGCGCAGCCAGTCGTCGCGGTCGGCGGGCGCGACGTCGCGAATCACGATGGCTTCAGTGTGAATCGGCGTCATGCGCGCGGGCTCCCTTCGCGCAGGCTCGCCAGCGACGCGCGCTGATTGCCGTCGGCGTCGAAATTGCTGCTCGCGAGCCATTGCTCGAAGCCGGCGCGCACCTGCGGCCAGTCCTGATCGATGACGGCGAACCAGGCGGTATCGCGGCTGCGGCCCTTATAAACGACCGCTTGCCGGAAGATGCCTTCGAACTGGAAGCCGAGTCGCAGCGCGGTTTGACGCGAGGGCGCGTTGAGGCTGTCGCATTTCCACTCGTAGCGGCGATAACCGAGATCGTCGAATACGTAGCGCATCAGCAGATATTGCGCCTCGGTCGAGAGCGCGGTGCGCTTGAGCCGCGGCGAGAACGTCACGCTGCCCACCTCGATCACGCCATGCGCGGGATCGATGCGCATGAGCGCGAAGGTGCCGACGGCCTTGCCGGTCGCGCGGTCGACGATGGTGTAGTGCAGCGGATCGGGGGAGGCGGCGGCCTTGACCAGATACTCGCGGAAGGCGGCGAAGTCGGTGAACGGGCCGGTGAAGAGATAGGTCCAGTCGCGGCCGTCGGCGGCCTGGCAATAGGCTTCGAAGAGATCGGCGGCGTGACGCTCGACATCGACTGGTTCGATGCGGCAACGCACGCCTTCGATCGTCACGCGCGCGGGGCGCTCGCGCGGCGTCCAGTTGTCGACGGCGGGGCCGATGGGCTGCTGGTATTCGTTGAGGCGGGAGGCCATGAGTGCGTTCCTGAGGTCCGTTGCGTGCGTGATCGAGCGATAAGGCGCGACAGGATGAATAAGGTAGCGCAGTGGTGGTTCCTTGCAAAGATCCACGGAAATGGGGTTCGTTGGGGCCACGATCGATGGCCAGATGCGTTTACTTCGTATGCGAACAAAACTATACTTCGCATGCGAAATTTGACGCACCAATCAGGAGACGAGACGATGGCCCCGGAAATTCAGCTGCAACTGGCGGAAGAGGTGGGCGTGCTGACCGCGACGATTACGCGGATCGACAAGAAGAACGCGCTGACCAATGCGATGTACGGCGCGCTCGCCGACGCCATCGCGCGCGCCAACGAAGACGACGCCATCCGCGTGCTGCTGATTCAGGCCGACGGCGACCTGTTCACCGCAGGCAACGACGTATCGGAATTCGCCGCGCAGGCGATGGGCAACGCCCCCGAGGAGCGCCATGTGCTGCGCTTTCTGCGCGCGCTGGCCACGGCCACGGTGCCGATTGTGGCCGCGGTGCAGGGCAAGGCCGTGGGCGTCGGCACGACGATGCTGCTCCACTGCGATTACGTGCTGCTCGCCGACGACGCGCAACTGATCACGCCGTTCGTGAACCTCGCGCTGGTGCCGGAAGCGGCGTCGAGTTATCTGATGCCGCTGCGCATCGGGCACACGCGCGCCTTCGAGATGTTCGCGCTCGGCGACCCCGTTCCCGCCGATGCCGCCGTGGCATGGGGCATCGCGAACCGCACGGTGCCGGTCGCGGAATTGCGCGCGGAGGCACGCCGTATCGCCGAAAAAATCGCCGCGCGGCCGGCGGGTTCGCTCACCGCCATGAAGCGGCTGATGCGCGACGCGGAAAAGCTGGTCGGGCAGATGGACAGCGAAAGCGCGATTTTCGTCGAGCGACTTGCGAGCGCCGAAGCGAAGGAAGCGTTCATGGCGTTCGCACAGAAGCGCGCGCCGGATTTCACGAAACTTTCGCGGCGGTGATTACGCGTCGTCGTCGAGGGCGGGGAATTTGTCCTGCAAGCTGCCGAGCCAGCGCGCGACGACGTCGATTTCCGCCTCGCTGAAACCTTCGGTCAGACGCGCGTTCAGATCGGCGAGACCCGCTTTCGAACGCTTGACGGCCGCGCGTCCGTCTTTCGTAAGCCAGAGCCGCGAGGCGCGGCGGTCGTTTTCGTCGGCATGGCGCTCGACGAGGCCGGCGCGTTCCGCGCGATCCACGAGGCCGCTCATGCCCGGCGCCTTGAGGTCGAGCGCGGCGGCGGCTTCACTCGTCAACGCGCCGTCGTGCTTCGCGAGAAAGAACAGCAGCCCGACCTGCGCCGCCGTCGCGCCGCCCGACGCCGCCCGCGCCTGCGACCAGCGATGCAGACGCCGCTGGCCCACGTTCAGCAGATAGACGAGCCGATGATCCATTCCCCGCACCTCGCGTTGCCTCGCCACGCCCGCGCTGCGCATTGGCGCGCGGGCATGGCTTGAGTTAATAGTTCGCGTGCGAATATTAACATGCGGGTCAGGCGGGCTTTCCGGCAGGCGTCGCGTGCGTTATTCGCTGCGCGCCTTGCCGTCGTGCGGGCCGATGGGGCGCTCGGGCCAGTCGGTCCAGCTATCGTCGCGGGTGGCTTGATGCTCGGCGTTGAGCGGATAGTGAAGGCGGTTTTCGGGCTTGGTGGCTTCGCCGATCACCATCAGCCGCACTTCCTCGCGCGTGTTGTTCAGGAAGGTATGGCAAATGCCCGTGCCCGCCGGAAAGCCCACCGAATCGCCGGGCGCGAGCCGATGCAGATGACCGTCGATCCACGCATCGGGCGTGCCTTCGAGCACGTACACGAACTCTTCTTCGGCGCTTTCCGCATGCGGATAAGACGTACGCCGACCCGGCAGCAGCCGCACATGATGAATGCCGATGCGCGTGAGCCCGAACGTGCGGGCCAGCGGCGCGCCGATGCCCATGAGTTCGGTGTCGCCGCTGTAATGGCTGTCGTCCGGCCCTTCAAGCTCGGTCCAGTGCCGGATAAACGCGGGGCGTTGCATGACGGGGCTCCCAGAGAAGAGAATCCGCGTATGACACCATCGACCTGCGGTGGTGTCCATCGATTTAAAAAGTGCGGTAATAAACGGCAAACGATTGCGCGCGAGTTTCCTGTGTTGGCGGCGCGAATAGCCTTCAGAATGCGTGAAACGCGCCGTTAGCCGTGAGATCGACGGCACTTCGCGCAGGGCCGGACCGTCAAGGCGGCACCCGTTTCCTCGACAACAATACTCAAAGACCATGGGATTCTTCGACCGTTTCCGCAAAACGCCGGCTCCGCCGCCGCCGCCGACCCTGGCGGAATTCGCCGAGCTGTTCATGGCCGCGTTGCGCGCAGCGGGCGACACGCGCACGTGGCGCACGGAGCTGACCCACTCGCGTCTCGTGCAGACGGGACTTGCCGAAGGCGAGCAGCCGGCCTTCATCAATTTGCCGAACATGCACCGGGATTACGCCGATGCCGCGCCCGACGCGCGTGAGGCCACGATGCGCCGCGCGGTGGCGGGGATGATGCATCAAGACGTGCCCGCCACGCTCGCCGAGGCGAAGGCGCGACTGCGGCCTGTGATCCGCAGCGCGACCGAGCGCGGCTATCTCGATCTGCAGACGCACGGCCACGCGAAGCGCCCCGATCTCGCGTACCGCACCTTGTGCGAGAACCTCGAAATCGGCATTGCCTGCGACGGCGAGTTCAACGTGATGCGGCTGAACCATGCGCAGCTCGCGACGTGGGGCGTGAGTTTCGACGAGGCGCTTGCCTTCGCCATCGACAATCTGCGCGAGACTTCGTCCACGCCATGGCTGGCCTTGCAGAACGGCGTGTTTCTCTCGCAGTTCGGCGACTTCTACGACGCCTCGCGCCTGTTGCTGACTGACCTGCTGTATCGCCAGTCGATCTCCGGCGCGCCCGTGGTGATGGCCCCGAACCGCGCGGTGCTGCTGCTGACGGGCGATCGCAACGAAGCGGGCTTGCAGACGCTGGTGGAACTGGCCGAGCAGGCGTACGCGCAATCGCGTCCGCTGCCGCCGCTCATGCTGCGCTGGAACGGCGAGGCGTGGGAGCGCTTCGTGCCGCCCGCGCTCGCGGCGCGGCTGCATCGCATGCGTCTGCGCGAACGCGACGCCGATTATCAGGACCAGCAGGATGCGCTCGTTGCGCTGCACGCGCGCGAAGGTCGCGACGTATTCGTCGCGAAGCACACGGTTCTGCAAAGCGCCGATGGCGAGCAGCGCAGCGTGTGCGCGTGGAGCGAGGGCGTCCACGCGTTGCTGCCCGATACCGACTTCTTCGTGCTGGTGCGCGCGGCGACGAAGCAGACCGCGTTCGTGCCGCGCGCCGTGGTCATGGCGCGTTTCGCCGATCATCTGAAGCCGACGTCGTATTTGCCGGTGCGGCATGAAGTGGTGAGCTTCCCCGACCAGACGGAATTCGAGGAAATGCTCGCGAGCTACGAAAAGTTGCCGTCGGGCGGTTGATCGGCGCTATCTGCATTACTGCAACTAACAGCCAATTCAGGCTCTCGCTCGGAGCCAAAGCGCCCGAGACACGTCCACGTCGATTCCAAAGCGCGGCCTGCAACCGCACGGCCGCGCGTTATGTCCCCATCGTTTACACGAACGCGCCGTATGCGTTCGCGCCCCGATAACTCACCGCCTCCCGCGCTTCATCCGCGCATAAATCCGCGCACGCCCACCCGCCCAACCCGCCTCGAACTTCAGCGACCTTAGCGACGCGCGGCGGCCACTGCTATAGAATCGCGGCTCCAGTCTTCGAGACGAGCGGCGTCAGTGCTGGATCCGTTCGGTCCGCTCGATCAATCGGCACGCCTGTCCGGGCGTTGCGTCAAGATGTAGTGTCAAGTGCTCTGCTTTTCGCGGCGACTTCGGCGCCGCTTACCGCCCAGCAACGGGCGGCCAGCTTCTTGCGTAATCGCTTGGGTCAACGGGCTTTCCGGGAGCCTCGAGGCATACGCCGGCAGCTCATTAGCTAGCAGCTCATTACCCAGCAACACACGTTAGAACTCAAGCAGATTTATATGGATTCGCATCCGCATCGCGCCCCGGAAAGTGGTTCCGGCGCCCGGGACAACGCACCGTCCCTGCATCGCAGTCTCAAAGCCCGACACCTCACCATGATCGCCATCGGCGGCTCGATTGGCACGGGCCTGTTCGTCGCGTCGGGCGCGTCCATTTCGCAGGCCGGTCCCGGCGGCGCGATGGCCGCGTACCTCGTGATCGGCCTGATGGTCTACTTCCTGATGACGAGCCTCGGCGAAATGGCCGCGTTCATGCCGGTTTCCGGCTCGTTCGCGACCTACGGCGCAAAGTTCGTCGACGAGGGCTTCGGCTTCGCGCTCGGCTGGAACTACTGGTACAACTGGGCGGTGACCATCGCCGTCGAACTGGTCGCCTCGCAGCTCGTGATGGGCTACTGGTTCCCGCATGTCTCGGGCGTCTGGTGGAGCGCCGGGTTCCTCTGCGTGATGTTCCTGCTCAACGCGCTGTCCGTACGCGGCTTCGGCGAGGCGGAATACTGGTTCTCGCTCATCAAGGTGATTACCGTGATTGCGTTCATCGGCGTGGGTCTGCTGATGATCGTCGGCATTCTCAAGGGCGGCGCCGATCACGTTTGGGGCAATTTCATGCTCGAAGGCGGACCGTTCACGGGCGGCCTGCCGGCCTTGCTCGGCGTGACGATGATCGCGGGCTTCTCGTTCCAGGGCACCGAACTGATCGGCGTGGCGGCGGGCGAATCGGAGAATCCCGGCCAAACCATTCCGCGCGCGGTGCGTCAGGTGTTCTGGCGCATTCTGCTGTTCTACGTGCTGGCGATTTTCGTCATCGGCCTGCTGATTCCGCACACCGATCCGAACCTGCTGAAGTCCGACGTCACCGATGTCGGCGTGAGCCCGTTTACGCTCGTGTTCCGCCGCGCGGGTCTGGCCGTCTCGGCCGGCGTGATGAACGCGGTCATCCTGACGGCCGTGCTGTCGGCGGGCAACTCGGGCATGTACGCGTCCACGCGGATGCTCTACAACCTCGCGGTCGAAAATCGCGCGCCGAAGGTGTTCGCGAAGCTGTCGTCGAGCGGCGTGCCGCGCAACGCGCTGTACGCCACGACGGCCGTGGGCGCGCTGTGTTTTCTCTCGTCGATGTACGGCGACAAGACCGTCTACATGTGGCTGCTCAATACCTCGGGCATGACGGGCTTCATCGCGTGGCTCGGCATTGCCGTGAGCCATTACCGCTTCCGCAAGGGCTTCGTCGCGCAGGGTTACTCGCTCAAGCAACTGCCTTATACGTCGAAGTGGTTTCCGATCGGGCCGATCTTCGCGTTCGTGGTGTGTCTGGTCATCATGCTCGGCCAGGACTATCAGGCCTTCGTCGCCGACAGGATCGACTGGGCGAGCGTGCTGGCCACGTATATCGGCATTCCGCTGTTCGCGCTGATGTGGCTCGGCTATCGTCTCGTGAAGAAGAGCCGCTTCATCGGTTACGACGAGATGGATATTCAGGCCTTCGCCGAACGCGCCGCCCGCTCGGCGACGTCGAACGACACGGTGGTTGTGCAGCGTGACAGCGCGGTGCAGTAAGCCGAGCGCAAAGCCAAAAGAAAAGCCCAAAGAAAAACCGCCCGCGTTTTGCAACGCGGGCGGTTTTTTTACGTCTTCGAACCCGGCGCCCATCGCGGGCGCCGCGTCATCAGAAGATGTTGCGCAGACCGATTGCAACGCCGGTCTGGTTGTTGCGACCCGGGTAGTCGGCGAGGTAAGCGCCCGTGCCGCGCGTGAAGTCGACCGTGCCGTAGACTTCCGTGCGCTTCGAGAGCGAGTACTCGGCGAGCAGCGTGGCCGAGTAGTTGATACCGACGCCGTAACCGCCGTCAGCCAGCGCGGCATTGCGCGCGTGACCGTAGTAGCCGGCCAGCGTGATCGCCAGCGGCGCCGTGGCTTGCCACGTCGAGCCGACGTAGAAGTTGTCGTCGATACGGTTCTGGCTCGAAATCAGGGCGGGCGCGCCGCTGACCTGTTGCTGCGCCTGGTCGACCGTACCCGTGTTGTCCTGCGAATGCAGCCAGCCGGCCAGCAGACGCACCGACGGCACGACCGTGTAGACGAGGCCCACGTTGGCGATGTTGAACTTCTTGCCCGAGACGTCGTTCTGCTGGAAGCCCACGAGACCTTGCACCGGACCGAACGCGTACGAAGCCGTGAAGCCGTACATCGAGTTCTCGCCCGTGCTGCCCGCGACGCCGCCGAAGCCGTACATCGCTTCGACGTGCAGGCCGGCGATCGTGTTCGTGTACTTCGCCGAGTTGTTCGTGAAGAGGAACGGGCCGACCGGGTTGTATGCCCAGCTGTCCTGCCAGTAGTCGGCGACGGTCAGCGGGTCGAACGTGTTGCCCATTTCGTCGAAGAACGGCGTTTGCTGGCGACCGAAGGTCAGCGTGCCGTACTTCGTGTTCGAAAGGCCGACGTACGCGTTACGCTGGAACAACTGGTTGTTCGAGTTCGCGAGCTTGCCGTTGAACAGATTGAACTGGTTTTCCAATTTGAAGATGGCCGACGTGCCGCCGCCCAGATCTTCCGTGCCCTTCAGGCCCCAGCGGCTCGGCGTCACGACGCCTTCGCGCATTTCGACGAGGCCGTCGTTGTTCGAATTGGCGTTGGTCTGGTAACGCACCGCCGTATCGACGAGACCGTAGAGCGTGACCGAGCTCTGTGCGAATGCCGATTGGGCCGATGCGGCCAGCAGTGCGACGCCGAGCGCCGCGGTGGTCTTTTTCATGTCTTCCCCGTTTCTATTCGTCTGGATCGCCGCGCGGCAGGCGCGCTAGCGGTCGGATCTGGATAACCCGTGCGCGCCGGCGGAGTCCAGCGCGCTGAAAGTGGCGCAATGATATTTCGAACAATTTAAATTCCTGTAATGAAATCGACGCGCTGTCGCCCTTCTGCAACAAGGCCCTGCCGCGGGGTTGACGGTTTTCGGCGCGCTGCCAGGGTCCGCTTTTAAAGCCGTTTTAATGCGTGTTTAAGGGGAATTGCTGATTGAAACCTGGCGCGACGTCGATCCGGGTCTTGATGACGTCGGCGCGGTGATAGAGGTCGGTGGTGCGCTGCTGCTCGGCGATCAGGCTGCTGTCGATGGCCACCGGTTGCAGTTGCGCGCGCTGATAAACGGTCTTGAGCACGTCGGCGGGCAGGCCCGTCACGCGCGACTGAATGGCCGCGACTTCGTCCGGATGCGCGAGCGCCCAGCGCTGGCCTGCCGCCACGCGCTGCACGAAGTCGGCGATTTCGGCGTGTTTGGTGCGGATCGCTTCGTCGGTCGCGGCCTCGAAGCTCAGGCCCGACGAGACGCCCACGCCGTTCGCGATGCTGCGGTCGTGATCGCGCGACTCGGCCAGCGCCACGTACGGGTCCCACGTGGACCATGCGTCGACGGTGCCGGAAGCAAGCGCGGCTTTCGCGTCGGCGGGCTGCATGAAGGCCCACGTCACGTCGCTGAGTTTCAGATGCGCGCGCTCCAGCGTGGCCACGGCGAGGTAATGGCCGATCGAGCCGCGCGTGGTGGCGATGCGCTTGCCCTTGAGATCGGCGGCATCGCGGATCGGCGACGACGCGCTCACGAGGATCGCGAGATCGACGGGTACCGAGCGCGTGGCGGAGACCGCGCGAATGCGCGCCCCGGCGGCGTACGCGAAGATGAGCGGCGCGTCGCCGAGACCGCCCACGTCGATCGCGCCCGCGTTGAGCGCTTCGCCGAGCGTTTGCGCGGCCGGAAAGTTGAACCACTCGATCTTGTACGGCACGTCCTTCAATTGACCCGATGCTTCCAGAATGCCGCGCGTCTGCAATTGCTGATCGCCGACCTTGAGCGTGGTCTGCGCATGCGCCGTGCCGGCGAAACAGGCGAACGACGCCGCGAGCGCGGCGACCGCGGTGTGAACGAAGCGAAAGCGTGAAGCGGAACGGCGCATGGAGCGATCCTCGATAGCTGAACAGATGGGAATGGCCCCACGATAAGCAGCGCATCGTCATAACGCAAACGCATTGTTCTTCTATCTAAATATGCAAGAAGCGGTAGGCCGAGCTTGAACCCGAGCGGTCATTGCGGCTAAGCTTGTGCACGTCAGATGCATTTCGCAGGAACTCCATTCATGAAACTCGACGAGATCGAAGCCTTCGTGGCCGTCGTGCGCAGCGAATCGCTGAGCCAGGCCGCCGAAGCGCTCGAACTGACTCAACCCGCCGTCACGCGCCGCATCCAGAACTTCGAGGAAGCGCTGGGCGTCGCGCTGCTCGACCGCAACACCAAGCCGTTGCGCGCCACGCCGATGGGCCGCACGGTCTACGAACAATGCCGCGCGATCCAGCGCGAAGTCGACGCGCTGCGCCAGCTCGTGAACGACGGCGCGCCGCTCGCGGGCGTGCTGCGCCTCGGCGTCGCGCAAACGGTCGCCGACATCGCCATGCTCGACGCGCTGCAGGCGCTGCGCGCGGCGCATCCCGAATTGCAGGCGCGGGTGTCGACCGGCTGGGGCGCACCGCTGCTGCAAAAAGTGGAAGACGGCGAACTCGATGCCGCCGTGGTGCTGCTGCCCGCGAATCGTGCGCTGCCCGAGACGCTGGCGGGCGAGATGCTCGGCACGCTCAAGCTCGCCGTGGTCGCGCAAAAAGGCTTGCTCAAGCGGCGCGCGCATACGCTGGCGGAGTGCCAGGCGTATGGCTGGGTGCTCAATCCGGACGGCTGCGGCTTTCGCGCGGGCTTGCAGCACGCGCTCGCCGCGCAGGGCCATTCGCTGCGGCTGAACCTTGAAACGCTGGGCGCGGAATTGCAGCTCGGGCTGGTCGCCGACGGCGTGGGTCTCGGCCTCGTGCCGCAGCCGCTCGTGACCGCGAGCGCGCACGCGGATCGACTCGATGTCGTGCAGATCGCCGATTTCAAGCCGGAAATCGCAGTGTGGATCGTGCGTTCGCGCGCAATCGGGCGTATGGAATCGGCGCTTGCGGTGCTTGCACAAAGTATCGCGCGCCGCTTCAAGGCGGCGCGCATCGCTAAAGCGGCATGACGGACAAGGCTCATTTCGAGCCTTGTTTTCCAGCCTCAAAACACACTGCTCAAATCACGAAGAACCCGTGCGTGCCGTCGCGCCCGAGTTGATCGACGAGTCCGTACTCCCATTCGAGGTACGCGTTCATCGCCTCGCGGGCGTTGCCGGTGCCTTCATACGGACGCCGATAGCGGTCGATGCGCGGCGAGGCCAGCGTCGCTTCGCCTTCCTCCACCGGCAGCCCCGCGCGTATCCACGCCGACGTGCCGCCTTCCAGCACCTCGACGGGCTTGCCCGTGAGCGCGGCGATGTCGGGCGCCGCGAACGGCGCAAGCGCGTTCGTCATGCACACGGCCACGTAACGCTTCGCGTCGGGCAACGCGCGCAGATCGGCGAAACCGGGCGCGAGATGCGAACGCAGCGTCCAGTACGCGCCCGGAATATGCGCCTTCACGTGATTCGCGCTCGACGTGAAATCGAGCACCACGGTGCCGTGATCCGCTTCGGCGAGCCGCGCCGCGAGTGCCTCGGGCGTGATCGACGTCACGGGCGCGGGTAACGGTTTTTGTGCTTGCCACGCGCCGTGCGCATCGAGGTCGGCGGACGACGCATCGTCGATCACATACACATCGTGATTCATCTGCGCGAGCCACGACGCCGTCATGTTCGCGCGCACGCCGTCGTCGTCGAACAGCACCACGCGCGCGCCGCGCACCGGCGCGAACATTTCCGTTTCCTGCACGAGCTGACCGCCGGGCGCGCCGACGAAGCCGCCCGCATGCGCGTGTTCGTATTCCTCGGGCGTGCGCACGTCGAAGCGATAAGTCGTGCGCTGCGTGTCCGCCGCCCAGCGCGCGGCTTCGGCGATCGTCGTGCGGCCCACGCCCGCGCGGTCGGCCAGCGTGCGCGCCGCGCGTTGCGACGTGTCGAGCGTGGCGTCGTCGCGGCCCGCGTGTGTGTCGAAGCGGCGCGCGCTGCCGTGCTCCAGCGTCTGTCCCGCGAGCGTCCAGCCGATCGTGCCGTTGCGCAGCGCGGCGACCGGATTCGGCAGCCCCGCATTCACGAGCGATTGCGCGCCGATGATGCTGCGCGTGCGCCCCGCGCAATTGACGATCACGCGCGTGGCCGGATTGGGCGCGAGCGCGCGGGCGCGCAGCGCGAGTTCCGCGCCCGGCACGCTGATGCTGCCGGGAATGTTCATGGTGCGGTATTCGTCGAAGCGGCGCGCGTCGAGCACCACCACGTCGGCGCCGCTGCGCAGCAGCGCATCGACGGACTCGGCGGACAGCGACGGCGTATGACGCTGCGCTTCCACGAATTCTCCGAACGCCTTGCTCGGCACGTTGACGTCGCGAAACACCTCGCCGCCCGCATCGATCCAGCCGCGCAGACCGCCTTCGAGCAGCGCGACATCGGTATAACCGAGCGCGTCGAGCCGCTGCGCCGCGCGTTCGGCGAAGCCTTCGCCGTCGTCGAGCAGGATGATCGGCACGTTGCGGCGCGGCAGTTTGGTCCACGCATCGAGTTCGAGTTTCGCGAGCGGCAGGTTCGCCGCGAACAACGGGTGGCATTGCGCGTGCGGATCTTCCTCGCGCACGTCGAGCAGGGCGATTTCGCGTTTCGCGAGCAGGGCGGCGCGCACGTCGTGAAGGCTGCGCGTGGGAAATGACTTCATGTGACGGGGTGTTCCTTGCTGAGGTCCCAGAGGTTCGGGAGAAGGTCGTTCGAATAGCCGGAGATGAACGGTTTGGGCGGCGCGTCGGCGGGATAGGTCGCGCGGCGCACCGCGCCGATGTTCGCGCCGTACACGTGGATGCTGATCGACACGCGGTCGTCGAAGGCGTTGCGCACGCGATGAATGTCGCCGATGGCGGGCGAGACCGCTTCCACGTCGCCGCGCGCGAGACGCACTTCCGCGCCGTCTTCGCGCAGCGCGCCCTGCGCGTCGCGCCGGTACGCCTGCGCATACTCCGCGCCGCGCAGCACGCCGATGAGCCCCCACACCGTATGGTCGTGCACGGGCGTGCGTTGACCCGGCCCCCAGACGAAGCTCACGACCGAAAAGCGTTCGCGCGCGTCGGCGTGCAGCAGATATTGGCAATAGCGCTCGGGCGAAGGTTGCGCGAACGCGTCGGGCAGCCAGTCGTCGTCGCGTACGAGATCGCGCAAGGCGGTGAGGCCGCGTTCGATCAGCGCAGGTTCTTCGGGCGCTTCGTCGACGAGACACGCGATCTCGCCGACGAAGTGACGCAGTTTGTGGATCGCCATCAGTCGAGCAACTCCGGTTCGGCGGCGACGAGGCCCGCGTAAAGGCTCTCGAACGCGTATTGCGCGCCGCCGGGGCGGCCCACCTGCTGATGCGTGAGCGCGGCCACGTCGTGCGGGATGCGCTGCGGCGTGCCCGCCGCTTCGGCGAGCAGTTGCGCGTGGCAGGCGTTGTCGAGCGCGATGTACCACCACGCGGCGGCCTCCACGCTCGGGCCGGCGGTCAGGATGCCGTGATTCTTGAGGATCGCGGCCTTGTGCTGACCGAGCGCGGCGGCAATGCGCGCGCCTTCGCCGGTATCGAGCACGACGCCCTGGAAATCGTCGAACAGCGCGTGGTCCTCGTAGAACGAGCAGGCGTCCTGGGTCAGCGGATCGAGCGTGCGGCCGAGCGTCGACCACGCCTTGCCGTAGAGCGAGTGCGTGTGGGCGGCGGCTACCACGTCGGGGCGCGCTTCGTGGATGGCGGCGTGAATCGCGAAGGCGGCCTGATTGACGGGGCCGTGACCGACCACGATCTCGCCGTGCCGGTTCACGAGCAGCAGGTCCGAGACGCGGATGCGCCCGAAGTGCAGGCCGAGCGGATTGACCCAGAAGTGGTCGGGCCATTCGGGGTCGCGCGCGGTGATGTGGCCCGCGAGCCCCTGATCGAAGCCGTAGCGTGCGAACAGGCGAAACGCGCCCGCGAGCCGTTCCTGGCGATGACGGCGTTCTTCGGCGACGCTGCGCGCGCTGGCGGCGGTGTCGTCGTCGAACCAGAAGCGGCGCACGGGCGGCTGGCGGAAATCCTGGGCGATATCGAGCGTGGTGGTCATGATGCGTTCCGGTTCGTCGATCAAGCCGCCTTCGACACCGCTTTTGAAGCGGTCAAGCGCGAGGTCAGTTCGCGCGTGGCCGGAATCAGCACACGGCCATAGTCGATGGCGTCTTCGAGCGGATCGAAGCCGCGAATCAGGAAGGTCGTGACGCCCAGCGCGTGATACTCGGCGAGCGTCTGCGCGACCTGCTCGGGCGTGCCGACGAGCGCGGTCGAATTCGAGCGTCCGCCGATTTCCTTCGCGACGGCGGTCCACAGCCGATCGTCGGCGCGCACGCCGTCGCCGCTCGCCGCGAGCAGACGCCGCGCGCCTTCGCTCTGCAACGGGCCGCCGGCCGCGACGCCCTGTTCGGCGCGCAGACGGCGCGTTGCTTCGAGGATGTGCTCGGCGCGCGCCCACGCGGCCTTTTCCGTGTCGGCGAGAATCGGGCGGAACGACACCGAGAAGCGCACGCTGCGGCCATGTTTGGCCGCTTCGCCGCGCACGCGATCGATCAGTTCCTTCACTTGCTGCTGCGATTCGCCCCACAGCGCGTAGACGTCGGCGTGCTTGCCCGCGACTTCGAGCGCGGCCGCCGACGCGCCGCCGAAATAGATCGGCACGTGCGGCTGCTGGCGCGGCTTGATTTCCGAATGCGCCTGCTCGAAGCGATAAAAGCGGCCCGTGTGATCGAACGGCTTCTCCTCGGTCCAGACACGCTTGAGGATCTGCAGATACTCGTCGGTGCGCGCGTAGCGTTCGTCGTGCGTGAGGAAGTCGCCGTCGCGGCGCTGGTCGGTGTCGCTGCCGCCCGAAATGAAGTGGACCGCGAGACGGCCGCCCGAGAAGTGATCGAGCGTGGCAAGCTGGCGCGCGGCGAGCGTCGGCGCGACGAAGCCGGGACGGTGCGCGAGCATGAAATGCACGCGCGAGGTCACGCTCGCGGCGTAGGCGATGGTGAGCGTGGCGTCCGGGCTCACGGAGCTGTGCGGCACGAGAATGCGGTCGAATCCGGCGTTTTCGTGCGCCTGCGCGAACTGGCGCACATAGTCGACGTCGATTGCGGGGCCTTGCGCAAGATGGGTTTCAGATACCTTGCGCTGCTGGATCATGCCTATGAATTCGACGCTCATCGTGACTCCTGGGCTGGCGGACGCCGGATCGCCGCCGGCGCGCATTGTCGTGTTGGGGGAGAGCGCGGCGCGCACGAACGCCACGCCGCCGATCGAATGCAGCCTATCACCGCGTCATGCGCAATTTAAATAGTGATTTCGTATAAAGATTTCAGATGTGCATGTTAAGGATGCCCCGCGGGAGGCCCGGCCAGGCGATCAAGCGGGCAAAAAAAACTGCGCTCCCGCGTGAGCGGGGAGCGCGGCTGGCGACGTGACCTGCGCGTGGCGCTTATTTCGATACTTACTTCGACATCGCGCCCGATGCGCCGTGGTCCATCCCCATGGCACTGTCCTTCTTCATCGGCTTGCTGGCCTTGTCGTGGGACATCGCGCCGCCCTTGCCCATGTCGTCCTTCGACATGGCGTCCTTGCCCATCGTGTCCTTCTGCATGCTGTCTTTCGACATGGCGTCGTTCGACATCGCGCCGTTGCTTTGCGCGAAGGCGCTGCCCGCGCTCAGGCCCAGCGTGGCGGCGAGGGAAACGGCGGCGAGTGCGGCGATCGTGATCTTCTTCATGAGCGTGCTCCTGGTGAGTGAAATGTACCGCGCAAAGCGGAGTGAAAAAACGAGGTGAAAAAAACGAGGCGAAAATAGCGAAGCGTCACGAACCGCCGAACCAGTTGTAGCCCTGGTCGACCCAGTAACCGCCCGGATATGTGTTCGTGACGACAATCTCGACGATGTGCTTGGGGTTCTTGTAGCCGAGCTTGGTCGGCATGCGCAGCTTCATCGGATAGCCGTATTTGGCGGGCAGACGCTGGCCGTCATAATCGAACGCGAGCAGCGTCTGCGGATGCAGCGCCGTGGCCATGTCGATGCTTTCGTAGTAATCGTCGGCGCAGCGAAAGGCCACGTAGTGCGCGCTCGTGTCCGCGCCCACGCGGCGCAGGAAGTCGCCGAACGGCGTGCCGCCCCAGCGCCCGATTGCGCTCCAGCCTTCCACGCAGATATGCCGCGTGATCTGATCGGCGCGCGGCAACGCGTAGAGTTCGGGCAGCGTCCACACGCGCTGGCCGCTCACGAGCCCGCCGAGCTTGAGCCGGTAGCTGCCGCCATCCACCACGGGCGCCTGATCCTCGCTATAGAACGCGTTGAACGGAAACGGCCGCGTGATCTGCGCTTCGCTATAAGTCGGCGCGAGCTGGTGCGGATTGAAGATGAACGCCTGCACGCGGTCGTTCAGACGCGACACGGCGCCAAGCAGCGTGTTGACCGAGGCGTCGTCGGTGATCGAACAGCCGGTCAGCATCGAGAGGCCGCCGAGCGTGAGCAGGCGCTTGCCGAACAGACGCCGCGCGGGCATGTCGAGCTTGTCGATCGCGCGGCGCGCGTCGGTGAGAATCGCCGCGCGGTCCACGGTGACGATGCGCGTATTCTTCGTATTCATTTGGAATCCTTATGGAAATCTCGATGCCGGTTTCGCGAAACGGCGCGGCGTTCAGCGTCCGCGCAACATCGTGAGCAGCGAGCGCGGCACGAGCGCGACCATCGTCACGTGAACCACGACGAACGCCGCGAGAAGCGCCATCGCGCAGAAGTGCACCACGCGGGCGCGGTCGTAGCCGCCCATCAGTTCGCGCAGCACGGGAAACTGCACCGACTTCCAGATCGCGAGACCCGACAGCACCAGCACGATCAGATCGCCGATGGCGACGAGATACGCGAGCTTCTGCACGGCGTTGTACTCGCGCAGGTCGGCGTGCGAGAGCTTGCCCGCGAGCGCGGCGCGCAGATCGCGCAGCACGGCGCGCGGACTCAGCGGCAAGAACTTCGCGAACAGGCGGCCGCTCGCGAGATTCAGGCCGAGATAGACGAGGCCGTTGAAGAACAGCAGCCACATCGCCGCGAAATGCCATTGCAGCGCGCCGCCGAGCCAGCCGCCCAGCGTGATCGACGGCGGAATGACGACGCCGCGAAACACCGGCGAGGCGTCGTAGATGCGCCAGCCCGAGAACATCATGACGAGCGCCGCGAGCGCGTTGAGCCAGTGCGTGACGCGCAGCCAGAGCGGATGAATCGGGCGTTCTCGGCGCGCCGCAGGCGACGCTGGCGGCGTGGTGTGCTCGATGGCGTTCGGCGTTCCGGTGGTCGGTCCCATGGCGAATTCCTCGTGGGGCAAGTGCGTTGCGGTTACGGTGAATTCGCCGCGTGCGCTTCGCCGGTTACAGCGCGCGTGAAAAATTTTCGCGCGTGCCGCGCTGCGCCGCGCGATTCAATTCACGCCGCGTGTAACCGGCGCGCCGCCCGCGACGAATTACGTCGACACAGCACGCGCGAGCGAGCGGCGTATGGGCGAACGAATACGGAGCATCAACAAGGTGAGCTGGGCAAAAGCGGCAAAGCGATGGCGGATGCAGGAACCCGACAGCGGAGGTGGCGACGGCGTCGGCGCGGGCGCTATTGCGATGCGCAACGGGTTCGGCTACGCTCGGAGCATCGAACCCGTATTACACGCGGGTTCGGCCAGCCGCAAGCCCGTTGCAAGCTTTCACCAGGCGGGCGCTCCCGTCACGCCAACCGACCGCTGCGACAGCCCAGGACGCCCTTTGTATCCCGCGGAAATCCGTCTCAAAGCGCTCTTCGTCAGCGGACTGGAAGGTGACGCGGACGCTTATCGCAGCTTCCTGCAAGAGTTGACGCGTCATTTGCGCGGCTATCTGCGCCGCCGCATTCCGCAATTGCACGACGACGTCGAAGATCTCGTGCAGGAAATCCTGCTCGCGGTGCACAACGCGCGTCACACGTGGCGTCCCGACGAACCGCTCACGGCCTGGGTGCATGCGATCGCCCGCTACAAACTGATGGACTTTTTCCGCTCGCGCGCGCGCCGCGAATCGCTCAACGATCCGCTCGACGACCATGCCGATCTGTTCGCCACGCCCGACGACGAACCGGCGCAGGCGCGCCGCGACATCGGCAAGCTGCTCGACCAGTTGCCGGACAAGCAGCGCCTGCCCATCGTGCATGTGAAGCTCGAAGGCATGTCGGTGGTGGAGACGGCGAAGCTCACGGGGCTTTCGGAATCGGCGGTGAAAGTGGGCATCCACCGCGGCCTCAAGGCGCTCGCCGCGCGCATCCGGGGGGCGCAATGAAAACCGACGACCTGATCAGCCTGCTGTCGACGGGCGTCGCCAGAGTGGACCGCAAGGTCGTGCTGCGCCGCTTCGCGCGCGCGCTGCCGCTGGGTTTCGCGGGTTCGCTCGTGCTGATGAGCATCGTGTTCGGTGTGCGCCACGATCTGCTGACGGTCGCGCAGACGCCGATCTTCTGGGCCAAGCTCGCGTTTCCGGTTTGCGTGGCGCTGGCGGCGGCGCTCGCGGTGAGCCGTGTCGGCCGTCCCGGTGTGCGTGGCGGTTATGCGTGGGCGTTGCTGGTCGTGCCGTTCGTGGCCGTGTGGGCGGGCGGCTGGATCACGCTCGGCGCAGCCGAACCCGCGCAGCGCGCGACGCTCGTGCTCGGCCTCTCGTGGCGCACCTGTCCGTTCAATATCGTGCTGCTGTCGGTGCCCACGTTCGCGGCGGTGTTCTGGGCCGCGCGCGGTCTCGCGCCGACGCGCCCGCGCGTGGCGGGCGCCGCCGCCGGACTGTTCGCGAGCGCGCTGGCGACCATCGCCTACTGCGCGCATTGCCCGGAGATGAGCCCGGCGTTCTGGAGCGTCTGGTACGCGATCGGCATGTTGCTGCCCGCCGCCATCGGCGCGTGGCTCGGGCCGCGGCTGCTGCGCTGGTAAGCGCGGCCGCGCGCGGTCGATCGGGCAGTCGGCGTCTACTCGAATTCGCCGGTGCGCTGCGTTGCGGCGGCCAACTGCCGCGTCTCGCGCATCGAGCGCGGATGCCATAGCCGCGCGCCGCCCTCGATGCCGCGATCGTTCGGCACGGTCGCCACGTTCGGCGGCAGCGTGAAAGTGAGCCGTTCGGCATTGCCGCCGCCGATCCAGAGCTTGTCGTAATGCACGAGCGATTCGAGAATGCCGATCACCTTCTCGACGCGCGCGTTCCAGCGCTTGTTGCCCGCCTTCTTGCGCGCCGCGTCGCCGATATATTCGTCATACGCGTGCTTCTTGCTGACCGGATGATGCGCGAGTTCGAGATGCGGCATCAGCTCGCCGTCGCGGAACAGCGCGGTGCCCGCGCCCGTGCCGAGCGTCAGCACGAATTCGAGGCCGCGTCCTTCGATGGCGGCGAAACCCTGCATTTCCGCATCGTTGATCATGCGCACCGACGCCACGCCGAGCCGCTCGCCGAGCAGCCGCGCGAGCGGCACGTCGTTCCAGCCGTCCACGCCGAGATGCGGCGCCGTGAGCACGCGGTTGTCGCGCACGAAGCCCGGAAAGCCGATCGAAATGTGCTGCGGCGGATATTGCTCGACCAGCGGCTGAACGAGCGTATGCAGGGTCTCGACCAGCAGATCCGGCGGACACGGATGTGGCGTCGCCACGCGCACGCGGTCGGTCCGCATGGTGCCGTTCGCGTCGATGATGGCCGCTTTCAGGCCGGTGCCGCCGATGTCGATGGCGAGAATGTTTTCGGGCTCGCGCGTGCGTCTGGCGGGGGCTTGCTTCGCCACGGTTTGCTTCGAGCTGGTCTTTTTAACCGCCGTAGCGCGCTTCGCCGTTGCTTTCCGCGTACCCGACGTACTCGGCGTCGTTGTTTTTCGTGCTGTTGCCACTCGCTCCTCCATGGTTCGTCCGTGCGATAACTCGAGTTTATGAGCTTGCGGGCTCGTCCGCAGCGAGCGCGCGCCAGGCGCGTCCGTCGCGAGCGAGCAGCGCGTCGGCTTCGGCGGGGCCGGCGCTGCCTGCGGGATAGTCGTGCACCGGTATCGGCGCGCCGCGCGGATGCAGCACGCCATCGACGGCGGCCCACGCGGACTCGATGCTGTCGGCGCGCTGGAACAGCGTCTGGTCGCCGAGCATGCAGTCGTACAGCAGCGTCTCGTAGCCGACGTTGGCCTGCTCCGCGAAGAACTGGTTGTAGTCGAACGACGAATACGCCGGGCCCACTCGCATGACCGGCCCCGGCACCTTCACGTTGAAATCGAAGCGCGTGCCGTGCGTCGGGTCGATGCGCAGCGTCAGCACGTTCGGCGTGAGCGCGTCGACGGGCGTGTCGCGAAACAGCCGGAACGGCACGCTCTTGAGTTGCACAGAGATTTCCGTGTGCCGCGCTGCGAGCCGCTTGCCGGTACGCAGATAAAACGGCACGCCCGCCCAGCGCCAGTTGTCGATATGCACGCGCGCGGCCGCATAAGTGGGCGTCGTGCTGTCCTTCGCCACGTTCGGTTCGTCGCGATACGCCGCGCCCGCCGGACCTTTCGCGTATTGCCCGAACACCACGTCCTCGCGTTTGAGTGGCTGCAGTGCGTCGAAGATCTCGGCCTTGCGGTTGCGCACCGACTCCGCGTCGAACGAGTTCGGCGGCTCCATCGCGATCATGCCGAGCAACTGGAACAGATGGTTCGGCACCATGTCGCGGAACGCGCCGGTCGGCTCGTAGAAGCTGCCGCGTCCTTCCACGCCGATCACTTCCGACGCCGTGATCTGCACGCTGTCGATATATTCGCGCCGCCAGATGGGCTCGAACATCGCATTCGCGAAGCGCACCGCGAGAATGCTCTGCACGGTGTCCTTGCCGAGAAAATGGTCGATGCGATAGACCTGCGATTCCTGCGCGAAACGCAGCAGATGCTGGTTCAGATCGCGCGCGGTGGCGAGGTCGGTGCCGAAGGGCTTTTCGATCACGATACGGCGGAACGGGCCGCTGCCTTGATCGCCATTCTTGTCGCCATCGCCGTCCTGTTTGAGCAGACCCGCCTTGCCGAGCCGCTCGATGATCGGCTTGAAAAAGCGCGCGCCCACGGCGAGATAGAACACGACATTGCCGCGTTTTTCGCCGTCGAGCTTTTGTGCGAGCTGCTGATAAGGCGCGTCGTCCTCGAAGTCGCCGGCCATGTAGTGCAGACGCTGCGCGACCCAGTCCCACGCGCGTTCGTCGAGCTTGCCGGCGTGAAAGGTGCTGGCCTTGTCGGCGGCGAATTGCGCGAGTGCGTCGTGCAGGTCGTTGCGCCAGGCGTCGGTGGCGCGCTCGCCGTGATTGACGCCGATGATCTGCATGCCGCCGTCGAGCAGACCGTCGACAGCGAGGTTGTAGATCGCCGGCATCAGCAGGCGTTTCGTCAGGTCGCCGCCCGCGCCGAAGATCACGAGCGTGCAGGGCGGCGCGGGATGTTCGCCGGCGGCCGACGCGCTCGCGCGCGGCGCGGCTTGCGGGTTCTGGGCGGTGTGCGGATCGGCGGGCAGCTTGGCGGCCTGGTTCGCGGTGCTTGCGGGGGTATTCGTCGGCATGATTTCGCTTCGGTTGAACGTGAACGTTCTCTGTGAGCAAGTGCGATACCTTGACGGACCCGCGCGCCGCGCGCGGAGTTCCATCCGCCTGCCGCGCCGAAAGCGTTCTGTAACACGAGGGCGCGCGCGGCTGACGTAAACTGGTTAGCTGATTCCGCTGCCGAAGACGAGGATTCCCGCCCATCATGACGAACGCGATGACCGATGCGAACGCCGATGCAAGCGTGGACGGCAACTGGCTCGTCGCGCGCCGCGACGCCGAGACGGGCATCGAAGGCCTGCGCGCGCATTTCAGCGGCCACGCCTACGATCCGCACGATCACGACGACATGCTGATCGGCTACACGGAGCAGGGCGTCCAGCGTTTCCAGTGCCATCGCGCGCTGCACACGAGCGTGCCGGGCCGCGCGATCCTGATCGAGCCGGGCGCGTTGCACGACGGCCACGCGCCCGAGACCGAGGGCTTCACCTACGCGATGCTCTACCTGCCGCAGACGTGGGTCGCGCACGCGGCGCAGCGGCTCGACCTGCCCGGCCTCGGCCGCGTGGAGGCCGCGTTCGGCCAGACGCTCGTGGACGACCGCGCGCTCGTCGAGTCGATTCGTCAGGCCTTTCTCGCGATCTACGGCGACGAGGGCCGCCTCGCGCGCGACCAGTCGCTCGACCGCCTGCTGATGCTGCTCGGCGGCCAGTTGCGCGAGACACTGGCCGATGCCGCTCACCTGAACAGCAGCGCGGCGCCGCCCGCGATCGCGCGCGTGCGCGACGCGCTGCACGCGCACATGGACGGCAACCTCGGCCTCGACGACCTCGTGCAGATCGCGGGCATCGACCGTTTCCGGCTCACGCGGCTGTTTCAGCGCGCGTTCGGCACGTCGCCGCACGCGTATCTGGTGCGCTTGCGGCTGCGCGCCGCGCGCCGTCTGCTGGCGGCGGGGCGCACGCCCGCGCAGGTCGCGGCGGAAGTCGGTTTCGCCGATCAGAGCCACCTCGGACGCTGGTTCCGCCGCGCCTACCGGATGACGCCCGCCGCCTACCGGCGCATGTGCACAAACGTTCCAGACTGATGCCCCGGACGTCGCCGATCATGGGCGGCTTGTTCATTCCGGATGCAATCATGTTCGATACGAAAGTGGCCCTGATCGTGCGCGACGATCTCGCCGTCTGGCAAAAGCTCAATGTGGTCGCGTTTCTCGCGACCGGCGTGGCCGCCGCCGCGCCCGACGCGCTGGGCGAACCGTACGAGGACGCCGCCGGGCGTCGGTACGGCCGCATGCTCGGCCAGCCGATGATGGTGTTCACCGCCGATCTGCCGGGCTTGCAGGCCGCGCATCGCCAGGCGATTTCGCGCGAGGTGCGGATCGTGCCCTATGTGCACGCGATGTTCTCGACGGGCCACGACGCCGCCAATCGCGAGGTGTTTCGCGCCGAGGACGCGGACCATCTGAATCTCGTGGGCATCGCGTTGCACGGGCCGAAGAAGGCCGTCGACAAGGCCGTGAAAGGTCTCAAGCTGCACGCGTGAGCGTCAAGCCTCGCGCCGAATCAGTCGCGCGGCAGCGCGTCGAGCGCGGCGCGCAACTCGCCGACCACGTTCGACCAGTCGTCGCGCCGCGTCTGGCGAAACAGGCGCGCGTTCGCGTACCACGGCGTATCGCTGCGCGCGAGTTGCCAGCGCCAGTCGGGCATGAAGGGCAGCGCGATCCACACCGGCTTGCCGAGCGCGCCTGCGAGATGCGCCACGGCCGTATCCACGCTGATCACAAGATCGAGCCGTGAAATGAACGCGGCGGTGTCGGCGAAATTCGAAAGGCGCGCCGACACGTCGCGCAGCACGCCGCGTTGTTCGAGTTGCGCGAGTGTGTCGCGATCACGCTCGCGGATATCCGGTTGCAGCGCGAAAAAGCGCGCGTCGGCGTCGAAGAGCGGCAAGAGCTGTTCGAGCGTCATAGAACGATTGCGGTCGTTCAGATGCGTGCGGCTGCCCGACCAGACGATGCCGATGTTGGGTTTGCGCTCGCTGCTGCCATCACTGCTGCCGTTGTTATCGGCGAGCACGTCGTTCCATGGCGCGGTATCCACGTTGGCATCGAGATACGGCGCAGTCGCGGCCAGATCGGCCGCGCGCAATTTCAGCACGAAAGGCAGGCTCAACAGCGGGATGTGATAGTCGAACGGCGGTGCTGCGTCCGCTTCGCCGATCACCTCGGCCGCGCCGCGATAGCCGCGCAGAAGCGGCAACAGCGCGTCCTGCACGCGCAGCACGACGCGCGCGCCCGCCGCGCTCAACCGATCGACGAGACGCAGGAATTGCAGCGTGTCGCCATAACCTTGTTCGTGATGCACGAACAGCGTCTTGCCCGCGACCGGCTGCGCGCCGGTCCAGAGCGTCTGCGCCGGGAAGCCGTGATCCTGGCTGCCGTCGCGCCAGCGCCATTCGTATTCGCGCCAGCCGTGCTCGAATTCGCCGCGCAGCAAATTGGTCTGCGCGCGATTCGTGCGCGCGCCCGCATCGTTCGGATCGATGCTGAGCGCCTTCTTGAACTGCTGCATCGCCTCGTCGAAACGCCCGAGATCGCGCAGCGCCACGCCCAGATTCACATGCGCGAGCACGAAGCGCGGATTGAGCGCGATGGCGTGCCGGTACGCGTCGAGTTCCTCGTTGTAGCGCGCCATGGTGCCGAGCAGCGTGCCGCGGTTGTAATGCGCTTCGGGCGAGCGCGGCTGCAATTTGCAGAGTTGCTCCATCGTGGCCAGCGCGCGCGCCGGCTGCTCCAGACGAATCAGCGCCATCGCCACGCCCAGCACCGATTCCGCGTGATGCGGCGAGCGCGCGAGTGCGCGTTCGTAAAGCGCGAGTGCATCGGCGTGACGCTGCGCGAGCTGGCAGACCTGCGCGGCGAAATGCAATTGCTCCGTCGACATCGTCATATTGGCCGCCGCACGCACGAGATAATCGGCGGCGCGCGCGTGATCGCCCTGACGCGCGGCGAGATAGCCGAGACCTTCGAGTGCTTCGCCGTGATCGGGCGCGTGGTTCAGGACGTCTTGCAGGAGACGCGCGGCGTCGTCGGTTTGCCCGGCGGCGGCGTGTTGTTGCGCGGCGTCGAGCGCGCGTTCGATATCACGATTCATGGCGAGGCGGGAGAAAGGCAGACGTCGGGCCGACGATAAACGCGCCGTGAACGAACGACAAGCGCGCCCGGCAACGCGGCCCGAAAGCGGCTCATTGTAAGGGATCGCCCGCACGGTCGCATGATACGAACGGCCCGCCGCGAAGCGCTGTGCACGCGTACCGATTGCGCAAATCGCTCAAGCAATTTCGTAATTTGCCGTAATTAGTAATATTTGGCATTTCCTGCGCGCATTTTGACCGACTCCGCGACCCCCGCCGCAAGCGATCTGGCTACGCTGATCGAAACCGTGCAGCGCAACGAGCGCACACTACGAAGCTTTCAGAGCGTTGAGCTGCAATTGATCGGCGCGCGCGACTGGAGCACTTTTCTCGACGGCGTGCTCGTGCGGCTTCGCACAGTGTTCGCGCTTGCGTCGGTCAGTCTCTGGGTCGATGAGCGCGAACCGTTGCTGCGCGAGCTGCTGGAGATCGACGCGCCGCATGAAGCCGCTGCTGCGTGCCTGAAAGCCGGGCGCGGCCACGGTGCGGCGCTCGCGCGTCTGTGCGGCGCGCAGGCCGCCCTTGCGCATTGCTGGCTGGGCCCGGCGAGCGAACTCGACGCGGCGACCCGCGACACTTTTATCGACGCACGCGCGCACAAGGGCAGCGCGATCGTGCTGCCGCTCTGCGCGCACGACGCGGTGCTCGGCTATCTGTGCCTCGCGAGCGGCGACCCGCATCGTTACGAGGCGAGCATGGCGACCGATCTGCTCGAACGCTTTGCAAACGTCGCCGCGCTGAGTCTCGACAACGTCGCGCACCGCGAGCATCTGCGCCTGATCGGCATCACCGACCGGCTCACGGGCCTGTCGAACCGGCACTATTTCGACGAGCGCCTGCATCACGACGTGTATCGCGCGGCGCATCACGCCGAGCCGATCTCGTGCCTGTTCATCGACATCGACCATTTCAAGCAGATCAACGATGCGCATGGTCATACGGTGGGCGACCAGGCGCTGGCGGCGATTGGCGTCGCGCTGCGTCAGCATGTGCGCGTGGGCGACACGATCTCGCGCTATGGCGGCGAGGAATTCGTCGCGCTGCTGCAATGCGATATGCCCGACGCGCTCAACGTGGCCGAGCGCATCCGGCGCGCGGTGCAATCGATCGTAGTCCATAGCGAGGACGGCGCGTGCCTCGAGCTGAGCGTGTCGATTGGCGTTTCCGCTTATCGGGCCCATCGCGCACATCGCGCCGATTCCGCTGCAACGAACCGCGACGACGCGGCCAGCATCGCGCAGACGCTGCTCGACGCCGCCGACCGTGCGATGTACCAGGCCAAGCTCGAAGGCCGCAATCGCGTATCGACGCTCGACATGCATGCTTGAATCGCTGATAAAAAAACCAGATGGCGATTCGCTCTTTTCGAAATAAATCGCGCCGCGATTAACGATTGCCAACTGGCGTTATTTATTTAATTTCCAGAAATAATCCATTCGCGCCGCGCGCATGCCGCTAACGGTGCATCGTGCATTCGCGCCGCGAGGCGTGTTGCACCGCAACCCTCAAAAAAAGGCTCCGCGTGCGCGGGGCAGTCAAAATTACCCGCTTCGAGCAGACAAAAAACGCGCAAACGTTAGCGTGCAAGCCGTCGAATGCGAACGCATCGATTCGAGCTATTTCTCAGACGAATGTAACGAAACTGACATAAAGAGTCATTAGCGTGCTGGTTTTCCTTATTTATTGGAACGGATAGCCATGCATCCCGCGCTTGCGCAGTTTCGTCGTCCGGGACTTTCAGCAGGTCCGCGTAGCGCCGGGGAATTGGCACAGGACGTACCGGCCATCGACGCTGCGGATTCAAATTCTCTGGTGATGGAGATTTTCTATTCGCGGCGCGATATGGCCAGTCTGGCGGTGATCGAAAACGATCGCCCCATCGGCCTGATCAATCGCGATATTTTTCTGTCGCAAATGAGCAAGCCGTTTCATCGCGAGCTTTACGATAAAAAAAGCTGCATCGCGTTCATGGACAAAGAGCCGCTGATCGTCGAGGCGGACATGAGCATCGAGGCGCTCACGTTCAAGACCGTCGAGGTGGGCGAGAAGGCGCTGGTGGATGGCTTCATCGTCACGCGCGAAGGCCGTTTCCTGGGCGTGGGCAACGGGCTGCGTCTGCTGAGCATCGTCGCGGAAATGCAGGCGGAGAAGAATCGCCAGATCATGCAGAGCATCGAGTATGCGAGCGTGATCCAGCAAGCCATGCTGCGCGCTTCGCGCGAAACGCTCTCGACCACGCTGCCCGACGCGGCGCTCGTCTGGGAACCGCGCGACGTGGTGGGCGGCGACTTCTATCACTTCGCCGCGTTCGCCGACGGCTGGTTCGGCGCGGTGGCCGACTGCACGGGTCACGGCGTGCCGGGCGCGTTCATGACGCTGCTGGCGTCGGCGTCGCTTTCGCAGGCGCTGGAGCAACTGGGTCCGCGCGATCCGTCCGCGCTGCTGGCGGCGGTCAATCGCAGCGTGAAGGCGCTGCTCGGCCAGATCAACGGCGTGGGCGACGCGCCGCAATCCAACGACGGTCTCGACGCCGCGTTCTTCTGGTACGACGCGAGCCGCGCGCAACTGCTGTTCGCGGGCGCGCGCGTGGCGCTGCATGTATTGCGCCCCGACGCCGACGCCTTCGAAAGCATTGCGGGCGACCGCATGGGCGTGGGCTATGTCGACAGTCTCGCCGACTACGCGTGGGGTTTGCATACCGTGGACGTGCCGCCAGGCAATCTGCTGTTCGTCTCGACCGACGGTTTGACCGATCAGATCGGCGGCCCGCGCAAGATCGCGTTCGGCAAACGCCGCGCGCTCGAACTGATCCTTGCCGACCGCGAGAACACGCCCGCCGGAATTTCGGCGCGCCTGCTCGAGGCGCTGGGCAAGTGGCAAGGCGCGCAGGCGCGCCGCGACGACGTCACACTTTTCTTTGCACGTGTTTAAGGCAATCCACGAATATGTCTGCCATTCTGGATCAGAACCATTGTTTCTTTGAAATTGCGCGTCAGCGCAACCTGATTTTTTATCACAAGGGCTATTTCTCCCACAGCATCGTGGCCGCCATGAGCGAGGTCGTGAAGCTGCAACTGGAAGTGGCCGGACTGAGCGGGCCGACGCGCCGCAAGATCTTCTCATCGTTCATCGAAATCTCGCAGAACATCGTGCATTACTCGTCCGATGCGCTCTCCGAGAACTGGCAGCAGGGCGGCGCGGTGCGCGAAGGCGCGATGTGCATTTCCGCCGACGGCGAGCGCCATCTGATGGTGTGCATGAATCCGATCGCGACGGTGGCCGTGAACGATCTGCGCGAGAAGCTGGAGCCGCTGCGTTCCATGTCGATCGAGGAAATCAAGCAGGCCTACAAGTTGTCGCTGCGCGCGGACACGCCGACCGAAAGCAAGGGCGCGGGGCTGGGCTTTCTGACGATGGCGCGCGATGCGAGCGCGCCGCTCGAATTCGCGTTCTATCCGCGCGAGGACGATCCCGAGACCACGCTCTTTTGCCTCAAGACCATCATCTGACCAGGGCCGGTTACAGAATGGAAAACCTATTTATCGCCGCCACGGCGACTTCGCCGGAAATCGATTTCCGCTTCGATCAGCAATGGCTTTCGCTTCGCGGCGAGTCGTATCCCGAGAACGCCGCCGCGTTCTACGCGCCGATCATCGAGCAGCTCAACGCGTGGCTCGATGCGAGCACGGCCGCGACCATCACGGTCGAAGTCACGCTCACGTATTTCAACAGCTCCAGCACGAAGATGCTGTTCAGCGTGTTCGACGCGCTCGACCGCGCGGCATCGGCGGGCAATCAGGTGCAGGTGAACTGGTATCGCGACGAGGAAGACGAGACGATCCTCGAATTCGGCGAGGAGTTGCAGACCGACTTCACGGCGATCCAGTTCAACGATTGTCCGGTGGCGACTTGAGGACCGCGGGCGTGGACGCCACCGCATATCGCCGCGAGGTCTCTCACGATCATGCGCCGGACCTGTTTCGCAACGAGAGCGAAGCGCTCGAACGCGCGCGCGCGATCGGCGCGGACCCGCACGCGGATGCCAACGCCTATCGCCAGGCGCTCGACGAACTGATCCGCCATTACGAGCGCCTGATGCGCGAGACGCGCCGCCTGATCGGGCGCAGCGACCGCGCCGAGCGCGAGATGCAGGCGCTGACGCAGCAACTGCACTATCGCGCGACGCACGACGCGCTCACGGGCGTGTTCAATCGCAGCGCGGTGATCGAGCGCACCGTCAAGGCGTTGCGCGCGGATCGCGCGGTGATGATCCTGCTCGATATCGACGACTTCAAGAAGGTCAACGACGACTTCGGCCATCCGGCGGGCGACGCGGTGATTCTCGGCATCGTCAACTGCCTGCGTGGGATTCTGGGCGAGCACGGTCTCATCGGCCGCGTGGGTGGCGAGGAGTTCACGGTGGTGTTGCCGGGCTTCGAGATTCGCGATGCGCTCGATCTGGCCGAGCGCATGCGCGCGGCGATCGCGGCGCACGCGTTTCCGGATCCGGTGAGCCGCAGCATCACCGCGAGTTTCGGCGTGAGCGACAACGCGGCGGGCACCGACTTCGACACGGCCTATGGTCTCGCCGACGCCGCGCTCTACGCGGCGAAACGCGGCGGCCGCGACCGCGTGTCGTTCGACGGGCCGCTCGCTTCGGCGTAACGCCGGCTTCGTTGCGGCTCGCTAGAAACCGTGGCGCACGGTCAGCGTCGCACCCGTGTCGTGCGAGTGCAGCACGGCCACGCGCGCCGTGCCGGAGAACACCCAGTCGTCAACGATCAGCGACAGGCGGCGTTGCGGCTGCGCGCCGAGCGTGAGCGTGGAGTTGGGTATCTGCATGATCGAGAGCTGCGGCGCCGTGGACGGCCCCATGCGCAGATACGCCTGCGCGGGCTGGCCGGCCGCACCGGGCGGCGCGCTGCCTGCCGCCGCCTTCGCATCGGCGAAGCGGTACTCGTGCGCGACATCCGCACTGTAGAAGTTCTCGAATTGCGTCTCTGGCGCGCCGGGCGTGCGGCTCTGATACGCCATCTCGTAGCGATAGACGTAGCGTTGCGGCTCGGGTATCGCCGCGACGACTTCCATGGGCAGGGTGGGCGCGATGTTCGCCAGCGTCAGGGTTCCGGGCGCATCGGTCGCGATGCCGTCCGCGAATGCATATCCGCTCAGCATAAAAATGATTGCGCCGACAATCCTTTCGTTCAGGCACGTCATGACCATGCCTCCAATGAAGGAATTGAAACGTCACACGACCTGGGGTACGCCTGGGGTAAGTACCGAAAGCGAATGCCTGTGCCGCTTCGCGCGACAGAAGCGTGAAGGACACCCAAGCATTGTAGTCAGTCCTGCGCGTCCTGCCAGTTCAATGTGTGCGCTGGCGACCGTACGCGCGCGAACGATGCGCAGCCGGTTGTCGCGCGCACCGTACGGGCCCGACGCGTCCGGTCTGGCTGATTTGGTCCGCGTGCCGGCCGTGCTCAGGCCAGCAGCGCGAGCGTCGTCTCCAGCACGCTGCGTTTGAATTTCTTCGGATGATTGGGCAGCGTGGAGAACGCGGCCATCAGATGCGCGTAGCTGACGGTCTTGCTGATGCCGTTCATCAGCACGAAGAACAGCATCTCGGCGTCCTGCACCTTGAGCTCGCCCGCGCGGGCGGCATCCGCGAGCAACGGCACGAATACGTCGTGAACCGGCCGCACGAGACGTTCGACGAGGCGGTCGAGGCGCGCGCCTTCTTCGGTGGCGGCGGTGGCGAAGAACAGGCCGATATCGGGCTGATCGAACACCTTGTCGATATAGATTTCCAGCGCACGGTCCACGCGCGCCTTCGGGCCGAGATCCGAGTCGCGCAAGGCCGCCGTGGCTGCGATCATGGGCGCGGCGTGTTCGGCGATCTGCTCGACCACGGCCGTCCACAAGGCCTCTTTCGAACCGAAGTGATGCGCAAGCAGCGCGGGATCGACGCCCGACTCGCGCGCGATCTCGCGCACGCTGGTCGCGTCGTAGCCGCGCGTGCCGAAGGTCTTGCGCGCATTGCGCAGCAGCACGTCGGGGCCGACCGAGGCGTCCTGCGCCGGCCGCCCGCGGCCGCGCTTCATCGGCGTAGGCGTGAACGATGCGGTGGCCTTCTCTTTCATGCGGGTCTGCATTCCATGATTTTCGATGGACGTGAGTGTACCCGAGCCTGGCCGCGTCACCGCGGGAGCCCGTATCGGACGCGTTGACGCGGCGCGCGGCTCGGCTTGCGGGGCTGCGTCGATATCTGGATTCGATTCTGCGTCCGATTCTGCGTCCGTTTGACACACAGCATGGGGCGGGTTTACCATCGGTCTTTATTCATCACGCGTTGAATTGAAAATGTCGAAACCGGTTCGTATCGTGATCGTGGGCGGCGGCATCGCCGGCATTGTGTTGGCAACGAAGCTCGGCGACACGCTCGGGCGCGCGGGCAAGGCGCAGGTCACGCTGATCGACCGCAGCCCCACGCACATCTGGAAGCCGATGCTGCACACCATCGCCGCCGGCACGCGCGACGTGCAGCAGCAGCAGGTGATCTTCCTCGCGCATGCGAGCGAGCACGGCTACGCCTACGAGCCGGGCGAGATGCTCGGTCTCGACCGCGAGCGCCGCCGCGTGCAACTGGGCGCGATCACCATGCCGGACGGCACGATGGTGCTGGAGCCGCGCGAAGTCGGTTACGACGTGCTGGTGCTCGCGCTCGGCAGCCGCGCGAACGACTTCGGCGTGCCGGGCGTGAAGACGCACTGTCACTTTATCGACAGCCAGAAGCAGGCCGAGATCTTCAACGAAGCGCTGCGCGCGCGGGCGTTTCGCAGCGTGGCGCGCGACGAGGCGCTGCGTGTGGCGATCGTCGGCGGCGGCGCGACCGGCGTGGAGCTGGCGGCCGAACTGAGCCGTCTGCTCGAAGTGGCGAGCGCGTACGGCGACGCTTCGGTGCGCGAACGTTTGCAACTCACGCTGCTCGAAAGCGGACCGCGCATTCTGGGCGCGTTTCCGCCGGCTATTTCGGCGTCGAGCCAGCAGCAACTGGAGATGATCGGCTTCACGGTGAAGACCGGCACGCGCGTGACCGAGGCGTGCCCGGGCGGCTTCGTCCACGATGACGGCGCGCTGGCACAGGCCGATCTGATGGTGTGGGCGGCGGGCGTGAAGGCGGCGGAATTCCTGAGCGGCATCGGCGGACTGGAAACCACCCGCGCGAACCAGATCGTGGTCGGGCCGACGCTGCAATCCACGCGCGACGATCACATCTTCGCGCTCGGCGATTGTTCGAGCCTCACGCCCGCGGGCGCCGAGCGTGCGCTCGCGCCCACGGCGCAGGTGGCGACGCAGCAGGCGGAGTATCTGGCGCGCCATCTGCCCGGCTGGCTGGCGGGCAAGCCGTTGCCCGATTTCGCGTTCCGCGATTTCGGCGCGCTGGTCTCGCTGAGCGACTACGACGCGTTCGGCACGCTCGGGCGATTCGGCTTCTTCCGTGGCGGTTTCATTCGCGGACGCGTGGCGCAACTGAGCCACGCGATGCTGTATCGCCGCCATCAACAATCGCTGCATGGATTGCGCAAGGCCACGCTTCTGTGGACCGCCGAGCGGATCAACGGCTGGGTGCAGCCGAAGATCCGGCTCGCGTGAAGTCCGTGCGGCGGCTGTGCGGGAGCGCGAGGCGCACGAAGCGCCACGCGCATCGCGAGCGGGCAGACGGTCGTGAGCATCGGCAGGCGCGGTGCGCGGATCGTCGCTCGCGCTCATCGCGTGCCATGCGATGAAGCGAGCGAGGCGCTGAGCGCCGTTTGTCATGGCATCGATTCGAATTGATTCGGATAACTACAAATAAGATGCAGGCGAAAACGCGCGTAAAGCTTCAAGCCGCGCGCGTCAGCTCTCGCACACCACGTCGTGATCGTAGCGCGCGTTCAGCAGTTGCAGTTCCTGTTCGTGCTCGGCCATGCGGCGCGGAACCGCTTCGCGCAGAAACTCCACGAGCGTTTTGATCTTCGCATCGAGATACTGGCGCGACGCATAGAGCGCGAACACGTTGAACGGCTTGAGCCGCGCGCCGGGCAGCACCTGCACGAGCGTGCCGTCGCGCATGCCTTGCAGCGCCGTGGGGATCGGCAACATGCCGATGCCCATCCCCGCGCGTATGGCCTCGCCGAGCGCCTCCGCAATATTCACGGTGAGCGGCGCCTGCTGCGTGGGGCGGAAGGTCCGCGCCGGCTCGCCTTCGTGCTGGCCTTCGAATTCCCACGCCAGTACCGGCAAATCCTGGCGCGTGAGCTGCACGCAGGTATGCCGCTCCAGATCGCCGATGTCGAGTGGCGTGCCGCGTCGCGCAAGATATTGCGGCGCGGCGCACAGCACCGAACGCGACGTGCCGAGCCGCTGCGAAACGAGCGACGAATCCTTGAGCGTTTGCGCGACGACGATCGCCACGTCGAAGCGTTCTTCGAGCAGATCGGGCGTGCGCTGCGCGAGCACCAGGTCGACGGACACATCTTCGAATTGCTGCGTGTAGCGCGCGAGCAGCGGCGTGAGGTAATGCTGGCCGAAGCTCGCAGTGGCGTGCACGCGCAGGCGGCCGTTGGGTTGCGCGGCGGCGCCCATGGCTTCGGCGTCGGCGAGCGCGACTTCGTTGAGAATGCGCTCGCAATGCTCCAGATAGCGGCGGCCCGCTTCGGTCAGCGAGATCTGGCGCGTGGTGCGGTTGAAGAGGCGCGTTTGCAGACTCGCCTCCAGTTCCATGATCGCGCGCGACACCGCTGCGGTGCTGAGCGCGGCGCGCGACGCGGCCTTGGCGAAACCGCCGGCTTCGGCGACGCCAACGAACATCTTCATGCTGCCCAGCTTGTCCATCGGATTCCGTAGGGGGAGGGGAGGCCACTCGCGCATATATTCAGCGCGTGATGAAATAATTTTACTGCGCGGGACGAGCGTGTGTCAAAGTGTGCATGCTTACGAAAAGCCTTCTACGTAGGCATTTTCGAGGATGCACGCCGCGCGCGAGTGCAAGGAAAGATCCGGAAAGCGAGTGAAAGCGTCAGGCCGCGACGGTGATCGCCGGGTTGGAGCGGACTGCGGATGCGAGGGAAATGAAGGTGTTCGACCGTGGGCGGCGCGCTCGCGTTGCACGGCGCGTCGCTTCGATATCGCGGGACAGGCTTCGAAAGCCTGCGATCAGGCGGGGATCAGATGGGGATCAGTAATGCGAGCAGGCGAGCACGCAATACAGGGCGCTGACCGTGGCCGCGACGCCCAACCCCGCACCGAGGCCGATATTGCCAATGGTGGTGGCGCAACCGTTCAGGCCCGCGAGCGCGGCGCACAGACTCAGCACCGCAAGGGTTCGTCGAAATGCGGACATGGCGTGATCCGTTTGTAAGCAATGCGCGGATAGTACCCAGTCCAGGGAAGTTTCCTTTGTGACAGAAAGCGGGGGTTTGCGAAAGCGCTTACCGTTCCTTACGCGCGGAAAGCGCTTTCGCAGCGGGCCTTGAAATGCCCCGCAATATCGGCCTCGATCAGCGGCCTTCCGGCGCGAGCACGGCCGGCGCGTCGTCGAGATTTTCAGCTGCGTTGCCGGCATTGCCCACGTCGCCCGCGATATCCTCCAGCGCGGCGCGGCTCGTTTCCACGCGCAGCGCGAGAATCGCCACGCAGAGCACCGCGAGAATCGCTGTCACCATCGCGATCACGCCCGAGACGCCGAAGCGTTCGTAGAGCATCAACGCGAGCCACGGCGTGGCGATCGACGAGGCGCGTCCGCAGGTGCCCGCCACGCCGGTGCCGCGCAGGCGCATTTCGGTCGGGAAGAGTTCGGGAATGTAGCCGAACAGGCCGAGCGTGCAGATGGTGTAGATCGCGCTCACGAGGCAGAAGCCCACGAGCATGATGGCGGTCGGGTCGCGCAGCGTCACGTAGAGCCAGCCGAGCGCGACGCTCACGATCGACGACACCACGATGCCGCGCGCGCGTCCGACCCGGTCGGCGATGAAGTAACCGATCAGGCCGCCCACCGGCGAGCCGATCGACATCACGAACACGAAGCCGAGCGACTTCACGATCGACAGACCTTGCGCGACGAAGAACGTCGGCAGCCACGCGATGAAACCATACAGCCCCACGTTCACGCCGATGGCCGTGAGCGCCGCGACCAGCATGCGTCCGCGCATGCCTTTGGCGAACAGCGCGCTGAGCGGCACGCTGCCCTTGTGCAGATCGACGGCGCGCTGCACGGGCGGCAGCTCGCCCACCTGCGCGCGTACTTCCTGCTCGATTTCCGCGAGCGTGGCTTCGGCTTCCTCGAAACGGCCGACCGATTCGAGCCAGCGCGGCGACTCCGGCATGCGATGGCGCAGGAACCACACCACCAGCGCGCCCACGCCCGCGAGCGCGAACATATAGCGCCAGCCGAGATGCGGGATGACCCAGTAGCCCGCCGCGAGCGCCGCGAACAGCCCGCTATTGGTGATGACCGCGAGCAGCGAGACCCACTTGCCGCGCGTGGCGGGCGGCACGAATTCCGCGAGCGTGCCCGCCGCCACCACGAGTTCCGCGCCGAGCCCGAGGCCCATGATGAAGCGCAGCACGATCAGCCATTCGATGTTGGGCGCGAAGCACGCGGCGATCGAGGCGAGCCCGAACACCGCGAGATTGACCTGATACGAATAGCGCCGCCCGAGCCGGTCGCCGAGCCAGCCCGCGATGAACGCGCCCACCATCATGCCCATGAACGTCGACGAGACGAACAGCGCGCCGTGACGCATGTCGGTGAAGCCGTCCTTGACCATCGACGCCATCGCGCCGTTGGCGAGATAGATGTCGAAGGCGTCGAGGAACGCGCCGCCCGCGATGAGGCCGAGTATCTTCCAGTGAAAGCGTGAAACGGGTAGCCGGTCGAGGCGTCCGGCGGCATTGACCGCGTGGTGCATGTGATGTCTCCGATTGTGATGCGGCCCCCGAGGCCGAAGGGCCGCGGGGGCTTGCTGCCATGCGCCGCTTATTGCTGCGGCGTTCTATGGTGGGCGCGGGTCGTCCGCTCAGGTCAGACCGCGCCGGTGTCGTGCAGCGCGCGAATCTGCGTCGCGTCGTAGCCGAGTTCGTTCAGGATTGCGTCGGTGTGCTCGCCGAGCGCGGGCACGGCGTCCATGCGCGGCGCGTCCGCGAGCGTGACGCCGGGCGGCAGCAGCGCGGGCACCGCGCCCGCGGGCGTCTGCACCTGCGTCCAGCGTTCGCGCGCGGCGAGCTGCGCGTGCTCCCACACGGCCTGCATGTCGTTGATGTGCGCATTGGCGATCTTCGCGGCTTCGAGGCGCTCGACCACGTCGCGCGCGCTGAGGCTGGCGAAGGCCGCTACGATGAGCGCGCCGAGCGCCGCGCGATGCTCGACGCGGCGGCTGTTCGAGGCGAAGCGTTCGTCGGCGGCGAGTTCGGGCTGGCGCAGCACGACGTCGCAAAACGCCTTCCATTCGCGCTCGTTTTGCAGGCCGAGCATCACCGACTTGCCGTCGCCGGCCTTGAACGGACCGTACGGATAGATCGTGGCGTGCGCCGCGCCGTTGCGTTGCGGCGGCGTCTGGCCGTCGATCGCGTAGTAGAGCGGATAGCCCATCCACTCGACCATGCTTTCGAGCATCGACACGTCGATATGGCGGCCGCGCCCGGTTTTGCCGCGCTCGATCAGCGCCGCGAGAATGTTCGAGTACGCGTACATGCCGGCGGCGATATCGGCGATCGAGCAACCGGCTTTCGCGGATTCGTCGGGCGTGCCGGTAATCGACAGAAAGCCCGACTCGCTCTGGATCAGCAGGTCGTAGGCCTTCTTGTCGCGATACGGACCGTCGCCGCCATAGCCCGAGATATCGCAGACGATCAGACGCGGATAACGCTCGCGCAGCGCGTCGTAGCCGAGGCCGAGCCGCTGCGTCGCGCCGGGCGCGAGGTTCTGCACGAACACGTCGGCGTCGGCGAGCAGCGTGTGCACGATCTCCAGCGCTTCAGCGCGCTTCACGTCGAGCGTGAGGCTTTCCTTCGAACGGTTGGTCCAGACGAAATGCGAGGCGAGACCGTGCACGCGCTCGTCGTAGCCGCGCGCGAAATCGCCCACGCCGGGACGCTCGACCTTGATGACGCGCGCGCCCAGATCCGCGAGCTGGCGCGTGCAGAACGGCGCCGCGATTGCGTGCTCGAACGTGACGACCTTGATGCCTTCGAGAGGGCGCATGATTCGGCTCTCCGGTTAGAACGAACGCGGCAGGCCGAGAATATGTTCGGCGACGTACGAGAGAATCAGGTTGGTGGAAATCGGCGCAACCTGATAGAGACGCGTCTCGCGGAACTTGCGTTCGACGTCGTATTCGCACGCGAAGCCGAAGCCGCCGTGGAATTGCAGACAGGCGTTGGCGGCTTCCCACGAAGCGTCGGCGGCCAGCAGCTTCGCCATGTTGGCCTGCGCGCCGCAAGGCTCGTGCGCGTCGAAGCGGCGGGCGGCCTCGAAGCGCATCAGGTTCGCGGCTTCCACGTTGATGAACGCGCGCGCGATCGGGAACTGCACGCCCTGGTTCTGGCCGATCGGACGGCCGAATACCTGGCGATCCTTAACGTATTGCGACACCTTGTCGACGAACCAGTAGCCGTCGCCGATACACTCGGCCGCGATCAGCGTGCGCTCCGCGTTGAGGCCGTCGAGAATGTACTTGAAGCCCTTGCCTTCTTCGCCGATGAGATTTTCCGCCGGAATTTCGAGGTTATCGAAGAACAGCTCGTTGGTCTCGTGATTGACCATGTTCAGAATCGGCTGCACGGTGAGACCCTTGCCGATGGCTTCGCGCAGATCGACGATGAAGATCGACATGCCTTCGCTTTTCTTCTTCACGTCCGAAAGCGGCGTGGTGCGCGCGAGCAGGATCATCAGGTCGGAATGCTGCACGCGCGAGATCCACACCTTCTGGCCGTTGATCACATAACGGTCGCCCTTGCGCACGGCGGTGGTCTTGATCTTCGTGGTGTCGGTGCCGGTGGTCGGTTCGGTCACGCCCATCGACTGCAGGCGCAGTTCGCCGTTGGCGATCTTCGGCAGATACTTGCGCTTCTGTTCTTCGGAGCCGTGGCGCAGCAGCGTGCCCATGTTGTACATCTGGCCGTGGCACGCGCCCGAGTTGCCGCCGCTGCGGTTGATCTCTTCCATGATCACCGACGCTTCGGTGAGGCCGAGTCCCGAGCCGCCGTACTCCTGCGGAATCAGCGCGGCGAGCCAGCCCGCTTGCGTGAGCGCGTCGACGAAGGCTTCGGGATAGCCGCGCGCTTCGTCGATCTTGCGGTGATATTCGTTCGGAAACTGGCTGCACAGATCGCGGACGGCTTCGCGAATGTCCTGGAATTGATCGGGCGTGGCGTCGTTCATGTCGTGGATCTCGGTGAATCTCGGTGGAAGGAAGGAGCCTGCGGGGCGCGATGCTTCAGGCGAGCACGGCGCGCGCCGACATGGTCAGCGCGCCGTCGTGGTCCTGCGCCCACAACTCGATGGATTGAGCGTCTTCGGCGCGGCGGCCGCAGACGCGAAACGGGTGGCCGAGAAACGTCGGCCGGACCGCTTTCCAGGCGTATTCGCGCACGACCGCGCCGGGCACGCTGCGCGATACGAGGTCGAGCAGCAGCGTGGCGATCAGCGGACCGTGCACGACGAGATCGGGATAGCCCTCGACGCCGCGCGCGTACTCGCGGTCGTAGTGAATGCGATGGCCGTTGAAGGTGAGCGCCGAATAGCGGAACAGCAGCGTTTCGCTCGGCGTGATCTCGCGTGTCCAGTCGGCGTTCGCCGGCGCGGGCGTGGGCTTTGGTTGCGGCTGGCCAGGCTGCGCCGGCTCGCGATACACAATGTCCTGTTCCTCGCGGATCGCCGTTACGCCATCGGATTCGATCGCATGCTCGACGGTCACGAAGGCGAGACGCCCGCTGCGGCCTTCCTTGTGCTCGATATTGAGCACGCGCGAGACGCGCTCGGCCTGCGCGCCGATCCTGAGCGGCGCATGAAAGCTCATGCGCCCGCCCGCGGCCATGCGGCGCGGCAGTCCGAGATCGGGCAGGAAGCCGCCTTTTTGCGGATGACCGTCGCTGCCCAGTTCGGCTTGCGGCGCGGCGGACCAGAAGTAGAGCCAATGCCAGATGGGCGGCAGCGCGTCGCCCGAACGCGGCGTGCTGCGGCAATCGAGCGTGGCGGCCAGCGCGGCGGCGGGAGCGGGGGAGAGGAAATCTGTGACGTTCTGCGTCGGCTGTTCGAGCCGATCGGGTTGGCATGCGTGCATCGCCGTCTCCAGCGCCGGTGCGGCCAGCGCTTTTTGCAATAGGAATGAGGCGACTGTAGGCGAATGTCCGGCGCGGCGGAAATACCGATTGAATGTGCCGGTCATAAGGGTATCCTATGACCCTCGCTTGAACCGGCAGGAAGGGCAGCACCTCATGGACGTTCGTCAGCTTCGCTATTTCGTGCACATCGTCGATTACGGCAGTCTGGGCAAGGCCGCCGAAAAGCTCTTCGTGGCGCAGCCTTCGCTGAGCCAGCAGATCGCGAAGCTCGAAGACGATCTCGGCGTGCCGCTACTCGTACGCAGTCCGCAGGGCGTGAAGCCCACGGCGGCCGGGCAGGCGCTGTACCGCCATGCGCGGCTCGTGCTGCATCAGATGGAACAGCTGCGCCAGGAAGTGCGCGACGGCGTGGGCGCGGAGTCGGGCACGGTCGCCATCGGCTTTCCGACGACCATGACGTCCGTGCTGGCGATGCCGGTATTCGAGCGTGTGCGCGAGCGTTATCCGGGCATTCGCCTGCAATTCTTCGAGAGCATGAGCGGCTACCTGAACGAACTGCTCGCGAACGGGCGGCTCGACCTCGCGATTCTGTTTCGCGACACGGCCACGCCAGGCATCTCCGCGCTGCCGGTGCTCGACGAGGAGCTGTATCTGCTGGGCGAGCCGCGCGGCGTGTCGGCGCGCACGCGCACCGTCACGCTGGCCTCGCTCGCCGACGTGCCGATGGTCGCGCCCGGCGTGGCGAACGGCTTGCGCCTGCTGCTGGAGCGTACGTTCGCGCGCGAACAGGTGCCGCTGAATATCATCGCCGATGTGGATTCGTTGCCGATTCTGCTGTCGCTCGCGCAGTCGGGCGCGGCGTGCACGATCTTGCCCGCTTCGGCGCTGGCGCTGCGGGCGAGCGCCGACCGGCCCAGAATGCGCCGCATCGTCGATCCGGTGATCCGGCGGCCTGCGAGCATCTGCTGGCCGAATGCCTTGCCGGTGAGTTCGGCGTCGCTGGCGGTGCGCCGCACGATCTGCGAAACGATCGAGGCGCTGTGCGCGCGCGGGTCGTGGGAAGGGATCGAACTGCGGGAGATGGCGCAGGGCGGCTAGACAGCGCGGCCCGCGAGCCATAGGTAAAACAACTGTTTTCACGACCGCACGCCAGCGTCATACATACGCTGGCGTGCGAGAGCGGCATTGCGCCGCCCGTGTCGTGCTGCTTGCTACTGCTTATTGCTGCTGTTCTTGCTGCTTGTTGTCGATGCGCTTGGGCTTCGGCGGCGATTCGATCTTCGCGTACTGGAAGGCCGGCGTAGCCTTGAGCGCTTCCTTGGTCGCGCCCGGCAGATAGAGATTGCCCTTGCGCACTTCGAGCGAAGCGATGGGCACGGCCACGTCGTGCGCAGCCACGCCGAGGAAGCCGCCCGCTGCCACGATGGCCGCCGACACCGAACCGTCCGGCGCCACGATCAGGTCGCGCACGGTGCCCACCTTGACGTTGTCGTCGTTATAGACGGCCTTGCCGAGCACGCTCTTCTTCACGCTCCAGCCTTCGAGCAGCGCCTGCGACTGTTCGACCGTCACGCTCAGCGGCTGCGCGCCGGCGACCTGGGCTTGCGCGCCTGCACTGGCCACACTCGCGGCCACGACTGCGGCCGCCAACATCGTCATGCGGAAAGACATTTCTGGTGCTCCTGAATCAGGTTGGGTTTGCGGCGATGCCGCCCGATATAAAAATCGAACGGCCATAGTAGCCGGAATGAAAAAAAGCTGCGCTTAAGGTGCAATGCGGCAGAAAGCCCACGGTCATTCGACGGTCGATCGGTACTCGATGACATAACGGACGTTTTATGAAACGCGCCTTTCGCAACGGCGCGCGAGCGCCTAGTCTGTAACCACATGATACGGACTGGCCCGGATTCGGCGCAGGTGCGGCGGAGCGAGACGCCAGCCTTGAAGGAGACAACCGATGGACCTCGAAACGCGCACGATGACCCGCGTGACGGCACGCCTCGTGCCTTTCCTGATCGTCTGCTATTTCATCGCCTATCTGGATCGCGTGAATGTGGGTTTTGCTGCGCTGCAAATGAACAAGGCGCTCGATTTATCGGCGAGCGCATTTGGCTTTGGCGCCGGTATCTTCTTTATTGCGTATTTCTTTTTCGAAGTGCCGTCGAATTTGCTGCTCGAACGTTTCGGCGCGCGGCGCTGGATCGCCCGCATCATGTTTACGTGGGGCTTGCTGGCGGGCGCGATGGCGTTCATTCCGCATATCGCGCAGTGGAGCGGCATGTCGAACGCGCACGTGTTCTATACGCTGCGCATTCTGCTGGGCATTGCCGAAGCGGGCTTTTTCCCCGGCATCATCTTTTTGCTGACGCTCTGGTTTCCGGCCAAATATCGCGCGCGCGTGGTGGGCTATTTCATGGCGGCTATTCCGCTTTCCACGGTGATCGGCGGTCCGGTGTCGGGCTCGCTGCTGTCGATGGACGGCCTCGCCGGACTCGCGGGCTGGCAATGGGTCTATCTGATCGAAGCGGCGCCCGCGCTCGTGCTGGCCTTCGTCGTGCTGTTCTATCTCACCGACAAACCCACGCAAGCGACCTGGCTCGCCGACGACGAACGCGAATGGCTCGTCGCGCGTCAGGCGCAGGAGCGCAAGCATCGCGAAGCGGTCCATACCTTCAGCGTGGTGGAAGCGCTGATCAATCCGCGCGTGCTGGCCGTGGCGCTGATTTATTTCGGTGCGAACGCCACCAATTACGGCTTGAGTTTCTTTCTGCCGCAGATCGTCAAGGCGTTCGGGCTCACGAATGTGCAGACCGGTTTCGTGACTTCGTTGCCGTATATCGTCGGCGTGATTTCGATGGTGTTCTGGGGCCGTCACTCGGACCGGCGTCTCGAACGCAAGAAACACGTGGCGTTTGCGCTCGCGGTGGCCGCGGCAGGCATTGCGGCGGCGGCGGGGCTCGACAATCCGGTGCTCAAGATGCTCGCGCTTTCCGTGGCGGGCTTCGGCATCTTCGGCTGCCTGCCGGTGATCTGGACGCTGCCCGCCGCCTTTCTCTCAGGCGCGGCGGCGGCGGGCGGCATCGCGGCGGTCAACTCGCTTGGCAATCTCGCGGGCTTCTTCGGCCCCTATGCGATGGGCTGGATCAAGGACAGCACGGGCGGTTTCGGCGCGGGGCTGCTGTGCCTCGCGGGCGCGGGCCTCGTCGGCGCGGCGGCCGCGCTGCTGCTGCATCACGACGCCGCGCTCGAAACCATGGGCACGCCCGACCGCGCCGGACCGTCCGACGCGCACAAGGTCATGGGCTCATAGCAAAAATATCGACATCCTAAGGAAGTCGCGTGCGCGTGATGTCGACGGGCTGTTCGCTCGCGTCGAAATCCAGCGACGGCAACGCTGGATTCACGCGCCGCGCGCTGCGCCAGATCATCAGCAGGTGATAGTAGAGACGCGGACTCAAGCCGAAGCGATACGCGCGCAGATTGCGCAGCGCGAGCTTCAGGCCGATACGCGCCTCGCGATTGCGCGCATGCAGCGACACGACGATCGGCACGAGCCGCCGCAAAGCAATACGCCGCGCGGGTTCGAGTGCGGGCGGCAAGGCCAGCGCCTGCACGAAACGCCAGGCCGCGAGCGAAGCGGCATTCGGCGTGTGACGCGTGGCCTGCGAAACCGACACGTCTGTCTTGCAATAGACCGACACGTAATCGTCGACGTAACAGACCTTGCGTGCCGCGAGACACAACTGCGTGCCGAACACGAAGTCGCAGCACACTTCGTCGTGACCGCCATAGCCGATCTGCTTGACGAGCGCGGCGTCGGCGAGCCAGCCGTTGTTCGGGAACATCTGCACGATGCCCGCGCGTCCGGGCAGCGCCAGCAAACCGGCCGCCGCGGGCGTGCGATGAAACGCGAGATTGAGCCGCCGGCTGCCTGCGAGATCGATGCGTCCGCGATGATCGGCTTCATATTGATTGCCGAACGCGACCTGTAGATCCGGATAACGCGTCCATTGCGCCAGCAGCCTTTCGATGCCGTTTGCGACCAGCAAATCGTCGTCGTGAATCAGCAGAATCTTTTCGCCGGTGGCGCGCGCGAACAGACTCGCGACATTGCGCGCCTGTCCGAGCGGAGGCGTGTTGCGCCGATACGCGATGCGCTTATTTCGGCCGTAACGCGCGGCGATTAAAGCCGCCGTACGGTCGTCCTGCGAATCGTCGCCAATCACGATTTCGATGTTTGTATGTGTTTGCTGCAAACACGATTCAATGCAGCGAATCAACAGATCGGGACGATTGCACGTAGGCAGACATATCGAGACCTTGGTTTTTATCGTCATGGGCCTACCCCATTGCTCAGTAATCATAGTGAGGTTCGCCATGCGAACGCCAAACAACTTGCAAGACGGTAAGGGATAAAAACTCGAAAGAAATTGAAAATAAATCGCAAGCTTGGCGAATTCGGGAAAACGCTGATTGGGCGGGCGTTGCGCGAATTCGTCAGACGATTCAAGAAGAAAAACGCATGGTGCAGTGCAAATAAAAGCTTGCGGTGCGCTAACTGGAAGATAACCACGGGTCATCGGCGCGGCTCCGGAAAATAGCGCCACGTCATCGCGTAAATGGCTGCCGGAAAATGCGTCGGCTCGATTAGCATCCTGATATCGCCTGTACCGATCGACACCCATGACGCCATCCCAATACGTCCACAAACCCTTAACGCCGTTTCGCCGCTCGTTCGCGCGCTTTTCGTTATCGGAAATGGCGAAGTACACGAAGCTCACGCTCGGCTTATGGATCGGTTTTGCCATTCCCTACCATTTCGGTTATCCCGACGCGGCCGTCGCGCTCGCCGGTTCGGCGATGCTCACGCTGGCGCTCGGCAGTTCGATTTCGGCCGCGCGCGGTTATTTCTACAAGCGCGTGACCTCGAATCTCGTGGCCATGCCCATCGGCACATTGCTGATCTGGCTGACCGCGCCGCATTTATGGCTGGGCGTGCTGCTGCTGCCGATCGTGATCTTCGCGATCGTGAGCCTGCGTCCCTCGGTGTTTCAGATGACGAGCATCACCGTGCCCATGACGCTCGTGCTCTATACCGGCGAACATATTCCGCTGCTCGAACAACGCCTGATTGGCGTGGTGCTCGGCATGCTGCTCGGTTTCGTGATCCAGCAGATTGTGTTTCCGCCCGATCATGGTTTTTGGGCGAATACGCTCGTGAATAGCGGCAATGAACAAGCGACGGCGTTGCTCACGCAAATCGCCGCAGAGAAACTCGACCGCACGCAATTGAAGTCGCTTACGGCCGCGCTGCGCAAATCGAGCAGCAATCTGAAAGAGGCGCACGATCTTTTGAAGGCGGATCTCGCGCAGTCGTGGGTGTCGCCGCATTTACAGCGCAATCGCTCGCGCCTGCCGCTGTTCTGGTGTTATCACGAACTGTTCGATTCGGTGGTTAATTTTCTCGAAACGTTCGACACGTTTCATGCGCAATTCGAAGCGCTCGACGGGCACTGGAAAACGGAATATCTGCGCGGGCTCGGTTTGCTCGCCGCCGCGCACCGGCAACTGGCCGATGTCGCCGATCTGCGGGTCGAACGGCCGGGCCTGGACGCCAAGCCGCTGCGGCTTGCCACGCTCCAGACGCTATTCGAAGCGCTGCCCGCGGCAGGCGTCTACACCAGCGTGTATCTCGGGCATCTCACGGGCTATGGCATTTTGCTGTGCCGCCTGAGCGACATGCATACCGAACATCTCGGCGAAGCGCCGGTTTAACCGTTTTTCGTTTTAAAGACACGCGAGACGCGTGCGATCTGGCACGAAAGAAAAAATAATTCTGCGTTTGCCCGAAATCGGCGAGCGATTTGGAATCATTTTCTCGTCGCTGCCGCGTAGCATGGATGGCCATTCGAGTCTCGAAATCTCTCTTCCCAGTACCACGAGAATGGCTGAAAAACTGCACTATTTCGACTACGCGGCGACCACGCCGGCCGACCCGCGCGTGATCGCCGCCATGAGCGAATGCCTCGGCATGGAAGGCGCGTTTGGCAATCCGGCATCGAGTTCGCACGCGGCGGGCATGCAGGCGCGCTCGCTCGTCGAAGCCGCGCGTGCCCAGGTGGCCGCGCTGATCGGCGCGCACGCCGACGAGATCGTCTGGACCTCGGGCGCGACCGAATCGAACAATCTCGCCTTGAAAGGCTACGCGGATAACGCCGCCGACCGACGCCATCTGATCACCAGCTGCCTCGAACACAAGGCGATTCTCGACACCGTCGCGAGCCTCGAAAAGCGCGGCATGACAGCGAGCTTCGTGTGTCCCGACGCGCACGGCGACATCACGCCCGCCGCCGTGCAGGCCGCGTTGCGCGACGACACGGGCCTCGTTTCGCTGATGCTCGTGAACAACGAGATCGGCACGTTGACCGACATTGCCGCCATCGCGCCGATCGTGCACGCGGCGGGCGCGCTGCTGCACGTAGACGCCGCACAGGCGCTCGGCAAGACGCCGATCGACGTGAACGCGCTCGGCATCGATCTGCTGTCGATGTCGGCGCACAAGGTCTATGGGCCGAAGGGCATCGGCGCGCTGTACGTGCGCCGCGAAGCGGCCGCGCGCATCGCGGCGCAGATGCACGGCGGCGGCCACGAGCGCGGGTTGCGTTCGGGCACGCTCGCGACGCATCAGATCGTCGGCATGGGCACGGCGTGCGCGCTGGCCGCCGAGCGCATGGACGCCGATACGCAGCGCATCGCGCAACTGGCCGCGCGTTTGCTCGACGGTGCGCTGCGTCTCGACGGCGTCACGCAGAACGCGCGCGCGGCGCGCCGCATTGTGCATACGCTGAGTCTCACGATCGGCCACGCGGGCTTTTTCCCGTTCATGCTGGCGGCGGATGTGGCGGTGTCGTCCACGTCGGCGTGCAACTCGGCATCGGGCGCGCCTTCGCATGTGCTGAGTGCGATCGGCCTCGACGCCGACGCCGCGAGCCGCACGCTGCGTTTCAGCATTGGCCGCTACACGACCGAAGCCGATGTCGATCACGCCATCGCCCGTCTCGCCCAGGTCGTGGCGCAATGCCGGCCGGTGCAACGCCGCGAAGCGCCGGCGGCGGTTTGAAGCGCTCAAGACGGTGCGTTTGCTTCGACCACGGCGCGCCGCGTAAAGTGTGAGGGCTGCCGCTCACAGGCGTCGGCCGGGATTGCCCGGCGCGGCGCGCGCAAGCCGCGCGGGCGGCGCTGCGAGAGGCCCTTCATGCCGGATCACGCCCTGCCCGCACTCGCGGGCGCGCGCACGCTCTATACCGCCGATATCGGCGGCTCGTTCATTCGCCTCGCCGCCTGCACGCACGCGGGCGAACTCGTCGCGCTCGCGAAGCAGCTTACGCCCGCGCACGACTGGACTCAATTCGTCGATACGTTGAGTGCAATGCTCGCGGCGCATGTCGACGGTGCCGCCGATGCGGCGCTCGCGCTATCGATTGCGGGCCTCGTCGATCCCGCCGACGGCACCGCGTTTTCCGCCAATATTCCCTGTATCACGGGCCGCAAGCTCGCGAGCGAACTCGGCGCGCGGCTCGGCCGCCCGGTGTTCGCCGCGAACGACGCTGACTGCCTCGCGCTCGCGGAAGCCGTGGCCGGCGCGGGCGCCGGTCATCGCGTGGTGTTCTCCGCCGTGCTCGGCACGGGCGTCGGCGGCGGCCTCGTCGCGAACGGACAACTGATACAGGGCGCGGGCGGCGTGACGGGCGAGTGGGGGCACGGTCCCATCGTCAACACGCAATGTCAGCCGGAAGGCGAGCCCGAGCCGCTGTACGTGCCGCGCTTCGCGTGCGGCTGCGGTCAGCGCGGTTGTGTCGATACGATAGGCGGCGCGCGCGGGATCGAGCGGCTGCATGTGTTCCTGAACGCGGCATCGACCACCGATTCGCCGACACCCGCGCTGGACAGCCACGCGATCCTCGATGCCTGGACGCACGCCGATCGCGCCGCCGTGCGCACGATCGGCGTCTGGCTCGAACTGGTCGCGGATCCGCTGGCTGCCGTGGTCAACGTCACGGGCGCGTCGCGCGTGACGGTGGGCGGCGGGCTCGCCGGTTCGCCCGCGCTAATAGGGCGGCTCGATCAGGCGGTCCGCTCGCACGTGCTGCATCGGCGCGACGAACCGCTCGTGGTGCCCGGCCGTTTCAGCGCCGATGGCGGCCTGATCGGCGCGGCGCTGCTCGCGCGCCAGGCTTCAAACCGCTAAGCCTCGTCAACGCTCTTTCACCTCATGAAACAAGGATCGCCGATGCCTATAACGCTCGAAATCTGCGTGGACAGCGTGGACGGACTCGACGCCGCCGTCGCGGGCGGCGCCGATCGGATTGAATTGTGTTCGGCGCTCGATCTGGGGGGCCTCACGCCGACGCCCGGCCTGATCGCGGCGGCGGCGCACGCGCCGATTCCCGTCTACGCGATGATCCGGCCGCACGCGCGCTCGTTCGCGTGGTCGCCCGCCGACACGGAAGCCATGCTCGCCGATATCGACGCCATGCGCGCGGCCGGTCTCGCGGGCGTCGTGCTCGGCGCGGCGCGGGCCGATCGTCAGCTCGACGTGCAGATGCTGGCCGTCTTGTGCGAACGCGCGCGCGGGCTCGGTACCACGTTGCATCGCGTCTTCGATCTCGTGCCCGATCCGGCGCGCGCGCTCGAAGAAGCGGTGGCGCTGGGCTTCGAACGCATTCTGACCTCGGGCGGCGCCGCGCGCGCGGCCGATGGCATCGTCGCGCTGAACGCCCTCGTGCGGCACGCGGCGAACCGCATCGGCATCATGCCGGGCAGCGGCATCGACGCGCTCAACGTGGCGGGCATCGTGCGCGCGAGCGGCGCGACGCAGGTGCACGCGTCATGCCGCGCGGTGTTTGCGCACGGCGAGCACAAGGGCGTCGAACTTGGCTTCTTTCCGGAGCGCGGGAGTATGACGTCGGCGCGCGCGGTGATGGGCCTCAAGCACGCGATGGCGGCGCTCGCCTGAGCGGCGTGCTCAAGGCATGTTCAAGGCGCAAGCACGCGCGTTTCGATGCGCGCGAGACGCTTCAGATGGCGCGGCGCGGGCACGCTGTCCGCGCCGGAGAACAGCACGGGCGCGCCGTCCGCGGCGCTGAGCGGCTGGCCGCCGCATTCATAGGCGACGATGGCCTGCTCGCCCACCGGCGAGTTGAACAGCTCGTGCCACGTGAACGGCACGGCATAGCCGTCATGGCCGACGGCCAGAAAGATCATGCGCTTGAAGTCGCCGGGCGCTTCGTAGTGCAGGCCCGCGTGCTCGATCAACGCCGTCAGCAGCACGCCGCGATAAGGCTCGACCGTGCGGATGAACCGCTGCGTGGTGTAGCAACGCAGATCGAAGGGCGCGCACGTGACGCTCGGCATCGCGCGCAAGGCTGCGAGCGTGAGCGTTTGAGGCCGTACCACGCTGCCGGAGAGCGTGAGTACGACGTCTTCGTCGGCAGGATCGGTGCGATCGGTGTGATCGGTGTGATCGGTGGAAGTGGCCGCAGCGGCGTGGGGCGCGAGGTTCATCGTGGAGGCTCCGGGCCGCGCGGCGGCCTGACGGCGATCGACAGGGGATCGGCTGAAAATCGACCGGAAAAATCGACAAAGCGTCGATATAACTTCGCGTATATTACGATAGCCCGCGCCGCTGTATCAACGATCGGCCTGACATGTCGCGCATATTGCCGCGCTTATCTTGCGTCGGGGCTGAATCGCGCTGACTGCTCAGGCGATCGGTTTCGAGTCCGCGGTGGGATTGCCGAGATCGTCGGTCGGCAGATATTGCTGATCGAACGCGGCCACATAGAGCACCCATTGCGGCGCGCCCACGTCGACGAGCAGCGCGCCGTCCTGCCAGATGTCGTTGTGATCGTTGCGGTCGTTGCCCGCGCGATGAATGAATTCGCCTTTCGATCCCTGATTCATGTGCACGTCGTGGACGCCGTTGCCTTCGCTGTAGAAGCGGCCATACACATAAACGTCGTAGCCGGATTGTTGCGCGCGCAACAAAAGACGCTGGAGCGTGGCGACCGGTTCGACGGCATCGGTGCCGTCCATCACGTCGCTGTTGCGCCATGCGCCGGTGTTGGCGAGAAAGTCGCTGCGCTGGAAATCGAGCGCGGGCAGCGCGTGCTGGCCCGTGAGATTCTGCTCGCCCGAGGCATCGGCTTGCAGCGTCTGCAACATGGCGTGGCGAAAATCGAAGAGCAGCTTGTATTTGAGCAGGTCGTCGGCGTCGGTGGTGCCGACATTGACCGCCACATCCCACTGCGCGCCGCCCACATCGAGGCCGAAATGCAGGTGATACTGCACTTCATGCGGCCGCTGCGTGGGCTTGAGTTGCGGCGCGGAAGTGATCTTGCCTTTTGCGAAACCGTAGGGAAGCGTCATCGTCTGCATCTCCGGGTGCATGGCGTTTCATCATAAGACAGACGCGTGACAGCCGTGCTGCACCGCGGCTTCGCGAAGGCGTCAGCGAGCTTTCATTTTTATTCGGCGCGCTGATTGGCCCATTGCGCGAGCGTGGCGACGGTGTTCATATTGCGCGCGGTGCCGTCGGCGGCAGCGGGCAGTTTGAGCTTCGAGCGGCCAATGCCGTCCGGATACTGCACGTAGATTTCGCGCTTGCCCGCGACGATGCTTTCCGCTTGCTGGCCGCGCGCCGTTTCGAGCAGGTTCGCGGGCGGCGCGGTGTCGAGAAAGATCGCGACAGTGCGATCGGGCGGCGCATCGGCGAAGGGATTGGCGGCGACGATGGCCGCCATCTCGGCGGCGTTGCGCAACAGCACGCCGACGGGTTTGCCCGCGTAAGCCTCGAGGCTCGCTTCGAGTTGCTTCTTCACGCTCGATGCGGCGAGGCGGCTGTCGAACACGACATTGCCGCTGGCGATATAGGTGCGCACGTTGGCGAAACCGAGCGCTTCGCACATCGCGCGCAGTTCGGTCATGGCGAGTTTGCCGGTGCCGCCGACATTCACGGCGCGCAGCAGGGCGACATAGGTAGAGGTAGGCATCGCCTGATAATACTGCGAAGCGCCGGGCGCGCGCTGTGGGCGCGGGCGTGCACGGTATCATCGGCATTTCGCGAAGCGAACAGGCTCACAAAGACGCAATGAAAACGCTATTGATCGTCTATCACTCGATGACGGGCGGCACGCAGCAGATGGCCGAAGCGTCCGCGCGCGCGGCGCGTGCGCAGGCGGGCGTGAACGTGCGTCTGCAACGCGCCGACGCCAGCGTTCCAAACGATGTCCTGGCCGCCGACGGCTATCTGTTCGCGACGCCCGAGAATCTCGCATCGATGTCCGGGCTGATGAAGGACTTCTTCGATCGCTGCTATTACGCGGCACTCGACCGCGTAAGCGGGCGTCCTTATGCCGCGATGATCTGCGCGGGCAGCGACGGACAAAACGCGCTGCGCCAGATCGAACGCATCGCGACGGGCTGGCGGCTGAAAGCCGTGGCGCAAGGAATGATCGTGTGCACGCACGCGCAAACGCCGGAGCGCATTCTCGCGCCGAAGATCATCGGCCCCGACGATCTCGCGCGCTGCGCCGAACTCGGCGAAGGACTGGCGGCGGGACTCGCACTCGGCGTGTTCTGAGGCGATCGCGAAGGTCATCCGCGACGCGCAAAACGGCCCCGCAATTTAAGGGAAATTTGCAGAGATGGTCGAGTTTCGCGCATTGTTGTAAAGGATTGTCAGGTGTGAGAGCGGGGCGTCAACTGGGCGATAAGGTGGGCGTTTTGCGGGCGAGGGCCAATCGCTTGGTTGGTTCTCGATCCTTCTTAATCCCGTTTTATCGAGTCACACCATGAAGCGCATCCTGATCGCCAGCCTCGCCCTTTTCGTTTCCGCCGCTGCCTTCACGCAGACGGCATCCGCCGCGCCCGCCGGCCATCATCACAAGCACGCCCACAAGCACAGCGGCAAGCACCACGCCCGCCGCGACGTCGCCATGCAATCGCCCGCCGATCGCGCACAGCCGCTCGATCAGGCGCCGGCATTCCAGCACTAACGCCAACGTCATGGCCGCCTGAAGCGGCGCATTTCGCAGCGGCGCAGGCTCCCGAACGGGACTTGCGCCGCTTGCGCATTCGACTGGCCGCGTGGCGGCCTCCGTCGAATCGACGCGCCGCCTGCATTGCCGATAAACATAGGATGACGAATCAATGAAATCGTGGCTGGGGTCGTTCATGGTCAGGCCGGGACGCGGCGCGGGGTGGGCAAGTGGTCTGGTAGCGACCGTGGCGGTGACCACGGCCGCGACGCTGTCCGGTTGTGCGTTCGACGGCGACTTCGAACGCGGCGGCGCGGCGTCCGCGTGCCATGGCGTGATCGCGGGCTACTACTGCGTGAAGCCCAACGACACCTTGCAGAGCGTGGCGTTCGCCTTCGGGCGCACTGCGCGCGACGTCGCGCAATGGAACAGCCTGGAGGAAAACGCGCCGCTGCATGCCGGGCAGACGCTGCGCATGGGGCCGCCGGACTGGCGTGCGTGGCATGACGGCGCGTCGGCTCAAGCGCAGCCGTCCGCGGGCGCGGTGTCGGCGAGCGCGAGCAGTCGCTTCGTGTGGCCCGTGAGCGGCGTGATCGTGCGCGAGTTCGGTGCCGATGGCGCACGCGGGATCGAGATCGCCGGTCATGCGGGCACGCCGATTCGCGCCGCCGCGCCCGGGCGCGTGGTGTATGCGGGCGACAGCATCAAGGCTTACGGGCTGATGGTGATCGTCAAGCACGAGAACGGCTATGTGACCGCGTACGGCAACAACCGCCGCCTGCTCGTCGCGGAAGGCGATCCGGTGCAGCAGGGCGCGTCCATCGCCGAAATGGGGGCACGCGCCGATGGTCAAGCGCTGCTCCAGTTCGAGATGCGCGAAGGCGGCAAGCCGGTCGACCCGCTCGCGCATCTGCCTGCCGGCTCGGGGCCGCTCACGCAGCCCTGACCGGGCGCACGCTGCACGCCTGCCAGGCGCGGGCGGAAGAACAATCAGACCCTCGGGAACACGTTGAAGAAGATCCAGTCTGCCGTGGCGCTCGGGCGCGCGCGGGGCCAAAACGCACCCGTCGCGCGGCGTTGGCGCGTCGCGCTGGTGCCGCTGCTTGTTGCGTTGATGGGCACGGCGCAGGCGCGCAAGCCCGCGCCGGTTTCGCCGATCAGGCATGAGACGCGCGAAGGGCACGCAGTCTCTGCGCAGAAGCACACGCGTGTCGCGTCGCACCACGCGGTATCCGGCCAGCATGTCGAGCGCATGCGGCACGCGCAGCGACGCTTTCAGACCGGCATCGCGTCGTGGTACGGACGCGAATTCCATGGCCATCGCACCGCGAACGGCGAACGTTTCGACATGTACGCATTGACTGCGGCGCATCGCACGCTGCCGTTCGGCTCGTTCGCGCGCGTGACGCTGCCCGCGACGGGGCGCTCCGTGGTCGTGCGCATCAACGATCGCGGGCCGTATGCGCGCGGTCGCGTGATCGACCTGTCGTTCGGCGCGGCGCGCGTGCTCGGTTATTCGGGCGCGGGGTCGGCGCGTGTGCGCATCGAGCCGGTGGCGGCGCGGGAAGCCGCGGCGCAATCCGGCGCGCGGCGCGCCAAACGTCCGGCGCGCCGCGCGAAGCCCGTGCCGCCGCCGAAGCGCTATCGCGTCGATCGCGTCGATCGCGCACGCTGACGCATTGCGCGCGGCTCAGCGACGTCCGCTTCGCCGCCGATGCGCGTCGGTCTGCTTCGCGATATAGGCGACATAGTCGGCCACGGCTTGCGCGGTCGGGTGTCCGGGCGTGGCGGCGCGCGGCATGGCCGAGCCCGGCGACTGCCCGCGCAGCCGCGCGCCGAACAGCGACGGATCCTCGATGGCGGGGACGTCGCTCGTGTCCTCGGCCATTTGCAGATCGAGTGCGTGCGCAATCGACGCGAATCCGCTGACCTGATTGAACGTGGGCGTGGCCACGCCGGCCAGCGGCGCGCGCGCCACGGCGGGGGCGGCGGCGTCGGCGGGCGAGGGCGCAGTGGCAGCGGCCGCGCCGGTTACGTTCAACCGCGCGGGCCCGTCGTCGCCGCTTGCCCGCGGGGCGGCAAGCAAGGCGCCGAGCCACGAAGGCGAGGTCGCGTCGCGCTGCGTCAACGGCGCGCCAAGGCCGAACAGCTCGCGCACCGAGCGCACGATCGACGCATGGTCGAACGCCGTGTCCTGCGGTGCGCCCGCCGCGCGCGGAAACAGCGCGCTGCCCGTGCGTCCGCGCGGCGCCCACGGCGAAATCAGCAGCGCGGGCACGCGCACGCCCAGCCGGTCGAACGCGAACTCGCTGGGCACGGCGGCGCGATGGCTGTTCAGATCGGCGTCGCCCGGCGGCTCGGCGGCGGGCGGCGGCACGTGATCGAAAAAGCCGCCGTGTTCGTCCCACGTCACCAGCAGCGCGCTGCGCGCCCAGACGGCCGGCGCGTTGCGGATCGTCTCGTACACGTACTGGATGAAGCGCTCGCCCGAGGACATCGACCCGACCGGATGCTGCGAATTGCCATCGGCGAAATTCGCGCTCAGCAGTCCGTAGCTCGGCTCGATGAAGGTGTAGTCGATGTCGTAGCCGCTGCTGTCGTTGAGATCTTGCTGGAAGGCGTCGTCGGCGCTGCCGGGTCGGATCGTGCGGAAGGTGTCGCCGTGAAAGAAGCCGCCCACGAGGCCTTTGATGGCCAGCACCTGCGGAAAGGCGTCGGCGTGATAGACGCGCCAGCGCTTGCCGCTCGCGGCGAGGCGCGCGAACAGCGTGCCGTTCTGGAACGAAAAGCCGAGGCTGTCGATGGTTTCCGAGGCCGCGCTCGTCAGTCCGCCCGGACTGTTGGCGAGGCCGCCCGACGACGCCGCATGCGCGAAGAAGCGGTTGGGCCAGGTGGGTCCGGGCATCGACGAAAACCAGTTGTCGAACAGCACGAACTCGCGCGCGAGCTGGTCCACGACGGGCAGCGCGCCCGCGCCGAAGCCCTGCATCGCAACAGCCGCGTTCGGCCCGTTTGCGAAGCCGCTCATGGGCGGCGTGCCCGCGATCTGCGCGGCCACGTCGTCGAATTCGTGCGGCGGGTCGGTCGCGATGCGGTCGGGCGCACCCGCGGCGAAGCCCCACGAAGCGGGCGGCGGCGCGACGCCTTCGAGGCCCGCTAGCCCGAAGACGTGATCGAAGGAACGGTTCTCCATCATCAGGACGAACACGTGTGCGATGTCGGCCATGGACGTCTCCCGCTGAGGAAGAGGCCTAGCGTAGCACGGCTTTCGCGCGGTGAATCGACGGCGGCGATGAGGCAGCGCGATCGTCACGCAAACGTCCTCAGGCGAGGCTCGCGTCCGCGCGCGCGATGCGGTTGCGACCGGCGCGCTTGGCCGCGTAGAGCGCCGCGTCGGCGGCTTCGATGAGCGCGAGGGCGCCGGCGTTCGGCGTGTCGTCGACGGTGACGGGCAAGGGACTGCGGGTCGCGCAGCCCGCGCTTACCGTCACGTGGCCGTCCGGGCTCGGCGCGGCGATCGCGAGCCGCGCCACCGCCGCGCGGGCGCGTTCGGCGATGGTGCCCGCTTCGTCGGCGGGGGTATCGGGCAGCACCAGCGCAAACTCCTCGCCGCCGTAGCGCGCGACGAATTCGCCGGGCCGCCGCAGCGTGCTCGCGAGCGCGCCCGCCACCGCGCCGAGACAGGCGTCGCCGTGCAGATGGCCGTAGGCGTCGTTGTACTGCTTGAAGTGATCGACGTCGATCATCACCAGCGACAGCGGCCGGTCCGCGCGCGCCGCCTGCTCGACCTCGCGGCGGAACTGCTCGTCGAAAAAGCTGCGGTTGTAGATGCGCGTGAGCGCATCGTGCGCCGAGCTGTGCACGAGCGAGGCGTGCTCCTGCGCGAGCCGCCGGTAGAGCGCGGTCACTTCCCAGACGAGCACGCACACCAGCACGCCCGGCGCGAACATGCTGAACACACGCGCGACGTACCAGCCCAGCGTGAAGCGCTCGACGCTCAGCGTGTTGAGCGCGACGTCGACGAACGAGGCGAGCAGCGCCACCACGATCCACAGATCGAGCACGAGCCGCAGCCGCCCCTTGAGCAGCACGACCGCGATGGCCGCCAGATTCAGCACGCCGATGACGATGCCCACGGCGTGCGCCGCAAGCGGATTGCCCTGAACGCTCAACCCGGCTGGCGCGGCGACGTGCGCCACCGGCCACGGCTGCGCGAAATCGACCTGGATCACGAGGACGCCTAGCAGCGCCGCAAGCACGGCGGGACCGGCCACGAGCAGCCAGCCGCGCGCGCCGCCAAAGGTCGACGCCGTCGCCATCGACGATGTCACGGCGTTCGCGCGGTTGCGCACGCTTGCCGCGACGATCACGAAGACCGGGAAGCCCGCGTGCCAGAACACCCACATCCACGCGGCGCTGTGCGGCCCCGCGCCGAGCAGGCCGCTGCGCGTGAACACGCCAGGAAACATCAGGAGCTGGAGCGCGACGGCGATGGCCGTGAACGCGTAGGCGCCGCCGAGCGCGCCGAGCATCGGCAGGCGCGTGGCCGCGAAACGCCCGCCGAGCAGAAAGGCGGCGATGCCCGACGTGGTGAAGACGGTGAGCGCGCACATCGGCATGAAGGGCGCGACGGGCGGCAGCGCATCGCGCGCGCGGGGCGCGGCGAGGGCGAGCGCGAGCAGGATCGCGAGCGCGCAGAGCGCTGCGGCGATCGCCTGCCTGCGTGTTGCCGGTCCGATCAGCAAGCCGTCCATAGCGTATGGCCGATGTTGGATTGAGCGTCGATGACGACAGCCTCGCACAGGCGCTCGAACCGCCCATCGCCTGCTTGCCGTCCGCTTGAATTCGAGTCCTGCCTGTCCCCCGCACCGCCTCGGCTATTGTGCGCCGAAAGTGCGCCGAAAGTGCGCTGTCGTACGTGAACGCGATGCCCGTTCAGCGATGCATGCGGACCGCTCCGACACGCGCTCACGGCTTCAACGGCGGTCTATTAATGTTGAGTTTCCTTAACGAGCGCGCTACATTGGGCGCGCGTTTCGGGGCGCGTGAATAGACAACGTTTGCGCGTCCGATTTCCGTAATTTCCATGTAAGGATTGCCGATGGTGCATCGCGCAGCGCGCGACAACCGCGACGCCGGGTACGGCCTGGCCGCCCGCGCGGGTCATGCGAAGCTGGCCGGCTGCGCAGCGGGACTCGTCGTCGTGTGGACCGGGCTCGCGCTTGCCGCCATGCTCGCGCCGCGTCTCATGATCGATGCGCGTGCGTGCGCGGTGCTGGCGAGTGCGTGTCTGAACCTGCTGCTCGCGGTGATCGGCACGCGTCTCGCCATGCAGCGTATGCACGCGAGCACGCCGCTCTGGAAGACGCTGCTGCAACTCGCGCGGCTCGCGTTCCGGCATGACCGCTCGAAGGCCGCCGCCGCGCAGCACGAAGCCTCATCCGCCGACGATGAGCGCGCGCAGTGGCAAGCCTTGTTGCGCGCATTGCCGTGGCGGCCCGCCGTCGTGCCGTTTGGCGCGCTCGTGTCGATTGCGCTCGCGGTGTTCGCGTGGACGATGCCCGCGCCGGGTGCCGCGACGGTTTCCATTTCCGCCGATCTCTCCAATATGGCCGATGCGTCTGTTGCCGCGTCGGCCGGTTCGCACGCGCCGTTGCTCGTCGCGGGCGTGGCGGCGTTGCTGCTGGCGTTCGCGGCGCTGTACGCCGAACGCGTGCAGACGCATCGCGCTTCACAGGCGATGCAAACGTCACAAGACGCACAGGCTTCGCGCGAGCCCGCTGCGCTGGCCGGCCTGCTGCGCGTGATCCTCGTCGTGTCGTTGAGCGCGGCGGCGGCCGCGGCCTGGTTCGCGCAGACGGGCGAGGCGCTGACCTGGCTCGTGCGTCTCGTCGCCGTGTTGAGCGGCCTCGTGGCGGTCGAGCTGGCGGCGCGTTCGGTGTGGGCCGCGTTCGTTGCGGGACCGTCGGCATCGGCATCGTCATCGTTATCGGATTCGGGGTTGCTGCACAGCGCGCTCGCGAATGCACTGCGCGTTCAGGCGCGGCCTTTCGCGGCGCTGAGCGCGCAGTTGCGCATGCGTTACGGCATCGACCTGCGGCAGAACTGGGCGCTGCAAAGTTTCGTGCGCCTGCTGCCCGCCGCGATCGCGACCGTGGTCGTGCTCGGCTGGCTGCTGGGCGGCGTCGCCGTGCTCGGTCCCGATCAGCGCGCCGTCTACGAGCGCTTCGGCGCGCCGGTCGCGGTCTGGCAACCGGGCTTGCACGTCGGCTTGCCCTGGCCGTTCGGGCGCACGCGCGTGATCGACAACGGCGCGGTGCATCAACTGATCGTCTCGGGCAGCGCGAACGACGCAAGCCAGGCCGCGCCGCGCGTGGCCGCCGACGCCGCGCCGCCCGATCAGCTCAACCGCCTCTGGGACGTCGCGCATCCGTGGGAAACCACTCAGGTGATCGCGGGCACGAGCGGCGATCAGCAGGCCTTCCAGGTCGTGAGCGCCGATGTGCGCCTCGACTACCGCATCGCGCTCTCGGACGCGGCGGCGCGCGCGGCGCTCTATCGCGCCGTCGATATGGACGAAACCGTGCGGGCGATCGCGAACCGCGCCGTGGTGCGCTATCTCGCCTCGCGCACCTTGCAGTCGCTGATCGACACGCCGCAGACCGCGATGGCCAACACGCTGCGCGCGAGCGTGCAGGGCGAGCTGGACCGTCTCGCGAGCGGCATCGAAGTGATGGCGGTGGTGATCGAGAGCGTGCATCCGCCGGCGGGCGCGGCGGCGGCCTATCACGGCGTGCAGGCGGCGCAGATTCGCGCGCAGGCGAGCGTGGTGCAAGCGCGCGGCTTCGCGGCGGCCACGCTCGGCGGCGCGCAGCAGCAGGCGATCGAAGCGGTGGCGCAAGGCAGCGCCGATGCCGCCGACACGCTCGCCACCGCCCGCGTGCAACAGATCGATTTCGACGCCGACGTGATCGCGCAAGGCCTCGGCGGCCCCGCGTTCGCGTTCGAGTATTACCTGCATCGCCTGCAAAAAGGCCTGCAAAACGCGAGCGTGACGATCATCGACGACCGCCTCGCGAGCGGCAACCGCGCGACCATCGACCTGCGCACGTTCACGCCGGCCACGGCGGCGGCGGGCGTGAGGCCGGCATGGTGAGCGGCGCGACATTGAGCGGGCATTCGACCGGATCAACCGGTTCAAACTTGAGCGAACCTTGAGCAAGGGTATTTGAACGTGGGCCACTATCACGCGCACGGCGATGCGCATTCACATCATCATCACGGTCATCACGGCCACGCGCACGGCGCGGCGGGCGCGCCCGCGCCGCGCCCGCGTTTCGTGCTGCGCGTGACGCTGGCCGCGCTCTGCGTGCTGATCGCGCTCGTGGTCGCGAGCTTCGTGCAGGTGCGCGAAGGCGAGGCCACGGTGGTCACGCGTTTCGGCGATCCCGTGCGCGTGTTGCTCAAGCCGGGCCTCGCGTGGCGCTGGCCCGCGCCGATCGAAGCGGCGGTGCCCGTCGATCTGCGTCTGCATACGACGTCGAGCGGCTTGCAGGACGTGGGCACGCGCGACGGTCTGCGCATCATCGTGCAGGCGTACGTGGCGTGGCGCGTGCCGGAGAACGCGAACGACATCGGCCGCTTCGTGCGCGCGGTGCGCAACGAGCCCGACGAAGCGGCGCGGCAGATCCGCTCGCTGGTGGGCTCCGCGTTGCAGACGACGTCGGCGGGTTTCGATCTCGCCTCGCTGGTGAATACCGATCCCACGCAGGTTCATATCCCCGAATTCGAGGAGCAGCTGCGCCGTCAGGTCGATGCGCAGGTGTACACCGCGTATGGCGTGCACGTCACGCAGGTCGGGCTGGAGAAGCTCACGCTGCCCGCCGTGACGCTCGCGGCGACCGTCGAGCGCATGCGCGCCGAGCGCGAGACCGTGGCCGCGCAGCGCACGGCGCAAGGCGCGCGCGAAGCGGCGCAGATCCGCTCCGACGCCGACCGCGACGCGCGCGTGCTGATCGCCGACGCCAACGTGAAGGCCGCCGAACTCGAAGCGCAATCGCGCAAGGACGCGGCCGCGATCTACGGCAAGAGCTACGCCGCCGATCCGCAGCTTTATACGATGCTGCGCTCGCTCGACACGCTCGGTTCGGTCGTCAATACGAACACGAATCTGATTCTGCGCACCGACGCCGCGCCGTTCCGCGCGCTCGTGCAAGGGCCGCCGGGACTGGGCGGCGCGAGCACGACCTTCACGGCGCCGCCGACGCACGCGAGCGCCAAAGCCGCTGGAAAGGCCCGATGAGCACACGCGACGACTTCCCCGCGCTCGGACCCGGCGCCCAGGCCGTGCGCCTGGCGTTCTGGTTCGTCGCCGTGCTGGCGGTGCTGGCCGCGCTCGCGTGGGCGACCTCGAACGTGCGCCGCATTCCGGCCGACAGCAGCGCGGTGGTCACGCGCTTCGGCGCGTTCGCGCGCAGCCAGGGCGCGGGCCTGCTCGTGGCGTGGCCACGTCCGTTCGAAAACGTGCTGCTCGTGCCGGGCAGCGAGCGCGTGATGGAGCGGCGCATCGTGTCGCTGTCGCGCGATCCGCGCGCGAGCGCCACGCTCGGCCTCGACAGCGACGCACTCGCCGGTTCGGGCTACGTGCTGACCGGCGACAGCGGCGTGGTGCAGGTGAGCGCGACGCTGTTCTATCGCGTCGCCGATCCCTACGCCTACGCGCTGCAACTCGATCATCTCGACGACGCGCTCGAACGCATCGTCAGCGCGGCGGTCGTGGAGACGACGGCGCAGCGCGACCTCGACGCGATTCTCGTCGCGCGCCCCGAAATGGTGGCCGCCGATCAGCAGATGGCCGTGCGTCGCGAGCAGTTGCGCGGCGATCTCGCGCGGGCGATCCAGCGTCATCTCGATGCGCTTGCGGCCGCGCATGCGAGCCTCGGCATCGAAGTCGCGCGCGTGGACGTGCAGGCGTCGTTTCCGGGCTCGGCGATCGACGCGTTCAATGCGGTGCTGACGTCGATGCAGAACGCCGAACGCGATGTCGCGAAGGCGCGCACGATCGCGGAGAAAACGCGCCAGGGCGCGCAGCAGAACGCCGACCGCATCGTGCAGGACGCGCAGGCGAGCGCCGCCGAACGCGTGGCGACGGCGCAATCCGAAACCTCGACGATCGCGCAGCTCGAAGCGGCGCTCGCGCAGGATCACGATCCGGGGCTGGTGGCGCGTGCGTATCGCGAGCGCGTGCAGGCCGTGCTGGCCAGGGCCGCGCGCGTGACGACGCTCGATCCGAACGACGCGTCGAGCCTCGTCTTGCCGGGACGCGCGCCATGACGATGAATACGCAAACGGAAGCGCTCGAACGCGATGCAGCGAACCTCGACCCGCACGCGGCACCTCACCATACGCACGAAGCCCACGCCGATCACCTCGCGCCCGGCCTCGCGATGTCCGCCGAGGAGCGCCGCGCGATCACGCGCCACACGCTGCTCGCGCTGATCTCGGGCGGTTTGCTGCTGCTCTCGCTCGCGTGGCCGCATCTCGTTCAGGGCGATGCGACGCTCGCGCAATTGCTCGCGGCGGCCGCTTCGATCGTCGTCGCGCCGCCGGTGTTCGCAGGTGCGTGGCACAGCCTCAAGTCGCCGAGCCTGCACGGCGTGACCGACCGCCTGATCGCGCTCGCGATGCTGGGTGCGTGGGCCGTCGGCGACATGACGACCGCCGCGCTGCTGCCCATCGTGATGACCTTCGGCCACGCGCTCGAAGAACGCAGCGTGCTCGGCTCGCAGGAAGCGATCCGCGCGCTCGGACGGCTTACCTCGGGCATCGTGCGGCGCGTGAGCGCGACGGGCGCCATCGAGGAAGTCGCGTACGACGCGCTGCGTCCCGGCGATCTCGTCGACGTGCTGCCGGGCGCACGCATTCCCGCCGACGGGTGCGTGCGCGAAGGCCGGTCGAGCGTCGACAACGGCCCGATCACCGGCGAGTCGCTGCCGCAGGACGCCGCCGAAGGCGCGAGCGTCTACGGCGGCGCGATCAATCTCGACGGACCGCTGCGCGTGGAGGTCACGCAGGTGGGCGAGGCGTCGACGCTCGGCAAGGTCGTCGAGTTGATGCAGCGCGCGGAAGCCGCGAAGCCGCCCATCACGCAGGCGCTCGAACGCTATATGGATGCATATCTCGCGCTCGTGTTGCTGATCGCGGCGATTGTCTGGTTCGTGAGCGCGAACGCGTCGGCGATGCTCGCGGTGATCGTCGCGGCTTGCCCGTGCGCGCTCGTGCTGGCCGCCCCGGCGACGGCCATCGCGGGCATCGCGGCGGGCGCGCGGCGCGGCATGCTGTTTCGCAACGCGGCGTTTCTCGACAAGATCGCCGAGATCGATTCGCTCGTGATCGACAAGACCGGCACGCTCACGCACGGCGAGCTGCGCGTCACGCAGATCGCGTGGCAGCCTGGCGTGAATGAAGCGCGGGCGCGCGCGCTGGCCGTGCGGCTCGCGCAAGGCAGCGCGCATCCGGTGTGCCGCGCGCTGGTGCGCGACGGTCTGAATGCGGAAGCCGAAGCGCAGGCGCAGGACGTGCACGATCTGCGCGAGCTTCGCGGCCTCGGCGTGCACGCGAACACGCGCAACGGCGAAGCCGTATTGGGCCGCGACGAACTGCTCGCGCAATACGTGGATGCGCTGCCGTCCGCGCCCGCTGAATTCGACGGCCCGCGCGCGGGTCTCGTGCAAAACGGCAAGCTGCTCGCGTGGTTCGGTTTCGCGGATACCTTGCGCGCCGAGGCGCGCGAGGCGCTCGCCGATCTGCGCGCGCTCGGCATCGCACGCGAAGCGCTCGTGACCGGCGACCGCGCGGACGTAGCGCACAAGCTGGCGGCGCAGGTCGGCATCGCGACTGTGGTGGCGCAGGCGCTGCCGCACGACAAGCTCGATTACGTGCTGCGCGAGAGCGATGCGGGGCATCATCCGCTCGTGGTCGGCGACGGCCTGAACGACGTGCTCGCGATCAAGGCGGGCTCGACGAGCGTGGCGATGGGCGAGCGCGGCACCGACATCGCCGTGGCGTCCGCCGACGTGGTGTTGCTCGCCGACGATCTGCGCCGCCTGCCCGACTGCATCCGGCTGGGCCGCCGCTGTCGCCGCATCGCCACGGCCAACGCCGCGATCGGCTTGACGTGGACGGTGGCCGTGATCGCGCTGGCGGCGCTGGGCGCATTGGGTGCGGTGGCGACGGCGATCCTGCATAACGTAGGCACGTTCGTCGTGATCGCGAACGCGGGCCGCCTGCTGCGCCGCGAGGACCACGAACAGCACGCTACCTCGCGCCGAACGCCAACACACGAACCATCATGAACGACACGTCTTCCCATTCAACGCCGACGCTGACGGGCGACATCGTCGAACTGCGTCCTCTGCGCGCGGATGACGCGAGTGCCCTGATCGATGCCGCCGCCGACGGCCAACTCTGGAATCTCAAAGTGACCTTGGTGCCGGGACCGGGCACCGCCGACGCCTATATCGACAAGGCGCTTGAAGGCGAGCGCGCAGGCACCGTCATGCCGTTCGCGATCGTGCAGCGCGCGACGGGGCGTGTGATTGGCAGCACGCGCTTCTGGAAACTCGACCGCGCGAATCGCAAACTCGAAATCGGCCATACGTGGCTCTCGGCGTCGATGCAACGCTCGGCGGCGAATACCGAGGCGAAATATCTGCTGCTGACTTATGCGTTCGACACGTTGCAGTGTGTGCGCGTGCAATTCACCACCGACGAATTGAACGAGAAATCGCGCGCGGCTATTTTGCGCATCGGCGCGAAACAGGAAGGCATCGTACGCCACGAACGCATCATGCCCGATGGACGCAAACGCAATTCCGTGCGCTTTTCCATCATCGACGACGAATGGCCGGACGTGCGGGCGAATCTCAAAGCGCGTTTGAAGTCGCGTTAATCTGCGTGAATTCGGAAACTAGAAGAGACTCGCCTGGCCGGAAATCACGGTTTCGAATTCTTCGCGCAGGAACGGCAGAATCGCATCGGCGACCGGCTGCAACTGACGCGAGAGATAGAACGCGTAATCGAGCGGCGAACTGAGCGTTTCGAGCGGTTCGGGACCGGCCGTGGTCATCACGTAGCTGATCCAGCCGCCATTCTGATATTGCAGCGGGCGGCCGAGCTGGCGATTGAACTCGTCGGCGACACGCGCGGCGCGCACATGTGGCGGCACGTTGCGCTGATACTCGCTGAGCGGGCGGCGCAGCCGTTTGCGAAACACCAGCTGCTCATCGAATTCGCCGCGCAAGGTCTGCTGCACATAGTCGCGAATATAGTCGGCGTACGGCTCGCGCTGAAATACGCGGCGATACAGTTCGCGCTGGAATTGTTGTGCGAGCGGCGTCCAGTCGGTGCGTACGGTTTCGAGTCCCTTGAACACGATTTCTTCGCTGCCGTCTTTCGCGCGCGACAGGCCCGCATAACGCTTCTTGCTGCCTTCCTCGGCGCCGCGCACCGTGGGCATCAGAAAGCGCGAATAATGACGCTCGAATTGCAATTCGAGTGCGCTTTCCAGACCGAAGCGCGTCTGCAAATGCGCTTCCCACCAGGCGTTGACGTGCGCGACCAGTTCGCGGCCCGTGCGCGTGGCGTCCTCTTCCGAATGCGCGCGCTTGAGCCAGACGAAGGTCGAATCGGTATCGCCGTAAATCACGTCGTAACCTTGCGACTCGATTAATTCACGCGTTTTACGCATGATTTCGTGGCCGCGCATGGTGATCGACGAGGCGAGGCGCGGATCGAAAAAACGGCAACCCGTCGAACCGAGCACGCCGTAAAACGCGTTCATGATGATCTTGAGCGCCTGCGAAAGCGGCGCGTTTTTCATGCGCTTGGCCTGTTCGCGGCCTTCCCAGACCTGCCGCACGATTTCGGGCAGACAGTGCATCGTGCGCGAAAAACGCGCGCCGAGAAAGCCGGGCACTGAGGCCTCGTCGCCGGGCTGACGCAAGCCTTCGATCAGCCCGACCGGATCGATCAGAAACGTGCGGATAATCGACGGATACAGGCTCTTGTAATCGAGCACGAGCACCGAATCGTAAATGCCGGGCCGCGAATCCATCACGAAACCGCCGGGGCTGTTTTCGCCCACGATGTCGCCGAGATTGGGCGCGACATAACCGAGCCGATGCATGCGCGGCAAATACAGATGCGTGAAAGCCGCGACCGAACCGCCACTGCGATCCACGGGCAAGCCCGTAACCGAGGCGCGTTCCAGCAAAAACGCCATCAATTCGGTTTTCTCGAAGATGCGCGTAACGAGTTCGCAGTCTTTGAGGTTGTAGCGCGCGAGCGCGGGTTTATCCTCGTCGAAGCGGCGCTGGATTTCGTCCATGCGCTGATACGGATTGTCGATCGACTTGCCTTCGCCCAGCAGCGTTTGCGACACCGATTCGAGGCTGAACGACGGAAAACTCCAGGTCGCGGAACGCAGGGCCTCGATGCCGTCGATAATCAATCGGCCCGCCGCCGCAGCGAAATAGTGATTCTGATTGATACTGTGCTCGCGCCATTCCATGACGGCGCCACCGCGGCCGAGGCGCAATGGCACACCATATTGACGCGAATGTTCGTGCAGCACGCGCAAATCGAATTGCACGAGATTCCAGCCGATAATCGCATCGGGATCGTGCAGCGCCATCCACGCATTCAGGCGCTCCAGCATCTGCGCTCGGGTGTCGCAATACTCGAAATCGAAATCGAGCCCGCTCGCGTCGCCATTTTCGGGCGCGAGCATATACACCTGACGTTGTCCGCAACCCTCGAGCGCGATCGAATACAGTTCGCCGCGCGCGCTGGTTTCAATATCGAGCGACACGAGTTTCAACGCGGGGCGATAATCGCTCGCAGGTTTCATCTCGCCGTCGATCAGCACGCCGCGCGCGTCGGGCGTGCCGCGAAACAGCACGGGCGCGGTGATGAAACGCTCCATCATGTAGCGGTCGGGCGGCTGAATATCGGCTTCGTAGATATTCACGCCCGCTTTCGCGAGCCGCTTCGCCGCGCTGGACAATTGCCGATACTGCCGCGCGTAAAGCCCGAACACGGGCCGCTGATGGAAGTCCTTCAATGCGAGCGGGCGCCATTCCACGCCGGGTTTTGCGTCGAATTCAGCGCGTGCCGCGTCCTGCTGCTCGACGGGCACGAAGGCCACCGAGGTTTGCGCGCGCAGGCGCAACTGGCGCGGCCCCGTGGGCGTGGCCAGCCAGAAGTCGACTTCGGTATGCGTGGGCGTGTCGCGCCAATGGCGGGTGAGGATGAAGCCTTCGTTCAAACTCGCCTGCGCGTCGGCATCGGCGCCCGCCGTCAATTCACCCTGAAACTCGCTCACGTCCCGTACCCGCAGGCCTGCTTGGATTGCAGGCATTGTACCGCTGCGTGCGGCGGCGGACGTGCGGATGTGCGGCGCGGCGCAAGCCGGGCGACGGCAGCGTGCAGCGGCTGTGTCCGAACGCGTTCGCGCATCTGGACACAGCCTGTCCGGATGCCGACATAGATTACTTTGCGCTGCGTGCTCGTCCGCCTCGGATTGATGCAGCCGCCCAAAACGCAGCGCGCTTAACGACGCACAACGGAGCCACGCACATGTTCAATCATCACAACTCGCCGCTCGAGCATCTCGCCGCTTTCGCCATCACGCTCGCCGTGGGCGTGATTTCCACGGTCGCGCTGGGCAAGTACATCGACAAAGTGCGTCGCGATGCGATCGCATCGGTCGCGCAGCCGCGCTGAAGGACGCGTTGATTCCACCGGATCTCGCAAAGGTCTCTTCTCGCACAAGCACTTAGTGCGAAAATTTCGGTATTCGACACTCCTCCCTTCATCAACAACGGATCGACACGGCTTGCGCGCCGTGCCGTTCCCATTGAATCGGGGAGATCGGATTTGTACGCAAGAACATGGGGAAAGAGCGGCGGCCTGCTGTTCATGGCGCTGGTCGCGAGCGGTGCGGCCCACGCACAAAGCAGCGTGACGCTGTACGGCAAGATCGAGGACGGGCTCAATTACACGAGCAACGCCCGGGGCCAAAGCGCGTATCAACTGGAAAGCGGGTATGACTACGGTAGCCGCTGGGGATTGAAGGGCAGCGAGGATCTCGGCGGCGGCACGCACGCGATCTTCCAGATCGAAAACGGCTTCGACGTGAATACCGGGCGCAATAGCCAGGGCGGCCGCGAGTTCGGGCGTCAGGCATGGGTGGGCATCGCATCCGACCAGTACGGCACGCTGACGCTGGGCCGCCAGTACGATCCGAGCGTCGACATGTTTTCGCCGACGACGGCCAACGGCAACTGGACCGGCTACATCTTTGCGCACCCCTACGACAACGACAACACCGACTACTCATTTCGCGCGAATAACGCCGTCAAATACGTTTCGCCGACCTACCGCGGATTCAGCGCGGAAGCCATGTATGCGTTCAGCAATCAGGCAGGCGGATTCGCGGATAACCGCCTTTATGGCTTCGCCGCGCAATACGTGCACGGCGGCTTGACGGTCGCGGCGTCGTATTTGAAGCTGAATCACCCCGGCACCACCTCGGGCGCAGTCTCCGACGACAGCACGTTCAGTGCGTCGTCGCAGCAGAATATCGGCGTGGGCGTGAATTACGCGTTTGCGGACTGGCTGCTCGGCATTGCGTATTCGCATGTCGATGTCTACGATCCGACCGCTAACGCCTATTTCACGTCCGACGGCGGCTCGACGCAGCCCGCGGGCGGCACGTGGCACGCGTGGAAGTTCGACAACGTCGAAGTCAATGCGCTCTATCACTTCACGCACGCGCTGTATCTCGGCGGCGCGTACACCTACACCCAGGCGAATCTCACCTCGAACGTGGGCAGCTTCCGCCCGAAATGGCATCAGGTGAGCCTCAAGCTCAATTACGACCTCTCGTCGCGTACGTCCGTTTATCTCGAAGGCGCATGGCAGCATGCAGTGAGCGCCCACACCGGTACCCAATTCGACTACGCGAACATTCCGGGTTCGGCCGATATTTCGTCTGGAGAAAACCAGATGATTTATCGCATCGCAATAATTCACGGCTTCTGATCGTCTGACCTCCAACCCATGGCGATGCGTTGTCCGGCTGCGGTATTGGGCCGTTCAACGCTCGCTAATACGTTTTAGCCTGTATTCAAGGGCTATTCTTTATTTGCCAGACAACCGCAAAAAATAAACCCATCCCGAATACACCAGGGTTAATACCTAATTCCGTGTTGCACAAAATTGTTAAATTTCTGGCTTAGAATCAAATCTCTAAATGGCGCCGCGAATCGAGCAGGCCGCTGAAATGAGAGATCGAACGCTACGTTCCGGGCCGCTTTTCGGATGCGCCATTTAGTCAATCCATTTAGCATTTCTAATCATGGAGCATCGTCGATGACTGTTTCCGCACCCGAGCATCTTCGCGCCAATTACGCATCCGGCGTCGCGACCTGGTTTGCTCTGATCACGCCCGCATGGCAAGGCGCGGAAGCCGTGATCGCGCTCAACATGCAGGCAGCGCGCGCGGCGCTCAACGAGAACGAAGCCGCGTTCAAGTGCGCCTTGCAAACCGGCAGCCCGGTGGAATTCTTCACGCAGCAAGTGAGCGCCTCGCAGCAACTGGCCGCGAAAAGCCTCTCGTATAGCCGCCATCTATTCGACATCGCCACGAAGACTCAAGCCGCATGGACCGAAGTCGTGCAAGCGCAGGCCACGCAGCAAGAGCGCGGCCTGAAGGCGTTGACCGATCAATTCTCACAGCATGCACCCGCGGGTTCGGAAGCCTTTATCGCGGCCATGCGCTCCACGTTTTCCGCGTTCGGCAATGCTGCCGAGAGCATTCGCGGCATGACCCGTCAGGCCATCGAAGCGACGCAAGGTCAATTCGACACGGCCGCCGCCACGGCCAGCGCGGCCGCCAAACAATAATCCTTCGCTTTACGTCACGCGGAAAGACGCTGCGCACGACGTCGTGTGCTCAGCGTCTTTCGCGGTTTCACCGATTCGTCATTCGCGTGTGATAAGACCTCAAACCGCTGCGTCGATCATGTCATCGCATGCGTGGTGGGTCGTTCGATCAGCGTGAATATGCATCGCGGATTTCGTGAGTACTTCTAACGCAGGAATGGATAATGACTGAGATTGTGATCGTTTCGGCCGCCCGCACCGCGGTAGGCAAGTTCGGTGGCTCGCTCGCGAAGGTGGCGGCGCCGGATCTGGGCGCCATCGTCATCAAGGCGGCGCTGGAGCGCGCGGGACTCAAGCCCGAGCAGGTCAGCGACGTGATTCTGGGGCAGGTGCTGACGGCCGGTTCGGGCCAGAACGTGGCGCGTCAGGCTTCGATCAAGGCGGGTCTGCCGGCGGCCGTGCCGGCGATGACGATCAACAAGGTCTGCGGTTCGGGCCTGAAAGCGGTGATGCTGGCCGCGAACGCGATCATCGCGGGCGACGCCGAGATTGTCGTGGCGGGCGGCCAGGAAAACATGAGCGCGGCGCCGCACGTGCTGCCGGGCTCGCGCGACGGCTTCCGCATGGGCGATGCGAAGCTGATCGACAGCATGATCGTCGACGGCCTGTGGGACGTGTACAACCAGTACCACATGGGCGTCACGGCCGAGAACGTCGCGAAGGAATACGGCATCACGCGCGAAGAGCAGGACGCGTTCGCCGCAGCCTCGCAGAACAAAGCGGAAGCCGCGCAAAAAGCCGGTCGGTTCGACGACGAAATCGTGCCGGTCGAAATTCCGCAGCGCAAGGGCGATCCGCTCGTGTTCAAGACCGATGAATTCGTGCGCCATGGCGTGACGGCGGAATCGCTCGCGGGCCTGAAGCCGGCGTTTGCGAAAGAAGGCACGGTGACGGCGGCGAATGCGTCGGGCATCAACGACGGCGCGGCGGCGGTGGTCGTGATGTCGGCGAAGAAGGCCGAAGAACTCGGTTTGAAGCCGCTCGCGCGCATCAAGGCGTACGCGAGCGCGGGCGTCGATCCGAAGGTGATGGGCATCGGTCCGGTACCGGCGTCGCAGCGCTGCCTGGAGCGTGCGGGCTGGTCGGCGAGCGACCTCGATCTCATGGAGATCAACGAGGCGTTCGCGGCGCAGGCGCTCGCGGTGAACAAGCAGATGGGCTGGGACACGTCGAAGATCAACGTGAACGGTGGCGCGATTGCGATCGGCCATCCGATCGGCGCATCGGGTTGCCGGATTCTGGTGACGCTGCTGCACGAAATGCAGCGCCGCGACGCCAAGCGTGGTCTGGCATCGCTGTGCATTGGCGGCGGCATGGGCGTGGCGCTCGCGCTCGAGCGCGGCTGATCCACCTTTAAGGTTGATGGGGTCCCGCACGGCGCCGGCGTGCCGGCGGGCCCCAAAAAAGTGTTCGCGCAATATCAGACGTTAGTAAAACCCGCGCGCGCTTGCTTGCGGCGTCCCCACACACACGACGCTTGCCGGGCAACGAACAACGTGACGAACCATCGAGTGGTGTCACGCCATTATATGAAGTATGACTCTCGCGGATATACAGGATGACTAATCGTATTGCATTGGTAACGGGTGGAATGGGCGGTCTTGGCGAGGCGATCAGCGTGCGCCTGCACGACGCGGGCTACAAGGTCGTCGTCACGCATTCGCCCGATAACGCCGGAGCGAAGGACTGGCTGTCGCGCATGGAGTCGGCGGGCCGCGGATTTCATGCGTATGCGATGGACGTGGCGGATTACGATTCGTGCCAGCGCGGCGCCGACAAGATTCAGAGCGAAATCGGTCCGATCGACATTCTGGTGAACAACGCCGGCATCACGCGCGACATGACGTTCCGCAAACTCGACAAGGTGAACTGGGACGCGGTGCTGCGCACCAATCTCGATTCGATCTTCAATATCTCGAAGCCCTTGTGCGACGGCATGGTGGAGCGCGCGTGGGGGCGCATCATCAATATTTCGTCGGTGAACGGGTCGAAGGGTTCGGTGGGGCAGACCAATTATGCGGCCGCGAAAGCCGGTATGCACGGTTTCACCAAATCGCTCGCGCTGGAAGTGGCGCGCAAGGGCGTGACGGTGAATACGATTTCGCCGGGTTATCTCGCGACGAAAATGGTCACCGCGATTCCGCAGGACATTCTCGATTCGAAGATCCTGCCGCAAATTCCGATGGGCCGTCTCGGCAATCCGGACGAAGTGGCGGCGCTCGTGCTGTTTCTGTGTTCGGACGACGCAGGTTTCGTGACCGGCGCGAATATTCCGATCAACGGCGGCCAGCACATGCAGTGACGCAGTGATGCAGTATTGAAGTGAAGACAACGCGCGCCGTGGTGCGCGCGTTGTCCGTTGCGCCATTATTTCGGCAACAGGCTCTTGCGGCTGCGATTACGCGGCTTGGGCTCGACGCCCACGCGCTCATCGCGCGCGAGCACGAGGGCCGTCAACTCCTCCACGACCGTTTCGAAGGCCGGGTCGGCCTGCGAGATATACAGCCATTTCCCGAGCACGGGATGCGGGCGCAGCGCCGGAATCGCGTCGATCAGCGCCGCGTGACGGTCTTTCGACGTGCACACGAGCATGCCGCTCCAGGGCTCGCCGCGATCGGCGGCAATCAGACAGAGCAGGCCGTCGAGATAGGCGGCGTCGCAGCCGAACATCAGCTTGCGGACGTAATTCGGTTCGCGCTCGAAGGCGTCGAAAATCCAGACCAGCGAATTGCGGATGGAAGACGGCATGGTGTTCGGTTCCTCGACGGTCCCGCCACGCGCGGGACCTCGCGAAACATCATACGTGATCGCGCCGCTCAGGCCGCCTTGCGGTCGAGCGAGAACGACACCATCAACACGGCGATGCCGAGCACCGCGAGAATCGCGCCCACCCAGCCGGTCGCGATCCAGCCGAAACCCATCGCGATCACAATGCCGCCGAGCCACGCGCCGAGCGCATTGGCGATATTGAACGCGCTGTGATTGAGCGCGGCGGCGAGCGATTGCGCGTCCCCGGCCACGTCCATCAGGCGCGACTGGAACGCCGGCGTGCAGGCGGAACCGAAGCCCACGCAGAACAGAATCGGCAGCATCGCCCAGAGATGCGGCGCGGCGACCACGAACACGAGCAGGATGACCGCCGTGAACGCGTACATGCCGAACATGGTGCGCTTGAGCCAGCGGTCGGCGAGCCAGCCGCAGGCCATATTGCCGAGAATCATGCCGACGCCGATCAGCGCAAGCGCCCACGGCACGTGATAGCTGGCGACGTGCGTGACTTCGGTGAGCGTGGACGCCACATAGCTATAAACCGAGAAAATGCCGCCGAAGCCGACCGCCGAGGCGAGCAGCGTGAGCAGCACTTGCGGGCGGCCGAGCGCGCCGAGTTCGGTCAGCGGGCTCGCCTTGTTCGACATCGGCAATGCCGGCACCGACCACGCGATCATGCCCGCCGTGACGAGCGCGATGATCGCCACCGCCGCGAAACACGCCTGCCAGCCGAGGCCCTGACCGAGCCAGGTGGCGACCGGCACGCCAATCACATTCGCGACGCTCAGTCCCAACATGACCTTGCCGATGGCCGCGCCGCGTTTGTGCGGCGGCACGAGCGCGGCGGCGGCGAGCGCGGCGAGGCCGAAATACGCGCCGTGCGGCAGACCGGCAATAAAGCGGCTCACGAGCACGAGCGAGTAGCTGTGGAAAATCGCGCTCGCGCCATTGCCGATCGCGTAAAGCAGCATCAGCAGAATCAGCAGCGCGCGCCGCGGCATTCTCGCGAGCAACACGGTGATCAACGGCGCGCCGACGACCACGCCCGCCGCATACGCGCTGATCATATGGCCCGCTTGCGGAATCGATACGTGCAGATCGCCGGCCATTTCGGGCAGGATGCCCATCGCGGCGAATTCGGCGGTGCCGATGGCGAATCCGCCCAGGGCAAGCGACAGTTCGGCGATGCCGAGCCCATGCGGCGGCTCGATCGGCGCCACGACGCGCTCGACGTGTTCTTCCCGAACAGGGGTTTCTGCAGAGGCACTCATGAATTTTTCTAAAGACTTATTGCGTACTGGATGGGCGATTTGCCCATTTGGCGTGGTGGAAAGCGGGTTGACGGAGGCTGCAGGTTAAATGAACAAAATAAATGCACAAATCAAGTGCAAAAAAGCAAGCAAAAAGACGGTGTGAAGCGAATGCGCAGACGAAAGCTTTGGGTGACCGCGAGCGGGCGTTGAGCGGTTCAGTGGGCGTTCTGTCAGTTTGGTTCGGTCGGTGATTTGGCCGGTGATTTGGCCGGTGATGTTGCCGGTGTATTGCCCGGCGGTTTGCCATCTTTCAGATGAGACCGGTTCGCAGCGTATCACCTGTTGCACGTTCGCGCATGACAACGCCGCATCCGCGATCACGAATCAGCGCTCGTTGGCCGACATCTCGGATGTGGGGTGTATCGAGTCCGGCTTCGTTCGCCACCGATATGCAACTGACTATATTGCGCGCAAACGAAACGGCAAATCGCTTTCACACCGAGACGCAGCGTGCGTTCTTGGTGGTGATCGTGCGGCGCGACGCGGCGCTGATCGGCTGTTGCGTGAGCTTGCGTTCGGCGATGGAAAGCGTCCGCGAAGGACAGTTCTTCGCGTCATTATATGATTTGTAGACAATGACGATCCCGTTTGCCAAAAAATGTGCGCATGAAGCGGTGTGCCTCGATGGGTATTCTGGGCTGGAAGGCGCAGATCTCGTGCCTTCACGTGATCGTCGCTTCACTTTTGCCACGCGCTATCAGATGAACGGCCAGGCGCACAAGCCGGTGCAAAAACGCGCTTCAATCGCAACCGCTTATCGTGTGCGATGACGATTGCGAAGTCGCGATCGACGGTATCGATCGCTTCATTTCGCCACGCCACTCAAGCGCGAATCGAATCGCCCTTGGCGGCCATTGGCGTCCTGGCGGATCATCGTTCTTAAAAGAAAAACACAACCGCAGACGTGCGCGACTACCGATAGTCGAAATCACGATGCCGGTCTTGCATGAAAAATGCGGTAAAGACGGCGCAGCACTTTTTTCGCGGCGATAGAAGCCTGCGCAAGCGCATGCACAAGCGTCGTATGTTTCAATTTTTGAAACTGCGGACCGGCTTCATCAAGCGCACGACATGGCATGCGAAGAGAAAAATGACTGGGTATTTCGTTCGCTGTTAGCTTGTGGTGAAAGCGTTCGAAAGATTTTCGTGGCGAAAAAGTCAATTTCAGCCCGTCTATTGATCGAATACGGACACGCAATTTGCATGTGTTGCCGATTTGCCTTCATAATCTGCGTGGCGCAATGATATCGCCACAATGTCTCCGGCCAAACTTCGAGATGCCAAAGAAGTCTTTTTCAGGCAGAGCCGGCAGACGCATTCCTGACAGGGAGGGAAGAATGGTTACGCTCGACTCGATCAACTCGAAAATTGCAAAACTCCAGAAGCAGGCGACCGCCATTGCGGAAAAGCAGACTTCGGTCGGCCTCGCGAAAATTCGCGATCTGATGCACAAGCATGGCTTGAGCCTCGTCGATATCGAAAGCTTTGTCGGGAAAAGGCGCGGTCGCAAGCCGGGCGTCAAGGCCGCGAACGGCGTCGTTAAAACGCGGCGTGCAAGCGCGCCGGTCGCGCCGAAATACGCCGACCCGAAAACGGGCGCAACGTGGACCGGCCGTGGCCGTGCACCGGCCTGGATTCGCGACGTGAAAGACCGCTCGAAATTCCTGATCGCCGGCGCGGTGGAAAGCAAGGCCGCCGCAGCAAAGAAAGCACCGGCAAAACGCGCTGCGGCCAAGAAGCCGGTTGCAGCGAAGAAGGCCGCTGGCCGTCGCGCAGCAGCACCGGCTGGCGCCACGCGCGCACGCAAGACCGTCGCTGCGAAAAAGCGCGGTGCGCCGCGCAAGACGGCTGCAAAGGCGGCAACGACTGCTGCAGCACCGGCAGCGGCTGCAGAATAAAGCCGCATGGCGGTCGAATAACCGTGGCTGGCGGAGCGCTGCTTCGCTTTTCAATGGCGCAATGCCGGCTACGGTTGTTAATTCCTTTACCGCTTCACCGCTTGATCGTTTCGACCGCTCAGTTCAACAGCTAACATCAACAGCTAACTTCAACAGCGAGTCGGTTTATCTTCCGCTCCTCCAATCTGCAATCTGCAATCGCGTGGTGCATTCTGCTGCACTGCGCCAATTCCACTCGATTTCCCTACATTTCCAGTTAGCCCTGAATCGCGCGACGAGAAAACTCGCGCGCCAAAAGTTGGGCGACTCGCGGAAGCCGAACCGTTTTTCCCCAGGCGCGTTTTAATTCGCCCGACTTCGGACGAACACGTTTCTGCATCGCCAGTCCGCTGAAGGCGGCACATATTTGATCAGGTTTCCGAACGATTCAAGCGCCCTCGATCGCAAGGCGTTCGCTTTCATGCGCCTGTCGTTAGTCCGGCCGACAGGCGCTCGTCGTGCCCGCCTGATCGTTTTCACCTACGCTTTCGACAGACGATCTCCACCCGGCCGCACGGACACCCGCACGCCCTTCGATCGAATTCAGCGGGTTTCTCCGATTTCATGCCCCCCGCGCGGAGCCCGATTGCGAAGTCTTGCAATCCCCATCTGTTTCGTTTATCGACTGGTTCGCGCGCCACTGCGTTCGGGCACCGCGCGGTGATCCGACGCAAGCCACGCCAGGCCTTATGCGGCTTGGCTTTCAGGCTTGCAAGCCTGGCGCGGAAAGCGTCGCGCTGCCCCTTGCATTCCACGTTCGGCGGCTTGACTTGTGGTTAACCCGTAGTAGCCTCGGGTCGGCGGTCTCCTTATTGTCAGCGCCAATCGACCGGAAAATCCGGCGAGCGCGGCTAGACAAGATGAATTCGCGGTGCGCGTAGCACGAATGTGCGGGCAGCACCGCCATGACAGAGGAGACGAGGCAATGGCGGGGAGCAGGGTTATCGACATCAAGGCCTTCATCGACGAGCAGAAGATTACGGCGTACCAGTGGTTGCTGGTCGCACTGTGTTTTCTCGTGGTGACGGCGGACGGCATGGACGTGGCGATCATGGGTTTCGTCGCGCCGCCGATTCTTCACGAATGGGCGATTTCCCGCCCCGCGTTTGGCCTCGTCATGAGCGCGGCGCCGCTCGGCCTCGTGATTGGCGCGCTGGTGGCGGGTCCGTCGTCGGACCGTTTCGGGCGCAAGGTGGTGTTGCTGTCGTCGATTTTCGTCTTCGGGATCTTCACGATCGCGACAGCGTTCACGAGCACGCCGACTGAAATGGCCGTGCTGCGTCTGCTGACCGGTATCGGTCTCGGCGCGGCGATGCCGAACACGACGACGCTGCTGTCGGAGTACGCGCCGCAACGCAAGCGCGCGCTGATGATCACCATCATGTTCACGGGCTTCAATCTGGGCTCGGCGCTGATTGGTTTCGTCGCGGGCTGGCTGATTCCGACGCACGGCTGGCGTGCGGTGCTGATCGTCGGCGGTGCGTTGCCGCTGGTGATGATCCCGCTGCATCTGTGGCTGCTGCCGGAATCGGCGCGTCTGCTGGCGGTGCGTGGTGCGGCCTCGGCGCGGATCGCGCAGATCCTGAACCGCGTCTGCGAAGGCCGCTTCACGGGTGAGGAGCGCTTCATCTCGAACGAGCCGCCGGTGCCGTCGCGCAAGCCCATCGGCATCCTGTTCTCGCAGGGCTATGGCGCGATGACGCTGCTGTTGTGGGTGACGTATTTCATGGGCCTGCTGGTGATTTATCTGCTGACGGGCTGGCTGCCGACGCTGATCAAGGACGCGGGCCTTTCGGTGACGGTCGCGGCCAATGTGACGGCGATGTTCCAGATCGGCGGCACGATCGGTGCGGTGATCGTCGGCTGGCTGATGGACAAGACGCGTCCCGCGCCGGTGATCAGCGCGGCTTACGTGGGCGGCGGGCTGTGCGTGCTGGCGGTGGCGTCGGTGGGCGCGCTGTCGTCGAGCTTGACGATGCTCGTGTTTGCTGCGGGCTTCTGCATGAGCGGCGCGCAGACGGGGTTGAATGCTTTTGCGCCGGGCCGTTATCCGACCCAGGCGCGCGCCACGGGCGTGAGCTGGATGCTGGGCATGGGCCGTTTCGGCAGCATTTTCGGCTCGGCGATCGGCGGTGCGCTGCTCGGTCTCGGCTGGGGTTTCGAGTCGATTCTCGCGACGCTGGCGGTGCCGGCGGTGCTCGCAGCCATCGCGATCCTGTTCGCGCAGCGTACGAGCGTGGCGGCGGCGAACGCGACGGTGGGCGCCTCGCATTGAACCGTTTCAAGAATTTTTCATGTAGTACGGAATACTGATGATCATTGACATCCACGGTCACTACACGACCGCTCCCAAGGCGCTGGAAACGTGGCGCAACCGCCAGATCGCGGGCATCAACAGCCCGTCGGAGATGCCGTCCGTCTCCGAGCTGAAGATCAGCGACGACGAGCTGCGCGAGTCGATCGAGCAGAACCAGCTGCGCCTGATGCGCGAGCGCGGCCTCGACCTCACGGTGTTCAGCCCGCGCGCCAGCTTCATGGCGCACCACATCGGCGATTACGAAGTCTCCGCTACGTGGGCCGCGATCTGCAACGAGCTGTGCTACCGCGTGAGCCAGCTGTTTCCGGAGCATTTCATTCCAGCCGCGATGCTGCCGCAAAGCCCCGGCGTGGATGTCGCAACCTGTATTCCCGAACTCGTGAAGTGCGTGGAGCAGTACGGCAATGTGGCGATCAATCTGAATCCGGATCCCTCGGGCGGCCACTGGACGAGCCCGCCGCTCTCCGACCGCTCGTGGTATCCGATCTATGAAAAGATGGTCGAATACGACATTCCGGCGATGGTGCACGTGAGCACGAGCTGCAACGCGTGCTTCCACACCACCGGCGCGCATTATCTGAACGCGGACACGACGGCGTTCATGCAATGCCTCACGTCGGATCTGTTCCGCGATTTCCCCACGCTGAAATTCGTGATTCCGCACGGCGGCGGCGCGGTGCCGTATCACTGGGGCCGTTTCCGCGGCCTCGCGCAGGAAATGAAAAAGCCGCTGCTCGAAGAGCATCTGCTGAAAAACATTTTCTTCGACACCTGCGTGTATCACCAGCCGGGCATCGACCTGCTGACGAAGGTGATTCCGGTCGACAACATTCTGTTCGCCAGCGAAATGATCGGCGCGGTGCGCGGCATCGATCCGCAAACGGGCCATTATTTCGACGATACGAAGCGCTACGTGGAAGCCGCGGACATGAACCCGGACCAGCGCTACAAGATTTACGAAGGCAATGCGCGTCGCGTGTATTCGCGCCTCGACGCCACGCTCAAGGCACAAGGACGTTGAACATGACTGAACTCGGAGTGGTGTATCGCAACATCGCCCGCGCGGAACGCCGCGCGGCGGACGAACTCGGCGCGCTGGGCAGCGCGACCGTGCACGAAGCCATGGGCCGCGTCGGCCTGATGAAGCCGTATATGCGGCCGATCTACGCGGGCGCGCCGGTGAGCGGCACGGCCGTGACGGTGCTGCTGCATCCCGGCGACAACTGGATGATGCACGTGGCCGCCGAGCAGATTCAGCCCGGCGACATCGTGGTCGCGGCCATCACGGCCGAATGCACCGACGGTTATTTCGGCGACCTGCTGGCGACCAGCTTCAAGGCGCGCGGCGCGCGTGCGCTGATCATCGACGGCGGCGTGCGCGACGTGAGCGTGCTGCAGGAAATGGGCTTCCCGGTGTGGAGCAAGGCCATTTCGTCGAAGGGCTGCATCAAGGCGACGCTCGGCTCGGTCAACATTCCCGTGGTGTGCGCGGGCGCGCTCGTGAATCCGGGCGACGTGATCGTGGCCGATAACGACGGCGTGGTCGTGGTGCCGGCGGCGAAGGCCGTCGATACGCTCGATAAAGCCATCGCACGCGAATCGTTCGAAGGCGAAAAACGCGCGAAGCTCGCTTCGGGCGTGCTCGGCCTCGACATGTACAAGATGCGCGAGCCGCTCGAAAAGCTCGGGCTGCGCTATATCGACTGAGTGGTTTTCGCTGGGTTGTCGCGGTTGTCGTAGCGCTTCGGCGCATGCAGGCAAGTGAGGCACGGCATCAGGCAGGTGGAAGGAGACAGAGCATGTTCAAGTGGTACACCGAGTTGACGAAGCCGGAGAAGCGCACCTACTGGGCGTGCTTCAGCGGCTGGGGACTCGATGCGATGGATACGCAGATGTATGCCCTCGCGATTCCCACGCTGATCGCCCTCTGGGGCATGACGCGCGGCCAGGCCGGCATTCTGGGCACGACGGTGCTCATCATGGCGTCGCTGGGCGGCTGGATCGCGGGTATTCTCGCCGACCGCTACGGACGCGTGCGCATCCTGCAGATCACCATTCTGTGGTTCTCGGCGTTCACGCTGCTCTCCGCGTTCACCGACTCGTTCTGGCAACTGATGATCACGCGCGGGCTGCAAGGCCTCGGCTTCGGCGGCGAATGGGCCGTGGGCGCGGTGCTCATCAGCGAAACGATCCGTCCGCAAGTGCGCGGCCGCGCGGTCGGCTCGCTTCAGGCGGGCTGGGCCGTGGGCTACGGCGTGGCCGTGCTGCTCTCCACCTTGCTGTTCAACACGCTCGAACCGGCGCTCGCGTGGCGCGTGATGTTCGCCATCGGCCTGCTGCCGACGCTGCTCGTGCTGTGGATTCGCCGACACATCAAGGAAGCGCCGGTGTTCGCGCAGATCCAGCGCGAGCACGCCGAGGACCGCCCGAGCATCTGGGAAGTGTTCGCCGCGCCCACGCGCATGACCACCTTCAAGGCGATCCTGCTGACGTTCGGCATCTACGGCGGCAACTACGTGATGATTACGTGGCTGCCGGCGTATCTGAAACTCGCGCTGCATCTGTCGATCACGAACGTGGGCGGCTATCTCGCGATCAACATTCTCGGTTCGTTCGCGGGCGCGTTCCTGAACGGCTGGATGGCGGATCGCTTCGGCCGCCGTTATACGTTCATCGTGATCGCGTGCCTGCAGGCGATTGCCGTGGCCACGTACACGCTCGTGCACATCACGCTGCCGGTCACGCTGGTGCTCGGCTTCGTGCTGGGCACGCTGCAATCGGGCACGGCGGCGGGCACCGGTGCGTATATCGCCGAACTGTTCCCGACGCGCATCCGTGCATCGGCGCAAGGGCTGTGCGGCAACGCGGGCCGCGCGATCGGCGCGATCATGCCGACGATGGTCGGCGTGCTGAGCGCGAAACTCGAACTCGGCGCGGCGATGGGCATCTGCGCGTGCGTCTCGTATCTGCTCGTGGTGACGGCGGCGCTGATGCTGCCCGAAACGCGCGGCCGCGATCTCTCGCAGGTCGCAACGGACGACGACGCGGAGCGCGCGCAAGACACGCAACCCTCCGACGCGCGTCTGCAACGCGTGAGCGTCACCGAGGACGCAGGCGGCGCGCGCCGCCCGTAAATCAGACGTGATGCAGCAACGGCGCCGCGTGGAGGCTCACGCGGCGCCGTTGTCATTTCTGCCCGCCGACATGGCGCTCGCGAAGGGATCGCGCCCCGTTCGACACGCGTGAAATCGCGCCATCGCCGCCCTCGCGGATCGTTCCCGCTAGAATTGGCAGCATGGACGCCGCCTGCGCGCATCCGACACTCCCTGCCATTCTCCGATTCGATCCACGCGTGACCACCGCCACCCTCGAACAACTGCGCGCCGGCCGCCTTGCCGGCGCACGACAGCTCAAGCTCGCTTGCGGGTTGACCGAATTCCCGCGCGAGATTTTCGATCTCGCCGACACGCTGGAAGTGCTCGACCTTTCGGGCAACGCGCTGACTTCGCTGCCCGACGACCTGCCGAAGCTGCGCCATCTGCGCATTCTGTTCGCGTCGAATAATCCGTTTACCGCGTTGCCGCCGATGCTCGGCGATTGCGCGTCGCTGAGCATGGTCGGTTTCAAGGCGAACCGCATTCGCCACGTTGCGGCGAGCGCGCTGCCGCCGTCATTGCGCTGGCTGATCCTGACCGACAACAACATCGATGCGTTGCCGCAGGAAATCGGCGAACGTCCGCAATTGCAGAAACTGATGCTGGCGGGTAACCGGCTGCGCGCGCTGCCGGAGACGATGGCGGCCTGCGAGCGGCTCGAACTGCTGCGGCTGTCGGCGAACCGGCTCGACGCGTTGCCGGACTGGCTGTTGCGTCTGCCGCGGCTCGCGTGGCTCGCTTATGCGGGCAATCCGCTGAATGCGATGCGCGAACAGGCTGCGCTCACGGATGCCTCGGTGCCCGATATCGACTGGCATACGCTCGCGCTCGGGCAAACGCTGGGCGAGGGCGCGTCGGGCGTGACGCATCGCGCGACGCGTCTGTTGAAGGACGGGCATCCGGCCGAAGCGGTCGCCGTGAAGCTGTTCAAGGGCGCGGTGACCAGCGACGGATTGCCGGAACTGGAAATGGCGGCGTGTTTGCAGGCGGGGCCGCATCCGAATCTGATTCCCGTGCTGGGCAAGGCCACGGGGCATCCGCTCGGCGAGCATGGGCTCGTGATGGCATTGATCGATCCGGCGTTCGGCAATCTCGCCGGGCCGCCGAGTCTCGATTCGTGCACGCGCGATGTGTACGCCGCCGATACGCTGTTCGACCGGACCGTGGCGCTGCGGATCGCGAGCGGAATGGCGTCGGCGGCGCGGCATCTGCATCGGCGCGGGATCATGCACGGCGATCTGTATGCGCACAATATTCTGCATGACGGCGCGGGGCACGCGTTGCTCGGGGATTTTGGCGCGGCGTCGTTGTTCGACGCGCGCGACGAGTCGCTGGCGCAGTCGCTCGAGCGGATCGAGGTGCGGGCGTTCGGGTGTTTGCTCGAGGAACTGGCGTCTCGCCTGGTGGGGGAGGCTGGCGAGCTGGCTGCGGCGTTTCAGGCACTGGTTACGGATTGTCTGGCCGCAAGCGTCGAGCACAGACCGTCGTTCGACGAGGTCGTGGAGCGCCTGGCGCCGCTATAACGGATATGGCGGCGCGGGCGCGGGCGCGCCGCGAATGCACCGTCTGCGGCACCGTCTGGAACACGTCGGCGAGCAGGAGCAGCGAGCAGGAACAGCGGCGTCACTCCTTCGTGTGCAGACTGTCGAGCGAACGTTTGCGCAGGCGCGTTTCATGAAGCGCGCCGGCGGCGTCAAGCACCGGATACGCCGTCGAGCAGAACAGCGAATTCAGCCGCTTCATATTGCTGATCAGATCGAGGTGCAGCGCGCTGGTTTCCACGCTGCGAAGCGACTGGCCTGCCAGCCGGTCCAGATGCTTGTGGGAATACACGCGCTCCAGATCGCGGAAGCGTTCCTTCTCGGCCAGAAGCTGCTCCGCGCAGCGCAGATCGTTGTTCAGGAACACCGACAGGCCTAGCCGCAGATTGCTCACCAGCCGCGCGTGCAGATCGTCGAGTTCACCCAGTCCTTCCTCGGAGAACGCGAGCCGCTGGGAGATCTTTTTCTCTTCGATGTCGCTCACGATGCGCTCGATGATGTCGCCCGCATGTTCGAGATTGATCGTGAGGGAAATGATGTCCGTCCAGCGGCGGCTTTCGGCTTCATCGAGTTGCTCGCGCGAGATCAGCGTCAGATAGCTTTTCACTTCGGCGTAGAGCTGGTCGACGTCGTCGTCCATGCGCATGGTTTCGCGCGCGACGGCGAGATCGTTGCGTCTGAGCAGTTCCGACACGTTCTCCAGCATCACGCCGACGATGTCGCCAATCCGCAGCACTTCGCGCGACGCGTTGGCCAGCGCGAGTCCCGGCGTGGCCAGCCCGGCGGGGTCGAGATGGAGCGGACGCAGTTCGCCGGCCACCTGCGGCCGGTCGGGCAACAAGCGACGGCAGATGGCGGCGACCCGGTCGACCATCGTGAGGCAGGCGCAACACCGCACCGTGTTGTAGATGAGATGGAAGCCGACCACGGCCTCGCGCGGATTCGAAATGATGACCGGCAATGCGCGTGCGAGCAACGAGGCGAACGGCAGGATAATCACCGCGCCGAGCAGCTTGAAGGCGAAACTGCCCACGGCGAGGCGGCGCGCCGCGGCGTTTTGGGGCAATGCGCTCATCAGCGCGAGCAGACCGCTGCCGAGATTCGCGCCGACCACGAGACACAAGGCGACCTTCAACGAAATGACGCCGGAGGAGGCGAGCGTCGCGGTCAAAAGAACGGCGGCGAGGCTCGAATACGAGAGCATCGCGAAGGCCGCGCCGACGAGCGCGTCGAGCATCGTGTCGCCGGTCAGGGCGCTGAACATCACCCTGACGCTCGTGCCCTGCATCATCGGTTGTGCCGCTTCCACGATCAGGTGAAGCGCCAGCAGGATCAGACCGAGCCCGATGAGCGTGCGCCCGGTCTGGCCGGCGCGCGTCTGCTTGCGCGTGAGAAACAGCGGTACGCCGGCGAGTATCAGCAGCGGAGACAGCCACGACAGATCGAGTGTCAGCACCCGCGCCATGAGCGCGGTGCCCACGTCGGCGCCCAGCATGATGGTCAGGCCGCTGGCCAGCGACACCATGCCTTGCGCGGCGAACGACGAGATGATGACCGCCGTGGCGTTACTGCTTTGCACGAGGCTGGTGACGCCCAGCCCGGCAAGAAAGGCCTTGAGGCGGCTACCCGTGCTGCGGCCGAGGATCGCGCGAAGATCGGCGCCGAGCACGCGCAGTATGCCGGTGCGAACGATGTGTGTGCCCCACACCAGAAGCGACACACCGGAAAGCAGATTCAGAAGGATCAACACGATAGGCGACGGTTACTGCACGACTTTGGGGCCCCGTTGACGGGGCGCCTTGCGATCGGCGTCTGGATGTAACACTAGTGTCACACAGAATGGCGCGATTCGATGCGATAAAAAACGGCGGCCGTTTTCTTAAAGCAGCCGGGTCCCGATCCACCAGGCCATTGCCGCCATCGCCGCGGAAGCCGGGATGGTGAGCACCCAGGCCCAGATGATATTGCCCGCCACGCCCCAACGCACCGCGGAGAGCTTCTGCGTGGCGCCGACGCCGACGATCGCGCCGGTGATGGTATGCGTCGTCGAAACGGGAATGCCGAGCCCCGAGGCGACGAATAAGGTGAGCGCGCCGCCGAGTTCGGCGCAAAAACCGCCCACCGGCTTGAGCTTCGTGATCTTCTGCCCCATCGTCCGCACGATGCGCCATCCGCCGAAAAGGGTTCCGAGTCCCATCGACGCATAGCATCCGGCGGCCACCCAGAGCGGCGGCGCGACGGCGTTGTGCGATGCGTAGCCCGCGGCGATCAGCAGCATCCAGATAATGCCGATGGTCTTCTGCGAGTCGTTGCCGCCGTGCCCGAGGCTGTAAAGGCCCGCCGAGATCAATTGCAGGCTGCGGAACTGGCGATCCACCTTGCTTTGCGGCACGCGGAAATAGAGCCAGGCGATGCCGAGCATGAAGCACGAGCCCAGCACGAAACCCAGCACCGGCGAGATGACGATGAAGGCCACGGTCTTCATGACGCCGTCGAGATTCAGCGCGCCCCAGCCGGATTTGGCCAGCGCCGAGCCGACCAGTCCGCCGATCAGCGCATGCGACGAACTGGAGGGAATGCCGTAGTACCAGGTGATGAAATTCCAGCCGATGGCGCCGATCAGTGCGCCGAACACCACGTACTGATCGACTATCGCGGGATCGATCGTGCCTTTGCCGATGGTGGCGGCCACGCCGAGGTGAAAGACAAAATACGCAACGACGTTGAAGAACGCCGCAAATGCGACCGCTTGCTGCGGCTTCAACACCCCGGTGGACACCACGGTCGCAATGGCGTTGGCGGCGTCGTGAAACCCATTCATGAAGTCAAACAGGAGGGCGATCGCGACGAGCAGAATGATGGCCCAGAGAGCGAGTTGAATCGGATGCATGGTTGAATTCGCTCAAGCGTTTTCCAGCACAATGCCCTCGATAATGGTTGCGGCGACCTCGCATTTATCGGTAATGGTTTCAAGCAGTTCGTAGACGCTTTTCAGTTTGATGAGCGTCTTGACATCGGCTTCCTCGCGGAATAGCCGCGAGATCGCGATACGCAGCAACCGGTCGACTTCGGATTCGAGTTCGTCGATTTCCTTGCAGCATCGCAGGATCTGATCTGCCTGCTTCATGTCGGAAAGCATGCTGACGGCCTGCTGAACCTGAATGGCTGTCTTCGTGCTCAGCCGCGCGAACTCGATCGCATCGTCGGGCAACGCTTGCACGTCATACAGCGTAATGGTGTTCGCAACATCCTCAATCACGTCGATGATGTCATCCAGCGTGTTGATGAGCTGCTGGATCTGATCGCGATCCAGCGGCGTGATGAAGGTCTTGTGCAGCAGATCGTTGCAGTCGCGAGTCAGTTTATCGGCCGACTTTTCGTTGATCTTGATGTTTCGCCGGTGTCGCTCCGCGTCGTCGAGATTCTCGATCAGCTTTTCGAGAGCATGACTGCCGTCCACGATATATCGGGCATGGGCATTGAAAATCTCGAAAAAATTGCCGTCTCTGGGCATGAATCGGCCGAACATAGGGCATTACCTCGGGTTTGATGGCGCGCCGACCGCGTCATCGAAAAACCGCTCATGATACAGGCATTTGAATTGCGCCTCGTCCGGCCAATATTGGCTGGATTGTGTGCCGCAAACGCGCACACGATCGTACCGGCGACGGCTTGCGGCAAAACGACTGGCATGGGCGTCGGCCGCGGAACGTGGCGTGCTTGCCGACAGGCGAGTGTGTGCTTTTCTGCGGGGGCTAGCTGCCTCTGCTAACCTTTTGCTGCGACCGGCGGCGTGTAGCGAACATCCAGCCGGGACGCGAGCATGACTCAGTCATAACCCAGGGAGGAATCTTTATGTATCGCAAAGCTGTTGCGAGTGCACTTATTTGCTCGTTGTTCCGTGTGTCGGCCGTTGTGTACGCTCAACCGCATCAGGACGGTGGACCCGATGGTCAGGGTCATCCAGGCGCGAGCCACGGCGCGCCGCATGGGGCGCCGCATGGCGCACCTCACGGCAACCCGGGGCATGGTGCGCCGATGCATGACGCGTCGATTTCCCGTCCGGGAGGTCCGGTGCCGCATAACGACTGGCACAAAGGCGACCGCATTCCGCCGGAATACCGCGATCGCAACTATGTCGTCGACGACTGGCGCGGCCACGGACTCTCCGCACCGCCGCGCGGCTATCACTGGGTCGGCGTGAACGGCGACTACGTGCTGGCCGCGGTGGCGACCGGCGTGATCGCGAGCGTGCTCGCTTCGCCGCGCTAACGCATCGACGCCACGCGCCGCGTGAGTGCGGCGCGCTGGCGATCCCTTCATGACGGATATGGGCGATGACGTCGACATCCGCACGGATGTGCCGCTGTGTCGCGTGTTTCGCGACGGCGCAATGATCGCGCAATCGCACGACGTGTCTGAATACTGGTGCAAGGCTCTGGTGAGCTTTGTGATCGATTGCTCTTTCGCCTTCGACACGCGCGGGTGGATGCGGGCATCGGCATCCGCCATATCGAGCCTTTGAACGTTGAATGTCCGCGGCTTCGATCGCGAATGAACGGGGCAATTGCAAGGCTTCCACGAACGCGCGCCGCGAACGCTTTGTGCGTGGCGGAGCTGTAACGATCAGAAATATAGACTTATCAATAAGTTCTTAAGAAATCGATGCGGGGGTCGTTGATACAGAATCGAAAACAAAAAATGACCGCATCGAGGAATGACCATGAAAATAACAACCACGCGCTGCGCGGCTTTTACCGTTTTTTCGCTGCTTGCAGGCTGTGTGACTAACCCTCAGGGGCAACTCGTCGTCGATCCCAACGTGGGCGCGGCGATTCAGAGCGTGCTCGCTCCGCCGCCGCCTGTGCCCGTCGTGGTCGAAGACTACTACGCCCCCATGCCTTACGACGCGTCGATCGCGGTCGTTGCCGATAGCGATGTGGTGTTCATCGGCGGTTCGACCTACATCTGGATTATCGGTCCGGATGGCAGACGCCATCGCCAATTCTATGCACATGGCGATCATCGCGCAGACGTTTTCCATCGACGAGATGAACTGCATAACGTGATGGCGCATCACGAAGGTCATCTGCCGGATCATGCGACGGGCAATCCGCATATGGCGGCTGGAGCCGCGCACACCGGCGCTCAACCCGGCGGCCAGCAACGTGGTGGTAATGCCGTGGCCGCACATGCGCAGGTGACGGCGCAACATGCACCTGCCAAGGCGCCGGCGCATCAGGAAAAGGACAAGAAAAAGTCGTGACTTTAAGGGCGATTCCGATAACCCCGGATCGCAAATCGCAAATCGCGTAGCGAAGTGCATCGCTACGACATTTCAGCCGGCCAATTGCCGGCTGCTTTTTTTATCTGCACGCCCCGGTATTGGCACGGCAGCACTAAAAACCGCGCGGCGCTTTTTTGTGCCGGAGAAGTGCATTGAGTGCGGGTCTATTGGATCTTCGCGTCTTCGCGTTTTGCTTTCTCCATGGCTTCCGGTTCCAGTTCTTCCGCCGACCGATTCAGGTGGACGAACACCCCCCAGGCCGCAAGCAGCAAGGCAGTGGACGCGATCAGCGCCGCCGCAAACCAGAGCTGCGAGGGATCCTGATGTAGCGCCTTGAATGTCGCCACGAGTCCCTCGATGGCAAGCGCGACGACCACAACGACAAGAAACCGGGACATGAAACGTCGTACGCGAGTCGGTCCGCTAACGTCCGCTTCCCGGATGACCTCTTCTTCGACGATCGTCTCGGCAATCTGGATTGCCACAACGGCGCCGGCCAGCAGTCCCAGCGCTTCGATGATCGATAGCGCGGCTGTCTGGTCCCACTGGTGTGTGAACGCTGTCCATCCGGTGTGTGCGGCAATCGCAATCAACATCAGCGCGGCACATGTGAAGAGAGCCGCCATCAGCCCATGGATCAGCGTAAAAAAGCGCCAAAGAGACTTCATTTGCGGCTCCCGAGGGTTGGAGGCAGGTTCTGGGTAATTTTTCTGGCCGGCGTTTCGAAGGGGAATGCGGTTTTTCGGCAATGTTCGAAATCCTCGGGAGTGTCATTGGGTAGGGATGTATGCAGATACATACATACGGATCGCCATCACTCGTCGCGGCATCATTCTGGCTGTATTTTTTGTAATCTATCAAGTGCCCGATTCAACGCTCGTCTGTTGGCCCGGCGGCGTCGTGCAGCAGCCTCCGCACCGCAAGCCATCTCGCTCGTGCAATCTCGTCTAGTCAACTGTGTGCATGCGCCGCACGGACGCTTTCTATTTGCTGTCGATCCGCACGATTCTGGGGCATGCGTCCGACGAATACGCGCTTCCTGCTGTCTGAAGCGGGCCCAATGTCCAGGGCATACCCTGGAGCGGGTGAATTTCTGAGAATTCCGCTTGCTTCAATTATTTTGTTCCCGCATCTTGTCTAGACAACACGCGAGGCGTCATCGCCTCACGAGCCGTTCCGCTGTTTCGCCAATCAAAGGAGCATCGAGATGCAGTCGAAGTACAGCAAGTTGGCCAAGGGAATGATCGGGGCGGCCATCGGCACGGCCCTGTTCGGCGGCGCCGCGCAGGCGAAGGATGTGACGATCGCGCTTGAAGGCGGCTACGCGCCATGGAACATGACGCTGCCGGGCGGCAAGCTTGGCGGCTTCGAGCCCGAACTCGCCGCGAATCTGTGCGCACGCGCGCAGCTCAAGTGCAATCTCGTGGCGCAGGACTGGGACGGCATGATCCCGGGCCTCCAGGCCGGAAAGTTCGACGTCCTGATGGATGCGATTTCGATCACGCCCGAGCGCGAGAAGATCATCGCGTTCTCGAAGCCGTATGCGTCCACGCCGGCGACCTTCGCCGTGACCGACACGAAGATCCTGCCGAAGGCGGGCCCGACCGCGGCGGCGCTCAAGCTCGACACCGACGCGAAATCGAACGCGCCCGCCGTGCAGGCGCTGCGCACCGCGCTCAAGGGCAAGACCATCGGCATCCAGTCGGGCACGGTGTACACGCGCTTCATCAACGAGAACTTCAAGGACGTTGCTTCGATCCGCGTCTACAAGACCTCGCCGGAACGCGATCTCGACCTGTCCAACGGCCGTATCGATGCCTCCTTCGACGACGTGACTTACTACGCCGCGAACGCCGACAAGAAAGAGGCGGTGCCCACCGTCGCGGCCGGCCCGAAGATCGGCGGCCCGATCTGGGGACCCGGCGAGGGCCTCGCGTTTCGCAAGCAGGACGCGGACCTGAAGGCGAAGTTCGACGCGGCGATCACGGCGGCGATTGCCGACGGCACCGTGAAGAAGCTCTCGGAGAAGTGGTTCAAGACCGACGTGACGCCCTGATTGGCGCGCGTCGCGTGAGCGCGCGCGGCCGCCGGCTCCGGAGCGAGCGGCGGCTGTCGCGCGGTGGGTTTCGCAGGCTTGCTTGAGGTGGCGTGATGGCTCTTTTCCAAATGCTCGGTTTCGGGACCGAAGGCTGGGGCGGCGTGCTCCTGCTCGGCGCGCTCATGACGGTGGTGTTGACGATCGCAGCGCTCGCGATCGGCGCGGTGTTCGGTGCGATGGTGGCGGCCGCCAAGCTCTCGCGCTTTCGCACGGCGCGCGTGATCGGCGACTTCTACACGACGGTGTTTCGCGGCGTGCCGGAACTGCTCGTCATCTATCTGTTTTATTTCGGCGGCTCGTCGCTGGTGTCCTCGATCGGGCAGTGGTTCGGCGCGGACGGCTTTATCGGCGTGCCGCCGTTCGTGATCGGCGCATTCGCCGTCGGCATGATTTCCGGCGCGTATCAGGCCGAGGTCTATCGCGCCGCCGTGCAGGCGGTGTCGCGCGGAGAACTCGAAGCCGCGCGCGCGATCGGCATGCCCACGCTCACGATGGCGCGCCGCATCCTGATTCCCCAGGTGCTGCGTTTCGCATTGCCCGGTATCGGAAACGTCTGGCAACTGAGCCTGAAAGACTCCGCGCTGATTTCGGTCACCGGTCTCGTCGAATTGCTGCGCGCGAGCCAGGTGGCGGCGGGATCGACGCATCAGTACTTCCTGTTCTTCGTCGTGGGCGGCGCGCTGTATCTCGCGATGACGGGGGTATCGAACCGCGTGTTCGGCCGGGCGGAAGCGATCGTCGGCCGCTCCTTCAAACGCAACTTCGCGCGCAACTGACGCCAGAGCGGCCCCATCATGCAAATCGACTTCGACTTTCTTCTCGACACCACGCGTCAGCTGATCGCGGCGGTGCCGGTCACGCTGGGTCTGTTCTTCGCCTCGCTCGTGATCGGCGGGCTGCTGTCGCTCGTGGTCGTCACGATGCGCGTCTCGCCGCACTGGCTGCCCAATCGCTTTGCGCGCGCGTACATCCTCGTGTTTCGCGGCTCGCCGCTGCTGATCCAGATGTTTCTCGTCTATTACGGTCTCGGCCAGTTCGGCGTGATTCGCGAGAGTTTTCTGTGGCCCGTGCTGCGCGAGCCGTATGTGTGCGCCGTGCTTTCGCTCGCGCTCTGCACGGCGGGCTATACCGCCGAAATTATTCGCGGCGGCTTGATGGCGGTGCCGGTCGGACAGATCGAGGCGGGCTATGCCATCGGCCTTTCGGGCTTCTCGCTGCTGCGCCGCGTCATCGGCCCGATCGCGCTGCGTCAGTGCCTGCCTGCGTATTCGACCGAGGCCGTGCTGCTCGTGAAGTCGACGGCGCTCGCGAGCCTCGTCACCGTGTGGGAAGTCACCGGCGTTGCGCAGCAAATCATTCAGCAAACCTATCGGACCACCGAAGTGTTCGCCTGCGCCGCGCTGATTTATCTGTGCCTGAATTTCCTCGTGGTTCGCCTGATCGGGCTGCTGGAGCGTCGCCTGTCGCGCCATCTGCGCGCCGCGCCCGTGTCAGCGCGCCGTGCTGCCACGCAACTCGAAACCCGCCGCGCCGCTTCGTGAGCCGCGCATCTCCCCGGAGAAACGTATGAACGCATCCGCACCGGTCGCCCTGTCCGTGAAGAACATTCACAAGTCGTTCGGCGACCATCACGTCCTCAAAGGTATTTCGCTCGATGCTCACGAAGGCGATGTGATTTCGATTCTCGGCGCGAGCGGCTCGGGCAAGAGCACCTTTCTGCGTTGCCTGAATCTGCTCGAAATGCCCGATGACGGTTCCGTATCGCTCGGCGGCGAAGCGCTGAAAATGAAGCGCCGCCGCGACGGAAAACTGCAACCGGAGGACCGCCGCCAGGTGGACCGCGTGCGCTCGCAACTGGGCATGGTGTTTCAGAACTTCAATCTCTGGTCGCATATGACCGTGCTCGACAACCTCATCGAAGGGCCGATGCGCGTGCTCAAGCGCACGCGCGCGGAATCGGTCGAGGAAGCCGAAGCGCTGCTCGCCAAGGTCGGTCTCGCCGACAAGCGCGCGCACTATCCCGCGCATCTTTCCGGCGGCCAGCAGCAGCGCGTGGCCATCGCGCGCGCCCTTGCGATGCATCCGAAGGTCATGTTGTTCGACGAGCCGACCTCGGCGCTCGATCCCGAACTCGTGGGCGAAGTGCTGCGCGTGATGCGCGCGCTCGCCGACGAAGGCCGCACGATGCTGGTCGTCACGCATGAAATGGGGTTCGCGAAACATGTGTCGAATCGCGTGATGTTTCTGCATCAAGGCCAGGTCGATTCGGACGGCACGCCCGACGAGGTATTCGGCGAACACAAGTCGGAACGCTTCCGCCAGTTCGTGTCGAGCCACCAGGACCGCAACGCTCACTGATTTCCAGCGCGAGTTCATCATGTCAGTCATCCGTTCCACGCGCCCGCTGGACTGGCGCGAAATCTGCGCCGTCGCCGCGGGCGCGCCGCTCGAACTGGCGCCCGACGCGCGCGAACGCATCGGCGCCGCGCGTGCGCTCGTCGAGCAGATCATTGCCCGCAATATCCGCGCGTACGGCGTGAACACGGGCGTCGGCGCACTGTGCGACGTGGTGGTGTCGCCGGCCGAGCAGCATGCGCTCTCGCACAACATTCTGATGAGCCACGCGGTGGGCGTGGGCGAGCCGCTGGGCGCGCAGGAAACGCGCGCGATCATGGCCGCCGCCATCAACAATTACGCGCATGGTCATTCGGGTGTGCGCGTCGAACTCGTCGAACGGCTCGTGGCGCTGCTCGAGGCCGATTGCCTGCCCGAAGTGCCCGCGCTCGGTTCGGTCGGTTACCTGAGCCACATGGCGCACATCGCGCTCGTGTGCGTGGGCGCGGGGCACGCGCGCTGGCGCGGCGAACGCATGAGCGGCGCAGACGCGTTGCGGCGACTCGGGCTCGAACCGCTATCGCTGCAAGCAAAGGAAGGCTTGAGCCTCGTGAACGGCACGCCGTGCGTGACGGGGCTCGCGGCGCTTGCGCTCCAGCGCGCGCATTGGCTGCTCGATTGGGCCGATGCCGTCGCCGCGATGAGCTTCGAAAATCTCGGCGGCCAGATGGCGGCGTTCGACGCGGGCTCGCTGGCGTTTCGCGTTTCGCCGGGGCTCGCGCGAGTCGGCGCGCGTATGCGCGCGGCGCTGGCGGGCAGCGGCCTGCTGGCAGCGGCGCTCGGCCGGCGCACTCAGGACCCGCTGAGCATGCGGACGATTCCGCACGTGCACGGCGCGGCGCGCGACGTGCTGGCCGCGACGGCGGAAGTGGTGAATCGCGAACTCGCCTCGACGACCGACAACCCGATTGTCGCCGGGACGCTCGACGAGCCGCGCGTGTATTCGCAGGCGCACGCGGTGGGCGCATCGATCGCGCTGGCGATGGACAGCCTCGCCGCGGCCGTCGCGCAGGTCGCGGCGATGGCGGAGCGACGACTGGACCGCCTCGTGAATCCCCTTGTGAGCGGACTGCCCGCATTCCTCGCACAAGCGAGCGGCACGCGTTCGGGCTTCATGATCGCGCAGTACACGGCGGCGGCGCTGGTCGCGCAGAACCGTCGCGAAGCCGCTCCGGCAAGTCTCGACGGCGGGGTGACGTCCGGCTTGCAGGAAGATCACCTGTGCCACGCGACGCCCGCCGCGCTCAAGGCGCTCGCCGTCATCGAAAACAGCAGTCGCATTGTCGGCATCGAACTGCTGGCGGCGGCGCAGGCCTACGATCTCCAGCCGCTCGCGGCGTCGCGCGCGCCATACACGGAAGCGCTCTATACGCAGGTGCGCGCCGTCCTGCCGACCTATTGCGACGATCGCCCGCTCGCGGAGGACATGACGCTGGCCTTCCACCTGATCGCCGACGGCGGGCCGCCGCCGCTGCCCGATCCGTGCGATTTCCCTTCGACGCTTGAGCGCTGTACGCCCGCGCCCGTGGAGTCCGTGGCGGGTGCGGGTGCTGCGTCGGCCAACGATGCGATGCCGGGCGTGGTCGGCAGCTAAAGCCATTCAAGGCGCAACGAGAACATGACGGACATGAATGCTCCGATGCAGGCCGACAGCGCGATGCGGCGCTCGCTGTCCGCGCCGCGCAAGGTCGCGCCGCCCTACGAGCAGATCAAGCGTTACGTGATGGGGCATATCGCCGACGGCACCTGGAAACCCGGCGATGCAATACCCTCGGAAACCGAGTTCGTGAAGGAGTTCGGGGTGGCGCGCATGACGGTCTCGCGCGCGTTGCGCGAACTGACCGCGGAGCGCGTGCTCACGCGCGTGCAGGGATCGGGCACATTCGTCGCGCCGCGCGATTACGAATCGACGGTGCTCGATATCCGCAATATCGCGGATGAAATCGCTTCGCGCGGTCATCGACACGCGGCGCGCGTGATCGCGCTCGAAGCGAGCGGCTGGCCTACGGCGATTGACGAACTCGAATTGGACAGCGGTCCGGTTTTTCATTCCGCCATCATCCATATGGAGGACGATGAACCGATCCAGTTCGAGGACCGCTATGTGAATCCGCGCGTGTTTCCGCACTATCTGGAGCAGGACTTCACGCTGGAAACGCCGAACGTTTACATGGTGCGGGTCGCGCCGATCCAGCGCGCGGAATTCCGCATTTACGCGCGCAAGCCCGATGCGCAGATTCGCCGCCATCTCGCGATGGATATCGGCGAGCCTTGCCTGATGCTATGGCGGCGCACCTGGGTCGGAGACGATGTGGCGACCGCGGTGCAACTCTGGCATCCGGCGTCGCGCTTTCATCTGGCGGGCGCGGTTTGAGTGGATTGGATGGCGTGATCGGGCGGGGGAGTTTGACCTTATGAGTCGGGGGCGTGTTACAGCGTTGGGCGTATAGCGCGGGGAGCGCCCCGAACGGCCGCATCCATTCCAGATGCGCATGCTGACGATCTCGAGGGCTTCATGGCGTTAGCGAAGCTGGCCGTATGAAGCCTGCGTGGACCGGTGCGCGATACACGTCGACCCACAAGAGGCCGCAGAGTCACACCGAAGCGGCCATCGCGATACAAGGTCAATCTGGCTTATCGTCTAAATTACTCAGTCGAAACAACCGAGGATTAGCGCGGCGAGTACGCGGATGACTCTCCGCATATCCAGATCCGTCGGCCTGCCTTGTGCGTTATGGAGTTGTTGCACTCGAATATGGTCCGCTGATGCCATCGATCGCCGCCTTCACGTTGGGATCGAAGTGGTTGCGATACCACGCTGCCATATTTTGCATCCCTTCGATACCGGGCGGGCTATTTCCCGCGCCGACAATTTCCGCGCACGCGGCAGCGACGGCAATAAGAATTCTCGCCGCCTCGGGAATGTAGGGACTGTCGAGTCCTGCGTCGTGCCGCTGGCGAATCACCGCATAGCGTACGTTCTCGGGCAATGTCCACGCGCTGGTCAAGAACTCTTGAACGCTAACCGGTCGTCCATTCACGATGATCGTCCGAGCCCGGTGCTCTTCGGCGTACCCTGCCGATTGCAACGCCTCGCAACTGTCGATCGCGGCGTTCAAAACATTACGTATCAGATGCCAATCGGTTTTCATACGACTCTGCTCCTTGATGACGTGTTAGGCGACTCACGTTTTCAGTATTGCCGTCGGTGGGCCATTTCTCGCCGCGCGATAATGGTGATATTCGGCGGTTTGCGATGTCAACAGTTTTACGCCCGCTGTCGAACGTTCTTTCGTGGTCGGGTGCCGCTCGCGCGTATTGCATGGTGCGGGTCAAGATAGAGGGGAGAGTCTGAGTGCGACCCGTTGCTGACCTTTGACTTTCCCCAAAGCGACCGTTCAACGTATGCGCCTAGATCGAGTTTGGGTTGGCAAGCAGCGCTGCTGATTCATCAAACCACCTGAGGAACTTATCGATAGCGGCGGCGGCGGGCACTGCTGCATGCAAGGGCAGAATCGTGTCGGAGCCACGTCGCAGAATAAGAATCTTCGCCGCTTGTGCCGGCGGGCAGAAAATGAAAGCCTTGCCTTCCCGGTCGAATTGCTCGCCCCAATTCGTCAAGAAATTGAAAACGCCATATTTCTCCCAATCGCGCTCGCATTCGAAGGCGGTTCGAACGTCATCTTCAAGCAATTGATCGCCTTGAGCCCCGTACAGTAGCCGATCAAGACGATCGATTAACTGTTCGTCGTTCAGATTGTCCAGATCACTTCGCCAAAGATCTGGAAGGGCCGCCACGAGCTGTTTGAATCCTAGATATGCCGGATACAAAGAACATCGAGGATTAGAAAAATCGCCTATCGACGTATTCGCGCACCATACTTGCATTCGCCCGTAGACGGCGGAAGGCGGGACCAGACCAGGTTCGATCATGGCTTCGATGGCAAACTCAGATTTCGAACCGAATAACATCGATCAATGTCCGTGGTCTAAATGGCGGCGTTTTGTGATGGATCTCGTGAATGCCCGCTCCTGGCCGACCTTGAAATGCCACTTCCCTCCCGATTGACTGGGAGCGAACCGGCGCCAATTCGTGCCTACTCGTCTTGTTCTGGTTTGAAGAACCGGACCTCGAATACGTCTTTTGTCTCCCTCACTAAGATTTTCCGGCCGCAGTTTCCGCAGGTGAGGAGGAGGTCAGACCGCCGAACGAGATCAGAGATCAGATCATCTGCGCTTCTTCCCTCGTGGTTTGAATCAAGGAATTCTTCCGTCGCAAGCAACGATATGCCCGTTCCGCAGAACAGGTTCTTATGAACAAGTCGATCACACTTGCACCGAACCCATGAACCCATCTCTCATCCCTTATTGTCGCTCCACCGTCGGATTGTCGGCGATTTAGGACGACGCGTCGATCGAACTGAATGGAGGTTAGATACGCAATCGTGGATTGCCTCCGCGAACTGCGGGTTGGACAAGCCGATACCGACGCGGGCGAGCGAAAGCAACAATTGCTCGACGCCTTTAACAATCCCGACGATACGCCTGTTTTCCACGGGATCGCTAAACCTAGGTAGTGCATCCGGCAAGTTAGATTCGATACTTACGATTCCGTCTTCAACCCTTAGGTCGATTCCGAACGGCAGCAGAAACGCTCGGTTCTTATCCATTCTTCCGATCTCGACGTTATCCACAGCCGGCATTGTCAACGATCCAGCCAGCGATGTCGAACGACCGGTTGTGGCCGGGCAGCGCCCGACGACGAAGCGTGGCGATCGCCGCGGGCACGCCATCCTTTGCAAAAAGCATAAGCGACCCTGTGTGGTCATTCTGTGCATCGAAAATCTGTCGCTCAGCACTGTTGATTTCGCAAGGCGGAATTCTTGTAAGATAGCCTGACAATTACAGCAGCGCTCCAACAATGGTCAAGATGCCAAGCCGTCTCTTTGGGCACGCTCCCATTACAACCGTTCCGACAAAGACAGAGACCCTCGCTGATCCTGGCGGTAAGGCGAAGCTCGATATCGTGCGCAGCTTACTCGCTCTGCCGTCGGAGCGTGGCCGTTGGCGCGCTGAAGATTGGCAACTCTTGCGCCACCGTGATGCCTTCTTAACGGTGGACTGGGGACTCGACACGGAAGAGATTGTTGGTCAGTGGAACCATCTGCTTGATCCGGAGCACATGATTTCTCTCCCTGCCCCCGTCGCCGCTCTTACCGTCAGGCTGAGCTACAAAGGACATACTAGCGACGTCACGTACAGGGCATCACGAGAGGACTGCTTTATCGTCGTGGTGGCCATCGCTCAGCTTGCTAATGCAGAGATTGATACACGGCTATGCAGGGACTCACTTGGAAACAGCGACCTTTGCTTTCTTCCATTGCTGCGTGCTGAATGGAGCCAGTTGGAAGAGGCGTACGGCACAGCCGCGCTTGATCAGCGCTTTGCTCAACTGCCCACGAACATTGACGCCTTTTTAGTGTTGCTGGCGTAGGCGCAGAAGTAGTCACTTCGCGTTTTCTCGAATGAGGTCGCGGCCGGCCGGCACATGACGACCCCGACTGGATCGAGGCGCTGATTGTCCACGATCCAGGAGACGATGTCGACTGACCGGTTGAATCCGCCTTCCTGTGCGGCTAGAGGCAGCTTGGAGTGAGGAGGCGACTCGCTAGACCAGCGTTTTGAACATGTGCTCCTCGTCATAGAAGCGATCTTCGACCTTCATCGCTCGCGGCTCCACGCCGAACACATGAAAGCCCTGCGACGCATAAAGCCTCTTCGCTGACAGGCTTTCCGCATTGACACAAAGCATCAACTGGATGGTGTTCCACTCGTCGGTCGCGTGAGCTGTAGCTGCGGCTAAAAGTGTTTGTGCGATTCCCCGCCCGCGGTATGAAGGGTTGACAAACACGCCCCAAATGGTGGCCTTGTGACTCACTTGAGATAGCGGCTCGCGACGAATGCCCGTGATGCCGACCAGCACGTCAACTTCAAACGCACCAAAGACGGCCTGTGTTCGCGTCGAACGAATGCGGCCTACGATCTCCGCGATCGAGCGCGCCATTTCCTCCTGGCGGGTAGGCCATATGGCAGTGGGGGAGTTGTCGACGGCGAGAAGACGCACGGCTTTGAATTGCTCCGCGTCATGGGCGTCTAGTGTCCGGACAGTGATCATGGGATGGAAGGAGAGGAAGCCAAAGCGCTTACGGTACGCGATATCTCGCACACGTTCTGACTTTGATGTGTTCAGCCGCGCCGTATGGATCAAATTTCGACGAACAGCGAGGAAGAGGGGCCGCTCTTGGCCGAACTTCGTCGTCCGGTATATGTTCCTCGCTACTGACTGCGCCGCTTGATCAGATATTCGATAGAAAACGGACAGGTTATATACTCCCCCAATCCCAAAATCCCGCACCACCCCCATGAGCCTCTCCGTCAAAAGCGTGCGTTACTTTATCGCGGTGGCGGAAGCCGAATCCGTGACGGGCGCCACGCAGACACTCAACATCTCGCAGTCGGTCATCACCGAAGCCATCAAAGGGCTCGAAAGCGAACTCGGCGCGCAACTCTTCGTGCGTCACGCGCGCGGCATGGTGCTCACGCATGCGGGCCACCAGTTCCTGCGTCACGCGCATCAGATCCTCGCCGCCGTCCGCAACGCCCAGCAAGCGCTCTCCGCGCGCCCGGACACCAAGACGGGCCGCTTGAACGTCGGCGTCACGAGTCTGATGACGGGCTACTTTCTGCCTTATCTGCTGGACCACTACAAGCGCGTCTTTCCCAAAGTCGAAGTGCAGGTGGTCGAAGATCAGCGCGATTACATCGAGCATCTGCTCGTCAACGGCGAGCTGGATGTCGCCGTGCTGATCGTTTCGAACGTGCAGAACAGTCAGGCCATCGAAACCGAATCGCTGATCAAAGCCGCGTGGCGTTTGTGGCTGCCCGCGAATCACGCGCTGCGCGGGCTCGGCAGCATCTCGCTTCAGGAGATCGCCAACGAAGGCATGATCATGCTGAAAGTGGACGAGCTGGAAGACAACACCACCGCGTTCTGGCGCGCGGCGGGTCTACGGCCGAACACGGTGATGCGCACGGCGTCGGTGGAAGCGGTGCGCAGTCTGGTGGCCACCGGCGCGGGCCTGTCGATTCTTCCCGATGTGCTGTATCGCCCGTGGTCGCTCGACGGCGACCGGCTGGAGGTGCGCAAGATTCTCGGCGAGATGCCGACCGTGGATATCGGCATCGCCTGGCGGCGCAGCCTCACGCTGCCGGAGATGGTGCAGCACTTCCTCGTCGTGGCCCGCGAGTACTCGCGCACGCACAGCAAATCGTCGATCTGAAATATCGATATCGTTCTCCGAGCGTTCGCTTTCGCCGAAATTGACGCGATTTTTACGCACTCTCGTTCGGGTTTTTACGGAGTCCGTCTGCGGCGCCGCCGCATCCGTAGAGGCCCGCCGGGCGGCGAATCCACGGTGCTTCGCCGGGTCTGAAAGCTCCGTGTCATACGGGCGAGCCTCGATTCCCAACCCGTTGCGTCGCCACGTTCGAGCAGGTTTTCGTCGACTTGTACGGCGATAGCCTTCGGCATTACCGATAGCTCGTATCTGGGTTTCGGCCTATCGGTCAAAAACGACCGCCTCCTAGAATAGCTCCGTCCATCATCGTATTGCCTCAAACCCTTTGCCCACGGGGCTTTCCGGTACGCCGCCCGGGCCACAACCACGAGGAATCGGAGCATGTCGCACACCCCTTACATGGCTGCCGCCATTGCCCTTGCCGCGCTCGTCAACACGGGGCTGGCCAGCGCGGCCGGTCCGCTCACGCAACTGGGGAAGCCGGAAGGCCAGGTCAACATCATCGCGTGGCCGGGTTACATCGAGCGCGGCGACACCGACAAGAAATACGACTGGGTCACCGGCTTCGAGAAGGAGTCGGGCTGCAAGGTGAACGTGAAGACGGCCGCGACCTCCGACGAAATGGTCTCGCTGATGAACCAGGGTGGCTACGACCTCGTCACCGCATCGGGCGATGCGAGCCTGCGGCTCGTCTACGGCAAGAAGGTGCAGCCGATCAACACGGCGCTGATTCCCGCCTGGAACACGATCGAGCCGCGGCTGCAGAACGCGCCGTGGCACACGGTCAACGGCGTCCATTACGGCGTGCCGTATCAGTGGGGCGCGAATTTCCTCGCGTACAACACGAAGATTTTCCCGAAGGCGCCCACTTCGTGGTCGGTCGTCTTCGAGCAGCAGACGCTGCCGGACGGCAAGAGCAACAAGGGCCGCGTGCAGGCCTATAACGGCGCGATCTATGTGGCCGACGCCGCCGTCTATCTGATGCACAAGAATCCCGCGCTCGGCATCAAGGACCCGTACGAGCTGAACGAAGCGCAATACGCCGAAGTGCTCAAGGTGCTGCGCGCGCAAAAGCCGCTGGTGCATCGTTACTGGCACGACGTCACGGTGCAGATGAACGACTTCAAGAACGAAGGCGTGGCCGTGTCGAGCGCATGGGGTTATGCGGTGAACTCGCTGCAAGCCGAGAAATTCCCGATCGCCGCGACGATTCCGCAGGAAGGCGCGACGGGTTGGGCCGACACCACGATGATGCACGCGGACGCGCCGCATCCGGTCTGCGCCTACAAGTGGATGAACTGGTCGCTGAACCGCAAATTGCAGGCCGATCTGGCCGAATGGTTCGGCTCGAATCCGGTGATCCAGGGCGGTTGCCAGCAGGCGGCGGTGGGCGGTTCGAACTTCTGCGCGGCAAACGGCTATGACCGCTTCGATCAGATTCACTTCTGGAAGACGCCGGTCGCCAATTGCGGTTCGCAGGGCAAGTGCGTGCCGTACAGCCGATGGACCCAGGATTTCATCTCGATCATGGGTGGTCGATAGAGCCACGGGCGCGTCTTCAGCCGCGCCCGGATCGCTTCGCATCACGGCATCGAAAGCAGAAGAATGCAGCCGCAACCGGCAGGAAACATCATGAATAGCGCAGTCGAATTCTCCAGGGTTTCGCGTCACTACGACGGCGTGCGCGCCGTGGATGACGTTTCGCTCGTCGTCCACGACGGCGAATTCTTCTCGATGCTCGGACCGTCGGGATCGGGCAAGACGACCTGTCTGCGTCTGATCGCGGGCTTCGAGCAGCCGAGCGCGGGCCGCGTCGTCCTGCATGCTCGCGACGCGACCGGCCTGCCGCCGTATCAGCGCGACGTGAACACCGTGTTCCAGGACTACGCGCTGTTCCCGCACATGAATATTCGCGACAACGTGGCCTATGGACTGCTGGTGAGCGGCGTCGATAAACGCACGCGCCATCGTCAGGCGGAGGAAGCGCTCGAACTCGTCGCGCTCGGCGGTTATGGCGCGCGCCGTCCCGGCCAGTTGTCGGGCGGTCAGCGGCAGCGCGTGGCGTTGGCGCGCGCGCTGGTGCGGCGTCCGCGCATTCTGTTGCTCGACGAGCCGCTCGGCGCGCTCGATCTCAAGCTGCGCGAGCAGATGCAGATCGAACTCAAGAGCTTGCAGCGCAAGCTCGGCGTGACCTTCATCTACGTCACGCACGATCAGGGCGAGGCGCTGTCGATGTCGGATCGCGTGGCCGTGTTCAACAAAGGCCGCATCGAGCAGGTGGATACGCCCCGCAATCTCTACACGCGTCCGGCCACGCCGTTCGTCGCCGATTTCGTGGGCACCTCGAACGTGATCGCCGACGCGGCCTCGCTGCAACGCCTCGGCGCGGCCCAGCCGTTTGCGATTCGCCCCGAGCACATTCGTTTCGGCGGCGCATCGCCCGCAAACGCCGACGACGTGCAGTTGCCCGGCACGCTGATCGACATCCAGTACTACGGCGCGACGAGCCGCTTCGAGGTGCGTTCGGATGCGGGCCAGCGCCTCGCCGTGACGATCGCGAATCAGGACGATGCGACGACGACGCTGCCCGCGGTCGGCGACGCCGTCACGCTCGCCTGGGCGCGCCGCGCGATGGTGACGCTGGAGCTGCGGGGGTGAGCATGACCACGACTTCGAACGCCGCGGTCCCGCGCGCCGTCCCGCCACGCGACGGCCTGGTGCGCCGCGCGAGCGGCTTCCTGCATCGCCACGCGAATCTGTATTTGTTGCTGTTGCTGCTGCCGCCGCTGCTGTGGTTCGGCGTGGTCTATCTGGGCTCGCTGTTCGCGCTGCTGCTGCAAAGCGTCTGGCGCTTCGACGACTTCACGATGGCCGTGAGCCCCGACTTCACGCTCGCGAACTATGTGGCGCTGATCCGCGACCCCGCGAATCTCGACGTGGTCCTGCGCACGACCGGCATGGCCTGTTGCGTGACGATCGCGAGTGCGCTGCTCGCGTTTCCGGTCGCGTACTACATGGCGCGCTACGCGAGGGGCTGGAAAAAGGGCCTGTTTTACGTGGCCGTGATGCTGCCGATGTGGGCCAGCTACATCGTCAAGGTCTACGCGTGGACCGTGATTCTCGCGCAAGGCGGCGTGCTCTACTGGATCATCGACACGCTGCATCTGCGCGGCGCGCTCGATGCGCTGCTGCGCGTGCCCGTGATCGGCGGCGACTCGCTCTCGACCTCGAACATCGGCCGCTTCCTTGTCTTCACGTATATCTGGCTGCCGTTCATGATCCTGCCGATCCAGGCCGCCATCGAGCGCATTCCGGCCAATCTGCTGCAGGCGTCCGCCGACCTCGGCGCGCATCCGCGTCAGACCTTCCGCACGGTGATCCTGCCGCTCGCGTTTCCCGGCATCGCGGCGGGCTCGATCTTCACGTTCTCGCTCACGCTGGGCGACTACATCATTCCGCAACTGGTGGGACCGAGCGGCCTGTTTATCGGCACCATGGTCTACACGATGCAAGGCTCGATCGGCAACGTGCCGATGGCCGCCGCCTTCACGGTCGTGCCGATGGTGCTGATCGGCGTGTATCTCGCCGTCGCCAAACGCCTGGGAGCCTTCGATGCACTCTGACGCCCAACCCTCGCGCCTGCTGCGCTGCGCCGCCTGGGGCGGCCTCGCGTTCCTGCATCTGCCGATTCTCGTGGTCGCGCTCTACGCGTTCAACACCGAAACCAGCGCGTTCAGCTTCCCGCTCAAGGGCTTCACGCTGCACTGGTTCACCGAAGCCTTCGCGCGCGACGACATGCTCGCGGCCGCGTGGCTCTCGGTGAAAGTGGCGGCGCTCGCGACGCTGCTCGCTGTGCTGCTCGGCACGGCGGCGGCGGGCGCGCTGTACCGTCGCAACTTCTTCGGCAAGGAAGCGATTACGTTCGCGCTGATTTTGCCGATCGCGCTGCCCGGCATCATCACCGGCATCGCGTTGCTGTCCGCGTTCAAGACCGCGAATCTCGACCTGGGCTTCTGGACCATCGCGGTCGGGCACGGCACGTTCTGCGTGGTGATGGTCTACAACAACGTGGTCGCGCGGATGCGGCGCATGCCCGCGAGCCTCGTGGAAGCGTCGATGGATCTGGGCGCGGACGGCTGGCAGACCTTCCGCTACGTCGTGCTGCCGCAGATCGCCACGGCGCTGCTGGCGGGCGCGATCCTCGCGTTCGCGCTGAGCTTCGACGAGATCATCGTCACGACGTTCACGGCGGGGCAGGAGCGCACGCTGCCGATCTGGCTGCTGAACCAGCTTTCGCGGCCGCGCGACGTCCCCGTGACCAACGTGGTTGCGCTGATGGTGATGGCCATCACGATGATTCCGATTCTGGGCGCGTGGTATCTCACGCGCGACACCGAAAGCACCGCAGGCAGCAGCCGCTGAACAGCGCGCGGCCATCGCGGACAAGACCGACACTCAAGAGCGTGGGCTCAACGAAGAGAGAGCAAATGGAAAAATCGATGCAAACGAACCTGCTGATCGGCGGTGAATTCGTGCCGGGCCACGGCAGCAAGGAAAACATTTTCAATCCGTCGACGGGCGAAGTGATCGCGCTCGTGGCCGAGGCGTCGCTCGAACAGGTGCAGGCGGCCACGGCCGCCGCGAGCCGCGCGTGGCCCGCGTGGGCGCGCAGCACGCCGAAGGATCGCGCCACGCTGCTGCTCAAGCTCGCCGACGCCATCGAGTCGCGTGCCACCGAATTCGCGCGGCTCGAATCGCTCAATTGCGGCAAGCCGTATCTCGGCGCGCTCAACGACGAAATCCCCGCGGTCGCCGACGTGTTCCGCTTCTTCGCGGGCGCGTGCCGCACGCAGCACGGCCCGGTCGCGGGCGAATATCTGGCGGGCCACACGAGCATGATCCGCCGCGATTCGCTGGGCGTGATCGCCTCGATCGCACCGTGGAACTATCCGCTGATGATGGCCGCGTGGAAGCTCGCGCCCGCCGTCGCGGCGGGCAACACAGTCGTGCTCAAGCCGTCCGAGCAGACGCCGCTCACCACGCTCAAGCTCGCCGAACTGATCGCGGCGATTTTTCCGGCAGGCGTCATCAACGTGGTGACGGGACGCGGCGACACCGTGGGCGCGCCGCTCATCACGCAGCCGCAAGTGCGCATGATTTCGATCACCGGCGATGTCTCGACGGGCCAGCGCATTCTCGAAGCGGCGTCGCGCACGGTGAAGCGCACGCACCTGGAACTGGGCGGCAAAGCGCCCGTGATCGTGTTCGACGACGCCGATCTCGACGAAGTGGTGGCCGGCCTGCGCACCTTCGGTTACTACAACGCGGGACAGGACTGCACGGCCGCGTGCCGCGTCTACGCGGAAGACAAAATCTACGATCGCCTCGTTGCCGATCTGTCGAGCGCCGTGAGTTCGATCCGCTACGGCGAGCAGCATCTCGAAGGCGTGGAGATGGGACCGCTGATCTCCGAGCGCCAGCGCGGACGCGTGGCGAGTTTCGTCGAGCGCGCGGCGAGCCAGAAGCACATCGAGATCACGACGGGCGGCAAGCTCGCCGACGGCCGCGGCTTCTTCTACGAGCCGACCGTGGTGGCGGGCGCGCGTCAGGACGACGAGATCGTGCGCCGCGAAGTGTTCGGGCCGGTGGTGTCGGTCACGCGTTTCAACGGCGCGGAGCAGGCGATCGACTGGGCCAACGATTCGGACTTCGGCCTCGCGAGTTCGGTCTGGACCCGCGACGTCAACAAGGCCTTCAAGGTGGCCGCCGAACTGCAATACGGCTGCACGTGGATCAACACGCACTTCACGCTCGTGAGCGAAATGCCGCACGGCGGCATGAAGCGGTCGGGCTACGGCAAGGACATGTCGGTGTTCGCGCTGGAAGAGTACACGTGCGCGCGCCACATCATGGCGAAGTTCCCCTGAAGCAAACGGCCCGCTGCGGCGGGCCGCTTTTTGCCGCTCTCGCTGAACGATCGCGCTTTAAACAAGCAGTCCGCAGCACCCGGCGACGCGCAAGTCGTCGCCGCGCAATAAGAATAAGCACAACCAACTAAAACACGCACGACAACACACCGGCAACGCAGGCAAACCGGCGCGCGCGCCAGGCGCACGCGGGCCGACCCGACCAGGAGATCAGGATGGAACCCACCCCGAAGACGGATGCGGCGGATCACGACGCCAGCATTCTCGGCAGCATGGGCTACACGCAGGAACTCATGCTCCGTTGCTTCGACAACAAACCCGCCTTCATCCCAGCAATGCTTACAAAGCGGATGGTGCGCGAGTTGTCGCGCCATGATACGACGCCACTTCCGTTCGCGTGTTCGGGGCGTCGGCGTCGGCGTGGGTTTCATGGGGCTTCCGGGTATATGCGGACCTATACGAATATGTATGGACTGCTATATATTTATTTCGGAATTCTGTCTGTTCGATTGGCGGGCTTTCTAGGCGATGAACGGGGTCGCCTATGCTTGGGTGCTCCGCGACCCTTCCGAGGCCCGCCATGAACGAAAAAAGCCCCGTTCCGGGGCTTTTCGGTCTTGCGAACACACTACTTCGAACCTGACGAAAGGCTAGAGGATTTGTTCCTGACCGTCAAGGCGACGTGTCGGGCGGTGTTGCGCCGATCAACGCGGCGCGCCCGAGCCGCGCGATTTCGGTCAGGGTGTCGGCGGGCGTGAACGGCGCGGGGTCGCTGTCGGCAAGCGTGACGATCAACGCGAGTACATCGGCCATGCGGTCAACGTCAGCTTCAAGGCGGCGCACCTTCACATGTGACTGTAGGTGCAAGCGTTGCATATCGCGGGGGGCATGTGCTGCGCATAAAGTGCATCGGAGTTGACCATGATACGGCGAACTCGAAACTTGACAGCCGTTGACGCTTTGGAGTGGTTTGCGTGAACGCACAGTGCTATAAGGAACGCTCCAAAGGTTTCCTGATGAACTCTATGAGCGCGCAAGAATTAACCGTCTATACGCCGAGTAACGGGGAATGGCGGCAACAATCTGGTGATATCTGGTGGTCGAACCGAGAAGGCGGAAATTCTCCCGACATAACACGCGGCCCCGAAACATTCACGACCGATGAAAAGTTCGAAGTCACTGAAATTCCTGGTGCCATGTCAAAGATGGGTTGGCACAAGTCGGCTGCGTTGCTGAGAAAGTGGTTTGCCTATGCGCCAAAGAATCAGGCGATGAACAGCTTTCAGAAGCCACATGGAATCAATCGAGACGGGAAAACAGGCGTATACCCGGCTGATCGCTTCGACAAGGAAACCATAAAACTTGATTGGGTGCTTTCATATCCGCGCACGCAATCAGGGTTTAAAAACTTGCAGAATTCTAACTACTTAAGCACCAACACACGGGAATCTCTCGTCAGCGGTGTCTATCCATACCGTCATCGACAGCGAATCAATACGCTAGATCTAGTCGGGGGAAATATTCACGCGCTACACAATAATTTCCAATTTCAATATGTAAAAGTAGATACGTCTGCGCTCGATAAGGCGGCACAATTCTTCGGCGCAATGCTTCGCCACGGTAAGCCGGATGATCTTGCCGGGGCGCTGGGCGGCTTCGCTATGTATGCGGCAATTGCCGAAGCGACATTTACACCATTATTCATTGGCGGAATCGAAGTTTCGATAACCAAGGTAGCTATATACGTCAAGAATCCTTATTCGTTTTTTGACGATCCGGGCGAAGGTGGACCGCAATATCTCGGACACTGGAACAAGGATGGAATCTGTCTTGTACCGGAAGGGTTCGTTGCACAAAAAGCGAACTGGGGGAGTTGGAGTAATTACATCATCAGGCCAGAAGGCCCACACGGTCGCACATTCTGGCCCGTGCATAACAGCGACTTCCGGCGTTGGCAGGACGCGCATAACGCGGGCGGCGATATGGTGCTGTTCTCTGATTGCCGGGTTGTGAAGATTGATCCAATCAGATTCAGGGTGATGAAATGAGCGTGCCAAAGCGCGTTCGTCGCATCGTCGTTGTCGGCGTCTCAATAGTCGTCGCGTTTATTGTCGTGCAATACATATTCGATGCACGGGAGCGCGCGAAAGCAAACGACTGTTATTCGGTTACTTCGCCTAGCGGCCGATATCGCGCCGAAGCGTGTGAAACAGGGGCCAATGGAAACGTTGTTTCCTTTGTCGGACGATTGTATGAGTTACACAGCGGCGCGCTTCTAGCCAGAACCGATTTCGATTCGATGGACGGTAGTTTGCCCGTATTCATGCCCGACGAAAGCGCCGTCATGTTTCGCCGGGGGGGCGATGACGCATCGGGCACAGTCGCCATTCCGCCGAACTGGCGCGACAAGTTACGCGCAAAGCTTCCCTGAACCGCGGTTATGCCTCCAACACTATCGCGCCTCAAACGCCGTGCGGCACGAAGGTTTCTTCGAGACGCCGAAGCGCGCGAGGTTCAAAGCCGTCGCATTGACCGTCGATCCATTCCGATGCACGCGCAAGGGTTGACTTCGACACGCCGGTTCGTTTGGCGATTGCGCGCAACGAATACCCGTCGCGATAGCCCTTTGGAACGTAGCGACGCCAAACCAGCGATTCGAGCGCATTGAGGTTGCCGACTGGCGAGCCGCCCGCGAGCGCATCGACAAGTCCGGTCACGCCGACGCGCTTGACCGCTTCGAGCGGGGCGAACCGTGCGATGACCACGGCGCGTTCAACGCCGAACAGGCGCGAGCGGGCCGCGTCGATGACCATCGAACATTGGCCGTGAATCTCGATTCGAGTCATGCCTTCGAAGTTCACGGTTTCGGAAGGCGAGCCGATTGGCTCAAGAAGGTGAATGACTACGGCACGCCGGGCGCGGCCATCTGGGTGTGCTCTGCGCTCGCCATCGCGGTGACGCTCTACGGCGACGCCTTCGCCGTGCTCTCGACGGGCAGCGCCGTCTTCCTGTACGTCTCCTATGTGATGCCGATCGCGGCGGGCCTGAACGCCGAAGGTCGCACGTGGACGCGCAAAGGCCCGTTCAATCTGGGCAAGTGGTCGAAGCCGGTGGCGCTGCTGGCCGTGCTGGGCGGCTCCGTGCTGGTGTACGTGGGTTGCCAGCCGCCGAACGAGAAAGTGCTTTACGTCAGCCTCGGATTGATCGGCGTGATGACGCTGCTGTGGTTCGGTCTGGGTGTGCGCAACCGCTTTGCCGGACCGCCCGATGTGCGCAGCGCGAGCACGACGCCGGAAGTCGTCACGACTTTCTGAGGAGGTAATGCGGGGCGGCGGGCGGATCTGACTCGGGCCGCGCCGCGCTGCAAAAAATTCGTTCTTCGCCTGCAAATAATTAGTCATCCAAATAGATGCTGATAACGACAAAGCCACCTCTCATGAAAAAACACACCATAGCGCGCGCGAGCGCCATTCTCGCTACGGTCTTGCTCGGCGCTACGGCGGCGCATGCGCAGAGCAGCGTGACGCTGTACGGCGCCATCGACGAAGGCGTGAACTTCACCTCCAATGCGGCGGGCCATCATGCCTTCGCGATGGTCAGCGGCGACAGCCAGGAGTCGATGTGGGGCCTCAAGGGCGTCGAGGATCTGGGCGGCGGACTGAGCGCGATCTTCACACTCGAAAACGGCTTCAATGCGTCCACCGGCGCGGCGAATCAGGGCGGCCGCCTGTTCGGTCGTCAGGCTTTCGTGGGCCTCGCCTCGCAACAGGCGGGCACGCTCACGCTTGGCCGCCAGTACGACGCCACCGTCGATCTGTGGAGCCCGTTCACGGCGGCGGGCAGCACGATCGGCGATCTCGCCGCGCATCCGTTCGACAACGACAACGCCGACTACGACACGCGCGTGAACAACGCGGTCAAGTATCTGTCGCCGGTGTTCGGCGGCGCGCAGGTCGAAGCGGTCTACGGCTTCAGCAATTCGACGGGCTTCGCCGACAACCGCAACTACAGCGCGGGCGTGACGTGGTCCGCCGGTTCGCTGAGCGCGGCCGCGGCCTATATGCGCACGAACAATGGCGGCACAACGGCGAACGGCGCGCTGGGCAGCGACGCGGTATTCACGGCGTCGTCGCAGCAGAATATCAACGCGGGCGTCAAATGGACCTTCTCCGACGGCTCGAACGTGGGCTTCGCGTATTCGCACGTCGATGTCGACGATCCGACCGCGAACGCCTATGTGAGCGACATCGGCGGCAATGCCTGGAAGTCGTGGAAATTCGATAACTTCGAACTGAACGGCCAGTATTTCATCCAGCCCGATCTGTCGCTGGCGGGCGCGGTCACGTATACGCACGGCTCGTTCAAGGAGACGCAGGCAAGTACCAGTCCGTACTGGCTGCAATGCGCGCTCGCGCTCAGTTACAGCCTGAGCAAGCGCACTTCGGTGTACACGCAGGGCGCGTGGCAGCACACCAACGGCAGCACGGGAACGGATCTGGACGCGGCGCATATCGTCGGGTCCGCCGATCTGTCGTCGAGCGGCAACCAGATGGTCTGGCGCGTGGGCCTGCTGCACAAGTTCTAAAGCCGCGCGGGCGCGGGCGCGCTCGCCGGGGCCGCACTATACTGCTGGCCTTTGCACCGCTCGTCCGCGCCCATGCCGTCCGCCGCTTCGTCAGGCCGTTCACGCAACGCGCCGCTTTCGTCGCCCTCTTCAAACTTGCCCGCGCGGAGCACGAATCCCGCCGATTATCAGCGCGCGCCCGGTCCCGCTTCGGTGCTCGCGAAGGAATACGCGGACGGCTTCGAGGTCGGCGAGCATCGTCACGCACGCGCGCAACTGATCTACGCGACGCGCGGCGTGCTCGAAGTGACGGTCGCGCACACGCTCTGGCTCGTGCCGCCGCAACGCGCGCTCTGGATGCCCGCCGACACGCCGCACGCCATGCGCGCGCGCGGCGCGGTCTCGCTGCGCAGCCCGTATATCCGCGACGGACATTGCCCGCCGGGTTTTCCGTCGACGCCGCACGCCGTCAACGTCACGCCGTTGCTGCGCGAATTGATCGTGCGCGCGGCATCGATTCCCGTCGACGACGAACCCACGGGCCGCGACGCGCTGGTCATCGCGCATCTGCTCGCCGAAATCGACTGGGTGCCCGGCCATCCGCTGCGTATGCCCGCGGGCGGCGACCGCCGGCTCAAGCACATCTGCGGCGCGATTCTCCGCGCGCCCGGCGATCCGCGCACGCTCGACGCCTGGGCCGCTGAGGCGGGTGCATCCACGCGCACGCTCGCGCGGCTCTTTATCGCCGAAACCGGGCTGTCGTTCGTGCACTGGCGTCAGCTCGTGCGCGTGCAGCACGCGCTGCCGCTGCTCGCGAGCGGCATGCCGGTCGCCGACGTGAGCGCCGCGCTCGGTTACGACACGCCGGGCGCGTTCGCGGCCATGTTCCGCCGCGTGACGGGCGCGACGCCGAGCGCGTATTTCAATGCGGCGGATTGCAAGCTGTCCGATCCGGCGTAGCGGATGTCCGGCCGCGCGACGCAGCGCGTGCCGCGTCTGCGTATCGTCCTGAAACGCTCAACTCAGGAGGAATACGCGATGCAACGTGAAAACGTGGAGTTCGATTCGGAAGGCGCGCGCCTGCGCGGCTGGTTTTACTTGCCGTCGGCGCAAACGGGACCGCATCCGGCCATCGTGATGGCGCACGGCTTTTCGGCGGTCAAGGAGCAATATCTCGACCGTTACGCCGAGGTGTTCGCCGCGGCGGGATTCGCCGTGCTCGTCTACGATCATCGCAATTTCGGCGCAAGCGAAGGTCTGCCGCGCCAGGAAGTCGATCCGGTGTCGCAGAAGCGCGGCTATCGCGACGCGATCAGCTACGTGCAGACGCGCGCCGACGTGGACGCGTCGCGCATCGGCATCTGGGGATCGAGCTTCAGCGGCGGTCACGTGCTCGAAGTCGCCGCGATCGACCGTCGCGTGAAGTGCGTGGTCTCGCAGGTGCCGCAAATCAGCGGCTATCAGTCGGCGTTGCGGCGCACGCGCGCGGATCAGGTGCCCGCGCTGCTGGCGCGCTTCGAAGCGGACCGCGCCCAGCGTTTCGCGGGCGGCGCACCGGCGATGCTGCCCGCCACCAGCGCCGATCCCGCCGAACCTTGCGCGATGGCGGGCGCGGACAGCCACGCGTTCTTCGCGGCAACGGCGGCCTTCGCGCCGGCCTGGCGCAACGAAGTGACCTTGCGCAGCGCCGAACGCTCGCGCGAAAACGAACCGGGCGTGTACATCGCGCGCATCAGCCCGACGCCGCTGCTGATGATCGTCGCCGACGCCGACACGCTGACCGCCACCGACCTCTGCCTGCGCGCCTACGAAGACGCGCTCCAGCCCAAGCAGCTGGAGATGATCGCCGGCGGCCATTTCACGCCCTACGTCGAGCATTTCGACACCACCAGCCAACGCGCGGCGCAGTGGTTCGCGCGCCATCTGCGGCCCGTGGAATAAGGCCTGCGCCGCCATTCGAGGTATTCGTCTAAAGTTTGGCTCAGACTTGCCGATAGAGCGACTGTCGCGGCGCAAAGCACACACCTCCAACATCGATTGCGCCAGAACGGCAAGCTGGGCGGCGGCGCCGGCCATCACAACAACCCTTGGTCTTTAGGGGCGACAGCAAACGGAAGAGACACCTTTTTTTATTTTCGGGGATTGTCTCTCATGCAGCTTTCGCGATTCAACGTAGGGACGCGCCTCTCAGTCGCTTTCGGCGTCCTGCTGGTGCTGTTCGCCATCGTCGTCGGGGCGTCGCTCGTCGTCCTGCATTCGCTCAACACCGTGATCGCCTCGGGGCTCGACTCGGGCTCGGCCAAGATCGGCCTCGTCGGCCGCGCGCTCGGCAAGGCGCAGGGCGCGTCGCTCGCGATGCAACGCCTGATCGTCACGCACGACACCGCCGGCATGGAAGCGCAAAAGCGCAGCGTCGACGAAAAACTCGCGAGCTATCACGACGCCATCACGCAGGTCTCGGCCTTGCTCCAGCAAAGCGACGACACCGACGACCAGGAGCGCGAACTCCTCAATCAGATCAACCAGCTCGCGCAGGCCGCCGAACCGCTCGTGATGAACAACGCGGCGCTTGGCATGAAGGGCGACGCCACGGCCGCCGACATGCTCAACCAGCAGACGTCGCCCGCGCTGCAATCGTGGACCGATGCGATCGGCCGTTTCCGCGACTACGAAGTCGACAAGAACAAGCGCGCCGCCGCGTCGGCGCATTCGACCTATGACGCGGGGCGCGGCACTTTGCTGGCGCTCGCGCTTGCGGGTCTGGTGATCTCGATCGGGCTCTCGATTCTCATCCGGCGCAGCATTCTGAACCAGCTCGGCGGCGAGCCGGCTTACGCGCAGGAAATCGCTCGCAACATCGCGCAAGGCCGTCTCGATCAACGCGTCGAGGTGCAGGGCGACGACACGTCGAGCCTGATCTTTTCGCTGCGCGAGATGCGCGACCAGCTCGAAGGCACCGTGCGCGGCATTCGCGACGCGACCGAGAGCGTGAAGTCGGCGTCGATCGAAATCGCGGCGGGCAATACCGATCTTTCGGCGCGCACGGAGCAGCAGGCCGCGTCGCTCGAAGAGACCGCGTCGAGCATGACGCAGATTACGACGACCGTGCGCCAGAGCGCCGACAACGCGCGCCACGCGAGCGAGCTGACGAGCAACGCGACGCAGGTCGTGGACGGCGGCGCGTCGACCGTCGAGGAGATGGTCGCGACCATGTCGCAGATCAGCGAAAGCTCCAGCAAGATTTCGGAGATCACCACGATCATCGAAGGCATCGCGTTCCAGACCAACATTCTCGCGCTCAACGCGGCCGTGGAAGCGGCGCGCGCGGGCGAACAGGGCCGCGGCTTCGCGGTGGTGGCGAGCGAAGTGCGTTCGCTCGCGCAGCGCTCGGCGGCGGCGGCGAAGGAGATCAAGGAGTTGATCGGCGCGTCGGTGGCGACGATCGAAGGCGGCGCGCATCAGGCTTCGCAGGTCAGCGCGTCGATGTCGCAAATCAAGGACTCGATCCGCCAGGTGTCGGGCATCGTCGGCGAAATCGCGGCGGCCGCCGAGGAGCAGAGCACCGGCATCGAGGAAGTCAATCAGGCCGTCGTGCAGATGGACAACGTCACGCAGCAGAACGCGGCGCTCGTCGAGGAAGCGGCGGCGGCGGCGAAGTCGCTCGAGGATCAGGCGCAGCGTCTGCGCGAGGCGGTGTCGGTGTTCCACCTCGCGGGCGGTTCTGGCGCGATGTCGGCGGGCGTCGAGCCGCTGCGCCGTCCCGTGCTGGCGTCGAAGCCGGCGAGCCAGTCGAGCCAGGCCAGCATGAAGCGTGCGGGCAGCGCGGCCAGCGCGAAGCCCGCGCCGAAGCCGAAGCAGATCGAGGCGCGAGCAGAGGCGCGAACCGAGGCGCGAACCGAGCCGCGCGCGCCTGTGCGCGAAGCGGTTGTCGTCGCGAAGGACGACAGCAACGACTGGGAAACGTTCTGATGACGTGAAGCGGCGGAGCAGGCCGGGTATCATGCGTTCACCCGCTTGCCTGCTTTTCCGCCGCTTCTCATGAAAGTCGAAGACCTCGAACGCCTCGTCACCCTCGCCATGCCGTTCGGCAAATACAAAGGCCGGCTCATCGCCGACCTGCCGGGGCACTATCTGAACTGGTTCGCCCGCGAAGGCTTTCCGCCTGGCGAGATCGGCCGTCTGCTTGCGTTGATGCAGGAGATGGACCACAACGGTCTGCGCAGCCTGCTCGATCCGCTGCGCAAACGCGGCTGACGCTGCGCTCTTTACCGTCTTCCTGATGGCCTTTCACGGCTGCGCACAACCTCCGCGCGCAGCCGCCTCACTTCCTTCAGTCTTCGCTCAGTCTTCGCTCAGTAGCGATACCCGAGCGTGAGCATCACCGCGCGGTCGTCGCCGAGCGCCACGGCATTGCTCAAGCCGCCCGTGTAGTAATGCCGGTTGAAGATGTTGCTCAGACGCAGCGCCGCGTGCCAGCGCGGCGCGCTATAGCCCACGCCCACGTCGCTGACCACGAAGCCCGGAATCGTGTAGCCGTACGCGTACATACTGCTCTGGCCGCGCACGCCGCCGTTGATTTCCCAGCGATACAGCTCGCCCGGCAGCTTGTAGCGCGCGAACACGTTGAAGCTGTGACGCGGCACGTTGTTGATGCGCGTGCCGTCGGTCGAAGGCGTCTGGCCGCCGTCGTCGGCGATCACGGCCGAGGTGTACGCATAGCCGCCCGTCACGCTCAGGTGATTGGTCGGCGCGGTGTTGAAGCTGAATTCGAAGCCGCGCGAATGCTCCTCGCCCACGGCGATGCTGTAGCCGTCGTTGTTCGGATCGTCTTCGAGCACGTTGCGGCGGCGCAGATCGAACGCCGCGACCGTCACGCTAGTGCGGCCTTTTTCGATGTCGAACTTCACGCCCGCTTCCCACTGCTTGCCCGTTTCCGGATCGAACGCGCTGCCGTTCACGTCCGCGCCGCTGTTCGGATAGAACGAAGTCGCGTAGCTCACGTACGGACGCACGCCCGGCAGCAGTTCGTACATCAGCGCGACCGAGCCCGTGGTCGCGCTCGACGGATTGCCGCTACGCGTGTCCTTGAGTTCGTTCAGCACGTCGCTCGACGCGTTGTCGTAACGCACGCCCGCGAGCACGCGCCAGCGCTGGCCGAGCGCGATCTGGTCGCGCGCGTAGAAGCCGAGATCGCGGATCGTGGTGTACGTATGCGTCTTCGGCGTGGACGGGCAGGTGATCGTGCCCGTGTAAGCCGGGTCGTACATGTTGATGGAACCGACCGTGCAGGTGGTCGAGGCGGCGTCTTCGCGACCGCGCATGTAGTCGATGCCGAAGGTCACTTCGTGGCGGCCGAGCGCGGTATCGAAGGTCTTTTGCGCGTTGTTGTCGAGCGAGATCGTGTCGCCGGACCATTGCGAATCGGTGGCCGTGCGGCTCAGCGTATAGCCGTTCGAGGCGACCTTGCCGTTGGCCACCAGCTGGCCGCCGAGCGAGAACTGCTGCCAGCGGAAGTTCTGGTTGACGGTCCAGCCCGAATCGAAGTGATGGGCGAAGCTGTAGCCCACGCGCGCCTCGTGACCCGAGTACGGCTGCTGGTCGGGCTCGCCCGTGAAGGTGCTGCGCGAGAGGCTGCCGTTCTTGTTCGCGAGCACCGAGCCCGACCACGGCAGGCCTTGCTGGCGGATGTAATTGCGTTCCTGATAGCTGGTCAGGATCGTGAATTCCGTGCGTGGACCGAGATCGAGCGACAGCGACGGCGCGATGTAGCGATTGCGCGACCAGACGTAATCGGTGGCGTCGTTCGAATTCATCGCCAGCGCGTTGATGCGGAACGCGGCCTTGCCGTTCTCCGAGAGCGGCGTGCCCATGTCGACGCTGCCCTGGTAGTAGCCGTGGCTGCCGACGGTGGCGTCCACATCGGCGAAGGTGTAGTCCACCGGGCGCTTGCTGACTTCGTTGACCATGCCGCCGGGCAGCACGAGGCCCGAGAGCAGCGTGGCCGGACCCTTGAGCACTTCGATCTGCTGCAGGCCGAAGGTCTCTTCGGCGAAGCGGTTGTTGATGGCGGCGCGCAGGCCGTCGAGGTAGACCGAATCCGACGCGGTCTGGCCGCGAATGATGAAGTCGTCCCAGCCGCGCCGGCCATAGGTGCCCGAGATCACGCCGGGCACGTCGTGCAGCGCGTCGTTGAGCGTCTGGACCTGCTGCGCGTCCATCAGATCGCGCGTCACCACGCTGATCGACTGCGGCGTTTCCTTCAAGGGCACCGACGACTTCGTCACCTGCGCGGCGGCGGGCATGTCGAAGGCCGCGCGCGGCGCGCCGCTCGCGCTGATCTTGACCGTGGGCAATTCGCCGTTGCCGGCGGCGCTTGCGGGCGCATCCGCGCCAGCTTTCTGCGGGCTTTCTGATGCAGCGCTGGCGGCATCGGCGGAAGCGGCTTGCGCGAGCACGAGCGTTGGGGTGGCGGAGAAGGCGAGCAGCAGTGCAGCGTAGATCTGGCGGTGACGCATTGAAAAGAACCCCAAGCTAAATGCGAATCATTATTAATTGAGTTGCGCATCCTACTACGGGTAATTACCTACAATCAATGCGTGTTGTATCGGTGCAAATATTTACGACAGGGTTGCATTCGGCTGACGAACCGGCTTCGCGGTGCTAACGAGAATGCACACAAAACGGTACCAAAAGGTTCCGTTTTACGCGGATCTCAGGCGCGATCGAGCGTCTTGATCGCCACGCCCGCCGCCGCCGCGCGCGTCTCGACATGCAGTTTGCGGAACAGATGTTCAAGATGCTTGTTCACCGTGCGCGCCGCCATGCCGAGGATGTCGCCGATATCGCGGTTGGTCTTGCCGCGCGAGACCCAGAGCAGCACTTCGGCTTCGCGCGCGGTCAGGCCGAAGCGCTCGGCGAGCGCATTGCGATGCACGGTGTCGTCGGTTTCCTTGAGGATGACGATCCACTCGCCCGGTTCCGGTGCGGGCGTCGCGCTGGCCGAGCGCCGCACGTGGCCCGAGGTGAATTCGTGGACGGCGTCGCTCTGTGCGCCGCGCGCGAGCCAGTCGACGAACCAGGTGAGCAGCGACGGCGGCAGCTTCGGCTGCGCATCGTCGCCATCGTCGGCATCGCGGATGGTGGCCGTATCCGTGCGACCGGTGTCGTAGGCCGCGATCTGATGCGCGGCCTGCGGACTCTGCCAGCGGATCGCGCCGTCCGCGCCGACGATCAACGCCGCGCGCGCGTCGAGCGACAGCGCCGCCTGCGCGTAAAGCTGCGCGCGCGAACGCTGCACATGCGCGCCGATGCGCGCGCACAACTCCTCGGGCCGCACCGGCTTGGTCACATAATCGATGCCGCCCACGCGAAAACCGCGCACCACGTGCTCGGTCTCGGTCAACGCCGTCATGAAGATCACGGGCAGATGCTCGTGCCGCGCGTCCTGCTTCATGCGGCGACAGGTTTCGAAGCCGTCCATGCCGGGCATCATCGCGTCGAGCAACACCACGTCGGGCGTCACGCGCGCGAGACGCTTGAGGGCGTCCTCGCCCGAGAGCGCGACCAGCACCGCATAGCCGTGCGCCTGCAGCGTATCGGAGAGAAACGCGAGGTTGTCCGGCGTATCGTCGACGATCAGCACCACGGGGCGGTCGCGCAGCCAGACGGCCGCGTCGTCCGTGCGTGGCGTTGGCGCAAGCGCGGCGTGCGCGTCAAGTGGCGCCGCGCGCAAGTCGGTCGAGTTCATGCTCGAGTTCCCTTAACTGAAAACCTTCGGCCAATGCGCGCAGCACGTCGATCTGATCCTGCAACGCGGGCCAGGTCGCGTGCGCGGCATTGAGCTGTTCGACCACGCCCTGCACGTAGCCGACTTCAAGATGCGCATGCAGATGGTCGATGAGTTCGAGCGGCCACGCGGCAGGCGCGGGCGGCGCGTCCGAAGTCGACAAAGCGGGCTTCGCGTGGTCGGCCGCAGTCGCGTCCGGCAGCGCGGGCGCGCTCGTCTCGGACGCGATCCACTCGAACGCGAGCAATTGCGCGAGCTTGTCGAGCAGCAGATTCACCTGCAAGGGCTTCACCAGATAACCCGCGCAACCGGTCGCGCTCGCGCGCTCGCGGTCGTCGGCGAACGCGTTGGCCGAGAGCAGCACGATGGGCGCGTTCGAGAGCTGGTTTTCGGAGATCAGGCGGCTGGTTTCGTAGCCGTCCATCAGCGGCATCGAAATATCCATGATGATCGCGTCCACCGTATGCGTGGCGAGCCAGCGCAGCGCGTCGGTGCCGCTGGCCGCTTCGGCGACGTCGAAGCCGAGCGGCGTGAGCAACTGCACGACGATGCCGCGCTGATCGTCGAGATCGTCGACCACGAGAATCGCGCGGCGCGCGCCCGTGTAGCCGCGTATCGACGCGAGTTCGGTATGCGTGGCAGCGGCGCTGTCGACGGCGGGCGCGAACAGGCGCACCACGAAGCGCGTGCCGCGCCCGACTTCGCTGTCCACTTCGAGACTGCCGCCGAGCGCCTGCGTGAGCAAGCGGCAGATCGTGAGGCCGAGGCCCGCGCCGTGATCGTGCGCGTGCGCCGCCACGCCGCGCTCGAACGGTAAAAACAGGCGCTCCATTTCGGCGGGCGGAATGCCGGGGCCGGTATCGGCGACTTCGAATTTGAGCGTGTCGAGCACGTGGCTCACGCGCAGCGTGACCGTGCCGCTCGACGTAAAGCGAATCGCGTTGCCGATCAGATTGGTGAGGATCTGGCCGACGCATTTCTGGTCGGTGCGCACGGTGGCGGGCAGGCGTCCGACTGTCTGCACGTCGAAGGCGAGCGCTTTTTCGAGCGCCTGCGGACGCAGCATCGACGTCACGTGCGCGACGAAATCCGCGAGCGGTACCTTGGCGATATTCAGTTGCAGCTTGCCCGCCTCGATGCGCGCGACGTCGAGCAAACCGTCGACGAGCGCAAGCAGATGCTCGCCGCTGCGATGGATCGTACGCACCGCGTTGTAGCGCGTGGGCGTGAGTTCGTCTTTCGCCTGTAACAGCAATTGCGCGTAACCGAGAATGCTGTTGAGCGGCGTGCGTAATTCGTGGCTCAGGCCGGACACGTAGCGGCTTTTCGCCTGGTTCGCCGATTCGGCCGCGGCGGTCGCGCGCTTGAGCGCCGCGTCGGTTTTCTGGTGCGCGTCGATTTCGAGCATCAGCAATTCGTTTTGCCGCTGCGATTCTTCCTGCGTGACGCGCCGGCTTTCGCGCTCCAGCACGAACCACCACGCGGCGATGCAGCCGACCAGCGAGAGCGCGAGAAAGATCTTCAGAAAGCTGCTCGCAATCGCGTGGCCGATGGCAGGGCCGACGATCGAATCGGCGGCGGCCACTGAAGTCGCGCTCTGCGACCAGATCAGATAGAGCACGCTGCCGAGCACGGCGAGCATCGCGAATACGAGACTCGCGTAATGAATCAGACGCAGCGCGGCGGGACCGAGCCGCGCGCCGGGCAGCACGCGGTGCAGCGCGCGGTCGGCCTGCGAGGCGAAGCGCGCGTGCGGTTTGCAGCGGTCGTGGCAGCGCGAATCGAGCGAGCAGCACAGCGAGCAGATCGTGCCGCCGTAGGCGGGGCAGTACGCCGTGTCGTCGGGCTCGAAGCTGTTTTCGCAGATCGCGCAGCGCAGCGAGGTGGCGTCGCCGGTCGGTTGCGCCGCGCGCGCGATGTAGTAGCGTCCGCCCGTGATCACCGCGAGCACGGGCGCGCACGCGAACGCCACGCCGAACGCGATGAACGACGACATCGCCTTGGCGAGCACGCCGAACAGGCCGCTGTGCGCGAGCATCGCGACGGCGGCCGCGATCAGCATCGCGCCCACGCCCACGGGATTCACATCGTAGAGATGCGCGCGCTTGAACTCGATATGGCGCGGGCTATAACCGAGCGGCTTGTTGATGACGAGATCGGCGAACAGTGCGCCGACCCACGCAATCGCGATGTTCGCGTAGAGCGAGAGCACCTTGCCGATCGCGTCGAACACGCCCATTTCCACCAGCAGCAACGCGATCATCACGTTGAACACGAGCCACACCACGCGGCCCGGATGACTGTGCGTGAGCCGCGCGAAAAAATTCGACCACGCGAGCGAGCCCGCATACGCATTGGTCACGTTGATCTTCAACTGCGAGACGATCACGAATAGCGTCATCGCGGGCAGCGCCCAGCTCGCGAGCCCGAACGGATCGAGCAGCAGGTGATAGGCGACGAGATACATCTGCGTGGGCTGCGCCGCGTGGCTCGCATCGACTTCGTACTGCAGCGCGACGAAGGCGAGAAACGCGCCGCCGAGCATCTTGAGCGCGCCCGGCACGATCCAGCCCGGTCCCGCCGAGAGCAGTGCGAGCCACCAGCGCGTGCGGTTTTTCGCGGTCAGCGGCGGCAGAAAGCGCAGATAGTCCACTTGCTCGCCGACCTGCACGATCAGCGCGAACACGACCGTCGACGCCTGACCGAACGCGATCAGACTGAACGCGCGGCCCTGCGGCGCGAAGCCCGCGAAGGTGGTCCATTGCGCGAGCAGATCGGGGTGATGCCAGAGCACGGCGGCGTAGGGCAGCACGAACAGCACGAGCCAGAGCGGCTGCGTCCAGCTTTGCAGGCGGTTGATCAGCGTGATGCCGAACATGACGATCGGGATCACCACGAGCGAACTCACCACGTAGGCAATCGCCAGCGATATGTGGAAATAAAGCTGGAGCGCGAGCGACATGATGGCCGCTTCGAGCGCGAAAAAAATAAACGTGAACACCGCGTAAAGCAGCGAGGTGACCGTCGAGCCGATATAGCCGAAGCCCGCGCCGCGCGTGAGCAGGTCCATGTCCACGCCGTAGCGCGCGGCGTAATAGCTGATGGGCAGGCTCGTCAGCCAGATCAGCACGGAGACCGCGGCGATGGCCCAGAACGCGTTGGTGAAGCCGTAATTGACGACCAGACTGCCGCCGATCGCCTCCAGCACCAGAAACGACACCGCGCCGATTGCGGTGTTGGCCACGCGCAGCTCCGACCAGCGCCGGAACGAACGCGGCGTGAAGCGCAGCGCGTAGTCCTCGAGGGTTTCGTCGCCGACCCAGGCGTTGTAGTCGCGGCGCACCTTGACGATGCGTTGCGTGCTGGGCGCGCCCAGTGACGGGTGACTCTGGGACATGACGATGTTCCGGATTGGTGCGAAAGCGGCGGAAACCGCGGCGGCGCGCGGGATCGCAGTGCGATGCAAATTACATTCCAGTGCGCGCGCCGGGAATACGTCAATCGACGTATTCCGGTCGTCAATTTGGCTTTCTACATTGCGTCCAACCCTCGACCCAGCCCGCAGCGTTCAGCGCCGGGCACCCGATAAGGAGAACGTGATGTCCGCAGACGATCGATTCGATGACGATGCCCCGATGCCCTCGCCGCTGCGCCGGAAAATGCTCGGTGGCCTGGCCGCCGCGCCGCTGATGGCGATGGGCTTCTCGCGCGGCGCGTTTGCGCAAACGCCGCCCACCGCGAAGGTCAACACCACGGGCCTCGCGGTCACGGACACCACGGTGACGGTCGGCCAGCTGCACTCGGCCACGGGCACGATGGCGATTTCGGAAACCGGCTCGATCCAGGCCGAACGTCTCGCCATCGAGCAGATCAACGCGATGGGCGGCGTGCTGGGCCGCAAGGTGCAGATCATTCAGGAAGACGGCGCGTCCGACTGGCCGACCTTCGCCGAAAAGTCGAAGAAGCTGCTGGAGAACGATCACGTCGCGGCCGTGTTCGGCTGCTGGACCTCGGCCTCGCGCAAGGCGGTGCTGCCGGTGTTCGAGAAGGACAACGGCCTGCTCTATTACCCGACCTTCTACGAAGGCCTCGAACAGTCGAAGAACGTGTTTTACACGGGCCAGGAAGCGACCCAGCAGATTCTCTGGGCGCTCGACTGGGCCTCGAACACCAAGAAAGCGAAGACCTTCTTCCTGATCGGCTCCGACTACATCTGGCCGCGCACGTCGAACAAGATCGCGCGCCGCCATATCGAACAGCATCTGCACGCGAAGGTGGTGGGCGAGGAGTATTACCCGCTCGGCACGACCGAGTTCGCCTCGCTGATGAACAAGATCAAGCTCGCGCGCCCGGACTGCATCTTCGCGACCGTGGTGGGCGGCTCGAACGTGGCGTTCTACAAGCAGCTCAAGGCCGCGGGCATCACGCCGCAGAAGCAGTTCCTGCTGACGCTCTCGGTCACGGAAGACGAAGTGCTCGGCATCGGCGGCGAGAATTTCGCGGGCTTCTTCTCGTCGATGAAGTACTTCCAGTCGCTCGATAACGAGAACAACAAGAAGTTCGTGGCGGCGTTCAAGGCGCGCTATGGCCAGAAGTCGGTGATCGGCGACGTCACGCAGGCCGCCTATCTGGGCCCGTGGATCTGGAAGGCCGCGTGCGAGCGCGCGGGCAGTTTCGACGTCGACAAGGTGGTCGCGCATTCGGCCGGTATCGAAGTGGCGAACGCGCCGCAGGGCTACGCGAAGGTCGATCCGAACCATCACCTGTGGAGCCGTTCGCTGATCGGCGAAGGACAGGCGGACGGCCAGTTCAAGGTCGTGGCGCAGTCGGAGCAGCCGATCCAGCCGAATCCGTTCCCGAAGGGCTACATGTAATCCGTCAACCGCAGCGGCGCGGCGGCGCACGACGCCGCCGCGCGAGGAGCGTTCGATGTCCGCTACCGATATTTTCAACATCACGCTGATGCAGGGCTTCGCCGGTCTGAGCCTCTTCAGCGTCCTGCTCCTGATGGGGCTCGGGCTCGCCGTGATCTTCGGCCAGATGGGCGTCATCAATATGGCGCACGGCGAATTCATGACGATCGGCGCCTATACGGTCTACATGTTTTCGTGGTTCTCGCAGAACGTCTGGCACGCATTCACGCCCGTGTATTTCTTCTTCGCGATTCTCGCGGCGTTCGCGCTGGCGTTCGCGGCGGGCTGGCTCGCCGAATGGGCGCTGATCCGCCATCTCTACAAGCGCCCGCTCGACACGCTGCTCGCCACCTGGGGCCTGAGCCTCGGCATGCAGCAGGTGTTTCGCTCGACCTTCGGGCCGAAGGAAGTGAGCCCGGCGCTGCCCGACTGGCTGATGGGTTCGTGGGAGCCCACGCCCGGCCTCGACATACCGGTGAGCGGCATGTTCGTGATGGGTCTCGCGCTGCTGATGACGGGCGGCCTGCTGCTCGCGCTCTATCGCTCGCGCTGGGGCCTGCGCGTGCGCGCCACGGTCGCGAACCGGCCGATGGCGAACGCGGCGGGCATCAACACGCGGCGCACCGACCGCATGACCTTCGCGATCGGCTGCGGCATCGCGGGCGTGGCGGGCGCGGCCTTCACGGCGATCGGCTCGACGGGACCGACGAGCGGCTCGCTCTATATCGTCGATTCGTTTCTGGTGGTCACGTTCGGCGGCGCGGCGAGTCTGCTCGGCACCGTGGCGTCGGCGTTCGGCATCGCGCAGATGCAGTCGATCAGCGAGTTCTTTCTCTCGGGCTCGATTGCGCGCGTGCTCACGCTGCTGACCGTCGTGGTGATTCTCATGCTGCGTCCGCAAGGTCTGTTCGCTTCGAAGGTGCGGCGCGTTTAAGCCGCGCAGAAGCCGCGTTAAAGCGTACGTCTTTGCACAAGCCTCATTCACACAGCTTCATTCGTATGGAGATGGACATGGAACCCATCCAACCCACGGCGGGCGGCGTATCCCCGCGATCCGGCCAGGGCGCGCCGCCGGCCGGCTGGCGCGCGCGCCTCGCGTGGCTCGACGCTTCGGGCTACGCGGGCATCGTGCTGCTCGCGCTGGTGATCGTGGTCGTGTTTCCGCTCGCGCTCGACACGTTCCGCCTGAACCTGATGGGCAAGTACCTGACCTACGCGTTCGTGGCGATCGGCCTCGTGATCGCGTGGGGCTACGGCGGCGTGCTCAGTCTCGGCCAGGGCGTGTTCTTCGGCCTCGGCGGCTACGCGATGGCGATGTTTCTCAAGCTCGAAGCGTCCGATCCGGCCGCCACGCGCACGCAGACCACGCCCGGCATTCCGGACTTCATGGACTGGAATCAGCTCACCGCGCTGCCCGCGTGGTGGAAGCCGTTTCACTACTTGCCGTTCTCGATACTCGCGGTGCTCGTGGTGCCCACGGCGCTCGCGTTCGTGATCGGCTACGCGATGTTCAAGCGGCGCGTGGGCGGCGTGTACTTCGCGATCATCACGCAGGCCGTCGCGCTGATTCTCTCGGTGCTGATCATCGGCCAGCAAGGTTATACGGGCGGCGTGAACGGCATCACCGACCTGCGCACGCTGCTCGGCTGGGACATTCGCACCGATCACGCGAAGCTGGTGCTGTACTTCGTGAACGCCGCGCTGCTGATCGGCGCGCTGCTCGCCTGCCGCTGGGTCCAGCGCAGCAAGCTCGGCACGCTGCTGCTCGCGATGCGCGACAAGGAAGACCGCGTGCGCTTCTCGGGCTACGACGTCGCCATGTTCAAGGTGTTCGCGTTCTGTCTCGCGGCGATGCTGGCGGCCATCGGCGGCGCGATGTTTACGCTGCAGGTGGGCTTCATGTCGCCGTCGTTCGTGGGCATCGTGCCGTCGATCGAAATGGTGATCTACGCGGCCATCGGCGGGCGCATGTCGCTGGTCGGCGCGGTGTACGGCGCGATTCTCGTCAACCTCGGCAAGAGCTGGTTCTCGGAGAGCTTTCCGAATCTCTGGCTCTATCTGATGGCGGCGATGTTCATCGGCGTGGTGATGGTGTTTCCGAACGGGCTCGCGGGCCTCTACGAAGAGCACGTGCGCCCGCGCGTGCGGCGGCTGCTCGGCGCGGCGAACAAGGAGGCATGAAGCATGAGCAATACCGACTTTCTGCTCGCGATCGAAGACCTGACCGTGTCGTTCGACGGCTTCAAGGCGATCGATTCGCTCAATCTCTATCTCGAACGCGGCGAGCTGCGCGTGGTGATCGGACCGAACGGCGCGGGCAAGACCACGCTGCTCGATCTGATTTGCGGCAAGACGAAGGAAACGGCCGGCAGCATCAAATTCCGCAACGAGGAGATCACGAATCTCGCGGAATTTCGCCGCGTGCGCAAGGGCATCGGCCGCAAGTTCCAGACGCCGTCGATCTACGAAAACCTGAGCGTGGCGCAGAACCTCGAAGTGTCGTTTCCGCGCGGACGCAGCGTGTTTGGCGCGCTCGCCTATCGCGAAGACGCCGAAGTGGCCGACCGCGTGCGTGACGTCGCCGACGAAATCGGTCTGGCCGCCGCGCTCGATATGGAAGCGGGATTGCTCTCGCACGGCCAGAAACAGTGGCTCGAAATCGGCATGCTGCTGATGCAGGATCCCGAACTATTGATGCTCGACGAACCGATCGCGGGCATGAGCGTGCGCGAGCGCGAACTGACCGCCGATCTGCTCGATCGAATCTGCCGCAATCGCTCGATGATCGTGATCGAGCACGACATGGCGTTCGTCGAGCGTATCGCGCACAAGGTCACGGTCATGCATCAGGGAAAGATTCTCGCGGAAGGGCCGATGGCGCAGGTGCAGGCCGATCCGCGCGTGATCGACGTCTATCTGGGCCACTGAGTTGGCCACCGAGTCGGCAAACGAACGACAACACGGAGAACACATCATGCTGGAAGTCGACGATCTCGTCGTCAGCTACGGCCAGAGCGAAGTGCTGCACGGCATCGGCTTTTCCGTTTCGCAAGGCGAAAGCGTGGCCGTGATGGGCCGCAACGGCATGGGCAAGACCACGCTGTTCAAGGCGCTGATCGGCATGCTGCCCGCCAATCGCGGCACGGTGCGCGTGGGCGGCGCCGACGTCTCGAAGGACGAGAGTTACCGCCGCGTGTCGAAAGGCATCGCCTACGTGCCGCAAGGCAGGCAGATTTTCGCCTCGCTGAGCGTCGAGGAAAACATTCAGACGGGCCTCGAAAACGCGCAGAGCCAGCGCGTGCCCGACGAACTTTACGCGCTGTTTCCCGTGCTGTTCGACATGCGCAAGCGCAAGGGCGGCAATCTTTCGGGCGGCCAGCAGCAGCAACTCGCGATTGCGCGCGCGCTCGCGACCGACCCGAAAGTGCTGCTGCTCGATGAGCCGACCGAAGGCATCCAGCCTTCGGTCATCAAGGACATCGCCAAGGCGCTCAATCAGATTCGCACGAGCCGCAACATCGCCATCGTCGTGTCGGAGCAGGTGTTGAGCTTCGCGCTCGACGTGGCCGACCGGCTCTTCGTGATCGAAGGCGGGCGCTTCGTGCACCAAAGCACGCGCGATGCGGGCGACACCGACCGCATCCGCGAATACCTCTCCGTCTGAGCGCGGCGCGGCGTTCGCGCGCCGCGCCGTATGTCAATCCGCGAACCCAGGAGCGAACGCAATGCCCGACACTCTCATCAAGGTCGATCTGAACCAGTCGGCCTACGAAAACGAACAGGTGCACAACCGCTGGCACCCCGACATTCCGATGGCCTGCTGGGTGAAGCCCGGCGACGACTTCATCCTCGAAACCTACGACTGGACCGGCGGCTTCATCAAGAACGACGACAGCGCCGACGACGTGCGCGACATCGACCTGTCGATCGTGCACTTTCTCTCCGGCCCGGTGGGCGTGCACGGCGCGGAGCCGGGCGACCTGCTCGTGGTGGATCTGCTCGACATCGGCGCGAAAGCGGACAGCCAGTGGGGTTTCAACGGCTTCTTTTCGAAGACGAACGGCGGCGGCTTTCTGACCGATCATTTCCCGAGCGCGCAAAAGTCGATCTGGGATTTTCACGGTGTCTACACGAGTTCGCGCCATATTCCGGGCGTGAATTTCGCCGGCCTGATTCACCCGGGTCTGATCGGCTGCCTGCCCGATCCGAAACTGCTGGAAACGTGGAATGCGCGCGAAACCGGCCTGATCGCCACCGATCCGGAACGCGTGCCGCCGCTTGCGAATCCGCCGTTCGCGGCCACGGCGCACATGGGCAAGCTCGCGGGCGAAGCACGCGACAAAGCCGCCGCGCAGGGCGCACGTACGGTGCCGCCGCGCGAGCACGGCGGCAATTGCGACATCAAGGATCTGTCGCGCGGCTCGAAGGTGTTTTTCCCGGTCTACGTGGATGGCGCGGGCCTTTCGGTCGGCGATCTGCACTTCAGCCAGGGCGACGGCGAAATCACGTTCTGCGGCGCGATCGAAATGGCGGGCTGGGTGCATATGCGCGTGAACGTCATCAAGGGCGGCATGGCGAAATACGGCATTCGCAATCCCGTGTTCCAGCCGAGCCCGATCACGCCCAATTACAACGATTACCTCATTTTTGAAGGCATTTCCGTCGACGAGCAGGGCGGCCAGCATTATCTCGACGTGACCACCGCGTATCGCCAGGCGTGTCTGAACGCGATCGAATATCTGAAGAAGTTCGGCTATTCCGGCGCGCAGGCGTATTCGCTGCTCGGTTGTGCGCCGGTGCAGGGGCATATCAGCGGCGTGGTCGATATTCCGAATGCGTGCGCGACCTTGTGGCTGCCCACGCAGATCTTCGATTTCGACATTCGCCCGAACGCCGACGGCCCGATCCAGCACATTCAGGGCGGCGTGGATCTGCCGTGTTCGCCGGATCTCGTGAAGGCCTGATTCCGGATTCTCGCCGACGTCATTCAAAGGAAGCTGTCATGCCGATCTACGACTTCGAGTGCGCAAGCTGCGGGCCGTTCTCCGTCATGCGCCGCATTGCGGACCGCGAAAAACCGTGCCGTTGTCCCGACTGCGGCGCGGAAGGCGGACGCGTCATCAGTGCGCCTTCGCTGGCGCTGATGGCGAACACGCGCCGCGCGGCGCACGCGACCAACGAACGCGCCGCGCACGCGCCGCGTCAGTCCGGCGACGGTCCGCCACTGCGTCATCGCGCGGGCTGCAGTTGCTGCTCGGGCGGCGCGGCGAAGCTCGCGGGCGCGGCGTCGGACGGTCTCAAACGGCCGGCGGGACGGCCCTGGATGATCAGCCACTAAGGTGTGCCGCGCGCGAACCGCTGCCCGCAAGCGGCGGCCTTCGCGCGCGGCATCAACGCATTCAAGGAGGAAGCATCATGCGACATGGTGATATTTCGAGCAGCCGCGATTGTGTGGGCGTTGCGGTGGTCAACTACAAGATGCCGCGTCTGCACACGAAGGCGGAGGTGCTCGACAACGCGCGCCGTATCGCCGATATGGTGGTCGGCATGAAGCAGGGTTTGCCGGGCATGGACCTCGTGGTATTTCCCGAGTATTCCACGCACGGCATCATGTACGACCGCCAGGAGATGTTCGATACGGCGTCGACGATTCCCGGCGAAGAGACCGATATTTTCGCGGCGGCGTGCCGCAAGGCCAATGTGTGGGGCGTGTTCTCGATCACGGGCGAACGTCACGAGGAGCATCCGCGCAAGGTGCCGTACAACACGCTCGTGCTGATCGACAATCGCGGCGAGATCGTGCAGAAGTACCGCAAGATCATGCCGTGGACGCCGATCGAAGGCTGGTATCCGGGCGATCGCACGTATGTGTCGGACGGTCCGAAAGGCCTGAAAATCAGCCTGATTATTTGCGACGACGGCAATTATCCGGAGATCTGGCGCGACTGCGCGATGAACGGCGCGGAGTTGATCGTGCGCTGCCAGGGCTATATGTATCCGGCGAAAGAGCAGCAGGTGATGGTCGCGAAAGCGATGGCGTGGATGAACAACACCTATGTGGCGGTCGCGAACGCCACGGGCTGGGACGGCGTGTATTCGTACTTCGGCCACTCGGCGATCGTGGGCTTCGACGGGCGCACGCTCGGCGAATGCGGCGAAGAGGAAATGGGGGTGCAATACGCGGAACTGTCGCTCGGCATGATCCGCGACGCGCGCCGCAACATGCAGTCGCAGAACCATCTGTACAAGCTGCTGCATCGCGGCTATACCGGCACGATCCATTCCGGCGACGGCGCGAACGGCGTGGCGGATTGCCCGTTCGGTTTCTATCGCGATTGGGTGGCCGACCCCGAGGCCACGCGCCGACGCGTGGAAGCGCTCACGCGCAGCACGCCCGGCACGGCGGAGTGCCCGATCGACGGGATTCCACACGAAGACTGAGCGCTGTCGAGGCTTTGTCCACGACGCGCATTGTTCGGCAAATGCGGCCACTCCATTCGTCGCCAGGCCCTTTTTCGCTGCACTGGCACCCTCTACATTGTGGTTCGGCACCGACGCAAGCCGCAGCGCGGCGAGCGAACGGTTCAACCCACATTGGAGGTTTGTCATGGCCAGGCTCGAAGGAAAGGTCGCGCTCGTTACGGGCGCATCGAAGGGAATCGGCGCGGCGATCGCCCGCGCGCTCGCGAAAGAGGGCGCGTCGGTCGTGGTGACGTATGCGAGCAGCCAATCCGGCGCGCTGGCGGTCGTCGAGCAGATTCAGGCTGCGGGCGGCAAGGCGACGGCGGCAGGCGGCGACGTCTCGCAGCCCGCCGACGCCGCGAAGCTCGTGCAAACGGCCATCGACGCGTTCGGCCGCCTCGATATCGTCGTGAACAATTCGGGCGTGTATGCGTTCTCGCCGGTTGAGGACATCACCGCCGAGGAGTTCCATCGCCAGTTCGACACCAACGTGCTCGGGCCGCTGCTCGTCACCCAGGCGGCCGTGAAGCATCTGGGCGAAGGCGCAAGCATCATCAATATCAGTTCGGGCGTCACGCGCATCACGCCGCCCGCGAGCGCGATCTACACCGGCACCAAGGGCGCGCTCGACGCGATCACGAACGTATTGGCGCTGGAGCTTGCCCCGCGCAAGATCCGCGTGAACGCGATCAATCCCGGCTACGTTGAAACCGAAGGCACGCATAGCGCGGGCATTACCGGCTCGGACATGGCCGCGGACTTCATCGCGAAGACGCCGCTCGGCCGCGCGGGCCAGCCGCAAGATATCGCCGATGTCGCGGTGTTCCTCGCTTCCGACGAAGCGCGTTGGCTAACCGGCGAGCATCTGCTGGCGGCGGGCGGTATCCGCTAATCGTCGATTCCGGCAGTAAGACGCGCCGCCCGCGATCTCGCTGGCGGCGTTTCTATTTTGATTTCGCTAGTCTCGTTGTTTGCGCGCGGTTTCTTTTTCGACGCGCGCCCCCTGTTCACACGTCTCCCCGAAAAGCGCACCATCGCACGGCGTTTGCACGCCGCTCTGGTGCGATTCGCGCCCGCGAATCCGCATTGACGCACCATCATCGAGCAGGTGAATTCCCGATTGCGCGGAATTTATTTTTTCACTTGCGTCGTGGTTTTTTGACTGTGCACTATGTGTTGTGCACAGCACAAACGTACGCCACGTACCGATGAGGATGTCCATGAGTGTCTCAGCCATTGCAACCCCGCACGCGGGGAACATCGCTTCGACGCATGCGTCGGGTACGGACCGCCTGAAGGTCCAGCAACTCAGTCACGCATTTCGGACTGCCGATGGTGTCGACGTGCCGATCTTCGAACGGCTCGATTTCAGCGTGCGCAGCGGCGAGATCGTCTCGATTGTCGGCCGCAGCGGCGCGGGCAAGAGCACGCTGTTCAATCTCGTCTCGGGGCTCATCAAGCCGCAGTCGGGGCAGATCAGCGTGGGCAAGCGCGACGACGGCAGCGCCGGGCGCATCGCCTACATGCTGCAAAAAGACCTGCTGATGCCGTGGCGCACGGTGCTGCAAAACGCCGTGCTCGGCATCGAGCTGTATCGCAAGGTCAAGCGCGCCGACCTCGAACGCGCGCGCCAGATGCTCGCGCGTTACGGCCTCGGCGCGGTGGCCGACGCGTATCCGCATTCGCTCTCGGGCGGCATGCGCCAGCGCGTGGCGCTCACGCGCACGCTGCTGGTCGATCCCACGCTGGTGCTGCTCGACGAACCGTTTTCCGCGCTCGACTACGAGACGCGTCTCGCGCTCGAAGACGATGTGATGGCGTTGCGCCAGCAGAGCGGCACGAGCGTCGTGCTCGTCACGCATGACATCGAGGAAGCGATTGCGATGAGCGACCGCGTGATCCTGCTGGGCGGCCGCCCGGCGCGTATCGAAGACGACATCGACGTGCGCCTGACCACGCAGGGCGCGCGCACAGCGGTCTCGGCGCGCGAGGCGCCCGAGTTCCGCACCTACCATTCGCGCGTCTGGAACGGACTGCGCAGCCATACCATCCAGCACGCGGGAGCCACGGCATGAGCGATATTGCGATCTCCTCCAACGGGCCCGCACGGCGGCGCGCGAAGCCGCGCCGCGCGGCGAAGCTCGGCACCACGGGCGCGGTCGCGCTCATCGTCGTGGCGCTGATCGCGCTGTGGCAGGTGGCGGTCACGGCGGGCTGGATCAACGGCAAGCTGCTCGGCTCGCCCGCGGGCATCTGGCAGGCCGCGCAACAAGGCCTGAACGGCGGCACGCTGATACCCGACACGCTCGTCACGCTCTACGAAACGGTGGTGGGCCTCGTGGTGGGCAGCGGGCTCGGGATCGGCCTCGGGCTGCTGCTGTGGTTCGTGCCGCGCGTGTCAGGCGTCGCTGAAGGATTATCAGTCATCCTGAACAGTATTCCGAAGATCGCGCTCGGTCCGCTGATCGTCATCTGGTTCGGCTCGGACATGACGTCGAAAGTCTGGCTCGCGGGCATTTCCACCTTCGCCGTGGCGATGATCTCGTCGTGTGCGGCGGCGCGCGAAGTCGACAAGGATCTGCTCAACCTGTTCCGCTCGTTCAACGCGAAGCCTTCGATGATCTTCACGAAGCTGATCGTGCCGGGCGCGCTGCCGTGGGTGTTCTCGACGCTGCGCGTGAACATCGGCTTCGCGCTGATCGGCGCGGTGGTGGGCGAGTACATCGCTTCGCAGGCAGGACTCGGGCATGAGGTGTTCGTCGCCGGATCGCTGTTCGATCTGAATACGGTGTGGCTCGGCATTATCGTGCTCACGCTGATGGCGACGCTGCTGGGCTGGATCGTTCAATTCACGGAAGCAAAGGTCATTTCATGGAAGTCAACACGATGAAACGAGTAAGCGCGATTGCCATTGCGGCGGCAGTGACGGGGTTGAGCGTTCAGGTGTCCGCGCGGGCGGCGGAACCGGTTACGGTGTATCAGGCTTTTCAGTCGATTCAGTATCTGCCGCTTTACGTGGCGATCGACAAGGGGATCTTCGCGAAGAACGGTCTCGACGTGAAGAAGGTCACGGCGGGCAGCGGCGCGGCGGGCGTGGCGGCGGTGATCGGCGGCCATGCGGACTTCTCGCTGCAGGATCCGATGACGGCCGTGCTCGCGAACCTCAAGGGCGCGAACGTGATGGCCGTCGCGAACGTGGTGGCGGGCGTGCCGGTGTGGGTGATCGCGCCGCCGGACGCGGGCGTGCATCAGCCCGGCGACATGTCGAGCAAGAGCGTCGCCACGGCGTTGCCGCCGTCGACCAGCACGTATCTGCTGCAACGGCTCATCAAGGATCAGAAGATCGAGAAGGTGTCGCTGAACACGGTGCAACTGGGCACCGAACTCGCGCCCGTGAGCGCGGGCCGCAGCCAGGCGGCGGCAGTCTACGAACCGCAGGCGGACACCGGCATCGCGCAGGGCTACAAGGTCGTGTACGGTTTCCCGAAGGCCTATCCGGGCGGCTATGCGTTCTCGACCATCGACACGGCGGCGTCGACCATCAAGGACAAGCCGCAGATGGTGGCGGCGTTCGTGAAGTCGATCGGCGAGGCCGAGGCGCTGATTCATCAATCGCCGGACACGGCGAAGGCGGTCGCGAAGACGGAATTTCCCTCGCTCGACGCGAAGATCGTCGACGCGGCCGTGGGCCGCCTGATCGATCAAAACATTTACGCGCCGACGCCCGAGATTTCCGAGCAGGCGTTTCGCAATGCGCTCGATCTGCAGGAGTCGATCGGCAATATCAAGCCTGGCAGCGTGAGCTATGCAAGTGCCGTCGACAATTCGTTTGCCGCGGCCGCCGCGAAGAAGTAAGCGCCGCGATGCCCGTTATCGCGTCGGCGCGCTGCGCCGACGCTTCGAATGGAAGGACAGGATGAACGAAGCCAACCCGTCGTTCGTGACGGCGCTGATCGCGCAGCGCGGCAATCCGGCCGCGAGTCGCGCGCGGCTCGACGAAGCCGTGGCGCGCGCCGAGGCGCTCGAATCGCTGCACGTTTTCACGCATCGTCCGGATGCGTACGTCGAGCCCGACGCGTATGCGCCGCTCGCGGGTCTGCCCGTGGGCGTGAAGGACCTGATCGACACCGTCGATATGCCGACGTGCTACGGCTCGCCGATCTGGCGCGGCCATCGTCCGCAAGCCGATGCGCCGATCGTGACGCAACTGCGCGAACTCGGCGCGCTGGTGTTCGGCAAGACCGTGACGACCGAATTCGCCTGGCGTCAGCCGGGGCCGACCGTGAATCCTTGGCGTCGCGATCATACGCCCGGCGGATCATCGAGCGGATCGGCGGCGGCTGTGGGCGCGGGCATCGTGCCGCTTGCGCTCGGCACGCAGACGGTGGGATCGGTGATCCGGCCCGCCGCGTACTGTGGCGTGGTGGGCTACAAGCCGAGCTACGGCACGATCTCGCGCGAGGGCGTGCATGCGCTCGCCGCGTCGCTCGATCACATCGGCTTCTTCGCGCGCGACGTGGAAGTGGCGGCGCTCGCGCACGCGCTGTTCGTCGCGCAGCGCGTGGAAGCGATCGACAGCGTCGACGCCTGGCAGGCGTGGTTCGCGCCGCTCGCTGCGCCGCCGCGTCTCGGTGTCGTACGCACGCCGTTCGACGCGCGTTTGCAGGACATGCAGAAAGTGAATTTCGACGCCGCGCTCGCGCAGTTGCGCGCGGCGGGCGCGGAGATCGTCGAGATCGAATTCGAGGCCGATTTCGAACAGATCGTCGACGCGTTGCAGGTGATTCTGCGCGTGGAAGCGTGGCACGCGGTCGGGCCCGAGGCGCGCGCGCATCGCGAGCAGTTGAGCGCGCATATGCGTGCGCTCGTCGATGAGGGCGCGGCGATGCCCGAGGCGCGTTATCAGGCCGCGCTCGAATTGCAGGCGCAATGGCGCGCGCGCTCGGCGCAACTGCTCGCGGGCTGCGATGCACTCGTGAGCGTGCCCGCCACGGGCGTCGCGCCGCAAGGTCTCGACGACACCGGCGACCCCACGTTCTGCGCGCCGTGGAGTCTGCTCGGCATGCCGGCCGTGACGGTGCCGTCGGGTTGGACCGATGCGGGTTTGCCGCTGGGTTTTCAGACCATCGGCGCGTTTGGCGAGGATCTTGAGACGCTGCGCGTGGCGGCGTGGATCGAGCAGGTGATCGGCGCGCGGCGCGAGCTTGAGCTTGCCGCGGCGAGCACCGAGGCGATCGCGTAGCGTCGACGATAGCGACCAAAGCGACCAAAGCGACCAGGGAGACAGCATGGGCAAGCCGTATCGCACGATTCAGGAATACGTACTCGGCACGCTGCGCGCGGAGATTTTGCAGGGCGTCTACAAGGCGGGCACGCGCATGCGCCAGGAGGAAGTGGCAAAGCGGCTCGGCGTGAGCACGACGCCCGTGCGCGAAGCGTTCCGCGATCTGCGCGCCGAAGGGCTGGTGGCGATCGATCCGAACAAGGGCGTGGAAGTGCGCGGCCTCACCGCCGACGACGTCAGCGAAATCTACGAGCTGCGCATGCTGCTCGAACCGATGCTCGCGGCGCGTGCGTGTCTGCGCGCGAGCGCCGCGCAACTCGACGCGGCGCAGGCGAGCCACGATGCCATGAGCCAGGCCGCGCCCAGTTCCGAGCAATGGGCCTTGCTCAACGAGGATTTTCATCAGCATCTGATGCAGTGCGAGGCGCACACGCGGCTGTTCGAAGTCGTGCGCGGGCTGTCGTTGCTGGCGCGTCCGTATGTGTCGCTGTCGATGTACGTGCAGCCGGATATCATGGCGAGCAATAACGACGAGCACGCGCATCTGCTCGCGGCCTGGCGCGCGCGCGACGCCGCCGCCGTGCAGGAGCAGACGCGCGTGCATCTGCTCAACACGCGCGATGCGATCGTCGCCTGCGTCGATCAATCGGCGCGCGCGCTGGCGGCTTGATGGAAGGTTCGAATGTCTGTTTCACTGGCTGATTTATCCGCCGTCGACGCGCGGCGTCTGATCGGCAACGGCGAGCTGTCGCCGGTCGAATTGCTCGACGCGTGTCTCGCGCGCATCGAATCGATCGAGCCTGCCGTCAACGCGCTCGCGGCCACGGCGTTCGAACGCGCACGCGACGAAGCGCGTCGTGCCGAACAGGCTGTCGTGCGCGGCGAGGCGCTGGGCGTGCTGCACGGTTTGCCGATCGGTGTGAAGGATCTCGAAGAGACGGGCGGCTTGCTGACCACTTACGGCTCGCCGCTGTATCGCGATCATGTGCCGGTCAGCGATAACGCTTTCGTCGCGCGTTTGCGCGCGGCGGGCGCCATCGTCGCGGCCAAAACCAATGTGCCGGAAATGGGTGCGGGCGCGAACACGCGCAACGCGGTCTGGGGCGCGACGGGCAATCCGTTCGACACGCGGCTGAACGCGGGCGGGTCGTCGGGCGGCTCGGCGGTCGCGCTCGCCACCGGTATGCTGCCGCTCGCCACGGGTTCGGATCTCGGCGGCTCGCTGCGCATTCCGGCCGCGCTCTGCGGCGTGGTGGGCTATCGCGCGTCGCCGGGGCTCGTGCCCTCCGAACGCCGCGTGCTGGGCTGGGCGCCGAACTGGGTCAGCGGCCCGATGGGGCGCAACGTCGCCGACGTGCGGCTGCAACTGGCCGCCGTGGCCGGTCATGCGAGCGCCGATCCGCTTAGCTATCCCGCAACGCTCGACGCCTTCGCGCGCGAACCGCGCCTCGACCCTTCGACGCTGCGCATCGGCTATACCGAAGATTTTGGCGCGTGCGCCGTCGATGCGTCGATTCGCGCCACGTTCCGCGCGAAGATCGAACGCCTCTCGCGCATCGTGGCGCAGTGCGAGCCGATCGACCTTGATTTGCGCGAAGCGCATCGCGTGTTCGACGTCGTCCGCGCGCAGGAATTCGTCGCGAGCCTGCGCGAAACCTATGAGCGCGATCCGTCGCTGCTCGGCGCGAATACGCGCACGAATTACGAAATGGGCGGGGCGCTCACACTCGCCGACGTCGCGCGCGCCGAGACGCAGCGCACGGCGTTGTATCGGCAATTTCAGGCGCATTTCTCGCGCTACGACGTGATTGTTTCGCCGGTCTCGCCGGTCACGCCGTTTGCGTGGACGACCTCGCATTGCGAGTCGATCGACGGCACGCCGCTCGAAAATTATTATCGATGGGTCGCGCTCACTTATGTTGTGACGGTGTTGACGAATCCATCGATGTCGCTGCCTTGCGGCATCGATCACGCGGGCATGCCGTTCGGTCTGCAACTGATCGGGCCGATGCGCGGCGACGCGCGCCTGCTCGACGCGGCGCAGGCGCTCGAAGTCGCGTTCGCGCGCGAACCCACGCTCGCGCGCCCGGTGCCGGATCTCGCCGCGTTGCGCGGCACGCCCCATCAGGCGCGCGCCGCGCTGCGTTCGATCGTCACCGATCCGCCTCGCTTGCGCGACGCATCGCTCAACCTTTGAACTCGACCGAGACGAACACTTTGCGGCACGGCTCGACCACTTCCCACGTCCCCTGAAAACCGGCGGGTATCAGGAAGCGGTCGCCCGCGCGCACGGTTTTTTCCGCACCCGATTCATCGCGCAGCACCGAGACGCCTTCGAGAATTTCGCAATACTCGTTCTCCGTGAAATTCACGCGCCAGCAACCGCGTTCGCTGGTCCAGATGCCCGTCGACAGTTGTCCGCACGGGCTCGTGAAATGCATGTCGGCCGATTGACGCGGTCGGCCGGAAAGCACGACTTCGGGCTTCGGCTCCCATTCGAGCGTTTCTTTCGCGGGGTGCGAGTAATCGACGATATCCAGAATGCGCATGATGTTGGCAATAAAAAGGTGAGAGAAACAAAGCGGCGCGCGGCGGCGAATCAAGTCCTTACGTGCCCGATTTCAATTGCGCCCACAAACGGTTTTGCAGCCGCATGATCGCTGCCGGTTGCGGACGCATGACGGTCATCTTGTCGATGACTTCGTCGGAAGGAAACGTGCTGGCATCTTTCATGATCGCCGTTTGAACCAGCGGATACGACGCACGATTCGCGGTCGGATAAAACACTTCGTTGGTGATGCCGGCGCTCGTTTTCGGATCTTCGATGTAATTGATCCATTTGAGCGCCGCTTCGGGATGCGGCGCGTCTTTCGGAATCGCCATCATGTCGAACCAGAGCAGACCGCCTTCCTGCGGATTCACGAACTGAATCTGATAGTGGCGCTTCGCCTCGATGGCGCGCCGACGTGCGATACCGGCATCGCCCGAATATGCCACGGCGATGCACACGTCGTTATTCGCGAGGTCGTTGATATAGCCCGACGAATTGAACTGCGTGATATAGGGGCGCACTTTCTTCAGCACTTCGTAGGCCGCGGTGTAATCGGCGGGATTCGTGCTGTTCGGATTGCGATGCAGATATTGCAGCACGGCGGGAAATACGTCCGATGCCGAATCGAGAAACGACACGCCACAGTTTTTGAGTTTCGAGAGATTCTCGGGATCGAAAACCAGCGCCCATGAATCGGGCGGCGTCGCGCCGCCGAACGCCTTTTGCACTTCCTGTGCGTTGTACGCGACGCCGTCCGTGCCCCACGCCCACGGCACGCCGTATTGATTGCCGGGGTCGGCGTCGCTGACCATTTTCATCAGATGCGGGTCGAGATTCGCGAGATTCGGCAATTGCGATTTATCGAGCTTCTGATACACGCCGGCCTCGATCTGCCGCGCCATATACGCCGACGATGGCACGACCACGTCGTAACCGGAACTGCCGGCGAGCAGTTTGGCTTGCAGCGTGTCGTCGCTGTCGTAGCTGTCGTAACGCACCTTGATGCCGGTCTGTTTCTCGAACGTGGGCACCGTGTCCTGCGCAATGTAGTCGGACCAGTTGTAGACGTTGACCTGTGCGTCGTCCGCCATGGCGGGCTGGACGGCGGCGAGCGCGAGCATCGTGGCGGCGCACGTCACGGGGACGGTGCGTTGGAGCGTGTCGTGAAGTTTCATCCTGCTTCCCTGGAGTTGATTCGAAGACGGCATGCGCGTCTTCGCGCCCGGCATCCGCGTGAACGGACGAGGCGTACGTGATGACCGGCATCGCGTGCGATCGCGTGGCGCGCAGCAAGGCCGCACAACGCGAAGCGGCGCGATATCAGACGAACGGGGCGGACAGCAGGCTAGGGCTTGGGCAGCAGGGAGGCGATTTCGTCTTTACGAACGCCGATGAAATCGCAGCTCATGGCCGAATGATGGCGGCGCACGGAGCGAATGGAGATGACCGTGTCGATCGAGCAATAGCTGCACGGCCGGGCGACGTGGCTGGCGCCTGAAACAATCGTGCTGCGCATGGCGAGAAAGCCGCCACGTCCTCGATCGTACTGTATCAAGGGGCCACGAATTTTCATGATCTAAGGCGCACGGGTCGAAGCACAGGAGCGTCGGACTGTTGAGCGGATGCCGGTTGAATAGCGAAGCGGTGGCCTGGAAATGCGCAGCGCCACGCACGCTTTAACCGGTGGATTCATGGTACCCGCGCCAAAAAGCGTGTCAATGGGGATGTGCGCGGGGATGAGCGCGAGGATGTCCGTCACAGCGTTGCACGACGAAATGCATCACATCCGTGCGTCCTTCGTCGAACGCGGCTTCGCAATAGCCGAAATAGAGCGTCCAGATGCGAATGAACGCATCGTCGAAACCGAGCGCGCGCAGGGTGTCGAGTCGGCTTTCGAAACTTGCGCGCCACAGACGCAAGGTCTGCGCATAATCGCGTCCGAATGCAAAGACGGCGCGTGCTTCGAGTTGCGCCTGCTGCGCGGCGCGCACGAATTGCTGCGGACCGGGCAACATGCCGCCCGGAAAAATCATCTCGCGGATAAAGTCGCTCGACGTGCGATAACGTTCGACATGCGCATCGTCGATGGTGATGGTTTGCACGAGCGCCCGCGCGCCCGGTTTCAGCAGACGCGAAAGCGTGTCGAAATACGTCGGCCACCACGCTTCGCCCACGGCTTCGAACATTTCGATGGAGACGATCGCATCGTACTGGCCGTCGTTTTCGTGAAGATCGTGAACATCACAGAGATCACGATAGTCGCGCAGTTCGATCTCCGCGAGATGCGCAAGCTGCGCCGCGTTCACGCGTTCGCTGGCCCACGCGTGTTGTTCCTGCGAAATCGTCACGCCGCGCACATGGATGCCTTGCCGCGCCGCATACAACGCGAAACCGCCCCAGCCGCAGCCGATTTCGAGCACGCGCATGCCGGGCGCGAGCGCGAGCGTATCGATGATGCGCTGATACTTCGCGCACTGCGCTTCGTCGAGCGGACGGTGTGCGTCGTCGTCGAAACAGGCGCTCGAATAGGTCATCGTTTCATCGAGCCACGCCGCGTAGAACGCGTTGCCCAGATCGTAATGCGCGTGGATATTGCGTCGGCTGCCGGCGCGCGTGTTGCGGCGCAGCCGATGGCGCAGCGCGTACCACATGCGCGCGAGCGGGCCGCCGTGCAGGGTCGTGGCGACGGCGTCTTCGTTGCGGATCGCGAGGCGCATCAGCGCGGTGAGATCGGGCGCGTCGAGCCATTGCGCGCGCAACGCCTCGGCGAAACCGATATCGCCCGCGCGAAGGATTGCCCGGCACGCGCGCCAGTCGTGAATGCGCAGCGCGGCGGCCGGGACGTCGCGTGCATCGCCGAACACCTGCTGCGCGCCGTCGGGCGTCGTCAGCGTCAGATGGCCATGACGGATCCTGCGCAGCAAGGCAAGAAAGAGACGGGCCGCAAGCGGCATCGGCGGGTGCGCGGCCGTGGGCAGGCGGAGCAGCGTCATGAGCGGGCCTCGTGATCGGTGGGGCGCAAGGATGCGTCGGATGCGTGGGGTGTAGGCGGGTGTTTGCCGAAAAACGGCACGCGTTTGAGCCAGAGGCGCAGCGCCTGCCAGTGAATCCGCAGCACGACGCCGGGCGTGAGGAGCGGCTGACGCAGGAGCGCGCCGAATGCGCGGCGTGCGTCGAGCGGTTCGGCGCGCATGGCGATGGCGGTGCGCAGCAGCACGCCGAGACTATCGACGTAATCGATCGCGGTGACAAGCCGCGCGCCGTGCTGGCGCACGCGAAACCGATAGTGGCCCTCGACGCGGCAAAACGGCGAAACGTGAAAGGTCTTGCGGCACTGCAGCTCGGTCGTATTGCCGATCGGCGCGTGATCGGGCGCGCTCAATAGATAGCCGTGATGCGCGCCGAAGGTGTTGCGTACGTCGGCGTAGAGCGCGCGCAGGCGGCCCGCGCGGTCGTAGCAATACCAGAAGCTCACCGGATTGAACGCGTGACCGAAGATGCGCGGCAGCGTTTGCAACCAGATCGCGCCATCGGCGGGAATGCCCGCGTCGGCGAGACGCGCGCGCATCCACGGCGCGAGCGCGCGTCCATCGCGCGGACCGTAGTCGCGCGGATCGAGCGAGAACACGCGCCGACGGTCGATGCCGAACCACCCGCATTGCAGCGCGTCGAGGCGGTCGAGATCGCAGCAGATCTGGAACAGCGGATACGCGAACGCGTGATGTGCGGGGCGCAGGCGTTCGTGCACCACGCGGCCCGTGAGCAGACAGGCCGCGTGCGCATCCTCGCCTGGGCGTGCGGTGCGGGCGAACGGCGGCGCGCCGCGCGCGAGATCGGCGCGTGGGCTCATGGGCGGCCCCACGCAGGCATCAGGCCGAAGTCGCGCGCCACGCGCAGCGCCGACTTGAGGCCGTCTTCGTGAAAGCCGTAGCCGGTCCACGCGCCCGCGAACCACGTCGCGCGCCGCCCTTGCAGATCGGGCAGGCGCTGTTGCGCGTCGATGGCCGCGAGGTCGAGCAGCGGATGTTCGTAGACGTAGCGGCCGAGCACGGCATGCGGCGCGGGTTCGCTCACCGGATTGAGCGTGACCACCACGGGCGTGCGAAACGGCAGCGGCTGCAACTGGTTGATGAGGTAGCTCACGCAGACGGGCTGCGCATCGGCGTCGCTGCCCGCATGATGCGCCGACGCACGGCTGAGGTAATTCCACGCCGACCACACGCGTCGGCGGCGCGGCAGCAGCGCCGTGTCGGTGTGCAGCAGCGCCACGTTGCGTTGATAGCGCACGGCCCCGAGCACGTCGCGTTCGGCGTCGTCGGCATCGGCGAGCAAGGCCAGCGTCGTGGGCGCGTGGCTCGCGAACACGATGGCGTCGAAACGTTCCGCGCCCGCGTCATCGGTCGCGATCATGACGCCCGACGCGTCGCGGCGCACCGCGCGCACGGGCGTGTTCAGGCGCACGTCGTCGAGCGTGGCGAGCAGGCGCGCGACGTATTCGCGCGAGCCGCCCGCCACGGTTTGCCACGGCGGCCGGTTGTTCACCTGTAGCAAGGCGTGATTGAGGCAGAAGCGCAGAAAGGTCGCGGCCGGAAAGCGCAGCACGTCGCGCGCGGCGCTCGACCAGATGGCGGCGGCCATCGGCAACAGATAGTGGCGCTGGAACGGTGCGCCGTAGCCGCCCGCCGTCAGCAGTTCGCCCACCGAAAGCCGCTCGCGCCGCGCTGTTTCCAGATGATGTTCGGCGGCGGCGTTGAAACGCAGAATGTCGCGCAGCATACCGATGAACGTCGGCGAAAAGAGGTTGCGGCGCTGCGCGAACACGGTGTTCAGATTCGTGCCCGCCCACTCCAGCGCGCCGCCGTCCATCGACACCGAAAACGACATCTCGCTGCGATGCACGCGCACGCCGAGTTCGGCGAACAGCGCCACGAGGTTCGGATAGGTGCGCTCGTTGAACACCAGAAAACCGGTGTCGACGGGATGACGCTGTCCGTCGAGCGCGACGTCGACGGTATGCGCGTGGCCGCCCGCCGTCGCGGCCGCCTCGAACAGCGTGACGCGATGGCGACGCGCGAGCAGCCACGCGCTCGCCAGCCCGGCGATACCCCCGCCGACGACCGCCACGCGGCGGCCCGGCGGCAAGGCGGCGCTCGTGGCGTCGGCGATCTGGGCGGGTTCCATGCGTTTTTCTCCCTGATTCGTGCGTTGTCGTCATGGAATCGGTGACTGCTGCGTGCAGACTTCCTTGTGTGCAGATACGGACGGAAGGCGCGCGCGGATGCACGCGATGCGCGCGAAAATCGCGCGAAACTACGGCGAAGCAAATCCCGGCTGACCCAATTGCGCGGGAAACTGCGGCACGCGTCGAAAACGCGTGCTGTCGTAGCCCATCGCATCGAGACGCGCGAGCAGTGCGTGATAGGTCGCGTCGTCCATCTCGGGCTCGCGCGAGAAAATCCAGCCGAGCGATTTGCCCGGATAACCGAGGATCGTCACGCGATAATCCGGGTCGACATAGAGCGTGAGCTGTGTGACGTGGATCGGCCAGAACAGGCGCACGCGCCAGCGCCCGCCGCCGCTGCCGGGCACGACCGCATCGACGAAGCGGTAGTGCTTTTCGGGCGCGTCGAAGCCGCCTTTGCGACCGAAGAAGGCGTCGTCGATGCGGCCGTCCGCGCGCAGCGTCCACTCGGCGCGGCTCGCCACGAAACCGCGTTCCGCGAAATACGGAATGTTGGCGATCACGTACCAGCGGCCCATGTAGCGCGGCAGGTCGACGCTGACCGGTTCGAGCGGCTGGTCGGCGCGAGGATTCGGATTGGGCGGCCCGTTCGTGCAGCCGCCGAGCGCGATGCATGCCACGAGCGATAGCGGCGCGAAGAACGTTACACGCCGCAGGGATCGCATGAAATCACGCATGAAATCGCGCCTGAAATCAGGCATGAAAAGCATCGTCGGCATCGCGCTTACTCGCTGGTGCCAGGCCGCGCCGCGCGCTTGCGCAGCAGATAATGCGCGACGCCCCACTCCTCGCCGCGCGCATAGCCGAACAGTTCGGCCACGGCCAGATAGAACATGCGCCAGCGCTGGAACGCGAGACGCGGGTTGCCGCTCGCGTCGAGCAGCGGCAGCGCCTGGGCGCGCGCGGCATCGAGCGCGGCGAGCCACTGGTTCGCGGTGCGCGCGTAATGCGTGCCGTCGATCCACCATTGCCGCTCGACGCGCAGATCGTCCTGAAAACGCAGCAGCAGATGCGCCGAGGGCATCGTGCCGCCCGTGAAGAAATGACGGGACATCCAGTCGCTGCCGTCGCGCACCTCGAAGTGATACGCGAGCAGCCGATGCGCGAACAGATGCACGAAGAGGCGGCCGTCGTCGTCGAGCCAGCGCGCAATCTTCGCGAGCAGCAGGCCGTAGTGCTTCATGTGCTCGAACATTTCGATCGACAGCACGCGGTCGAAACGCGGCTCGCCGGGCGCGAACTCAAAGCGCGCGACATCGCCGGTCACGATGCGCAGATTCGCGAGCCCCAGCTCGTTGGCGCGGCGCTCGATGAACGCGCGCTGCCCGTGCGAATTCGACAGCCCGACGATGCTCGCATGCGGATAACGTTGCGCGAGCCAGAGCGTGAGCGCGCCCCAGCCGCAGCCGAGGTCGAGGATGCGCTGACCGTCGGCGAGTTCCGCGCGCGCTGCATAGAGCGCAAGCATGGCGTCCTCGGCCTGCGCGAGCGTTTCGTCGCCGCGCGGATAGTAGCCGCACGAATACTTCAGGCGCGGCCCGAGATGCGCCGCGAAGAACGCGCCCGGAATCTCGTAGTGCTGCGCGTTGGCCGCCTGCGTTTCGATGGCGATCGGGCTGGCGCGCAGTTCGTCGATCAGCGTTTCGAACGCTTCGGCGCGTCGCGTGCCGTCGTGCGCGTGTGCGTCGGCGAGACGGCGGCGCAGCAGCGTGCGCATGCCCATGCGGATCAACGCATCGGGCAGCCAGCCGCGTTCGCACAGGCGGATCGCAAGCGAGGTGTCGTAAGTGCTCGATGGCGGCGGCGTGTCGTGCGGTGTGTCGTGCGGACGGTCGTGCGAATCCTGCAACGGCGGAACGGTCACGGTCATGATCGCGGGCTCCTCGAAGGGCGATGTGAGGCGTCGTCGGCGTGCGCGTGGCGCGGCGGCCACGGAATGAACGCGTGCGTGGTCGCCATGTAGTCGCGATAGCCGTCACGCGTCTGCACGAGCCGCGCTTCGAGCAGTGGCACGCCGGAGAGCTTGAGCAGCAGCCACGCCATCGCGAACGGCGGCACGAGCGTCGCCCAACCCCAGGGCTGGCCGATCGACCAGACCGTGTAGGCGCACCAGTGCAGCGATTCGAAGAAGTAATTCGGATGGCGCGAGTAACGCCACCAGCCGCGCGTGCAGACCTGGCCGCGCGCGGCGGGATCGGCGAGATGGCCGCGCAACTGGCGGTCGGCGGCGGCTTCGCCCGCGAGCGCCGCGAAGCCGATGGACAAGGCGATGACGATGGCCGGAATCGACGGCGTGTGCGCCTGCCAGGCGGGCACGAAGAACGCGATCGACAGCAGCAGCGAGATCACTGCCTGGAGCATGAAGAAGCCGAGCATGCGCGCCGGCGCGTGGCGCCCCCAGCGCGTGCGCAGCGCGGCGTAGCGCGGGTCTTCCGGGCCGCGACGGTTGCGTCGCCAGAGATGCGCGCCGAGCCGCAGACCCCACACGCCGCCGCCGAACGCGACCGCCACGCGGTTCAGCGTCGCGCCCGGACCGGCGAGGGCGGCGAAGACGGCCACGGCGCCGAGCGACAGCGCCCAGACCGGGTCGATCATGCCCGCGTTGCCGGTGCGCAATTGCACGAGCCAGACGACGCCGAACGCGACGACGAGCGCGCCAAACGCGGCAAGAACGGCGGTGGTGATCGGCATGGAGACTCCGTGAGGAGGCTGATGCCGGGAGATACGGACGAGCGCGGCGTTTGGATGCAGCGCCAGTGCAGCGGAATCGTCGCGAGGGACGAACGCGCCGCGCCGACGCGCGGCGGGGGGCTCAGGCCGTGGCGTGCATCGTGCCGGTAGCGACGACGGGGCCGGTCGGCTGGCCCGTCGGCGAGCCGCCGGTCGGTTCGATCGAGACGGCCAGCACGGCGCGCGCGCTGAGCTTCGCGACCACGCTGGCGGGCAGGTTCATGTGTGCGGGCGCATCGGCTGGGAACACGCCGAGCGCGACCGGCTTTTCGCCGGGCGCAATCAGCCAGAGTTCGGTGGCGCGTCCGGCCGGCACGGTCGGCTTCACGGCGGGCACGACGACCATTTCGCTGCGGCGCAGATCGACGGTCGCGGTCCAGTGGGCGATGCCGTCGGGGCGGGCGATCGTCGCGACCATATAGGCGCCGCCGGGCGCGACGGCCACCGGCGCCGGGCCCGCGGCCTCGTGTATCGCCTGCATCTCGCGCAGCACGACCACGTTGACCAGCGCGAGCGCGAGCGCCGCGACGCTCGCACCGACGCCCACGAAGCGCCACAGGCGCAAGCTGTTCCACCACGGTCCCGCATCTTGCGTCGGCGTGCGGCGCGGCGGCAGGAAGCCGAGATCGCGCTCGATGCGGGTCCACACGCGCGCGGGCACGGCCAGCGGACGCAGTTCCTCGGCGAGCGGCGCGAGGCGGCGCTGCCAGCGTTCGATGGCGGCGAGCAGGACGGGATCGGTTTCGGCGGCGTGTTCGAGCGCGCGCCGCTCGTTCGCGTCGAGCACGCCGAGCGCGTATTCGGCGCCGAGCAGGTCGGGATCGTGATCGGCGGGCGTGCTCATGATTCCAGACACGATTTGAGTTGCATGAGGCTGCGCCGGATCCAGCTTTTCAGCGTGCCGAGCGGCACGCTCAGACGCTCCGCCAGTTCGCTGTAAGTCGCGCCGCTGAAAAACGCTTCGCGGACCGCGCCGCGCTGCGTGGGTTCGAGTTGCGCCATGCAGCGTTCGAGCCGCTGGCGCTCCTCGCTGGCTTCGGCGCGGGCGGCGGGCGTGGGATCGTCGTCGGCGATGGCGTGCGCGACGGCGTCGTCGAGCGGACTTTCGTGATGCTGGCGCAGGCGGTCGATCGCGCGGTTGCGCGCGAGCGTCACGAGCCAGGTCATCGCGCCGCCGCGCGCGGCATCGAACGTATCGGCGCGACGCCATGCGGCCGTGAACACTTCCTGAAGCAGATCTTCGGCTTCGGCGCGGTCGTGAACCATGCGCACGAGCACGGCGAAGACATGGCCGGAGGCGAGCCGGTAAAGCTCGGCGAAAGCGCGCTGCTCGCCGCGCGCCGTGGCGTCGAGCAGCTGGTTCAGACGCGCGCGGCGCGCCGCGTCGGACGCCTCGGCGCGTGCGGATGGCGAGGCTGCGTTGTCGTCGAGGCCGCCGGACGGATCACTCATGCGAGGAGGGCGCGCTGGCGCACCCGCTGGAGGACATGGGCCCGAATATAGCATCGACCGCCCGATGCGCGGCGGCGGGCGGTACGGACAACGAGCGTGGCGAAAGTCGGCTGGCGTCATGAGCGTGAAGCGAAGGGTTTCACGATATACGGATGCGTGCGCGCGGCGGACGCGCATTGCATCCGCGCATTCGCGTGCACGAATTGAACCGCCTGGCTTCGATCGTCATTTTTTCAGACGTGACGTGCGATACGATAGGCGTCCCGCATCAAACGGGTGCAGCCCGAGCGGCAGATGTCGCCGCGCGGGTTTTAAACAGCTTTTAAAAAGATTTCGATTGTCTTTCGCGATCCGGCATAACACGTGGTTTTCCCTGATCGCTTTTTCCTCTGATTTTTATCGCCGCCTGAATTCGTTCTCATGCCCAGCGCTTTCGCTCTTTTGGCGATCCTGATCGTTTCGTGTCTGATGAGCGTGGCCGTGCTGGGTTCGCTCGTGCGCGCGTCGGTGCCGGGCGTGGGCCGCTGGTGCGTGGGTTATGCGCTGCTCGGCGTGGCGGCGACGTGGATTCTGATCGGCGGAATGCAGGCGGGCGCGATGACGATCGTCGGGGTGAGTTCGCTGACGCTGGGCGCGGTGCTGCTGCTCGTGCAGGGCACGCGGCGATTCTTCGACGTGCCGCCCGTGCGTCGCGACGAATGCGCGGCGCTCGTCTTCGCCGTGGCCGCGCTGGTCTACTTCACCCGTGTTGCGCCCAGTGCGAACGCGCGCGGCGTGATCGTCTCGCTGGGTTTCGTGTATGGCCGCTTCGTGGTGGGCAGCCTCGCGTTGCGTCACGCCGCGCGTGACGGCGCGAGCTACGCCTGCCGCCTGATTGCGGTGGCCGCCTGGCTGGGCGCGCTGGTTTATCTCGCGCGTATCGTCGCGATCGTGCTGGGCCTCGCGCCGGCATTGTCGTTTTTGCAACCGTCGCCGTGGAATATCGCGCTGCTCGGGCTCGCAATCGTCTCGCTGCCGTGCATGTCGACGGGCATGGTGATGCTCGCGCACGAACGCATTCTGCGCAGAATGGAAAAGCTCGCCACCGTCGACGAATTGACGGGCGCGCTCACGCGACGCGCATTCATGGAGCGGGCGCAGGCGTTGCTCGCGCACCGGCGCGCGCGCGGCGGCACGATGGCGATCGCCATTCTCGACATCGACAAGTTCAAGACGGTCAACGACAGCTTCGGCCATGCGGCAGGCGACCGGCTGCTCGCGCATATTTCGCGGATCGTCGCTGCGCAGATCCGGCCGTGCGATCTGTTCGGGCGGCTGGGCGGCGAGGAGTTCGCCGTCGCGTTCGTCGATGTCACGAGACGCGAGGCGGAGGCGTCGACCAATGCGCTGAGAGTGGCCGTCGAGTGTTCGTCCACGGACGGCGTGTCCTGCACGCTCAGCGCGGGCGTGGACAGCATCGGCGCAACCGAAAGCCTGGAGAGCGCCATCGCGCGCGTGGACGCCGCGCTTTACGTTGCGAAAGCGGCGGGGCGTAATCGGGTGGCGGTGGCCGCGGGCACGCACGAAGGCAATCGCGAAACCGGTTATCTGGCCGCATTGCGCTGAAAGGATGCGGCTGGATTCATGGCGGCCACATGCCATGGCGGGCAGGTTGGCGCCCGGCGGAAACACTCGATGCGTTATTCCCGATGATTCATGGTCGGCGAATCATGGCGAATGGAGCAATGCTCAATAGACGAAAAAGACAAAAACGAGCGATAAAACCAATCAGCGAAAACCCGCCTGGGGAAAAGCCCAAATACAACCCAAACGCGATTGAACAGCGGCGAATGACAGGGGCGCGCAACATCCCCGCGCGGTGCGATTCAGCGCCGGCGCGGCTCGCTTGCTGATTGACGGTGAATGGGTGATTTACAGGCGTTCGGCGCTGACGGTCGCGAGGCGGCTGCCGGCGAAAGGGTCGTTGGCCCAGTCGACGCGCGGGCGCGGCGCTTCGGCGCGCTCTTCCGGTTTGCGAATGGCGAAGTGCTCCAGCGCCTGACCGGCGCTAGTCACTTGTACGAGCCATTGCGGCATTTCACCCTGACCGTCCCAGGTGTCGCCCGCCGCGTTTTGATAACGCGCGGCGCGAATTCGAAGCTGATCGGCAGCGATCGAGGCCGCGATGTCGTCCGGCTCGATGCCGAACTCTTCCATTCTGCGGCGAAGGTAAGCAACGATGCTTTCCCGTTTACGTTCATCCACGTTTAAAAACTCCTTCATGCGAGGGACTGTGCTGCACTTTGCAGGTCGCAAATCGCATGCCGCAACGATAGCACGGCTGCGCGCCCGGGGTGCGGGATGCACGCAGCATTTTTCAATCAGAGAGAGCCGGCGCGAGCAGGCGAGCGCGTCGATTGACCGACATGCGCCAGACCGCCAACTCGCGCCGAACGTTTACTTTAAGACGATTGATCATCCGGCGCGTTTAACTCGCCCAAAGACGATGACGACATCGCGAGCACCAGGCGTTCGAGACCGATGCCGAAACCCGCGCCTTCGCGATACGCGCCACCGCCCGCGATCTGCTGCTGGGCGCCGAGCGCCGCGCAGCGCATTTCAAAACCCTGGCCGCCGAGGTAATAGCTCAAGCCCCGGCGCGCGGCACGGTCGAGATCATATCGGACACCCAATGAATCCAGAAACCCCGTTGCGACATCGACGCTGAATGCCGCCGCGCGTTCAGGTTCCGCGCATAGATATTCAAAGCCGAGTTGCGTAAATTCGCGGTATCGACCGGCTTGCGGCCGCTCGTACCTGTAACACCGTGCAATATAAAAGAGCATCCGTTCGCGCGCACCGCCGAGCAGATTGACCGCCTGTTCCTGAAAGAGCGCGGTGGCTTCCGGAATCAGACAGCATGGCCGACCGGATTTATCGGTGAACGTCCACATCTGCTGGAGGATTTCGCTGCCGCCGGCTTTCTCGACGAAGGTGTCTTGCGACCACAACGCCGGGACGATCGCTTCTTCAGCGCCACGATCAATGAAGGTAGCTCCGGAAGCGGCTTTCGAGCGAGCGCATGACGGCGGCCGACTGGCCGGTGACGAAACGGGTTCCGCGAAGCATAGTCATGTTTTTCTCCGTAGGCAATAAAAAAGGCGCCATCTGGCGCCTGGTTCCTGGTGTCCGAAGCCGGCGGCTTCAGAGCGATGGACGTAACGAACCCCGGCGCAAGGTGTTGCGACCGCGATGATGATGAAACCGGGCGAGTTCGTGACGGCGTTCCATGCTCCGATAATGACACAGCGAATTGCGTCTGTGAATGGCGGCGTTCGTATCCACTTTTTATTACCACTTATTGCCAGCGGTATCGGGTCGTGGGTTTTAGCGGCGCGCTCCGGTATTAATCCGGCAATATTTTCCGATTGATTCGTTTCGGGATTAAAGATGCGCACGTATGGCACATTTTATTGGAGCCGGCATTCTATACGGTAAATATGCCTCATAGAAAAATACAATATTCCGCTAACGTTTGCGCGTTGATTTCACGACGGTTTTTCTGCGGTTTATTCACGCGGACTCAGTAAAATCATATGCTCTGCGCATACGTCTGCCGGGGGCGCAGACGCATATCGTTCCGTTGCGTGAATTGGGCATCGTAAAAGCGACCGTCCGCCTTATTTGCCCCTTCATAGAAATGGAAAACAAAAAATATGAATCTGAATCGATTGTCGGTGAAGGCAAAGCTCACGGGTGCGTTCGGGATTTTGGCCTTTATCGTGTTGATCGTGTCCGCGTTGTCGTTGCACGAATTGAACGCCGCGAATAACCGCTTCGCGGGCTACGTCAGCGGGATCGACGCGCGCGCCAGGGCGGCGGTCGCGGTCCGCACGGCAGTCGACGATCGCGCGATGGCGGTGCGCAATCTGGTGCTGGTCACCACGCCCGAGGACGTCGCGCTCGAAAAAGCCGCGGTCGAGGACGCCGAACGGCGCGTCGAAACCAATCTCGACACCTTCAACGCCCTCGTTGCGAGCGCGTCCGACATGAACGAAAAAGGCCGCCGCCTGGCCGCCGAACTGCCGCGCATCGAAGCGCTGTATCGTCCGGTCGCGCTCGATATCGACCGGCTGGCGCTGAACAATCAACGCGACGCCGCGATCGCCGAAATCGACACGAAATGCCGGCCTTTGCTCGCGGCGCTGATCAAGGCGTCGAACGATTTCGCCGATTTCACCCAGGAGCGCGCGGCGCAACAGGTCCAGGAATCGGCGGAGCAATTCGCGCGGCAACGCATGCTGCTGATCGCGATTTGCCTCGCCGCCGTCGCGCTGGCGGTGCTGGCGGGCGTGCTCATCACGCGCGGGCTGTTGCGCGCGCTGGGCGCCGAACCGGCCGAACTCGGCGAAGTCACGCAGCGCGTGGCGTCGGGCGATCTGCGTCCGGTGCCGGGTGCGCAGCGCGCGCCCGCGGGTAGCGTGCTTGCCTCGATGGGCGAGATGCAGGCGAGCCTCGTGAGCCTGATCGGGCAGGTCCGCACATCCGCGAACAGCATCGGCACCGGTGCGAGCCAGATTGCGTCGGGCAACACGGAACTGTCGTCGCGCACGGAACAGCAGGCGGCGTCGTTGCAGGAAACCGCGGCGAGCATGGAGGAGTTGACCTCGACCGTGAAGCAGAACGCCGAAAACGCCCAGCAGGCGAGCGCGCTCTCGCACAACGCATCGGAAGTGGCGGGGCGCGGCAATCAGGTGGTCGGCCAGGTGGTCGAGACGATGGGCGAGATCAGCACGAGCTCCACGCGGATCGCCGACATCACCGGCATCATCGAAGGGATCGCGTTCCAGACCAACATTCTCGCGCTGAATGCGGCGGTGGAAGCGGCCCGCGCGGGCGAGCAGGGGCGCGGTTTCGCGGTGGTCGCGAGCGAAGTGCGCAGCCTCGCGCAACGCTCGTCGAGCGCGGCGAAGGAGATCAAGGAACTGATCAACGCGTCGGTGCAGAAGATTCAGGACGGTTCGTCGCTGGCGGATGAGGCGGGCCGGACGATGGCGGAAGTTACGCAGGCCGTCGCGCGCGTGACCGACATCATGGGCGAAATCGCCGCCGCGTCGACCGAGCAGAGCCGCGGGATCGAGCAGGTCAATCAGGCGATCACGCAGATGGACGACGTCACGCAACAGAACGCGGCGCTGGTGGAGGAAGCGGCGGCCGCGTCGAAATCGCTCGAGGATCAGGGCGTGAAGTTGAATCAGGCGATTGCGTTTTTCCATCTGGACGCCGAGGCGGGGTTTCAGGCGGTGAGCGTGGCGGCCGCGCCGATTCGTGCTGCGGGCGTTGCGCCGCGCAAAGTGAGCACGCGCGCGCCCGCGCCGGCGGTGCGCAAGACCGCCGCGCCCGCGAAACCTGCGGCCGCGCCGGCTCCCGCTTCCGCTCCTGCGCTGATCGACAACGACGGCTGGGACACGTTCTGATCAAGCCGCGCGACGCTCACGCGAACGGCAGCGGTCCGTCGAACTGACCGATATAGCAAAGATGCGAGACCGCGCTGCTTTCACCGTCGCGATCGTCGTCGCTCCAGCGATGCAGCATGAAGGCGGGCGGTTCCATGTATGACGCCGGATCGGCGTCGGGTTGGAGCCGCAACGCGATTTGCGTCGTTGTGCTCGGGCACGTCAACACCGGCACGTTGCCAAGACGCGCGTGCATCGAACGATGCACGTGGCCCGCAACGATGCGATCGACGTTGGCGTGACGCGCGACGAGATCGCGCAGCGGCTTCACATTCGTCATGCCGTACAGGTCGAGATAGGGAATGCCGGTCGCGAACGGCGGGTGATGCAACGCGATCATCACGCGCCGCCGCGCATGTTCGACGAGTTCGCGTTCGAGCCAGTCGAGCGAAGCCGGACTCAATTCGCCGTGGTGAAAACCGGGCACGGTCGAGTCGAGCGCGAGCAGACGAATCGCGCCTGCGTCGATGCCGAAATGCAGTTCGCCTTCGCGCGGCAGCCACGCGTGATCGGCAAACGCCTCGCGCAGAAACCGGCGATGATCGTGATTGCCCGGCATCACCGCATACGGCAGCCGCAACGGCGCGAGCAATTCGCGCAGCATGGCGTATTCGTCGGGCCGGCCTTCGTCGGTCAGATCGCCGCTGATAAGGACGAAATCGGGCGCGGGATCGAGTCGGTTGAGCGTGGCGACCGCTTGCGCGAACATCGCGTTCGAATCGACGAGATCCTGATAGCGCCGGCCGTGCGGCCGCACATGAATATCCGAAATCTGGGCAATGACGCTCACGCATTCCTCCTGCCGTATCGGCTCGCGCGTGTTGAACATATCGGCAACGAGACGAGATTAAGCGGCCAAAAATAAGCGGCCAAAAACCGTTGAGTTTGATTGGCCGCTTTTTCCGTGAGCGATCGGGGAGGACGCGCGGCGCGTTAGCGCGGCGGCGGACCGAAGTGCGAATCGGCGCGCGGACCGAAGTTCGGATCAAACCGCGGTTCGACCGGTTGCGGCGTGGCGTCGGGATCGACGACCGCTTCCACGCGCGCGCGCAGAGGCTTGACGCGACCATCCACGGTGAACGGATTCACGCTGGCGATCATGCTCGAACCGTGCTGGTCCGTGAACACCGGGTCCTCGCGCGACGTCGTGCGCCGGATCGAGTGCGCGCGATATGGATCGGTTTGCATCAGCTGCACCATCAGCGCTTCGGGCAGAAAGAGCTGGCCGACGTGCGAGACGTGCGTGCCTTTCGCGTGCTGCGCATCCGGCGTGCGGACCTTGAAGTGGATGTGATTCGTGCGCCCGGGATACACGCCCGGCACGATGGTTTCGAACCTGACCGCGCCGCTGCGGTCGGTGTGCTGCATGCCGCGCAGGAAGGTGAGGTGATCGGTGGGCGGCGGCGGACCGGGCGGCCGGCCGGGCTGACCCTGGAAACCGCCGGGCGGCACGCCGAACGGCATCCCCGCAGGCGGACGGCCCGGCGCGCCCGAGGCGAAATCGGGCGGCGGCGGCATGGCCGCCGTTTTCGTGTAGCCGGAATAGATGCCCATCGCGTCGCATTGCCAGATGTCGACGGCGGCGCCCACGAGCGGCGCGCAGGTGCGCTTGTCGGTCAGCACGATATCGAGCGTCAGCGCCACGCCGGGCTTGCCTTCGCGGATGTCGCTGCGCATCAGCGCGCCGTCGATCCAGTAAGGACCGACTTCCTGTTCGGGCGTGAGCTGGCAGGGCGCGGGGTTGGCGAGGGCGAGGGAATTCGCGTCGAAGACCGAAGCGGTGGTGCCCACGGCGATGGTCAGTTTGATGAATTCCCGTCGTGACAGGCGTGAGGTCATTATTGTGCTGCAAGGTGCGGAATGTCCGCACTCTACCGGAGCGAAGTCGCCTGGCGATTACATCCGGCATTACGTTTTATTGCTGATTCTTCCTGCCCGGAAAGGTTGGGGTGCGCCCCATATTGGTTGCGCACGCATCGAATTCGCGTGCCGCCCAATCGGCATGGACTTCACGCGCGATTCCTGCGCCACGTCTCGCTCGGCAACTCGCCGAATTGCTCGCGGTATTCGCTGGCGAAATTGCCGAAATGCCAGAATCCCCAGCGCGTGGCGACCTCGGTCACCGTGGCCGCATGCACGAGTTCCTTGCGCACGCGCGCAAGACGCACGGCGCGCATATACGCGAGCGGACTGATGCCGGTCGTCTCTTCGAACGCATACTGCACCGTGCGTCGGCTCGCGTGCATACGCGCGCACAGCTCGGCGACGGAGAGCGGGCAATCGGGCGACCCTTCGACGATATCGCGCACGCTGCGCACCAGTTGCCAGTTTCGCGCGATGCGCGCTTCGCCGCGTTCGTGCTGCGCGATATCGGGGAAATCATGCAGTGTTTCGCTCAGACCGAAAATAATGGCTTTTTCCAGCGCGCTCACGCTCTCGCGGTCGTGGAGCAAACGCGGCGCGCGAACCACGTCGTCGAGCAGCACGCTCAACACGTCGCGGAATTGCTGGAGCCGCGCGGGCGCGATATTCACCACGCCCGCCTTCGCGCCGATGCGCGCGATGATCGATTCGAGCTGCGCGCGCGTGGCGAAATCCGTCACGGCGGCGGGCTCCATTTCGAGGTTGACGAACACATGGCGGTCCGGCGAGAGAAACTCGAAGCCGTCGCGGCCGGAAAACACGTGCAGCGCGTCGAGGTGACTCGTCTGTCCCGAAAGCAGCGCATGCCCTTCGAGCTGAAACGGAATGCCCAGCGCGAATTTATGGCCGACCACGTCGCCCCGCTGATAAACCGTGCGGTTCAGCCGCTCGACCAGCACTTTCACGCCGCCCGCCATGAACGACGTCACCGAACCGTTGAACGTGCCGCGCGAAAGCTGGCAATAGCTCTGGTTCCATGCGTCGAGCAGCGCCGCCTGTTCGTCGACGCTGTGACAGTTCCGAAACTGGATGGCCTCGTTCGGCGAGTAGCCCGCTTCCATGGAGTCTCCCGGGGCGGCCTCGGCTGGCGCCGCAAAATGGCGATCGACCGGAGCAACGCGCGGACGCGGCTGCGCACGATCCGCGCCCGGCGCTCGTGCATCGCAGCAATGCGTTGCCGATCTTCGCGATTCCTGATTTTTACGGCAATTTTATTTTTTTGCCAAATTTGGATAGTGGCCGATTTTCGGTGCACCTAACTTGTGCGTACCGTGAATACGCATAGGAGCCGGGAATGACGGAAAGGGCAGGGAAGCTGGCGGGCAAGGTCGCTATCGTATCGGGCGGGTCGACGGGCGCAGGCGGCGCGGCGTCGCTGCTGTTTCACCGCGAAGGCGCGCAGGTGGCCGTGGTGGACGTCAATCGCGGCGCGGGCGAGGAAATCGTCGCGCGCATCCGCGCCGAAGGCGGCGTGGCGGAGTTGTTCGTGGCGGACGTCTCGCAGCGCGCCGCCGTGGACGCCGCCGTGGCGGGCGTGATCGGGCGTTTTGGCCGTATCGACACGCTGTTCAACCACGCGGGCAGTATTGTCGTGAAGCCGTTTCTCGACACCAGCGACGACGACTACGACTGGCTCATGAACGTCAACGTGAAAAGCATGTTCATGATGACGCGCGCGGTGCTGCCTCACATGCTCGAAGCGGGCAAGGGCTCGATCGTCTGCACGGCGTCGATCTCGTCGGTCGCGGCCACGCCGCTCGAAGTGCTTTATTGCACGACCAAGGGCGCGTGCGCGATGTTCGCGCGCGCGATTGCGGTCGAGTATCGCGATCGCGGCATCCGCTGCAACGCGGTGTGCCCGGGCTTCATCAACACGCCCCACGGCCAGCGCGAAATCAGCGCACTCGCGCAATATGGTTTCGACGCCAGCGAAGCGGCGCTCTCGCTTCAGCAGGGACGCTTGTGCAAGCCCGAGGAAGTGGCGCAGGCCGCGCTGTTCCTCGCCAGCGACGACGCGAGTTTCATTAACGGCGCGCATCTGTTCGTCGATAACTGTTTTACGGCTGCTTGATACGGAATACGGATTAAATCATCACCAGTTCGACGTTTCCACCCTCTCGCTTGAAGGATCGTCATATGGACGCGAATGCAATCGAACCGGCGGCCGAATCCGCCGATCATGATGTCTCGCTGTTGCACAAGATGGGTTACGCGCAGGAGCTTTCGCGCCGCATGGGCGCGTTTTCCAACTTCGCGGTGTCGTTTTCGCTGATCTGCATTTTGTCCGGCGGCATTACGTCGTTTCAGATGGGATTTTCGGCGGCGGGCGGCGCATCGATCGGGCTCGGCTGGCCGCTCGGCTCGCTGTTCGCGCTGGTCGTGGCGGCGGCGATGGCGCAGATCGCCTCGTCGTATCCCACGGCGGGCGGTCTCTATCACTGGGGCTCGATTCTCGGCGGCAAGACCTGGGGCTGGCTCACCGCGTGGCTGAATCTGCTCGGTCTGGTGTTCGTGGTCGCCGCGATCAATTACGGCACCTACGATCCGTTCTTTCGCACCTTGATTGCGCCAATGTTCGGCGTCAATCCCGATTCGCTCGGCTGGTGGGATCAAACGATTTTCCTCACGCTGATTACCGCTTCGCAGGCGTTTCTGAATCATCGCGGCATTCGCATTACGAGCAAGATTACCGATCTGTCCGGCTACCTGATTTTCGTCGTGACGGTCGTGCTCGTGGTGTCGCTGCTGGCGTATTCGCCGGTCAAGATCGATCTCTCGCGGCTCTATACGTTCACGAATTTCACCGGCACCGACGGCAGCGCGTGGCCGAAACAGACGATCGCGATGGCGTTTCTCTCGGGTCTGCTGCTGACCGCCTATACGATCACGGGCTTCGACGCGTCCGCGCATACGTCCGAAGAAACGCATCAGGCGGCGCGCAACGTGCCGCGCGGTATTGTCGGTTCGGTGTTCTGGTCGACGACGTTCGGCTACGTGATGGTGTGCGCATTCGTGCTCGTGATGCCGAGTCTCGGCGCGGCGGTCAAACAGGGAACGGGCTTTTTCCAGGCCATTCTCGCGCCGATTCCCACGCCGCTGCGCCTCAGCATCGAATTGCTGATGTTCTTTATCAACTACGCGTGCGGGCTGGCCGCGGTCACCTCGACCTCGCGCATGATGTTCGCCTTTGCGCGTGACGGCGGTCTGCCGGGATCGAAATGGCTACGCAAGGTCAATCCCGCGCATCGCACGCCGGGCGCGGCGATCTGGACGTCGGCGGTGCTCGCGATTGCCGCGACGCTCTATGGCGATGCCTTCACGGTACTCAGCGCGGGCAGTGCGGTGTTTCTGTTCGTTTCGTATGCGATGCCGATTGCCGCCGGCATTTTCGCCGAAGGCCGCACGTGGACCGAGAAAGGACCGTTTCAACTGGGCAAATTCTCGAAGCCGTTTGCGATTGCGGCGGTGGGCGGCGCGCTGATTCTCGCCTATGTCGGCATTCAACCGCCGAACGAGAAAGTGCTGTATCTGATCGTCAGCCTGCTGCTCGTGCTGCTCGCGATCTGGTATGTGGGCGGCGTGCGTCACCGCTTTTCCGGTCCGCCGATTGCGAAAACGTCGAGCGAGCGCGAACGCGAATTGAGTCTCGCGGAACATGAGATCGGCGCTAAATAAATCGTGAATGACGCTGCATCGCCGAAGTCGTGTGAATGGCGATGCAGCTTATTTTCCGCGCCCGATCAACAGCACGAAAAACGCGCCGCCGAATAATCCCGTCACCACGCCAACCGGCAAATCGTCGGGCGCGATCAGCGTGCGCGCGGTCACGTCGGCCCATACGAGCAGCAACGCGCCGACGAGCGCCGAGGCGGGCAGCACGCGCGCATGATCGGTGCCGACGAGTCGCCGCGCGATATGCGGCGCCACCAGTCCCACGAAGCCAATCGCGCCGCTCACGGCCACCATGGCCGCCGTCAGCAACGAACACACGACGAACAACTCGCGGCGCACGCGCGCCACATTGAGGCCGAGCGTGGCGGCCACGATGTCGCCGCTCATCAGTGCATTGAGTTCGCGACGGCGCGCGATCAGCAGAAGCAGGCCGCCGGCGACGAACGCGGCGGGGATTCCGAGCAGACTCCAGCGCGCGAGGCCGAGGCCGCCGAGCATCCAGAACAGCACCGAGGCGGACGCGCGCTGATCGCCCATATAGAGCAGCAGATTCGCGAGCGCCATCAGCACGAACGACATGGCGACGCCCGCGAGCAGGAGGCGCTGCGCATCGAGCCGCGCGCCGCGCGTGCCGCAACCGATCACAAGCGCAGTAGCCGCGAGCGCGCCGACGAAGGCGCACGCGGGCAAGGTCAGCGCGCCCCATGCCGCGCCGAGCCACAGCGTCGCCGCGACCGCGCCGACGCTTGCCCCCGCGCTCACGCCGAGCAGATGCGGATCGGCGAGACGGTTCGACGTGGCGGCTTGCAGGACCGCGCCGGACAGCGCGAGCGCGGCGCCCACGAGCGCGCCCAGCAGCACGCGCGGCAGGCGGATTTGCCAGACGATATCGTCGATCATCGTGTTGATCCGCACGCCGTCGCCGATGTGCGAAGCCACCGTGCGCACGACGTCGAGCGGCGCGATGTGCGCCGGCCCGAAGCCGACCGCGAGCACGATGGAAACGGCGAGCGCGCACGCGAGCGACACGATCGCCGTGAACGTCAGCGTCAATGGCGCGGATGTGTGCGAAGGGCGTGCGTTCATGGCGTGCCTGGTGTGTTGTTGTGCGCCGCAAAGGCTTCCGGATGCAAACCGCGCGCGATCGTTTCGACGGCTTGCGCGTTGCGCACGCCCGGCGTCGCCGCGTCGTACGGCACCGCGACGAAGCGACGCGCGCGAATCGCCGCGACGTTCGCAAGCGCGGGCGAGCCGAGCAGAAACGCTTCCTTCTGCGCCGCCGTCACCGCGCCGTAATCGACGATCACGATCACCTGCGGATCGCGCTCGACCACGCTTTCCCAACTCACCTGGGTCCAGCTTTGCGCGACGTCGTCCATCACGTTGCGGCCGCCCGCTGCGCGGATCAATGCCGTGGGCATCGCGAGCGCGCCCGCCGTGAAGGGCTTGTCCTCGCCGCTGTCGTAGACGAATACGCGCGGCGTCGTCTGCGTGTTGGCATTCAGCACGCGGCGCACATCGGCGACGCGCGATTGCATCGACGCGATCAGCATCCGTGCGCGCGCCTCGACATCGAAAATCGCGCCGAGATTGCGCAGATCGTTATAGACATCGTCGAGCGAAGCGGCCGGTCGCGGCATCACATGCGAGCACGATTCCGTGAGTTCATAGGTGGCGATGTCGAAGCGCGCGAGCGTTTGCGGCGTGATCGGGCCGCCCACGCGCATGCCGTAATTCCAGCCCGCCACGTAGAGATCGGCGTGCGCGGCGGCGAGCGTTTCGAGCGACGGATAGCGGCGCGCGAGTTCGGGCACACCGAGCAGCGCGGCCTGCAACGCGGGGTCCGCCGTCTTCCAGCCGCTGATGCCGGTGTAGCCCGCCATGCGCGTGCGCAGGCCGAGCGCGAGCATCATCTCCGTGAGATTCACGTCGTTGCTCACGGCGCGCGCGGGCGTCTGCGTGAACGTCACGTCGCGATTGCAACTGCGCACCGTGACGGGATAGTGGCCCGCGTGCGCGGCGGCGCTCGCGCACGCGAGCAGCAGCGCGACAGCGGCGCGCAAACCTCGGTTCATTTTCATGCGTTCGACTCCGAATGCGTGGTGATCAACGTGACGCGCGGCCCGCCCGTCACCGGATGGCGATCGACGATCGCATCGACGCCATAAACGCGCTTGAGCAGCGCTTCGGTCAGCACCTGGTCCGGCGTGCCGCGCGCGACGATCTCGCCCGCGTCGATCACGAACAGCCGGTCGCAGAACGCGGCCGCGAGATTGAGATCGTGGATCGTCGCGAGCGTCGTGATGCGCTGGCGCTTCACGAGCGCGAGCAAATCGATCTGATGGCGCGGATCGAGATGGTTGGTGGGTTCGTCGAGCATCAGCACGCGCGGCGCCTGTACGAGCGCACGCGCGAGCAGCGCGCGCTGGCGCTCGCCGCCCGACAGCGTGGCGAAGGGCCGTGTGCGTGCGTGGGCGAGCCCGACGTCGAGCAGCGCGCGCTCGATGCGTTCGCGGTCCTCGGCCGTTTCGCCCGCGAGCGCGCGTTGATGCGGCGTGCGTCCCATCGCGACGACTTCCGCGACGCTCAGTCCGAAATCGTCGGGCGCGTCCTGCAGCAGCACCGCGATGCGCTGCGCGCTCCAGCGCGCGCTCTGCGCCCAGACGTCGTCGCCGTCGAGCGTGATCGCGCCGCGCTGCGGCTTCGCGTAACGAAACGCGCAACGCAGCAGGCTGGTTTTGCCGCTGCCGTTCGGCCCGATCAGACCGACGAATTCGCCGGGCTTCACGTCGACGTCGATGGCGCGCAGCAGGGCACGCGCGCCGCGTTCGCTGCGCTCATCGTGTGGCGACCAGTCGAGTCCGTCGATCTGCAATGACGTCATAATTCGGCATCCTGAGGAAATGAATCAGAAACTCAACGTGGCCGTGACCCAGCCCGAACGCGGCGCGCCCAGCAGCCATTGGCCGCCGTCGTTCTGCGTCGTCACCGCGTAGGTGCGGTTCGTGAGATTGCGCAGATAGAGCGCGAGCGTGAGGTTGCGCGTAGCGCGCCACGACGCCGAGGCGTCGATTAGCGTGTAGCTCGGAATCGACACGGTGTTCGCCGTATCGCCGTAACGGCGGCCCACGTAATGCACGCCCGCGCCCGCGCGCCAGCCCGGCATGAAGGCCCAGTCGAGCCACACGTTCGCGGTCTGCTCGGGAATGTTGTACGGCACGTTGCCCGCGCGCGACACGCTCTGGCCATTCACGCTTTCGTTGAAATCGTCGTAACGCGCGCGCAGGAACGAGGCGTTCGCGTCGATCGACCAGCCGCCGCCCAATTGCAGCGCGCCCGTCCATTCCACGCCGCGCGACGACTGCTTGCCGACCTGCTGCGTGAGATCGGGATTCGACGGATCGGTGCTCAGGAGATCGCGCTTGACGATCTGATAGAACGCGAGCGTCCACGACGCGCGGCCGCCCCATAACTGCTGCTTGACGCCCGCTTCCCATTGTTCGCCGTTGGCGAGAGAGAAGTTGCTGCTCGACTTCGAGAGCGTGACGAGCGAGCCCACGCCCTCGGCGCCCGTGGTGTATTGCGCGTAGACCGAGAGATCCGGCGTGAGCGAGAACACGAGGCCGGTGCGCCAGCCCGTGTGCGCGAAGGTGCGATCGAACGACGACGCGGGACCGCTGACCGTCGCGAAGGTATCGCGGTGATAGTCGATATGGTCGTAGCGCAGGCCCGCGATCCACGCGAGGCGGTCGGTTAGTTCAAGGCGGTTTTCGGCGTACACGGACGCCTGGCGCGTGCTGGTGCGATATTGCGGCACGGTCGGATCGGGGCTCGAAAACACGTCCGGATCGAAGCCGTATTGCGGCACGATCGACGAGCCGTCGTAGGGCGAATTGCTGGTGTCGAGAAACGAAATCTGATTGAAATCCGCGCCGACGACGAGGCGGTCCTGGCGGCCGAGCAGATGGCCGTCGAAGGTCGCGTCGAGCGTATCGCCGACCTGCCGTTCGTGATGAAGGATTTCGAGGTAATCGCTGCGCTGCACGTTGCCGTCGCCCATCAGCGTGTAGCTTTCGCTGTCGCGCCAGTGACGGTTCGTGACCAGATAGTAGAGCTGGTTGCGCACGGTGATGCCGGGAGCGGCGCGCCATTGCGTGTTCAGGCGCGTCCACTGATCGAAGTACGCGATCGACGCATTGCCGACGTTGTAATTCTGGCGTTCGAGCGCGGGATCGAGCTGACCGTCCGGCACCGGCACGCCGAAATAACGCGCGGGCATTTGCCGGCCGTAGTCGTAATCGAGCGTGAACGAGAGACGCGGATTCACGTCCAGACGCAGCGCGCCGCCGAGCGCGGTCGTGTGCGATTCGCCGCGCGGCAGCCAGCCGTTGTTGCGGTCGTCGGCGAGATAGAAGCGGTAGGAAAGCATCGGGCCGAGCGCGCCGGTCGTGTCGAGCGCCACGCGTTTTTCGCCGTAGCTGCCCGCGCCGAGCTGGATCGTCGTCGCATCGTCGCGTTGCGGCGCTTTGGGCACGACGTTGATCACGCCGCCGATGCCGCCTTCGCCGTAGAGCACGGTGGCCGGGCCGCGCAGCACTTCGAGGCGTTCCGCCGACCACGTGTCGAACGGGAACGACACGGTGCCCGCGCCCGCGTACATGCGCAGGCCGTCGTAAAGCGTGGTCACCGATTCGGGGCCGCTGAAGCCGCGCACCGAGACCGAGGTGCCGCCGTTGCCGGGCGCGGCGTCGGTGGCGAAACCGGCGGCGCGCGTGACGGCCTGGGTCACGTTGTTGTCGCCGCGCGCGCTCAGTTGCGCGCGGCCGATGGCGTCGACGCTTGCGGGCGTGTCGAGGCTGGAAAGGCCGAGGCGGCTGCCGGTGGTGAGCGGCGTGGCGAGGTCCGGCTTGCCGGACGACGCGGCTTGCGACGACGCGGCGTTCACGCGCACGGCGAGCAAGGTCGATGACGAAGCGGTTGGAGACGCGGCGTCGGCGGATGAAGCGCTGTCGCCTTGCGCGAAAACGTGAGCGGCGTGAGCGAGGCAGGAGCAGGCGAAGGTGCCGTGCACGGCGAAGCGCCGCGCGCGCGAAAGCGGTGTGGATACGTCCATGCTTATACGGTGTGCGTTGTTGTTATGCGAGGTGTGCGGGGCGCACGGCGTGCGAGCGCGTACGCAGGCCCGCGTCGAGGCGATCGACGCGAAAGCGAGAAACAGTCAGCGAAACGAAGCGCGTCGGCGCGCCGAACGTCTAGCGGATCGACGTCACGCCGACGCCGATGCGCGAACCCAGGCGACACGCGCGCGAATGAACGTTCGAGACGAGGAACGGGCGGCGAGCGAACGCGCGCCGCGAGGTGTCCGGTGCAGACATGCTGATTTCTCCAGGGGTTTCGCGCCCCGAAAATGCGATTGATGTGCGCCGATGCCCAGGTCTGACTTTCGGCGCGAAGGCCGATCACAGTGGCGCGACCGCGCTGGATTTGCACCAGCTTCCGGACATGGCAACGGAATTGTAAGGCACGCGGCCCGCCCGGAGGCCCGATTCCGTCGTTGCTGGCTTCATTGAGAATGTTATAACATAACATTTATTCGGGCCAGCGCCCCGATCCCCACACTCGTCGAAGGAGTCATCCGATGGATTCACGCTTGCCGGTCACCGTGCTGTCCGGTTTTCTGGGCGCGGGCAAGACCACGCTGCTCAACCACATCCTGAACAACCGCGAAGGACGGCGCGTCGCGGTCATCGTCAACGATATGAGCGAGGTGAACATCGATGCCGCGCTCGTGCGCAACGGCGGCGCGGAACTCTCGCGCACCGACGAAAAGCTCGTGGAAATGAGCAACGGCTGCATCTGCTGCACGCTGCGCGAGGATCTGCTGCTCGAAGTGAACCGGCTCGCACGCGAAGGGCGCTTCGATCAGCTCGTGATCGAATCGACGGGGATTTCGGAGCCGCTGCCGGTGGCCGAAACCTTCACGTTCGCGGACGAAAGCGGCCAGAGTCTTTCGGATGTCGCGCGTCTCGACACGATGGTGACGGTGGTCGATGCGTTCAATTTCCTGCGCGATTACGGCTCGCAGGACAGCCTGCAGACGCGCGGCGAATCGCTCGGCGACGAGGACACGCGCACGGTCGTCGATCTGCTGATCGAGCAGGTCGAGTTCTGCGATGCGATCGTGCTCAACAAGGTCGATCTGATCGACGACGCGGGGCTCGAACGGCTGACGGCGATCCTGCGGCGGCTCAATCCGCGTGCGCGCATCGAGGTCGCGGAATTCGGCCGTGTGCCGCTCGATCGCGTGCTCGATACGCGTCTGTTCGATTTCGAGGAAGCGTCGAAAGCGCCGGGCTGGCTCGCGGAGCTGCGCGGCGAGCACACGCCGGAAACCGAGGAATACGGCATCACCAGTTTCGTGTGGCGCGCGCGCAGGCCGCTGCATCCGCAGCGTTTCTGGGCGTTGATCAATTCGGAATGGCCGGGCGTGGTGCGCTCGAAAGGCTTTTTCTGGCTCGCGAGCCGGCCGACGCACGCGGCGTCGTGGTCGCAGGCGGGCGCGGTGTGCCGGCACGGCATGGCAGGGTTGTGGTGGGCCGCGGTGCCGAAGCATCGCTGGCCGACCGACGAGGAGTCGCTCGAATTCATCGAAGGCAACTGGGACGAGACAGTGGGCGACGCGCGCCAGGAACTCGTGCTGATCGGCATGGAGATGGACGAAGCGGGCTTGCGCGCGCGCCTCGATGCCTGTCTGCTCACCGACGCCGAAATGGCCGAAGGGCCGCAGGCGTGGATCGCATATCGCGATCCGTTCCCCGCATGGAGCGACAACGGCGCCGATGAAGCGGACGCCGCCGACGCAGACGCAGACGCAGACGAACTGCGCGCGTAGATCGCGCGCGTTTCGTTTAACTGTCCGATGCGTCCGTCGAGATCGTCACGTTTTCCCACGCGGCGATCTCCTTTTCGAACGCGGCGAGCTTGCCGCGCACGAGACCGAGCGCGTCGGAGCCCAGCAACAGATGCGCGGGCGGCGTCTCGGACTCGATCGCGACGAGCATCGCACGCGCCGCCTTGCGCGGATCGCCGAGTTGCTTGCCGCTCTTTTCCACGCGCGCCTGGCGGATCGGATCGAAGATCGCGTCGTAATCGGCGATTGCGCGCGGCGTGCGCTGCATCGAGCGGCCCGCCCAATCCGTGCGGAACGAACCCGGCGCGACCGCCGTGACCGCGATGCCGAGCGGCGCGACTTCCTTGCCCAGCGACTCGGAAATGCCTTCGAGCGCGAACTTGCTGCCGCAGTAATAAGTGATGCCCGGCATCGTGATGTGGCCGCCCATCGACGTGATGTTCAGGATGTGGCCGCGGCGACGCGCGCGCATGAAGGGCAGCACCGCCTTCATCATGGCGACCGCGCCGAATACGTTGACGTCGAATTGCTGGCGCATTGCTTCGAGCGACGATTCTTCCATCACGCCCTCGTGGCCGTAACCGGCGTTGTTGACGAGCACGTCGATGGGGCCGACGCCCGATTCGATCTCTGCGACGACGGCGTCGATTGCGTCGAAGTGGGTAACGTCGAGCACGCGCGCCACGGCCCGTGCGTGCAGCGTCTCGAACTCGCTCTGCGCCTGCGCGCTGCGCACCGTGCCGACGACGGTGTGACCCGCCGCGAGCGCCTCTTGCGCCAGAGCGCGACCGAACCCGCTGCTAACGCCCGTGATGAGCAGAATTTTGCTGGCTGCCATTTCCGTTTCTCCCGGTTGGTGACTGATGCATGCATACTAGTCTTGATACCGAGACCGGCTAAGGCCAAATTCACGAATATTCTTGCCTGAAACTATGAATGCCAAGCGCACCCCGTCCCGCAAGACCGAGCTGGTCGGCGCGGCTGAATGCAGCGAGCAACGCACCCAGGAACGCATCCAGAAACGCACGATCGCGTTGCTGCGCGCCCTCGCGCCCGACGAAGGCTACAACCTCACCGCGTTGCCGAGTGTGCGCGTCCTGCGCTCGAACCGGCCGCTCGCGCGCACGCCGGTGCTCTACGATCCGGGTATCGTGATCGTCTGCCAGGGCCGCAAGCGCGGCTATTTCGGCGATCAACTTTATCTTTACGACGAACGCCATTACCTGGCCGTCTCCGTGCCGGTGCCGTTCAATATGGAAACCGAGGCGAGCGAGGCGCGCCCGCTGCTCGCGCTGTATCTGCACCTCGACTTCACGCTGGCCGCGGAACTGGCGATGCAGATCGACCGCGCGGGCCCGGCCGAACCGGTGCAGCCGCCGCAAAGCATGATGTCGACGCCGATGGACGATGCGATGCAATCCTCCGTGTTGCGGTTTCTCGAAGCGTTGCATCGTCCGCTCGAAGCCGCCGTGCTGGGGCCGAACCTGTTGCGCGAACTGTATTTCCGCGTGCTCACGGGCGCGCAAGGCAGCTCGATGCGCGAGGCGCTGTCGACGCGCGGGCAGTTCGGGCGCATCGGCAAATCGCTGCGGCTGATCCACGCCGGTTATGCGCAGGACCTCGACGTGACGCAACTGGCCGAGGAAGCGGGCATGAGCGTGCCGAGCTTCCACAGTCACTTCAAGGCCGTCACGCAGGTTTCGCCGATGCAGTATGTGAAGTCGACGCGGCTGCATCAGGCGCGTCTGCTGATGGTGCGCCAGGATCTGACCGCGGAAGCCGCGTGTCATGCGGTCGGTTATACGAGCGCGTCGCAGTTCAGTCGCGAATTCAAGCGCCTGTTTGGTTTGTCGCCGGCCGCGGAAACGAAGCGCATGCGCGAGAGTTTCTCGATTCCCGAGGCGTTCGACGATGCGGTGTTCGTGTCGTCGCATTGAAGCCGACGCACGCAACGGCTTGAACGACGAGTCGCCGGACCGGCACAACCGCACCGGTCCGGCGATTCGATTTACGAAGATTTAGCGCGAGAATTACGGCGCCGCGACTCCGAGCATCGTCGGCGTGTACGAGGTGTAGAAGCTCGAACCGGCCCAGCTATGCGTCGGCTCGTTGTAGAGCGCCGTGCCTTGCGTCCAGTTCGCGCCGTTGTGCCAGTCGCCGCTGCCCGCATACTGCGCGACGGCCGGATACGGATACACCGGACGGCTCGCCGTGACCGCGTTCGACGAATCGGTCTGGTACGTCATCACCGCGTTCGGCGCCGTGCCGTGCTCGGCCCAGGCCGTGATCTGCGAAACGAGGTCGATGTTCGGGAAGCCTTCGCCGCCGCCGCAATGACCCACGCCCGGCACCAGATACAGCCGCGCGAAATCGTTCACGGTCGATGCGCCCATCGTGTTCTGCATCGCTTCGTAATACTGGATCGTGAACAGCGGCGAGATATGCTGATCGGCCCAGCCGTGCCACAGAATCAGCTTGCCGCCCGCCTTGTTGAAGGCCGAGAGATCGGGATTCGTCGCGTCGTTCAGCGGGTGATTCGCCTGCAGATAGTTCGTGTAGAAACTCGCGTCCTTGTAGCCGAAGGTGTCGACGGTCGGCATCGTCGGCGAGCCGGTGAAGATCAGGTTGTACGCACCCGACACGATCATGTAGCTGAAGAGGCTCGTCACGGGCACGGGCGCATCCGTCGAATTCGTGGTCGGCACTTCGACGCCCACCCAGTTTTCTTCCGAGCCAGGTTGTGGCGAACCGGCCAGCATGCGCTCGCCCGTGGTGGCGTCGACGGGGCCGCCGTAGATCTTGCTCGCGGTGCTCACTTCGGCGGCGGTCAGGCAGTTGCTGGTGCTGGTCGCGCCGCTCGCGCATTGAATCGATGCGGGGTCGAAGTTGCAGGTGCGCGGATCGGCGATCAAGCCGTCGGGCACGCCTGCCTGTCCGCCGCATGCGGCCACGACGGCCTTGTGCAGCACGAACGCCTTGTCGGCATAGAGGATGGCGTTCCCGGTGCTGTCGCCGGTCGTGCTTTGCGACTCCACGCTCCAGCCGTGATACAGCGAATTCTGGATCTGGAAGTGCGCCGCCGGTGCGCCCGCGACGATGCCGTTGTAGTCGGTCGGATAACGTTGCGCGGCCATCAGCGCTTCGCGTCCGCCGTCCGAGCAGCCGATGAAGTACGCGTACTTCTGCGCCTGGCCGTAGTAGGCCTTGATCAGCTTTTCAGCGGTGAGCGTGGTGATGTGCTGGCCGCGATAGGCGAAGTCGGCGCGTTGCTGCGCGTTCTGCGTCCACGTCGTGCTGTTGCCCGAGTGGCCCATGTCGGTCGCCGCCGTCACGAAGCCGCCTTCCTGCACGAGCGGGCAGGTGTAGCTGAAGCTGAACGAGCTTTGCTGCGTGGGATCGCTGAGCGTGCCGCAGAGCCCGCCGCAACCCAGTTGCGCGAAACGCTGCGTCCAGCTGCTGACCGGCAACGCGACTTCAAAGCTGTTCGACGGCGCGAGCGTGCCCTTCACGGTGCAGAAGTTGACCTGCGCGCCGTTGATGGTGGCGGTCGTCACGGCAGCCGAGGTGATGGTGCTGCCCGAGCCGCCGATATCGGTGATATCGACTGTGGCGAGTTTGGCGCAATCCGTGACCGGCGCGACGACCGCCAACGGCGCGTTGGCCGTGGCGGTCGAGCCGGTATCGACGTTGCCGCCGCTGCCGCACGCGGCGAGCACAGCCGCGCCGAAGCCGATCGCGATGAGCGTGAGCCAGGACGCGATGCGTGTGCGTGCCTGGTGAAAAGGTTGGAGCAGGCGCTGCCGGTGTCGTGCTCTCATGTTTCGTCTCCTGGTGTTGTCGTCGTTGGATAGCCGGTGTTTGTCTGTTCGTTCTGGAGGCGCGGTCGGGTTCGTTCTATCGATTAGCAATCCTGCTTAAATCGTCTGGAGAGATCGTGTGGCGATGCGCAATGGCGTACGACGTTGCGTCATGCATGCGTCTTCGCAAAACGCGACGGCGCGCGGGATTCGCTAATGGGGCGAACGATAGCGAGAAGCGATGCCCGCAAAAAAGGGTGGGTAAACCATAGAGCCGTGCGCCGCTGCCGGTCTGTAGCGAAGGTCACGACGATGCGCGGCGGCTAGTCGATGCGAAAAAGGGGCGCGCCGCCCCTACGCCACGTGACGCGCGCGACGCCGCGAGCACGCGCGCGAGATCGCGGCGGGCGCGCGGCACGATAAGGAAAGCGGATAGGAAAAGAAAGAACTCGCAAGAAGCTGTGCGGATGAGTGCGACACATACCCACAACGCATACAAGGTCATTTCTATGTGCTTTCGAATGTCATTCAAATGACTTCGAGTTACATCGCTTTTTCCTTTCTGTATCTCGCTAACTGATTGATAAATCGTGGATTTACAGGCGGCGCGTCATCTCCGTGCGCGCCTTCGTCGCCATGCGTTTTGCCCACTCAGACCATCCCGGTTTTAAAAAGTAAATGAGAAGTATTCGCATCTAATGTAGGATTGAGCCCGCTTTCGACATGTAAAGAACAACGAAAGCCTCGATTTTGACTACGGGGAAGAACGATGCATTTGAAGCAACGCCTGGTGCGGCGCCTGTTGCCTGCGCTGATCGCCGAGATCTGTGCGATGCACGCCGGCCATGCGCTCGCCGCCGATCCACAGGCGGGCGAGCCCGCCGAGCAGCAGAGCGCGACCACGAATGCCAGCACGTCCGCGAACGCCGCCGCGAACGCCGTCGAAAGCGCGAATCCGCAACGCGTGCGCCGCGAAGAGGCGCTCAAGGCCGTTTCCGTGACGGCCACGCGCGGCGGCACGGCGGACCCGAACCGTACGGCGGCGACCGTCTCGGTGATCACCAGCGACGACATCGACGAGAACAACGCGAAAGACGTCAAGGACGCGCTCAAGTACGAGCCGGGCGTGGAAGTGCGCCGCTCGGTCTATCGTCCGGCGGGCATCACCGGGTCGACGGGACGCGCGGGCAATGAAGGCATCAATATTCGCGGGCTCGAAGGCAACCAGGTACTGCTGCTCGAAGACGGCGTGCCGCTGCCGCAGTCGTATGCGTTCGGCTCGGGTTCGGCGGGTCGCGGCGACTATCTGAATACGGATCTGTATCAGCGTATTGAAGTGCTGCGCGGCCCCACCTCGGCGCTGTACGGCAGCGACGGTCTCACCGGCGCGGTCAATTTCGTGACCAAGGACCCGAGCGATCTGCTCGCGATCTACAACAAGAAGACGTACTTCTCGTTGAAGGCGGGCTACGACTCGACCGACCGCAGCTGGGGCTCGACGGCCACCGCCGCATTCGGCGGCGACGTCGTGCAGGGCATGATCGCGCTCTCGGGCCGCCACGGTCACGAGACCGATAACAAGGGCGATAGCAACACGCTGGGCGCATCGCGATCCACGCCGGACCCGCTCACGTACAACAACCGCAGCGCGCTCGGCAAGCTCGTTTTCAAATTGACGCCGCACGACACGCTCAAATTGACCGCGGAAACGCTTAGTAATGCGAATTCAAGCGACGGGCTTTCGCAACTGGGCGGCGCGTATACGTGGAGCGGCTACACGGCCAACGGTTACGTCACCGGCAACGAGGTGAACAGCAATCGCGTGCAGCTCGATTACGACCATCGCGACGCGACCAATCCGTACTTCCAGCAACTGCACGCGTCGCTCTATTACCGCAATGCGTCCACGCGCCAGACGCTCGATATTTCCGGCGCGAACGCGAGCGGCGCGACGTCCTCGCGCTCGCGCACCAACGACTACGGCGACAACATTCTCGGCGGCAGCGTGGTGGCGGACAGCGCGTTCAACACCGGCGTGCTGCAACACAAGCTGACCTACGGCTTCGACGCGAGCGTTTCGCACTACAGCACGGCAAGCTCGGCGGGCAGCGAGTGGACGAGCAACGCGGACGGCTATCCCGAGGCGTTCCCGAAGACCACGCAAACCTCGCTGGGCGCGTTCATCCAGGACGAGATCCGCTGGAACAAGCTGAGCGTCGTGCCGGGCGTGCGCTTCGACTATTACGACATGACGCCGCATCCGGACGCGACCTACGAGTCGATGTCCGCGAGTTCGACCAAGCCGACCTCGACCTCGACGGGCAACGCCGTCTCGCCGCGCCTCGCGATTCTCTACGAGGTCTCGCCCGCGTTCGTGCCCTACGTGCAGTACGCGCATGGATTCCGCGCGCCGTCCGCGTATCAGGTCAACAGCTTCTATAACCCGGCGGGTTCGTACGGGCTCTACTACCAGCAGGTCGGAAATCCGAACCTGAAGCCGGAAACGAGCAACTCCGTCGAAGTGGGTCTGCGCGGCAAGCTCGGCGTGGGCCACGGCCAGGTGAACTACAGCGCCGCCGCATTCGCGGGCCGCTACAGCAACTTCATCGACAGCAAGGTGGTGGGCGGCAGCCTCACTTCGGCGACGAATCCGTACACCGTGCAGTACGTGAACTACTCGAAGGCGTCGATCCAGGGCCTCGAAGGCAAGGCCGACTGGTATGTGAACGACGCGCTCGAAGTGAAGGGCGGCTTCGCGTGGATTCACGGCACCGAGACCAAGGACGGCGTGACCAGCGGCCTCGACACCGTGCCGCCGCTGGCGGTCGTGCTCGGCGTGAAATACGCGCCCACCGAACGCTGGTTCGCGAGCGCGGACCTCACCTATAACTCGCGCAAGAGCAAGTCGCAGATGTCCTCGTCGTCGTACTTCGCGACGCCGTCGTACACGATTCTCGACCTGCACGCGGGCGTCAACATCACGCGCCACGTGAGCGTGACGGCGGGCATCAACAACGTGTTCGACCGCAAATACTGGGTCTGGAACGACGTGCGCGGTCTGGCCGACAGCGACGGCGCGGCGAAGATCGACGCCTACACCGCGCCGGGCCGCAACTTCAACGTGGCGATGAAAATCGACTTTTGATAACCGAACAAGGCAACCGAGATCATGAATCAAGCGACGACGCCCACCGCGTCCCATCCCGCGTCGCTCGCGCTGCTGCGCGACGCCTTCAACGAGCTGCGCACAGCGCGCAAGCTGCGTCACCGCGAGGCCGCGGCGGAACTCGGCGTGAGTGAGGCACAAGCGCTGGCGGCTTTCGTCGGCGAGCACGTCGTGCGTCTCGACGATCGCTTCGTCGAGCTGTTCGAAGCGATGCCCACGCTCGGCGAAGTGATGGTGCTGACGCGCAACGAAGCCGCCGTGCACGAGAAAACCGGCCGCTTCGAAAAGATGACGCGCAGCGGTCAGGTCGGGCTCACCGTGGGCCGCGCGATCGATCTGCGAATTTTCTACGGGAAGTGGGCGTCGGCGTTCGCGGTGCGCGAGACCTATGACGACGGCGTGCGCAAGAGTCTCCAATTCTTCGACGCGCAGGGCGTGGCAGTCACGAAGGTGTATCTGCGAGACGCGAGCGATCATGCCGCGTTCGACGCGCTGATCGAGCGCCACACGGCGCAGCCACAAGTCGCGGGGTTGAGCGTCGTGCGCGCGACCGCACGCGCGCCGCAACGTGCCGACGCGCAGATCGACGTGGAAGGCTTTCGCGCCGCCTGGGCCGCGATGCAGGATACGCACGAATTCTTCGATATCCTGAAGAAATTCGGTGTGACGAGAGTGCAGGCCCTGCGTCTCGCCGATCCGCAGTACGCGGAGCCCATCGCGACGGATGCGATCGACGCGCTGTTCGAAAGCGCCGCGCGCACGCGCCTGCCGATCATGGTGTTCGTCGGCAATCACGGGATGATCCAGATTCATACCGGGCCGGTGCGGACGATCCGCAGAATGGGGCCGTGGCTCAACGTGCTCGATCCGGATTTCAGCCTGCATCTGCGCACGAATCTCGTCGCGCAGGCGTGGATCGTGCGCAAGCCCACGACCGACGGCGTCGTGACTTCGGTCGAACTGTTCGACGCCGATGGCGAGAACGTCGCCATGCTGTTCGGCGCGCGCAAGCCCGGCAATCCGGAACTCGCGGGCTGGCGCGACGCGGTGAGCGCGCTCGCACGCATTGAGCGCAATGAGCGCAACGAGCAAGGCGGTGCAGCATGAGCGACGATCGTTTCGATTTGCAACGCCGACGTCTGCTGATCGGCACCGGCGGGCTGCTGCTCGCAGCGGCGGGCGCGATCCAGGGCGTTACGCTGGCGAAGGCCGCTGCGCCCACGGCGCAACGCGTGGTGGTGATTGGCGGCGCGCTCGCGGAGATCGTCTACGCGCTCGGACGCGCCGACGCGCTGGTGGGCAGCGACACGACCTGCACGTATCCGCGCGAGGCGCAGTCGCTGCCGAAGGTGGGTTATCAGCGCGCGCTCTCCGCCGAAGGTCTGCTGTCGCTCGAACCCACGCTGATTCTCGCCTCGGCGGAAGCCGGGCCGCCTTCCGTGCTGCAACGCGTGGCGGGCGCGGGCGTGAAGCTCGTGAGCTTCGAGGAAGGCCACGACGTGGCGTCGGTGCGCGAGAAGATCATCGGCGTCGCGCGCGCGCTCGATGCGGAGAACGCGGGGCAGACCTTGCTTGCGCGCTTCGACCGTGCGTGGACGGCCACCACGACGCGCATCGCCGCGGCGCAGGACGCGTCGAAGCGCGACGCAAAAACGCCGCCGAGCGTGCTGTTCCTGATGAGCCCCACGGGCAACCAGCCGATGGTCGCGGGCCAGCACACGGCCGCCGACGCGATGCTCGCCTACGCGGGCGTGCGCAACGCGATGCAGGGCTTCTCCGGCTATCGCGCGCTCACGCCCGAAGCGCTCGTCGCCGCGCAACCCGACATCGTGCTGACCACCGACGACGCCTTGAAAGCCGCCGGCAGCAAGCGTCATCTGCTCGATTCCGCAGGGTTCTCGCTGACGCCCGCAGGCCGCGCGACGCGCGTGGTCGCGCTCGATGCGCTGTTCCTGCTCGGCTTCGGCCCGCGTTTGCCCGACGCCGTGGATGCGCTCAACCGCAGCCTGGCGCAAGCCTGATCGCCATCGTTTTTTCACTGACTTAAAGCAGCCGTAGCGCGTTACCCGAATCACCCGAATCGTCATGTCCAGGCCGACTTTCCAGACGCTCAGCGTCGCGCCGCCCTCCGCGGGCGCGCATCTTCCCGCGAGCGCGCCGCGCTCGCGCACGCCCTACGTGCTCGGCGCGCTCGCGGCGCTGCTCGCACTCGCCGTGCTCGGCGGCGTGTGCATGGGCGCGTATCCCGTTTCGCCGCAAGCCCTCTGGCACGCGTTCATCAGCGCCGACGTGCCGACGAACGCGCAGACCGACCGCGCCGCGCTCGTGCTGTTCGAACTGCGCTTGCCGCGCGTCGTGCTCGCCTTGCTCGTCGGCGCGGGTTTCGGTGCGACGGGCAGCGCGTTGCAGGCGCTGCTGCGCAACCCGCTGGCCGATCCGGGCCTGATCGGCGTATCGAGCGGCGCGGCGCTCGGCGCGTCGCTGCTGATCGTGTTCGGCGCGGTGCTGATGCCGCATCTCGCCGCGCATCTTGCGCTGCCGCCCGTCATGGCCGAGCTGTTCGGCGCGGATCGCCTCACGGCGTGCGCCGCGTTCGCGGGCGCGCTCGTCGTGACGCTCGCGGTGTACCGGCTCGCCACCTCGAACGGACGCATCGTGCTGCCGATCCTGCTGCTCGCGGGCGTGGCCGCCAACGCGCTCGCGGGCGCGGTGATCGGCACGCTCTCCTATCTCGCGACCGACGCGCAACTGCGTTCGCTGACCTTCTGGAGTCTCGGCAGTCTGGCCGATGCGAAGTGGTCGACGCTCGCGACCATCGCGCCCTTCGTGCTCGCGGGCATGGCGATGATCGCCGCGCACACGCGCTCGCTCAACGCGATGCAACTCGGCGAACTGGAAGCGCATTACCTCGGCGTGCCCGTGCGCCGCGTGAAGCACACGATCCTGCTCGCGAGCGCGCTCGCGGTGGGCGCGCTCGTGTCGACGACCGGGCAGATCGGGTTCATCGGCCTCGTTGCGCCGCATTGCGTGCGCCTCGCATGCGGACCCGATCAGCGCGTGGTGCTGCCGGGCTCGATGCTGCTCGGCGCGCTGCTCACGGTGACCGCCGATCTCGCCGCGCGCACGCTGGTCGCGCCCGCCGAGATTCCGCTCGGCGTGTTGACGGCCTTGCTCGGCGCCCCGTTTTTCATCTTGCTGATCGTGCGCAGCCGCCGTCAGTTCGGCGCGTGAGGGACGCGATGCTTTCGATTCAGAACCTGCATATCGGCTATCGCGGCAAGGGCGGTCAGCCCTTGTTCGAAGATTTTTCGCTGACGGTCGCGCCGGGCGAGTTCGTGGTGGTGCTCGGGCAGAACGGCGTCGGCAAGAGCACCTTGCTCAAGGCGCTCGCGGGCGACTTCACGCTGCACGGTTTCCCCGATTCGCACAGCCGCGCGACGCTCACGCTCAATGGCGAGGACGTGCGCCGCATCGGGCCGCGCCGCCTCGCGCAACTGCGCGCCGTGCTCGCGCAGAGCGTGCCGAACACCTATCCCGTGCCGGTCAGCGACGTGGTGCAGCTCGGCCGTTATCCGCATCTCGACGGCCCGGCGCTGCCGTATTCGCCCGAGGTGCTCGCCTACGACATGCTCGCGCTCGCGGGCGTCGCGCCGCTCGCGCAGCGCAACGTCACGACGCTGTCGGGCGGCGAATTTGCGCGCGTGCAATTCGCGCGTGCGCTCGCACAGTTGTGGACGCTCGACAGCCACTGGATGCCGCCGCGTTATCTGCTGATGGACGAGCCAACCGCGGCGCTCGATCTCGTGCAGCAGCACCGACTGTTCGCGACGGCGCGCCGTCTCACGCGCGAATGGAATATTGGCGCGCTCGCGATTGCGCATGACTGCAATCTCGCGGCGCGTCATGCCGACCGCCTCGTATTGCTCGCCGATGGACGCGCCATCGCCGACGGCCCGCCGCGCGACGTCATGCGCACCGATCTGCTCGAACGTTGTTACGGTGCGCCGATGCAGGTGTTCGGCACGTTCGACGGCTCGGTGGCGGGGATTTTTCCGGCGTAACGGCGTTATGGGCCGTCTTTCGCGCGCCGATCCCGCCGCCAGGCGAAGAAGCGCATGAGCTCGGCGGCGACCGCGACGGGCTGTTCCTCGGGCAGAAAGTGGCCGCATTGCGCGATCATCACGCCTTCCACGGATTCGGCGTACGGACGCAGCGGCGCGGCCATATCGGCGATCGAACCGTGATCGGCGCTGAGCGCGAGCACGGGCATGCCGAGCTTGCCGCGCGCGCTCAATGCACGGTTCTGCCGCGCCGATTCGGCGGCGGCGCGATAGTAGGCGAGCCCCGCGCGCAAGCCGCCATCTTTCTTGAAGACGCGTTCGTACTCGTCGAGATCGGTGTCGAGGAAGGTTTGCGGATTCGCGGTTTTGCGGCGCAAGAACCAGTCCAGATACGCGCGCTCTTTCCCTTCGATCAGCACTTCGGGCAGGTCTGCCACCGCATGAAATGCGAAATGCCACGTGCGCCACGCACGCTCGGGCGCGAGCGGCAGGGCGTCGGGCAGCGTGATGCCGGGAATGCCCGCATCGAACAGTGCGAGCCGTTTCATTTCGTCGCCGAACAGCGCGGCATACGGATACGCGACCCACGCGCCCACGTCGTGTGCCGCCAGGTCATAGCGCGATACGCCGAGCTTGCCGAGTAACGCGTGCAGCACGGTCGCCAGCGACTGCGTGTCGTAACCGTCGAGCGGGCGATCCGAATCGCCCTGACCGGGCAGATCCGGCGCGATGATGCGATAACGCTCGCCGAGGATCGGCATGACCTTGCGCCACGCGTACCAGCTTTCGGGGAAACCGGCGAGCAGAACCAGCACGTCGCCGTCCGACTTGCCGCCTGTTACGTAGTGAAGACGAATGCCGTCGACAGTCGCGTAACGATGCTCGAAGCCGGCGAGCACGGCATCCGGCGATGAAGCGGGACCGGGGTCCACGATGCGCGGCGCGCCGGCGGGCGAGGGTGTCGTCATGATGGCGAGTTTCCCGTTGCGATAATGAAATGAATGGCGATGATCGTCATCGTCTATATTGGAAATAATCGTTTCCTAATTGGCGAAAAATTTTCAGGTCAGCAGGCGCAGCGCTTCGTCGGCGGCAGAATGCATGTCGTGCGCCGAACGCCCCGATTTGCCGAGCAGACGAAAACCCTGTAAAAGCGCGAGCAGCGTGCGCGCCATGGCCGCGACGTGCAGTTCGCGGCTGATCGAACCGTCTTCCTGCCCTTGTTGCAGGAGACGGCGCAGCATCGCTTCAGTGTGACGAATGGTGGATTCGACGAGCGTGGCCATTTCCTCGTCGAGCGTGGCGAGCGCCGTGGCGCTGGAAATGACGAGGCAGCCGCGCTGTCCTTCGAGGCCATGCGAAGACGCTGCATAGAAGTGCAACACCGCGCGAATCTTTTCGAATCCGCTAGATTGTCGATCCAGCTGTTGACGCAGATCGGCGTTGCGTGTTTGCACGTAGCGTTCGAAGGCCGCGAGAAACACGCCGCGCTTGTCGCCGAAGGCTTTATACAGGCTGCCCGCAGTCAGGCCGGTGGCGTCGCCGAGGTCGCCCACCGAGGTCGCGTGATAGCCGCGCTCGCGAAAAACCCGCACGGCGCCGTCCAGCACGCTGTCCATATCGAATTCGCGCGGGCGGCCGGGGCTGCGCGCCTGGGCTCTGGAAGACGTTTCGGATGTCATGGCGGGAGTATAGGGAATGTTCGTTTCCAAATCAAGCGGAAACCGTGCGCGACCTTTGTTGCGACTCGATTCCTTGCGTTTTATGGAATGGTGCTTTCGCGATGGCCCTATTAATTCGCGACGCGACACCCGCGACAATCGGCGCGATGCACGAGCGCTCGTGCATCTCCAATTACAACGAGTTCCCCGGTGCGCCGCGCGGCGGTGTCATGCGGCGTCCGAACGCAAACAGACCAGCACACGATGAACAAGAAAATCCTGATCGCCTGTCTCGGCGGCCTCAGCGCAGGCGCAGCCCACGCGCAGAGTAGCGTCACGCTCTACGGTCTCGTCGATACTTCGATATCCTACGTAAGCAATCAGCGCACCAATGGCGCGAATTCGCCGGGCAGCGGTGGCGTGCAGATGAATAGCGGCAATCTCAGTGCGTCGCGCTGGGGCCTGCGCGGCGCGGAAGATCTCGGCGGCGGCATGTCGGCGATCTTCATGCTGGAAGGCGGCTTCTCGTCGGTCAACGGCAAGACCAGCAACGGCGGCAAACTGTTCGGCCGTCAATCGTATGTGGGCTTGCGCGCCAATGGTTACGGCACGTTCACGATGGGTCGCCAGTACGACTTCATCCTGACTTTCGTGACGCCGCTGGGCGCGGCGGGTTCGGGCTGGGGCGGCAATCTGGCGATGCACCCGTACGACAACGACGATTCGATCCAGAACATCCGCATCAACAACGCGGTGCGCTACACGAGCGAGACCTATCGCGGTTTCACGGCCGGCGCGATGTACGGCTTCTCGAACACGGCGGGCAGCTTCGGCAATAACGCGGCGTACAGCGCGGGTCTGTCGTATGCGAACGGGCCGTTCAAGGCGGGCGCGGCAATCCTCAAGATCAATCGCGACGGCAACGTGGCGAACGCCGATGGCGCAGTCAGCAGCACCGATGGCTCGGCCACGATCACGGGCGGCGACGAGCTGATCTGGGCGCTGGGCGCGCGCTACGCATTCGGTCCGCACTCGGTGGGCGTGAGCTGGACGCACTCGGCCACCGACGACGTCACGGGCGTGTGGCAAGGCGGCTCGACCACGGCGCTCAAGGGCAATACGCTGATTTTCGATAACTTCTCGATCGACGGCCGCTACGCGGTCACGCCTTCGCTGTACCTGTCGGCGGCTTATACGTACACGCAGGCGCGTTTCGATGCGGGTTCGCGTTCGGCGCGTCCGAAGTGGAATCAGGTGGTGGCGCAGATCGACAAGGTCATCACGCCGCGCACCGATGTCTATCTCGAAGGCGTGTTCCAGAGCGTGAGCGGCGGTCGCGGCAATGCGGCGTTCGATGCGTCGGTCTATACGCTCACGCCGTCGTCGAACAGCAATCAGGTGGTCGTGGCGGCGGGCTTGCGTCACCGCTTCTAAGGTGGGCTTTTAAGTGTGATTCGCGCGGTGCGACACGCCGCGCGAATCCACTCGCTCACATACTCACTCACGCGCGCGCGCCTTCGCTCTCGTCGAGATCGACCTGACGACGCGCCGCGCGCGGCAGACGCATCGTGAACGCGGTGCCGTCCTGCTCGTTCGAGACCACGTTGACGTCGCCGCCATGCGTGCGCGCGATCAGGCGCACGATGTGCAGCCCGAGACCGAGTCCCGAACCCTGATGCCCCGCGCGCGTCGCCGTGCTGAACGCGCAGAACAGCAGCGGCACGACGTCGGCGGGAATCGCGCCGCGATTGTGCACGCTCACGAGCACTTCATGCGGCGACGCGCCGTCCACGCGCACGTGCACCGGCATGCCCGGCTCGCCATGCGTGAGCGCATTGCTGACGAGATTCGACACGGCCTGCGCCACCAGATCCGCATCCCACTGACCGCCGAGATCGCCGTGCGGCGCATAGGCGAGCCGTCCGTTTGCGGCGTGCGGGGAAAACTCTTCGATCACGGCCTGGCAGAGCGCGTCGAGCTGCACGTCGGTGCGCCGTAACGGCAGCCGTCCGCCTTGCAGCCGCGCCAGATTGAGCAGTTGCTCGACCATGCGCGACATGCGCCGTCCGCAATGCTCGATACGCTTGCCCACCGACACGATCTTCTCGTCGCTCGACGCCCGCATCAGATATTCCGCCGAACTCATCACCGCCGACAACGGCGTGCGCAGATCGTGGCTCAGCACGGCCATCAGCATTTCGTTGGCTTCGAGCATCTGGCGCGTGGCCGCGAGCTGATCGGCGAGCTGGCGCTTCTGCAGTTCGATCTGCACGAAGATGCCGACTTTCGACTGCACGATGCGCGGCTCGATCGGCTTGTAGAGAAAGTCCACCGCGCCCGCTTCGTAGCCCTGAAACGTGCGGATCGCGTCCTGCGACGTGGCGGTGAGGAAGATGATCGGTACGTGCGAGGTGCGCGGGCTGCCGCGGATCAGCGAGGCCAGTTCGAAGCCGCTCATGCCCGGCATGTTGACGTCGAGAATCGCCACTGCGACGTCGTGTTCGAGCAGCAGTTCGAGCGCCTCCACACCCGAGCGGGCGACGAGCAGATGCACTTCGGGACGCGCGAGCAGGGCCGCGAGCGCCGTGAGATTGTGCTCGATGTCGTCGACGATCAGAACATTTACGGTAGGCAGGGACATGCGATTCATCCGGGTGAAGCGGGTAACAGCCTCGGCCACGCGGCAAGGCGCGCGCCGAGGGCGGTGGGTGTCAGCGTTTCGTTGACCGCGCCGGCGGCGATGGCCGCCTCCGGCATTTGCGGCGCGTAGGCGGTGTCGGGCGCCTGCGCCCAGGTCGTGCCGCCCGCCGCGCGGATCGCGGCGAGGCCGCGCGCGCCGTCGTCGTTCGCGCCCGAGAGCAGCACGCCGAGCAGCCGCGCGCCGTAGACCGCGGCGGCGGATTCCATCAACACGTCGATCGAGGGGCGTGAAAAACGCACCGGGCCTTCGATCGACAGCGCGACGCTCGCGTCGCTGTCCACGAGCATATGGTAGTCGGGCGGCGCGATATAGACGCGCCCGCCCTGGATCGGTTCGCCCGCGTCGGGCTCGCTCACGGGCAGCGCGCAGCGAACGCCGAGCGCCTGGACCAGAAAGCTCGGCGAGGCGGGCGGCAGATGCAGCACGATCAGCACGGCCGCGCCGAAACGCGCAGGCAGCATCGGCAGCAACTGGCCGAGCACGTCTACGCCGCCCGCCGATGCGCCGATGACCACGGCGTCGAATTTCGCATCGGAAGATGCGGGGGGCGATGCGTGGGTCGATGCAGCGCTCGATGCCTGCGCCGTTTGCCCCGAGCGTGCTTTGCCGCCGCGCGTGGCGCGCAGCGCCGCGCTGGCGGCGGCGAGCAGGGCGGATTTAGCGCGTGAGCCTGGCATGGTGGGTGATCCGCTCAACGCTTCTGGTAAATGCGCTCGGCGGCGCGGAATTCCTCGAACGCTTCGTGACGCTTCGAGAAACGCAGATTTTCCTTGCTGCCGAGACCGAGAAAACCACGCCGCACGAGCGCGCGTTCGAACAGGCCGATGGCGCGATCCTGCAACGGGCGATCGAAATAGATCAGCACGTTGCGGCACGACACCAGATGCGCTTCGAGAAACACTTCGTCGGTCGCGAGGCTGTGATCGGCGAACACCACGCGTTCCTTGAGCGCGCTCGACAGACGCGCGCTGCCGTAGGCCGCGTGATAGTAGTCGGAGAGCGTGCGCTTGCCGCCCGCCGCGAGATAGTTCTGGCTGAAGCCTGCGAAGCGGTCCACCGGATAGATCGCGGCTTCGGCGCGTTCGAGCGCTTCGGGGCTGATGTCGGTGGCGTAGAACAGCGTGCGCTCGGCGAGCCCTTCTTCCTCGAACAGAATTTTCAGCGACCACAATTCCTCGCCCGAGCTGCAGCCCGCGACCCAGACCTTGAGCGACGGATAGGTTTGCAGCACCGGCAGCACATGCTGGCGCAGCGCCAGAAAATACTCAGGATCGCGAAACATATCGCTGACCTGGATCGTCATGTAGCCGAACAGGCGCGAGAAGTCGTCGGCGCTGCGCAGCACGCGATCCTGCAACTGGCTCAGCGACGCCACGCCGAAATCCTGGCGCGCCTGTTCGAGCCGGCGCCGCAGCGACGGCAGCGAATAGTGCCGGAAATCGTGCTGATAGCGCAGATAGATCGCTTCGAGCAGCAGGCGCAATTCGATGTCGAATACGCTGGTCTGCCGGGCGCCGCTGGTCGTGGTGTCGGTCATGGGCTATTTGCGCAACCAGACGCGGCACAGCGACACGAGCTTGTCCACGTCGATGGGTTTGGAAACGTAGTCGTCGGCGCCCGCTTCGAGGCAGCGCATGCGGTCGTCGGCCATTGCCTTCGCGGTGAGCGCGATCACGGGCAGGCGCGCGAGACGCGGATTCGCGCGCAGCGCGCGCATGGCGGCGAGGCCGTCCATCTCGGGCATCATCACGTCCATCAGCACGAGATCGACATCGTCCTTGCCGTCGAGCAGGTCGAGCGCCTCGCGGCCGTTGCGCGCGATCAGCAGCTTCGCGCCGAGCGGTTCGATCACGTGCGAGAGCGCGAAGATGTTGCGCACGTCGTCTTCGGCGAGCAGGATGGTCTTGCCTTCGAAGGTGTCGTCGCGCTGGCGCACGGCGCGCAGCATGCGCTGCTGTTCCGGCGCGAGCGACGACTCCACGCTATGCAGGAACAGCGTCACTTCGTCGAGCAGCCGCTCGGGCGAGCGCGCGCCCTTGATGATGATCGACTTCGAATAGCGGCGCAGGCGCTGCTCGTCGTCGTCGGAGAGCATGCGGCCCGTGTAGACGATCACCGGCAGCGGCGCGACGCCCGCTTCGCCCGCGAGCGTTTCCAGCAGGTCGTAGCCGGTGCCGTCGGGCAGCGTGAGGTCGGTGACGATGCAGTCGAACGCGCCTTGCGCGATCTGCGCGTGCGCGTCGGCAAGTGTGCCCACGGCCACGATCTCCACGCCGTCGCCGACCAGCAGCGCGCGAATGCTTTCGCGCATCGCGTGGTCGTCCTCGATCACCAGCACGCGCTTCACGCGTTGTTCGAGCCGCGACTCCAGCCGGCGAATCGCCGCTTCGAGCGTGCTGCGCGCGGTGGGCTTGAGCGTGTAGCCGATCGCGCCCAGATGCAGCGCCTTGTCGGCGTGGTCGGTGGCCGAGACGATGTGCACGGGAATATGGCGCGTGCCCGGGTCGCTCTTGAGCCATTCGAGCACCGAAAGACCCGAGCGGTCGGGCAGGCCCACGTCGAGCAGCACGGCCACGGGAGCCTGATCCTTGACCATCGCGAAGCCGGTGGCCGCGTCGGCGGCGTGCAGGAAATCGAATTGCAGTTCGTGCACGAGGTCGCGCAGGATTTCCGCGAAGGGCAGGTCGTCTTCGATCACGAGGATCGCGCGGCTGCCGTGCGTGCGCTGGTCGCGGTCGTCGTCGATCGGTTGCGCGCCTTCGCCGTGGGACGGCGCCGATGTCGGCGGCGTGGCGGCGCGTGCGTGGACAGGCGCGTGTGCGGGGGCGGTTGTGGTGTAGGTGTCCGCGGTGGTGAGCACGGCGCTGTCGCGGCGCGCCTGCGCGCCCGCTTGCGCCGCCGAGGCGCTCGCGTTGGCCAGCGCCTGCACGGCTTGCGCTTCGCTGTCGACGGCGGCAGTGCTGTCGAGCGGCAGCCACAGCGTGAAGACGCTGCCCACGCCGGGCTCGCTCGCCACGGCGATGCGCCCGCCGAGCAGACGCGCCAGTTCGCGCGAGATCGACAGGCCCAGACCGCTGCCGCCATATTGACGGCTCGTCGAACCGTCGGCTTGCTGGAACGCCTCGAAGATCATGTCGAGCTTGTCTTCGGCGATGCCGATGCCGGTGTCGCGCACGTCGATGCGCACGGAGCCCGCATCGACCGGCGACACCGTCAGCGATACCTCGCCTTGCGACGTGAATTTCAGCGCGTTCGACAGCAGGTTGCGCAGGATTTGCAGCACGCGCTGGCCGTCGGTCGTGAATTGCTCGGCGACGCCGGGCAGACGGTCGATCGAAAGCGCCACGTGCTTTTCGCGCGCGAGCGGCGTGAAGGTTTCGCGCAGCGACGCGAGCAGGCCTTCGAGCGGCACGGTTTCGAGCATGAGCTGAATCTGCCCGGCTTCGACTTTCGACAGATCGAGAATGTCGTTGATGAGCGAGAGCAGGTCGGTATTCGACGCGTGAATCGTGGCCGCGTAACGCACCTGTTCCTCGCTCAGATTGCCGCTGCGATTCTGCTGCAGCAGCTTCGCGAGGATCAGCGAGCTGTTGAGCGGCGTGCGCAATTCGTGCGACATGTTGGCGAGGAATTCCGACTTGTAGCGGCTCGCTTGCGCGAGGCGGTCGGCGTTGCGCTTGAGGTCGCCCTGCGCGCGTTCGAGTTCGCTCTTTTGCGTTTCGAGCCGGCGCGCGTATTCCTCGAGTTGCACGTTGGTCTGTTCGAGTTCGACCTGCTGCGCTTCGAGCCGCGTTTGCGAATCCATCAGCGCGCGGCCGCGTTCTTCGAGCCCTTCGTTCGCGACGCGCAGTTCTTCCTGCTGCACCTGCAATTCGTGATTCAGTTGCTGCGACTGCGAATACGACTCCTGCAGGCGCTCGCGCGACACCGCGCCTTCCACGAGGTCGCCCATCGTGCTGCTCACGCGCGAGAGAAACTCGTTGTCGCGCGGCAGCAGCGCGCGCATGAAGCCGAGTTCGACCACGCCGTTGATGCGGCCCGAGGCGTCGATCGGCGCGATCAGCAGCGAGGCGGGCGTGGTCGAGCCGAGTCCCGATTCGACCTTCAGATAACCGGCCGGCGCGTCTTTCAGTTCGATCACGCGGCGCGACGCGGCGGCCTGGCCGACGAGCGTCTGCCCGTCCTGCAGCAGCGGCACGTTGTACGCGCTTTCGTCGCCGAAACCGAAGGTGGCCACGCGGCGCAGCGCGCCTTCGCGGGTGTCGCGCACATAGAGCGTCGCGACGCTCGCGCTCAGATAACCGGCGAGGCAATCGAGCATCGCGCCGCCCACTTCGGCGAGCGCTTCCTTGCCCATGCCGCTCTCGGCCAGCAGACGCTGGCCAGAACGCAGCCAGACCTGTTCCGCGAGCGCCTGGGACTGCTCGGCCTGACCGCGCAGGGCGTCGTCGTAAGTCGAGGACAGCGAGGTCATTTCGCGTCGCCCGAGCCAGGCGAGCAGGCCGTTGACGAGCAGCGTGAGCGCCAGAAAGACGGCGACCGTCACGACGGTTAGCTGGCGCGCCGCCGCGGTGCGCTCCTGGCGCAGACGCAGTTCCTCGGTGAGGAAGTCGCTGAATTCGCGGCGGATGGCGTCGGCGCTGGCGTTGCCGCGTTCGTTTTCGACCGTGGCGAGCACGCTGTCGTGGTTGCGGCGCAGACGGATGGCCTCGGCCGTGGACGCGTCCCATTGCGCGGCGATGGCGCGCACGCGGGCGAGCCGCTCGATTTGCGGCGGGTTGTCGATGACGAGCCCGTTCAGCGTCTGCAACTGCGCGGCGAAACGCGGCTTGCCGACCTCGTAGGTCGACAGCGAGGGTTCGTCGCCATTGAGCAGAAAGCCGCGCACGCTCGACTCGCGGTCGGCCTGAATGCGCAGCAGTTCGTAGGCGTCGCCGATCACGCGTTCCGAGTGCTCGGCCCAACTCATCGTCGAAACGAGGTAGACGATCAGCGCCACGAAGGCGACGGCGGTCGCCAGCCCCGCCAATAGTGGCAGCGCGACGTTTCTTTGAATGATGCGTCTGAAGCGCAGCGGGTCGATCGCGTTCACGGCTTGCATTTTTTTCCGATTTTTATGGGCGAAGGCACGGTCGTCGGGTATATCGACCGGCTTTTATGGCGAATTCCGCGCGTGGGAACCCCGCCCCATCGTGGATAAAGAGAAAGTCAAATCGATACAAACGCAATCATACAAAAAGGATGCGGATTGCGTGAATGTCTCGGGAATCCCGAGCGCATGCGGCTCGCGCGGGAGCGCAATCCGCATGCCCGGCCGGTGTCCGGCCGGGGCGGCGCGGGTTTTCGCCCGGCGGGACGGATCTGCCAGAGCCGCGTTGTAAAAAATATATTTCATTCTGGCCCTTTCGTAATGCGCGGTGGTGCCGATAACCAGGTGGGGCGGCGTATCGCCAGTCGCCCCGACGACGCACACAACAATTCCAGCAAGCACCCCAGCAAGACGAAGAAAGCGTGGCAACCAGAATGATCGAAGGGGCGGGCGAGCGGGCCGCCATCCAGAAGCAAGCCAATACGGACAATCCGGCGGGCCGGCCGGGCAACACCAGAGCGGCGCGCGTGCTCGCGCTGCTGCGCGCCAACAAGCCGCGCGTGATCGTGCTGATGGTGGTGGCCGGTTGCGTCCTGGGGTTCGCGACATGGCTCGACGCGCAATTGCGGCCCGCCGTGGTCGCGCGCGAGCGCCGCGAGATGGACGCCGAAGAACGGCTCGAAGCCACGATGCCCTGCCACGCCGGGCAAAGCCATACCGAATGGTGCGGTGCGATCGCGCTGCCCGTGCGCGCGCCCGCGCTGCCCCTGGTCGATACCCGGCGCGCGCCGCTCGGCTATTGCACGGCGGGCCCGGCGCCTTCGTGCTGAAGTGCCCGGAAGCGCCGCGACATCCGCCACTACGTCTTCGCTTCGTCGATCAGCTTTTGCGCCGCGGGACCCGGACGGCGGCGTGCTGTCCGGCATCCGCATTTCACCTGCTCAAGTTTCAAATGCGGCTTGCCGTTATCCGGTGTGGCTGTAATGAAAGGAAAGTATTTGAATCGATGAAGCGTCGAGGGCGGCGACCGAATAGATCGCCCTTTCGAAAGTGACTGGCCAGCCTCACAGGCAATTCGTGAATAACGATGGAAGCGCTAATGTACGAGGGCCGCAAGGCCGGAGATCGCGCGTTGCGATATCTGCGTGCATTGCGCGCGCAATCTTTCTTGTTCATCCATCTACGTCTTTCACGGATTTTCTATGCTTATCAAGAATGTCGCTGTGAGCCTTCCGTCACGGGTCGTTTCAAATGAAGAAGTCGTCGATCTGATTCGCTTTCACTCCTCGGGATTCGAAGGCGATGTCGACAGAACGCTGCGGACCATCAAGACGCTGCTCGACCGCAGCGGGCTGGTGAACCGGCGCTGGTGCGGCAAGCACGAGGCGCCGATCGATCATGTGGCGATGGCCACGCGCAAGGCGCTCTCGGAATCGTATCTGCGGCCCGAGCAGATCGAGCTGTTTATTTTCGTCGGCATTGGCCGCGGTTTTCTGGAGCCGGGCAACAGCCACATGATGGCGAGCGCGCTGGGCTTCGTGAATGCGGAATGCTTCGACGTGGTGGATGCCTGCATGAGCTGGACGCGCGCCATGTCGATTGCGGACAGCCTGTTCAAGGCGGGCCAGTATCGCAATGCGATGATCGTCAACGCCGAATTCAACATGCTCGACGGCGGCCCGCTCTATCCCGCCAACTTCGAACTGAAGAACCACGCGCAGGTCGAATATACATTACCATCGTTCACGATAGGCGAAGCCGCCACCGCAACCCTCGTCGTGGCGAAAGAGCCTGATAATTTCCGTTTTGAATTTCGCGGCAAGCCCGAGGTTTCCGACTTGTGCACGATCCCCATTCCCGGCTACGAAGGGTTTTGTCACCCGTCCGAACGGATCGGCAAGAACGGCGACATGCGTTTTACATCGTACGGTCACGATCTGCACAAGAACTCGGACGAACTGATCGACGTGTTCGCGAAACTGGCGGTGCCTCGCAAGGACATCGACATCGTGTTTACGCATGCCTCGTCGAAGGCGGCGTGGCACGGTTACGGCGTGAAGGCCGGCATCGACGACAAGATGTATCACGTCTACCCCGACACGGGCAATCTGGTATCCGCTTCCATTCCCGCGGCGATCTCGCTGGCGAAGGAAAGCGGCGCGCTCAAGCGCGGCGACCGGGCGCTCTGCTGGGTGGGCAGCGCGGGCATGTCATTCAATGTCAGCAGCTTCATCTTCTGAGACTGACTGAGCGCATATCGAGAACAATATGAGAGCCATTGCAGGAGGCATCCGCGTGTTGAAGCAGCGGGTGATTGACGCCTACCACGTGTCCGATTACAGCGTGCTGGCCGTTGGCGTGATTGGCGCGCTCGGTCATCCGTTGTACTGGTTCTGGTGGACGTTCGTCGACCCGCAGCCCAACGAGAATCTGCCGATGCGCGTGGTGGGTTCGATCGCGTGCGTGCTGCTGTTGCTGCGCCGCTTCTGGCCCGCCGGCGCCGCGCGTTTCCTGCCGTGGTATTACTTTGCGACGGTAGCCTACACGCTACCGTTTTTCTTCACCTGGTATCTGCTCAGCGGCCATTATTCGATGCTGTGGTCCATGGCCGAAGTGGGCATGGTGTTTTTCCTGATCGCGATTTTTCCGTCGTTCGTCGCGCTGGCGGCGAATCTGGTCATTGGCGTCGGCGTGGCCATTCTGTGCGCGTGGATCGTCGATCCGCGCCTGCTCGCGGTCGATTCGCACATGCTGCTGTTCGTGTATCTGCCGGTGTTCGCGTTCGGTATTTGCGCGGGTGTCACGTTCAGCCACAGCAACATGAAGGGCATCACCGCGCAGGCGAAAAACGAGGCGCTGCGCGCGCTCGCGGGCACCATCGCGCACGAGATGCGCAATCCGCTGAGTCAGTTGCGCTACGTGCTCGACCGCATGGAAGAAGCGCTGCCCACGATGACCGAAACGCGGCCGTCCGCCGTGTCGTCGTCGAGCGGCGTGGGCTCGCTTTCGCAGCATCTCGAACATGGCCAGCTCGCGATCGATCGCGGTCTGCGCATCATCGCCATGACGCTCGACGAAGTGAGCGCCAAGCCCGTGCGTTCCGACAATCTCACCTACGCGAGCGCGGCGGCCGCCACGCGCAAGGCGCTCGACGAATATGGTTTCAGCGACCGCAAGGAGCGCAGCAAAGTGCGGCTCGTGGTGCTGGAGGACTTCACGTTCAAGGTCGATGAAACGGTTTACCTGTTCACGCTGTTCAACCTGATCCGCAACGCGTTGCATCACATGGCGGCGAATCCGTCGGCCACGCTGACGCTGACCGTCGAACGGCAAAAGGTCATCGTGCACGACACGGGGCCGGGCATCGCGCCCGAGATCATGTCGCATCTGTTCGTGCCGTTCCGCACGCACGGCAACCTGGCCGGCACGGGCCTCGGCCTCGCGTATTGTCAGCGCGCCATGCGCTCGTTCGGCGGCAGCATCGGCTGCCGTTCGGAAGTCGGCAAGTTCACGCAGTTCACGCTGGAATTCCCGGTGGTGTCGGAGGCCGAAGTCGCGACGCATCGTCAGCAGGTGCTCGCGCGCGCCACGCAGTTCTTCGCGCACAAGCACATCCTGCTCGTCGACGACGACGCGGGCCAGCGCGCGCGCGTGAGTCAGGCGCTGTCCGGCGTGAGCGCGCAGGTGAGCGAGGCGGAGAGCGGCGTGAAGGCGCTCGCGCTGCTGCAGGACGCCGCGCCGTTCGACCTGATCCTCATGGACATCAACATGCCGGGCCTCGACGGCTATACGACCACCGAGCGCATTCGCGCCGACCGCGCGCATGCGAACTGGAATGCGCTGATCGTGGGCTATACGTCGGAGCCGCATAGCGTCGCGCGGGTGCTGGCGCAGGGCGCGGGCATGGACGAGACGATCGGTAAATCCATCAGCATGGTCGAGCTGATCAGCGCGCTGCAAACGCTGATGGAGAACGTCGATCGCAGCCGCCGCAACCGGCGCTTCGACGGCTTCGCGGGCAAGACGATTCTCGTCGCCGACGACGACACCTATAGCCGCATGGTCGCGAAGAGTTATCTCGAACGCTGCGGCGCGAGCGTGCTCGAAGCGGAGAACGGGCTGGGCGTGCTGGAGCGGCTCAACCAGGGCCTCGCGATCGACGCGCTGGTGATCGACATGAACATGCCGGGCATGGGCGGCGTGGAAACGGCGGCGACCATCCGCGCGCGCAACGACGCGTACGCGAAGGCGCCCATCGTGGCGTTGACGGGCCAGTCCGATATGGAAGCGTTGCGCGCGTGTCTCGACGCGGGCATGAACGAAGTGATGATCAAGCCGGTGCGCGTGGGCGCGCTCTATGCGTGTCTCGCGCGGCAGTTCGCGCAGACGCCCGCCGCGAGTGCGCACGAACACGCGGATATGCCGCGCACGCCGGTTGCGCGTGCGCGTCTTGCGTCGAGCAACGCGGTGGGCCATGCAGCGAGCCGTGCAGCGGATAACGCATCCGGCCGCGCATCGACCCCGGCCACGCCGCCGTCCGTTGCGATCGATACCGAACTGCTCGACGACGCCCATCTGGAAGAACTGGCGTCGCTCGACATGCTCGATCAGACCTTCCTCAAAGGCATCGCGCAGATCCGCACCTTGATCGGTCAACTGGCCGACAGCGCGCAGGCCGGCGATGTGAAGGCGGCGCATTTCACGCTGCATCTGCTGCTGGGCATCAGCGGGAATATCGGCGCGAAGGCGCTGCACGTGTACGTGCGGCAGCTTTATCCGCGTGTGCTCGACGGACAGTGGCCCACGGAAGCCGACTGGCTCGCGCAGGTCACGACACTCGGCAACCGGTCGGCGGATGCGTTGCAGCGCTATTTCGTGGCGTCGTCGTCGGCGAACGGGTATCGCGATGCGTTGAACGACGAGTGACGCTTCGGCCGCGCGAATACAGAGAACGGCGATCGCGACGCGGCAATCAGTGGATTTCGCTGGGCTTGTGCGGGTTGCCGAAACCCATCGTGACGGTGGTGCCCGCGCCCCAGTCGGAGTCGATGCGCAGGCTGCCGCCGAACGAACGCATGATGCGATTGCAGAAGATCATGCCCATGCCGTGACCGCCGTCTTCGGCGTGCGTGGTGACGGGGTCCTGCAGCAGACGCGCCTTGACGTCGGGCGCGATGCCCGTGCCGTTGTCGCGCACGCGAATCTCATGCTCGCTGTTCCTGAGCACTTCGATATGCAGCGCGGGCTCGGTGGCGTTCGTGAGCGCGCGCAACGCGTTCGACAGCAGCGAGGAAAGTACGAGCGCGACGCAATTGGGCATCGCGCGCACGACGAAGTCCTGCTGCACGTCCACGGTGATCCAGTCGCGCTGGGCGGCGGCGAACGGATAGGTGTCGAGCAGCGTGGCGATCAGGCGCGTGGCGCTCACTTCGCGCGTGCCGTCGCGCGAGAGCGAGGGCGATCCGCTGTTCTTGTGCAGCGTGGCCCAGAACGACGAGATCAGCGAGAGGCAATACTGCGTGTTGTTGAGCATCGACGATGCCGCGCTCGCGATGCGGGTTTGCGAGTCGGGGTCGAATTCGCCCGACACGTCGTTTTCGATGGTGCGCGCGAACAGCGCGATGGTCGCCAGCGGCGTGTTCAGTTCATGCGCGAGAAACGCCAGTGTTTCATCCATTGCCAGCAGCCGCTGCTGACGCGTTTCGCGTTCGGTATAGCGCGCCACCGCCTGTTGCAGCACGTCGCGCACCGCCTCCATGCGCAGCGGCTTTTCGAGGATGCGGAACACATTGCCCGTGTTGACCGTGTTCAGCAGCATGTCCTTGTCGGCATATGCCGTCACCAGAATGCGCACGATCTGCGGATATTTCTGCGCGACTTCCTCCAGCAACTGGTCGCCGTCGCGCTCGGGCATGCGGAAGTCGGTCACCAGCACCGCGATCTCCGCGCCATGCTGCGCGAGCACGCTCATGGCTTCCTCCGCGCCGCGCGCGACGTGCACCGGATAGAGGCCATGCATGGCGCGCGCGAAGTGCACGCGCGAAATCTCGTCGTCGTCGACGAAGAGAATGGAGAAGGTGGAGTGGAGGGCGGCGCTGGTCATCGCATTCCCGGCAAATGAATCGGGCGTTGATTCTTGTGGAAATGCGATTGTAGTCGAGCCGGGTGACCCGACGCAGCGCCTTTCATTCGTCTTATGCGTAACGGGTCGCAATTCGAGCCGCGACTCAAAACGTGACGCGACTTGCGCCGGATCCTCGCGTCAGATGAAAAGCGAGACGATGCCGCCGACCGTAATGGCCGCCGCGATCCATCGGCCGGTGCTGTAAGCCTGGTTCGGATCGGGCGCCTGGTCCGGGCGTTCGAGGCCGAACGCGCCGTAGACGAGCGATTTGACGGGCTGCGCGTTCGGCGCGGTGTCGCCGCTGCCGTCCGTGGAGCCGTCGGTTTGTGCGCCGTCCGTGCTGTCGATGCCGGTCTCCGAGCCGTCGGCGCCGTCCGCGCTGGCGTCCGCCGTGGCGCTGTCGCCGCTGTCGTCCACGTTGATGTCGTTGCCGTCGTCCGCGATGCTGTCGTCGTTGGCCGCTGCGGCATAGCCGCGCGGCGAGATCCGCACGGCGTCGTCCTGCGACGTGACCGCATCGTCCGTGCTGCCGGTCGACGCGGAGGCCTTCACGTCGGGCGTCGCCTGCGCGGCTTGAGCCGCTTGCGCGGCCGCCGCGTCATCCGCGCCGTCGTTGAACCTCTGCGTCGTGGCGCCCCCGCCGGAAAACGACGTCGTACCCCCGAGTTGCATGGTCGGTTCCTTCTATTTTTTTACACGGCAACCATAATCCCACGTTGTCCGCCTGGTGCGGTCCACGAATAACGCGAAGAAATTCGCGGTATTCCGAGACCCCTTGTCCAGCTTGGCCTGTCACAATGTCGTTTGCATGAAACAGCACTCCTTGAGGCGAATGTGGACGAAGCCCTCGCGCAGCGGAACAACGGCAACCCCGACGGGGAGCCCCGTGTGACGCGGCCTTCGCGGCGCATGGTGTTCGAGGCGCTGTACCGCGCGCATTACGTGCGTGCCCATGCACAACAGCCCGACGCGCTCGAACGCGCCCCCAACGACGAATATGCCCAGAGCGGCGCGCAGATTGCCTGGGAAATCTGGCAGGCGGCGCACGAGCATGCGATCGAAGTGGCCGCGCAGTTGTGCGAGAGCCGCCAGGCGCAGCACATTAGTCAGGATGGCAAAGCAGTGTGCCGGCTGTGCGCGAGCGATATTCGCGCGTTGCTGGCGGCGACGGAAAAAGAAGATCTGTAAAGCGGCAAAGCGCGCCGGGGCGCGCTTTTGCGTGGTCCGTTTCGCGAATGCGGCCGGCAGTGCCGGGGCCAGACGCTAGACGGGAATCGACCTGGGCAGGAAGGGGTGGCTGGTCGGCTTGCCCGCTGCGTTGCCCGACGATCCCGCCGCCGCGTTGCGCTTCGGATCGACCGCGCGTTTCACTTCGGCGAGCGTATCGCGCATCGCTTCGGAAATCTCGCTCAGCGGTGACGTGCCCCTGCGTTTGCTCGACGAAGTCGGCGTATCCGGCGTATCGCTCGAATCGGCCGTATCTGCCGCGCCTTGCGCGAGTTCGCGGCTGGCGAGCATCGCGCGCGTGACGCCGGCGCGCGAAGGCGGCGCGCAGATGCAGCAGGTTGCCGGTTTCATCGCATCGCGCGCGTGGCGCACGAAGCGGCCCGAGCAGACCGTGCAGCGCGTGAGCGCGAGCAGACCGCCCTCGAAGAAGCGCAGCAGCGTCCACGCGCGCGTGAAGCTCAGCACGCGTTCGGTTTCAGCGCATTCGCAGTGCTCGATATAGAGGCGGTACGCGCGTGTGAGCGCATCGAGCCGGCTGCATTTCGCTTCGTCTTTCAGGAACAGGAAGATGTTGTAAAAAAGCGAAGCGTGAATATTCGGTAACCACGTGAAATACCAGTCGGCCGAAAACGGAAGCATGCCTTTGGGCGGCGAAGCGCTCTTGAGTTCGCGATAAAGGCGAATCAGACGATTTCTCGAGAGCGTCAGTTCCTTTTCGAGCACCGGCATGCGAGCACCAAGCTGGATCAGCTCGATTGCGCGCAAAACCTCGCGCGCTTCCTCGGTCACACTGCCTTTGTACATGACTTAGAACTCCTGGGCAGTGACTACTGCCGCGACAATCAGGCCTAAATGCCTGAATTCACGGGCGATTATAGGAGCGCGCAAACGAGCGTCAAGAATAATATTTAGAAAGAATTTACAGGATTTAATAAGGAATTACGGGCCGTGACGGGCATTTTCGGGCGAAACCGCCACAGGAATGGGCGCCGCTTCTTATTTTGCTTTCACGATTATAGGAATTGGTAAGTTCTGGAAAGAATCGGGTGAAAAGAACAGATCGCCCCCCGTTTTTTATGGCGATTTATGACGCCGCCGCATGCGTGCGACGGCGCATTTATAGTCGCTGCGGTTTCCTACGAATTATTACCGAGTCTTGCGTCGTAACCTTTTCGGGGTCATCTGCCGGTAAACTTCGTTTTTCCGAATGCATGCGACGCCCCGCCGTTGCAGAGGCTGGCCCCGCCCACGCGCGCGAGCCTCATACCTTAGCTGCTAACCGATGATTCTTCGTTTCTCCGCCAGTTCTTCTTCGCGCAAGGAAGCGCGCAAGGGCGTGCCCGCGCCCTTGTCCGGCGACTTCGCGTGCCGGCGCGGGGCCGGGCCTGCCAGTCCGCCGCGCCGCCGGCTGCTCAAGGGCACGATGAGCGTGCTGGCGCTGAGCGGTTGCGGCACCACGCTGCTGAGCGCGTGCGGCGGCGATTACACCGGCGGAGACGGGCCGCAGGACGCGCCCACGCCGGTAATGAATTCGGTGGCGAACTTCCGCGACGTGGGCGGCGCGGCGCCAGGCTACTCGACGAGCGACGGCGCGCATTTTCGCCGCGCCATCCTCTATCGCTCCGACGTGCTGACCGCGAATACGGCCGACACGGCCACGCTCGAAGGCATCGGGCTAGCGGGCATCTACGATCTGCGCACGCCGGTGGAAGCCGACGCTTTGCCGGATACGCCGCTGAGCACCGCGAGCTACGTTTCGCTGAACGTGCTCGGCACGCATGCGCCGCCGTCGTTCGCCGGGATGTCGGGTCCGGAACTCGATTCGGCCATGCAGGCGCACTGGCGCGAATTCGTCATGGGTCACACGCAATGCATGGCGTACGGCGCGCTGCTCGAGCAGATCGCGCAGGCCGGCGGGCCGGTCGTCGTGGTGGGCGGAAAGGGCGTGGACGTGGCGGGTTGGGCGGGCGCGCTGCTGCTGCTGATCGCGAACGTGCCGCTGGAAATCGTCGTGAAGGATTTTCTGCTGACGAACGCGTGGCGCTCGACGGGCGTCGACGAGGACAATCTCGCACCGCCCGTGCAGGCCAGCTATCTGCAAAGCGCGTTCGATGCGCTGCAAAAAGGGTTCGGCGATCTGAACCGCTATCTCAACGCCGGTCTCGGGCTGTCTTCGACGACGGTGGATCTGCTGCGCGGCCGCCTCGTGGTGTAAGCGGCGCGCTTCGCCAGACATAAAAAGGAACGGGCGCCCGCGAGCGCCCGTCACACCTTCCGGGCCGACAAACTCAGGCGGTTGGAAACGCGATCTTGATGCGCAGACCGCCTTCGGGATGGTTCGACACTTCGCAGCGTCCGCCCTGATTGCGCACGAGACGCGTGACGATCGCGAGACCGAGTCCGCAATGCCCTTCGCCGCCGCGCGCTTCGTCCAGCCGCACGAACGGCTTGAGCGCCGCGGCCACGCGTTCGGCGGGAATGCCGGGACCGTGATCGCGGACTTCGATAATCCAGTTCGACCCTTCGCGGCGCGTGCCGATTTCCACCGGCGGTTCGCCGTGTTCGAGCGCATTGTCGACGAGATTCGACACCAGCCGGTCGAGCAGCGTGCGCGGCATGCGAAAGCCCGCACCGGCGCGCAGATCGAGACGGAACAGCGTGTCTTCCTCCTCCGCCGTATCGGATGAAAACTGCTCGCGCAACAGCGAATCCACGTCCACTTCGGGACCGGATTCCGGCCGTTGCCGCGCGAATTCCAGAAACTGCTGCACGATGTCGTTGAGCGAATCGACTTCGCGCGTGAACTGTTCGCGCTCGCGCTCGGACCCCAGCATGCTCGCGCGCAGCTTCAGGCGCGTGAGCGGCGACTTCAGATCGTGCGCCACGCCCGCGAGCATGATGGCCTGATCGTCGTCGGCTTCGTTGAGCTGTTTCATCATGCCGTTGAACGAGCCGATCAGTTCGCGCAGTTCGCGCGGACCGAGTTCGTCGACGGGCGGCGGACGATTGCCCGAGCCGAACGCGCGCGCGGTCTGCGCGACGATCGACAGCGGGCGCTGCATCTGCCACACGGCGAGCAGCGCGAGCAGCAGCGAGACCGCGAGCATCGACGCGAATTGCGGCACCAGATTGGGCGGCGGCGGCAGGTCGATCGGCGCGACGATCCACGTGGGATGGCCGGGAAAGCGCACCCAGAGCGTCGCGCGATTGCGCGTGTCGGCGAGAATTTCGGTGCCGGCGGGCAGGTCGCGCAGCAGTTGCCGGCGCAGGTCCGCGAGCGGCTCGCGCTTCGGCACCTCGAGCTTCACGTCGGCGGGCATGTTCCAGGTGGGCACGAGATGCACGCGCAACGCGGGTGCGAGTTCGAGCTCGTTGGGCGCCGCGCCGGTGGCGGCGTGCAGCATCAGCAGCAGGCCGCGCTCGAAGCCCTCGACTTCATGGCGGCGCGGCTGCGGCGCGAACACGACGAACCAGCACGCCTGAATCGCGAACAGCACGAGCGCCGACATCAGCGCCATGCGCCCGAACAGCGTATTCAACGGATTGTTCATGCATTCACGCGATCATGCGCCGCCGTCGGGATCCTGGGCATCCTCGGCGCCGTGGGCGTCGGTGTCGGCGGCTTCGCCTTCGCGCAGCGGCACGAACACATAGCCCTTGCCGCGTACCGTTTGCACGAAACGCGGTTGCGAGGGATCGTCTTCGATCACGCGGCGCAGGCGCCAGATCGGCACGTCGAGACTGCGCTCGTGGAATTCGAGGCCGTCGGCATGCAGCAGATCGTGAATGAGCACGCGCGAGAGCACGCGGTAAGGGTGTCGTGTGAAGACCTTCAGCAAGGCGAATTCGCCGTCGCGCAGCGCCACGCGCTCGCCGTCGCGCAACAGCGTGCGCGTCGTGAAATCGAGCTCGAAGGGGCCAAAGCGGCAGCGTTCGCGTGCTTCCGGCGCACCAGCGGGTACCGCGCCACGACGGCGCAGCACGGTCTGGATGCGCAGCAACAGTTCCTGCGGATCGAACGGCTTGGCGACGTAATCGTCCGCACCGAGCGTGAGGCCCGCGATGCGGTCGGCGACCGCGCCGCGTGCGGACGCGAAGATCACCGGAATGTCGTCGCCTTTCGCACGCAGGGCGGCGAGGGCGCGCAGGCCGTCGGTGCCGGGCATCATGACGTCCAGCACGACGACAGCAGGCCGCTCGCGTTCGAGACGCTGACCGAGATGCGTGCCATCGTGCAGGACCGAGGCTTCGAAGCCGTTGGCCCGCAGGAAGCGGGAGAGAAGATCGCGCACGACCGGATCGTCGTCGACGATGAGAACGTGTGGACTCATCGTGAAATTTTAATGCTTATCGACGGCTTACAGAATAGCGGCGTTCTTTCTATTTCTTACTCGGGCTTACCTGGGGTGGGTTTTCGCGGCGCGGGCTTGCGTATCCCATTCGCCGCGAGCGCCCTGTCTTACTTCGCGGCGAGTGCGCTTTCCTGCACCGGCGCTTGAGCGGCTTGCGTCGAATCGGTCGCGGCAGCGGATTTTTCTTCCGACGAATGCGCGGCAGCAGCGGCCGGCTTCGCGGCAGACGGTGCGTCGAGCGAGGCAATGCCCGCGGCCTTCGCGAAGGCCGTGCCCGAACCCGCCATGCTGGCGGCCTTGGCCGAGGTTTCCGCCGTGGCGGCCGGCTTGGCCGACTTCGCCGGCGCGACTTCGTCAGCCGGGATGGCGTGCGTATGTGCATCGGCGAGATGCTTCTGGCGCGCGTCGGCAGCAACGCCGCTCGGCATTTTTTCCAGATGCAGCGAGGCGTCGGTGTGCGCGCCGGCGAGCTTCGCGCCCGTCTTCGGCGCGGCCTTCGAGCCGTCGGCCGTCGGGGCCGGCTTGTCGCTCTGGCCCTTCGGCGCAGCGTCGATGCCCTTCATTTCCAGCACGGCGTCCTGTGCGGAAGGCGCGAGGTGCTGATCGACCACGCCGTCCTTCACGCGTTGCACGCTGGCTTGCTTGCCGTGTTGCAGATCGCCCTGAAGTTCGGCGATGCGGCGGTTATACCAGTCCGTCACGCAAGCCTTGTCCTTGCAGTTGTGCTGGCGCCATTGCCACTGGCTCACGCGGTCGGCTTCGAGCGCCGTCGTGTCGGGCGTCGCGTCGAGCGCGCTGTGATAGAGCGCGGCGAGTTTGTCGTCGAGCGCGGACAGCGTCGGATCGTTGCACACGAGGCGCTCGGACGCCGAGGCGTTGTGCGGGCAGTGAAAGCTCGCCGCCTGAGCGAACGGCGAACCGGCGAGCGACGCGAAGAGCGCGAGCGCAGCGACGTTCAGGCCGCGGCGAAGGGAGTGAGCGCGACGGATTTTCTGTTCTCGATTCATGGCAGGCACGATGTTGTATGAAATAGCGGGGGACGACGGGCGGCTAGTCCGGCGTCGCCACGGCGCGAGGCGCCGCGATGAGAACAATAGCTCAGCGCCTCTGGCGCAAAGCGGCGCTCAACGGGTCGATTGCGTCCACCGCTTACGAAACATTTCATCCATTACGCGTGCGGTAAGTTGTGCGGGTGTTTCGACGGCCTGAACCCGTGCAGCATGCTTTCCGGTCCTTACTTCGCGTGAGATTTGCGAAGAACTGGAAAGCGCTTGTCAACAATGGCCGATGTCCCGCCCATCGTGTGGTGCGCTTTACCTTGATGATGCATGACGAGCCCTGCCGCCTGCATCCCTCCGCATCGCGCGCGCAGCCCATCGACGCGTCATGTCATCGTTCCCATGCCCCATCCTTTTCGCTCCAACGTCCGCCGCGCGGCCCGCCTTGCCGCCGCGCTCGGCGCTGTGCTCGCGCTCAATGGCTGCGCCTGGACGCTGATCACCGCCGCCGATGCTACGGGCTCCGTGATCCAGGCGGGTTATGCGGTCGCGGCGAATTACTCGTCGCCGAGATTCGTGACCGGGCGACCGGTGAATATCGCGTCGATCTGCATCGAGAACAATCCGATGGTGACGTCGGCCGATTTCGTGCCGTCGCTGCAACTCGTGCTGGCGCAGCGCGGCGTGACTTCGGACGTCTACAGCCCCGGTACCGAGCCGGTTACGTGCGAGGGGCGGCTGGTTTACAACGCATCGATCGAATACGGCAAGCCGACGTTCAGCGACGACAGCCGCGCGTATCTGTCCACCATCAATCTGACGATCTTCTTGCATAACCATATTGCGGTGACAGCGCGTTACGAAGTGCGCGGGCTCGGCACCGACCGCTTTTCCAGCGCGGCGGTGAAGCTCAAGGGCCTGCTGGACAGCATGGTGGTGGATCAGACGCAACTGGGTTCGACGTTCGAGTCCGCTTCGCGCGGCCTGTAGTCTTTCACGCCGCATATTCAGGAAAGGAATGGAAAGGCGGCGGGCCTATGCCGGTCCGTTTGCGTCCCTTACGATTTGTGCATGGCAAATAATATTTTTCTCGTCGACGACGATCCCGTCGTGCGCGACGTTACCGCCGAATATCTGCAAATGCGCGGCTTCACCGTGACGAAGCTGCCGTCCGCGCGCGCCTTGCAGCAGCAGTTGCGCACCGAACGGCCGCAGGTCGTGGTGCTCGACATCATGATGCCGGAGCTGGATGGCATCAGCGCCTTGCGCGCGCTGCGCGAAAGCGGCGACGACCTGCCTGTGATCCTGCTCACCGCGCGCAACGAGGTGATCGACCGCGTGCTCGGCCTCGAATTCGGCGCCGACGATTACGTGGGCAAGCCCTTCGATCCAGGCGAGCTGGCCGCGCGTATCCGTACGGTCATGCGCCGCCGCAGCGTGTCGAACTCGACGGGTGCGCCGGAAAGTCGCGCCTCGTTCCGCTTCGGCCCGTACGAACTCGATTTCCGCTCGCGCGAGCTGTATCGCGACGAAGAACGCATTCCGCTGCGTTCGAGCGAATTCGCGTTCCTGAAGCTGTTCGTCAATCACGCGATGACGATTCTGTCGCGCGAACGCATCATCGAAATCGTCTACGGCGAAGCGGGGCGTTATCGCAATCGCAGTCTCGACGTGGCGATCTGGCGTTTGCGCCGGCTGATCGAAACCGATCCGTCCGAGCCGCGTTATCTGCAGACGGTCTGGGGACACGGCTACGTGTTCGTGCCGGACGGCGAAGTCGGTTTCGCCGAGCGCTACAGCGAATACGCGGGTGACATGCCCGACGCCGCGCAGGAAGAGTGAGCGGCGCGGTTCAGTTCAGTCGGCGAGCGATGTCGGCCTGACTGAACCTTCGCGATGAAATAAAAACGGCGCGCCATCGAGGCGCGCCGTTTTTGCTTGCCCGATGCTTCAGGCAAGCATCGGAATGCAGCATCAAGGCAACATCAGAACGTGAGCACGCTCAGGAACATGCGCTGCAGCCAGCCGACCGTGGTCGCGTCGTTGAGCATGCCGTGGCCCACCTGTTCGATACGCGCGTTGGCGATCTTGCTCGAATCGACGTAGTTGTCCGACTCCACGTCGTTCGGATTGACGATGCCCGAGAGACGCAGACGCTGATGCTCGCCGCTCATCGCAATGATCTTTTCGCCCGACACCACGAGATTGCCCGTCGGCGTCTTGCTGATGACCGTCACGGCCAGCGTGCCCGTCATGTCGCTCGACAGCGTGTGGCTGCCCGTGCCGTTGAACGTCGTCGACGCCGAACCGATATTGAACAGACGCGCGAGACGTGCCGCCGCGCCCGTCGATTGATCGGCGGCGGTCGCGGTGATGGTGCTGTCGCGTTTCGCGGAAGCGGCCGCGGTGTCGGCGCCGTTGTAAGTTTCGGAGAGGCGGATCGTGAGCACGTCGCCGATACGCTGCGCGCGCGGCGTTTCATACAACGCGATGGCGGTGCCTTGCTGATAGATTGAGCCGCCCGTGTTGACGTTCAGCGGCGGTTCGGCGAGCGGCGGCGTCATCGGCGTGTTGACGATCGATTCGGGCGAGGTCGCGCACCCCGAGAACGCAGCGAATGCCGATGCGCACAGCAGCACACGCGGCAGCGCAAAAGAAAGGCGCGCGAAGTGCTTGCAGGAAGGTAAGGAGTGCGATTGATTGGAAAGCATAAGTAAGAAGCGCTCGCGTGAAGGCGTCGTCGGGTCAGTGGGCGTGCGAGGCGATCAGCCTTCGTCGAACTGGCTGATCTTGAGCGCGCGTTCGATGCCCTTCGCGCGCGGACTCGCGGGTTTAAGCAGGTAAGTCAGGGTGGCGTGACCGCCGTTCGGCATCAGACAGATCGTGATCGTGCTCGACGCGTTGTCCCATTCGAGCAGCGGCAGCGACGGATCGCCGGCCATGCGCGGCGCGCCGTAACGCGAGGCCAGCAGATCGCGCAGGTCGAATGCGGTCGCGGCATCGACGACAAACGACATTTCATAGAGACGTAGCGGCTCGCCCGCGGATTCGTGCGCGAAACGCAGCACGTGATCGCTCGCCGGCACGCCATCCACGACGGCATGCGAAGGCGTCCAGCCTTGCGGCGTGCGATGCGCCCAGCGGCACGCGATCGTCAGGCTCGCATAGCTCTTGAACGGCATGCCGATGTCGCCGCCGGCCACGTCGGTTTCGCAAACCAGCGCGCTTTCGTGCGGCGTGGCGCGGACCGTGTTGGCCTCGCGCAATTCAGTCAGCGTGACGCCGAGCGCAATGCCGCGAAACGAGAACGGCGTGTCGTCCAGGGCGACGGCGCGCGAACGCGCCGCCGCGGTGACGGGCGTCGGACGACGCTTCTTGACCTTGTTGCGCGGCGCCTGTGCGCTGGCCGTCTTTTGCGGCGCGGGCGCAGGCGCGGATGCGGCGTTCGCCTGCACGATGGCAGGCGCGCTGGCAGGCGCAACGACAGGTGCACTGACGACGGGCGTCGGGAGCGGCGTGATGCGCCCTTCGAAGCTCGTGTCGGCGCTCGCCGGTGCGGCCAGCGTGCCGGCAAGCGCTGCAGCGGCAGCGCAGGTCAGGAAAGCAGTCAGAGACGCCCGTTTCATCGAGTGGACCTCGATCAGTCAATAGCCGCCGCGCACGCGTCGAACGGCACGGCTGCGGGATGCCCAACCACCGGCACGATCTTCACCGTCGCCGAGACGAGCCGGCAAGGTAATGCCGCTACCGCACAACCTTCGAGCGGCAGGGTGAGGCAGGCGAGTGCAATCACCGCAGCGGCGCGCAGCCCATGCAATGCCGCACGCGACAGGTGATGTGCGCGCTTTGCCTTCAGCGGCGCCTCTTGCGACAGCGAATTCGTCATGCGGTGGTATTGATGTTGTGGCCGAGCGGACCGACCGGCGTGCCGGGATGCACGGTTTCCGGTTGGGCGGAATGGTTGCCGGCGGAGCCTGCGCTGCCGGAGTTCTTGTTGCGGTTAGGGTCGAACGTCGTCAAGGGCGACGAGTGGCCGACGCTGCTGGAGCCGATAGGGCTGGTCATGATGGGCCTCCTGGGCGGATTGACACAAAAAGGAGGGGGCGCACGTAGAGGGGTGCGCGCCCCCGCGTTACGCCGATAGGGGAAGTAGTCGACGAGCGGCGATAGCATCTTCGCGTCTACGTCTGTTGCGTGAAGCAATAATCAATGGGGCCTTTGATTCAAGCCTTACGAGTCCTTCCGGTCGTATACAAATGCGCAAGAAGCGGAAGGAAAACGGGCGCGGGCGAGCGCGAAAAACGCGGGTTGAAATCGGCTGGACGAGGGCGGGCGCGAGACGGTGTAGTGTTCGATGCAAGCCTTGTCGGATCTGGCGTTGCGCGAGGCGGCGCGGGCGCGCGAATGCGGGTGGAACGAAGCGCGAGGCGAGCGTTTTTCGCGACGAGACTGACGCGTGAAAAGTCGCTGAAAGCGGCCTTTCACGGTAATGATTTCGGATTTGGCGTGTTGCGGTGCTGGAAAGTTGTGCGCGAAAGGTCTTTGGACGTTGCGTGAAGCGGTGCTTTTCCAGTGCGTGTTGATCGACTGGAAAGCCTGTCAATCAAGGGGTTTCGGCGCGAATCGCGAGGTCGCGCGAGCGGATGCATTGGCCGGGCTTTGTCGTCCGGAAAAGGTTTTCTGTTGATGTGAAGCGCGGCATTGCAGTCCGCGTGAATGAAATTTCTCGCGATTTTCCTTGTTATGTCTTACCTGCGAGGAAGGTTTGTAATGGGCGTTTTCCTTCGAAATCCCGCATCTCACGCACGCGTGGCGCTCGTCACTCGGACCTGTTTCTCCAGGCCCGCCATGCCCGCCACGAGCGGTTTCGCGCACGCGTTCCAACGTATTGCGTCCACATTGCGCCCGAGCGCGGCGCCCGGAAAGGAAGCGAAAGGAAAACGCTGGTATATTTCCCGTCCCATCGGCGCAACGCCGGAACCCCATTCCCGAGGCCCTGGAGATGACCCGTAAATTCATCCTCAAAGACGACAAGACCGACCACAACGGCGTCGTGATGGACGGTATCGAAGGATCGTCGTATCACGGACGTCCGCTCGCCTATATCGGCGCGCCGGTGATGTGCCAGACCTGCTCGAAGCAGGGTGTGATCGTCTCCGATGGCGGTCCGCACACGATGACCGTGATGGGCAAGGTGGTCGCGCTCGAAAACGACCTCTGCCAGTGCGAGTGCCAGCCGCAGCCGAAGCTCGTGGCGTCGATGGATACGGGCACGCTGGCCGGCAGCTAAGCCTCCGTTTTCGTGCTGCTTGAGCTGATTACGCCGACCGCGCTTATACGCCGTCCGGTTCGGCCCGCACGTCGACGGCCACGTCGACGCGATGCGCGCCGCCGCCCAGAATGACCCCGCGCAGCAGCGACACGTCGCTGTAATCGCGTCCGACCGCGAGCGTCACGTGGCCCTGATCGGCGAGCACGTCGTTGGTCGGATCGAGATCGATCCAGCCCGCTTGCGGCACGTGCAGCGACACCCACGCATGCGAGGCATCCGCGCCGATCATCGGCGTCGCGCCCTCGGGCGGATCGTTGCGCAGATAACCGCTCACATAGCGCGCCGCGAGACCCAGCGAGCGCAGCCCGCCGATCATCACCTGCGCGAAATCCTGACACACGCCGTGACGCAGTTCGAAGGCGCGCGCGGCCGGTGTGTCGAAGGCCGTCGCCGCCGGACGATAGTCGAAATCGCGATGAATGCGGTGCATCAGGTCGATGGCCGCCGCCAGCACCGGCGCGCCCGGCGTGAAACTCTCCAGCGCATACGCGCGTAACGCGGGCGAAAGCGCGATATTCGGCGACGCACAGCAAAACTCCGACTCCGCATGAAACGCGCCGCCCGCCGTGTAGCGCAGCGCGTTCGCCACGTCTTCCCACGCGGGCGTGGCGTCGGCGTCGAGCGCGTCGTAGCGCGGCGCGAGCAGCACGCTCGTTTCCATCGTCATCTGCAGATAGTCGTGCGGGGCGTCGAACGAAAAATACAGCACGTCGTTGCCGAATGCGTCGCGTCGGCTCGTCTGATACGAGGGCGCGGGCTCGATGCGCTCGCGGTGTTCGAGCACGCGCTGCCACGGCAGTTCGAGCGGACGGATGGTCGCGAGATGCTGCGCCGTTTCGACCAGCGTCGAATAGCGATAGGTCGTGCGATGCGTGACGGACAGGCGCGTGCCGCTCATGACCACACCTGCGCGGCGAGCGGCATCGCGTGGCTGAACCAGCGCGCGCTGATTTCGTTCGAGGCGGCCGCCATGCGTGCGGCGAGCGCGTCGCACAGCGCGGTGAGCGCGGGATAGCGGCCGTCCTCGCCGGGGTCGCAAATCGCTTCGAGATCGGGCAGCGCGTCGACGGGCGCGAGCTGCGCGGCGAACGGCTCGCGGCGCGGGCCGCCCGCCGCCTGGGCGATTTCGTCGAGACGCGTGCGCAGGCGGTCGTACACGCCGTAGAGGCCGCGCGGATTGGTCGGATCGGTGACGATCAGGTCGAGCAGCGCGGGCACTTCGAGTCGTCCCGGATACAGCGTGCGATAGGTCAGCGTGCTGTCGAACAGTTGCAGCAGCACGTCGAAACCGGCGGGCGTGGCGAGCGTGCGTTCGTGCGCCGCGATGCGCAGCACGCCCGCCATCGCCGCCACGCGCTCGATATGGCGGCCCGCGAACAGCAGACGCCAGGCCTCGTCGCGCGTCATGCGGTCGCCCTGGCAGCCGCTGATCGCGCTCAGTTGCGTGGCGAGCGCGTCGAGCGCGCGGATCAGCGCCATGCGGTCGTACGGCGTGGGCTGGCGGAATTCGAGCAGCACGCCCTGGCGCGCGGGCGCGGGGGCGAGCGAGAGCGCCTGCAGCGCGTCGCGGAAGTCGTTGCGCGCGGCGAGCACGGTGCGCCAGTGATCGCTCGACAGACGCCCGCGTATTTCGCCGCACGCGTAGGCCTGGCTCGCGAGCATCTGGCCGATGCTGGGGGCGCGCGCGCTTTCGTGCAGATTGGCGACCAGCTCGCGCTCGAAGCCGTCGAGGCCGCGGCGGCGACCGGCGAGGGGTTCCTCGGTGTTCGCCGGAGTCGTCGCGCCCGCGCCCGTCACCAGGCCGCTCGCGGCGGCCAGTTCGGTGAAGGTGCCGAACAGTTCCTCGGCGTCGCTGCCTTCGAGCGAGCCGAGAATCAGGCGGCACAGGCGCACGGCGTTTTCGGCGCGCTCGCCGTATCGGCCTGCCCAGAAGAGGTTTTCGGCGGCGCGGCTCGACACGCGGCGATGCTCGCGGCGCAGATCGGAGGGCTTCATCGGAGTCGGCAGCAGCGAAAACGCCGTGCCGGGCTGGCTCGACAGCACCCAGGTATCGACGCTGCTGCCGCCCACCTGCATCGATACGGATTCCTGATGTTCGGCCGCGAGGCGCGTGAAGCCGCCCGGCAGCACGCGCCAGCCGCATGTCTGGTCGGCGATGGCGTAGACGCGCAGCACCGCGGGCCGCGCGCCAAGCATGGGCGCGCCGCCGGAGGCGTCGGCGCGGTCCTGGTCGGCGGCGTTGTCGTAGCGCGGCGTGTAGCTGTAGTTCAACGGCTGCTGGACCGTGAAGGCGTCGGGCAGTTGCTCGATGCGCGCGCGCCAGTCGGCGAGCAATTGCGGGCCTGCCGCGAGGCCCGGCGGCGTGGCGCGCTTGCTGTCCCTGGCGTGCGCGCCGCCGGGCCAGGTCGGCACCAGCAGCGCTTCGGGCAATTGCGTGAGCGCGTCGCGCCACGCCGCGTCCTCGCCGCACCACCACGTCGGCACGCCGGGCAGCACGAGCGGCTCGCCGAGCAGCGCCTGCGCGATGCCGGGCATGAAGCCGTGCAGCGCGGGCGACTCCACGAAGCCCGCGCCCGGCACGTTCGAGACCATCACGTTGCCCGCACGCATCACCTGGAGCAGTCCGGGCACGCCGATGGTTGAGTCGGCGCGCAGTTCGACCGGGTCGCAGAACGTATCGTCGAGACGGCGCAGCACGGCATGCACGCGCTCCAGGCCGCCGAGCGTCTTCAGGTAGAGCATGTCGTCGCGCACCGTGAGGTCCTTGCCCTCGACCAGCGTGAGGCCGAGATAGCGCGCGAGAAACACATGCTCGAAATAGGTCTCGCTGAACGGCCCAGGCGTCAGCAGCACGATATGCGGCGAGCCGCCGCGCGCGCTGTGCTCGTCGGCGCGCATGATCGCGCGCGCGGCGTCCGCGAGCGTGGCGATCAGTTGCGAATACGAGGGCGCGAGCCGGTGCACGCGCATCGCGCGAAACGGCTCGGCGAACAGGCTGGACACGATCAGGCGGTTTTCGAGCAGATAGCCGAGCCCGGACGGCGCCTCGGTGCGATGCGAGACCACGGTCCACTGGCCGTCGGGCGCGCGCGCGAGGTCGAGCGCGACGATCTGCAGATACTGCCGATCCGGCGGCGTGTAGCCTTTCACCGCGCGCAGATAGCCGGGGTGGCCGAACACCAGCGCGCCCGGCAGCAGGCCGCGCGCGAGCAGCGTCTGCGGCCCGTAGATATCGGCGACGATCTCGTTGAGCAGCCGCGCGCGCTGCGCCACGCCGCGCTCGATCAGCGCCCATTCGTCTTCGTCGATCAACAGCGGCAGCAGGTCGAGCGACCACGGACGCGGGCCGCCGCGATCGGCGTAGACGTTATAGGTGATGTCGTTTTCGCGCACCTGGCGCGCGACCGAGGCCGCCGCGCCGTCGAGCCCCGCCGCGCCCGCCTTGCCGAGCAGCGCGAAAAACTGGCGCCACGGTTCGCGCAAGGCGCCGTCCGGCGCGCGCAGTTCGTCCCAGTGGCCCTCGCGCACGGGAAGCGAGCGCAGCGGCGCTAGCGCGAGGGCTTCGTCGGCGGCGGAATCGAACGGCAGGGTGGATTGAGTCGGCAAGATCGTCGCTGCTGCGCCTGGGCGCTAATGGCGACGCGCCCCGGCAAGCGGGGCGCGTCTTCGGTTGGGGCTTGGGTTGGCGTGTCAGTCAACCGTGTTATCGGCAGAAATCAGCCACGCCGCAGATCCAGCGTAAACGGAAACTCAAGGCTGCGCGAGGGCGGCGCGGCCTCGAACGGCCCGGGCGTGTGCCCGGTCGTGAAGAAGCGCGCGCGCCGCCGGCTCTCCGCCTCGTACGCGTTGACCGGAAACGTCTGATAATTGCGGCCGCCCGGATGCGCAACATGATACTGGCATCCGCCGATGGCGCGGCCGCTCCACGTATCGACGATATCGATCGTGAGCGGCGCATGCACGCCGATGGTCGGATGCAGCGACGCCGCCTGGCGCCACGCGCGAAAGCGCACGCCCGCCACGCTTTCGCTGACGCGTCCGGTCGGCTGGAGCGGCAGCGCGTGGCCATTGACGGTCACGAGATGGCGGCTTTCGTTCAGGCCCAGCACGCGCACTTCCAGACGTTCCACCGACGAATCCACGTAACGCACCGTGCCACCCGGCGCGCCTTCCTCGCCCATTACGTGCCACGGTTCGAGCGCGTTGCGCAGCGTGAGCGCGATGCCGCTCGTCTGCAATTCGCCCACCACCGGGAAGCGGAATTCGAAGTGCGGCGCGAACCAGCCGGCGTCGAGCGCGAAGCCCGCGTCGCGCAGCTCGGCCAGCACGTCGTCGAAATCCATCTGCACGAAAGTCGAGAGCATGAAGCGGTCGTGCAGCTCGGTGCCCCAGCGCGTCAGGCGCTGCGTGTACGGCGTGCGCCAGAAGCGCGCCACCAGCGCGCGCAGCAGCAGTTGCTGCGCGAGGCTCATGCGCGCGTGCGGCGGCATTTCGAAACCGCGCAGTTCCAGCAGGCCAAGGCGGCCGGTGGGGCCGTCGGGCGAATAGAGCTTGTCGATGCAGAACTCGGCGCGGTGCGTGTTGCCGGTCACGTCGATCAGGATGTTGCGCAGCGCGCGATCGATCAGCCAGGGCGGCACGGGCGCGCCGCTTCCGCCATTCATGCTGGCGTCCCCGAAACCGCGCAGCAGATCGACCTGCCGCTGGATCTCCGCGAAGGCGATTTCGAGCTCGTAGACCTGGTCGTTGCGCGCTTCGTCGACGCGCGGCGCCTGGCTCGTCGGCCCGATAAAGAGGCCCGAAAACAGATACGACAGCGACGGATGGTTGTGCCAGTACGCGATCAGGCTCGCGAGCAGGTCGGGACGGCGCAGGAACGGGCTGTCGGCGGGCGTGGCGCCGCCGAGCACGAGGTGATTGCCGCCGCCGGTGCCGGTGTGGCGGCCGTCGAGCATGAACTTCTCGGACGAGAGCGCGGTTTCGTGCGCGGCGCGGTAGAGGAATTCGGTGCGCTCGACCAGTTCTTCCCAGTTCGACGACGGGTGGATGTTCACCTCGATCACGCCGGGGTCGGGCGTGACCTGGAGCATTTTCAGGCGCGCGTCGCGCGGCGGCGGATAGCCTTCGACGACGACGGGCAGCGCGAGGTCGCCGGCGGTGGCTTCGACGGCGGCGAGCAGGTCGAGATAGTCGTCGAGTTCGGTGAGCGGCGGCATGAAGACGTGCAACTGGCCTTGTCCGCTGCCGAACGCGTCGGCTTCGGCTTTCGGACCGGCGGCGCGCGCCGGGTCACGGGCTTCGACGCACAGCGCCGTGCGGCGGATCCAGGCGGCGGATTCGCCGCGTTGCGGGTAGCGATCGGTGAAGTTGGCGTGGGCGGCCCGGTCGTCGGCGAGGCCGCGCGGGCTTTCATCATCGCCACTGCCGTCAGCGGAAGCATCAGCACCCAGCGCGCCGCCTGCATCGCCATATGCCTGCGCGCCCAGCTCGAAACCTTCGCGATACTGCATGCGCAATTCGGCGGCGCTGCGCAGCGGCTCGGCGGGCGCGAACGGATCGTGCGTGTGCTGCCACGGATAATCGGCCGCCGCCACCCACGGCAGCGAGTCGAGCGGCAGGCGATAGCCCATCGGCGAGTCGCCCGGCATCAGATACATGCGCTCGTCGCGGAAGAACCACGGACCGCTGACCCAGCGCGGCGACTGTAGCGCCGGCAGCGCGGACGACGCGCGCTCGCGCACCAGCGGCAGCACGTAGCCGGTCACGGCGTCGAGCCCCGCGTCGAACACGCGGCGCAGGCGCAGGCGTTCGAGTTCGTCGTCGAGACGCGATTCGAACGGATCGACGTTCACGGGCAGGCGGCGCTCGCGCCACAGGTAATACCAGGTGTCCTCGTAGCCGGGCTGCACGTATTTCGGCTCGACGCCCAGCTTGCCCGCGAGATGCGCGATGAAGCGCTGCGCGTCGGCGGCCGTGTGATGCGTGGGCGTGCGTTCGTCGGCGAACAAGGACGGATCGTGCCAGCACGGCTGGCCGTCCGCGCGCCAGAACAGCGAGAGCGCCCACCGCGGCAACTGCTCGCCCGGATACCACTTGCCCTGGCCGATGTGCAGAAAGCCGCGCGCGCCGTACTGCGCGCGCAGTTTGTCCATCAGCGCGATGGCGTAGCGGCGTTTGGTCGGGCCGAGCGCGTCGGTGTTCCATTCCGGTGCATCGCGGTCGCGCTCGGCCACGAAGGTCGGCTCGCCGCCCATCGTCAGGCGCACGTCCTGGCCGGTCAGCGCGGCGTCCACCTGCGCGCCCATCGCCTGCATCGCCGCCCATTGCTCGTCGGTGTAGGGCTTGGTGACGCGCGGCGTTTCCAGCACGCGCTCGATCGTCATCGAATGCTCGAATTCGACTTCGCAGTCGTCGAGCGCGCCGGAAATGGGCGCGGCGCTGCCCGGTTCCGGCGTGCAGGCGACCGGAATATGGCCTTCGCCCGCGAGCAGGCCCGAAGTCGGATCGAAGCCGATCCAGCCCGCGCCCGGCAGATAGACCTCGCACCACGCGTGCAGGTCGGTGAAGTCGTATTCGGCGCCGACCGGGCCGTCGATCGCCTTCACATCGGGCTTCAATTGCAGCAGATAACCCGACACGAAACGCGCCGCGAGCCCGAGCTGGCGCAGCGTCTGCACCAGCAGCCAGCCGGTGTCGCGGCACGAACCCGAACCCTTCTCCAGCGTTTCCTCGGGTGTCTGCACGCCCGGCTCCATGCGGATCAAATAGCCGATCTCGCTTTGCAGGCGCTGATTGAGCCCGACCAGAAAGTCGATCGTGCGGGTCTCGGCGGACGGCGTGCGGTCGATCGACTCGATGAAGGCGGCGAAACGCGGCGTCGGCTCGCTGCGCACGAGATAGGGCGCGAGTTCGGCGGCCAGCTCGGGCGTGTAGGCGAACGGAAAGTGCTCGGCGCCCGGTTCGAGGAAGAAGTCGAACGGGTTGTAGACGGCCATTTCCGCGACCAGATCGATGGTCACGCGGAACTCGCGCATCGGCTCCGGAAAGGCCAGCCGCGCCTGGTAGTTGGAAAACGGGTCCTGCTGCCAGTTCACGAAGTGATCGGCGGGCTCCACGCGCATCGAATACGAGACGATGGGCGTGCGGCAGTGCGGCGCGGGGCGCAGCCGCACGATGTGGGGCGCGAGATGCACGAGCCGGTCGTAGCGGTACTGCGTGACATGGTTTAACGCGACACGGATGGACACATCCGACTCCTCGATCGACGTGGACGATGAAACAGGGCGCGCGCGCGGCGCGTGGCTATGATGCCGGGACAACGAGTGCGCGATGTGACAGCGGCGCGCGGCACGCCGCGTGCTTCGCGAGGCTGCGCGCGCGCGGCATGCGCCTCGCGCGGCACACTCACCCCGGGACGGCGGCGATGAAAACCTTTCACTGCGATCACTGCAATCAACTGGTGTTTTTCGAGAACGAGCGCTGCGAACGCTGCGACGCGCGGCTCGGCTACGTGCCGCAAAGCGGCGAGATGCACGCGTTCGAAGCGGCGGGCGACGGCTTGTGGCGCATCCGGCGCCAGGCCGCGGCGGCGGAGGGCGTGCAAGCGGCCGCGCTGTTCCGCCAATGTCACAACTACGCGGTCGAAAATATCTGCAACGGCATGATCGCCGCCGATTCGCCCGACACGCTCTGCCGCGCCTGCCAGTTCACGCGCACGATTCCCGATCTCTCGCGGCCCGACAACCGCGTCTACTGGTATCGGCTCGAAACCGCCAAGCGGCGTCTGCTCGCCACGCTGACCGCGCTCGGCCTGCCGCTCGCCACACGCGCGGAAGATCCCGAACACGGCCTGCAATTCGAGTTTCTCGAAGACACCGGCGACGGCCAGCGCGTGCTCACCGGCCACGATCACGGTCTCATTACGATGAACATCGCTGAAGCCGACGACGCTCATCGCGAACGCACGCGTGTCTCGCTGCACGAACCGTATCGCACGCTGCTCGGCCATTTCCGCCACGAAGTCGGCCATTACTATTTCGACCGCCTTGTGATGGAGACGCGCCGCATCGAGCCGTTTCGCACGCTGTTCGGCGACGAGCGCGCCAATTACGCCGACGCGCTCGCCGCGCATTACGCCAACGCTCCCGCGCCCGATTGGGCCGAGCGCTACGTGAGCGCCTACGCGTCCGTGCATCCGTGGGAGGATTGGGCGGAAACGTGGGCGCATTACCTGCATATCGTCGATACGCTCGACACGGCCACTGCCTGCGGGCTCGCGCTGCTGCCCGAGCGCCGCGACGAACCGGTGCTGCTCGACCAGACGCCCGTCGACGAAGCGAGCTTCGATAACCTGATGGCGCGCTGGTTTCCGCTCACCTACGTGCTGAACAGCCTGAACCGCAGCCTCGGCATGCCGGACGGCTATCCGTTCGCGCTGGCCCCGCCGGTCATCGACAAATTGCGGTTCGTTCATCGCGTGATTTCGGCTGCGGCTGCGGCTGCGGCTTCGGGCTCGGCTGCGTCGCAACCGGCATGAGACCGTTTGATCCGGTTTCCTGACCGGTTGCGCGATTGCGCGATTGCACAGTTCGCGGATCAGCGTTCGAGCACCCACGTGTCCTTGGTGCCGCCGCCCTGCGAGGAATTGACGACGAGCGAGCCCTCGCGCAGCGCCACGCGCGTGAGGCCGCCCGGCACCATGCGCACTTCCTTGCCCGAGAGCACGAACGGACGCAGATCGATATGGCGCGGCGCGATGCCCGCTTCCACCCACGTCGGGCAGGTCGAGAGCGAGAGCGTCGGCTGCGCGATGTATTTGTCGGGATTCGCGAGCAGCGCCGCGCGGAACGCCTCGATTTCGGCTTTCGTCGACGCCGGGCCGATCAGCATGCCGTAGCCGCCCGCGCCGTGCGTTTCCTTCACGACGAGATCGGCCAGATGATCGAGCACGTACTGGAGATCGTCGGGCTTGCGGCACATCCACGTCGGCACGTTGTTGAGCAGCGGTTCTTCGCCCAGATAGAAGCGCACCATGTCGGGCACGTAGGGGTAGATCGACTTGTCGTCGGCGACGCCCGTGCCCACCGCGTTGCACAGCGTGACGTTGCCCTTGCGGTAGACGTTCATCAGGCCCGCCGCGCCGAGCGTGGAATCGGGACGGAAGACGAGCGGGTCGAGAAAGTCGTCGTCCACGCGGCGGTAGATCACGTCGATGCGCTGCGGCCCCTGCGTCGTGCGCATGTACAGATAGTCGTTGTCGACGAACAGGTCCTGACCTTCGACCAGCTCGCAGCCCATCTGCTGCGCGAGGAACGCGTGCTCGAAATACGCCGAGTTGTACATGCCCGGCGTGAGCACGACCACGGTGGGATTGTCGGCGCCCGAGGGCGCGGCGGCGCGCAGCGTGTCGAGCAGCAGGTCGGGATAATGCGCGACGGGCGCGATGCGGTTGCGCACGAACAGATCCGGAAAGAGCCGCATCATCATCTTGCGGTTTTCGAGCATGTACGAGACGCCCGACGGCACGCGCAGATTGTCTTCGAGCACGTAGAACTCGCCCTCGTCGGCGCGCACGATGTCGATGCCCGCGATATGCGCGTAGATGTCGCGCGCGACGTTCACGCCCTGCATTTCCGGGCGATATTGCGCGTTGTTCAGGATCTGGTCGGCGGGCACGATGCCGCGCTTGACGATCTCCTGATCGTGATAGATGTCGTGGATAAAGCGGTTCAGCGCATTCACGCGCTGGCGCAGGCCGCGCTCCAGCTTGTTCCATTCGTCGCGCTGGAAAATGCGCGGAATCACGTCGAAGGGAATCGTGCGCTCGGTGCCCGCGCCGGTGACGTCCTTCTCGCCATAGACGGCGAAGGTGATGCCCACGCGCCGGAAGATCGTGTCGGCTTCCGCGCGCTTCTTGTGCATCTGCTGCTCGCTCTGGCCGCGCATCCACGCGAAGAATTCGCGGTAATGCGCGCGCGGTTCGCCCACCTGAGCGAACGCCGTGGCGGCCACGCCCCGAACGTCGAATTGCCCTTGCTCGAACATCTCGTTGAAGAAGGCTTGCGTCATAGATAGTTCTTCCGTCCGCTGCTGGTTCGTTCTAAATACGGTTCTTGCGGTCGCGTGCTTCCGTTTCGGGCCAGAACGCCCGATGCAACTTCCATGCCGACGCGAGCATGGCAAGGCGCGCCGCTCAGAACTCCATGTCGAGCTCGTCGATGTCCTCCGTTTCCGCCTTCGCGGCGGCGATCCATTCGGCTACATACGGTTGTTTGAGCACGCGCATGCAGTACTCGCCGATGTCGGGGTCGATCGGCACGTCGTAGGTGAGCAGACGCGTGACGACGGGGGCGTACATGGCGTCGGCGGCGCCGATCTCGCCGAACAGCCAGGGGCCGCCGTAGCGCTGGAGACAGTCGCGCCAGATCGTCACGATGCGTTCGATGTCGTCGTGCGCGCGCGACCAGATGCGGAACGACGGAAAGTGGCCGCGCAGGTTCATCGGCAGCGCGGAGCGCAGCGCGCCGAAGCCCGAGTGCATTTCGCCGCACACCGAGCGGCAGTGCGCGCGCGCCTTGCGGTCGGCGGGCAGCAGATGCGCCTGCGGGCGGATTTCGTTGAGGTATTCGCAGATGGCGAGCGTGTCCCAGATCTCGTTGCCGTCGTGGCGCAGGCAGGGCACGAGAATCGACGGCGAGAGCAGCAGCAGTTCGGCGCGCGCGGCGGCGTCGTCGATCGGCACGGCGAGCGTTTCGAATTCGAGACCCGCGAGTTTCGCGAGCAGCCAGCCGCGCATCGACCACGACGAATAATTGCGGCTGCTGATCGTCAAGGTCGTATTCGTCTGACTTGTCTGACTAGCCATGCGGCCTCCTCGGGCATCACACCCGCATCACACCAATCTGTAGCGCGGCGCACAGCGTTCGGGCGCGATGCACCGCGAAGGGACGCCGCGCCTGAAAGCGCACGGCTTCGCGGTGCGCGCCTTCACGTGCGCTCACGCGCAGTCACGGGCCGGTCGTACGGATATCACACGAACGTAACAATGCCGTGAAGCCGCGCCGCGCTGTGACGCGCCGCGCATGCGCGAATCCTTCGCCCGTGTGTTCGTCGTCCTTGCGCCGTTTGTCCGTCGAGCCGTCACCGAAAAATTGCAAGCACCGTGCCAATGAGCGCGCACGAGCCTGCCGAACCGCGAGTGGCATAGCTATTGCCTCTCTTGCGCCCATTGCCGCTCATCCCCGATCAGGAGCTTGCGCCCATGAACCTGCTTGCCTATCCGGCCTATCAGGCGTTCGCGGATTTCACGCGCCCGTGGCGCGCCGCCGCCTCGTTCGCGCGCGCGGCGCTCGCTGAGTGGTCCGCTGCGTGGCCCACCGCGTGGCCCACCTTCGCGACCGGCATCGACGCGCGTTATCTCGACGCCTGCTGGGAACAGATCGAAATGGCCGGGCTCACGCACGCGCGGCCGCCGTTCGGCATCGACGCCGTGCAGGTGGACGGCGTGCGCACGCCGGTGACGGAGGAGGTTGTCAAGCGCACGCCGTTCGGCTCGCTGCTGCACTTTCGCAAGGACACGCCCGCGCCGCAGCCGCGCGTGCTGCTGGTCGCGCCGATGTCGGGCCACTTCGCGACGCTGCTGCGCGGCACCGTGCGCACCATGCTCGCCGATCACGACGTCTACATCACCGACTGGCACAATCCGCGCGACGTGCCGCTGTCGGCGGGGCGTTTCGGTTTCGACGAATACGTCGAGCACGTGATGGCGTTCATCCGCCGCATCGGGCCGGACGCGCATCTGGTCGCGATCTGCCAGCCGACCGTGGCCGCGCTCGCCGCCGTCTCGCTGATGGCCGCCGACAACGATCCCGCGCAGCCCGCGAGCATGACGCTGATGGCGGGGCCGATCGACTGCCGCGTGAATCCGACCAAGGTCAACGACCTCGCCAACAGCAAGCCGATCGAGTGGTTCGAGCGCAATCTGATCAGCGCCGTGCCGGGCGGTTTTCCCGGCGCGCAGCGGCGCGTCTATCCGGGCTTCGTGCAGTTGAGCGCGTTCATGTCGATGAATCTGGAGCGACATCTGGCCTCGTTCGAGGAGATGCGCCACGAGCGCGCGAAGGGCGACCCCGCGAAAGCCGACGCGGTCCGCGTGTTCTATCGCGAATATTTCGCCACCACGGACCTGACGGCCGAGTTCTATCTGGAGACGGTCAGCGCGGTGTTCCAGCAGTACGCGCTGCCGCTCGGCAAGCTGAAGGTGGGCGAGCGCCTCGTCGAACCGCATGCGATCCGGCGCACCGCATTGCTCACGATCGAAGGCGAAAAAGACGATATCTGCGCCGTCGGTCAGACGGTGGCCGCGCAGGAGTTGTGCTCCGGCCTGCGTCCTTATATGAAGACGCATCACGTGCAGACCGGCGCGGGGCATTACGGCGTGTTCAACGGACGCCGCTGGGACACGCAGATCTACCCGCTGGTGCGCGCGACGATCCACGATCACGAGCCGCGCGCGCGGCGCATCGGCGCGGCTTCGACGACGTCGGCCACCGCGGACGCGGGTCAGGTCACGCTGGGCGCGCTGCTCGCCGCCGAAGCGCACGCGGAAGCCGTCATCGCGCGCGCCGCGCAGGCCTAGACGTCGATACAAGCGGCGCGACGGCGCGCCGCCGCGTCACGGCGCCGCTGGTGCCGCGTCCTCCCGCCACGGCGTGGGCGCGGGCACCTCGCAGGGCGCGTCCACGTCGATCGACTTGAAGTCGGCGGGGCTCACGATCTCCAGGTACTCCATGTCGGGCGAATAATCGAACAGGAAATGCGCGATGCCCGGCGCCTGATGCACGCAATCGCCCGCCTCGACCAGCGTTTCGCGATCGCCATACATGAAGCGCGCCCAGCCCTTGAGCATGATGACGATATGGAAGTCCGCCTCGTGGCGATGCCAGCCCGTGCCGGCTTCGGGCGCTTCGTTGGCCCTGACGAGCTGCGCGACCACTTTGCCGTGCGTGGCCTCGGTAATGCCGAGGTCGCGATAGACGAAGAAGTCGCGCAGGCCGCCGCCCTTGAAATCCGTGTCCTGCGGTTTGACGTGCGAAAAGCCCGTGGCGAATCCGGTTTGCATGACAGGTCTCCCGATGAAAAAACGCGCGCCGACAATCAAGTATGCTCTGTTCCAGCATGCTTAGAACGCGTCATTTCCACATTAAAGGCGCAGAAAGCAATTCGATTAATTAAATCGCTGGACTTTACGCGCCAATTCAGTGCGGACTTTCCTTTTTTCAATAAATAAAATCCCAAATGCGGGGCGTCGATGCATTAAGACCGGCGGGCAAGACGCGCACGCGACGAAGTCGTCTCAAAATGCGTCCTGCATCGCAAAAAAGCGGTTCCCTGACTTATCGAGACTGCTTCTTACTCAATCTATCGTCTGCCTCTTACGCAATCTTTCTGCGCGAGGCGGCATGCGGGCGGCGTTCTCATTCGTTTTGAATACCGTCTGTCCGTCGCGAATTATTCGACGAGATGAATAACGATTCGTCATTACGCGCCACTATTCCCGCCATCGAGATGAATCGTGCTCACATAAGAGCATTCCGCGAGCGGCGAATGGTCCGGCGGCGCGGCGCGATGCCGCACCCCGGATCCGCGCCACACGCCCGTCCGACAGCCGTTCCGGCGAACGATCGTGCGGCATTTTCGTATTACAAAAAAGTGACAGTCGGATGAAAGAATCGGTAACGCCGGCTGTCTCTAAAAGGGGAGCTATCAAGCGTTTGGCAGAAATATCGTCGGATTAACAATATATGCGTGCGTTATACTTCGGCTTCCGAGAAGGCGGTGCTGATTTTGTATGAAACATTTCAAGGCTTAGTCTGAAATGTTGCGATTGCTTATCAGACTGCGCTCGATATTTCAAATAGCTTTCAATGCGCGCGGTAGTCAGGCGGGGGCCTGTGGCACGTCACGTGCGAGCCACGAACGCCGTGTTGCGAAGTGTGCAAAACCTTTGCGTTTCCGACCTGAACTGGACCAGCCTGCCCATGCCGACCGTCGTCGATTTTCTGCTTGAGCAACATCTTTCCCCCCAGTGGCGCGGCCTGTTGCGGGCCCTCGCCGCGGAATTCGAGTCCCAGCTGAGCCCTGACGAACTGCGTCAACTGATGTTCCGCGTCGGCGCGCGTTTCGCCGAAAGCCATGCGTTGCCGCCGTGCGAGTCCACCGACGACCTCGCCGATGCGTTGAATGCGCACTGGTCGGGCATTCAGTGGGGCTACGTGGAACTCGCCGACGAAGGCGACTACCTGCGCATCATCCATTACGGCGCGCCGCTCGCGGCGTTCGGCGGCGCGGCGCTCGCCTGGACGCCCGCCTTCCTGCAAGGCTGCTACCAGGCCTGGCTCGACGCCATGGGCGCGGCCGAACTGGTGGTGGCGCAGGCGGACGTGCCCGACGAAGGTTTCGTCGTCGAATTCCGTCTCGCGCGCGCAACAGCCTGAAGTCGGGCGCCGCGCGTGCCGTTATAGACACCTGTCGCCCGCGCGTTGCTCCGGCGCGCGTCGCCGCGCGATGAACGTGCGGCGCGCGTTTCGGGTTGCCGGTTGTGATCGGCAGCTTTTACCGAGCTTGTGCAATGAGCTCGTACCGTTTTGTCAGTCCTTGATTTTGGCCACGGCCAGTGAGTCGTCTCATGAGCACCTCGCGCGATGTCAAAGCGCTCTTCGACCGGTTCGGCGGAGACGCGAGCAGTTATCGGGAAATCCGTATGGAAAACGAGGCCCGCGATGCGCGCGGCCGCTGGCCGTTGCTCGGCATGATCGATCCGCGTGAGGTCGATCTGTCGGCGGCGGAAGCGAAGCCCGGCGCACCGCAGGCGCCCGAACTGCGCGTGAAGTTGCCGCGCGCCCAGCGCGACGACACCCAGGCGACGCTGCGCCAGTCGGCGCCGCTGTTCACGCGCTCGCCGCGCCGCGACGTGCCGCCGGTCATCCGCAAGGAAAAGCCCGCTGCGCCCACGAGCAGTGCATTCCGTTTTTCGCCGACGCCCGCCTTGCGCGGTGCACAGGACGAAGCGAAAGGCGATGCGAAAGCCGACCCGAACTCGCAAACTGTATCGGCCGCCGATGCGCAAGCCGATGCCGCGCCGCTCGCTTTCGCGATTCCCGCGACCGGCGACGTGACGCCGTCTGGGTCCGCCGCGAATACGTCTGATGTAAGCGCAACGAACGTAAGCGCAACGAATGCGGCGGCGAACGAAGCGTCGACGGAAGCGGTGCGCGCTTTGCCTCCGCTCGCGCCGCGCTTTGCGCAACCGGCGTCGGCGCTGGGCGCAGCGGGCGCGCCGGCTTTCGCGTCGATGCAAAAGCCGGCGCCGGTGCAAGCCGCAGCGCCAATGCTCAACCCGTCGCCCGCCATTCAAGCCGATGCCTCGCGCGTCTCAGGCACGCCGCGTGCTCTCGCCGCGCGGGGTGCGATCGATGCGATCGATGCGACCACCGCCGTCGACGCCACGCCGCTGAAGAAACTCTTCGGCCGCGTGGGTGCGGGCGAGGGTGGCGCGCGTCCGCACGCACCGGCGCCCGACGCCGCGCCCGCACGCCTGAACCATCTGTTCGACCGGCTGCGGGGCGGCAACGTCGGCAACATCGGTAAAAACAGCAACACCGGCAACCGTGATGGCAGCAGTGAAGCCGCGCCGCGCCGTCCGTGGTTTCTCAAGGGAGTGAGCGGGCCATGAAAGTGGTGAGTGTGGTGTCGGCGAAAGGCGGCGTCGGCAAGACGACCGTCGCGGCGAATCTCGCCTCGGTGCTCGCGGCGCAGGGCCGCCATGTGGTGGCGGTGGATCTCGACCCGCAGAACTCGCTGCGCCTGTATTTCGGCGTGCCGCTCGACAGCGTCGACGGCCTGTCGCGCGCGGCGCTCACGGGCGCGCCCTGGCAGAGCGCGATGGTCGACGGCAGCGACGGCGTGGTGGTGCTCGCGTTCGGCGCGCTGATCGAAGAAGAACAGCATTTGTTCGAGCGCCATCTCGACGAAAACCCGCAATGGCTGCTGCGCGGTCTGGAGTCGCTGCGCCTCGACGCACCGGACATCGTCGTGATCGACACGCCGCCGGGCTCGTCCGCGTACACGCGCGCCGCGCTCACCGCCGCGCATTTCGCGGTCAACGTGGTGCTCGCGGACGCCGCGTCGTACGCCGCGATCCCGCAGATGCAACGCATGATCGACGCCTACGCCGCGCCGCGCCCCGAGTTTCGCGGCGAGGGCTATGTGGTGAATCAGGTCGATCAGTCGCGCCAGCTCAACAAGGACGTGTTGCGCGTGCTGCGCGACATGCTCGGCGACCACATGTTTCCGGGCGTCGTGCACGACGACGAAGGCGTGAGCGAATCGCTCGCCTGCAACACCACGGTCGTGCGCTACGACCCGCTGTGCCAGGCCGCCGCCGACATGCGCGCGTTCGGCGCATGGCTGTTGAACGCGCTGGAGTCGGATCGCGCGCCGTCGCGCAGGAGCGTGGCATGAGCACGATCGAGTCGGGTCCCGGCGCGGGCGCGCAGGAAGACGGCGGCAAGGGCACGTCGCGCCTCGAGCGTTTCGCCGACGCGCGCTTCTGGGGCAGCCTGCCGGTGATGGCGCTCCTCACGGTGTTCTCGCTGTGCGCGCTGTTTTTCGTCTTCACGGTGCCGCTGCCCGACCGCGAGCAACTGATCTTCGCGATCTGCTGCTTCGTCTGCGCGCTGTTCTTCCGGCGTTTCGCGGGTCATTACGCCACGCTCGTGATGATCATGCTCTCCGTGATCGCCTCGGGCCGCTACATGTACTGGCGTCTCACGGAAACCACGTACTGGACGCGTCCGCTCGACGCCGTCTGGGGCCTGCTGCTGGTGTCCGCCGAAGTCTACGCCGCGCTCGTGCTGATGCTCGGCTACTTCCAGACCGCCTGGCCGCTCAAGCGCAAGCCGGTGCCGCTGCCCGCCTCGCGCGCCGACTGGCCGACCGTCGACATCTTCATTCCGACCTACAACGAACCGCTCTCGGTCGTGAAGCCCACGATCTACGCGGCGCTCGCGCTCGACTATCCGTCCGACAAGCTTTCGATCCACGTGCTCGACGACGGCCGCCGTCCCGACTTCAAGGCCTTCTGCGAGGAAGTGGGCGTGAACTGGACGATCCGCGCGCACAACCGCCACGCCAAGGCGGGCAACATCAACGAAGCGCTCAAGATCACCGACGGCGAATACTTCGCGATCTTCGACTGCGACCACATTCCCACGCGCTCGTTTCTGCAGGTCTGCCTCGGCTGGTTTCTGCGCGACAAGAAGCTGTCGATGCTGCAAACGCCGCACCACTTCTTTTCCGCCGATCCGTTCGAACGCAATCTCGGCACGTTCCGCAAGGTGCCGAACGAAGGCGAGCTGTTCTACGGCCTCGTGCAGGACGGCAACGATCTCTGGAACGCCACGTTCTTCTGCGGCTCGTGCGCGCTGCTGCGCCGCTCGATGGTCGAAGAGATCGGCGGCATTGCCGTGGAAACCGTGACCGAGGACGCGCATACCGCGCTCAAGCTGCATCGGCTCGGCTACACCACGGCGTATCTGGCGATTCCGCAGGCCGCCGGTCTCGCGACCGAAAGCCTCTCGGGCCACATCGGCCAGCGCATTCGCTGGGCGCGCGGCATGACGCAGATTTTCCGCGTCGACAATCCGCTGATGGGCAAGGGCCTCTCGTTCGGCCAGCGCCTGTGCTATCTGAACGCGATGATGCACTTCTTCTACGGCATCCCGCGTCTCGTGTTCCTCACCGCGCCGCTCTCGTTCCTGTTCTTCGGCGCGCACGTGATCCAGGCGTCGGCGGCGACCATCGCGCTGTTCGCGCTGCCGCACATGTTCCATGCGAACGTCACGAACTCGCGCATGCAGAGCCAGTTCCGCCATTCGTTCTGGGCGGAGGTCTACGAGTCGGTGCTCGCGTCGTACATCACCGCGCCCACGCTGCTCGCGCTGATCAACCCGAAGCTCGGCAAGTTCAACGTGACGGCGAAGGGCGGCAAGATCGCCGAGAACTATTTCGACTGGGCGATCTCGCGCCCGTACCTGATTCTGCTGATGCTGAACCTGATCGGCTTCCTGGTCGGGCTCTGGCATATCCACGCGTACTGGCACGTGAAGAGCGTGGTCAACACGACGCTGCTGAACCTCGCGTGGACGGCCTACAACATGCTGATTCTCGGCGCGAGCGTGGCCGCCGCCAACGAGCACAAGCAGGTGCGCGCGGTGCACCGCGTGGCCATGAAGATGCCGGTGATGCTGCGTTTCGGCACGGGCCGCACGCTCGCGTGCGAGACGCTCGATTACTCCGAGGGCGGCGTGGGCGTGGCGCTGCCGCAGAACATTGCGATTCCGCTGCATGAAACGGTGACGGTGTCGCTGTTTCGCGGCGACGAGGAATACGCGTTTCGCGCGACCGTGAGCTTTTCGGCGCCGGGGCGCGCCGGCCTGCAGTTCCTCGAAATGACGAAGGCGCAGGAATTCGATTTCGTGAAGACGACCTTTTCGCGCGCCGATGCGTGGACCGGCTGGGCCGAGGGCCGTCAGGCCGACGCCCCGCTGCGCGCGCTCTCGAACGTGCTCGGAGCGGGCCTCGGCGGTATCGGCGGCCTCTTCCAGCATCTATACGCGGACTTGCGCGCCTGGGGAAAGCGCGGCGGCAAGCGGACCGGACAACAAGACAGCTAAGACACATGAAGAAAGGGAGCGGTTTGTCACGCCCGCCCGCGCGTTCGGGCGAGCAGGGGAGCGCGCGTCTCGCGGCGCCTCGCATCGATGCACAGCGCGCGCAGGACTTCGACGCGATGCCGGCAACCGGCGCGCAGCGTTTGCCGCGCCTCGCGCGCGCGCTCGTCTGCGGTCTCGCCGTGCAGCTGTGCGCCGCGCCGTTCATGACGTTCGCGCCGATGGCGATGGCGGCATCGGCCAATACCGCGGCGAATGCCACGAACGCAGCGAATGCCACGAACGCCGCCGCGAAATCCTCCACGCCGAGCGACGCGCCGCCGCCACTGCCGGGCGCGAACCACAGCGCCGCCGACGGCGCGACCTCGGTCGGTTCCGCGCCGCCGCCCGGTCCCGCGCAGACTTTCGATCCGCAAGCGGGCGCGCAGCCCGCGTTCGCCTTGCCGTCGCCGCCGCTGCCGCCCGAGCAGCAGAAGCTGCTGGGCATGCGTCCGCCGACGACCGCGAATCCCGGCACGCTGGTGCCCGGCGGCCGTCGCCAGACGCTCACGTTCGCCGACCTCGGCGCGCTCGATCCGCTGCAACTGCGCGGCACCGACGGCCAGAACGGCGTGCCGTTCTCGGTGCGTAACGACGAAGTCGTGACCGGCGCCACGCTGCATCTGATCTACAGCTATTCGCCCGCGTTGCTGCCCGAGCTTTCGCAGCTCAAGGTGCTGATCAACGGCGAAGTGGCCGCGACGCTGCCGGTGCCGCAATCGCAGGGCGGCACCACCGTCGCGCGCGACGTGCCGCTCGATCCGCGCTTCATCACCGAGTTCAATCACCTGAACGTGCAGCTGATCGGCCATTACACGCGCAGCTGCGAAGATCCCGCGAATTCCGCGCTCTGGGCCACGGTCAGCAACGCGAGTTCGCTCGATCTGACCTACGCCTCGCTGCCGACGAAGCCCGATCTGGGCGCGCTGCCGCAGCCGTTCTTCGACCGCCGCGACGTGCGCCGGCTCGAATTGCCGATGGTGTTCGCGGCGAAGCCCGACGCGGCCACGCTCGAAGCCGCGGGCACGCTGGCTTCGTGGTTCGGCTCGCTGGCGGGTTATCGCGGCGCGGTCTTCCCGGCGCAAGTGGGCAACGCGCCGCTCTCGGGCAACGCGGTGGTGTTCGCGCTCGCCGACTCGCATCTCGACGGCGTGACGCTGCCCGCCATCAGCGGCCCGACCATCGCGGTGGCCGAACGCGCCGCGCCCGCGCGCGGCGAACTGCTGCTCGTGCTCGGCCGCAACGGCGAGGAACTGAAGACCGCGGCCAGCGCGCTCGCGCTCGGCCAGAACACGCTCTCCGGCACCAGCGTGACGATCGGCCAACTGGTGACGCTCAAGCCGCGCACGCCGTACGACGCGCCGAACTGGCTGCCGTCGAATCGTCCGGTGCGCTTCGGCGAACTGGCCGACGAGCGCGCGCTGTCCGTGACCGGCTACGACGCCGGTGCGATCGCGATCAATCTGCACGTGCCGCCCGACATGTTCATGTGGAACACGAAGGGCGCGCCGCTCGACCTGCGTTATCGCTACACGGTGCGTCCGCGTCCGGACCGCTCGTCGCTGAACATCAGCGTCAACAACAGCTTCGTGCAGGCGCTGGAAATTCCGGCCGTCGATCCGTCGCGCTTCAGCCTCGGCCATTTCCTCGGCCGCTTCGGCGCGCAGGCGTACACCACGGGCGTGACGCGCCGCATCGTCTACGTGCCGCCGCTGCTGCTCACGCCGCGCTCGCAACTGCGCCTGCATTACTTCTACGACATCCCGAACACGGGCGAATGCTCGGGCCGCCTGATGCCGAACGTGGAAGGCTCGATCGATCCCGATTCGACCATCGACCTGTCGTCATTCCCGCACTACATGGCGCTGCCCGATCTGGCCGCGTTCGCGAACAGCGGCTTCCCGTTCACGCGCATGGCCGACCTCTCGCAGACGGCCGCGATCCTGCCCGACGATCCCACCTCGGGCGACTACAGCCTGTTCCTGCTGGCGATGGGCCGCATGGGCGAGTCGACGGGTTATCCGGTCACGGGCGTGACGGTGGCCGGTCCCGGCGACATCGACCGTCTCGCGGATAAAGACCTGCTGCTGCTCGGCGGCCCCGGCCGTCAGCCGCTGCTGCAACGCTGGGCGAAGTCGATGCCGTTTTCGAGCGATGGCGACACCAGCACCTTCACGCTCTCGGACATCGGCTTCAAGGTCGAGGACTGGTGGCACGGCTCGCACGGTGCGGAACGCACGCCCGCGCGCGCCGACCTCTCGCTTGTGAGCAACGGCGGCAGCGCGCTGATCGCGGGTTTCGAGTCGCCGCTCAAGTCGGGCCGCAGCGTGGTCGCGTTGATCAGCTCGCCGGGCGAGTCCGAAGCCGACATGACCTCGGCGCTGCTCGACGCCGACGTGCTGCCGCAGCTTCAGGGCGCGATGGCCGTCGTGCACGGCCGCTCGGTCACGGTGACGTCGAACGGCGACACCTACTACGTCGGCAAGCTCTCGCCGCTCGAATACGCGCGCTGGGTGCTGTCGTCGCATCCGCTGTTGCTGCTGCTCGCGGGCGTGCTCGCGGCGATCGTGATCGCGGCGCTGTTCTATCGCGTGCTGCGCGGCATCGCCGCGCGCCGCCTCAAGGACTGACATGATGCCGACCCAACCGAGCCCACGAGGCACCGCGCGCCGCGCGCGTTCGCCGCTGGCGGCGTCGGCGCTGGCCGTCGCGCTGCTGTGCGCCACGGCGGCGGGCCCGGCCCGCGCGCAGTCTGCCCCGGCGCCGGCGTGCGGCGACTGGCCGGCGTATCGCGCCTTCATGACGCGCACGGTGCAAGCCGACGGACGCGTGCTCGACGCCACCACGCCGGTCCAGCAGACCACTTCGGAAGGCCAGTCCTACGGCATGTTCTTCGCGCTCGTCGCCAACGACCGCGCGGGCTTCGACCGCATGCTCGGCTGGTTGCGCGCCAATCTCGCGGGCGGCCAGTTCGACGCCGACAACGTGCGTCTGCCCGCGTGGCAGTGGGGCCATAAACCGGACGGCAGCTGGGGCGTGATCGATCCGAATCCGGCTTCCGATTCCGACGTGTGGATCGCCTACGACCTGCTCGAAGCGGGACGCCTGTGGCGCGCGCCCGAATACACGGCGCTCGGCACCGCGCTCGCGGCGCAGATCGCCAAACGCGAAGTGAGCGATTTCGCGGGCCTCGGCCCGATGCTGCTGCCGGGGCCGCAAGGTTTCGTCAACGGCGACGTCACGCGCCTGAATCCGAGCTATTCGCCGCTGCCCGTGCTGCGCGGTCTCGCGAGCGCGCTCAAGGGCGGCCCGTGGAGCGCGCTCGCGCAGAACGGCTACAAGCTCGTTTCCGGCACCGCGCCGCGCGGCTTCGCGCCCGACTGGGCGGCGTGGCACGCGGGGCAGTTCGTCGTCGATCCGAAAACGGGCGACGTCGGCAGCTACGACGCCATTCGCGTCTATCTCTGGGCCGGTCTCGCGAATGCCGCCGACCCGCTCGCGAAGCCCTGGCTGAACGCCGTGCGCGGCATGGCCGATCGCGTCGCGCAAACCGGCGTGCCGCCCGAGAAGGTGGCGGCCGCAACGGGCGTCGGCAGCGGCGAAGGGCCGCTCAGCTACTGGGGCGCGCTCGCGCCGTATTTCGCGGCGCTCGGCGACACGAAAAGCCTCGCGCTCGCCCGCTCGCGTCTTGCCGCGCTCGACGGCGCGACGCCGGGCCGCGAACCGGTGTACTACGACCGCGTGCTCGGCCTGTTCGGCGCGGGCGCGGTGGAAGGCCGCTATCGCTTCGACGCGAACGGGCGGCTCGTGCCCGCGTGGGAGGGCGCATGCCGATAACCTCGCGCTCGATCCGCTCACGCGGCGCGTTGCCGAAGACAAGTAAAACGACAGAACCGATGCAGAAGAAGCCCACCCCGCGCAAGCCGCTCGGCGCTTTGGCGCTCACGCTCGCGCTGGCGGGCGTGGTTGCGTTCTCGCACGCGCCGCTCGCGCGCGCCGCCGACGACGCGCTCAAGGCGCTCATCGATCAGGGCAAGTACTGGCAGGCGCATGGCCGCGGCGACCTCGCGGAGCAGGCGTGGGAAAAGGTGCTGCGCCTCGACGCAAAGCAGCCCGACGCGCTGCTCGGCATGGGCATGGTGATGGCCGACCGCAAGGACGGCGGCCGCGCCGAGTCCTATCTCGAACAACTGCGCCAGGTCGCGCCGAACTATCCCGGCATCGACGATCTGGGCCGCCGCCTCGGGCAATCGAGCCCGCGCGACCAGACCGTGAACGACGCGCGGCGTCTCGCGCAGATGGGCAAGAGCGCGTCGGCGGTCGAGCAGTATCAGAAGGCGCTCAACGGCGTGCCCGCCACGCCGCAACTGCGGCTCGAGTATTACCAGGCGCTCGCGGCCACGCCCAACGGCTGGGACGAGGCGCGCAAGGGCCTCGACCAGCTCGCGCGCGACAATCCCGACGATCCGCGCTATGCGCTCGCCTACGCGCAGCACCTCACGTATCGCGACACCACGCGCCGCGACGGCATCGCGCGTCTGCAGGTGCTCGCCAACGACAGCAAGGTCGGACCGCAGGCGCGTCAGAGCTGGCGTCAGGCGCTGTTGTGGCTCGCGGCGCGGCCCTCGGATCAGCCGAGTTTCGATGCCTATCTGAAGCTCTCGCCCGACGATCCCGCCGTGAAGGCGCGCTACGAAAGCATGGTCGTGCAGGATCAGGCCACGCGCGAGCGCGCCGCTCAGGATCAGGCGAACGATGCGCGCGGCCGCGCGGTCGCCGACGGTTTCGCCGCGCTCGACCGCAACGATCTGGCGACGGCGCGCGCACGTTTTTCGGCGATTCTCGCGAACTCGCCCAACGACGCCGACGCGCTCGGCGGCATGGGCGTGGTCGAACTGAAGCAGGAACACTTTCCCGAGGCGCGCAATTACCTCGAACGCGCGTCGCGCGCGGGCAATCCGGCGCGCTGGCGCGAGGCGCTCGCAAGCGCCTCGTACTGGACCTACACCAGCGAGGCGCTGGGCGCGCAGAGCAACGGCGAAGTTGCGAAAGCGAAGTCGCTGTTCGAGCGCGCGATTGCGCTCAATCCTTCGGATGTGACGGCCCAGGTGATGCTCGGCGAGCTGCTGCTGGCCAATCACGATCCGCAGGGCGCGGAGCAGGCGTATCGCATGGCGCTGCGCCGTCAGGCCGACAACCCCGACGCGATTCGCGGGCTCGTCGGCGCGCTCGCGGCGCAAGGGCGCGGCGACGAAGCGCTGCAGTTCGCGAACCAGCTCACGACCGAACAGCAGAGCAAGGCGGGCGGTCTCGACCGTCTGCGCGGCACGGCCGAAGCGGCCCAGGCGCGCGCCGCCGAAGCGCAGGGCGATCTGGGCCGCGCGCGCAGCCTGTTCGAAAGCGCGCTCGTCAGCAATCCTGACGATCCGTGGCTGCGTCTCGACCTCGCGCGCATCTACGTGCGCCAGGGCGCGGTGGGCACCGCGCGCAGCATGATGGACGGCTTGATCGCCGCGCATCCCGACATGGTCGACGCGCTCTATGCGAGCGCGCTGCTCGCCGAGCAGACGCGCGACTACGGCAACGGCCTGCAGATGCTCGACCGCATTCCCGCCGACAAGCGCACGACGGCGATGGCCGAGTTGCAGCATCGGCTGTGGCTCGGTCAGCAAGTCGATCTCGCGACGCAGATGGCGAAGCGCGGGCAGCGTCAGCAGGCGCTCGCGCTGCTGAGCGGCGCGGAGCCGGTCGCGCAGGCGAATCCGGCGCTGATCGGCGAACTGGCGGGCGGTTATGTCGCCGCGGGCGCGCCCGACCGCGCGCTGTGGCTCGTGCAAGGCGCGATGTCGGCGGCGCCCGGCGATGCGGGCCTGCAACTGCAGTACGCGGGCATTCTGCTCGCGAGCCATCAGGACGAGATGCTCGGCCAGGTCATGCAGCGCCTGCAGACGATGCAGCTCACGCCCGACCAGCGCACCGACTTCGACAACCTCAATCTCGCGATCGTGGTGCGCCGCGCGGACGCCGTGCGCACGAGCGGCGATCTCGCCGGTGCGTATTCGGTGATCGCGCCGTGGCTCGCGGCGATGCCCGACAACCCCGACTTGCAGGCGTCGCTCGCGCGGCTCTATTCGTCGGCGGGCGATCCGGCCAACGCGCTCAAGTGCTATCGCATCGCGCTGGCGCGCCGCCCCGACGATCACGGCCTGCAACTGGCGGCGCTCTACGCGGCGGCGGGCGCGAAGTCCTGGCACTACGCCGGGCAACTCGCCGATACGGCCTTGCGCAGCGCGCCCGACGATCCCGAAACGCTGGCCGCCGTGGGCCGCATGTATCGCGCGCAGGGCAAGCTCACGCTCGCCGCGCAGTATCTCAAGCAGTCGCTCGTCGCGAGCACGACGCCTGTCGGCGCGCGGCCGGCCGCGACCGGACGCGCCGCCAACGTGCCGCGCGGCTGGGAAGCGCTCAGCCGTCCGCTGGGCGCGAATCCGCTGCCGGGCACCAATCCCTTCGAGGGCAAGACGGCGGTCGATGCCGCCAGCGACGCGAACACGGCGGGCGCGACGAGCGGCGCGAGCGCTTTTGCGACGCCCGCGCCGAGTTCGCCGTCGTGGTCCAAACTTTCGTCTCCTGTACCGACCGTGCCTATTTCCCTGCCTCCGGCGCAGCCCGCGCCGTATGTTGCACCTTATGTGGCGCCGCCCGCCGGCTCCACCTCGGGCTACCAGGCGCCCGCCGGATCGACGGACGGCTATGGGCCGGATACGTCCGGCTCCAGCGCGTCGGGCGGCCCCGCGACGGCGCAGCCGTTGCAGCCGTATGCGCAATACGCGCCGGGCGGGTATCCGCAGGGTGGCTATCCGCAGCAGCAGGCGTATCCGCAGGGCGGCTATCCGCAGCAACAGGCGTATCCGCAGGGTTATCCGCAGCAGCCGTATGCCGCGACGCCCTGGCCGATGTCGCCCGCCGCTCAGGCCGCGCAAGGCGGTTATGCGCAGCCCGCTGTGCCGTCGTCGCGTACGTCGAAGCGCACGTCGAAGAACAAGCAGGCGAATAACCGCGCCGCGTACGCCCAGCAGCAGGGCTACGCGCAGCCGTATCCGCAGGGTGGGTATCCGCAGGGCGGCTACCCGCAATATCCGCAGCAGGGTTACGCGCAGGGTGGGTATCCGCAGCAGCCGTATCCGCAACAGGGTTACGCGCCGCAGCCGTACGCGCAAGGCGGTTATCCGCAGCAAGGCTACCCGCAGCAAGGCGGCTACATGCCGCAACCGCCGTACGCGCAGCAGCAATACGGCGCGCCGGCCTACATTCCGCAGCCGCCCGCGGGCTACGCGCAGCCGTATGCGCCGCCTGCCGCCGCTGCCGCGAATGCCACGCCCACGCCGCAACAGATCGCGAATTCGCAGACGCTTGGTGTCGCCGACGAACTCGCGCAGATCAACCGCGAGCAGTCGAGCACGATCTCGGGCGGCGTGATCTTCCGCAACCGCACGGGCGAGGACGGCCTCTCGAATCTCACCGATATCGAAGCGCCGATCGAAGGCCGCATCAAGACGGGCAATGGGCATATCGTCGTGACGGCGACGCCCGTGACGCTCGACGCCGGCACGGCCGCCACCGACCTGCCGACGCTCGCGCGCTTCGGCTCGGGCCTCAGCGGCAGCAAGGCCGGCAGCAGCGGCTTCGGCTCGCAGACGGCGAGCGGCGTGGGTCTCTCGATCGGCTATGAAACGAAGTCGGTGAAGGCCGACATCGGCGCGACGCCGGTCGGTTTCCGCTATCAGAACGTGACGGCGGGCGCGGAATACGACGGCGGCATCACCGACAAGGTCTCGTACTCGCTCGCCATCACGCGCCGCGCGGTCACCGACAGTCTCTTGTCCTACGCGGGCGCGCGCGACGCGGGCGCGAACCTCGAATGGGGCGGCGTGATGAAATCGGGCGGCCGCGCCGCGCTGTCGTGGGACGACGGCACGAACGGCCTCTACGTGAACGGCGAGGCCATGTTCTACAACGGCCACCATGTGGAAGACAACGTCGGCGGCAAGGCGGGCGGCGGTTTCTACACGCGCGTCTACAAGGACGCCGACCAGACCTTCACGGTGGGCGTGAACACCACGTGGATGATGTTCGACAAGAACCAGTCGTACTACACCTACGGTCAGGGCGGCTACTTCAGTCCGCAGCAGTACGTGATCCTGAACCTGCCGGTCGAATACGCGGGCCGCAACGGGCCGTTCTCGTTCGATCTGAAGGGCTCGATCGGCGTGCAGCATTATCGCGAGGATGCGGTGCCGTACTTCCCGCTCGATGCAGGCCTGCAAGGCGCGGCCAGGAGCAACATGAACAGCGTGAGCTCCGCCGCCGCCACGCTCGACCCGGACGCGACCTATCCGGGGCAGAGCAAGACCGGCTTCGCGTACTCGGTCTACGCGAGCGGCGAGTATCAGCTCGGGCCGCAGCTCGCGGTCGGCGCGATGGCTTCGCTCGGCAACGCGTATCAGTATCGCGAGTGGCTCGCCGCCGTGTATCTGCGCTACAGCTTCTCGCCGCAGTCGGGCTCGCAACCGTTCCCGCCGCGCGCGTTCTCGTCGCCGTTCCTCGCGACATCGGACTGACGCGGACGGTTCGTCGGCTCCAGAATAACGGCCCGATGCGCACCACGCATCGGGCCGTTTTATTTCAGCGCGCGTTCAAGCCGCTTCAAGCCGCCTCGGGCCACGGCAAACCCGGCGTGGCCCAGTCGAGTTCGACGGCGAGCAGCACCTGCATGTCGTTCACACGCAGCGCGATCGACACGATGATGCACAGATTGCTCGTGATCGGCGACAGCATCGGCCCCGAGTAGACGGCGCTGCCGCGCTGGCGCACGGCCTTCCAGAAGAACGCGCGATGGTCCCAGCGTCCGCTCACGACCGCGCTCGTGCGCTTGTCGCCATAGAGATGATTGACGGGCGGCGCATCGGCGGCACCGCGCGCTTCGAACAGCGTCGCGCGGCCGGTCGGACCGAGCGCGAACACACGCAGACACAGCGGACGCGCGAGCAGCGCGGCCAGCGAAACCGGATACGGCACGCCCGATTCGACCTGCCTGCCCGCGTCGGTGAGCGCGTCGAGATACGGGCGGATCGTCGAATCGAACTGGCCCATGCGCGTCGAGCGCGCGAGCGCGACTACGTCGAACGCATGATCGATACGCGTGGGCGCCGCGCCGCCGGGCGCGAGCGACGCGCTCGGCCGTCCGAGCAGATAACCCTGCGCGATATCCACCTTGGCTTCCACGGCGAGCACCAGTTCTTCGGTGGTTTCCACGCCTTCGACCACGACGACGATGTCCGCCTGATGCAGCAACGTGACGAGGTCGCGCAGCAGCGGACGGCCCGAGCGCCGGTTGCGCGCGCGGATCAATTCGCCGTCGAGCTTCACAAGATCGGGCTGGATGCGCAGCAGGCGGTCGAGGTTCGAATAGCGCGCGCCGAAGTCGTCGACGGCGATCAGGAAACCGCAATCGCGATAGCGGTTCGCGGCGAGCGAGAGTTCGTTCGGATCGGCGTCGTCGGTTTCGAGCAGTTCGAGCACGATGTCGCCGGTGTCGAGGCCCGCGTCGTGCACGAGGCTCGCGAGTTCCAGTTCGTAGCCGGGCCGCACGAAGGTGGACGGCAGCACGTTCAGGAACAGGCGCGCGCCCTCGGGCAACTGCGCGCCGACACTGCGCAGATGGCATTGGTGCGCGAGCACGTCGAGCGCCATCAGCTCGTCGGGCGTGAGGCCGCCGAACAGCACGACGGGCGCGACCAGCTGATGGTCGTCGTCCTCGCCGCGCAGCAGCGCTTCCACGCCGATCAACTGCTCGCGCGGCAGGCTCCAGAGCGGCTGAAAATGCGAGACCAGCGTGACGTTGCGCCAGCGCAGATGCGGCATCGCATGGCTCGCAAGGTCGCGCGCGCGCAGCGGCGCGGGCGCGTCGCTCGCGGTGTTGCGCACCGGCACGCGCAGCACGCCGCGCTCGAACGCGACCTGATTGCGGCCGGCCTGCTTGGCGCGGAACAGCGCTTCGTCGGCGCGTTCGAGCAGCGAGGCGACGGTGTCGCCGTGCGCGAGCCGCGCCACGCCGATGCTCGCGGTCACGAAACCTTCCGGTCGCGGCAGGCGGGCGATCTCGGCACGTAGCGATTCTGCGAAGCGTTCAATCGGGCAGTCGGCCTGTTCCGGCATCAGCGCGACGAACTCCTCGCCGCCGATGCGCGCGATCAGCGTGCCGGCGGGCGCGAGCGCGACGATCGTCTGCGCGACGTTCATGAGCGCCTTGTCGCCCGCGCCGTGGCCGAACTGATCGTTGATCGACTTGAACTGGTCGATGTCGACGAAGAGGAGGGCGACGGGCGGGCTGTCGGCCGTGCGCTGCTCGATGGTCTGCGCCGCCGCGTCGAGAAACGCGCGGCGGTTCTGCACGCCCGTGAGCGGGTCGGTGGCCGCGAGCGTCGTCAGTTCTTCTTCGAGCCGGAAGTGACGAAAGCGGAAGTGATAGAAGCCGAAATGAAACACCACGGCGGTGCTCAGCGAGATCGTCACCCAGACGCCGAAGATCGCGAGTTGCTCGGGCGAGAGCGTGAGCACGAACGGCAGCGTCGCGACGTAATAGAGCACGTTGCCGACCACGAAATGGCGCGGCGTGAGCCACAGCGGCGCGGCGCACAGCGTGATCGCCACCACGGCGGGCAGCATCCACGCGAGCGGCGCGCCGGTGCCGCGCACGAGCGTATTGGCCGCGCACTGCATGATGACCACATAGGCCACGCCGATGAAACCGAACTCGGCGGTCGTGCGCGTGCGCGGAATCGCGAGCACGAGCAGCACGAGACCGATGGCCGCGAGCACGGTGACCCAGAACGGATAGCGCACATCGACGAGCAGCAGCCGCGCGACGGCGAACAACGCGTAAGTGCCGATCGACAGCGCCATCGTCACGAACGAGAGCGGCCGCTGAAGCTCAAGCGAGCGCAGATGGAAGCGCTTCCGTTCGATGGGTGCAACCGGCGAGGGAAATACGGATGACCACATGGCGCGCGCTCCGGCGACTTGTCAGACGAATGTGGCGCCCAGTATAGCGGGCGCCCGTTAATGGAACGTGAGGGAAAGCTCGCGGGCGGCGTGGCCCGCCGACATCATTGCGGTGCGCGTTCGATCGTGGTGCGGTGGATCACGGCGACGGCGCGGCGGTCGGCGTCGTCGATCGTATCGGTCCAGAGCATGCCATAGTCGGGCGGCCGCGCGGCGGGGCGCGTGTCCAGTGCGGCGAGCGTGCGGCGCACGCCGTCGGCGGATAACGAGGCGAAATGGCCGGGCGTCGGCGTGATCGGCGCTGGCGGCGGGATTGGCGTGATCGGCGCGGCAGGCGCCAATTTGTCAGCCACGTCAGTTTGCGTGGCAATGGCCGATGCCGCAGCGGGCGCGAAAAGCGCGCTCTGCGTATTGATGGCGCATGCCGCCGACGTCCCCGTCGATATCCCCAGCGACAGCAAGCTCCCGATTACCCGTTTTTTTGTTGTGTCCAATGCACACCACCGTCATGCGGAATCCACGCCGCGCGCGCTTTTCTGACCGGCGCTTGCACGGCGAACCGCATGGAATATCGGCATCGCGCGGGAATTCTTTAGACAAATAGGACGATGGCTTGCGCTCGCGAAGCAAACAGGCGAGCGCAACGAGGTGTGTCGGCGCGTACGACTGCGACGCGCTTCAATGCGCCACGCGGCTCAACGCGTGACGGTTGCGCGCCGGCGCGAGCGGCGGCAGCGGCTCGACCTTGCCCACCAGAAAGAGATACGACAGCGCGCCCACGAGGCACAGCACGCCCGCCGCGACGAGCGGCACCACGAACGAGCCCCTGGTGATCGTCAGCATCACGCCGGTGAACGTGGTGATGAAGATGCCCGCGAGATTGCCCGCGAAGTTCTGGATGCCGCCGAGCGAGGCCACATGCGCGGGCGTGGGCGCGACTTCGCCGACGAGCGTCCAGACATTCGCGCCTGCGAACGACAGCGCCGCATACGAGAGCGCGAACAGCCCGAGACAGAGCCACACGTCCTGCACGAGCGCCGAAAACGCAATCGCCGACGACGCGATCATGCCGCCCACGAGACAGGTCTTGCGCGCGGCGGTGGCGCTCCAGCCGCGTTTGAACAGCGTGTCGGAGACCCAGCCGCCCAGCCAGCCGCCGGGAATCGCGAGCAGCGCGGGCAGCATGCCGAGCGTGCCCAGCGACGCGAGCGAAAAACCGCGCGATTGCAGCAGATAGCTCGGAAACCAGGTGATGAAGAAGTAGATCGCGAAATTCAGGCAGAACAGGCCGATCATCATGCCCCACACCGTGCGGTAGCGGAACAGGTCGACCCAGCGCACGCGCGGCGCGTCCGGCGCATCCGGTGCATCCGGTGCGTTGGGGACGCCGCGTTCGGCCAGCAAGGCGGCGACCTGCGCGGGCGCGATGCCGCGAAAACGCTCCGGGTCGCGATAGATGAACCACCACGCGAGCGCCCAGACCACGCCGAGCGCGCCCGTGACCGCGAACGAACCGCGCCAGCCCACGGCGGAGATCAGCCACGCGACGAACGGCAGCGACAGCGCCGAGCCCACGCGCGAGCCGCTATCGAAGATGCTGCTCGCGAGCCCGCGTTCGCGACGCGGAAACCAGTTGAACGCGACCTTCGCAAACGACGGAATCGCGGCGGCTTCGCCCACGCCCAGCATCAGGCGCATGCCGACGAGCTGCGCGAGCCCGCGTGCGGCGCCCGTCGCCACCGTGAACACCGACCACCAGCCCACCGCGAAGGCGAGCGCGAGCCGCACGCCGACCTTGTCGATGAACCAGCCCGCGGGCAATTGCAGGAACGCGTAGGTCCAGAAAAACGCGCTCAGCACGAGGCCCATGCCGACGGCGTCGAGCCCGAGGTCCGTGCGGATGCTGGGCGCCGCGATCGCGAGATTGGCGCGATCGACGAAGTTGATGACGTTGGCGAGGAAACACATGAGGATCATCGCCCATCGGATTCTTGGCATCGAAGGTCTCCGCTTCGTTGGTCGTGGCTGGCGGCCGCGCCTGCGTGGGCGCGGCGTTGTTGTTCGTGCGGCGTCAGGGCGCCTTGTCCATCGCTTCCCAGAGCCCGTTCAGATACACGGCGCCGAGCGCGCGATCGTAGAGGCCGTAGCCGGGTTTGCCGGTTTCGCCCCAGATCATGCGGCCGTGGTCGGGGCGCACGTAGCCCGTGAAGCCGGTGTCGTGATACGCCTTCACGATGGCCGCGATGTCGAGCGAGCCGCAGCTCGACAGATGCGCGGATTCCTCAAAATCGCCCTCGGGCGTGATCTTCACGTTGCGGATGTGCGCGAAGTGAATGCGGCCCATCGCGCCGAACTCGCGCACCAGCGCTTCGACGTTGTTCTGCGGGCCCGCGCCGAGCGAACCGGAGCAGAGCGTCAGGCCGTTGGCCGGGTGATCGACGATCTTCACGATGCGCGCGAGGTCGTCGCGATTCTTCACGATGCGCGGCAGACCGAAGATCGGGCGCGGCGGATCGTCGGGATGGATCGCCATCTTGATGCCGCATTCGGCGGCCACGGGCACGATCGCCTTGAGAAAGTATTCGAGGTGCTCCCACAGCCGCGCTTCGTCGATCTCGCGATAGTCCGCGAGCAGCGCCTGCAATTGCTCCGGGCGATAACTCGCGTCCCAGCCCGGCAGCGAAATGCCCTGGCTCGGATCGATGCGCTCCACTTCCGCGGTGCTGAACGCGAGACAGGTCGAACCGTCTTCGAGCGTCTTCGCCAGTTCGGTGCGGGTCCAGTCGAACACCGGCATGAAGTTGTAGCAGATCACCTGCACGCCGGCCGCAGCCAGATGGCGGATGGTCTGCTGATAGTTGGCGATCAGGCGGTCGCGGCCGGGTTTGCCGAGCTTGATGTCCTCGTGCACGGGCACCGACTCGACCACCTCGAAACGCAGGCCCGCGGCTTCGATCGTCGCCTTGAGCGCGGCGATCTTGTGCGGCGGCCAGACCTCGCCGACCGGCTCGTCGTAAATGGCCGACACGATCTGCGTCACGCCCGGAATCTGGCGGATGTACTGGAGCGGGACCGGATCGGACTCGCCATACCAACGGAACGACATTTTCAAAGCGGACTCCTGCGGGATGCGGCGACGGCGAACGCGTGGTCCGTCTGCCTTGGTTCACCAGAAATATAATTGGTCAACCAATGAGGCGGGATAGTGGTTTACCACTGCGGCGCGCCAGCCGACGCCGCGCCGCGTCGCAGATTCCGGCGCGCGAGCCGATGGCCGTGCAAAGTGGTGTACCATTTCGGCCAGCGTGGCCGCGACGGGCGGCCAGCGGTTTTTCGAGAACACTGGATGACCGACGTCTCCCTCACGCCCGCGTCTCGCGTGGCAGACGCCGAAGCGGCCGACCGGTCCTATGTCGGCCTGGCGAAACAGATCTACGAACTCATTGCCGCGGGCGATTTCGGGCCCGGCGCGCGCCTGCCCTCCGAGCGCACGCTGGCGGAACGCTTCGGCGTGAGCCGCACGCAGGTGCGCGAGGCGATCATCGCGCTGGAAGTGCGCGGCGCGGTGGAAGTGCGCGTGGGCTCGGGCATCTACGTGGCGGAGCAGGTCGCGCCGCTGCCGGCGGCGTTCGAATTGCCGCGCGGACCCGGACCGATCGAGACGCTGCGCGCGCGTGCGCTGATCGAAGCGGAGATCGCGGCGCTGGCCGCCACCGAGCGCAAGGACGCCGATCTCGACCGGCTGTTCGCCGCGTTGCGCGCGATGCGCGAGAACATGGACGACAAGGCCGCGAACGAAGCGGCGGACCGCGATTTCCATCTGGCGATCGCCGAGGCGTCGGGCAATGCCGTGCTTCGGCACATGGTGGCGGCGATGTGGGACAGTTCGCGCGCCGATCCGCTATGGCGCAAGATCGAAGAGCACTTTCACACCACGGCCTTGCGCGCGGCGTCGCAGGAGGAGCATCAGCGCATCTTCACGGCGATCATGACGCGCGATGCCGCCGGCGCGCGCGCGGCGATGCAGGCGCATCTGACGCGGGTGATTGGCGAGTTTACGCAGGCGTGGCGTTAAGGCGTATCGGGCAGGAAACGCTCAGGCCAGTACCGGGTCGATTTCCTGGCTCGACAAGCCATACGCCGCCATGCGCGCGCGATGATCGTCGCTGCCGAGATACGCGCGTAACTGCGCGTTCACCGCGGCGAGCAACGGCGTGTTATTGCGGTTGAACGAGAATGCGCCGAGCGGCGCGCATTTTGTGTTCGTGCCGGCGCTTGCGCTTGCGTTGGCGTGATCCACCGCTTCGAGATTCGCATCGCCGATACGCGACGCAAGGATGCGATTGCCGAGCGCGGTGCTCGCATAAGCGTCGATACGTCCTTCGCGCAGTGCGGAAATTGCTTCGGACTGTTGATCGAATAAGGTGATCTGCCGATCGCGCACGCCAGCCGCAAGCGCCGAATCGTGCTGCACCTGTCCCGCGATGATGCCGAGCCGCGCATCGTCGCGTCGCGCGACGGCTGCGTAATTCACGAGCGATTTCGGATTGCCCGCGCGTAGCAAAAACCCGTCGCCGATCGCCCAGACCGGCGTGCTGAACGCCACCGTATGCGCACGTTGCGGCGTGACGAAAAGCGGCACATTCATGTCCCAGTCGCCCGCCTGCACGCCGGGCAATAACGCGCTGAAGGTGGTCGCCCGATACGCGATCTGCGTGATGCCGATCGCCGTGAGCACGCATTCGGCGAGTTCGATATCGGCGCCCGTGGCGTGGCCGCTGGCGACATCGGTCCAACCGAACGGCGGTTCTTCGATATACGCGATCGTGACTTTCATGACGCACTCGCGGGAAGGAGAGCGGACATTCTACGCAGGCGATATTTCAGTGCGGCGGCTTTTGTCGCGAAAGAGCAGGAAGTGGTTGTGACAGAACCAAGTACGCGGATCGGCAAATACACTCGATTCAATACGCATCAATGACGTTAAAAGCAAAAATACTAAAGGGCTGAATGTATTTCCCGGAAAATTTTGTAAGATAATGCTGAGCGTTTAAATGGCGACCAGAAAAGGACAGGAATGGGGGCGCAGGATCTCATTGCAGCCATTACCGGGGGCGTGGCGCAAACCGATCGGCTAATCAAGCTTGATACCCCACTCGGCGATAATGTGCTTCTACCGCAACGTGCGGTGGGTCACGCGCGTATGGGCCGCGATTACGGCTTTACACTCGATGTCGTTTCCACGAACGAAAACGTCGAGTTGAAGCAGCTGATCGCGCAGCCCGTGACGTTGTGGCTGCAACAGGCCGATCAGACCTATCTGCCGCATCACGGCTACGTCCACACGGCCCGCCGGCTGGGCGCGGACGGCGGTTTGACGAGCTATCAGCTCGAATTCGCCTCCTGGCAGCACTTCCTGCGCTATCGCTCGGACGCCCGCATCTGGCAGGATAAAACCGCCGACGCCATCCTCACCGACGTATTCAATGCGCATCCTCAGGCGCGCGGCGCTTTCCGGTTCGCCATTCAACATGTCTTGCCCACGCGTTCGTTTTGCGTGCAATACGAGAGCGACTGGAATTTCTGCCAGCGGATTATGGAATCCGAAGGCCTCTTCAGTTATTTCGAACAGGCCGCCGATGGGAAATCGCACGCGGTCGTAATTACCGATAATATCGACGCATTGCCCGCTTTAAATCCGCAATCGGTTAATTTTTACCGATCGGGCGTGAATAGCGAAACCAATGCGCTGGTGCAATGGAGCGGCACGCGCACTTTGCAAAGCGTGACGCTCACGACGCGCACGTTCGACTACAAATCGCCGGGCACGGTCGCGAATCCGAAGGGCACCTCGGTGCCCACGCACGCGAATCAAGGCGATCTTCCGCAGCAGGCTGAAGTCTACGAATATACGGGCGCGTACACCTACGGCGATCAGTCGCGCGGCGACACGCTCAGCGAAACGCGCATGGAAGAGTGGGAGTCGCGCTCGAAGCGATTCGAAGGCGCGGGCGCCGTGCGCAATCTCGACGCGGGGCGCTGGTTCGAACTCGACGGCCATCCGGTGCACGACACGGACAGCCAGCAGGACCGGCAATTTGCCGTGATCGAGGCGCGCTGGTTCATCGACAACAATCTGCCCGTTTCGGCCACGCAGACGCAAACGTTCCCGCACAGCCTGCAAGGCGAACTGGCGGCGATCAAGGCCGCGAATGCGAGCGGCAGCGACGCGCTCGCGGTGAAAGCCACGGACGGCAGCGCGGGTTTTCTGCTCGTGCAGATCGAGGCGCAGCGCAAGGCCGTGCCGTATCGCAGCCCGCTCGAGCATCGCAAGCCGAAGATGAACATGCAGACGGCGCTGGTGGTCGGCCCGGAAAACGAAGAGGTCTATACCGATACGCAAAACCGCATCAAGGTCCATTTTCACTGGGACCGTTTGAATGCGGGCGACGAAGCGGCGTCGTGCTGGATACGCGTGGCCATGTCCGATTCGGGCGGCAGTTACGGCAGCGTGCACGTGCCGCGTATCGGCGAAGAAGTGGTCGTGAGCTGGCTCGACGGCGATTGCGATCGACCGATCGTGACGGCGCGCGTCTATAACGGCGACACGAATCCGAACTGGCATTCGAACGGCATTCTCTCTGGCTACAAGTCGAAGGAATTCGGCGGCAGCGGCTACAACCAGATGGTGATGGACGATGCAACGGGCCAGAATCGCGCGCAGCTTTACAGCACGAGCGCGAATTCGCAATTGCAGCTCGGCCATCTGATTGCACAGAGCGCCAATTCGCGCGGCGCGTATCTGGGCAGCGGCTTCGATCTGAAATCGGATGCGTTCGGCGCGGTGAATGCGGGGCAAGGGCTCTATGTGAGCACCTATGCGAAGAGCGCGACGAGTCAGCAGCTCGACGTGAGCGAAGCGAAAACGCAGTTGGAAAGCGCGCAGGAAACCATCGACGCGCAGTCGCAGGCGAGCGAGAAGCATCAGGCCGAATCGCTGCAGGACGGCACGCAGGCGCTCAAGACGTTTGCGAGCGCGACGCAATCGACACAATCGACGCAACAAGGCGCGAGCGGCAGCGCATCGGGCGGCAATACCGCGGGCGGCGGAACGGGCAGCGCGAATGCGTTCACCGAGCCGGTGATGCTGATGGCGAGTCCGTCGGGGATTGCGCTTTCTACGCAGGATTCGGCGCATGTCGCTGCTAAAGAGCAGGTCACGTTCGTCAGCAAGCAAAGCACGCATGTGGCGGCGGGTAAGTCGCTGCTCGCGAGTATCGGCGAAAAGCTGAGTCTCTTTGCGCAAACGGCGGGCATGAAACTGTTCGCGGGCAAAGGCAAGTTCGAGATTCAGGCGCAGTCGGACAATATCGAGGTGACGGCGCAGAAGACGCTACGGCTGATTTCGGCTTCGGAGCGCATCGAGGTAGCGGCGAATCAGGAAATTCTGCTGACCTGTGGCGGTGCGTATATTCGTATAAAGGACGGCAACATCGAGATTCACGCACCGCGGGACATCGACATCAAGGGCGCGCAGCACGCACTTGACGGCCCCACCAGCAGTCCGTATGACCTGCCCGTGCTCGCGAAGGGCGATCTCCACAACAAGCTTGAGCTCAATCTCACGGACGGCAATCTCAAGCCTGTACCGCAGGCTCCCTACAAAGTGGTGTTCGAGGACGGAACGACCTTGGCTGGCAAACTCGACGGAAGCGGCCACGCCGTCCTGCGGGACGTGCCGGACGGCGCGGCGAAGGTGTTTTTTGGTGAAGATGTTCGGTCTTTTACGCCCCAGTCCGTTCCCGCAGCTCAGGAGATTGCGCAGTCTGACGTTCTCAAGGAACTGCATCAAGCTGGACACCACGGCATTACGGACGAAAACCTATATAGCCTCTTCAACAAATTCTCTGGTCGTCCGGACGTGTCATGAACAAAAACGACCAACAGGCAATAGAGGATGCCGTCAAAGAAATCAGCTTGTCTATGGCAACGAACGCCGTGCCGTTGTTCTATGTTGCACAGAACGTTTACGACACGACCGAGAGCGTCTGGACTGTGTGGAATGCGCGAGCGAGCACAGACGAGATGACGAAAATCGAGGCCGGTATTGACCTTGTATTTTCGGTCGTTGGCTGGGTTCCGGTGGTCGGAGCGGGCGTCAAGCGCACGTTCCGCCTCGTCAATCACAGGTCGGAAATATATGGTCCGTTACTTTTCGATATTCTGCGTCTCGTTCTCCAGCAGGCGCACATTCAGACCAGCCCGGAAACGCTAATCGACAAACTGTTCGACGCAACCGGCGTAAAGAAGTATCTGATTGATGCGCGAGTGCATATTCAGAAGTCGTGGTTGTATCGTGAGATGCCGTCCGGCGTTCAGGTCACTTTCATGCAGGCGCTGGCCTTCGTGGAAACAAACCTGCCTTATTGGCTCGCGCAGTTCGTTCAACGCAAGTTGCTGCATTGGCGCAGGAAGCAGCCAAACTCGTCTGCAATGAGCACTTTGGAAGATCACCGGACCACTGCGAAGCCTGGCGCAAAGGGCGAAGAGGCTAAAGCAGGACACGAGCGGCCGGTCTCGACGCCTTCGCGCGGAGTGGTGAATGCCAGGCTTGCTGTCACCGATATCACGACGAGTATCACCGGTATCCTGGGCGAACACATCGGTGATTACTATTGCTATGAAAAGCTCAATTGGGGTAACGGCTGGAAGGGGCATGACAAGGGGCTGGCCGGCAAATGGACTGAGAAACCGGGCCTTCGCGTCATGGGGAAACTCAACGATTATGGCAAGCTGAACAAGCTGTTCGACCTCAAGGCGCGTGGCCACGGTCTCGATGGGGTCTGGCGTGCCGCGCCGTCCAACAATCAGCTCAAGGACTTTGCTATCGTTGAGATCAAGTCATCAACGACGACCCGGAAGCTCAAGGACCCGAATGCCAAGCCAGGCGTTGCGAGCAAGCTCGGCACGATCAAGGAGGCGGTCCGTCCTCCAGCCCAAGACCTGCTCGAACCTGCGGAAAACGCGGTGCCGACGCCGTCGGCCGCAGGGGGAGGGAAGCCAGGAGGAGGCAAACCTTCGATGGGTAGTGGAAAGCGCGAGCCAGGCGGGTACGTCAGTGGTCCGCAGAGGAAGCAGCAAACCAGTGGCGACCAATCGGCAACCGGAGCGAGCGCGAAGGGCGGGGGAGCGTCATCCGGACCTGGCAGCGCGAAAATTGCTCGGGTCCAGATGAGTCACCAGTGGATTGAAGGAAGACTCCCTGCTGCGGTGCCGAACCAGAGTCTGGTGGAAAGCATACTCAGGTCGGGATACGCGCGACATCTGTTGTATGTCCCGTTCTATCTTCCATCGGCTATCCAGCACGTCGAAGCCCTGGCCACCGGCGCTGAACATGAACATACGGATCACGATCTCCCCGTCACTCACCACTACAAAGAGGGCGAGGTTGACCAGGCGGTTAAACTCAAGGCGAGCCGGATAAAATAGTGTAGTGCTATGAGATTACTGATATGAGCGAAGACTTCGATTCGAAGCGGCGGCAACGCTTTCTTGACGAGGACTATTTCAATTGGCGTTTGGGTCTGTTGAATGACAGCATCGCGTACTGGTCGGAAAATACGGCTCCGACGGGTAGCGATGAGGCGGAGCGAAAAGCGATCACTCAGCGTTATTACGCCGCCGATGTATATCGGCGCTTCCTGCTCATGTACACGGGGGGCGCGGATATTTCAGTGTTACGGGGCGGGCTCGATCTGGTTGTGGATGCGTATGAAAGCTACGCGATTGCCCAACGCTTGAGCTTGCATGACGCGACCGAGCCGCCACTGATATTCGAAGAAATTGGCGAGTATGAAACAGTGATGCAGTTGATTGGCTTTTGCTATCTGCTGCACAGGCGTGATTTGCTTCCTCGGCTAGTCGCCATGTTCGATCCTTCCTATCGGGGCAGGGATACCTTGTATGAGGATCTGCTGGCCTATGAGCTGGAAGGACGGATCAACGTCGACAACTGGTATCACGATGTACCCTATCGGCCACTCGTCTTTAGCTTGTATCGTGAGACCAGCCACGAGCCCGTCAACGATCTGCAGGAGTATCTCGACGCGTGGTATCCAGGAATGGTGGACGCTTCCTGGCATGATGGTCATCTTGACGCCCGAAGGGGGGGCAAGGGTACCTATGTCGGCTACTGGGCCATTGAAGCCGCCGCTGTGGCACTTTTGCTGCAGATGGACGATAGCGCGTTCCGGGATCATCCGTTATATCCAAAAGACCTCGCTGACTTCGCGCGGGATTTTGACGAATCGAATGGCAACGCGCAACCCCTTGATGACATTGGACCCAAGACGGTGCGCACGGGGCAACTCTGCCCTGAAACCGGCATCTGGAAAGCGAAGGGGCACAATGTGCCAGGGGTGATGATGCGTGAAGGCGATCGTATGCCCGAGGTGTTCGGTCCAGACCGCAGCGGCGCACATCGTCCGCAGCCAGCGGTCTGGGAATTCGAGCGCAAGGCATGACGTCGAACGGTTGGCCCGGCGGTCACTGAGCAAGGTAGCGGCGGCCGGCTCAAGCGGAGTCTGCCGAAAACATAGTCAGACGGCAATGCCCGTTGGCTCGCCGACCATGCATCCGCCGACGGGCCTCATGTTCGGGCCTTCGGAGGGCGATCGACCGTCAATTAATACGAAATCGGAATCAATTTTCTCAGCGGCATTTCTTGTCGAAGTTCTTTCCTGGCCTACCGATATATCAAGTCAGTTTTCAGTATGCGGCTATTTGCGTAAGCAGCCTGAAGGCGCTCCTGTTTGGCGCGCCGCTTGATCGACGCGAGCAATCGCTATAGCCGCATTCAACGTTTCTTCGATCCGGTGGGCAATCTCGTGCGCGAGCATCACGCGTACGACGTGTTCGGCGTGTCGCGCAGTTACGTCTGGCATCACAGCTATGACGAACTGGGGAATCGCACGCGCACGGTGCGCCCGGATGGTCATGCGATCGACTGGCTGATGTATGGCTCGGGACACGTGCACGGACTGCTCGTGGATGGCGAAGAGCGCCTGGAAATCGAGCGCGACGACTTGCATCGCGAGATTCGCCGTACGCTGTCGAGCCGTATTGGTCAGAGCACGCTTTATGACCCGGCGGGACGTATCGAAAGGCAGACGGTGCAACGCGAGAAAGCGCCTGCGCCGTTGAGCGCGCGGCGCTATCGCTATGACACGGCGGGAGAACTCACGCAGATCGAGGACAGCCGCAAGGGCGTGACGGATTATCGTTACGATCCGGTGGGGCGTTTGCTGGAAGCGATCGGGCCGGGCGGCAAGGAGCGCTTTGCGTTCGATCCTGCGAGCAATATCGTCGATCCTGTGCAGCCTGATCGTGCACCCGGCTATTCGTTTGCCGCGCGCAGCGAAAGCACGCTGCCGGCTTCGGTGCCGAAGGTGTTGGGCAATCTGCTCAGGGAATATGCGGGCACGCACTTCGATTACGACGCGCAGGGCAATCTTGTGCAGAAGCGTTCGTCGGCTGGCACGCGGCGGTTCGAGTGGGATGCGTATGACCGCTTGAGTGGCGCGAGTGTCGATGCGCCGTCGCGGCATAGCGTGTCGAGTTATTTCTACGATCCGTTTGGGCGACGTATTGCGAAAGTCGTGGACGGCGTGGAGACGGTGTTCGGTTGGGACGGCGAAGCGCTGGCATACGAATCAACCGACGAGCGAAGCACGCATTATGTCTACGAGGCGCGGAGTTTCGTGCCGATGGCGCAGTATGTGGCCGCGCCGGTTGCCGGGATCGAGACGCCGGTGCGTCGTGCGGGCGATCGGTATACGCCGGAGGATGATCCGTTACAGCGTGTGCCGGTAGCGAATGTCGATGCGCGCATGATGTTCTATCACTGCGATCAGATTGGCACGCCGTTGATGATGACGGATGAAGCCGGCGAGGTGGTGTGGGAAGCGACGTATAAGGCCTGGGGCGAAGCGCCGGAAGTGATCGAGCGTGCGTCTGCTGTGAGCGGCGGCGAGGCAGTGAAGAATCCGCTGAGGTTCCAGGGGCAGTTCGTCGATGAAGAGACGGGGCTGCATTACAATCGGTATCGGTATTATGATCCGGCCACTGGGCGGTTTGTTAGCAAGGATCCGATTGGGTTGGCGGGTGGAATCAACGTCTATCAGTATGCGCCGAATGCGGTGCAGTGGATTGATCCGTTGGGGCTCGCGACTTGCCCCCTCCAGAAGCTTGCAGATCGCGGATTCAGTGGCGTGTCGCGGAACGAAAACGGCGGCCTTGACTATTCCAATAGCAACGCGCTGTACAATAAAAATGGTGCGAATCCGATCCTGGCTATCACGTACACCGGCGATTACGAGACTGATTTTCAAAATGCGTCGATGGCTGCGTTGGGGCAAAAAACGACCCCACGTGGTTACGTGTGGCATCACGTTGACGACTACAACCCTGAGGACAACACTGGGACAATGCAACTCGTAAAGCAAGAGGCGCATAATGGCATTCCTCATGTGGGAGGGGTTAGCCAGTACCAAGCCGCGACCGGTCAAAAATACTCACACCCGTGCAGGAGATAAGAATGCGCTACGAAGACACAGAACAGAGTTTGTCGGCAAACGACCTCGACGCTTTCGAACACGTCACCAAAATTCGTTTGCCGGAAGCGTTCAAGCGTCATTATCTTGGCCATAATGGCGGATACCCGGTAGATGTGGAGAGGGTCGTTGGTCTGGATCATGTATTCCCATTTCACGGCTTCTTTCCGCTGAAATATGGTGCGCTGACGATCGAAATGATGAAAAAGGATTTGGCCGAAGATTTCGGATTGTCGGATGCTATCCCGTTTGCATATGATCAAGGGAGTAATATTTTTTATATCGCGACGACGTGTAATGATTGCGGTGCAGTGCTTCAAATTACTGCGGATACTAAGGATATCTTTTTCGTCTGTAATTCATTTGACCAGTTTTTGAACGGTCTTCAAGTATCGTAGTAGAGCGGAGAGGACGAGGTGATGTCACGTCTAAGGGATAAAGCAGATTCGCCGATTCTAGATGGTCGGATGACGGGTGGCCGCGCGAATCTCCCCTTGATGTATAGGTGCATCACTTCATAGTCCGGATAACTGCGGGCTGCTGATGAAGCGGCCCGTTGGACGGTTCCCCTTGTTAGGAGACCACTCGCACATTCACCGTATCCACGAGTACCTTAGCTTTAAATCCCGCTAGTAAAAAGTTTCTGAAAAGAAAGCAAACGTTTACATCAACGCCCTCAGCAATACTTACCTCGCCTTACCCTCACCGCACGAGCGCTCGAACTCCACGCTCCGCTCAATCAACCGAGCCCCCACTAAAGCTTTCACCCAACCTGCCGATATGCAGATACGGTTATCCAGCGTCCGGCTGAATCCGTATGCCATTTGAAGGCAACGCTGTCTGGCGCGCCGATCGAGGGGCGGGCCGTGTCGTCCACACGCTTGCCGCGCCACGGCGGTTCAATTCGAACTCGAAAGCGAGCATGACGTGCGACGAATCAAGTTTGCCTGCCTGCTGTCCGGTTTGATCTGCACGATGTTTCTGGGCGCCTGTCACTCGCGCGATGCAGCGTCGGTCGCCACGTCGGCCCCAGCGCGCACCAGCATCACCGCGCTCGTCTGGGCGCCGGACTGGCCCGAAGAGATGCTGCGCATCGCCTCCGATTTCAGCAAACAGAATCCGGACGTGCACGTCGACGTTCAGTTCATGGTCGGCAATTCGGTGGAGGAGAACATCAAGCCGCGCATCGCGGCCGGCACCTTGCCCGATCTCGTGAGCGTCAATCCCAACGCGTACGCGGCCGAACTGGCCGATCAGGGCATTCTCGCCGACCTCAGCCACACAGCGGCATGGCAGAGCATGCTCGAACCGCTCAAGCGCGACTGGACGAGTCATCGCGGTAAAGGCTTTGGCATTTCCGGCGGCGTCGCGACCACGATGATTTACTACAACCGCGATATGTTCGCTAAAGCCGGCATCACTGCACCGCCCGCGAATTTCGACGAATTTCTGCAGGACTGTGCGAAACTCAAGCGCGCGGGATTGACGCCTGTCGTCTGGAATGGCGGCTTTCCCAACATGCTCGGCAATGGGCCGTTCAGTTCGGGCTTCGCGAATAATGTCGTCGCGCGCGAGCCCGATTGGCGCAACAAGATGGCCGACGGTTCGCTCGATCTGAATACGCCTGAAGTCGCCGATATCTTCACAAAGATGGCGCTGATTCCCGCGCGCGGTTATGTACAGCCGGATTACATGTCGACGGGTTACGACGAAGGCATGCGGCTTTTCAAGGAAGGCAAGGTCGCCATGGCATTTCAGGGGAATTGGGCCGCCGGCCCCATGCTGCACGGGAACGCATTTCCCGTTGGCCTGTTTATTCCGCCATGGAACGCGCGCGGCGAGAAAGTCGTGCCGGTGCTCGGCAGCGAAACGGGTTTCGCCGTTTGCGAAACGCGCAATAAGGCGGCCGCCATGCGTTTCCTCGAATTCATCGCCGCGAAGGGCTTTTCGGTTCTGCAGGCGAAGCGTCATAACATTTCGCCGTTTCAGCACGGCGCGGGCACAGCGGTGAGCGATCCGGAAATTGTCGATTACACGAATGCCGTGAGCCGCTACGCTGTGACGGCGAGTCCGTATTACTCGACGTTGCCGTCGAACACGATCGAATTGCTGCATGAACTGATGCAGGACGTGCTGCTCAAGAAAATGACGCCGAGGCAGGCCGCGCAGCGCCTCGATGCGTCGGTAAAAAACGAAGCGAAGATGCACTACAAATGAACGCCATCCCCGTTTCGCTACGACGCGCTTTCGACTATCTCTCTCAGGATTTGTTGCGACGGGTCGAAATTCGCTATCGCTTGATTGCGGCATTCATCCTGTTGTCGCTGCTGCCCATTTTCGTGTCGGGCTGCATTTCCTATGTGAAATCGATTGCGGCCATCAAGGAGAATGCCGAGATCTTTTCGAAGGAAGTGGTCAAACAGGTCTCGCGCAATATCCAGCTTCGCATGCAGCAGATCGAAACGGAAAGCAATCTGCTCGTGCTGTCCGATCGCGTGCAGGGTGCGCTGGCGCGCGCTTCGAGTGGCCGCCTCAAGGAACAGAGCGAGGCGCGTCAGGCTATGACGCGGCTGTTGCTGGACCATTACGGTTCGGTCGATTACATCAATCAAAAGTATCTGCTCGACCGCAACAACCAGGTGCTGGATACGCAGGCGTTCGCGCAGCTCACGCAAGGCGTGACGAATCTTGTCGTGCAGGCGCAGGGCGTGAATGAGCGCACATACTGGGGCAGTTACGACAACGGTGTCGGGCAACAGAATCTGGGCATGGTGCGCGTCATTTTCGACAAGACCAATAACCAGAAGATCGGCAATCTGGTGTTGATTGTGCGGCCCGAGTATTTCTCGACGATCTTCAACGACGTGGCCACCGGCAGCGGCACCGAAATCGATATCTTCGACGCCAGCAACAACAAGATCATTCTGCGCGCCGATAACGCGTCCGCGAATGCCGACGCCGCGCCCGATGCCGCGCTGGCCGAAACCATCGCGCGTAGCGCGCAATCGGGCGAGACCAGCAGCGTCGTGATGCTGGCGACGAAACACGGCGGCCGCTATCTGGCGGCGTTTTCCAAAGTCCCCGGCACGACATGGTATGTGGTCAGCACGATCGCGGAGAAAAAGCTGACTGTCGAGGCGCAGACCGTGCGCAACCAGATCGTGCTCGTCGGTATTTCGGGTTTCCTGCTGTCGATCTTTCTGGCGTATTTCATTTCGCACAGTATTTCCGCGCCGTTGCGTCAATTGGTGCGCAAGATGCACGACTCCGGCGACGACGTGGGCGCGAATGTGGACGACACGCTGCACGCGAGCGATAAGGCCGGCGGCCAGGACGAACTCGGGCGCCTCGCGCTGCGTTTCGAACGCATGCACGACGCGATTCAGCAGAAGATTCAGAAGATCAACGAAATCAATGCGTCGCTTGAGCAGACCGTGGCGGATCGCACGGCGGAGCTCGTCACACGCGAACGCGAGTCGCGCACGCTGATCGAGAATTCGCCCGATACGATCACGCGCTACGACCGCGAGGCGCGGCGCATTTACGCCAATCCGGCATTTTGCGCGTCGGCCGGATGCACGCTGACCGACTCGCTCGGCAAGCGGCCTTCGGAGTTGCCGGGCGGCCCCAACGCGCTGGTCTACGAAAAGAAAATCGGCGAGGTGTTTGCGAGCGGTAAAAGTGCGCAATTCGAACTGCGCTGGGTCGGCAAGGACGGCGAGGAGCAATGCACGCATATTCGCATTACGCCGGAAATCGATCGTGCGGGCGTGGTGAATTCCGTGCTGGCCGTGGGCCGCGATCTGTCCGACCGTATGGCGTTCGAGGCCACCATCTGGAAACAGGCGAATTTTGACGCATTGACCGGCCTGCCCAATCGTCAGATGTTTCTCGATCGACTCGACCGCGAAGCGATGCATTCGCGCCATTCGGGGCAGCGCATCGCGCTCATGCTGATCGATCTCGACCGCTTCAAGGAAGTGAACGATTCGCTCGGCCACGACAGGGGCGACGTATTGCTGATCGAAGCGGGCAAGCGCATTGGCGATTGCGTGCGCGACATCGACACGGTAGCGCGTCTGGGCGGCGACGAATTCACCGTCATTCTGCCGAATTTCGACGATCCCGACAGCGTCGAGCGCATGGCGAAAGCCATCATTGCGCAGCTTGCCGAGCCGTTCAAACTGGGCGCCGACGAAGTCTTTATTTCCGCGAGTATCGGCGTGACGTTTTATCCGGACGACGCGCGCGAACTCGATGTGCTGTTCAAGAACGCCGATCAGGCGATGTACGCCGCAAAGAGCGCGGGCCGCAATCGTTTCAGCTATTTCACGCCCGACATGCAGGTGGAAGCCGAAAAGCGACTGCGGCTCACCAATGATTTGCGCGTCGCGCTGCCGGGCAATCAGTTTCAGGTGTTTTATCAGCCGATTGTCGATCTTGCGACCGGGAAGATTTGCAAGGCGGAAGCGCTGCTGCGCTGGCTGCATCCGGAGCGCGGCATGATCAGTCCGCTCGATTTCATTCCGTTGGCGGAAGATACCGGGCTGATCGTGCCGATTGGCGACTGGGTATTCCGGCAAGCGGTGCAGCAGGTTCGCCAATGGCGCGATCAATATCAGTCGTGTTTCCAGATTGGCGTGAACATGTCGCCGGTTCAGGTGCGCCAGGACAGTCTCGTGTGCTCGCGCTGGTCTGAATATCTCGCGATTGAAGGCGTGCCGGGGCAGAGCGTCGTGGTGGAAATCACCGAAGGTTTGCTGTTGCAGGCCGAATCGAAAATCGACGAGAAACTCGTAAGTTTCCGGCGCGCGGGCATCGGGATTTCGATCGACGACTTCGGCACCGGCTATTCGTCGCTCGCGTATTTGCAGCGTTTCGATATCGATTACCTGAAAATCGACCGTTCGTTCGTTCAGGATCTCAGCGTCAACGAAGACAATCAGGCGCTCTGCGAAGCCATGGTCGTGCTCGCGCACAAACTCGGGCTGCAGGTCATCGCGGAAGGCGTGGAAACCGCCGAGCAGCGCGATTTTCTCAAGGCCGTGGGCTGCGATTTCGCGCAGGGTTTTTATTATTCGGCGCCGGTGCCGCGCGCGCAATTCGAGGCGCTGGTCTGGCCGCTCATCGAAGAAAGCGTAGAGCCGGTACGAAACTGATCGCGAATACGCCGTATTCGTGTTAAAGGTGCGCGGTGCGGCGGTCGTTATCCAGGTGTCGAATCAAGACCTGCGCCGCGCTTCCTTTCGCAAGCCGTTTGTAAAAAGAATGAATAAGTTGATCACTTCTCGGCGTCCGACGCGCCTGCATCGCTGGATTGCCGTGGGCATGGCGCTGTGCATCGGACTGCTGGTCGCGGCGATTCTGCCGCGCGCGGCCACGCCTTTGCCGGCGTGTCTGCCTTTCGTGCCTGTTTTTTGCACGGCGGTCGTGGTGACCGAATCGATTACTGCGCTGCTGATGTGGGTGCGTTACCGCATGGGCAAGTCGCCGCTCGACGCGGCCTTGTCGGCGGCCTACGCGTTCAGCAGCCTGACCTGCGCGGTGCAATTGCTGATTTTCCCCGGCGTGTTCTCGCCTACCGGCCTGCTGGGCGCCGGCAAGCAGACGGCAGTGTGGGTCTGGGTGCTCTGGCACGGCGGCTTTCCGGCGATCGTGCTGATCGGCTTCACGCTGCGCCGTCTCGCGGGCAAGAAGGCGGCGCTGCGCCTTCCGCACGCACGTTCGCTCGTGTGGCTCGCGCTCGGCGCCAGCGCGCTCGGTTGTCTCGTCGCGGTGCGCGCGAGCGACTGGCTGCCCGCGCTGATCCGCGACGGCTCGTATGCCGCGCTTCAGCACAGCCCCGTCACGGCGCTGGTCGTGTTCGTGAGCGTGGCGGCCCTCATCGCGCAACTCGTCTCGGGCCGTCTGCGCACGGTGCTCGACATCTGGCTGACGATTGCGCTGCTCGCCTTTTTCGCCGATGTCGTCCTCACGCTCGCCGGTTCGGCGCGCTACACGATCGGCTGGTATGGCGCGCGCGGGGCGTCGATGATCGCGTCGTCGGCATTGCTGGCCGCGTTGCTGGTCGAGATCGCGATGCTCTATTCGCGGCTCGCGAAGATGAACGAGGATCTCGAACAGAAAGCGAATCGCGACGCCTTGACGGGCCTCTACAACCGCGGCTGGTTCGACGCCGCGTATGCGCGCGAACATCTTTCCGCGCGTCATCGCGCGAGTCCGCTTTCGGTGCTGATGGTCGACGTCGATCACTTCAAGCAATACAACGACGCCTACGGGCACGGTGCGGGCGACGTCTGTCTGCGTTTGATCGCCGATGCGCTGCAAGCCTGTTTGCGGCGCACGGACGACGCCGTGTGCCGCTACGGCGGCGAAGAATTCGTGGTGCTGTTGCCCGGTTGCGCGCGCGACGCGGCCATTGCGATTGGCGAAGCGATGCGCGTGGCCGTGCGCAGTCTCGACATTCGCGCGCGCACGCAGGCGAAGCGCGTGACGGTGTCGATCGGTGCGTTCACCAGCGATTTCGGCGATGAATTCGCTGTCGATCCGCTTAGGGCTGCCGACGAAAATCTCTATCGCGCGAAAGCCGCGGGCCGCGACAAGGTGATGGCGAGCGCGCTGCCGTCGATCGTGCCGCTCGCTTCGTCGGCGGCAACTGTTGAAGGCTGATTCGCCATCGACGGTATAAACGGCGCCGCCGCTTTTATTCGTATCGATTCAACGCAGCGCGGCGCGCAGATCGCGCACGCCGCGCCCGAGACGCTGACGCAATAACGTGCGCAGCGTCGCCCCATCTTCGTAGCCCACTTCGGCGGCAATCGCGTCGATGTCCAGACCGCTGCCGTGCAGCAGCGATTGCGCGCGCTCGACGCGCAGATCCTGAAAGTACGCCAGCGGCGATTTCCCCAGCACTTCCTGACAACGCCGTTGCAGCGAACGCGGGCTCGTGGCCAGCGCGCCGGCGGCTTCCTGCAATGAGAAGCCGCGCTTGAGGTGCGTGCGCGACCATTGCTCGAAGCGCTGAATCAGCGGGTCGGCCTGCGCGAGATGATTGGGGATGATGTACGGCGCCTGCGAGCTGCGGATATCGGCGAGCAGATAACGCGACACCACCGTCGCCAGTTCGGGACTCTGCTTGCGGATCAGCCACAGCGCGAGGTCGAGATGGCCCATCGCCGCGCCCGCCGTCGCGCCCGCGTCGGTGGCCACGAGCATGCGCGTTTCGTCGAGCCGCACGCGCGGATAGCGCTGCCGGAACAGCGGCGCGAGCGACCAGGTGGTGGTGGCGTCGCGATCGTCGAGCAAACCCGCTTCGGCCAGCACGAAGGTGCCGATGCACGACGCCGCCACGAACACGCCTTGATCGCGCCACGCACGCAACTGCGCCTGGGCGTCGCGCACGTCCGCGCGCGCAAGCGCCGGCAGCAGGGTCTCGGGCGTGACGGCCGCGAGCGCGGGCACGACCGCCCAGTCGGGCTTCAGGTCGGCCGTGATCGGCTGCACCGGAATCGTGAAGCCGTGGCCCGAACGCACGCGCTTGCGCACGCCCACCACGCTCACCTCGAAACGCGGCGCGCCGCCCGTCACGCGCGCGCCGAGATTGTTGGCGGCCCGCAGCGTGTCGAGCACCACGGCGAGTCCGGTATCGAAGAGTCCGTCGAGGGCGAGCACGGCGATGCGCATGGCGTAAATGACCCTAAAGTTGTCATTTGCGACGATACTGCTTTTCCGGCCGGAACGCTACAGTGATCTCCGTTGCACGTCGCAACGACGCTCGAATACAGGAGATTTCCCATGAAGGTTTTCGCAGTCGGAACGATCGTCAAGCCGCTCACCGATGAAGAGCAGCAACGCATCATGCCGAAGGAAGTGCCGCACACGCTTCAACTCTATCTCGACGGCAAGATCGACCAGTTCTGGTTTCGTCACGACACGCCCGGCGTGATCTTCCTGATGAACGCCGCGACCGTGGAAGAGGCCAAGGCTTCGCTCGACACGCTGCCGCTGGTCGAAAACGGGTTGATGACGTTCGATCTCACGCCGGTGGGTCCGCTCGCGCCGCTCGGTCGTCTGATTCCGCAATAAGGGTGTTGGAAAACATCGAAAAATAATCAGCAATCCAGATTATCAAAGCAGTATTCGCGCGCGTTCGATTTGCATCGAGCGCGCGTAGTTTTTCTACTTAAATCATGTAGTTTTTCTCCATATTGCGCGCGTCCGTTCCCTCATTTCGGACAACCTATCCGGTATTACCCTGGGGCTATTTCTCGTCCGCCAGAACTCTGCTATAAATGCGCTCCCAAGCTGATTACGTTTTAGCACGGTGAAAAATCGCAGGCGCGGATAACGCGCCGAAAGCCGTCGAAAGGAGTGCCATGGCGCGCGTCGTAGTGGTGGGCAGTATCAACATGGACATGGTCGTCGCGACCGAGACGTTTCCCCGCCTGGGCGAGACGCTGTTCGGCACGCGTTTCTCGACGCATCCGGGTGGCAAGGGCGCGAACCAGGCGGTGGCTGCGGCCCGTCTGGGCGCCGACGTGACGATGATCGGTTGCGTGGGCGACGACGCGTTCGGCAACGAGATGAAGGCAACGCTCGCGCGCGAAGGCGTGGACATCCGCCACGTGAGCACCGGCCGCGAGGCCACCGGCATCGCCTCGATCACGGTGTCGGGCGGCGACAACGCGATCATCGTCGTGCCGGGCGCGAATGACGAACTCACGCCTGCGCATATCGACGCGGCGAGCGACGCCTTCGCACAGGCCGACGTCGTGCTCGCGCAACTCGAAGTGCCGATGGCGACCGTGATCCACGCCGCGCGCCGCGCGCGCGAGCACGGCAAGCCGTTCTTCCTGAATCCCGCGCCCGCCGTGGCGCTCAGCGACGAACTCGTCGAACTGGCCACGCTGCTCACGCCCAACGAACACGAACTCGCGACCGCGCTGCAGCAGCCCGAAGCCGACTGGGCGCGCACGCTGGCAAGCCGTCCGGGCCGCATTGCGATGACGCACGGCAAGGAAGGCGCGTACTTCACGCAGGCCGACGGCACGCTCGCGCATCAGCCGGGTTTCACCGTCGAAGCGGTCGACAGCACCGGCGCAGGCGACACCTTCAACGGCGCGCTGGCGGCCTTCTGGCATCTGGGCATGAGTGAAGCCGTGCGCCGCGCGAACGCGGCGGGCGCGCTCTCCGTCACGCGTGCGGGCGCGCAGGGCGGCATGCCCACGCTCGCCGAACTCGAAGCACTCTTGAAACAGCGGGCGTAATACGCGATGAAAAAACACGGACATTTGAATCGCGACATCGCGCGCGTGCTGGCCGGCATGGGCCATACCGACAGCCTCGTGATCGCCGATTGCGGTCTGCCGATCCCCGAGGGCGTCGAATGCATCGACCTGTCGATGTCGCTCGGCGTGCCGGGCTTCTTCGACGTGCTCGACAGCGTGCTCGCCGACTTCAAGGCCGAGCGCGCGGTGTTCGCGAGCGAGGCGCAGACGCATAACGCCGCCGTGGTCGCACGCGAGCGCGAGCTGGCTGCTGCGCAGGTCGTCATCGAAGAAGTGCCGCACGAAGAATTCAAGCGCCGCTGCCGTGCAGCGAAAGCGGTGATCCGCACCGGCGAATGCAGCCCTTACGCGAATGTGATCCTGCATTCGGGCGTGATCTTCTAGGAGGTCGATGATGCAAGTGAAGATGCAGGGCATCGGCAAGGCGTTCGGCCCCGTGCGGGTGCTCGAAGGCGTCGATTTCCACATCGAGGCGGGTGAGATTCACGCGCTGATGGGCGAGAACGGCGCCGGTAAATCGACGCTCATGAAGATTCTGAGCGGCGTGTATCAGGCCGACGCGGGCGCCGTGCTGATCGACGGTCAAGCCGTGCAGATCCGCAGCACCGTGGACGCCGAACGCGCGGGCATCGCCATCATCCACCAGGAGCTGAATCTGATTCCGCAGCTCACGGTGATGGAGAACCTGTTTCTCGGCCGCGAGCCGAGCCGTTTCGGCATGGTCGATACCGCCGCGATGCGCAAGCAGGCGCGCACGTGGCTCGACATGGTCGGCGCGCAGCGCATCGATCCGCAAACCGAGGCAGGCACGCTGTCGATCGGCCAGCAGCAGCTCGTGGAAATCGCCAAGGCGCTCTCGCTGAACGCGCAGGTGCTGATCATGGACGAGCCCACCGCCGCGCTCACGAACCGCGAAATCGACACGCTGTTCGAGATCATGCAGCAACTGAAGGCGCGCGGCGTGGCGATTGTCTACGTCTCGCACCGCATGGAAGAAATCTTCCGTATCTGCGACAAGATCAGCGTGCTGCGCGACGGCCACTTCGTGGGCGAGCGCGCGATTCCCGACACCAATTTCGACGAGATCGTGCGACTGATGGTGGGCCGCGAACTCGGCGAGCGTTTTCCCAAGCGCAATCACACGCCGGGCGACGTGCGCATGCAGGTCGAGAATCTCGCCGACGACGGCCATATCGAAGGCGTGAGCTTCGAGGTGCGCGCGGGCGAAGTGCTCGGCATCGCAGGGCTGATGGGCGCGGGCCGCAGCGAGATTCTGCGCACGCTGTTTGGCGCGAACCGCAAGCGTGCGGGCACCGTGAAGCTCGACGGCAAGCCGCTCGACGTGCGCGACGCCTCGAGCGCGATTGCGGCGGGCATCGGCTTCGTCACGGAAGACCGCAAGCGGCAAGGTCTCGTGCTCGGCATGTCGGTGCGCGAGAACGCGACGCTCGTGCATCTGGACCGTTACGCGAAGCTCGGCTTCGTCAACGACAAAGCCGAACGCGGCGCGGTCGACGGCCTCATCAAGCAATTGCGCGTGCGCACGCGCGACGCGGAACTCGACGTGAAGTCGCTCTCCGGCGGCAACCAGCAGAAGGTGGTGTTCGCCAAGTGGCTCGCGAAGCCACCCAAGGTGCTGCTGCTCGACGAACCCACGCGCGGCGTGGACGTGGGCGGCAAGGCCGAGATCTACACGATCGTCAACCAGCTCGCGGAGCAGGGCGTGGCGATCGTGATGGTGTCGTCCGAACTGCCCGAGGTGCTGGCGATGAGCGACCGCATTCTCGTGATGCACCAGGGTCGTCAGGCCGGCATTTTCGAGGCGGCGAGCGCCACCCAGGAACAGATCATGACGGCCGCGGCAGGCGGCCATGCGGCGCAGCACGACGCGCCGCAAGCGGCGGCCTGAGTCCAGGCCGCGCACTTCAAACACAGCACCTCTACAGCACATTCGCGAGATTCGACATGGCGCAACTGACGATGACTCCCAGCAGCAAGGCGACGCTGCAAAAGCTCGGACCTTTTATCGCGCTGCTGATCATAGCGGTCGCATTGTCGATCGTGAGCCGCGACTTCCTCACGGTCGACAACCTGCTCAACGTGATGCGGCAGGCGTCGATCAACGCGCTGATCGCGTTCGGCATGACGCTCGTGATTCTGCTCGGCGGCATCGATCTTTCGGCGGGCTCGGTGCTGGCGCTGTCGTCGGTGATCATCGCGACGCTCCTCAGTTCGGGCACCAATGCGCTGGTCGCGACCGTCGCGGGCCTCGCGGCGGGCGGCCTGATGGGTCTCGCCAACGGCCTCGTCATCAGCAAGGGCAAGGTGGCGCCGTTCATCGCCACGCTCGGCTCGATGACGGTGTTGCGCGGTCTCGCGCTGGTGGTCTCGAACGGCAGCCCGATCAGCAGCTTCAACAGCGACTTCTTCTCGCTGCTCGGCGGCGGTTATGTCGCGCGTCTGATTCCGATTCCCGTCGTGCTGATGCTCGTGATGTTCGGCGTGTTCTGGGTGCTGCTGCGCAAGACCGTGTTCGGCCGCCATGTCTACGCGACCGGCGGCAACGCGGAATCGGCCAAGCTCTCGGGCGTGAAGGTCGATCGCATTCAACTGTGGGTGTACACGATCTCGGGCGTGATGTCGGCGCTCGCGGGCGTGGTCCTTACGTCGCGCCTGAACTCGGCGCAGCCGACGGCGGGCACGGGCTACGAGCTCGACGCGATCGCCGCCGTGGTGCTGGGCGGCACGAGCCTCACGGGCGGGCGCGGCTGGATCTTCGGCACGCTCGTGGGCGCGCTGCTGATCGGCGTGCTGAACAACGGCCTGAATCTGCTCGACGTGTCGTCGTTCTATCAGCAGGTCATCAAGGGCGGCGTGATCCTGCTCGCCGTGCTGATCGATCGCGGTAACAAGAAGTCGTAAGCGCAGCGTTGTAATTGCAAAGCAATCCTGATTAACCGAATCACCATCGATGCAACTCCACACATAAATACGAGGAGGATGACTATGCAGCAATCGAACACCACCATGAAATCGCCGACGTTCTCGAAACTCTTTGCGGCGCTCGTCGCCGGTTCGCTCGCGCTGGGCCTCGCGGCCTGCTCGAAGGAAGGTCCGGGCTCGTCGGGTTCGTCCGACGCGGGCGCGAGCGGCGCATCGGCGGCGGCGCCCGCTTCGGGCGGCGCGGTCACGATCGGTCTGTCGATCTCCACGCTGAACAATCCGTTCTTCGTCTCGCTCAAAAAGGGCGCCGAGGACGAAGCGAAGAAAGACGGCGTGAACCTCATCACCGTCGATGCGCAGAACGACCCCGCGAAGCAGCAGGCGAGCGTCGAAGACCTGATCGAGAAGAAGGTCAATGTCATCCTGATCAACCCGACCGATTCGTCGGCGGTGGCGAACGTGGTCAAGGAAGCGACCAGCAAGGGCATCAAGGTGATCTCGCTTGACCGTAGCGTGAACGGCGCTGAAGTCAGCTCGCATATCGCCTCGGACAACAAGGCCGGCGGCAAGATGGCGGCCGACTTCCTCGTCGAGAAACTGGGCGGCAAGGGCAATATCGTCGAGCTGCAAGGCATTCCGGGTTCCTCGGCGGCCAACGAGCGCGGCGCGGGCTTCGACGACGAGATCGCCGCGAAGGGCGGCGTGAAGATCGCCACGAAGCAGCCGGCCGACTTCGACCGCGCGAAGGGTCTCTCGGTGATGGAAAACATCATCCAGAGCAACAAGGACATCCAGGGCGTGTTCGCGCAGAACGACGAAATGGCGCTGGGCGCGGTCAAGGCGCTGCAGGCGGCGGGCCTGAAGGACGTGGCCGTGGTGGGCTTCGACGCCACCGACGACGCGATCGCCGCCGTGAAGGCCGGCCAGATGGCCGCGACCGTGCAGCAGCAGCCGGAACTGATCGGCCAGTACGGCGTGCAGACCGCGAAGAAGCTCGTCGACGGCCAGCCGGTCGACAAGTTCATTCCGGTGCCGCTGAATCTCTACAAGCAGTAATTTTCCGTAGTACCATCGGGCGCGAAGACCCGCGCCCGTTGCGTCTCATGCGCCCCGACACGATCGGGGCGCATCTTTCACGCCGTTCTCTCACGCGCGCCGCGCCGGTGCTTTTCACGCAGACGTTGTAAAGCGCGCCGCCGTATCGATTTCACCCACAAGCCAGCAGGAAGCCCGCGTGTCCCAGTTCGAGCGTCTGACCATCGACGACATCGCCCGCCTTGCGGAAGTCTCGCGCACCACGGCCAGCATGGTGCTGAACGGCAACGCCGAGCGTTACCGCATTTCGGCGGCTACCGTCGAGCGCGTGCTCCAGGTGGCGCGGGATCATCATTTCACGCCGTCGCAGTCGGCGCGCGCGCTGCGTTCGCGGCGCAGCAACACGCTCGGCCTCGTGATTCCCGACCTGACCAACTCCGCGCACGCCGCGCTCGCGCAGGCGCTCGAATCGCAGTGCCGCGAGCAGTATCGCTATCAGCTCGTGATCGTGACGAGCGACGAAGACCCCGTGCGCGAGACCGAAGGCATCGCGCATCTGGTTTCGCATCAGGTGGACGGCGTGGTGGTGGTGCCGTGCACGGCCGATGCGCCGCGCTACGAGCAATGGGTCAAGCGTCTGCCGCTGGTGTTCGCCGACCGCCGCGTGGAAACCAGCACGATTCCTTACGTTGTGACCGACGCGGCCGAAACCGTGGCGACGCTGGTGGGCGAAGCGCTCGCGAAGGGCGCGCGCGAAGTGGTGTATTTCGGCGGCCAGCCCGAACTGTCGGCGAGCCGCGACCGTCTGGCGGGCTACCGGCACGCGCTCGCGACGCAAGGCGTGGCCGAACAGGACGACTGGGTGTTCCAGCGCGACTATCAGCGCGAGTCGGGCTATGCGCTGATGAAGGCGTGGTTCGAGACGCACGGCCGCTATCCCGAGGCGCTGTTCGCGGGCTCGATCACGCTGCTGGAAGGCGTGCTGGAGTTTATTAACGAAGCGCACCGGCTCGCGCAGGCGCCGGGCCGCCTGATGACCTTCGACGATCATCAGTTGCTCGACTGCCTGCCGTTGCAGATCGACGCCATCGTGCAGGACAGCGGGCAACTCGCCGAGCACAGCCTGCGCTGCGTGTTCTCGCTGCTCGAAGGCAAGGCCGCGCCCGAGTCGCTGCGCGTGCCCGCGCAGATTCACTATCGGCAGCGGCGCGCCGCGAACCAGTGAACGCCGGGCGGGAAGCTTAAAGCGCGCGCAGACCTTCGAGGTCGTCGATACGAATGAACTTGCCCTGCGTTTCGATCAGACCGCGCTTCTGGAAACGAGACAGAATCCGGCTCACCGTTTCGAGCGTGATGCCGAGATAGCTGCCCATATCTTCGCGCGACATGCGCAGATGGAATTCGGCGTGCGAGTAGCCGCGCTGCGCGTTGCGATCGGACACGTCGAGCAGGAAAGCCGCCACGCGCTCCTCGGCGGAGAGCGAACCGAGCACCATCATCTGCGAGGCTTCGCGGTTGAACTGATCGCCCATCAGGCGGTTCATGCGATCCTGCATCGTGCCGACTTCGCGGCACAGCGTCTTGAGTGCGTCGTAGGGAATGATGCAGATCGAGCTGTCTTCGAGCGCCACCGCGCTGAACGCATGCACGTCAGTGGCGATGCCGTCGAGACCGAGCGCTTCGCCCGCGAGGCGCAGGCCGGTGATCTGCTCGCGGCCGTCGCGATGGACGATGGTGGTCTTGAGCGAGCCGGAGCGCACGGCGTAGAGATTGTCGAAACGCTCGCCCGAACGGTAGAGCGACTCGCCGCGGCGCACACGGCGCGCGCTGCAGATGACCGCTTCGAGTTTGGGCATGTCGTCCGATGCCATGCCTTGGGGCACGCAAAGGTGGCGCATCGCACATCCCGAGCATCGTGCGGATGCCGAAACGGCGGGCGCCGTAGGGGTACGTCCGATACGACGTACAACGATGTCGGATACCGCGGCGGGTGACAGCATCGGATGACTCCTTGGTTCGTTTCGAGCATTGTCACACCAGGGACTGATGGGTCGCGGGCGGCAAAATGACGCGCATTCGTAGCGACGGGGTTTGCGGCTTATCAGCGTCTGTTTTTTGAGACTTTGCCTCTAAATACCCGAGTGGGTTTGTCCGGCATTGCGGCCACGCGCGCTTCTCTGTGCCTGCGCGCCCGGCTTCTCGCGCCAGCGGCCTGTCTGTATCCGCCACGCTGGCGGAATCCTCCGATTGATCTTGCCCACGAAGTGGCCCATATTGAGGCGGCCCCTTTTGGCGACGGGCGTTCAGGCGATTTTCGACGATCCTCCTTCCATCGTTTAGTACTTCCCATGTTCAGCGAACCTGGTCGAAGCGACTCCGCCGTTCAGCAAGGCGAGCAGTGCGAGCGCTGCGGCGCCGCCTTTCACGCGCCATTGATTTTCTGCCCGCGATGCGGCGTGAATAGACTGGCTGCGCCGGTTGTGCAGACGCGCAAAGGCGGCGCGCAACCGTTGTCGTCGGTGGCAATGGGTGCGACGGGCGCGCTTGCACCGCCTGGCGTGGCCGCGTCGACCGCACTATCGCCGACACGGCATGCGGGCGCGCGCGTCGCGCCCGCCCGCATGCCGGGCGTCGAAACACCGATCCGGACGTTTGAATACGAATCACACGATGAAGCCGATTTCGCGCGTCGCAAGCGCGTGCCGCTCGTGGCGTGCGCGAGCCTGACGGCGCTCGCGGTGCTGGCAGCGTTTCTGATCGGCCACCGCGGCGACGACGGCGCGCGGGCTTCCGCGGCGCAGGTGGCCGAGGGCGCGGTAATCGGACGGTCGCCGGCCGCCGACGCGGGTTCCGGCGCACAGCCGGCTGTGGCCGCCGCTACCGCCGCGGCTGCCACAGCGGTGCCTGCGCCGCGGTCCGGCAGCAAGCCGCCGATCACGTCGACCTCCGCGGCCGCCACCGGTGCGCGGACGTCGCCGGCATCGAAATCGGCAGCGGGCGCGCGGTCCGACGTGACCGCCAATCTCGCCAGCGCCCGCGCGTACCTCGACCAGAACCGCCTCGCGGCGGCGCACGCCGCGCTCGCCCGCGCGCTGGCCGCGCAACCCGACAACGACGCCGCCCAGCGCATGCGCGCCGAACTGACGACCCGCGAGCAGGATCGCGACACCTTGCTCGCCTACGCGCATCGCTGCGGGCGCGCAGGCCAGTGGGGCTGCGTGCGTCACGACGCGGCGCGCGCGCTGGCGATCGACGCATCGAGCCGCGAGGCCAGGTGGTGGCTCGCGCGCGCCGCGAACGAGCGCAGCGCGCGCTATGAGAACGCCTCATCGGAGCGCGATCAGCAGGACGCCGGCATGATGCCGCGCGAACTGCCGGTATGGAGTCATCACTGAGCGTCCCGGCTCAACCGAGCTTGCCGAGCATCGCGCCGAAGGCGTCCTTGTCGAACGCGCGCAACGTTTGCGTGCGGATGTTCCCCGCCGAGCCGAGCGCGAGACCGAACGCCATGAAGCCCGCTTCGTCTTCGGCTTCCACGATCGTGACCAGATCGTACTGGCCGAGCGTCCAGTAGATCTGCTTCATTTCGCACTTGAACGTGCGGGCCAGTTCGGCGGCCTGACCGGCGCGCTGCGCACTGTTCTTGACCGTGCGGATGCCTTGATCGGTGAATTGCGCGAGCACCACATAAGTCAGCATGACGATTCTCCTGAGGATTGCCAGGTGTGTTCGAACCCGGCGAACGTGGATAACGATCCGCACATCAGGTGTTGGCGGCAGGCGCGATGTTCTGATTGCGGTTGAAGAGGTTGTGCGGGTCGTAGCGCGTTTTCACGGCGATCAGCCGTTCCATGTTCGGCCCGTAGGCGTCGCTCACGCGCGCGCGTTCGTCGTCGGTGAGGAAGTTCACGTAGACGCTGCCGAGCGCATACGGCGCCGAAGCTTCGAAGAAGTCGCGCGCCCAGCCGATGCAGCGGGCGTCGTCGTCGGGTTCGGTCCAGCGGCCGTGCACGTTCATCACAAAGAGCGCGTCGCGATTCGGATACGCGGTGGCGTCCGGCGGCACGCTCGTGGTGGCGCCGCCGATCTGGCCGAAAAAGATTTCGCACTGCGGCGAAGGCAGCGTGTCGATGGCGGCGGTGAGCGTATCGATGAGGCCGTCCGGCAATTGCGCGAGATTGTGCGACTTCCAGTAATTGCGCGCGCCGGGTGTCAGCAGTGGATCGAAGGCCTGCTGCCACGCCGTATAGGGCATCGGCCCGAGATGTTCGCCGCACGCGGTGCCGAATTGCCGGACCGGTTCGACGGCCGCCGCCGCGTTCTCGGGCGGCCCCGAATAGCAGATGGCGAACACGATCACGGGCTTGCCGTGCACGTCCTCGGGCAGGAAGGGCAGCGGCGGCGCGAAGCGCAGCACGCTCCAGACGGTGAGATCGCGAGGCATCGCCACGGCGGCTTCGCGGTAGCGTTGCAGCGCTTCCTTTGCGGCGGCGATGGGCAGCACCACCAGTCCGCCATAGACTTCCGGTCCCACGGCGTGCAGCGCGAATTCGAACATCGTCACCACGCCGAAATTGCCGCCGCCGCCGCGAATCGCCCAGAAGAGGTCGGGGTGCTCGGTGGCGCTCGCGCGCAGCAGATTGCCGTCGGCGGTCACCACGTCGGCGGCCACGAGATTGTCGACCGTCATGCCGAAGCGACGGCTCAGCCAGCCGAAGCCGCCGCCCAGCGTGAGTCCGGCCACGCCCGTGGTGGAGTTGATGCCGAGCGGCGTGGCGAGGCCGAAGGCCTGCGCTTCGTGGTCGAAGTCGGCGAGCGTCGCGCCGGGCTCGACAAACGCGCGGCGCGTGGCCGGCTCGACGCGCACCGATTTCATCGCCGACAGGTCGATCACGAGGCCGTCGTCGCACATCGCGCTACCCGCGATGTTGTGTGCGCCGCCGCGCACGGCGAGCGCGAGCCCGGACTCGCGCGCGAACGCGACGGCCTGGCGCACGTCGGCGCAACCCTGGCAGCGCACGATCAAGGCGGGACGCCGGTCGATCATCGCGTTCCAGAGCTGGCGGGCTGCGTCGTAGCCCGCGTCGTCCGGTTGCAGCACCTGACCGCGCAGCGCGCGTTTGAATGTTTCGATGGAATCGCTCGACAAGCTGGACATTGCACACCTCTCATTCGGCAGTTCGCGAATCCGCATGGCGCGACGGGCGTGGCGAATGCGTGCGAGCGGCGGCGCGTGGCGAAGCATGCGGAAGGAGTCGTGAGTGGGACGCAGCGTGCGTCCCGTGGGGAAAGCCGGAAATGCCGTGCTTTCGGGAAGGCAGCAGGCGCACGAAGGAGGCGAGGCCGCGCAGTCCGGCCGGGGCGCGTTTTGTGAACGCAGCCGGATTGAATTCAGGTAGCCGGACACGCCGCCTGATTGATTAGATAACCTGACTAATAATGTAAAGCGTCCGTTTGATAACGCACGCTGCGCTTGTTTTTAAGTGCGTGCGCAGCGTCGTCTTCTGCTTATTTTAGCAACTGGAATGCTGAGAACCTATAATTTTGTCGCATGACCGCAGCGTTGTGCAGGCATGCATCGGACTGGAGTTAATTGATTAACGAGGAGTCGTGCCATGACTCGCAAGTATATAGATTGCCGGGAATTTCCCAGCGAAATGCACTGCTCGGTGGCCATCTCGGCGGATTCCGATCAGGAACTGCTCGAAGCCGCCGTGCAGCATGCGGTCACTGTTCACCATCATGCCGATTCGCCGGAATTGCGCACGCAACTCGCGGGTCTGTTCCATGACGGCTCGCCGCCCGTTGCATCGCCGCGTGCGGCGTGAGCGCGGGGCATGGCATTCAATCTGATCGAAACCGGGCGAATCGAATCATCCGAAGATACGCACCCAGACCGTGCGGATGCGGCGCGCGCGGTCCTCGAACAGATACGATGCGGCGAGCGCGAACAGCCCCGAGATCGCGCCCGTGACGAGGTGCTCCAGAACAGGAATGCGGTAGTGGCTCGTGTGCGAATACGCGTCGCCGATCGTGGTCAGGCAACCGACCACCAGCGCGTTGCCATATCGATTCGCGAAGAGTCTGGCCGCCGGCGTGAAGGTGAGCAGCAGCGCCAGCACGCCGGTGAGCAGACCGGTCTTGAAGGCGATCGCCCAATGCGCGAGGCTCATGACGTTGGCCCAACTGCCCGGCATGCAGGTCATGCACGCGCTGGTCGGCTGCCAGAATCGCTGGACGAACAAGGTGATGCGGCGTTGCCACGACACTTTCATGGCGCGTTCCCCGAACGAGGCCGCAGCACATGCGGCTCATTCGCATCGTACACCGCGCGCGCGAGGCGTCCGGTGCGGGGAAACGCTAGCTGCAAAACAGATTGAATAACGCGCGCGTGAAGAAATGGGATTTAACGCCGCGCGTCGGCGCGTTGCAACTCAATGAAGCGCGCCGCGAAGAGCGCGTAGAGAAATTGTCGAAATCGCGTTGCTCGGCTCATGCGGATTCCCGTGGATGATTCGGATTGAACGCTGTGCTGCGAGCAACAGCCATGCCAATCGCGCAGCGTCCTTGTCATGCGCGTATCAACGCATTGAACGTGCGGAGAGAAAGAAAACGTCCGCACAGAAAATGTGCCGCGCGCAAATCGGTGTCGCGCCGATCACCATGTTGGGGCAAGCGAGCGCCGCTTCGCGGTGCAACGCGCCATTCGCCCAACGCGTTTTCACGCGGATCGAATCGCCTGAAAAGCGCCGCCGCATAAGGCACTTCACGCCACGCCAAGAACATTGGCACGGATCTCGCTACATCAGCCTGCGAGAGGTGCGAAGCAATTTGCATCATCTTAGGATCGCTAGGGTTCCGGTCGGCGCGCAGTTTGTGGAGTGTGCCGATGCCTGGTCCGAGAGCAATCCGGTCTCGTCTCCCACCTTGCACGCAAGGCGGCGATGAGGCTCCACGGAGGGATAAAAGCCCGGGAGGTCGCGATGTCGTTCGGTCGCCCTCTCACGCTTATTCCCTTCGCCACCCGGAGCCTCCATGCCGTCCAGCCTCCTCACTGAACTCGACGATTTCAACGACCTCGCGCCGGTCGCCGCGCCGCTTTGGGAAGCCGTGATTCCCGCGGGCACGCACTGGTCCGGCATTCTGCGTCGCGGCCTCGCGCTGCGGATCGTCGATATCGAAGGCGGCGCGAATCTCGCCGCCGTGTTTCATCGCCAGGAAGATCCGCTCGAACGCTACAACATGGCCGACACGCTGAAGGCGCAGCACACGGCCCACCTCACGCGCGGCCACGCACTGCATACCGACATGGGCCGCGTCGTCGCCTCGATTACGGGCGATACGCTGGGCTGGCACGATCCGCTCGGCGGTGTCGGCGACGCGGCGCTGTTCGCGCGCAAATACGGCGAGCGCCGCTATCAGGCGCATCGCAACGAGATGATCCGCAATGGCCGCGACAGCCTCGTGCTCGAACTCGCGAAGTACGGCCTCGGGCCGCGCGATCTTGCGGCGAACGTGAACTTCTTCAGCAAGGTCGCCGTGGGCGACGACGGCGCGCTCAGCTATGTGAGCGGCCATTCGCGCGCGGGCGCTGCGCTCGATCTGCGCTTCGAGATGAACACGCTGGCGGCGTTTTCCACGGCGCCGCATCCGCTCGATCCGCAACGCGAGTACACGCCGAAACCGGTGAAGCTGATTGCATGGCGCGCCTATCCCGCGGAGTCCTCCGCGCCCGCCGACGATCCGTGCCGCAACGCGTGCGCCGAAAACGGCCGCGCGTTCACCAACACCGACCGCCTGTTCGCCTGAGGAGCCGCCATGCCGATCATCGAAAGCGCGTTCGACGCGCGCACCGCCCGTTACGACTTCACGCTGCCCGCGGGCGAGCCGTGGCTCTACGACATCAAGCGCGGCGAGACGCTGCGTATCGTCGATCTCGAAGGCAATCAGGCCGTCGACACGCTGTTCTATCGCAGCGACGATCCCGCCGAACGTTATAGCGCGCAGGACACCATTCGCACGCAGGGCAATCTGTATCTGAGCGCGGGCAGCGTGCTGATGTCGAATCTCGGCCGCCCGATGCTCACCATCGTCGCCGACACCTGCGGGCGTCACGACACGCTCGGCGGCGCGTGCGCGGCCGAGAGCAACACCGTGCGTTACGCGCTCGACAAGCGCCACATGCACAGCTGTCGCGACAGTTATCTGAACGCGCTCGCGCATTGCTCGTGCGGCGCGGCTTCGCAACTGGGCAAGCGCGATCTCGTCAGCAACATCAACTTCTTCATGAACGTGCCGGTCACGCCGCTCGGCAAACTCACGTTCGAAGACGGCATTTCCGCGCCCGGCAAATACGTGGAAGTGCGCGCCGAAGAAGACGTGACCGTGCTGATTTCGAACTGTCCGCAACTGAACAATCCGTGCAACGGCTATAACCCGACGCCGGTGCGCCTGCTCGTGTGGGAGGCGTGATGGCGTTCGACAAGATCCTCATCGCCAATCGCGGCGAGATTGCGTGCCGCGTGATCCGCACGCTCAAGCGGCTCGGCATCGCGTCGGTGGCGGTGTATTCGGAAGCGGATCGTCACGCGATGCACGTCATGCTCGCCGACGAAGCGGTCTGCATCGGGCCCGCGCCGGTCGCGCAGAGCTATCTGAACGCGGCGGCCATTCTCGACGCGGCGCGCAAGACCGGCGCACAGGCCGTGCATCCCGGTTATGGATTTCTTTCAGAAAATGCCGCGTTCGCGCGCGATTGCGAAGCCGCGGGCATTGCGTTCATTGGCCCGCGCGCGGAGCAGATGACGGCGTTCGGCCTGAAGCACACGGCGCGCGAAATCGCCGAAGCGAATGGCGTGGCGCTGCTGCCCGGCACCGGCTTGCTGGCCGACGTCCAGGCCGCGCTCGATGCGGCGGCTTCGCTCGGCTATCCGGTCATGCTCAAGAGCACGGCGGGCGGCGGCGGTATCGGCATGTCGCTGTGCCGCGACGCCGCGCAACTCGAAGCGGCCTTCGCCTCGGTCGCGCGGCTCGGCCAGAGCAACTTCGCGAACGCGGGCGTGTACCTCGAAAAATTCGTCGAGCACGCGCGCCATATCGAAGTGCAGATTTTCGGCGATGGCAAGGGCGGCGTGATCGCGCTCGGCGAACGCGACTGCTCGGTGCAGCGCCGCAATCAGAAAGTGATCGAGGAAACGCCCGCGCCGGGTTTGAGTGAGGCGGAGCGCACCACGCTGCATGAAACCGCCGTGCGTCTCGCGCGCGCCGTGCAGTACGCGAATGCGGGCACGGTGGAGTTCGTGTTCGACGCGCACGCGCGCGCGTTTTATTTCCTCGAAGTGAATACGCGACTGCAGGTGGAGCACGGCGTGACCGAGCAGGTCTACGGCGTGGATCTCGTCGAGTGGATGATTCGTCAGGCGGAAGGCTCGCTCGCGCCGCTCGACGCGCTCGCGCAGTCGCTGAGCGGAGGTCCGCGCGGCGCGAGTGTGCAGGTGCGTATCTACGCCGAAGATCCGAATCGCCAGTTTCAGCCGAGTTCGGGGCTGCTCACGCACGTGAGTTTTCCCGACGACGTGCGCGTGGACACCTGGGTCGATGCGGGCACGGAAGTCAGCGCGTTCTACGATCCGCTGATCGCCAAACTCATCGCCAGCGGCGATACGCGCGAAGCGGCGCTCGCCACGCTCGCGAACGCGCTCGACCGCACGCAGCTCTACGGCATCGAAACCAATCTCGACTATCTGCGCGCCGTGGTCGGATCGGCGACCTTTGCGGCGGGCGAGCAGACCACGGGTTTTCTCGGCCGCTTCGTGTTCGCGCCGCACACCGTCGACGTGCTCGACGGCGGCGTGCAGACGACCGTGCAGCAGACGCCGGGACGCCTGGGCTACTGGGACGTGGGCGTGCCGCCCTCGGGCCCGATGGACGACCGCTCGTTCACGCTCGCGAACGCTTTGCTCGGCAACGCGGCCGACGCGGCGGGCCTCGAATTCACGATGGTCGGCGCCACGCTGCGCTTTAACTGCGAGACGCTGTTCGTGCTCGGCGGCGCGCCGCTCGCGGCGTCGCTCGACGGCGCGCCCGTGGCGTTCTGGCAAGTCGTGCGCGCGCGCGCCGGCAGCGTGCTCAAGCTTGGCGGCGTGACGGGCGCGGGCGTGCGCGCGTGCCTCGCGGTGCGCGGCGGCCTGCAGGTGCCCGATTATCTCGGCAGCAAGGCGACGTTTACGCTCGGGCAGTTCGGCGGCCACGCGGGCCGCGCATTGCGCAAGGGCGATGTGCTGCATCTCGCGCCGGGCGCGGGCAAGGGCGAGGCGGGCGCGACGCTGCCGCCCGGCGACGTGCCCGCGCTCACGCACGAATGGGCACTCGCGGTGCTCGACGGCCCGCACGGCGCGCCCGATTTCCTCACGCCCGACGACATCGCGATGCTCTACGACGCGCGCTGGACTGTGCATTACAACTCCAGCCGCACGGGCGTGCGCCTGATCGGGCCGAAGCCGCAATGGGCGCGCACGGACGGCGGCGAAGCGGGCCTGCATCCGTCGAATATTCACGACAACGCCTATGCGATCGGCGCGGTCGATTTCACGGGCGACATGCCGGTGATTCTCGGTCCCGATGGCCCGAGTCTCGGCGGCTTCGTATGTCCCGTGACGGTGGTGGGCGACGAGTTGTGGAAGCTCGGCCAGTTGCGTCCCGGCGATACGGTGCGCTTCGTGCCCGCGAAGGAGAACGCGACGCACGAGTGTGTGCTTCATCGCAGCGAAAGCACCGGCGAAAGCGGAGTCGACGTCGTCTATCGCCGCTCGGGCGATCGCAATCTGCTGATCGAATACGGCCCGCCCGTGCTCGACCTCAAGCTGCGTTTTCGCGTGCATGCGCTGATGAACTGGCTCGCTGAGCATCGCCTGCCCGGCATCGTCGATCTCACGCCGGGGATTCGTTCGCTCCAGGTGCATATCGATCCGGGCACGCTCTCGCTCGACGCGCTGCTCGACCATCTCAAGCATGCGGAAACGCAATTGCCCGCCGTCGATGCAATGCGCGTGCCGAACCGCGTCGTGCATCTGCCGCTCTCGTGGGACGACCCGTCGACGCGCGTGGCCATCGAGCGCTATATGCAGAGCGTGCGGCCCGATGCGCCGTGGTGCCCGAGCAATATCGAGTTCATTCGTCGCATCAACGGGCTGAACAGCATCGACGACGTGAAGCGCATTTTGTTCGACGCGCGCTATCTCGTGCTCGGTCTCGGCGACGTCTATCTCGGCGCGCCGGTCGCCACGCCCGTGGATCCGCGTCATCGGCTCGTCACCACGAAGTACAACCCGGCGCGTACGTGGACGCCCGAAAACGCGGTCGGCATCGGCGGCGCGTATCTGTGCGTGTACGGCATGGAAGGCCCCGGCGGTTATCAGTTCGTCGGCCGCACGGTGCAGATGTGGAATCGCTATCGCACCACGAAGGAATTCGAGGCGGGCAAACCGTGGCTGCTGCGTTTCTTCGACGAGATCCGCTTCTACGAAGTGAGCGAGAGCGAACTCGCGCAGTGGCGCAGCGAATTCATTGCGGGGCGGCGCAGTCTGCACATCGAGGAATCGGTGTTCGACCTCGGCGAATACGAGCGTTTTCTGCGCGACGAAGCCGCGTCGATTGCCGCGTTCAAAGCCACGCAACAAGCGGCGTTCGAAGCGGAACGCGAGCGCTGGCGCGAGGCGGGCCAGGCCGAATACGTCGGCGAGCCGGGCGCGGAAGGCGGCGCGAATGCGCAGTCGCAAACCGAACTCGACGACGATTGCCGCGCGATTGGCGCGGACGTATCGGGCAGCGTGTGGAAGCTGCTGGTCGCGCAAGGCGACGCCGTGGAGGAAGGCCAGGACGTGGCGATCCTCGAATCGATGAAGATGGAAGTGACGGTCGCCGCGCCCGCGAGCGGCGTGATCGAAGCGCTCGCCTGCCAGGAAGGCGACGCCGTGACGGCGGGCCAGCGTTTGATGGCGATCCGCGTGAGCGCAACGACAACCGACAGCACGACGACGAGCCCGAGCGGCGAGGAGGCCGCATGCCAATGAATCTGCTTTCCACGACACCGGACGCCGCCGGTCAGCCGATGACGATCGCCGCGTTGCGCGCGCGTTATCTCGACGGCAGCCTCACGCCCGCGCAACTCGTCGATCGCATCGCGGCGCACACGGCGGGCGACGATCCGCATCGCATCTGGATTCGCGCCCTCACGCGCGACGAGATGATGCGTTACGCCGATGCGCTCGCGAGCCGGGACCCGGCCACGCTGCCGCTCTACGGCATCCCGTTCGCGATCAAGGACAACATCGATCTCGCGGGCGTGCCGACCACGGCAGGCTGTCCCGATTACGCTTACTTGCCGGAGAAAAGCGCACCCGTGGTCGAGCGTTTGATTGCGGCGGGCGCGATTCCGGTCGGCAAGACCAATCTCGATCAGTTCGCCACGGGCTTGTCGGGGCAGCGCTCGCCGTATGGCGCGTGCCGCAACGCGCTTGATCCCGAGTATGCGTCGGGCGGATCGAGTTCGGGCTCGGCGGTCTCAGTGGCGATGGGCCTCGCCGCGTTCTCGCTGGGCACCGACACGGCCGGTTCGGGCCGCGTGCCGGCGGCGTTTCATGGTCTCGTCGGGCTCAAGCCGACCAAGGGCGTGCTGAGCACGCTGGGCGTGGTGCCCGCGTGCCGATCGCTCGATTGCGTGTCGATCTTCGCGCATACGGCGGACGACGCGCAGCGCGTGTTCGCAAGCGCGCATGGCGTGGCGCAGAACGATCCGTATGCGCGCGCGTGGCAGGGCGATCCGGGCGCGCACGCCGCGTTTAAGGGCTTGCGCCTTGGCGTGCCGCGTGCGTCGCAACGCGAATTCTATGGCGATGCGTCGTACGCGCAGGCCTTCGACGCCGCGCTCGACGCGCTGCGTGCAGCGGGCGCGCAACTCGTCGAGATCGACTTCGAGCCGTTTCTCGCCACGGCGCGGTTGCTTTACGAAGGGCCGTTCGTTGCCGAGCGACTCGCCGCGATTCGTCCGTTTTACGAAGCGCATCCCGACGCGCTGCATCCGGTCACACGCGCGATTATCGGCGGCGCGGCACGCTGGAGCGCCGCCGATGCCTTCGCCGCGCAGGACACGCTCGCTGCGCTGCGGATGCAGGCCGAACGCGTGTGGCCTGAGATCGACGCCATCGTCACGCCGACTTCGCCGACCACCTCCACGGTCGCGGAACTCGAAGCCGATCCGATCGGCGTGAATGCACGCTTCGGCTATTACACGAACTTCGTGAATCTGCTCGATCTCTCCGCGCTGGCGGTGCCGGCGGGGCGCTGCGAAAGCGGCGCGCACGCGGGCAAACCGTTCGGCATCACCTTCGTCGGCCGCGCGCACGAAGACGCGAAGCTGCTCGATATCGCGCGTACGTGGCTGGGCGAAGCGGCGTCGAATGCCACGGTGACGTCGGCCGCGCCTGCAACGGTGCGCGTGGCCGTGGTCGGCGCGCATCTGAGTGGCGAACCGTTGAACGCACAGTTGACGTCGCGCGCCGCGAAGCTCGTTGCCGCGACCACGACATCGAAACACTATCGCCTTTATGCGTTGCCGAAAGCCGCTTCACAAGGCATCGAAAAGCCAGGCCTCGTGCGCGTGGCGCAAGACGGCCACGCAATCGAAGTCGAAGTCTGGGAGATGCCCGTCGAGCACTACGGTTCGTTCGTCGCGCTGATCCCGTCGCCGCTGGGCATCGGCATGCTCGAACTCGCAAATGGTGGCTTCGTGCAGGGCTTTTTGTGCGAGCGTCTCGCGCTCGACGGCGCGGAGGATATCAGCGCGTTTGGCGGCTGGCGCGCGTATCGACGCAGCGCGGCGCAACTGGCCTGAACCCGCTTCGTTTCCACCGACAACGACATCATCAACCGAACCCACGCTGCACTTTTTACACCTGGAGAACCGCAATGAAGACCAAGCACTTCACGTTCGCACGCATCGCGTCGGGGCTCGCGCTCGCGGCGGGCCTTTTCGCCGCCGGTGCGCAAGCCGCGAACGCCGCGCCGCTGCGCATCGGCTATAGCGACTGGCCGGGCTGGGTCGCCTGGCAGGTCGCGATCGACAAGGGCTGGCTCAAGGAAGCGGGCCTCGACGTCAAGTTCGACTGGTTCGACTACGCCGCGTCGATGGATGCATTCGCGGCCAACAAGCTCGACGCGGTGCTCGTGACCAACGGCGACGCGCTCACGATGGGCGCGAACGGCGCGAAGAACGTGATGGCGCTCATCACCGATTATTCGAACGGCAACGACATGGTCATCGCGAAGCCGCCCGCGCGCAAGATTCAGGACCTCAAGGGCAAGAAGATCGGCGTGGAATTCGGCGTGGTCGATCACCTGCTGCTGCTCGACGCGCTGCAACGCGCGGGCATGAAGGAGAGCGATGTGACGCTCGTGAATGCGAAGACGACCGAGACGCCGCAGGTGCTCGCATCGTCGGATGTGGCGGCGATCGCGGCCTGGCAGCCGAACGCGGGCGAAGCGCAGCGCGCGGTGCCGGGCGCGCGTCCGGTGTTCACGTCCGCCGACGAACCGGGCCTGATCTACGACGTGCTGGCGGTGAATCCGGTGAGCCTCGCCGCGCACAAGGCCGACTACGCGAAGCTCGCGAAGGTCTGGTATCGCGTGGTGCATTACATCGAAGATCCGGCCACGCAGGGCGACGCCGTGAAGATCATGTCGGCGCGCGTGGGCCTCACGCCTGCGCAATATCTGCCTCTGCTCAAGGGCACGAAGCTGCTCACGCTGCCCGAAGCGCAACAGGCTTATGTGAACGCCGACGGCTTCAAGTCGCTGTACGGTTCGAGCCGCGCGGCCGATGCGTTCAACGTGAAGTATCAGGTCTACAAGGCGCCGCAGGACGTGAGCGCCTATGTCGATCCGTCGCTCACGAGCAGCCTGAAATAAGCGGCTGAAATAAGCGCTTGAAATAAAGCGCGCAAGCGTATTGGCGCGTGACAACCCGCCCCACCAGCAGGAGAGATTCATGGCAGAGATCAGCCAGACCGGAGTGTTTGCAGTGCGCCGCGAGCTGACGCCGCGCGGCAAATGGATGTTGGGACTCGGCTCGTTTCTGCTGCCGCTGCTGGTGTGGTGCGTGGTGAGTTACGCGCCTTTCGTCTGGCATCCGCAGATGTTGATTACGCAGCCCGGCAGCGTCGATTATTTTCAGCCGGGTATGCGGGTCGACAAGGCAATTTTCGCCGATGAACTGACGCACGCGCGCGAAGCGCACACAGCGCTGCCGACGGGCGTGCCCGCCAATCCCGTGTATCTGCCCGCGCCGCATGAAGTGCTGCGTGCGTTCTATACCGCGTTCACGACGCCACCCGCTTCGGCGGACGGCGTGTGGCTGCATCAGAGTTTGTGGCACAGCATCCAGATTATTTTCTGGGGCTTTCTCGTCTCTTCGCTGATCGGCGTGCCGGTCGGCATCGTGTGCGGCACGTATAGCGTGCTCGCGCGCTTGCAGGAACCGTTCTTCGAGTTCTTCCGCTATTTGCCCGCGCCCGCATTCGGCGCGCTGATGGTGGCCGTGCTCGGCATTTACGATGCGCCGAAGATCGCCATTATCGTGATCGGCACGCTGTTCCAGCAGGTGCTGATCATTGCGAACACCACGCGCAAGCTCGAATTCGGCCTGCTCGAAGCGGCCATGACGCTCGGCACGTCGCGTCTGAAACTGCTCACGCATGTGGTGGTGCCGGGCATTTTGCCGGACCTGTATCGCGATCAACGCATTCTGCTCGGCTGGGCGTGGACTTATCTGATCGTGGCGGAACTCGTGGGCACGAGTTCGGGCATCACGTGGTACATCACGCAGCAGGCGCGTTACCAGCATTTCGACAACGTCTATGCCGCGATCATGATGATCGGCATCATCGGGCTTGGCACCGACATCGTGCTCGCGTTCCTCGGACGCAAGCTGTTTCCGTGGGACCGCACGCTGAAGGCCTGATTTTCCAGGCTGACAGTTTCCAGGCTCACAGCACCGCACACCGTTCGCGCACGCGTCGCGTTTTCACATCACAGGACGTCGCCATGTTCAATCCGCAGCCCGTTCCCGACTATCTCCTGCAATCCGAGGCCGTGCGCGAGCGTTTCGCGCGCCTGAAGGCACGCGAGCCGATTCTCGAAGTGCGCAATCTCACCAAGCGTTTTTCGACGCCGCAAGGCGAGCACACCGCGCTGTCCAACGTCAGCTTCACCACGCACAGGCGCGAATTCGTCTGCGTGATCGGGCCGTCGGGTTGCGGCAAGTCCACGCTGATCCGTATGCTCGCGGGTCTCGAAACGCAGACCTCGGGCGAAGTGCGCGTGAACGGCAAGGCCGTTCGCGGACCGGGCGCCGATCGCGGCATGGTGTTTCAGGGCTACACGCTGTTTCCCTGGCTGACCGTGAAGAAGAACGTGATGTTCGGACTCCGTATGAATGGTCAGGGCGCGGCGCAGGCGGAGCGCGAAGCGTTGCAATGGCTCGATCTCGTGGGGCTGGAGAAGTTCGCCAATGCGTATCCGCACCAGCTTTCCGGCGGCATGAAGCAGCGCGTGGCGATTGCGCGGGCGCTCGCGAACCGGCCCGGCATCCTGCTGATGGACGAGCCGTTCGGTGCGCTCGATGCGCAGACGCGCGCGAAGATGCAGGCGCATCTGCTCGATATCTGGCGCAATGTCGACATCACGATTTTCTTTATCACGCACGATCTGGACGAAGCGATTTTTCTCGCCGATCGCATTCTGGTGCTCAAGGCGAATCCAGGCGAAGTGCAGGAGCTGATCGAGGTGCCGGTGCCGCGTCCGCGCAGCTATGCGCAGTTCACGTCCCCGGAATTTCTCGCGACGCGCGCGCGGCTCGACGCGCTGATTCATCCGCCCGCGCAAGCCGAATCCGACGACGACGCGAGCGTGAAGCCGCACATGATCCGTCTCACCGATATTCACGACTCGGTCGAATAAGCGGTCGAATAACCGAGCCGCGCCATGACCGACGCCGGAATGTTTTCCGGCGTCACGACCACGACCGACGAAGACGTCGACACAGCCGAAGCCGGCAGCAGCTTGTGAAACGCCATGACGTGATGGCAGGCCGCGCGCAGATCCTGCCGTAATTCATGATGCAGAACGGCGTGAATCTGGCCATCGCGCAGCAGACGCACGTTGTCGCGGTCGAGATCGTGGCCGATGAAGCAGACCGGATGTTGTTTCCGCTCCGGTTGTCGTTTCGGTTGCCGTTGCGCGAGCGCGCGCAGGATTGCGGGATTGCCGCCGCCCATCGAATAGACCGCGGCGATTTCGCCATGCTGCGCAAGCGCCGCGTGCACGCGCGCTTCGGTGGGCGCGTCGAGTCCGTGCCCGCCGCTCGCATCGACGATCTCCAGATGCGGATAGCGCGCCTCCAGCGCGTGGCGAAAGCCGATTTCGCGTTCTTCCTCGCCGCGAAAGCGTTCGTCGCTCATCGTGACGAGCACGCGGCCCCGCTGTGCGCGCGTCCATTGCCCGATGAGATACGCCGCCGTCGCGCCCGCCACGCGATTGTCCAGACCCGCATAGGCCACGCGGCCCGAATCGGGCAGATCGGTGAAGAGCGTAATGACCGGAATGCCGCGCTGTTGCAGCTCGCCGATGGCGGCCGCAATGGCGGGCACGTCGCGCGCCTTGAGCAGCACGCCGTGACTGCCGCGCCGCGCAATCGCCGCGAGCGTGGCCACGACTTCTTCGGTGCCGATGGTCTCGCGCAGATCGAAGCGCGGCCGGAACACGGCGGGATGCAGGCCGGGCAATTCGGCGTCGAGCGCGTCGCGGATCTCGTTCGCGAAACGCGCGGGCGCTTCGACCACCACATCGACGACGAGCTTGCGGCCCGTGCGCGCCATCTGCAATTGCTGATCTTCCAGCTCGCGTATGGCCTGCTCGACGCGCCGCCGCGTATGGTCGCGCACATGCGCGCGGCCGTTGAGCACGCGATCGACGGTGGCCGGGCCAACGCCGGCCTGAAGCGCGATCTCCTTGACCAGAAAGCGGTGCGCCACGAACCTCACCTCGGTCTTGATGGTTTTTTGATGGATTCATGATAGCCCAGCGCCGCCGCGAGCCGCTATGCTGGGTTTCATCACGATAAAAGCCGCAGGAGACGCGATGAATCACCGAGGCATCGAAATGGCCGCGCAGGCGGTGCAAACGGCGCACGCCTACACGGAGCAGGCGTGCTCGCTGGAGGAATTCGCCGCGCTGATCGAACAGCCGGCACACGTCCCCCGTTTCACGAGCGAGATTCAGCAGAAGATTCCGCTCTACGATTGCGCGGCGCTGGCGGCCAGTCTCGCCGATCCAGCGCGCCGCGCCGCGTTGCTGGCCGAGTGGGCGCAGGTGCTCGACGCAGGCGCGGGCGTGTTCGTGTTGCGCGGCGCGTATGTCGATCCCGCGCCCGTCGATGCCGCGACCGCCGTGTTCGAGACGATCATCGCGAGCGAGCGCACGCAAGGCATTGGTGCGGGCGATCACTTCGCGAAGGCGGGCGCGAACGACCGCATCTGGAATGCGCAGGAGAAACTCTGCGTGCGCGCGCCCGAAGTATTTGCGTGCTATTTCGCCAATCCGGTGCTCGCGGCGGCTTCCGAAGCGTGGCTCGGGCCGGGTTATCAGATGACGTCGCAGGTCAACGTCGTGCGTCCGGGCGGCGAAGCGCAGCGCGCGCATCGCGACTATCACCTCGGTTTTTTGAGCGTGGAGGAGGCGCAGCGTTTTCCGGCGCACGTGCATCGCGTATCGGCGTATCTCACGTTGCAGGGCGCGGTGGCGCACAGCGACATGCCGGTCGAAAGCGGGCCGACCAGGCTGCTGCCGCATTCGCAACGTTACGCGCCCGGTTATGTCGCGTGGCGGCGGGAGGATTTTCGCGCGTATTTCGAGGCGCATTGCGTGCAGTTGCCGCTTGCGAAAGGCGACGCGCTGTTTTTCAACCCGGCGCTTTTTCACGCGGCGGGCGCGAATCGCACCGCCGACGTGCAGCGCATGGCCAATCTGTTGCAGGTGTCGTCGCCGTTCGGGCGCGCGATGGAAACGGTGAACCGGCGACGCATGAGCGAAGCGGTGTTTCCCGTGTTGCGCGAGGCGCGAGCGAGCGGCGCGTGGTCGGCGGCGGAAATCGAAGCGGTGATCGCGTCGTGCGCCGAGGGCTATCCGTTTCCCACCGATCTCGACCGCGACCCGCCGTTGGGCGGACTCGCGCCGCCGAGCCAGCAAGCTATCGTGCGTCAGGCACTCAAGGAAAACTGGACCGACGCCGCGCTTCGTGACGCGTTGCGCGCTTACGATGCGAAGCGCGGCATGGTGGAAGATTAACCGCGGGACATTAACGCCTCAACGAAACGCCCGCATCTGCGAAGTCATCAATTGCAGCATCTTGTTGGCGGCGACCGAGAGTTTGCGGCCCACGCGCGTGACCATATGCGCTTCGGCGTTCTCCAGAATCGGATGCGCGATGTCGATCGCGAACAGTTCCTTCGCCTGCAATTCGGCGGCCACTGCGAATGACGGCATCACCGCGACGCCCAAACCCGAGCGCACGAATTCCTTCAGGATGGCGAACGAATTGGTTGTGACCGTGGGCGCGAGCTTGACGCGTTCCGCGTATTCGACGGCTTCGAGCATTTGCCGCGTGCCATAGGACGGATGCGTGGCGGCCAGCGGATACGCCGCAATCTGCTGCACCGTGAGCACCTTGTGCGTGCGGCGCGGAAAATCCGGCCCGACGATCGCCATCATCGGCTGCCGCTTCGAGGCGCGCGAGACGAGCTTGGGCTCGGCGGGCGGATTGTAGACGAGGCCGATTTCGCCTTCGTCGTTCGAAATCTTGCGGATCACGTCATTGGTGCCGCCCACGTCCAGATTCACGCGGATGCCCGGAAACTGGCGGCAGAACTGCTGCATCGGTCCGGCGAGCAGGTCGGAGACGAAGCCTTCGCCCAGCACCACGTTCACTTGCCCAGTTTTCATGCCGCGCAATTCTTCGAGCCGCGAGAGCAGGTCGTCGCGGTGCGCGAGCTGCTCGCGGAAATATTCGATCACGCAGCGCCCGGCCTCGGTGGGCGTGACGCCGCGCGCGTGGCGCTCGATCAGCGCAGCGTCCAGTTCCTGCTCCAGCAGGCCGATCTGGCGGCTCACGGCGGACGGCGCCACGTCCAGCCAGTCGGCGGCCGCGCGGATCGTGCCGCAGCGCACGGCCTCGTAAAAATAGACGATCCGGCTGTCGGTCAGGGTGTCGCTCATCGTCGTGCTCGGGGTAAAGGATCGGGCGAGTGTTCTAAAAATTAGAACAAAACCAATATTGGATGAGATTGATTATACGGCTCGCGTCGCCGAACATGAGGTCAATCGAGCGCCGGCGGGGCTTTGCCGCCGGCCGAACCAAGGGTTTTTCTGGAGACGCGCATGAAAACGGTAGGCGTGATTGGTCTGGGCAATATGGGGCGCGGCATGGCCGGCTCGCTGCAACGCGGCGGCTTTAACGTGCTGGGCTTCGACGCGGCGCCGGGCGTGGCCGCCGCGCTGGCGGAGCAGGGCGTGGTGAGCGCGCGCGAGTCGATCGCCGATATCGCCCGCGACGCCGACGTGCTGTTGCTCTCGCTGCCGACCTCGGCGATCGTCGAGCAAGTGGTGCTCGGCGAACACGGCGTGCTCGCGAATGCGCGCCCCGGCACGATCGTGATCGACACCACCACCGCCGATCCGGACAGCACGCGCCGCGTGGCCGCGGAGCTGGCGGAGCGCGGCATCGGCTTCATCGACGCTCCCGTGAGCGGCGGCCCGAAGGGCGCGGCTACCGCGACCATGACGATGGTGCTCGGCGGCGCGGACGCGCATATCGCAGCCGTCGCGCCGATCCTCGAAACCATCAGCGCGAAACGCGTGCACGTCGGGCCGGTCGGCGCGGGTCACGTCACCAAGCTGCTCAACAATCTGCTGACCGGCGTGCATCTGCTGGTCGCGAGCGAAGCGGTGCGCACGGCGCGCGCGGCGGGCGTCGATCCCGAGAAGCTCGTCGATGCGCTCAACGGCGGCTCGGGCCGCAACAGCGCGACGCTCACGAACTACCCGACGTGGATTTTCAACGGCGCGTTCGACTCCGGCTTCACGATGAAGCTGATGCGCAAGGACGTGCGCCTCGCGATGGCGCTGCTCGACAAGATGGACAGCCAGGCGCCGGTCGCGCGCGAAGCGGGCCGTCTGTGGGCCGAAAGCGCGGCGTCGATCGGCGACGCGGAGGATTTCAACCGCATCGTCGAGTTCGTCGAAACGGTGGCTCAGGACTGAGCGCCGCCGCTTTTCGCCATCACGCACCCACTCATCAGCACGTAATCAGCACGGAATCACGGACATGACCCAGCACGCAGACCTCTTGCTCGCCGCGTTCGCGCACTTCTTCCCGGGCGCGAAGACGCTCGGTTCGTATATCGACGGAGAACTGGTCGAAGGCCAGGGCGAACCGGTTCAGCTTTACGACGCGGCCACCGGCCTCGCCTCGCTCACCTACCGCGACGCGGGCGCGGCGCTCGTCGATCACGCCGCATCGAGCGCGCGTCGCGCGCAACGCGAATGGTGGGCGCTCACGCACATGGCGCGCGGTCGCGTGATGAACGACGTCGCGCGCGCGATCCGCGCCCAGGTCGAACCGATGGCGCGGCTGGAATCGCTGGGCTCGGGCAAGCCGATCCGCGATTGCCGCGGCGAAGTCGCCAAGGTCTCGGAGATGTTCGAGTACTACGCGGGCTGGACCGACAAGTTCTACGGCAGCGTGATTCCGGTGCCCACTTCGCACCTCAATTACACGCGCCGCGAACCGGCCGGCGTGGTGCTGCAGATCACGCCCTGGAACGCGCCGGTGTTCACCTGCGGCTGGCAGGTCGCGCCCGCCGTCGCGATGGGCAACGGCGTGCTGCTCAAGCCTTCGGAACTGACGCCGTTCACCTCGCTCGCGCTCGCACGCATCGCCGAGCAGGCCGGTCTGCCGCGCGGTCTCGTGAACGTGCTGGCCGGTTTCGGTCACACGGTCGGCCAGGCGGCCATCGCGCATCGCACGGTCAGCAAGGTCGTGTTCGTCGGCTCGCCGGCGACCGGCGCGCGCATCGCCGAAGCGGCCGCGCGCCGCGTGGTGCCGTGCGTGCTCGAACTGGGCGGCAAATCGGCGAATATCGTGTTCGCGGATGCCGACCTCAAGCGCGCCGCGCTCACCGCCCAGGCCGCGATTTTCGCGGGCGCGGGCCAGAGCTGCGTCGCCGGGTCGCGTCTGCTGGTGCAGCGCGCCGTGTACGACGAATTCGTGGCGATGGTGGCCTCGGGCGCGAAGCAGATTCGCGTGGGCGCGCCGCTCGACGACGCGACCGAAGTCGGGCCGATCAACAATCGCAAGCAATACGATCACGTGATGTCGATGATCGCGCGCGGCGTGGCGGACGGCGCGACGCTCGCGGCCGGTTCGGCCGAGCGCGGCGACGGCGGCTATTTCGTCGCGCCGACGGTGCTCGCGGGCGTGACGAACGACATGGACGTGGCGCGCACCGAGATCTTCGGGCCGGTGGTCGCGGCGATTCCGTTCGACACCGAAGAAGAAGCCGTGGCGATTGCCAACGACACCGACTTCGGCCTCGCGGGCGCGGCCTGGACGACCGACGTGGCGCGCGCGCATCGCGTCGCCGCGCAGGTCAACGCGGGCACGTTCTGGGTGAACGGCTACAAGACCATCAACGTGGCGTCGCCGTTCGGCGGCTACGGCCTGAGCGGCTATGGCCGTTCGAGCGGCGTCGAGGCGCTGTACGAGTACACGCAGACCAAGAGCGTGTGGGTCGAGACGGCGGAAGCGCCGCCGACCGCATTCGGCTATCTGTAACACGGGCGCACGCGCGGCCTGGACGAAGGAGACTGAGATGGAGCACACCATGGGGATCGAACGGCAGCAGGCCGGCGGCAGCGGCACGGCCAAGGTCATGCTGTACGCGGCGGGCATTCTGCTGATCGCGGAAGCAATCGGCTCGTTCACGTTCAAGATCGGGCCCGGCAAGGTCGTGCTGCTGCCGATGATCTGGGCGCTGCTGCTGGGCGCGGCGCTCGGCCTCGCGAGCGAGCGCTGGAAAAGCGCGGCGCGTCTCGACACGTCGAATCAGTTTCTCGCGGCGGCCATTCTGCAACCGGCGCTGCTGCTGTTCGTCTCGAAGCTCGGGCTGATGGTCGGCAGCGCATTGCCGAAGCTCGCGGCGGCGGGCTGGGCGCTCGCGTTCCAGGAGTTCGGGCACTTCGTCGGCACGATTTTGCTGGGCTTGCCGCTCGCGCTGCTGCTCGGCATCAAGCGCGAAGCGATCGGCGCGACCTTCTCGGTGGGCCGCGAGCCGAGCCTCGCGATCATCGGCGAGAAGTACGGCATGGATTCCGCCGAAGGGCGCGGCGTGCTGGCCGAATACCTGACCGGCACCGTGTTCGGCGCGGTGTTCATCGCGATCTTCGCGGGCTTCGTCGCGAGCCTCGGCATCTTCGATCCGCTCGCGATGGCGATGGGTTCGGGCGTCGGCTCGGGCAGCATGATGGCGGCCGCGTCGGGCGCGATCGCCGCGCAGCAGGACGCCGAAACCGCGAAGTCGGTGCTCGCGTTCGCGGCGGCCAGCAATCTGATCACGACGACCATCGGCACGTATTTCACGCTGTTCATCTCGCTGCCGCTCGCGGTCTGGGGTTATCGCGTACTCGAACCGCTGATCGGCCGCACGACGAAGGCGTCGACCCAGGACGACGCGAGCGCGCGTCCGTCGCTCGGCGACTTGCAGACCGAAGCGCCGTCGCTCGGCTACGGCGGCAAGCTGCTCGCGTGGGTCGTGACCGCCGCGATGGCGCTCGTGTGCGACTGGATGGCGCACGGCACCACGCCGCTGGTCGGGCTGCCCGGCATCGCGATCATGGTGGGCGCGACCATCGTCGGCGACGCGCTCGCGCGCGTGACCGGCAGCAAGATTCCGGCCGTCTGCTGGGTCTCGGTCGTGGCGATGTTCCTGACTTCGCCGTGGTGCCCGTGGGGCACGCAGATTTCGGCCCTCAGCGCGCACAACGATTTCCTTGGCGTGACCACGCCGATGCTGGCCTTCGCGGGCCTCTCGATCGCGAAGGACATTCCGGCGTTCCGCCGCCTCGGCTGGCGCATCGTGCTGGTGTCGTTCGTCGCCAACGCGGGTACGTTCATTGGCGCGACGCTCGTCGCCCAGCTCTTCCACATCTGATTTCACGCGCCTGCGCGCCCGTACCGCCTTCGTGCGGCGACGGGCGCGCGGCGCTTTCTTCCGCTTTCCTCCGCATGAAACTGATCGATTCCATTCAGGCGAACGCCGGCGCGTTGCAGGCGATCCGCCGCGATATTCACGCTCATCCCGAGATTGGCTACGACGTGCAGCGCACCGCCGCGCTGGTGGCCGGGCGGCTCGAACAATGGGGCTTCGCGGTCACGCGCGAAGTCGGCAAGACGGGCGTGGTCGGCACGCTCACGCGCGGTTCGAGCACGCGCGCCATCGGTCTGCGCGCCGACATGGACGCGCTGCCGGTGCAGGAGGCCAACACCTTCGCGCATCGTTCGACGGTGGCGGGCGCGATGCACGCGTGCGGCCACGACGGCCACACGGCGATGCTGCTCGGCGCGGCGCAACACCTGGCCGCACACGGCGCGTTCGACGGCACCGTCAACGTGATTTTCCAGCCCGCCGAGGAAGCGGGCGGCGGCGCGCGCGCGATGATCGACGACGGTCTGTTCGAGCGTTTTCCGTGCGATGCCGTGTTTGGCCTGCACAACTGGCCGGGCATTCCGGAGGGCGATTTCGCGGTGCGTCCGGGCGCGCTGATGGCTTCGACGAGCCTCTTTCGCATCACGCTGCGCGGCGCGGGCTGTCACGCGGCCATGCCGCATCTGGGCCGCGATCCGGTGTTCGCGGCGGGGCAGGTGCTGAGCGCGCTGCAGGGCATCGTCACGCGCAACCGCAATCCGATCGAGGGCGCGGTGCTCTCCGTCACGCAGATTCACGCGGGCGAGGCGCTCAACGTGGTGCCGACCGACGCGTGGCTCGGCGGCACCGTGCGCACGTTCTCCGACGAAACGCTCGATCTGATCGAGCGCCGCATGAAGGCGGTGGTGGCGGCGACGGCGTCGGCGTTCGACTGCGAGAGCGAGGTCGATTTCGAGCGCCAGTATCCGGCGACGATCAACGATCCCGCGCAGACCGCGCTGGCGGTCGAGGTGATGCGCGACCTGGTCGGCGACGAGCACGTGAACGCCACCGCCGAACCGACGATGGCCGCCGAAGACTTCTCGTTCATGCTGCGCGCGAAGCCGGGCTGCTATGCGTTCATCGGCAACGGCAGCGGCGATCATCGCGCGGTGGGGCATGGCGCGGGTCCGTGTCTGCTGCATAACGCGAGCTACGACTTCAACGATGCGCTGCTGCCGGTCGGCGCGAGTTACTTCGTGAAGCTCGTCGAGCGTTTCCTCGGCTGAGATTCGGCGTTCGACTTTCGACGCTCGACATTCGCCGCGCGCGCCGCGCATCCTCACGGCGCGCTCGTCCTGATTTCGCCGACTTCGCAGGCTTGCGCGTCGCGCCATTCGTCCTGGGCGCGCACGCGCGCGAGGAACGCGAACGCCGCGAGCGCGCAGACCAGCGTGATGCCCGCGAGCACCTGCAACAGCACGCCGAACGCCGTGCGATAGCTCGCTTGCAGCGCCGCGTGCGCGACGCCCGGCAACAGCGCGCTCGCGTTCGCGAGATCGCCGGTGGCAAGGCGCGCGGCTGCGGCGTTGAGCGTCGCCGTATCGGCATGCGTTGTCAGCGCGTGCAGATGCCCTTGCGCGAGCGCCGCGAGCAGCGCGTTCACGACCGCGAGCGCGATGCCTTCGCCCGCCACGCGCGTCGTGCTGAAAATGCCGGTCGCCATGCCCGCGCGCGACTTCGGCACCACGCTCACCGACAAACCGTCCATCAACCCCCACGGCAATCCCGCGCCCACGCCAAGCGCGATCATCGCCCAGGTCGCCCAGCCTGCGCTCGCGGACGTCGCGTCGCCCACGTCGTGCAGCGTGGCGCCGAGCGCGAGCAGACCGGCGGCCGCGATCGTCAAGCCGATACCCGAAATCACGCCCGCCGAGAGCCAGCGCGTGAGCGCCGCGGCGATGAAGGGCATGACGAGCATCGGCGCCGACAAGGCCAGCATCAGCAGGCCCGCGTGCGTTTCGCTTACGCCGTCGATGCCGATGAAGCGCAGCGGCAGCATCACCAGCAGCACGATGTAGCCGTAGCAGGTCGCAATCGGCAGCACCTGCACGCCGACGAAACGCGGATAGCGAAACAGCGAGAGATCGAGCATGGGCCGTGCGACGCGCGTTTCCACCGCCACGAACGCGAGCGCGCACACGGCGCAGGCCGCGAGCAGCGCGAGCACGGGCGCGGAGGTCCAGCCGCGCGTGGGCGCTTCGATCACGCCGCATGTGAAGGCCGTGAGCGCCGCGGTGAACGTGAGCGTGCCTGCGAGGTCGAGTTGGCGCGCGTGCGGATCGCGCGACTCGCGCATGCGCGGCACGCCGAAGACGAGCGACAGCGCGCCCGCCACGGCGCCCGTCGCGAAGATCGCGCGCCAGCCGAACTGCGCGATCAAACCGCCTGCGATCACCGGTCCGAACGCGAGCCCGATGCCGAAGGTCGCCCCGAGCGTGCTGAAGGCGCGCGTGCGGGCGTGGCCGTCGAATTCCTGCGCGAGCGCGGCGGTGCCGCCCGCGAGCGCCGCGGCTGCCGCCATGCCCTGCGCGCCGCGCAACAGATCGACGACGACGATCGACGGCGCGAAGCCGAGCGCGAGCGAACTGAGCGTAAAGCCCGCCACGCCCCAGGCGAAGATGCGCTTGCGGCCGTAGCGGTCGGCGAGCGTGCCCGCCGCCATCAGCAGGCTGCCGAAGGCGAGCATGAACGCGTTGGTGATCCAGTTCATGGCGACGGCGCTGCCGCCCAGATCGCGCCCGATGGCGGGCGTGGCGACCGCGCCGCCCGAAAATGCGAGCGGCATGGCGAGCGCCGCGAGGCACACGGCGGCGAGCACGACGAGGCGTCGCGCCGGGTCGCCGGGGTGGGAAGGTTGCATCACGCTCCTCCTGAGTGCTTGAATGCTGGAGCGAGTCACGATAATTCGGATTCAATCGGCGAAAAAGAACGTGCCGTTCCGTAAATTGCGGCGCTATATTCCGCAATACGTCGGCAAAGATCGGATCAAATCGGGGTATGGACAATCTCAACGGCATCGTCGCGTTCGTGCGCACGGCGGACACGCTCAGCTTCGTGGCGGCGTCGCGGCATCTGGGCATTTCGGCGTCGGCGGTCGGCAAGACCATTGCGAAGCTCGAACGCTCGCTGGGCGTGCGCCTCTTTCACCGCACCACGCGCCGCGTGACGTTGACCGAGGAGGGGCGGCGCTTTTACGAAAGCTGCCAGCGGATTCTCGACGAACTGCGCGACGCCGAAGCGATGCTTTCGCAGGCCGCGCAGACGCCGCGCGGGCGGCTGCGCGTGAGCCTGCCCGTGATTGGCTACCGCTTTTTGCTGCCGGTCTTGCCCGCGTTCGGCGCGCGTTATCCGGAGATCGAACTCGACCTCGATTTCAACGACCGTCTCGTGGATGTGGTGGACGGCGGTTTCGACGCCGTGATCCGCAGCGGCGCGCTCACCGATTCGAGCCTGATGTCGCGCCGCCTCGGACCGTTTCGCTTCGTGCTGTGCGCGTCGCCCGATTACGCGGCGCGCTTCGGCCTGCCGGGCTCGCTCGCGGACCTCTCGCGGCATCGTTGCGTGCGCTACCGCTTTCCGACCACGGGCAAATTGCAGCCTTGGACGCTCGAAGCCGACGGCACGGAGCCGCCCCACCTCGGCGCGGCGATGACGTGCAACAACATGGAGGCGTTGCGCGGCGCGGTGATCGCGGGCTTCGGCATCGGCTTCATGCCCGACTTTCTCGCGCGCGAGGCGCTCGAATGCGGCTCGCTCGTGACCGTGCTCGACGACCACACGATCGCGCCCGGTCAGTTTTCGATTCTCTGGCCCTCGAACCGGCAACTGATGCCGAAGCTGCGCGTATTTGTCGACTTCATGTGCGAGCAGCTGTTTCGCGAGAGGTGATTCAGGCGTCGCGATCCGAGACGATCGCCCAGCGTTCGTGATCGCGCCAGATGCCGCCGATCCGCAGATAGCGCGGCGAAAACCCTTCTTTGCTGAAGCCCACGCGGCGCACCAGCGCGATCGACGCGCTGTTTTCCGGCTGGATATTCGCTTCGAGCCGGTGCAGGCCGAGATCGTCGAAGGCGTAGGCCACGGCGGCGCGCAGTGCTTCGGTCATCCGCCCCGTGCGCGCGAAACGCGCCATGCCGTAGTAGCCCAGATACGCGCTCTGAAACACGCCGGCGACGATCTCGCTGAGATTGATGACGCCGACAATGCCGCCGCTCGCGGCCTCGCGCGCAATCAGGCTCGCGTTCGGGCCGCTCAGACCGCGCCCGAACCAGGCGTCGAAACCCGCCTGATCCGTGAAGGACGTGACCCAGGGCAGATGATGGGACTGGCTTTCGAGGTTCGCGGCAATCAGGTCGGGCGCGTCGGCGCGCGTGACGCGGTTCAGCAGAATGGATCGCATGGGGATCGGGAAATCGGGGCAAAAAGGCGGGAGGGAAAGATAGCAAATTCTCTGGTCGCACAATAAAAAATGGTGCCGAAATTCTCTAAGGCGGGCTTATTCGGGGCGCTATTCGCAGGCGTTATCGACGCTATTCAAATTGCATAAAAAATCGCCGAAATCCGGGTAGACGATTGATTCGAACGGGCGAGTACCGTCATGCGCCCGAACAGACGGCCACACGCTATGGGTTTTCTCTAGAGTTGAAGGATCGCCGGTCATGCACGAGCGGCGATACCGCGCCGATTTCAGGCGCAACCTCAACCCAAGGAAAATTAGATGAGCACGACTTATCACCACGAACTCGCTGCGGAGTTCAAGCTTGCCGACGTCAACCTGGGCGATGTCCACGCGCCGTTAGCACTCAAACGTACGATTCATCCTGAATCGATCCGCGACAACCTGCCGGCCGGTCAGGGCGGCATTGGCTTTCTTTTTCATGCCACCGACTGGGAGACGCTTTCATTCTCATTCCATAACGTCAAGACGCGTAATGAGGCATTCGAGGAAGAGTTGTGGCGCACGCCGCCTTTCATTGCGTCGCCGATCTATTCGGGCACGCAAATGATCGGCGCGAATATCGCCTGTCCGGTACCGCTTGAAATGTGGCTCGGCAGTCCGCGCGGCATCAAGCGCTTTCGCGAGACGCAATTTTTTCCGGCACTCGAACTGGCGCGCCGCGCGGGTCTGAACATGGTGGCGATGGGCGCGTCCACGCCTTATGCCTGCAATTACGGCGCGCTGCCGCGTCCGATCAAGCCGCCTCATATCACGACCGGTCACGCGGCCACGGCGGCGATGCTCAAGGAATGGGCCATGCACTGCTGCAACGAAGTCGGGCTCGATTTCGGCAAGACGCGGCTCGCGTTGTTCGGCGCGGCGGGACGGCTCGGCACGACGGTCGCGCGCTACGCGACGTACAAGGACGCACCGAAGGAGCTGATCCTGATCGATCTGCCCGACAAGGTGAATCTGTTGCACGATCAAGCGAAGGAATTGCTGGCGTCGGATCTGCTCGGGCACACGAAAGTGTCCGTGCATACGTTCAGCCCCGACACGCCGCTGCCACAATTCGACGGCGCCATTCTCGCGAGCAGCACCAGCGTGCCGTATTTGACCGCCGCCGACCTCAAACGCGCGCAGTTCTGGATTGACGATTCGCATCCGCGTGCGGCGAGTGTCGAAGCGGAACTCGCTTCGCGTGGCCATACGCTATATATTGAGTGTTTTGCCCGTGGCCCGGTTGGGCTCGATACGGCATTCCCGTTCCGCTTACCGTCCACTCGCGATTGCTATACCTGCTTTGCCGAAGGTTATGCCGCGTGGCAAGAGGGCATTGCGTCCGATTTCATTATCGGCAGTCCGCCCGTGTGGTCCGTATCCTATACGCATGGACTGGTAAAGAAATACGGTTTTTCAGTCGGGCCATTTCACGGGAAAAATGGCTTGCCGATCGAAATGGATATGCGCCATGACGGCAAACCGGAACTGGTAGGACCATAACGATTAACGGAGGCCCAATCGTGATGTCGCGCGAGCGCATGGGGGAGATGCTGGAACGTAGCCGGCTGGCTATCCGATGGGGAGGCATATTGGGCCTCCTGTGCCACCCCATCTATTACCTGGTCTGGACCTATGTCCTGCCGCAGCCCTACGACAATCTCGCCCTGCGTTTGAGCGCGGCGCTCGTTTGCGTGCCGTTGATCTTCCAGGCGTACTGGCCGCGGCGTTTCAATCATTACCTGCTGCTTTACTGGCACGCCTGCCTGATTTACGTCTTGCCGTTCGTCTGCACGTTTCTGGCTATTCGTAATGGATTTTCGACGATGTGGATGATGACGGAAGTCATGATGATTTTTATCATGGCGCTCTGCATCGACAGTCCGCTTTTACTGATGGCCTGTATTGGTGTCGGCGTGGCAACCAGTTCGGTGGCGGCGGTGGTTACGTCGCCCGTTCCTGTTGTGCTGAGCACGGCCAATCAATCCGATCTCGCCTTGCTGCCCGTGGTGATGTTGTGCAGCATGGCATTCAGTCATGCAATCAGCATTGGGCGTATTTTCGTTGAAAAGAATCGGGTATTGCAGGCGCTTGCAGGATCTATTGCGCATGAAATGCGTAATCCGCTGAGCCAGTTGAAACACGTGCTTGAAAACGTCGAGGAAAATCTGCCCGCGGCCACCGAGCCGAATCGTCCTGCGGTGCTGTCTCACGACAAGGCCGCTGCGCTTTACCGGCATCTCGCGCAGGGCAAAACGTCGATCGAGCGCGGTTTGCGCATTATCGCCATGACGCTGGACGAAGTGAGCGCCAAACCCATTCGCTCGGACCGTCTCGCGTATCTGAGCGCGGCGGCCACCACGCGCAAGGCGCTCGAAGAGTTCGGTTTCGACGACGAAGACGAACGCAGCAAAGTCAAGCTGCTCGTGCGTGAAGACTTCACCTTCAAGGTCGACGAAACGGTTTATCTGTTCATTCTCTTCAATCTCATGAAGAACGCGCTGCATCACATGGCGGCGCGCGCATCGTCCACGTTGACGCTCACGGTCGAGCGGCAAAGCATTATCGTGCGCGATACCGGTTCCGGTATTGCGCCTGAGATGCTCGCGCATCTATTCGAGCCGTTTCGCACGTCCGGCAATTCGGCGGGAACGGGGCTCGGTCTCGCCTATTGCCAGCGCGCGATGCAGGCGTTTGGCGGCACTATCGCGTGCCGCTCCGAAGTGGACAAATTCACGGAATTCGCGCTGCATTTTCCGGCGATTCCCGATCGTGAAGTGGCCGAATACGAGCGCGAAATGCTCGATCGCGCGCGTCCGGTTTTCGAAGGCAAGCGCATTCTGCTCTGCGACGAGGACGTGTATCAGCGCGCGAAAACGCGTCGCGTGCTGGCGGGCATGGGCGCACAGGTCAGCGAGGCCGACAACGGCCAGCTCGCGCTGGCCATGCTGCGCGAGCGCGGCGGCGAGCATTACGACCTCGTGCTGATCGAAGCGAACATGCCGGCGCTCGACGGCTATGCGGTCGCGGAGCGCATTCGCGCGTCGAATCATCGGGCGATCCAGAACATCCTGATCGCGGGCTTTGCGGCGCAGCCCGGCGGCGTGGCGCAAGTGCTCGCGCGCCGCGCGGGCATGGACGTCATGCTCGGCAAGGCGGGCAGCGTGCTGGAGCTGATCGGCGCGTTGCAGGCGCTGTTCGAAAGCGGCGACCGGCGCGTGGCGCGCAAGGGCGTCGAACGGCTGTCGGGCAAGTCGATCCTCGTCGCCGACGACGATACCTATAGCCGCTCGATCGCCAAAGCCTGGCTCGAACGCAGCGGCGCGCGCGTGATCGAGGCCGAGCACGGCCACGCGGTGCTCGACCATTTGCGCGCGGGCGAGGTCATCGACGCCATTGTCATGGACATGAACATGCCGGGCATGGGCGGCCCCGACACCACGGCGGCGATCCGCGCGCGCACGGACGCGTATGCGAACGTGCCGATCGTCGCGCTCACGGGCCAGTCCGATATGGAGGCGATTCGCGAGTGCCTGAGCGTGGGCATGGACGACGTGCTCGTGAAGCCCGTGCAGGCCGCCGTGCTGTGCGCGGCGGTGTCGACGCAGATTGCGCGGCTCGGCGCGAAGGCGTCGCCCGCGAGCGCGGAACCGGCGCCGTTGCCGCCGATGGTGCACGATCTCACGCTGCCCACCGGCCGCGAGTTGCTCGACGAACTGCAACTGGGTGAATTGACGGCGCTTGGGTTGATCGACCAGACCTTTCTCGACGGCGTGGCGCAGATTCGCGCGCTCGTCGACGAACTCGTGCGCGGCGCGCGCTCGATGGAATCGGAGCCCGCGCACACGGCGCTGCATCGGCTGCTGGGCGTGAGCGGCAATATCGGCGCGAAATCGCTGCATGCGTTCGGGCGCACGATTTATCCGCGTATCGTCGACGGGCAGTGGCCGCTGGAGCCCGACTGGATCGAGCAGATCGCCGCGCTGGGCAAGCGCTCGGCCGACGCGCTGGAAACGTATTTCGATTCGGTCACGCCGCTGCGCCATCCCGACCGCGCGACGAACGCAAGCGCGACGCGTTTGCTAACGTTATGAGCCGCCTGCATCGCTCCGGATGATCGCGAAATGCGCCTTGACTTCGATTTAGATGACGACTAGCATCTAAATCATCGAATCACGGAGCAGGCGCACCATGAGGAAATCGAGGGCCGAAACCGCCGAAACGCGCGAGCGCATCGTGGCGGTCGCCGCCGAGGCATTCCGGGCCGACGGCATTCACGCCACCGGCGTCGCCGACGTAATGGCCGCAGCGGGCCTGTCGCACGGCGGCTTCTACCGCCATTTCGAATCGAAGGATCAACTGGTCGCCGAGGCCTGCGAGGCCGGGTTGAGCGGCATCGTCGGCACGCTCGCGGCTGCCGCGCAAGGGCAGGCGGGCGAGGACGCATTCAAGGCCGTGGTCGACGCCTATCTCTCGACCGGCCATCGCGACGCGCCCGGGCGCGGTTGCCCGATCGCGGGCATGGGCAGCGAACTGGCGCGCGCGGACGACGCGACGCGTGAAGTGGCCGCGCGCGGCATCGACGAACTGGTCGATCTGCTCGTCAGCCCCCGTGAGCGCGCGGGTGAAGGCGAGGACGCGCAAGCGGACCGTTCGCGTGCGCTGCTCGCATTCTCGGCGATGGTGGGCGGGCTCACGCTATCGCGCATCGTCGCGGACCCGGAGGCTTCGGCCTCGCTGCTGAACACGATCAAACAACAACTCGAAACGATCTGAACGAGCGGTGCGTATCGCGCGCTGCATTTTTTTACTGCTGTATGTGCATATGCACTAATAAGGATATCGAATCGATAGCCGATTCTTTGTCCGCATCTGAACCCAACCTGAACGGAGAGTCATCATGGAAAAGCGCAAATACCTGATTACCGGCGCGACCGGCAAAACCGGCGTCTACACGGTCAACAATCTGCTGGCGGCGGGCCACGACGTTCGCGCCATGGTTCACGGCGAAGACGCGCGCAGCGCCGCGCTGCGCGAGGCGGGCGCCGAAGTGGTGGTGGGCGATCTGCTCGATCACGACGATCTGCTTCGCGCGACCGATGGCGTGACGGGCGCGTATCTGTGCTACCCGGTGCATCCGGGCTTCATTCAAGGCACCGCGTATTTCGCAGACGCCGCGCGCCGCGCGGGCCTCGACGTGGTCGTGGAAATGTCACAAATCTCCGCGCGTGAAGATGCGAAAAGCCATGCTGCCCGCGATCACTGGATTGCCGAGCGTGTGCTCGACTGGTCGGGCGTGCCGACGGTTCACATTCGTCCGACGTTCTTTTCGGAATGGCTGATTTTCCCGTGGGTGCGCGACACGATCGTCAAGGAAGGCCAGATCACGCTGCCTTATGGCGAAGGGCGTCACGCACCGATCGCGGCGGAAGATCAGGCGCGCTTCATCACGGCGATGCTCACGCAGCCGTCCGCGCATATCGGCAAGGCTTACGAGCTGTGCGGGCCGGTCGAACTCGATCATCACGAGATCGCGCAGAAGATCAGCGAAGTCATCGGCCGGAAGATTGTCTATAACCCCGGCACGCTGGACGACTATCGTGCGCATTTGCAACGCTACGATTTGCCGGAGTTTGCGATCCAGCATTTCATTGAAGTCGCCGTCGATTACCGCAATGGTGTGTTTAAAGGCAGCGACCATATTATCGAGCAGGTGACTGGCAAGGCGCCGCAAACCGTTGAAGCATTCGTGCGCACCAATAGTCAGCTTTTTTCAGCATGATTCGTGCTGAACGCCCGCTCGCGGATGAGCGGGCGTTCGCGTGTTTATCGCTGGCGGCGAATTGCCTTAAAGCGTTCACGTGAACGTCAAATAGTCGTCATGTCCGCGCGCCGGCCTTGAGCCGTCGGGGACTCACGCGTGCCGGCGTTCCATATATTGGGGAAACTCCCAAATCGCATCACCCTTCCACGCGGATTTAACAAAGTTAGAATGAAATCTCTAGGTCGCAAATGCAACGGCGGGACGGCGGCCTGAACTGTGTGCGCGAGCGTACATAACGACGACGGCGAAGTAGAGGAGGCGGACATGGAGCAATCCTGGATCGGGCTGGCGGCCGGTGCAATCGTGCTGGCGTTGGTAGCGATGTCCACGCGTGCGCACTATCGCCGGGAACGCCGACGCGCTGACTTGCTGCGTCATCTGGATCATCACGACTGGTGCCGCTGGACGCGAGTACGTCGTTAGTCATCCTGATAGAAATTCAGGGGTGGTTATTGTGCACACAACGGGGGCAATCGTGGGCTATGACTTCGCGGAGAAGGATCTGGCGCACATCCAGAATATCCTGGGCCATCTCGAGCATACGGCCGGGAAAGACAGCGCCGCGGCGACCGGCGCAGGCATCAGCCTGAACTACTGGCGCGCGCGAGTGCGAACCTTGCTGGCCATGCCGCTTTTGCCGATTCACATCGAAAAGCAGGCGAAAGCACTGCTTGCGCGTCTCGATCGTCTCGAAGACTCGCGACGGTGTGCGACGCCGGGTTGACGGGCCGGGCGGGAATCGAAATTGCTGCCTGGTCTTTCGGCCCGTTGAATGGTGTGCATCATGTTGCGCAACTACGAGTACGAAGGTTACACGTTCGAAGTGTCCGTCGAGTCCGGCGTCATGGTCGGCTCCGTGCCTCATGCGCTCAAGCGTGGGGGCTATGTGGCGGTCGTCACCCTCTATTGGCGGGGCGAGGTAGTCTCGGTGTTTTCTCCATTGAGATTCGGCGATATTGGCGGTCGTCCGTTCGCCACCGATATCGACGCGCTCATGGGCGGTTATAGCGCCGCACGAAAAATCGTCGATGATTTTTTTCTTCACGCGCCCGTTAAAACGCCGAAATAAACCGGGCAAACGTTTGCCAAAACTTGAGGCGTTTGCTCAAGTAAAGCACGACGTCCTTGCTGAATCCATCATTGCGATAAACGAAAAAGTGATTCGGCGACGATGCGCCAATATCACCGTAAAGTTTTCGTGTGGTCTGACGATAAGCACAGGGATAAACAAAAATGACCAGCAGTCTCCATGCTTACTCAGGAAGAGAAAACCGTACTCGATATCATGGGCACGCAGCCGGATCGCGCGTGGCCTTCGAATATTCTTAAGGAAGCGGTGCTGGCGCGGCTGCCGGAGTTGGGCGAGAAGACCGTGCGCCGGTTATTTGTGAAGCTCGAAGAAGATGCATTGATCGAGCGCGACGGCAACGGCCGCAATACCACGTGGATACTGCTCGCGCGCGGGCCGAGCGAAACCATTCGGCCGCCCGTCGATATTTCGCTGGCTCTGCTGAAACTGCGTCAACTCGCGCGACACCATTTGCCGCCGGGAAAAATCGGCGACTTCCGGGAATATCTCGCGGGCGCGAATCGCGTGCTCGGTGTGCCGCCGCTCGACTCCCGCACGCGCGACGCACAGGCCTGGATCGGCAAGACCGCGCGCGTCGCGCCCGGTTATCCGGTGCTTGAACCGGAAATCGACGAGACCGTGTTCGATACGGCGTGCGCTGCGCTCTATCGCGACGAAACGCTGCACATCACCTATCGATCCGCCGACGCGAGCGAAGGCGCCACGCGCGATTATCTCGTGCTGCCGTATGCGATCGTCGAGAAAGCGCCGTTCTGGTATCTGGTCGTGAGTCTGCGCCGTTCGAGCGGCGCGCAGGGTGCGCCCTTCCTGCTACGCATGGACCGTGTGCAATCGGTCGCACCGCGCGGCTACGATTTGAAGCGCGATACGAATTTCGATCTCGCCGCGTTCATTCGCAGCGAACGCGTTTTCGAATGGTTTCCGGAAATGCCCGAGCGGTGCGTGTTGCGCGTGACGGAGACGAATGGCATTCCGAGTGCGTTTCGCGCGGCGCGTCTCTCGGACGATCAGGTGATCGAGGAAGTTGCGGGCGGTTTTATTCTCACGGCGACACTCACGCCTTCGCGCGCGTTGCGCAATCTGCTGCTCGAACACGCGCCCACGGTGGAACTGCTTTCGCCAGCGCACCTGCGTGCGGAGATTGCCCAGACGCTGATGGCGGCGGCTACACGCTATGCGACGCCTTATGGGAATTCCGACGTGGACTCCGACGTCGACGCTTACACCGCGCCCTGAGCGCGCTGCACCGCCACGCACTTGATTTCCACGAGCAAGCCTGGATGCGCGAGTTCCGCTACGCCGATCGCCGTCCAGGCGCAGGTTCCGCGCGGGAAAACGCGATTCTTCACCTCGCGAAAGACGGCCATGTGCGCCTGCATCTGAACGTGATATGTCGTCATGTCGACGATATCGTCGAATGTGCAGCCCGCCGCCTCCAGCACGATACGCAGATTGTCCCAGCACGCGCGGAACTGCGCCTCGGGATCGGCGATCACGTCGAGGTCGGCGGTGCGCCCGACTTGTCCGGCGCAATAGACGGTTGCGCCAACCTTCACGGCGGGCGCGTAGCCCGCGTGCTCGACAATGCGCTGCATGGCAGGCGGAATGATGACTTCACGGTCGGTCATGAACGCGATCCTTCGGTAAAAGCAGGCTGGGCGTATTTCAAACCCGCACGCCAATCGCGCCGCAATCGCCCGTATAGTGCGCTGTCGCTGATATCGTCGCCGACGATCCAGCGTTCGCGCAACAGACCTTCGCGCACGAAATCGAGCCGCTCCAGCACGCGCGCGGAAGCAAGATTGCGCGGATCGATATCGGCTTCGAGGCGATGGAGCTTCGCGATATCGAACGCGTAATCGACGACGGCCGCCGCCGCCTCGCTCATATAGCCTTTGCCCCAATGCCGCCGTTGCAGGCTGAAGCCAATTTCGGCGCGGCGGCATTGTGCGTTCAGATGAAAGAGATCGCAACCGCCGATGACTTCGCCGCTATCCAGCGTCTCAATGGCGCTCACGAACACTTCGCCATTGGCGGCCGATTGCAGGACTTTCTCGACGCGCGCTTCGGCTTCGTGCGCGTGCTGCATGGGCGCGAACGAAAAATAGCGCATGGCTTGTGCGTCGGACCAGATGGCGAAGAATGCGCGCGCGTCGGTTTGTTCGAGCGGGCGCACGCGCAGGCGTGCCGTGATCAGCGTGACAGGTTCGAACATGGCGAGCAATATCCGCGTGTGAATGGCGCAGGATATTTCAACCCCTGGCATTTAGCAATTCGCGAACGGGTTGATTGCCAGCATGCGCGCCCGAATGCGCGCGATTCCTTTAGAAGAACCTCGGCAGCAGCCGAAAACGCACGCGCTCGCGATAATCACGGTAGGCGGGATCGTTTGACAACAGCCGCTCTTCGCGCACGATACGGCTGATTTGCAGCGCCCAGAGGCACAGAATCACCGCGAGGTTTCTGATGCCGAAATTCGGCAGCAGAAAGCCAATATCTCGGATGAAATAGCCGAGATAAACCGGATGCCGGACCCATCGATAAGGTCCATTCACGACCACGCCGCGATTGCCCGGCAGCAGCCCGAATGAGCGGCGCAGACAGAGTTTCGCCCAGATCGAAAACAGCACGCCGCCGATTTGCAGCGTGGCGCCCACGGTATCCGGCAGCAGATGAATACCGGGCCGCAACTGGACAAACAGAAAATACCAGCTCGCGCCAAACGTTACGAAGATGCTGAACGGATGCCAGTCGCGCGCACGCGGCAGGCGCGCCATCAACGAGACGGCAATCGTCACGGCTTCGCCAATCGCGAGAATCAGCAAGGTAATGCGCGATTCGTCGAGTCGATACTGTTTCAGCAGCGTGTGGAGAAAGAGGAGCAGCAGGAGTACGCTGCCGGTCCGCAACACGATTTCCAGGGCGATTGCCGATGCCGTTGCGCCGCGCGTAGCCGCAGCGTCCGCCTTGGGCGGATCGGACAGGGTCGCGGGTGCAGGTGGGGACATGGATCGGCGCTCGACAAACTCGGGTTGGCTGCCGCAATAGCGGCGCGATGACGACAGTTCATGCAATAACGGTCGCCGAATTCGATTTCTGTAGGGAATCGTAAGGCGTTGTAGTGAGTTGCGCCATTGATCACCCGTGCCGCATATAGCTATTCCGGCGATGGCCTGGCGTATCGAAGGCGACTGTTCAGTAAGCACTTCGTCGTAAACAGATTGAAAAGCAGCGCGGAGCGTTACGCGCTGTAAGGACACAGCGGGGACGTAGAACGGATACGCTTCAGTGATGGCGATCGGCAGCGGGTCGGGCCGCACGAGATACGGCGTGATGCGCGCGAATATCGTCGAAATGAACAGCACGGCGATGCCGCGATGTTTTCCGCCTGTCGATACGCAGTGAATCGGTATCGACGAAACGGTTTGAATTCGCCGCACGGCTATGCGTGCGCGAATTCAATGACGCTCAATGCGCGAGCGCCCAGATCAGCGAACCTGAAAACAAGGCCACGACCACCGACGCACAGCGCTGGATAATCGCGGGCCGCAACAGCGGCAGACGGCCTTCGCGTGGCGCCGCGCCAATGGCAATCCACGCGCAGCCAATTGGAATCAGCAGAATCGCGAATAACGCCATGGCTTCCAGCCAGATTGAAAACGTGGCGAATGCCGCGGGCGGAAAAATTGAACCCGCAAACAGAATGGCTTTCGGATTGAGCACCGTCGCGCTAAACAGCGTGCGCGGGCCAATCACTTTAACGTTCGATGTTTCGATCGAATCGGCCGTGAGCCACAGACGTATTGCAAGCCACGCGAGATACAGGCTGCTGGCCACGCGCAGAATCTTGGGCAACCAGCTCAGCGATTGCGAAGCGTGCGTGAAGCAGAGGCCCCAGACCGTAATCGAGACGAGATAACCGGCCAGTTCGAAAGCGGTCAGATGCGCGGAGCGCCGAAAACCCAGTCTCAAGCCGGCGGCGGCGAGCAGGGTGTTGGTCGGTCCGGGCATGAGCAGCACGATCGCGCAGCCCGACGCCATCAGCGCGGCAGAGGAAAGGGTGAACATGAGGTGAGCACGAGTGACCGATACAAGCGTGCCGGCCCGCATCGAGCGAGCAGCGGGGCGGCAAAAAGGCAGAGTAGCCGCCAGAAGCGCGCAACCTTGCCGTGAGCCCGACATTTTACGACTTTCGCGGCCGCTGCCTGGTTTATTGCCGGGCTTCACGTTTTTGCGCGCAGAGTGCCATGACTATAAAGTTGCTAACGCAGCCATATAAGGGGCGGAACGGAGCGGCGCGCGGATTCAGACTATGCGGAATGAATCGTATTGACGAATTGGGCTATTTCTGCCGTCAATTTGAAGGTGATGTTAAAACATTGTTAAGCCATTGATTTAAAAGTGAGTATTGATTATAGTCGCGGAATTCTAAAATATTTCGGCGATATCCCTAAATAAAGCTCATGAGATGCCGTTAAAGTGAGCGCGAGATCTCGCCCCTGCCTTGACGCGGGGCGGGAACAATAAACATACACCGTTCGGGGCGCGACACACTCGCTTGTGTCGCCAAGACCACCTCCTATGCCTGATTTAGCCTGGACCGTGCCCGTGGCGCGATGGTCCTTCTGGTCTTCCACTTCGGAAAGCCCGCCGGCTGTTGCATTCGTCGACCCGATGATGCGCCGCCGGCTGAGTTCGCTTTCGCGGATGGCCCTGAAAGTGGCGGGCGATTGCGTCGATGCGAGCACGCCGGTGCGCGTGGTGTTCGCGTCGCGGCATGGCGAGTTGCGCCGCACGACCGACATTCTGGGCGACATCGAAGCCAGCAAACCGGTCTCGCCGAACGCGTTCAGTCTTTCGGTGCTCAACGCCATGTCGGGGTTATTCGGCATCGCGCGCGGCGACCGCTCCGCCGCCACGGCGGTCTCGGCCGGCGCTGAAACGCTGGGCTACGCGCTGCTCGAAGCGCACGCGCAATACGCAAGCGAGCCGGGCGCGCCGGTCCTCGTGATTTACGCCGACGAACCGGCGCACGCGCGTTACGGCGATATCGAACAGGAAGTGCAGGGCGGCGCGTTCGCGTTGCTGCTCGATGCGGGCGAGTCTTCGCAAGGCCGCCTCGCGTGCTCGGTGGCGCCCGATGCTTCTACGCAAACTCATACGCAAAATCCCGCTTCGCTCCGCAAATTCGCGACGCAGAGCGAAGCGCTGCATCACTGCCTGAGCGCGGGCGAATGTGCTGCGTGGGACGGCGCGGGCGGCACATGGCAATGGAGCTGGCATGCCGGCACGGCTTGATTACGGCTGGCGTCTGTTCGCCACGGCGCTCAGTTTCGTGGTGTTCGGCGTGTGCGGGCTGCTGTTTTCGCTGGTCGCGTTTCCGCTTGCGTGCGTCTGGCCGCATCGCGCGTCGCGTCAGCGCGCCATGTCGGCCATCATTCACGCGTTCTTCCGCGCGCTCGTGGCCGCGTTGCAGCGCATGGGCGTCATGAAGCTCGATGTCGAAGGCGTGCAGGCGCTGCGCTCGGGCACGCCCGCCATCGTGGTCGCGAACCATCCCACTTATCTCGACGTGGTCGTGCTGCTTGCGCTGATGCCGTCGGCCTGCTGCGTCGTCAAGAACGCGCACTGGAGCAATCCGTGTCTGTGGGGCATCGTGCGCGCGGCCGAGTACGTGAGCAACGCCGATCCGCAGGGCTTCGTGGAAGACTGCGCGCGCCAGCTCGCGAACGGCTACAGCATGATCATTTTTCCCGAAGGCTCGCGCAGTCCCGCGCCGAATCGTCTGCATGCGTTTTCGCGCGGTTTCGCGCATACGGCGCTGGAGGCCGGCGTGCCGATCCAGCCGGTGCTGATGCACTGCGACCCGCCCGCCTTCACCAAGCAGATGCGCTGGTATCACGTGCCGGAGCGGCCCTTTCGTATGACCGTGAACGTGCTGGCGCCCATCGGCGTGGAGCGGCTCGCGCCGCGCGAGATGCCCTCGGCGCTCGCTGCACGCAACGTCACGCGCGCCATCGAGGCGCACATCACCCAGTACCTGTTCGACTATGGATTCTTTAAAACTGGAAATTAAGCAGCTCCTGATCGAGGCGCTCGATCTGGAGCACCTCACGCCAGCCGATATCGACGACGACGCACCGCTGTTCGATACCGACGGCGTGGGGCTCGATTCGATCGACGCACTGGAGATCGGCATCGTGCTGCGCCAACACTATCAACTGACCATCGCTGCCGACGACGAAAACGTACGCGGCCATTTTCGTTCGATCACCACGCTCGCGGCGCTGGTCGCGGGTCATCGCAACGAAAACGAAACGCTGGAAGCCACTGCAGGCAAGGGGGATTGAATCATGAACGACGCAGAAATTCTCGGGCGCATCCGCGAGATCTTTCAGGAAAATTTCGACATCGAGCCGTCGCGCGTCACGCCTGAAGCGCACCTGTTCGAAGAGCTGGATCTCGACAGCATCGACGCCGTCGATCTGGCGATCAAGCTGCAGGAAATGACGGGCCGCCGCATCAAGCCGGAAGAGTTCAAGTCGGTGCGCACGGTGGGCGACGTGATCGCCGCTGTGGAGTCGCTGCTCGCGACCCAGGCTTGAGGCCGTCCGTGACCGTTCGTTCCGCGCACGCCGACGCGCCGCTCGCGCCCGTCGCCGCGCGTGCGCCGGGCAAGCTGCGGCTGCTCGCCAATCTCGCGTATCCCGTCGTGATTCTGTGCGCGTGGCGCTGGGAGTCGCCGCGTCTCGTCGGGCTGATGCTGCTCGCGCTGCTCTGGCTGCAACGCGTGGCGGGCACCGGCGCGATCGCGGCGCAACTGCGCAAGCTCACGCGCGTGGATTGGGCCGTGGCCATTACGCTGAACCTTGCTTCGGTGGCGATCGTGTTTACCGATAGCGCGCGGATCATGCGTCTGTATCCCGCATTCGTGAATCTCGGGCTGCTCGTCGCGTTCGGTGCGACGCTCGTCAAAGGTCCGTCGATGATCGAGAAGTTCGCGCAGCGGACCTATCCCGAACCGCCCGCGCATATCGTGCGCTATACGCGCCGCGTCACGCAGCTCTGGTGCGTATTCTTCGCCGCGAATGGCGCGTTTTCCGCGTGGACGGCGTTCGCCTGGCCGCCGAAACTGTGGTCGCTCTATAACGGGGCGCTCGCGTATGCGCTGATCGGCCTGCTGATCGTGGGCGAGATCGCGTGGCGCAAATGGATCATGCTGCCGCGCGCGGCGCGACAGGAGGCGCTGTGATCGCGCTGCACGCATTGCTCGCGGCGTCGGCGCGCGAGGCGCAGACGGTGGTCTGCATCGAAGGCGCGAGCGTCACGCGCTTCGCGACGTTTCAGGCGCAGGCGCGTGCGATTGCCGCGCGTTTGCGCGAGCGCGACGCGCGACGCATCGCGCTCTGGAGCGAGGACCCTTACGTGTTCGCGTGCGCGCTGTTCGGCGTGTTCGCGGCGGGCAAGGTGCCGGTGATTCCGGCCAACGCCACGCCCGGTTATCTCGCCGATCTGCGCGACGCTTACGACGCCGTGCTCGACGACAGCGAATTCGCCGCGTGGTGCGCCGATGGCGCTGTTGCCGGATCGCCGTCGCGTGGATCGAGCGAATCGAGCGCATGGTTTGAAGCGATCGACCCGCAAGCCCCGCTCACGCTGTTCACCTCGGGCAGCAGCGGCACGCCGAAGCCGGTCCACAAGACGCTCGCGCAATTCGACGCCGAAGTGCGCACGCTCGAAGCCGAATGGGGCACGCTCCTCGGCGACGCGACCGTGCTCGCGAGCGTGCCGCATCACCATATCTACGGGCTGCTGTTCCGCGTGTTCTGGCCGCTGGCGGCGGGGCGGCCGTTCGATCGCGCGACTTGCGCCGACCCCGCGCAATTGCAGTCGCGGATCGCGCAATGCGGCGCGACCGTGGTGGTGTCGACGCCCGCGCAACTTTCGCGTTGGCCCGATTTGCCGGGCTTCGCGACGCTCGCGCCGGTGCCGCGCGCGTTTTTCTCGTCGGGCGGACCGCTCTCCGCCGATGCCGCGCTGCGTTACGCCGCGACGTTCGGCGACGCGCCGCTGGAAATCTACGGCAGCACGGAGACGGGCGGCATTGCGTGGCGCCGACAAAGCGAAACCGACGCCTGGACGCCCATGCACGGCATCGCCGTGCGCGCGGGCGTGGCGCAGGAATCCGGCGAATTCAGCGAAAGCAATGAGGTAAACGATGCGATCCACGGCGGCGCGCTCGAAGTCCGCTCGCCGCATCTGGGCCACGACGACTGGCATCGCACCGACGACCAGGCCGCGTTCGACGAAGCGGGCCGCTTCCGTCTGCGCGGCCGGCTCGACCGCGTGCTCAAGCTCGACGGCAAACGCGTCTCGCTCGGCGAACTGGAGAGTCGTCTGCTGCTGCATCCGGCGATTGCCGAGGTGCGGACCGCGCCGCTTGCGGGCGCGACGCGTCAGCGGATCGGCGCGCTCGTCGTGCTGTCCGTGCAAGGCCGCGAGATCTTGCGCCGCGAAGGTCGCGTGGCGCTCGTGAAGGCGTTGCGTCGTCATCTCGCCGCGTATTTCGATGCGGTCGTGCTGCCGCGTCACTGGCGCATCCGTCGTGCGCTGCCGGTCGATGCGCGCGGCAAGATTCAGGCGCGCGCCGTGGCGCAGGCGTTCGCCGCGCGCGAAGAAGGCTTCGAACTGCTCGCGGAATGGGACGAGACCGCCCCCACCCATCAAGCCGATCAACCGCCTGCTTTGCCCGCCCGTGTCTTCGAAATGCGCGTGCCGCTGACGCTCGAACATTTTGCAGGCCACTTTCCCGGCTTGCCGATCCTGCCGGGCGTGGTGCAGGTGGACTGGTCGCTGCGTTTCGCCGACGAATGGGTGCCGGGCGCACGCGCGCTCGCCACGATCGAGCAGCTGAAATTCATGGCGCCGGTGCCGCCGGGCGTTGTGCTCAAGCTCGTGCTCAGGCACGACGCGCCGCGCCGCCGCATCGCGTTCGCGTGGCGCTTCGGCGAGCGAGACTGCGCCTCGGGCGTCATCGTGTACCGGGAGCCCGCATGAACCTCGCGGCCTGCATCGTCATTCCGATTTACAACCACAAGGACGCGATTGGCGGCACGGTGGCGAATCTGGTCGTGCACGGCCTGCCGCTGTTCGTCGTCGACGATGGCAGCGACGCGGCCACGCAACAGGTGCTCGCCGATCTCGCGCAGCGCCACGCGGACCGGCTCACGCTGTTGCGTCTGCCCGTGAACGGCGGCAAGGGCGCGGCGGTGATGGCGGGGCTGCGCGCCGCGCGCGACGCGGGCTACACGCACGCCTTGCAGATCGACGCCGACGGCCAGCACGACGCCGCCGACGTGCCGCGCTTTCTCGCCGCCGCCGCCGCGCATCCGCGCGCGGTCGTGCTCGGCCAGCCCGTCTACGACGAGAGCGTGCCGAAGGCGCGCCTCTACGGCCGCTATCTGACGCACGTGTGGGTGTGGATCGAAACGCTGTCGTTCACGATCCGCGATTCGATGTGCGGCTTCCGGCTTTATCCGCTCGATCTCGCCTGCGCGCTGATCGACAGCGTGAAGCTGCCCGAGCGCATGGACTTCGACATCGAAATTCTGGTGCGGCTGTACTGGCGTCGCGTTCAGTTCGTGTCGATTCCCACGGCCGTGACGTACGCGAGCGATGGCGTCTCGCATTTCGACGTGCTCTGGGACAACGTGCGGATCAGCCGCAGCCACACGCGGCTCGTCGCGGGCATGCTCGCGCGTCTGCCACTGCTGCTCGCGCACAAGGTCTTGCCGCGCCGTCGCGAAAGGGAAAACGAAAACACAGACACAGCAGCAGACGCAAACGCGAGCACCGCGCCCTGGTGGCGGCGCGCCGAGCGCGGCAGCCGTCTCGGCATGAGCCTGCTCGCGCTGAGCTGCCGCCTGTTCGGGCGGCGCTTCACGGCGCTCTGGCTGCATCCGATCGTCGCGTATTTTCTGCTCACGGGCCGTCCGGCGCGCGAGGCGTCGCAGCGCTATTTCGTGCAGCTCGCGCACGCCGCGCCGCAGTCCGGCACGCCGCGCCCCGGCTGGCTCAGTTCGTACCGGCACATGCTCGCGTTCGCGCAATCGGGCTTCGACAAGCTCGCCGCATGGACCGGCCGCGTGGACTTTTCCGACGTCGAAATCGACGACGCCCGCGCGCTCGATGCGCTGCTCGCGAGCGGACGCGGCGCGCTCGTGATCGGCTCGCATCTCGGCAATCTGGAAATGGCGCGCGCGCTCGCCGTGCGCGGCGCGCAGACGAGGGTGACCGCCATCGTCTACACCGAGCACGCGAAGCGCTTCAACAGCGTGCTGGCGGGCGCGAACCGCGATTTCACGCAGCATCTGGTGCCGGTGAGCGACTTCGGGCCGCAGACCGCGCTGATGATGCAGGAGCGCATCGAACGCGGCGAGCTGCTGGTGATCGTCGGCGACCGCACGCCCGCGCACGAAAGCGGACGTCTGACCGAAGCGCAGTTCCTCGGCGCGACCGCGCCGTTCGCGCAAGGGCCGTACGTGCTCGCGCATGCGCTCGCGTGTCCCGTCTATCTGCTGTTCTGCCTGAAGGAGCGCAGCGGCTACCGGCTCTATTTCGAGCCGTTCGCGGAGCGCATCGAGCTGCCGCGACGCGGCCGCGCGGAACATATCGCGGACTGGGCGCAGCGCTTCGCGAGCCGCCTCGAACACCATTGCCGCAAGGCGCCTTATCAATGGTTCAACTTTTACGATTTCTGGGCGCGCCCCAGTGGGAAGACGAATGGCCGAACATGACCTGAGCGCCGACATGAGCCAAGACATGCGCCACGACCGCGTCGCGACCGCCGCCGTGGTGATCGGCGGCCGCCGTCTGACGATCGAGGACGTGGTGGCGGTCGCGCGCGAAGGCGCCGCCGTGCAACTCAGCGGCGACGCTGCCTGGCGCGCGCGCATCGCGCGCGGCGCGGAGTTCCTGCGTCGTCATCTCGATGCGGGCGCAACGGTCTACGGCGTCAACACGGGTTACGGCGACGCCTGCGTGGTCGACGTGCCGATGGCGCTCGTCGAGGCGCTGCCGCTGCAACTCACGCGTTATCACGGCTGCGGCATGGGCGAGTATCTCGACGATGCGTCCGCGCTCGCCGTGATCGCCGCGCGTCTGAATTCGCTCGCGTACGGGCTCTCGGGCGTGCGTCCGGTGCTGCTCGAACGTCTCGCCGATCTCATCAATCATCGCGTGCTGCCGCGCATTCCCGCCGAAGGTTCGGTGGGCGCGAGCGGCGATCTCACGCCGCTGTCGTACGTGGCGGCGGCGCTGGCGGGCGAGCGCGAGGTGCAGTTTCGCGGCGCGTCGTGCAGCGCGCGCGACGCCTGGCAGACGCTCGGCCACGCGCCGCTTACGCTCGCGCCCAAGGAAGGGCTCGCGCTGATGAACGGCACGGCCGTCATGACCGGTCTCGCATGTCTCGCGTTCGCGCGCGCGGCGCAGCTCGCGCGCCTGAGCGCGCGCCTCACCGCGCTCGCGACGGTGGCGCTCGACGGTCGCGCCGCGCATTTCGATCCGCTGATCTTCGAAGCCAAGCCGCATGCCGGGCAGGGCGAGGCGGCCGCGTGGATTCGCGCCGATCTCGCCGGGCGTCCGGACACGCCGGGCCATCGCCTGCAGGACCGCTATTCGATCCGCTGCGCGCCGCACGTGATCGGTGTGCTCGGCGACGCGCTGACGTGGATGCGCCGCGACATCGAAAACGAACTGAACAGCGCCAACGACAATCCGCTGATCGATCCCGACGGCGAGCGCGTGCTGCACGGCGGCAACTTCTACGGCGGCCATATCGCGTTCGCGATGGACGGCCTGAAGAACGCCGTCGCGAATCTCGCCGATCTGATGGATCGCCAGCTCGCGCTGCTCGTCGACGACAAATTCAACAACGGCCTGCCGCGCAACCTCACGGGCGCGAGCGCCGCGCGCGCGCCGATCAATCACGGCTTCAAGGCCGTGCAGATTTCGTCGTCGGCGTGGACGGCGGAAGCGCTCAAGCACACGATGCCCGCGAGCGTGTTTTCGCGTTCGACCGAAGCGCACAACCAGGACAAGGTGAGCATGGGCACGATTGCGGCGCGCGACTGTCTGCGCGTGCTGCAACTGACCGAGCAGGTCGCGGCGGCGCACGCGCTCGCCACCGTGCAGGCCGCGCAATTGCGTCTGCGCGGCAACGCCGCCACCGTGATTCCCGCGCCGCTGCGCGCGTTCATGACGGACGTGGCGACGGTGTCGCCGTTCGTCGACGAAGACCGCGCGCTCGAACACGAACTGCGCGCGATGACGGCGAAAATCGCCGCGGGCGATTTCATCGGCGTTGAGGGCGGCAAGCGTGAAGGAGACGCAGCATGAGCATGGCGGACAAAGCGGTATTGAGCGCGAGCGCAACGGTTGAAGTGCCGTTCCACGACGTCGATGCAATGAACGTCTGCTGGCACGGCCACTATCTGAAGTACTTCGAATTCGGCCGCGCGGCGCTGCTGCGCAAGTTCGATTACGACTATCGCGAGATGCAGGCCTCAGGCTATGTGTGGCCCGTGGTCGAGGCGCATTTGAAGTACGTGCGTCCGGCCATTTACGGGCAGCAGATCGAGGTCTGCGCACATCTGCTCGAACACGAAAATCGCCTGAAAATAGGCTACGAAATCTTCGATTGCGTCACGCGCGCGCGGCTTACCAAGGGCTACACGATTCAGGTTGCGGTGAACGCCGCGACGCAGGAATTGCAGTTCGTTTCACCGCCGTGCGTGCAGGAGAAACTGGAGCGCGCATGGGCACGTTGATCTGCCGTGCGACGCTTGCGGCATTGATGGCGATTCAGGCCGCGTGTCTGCCTGCGTATGCGGCGGCATCGGCAACATCGGCGCCATCGGCATCGTCGGTTTCAAACGCATCGAACGACGCTGACGCGGCGCTCGTTTCGCAGATCGCCGCGCGCCTCGCGCAAGCGAAAGGCGTGCGCGCGCATTTCACGCAAACGCAGACGCTTGCTGCGCTGAAAACGCCGCTCGTCAGCACGGGATCGCTGCTGTTTTTCCGCGATCGCGGCGTGATCTGGCAAATCGACACGCCCTATAAAAAGACCTGGGTGATGAGCGACGCGGGCATGATCGCGATCGACGCGACCGGTCAGCGCGTGGCGAACAACAGCGCGCAGAGTGCGCGCGGCGCGGCCGAAATCGCGAAGATGATGCGCGCGATGCTCGGCGGCGACCTCAGCGGGCTCTACACGCAATTCGACGTCCAGGCGCGCGGCACGCCCGCGCGCTGGCAGATGCGCCTCGTGCCGCGCCAGCCGCAGATCGCGCAGGCGCTGCGCGGCATCGAAATGGACGGCGGGGAGTTCCTGCAAGGCTTGCGCATCACGCTCGCGAACGGCGACGTCACGCAGTACGCGTTCAGCGGCAGCGCGCCCGTGAGCGAACTCGCGCCCGCCGACCAGAAACTGTTCGGAACGCCGTAGTGACATCGCCCGAGCTTCACACCGCACCCGTCGAACGCACCGCTCGCACCGCGCGCCGGCAGTGGGCGCTGCGCGCCGCCTGGCTGTTGCTTGCCGTGGTCGCCGCGCTCTATTGCGGCTGGCGTTTCGCGGGGCCGTCGCCGTTGCAGACGAATCTGCTCGCGCTGCTGCCTGCGACCGAAGCCGATCCCGTTGCCGAAGAAGCCGTCGATCAACTCGCGAACGTGCTCGGCAATCGCGCGGTGCTGCTGGTTTCCAGCGACGACGACGCGCACGCGAAAGCGGCGGCGCTGCAACTGGGCGCGTCGCTGAGCGCGAGCCACGCCTTCGCTTCGGTGACCGCGCGCATTCCGCCGTTCGACCTCGGACGCATCGCGCGCTTCTACATGCCGTACCGCTTCGGCCTGCTCACGCCCGACGATCGCGCGAGCTTGACGAACGCCACGGGCGGTCAGGCCGCGTTGCTCAACGCGCTGACCGAGCGCCTCTACGGCCTGCCGGGCGCGGGCCTTTCGACCTCGCTCGCCGACGATCCGTTCGGCTGGCTCCAGCACTGGCTGTCGGGCTTGCCGCTCGCGGCGTCGAATCTGACCGTCGAGGACGGCTTGCTGGTCGCGCATCGCGGCGCGACCACGAGCGTGCTGGTGGTCGGCACGCTGACGGGATCGGCGTATGAATCGTCGGTGCAGCAAAACGTGCTGCGCGCCGTGGCGCAAGGCGAAAACGCGCTCAAGTCGGCGTGGCCCGACGTCAGCGTCGCGCGCACGGGCGCGGTGTTCTACGCCGAGTCGGCGCGGCGCGCCTCGGAGCGCGACGTGCACGTGATCGGCATCGTCTCGGCCGTTGGCATTGCGTTGCTGATGCTCTGGATCTTCCGCTCGCCGCGTCTCATCGCGCTGGGTTTCGTGTCGACGGGACTGGGCATTCTGTGCGCGCTCGCGGCGACCCTGCTGATCTTCGGCAAGCTGCATCTGCTCACGCTGGTGTTCGGCGCGAGTCTGATCGGCGAGGCCGTCGATTATTCGATTCAGTATTTCGTCATCTATCTGGGCGCGCGCGAGCAGTGGAACGCGCGGCGCGGCGCGCGCGAGGTGATGCCCGCGCTGGCGGTCGCGTTCGGCACGAGTCTGCTCGGCTACGCGATCCTGACCTTCGCGCCGTTCCCGGCGCTCAAGCAGATCGCGTGCTTCGCGATCGTCGGCATTTTTACGGCCTTTGCTTCGGTGATCGGCTTGCTGCCGAGCCTGATGACGCGACCCGCGCGCCGCAGTCCGCGCACGCTGTTCGCCGCGGCCGCCGCCGCGCTCGCGCGATGGCAGGCGCTGATCGGCGGCCGTCGCGCATGGTTCGTCGCGCTCGCGCTGGCGATCGTGGCCGCGCCAGGCTGGCTGCAACTGCGCAGCGACGACGACATCCATCTGCTGATTCAGCGCGATGCTTCGCTGGTCGCGCAGGAACGCGTGGTGAGCCGCGCGGTCGGCGTCGACAACAGCGCGCAGTTCTTCGTCGTGCGCGGCGCGTCGCCGGAAGACGTGCTCGAACGCGCCGAAGCGCTGTGCGCGAAGCTGGGCACGCTCACGGGCGCGTCCGCCGTGAGCGGCTGGCAGTCGGTCACGTCGTTCGTGCCGTCCGCCAAACAGCAGCGCGCCGATCGCGCCGTGCTGGCCGCGCACGCTTTCGACGATCCGGCCGCGTTGCGCGCGATGCTGAACGCGGCGGGTTTCCGCGACGAGATCGTGCAGGCATGGCCGCGCGCGTGGGCGCAATCCGATGGCAAAACGCTGAGCGTGGACGCATGGCTCGCCGAGCCGTGGTCGCAACCGTTCCGCCATCTGTGGCTCGGCCGTTCCGCGAGCACGCCGGGCGCGTTCGCGGCGGTCGTGATTCCGCAAGGCGTGTCGAGCGCGAACGAACCCGCCTTGCGCGCGCTCGCCCCGACGCTGCCGGGCGTGAGTTTCGTCGACAAGGCGGCGAGCGTCTCGCATCTGTTCGGCGTCTACCGCGAGGACGGCGCGCTGTGGCTCGCGGGCGCGCTCGTGCTGGTGCTCGCGCTGCTGACACTGCGTTACGGCTGGCGCGCGGCGTTCGCGGTCGCGTTGCCGGTGTGGCTCGCGATCGGCGTGACGCTGGCCGTGTTCGGCTATGCGCACGTGCGCATCAACCTCTTTCATATGCTGGCGCTGATGCTCGTGCTCGGCGTCGGCGCGAACTACGCAGTGTTTCTGCGCGAAGGCGCGATGCGCGCGAACGCCGACACCGGCGCGGTCTGGACCGGCGTGCTGCTGTCCGCCGCCACGACGCTGCTGTCGTTCGGCATGCTCGCGATGACCTCGATGCCCGCGCTCAAGAGCTTCGGCGCGACGCTGTCGCTCGGCATCATGGTGTCGGTCCTGCTCGCGCCGGTCGGCATGCCTTCGAATTCACGGAGAACGAATTGATGGCGCAAGCCGCTTTTCAGGCAGCGCATCGGCCAACTTCGCAGCCGGTGTATCTGCACGCGCTCGGCATGGTCAACGCGCTCGGCGACGACGTGAGCGCCATCGCCGCCGCGCTCGCACGCGGCGAAGCGCCCGGCATGGGCCCGATCCGCACGCGCATCGGCGAGGCCTTTGCAGGCCGCGTGCTCGCATCGCTCGATCAGGCCGCGTTCGCGCCGCCCGCCGCGCTCGCGCACTACGACTGCCGCAACAATCGTCTGCTGCTGGCGGCGCTGGCGCAGATCCGGCCCGCCATCGACGCGGCCTGCGAGCGCTTCGGCGCGGGTCGCGTCGGCGTGGTGCTGGGCACGAGCACGTCGGGCATCGGTGCGGTCGAAGCCACTTTCGCCGACGCCGAGGCAAAGAACACGAAGTCCTTCGACTACCGCCAGATGGAAATCGGCACGGTCGCGCCGTTTGCCGCCGCCGCGCTCGGCCTCGGCGGCCCGGCGTTCACGATCTCCACGGCCTGCACGTCCAGCGCGAAGGCCTTCGCAGCCGCGCGCCGTCTGCTGCGCGCGCAGTTGTGCGACGCGGTGGTGGTTGGCGGCGTCGACACGCTCTGCGAACTCACGCTGCAAGGCTTCGCCTCGCTCGAATCGACGAGCGCCGTACGCACCAATCCGATGAGCGCAAACCGGCGCGGCATCAATATCGGCGAAGGCGCGGCGGTGTTTCTGATGAGCCGCGAAGAAGGCCCGGTGCGCTTCGCCGGCGCGGGCGAGTCGAGCGATGCGCATCACATCTCCGCGCCCGATCCGCAAGGTGCGGGCGGCGAGATCGCGTTGCGCGCGGCGCTGGCGGACGCGGGCATCGACGCGCGCGCGATCGGCTACGTCAACCTGCACGCCACCGCGACGCTCAAGAACGATCAGATGGAAGCGCACCTGATGGCGCGCGTGTTTCCCGACGGCGTGGCCGTGAGCGGCACCAAACCGTTCACGGGCCACACGCTCGGCGCGGCGGGCGCGACCGAAGCGGGTCTTGCGTGGCTGACGCTCGCTCGCGACGACGTCGCGCTGCCGCGTCATCGGTGGGACGGCCAGGCCGACGCGACGCTGCCGCCGCTCGATTTCGTCGAGTCCGCGCGTTATCTGCCGCGCGGCGCGGGCGCGCAAAGCCAATACGTGATGAGCAATTCGTTCGCGTTCGGCGGCAGCAACGTTTCCCTGGTGCTCGCACGATGACCGACTCCCTGAACGCCGCGCCGGGCGTCGAGATCTTTCCGCCGATCGACGCGATCATTCCGCATCGCGGCACGATGCTGCTGCTCGATGCCGTGTGCGCGTGCAGCGACGAATCGCTGAGCGCCGAAGCCAGCGTGCGCGCCGACGCATGGTACGCCGATGCGCAGGGCGCGATGCCCGCGTGGATCGGCATCGAACTGATGGCGCAGGCGATCGCGGCCCACGTGGGCCTGCTGTCGATGCGCGCGGGCGAGGCGGCGCGCCCCGGCGTGCTGCTCGGCACGCGCCGCTTCACGGCGCTGCGCGACGCGTTCGCGGCCGGCGCGCCGCTGCGCGTGAGCGTGAACGAACTGCTGCGCAGCGACGAAGGCCACGGCGCCTACGGCTGCACCATCGAACAGGATGGCGTGCTGTGCGCCGAGGCCACGATCAAGGTGTATCAGCCGCACGATTTTCAGACTTTCATCGAGGAAAACTCCCGAGCATGAGCCAGACTCCGAGCCCGACCACGATCCGGCGTGTACTCGTGACCGGCGCGAGCCGCGGCATTGGCCGCGCGATCGCCTATCAACTGGCCGCCGACGGCTTCGCCGTCACCGTGCATTGCCGCACGGGCCTGAAAGAAGCGCAGGCGGTGACCGCCGGCATCGCCGCGCAGGGCGGTTCGGCCGGCGTGCTGCAATTCGACGTGCGCGATCGCGCCGCCTGCCGCGCCGCGCTCGAAGCCGATGTGGCCGCGCACGGCGCGTACTACGGCATCGTCTGCTGCGCGGGCGTGACGCGCGACGCCGCCTTCCCCGCACTGACCGACGAAGACTGGGACATCGTGCTGGAAACCGGCCTCGACGCCTTCTACAACGTCGTGCATCCGCTCGTCATGCCGATGGTGCGCGCGCGCAAGGGCGGCCGCATCGTCACGGTGGCGTCGGTGTCGGGCGTCACGGGCAATCGCGGGCAGGTCAACTACAGCGCCGCGAAGGCGGGCCTGATCGGCGCGACCAAGGCGCTCGCCGTCGAGCTGGCCACGCGCAACATCACCGTCAACAGCGTCGCGCCCGGTCTCGTCGATACCGGCATGCTCGACGAGGTGCCGCTCGATCACGCGCTCAAGGCCGTGCCGATGAACCGCGTGGGCCAGCCCGCCGAAGTGGCCGCGGTGGTCGGCTTCCTGATGTCGGACGCGGCGTCCTACGTCACGCGCCAGGTCATCGGCGTGAACGGAGGGATGGTCTGATGAAGCGCGTCGTGGTGACGGGCATGGGCGGCGTGACCGCGCTCGGCGATCGTTGGGAGCAGGTCGAGGCCGCGCTCGAGCGCGGCGTGAATGCGGTGCGGCGCGTGCACGACTGGGATTACATCGAGGCGCTGCACACGCGTCTCGCCTCGCCGCTGCCGGCGTTCGAAACGCCCGACTACTATCCGCGCAAGAAGACGCGCTCGATGGGGCCGGTCTCGCTCTACGCGGTGCGCGCGAGCGAATACGCGCTGGCGGACGCAGGCCTGCTCGACGATGCGTCGATCAAGGACGGCCGCATGGGCGTGGCGTACGGTTCGTCCGCGGGCTCGGTGGAACCCGTGCGCGCGTTCGGCAAGATGCTCGAAACCGGCTCGATGAGCGACGTCACGTCGAACAGCTACGTGCAGATGATGCCGCACACCACGGCGGTCAACGTGAGCCTCTTCTGGGACCTGAAAGGCCGCATTGTGCCGACGTCGTGCGCGTGCGCCTCGGGCAGCCAGGCGATCGGCTATGCCTACGAAATGATCGCGAACGGCAAGCAGATGCTGATGCTCGCGGGCGGCGCCGAGGAACTCTCGGGGCCGGGCGTAGCCGTGTTCGATATGCTCTACGCCACGAGCACCCGCAACGACGATCCGCACACCACGCCGCGTCCGTTCGACGCCGCGCGCGACGGCCTCGTGGTCGGTGAAGGCGCGGCCACGCTCGTGCTCGAAGAATACGAGCACGCGGTGGCGCGCGGCGCGCGCATTCACGCGGAAGTCGTGGGCTTCGGCTGCAACTCGGATGGCGCGCACATCACGCAGCCCACGGCGGCGACGATGGCGGTGGCGATGCGCCAGGCGCTCGCCGACGCGCAACTCGCGCCCGACGCAATTGCCTACGTGAACGCGCACGGCACCTCGACCGATCGCGGCGACATCGCGGAAAGCCACGCGACCGCGGAGACGTTCGGCGCGCGCATGCCGATCAGTTCGCTCAAGAGCTATATCGGCCATACGCTCGGCGCGTGCGGCGCGATCGAAGCGTGGTGGACGATCGAAATGATGAAGCGCAATCGCTACGCGCCCACGCTGAATCTGCACGAAGTCGATCCGGCCTGCGCGCCGCTCGACTACATCATGGGCGCGCCGCGCGAGATCGACGCCGATTACGTGATGAGCAATAACTTCGCGTTCGGCGGCGTGAACACGTCGTTGATCTTCAAGCGCGTCCGGTGAGCATGCACGCAACGTCGGCGTCGAATGGATTGCAGCGCGTGGTCGTGACGGGCATGGGCATCGTCTCGTGCCTCGGCAACACGCTCGACGGCGTGTCCGCGCGGTTGCGCGAAGGACGCGGCGGCATCACGCGCATGGCGGCGTGGCGAGAGCGCGGCTTCGGAAGCCAGGTGGCGGCGGTCGCGTCGGTGGACGACGAGACGCCGTTCGCGCGCAAGGCCGAGCGCTTCATGGGCGACACGGCGCGCTTTGCGTGTCACGCGGCGCGCAGCGCCATCGACGACGCAGGGCTCGACGAAGCCGTGTTGCGGCAGCCGCGCGTGGGTGCGGTGGTGGGTTCGGGCGTCGGCACGATGTCGGCCTACGACGCGGCGATGGCGTGCGCGAATGCGCGCGGCGTGGATCGCGTGCCACCCTATACGGTGCCGCAGGCGATGAGCAGCACGGCGTCGGCGAATCTCGCGCACGTGTTCGGCATGGAAGGCGTGACGTACTCGCCGTCGTCGGCGTGCACGACGTCCGCGCTCGCGATCGGCCAGGCGATGCAACTGATCCAGACCGGCCGCCAGGACATCGTGCTCGCGGGCGGCAGCGAAGCGCTGCACGACAACATGACGCTGATGTTCGACGCGATGGGCGCGCTCTCGCGCGGCTTCAACGACACGCCCGAACGCGCGTCGCGGCCGTACGACACGCAGCGCGACGGCTTCGTGATCGGCTCGGGCGCGGGCGTGCTGGTGCTCGAATCGCTCGAACATGCGCGCTCGCGCGGCGCGCGCATCCACGCGGAGCTGACGGGTTTCGGCCATTGCACGGATGGCGCGCAGATGGTCGCGCCGCAAGCGGGCGGCATCGCGCGCGCGATGCGCGCGGCGCTCGCGGAGTCCGCGTGCCGTCCCGACTACATCAACACGCATGCGCCTTCCACGCCTTCGGGCGATGTCGAGGAACTGCTCGCGCTGCGTGACGTATTCGGCGCGGACGTGCCCGCATTTTCGTCGACGAAAGCGCTCAGCGGTCATCCGCTCGGCGCGTGCGGCGCGCACGAAGCGATCTACACCTTGCTGATGATGCGCGACGGTCATCTCGCGGGCTCAGTGGGGATCGACGAACTCGATCCGCTGGCCGCGAGCATGCCGCTCGTGCGCGTCACGCGCGAGGCGCGGATCGAATCGGCGATGTCGGTGTCGTTCGGGTTTGGCGGCAGTTGCGCCAGCCTGATGTTTCGCACGCTGAATTTGTCATGAGCGCATCTTGAACGCGTCATGACGTTGCAGGCGCTCCTGAAAACCACGAGGAAAACTATGAGAACACCACGCCTTACGCTCACCGCCGCCACGTTCGCCAGCCTCGCGCTGGCTGCTTGCGGTACGCAGTTGAAGACGCTGCCGATTCAGCCGGCACTGTCCGCGGCGCCGACTGATGCATTTAGTACGGCAGCGGCGGAGCGCGCGAAAGTCGCGGTCTACTTCGGCAAAGAGGCGCACGCGGATGTCGCGCGGCGCGTGGGCGAAGCGTCGCATTCCGTGCGTATCGCGCGTTCCGCCGATGGCGCCGACGTGTCGTGCAACAAGGCGCTCGCCAGCGCGATCGACAAGCTGCGCGATGACGCGCGTGCGAAGGGCGCGAACGCCGTTATCGACGTGACGACGCGCTTTCACGAGAACGAATCGAATTCGTCGACCGACTTCACCTGCGGCGTGAGCCCGAGCGCGGCGGCGATTGCCGTGAAGGGCGACCTCGTGGTGCTGCAGGCCCATTGATCCAACTAGAGAGTCACAATGAACAAGCTGTGGATGACGACCGCGCTTTGCGCGGCTTTGGTGACGACGCACGCCTGGGCGCGCGATACGGTGGACACGTATCCGGTGGCGCAAGCGCTGCAAAGTGAACCGGGCAAAGTGGGCGACGATATTGCGCTGTACTTCGCGGGCCAGAAGCATCCGGCCGTGAAAAAGACGATGGGTACGATCGCGACCAACAAGAAGACGAACGCATTCAACAAGAGCGATGAAGAAGCGTGTCAGCACGTGTTTCTTTCGGCGGTGCGCGAGCTTCAGGAGCGCGCGCGCCAGCAGGGCGGCAACGCGGTCATCAACATCAAGAGCAATTACCGTAACAACCTGACCGAAAGCCCGACGGACTTCACGTGCGGCGCGGGCGCGATGATCGCGGGCGTGGCGCTGGTGGGCGACGTGGTGGCGTTGAAGGGCGCGAAGTAATTATTTTTTAGTTTTTTTCGGGCGGCGGCGCGTGACTGCGCGTGATAATGCGCGCGCCGCACCGAGTCGAGCGGATTACTGCGCCTTCACCGCCGCCACGTTGACGAGCGTTTCGCGACGCTTGCCAGGCTTCGGATGGTGCAGCCCAAGGCGCTCGAACAGGCCGAAGTCCGCCGCGCGGCTCCACCACAAATAAGGGAGCGAGACATTGTGCTCGGCGAAGCGGAAACCTGCGTGGCGTATCATGGCAAGGTAACCGTCGGCGCTCTTTTGCACCTGCATCGGATGGCGGAAAAGCAGACGAATGACCCACGAGCGAATATAGGCTTCGGTGGATTCGGCGAACAGCAGCACGCCGCCGGGCTTGAGCACGCGATGGAATTCCGCGAGCGCGCGTTCCTGTTCGACCAGATGATGAAACGTCTGATGACAGAACACGATGTCCGCGCTGCCCGACGGCAGCGGCAGATTCGCGCAGTCGCCGTGCAGCACGTCGAATTCGATGTGCGCTTGCGACGGTGATGCCGCTCGCTGCTGAACCGCGTGTGCCGCTTGTTGAGCGAGATCGAGCGACGCTTCGTGAAAGTCGATCCCGACGATGCGGCGCGGGCGAAACGCCTCGGCCAGCAAACGGAATGATTTGCCCTGGCCGCAGCCGACGTCGACGATCGTGGGCGCGTGCGGCAGCGGTTGATCGATCAGGCGCTTGAGGTCGTTGATCGCCACGCGCAGGACATGATGCTCCCACGTGTGGGTGCGGAGAAACCAGATGCCGAAGGCCGTTTCCGGCACGAACGGCACAACATTTGATTCGGAAACCGACATATTTTTCCCCGATGCATATTCGGTCGTGAACAAGAACGGGCATTGTAATAGCAAGCGTGGTGTGCGAGGCGATGAACTCGCCAACGAATCCGCATCGCGCAAACCAGGCACAGGAAGGGACGCATGGAACAGAGCCGGGAACAGCGCCGCGAAGCGGCAGTGAACAGTCAATTGGAAGGCTCGGGCCGTAGCGAGCGCGTCGATGTGGCGATCATCGGCGCCGGTCCTTCGGGTGCGGTGGCGGCTGCACTGCTGCGCAAACGCGGGCGTTCGGTGCTGGTGCTCGAACGTCAGCATTTTCCGCGTTTTTCGATCGGCGAGAGCCTGCTGCCGCAGAGCATGGAATACCTCGAAGAAGCGGGCATGTTGCAGGCAGTGGTCGAAGCCGGTTTCCAGTACAAGAACGGCGCGCAGTTCGTGTGGCGCGATCAGGCGACGGCGTACGACTTTCGCGATAAACATTCGCCGGGTTGGGGCACGACGTTTCAGGTGGAGCGCGCGAAGTTCGACGAACTGCTGATCCAGTGTGCGGCAAAACAGGGCGCGGAAGTGCGATTCGGTCACACCGTGCTGGCGATGCATCCGGGCGATGCGCCGGTGCTCGCAGTCATCGACGAGAACGAAACGCGCTATGAAGTGCACGCGCGTTATGTGCTCGACGCGAGCGGTTTTGGCCGCGTGCTGCCGCGTTTGCTGAATCTCGAAGCGCCGACCGGTTTGCCGACGCGCGCGGCGATTTTCAGCCACGTGCGCGATGGCCTCGCGCTCGACGATTTCGATCGCAACAAGATTTGCGTCGCGACGCATCCGGTGCATCGCGATGTGTGGTTCTGGATGATTCCGCTGGCGGGCGGGCGCTCGTCGGTGGGTTGCGTGGCGGAAGCCGCGTTCTTCGATCTGCCGGAAGCCGAGCGCGAAGCGCGCCTGCGTACGCTGATTCGCGAGGAACCGACGCTCAATCGTTTGATCGGCGATGCGCCGTTCCTCATGCCGGTGCGCCAGATCGGCGGGTATTCGGCGAATGTCGAGCGTTTGCACGGCGCGGGTTATGCGCTGCTCGGTAATGCGGGCGAGTTCCTCGATCCTGTGTTTTCTTCGGGCGTGACGATCGCGCTGCGTTCCGCGCATATGGCCGCGAAAGTGGTGGATCGCGTGCTGAACGGCGAAACCGTGGATTGGCACGCCGAATACGATGTGCCGCTGCGCAAGGGCATCGACACGTTCCGTGCTTTCGTCGAGCGTTGGTACACGGGCGAATTGCAGGACATTATTTATTATCCACGTCAAACGCCGCTGATTCGCCGCATGATCAGCTCCGTGCTGGCGGGTTATGCGTGGGACGAGAGCAATCCGTATGTGGCGGAACCGGTGCGCCGGCTCAATACGCTGCATGAGGCGTGTTTGCGGATGTGAGGTGGCGGGGAAGGTGCGGGGAGGTCAGGGTTTGATGCGGCAGTTGGGCCGCTTCATGTCCACGCGCGCGAAGAATCTGATTTGCGCAACGAGCCGATGCCGATGCAAATTTTAATAACAGGCATTGCGAATTAAATAGCTCGTTTTCATGTTCCCGGCTTCAGCAAGGTTGTTAAGGTGCGATGGCCGGGCGGGGAGATCAACGTATTGCCGGTTCGTTCTATCCGCCCAACGTTGCAACTAACGGTCAACCGCGCTCAACACCACCCTTCAAAAGCCACCGCGCAGTGGTTTTGCAGGTCAAGGGCTGCCCGACGCGGAACATTGAAAATAGCTTACAAAACTGGCGCTCTTTCCGTATGAGGGATAATATGGCATCCCAAGTCGGCGAATGGTCGTCGTCCGGCTATTTCTCTCCGTTCACCTTACGCGCCCTATGTCAGATCTAAAAATCGTCCGCGAAACCAAAACCCTTCGGGAACTGACGCTGGATAAGCTGCGCGACGCCATTGTGCAAGGCTATTTCAAGCCGGGCGCGCGTCTTGTCGAACGCACGCTGTGCGATGAACTGGGCGTGAGCCGCACCATCGTGCGCGAGGTTCTGCGGCACCTGGAAACGGAAGGGCTCGTGGAAGTGATCGCGCGTCAGGGGCCGGTCGTCGCGCAGCTCAATCCCGCTCAGGTCAGCGAGATTTACGAGTTGCGCGGCCTGCTCGAGGCGAACGCCGCGCGCGCCTGCGCCGAACAATCCACGCCCGAACTCGTTAAATCGTTGCGCGAGATTCGCAAGGAGATCGAGGCCGCGTTCAAGTCCGGCGATCTGCCGACCGTGCTCGCGCACACCGAGCGCTTCTACGAGGCGCTGTTCGAAGGCGCGAACAAGACGGTGTCGCTCGCCGTGGTCAAGACGCTCAATGCGCGCATCAACCGGCTGCGGGCGCTGACAATCGCCACGCCTGGGCGCAGCGGCGAGTCGAATCGCGAGATGAACAAGATGCTCGACGCAATCGAGCGACGCGATGGCGACGCGGCGTTCGCGGCCTCGATCGCGCACATCAAGCGGACGGCCGAACTCGCGCTGGCCGCCCTGGCTGCGCGCGGCGAAGCCCCCGAAGCCTGATTTCCCGCTAACGCTCCACCTCCTCTGGCTGCCGGCTGACTGTCCGGCGGCCTGTCTTCGCACGTCAGCAGGCGCGGCCAGCGCGCTTTCTGGCGTAGCGGCGCCTGTCTTCCCATCGCCAGCGCTTCCCCATTCGTCGCACCTTTCCTTCGCCGTCGGTCGGCGGCATTCGTGCCAGCCGCGTGCTGCGCCTACTTATGGTATTCCATAATATTTAGGCTGCATGGTAGTCGATAGTATGGCATACCATAATCTTCCGAATCGACGGGAGGGCGGGCGACGGCGGCAGGGCAAGCCGGTACGCAAGGCATCGCAGCGAAGCTTTTCATTCGCAAAGACAGGAATGGATTCGTCATTCGGTTTAATGCGAATGAACGATTTTTCCGCACCGCCATAAAAGCCGTTTAGCGAATATCTGGAATCGTGGAGAGCATCATGTCTGAGCCGAATATCGAACCGATTTTCGATGTTGCCGAGTTTCGTCGCGCGCTGGGCGCATTCGTCACCGGCGTGACGGTGGTCACCACGATTCAGCCGGACGGTACGCCGCGTGGGTTCACGGCCAATTCGTTCACGTCGGTGTCGCTCGATCCGCCGTTGATTCTCGTGTGCATTGCGAAGACGGCGTCGAGTCACGGTGTGTTCTGCGCCACCGATCACTTCGCGGTCAGCGTGCTTGCGGAAAGCCAGAAGGGCGTGTCCGGCGTATTCGCGTCGAAATCGGCCGACAAATTCGATCAGGTGGACTGGCGCGCCCGCGCGACCGGCGCGCCGGTGATGGACGGCGCGGCGGCAATATTCGATTGCCGCACGCATGAAGTCGTCGATGCGGGCGATCACATCATTCTCATTGGGCGCGTGGTGGATTTCGTGCATACGAATGCTTCGCCGCTCGGTTATTGCCGTGGCGCCTACGTCAATTTCAGTCTCTCGCAGGACGCGCTGGCGGCAACCGGTGCGCGCGCGCAGGTCGGCGCGATCCTCGAACATCGTGACGGTCTGATCCTGCTGGAAACGCCGGACGGATTCCAGTTGCCCACAGGCGTCAAACTCGAACCGGCAAGCGACGCGGCAAGCCTGCGCGGCGTGCTCGCGAAACTCGGCCTCGCGGCGCATCTCGACTTCCTGTTTGCGGTATTCGAATCGGGGCAAGGGCCGTCGTCGAGCGTGCAGGTGTATTACCGCGGCCGCGTGAACAGTAGCGCTGCGGCGATGATGGACAATGCGATTCATATCGTTCCGCTCTCGCAGATTCCGTGGAGCAAACTTCGCGACGAAGCCGTGCGCGCGATGTTGCAGCGCTATGTGCGCGAACGCAGCGAGGACGCTTTCGGTATTTATGTCGGCGATAACGAAGCTGGCACGGTTCAGGCACTTGCCGTGGCTCACTGATCGCGTGCGGCAGTGGAGCGACTAAAACACGGCTGAAAAGCGACCGAAAATCGGATCGCAATCCGGTATGACAATCAGGATCACGAATTAAAGTAAATGAAGCAAAAAATGAAGCCCGCGCGACGTTCGACGCCGGCCCGACCGTTACACGATTGAGCACCACCGATTCCCAAGGACATGGATATGAACAGCACACGCACCCTCATGATGACGCCGCTGATCGCACTGTGCGCGGCCGCCTTTACCGCAACGCCCGCGCTCGCTGCGGACCCGGTCGTCTTCACGAGTTGGGGTGGCACCACGCAGTCTTCGCAGCAGAAGGACTGGGCGCAGCCCTTTACGCAATCCAGCAGCGTCAACGTATTGATGGACGGTCCCACCGACTACGGCAAGCTCAAGGCGATGGTGGATAGCGGCAACGTGAACTGGGACGTCGTGGACGTGGAAGGCGACTTCGCCTACGCTGCGCAAAAGGCCGGGCTGATCGAGCCGATCGACTACAACGTTGTCAAGAAGGCCGATCTCGATCCGCGTTTTTCGAGCGGCAGCGCGGTCGGCAGCTTTTATTATTCGTTCGTGCTCGGCTACAACAAATCGAATTTCAAGGGCGCGCAGCCGCAAACCTGGGCCGACCTGTTCGACACGAAGAAATTCCCCGGTAAGCGCACGTTCTATAAATGGTCCGCACCGGGCGTGCTGGAAATCGCCTTGCTCGCCGACGGCGTGCCGCCCAACAAGCTTTATCCGCTCGATCTCGACCGCGCATTCAAGAAGCTCGACACCATCAAGAGCAGCATCGTCTGGTGGAGCGGCGGCGCGCAATCGCAGCAGTTGCTGGCTTCGGGCGAAGCGCCTATCGGCATGTTCTGGAATGGGCGCTTGCATGCGCTCGAACAGACGGGCGTGCCGGTGGGCGTGTCGTGGAATCAGAACCTGACGGCCGCCGACATGCTCGTGATTCCCAAGGGCGCGAAGCACAAGGCCGAAGCGATGAAGTTTCTCGCTGTGGCGACGAGCCCGCAGGCGCAGGCGAAATTCGCGCAGGACACGGGCTATGCGCCGATCAACGTGAAGTCGGCGGCGATGATGCCGGCAGCGGTCGCGAAGACCTTGCCGGACCAGTACAAGACGTCGCAGATCGATCTCGACATGAAGTATTGGGCCGACAATCGCGACGCGATTGCGAAGCGCTGGTACGCCTGGCAATCGAAATAACGACACGCGCCTGATCGCACCGTATCGCGATTGAATGGCTGCAGGAGACCGCAGGAGACATCATGCCGAACGCTTTGAGTACCGTCGCCCATCCGCCGGCGCGGTCGCCGCGCGCGCGCCGCGACTGGCGCAACATCCGCCTTCTGATTCCGGGGATCGTGCTCCTCGTGATCTTTTTCATGCTGCCGGTGCTGTCGCTGCTGTTGCGCAGCGTGCTGGAGCCCACGCCGGGTTTGCATAACTACGAGCAGTTGCTCGGCTCGTCCACGTATTTGCGCGTATTCGGCAATACCTTCCTCGTCGCGACGGTCGTCACGGTGGTGACAGTGGTGATTGGTTTTCCGACTGCATGGCTGCTCGCCATTGCGCCGCGCAAACTGAGTTCGCTGTTGTTTTCGATTCTGCTGCTTTCGATGTGGACCAATCTGCTCGCCCGCACATTTGCGTGGATGGTGCTGCTGCAGGCAACGGGCCCGATCAATCGCCTGCTGATGGCGACCGGACTCATCAGCGAACCGCTGGCGCTCGTGAATAATCTCGTCGGCGTGACAATCGGCATGACCTACATTATGTTGCCGTTTCTCGTGATGCCGCTGCACGCCACGCTGCGCAGCATCGATCCGTCCACCTTGCGCGCGGCGGCCGTGTGCGGCGCGAGTCGCTGGCAGGCGTTCTGGCGCATTCTCGTGCCGTTGGCGATGCCCGGCATCGCCTCGGGCGCGCTGATGGTGTTCGTGATGGCGCTCGGCTATTTCGTCACACCGGCGCTGCTCGGCGGCGCGCAATACATGATGCTCGCCGAACTCGTCGCGCAACTCGTGCAGGAACTGTTGAACTGGGGACTCGCCGGCGCCGCGGCTTTCGTGCTGCTCGCCGTCACGCTCTCGCTGTACGCGCTGCAATTGCGGTTCACGGGCGGCGCGCGCGTCAACGGAGGGCTCTGACATGTTGCTCGATTTCGACCGTCTGGGCGCGCTGCGTTGGGCGTTGCTCGCGATCGGCGCTGCCGTCGCCCTGTTTCTGTTGTTGCCGATCGTGTTTATCGTCGCGTTGTCGTTCGGCGATTCGCAGTGGCTGATTTTTCCGCCGCCGGGCTGGACGCTGGAGTGGTATCGCCAGTTGTTCACCGATCCGGGCTGGCTCGATTCGCTGCTGACGAGCGCGAAGCTCGCGGTGATCGTCACGGTGCTTTCCGTGCTGATCGGTTTTCTCGCTTCGCTTGCCTTGGTGCGCGGAAAATTTCGCGGACGCAGTGCTGTCAAAGCGTTCTTTCTCACGCCGATGGTGTTGCCCGTGGTGGTGCTGGCCGTCGCGCTCTACGCGTTCTTTCTGCGCATTGGCCTGAACGGCACGATGACCGGTTTCGTAATTGGTCACGTGATTATCGCGCTGCCGTTTTCGATTATCTCGATCAGCAATTCGCTGTCGAGTTTCGACACCGCGCTCGAAGATGCCGCGCTCATTTGCGGAGCGTCGCCGCTCGAAGTGAAACTGCGCGTGACCTTGCCCGCCATCCGGCTCGGTCTTTTCGCCGCGGCGATTTTCGCGTTCCTCGCTTCGTGGGACGAAGTGGTGGTGTCCATTTTCATGTCGAGCCCGACCTTGCAGACGCTGCCTGTGCGTATCTGGGCGACGCTGCGCCAGGACCTGACACCCGTCGTGGCGGCAGCGTCTTCGCTGCTCGTCGGACTCACGACGCTTTTGATGCTGGCCGGCGCCGTATTGCGCCGCGCGCGCTAAACCGATCTCGCGATTACAGAGGTAACCCGCCATGACTTCCGCATTCCTGCAAATCCAGCGCTTGCGCAAGACCTACGACGACGTTGTCGCCATCGATCAGGTTTCGCTCGATGTGCGCAAGGGCGAATTCATGACCTTCCTCGGGCCGTCGGGCTCGGGAAAAAGCACGACGCTTTATATTGTCGCGGGCTTTCAGGAGCCGACCGAAGGCCGCGTGCTGCTCGACGGCAAACCGTTGCTGTCGGTCGCGCCGAATAAACGCAATATCGGCATGGTGTTTCAGCGTTATACGCTGTTTCCGCATTTGACGGTCGGTCAAAACGTGGCGTTTCCGCTGCGCGTTCGCCGCCGTCCCGAAGCGGAAATCAAAAAGAAAGTCGAACAGATGCTGGCGCTCGTGCATCTTTCGGAGTTTCGCGATCGTATGCCCGCGCAACTCTCGGGCGGTCAGCAGCAACGCGTGGCCATTGCGCGCGCGCTCGCATACGACCCGCCGGTGCTGCTGATGGACGAACCGCTTTCCGCGCTCGATAAAAAATTGCGTGAAGAGATTCAACTCGAATTGCGCCGCATCCATCAGGAAACCGGCGTGACGATTCTCTACGTGACGCACGATCAGGAAGAGGCATTGCGGCTGTCCGATCGCATTGCCGTCTTCAATAAAGGATGCATCGAACAATGCGGAACCGGCGAGGAGCTGTATGCGAATCCCGCTTCGCGTTTCGTGGCGAATTTCATCGGCAATTCGAATTTTCTGCCGGTGCGTATCACGGGCCGCGCGGCGGAACAGGCGAGCGCGGTGTTTCCTAGCGGTCACGCTGTCGCGGCGGCCAGCGATATCCCGCTGCCCGTGGGCGGTGACGGCACGCTGATGGTGCGCCCCGAGCAGATCCGCATTCGCGCCACAGAAGCCGCGCATCGAGCGACGCAAGCGGCCGGGTTGCCGGTAACGGTGCGTGACATCACCTATCTCGGCGATGCGATGCACTACGCGGTGACCACGCCGTGGGAGCAGGATATGTCGGTGCGTATGCCGGCGGGCGATCATCGCGACAGCGGCATCGTCATCGGCACGCATGCGTGGATCGATTGGGACACGCGCGACGTGCGATTGTTCGCGCAGGCTTAATCGGGAGTCGCGATGCAAGACACGTCAGCGTCCCTGAAGGTCGAGCGCCGGACCATCACGTTGCGGGAACTCGCGCTCGAGAAAATGCGCAGCGCCATTTTCGACGCGCGTTTCCTGCCGGGCGACCGGCTGGTCGAGCGCGCGCTTTGCGAGGAACTCGGCGTGAGCCGCACCGTCGTGCGGGAGGTGCTGCGCCATCTGGAAACGGAAGGGCTCGTCGATATCCTGCCTAACCAGGGGCCGATCGTCGCCGTGCTCGATCTCTCGACGGCGGCCGAAATCTACGAAATTCGCGGCCTGCTGGAAAGCGAAGCGGCTGCGGCCTGCGCGCACTATGCCGACGCCGCGACCATTGCGGAACTCTCTGCACGCGTCGGCGAGATTCAGCAAGCCTTTCACGCGCAGGATCATCGTGCGGTGCGCGCGCTCACGACGGCGTTCTACGAGCGCATGTTCGTCGCCGGACACAAGCTTGTGGCGTGGGAGATCGTGCAATCGCTCACGGCGAGAATCAACCGGCTGCGCGCGCTCACGATTGCATCCGACGATCGCGGCGATCAGGCGGTGCAGGAAATGCATCAGATCCTCGCGGCGATCCGCACGGCCGATATCGAAGCGGCGCGCGGCGCGGCTATCGCCCATGTGCGCCGTGTTGCCGAAATCGCCGAAAAACTGCTGGCAGGCGGACAAGAGCAAGTCTTGTTGAGGCGCGCCAGTTGATCGTATGAACCGGTGCGACTCCTGCTAACGGAGTCGCATCGCGCATCGTCTGATTAATTTGTACTGCAAATAGATCATCCATCACTTATCACAAAAACCGCGCGTGCGTCCGTTTCGCGGCGGGGTACGCGCGCATTCAACGAGGAGTGAAGAAGGCATGGAAAATCGGGGTAACAGATTATCCGTCGCGTGCGTCGTGGGCGCTAGCGCATTGGTCGCGGCGAATGCGCATGCTCAATCGTCGGTGACGCTTTATGGCGTGATCGACGAAGGGATCGATTATGTGAGCAATAGCGGCGGCCATTCGCTGTGGCGCATGCGCGATGGCACGTACGACGGCGCGTACGGCAGCCGCTGGGGTTTGAAAGGCACCGAGGATCTCGGTGGCGGTTTGAGCGCGCTGTTCAGGCTCGAATCGGGTTTCAGCACGGAGAATGGCCAGATGCGTCAGGGCGGCCGCCTGTTTGGACGCCAGGCGTATGTGGGGCTGTCGGACACGCGCTTCGGCACGGTTACGCTCGGGCGGCAATACGACTCAGTGGTGGATTATCTCCAGCCGCTTACCGCGCCGGGCCAACTGGGCGGCCCGCTCGTGCACGCCGGCGATATCGACAATACCGACAATTCCTTCCGCGTCGATAATGCGATCAAATACGCGAGCCCCAAGATTGGCGGCCTCACTTTTGGCGGCCTCTATTCCTTTACCAATACCAATGCGGCGGGACGCGGCACGACGGGTTTGTGGAGCATCGGCGCAAACTACGCGTTTGGCGGTTTCACGATTGCGGGCGCGTATCTGTTTGCGAAGCAGCCAGCTGCGCTGCTCACGGACGGCAATTACGTGAGCAACACGACGGGCGCGGAAATCGGTGCGAGCGGTCCGTTCAGCTACGTGGGCAACCCGGCCAACGAACAGATTTTCGGCGCGGCCATCAACTACGCGCTTGGTTCGGCCACGCTCGGCCTCGACTACACGAACACCAAGTTCAACGAGGCGAACGGCACGCAGGGCACGGTCATCTTCACGAACTATGAAGCGTGGGGCCGTTACAACCTCACGTCCGCATGGTACGTGGGCGCGCAATACGTCTACACGCACGGCAACATTGGCTACAGCCAGGCGATTCCGATTTACCACCAGGTTGGGCTGACGACGGCGTATGCCTTGTCGAAGCGCACGTCGGTCTACGTGATGGGCGTCTGGCAGAAGGCCGCGGGCGCCGCATCGAATGCCGATATCTTCGACGGCTCGGTGGCGTCGGCATCGTCGAACAATCATCAGACGATGGTGCGCATCGGCATGTATCACCAGTTCTGATCGGCAATAAAAGAGCCGGCTCGTCTGATCAACGAGCCGGCTTTCTCAGCGCGGGAAATCGAGGTGAAGCGTTTATTCCGATGCCGTTGCACTTGCGGTAGCGTTTCGCAACGGCAACTCAACCATTTGCGGTGCGGAGATCGGAATTACCTGCGTTTGCGGCGCGGCACTTTCTAAAAACCGAACCGTCGAGTCCACCGTTATGGTCTCGATATTGCCCGTCACGCGTTGATCAATCGGGTGATCGTCGAATGCCACATTTGCTTTGAACATGCGGCCGCCAAGACGCTTGAGCGTGCTGATTTTCAACGCATCGGGTTGATACGCAGAGCGCTTTAGCCAGGCTTGGGCGTCGGCGCGCTTTACGAACTGCTGGCCACTTAGCGCTTCGCTCAGGATCTCCAGTACCCATTGATTGGAATTCTGGTGCAGCGTGGAAAACGGATACGCGACGATGCTGTAGCTGCTCGAATGCATTTGCTCCAGCGCCGCTGGATTACGCAGCAGCTTTTCCAGACGATCCTGAATTTTCGCATCAGGAACGATCAGTAGCGAATCGAACGAAAACATGTCGTCGAGAAAGAAATTACCCAAACCCTCGCGCCAGAGTGCTGATGTCGCTTGCCCGCAATCGTTGAGCAGATGGCTGATCCGCCACGGTTCGCCAGCAGCCCCTCGTGCGACAAAGGCCATATGGGAGTAGCGCAGGCCATATTGCGACAAATCCTGACCTACACGGGCAATGAGCGCCACCTTGGGGGCTCGCTGATCGAGTTGCTGTTGCAATTGCGCGGCGGTTTGCAATGCGGTGCGCACGGTGCCGGGTTCGAGCGGTTTATCACTGCAGCCTTGTCCGGCCCAGACAGGGCTGGCAAGCAGCAGGGCGGCGGCAAAGGGCAACACGCCGCGTTTCACAATGCGTTTCATTCGGATACCAGCCCGGATTCGGCGTCCACACGGGAGTGGTGCAGTAATGCCTTGCCCGCTTCGTTGGGAATGAAGGCTAGCAGTTGGCCGGAAGCAATCAGCGCATAACCGGTAGCTTCCGAGACGACGTTCACGGCGGCGCCCACCGACAGGCCCGCTTTCCTGGCTGCATTGGTAGACACCGCTACCGTTGCTTTGCTGCCGTCTGCGACAGCTTTGAATACCACTGTAAGTGTGTCGGTCGTGCCTTCGACAATACTGGAGACAATGAGCCCGGAACCTGTGGCACCCGTTACTGAGCCTTCAAATGGGTGGCCCGTGATGGAAATCAGCGGAGAGGCGGCTATTGAAAGCGCACCGGCGCTACTCGTTTGCGATGCGTTCTCCGAAAACGCGGGTGCGGACCCCGTCGCAACGAGGCTGGTCATCGAGGCAATAAGAAAAGTCTTCTTGAAATTCACGGCTCCTCCCGGTCATGTGATTCGAAGTGCTCGGACGAACACAGCGAGCCGGCGGATCGTGCGGTATCGTTGTCCGGGTGGCAACGCGAAACGAGCGGGACCTTGTTGCGCGACAAGACGGTGGCATAACCAGGACAGTGCGACTCATGAACCATGAAGCGCGGGCTGTTATAACCCCACGCTGGGGTAGTCTTAGCGCGACCAATACGTGCATGAAAACGGCGACTGTCATTTGAGATGCCAATAAAAAAGCCGGCTCGTTTGATCAACGAGCCGGCTTTTTCAGCGCGGTAAATCGAGGTGAAGCGTTTATTCCGATGCCGTTGCACTTGCGGTAGAACGGCGCGGAGAACGCGAACCGCCATTCTGCGCCAGCAGATAATAGGCGAGGGCGGTGGCGACGAGGCCGACCATCCACGAGATATCCGCACCGCCGAGCAGCGAAGCCCACGGACCGTGGAAAAAGCTCTCTTCCATGAACGGCACCTGAATCACGATACCGAAAACGTACAGCGCCAGCGCTTTCACGTTGAACGCGCCATACATGCCGCCCGTGCTGCTGACGATTTCCGACACCAGATAGTGCCGCTTGTTCACCAGATAAAAGTCGACGAGGTTAATCGCAATCCACGGTGCGAGCACGATGCGCATGGCGAAGATCGCGGTCAGGAAAATGGCGATGAAGTTACTCGATGCCCACAGCGCGGTCGCGGTACATGCCACCAGCAAAATCGCCGAGACGGCGATTCGCACATTGCGGCCGGGCGTCCAGCTGGGACGGAACGTCTGCGCGGCGGTAATGCACGACAGCACGCCGCCATACAGATTCATGCCGTTGTGGCCAATGATGTTGACGAGGAAAAGAAAAATCAGCACATAGCCGAACATGCCCGTTTGCGTGCGGATGGCCTGCATCGCGTCAGTGGCGTGTCCGGTGCTCACAGCGATGACGCCGAATACGAAGGCGAAGATCGTGCCCAGCGAGGTGCCGAAATACGTGAATGCAAACGTCTTGGCGAAACCCGTCGATTCCGGCAGATAGCGCGAATAATCGGACGTATAGGGCGCGAAACTGATTTGCCAGACGGCGCACAGACCGAACATCGCGAACCAGCCCGAGAGATTGAAATGACCTTGCTGGAGCACGCTGGCGTTGAGGCTCGGCACCATCAGAATCATGCCGATCACGAGCGCGCCGCCCATGAACCACGCGCCGATCTTGTTGAAGCGGTGAATGAAGTTATAGCCGATCACACCCACGAGCGTGGCGAACACGGCGCCGAGCACCGTCGCGAGCGGAATGGGTACGGGCGGCGCCGCAGCGTGCAGCGTCTTGCCCGCGAGAATGATGTTCGACACGAAGAAGCCGAGATAGATCAGCGTGGTGAAACCGACCACAAGCAGCGAGCCGTAGCGGCCGAATTGCGCGCGGCTTTGAATCATTTGCGGCACGCCCACGAGCGGGCCCTGCGCGGAGGTGAGCGCGTGAAAAATCGCGCCGAAGAATTGCCCCGCCGCAATCGCGAGAATCGCGCTTACAAGATCGAGGTGAAAAATCAGAACCGACGTGGCGCCGGAAATTACCGCCAGCGGCGCGACGTTCGTGCAAAACCACAAGGTGAACAGATCGACAGGCTTGCCGTGCCGATGTTCAGGCGAAACGTATTCGATCGAATTGCTTTCGATGGTCAGAACGCTGTTGTCGTTCGTCGTGTTGGTCATCATGTCTCCATCTTTATTGCCTGGCTATGCTGCCATCAGCGTGTGTGGCGCGAGCCGCCTTGATGCTTTGTTGCGGCTTCGCGGCGGGCAGCCCGCACGAAGCCGCTGTGCGCGCCTAACGCATCACGAACGGATCGCTGATCGGCTCGTCCGATGTGCGCAGCCATACGGATTTGGTCGTCGTATATTCGAGCGCCGCCGCGAAGCCGCCTTCGCGTCCATGACCCGAAAGACCGAAGCCACCGAACGGCACGAGCGGCGACACCGCGCGATACGTGTTGATCCACACGATGCCCGAGCGCACGCGTTTCGACACACGATGCGCGCGCGTGAGATTGGTGGTGAATATGCCCGCAGCCAGACCATAGGCCGTGCTGTTGGCTTTCTCGATCGCTTCCTGCTCGGTGCTGAACGTGTCGACCGAAAGCACCGGGCCGAACAGTTCGGTCGTGATGCTGTCCGCGTCGGGCACGCTGCTGCAATCGAGAATCGTCGGCGCGTAATAGAAGCCGCCGCGATCGAGCGCCTTGCCGCCCGCGAGCACTTTCGCGCCTTGCTTCACGGAACGTTCGACCACCGCTTCGATGTTGCGCAATTGACGCTCGGTGCACAGCGGTCCGTATTCCGTCGCCATGTCGTTGGGCAGACCCACGCGAATGCGCGAGACGCGCTCGACCAGCCGCGCGAGAAACTCGTCCTTCACCGACGCTTCGATCAACAGACGCGAGCCCGCCACGCAGCTTTGACCGCTCGCCGCGAAAATCGCCGCGACCTGCGCATTCACCGCGCTCTGAATATCGCTGTCGGCGAACACGATGAACGGCGATTTACCGCCGAGTTCGAGCGAGACCTTGGCGAGGTTGTTCGCGGTGTTCGACACAATGTGCTTCGCGGTTTCCGGGCCGCCCGTGAAGGCCACTTTATCGACCTTCGGATGACTGCTGAGCACCGCGCCGCATTCCGCGCCGAAGCCGGTAATGACGTTCACCACGCCCGGCGGAAAGCCCGCTTCGTGCACGAGTCGCGCGAATTCGAGCAGGGGACCGGGCGCTTCTTCCGATGCCTTGAGCACCACCGTGCAGCCCGCGGCGAGCGCCGGGCCGAGCTTCACGGCGGAGAGAAACAACTGGCTATTCCACGGCACGATCGCGGCCACCACGCCCACCGGCTGACGTTCGAGCCAGACCTGCATGTCCGGTTTGTCGACGGGAATATGGCTGCCTTCGATCTTGTCGGCGATACCGGCGTAATAGCGGTAATACTCCGCGACGTACGCAATCTGGCTCGACGTCTCGCGAATGATCTTGCCGGTATCGTTGGTTTCAATTTCAGCGAGTCGCGGCGCGGCCTGTTCGACGAGCGCCGCGAGTTTATGCAGCAGCTTGCCGCGCGCCGATGCCGTGAGTCCCGCCCATGCAGCGTCGTTGAGCGCGCGGCTCGCCGCGTTCACGGCGCGGTTCACTTCGTCGCGGCGCGCTTCGGGCATTTGCGCCCACACGTCGCCCGTGGCCGGATTCACGCTGCCGAACGTCGCGGCGCCGGATTCGAACTGGCCGTCGATATACAGCTGAAAATGAACACTCATGGAATCACGACCTCACTTGAACGCAGGCATCACGTCGTTGATCATCCGCTCGAGCGACGCCTTCTTGCGCTCGAAACTCATGCCCGTATCGATCCAGAACGAGTACTCGTCGAAGCCGAGTTTCTCGTAGGCCTTCAGGCGCGCGATGACTTCCTCCGGCGTGCCGATCACGTTGTTCTTGCGCATCGCTTCCGGCGTGTAGAACGGATGCGCGGCAATTTCTTCCGGGCTCAGCGTCTTGATCATGCCCTTGCTGACCGGACGCTCATTCCTGAACCACGCGCCGAAGTAGTTGTAGAACACGTTGACTTCGTCGGCGGCCACCTGCGCGTCGTCTTCGCTGCTCGCCACGTAAGTGTGGCGCAGCAGCATGATTTGCGGACGCGGCATCTCGCTGAATTTTTCGCACGCGGCATTGAAATGGCCGACGAGTTTTTCGACTTCGTCGTCGCCGAAATGCAGCGGCGTGACCTGCACGTTGCAACCGTTGGACACGGCGAATTCGTGGCTGTTCGGATCGCGCGCCGCGACCCAGATCGGCGGATGCGGTTCTTGCAGCGGCAGCGGCGACGACGTGGTCGACGGGAATTTCCAGAACTCGCCCTCGTGCGCGTAATCGCCTTGCCAGAGCTTCTTCACGGCGGGAATCAGTTCGCGCATGCGCTGACCCGCGTTCCATGCGTCGAGGCCCGGCATCAGACGTTCATATTCGAACGAATATGCGCCGCGCGCAATGCCCAGTTCGAGACGGCCGTTCGTGATGATGTCGGTCATCGCGGCTTCGCCTGCGAGCTTGATCGGGTGCCAGAACGGCGCGATCACGGTGCCCGTGCCGAGACGCACGTTCTTCGTCTTGCTCGCGAGATCGACGAGATTGAGGAACGGATTCGGCGCGATCGTGAAGTTCATGCCGTGGTGCTCGCCGGTCCAGACGGCGTGCATGCCGCCGCGATCCGCGATCTGGCACAGCTCGACCATTTCTTCGTAGAGCTGCTTCTGGCTCGTCTGGTCGGAGACGCGCTCCATGTGAACGAAAAGCGAAAAACGCATGGGGTTACCTTTCAGGAAAGAAGCGGCCGGACCGTGCCGTTGCTGTGGTCGCCGTAGTACATGCCATAGCTTTTGAGCTGGCTCTCCTTGCGATAGCGCTGGAGCATGCTGGCCAGCGCGCTGTCCGCGAACTGGTCCGGCGCGATGTCGTCGAGGCTGACGAAATCGCCGGCCACCGCCGCTTCATCGGGCGCGCTGCAAAGGAACGAGATGTACTGGTAATGGGTTTCGGTGTTGTTGTACGCCGAATAGATGAAGCTCGCCGACGCATCCGGCTGGTACTGGCTGAAGAGGGCGGCGAGCGCTTTGTCCGCGCCTTCCTTGCCGATCTCTTTCGAAGGCAGACCCCATTTGTTGTCGGCAGTGCGCGTGAGCAGCACCTTGTCGTCGCGCGCGATGATCGCGTTGACGATGACCTTCGGGCCCGCGATCACTTCCGCCGAGACCTTGGCGGGCGTGAAATAGCCGCCGCGGTAATAGCCGAGGCCCGCATAACCCGCCGAATGAAACGCTTCCACCTTGCCGACGATCAGCGCGTGATCGCCCGCGTCGATGATCGCGTGCGTGGTGCAGTCGAACCAGGCGCTCACGTCGTCGATCAGCGGATTGCGGTTGGCGCTCAATTGCCAGTTCACGTTCGCGAAGCGATCGTCGCTCGGACGCGCGAACGTGTTCGACAGTTCCTTCTGGTTTTCCGCGAGGATGTTGATCGCGAAGTGCCCGGTGGTGGAAAACGTCTGATAATTGCTCGACGTCTTCGCGATGCTCACGAGCAGCAACGCGGGGTCCAGCGACACCGACGAAAACGAGTTCGCGGTAAAGCCGAGCGGCTGGCCGTCGTCGCGCGCGGTCGTGACGATCGTCACGCCCGTCATGAACGCGCCGAAGGCGTCGCGCAATTCCCGGGTGTTGATTTTGAGTGTCTCTTGGCTCATTTCACACTTCCGACTTCGTGAGTTCCGCAACCGGCGCGGTCTGCAACCAGGCGCGCAGGGCGAGATTGACGGCTTCGGGCGCCGTCAGGTTCACCATGTGGCGCTCGTCATCGATCACGACGGCCTGGCCGTGGTGCGCCGCGGCGGCCATCTGGCGGGCCATCTCCGGCGTGGAGTTCGGATCGTCCGAACCCGTGAGCACGAGCGCCGGGCAGGCAATCGTGTGCCAGCCGTCGGCATAGACTTCGTCGCCGCGCGCGAAGGCCGTGTAAGCGGTGGCGTAACCCGCGAGATTTACGGACTTCAGCCACGTTTCGACCTTTTGCGCCGCGAGACGCTGGGCCTCGTCGGCATTGAACCAGCGCTTGAGCGGCGTGTCGATGTCGATGGTGCCCGAGCGCAGTTCGGCGGCGCGTTGCAGCACGGCATCGCGCGCCTGTTGCGTGCGGCGATACACGCCGTTCAGGACTGCCACGCGTTTGACGAGGTCGGGCCGCGTGACGGCCACGCCCGCCGCGATCAGCGAACCCATCGAGTGACCGGCCAGATTGACCGGACCGGCGTTCAGCGCCTCGATGAATTCGATCGCCCAGGCCACGAACTGCTGCAATCCTGCGTTGGCATCGAGCGCATCGCTGTCGCCGTGGCCCGGCATATCGACGGAAATCACGCGGAAATCGCGCCATAGATCCTCGATCTGCGGATACCACGCCTGCGCCTGCATGCCGACGCCGTGAATCAGCACCAGCGGCTCGCCCGCGCCCTGCTCCAGATAGTGCGCGGCGCGATTATTTGACAGCGGCAGGGTTCTTGAGATCATTTCCGAGCTCTGCGAGGTCCTGGTAACGGTCGCCAATGCGGTGATGCGGACGGCCACCGGTCGCGCCGCCGATGGCGATCACGAGTTCGTCCGCGGCGGGCGCGTCGGGGATCGAAAATTGCAGCGTCAGATAGTGCGAACGGCGGCCTTCGTCGTTCTTGTCCATCATCGGAATCAGCAGCGGCGCATTCGCCGGACCGCGCGTGTTGTTGAACGCCAGATACGACTTCGCGCCCACCGCGGAGCGGTACGTGTTACCGAAATGCAGCGTGTGGATCAGCGCCGACGCGTGTTCCAGTTCGCCCGAGGTGCCGACGATGGCGCTCTTGCCGAAGGCTTCCACCGCATCGCCCGAACCGGCTTCGTCGATGATCAGCTTGGTGAGGTGCTCGCTCAGTTGCGGCGCGATCGCGCGGATGTCCGCCGAGAGGTCTTCCACATAGCCGCGGCCTGCCCACGGGTTCTTGATGACCACGGCCGCGCCGATCATTTTGAGCGGCTTCGCAGCGGCTTTGTCGCCATCCACATAGACGGTTTCGACGTGAAGAATGGATTTGCGAATCAGGCTCATAGCAAGGTTCCTGGGTCCGTTGATGATGGAAGGCATTGTGGTATGCCATAGTACGGCGTACCATGCGTGTTAACCCTATCGATCCGGCGCAGGCCCGGCATCGTGGGAAAAAACGGCCCGTTGGGTTAGGGTTCGACGAACCGGCGCGCGAGCGCCAGAGACTGATCTGGAAACAGGAGGAAGAGATGGCGGCTTACTGGATTGCGCACGTCACCGTGCTGGACCCGGTGAAATACAAGGACTACACGGACATCGCGCCGGTGGCGTTCAAGAAGTACGGCGCGGTGTTTCTGGCGCGTGGCGGCGAGTCGCGCACGCTCGAAGGCGAGACGTTCCAGCGCCATGTGGTGATCGAATTCAAGGACATGGACACGGCGCTGGACTGCTATAACTCGCCGGAGTATCAGTCGGCGAAACTGAAGCGCGACGGGCATTGCGTCGCGCAGATTGCGATCGTCGAAGGGTTGTAAGCGACCATGCAAACGCGACGAATCAGGCGCGAGTGGCGAAGGCCGCGGCACGCGGGCCGCTCAGGCACGCACCGAGCGCGAGCAGCCCGAGTGCCGAAACTGAAATCGCTACCACCGTCAGGCTCGTGCCGAACACGGCGCTGACGCCGCTCGCCAGCAAGGCGGCGCTGCCGATCTGGCAGAACCCCACGAGTCCCGACGCGCTGGCCGCGCGTCCGTGCGGCGCGGCGATCGCACCCGATACCGCGAGCGACAGCGCCGAGCCATTGGCGAGACTGACGAGACACATCGGCAACACGACGGCGGGAATCGTCGTCACGCCGAGCGCGGCCACGACGAGAAACGCCGAGCCGCCCAGCAGGAAACTGACCACGCCTATCGTCACGATGCGATCGTACGGCCAGCGATCGAGCCAGCGCCGCGCCAGCAGATTCGCGACGATGATGCCGCCCGTGAGCGGCAGATACATCCAGCCGAGATGCGCTTCGCCGAGGCCGAGCCGCGCGAACAGAAATGGCGATTGAGTCAGATAGACGAACCACGCGCCATAGATGCAGCACACGACGACGGTGTAGCGTCGAAACGCGCCGTCGCGCAGCACCGCGCCGAACCCCTCAAGCGACGTCACGCGGCTGCGCGACGCGCGCGGATGCGTTTCCGGCAGCACCGCGCAGACGAGCGCGAACGCCACGGCCGCGAAGGCCGCGACGAACAGAAAATCCGCATGCCAGCCGAACGCCGCCGCCAGGTGGCCGCCGATAGCGGGCGCGAGCGCCGGCGACAACGACACCAGCGGATACACCACGGCGTAGACCTTCGCCGACACGTGCTTGCTGCAGGTATCCGCGATGATGGCGCGCCCGATCACGAGTCCGGATGCCGCGCCCACGGCCTCGATCCAGCTGCAATGCGTCGCGTGGCTCTTTCGCGCTCAGAACAGCTCTCGTATAGTCGCGGTTTCCTGAATAATCCGCTCGCGCATTCGAGCGAATAGACGAGGCGAATATGGAAATCAGGCAATACGCGGCGCGAGATCTCGACGCGGTGGCGCGTCTGTTCAACGACTATCGCGTGTTCTACGAGCAGCCTTCGAATCTGCCGCTCGCCACGCAATTCATTGCTGAAAGAACGCAGGCGAACGAGTCGGTGATATTGGTCGCCGATAGTGGCGATGGCAGCGATGGCGGTGATCACGCGCTGGCCGGTTTTTGTCAACTTTACCCGTCGTTTTGCTCGGTCGAAGCCGCGCCGATTTATGTTCTGTATGACCTGTTCGTAGCGGAGCACGCGCGACGTTCGGGCGTCGCGACGCGTCTATTGCAGGCCGCAGCGGCGCACGCGAAGTGCGATAGAAAAGTGCGCATGGATTTGACCACCGCAAAAACCAATCTCAAAGCGCAAGCGTTATACGAATCGCTCGGCTGGAAGCGCGACGAGATTTTCTATAGCTATACGCTGACGATCGCGTGATCCGAAAATTGGCGTTGAAAAACGTGAATCTTCACGAAATCATGACGCGCAAGCGGGATGCGACCAGATCCGGATCTTATCCGTTTGCGCACGCGATCTCTGCGCTGTCAACAAAGATCGTCTAAGCAACGCGCGGGTATGGTTCGTGCGGCAACAGCGAATTCTTGCGCACTCCGTCCAATTGTTTTCGACATGTCGATTCAGTGCACCGCCAACGTGGATCGCCGACGCGCCTTTATCGCGGACACGACCGCGCTCATCGTGTTCTTCACCACCACGGGCATCATCAACGAACGATTCATTGCGGGTATGCAGTGGGATCAGGTCGCGCACGCGCGTCTGCTGGGCGCGGCGTTGATGATTCCCGTCGCGCGTCCCTATGGCATCTGGCGCGACTATGTGATGCGCTTTGCGGGACGAGGCCACCTCTCGCGCGTGCTCTGGGACAGCATGGCGCTCGTGAGTTTTCAGGTGCCGATTTACGCGGCGATCATCGCGATCAGCGGCGCATCGGGTCGCGGATTCTGGCGCGGCGTGCTGGGCGCGGCCATCATGATGCTCGCACTGGGGCGGCCCTATGGTGCGTTTCTCAATGCGGTCAGACGGCTGTTCGGTCTGCCGCCTGGCGGCGCACGCCCCATGAGCCGCAACGTCTGACGCGCTCAGCGCAGCGGCGAATCCGCTGCCGGAATCCAGATCGTGGACGTGGCTTCGTAAAACTGCTGCGGCCCGCCAACAGGCGGCCAGATTCCATCGGCGTAGGATTGTGCGCGAATCGCAATGCGTTCGTCGAGACTCTGCCACGGCCAGATATGCGTGATGCGCGGCGCGCCGTCGAGCGCAAACATATTCACGGTCAACGGCGAGCGTTTCGAGCGCTCGGGCATGGCGGCTTGCCATGCGTCGATGGTCGGCCGGAGTCCGCCGGGATTCAGCCAGTAAGTGCGGAACTCGTAATAGCGCCCGAAAATACCGGGTTTCACGTCCGGTAAAAAGGGAAACGCGGCATAACTTTCGGATTCGAATGTGCATGCGCTGCTGGCCGCGCCAAAAGGATCGGCGTGATGCAGTTCGCGAATCCGCTCTTGCGCGAGTGCATCGGCATTCGCGAAACTTCGCAGCAAGCGCACGCTGCCGAGTCTGCCGTTTTCCGATGTCCAGATGCCGAGCAAACGGTCCGGCGTGTCCGCCTGATCGAGCCACCTTTGCGCGTGGTCGATGACTTGCGGAAGCTTCAGAATATGCGACGACAAAGTGGTGAGTTCGTACATCATGGCGAATCTCCGGAGTTCATGGATGGCGCTTTTCACACCCTTCGATAAACCAGATTAGACTGGTGCGCATTCAAAGGGAATTCCCGGTTTATTCACACACTCTGTGCGGAAGTCGCTATGTTCGACTGGCAGGATTTGCGCTATTTTCTGGTGCTCGCGCGCGTGGGGACGCTCTCCGGCGCCGCGAATGCGCTCGCGGTCGAGCACGCCACCATCGGGCGGCGCGTGGCGGCGCTCGAAACGGCGCTGGGCCTGAAACTCGTTTATCGATTGCCGCGCAGCGTGCGTTTGACCGACGAAGGCGAGGCGATTACCGCGTTGGCCGCGTCGATGCACGACAGCGCGCAGGCCGTCGAGGCGTATGCGTTGCGGGCGTCGGCTGCGTTATCCGGCACGGTGCGCATCAGCGTGCCGCCGACGATCGGCAGTCATTGCATCGCGCCCAACATGCGTGCGTTTCGCGAAGCGAATCCGAACGTGAAGATCGTGATGGAAGGCGCGGCGGGCATTGCGCCGCTGGATCGCGGCGTCGCCGATATCGCCATTCGCATGGTCGAGCCCAAAGAGGCGAGTCTCGTCACGCGGCGCATCGGTGCGATTCGCTTCGGACTGTATGCGAGCCGCGATTACGCCGCGCGGCCCGCGAATCAATGGGAATTCATCGCTTATGAGGCCGCACTCGATCACGTGAGCCATCAGCGCTGGCTGTGTGATTATCTCGACGGGCGGCCTGTTATTTTTGAAACGAGCGATGTGATGGGCCAGCAGGCGTCGGCGCGCAATGGCATGGGCGTGGCCTTGCTGCCGACCTTGATTGGCGACGGCGATCCCGCACTCGTCCGACTCGATGCGAAATCGGCGCCGCCCGAGACGCCGCTCTGGCTCGTGACGTATCCGGATTTACGCCGCACCGAAGCGGTCAAAACGGTAATGGCGTTTCTTACGGCGTGCGTGTCGAACGAGCCGCATTTCGCCGAGAGAAAACGTCGCTGAATGTGGTTGAATCAAACTGAATACGCCCGCCTGCACACCGAAACAACCTTGTTTTTTATAGGTCGTTTCGAACTCTCGCCGATAATCGAATCGACTCGCGACTTTCAGCGAAGCCGTGTTTTCGGGCGAAATGATGCAGACGGTTTCCGTATCGGGCCAACGCGTATGCGCCCAACCGTGCGCGGCGGCAATCGCTTCCGACGCATAACCGAACCGTTGCGCCTGGCGCGCGATCATCCAGCCAATTTCGGGGCTGGCATATCGATCAGTGATAGATCGATTTCGTCGATTGCAGTTTCGTGAGCTTGCCGTCCTGAATGCGATACCAGCCGTCGGGGCCTTGCATCACGACTTCGCCGGGTTGCCAGAAGACGCGCTTGACGGTCAGGCGTGCGCTCGCGCGTTGCACGAGGGGCGGACGGCGGCTGAAATCGTAGAGCAGCGGGCCGAACGCGGTTTGGACCAGCATGCGCGTGACGGTTTGATTGTCGCGCGCGACTTCGTCGAAATGGGTGAGCGTTTTGGCGTCGAATCGATCGAAAATTTCGTTGTTGATCATGACGACGAAATCGCGGTCGTCGCGCACGAATTGCACGGTGCCGGCCGGCGTGGCCACGGGGCCGGGCGTGTTGCTTTGCGCGTGTGCGCCCGTGGCGAATGAGGCGGCCGCGAGCGCAGCGAGGAGCAGTCGTTTCATGTTGTCTTCCTGATTGCGCGCCGGATTTGAATGCGGCGCTTGATTCACCTACGCTTGAGCGTGGCATTGTCATCAATTTCTGGCGATCCGTCGATTATCGCGGGCGTGCGGGTGATTCGGCGCAACTTCGCGACGATCGCGACGCCAGCCAGCGCCACGCCGACACGGAGCGAATGTGGCCAATCCCGATCTCGTCGAGCGCGAATCGACTTCCGCCGCGAAATCCGTACCGAAGTCCACACACGCGGTCGCCGCGCAGGCGAGCCCGTGCGATGAACTCGTCATCCGCGCGCAGCCCACGGCCGTCGACCGGCCGTGCCGGCGCAAGCGTCTCGCGCTCGCGGCCACCATACTCGGCTCGAGTATGGCCTTTATCGACGGCTCGGTCGTCAACGTGGCGCTGCCGTCGATTCAGGCCGAACTCGGCGCGAGCGTCGCGGCCATGCAGTGGGTCGTGAACGCGTATCTGCTGTTTCTCGGCTCGCTCGTGCTGGTAGGCGGCTCGATGGGCGACAAACTCGGCCGCCGCACGATTTTCATCGCGGGCATCGCGTTGTTCACGCTCGCGTCGGCCGCGTGCGGATTCGCGTCGAACGCGGCAGCGCTGATCGCCGCGCGCGCGGTGCAGGGGATCGGCGCGGCCTTGCTCGTGCCCAGCAGCCTCGCGATCATCGGCGCGGTGTTCGACGATGCCGCGCGCGGACGCGCCATCGGCACCTGGGCGGGCGTGGGCGCGATCACGTCGGCGGTGGGGCCGGTGGCGGGCGGCTGGCTCGTCGACGCGCTGTCCTGGCGCGCGATCTTCTTCCTGAACGTGCCGCTCGCCGTGCTGACGACTGCGCTCGCGCTGGCTTCGGTGCCGAACAGCCACAAGGCCGATGCGCCCGAGCGGCTCGACTGGCCCGGCGCGCTGGCGGCGGCCGCGGGACTCGCGGCGCTCACGTTCGGGCTGACGCTGGCGTCGGCACACGGCTTCGCGCAGGCGCGCGTGTTGGGTTCGATCGGCGCGGGCGTGCTTTTGCTCGGCGTTTTCGTGTGGATCGAGGCGCGTAGCGAGAACCCGATGATGCCGCTCGACGTGTTCCGTTCGCGCGACTTCAGCGGCGCGAATCTCGTCACCTTGCTGCTGTATTTCGGGCTGGGCGGCGCGCTGTTCTTCCTGCCGTTCACGCTGATCCGCGCGTACGGCTATCACGCGACGCAGGCGGGCGCGGCGCTGCTGCCGGTGCCGGTGATCATCGGCTTGCTCTCGCGTTTCACGGGCAGCCTGACGAGCCGCTTCGGCGCGCGCGCGTTGCTGACGGCGGGGCCGGGCGTCGCCGCAATCGGCTTCGCGCTGCTGGCGGCGCCGTGGGCGCGCGGCGGTGGCTACTGGAGTGGATTTTTTCCCGCGCTCGTCGTGCTCGGGATCGGGCTGACGATCACCGTCGCGCCGCTGACCACGGTCGTGATGGGCGCAGTGGCGGCCGATCGCACGGGCGTCGCGTCCGGCATCAATAACGCCGTGGCGCGCGTGGCGAGCCTGCTCGCGATTGCGGTGCTGGGGATCGTGTTCGTGTGGGCGCACGATGCGGCGCTCGCGGCGCGGCTCGATGCGCTTCAGGTGCCGCGGGAGGCGTGGCAGACCGGGTTGTCGCTGGAACCGGCGGCGCATGCGGATGCGAACCCGAACCCGGCTTCCGTGCCGCTGGCGACGCCGGTCGCGCGTGCGCAAGCCGAGGCGATCGCCGACGCGTTGCGCGCCGTCGCGCTCGTCTCGGCGGCGTGCGCGTTCGCGGCGGCAGGGCTCGCGCTGACGACTATCCGGCCCTTGAAACCTTCGGCGCTACCGCCCCAGATCGCGCATCACGGAGATCAGTGAGCGGATCGATGAGGCGGTGAACGTTGAAGCGATGCTTCGATGCTGCGGATTACTGGCCGAAGTAGACCGGCTTCATGCCGTCGTAGGCGGGGCGCACTGCGGCGACCGGCGCGCCCGAAGCGGCCGAACCGTTCGCCACGCCGCCGACGGCGTTGTTCTGCGCGGCAACCTTGGCTTCGGCGGCGAGGATGTCGTCGGGGTAGTGCGGGTCGTTGCCGCGCGACGGGCTATAGCCGGCCTTTTCGAGCTGGACGAGTTCGGCGCGAACCTGGGCGCGGGTCAGCGGGCCATTCGACTGGGCGAACGAAGCAACCGGGACAACGAGAGCAACGGCAACTGCAACGGCCTGGATCAGGGACTTCATGATTACTACCTCCGTGGTTTTCTGGTTTTCGGTTGGGCTGATTTGTCGCAACCGATGACCAGAGTCTAGGAGTTTCGCGCCCTGGGGTTAACCATGATCTGGCGAAGGGATTCTTGCAGCCGGCAGCAAGATCGGAAAGTGCTTTGCGGCGTTGAGCGGAGTGGGGCGGTGCGGGGGCGGCGAAAGTCCGTCGCGCGAGGGCGTTCAACCGCCCGAACGCGCGCGGAATGACTTTCGACGGTCTCCGGCCGGGCGTTTTACGCGCAAATCGGGGTGTCAAATCGGGCGCGATCATGACAAAATGTCGCTTTAAGTCTCGATGAGGCGGGACATTTTGTCGTTTTTGTTGTTTTCGTCGAGACAGTCATGAAACCCGCAGATCTCTCCTACGCCCTCGCGCGCCTCGGCTGGACTCACGTGACGTTCGCCGACTATTCGGGCTACGACCGCCGCACTATCGGTCGATGGATCAACGGCCAGTCGGCGATTCCGCTGCTGGTGGAGCGGCACATCGACCTGCTGCTGGCGATACGCGACCGGATGCCGTGAGGGCGTGCCGTTATCGCCTTCGTTGATCGCGGGGTGCTGCGCACCGCGAACCCGCGAACCTTCGGTCGATCGCCCCGATGGGCGCATTGGCGCGTCGCCTCCGCGACCCCTTCAAGGCCCGACCGGCGCCGTCGTGTATCGCAGAATCCGGTCGCGTGAAGTCTCCAGCAAACGCGTCATCGCCGCCGCCGCCGCGTCCGCTTCGCGCGCCACGATATGCCCGCGGACGGCGTCGTGCAGTACGAGATCCTCGCTCGGCTGCGCGGCCTCGCGCTGCATCATCTCCGAGGAGACGCGCAGCGCGGCCTTGATCGCATTGCCGATCGTGATGAACATGCCGTTCTGCGAAGCCGTGATGATCGCGAGGTGAAACTCCAGGTTCGCGTCCGCCGCCGCGCGAATCGCCGACACGCCATGCTGCGCCGACTGATCGTAGGCGGCCACGAGTTCGAGGTAACGCCGCTCGATGATCTGCACGGTGTCCTCGTTGCCGTGACGCGCTGCGAGAAAACTCGCGCGTGGCTCGAAACAGATGCGCATTTCGAAAATGTCCTCGACGATCTTCGAGTCGAATTGCGCATTGAGCCGCCACGCGAGCACGTCGCGATCGAGCAGATTCCAGTCGGAAAAAGGCAGCACGCGTGTGCCGATTTTCGGCGACACGGCAATCAAACGCTTGCCCGCCAGTTGCTTGATGGCTTCGCGCAGGGTGGTGCGGCTCACGCCATACGCACTGCACAGTTCGCTTTCGACCGGCAGCGCGTCGCCGGGCGCGAACTCGCCCGAGACCACGCGCATGCCGATAATCTTGGCGATCTGCGTCGTGATATTGCCGACGATCGGTTCGCGCTCGAACATCCCTTCCCCTTCGTAGACATCGTGCACGGCGTGTCCGCGCCGTGCTATCGGGCGGTCGTCACAATCACGTTCCACGAGCCCGGTTTGAGCTTCGCGCGCACGCGTTCCCCGTCGACCGACACGGCGTCGTTGATCGCCGGCGCCACCGTCGACGGCGCCTCCACCGTGTTCACCGCTTTCATGTTGGCATGATACAACTCGAGCGCGTGATCGAGCGTGCGTTCCTTGCCGAGTCCGCGCAATTCGATATTCAGTTCCATCTCTTCGCTCAAATGCCGGTTGAGCGCGAAAATCGCCGTCGTGCCGGTCGCGCGATCGTCCACGACCGCCGCGCAGAGATACGGGATTTCAGGGAACGTTTCCGCTTCATACGAGGCCGATTCGACCACCGGTTTGAGCACGCGGCCATGCGCGAATTTCGAGGCCTGCGAGAACGGATGGAAAATCGTTTGACGCCATGCGCGGCCGCCCGGCTCGGTCATGATCGGCCCGATCACATTGACGAGCTGCGCGAGACACGCGGTCTTCACGCGGTCGGCATTGTTCATCATCGTGATCAGCGCGCCGCCCACCACGAGTGCGTCTTCGTGGTTATAAACTTCTTCGATCAGACGCGGCGCTTCGGGCCAGCCGGGCTTGCGCAAATCGTTGATCGTTCGCGCCTTGTACCAGACATTCCATTCGTCGAACGAAAGCATGATGCGTTTGGACGAATGCTTGCGCGCCGCCACGCTGTCCGCCACCGCCACGATTTCCTTGATGAAAAGATCCATCACTTCGATATTGCCGAAGAATTCGGCGGTCGAATCGCGCTTGTTTTCAAAGTAAGTATGTAGCGAAATGAAATCGACCTGCTCGAAACAATGATCGAGCACGCGGTCTTCCCACGCGCCATACGTAGGCATCTCATGCGTGGACGAACCGCAGGCCGCAAGCTGGATCGTGGGATCGACCGAACGCATCAGCTTGGCCGTCTCGAGCGCGGCGCGCCCGTATTCCTCGGCCGTTTTGCGGCAGATTTGCCAAGGGCCGTCCATCTCGTTGCCGAGGCACCAGAACTTGATGTCGTGCGGTTTTTCGTGGCCGTGTTCGTGGCGCAGATCGGACAGCGCCGTGCCGCCCGGGTGATTGCAATACTCCACGAAACGGCGCGCTTCGTCGGGGCCGCGCGTGCCGAGATTCACGCCATACATCGGCTCGATATCGAGCTTGCGGCACCATTCGATGAATTCATTGGTGCCGAACTGATTCGTTTCGGTCGAGTACCACGCCAGATCGAGTCGGCGCGGACGTTTTTCGCGCGGGCCCACGCCGTCTTCCCAGTTGTAGCCCGAGAGAAAATTGCCGCCCGGATAGCGCACGATCGTCGGACCGAGTTCGCGCGTGAGCGCCATGACGTCCTGACGAAAACCGTTTTCGTCGGCTTCCGGATGGCCAGGTTCGAAAATGCCGGTGTAGACGCAGCGGCCCATGTGTTCGACGAACGCGCCGAACACGCGCCGGTCGAGATCGGAGACGACAAAGTCGCGGTCGACAATGAGGCGTGAAGCGATCATGGTGTTCCTCTATCCATCTTTGAGCGTTATCGGAAGGTGCGCAATGCCTGCGCGCCGTTACCTCGATTACCTGGTATGACGAACTAATCGCTGGCGGATTTAACGCGCCAGCAGGGCGTTCGTGCGCTGTTCCGCTTCCTTCTGCACATCGGCGACGGACTTGCCGGTCGAGAGCATATTGCTGATTTCCTCGCCCACGATCTGCTGGATCGCGAACTGGCGCGGCACCGTATTCGGCAGCGCATAGCCAGTGCTGGAAATCTCCTTGATGGCGTCGCGATGCGGCAGCGCGCTAAACGCGGCGCTGGTGATGACCGACTGACGCGCGGGCAGATGGCCGGTGCGAGCCCAGTCGCCGTCGTGGTCGTAGAGGAACTTCAGGAACACCAGCGCGGCGTGGCGGGTCTTTTCGTCCTTCGCGCCGCCCTTGAGCATCACCCACGAATGACCGTCGGCCCACACGGCCTTCTTCTGGAACAGGTTCGGAAACGGCACCACGTCGTAGCCGTTTGCGAGCGCGCTGCCCGGCTTGATCGAGAGATTCGTGAAGTCCTCGATCACCCACGTGCCGCACATGAGCACGCCGGCCTTGCCGTTTTCAAATGCCTGGTTCGCCGCGCCATAGTCGAGCCCCGGCGTAATGTCGCCCGCCTTCATGAGCTTGTCGTAAAGCGTGAGCGCATTGGTAGCCGCGGGCGTGTGCAGGTCGATCTTCGTCGGCCCATTCGGGAACAGCGTGCCGTTCTGCTGATACACCCAGGTATAGAACGTACGCGTTTGCGCGGCCGATTCATTGGCGATCGGCACCGCGAAGTAGGGCAGTCCGGTCTTGTCCTTGAACTGCTTCGCCTGCGCGAGCAATTCGTCGGGCGTTTTCGGCAGGATGGGCTTGCCGTTCGCATCCACGAGGCCCGCCTTCTTGAACAGATTCACGTTGATGTGCCAGAGCCACGAATGCGTGTCGAACGGCAGCGCATAGGTCTTGTCGCCGAACGTGACGCCGCGATGCGCATGCGGCGTGAAATCGTTTTTGTCGATGCCGACTGACTTGAAACCGTCGTCGAGCGGCTCGACGAGATTGCGCTTCACGTAGTCGCCGAGCACGGCCTCGTGCATGACCGAAATGGTCGGCACATCGCGGCTCAGAATGCGCGCGTCGAGTTGCGTGTAATACGGCGACCACTCGATGATTTGCGGCTTGACGACGATGTCTTCCTTGTTCGTGGCGTTGAACTGATTCACGAGCGTCGTGATGATGCCGCACTCGCCCGACGCCTTGCTCACGTCGTTGACCTTGCCGTACTCGGCGTCGCAAGCGCCGAAAAAGCGCGACAGCGTGATTTCCGTCCTGGCCTGCACCGGCGCGGTCAAGGTTGCCGCGAGCCCGAGCGCCGCGAGTGTGAGCACGCCGCGCACCAACGTTCTTCTCATGTCTCTCTCCTATGGACGTCCGGATGGCGCGAATGAATCGAACGGCGCGCGCGGGACGCTATTTTGTTTGCATAACGAATCAATAAAAATCGGAGGCATGTGTGCATGGAACGGCACGCCATGCCGGACGAGTGATGCCGGGGACTAGCGAACCGCCGTGCCGGCCACGGCCGCCACGATGTACTTCTGGAAGAACAGATAGAGCACGAAGATGGGCAGCCCGGCGAAGATCGCCTGCGCCATCAGATAGCCGATGCCTTCGGACTGCGCGAAATTGCCTTGCGTGGACGCGAGACCGATGGTCAACGTGTACATCTCGGGCTTCGACGCGGACACCAGCGGCCACAGATAATCGTTCCAGGCGCTGAGAAACGTGAAGATCGCGAGCGTGGCCTGCGCGGGCAGCGAAAGCGGCAGCACGACGCGCCAAAACACCTTGAAACGCGAGGCATTGTCGAGCAGCGCGGCTTCTTCGATCTCGACCGGTACCGCCTTGAAATACTGCGTCATCAGATAGACGCCGAACGGCGAGGCAAGACGCGGCAGGATCAGTGCGCCGTAGGTGTTGTGCCAGTCGAGCGTCGCGAAGATATGATGCAGCGGAATCACGAGCGCCTGTTCGGGCACGGCGAGTCCGCAAAGGCAAATGACGTAGACATAGCGTTTGCCCGGAAACTCCGTGCGCGCAAAGCCATAACCCGCGAGCGACGCGATCATCAGCGTGAGCAGCGTCTGGCCGATCGAGACGATCAGGCTGTTCACCAGCCAGCCGCCCACCGCCGAGGTCTGCAGAATGTTCGTGTAGTTTTGCAGCGTGAACGGCGGAGAAAACAGTACGTCGGTGTGCTGCTCGAGAAACGCATTCGGCTTGAACGAGAGACACAGCACCCAGACCAGCGGGGTGATCCACAGCAGGGCGAGCGCCACGACCGCGCCCAGCATCAGGCGATCGCCCAGACGCCCGGCCAGCGCGCCGCGCGGCCGCGATTCGAAAGCGAGCGTGCTCATGCCTTCTCCTTTTTACGCAGCAGCCATGCTTGCGCGACCACGCCGATCAGCATCAACGCGAACAGAACTTGTGCCGCCGCGGCGGAATAACCGAACGACCATTGGCGGAAACCGGTCTCGTAGATGAACTGCACGAGCGGGCGCGTGGAGTTGTTCGGGCCGCCGTCGGTGAGCAGTTGCGCCTGGCCGAACACCTGAAATTGCAGCACCGCTTCGATCACCGCCACAAGCGCGACAGTGCGCCAGATCGAAGGCAGGGTGATCTTCGTGAAGGCGCGCCAGCGTGTGGCGTTGTCGAGCGCCGCCGCTTCGTAAAGCTCTTGCGGAATCTGCTGGAGCGCGGCGAGAAAGAGCATCATCGGCAGCCCCACGATCCACCAGACCGTGACGACGGCGACGGCCGGCAGCGCCGTGGCTTCGTGCATCAGCGGCAGGAATTCGGGCCAATGGAGTGCGTGGCTCACATCGGCGAGCAGACCGTTTCCGGGCATCATCACGAGCTTCCAGACCAGCGTGACGATGGTGACCGACAACACCGACGAACCGAAAAAGAGTGCGCGCAATGCGGCGCCGAAGCGGCCGGGGCGGTTCAGCACCAGTGCGAGCGCGAGACCGAGCAGCACGAAAACCGGAACGGTCAGAATGACGAAATAGAACGTGTTGCGCATCGCGCCGCGAAAGATCGGATCGAGCGCGAGGTCGAGGTAATTGCGGATACCGATGAAGTCGCTCGTGCCCGCGAGCAGATCCACGCGTTGAAGACTGAGCCACCAGCCGAATGCGAGCGGCACGATCAGCAGCAGCACGTAGACGATCACGAAAGGCAACACGAACAGCGCGTTGGACCACGGCGCGCGCAGCTTGCGGCGGCGGTCCTCGCGGGTGGTCGGCAGCGGCATGGCGAGCGAGCGGTCAGAGGCCATGATATGCCGCGCCCGTCTCGTCGAACAGATGCAGGTGCGCCGCGTCCAGACTCAGGCGGACCTCGTCGCCGGTTTCGAGTTCGCGCTCGCGCGGCAGTTCGGCCACGATCAACTGGCCGTTGGGCAGGCTCACGTGGGCGAGCGAGCGGTCGCCGAGCCGTTCGATGACTTCGGCGCGGCCCGTGATCGGCCCTTGCGGATCGAGCACGACATGTTCGGCGCGCACGCCCAGCGTGAGCTTGCCCGCAGGCAGGCTGGCGGTCGCGACGGCGGTGGGAACGGTCACGGAGTCGAAGGGCAGCGCAACGGTCAGCCTGCCGCCGTTCTCGCCTGCGCGTTCGACGTCGATGAAATTCATCGCCGGTGCGCCGATAAAGCCCGCCACGAAGCGCGTAGCGGGGCGGCGGTAGATGTCGAGCGGCGCACCGATCTGCTCGATACGCCCGCGGTTCATCACCACAATGCGAGTGGCGAGCGTCATCGCTTCGACCTGATCGTGCGTGACGAATACCATCGTGGCGTGCAGACGTTGATGAATGCGCGCGAGTTCGAGCCGGGTGCGATTTCGCAGCGCGGCGTCGAGATTCGAGAGCGGTTCGTCGAACAGAAACGCTTCGGGTTCCTTAACGACTGCGCGGCCGATCGCAACGCGCTGACGCTGCCCGCCGGACAGCTGCGCCGGACGGCGTTGCAGCAGGGTGCCGAGTTCGAGCATGCGGGCGGCTTCGTTAATGCGCTTGTCGACCTCGCCCGCGTTCACGCCCGTATTGCGCAGACCGAACGCCATATTGTCGTAGACGGTCATGTGCGGATAGAGCGCGTAATGCTGAAACACCATCGCCACGCCGCGCTTGCCGGGCGGCTGCTCGTTCACGCGCCGCTCGCCAATGCTGATCTGACCGTCGCTCACGGTTTCGAGCCCGGCGATCATGCGTAGCAAGGTGGATTTCCCGCAGCCGGACGGGCCGAGGAAAACAAGGAATTCACCGGAGTGAATGTCGAGGTCGAGGCCGGTAATGACCTCGGTGTCTCCGTACCGCTTCGTTACGCCGCTCAGCCGGATGCCCGTCACGGTGCCTCCTGGGTGGTTGTCTCGTATCGTCGCTTGTCGATTTAGTGCGTTGATATTATGAAAAGAACGAGTACGTGACCCATTCGTGTAAACACTGATCATCCGTAATCCCAAATAATGAGCAAAGAATCATTCGATGCGATACGAATATTCAATTCGAAGCGCTAATAAAAATCGCGCGGCACGGTGATTGCGCAATGCAAGTCATGATCGAGCCTGCGCGTTTGCGTGCGCCGATCTTCCTGTCCAACTCACGGAGGAACGGATCATGAAAAAGGGCACTGGCACTTTATTGGCAGCCGTTGCGGCACTGGCACTGTCCGGCGGCGCGTTTGCACAAACGAGCGGCGGCATGAGCAGCGGTTCGTCGAGTCATGGCGCGACGGCCAATCCGGCAACGAATCAGATGAACGACACGACGAGCGGTTACGGCATGCCGGGCGCGACCAATTCGGACAGCGGCATGAGCGCGCCTGGCTCGAACATGGGTCAGCAACCGGGCATGAATAACGGCGCCACGACCGCCACCCCCGCGCCGAAGACCAACAACACGCTGGCTACGCCGAGCGTGAAGTCGCCTGTGGGAAATTAATTAAGACGACGCATTGGAATTGATAAAACTGTCTGTGTAAAAAAAGCCGCTAGCCTTTCGGTTAGCGGCTTTTTATTTTCCCACGTCATTCCGCTCGAATTACGGTTTCGCGCGCAATTCGGTTTGCAGTTTTCCGATCCAGTCAGCAAGCTGGGCTTCGCCGCTTTCGTCGAGTTTGCCCTTGAGTTCGCGATACCAGTTCACGACGTCTTCACGCGAAAGACTGCCTTCGAGAATGGGCAGACTCTTTTCCAGAAAAGTCTCGAAGAACGGCACGCCGCGCATGTACAGGAACGTGGAATCGGTGATGTGCAGATGTGCGTAGGCATCGCGCATCCACGTGATATGCGGTAGCGCTTCGCTCAGATAGCGGCGCTGAACCAGCGCCGAAAGAAAGTTCGTCCGCGCCGACACATCGGACTGCTCGTGCGTTTCCTGATTCACCTGCATCGACTTCGTCAGCCACGCTTCTCCGCGTTCGACTTCGCCGCACATGACGGAGGTCGTCGCGAGTTGCACGGCGTTGTGCGCCGTGGGTTCGTGCTCGAATAGCGCGAGCCAGTGTGAGAACGCTTGCGGATAACGGTGCGATTGCGAATAACTGAGTGCGCACAAGCGGCTCGCGTCGGCGAAACGCCCGGTGTGTGGCGTGGCTGACGCGATGGCGTCGTCGTAGCGACCGGCCTTGAACGCCGCCAACGCATGCGCGAGTTCGGGCGCGATCTCGCCGCCGCTTTCCTGCTTCGGCGTGTCCTGCATGTCTTGCCTGGCGGCTGCCGACGTGGCGTCGATAGTGTCAGCCGGACGTTTCTTGCGGAAGAGCGTGCTGAACAGGCTCATCGTGGTTGGAGGCGATGGAAAGCGCCCGATGATACGTGAATCCGTTACGGGATTCGCCGATCCCTGCGCATTCGATTCGCGATGCATCGCCTTTCGCCATGGGCGTTGGATTGACATACCGCTTCGCATACGCGAACACGATTTCCCACTCGCGCATCGCGACGGAAAAAACTCGACTATGATGGAGCGCTCTTGCGTCGACCGCGCATGTTGCCGCGCTCGGCGTTCAATCCGACGACCCTCGCGCGGGCTGCGGCGCGCGCCTCGATTCACGACGAGCCGACATTGACTTCCCCACACGGTTTCAAGGCACGGCTGAGCGCCGCCGCGTTCATCGCTTGCACGTTGTCTACTGCCGCGCACGCGCAAACGACGACCAATCCCGTCGCGTCGATTTGCCAGGCACGCGCGCATAACGCGCAACTCGTCGCGCAAGACCGCGACGCGGGCATCACGCGCGAGCAGGAAATGCAGAAGGCGTATCGCGTAGCGGGCGCCATGCCCATCGGGCGTCAGCAATATGCACTCGCGGAAATGAGCCAGTTTGTCGACGGGCTTTATGGCCGCTATGCGAAAGTCTCGCCGCAGGACGCCTATACGAAGTACCTCGCGTATTGCGAAGGGCAGCAGTCGCGCGTGCCGGTGCAGTGAATCGTCGGCCGATTCACGTCATGCACAACGCAACAAGTGAGCAAGCCGGCGTGGCTTGCTTCGCGTGACGCTTCGTGAGTTCGCATTCGCCTGCGCGCCCCGGCTTTTCGCCGCCAAAGATGGACGATCGTCGTCGTAAAGCCATCGACGACAACCGACTATCGACGGGAGAGCGCCTGTGGGGAATCCGTTCAACTTCAACATTCGATCATTGCTGGGCGGCGGTTCCGCCGCCCAGCAGCAAGCCCCGCAGCCACCGGCGCCGCAGGCGAGCCAGCCCCTGACGAATAGCGATCCGCTGCCCGATCGGCGTGCGCCGGACAGCGTGCTCGGCGGCCTGAAGTCGCTGAAAAACGAGTTGCCGAATGCAACGCCGCCCGCGAATGGCGAGGCGATGCCGCCCACGTCCGCGTTGCGCAAGAATCTCAGCGGCGGCGGCATTCGACAGAACCTCACGCCGTTCGCGGCGTCGAGCAGCGTCAGTGCCTCGCGGCCTGCGCCGCAAGTCGAGGTGGCGGCCGACCAGATCCGCACGCCGAAGCCGAACGCCAAAACGCCACTTGGCGTTGCGTCGCAACACCCCACCAACGTGAACACGGCGCTCGGCAAAAACGCGCGTGAGACGGCATCGAGCGCGCACCTGGAATTGCGGCAGGACGATGCGTTCGATCGCAAGCTCGAAACGCTGTTCCCGCTGCCCGCCCATGCCACGGCGCAGGCGCGCCAGGAGCGCACGCAACTGATTCAGGACGTGCGTGCCGCGATCCCGCAGAACGCGCGCGGCGAGCCGCCGCTCGCGAAGGCGCGCTATCTGGGCCATGCGCTTGCCGAGGCGAGCGGCGGCGACGTCGCGCGCGCCCGCGCGGCGCTCGCGAATCTGCAAGGCACGCCGGGCGCTCCGCAGGCGCAGCAGGACGGCTTCGCGGCGCGCTGCGCGATGGCGCGTTCGCACGCGGCGTTCGGCGCGTTACGCGATGTCGATCAGGGACCGGCGATCAATCCGCGCAACGGTCCGGGGCAGGGCGGCGTCGATGCGCGTGACCACAAGATTCACGACGAAGCCGACTGGCAGACCTGGCGCGCCGCCGATGCGCTGCTCGCCGCGTGGCCGCGTAACGCCGCTGCAAACGGTGCAGCGCCGCCCGCGCCACCCGCTTCGCTCGACGAACTTGGGCACGCCGCCAATGCGATGTTGCCCGCCGCCGAGCGTCTGAATTTGCCGAACGCACCAGTTGCCAATGCTACGGTATCCGAAGCACTGGCCGGACAGACGCAGAACGCCAAGGCGTTTCTCTGCGCGCGCGCGCTCGTCGACGACACGCACGCGCAACCGCCCATCGCATTGCGCTCGGCCTATCTTGCGCATCGCAACGGCATTGCCGAAGCCGACGTCGGCAAGATCCAGGGGCGTATGTACTCGCTCGTCAAACACGCGCAGCGCAACACCACCGCGCCGCGCACCGGCTCCTGGCTCAATCGTCAGACGCAGCGCTTCAAGCAGGCCATGACGCACGACGTCAAGCAGGGCGTGAAGCAGGCGTTCGGCCACGAGAAAAATCCGATCGGCGCGCTCGGTCTCGGCACGGCGGGCGGCGTGATGGATCATCCGGAGGAAGATTTCAGCACGCTGCATTCGATCGATGCGGTGGTCAATCATCTGAACGGGAATGTCGCCAGCGCCGCGCCCACGCAAAACATGCAGCCGAACGATCCCGTGCTGGAGCAGGCGGTCCGCGCCGCCGCATTGATCCAGTGGAAGAATTCGATCGGCACCAAGGGCTGGCTTCACGACGACATGAAACTCGGCCGCTTCCAGCGCGCTCAGATGGCGCGCGACGTCGCGCAGGCGCTGCATATCGACAAGGAAACGGTGCGCAGCAATCCGACTTTCCAGTCGCTTTCGAAGATGCGCGGCGCGAAGAAACTGAACGCGCAGACGCTCGATGAGTGGGCGACCGGCGCCGGCATGAACATGGGCGCGGCGGTCCCCGGCAGCGGACGCTCGCTGCGCGAGAACCTCGACCGCATGAAGGCGATTCGCCAGGACCCGATCGAAACGCCGCAGACGCCGCAAGGCAATGTGGGCGCGCTGTGCAATCTGATCGACACCATTCCGAAGACGTGGAGCGTGCAGATGTCGAGCGGCGGCGTCTATGGGCTCGATGCGAATATTTCCGAAAACCTCGCCACGGCGCTGGGCCTCGTCGGTGCGCCGAGCGCCTCGGTCGCGCCGGACGTGCGTTATCTGAAAGGCCGTCATGCGGTGCTCGAAGTGGGCTCGACCTCGCACCACGGCGAAGTGTTCATCGGCACCGATACGCGTAAGTCCGCGCACCTCGGCGCGTCGGGATTCATCGGTTGGAGTCTCGCGGGCGGCAAGGTGCTGGCGAGCGTGGCGCCCTCGCTCGTGGGCGGGCGCGACAAGAGCAGCCCGCGCGGCGTGGTGATCCGCGCGCCGTACTCGCAGACGAATCATCCGAATGACGACAACGCCTGGCGCGGCAAGCTCGGCGACGCCGTGCGCACGATCGGCGGTTCGGGGCCCGGCGGCACGATGCCGCAAAACAAGGACGAGATGTGGAACGGCATGGCGCACGAATATTTCGCGGACCCGGATCTCTCGATCGGTTGGGTCGAGAACAAGGCGCATACCGATTACGCCTCGCTCTCCGGCACGGGCGGCGTGCGCTACGTGACCTCGGCGAACGTGAAGGTGGGCGCGTTCGTGAGCGGCGAAGTGACCGGCAATCGCAGCGTCGCGCACGCGACCGACGAGAGCGGTGCGCGCACCGTCAACAAGTCGTCGAACAGTCTTAACTTCGCGGCGAACGCGAGCGCCGCTGTGGTGGCGAGCCCGCCGCCCGTGCCCGTGTCCGGACCGGGGCCGTTCAACTCGCTGTCGTTTTCGAGCGTGCCGGTTTATGGCATCGGCACCACGGTGCTGCAATCGGGCAAGGGCTCGACGTTGCGTCTTTACGAGGAGCACGGCGAGATCGTGCCCGAGCGCACCTATCGCGACACGGAGTTCACGCGCGTGGGCGATTATCTGCAATACATCGACAGCCGCAACGACGCGTGGGTTACGTCGATGGAGGGCAACCAGAACGAGCTGAGCACGTATCAGACACGCGTGAAGCTCAACGCCACGCGCAGCAACCAGTATCACGGCGAGCGCCAGCGCATGGTGCCGGGCGCGGCGCGCGAGATCAACGCCTATCGCGGCGCGCTGCGCATGTACGAGGAGCGCGGGCACGAGCCGACGCAGTCCGAGCAGCAGGAGATGCTGCGCATTCGCGGCGAGATCGCGCGCGTGCTCGAAGCGCCGTCGAGCTGGACCAATCACGTGCTCTACAGCTACGAGTCGAATCAGGCGCAACGCACCAAGGGGCTGTCGTACGTGTTCGCCGCGCAGACGGTGCGCTCGGTCACGGCCCAGCGCGAACTGAGTGCATTGTCCGCGCGCGCGTGACGCGGACGCCGCCGTTGCGTGCGTCAGCGTCATCCGTTGCCTGTTTGATTCGCGGGCGCGTTCGGGTCCGGCCGCGCGCGCTGATCGACTCGTTCGAGCAAGCCGAACGGAACGGTCTGCGCGAACAGTTCGCGGTCGCCGGTCGCGCTCGTCTGCGTGTTCATCTGCACCATGAAATTCAGGCCGGGGCCGAGCGTGACGGTGGTGCGCTCTTTCACCTTCAATTCGGCAGGCATCCATGATGCCGGGTCCTGGAGAATGCGTGCCGACTTCGCGTCGAGTTGCGCGTGCTCCGCGTGCGCGTCTGCGGGCAACTGCAATTTGACGGCCGCGACCGTATCGAGCCGGGACGCGGCGTCGCGACGCAAACGATAGCGGTGGAAGTAAGTCTGATTGGGCCGGCGATTGGCCTTCACGTCGCCCAGATGCTGATCGAGCCGTTCGGCCGCGAGTTCGCGCGGCGGTCGTAGCTGCACGTCGGGATCGGCTTGACGCCGCGTGTGCTGCTCATCGGCAATCTGTTCGGCAAACAGATCGATCCATTGCTCGCGGCTCGCGTCGATCGCCTGCGTGTAGGTGTGCGCGCTCGAATACTCGGTGTCGAACAGACAGGCGCGGTGCATCAGCTTGCCGTCTTCGCGCACGAGCTGGATCTTCGCGAGATGGCTGTCGTCGGCGAAAGTCAGCGTGCCCGAGGGCGCGTCGAGCGACGCGAAGCCGACGCCCACCTTGCCGACGTTTTCGGTGGCGCTCACGCTCGCGCCGAAGCGTCCCAGCAATCGCGAGCCCGCGCCCACGCGATGCTGCTCGATCTGCATGCGTCCGCTGGTTTCCTTCGAGTCGAGCGTCTGTTTCGCGGTGCGTTCGTAGCCGACGCCGGCCGTCGCGCCCACGCGCGCGAACGAAGCCGGGCCGGGCAGCTTGACCGATACGCCGACGTCGGCGGACGCGCCGCGCTTGACCGTGCGCGCGACGGTGTCGGTCCAGCTCACCGACACATCGGGGTCGTCGAAATAACGCTGCGCGAGCCGGTTCCAGGTGCCTTGCGAACCGCCCGAATCCGGTGCGTGCGCGTGCGTGGTTTCGTCGAACACATGATCGATGATGCCGCTGAGTTTCTCGCGCATCGCGTTGTCGTCGTAACCGGTGCCGTCGTCTTTCACGCGCCGCGCCACGCGCAGCGAAACGCCGCTCGGCTCCGAGAGTTCGCGCGAATGCAGCACCGCTTGCGTGGTCAGGCCCGCGCGCATCTGCGTGAGGCCGACGTCGAAGTCATAACCCACCAGCACGCCCGCGCCCGCATGGCGCACCGAGGTTTTCGTGGTGCCGAGGAACATCTCGACGCCCTGCGTGCCGCGGCTCAGTTCGACCACGGCCTCGCGGGATTTCGACGCGCGCAGATCGACGCGCGGCGCGACGGGCACCGCGCCCGCATGCAGCACCTTGCCGATGTTCGCGCTCAGGCCGCGCGTGCTCACGCCGAGGCGCGCGCCATCGGTCAGACGCAGACGCGAACTCGACTGCAACCCGTTGGCGACGTCCTTGAGCGACTGGCGCAGATCGTCGGCGCTCCTGGGATCGGCGGGCGTGGCGGTCGAGACGTCGGGCGTGGCTTTCTGCTTCAGGTCGTCGAGTTGCGCCCAGAACGGCGAGTCGGCGGGCACCTGCGCGACCTTGCCCCACGACGCGAGGCGTTCGAGATCGAACGGGCCGCGTGCGATCGATTTGAACGGCGCGCTGCGGGCGAGTTCGTGCGGCGTGGCGGCGGCCCAGCGGTGGGCGACGTCGCGCACGCGCGCGAGCGTGGCGGGCGAGGGCACGTCGCGCGGCGTCAGTTCCGTGGCCATGGTTTCGGCGCGTTGCGCGATGGCGCTGAGCTGCTCGGCGTTCGGGCGGCCGTTGGCGAAGCCGCCGCTTTCGAGCCAGACGTGCAGCGCCGCCAGTTCGGCGATCGAACGTTCGGGCCGCGCGTGCGCGAGCGCGGCGGCGGGGCGCATCTCGGGGCGCTCGACGAGCGGCGGCAGCGCGCCTTGCATCGCTTCCTTGAGCGCCTTCCGCTCGTCGGCGACGGTCTTGCGCGGCACGCCCTGGGTGCCGTAACGCAGCGCCGAGAGCGGCGAGCGCTGCTTGCCGAACAGGCGCGGCAGAAAGCTTTTCCAGCGGCTGTCGCCCGCGCGGTCGATGGTCTTGCCCGAGAACTTGTTCAGACGCTCGCGGGCGCGCGACAGTTCGGTGCCGGGACCGTCCTCGCGGAAGTTCTGCCGCCACGCGAAGAACGCGCCTTTTTGGTCGTCGGTGAGCGCCTGGCGGCCGTAGCGCGAGAACGTCGATGCCGCGTTGTACGCGCGCCAGGCGAGCGGCGTGTCCTTCAGCGATGCGCCGGGCGCGGGCGCGTGGCGCGCGGCGACGGCGGCGGGCGAGACATCGTGCGTGGCGGCGTTCATCGCGGGTTCGAGCGTGTCGGCGGTTTGCAGCATCATGCGTTGGGCGAGGCGCTGCGACGCTGTCTGCGTGGGCGGCTGCGCGGCTTCCTGTGAAGCGTCGGGCGCGGCGGCGCCCGCTTGCGCGCGCAAGTGTTCGAGCGCTTCGAAGCCCGCGTCGCTGCGCGAGAGCAGCGTTGCGACATGCCACGCGCGGTTCTGCGCGGGCGTGACGGGCGCGCTCGACTGCATGCGCGTGAAGTCGAGTCCGCCGAGCGCGTCGAGCACGTCGTTCGCTTGCCGCGCGTCGCCGACGTGCGCGCCGTGCAGCGCCTGCGCGAGCAGCGCGCCGCGCGTGGCGGCGGGGGCGTCGGCGGGCGCGCCGAGCGTGTGCAGCCGCTGCGAAAGCCGCGCGGAGGCCTGGGCGTCGTCGCGCGGGCCGGGCAGACGCTGCGCCACGTAGCTGAGCAGCGCATGGCCGCCGTCCATCGCGTCCGCGAGCGCGTGGCCCGCGCCCTGGTCGGCGGCGGTGGCGGCGACAGGGTGGGCCGTTTGCGCGGACGCCTGCGCGCCCGACGCCGCCGTTTTCGCCAGCGCCGCGCGGCCCGTCTTCGCGCCGTTTTCGAGCGGCGTGGCGGCGACGGTCGAGGCCGTCACCGGCCGCTCGGGCAGGCGCTGGCCCTCGGCCTTGAAATCGGTCGGCGCGAACGGCTTGCCGTGCGAACTGCGCTGCCGGGCGGCCGTGCTGATATCGAATTTCGCCGCGCGCAGACGCTGACCGGTGCGCGACAGCGCATGAGCGAAGCGGCCCAGCGTCGAGTCTTCGGTGAGTGCTTGCGGCTGGGCTTGCGGCTCCGCCTGCGCCTGCTGTTGGGCCTGACGTTGCGCCTGACGTTGCGCCTCGGTCAGCGCGGCGGTCTCGTGCCCGGCGGCTTCGTGCGTCGCGTTCGTCTGGGGCGGCGGGAGGGCGTGGAGATCGGACATGAGTCGGGCGTGCGGTGGGCAGGCGGCGGGACGCGATGCAACCCACGTTAGGCACCGACTGTGACACCCCGAAGCACGACGCGAAGCGCCGTCAGCGAATCCGAACCTGTTCGCTCGCGCGCGGCACGTCGAGCGTTTCGATGTCGACCGTGATGCGCAGCGCGACCCGCTGCGCATGGCAGCGCCGCGCCTGCGCGAGCGCCGCGTCGAGCCGCGCGCGCACGCTTTGCGTGGACTCGCCGGCCGCGAGGCGCAGCGCCGCCTCGATCCGTTGCATCTCCGCCGCGTGCCAGAGTTCGCCGACGCGTTCGGCGCGCAGCAGCGCCATGCGCACGGCGGCGCCGAGCGCCGTGGCCAGCGCTGCATCGTCGGCGAGCGGTGGACGCGGCAACAGCGACGCGACGAACGCGATATCGATCAGATAGACGCGGTCGCGGCCCAGCCGCCGCGCGACGCCGTCGAGCAGCCTGCGCGCGGCGTCGCGGTCGCCCGCGAGCGCGTCGAGCCAGAGTTGCACGTCGAGGCCTGCGCGCAGCCAGCGGCGCGGTCCGCCCGCGCGCGCGCAGGCGATTAGCGCGGCCGAGCACGACTGGGCGCGCGCGGTGTCGCCGTCGAGCACGGCGAGCGCGCAGGCGATGGCGAACGCGGCGCCGCGTGCGGCCAGGTCGGGGTCGTCGTCGGAGACGTCGAGCGCGCCGCTCAACGGCACGCCGACGAACCAGCGCGCGACCGCGAGCACGGCGCTCGCCACCAGCGGCAGCGCGAGGCCGAAGCCGCGCGCCATCGCTTCGGCGTCGAGCAGCGTCTCGTGGTCGATCCCGGCGAGCGTGAGCGCGCCCGACGCGGGCTTGCTGAGCGCGGCGATCGCCTGCCCCGGCGTGGCGTCCGCGCAGGCGAGGCGGCCGGGCGTGTAATGATCGACGAGCGGCGCGAGCTTCTCGATGGCGGACTCGAATTCGCCGTGCCAGGCGTGCACGAGGCCTTCGAGACAGTGCGCGTTGACGAGCGCCGCCGGATGCCGCGCAATCGCCGCGATCTCGCCGAATTCGGTGACGAGCGGCGCGGCGCGCGTCACGTCGCCCGCATCGATCGCGTTCATCACGAGCCGGAACAACGTGTAGAGCCGATACGGCGTATCCGCGCATTCGGTCGCGAGCGCGTAGGCGCGGGACCAGTTCGCGTCGATCTCGGCGGCGCTCGCGTGAGTGGGCGGCAACGCGCGCGCGAGCGCGGCGTGCAGGCGCATTTCGTCGCGGATCAGACGCACGGGCGCGGCCTGGGCACGCGCCAGCGCCGCGCGGATCCAGCCCACGTACTCGTCGGTCAGCGCGAGCGCGGGCCACAGCGGCGCGCCCTGATCGAGCAGTTCCGCGCACAGTTCGACCTTGTTGGCCGCGAGCGCCCAGTCGAGCGCGGCGCGCAGATTGTCGATGTCGTGGCGCAGCATCTGCGTGTTGACGCCGGGGTTGCCGCACGGGTTGCCGGACACGTTGCCTCGCTCGCGCACGGGCAGTGCCACACGCCGCGCGAGCATGCGGGCGAGATGGTTCGCGTGATGCGCGCTCGCCTCATGGCTTTCGCGATGACGATCGAGCGCTTCGAGCGCGAAGCGCCGCACCGCGGGCGGCAGGCGCAGGCGGGCGCAATCTGTTGCGACGACGGAATTGGCCGCCGGGGTTTCATCGGCTTCGTTGATGAAACCGAGATGGGCGAGTGTGCGCAGCGCGTGTTCGAGCGTGGCGGGCTTGCTTTCGGCGTTCTCGTCGAGATTGAGCTTGTCGTTGTCGGGGAGCGCGAACGCGCCCAGTAACTCGAGCGCCGCCGCGCGCGAAAAAGCGCCCGCGAATATCGCGAGACGCCGCAGCGCGACAGACGCCGTTTCGTCGAGCGCGGCGCTCGACCATTCCAGCACCACGCGCACGATCTCCGCGTGAGGCAAGGCGATGCGGCTCGCGCCCGCGCGGCGCGTCACGAGCGCGTCGAGTTCGTGCGCGCAGGCGGCGAGCGTGGCGTAGAGCGGTGGCGCGGCATCGGCGCTGGCGCTGGCGTCTGGGTCTGGGTCGGTGTTGACGGCGGGTGTGCAGGCACATGCGTGCGTGCGCGCGGCGATGGCCGACGCGGCCAGTTCGAGCGCGAGCGGCAAGCCGTCGACGCGCTGACACACGCGTGTCGCCGCCATCAATGCCAGGTAGACCGAATCATTCGGCGATGCGGTCTGCGTCACCTGAGCGGCGGCATGAAGCGCGCTCAGATGCGTCTGCGGATCGTGCATCGCAGGCGTGGGGCGCTGTGTGCGCGATTGAACTGGCGAATAAGCGGCCAACTGACCAAGCCGTTGCCCGAGCTTCGCCAGCAGCAAGGGCAGCGCATCGTGGCTGGCGAGCGGCGCGCCCGCGCCGGTCTCGCGCACGCCTGTGCCATGAGGCGGCGTGCGCAACGGCGCGATGGCGACCGGCAGTTCCCCGCTGATGAACAGCGGCGTCTGCGCCGTGACGAGCACGTGCAGTCCGCTCGCGCCGGCCACCAGCGCTTCGATGGTCAGCTCGGCGGCCTCGCCCAGTCCGTCGCAATGATCGATCACAATCAGCACGCGGCGCGCGCCGATGCGGGCTGCGAGCGCCGCGGGCGAACCGTAGTCGGGCACGGGTGCGAGACCGAGCGCCGCGCCGGTCGCGTGGGCGATGCGCTCGGGCTGCGAGAGCGAGGCGAGATCGGCCCAGAACACGCCATCGGGGAAATGCGAGCCCAGACGGCTGGCCGCTTCGGCGGCGAGGCGCGTCTTGCCGATTCCCGATGCGCCCGTGAGCGTGACGACGCGCCGCTCGGGCACGACGGCCAGCAACTCGGATAGCTCCGCATGGCGTCCCGTGAACGGCGTGAGCGGCGCGCCGCACTGGGCGCGTAGCGCCGCCTCGACGCCGGCCGGCCCGAACGCGGCGAACGCAGACGTCGATGCAGGCATCGATGCCGACCCTGAGGCCGTGTCGGCCCCGGACAACGGTGCGGGCAAATCCACTTCGTGGTGGCCCGGCAACGCCGTCTGGGCGACGCCCGGTTGGCTGCCGGCGTGGGCTGATGTAGCGGCGACGGCAGGCGCGGCGGGACGTGTCGCCGAGAGCCGCTTGGCGCGTGGCGCGGCGGCGCGCGGTGCGGTCTGATCGACGATGCGCTCGCCCGGCGCGCCAAAGTCGGCTTCGACGGCGCGCGCGAAGGCCCGGTCGAATTCATGACCTGGGAGGGGGGCCGGGGCGTGGCTGTCGGGGTTGGCGCGGCCGGTGTCGTCGCGGGATTCGCTGGCCGCGCCGGTCGATGCCGTGGGCGCGTTGCCTTGCGCAGCATCATCGCTACGCGTGAAGGCCGATGCCGATGCCGACGGAGACTCGCCACCCGAAGCCGCCGCACGTGCCTCCAGCAGCCGGATCGTGCCGCTGAAGCGATAGCCGCGCCCCGGCACGGTCACGATCAGATCGCGCTCCTCGTCGAGCGCGCGGCGGATCGCGGAAATCTGCGCCTGCACGGTGTTGGCGTCGACGGGCGCGCCGTTCCAGACCAGCTCGCGCAGTTCCGCCGCCGACACCACGCGGCCATCGGCGTCGAGCAGCGCCACGAGCACGGCGAACGGGCGCGCGGCGAGGTCGATCGCGGCGCCGTCGGCGATCAGCAGACCGGCGTCGCGCGCGAGCCAGAAACGGGAAAAGGCCAGGACCTGACCGGTCAGCCGGGGTAGGGACATCGCAAGCGTCTCGGGAAAAATTCGCAGCGCGGTGGCGCTGCGCCATGGCGGAACGCATGCTGAAACGCTGCATTATTCGTCAGACGTTTGCATTATCGCTGCATTTGTGAACAAATGCCTCGCGAGTGCAATTTTGCTCATTCCGGCGGCGCCGGTGCGTGCATGCCGGATGGCGCGCGCCGCGCTCACGCTTCCGCCAGTTCCCAGCGCATGGTCGAGCGCAGCCATTCCACGCCCGAATTGGGCGCGGGCGGCGGCACGGGCGCGGCGCGCGTGAGCGCGTAGAGATAGCTGTCGGCGGCGAGCAGTCCGCGATTCGGGCGCGGTTCGTAGTTCGCGAGCGTCGCTTCGCGCACGAAGCCGAGGCGCTCCATCGCGCTGTGCGCGAGCCCGTCGACGGCGCAGCAGGCAAACACGCGGTAGACGCCGGGTTGCTCCATGAGCCAGTCGATCAGTTGCTGAAGCGCGAGCACGCCCGCGCGCCGCCGTCGCGCGCCGCCGTCGCGGCTGATCATCACGCCGATCTCCACGCGCGGCAGCGCAGGCTTCAGTTCGATGAGCGCCGTGAGCCGCTGCGTCTGCTGGCATTCGAGCACGTAGCGGATCAGCGTGCCGTCCTGCCAGCCGCGCAAGGCTTCGTCGATGAAGGCCGCCGTATCGTCGAGACGCGTGTGGCGCGCGAGCGGCAGATCGCGCATGGTGTCGGCGTCGCCGAGCATCTGGTCGAAGAGCGCGGGCGCGTCGGCGCGCGTGAGTGGGCGCACGAGCAGCGTCGGCGCGTTGATGCGGTCGAGTGGAATGAAACGCATGGTGCGGGCCTCCCGGTGCCGGTCTGTCGTGAGTTTGTCGTGAATTTGTCGTGGATTCGTCGTGGATTCGTCGTGGACTAAGCGGGCGCCGTCGCGTGTTCTATCGGATGGGCCGAAGTGCGATGGCGTGTCAGTCACCGGGCGAGTGTGAGCGCATCGCGGCAGCGCGCGCGACCGCTCCGCGAAGCCGCGCGCGACGGCGCGAAGTGGCGAAGATCCGGCGATCCGGCGATCCGGCGATCCGGAGCGTCGCGGCGCGCGCAGCAAAGCACCTTGTGATCCGCGCCGATCGCCCGCATCGCTGCGCTTTGCTTCGCGCGCTTTGCGTCGCGCGCTTCGCATCGCGCGACACGCGTTCGCGCCGAGCCAGCGATGCGCGTGCGAGCGTTGTAAGGTCGAGCGTATCCGTCCGGCTGCGGGCCTCGCCGCGCTTGCTCGCGCGCGTGACGTGCAGCCGTGTCGCCCCGCGACCGATCGCATCGAGGAGGACGCCCAGCGATGAATGCACCCACCATCGGCCGTACGCACGGCACCACGCCGCTGCCGGATACCACGCCCGCGCACGAAGCGGGCGCGCCCGCGAAACTTCCGGGCACGCCCCAGCCGCAAACCGAAGACGGGAAACTCGCCACGCTGTCCGCGCTCAATAGCGGCGCGCAAACGGGCGGCCAGGCGGCGGCGGGCAAAGGCAAGCGCGCGTCGTTCGCCGCGAAGCCCGACACCGCGCAGACCGGCAACGCGAGTTCGTCGCACACGCAGACGCCCACAGCCACCGCCGCCAACGGACAGCATGGCGCGCCCGTCGCGCCGGTGCAGCATGGCCAGCCGCCGGCGTTCGCGCCGCAGCAGTCGGCGTTCGGCAAGGCGTCGAGTTTGTTGCAGGATGCGGCGCCGCTGGTCAGCGGCGGGGCGGGTGTGCTGGGCGCGGGCATGCAGATCGCGGGCGGCGTGATGCAGGCGATCCAGTCGGCGGAAATGGCGATCGCCGAAACCATCAAGAACGGCGCGCACAACGTCGAAGAAGCGTCGCGTCCGGTTTGATTGAAGCGCGTCGCGGCGCGGCGCGGCGCGCTTGTTTAATTCGGTATCCTGTTCGATTCGCAGTGCGCAGATGAAGTGCGCAGATGAAGTGCGCACGACGCGCACTTACGCCCTGAGCCAGAACAGCTCGCCCGAGGCGATGCCCTCGAACATCTCATCGCTCGATTCGACGATATTCTGCCGCCAGTAGCGGCCATGATCGGCGTAATGCGCGAGCAGGTCGGCGAGCGCTTCGCCGTCGAGGCCGGTTTCAAATGGCAGACGCAGCACGAGCACGATGCCGCCCGTGTCGCTGTCGATGCCGAGTTGCGCCTGGTCCTGCGCGTAAATCAGCAGATTGGCTTCGAGCATCAGCCGGAACACCACGAGCGTGCGCCCGGCCGTCACGGTGCCGAAGTGAAAATTCGCGTACATCGCGTCGAGATCGCGCTCGAAAAAATCGAGCCGCACGTCGAAGCCTTCCACCTCGATCGTGCGCGTGCGCAGCACCTGATCGACGTCGGCGAGACCGACCGTCGCGCACAGGTCCGCGACCAGGCTGGCATAGCGTTCGCTGCTCATCGTCCTCGCGGGAAAAAGAAGGGTGACGTGGCGAAGGGCGCGCCGCCCGCCACGCAGGCGTGGACAGAGCAGCGCGCCACACGCAGGGCGTTTAGCCGCCGCGCGATGCGTCCTTCACATTGCTCGCGCCGCTCTTGGCGACGTTCGAAACGGATGCGTACATGCTCTGTTCCACCTGCATCTGGGCGGACATCATGGTCATCTGGTCCATTTCCTGGGTGAGACCTTGCATCATGGAACCTGCCGAACCTACGGACATATCGACCTCCGTTGACTGCGATTGAACAACTTGAAAAAGGGCGTGGCCCTGCCTGATATTGCCGCCTCGCAAGCGCGCACGCGAACGCGCCTGCTTGCGAACTGGCCCGGTGACCGGCGCGGCGGCGAGCGCCGCGCCGGCAATAGACGTATGACGCGTATCGATATCAGCCGCGCGCGAGCGCCTGCTTTTCCTGCAGACGCGCGATCACGCGCGACGCGGCGATAAAGCCGCGATAGAGCTTGGCGAGATTGTTGCGGTCGACTTCATTGACGACCTGGGTCTCGCTGATCTGCTGCGCGGTGGCTTCGAGCGCGGCGCGGATCGCGTCCACGCGCGGAGCGGCCGCCGGATCGGCGAGCGTCTTTTGCAGATCGTTGAACTCGCTGCCATAGGGTTCGAGGTGCTGGTACATGTCGCTCTCCTGTTTGCCAGTGTGTTGACGTGTGATTCAGTGGGCTTGCGCGGACGTGGCGGCGCCGGGCAACGTCGACGGATCGGGTAACGCCACGTATTGCGGCGCGCCTGGCGTCACTTGCTGCGCGACGTGTTCCGCGCTGCGGCTGGCCGTGGCGACATCGACCGACGAAGTTTGCGGACGCGCCGCCTGCGTGCTGGTTGGTTCCGATGCCGTTGCGGTCGCCGACGAAGCGGGCGTTGCCGCTGCATCCGCCGCGCTCGCATCGGGGACGTCGACGGCATAAATGTGCTTCACGCCATCCGGCGTTTGCGCGTAGCGCACGTCGTCGGAAGAAATCATTTCGGAGTACGACGCGGTACTCGATGCGTTCGAACCGAATCCGCCCGACTCCGCCACATCGACGGCAATATGCTTCACGTTCGAATCGAGGTCGGCACGCACGCGTTCGAGCGCCGCACTCAGATCCGACTTGCTGGTCACCGTGCCCGTGACGGCGAAATTGCCGTCGCCGTCGTAACGCACATGCGCGCCCGCAATGCCGAGCGAGTCCTCGATACTGCGCGCGTCGTTCTGCGCCACGTCGTAGTTGCGCGACAGACCGCCTGGCGCGACGCGATCGAGCAGCGCGCGCACGGCGTCGTCGTCGGCGGAAGTCGCGACCATGCCGCTCACGACCACCGTATTGCCGAGCGCGCGCGCCGTGAGTCCGCGCACCTGTGCGGAGGCCAGCGCCGCGTTGACGCGCTGCGCACGCTCGCCGGCGTTGTCGGGCGCGGCGGCGCGGCTCATCTGCGTGGTCGTGACGAGCGAGGCGGCGGCCACCACGAGCCCCAGCACGAAGACGGCGGCGACCGCGCCCATGTAGCGGCGCTGCTTGCGGCGCGCGGCCGCGAACTTCGCCTCGGCGGGCCGCGTGAGCAACATCGAAAGCAGGTCGAGGTCCGAGGGCCACGCGGCGTCGGCGGCGCCGACGCACAGCACGATCTCGTCGAACTGCATCGGTACGAAATCGACCAGCAGCACCGTTTCCGGCGGCGCTTCGCTTGCCGCTTTAACGGCTTCCACTTCGGCGTCGTCGCGTGCGGATTCCTCGCTGACGCTCGCGCCGCTTTCACGCTGCGCGCTGACGACGCCCGTTGCATCGACATGCAGCAGCGCGCTCGTGCCGCGCCAGTCGCTCAACTGGATATCGGCGTCGTCGTCGGCGCCGATGCGGTGCGTGCCTGGCGCGAGCTGAAGCTGCGCACCTGCATGCACGCCCGTCAGTATGCGCAGGAGTTTCATCGTGCTTGCACCGTCTGATTCGAGGGATGGCCGCCCGTCCGCGCGGGCTGCGCAAGACGGGCCGGATCGTTGCTAATTTAGGCGGTCCGCAAGCTTTCTCACCGACGCGACGCGAAGGCGCCGCGTGCGATGCGAAGCGACGTTCATCGCGCCCTGCCGCGCGTGAACGCGGAGATCGACGACGCGCCGGGCAGCGCGGTGTTGCCGCTTGTGTCAGTGCTTGCGTTTTGCGCCGTCTCCTGCGGTTCGTGTGCCGCGGCCGCGCGCCCCAGCACGCCGTTGCGCAGCGCGTTCAGCGCACCGAGCGCGCGCGCCCCGCGTGCGCGCGTGTGAGGCAGGTCCGTGTCTTTCCACAGCAGGCCGACGAGCAGATTGAAATGGCGCGCGCGTTCGGGCAGCAACGGCCGCGTGCCCGCGGAATGTCCGGCACGATCCGCCTGCGTGCCACCGCGCTCGCGCAGCGCCGCGATGCCGCCGCCGCGCGGCATCGCGCCGATCTGCTGCTCGACCTGCAACCAGTCGATCTTGAGCTGATGCACGAGCGCGCCGACGTCCGTTTGCGGATTGGCCGCGACCTGTTTGTGGAGCGCGAGCAGATCGCTTTCCCACGCGTCGCGCACGGCGGCGGCGCGTGCGCTTTCCTCGCCCGGACCGAAACGCGCGGCGATCGCTTCGAGCCGTCCCGAGGGCGGCGGGATGGCCGCGGCGAGACGCGGCTTGACCGAAGGCAGTGCCAACGCGTCGTGATCGCCGTCGCGCTCGTCCTGCGATTGACCGCCGCCGCCGCCGCGCTGGCCGCCGTCACGCGTGACGCGCAGCCGTTCGCCATGCGCGCCGCCGCGTTCGCCCGCGCCTTCGTCATCGCCTCCGCCGCGCCGCAGATTGCGCTGCTGACGCTTTTCTGCGCGACGCTTGCGCGCGAGCGAGTCGGCCATGCGCCGCGCGCGCTGCGAACTCACCGTCGGCCCCGATTGCGGCGCGCTGCCGTACGTGAAGGTGGTTTCGCCGCGATAGAGCGCGGCGAACTGCGCGCTGTTACGCGCGTTCTGGGCGTTGGCGCTGCGCTGCTGCGCGTCGGTGGCGCGTTGCGCGCCGGCGCTCGCCGCGTCGTGCGCGGGATTGTGCGAGATGCGGCTCATCGTGGCTCCATGCGGATCAGAGCGGCACGGCGGCCTGCAGGATTTCGTTGGCGAAATGCAGCACGGCCGCGCACGAGAGCGGCGCCGCCACGACGATCGTGACCGTCACCGCGATGAGCTTGACCGCGTGCGACAGCGTCTGATCCTGCATCGACGTGATCGCCTGCAGAAACGACACGCCCAGCCCCACGACCGCCGCGACAATCACGGGCGGCAGCGAGACGGTCAGGCACAGCAACATGCCCTGCGTGGTGAAACGAACCAGCGTATCGGTATCCATAATCTCTCCGGCAAACTGCGTGCGCGGCATCAGCGATAAGTCATCACGAGGCCGTGTATGAGCGTCGACCAGCCGTCCATCACCACGAACAGCAGCAGCTTGAACGGGATCGCCACGTTGGTCGGCGTGACCTGGTTCAGACCCATCGCAAGCAGCACGTTGGCGATGATGAGATCGACCACGATGAAGGCGATGTAAAGCAGAAAGCCGATCTTGAACGCGTCGGTCAGCTCGCTCAGCGTGAAGGCGGGCGCGAGCACGATCAGGTCGTTTTCCTTGAGCGATTGCGCTTCTTCCCTGGGCCACACGACGCTCGCCGAGCGCAGGAAGAAGCGCTTTTCGCGCTCCTTCGCGTGCTTGATCAGAAACGCGCGGAACGGTTCGCGCGCGGCGCCGAACGCCTGGATCAGCGCCTGCGAGGGCTGCGAGGCGAGCTGCTGGCCTTCGAGCGATTTGGCCGCTTCCATGCCGATCGGCGCCATCACGTAGATCGACACGAGCACGGCGATGCCGTTGAGCACCATGTTCGGCGGCACCTGCTGCACGCCGAGTGCGTTGCGCAACAGGCCGAGCACCACGACGATCTTCGCGTAGGACGTCACCACCATCGCCACGAACGGGAGCAGGCTGATCGTGACGACGACGAGCAGCAGCCCCGTGATATCACTGAACTGGACCATGCCGGTGCGCCATGCGGATGATTCGGATTCCCAGGTGTTCGCCGACAGTGACGAGTTCGCCGTAGCCGATGGTCTGGCCGTGCGCGACGAGCCGCAGACGCGCGTCGGCGACCGGCACGGGCAACTCGACCACATAGCCCGGACCGAGCGTGGAAAGCTGCGCGAGCGGCAGCGCGACGGTGTCGATTTCGAATTGCACCGGCAGTTCGAGCTCGCCGATGTGGATCGGATTGTCGGGTTGATCGACGGCGAGACCGGCGTCGGCGTTCGCCGGGTCAAGCTCTTCGGACATGTTCGGCTCCTTGAGGATGACGGGCGCTGGCCCGTCGAATGCAATTTCGGCGATCAGGCGCGCGAGCCCCGGCGTACCCCACGCGGCCAGCGCGCGCGGACGCGCGGAGGATGCGGGCGGCGCGTCGGGCGCATCGTCTTCGTCGTAGAGTTGGCTTTCGAGCTGCTGCGGCGTGTCGGATGCTGCGAGTGCCGCGAGTGTGGCTGCCGTCCACGAGGGAAACAGCGCGCGCAGCAGCACGTCGCCGACGTCGAGCGAGCGCAGCGTCTGCACGTCGAGCGGTTTCATGCCGACGATCAGGCTGCCGGGTAAGGCGAGCGCGGGAAAGTCGGGTATCGGTGCGCCGGATGTCGGGTGGGTGTCCGGCGCGCGCAGGCGGGCGTCGATCAGATCGAGCGCGCGCGAGCACGCCGCGATGCGCAGCGTGTGTAGCGTGGGGGTTGCGGTGTCGATCGGCGTCGTGAAGGACAGGGCGATCTGCACGTCCGCCTGCAACGTTGCGCGCCGTACCGATACGAGGCGGGCATCGCACGCCAGCACTTCGCCGATGCGGGTGAGCATCGGTTCGAGCAGTACGCCGGCCACGGCGTCGCGTAGCGCGTGTTCGGCGGCATCGCCGTGTGCGCCTGGCGTGTCGTCGCGCGCGCCGTTCGCAACAACCGCATCAATCGCAACAACCGCAACAATCGCGAGCGCAGGATAGGCCTGCAAATCCAGTGCGATTCGCAACGAAGCCGGTTTGAATTCAGCGCTGTCGCGCGCGCTCAATGCAATCTCGACGATGGCGGGATCGGCGAAATCCGCCGCGTGCGCCTGCGTTCGATTGGTATCGATCACACGCACATCGATCGTTTGCGCGCCGAGCTGCGCGCGCGCGAACGGCGCGAAACGCGCGTCGCCGATCGTGCGCGAGGTGCGGGCGGCCGCGCGGTTCAGCGCGGGCAACGGCAGCGGGCCGACCTGCGCCGCCTCGATCTGTGCATACGCACGGGTGCGTGACGGAGGCGAGCCGGTTTCGGTCAGATCGACGGTGGCGGGTACCGCGAAGGGCGCGTTCATGCGTCGGTGAGGTCACCAGAATGTGAGTTCGATATCGCGGGGTTCGCCCCAGGCGCGCAATATCGCGTCCAGTTCGCGTTCGAGCAAACCGCTGTGCTCCAAGAGTAATTGCCTGGACTCCGGCGCCTGCGTATCGAAACGAAGCTGCAGCCGGAAACGCGAAAGCGAGAGGTAGAGCGTGGTGTGCGGCAGCACGGCGGGATCGATCGGCAACTCGACTTCCCAGTTGCCCGCTTCGGCCACCGCGGGGTCGCCGCAGAACGCGCCGATGTGGCGCGCGAGCGCCGCGAGCAGCGCGACCATGCGCTGCTGACGCACCAGCACGGCGGAGACGGCGGGCGCCGCCGCGTGCGCGATGTGCGAGCCGAGCGCGTTGCGTTGCTTCGTCAGGCCGGCGTCGGCGTCGCGATCGGGCGTGTCGCCGTGGGGCGCGGAGTCGTCGGCGTGGGCGAAGGGCGTGGGCGCGGCGGGGGCGTTATTGTCCTCGTCATCGTCGTGCGCTGCTCGCGTTGCGTCGGCGCTGTCGTCTTGCGATGCCGCTTCGCGCATGCGCGCCTCGCGCGCGGGACGCCGCCACGCGCGGCGGCCTTTGAGCAGCGCGGCGTAGTCGAAGTCGTCGGCGCTCGCGTCGTGCGGAGCGTCGCTGGAATCCGCCGAGCCCGGAATGATGCGCAGATGGCGCGAGCCGATATACGTCACGTCGCGCGCCTCAGATCGACACGCGGCCGAGCGGCTGCAATTCGACGTGCTCGCCGAGTTCCTGATACGAGTACACGGCGAGCCAGCCGAGCCGCGCCTCGATCATGCGGCGCACGTAGCGGCGAATATCCATCGACGTGACGAGCGCCACGCCGTCGCGCGGCGCGGTGCCGACGAACGACTGAATGCGGTCGATCAGCAGCGTGGCTTCGTCGGGCGGCAGCGCGAGGAAATTGCCGGTGGGCGTTTGCTTGATCGCCTGGCGGATGTGCTGCTCGACCGGCATGTCGAACAGCACCGCGCAGAGCGTGCGCGCGCCGCGCGTGGCGCGATGCGCGATGAAGCGCGAGAGATCGCCGCGCACGTACTCGGTCAACATCAGCATGTCCTTCTCTTTGGGCCCCCAGGTGATGAGGCTTTCCATGATCGAGCGGACATTGCGGATCGAGATCTGTTCCTCGAGCAGACGGCGCAACACGTCGGCCATGCGTTGCGGCGGCAGCGCTTTTTGCGCCTCGGAAACGAGGCCGGGGTAATCGGCGGCAAGCTGGTCGAGCATCCACTGCACTTCCTGAATGCCCAGAAAAAGCGGCGCGTGGCGGCGCAGCAGCGCAACCGACGCGTGTGCGATGACTTGCTCCGCGCGCCATACCGGCGTCTTCGCGGGCACGGCGCGCTCTTCGAGCCAGTGCGTGGGCGTGCCGCTCGCGTCGATCGGCGGGCCGGGTTCGCAGCGTTCGATGAGCGCGGCCCAGGCGTTGGCGTCTTCGGGCGAAGCATCGGCGGCGGGCTGGGCGAGCGCGGGCAGCATCACGCGTCCGGCGGGCAGTTGCAGCGTGAGTTGCGGCACGTCGTGCACGAGGATCTCGCAGGTGGAGGCGGGCAGCGCCGCATACGACCACATCGTGATGCCCGGAAACGGCAAGCCCAGTTCTTCCTGCAAGCGCGCGCGTTCCGCTTCGAACGATTTGTCGAGCGCGGGCATGGCGAGCCGCGCGACGAGATCGGGCGCGATACGCACGCCCAGCGGGCAGGTGAATTGCGGCGGCCGCGACAGGATGGCGGGCACGTCCACCTTCGAACCCGAACGCTGCATCGCATGCAGCGCCTCGCGCTCGTGCTCCTGTTTTTGCGGCTCCTTGCGCGAGAGCCGCCACGCCGTGAAGGCGAGCGTGCCCGCGAGCAGCACGAAGAGCGCCGCGGGAAAACCGGGCACGGCGGCGAAGCCGAGCAGCAGCACTGCGGCGAAATAGAGCGCGCGCGAACTCGAACCGAGCTGCCGCCCGATCTCGTCGCCGAGCGAGCTTTGCTTCGTCTGGCGCTCGTCGGCCACGCGCGTGATCATCACGCCGGCCGCGACCGAGAGCAGCAGCGAAGGAATCTGCGAGACCATTGCGTCGCCGACCGAGAGTACCGAAAAGCGGTTCGCTGCTTCGCCCGCGCTCATGCCGTGATACGCGACGCCCACCGCAATGCCCGCGACGATGTTGATCATCGTGATGATGAGCCCGGCGATGGCGTCGCCCTTGACGAACTTCATCGCGCCGTCCATGCCGCCGTGCAACTGGCTTTCGACAGCGAGCGTCGCGCGCTTGCGCTTCGCTTCTTCGGCGGTCAGCAGGTTCGCGCGCAGATCGGCGTCGATGCTCATCTGCTTGCCGGGCAGCGCGTCGAGCGTGAAGCGCGCGCCCACTTCCGCCACGCGCTCCGAGCCCTTCGCGATCACGATGAACTGCACCGTCGTGATGATGACGAACACCACGAGCCCGACCACCAGATTGCCGCCCACCACCAGTTCGCCGAAGCTCTCGATGATATGACCGGCTTCCGCGTGCAGCAGAATCGATTTCGTCGACGCGATATTCAGCGAGAGACGATAGAGCGTGGTGAACAGCAGCAGCGAGGGAAACGCGGAGAGCGACACCGCATCGGGAATATAGATCGTCACCATCAGCAGCGTCACGCTGATCGTGATGTTCACGCCGAGCAGCACGTCGATCACGGCGGGCGGCAGCGGCAGGATCATCAGCGAGATGATCGCGACGATCAGCGCGACGATGCCGACTTCGCCACCGGCGGGCAGTCTGAGCGATTTGAACATGATGGCGGCGGGCTCCGGGCGGCGTTTTGACTCGGGATCAGTGCAGCGGATCAGTGCAGTGGCGTGGCGTCGCGATCGGACGCGGGCGCGTCCTTGCGCGCGCCGATGGCGTCCACCCAGCGCAGGATGGCGGCGACGGTTTCGAACAGTTCCTCGGGAATGGGCTCGTCCACGCCGATCTTGTAGAGCGCGCGCGCGACGGGCGGATTGCCGACGATCGGCACGCCGCTTTCATGCGCGGCGCGGCGCAGCAACATGGCCTGGTCGTCCATGCCCTTGGCGATCACGCGCGGCAGCGGATGTTCGGCGGGCGCGTAGCGCACAGCCACGGCGTAGTGCGTGGGATTCACGACCATCATGTTCGCGAGCCCGACCTTCGCGGTCGGCGGCGGCGAGTTCAGAATCTCGCGCGCGAGGCGTCGGCGCTCGCCCTTGATACGCGGATCGCCTTCCTGATTCTTGTGCTCGCGTTTGACCTCGTCCTTCGACATCTTCATCTTCTTGAGAAACATGAATTGCTGAAGCTTGACGTCGGCGGCGCCGATCAGCACGAACACGGCGGACGCGACCATCAGCAACTTGAGCAGCATGTCCCAGAACATGCGCGTGAGGCCCGGCAGCGGTTGATACAGCGAACCGACGATGAGCGGAAAGAGCCACTTGATCGTCATCCACATCACGGCGAAGATGATGGCCGCTTTCACCACCATTTTTACGGACTCGATCACGGTGCGGATCGAGAAGATGCGCTTGAGACCCGAGCCCGGGCTGACGGCGTTGAGGTTCGGCGTGACCGGCTTGGTCGCGATCTGCAGGCCGACCTGGCCGATGCCCGCCGCGACCGCCGCCAGTGCCGCCGCGCACGCAATCGGCACGCTCGCCTTGAGCGCGAGGCCGCCGATCGTGTAGAGCTGGGTCTGCATGTTCACGATCGAGTGATCGCCGTGCACGAAGTCGAGCGCGAGCGTCATCACCGCGCGGAAGATGTCGCTGAGCTGGCTCGCGCTGGCCGCGAGCAGCACGACGACGGCCGCCATCGAAATGGCGTCGGTGAGGTCGCTGCTGCGCGAGACCTGGCCTTCCTTGCGCGCGTCCTTGAGTTTTTTCGCGGTGGGTTGTTCGGTCTTTTCTTCGCTCATACGGCGGCAGGATCGTGATTCGGCGCCAGGGCGCGGGTGGGGTGACGATAGCCTTGGCGCTCGCCAGACGCGGCACGCGGTGCGAAGGCGTTGCGCGTGGTGCGAATCGGGCGCGCCGTTTTCGTCAACGATGAATGGCGGTATGTCGCTCGAAGTCGATCCGCTGATCGCAGCAGCCACGCCCCGCCATCCAGCCGCTTCGCATCCCCGGTCCCATCTTCGCCTGCCGCGCGGGCCTGCCCGCAACCCGTTGCTAATGTGCCCACATCGAGCGCCGGCCGCACGGCGCCCATGTTTCCCGACCCGGGCCGCGCCTCACGGCACGCCCGCCCAACCAGGAGCAACACGCCATGTCCGCGAGCACGCCGGAATATCTGAACTGCAGCCCCGACGTGGTCGGCGGCCTGATCGAAACCGTTTCGACCGCGCTGCTCGGCGACTTCCCGAAAGTCCAGGCCGATCCCTACGACATCGAACTCGTGCTCGACGCGCTGCGCGTGCTGCGTCCGCGCGTCACTGAAATCGACACGCTCGAAGGCATTCTGCACATGGTGCGCGGTCACTGGGACGATGCGATTCACGTGCTGCGTCAGGTCGGCGAGAACGCGCCGCGCTTCGGTTATGCGCGCGCGCTGCTGGCGTTCTGCCTCTCCGCGAAGGGCGATCCCGACTGGAAGCAGGAAGCCGCGCAGGCGATGGCGCTGAATCCCTCGCGCGATACGCAGCATCTGGTGCGTGCGCTGGAGGCGCGCGACGACCTCATCAACGCGATTCGCACGAAGCGCTCGGGCGGGCAGTTCGTCACGCCCGCGTCCGTGGACGAACTCGCGACGTTCAGCGATGAAATCGATGCGGAGCCTGCGCACGCAGCGGCGTCGCAATCGACATCGCAATCTGCGTCGCAAACATCCGCACAAGCGCCCGCGTTCGAAACGTCTTTCCTGCGCGCCTGATTCGTCCGCGTGCGCGGCAGCCCAGTTCCACGGAGCAGCAGATGAGCATAGATCCGACCAGTCAGGCTAGTCAGGCCATGCAGGCCTCGCTCGAACAGATGGCGGACGGCGCGTCGTCAACGGGCGGCGCGGGCGGCACCCCGCAGGCGCTCGCCGACAAGTTCCAGTCGATGATGCAGCAGTCGCCCATGAGCGCGCCCGCCGCGCCGGAAAGCGACGGCACGGCGGTGGCGTCGAAGCTCGTCGCCGCGCAGGACGCCGAGTTGCAGCAGACCGTCAACGACGCGCTGCAACTCGCCCAGCAAGCGCCCACGCTGTCGATGAACGAGATGAGCGCGGGCACGATCCGCATGACGCTCGAACTCGCCAGCACGCAGCTCGATCTCGAAGCGAAGATGGGTGTGGTCGATTCGTCGAAATCGGCCATCGAAACGCTGATGAAGAATCAGTGATCGCGAGGCGCTGGCTACTCGCCGATCGCCGCGTTAAACCCCGTTTCATGCCGCAATCCGCCGCCGTTTGCGGCCCTCCTCACGGAGTCCCTGTGACCTCGAATCTCCATGCGCGGCGCCTCCGGCGAGCGGCGCTCGCGAGCGCGTTCGCGCTGTGCGCGCTGCTCGCGGGCTGCAAGAAGGAGCTGTACGGCAATCTGTCCGAGCAGGACGTCAACGAGATGCTCGTGGCGCTGCTCGAACGCGGCGTCGATGCGCACAAGGACAGCAACGACGGCGGCAAGACCTGGTCGCTCGACGTCGACGACGGCCAGCTCGCGCGCGCGATGGAAGTGCTGCGCGCGCGCGGCCTGCCGCACAAGCGCTATGACGATCTCGGCGATCTCTTCAAGAAGGACGGTCTCGTTTCCACGCCGACCGAGGAGCGCGTGCGCTTCATCTACGGCATGTCGCAGGAACTGTCCTCCACGCTCTCGAAGATCGACGGCGTGATCGACGCGCGCGTGCAGATCGTGCTGCCGAACAACGATCCGCTCGCACAGACGATCAAGCCGTCGTCGGCGGCGGTGTTCATCAAGTATCGGCGCGACTCCGATGTCAGCGCGCTCGTGCCGCAGATCAAGACGCTCGTGATGCACAGCGTCGAAGGGCTCACGTATGACCAGGTGAGCGTGACGGCGGTCCCCGCCGATCCGGTGCAGATCGAATCCGCGTCGCCTTCGGGCATGCCGGGCTGGCTGCCGGGAGCGCTCGCGGGCGTGGCGATCGTCGTCGCCGGCCTGTTGCTGATGCTCGCGCGGCGCATGCTGACCGGCGCGCAGACGCGCGGCGAAGCTCATGGCGATGCGGCCGCCGAAACCGGTGGTGCAAGCTCGACGCAACCGGGCGCCATCGTGCGGAATCTGCTCGCCCGCGTGCGCAAGCCGGGCCAGGCGCGCGGTGCGTGATCTCGCGCGCGAGCGGCCCGGCGCAGCCGCGCAGACGCTGCCGTTCCGGCGCGCGGCGACGGTGCTGAACGCCTGGCAGCGCAACGTCGATACGACCATCGACTGGGCCGATCCGTCGTGGACCGCCGCGCTGCTCAAGCTCGACGCGGACCAACTCGAACACGTGCGCGTGGCGATGCAGGCGGCCAGCATCGCGGCGCGCGTGGCGTGTTCGCGCGCGCTGGTGCGTGCCGCGGGCGTGGTGCCGCCGGATTTTGCCGACCTGACGCAAGGCGCGGCCCAAGCCGGTGCGCACGCCAATGCGGCTTGGCTCGACGCGCTGCCCGCCGAGCGCGGCGTGCAGGTGCTGCGTATGCGCGCGCTGCTGTTTCGCCGCGCGGAAGTGCGCCGGTTGATCGACAAGCGCACGCGTCAGCAGCTTTCCGATTGGGTGGGCGTGAGCGTCGATCGTCTGACGCAGGACGCGCATGCGGGCGAGCCGCCCGACACCGCGCGACTGATCGCGCGCGCGGGCATGCCGCCGCTCGCGGCGCTGGATGCGGCGAGGCTCGCGATCGAAGGCTGCGCGCTGCTGTTGCGCGATCTCGCGTCATCCGTGTCGCCGACGCGTTGCGTGCCGTTCACGCTGCTGCGTCTCGCGCTGCCGCGCGCGTTGCCGCCGGTGCCGTGGCTCGCGCAGACGCCCGCCGACATCGACGCGCCCGGCAGCGCGCGTCTGTTCGCGCGGCTTCCCGATCTGTTACCGGAGTACTCATGGCTATCTGGCTGAAGCGCGCGCGCGACGCGGTGTTCGAACCCGGCGCGTCGCTCGCAGGCGGCACGACGAACGACCTTGCGCTGCGCCTCGGCGCGGCGTCGGACATCGTGCGCCGCGACACCTTCGGCGAACTGCTCTCGCTCGACGCCGCGCGCGCCGCGCTCGTCGAGGAACGCGCCGCGTTGCTCGACGAGGCGCGCGCGCAGGCGCAAACGCTGATCGACCACGCGCGGGACGAAGCGGCCGACATCGTCGCGAACGCGCAGCGCGACTATGCCGAGGCGAGCGAGCAGGGCTATCGCGATGGCTGCGAGCGCGCGCTCGCGGACTGGATGGAGCGCCTCGCACAAGCCGCCGACGCGCAGAACCGGTTGCAGTCGAGCATGCGCGAACGCCTCGCGAATATCGTCGCCACGGCGGTCGAGCAGATCGTGCGCGTGGAGTCGCACGAAGCGCTGTTCGAGCGCGCGCTCGCGACCGTCGATCGTATCGTCGACGGCGCGACGTATCTGCGCGTGGCCGTCTGTCCCGGCGATTTCGACGGCGCGAAAGCGGCCTTCGACCGGCTCGCTGCGCGTTGGCGCGATCTGGGCCAGGCGATCCCGATGTCGGTGATTGCGGACAAGCAGCTCGACCCCGGCAGTTGCGTCTGCGAAACCGACTTCGGCACCGTCGACGCAAGCCTCGACATGCAGTTGCGCGCGATGCGCAGCGCGGTGTCGCGCGCGCTCAAGCGCTCGGCGCATACGTCGGCCGAGGCGCAAGATGCACCTGACGCGTTCGATAACGCAAGCGCAGGCGAAGCGTCCGCGACGGAGGCCATATGAGCGCGTCGTGGACGGCACACAGCGTGGACCTCGAACGCCTGACCGACGACATCGAGCGCGAGATTCTCGCCGCGCCCGCCGTGGCGCGCACGGGCAAGGTGCTTGAAGTGATTGGCACGCTCATCAAGGTCGGCGGCCTCGACCTCTCGCTCGGCGAACTGTGCGAGTTGCGTGCGCCCAATGGCGAGCTGCTGCAGCACGCGGAAGTGATCGGCTTCACGCGCGACGTGGCGCTGCTCTCGCCATTCGCGCGACTCGAACACATCTCGCGCTCGACGCGCGTGATCGGGCTCGCGCGGCCGCTCGCCGTGAAGGTCGGCGACATGCTGCTCGGGCGCGTGATCGACAGTCTCGGCGAGCCCGTGGACGGCGGTCCGCCCATCGAATCCGATGAAATGCGGCCGATCTTCGCGTCGCCGCCCGACCCCATGAGCCGCCGCATGATCGACGCGCCGCTGCCCACCGGCGTGCGCGTGGTCGACGCGATGATGACGCTCGCCGAAGGTCAGCGCATGGGCATCTTCGCGCCCGCCGGCGTCGGCAAGAGCACGCTGCTCGGCATGTTCGCGCGCGGCGCGTCGTGCGACGTGAATGTGATCGCGCTGATCGGCGAGCGCGGGCGCGAAGTGCGCGAATTCGTCGAACTGATTCTCGGCCCCGAAGGCATGGCGCGTTCGGTGGTCGTGTGCGCGACGTCGGACCGTTCGTCGATGGAGCGCGCCAAAGCGGCCTATGTGGCGACCGCGATCGCCGAATACTTTCGCGACCGCGGCCAGCGCGTGCTGCTGATGATGGATTCGCTCACGCGTTTCGCGCGTGCCGGACGCGAGATCGGACTCGCGGCGGGCGAACCGCCTGCGCGGCGCGGCTTTCCGCCGTCGATCTTCGCGGAGCTGCCGCGTCTGCTCGAACGCGCGGGCATGGGCGCGACGGGCTCGATCACCGCGCTCTACACTGTGCTCGCCGAAGACGAAAGCGGTAGCGATCCGATTGCCGAAGAAGTGCGCGGCATTCTCGACGGCCACATGATTCTCTCGCGCGAGATTGCGGCGAAGAATCAGTATCCCGCCATCGACGTGCTCGCGAGTCTGTCGCGCGTGATGCCGCAAGTGGTGCCCGGTTCGTTCGTGGGCGCATCGGCGCGCATCCGCGAATTGATGGCGCAGCATCGCGAGGTGGAGATGCTGTTGCAGATCGGCGAATATCAACCGGGCGGCAATGCGCTCGCCGACGAAGCCATCGCGAAAGCGCCTGCGATCAAGGCGTTTCTCTCGCAGCGCACCGACGAATACGCGCCGCCGGGCGACACCGAAGCGCAGCTCTATGCGCTCGCGGAGGCCGGCGGATGAGCGCAAGCATGAACGCAAAGACAAGCGTCGGCACGAGAAGCGGCACGAGTAGCAGCACGAGAAGCGGCGCGGGCCGCCGCGTGATGGCGCTGGAGCGTTCGCTCGCACGCCGCCGCCGTCTGGACGACACCTTGCGCGCAACGCTCGCCGCGCATCGCAACGCGCTGGCCGAACGCGAACGCGCGCGCGAGGCGAAGGCGCAGGAAGTCGCGCGCGAAGCCGAGGTGTTGCGCTTCTACGAACACCGCATCGAATCGATGATGACGGGCGCGCAAGCGTTCGCGCCCGACGCGCTGACCGCGTGCCGCCGCTATATCGACGTGGTCGCCGACAAGCTGCGCGTGCTCGACGCCGCGCTCGCGCAAGCGCAAGAACGGGTGCGTGAGAGCGAAGACGCGATGACGCAAACGCGCCGCGAGATCGAGCAGAACCTGGGCCGCATCGACCTGTGTGGAGAGCGCATCACGCAGATTCGCCGCAAGCAGGACGAAGCGGCCAGCGACGCCGCCGACGAAGAGGCCGAGGAAGCCGCACTCGCGCGGCGCTTTCGCGAGCGGGGCGTGGCCGCATGAACGATATTGTTTCCGCGCTGCCGCAACTCGGCACGCTGATCGTCGGCTATATCACGTTGCTGGGCGTGTGTTCGCTGCGGCTTTTCATCATCATGTTCATGTTTCCGCCCACCGCGGACGGCGTGATGCAGGGCGTCGTGCGCAACGCCGTGGTCGTGCTGTTCAGTTCGTGGGTGGCGTATGGGCAGCCTGTCTCGTTCATTCAGGAACTGCATGGCGTGAAGCTGTTCGAAATCGGCTTGCGCGAGGCGATGATCGGCGTGGTGCTCGGCTACGCGGCGTCGATCGTGTTCTGGGTGGCCGAAGGCGCGGGCACCTATATCGACGATCTGACCGGCTATAACAACGTGCAGATTACGAATCCGATGCGCCAGGAGCAATCGACGCCCACGGCCACGCTGCTCGCGCAGATTGCATCGGTGTCGTTCTGGGCGCTGGGCGGCATGACGTTTTTGCTCGGCACGCTGTATGAGTCGTATCACTGGTGGCCGTTGACGTCGTCGACGCCGGTGGCAGGCAATATTCTCGAATCGTTCGTGCTGCACCAGACCGATACGCTGATGCAGACGATCGCGAAGCTCGCCGCGCCGATGATGTTCATTTTGCTGCTGATCGATTTTGCCTTTGGCTTTGCGGCGAAATCGGCGTCGAAGCTCGATCTCATGACGTTGAGCCAGCCCGTGAAGGGCGCCGTCACCGTGCTGATGCTCGCGCTTTTTGCGGGCATTTTCGTCGATCAGGTGAAAGAGCAGATTACCTTGCGCGGATTCGCCGAGGATTTGCGCACGATGACAAATGGCGACGCGGAAAGCGGGAAAACGGTGAATCGAAAGGCCGCGCCCGCTTCGGGCGCATCCTCAACAAATCCCGCTTCGAATCTCAACAGTTCTCAAATAGAACCTGAAAATCAGATTAATTGAAGTTCTGACTAAATCGCTCCGGTACATTGAGTTCATGCACGCCGTGTCAGCCAGCGTGCCGTGCAACCAAGGAGTCGATTATGTTTTCGATGCTGTATTTCCCGCTGGTTTCTTCACTCGCCACGCCGGAGCCGGTCGTGTCGGGAAATCAGGCCGAACGTTTCGGCTTCGCGCTGCGCGAGGGCAAGCTGCTGGCCGCTTCGCATCTGACAAGCCGCTGGATCGACGAAACGAATGCGGCCGGCATGGGCGAACAGGCGTTGCATGGCCTTCAGTTGCACGCGGATCTGCAACTGCTGTTGGGCGTGGAAGTGGAAGCCGAGGAAGCCTATCGGCGCTCGCTAAAACTGATTCGGAGTTCGAAGCGTGACATACGCGCCTCGTCGTGCCGCAATGCGGCGTGGCAGGCGCTGTTCCGGCATCGGATCGGCACCGCGCTTTCGTGTTTCGCGCGCGTGGTCGACGAACCCGGCATCGAGCCGGCGCGCGCGGCGGAGGCGCGCTTCGGCATCGTCTGCGCGCTGCATGAGTTGGGGCGAACCGGCGAGGCCTTGCAGGCGCTCGACGAGTTCGTCCATCGTCTTGATGAAGATATCGACGATCCGCACGGCCATTGGCACGATCTCGCCACCACGGTGCGCTTCGATCTGGAAGTGCAGACGGCCCTGCGCTGCGCGAGTGAATTGAGCGATCACGTTTATTGGCAATCGGGTGCGGCGGGCGTGACGGCGCGCACGCAGGAAGATGTCTTGCGTGCCGTGCGGGTGCCGCTTTTGCGCGCGCGCATCGAGTATCTGCGTCATTTGCAACTGGCCGCGCTGGCCGACCGCAATGCGATTGGCGGCCTGCAGCATCATTTGAACTGGGCGCGCGAGCAGGGCGTCGGTGATTATCAGCGCACCTTGAGGCTGGAGATTGCGCTGGCTGCGCTCGCGGGCGCGCAGCCGCATTACGCGCACGCGATGCTGGAGCCGCTGCATCCGCTCGTGCGTGCGGGCGCGATTGGCCATCGTCACATCGAATACCTGTATTGCGCGGCCAAAACGCGTCAGGCGCAGGGTCGCGCGCAGGAGTCGCTGACCTTGTACAGCCGTTACGCGCTGGTGGCGATGCAGTGTCTGCGCGAGGATGCGAGTCTGCAAATGCCGCTCGCGAGCCGCATGTCGAAGCCCGGTCCGCAACTCGACGATGTGGGTGCGCGCTTGCCCGCGCGTTATCGGCGCGCGTATTCGTATGTGCTCGACAACCTGGACCGGCCCGACCTTTCGGTGCGCGAGATCGCCGCGGAAATTGGCGTGACCGAACGCGCGCTGCAAAGCGCCTTCAAGAATTTTCTCGGTCTTTCGCCGAGCGAGCTGATCCGCCGTCAACGTATGGAGCGCATTCGCGCCGAGCTGACCGAGCGCGCGTATGCCGCCGATCGCGGCGTGCTGGTGGCCGCGAACAAATGGGGCGTGCAGAACCGCTCGACGCTCGTCAACGGCTATCGCAAGCAGTTTCACGAAGCGCCTTCGGAAACGCTCGAACGCTGACGCCGCCGGTTTTATCCGCATCTTCGCTTGCACCTTCGTTCAATTATCACGATCGACTCCATGAAATCGAAAACGCTGTTTTGCGCCGCGTGGCTCGCGGCGACGCTGGCGCTCGCGCCATTCGACACGGCCAGCGCCGCGCCGGTGCGCTGGCGCAGTTCGACGGTCCATGTCGCCGTCGAAGGCAAGGACCTCAAGGACGTGCTGCGCGACTTCACCGCGAGCCAGGGCGTGGCGGCGTCGATTGCCAACAACGTCGCGGGCACCGTGACGGGCCGCTTCGATATGTCGCCGCAACGCTTTCTCGACACGCTCGCTTCGACGTTCGGCTTTGTGTGGTTCTACGACGGCAGCGTACTGTCGATCAGTAATGCAAACGATGTCACGCATCAGGTCATCAAACTCGATCACGCCGCGCCGGGCGATTTGCGTGGCGCGCTGCAGTCGCTCGGCATCGAGGACCGGCGCTTTCCCGTCGTCTACGACGAAGCCGGCGACACGGCGATCGTGAACGGGCCGCCGCAATATGTGCAGATGGTGGCCGAAGTGGCGCGACGTCTGGACGATAGTGCGGGACGGCGCACCGGTTCGGTGATCCGCGTATTCAAGCTCAAAAATGCGTGGGCCGCCGATCACAAGGTGCAGATCGACGGCAACACTATCACGGTGCCCGGCGTGGCCACGGTGCTCTCGAACATGTATCACGCGAAGCAGAAGGAAGGCGGCGGCGCGAACGGCTCGCAGAATGCGATGTCGCCGAACATGCAGCGCGTGCCGCAAATGGCCGATGTGGGCGGCGGCACGTCGGGCGGCGGCTCGCTCAATCCGCCCTTGCCGCAGAACATGCCACAAGGCGCGGATGCGAGTCTCGGCGGTCTCATCAGCGGCACGCCTGCGCCGGGCCAGGGCGCAGCGGGCAACGTGGGCTACGCCAATGCGCCAGGCAGCAGCGGACAAGGGACATCGCCGAGCGGCGGCGATCTGACCTTGCCCGTGATTCAACCCGATCCGACCACCAACACTGTGCTGATTCGCGATCTGCCGCAGCGCATCGACCAGTACGCGTCGCTGATCGGGCAACTCGATACGCGGCCCAAGCTGATCGAGATCGAGGCGCATATCGTCGAGATCGACGACAACCTGCTGCAACAGATCGGCATCGACTGGCGCGCGCACAACAGCCATCTGGATTTCCAGACCGGCACGGGCACCTATCAGCAGAACGGCTATGACGGCAATATCAATCCGAACTTCGGCACGACCACGCTCGCAGACGGCACGACCGTCGTGCAGGCGACGCCCGTGGGCGCGTCGCTGACCGCAGTGCTCGGCGATGCGGGGCGGTATCTGCTCGCGCGCATCAATGCGTCGGCGGAGGACTCGAAGGCGAAAATCGACGCGACGCCGAAGGTCGCCACGCTCGACAACGTCGAAGCCGTGATGGACAACAAGACGCGCTTCTTCGTGCGCGTGTCGGGTTATACGTCGGCGGATCTTTACAGCATTTCCACGGGCGTTTCGCTGCGCGTGCTGCCGATGGTCGTGGACGAGAACGGCCAGGTGCGCATCAAGATGAACGTCCATATCGAGGACGGTCAGCTTACCGGGCAGCAGGTCGACAGCATTCCCGTCATCACGAGCAGCGAGATCAATACGCAGGCCGTGGTCGGGCAGGGCGAGAGTCTGCTGATCGCGGGCTACAGCACCGACAACCTCTCGAACGGCGTGACGAGCGTGCCGGGGCTGTCGAAGATTCCGATCATCGGTGCGCTGTTCCGCAACAACAGCGACACGCATTCGCACATGGAGCGCGTGTTCCTGCTCACGCCGCGCGTGCTGGATCTCTGAGGCATGGCGCGCCGAGTTCGCTCAATTGCGTCGCCGTGTATTGGCGAGCCGTGCCGCGCGCGGCGGCAACGCGGGCGCGCAGTTCGCTTCGCGCTCGTTCGCGGCGTGGGCGGCGAGGTTATCGGTCCGCGCTGTGCCGCTGTATGGCATGACGCAATCGGGCGTGCGCGTGGCACTGTAGCCTGCCGTGAAATCGGCGTTGAAACTGGCCTGATAGCCCGGCGCGCAGTCGGTGGCTTCCACGGCCCACGGTTGCGCCTGGCGGGCCGCTTCGCTGCTGCTGTGATGGACGTCGAGCACGCGCGTCGGGCGCGCGACGGGCGCGTTGTCGTGCTCGGGCAAGGTGAGAGAGAGGGCGGGCGCGGGCGGCGTGGGCGTCGTCTGCTTCGCGTCGGCGGGCACGCAGTCCTCCTGCTCGTCGCCCATCTCGATGCGATAGCCGTGCGCGTACATCGTGCGCAACTGCACGCCGGCCTCGCCATTGAGTTCGAGCTTTTTGCGCAGCTTGTAAATGTGTTGTTCGAGCGTGCGCCCGACGATGTCTTCCGTGCTGCTCCAGATCGCGCCCGCAATGGTACGGCGGCTCACGTATTCGCCGGTGCGCGAGAACAGCAGCCACGCGATCGCGAATTCGCGCACGGTCAGGCGAATCGGGCGGCCGTTGAGTTGCACGGTGCCCGCGCGCCGGTCGAGCCGGTACGGTCCGAAGCGAATCTCGCCGTCGGCGCGCGCGCTGGAAGCCGCTTCGAAACGGCGGCGCGCGAGATGCGTGCGCACGGCCAGTTCGCTGCGGTCGATGGGCGAGCGCACCACGTCGTCGGCGCCCGCATCGAAGGCCTGTTCGATGTCCGCGCGCCCGTCGAACGCGCCGACCACGATCAGCGGGGCGCGTCGATCGTCGTAGCAGGCCCGCCGCGCGAACACGGCGCGGTTCGGATCGACCCCGGTGGCGGCATCCACGATGATCGCCTGATAGTCCTCGCGATAGATGGCGCGCGTGAGCGCGACGTCGTCGCTGAAGCAGCTGCATTCGATCAATTCGTCGAGAAAGCACAGGCAGATCAGATTGAACAGCCTTCGGTCGTTAGTCAAAACAGCGAATTTCAACTTGCTCTCCAATAGCGAGGCTTCAAGCGCCGCATTTGTTATTTCATGGATGCGGCTTTGAACCGCGTATGGCGAAAACTACGGTTGTTCATAAATCAGGGTTGTAAGGAATTGTTTCGCAGAAATTTCTCGTCGGATGAGGAATAAAACCCCGTCCAGGACGGCAATCAAACGTTTGCCTGGCGAAAGTGGCTAATTGCTTGGGCCGGCACATGAAATCCTTTTCATCGAACAAGTCGGTATTTATTGCGCCTTTGCGTGAATGGAGCGGTAATCCTGACGGGCGATGCGCATAAAGGATTGATGGATAAGGCTTAGCGGAATCTTTCAGATCGGAAAGGGAAGTTCAGACTTTTTGAGGGTTGCGTCTACGCATCGCGTGGGGCCGCTTCGCACCCGAATGAGCTTTATTGAAACTGGCTGCGAAAAACGCGCTTTACACTCGATCGGCAAAAAGCCGCGTGCACGTCGCGCCATCGCCTCGCAAAAGCCGTTCAGCCGCGATGCAAGCCGGTTTGAATGACCGGCTGCGGCCTTTAAAGCTTTTTTTGTGCTTTGCGCCATGTCGCGCAAAGACCTGCAATAGACCGTGGATGGGAGCTTTGATGTCGTTTCTATTAAACGCCTGGTATGTGGCCGCATTCAGCGATGAATTGAACGGAGCGACGCCGCTGGCGCGCACGCTGCTCGATCGTCCCGTTGTGTTGTATCGCGATAGCGAGGGCGCGGCGCATGCGCTCGACGACCGTTGCGCGCATCGCTTCGCGCCGCTGTCGCGCGGACGCGTGGTCGGCGGCGTGCTCGAATGTCCGTACCACGGTCTGCGTTTCGACGGCGCGGGGCGCTGCGTGCACAATCCGCACGGCGACGGCCGCGTGCCCGCGCAGGCACACGTCCGCGCGTATCCGGTCGTGGAGCGCTTTGGCGCAGTCTGGTTCTGGCCTGGCGAAGCCGCGCGCGCCGATATCGCGTTGCTGCCCGCGTTCGATTTCGTCGATCCCGCGCAGAACCACACGCATCATGGCTACCTGAAAACGCGCGCGCATTATCAGCTCAGCGCCGACAATCTGCTCGACCTCAGCCATTTCCAGTTTCTGCATCCCGATACGCTGGGCAGCGAGGCGATCGCTAGCGGCGACGTGCAGTCGGGCAGTTTCGGCGAGACCGTGTGGGTGCGCCGCGCGGTGTTCGGGGAGATCCTGCAGCCCTTCGTGGCGGACGGATTCGGCATTGCGGCGGGGACCTGCGTGGATCGCTGGATGGACGTCAAATGGACGCCGCCGGGTCTGCTCACGATCGTGGTGGGCGTGACCGGCGCGGGCCAGCCGCGCGAGGCCGGACGCATCGCGCCATCGGCGCATTGGCTCACGCCGGAAACGGCCTGTACGACGCACTATTTCTTCGCGTTCGGTTTGCCGAAAGCGATGGGCGACGAGGGCCGCGCGCTCGTGCGCTATGCGGTGGAGGGCTTGATGAAGCCCTTCGAACTGGAGGACTTGCCGATGCTCGAAGCGCAGCAGGCATGCATTGGCGAGGCGGATTTCTGGGCCGCGCAACCCGCCTTGCTGCCGATCGATCGCGGCGCGATACGCGCGCGCCGCGTCATGGAGTCGATGATCGTGGCCGAGCGCGCGGGACACGATCCGCGCGACGCGAACCACCACGACGGTGCGCGCACGATCGCGATCCGATCGTCGTTCGAGGTGGCGTGATGGCGAGTGTGCCTGAAACGCAGCACGCGCCCGAGCCCTCGCTCAACGCCGCGTGGGTCGACGCGATTGTGGCCGCGCTGGAGGCGGCGGGCGTGCGCCGCGCAGTGCTGTGCCCTGGCGGCCGCGCGAGCGCGATGTGCCTCGCGCTCGACCGTCACGCGCGCATCGCGGTGGAGATGGTGAGCAGCGATGAGCGCAGCGGTGCGTTCGTCGCGCTGGGTCTCGCGAAAGCGAGCGGCGAACCCGTTGCGCTGGTGACGACGTCGGGGTCCGCAATTGCGAATGCACTGCCCGCGCTGATCGAAGCCGAGGCCTGCGATATTGCGCTCGTGGCGATCACCTGTGATCGTCCGCGTAGCTTGCGTGGCGCATCGTTCGGGCAGATGGCCGATCATTGCGGCGCGACGCGCGCGTTCGTGCGCGCGCAGGTCGACCTCGACGATCCGCGCGATACGCCCGAAGCCGTGCACGCGATGCGCGCGAACGTGGCGCAGGTGTTGCGCGCGATGCTTGGGCAGGGCGATGATGCGACCGACACGCCACGCGCCGATGCGTTGCCGTCGCCGCACCGCCGCACGCGTGGGCCCGTGCATCTGAACGTGCCGCTCGCAGGCGTCTACGATGCGATGGAAGTGTCGGGCGTTTCTACGCAGACGTGGGCGGTGGCCATGCAACCGTGGCACGACAGCGGCTTCGCACAAGATGCCGATAACGGCGCGCATGAAATCGAATCAGCCGTAGCGCGCGTGTTGGCGCGAGCGCGCAAGCGCCATGCTTCGCAATCGCCTGCTGGAGTCGCTGGAATGGCGGGCCTGATCGTCGTGGGTGCGGAGCCCGCCGTGCCGCTCGACGCGATTCTCGCGCTTGCCAGCGTGACGGGTTTTCCCGTCGTCGCCGATGCCGCGAGTGGTTTGCGCGCTCAACCCGGCGCATTGAGTCCTGAAGCGGCAGCGCGCGGCGAACCCGGCGCGCTGATCGTCAACGCTTTCGACGTGTTCGGCACGGCGCGTCTTGCCGATGCGCGTCCCGATCTGGTGATTCGCTTCGGCCTTGCGCCCGTGCTTCCCGCGTTGCATGCGTGGTTCGAGCAACATGGCGACGCGCCCACGCTGCGTGTCGCGCCGTCGCGCATTGCCTGCGATTACCTGCACCCGGGTCTTGATCCGCGAGACGTGCTGGTTGCGCCGAATCGCGCTACGCTCGAAGCGCTCGCGTGCGCGTTGTCGAACGCGGCGCAGGCCACGACGCGCACCGGCCAGGCCGTCGCGTGGCGCTGGCGCGAGCGTTGGGCGAGCGTGGCGGCATATTCGGCGCGTGAGCGGCGCGCGTGCGTGCGTTCGCTCGCGTGGGGCGAAGTCGCGGCCGTGCATCGCGTGCTCGATGCGCCGGGTTTTGACTTCGTCCACGTGGGCAATTCGATGGCGGTGCGTCACGCCGATATCGGTTGCGACGTCCGAAACAATAATCAGGTGTTCTACACGAATCGTGGCGTGAGCGGGATCGACGGCACGATTGCGACGTTTCTCGGCGAAGCGCTGGCGCGCCGCGACGCGGGTCTGCTAGTTATTGGCGATCAGGCCTTCGTTCACGATCTTGGCGCGCTGGCTCTGGCGCAGCGCATTGAGTCGCCAGGGTGTATCTGTATCGTCGATAACGGCGGCGGGGCGATTTTCGATTTTCTGCCCGTCGCGCGCGAGCCGGGTTTTCGCCGCGCGATCCGCAATCCGTACGCGCTGCGATTCGCGGCGCTGGCGCAGGGTTTTGGACTCGCGTATCGGCGTGTCGATAATCGGGACGCGCTCGACGCCGCGTTGAACGCCGCGCGCATGCACGCGGGCGTGACGCTCGTGGAGCTGGCCGTCGACGCCCATTCGGGCGCGGCGCAGATGCAGCAACTGGTTCGTGCAGTGGGAGGCGCATGATGGATTGGCCGCAATTCGACGACCCCGTTCGCAATTCGTATCGCGCGTTGCATCGCTACGCGAGCGCTGCCGCGCCCGACACGGTCTTTCTCGACGACATGCAGGCGCGCATCGACGCGGCGCGCTATCTTGGTTCAGATCGCGCGTGTGCCGCTGCAAACGCCGCCAGGCCGCGCGTGCTGTTGCTCGGTTATCACGGCGCGGGCAATACCGGCGCGGACTTGCGCACCATCGAAACGATCGCACAGTTGCGGCGGATCTTCGCGCCGCGCGAACCTGTGCTCACGCTGTTCGCGCTCGGCGATGTGTTCGATCATGCGGTGCTGGCGCAAACGCCCCGTCTCGCGCCCACCTTGCCCTATGTGCCGGACGCGCTGGACGCGGCGATCCGTGAAGCGGATCTCGTCGTCAATGTGGAGGGTTCGACCTATACGTCGAAGTTCTCGGATTCGTTGTCGGGGATTCTGATTGGCGGCATCGCACTGGCGCACGCGTATGGTTTGCCCGCCGTGTCGTATGGCGTCGATAGCGGTGCGATGAGCGAGCCGCTCACACGTTTCGTCGCGCATCATGCCGCGCGCGCCGGACACGTGATCTGCCGTAACGCGCAGGCCCGCGTGCAGTTGCGCGAGCTGGGCGTCGAGACGATCGCGGGCGCGGATACCGCGTGGACGTGGCGCGCGCCAGCTGCCTCGCCTGGACCGCACGCCTCGCCTTCCGCGCGCGTCGCTGCGTTGTGTCCGACCAATCCGTTCTGGTGGCCCGTTCGCGCGGATGCTGAGCGTGCCCGTGCGCTCGACGCGCGTGGCGAGACCTCGCCGCATCGATACGGCTTGCTGCATTTTCATACGTGGGATGGTGAACGGGAGCGTGCCTACGAGGCGTATCTCGCGCGGTTTGCTGCGGTCGCCACCGCGTTGCGCGCGCGTGGCTATACGCCGGTGATCGTGGGGATGGAGCAGGTGGATCGCGCGGCGTGTCTCGATCTGGCGGCGCGTCTGCCGTTCGACGCAGCGTGCGTGGTGCGCGGCGAGCGCGTGCTGGATGAGGTTGCGAGTGCCGTCGCGCACGCGCAGTGCGTAGTGACGACGCGTTATCACGCGAGCGTGCTCGCGCTATCGCACGGCGTGCCGGTGTTCGGGCTTTCGATGGATACGCGTATCGACCGCTTGCTGGCCGAAGCCGATTGCGAAAGCTGGCTGGCGCACTGCGATGCCGACGACGCGCTGCAACGCTGCATCGACGCAATCGATTCACTGGAGCATGCCGGCGTGCGCGAGCGTTTGCGCGCGAAGCAAAGGCACTACGCGCAGCAGCAGCGCGCGAAACTGGATGCGATGGGCCGACGTCTCATGGCGATTGTCGAGGCCGCCGGCCAGCGCGTTTGATCGATTGACGCAACCCTGGCGTCACCTTGGCGTCACCACGCGAGCGCGGGCTTCCACGCATCGCGCTCCGCCGCCGTTTGCGCGGCCGCGCGCTCGCGTTGCGTATCTTCCACTAGCACGGGCAGCACGTCGGCGGCGAAACGGCGGATCGACGTTATGACTTGCGCGTGTTGCAGTGCGCCGAACCAGAAGCTCGCGCTGAAGTAATCGCAGCCGAGCCCGCGGCGAATGCGGCGCAGCTGGTGGATGCATTCGTCGGCCGTGCCAATCACCAGAAAGTCGTCGCGCAACACGCGCTCCGTCGGTTCGTCGGGAAACGCGGCATCGGGCACGACGCCGTCGATCACGTTGCCTTCGCCATGACGCAAACGCAGCGTCGCGCGCCCGTTCCAGCGTGCGTGCTCGATGGCCTCGCTCGCTTCGGCCTCGCTTTGTGCGACATAGACGGGCCGCTGCGTGCCGACGCGCGTCGCAGGCCACGGCGCGAACAGATCGGGATAGTGCGTGCGCATGTCGGTGAGGCGCGAGATTGGTTCGAGCACGCCGGTGAAGAGATTGGCGCCCCGCGCTAGCGCTCGCGCGACCGATTCGCGGCGGCTCGAATTGACGACGAGCCACGCGGGCATGCGTGGCTGCAGCGGCTGCGGAACCAGTTGCGTGCGGGGAATCGCGAAGTGCTCGCCGTCGAAATCGAATACGGGCTCGCGCAGAGCGCGCAGCAACACGTCGATCGCTTCTTCATCGCGCCCGGCGGTGCGCTCGCGACGGACGCCGAAGCGCTCGTACTGATAGGCCTGGTAGCCGTAGCCGAGACCGATTTCGGCGCGTCCTTGCGAGAGCACGTCGAGCGTGGCGAGTTCTTCGGCCACGATCAGCGGATGATGCAGCGGCACGGGGATGATCGCGGGCCCCAGACGCAGACGGCGCGTGCGGGCCGCGATATGTGCGAGCAGTTGCAAGGGCCGCGACGAGGCCGAGTAGTTCGTGAAGTGATGCTCCGCGAGCCAGAAGTGCGAGAAGCCGAGTTGATCGGCAGCTTCCGCCATGTCGATGGCGCGCGCGTAGAGCGTGGCCGCCGCCTGCGGTTGCGGTGCGGGCATGGTGAGAAAGAGGCCGGTTTGCACGCGCGCCGCCTAGTCGACCGGGTTGGCCGTTGAAGTGGCCGTTGAAGTGGCCGATGAAGTGGTCAGCGGTGCGGCGCTTTGCTCGCGATAGATCATATACGTCGCCGCATACGGCACCAGCAGACGCACGCCTTCGACCGTGCAATCGGGCTGAGGCGGCAGACCGCCTTTGGTATCGATGCGCTGGATCGACGTGACATCGGCGAAACGTCCTTCGCCTGGACGGCGCGCGGCGTCGAACTTCGCCTTGTAGCGCACCCACGTGAGCGTGTTCGCGCCGATCTGATGTTCGGCGAGCGGCGTGCCGATCACATAGCTGCCGTCGTAGGCGATGAAGTGCGGGCCGGGCACGACGGTGCCTGCGCTTTGCTTGTCGGCGGCGACCAGCGTGGCTTCGGAGCCTTGCTCGGCCCACAGCAACTGCGAGCCGCCCGCTACCGCCGACGGCGTGCGGCGGCAGACATAGGTCTGGTCGCCGTTCGCCGTGAGCACTTCCTTGAGGACTTCGTTCGGGGAGGCGCGCAGATCGGCGGGCAACGAATCGTTCGCGGTAGGCGGTTGCGCAGACGTCGCACAGCCGCTCATCGCGAGAAGGGCGAGAAGCGCGCAGGCCGACAGTAGCGCGCGATCACCACGAGACGGAAGGGAGGAGCGAGGTACTTTCATCGGGCGTCGAAAAGAGGCGTCCAGATCCATGAAGGCGGGCGTTCGACGGCGCTATGCCTTGAGGCCCATCATCTGCTGCATGGCGTATTGATCGCGCGTTTCGCCCTTCGCGAGCACGTCCTGACCGAGTGCATTGGCGAGATCGTCGCGTGCGCTGCCGTTGATCTTGCCGCCGCCGTTTTCGTTCGCGGTCTGCTGCAGATCGCTGCCGATGGCGGCGGCGTCGCTCTGATCGAGCTTGCCGGAACGCACGGCGTCCGCGAGGATGTGCGTGGCCTTGTTGCCGTCGCCCGATTGCAGCGCGCTCATGAACGCGTTGAAGTCGGTCGGGTCGCTCTTCTGGAAATTCTGCATGCCAGTTTGCGCGCCTTGCTGCTGCGCCGCGCTGCCCATCTGCGTGAGATTGTCGGTCGTGGGCGTGGTCTGCGTGGTCTGCGTGGTGGGCGTGGTCGTGCCGGTGTTCGTCCCCGTGTTGGTGCCCGTGTTCGTGCCGCTGCCCGAGCCTGAATCCGAACCGGAGTTCTCTTCCTGCGTGATCTCCATGAGGAGTTGCTCGATCTCCTGTTCGAGTTGCTGCGTGGTCTGCAACTGCGAGTTGATCAGGCTGTCGGTGCTTTGTCCGGTGCTTTGGGGCACGGTGGTGCCCACGGTGAAATCGTTCATCTGACCTCCGCGAAAGTGCAATGAGCCTGACGATGCAGGGCAGGCAGGCGGAATGGCACCGCCTTGACTCTCCCGACGATATAGGGCCCCGGTTTGCACGCCGGGTCGGCAGCGGAATCGATGTATGAGTTTGCGAAGTTTCGCGTGCCGATGCGCTGTGGATCGATTCACAATCGATCCACAAGCGGTTTGCGTCGCGACGATCGGCGCTTTTTGCCATGAATTCGACGGAGTGCCTTAACGTCATGCTGGATCGGATTGCGGCCGATATTACCGATGCCTCATACCGGCGATGCCCGGCGCATGTCACCGCGCTCTTGCTGAAGATATTCGACCTGGGTTTGTCCTGCGCCTCGCGCGATGAGCTGGAAGATCTGCTCGCGTGCATCGACGTGCTCTGTGAGGAATGGCCGCCGGTGTGTCTCGCGGCGGTGCGTCTGCATATCCGCTACGCCGACTGGATTGGCGCGGTGCGTCTGCTCAAGCGGCTCGAAGCCGCGCAGACCTTGAATCCGACTTCGCTCGCGCTGATGGCGGGCTGCCTCTTCAAGCTCGACGACCCCGACTGGCAGCGCTACGCTGCAACCTTGACGCGCGGCGAGCCGAACCCGCGCGCGGAGACCATTCTCCTCACCTTCGTGCGTGGCGCGGCGACCGTGCAGGGCGTGGGCGCGCGCCCCGGCAGCGCGCCTCAGGTGGGCGGACGCACGGTCCTGCCGATCTCCGGCACGAAGACGCTCTATTAACGACGACTGCCGCCGCCCTGCGTCGAAAAGTCCGCGCGCGTTTAACGCTCTCGCATTTCACCCTCTCGCATTTAACCCTCTCGCATTTAACCCTCTATTACCCGCCGCGCTTCCACGCTTGCTACAGTGTTTTCCGCATTCCCGCTCATCACCGCATCACAGACAGGAAACGGAACATGTCCAAGCGCATTCTCATTCTCGCCGGCGACTTCGTGGAAGATTACGAATTGATGGTGCCGTTTCAGGCGCTCGCGGCGGTCGGTCATTCGGTGTCGGTGGTCGCGCCCGACAAGCGCGTGGGCGACGTCATCCGCACGGCGATTCACGACTTCGAAGGCGATCAGACCTACACGGAAAAGCGCGGCCACAATTTCACGCTGAATGCCGATTTCGCGTCGATCGATCCGGCGAAATTCGATGCCTTGCTCGTGCCCGGCGGCCGTGCGCCCGAATATCTGCGGCTCAACGAAACCGTGATTGCCTGGGTTCGTCATTTCGCCGAAACGAACAAGCCGATCGCCGCGGTGTGCCACGGCGCGCAACTGTTCGCGGCGGCGGGCGTGATCGAAGGGCGGCGGATTTCGGCGTATCCGGCTTGCGCGCCCGAGGTCAAGCTCGCGGGCGGCCAGTATGTGGCGCTCGACTGGCCCGACGCGATCACCGACGCCAACTTCGTGACCGCGCCCGCGTGGACCTCGCACGCAAACTGGCTCGCGCAATTCCTCGCGCTGCTCGGCACGCGTATTACGCTTTAAGGTTGCGGCGCACGCGTGCAGGAATGGCTAGCCTGGCGGTGCAGGATTTGAGACTATTACGCAATGTAATGCGTGGTGCGCAGGGCGCCAGTGCTCCGGCGCGAACCCGACAGCAGAAACAGGAGCGGTCCAAATGTGCGAAATCTATATCAACGCGGATCCCATTCTTTATGAACCGCGCACGCGCGCGCTACGCATCCACGGCGTGGTGACCACCGTGCGACTCGAAAATCTGTTCTGGGATGTGCTGCAGGAAATCGCGCATCGCGAGCAACTCACCACGAGTCAATTCGCCGTCAAGCTTTACGACGAATTGCACGCGCTGCGCGGCGACGAGCCGTTTAATTTCGCGTCGTTTCTGCGCGTGTGCTGTCTGCGCTATCTTTCGACGCTCGCGCCGCGCGAAGAAGCCGCGGGCGATGGCTCGCGTCTCAAGGCGTTTCAGCCGAAAGTCGTCCGCGCGGGTTAGCGTCGCCTGAAGCCGCTTGCAATAAAAAGACCGCTGCCCGCGAAGGCAGCGGTTTTTTATATGGCGACGGCGTCAATCCATTGCGATTGATTGCGCGGCTTACTGACCCGAAGGCGACTTCGTGGAAGGCGTTGCGAGCGTGTTGTTCGTGCCGTAAGCCGGCGCGATCGACGTCGCGTTCGAATTCGCGCCATTCGCCTGATTCGCATTCGACGTACCGGCGCCGCTATCGGAATTGGCGAGGCCCGGCGTGCCATAGCCGCTTGCGGGCGGCGCGACCGGCGACTTCACGCTCGGCGTCGCGAGCGTGTTGTTTTGCGCGAATGCCGCGCCCGACATCAACAAAGCAGTGGCGGCAGCGGCTGCGAACAGCGTGCTGGTAATGGGCTTCATGATTTGCTCCTCCATTATTGGACTGAATTTTCGACATAAACGACGCAAAACGAGGTTTTCGTCATGCGCGGTAGCGCAGATAAAACGCCATGTCGTGTATCGACGGCGCGAATTCGAGTCCGCGCCATGTCTTGCCAAGTTTAGGAAAGGCGCCGCTGATAATGAAGCACGTTGTACGCAATGGTGAATTTCGATTTTTGATGACCGATCGAAAGCACTATTGCGTACAGGGTCTTTGCGCGCGCATCGATCGATTGCGCCGCGCTCATTCAATTTCATTCAATTACGGCCCGAACCAGCCGACCGCGTGAATCTGCTCGATGCGCTGCGCCAGCGAAATCGCGCCGTGAATCTCGCCGGGCATCGGCAGATCGATCACATGCCAGCGCCCTGCATCGTCGAGATCGAGCCAGAGGGCGGGGCCGTGCTTGTCGAGTGCATCGAGTGAATCGAGCGGGTCCGATCTGTCGATGCGCAGCGACGCGCCGGACGCCGCCATGTCCGTGCGCTGCATCGCCGCCGACATACTCGCGAAACGCGCGGCATGGCGCTGACGTGCTTCGTCCTGCGTACGCCGTACGCTGTTGCGCAGCGTGTCCCACACGTTTGCGCTCGCGCGTCGCTGCGGATGCTGACTCGCGGCCTGCTGCGTTTCGCCGCCCGGTCGCGGCATCGCGACGCCGAGTCCGAGCGTGGCCTGCCCGATCGCTATCAGCACCCAGATGCCCGCGAACGCGATATCGACATTCAGATGCTCATCGCCGACCTTGAGCCGCGCGCCGCGATGCTCGCCGTATTCGTCGACGATCGAAACATCGCGCGGCGCGAGCCCGCAGAGATTCGCGCCGATCCAGCGCAGCATGATGCGGCTCGCGACATAACGATGGCGCTGCGCGGCGTTCGGATGCAGGCGCGCGCGGTTGCGCTCGGCGTCCGAGAGCCAATGCTCGCTTTCGTGAATCGCGACGGGCAGCCAGCTCGCGCGAAAGCGCCACACATGCAGCACGCCCGCGCCTGGCATAACGAGCGGCGCGGGGAAACTGCGCGTGAGCCGATGTGGCGTGAACAGCGGCGTGAGCGAAGCGGCGCGGGTGTTGCGGGTGCTGCGCGCGCCGTAGCGTCGTGTCGAATCCGGTTGCGTGACGATGGTTGACATGCGGTATGGCCTCCACGCGAGGGTCGGTTCAGGTCTTGGGCGCGAACTTCAAAGCGTGCCGGTGCGCGCGGCGCGCTGCGGCCGCACTTCCTCGACGATGCGGCCGTTCTCCATGCGGATATAGCGGTCCGAGGCGTCGAAGTAGCGGTCGTCGTGCGAGATCACGATCAGCGTCTTGCCCTGACGCTTCAGGTCCGGAAGGATCTCGGTGTAAAAGATGCGGCGGAACGTTGGGTCCTGATCGGCGGCCCATTCGTCGAGCACCATCACCGGGCGCTGTTCGAGATACGCATGCACGAGCGCGAGGCGCTTGCGCTGGCCCGTCGAGAGGTCGGTGGTCGTAAACGCGCCGTCGCGCACCTGCACCTTGTGCGCGATCTCCAGACGTTCGAGGTAACGCTGCGCGTCGGCGCCGAGGCGCGCTTCGCCGGGAATCAGCGTGTCGAACAGGTAGTAGTCGGAGAACAGCGCGGAAAAGCGCTGGCGATACGCGTCGAGATCGCGGTCGTCGACGGGCTGGCCGTCCACGCACAAACGTCCCGCGTCGGGCCGGTAGAGGCCGAGCAGCAGCTTGATCAGCGTGGTCTTGCCGCAGCCGTTTTCGCCGACGATAAAGAGCGTTTCGCCGCGCGCGATCGTGAGATCGACGGGACCGAGTTCGAAGCCGCCGGGGGCGTGGTTCGCCGCGTCGTTGCCGGCGACGTCCTTGTCGGCGGCGGGAGGCGCGGCGAAGCGGTAATGCACGTGATCGAGCGAGATCGTCGTGAAGTTTTCCCAGTCGATGGTGCTCGTCGTCGCCTTCGCTGCCGTTTGCGTATTTTCCGCGGCCACGAGTGCGGGCTCGCGCGTCGAAAAACGCGCCTGCAAATCGGCGATACGCTGGAACGCGACCTGCGCGCGGCCGATCACCGGCAACGCGCCGACGATCTCCTGGATCGGCCCTTTCATGTAGAGCAGCACGAGCACGAAGCCGGTCGTGACCGCGCGATCCGCGCCCGCCACGCCGTTCTGAAACGCGAGCATCAGGCCGACCACGATGAAGAACAGCAGCGAGCCGAACGCATTCGCGGAGACGAACACATTTGCCGCGCGCACGCGCAGTCGCCGGATGTCGTCGATCGTGCCGCTCAGTTCGTGCTCGTAGACGAAGCGGCGGCGCGGGCCGTTCAGGCGCAGCTCCTTGGCGCCTTCGGTGATCGAGCGATAGTGCTTCTGCAAGCGGTCTTCCGCGGCGCGCGCGAGACCGAAGCGCGCGATGCCCGCGCGCCGCGCGAGCGTCTGCACGACCGAGCCGAGCGCGATCGCGACGAGCGCGACCAGCAGCATGACGGGCGAGAGCACCAGCAGATAGCCGAGGCAGCCAATGATCGTCGCGGTTGCGATCGCGAGGCTCGAAAACAGGAACGAGAAGCCGCTGATCGTATCGATGTCCTGATTGAGCGCGGTGACGAGGCGATGGCTGCGGAACTGCTCGATCTGGCCGATGGGCGCCGCGAGAATGCGCTCGCTGAGATCCTTGCGCAACATCGCGATCACGCGCTGCCCGACGATGTTGTTGCCGATGTCGGACACCACTTCGCCGATCAGCGCAATTGCGCACAGGCCCGCGAAGCTCCAGAGCAGCGCGGGCAGCGCATGGCCGCTTTGCAGCGTGCGGTTGGTGACGGCCAGCAGGGCGGCGGTGGCGACGCCGCTGGCCGCGCCCATCAGCGTGGCCAGCACGGTGATCGGCCACAGGCGGCGAAGCAGTTTTAGCAGTTGCACAAACATCGGGTTCCCCAGAAATATCGGTAATTCGTGTGTCGAGTCGCGTGTCGTTCAGCGGCGGCGGCCGAGCAGCACCATGAGATACGGCGCGCCGATCAGCGTCGCCACCAGCCCGGCGGGCAGTTCGCGCGGCATCAGCAGCGTGCGGCCCAGCCAGTCGGCGATCACGAGCGTCAGCGCGCCCGTGGGCGCGGCGAGCGCCAGTTGCGCGAGCGGACGCCGCGCGCCGAAGAGGCGCGCGAGATGCGGCGCGATCAGCCCCGCGAACGACAGCGGCCCGACGATCAGCGTGGCCGCCGCCGTCAGGAGCGCGATCAGGGCGAGCAGCGCGAGACGCGCGCCGCGCATCGGCACGCCGAGTGCGCGCGCGGGCGCGTCGCCGAGCGGCAGGATCTGCAGCCAGCGCTGCGTGAACGGCAGACACGCGCAGAGCGCCACGCACAGCGCGAGCGCGAGGGCGGCGTCGGCGGGCGTGATCGTGTAGGTGGAACCCGAAAGCCATTGCAGCAGCGCCGCCGCCTGCTCGCCGCCGCCGGCGATCGACACGGCCACCACGGCCTGAAACAGCGCGCCGATCGCCACGCCCGCGAGCATCACGCGCTCGGGCGCGTAGCGCGAGCGGTGCGAGAACGCGAGGATCGCGAGCAGCGCGGCCAGCGCGCCGAGGCTCGTCGCCGCGAAGCGGGTGGCGTGATTCGCGGCGATAAAGCCGCTCAAGCCGCTCAGGCCCGTCACCAGCGCGACGAGGCCGAGCGCCGCGCCCGCGCTCACGCCGAGCAGTTCGGGACTGGCGAGCGGATTGCCGGTCAGGCGCTGCATCAGCGTGCCCGCGATGGCGAGCATCGCGCCGGCGGCCAGCGCTGCGAGCGCGCGCGGCGCGCGCCAGATCGTGACGTGCGCCAGCTCGCTCCATCCGCTCAGGTGCCAGCCTTGCGGCCCGCGCGCGAAGACGAGGCTCAGCGCGAGTGCGCCGAGCAGCGCCAGCATCAGCGCCGCGAAACGCCAGCGCAGCGCGGTAGCGGAAGCGGACCGACCGTGTCCGGCCAGCGAAGCCGACGGCGGCGCGACGAGCCGCGCGCCGCGCTGCATGCGCGCGAGCAGGATCAGCATGACGGGCGCGCCGTAGAGCGCGGTCGCCGCGCCGGTCGGCAGCAGGTCGCCCATGACGCCGGAAAAGCGCTGCACCGCTTGATCGGCGACCCAGAGAATCAGCGCGCCGCACAGCGGAGCAGCCACGAGACGCTGCCCGAGCCGACGGGCGCCCGCCATGCGCGCGAGCGGCGGCGCGGCCAGACCGATGAAGCCGATCACGCCCACCGCGCTCACCACCGCCGCGCTCAGCATCACGGCCAGCGCGAGCGCCAGCAGACGCATGCGGCGCAGCGACAGGCCGAGGCTGTGCGCGTTGGCATCGGCGAGACCGAACAGCGTCATCGGACGCAGCAGCAGGAACGCGGCCGCGCCGCCGATCGCGAGACGCGTGGCGAGCATCGTCGCCGCGCGCCAGTCCTGCTGCACGAGCGAGCCGCCGCCCCAGATGAAGAGGCCGCGCAGATACGGCGCGTAGAACATTTGCAGCGCCACGCCGATCGAGCCGCAATAGAGCGTGACGACCATGCCCGCGACGGCGACCGGCACGGGCGCGAGACCGCTGCGCCACGCGAGGCCGAACACCAGCAGCGCGGCGCCGAACGCGCCGCCGAGCGCGATCCACGAACCGGCCGCGCCGGCGAGCGCGGGCGCGGCGAGCGTCGCGATCGTGAGCGCGAGTTGCGCGCCTGCCGATACGCCGAGCGTCATCGGTTCGGCGAGCGGATTGCGCAGCACCTGCTGGAAGATCGTGCCCGCGAGGCCGAGGATCGCGCCGCACAGCCAGCTCACGACGAGACGCGGCAGCCAGCTGTCGTGCACGACGATCTGCTGGATGCCGAGCGGCGCGCGCAGCGCGTGCGCCCATTGCGCGGCGGGCAGCAGCGCGCCGAGATTCGCGAGGCTCAGCGCGAGCGCCGTGGCCAGCAGCGCGGCCGTCAGCAAGGCGGCGAGGCAGCCGTGCGGAAGCCAGCGAAGCAGGCGCGGCGGAGCGAGACGGGCAGTATTCATGTGTGTTGCGGGTCGCGCAGGGCGGACGGTTCGTGGGGCGCGGTGGCGAGTGCAGCGGTAAGTGCGTCGGCGAGCGCATCGGCAAAGCGCGCCGCCGAGGGCAGCATGCCGAAGCCCCAGAACGGCGGCAGCGCGGCCACGCGTCCCCCCGCGACGGGCGGCAGGGCGCGCCACAGGCGATTGCTCGCGAGCTGGCGGTCCACGCCCGCGGGCAGCGGGTCGAAATAGAGCAGGCCCGCGTCGGGCGCGCCGGCCAGTTGTTCGAGACCGGCCACGCCGATGCCCCAGTAATCGGTCGGGCCGCGCCACGCGTTGCGCAGCGCGAGCGCGTCCATCACGTCCTGAAACAGGCTGCGTGCGCCGTAGACGCCCACGTGGCGGCCATCGAAGAAGCGAATCAGATAGAGCGGATCGGCGGGGCCGAGTGCGTCGTGCGCGCTCGTACGCGCATGGTCGAGTCGAGCGCGCGCCGTGTCGATGGCGTGCTGCGTGCCGTCGATCAGCGCCTGCGCCGCCGCTTCGCGCTTGCATAGCTTGCCGAGCTGCAAGGTCACCTCGCACGAACGGTGATACGGCGAGCCCGCATCGGTATAGACCGCGAACGCGCGCACGGGCGCGATGCGTTCGAGCATCTCGCGCTGCGATTCCTGGCTCGAATTGATGAGGATGAGGTCCGGCGCGATCTGCTGGAGCAGTTCGAGGCTCGGCGCGAGGCGCAGGCCCACGTCGGTCACGCCGCGCGGCACGGCGGGCGCGACCACGCTCGCGTTGTAGCTGTCGATCTCGGCGACGCCCGCGGGCATGACGCCCATCGCGAGCAGCGTTTCGACGAGACCCCAATCGAGCACGACGACGCGCGGCGCGCGCGCGGGCACCGATGACGCAGCAGAAGCGCCAGAAGCAGCAGAAGCGCCGGAAGCCGCGAACGCGCGCGGCATGTCGAGGCACAGAAGCGGAAGCAGCGCGGCGCGCCGCAGCAAGGTGCGTCGCTGCATGTCAGCGCGCGACCGCAAGCCGGCTTCCGCTATGAGGATGCGGCAAGATATCCATCGGAATGCCATAGATCGATTCGAGCACGCGGGCGTCCATCATTTCGTCGGGCGTGCCGCACTGAAGCAGGCGGCCGCTGTGCAGCGCGATCATGTCGTCGCAGAAACGCGCCGCGAGATTGACGTCGTGCAGCACGATCACGACCGTGAGCGCGCGCTCGTCGGTCAGCGTGCGCAGCAGGCGCAGCACCTCGATCTGATGCGCGATGTCGAGCGCGGAAGTCGGCTCGTCGAGCAGCAGACAGGGCGCGGCCTGCGCCACCAGCATCGCGAGCCAGACGCGCTGACGCTCGCCGCCCGAGAGGTGATCGGCGAGCTGCGAGGCGAAACGCGCGGTGTCGGTGAGGCGCAGCGCCGCGTCGATATGCGCGTGATCGTCGGCGCTCAGGCGGCCGAGCGCGCCGTGCCACGGATAGCGGCCCAGCGCGACCAGCTCGCGCACGGTCATGTCGGTCGCGGCGGGCGGATTCTGCGGCAGATACGCGACCTGCCGCGCGAATTCGCGCGCGGGCCAGTCGCCCAGCGCCGTGCCGCGCAGACGCAGCGTCCCGCGCGTGCACGCCTGCTGGCGCGCGAGCAGCTTGATCAGCGTGCTCTTGCCCGAGCCGTTATGACCGATCAGCGCGGTCATGCGGCCGGCGGGCAAAACGAGGTCGAGCGGGTGCAGCAGGACGCGCCCGTCCGCCTCGAAGGCGGCGCCTTCGAGTTCGAACAGCGGCGCGGGCGACGCCGCCGACGCCGACGCCCGCACCGCGCGAGCGTGGGTGCGGGCGTCGCGGGCTGCGTGCGCGTCGGACGATTCGGAGGATTGAGTCGATTCAGTCGATGCCATGTCGGTCAACACGCGCCTCCTTGCCTTACCAGCGATAACGCGCGGACGCGAGCACTTCGAGGCCGTCGGCGTAGGTGCAGGTCGTCGAGCTGAAGCACGATGCCACGTACTCGCGGTTGAACAGGTTTTTCGCGTTCACCGAGAACAGCCAGTGCTTGCCGGTGTCGTAGTGAACCGTCGCATCGAACACGGTGACGGCGCCCACGTGGATCGTGTTGCTCTCGTCGTAGGTCGCGCCCATGTAGCGCACGCCGCCGCCGAAGCCGAGGCCGCGCAGCGGGCCGCCGTGCAGCGTGTAGTCGAGCCACGCCGACGCCGTATGGCGCGGAATGCCCCACACGCTCTTGCCTTGCAGCGACGTGGTGGTGCCGCTGATGGTGGTCGCCGTGTCGTTGGACTCGGTCGTCACGTCGTTCAGATACGTGTACGAGAGAATCAGGTTCAGATCGTTCGTGAGGCTCGCGTGGCCTTCGAGTTCGAGCCCGCGCGCGCGCACTTCGCCCGCCTGCGTGTAGTAGCCCGAGTGATCGAGGTCGGCGGTCAGCACGTTGTGCTCGGTCAGGTTGAAGAGCGACGCGGTGACGAAGCTGTTGTAACCCGTCGGCTGATACTTCACGCCCACTTCGTATTGCTGCGCCGTGGTGGGCTTGGCCATGCCGCCGCCATACAGTTCGCCGACCTGCGGATCGAACGACTTCGAGAAGCTCGCGTAGGGCGCGATGCCGTTGTCGAACAGATAGACGAGACCGGTGCGCCACGTGAACGCGCGCGCGGATTGCGCCTCGTAGGTCGCGGTGACGGGGTTGTTGTCGTCGGCGTCGACCCAGTCTTCACGCGCGCCGATCAGGAAACGCCACTTGCCGAACGCCATCTGGTCCTGCGCGTACACGCCGAGCTGCTTCTGGCGGATGTGATCGTACGAGGTCTCGGACGGCATCGTGTTGTTGCCGTAGACCGGATCGAACACGTCGAGCGAGGACGCCGCGAAGTTCGCGCCCACGTCTTCGCCGTAAACCACGCGCTGGAAGTCGAAGCCGGCCAGCACCGTATGCGAGACCGGGCCGGTCGAGAATTTCGCCTGCGCCTGGTTGTCGATCGTGAAGACCTTCGCGCTTTCGCGGTTGTAGAACGTGTAGCGGTTCAGCATCGTGTTCGAGCCCGAGGCGTAGCCGTACGGGAACACGTTGGTGAAGTCGTCCTTCACATAGGTGTAGTGCGTGTTCTGGCGCACCGTCCAGGTTTCGTTGAAGCGATGCTCGAACTGATAGCCCAGCGAGAGCTGCGTGCGCGAGTGATGATCGAAATCCGGATCGCCGACATTGGTATGCGACGAAATCTTGCCGGCGGGATTGAACAGCACCGTGCCGACGGCGGGCACGAAGTTGTAATAGCCCACGTCCGGATCGCGCTGATACTTCGCGAGCACCGTGAGCGTGGTGTTCTGGTCGGGCTTCCACGTCACGGCGGGCGCGATGTAGATGCGTTTCTGGCGCGTGCCGTTGACCTGCGTGGTCGAGTCGAGGCCGGTGCCGGTCAGTCGATACGAGAGCTTGCCGTCCGAGGTCAGCGCGCCGCCCAGGTCGAAGCCCGCCTGCACGCGATTGTGGCTGCCGGTCGTGAAGAACACTTCGTGGATCGGCGTGGTGGTCGGCTGCTTGCTGACGAGATTGGCCACGCCGCCGGGGTTGGCCTGGCCGTAGAGCACCGAGGCGGGACCATGCAGCACGTCGATGCGTTCGAGACCGTACGGGTCGAAGTTGGGGATCGCGTAGCCGAAGCTGACGTCGCTCGGAATGCGCGCGCCGTCGAGGAACTGTTCGAGGTAGAAGCCGCGGCTGAAGAGATAGGGCGCGCCCGAGGCCGAGGCGCCGCGAATCTCCGAGGTCACGCTGGCGGTGTAGCGCAGCGCTTCGGCCACGGTCTGCGCGCCTTGCGCGGTCATCTGGTCGCTCGTCACTACCGAGACCGACTGCGGCGTTTCGATCAGCGGCGTATCGGTCTTGGTCGCCGATACCGAGGTGACGGCCACATAGCCGTCCGCCGTGCCGGTGGCGTGGTTGCCGCGGTTGCTCGTCACCTTGACGGTGGGCAACTGCCCGTCCGTGCCGGTCGTTCCGGTGGTGGTGGTGTTGTTATTCGTGGTGCTGCTGGTCGTCGTCGCGGTTTGCGCCTGGGCGGCGTGGAAGCCGCTCAACAGGCAGAACAGCAAGGCATTGCTCAACGCGCTTGAAACGCGTACCCCGGTTTTCATGTGATTGACTCGCTGCGTTGGATGAATGTGAATGAGAGTGATTCGTAATTACAAACTGAAAGGCGATAATGCGTGCTCTTGGTGGCGCTCGATGGGCAAAACCGTGGGGAGTACGGCAGGTCAAGGCGGCGCGAAAGCGGGCCCAGACGCACTATAATCGGAGGCACTGACTTACGTCAGGACAACTTTGTCGTCAAAAAGGACATTTTTGGCGCATCAGACGTCTCACGCCCCATATTTGTCATCGAATAAGACATGGCCGTACCTCGGCTCCAGACCTTCGGACAGAGTGCCGCTGCCAAAAAGGTGATCGCGCAAGCGATTGGCTACGCAGACGGCGCCCACGAAATTGCCCACATTCATCATCGCGCGCAGCTCATCTATGCGGCGGGCGGCATCGTGCGCGTCATCACGCCGGGCGGATTGTGGACGCTCAAGCCGGGCATGGCCTTGCTGATCGGAACGCAAATCGAGCACGAATTGCACATGGTCGGCCAGACCGCGCTGCGCACGCTCTATATCGACCCGGAGGCGCTGCCGCCGCTCGGCAGCGATTGCCGGATGATCGCGCTCGACGATCTGCTGCGCGCGAGCATTCTGTCGATGTGCGCGACGGGTGAGGGCAGCGATGCGGAAGCCATCGAGCAGCGGGCGGCCCTGATCGTGCCGCTGATCCTGCATCTGCTGGCGGAGCGCCTCGCGGGCGCGCCCACCGCGGCCGACGACGAGGTGCGCCTCGCGCTGCCGGAGAACCCGCGACTGCGCACGATCTGCGACAGCCTGATTGCCGATGCCGCGAACGCCGACACGCTCGAACAATGGGCCGAGCGTACCGGCGCGAGCGTGCGCACGCTCGCGCGGCTGTTTCGCCAGGAAACCGGGATGAGCTTCGTGCAATGGCGCGAGCGGCTGCGTCTGGAAGACGCGCTGTCGAGGCTCTCGGTCGGCCACGCGCCCGGCGATGTTGCGCAGGCGCTCGGTTACGCCGATGTGCGCACGTTCGCGGTGATGTTCCGGCGCGCGTTCGGCAGCACGCCGCAGCAGTTCCGGCAGAGCTTGAGCAAGGTCTGAGCGGCCGCTCAGGCAGCGTCGCTGTCACTCGCGGCAAAGCGGTACGTGACGAAATGCGCGTCGCGCTCCACGGGCTGAAAACCGAGCGCCTCGTAAAAGCGCATGGCGGCGTGATTGCACAGGAAGCACGACAGCATCAATGGCCGATTCGATTGCGTCGCCCGTGACATGAGGGTTCGCATGATCGCGCCGCCAATGCCGCGATTGCGAAACGCCGGCTTCAGGATCAGCAACGAGAGATGAAGCGCGTCTGTATCGCTTGTCAGCGCGAGATAGCCCGCGATTTCCCGCCCTTGAGTTTCCTGTCCCTGAACGATCAATTCGATATCGGCATCGTGATACGACCTATCGAAGCGCGCTTGCTGAAATGCGTCGTCCCAGCCGAAAGCCCGGTCGATATGTGCATGCAGCGCCGATTGATAAAGCGCGAATAACGCGGCGCGGTCAAGCGGACCCTCGGGCATGCGAATCAATTCGAATACCAGCGAGTCGCTCGCGCGAATTGCGTTTTGAATCGGTGGCCGGTGGGTTTTCATGGCTCGGGTCTTTGGTGGTCTCTGTAGCGTCTCTTTAGCCGGAGTCGTCCGGCATAGCGCTCAAGCGTTCAGTCGATGCGCCATCTTAGCGCGGCGCATCATTCGCAATCAAAAGCGCAGTACAAATGACCGGTCACTTCAACACATGAAGACTTAAATGCCGACACATCGAGCGAGGAAGAAAGTTCCATGCCCGAATCACCGTCGGCGCGATAACGACTCTTCACCAATCGATGACGGGCGATTGATTAAATTCATTCGTGTGAATATTGACCGCACCTGAAGACGCGGACTAATCTGGAAATGCAAACATTCACCGCGCTTGATTCATCGGCCTGCATCCGGACCGCATAAGACCGCATCAACGCGAAGTTTTCCGATGAAGCCATTCAGGCGTTTGGCGTGGCCATTCATAGACAATGATCGAGGCCAGAAACCATGAATACACTCGACATCCAGGAAAGCATTCGCGACGTCAATCTCTCCTATCTCGTGCTGGCGCAGCGCATGTTGCGCGAGGACCGCGCGGTGGGCATGTTCCGGCTGGGCTTGTCGGCGGAGGTCGCCGATCTGCTGGCGGGACTGTCTCTCGCGCAGGTCGTGAAGCTCGCCACGTCGGATCATTTATTGTGCGCGTTCCGCTTCAACGATCAGATGCTGCTCTCGGCGCTCGTGCAGCCGTCGAAGCACGCCGACATCGTCTCGACGCACGCGGCGATTCTGATGGCCGGACACCCGGTCGAACTGCTGGTCTAAGCGCTGCCCATCATGCCCACCACGAATACGATATCCCGCCGGAGCGTCACCGAGGACGCACAAGAGGTCTTTCGTGCCGTCGCGCTGATCGAACTCGGCGCGCGCATGCAGGTGCTGGAAAGCGAGCTGAGCCTGTCGCGCGACCGGCTGATCCGCCTGTATCGCGAAGTGCGGGGCGTGTCGCCGCCCAAAGGCATGCTGCCGTTTTCGGCCGACTGGTACATGCCGTGGCTGCCGAATATTCACGCTTCGCTGTTCTTCAACACCTATCTGTTTCTCAGGCGCGAGGCCAGTTGTTCGCATCTCGATGCGCTCACAAAAGGGTATCGGCTCTATCTCGAACATTGCAAACGCACCGAAGGCGAACCCGTGCTCGATCTCACGCGCGCGTGGACGCTGGTACGTTTCTTCGAAGCCGAGATGCTGCAATTGACGCCGTGTTGCCGCTGCACCGGCAAGTTCGTGGCGCACAAGCACGACTTGCAGAAGGGCGTCGTGTGCGGCGCGTGCCAGCCGCCTTCGCGCGCGGGCAAGACGAGGAAGGCGGCGCGTGCGGTGGAAGAGGCGATCGCCGCGGTGATCGACGAAGAAACGAGCGTGGTCGCCGTGAACGAGGCGGCAGCCGTGGCGGCTTGATATCGCTTGATAGGGCTTGATATCGACATCCGCAATGCACAACGCCAGCGCGAAATGCGCTGGCGTTGTGCTATGGCTTTGCGAATCGACGTCGTATTCAGCGTATTAAACTAGTCCGGTGGTGAGGAACACGGCGATCACGAGAAACGACGCCGCGACCTTAATGCCCGTCATGAAGAAGATGTCGCGATAGGCTTCGCGGTGCGTAAGTCCCGTGACGGCGAGCAGTGTGATGACCGCGCCGTTATGCGGCAGCGTGTCCATGCCGCCCGCCGCCATCGACGCCACGCGATGCAGCACTTCCAGCGGAATGCCCGAAGCATGCGCGGAGGCGATGAAGCGATCCGCCATCGCGGCGAGCGCAATGCTCATACCGCCCGACGACGAGCCGGTGATACCGGAGAGCAGATTGATCGTCACCGCTTCGTTGATGAGCGGATTCGAAATCGACTGCAATGCGTGCGCGACCACCAGAAAGCCCGGCAGCGCCGCGATCACGGCGCCGAAACCATATTCCGATGCGGTGTTCATGGTCGCGAGCATCGCGCCGCCGACGGCGGCTTTCGAGCCGTCCGCGAAGGTGCCGCGAATCGACGCGAAGCCGGACAGCAACACCACGAAAATGCCGCTGCACAGCGCGCCGAGCACGGCCCAGATCGCGTTGATCTTGGCGATCTCGATGCTGATCGGCGCGTTCATGCCCGGCAGGCTGAACGTGTAGGTGGCCGGATACCACTGCGGAATCAGGCGCGTCAGCACCAGATTCACCACGCCGACGATCACGAGCGGCAGGATGGCGACGAGCGGATGCGGCAGCTTCACGTCGTCGGCGGTGACGGGCTCGTTACGCAGATTCGTGCCGTAGCCTTCGCCCTTGCGTTGCGCGCGGCGGCTCTGCACTTCGAGATAGACGACGCCCGCGAAGAAGATGAACGCCGAGCCGATCAGGCCGAGCCACGGCGCGGCCCACGAGGTGGTCTTGAAGAACGTCGTCGGAATGATGTTCTGGATTTGCGGCGTGCCGGGCATCGCGTCCATCGTGAACGTGAAGGCGCCGAGCGCGATGGTCGCGGGCATCAGCCGCTTGGGAATGCCGCTCTGGCGGAACATTTCGGCGGCGAACGGATAGACGGCGAACACCACGACGAACAGCGAGACGCCGCCATACGTGAGCAGCGCGCAGACGATCACGATGACCGGAATCGCGCGGTCGCGTCCGAGCAGGCCGATCACGGCGGCGACGATCGAGCGCGACGCGCCCGACAGTTCGACCAGCTTGCCGAAGATCGCGCCGAGCAGAAACACGGGGAAGTAGAGCTTGATGAAGCCGACCATCTTGTCCATGAAGAGGCCGGTAAACACGGGCGCGACCATGGCGGGATCGGTCAGCAGCACCGCGCCGAGCGCGGCGACGGGGGCAAACAGAATCACGCTGTAGCCGCGATACGCTGCCAGCATGAGAAAGCACAATGCGGCCAGCGCAATGATGACGCTCATCGAATTTCCTTGTTGTTGTCGTGCCGGTCGAGTGGCGTGGCCGGCGTGTAAATCGACGCGCGCCCGGAAACACGGGAACGCGGGATCGCGCGATCCCGTTTCCGTTTCGACCTTCGTGGTGTGCGTGTTCACGGCGCGGCGCAGCGGCCGCGCCGATGAAACCGGCGGTCTCCTGAAGGCGAGGCGCAAGCCCCGCCGCCGAACGCTGCGATGCTGCGACGCTTCGATGCGTCGCGGTGTTATGCCGGCACAGCCGAGCCGTAAGGCACATCCTGCTGGCCGTAACGGCGCACGCGAATGTTCGCCTGTTCGCCGTGCGCGATCATCCCTTCGATCGCGCACAGACGCGAGCAGTACGAGCCGATCAGCGCGCTGGCCTCGTCGGTGAGCACCTTCTGATACGTGCAGGTCTTGATGAACTTGCCGACCCACAGCCCGCCCGTGTAACGCGCGGCCTTGCCCGTCGGCAGCGTGTGATTCGTGCCGATCACCTTGTCGCCGAACGCGACGTTGGTGCGCGCGCCGAGGAACAGCGCGCCGTAGTTCTTCATGTTGTTGAGGAAGTAGTCCGGATCGCGCGTCATCACCTGCACGTGTTCCGAGGCGATGCGGTCGGCTTCCTGCACCATTTCCTCGTAGCTGTCCGCGACGATCACCGCGCCGTAATCGCGCCACGACACGCCCGCCGTGTTGGCCGTCGGCAGAATCTTGAGAATGCGTTCGACTTCGGCGATGGTGTCCTGCGCGAGCTGCATCGAGTTCGTCAGCAGGATCGCGGGCGTGTTGAAACCGTGTTCGGCCTGGCCGAGCAGGTCGGTCGCGCAGAGTTCGGCGTCCACGCTGTCGTCGGCGATCACGAGGGTTTCGGACGGCCCGGCGATCAGGTCGATGCCGATACGGCCGAACAACTGGCGCTTCGCTTCGGCGACGAACGCATTGCCCGGACCGACGACCATCGAGACCGGATCGATGCTCTGCGTGCCGAGCGCCATCGCGGCAATCGCCTGCACGCCGCCGAAGGTGTAGATCTCGTCCGCGCCGCCGAGATGCATGGCCGCGACCACGGCCGGATTCGGGCGGCCCTGCACGGGCGGCGATGCCGTGATGATGCGCGGCACGCCCGCGACCTTGGCCGTCACCACGCCCATATGCGCCGACGCGACGAGCGGAAACTTGCCGCCCGGCACGTAGCACGCGACGCTGTCGACCGGCATGTTCTTGTGGCCGAGCACCACGCCCGGCAGTGTTTCGACTTCGATATCGCGGATCGATTCGCGCTGCGCCTGCGCGAAGTTGCGCACCTGCGCCTGAGCGAACTTGATGTCGTCGAGCTGGCCTTGCGAGAGCGAACGCACGGCGGCGGCGATCTCGTCGCCGGACAGGCGGAAGCGCTCGGGCGACCAGTTGTCGAATTTCGCGGACAGCTCGCGCACGGCTTCGTCGCCGCGCGCGGTGACGTCGGCGAGGATGCCCGTGACCGTGTCGCGGACCTTGGCGGCGTCTTGCGACGATTCTTCGGCGGTGCGGCCGTGCTTCAAGTAGTGGATTGCCATGGTTGTTCCTGAGAGAGCGGGGACCCGTTCGCGCCGCCGTTGCACTGCTCTTTGCGTCGGCTTTGCGTTACGATTGGACGCAAATTTAGCGCAAGCCTTTATGCAAATGCAGTGCAAATAGTCCCGACTTACCCTGGGATGTCCGCTGCGATAGCCTTATGCAAGGCTGTCATGACCGCAAGATTCAGGACGAACTCATGCAAAAAAATGCAAACAAAAGCGGCAGGCCGAAAACCGCGAAGGTCAAGCTCGACGACGTGGCCGCGCGGCTCGGCGTGTCGGTGTCGACGGTGTCGCGCTCGCTCGCCGGTCATCCCGCCATCAGCACGCAGACGCGCGAGGCCGTGCAGGCCGTCGCCGCCGAACTCGGCTATCGCATTCCCACGCAGGGGCGGCGCGCGCGCAAGTCGGAGACGCGGCTGATCGGCGTGGTGGTCGGCGCGCTGCACAACCGCTTCATGACCGTGCTGCTCACGCATCTGCACGACGCGTTGCAGGAGTTCGGCTACCAGATCACGCTGATGATCGACCCGATGAACGACGCCGGAAACCTGCTCGCGTTCCGCCCGTTGATCGACGGATATCTCGACGGCCTCGTGTTCGCGACGGCAACGCTCGATTCGCCCGTCGTCGCCGAAATGCAGCGGCGCGGCATTCCGCTCGTGCTGGTGGTGCGTTCGGTGGACGACGTGGCGGTCGATACCGTCGAGATCGACAACGTGCATGCGGGCGCGGTCGCGGCCGAGCATCTGTATCAGCTCGGGCATCGGCGCATCGGTCTGGTGATGGGGCCGAAGAACACGTCCACGAGCCGCGACCGCGCGCGCGGCGCGCTCGAATGGCTCAAGGGCGCGGGCGTGGAGGCGGACGCGCTGTCGATCGTGTGGGGCGACTACACGACCGAGGCGGGCTATTCGAGCACGATGGCGCTGCTGGGCGAGGCCGAGCCGGTGACGGCGATCGTCGCGGGCAACGACACGATCGCGCTGGGCGTGCTCGAAGCGGCAAGCCGCAGCGGCATCGCGGTGCCGGAGCAACTGTCGATCATCGGTTTCGACGACATGCCGATGGCGGGTTCGCCGCTCGTCGGCCTGACGTCGATCCGGCAGCCGGTCGAAGCGATGGCGCGCACGGCGGCGCGGCGCATCGTCGAGCGCATTCGCGCGGGCGGCATGGGCGCGCCCACGCGCGACGTGCTGCCGATTCAACTGCTCAGGCGCGAGTCGACGGGGCCGCTGGAATGAGCGGCGTGCGATGGCCGTCGCGTCAAGCCACGGCCGCCGCTTCATGCGGGCGCAGCAACGCCGCGCCGCGCCAGTGCGGCGCGCCCGCGCGTTCGTACTGTGGCGGATACTGAATCGCGTCGACCGCGCCGAGGCGCTCGGCCGCGTGCCAGGCCCAGCGCGGGTCGTCGAGAAACGCGCGTCCGATCGCGACGAGATCGGCCTGGCCGTCCGCAATGATGGCTTCCGCGTGCTCGGGTTCGACGATCATGCCGACCGCGCGCGTGACGATGCCGCTGGCTTTCTTCACGTGCTCCGCGAGCGCGACCTGATAACCGGGCACGGCCTTGATCGACGCATGCGCCACGCCGCCCGTGGTCACGCACACGTAGTTCACGTCGCGCGCCTTCAATTCGGTGGCGAACGCCGCCGCTTCCTCGACCGTGATGCCGCCGGGCAGCCAGTCCGTGCCGGTGATGCGAAAGCCGAGCGCGATGTGCGCGGGCAGGGCCGCCTTGACGGCTTCCGCAATCTCCAGCGGAAAGCGCATGCGGTTTTCCAGGCTGCCGCCATACGCGTCGTCGCGCCGGTTCGCGAGCGGCGAAAGAAACTGATGCAGCAGATAACCGTGCGCCGCGTGAATTTCGACGACATCGAAACCGAGGCGCACGGCGCGCCGCGCCGCTTCGACGAAACGATCGCGCACGCGGGCGAGATCGTCGGCCTGCATGGCGCGCGGCGTGTGCCAGCCATCGGCGAAAGGCATCGCCGACGGTGCTTCGGTATCCCAGGGATTTTCGTTTGCGCCGAGCGCGCCGCGGCCTTCCCACGGACGCTGCGCCGACGCCTTGCGTCCGGCGTGACCGAGTTGAATGCCCCAGCGCGTGCCTTGCGGCGCGACCGCGCGCGCCGCGTCGATCACACGGCGCAGCGCGGCTTCGGTGTCGTCGTCGTAGAGACCGAGGCAGCCGTGCGTGATGCGTGCGCGCGGTTCGATGGCGGTGGCTTCGAGCATGACGAGGCCGGCGTCGGCGATGCCGAACTGCATGAGGTTCATGAGGTGCCAGTTGTTCGCCTGGCCGTGCGCGGCGCTGTACTGGCACATCGGCGCGATGGCGATGCGGTTGCGCAGGCGAACCGGGCCGATATCGACGGGGGAGAACAGCTGGCTGGACATGACGATCCCTTTGCGTGAGTGGTGTGCCCGGCTTCGCGCCGTCGCGAAACCGTTGACGAGACTTTACGCGGCGCGCGCCGCGCGGAGAATCGGCACAAAGCGGAACGTGGCGTTGCGTGTCACGCAACGTATGGCGCGCCCGACGTGGATCGTCGTGCGATCCGTCACGGCTCCAGCAGGCGCAACAGGCGCAACTCTTCGAGATCGAGTTCGGATTCGATGCGATGGAGCACGGCGTCGTCGACCTTGCCCGCGCGATGCAGGCCCAGCAGCGTCTGGCGCGACACGCCCACGAGTTCGAGTTCGACGCGCAGGAAGCGCTCGCGATGCGCGATGCGCTCCTCGCCCGCGGTGTGCGCGTTCTCGTTCGCGCTGACGCGCACGCGGTACTCCGCCTGCAGGCGTTCGAGCATCGCGGGCTCGATGGCGTCGGCGCGCTGGCCGATTGCGTCGAGCGCCTTGAGCGACGCGCCGAACGTGCGCGCGCGCGTTTCGTGCTCGGACATCGTGTGGCGCGCGGGCGGACGCAGCTTCAGCAGACGGATCAGCAGCGCGAGACTGCCGCCTTGCACGACCAGCGTGGCGATGATCAGCAGGAAGGTGCTGAACACGATCACGTCGCGCCCCGGGAAATTGCCGGGCAAGGCCAGCGCCGCGGCGAGGCTGACCACGCCGCGCATGCCCGCCCAGCCCATCACGGCGGCTTCGGCGAAGGACCAGGCGCGGCGGTTGACGTTGCCCGCGCCGTTCGCGTTTTGCGCGTGGTTTGCACCGGATGCGCGCAAGCGTCCCGGCAGCCAGATCGCAACGAACACCCACACGAGCCGCGCGACGATAGCGGCGGCGGTTGCGGGCAGCGCCACGCGCAGGCCTTCGATCACGACCGCGCTTTCGTGATTCACGCGCGCGAGAATGCCGTGCAGCGCGAGGCCGATCAGCACGAACACGAGCGCGTCGAGCATGAACACGATCGCTTCCCACGTCGCCTTGGCCTTGATGCGCATGTCGGCGCTGAACACGCGATGCTGGCGGATGCCGAGCACGAGTCCGCAGGTGACGACCGAAAGCACGCCCGAGCCGCCGACGGCTTCGGCGACGCCATAGCTCGCCCACGCCATCGCGAAGCTCAGCACGATGCCGAGCATCGGATCGACGAGGCGCGCGAGCACCCAGCACATCGCCTGGCCGCAGACGAGACCGACCGCGATGCCGAGCAGGATCAGCGTGAAGAACAGGCCCGCGCCCTGCGCGACGGTGATCGTGGTCGCGGCCAGCGCCGCCGACACCGCGATCTGGTAGATCAGCAGGCCCGAGGCGTCGTTGACGAGGCTCTCGCCTTCGAGCACGGCGACGAGGCGCGCGGGCAGCGGATTGCGTTGCAGGATCGCTTTCGCGGCGACCGCGTCGGGCGGCGAGACGATCGCGCCGAGCGTGAAGCACGCGGCCCACGGCAAGGCGGGATTGAACGCATGCACGGCGAAGGCGACCGCGACGGTCGTGAACGTCACCGCGCCGAGCACGAGCGAGACGATCGTGCCCAGCTCGCCGCGAAACTCCTTCCACGCCGTGTAGAACGAACTCGACATCAGCAGCGGCGGCAGCACGGCCGCGAGCAGCAGGTCGGGGTCCATGTCCGGCACGCGCTTGCCTGCCACCGCGACCACGCAGCCGCCGAACAGCAGCACGACGGCGGGCGGTATCGTCAGGCGTTCGGCGAGCCAGGTGAGCGCGCCCGCGCCGCAGATCAACAGCAGCAGGTAATGAAAAAGCTCGACGTTGCTCATGCGCGCGCGGCCTCGACGAGCGGCGCGCGGGCGCGGGAGGGAAGCGAAATCGCGATCATCGGGTTTCCTTGCGGGGCCGCCGCGCGTACCGGTGCGCGTCGGCGAATTGAATGGACGATGAAAGGATAAAGCGGTTTTGCGCGCGATGCGCTTAAGCGCCGGCGCGCGCGATGTTTCAGGCCATCACGGGCGCGCGGAAGGCGTGAGGCTCACCGTGCAGGTCATGCCCATCGCGAGCTTGATGCCGGCGGGCACGCGGTCGAGGTGTATGCGCACCGGCACGCGTTGCGCGAGCCGCACCCACGTGAAGATCGGATTGACGTCGGCGAGCAGGTCGCCGCTGCTGGTCGGATTGTCGCGATCGGCGATACCGCTGGCGAGGCTCTCCACATGGCCTTCGATCGGCTCGCCGCCCGAGAGCAGCCGCACGCGCGCGCGATCGCCCACGCGCACGGCGGGCAGCTTTGTCTCTTCGAAGTAGCCGTAGACCCAGAACGAATGCGCGTCGACGAGCGCCATGCGCGCGACGCCCGCGCTCGCGAAGTCGCCCGGATAGAGATCGAGATTGGTGATGTAGCCGTCGGCGGGTGCGTGCGCTTCGCTGCGCGCGAGATTGAGCGTGGCGGTGCGCTGCGCGACTTCCGCCGCTTTCACCAGCGCCTGCGCCGAGGCGAACGCCGCGACCGCGCCTGCGTACGTCGCTTCGGATTGACGCGCGAGCGAGTCGGCGTCGGTGCGGCTTTCCTCGGAGATCGCGTCGCCGGCCAGACGCGCGCGGCGCGCGGCCTGGGCGCGCTTCATCGCGAGTTCGGTTTGCGCCGCCGTCATGCGCGCTTTCGTTTCGGCGAGTTGCGCCTGGGCGCGCAGGAGGTCCGCGTCGGCCTGCGCGATCGCGTACTGGAAGCGCGCCGGATCGAGCACGTACAGCACGTCGCCCTTGTGCACGTACTGGTTGTCGCGCACGCGCACGTCGCTGACGAGGCCCGACACGTCGGTCGAGATGCGCACGACCTGGGCGCGCACGCGGCCGTCGCGCGTCCAGGGCGAGTCCATGTAGTCGAGCCAGAGCGCACGCACGAGCGCGATGGACACGGCCAGCAGCACGAGGGTGGTGGCGGCGCGCAGGAGGGTTCGCGTTGTCATCGGGAAGTCGTCATGGGATGGGGGTGATGGGGGGCGTTTTCATGCGTGCGGTCATTGCCGCAACAGGAGCGCGACGCCGCTGAACAGCGCGGCGAACAGCGCGACGCGAAAGAGCCCCGGATGCCAGACATGGCGATAGACGCCGATGCGCGCGCACGCGAGATCGACGATCACGAACAGCAGCACGCAGCCCGCGAGGATCGGCAGCAGACCCGGCACGAGCAGCGAAAACCATTCAATTTCGCGTGGCATCGGGCGCTCCCTGTTTCGCGGATGTCGTGGATGTCGCATCGGCTACCGGCGATTCGGCGCCGTAGCCGCCGCCGAGCGCGCGCATCAGTTGCGCCCAGGCGTCGAGCCGCTGCGCCTGCACTTGCGCGAGGTTCTGCTCCTGCAGCAACTGCGCGTTCTGCGCGGCCAGCACGTTGAGGAATTCGCTGATGCCGCCGCGATAGCCTTCGTCGGCGAGCCGCCAGGCGGTGCGCGCGGCGTCGAGCGTTGCTTCGGTGCTGGCCTGCTGGGCCTCGAGCGCGCGCAGCGAAACGGCCTGCACGGCGACGTCGCGCATCGCGTCGACGACCGTGCGGTTATAGGCGTCCACGGCGGCATCGCGCGAGGAAACGGCCACGCCGTACTGGCCGCGTCGGCGTCCACCGTCGAAGATCGGCAGCGAGATCGCCGCGCCCACGCCATGCCCGACGCCGTCGCTGTTGATGAAGTTGAAGAAGCCGCCGAAGGTCGCCGCCGAGCCGAGCGAGGCGGTCGCGAGCAGGTCGATGTCGGGATAGAAGTCGGCATGCGCGGCGTCGATACCTTGCTCCGCCGCGAGCACGCGCCAGCGCGCCGCGACCACGTCCGCGCGATGGCCGACGAGTTCCGCGGGCAAGGCGAGCGGCAGCGCGAGCGGCACGCTCAGCGCGAGCGTCGGTCGCGCGAGCGCGTCGCCGTAACCGGGGCCCTGGCCCGCGAGCGCGGCAATCGCGAGGCGATCGAGCGCGATCTGCTGCTGGGCGCGTTGCAGTCGCGTCGCGCTGGTCGAGAGCTGCGTCTGCGCCTGAGCGGCTTCGAGACGGCTGCCGATGCCCGCGTGCCAGCGCTGCGTGGCGATGTCGAAGGTGCGCCGCTGCTGCTGCTGGATCGCGGCGTAGGCGTCGGCGAGCGCGTAATCGAGCGAGAGTTGCACGTAGGCGCGCACCACGCCGGTCTGCAATTCGACTTCGGCGAAACGCGCGTCGGCGGCGCTCGCATGCAGGCTGTCGAGTGCGCCCGTGCGGATCGCGCGCTGCTTGCCCCACAGATCGAGGTCGTAAGTGAGCGTCGCGCCGACGCTGTTGCTCCAGACCGTCGTGCCGCCGGGCGGCGCGGGCGTGGTGTAGCGCGCGTAGCGGCGGCGCTCGAATTCGCCGTCGACGCTCGCTTGCGGCAACGCGCTCGCGCCCGCTATTTCGGTCTGGAAGCGCGCGGCGTCCACGCGCGCCGCGAAGGCCTGGAGGTCGGGATTGCCCGCCGTGGCGTCGGCGACCACGCGGTCGAGCTGCGCGTCGTGCCATTGTCGCCACCAGTCGCCGCGCGGCCATTGCGCGTCGGCTTGCGTCGCGCGCAAGGCCGCGCCTGGATCGAGCGACGCGGCGTCGAGCATCGACGCTTGCCGGTGGATGCCGCCGCTGTCGATGCAGCCGCTCAGCAGGCAGGCGGTTGCGATGGCGGCCACCACGGGCAACATGCGAACCCACTGCGCTCGCTGCGGTCGACGAAGAACGTACGCGCTCATGCTGCACGCTCCGTGCGGATCGCGAGCGGGTCGTCGCGCAGGGCGAGTTCGGTGAACTGGAGCAGGGCGTGCATGCGGCAGCGAACGAGGGAGTCGGGACCGGCGGGTGCGTCGGCGGCGGGCTCGATGCCAGGCGGCAGCGCGTCGAGCGCGGCGCGCGCGGCGGCCAGCGCGCGGTCGGCGCGTTCGGGTGTGGGCGTATCGAACAGATCGGCGAGCGCGGTGAGCCACGCCGTTTGATGATCGGGCCACGCAGGCGGCAGCGTGGGCGCGATCTGCTGCGTGTCGAGCCGCATCAGGATCATCGCGCGGCCTGCTTCGAGCACCGCGAACGCCCACGCAATCATGCGCGCGCGATCGACGCACGGATCGGCGGGCGCGCCCGCGATCTGCAGGATGCAGTCGCGCAGCTTGCGCTCGAAGGCGTAGAGCAGGTCGTCGTCGAGATCGCCGTCGCGCGCATCGCTCGCGACCAGCGCGCACACTTCCGCGAGATAGCGGCGCGCGATCCATTCGCCCGCGCGCGGCGCGAGCACGGAGAAGGCCACGGCGGCCGCGGCGATGCCGCAGAGCAGCGCGAAACCGGTGTCGAGGTAGGCGCTCGGGTTATAGACCGCCGGATTGGCAATGCCGACGATAAAGCAGAAGTAGATGTTGAAGCCGAGCCCGAGCACGGCCGTTTTCGGAAACGTGTTCACGTAGCCGCCGATCATCACGAGGATCGCGACGACCGCCGCGAGCAGCGCGAACGTGCCGAGCGACGGCAGCACGAAGAAGCTGAATGCGAAGCCCGCGAGCCAGCCCGCAAGGCAGCCCGTGAAGATCTGCCACGCGGCCGTGGGCGGGTCCGGCACGAGCGCGAACAGCGTGCTCGTGATCGCCACCGCGACGATCGCCGTCGATCCGCCGGTCCAGCCCGAGGCGATCCACACGGCGCCGACCAGCAGCACCGCGACCACCGCGCGCGCACCGGCGACCAGCGCCGCCGTGCGGTTGCCGACCGCGCGTTGACGCGCGATGCGGGTGATCGCCTGCAATACGGACACGGTCCAGGGCTGGCGGTCGGCCTGGCGCGCATCGAGATAACTGCGGCACAGCAGACGCAGATCGGCGCTCATGAACAGCAGCGCCGCTCCGGTGCTCTCGACGATCCGGCGTTGCGCGAGCGGCAGGTCGTCGAGCGCGTGAAGCTGCGCGGCGATGCGCGCGGGCAGCGCCGCTTCGAAGGCGTCGAGTTGCGGCAGCAGCGCGGCAGCGACGTCGTCGGCGATGCCGGGCGGCGTGGCCGTGTCGGGCAGCAGCGCGAGCGCGGCGTCGGTCAGGGTGGCGATGGCGGCCTGGGCGCGCGGATGCGCATCGGCGGCCGCGTGTGCCTTCACGCGCTGCAACGCGTGGAGCCACATGACGGTGTCGAGAAAGCTGCGGTCGAGATCGAGAAAAACGGAATGCAGCAGCCGCATCGACGGATCTTCGAATAGCGCGCCGGTGCGCAGCAATTCCACATTGGCCCGCTCGCCGATCAGGCCCAGAAGTGTGCTGGTTTGCGTGTCGGTTTGAGCGCCGGTTTGTGCACGGGCTTGCGTCGGCGCGGCCTCGCGCGCGAGCGTCGCGCGCAGCGTGCCCAGCAGATGCGTGAAGCTCGCGCGGCCCGCCGCGTAGAGCGCGGGCGCGACCTTGCGCGGCAGCACGACCGTGCTCACCACGCTCGCGCTCAGCACGCCGATCACGACTTCGCTGATCGTATAGATCACGTTGTCGAACACGCCATACGGATTCGAAAGCGCCGGCATCGCGGTGATCGCGGTGGCGAAACCGGCGAGCACGAGCCCGTACGACTGGAAGTTGCGGAAGTACGCCGAGCCGAACGCGCACAGCCCGATCCACGCGGCGAGCGCGATAAAGAACGGCAGCGGCTGCTGTGCGAACAACGCGATCAGCACGAGGCCCGCGAGACTGCCGGCCACCATGCCGAGTCCGCGATAAAAGCCGCGCGCGATCACGATGCCGCTTTGCTGATGCATCATCACGATCACGCAGGACAGCATCGCCGTGGCGGGCGAGCGCAGTTCGAGGCGCATGCACAGCCCCATCGCGATCACGACCGCGAGGCCCACCTTGGCGATGTGCAGCAGGCGCGGCGCGTCGTCCTGCCAATAGGCGGGCCATTCGTCGCGCAGGCGGTCGCGCAGGCGCGTGGGTGTGGCGCCGGCGGGCGTCACGTTCATGGAGGTCCCTGGTCGGTGTGGATCGCGAGCGGTGTGCGCACGAGCCGTTGCTGATGCGCTGCCAGGCTCGATCGCCTTGAGCGTTTCGAGCGTTTCAGGCGCGCGACACAGGATTGCACAGAGAAAAAACGCGTGCGCTTAAGCGCAGTTGTATCGGCGCCACGCGTTGTTCGATGCGTGAGCGGACATGCAGGGACGAGGGCGGTGCAGCGTCAGCGAGACGCGGTTTTGCGGGTCGACGGAAACACATGCGCGCTCAGGAAATCGACCAGCGCGCGCACCTTCGGTGACGGATGTTTGCTGGCGGGCCACAGCACGTGCACGACGCCAGGCCGTTCCAGATGCGACGAGAGCACCGCGCGCAGGCGCCCGTCCGCGAGCGGTTCCCTGATCGAGAAGTCGGGCAGGTAGGCAATGCCGCGCCCTTCGAGCGCGAAGCACACGCGCGTTTCGATGTTATTGCAGATCATCGAAACCGGCAGCGCGAGTTCCGGCTCGCCTTTGGCGCGACGCAGCACCCAGGTTTCGAGCCGTCCCGTGCTCGGATAGCGGTAGTGCAGGCAGGTGTGATCGAGCAGATCGGCGGGTGTTTTCGGCGTGCCGCGCCGTTCGAAATACGCGGGCGAACCCACCACGCGCCAGCGAAACGTGCCGAGCTTGCGCGCGACGAGCCGCGAATCGCCGGGCTCGCCGATCCGCACCACGGCGTCGAAACCTTCGTCGATCACATCGACGACGCGGTCGGTGAAATCGAGGTCGAGTTCGATCTGCGGATACGCCTGCATGAAGTCGCTGAGCACCGGCAGCATCAGCGCGCTGACGAGCGGCAGGCTCACGCGCAAGCGGCCGCGCGGCGCGGCGCTCGCCTGCGAAATCTCCAGCTGCGCCGCTTCGATTTCGGCCAGAATGCGGCGGCTGCTTTCGAGAAAACGCGCGCCTTCCGATGTCAGCGTGATGCTGCGCGTGCTGCGATGAAAGAGCCGCGCGCCGAGCTTGTCTTCGAGCCGCGCGATGCTCTTGCCGACCGCCGACGCCGAGACGCCCAGCACGCGTCCGGCCGCCACGAAACTGCGGGTTTCGGCGACCTGCACGAACACCATGAAGCCGTTGAGGCTTTCCACTCGATCTCTCCATTGCGGACATCCACGTCCGCATAACGCGGAACTCTACCCCACTTTTTCTTCAATCGTCGGATCACTATCGTGAAGGTATGTTCTTTCGACGAGGTCGAACCGATGACGATTTCCGCTTTTGCTCCGCGCCTGGACGACGCTTTCGCGTCGCTGTCCGCGCGTGTTCACGAGGTAGTCCGGCGCGCGCTGGACGAGCGGCGGCTGGTGGGCGCGGTCGTGCTTGTCGCGCAGGGCGGCGAGCTGATTCACCGCGAGGCCGCCGGGCTGGCCGATCGCGAAAGCGCGCGGCCGATGCGCGTGGATACGCTGTTCCGGCTGGCGTCGGTCAGCAAGCCGATCGTGTCGACGGCGGCGATGGTGCTGGCCGCGCAAGGGCGGCTCGACCTCGACGCGGGCATCGAACGCTGGCTGCCGGCTTTCCGTCCGCGTCTGGCCGATGGGCGCGCGGCGCGCATCACGGCGCGGCAACTGCTCAGTCATACGGCGGGGCTCGGCTACCGTTTTCTCGAAGCCGATGACGATGGCCCGTACGCACGCGCGGGCGTGTCGGACGGCATGGACGATTCCGGCATCGATCTAGCGGAAAACCTGCGGCGTATCGCGAGCGTGCCCTTGCTCTACGAGCCGGGGACGGCGTGGGCTTACTCGCTCGCGATCGACGTGCTGGGCGCGCTGATCGAGCGCGTGCAGGACGCGCCGCTCGCCGTGGCGGTGCGCGATCTCGTGACCGGTCCGCTTGGCATGACGGAAACGGGCTTCCATGTGCACGATGCCGCGCGACTCGCGACGCCCTATACACACGACGCAAACGACTCAAACGACGCGAACATGGCCGGCGACGATGCCGGTCCGCGATTGCTGCGCGAAGGCGATCTCGTCGCGCCGTTTGAAGGCACGGTCGGCATCCGCTTCAGTCCGGCGCGCGTGTTCGATCGCGCGGCGTTCCCCTCGGGCGGCGCGGGCATGGCGGGCAACGCCGAGGATGTGCTGCGTCTGCTCGAAAACCTGCGCGAAGGCGGCGGCGCGCTGCTGCCCGCCGAATCGGTGGCGCAGATGGGCCGCGATCAGACCGGCGGCCGCGAACCGCCGGACGCGCCGGGCTACGGCTTCGGCCTCGGCTTCTCCGTGCTGCGCGACCGCGTGCGCGCCGCGTCGCCCGAATCGAACGGCACCTGGCGCTGGGGCGGCGCGTACGGCCATTCGTGGTTCGTGGATCCGGCGCGTCAACTGAGCGTCGTCGCGCTCACGAATACGCTTTACGAGGGCATGTCGGGCCGCTTCGTGACCGAATTGCGCGACGCCGTCTACGGCGTCGGGGAGGTAGCGCGATGACGCCCGCCATCGACGCGCGCCTGCCGCTCGCGAAGCTGTTGCCGCTTTCGCTCGCGGCGTTCGTCACGATCCTGACCGAAGCGCTGCCTGCCGGTTTGCTCGCGCAGATGGCGCAGGGGCTGGGCGTTTCGCCGTCCGCTGTCGGTCAGACCGTGACGGCGTACGCGGCGGGATCGCTGCTGGCGGCGATTCCGCTCGTCGCCTTGACGCAGCGTTTGCGACGCCGTCCGCTGCTGCTGACGGCGATTGCGGGCTTCGTCGTCACGAATGCGTTTACGGCGCTTTCGCACAGTTACGCGCTGACGCTGGTCGCGCGTTTTATCGCCGGTGTTTCTGCCGGGTTGATCTGGGCGCTGCTGGCGGGCTACGCCGCACGCATGGTGCCCGAGCATCGCAAGGGCGCGGCGATTGCCGTGGCGATGGCGGGGACGCCACTCGCGCTTTCGCTGGGCGTGCCCGCGGGGACGTTGCTCGGCACGTGGACCGGCTGGCGCGCGGCCTTTTGTGTGATGAGCGTGCTCGCCGTCGCGCTGCTCGTGTGGGTGCGGGCGATCGTGCCGGATTTTGCGGGGCAAACGCAGGGGAAAACGCAGGAGAAAACGCAGGAGAAAACGCAAACCCAGCGTCCCGCATCGCGCAGCGCGCTCAGCCTGCCGGGCGTGCGTGCCGTGTTGCTGGTCGTGCTGACCTTCGTGCTCGCGCACAATCTGCTTTACACGTATATCGCGTCATTTCTTGCAACGGCGGATATGAGCGATTCAATCGATCGTGTATTGCTGACGTTCGGTATCGCTTCGTTGTTCGGCATCCTGATCGTCGGCGTAGGGATCGATCGTCATTTACGCACGCTGACGCTCGCGAGCACGCTGCTGTTCGCCGTCGCTACGCTGATGCTCGCGCGCGCGGGCCACGCGCAAACCCTCGTTTATGCGAGCGTGGCCGCGTGGGGGCTCGCATTCGGCGGCGCGGCGACGCTGTTTCAAACGGCGCTCGCCCATGCAGCGGGCGAGGCCACCGACGCCGCGCAAGCCGTGCTCGTCACGGTCTGGAACGCGGCGATCGCGGGTGGCGGCATGATTGGCGGCGTGTTGCTCGACCGCTTCAGTATCGCCGCATTTTTTCCGGTGCTGCTGGGCCTGCTCTGCGTCACGTTCGTGACGGTGTGGCTCGCGAAAAGCACGGGCTTTCCAGCGCGGCACCCGCAAAACCCGACCGAACCCGCGCATGCGGAGCGCTCCAGCCAGTAGCCCGTGTTCGCGCAGTCAATGCCAGAACAGCGCGATCAGAATGATGATGGGAATCGGCACACCGAACAGATAAAGAAGAATCGAGCGCATGTCAGTCTCCTGGCGTTTGGAAGAGAAAAGATCGTTGCGATGCCTTCAAACAGGCGTCAAGCACGCATCACCATTCGCGCATGCGTGCGCCCACCGTCGCCATCAGACTGGCAACGAACGCGCCCAGCAGCAGCGAAACGAACAGCCACAACGTGACGTGGATGGTGGCCTTGCGCGCCGTGTCGGCGGCTGCGCGCGCGGCGTTGTCGATCTGGTTCGTCTTGTCCTGCAAGCGCGTCCAGGTCGTCGTGACGCGAGCGCGGGCATCGGCGGGCGAGAGGCCGGTGCGTTGCGCGACGATGCGCGTGACGTAGTCGCTGTCCTCGGCGGAGAGCGCGCCGTTCGCGGGCAGGCTGTTGAGGAAGATGCGCGCGATTTCCTGCTTTTGTTCGACGGTCGTGAGGGCCGTGTCCGCATTTTGCGCGGCGGGTGCCGGCGCATCCGCGACGGGGCGCAGCATGCCGTCGATCAGATAACCCATCGGCCAGCTTCGATACGCGGCGAGCGCATTGCCGCGATCGAGCGTGGACAAACCGCTCGCGAGCGGCGCGCTGCCCGACGCGCTTTCATGCGCGGCCAGCGCGCTCGCGCCTTCGCGAGCGATGCCCGAGAGCGCGGAGGTGAGCACGAAGGCGGTCAGCAAAGTGGCGAGCGCCCACGCCAGAAAACCGTGTGCGGTGTCGCGGAAGTGCGTCTCGTCGGTGCCGATGCCCGGCCAGTGGCGCCGCAGGCGACCCGCGAGATAGCCGCCCAGACCCGCCGACATGATTTGCGTCACGCAGATCCAGACGATGGCGGCGAAGCCAAACGCTTTCGCATGCGCGCCGCTACCCGGCCACGGCGAAAGCGACGACAGCCCAAGCCCGGTTCCGAGCGTGAGCAGGATGAGCGCGAACGCGGCCATCGCGACGGCGCCCGCGATCACAGCGGACCATGAGACGGCGGAGCGTGATCTGCCGTTGCGTTCATAGGGTGCTTGCAGGGCGCGCTCCGCGGCGTATTGTGCGTCTTCTCGCGCATCCAGTCGGCGTGTCTCGTCCATGATGCCTCCGCTGTCCGGTTGGAGCGCGGCGCCGGACTCTATGCCCGACGCCGCGCGTGTCGTGTGTCTGGCACCGAACAGCAGAAAGCGTGCCGCGACCGCCGTTATGCGAGCAAGACCGCCTGGACTTACTGGCCGAAGTAAACCGGCTTGAGGCCGGTCGTGCCGGTGTGCGCCGGCTGGACGGTCGCGCCGGACGACTGCTCCGGCAAGCGGTTGGGACCCCAGGCCGACGAGCCGGGCGCGACGCCGCCGTAGCCGCCCGTCGAGGCGGCGCTGACCTGCTGCGCGCCGATACGCGCTTCGGCCGCCTGCACCTGACGCGGATACGACGCCTGGTCGCCGACCGACTGGTCGTAGCCGGCCTGACGCATCTGCAATTGATCCTGCTGCACCTGCGCGCGCGTGAGCGAATCAGACGACGGCGCGGTTTGCGCGAGCGCGACGATCGGCGTGGCGAAGAGTGCGGCGACAACGGCTGTGCGTTGGATGGCATTCATCCTGATTCTCCTGAAGAGTTGGGAACGCATGCTTCGGGAAGCAGGTGGTGTGCCGCGTTTTCGGTGAAGCCTTAAAAAACGGTGTTCCGCTACACGCTTTCGATTGCTCGACGAAATCGGCGTATCAGTGTTCGCCATCCGAGGTTCGTCGCCGATCACGGGCGCTGCCGCGTGGTGCGTCTGCGGTCTGACGTGGGATGGCCGCGCCGGGCCCACAGAAGCAGAAGCTATTCCAAACGAAGTGTGCAGCGCAGGGCGAAGCCGATGAACACTTCGCATGCCGCCGCCTCACTTCGCCTGTCGTTGCGACGAGTGGTGCGTGTGCCGCTAAGGTCGGCACAGTGCATCCCGAGATTGGTTCATGAAAGTCGACAAACTTTCCCACGCTTCGCAGTCCGGCATCCAGCAAACCGGCAACGACACCCACACGCCGCGCCCAGATCACACCAGCGCATCGACGTCGCAGATGCCCTCGCAGTTGTCGGCGCTGTCGTCGCGCAGTCGTTCGGGTTCCGTTGACAGCAATGCGTCCGGCAACGAGGCGGGGCCGTCGCGTTTTCGCGCGAGTCAGGGCAGCCAGGGAGCGCAGAACGCGTCCGCTGGCCGCAACCCGAATCTGATACACAACGACACGAACGACACGCAGTTTTTCCCGCTCGTCAACGAGCTCAAGAATTACGACGACAAGTATGTGTACGTCACGCATGGCACGCCGGCCTCGAACCTCGCCGGCATCAAGGCGAACGGTCTCGACCCGAGCCATGGCGGCGGACGGCTCGGCGCGGCGTCCTATGAACCCATGCCCAGTTCGGATTCGATCGGCAAGCTGAAGTACGCACACGATCCGAACATCGCGCTCAAGTATTCGAACGAGCCCGCGAACAACCGTCGGGTCGGCGTGCAACTCGAAGCGCGCGTGAAGCGTGAGGCGTTCCTCGGCCGCTTCGATGGCGATCCCGGCTCGACCTACTGGCGCGCGGAAAGCGGCGGCGAGAACGCGCCCGCGAGAATCAACGACGAGCCCTACAAACAGTCGATGGAACCGGCGATGCCGCAGGCCGCCAACACCACGCGGATCTGGTCGTCCGAAACCAATCAGCACATTCCGCCCAAGGATGTGCGCGTGGTGGGCGTTTCGGTGCCGGCGCATCAGAGCTTCGATACGTCCGGGTTGCACACCGAATACGGCGACGAGTAGGCAACGAACAGGCGTACGTGACGGATCGGGACTCAACCGGTCCTGACAATCCCCCCAAAAAAACTACTAGACGACCGGTCGACTACGTGTCATAGTGCGACCCATGGAAACGATCAACACCCCCGAAACCGCTGACGTTCGCGAAAAGATCATCGCGATCGGGCAGAGCATCATCGGCGCGAAAGGTTTCGCAGCGGTGGGCCTGAGCGAGATTCTCGCCGCGGCGGGCGTGCCGAAAGGGTCGTTCTACTATTACTTTGCGTCGAAGGACGCGTTCGGCGTGGCGCTGCTCGAAAATTATTTCGAGGACTACCTGGCCGAACTCGACAAGACGCTGAGCCTGCCCGGCATGACCATGGCTGCGCGGCTCATGCAGTACTGGCAGATCTGGCGCGAAACGCAGTCGTTTTTCGACTGCCAGGGCAAATGCCTCGCGGTCAAGCTGGGCGCGGAAGTGGCCGATATGTCCGAGCCCATGCGGGCGGCGCTCAATCGCGGCACGGCCGGGGTCGTCGCGCGGTTGGCGCGGGCGATCGAGGCAGGCGTCGCGGAAGGCTCGCTCACGGTGGACGCCGAACCGCGCGTCGTCGCGCAAAGTCTGTATCAGCTTTGGCTCGGCGCCAGCGTGATGGTCAAGATCGTGCGCAACCTGCAGCCTTTCGAAGTCGCGCTCGAAACCACGCGACGCACGCTGCATCTGCCGGTCTGATCGGCGCAACAACGGTTTTTCAGGCACTTCCTCTGAAGTGCCTTTTTTAGGCCCGGTTACTAGACGACCGGTCTACTATATGGGGCGCATTGCCTCGCTCGACGGAGAAGCAACATGAAAGTCCTGATGGTTCTGACCTCGCACGATCAACTGGGCAACACCGGACGCAAGACGGGCTTCTGGCTCGAAGAACTGGCCGCGCCGTACTATGCGTTCCAGGACGCGGGCGCGCAGATCGTGCTCGCTTCGCCGCAAGGCGGTCAGCCGCCGCTCGACCCCAAGAGCGACGAGCCGGCGTTCCAGACCGAACTGACGCATCGCTTCCAGGCCGACGCCGTGGCGAAGGCGCAGCTTGCGGCGACCGTGCGTCTCGACAGCGTCTCGCACGAGGACTTCGACGCGGTCTTCTATCCGGGCGGCCACGGCCCGCTTTGGGATCTGGCCGAAGATCCGGTTTCGATCGCGCTGATCCAGTCGTTCTTCGCCGCCGGCAAGCCGACTGCGCTGGTGTGCCACGCGCCGGGCGTGCTGCGTCACGCGAAGGCGCCGGACGGCCGTCCGCTCGTGGAAGGCCGCAAGGTGACGGGCTTCACGAATACCGAAGAAGAAGCCGTAGGCCTGACCCAGGTGGTGCCGTTCCTCGTCGAAGACGAATTGAAGGCGAAGGGCGGCATCTATTCGAAGCTCGGCGACTGGGCGGTGTATGTCGTGACCGACGGCGTGCTGATCACCGGCCAGAATCCGGCCTCGTCCGGTCCGGCCGCGCTCGAGTTGCTCGCGCATCCGGCGCTCAAGGGCAAGCGCTAATCACATCACAACGAGAGCCCGGCACAGGGCTCCGTCGATTCAAGCGACTACATCTCTTTCACGCGGCGCGGGCGATTCAGCCCGCACCCTCTCGCAACACGTTTCAAGGACTCATCATGCAGCACTCCGAATTTTTCGACGCCGTCACGCTCGGACCGTATCGACTGAAGAACCGCATCGTGCTGCCGCCGCTCACGCGTCAGCGCAGCGCGCGCGACGGCGACGTCGCCACCGACCTCATGGCCGAATACTATCGTCAGCGCGCGAGCGCCGGTCTGATCGTGAGCGAAGGTACGCAGATCGAGCCGCGCGGCCAGGGTTATGCGTGGACGCCCGGCATCCATACCGAGGCGCAAATCGCGGGCTGGCGCAAGGTGACCGATGCCGTGCACGAAGCGGGCGGCATCATGTTCGCGCAACTCTGGCACGTGGGCCGCGTTTCGCACAACGCGCTGCAGCCGGACGGTTCGGCACCGATTGCGCCGTCGGCGCTCCAGGCGGAGCAAGCGAAAGCGTTCATTGCGACCGGTCCCGACACCGGCACGCTGATCGCGCCCCCGGTGCCGCGTGCGCTGAGCACGGTGGAAGTCCGCGAGATCGTCGAACTGTATGCACAGGCCGCGCGTAACGCGCTTGCTGCGGGTTTCGACGGCGTCGAGATTCACGCGGCCAATGGCTATCTCGTCAACCAGTTTATTTCGGCGCATTCGAATCAGCGTGACGACGAATACGGCGGTTCGCTGCAAAACCGTCTACGCTTTTTGCGGGAGATCGTCGAGGCGGTGACGAAGGTCGTCGGTCCGGGCCGCCTCGGCGTGCGTTTTGCCCCGCTGTTTGCAGGTACCGATGAGGACCGCGTGTATATCGGCCTTGTCGAAGAGGATCCGCATGCGACCTATATCGAGGCCATCAAGATTCTCGACGAATTCGACGTGGCCTATCTCTCGATCGCGGAAGCCGACTGGGACAACGCCCCCGATCTGCCGATCGAATTCCGCCGCGCCGTGCGCGAGACCTTCCGTGGCCGCATCCTGTATGCGGGGCGTTACACGGCGGAACGCGGCGCGCGTCTGCTCGCAAGCGGTCTCGCGGATCTGATTGCGTTCGGCCGTCCTTTTATTGCGAATCCCGATTTGCCCGCGCGTATTGCCAACGGTTGGCCGCTGAATCAAGTCGATGCCTCAACGCTATACGGCGGCACGGAAAAAGGCTTTACCGATTATCCGACGTACAGTGAATCCCAACGTCTTTCCACCGAAGAGGTGCTGTGATGAGCAATAACATTGAAAGCAAGGTCGTGCTGATTACCGGCGCAAGCAGCGGCATTGGCGCAGTGACCGCGCGTCATCTCGCGGCGCAGGGCGCGCACGTGGCGGTCGCCGCGCGGCGCACGGATCGCCTCGATGCTCTGGTCGCGGAAATCGAATCGGCGGGCGGGCGCGCGAAAGCGTACGCGCTCGACGTCACCGACAAGGCGCAGGTCGAGAGCGTGGTGTCGGCCGTCGTCGCCGATTTCGGGCGTCTCGACGTGCTGATCAACAATGCGGGGCTGATGCCGATTCGTCCGATGGCCGAAGTGAATACGGACGAATGGGACGCGATGATCGACGTGAATATCAAAGGCACGCTCTATGGCATTGCCGCCGCGCTGCCGCGTTTTCTGAAACAGCAAAGCGGCCATTTCATCAATCTCAGTTCGGTCGCGGGCATCAAGGTTTTCGCGCCGGGCGGCACGGTTTATTCGGGCACCAAATTCGCCGTGCGTGCGATTTCGGAAGGGCTGCGCCAGGAAGTGGGCGAGAATATTCGCGTGACGTCGATCGAGCCGGGCGCCGTCGACAGCGAGCTGAAACTCAGCACAACGGGCACGGCGCAGCAAACGGTGCTCGACTTCTACAAGCAGGCGGTGCCGGCCGAATCGGTGGCGCGCGCGATTGCGTTTGCGATCGAACAGCCGGGCGACGTCGATATCAACGAAATCGTGATCCGGCCGACTCGCCAGGAGTTCTAGACATCCGGCCCGCACGATCCACACAATCCGCACGATTCGCACGATTCGCACGCGGGTCATTGCGAAGCGGATCGCGCGGGCGGTAGAATTCGTGTCGCCGAAAATAGAGTGGCAGGTTGGTATCTCCTGCGCCCCGCGAGGGGTTCTATGCATGCCACGGCGTCAACCTGACTTTCACAAGTTGAGGGGGCGCGCGAGGGTATGGACTGCGCGCCCCGCACGAATGGGGATGTGTACCGATGCGCAATCACGCAAACGATCCGGCGGCCGGCAACGGCGTAGTATTCAGCGACACGCATTTCGATCGCGACGACCTCGCTCGCGCGCTCCGTGAGTCCGGCGACGAGCCGACTTTCGAGCGCTGCCAGTTCGACGGCGAAGATCTTTCCAATATCGATTTCCACGCGGCGCGATTCGCGCAATGCACGATCGGGCAAACCCGCTTCGAGCACAGCGATTTATCGCGCACCCGCTGGATTGGCTGTCGAGGCGCGGCGGCCAGTTTCCGCTATGCGAATGCGGGCGACGCACGCTTTATTCGCAGCGATCTGAACAATACCGACTGGACCGGCGCGAAACTCGCTTCAACCGTATTTACCGAAGTGAAATTGACAGGCGCGCGTTTCATCGACACCCGCGCATTGGGCCTGAGCTTTCACGATTCGCTGCTCGTGGGCGCCACGCTTCGAGGTTTGTCGTTTAGAAAACAGACGCTCGAACAATTGAATTTCTCCGATGCCGATCTCGCCGATTGCGACTTTCGCGACGCTGTTTTCGAGGGCGGCAGCCTCGGCAACGTGCGCCTGCTCAATACGCGTTTCGACGGCGCGGACCTGCGTTCCGTCGATTTGAGCGGGCTGCGTTTATCGGATGTTTTGCAGCATCTGAAAGGCACGATTCTTTCGGTCGATCAGGCGGTCATGCTGATCGGCGATTGCGGCGTGCGCGTCATGTGATCGGTTCAGGCGCGCGAACCGGTCCGCGCGCGCGCCTGATTTCGCGCCGTTTAACGCGCGAATGTCAGCCTTCGCCGCTTGATTGCACGACGTCGCGAATCGCCTGGCGCGTTGCGCGCGCCGCGATCCACGCGCGCAGTTGCAGAAAACGCGCGACGAAGCGCTCGCTATGATCGAGGCCGAGTCCCACGAATGGCGACATGCGCAACATCGCCAGCGGATCGCCGCTTGCAAGCAGCGCCCAGTCTTGCGCGTCGAGGCGTGTTTCATTCACGGCAAACGCGTCGCCGCGATCGTCGGTGCCTGCGAGATATTGCTGAAAGCACGCGAGCAGCAGCGCCGCGCGCGAAATATCGCGGCCGTCGCGTTCGAGTTTCGCAATCGTCTTGCGATGAAACACCGGAATCTTCGACGCGCCGTCGTGCGCCACGCGCGCTAGTTGATCCGCGAGCGCGGCATTGCCGAAGCGTTCGATCGTGTTGTCGATGTAGGCGCCGCCATCGACGCCCGGCGGCCACGGCAGAATCGGCGCGACGTCGCGCGTCATGAAAACGCGCAACAGCGCGGCGATATCCGGATCGGCCATGCCGTCGTGCACGAGCCGATGCCCGAGCAGCAGCGCCGGATAGGCCAGCAGCATGTGCGAAGCGTTGAGCATGCGGCCTTTCATGGCCTCCCACTCCGAGACGTCGTCGCAGAGTTCGACACCCACGCGCTCGAACGGCGGACGTCCGCAGCTAAACCGATCTTCGATGACCCATTGCGTAAACGTTTCGGCGATCACAGGCGCGTCGTCGCCGGTTCGTGCGTGGGCGCGCGCCTGCATCGACGGCGTGACTTGCGGCGCAATGCGATCGACCATGCTGTTCGGAAACGTCGCGTGTTGCGCGATCCAGTTCGCGAGTTCGGGGTCGCGCGCGCCCGCGAAGGCGAGCACCGCGCGGCGAGCCGTGTCGCCGTTCTGACGCAGGTTATCGCAGGACATCACCGTGAAGGCATCGACGCCCGCGTCGTGTCGTCGGCGCAGCGCTTCGACGATGAAGCCGAACGCCGTGCGCGGCGGGCCGCCTGCGAGATCGTGCGCGATATCGGTTTCGTCGAAGCGAAAATCGCCCGTCGCTTCGTCGAAGTTGTAGCCGCCTTCGGTGATCGTGAGCGAGACGATGCGGATGGCGGGATCGGCGAGCCTGCCGAGCACCGCTTCCGGGTCGGAGGGCGCATGCAGATAGTCGATCAGCGCGCCGACGATGCGGACGTCCTCGCGTCCGTCCGGGCCGATTTCGCTGAGCGAGTAGAGGCCGTCCTGGGCGCGCAGCGCCGCGGCTTTCGCGCGTGCCGACGCGCCATTGCCGAGGCCGATGCCGCAAATGCCCCATTGCTCGGTGTCGGGCAGGTGCAGGCAGTCGTCGACGTAACGCGCCTGATGGGCGCGATGAAAGTTGCCGACGCCGATATGGGCGATGCCCGCTACGAGCGCGGTGCGGTCGTAGCCCGGCACGGCGATGTCCGCGTCGAAGTGTGCGAGCGTGGCGTTCGAGAGCGGGCGATGTGTGGTGTGTGTCATGCGTAATCCTGATGCGTGTGGGGCGCGATGTGCTGCGAGTCGCGCGAATGACCGTCGACGATCGACGCTACGATCGACGGCAACTGCGTCATGCGCTCGAACACGAGGCTCGCGCCCGCGTCGAGCAGTTTGCGGATCTGATCGCCGGGCAGATGTTTCGCGCCGGCAAAACCGAGCACGGTCATGCCGGCGGCGACGGCGGCGCGCGCGCCGGTCACGCTGTCTTCGACCACGAGGCAATGTGCGGGCGCGACGCCCACGCGATGCGCGGCGGCGAGATAGACGTCGGGCGCGGGCTTGGGATGCGCGACCTGATCGGCGGTGAACACGCGGTCGGCGAAGTGGCGGATGAGGCCCGTGCGTTGCAGCGCGCTCGACACGTAGTCGGCGTTGCTGTTGCTCGCGCAGGCTTTGCCGAGCGCGATCGCGCCGAGTGCTGTGTCGACGCCCTCGATCACGGGCGCGAGCACGGCGCCGCGACGCACGGCGGTGTCGATGCTGGCGAGGGTTTCGGCATGAATGACATGGCCGAGCGTGTCGGCGACGCGCTCCAGCAGCGGCCGCGTGCGCATGCCGAGCAAAGGACGCACGGTATCGGCGATATCGTCGCGCTGCCAGAACGCTTCGAGCCGCTCGACGATGATGCGTTCCGCGATGGCTTCGCTATCGATCAGCACGCCGTCGCAATCGCAGATCAGAAAGCGGGCTTGCGGCAGGCGGCCGCTCGGTGTGGCTTGCATGAGATGTCGTTCCATTTGTAAATCAGGCGCTGGCGCGCGGGGTGAAGCTGCCGTCGCGCAGCGCGCGCTCGATGTCTTCGAGGCTGCGTCCGCGCGTTTCGGGCATGACGAAGAAAATAAAGATCCACGCGAGCACGTTGAGGCTGCCGTAGACCCACATCGCGCCGCCCACGCCGAGCAGTCTGGTCATCGAAAGGGCGGTGCCGGTGAGGATCAGATTCGAGCCCCAGAGCATCGCGCTGTGCGCGCCGGCCGCCTTGTCGCGTATCGGCAGCGGATAGATTTCGGCGCCCGTGAGCCAGCCGATCACCTGGATGCCGCCCGAGTTGAAGACCATGAACACGATCAGGCAGGCGACCACCCACCATTGCTGCGCGTGGCCGGCGAGATGGAAATGCAGCACGGCGCCCAGCACGAACAGACTTGCGGCCGCGAACGGCAGCGTCGCGAGACTCAGCGCGCGGCGGCCGAGGTGGTCGATGCTGAACTTGCCGAGCAGCGTCATCGTGAGATAGGTGAGCGCCACGCCGAGCGCGGCCCAGAGCGACGCCGAGTCGCCGAAGCCCGCATCGCGCAGGAAAGTGGGCGTGTAGTAAATCATCATCTCGATGCCCGTGAGTTGCGTGAACGCGGCCACGCCCAGACCGGCGATCAGCGCGGGACGCACCCACGGTTGCGCGAGCGCGCGCCAGCCGTGCGCGCCGCCTTCGTCGTGATGCTGCTGGGCGATTTCCATCATGTCGGCGATTTCCTCACGCACCTGTTCGCGCGTGTGGCGCACCTTCGCGAGTTCGATGCGCGCATCGCGCACGCGGTCGTGCTCGACGAGCCAGCGCGGACTGCGCGGCAAACGGCTCATGCCCGCGAGCAGTAACAACGACGGCACGAGCGCCACACCGATCATCCATCGCCATGTAAACACATGCTCGCCCGCCACGCCGACGATCGCGGCGAGCAGAATGCCCACGCCGATCGCGCAGTTGAAATAGGTGACGAGGCGGCCGCGCTTGTCGGGTTCCGCGAGTTCGGCGATATAGGTCGGCACGACCTGGGTCGAGCCGCCCACGGCGAGGCCGATCACGAAGCGCGAGAGCGCGAGGCACGTCACGTTCGGCGAGCATGCGGCGGCCAGCACGCCCACGGAATAGAGCGCGGAAATCATCATGATGGCGCGTCGGCGTCCTTGCGAGGCGGACAGGCGCGTGCAGGCGAGCGAGCCGATCACCGCGCCGAGCAGGATGATCGCGGCGACGAGTTCCTGGGCGCGATAGTCGAGCGAGAACTCACGCGCGATGAGCGGCAGCGCGCCGGAAATGATGCCGGTGTCGTAGCCGTAAAGTCCGCCCGCGATGGCGGCAACGGCGGCGATCAACGTCATGTAGGCATCGGGTTTCAGGCGCTGCGCGGGGGCCGAGTCGAGTGACGTGGTGCTCATACGGCGCCTCCAACGATCGACGGGCAAGGCGGCAAGACAGTAGCGTGGGTGAACATGGGCGTGGTTTCTCTGGGCGTGGCGCAGCCGCGTCCGCGCCGCCGTGCGTGTGAGAGAAGCAGCGGCGTGCGGATAGCGCGAACTGCGCGTATGGGCGTGCATATTTATTTCGCAATGCGAATTACCATGCAAGCACGGTGGAAATCGCATGGGCGAAGCAACGCATTTCGGCGCGAATCAACGTTGAATCAGCGCGACATCACACGAATGACGGAGCGAGCAAAAAGCAAAATGCAGCGTCAATCAGCGGGCAGGCCGCGTGAATCGCGTGACCTCGTGCGTGATTTGTACGTGATGCGTACGTGAGCGAAACGGAGAACTCAGACGGTCGGCCGTGCGGGCGAGCAGGCAGACGGAAAGCGGCCGCAGGAAGCGGCACAGGGAGCGGTACGACGCGGTCCGCGCGAGCGCAGCGGAGCGTTGTGACGGAGATGGGTCATGGCAGTCGCCTCGTTCTGAACCCGCATGACGCGTGAGCCGGTGAGAGCCGCCGCGTAGCGCGTGTTCTTTGGGGTTGCCGCACGATCTATAGCCGCACTTTGGGGGAAGGTGCCAGTGTCTCCCCTGGCACTTCAGTTCGGGTCGCCGCCGCGGCTCGCAGGATGATCGAGCTCGCGTGGCGCATTCAACAGAACAGTATCCGTCGATTAATGTGCAGCGCAACACATTGCGCTATTGCGATCAATTGTACATCATGCGGGCAAATGCTCAAAAACATCGGGAAAATTCGCCAAACCTCACGCGCGATTGAGCGGCGCAAGACTCTCCACCAATTGATCGACGAATAAGGCCACCTTGCGCGAGCGCGAGCGATTCACCGGATGGATCGCGTAGAAACTCGCGGGTTCCGGCTCGAACGCGTCGAGCACGGTCACGAGCCGGCCATCCGCGACGTGCTGCGCGACCTCCCACCACGACTTCTGCGCGAGCCCGAGTCCCGCGAGCGCCCACGTGACCGGCAAGGTCGAACTCGTGCTCGCGAGCGCGCCCGCGATGCGCTGTCTGCGCGCTTGCTCGCCGCGTCCGAAACGCCACTCCGCGAACAGATGCGGCTGCGTATTGAACACGAGACAGCGATGCGCGGCGAGCTCTTCCGGTCGCGCGGGCGCGCCGTGCCGCACGAGATACGCGGGGCTCGCCACGACCACGCGCCGCGTATCGAAGAGATGGCGGCCGATCAGATTGGCATCGACGCTCGGACCGCCGCGAATGGCGACGTCGAACCCTTCGGCGACGATATCCGCATAACGATCGTCGAGCGTCAGATGCAGGGCGATCTCGGGATAGCGCGCGGCGAACTGCTCGATGAACGGCGCGATCCACGCGTGGCCGAGCGGATTCGGCGCGGTCACGCGCAGCGTGCCGCGCACCGCGCGCGCGCTTTCGGTCACGCGATGCTCGAGCGCGGTCAGGTCGCTGAGAATGCGCCGCGCCTCGTCGAAATAGGCTTCGCCCGCTTCGGTCAGCGACTGACGCCGCGTCGTGCGCAGCAGCAGCGGCACGCCGAGACGCTTTTCGAGCCCGCTCACGCGATCGGCGATCACCGACGACGCAAGGCCCAGACGCCGCGCCGCCGCCGAGAAACTGCCTTGCTGCACGACCTCGACAAACACTTCCAGTTCGGTAATGGCATGCATGGGATTCCACGGAAAAGCCGGGAGCTGTTTCCGGGATTTAACCATTTTTCGATGCGGCGCAGCATTGGAAAATTCGTGCGTTGCAGCATTTTTCCGTTCGACGAAGGGAGGCAAGACCCGTGATGCAGGCGATTCCCATGATGCAAAAGCCGAAACGACGCGCCGCGCGGATCGCGTGCGCGGCGGCGTTGCTGTTGAGCGCGGCGTCCGCCGCGCACGCCGCGGACTCGAATCTCGTGAGCACGCAAAAGCTGCGCTGGCAAACCGCGCAGGCGCTGGCGGCGGAGGCCGTGCGCGTCTGCGCGAGCGAGGGCTATTCGGTGACGGCCACGGTGGTCGATCCCTCGGGCCATCAGCAGGCCGTGATCAAGGGCGATACGGTCCCGTTGCAGTCGTTATCGGTGTCGTATCGCAAGGCGTACACGGCGTACGCCTATGGCCTTGCGTTCGACAAGGACAGCACGAGCGCGCTGATCGCCGCAAAAGTGACGGGGCCGCTCGATGGCGCAGTGCTCGCGACCGAGCCGGAAGTGCTGTTCATTCCGGGCGGCGTGACGTTGCGCACCGCGAATCGCACGGCCATCGGCGGACTCGGCGTGTCGGGCGCACCCGGCGGCGACAAGGACGAAGCCTGCGCGCAAGCCGCCGTCGACAGGTTCAAGGGAGACTTCCATTGAAGCGCCGCGATCTGTTTGCCGCGACGGCCGGCGCGGCGCTCGCCGCCGCGTTGCCTGCGAGCGCGCGCGCCGCCGGAACCGTGTCGGGCGACAGCGCGCCTGCGGGCGAGTTCGAGATCGTCGCCGCGTTTTCCGGGGCGGGGCCGTCGGGTATCGCGGTGACGCCGTCGGGGCGCGTCTTTGTCGGCTTTCCGCGACACGCCGACAATCACCGCGAGGCCACGCTCGCCGAATTGCGCAACGGCACGCTGATTCCCTATCCGGACGCCGCGATGAGCCTGCCTTCCTCACGTCCGCCCGAGCAGCGGCTCATGTCGATCCACGGCATGACGACCGACAGCGAAGGACGCCTCTGGGCCATCGACGACGGCAAGCTCGCGGGCCAGCCGATCGCGCCGGGCGCGGCGAAGGTGATCGGCATCGATCCGGCGACCGACCGCGTGATCGCGACGATCGTGCTGACGCCGCCCGCGATGCGCGAGGACAGCCACATGAACGATCTGCGCGTGGATCTCACGCACGGCGCGCGCGGCACGGCGTATGTCGCCGATTCGTCGTTCGGGCACACGGGCGCGCTCGTGGTGGTGGACATCGCGACGGGGCGGCAGCGCCGCGTGCTCGCCGCGCATCGTTCGACCCAGCCCGAAGCGGGTTTTCGCGCCGTGCTCGAAGGGCGGCCGTTGCGTTACGACGCGGCGCATCCGACTTTTCCGGTCGGTGGCGCGGACAGCATCACGCTCAGCGCGGACAGCACGCGGCTTTACTATTCGCCGCTGACGAGCCGCCGGCTCTACAGCATCGCGACCGATCTGCTGGCGAACTTCGACGCGACCGAGGCGCAACTCGCGGCCGGTGTCGTCGATCACGGCGAGAAGGTGATGACCGACGGACTCGCGACCGATGCCGCCAATCGTCTCTACCTGACGGCGGGCGAGCATGACGCGATCATGCGGCTTTCGCCCGACGGCAGCATGGACGTGGTGGTGCGCGATCCGCGTATCGTGTGGCCCGACGGCATCTTCGCGGATGCCACGCATGTCTGGTGCACGCTCGGGCAATGGAATCGATTGCCCGGTTTCAATGGCGGCAAGGATTTGCGTCAGCCGCCGTATCTGCTGATCCGCACGCCGATTGTCAGTAGCCCTGAGTTATCGTGAACGTGACGAGGAGCGCGGCCGCCACCATGCCACGGCCCTGAAACACAGCCAGTTCGCGAGCACGACGCCGATCGCGACCAGCGGCAGCGCCGAGCCGTGAATGCCCGCCGCGATCAACCCCGCTCCCGTGGCGAAGGCCGCGACGAGCGGGAGCAGGAACAGCGCGATGCCGCGCGCCACCGTTGCCCAGCTCAATGCCGCGAGCAATTCGGCGCGCGTCATGCGCAGTTTGCCGGCGTGCGCGATGCAGCCTGCGTAGACCGCGCCCGCGCCATAGACGCACGCTGCCAGTCCCACGCCCGCCCAATGAAACGGCGTCATGGGCGGCGCGGCGTGGTCGCTGCGAAAGTTCACCGCGAGCGCCTGCGTGACGAGCGGATCGACCGAGAGCATCAGCAGGTAACAGCTCGCCGCCGTGTACAGCACATAGCCCAGCCAGCCCGCATTGGCGCGGTCGAAAATCAGGTTCACGGGTTCGCGATACGGTCTCATGGAATCCGGTTTCTCCTGGCAACGTTGCCGATCGGCGCAATCAGGTATCACGCATTACGCATCGCGCCGAGCGCACGCCCAGCGACGCTTTGTCGCTGAATCGAACGCTATTTTATCGGCCGCCTGAATTGCCGCGCATGCAATGAAGCGGGACGCAAACCTTTGCGCGCATTCATATAAAAATAAGCTTTCCAAAACCCTTCAGAAGCCCGACGCGCTGCCGTAACCACAGACGTATCCAGCACGTCCGCGGGACGCGCATTTGCCGTGGGAGGCGTATGAAGGGATTGAAGCTGTCGACTCGTCTGATTGCCGGTTTTTCGTTGCTGACGGTGTTGCTGCTCGGCGTGGCTGGCGTGGCGTTCTATGGATTGTCGCAACTGAACGACCGGCTCGACGAGATCGCGCGCGTCAACAATACCGAATCGCGGCTCGCCAATCTGTTGAAGTCGTCGATTCAGGATCGCGCGATTGCCGTGCGCAATCTCGCGTTTCTGGAGAATCGTCCGGATTTGCTGGCCGAAGTCGATCGTATCCGGAATCAGGATCGTATTTACGCCGACGCCGCGCGGCAACTGCGCGACATGTTCCGGCAGGAACCTGGCACGAGCGCGAGCGAGCGCAAACTGCTGGGCGAAGTCGATCAACTCGAAGCGCAGGCCATGCCGCCGATGAACAAGGCCATCGATCTGGCACTCGCCAACGACATCGCGGGCGCGACCCGCACGATCATGCACGAAGCGCGGCCGCCGCAGCGCGTGTGGCTCGCGAAGGCGGTCGCGCTGGCGGAACAGGCCGACGAGGAGAACGCGAAGTCGCAGAAGTCCGCGGTCGCCACGTACGCGAGCATTCGCGTGCTGGTCGGCTCGCTGGTCGCACTGGCAGTGCTGGTCGCCATCGTCACGGCCGTGGTGCTCACGCGCAGCGTGCTGCGCCAGCTCGGCGGCGAGCCCAGCGAGGCGCAGCGCATCGCCGCCGAGATCGCGAAGGGCAATCTGCTCGTGCCGATCACGCTCGCGCGCGGCGACGAGCGCAGCCTGATGGCGTCGCTCGAAGCGATGCGCGCGCAGTTGACCCGCATCGTCATGGACATCAAGACGTCGGCGGAATCGATTGCGTCGGCGGCGGGCGAAATCGCGCAGGGCAACCTCGATCTCTCGCAACGCACCGAAGAGCAGGCCGCCTCGCTCGAACAGACTGCCGCGAGCATGGAGCAATTGACGTCGACGGTGAAGGCGAACACGGACAACGCGCGTCAGGGCAGCACGCTCGCGGGCACGGCGTCGCAGACGGCGGCGTCGGGCGGCGATGTGGTGCGCCGCGTCGTCAGCACGATGGAGGATATTTCGTCGAGTTCGTCGAAGGTGGGCGAGATCATCGCCGTGATCGAGGGCATTGCGTTTCAGACCAATATTCTTGCGCTCAATGCAGCGGTCGAGGCCGCGCGCGCGGGCGAGGAAGGGCGCGGCTTCGCGGTCGTGGCGGGCGAGGTGCGCACGCTCGCGCAGCGCAGCGCCGGGGCCGCGAAGGAAATCAAGGAACTGATCGAAACGTCGGCTTCGTTCGTGCGCAATGGTTCGGCGCTCGTGCAGGACGCGGGCCAAACCATGCACGAAGTCGTGCGTTCGGTGCAGCGCGTGACCGACATCATGGGCGAAATTACCTCGGCCTCGGTCGAGCAGACCACGGGCATCGAGCAGGTCAACACGGCGGTGACGCAGATGGACGAGGTCACGCAACAGAATGCGGCCCTCGTCGAGCAGGCGAGCGCCGCCGCGCAGGCGATGGCCGATCAGGCCGAAACGCTGCGCGCGACGGTCGCGATCTTCAAGGTGGATGGCGCGTCAGCAATACGATGAAACCGCGCTTCAATGAAAACGCTTAGGCACCCGAAACATATCCGCCGTCGACCGGCAAGGTCGCACCGGTGATGAACGCCGCGCCCGGCGAAGCCAGAAACAGCGTGGCGCCCACGAGATCCTCGGCTTCGCCCCAGCGCTTGAGCGCGCTGCGGGCGGCGATCTTCTGCGCGGCGGCCGGCGACTCCCAGAGCGGACGCGTCATATCGGTGCGATGGTAGCCCGGCGCAATCGCGTTCACGCGCACGCCCGCTGCGCCGAACGCATGCGCGAGCGAACGCGTGAGGCCGAGCACGCCCGTCTTGCTCGCGCAATACGCGGGCACTTCGACATCGGCGAGATAGCTGAGCATCGACGCGACGTTGATCACGCAGCCTTTCGTTCGTTCGAGTTGCGGGCGTAGCGCCATCGACAGACGCATCGCCGCCGTGAGGTTCACGTCGAGCACTTCGCGAAATACGTCGTCGCGGTATTCGTCGAACGGACGCGCCACGCCCGCCGCATTCACGAGCACGTCGAGCGTTTCCGTTTGCGCCGCGAAATCCTGAATCGCCTGTGCATCGCGCACGTCGAGCTGCGCGAAGCGGATCGCAGAGAGCGTCGTGTCCGCGCGCAGCGTGTCGAGTTTCGCGGCCGAGCTGCCGGTTGCGATCACGCGCGCGCCGAGCGACGCGAAGCCGTCGGCGATCGCGAGTCCGATGCCGCTGGTCGCGCCCGATACCAGCACGGTGCGGCCGTCGAACAGGCCGGGGCGAAAGGCGTGCAGTTCCTGCTTTTGCGTCGTGATCATTCGGTATCCTGATGTTGGTGATGGAAATCGAATCGCGCGGCATACGCATCCATCGCCTTGAGCGCGGCGACGACCATCGCCGGTTCGACCGGGTAAGGTTCGTTATGGATGATCTCGCCCGCGCGGCAGGCACGCGCCGCGACAATCTCAAGCGCAGCGGTATCGGCGACATCGACGTTGATTTGATGCAGGCGCGTGGGCAGTCCGACCGCGCGGCAGAAGGCGAAAACGCGCCGACGTTCTTCGTCGGGCACCGTCGAGAGGAACAGCGAGGCGAGCACGCCGATCGCCACTTTTTCGCCGTGCAGCAGATTGTGCGACGAGGGCAGATCGGCGAGGCCATGGTGGATCGCATGCGCCGCCGCCACGCCGCCCGATTCGAAGCCGATGCCCGAGAGCAGCACGGTGGCTTCGAGCGTGGCGTCGAAGTCGGGCGTGACGAGCTGGGCGCGGCAGTCGGCGACGGCTTGCGGCGCGTGCGCGAACAGCATGTCGCGGCACAGACGGGCGGCCTCGAAGGCGAGCGCGGTGCCGCGTCCGCCGCACAGATTGCGCGCGTAGGCGCGGCGGCAGGCGTCGGCTTCGTAGTAGGTGGCCAGCGCGTCGCCGATGCCCGCGATGAAGAAGCGCGCGGGCGCGCGCACGATCACGGCGGTGTCGAGCAGCACGAGATCGGGATTGCGGCGCACGAAGCGGTCGCGGACCACGCGGCCTGCCTCGTCGTAGATCACGGCGAGCGCGCTGCACGGCGCGTCGGACGCCGCGATGGTCGGCACGCAGACGAACGGCAGGCGCAGGTCGTCGGCGGCGGCGCGGCCGGTGTCGATCACCTTGCCGCCGCCGAACGACACCACGATGTCCGCGCCGCTCGAACGGATCCAGTCGGCGGTGTCCGCGACGGCGCGCTCGGTGCAGGCGGCGTCCACCGCGCGCACTTGCAGCGCGACTTTGTCGGCGCGCGCGAGCGACGGTTCGAGCAGGCTCGCGACATTGCGGTCGACGAGACAGGCGGCGCGCGTGCCGAGCCGCGCGAGTTCGGCGTCGAGCGTGTCGAGCGCGCCCGCGCCCTGGACGTAGCGCGAGGGAAAGATACTGGTTTTCAGCATGATCGTGGCGAGGTCGAAGGTGGAAGGGAGAGGCCGAGCGCGGCGGCGAGTTCGCTGGCGCTGCGCACGAGTTGAACCTGCGGCGGGAACAGCGCGACGTGGGCTTCTTCCGCGGGCCAGCCGAGCACGCGCATGCCCGCCGCGAGCGCGGCCTGGGCGCCGGTCGGGCTGTCTTCCACGGCGACGGCGTCGCGTGCGTCCACGTCGAGCAAATATGCGGCGCGCAGATAGGACTCGGGATCGGGCTTGCCGCGGCGCACGTCGTTGGCGCTCACGGAAACGAGTTCGGGCGCTTGCAGCCCGAGCGCGTTCAGATTCGCTTCGAGCAGCATGCGTCCCGCGTTCGAGACGATCGCCTGACGCAGCCCGGCGGCCTGCGCGGCGCGCCAGACTTCCAGCGCACCGGGCCGCGGCACGAGATGCCGCGCCTCGGCCACATAATGCGCGGCGCGAAACGCCGACCAGTCCGCGAAACCGGTTTCGATGCCGAAGCGCTCTTGCACGATGCGGTGCACGGCTTTGCCGGTCTGCCCGAACATCAGCGGATGCAGTTCGTCGCCCGCGATCACGCCGTTGTGCGCGAGCGCGGCGATCAGCGTGCGCATGTGGAGCGGTTCGCTGAGCGCGAGCGTGCCGTCCATGTCCCAGAGGACCGCGCGCGGCGATGTGCCGGTGCGTGTGCTCATGCGCGTTCTCCTTGCAGCGCGTCGAGTTCGTCGTAGAACTGCTGCGCGTTCACGTAGAGCCGTTCGAACAGCGGCATCATGCGGTCGTAGAGATCGCTCGCGCGCGGGTCGGGCTGCACTTCGCGCTCGAAGCGCACGAACTTGCGCACGGCGTCGCCGAGCGTGCCGAATTGGCCCGATGCGGTCGCCGCAAGCAGCGCGCAGCCGATCACGCCGCATTCGACTTCGGCGGGCACGAGGATCGGCGTGCGATACATGCTCGCCTTGATGTCGAGCCACAGTGCGGCCTTCGCGCCGCCGCTCGCCGCCACCAGACGTTCGATCGGCACGCCTTCTGGCTGGATCATCTGCATATGGCGGCGCACGCCGAACGCCACGCCTTCGAGCACCGCGCGATGCAGATGCGCGAGTCCATGCCGCGCCGCGATGCCGAAGAACTGCGCGCGCGAATTCGGATGATCGCCGAAACGTTCGCCGGTCAGATAGGGCAGGAAAAACAGACCTTCCGCGCCGACCGGCGCTTCGGCGGCCTTGCGCGCGACGGCTTCGTACGAGAGCGTGTTTTCGTGGAACGCGCGACGCGCCCAGCGCATCGCGTCGCCACCCGAGTCGAGCAGCGTGAAGCGGCCCCACAAGCCTTCGCAGGTGGCCACGTTCGAGACTTCCGGATGCAGCATGGGCGTGTCGGCGATCACCGTGATGATCGACGAGGTGCCGGTGATATCGGAGGCGAGGCCCGGTTCGTAGACGCCCGAGCCGAGCACCGAAGCCGGATAGTCCGCCGCGCCCACCAGCACGGGCGTGCCTTCGCGCAGACCGGTCGCGGCGGCGGCGGCGCGCGTCACGTGGCCGAGCAGCGCTTGCGGCGCGCGAATCGGCGGCATCTTGCGGATGTCGAGACCGAGTTCGTCGAACATCGCCGGCGACCAGGCGCGCGTTTGCGGGTCCATCAGGAACATCATCGACGCGTCGCTCCAGTCGCACGCGCGCTCGCCGGTCAGGCGGAAGTTCACGTAGTCCTTCGGCATGAAAACGGTGGACGCGCGCGCGTAGGCGTCGGGTTCGTGATCGCGGATCCACTGGAGCTTGAACGCGGGCCACGCGGCCGTGGGCGGATTCGCGGTGCGCGCGAGGTAGTCGTGGCGTTCGTGCAGGCGGTCGGCGCTACGGTAGCGCGCGCGGAACGTGTCGACCTGCGCGGCCGAGCGCTTGTCGTTCCAGAGCGGCGCGGCGTCGCGCGTGAGTTCGCCGTCGGCGTCGATCAGCACGGTGCCGTGCATTTGCCCGCACGCGCAGATCGCCGCGATCTGCTGCGCGGCGCCGGGCTCGGCGGCGAGTACTTCGCGGATCGCCTCGACCGCGCCCGCCCACCAGTCGAGCGGACGCTGTTCGGACCAGCCGTAGCGCGGCACGATCTGTTCGTGCTCGCGCGCGGCGAGGCGGTGGATCTTGCCGCTGGCGTCGACGAGCGCGGCGCGCACGCTGCCGGTGCCCACGTCGATCGCAAGGTAAGGGGTTGTCTCCATCATCGTTCTATGTGTTCGGGTCGCGAGGGAAGCGTGATGCCTGTCGGTCGAATCGACAGGCTAACCGCTTTGCCGTGGGTCCGTCTGTGCGTTTGCGCGGATACGCCAGGTGCATTGCGTGCGCGCGCGATAGAGCGCGAGTGCGCCGCGCTCCGCGACGATGCGCGTGTCGATCACGGCGGGATCGAGCGTGTTGAAGTCGAACAGGCCATGATGATGCGCGATCATCGCGCGCACGCCCGCATGCTTGCAGAGCGCCACGGCTTCGTCGAGCGTGAAGTTGCCCGGCACGCCGTTGCCGCTGCGTTCGTCGTCGCGGCCGTTCACGGGCAGCAGCGCGAGATGCGGCTGCAGGGCCGCCACGTTTTCATGCAGACCGTCGTACGGCACGCAGTCGCCCGAGTGATACACGCGCACGCCCGCCACGTCGATCACATAGCCGAGCCACGGATGGCGGCCCTGATCGTCCACATCGAGCGTTTCGTGCGCGGACGGCACCGGCGCGATCCGCACGCCCGGCAGCGGCTCCACGCGCTCGCCCGCATCGACGGGAATCAGGCGCGCGACATCCACGCCACAGCGCTTGACGGCTTCGTCGAGCGTGGCGGCGGGCACCACGAAACGCAGCTTCGGAAAGCGCCGGGCGAGCGGCTGGAGCGTGTCCGGGTCCATGTGGTCGGTGTGACGGTGCGTGCACAGCACGAGGTCCACGTGCTCGAAATCTTCGGGCGCGACCGGCGCGGCCATCATGCGCCGGTGCGGATAACGCGTGCCCTGATACTTGCGCGCGAGCGAATCGGAGAGATACGGATCGATCAGCAGACGCAAGCCCGCGCCCTCGATCACGAAGCCCGCCTGGCCGAGCCAGTTCAGCGCGACGCCGCCCGCGGGCGGCGCGGGCGTGAACGGCTTCGCGGCAGGCCGCGTGCGCGCCGCGAGTTGCGCGGCGAGCGGCATCTCGAAGGTATCGACGTCGATCGACAGCATGGCGGCGCTCATCGTTACCAGCACACGTAACCGCCGTCGGCGAGCACGATCGAACCGGTCATCAGGCTCGCGGCCTCGCTGGCGAGAAACAGCACCACGGAGGCGACTTCGTCGACGCGGCCGAGCCGGTTCATCGGCGTGCCGCCGACCCAGTGGCGATACATCTCCGGGTCGTCGTAGACGTACTTGTTCATTTCGGTGTCGATATACGTGGGCGCGACCGCGTTCACGCGCACGCCGCGCGCGCCCCATTCGGCGGCGAGCGAGCGCGTGAGGTGATGCACGCCCGCCTTCGACGCGTTGTAGTTCGCCTGTTCCTGCGGCCGGTTGACGACGAAACCCGACATCGAACCGACGTTCACGATGCTGCCGCCGCCGTGTTCGAGCATGCTCTTGCCGAACGCGCGGCAGCAGCGGAACACGCCGTTGAGATTCACGTCGATGACGCGGTCCCAGACTTCGTCGCTCATGGTTTCGGCGGGATGGTTCGAAATGGCGATGCCCGCGTTGTTCACGAGCACGTCCACGCGGCCGTGGCGCGCGATCACGGCGTCGTGCACGCGCTGCACGGCGGCCGCGTCGGTCACGTCGAGCCGTTCGCTTTCGACCTGCGCGCCTGCGGCCGTGAGCTTCGCGACGGCTTCGTCGAGCGCGCCCTGATGCATGTCCGTGAGCACCACGCGCGCGCCCGCTTGCGTCAGCGCTTCGGAGATGGCGAAGCCGATGCCGCGCGCGGCGCCGGTCACGACGGCGAGCTTGCCGTCGAGGCGGAATTTGTCGAGATACATCGTCGATCCTTCGGTTCAGTGTCGGTTCGGTGGTCGTTCTTGATCAGGCGAGCGGTCTGGCGGGCGCCGGCTTGCCCGCCGCGGCGGCGATGCGGCAGATTTCGTCGAAGTCCGGGCCGCGCGTCGGAATGTCGATATGAAACACCTCGGCGATCACGCGCGTCCAGCCATAAATGAAGTAGGTCCAGCCGTCCTCGACCTGCAAGGCGCGCGCGCTTTGCTGGGCGCGCGCCTGATCGAGAAACACCAGCTCGCCGCGATAGTTCAGATCCCAGGCGATGGCGCGCTCGGGAAACACGCCCGCGTTCGTGAGCGGCGAACCGGGCGCATCCTTGCCGAGCCCCGTCGCGTTGATGACGAGCGCGCCCGGCGAGAGCCGCGCGAGCACGGCGTCGTTGTCCTGCGGGAGCGGCGCGACGACGTACTCGCACGGCACGCCCAGATGCAGCTCGCGGTGAATCCGCTCGATTTCCTCCAGACGCGCCGCCGAGCGGTTCGAGACGATCACGCGCGACGGCCGGTTCGCGCCCCGGCTCGTCTGCATCAGATGCCAGGTGAGGGCGATGGTCGACCCGCCCGCGCCCATCGAAAACACTTCCGCGCCGGTGCGCGCGAAATGCTCGGGCGGCAGAAAGCCGTCGAGCGCAAGACCCGAGGTGATCGGGTCCTTCGCGTGGCAGACGAACTTGCCGTCGCGCTTCGAAAGACAACTGGTCTCGCCCATGATGCGCGCGTGCGGATCGATCTCGTCGAAGAGATCCTCGCAGGCCGCGTACAGGTCGATCTTGTGCGTGGTCACGAGCGCGCCGAGCGACAGCGGATCGTCGCGCAGAAACTCGACGGCCTCGCGGTACGCCTCGCGGCTCGCGTGCAGCGGAAAGTCGATGCCTTTCATTTCGACGTCGCCGAGGCCGAGATGGCGCGCCCATTCCGGGAACACGCGCATGATCGAACTCTGCGCGGTGGTCACGCCGATGAAGTAGAAGGTCGGTTTGGTGGCGGCGGTGTAGCTCATCGGGCTTGCTCCGTTTCGTTGCGGCGCGCGACCAGCGCCTCGATTTCCGCGAGCGTGCGTGCGCGCCATTCGGGATTCGGCTCGCTGCGCCAGCCGCGCTCTTTGTCCTCGACGATGCGCAGGCGCATGCCGTTCGAGCGCTCGATGATTTCGTAGTCCTGGCCCGAATCGGCCGGATAGCAGAACAGCATCACGAAGTCGCCCTGACCGAGATTGACCGAGCGGTGAATCCAGCGCGGCGGCACGTAGCAGACGGTGTTCGCGCGGATCTCCACGATGCGCGTTTCGCCGTCGGGCGCTTCCATCAGCATCAGGCCGTGGCCTTTGAGGCCGAAATACAGCTCCGGGCGGTCGATGTTCGCGTGAATGTGTCCGCGCGTCATGAAGAACTCCTTGCCCACCTTGCCCGCGCTCATGCGCGTCACGCCCGTGATGAGGTCGCCCGGCTCCGCGTTGGGCCGATGGTCGGTGACTTCGTAGACGACTTCGTCCGCGCGCGCGGCGGCCAGCGCGTCGAACGCGGCGGCGTCGGCGTACAGACCGGCGAGATCGCCAAGCCGTTTCTGATAGTGCGAATCCGTACCGGTCATCAGACCCGTCTCCAGATTCACGTCGAACGAACGGGGTTCCGGCCATTGCATGGTGCTTCTCTCCCTGAAAGTGTGTCGATGCCAAAACGTTAGTATTGGTGATGATATAGTTTGTGAAACAAACGAACACTCGGGTTTTCACTAGGGTTAAACGTGTGTTTTGCAAATATAATGGCAGCAACACTATCGTTAATGCATCTCGGGTAGGAGGCAGATTCCATGCAAGATCAGGCTGAAGAAGCGCGCCGCGAGGCAGTGCTCGCGGCATTGCGCGAGGCGCTCGGCGCCGCCGTGGTCAGCCTGCCGGCCGACTTCGCCGGCCGCCGTCACGCCGACTCCAGCCGCATGCCGTGCGCGGAGCCCATCGCGCTGCTGCGGCCGCGCACGACCGAACAGGTATCGAAGGCGTTGAGCATCTGTCACGCGCACCATCAGCCGGTGGTCACGCAGGGCGGCCTCACGGGGCTCGCGGGCGGCGCGTGCATGCTGGGCGGCGAAGTGGCGCTGAGTCTCGAACTGATGAACGCGATCGAGGAAATCGATCCGGTCAGCGCGACCATGACCGTGCAGGCGGGCACGCCGTTGCAGACCGTGCAGGAAGCCGCCGACGCGGCCGGTTTCATGTTCCCGCTCGACCTCGGCGCGCGCGGCAGCGCGACGATCGGCGGCAATCTGGGCACCAATGCGGGCGGCAACCGCGTGATCCGCTACGGGATGATGCGCGAGCAGGCGCTCGACGTCGAAGCCGTGCTCGCGGACGGCAGCGTGGTCGGCGGCCTGCGCAAGATGATCAAGAACAACACGGGCTACGACCTGCGCGATCTGCTGATCGGCAGCGAAGGCACGCTCGGCGTCATGACGCGCGCCGTGCTGCGGCTGCGGCCCAAACCGCGCGCCGTCTCGACCGCGTGGTGCGGTCTGCCCGACTACGACAGCGTGACCACGCTGCTGCGGCTCGCGCAGGAACGCCTGCCCGCGGGCGTGTCCGCGTTCGAGGTGATGTGGCCGGGTTATTACGATTTCGTGCTGTCGCGCCTGCCGGAACTGCGCGCGCCGCTCGAAGGCCGTCACGCGTTCTACGTGTTGCTCGAAAGCAGCGGCGCGGATCCGCAGAGCCAGAACGACGTCTTCGAAGCCTTCCTCGCCGACATGCTCGAAGCCGGCACGCTGAGCGACGCCGCACTGGCCGCCAACGAGGCGCACGCCGCCGCGTTCTGGGCGATCCGCGATGCGCCCGGCGAATACGGCCGCTTTATTCCTGGCCGCGTGTCGTTCGACGTGAGCTTTTCGGTCGCGCAGGTCGGACTCGCGGCGCAGCGCTGCGAAGCGCGTCTGCGCGAACACTGGCCCAACGCGACGATCCTCATCTACGGCCATCTCGGCGACGGCAATCTGCACATCGTCGTGCACGAGCCGGACTGGCCCGCGAGCGCCGCCGCCGAAGTCAAGCGCGTGGTCTATGGCGTGACGGGCGAGCTGGGCGGCTCGGTGTCGGCGGAGCACGGCATCGGCACCAAGAAGCTCGAGGTGCTCGCGCTCTCGCGCACGCCCGCCGAACTCGCCGCGATGCGCGCGGTGAAGGCCGCGCTCGATCCGCGCGGCATCCTGAATCCTGGCAAGTTGTTCCTTGAGTCAACGCCCACGATGCAGTTGAAGTAGCGCCGGCGCGTTCGTGCCGGTTCAATACGTGACACACCTAAAAGAGGAGGAGACATGTCGCGTCTCATGCAGAAGTTGCTGTGCGTAGCCGCGTTCGCCACGGCGGGCATTCTGGCCGCAGCCCCGGCGTTCGCCGCCGACAAGATCAAGGTCGGCATTTCGATGAAGGTGCTCAACGCGCCGTATTTCGCCGCGGCGATGGAGTCGGCCAAGGCGCGCGCGACCGAACTCGGCGCGGACGTCATCGTCGCCGATGCGCAGGGCAAGATGGGCAAGCAGATTTCGGATGTCGAGGATCTCGTCACGCGCGGCGTCAAGGTGCTGCTGATCGATCCCGCCGATCCGGAAGCACTGGTGGGCGCCGTCAACGCCGCAAGCGCGGCGGGCGTGAAGGTGGTCGTGTTCGACAGCACGCTCAACGAGAAGGCCAATTACCTGACGCTCGTGCAGTCGTCGAACAGCCAGAACGGCGCGCTGGTGGGCCGCTGGGTCGTCGACAACATGGGCGACAAGCCGCTGAAGATCGCGCTGATTTCCGGTGAGAAAGGCAATCCGGTTGGCCGCGAACGCCGCGACGGCGTGCTCTCGGGCATCGTCGAGGCGCAGCTCGAAAAGACCGGCAAGTCGAATCTGCAGATCGTCGGCCAGGGCTGGGGCAACTGGTCCGATGAAGGCGGGCTGAAGGCGATGGAGGATCTGCTGGTCGCCAACAAGGACATCAACATGGTCCTGAGCGAGAACGACAGCATGCTGCTGGGCGCGCGCCGCGCGATCCAGAGCGCGAACCGCGACGGCATCACGCTGGTCGCGGCCGCCGACGGCCAGAAGGAAGCGCTCGCGCTGATCAAGCAGGGCAAGTACGGCGTGACCGCGCTCAACGATCCGGCGCTCGTCGCGCGCACCGCGGTCGATATCGGCATGAAGGCCGCGAAGGGTCAGGCCGTGAATGTGCCGAAGGTCTCGTACACGCCGCCGGTCGCCATCTCGAAGAGCAACGTCGACAAGTACTACAACCCGAAGGCGATTTTCTAAGGCGTTTCGTTCGCCGGCTTTTTTCGACGTATGCGCGCGCCCGCCGGACGCCGGGCGCGCGCCTGAGTGGAGACAGTTCAATGATTCCGTTCATCGCACTAACGGGCATCGACAAGCGGTTCGGCGGCATTCACGCAATCGAGAACATCGATTTCGATGTCCGCAGCGGTGAAGTCCATGCGCTCGTCGGCGAAAACGGCGCGGGCAAATCGACGCTCATGCGCGTGATCGGCGGCGGCCATCAGCCCGACGCCGGCAGCATCAGCGTGCAGGGCCGGGCGATGGTGCTGCGCAATCCCCACGCGGCGCTCGCCGAAGGCATCGCCGTGATTCATCAGGAGACGGCGCTCGCGCCCGATCTGTCCGTGGCCGAGAACGTGTTTCTCGGCGCCTTGCCCGCCGTGATCGACTGGCGCACGCTGCGCGCGAAGGCGCGCGCGCTGATCGAAAGCCTCGGCTTCGAGATCGATCCGGCGGCGCTGGTCGGCACGCTCTCGGCGGCGCAATGCCAGGTGATCGAGATCGCCAAGGCGCTGTCCGGCGAACTCAAGCTGCTCGTGCTCGACGAACCGACCGCCGCGCTCGCGCCGTCGGACGCGGACCGTCTGCTCGACATCGTGCGCTCGCTGCGTGCGCGCGGCGTGGGCATCGTCTATATCTCGCACCGGCTCGAAGAAGTGTTCGCGATTGCCGACCGCATCACCGTGCTGAAAGACGGCCGTCGCGTCGATACCGTGACGCCCGCCGATATTTCGCGCGACGAACTGATCCGCAAGATGGTCGGGCGCCCGCTTTCGGTGCTGTTTCCCGAGCGCAAGGCGCAGACCGGCGCGGTCGTGCTGAAGGTGGACGGCCTGTCGCGCGGCGAGGCCGTGCGCGACGTGTCGTTCAGTTTGCGCGCGGGCGAAGTGGTCGGACTCGGCGGGCTGATCGGCTCGGGCCGCACCGAAGTCGCGCGCCTGATTTTCGGCGCGGATCGCGCGGACGCGGGCACGATCGAACTGAAAGGCAAACGCCTGAACGTACGCACGCCGATGGCGGCCGTGCGCGCCGGTATCGGCCTCGTGCCCGAGGATCGCAAGGGCCAGGGCGCGGTGCTGTCGATGCCGATCCGCATCAACGCGACGCTGGCTTCGCTCAAGTCGGTCAGCGCGCCAGGCGGCTTTCTCGCGTTCGGCCGCGAACGCGGCTACGTGGCGCACCTGATGGACGCGCTGCGCATCAAGGCGCGTTCGATGGACGCCGACGTGTCGACGCTGTCGGGCGGCAATCAGCAGAAAGTCGTGCTCGCGAAATGGTTTCATGCGGACGGCGATCTCATCATTCTCGACGAACCCACGCGCGGCGTGGACGTGGGCGCGAAGGTCGAAATCTACACGCTCATCAACCAGCTCGCGGAGCGCGGCAAGGCGGTGCTTGTGATCTCGTCCGAGCATCAGGAATTGATGGGTCTGTGCGACCGCATCATGGTGATGGGCGAGGGGCGGATTCGCGGCGAATTGCAACCGGACGACTACAGCGAGGAAGCGATTCTCGCGCTGTCGCTGCGGCGCGATCCCGGCGAAACGCATGGCGATCCGCACGGTGAACTGCCGGGTGATCCGCACGCGAGCCAGCAGGCCGGCGCGCGCGACGGCGCCACGCTCATGCACGGTTGACGCCGCCCACGCGCGTCGAAACAGACAGTCATATCAGATTGCATAGATTGGACAGATTGGAGACACCCATCATGAATCCCAGCGCCACCACTCCGAACACGCGTCAGCGCCAGGCCAGCAACTGGCAGCATCTCTGGCAAACGGCGCGCCGCTTCAACACGGTCGCGATTCTCCTCGTACTGGTTGTGGCCGCATCGTTTATTTCCGACGACTTCTTTTCCGCGCCGAATCTGTCGAACATCACGCGCCAGGTCGCGGGCGTGGGCATCATGTCGGTCGGCATGCTGCTCGTGGTGCTCACGGGCGGCATCGACCTGTCGGTCGGCTCGGTGGCGGCGCTTGGCAGCGTGCTGTCGGCGATGCTGATTCCCGAGCATGGCCTCGGGTTCGCGCTGGCGGCGGCGCTCGTGACGGGCGGCCTGTGCGGGCTCGTCTCGGGCGTGCTGGTGGCATTCTGCCGCCTCACGCCGTTCGTGGTGACGCTCGCGATGATGACCGTGGCGCGCGGCATCGCCATGATCGTGTCGAACGGCTCGCCGATTCTCGTCGACGACGCCGGCCAGGCGCTGCTCGACTTCGGCCGCCACAGCTATCTCGGCATTCCCGGCCCGACGCTGGTGATGCTGATCGTGTTCGTGGCGGGCGGCGTGGCGCTCGGCCGCATGCGCGCGGGCCGCGTGGTGCGCGCGATCGGCTCGAACGAGGAAGCGGTGCGGCTCTCCGGCGTGCCGGTCGCGCGCCATATTCTGGGCACCTACGTCTGCTCGGGCGCGCTGGCCTCGCTGGCGGGCATCATCTCGACGGCGCGCGCCAGCGTGGGCGCGCCGACCGTGGGCGTGGGCGACGAACTGACCGTGATCGCCGCCGTGGTGATCGGCGGGGCGAGCCTCGCGGGCGGCAAGGGCGGCGTGCTCAACACGCTGATGGGCGTGCTGATTCTGGGCGTGATCGGCAACATCATGAATCTCGCGAGCGTGCCAGGCTATCACCAGCAGGTCGTGATGGGCGCGATCATCGTCGCGGCGGTGCTGATGCAGCAGGGCGCGGGCTTCTGGCGGCGCTGGATCTTCCGCTAAACTCCTCTTCTGGCGCGCCGCGAACCGAACCGCGATGCACGGCGCGCCGGATTGCAGGACCCTGGCTCCGCGCCCGTACGTCAAAGAAGGAAATCTCGCGTGCCCGATTACAACATCCTCGAAGTGATTGACCGCGCCCGGCCCAATTTGCGGCGCGGCAGCCGGCAGGTCGCCGATTACATTCTGGAAAACGTTCACTCCATCGCGGAGTTGAGCCTGTCCGAACTCGCGCGCCTCGCGCAGGTGAGCGAGCCGACGGTGCTGCGTTTTTGCACGACGATCGGCTGCAATGGCTTCAAGGACTTCAAGATCCGCGCGGTGCAGAGCCTCGCGCTCGGCGCGCCCGCGACGCATTCGGTGCTGTCCGGCGCGGATACGCCCGAAACCGTGGCCACGAAGATTTTCGATTACACGATCACGAGCCTCGACTGGGCGCGCAAGAAACTCGACTTCGAGGCGATCGGGCGCGCGGTCGATCTGCTGGCGGCGGCGTCGCGCATCGAATTTTTCGGCTTTGGCGCGTCGGGCATCGTGGCGCTGGACGCACAGCAGAAGTTTCCGCTGTTCGGCGTGCCGTGCGTGGCGCATCAGGATTCGCATCAGCAGTTCATTGCCGCTTCGATGCTGAAACCCGGCGACGCCGTGGTGGCGATTTCCAACACGGGCGCGACGCGCTCGCTCATCGAAGTCGCGCGCACGGCAAAGGAGCGCGGCGCGCATGTGGTGGTGATCACCGGTTCGCACGGGCCGTTGACGCGTTATTGCGATGTGGCCGTGGTGGCGGAGACGCTTGAAAACACCGACGTCTACACGCCGACTACGTCGCGGCTGGCGGCGCTGGTGATCGTGGATATTCTGTCCACCAGCGTCGCGCTGAAAAAGGGCGAGGCCCACGCGCGCGACGTGCAGGACATGAAACGCCATCTCGCCGATATGCGGACCTCCGGCGTGATCTGATTTTCCATGGCTGGCGATGGCTCTTATTTGAGCGATCGTCTGATCCAATTGGTTAGCTATCCATACGATATGAAAATTATTGTCGCTGTGAAACGCGTGGTCGATTACAACGTGAAGGTTCGTGTGAAGTCGGACGGCACGGGCGTGGATATCGCGAACGTCAAGATGTCGATGAATCCGTTCGATGAAATCGCGGTCGAGGAAGCGGTGCGCTTGAAAGAAGCGGGGATCGCGACGGAAGTGATTGCGGTTTCGGCGGGCGTTTCGCAAGCGCAGGAAACGCTGCGCACGGCACTGGCGATTGGCGCGGATCGCGCGGTGTTGATCGAATCGAATGAGGAATTGCAACCGCTGGCTGTCGCGAAGCTTTTGAAAGCGCTCGTCGATAAAGAGCAGCCTTCGCTGGTAATTCTCGGCAAACAAGCCATCGACGACGATTCGAATCAGACCGGTCAGATGCTTGCCGCTTTGGCGGATCTGCCGCAAGCGACGTTTGCTTCGAAAATCACGGTTGCGGATGGCAAGGCGACGGTGGCGCGTGAAGTCGATGGCGGCGCGGAAACCTTGACGTTGACATTGCCCGCTGTCGTGACGACGGATTTGCGTTTGAACGAGCCGCGCTACGTCACGCTGCCCAACATCATGAAGGCGAAGAAGAAGCCGCTCGAAACGATCACGCCGGAAGATCTCGGCGTGGATGTCGCTCCGCGTTTGAAGACGCTGAAAGTTTCGGAACCGCCCAAGCGCAGCGCAGGCGTGAAAGTGCCTGACGTGAAAACGCTGGTCGAAAAGCTGAAGACCGAAGCCAAGGTGCTGTGAGGAGCGAATCGAAAATGACGAACCTGGTAATTGCAGAACACGACAAT
>NZ_FNZM01000024.1:0-79153 GCF_900109265.1 Paraburkholderia tropica
ATCCGTTGCAGTTCACGAACCTGCTTTAGCGCGTCCGCCAGCTCTGATGCCGGAACGACTTCTTCGCCAGCCTTGACCGCCGAAAGGCTGCCGTCCTGGTACAGCTTGCGCCAGTGGAATAGCTGGTTCGGGTTCACGCCGTGCTGGCGAGCCACCAACGATACCGATTTCCCCGGCTCGAAACTCTCGCGCACCATCGACAGCTTCTGCTCCGCTGTCCAGCGCCGCCGACGCTCCGGGCCCGTCAACACGTCCATCACTTCCTGCCTGGTGTTAGTCAAAAACACAGTCTTATGCCTACCCGTTATTTTAAGTGGGTCGCTGTGTCCGGTGTTTCAGGGGGCTGCTCCAATCATCTCCCCCGCCGTTCTGGTTATGGAGCATCGCGAAGCCAACTACAGACAACTTACTGACCTCGAACGTATCCGCCCCGACGAAGCCAATCCACAACCGTGGGCACGATGCAGTCAAAATTAACCGCGCATCTGTAGGCGGGCAACAAAGCCGCCGGAACGCTCGGTTTCGCTCCCTGCTGGAGCATGGTGTGGTCGATGTGCGACGCTTGTATGCCAAAATTTGCGTGCTTAGACACCGCCCGCCGACCACCACGCCCATAAGCCATTGATTTAACTAAGGGAATCTGCTGCACTTTGAATCCGATCTGCACTTTCCCTGCACGACGAGCTGAATATCTGCTGTAACCTCTGCATCAGCTTCACTCGTTCACGACGTTCGCGGCGCGCTTTCTGCTGGTCAAGGTGACGCGCAACAGACCTTTGCCGGCGCTCGTGCTTGTAGACCTCCGCATTTGCCGATTCCAGTGCCGCGATTTCAAGAGTCTCGACTTCTGCGCGCAGCAGTGCCGGGACAATCGGATCGCCCACGCCAAGACCTCGACGGCGCAAATATCCCAAGTACTCCAGTCCGGCATACAAGCGTCGCACATCGACCACACCATGCTCCAGCAGGGAGCGAAACCGAGCGTTCCGGCGGCTTTGTTGCCCGATCTTGCGTGACACGCCGCACATCAACTTGCAGTCGGCCTTGCCTCCGTTCTTCAACTCGTCTGGGAACAACTCCGCGACCAACTGGAAAGGATCGGGACCGACGACAGACAGCACCTGCGCAGTCAAGTCCACTCCCTTCATGACGTACCCAAACCACTTCCATTGCTGCCACATCGAACCCGCTGAGCGCGTGCGCCATTCAACGTTGAATGAACACTTGTCCAATTCGCTAACACGCGAAATCTTGCTCAATCGCGCCTTAACCCACTCCTTGAAAGCTGGCCGTAACGAGTCGGGAATCGAGATCAAAAAGTGCGTATGGAATCCATGCGTTTGACCGATTTCGTGCACATACAACCATACGAATGGGTGCTTCCTCCCCACCTTATCGCGATACCACCGCTCCAAGGGTTTCCGAAACGAGTTGCAGAAAGCGTCCGCCGCATCTTCGTGCCGGTTTATGCCGAGCAGCTCCCAAGTTATGGAGACGTGGACATTGAAGACCTGCCCGTTAAAATTTGCGAAGGCGATAGCGCTGTAGAGATCAACGAACTGAGCCGCAGTCAATGGCCCGCGTGCATCAGGGGACACGGGCACTAGACGCTTCTGAAAAATGTAAGGGCTAGGAGCACGACTCGGGTACTCATGCTCCACCGCCTTTTCAAAATCTTCCAGACTGTCTCCGAAGATCGCTTGCGCAAGCTCACTACTTTCGCCACCGCCCGCCAGACGGTAACCGTTGCGCTTCCAGTCGGGAAAGCCCGCCTCAATGAAATGACGGGCTTTGTCCTCTTGCTCCCACGAAGAATGACCGTGCGTGGAGGCGTCGTTTGGCCGTGAGAAAGGGTAGTCAAGAATCTGCATCCAGTGCCTCCGTATCGTTCGGCGCCGAAAAAGGCGATAGCGCTCAGATAGATACGCTTCTCGGACCGAGACAATCACCCGAAAGGAGCGGCTCCGTACAAGGACGAGTAAGTCCGCATAGGTGCCCGAGGTGAAATGCGAACGCCTACGTACACATATAAGGTTGAGAGGCCCAAACGTACAAAAAACACCGAAAAAAAGCGTTCGCCAGCCTCCAGCAGCCGATTTATTTCAAATACCCTTCAGTCAATTGCCCGGCTTGCGGCCTCATTTCACAAAACCCAAAGCCACAAATTTCTGGGCAAGATCAAATGCCGGCTGCGGTGCTCTTCGCTGCGGGTCTTCGACGTAGCCACGATCCGCTGTCTTTTGCACGCATACCGGAATGACCAAAACAATCTTCTGAGTCTTCGGATCACGGCCGACATATTGACCACCGGGTGCCGTCTCCCCGTACAGAGCCAATGCTTCCGGACGATGAGGAACCATCTTTGAGTATGGGGTCATGTAGGAGAGGTAGTTTAGAACGTTGCCCCAACAGTCTGAGAACTCGTTGAAATGGTAGGGCGTCGTCCCCGCACCCACGAGTTTCCGAGTCGCTATGTCGTAGATACCCAACCCGAGGGCGATAGGATAGGGGGAATCTTGGTTCGCGGAATTGTATTGCGCGTCGAAGCCCTTTGCGATGTCCGATTCCTGCGGATCAAGGTAGGTCAAGGGCTTTTTCTTGATCGCCACCCCACCGCCTGACGCCGTCTTGCTTTGAGACGAAGGAAGCTCGCTCTGACTTACCGGCGTATCGGCGACCTTCTCCGCATCAGCGAACGCGGGAGTCGGCGGCGGCGTCTGGGACTGAAGAGACGTGTCAACGCATTGCAGCGTCACGAGCTCCGGCCCAAGCGCTGGCGAATTGTCCGTGTACTGGTCAACCGCGAGCGCGTGGACAAAGGTTTGTCCGCTCCGGTTGATGTCTCCCTGCGCCTGCCATGCCGAGTAATTCCGAAGGTTCGCCTGACACTCATCGAACGAATGAAAGTAGACCGAGGCCAAATTCGAGCGGTACATCTGCCGCGACGACAGCAGGAAGTGACGCTCCGTTACCGTAACTTTCGTCCAGTTGGGCGGATTGGGGCGAAAGTAACTTTGTTCAAATGCCCGAGCGTCTAATGTCGGTGAGGGAACACTCTTTCCGCACGCGGCCACGCTAGCGACAGCAACAACACTGAGGCAAAGAGTTCTTGCAAAAACACCCCGAGAGTTCGCAGTATTCTTCATGTGCGGCGCGATACCGATCTAATTTGTTGATTTGAGTTTCAACATATCACATCCTTCTTGTGATAGCACGTCCGCCCAACCATACGAGTTGTTCTTGAGGCAACAAATATGGTTGACAACGCTGGCGCACGCCAGAAAATCGGGAAGCGGCTGGGACAGCGAATCGCGGAGCAAAGAAAAGCTCTCGGCTGGACTCAGGATCAATTGGCCGAACAGGTCGGCGTAGATACTGAAACGGTATCCCGATTCGAGCGCGGTGTGGCAGTCCCATCCGTCCTGACACTCGACAAGCTGGCAAACGTGCTGAACACCAGCGTCTCCAGCCTATTGTCGGAGGCGTCCCCCAGCCCGTCCGATCAGGCGCTACGCATTTCGGCATGGCTGGATCGCCTGCCGTCCGAGGACGGGGTTTTCGTGGTCGCCCAAATCAAGGCTCTATGCGATCACCTTCACCAGCAACGTGGTAACGCACCTCTGAAGAGCAAAGCCAAGGGCAAGTCCAGCCCCAAGTAAATTACGGCGGCGGAGCTCTGAATCTCCTTGGGAGGGTCGAACGGCCCTCCTTTCCCAAGGAGATCACATGCAACACAATCGCCCGCCTCTCGTACCAACGAGAATCCTGAAGGCACACAAGGTTTATGAGCCCGGCGACAGCCGATTCATGGCTGCGGCCCGACTATTGCAGGCCCTATGGCGCGAAGAGAAAGGTTTGCCCATTGGCACCCACCGCAATGCCAAAGGCAAACGGTACAAGTTAGGTAGCCGACTCGATACCGAGTGCGCCGAAGCCGGTGGCAACTTCCTGTCCCCCGACATTGCGCGGCTCGCATTGCGCGAATCCGTGTATTGCGAAATCGGCGCGATGATCGAGCAAGAGCGTCTTTGGACCAATCTGCTATCGAGCCAGCCGCTGTGTTTCAACCTGTTCGGCGGGATGAAACTGGACATCGAGAAAGCCAATCGCTTCTTCCGGCATCTCTTCCCCGACTACGTGGAAACCGTTAGCGGCATTCACTTCGAGCACTCGCCGGGGCGAGGTAACCCGACCTTCACGCACGACTACACCGCCTTCGATGTCTTTGTCACTTGCACGACAACCCAAGGAGACAGCGGATTCGTCGCAATCGAAGTCAAATACACGGAGACCATGACCGAGCCTATCGCAACACTGCGACCGCGCTATGACGAGCTTTCCCGAGATTCCGGCATCTACAGCGATCCAGATGCACTAGCCCTGCGAGGAAGTCCGCTACAGCAGTTGTGGCGAGAGCACCTTCTCAGCCACAGCATGATTTCAAGCGGTGCTTACGCGTCCGGTCGATTCGTCGTGATGTATCCGAGGCAGAACGTCCATTGTGCGGCTGCGGTAAACGTCTATCAGCAGCAGTTGGCTCCGCGCGGCGCAAAGACGGCCACGTTCCAGGCGGTTGCCTTGGACGCGTGTGTCGATGCGTTGCGCGCAGCCGGTGACGACAAGATCGCGGTGGCGTTCCACCAGCGCTACTTGGACTTCGACCGAATCGAGCAAGCGATCTTCGGGCAGCAGGGCTGCGTAGAGGTGCCGCCGGTCAGTTAAAATAGCAAGCCAGAACGCCCCCATCCGGTCAATGTCCGCTGACGTTCGCCCCCATTCGATCAAAATGGGGGCATGGATGGGGGCATCATGAAAGCGACAATTGACTGCCCGCTAGCGCTGACAAGGCTTACCGGGCAGGTCTTACCGTTTAACGTTTAAGCGACGTCTTCGCAAGCGCCGAAAAAGCCCGCTCGTGAGCGGGCTTTTTTACGGATGACGATGCGCCGCGCCGCTCGCGGCCCCGCATCGCTCCCCCGCCGCCCGCGCCCCGTACAATAGCGGTTTGCGCATCCCGCCCGATGGCGAACATCGCGCGGTGCAAGACAGAATTCCGCCCTTTTTTCTCCCGTTTTTCAGACTCCAAAGACACTCTCATGGCCCAATACGTCTTCACCATGAACCGGGTCGGCAAGATCGTGCCGCCCAAGCGCCAGATCCTGAAGGACATTTCGCTGTCGTTCTTCCCGGGCGCGAAGATCGGTCTGCTCGGCCTGAACGGCTCGGGCAAATCCACGCTCATCAAGATCATGGCCGGCGTCGACAAGGACATCGAAGGCGAAGCCACGCCGATGCCCAACCTGAACATCGGCTATCTGCCGCAGGAGCCGCAGCTCGATCCGGAAAAGACCGTGCGCGAAGCCGTCGAGGAAGGTCTGGGCGACGTGTTCAACGCACAGAAGAAGCTCGACGAAATCTACGCCGCCTACGCCGAGCCGGACGCCGACTTCGACGCGCTGGCCGCCGAACAGGCCAAGTACGAAGCGATCCTCGCCACGACCGACGGCAGCGCCGAACAGCAGATCGAAATCGCCGCCGACGCCCTGCGTCTGCCGGCGTGGGACGCAAAGATCGGCAATCTCTCGGGCGGTGAAAAGCGCCGCGTCGCGCTGTGCAAGCTGCTGCTCGAAAAGCCCGACATGCTGCTGCTCGACGAACCGACCAACCACCTCGACGCCGAATCGGTCGAGTGGCTCGAACAGTTCCTCACGCGCTTCCCGGGCACCGTCGTCGCCGTGACCCACGATCGCTACTTCCTCGACAACGCCGCCGAGTGGATTCTCGAACTCGACCGCGGCCACGGCATTCCCTGGAAGGGCAACTACTCCAGCTGGCTCGACCAGAAGGAAGAGCGCCTGAAGCAGGAAGAAGCCACGGAATCGGCGCGCCAGAAGGCCATCAAGAAGGAACTGGAGTGGGTGCGCCAGAACCCGAAGGGCCGTCAGGCGAAGTCGAAGGCGCGTATCGCGCGCTTCGAGGAACTGTCGAGCACGGACTACCAGAAGCGCAACGAAACGCAGGAAATCTTCATTCCGGCGGGCGAGCGTCTGGGCAACGAAGTCATCGAGTTCAAGAATGTCAGCAAGTCGTACGGCGACCGTCTGCTGATCGACAACCTCAGCTTCAAGATTCCGGCGGGCGCGATCGTCGGCATCATCGGGCCGAACGGCGCCGGCAAGTCGACGCTGTTCCGCATGCTCACGGGCAAGGAGCAGCCGGATTCGGGCGAAATCGTGCAAGGCCCGACGGTCAAGCTCGCTTACGTCGATCAAAGTCGCGACGCGCTGGCCGCCAACAAGACCGTGTTCGAAGAAATCTCGGGCGGCGCGGACGTGCTGACGGTGGGCAAGTACGAAACGCCATCGCGCGCGTACATCGGCCGCTTCAACTTCAAGGGCGGCGACCAGCAGAAGGTCGTCGGCAACCTGTCGGGCGGTGAACGCGGCCGTCTGCATCTGGCCAAGACGCTGATTTCGGGCGGCAACGTCCTGCTGCTGGACGAACCGTCGAACGACCTCGACGTGGAAACGCTGCGCGCGCTCGAAGACGCCCTGCTCGAATTCGCGGGCTCGGTGATGGTGATCTCGCACGATCGCTGGTTCCTCGACCGTATCGCCACGCACATCCTGGCGTTCGAAGGCGACTCGCAAGTCACGTTCTTCGACGGCAACTATCAGGAATACGAGGCCGACAAGATCAAGCGTCTGGGCGAAGAAGCCGCGCGTCCGAAGCGTCTGCGCTACAAGCCGATCTCGCGCTGATCGCGTCGAACTCCCCCATCGCGCACCGCCACTGAGCGGCGCGGCGAACGACGGCGGCCTGCGGGCCGCCGTTTTTTTTGCGTCGGCTTTTGCGTCGGCTTTTGCGCGCGGCGTCACGCACGGCATGGCGGTTGCTGGGAACGCGCTACGCTACGGCCTTTGTCACACGCCGCGCAGTCGCCACGCCGTCGATCCTTTCTTTCACGCAAGGTGCCCCGCATGTCGTCGCCGAACCGTCCGCGCCCTGTTTCCCGCATCGTCCTGATCGCGGCGATCGTCGTCGCGGTGCTCGTGCTCGGCGCGCTCATCGGTCTCTACGCGTTGCAGCGCGACGCGAAGTCGCGCATCGAGGCGCTGCTCGCGCCGATCGGCACGGCCTCGCGCATCCATGTCTCGCTCACGCTCGATTCGATCGAACTCGACGACGTGCGCCTCAAGCCGCCGCCCGACTGGCCGACCGCCGACACGCTGCGCGCGCAGCGCATCACGATCGCGCCCGATCTGCGCGGGCTGCTCGCGCATCGCGTGCACATCCGCGACATCACGGTCAGCCATTTCACGATGACGGTCCTGCGCCGCCAGAACGGCTCGATCCAGATCCTGCCGAACCTGCGCGAGGAAATGGCCGCCGCCTCGCCGACTGAATCAGGTAGTGCGGCGGGCACGGCATCATCGGACAAAACCGAGCTGTCTTCGGACAAGCTGATCGATCACATCGGCTTCGACAACGGCACGTTCGACTTTTACGACCGTTCGGTGGGCACTCCGCCGTGGCGCGTGACGGTCAGCGAGGCGCAGGCGAGTGTCGATCACGTGCATCTGCCCGCGCTCGACGAGCCCACGCAAGTCGCGGTGAGCGGCGCGCTCAAGGGGCCGCAGCACACGGGGCATGTGAATTTCGGCGGCTGGATCCGCATCGCGACCAAAGATTCGCAGACGCGCACGACGCTGCGTGGCGTCGACATCACGATGCTCGATCCGTATCTGCTGAAAAAGGCCGGGCCGAAGGCGAACATCACGGGCGGCACGCTCGACCTCGACCTGAACGCGACGGTGAGCGCCTACCGCATCCACGCGCCCGGCACGATCACGCTGCATCAACTCCAACTCGCCGAAAGCAGCGACCCGCTCGACACGTTTCTGTCGATTCCCACGCGCGCCGCGGTGGCCGCGCTCAAGACGCACAAGGGCAATATCCGGCTGCGTTTCGTGCTCGACGGCAATCTGCACGATCCGAAATTCCGTCTCGACGAAAGCCTGATGACCGAGCTGCGCGCGGGCTTCGCGCAGGCGCTCGGCGTGAGCGCGCAAGGCGTGGCGCAGGGCGCGGGGCAAACCGCGAAGGGTATCGCCGACGCGCTGCGCAGCCTGCTGCAACCGGTCGCGCCCGCCTCGTCGACATCGAAATGAACGCGGATAAAGGGTGAAATCCGCGTAAAAAAACGCGCGTCAGACCGGCAGGCCGAGCGCGCGCAACTGCGCGTCGGTCTGCGCGTTGCTCGTGTGATGCACGCCGTGCCAGCCGAGCGCGGTGGCGGCTTGCGCGTTGTGCGCGTTGTCGTCGATGAACACGAGTTCGCCTGGACGCACGCCCGGCAACTGCGCTTCGATGCGGCGAAACATCTCGTGGAAAATCGCCGGATCGGGCTTCACGAGCTTCACGCGCCCCGACACCACCACGTCGCGGCAGCGGCGCAGGATGCCGAAGCGCTCCCACGCCCACGGAAAGGTTTCGGCGGACCAGTTCGTGAGGCCGAAGATCGGCACGTTGGCCGCCTCCAGCCGCTCGAACGTCGCCACGCCGCCTTCTAGCAGGCCGCCGATCATCTCGTGCCAGCGCTCGTAGAACGCGCGGATCAGCGCTTCGTGCTCCGGAAACTTCGCGACCAGCTCCTCGGTGCCGACGGCGATGAGCTCGCCGCCGTCCTGGCGGATCACCCAATCCATCGCGCAGACGTGCGTGAGGAACCAGCGGCGTTCCTCGTCGTCGGGAATCAGCTCGCGATAGAGATACTCGGGACTCCAGTCGACCAGCACGCCGCCGAAGTCGAACACGACTGCCTTGATCGTCATGCGCCTCTACTCCGTGTCGCTACTCCGTGAATGGCCTCGCCGTTCAGCGAGCGAAATTCAGATCGGCTGCGTGCGCTTTTCCAGCCAGGCGAGCGCGTCGCCGCTCACGTGCGGCGCGACGCGCACGCGCACCGTCTGGTGATACGCATTGAGCCACGCGCGCTCGTCCTCGCGCAACAGCGTCAGGTCGATGCAGCGCGTGTCGATCGGGCACAGCGTCAGCGTCTCGAACTTGAGGAAATCGCCGAATTCGGTCTTTTCCGCGGCCTGGTTCAGCACCAGATTTTCGATGCGCACGCCCCACTTGCCCGGACGATAGATGCCCGGCTCGACCGACGTGATCATGCCTTCTTCCATCGCCGTCCACGCCTCGGCGGGCGCGTAGTGCGAGATGACCTGCGGGCCTTCGTGCACGTTCAGGAAGTAGCCCACGCCGTGACCGGTGCCGTGGCCGTAATCGGCGCCCGCTTCCCAGATCGGCGCACGCGCGAGCGCGTCGAGCATCGGCGAGCGGATGCCGCGCGGAAACTGCGCGCGAGAGAGCGCCATCATGCCCTTGAGCACGAGCGTGAAATCGCGCTTCTGTTCGGCGCTCGGCGTGCCCACCGGCACGACGCGCGTGATGTCGGTCGTGCCGTCGAGGTACTGGCCGCCCGAATCGATCAGCAGCAGGCCGTCGCCTTCGATCACCGCATGCGACTCGGCGCTCGCGCGGTAGTGCGGCATCGCGCCGTTCGCGTTGAAACCGGCGATCGTGCCGAACGAGAGCGACACGAAACCCGGACGGCGCTTGCGCGCGGCCGTGAGCTTTTCGTCGATGGTGAGTTCGGTGATGGTTTCGCGGCCCTGCGCCGCCTCGAACCACGCGAAGAATTCGGCGAGCGCCGCGCCGTCCTGCTCCATGGTCGCGCGCACGTGGTCGGCTTCGGCCGCCGTCTTGCGCGACTTGAAGAAGGTGCTCGGATTGACCGATTCGACGAGCTTCACCGCCTTCGCGACGGCTTGCAGCAGCCCGTATGTCACGCGGCGCGGATCGACCAGCAGCGACGCGTCGGCGGGCAGCGCAGCGAGCGCCGTCGCGGCATCGGCGTAGGGCGCGACGCGCACGTTGTCACGCGCGAGCGATTGCGCGAGGTCGGCGTTCACCTTGCCGTCGGCGACGAACAGCGTGGCGTCGTCCGGGCCGATCAGCGCGTGCGCGACGAACACCGGGTTGTAGCTCACATCGGCGCCGCGCAGGTTGAAGAGCCACGCGAGATCGTCGAGCGTCGACACGAAATGCCACTGCGCGCCCTTCTCCGCCATCGCGCGGCGCACCTGCTCCAGCTTGCCCGCGCGCGGCAGGTCGGCGTGCGGCGCGGCGTGCTCGTAGACGGCCGCGAGCGGCAGCGTCGGGCGGCCGCTCCAGACGTCGTCGAGCAGATCGAGGTCGGTGCGCAGCGTCACGCCGCGCGCCGCCAGTGCGTCGGCCAGCGCGCGCGCCGAGGCCACGCCGAGCACCGCGCCGTCGACGGCCACCGTGCCGCCCGTGCGCACGTTCTGCGCGAGCCAGTCGACGTGCGGCGCGGTCTGCTGGCCGCCCATCATCTTCATCAGCTGGATGCCGGTGCCGGCCAGTTGCTGCTCGGCCTGCACCCAGTAGCGGCTGTCGACCCACACGCCCGCGAAATCCTGCGTCACGACCAGCGTGCCGACCGACCCCGTGAAGCCCGATAGCCACTCGCGCCCCTGCCAGCGGCCCGGCAGATATTCGGACAGATGCGGATCGGCGGACGGCACGAGAGCCGCATCGACGTGCGCGCTCGCCATCGCGGCGCGCAGCGCGGCGATGCGTTGGGGGATCGTGGACGTTTCGGGAAGTCGGGCGTTCATGGTTTCACCTGCGGATGTGGGACCGGCACCTCAAGTGTGCCGAAAGATGCGAGATCGGGTGCGCCGGCGTGTGGCCGGACCGCGCAGCGGGCGTAAGAGAAAGCGGAGGCGGACGTAGGAAGGCGCAAGTCAGCGTGCCGGAAAGCGGGAGAGGTCAGCGTCGCGCGCGCAGCGCGACTGCCACCGCGACACACACGAATGCGGCAGCCGTGCAGACCGGCCATTCGAGCAGTTCGCCGTCGTAGAAGAAGCCCGTGGCGCGCCCGGCGGCCTTGGCGAGCGCCGCGCCGGCCAGCGCCGCCACGACGGCGAGCGCGAGGCCGCCCGATGCGGCGCCCGAAGCGCGGCGGCGCGGATGGAACAGCCAGCCCGCCAGACCCACCGCGACTCCCAGCACGACGATGCCGAGCCAGCCCATTAGCGACTTGTCCTAGGGATTTTCAGAAAAGTCCGATAGGACCGTTGCTGCGCGGCGAATAGCATTTCTTTTTGTCTCATTAACAACAGTGCTTTCACTGAAAAACGGTCGGCTCGGCGCTTTCCGCGTAGCGGTTGAGTGTAGGGGGCGGGATGGCGCAAGGCAAGCGCGCCCGGCCCGCCGCGGCTGTAAACTGCTATGCGAATCGCCCTTGTCGAACCTGACGCGCGTCATGCTGAACTCGTCGAACGCCTGCTCATCGCGGGCGGTCACGCGTGCCGGCATTTTGCGCACGCTGCTCCGCTCATGGCGGCGCTCGAAGACGATACCTTCGACCTGTTGATCGCGGCGCACTGGTGCGGCGATCAGAGCGGCGACGACCTCATCCCGCACGCGCGCCGCCTGCTGCCCGGCCTGCCCGCCATCGTGCTGATGGCCTCGCCGCACGAAAGCGAGATCGTCGGCAGTCTCCAGGCGGGCGCCGACGACTGCATCAGCAAGCCCGTGCGCGGCCCCGAAATGCTCGCCCGCATCGACGCGCTGCTGCGCCGCGCCGGCGTACGCCGCCCGCGCAACCGCGCGCGCCATGGTTTCGGCGACTATCTATTCGATTCGGCACGCTACCAGGTGTCGTTTAGGGGTCAGACTGTCACGCTGACACCGAAGGAATTCCGCTTCGCGCTGCTGCTGTTTACGAACGCCTCGCGCCCCGTTTCGCGCGCGCGCATTCTCGAAACGGTGTGGAATCTGAACCGCGACGTAAGGTCGCGTACGCTCGACACGCACGCCTCGCGGCTGCGCAGCAAATTGCAGCTCGGGCCCGAGCATGGCTGGCGTCTGACGACGCTGTACGGCTTTGGTTATCAGCTTGAGCGGCTGCCTATAAGCCCAGCGGAATAGCCCGACATTGCGGGCGACAATGTCAGATGCGCGGAAAAGTTATAATATCCGCCTAAATCTTCGCCCCATGGTATGCAGCTTCTAACGATCGGAATCAATCACCACACCGCGCCCGTCGCCTTGCGCGAACGCGTGGCGTTTCCGCTCGAACAGATCAAGCCGGCCCTCGCGCTCTTCAAGGAAGCGTGGTCCGGCGGGCGCCGCAGCCTCAGCGCGCCCGAAGCCGCCATCCTCTCCACCTGCAACCGCACCGAGCTCTATTGCGCCACCGACGCGCAAAGCTCGCGCGATTCCGCCGTGGAATGGCTCTCGCACTACCATGGCATCCGCGCCGAAGAACTCGCGCCGCACGTCTACACGCTGCCGCAGTCCGAAGCCGTGCGTCACGCGTTCCGCGTGGCCTCGGGGCTCGACTCGATGGTGCTCGGCGAAACCCAGATCGTCGGTCAGATGAAGACCGCGGTGCGCACGGCCACCGAGGCCGGCGCGCTCGGCACCTATCTGAACCAGTTGTTCCAGCGCACCTTCGCGGTCGCGAAGGAAGTGCGCAGCACCACGGAAATCGGGGCGCAATCGGTGTCGATGGCCGCCGCCGCCGTGCGTCTCGCGCAGCGCATCTTCGACAAGATCGCCAACCAGCGCGTGCTGTTCATCGGCGCGGGCGAAATGATCGAGCTGTGCGCCGCGCACTTCGCCGCCCAGCAGCCGCGCGAACTGGTGGTCGCGAACCGCACCGCCGAGCGCGGCCGCTATGTGGCCGAGCGTTTCGGCGGCAAGTCGATTCCGCTGTCCGAACTGCCCACGCGCATGCACGAGTTCGACATCATCGTGTCGTGCACGGCGTCCACGCTGCCGATCATCGGTCTCGGCGCGGTCGAGCGCGCGGTGAAGGCGCGCCGTCACCGCCCGATTTTCATGGTCGACCTTGCGGTGCCGCGCGACATCGAAGCCGAAGTCGGCCAGCTCGAAGACGTGTTCCTCTACACCGTCGACGACCTCGGCACGATCGTGCGCGAAGGCAACGCCTCGCGCCAGGCGGCGGTCGCGCAGGCCGAAACCATCATCGAAACGCGCGTCGCGAACTTCATGCAGTGGCTCGACACGCGCAGCATCGTGCCGGTCATCCGCCACATGCACACGCAGGCCGACACGCTGCGCCGCACCGAACTCGAACGCGCGCGCAAGATGCTCGCGCGCGGCGACGATCCGTCCGCCGTGCTCGAAGCGCTTTCGCAGTCGCTGACCAACAAGCTGATCCACGGTCCGACGCAGGCGCTCAACTCGTCGAGCGGCGACCAGCGCGACTCGCTCATCGAAATGATGAGCGGTTTCTACCGTCACGGTCAGCCGGCCAAGGTCGGCAAGACCGACGAAGCCGCGCCCGAAACCTCCACGCAGGCGTCGAATCTCGACGCGGCGTCCAACGCGTCCGGCTCTTCGGACCGTTAGCGGCATTCGCCGCAGCCCATGGCGCAGACTCTGCCATGACCCGCGCGCACGCTACGTGCGCACGCATTTCCGGGCGTTCCGCCCACCGCCCTTTCCCGCAGTCCTACCCGGAGCCCGCTCCGTACCGCCCCGATGAAAACGAGCATGCAATCGAAGCTCGACCAGCTGACTACGCGTCTGGCCGAGCTGAACGACCTGTTGAGCCGTCCCGACGTGACGTCCAACCGCGACCAGTACCGCAAACTCACACGCGAGCACGCGGAAATCGGGCCGGTGGTCGAGCACTATGCGCTGTGGCGTCAGGCGAAGGACGACGAAACGGCCGCGAAGGACCTGCTCAGCGACGCGTCGATGCGCGATTTCGCCGAAGAAGAGGTGAAAGCCTCGCGCGAACGCATGGCGCAGCTCCAGCAGGAATTGCAGATGATGCTGCTGCCGAAGGACCCCAACGACGACCGCAACGTGTTCCTCGAAATCCGCGCGGGCACGGGCGGCGACGAGTCGGCGCTGTTCGCGGGCGACCTGCTGCGCATGTATCTGCGCTACGCGGAACGCAATCGCTGGCAGATCGAAATGATGTCGGCGAGCGAGTCGGATCTGGGCGGCTACAAGGAAGTGATCGTGCGCATCGCGGGCGAGGCGGCGTATTCGAAGCTCAAATTCGAGTCGGGCGGCCATCGCGTGCAGCGCGTGCCCGCCACCGAAACGCAGGGGCGCATCCACACCTCCGCGTGCACGGTCGCCGTGATGCCGGAAGCCGACGAAATCGGCGAAGTGGAGATCAATCCCGCCGATCTGCGCATCGACACGTTCCGCGCGTCGGGCGCGGGCGGTCAGCACATCAACAAGACCGATTCGGCCGTGCGCGTGACGCACCTTCCGACCGGCATCGTCGTGGAATGTCAGGACGACCGCTCGCAGCACAAGAACAAGGATCGCGCGCTCAAGGTGCTGGCCGCGCGCATCAAGGACAAGCAGTATCAGGAGCAGCACGCGAAGGAAGCGGCCACGCGCAAGAGTCTCGTCGGCTCGGGCGACCGCTCGGAACGAATTCGCACCTACAACTTCCCGCAGGGACGTCTGACGGATCACCGGATCAATCTGACGCTGTATCGGCTGGAAGCGATCATGGACGGCGATCTCGAGGAACTGATCGGCGCACTGTTGTCCGAGCATCAGGCCGAACAGCTGGCTTCGCTCGGCGACTCGGACTAAACCTCGCCGAACATCATTCATCGACCTCGCATCTGAACGCATCATGAGCGAACTCACCGCCGACGCCCTGCTGCGCGCCTCGCCGCTGCCCGCGCTCGAAGCGCGCATTCTGCTGATGCACGTGCTCGGCTGGCGTCGCACCCAGCTCATCACGCGCGGCGACGAAGCGCTCGACGCCGCGCCGGTCGCGGCTTTCCGTGCGCTCGAAGCGCGCCGCGTGGCGGGCGAACCGATCGCGCAACTCGTCGGCGCGCGCGAGTTCTTCGGCCTCGATTTCGACGTCACGCCCGACGTGCTGATCCCGCGCCCCGAAACCGAACTGCTGGTCGAAACCGCGCTGGCCGCGCTCGAAGGCATCGCGCAGCCGCGTGTGCTCGATCTCGGCACCGGCAGCGGCGCGATTGCCGTGGCGATCGCCTCGGCGCGGCCCGATGCGCGCGTGTGGGCGGTCGACCGCTCGGAGGCCGCGCTCGCCGTGGCCGCGCGCAACGCCGCAAAGCTGCTCGACGCGCATCGTCCCGGCGGCGCGCTCAGCTTCGTCGCGGGCAGCTGGTACGACACGCTCGACGCCGCGCTGCGCTTCGAGGTCATCGTGAGCAATCCGCCCTATATTGCGAACGGCGATCCGCATCTGGACCAGGGCGACCTGCGCTTCGAACCGCGCGGCGCGCTCACCGACGAGGCCGACGGCCTTACGTGTCTGCGCGCGATCGTCGACGGCGCGCCCGCGCGGCTCGTCGCGGGCGGCGTGCTCTGGATGGAGCACGGCTACGATCAGGCCGCCGCGGTGCGCGCGCTGCTCGACGCGCGCGGCTTCGACGAGGTGCGCTCGGAACAGGATCTCGCGGGCATCGAACGCATCAGCGGCGGGCGCTTCGGCACCCGAACTCCCGGCTAGCCGCGCCGAGCGCGCCCGGCTCGCGCGGGCGAAATCCGCTATCATTTCACTCTGTATTCAACGTATTCCGCATCACTCAATCCCAAGGTCAGACATGGACACCCAACAGCGCATCAAGCAGATCGTCGACGAAAACGCCGTCGTCCTTTTCATGAAGGGCAACGCGCAGTTTCCGATGTGCGGCTTCTCGGGCCGCGCGGTGCAGATCCTGAAAGCCTGCGGCGTCGATCAGTTCAAGACCGTCAACGTGCTCGAGGACGACGAAGTCCGCCAGGGCATCAAGGAATTCTCGAACTGGCCCACGATTCCGCAGCTCTACGTGAAGGGCGAATTCATCGGCGGTTCGGACATCATGATGGAGATGTATCAGAACGGCGAACTGCAGCAGCTGTTCGCGGCGGCTTGAGCCGCCGTTCTGCCGTTTTGCTCCGGAACGGCGGCGCGCCCGGCGCCCGTCGTTCCGCGCCGGTTTGAAGCCTGGTTTTTCAGCGTTTCGAGCCGGCGCGCCCTCCCGCATTGCTCTCGCGCCCCCCTCTCCCACGTGAACGCCACCTCACCCCACGCTCCACGCCGCCGTCTGATCGTCGCGATCACGGGCGCCACGGGCGCGATTTACGGCGTGCGCATTCTGGAGACGCTGCGGCGTCTGGGCGGCGTGGAATCGCATCTGCTGATCTCGGCGGCGGGCTGGCTCAACATCCAGCACGAGCTGCAGCTCAGCAAAGAGGACCTGCACGCACGCGCGGATGTCGTGCATTCGGTGCGTGACGTGGGTGCCACCATTGCCTCGGGCTCGTTCGCGACCGACGGCATGATCGTCGCGCCCTGCTCGATGAAGACGCTCGCGAGCGTCGCCCACGGCCTCTCGGACAACCTGATCGCGCGCGCCGCCGACGTCACGCTCAAGGAGCGCCGCCGCCTCGTGCTGCTGGTGCGCGAAACGCCGTTCAACCTCGCGCATCTGCGCAACATGACAGCGGTGACCGAAATGGGCGGCGTGATCTTCCCGCCGCTGCCGGCCTTCTACAACCAGCCCGCGTCGATCGACGAGATGGTCGATCACACGGTCGCGCGCGTGCTCGACCTGTTCGCGCTCGGACCGGCGCTCGCGCCCGCCTGGCCGGGACTGCGCGGCAGCAACGCCGACTGACTCCCCCACGATCCGCACCCGGTTCGCGCTCCGTCGATTATCAACATCGGCGATACAATCAATTCACTTGCCGCACATTTAATTCGCGAGAGTTGGGTCTTATATTGATCGCAACGCGAACTTTTCCGACCGCCTCGCGCGGCTCACGATCATGACCACCCGTACCCCCACGCTTTTCCTGTCGCATGGCGCGCCCACCTTGCCGATCGACCCGTCGATGCCGCGCGAAGGCTTCGTCAAGCTGGCCGAACATCTGCCGCGCCCCGAATCGATCCTGATGCTCTCGGCGCACTGGTACACGCAGCGTCCGGCGGTGAGCATCGCGACGCAGCCCGAGACCATCCACGACTTCTACGGCTTTCCGCGTGCGCTCTACGAGATCCAGTATCCGGCGCCCGGCGCGCCCGAAACCGCGCAGCGCGCGGCGGCGCTGCTGCGCGCGCAGGGCGTCGAGGTCGACGAAGAAGCGCATGGCCTCGACCACGGCGCCTGGGTGCCGATGCTGCTGATGTTCCCGGACGCCGACGTGCCCGTCGCCCAGCTCTCGATCCAGCCACGCGCCGACGCCGCGTATCACTTCGCGCTCGGCCGCGCGCTGCGCGAACTGCGCGACGAAGGCGTGATGGTGGTCGGTTCGGGCCAGATCACGCACAACCTGCGTCAGGCCGACTTCTCGGCGCGTCGCGAGGACGCCGATCCGCGCGTGGCCGAGTTCACCGACTGGTTCGAAGCGCATCTCGCGGCGCGCGACATCGACGCGCTGCTCGACTATCGGACGAAGGCGCCGCATGCGGTGCTCATGCACCCGACCGACGAGCATCTGCTGCCGGTGTTCTCCGCGCTCGGCGCCGCCGACGACGACTACACGCTCGGCGTGCAGTCGCTCGGCACCTACCAGCGCGCGCTGGCGATGACGAACTACGTGTTCGGCTCCGCCACGGCGCAGTAAAACCTCCGGACGTGAAAAAGCCCGCCTGAATCGCTTCAGGCGGGCTTTTTTTGCTGCGTTTATTCCCGGTTCAGGCTGCCGCTGCGAGCAGCGGCCGGTGCGTCACTTAGTGCGCGCCGATGCCTTCGAGCACTTCGTCGTGTTCCTTGCGCTCTTCCAGATACGGCGTGCGGTAACCCGAATTCACGCCCCAGATGTAGAAGCCGAGCGAGATCACTGCGACGACCAGCATGTCCCAGCCGTAAGGAATCAGGTCGTGACCGCCGAACTGCTTCGAGCCGATCAGCGAGAGCACGGCCATCGTCGGCAGGTAGGCGCACAGCCACCATGCGGCCTTCAGATCCTGGCCCCAGCCGCCGAAGCCCTGCTTCGCCTGGAAGTAGAAGTACACCGGCAGCGCGACAACCATCAGCAGGATGATTTCGCCCGTCAGCGGCCACTTCGCCCAGTACAGGATCATCGATGCGCAGACGAACGCGAACGGCGCGATCACCTTCATGAACGGCACCGACAGCGGGCGTTCGATGTCCGACGCGGCGCGCTTGAGCGCCATCAGGCTGATCGGGCCCGTGAGGTACGAGATCACGGTCGCGACCGAGATCACCGCCGCCAGCGAGCTCCAGCCGCGGAAGAAGAACATGAAGATGAACGACACGGCCAGGTTGAACCACATCGCGGGGCGCGGCACGCCGTAGAACGGGTGCACGTTGCCGAAGATCGACGGCATCGTGTTGTTGCGCTCCATCGCGTAGATCATGCGCGAAGTCGTCGCCATGTAGGTCGTGCCGGTGCCGCTCGGGCTCACGAATGCGTCGACGTACAGCAGGATCGCCAGCCAGTTCAGGTTCAGCGCGATCGCGAGTTCGGCGAACGGCGACTTGAAGTTGAACAGGTTCCAGCCCTTGGCCACGTCAGCCGGATTCACCGCGCCGATGTACGCCACCTGCAGCAGCACGTAGATCACCAGTGCGCAGACGATCGAGCCGATCACCGCGAACGGGATGCTCTTCGACGGATTGCGCGCTTCGCCCGCGAGGTTGATCGGGCTCTGGAAGCCGTTGAACGCGAACACGATGCCGCTCGTCGCGACCGCCGTGAACACCGCCGACCAGCCGTACGGCGCGAACGTGCTCGCTTCGCCGAAGTTTTCGTGGTGGAAGCCCGTCGTCATCAGGCCGATGATCGTCAGGCCCGGGATGATGAACTTGAAGATCGTAATGGCGCTATTGGCGCGCGCGAACAGCTTCACGCCCCAGTAGTTGAGCATGAAGTACACGATCACGAGCAGCGCCGACAGGAACAACCCCGAGTGGGTTAATGATCCGTCGACGAACAGCGCGTGGGCCCAGTCGTAGGGCCAGGTGCTCATGTATTGAATGGAAGCTTCGGCTTCGATCGGAATCACCGAGACGATGGCGATCCAGTTCGCCCAGGCGCTGATGAAGCCCACGAGCGCGCCGTGCGAGTAGCGCGCGTAGCGCACCATGCCGCCCGATTCGGGGAACATCGCACCGAGTTCGGCGTAGGTGAGCGCGATGGCCAGAATGACCACGGCACCGATCACCCAGGCGCAGATGGCTGCGGGGCCGGCAATCTTCGCGGCCTTCCATGCGCCGAACAGCCAGCCCGAACCGATAATCGACCCGAGGCCGGTGAACATCAGCGCGAACGGGCCGATGTTCCGTTGAATAGAACTTTTCACGTCTTCTCCTGTATCAAGAGCAGTTCGACACCGCGTGCCCCGTCTGTTGTGCGGGCGGGGTTCCGGCGGCGGTCGCACCTGCGCGCGGTCGATTGCACCCGAAGGCGCAACTCTTGCGCGGCGCGTAGTTTAACGGTTGCACTGCCAAAAGGCGCTAAAAAAAGTGCGAGCACTACAAAAAAAACAGCAACTTAGCAAGCTTTGTAAGGGTTTGTTTCGACCCTGCCGCAAAATTCTATGGAGTTACCCTGGGTCCCGGTTGACCTGGCAGGGAATTAGCCGTATAAAGATCGAGCAGGATTTCAAGCGGCGAGTGTGAATAGGTCTTTCGTAGTTCGCCCATCAACGGTACTCCGGCTGGTCCCATACCCCTTCCTTGATTTTCGTGCACCTCTCTGTGGCTTCGGCCTTTATTCATTTTTAGGAAAGTAATATGGAAACCGGTACCGTCAAGTGGTTCAATGACGCTAAGGGCTTTGGCTTTATCACTCCGGACGGCGGCGGCGAAGACCTGTTCGCGCACTTCTCGGAAATCAAGGTTGACGGCTTCAAGACGCTGCAAGAGAACCAAAAGGTTCAATTCGAAGTGCGCACGGGCCCGAAGGGCAAGCAAGCTGCCAACATCAAGCCGGTCTAAATACCGTCTTCGACCTTCAGGACTCTAACCTCGGTCCTGACAGGCAAGCTTACAGAAAAACCCCACGCTTCCTCCTGAAGGTGGGGTTTTTTGTCGCCTGTCGTTTTTGACGAATTCGGGCGACTGCGCAGTGCGGATGACTTCAGGCGAAGAGGCGCTGCGCGTGAATGCCCAGGCCCGTCGCCACGCTGGCGAGGCGGTCGCCGAACACCGGTTGCGCGTGCGGGAATGCCTCGGCGAGCGCCTGGGTCAGGAACAGCAAACCCGTCGAACCGCCCGTGAAATACAGCGCGTTCACGGCGCCCGGCGCCACACCCGCCGCCTGCACGGTTTCGCGCGCGGCTTCCACGATGCGGCGCGTTTCCTCACGGCCGGCTTCCACCAGTTGGGCGTCGTCGAAGGCGAGCCGCAGGTCGGTTTCCACCTGCTCCAGATCGATCATCGTCTGACCGCCCGCCGACACGCCAATCTTCGCTTCCTCCGCATGCGCCGCCAGCGCGTGCCCCAGACGCCAGTCGACCACGCGCATCAGTCGATCGTGATGCGCGGCGTCACTATATAGATGGCGCATGAGCTTGAGTTCGGCCGCGCGCTTGGGCGTGTAGACCGTGTTGATCAGATGCCAGGTCGCCAGATCGAAATAGACGCGGTTCGGCACTTCGCGGCCTTCCGGATCCAGCGACTGATAGCCGAGTTCGCGCAGGATCGTCGCCAGTTCGACGCGGCGGTCGAAGTCCGTGCCGGCCACGTGCACGCCGTGATGCGCGAGCACGTCGTCCTTGCGGGCGAGGCGCGACATGCGCTGCGGCCCCACGCGCACGAGCGAAAAGTCCGACGTACCGCCGCCGATGTCGGCCACCAGCACCAGCCCCTCTTCCGTCAGGCGCGACTCGTAATCGAACGCCGCCGCGATCGGCTCGTACTGGAATTCGATTTCCTTGAAGCCCACCGAGCGTGCCGCCGCTTCGAGCTGATCCTGCGCAAGCTTGTCGGCGCGCGGATCTTCGTCGACGAAAAACACCGGGCGGCCCAGCACCGCGCGCGTGAGACTCGCGCCCGCGCAGCGTTCGGCGCTGCGTTTGAGGTGATCGAGGAAGATCGCGATGATTTCCGTGTAGCGGATCGCGCTGCCGTCGCCAAGATCGGTCGTGCTTTCCGCGAGCGGCGAGCCGAGAATGCTCTTCATCGAGCGCATCAGACGCCCGTCGAAGCCGTCGATATAGGCTGCCAGCGCCGCGCGGCCGAATTCGCGCGTGTGCTCGTCGGTGTTGAAGAACACCGAGGTCGGCAGCGTGGTCTGCGCGCCTTCGACCGGCGCGAGGCGCATCGCGTCGCCAGGTGCCGCGCCCGGCAGCGCCACGGCCGAGTTGGAGGTGCCGAAGTCGATTGCGCAGAAGGGTTGCGCGGCAGCGTTCGACGCTGTATTCGAGGCGGGATGCGGGGAGGCAGTCAAGGCGGGGCTCATGGCGGGGGTCATGGCAACGCCGCGCGGCACGTCGCACGCGGCATTACGGAAGGCTGGGAGGACCGGCTTTGTATCACGAAAGCGCGGCGCGGAGCAACCGCAAGGACGGGGTTCGGCCCCGCAAATAAAACGCGCGGCCCGTGCCGCGCTGCGTGTCACTCCGGCCGCCCTGCGTCTGCTGCGGCTGAACGCCCCGAAGTCCTGCGAGTGCCGGGAAACCGGCCAGCTTGGCCGCGCTCAAGCGTGCTCAAGCATGGCTCAGCCCTTGAACGGCTGCTTCCAGGCGTTCGCGTAAGCGATATCGCCCACGCTCGCGCGCGTGCGCTCGGCCTTCTCGCGGTCGCGCAGGACCGGATCGAGCTTCTCGGCGTCGCCGTAATGGCCGATCGAGATGATCGCGAGCGGCTCCACGTCGTTCGGCAGACCGAATTCCTTGCGGAACGCGTTCACGTCGAAACCGCTCATCTGGTGCGCGGCGAGGCCGAGCGCGTGCGCCTGCAGCACCAGCGACATCGCCGCCGCGCCCGCATCGTACTGCGCCGTGCGGTTCACTTCGCCCTTGGCGTTGAGCGTTTGCGCCGTCACCGCCACCAGCACGGGCGCCGGTGCGTTCCACTGCTGATTGAAGGGCACGAGCGTCGCGAAGGCGCGTTTGAACGCCGGCTCATCGGCCGTGCGGTCGAACACGATGAAGCGCCACGGTTGCAGGTTGTAGCCCGACGGCGCCCAGCGCGCGGCCTCGATGACCGCGTGCAGATGCTCGCGCGAAACCGGCTCGTTCGAATAGGCGCGCGGGCTCCAGCGGCCGGCGATCAGTTCGTGGATGGGCACGGCTGTCGGTGCGGGTTTTTGCTTCGTCATGCCTGATGTGTCCTTGTTGGCGGGCGCTCGCCCGGGGCTCACAGCATACCCGCGCCGCGTGAAACGCGCTGAAACGGCGAAGGCGGCGCACGTGCAGCCGCCTTCGCGTGATCGACGCATTATCCGCAAGCCCCGCTGCGCGGACTCAGGCCGTCTGCGCGCCCGCCGTGCGCGGCGCGCGGTTGATGCGCAGCACGAGGAACGAGGCGATCAGGCACAAGCCGCCCGAGATCATCGACGCCACCGTATAGGTGCCGAGGCTCGAGCGCAGCAGCCCCGCACCGAACGCCGCGAACGCCGCGCCCAGTTGATGGCCCGCGACCACCCAGCCGAAGATGATCGGCGCGCGCTCCTTGCCGAACACGTCGGTGGCGAGGCGCACGGTCGGCGGCACGGTCGCGATCCAGTCGAGTCCGTAGAACACCGCGAAGATCGGCAGACCGAAGAAGTCGATGCCGAACGCGTGCGGTAGATAGATCAGCGAGAGCCCGCGCAGACCGTAGTACCAGAACAGCAGCACGCGGCTGTTGAAGCGGTCCGAGAGCCAACCCGAGAGCGTCGTGCCGAACAGGTCGAAAATGCCCATCGTCGCGAGCAGCGACGCGCCCTGCACTTCCGTCATGCCGTAGTCGCCGCACATGGCGATCAGGTGCGTGCCGACATAGCCGTTGGTGCTCGCGCCACAAATGAAGAAGCTGAAGAACAGCAGCCAGAAGTCGCGCGTGCGGCTCGCCGACGCGAGTGCGCCGAACGCCAGCTTGATCGGATTCTGCTGCGGCGCGGGCGGCGCGAGCGGCGCGTCGGGCTCTTCGCCGAACGGACGCAGCTTCAGGCTGGCCGGGCGCTCGGGCAGCAGGAACGCGACCAGCGGCAGCACCACGGCGGCGGCCGCCGCGACGACCAGCACGACGAGCTGCCAGCCGTGCTTTTCGGCGATCGCCGCGAGGAACGGCAGGAACACGAGCTGGCCGGTGGCCGAACTCGCGGTGAGTATGCCCATCGCGAGGCCGCGATGCGTCGTGAACCAGCGCGTGACGACCGTCGCCGACAGCGACAACGCCGCCACGCCGGTCGAGCCGCCAACCATCACGCCCCAGATCAGGATCATCTGCCACGGATGCGTCATCAGCGCTGACAGCGCCACGCCCGCGCCCATCGTGGCGAGCGCCGCCAGCAGCGTCGGCCGCACGCCGAAGCGCTGCATCGCCGCCGCCGCAAACGGCCCCATCAGCCCGTAAAGCGCGATGTTCACCGAAATCGCCAGCGAGATCGTCGCCCGGCTCCAGCCGAACTGATGCTCGAGCGGGACCATCATCACGCTCGGCGTTGCGCGCGTGCCGGCCGCCGCCAGCAGCACCAGAAACACCACCGCCACCACGAGCCATCCATAGTGAAAACGCCCGCCGACCCATCTCGCTGCCCAGTTCATCCGTGCTCCACGTTCGTTGTTTGGCTTGAATCGTCTGCTTGATCTGCGTCTTGCCGATCGACCGGATTGTTACCGCTCGGTCACAAGTGTGTTGCGATAGTAGTGACCGCTCGGTAACATGTCAAGCATGTCCCTGACGACGAGATGTCCTGCCATGTCCACGCGCCACCCCAACCCGACCGATCCCGCCATCGCCGCGCCCGCCAAGGCCGCCGCGCGCGCGCGCCGCTCGCGCACCCAGACGGCCGGGCCGCGCGCCCAGGAGCACCTGCTTGCCGCCGCGGACGAATTGTTCTACCGCGAAGGCGTGCGCGCCGTGGGCGTCGAAGCCGTGGTCGAGCGCGCGGGCGTGAACAAGATGAGTCTGTACCGGCAATTTTCGTCGAAGGACGATCTGGTGGTCGCGTATCTGAAGCGCTGCGACGTGCGCTTTTTCGAGCGCTTCGAGGCGAGCGCCGCGAAGCATCCGGGCGAACCGGCGAAGCAGTTGATGCAGGCGTTCGAGGATCTGGCGGCGCGCGCGTCGGCGCCCGACTATCGCGGCTGTCCGTTCGTGAACGTGGCGGCCGAGTTTCCCGATCCGGCGCATCCGGCGCGGCACAGCGTGGCCGATAACAAGACGCGGCTGATCGCGCGCCTCACCGAACTGGCGCAGGCGGCGGGCGCGACCGACGCGGCGTCGCTCGCGAACGAACTGGCGCTGCTGGTCGAGGGCGTCTACGCCGCGAGCCAGACCTACGGACCCGGCTGCGGCCCGATTCAGGCGGCGCCGCGCATGGCGAAACTGTTGATCGAAGCGGCGTGCGCGCCGGTCGCCTGATCTCGCGCCAGCCTTCAACCCGCGCGCCCTTCGCCGCAGCGGGCGCACGAACCGCACCGGTAAAATGCCGCGATGACCGATACATCCGATACACCCGATACCGCCAACACCACGCCTGACCCGGCGCACCCCGAGCGCGCCGCCATTCTCGACGCCACGCGCCACTGGCTCACGCGCGCGGTGATCGGGCTGAATCTCTGCCCGTTCGCGAAAAGCGTGCATGTAAAGGGCCAGATCCGATACGCGATCAGCGACGCGACCGATCTGGAAGGTGTGCTAACCGATCTCGAAACCGAACTGCGCACGCTCGCGGACAGCAGCGCGGAGGACATCGACACGACGCTGCTGATCCTCCCGCACGCGCTCGCCGATTTTCTCGACTACAACGACGCGCTCCATTTCGCCGATCTGCTGCTCGGCCAGTTGCGTCTCGACGGCGAACTGCAGATTGCGAGCTTTCATCCGCAATATCAGTTCGAGGGCACGCAGCCCGACGACATCGAGAACTACACGAACCGCGCGCCCTATCCGATCCTGCACCTGCTGCGCGAGGCGAGCATCGAGCGCGCCGCCGACGCCTTCCCGGACGCCGCCGACATCTACGAACGCAATCAGGAAACGATGCGCCGCCTCGGTCTCGAAGGCTGGCGCGCGTGGATGAGCCAGCGCGACGACCAGTAAGTCGTCCTGCCGATCAGGTGACGATCCCCACGATCACCTGAAATCGCGCAGATAGCGCGCCGCGCTCACGCTGTCTCGCCAGCCTGGGCAGGCGAAGCCTCGCCGTCGTCGACGAAGAAACGCTCGCGCAGCTCGGCAATCCCGAACGTGTCGAGCAGTTCGTTGAGCCGCTCCGCCGGCCGGCGCCGCGGCAGATTCTTGTACTGCGCCACGATGAGCTCGTTCTTCATCGAGTGCTCCCAGCCCACCAGTTCCGTCACGCTCACCTGATAGCCGTGCGCCTCCAGTTGCAGGCAGCGCAGCACATTGGTGATCTGGCTGCCGAACTCACGCGTATGCAACGGGTGACGCCACACTTCCGTGAGCGCCTGGCCGAGCAACTTGCCCTTGTTGCGACGCAGCACGCCCGCCACTTCGGCCTGACAGCACGGCACCACGACGATATGGCGCGCGTGCTTCTTGAGCGCGAAGCGCAGCGCGTCGTCGGTGGCGGTATCGCAGGCGTGCAGCGCCGTGACGATATCGACCGTCGGCGGCAGTTGCATCGACGTGATCGAGTCGGCCACCGAGAGATTCAGAAACGACATCCCCTTGAAGCCGAGCCGCGCCGCCAGTTCCTCCGAGCGCTGCACGAGCTCGTCGCGCGTCTCGATACCAAAGATGCGCGAGTTGTCGCACAGACCCTTGAAGAACAGGTCGTACAGAATGAATCCCAAGTAGGACTTGCCCGCACCGTGATCGACGAGCGTGACGTCGCGGCCATCCTGCTTGAGGTCGTTGAGCAGCGGCTCGATGAACTGGAACAAGTGATAGACCTGCTTCAGCTTGCGGCGGCTGTCCTGGTTCATCTTGCCGTCGCGCGTCAGGATATGGAGCTCCTTCAGGAGCTCGATCGACTGATTCGGACGGATTTCGTAGGTCTTGCTGGACATCGGGACAAAAAAAGATGAGTAGCGTCATTTACCGCGAAACGTGCGGCAACCGACAGAGCGACGCAAATAGATCTGTCATTTTACGGAAAAAGCAGCACGAGGCCGCGAACCTGATAGCGGTCCATTCGTCATATGGTTGTAGCGTCCGGCACGCTGACCCACGTCCGGATGACAGGGAGGGGTTGATTAAAAAAGACACGGTGAGCCTCGCGCCGCCGATGTCCAGAAAGGACCATTTTTGGGGCGCGACCAACCGGCAAAGTACCGGTTATGCGCGCATGGGAGGTCGCTCCGGGTCCGCCGGCAGCGATAAATCAGGTATGACGCAGATCCCCGCTGCGCGAAAACGCACGGCGCTGCGCGACCTTGCATGGGGCATGCAATGAACACGATACCCGACGGTAACGCTGAGCAAAAATTCCAGGAACTGCTTGCCAGACTCGTTGAAGTGCCCGAGTGGACGGAAAAGCAGCAACTGGAGCTCGAAATGGCGCGTGACATCTCGGTCGAGATGCTGCGTCTGGCCGAGGAGATGCGCGACGGCGCGGCAGATCTCGAGAATTGCCTGATCCTGCTGAAGTACGCCAAAGTGCTCGATTTCGTGATGTCGGCGCTCGCTGCACGGCGCGACATCAAACCCCAGACTTTACGGGTGATCTTCAAACTCGCCGGCCTTGCCGTGGACGAGGCCTATCCAGGTTAGGTGCGACACGCGGCATCGCAGGCACGGAAAGCGGGCGAATTCGCCTGCTTTCCGCGGTCCGCCTTGAACGCGGGACCGGTGAATGATCCGTGCATGGCATCGGACGCCGCGCCGATGCGCCCGCCTGCCCTATCGAGCCGTTCGCGCCACGCGACGGCTCTTCACCCGCTTTTTGCGTCGCGCAGGCGCTTATCCACTCTTTCGCTCCTCTTTCGTCTTCGAACGAGCCGGCGAACACGCGCGCCGCACGTCAGTCCTTGCGCACCTTCAAGCGCCACAGCGACGTCATCTCAGCCGCACGCGCCCGATAGAGCGGATCGGTCGGATCGCTGGCTTTCGGGTGACGCGGACGAATATCCTCGCGCCCGGCCACTTCCAGCCCCGCCTCGACGATCATTTCCACAAGCGCCTCGCGCGTACGCAGACCGAGGTGTTCGGCGAAATCGGAGAGGATCAGCCAGCCTTCGCCGCCCGGCTCCAGATGGTCCTTGAGGCCGCCGAGAAAGCCACGCAGCATGCGGCTGTCCGGATCGAACACCGCGTACTCGATAGGCGACGCCGGGCGCGCGGGCACCCAGGGCGGATTGCAGACTACCAGCGGCGCGCGGCCCGCCGGGAACAGATCCGCCTCGACCACTTCCACGCGCTCGCCGTAGCCCAGACGATCCAGATTCTCGCGCGCGCAGGCCAGCGCGCGGGCGTCCTGATCGGTCGCGACCACCTGCTTCACGCCGCGCGCGGCGAGCACCGCCGCGATTACGCCGGTCCCCGTCCCGATGTCGAACGCCTTCTCTTGCGACGGCAGCGGCACGCGCGCGATCAGATCGAGATACTCGCCGCGCACCGGCGAAAACACGCCGTAGTACGGATGAACGTGCGCCCCGCCGAGCGCGGGAATCGGCACGCCCTTCTTGCGCCATTCGTGCGCACCGATCAGGCCGAGCAGTTCGCGCAGCGACACCGCCGACGGCTCGCCCGTGGACGGGCCCCAGGCTTCCTCGCAGGCGAGCTTCGCATCAGGCGCGCGGCGCAGGGCGATTTCGTAGTCGCCTTCGATCGGCAACAGCACCATGCCGAGCGTGCGCGCGCGCTGCGCCTGCGCCTGACGATGCTGATGAAACGCTTCGAGCGGCGTGGCCGGCGGCTTGGGCGCGCCCTTCTTCGGCTTGCGTTCGGCGCGGCGCGCCATGGCCTGCAGCAGTTGCCGCGCGTTCTGGAAGTCGCCGCGCCAAAGCAGCGCGGTGCCTTCGCAGGCGAGGCGGTAGGCGGCGTCGGCCGTGGTCGTGTCGTCGGCGATCACCACGCGCTTCGGCGCGGGCACGCCCGCCTCCGAACGCCAGCGGACGGTGCGCGGGCCGTCCGTGTCGGGCCAGCTCAAGGTGGGAAAGTCGGTCATAGGATTCGAATGCTCAAAGGCGCGCCGCAACGAGGCGGCGCAAGACGCGCGCCATCATATAGCAGAGCGAGCGGCCGCGTTCCGCGCGGCGTACCGGCCATGGCGTCATGGTGGGCACCGCGCAACATGGATGCATCATCGCGCAGCGCCACGCATCCGTCGACTCGGCCGAATGGCATAGGCCGAAAGGCAGGGGACGGCCCCGCGCCCCGCCAGTACAATGAGCGCCGATCCGCGCAACGGTGCCTCGCGCCGCAACGAGAACATGTCCGAGACCGCTCCACCGCGAAGCGCCGAAAGTGCACCAGACGCATCCAGCGTATCCCGCGCGCGACGCACGAAGAATCGCCACGCCAAGCCCGGCCTCGATGCGAACTTCTATGCCGAACTGCTGCATATCGCCGGCCTGCGCGAAAGCACGGCGGCGGGCAAGACCGTGGTCGCGCGGCGCGATGGCGCGCAACGCCAGCCGGGCGCGCTGATCGAACTGGCGGTCGCGGCCATGGCGGCCATCGAAGCGCGCGAGGCAAGCGGGACGCCCGAACAGGCCGTGCTGAGAACGGCGCTGCGTCTGTGCATCGCGTGGCTCGGCCGCCTCGTGTTCCTCAAGCTGCTCGAAGCGCGCCTGCTCGCGCTGCACGACGGCGAAAGCGCGTACGCGTTTCTGCGCAGCGCGCGCATCGGCACCTTCGCGCAACTCGACGCGCTCTGTCGCGACGTGTTCGGCGACGGCGCGGGCCACGCGCATCTGCCGCGTTTCGATGGCGCGATGTTCGGGTCCGCTGATCTCGCGACGCTCGCCATCGGCTTCAGCACGTTGCCGGACGACGCGCCGCTCGCGCCGTTCGAAGCGACCGTGCTCACGCCCTCGCCCGCCGCGCCTGCGCGCAACACCGTCACCTATCTGCTCGATTTCCTCGACGCGTTCGAATTCGGCTTCGATACCGGCACGCCGACGAACGCGAGTGCGCCGCGTCGGCAACGCATCGACACCGCCACGCTCGGGCTCGTCTTCGAGAAACTCAACGGCTATCGCGACGGCGCGTGGTACACGCCGGGCCGCGTCGCCATGATGCTGGCGCGCGCCGCCGTCACGGGCGCGGCGCTCGGCCGGTTCAATCGAAACGAAGGCTGGCGCTGCACGACGCTCGATCAGCTATCCGAACGAATCGAACACGACACGCGCCACGAAGCCGCGCGCACGATGCTCGCCTCGCTGCGCCTGTGCGATCCGGCGGTCGGCACGGGCCATCTGCTCGTCTCGGCGCTCGACGAACTGATCGCGCTAAAAGCCCGTCTGCGGCTGTTCGACGACATCCCCGGTCACGCGCTCGCGGGCCTGCGTGTCGACGTCGCCGACGACCGGCTGAGCGTGACGCTCGCGCACGGCGTCGCGCCCAACCGCGAGCAGCAGCGCCGTATCGACGCCGCGCTGTATCGCGAGAAACGTGCGATCGTCGAGCAAAACCTCTTCGGCGTGGATATCGACGCGGACGCGCTCGGCATGGCGCGCCGGCGTCTCGCGTTCGAACTGCTCGCGCACGCCGCGTACGACGACGCGGGCCGCTTCGCGACGCTGCCGGATCTCGCCGCTAATCTGCGTCAAGGCAATGCGGTGCTGAGCCGCGTGATCGACAGCGACGACGCGCAGAGCCCCGCGCAAGACTTCGACTGGCGCGCCGAATTTCCCGCGCTGCGCGACGCGCACGGCGCATTCGCGGGCTTCGACGCCGTACTCGCGAACCCGCCCTACGTCGACTCCGAACGCATGATCAACGAAGGCCAGCGCGCGCTGCGCGAGCAACTGGCGCGACGCTGGCCGAGCGCGCGCGGCAACTGGGATCTCTACATCGTGTTCATGGAGTTGGGCCTCGCGCTCACGGCGCCCCACGGCACGATGGCGTTTCTCACGCCCGACAAGTGGCTCGCGAAGCCGTTCGGCGCGGCGTTTCGCGCGCGCCATCTCGATGCGATCGAGCGCGTCGTCGCGCTGGGCCGTGGCGTGTTCGAGCACGCGCTCGTCGATGCGATCGTCACGGTGTTCCGGCCCGCGGGTTGCGCCAGCATCGAAACCGCGCGCCTCGATCAGGACCTGCTGACGCCGCTCGCACACGCGCCCAAACGCGACCTCGACGCACCGTGGACGCTCGATGCGCTGCTCTCGCCGCATTACGCGTTCGTGCGCCGGCTCGCGCACGCGCACGGCACGCTCGGCGAGTTGATCGCGTGCGAAAACGCCTGCGCGACCTCGGATGCGTATGCGCTCGCGCCTTGCATCGACGAAGCGCGCGGCGCGTTCGATGCGCGCCGCCACTATCGCGTCGTGAATACCGGCACGCTCGGGCGCTACGTGTCGCGTTGGGGCGTGAAGCCAATGACCTATCTCGGGCAGCGCTACGCCGAACCGGTCGTCGAGCGCGAGCGCTTCGAAGCGGCGTTCGCGAATCGCTATCGCGCGAAGGCGGCGGCGAAGAAAGTGATCGTCAAAGGGCTCACGCATCTCGATGCGACGCTTGACCTCGCGGGCGACACGATCCCCGGCAAGACCACGCTGATCCTTCGCGCTGACGACGACGCGCTGCTCAAATTCGCGGCGGCCGTGCTGAACTGCCCGCTCGCGGCTTTCGTCACGCGCGCGCGTTTCGGCGCATCGAGCTACAACGGCGGCGTAGCCTTCACGAAGGCGATGATCGATGCGATTCCCGTGCCGCGCGACGAGAGTGCGCGCGCGGACGTGGTGAGGCGCGTGGATCGCTTGCTGGCAGCGCTCGGTTCCGTCGATGACGCGCCGCGCAGCGACGCGCTCGCGCGCGAGATCGACAGCGCGCTTTACGCGGCGTATGGGCTGGAGAAAAACGAGATCGCGCTGATCGAAGGCGATAGACGAGGCATGCGCCAGCGCGCCTGAAAAAGAAAAAGGGTTACAGCGTGTGCGCTGTAACCCTTTCTCGAACTGTTTTGGTGCCGGCTGCAGGACTCGAACCCGCCACCTGATGATTACAAAGCTTTTAAGCAACCTCATAAAATCAATCACTTACCATCGAATTCGATCTACAAAGATCATTCGACAAGGGCCGGCAAACGCCCGTCCCCCTTCGGTTCAGGTTTAGGTTGTAGAACGAGTCTAACGATCGCCCGCGACCCATCTCCGGCAGGCGTCTGCATGCCGAGCAAAGTCTGGCCCCCTCTCCGCTAAGCCCGCCGCCCACACCGCAACTTCGTCTTTGGACGGGATCATGTTCGTCGAGCACTCGTGCAAAAAGAAAGCCAGCGCGTCGTTGACGATTTTCGGATCGCCGTCGGAAATGAAGCTCGGGAGTGTTTTCTTATCCATGACGTTGTTCAAAGTTGCCGACAGTGCATTACTACCGCAGGGCCACGCTTGCCGCAACTGCCGACGATTGCATGGGGGTTATTTGGTCGCGCACCGGCATGCGAACCGCTGCCAATGGTGATCCTCATGAGGTTATTTGGTCGCGCTGGTCGCGCCCTCGAACGCTGTTTGGCCCGACTTCTGAGGTTATTTGGTCGCGCCTACGGATCGTTGCGGCCGAAAACAAGACGCTGTGAGGTTATTTGGTCGCGCATTGGCGCAGATGTCGGCGTCAAACCCTGTCTTAACCCCTCGCTGAGGTTATTAGGTCGCGCGAGCACAGGGGGATGCCGGAGATTGAGGTTATTTGGTCGCGGTTCGCCAAGCCGGAACTGTTCAGAGATCCTCGTCAGGTGACGGCGGAAGGAATCCTTCCATCGCAGAGTCATCCGAATTAGCTTCCGCGCGAATCCGTTCAGCATAGTCGAGCAGTGGCCGCAAGATGTCCAAAGCACAGCCCGCGCCGTTGTGTTTTCGGTGGAACTCAGCAAGGGCAAGCGCTTCCTGCACGATCGTTACGCTGTGCTCGAAAATTGGACCAATTGCTGGCTGCGCATCTTCGATTGCCGCGAGCCGTACTTTCCGCTGAAGCGCCGACGCCATTTCCGTAGAAATTAGTCGCGCTCGCTCGGCAAGTCCAATCTTTTGCTCGAGGGTCCTCAGCGGCCAACTCCTGTCCCCTCGGCGGTACGCGTTCCAAGTTCTGCCCGTAGGTTCCGCAATTCCTAGCAATTGCTCGATTGCCTTTGCGCTCAACGCCTTGGCTCTTTCGGTTGCTGGCTCGCGATGCAAGCTCGACTTGCTTGCGGCTGCTTGTGTCACGCAGTGCGCCTCAACTGCGCTGACAAACTGCCGCGTCAATTCGGCCTGCTCAGTCAATGATTCCACGGTTTTTGTTGGTCGCACCATAGGTTACAGAAAACCATTCGTGAGTATTTTGCGACCCATTATAGGCCTTGATTTCCGCAATATGTGCGTACTCGCGCTGTTCTACAAACATTAACCAACAGGCAATTTTTTGCGAGTGAAAACTGACTGATTTGTTGAACCGAAATCGGGAGATACACGATGACTTCGAAGCAGAAACTCACCATCCTGGCCGTCAACGAACGCAGCGGAACCTCCGCTAAAACTGGACGCCCGTGGGTGATTCGCGAGGCGCAATCGATCCTCGAACAATCATCTTCGGACGGAACCAATATCGTCGTCGGTGTGATCAACCTGCCCCAAAGCTTGGCAGATACGCAGCCAGGCGACTACCTCGCCGAGTTCGCGCTCGCTCAGGGTAATGGACAGGACGCCGGACGCCTCGTGCCTCGGATCGTTTCGCTGGTTCCCTTCGGTTCCATCAAGGCACAGCCGAAACCTGACGCCAAATCTCTCTAACGCCCATGCCGGCTGGCTCTATTCAGACGGTTCTCGTTTGCGCTCCGCTCTCATCAGGGGAACAGCCAAACGAGACGGACCAGCAGCTTTGCCCTCCGATTTCCGGGCAAGCGTTCCGAATTCAACAGCAGCAAGCATACGTGCTCTCGCCGGATAGCGCGGGGTACATAGACTCGATCGCACAGCCGCTCGACTACACCGTTGCGGCTGGCTTTTGGGGTGTGGCGTTCACGACCATTGTTGGCTTGTGGTTGGTGAGTCACGGAGCAGGCGCAATCGTCAATTTTCTTAGACGCGCCTGAATTCACTATCGCGGGTTGATACCGCTCTTTAAAGGAAAGAAAGTATGAAAGCAAAGTTCCGACAGCTGGTGAAGTACACCGCGTGTTCCGCTGCGGCGCTCGCCGGTGCAGCGCATGCGCAAGCAGCTACCACGCCGCCCGACTTCTCCACACTGACGGCTGGAATCGACTTCAGCACCGTCACGACGGGGGTGCTCGCGGTCGCAGCCACGCTGATCACCGTGTACGTCGGCATCAAGGGCGCGAAGATCCTGATCGGCATGGTTCGGGGCGCATAAGTCTCCGCTTGCTCGGCCATGTATTGCGGGGGCTGCGGCCCCCGTTTTCACTAGGGCGGTTTCATGGATACGAATAGCGCTTGGTATCTGTTGATGTTTGTGTTCGGGATGGTCTGCGCATGGGCCGTGATCGTAGGACTTAAGGAGTCTTGATGCGGATCAGGAATGCGGTTCTGTTAGTTACGCTGAGCAGCCTCCTCTGTACGCAGGCTGCGCATGCTCAGGCGCTGCTTGCGCCGGTCGAGAACCTTGTTATCAATCGAGCGGAGGCCGCCATCATCTCTCGTGTCGCAATTGCGCGGGGGTTTGCGGCGAACGATCCGCGTATTGCGGCGACGCTGACCAGCATGGGGCAGGTCTCGACGGCGCTCAATGTCGTTAGTACGGGGGCTGCTGTGGGTCTAGGGTTCGCGGGTGCACCGGTGTGGCTGACAATTGCGGCGGGGGTCGGCATCCTCGCTGCTGGTTCCGCTTTGTATGCAGGCAGCGTGTCGTTGTCCCGCTCGCTCGATGGCAAGACGATCACCGCGCAGCAGCCGCTGCCGCAAGGGGTCGGCTCGGGTTACATGGCGACGCCTGCGCCCGATCCCGGCACGGGCAATATGGTGAACCCGTGGACCTGGGCCGCGTCGGTTGGCATTCCGGTGTATCACACCTCGTCGTGTATGCCGTCGAACCCGTGTGCCGCGCTTCCGGCTGCGCCGACGAGCGGACAAAAGAACTTTGATTGGGTTGCGGGTGACATGGAGATGATCCCCAACACGATCAGTCAGGTGCAGCAGTTCCAGCAGTATCTGGCGACCTACGGCGCGCAGAGTGGCTCGACAGTGCCGCCCAATGGTGCGGACCAGATCATGAGTGTGAGCGTTTTCTGGCAGCCGAACGTGGACGGCACTCAGCAGACGCTGACGCAAACGACGTTCTACAACCACTGCGGCTCGTTCGACAGCAGCGGTAACTGCATTTACTCAATGCTGTCGAGTACCCAGCCGCTGACGAACTGGACCGTTGGGCCTGGTGTGAAGCCGATCAGTGGCAGCGACCTGTCGCAGATCTACCCGAACCTTGCGTCGTCCTCGATTGCCACGCCGCTCGATCCCAACACGCTTGCGCAGCTTACGAACCAGACGTGGCAACAGGCGGCCAACCAGCCCGGTTATCAGGGTCTGCCGTATTCGGTGACGCAGCCACTGACGGCGAACGATGTGCAGCCGTGGGCTATTGCGAATCCTACTGCGGTGCCGAACGTTGGAGACCTGTTCCGCCCGGCGACCGATCCGGGCGTCTCGACCGTGACCATTAGCCCGACCGTGCAGCCGGGGGACGGATCAGCGCCTAATGCGGGGAGCAGTCCGAGCGTGGGTAACGGGACGGACGTGAATGTGGTCAACACACCGAACGTCAACGTGGTCAACAAGGTGTCGGTGGATCTTGGCGCTGATCCGGGCGTGGCGTCGCCGACGCTGGAATCGACGCCGACGATTTCGATGATCCTGTCGCCGGTGGTGGGCCTGCTGCCCGACCTGAAGCATTGGGCGGTGCCAGCGCATGGTTCAGCGTGTCCAGAGCCGTCGTTTTCGGTGCTGGGGCGTTCGTTCACGCTCACCGCGCAGTGCGACCTCGCCGAGTCCAACCGCACGGCAATCTATACCTCGTTTGCGGCGATGTTCACACTTGCGGCGCTGTTCGTCGTGCTGCGCGCGTAGGGGGGAAGACATGTTTGCGATTCTCGTCTCTGCGGCCAATGTGGCGCTCGGCTTCCTTCTGCGCTCGGTTGTCGCAAAGTTCTTTTTGTATTTCGCGCTCTACTTCTTCGTGACTGAGGCCGTTTCGTTCCTCCAGACGTCGGGCGTACTGCCGTCGGCGGCGTCGTTGGCCGGGGCGTTCGGGTCGATTGGGAATGACGTTTGGTATTTCCTCGATCTGTGTGCATTCAGCTACGGTGCGCCGTTGCTCGTGTCGGCCTACGTAACACGGTTCATCATTCGGCGACTGCCGATCATCGGGTGACGCGATGGCGATCAATGCGTATTGCGGCGTGATGGGCTCGGGGAAGTCGTATGAGGTCGTTCAGGGTCCACTGCTTGACGCGATCGCTAGCGGGCGGCGGGTCGTGACCAATGTGGACGGCATTAACGAGGAGCGTATCCACGACTTTTTGATCGGCAAAGGACGCGGCGACGGCTCGCATTTCGGCGCAGTTGTGCACGTACGTACCGATGACATTAGTGAGCCAGCCTTTTTCCCGATTGAGCATGAGTCGGCGGAAGGCGCGACTGTCACGCCGGGTTTCGTACAGCCAGGCGATCTACTGGTGGTCGATGAGGCATGGAAGCTGTGGGCATCGGACAAGAAGATCTCCGATGAGCACATGGCGTTCTTCCGTATGCACCGGCACTTCACGCATGCCGATACCGGCGTGGCCTGTGACGTGGTGTTGATGGTGCAGGACATCGGCGACCTGCATCGTAAAGTCAAGCCGGTTGTGGAACTGTCGTTCCGCATGCACAAGCTCAAGTCGCTGGGTCTGTCGTCGGGCTACCGCGTCGAGCAGTACGAGGGCTGGAAGCAAAACAGCAAGACGCGCGTTGGCACCTACGTGCGCAAGTACAGCAAGGATGTCTTCCCGCTCTACAAGAGTTATGCGGGCGTCGGTGGAAAGGAAGCCGTGGTTGACAAGCGGCAGAACATCCTTCGCAACAAGCGGCTTTGGCTGATTGTCGTGATGTTGGTGGTGATGCCGATCGTATCGGTGCGGTTTCTGTGGACGTTCTTCCACCGTGCCACGCATGGCACCACGGCTGCTGCGTCTCCTCTGGCGTCTTCGTCGGGTGCTGCTGGTTCGGCGGCATCCTTTGGGCACGCTGCGGGCGGTTCTAAGCCGTCGTTTTCGGAAAACTGGCGCATTGTTGGGAGCTACAGCGGGCCGGGCCGGTCGTGGGTGGTGGTTGCCGATAGCGTGGGGCGGCTGCGTATGGAAAGCCCATCGATGTTCCAGAACACGGGCGTCGTGCGTGTCGGCACGATCGATGGCGAACAAGTCTCGACGTTTTCGGGCGCGAAGTCTGTGGCCGGTGGTGGCGGTGGCGCGGCGTCGGCGGGCTTGGGCGCGGTGGCGAAATGAGGCAGCTTGCGGTTGTGTTGCTTCTCGCGGCGTGCGTCGCCCATGCCGCCGAACCCGCCGCGCTGGCGTCGATGCAGGGCCTCCCTCCCCTGCCACCGTCCCTGTCGGTGCCGTTGTCTAGCGCGGTAAGTTCGGGCCCACTGCCTGCCCCGCCCGTGGTGCCGTTGAAGATGGGCAACGCGAAATCAGTGGATCTGCGGTTCGTCAACGTCGCCCAAGTGATCGACCTCGTGTATGCGGACATGCTCCAGTCGCAGTACGTGATTGCGCCCGAGGTGTTGGCAGACACGCGTATGGTGTCGTTCCGCTTCGACCGGACGAAGGGTGACATTCGTGAGGTGCTGAGCGATTTTCTCGCGTCGCTCGGGTTCGGCGTTACCACGAAAAACGGCGTCGACTATGTGTTCAAGCGCAGGGACGATGACAAGGCGGAGCCGGACAAGCAAGCGTTTGTGTATACGCCCAAGTATCGGACTGCTGACTATCTGGCGCGGCTCGTGCAGCCGCTCTTTAACGGGCAATTCACAATGAACCGGGCCGTGCCTGCGGCGGTTGGATCTCGTGCGCGTGCCGATGCGTCGCCTACCTCAGCGGCGGCGATGGTCGATCAGTCGTCGGACACGATGGTCTTTCTTGGCTCGGTCAAGGAGATTGCCATGCTCAAGTCGGTGCTACCGCAGGTGGACACCAAGACGGGCGAAGTCGCGATCCGTGCGTGGGTGTATGAGGTCTCGACGGAAAACGACAGGACAACGGGTTTTCAGTTGGCAGCGAGCATCCTTGGCGGGCGGCTGGGGATTTCGCTGGGCGCTGGCACGGTAGACGACAACGCGAACGCATTGCGGTTGCACACGGGGTTTTTGGATGCCGCGATTGCGGCGCTCGATTCCGACAGCCGGTTTCACGTAGTCACGTCACCGAACATACGCGTGGCGTCCGGCAAGCATGGGCGGCTCAACGTCGGCCAGTCGGTGCCGGTGATTGACTCGGTGTCGTATCCAAATTCGAGCGCGGCTCCCGTGCAGTCCGTGACGTATCAGGACGCGGGGGTAATTTTTGACGTGCAACCGACCGTGAAGGATGACGTGATTGACACTGACGTGACGGTCGAGATTTCGGACTTCCAGAAGACCAGCACGGGCGTGAATAACTCGCCAACTAAGAACACGCGCAAGTCGGAAACCAGCATGACGCTGCGCGATGGCGAGGTGGTGGTGATGGGCGGATTGAGCCAAGGCAAGGACTCGATTGTGACTAGCGGTATCCGCTGGCTTCCGTCGTTCATGGACGGGCGAAGCCTATCGGGTTCGCGCTCCGACATTGTGCTGGTGCTCCAGGTCTCGCGCATATGACTGACTGCCGGACCATGGGGGCGTATATCGCAGCAATGACGCTTTGCGCCTGTGTCAAGGCTCGGCGTAGCCGACCGCGCAGCGGCTTGGCCTTTACACGGGCTACACCTCCATACGCTTTGGGATGGGTTGTGACGGCCAAGGGGCGGCGCAACCCATGCCGAACAAAGCGGGGCGTAGCTGCTGGAGGCGCTTTGCGAGGCCGCCTGCCCGCAGCGTTTAGCGAGGACAGCCGGGCGCGCGAAGCGCGCCTAGATTTATATCAGGGACACTTAACGGACGAGGAACGCAAGCAGCACAAATAGATGGCAACACGCGAACGTTGAAAAAGAAAAAGCCCCGACCGCTGCAACGGTTCGAGGCTCGTACAACAGCATTACAAGGACTATTTGCAATGCACGACGCGAGTATAGGCGATTTTTCGGCGTTTCGCCGGGAATGGATTATTCGGGGCCGGAATTTTGGCGATGGACAAGTTGAAGTAACCGCCACGCGCTTCGATCGATACATGGGCGCTCAACGGTTGAGCACACTGCCACGCGCGAAGCGTGGCGAATCTGAGAACACTGAGCAGAACCAGATGGATGCAGCGAAGCGCGCAAAGAAGCAGGTTCGTCTCCGCTGCAAGGCAATTGGCGCTGACCGGATGATCACGCTCACCTATCGCGAGAACATGATGGACAAGCAGCGGTTAAAGAAGGATTTCGATGCGTTGCGCAGGCGTCTCGGCAAGCTGGGTGATTTTCATTATGTCGCTGTTGCCGAACGCCAGAAGCGCGGAGCGTGGCACTTGCACGTCGCCGTTAAGGGGCGGCAAAACTACCGTGTTCTTCGAGCTATCTGGCGCAGCATAGTTGGACAAGACAACGGGAACATAGACGTGCGAAACCCATTTCGAGAGAAAGGCCTGCGACATAAGCTTGCTTCGTATCTGTGCAAGTACATGACCAAAGACTTTACCGAGCATGCCGTCAACGAGAAGCGTTATTGGACGAGTCGCGGAATAGTCATCCCGGAGGCGCAATCGATTGATCATCTGCTTCATAACGACCCGGTAGAAGCTATCAAGGCTGTATTCGCGTCAGCGCTCAAGGCGGGCTCGTCGCTGGATCGTTGCCAAACGTATTGGAACGAGGGCTTGGGGTCCTTTTGGTTATCAACAAGGGAGGCATGACGCGATGGATATGTTTTTGTCACCTATGGAATTAGTAGTGCTTACTGGTAGAAAAGTGAAATCCAAGCAGGTGGAGTCCCTTCGCCGAATGGGCGTGCCTTTTTTTGTCAATGCATGCGGACGCGCCGTTGTTGCTCGGTCTGCTATCGAGGGACGCACGGGCGTCGCGAATCGCGGTGAAAGCGGTGCGCGCTCGGGCTGGAGTCCCGCTGTTCTCGGAGCGTAATCGGTGGGACGTAGACCTACGAAGAATTTACATTTGCCGCCGCGGATGCGGCTGAAGCAAACGTCGCGCGGCAAGACATACTATTACTATGACATGGGCGGCAAGCCACGTCGGTGGAAAGCGCTCGGCGGAGATTTCGTCGAAGCGCTACGCGTGTACGCTGACCTAGAGCAAGGCAACCGGACGGCTCGGGCGCTAGTGACCTTTCGGCATGTGGCTGAGCGTTACCTGACCGACGTGCTACCGAGCAAGGCGGCTGAGACGCGACGTACAAACCTCGTACAGCTAGAAAAGCTATACATGTTCTTTGATTCTCCTCCTGCCCCTCTCGACGAGATCAAGCCTATTCACATTCGGAAGTACCTAGACTGGAGAAAGGCATCGCCTGTCTCAGCCAATCGCGAGATCGCATTGTTTTCGCACATCTTCAACAAGGCTAGAGAATGGGGGGCGACTGACCGTCCGAACCCATGCGTCGGGGTCCGTAAGCATCGCGAGACAGGCCGCGACGTCTACGTTGGCGACGGCCTATACAAAGCGGTCTGGGAAAAGGCTGATTTACCGTTGCGCGAGGCAATGGACTTGGCTTATTTGACGGGGCAGCGGCCTGCCGACGTCCTAAAGATGGATGAGCGCGATGTACGCGACGGGGTCGTTTGGGTCCGCCAGAACAAGACTGGAGCGCGGCTTCGTATCGAGGTCGTTGGGGAGCTCGAATCGCTACTGAGACAGCTAGGTCTCAGAAAGGCGACGCACAATCCGAGATCAACGCGATTGGTTGTTGACGAGCATGGCAGGCCTTTGGGGAGGGCTGCATTGCGATTCAGGTTTGACCGCGCACGTGAGGCTGCGGGCATCGAGAAGGATACGTTTCAGTTTCGTGATTTGAGAGCCAAGGCCGGCACTGATAAAGAGTCGACAGATAGCATTCGCGAGGCGCAGGCACTACTTGGGCATGGAAGCGTTGCGATGACAGAACACTACGTACGGAAACGTGGCGCACGAGTAAAACCGACGCGGTAGGATGTAACGCCGGTTGAGGGAGGAACGGAAGGTGGATAACCTCACGCCACAGCAGCGGCGGAAGACGATGCAGCGAGTGAGGTCAACTGACACAGCTCCCGAACTGCTCGTACGGCGCACGTTACATCGATTGGGTTACAGATTCCGCCTTCATCGGAAAGATCTGCCAGGATGTCCAGATATCGTCTTTCCAGGGCGCAAGAAGCTGATCTTCGTTCACGGCTGCTTTTGGCATCGGCACGAGGGATGCCCAGATGCATCAATGCCTGCTAGCAGGCTCGAATACTGGAAAGCCAAGTTCAATCGTACAGTCGAGCGAGATACTCGGGCTGTACAGGAGTTGCAGGAGGCAGGATGGGCGACTTTGGTCATTTGGACATGCGAGCTGAAAGATCGAGCGGAGCTTGAAAGAAGATTGTTGGCGTTCCTCGAAGGCTAAGAGCTAACTCTCCTCCCGCGATCTGCGACCATTGTTTACAATGAGAGCAAAGGACTAACACGATGAATTTTTACGAGTTTTTTGCTGGTGGGGGCATGGCGCGCGCGGGGTTAGGCGCGGAGTGGACCTGCCTCTTTGCGAACGATATAGATCCAATGAAGGGTGCGACTTATGCATCCAATTGGGGTGACGATCATCTGGCGATCAAAGACATTCATGATGTCAGGGCTGCTGACTTGGCCGACAATGCGGACTTGGCTTGGGCATCGTTCCCCTGTCAAGATCTTTCGCTTGCCGGTAATGGCGCGGGATTAGGGCACGAAAACCGAACAAAGGATAGGACGAGGTCTGGAACGTTCTGGCCGTTCTGGCAATTGATGCGAGAACTGAATGCGGAACAGCGCGCACCGAAGTTGATCGTCCTGGAGAACGTCTACGGTGCTCTGCGCTCACACGGTGGCAAAGACTTTGCGCATATCGTGTCTGCCTTGTCAGGGCAGGACTACAGGTACGGCGCCTTGGTCGTTGATGCGAGAGATTTCCTACCTCAGTCGCGAGTTCGTGTCTTCTGGCTTGCGGTGCGCCGTGATCTCGAGGTACCTGCCCATCTATACGCCGATGCACCTGTCGACGGCTGGCACCCGGCGGCGCTTCAAGACGCGTATGCCGGTCTCAGCGCGGAGGCGCGCAAGAAGTGGCTTTGGTGGACCCCTCCAGCACCCGGCCCGCGTGCGCAGCAACTATCTGATTTGATCGAAGACGAACCGACTGGCGTTGAGTGGCATAGCCGTGCAGAAACCCAAAGGCTTCTGGGGATGATGTCGCCAGTAAATCTCGCAAAAGTCGAAGCCGCGATGCTCCTGAACAGGCGAGCTGTCGGAACGGTGTATCGACGTATGCGCGAGGAATCGGGGGTTAAGCAGCAGCGCGCAGAGGTGCGGTTCGATGATATCGCCGGCTGCTTGCGGACGCCCGGCGGTGGCTCGTCGCGGCAAACGATACTTATCGTTGAAGGCGACAACGTCCGATCGCGTCTGCTGTCTCCGCGCGAGGCAATGCGTTTGATGGGGCTAGAGGACACCTACGTGATACCACATCGCTACAACGACGCGTATCACGTGGCCGGTGACGGAGTAGCTGTGCCGGTGGTACGCCACATCGCACAACACTTACTTGAGCCGATCATCGAGCACAACGAGGTCGTGATTGGAGACGCCATCGCAGCGTAATTCTGCGATGGCCCACGTCAGCTCACTCTTCGTCGGTTGAGTCTTTGTCAGACTCACCGACTTCGGGTTGGGCACCCAACGCGTCTGCTCTCTCCGATGCAAGGGAAAGCAATCGAGTTGCCTGTGTTACCAGTGACCGTCGGAGCCCGCCCTGCACTTCTCGCTCTTCGATGACTTGTGCGAGGCGAGCGATAGTGGACGCACGCCTCGCAATACGCGTGTCAGGATGGCCCCGGAGGTCCATAACGTCATCGCTAACGATCGTCTCCGAGTAGCTGGGCGGAAGCGGATTCACAAGCTGCGTCTCGCCAGGCTGCTTCTCGTTCAGGATCGCCTTGAACTTCGAGTTTTCTATAGCGCGTTTATAGACGGTGTATTCAAGAGCGTTGAGTTCGTCCTGTGCTTGTTTGAGTTGAGGATGGCCCCTCTTGACCTCTTGGTACTGAGGCAAAGGATAGACTTCGATCCGACGAACCTCAAAGGGGTCGAGGACGTTCATCGCTACCGCATCGGACCGCTGGTTCGTTAGATGGCGCGAAATGCGCGAACCCAGGGATTCTCGCGTTTGCCCGACGTAGATTGGCTCATCATCGTAGTCGAAGAACGAGTAGACCCCGAACTTGACGCCGCCGATAGTCCCGTCGTAACCAGGGATAGGCTTGCTTCGGTGAAACTTTTGAAGCGCGCTTCGCAATTCCCGCGTTTCGAAAGCGGCGTTGGACGTCGATTTTGCTGCTGGTTTTGATCCCTGCTCGTTCTGCTTCGGTGTTTGCTTCTGCTTCGTAGCCATTTTTTTTGTAGAACAGACCGGCGTTTGTAGAACAAAAAAAATGCGGGCCCCATTTCTGGAACCCGCATGGGATTTGGTGCCGGCTGCAGGACTCGAACCCGCCACCTGATGATTACAAATCAACTGCTCTACCAGATGAGCTAAGCCGGCGTAGCCCGTGATTCTACTTCATTTCACGATCTTGAGGTGACCCTTACCGCCTTTCGCGGCACCGTCGTCGCCGGTTTCACCCTTGCCGCTCTTCGTCGAGGCGGCAGATGCATCCGACTCGTCGGTCTCGCCCGGCACGGCAGCAGGCGCCACGCTCGGCACCGCCTTCGGTCCGGCTGCCGGCGCCGTCGCGGGCGCAACCGTTTCCTCGTGCTCGTCCTGTGCGGAAGGCAGCACGTCGTTCGCGTCGCCTGCCGGCGCTTCGACCGGGAACGCCATGCCCTGGCCGTTCTCGCGCGCGTAGATCGCCAGCACGTTCGACACCGGCACTTCGATCTTGTGCGACTTGCCGGAGAAACGCGCGTGAAACTCGATCATTTCATTGCCCATCTGCAACTGGCTCGTGGCCTCGAAGCTGATGTTCAGCACGATCTCGCCGTCGCGCACGAACTGGCGCGGCACCCGCGTGCGGTTGTCGACCCGCACCGCGATATGCGGCGTGAAGCCGTTGTCCGTGCACCACTCGTACAGTGCGCGCAGCAGATACGGCTTGGTGGAAATCTCTTGCATCAACAGTCCTCTGACGAGGCGGCCCGCCCGCGAGCAGCGCGCCGCCTCCGGTTTGCAACGGCGACGGCCGGCTTAGCGGCGCATCACCTTTTCCGACGGCGTCAGCGCTTCGATGTAGGCCGGACGGCTGAAGATACGCTCGGCGTACTTCATCAGCGGCGCGGCGTTCTTCGAGAGTTCGATGCCGTAGTGATCCAGACGCCACAGCAGCGGCGCGATCGCGACGTCGAGCATCGAGAACTCTTCGCCGAGCATGTACTTGTTCTTCAGGAAGATCGGCGCGAGCTGCGTGAGGCGGTCGCGGATCGCGAGGCGTGCCTTCTCGTGATTCTTCTCGGCGGCCTTGCCCTTCTCGTTTTCGAGCGTGCTGACGTGCACGAACAGTTCCTTCTCGAAATTGAGCAGGAACAGGCGCGCGCGCGCACGCTGGACCGGATCGGCCGGCATCAGCTGCGGATGCGGGAAGCGCTCGTCGATGTACTCGTTGATGATGTTCGACTCGTACAGAATCAGGTCGCGCTCGACCAGAATCGGCACCTGACCATACGGGTTCATCACGGCGATGTCTTCCGGTTTGTTGAACAGGTCGACGTCGCGGATTTCGAAGTCCATGCCCTTTTCGAACAACACCAGCCGGCAACGCTGGGAGAACGGGCAGGTAGTGCCGGAGTACAGAACCATCATGATTTACATTTCCTCAATAAACCCAAAAGGCCGGCGGGCAAAAACACCGCCTGAGGCTTAGCAGCCGTCAGACGGTGTTTCGTGACACCGGCCCCACGTCGGTCAGAACGTGCCTATTTGATATCTTTCCAGTACGCGGCGTTCAGTCGCCACGCGAAAAAGCTCAAGACGCCGAGGAACAGCAGCACCCAGACGCCGAGCTGCTTGCGGGTTTTCTGCTCCGGTTCGGACATCCAGCCGAGGTACGCCACCAGGTCGGCCACGGCAGAATCATAATCCACCGGCGAGAGCTTACCCCGCGTGACCTGTTGGTACCCCACAAAGCGGCGGACTTTTTCCCCGGATTCTTCGTCCACCGTGTCTTCGAACTTCGCGGTGCGCACGCCCTGCAATTCCCAGAGCACGTGCGGCATGCTCACGTTCTCGAACACCATGTTGTTCCAGCCGGTCGGACGCGTGTCGTCGCGGTAGAAGCTGCGCAGATACGTGTACAGCCAGTCGCGCCCCTTCGCGCGCGCTTCGACGGAGAGGTCCGGCGGCGCCACGCCGAACCACGCCTTGGCGTCGTCCGGACGCATGGCGATGGACATCGTGTTGCCGACCTTGTCCGTCGTGAACAAGAGATTATCTTCGATCTGCTTTTGCGGAATGCCGAGATCCTGCAACCGGCTGTAGCGCATCAGACTCGCACTGTGGCAGTTCAGGCAATAGTTTACAAACAATTGCGCGCCATGTTGCAGCGAAGCAAGATTTTCGCCGTTATCGGGTGCGCGGTCGAGCGGAATGTTTTCCTGCGCCGACACTGTTCCGACCCCCAAACCCGTTCCCACCATCGCGCCGCACGCCATCGCGAGCGCCGCGACGCCCCGCCGAACCCCGCGCGACAGGCCGAACGACCGGTTGCGCGACAAGCCGCCCGCCCGCGCGAGCGTCGAAAAGAGAGATGCCATCGTCATGTCTTCCTCGCTCGCAAGTTAATGGGGCTTGAACCGCACGCGCTCGGGCGGCTGCTTGAACGTGCCAAGCGGCGTCCAGAACGGCATGCCGAGGAAGAACGCGAAGTAGATCAGCGCGCACACCTGCGCGATCAGCGTGGCCGCTGGCGACGGCGGCCGGGTGCCGAGAAAGCCCAACGTAAGGAAGGCGGCCACGAACACGCCGAGGAACACCTTGTGGAAAAACGGCCGGTAGCGGATCGACTTCACCGGCGCGCGGTCCAGCCACGGCAGGAAGAACAGCGAGATCACCGCCGTGCCCATCACCACCACGCCCCAGAATTTCGACTCGGTGAAGGCCATCGCCAGAATCACGAGCACCGCCAGCACCGGCAGACCCGCGCGCCATTTGCCGCGCGCGCGCACCAGCGCGAACAGGCCGAGCAGCCCGATGACGATCATCAGCACGATCTTGAACGGGTCGGTCGTGGCGCGCAGCATCGCGTAGAACGCCGTGAAGTACCAGACCGGCGCGATTTCGGGCGGCGTCTGCAGCGGATTGGCCGGCACGAAGTTGTTCGCTTCGAGGAAGTAGCCGCCCATTTCCGGCGCGAAGAAGACGATGGCCGCGAAGATCATCAGGAAGATGCACACGCCCATGAAGTCGTGCACCGAGTAGTACGGATGGAACGGGATGCCGTCGAGCGGAATGCCGTTCGCGTCCTTCTTCTCCTTGATCTCGATGCCGTCCGGGTTGTTCGAGCCCACCTCATGCAGTGCGACGATATGCGCCACCACCAGCCCGAGCAGCACGAGCGGAATCGCGATCACATGGAACGCGAAGAAGCGGTTGAGCGTGACGTCGGACACCACGTAGTCGCCGCGAATCCACAGCGAGAGATCCGGGCCGATGAACGGAATCGCCGAGAACAGGTTCACGATCACCTGCGCGCCCCAGAACGACATCTGCCCCCACGGCAGCAGATAGCCGAAGAACGCCTCCGCCATCAGGCACAGGAAGATCGCGCAGCCGAAGATCCACACCAGTTCGCGCGGCTTGCGGTACGAACCGTACAACAGCCCGCGAAACATGTGGAGATACACGACCACGAAGAACATCGACGCGCCCGTGGAGTGCATGTAGCGGATCAGCCAGCCCCACGGCACCTCGCGCATGATGTACTCGACCGAGGCGAACGCGAGCGTCGAGTCGGGCTTGTAGTTCATCGTCAGGAAGATGCCCGTGACGATCTGGTTCACCAGCACGAGCAGCGCGAGCGAGCCGAAGAAGTACCAGAAGTTGAAGTTTTTCGGCGCGTAATACTCGGAGACGTGCGCTTTCCACGTCGCGGTCATCGGAAAACGCTTGTCGATCCAGCCCGCGAGGCCCGTCGTCTCCACCACCTGTTTTTCTTGTCCCGTGGCCATCACGCTTCTCCTTTTTCGTCCTTGCCGATCACGATCTGCGTCGGTGACGTGAACATGTAGCGGGGGATGTCGAGGTTCTGCGGCGCGGGCTTGTTCTTGAACACGCGGCCGGCGAGATCGTAGGTGGAGCCGTGACACGGGCACAGGAAACCGCCCGGCCAGCTGTCGGGCAGGTTCGGCTGCGGACCTTCCTGGAAGCGCGGCGTCGGCGTGCAGCCCAGATGCGTGCACACGGCGACGGCCACGAGAATGTGCTGATGCTCGGCGCGCGAGCGGTATTCGTTCTTGCAGTAGTCCGGCATCGGGATCGAAAACGGATGCTCGGAATCGGGATCGGCCAGTTCGGGATCGGCCTTCTTGCAGTCCGCCAGCATGCGGTCGGTGCGGTTGAGAATCCAGACCGGCTTGCCGCGCCAGGCGACCGTCATGAGCGAACCGGGCTGCAGACCGCTGATGTCGACTTCGACGGGCGCGCCGGCAGCGCGTGCTTTTTCGGATGGTGCAAACGAGCCTACGAAGGGTACGACAGTGGCGACGCCTCCTATGCCACCTGCTACGGACGTCGCAATCAGCCAGGTACGGCGGCTGCCATCGACGCGGTCATTTTCTTTGTCTCGCATCACATCGCCCCACTTCTGAGTTGGATTTATCCGTCATGCTGTTGCTTTCCCGCATGCTGCCGAACGCTAGTTTGCGCGAATGGAGTTGGCATTTACAAGGGGCGATCTCGAAAAAGCGCCCGAAGTCCTTGATAACTCGGGGTTTTCCCCCAGAAATCGGGATGCATTTCTTTTCGGTTTGTAAATGCCCGGTGAATAAATCCATGCGATCTGGGACAGGCGCGCGTGAACCGCGCCATTTGCGCGGTGCGCGCAAGACGGAGAAACACTCAAACCGGATTGTCGATGTCGATAAAGAGATGATCGATATCAAAGGTTTCAGCGAGATGCGCGCCGACTGCCTGCACGCCGAAGCGCTCGGTCGCGTGATGGCCGGCCGCGAGAAACGCCACGCCGCTCTCCGCCGACGTGTGAAAAGTGGGCTCGGAGATTTCGCCGGTAAGGAACACGTCGGCGCCCGCGTCGATGGCCGCGTCGAAGAGGCTCTGCGCCGCGCCCGTGCACCATGCCACGCGGCGCAACTGCCAGTCGGGATCGCCGAGCACGAGCGGCGTGCGCCCGAGCGTCTGCTCGACCTGCGCGGAGAAGTGCGCGAGCGTGATCGGCATGGGCAGCGTGGCCATCCAGCCGAGATCCTGCTCGCCGAACCGTTGCTCGCCGATCCAGCCGAGCTTGGCGCCGAGCTGCGCGTTATTGCCGAACTCCGGGTGGCAGTCGAGAGGCAGATGGTAGGCAAACAGGTTGAGGTCGTGCGCGAGCAATGTCTTCAGGCGACGATATTTGCGCCCCGTGATCTGCGGCGCCTCGTTCTTCCAGAAGTAGCCGTGATGGACCAGCACGGCGTCGGCGCCCCACTCGAGCGCGGCTTCCAGAAAGGCCAGCGAGGCGGTCACGCCGGTCGCGATCTTCTGCACGCGCCGCCGCCCTTCCACCTGCAGCCCATTCGGGCAGTAGTCCTTGAACCGCCCGGTTTCCAGAAGATTGTTCAGATACAATTCCAGTTCGATCCGATCCATATAATCCTCTAATCTTCAAATGCTTAGACGCTTTTGGCTGTTCTTCGCCCAGGCGGTGACGGTCCTGCTGGCGTTGATGTTCATCATCGCGACGCTCAAGCCGCAGTGGCTTCAGCACCAGGGGCAACTCGGAAAACAGCTGGCCGAACCCATCGTCGCGCTGCGCGAGGTAGCGCCGGGCATCGGCGGCGGTGGCGCCCAGGGGTCCTACGCGGACGCCGCCCAGAAGGCCATGCCCGCGGTCGTCAACGTATTCTCCAGCAAGGACGGCTCACTGCCGCCCGATCCGCGCCAGAACGACCCGCTATTCCGCTACTTCTTCGGCGATCGCAATCACAACCGCAAGCAGCAGGAACAGCCCGCCGCGAATCTCGGTTCGGGCGTCATTGTCAGTCCGGACGGTTACATTCTAACGAACCAGCACGTGATCGACGGCGCGGATCAGATCGAAATCGCGCTGTCCGATGGCCGCACCACCAACGCCAAGGTGATCGGCATCGATCCGGAAACCGATCTGGCCGTGCTCAAGATCAATCTGCCGAACCTGCCCACGATCACGCTCGGCCGGATGGATCAGGCCCGCGTGGGCGATGTCGTGCTAGCCATCGGCAATCCGTTCGGCGTGGGCCAGACGGTCACGATGGGCATCATCAGCGCGTTGGGCCGCAATCACCTCGGCATCAACACGTTTGAGAATTTCATTCAGACCGATGCGCCGATCAATCCCGGCAACTCGGGCGGCGCGCTCGTCGACGTGAGCGGCAATCTGCTCGGCATCAACACGGCCATTTACTCGCGCTCGGGCGGCTCGCTCGGCATCGGCTTTGCGATTCCCGTTTCCACGGCGCGCAGCGTGCTGGAGAGCATCATCACGACCGGCTCGGTCACGCGCGGCTGGATCGGCGTGGAGCCGCAGGACCTCACGCCCGAGATCGCCGAATCGTTCGGCATCAACGAGAAGGCCGGCGCGATCGTCGCCGGCGTGCTGCAAGGCGGTCCCGCCGACAAGGCCGGCATCAAGCCGGGCGACATCCTGCTCTCCGTGAACGGCGAGGCGATCACCGACACCACGCGTCTGCTGAACGTGATCGCGCAGATCAAGCCGGGCACCGACGCGAAGGTCCATCTCGTGCGCAAGAACAAGGACATGGATCTCGACGTCATGATCGGCAAGCGCCCGCCGCCGCCGAAACAGCCGGCCAACGAAGACGGCGAAGGCGACGACGACGGCGGTTGAGGTGGGGTTGAGGTCGGCAAGGCCGCACGCGCGGCCTCGTCTCTCACTTCAGACGAACCGCAACGAGCCACATAACGCGCACCAACCCGCACCAAACACAAAGGCCGCGCGCAGCGTGCTGCGGCATGATCGCGGGCGGTCAGCTTGTCGCTTCGCTCTCGTCAGTGGCCTTCTTCTCGCCCGTGCCGATAAAGACGCGCGCGGCGATGATGCCCGCTTCGTAGAGGATGATCAGCGGCAGCGCCAGAATGAGCTGCGAGAACACATCCGGCGGCGTCACGACCGCGGCCACGATGAACGCGCCAACGATCACGTACGGACGGATTTCCTTGAGCTTTTTCACCGTGAGCACGTTCATGCGCACGAGCAGCACGACGATGATCGGCACTTCGAAGGTCACGCCGAACGCAATGAACATCGTGAGCACGAAGCTCAGGTAATTGTCGATATCGGTCGTCATCTCCGCGCCGAGCGGCGCGTTGTAGTGCGCCATCACGCGGAAGATCGTCGGAAACACCACGAAGTACGCGAACGCCATGCCGCACAGGAACAGCGTGTAGCTGCTCGCCACGAGCGGCGCGACGAGCTTCTTCTCGTGCTGATAGAGCCCCGGCGCGACGAACGCCCAGATCTGGTAGAGCACGACGGGCAGCGCTATCACGAAGGCGACGAGCATCGTCACTTTCATCGGCACGAAGAACGAGCCGGTCACGTCGGTGACGATCATCTTGCCGTCGCGCGGCAGGTTCTGCATGAGCGGGCGCGCGAGCAGCCGGAAGATGTCCGGCGCCCAATACACGAGCCCGACGAACACGACGATGACGGCAATGCCCGCGCGGATAATGCGGTCGCGGAGTTCGACGAGGTGCGAGATGAAGGTCTCTTCAGTGCCCTCGCCCTGGTTTTGCTGGGGGTCGCTCACACCGGCCCTCGGGGGTTGGAGATGGGGAAATTCGAATGCGGCTGCGGCATCGCGATCGGTGAATGCGCGTCAGAAGAAACGCGTGGGCCGGCGCAGGCTGGCCGGCGTGTGCTGCGCGACGCGCGCCGCGCCCGACTGCACGCGCGTGCGCCGCAGCGTCGCGCGCTTGTACCACACGGGCGCCGCCGTCTGCTTCACGCGCCAGTTCTTGCGCTTTGCGGTGGACGGGCCGGCATCGCCGGAACGCCATGCCGCCGCGGAAGAACCGTCGGAAATTCCAGCCATGCCGGACACCGCGCTTTCCGCCGTGACGGCAGCCGGGTCCGCGCCGCCCGCGATGCTGGGCGACACGCTCGTGCCCTGGTTCCAGGCGTCGTTGAGCTCGGTTTCGTGCTTGCGCAGATTCTCGTGAACGTTCTTTTCGACGTTCTGCGCGGCCTGCTCGAACTCGCCCCTCATGCGGCGCAGTTCGTCGAGTTCGATCTCGCGCGTGACTTCGGCCTTGACGTCGTTGATGTAACGCTGCGCGCGCCCGAACAGCGCGCCTGCGGTGCGCGCGACGCGCGGCAGGCGCTCCGGTCCGAGAACGACCAGCGCGACGACGCCGATCAGCGCCATCTTCGTGAGACCCAGATCAAGCATGAATGGAGCTTTCCGTCAGCCTTGGAGCGGGAAAAAGCGGAACAGACACGGCAAGCAGACGACCGCCGCGCTTAGCGGAGGTCGTTGCTCGAAGTCTTGTCCTTGGCGTCGACGTCGACCGTGCCGCCGTTCTTCGGCAGTTCGCGCTTTGCCGCGTCGGGCGCTTCTTCGCCCTCGCGCATGCCTTCCTTGAAACCCTTGACCGCACCGCCGAGGTCGCTACCGATATTGCGCAGCTTCTTCGTGCCGAAGACGAGCGCCACGATCAACAACACGATCAGCCAATGCCAGATGCTCAACGAACCCATGATCAAAACTCTCCTTAACCCCGACGCCGCGCCAGGTGCGCAGCGAGAAAACGTTGGCGCGCCAAGGCGCGCTGCGTAAAAAACGGTCCGGTCATCCATCGTGCCTGCGAGGTGTGGCGTCTGCGTGGCATGCCATCCTCTTTATGCAGGCTTTGTTGCTTTATAGGCCCATGCGCCGCGTGCGTACAGATGACGCTGCACGCCTTCAGCCCATGCGCTGCCACGGACGCGGTCCGGCCAGCAAATGCGCGTGCAGGTGATACACCTCCTGACCGCCGCCGGGCCCCGTGTTCACGACCGTGCGAAAACCGGTGTCGCCGCCGGTGTACGACACGCCGAGATCCCTCGCCAGCCGCGCCACCAGCACGAACATTCTACCAAGCAGCGGAGCGTCCTTTTCACCGCAATCGGCGAGCGTCGCGATATGTTCGCGCGGGATCACCAGCACGTGCGTCTGCGCCGCGGGCCGGATGTCCCGGAAAGCGACGAATTCGTCGTCTTCGTAGACGCGCGTGCTCGGAATCGCGCCGTCGGCGATCTTGCAGAACAGACAGGTGCTGCGATCGTGGCTCATGATGCTCCCGGAATGACCGGCCCGCTTACCCTGCTGGCCCTGCTGGCCCTGCTGGCCTGACGACCTGCGGCATCAAACCCACGCGCGCGGATCGCGCAGCGGTTTGTTGTCGTGCAGATACAGCCAGCCTTTGATGATACGGTACAACGTCCAGATCGCGACAGCCCACAAAATTGGAATGCCGATCAGCACGAAAAACAGCGCAATCCCGATCAGATGCCCGGCCAGCCCGAGCCAGAAGGTGCGGATCTGCCAGGTGAAATGCTGCTCGTAGGGCGTGCCCGCCGCTTCGTCGCGCTTGAGGTAATTGATGATGATCGCCACCAGCACGGTCACGCCGCCGGTGAGCCAGTAAAACGCATACAGACCGTAGAGCACGTGCGTGAGAGTGCGCAGACTGCGCAGGCGGTCCGCGTCGAGCGGATCGCGCACGGCTGGAGGCGGATAACCGCCGGGCGTCGTGGACATGTTGCGTCTCCCCTGGTGAGCGGCGCGCGCCGCGTGGGTGGGCAAGCGCCGCCGGAGTGCCCGGCGGCATGCGCCTGTCTGCGCTCGGACCCGCGCCGGGTCCGTCGTCAGTCGCCGTTCGCCTCGCGCTCCTGGCTCTTGCGCAGCGCCTTTTCTTCGAGACCCGAGAGGCCTTCGCGGCGCTCGAGTTCCGCCAGCACGTCGGCGGGGCTCAGGTCGAAATGCGAGAGCGTGACGAGGCAATGGAACCACAGATCGGCCATTTCGCCGACCAGCGCCTTCGGCGCGCCGCCCTGGCGCACGTCCTTGGCGGCCAGCACGACTTCCGTCGCTTCTTCGCCGACCTTCTTGAGGACCGCGTCGTCGCCCTTGTGGAACAGGCGCGCGACATACGATGCGTCCGGATCGCCGCCCTTGCGGCTGTCGATCACCGCCGCGAGGCGCAGCAGGGTGTCGTTGGTGTTCAGTTGCGTCATTTGTAGATGTGCTCGGGGTCTTTCAGCACGGGATCGACGGCGACCCAGCGGCCCTCGTCGACCGTGCCTTCGAATTGCTGGAAAAAGCACGAGTGGCGGCCCGTGTGGCAGGCGATGCCCGACACCTGCTCGATCTTGAGCAGCACGACGTCTTCGTCGCAGTCGAGGCGAATCTCGTGCACGTGCTGCACGTGGCCCGATTCCTCGCCCTTGAACCACAGGCGCTGGCGCGAACGCGAGAAGTACACCGCGCGGCGCAGCTCGACGGTCTTGGCGAGCGCCTCGCGGTTCATCCACGCGAACATCAGCACGTCGCCGGTCGTGGCTTCCTGGGCGATCACCGGCACGAGGCCGTTGGCGTCCCAGTTGATCTTGTCGAGCCAGCCTGCCTGTTCAATCGATCCGGTCGTCATGGCTTACATCCTCACCGAAATGCCCTGGTCGGCCATGAAGCGCTTCGCCTCGCCGACCGTGTGCTCGCCGTAGTGGAAGATGCTCGCCGCGAGCACCGCGTCGGCGTGACCCTTGACGATGCCGTCGGCCAGATCCTGCAGGCCGCCCACGCCGCCCGAGGCGATCACGGGCACCGGCACGGCGTCCGAGACGGCGCGCGTGAGATCGAGGTCGAAGCCGCTCTTGGTGCCGTCGCGGTCCATGCTCGTGAGCAGGATTTCGCCCGCGCCGAACTCGGCCATCTTGCGCGCCCATTCGACGGCGTCGATGCCCGTGGCCTTGCGGCCGCCGTGCGTGAACACTTCCCAGCGCGGCGCTTCGCCCGGCGCCGAGGCGCGCTTGGCGTCGATCGCCACGACGATGCACTGCGAGCCGTACTTGTCGGCCGCATCGCGCACCAGTTGCGGATTCGCGACCGCCGACGAGTTCATGCCGACCTTGTCCGCGCCCGCGTTGAGCAGGCGGCGCACGTCGGTGACGGCGCGCACGCCGCCGCCGACCGTCAGCGGAATGAAGACCTGCGAGGCCACCGCTTCGATGATCGGCAGAATCAGGTCGCGCCCGTCCGAGGTGGCGGTGATGTCGAGGAACGTCAGCTCGTCGGCGCCCTGATCGTCATAGCGGCGCGCGATTTCGACGGGGTCGCCCGCGTCGCGCAGTTCGACGAAGTTGACGCCCTTGACGACCCGTCCGGCCGTCACGTCGAGACAGGGGATGATGCGTTTGGGTAGAGCCATGATCTTGCCGGTGATGCCAGGTTAGTGTCGGGTCGGGCGCAAAAGCGGACGAAAGCGGACGCGGCGGCGCCGTGTGCCGTCGCTGCGGGCCGCTTCGAGCGGCTTTGGCCCGCGAGCGGCATAAAAGCAAAAGGCCTCCGCTCGCGGAGGCCATGGGGGCGACGCTTACGCGTCGTCCGATTCGCGCAGGCTGTCCGCGCGCGATTGCGCCGCCGCGAAGTCGAGGTCGCCCGAGTAGATCGCGCGGCCGCAGATCACGCCTTCGACGCCCTCGTCTTCCACTTCGCAGAGCGCGTCGATGTCGGCGAGATTCGACAGGCCGCCGCTCGCGATCACCGGAATCTTCACCGCGCGCGCGAGGCGCACCGTGGCTTCGATGTTGATGCCTTGCAGCATCCCGTCGCGGCCGATGTCGGTGTAGATGATCGACTCCGCGCCGTAGTCCTCGAACTTGCGCGCGAGATCCACGACTTCGTGGCCCGTGAGCTTGCTCCAGCCGTCGGTGGCGACCTTGCCATCCTTCGCGTCCAGGCCGACGATGATATGGCCCCCGAACGCCGTGCACGCTTCCTGGAGGAAGCCCGGGTTCTTGACCGCGGCGGTGCCGATGATCACGTAGGAGAGGCCGTCGTCGAGATAGCGCTCGATGGTGTCGAGGTCGCGGATGCCGCCGCCGAGCTGCACGGGAATCGTGTCGCCCACTTCGCGGATGATTTCGCGAATGGCATCTTCGTTCTTCGGCTTGCCGGCGAATGCGCCGTTCAGATCGACGAGGTGCAGACGGCGCGCGCCACGCTCGACCCAATGTCGGGCCATCGCCGCCGGTTCCTCGGAAAAAATCGTCGCCTGGTCCATATCGCCTTGTTTCAGGCGTACGCAGTGACCGTCTTTGAGATCGATGGCCGGAATCAGCAGCATAGCAATCGGGGAATATCTGGGAATGAGGTTGAAATCAGCCGGCTTCGGTGGATAAAAGGCCCGATCCGACGCCGTTTCGCTAGTTTAGTACAACTCTTTCGACGGCCTTGCCATCGGAGATCGGTGCGGGGCGGCCTCGTTGGCCGGCCCCGGCGCCAGTCAGCCCGCAATCAGGCAGCGCCGCATTCGAAATCAGGGGTTCCAGTGGACGAAGTTGCGATACACGCGCAGGCCTGCCGCGGCGCTCTTTTCCGGGTGGAATTGGGTCGCGAAAATGTTATCCCGCGCCACCGCCGAGGTAAAGGCCGCACCGTAAGGCGTTTCGCCGACAGTGTGCGACGCGTCGTCCGGCACCACGTAGTAGCTGTGCACGAAGTAGAAGAAGCTTTCGTCAGGCACGCCGTCCCACAGCGCATGCGCACGCGCCTGGCGCACGCGGTTCCAGCCCATCTGCGGCACCTTGAAACGCGAGCCGTCGTCCTGCAGCCGGCCCGCGAGTTCGAAGCGCACGACCTTGCCCGGCAACAGGCCGAGGCCCTTCGTGTCGCCTTCCGCGCTCCAGTCGAACAGCATCTGCTCGCCCACGCACACGCCCATCAGCGGCTTGCTGCGCGCGGCTTCGAGCACGGCGTCCTGCAGGCCCGACTCGGCGAGACTGCGCATGCAGTCGGGCATCGCGCCCTGGCCCGGCAGCACGACGCGGTCGGCTGCGCGGATCGCTTCGGGACGCTCGACGATCTGTACGTCGGCTTCCGGCGCGGCCTGCTTCAGCGCCTGGGCGACCGAACGCAGGTTGCCCATCCCATAATCCACAATCGCAATTGAAGTTTTCATCTCGATTCAGGCCGCGTGGGCCATGTTGGGCCTTGCCCGGTTTGCTTCGTGCCCCGGCTTCGCGAGCAACTTCGGAGCGCCACCGCCCGGGCGCGCCGCCGATGCTGCTCAAACCCGTCAATCTACGCCTTGCGGCTCGCGCGCGCCCTTAACTGGCGCAGCGCGGAGCCCGCCAGCACCGCTTTACAGGCTGCCCTTGGTCGACGGAATCTTGCCGGCCTGGCGCTCGTCGAACTCGGCGGCCTGACGCAGCGCGCGGCCAAAGGCCTTGAACACGGTTTCCAGCTGATGGTGGGCATTGAGCCCGCGCAGATTGTCGATATGCAGCGTCACGCCCGCGTGATTGACGAAGCCGCGGAAGAATTCGATCGACAGGTCGACGTCGAAGGTGCCGATGCGCGCGCGCGTGAACGGCACGTGGAACTCCAGACCCGGACGGCCCGAGAAGTCGACCACGACGCGCGAGAGCGCCTCGTCGAGCGGCACGTAGGCATGGCCGTAGCGGCGGATGCCCTTCTTGTCGCCGATCGCCTGAGCGACCGCCTGGCCGAGCGTGATGCCGACGTCTTCCACCGTATGGTGGTCGTCGATCTGCGTGTCGCCATGCGCCTCGACTTCGAGATCGATCAGACCGTGTCGTGCGATCTGGTCGAGCATGTGGTCGAGAAACGGCACGCCGGTCGCGAGCTTCTGCTCGCCGGTGCCGTCCAGATTGATTTTGACGCGGATTTGCGTTTCGCTGGTGTTGCGAACGACTTGCGCGACGCGCATGGCAATTTCCTTCAAACAGCCCGTACAGGAGGGATTAGAGAACGAAGCGCGCTTCGGAATACGGTGAACAGTGGGGACGATTCACTTGAGCACAAGCTTCAGGGCGGCGACCAGTTGCGCGTTCTCGTCGGGGGTCCCGACGGTCAGGCGCACGCAATTCGCCAGCAATGGGTGCATTTTACTCACGTTTTTGATCAAAACCCGCGCGGTCAACAGGGTATCGAACACGGCGTGAGCATCCGGCACGCGCACCAGCAGGAAATTTCCCGCGCTCGGGAACACTTCGGCGCCCGGCAGTTTCGCCACTTCGGCGGCCAGTTGCGCCCGTCCGGCGCGCAGTTGCGCGGCCTGCGCGTCGAGCACGTCGAGGTGATCGAGCAGGAAAGCGGCCGCCGCCTGGGTGAGCACGTTCACGTTGTACGGCGGACGCACCTTGTCGAATTCGTCGAGCCACGCGGCGCGGCCCGCGAGATACCCCAGACGAATACCCGCGAGACCCAGCTTCGACATCGTGCGCATGACGACCACGTTCGGGAACGCGCCCGCGCGCGGCAGCCAGCTCGATTGCGCGAACGGCTGATACGCCTCGTCGATCACCACGAGCGAGCCCGCGGCGTCGGCGGCCGCGATCACGCGCTCGATGTCGGCGTCGTCGAACAGCGTGCCGGTCGGATTGTTCGGATACGCGAGCCAGATCACGGCCGGCTTGTGCTCGTCGATGGCGGCGAGCATGGCGTCGAGATCGAGCGTGAAATCGGCGTTGAGCGGCACGCCGACGAAGTCGAGCTGCGCGAATTTCGCCGACATCGCGTACATCACGAAGCCAGGCACCGGCGCGAGCACCTTCGCGCCCGGCTTCGCGCACGCCATCGTGATCATGCTGATGATTTCGTCCGAGCCGTTGCCGAGCAGCACGTCGCAGTCGGCCGGCACGCGCAGCGCGGTCTTGAGCTTCGCCAGCAGCGCCTCGGGACGCGGCGCCGGATAGCGGTTCAACGCAACGCCCGCGAGATGCTCGCCCAGCTTCGCCGCCAGATCGGCGGGCAGCGGGAACGGGTTTTCCATCGCGTCGAGCTTCACGAAGCCGGATGCGTCGGGCACCGGGTAGCTCGTCATTGCGAGCACATCGGAGCGGATCAGATCTTGAGGTGTCGTCATGTCGGAAGGCTGGCGCGCGAGGCGGCAAGCCGGCAGGAACGGTCGATTCGCAGCGCCCGGCTGCATGACCGTCCAGGTGATCGTTGGTCTCGGGTTGTTATCGGTGCCTTTGGCAAGGCATTCGCGGGACCTGGCACATTGCTGACTGCCGTGGCCCGGCTGGTTACTTCGGATTTCCAGGCATCGGGCGCGGCCTTAGCGCCGGGCGGCGCCGCGAACCGGGCTCGACGACGCCGATCGGTGCTGCTCGACCGGCGCGGCCCGATCAGCTCTGCTTCATGCGGTATTCGGCGCTGCGCGCGTGGGCTTGCAGCCCTTCGCCGTAAGCCAGTTCCGCCGCGATCTCGCCCAGCGTCTGCGCGCCTTCCGCGCTGACTTCGATCAGGCTAGAACGCTTGATGAAATCATAAACGCCCAGCGGCGACGAGAAACGTGCGGTACGAGACGTAGGCAGCACGTGATTCGGGCCGGCGCAGTAATCGCCGAGGCTTTCGCTCGTGTAGCGGCCGAGGAAGATCGCGCCCGCGTGGCGGATTTCCGCGCCCCACTTCTGCGGCTCCAGCGCCGAGATTTCCAGATGCTCCGGCGCGATGTCGTTGGCGATCGCGCAGGCTTCGGCCATGTCGCGCACCTTCACGAGCGCGCCGCGATTCGTGAGCGACGTGGCGATCACGTCCGCGCGCGGCATGGTCGGCAGCAGTTCGTCGATGGCGGCTTCCACTCGCTTGATGAAGTTTTCGTCCGGGCACAGCAGGATCGACTGCGCGAGTTCGTCGTGTTCGGCCTGCGAGAACAGGTCCATCGCGACCCAGCGCGGATCGGTCGTGCCGTCGCAAATCACGAGGATTTCCGACGGACCGGCGATCATGTCGATGCCGACGGTGCCGAACACGCGGCGCTTGGCCGAGGCCACATAGGCGTTGCCCGGGCCGCAGATCTTGTCGACGGGCGGAATGGTCTGCGTGCCGTAGGCGAGCGCGCCCACCGCCTGCGCGCCGCCGACCGTGAACACGCGGTCGACGCCGGAGATCAGCGCGGCCGCCAGCACGAGCGGATTCTTCACGCCGTCCGGCGTGGGCACGACCATGACGATCTCGCGCACGCCCGCGACGCGCGCGGGAATCGCGTTCATTAGCACCGACGACGGATACGCCGCCTTGCCGCCCGGCACGTACAGGCCGACGCGGTCGAGCGGCGTGACCTTCTGGCCCAGCACGGTGCCGTCCGATTCGGTGTACTGCCAGCTATGCGAGCCGCACTCGATGCGCTGCTTCTCGTGGTAGCCGCGCACGCGCGCCGCCGCCGCTTCGAGCGCCGCGCGCTGCTTCGGTTCGAGACTTTCGAGCGCCGCTTCGAGTTCGCTGAACGGCAGTTCGAGCGCCGCGACGCTCGTGGCGTTCAGGCGGTCGAAGCGGTTCGTGTACTCGAGCACGGCGGCGTCGCCGCGCGCCTTCACGTCGGCGAGGATCTGCGCGACCGAGCGCTCGATGGCTTCGTCCTCGCTCGCCTCGAAAGCGAGCACCGCGCGCAGCGCCTTCTTGAAACCTTCGGCGCTGGAATCGAGTTTGCGCATCGTGATAGCCATGCTGGTATCCATCCGTATCGGTTGTGCGCGCGGCGCCTCACACGAGGCGCGCGGCGCGCGGACTACTTATGCGGCCTGCTCGCCGCGCGACGCGCGTTCGAACGCGTCGAGGAACGGCCGCAGCGCGGCGCGCTTGAGCTTGAGCGCCGCCTGATTGACGACGAGGCGCGACGAGATCGGCATGATCTCTTCGACTTCGGCCAGATTGTTGGCGCGCAGCGTGCCGCCGGTGCTCACCAGGTCGACGATCGCGTCGGCGAGGCCGACGAGCGGCGCCAGTTCCATCGAGCCGTACAGCTTGATGAGATCGACGTGCACGCCCTTGGCCGCGAAATGCTGACGCGCGGCTTCGGTGTACTTGGTCGCCACGCGCAGACGCGCGCCCTGGCGCACCGCGTTCGCGTAGTCGAAGCCCGCCTTCACGGCCACCGACAGACGGCAGCGCGCGATGTCGAGATCGACCGGCTGGTAGAGCCCGCCGCCGCCGTGCTCGTTGAGCACGTCCTTGCCCGCCACGCCGAAGTCGGCCGCGCCGTACTCGACATAGGTGGGCACGTCCGTCGCGCGCACGATGATCACGCGCAGGTTCGGATCGGTGGTCGGCAGGATCAGCTTGCGCGAAGTTTCCGGGTCTTCGGCCACGTGCACGCCCGCGGCGGCCAGCAACGGCATCGTCTCTTCGAAGATGCGGCCTTTCGAGAGCGCGAGCGTCAGCGGCGCGCTGGAGGCGGCGGCCGGCGTGGGCCGGGATTCGACCGTGCTCATGCTTCGCTCCCCTTGATGCGTTTCACGTTCGCGCCGAGCTTCGTGAGCTTCGCTTCCATGCGGTCGTAGCCACGGTCGAGGTGATAGATGCGGTCGATCAGCGTTTCGCCTTCGGCGCACATGGCGGCGATCACAAGGCTCGCCGACGCACGCAGATCGGTCGCCATGACCTTCGCGCCCGAGAGCTTTTCCACGCCCGCGATCAGCGCGGTCTTGCCGTCGATCGTGATGTGCGCGCCCAGGCGGTTCAGTTCCTGCACGTGCATGAAGCGGTTTTCGAAGATGTTTTCGACCACTTGCGAGGTGCCGTCGGCGATCGTGTTGAGCGCCATGAACTGCGCCTGCATGTCGGTCGGGAACGCCGGGTATTCCGAGGTGCGCAGGTTCACGGCGCGCGCACGTTCGTGCATGCGCACGCGCATCCAGTCGTCGCCCTCTTCGATCGTCACGCCGGCTTCGCGCAGCTTGTCCGTGACCGCGTCGAGAATGTGCGGACGCACGTGGCGCAGTGTGACGTCGCCGCCCGCCGCCGCGACCGCGCACAGGAACGTGCCCGCTTCGATGCGGTCGGGAATGACCGTGTGCTGCGCGCCGTGGAGCTTCTCCACGCCCTGGATCACGAGGCGGTCGGTGCCGATGCCCTCGATCTTCGCGCCCATCGCCACCAGCAGGTGCGCGAGGTCGCCCACTTCCGGTTCGCGCGCGGCGTTTTCGATCACCGTCTCGCCGTCGGCGAGCACGGCGGCCATCAGCAGGTTTTCCGTGCCGGTGACCGTGATCATGTCGGTGACGATGCGCGCGCCCTTCAGGCGCTTGGCGCGTGCTTCGATGAAGCCGTGCTCGATGCTGATCTCGGCGCCCATCGCCTGCAGGCCCTTGATGTGCTGATCGACCGGACGCGCGCCGATCGCGCAGCCGCCCGGCAGCGACACCTTCGCCTCGCCGAAGCGCGCGACGAGCGGCCCGAGCACGAGGATCGAGGCGCGCATGGTCTTGACCAGTTCGTACGGCGCGACGAGGTTGTTCACGTTCGAGGCGTCGAGCTGCACGCGCGCGCCGTCCTGGCTCGTGCGCACGCCCATCTGGTTGAGCAGCTTGAGCGTCGTGCGCACGTCCTGTAGGTCGGGCACGTTGTCGAGATGAACGGGTTCCGCGCTCAGCAGACCGGCGCAGAGAATGGGCAGCGCGGCGTTCTTCGCACCGGAAACGGTGACTTCCCCTGCGAGCTTCTGCCCGCCGACGATGACGAGTTTGTCCATGCCTGAGGTTTCCTGATCGGTGCGGCCGCTGTGCGGCGCTGCGTCGAGTTGAGCGGCGCCGCTGGCTGCGGCGCCTTTATCCTGGGTAATTCGCACTGAGATTCCAGATTATGCGTTCTGCCATTCGGCGGGCGTGAGCGTCTTCATGCTGAGCGCGTGGATTTCCGCGCGCATGCGGTCGCCGAGCGCCGCATAGACGAGCTGATGGCGCTGGATCAGACGCTTGCCTTCGAAAGCCGACGAAACGACGACCGCGGAGAAGTGCGTGCCGTCGTCGCCCTCGACCTCCAGATGCTCGCACGCGAGCCCGGCCAGGATGTACTGCTTGAGCTGTTCCGAAGACAACATGGTGAGAGGCTCCTGCCTGAATTTCACTTAGTGGCGCAGCTTGTAGCCGCTTGCGAGCAGACGCATCGCGAGCGCGGCCAGCACCACGAAAAAGACGAAAACGATCGCGAGGCTCACGAGCGGGTTAATGTCGGACAAGCCGAAGAAACCGTAGCGGAAGCCGTCGATCATGTAAAAGAACGGGTTGAGCCGCGAAACTTCGCGCCACACCGGCGGCAGCGTATGCGTCGAATAGAACACGCCCGACAGGAACGTGAGCGGCATGATGAGAAAGTTCTGAAACGCCGCGAGCTGGTCGAACTTCTCGGCCCAGATCCCGGCGATCAGGCCGAGCGTGCCGAGAATCGCCGAGCCGAGCACCGCGAAAGCGATGATGTAGAGCGGCGCGGCAAAGCTCATCGGAATAAACCAGATCGTCACGACGAACACGCCCGCGCCCACGGCGAGGCCGCGCACGATCGAGGCGAGCACGTAGGCGCCAAACATCTCCCAGGCGGCCAGCGGCGGCAATAAGACGAATACGAGATTGCCCGTGATCTTCGACTGGATCAGCGACGACGACGAATTCGCGAACGCATTCTGCAACACGCTCATCATCACGAGACCCGGAATCAGGAAGCTCGTGTACTCGACGCCCGGATAGACCTCCACGTGGCCGCGCAGCGCGTGACCGAAGATCGTCAGATAGAGCAGCGCGGTGATGACCGGCGCGAGCACGGTCTGGAAGGCGACCTTCCAGAAACGCAGCACTTCTTTGTAAAACAGCGTACGGAAACCGCTCATGCGAGCCCCTCGATCACTTCCGGACCGTTCATCACCTGCACGAAGACGTCTTCGAGATCGGCCTTGCGCACTTCCATTTCCTCGAGCTTGCAGCCGTTCGCGCGGCACAGCGCGAGGATGCGCTCCACGTCGTCGTAGCTGTTCAGGCGCAGCAGATGTTGATTGCCGCCGCCGTTCGGCAGATTCGAGGTATCGACTTCGAGCGCGCGCAATTCGGTCGGCAGTGCGCCTTCCGAGAAGCGCAGGAACAGTTGCGTGCCCGCGAAGCGCTGCAGCAGCGTGCTCGTGCGTTCGAGCGCCACGACTTCGCCGCGGCGCAGCATGGCGATGCGGTCGCAGAGTTCTTCCGCTTCTTCCAGATAGTGCGTGGTGAGCACGATGGTGTGCCCTTCGCGGTTCAGGCGCGCGATGAACTTCCAGAGCGTCTGGCGCAGTTCGACGTCGACGCCGGCCGTGGGCTCGTCGAGCACGATCACGGGCGGACGATGCACCAGCGCCTGCGCGACCAGCACGCGGCGCTTCATGCCGCCCGACAGCGCGCGCATGTTGACGTCGGCTTTCTCGGTGAGGTCGAGATTGGCCATGACTTCGTCGATCCACGCGTCGTTATTGCGCAGCCCAAAGTAGCCGGACTGGATGCGCAGCGTCTCGCGCACCGTGAAAAACGGATCGAACACCAGTTCCTGGGGCACGACGCCGAGGTTGCGGCGCGCGTTGCGGTAATCGGTGACGACGTCGTGGCCGCGGACTTCGATCGTGCCTTCGTCGGCACGCGCGAGGCCGGCAAGCGCGCTGATGAGCGTCGTCTTGCCCGCGCCGTTCGGGCCGAGCAGCCCGAAGAACTCGCCCTCTTCGACCGTGAAGCTGACGCCTTTGAGCGCCTGAAGCTCTTTGTAGCGCTTCTTGACGTTGCGGATTTCTATGGCTGGCATGACTCGGACGCCGCCCGTGGTAAACGGTGCGGCCGGTAAGTGCATCAATGCTGCGGGGAAGACCGGAATTGGGGACGGCACAGGCCGTCTGCTGCGCTACCCGATCGAGCCGGGGCAACGCCCAAAAAACATTTGATTATAGGCCAAGTCGGAAGGCCCGGCCTGGGCCTGGCGTTGACTTGAAGGAGGACGCGGCGGCTCGGCGAGCCGCCGCGCGTCAATGTCGCTCGTGGAGGAGCGAATCGACGCCATAGGCGCGCGCGAGGGACGCGAGCGCGGCGGGCAGATTGACGACGTTCAGGATGGCGCCGCGTTGGCTCGCGGCACGCTGCCAGGCGAGCAGCACGGCGAGCGCGGACGAATCGAACTGCGTGAGCGGCGCGCAGTCGACGGCGGTCGCGCCCGACGCGATCTGCGCGAGCCCCGCCGAGAGCGCGGCCTTCGCGCTCTCGTGGGTCAGCGTGGCGCCGGTGGCGAAGCGCTCGCTCACGAAGCGGCCTTGCCCGAAGCCAGCTGCTGGTTACGCTGCGTGAGGAAGCTGATCAGCCCTTGCACGCCGCCCTGCTGGATCTTTTCCTGGAACTGCTGCTGGTACGCCTGGATCAGCCACGCGCCGAGCACGTTGATGTCATACACGCGCCAGCCTTGCGCCGTCTTGTACAGGCGGTAGTCGAGTTCGATCGGCTGGCCGTTGTTCACAACGGTCGAACGGACCACGACGTCGGTGTCGTCCGGGTTCGCGCGGAACGGCTTGTAGTCGATCTGCTGGTCGCGCACCTGGGCGAGCGCGCCCGAGTACGTGCGGATCAGCAGCGTCTTGAACTGTTCGATGACCTGTTGCTGCTGGTCGGGCGTCGCCGTGCGCCAGTTGCGGCCCATCGCGAGCTGCGTGGTGCGGCGGAAGTCGGTGTACGGCAGGATCTTCTCGTTGACCAGTTGCGTGATCTTGCTGATGTCGCCGGACTGGATCGACTTGTCGCCCTTGATCTGGTCCATGACCTGCTGCGTGATCGTCTTGACCATCGCGTCGGGGTTGCTGGTGTCGACGGTCTGCGCGGATGCCGTGCCGGCGAACGCGAAGAACATGGCGAAAATCGGGAACAACAAGAATTTTTTCATAGTGAGTCCTGCAAGTTGGGGAGGCGCGATTGCGGGCGATGAGCCCCGAATCGCGCCTGTTATTCGAGCCAACGATAGCACGCGAGTTCTATCGCACTGAGTCAAAGAGTGCCAGGAAATTGCGACAAGCGTTTCAGCTTGTTACGTCGGACCTGAGCGCTCCGGACGCCGGCGAACCGGCGTTCCACCCCGCGCGAACCACTCGCCGCCGCCTCTCAACGCAGACGCAGGAGGCTCGGAAAGCCGATGCGCGCGGGCGGGACGACGTCGCCGCCCGGCACCGTGGTCTGCGAGGCGGCCGAAGCCGGCTCCGCCGCTGCGCCAGCCGGACCTTCCAGCGTGGCCGGTGCAGCAACCGTGGCCGACGCGCCTTCCGGCACGGCGGGCGCCATGCTGGCCGCCGTAGGCGTAGCAGCACGTGCCGCGCCCGATGCCGGCGCCGCTGCCGCCGCGCCCTGATCGGCGTCTTCGTAGTTCGGCGGCGGCGTGTCGCCGTAGTCCGGCAGGCTGCCATCCGACGACGCATGGCCGTCCGAGAGCAGATAGCGGCGGCGCTGCAGGTAGGTGTTGCGCACGAACGAGTACTTGTCGATCGCCGCGCCTTCCAGCAGGTCGCTCGCGCCCAGCAGATTCGCGCGCGTGCTCACCACGTTCAGGCCGTAGAGGCCCCACGAGAGCGCCGCCGGATCGACATAGGTGAGCGGGTTGATGAAGTAGTTGCCGACGAGGCCCACGCCGTCACGCACCGTGCTCGGCCCGAACAGCGGCAACACGAGGTAAGGACCGGCGGGCACGCCGTAGTGGCCGAGCGTCAGGCCGAAGTCCTGATTGTGCTTGGGCAGCTTGGCGAGCGTCGCCACGTCGAACAGGCCGCCGACACCGAAGACCGTGTTGATCACGATCCGCATGATGTCTTCGACGCCGTCGGTGATCTTCAGCTGCAGCAGGTTGTTGGCCGCGTTGTAGACGTCGCCGATATTCGCGAAGAAGTTCGTCACGCTGTCACGCACCGGCTGCGGCGTGATCTTCACGTAACCCTTCGCGACCGGCTTGAGCGCGTACTGGTCGACCTTGTCGTTGAAGGTGTAGACGGTGCGGTTGAAGCCTTCCCACGGATCGTCCTTCGACGGCGTCTGCACCGTCGAGCACGCCGTGAGGGCGAGCGCCGCGACGCCGATCGAAACGGCGCGCATGCGTGTGGTCATCATCGTTTTTCTCCTTATTGCGCCGCCGCGCCCGAACCGGCTGCTGCCGGCGCGGGTGCCTGGACCGGCGCGGCGCTATCCCCGCCTGCCGGACCATTTGCGGCCCCACTTCCACTGTTACCCGATTTCGACGCGCCCGAGTCGGCAGCCTTGCTGTAGAGGAACTGGCCGATCAGGTTTTCGAGCACGATGGCCGACTGCGTCATCGAGATGGTATCGCCGGCCTTGAGCATTTCCGTGTCACCGCCCGGCTCCAGACCGATGTACTGCTCGCCGAGCAGACCCGAGGTCAGGATCTTCGCGGACGAATCCTTCGGAAACTGATACTGCTGGTCGAGATTGATCGTGACCAGCGCCTGGTACGTGTTCGAGTCGAAGCCGATCGACGCCACGCGACCCACGGTCACGCCCGCGCTCTTCACGGGCGCGCGCGGCTTGAGGCCGCCGATATTGTCGAACTTGAGCTTCACGGGGTAAGTCGCCTGGAACGACAGCGAGCTCATGTTCCCGGCCTTCAGCGCGAGAAACAGCAGGGCAATGAAGCCCAGCACCACGAACAGGCCGACCCAGAAGTCGAGAGCAGTCTTTTTCATCGTCATCCCAATGAGAATCCGTTGCGGCGGCGCGCGGCCCGAAAGCCCGTTGCGCCTGCCGCGTCGCCCCGCCGTTCGCGTTCGACCCGGTCGAAACGCGAGACGCCGGAGCGCCTGGCTTTATTTAGCTGAACATCAGTGCGGTGAGCAGGAAGTCGAGGCCGAGCACCGCGAGCGACGCGTACACCACCGTCTTGGTGGTCGCGCGCGACACGCCTTCGGGCGTGGGCTTCGCCTCGTAACCCTGATACAGCGCGGTGAACGTGACGGCGAAACCGAACACGATGCTCTTGATCACGCCGTTGCCGACGTCGGCCCAGACATCGACGCCGCCTTGCATCTGCGACCAGAACGCACCCGAATCGACGCCGATCAGCAGCACGCCCACCACATAACCGCCCAGCACGCCGACCGCGCTGAAAATGGCCGCCAGAATGGGCATGGCGATCACGCCCGCCCACATGCGCGGCGCCACCACGATGCGCACCGGGTCCACCGCCATCATTTCCATCGCCGTGAGCTGCTCGCCCGCCTTCATCAGGCCGATTTCGGCCGTGAGCGAAGTGCCCGCGCGACCCGCGAACAGCAGCGCCGTGACCACCGGACCCAGCTCGCGCACGAGCGACAGCGCGACCAGCAGACCGAGCGCCTGCTCCGAACCGTAGCGGTTGAGCGTGTAATAGCCCTGCAGACCGAGCACGAAGCCGACGAACAGGCCCGAGACCGCGATGATCAGCAGCGAATAATTACCGACGAAGTGGATCTGCTTCGTGACAAGACGCGGACGGCGCAGCAGCGGGAAAAATTCCAGCACGAGGCGCACGAAAAACCGCGTGGCATGGCCCGCGCGCGCGATGGCGTCGAGCACTGCGCGGCCGACTGAGCTGATGGCGCCGGTCATGAGCGGCCTCCGCCAATGCCGAAGTCCGCGCCGAGCGGCACGTTCGTCGGGTAGTGGAAACGGAACGGGCCGTCCGGCGCGCCGTCGATGAACTGGCGCACGATCGGATCGGTCGAGGCGCGCAGTTCGTCGGGCGTGCCCTGCGCCTGCACCTTGCCGTTCGCGAGGAAATACACGTAGTCGGCAATCGCGAACGACTCGGGCACGTCGTGCGTGACGAGGATCGACGTCGCGCCGAGCGCGTCGTTGAGCGTGCGGATCAGATTCGCGGTAATGCCGAGAGAAATGGGGTCGAGTCCTGCAAAGGGCTCGTCGTACATCATGAGTTCGGGGTCGAGCGCGATTGCGCGCGCGAGCGCGACGCGGCGCGCCATGCCGCCCGAGATTTCCGACGGCGCGAGGTCGCGCGCGCCGCGCAGGCCCACGGCGTTGAGCTTCATGAGCACGAGGTCGCGGACCAGTTCTTCGGGCAGGTCGGTGTGCTCGCGCAGGGCGAACGCGACGTTGTCGAACACCGACATGTCGGTGAACAGCGCGCCGAACTGGAACAGCATGCCCATCTTGCGGCGCAGCGCGTAGAGGCCTTCGCGCGTTTGCGCGCCGACGTCCTGGCCGTGAAACAGCACCTGGCCGCGCTGCGCGCGCACCAGGCCGCCGATCAGGCGCAGCACCGTGGTTTTGCCGCCGCCGGAGCCGCCCATGACCGCGATGACCTGACCGCGCCCGAAGCGCATGTTCAGTCCGGACAGGACGAGCCGATCGCCGTAACCGAAGTCGACGTCGCGCAGCTCCAGAAGGGTCTCAGAGGTTGAGGGCACGTGGCTGACAGTCCATTTACACGAAGGCGGGATTATAGGGCCATCGTGGAATTGCTGCCGTGATGCGCCCATGCCGCTTGATGCAGTCGGAAAGGCCGTGAAAGGCCCCGCTGCTCGCTCCTCGCGCCGGTCACGCAACAGGGGCGCGACCGGCGACGAGGCGGACCATTATTGCGTAAACGCGTTGCGCAGCGCAGCAACGGCGGCAGCCGGATCGGCGGCTTCCGTGACGGCGCGCACGACGGCGGCGCACGGCGCGCCGGTGGCGAGGACGGCGGGCAAGGCGGGGGCGTCGATGCCGCCGATCGCGACCATCGGCACCACGCCGTCGAGCAGCTGCACGTAGCGTGCGAGACGCTTGAGACCTTGCGGCGCGGTCGGCATCTGCTTGGTGGTGGTGGCGAACACCGCGCCGCACGCGATATAGCTCGGACGGAAGTGCAGCGCCGTCAGCATCTCGAAATAGCCGTGCGTCGACAGACCGAGGCGCGTGCCCGACGCCGCGATCGCGTTCAGATCGGCTTCGCGCAGATCTTCCTGGCCCAGATGGATGCCGTAAGCGCCCGCCGCCAGGGCGGCCTGCCAGTGATCGTTGATGAACAATTGCGCGTCGTGCTTGCGGCCCGCCGCGACGCAGCGCTCGATTTCACGCGTAAGTTCCGGCGATTCAGGCTGCTTGCTGCGCAGCTGCACGGTCGTCGCGCCGTAGTCGAGCACGCGCTCGACCCAGTCGGCGCTCGGCAGCACGGGATACAGGCCGAGCCGCGCCGGGCAAGGCGCGAAGGGCTGCGCGGGCGCGTCGGGCAGACCGAGCACGCGCGGGAAGCGCGCGATGTCGACCGGCCAGGCGTCGGTTTGCTGTTCGTCGCCGTCGCGCCAGGCGAGTGCGAGCACGAGCGCGTCGTGCGGATCGAAACCGCAGTCGAGGAACGCCGCCAGCGCCGGGATCCAGTCCTCGGCCAGCGCGCCTTCGAGCGCGTAGCGCTCGCCGCCCAGATGCAGCGTGACGCGCGCCTCGCACGGATCGTCGCCGGCAGCTTCGATCACGCCCGCGCCTTGCGTCATCCAGCGCGCGATGTTCGCGAGATGCGGCGCGGCGTCGGTCACGACGATCAGATCGCCGCCGTTGGGCGCGTCGGGCGGCGTCAGGCAGATGCGCCACGGCGCCTGCGTCGCCGCCCAGTCGCCCAGTCGCGCGCGGATGCGTTCCGCCGTGGCGGTCAGCGCGTCGGCGGGCGGCCAGAACAATTCACGGCCCTGAAAATGCAACGTTTCACTCATTACTTGCCTCCATCCTGGTGCCAGAACGGCATGCCGACGACCGGCGTGCTCGCCACAGCGGCTTCGCGCTCGGCCATCGGTCCGGCGAGAAACGCGCTGCGCCCCGCCTCCACGCCCAGCGCGAACGCGCGCGCCATCGCGTCGGGATGCGTCGCCTGCGCGACCGCCGTGTTCAGCAGCACGCCGTCGAAACCCCACTCCATCACTTGCGCCGCGTGCGACGGCAGGCCGAGGCCCGCATCGACGATCAGCGGCACGTCGGGCAGCCGCTCGCGCAGCACGCGCAAACCGTACGGATTGATCACGCCCTTGCCGGTGCCGATCGGCGCGCCCCACGGCATCAACGCCTCGCAGCCCGCGTCGAGCAGACGGCGGCCGATCACGAGGTCCTCGGTGCAGTACGGCAGCACCTTGAAGCCGTCCTTCACGAGCCGCGCGGCGGCTTCGATCAGGCCGACCGGATCGGGCTGGAGCGTGTAGTCGTCGCCGATCAGTTCGAGCTTGATCCAGTCGGTGTCGAACACCTCGCGCGCCATGTGGGCCGTGGTGACGGCTTCGTTGACGGTGAGGCAGCCCGCCGTGTTCGGCAGCAGCGGCACGCCGTGGCGCTTGAGCAGATCGAAGAAGCCGGCTTCGGCGCCGCCCTCGTTCATCTGGCGGCGCAGCGCGACGGTGATCATGCCGGGCCGCGCGGCCGCCATCGAATCGGACAGCGATTGCAGCGACGGATAGCGCGACGTGCCAAGCAGCACGCGGCTCTGGAAAGTTTCGCCGTAGAGCGTGAGCGCGTCGGCGGTCGGTTGAAGCGTGGTCATGGCGGAAATCCTGGTCGGGTGGCGTGGGCGCGCGGATCGGCTAGCGGCCGTATCAGCCGCCGGCCACCGGGCTCACGACGTCGAGGCGGTCGCCCGCCGACAATGCGCGCGCGCCGTGCTGGGCGCGCGCCACGAAATCGCCATTCACGGCGACGGCGAACGGCGGACGCGCGCCGAACGCGACCAGCGCGTCGGCGACGGTCGCGCCCTCGGGGAGCGTGAGCGGCTTCTGATTGATCTGAATGTCCATAACGATTCGTCTGACTACGTGTGTTTCATGCGGCGCAAGCGGCGCGCCGTCGTGTCCATCGTGTTCCTGTTCGCGGATAGCGACGCGCTCAGGCCGGTTCGTGCGCACGCGGCGCGGCTTCGGCGCGGCGGTCGTGCAGCATCGCCGGCCAGCGCGATTCGGCGCGCAGCGCCTCGAATCCGTCGGCGTTCTGCATGCGTCCGGCCAGCAAGGCTTCGGCCACTCGCACCGCTTCGTCGGCGACGGCGGGCGCGATCATGAAACCGTGGCGATAGAGGCCGTTCACGCGCAACGTGTTGTCGCCGTCCCAGAAGAGCGCGGGGCGATGGTCGGGCAAGGTCGGGCGGCACTGCGAATTGAGTTCGAGAATGCGCGCCTCGCCGAACGCCGGATGCACGGCGAACGCCGCGCTCAGCAGTTCGAGCGCCGAGCGCACGCTCACCGGCGAGCGGTCCTCGCCTTCGATTTCGGTCGCGCCAATCACGTAGACATCGTTCTGCTTCGGCGCGATATAGAGCGGATAACGCGGATGCAGCAGGCGCACCGGACGCGTGAGCCCGATGCCCGGCGCGTGCACGCGCGCGACTTCGCCGCGGATGCCGCGCAGCGCGGGCAGCGCGGGTTTCGCGCCGAGTCCGCGGCAATCGATCGTCACGCGCGCGGGCGGCGGATTCGCGTCGTCGACCGTGGTGTTCCAGTGTGTTTGCACGCCGCGCTGCGCGAGGCCCGCGGCGAGCGCGGCCAGCGCCTGGCGGTTGTCGAGCTGACCTTCGCCGTCGAGCAGCCAGCCGCGCGCGAAACGCCCGGCGAGCGCCGGTTCGGCGGCGTCGAGCTGAGCGCCCTGGAGCGTCGTGAAATGCGCGTCGGCGAGCGCGCGCGGCGCGTTGGCGCGCACGCGGCGCTCGAACAGCGGCGCCTCGGTGCGGTCGGCGTGATGCCAGACCACGAGCGTGCCGTTGCGCTGGAAGAAGACGGGTTCGGGCAGCTCGGCGAGAATGCGCGGCCAGGTGTCGAGCGATTCGACGCCCAGTTCGGTGATCAGCAGTTCGGCGACGGCGGCTTCCGCGAGCGGTGCGAGCATGGCCGCCGCGACCCAGGCCGCGGCTTCACCGCCCTCGGGACCGCCGCGCTCGTAAAGCGCCACGCGATGCCCGGCGCCCGCGAGTCGCCACGCGACGAGGCGTCCGCACAGGCCGCCGCCGAGCACGGCGAAATCGGGCACGGCAGAGGACACCGAAGCATCCGGCGAGGCTTCCAGAATCGGGGAGCGAACTGATTGAGGTGAAGAAGGTGCGGTCATCGGATCCTTTCCGTACGGCAACAAGCATGCGTACCCAAGGACGAAACCGGCTGGCAAAGCCGGCCGTGCAAACGATGCGCGCGAAAACTAACTGCACTGCACGCGTTGCCCGGCGGGAATCTGGACGCCACGCCCGAACCGGAGGAACGGACTCGAAAAAGCGGCGCCAGCAAGACTTTCCGGAAACTTCCCGCGCCGGTATTACCCGGATCGGGTGCGAAGGGTCTCTCTCAGCCTCACGGCGGCATGCAGGCATACCGGTGAAGCACCCCTGTTTCGTCAGCAGTCATTAGACCACAAAAGGCGCGCGCGCCGCAAACCGCCCGGCAGGCCGGTTTATAGGCTGCCGATGCTGCATTGCGGGCGTTTTCGTGGGGTTTTGTGCGGGTTTTTCTGTGTTTTCTTCACGCGCTTTCCGCTGCTTTCCGGGCTGTGCCGCTCAGTGCGCCCGGCGGCCTTTTCGTCTCCACGCGCGGGCCGCGGCGGCCCCTAAAAATGGGGGGCGCAAGCGGCGCTCTGGCACAATGCCCCGAACCCCGTATGCCGCCCGGCCGCCTTCGGGCGGTGAGAGAATGGGGCGCGCGTGGCCCAACGTGGCATTAAGACTCACTTAAGCGGCTCGCGACAGAATCGCTAGCAAGTCCGCCCACCGCGTGCCGTACGCGACTCGCGCCGCGTTCGCGAAAGACGCGGCAAAGGACGGCGGAAGGCGGCATACCGGACATACACGGCAACACCATCAGGGCACAACATCAGGACGCTCATGACCAACCACACTCCCCGCGCCACGCCGGATCAGAACGAGCATCACAAGATCACGGCCTGGAGCCTCATCAAGCCCTACTGGGTGTCCGAGGAACGCTGGATCGCATGGGGCCTGCTCGTCGCGATCATCGCGATGAATCTCGCCGTTGTGTGGATCAACGTGCGTCTGAACGGCTGGAACGCGGACTTCTACAACGCCCTGCAAACCAAGGACGTCAAACAGTTCCCGCATCTGCTGATGATCTTCACGGCGCTTGCGTTCGGCTTCATCATCCTGGCGGTGTACGGGCGGTATCTTCGCCAGATGCTCGGCTTCCGCTGGCGCCAGTGGCTCACCACGCACTATCTGAACGACTGGCTTCGGCAGGGCGCGTTCTACCGCATCGAGCGCGACCGTCTCGCCGACAACCCCGACCAGCGTATCAGCGACGACCTGCAATCGTTCGCCACCAGCACGCTCTCGCTGACGCTCGACCTGCTCTCGACGGTCGTCACGCTGATCTCGTTCATCACGATCCTGTGGACCATCGCGGGCGCGCTCACCTTCTCGCTGGGCGGCACGCCCATCACGATTCCGGGCTACATGGTCTGGGCCGCCGCGCTCTACGCCGTGTTCGGGTCGCTCGTGATCCAGAAGGTCGGCCACCCGCTCGTGTCGATCAACTATCAGCAACAAAAGGTGGAAGCGGACTTCCGCTTCGGCCTGATCCGCCTGCGTGAAAACGCCGAGCAGATCGCGCTCTACGACGGCATGCAAACCGAGCGCAGCAATGCGCAGGGCCTCTTCGAGCACATCCGCGAAAACTGGTGGCGCGTGATGAAGTACACGAAGCGCCTCACCTTCGTGCTGAGCTTCTACGGCCAGATCGCCATCATCTTCCCGCTCGTCGTGGCCGCGCCGCGCTACTTTGCGGGCGCCTTCACGTTCGGCGTGCTGATGCAGATCTCGCAGGCCTTCGGCACCGTGAGCGACTGCTTCTCGTGGTTCATCAACAGTTACGCGAGCCTCGTCGAGTGGCGCGCCACCGTGAACCGTCTGCGCGAATTCGTGCGCGTGGTGCACTCGCCGCGTCTGAAGGAAAGCGTCTCGCCGGCCACCGAGCATGGCGGCATCAATCTGCATTACGTCGACGCGGAGCAACTGAGCACCGAGCACCTCAAGCTCGCGCTGCCCAATGGCCAGCCGCTTTCGGAAGTGCGTGACATCGCCATCAAGCCGGGCTCGCGCTGGCTCGTGCGCGGCCCGTCGGGCGCGGGCAAGAGCACGCTGATGCGCGCGCTCGCGGGCCTCTGGCCGTTCGGCGAAGGCTCGATCGACGCGCCCGTGGATGCGCGCATGATGTTCATCCCGCAGCAGAGCTATCTGCCGATCGGCACGCTCAAGGCCGCGCTCACCTACCCCTCGCCCGCCGACGACTACAGCGACGAAGACTGCCGCGAAGCCCTGCGCGCCTGCCGTCTCGAAGGCTACGTCGATCGCCTGGACGAATCGGCGCACTGGACGCGCGTGCTCTCGCCGGGCGAACAGCAGCGTCTCGCGGGTGCGCGCGTGCTGCTGCACAAGCCCGACTATCTGTTCCTCGACGAAGCGACCAGCGCGCTCGATCCGGACAACGAAAGCCGTCTCTACAAGCTCTTCATGGAGCGTCTGCCGAAGGCGGCGATCGTGAGCGTGGCGCATCGCGAATCGCTCGAGGCGTATCACCACGACACGCTCGAAATCGCTCGCTCGCCTGAAGAGCGCGTGGCGGCGTGAGCGCCGAAAGCCGCGCGGCGTCCGGCGAACGCGTCGTCCTGATCACGGGCGCGGGCTCCGGCATCGGCGCGGCGCTCGCGCGCAGGCTCGCCGCGCCAGGCGTGGCGCTGATGCTGCACGCACGCGGCGCCGACGCGGCCTCGCGCACCCGTCTCGCCGATGTCGCGCAAACGTGCGAAGCGCGCGGCGCGGTCTGCGCGACGGCTTGCGCCGATCTTGCCGATCTCGCCAATGAACCCGCCGCGCATCTGATCGACGCCACGCTCGAACGCTTCGGCGCGCTCGATCAGCTCGTCGCCAACGCGGGCCACGCGCAGCGCCAGACGCTGGCCGCACTCGACACCGATACGCTCGGCGCCGCCTTCGCCGCGATGCCCGCCGCGTTCGCGTCGCTCGTTCGCAGGGCGCAACCCGCGCTGATACGCTCGGCGCGCGGACGCGTGGTGGCGGTGAGTTCGTTCGTCGCGCATCGCTATCGCGCCGACGCGCCGTTCGCGGCCACGGCCGCCGCGAAGGCCGCGCTCGAATCGCTCGCGAAAACCGCCGCCGCCGAACTCGCTCCGCACGGCGTGAGCGTGAATTGCGTCGCGCCCGGCTACACGCGCAAGGACGCCGGTCCCACGCCGGAGAACGCCCCCGCGTGGGCGCGCGCCGCCGAAGTCACGCCGCTGGGCCGCGTGGCCGATCCCGCCGATGTCGCCGAACTGATCGCCTTCCTGCTTTCCGACGCCGCGCGTCATATCACCGGCCAGACCATCCACATCGATGGCGGACTGACGCTGGGCTGATTCTCCCGCGCGCATCACGCATTGGTTCGCTCGCCGGCGAATCAAACGCCACGCGCGACACCTGCGCGACACCTGCGCGACACCTGCGCCACATCGCGCTCCATCAGCAAACCGCGCACGCAGCGCAAACATCGCCCACGCAAATCGCACGTGAAGCGAACACGCGTGCACCATCGCGCAAAATCGCGAGCGAAAGCGCACACAATGCCCCGCATCCTGAGGGCTTCCCTGGCCGCGACAGCCTGTCGCACCGTAAAATAGCGCCGTTCGAGCATCGGCGGCCCGCCAGCAGCGCGCGCCTCGACGCATCGCCAGCGGCCCGCGCCACCGGACGCCGCTTTCGCCACCCGTCGCCACGCCGGTCGTGGCGCGCACAACAATCCTGGGGACGACGCGCGATGGCAGCATTTCAATGGTTCAAGGAACTGAACGCACGCGAGCGCCGCACGCTCTACGCGGGCTTCGGCGGCTACGCCGTCGATGCGTTCGACTTCATGATCTACTCGTTCCTGATCCCGACGCTCATCGCCACGTGGGGCATGACGAAAAGCGAGGCGGGCATGATCGCCACCAGCTCGCTGATCTCGTCGGCGATCGGCGGCTGGCTCGCGGGCATCCTCGCCGATCGCTACGGCCGCGTGCGCGTGCTGCAATGGACCATCGCCACGTTCGCGCTCTTCACCTGTCTCTCCGGTTTCACGCACTCGTTCTGGCAACTGCTCGCCACGCGCACGCTGCAAGGCGTCGGCTTCGGCGGCGAATGGTCGGTCGTCACGATCATGATGGCCGAGACGATCCGCTCGCCGCAGCATCGCGCCAAGGCCGTGGGCACCGTGCAGAGCAGCTGGTCGTTCGGCTGGGGCGCGGCGGCGATTCTCTACTGGGCCTTCTTCGCGCTGCTGCCCGAGGAATACGCGTGGCGCGCGTGCTTCTGGATCGGCATCCTGCCCGCGCTGTGGATTCTCTACGTGCGCCGCAACGTGAGCGACCCCGAGGTGTTCCTGCAGACGCGCCGCGCGCGCGAGGCCGGCGACGTGCAAGGCCACTTCCTGCAGATCTTCGCGCCCGCGCATCTGGCGACCACGCTGCTCGGCAGCGCGCTGTGCACCGGCATGCTCGGCGGCTACTACGCGATCACCACCTGGCTGCCCACCTATCTGAAGACGGTGCGCCATCTGTCCGTATTCAACACGAGCGGCTATCTGATCGTGCTGATCGTCGGCTCGTTCACGGGCTATATCGTCGGCGCGATTCTGTGCGACAAGATCGGCCGGCGCGCGTCGTTCATCCTGTTCGCGATCGGTTCCTTCGCGCTTGGCATGGCCTACACGATGCTGCCGATCACCGATGCCGCGATGCTCGCGCTCGGCTTTCCGCTCGGCATCGTCGTGCAGGGCATTTTCGCGGGCGTCGGCGCCTATCTTTCCGAGCTTTACCCGAACGCGATCCGCGGCTCGGGACAGGGCTTCTGCTACAACCTCGGACGCGGTCTCGGCTCGTTCTTTCCGATCCTCGTCGGCACGCTCGCGCAGACCACGACGCTCGTGAAAGCGATCGGTACGGTGGCGGGCGCGGGCTATCTGCTCGTGATCGTCTCGGCGCTGTGTCTGCCGGAAACGAAGGGCAAGGTGCTGGCCGATCATGGCGCGTCAGACATTGCCGATCAGCAGGCTCAGAAGCAAGCCCGGCCGCCTGCGGACTCCGCTGCACGATGAGCCCGAACATGCTGCAATACCTTCCGTCCCTCTCACTACGACCGGCATGAAAACGATCGTCCTCGGCGCCGGTGTGATCGGCGTCGCTACTGCGTACTATCTGAGCGAACGAGGCTGCGACGTCACGGTCATCGAGCGCGAGCCGGGCGTCGCGCTCGGCACGAGCTTCGGCAACGCGGGCGTCATCGCGCCTGGCTACGTCACGCCGTGGGCCGCGCCGGGCATGCCGGCCAAGCTCCTCAAATACCTCCTCAAACCCACTTCGCCGCTGATCTTCCGCCCCGCGCTGGACGCCGCGCAGTGGCGCTGGATCGCGCGCTGGCTGCGCGAATGCGACCTCGCGCGTTTTCGCGTGAACAAGCAGCGCATGCAGCGCATCGCTTACTACAGCCGCGAATGTCTGCACGCGTTTCGCGCGCAGCATGCGTTCGAGTACGGCCGCAGCCAGGGCTATCTGCAACTCTTTCGCAGCGACTACGACGTCGAGCTCGCGCAGCCCGCGCTGAACGTGCTGCGCGACGCGGGCATCGCGTATCGCGAACTCGACGCCGATGCCTGCGCGCAGATCGAACCGGGCCTCGCGTGGTCGCGCGTGAAGCCGGTCGCAGGCATCTATCTCCCCGACGACGAAGCGGGCGACTGCGCGCGCTTCACGCGCGAGCTGCGCGCCGTGTGCGAGGCGCGCGGCGTGAAGTTCGTCTTCGATACCGAAGTGCTCGCGCTCGAATCCGCGGGCGGCAAGGTGACGGGCGTGCGCGTGCGCGCGGTGCCGGGCCGCGAGGCGCGCAACCGTCGCGAACAGCGGCGCGCGCCCGCCGAAGTGCTGCGCCCCGCCGATCTCGCCGAACCCGCCGCCGACACCTCGCCGCACACGCTGGCCGCCGATGCCGTGGTGGTCGCGCTCGGCGTGGAAAGCGCGGCGCTCGTCGCGCCGCTGGGCGTGCGCGTGCCGCTCTATCCGGTGAAGGGTTACTCGGCCACGCTGCCGGTCGTCGACGAGCACAAGGCGCCGCGCGCCGCGCTCATGGACGAGTCGCTCAAGACCGCGATCACGCGTTTCGGGCCGTATCTGCGCGTGGCGGGCACGGCGGAGCTCGGCAACCATCGCACGACGCTGCGCGAGCAGGCGCTGCAAACGCTCATGAAAGTGCTCGACGACTGGTTTCCGCACGCGGCCACGCCGTCGTCGGCGCAATTCTGGGTCGGCAGGCGGCCGATGGTGCCGGACGGCGCGCCGCTGCTGGGCGCATCGGGCGTCGACGGCTTGTGGATGAACGTCGGCCACGGCTCGACGGGCTGGGCGATGTCGATGGGATCGGGCCGCGTGGTCGCCGATCTCGTGACGCAGCACCGGCCGGACATCGATCTCGACGGGCTGACGCTGGCGCGCTACCGGCGCTGACGCTGAACGCGCGAGGCGGGAGACGCGAGGCGCGGGCGCTCCCGCTTACAGCGCCACGCTCGCCAGCGCCTCGTATTTCGCGCCCTGCTTCGCCAGCGTGCTCGAATAGAGCACGAGCGACGTGAAGCGCAGCGGCGGCAACGCTGCGGCGCTCGGCGGCGGCGGCGCGCCGTGCGCATCGCGGGTGAAGCGCGCGAGCGTCACATGCGGACGAAACGCGCGCGCATCGAGCGACAAACCCACCTCCCCCATCGATGAACGCACGCCCCAGTCGAGCGCCGTGAACGCATCGGACATCGCGACGACGGCCACCATCAGACGCGGTTGCGCGCCGCCCGGCCAGCATTCGATTTTCGTGACGCTCGCAGGCGGCACGGGCGTCGCGTGACTGGCGAGCCGCTGCGCGAGCGCCTCGCCCTGCGCGAAGGTCATCGCGCCGATGAACGCCACCGTCATGTGCAACTGCGCGTAGGGCACGCGGCGCGCGCCGGGTGGCACGTCGAGCGCGGCGAGCGCGTCGCGCGACGGCGTATCGGGCGCGAGCGCGACGAAGCAGCGCCGCCATTGATCGGCGTCCTTGCTGGCTGCGGCGTGGGCTTCCCGGGCTTCGGACATGATCGGCAGTCCTCGAACGGTCGGACAATCGACAATCGCCACATGGTAGCGCGCCCGCGCGACGCGGTGCGCCCGTGACAACCCGCAAACACACGCGCGCCGGACGCCTCCGGACGCAAAAAAACCGGGTCACCCCGAAGGGTGCCCGGCTTCCTGGCATCTGTCTCCTGCCGTCTCCCGTGCGTCCTGTCCTGGCGACGGACGCGCTGGATTTTGCACGACTTAATGAGGTTTAACGCGGCAGCTCCGT
>NZ_FNZM01000024.1:79438-129673 GCF_900109265.1 Paraburkholderia tropica
ACCACCAGCGACTGGCCACGGCGCATGTCGCCCGCCGTGAACACCTTGTCGACCGACGTGTAGTACGCCTTGTCGCCTTCGGTCGAGGCGCGCACGTTGCCGCGCGCATCCTTGTCCACGCCGAACGCCTCGAGCACCGGCGAAACCGGCTGCGTGAAGCCCATCGCGAGCAGCACGAGGTCGGCCTTCATTTCGAATTCCGAGCCCGGCACTTCGACCATCTTGCCGTCCTTCCACTCGACGCGCGCGGCGATCAGCTTCTCGACCTTGCCGTTCTTGCCTTCGAGACGCTTGGTCGCGACAGCCCAGTCACGCGAGCAGCCTTCCTCGTGCGACGACGAGGTGCGCAGCTTGACCGGCCAGTACGGCCACACGAGCGGCTTGTTCTCGACTTCCGGCGGCTGCGGCAGCAGTTCGAACTGCGTGACGCTCTTCGCGCCATGACGATTCGACGTGCCCACGCAGTCCGAGCCCGTATCGCCGCCGCCGATCACGACGACGTGCTTGCCCTTCGCCACCAGCTGGTCCGCCAGCTTGTCGCCCGCGTTGACCTTGTTCTGCTGCGGCAGGAACTCCATCGCGTAGTACACGCCTTCGAGTTCGCGGCCCGGCACCGGCAGATCGCGCGGCGTTTCCGAACCGCCTGCGATCACCACGGCGTCGAACTGGTCCTTCAGCTCGTCCGGCGAAATGGTTTCCTTCGCCGTGTTGCCGATGTAAGCCGGCAGCTCGCCCTTGCCGATGAACACGCTGGTGCGGAACGTCACGCCTTCGGCTTCCATCTGGCGCATGCGGCGGTCGATCAGCCACTTTTCCAGCTTGAAGTCGGGGATGCCGTAGCGCAGCAGGCCACCGACGCGGTCGTTCTTTTCGAACACGGTTACGTCGTGACCGGCGCGCGCCAGTTGCTGCGCCGTGGCCAGACCCGCGGGGCCCGAACCGACGACCGCGACCTTCTTGCCCGTCTTGTGCTTCGCGACTTGCGGCGCAACCCAGCCTTCGGCCCAGGCCTTGTCGATGATCGCGTGCTCGATCGACTTGATGCCGACCGGGTCGTTGTTGATGCCGAGCGTACACGCCGCTTCGCAGGGCGCCGGGCAGATGCGGCCCGTGAACTCGGGGAAGTTGTTGGTCGAGTGCAGGACGTCGATCGCGCTCTTCCAGTCCTGGCGGAACACGAGGTCGTTGAAGTCCGGAATGATGTTGTTGACCGGGCAGCCGTTGTTGCAGAACGGGATGCCGCAGTCCATGCAGCGAGCGCCCTGGACCTTCGCGTCGGCGTCCGTAAGCGCCGCGACGAATTCCTTGTAGTGCTTCACACGCGTGAGCGGTGCTTCGTACGCCTCATGCTGGCGCTCGAACTCGAGAAAACCGGTTGCCTTACCCATGTGGTTCTCGTCTATCTAATCTATTCAGTGAGGGGGACCGCGCCCGCCGCCGCATCAGGTGCGCGGCGGGCGAATCATCGTCTTGGAGTCGTCTTCGCGGGATTAAGCGGCCAGTTCTTCCTGGTTCGCCTTCTTCGCGCCGATTTCGCCCAGTGCGCGCTTGTATTCCGTCGGGAACACCTTCACGAACTGGCGGCGTGCCGCGTCCCAGTTTTCCAGCAGCGCCTTTGCACGCGGCGAGCCGGTGAACTGGAAGTGACGCTCGACGAGTCCCTTGAGCAGCGCTTCGTCGGTCTGGCCGGCGTGCCACAGTGCGCGGTCGACCGTGCGTTCCTGCTCGGCCTGTTGCAGCACCGGTTCGAGCGTGACCATCGCCTTGTTGCACTTGCCGGCGAACGTGCCTTCCGGATCGAACACGTAGGCGATACCGCCCGACATGCCCGCCGCGAAGTTACGGCCCGTTTCGCCGAGCACGACCACCGTGCCGCCCGTCATGTATTCGCAGCCGTGGTCGCCCGTGCCTTCGACGATCGCCGTCGCGCCCGAGTTACGCACCGCGAAACGCTCGCCCGCCACGCCACGCAGGAAGGCTTCGCCTTCGAGCGCGCCGTACATCACCGTGTTGCCGCAGATGATGTTTTCTTCGGACTTGCCGCGGAAGTCGTTGGTCGGACGGATGATGATGCGGCCGCCCGAGAGACCCTTGCCCACGTAGTCGTTGCCGTCGCCGACGAGATCCAGCGTGATGCCGCGTGCGAGGAACGCGCCGAAGCTCTGACCCGCCGTGCCCTTGAGCTGGATGTGGATCGAGTCTTCCGGCAGGCCGTCGTGGCCGTACTGCTTCGCCACCACGCCCGAGAGCATCGCGCCGACCGTACGGTTGACGTTGCGCACCGGCTGGATGAACGAGACGTGCTCGCCCTTCTCGATCGCGGCCTTCGCCTTCTCGATCAGCGTGTGATCGAGCGCGCGGTCCAGACCGTGATCCTGCGTGTCGACGTGCTTGCGTGCCACTTCGTCGCCGACTTGCGGCTGATAGAACACGCGCGAGAAGTCGAGACCCTTCGCCTTCCAGTGTTCCACGCCACGGCGCGTGTCGAGCAGATCCGCGCGGCCAACCAGATCGTCGAACTTGCGGATGCCGAGTTGCGCCATGATTTCGCGCACTTCTTCAGCGATGAAGAAGAAGAAGTTGACGACGTGCTCGGGCTGGCCCGAGAACTTCGCGCGCAGCACCGGATCTTGCGTCGCGACGCCGACCGGGCAGGTGTTCAGATGGCACTTGCGCATCATGATGCAGCCCTGCACGACGAGCGGCGCCGTCGCGAAGCCGAATTCGTCGGCGCCGAGCAGCGCGCCGATCACCACGTCGCGGCCCGTCTTCATCTGACCGTCGGCCTGCACGCGGATACGGCCGCGCAGCTGGTTCAGCACCAGGGTTTGCTGCGTTTCCGCGAGACCGAGTTCCCACGGCGTGCCGGCGTGCTTGAGCGACGACAGCGGCGAAGCGCCCGTGCCGCCGTCGTGGCCCGCGATCACGACGTGGTCGGCCTTGGCCTTCGCCACGCCTGCCGCCACCGTGCCCACGCCCACTTCCGACACCAGCTTCACCGAAATCGACGACACCGGGTTCACGTTCTTCAGATCGTGAATCAGCTGCGCCAGATCTTCGATCGAGTAGATGTCATGGTGCGGCGGCGGCGAGATGAGGCCCACGCCCGGCACCGAGTAACGCAGCTTGCCGATGTATTCCGACACCTTGTGGCCCGGCAGCTGACCGCCTTCGCCCGGCTTCGCGCCCTGCGCCATCTTGATCTGGATCTGGTCCGCCGACGACAGGTATTCCGCCGACACGCCGAAGCGGCCCGACGCGACCTGCTTGATCTTCGAACGCAGCGAGTCGCCATCCTTCAGCGGGATGTCCTTGACGACTTCCGGCCCGATGATCGACTGCATCGTGTCGCCGTTCTTGATCGGAATGCCGCGCAGTTCGTTGCGATAACGCTTCTCGTCTTCGCCGCCTTCACCCGTGTTCGACTTGCCGCCGATGCGGTTCATCGCGACCGCCAGCGTGGCGTGCGCTTCCGTCGAGATCGAGCCGAGCGACATCGCGCCCGTGGCGAAGCGCTTGACGATTTCCTTGGCCGGCTCGACGTCGTCGATCGAGATCGCGCGCGCCGGGTCGAGGCGGAATTCGAACAGACCGCGGAAGGTCATGTGGCGCTTGGTCTGATCGTTGATCAGGTGCGCGTATTCCTTGTACGTCTGATACGAGTTGCTGCGCGCCGAGTGCTGGAGCTTGGCGATCGCGTCCGGCGTCCACATGTGGTCTTCGCCGCGCACGCGGTACGCGTACTCGCCGCCCGCGTCGAGCATGTTCGCGAGGATCGGGTTGTCGCCGAACGCGTCGCGGTGCATGCGGATCGCTTCTTCCGCGACGTCGAACAGGCCGATGCCGCCGACCTTCGAGGCCGTGCCCTTGAAGTACTTGGCGATCAGTTCGTCGGCGAGGCCGACTGCTTCGAAGATCTGCGCGCCCGTGTACGACATGTACGTGGAGATGCCCATCTTCGACATCACCTTGAGCAGGCCCTTGCCCACTGCCTTGGTGAAGTTGTAGACCGCCTTGTCCGCCGACAGGTCGCCCTTCAGGCCCTGCGCCATCTGCGCGAGCGTTTCCATCGCGAGGTACGGGTGAACGGCTTCCGCGCCGAAGCCCGCGAGCAGCGCGAAGTGGTGCGTTTCACGCGCCGAACCCGTTTCCACGACGAGACCCGTGCTCGTGCGCAGACCGTGCTGCACGAGGTGCGAGTGGATCGCCGAGGTGGCGAGCAGCGCGGGAATAGCGACGTTGTCGCGGTCCGCGCGGCGGTCCGACACGATCAGGATGTTGTAGCCCGACTTGACTGCGTCGACGGCTTCCGCGCACAGCGACGCGAGGCGCGCCTCGATGCCTTCCTTGCCCCACGACACCGGATAGCAGATGTTCAGCTCGTAGCTGCTGAACTTGCCGCCCGTGTACTGCTCGATCGCGCGGATCTTCGCGATGTCCTTGAAGTCGAGCACCGGCTGCGACACTTCGAGACGCATCGGCGGGTTGATGTTGTTGGTGTCGAGCAGGTTCGGCTTCGGGCCGATGAACGACACGAGCGACATCACCATGTTTTCGCGGATCGGGTCGATCGGCGGGTTGGTGACCTGCGCGAACAGCTGCTTGAAGTAGTTGTAGAGCGTCTTGTTCTTGTTGGACATGACCGCCAGCGGCGAGTCGTTGCCCATCGAACCGACAGCCTCTTCACCCGACATCGCCATCGGCGCCATCAGGAACTTCAGGTCTTCCTGCGTGTAGCCGAACGCCTGCTGACGGTCGAGCAGCGCGGCGGCTTCGGCGCGCGCGGTCGCGACGTCTTCCGCCTTCGGCTCGATCTCGTCGAGCTTGATGCGCACGGCGTCGATCCAGCTCTTGTACGGCTTGGCGTTGGCGAGGTTGTCCTTCAGTTCCTTGTCGTCGATGATGCGGCCGTGTTCCATGTCGATCAGGAACATCTTGCCCGGCTGCAGACGCCACTTCTTGACGATCTTCGACTCGGGGATCGGCAGCGTGCCGGCTTCCGACGCCATGATGACCAGGTCGTCGTCGGTGACGATGTAGCGCGCCGGACGCAGACCGTTACGGTCGAGCGTCGCGCCGATCTGGCGGCCGTCGGTGAAGGCGATCGCGGCGGGGCCGTCCCACGGCTCCATCATCGCTGCGTGGTATTCGTAGAACGCCTTGCGGTTCTCGTCCATCAGCGTGTGCTGTTCCCAGGCTTCCGGGATCATCATCATCATCGCGTGGACGAGCGGGTAACCGGCCATCACCAGCAGTTCGAGGCAGTTGTCGAACGATGCCGTGTCCGACTGGCCCGGATAGATCAGCGGCCAGAGCTTGGGCAGGTCGTCGCCGAGGACGTGCGAGGCGATCGCGCCGGTACGGGCGTTCAGCCAGTTCACGTTGCCCTTCACGGTGTTGATTTCACCGTTGTGGGCAATCATGCGGTACGGGTGAGCCAGTTCCCACGCCGGGAACGTGTTGGTTGAGAAGCGCTGGTGCACGAGCGCCAGTGCCGACACCACGCGCTCGTCTTGCAGGTCGCGGTAGTACACGCCGACCTGACCGGCCAGCAGCAGGCCCTTGTAGACGACCGTGCGCGCCGAGCACGACGGCACGAAGTATTCCTTGCCGTGCTTGAGCTTGAGCGCCTGGATGCGGTGGCTCGCGGTCTTGCGGATGATGTACAGCTTGCGCTCGAGCGCGTCCGTGACCATCACGTCCTTGCCGCGGCCGATGAAGATCTGGCGGATCAGCGGCTCGCTGGCCTTGACCGTGGGCGAGATCGGCATGGCGTGATCGACCGGCACGTCGCGCCAGCCGAGCACCACCTGGCCTTCGGCGCGCACCGTGCGCTCGAGTTCCTGTTCGCAGGCGAGACGCGAAGCGTGTTCCTTCGGCAGGAAGATCATGCCGACGCCATATTCGCCAGCCGGCGGCAACGTCACGCCTTGCTTGGCCATTTCCTCGCGGTAGAACGCGTCCGGAATCTGGATCAGGATGCCCGCGCCGTCGCCCATCAGCGGATCGGCGCCGACGGCGCCCCGATGGTCGAGGTTTTCGAGAATCTTCAGCCCTTGCTGAATGATTTCGTGACTTTTCTTGCCCTTGATATGGGCGACGAAGCCGACGCCGCATGCGTCGTGTTCGTTTTGCGGGTCATAGAGACCTTGCGCGGCGGGCACCGCGGCGCGCTGCTGGTGATCGTTCATGGGGACACCGTCCTAGAGGGGCCAGGGGAATGGCCGTTGATTCCGTACTTTGTTTTCCCGCCGCTTGCGTGACCGCTGTACGGCGTTGCGCGGGCGATGCTGGCTTCCCGCGTTGTGCGTCCAGGAGAGCCGAAAGGCGAATATACGCGACGAATCAAGGGCATGCAAATAAAACCGTGTGGTTAGACCCCAATTATCAAGTTGGTGCATTGCACCGTAATTTTATTGGTGCCATATCAAAATCTGACAAAAGAAAACGGCGCTCGCGGACGCCGTTTTCAGAAGTAAGTCGTTGATCCGTAATGGATCGATTGCGGGTTCAGTGCGTACCGGTGCCCGGTTTGCGCTCCTCGTGCGCCGACGACGGACTGGAGACGCTACCGCTGCCCGACGCCGGCGAGGTGCCGGAATGGCCGGCAGAACCACCCGGATTTGTACCTGGCGTTGCGCCGGAACCACTGCTTCCGTGCGTGCCGCCGTGGCTGCCGGCGTGGTCGGAGCCCGTCGATCCCGAATTAGGGACCGATTGATGCTCGCCCGCAGCCGAAGCCGGACCGCCGGCCTGACCACTCGCGGCGGGCGCCGACGTGGCCGCGGCGGGCACCGCCGTCCCGGCAGCGCCGAGCGCACCCGATGCACCCGATGCAGCGCCCGCAGGCGTCGCTCCCGGCGCTTCGCGCACCTTGCGCGGCCGACCGCGCGGCAACGGCGAAACGCGCCGGTTGGCCGTACGCCCCGCCCATTCGCGATACGTGTCGCCGCCGAGCACCCAGCCCTTGAGCGTCGCCTGCATCAGCTGATTGGTTTCGCGCTCGTCGAGCGACTGCTCGCAGAGTTCGCGATACGCGCGCTGCCGCTCGAACGGCGTGTTGCCGAGCGCCCAGTACAGCGGATGGTCGGTGATCAGACTGTCGACGGTGAGCCCGATGTGATGCCGGTAGCTCGACCAGCGGTAATCCTCCGGCGCCGCGACAAGGTGATTGCGCACCGGCGCGAGTTCGACCACGCGGCTCGCGAGCAGGAAGAAACGCTCGCCCTCGATGACGGTCGCTCGGTAGCGCCCTTCCCACAACGTGCCGCGCCGCGCGTAACGCCGGTTGAAGTGCGCGACGTAACGCCGGCCGACCGCCTGCATCGCCTTGGGAAGGCTCGATTCGTCGGAGGGAGTGACGAGCAGCTGCACCGCGCCGGGCATCAAGACCCACGCATGCACCGCCAGGTGGTGATCGCGCGCCGCTGCCTTCAGGCAGTCGATGAACAGTTCGTAGTCCTGGTCGTCGACGAAAGCGGGCTGCTGATCCAGTCCGCGCAGAATCACATGCTGCGGCTGGTCAGGAACATAAAGACGTGCAAGCCGTGCCATGCTCGATTTTCCTGGTACGTTGGTGAATACCCGCATGCCCGCCAGGCCGCGCCGGCGCTCGCTCTCGCGGGCATGCGGCTCGGGCGGAAAGCGCGCGGCGCTTAGGGAGAAACTTCTAACGACTGCATATGGTTTGTTGCAAACGTTGTGTACATAATGTGCGGGCCTTTAATGGAGGAGCACATATGAAATTAAAACAGGCGCTGGTAGCGATTTTCGCGGTCGCCGGCATGTCGGGGGCATACGCGCAATCGGCCAACACGTTCTACGTAACAACGGGGTGGTTCCGTCTCATGCCGCAAGACTCGAGCGATCCGCTCAAGATCGACAGCGTGGGCGGCACAACGGTCAACCAGGCTTTCCCGGGCACCGGCGCTAGCGTCGGCTCCGCGGACACGCTGGGCTTCTCGCTCGGTTACTTCATCACCGACAGCCTCGCGACCGAAGCCGAGCTTGGCATTCCGCCGAAGTTCGACATCTCGGGTGGCGGCAGCCTCAACCAGTTCGGCAAGGTTGGCTCTGCACGCCAGTGGAGCCCGGCGCTGCTTCTTAAGTACTACTTCAACAAACCGGACGCCAAATTCCGTCCGTACCTCGGCCTCGGCGCGACCTACGTCTGGTTCTCCGACGCGAAGATCACCAACGCCGCGTTCGAACAAAGCGTACTTGGGGGTCCGACCAGCGTTTCGACGAATCGTTCCTGGGCGCCCGTATTTAACGTCGGCTTCAACTACAACTTCACAAAGCACTGGTTCGCCGGTTTCTCGCTGTCGTACATCCCCGTCAACGTGACGGCGACGTACACGAGCACCACCGAACTCGGCACCACGCGCAAGGCGGAATCGAAGATCCACCTGAATCCGCTCGTGACGTACCTGAAGGTCGGCTACATGTTCTGAGCGCCGTTCGGTGCGACAGGCAACACCAGCAAGATCGGCAAGACAGGCGACATCGGCAACAACGCCGGCATGCGTGGAAACATCCACGGAAAAGTCAGCGGAAACATCAGCAACGTTTGCAACGTATGCAGCAGCTCTCCGTCCCGCCGTTACGGCGTCCGACGGAGAGCGGCATGCTTCAGCCGTGTCTCGCCTCCCACGCATCTCCCCTCCTACGCCAGCACCAGATGTTCCTGACAATTCGATTGGCTTTTCTTGATTCTATGCCTCTCGGAAAAAGCGTGCTGTCCCCGTAATCATTTATCTGCACCCCGCCGCAACAGGATGCCGCCGAGCCCCGCCGGACGGGCCTGTGCGTCGATTCGACCGGACACGCTCGCGCGCCGGGCACCGGATTTGCGCAATACTTCGACTCCAGCCCTCGACCGCGCAGCCCTTTTTCGTGCACGCGGCGCGAGCCTCTTACCTGTTTTCCAAGACGGAGCCATTCATGAGCGCATTTCCGAACACGCGTGACGCCCTCGGAGAATCCTGGACGCGCACGGGCCGCCACGCGCGCCGCATCGCGCGACGCGGCCGCAGCGCGGCGTCCGATATCGCAGACGAGCTGCGTGACCTGCTCGCCGAACTGGAAACCACGCTAGGCGACGGCACCCAGGCCGACGCCGCGGCGTTGCGCGCGGACGTTCGCAAACGCCTCGACGCCGCGCGCGAGCGACTCGAAGTGGCGCGCGCCGCCACGCGCGAGCGCGCCGGCCAGGCGATGGATAACGCCGACGACTACGTGCACGCCAACCCGTGGCAAGCGATTGCGATCGTGGGCGGCGTGGCGCTGGTCGCGGGCGCGATTCTCGCGCGCTGCCGCTAGGCGGGCCGGGCCGCACGAACCTGAGAGCACGGCGCCACGTGCATGACCTGCAACGCGCGCCGCGACAGACTGCGCAACGACAGCGAAATAGCTGGAATAGTTGTCGGATAAGTGCGCAGTGAACACGCCCTGACGATGCTCGCCAGGCGCCCGGCGTTTCGGGCGTCAGTCGAGCGCGTGCGGGCCGATCAGATCGATGCGGTCCGTGCAAACGGTATCGACGCCCCAGCGCACTAGGCGCTGCGCGGTGTCGAGGTCGTTCACCGTATAGGCGAGGATAAACAGGCCCGCTTCCTTGATGCGGGCCACGAGCGCTTCGTCGAGATGACGATAGCTCGCGTGCAGCGAGACACAGCCGAGCGCGGCCGTCTGCTCGCGCCAGTCGTCGGGCACACGCTCGACCAGCAAGCCGCGCGGCACATCCGGCGCGGCCTCGCGCGCCGCTATCAGGGCTTCGACCGAGAACGACGACAGCAGCGGCGGCAACGCGCCCGCCGCCATCGGCTTCGCCCACAGACGCGCGGTTTCGGCGGCGACGAGACGACCCGTTTGCGCATCGCGCCCCGGACACGGCTTGATCTCCACATTCGCCGCGAGCCCTTCCTCGCGGCAGCACTGCGCGGCTTCCGCGAGCGTGGGCATGTGCTCGTCCTCGAAACGCGCGTCGAGCCAGCTGCCCGCATCGAACGCCGCGATCTGCCGATAACGCAGTTGCGCCGCCGCGCCCTGCCCGTTCGAGGTGCGATCGAGCGTGTCGTCGTGCAGCAGGAACGTGACGTCGTCGGCGGAAAGTTTGACGTCGAACTCCGCCATCGTATGCCCGAAAGCCGCGCCGACGCACAGCCCGGCGAGCGTGTTCTCCGGCGCGAGCGTGCCGCCGCCGCGATGCGCGACCACGCGCGGATAAGGCCAGGTTTTCATCGGTTGCATGCGTGTGCTCGGTGCGGTTTGCGCGGGGCGCGGTCGTTCGTCAGACGTCGTCGGCGACGACAAACAGACGGCGGTATTCCTTCAGCGCGTAGCGATCGGTCATGCCCGCGATGTAATGCGCGATCTGACGCGGCTGCGTGGTCTCGTCGTGCATCTGGTACGCGGGCGGCAGCAGGCGCGGATCGTCGGTGAACGCGTCGAAAAGTCCCTTCACGACGCGCCGCGCCTTGTTCGCCATGCGCATCACGCGATAGTGGCGATACAGGTTGCGATAGAGAAAACGCTTGAGCGCGGCCGCCTGCGTCGCGACGCGTTCGCTGTGCGCGACGAGCGGCGGCGCGGCGCGCACTTCGTCGAGCGAGCGCGGCGCGTGCTCGGCGAGATTGCGGCTCGTCTGCCCGATCAAATCGACGATCAGCGTATTGATGATGCGCCGCACGGTCTCGTGAATCAGCCGCCGCCCGTCGATCTGCGGATACTCGGCGCGCGCGGCCTCGTAATGGGTCTGCCAGAGTTCGACTTCGGCGAGCTGCTCGATCGTCAGGAGACCGGAACGCAGCCCGTCGTCGACGTCGTGATTGTTGTAGGCGATTTCGTCGGCGATATTCGCGATTTGCGCCTCGATGGACGGCTGGCGTCCGAGCAGGAAGCGCTCGCCCAGTTCGCCCAGACGCCGCGCGTTCTCGCGCGAGCAATGCTTGAGAATGCCCTCGCGCGTCTCGAAACAGAGATTGAGGCCGTCGAACGCGCCGTAGTGCTCCTCCAGTTCGTCGACGACCGCGAGACTTTGCAGGTTGTGCTCGAAGCCGCCGTGCTCGCCCATGCACTCGTTGAGCGCGTCCTGGCCCGCATGGCCGAACGGCGTATGACCGAGGTCGTGCGCAAGCGAAATCGCCTCGACGAGATCCTCGTTCACGCGCAGTTGCCGCGCGACCGAACGCGCGATCTGCGCGACTTCGAGGCTGTGCGTCAGCCGCGTGCGGAACAGATCGCCTTCGTGATTCACGAAGACCTGGGTCTTGTATTCGAGCCGGCGAAACGCCGTGGAATGGACGATGCGGTCGCGGTCGCGCTGGAATTCGCTGCGCGCGGCGGGCGGCGCTTCGGCGTGACGGCGGCCGCGCGACTGCGAGGCGTGTGCCGCGTAAGGGGCAAGCCCCGCGTCGGGCGAGGCGCTCAGCGCGTCGGCGAAAGGCGCGCCAGGATTGCTGCGGGTGTCGCTCAACGGTTCCTCCGCAAGGATCGCGACGCGTGCGCCGGACGACACGTCAATCGAGTCGCCAGCCGCGTCGCAGGAAAAGCCGCCACGGCGGCGCGAGCCGCGCGCGGCGACGCGCTCAGCGCGCGACGGTGGCGGCCAGCGTGGCCTGCACGGCTTCGTCGGGCGCGCGGCCGATATGCGTTTCGCCGAAGCGCTTGAGCAGGATGAACTTGATCGCGCCGCCCTCGGCCTTCTTGTCGACCTGCATCAGATCGACGTAACGCTCAGCGCCGAGCGCCGGCGCGACGACCGGCAGATGCGCGGCTTCCACCACGCGCACGAGCCGCTCGCGCGAAGCCTCGTCGAGCATGCCGACGCGCACCGACAGATCGGCCGCCATCACCATGCCGCAGCCCACGGCCTCGCCGTGCAGCCACTCCCCGTAACCGAGGCCCGCTTCAATCGCGTGACCGAAGGTGTGGCCGAAATTGAGAATCGCGCGCAGACCGCCTTCGCGTTCGTCGGCGGCGACCACCGACGCCTTGATCTCGCACGAGCGCTTGACCGCGTGCGCGAGCGCCTCGGGCTCGCAGCGGTTGAGCGCTTCGACGTTCGCTTCGATCCACTCGAAGAATTCGGCGTCGGCGATCGCGCCCGTCTTGATGACTTCGGCCACGCCCGCCGCCAGCTCGCGCGGCGGCAGCGTGCGCAGCGCGCCGATGTCGGCGATCACGGCTTGCGGCTGGTAGAACGCGCCGATCATGTTCTTGCCGAGCGGATGATTGATGCCAGTCTTGCCGCCGACCGACGAATCGACCTGCGAGAGCAGCGTCGTGGGCACCTGGATGAACGGCACGCCGCGCATGTAGCAGGCCGCCGCGAAACCGGTCATGTCGCCCGTCACGCCGCCGCCGAGTGCGATCAGCGTAGTCTTGCGGTCGGCGCGCGACGTGAGCAGCGCGTCGAAGATCTGATTGAGCGTTTCCCAGTTCTTGTGCGCCTCGCCGTCGGGCAGCACGACCGTGTTGACGTCCTTGCCGAGCGGCGCGAGCGCGGCGCGCAGCGTCTCGCCGTAAAGCGGATCGACGACGGTATTGGTGACGATCGTCACCGACTTGCCGGCGATGTGCGGCGCGAACAGCGCCGTCTGGCCGATGAGGTCGGAGCCGATGTGGATGGGGTAGGCGCGGTCGCCCAGTTCGACGTTGACGGTAATCATGCCAGGCAATAGTTCAGTGATGAGGCGCTGATGGGGAACGCGGGCGACTTGCGTGACGCGCTACTACTCGCGCGCCGGCGCGCGCAGCACGCCGGCCATGTCGAGCTGCATCAGCACCATGTTGACGAGCCCGTTGACCGAAGGCCGGCCGGTCTCGATCACGAAATCGGCGACCTCGCGGTAGAGCGGATCGCGTTGCTCGTAGAGCGCTTCGAGTCGCCCTTTCGGGTCTTCGGTCTGCAGCAGCGGGCGATTCTTGTCGCGCCGCGTGCGCAGCCACAGATCGTGCGGGTGGGCGCGCAGATACACGACGAAACCGCGCTCCTTGAGCGCCGCGCGGTTTTCCGGGCGCAGCACGGCGCCGCCGCCGGTCGCGAGCACGATGCCCTCGCGCGCGCTCAGCTCGTCGATCATCTGCGCTTCGCGGTCGCGAAAGCCCGCTTCACCTTCCATTTCGAAGATCACGGGGATGCGCGCGCCGGTGCGCGCTTCGACCTCGTGATCGGAATCGAAAAACGGACGCTCAAGCCGGCGCGCGACCGCCCGGCCCACGGTCGTCTTCCCGGCGCCCATGAGCCCTACGAAAAATACATTGGCGTTAGCGTCCCGCACTTGCAGCGTTTCCTACGAAAGGTTGGTGCCGCAGCTTACTGGCAAAGCAGCGGCGTTGTCGAGCCTGCGGGCCGCACGATCCGGCCCCGAAGCGGATAAACCCGCTTTTTCGCGCGAATTTCCGCCGATTTGGGGCCGGTTCGTGCGCGATCTGCGCACGCGACACGATCCGCGTGGGGCCGCCGCAAACCGGAGGAAGGCTCAGTGCGATCACCGCGCGATCACCGCGTAGTCACCCGCGTAGTCACCCGCGTAGTCACCCGCGTAGTCACCCGCGTGGTCACCCGCGTGGTCACCCGCGTGGTCACCCGCGTGGTCACCCGCGTAGTCACCCGCGTAGTCACCCGCGTGGTCACCCGCGTGGTCACCCGTTAATCGCCGGTGACCACGCGCGGCGTGATGAACACCACCAGTTCGCTGCGTTTGTCCCAATGCGCGCGATGCGAAAAAAGCGCGCCCAAAAGCGGTATTTTGCCCAGGAGCGGCACGCGCGTCACATCATCGCGGTCGTCGGTCGCATCGATCCCCCCGATCGAGACCGTCCCGCCATCCTCGATTTCGACGCGCGTCTGCACATGTTTCGTGTTGATCGCGGGCCCCGCGGCGGTCTGCTCGCCCACGCTGTCCTTCGCGACGTCGAGGTCGAGAATCACGCGGCCGTCCGGCGTGATCTGCGGCTCGACCTCCAGTTTCAGGCTTGCGCGCCGAAACTGCACGCCCGATACACCTTGCCCGACCTTGGCCTGATACGGCAGCTCGGTGCCCTGCTCGACCACAGCCTTGGTGCGATCCGCCGTCACCACGCGCGGACTCGACACCACGCGCCCGCGCCCCTGCGCCTCCAGCGCGCTCAATTCGATGTCGAGCAGCCGGGTCGCGCGGGCGGCGAGCAACGTCAGGCCGAGTTGCGCGGCCGCGAAACCGTTGATCGCTCCCGCCCCCAGATCATAGAGCGTGCCGTCGGCGGCGCTGCCGCGCACGCCGCGCGCCGTGCCTTCGACCGCGTTCGGCGTCACGCCGAGCCGCACGCCCAGTTCGCGCGACAAGCCCTCGTCGCCTTCGACGATACGCGCTTCGATCAGCACCTGTCGCGCGGGCGCGTCCAGCCGCCGGATCAGGTCGGCGATCTGATCGAGCCGCCCCGCCAGATCGGTGACGAACAGCAGGTTCGTGCGCGCGTCCGCGACTGCCGCGCCGCGTTTGGACAGCGCGCGCTGCGTGCCGGAACCGCTCAACAGCCGCCGCAGATCCTCGGCGCGCGCGTAGTGCAGCTCGAACGCACGGCTCGCGAGCGGTTCGAGCTCGGCGGCGCGCGCATGCGCCTCGAAACGCAGCCGCTCGCGCGCGGCGAGATCCGCGGCGGGCGCGACCCAAAGCACGCCGCCGTGCCGCTCCATCGCGAGGCCGTTCGACTCCAGCAGCAGATCGAAGGCCGCGCGCCACGGCACGCGGTCGAGGCGTAGCGTGATCTGGCCGCGCACGCGCTCGCTCGCGACGATGTTCAGCCGCGTGAACTGCGCGAAGGCATGCAGCACGGCGGTAAGTTCCGCGCGCTGGAAGTTGAGCGAGATCGGACGGTCGGGCGGCAGGCCGTCGCTCCCGGACGCTGTGTCGGCAAGACGCGACGGCGCGGGCAGCGGCACCGGCGGCCCTTCGAGCGGCTCGGGCGCGGCGGCGGGCACTGCGGTGGGCACTGCGTCCGCGCCATTCGTGGACGGCGGCGCGGCCGGTCGCTCGTCAGCAGGATCGGCAGGCGTGTCCTGCGTCGTCGAAAATGGGTTGGCGGTCCAGCCCGCGGGCGCGTCGGCCTGCTCGCCTTCGGGCAAGGGCGGCACTTCGTGGCGCGCGATCATCTGCGCCGCCGTACGCCACGCGGGCGTCGGCAACGGTGGCGGCGCCGGCGGCAACGCGGCGTGCGCGCCCAGCGCGAACGCGAGCATCGGCCACGCAAGCGAGCGGGATAGCGGCTGAATTGAGCGAACGCGTTTCATCGGTGCGCCTCCGCCCAGTTCAGCACCTGCGTCGCGCCCTCGACGGACAGGACGACCCGCTCCGGACCCACGCCCGTCACGCGTCCGCCCGCGAGCGGCGCGCCTGGCTGAACGGCGAGCGTGCCGTCGGCGGTTTCGATCAGCGCGAGCACGCGTCCACGCTCGCTCAGCGTGCCGACGAGCCGCAGCGCGCCATCGCCCTGCACGCCCGACGCAGCGCCGCCGCCCGCTGCGAGCGCAAACCGGCTCGCGAACGGATCGCGCGCGGCATCGGTCCGTTCTTCGATTGCGGCGACTTCGGCGACGTCGGCCGCTTCGATCGCGACGGCGGGCAAACCGCCGAAAACGTGCAGCGTGGCCGCGATGGCAAGCGCGCTGCCGTTGCGCCGAACGACGATGTCCGCAGGCACCGCGAGTTCGGGCCACTCGGCGAGGCCTGCGAGAAAGGCGCGAAGCTGGGCGAAACCGCCCCGTGCCGCAAGTTTGGTCGCGCGGAACGCCTGCGCTTTCGCGCCGCCCGGCGCGGCAGGTTCCAGCGCGATCAAGACAAGTCCGGCGTCTGCCGCCAGCCGGGAAACGCTGCGGATGTCGTCGGCGCTCGTGTTCGCTTGCTCCGATTCCGCCGATCCCGTCAGTCTTGCGTCGCGCGGCCAGCCTTCGGCTTCGCGGCGCAGCGCGGGCAATCGCGCGAGCGTCCGCCGGGCGTCCGCGAGCCGCGCCTCGCCTTGGGCCAGCGCGCTTCGGGCCGCCTGCGCGCCGCCGGCATCGGTGAGAAAACACGCGATACCGCTCAGCAACGCGGCAAGCATCGCGAGCGTCGCGGCGACCAGCGCGCGCCGTCTTCGCGTCCATGTGTGTAGCGGCCGCCAGCCGCGCAACGTCGACATGGCGTTCATTTCGCCTCCTTCGCCGGCGCAGTCGAGACCGAATCCGAAGCCGGTGCAGTCGCGCCTTTCCAGACGAGCCGCGCAGCCACGCGAATCGGCTCGACGCGATGCGGGACGCTCGCGCCTGATCCACCGCGCGAACGTGCGCCGCCCGCCTCCTGCGCGCGCTTCATCTCCTGCACGCTCACGGCCTCGACCTCGGGCAGCGCGCGCAGGCGTTCGAGCCACGCCGCCGCCGCGATCTCGTCGGCGGCGTTGGCCAGCAACTCGGTGGCGTCGCCGTGCTGGGCCAGTTGTTCGAGCGCGACGCCTTCGGTGCGCGCCCGCGCCAGGCCGTCGACGAGCGCGAACAACCGCTGGAAAGGGCGCGCCCGCTCGCGCGCTTCACTCGAGGCAAGCTGCCGCGCGCGTGTCTCCCGAGCGAGCCGTTGCGCCTCGGCGAGCGGCGCGCCCAGTTGCGCGAGTTGCCGCTCCAGCGCCGCGTGCCGCGTCGCCAGGCGTGTCTGCTCGACGTGCTGCCAGCCCGCGACCGCGCAGCCGCACACGCCACCTAAAACCGCCGCCGCGAGCCATTCGAGCGCGCGACGCCGACGCACGCGCCGCACCGCCCCCGGCCGCCACGGCAGTAGATTGAAACCCTCGCGCGCGCCAGCCATCTTCGCGCGCCGCCTCATTCGCTCACCCCACGCAGTGCGAGGCCGAAGGCGACCACGCACGACGGGTCGTGCAGCAGGCCGACGTCGAGCGGTTGTTCGGTGTCGGCATCGGCGAGTGGCGCGCATTCGAACGGCAGCACCGGACTGCCGAGCACGTCGCCAATATCCGCGAGCGAAAACTGCACGCCCGCCAGCATCGAGAGATCGCCCGACACCAGCGTGCAGCCGACCTGCGCGCCGCTCGCCAGATCGCGCAACGCCTCGACGAGATCGGCGTACTCGAGCGCGGGAAAACGCATGCGGCGGGTGACGGATTCGTCGGCGACGAGCCAGCCGTGAATGCCGTCGGCGCCGATCCAGAGCGCGGCCCAGGTCTCGTGCGGCGGCAACTCGAACGCCGCCGCGTGGCGCATCGCACGCAGCGCCGCGTGCGCTTCGTCGTCCAGCGCGCAGAGCGTGATGCCCGCCATCGCCGCGCACTCGATACGCGTTTCGAGATGCGCGCGCGCCGTGGCCGCGATCGTCACGCGCGCCTCGCGCAGCACAGCCGTGCCGAGGGCCGACGCACCCGACGCACCCGACGAGCCAGGCGAATCGGGCGAATCGGGCGAATCGCACGAGCCGAGCGAATAGATGGACCCGAACGGACCCACCTGCCAGTCGACCGCCAGCTCATGCCGCTCGATGCCCGCCACGCGCTCGGCCTCGGCCAGCACCAGCGGTTCGAGCTCCGTATAAAGCCCCGACACGTCCGCGCGCCACGCAGGCGACCCGGCCTCCGGCACGAGCCGCGCGAGCGGCACCGTGGCCAGCAGCGTCGCGCCCGTGGGCAAGGCCATCGCACAGCGCAGACCGGCCTGGGCGCACGCCCGAGGCAGCCCGCCGAACAGCGCGCGCAACGCCGCCGCCAGCGCCGTGCGGTCAGCGATCTCCGCGCCCGACAGCACCTCGCGCCCCAGCGGCGCACGCGCCAGCCACTCGATGCGCAGCGGACCGCCGCCGAACAGCGGCTCGCTGAGCACGACCAGCGTGATGCCGCGCGCGCTCACGTCGACGCCAGCGGCATGACGGCGAGCATTCAACAACAGCGGATTGAGCAGGCTCATCGCATTTCTCCCGTGTGCTTTGCGCCGCGAACCGTTCGTGGCGCGTTGCTGGGATTGTGCGAAGCGTCCGCTCGCGCGAACACTCGGCCAGATGGCCAATCTCGCAGCGAATCCGATCGGGATGCTTCTCCGCGCCATGAGACGCGGCTAGAGTGAGCACTCTGTCGTGCGTCATCTGTCCCGCTAGCGTCCGCCCTGCACCTGCGCCATACACCGGCCGAGACGCTGCACGACCCGCCTCAAGCCGTGCGTAAGCTTTCCGAAAGCACGCGAGGCGGGCGGCTATAATCGCGGGACTGTTTTTCCGGTAACCGTATGCAAGACGTCCAGCCTCCCTCGTCCGCTCCGTCCACCCCGCCGGAGCCGCCCGCCTCGACCCGGCGCAAGCGGCCCTGGTGGGTCAAGCTGCTGATCGGTTTTGTCGTGCTGATCGCGGGCGCCGCCGCGTGCGTCGCGCTCGTGCTCGGCTACGCGCTGATCGTCGCCACGCCGAATCTGCCGTCGCTCGAGGCGCTCACTGACTACCGGCCCAAGGTGCCGCTGCGCATCTACACGCGCGACCACGTGCTGATCGGCGAATTCGGCGAGGAGCGGCGCGACATCGTCCATTTCCAGGACGTGCCGGACAATCTGAAGAAAGCCATCCTCGCCATCGAAGACGCGCGCTTCTACGAGCACGGCGGCGTCGACCTCACGGGCATCGCGCGCGCGGGCTTCGTCGCCCTGACGAACGGCCATGCGTCGCAGGGCGCGAGCACGATCACCATGCAGGTGGCGCGCAACTTCTTCCTGTCGAGCGAAAAGACCTATACGCGCAAGATCTACGAAATGCTGCTCGCCTACAAGATCGAGTCGAAGCTCTCGAAGGACCAGATCCTCGAGGTCTACATGAACCAGATCTATCTGGGGCAGCGCGCCTACGGCTTCGCGAGCGCCGCGCGCGTGTACTTCGGCAAGGATCTGAAGGACCTCACGCTCGCCGAATGCGCGATGCTCGCGGGGCTGCCGAAGGCGCCGTCGGCGTATAACCCGGTCGTCAATCCGAAGCGCGCGAAGGTGCGTCAGGAATACATCCTCGAACGCATGCTGGAGCTGCATTACATCACCCAGCAGCAGTACGACGACGCCGCCGCGCAACCGCTCGTCGTGAAGGGCCAGGGCAAGGAATTCAGCGTGCACGCGGAGTACGTGGCGGAAATGGTGCGTCAGATGATGTACGCGCAGTACCACGAAGAGGCCTACACGCGTGGTCTGAACGTGGTCACGACCATCGATTCCGCCGACCAGGACGTGGCCTACCGCGCGCTGCGCAAGGGGCTGATGGATTACGAGCGGCGTCACGGCTATCGCGGCCCGGAAGCTTTCATCGACCTGCCCGCCGACGCCGACGACCGCGAACAGGCCATCGACGACGCTTTGATCGAGCATCCGGACAACGGCGAACTCGTGGCGGCCGTGGTCACCTCGGCGAGCCCGAAGGAAGTGCAGGCCACCTTCATGGACGGCAACACGGCCAGCATCACCGGCGACGGCCTGCGCTTCGCGCAGTACAACCTCTCCGCGCGCGCGCAGCCGAGCCAGAAGATCCGCCCGGGCGCGATCATCCGCGTGGCGCGCAACAACGCGGGCGAATGGTCGATTACGCAGTTGCCGCAGATCGAGGGCGCGTTCGTCTCGGTGGTGCCGCAGGACGGCGCGATCCGCGCGCTGGTGGGCGGCTTCGACTTCAACAAGAACAAGTTCAACCACGTCACGCAGGCGTGGCGTCAGCCGGGTTCGAGCTTCAAGCCGTTCATCTATTCGGCGTCGCTCGACAAGGGGCTCGGGCCGGCCACGATCATCAACGACGCGCCGCTCTTCTTCAGCGCGGCGGAAACCGGCGGCCAGGCGTGGGAGCCGAAGAACTACGGCGGCGGCTTCGACGGCCCCATGACCATGCGCACGGCGCTCATGAAGTCGAAGAACCTCGTGTCGATCCGCATCCTCAACCACATCGGCACGAAGTACGCGCAGCAGTACATCACGCACTTCGGCTTCGACGCCGAGCGTCATCCGGCCTATCTGCCGATGGCGCTGGGCGCCGGCCTCGTCACGCCGCTGCAGATGGCGGGCGGTTACGCCGTGTTCGCGAACGGCGGCTATCGCGTGAATCCGTATCTGATCGCCGAAGTCACCGATCAGCGCGGCATGGTGGTCGCGCAGGCGCAGCCGCTCGTCGCGGAGCAGAACGCGCCGCGCGCGATCGATCCGCGCAACGCCTACATCATGAACAGCCTGCTGCAGAGCGTGGCGCAGCGCGGCACGGGCGCGAAGTCGAACGTCCTCAAGCGCACCGACCTCGGCGGCAAGACCGGTACGACCAACGATTCGCGCGACGCCTGGTTCGCGGGCTACCAGCACACGCTCGCGGCCATCGCGTGGATCGGCTACGACAATCCGCGCAGCCTCGGGGACCGCGAAACCGGCGGCGGCCTTTCGCTGCCCGTGTGGATCGACTACATGCAGAAAGCGCTCAACGGCGTGCCCGAGTACAAGATGCCGATGCCCGACGGCATCGTCACGCTCGGCGACGAGCTGTATTACGCCGACGCCACGCCGGGCCACGGTTTCGTTTCCACCGTGGGCATCAGCCAGGCGGCGCTCGACGCGGCGGCGAGCGGCGAACAGGGCGCGCAGGGTTCGTCCGAGAGCGAGCCCGCGCACGTCAACGCGCAGGAGAAGGAAGACATCATGAATCTGTTCCGCAAGCACTGATTCACCGATGCTGCAAACGCAAAACGGGCACCCGAGGGGTGCCCGTTTTTCATGCTGCGGCCGCGTTAGCGGGACTTCACGGCGTGAACGTCACCGTCTCGCCCGCCTGCTCCGTCGCGTACGCGGTGAGCGCCGAGAAGAACTCGGTGCCCGTGCGCGTGTCGAGCCATTGCTCGTCGATGAAGCGGTAATGGAAACCGCCCGCTTTCGCCGCGATCCAGATCTCCTTCATCGGCGGCTGCAGATTCACGATGATCTTCGAGCGGTTCTCGAATTCGAGTGTCAGAACGTTGCCGCTGCGCTCGAGCTCGATATCGGCTCCGCTCGCGTCGACACCGCGCTCGACGGCCGCCAGCACGGCCTCCGCGCGGCTCAGGTAGTCACTATCTGCCATGCTAAACTCCAGCGGTTAATCATTCAGGGACAATTATGCGTGTCAATTCCAGGATGCGCGCACTGGCATCCCGCATCTCGGCGTCCGGCGCGATTCTAACGGCTTTCGCGATCGGCGCCGCGTCACTCGCGGGTTGCGGCCAGAAAGGGCCGCTCTACATGCCCACGGTGCCGCCGCTCCCGCAGAAACCGAATTTCGAAACGCAGCCCGACGACAACGCGCAAACCCTGCCGAACGCGGCCTCGGGCGCGCAGGCCGGCTCGGTGCCCGATACCACCGGCACGCCGCTGTCGCTGTCGACCGACCCTGAACTGAATTCCGCGCCCGCGGCCGCCAGCGGCGCGCAAGCGGCCTCGGCCGCCGCGCCCGCTCAATAGCACCGACTCAACCAGACGCTCGCATGACCCAGCCCGCTTTTCATCGTGTCGACGGCACGCTTTTCGTCGAAGGCATGTCCGCCGCCGACCTCGCCGCGCAGTACGGCACCCCGCTCTACGTCTACTCGCGCGCCGCGCTCAGCAGCGCATGGCACGCCTACGCCGACGCCTGCGCGGGCCGCCGCGCGAGCGTGCACGTCGCCGTGAAGGCCAACAGCAATCTCGCCGTGCTGAACGTATTCGCGCGCGAAGGCGCGGGCTTCGACATCGTGTCGGGCGGCGAACTGGCGCGCGTGCTGGCCGCCGGCGGCAAGGCGCAGAACACGGTGTTCTCGGGCGTGGGCAAGCATGCCGACGAAATGCGCGTCGCGCTCGAAGCGGGCGTGAAGTGCTTCAACGTCGAATCGATTCCCGAACTCGACCGCCTGAACGCCGTCGCGGGCGAACTGGGCAAGAAGGCGCCGGTCTCGCTGCGCGTGAACCCGGACGTCGACGCAAAAACGCATCCGTACATTTCCACGGGCCTGAAGTCGAACAAGTTCGGCATCGCCTTCGAAGACGCGCGCGCCACCTATCGCGCGGCCGCGGCCATGCCGAATCTGCAGGTCGTGGGCATCGACTGCCATATCGGCTCGCAGATCACCGAAGTCGCGCCGTATCTCGACGCCATCGACAAGGTGCTCGAACTCGTCGACCAGATCGAGTCGGACGGCATCGCAATTCATCACATCGACGTGGGCGGCGGTCTCGGCATCCGCTACGACGATGAAACGCCGCCGGACATCGGCGCGTTCGTGCGCACCGTGCTCGACCGCATCGAGGCGCATGGCGCGAAGACCGGCAAGTCGCGCGAAGTCTGGTTCGAGCCGGGCCGCTCGCTGGTCGGCAATGCAGGCATCCTGCTGACGACCGTCGAATTCCTCAAGCCCGGCGCGGAAAAGAACTTCGCGATCGTCGACGCGGCCATGAACGATCTGGCACGCCCCGCGATGTACGAGGCGTATCACGCGATCGAGACGGTCGCAACGCCGGCGGGCGAAGCCAAAACGTGGGACATCGTCGGTCCGGTGTGCGAGAGCGGCGACTGGCTGGGCCGCGAACGCACGCTCGCGATCGAGCCGGGCGACGTGCTGGCGATCCGCTCGGCGGGCGCGTACGGCTTCGCGATGAGCTCGAACTACAACACGCGTCCGCGTGCCGCCGAAATCATGGTCGACGGTGCTCGCACGCACGTCGCGCGCGAGCGCGAAACGGTGCCGCAACTGTTCGCGGGCGAGCATCTGCTGCCGGATTGATTGGACTGACCTGATCGTCGGGCTGTGTTGCCGACCGCATGAAACGAAAAAGCGACGCCGCGTGCGTCGCTTTTTTATTGCGCGGGCGGAGAACCCACGGCGCTCAAGCGGCGCGCGTCGGCCCGCCCGCCTTGAAGCGCGCGACTAGCCACGCGCCGATCCGCCAGCCGAGCAGCACGAGCATGATCGCGCCGTAGAGCTTCGGCAGCGCGAGATCGTGCTTGCCGGCCTTCATCCACCAGAAATGCAGAATCGCGAGCACGCCGATCGCATAGATCAGCCGGTGCAGCGTCTGCCAGCGGCGGCCGAGCTTGCGCGCCATCGCGCGCGTCGAGGTGACGGCAAGCGGAATCAGCAGCACGAAGGCCGCGAAACCCACCGTGATGAAGGGCCGCTTGCCGACGTCCTTGAGCATCGCGGCCACGTCGAACCATTTGTCGAACCAGATATAAGTCGTGAAGTGCAGCGCCGCGTAGAAAAACGCGTAGAGGCCCAGCATGCGCCGCAAGCGCACGAGCGCGGTCCAGCCCGTGAGACGGCGCAGCGGCGTGACGGCCAGCGTGATGCAGAGGAACACGAGCGTCCAGAGTCCCGTCGAGCGCGTGATGAATTCGATCGGATTCGCGCCCAGCCGGTCGGTGAAGCCGAACAGCACGATACGCGCGAGCGGATACAGCGAAGCGACGAACACCGCGCCCTTCAGCCATGGCAGCCAGCGCGGACCGCTCGCGGCGCGTGCTTTCGCCTGCGCGGACGGCGCGCCGCCGACACGTCGCCCGGTCGCGTCCGTCGCTTCGTTGGCCTCGCGGGTCGAATTCACATTGTGCTCCATCGCATGCTCAGAAGTTCTTGCGCAGATCCATGCCCTGATACATCGACGCCACCAGATCGCCGTAGCCGTTGTACATCAGCGTCTTGCGCTTGGGCGTGAAAAAGCCGTCCTCGCCGATCCGCCGCTCGGTCGCCTGGCTCCAGCGCGGGTGATCGACGTTCGGATTCACGTTCGAAAAGAAGCCGTACTCGTTGGACGCGTAGGTGTTCCAGCTCGTCGGCGGCTGCTTCTCGACGAAGCGGATCTTCACCAGCGACTTCGCGCTCTTGAAGCCGTACTTCCACGGAATCACCACGCGCACCGGCGCGCCGTTCTGGTTCGGCAGCACCTGCCCGTAGAGCCCGACGGTGAGCAGCGTGAGCGGATTCATCGCTTCGTCCATGCGCAGGCCTTCGGAATACGGCCAGTCGAGAATCGGCTCGGCGAGGCCCGGCATCTGCGAGCGGTCGGCGAGCGTGATGAATTGCACGTATTTCGCGTTGCCGGTCGGCTGCGCACGCTTGACCAGCTCGGACAGCGAAATGCCGATCCACGGAATCACCATCGACCAGCCTTCCACGCAGCGGTGGCGGTACACGCGCTCCTCAAGCGGCGCGATCTTGAGGATGTCGTCGATGTCCCAGACCTTCGCGTTCTTCACCTCGCCTTCCACGCTCACCTTCCACGGACGCGGACGCAGCGTGCCGGCGTTCTGCGCCGGATCGCCCTTGTCGGTGCCGAACTCGTAGAAGTTGTTATAGGTCGTCACGTCCTTGTACGGCGTGGCCTTGTCGGGCGCGACGAACTTCGGGTTGGTCTTCGCGGCCAGCTTGATCGCTTTCGGGTCGCCCGGCGCGTATTCCGCGAACGCCTCGCGCGCGCCACCCAACAAGCCGAACGCGCCGACACCGCCCGTCATGCCGCCAAGCGCCAGCGCGCCGGCCGCCTTCATCACTCGCCGGCGCTGTTCGAACACCTTTTGCGGCGTGATCTCGCTTGCGGCGATGTCGTCGCCGGTGAGGATGATCCTGCTGCTGCGCTTCGTCCACATGATGTTGCCCTCGTCTGCTTTCCACCGCCTGCCTGGGTGTTTCCTGACTGTCGACCGGCTCCGCACACGATGGTTCGGAGCCCTGTAACACGGCAAACGCACGCGCCGCGCAATCCTTCCCATCCGACGAAAAAAAACCGCCGGAGCGCGTGGCGTCCGGCGGTGAGTTCGTTGTGCGGCGCAGACCGGTTACAGCTTGCCGTAACTATGCAGCCCCGAGAGGAACATGTTCACGCCGAGGAACGCGAAGGTCGTGACCAGCAGGCCCGTGAGCGCCCACCAGGCAGCCACGCCGCCGCGCAGGCCCTTCATGAGGCGCATGTGCAGCCAGGCAGCGTAGTTCAGCCAGACGATCAGCGCCCAGGTTTCCTTCGGGTCCCAGCTCCAGTAGCCGCCCCATGCCTGCGCGGCCCACAGCGCGCCGAGAATCGTGGCGATGGTGAAGAACGCGAAGCCGACGGCGATCGACTTGTACATGACGTCGTCGAGCACCTCCAGCGCGGGCAGGCGGTCCGCCAGCATGCCGCGCTCCTTCATGATGTAGGCCACGCCCACCATCGCCGACAACGCGAAGCTGCCGTAGCCGATGAAGTTCGCCGGCACGTGGATCTTCATCCACCAGCTTTGCAGCGCGGGCACGAGCGGCTGGATCTGCTGCGCGTCGCGCGAGATCGAGTACCACATCAGGAAGCCCACGGCCGCGCTGATCACGAGCAGCACGAAGGCGCCGAGCGCGCGCGTGTTGTAGTGCTTTTCGTAATACAGGTAGAACAGCGCCGTGATCAGGCTGAACAGCACGAACACTTCGTAGAGGTTCGAGATGGGAATATGGCCGACGTCCGCGCCGATCAGGTAGGACTCGTACCAGCGCACCATCAGACCCGTGAAGCCCATCAACACGGCCGCCCAGGTCAGCTTCGAGCCGATCGAGCCGCCCGAGGGCGAGCGCGAGAGCAGGCCGATCCAGTAGAACAGCGTGGCGAGCACGAACAGCGCGCTCATCCACAGAATGGCCGACTGGCTGGAGAGGAAGTACTTGAGGAAGAACGCCTGGTCGGCGCGCGCGAGGTCGCCCTGATAGATCTGGATCGCGCCGATCGACATCACGGCGATGCCCGCCATCAGCAGACGCGCCGGTTTCCAGCGCCAGCCGAGCACGACGAGCGCCGGCACCGTGCCGCACATCACGAGCTTGTCGTAGTAGTTCATGTGCGCGTGGTAGCGCGACAGCGCGAAGCCCGCGCCCGCCACCAGCACCAGCGCGAACAGCCAGTCGACCAGCGTCAGGCGGCGCAGGAAGGGGCGTTCGTCGAAGAAGTCGTCGGCGGGCAAATCGTGCGCCGCCGTCTGCACCGCGGCGCGGTCTGCGCGGCGGGCCTTTGCGGATGAGGAAACCTGAGTCAAGTCCATGGGCTTACCGGTGTTGATCGTGAATGTCCGTGAAGCGCGCGCAAAACGTGAAAAGCGCGCAAGGATCGCGAGGATCAAGGTGCACGGTCCGTCCCGCCTTCGTTTGCGTTGCGGTCCGCCTTGGCGTGAGCGTCGGCGTCGGCAGAGTCTTCGGCGGCCTGCGCTTTCGCGCCGAGCGCGCGCGCGACAGCTTCGCGGGTACGGGCAAATTCCTTCTCGAAGTCGAGTGTACGGCGCGCGGTTGACATCGCCATGATGACGTTCACGCCGCCGCCTGCTTCGCCATTCCGGTCCTTCAGCCAGAACCACAGACGCCGCTCGCGCACGTAGAACATCGAGAAGATGCCGAGCACGAGCAACAGGCTGCCAAGATACACGACTTTTTTGCCCGGTGCGCGCGTCAACTGAAATACCGAAGCTTGCACCTGCTTGAATGAATCGAGCTGTAGATAGACAGGCGATCCATACAGAAAGCTGTCGGATACCGCGTTGATCGCGTCCTGAACGAAGCGCGCCGAGTCGGCGTCCGGCTTCAGATCGGGCTCGCCGGCCTGCTCGCGCGCGAGCTGCCAGAGATCCCACGTCGCGCCTTCGAGCATGCGCAGCAAGAGGCCCGCGGCCTTCTCCTGCTGGTCTTTCGGCACCGACTTGTCGATGAACGCCGCCACCGCCTGGAAGCCGCCCTGCTGCGCTTTCGGCGCGGCCTGGGTCGAATCGTCGGCGCCCGCGAACAGGGTCAGCACGCGCAGCGCGCTGTCTTCGAGGTGCTGCTGAAGCTCGCGATTCGCTTCGGGGACCGAACGCAGGGCGAAGCGGTGCGCCGCCTGGGCGCGCAGCGCCGGGTCCTCGTAGGCCGCGCGCAGCATCATCCATTCCTTCATGGTGCCGCCGCTGTCGGCCGGAATGCGCAGGTAACGGAACGGATCGTCGGGGTTCTCGCGCATGCCCGCGAGGAACATGCGCTCGCCGTTCACGTCGACGGGCAGCATATAGTTGTTGTACTCGCGCGCCTGGCCGTCCTTGTCGCGCACCTTGTATTGCACCGACGGCCCGACGTTATGCAGATCGAGCGGCTTCGAACTCTTCGCGCCCGAACCGAGGCGCTCGTCGAACGCTTCCTTGAGCGTCTGGTGCGCGACGCCGCGCGCGTCGGTCTGACCGCTGCCGTTCGAGATGTTCTCGACGTTGATGGCGCGGAAATCGGCGAACTCGATGGTCTGGCCGTCCACGCCCGGCACGCTTTGGCCCGCGGGCAGTTTGAGCGGCGCCGAGTTGCCGATCGTGCCGCCGAACGGGAAACTCTTCGCGCTCGCACCGTTCATCGGCCAGGCGGTCATCTGCATCTGCGAGCCGCCGTCCTGGAAGCTCGACTGGTAGATCGACACGCCGTCGTACGTGAACGGCTCGTTCACCTCGATGCGCGCCGGAATGCGCTTGCCGGTCTGGTGATCGATCACGACGATGTCGCTCGCGAACAGCTTGGGCATGCCGGTCGAGTAGTAGTCGACGATGAACTTGTTGAGCTGGATCGAGAACGGCAGGTCCTGAATCAGCGAGCCGTCGGGCTGGTTCAGGATGGCCGTGGAAACGAACTGGCCTTCGGGCACCCACGCGTAGCCGCGGAAGGTGGGGTTCGAGGCCGAGAGGCGATGTTCGGCCGAGATGTCGTTGATGACCGCGTTGCTGCGGATCGGCGATTTGTCGAACAGCCACATCTGGAATTTGATCGGCAGGTTGCTGTCGAGCAGGCCGCCGATGCAGATCACCACAATCGCGAGGTGGGCGAAGATATAGCCGATCTTCGTGAGCGCGCCGCGCTTGGCCGCGATCAGCGTGGCGCCGTCGGTCTCGCGCGTGACGAAGCGGTAGCCGAGGCGGCCCGCCAGCTTGCTGAGCGTGGCGGCGGTGTGCTCGCGCGTCGCGCCGTCGAGCGCGAACTCGCCCTTGTGGTGGAAGGCGCGCAGGCTGCCTTCGCGCACCTTGTCCTTCCAGCTTTTCATGTCGGCGATCATCTTCGGGCCGTTGCGGATCACGCACAGCGAGATCGACACGACGAGAAAGCCGAGGATCGTCATGAACCACCACGCGCTGTAGACCGTGTAGAGGCTCAGCGAGCGGAAGATGTCGGCCCAGAACGGGCCGAACTGATTCACATAGTTGGGATAGGGGTCGTCCTGCGTGAGCACCGTGCCGATGATGCTCGCGATGGCCAGCACGACCAGCAGCGCAATGGCAAAACGCATCGAACTGAGCAGCTCGATGGCGCTTCTCACCGCCTTCTGGCGGACATTCAACTGCAGACCCTGCGTGGTGACGCTCATTCAAACTCCGCTTCGAGTGCGCACGACGTGCGCGCTTACAGCAAAAAAGGGTGCAGGACCGCCGCATGCGCGCGGTGCCCACACCCTTTTCTTGTTCTTCGACTCCGGCGAAACGGTCAATGCAGACCGGCCGCGTAATCCGCCACCGCCTTGATTTCGTCGTCCGACAGACGGTGCGAGATCGTGTGCATCGGCTCGTTGTTGTTGCGCGTGCCCTGCTGGAAAGCGGTGAGCTGCGTAACGAGATACTCCGACCACTGGCCCGACAGTCGCGGATACTGGATCGGAATGCCCTGCCCGGTCGGGCCGTGGCAGGCAGCGCAGGCGGGCACGCCTTTGTCGGCGATACCGCCGCGCCAGATCTTCTGGCCGAGCGGCACGGTCTTCGCGTCGTGGGCGAAACCGGGCTTGGGCGTCTGCGACGCGAACCAGGCGGCGACGTTGATCATATCCTGATCGGACAGCGCCGATGCGAAGCCCGCCATAATCGCATTATTTCGCACGGGGGGCTTGCCGCCGGGTTGCGGCTTGAAATCCTTGAGCTGTTTGACGAGGTAGTCGGCGTGCTGGCCGGCGAGCTTCGGATAGGCGCCGCCCGCACTGTTGCCATCGGCCGCGTGACAGGCCGCGCACACCTGCGCCGCGATCGCCTGCCCCCGCGCAAGGTCTGGTTTCGCCGGGGTTGCCGGGTCCGCCGCCATCGCTATCATCGACACCCCTGCTGCAAGACCTGCCGTTATCGTAACAATCGCAAAATTGAGTACTTTCAGGGACTTGCACAGTCGATTCATTCGCGCACCTTGTTTCGTCTTGTGGGAATCAGGTTCTGCAATGTACGACAGCGACCGATCTCGCTCGAAAGGCCCGCGCCGGCCTCACGGGTATTCAGTAAACCGTCGCATTGTACAATAGCGCGCAAGGCGCAACCGCGCCAATCGGGCCTCTCCCCGATATCTCAATATCGTTCCCGGGCGCCTCCGGGCGAGGCAGGCCAGCCGCCTCGTTATTTCATAATGTGGTCCTACAGATGGCCTTCCTGCTGCATCAAGCCCGTTTCTTCACGACGGTGAATCACCTGCGCGACCTGCCCGCCACGGCGCGGCCGGAAGTGGCGTTCGCCGGCCGCTCGAACGCGGGCAAATCGACCGCGATCAATCTGCTGTGCAACCAGAAGCGCCTCGCCTTCGCGTCGAAGACGCCTGGCCGCACGCAGCACATCAACTATTTCTCGGTGGGTCCGGCCGACGAACCGTCCGGCTATCTGGTCGACCTGCCCGGCTACGGCTATGCGGAAGTGCCGGAAGCGGCGAAGCAGCACTGGCAGCATCTGCTGTCGGTCTATCTGCAAACGCGCGCGCAACTGAGCGGTCTCGTGCTGATGATGGACGCGCGCCGCCCACTGACCGAACTGGACCGCCGCATGATCGAGTGGTTTGCGCCCACCGGTAAGCCGATTCACGCACTCCTGACGAAATGCGACAAATTGACGCGTCAGGAGAGCGTGCTCGCGCTGCGTTCGACGAACAAGGCGTTCGACGAATACCGGCAACAGGGCTATCAGGGCAAGCTGAGCGCGCAGCTCTTTTCGGCGCTCAAGCGTGTGGGGCTCGATGAGGCCCATGCCGTCATCGAAAGCTGGATCGTGCCCCCGGACAACGCGGCCGAGGCCGGCGAAACCGCCCCCAAAGCCGGCGCGTAAGCGCGTATCGGTCACTTCGTCGTTCCGGCGCAAGCCCCGCGCATCAATGCCGCGGGGCGCGCCGCCGCCATCCGGCGGCACCCTCCCGAACTTTCTTCGTGCCAACGTGCGGCAGCCCACACAAGGTCTGCCCGCAACCGCATGCGCGACGTCGAAAATATGCGCAATGCACGATTCTGGCTGCGCATAAAAAAACCCGCCGTAATTGCCGGCGGGCTAAACAGCCTTATCGAAAAACGACAGGCACCCGCTCAGGGAGGAGAAGCGGGGAGTCTGGCGCAAGGCGCCTCGCTCGATCGGTATGATATACCATTGTCCTGAAAAGTTTCCTGCGCCCAGAGGCGTGGTTCCATTTCAAGCAATTGCAGACGCTTGACCCAGGCGTTGCCACCGCGCGAGCCGCGCAATTGCCGCAGCTTTGCAGCCCCGATTCGAGATATCCGCCGACATGAGCTTCTATCCGCATCACCGTCCGCGCCGCATGCGCCGTGACGACTTCTCGCGCCGCCTGATGCGCGAAAACCTCCTCACCACCAACGATCTGATCTATCCGGTGTTCGTCATCGCGGGCGAGAACGTGCGCGAAGCCGTGCCGTCGATGCCCGGCGTCGAGCGCGTGTCGATCGATCTGCTGATGGGCGTGGCCGAGCAATGCGTCGAGCTGGGCATTCCGGTGCTTTCGCTCTTCCCCGTGGTCGACCCGTCGCTCAAGACGCCCGACGGCATCGAAGCGACCAATCCCGACGGCGTGATTCCGCGCGCCGTGCGCGAACTCAAGAAACGCTTCCCCGATCTGGGCGTGCTCTGCGACGTCGCGCTCGATCCGTACACGAGCCACGGCCAGGACGGCGTGCTCGACGAGAACGGCTACGTCATCAACGACCAGACCATCGAGATCCTCGTCGCGCAGGCGCGCGCGCAGGCCGAGGCGGGCGTCGATATCGTCGCGCCGTCGGACATGATGGACGGCCGCATCGGCGCGATCCGCGAGATGCTCGAGAGCGAGAACCACGTCCACACGAAGATCATGGCCTACTCGGCCAAGTACGCGTCGGCGTTCTACGGCCCGTTCCGCGACGCGGTGGGTTCGGCGTCGAATCTGGGCAAGAGCAACAAGATGACCTACCAGATGGACCCGTCGAACTCGGACGAGGCGCTGCGCGAAGTGCGTCTCGACATCGAGGAAGGCGCGGACATGGTGATGGTCAAGCCCGGCATGCCGTACCTCGACATCGTGCGCCGCGTGAAGGACGAGTTCCGTTTCCCGACCTACGTCTATCAGGTGAGCGGCGAATACGCGATGCTCAAGGCCGCCGCGCAAAACGGCTGGCTCGATCACGACAAGGTGATGATGGAATCGCTGCTCGCGTTCAAGCGCGCGGGCGCGGACGGCATCCTGACGTACTTCGCGCTCGACGCCGCGCGACTGTTGCGCGCGCAGAAGTAAGCGACAGAAATAAGCGACGCTCGCGCAGCGTTCAGATGCGAAAAAGCCCCGGAAAACCGGGGCTTTTTTCATATGCGCGGCGCGGTGAGCGTTGTCGATTCGACCGCTTCGAGCACGCTTAGGTACTCGCCGCCGGCACGACGCGATCGAGGCGCGCGAGGAATTTATCGGCGTTCTCGTAGCCGACCACGCGCAATACTTCGTTACCCTGAGCATCGAAGAAGATGATGCCGGGCGGCCCGAACAGACCGAAGCGCTTGAGCAGCGCCTGATCGTCGGGACTATTCGCGGTCACGTCGGCGCGCAGGAGGCCGAGTTGCGCGAGGCGTGCCTGCACGCGCGCGTCGCTGAACGTGAACTTCTCCATCTCCTTGCAGCTCACGCACCAGTCCGCGTAGAAGTCGAGCATCGCAGGCTTGCCCGCCGACTTGAGCGCCGCGTCGAGTTGCGCCGACGAACGCACGGGCGCGAACACCAGCGCATCCGCGCCGTTCGCGGGCGCGCCCGATGCCGCACCGGCGACCGCGTCACTTGCACCACCCGCGCCGCCCGTGCGCGCGGCGAGCACGGCGAGCGGACGCAGCGGATCGGCCGAGCCCGCCGCCAGACCGACCATCAAGGTCGCGGCCCAGATCGCGAACGCCGCGCCGAGACCACGGCCAAGGCGTCGCCACACGTTGGTTGCGCCCGCATTCGGGGTGAACAGGCCGAGCGCGGCCGCGGCGAGCAGCAGCCAGAGCGCGGCGAGCAGCATCTGCGCCGTCGCGCCCAGCACCGGCCAGACGATCCACAACGCGGCGGCCAGCAGCACGACGCCGAAAAACACCTTCACGCCGTCCATCCACGTGCCCGCGCGCGGCAGCAGCGTGCCCGCGCCGAGGCCGAGAATCATCAGCGGCACGCCGAGACCGATCCCCATCGCGAACAGCGCCGCGCCGCCGAGCACCGCGTTGCCCGTGTGCGCGATGAACGCGAGCACGGCGAACAGCGGCGCGGTCATGCACGCGCCCACCACGAGCGCGGACAGCGCGCCCATCACGGCGACGGCCGCGAACTTGCCGCCCGAGCGGCCCTGCGACGCGCGCGAGGCGCCGTCCTGCCAGCGCTGCGGCAGCGCGATGTCGTAGCCTGCGATCAGCATTACGGCAAAGGCGGTGAGCAGCACGGCGAACACGCCGAGCACCCACGGGTTCTGCAGCCACGCGCCCAGACTCTGGCCGACCAGCGCCGCCGCGATGCCGAGCACCGTATAGACGAGCGCCATGCCGAGCACGTAGACGAACGAAAGCGCGAAGCCGCGCGAGCGCGTCACCTGCGCGCCCTCGCCGACGATGATCGCCGAGAGGATCGGGATCATCGGATACGAACAGGGCAGCAGGCTCAGTACCATGCCCGCGACGAAGTACAAACCGATCACCGCGAAGAAGCCGCCGCCTTGCAGCAGCGACTGCGCGTAGTCGGCGCTCGTGGCGCGTTCGTACCAGGGTTCTTCGGCGCTGCCGGTGTTGGTGGATGCCACAGCGGCTGCGTTGGCGTTGGCGTTGGCGTTGGCGTTGGCGTTGGCGTTGGCGTTGGCGTTGGCGTTGGCGTTGGCGTTTGCAGCGGCGGTGGTCGACGCAACCGCCGTCTGCGCGGGCGCGGCATTCGCCGCTTGCAGCGCCGCACCGCTCACGTGATAGACGTGCTGCGCGGGCGGATAGCAGATGCCCGCATCGGCGCAACCCTGCGACGTCACCGTGAGATCGAACGGGCCGCTCGCCTGCTTCACCGGCACGCGGATCGTCAGTTCCTTGCGATAGGTCTCGACGTTCTTGTTGAACGTCGGATCGAATTTCACGTGGCCGGGCGGAATCTGCGCATCGCCGAGCGTGGCGCCGTTCTGCGCGTCGAACGCGAAGCGCTCGCGGTACATGTAGTAGCCGTCGGCGATCTTGAAGTGGACGTCGACCATGCCCGGCTCTTCGCTCGCACTGAACGTGAAGGCCTGATCGGGCGGCAGGAAGTCGTCGTCGGCATGCGCGGGCGCGGCGCCGAACAGCAGCGGCAGCACGCAGACCACGAACGCGAAAAAGGCCAGCAGCGAAGCGTACGGCGCGGCGCGCAGACGCCGATCGAAGCGGTTAGACATGGAGGGGACGCTGGGTTTCGGTGTTGACCCACTGCCCGTAAGCGGTCGACGCCATCGCCTGCCAGGCGAGGATTTCGGGCGTCTCGTAGGGATGTTGGGTCTGGATGAACTGTTCGAGTTCGGCCGTGCGGGCGAGACTCGTCTTGAAAAGCAGCTGGATTTCGCTGCCGGACTCGATCTTGCCCTGCCAGTGAAAGTCCGAATGCACGGCGCCGAGCCGCGTCACGCAGGCGGCCAGCCGCGCCGCGAGGACGGCGGAAGCGAGCTTGTCGGCGGTGTCCTCGTCGGGCACCGTGGTCAGCATCAGGGTCACATTGAGTGTCACGGCGAACTCCGGCTGGGTGTCCCGCACGCACCACCGCCTGCATGCGCAGGCGAAAGGTCGGGGACTCGAGGCAGGACGTTATCGTACCACCGCCGCCGTCGGCCTTCGTCCGTGCGCCCTGCGGCAACGATGACCCACCGCAGCCGCGAGGGCGCGTTCAGGGAGCAAACGTCACGCCACGCCGTTTATTCCGCGCTCAAAACAAAAAAGCCAGGCTAGGCCTGGCTTTTTCGCGTGCCGCTCGATCCGGGGATCTCGCGACTGAAAGCTTATTCCGCTTCCTGGATGTTCTCTTCCGTGACTTCCGGACGGTCGAGCAGTTCGACCAGTGCCATCGGTGCGTTGTCGCCAACACGGAAACCGAACTTCAGGATGCGCAGGTAGCCGCCCGGACGGTTCGCGAAACGCGGACCGAGCACGTCGAACAGCTTCGTGACCGAGTCACGATCGCGCAGGCGGTTGAACGCCAGACGACGGTTTGCCAGCGACGGCTTCTTGCCCAGCGTGATGAGGGGCTCGACAACCTTACGGAGTTCCTTCGCCTTCGGCAGCGTCGTCTTGATGACTTCGTGCTCGATGAGCGAGTTGGACATGTTACGGAGCATTGCCAGACGGTGGCTGCTCGTGCGGTTCAGTTTCCGCAGACCATGACGGTGACGCATTTCAATTTCCTTGAAACAAAGTTTTGGTCCAGCTCTTCTATCGCCGCACAACAACGTGAAGCACGGGCCGGTACGTGAAAAAGGCAAGACGCGGATTTTAAAGGAAAATCCGCGTCCGTGCCAGACTTCTTACTTGTCGAGACCAGCCGGCGGCCAGTTTTCGAGCTTCATGCCGAGCGTGAGACCGCGCGAAGCGAGCACTTCCTTGATCTCGTTGAGCGACTTGCGACCCAGATTCGGGGTCTTGAGCAGCTCGTTCTCGGTACGCTGGATGAGGTCGCCGATGTAGTAGATATTCTCGGCCTTCAGGCAGTTCGCCGAGCGAACCGTGAGTTCGAGATCGTCCACCGGACGCAGCAGGATCGGATCGATCTGCGGTGCGCGCGACGGGGCTTCCGCCGCCGTTTCCGTGCCTTCCAGTGCAGCGAACACCGACAGCTGATCCACGAGGATGCGCGCCGACTGGCGAATCGCTTCCTCAGGCGAGATCACGCCGTTGGTTTCGATGTTCATCACGAGCTTGTCGAGGTCGGTACGCTGTTCGACACGCGCGCTTTCCACTGCGTAGCTCACGCGGCGAACCGGCGAGAACGAAGCGTCCAGCACGATGCGGCCGATGATCTTGGCCGACTCGTCGCCGTAACGGCGCACGTTGCCCGGCACGTAGCCGCGGCCCTTCTCGATCTTGATCTGGACGTCGAGCTTGCCGCCCTTCGTCAGATGCGCAACGACGTGTTCCGGGTTGATGACTTCGCAGTCGTGCGAGAGTTCGATGTCGCCAGCGGTGACAACGCCCTCGCCTTCCTTGCGCAGCGTAACCGTCACTTCGTCACGGTTATGCAGCTTGAAGACCACGCCCTTGAGGTTCAACAGCAGGTTGACCACATCCTCTTGCACACCATCGAGCGTCGAGTATTCGTGCACGACGCCTGCGATCGTCACTTCGGTCGGCGCGTAGCCCACCATCGACGACAGCAGCACGCGCCGAAGCGCGTTACCCAAGGTATGGCCATAACCGCGTTCGAACGGCTCCATGACCACTTTCGCGTGGTTGTCGCCGAGCGATTCCACAGCGATGATCTTGGGTTTCAACAAACTGGTTTGCATAGGTTTTCCTTTTCAATACCCTCGGCTCGTTACACCGATAAGGCTGAGATGGCCACAACCTGAAAAAAACAGCCGAGGCTTCCTCCTGCGCGAAGCACAGAGGTTACCCCGGCCGTCAATTCGATTAACGCGAATACAATTCGACGATCAGGCTTTCGTTGATGTCGCCAGCGATGTCGCTGCGCTCCGGCACGCCCTTGAACGTACCTTCGAACTTCTTCGCGTCGACTGCGACCCAACCTGCGATGCCGCCTTGCTCTGCCAGCGAGAGGGCTTCAGCGATACGCGCCTGCTTCTTCGCCTTTTCGCGAATTGCGACGACGTCGCCTGCCTTCACTTGCATCGACGGGATGTTCGCGACGACGCCGTTCAGCGTGAGAGCCTTGTGGCTCACGAGCTGACGCGCTTCAGCGCGGGTCGATGCGAAGCCCATGCGGTACACGACGTTGTCGAGACGCGATTCGAGCAGTTGCAGCAGGTTTTCGCCGGTGTTGCCCTTGATACGATCAGCTTCCGCGAAGTAGCGGCGGAACTGACGCTCGAGCACGCCGTAGATACGCTTCACTTTTTGCTTCTCGCGCAGCTGCGTGCCGTAGTCGGACGTGCGCGCACCCGAGGTGCGGCCGTGCTGACCCGGCTTGCTGTCGAGCTTGCACTTGTCGGCGAGCGAGCGGCGTGCGCTCTTCAGGAAGAGGTCGGTGCCTTCACGGCGGGACAGCTTGGCCTTCGGGCCGATATAACGTGCCACGTTGCTTTCCTTCGATAATTGATCACGCGAAGCCTGAAACGGGGAGACCCCGCGACTCGCGCTAGTCCGGCCCTTTGGACCGAACGGTGGGCTTAGTCAATTCAATAGCGCCGAGAGCCTGGGACGCCGTTACCGGCGGCTCAGGCAGTCGGCAAGCGCGACGCCTTAGATACGACGGCGCTTCGGCGGACGGCAGCCGTTGTGCGGGACCGGCGTCACGTCGGAGATCGCGGTGATCTTGATGCCAAGACCATGCAGCGCGCGCACCGCCGATTCGCGACCCGGGCCGGGGCCCTTGATACGCACTTCGAGGTTCTTGACGCCGTATTCCATTGCAACACGGCCAGCCGATTCAGCTGCGACCTGAGCTGCGAAGGGCGTCGACTTACGCGAACCCTTGAAGCCCTGACCGCCCGACGTTGCCCAGGCGAGTGCATTGCCTTGACGGTCGGTGATCGTGATGATCGTGTTGTTGAACGACGCGTGAACGTGAACCACGCCCTCGGCGACGTTCTTCTTAACCTTCTTGCGAACGCGTTGCGCCGCGGAGTTGTTCGAAGCCTTAGCCATTACGTTTTCCTGTAACTGTCAGAACCGCTTACTTCTTCAGCGACTGTGCTGCGCGGCGCGGACCCTTGCGCGTACGTGCGTTGGTGCGCGTACGCTGGCCACGCAGGGGCAGGCCCTTGCGATGGCGCACGCCGCGGTAGCAGCCGAGATCCATCAGGCGCTTGATGTTCATCGTCGTTTCACGGCGAAGATCGCCTTCGACGACAAACTTGCCCACTTCATCACGCAGCTTTTCCAGATCCGCGTCGTTCAGGTCCTTGACCTTCTTGTCAAACGGGACACCAGCAGCGACGCAGATGTTGCGCGAACGCGTGCGGCCGATACCGAAGATCGCCGTCAGGCCGATTTCCGTGTGCTGGTGGTTCGGGATGTTAACCCCTGCGATACGAGCCATTGTTTTTCCTCAAACAAAAAGCGCAAGCAAAAAGCGCGCTGATCAGCCTTGACGCTGCTTGTGGCGCGGGTCCGTGCTGCAGATCACGCGAACGACGCCGTTGCGCTTGATGATTTTGCAGTTACGGCACATGCGCTTTACCGATGCCATCACTTTCATGATATTACCCTTTTTCTAAATCACTTCGCCCGGAACACGATCCGCGCACGCGACAGATCGTAAGGCGTCAACTCAACTGTCACCTTGTCGCCAGGAAGAATACGGATGTAGTGCATCCGCATCTTCCCGGAAATATGCCCAAGGACCACATGGCCGTTTTCCAGTTTTACCCGGAAGGTGGCGTTAGGGAGGTTTTCTATGACCTCACCTTGCATCTGGATCACATCGTCTTTGGCCATATGTCCTTCAGCGCATCGGGACTCCGCCACCCTTGAAGTTCGCCTTCTTGAGCAGCGATTCGTATTGTTGCGACATGACGTACGACTGCACCTGCGCCATGAAGTCCATTGTGACGACGACAATGATCAGCAGCGACGTGCCACCAAAATAAAACGGCACATTCCAGCGCAGCACCAGAAACTCCGGCAGCAGACAGACAAACACGATATAGATCGCACCGGCCAGCGTCAGACGCGTGAGGATGCGGTCGATATAGCGAGCCGTCTGATCGCCCGGGCGGATGCCAGGAACGAACGCGCCACTCTTCTTCAGGTTGTCGGCCGTTTCCCTGCTGTTGAACACCAGTGCGGTGTAGAAGAAGCAGAAGAAGACGATCGCCAACGCATACAGCAACACGTACACCGGTTGGCCAGGCTTGAGAGCTTCAGCCACGTTGTGCAGCGTGTCTGCGAACCAGTTGGATCGCGAACCCGAGCTGAACCAATTCAGAATCGTTGCCGGGAACAGGATGATCGACGATGCGAAGATCGGCGGAATCACGCCCGACATGTTCAGCTTGAGCGGCAGGTGGGACGACTGCCCGCCGTAAATCTTGTTACCGACCTGACGCTTCGCATAGTTCACGAGGATCTTGCGCTGGCCGCGTTCGATGAACACCACCAGGTACGTCACAGCCGCGATCAGTGCCACGATGATGATCGCCGAGACGGGGCCCATCGAGCCGGTGCGAACCAGTTCAAACAGACCGCCGATTGCATTCGGGAAACCCGCTGCAATCCCGCCGAAGATGATGATCGAAATGCCGTTGCCGAGACCGCGTTCCGTGATCTGCTCACCAAGCCACATCAGGAACATCGTGCCCGTCACGAGCGTTACGACCGTCGTCAGGCGAAACACCATGCCCGGATCGATCACGAGGCCAGGCTGGTTTTCCAGCGCGACCGCGATGCCGAACGCCTGAAACGTCGCCAGCACCACCGTGAAGATCCGCGTGTACTGCGTGATCTTGCGTTGCCCGGCTTGCCCTTCCTTCTTCAACGCTTCCAGCTGCGGCGAGACGATCGCCATCAGCTGCAGGATGATCGACGCCGAAATATACGGCATCACACCCAGCGCGAAGATCGTGAAGCGAGACAGCGCGCCACCCGAGAACATGTTGAACATGCCAAGGATGCCGCCCGACTGGCTTTGAAAGAGCTTCGCCAGCTGGTCAGGGTCGATACCCGGAACCGGAATGTGCGCACCGATACGATAAACGACCAGCGCCAGCAGCAAGAACATTGCACGCCGACGCAGGTCGCCGAACTTCGGAGCGCTGCGACCGGTTTTTGCGAGACTCGGGCTAGTAGCCAAGTAGCTTCTCCGATGCAGATGCTAGTGACGGCGGGCGAACCCGCACGTCCCACTCACAATCACTCGGCAAAAGAACCGCCTGCTGCTTCAATCGCAGCACGCGCGTTCTTCGTCGCACCCAGACCCTTAACGACGACCTTACGCTTGATCTCGCCAGTAGCGATGATCTTTGCGCTGCGGGTCAGTTCGCCAACGAGGCCTGCCTGCTTGAGAGCCAGCAGATCGATTTCGTCGACCGGCAGCTTCTCGATGTCGGCGAGGCGCACTTCACCGACGAATTCCTTCGTCAGCGAGGTGAAGCCACGCTTCGGCAGACGACGCTGCAGAGGCATTTGACCGCCTTCGAAGCCAACCTTGTGGAAGCCGCCCGAACGCGATTTCTGACCCTTGTGACCACGGCCAGCGGTCTTGCCGAGGCCGGAGCCGATGCCGCGACCGACGCGACGCTTTGCGTGCTTCGCGCCTTCTGCCGGCTTCAGGTTATTCAATTCCATTTTCAACTCCTGGAGTCTTGGTCGACCGCTTAGCCGATGACCTTAACGAGGTACGAGACCTTGTTGATCATGCCGCGCACAGCCGGCGTGTCCTGAAGCTCGGAGACCGAGTTCAGGCGGCGCAGGCCGAGACCGCGCACGGTGGCACGGTGCGTTTCGCGGGTCCCAATCAGGCTCTTGACGAGCTGAACCTTGACAGTTTTTTCAGACATGGTGCCCACCCTTAGCCCAGAATTTCTTCGACGGACTTGCCGCGCTTCGCCGCGATGTCGGCCGGGGTCGACTGCTTGCGCAGACCGTCCAGCGTTGCACGAACGAGGTTGTACGGGTTCGTCGAACCGTGGCTCTTGGCCACGACGTTCTGCACGCCCATCACGTCGAACACTGCGCGCATCGGGCCGCCGGCGATCACGCCCGTACCAGCCTTCGCCGGAGCGAGGAGGACGACCGATGCGCCATGCTTGCCGTGCACTTCGTGTTGCAGGGTGCCGTTCTTCAGGGGCACCTTGAACATGTTGCGACGAGCTTGTTCCATCGCCTTCTGGACAGCGACGGGCACTTCTTTCGACTTGCCCTTGCCCATACCGACGCGGCCATCACCATCGCCAACCACGGTCAGTGCGGCGAAGCCGAGAATACGGCCACCCTTCACGACCTTGGTCACGCGATTGACCGAAATCATTTTTTCACGAAGGCCGTCGTCGCGTTCGTCAGCCTGAACTTTCGCTTGCATCTTTGCCATGACGAATTCCTTCCTTAGAACTTGAGCCCGGCTTCGCGCGCAGCATCAGCCAGCGCCTTGACGCGGCCGTGATAGCGGAAACCCGAGCGGTCAAAGGCGACGGATTCGATGCCGGCGGCCTTAGCCTTTTCTGCGATACGCTTGCCGATCAGCGAGGCAGCGGCGACATTGCCACCCTTGCCCGACTGGTCAGCCAGTTGCGCACGCACTTCGGCTTCAAGCGTCGACGCGCTGGCCAGCACCTTGGTGCCGCAGGGCGAGAACACTTGCGCATAAATGTGCGTGTTCGTGCGATGCACGGCCAGGCGCGCGACTTGCAGCTCAGCGATCTTGAGACGCGTCTGACGAGCGCGGCGCAGGCGAGATTGAGTCTTATCCATGATTGCGCACCCTTACTTCTTCTTCGTTTCTTTGAGGATCACAACCTCGTCGGCGTAACGCACACCCTTGCCCTTGTAGGGCTCAGGCGGGCGATAACCGCGCACTTCGGCTGCGGTTTGGCCGACTTTCTGCTTGTCGATCCCCTTGATCACGATTTCCGTTTGCGACGGGGTTTCGGCCTTCACGCCTTCCGGCATCTGGTGCACCACCGGGTGCGAGAAACCCAGCGACAGGTTCAGCTTGTCGCCTTGCGCTTGAGCACGGTAACCGACGCCAACCAGCGTCAGCTTGCGCTCAAAACCCTTCGTCACGCCTTGCACCATGTTCGCGACGATCGCGCGCATCGTGCCAGACATCGCGTTTGCTTCGCGGCTGTCGTCGGCCGGCTCGAACTTGAGCGTGCCGTTGTCGTTCACCACCTTCACGAGGCGGTTCGCAGCTTGCGAAATCGTACCCAGCGCGCCCTTGACGGTAATCTTCTCGTCGCTGAGCGTCGCTTCTGCGCCTTGCAGCGCGACCGGGCTCTTACCTACTCGAGACATGTTTCTTCTCCTTAGGCCTTAAGCGACGTAGCAGATAACTTCGCCGCCGACGCCAGTAGCGCGTGCCTTGCGGTCCGTCATCACACCCTTGGGCGTCGACACGATCGCAACGCCGAGGCCATTCATGACCTGCGGGATGTCGTTGCGGCCGCGGTACACGCGCAGACCCGGCTTCGAGACGCGTTCGATGCGCTCGATAACGGGACGGCCAGCGTAGTACTTCAACGCGATGTTCAATTCCGACTTCGCACCTTCGGTTTTCACCGCGAAGTCATCGATATAACCTTCGTCCTTCAGAACCTGCGCAATCGCAATCTTCACTTTCGACGAGGGCATAGCAACCGAAACTTTCTCGACCATCTGCGCATTGCGGATGCGAGTCAGCATATCGGCGATAGGATCACTCATGCTCATTTATGTTTCTCCTATTACCAGCTCGCCTTGGTGATGCCAGGGATCTCACCACGGAACGCGATTTCACGAATCTTGTTACGTGCGAGACCGAATTTGCGGAACGTGCCACGCGGACGGCCCGTGATCGCGCAGCGGTTACGCTTGCGAGTCGGGTTCGAGTTGCGGGGCAGTTGTTGCAGTTCCAGGCGAGCTGCGTAGCGCTCTTCTTCCGACTTGCTTTGGTCGTCGATGATCGCCTTCAGCTCTGCGCGCTTCGGCGCAAATTTCGCTGCCAGACGAGCGCGCTTCTTTTCACGTTCGATCAGTGCCAGTTTAGCCACGGTAACCTCAGTTTCTGAACGGGAACTTGAAGCTGGCGAGCAGTGCCTTTGCTTCTTCGTCGGTCTTCGCGGTCGTCGTGATGCTGATGTTCAGCCCACGCAGCGCGTCGATCTTGTCGTAGTCAATTTCGGGGAAAATGATCTGCTCTTTCACACCGATGTTGTAGTTACCACGGCCATCGAACGCCTTGCCCGACACGCCACGGAAGTCGCGCACGCGGGGGAGCGCAACCGTCACGAAACGGTCCAGGAATTCGTACATTGCCTGGCCACGCAGCGTGACCATCGTGCCGATCGGGTAGCCTTCACGGATCTTGAAACCGGCGATTGCCTTGCGCGACTTCGTCACGACAGGCTTTTGACCGGCGATCTTCGTGAGGTCGCCCACGGCGTGCTCAAGCACTTTCTTGTCAGCAACGGCTTCACCGACACCCATGTTCAGGGTGATCTTGGTGAGGCGCGGCACTTCCATGATCGACTTGTAACCGAACTTCTCGATCAGGCCGGGAACGACCTTCTCTTTATAAAATTCTTGCAAACGTGCCATTTTTTACTCCGCAGCGTCAGGCGCTCAGAACAGCACCGGTCGTCTTAAGGAAACGAACCTTCTTGTCCCCTTCGACCTTGATGCCCACGCGCGACGGCTTGCCGTTCGCGTCGACCAATGCGACGTTCGAGATAGCCAGCGGCATTGCCTTGGCTTCAACGCCACCCGTCGTACCCTTCATGGGGTTCGGCTTAACATGCTTCTTCGCGATGTTGATGCCTTCGACGGTCACGCGGTCTGCGCCGATACCTACCACGACGCCGCGCTTGCCCTTGTCTTTGCCAGTGACGACGATAACTTCGTCACCCTTGCGAATCTTGTTCATCGCGACTCCTTACAGCACTTCCGGCGCCAGCGAAACGATCTTCATGAATCGTTCGCTACGCAGCTCACGCGTGACCGGCCCGAAAATACGGGTGCCGATCGGCTCAAGCTTGGTGTTCAAAAGCACGGCGGCGTTGCCATCGAACTTGATCAGCGAGCCGTCTTGACGGCGCACGCCCTTCGCGGTGCGAACCACAACAGCGTTGTAGATTTCGCCCTTTTTCACGCGCCCACGCGGCGTTGCTTCCTTGACGGTCACCTTGATGATGTCGCCAATGCTGGCATAACGACGCTTCGAGCCGCCGAGCACCTTGATGCACATGACTTCACGCGCACCCGTGTTGTCGGCTACTTCAAGCCGAGTTTCGGTCTGGATCATGGTTTATCTATCCCAACTTAATCCGGTCGCGCCACCATGGCACATCCGGTCAGTCTTGGTCCCGTCAGCCGCGCCGCCACTAGAACGACCGCTCAGCTGCTTGGGTATGAACAGCAGCGACGGCAAACGAAACCGGCCATCGCATTCCGGTGAATCTTGCTAACCCGGACTGGCGCCCGGATTTTGCTTCCCCTTTCATGTTTACCCGCTGCTTTGCCAACAGCGCGCCCATAAAGAGGGAAGACCAAGACTATAACTCGATAATCTTGGTCTAGCAAGCGAAATCTTCTGCGATTTCAACTACTTCTGCACCCCGGGGAGAGACCCCCGGGATGTTTCATCATCTGAAACGGGCGTTTTAGATGACGCGTGCTGCTTCTACAAGCTTCGACACGGTCCAGGCCTTCGTCTTCGACAGCGGACGGGTCTCCTGGATTTCAACGAGGTCACCCTCGTTGTACGTGTTCGATTCGTCGTGAGCGTGGTACTTCTTCGACTGCACGACGTACTTGCCGTAGATCGGGTGCTTGACGCGGCGCTCGACCAGGACGGTGACCGTCTTGTCCATCTTGTTGCTGACGACCTTGCCGACCAGCGTCCGCTTAAGCGAGGTTTTCACGCTTTCGTTCATTTCTGGTTCGCCTTCTGAGTCAGGACGGTCCGCACACGTGCGATGTCGCGACGAACCTTCTTCAGCTGGCTCGTGTTCGTGAGCTGCTGGGTCGCGAGTTGCATGCGCAGGCCGAATTGCGCCTTCAAGAGGTCCGACAGCTCTTGATCGAGCGCGGCCTTGTCTTTCTGAAGAAGTTCAGATGCCTTCATCATTAACTCCTTAGGCGCCGAGCTGGCGAACCATGAAGACCGTCTTCAGCGGCAGCTTCGCTGCAGCCAGACGGAACGCTTCACGAGCCAGTTCTTCGGACACACCATCCATTTCGTACAGCATCTTGCCCGGTTGAATCTCTGCGACGTAGTACTCAGGGTTACCCTTACCGTTACCCATACGCACTTCCGCCGGCTTTTGCGAGATCGGCTTGTCCGGGAAGATACGGATCCAGATGCGGCCGCCACGCTTGATGTGACGCGTCATTGCACGACGCGCCGCTTCAATCTGACGTGCGGTCAGGCGACCACGACCGATAGCCTTCAGACCGTATTCACCGAACGAAACTGCGTTGCCGCGCGTTGCGACGCCGGTGTTACGACCCTTCTGCTCTTTGCGATACTTCCTGCGTTTCGGTTGCAGCATCGTTATTCTCCACTCTTGCCGTCACCGCCGGCAGCGCCACGGCGCGGTGCGCCACGGCGTGCGCCCGGTGCACCTTCGCCATCACGGCGCGGACGACGATCGCCCGGGCGCGCGTTGCGGCGCGGACGCTTTTCTTCGGCGACTTCTTCCACCACCGGTGCGTCGTTGCGGCCGAGCGTGTCGCCCTTGTAGACCCAAACCTTCACGCCGATGATGCCGTACGTCGTCTTCGCTTCCGAGGTTGCGTAGTCGATGTCAGCACGCAGCGTGTGAAGCGGCACTCGACCTTCGCGGTACCACTCGGTACGTGCGATTTCGATACCGTTCAGACGGCCGGCGCTCATGATCTTGATGCCCTGGGCACCCAGACGCATCGCGTTCTGCATCGCGCGCTTCATTGCGCGACGGAACATGATGCGGCGCTCGAGCTGCTGCGTGATCGAGTCGGCGATCAGCTGCGCGTCGGTTTCCGGCTTGCGGATTTCTTCGATGTTCACATGAACCGGAACGCCCATGCGCTTCTGGAGTTCGGCCTTGAGGAGTTCGATGTCCTCGCCCTTCTTGCCGATCACCACACCCGGGCGCGAGCTGTAAATCGTGATGCGAGCGTTCTTAGCCGGACGCTCGATCACAACACGGCCCACCGAAGCGTTCTTCAGCTTCTTCTTCAGGTATTCACGAACACCGATGTCTTCCTTCAACATCGCCGCGAAATTGTTGTTGTTCGCGTACCAACGCGAAGCCCAATTGCGGCTGACGGCCAAACGGAAGCCAGTCGGATGAATTTTCTGTCCCATCGTATGGCTCCTTAATTCCCGACCGTCACAGTGATGTGACAGGATTGCTTCTCGATGCGGTTGCCGCGGCCCTTGGCGCGCGCGGTGAAACGCTTCAGCGAAGCCGCCTTGTCGACGTAGATGCTCTTGATCTTGAGCTCGTCGATGTCCGCGCCTTCGTTGTGTTCCGCGTTTGCGATCGCCGAGAGCACAACCTTTTTCACGATGCCAGCCGCTTTCTTCGGCGAGAACGTCAGAACGTTCAGTGCCTTGTCAACCGGCAGACCGCGGATCTGGTCAGCCACAAGACGCGTCTTCTGCGCCGAGATGCGGGCACCGCGATGAATTGCCTTCACTTCCATCTTGATTGCCCCTTATTTCTTGGCCTTCTTGTCGGCCGCGTGACCCTTGAACGTACGGGTCAGTGCGAACTCGCCAAGCTTGTGGCCGACCATGTTTTCCGTGACATACACCGGAACGTGTTGACGGCCGTTATGCACGGCGATCGTCAGGCCGATGAAGTCCGGCAGGATCGTCGAACGACGCGACCAGGTCTTGATCGGTTTCTTGTCGCGCGTAGCTGCAGCCGCCTCAACCTTCTTCAGCAAATGGGCGTCGCAGAACGGACCTTTCTTAATAGAACGTGCCATTGCCTACTCCTTAGCGCTTGTGACGGCGCTGGACGATCATGCTCGTCGTGCGCTTGTTGCTGCGGGTGCGGTAGCCCTTAGCCGGCGTGCCCCACGGGCTAACCGGATCGCGACCAGCAGCAGTCTTGCCTTCACCACCACCGTGCGGGTGGTCAACCGGGTTCATTGCAACGCCGCGGACCGTCGGGCGGATGCCGCGCCAGCGGTTCGCACCAGCCTTACCGATTTGACGGAGGCTGTGTTCTTCGTTGCCCACTTCACCGATCGTTGCGCGGCACTCAACGTGGACGCGGCGGATTTCGCCCGAACGCAGACGAACCTGCGCGTAGACGCCTTCGCGTGCCAGCAGCATTGCCGACGTACCAGCCGAACGCGCGATCTGCGCGCCCTTGCCCGGCAGCATTTCGATGCAGTGGATCGTCGTACCGACCGGGATGTTGCGGATCGGCAGAGCGTTACCCGACTTGATCGGCGCTTCCGAACCCGACATCAGCGGCTGGCCAACCACCGCGCCCTTCGGGGCGATGATGTAGCGACGCTCACCGTCTGCGTACAGAACCAGCGCGATGTTCGCGCTACGGTTCGGGTCGTATTCCAGGCGTTCGATCTTTGCCGGAATGCCGTCCTTCGTACGACGGAAGTCGATCACGCGGTAGTGCTGCTTGTGACCACCACCCTTGTGACGGGTCGTGATACGACCATTGTTGTTACGGCCAGCCGTCTTGGATTGCGTGTCGAGCAGCGCCGCGAACGGCTTGCCCGTGTGCAGATCCTTGTTGACGATCTTGACCATCGCGCGGCGACCCGGCGAAGTCGGCTTAACTTTCACGATTGCCATGATTACTTGGCCTCCGCTTCAAAGTTGATTTCCTGGCCGGGCTTCAGGCAGACGTACGCCTTCTTCACGTCCTTGCGCTTGCCGTTGAAGCGGCCAAAGCGCTTGGCTTTACCCTTCTGGACCAGCACGTTGACGGAGTCAACTTCCACCTTGAACATCAGCTCGACAGCAGCCTTGACTTCCTGCTTCGTCGCATCCGGGGCGACTTCGAAGACGACTTGTTCGTTCTTCTCCGCCACCAGCGTCGCCTTTTCGGAGATCACCGGCGCGAGCAGGACCTGCATCAAACGATGATCGTTCTTGCGAATCTCGCTCATGACAGCAACTCCTCGATCTGGGCGACCGCTGCCTTCGTGATCAGGATCTTCTTGAAGTAGATCAGCGAGAGGGGGTCGGCAAAACGCGGCTCAACGACTGCCACGTGGGGCAGGTTGCGCGACGCGAGAAACAGGTTCTCGTCGACCGTGTCGGTAATGACCAGCACGGATTCGAGACCCATGGCCTTGAACTTTTCGGCCAGCAGCTTCGTCTTCGGCGCTTCGAGCGACAGCTCTTCGACGACCGAGATGCGGCCTTCGCGGGCCAGCTGCGAGAAGATCGAGCAGAGGCCTGCGCGATGCATCTTCTTGTTGACCTTGTGAGCGAAGTTTTCTTCCGGCGAATTCGGGAAGATGCGACCACCGCCACGCCACAGCGGGCTCGACGACATACCGGCACGAGCGCGACCCGTACCCTTCTGACGCCACGGCTTCTTGGTGGTGTGCTTGACCTGTTCACGGTCCTTCTGCGCGCGGTTACCGCTGCGCGCGTTCGCCTGATAGGCGACAACGATCTGATGGATCAGCGCTTCGTTGTAGTCACGGCCGAACACGACGTCCGACGCGTTAACTGCTGCGCCTTCCTGACCATTAGCGTTCAGGAGCTTCAGTTCCATTATTGCGCTCCTTTCTTGACGCGTGCCTTGACAGCCGGCGTCACGAAAACCTTGCCGCCCTTTGCACCAGGAACGGCACCCTTGACCAACAGCAGGCTGCGCTCTGCGTCGATACGGGCGATTTCGAGGTTTTGCACCGTCACGGTTTCGTCACCCATGTGACCGGTCATGCGCTTACCCGGGAAAACACGACCCGGATCCTGCGCCATACCGATCGAGCCCGGCACATTGTGCGAGCGCGAGTTACCGTGCGAAGCACGACCCGAAGCAAAGTTGTAACGCTTGATGGTACCGGCGTAGCCCTTACCGATCGAGGTGCCTTGCACGTCGACCTTCTGGCCTTCCGAGAAGAGATCCACACCGATCACGGCGCCATTCGACAGCTCGGCAGCCTTGGCGGCGTCGATCTGGAATTCCTTGAGGATTTCACCGGCTTGAACACCGGCTTTGGCGAGATGACCTGCGATCGGCTTCGTCACGCGCGAAGCGCGGCGCGTACCGAACGCAACCTGCACGGCCGTGTAGCCGTCGGTTTCAACAGTCTTGATCTGCGTCACGCGGTTGTCGGACACGTCCAGCACGGTCACGGGAATCGAATCCCCTTCGGCCGTGAAGATACGGGTCATGCCAACCTTGCGACCTACGAGTCCAAGGCTCATCGTTTTCTCCATTCCCGACTGCGATTGGTCGGGGCTAATTTACAAAGTACCGGCACGTTTCCGGGGTAAAGGCCCGCAAGACACACCGATTTTTTTGCGCGAATGCGCGAAAAGACGTCAAGTATAACGTCCTCCCACGATTTCCGCAAGCAATCAAAGACTTAGCGCGATCAGGTCATCCTGGCCGCGCTCGAGACTCTTACTGCAGCTTGATTTCGACGTCCACACCAGCCGGGAGGTCCAGCTTCATCAGCGCGTCGACGGTCTTGTCCGTCGGGTCGACGATGTCCATCAGGCGCAGGTGGGTACGGATTTCGAGCTGGTCGCGCGACGTCTTGTTGACGTGCGGCGAACGCAGGATGTCGAAACGCTGGATACGCGTCGGCAGCGGCACCGGACCGCGGACGATTGCGCCCGTGCGCTTCGCCGTATCGACGATTTCAGCAGCCGACTGGTCGATCAGGCGGTAGTCGAATGCTTTCAGGCGGATACGGATTTTTTGGTTCTGCATGACAATTCCTTAAAAAGAGCGAGGCGGACTTGCGCCGCCAGACAATATAAAGAGCGTAGGTCCGCCCCGCGACAAGACGCCGCGGGGCGGACCCAGGGTACATCAACTACTCAAGCAAGCCGAGTATTGTACTCGAATTACTCGATGATCTTCGCGACGACGCCGGCGCCGACGGTACGGCCACCTTCGCGGATTGCGAAGCGCAGACCTTCTTCCATCGCGATCGGAGCGATCAGCTTCACCGTGATCGACACGTTGTCGCCCGGCATGACCATTTCCTTGTCCTTCGGCAGCTCGATCGAGCCCGTCACGTCCGTCGTACGGAAGTAGAACTGCGGACGGTAGTTGTTGAAGAACGGCGTGTGACGGCCGCCTTCGTCCTTGCTCAGCACGTACACTTCAGCCGTGAAGTGCGTGTGCGGCGTGATCGAACCCGGCTTGGCCAGAACCTGGCCGCGCTCGACGTCTTCACGCTTCGTGCCGCGCAGCAGGATACCGACGTTGTCGCCTGCCTGACCTTGATCGAGCAGCTTGCGGAACATTTCCACGCCCGTGCAGGTCGTCTTCACCGTCGGCTTGATACCGACGATTTCGATTTCTTCGCCGACCTTGACGATGCCGCGCTCGACGCGACCCGTCACCACCGTGCCACGACCCGAGATCGAGAACACGTCTTCCACCGGCATCAGGAACGCGCCGTCAACTGCACGCTCCGGCGTCGGGATGTACGTGTCCAGCGCGTCGGCCAGGCTCATGATCGCCACTTCACCCAGCTCGCCCGTGTCGCCTTCCAGCGCCAGCTTGGCCGAACCCTTGACGATCGGCGTGTCGTCGCCCGGGAAGTCGTACTTCGACAGAAGTTCGCGCACTTCCATTTCGACCAGCTCGAGCAGCTCGGCGTCGTCGACCATGTCGCACTTGTTCAGGAAGACGATGATGTACGGAACGCCAACCTGACGTGCCAGCAGGATGTGCTCACGCGTTTGCGGCATCGGGCCGTCAGCAGCCGAGCAAACCAGGATCGCGCCGTCCATCTGTGCCGCGCCCGTGATCATGTTCTTCACGTAGTCAGCGTGGCCCGGGCAGTCGACGTGTGCGTAGTGGCGGTTAGCCGTTTCGTACTCGACGTGCGCGGTGTTGATGGTAATACCACGTGCCTTTTCTTCCGGTGCCGCGTCGATCTGGTCGTACGCCTTGGCTTCGCCACCGAACTTCTTGGTCAGAACCGTCGTGATAGCTGCCGTCAGCGTGGTCTTGCCGTGGTCAACGTGACCGATCGTGCCCACGTTCACGTGCGGCTTGGTCCG
>NZ_FNZM01000044.1 GCF_900109265.1 Paraburkholderia tropica
TTCTTGGTCAGAACCGTCGTGATAGCTGCCGTCAGCGTGGTCTTGCCGTGGTCAACGTGACCGATCGTGCCCACGTTCACGTGCGGCTTGGTCCGTTCGAATTTACCTTTTGCCATGTTTCTCTTCTTTCAAAAAAGTGGTGAATCGGTGACTGCGCGATGCGAACCGGACCCATGTCCGGTTCGCCGCATGGTCAACTGAATGCCGATGCTTACTTCGCCTTCGCGCTGATGATCGCGTCGGCCACGTTACGCGGTGCTTCTGCGTAGTGCTTGAATTCCATCGTGTACGTTGCGCGACCTTGCGACAGCGAGCGCAGCGACGTCGAATAGCCGAACATTTCCGACAGCGGCACTTCGGCGCGAACGATCTTGCCGCCGCCAACCATGTCTTCCATGCCCTGGACGATACCGCGACGGCCCGACAGGTCGCCCATCACGTTGCCCATGTAGTCTTCCGGCGTTTCGACTTCGACAGCCATCATCGGTTCGAGGATGACCGGCTGAGCCTTGCGCATTGCTTCCTTGAACGCCATCGAACCGGCCATGCGGAATGCATTTTCGTTCGAGTCAACGTCGTGGTACGAACCGAACGTCAGGTGAACCTTGACGTCGACGACCGGGAAGCCCGCCAGCACGCCGGCCTTGAGCGTTTCCTGGATACCCTTGTCGACCGCGGGGATGAATTCACGCGGAATCACACCACCCTTGATCTCGTCCAGGAACTCGTAGCCCTTACCCTGCTCGTTCGGCTCAAGCGTAATGACAGCGTGACCGAACTGGCCGCGACCGCCCGACTGCTTGACGAACTTGCCTTCGACGTCCTTCGCCGTTGCGCGGATCGTTTCGCGGTATGCAACCTGCGGCTTGCCGACGGTCGCTTCCACGTTGAATTCACGCTTCATACGGTCGACCAGAATTTCGAGGTGGAGCTCGCCCATACCCGAAATGATGGTCTGGCCCGATTCCTCGTCCGTCTGGACGCGGAACGACGGGTCTTCCTGTGCCAGGCGGTTCAGGGCGAGGCCCATCTTTTCCTGGTCAGCCTTGGTCTTCGGCTCGACGGCCTGCGAAATCACCGGTTCCGGGAAAATCATGCGTTCCAGGATGATCGGGTTCGCCGGGTCGCACAGCGTGTCGCCCGTCGTTGCTTCCTTCAGGCCCACGGCTGCGGCGATGTCGCCTGCACGAACTTCCTTGATTTCTTCGCGGTTGTTCGCGTGCATCTGCAGAATACGGCCGAGGCGTTCCTTCTTGCCCTTGGTCGAGTTCAGCACCGTGTCGCCCGAGTTGACGACGCCCGAGTACGCGCGGAAGAAGATCAGCTGGCCGACGAACGGGTCGGTCATGATCTTGAACGCGAGTGCCGAGAACTTTTCGTCGTCGGCTGCACGGCGCTCTGCCTTCTCACCGTTTTCGAGTTCGCCCGTGACCGGGGGAATGTCCACCGGCGACGGCAGGAAGTCGATCACGGCGTCGAGCATACGCTGCACGCCCTTGTTCTTGAACGCGGTGCCGCACAGCATCGGCTGGATTTCGCAAGCGATGGTACGGTCGCGGATGGCCTTGACGACTTCCGCTTCGGTCAGCTCTTCGCCGCCGAGGTACTTTTCCATCAGCTCTTCGCTGGCTTCAGCAGCCGACTCGATCATCTTTTCGCGCCATTCGTTGCACGAGTCAACGAGTTCAGCGGGGATGTCGACGTAGTCGAACTTCGTGCCTTGCGACGCTTCGTCCCAAATGATCGCCTTCATCTTGATCAGGTCGACCACGCCCTGGAACGTGTCTTCTGCGCCGATCGGCACCACGACCGGAACCGGATTCGCCTTCAGACGCGTCTTCAGCTGGTCGTAGACCTTGAAGAAGTTCGCGCCCGTACGGTCCATCTTGTTGACGAACGCGAGACGGGGAACCTTGTACTTGTTCGCCTGGCGCCACACGGTTTCCGACTGGGGCTGAACGCCGCCCACTGCGCAGTAAACCATGCATGCACCGTCGAGCACGCGCATCGAGCGTTCAACTTCAATCGTGAAGTCGACGTGGCCCGGGGTGTCGATGATGTTGATGCGGTGCTCGGGGTAGTTACCGCCCATGCCCTTCCAGAACGCGGTCGTAGCAGCGGAGGTAATCGTGATGCCACGCTCCTGCTCCTGCTCCATCCAGTCCATGGTCGCAGCGCCGTCGTGAACTTCACCAATCTTGTGGTTCACGCCGGTGTAGAACAGAATGCGCTCGGTCGTCGTCGTCTTGCCGGCGTCGATGTGAGCGCTAATACCGATGTTGCGGTAGCGCTCGATAGGAGTCTTGCGAGCCACTTTGATCCTCTATAAGGAGGTGCGCGCCGAATTCGATCCCGACCGGGTCGATCCCAACGCGCCTGAACACAAACGGGCGAGGCGCTAGATAAGCGCACCCGCCCGGAATTTTTTTCCGCTCTTTGAGCAAACCCCGGTAGGGGCCTTCTCTTAGAAGCGGAAGTGCGAGAACGCCTTGTTCGCTTCTGCCATCCGGTGAACTTCGTCGCGCTTCTTCATCGCGCCGCCACGGCCTTCGGCCGCTTCGGAGAGTTCACCTGCCAGACGCAGGGCCATCGACTTCTCGCTGCGCTTCTTCGCGGCTTCACGCAGCCAACGCATCGCCAATGCCATACGACGCGAGGGGCGCACTTCGACCGGAACCTGATAGTTCGCACCACCAACGCGGCGGCTCTTCACTTCCACCACCGGCTTCACGTTGTTGAGCGCGACAGTGAACACTTCCAGCGGGTCCTTGCCACCCTTGGTCTGGATCTGTTCGAAAGCGCCGTACACGATACGCTCGGCAACCGACTTCTTGCCGGAGAGCATCAGCACGTTCATGAACTTGGCTACATCAACGTTGCCGAACTTCGGATCCGGCAACACTTCCCGCTTGGGGACTTCGCGACGACGCGGCATGTTTCTTCCTTTAACTTTTCAGTTGAAGCGTGGATGGAACCCTACGCTCCGCGGCCACCAACTAACCCGATTCATCTCACGACTTACCAGCCTGGTCGGGTGACCACTTACTCGACAGCACCGGCCAATCCGGCACCTGTCGCTTTTATCGCCAGCGCTCTGGAGCGCAGACGACACTTGACTCTTACTTCGCAGCCTTCGCGCGCTTCGCGCCGTACTTCGAGCGAGCCTGCTTACGATCCTTGACGCCCTGGGTATCCAGCGAGCCGCGAACCATGTGGTAACGCACACCCGGCAAGTCCTTCACACGGCCGCCGCGGATCAGCACAACCGAGTGTTCCTGCAGGTTGTGGCCTTCACCACCGATGTACGAAATGACTTCGAAGCCGTTCGTCAGACGAACCTTGGCAACTTTACGAAGTGCCGAGTTCGGCTTCTTCGGCGTCGTCGTGTACACACGCGTGCACACGCCGCGACGCTGAGGGCAGTCCTGCAGGGCCGGCGACTTGCTCTTCGTGACTTCCGAAGTGCGGCCTTTGCGAACCAGTTGATTGATGGTTGGCATTGTTTATTCCTGAAATTGAACAAAATCGATGCGTTTATTTCCGGGCAAAGCGGAAAACCACGCATCTAAACTCCTACGAGAATTCCGGCCCTGAAAACCGCCGCCTGCGACGCATGCACCTGGAGCGCACTCCACCGTGCTTCCACGCCGAATTAGTCAAACTAACTGACGTGCGCAGACAACCCAAGAACCGGAACCCAGCATGATATTCCGAAAACACCAAGCAAGTCAACGGCTTGCGGTATTTCGGAGCACGGAAGAAGTGTGTGGCGTGTTGCGGTGCGGCGAGGATAAAACGCGTGCTCACCGGTAAATTGCAGCGCTGGAAGAAGCGGAAAAGGCGCATGGCCAATTACGGCGCGGCTCGGACGGACCAGGACGCAAATACGACCGGTGCGCTCACAGTGCAAAGGCTTCGCACCAGTCGTGAGCCCGGCGCCAGCGAGCCGCTTACTCGTCGCCGACGACCTCGACGAGTTCCTCGCCAAAGCGCTCGAGTTTGCGCGCGCCGATGCCCGGAATATCGCGCAGATCGTCGACCGATTCGGGACCGTTGCGGGCGATTTCCGCCAGCGTGGCGTCGTGGAAGATCACGTAGGCGGGCACGCCCTCGCTCTTGGCCGTATCGGTGCGCCACAGGCGCAAGCGCTCCCAGCGCGCGCGCTGACGCGGGCTCATGCCCACGGTCGGATCGGCGCGCTCGCTGGTGCGGCTCGACGACGTACGTGTGCGCGTGGGCTTCACATAGCGGCGCATCGTGACGTGCTGCTCGCCCTTGAGCACCGCCTTGCTCGCCTCCGTCAGCACGAGCGCGCCGAAGCCCTCGTGATCGACGGTCAGATAGCCGAACGCCACCAGCTGACGGAAGATGCCGCGCCACTCGGCCTCGGACAGCGCCGCGCCAATGCCGAAGGTCGAGATCTTCTCGTGGCCGCGCTGCATGATCTTCTCGTTGCGGTTGCCGCGCAGAATGTCGATCAGGTGACCCGCGCCGAAATTGAAGCCGCTCGCGCGCTGGGCGCGGAACACACACGAAAGCGCCATTTGCGCCTCGCGCGTGGCGTCCCAGGTGGCGGGCGGCTCGATGCAGGTGTCACAGTTGCCGCAGGGCTTGCTCTCCTCACCGAAGTACGCAAGCAGACGCACGCGGCGACAGGTGGCCGTTTCGCACAGGCCGAGCAGCGCGTCGAGCTTGCCCGTCTGCACGCGCTTGTGCTGCTCGTCGGCGTCGGACTCGTCGATCATCTTGCGCTGCTGCACGACGTCGCCAAGGCCATAAGCCATCCAGGCATTGGCCGCCAGCCCGTCGCGGCCCGCGCGGCCGGTTTCCTGGTAATAGCCTTCCACGCTCTTGGGCAAGTCCAGATGCGCGACGAAGCGCACGTCCGGCTTGTCGATACCCATGCCGAACGCGATGGTCGCGCACATCACCACACCCTCTTCGCGCTGGAACAGCTCCTGATGCTTCTGGCGCACCTCGAATTCCATGCCGGCGTGATACGGCAGCGCGCGCACGCCCTGCCCCTTCAGCCACTCCGCGGTTTCCTCGACCTTGCGGCGCGACAGGCAATAGACCACGCCCGCGTCGGTCGTACCGTCGGCGCGCGTGTGCTCCGCGCGGATGAAATCGAGCAGTTGCGTGCGCGCGTTGTCCTTTTCGACGATGCGGTAGCGGATGTTCGGCCGGTCGAAGCTCGACACGAACACGCGCGCGTCGTCGAGCGCGAGGCGGTGCATGATCTCGTCGCGCGTGATCGCGTCGGCGGTGGCCGTGAGCGCGATGCGCGGCACGTTCGGGAAGCGCTCGTGCAGGACCGAAAGCTGGATGTACTCGGGGCGGAAATCGTGCCCCCATTGCGACACGCAGTGCGCCTCGTCGATCGCGAACAGGCCGATGCGCGTGCGCTCGAGCAGTTCGAGAAAGCGCGACGTCATCAGACGCTCGGGCGCCACGTAGAGCAGATCGAGGTCGCCTTCGCGCAGCGCGCGCTCGGTGGCGGCCGCCTCGGCGCCGGTGAGCGTCGAATTCAGATACGCCGCGCGCACGCCGACTTCGGTCAGCGCGGCCACCTGGTCCTGCATCAGCGCGATCAGCGGCGAGACCACGATGCCGGCGCCGAGCCCGGCCTCGTGGCGCACCAGCGCCGGAATCTGATAGCAGAGCGACTTGCCGCCGCCCGTGGGCATGAGCACCAGCGAATCGCCGCCGCCCGCGACATGCTCGACGATCTCGGCTTGTTGCCCTCTAAAGACGGGATAACCGAAGACTTCGTTGAGAATTTCGAGCGAACGGGACATGAAGGCGGCGACGTAAGGAGGAGGCGTGAAGCGGAGGCGGTGGACCGGATTTTACCAACCCGGACGCGCCTTGACCGCCGCAACCGTGAAGATTGGCCATCAGGCCAGGAATCCGTCACGAATCCAGCGGCAAAAAGCGGAGGGAAAACGGGGAAGAACTGCGCAGAACCGCGCGAAGACAACGCGAGCAATAGACGACAAATACGCGACTGAAACGCGCGTGCGCGCGGTGCGCACGCTGTCTGCGAATCAGCGAACCAGCGAATCAATGAATCAGCGACGCGGCGAGCGCGGAGAACCCGCGCCCGCGGCAAGCGAAGCGCGCGGACTCAGGCGCGCTTCTGCGCGACGCGCAGCGCGCCGACGATCGTCACGATGGCCGCGACCACCGACAGCATCACGAGCGCGCCAAAGGGCAGTTGCACGAAACTGCCGACCACGAGCAGCAGCGAGCCGAGCACGAGCAGCACCGCGCCCATTTTCACCTTGCGCGCCAGCTGCATGATGTAACCGATGATCAGGAATGCCCACATCACGAGGAAAGTCGCGAAGAACATGGCGGCCTCCTGGTTTCCGACGTGATGCAGCAGATGCGAAAAGTCGGCGATGCACGCCACCAGATTCAGGATGAGACCGACACCAACGACCCACATGATTACCGCCTCCAGATTCAGAAAATTGCTGCCGGCGCGCCGCGAAAGTTCGTACGCCGACAGACTTGGCGCGCTACGTTAGCACGCGCCGCAGACACGCGCAGCGACCGCGCCAACGGTGCGGCGCGGGGTCGCACATGCGGCGGCCCGGCAATGCCTCGCCGCGTCGCGCGCAAGCCGTGCGCGCAACCCGCGCATGCAATACCAGGCACTACGAACCGCTTCGCCCGCCAGCCCGAGAAAAACCCATAAAAAAAGCCGTCTGGCGTGAACCAGACGGCTTTTTGGGGTGCGCATGGCGCACGAGCGGAGCATCAGGCGGCTTGCGCCGCCCTTCTGCTTACTCGTCCGTCGTATGCGGCTGTTCCGGCACTTCGGCAGCCGGGGTTTCCGGTGCGCCGAAGTCGAACGCTTCTTCCGCTGCGATCTGGTCGAAACGCTCGCGATCCGACGATTCCTTCGCACGGCGCGCCTTGTGGAACGCGAGACCCGTACCGGCCGGAATCAGACGGCCGACGATCACGTTTTCCTTCAGGCCACGCAGATCGTCGCGCTTGCCCATGATCGCCGCTTCGGTCAGCACGCGGGTCGTTTCCTGGAACGATGCCGCCGAGATGAACGAGTCGGTCGAGAGCGATGCCTTCGTGATACCGAGCAGCACGTTCTCGTACGTCGCCGGACGCTTGTCTTCCGCGATCATCTTGTCGTTCTCGTCGAGCATGTCCGAACGCTCGACTTGTTCGCCAGGGATGAAACGCGTATCGCCGTTGTCGGTGATCTGAACACGACGGAGCATCTGACGCACGATCACTTCGATGTGCTTGTCGTTGATCTTCACGCCCTGCAGACGGTACACGTCCTGCACTTCGTCCACGATGTAACGCGACAGCGCTTCGATACCCTGCAGACGCAGGATGTCGTGCGGATCGGCCGGGCCGTCCACGATCATTTCGCCCTTGTTGACGACCTGTGCATCGTGAACCAGAACCTGCTTTTCCTTCGCGATCAGGAACTCGTGCTGATTGCCTTCGAGGTCCGTGATAACGAGACGCTGCTTGCCCTTCGTGTCCTTACCGAACGACGTCGTACCCGTGACTTCCGCCAGGATACCTGCGTCCTTCGGCGAACGTGCTTCGAACAGTTCCGCCACACGCGGCAGACCACCGGTAATGTCACGCGTCTTCTGCGCTTCAGTCGGGATACGTGCGAGCACTTCACCGACCTGCACTTGCTGACCGTCCTTCACCGTGATCAGAGCGCCGACCTGGAAGCCGATCTGCACCGAATGCTCGGTGTTCGGGATCTTGACTTCGTCGCCGTTCGCGTCGAGCAGCTTGACCTGCGGACGCACGCTCTTCGAAGCCTGCGAACCGCGGCGCTTCACGTCGATCACGACGAGGGTCGACAGACCCGTCACATCGTCGATCTGCTTGGCAACCGTCACGCCTTCTTCGACGTTTTCGAACTTCACCGTACCACCGTACTCGGTGATGATCGGGCGCGTCAGCGGATCCCACGTGGCGAGCTGCGTGCCGGCCTTGATCGCGTCGCCGTCGAGTTGCAGCAGCGTCGCGCCGTACGGCACCTTGTGACGCTCGCGCTCGCGGCCGTGATCGTCGGCGATGATGGCTTCGCCCGAGCGCGAAATGACGATCTGCTCGCCCTTCGCGTTCGTGACGTAACGCATCGTCGCCGTGAAGCGGACCGTACCGTTCGACTTGGCTTCAACCGACGAGGCCACTGCTGCACGCGATGCCGCACCACCGATGTGGAACGTACGCATCGTGAGCTGCGTGCCCGGTTCGCCGATCGACTGTGCTGCGATCACGCCGACGGCTTCGCCGACGTTCACGCGCGAGCCACGACCCAGGTCGCGGCCGTAGCACGAAGCGCACAGACCGTAACGCGTTTCGCAGGTCAGCGGCGTGCGCACGCGCACTTCGTCGATGCCGAGGCTTTCGATCGTTTCGACTGCGTCTTCGTCGAGCAGGTCGCCCGAAGCGTAGATCGTTTCCTGGGTTTCAGGATTGACGACGTCCGCCACCGCAACGCGGCCGAGAATACGGTCGCGCAGCGCTTCGACGACTTCACCGCCTTCCACGAGTGCCTTCATCGCCACGCCGTTCGACGTGCCGCAATCTTCCTCGACGACCACGAGATCCTGCGTCACGTCGACGAGACGACGCGTCAGGTAACCCGAGTTCGCGGTCTTCAGTGCCGTATCAGCCAGACCCTTACGTGCACCGTGGGTCGAGATGAAGTACTGCAACACGTTCAGACCTTCGCGGAAGTTCGCGGTAATCGGCGTTTCGATAATCGAGCCGTCCGGCTTCGCCATCAGGCCGCGCATACCCGCCAGCTGGCGAATCTGGGTTGCGGAACCCCGCGCGCCCGAGTCGGCCATCATGTAGATCGAGTTGAACGATTCCTGACGCGTTTCCTTGCCGTCACGGTCGACCACCGGTTCCGTCGCGAGCTGCTCCATCATCGCCTTGCCGACCGCTTCCGACGTGTTCGACCAGATGTCGACCACGTTGTTGTAGCGTTCCTGCGCGGTGACGAGACCCGACATGTACTGACGGTCGTATTCCTTCACCTTCTTCGCGGCTTCGCCGACGATGGTTTCCTTCTGCGGCGGCACGAGCATGTCGTCCACGCAGATCGAAATACCGGCGCGCGTTGCCAGGCGGAAACCCGACTGCATCAGCTGGTCGGCGAAGATCACCGTTTCACGCAGACCGCACTTGCGGAACGCGGTGTTGATCAGACGCGAGATTTCCTTCTTCTTCAGCGGCTTGTTCAGCACCGAGAACGGCAGACCCGGCGGCAGGATTTCCGACAGGATCGAACGGCCAACCGTCGTCGCGTACAGCGAGATCTTCGGCACGAATGCCGGTGCGCCTTCCGACTTGTCCTCGTTGTGGACCATTTCGGTAATACGCACGTTCACGCGCGACGCCAGCTCGACTTCCTTGTTCTCGTACGCGCGGAGGACTTCCGACACGCCCGTGAACGTCATGCCTTCGCCCTTGCCGTTGATCGCTTCACGCGTGGCGTAGTACAGGCCCAGCACGATATCCTGCGACGGCACGATCGACGGATCGCCGTTGGCCGGGAACAGGACGTTGTTCGACGCCAGCATCAGCGTGCGCGCTTCCATCTGCGCTTCGAGCGACAGCGGCACGTGAACAGCCATCTGGTCACCGTCGAAGTCGGCGTTGAACGCCGCGCAAACGAGCGGGTGCAGCTGGATTGCCTTACCTTCGATCAGCACCGGCTCGAAAGCCTGAATGCCAAGACGGTGAAGCGTCGGTGCACGGTTCAGCATGACCGGATGTTCGCGGATCACCTCTTCGAGGATGTCCCACACCACCGGCGTCTGGTTCTCGACTTCCTTCTTCGCAGCCTTGATGGTCGTCGCGACGCCCATCGTTTCCAGCTTGTTGAAGATGAACGGCTTGAACAGTTCGAGCGCCATCAGCTTCGGCAGACCGCACTGGTGAAGCTTGAGCGTCGGACCCACCACGATGACCGAACGGCCCGAGTAGTCGACGCGCTTACCCAGCAGGTTCTGACGGAAGCGACCGCCCTTACCCTTGATCATGTCGGCGAGCGACTTCAGCGGACGCTTGTTCGCGCCCGTCATCGCCTTGCCGCGACGGCCGTTATCGAGCAGCGAGTCAACCGCTTCCTGGAGCATCCGCTTTTCGTTGCGGACGATGATCTCCGGCGCCTTCAGCTCGAGCAGACGCTTCAGACGGTTGTTACGGTTGATGACGCGGCGATACAGGTCGTTCAGGTCCGAAGTGGCGAAGCGGCCACCGTCCAGCGGCACCAGCGGACGCAGTTCGGGCGGCAGCACCGGCAGCACTTCGAGCACCATCCATTCGGGCTTGATGCCCGAACGCTGGAAGGCCTCGAGCACCTTCAGGCGCTTCGCGTACTTCTTGATCTTCGCTTCCGAGCCGGTGTTCTTCAGCTCGGTGCGCAGCGTTTCGACCTGTTCGTCGATGTTGATCGCACGCAGCAGTTCGCGCACGCCTTCCGCACCCATCTCGGCGCGGAATTCGTCACCGTACTCTTCGACCTTATTGTAGTAATCCTCTTCGGTCATGATCTGACGCGCCTTCAGCGGCGTCATGCCCGGTTCGATCACCACATAGGCTTCGAAGTACAGCACGCGTTCGATGTCGCGCAGCGTCATGTCGAGCACCATGCCCAGACGCGACGGCAGCGACTTCAGGAACCAGATGTGCGCGACCGGCGAGGCCAGTTCGATATGGCCCATGCGTTCGCGACGCACCTTCGCCAGCGTGACTTCAACGCCGCACTTCTCGCAGATCACGCCACGGTGCTTCAGGCGCTTGTACTTGCCGCACAGGCACTCGTAGTCCTTGATCGGCCCGAAGATCTTCGCGCAGAACAGACCATCGCGTTCCGGCTTGAACGTACGGTAATTGATGGTCTCCGGCTTCTTCACTTCACCGAACGACCACGAGCGGATCTTGTCCGGCGAGGCCAGACCGATCTTGATCGCGTCAAAAACTTCTTCTTGTTGGACTTGCTTGAATAGATCGAGCAGAGCTTTCATTGCCTTCTCTCCGTAGTCCGATTAGTTGCGGTCGAGGTCGATGTCGATACCGAGCGAACGGATTTCCTTCACCAGCACATTGAAGGATTCCGGCATGCCTGCATCGATCACGTGGTCGCCCTTGACGAGGTTTTCGTACACCTTCGTCCGGCCGTTCACGTCGTCCGACTTCACCGTCAACATTTCTTGCAGCACGTACGAAGCGCCATACGCTTCGAGCGCCCACACTTCCATTTCACCGAAGCGCTGGCCACCGAACTGCGCCTTACCACCCAGCGGCTGCTGCGTGACGAGCGAGTACGGACCCGTCGAACGCGCGTGCATCTTGTCGTCGACAAGGTGGTGCAGCTTCAGGTAGTGCATGTAACCCACGGTCACGGTGCGCTCGAACATCTCGCCCGTGCGGCCGTCGTACAGACGCACCTGGTTCTTCGACGGCGTCATGCCGAGGTTCGCGGCGATGTCGTCCGGGTAAGCCAGATCGAGCATCTTGCCCATTTCCTCTTCGGTCGCACCGTCGAACACCGGCGTTGCGAACGGCACGCCTTCGCGCAGGTTCTTCGCGAGTTCGAAGATTTCGTCGTCGCTGAAGCTGTCGAGGTCTTCCTTGTGGCCCGATTCGTTGTAGATCTTCGTGAGGAACTCACGCAGCTCTGCAATCTTGGTCTGACGCGCAAGCATTTCGCCAATACGCCAGCCCAGACCCTTCGCGGCCCAACCGAGGTGCACTTCGAGAACCTGACCCACGTTCATCCGCGACGGAACGCCCAGCGGGTTCAGCACGACGTCGGCCGGACGGCCATCGGCCATGTACGGCATGTCTTCGATCGGCACGATCTTCGACACGACACCCTTGTTACCGTGGCGGCCTGCCATCTTGTCGCCAGGCTGCAGACGACGCTTGACGGCGAGGTACACCTTGACCATCTTCAGCACGCCCGGCGGCAGTTCGTCGCCTTGCGTGAGCTTCTTGCGCTTCTCTTCGAACGCCAGATCGAACTGGTGACGCTTTTCTTCGATCGAGTTCTTGATCGCTTCGAGCTGCGCCGCTGCTTCTTCGTCCGCGAGGCGGATGTCGAACCAGTGGTAGTGGTCGAGGTCGCTCAGGTAAGCCTGATCGATCTTCGTACCCTTCGCGAGCTTCTTCGGACCGCCGTTCGCGACCTTGCCCTCGAGCATGCGCGCGAGACGCTGGAACGCGTCGCCTTCCACGATACGCAGCTGGTCGTTCAGGTCGAGGCGATAACGCTTCAGTTCATCGTCGATGATCTGTTGCGCGCGCTTGTCGCGCGTGATGCCTTCGCGCGTGAACACCTGCACGTCGATGACCGTGCCGCTCATGCCCGACGGCACGCGCAGCGACGTGTCCTTCACGTCCGAAGCCTTCTCGCCGAAGATCGCGCGCAGCAGCTTTTCTTCCGGCGTGAGCTGGGTTTCGCCCTTCGGCGTGACCTTGCCCACGAGCACGTCGCCCGCTTCGACTTCCGCGCCGATGTACACGATGCCCGACTCGTCGAGACGGCCAAGCTGCACTTCCGCGAGGTTCGAAATGTCGCGCGTGATTTCTTCCGGTCCGAGCTTCGTGTCGCGTGCAACGACATTCAGTTCTTCGATGTGGATCGACGTGTAACGGTCGTCCGCAACCACCTTCTCCGAGATCAGAATCGAGTCTTCGAAGTTGTAGCCGTTCCACGGCATGAACGCGATCAGCATGTTCTGACCGAGCGCGAGCTCGCCCAGATCGGTCGACGCGCCGTCAGCCAGCACGTCGCCACGCGACACCCAGTCGCCCATCTTCACGATCGGACGCTGGTTGATGTTCGTGTTCTGGTTCGAACGCGTGTACTTGATCAGGTTGTAAATGTCCACGCCGACTTCACCGGCGACGGCTTCATCGTCGTTCACGCGAATCACGATACGGCCCGCGTCGACGTAATCCACCACGCCGCCACGCAGCGCCTGAACCGTCGTACCCGAGTCGACCGCAACCGTACGCTCGATACCCGTACCGACGACCGGCTTTTCCGGACGCAGGCAAGGCACGGCCTGACGCTGCATGTTCGAACCCATCAGTGCGCGGTTCGCGTCGTCGTGCTCGAGGAACGGAATCAGCGAAGCAGCCACCGAGACGATCTGCGACGGCGCCACGTCCATGTACTGGATGCGGTCCGGCGTGACCATCAGCGTTTCGCCCGCTTCACGCGACGAGACGAGTTCGTCGGTCAGCGTGCCGTCGTCGGCCACTGCCGCGTTCGCCTGAGCGATCACGTAACGGCCTTCTTCGATTGCCGACAGGTAGTCGATCTGGTCGGTCACCTTGCTGTCCACGACCTTGCGATACGGCGTTTCGAGGAAGCCGTATTCGTTCAGGTGCGCGTACAGAGCGAGCGAGTTGATCAGACCAATGTTCGGACCTTCCGGCGTCTCAATCGGACACACGCGGCCGTAGTGGGTCGGGTGCACGTCGCGGACTTCAAAGCCAGCGCGCTCGCGCGTCAGACCGCCCGGGCCAAGTGCCGACACGCGGCGCTTGTGGGTGATTTCCGACAGCGGGTTGGTCTGGTCCATGAACTGCGACAGCTGCGACGAACCGAAGAACTCGCGAATCGCCGACGAAATCGGCTTCGAGTTGATCAGGTCGTGCGGCATCAGGTTTTCGCTTTCGGCCTGGCCGAGGCGTTCCTTGACTGCACGTTCGACACGCACGAGACCGGCGCGGAACTGGTTTTCCGCCAGTTCGCCGACGCAACGCACGCGACGGTTGCCCAAGTGGTCGATGTCGTCCACTTCGCCCTTGCCGTTGCGCAGCTCGACGAGGATCTTGATCGTCGCGAGGATGTCGTCGTCCTGCAGCGTCATCGGGCCGACGATTTCGTCACGGCCCACGCGGCGGTTGAACTTCATACGACCCACCTTCGAGAGGTCGTACGCTTCTTCGCTGTAGAACAGGCGGTTGAACAGGGCCTCGACCGCTTCTTCGGTCGGCGGCTCGCCCGGACGCATCATGCGGTAGATCGCGATACGCGCGGCCGTCTTGTCGGCGGTTTCGTCGATACGCAGCGTCGACGAGATGTACGGACCCTGATCCAGATCGTTCGTGTAGAGCGTCTGGATGTCCTTGATCTTCGCTTCGCGCAGCTTGTCGAGCACACCTTCGGTGATTTCGTCGTTCGCGTTCGCGATCACTTCGCCCGTGTCGCCGTCGACGACGTTCTTCGCCAGAACGCGGCCGAGCAGATAGTCTTCGGGGACCGAAATGTAGGTGGTCTTGGCGCTTTCGAGGTCGCGAATGTGCTTCGCGTTGATGCGCTTGTCCTTCTGGACGATGACCTTGCCTTCGCGATCCGAAATGTCGAAGCGCGCGACTTCACCACGCAGACGCTCCGGCACGAACTCCATCTGCGCGCCTTCCGGCATCAGCGTGAAGTTGTCGAACACGAAGAAGTTCGCGAGGATCTGTTCCGGCGTGAGGCCGATGGCCTTCAGCAGGATCGTGACCGGCATCTTGCGGCGGCGGTCGACACGGAAGTACAGCACGTCCTTCGGGTCGAACTCGAAATCGAGCCACGAACCACGGTAAGGAATGATACGAGCGGAGAACAGCAGTTTGCCCGAGCTGTGCGTCTTGCCCTTGTCGTGTTCGAAGAACACGCCAGGCGAACGGTGCAGCTGCGAGACGATCACACGCTCGGTGCCGTTGATGACGAACGAACCGGTCGGCGTCATGAGCGGAATTTCGCCCATGTACACTTCCTGCTCCTTCACTTCCTTGACGACCGGCTTGCTCGGCGATTCCTTGTCGAGCAGAACGAGACGTACCTTGGCGCGCAGCGCCGAGCAGTACGTCAGACCGCGCTGCTGGCATTCCTTGATGTTGAATGCCGGCGGCGACAGCATGTAGCTGACGAACTCTAGACGAGCAAAGCCGTTATGGGAAACAATAGGAAAAACAGACGAAAACGCTGCTTGCAGACCTTCCGACTTGCGCTGTGCGCTCGCCGTTTCTGCTTGCAGGAACGTGCTGAATGATTCAAGCTGGGTAGCCAGCAGGAAAGGAACTTGGTGAACGATGGGGCGTTTCGCGAAACTCTTGCGAATACGCTTCTTCTCGGTGAAGGAATATTGCATACGATCTCCGAATCACGGCGGGTAGGACGACCCGAGTGTTCACCGACTGAGACCCGATGGCTTCGCGAGCCTTGGAAGCTTGGTGGTTGGCCTCTACCAACCGCTGGCTGACGGCAGCGGATTTGGGCTTGTCATAACTTACCCGCTGCCCGACCAAACTTGCCTTCTGCAGTCGCTTCAGAAGACAAAGAGAAGCGTCGTGCGTCTGGATGTCCTTCATGCCGTTCTGGCACTCACCCTGAACAAGACGTTTTTCTTTGGCTTCTGGGTCCCGCATCCTGCCTCCGACTCCTGAAAATCGAACACAAAAACGCAGTCCCCACAAAGCACAAAAAGGCCGGCGGTGTAAAAACCGCCAGCCTTCGCACAGCGCGCTGAAACTTACTTGATTTCAGCCTTCGCGCCGGCTTCTTCCAGCTTCTTCTTCGCTTCTTCAGCAGCAGCCTTGGGCACCGCTTCCTTCACGGGCTTCGGTGCACCGTCGACCAGGTCCTTCGCTTCCTTCAGGCCGAGACCCGTCAGTTCACGAACGGCCTTAATGACCGAAACCTTGTTCGCGCCTGCTTCGAGCAGGTTGACCGTGAATTCGGTCTGCTCTTCAGCAGCAGCAGCTGCGCCGCCGCCTGCCGGGCCAGCGACTGCCACAGCAGCTGCCGACACGCCAAACTTCTCTTCGAATGCCTTGACCAGTTCGTTCAGTTCGAGAACCGACATCGAGCCAACGGCTTCGAGGATGTCTTCTTTTGCGATTGCCATTTGAAATTACTCCAGATTTGAATTCGGAAACAGCTAGCGATCTTCGCTCGCTCTTGCTTGTTCGTCTGCTGCTTGAACTTAAGCAGCTTCTGCTTGCTTCTTCTCTGCCAGCGCGGCGAGTGCACGCGCGAAGCCGGAGACAGGAGCTTGCATAACGAACAGCAGCTTCGAGAGCAGTTCTTCGCGGCTCGGGATGTTGGCCAGCGCTTGCACGCCTGCCACGTCCATCACCTTGCCTTCGTAGGAACCAGCCTTGATGACCAACTTGTCATTGCTCTTTGCGAAGTCGTTCACGACCTTCGCTGCAGCAATGGCATCTTCCGAGATGCCGTAGATCAGGGGGCCAGTCATCTGCTCTGCCAGCGGAGCAAACGGGGTACCTTCGACAGCGCGACGCGCCAGCGTGTTCTTCAACACGCGCAGGTACACCTGCTGCTCACGCGCTTTCGCGCGCAGCTTGGTCAGATCGCCAACCGCGATTCCACGATACTCGGCCAGCACCATGGTCTGAGCCTTCGCGACTTGCGCGGAGACTTCAGCCACGACGGCCTGCTTACCTTCTTTGTTCAGTGGCACGGTTAACCTCCAGATTCGACACCCAACGCGATTGCGCCAGATGCCGCGTTCAACAACGGCGACCGACCAGTCCGGAGTAAATCAGTTTGCATCTTCAGGCGTTTCCACCTGGTTCAGCTCACATCAGCACTTCAAAACTTTTTCGGGTTCGCCATCTGCGTTGGCTTTGCATTAAGGAAGCACCCAACGACTGCACTTCCGCCAACGGTCTTTGACAACCGGTTGTGCCGCGCAGACTGCCGCCGCACAACCGCCCAAAGCCCTTTAAATCCGCACTGCGATCTGGGTAGCAAGCTACGTTCCAGACTTCAGCGCGGCAAAACTTGTTGCGACGCTTACCGCGGCAATCAGGCTGCCAGCGACGACTGGTCGACGCGAACGCCAACACCCATCGTGCTCGAAACAGCGATCTTGCGCAGGTACACGCCCTTGCTCGTTGCCGGCTTGGCCTTCGTCAGCGCTTCGAGGAGCGCGTCGAGGTTGCTGCGCAGCGCGGTCGGCTCGAACGAAGCACGGCCGATGGTCGCGTGGATGATACCGGCCTTGTCGACACGGAATTGCACCTGACCAGCCTTCGCGTTCTTGACCGCGGTGGCGACGTCCGGCGTAACCGTACCGACCTTCGGGTTCGGCATCAGGCCGCGCGGGCCGAGGATCTGACCCAGCGTACCGACGATACGCATCGTGTCCGGCGAAGCGATCACGATGTCGAAGTTCAGGTTGCCGCCCTTGATCTGCTCGGCGAGGTCTTCCATGCCGACGATTTCCGCGCCAGCTGCCTTAGCCTGCTCAGCCTTCTCACCTTGCGCGAACACAGCAACGCGAACCGACTTGCCGGTACCTGCGGGCAGAACGACCGAACCACGAACGACCTGGTCCGACTTCTTCGCATCGATGCCGAGCTGGACTGCGACGTCGATCGACTCGTCGAACTTCGCCGTTGCGCATTCCTTCACGAGCGACAGTGCGTCGACGATTGCGTATTGCTTCTGGCGATCGATCTTGGCGGCCAGAGCCTTTTGACGCTTCGAAATCTTAGCCATTTACACGCCCTCCACGACGATGCCCATCGAGCGGGCGCTACCAGCGATCGTGCGGACCGCTGCATCCATATCGGCTGCCGTGAGGTCCGGCATCTTGGTCTTGGCGATTTCTTCGGCTTGTGCGCGCGTGATCGTAGCGACCTTGTCGGTGTGCGGCTTGGCCGAACCCTTGTCGACCTTCGCTGCCTTCTTGATCAGAACCGTAGCCGGCGGCGTCTTCAGGACGAACGTAAAGCTCTTGTCCGCGAACGCGGTGATCACGACCGGAATCGGCAGACCCGGTTCCAGAGCTTGAGTCTGCGCGTTGAACGCCTTGCAGAACTCCATGATGTTCAGGCCGCGCTGGCCCAGTGCCGGACCGACCGGCGGCGACGGGTTGGCTTTACCTGCAGGAATCTGCAGCTTGATAAAGCCGATGATTTTCTTTGCCATGTTGAAAACCTCTTTGGAACGCGTGAGCGTTCGGGTGAGTGGTAGCGCGCTGTCACCCAATCTTCGCTGTACCAAACATCTTCTACAGCCGACTGGACTACTGGCGCTCCTCTACGGCCATGACGCGGACCGTAAGCGCGGAAAAACGGACCGCACCAAAGATGCGATCCGTCGTATTCGATTTACAGCTTTTCGACCTGGCCGAATTCGAGTTCGACTGGTGTGGCGCGGCCAAAAATGGTGACGGAGACCCGGACGCGCGATTTTTCGTAGTTGACTTCTTCGACGCTGCCGTTGAAGTCCGTGAACGGACCTTCCTTCACGCGGACCATCTCGCCGACTTCGAACAGGGTCTTGGGGCGCGGCTTCTCAACGCCTTCCTGCATCTGCGACATGATCTTTTCGACTTCGCGCGGCGAAATCGGACTCGGGCGATTACGCGCCCCGCCGACAAAACCCGTCACCTTTGCCGTGTTCTTCACGAGGTGCCACGTTTCGTCCGTCATTTCCATTTCGACCAGGACGTAGCCCGGGAAGAAACGACGTTCGGTCACTGATTTGTGACCACCCTTCACCTCGACGACTTCTTCAGTCGGGACGAGGATCTGGCCAAACTTGTCTTGCATGCCGGCACGATCGATGCGCTCTTGAAGCGCACGTTGCACGCTCTTCTCCATGCCGGAGTAGGCGTGCACCACATACCAACGTTTTCCGCTCGGGGATGCCGGTGTATCGCTCATATCATTTCCAACCCAGAATCGCCGAGAAAATCACCCATTCGATGGATTTGTCGCAAACCCACAGAAAGATGGCCATTACCAGCACAAAACCGAAGACCACCAACGTCGTTTGCGTGGCCTCTTTACGAGTCGGCCAGACGACCTTGCGAACTTCTTTGTACGAGTCTTTGGCAAACGCGATGAAGCTCTTGCCGGGCGCCGAGAGAAGACCGACTACCACCCCCGCGATCACGCCAACTGCAAGCGCTGCACCGCGGACATACCACTCCTGGCTACCGAGCCAGTAGAACCCTACGAACCCGGCCACAACCAACAATACACCTGCTGCAAGCATCAGCTTGTCGCTGGAAGTATTTACAGTTTCGACGGAAGGATTCGCCATAACACCTTAAAGAACAACGCGCCGTAGCGCGTAAAGTTGGCAGGGGCAGAGGGAATCGAACCCCCAACCTTCGGTTTTGGAGACCGACGCTCTGCCAGTTGAGCTATACCCCTAAACCATTTGGGGTGATGGTAACCACCACCCCGAAACCACTTAGTCGATCACCGAGACTGGCAAAAACTTACTCGATGATCTTTGCGACGACGCCAGCGCCGACGGTACGGCCACCTTCGCGGATTGCGAAGCGCAGACCTTCTTCCATCGCGATCGGAGCGATCAGCTTCACCGTGATCGACACGTTGTC